>CAWIAN010000014.1:0-231317 GCA_963834135.1 uncultured Acidobacteriaceae bacterium | reverse complement strand
TGGCGGCGCTCGCCGGTTTGGCAGCACTGGAGACGGTGGCGGACTTCACGGTTTTCTTCGTAGAAGGCAAGGGACGATTCTAACAATTTGGCAGGGGTCGCGCCCGCATAGTCCGGCTCTGTGGTCAACTCGCCGTCACTCTATGAACATGCAATCGCCATATGAATAAAACCTATATTTCTCGCGCACGGCATGCTCGTAGGCACCGAGTACGCGCTCTCGGCCGGAGAGGGCCGAAACCAGCATCAGCAGGGTTGACTTCGGCAGATGAAAATTCGTCAGCATCGCGCCCACAAGCTTGAACTCAAATCCGGGGTAGATAAAGATGTCGGCCTCACCTGATTGGGCGGTGATGTGAAGGTCGGAAGGGTGTCGCACGGCATACTCTAATGTCCGCACGGTCGTCGTGCCTACGGCAACAATCCTCCGTCCCGCGTCATGCGCGCGTTGAATCTTCTGCGCTGCTTCTTCGGAGATCTCGAACCACTCTTTATGCAGGATGTTTCGCTCGACCACTTCCGCCCGCACTGGCTGAAACGTTCCCAGTCCGACGTGCAGCGTCACCTCAGCGGTCTCGATACCGCGCTGGCGAATGCGCTCCAAAATCTCCTGCGTGAAGTGCAAACCGGCCGTGGGCGCCGCAACCGACCCTAGTGGCTTGGCATAAACCGTCTGATACTGTTCGCGATCCTCGGGGGTGTCCGGACGATCGATATAGGGCGGCAAGGGAATGTGCCCGATGCGATTCAGCACGCCATAGAAGTCGTCCACCGGATCGAAGCGCAGATGGCGCTCGCCGTAAGATCCGCGATCGACGATTTCCGCCGATAGTTCGTGCGCGTGCTCATCGGCTTCCCCGCCAAAGTACAGCCGCTCGCCGACTCCAAGCTTGCGGCCGGGACGCACCAGGGCCTCCCACACCATGGGCTCATCCGACAGGCGCTTGGTCAGCAGCACCTCGACCTTTCCGCGCAGGAAATCCTTGGCCGCGGGATTCTGCTCCGACACCTTCTGAGCGTGAGCTCCACTGCGGTGTCCGAAGAGCCGTGCCGGCAAGACCTTCGTGTTGTTAAAGACCAGCAGATCGTCGGGCCGCAGCAGCTCGGGAAAGTCACGGAACTGGCGATCCTCCAGCAGATCGCGGCTGCGACCAAGATGCAGCATCCGCGAGGCTGCGCGGTCCGCCAGGGGCTGACGGGCAATCAGCTCGTCAGGAAGGTGAAAGTCAAAGTCGGAAACCAGCACACATCCATTGTCGCGCAGCCGAAGCCGGGGCAGCGAAACCGCGGCACGGAAATGTGACAAGAACGTATCTTCTCTTTTCCCACGTCAGCAGCTGCGGTACGATACAAGCATTGGGTCCCGCTTCGGGTTGTCCAATTCCAACGCATGAAGACCGAGCAACAGCACCGGGAAGAGATCGTTCGTTTTGGAAAGTTGCTGCACCAAGCTGGACTGGTGGCAGCCATGGACGGCAATCTCTCCGTGCGTTTGGAAAACGGCACTATCCTGTGCACGCCCACCCTGATGAGCAAGGGCCTGATGGAGCCGGAAGACCTGGTCATCGTCGATCAACAGGGAAAGCGGCTCAACGGAGCACGCGGGGTCTCCAGCGAAATCGGAATGCACCTGCTGATTTATGGCAAGCGTCCTGACATCCATGCGGTGGTGCATGCGCATCCGCCGACGGCCACCGGCTTCGCCGCGGCCGGTATGGCTCTGGACCGCGCGCTCTGCGCCGAGCTGATAGTTACGCTGGGCTCGGTGCCGCTGGCCAGTTACGAGACGCCGGGTACGCCGGAACTGGCTGCCGCGCTTGGCGCCTCTGGTTCCCGACCATGAAGCCATCCTCATGGCAAACCATGGCGTTGTGACCTATGGAGTCGATCTGCAAAACGCTTACATGAACATGGAGACGGTAGAACACTTTGCCAAGATCGCGCTGGTGACGCATATGTTAGGCAAGCAGCAGACGATCGCCGATCATCATGTGGACAAGCTGCGCGAGATCCGCTCCAAATACCTGGCCCACAGTCACACCATGGCACAGGGCAAAGACTGAAAGTTGAGTTGGCTCTGGGCTCCCGGGTGTGGGCTCCCAAACGACCGGAAACCCTACAGTCCCTTCCTATTTCCTCCCTTTACAAATACTGTCCGAAAGCGGACACTTCAATCCGAGAGGGGACACCGCCTCGGCTCCAAGCGCTCGCGGGCTTCCCGGTAACTGGTTCTGGCTGTGAGGATTATGCACATTGCCGAATGGTTCGACGCTTGCTCCTAGGATTATGCAATGGATATCGCCCGTCCCGAAATTAAGAAACAAAAGCGTCGCCGGCAAATCATCTGGTCGGCTGCCGCACTTGTCGTTCTGGTAGGTGTCACGGTTGGGATTTCACGGCTGAAACCGGCTGCGCCCACGGTTGACCGCAGCACCATTTGGACCGACACGGTGAAGCGTGGCTCGATGCTTCGCCAGGTGCGCGGCTTGGGTTCTCTCACTCCCAGTCACGAAGACGTTCGCCAGATTCCCGCTGAGACCGAAGCCACCGTCATCCGCATTGATAAGCTCCCCGGCTCGCAGGTTACGGCCGATACCGTTTTGGTTGAAATGACCAATCCGCAACTGGAACAGGAAGCGCTCGACGCGCAGCTCCAGGTGAAGGCCGCTCAGGCTGAGTATTCGAGCCTGAAAGTAAAGCTCGACAGCGACCTGATGACGCAAAAGGCCGGAGCCGCCACCGTGAACGCCGACTATAACGAGGCGCAGCGCCAGGCACAGACCGATAAGGCTCTCTATGATCTCGGCGTGATTTCAGGCTTAGCGGCGAAGGCATCGGCGGGCAAGGCTCAGGAGATGGTGACCCGCGATGACATTGAAGACCAGCGGCTGAAGATCAATGCGGAAGCCATCAAGTCCGAGCTTGCGGTGCAACAGGCGAAGGTCGACGAGATGCGCGCCTTGGCCGACCTGAAACAGCAGCAACTGGGGCGGTTGAAGGTTAAGGCGGGTGTGGATGGAGTGCTGGTGGAGTTGCCGCTGCAGGTGGGACAGCACGTACTGCCCGGCACCGAGCTGGCGAAGATCGTGCAGCCCAATCACCTGATGGCCGAACTGAAGATCCCGGAGACGCAGGCTCGCGACGTGCAAATCGGCGAACCCGCCTCCATTGATACGCATAACGGCGTGATTGCCGGCGAAGTGAGCCGCGTCGATCCCGCGGTGCAGAACGGCACCGTCACCGTCGATGTGAAGCTCACCGGCGAACTGCCCAAAGGGGCGCGGCCTGACTTGAGTGTCGACGGCACGATCGACCTGGAAAAGCTGGAGAACGTGCTCTACGTCGGACGCCCAGCGTTTGGGCAGGAGAACAGCACCATCTCGATGTTCAAACTCGATCCTACGGGAAATGGCGCCGCCCGCGTGCAGGTAAAGACCGGACGCGCCTCGGTGAATTTGATCCAGATCGACTCCGGCTTGAGGGAAGGCGACACCGTGATCCTGTCGGACATGTCGCGCTGGGATAACACGGATCGGGTGCGGCTGGAGTAACGCGCTGCTCTTGGCCGTTCGCTATTCGCTTTTCGCCAGAAACTCTTTCGGCATGTAGGCGAAGACCGAACCAAGCTTGGAGAGATTGCGTAGATAGAGATAGCCGGAGGCTTGCCCTCTGGCGAAAAGCGAAGAGCGAGTGGCCAAGAGCGACTCTGAGGATTGGACAACTACATGAGCGAAGCAGCAGGAATTCCGCTGATTGAAATCGAGAACATGACCAAAGTGTTCTATACCGACGAGGTCGAAACCCATGCGCTCTCCGGCGTGCACCTGATGGTTCGCAAGGGCGAATACGTCGCGATGTCCGGACCATCGGGCTGCGGCAAGTCGACCCTGCTGTCCATCATCGGTCTGCTGGACACGCCCACGGACGGCAAGTACAACCTGAACGGGCAGCCGGTGGCGAACCTGGATTTCGGCGACCGCTCGCGCATTCGTAATCGCGAGATCGGTTTTATCTTCCAGAGTTTTAACCTGATCGGCGATCTGACGGTGTACGAGAATGTCGAGCTGCCTTTGACCTATCGGGACGGCATGCCGTCGGCGGAGCGCAAGCGCCGCGTGCTGGAGTCATTGGAGCGTGTGGGCATGGCGCACCGTCTGCGTCACTATCCTTCGCAGCTTTCTGGCGGTCAGCAGCAACGTGTGGCTGTGGCACGCGCTTTGGCCGGATCGCCGTCGATCCTGCTGGCCGACGAGCCGACTGGAAACCTCGACTCTCGCAACGGCGAAGCCGTGATGGAACTGCTGCAGAAACTGCATCGCGAGGGCGCGACGATCTGCATGGTGACGCACGATCCTCGATTTGCCGCGCACGCGCAGCGCGAAGTGCATCTGTTCGACGGAAAAGTGGTGGCCGAAGAAGAGCTACGCCGGCTGATGCAGGAAGCGCAGTAACGTCTGCTCCTGGCTATCAGCTCTTGGCTTTTATCTGTCGAACTCAGGCTGCATTCTCCGACTGCTGCAAGGTTCAAAGCTAATTGCTAACGGCCACAAGCGTGAGCTACAAGATGAGTGGACTCCTTCAAGACCTGCGATACGCGTTTCGCCAATTGCGTAAGAACCCCGGCTTCACGGCCGTCACGGTTTTGACGCTGGCGCTAGGCATCGGCGTGAATGCCGCGATGTTCGCGGTAATCGACGCTGTGCTGCTACGGCCGCTGTCTTTTCCAAAGCCGGAGCAGATCGTGCTTATGGGTGAGGCGGGAAAGACGAATCTCGTCCCCGGGAACTCCGCCTTGCCGAATATTCGGGACTGGCGCGCGCAGAGTCGCTCTTTTCAGGGCATCGGCTGGTACACCGTAGGTTTGCGCGGAGTCAATGTCCGCGAGTTCTCGGATTTCATTCCGATCGTCTTCAGCAGCTCCAACCTTTTTTCGTTGTTGCAGGTTCGCCCCACCATCGGGCGTGACTTCCTGCCCTCCGAAGATCAAAACGGCAATAATCAGGTGGCCGTGATCAATCGCGCTGCATGGGAGAAGTTCTTCGGAAACGATCCCAGCGCGGTGGGAAAAACCGTCAAGGTCGGAGAGACGGTGTATACCGTGATCGGAATTCTTCCGGAGGGTTTCGAGTTTCCGGTCACGGGGGAGGGGCCCGCCATCTGGACTCCTCTGGTGAGCTCGCCGTTGTACGAGGAACGCGATTCCGAAACGCTGACCGCCGTCGGCCGGCTGAAACCCGGGGTATCGCCGCAAGCCGCACAGAGCGAACTCTCCGGCATCCAGGGCAATATCTCGCGAGCCTATGCCAAGCTCGAACTTGAAAACCGCGTACTGGTCCAAACCTACCGCAACGTGCTGACCACCAACGTTCGGCCTGCATTGATGGCGCTACAGTTCGCCGTACTCGCTGTCTGGCTGATCGCCTGCGCCAACGTTGCCAGCCTGCTGCTCTCGCGTACAACGGGGCGTCGCAGAGAGATCGCCATTCGTAGTGCGATCGGTGCAGACCGCGCGCGCCTGGTCCGGCAATTTCTAACCGAGAGTCTGGTGCTCGCCTTCAGCGGCGCCGCCATCGGGCTGGCTCTCGCCTACGGCTGTGTTCACCTGCTGAAGTTTTACCTCGATCTCTACTTGCCGCTTTCCAGCCATATTCAGGTCGACGCACATGTCGCCGTCGCACTGGTCGGCTTCTCGGTTATTTCGGCCGTGCTCTTCGGATTGGTTCCGGCCCTGCAGGCTGCGCGAGCTCCGGCGCAGGAGGCGTTGCGCGAAGGTACGCCCGCCACCGGCACCGGAAGGCAGCAACGCTATTTTCGCGACACCCTTGTTGTGGGAGAAATTGCGCTTTCTCTTCTGCTGCTTGTTTCGGCTGGCCTGCTCTTGCGCAGCCTGCTGGCGATGCGCAGCCAGCCACTGGGATTCGAGCCTTCCAACCTGGTCCTGGCCAGCGTGATGCTGCCGCACTCCGATGCCGGCATCTTCGGGCAGGCGAGCGAATATGCGGGCAAAGACCTGAATCAGGTTTTCTATGCTCCGCTGCTCGATCGGCTGCAGCACATCCCCGGAGTGACCGACGCCGGCTTAATGACGTCTCTGCCTCTGCAAAACAATTTTCAGGTCGGCGGATCCGTCGATATTGTGGGTCGCGCCAAGGATCCGGCGAACAAGACCATTGCGGCGATTCGCGCTGTCAGCCCGAACGTCTACCGCATCATGAAAATTCGCTTGCTGAAGGGCCGCTTGTTCAACGACTCCGATGCGGCGGGAGCACCTGCGGCCGCAGTAGTGAATCAGGCGCTGGTAAAAGCCTACTTTCCCAATGAAGATCCGCTTGGCCACCAATTGAAAGTAGGCGACAAGGATGGACCGCATGCTGTGGCCACCATCGTGGGCGTCGTTGACGATACGAATCAGACCACGCTGTCCGCGCCCGTGCAGCCCGAGATCGATCTGTCGTACCTGCAACTGACTCCCCAGGATGAGCTGACGCCCTACCTGACCGGCGCATTCACCAACCTGGTCGTGCGGTCCACCGGCAATCCCGACATGCTCATTACCGAGCTCAGCAAAGCGTTGCGCGATTTCAATCCGGACCTCGTCGTTCTCAAAACGCAGACCATGCAGGACCTGGTCGACACGTCGCTGGGCAGCCAGACGTTGGCCGTGCGCCTGCTGTGGATATTTGCCGGTGCAGCCCTGTTGATTTCGATCGCGGGAATTTACGGACTGCTTGCTTACAACGTCAGCCAGCGCACCCGCGACATAGGACTTCGCATGGCTCTGGGGGCGACGCGTGGCAACGTCATTCAATTGGTGATACGACAAGCGGTGTTGCTGCTGGCGATCGGCGTCGCAATCGGTATCGTTGCTGCACTTTCCATAGGAACTGTGCTGCGCAGTTTTCTCTATGGCGTGGTGCCCTACGACGCGACGACGATTGCGGGCGTCTGCCTGCTGCTGCTGGCCTCTGGATTGCTCGCCAGCTATATCCCGGCACGACGCGCCTCGCGCATCGATCCGATCAAGGCATTGCGGTGGGAGTGAGGGTTGGAGCAGGCCTTCGGATCTGGGTTACAGCGTTGATAAGAGGTACTCGATTCCACTGAGCTCGATCCGACCTCAGTGAAGTCGGGAGAGAGATTGGGAGGCGTAGGAAGCGGGCCTGAAGGCCCGCTCTACCCGAAATTCATGATTACCCTTAAGAACGTCGAACGCAGTTATAAATCCGGAGCGGGACAGACGTGGGTGTTGCGCCGCGTCGATCTCACCATCAAGGAAGGCGAGTTCATCACCGTCATGGGCCCGTCGGGCGCCGGCAAATCGTCGCTGCTGAATGTGCTGGCTCTGCTTGACGACCAGTGGGCGGGCGAATACTGGTTTGGCGAGCAGCCTGTCCACCTGATGAAGCGCAAGGACCGCGCCGAGTTGGCCAAACGCAAAATCGGCATGGTCTTCCAGAGTTATCACCTGCTCGACGATCTGACGGTGCAGGAAAACATCGATCTGCCGCTGTCTTACAAAGACGTACCACGTAGTCAGAGACAAGGGATGGTGGCCGAAACGCTCGATCATTTTCAGATCGTCGCTAAGAAAGACCTTTACCCCAATCAGCTGTCGGGCGGACAGCAGCAACTGGTCGGCGTGGCCCGCGCGGTGATTCACCGGCCGTCGCTCCTGCTGGCCGACGAGCCTACCGGCAATCTCCATTCCAGCCAGGCACAAGAGATCATGGAGCTGTTTACGAGACTCAATCGGGAAGGCACGACCATCGTGCAGGTTACGCATTCGGAAGTGAATGCGTCCTACGGATCGCGAACCATTCAGATGAAGGACGGATGGCTGGTGAGTGACACCGGCAACCCGGCATTGGCCCCCAATGGGGAGGCGGTGCGTTCATGATGGAACGCCTGTCGCGCATGTCGGGAAATTCGGTGTTGGCATTTTTCCTTTGCGCAACCTTGCTAGGAGCGGAGGCGCAAGAGCAGACGGCACCCGCACCTGCGCCGGCCCAGCAGGCTACGCCAGCCGCGCAAGCGCCATGGCCGTGCCTCAGACACAGCCGCAGACGCCCAATGCTCCCACGCCGCAACCGGCTCCTGCCATGACGTCTTCTTCTCCGACGCTGGCAGCCCCACCGCCACTCGCGATTCGCACGCCGCCCAGCCTGGCAATGCCGCATTCGCGTAATCCGTTCGACGCCTACCGGTCGAGCACGGTGCCTAAACCTGACCTGGCCAACTCTAAGCGTCTGGACCAGTTGATTCGCAATGGAAAGCTGTACATCTCGCTGCAAGACGCGATCGACCTTGCACTGGAAAACAATCTTGATCTCGCCATCGCGCGCTACAATCTGCCGATCGCGGACACCGATATCCTGCGCACCAAAGCTGGCGGCTCATTCCGCGGTGTCAACACCGGTATTGTGCAAGGCACGCCTGGCGGCGGTGTGGGCGGCTTCGGAGCAGGCGCTCCCGGAGCGGGCGCGGGCGGCACTACGGGAGGCGCAGGTGGAGCGGGCGCCGGCGCATCCGGTCTCGTGCAATCGACTCTCGGTATCGGAACCAACGTGCCTTCGTTCGATCCGATCCTCACTGGCTCCGGCGGAGTCGAACATCAAACCACTCCGCTTGCCAACCTGCAGACCTATGGCGTTCCCGCATTGCAGTTGAATACGGGCAACGCGAACCTGAACTACACGCAATCATTCTCCACCGGCACCACTGTCAGCCTGGAAGTCGATAACAATCGCCAGACCGCAAACAGTATCTACAACAGCCTGAACCCGGCGCTCAATTCGTTTTATCGCGTCACGGTTCAACAACAGCTGCTGGCAGGATTCGGTACCGGGCCGAACTTACGATTCTTGCGGATCGCGAAGAACAACAAGAAGATTTCCGACATCGCCTTCAAAATGCAGATCGTCGCCACGATAACCCAGGTCGCCAACATCTATTGGGACCTGGTAAGCGCCTACGAGGAAGAAAAGGTCAACGAGCAGTCGTTTGGCTTCGCGCAACAGAGCCTGGACAACGCGCAGAAGCAGCTGCAACTCCAGGCGATCCCCGCCATGGACGTCATGCGCGCCGAGGCGGAAGTTTCGCGACGCGACCAGGACCTGACCGTCGCGAAGACGAATCTTCAATTGCAGGAATCGTTAATCAAGAACGCGCTTACCCGTAATCTCGACGATCCGACTCTGGAGGCTATGCCCGTTGTTCCCACCGATTTGCTGGACACGGTGCAGGAGATTCCTGAGCAGCCGACGCAGGAGTTGATCGCGCAGGCTCTGCTTGATCGCCCGGAGTTGTCGGAGTCGACGATCGACTTGCAAAACCGCGAGATCACGCGCAAAGCCGCCATCAACGCGCTTCTACCCACACTCGCGCTGGTCGGCTTCTATGGGGGAACCGGGCTCGCAGGCGATCTCAATCCGTTCTATTACACCCAGAACAGCCAGACCGTCCCAACCAATTGGTTCGGCAGCTTCGAGAACGCATGGAACAGCACTTCTCCCGACTACTTCGTCGGACTGAGTCTGAATGTTCCAATCCGCAACCGGGTGGCGAAGGCCGACCAGTATCGCTCCGAACTGGAATACCGACAGGCGGAGTTGCGCGAGCAGCAGCTGCGCAAACAGATTCGCATCGAAGTACGAAATGCCGAATATGCGTTGGAGCAGGGCCGGGCTCGGGTGGAAGCGGCCAGGAAAGCTCGCGACCTCGCCGACAAGACATTCGTGATCATGCAGAAAGAGCAGCAACTGGGTGCAGGATCGAGCTTTCAGACGCTGACCGCGCAACGCGATCTTGCCTTGGCGCAGCTTGATCTGGTAAATGCCAGCACGGCTTATCAGAAATCCAAGCTGGAATTGCAACGAGCCACGGGCACGACGCTGGAAGAGAACAAAGTCGAGATTCAAAGTGCGGTGGACGGCACCGCGCCCTGAGGGAGAGAAGTTTGCCAAGAACACAGAGTCCCGCTAATCCGGCCACCGGACAGGACGCTTCCAGCGAGGCACGTCACCGCCAGCGCACCGGACGCATTCTTGCCGCTGACGATCAGCCGCATATTCTCGAGGCGCTGGAGCTACTGTTGCGCCCGGCGGGCTTCGAGGTGGATACCGCGAAATCACCGGGGGCAGTGCGCGAGTCGCTGGCTAGCGAGTTCTATGACGCGGTGCTGATCGACCTGAATTACACGCGCGATACGACGTCGGGTCAGGAAGGTCTGGACCTGCTCTCGGAAATCGTCGCGCTCGACAGCAACATTCCAGTGATCGTGATGACGGCGTGGGGCAACGTTGGGCTCGCGGTCGAGGCGATGCGTCGCGGGGCACGCGACTTCATCCAGAAGCCATGGGAGAACGAACGACTGTTGGCGATTCTGCGCACGCAGGTGGAATTGCATCGCGCGTTGCAACGGACGCAGCAACTGGAAGCCGAAGCTCGATTGCTGCGCGCCGAGGGACGCCCGGAGTTCATCGCTGCGGCACCCGCAATGCAGCCGGTTTTACAGACCATCGCGCGAATCGGGCCGTCGGACGCGAACGTGCTTATAACGGGCGAACACGGAACCGGTAAAGAGGTCGTTGCTCAAACACTGCACGCGCTTTCGTCGCGATCCGGCTCGACGCTGGTTGCCGTTAACACCGGCGCGCTGCCGGAAGGCACCTTCGAGAGCGAACTCTTCGGACACGTGAAGGGCGCGTTCACTGACGCCCGCACCGATCGCATTGGCCGCTTCGAACTTGCCGACAATGGCACCATCTTTCTCGATGAGATCGGCAACGTTCCCATGCGCCAGCAAGCCAAGCTATTACGCGTGCTGGAGACTGGCGAGATCGAGCGCGTAGGTTCGTCGCGAACCAAGCATATCGATGTGCGCGTCATCTCGGCGACTAACACTAATCTGCAGGACGCCATTGCCGCGGGAAATTTCCGTGAAGACCTGCTTTTCCGCCTGAACACGGTCGAGATTCCGATTCCGCCGCTACGCGATCGCCGGGAAGATATCCCGGTGCTTGCGGCGTACTTCCTCAAGCGCTATGCTGCGCGGTATCGCATTGCGGTCAGCGGCTTCTCCGCGACCGCTTTGCAGACGATGATGCAGTACAGCTGGCCGGGCAACGTGCGCGAATTGGACCACACCCTGGAGCGCGCCGTGCTGATGTGCCAGGCCGGAGAAATACAGGTTTCGGACCTAGGATTGAACGTTGCGCAACGACAACAGGGACAGAACCTGGAAGAGCTCAGCATCGAGGAAGTAGAGGGCATTCTGGTGCGCAAGGCTCTACAGCGCTTTCATGGCAACGTGAGCCAGGCTGCCGAAGCTCTCGGCTTAAGTCGCGGCGCGCTGTATCGCCGGATGGAACGCTATGGCCTCTAGTGCAGGCGGCGAGTTCGAGCCTCCTGGAACGTCCAGTGTGAACTCTGCGCTCGCCAGAGATCCTCATCCGGCGCGGGTCTCGACGCCAGGCTCGGGCGACAGCTCCGAACCCAGCCATTCGCCGCATTTTGTTCCTGTGCTCGGCGCGGCTTCTCACGACGCGGAGCGTCCGCACAAACGTCTTCATCTACTGTACGAAAAACGCATCGCGCTGTTCGCCATACTCGCTGCGTCGCCAGGCGTGGCGTTCGGTACCACGCTGATCTGGACCCATAACTGGACGCAGGACATCAAGATTTCGCTGACCGTGCTGGAGGTCTTTCTCTGGCTGGTGCTGACGATTGCACTGATTGATCAGATTGTTCGGCCATTACAGACCCTGACGAATGTTGTAGGAGCGTTGCGCGAGGAAGACTACTCGTTTCGCGCACGCGGCGCCGCTCCAAACGATGCCATGGGCGAACTGGCACTCGAGATCAATGCGCTTGCCGATATCCTTACGGAACAACGCCTGCAGTCCATCGAAGCCACCGCTCTGCTCCGTCGTGTGGTGGAGGAGATCGACACGCCGCTGTTTACGTTCGATCCCCATCACGTGTTGCGGCTGGTAAACGCCGCAGGCGAACGTCTTCTACAACAGCCGATGGCGCGCCTGCTGGGCAAGACAGCCAGTGAGCTTGAGCTGGACGCCTGCTTTGAAGCTCCTAACGAAACGCTGGTCGCACTACCCTACTCGGCGCCCAACGCGCGCTGGATGGTGCGCAAGCGTTCCTTCCGGCAGAGCGGCGTGCCGCACACGATGATCGTGCTCTCCGATGTGAGTCGGGCACTGCGCGAGGAAGAGCGCAGCGCGTGGCAGAAATTAATTCGCGTGCTCGGGCATGAGCTCAACAATTCGCTCGCCCCTATCATCTCGATCGCAGGCAGCCTGTCTTCGCGCTTGCCTCTACCCGAGCTGCCGCAGGCTCAGAACGCCGACTTCCAGCGCGGTCTCAGCATCATCGAGTCTCGAACAGCATCTCTGCACCGCTTCCTGCAGTCGTATCGCAGGCTGGCGCAAATGCCTTCACCGACGCTCCGCTCGACCGAGGTGCGGCCGCTCATCGAACGCGTCGCCCTATTGGAGACTCGAATCAAGGTCGACATTGCCCCTGGCAACGATCTATGGATGATGCTTGATCCCGACCTGATCGAGCAGATGCTGATCAACCTCGTGCGAAATGCCGTCGATGCCGCGCTAGAGCAGGCGCAATCGCCGCAGGCGGAAGGCGCCGCACCCAAAGTGACGCTTGGATGGGATCAGCAGGAACATTACGTTACGTTGACGGTCGAGGATAACGGCATCGGTCTGCTCAATCCCAGTAACGCATTCGTGCCCTTCTACACAACCAAGCCAGGCGGGTCGGGCATCGGATTGGTATTGTGCCAACAGATCGCCGAGGCTCATGGCGGAGCGATCGAGTTGACGAACCGTCCTGATGCTCGCGGATGCAGGGTTCGAGTGACGTTGCCCTACCGCCAGTTCTAGCGCTCGCAAGCTTTATCGCTCAGGCTTCGCGGCTGGTTGTGACCCTTTATCTGACGTTGTGGGACCTTTATCCTCTTGCAGATTTCCCAGGGAAGGGATGGTTTTATCCGTGCCGCCACCCTTGTGCTCCATATACCTCACAATCAACGTGATCCTGCGATTCGACGGATCGGCCGGATCCATTCCCTCTCGAGGCTCCTGGTCCGCGAAGCCTCTCACTTGCGCGACTTGGTCGCCGCGCAAGCCGTGGAGTTGCATGAGGCGCCGGCTGGCATTGGCACGGTCGACAGACAGCTCCCAGTTGGTGTAATTGTCGCGACCCGAGAATGGTTCGGAATCGGTGTGTCCCTCGACGGAGATTTTGTTGGGGATTTTGCCCAGCTCCTCCGCAATGGTCATCAGCAGCTCACGGCCATTGTCGTTAGGATCGGTGTTGCCGCTCTCAAAGAAGGTTCCCTTCTGTGATTCGAGCAACTCGATGCGCAGGCCTTCCTCCGTGACCGTAAGCTTGATCTGATTTTTCAGCTTTTCGAAATTGGCCATCTGCTGGATGGCTTTCTCCAACTCGGCTTTCACCTTCGCCATGTCGTCTTTGCTGACCGTCTTGGTCGGCGGTTGAAGCGAGCCCAGCAGCTTGCCCGTGCCGGCAGGGTCCTTGAAGTATCCGGCAATGGCCTCCTGCACCGGTTTGCTGGTGTTCATCAACCACAGGACGATAAATAACGCCATCATGGCGGTGACGAAGTCGGCATAGGCGACCTTCCAGGCGCCGCCGTGATGGCCGGCGTGGCCACCCTTGCGTTTGATGATGATGGGCTGTGTACTCGCCGGCATGACTCCCCACCTATGAGGCCACAGCCGCGGGTTGCTCCTCCGCTGCGGGAGCGGAAGCAGCCGCGGCGCCCGATTGCTTGCAGTGCTTCTCAAACTCGGAGAAGCTCGGACGGAGATGAGACGGCACGGCGCGGCGCCCCATTTCTACAGCGAGTAGAGGCGAGATCCCTTTCATGAAGGCGATCATGGTCACGCGCAGCACATGCAGGTATTCGTGCTCTTCGTGGGAGAGCTTGGACAGGTTGGATGAAATTGGACCGACCATGCCGTAACACATCAGGATGCCGAGAAACGTTCCGACCAGAGCGGCAGCGACTTTCTTGCCGATCTCTTCCGGAGGGCCGCCTAGAGCGCTCATAGTCATGACTACTCCGAGTACGGCGGCCACAATGCCAAGCCCGGGCAGCGAGTCGGCAACCGTGCTCAAAGCGCCGACCGATTGCTCGGCAGAATGGGAATGGACATCCATGTCAGCTTCGATCATCTGATCGACATCGAACGGTTCAACCCCCCCCATGAGAGCGATCCGCATGGTGTCGCACACAAAATCCCGCAGATGATGGTCTTTGACGAATTGTGGATAGGTCGCGAAGAACTTGCTCTTGTCGGGTGCCTCAATGTCGTTTTCCACCGAGTTCGGACCGTCGCGGCGGATCTTGTTGAACATGTCGTACATCATCTTCAACGAATCGAGATACCGTTTCTTACTGAACTTGGATCCTTTCATCACCTGCAAAACGCCGCTGACCACGCCCTTCAAGGTATGCAGCGGATTGGCGGCCAGCAGTGTTCCTAGCGCAGCTCCCCCGATGATGATGATCTCCGAGGGCTGGATGAGCACACGGATGGGTCCGTGTTCCATGAGGAACCCGCCAATTACCGCGCCCAAAACGACCAGAATTCCTATGACGGCAAACATTGGTTCTGTGACTTCCTAATGGATTCGTTGGACCGCCCGATCCGTCGCGGCCAGGATTAGCTGCCGCGGAGGCGAAGCACGCCGTTTAGGTACAACCTCCACGGGCCGGGCTGGTCGAAGATCGTCATTCAATTCTTGTATCGGCGGAGCGGCGAAAATCTTTCGGTGAGTGCGGGTTCCCGAAGGGGAACCATCGCTGAATTGGGGCGCTGCTGACATTCTTTCCGCTCCCCAGGACACCGCGACCGGTCAGGCCCTGCCGCCCGCGACAAGTTCCACGTCCGTCAGCTACACTGACCTACAGCGCCAATGGCATGGTTTAAACGTGAATCCGTCGCCCTGGACACCTCGGGCGAGAAGAAAGTCAAAACCGAGGGCCTGTGGGTCAAGTGCGACCAGTGTCGCCAGATCATCTGGAAGAAGGACCTCGACCAGAATTTCAACGTCTGTCCCAAGTGTGACCGCCACTTCCGGATCGATGCCCGCACCCGCCTCGGCTACTTGCTCGACGGCGACAAATACGAGGTGGAAGACAATAACCTGGTCTCCACCGACCCTCTTCACTTCACCGACCTGAAGCCTTATGCGGCGCGTCTCAAGCGCTCGCAGCAGGACACAGGCCTGAACGATGCCGTCATCAACGCCCGCGGCATGCTCGACGGCAAACCGGTCATTATCAGCGCCATGGAATACTCCTTCATCGGCGGCTCCATGGGCACCGTGGTTGGCGAGGCGATCACCCGCGCAGTTGAGAAAGCTACGGCGGAAAAACTCCCTCTGATCGTCATATCGGCATCCGGTGGCGCGCGCATGATGGAGGGCGTAATCAGCCTGATGCAACTGGCTAAGATCTCCGCGGCGCTGGCCCGCATGGACCAAGCCAAGGTGCCGTATATCTCGGTCATGACCGATCCCACCACCGGCGGGGTCACGGCGTCATTCGCGATGCTGGGCGATCTGAACATCGCCGAACCGGGTGCGCTTATCGGATTCGCTGGGCCGCGCGTGATTGAACAAACGATTCGCCAAAAGCTGCCGGAAGGCTTTCAGCGTAGCGAATTTCTGCTGCAGCATGGCATGCTCGACGCCGTTGTACGCCGGCACGATATGAAGAGCTATATCTCGCGATCGCTGGATTTCATGGCTGTTCCTGCTTAATCCCCATCTGCGAAATTAGTTTTCGAATCAACGATTCGCCCCCGGCAAATTCAGCTTCCTGTTTTGGTCACGCCGATCTCCGCCTGCGGATTCTGCTTCCCTGCATGAGGCTCCCAGGTTCACTGACTCCGCAAGCACCGCATCGTACAATCGATTCCTATGAAAGCTGTTCTCGTCACTCGTGCTGGTGGTCCTGAAGTTCTGGAAGTTCGCGACGTTCCCGAGCCGCAGCCCGGTCCGGGCGAAGTCATGGTCCGGGTGGAAGCCGTGGGCATCAATTTTGCCGATACCATGAGCACGCAAGGGAGCTACAGCGGAACTCCACCTCCGCCTTTTATCTCCGGGCGCGAGTTTGCCGGCGTGGTGGAGAACACGGGCGACCGCGTGATGGGCTACATGCAATGGGGCGCCGCCGCAGAGAAGATCGCCGTCAAGCCCAAGCAATTGTGGCCGCAACCGAAGGGCTGGACCTCGGAGCAATCGGCGGCCTTTCCGGTGAACTTCCTCACCGCCTATCTCGCATACTGGAAAGCCGGAATCACGGATGATGCCATGGAGCCGATTCGCTGGAACGGCAACCATCGGCGGCGCGTGCTGATTCATGCGGCTGCGGGTGGCGTTGGCACGGCTGCGGTCGAGATGGGGAAAATTCTGAACGTCGAGACGTATGGCACAGCGTCATCGGACGAAAAGCTGGAACGGGTGAAGAAGCTTGGACTGGATCACGCCATCAATTACCGCCAGGTGGACTACGAGGAAACCATCAGGGAGCTGACGAAAGGCGAAGGCGTGGACGCGGTGTTCGAGATGTTGGGCGGCGAGCACACCGTCAAAAGCCTGCGCTGCTGCCGGCATTTCGGCCGCGTCATTATCTATGGAACGGCAACCGGCCAGCGGCATCAGTTCGACGCGGGAATCATGATGGCGAAGAGCTTGAGCGCGCACGGACTGTGGCTGAGCGTGCTCGCCAAGGATCACGCGCTGATCAACCGTTGCCTGGCGGCCATGGAGCCGTGGATCGCCAAAGGTGAACTGCATCCCGAGATTGGTCATACCTTGCCTATGGAGCAAGCTGGCGAGGCGCATCGACTGCTCTTGCAACGAGCCAACTATGGCAAGATCGTCCTGCTGATCGAATAATTTTTGGTCCTCAGGCTACTCCAGAGAACCTCGCTGGAATCCAATTTAGGGTGACTGGAAAACGTCTCATGAAGCGCCTGGTGTCGGTGCTGCTGGGAATGCTGGGATTCTTTCTGTTCCTGCACGCGGTTGACGCGGATGCGGCAACGAAAGCTCCCGGCCTCGGCCGTCAGCACAACGCCGGTTTCATCTTCGATGTCCGTCTCTCACTGACCTGCTTCTCCGCTTGTGTCGCTGCTAATCGAAAGCGCATTCCCTCTCGCCAACTACTTAGTGTCGGCTGAGGCCGTGGTCTTGGCTGACAGGTGACAGCCGACAACTGACGGCTCTTACCCGCCAGCTACAATGATCGTGTGGATACACGTCACTGGTTGGGACTGATTGTTTTTCTCGCCATATGCCTGAGCGCGGGCGGTCTCAGTTCCTCTCTCACGTCCAACAGCGTACGCGACTGGTATCCGCAGCTTCGCAAGCCTACGGGAACGCTGCCGGGTTGGGTTTTTGGCCCGGTCTGGACCGCCCTATACGTGATGATGGCAGTTTCCGCTTGGCTGGTTTGGCGGGAGTTCGGACTGGGTGCCCGTCCTGCGCTTTTGATTTTTTTCGCTCAGCTGGCGTTGAGTGTAGCTTGGCCGGGAATCTTTTTTGGCTTGCGGATGCTCGAGATCGCATTCCTGCAGATCGTCATCCTCTGGTTCGCGATCGCCTTTACAATCTTTGTGTTCTCTTCTCTCGTCCCTTTGTCTGCGCTACTGCTGATTCCCTACCTGCTGTGGGTTACCTATGCTGCCTATTTGAATTGGGGTATATGGAGACTGAATCCAGGGCAGTGACGCTTAGCGCCCGACTTGGCGGGCAAAGAAGTATGCGGTCATGCCGAAACCTATCACGATGACAATCATTCGGACGTGAGAGGGTTTGGTCTTCTGCGCAAAGTAGGCTCCGAAATAGCCGCCTAGCAGTGAGCCTGCGACCATCACGATCGCTTCCGGCCAGTAAACCGCGCGGTGATAAATGAACAACAACATCGCCACGCCGTTGGATACCGCCGTTAGCCACGCCTTTAAGGCGTTCATGGCGTGAATGTTGTCCATACCCAACACCGCCAGCGTCGCGAGTAAAAGAATGCCGGCGCCGGCCCCGAAGTAACCGAGGTAAAACGCCAGTGCGAGTTGCAACGCGATACCAAAAATCGAAGTGAAGGCCTCGTGCGGCTGCGACTGCCGTTGTCCAATCCAACGAGTGATCCGGTCGCTCAAGGTAAAGATCAACGTTGCGGCAAGCAGCAGCCAGGGCACTAGGTTCATGAAGGTGGCCTGCGGTGTGATGAGCAAGATATAGGCGCCCGCGATGCCGCCGATGATCCCGGTGACGGTCAGAGGGATAAACGTGCGCCGCGGGATGTCCTTAATCTCTTGGCGGTACGCCCAGACGCTAGCCGGCTGTCCGGGCCACAGCGCGACGGTGCTGGTCGCGTTTGCGTTCACTGGCGGGATGCCTACCAGCAAGAGCGACGGGAAGGTCAAGAAGCTTCCTCCGCCCGCAACCGAGTTGATGGCGCCCGCGGCAAGCGCGGCCAGAAATAGAACCACTCCCTGGTTGAAATGCATGATAAGGAGAAGAGCTAAGGAATGATAATACGGCCTCCAGCATCGGCGCTGGCCTCCGCCGATCCAGGAGCCTCGGGAAAGCGTTCGTTAAGGAAGTCGAGAAAGCCGCGGGAGAGCGGACGTCCCGAGGTATGCACATGTGCCAGCCTCAAAGTGAAAACCAGGGCGTGCAGAATGTCAGGGTCCTTCAGCCGCGTATAGCCCAGGTGCTTCTTCTCTACTTCGCGGTACTCCTCCAACACCAGTCGCAACGTGTTAATCAAAGCTTGCTGCGCGGGGTTCGGCAACACCTGCTCGTAAACCAATCCCGACGCGATCAGCGTTTGTTGACTTCGCACCATATTGGCCAGCGCGCCGATCAGCTCACGGTCCTTCAGATGCCGATCCGTTCGTGAAAGCCTGGCCAGCGTGGCCAAGATTCCACCAATCAACGGCTCATGCTGATCGACAAAGTCGTGCCTGAGCCGGACGGCGGGAAACATCTCCTCGGCCGGATTGTCGGGAACATCGCGCGGCTTCTCGTGCTGTCGCGCCTGCTGCAGATAGGAACATTCCGACGGACATTCGAGCGTGACCTCGCGCTGCTCACCGCAGCACTGGGGGCAAATGCGATCGTGAAGAGCCAGGCAGAAACGCTTTTCCTTTCGCAGATTGCAGATCGGACAGGTCAATCGCAGCACCTCGGTGGCTGGTTTCACGAGTGGCTAAACTCTTCTATTATGGCATCTCCGTGCGGTTAAGGTCGCTGGAACCCGCATGGACGTTGCCTTTTCGAGCGCTCCTGTGGAAAAAACCGCATAAAATATGGTGAAAATGCTTTGCTCTAGATTGACGTTGGTATACGATACGCACAAGTCGAGCAATCATTGCTCACCTTTCAAGGAGGATTACGAATGGCAACAGGCATGACCAAGACCCAGCTCGTCCGTCACATGGCCGAGAAGAACGAAATGAACAACAAGCAGGCAGCTGCGTTCCTCGACGCGCTGGCTGAAGTAGCGATTAAGGAAACGAAGAAGAACGGCGTATTCATCGTGCCGGGTCTAGGCCGTCTGGTGAAGTCCAACCGCAAAGCTCGCATGGGCCGCAATCCGCAGACCGGCGAAGCCATCAAAATTCCTGCGAAGACCGTCGTGAAGTTCCGCGTGGCCAAGGCCGCAAAGGACGCGATTGCGCCTAAGAAGTAGCCTGGGTCTTTTCAGATCAGGCCGGCCGCGTGCCGGCCTTTTCGTTTTGCTCGTGGATAGTGATTAGTTGCTTGTAGATCGTTGAAGAAAGAGCCCTGCGGGTTCAGAGTCTGACGCGACTCGCATTCTTTTACATTTCTATCCACTTACCACCAGCCACTATCCACTTTTTTCAAGTATTGCCGCGAAGAAACCGTCGCACGGGTGCAGTCCCGGAATTGTCCGCAGAAGTTTCCCGCTCGTGAGCGAATCTACATCGCTCCACGCCAATTCACCGTCTGAGCGTAGTCGCTCCAGCTCGGCATGGGAGTCAATCAGACGATAGTTAGGATTCTGACGCAATACTTCCTCGACTACCGCTTCGTTCTCTTCGCGCTCCAATGAACAAGTCGAATACACCGCACGACCGCCGGGCGCGAGCTGGCGCAATGCGGCGCTTAGTATGGCAACCTGCCGTGAATGCAAATCGGCGAGGTCTGCGAGTTTCAGTCGCCACTTGATTTCGGGATTGCGCGCAAGCGTGCCTGTGCCTGAGCACGGAACGTCAGCTAATACGCGATCGAAGTTTCCCTCTGTCGGAAGATCTAGGGCGTCGGCTTGGATGACCTTTACGTTCGCACGCTGCACCCGTCGTCGCAGCAGTTCGGCGCGATGCGCGTGAAGTTCCGCTGCGATAATTTCCGCGGTCGGATTGCGTGCCGCCATCGCCGCCGTTTTTCCTCCTGGGGCAGCGCAGCAATCGAGCAGGCGCGAGCCGCTCCCCACCAGGGCGGCTACCAGTTGTGAGGCTTCGTCCTGAATGAAGACGCGGCCTTCCCGCACAGCTTTCGTTTTGAAGACATCGCCGCCAACTACGATGCGCGCGCTCGACAGCAACGCTCCCGGCGCGAGTTCGACGCCTTCACCCCTTAATTCTTCTTCGCTGGCGGAATCGTCAATGCGAACGGTGACTTGCGGGATCTGCTGATCATGGCGACAAATCAGCATGGCGCGTTCCAAGCCGAATTCGCCGATCCAGCGCGAGACCAGCCATTCGGGATGGGCGAACTCGCCCGCGACAGAAGTAGCGGTTGTTTCGGCAGCATCGGCCGGAGAATTAGGTTTTGAAGCGGCCACTTTCCGTAGCACTGCATTGGCGAATGGCGCCGCCGATCGTTTATGTGCGCGCTTGACCAGATCTACGCTGTCGCTGATTGCGGCATGCGCCGGAATACGACTGAGATAACGAAGCTGATAGACACCGAGGCGCAACGCAGTCAAAACCTCGGGATCAAGCTTGCTGAGCGAGCGACCCGCAGCCGCCGCGATCACTTCATCCAGCCTGGAGCGCCACCGCAGAACGCCCATCACCAGCTCGGTGGCGAGCCCGCGATCAGCCGAACTCAGCGGCTCCAGCCGGTCGGAGTGCAGCAGTTCGCTGGCGTATGCGTCTTGCTGATCGACACGCAACAGAATGTCAAATGCAACCGTGCGTGCGGGAGAGATCGGCATGGGGAGAGGCACTTGGCACTTGGCATTTTTCACTTAGCGGCTGAGTTATTCGTCATTTGGGCTAAGTGCCAAATGCTAATTGCTAAATGCCCAGGTCTTCCTCGCTCTTCGGACGATATCCATTCAGGAAGTCGCGGGCGCTCATCCGCTTCTTACCTTCCAACTGCAGCTCCTGAACGTCCAGAGCAGTGCCATGGGCGAAGCCCATGAGCAGGCGGTCGTGCTCAACGGCAAGATGTCCCGCCGCCACAACCGCTACTTCAGGGGCAACCGCCGCGGCGTGTACGTGCAGTGTCTTGCCGCGAAATTTGGTGAAGGCTCCTGGCCAGGGATCGAATCCGCGCAGACGGTTCCAGGCGTCGGTGGCTGTATGAGTGAAATCGATCAGTCCATCTTCGCGCTTGAGGATCGGCGCCAGCGTCGCCTGAGAGTTATCTTGCGGCCGCGGCTCGATACTCCCGCTTTTCAACCCGGCGAGTGTGGAGATCATGAGCTCAGCACCCGTCTGGGCGAGTCGAGGCGACAGAGTCGATGCAGTGTCGTCGGGCACGATGCGCTCTTCGGCCTGCTGCAGGATGTCTCCGGTATCCAAGCCGGCATCGATGCGCATGGTGGTGACGCCGGTAGTGGTTTCGCCCATAGCAATCGCCCACTGAATCGGGGCCGCGCCACGATACTTGGGCAGCAGCGATCCGTGAAGATTGATGTTGCCCAGCGGCGGCAGATCAATCATCCACTGCGGGATGATGCGTCCGTAACCAACAACAATGATCGCTTCCGGCGCAATCGCCGCAAGCTGGCGTCGGAACTCTTCATTGTTCTTGATCTTCTCCGGTTGGATGATCGGGAGGTCCAGTTCGAGTGCGGCGCGCTTCACTGGCGAAGCGGCGGGATCCATACCGCGCCCGCTGGGACGATCCGGCTGGGTGACGACCAGCTTCACTCCGAAGCCGGCTGCCACAAGCTTTTCCAGCGTAGGCACCGCAAATGTGGGCGTGCCGCAGAACACCAAGTCCATCATCGCGGGGCTACCATTCGCCTTGCTTCATAAGCTTGCGGATCTTGCGTTTCATCATGTCGCGCTTCAACGCGCTGATGTGGCCGATGTAGAGTTTGCCATTGAGGTGGTCGGTTTCATGCAGCAGCGCACGCGCCAAAAGCTCCTCGCCCGTTACTTCGATCGTCTCACCCTTAATGTTCTGGGCACGAGCGGTAACCTTGAACGGACGCGTCACGTTTTCCCGAAACTCGGGAAGGCTGAGACAGCCTTCGCTCGAGGTCTGCCGGCCTTCGGTGTGCACGATCTCGGGATTGACCAGCACAATTTTCGCCTCCGGATCCTCTTTGAAGGTCACGTCGATTACGGCCACGCGCTTGCTGATGCCGATCTGCGGAGCCGCCAGGCCCACGCCATGCGCTGCGTACATGCTCTCGAACATGTCGTCCACCAGCTTGCGCAACTCGCCGTCGAATTCGGTGATGGTGGCGGCCGGCTTCTCCAAGACCGGGTCGCCATATTTCACGATGGGATAGATCATTTAGAAGTTTCGTAACTGTTGGCAGTAGCCTTCGAAATTTCTTCGTAATTCCAGCAGAGAGTCGCCTCCAAATTTTTCCAGCGCGCTGCGAGCGATGGTGAGCGCTACCATTGCCTCCGCGGCAACTCCCGCCGCCGGAACCACGCATACATCGGACCGTTCGTACGCCGCCTTTACTGGTTCGCGCGTGGCAAAATCGACCGACGCTAATGGACGACGCAGCGTCGAAATTGGTTTCAGATAGCCTCGTACACGGATATCCTGGCCATTCGACACACCGCCCTCAAGGCCGCCCGCATGGTTCGATCGCCGCGTGAATCCGGTAAACGAACTCGCGCTGTCCCGTTCATATCCTATTTCATCATGCACAGCGGAGCCCAGTGAAGCCGCAGCCTCGACGGCGTCGCCGATTTCGACTGCTTTGACAGCCTGTAGCGACATGACCGCCGCGGCCAGCTGTGAGTCAAGCCGCTCGTCCCAGTTAGCGTAAGTGCCCAGTCCCGGAGGAACATTGTGCGCAATAACCTCGAAGATTCCGCCCACTGAGTCGCCGGTGCGCAGAGCCACGTCAACCTGCTCTTTCATGCGCGCTTCGGCGCCGGGATCGGCACAGCCCAGCAAGACCTCTTCTTTCGCAGCCAGTGCGGTGATGGCCATCCATGTAACCGACTTGTCAAGCTTCGCGCTGCCGACGGCGATTACATGGCTCAGGACTTCAATGCCCAGGTCGCGGAGAAGCAGTTTGGCGATCGCTCCGGCCGCAACCCGCGCGGCCGACTCGCGTGCCGAAGCCCGCTCCAGCACGTAGCGCGCCTCCGAGAAGTTGTACTTCACGGCTCCGGCGAGATCCGCATGACCCGGCCGGGGAGAAGCGACGCGCTTATGCTTCGCCGGATCGCCTTCTTCCACCGGCAATGCCTCGGTCCAGTTCTGCCAGTCGTTGTTGCCGAGCAAGAGCGCGATGGGCGAGCCGATGGTCTTGCCGTGACGCACGCCGCTCAGAATCCGAGCAGTGTCTCGCTCAATGCGCATGCGGCCGCCCCGGCCATAGCCCTGCTGCCGGCGCCAGAGCTCGCGATTCACGAACTCAAGATCGACGGAAACGCCCGAGGGCATACCCGAGAGCATCGCAACCAGGGCCTCTCCGTGGGATTCACCGGCGGTAGAAAAGCGCAGCATAGGAATGGTGATTGTAGAGATTACTGCGGGCAACTAGCAACAGGGGAGCGACAGCTCTCAGCTGTCAGCCATCAGCTAGATTGGATTTTAGGATCACGCTTTTTCGTCCGTCACTAACAGCTCCTCATCAACTAGCCGCTTGTCCTCCTCGAGTGTCCCCGCCAGCACGAACGATCTTGTTTCCATTGCCTCGCCATTTTCGACCGCAACGATCAGGTAAGAGCAGCCGATCCAGTGTGCTTCCGCAAGGTCGGTTGGCGACCATTGCGCAGAATGATCGGGATGAGAGTGGTAGAAGCCTACGATATCGAGGCCACGCTCTCGAGCGTCGCGCTGGGCGCGAATCACTTCCCGTGGATCAATGTGGTAATGGGTGCGCGTCGAATCGGCACTTGCGTTATTACAGCGAAGCGTCGACTGGACTGTACGGATGTCGCTGTCGAATGTGCCCACAAGGATGCCACAGCACTCGTCAGGATAGGACTTCTCACCGTGACGGCGAATATCCTGTAGATGGGCTGCCGTGACTTTCAGCATTCAAAGTCTCTGCCACGAAATGCTTGAGAGGGCTTGCTACTGTCCTTCCGGTCCACTCGCGGTATTGCATGTCGGATTGGCCGGAGTGTAGTCCGACTTATTCTGTTCGAAGCACCACTTGACCTGCTCCTGCGTAAACTCCTTCACCACGCTGGCGGGAATGTCGGCTTCATGGACCTCGCGAACCTGGAAACTGATCGTCCCGTCGGGCGCAACCGTCCCCAGTAAGTATGCATAGATGTCGGTCTTATCGATGGTGGAGAGCGCACGATCCGCCGGCAGGCGATAGCGCACCGCCCCGGCGCTGCCCATGATCCAGCCGGGCAGCACGTCATCCTTATGGCAGGCAGTGTTGTAGGCATCGTTCATCACGAAGTGCGAATGGCTTGCGAGCACGTAGACGTTTTTCTTCGTAGCGTTTCGAAAGGCCGAGAGCTGCGCGTAAACCTTGCGCCCGGTCATCAGTTCCTGCGCCGAGTCGTTCATACTGTGGCCCGCCGAGGAACTGTCGGGCAAAGCGGCATGCATACCCAGCACAACAGTTTTGATCGAGCTGTCCTTGGTATCGTTCGCTAAAACCTTCTTGAACCACGACATCTCGGTCGAATCGAACATGTCGGTCGAAGCGTTGTCCATGACGATGAAGTCCACACCGTGCTGTAGCCAGTGATAGTAGGTGGTGAGCAGATGGTTCGCCGGATCGTCTGCCAGGCGCTGCCGCTGCAATGTCGGCTGGTTCAGCCAGTCGGCGAACTGTGCGATATACATACCGCGAGTCATGGGAGGAACGAGTTCATGGTTGCCGATGCCTAAGTAGACTGGCAAATCGCCGAAGGGAACAAGCTGGTGCTGGATGAAGTCGGGCCACGCATCTTTGAAATATTTGGTAATGCTTGCGTCGGGATGGGTGCGACGATAGTCTTCGTCGAAGTTCGACATCGCCCGGTAGTCGCCCAGGTGAAGATAGAACTCGGCTCCGTCAGCACGCACGTGCTCAGCGATCGCCGGCATCGTGATGTCACCACAGTTGCGCGAATCACCCGAGATGGCAAACTTCCAGGTCTGTCCGGAGTTCGTCTGGCTTTGAGCGCTCAGAGTAGAAACAATTGCCAGCGCAACAACAAAAGACGCAAAGAGAATACTTCGCAACGTCGCTCCCGTAGCACGGTTTATCGGCATGGGTTCCCCAAGCGCACGATGATAGCGAACAACGGCGGCATCAGCAATTTCAGCCGGATTGCAACCAAACGCAAATTTGCCATTCCAGCTGCAAATGGATAAGCTGCTCACACTCTCGATCCCTGCCGGAGGTTTCCATGCGACGCGTTGCTCGCGGCTTAGCCTGGTTCATTCTCGCCGCTCTCTCACTGGCTACCGCCGGCTTGGCTGCCGTCAAACAGGACGCGAGCAAGCCCGATGATGCCCGGCTCAAGCCCGCCTACCGCTTCGAGCGCGGTGGCTGGGTGTATGTGCATCTCGAGGGCGCCCCTGCGGACATCGGCTACCAGCACGGATTTCTTCTGGCTCCGGAGATCGAGGCCGGCTTTAAGACCGTGCAGTTCAATGACGTCTACCGCACGAAACGAGATTGGAATTTCTACCGCGCGACCGCTAAGAACATTTTGTGGCCGCACATCGAGGCCGAGTATCGGCAGGAGCTACAGGGCATAGCCGACGGCCTGAAGGCCCGCGGTTCCGGCATGGATGTGTGGGACGTGGTTGCGCTCAATGCGATGGAGGAAATCCCGGACTACTATGTTCCGACACTAAACCGGCAGGAGAAGCAGGCGCATGCGCCCAACTTAAAAGCGCCTGGCAACTGCAGCGCCTTCGTGGCGACAGGCTCGTGGACGAAGGATCACAAGCCGGTCATCGCGCACAGCAACTGGACGGGCATTGCCGTCGGCAGCCATTGGACCGTGATCTTCGATATCGTGCCCACGCATGGCTATCACATGCTGATGGACGGCTTTCCCGGCATCATCGTCAGTGACGATGACTTCGGTATCAACTCCGCCGGCCTGATGGAGACCGAGACGACCATTGCCGGGTTCACGCTGTTCGACCCCAAAGGTATTCCGGAGTTCGTCCGCGCCCGCAAGGCCCTGCAGTATGCAAACTCCATCGACAAGTTCGTGGAAATCATGCTCCAAGGCAATAACGGCGGCTACGCGAACGACTGGCTGCTGGCCGATAACAACACGGGCGAAGTCGCTCGCTTCGAAATCGGATTGAAGCTGCACCGCGTCTGGCGTACGAAGGATGGCTACTACGTGGGATCAAATTTTCCCAGCGATCCTGAACTGATAAAAGAAGAAACGGACTTCGATCCCGCGAACATGGCGAGCTCTCCCAATGCGCGCCACAAACGCTGGGACGAACTTATGCCCGCGAACAAGGGGCAGATCGACCTCGCACTGGGCGAGAAGTTTCTGGCGGACCACTGGGACACCTACGAAGGCAAGGATGATCGTAACTTCCGCGGCTTGTGCGGCCATGGTGATCAGTCGCCGACTGCGGAGCCGGCGTGGGGAGAACCGGCATACAGCCCCATGGGCGCTGTTACCGCGCAAGCTGCGGACAGTACCATGGCAAAGGAGATGACGCTGCAGGCCCGCGCGGGGCATCCTTGCGGCGAGGATTTTATCGCCGACACCTTCCTGAAAGAACACCCAGAATTTGCCTGGCAGAAGCCGATTCTGCACGATATGAAGGGAAATCCCTGGACCGGGTTCAAGGCGGCGGACAAGCAGTAAGGCCTAAACCGAGAAATACTGCAACTTACGTGTTACAACACACATCTTTTACGCTGGGCCTCAGTACAACCGACCCGCCATCAATAGCGGCAGGGTCCACCGGAGGACGACTTTGCGTAAACTTCTATCTACTTCCAACGACATTACCCTGACCATTGTGCGCCTGACACTCGGCGTTGTTTTTTTCGCTCACGGCGCTCAGAAAATGCTCGGGTGGTTCGGAGGCTACGGCTTTAGGGGCACAATGGGGTTCTTCACCCAGCAGATGCACATACCGGCTCCGTTGGCCTTTCTGGCGATCTGCGCCGAGTTCTTTGGCGGCTTAGGGCTAATCCTTGGCCTGCTCAGCCGGATCGCCGCCTTCGGCATCCTCTGCAATATGATCGTCGCGGTTATGACGGTCCATATCCACAACGGTTTTTTTATGAACTGGACCGGCCAGCAGAAGGGTGAGGGCTTCGAATATCACCTGCTGGCGCTGGCGCTGTTGCTGATCGTAATGATGAAAGGTGCCGGTCTACTGTCTGTTGACCGCGCTCTGAGCGGATCGTCCTAACAGCAAAAAGCCTCCGCAACGGCGGAGGCTTGATGGTCTGGAGAAGTAGGTTACTTGGTTGCGGTTTCCGCTTTACCGGATTCGGCCTTGGCGGAATCGGCTTTCGCGTACTTGCGGCGGAAGCGCTCGACACGACCGGCGGTGTCCATCAGCTTCTGCTTGCCGGTAAAAAACGGATGGCAGGCGGAGCAAATTTCGACGTTGATGTCGCCATGGTGTGTCGAACGGGTAAGAAATGTATTGCCGCAGGCGCAGTGTACGCGCACTTCGTTGTAAGCCGGATGGATGGCTGCCTTCATAGGGACTCCTGACTGATCTGACGCAAACTATTATTTTACCGGAATGCCGCACCTTGCGGCAAACCAGGTCCGGCTGGACGGACCAGTTTTAGACGACAAAGGCTTCGGGAAAGATTCAACCCAACAGCCGCCGGCACGGCTTCGAACAATAGCCAACGCCTATCGGGTTTGTTATGAAGGCATGAAAAGGGCGCCGGGGGGCGCGGCGCCTTCTCTTCTAAGAGACTGATTCTATTGTTTTTGAGCCGGGGCCGCGCCAGAAGTCTGCTTCGCTAGCTTCACACGTGCGGCATCCAGCTCTTTCTGCACCTTAGCGACGCTATCGGTGTCGACTTCGGCAGGAACTGTCTTGTTCCACTCGTCTAGCGAACGCTCCCAGTGGGTGGCAGCCAGTTTGACGCGACCTGTCTTCATGTACAACTCGCCAAGGTGATCATGGATGGTAGGGTCGTCACCCATGCGTTCTGAGGCACGACGCAGATTCTCCTCCGCCAGCTCGTAGTTGCCCATCTTGTAATAAACCCAACCCAGGGAGTCGAGGTAGGCGCCGTTCTGCGGATCGAGTGCGACCGCCCGGCGAATGTAGCCGAGCGCCTCGTCCAGACGCGTACCACGATCGGCCAGCATATAGCCGAGGTAATTCAGCGTCATAGCGTCTTTGGGGTCGTCCGCCAGAACTTTGTGAAATGCCTCTTCGGCTTTGTCGTACTTCTTTTGCCGTTCGTAGATCGAGCCGGCAACAAACCAGGCGTAGTCCTTATCCTCAGGCTTGCTCGAAAGATCGATAGCCTTGTTGATGCACTCTTCGGCGTTGTCCCAGTCTTTGATGCGGCTATACATCTGGGCAAGTGCGATGTAGACCTCGCGGTCATCGGCATTGCCCTTCAACAGCGCTTTGACGCGTGTAATCGCGGCCTGCGGGCTGCCCATGTCGGCCTGTTGAGAGGCAGCGACCATTTGCAAACCGCGGTCGTCAGGAAACTTCTTAGCGGCCTCGTCAGCAATCGTAGTTGCCTGCTGCCACTGTTTGTTGTCGCGGTAGGTCTCGATCAGTTGCTGATACCCGCGGACTGCGTTGTCATCGCCCAAGTCGATCATCTTACGGAATGTCTGGTCGGCCAACTGAGTCTTGCCGGCCTCGCGATAGATCGTGCCCAAGCGTTCCAGGAAGACGGCGCGATTGTTCTTATCAGAGGTCGAATAGTCCCCGTCGGCATGCTCAGTCTTGGTTAGAAGATCATTCAAGATCTGGATGGCTTCGTCGTATTTACCTTGTGCCTCATCGATGACAGCCATGTTGTACTGGACTTCGAGCGAGTCGGGCACAACTGAGTTGGCTTTCTTCAACGCTTCCATCGCTTGGTCGAACTTGCCGCTGCGGCGATCGATCTCGGCGATGCGCATATAAGTTTGCGCGTCTGAAGGATCTGCATCGACGATGGCTTTGTACTGCTCCAGCGCGGCCTCAGTTTGGCCATCATTCATCAGATTCTGGGCGAGCCCGCGCACCGCATCCAGATTGTCGTGATCCAGTTCGGTCGACTTGCGATAAGCCTCAACCGCCTGCTTGTACTCCTTTTCCTGTTCGTAGGTGTAGCCCAGAGCCGAGTACAGCTTGGCAGTGCGAGCCTTCTCAGGAACTGTGTTCAGGACCTCCAACGCGTGAGCGGAATCGCCCTCCTCGTTGTAGAGATAGGCGAGGGTTGTGACCGCTTCTTCCGAATCGGGCTGAATCTTGACCGCCGCTTTGAACTCGTTCTCCGACTTAAGCAGCTCGTTATTCAGGCGATATAGCCGTCCAAGCAGCAGGTGGTCTTCTACGCTCTTGGGATCCAGCTTAACGATCTGCTCATACTGATCGATCGCCAGCTTCAAGATCTCCTGCGATTGGGTTCCAGCCTGCATATCGCCCAGCGAACGCAGATAGATCCGCCCCAGCAAACGCCGCGCTTCCAGATTATTGCCGTCGCGCTTCAGAATGTCCTGAGCTTCGAGGACCGCATCGCGAATTCTGCCCGTCTTGGCATAGAGCTCGGCCAGCCCGGCGTTCAGATAATCGGAGCTCGGGTCGTTTTCAATGGCCTGGCGATATTCGTCGATGGCTTTGGTGGCGTAGTCGGAGCGGCCGTACATCGAGACCATCTCCTCGTACATGTGAGCCATCATGAAGTGGTAATAGGCAGCGGCCTTGTCGGGCTGCTTCGCAGGTGTCGTCGCCGAAGGCTGCGGCGCCGCGGTCTGGGCTGCCGGAGCCGAATCCTGCGGCTTGTCTGGGCTGTCCGAAGACTGTGTCGACGGAGTCAGAGTTATGTTGTCGGGAGGGTTTTGGGCGACGCCGGCAACCGAGCCAGCCAACACCATTGCCAGGATAGAGACACGGGTAGTAGTAAGGATCATTCAGGACCAGCCACTCAACAGCGATTGGATGCCGCGCCTCACACTGGAGCTACTGATATTTTAGCCCGTTCCTGTGGCAATTGGGGGGCAAAAAGAATACGTAGACACGGCCCAGTCATGTTGAATCAAGCAAATTGTCGCAAGTAGTTGGACGGGCGCGACAAAGAAAGGTCAGGCTGTCAGAAAGCCGGCACCGCTTCGAGCACTCGTATCTTCCACGAGTTTTCCGCGGCCGTCAGCAGGACTACATAGTGCAACGTGGCATCTTCGGAATGAATCAATGTATTGCCATCCATAAGCTGCAATTGGACTTGTACGGTGTCATGGAGTTCCATGGCCGAGCCTTCCGGGGAGTAAAACACCGCATCAACATTGTGTCCCTTGTCCACTATCTGTTGGTGCAGACCGCTCTTACGTTGTTCCGAGATGCTGGCGACCAATTTGTCGTTTGCTGTTCCCGTAAAGTTCGAACTAAGGATGTCTGTCCGATTCTGGTCAAGGGCTTGGGTCATTACCTTCCAAGCGGCCGTATAGTCCCGAGCCACCGACCGCTCCGTCGTGTCTTCTACAGCACGCGGGCCGGCGTTTTGGATGTTCAGCGATATGGACGGCTTCGGGTCAGCGAATACCAACGGCTTGGGGAGAAAAGCCACCAGACTGAACAGCGTCAGACACGCAAGCCCAAGCCGCAGGACGGTCTTCATTGGCCACCTCTCCACTGAATTTCATTCCCTACGACGACGCCGGATGCCACCGAAATAGTTGCGCCGTTTGCAGCCGGAAGCTGCGCTTGCGCAATGCCTTGCTTGATCCGCGCATCGACTGTGCTTTTCCCGTGTGAGTCGGTGGCTGTGAACGTGACAATCGTTCCATCCGGCACGGGATTTCCGGCGCAATCGTGAATCGGATCGGTACGGACCAGAATTCCGCTCTTGTCGGGCTGGGCCGTCATTCGGATGCTGCAGGGATCAGACGCAACCTGCTGCACTACGCGACGGACGGAGGCGTTTCCGCTCGAAGCAACGAACTGCGCCGGCCCTTCTTTCTTCGAGGAGTCCAGCTTGGCGTAGGCCACTCCTCCTTTTGAGGTTTCAGTGCGACTGGTCGTCTGGCCATTTACCGTTAGGTCGAACTTAATTGGCTCTGGTTGGAGCACCAGGTTCTGATACTTGTCGAAGATGAAAGCGGTCCCACTGATGACGTTGGGCGTCGCGGCTGGGACACGCGAGGGACGCGCCAGAAATGCGATCGAGCTTACCGGCGCGGCCGTCACGTAGAAACTGGCGCTGTTGTCTCCGATCGCGATGGTGTAATAGCCCGCGTTCTGAAGGTCGTCGGAACTGAGTTGCACATCCTGCCCCAGTTGCACCGGGCGCTTCACGGCCGTTCCCGGACCAACCAGGTAGAGGGTCGCACTTCCGCTGCCGGACGTTGGAACGCTCAGTCCGCTTCCAGCCGTGACTGTGGCGGGCACACGCAGATCGGCGGCATAGGCGGCTGTGGCGAAAGCGCCCAGAGTGATCATGATGACGAGTAAATAAAAACGCAATTTCGTCATGACTAGTCTTCGCGGTTCAACATGTATTCGTTAACCGTGACACGGTAGTTGTGTACATTGGCTGCCATCTTGTCACTCAAGTCGACAGCGAACGGAACCGGCGTCTGAGGCAAGAGAGCCTGGTCAACATAGCCATCCGACACCCAGATCACTTTGCCGGAGTTGTCGTAGTACGTCGCCAGCACGTGCGGGATATTCACGACCTGTCCGCTTTCGTTGAGCAACTCGCCCTTCAGAACGTGTCGGCCGCGCGCATCTGTTTCGACCCGCTGGTGCAGCACTCCGATGACCGGATCGGCCGAAGCCGGAACCAGCATCGAATTTGGCTGCATGCGAACGCTCTTTACCTTGGCGAGAGCGACGTTGGGAAAGTCGATGCGGAACGGCGAAATTTCTTTCGGCAATAGCGTGTGCGAGATTTTGTCGAAGCTGGTCTCTTCGCCGATAACACCACCGTCTTTGCCCACGAGTGTGGCTCCGACGGAGACAAATCCAGGCACCGTGTCTTCGTTCTCGATCTCGCCGACAATGATCGTGCTATTTCCTTGCGGAATCGCGTTCATCGAGATGATTCGCACGCGTGGGGCTTCCACGTTCTGCGCACCCCAATCGTCATTTGCTCCGCGAGCGATAACATCCCAGCGCAAGTAGTTTTCCTGGATGACCTGGGGCGGAACGTTGGCCTCTTTCGCGATCGGCCATTCCACTTTCCATTCGCTGCCTTCCTTCACAACCTTCAGATCGCGCGTATCGTAGAAAGCTCCGACCGCAGTCGCGTACTCGAGACTTGCGCGAACCAGCGCCTCGTTATCGCTCGAATGGAGAACCTTAGTGTCGGCCTCTTGCAACGATGAGTAAGTGCGCAGACTGCCGTCGCGTCCTGAAAGATCGCGTGCGAATGCTTGCTGGTCGATGTCGCTGGTCTTCGCTACGTAGGAAAATGCGCCCTGATAGTCATGTGCCTTAACGTGAGCGAAGAGCGACTGTACCGCGCCCTCAGGGGAGGTGGCCGGTGATAACTCGCTCGGCTTCATGGTTCCCATCGCCACCAGTGCAACGGTTAGAACGACGAGGATGATTGGCAGTACGCGCTTCATCACTTGGCCTCCCGCAAAATCATCGGTTCGACCGTGACTGGAGCCGGAAACTCCAGGGTGGCACTCACACGCCGCCGCTCGGGCAACAGAAGAACCAGGAATAGTGCGAGCAGGCTGCAGCCGACAGGCAGAATTCCCCACAGAATGCCCTGCATTTCGCTAGGTTTGAAGCCATTGAATTCAAGTGGCCGGGCCGGCGGTACGTCTTCCTTGGTCCACAAGGTCACGTTGCCGTTGTCGTAGATTTCGGCTTGGCGCCAACCCGCAAATGCGAGCAGCGGCTCGTAATAGCGATCACGGACGAAGATGTATTTCAATCCGTATTGATTCGCGTGCTTCAACACAGCCCTCAGGGCTTCCATACCCGACAGGCCGAAATACTTGGAGTTATAGAGCTGGCCGGCACCGTAAGCCGTCATCTCGGGAAGCAGGCGAGCTGAGTTATAGTCGCCGTCCACGCTATCGGCCTTAGCTTCGCGCGATACCTCTGAAAACTTACTGCCGAAGCCCAGCGTGATGTAACGAAACTTCGCATGCTCGTCGCGGTTCAAAAACGCAATCACCTGGTCATCGTTGAAGGGAGTGCTGTTGATCGGATGAATTGTGATCCACGACACAGCGGATGCCATCGTGATTACCGCCAAGGTTGCCAGGCCAACCAGCGCCTTCATACGGAAGCGGCGGATGAGCGTCACCGCCAGCAGACCAACGAAAGGCATCGCCATGATCGTAGCCCAGAAGGTGAAACGCTCATAGGTCAGAACGTTGTAGGCGCGCCCCAGCAGCACTTTTCCAGTCGGGGTCGTTCCGCCCAGGCCGATCAGTGTGGTCACATACCAGCCGATCAGCAGCGGTCGCAGCCGACGGTCGGCCGATCCACGCACGATGATGAACGGGAGCGCCAGGATCAAGGCGCCCATGGGGATGATCCAGAAATTGATCCCACTGAAGGGATGAAGAATGTAGTTGTCGCGCGATCCATGCGGGATCGGCATCTGGTTGATCGGATTCTTGAGCAGCGCGATCCAGTAGGGATACAGAACAACGACAACGCCTGCAATCGCGATAACAGCGAAAATCACAGCCCTGCCGAGAACACCGCCAACCGAAGCACGGTCTTCCTCGTCCTTCGCGGCTTCGCGATCCAGAATCGCCAATACCAGCACCGGGATGGCAAACAGGACCGCACCGAAGAGCAACGTCACGTGGTGAGCCGCGGCAGCCGCCCAGGAAATCGCAACCGCTTTCAACAGCGAGGTAAATCTGCCGGTTCGCAACCAGACATAGAAGAACGGAATCGCATTCAGCGTAAGTGCTGCTGCAGCCGTGGTGGGCAGCTGTCCCGATTGATAAACCAGCATGGAGAGCGATCCCAGGAACACCGAACCCAGCGCCGCGTAGCTGGCCGAAACTTCATCCACCCAAAGCGCCGCGTAACGATACATCCCGATGGGCAGCAGCAGGATCGCGAGGAACTGCACGAACATGTAGGCCATCTTCATGCCCATGATGTGCGAGAACAGCGCGATCCACTGGTGGGTCAGCGGCGGGTAGGTGGTCTGCGAGAAACCGCCGAACCACTTCGCGTTCCATGGATTGAACCAGTGATGGGCATAGTGCGCCGCGAAGAACATGTGCGTGTTCGCGTCGTAGGAGCTTGCCGGCAGCTGCATCAGCAGCAAAGGTCCATGCACCGCCAGGCAAATAAGCAAAATGGCGGAAAGGGGAATCGCTCGCGAGGGGAAAGTGGGCGATTGCGATATCAAAGGACTGCCTCCGGCGATAAAGCGTTCAGAGCTGTTCGATTCGGATATCCGCTTTACGGTTGCCGGAGCACCTGCACGCCAGAGTTGCGGGATCCAGGATTGGCCCAAGGCAGCAAACCCCGGCTCCTCAAAATGTGCATCGCGATACCACTGTGAAGCGGAGTAGCTGTTGTTCCAAGCTCCCGAACAGCCAATGAGCAGGAATTCGCATCCGACGAGAAGGAATTCAGCTTACAAGCGGAGTTCCTGCACTCTCGACATGTCAGTGAGTCGCCTACGTGAAAATAAAAACTGTTCTCCTGATTCTCTGCTCCCTGTTTTTTCCGGTTGCGGCCTTGGCGCAGACGTTCGAAGTTGATGGGCAACAGTCGCAACCTGCGTCCAATTCGCCGAGCAACAAGAAGACAAACCAAGCGTCCGGACAAGCCAATACAGGCGATAACGGTATTGGGTGGGGAAGCAGCATCGAAGTTGGCCGTTTGGCCCGCGCAGCGCAGGATGCGCTGAAGCACGGAAATCCCGGTGCAGCCGCCGACTATGCCCAGCGCGCCGTGAAGGCCGCTCCGCAAGACAACAAGCTGTGGTTCCTGCTTGGTTACACGTCGCGATTGGCAGGCCGCTACCAGACTTCCGTCGACGCGTACCAACACGGCTTGCAGATGTCGCCTGGCAACGCTGACGGCATGAGCGGGCTGGCGCAGACCTACGAGCGCATGGGACGCAACGACGATGCCAAGCGCCTGCTCGCCCAGGTAATTCGCGAGAACCCAAAACGCACGAATGACCTGCTGATTCTCGGCGAGCTCTACATGCGCACGGGCGACACACAGGAGGGAATCAACCTTCTGCAACGTGCGGAGTCCCAGCAGCCGAGCTCGCACGCCGAGCTCATGATTGCGGTCGCTTATTTGAAACTAAAGCAGCCTGAAAAGGCCAAGCAGATGCTCGATCTGGCGAAGAAGCACTCGCCCAACAACGTCGAGATCTTCCAGGCCGCAGCTAATTACTATCGCGAAGAACACGACTATAAGGCCGCCATCGCCACGCTCAAGAGCGCGCCTCACATGACCGCATCCATCCTGGCGGATCTCGGCTACACCTACGAACTGGACGGCGATAAAGAACAGGCCGCGCAAGCCTATGTGCGCGCCGCCAATGAGAAGCCGAAAGAGATTGGCTATCAGCTGAGCGCTGCGCAAGCCGAATTGCGTATGGGCGACACCGAAAAAACCAGGCAGTATCTCAACCGCGCCGCGGCCATCGACGCCAACCATTACCGCCTGCACGCGATCAAGGCGCTGTTGGCGAAAGAAGAGAGCCGGCAGGCCGATGCCATTGCGGAGTACAAAGCTGCGATCGCCGCGATTCCGCCGGGCGGAGTTCCAGAGGGTCAGCTTTATCCCATCCAACTAAGACTCAATCTCGCAGAGTTGTATCGCGACAGTGGCGACGACCAAGCAGCGCATCAGCAACTCGCGACGGCCGAGCAGGAAATCGACAAGCTGAACGTGGAGGGAACGGCGAAGGCCGAATTTCTACGTGTTCGCGCGTCCATCAAAACGTCGGACAATGACTTGAAGGGCGCAGAAGCCGACCTGCTTGAAGCGCGCAAGCTCGATCCCGACAACGACAACATCACTTTGCAGTACGCAAACCTTTTGTGGAAGGAAGGTCGCACCGAGGACTCTCGCAAAATTTACAACGACGTGCTGGCGAAGGATCCTGAAAACCGCTATGCACTCGAGGCCATGGGATACATCTACCGCGAAGAGAACGATTCCAAGATGGCCGCCGAGTACTTCAATCGCCTCGCGAAGGATTATCCGGACGATTACATTCCGTACCTCGCCCTGGGCGATCTGTACACACAGACCAAACAATTTCAGCTGGCTGACGACAGTTATCAGCAGGCCTATAAGCTCGCGCCTCAGAACCCATTGATCATCGCGAATGCCGCCAACGCCGCTATTGAAGGTCAGCAGATCAAGCTGGCCGGGGTGTGGGTAGATCGAGCGCAGGGAAAGATGAAAGATGACCCGCGCGTAATGCGCGAGCGCGAGCGATATCTGTTCCATTCGGGCAATTACGCAGAGTCGGCGAAGCTGGGATACCAGGTGTTGGAGAAGTTGCCCAAAGATCGCAACGCTTCCGTCTATTTGGCCTACGACCTTTACAACCTGGGCCGTTATGATGACGCGCTAGCGGTTGCCGATAAGTACGACTCAGTTCTGCCCAATGAACCTAACTTCCCGCTGATCGAAGGACACGTCCACAAGCATTCGCAGCTACTGGACGAATCCGTGAATGATTACACCCGTGCCATTCAGCGCGACCCCAAAATGGCGGAAGCGTATGTCAATCGCGGTTACACGCTGAATGACATGCAGAACGCTCAGCAGGCTTCGCAAGACTTCAATGCGGCCCTGAAGCTGGCTCCCAACAATGGGATCGCGCATCTCGGATTGGCTTTCAGCGATCTGCAGCTTCGGCATCCTAAGGAGGCGCGCGAACAGGCAGAAGAAGCACAAAAGCTGTTGGGCGAATCGGGTTCGACGCACCTGGCGTTGGCGACCGCGTATCGCCAGGAACATCTGCTGTCGAGCGCAGAGCAGGAGTACCGCGCTGCGATTAAGTTCGCCCCGAACGATCTGGCATTGCAACTGGCGCTTGCCGACACGCTTTACGACATGCGGCGTTATCAGCAGTCCATCGACGCCTTAAATGCGGCCTTGGCTATCTCGCCTGACGATCCGCTCATTTACGGGCGCATGGCGCATGCGTACGCGCACTTGGGACAGAAAGACGCAGACCATGCGTTATGTGGAAGCAGCCGAGAAACTGGGCGGCGAACAGTCGTCGATCCTGCTCGATACTGGCGACGCGTTGTTGACCTTGGGAGATCGCAAGGCCGCCATGGACCGATTCGCACGGGCCCTCGACGCCCCTGACGCAAACCGTGTGGATGCTCGTCTGGCCATCGCGCGACTGATGGTAAAGTACGGCGAGGATGAGGATGCTAAGCAGCAGATCAGCCTGGCCTTTGCCGAGAGCCGCATTGGTGAGGCACCTCCGGTAACGGCTGACAATCTGATCGAAGCCGCCAATCTTCTGCTGGCGATGCACGATTTCACGATCTGGCAGCAGACTATTTCCAGCGCGCCGGGCAAGCTGGCGCCTCGCCCGACATCGTCTCCATCGGTTTGGCTAACACCTATCTCGCACAGGGCAAAACGAAAGAGGCTAACGAGCAGTTGGCAACGATCGGCTCCGATCCTTCAGCGAACCAAAACTACGACTACCTCATGGCGCAAGGTGAGGTTTATCGCCAGCGGCATGAAAGTTGGAACGCGTTAGCTATGCTCGCGCAGGCCGATCAGCTTGGCGGCAGTGAGCTGGCTCAGTTGGAAGGCATGCAGGTGGCACGTGAGGAAGGCATGCGGGTGACGGATCACCTGAGCATGCTGACCGACTTCACCACCGGCGGACTTTACGACGATTACACGGTCTATGTTCTCGATCAGCAGATCTTTGGGCTGTCGAGTAAAAGTCCGCAGCTGCCGCCGCCCCGATCCCAGCAAGAGTCGCTCTGGACGACGGCATATCGCTACCACTTCGACAATAGCTTCCCGATGCTCAGCGGGTTCTTCCAGATTCGCAATGCAACCGGAGATGAATCGCTGCCGCAGGAAGCGCTGATCATCCACCGCAACACGTTTGACTACAACTTCAATAGCGCATTGAATCCCGTCATCCATCTGGGTGACGCTTGGATTGCGCTGAACACCGGATTGCAATTCACTCTGCGGCGGGACACCTCTGCCCCGCAATACGAGAATCAGAACCTCTTCCGCCAATTTGTTTACGCGAACAGCAGTTCCTTTGGCAATTGGTTGTCGTTCAACGCCAGCCTGTATCACGAGGCTGGTCCTTTCACGGCGACCGGTTACAAACTCGACTCCAATGATATCGGGACCACCTTGCAGTTCACCGTGGGACGTCCTTGGGGCAACACGGCTCTCATCACGGGCTACACACGCCGCGACCTGACGTACAGCCCATTAGTGAGACAGTACTTCACCACTTCGGGGTACGCCGGCTTGCAGCGAAAGTTCCTGGACAAGAAATTAACCGCGAGCATCATGGCTGAATACATTCGCGCGTTCCGCGTTCAAGACACTTTATGGGCGACCGCGCACGTCCTTCGTCCGGTGGCGAGCGTTCAGTACAACATGAACCCGGCTTGGACCCTCAGCGGTCAGTTTGCTTATGAAGGGGGCGCTGGATTTCAGCAGTACAACAACTCGTACAGCAGTTTTTACATCAGTTATGTGAGGCCACTACACAGATCATTTAGCGATGACGCCGGGGAGTACAAGATCGCTTATCCCTTGCGGTTTTCAGTTGGCGTCGAAACGGAGCAGTTTCCAAATTTTACGGGAACTGCACAGAGCGGGACACTACTTCGCCCTGTATTCCGCCTTTCGATTTTTTAGGCCCAGGGGAGTCCATGAAGATTTGCTTGATCACGGCATTTCCGCCCAGCAGGCGAGGGCTGAACGAATACGGGTTTCATCTGGCGCGGGAATTGAGACGTGACCCCCTGTTGAGCCTCACCATCCTGGCAGACGAACTTGAAACTCCCGCAGAGGAGTTGTCCGATTTCGATGTTGTCCGTTGCTGGCGCTTCGACGGGGTTTCAAACCCCCTACGCCTGACCAAAGCCATCCACGATATCAAACCGGATGTCGTGTGGTTCAACTTGCTGTTTTCCACTTTCGGCAACAAGCCTCTACCAGCATTCCTGGGGCTGGGACAGCCGGCTATTTCACGCCTCACTGGACATTACACACACGTCACGTTGCATCACCTGATGGACAACATCAACCTGGCTGACTCAGGAATCCGCTTTCCGCGCATCTATCGGGCTGCGGGTTCAATCGCCACGCGGATGTTGCTCATGTCGAATTCGATCTCCGTTTTACTGCCAGTCTACCGGCGGACTCTGATCGAAAAATATCGCGGCGACAACGTACATTTTCGCGCGCACGGCATACTTGGCGGTTGTCCAGAGCCTCCCGACTTCGACAGCCGCGGCAATCCCGAACATCGCATTCTCGCCTTCGGCAAGTGGGGCACATATAAGCGAGTGGAGTTGTTGCTGGAAGCTTGGAAAGAACTCTCTTCGCGGGTGCCGAATGCGCGGTTAGTGGTGGCAGGCGGGAATCACCCAGCGACTCCCGGTTACATCGAGTCGGTCGCTGCGAGCATGAAAGACGACCCGCGTGTCGAATTTACCGGATACGTGGAGGAAGATGACATTCCCGGATTGTTCCGAAGTGCGAGCGCTTTAGTACTTCCCTACTCTTCTGCGACCGGAGCAAGCGGTGTAGCCCACCTGGCCTGCGAATTCGGCGTCCCAATCATATCGGCGGGAATTGACGACTTTCGCGAGATGGCTCTGGATGAGGGGTTGGCCGTCGCTTTTTACAAAACCGGCGACGCAAGTAGCCTGGCTGCCGAATTGCACGGGCTTTTGAATGATCCCGAACTCATGCGCGAGATGGCAGAGCAGAACTTCTCGGCGGCGCTGCGAATGACTATGCCCCAGATTATCCGGCAGTACTTACGCTCATTCGATTTACATCAGCGCGCCCGTGCCCTGGAACCGATATCGCGCTTTCGCCGGATTCCCTCATGGATCCCTTCGCGTTCGGCGATCTTCAGGGCCGCCGCCCCGAGGTGGCAGTCATGGACATAAGGGCCATTTTGTTGATCGGCGGTGCTAGTTCGAAAGCTGGAGAGCCGACTGAGCGTTTCGGCAATATCCCACTCGCGTGTCTCGATGTACTCGGAATATCGGTGGAAGAGAGAGTAGTGCAACGGCTGGCGCACGCCGGCATTACCGTTTGCAGTCTGATTAGCGACTCTCGCAACGAGGCTCAAGCCGTTCCTGCGATGCCGTTCTCTCGACTCGCGTACGCGGCCCATCCACGCCGAGGGCGAACAACTATGGCAGACGGCTGAGCAGGAATTCCAACGGTGCGCCGAAGATGGCGCCGAGCTGGTCGTCGTTCTGCGTCTGGGCGCTTACATTGAGGCCGATTATGAAGAGATGATCCAGCATCATCTGGATCAGCGAGGGTGCGTAACCCAGGCAGTGGATGCGAGCAGGTCCCCACTCGACTTGTTTGTGTTGAGCGCTTCAGCGCGAATGGATGCGGCAGAGCTCTTGCACAGCCGCTTGCAGCACCGGCGCAGGGAATCCGAACCATTTCAGGTGAAGGGCTATGTCAATCGCCTGCAAAAAGCTTCTGATCTGCGGCAACTGGCGGTGGATGGCCTGCTGGCGCGGAATTCGGTAGCTCCGCAGGGCAAGGAAATCAAGCCTGGAGTCTGGATGGGACGGTCGGCCCGCGTCCATAGGAAAGCCCGCATCGTCGCTCCGGCTTATATCGGCGCTGGAAGCAAAATCAGGGCATCGGCTTTGATCACGCGGGGCACGGTGGTGGAACAGCATGCTGTGGTCGACTGCGGGACGGTAGTCGAAAACACAACGGTTCTTCCCTTTACGTGCCTGGGAGCGGGATTGGACGCCATGCATTGCGTCGTTGGCTTCCGGCGGGTTGCCCACCTCGCCCGGAATGTCGAAGTGGAGGTTCACGACGAAAAATTGGTTGGAATGATCCCCCTGAGTGCTGTTTCTCGATTGGCAGGCAGCACAGCTGCTCTTTTTGCCTTCATACCTAAGGAGGTTTATCGCGGCTTGGTGTCGCCACGCCAACGTAAGCAACTTGCACGGAGTGCGGAGTCTTCGGAGGAGGCAGAGTCCTCCCAAAAGAATTCGGCTTTGGAAGCTTCGGCTTCTAATTCGGAACCATCAGAGTTCCCTTCCAACTTAGCAGTCGTGAGGAGATATGGAGACCATTAGTCGGCCCGTTGTTGTCAAGAGAATGCCAGAAATGATGAATTTAACCCAGGCACGCAAGTTCCTGAAGGAGGTGCAGCCGTTTGTAACTTCGGACCGGCCCCAGATCGTATTTGATATGTCGCAGGTGCGACACATCGATGCCGCTGGTGTTGACGTGCTGTTGCGCTGCATGCGCGCAGCCGTAAAGCACGACGGCGATCTGAAGCTGGCGGCATTGTCGCCGCAGGCTGCGGTTGTTCTGGAACTCACACGTACTGGCCGACTCTTCGAGATTTATGAAAACTCCACCGCCGCGGTGAAGAGTTTCAGTAGCTTCCTGCCCAACGCCATGCGGCAGTTCGAACCACATGGAATTCACACCGCAATGCCGGCCGCGTCTACTTCGTCCGCAGACGACCAGCAGGGAACCGGGCTGGCGGCATGAGCACAAATCCCGACACGATATCGATGTGCCCTCCAAGCGAGAGCCGATGGGATAGGTTTTTGTTGCGTTGGGCTCCGCAGTACGCTCACCACGCAAAGATCCTCAACGGCAGCATCATTCTTCTGATCGGGTCGGTATTCGTCAGCCTGGGGAATTTCGGTTACAACATCGGCGTCGCCCGCATGTTAGGCCCCTCTGATTTTAGCCATGCGGCAGCTGCGGTGACCATTCTCATGCTCATCTCCGCCATAACGCTGTCATTTCAACTGGTGTGTACCAAGCTGGTGGCTAAGGCAGATACGACTCAATCAAAGGCTGCGGTCTTCCAGCATTTGATGAAGCGGTCATGGGCGATCGGAATTGGCTTAGGCGTTTTTATGCTGCTGGCCAGCTCGATACTGACCACCTATCTGCGTTTCTCGAGTCCATGGATTATCGTCCTGCTGGCAATTGGACTGACGATTTACGTTCCTCTCGGGGTAAAGCGCGGCGGCTTGCAAGGAACCTGCCGCTTTCGCGGGCTCAGCCTCAACATGGCGGCTGAAGCAATCATCAAGTTTATCGGTGCGATCGTTCTCATCGCACTTGGTTTCGGCGTATTAGGCGCTGTGGCCGCCATCTCAGCGTCAGTCATCTTCGCGTTCTGTCTACCGGACAGCGCCAAGGAGTTGCGCGGTCCAGCCGTCGATCGTCCGTCGGCTCCCGTGGGGGAAGCCAGGCAGGCCATCGTCTTCTTCGTCGGGCAGGTCATCATCAGCAACATCGACATCCTGATGGTGAAGCACTTTTTTCAAGCACCCGAGGCCGGCCTGTACGCGGCGATTGCTTTGGTTGGCCGGCTGCTGTATTTCGCCTGCTGGTCGGTGGTGAGCGCCATGTTCCCGGTGTCGGCCGAAAAGAAGGAAGAGCAAGCTTCCGGTTCGTTACTGCCGATTCCTCTTTTTCTCGTGACGGCCATGTCCATCGTATTCGTTCTTCTAATGGCAGCGTTCCCTAAGCTGGTTTTTCAGTCGCTTTTCGGAGCCCATTTCCACGTTGTGGGTATCAGCGGTCTCACTTGGCTGTTGAGCATGAACGCCGCGGCGACCGGGGTTTATTCCATCGCAGTGGTGTTGATGACGTACGAGATGTCGCGTCGCATCGCCAACACTGGTTGGCTGCAGCTGGTGGTTAGTGGGCTGATTGTGCTGGGCATCACATGGTTTCACTCGACTTTGTTGGAGGTGATCGTCGTCCAGCAGGTCCTCAGGGTTTTGTTGTTATGTGCGGTCGCCTTCCCCTTCGTCAAAATGTGGGCTACCGCCGGCGGGAGGCTTCATGAAGAAGCTACGGCGCGTTACTGAAGCGGAAGTTATCGCGGAATTCCTGAAGAACGAGTTCTATCAGGAAGAGTTTCATCAGGACCGCGAACAATTCGAAGAACTCGTTCTGGCTGCGCAGATTAACGACGATCAGGGGAATGCACTGCGGCGGGCGCTTCTGTTTCGTCGTCGCGGCCACATGTGGCGCGAGCTTCCGGCCGACACCCAATGGTGGGAAGTGCAAATTGAGCCGCAAGATCTGGAAAGAGTAAGGGTATTCCCCCGGGCGCAGTGGCGTCGCGTCGCGGACGGAAATTTTCTGTTGAAAGACATCGTCAGGCGAATTCGCACCAAGCCGTTTGGCGGACGCACGCGTAACTTCATCGCTAAAGTGCAGGCATTGAGCTATTACCTGCGCAATCACCAGGACAGCAGCGCGGTCCTGCTCATTGGAGTCGATGACGATAGCCCGGTGACCGTGCTGGAAGGTAATCACCGGCTCACGGCCGCATTGCTGGCGTCGCCTGAGGTGTTGCAGAGCCGGTTTCGAGTTTTCTGTGGATTGTCGCCAAAGATGTCGGAGTCGTGCTGGTATCAGACCAACCTGCCGAATCTGTGGCGCTATGCGCGAAATCGAGCGCGCAATCTGTTCTATGACCCCGACGCGGATGTCGACCGGCTTCTAAAAGAAGACAACGACAACGTCAAGCCTACTTCGCAGCCCGCGCTGCGGACGGCAACCGCGTCCAAAGGTCTTTCAGAGTTCGAAGTAAACGGCCACCGTTAAAAAAAATTTGGTTATGGAGAGCTGCCCGATGAAGGCTCATCAGAGAGTTATCACGAGATTTATGGTGCTGGTCGTGGGTGCAGTGATGTGTGGACTTCCCGAACTGGCCCAGGCAATGCAACAGCAAGAGACGGCTAACCCGCAGAGCTTGCAGCAGGACCAACAGACAGGAACAACGATCGATCCCTCGAAGGGACCCCTGCAGCCTGTGCCAACGGAAAACCAGCCGACACAGAATGCGCCCGCAAATATGCCGGAGAGCTCCACGGAGTTGATGCAGGCCACCCCTGCGCCACAACCAAGGCCGGAGCAGCAGATGCAGGAACCTTTGGGTGCCGCTACGGCTGAGGGTGTTCCCGTGGTTGGAGGCGCAGCTTCGCGTCCCGCGGGGGAAGCTATTGCTCCTGACAAGCAGAAGCAACGCCGCTCGTTGCTGATCAAGATCGGGCTAATCGCGGCGGTTGGGGTCGCCGGCGGTGTGGCGTACGGATTGTCGAAAGGAACTTCGGCCAAGCCGTAATCAAAGCACTGGTGCGCCACTCGCTTACGCTGTAAAGGGTCCCTTCAAAAATGTCATCGCCACGTCCGATATTGATTTCGTTTTCAGGTCTCGACGGTTCCGGCAAGAGCACTCAGATTGCGAATCTGTGCGAATTTCTACACGCTCGGGGCCTGTCGACAAGCCTTCTTGCTTTTTGGGATGACGTGGTGGTGCTCACGCGCTATCGCGAGGGGTTCGTCCACAAGGTGTATGGCAGCGAGAAAGGTATTGGAGCGCCTGATCGTCCGGTGAATCGCCGCGACAAGAATGTCCGCAAGTGGTATTTAAGCGTCATTCGTCACGGACTTTACTTGCTGGACGCTTTTCACCTCGTGAAGGTCATCGCCAAAGCACGGCATTCCGGCATTGACGTTGTGATCATGGATCGTTACATCTACGATGAGCTGGCGAATCTTCCGCTTTCGAATCCGTTGACTCGCTTCTTCATTCGCCTAGTCACGGCGTTTGTGCCCAAACCAAACGTCGCTTACATTCTCGACGCCGACCCAGAAGCCGCGCGTGCGCGCAAACCGGAGTATCCGGTCGACTTTCTGCACGTTTGCCGTAGCGCTTACCTTCAACTCGCGCGCATGCTGGGCAGCCTGACTGTTATTCCTCCCTTACCTCTGCATGAAGCCAAACGCGAAGTAGAATGTGCTGCCGCATCTGCTTTATCGGGTGACTTTCGAAACCGCGATTCCTACCTGGATACCGTTCAGCCGGCCTGATAGGGGAACCGACTCCCCCTGCTGTAACAATTACCCGGCGCCTCCCCTTACTACTCATCGAGCATCAACTTCACCAAATTCTTGCCATTGATAACAAAGCGCTTAAGGTCGACTTAACGGCCTTTTGGTTTGGCAATGCACCTGTAATGAAAACAGTGTTGTTGCGTGATGAGTTCAGCCGCACAACCGCTACTGTTCTTCAGTTCGAAAACGAATGGGACGGAGCGCGAGGCACCTGGTGCCAAAGTTTTTGGAGGATATTGGTAATGAAGACCCCATTTTTACTTGCGTTGCCGCTGGCCGCGACTCTGATCGTACCGGCAGTAGCGCAGCAGACCACTTCGGACACTCAGCAAAATTCGGCGCAGAGTAGTTCGTCGTCGAGCACCAGCAGCAGCTCTCAACCGGCCACAAGCACGCCGGACGCCAGCTCTGACCAGAACATGTCAGCGCGCCAGCCGTTACAGCCGGAGACCCGGGAAGGCTTCTGGGGCCATATGAATCCATTCGCCCGGAAGAAGTATGTACAGCGGCAGCTGAGCCCGATTCGCAATCGCGTGAATGAGCTCGACGATCTAACCGCCGAAAACGCTCGCCAGATCAAGGATGTTGATGCGCGCGCGCAGGAAGGCATCCGTCAGGCAGATGCCAAGGCTACTCAGGCCGACCAGCACGCTGTCGATGCCGGTAATCGCGCGCAGCAGGCGAACCAGACGGCACTTCAGGCGAGCACTCGCCTCAACACGGTTGAGCAGGTTGTCGGCAACATCGATCAGTATCAGCCCGCCTCGCAGACTGAGATTCGTTTCAAGGCCGGCCACACCGTTCTCGGCAACGGCTCAAAGCAGGCGCTCGATGATATGACCGCCAATCTGAAGGACTCGAAGGGCTATATCATCGAAGTGCAGGGCTTTTCGGCAACCTCAGGTCAGGCCGGAGTTCAGAGCTCGCAGGCGATGGCGAATTCTGTAGTTCGTTACCTGGTCGAGAAGAATGAAATTCCGGTGTACCGCATCTTTGTGATGGGAATGGGCAATGCCAAGGTCCCCGCAGCCGATGGTTCGACGGCGCATGCTCGCGGAAATCGCGTTGAGATCAGCCTGCTGAAGAATGATGTTGATCAGTTGGCATCCGCGCAGAGCAGCGGACAGATGGGCAGCAGCATGAGCCAGAGCAGCAGCGATAGCAATAACAACAATCCGACTGGCTACTCCCATCCCGACAATTCCCCCGCAACGCAACCCCAGCAACAGCCCAGCAGCATGAACTCAGCCCCCAGCAGTACCACGTCGCCGCAGCAGTAATAGCGGTCATGCGTGGTTCTCCTCCAGCCCCTCGCACAAGCGAGGGGTTTTTTGCAGCTAAAACACCGGCATATTGAGGTCCGAAAACGGCGATCGTCGGCCGCCTAAGGGTGATAGTCTGCAGACATAAATCTCATGGAAACACTCTACTATTCGCGCATGTCGTCGCCCGTTGGACCACTGCTGATTGCGGTTTCGAATTCCGCTCTGGTGGCGTTGGAGTTCGATCGCGGATTGCCGCAAATGATCGGTGGCCAACCCGTGGCATGGGAAGAATCCGACTCGCGGACCAAGGCCGTCCGCACGCAAATGAACGAGTATTTCGCCGGTGCACGGCGCGAGTTTGAACTAGAGCTTGACTTGCGCGGCACAGAGTTTCGCAAGCGTTGTTGGAACGAGCTGCTGCGTATCCCTTACGGCGAGACCCGCTCTTACGCTGACATCGCTCGTGCTGTCGGCAATCCGAACGGCTTTCGCGCAGTGGGACAGGCGAATCACTACAATCCCGTCGCTATCATTGTCCCGTGCCACCGCGTGCTGGCGGCGGGTTGCTACCTGGGTGGCTACGGTGGAGGCTTACCGGTAAAAGCATTTCTGCTGCGTCTGGAAGGCGCGCCGTTCCGCCAAGAGCCACCCACTTCGGCGGAGTCCAAACAACTCGCTTTCAGCGCGAGCTAGTTTCCATCTCCGGTGTAGCCGCCAGGAGAGTTCGAGTGTAGGAGTGCGTCGCCGCTGTCGTAATCTGCTTGGTCGTGCCGATCTCCACGATTTCGCCCTGTTGCATCACAGCGATCCGGTCCGCAAGATAACGCACGATTGGCATTGAGTGCGAGATGAACAGGTAGGTTAGTTGGAACTCCCGCTGAAGCTGCTTCAGCAGGTTCACGATCTGCGCTCCCACACTGACGTCGAGCGCCGAGACCGGTTCATCGGCGACGATGAAGCGTGGCTTCAGCACCAGCGCTCGCGCAATTCCAATGCGTTGCCGCTGGCCGCCACTGAACTCGTGTGGATAGCGGCGGAGCGCGGATTCATCCAGTCCTACCGCCCTCATTACATCGGCAGCACGCTCACGCTGGTTGCGCCGGCTCTCGCTGCCATGGACAGCCAGCGGTTCGCAAACAATCTGCTCGACATTCATGCGGGGGTCCAGGGAGCCGAACGGATCTTGGAAGATAATCTGCATGTCGCGGCGCAGCCGTCGCAGTTCAGCGCCGCCGGCGCACAGAACGTCCTTACCGTCAAAGATCACCTCGCCGGAGTCGGCTTCGACCAGGCGCAGCAGCATTCGGCCCAGAGTGCTCTTGCCGGAGCCCGACTCGCCCACCAGACCGAGCGTTTCTCCAGCCTCGATCGTGAGCGAAACGTCGTTTACTGCCCGCACTTGCCCCGCCGGGCGCAGTCCAAAAGCCGACTGCTCGGTGTGAAAGGTCTTGACGAGATGGTTTGCCTGCACAAGAGGCATGCCGCGATGGTATCAAACGGCAACCGCGTGAAGATTTGCGGATGATGAAATGGCCCGTCGGAAGCTCTCTTTCTCAGATTCCCACAAACGGAATACCAATGAACCAACTGTCTAACTCGTTACGCGAATTAATAAAAGCCTTGTGAATTCTGCATGAAACGCCGATGTGCAACGAGGCGATTCTGCATTTGCACAAAAATCTGGCATACGCCTGTGGACGAGCTGCACTCGATTGAAAACAAGGCTGATACAGTCGCGAGAATTTAATTGACTTCCACAGCGGCAGGAGTAAAAACACAATCGTTCTTTGACAAATTGCAGGCTCTTCAGTCGACAGTTTGCCACTTCAAGAGGCGCGCAAGCGTATCGAGGAGACTTCGGCAACTCGTGGCGGAAGCCCCGGCATGTTAGTTCGGCCTCGCGCCGAGCTTTGCGGCCGGAGACACCACAAGAACTGCCGTCGAAGACGAGCAATGAGTCAAAGGCGAGACGGAATCCCGAAGCGTTGAACAGCTGTTCCGGTGAGGGGATCGCACGAAGTCTGAGCTGGATATGGAGGCCGCATGCGCAAGCAGGCGGTGTCACAGACGGCGAAGATAGAAGCGAGTCGCTTATCGAGAGCAGCGGTTGTTCAGATCAGGTTCGTGGAAGTCGAAGCTGAAATTGTGGCGTCGCATACGCAAGTATGCAAAGTCAGAAGAGCAGCGAAGACGGAAGCAATCCGCTGATCGAGACACCCCAGTTCAATAGCCTTCGGGATTCTTTTTGCATGCCAACGCCTGCCCGACGCGGCGATGGGTCGACCCTGCTGCGGTGTTTCGCGATTCAGTCTCCGCTTAGTGACCCTTAACTGCCGCATAAGACCTAACAGCTAGAGCGGTATGTTTCCGTGCTTCTTCGGCGGATTCTTGTCGCGCTTGTTTTCGAGCATCTCCAGCGCCTGAATCAGCTTGCGACGGGTGTCGCGCGGACGAATCACTGCGTCGAGATATCCACGCTCTGCGGCGACGTAAGGATTGGCGAAGCGCTCGCGGAACTCCTCGATCTTCGCCGCACGATCCGCTTCCGGATTCTCTGACTTTTCCAGCTCACGGCGATACACGATGTTCACCGCTCCTTCCGGCCCCATGACGGCAATCTCGGCAGTAGGCCAGGCGTAGTTCACATCGGTGCGAATGTGCTTGGAGGCCATGACGCAATAGGCGCCGCCGTACGCTTTGCGTGTAATCACTGTGATCTTGGGCACGGTGGCCTCGGAGAAGGCGTACAGCAACTTGGCGCCGTGAGTGATGATGCCGCCATACTCCTGTTGTGTACCGGGCAGAAATCCTGGCACGTCCTCAAAGGTGATCAGCGGGATGTTGAAGCAATCACAGAAGCGCACAAAACGGGCTCCCTTAATGCTGGCATTGATGTCGAGAACGCCCGCAAGAAACGCCGGCTGGTTAGCAACGATGCCCACGGGTTTTCCGTTTAGACGAGCAAAGCCGATAACAATATTCTTCGCGTAGTGCTCCTGCACCTCAAAGAAGTAGGAATCGTCGACAACCGTGTTGATTACGTCCTTGATGTCGTACGGCTGGTTCGACTCCGTCGGAACGATGCTGTCCAAGCGCTCGTCAGCGCGATCGATGGGATCGGTGCAAGCCTTACGCGGCGGATCCTCCAGATTGTTGGAAGGCATGAAGCTGAGCAGTTCGCGGACCATGCTGAGACATTCGGCATCGTCGTGCGCCATAAAGTGCGCCACACCTGATTTTTCGTTGTGAGTGACCGCTCCACCCAGTTCGTCCTTCGTGACCTCTTCATGCGTGACTGACTTGATGACGTCAGGTCCAGTGATGAACATGTACGACGTGTTCTGCACCATGAGGATGAAATCCGTCATGGCCGGCGAATACACTGCTCCGCCTGCACAAGGTCCCATGATGGCCGAAATCTGCGGCACCACTCCCGACGAGAGAACGTTGCGCAAGAAAATGTCGGCGTAGCCGGCCAGCGAACGAACACCTTCCTGGATGCGTGCGCCGCCGGAATCGTTCAGGCCGATCACTGGAGCGCCGACGCGCATAGCCATGTCCATGATCTTCACGATCTTCGCCGCATTAGTCTCCGATAGCGAGCCGCCGAATACCGTGAAATCCTGCGCGAAGACGAACACCAGCCGGCCTTCGATGCGACCATAACCGGTCAGAAAGCCGTCGCCGTAATACTTTTGCTCGTCCATGCCGAAGTCGGTACAGCGGTGGGTGACGAGCTTATCGGTCTCTTCGAAAGTACCTTCGTCGAGAAGAAATTCAATGCGTTCGCGCGCCGACATCTTGCCTTGCTTATGTTCGCGAGCTCGACGCTCTTCGCCTCCGCCAATCTCGGCGAGTGAGTCGCGACGCTTCAGTTCCGCCAATTTCTGTTCCAGATTCATGGGCGTGATTATAAATAGCGGCGGCAGCGTCGCGGAGAAAGGAATACGCCGCGCGGCTCACCCAGCTTTGTGACCGTGGTACTTGTTGATTGTTTGCTCGAGCCTTCGAATCGCAACTTAGCCGAAGTGTTGCCAGCCGCCCGGCTTCAGCATCTGCGTTTTGCCGTCGCCAGTTGCCAGCCTCATTTGCCTGCCGCGCACGATCTCTCCAATCAGACTGATGGGTACGCCCGCGATCTCTTTCGGAACCTGCCGCTTCGAGGGCGCCGTGAAAAGCAGTTCGTATTCCTCTCCACCATGCAGGGCTAGATCGAGACCGATCTTCCCATCCGCGGCGGGCAGACTGTTGGCGTAAACGACAGCACCGGTTTTACTCTCGTCGCAGATGTGGCCGAGATCGGTGGAAAGGCCGTCGCTGATGTCGATCATCGCCGAGGCGAGCTTCTTCTCCCGCAGGTATTGTCCGACTGCGATACGCGGCTCCGGATAGAAGTGTTTGCGATGCGACGCCGGTCGAGGCTTCTTTCCCCTTCGCAATGCATTCAGGGTGGCGACCGATGACCCTAACGTCCCCGTAACATACAGCAAATCGCCGGGCTGCGCAGTCGAGCGAAGCACTGCCTTGCCCGCCGGAATCGAGCCGAGTACTACTATGTCGGCCAGAATCGGCCCGGGCGACTGAGCAGTATCCCCTCCGGCGAGCGTCACATCTTGGCGGTTGGCTAATCGGAGCAACCCGCGGATGAAGCCATCAATCCATCTTTGTAGCAGACCTGCTGGAACGGCCAGCGAAAGGAAGGCGGCTTGGGGAATTCCTCCCATTGCAGCAATATCGCTGAGGCCGCGGGCTAGACAGCGATGGCCGACAGCTTCGGCCGAATGCCATGCCCTGCGGAAGTGAACGTTTTCCAGGCTGAAGTCGGTAGTGACCAGCGCCTCGTAACCGCGAGGAAGTTGTAACACGGCGCAGTCATCACCGATCCCCTTGACTTGACGATGGCTTCCGGTCTGGGCGGCCCGGAAAATTCGCTCGATAATCAGCTTTTCCTTCAAGGGCATGGGGTTAGATCGGGACGAAAGGTCACTATATACGAGGCTGGTGAATAGCTTTAAACAGGCTCTTTAGTTGCTCTGGCGCAAGGTTTGCGCCATTCCCAGTACGGTGTTTGTTTACAATACTTTAGTGGTATTTCGGATAGTAGTTTTGTTGACATGCCTACTCTCGTCTGTTACGGTTTGATGTCGTTCATTTACATACCAGCCGAATACCCGGCTCGCAGTGAAATCGTCTGCTGGGAAGGAACGCCGTCAGCCCACGGCAATCCAGGAATCCCAAGTTGGCAGGTCGGATCAGTCAGACGAATCGTTCCGGACCTTAATTGTAGTTGACGTCATAACCGGAACTCATTCTTAGTAGAGGGTTATAGTTTTGCGTAAGCGCTTTTATATTCTTTTCGTAGCCCGCGATGCGGAAGGTCAGCTACGTAAGATCCCAATTCCCCTTCATTATCTCTACGTGTTTCTCGCCGGCGCTCTGATCGGCATGTTCACCATTACCGGCATGGCAGGTTCTTACGCCCGCATGCTGTGGAAGGTGGCCAGTTTCAATCAGTTACGCTCGGAAAAGAATGCGCTCCAGAGCCGCTATCAGAAGCTGGAACAGAGCAATCACGAGAAAGACATTCAGGTCGCATCACTCGGTTCGCTTGCTAACGAAGTTTCCGTCATCTACGGTTTGAAGCCGAATGCGAAGCTATTGAAGGCGACGGAAGGGCCGATCAAGCCGGATACCGTCAAGTACTCGATGGACCAACTGTATGCTCTGCGAACTTCGGCTCTCTCGGGAGCAACGACAGCCGCATTAGGCTTGGGCTTGACCCACAATGCCACGTTGACGGACTGGTCCACCGCAGCGTCAGCTCCCACAATGTGGCCGGTCATGGGTCCGATCACAGGAGCGTTCGGCGAGCGTATTGATCCATTTAATGGTGAAGGCGCGTTCCACTCAGGCGTCGATATTTCCTCCCACTATGGCCAGCCCGTGCTGGCTCCGGCGGACGGCGTCGTTACCTATGCCGACTTCTACAACGGCTACGGCCGCATGATTCAGATCGATCACGGCAACGGGATTTCGACCCGTTACGGACATTTGTCGGGATTTGCGATAGCTGACGGTCAAACCGTACACGAAGGACAAGTAATCGGCTACGTAGGCCTATCCGGCAGAAGTACCGGTCCCCACCTTCACTACGAGGTGCGCATTCACGACACGCCGGTCAATCCACACAAATTCTTGCGAACGACTTTCGCTCAGCTGGGCTTGGGCTCCGGAGCTTAGATCGCGACATACGATTGCTGAAGAATCCAGCCGCTGAGGTCGAATGACTTCAGCGGCTGAATTGTTTATAGTGCCCGCTGACTTCGGCAGGGCTGATTCTTAGTGTCGTATTACCGTACCTCTGGTTATAGAATTAGGGCTGCAATCTGGCGGCCTGCACAGCGTCATCCGGTGTCGGTTGAAAGTTTTATGCGAGCTTTTGAATATGTCAGTCCCAGTAGCAAAGAGCAGGTCGCTGCCCTGCTCGGCGACAACGCTATCATCCTTGCCGGCGGCACCGATTTGCTCGGCTTGATGAAAGATGATGTCCTCACGCCCAGCCGCGTGGTCAACATCAAGGAAATTCAATCGCTCCGTGGCATAAGCTACAGCGCCGGGAGCGGCCTTCGGATCGGCGCCTTAGCGACAGTCTCCGAGTTGGCGGAAGCCAAGTCAGAACTCGCTCTTTACCCCGCCCTGAGAGAAGCGGCAAATGAGGCCGCCAGTCCGCAGATCCGCAACCTGGCCACGATTGCCGGCAACATGTGTCAACGTCCCCGCTGCTGGTATTTCCGCAATGGCATGGGCCTGCTGCCGAAAACCTCCGACGGCAAATCAATGGTGGTAGAGGGCGATAACCGGTATGCAGCAATCCTGGGCAACAATGGCCCGGCATACTTCGTTAGTCCGTCGACAATTGCTCCCGTGCTGATCGCTTACGGAGCAAGAATTCGCCTGTATTCGGCAAAGACTTCGGGCAGCGGCGTGCGCGAGTTACCGCTGGAGAAATTCTTCGTCATACCGACCTCAGAAAACGAGCGCGAGCATGACCTTCGGCCCGGCGAGATCGTCACGGAGATTATGGTCCCGTCTCCTGCTCAAGGCCTGCACGTTGCCAATTACGAAGTTCGCCAAAAGGCCGCCTTCGATTGGCCTTTAGCGACTGCGAGTGTCGCATTGGAAATGAATAGCAACACGATAACCGATGCCAGGGTAGTACTCGGCCATGTAGCGCCAACCCCGTGGTTGTCGCTGGAAGCAGCGCAATCTCTGAAGGGCAAGAGCGTCAGCGCTGAAACAGCTCAGGCCGCCGCCGATGCTGCACTGGCGCCAGCGAAGGCACTTCGCCAGAACAAATACAAGATCACTTTGGCAAAGACTGCCTTGAAGCGCGCTCTCCTCAGCGCTCAGCAGGCGACTGGAGGTGCGGCATGATGCTCGATCTTGACTCGGAGCGTTTCGACACACGTCGCGAAGAACTCTGTCCGGCGCTGCGCTGGAAGGGACAATTTATTGAAGCGGAGCATGATCCCACTATCCCTCCCTCGAACGATGGGCTGTTCTGGTGCATGCATACGCAAACCTGCATAGGGCCTGACGGGGCCTTGGCGGAGCCAGGGAATTGCTCTTCCAGAATGAGAGGCTGTCACGGCACCGGCAAGTGCGGCTGAAACCGAGCGCTTCGGAGCTAGTTGGAACCGTCTGAGCCGCAGGATACGCGAACCTGCTTGCCCTCCGTGTCCGCTGAATCTGGGCAACGTTTGTAAATCGTGATCGTATCATTAATGAAAACCTTGTAAGAGTGTCGTAGGATCACGTCCCACTTCCACGGACTCTCGTCGATCGACTTCTTGATATTGTCGTCGGCCAAAATATAAGCGATACCGGTCGACCAGAACGTGTTGGATCTCTGTTGGTCATACCAATCCTGGTTCTTGCCAAAAAGAGCCGCGTACCACTCTTTTCTGTTCTCGAAATCCACCGACATCGCCCAATGTCCCCATAAGACTCTATTGCCCGAATATGCCGGAATGATCCGGCTGGTTGGATAGTCGGCCAGCACAAGGTCAGCTGGCTTGCTGTATTCCTTTAGATATCTCAACCCATTCATTACATCGTCACTGATGAAATACGCACCCTTGCTATTGGCTTGAATCGTGCTTCGCTCAATCGTGAACAGGTAAATCGGCGTTATAAGCAGAAACGGCAAAGTGATCGTTGCAGCGATGCAAAAGGATCGATTACGGTGAGCAGGAGACGAAAGCTGCGAGAGGATCGCATCGAATGAAACCGCTGCAAGAATACACAATGGGATGTGCGCGCCGAGGATGAGTTTCCGCTGAAACCAGAACGGGAGATAGGCACAGGCCAACGACAACAAGAACCATAACGCCAGCTGCCAATATTTCTTCAGCCATCGGCCTCGCCTCAGCACCAATCCCAACAAGCAGATCAGTAGCGGAACTCCGAACCCAGCAAGAAGCGCCGTGACAGGAGGGCTGGTCATCGCGCCACGCAAATTGTGCTCTGACACGACAGTTTGAAATTTTGACACCCATAGCAGGTACAGGTCGAACGGGAATGAAAGTAGGCAGTATCGAACCAGGTAACTGAGCCACTCCTTCCGAAGACGCACAACAAAGAGGATCGTCGCGAAGGCCAACAAGAGGGGCTGCGAGTAAGGATGAACTAGTGCCAGAATTCCTGCCGTCAGTCCGGCCAGCCAGACGTCCCTCTTGTTCTTGTATCTGGTGGCACGGTCAACCTGATAAACGACCAGCAACATCAGCAGGAGCGAATAGGGAAAAAGCGGATTCCACAACAGAGACCAATAGGTACTTAGCTCAGGTACCCAGAGGTCGGCCGGCTTAATTCGATCGGTTACATTCGCAAAGCCGAATATGCCGCCAATCCCGGATGAGACCCCAACGAGGACGGATGCCAACACGGTTTGGAAGTCTGTCAATCCTAAGAAATCGTCGTACTTGTAGAAAATGAGGAAGAACGCCGCAACGCCCACTTCTTTGACGATCAAATGTGTAAGACCGACATCGAGCGAAAACAGTCTGCTGGTCCAGCCGGAGATCAGAAAGAAGGGATGAAACAGAAAGGCTGATTGCGGCATGGCCGTGTATTTCACTTTGAATAGCAAGGCTCCGCGTGCCGCTTGTTGCGACCAGGACATGTAGCCGAATGAGTCTTCGGGATAGGGCGGAAGGATCCAGGTGTAGTGGTAGCCTGCAGGCGTGTATGCAAAGCTTAGGAGATAAGGAAAGGAAGTGGCGCAAACGAGGAAAGACGTCCATCCGTAGCGAAAAGCACGAACGCCAACCGGCCTCGAAGGGAACATATTTCTTCCTCCCAACAATTGGAGAAAGATTCAAACCTAGCGACGATCCTGGCGCATACTTTCTGGATTGCTCATTCAATGTTAGCGAATGTAGTCCTTTATCAACGATGCGACTCCTGGATATTGCGCGGATAACTCTTCCCGGTCCGCATTCTCGTAATCCGCGTAGTCAAATCCCGGAGACATTGTGGTTCCCATTAAAGCCCACTTGCCTCCCTCTGCCAGCCTGCAGCCTTGCCACACGTGGCCACGAACCACCACTTGGGGATGCTGCCCTTTGAGGAGGTCGGGCCCCAGCGTCACGGTGCGCGACGTCCCGTCGGGACAGAGCTGCAGCATCATTACCGGATCTCCGAGATAAAAGTGGAAGACTTCGGTCCCAGGCAGGCGATGCAGAGCCGAAAACGTCTCCGGCGTGATCATGTAGTAAATCGCGGTACCGATCGATCGGGAACCACGGAAGCCGTCTGGTAGGTACTCGGCTGAGACATTCCAGCGCGAGCGGTAGGTTTCGCGGAAAAAGCCACCCTCGATAGCCAGCGGCTCCAGCAGCAATAGTTGTTTGACTTCGTCGGCCGTCATGATCGCAACCAGCGTATCACCCGGCGCTTACAAATTCACTTCACTTCCTTTAGTGACCGATCGACGAGATGTAATCCATCAAGGTCATACTGCTCAGACTGGCCGCGGCTTGTACGGTAGCATTCCGCGCGGCTTCGGCATTCGTGAGGTTCGTGGCGGCAACGTTCATGTCCACCCCGATGGTGCTGTTCTGCTGCTGTCCCAATTGCACCTTCTCGCTGTTGAGAAAATCCTGAGTGCTGACTAACTGGTCGATCGTGCTGCCATAGAAAGCCCTCGCCGAAGTGAGCTGGTCATAGGCGCCGCGGATCTCTGTAGTGGCATTGCCGATGTCTTCGGTCGTGCTGTTTGGATTCTGTAGTGCAGTTACTAGATCGTTCAGCGCCTGAAAAACGTTAGAGCCGGCAGCAGAAAATAGTTGGCTGCCCGGCTCATTGACCGCAATGCTGCGCCCGACTTCAATCTGCACGGAATTTACATTGTCGTTGCCCTGATACGCTATGCCGCCAGGAGCGGTATCGTCGGCAACGTACGGCGGCTGAGAATTAGCTGTGCCGGCAAAGACATAGTGCCCGTTGAAGCTGAGGTTGGCAACGCTAAGAATCTGCTGGGAGATACCTTCTACTTCCTGAGCAGCGGTGGCCCGGTCCTGAGTCGACATCGTGCCATTGGCTCCCTCCACACCCAGCGTGATGGCTCGTTGCATGGCGGTGACAGCGGAGCTCAAGGAGGAGTCGGCGGTTTGCAACTCCGAGGAGATGCTGGAAATACTTTGCATATAATTGATATAAACATCCACGATGTTGGTCGATGTGTCGAACGACAGGTTCCACACGTGCTCTACGATCATTGCGCGCGTCACCCGACGGCCAGCATTGCGCATAAGGTATTCCAGCAGGGCGAACTCTTTCGATGTAAGCTCGATTCGTTTCCCGGCACGCTCAACTCGCCGGGCAACCCGATCAAGTTCGAGATCGGAGACTCTCAATACGGTCTCAATGGTGCGTGGCCCTCTACGCAGCAATGCTCGGACACGGGCAGAGAGTTCGGTAAAGGAGAAAGGTTTGATCAGACAATCGTCCGCGCCGGTATCGAGTGACTGTACGCGGTCCTCGACGCGACTGCGCGCAGTCAGTACCAGAACCGGGAGAGAAGGTTTTTGGGGACGGACCGCTTGCAGCACTCCAATTCCGTCCAGCTTGGGCAGATTCAGATCGAGGATCATCAGGTCGTAGTCGCTGTCAGCCGCCATCTGCCGCGCCATCTCGCCATCCCCGGCAACATCAACGGCATAATGTTCCGCCTCCAAGCCCTTGCGGACGAAAGTGGCCAGAGGCGCGTCGTCTTCGACAACCAGGATGCGCATTGCAGTAACTATCCCAATGATTACTTTTTATTGTCAGATTCGGTTGCCGCCCGCGTCAATGATTCTTCACCGCCCCCTTTCCGAACAAGCCCAGATTGGGACTGTCTTGAATTCAGAAGACGCACATTTCACGGTAGTTGCCGTGATCGAACCTGTAGAGAATCTGTCCGGGTACCAAGCTAAAAAACTCCGCCTCCCTCCATAAACCAGTAACCTACGGAAAGTTACTGCCACTGGATTGCTCGTTCTGGGAACACGGCTGCTTAAGTGGTAGGAGTGCCCAAATTCGAGCGCCAGACTTTGCGATCGACCGGACTATAATTGTGGTATGGCGCGTGGTTGGGAAAGTAAGTCTGTAGAAGCCCAGATAGAAGAGTCCGCCCCCGATTTCTCGGCAAACCAAGACCAAAATATCTCGCCGGACGAGCGACAGGCGTTGATCAGAAAAAATGATCTCCTTCTGTCCCGCAAGCGTGTTGTGCAGCAACTCGAAGGCAGCACTAGTGAGCGCTACTCCGAATTTCTGCGACGCAGCCTTGCCGCCCTTGAGGCGCAGATTGCGGCTTTGAGCTAAGAGGTCGCCCACTGTTCCGTTTCCGCCGGACCGCAGGATTTCTATACCTCCCTGTCGTCCTCACAAGCAGAACAACGTCTGCCCTTCCTTCTCACATCAATCTGTGATTGCCATCACGGAAGCGTGTTCAGCGGCAAAGCACAATGCAGGTAGAGGTGCAGTATGCCGATCCTGGTTATCGCGGTTGTGTTCTTTGCTATCTTCCTTGTGATGGGTATCATGGGTGTGACAGCAATGGTCGCCGAGCATCGTGGCCATCTGTTCAGTTGGACCTGGAGTGACGAACCGGCGCAGCCGAAGAAGTAGCTATAACGAGTTTTCCGAGGTGAGAGTCGCTCGCCCAACGATTCCGGCTAGACGGTTTCCATCGCGCGTGCCAGGCAGTCTTGGCAGAAACCGCTATCCTTAATATCAATCCATTCCACCGCATGCGCCGGCGCCATTGCACACTGATAATCGTGGCAATGGGTCAGCCGCAAGGTGTGTCCGAGTTCGTGCACCGACTCGATCAAAAGACGATTGGCCAGCAGGTCCATGTCCTGGGGCAATCCATAAAATTGTTGTTGCAATCGATGATACGAGACAATCGCCGATGCTCCGCCCATCTGCGCCTCCCCAAAGACGAACGTAAGAATAGGGATATATAAGTCCAGTTGTGTAACTCCGAGCAGTCTCCAGGTATTGCTATGAATGTACCGCTGCATGGCGGCTAGGATCTCGGAGGAGTGATATTGCTGCCGCTCAACGTGCAAGGCAAAGGCGGGATCTAGAGCGGGGAGAAGTATCTCCGCAGGCACGCGAAACTTGTCGTGCAGTGCCTGCCCCAGCCATTCGAGCAGTTCAGCATCGACAGTTCCAATCGGCAGCAATTGTAGACGCTTCATGACAGCGGCAAGTAGCTGCGGGCAATTCGCTGGTATCCGGTGAGACCGCTAGTTGCTGGTTGCCAGCTGCTCCTTCTCTTTCCGATTCCAGCCATACTTCTTCAGTTTGTGGTGCAGCGTGACGCGATCGATTCCCAACACCTCGGCCGTGCGTGTCTGGTTGCCACTGCACTCATCGAGAACCCGCAGAATGTGAGCCCGCTCCACGTCATCCAGACTACGAACATCGCCAATGCCCAGTCCCGCGCCGTTCTTCGCTTTCAACGTGAAATCCTGCTCGCGAAGCTCAGGCTCCTGCGCGACCACCATGGCCCGCTCGACGGCATTTTCCAGTTCGCGTACGTTACCCGGCCAGTTGTATTGCTGCAATCCATTCATGGCGGCCGGGGAGACTCGCGTGATCCGCTTACTCATCTCGGCGGAGAACTTGCGGACAAAGTGGTCGACCAGGACCGGAATATCCTCGCGCCGATCACGTAGCGGAGGTATCTCGATATGGAAGACGTTCAGCCGGTAATAAAGGTCAGGACGAAATTTACCCTCCTCAATCAGCTGTTCCAGGTCTTTGTTCGTGGCGGCGACCACGCGGAAATCCACTTTGATCGTTTGATTTCCGCCCACCCGGCAGATTTCGCGCTCCTGTAAGACTCGCAGCAGATCCGTCTGGGTCTTGAGACTGATGTCACCGATCTCATCCAGAAACACGGTTCCGCCCTCTGCGATTTCGAACTTTCCCTTCTTGCGATATTGTGCTCCGGTAAAGGCGCCTTTCTCGTGGCCGAACAACTCACTCTCCAGCAGAGTCTCGGTCAACGCCCCGCAGTGAATGACGACCAGGGGATGGAAGCGGCGCGCGCTGCCGGAGTGAATCGCCCGCGCCACCAGCTCTTTCCCGGTTCCGCTTTCGCCGGTGACCAGAACGGTGGCGTCAGTCGGTGCAACCGTCTCAATTGCGTCAAAGACATGCTTCATGGCTGCGCTCTGCCCAATGATGTCGCTGGGGTGCGCAATCTCCGCCACGGTTTCTTTGAGCCTTACATTCTCTTGTTGCGTACGACGGTGCGAAACTGCCTTGGCGATCAAGTGGGCGAGTTCGTCGGGATCGAGCGGCTTGTTGACGTAATCGTATGCGCCATTCTTGAGCGCTGCGACGGCCGTTTCGACCGACGCATATCCGGTCATGATGATAACCAGCATGTCGGGGTAAATCTCGTGAAGCCGCCGTTGCAGCTCGATGCCGTCGGTCCCTCGCATTTTGATGTCGACCAGAGCGACGTCGAATGCCTGCTCGGCCACCCGGGTGAGCGCTTCGTTTGCGCTCTCCGCAGTGGCAACCTCGTAGCCTTCTTCGGCGAACCATTTGGCCAGCGAATCTCTTACGCTGAGCTCATCATCCACGATCAACAACTTACCTTGGGTCATCGTTCTACCTCATCTCAGAGACTGGACGGTCAACTTCTGCTGTAACCGGCGGCCTCTGACTGTCCATTGGCAGCACAATCTTGAATGTCGTTCCTTGCCCCACTACCGAATTCACTTCAATCGTTCCGCCGTGGCGCTCGACGATGCTCTCGCTAATCGCCAGACCGAGACCTGAGCCGCCCGACTCTTTGGTCGTGTAGAAAGGCTCAAAGATGTGCGGGAGGTGCTCTAACGGAATTCCAATGCCGTCGTCACGGATCACGAGTTCCACCGCACCTTCGCCCTTCGGGCGCGTGGTGATCCATAAGTTGCCTTCTTGCGGCATAGCATCGATGGCATTGATCACCAGGGCGAGCACGACTTGTTCAATCTGCGCCGGATCACAATGCGCTGGTGGCATGTCGGCAGCAAGGTCCAGGTTGAGTTGAATGCCGCCAAGATCCAGCTTGTGCTGAACCAACCTTGTGCAGCGGTCGATCACCTGGTTTAAGTCACACCACGCCAGGTTCATTGGGGAGACCCGCGAAAAACTCAGCAGGTTATGGACCAGTTCGCCGCAGCGCTTACTCTCACTGGCAATCAGATCCAGCGATCCCTTCATCTCTTCCTGTTTTGTTGTGGCATCTGTGTTCTTATCGATCCAACGTTTCACCAGGCGGGAGTAGGTAAGAATTCCGGATAAAGGATTGTTGATTTCGTGGGCCACAACGGCGGCCATCTTGCCGATGGTAGCCATTTTTTCCACGTGCAGCATATGCTGGTGAGCCTGCTTCAATTCACGTGTCTTTTCGTCGACCCGCTCTTCGAGCGTGTGTGCCCATGCCGTGATTTCAGCCTGGGCCAACTGAAGTCGATTGCTCATATCATTGAACGACTGGGCCAACTGACCCACTTCGTCGTGGGCATGAACCGGTATTTGATACCCAAGATTGCCGTTGGCAATGCGCTCGGTTCCCGTCTCCAATTCGCGGAGCGGATTGTGAACCACCATCCAGACAAAGAGGCCGCTTAAGAAAACGACGCCAAACAGGGATAGCGCCGTGTAGCCCAACATCGCTCTGGTCTCTCGGACGAGCCCTTTATCAACTCGGGCGAGCGAGAGGTTCGTATCGAGTACGCCAAGTATTTGAGTGCCCGCCGGGTGCGCGTGACAGGCAGCATTGGAGCAGGCGGGCTCGTTCTCGATGGGAGTGATCACGCCAAGAACGCGTTCCCCGTCCGCCCGATAAAGGCGAAAGCGATCGGAGCGATTCAGCCGTGCCAACGGCTTCGACTTTTCATGGCAGGCGTAGCAGGCTTCCGCCGACTTGTCGACCATCGTGCCCACCTCCGCCGGAGAGGTGGAATAGCTGATCACGCCTTGGGGATTCATGATGCGCACCCGTACCATGCCGGGCTGATCCGCCATGTTGAGCATCATCTCGTACAGCCCAGTTCGATCGTTATTCAACATGTAGCGCGATGCGCTGCGGCGCAGCACTTCGCTCTGCTGTTCGGCGCTAACCAGTGCAGCATCTTCCAGGTGCTTACGCTGATCTTGAATGATGAAGTATCCCAGCAGGCCAAAAATAATGATCAGGACGAAGAAGATCGAGATCATCAGCTTTACGCTAATGCTTTGTCCTAACCTCTGAAACCATCCCGGAGGCGGAGACGGGTTCTCACGCTTGACTACAGGACGAACCCCGTCCGAGTTTTCAGTCACCCGCATGGGCAGGCACCGCAATTTCGTCTAACCCTACTTCGGCTTCGCGGATTGCAGGCAGGTGCGCCTTCTCCTCTGGGAAGATGGGCAAGTATTTAGCTGCCAATCCGAAGATGGCGAAGCCCAACGCAACAAACATTGCCGTGATGACAACTTCGGTCCACTTGGGGGTGTAACGCCCGCCAACAGCGTTTTCCACTCCCGTGATTGCCACGTTCAGCCGATTAGTCACAAAACCCAACAGGCATAAAACCGCTGCAAGGTAGAGCCCTTGTGCGCTCTCGCGGATCTTCGGAACCAGCAGCATGCCCAGTGGGATCAGAACGGACAGGAATATCTCCAACAGGAAGAACCGTTGCTCATAACTGGAGACGAACACCAGGTAAAGCACATGCCGATGAAGCAAATCTTCGAACTTCAGGATGCCGTAGAGTGCGAGCACCACCACCAGCACCCGGCCCAGATCGCTTAAGATCGGCAACTCGATCTCGCGGCCAAAGTACTTCGAGCTCATTGAAGATTCGAATATCGTCATCGCCAGCCCCACCGAGATCGCAGACAGGAAGAAGAACACCGGCAGCAGCGGGCTATACCAGAACGGGTGAAGCTTGTTGGGCATGATCAGGTAGAGTGTGCCCAGAGATGACTGGTGCAGCGTCGAAAGCAGCACACCGAGAATCACGAAGACGACCATCACGCTGCGCACGATTCTCAATGGCTTCTGAAGATTGAAGTGCTCCAGCACGATCGGGGAGAACTCCAGCGCCAGCACCGTGGTGTAAAGCATCACGCAATAGGCGACCTCAAACATCACTGAGTGCGGATTGCGCATGATCAGCGGATGCCAGATGTTCCAAGGTAGCCCGAGGTCATACATGAGGGCAGCGCAGACCAGAAGGTAGCCAAGGAATGCCGTCAAAATGGTCGGCCGGATGATCGAATGAAAGCGTTTGATGTTGAAGATCTCGACCGCCGCAGTCAAAGTGAAGCCGCCAGCCGCCAGCATGACGCCGCACATCACGTCGAAGCCGATCCATATTCCCCACGGGAACTGGTCAGACAGATTGGTGGAAGCGCCGAGTCCATGGAAGAAGCGGATGTAGCTACAGTAAATACCGCCAACCATGATGACCAGGAAGACGGCCTTCCAGAAGGTGAAACGCACGCGAGGAACAGTCATCGGGCACCGCCTTTAGGTTCATTCTCCTGCGCTTCTGCTTCAGCGACATCCTGGCGGCGATGCGTAATCCAGTAAATACCGCCGAGCATCGTGCCGAACAGAGGAACAAAATCGGGGATTCGCGAAAGCACCTGGTACGTATACATGGGAAGTGCCCGCTCGGTGAGATCGGCGCGGAAACCAAACTGGTTGAAGGGAACGGCAGAGAGCAGCATGACCGACGTACCGCCAACTTCGTTCTCGCCGAAAATGTGATGCAGATACTGGTTGGGATTGTCGTGAATGCGCTTCTTGGCTTCTTCCAGCAGCGTGTCGCGGTCGCCAAAAAGGGTCGCGCCGGTGGGGCAAATCTCGGCACATGCCGTCTGCTTTCCCGCCTCTACTCGTTTGCTGCACATGATGCACTTACGGACGGCCGGAATGGCTTTGTCCCATTCATACTTAGGAACTCCGAAGGGGCAGGCGGCCATGCAATAGCGGCATCCCATGCACTTGCCCTTGTCGTACGTAACCGGACCGAGCGCGGTTTTCTTCATGGCGCCCACCGGACAGACCGAGGCACAAGCCGGGTCGTCGCAGTTCATGCACAAACGCCGCATGAACTTGTCCTCTTTGGCTAGAACAACCGTGTATTTGTGCGCTGAGGTTACTTCTTGCGCCGCAATCGTGTCATCGTACGGGAGACCATTCTCCGCGGCACAAGCCTGCTCACACTGCTTGCAGTCGATGCACTTGGTGGCATCGTAGAGAATTCCTTTGCTCATGACTATCTCCAGGGCCGCAACGAGCACGGGGATTTGCGCCAGTTGGAGCCAGATCGCCCAGGCGGCCCAGTCGGACCTCGGCAGGTAGAAGCGGCGCCGATACGAGCAGCGCCGTCGGGCGACGAAGCGGAACAACCACCGCTCCAGACCGGCAATTCGACCGGCTGAAGTGGATCAAGCCAGGCCGGACAACTACTTCAATGTCTTGACGTAAGCAGCCAGCTTGCTGGCGTCGGTGGCACTGACGCCCTTGTTGGCAAACGCATGCGAGGCTTTCTTTTGCGGTCCGCCATTCTCGATGAAATCAGCCAGCGTCGCATCGGAAGCACCCTGTACGGCCGCAGAAGAGAACTCAGGAGCTCCCATCTTCTTGCCGGCCGCCGAGCCCTTTCCGTCGGCGCCATGGCAGGCGGCGCATTTGGCCTTGTAGATGTCTTCCTGCGCCCATGACAAATTAGGAAGCGCTAGAAAAAGAGCGAATGCAATGATCAGGACAGCTAAGATGACCTTCTTCATGACTTCTCCGTTACAGGTATGAACTCGACCCAATCTACTGAAAATCCGGCAACCAATAAAAAGCCAACATCAGACGCACGACTTCGCTAGTACGTTCTCAGTGTGAGACTTAGGCTTGAGAGAAGCTGTGACGGGTGTCACTTTTGCAAGTGATGCTTTTCGCAACAGGACGGGCTAAGGTCACAAAAGAGCAGTGAGGTAATTCACCTCAAAGATTTGGAGGCGATCGGGGCTTGTGAGCGAAAACTCAACATCCGTCATCTTGTCGTGTGCACCCCTTGAGTATTTCTGCAACGATGAGGTGCGGGTTTGCACATACCTCTTCTCGGGCGCACTCTGTGTCACGAAGTCAACCGCAATAGCATCAGCCGGGTGGGTGGAACTTTACTCATGAATCATTGTGGCCTGCAACAGCGTCAAATCGAAGCCGAAGCGATGGACGCTCCAGCGCGTATCCTTTCGCTTCCGAAAGGAGTTGTGCAGCAGAAATTTGTCCGCTCGTTTTTTCATGACTGGCAAGCCGACCCGGTTTCGCGCGGTGCCTACAGCTACGTGCATGCCGGCGGTTTTCCGCGCAGAAAGAACTCGCCGAACCTTTAGATAGTCGGCTGTACTTCGCCGGCGAAGCCACCCAGAGCGATGGTCACCGAGCGACTGTCCACGGTGCCTTCGCCAGCGGGTTGCGAGCAGCAAAACAGCTCCTGGATGCATCGCGCTGATAAGCAAGCCGTTTGATTTGTCGCTTCTCCAGGCTTTACCCTGCAAGGGCGCCGTTCATTACAGATTCCAGGCTAGTGGCCTCCCGGCGCTTGCTGTCACAATCCCGGAAGCGAAGGGGGTCCGGTGATCCTCCCGGTCTTCAAAACCGGCGATTGGCGTCTTTGACGTCAATGGTGCGTTCGACTCGCACACGCTTCCGCCAATTTTAAAGGACTTAGACTACTTTGAAATCACTGGAAATCAGTTACGGTTCAACATGGCTAACCGCACCAGCTTGGAATGCGCGTGGGCCATCTCATCCGGAACCACATCGCCGTAGCTATCTGCATGCCCCTTCAGCTTCTGCTACACCGCAATGGGGGTCTGGTAGCGCTGACGCCGGCAATCGAAGGATTGCTTCCTATTCCAGCAAGAGCACGAGCGCCGTCTCTAGATTCATCGGTTCTGCCATCAGGCGTGAGTACCGATCCCAAATCCGTCGTCTTCAAAATCAATGGCTGGGAGGCTTTCGGGTCCAAAGGACCGAGCCCGAACGAGGTTTTGATCGAGGTAAGCCGGTCATGGCGTGCTGCCTGACGATGATGTGAGCTGGTGAGCGAAGAGTACACGACCAGCGCGACTCAGCGTAGAGGTCCGCGAATGACGCATTTCAGTTTGCGAATCAGACTGGAACGTGGGTTGGGGACGCTGTTTCCATGAAAGCCGCCGCTTTCGCCGGGCCTACGACATCCGGGTTCGTTTCACTTGGGATCTTGTTCGGATTGTGGCTGTCGATAGTTTGCCCAACTCACGCCGCCGGGCAGTCAACTACGGCGGTATCGGAAAATCAGGTCTGGCCGGAAGCGGACGTTCACCTCCAATTTGCATCCCATCTACGTCTGCTCACATTTGTTGGCGTTGAACAGGGAGCCGGTTATCCCTACCAGCAGTGGTATGCGGCTGCTGCGCTTGGGTATCAGTTCAAGCCCATCTTGCGGCCTCATTGGATCAACATCGACCCTGACAAAGAACACTATCTTCTTCTTGGCGGCGGATATGAATTTCTGCGAACCACGCAATCCGGCGAATTACGAAATGAAGATCGTGTCACCCTCGACATGACCCTGAATTACCGTCCGCTCTCACGGCTTCTGCTACGAGACAGGAACTGGGTAGAGCTGCGTTGGATTGACGGAGTCTACTCGACGACGTATCGCAACATGGTCTCCGCGCAAGGTGACTTTCGCGTTCATCGCTTCCGCTTCAGCCCTTACGGTTCAGCAGAAGTTTTCTACGACGCGCCAACGGGTTCCTGGAGCCAGGAATGGTATACCGCAGGCGTTCAGTGGCCGTCTGCACGCCGTTTCATGATGGACGCCTATTATCGGCGTGAGCACTGTCCGACATGTACCCCTCAGAACTGGAATATAGGAGGAGTGACGCTAAACTTCTTTTTCGGAAAGTGGCCGTAAGCCACTCAATTACACGTCGGGTTGAACACTTCCGACCTCTTGCAAAGGATCTGTCATCTGGGCGTACCACATCCTAATCGCAAAACTGGTCTGCTTCGAATGTACGAAAGTTTCGTTACTGGATCTTGATTGGCAACTAACAGCCAGACCAAAATAGTGCGCCCGCATCTTGCAATCCGCTACACAGTTGGACAGCGCTCCTTAGTAGAGAAAGCTACTAAACTAGCCTATTTTGGCTGTCGACCGAGCCTATGGCTCGAAGTCCAAGAGTTCGTTTTCGAGCGGAATGTCGCCGTGGTGTATCTCTGGCGCTGGAAGGCGGTTCACTTTCAGGTTCATTGGCGCTTCGGTGAGCTGTCCCTCGGAGTCCCCGCTGATCCGCCCGGCGAGCTTGAATGCCGAGAAATAATACGGCAGACCATTGCTGTTCAGCAGCGAGTTGCGATCCATGAGCTGAAAGTGCAGATGCGGCTCGCCAGCATGGCCGGAGTTTCCCAGAAGAGCGATCACTTGTCCGGGCGTGACCTTGTCCCCCAGCTTGACGCGAATGGAGCCAGGCTGAAGATGGGCGTAAATGGCGTAAACGCCTCCTCCGAGATCGAGGCTAACGTGGTTGCCGCCGACCGTTTCCATCGTCATGTCAACAGCGAGCTTTACCTCAGGCGGAGTACCATCCTTGGAATCACCAGGCGGAGTATTTTCCGGAATACCATCCTTGACTTCGACGACAACTGCATCGGCAACGGCTAGCACCTCGGCGCCGTAGCTGTAATAATTGCGATTTTTTCCCCGGTCGTCGTGATAGGTCTTGCCGCTATCGCCGAGGCGGACCCAATCAATTGCATAACGCTGAGCACTCCGCGGAGTCCCGTCGAACACTTGCACGGAACGCCGGTGAACGGAGGAATTCGATGGACCGCTGATCGCGATCCAGTTCTTGCCGCGCAGCGGAGGAACAATCTGCGGCAGTTTGTCGGACACCACTGTCACTGGCGCGTCCACCTCATAGTTCTTCTTGTCGCCGGAGTTCTTGAGGACGATTTGATGTTGGAGATGCGTGGGAATGGGGTCACCCTTGGCAAGGTCAATCCACATGTAAGCAATCATCGCTTCGCCAGGCGCGATGTCGGCCGCCGATCCTCCCTTGCTGTCAGGCGGAAGCGCCGGATGGGAGAGCACCCCATCGAGATCCTTGCCCTGAACCGTGAGCAAAGGGATGCCGTTCTCATTCTTCACGTCAATGCGTTGCAGCGTCCAAGCGGCGGAGCTCAGGTTTGTGAGATAGATCTCGTAACACTGGCGCCATTGCGTATCACCGCGGAAGGCAGTGGGAGGGGTCGGTATGACGATCTGGATGGGTATCGGTGGTTTTTGGGCTTGCGCATCCGATGGTGCGGGCGGTGTACCAGTTTGTGTCCATGCCAGAGAACTGAATAGCCAGAATGTAGCCACGATGACCTTGGCTATGGCGCGCATGAAAGGCTCCTTCCGCCGGTCAAAAATATTCGTTTGCAAAAGAAGCTTTCTAATGAGGTTTTTGTGATTGGCAGAACGGCTTCTTGCTTTCCATGAGCCTTGATCGTACGCCCTTTACCCATTTGTGCAACGCCCAAAACTCCAGTCGCATCCACCCCAGCGCTAATACTAGAGAACCGAACATCCCCAACTAACCTCTTCGACTGAAGGACGCTTAATGGACTGAATTCAGTATTTCGTTGTCCAGGCAGGCCGGCTGATTGGTAGCCGGGGAATACGTACTTCATGTGCCGGCCGCGCCGCCGGATGGCTGCTGCATGTGCCATAGTCGGACGCCTGAAAACCGGGTTGTAGAGGAACTTGTTCATTGCGAACAGCAGGGCCTCGTGGTAACGTGTCCGCACGCCGACATAGCACATATGTCATTCATATAACGGGTTCAAGCGACTAGTCGCCTGGTCGCGAGGTATTTCCCATTGTAGTGCTGCGAATGCCCGCCTTTGAAAGGTTAGTCATGACGCACAAGATGTTGACTATTGCTTCCGCCGCCTTCTTGCTGACACTTTGCGGGTGCGGCGGTATGGCGAACCCTATTCCCTCTGGCGAACGGATGCATGCAGTCGCCGCAGTGAACCACGTTCCTTCTGACACAACTCGCGGACCGGCATCTACCACTCGGCCAGAAGGTGATGCGGCCACTGATTTCTGCAGCGGCGGAATTCTTAGTAACGGTGCGCCACTGGGGACGGTAGGCCCGGACCTGGTCATCAGCAACATGACCTGTACGGTGAATGGAGCCAACGGGCCATACAACTTCCATAACGTGTACATCCTCGGGACAGGCGGCGCAAGCGGAACGCTGGCCTTCAGCAACGCGACGATGGACTTCTATGCCGCGAACATCCTGGTGCAAAACGGAGGTGTGCTTCAGGCGACGGGAATCGGCGCCGACAATGGCGGACAAGTGCTGACGATTCATCTCTACGGCAGCCCGGGTGACCCCAACGTCGTCTGCCAGCAGCTAGTCAGCGGTGTTCCGCAGGACGATCCTACTTGTGGCGTGCCCACCACGCCATCCGACGTCTGGAACTCAAACAAGATGAACATGCAGTACCCCACGAGTTGCACCAAGACATCCCAGCTCGATCCAAAAACCTTGCTCCCCGGTGGAGTGGATGACTGCTTCTACCAGTACACCAAGCTCGATGGCAATGACAGCAACGCGTACTTCGGACATAAAGTGCTGGCTCTGTCTTATGGAGGCTCCATCAATCTTTCTGGCTACAAAGGAGCGCAAGGTGGGGACGACAACAATCCCGCAGTCCTTAGCACCAGTTGGCTGCGGCTGAATGCTACCCTGCAGGGTAAGGCTGCCGAGACATCGCTACAGGTTAGCGGCACGCCCGCCGATTGGAAGCCCGGTGACAACATTGTCGTAACTTCGACCGATTATCTACCGGGACACGCCGAACAATTACAGGTCGGAACGAGCGGTGTAGACGGGTCGACCGTGCATCTGACGGGAGTGGTGCAGAATCCGCACTGGGGCCAGACCTATTCGCTGGCGACCGTTCCGTGTCTGGATCCGCCCGACTACACCGCCCCCAATTGTGAGATTGGCCCTGCCCTATTGCCAAATCAGAGCCCGGAAGACCGTAGTCTCGATGTGCGGGCCGCGGTTGGACTGTTGAGTCGCAGTATCCGCATCGTCTCGGATGGTGCAGCCGCGGGTACAGCTCTGCCATCCTCCGCCCCCGACAGCTACTTTGGCGGACACACCATCGTGCGCCAAGGCTTCTTGTCGTACCAGGTGCAGGGCGTCGAGTTCTATCAACTGGGACAGGGTGGGGCAATCGGCCATTATCCGGTGCACTTCCACATGGCGCGCATAACTCCCACCGGTACCTACGTGAAAGATTCGTCCGTGTGGGACTCGATGACTCGCTGGATTACCATCCACGCCTCACAGCAGGTGACGCTGGCACGCAACGTGGGCTACAAGTCGATCGGCCACGGATTTTATCTGGAGGATGGTACCGAAACCGATAACGTCTTGAATACCAATCTGGGTGTATTCGCCCGCGCCGCGGTATTGAATGGGCAAAACGATCGTCATGTACCGGGCATTTTGGCCGCACCTCCCGGCCAGCCTGTGTATGACGGGAGTCAGCCAATCTTCTCCGATTGGCAGAACCCAACGTTATTTTGGATCATGAATGGCTGGAACGACTTCCAGTACAACTTTGCTTCCTCGGCGGGGACCTGTGGGGTCTGCTATTGGGAACTGCCGGGGGGCATCAGCGGGCCATCGAGGATGGAATATTTCCAGGGATACGCTGGAGAACAGCTGCCGCTCATAGGGCATGCGGGTCTGGCACCGTTGAAGAAGTTCGTGGGCAATTCCTGCTCCACTGCGATGGAGTCGTTTATGAACATTGGCCCTAACGCCGGCGGATGCCTGGGCGTAACCAACAATGGCGCGGCCGGCATGTTGCAAGCCGTCAAGAATGACGTCGCGCCTGCGCAAATGAATCCACCCATCAACGATCCCAATTATCCGTACACGGTCGCTTCGGGCCAACCAACCCAATGCGTCCCGGACGAAAACGGCAATTGCACTAAGATGCAGCCATGCGGGGGCCGCCCTCTGCCGTCAGACCCCTTTGACCTCAGCAATTGCGTAGTCACCACGCTTGACCGCTATACCACTTCTTTCAACTGGGCCGCTAAGAATTTTTCCGCGATATGGCTACGCCGCTGGTGGTTCCTGGTGGAAAACAGCGGCATTACCGACGTACAGCAAGGCGGGATAACGTTTGTTACCGGCGGGGGCTATACCCGTTCCGAGCTGGCGCAGGGATACTGGTCGCTCATGCGCACGAGTGCTTTGGTGGGCAACACGCAAGCCACGAATGGTCAGCCAACCAATCCTTACGCCTGGAGCGCCGGCCCCTTTAATCCTAGCGGATTGAAAAAATGTGATACCGATCCGCCCCAAGGTTTTTGTCTGTCCGCTGCCGAGGGTATCAGTTATCCGTTCGACAGCTTCAGCGGCAATCAACGGATGATTAATATTTACGATGGCCCGTCCCATCAGGAGCGGAACGCATTCCTCGATATTCCGGTCACGAATGTCGGTCTCAAGAAAGACTGCGAACAAACTCGAGATGGCAACGTGCAGTACTGCAACAAATTTGGGTATGTTTACGGCGACAGGGGCGAGGACGGTTTGCCGGCTGATTCCAACGGTAACTGTTACTTGCCCAATGCCGCTATTGCGTGGAAGCAGTCCAATGGCTTTTACTATCCTCCCGCCTTCCATTCCGACAAGCTGTACTTCCAAAATGTGGACGTCCGGCACTTTGTAATCGAGCCGCTGTTTGACTACGGCACCTTCAACACCGACCAGACCCGAATCAAGAACCGCTATTGCACGTGGTCGAATATGCTGTTTTCGAATTTCACCGATATTGATCGTCAAACAGTGTTGAACGACGATGACGGCTCATTGACGGGCTTGCTGGCCGATCTTGGCGGTGGCAATACCAGAGAGACCATCTCCGTCAATCGTCCCTACTCGCAGAAAAATGGCTTTTTCAACGATCCAAAGGTCACGGTCCAGTGCGCCTCGGATTGGCACGGCACCATTCAGCCCCCAGGAACCGCGGACACGAGCCCAAATGAATACGTCACCACCGCCACCATAGCTGACTGCGGTATCAACAAGGGGGGATGCAAGCAAGGAGGCTTCAGCCCCCCCGGGAACATTTGCTTCACGGGACCTAGGCCGCCGTACCAGTATTGCGCCTGGGGAGATCAATGCAGCGCCGGCCCTCCGTCATCCGCGGCCTGTTACGGCGTGCCCCTATATCGCCAATATCTTACGAAAACGGAGTTTGGTGACTATCAACGAAATCCAACCGGATTCCAGCGCCCCACGATTCGCATGATGGGACAAGGAAACGGACAGCGCAGCACCCTGACGGTCAACCATGGGCTGTACTACATTGACGATCAAGTCACCTTGAGCACGCAACAGGCGGCTAATACGTCAGAGTGGAACATCTACATGCCCAATACCACGTATTACGTTTACTTTATCTATGCCAAGTCTTCCCTGGACCAGACTTACCAGATGTTCGTGGGCTATGGGCTTGATAAGGGAACGGTTGAAGAGTCGGTAAAGCCGTATCGCGCTCTGTTCCCCAGCGACGCTTATGAATTCCAGTCGGCCAGTGGCGCATCATTCCTCGACGTGAGCTATGACGACAAGTCCAAGGAAAATGGCGGCACTGGACTGGTCACAGTGCACGTGCATCTGGACGCTTATGCCAGCGAATTTACAGGGGATCGACCGCAATTCTGTCAGCCGGCTACATACTGCACGGCCAACGGCGCCCAATGTGAATGTAATCCGAACAATCCCAACAACCCCGGTTGTACCGCTGGCGATACCTCGGTCTGCTCCTGGGCCATCAAGGACATGGATTGCCCAATTGCGGGATGTTTCGCTTTCGGCATCAAGCTGCCGGCCAGCTTTCAGACCGGCATCGCGACAACGCCGCCGGCCCCGGTCCAGTACCCTAATGACAGCAACTGGCAAACTCTCTACCAACTCGTGGATGAGAGCATCACTGGTTCGCAGTGCCACTACACTACCCAGCCGCCGCAGTAGGGAGATTAAGCCGGCGGCAAGACCCGGCAGTCTGAAGCATGGGCACGGCATTGACGCCGTGTCCATAGCATCTTTGAGCATGTAACGGTAGGTGAAAGCCGTAGGTATCCAGGCATCCAGTCCGTTGTCTGCGGATGAGGTCATGGACCTCGAGCGGAATTCTGCTTGACGCTACTGGTGAGCTTTCAGACCGGCATCGCGATGCCGCCGACACTGGCACAATTCCGGAATGACGGCAATTGGTAAACTCCGCACCAACTGGTGGACGGGAGCATTCCTGGTAGGTAGTGCCACTAGACGAGCCAGCTGCCGCAGTTATGAGCTTAGAGCTGTGGCAAGACTGCCAATTGGTCCGCGAAAAAACATGGGCACGGCATTGACGCCGTGCCCACAGCATTTCTAGCAGACTACGGTGCGAAAAACCCTGAGATGTCCAGGATCAGATTCGTCGTTCCGTAAGCGAAAGCATCGATCTCACCCTGAGTGCCGGCAGGAACGAATGCCATGTTTGAGGTGACGGCGCCGTCGGACGCGTTCAGCGTCGAGACCGTGGGCTGGGATTGGCCGTCCGCCCACAAGGTCAGGTACCCCAGCGATCCCACCGGCACCACCGTCGCATTTAACGCATAGGCTTGGGCCGGCGATGGCACGCCACACGGACTTCCCATCACATCGACCGGAGGAGTCAGGGTCTGGCTGAAGGGGCCATTCCCATTAGGAGGACGAGTGTCCAAAACTCGGCACGGAACCGTCGGGTAGAGCGACAGTCCACCCTGAGCTGCCGGCGCAAAGTAGCCATTGACGTCGATGGCCAGATCTGTGGCGTTGTTCGCATACGCACTAATCTCGCCATTCGTACCAGCCGGCACGACGGCCGCATTGGCCGTTACCGCGCCGGTTGGGGCGTTCAGCGTCGACACATTCGGCTGGTCTTGTCCATACGGCCAAACCGTCAGATAGCCCAGCGGACCATGGGGTATGGCGGTGAAATTCAGCGAGTAGGCTGCTGGCGTCACGCCCGGTGGAATTTGCTGGAAGCAGGAGGTCGCATCCAGCACGGGAAAATTCCGAGGCACACCGGCCGATAGAGATGGCGGCCCCAGACCTTCAGGCTCACCCGAGTTGCGGGTATCGGCCACACGACAAGGCGTCAGCGGATAGAATTCCAAAGTGGATTGGCTAGCCGGGGCGAAGTAGCCGTCAATGTCCAGCACCACATTACTGGTATTCGCCACGAAGACACTGACTCCTCCGCTCACCCCCGCCGATACGATCGCCGCATTGGCCTTTACCCTGCCGTCCGAGTTCATCGTCGAAATATTGGGTTGAAATTGGCTCGCCGGCCATATGGTGAGATATCCCACCGGACCGTTCGATGGAATCAGGGTGACATTCAGCGAATAAGAGGCGGCCGACGACAGATCTCCGCAACCCTGTGCCTGGGCCAACTGCGGAAGGTTGAATGTCTGGAAGGACCCTCCTGGTATCGGTCCCCCACCCGAACGTGTATCCACGAGACGGCAGGAGGTAACGTTGACCAGTTGCAGCGTGGTAGCCCCTCCGATCACGGAAGCAGTATTGTCTCCGCCGTTGGGGGCATAAACGGCATTGGTGGACGCGTTGAGTGCAACGCTTTGAGGCGCGTCCCCAACTGCGATTGGGAAGGCGGTGTTGCTTGCTCCGTCAATTGCCGTCACCGTTCCGGCGCTCGCGCACGTGACATCGTTGCCGCAACTGTTCACCACATAGATCTTATTGGTTGTTGCATTCACCGCCGCTTGTACGGGATACGCCCCGACATTGACAGTGGACGTCGCAAGCGTAGTCCCATTAATAACGGTTACTGTGCCGGTGCTGCCGCAACTGGGATTATTTCCACAACTGTTGGGCACATAGATCATATTGGTCACAGCATTAATCTCGACATCATAAGGCGCGACACCCACTGCGACGGTCTGTTTGGCAAGGGTGCCGCCGTCAAGTACATCGACCGTTCCAGCGCCGCCGCAATTGGGGTCCGTCCCGCAAAAATTATCGATGTAGATGGTGTTAGTCGAAGAATTAACGCCTACATCGTAGGGCGAATAATCCAACGACACTTGCTGCGTGCCAAGAGTGATCCCGTCGATTACCGTCGCAGTACCGGGGCTGCCGCAACTGGAATCCGTCCCGCAAGTATTAGCCACATAAACTTTGTTGGTGCTCGCGTTAACCGCTACTCCGTACGGAGAGAAATCGACAGTGACACTTTGCCTCGCAAGCGTAACGCCATTGATCACGGTTACCGTTCCGGGGCTTGCGCAACTCGGATCGGCGCCGCAACCATTGGCCACATAGATTGTGTTGGTGACAGAGTTAACAGCCAGCACAAAGGGGCTAGAGCCGACGGGGACACTCTGAGTCGCAAGGGTTGCGCCATCGATTACTGTTACCGTCCCGCTGCTTGAGCAACTTAAGTCCGTGCCGCAATTATTGACGACGTAAATCGTATTAGTAGCCGGGTTAACCGCCACAAATACGGGATGCACGCCGACGGGGATGCTTTGCGTGCCATAGGTCGCACCATCGATGATTGTGACGGTTCCCAGGCTTTGACATGTGGGATCGTTGCCGCAGTAGTTGGCGACGTAGATGGTGTTGGTAACGGAGTTGACGGCCACATAGTCCGGAGCGCCCCCAGCGGGCACCGTGGCGATGGCAACCTGCGCGATAGCCGGCAATGAGATTACTGCCACAATAAATACACAGAGAGCGAAACACGCGTAGCGTGATCGACGCATAAGTGTCACCTCTGAAGGCCTTTTGCTGAAGGCGCAACTGTACCACAGGCCCTGCGTCTCCACGAGCCGAAAAGTTCGCCCCATATGTAAGGAGATGGGCCGAACCGTGGCGACGGAGGATGAAACATCTGGAATTTGGCGTTAGACAGAAAAGACGGAGATTCCGGTCCGGACAGGTAGGACAAATTGCATTCATTACGGTGCGGCCGACGTCACTATCTTTTCGCGCTACGTTCTGGTCACACCGTTTTCGTATTCGTCGCCGGTTTCCGATCAGGAGAAGTACAGCGGCTGTGCCCCCAAAGAAAATCTCCGGATGTCTCTTTTTGTCCTGTTTTCGGCACGACTTGGTATTTCAACGCGAATAGCAAGGGGTTACGATAGGGCACGGTTTGAGATCAGGAGGCTCTAAATGTCCGACCCAAAAACAGCGCTTCTCGTTATTGACGTGCAGGAGTCGTTCCGGCACCGTCCCTACTGGAGCGATGCAGACGCTCCTTTATTTCTAACGCGACTGCAAGAGCTGATCGATGGGGCAGAGGCTTGCAACATTCCCGTGGTGCAAGTCTTCCATGTCGAAGATTCTGGCGCGTTCTCTCTGTCTTCCGGCCACGTCAAAGCAATGAGCGGCCTTTCAATAAGTCCTGACGCTGTATTTCACAAGCGTAGTCACAGCGCACTGGTAGGTAGTGGACTTGATGTCTGGCTGGTGCAACACGGAATTCGGAGCTTGATGGTTGCCGGTATTCGCACCGAGCAGTGTTGCGAGACTACGACGCGGCACGCGTCCGACATGGGATACGACGTGAGCTACGTTTCCGAGGCCACGCTCACATTTCCTATGACGGACCGTAATGGCAGGCAATGGAGTGCGGAAGAAATAAAGGCCCGGACCGAACTCGTTTTGGAAGGACGCTTCGCCCGGATCGTCACGGTCGAAGAAGCTCTGGCCCCGGGGCGGGCAGTCGCTGTTGCAGGTCAACGGCCCGCCCTTGTGATCCGATGATGATTAGACCAGGAGACGCCCCCAGATGATCCGAATGCCAGTGTATGTGGTGCTTCCGCCGCGTCTGACACTGCTTGACCTGGCAGGGCCAATGGAAGTGTTGCGTCGCGCTAACTTCGAACAGTCTGAGGTGCGGTTCGACGTGCACTACATTGGCGCGTCTTCCACCATACTGACCTCCGTCGGCATCTCTGTTACAGCGATCGAGCCTCTGCCGGCGACCTTGCCTGCGGACGCCATGGTCATTGTCGCCGGCGACGTGGACGACGTGATGACGTTGCCCGGCGTGGCTCATGCGGATAGTTCGAAGGTCGACCGTGCGCGTCAGGCGGCGATCGTAAAGTGGCTGCGAGTTGTCGTTAGGCCTGGACACAAGCTCATCTCCATTTGCTCCGGAGCGCTGATTGTGGCGCAGGCCGGCCTGCTGGATGGTTATAGCTGTACGACGCACTATTCCTGCTGCGACGAGCTGGCGGCAATCGCGCCGAAGGCGAAGGTGCTGGAGAATCGACTGTATGTAGAGGATCGCGATCGATACTCGAGTGCAGGGATTATGGCCGGGGTCGATCTCATGCTTCATATTGTCGGCCGGCTTACCAACGAAGCTTGTGCAGGCGCTGTCGCGCGCTACCTCGTTGTCTATCTCCGGCGCAGTGGGGCCGACCCGCAATTGTCTCCATGGTTGGAAGGCCGCAACCATATTCATCCCACCGTGCACAGAGTGCAGGATGCCATCAGCCGGCATCCGGCGAAGCCCTGGAACCTGCAAATGCTGGCACGGACTGCCGGCGCGAGCAAGCGTCATTTGTCCAGGCTGTTTCACGAGCACTGCGGTATGAACATTACCGAATACATCAACCGGCTGCGCGTCACCTTGGCTCGAGAACTTATTCACCAGACGCATCTGGATATCGAGCACGTCGCGGAGCGCGTGGGATTTGGATCAAGCCGGCAACTACGTCGCGCGTGGCGCAGATTGTACGGCACTACGCCAATACAGGCCCGCAGCCGTTAGACCGCAATTCGCACCCGCGTAAGCCTTCCTCGCGCCGCCAAGGAGGCTCAATGCCTCACTCGGTCTAGTACTATAAGGTTCTTGCTGGTCGCCTCTCATTCGCCCGTTGGCTGGCAATGTGCGAATCCATTAACGGATTCGCAGCCTCTGGAGGAGCAGTGTTCCGTACCATGAATTTGTTTGTCGCCACAGGATTGTTGAGTTTGATGGCCTCTGCTCAAACGCCGGCTGCGAAGGTTTCGCAACCCGCCTCGCAGGCCCCAGCCGAAAACTGGATCGCAATCAGCAATGGTTACGCCAAGCTTCTAACCGACGTATCGTTCGCCCACCATCCCGAAGCTGGCTCCCAGCAAGGCCTAAGCCAATTCGACGACAAAGTCGGGCAGCCTACTCTGGCTGATGAGGACCAGGAGCGGCAGGAAATGCAGGCCGTGGTGGTAAAGCTGAAGGCCGCAGCGGCGGAAAAACAGCTGCCCCAGGTGCAAGAAGATCTGCAGATCATGATCGACAGGGTCCAGCTGGACCTCAAGCTGCAGGACTACGATCGCGCGCACGAGGTTCCTTTCTACAACGCAAGCGGGCGTGTCTTTGGCGGGCTTCACATCCTGCTGGATGAGCAGACGCCTGCTGACCGTCGGGCGGCGGCAGTGCTGAGAATTCGCGAGTATGCCGGCCTCGAGCCGGGATACAAGCCGCTCACCGAGATCCTCAAGCAGCGCACCATGGAACAGATGGCCAAGGCGGGCGTGATTTATCCGGCGAAGGTCGAGATCGAAACCGAGATGGGCCGCAACTCCAACTATGTCGATGGCATTACGACGCTGATGGAGAAGTACAAGCTGACGGGTTGGCAGGAGCCTTACGCCACCCTGAAGAAGCAGCTGACGGACTACGACGCATGGGTGCAGGCAACGGTTTTGCCCAAAGCACGAACCGACTTCCGTTTGCCGCCTGAGGAGTACGCGCTCGATCTACAGAGTTATGGGATCGATATTCCGCCGGACCAGATTGCGACGATGGCGCACCAGGCGTTCATCGAAATTCAGGGCGAGATGAAGGGAATCGCCGCCAAGATCGCCAAGGAGCGCAATCTTCCGTCCGGCGACTATCGCGACGTGATGAAGGAATTGAAGAAGCAGCAACTGGTCGGTGACGCCATACTGCCGTTCTACGAAGACCGCCTCAAGCAAATCGAAAAAATTATCGTTGAACAGCAGATCGTAACGCTGCCTGATCGGCCTGCGAAGATCCGCATTGCCACGGCAGCCGAGACGGCACAGCAGCCTGCGCCGCACATGCAGCCACCTCCGTTCCTGCATAACACCGGACAGAAGGGCGTATTCGTCCTTCCGCTCAACATTCCCGCGGCTCCCGGCCAGCCCGCATCCGAAAAATATGATGACTTCACCTTCGACGCGGCTGCCTGGACCCTGACCGCCCACGAAGCGCGGCCCGGCCACGAATTGCAGTTCGACTCGATGCTGGAGCACGGAGTTTCGCTGGCGCGTGTCCGATTCGCCTTCAACAGCACGAATGTCGAAGGCTGGGGACTTTATTCTGAGTACCTGATCAAGCCTTACATGCCCTTGGAAGGGCAGCTGGTTTCGTTGGATTATCGACTGCTGCGCGCGGCACGAGCATTTCTCGATCCGGAGTTGCAGAGCGGGAAGATCACGACCGCCGACGCCTATCGCGTGCTGCAGGATGACGTAGTCTCCTCGCACGCATTCGCGGAAGAGGAGGTCGAGCGCTACACCTACCGGGCTCCCGGCCAGGCCAACAGCTATTTTTACGGCTATACCAAACTGATCGACTTGCGGGAGGACACCGAAAAAGCTCTATCCGCAAAGGGAGTGAAATTCGATCAGAAAAAGTTCCACGATTTCATCCTGGCGCAAGGTCTGCTTCCGCCAAATCTCATGCGACAGGCGGTGATGGAGCAGTTCGTGCCGGCACAGAAATAGCTACGAGTGAGTAAGGCCCCATGCGTGGCTTGCTAGGCAGCGATGTCCTCCAGGCTGGGCTCTTCTTGCTTGGCTTTGCCGGAAAACGCGGCCAACCAGGTTTTCATAATGACGTACAACACGGGAATGAAGATCAGGTTAAGGACCGTGGAGAATAACATACCGCCGACGATCGCAGTTCCCACGGAGTGACGTCCAATCTTCCCGGCGCCGCTCGCAAAGTAGAGCGGCAAGACTCCCAGGATGAACGCGAACGATGTCATCAGGATGGGCCGTAACCGCAGTTCGGCTGACTCAATTGCAGCTTCCGTGATGGAACGGCCGCGTTCGATCAGCTGCTCCGCAAACTCTACGATCAAGATAGAATTTTTGGCCGAAAGGCCAATCAGCAGCACCAATCCAATTTGAACGTAGACGTCGTCCACCAGCCCGCGCATCGACACGAATAGCAGCGCACCCAGCACCGCCATCGGTACAGCTAAAAGGATGATGAAAGGAAGCGCGAAGCTTTCATACTGGGCCGACAGTGTCAAATAAACCACCAGCAGGCCTAGAGCGAAGATGATGATCGCCTTACCGCTGGCCTCCACTTCTTCCAGAGCCAATCCCGACCAGCTGAACGACATACCTTGCAGCATGTGCTGCTTCGCCAGTTCCTCCATTGCCTTAATTCCCTGGGCCGAGCTGTACCCGGGAGCTGCGGCGCCATCGATTTCCGCCGAGCGAAAGAGGTTGAAGTGGTTGATGACCTGCGGACCGGAGCTCTCCTGCAAAGAGACTATGTTGTCGAGCGGCACCAGGGCCCCGCTATCCGAGCGCACATAGTATTGCCGCAGGTCGCGCGCGCTCATGCGGAAGGGCTGATCCGCCTGCACATAAACCCGATAGGAACGATTGTTGAAATCGAAGTCGTTTACGTATTGCGAGCCCATGTAGACGCCCAGCGCCTGGGTCACCTGGCTGAGAGGCACGCCAATGGCTTTGGCTTTCTCGCGATCGATCTTCACCAGCTGCTGCGGATCGTTGGCGGTGTAGCTGGTAAACAGTCCGCGGAGATCGGGACGCTGCTGGCTGGATGCGACGATCTGGTGCGCCACCGTGTCCAAGTCTTCCAGCGTGTTCCGTCCCAGGTCTTGCAATTGGAACTGGAAACCACCGAAGCTGCCGATGCCGTTGATGGCCGGCGGCTCGAAGGCAACGACGATTGCGCCCGGTATGGCGAACAGCTTCGGCGACACGCGAGCCACGATGTCGCTGGCGGCGTGCCCTTTCGCTTTACGATCGTCGATCGGTTTCAACGGTGCGAACACCAGTCCGTAGTTCGGCGAGCTGCCTCCGGAAAGCGAGAAGCCGGGAACCGCAAAGGTACCGAAGACGTCGGGATCGGCCCGCAGAATCTTCTCTGCCTGCTTTGCAATATTGGTCGTGTAAGAAAGCGACGCTCCGGGCGGTGCCTGCACCACGACGATGAAGTAGTTCTGGTCTTCCTGCGGAACGAACCCGGTGGGAACGTGCAGGTACATGAAGGCGGTAAGGCCCAATCCCACAAGAAACAGGACAATGACGGCGTAGCGGAAGCGCAAGACTCCGGATATGAACTTGCCATAGCCACGACCCAGGCCGTGAATGCTGCGATCGACACCGTGGGCAAATTTGCGGTATCCGTTCGATAAAGGTCGAATGCGCGTCCAGTCCAGCAGCTCATACTTGTGCTCTTCGTTCCTCAACAGGATTGCAGCCAGCGCCGGAGACAAGGTGAGGGCATTGAACAGCGAAATGGCGATAGAGAAGGCGATAGTCAGCGAAAACTGCTTGTAGAGAATGCCAGTGGTGCCCGGGAAGAACGATACCGGCACGAACACCGAGATCAGCACCAGCGACGTTGCGATAACGGCACTGGATACTTCCGCCATCGCCGCCGAGGTTGCGGTGTGCGAGTCGGTCTTGTCCTCGTTGATATGTCGCTGTGCATTCTCAATGACGACGATGGCATCGTCCACCACGAGCCCCGTCGCCAAGGTAATTCCGAACAGAGTCAGTGAATTAATGGAGAAGTCGAAGATCTTGATAAAGGCAAATGTGCCGATCAGCGAGACCGGGATGGTCACAGCCGGAATAATGGTGGCCCGCCAATCCAGCAGGAACAGGAAGATCACGATGATGACGATCAGGACCGCTTCTTCCAGCGTAGTCACCACTTCGCGGACCGAGTCGCCAACCACTGTCGTCGTATCGAACGCGATCACGTACTTGATGCCCGGCGGAAAGGACTTTGAGAGCTCCGCCAACTCGGCCCGTGCGGCCTTGTCGACGGCCAGCGCGTTGGCATCCGACAGCTGCTGCACACCGATACCGATGGCTTCGTGACCGCTGTAGAGGAGGTTGGTGTCGTAGGTCTCGGCGCCAATCTCAGCCCGTCCAACGTCCTTCAGCTGGACAATGCTGTTCTTCGTGTTCTTGATAATGATGTTTTCGAACTGCACCGGGTCAGACAATCGTCCCACCACGCGCAAGGTGACCTGGAAATTTTGCTTCGGGTCTGCCGGGGGGCGTCCGAGCTGGCCCGCCGGAATTTCCACGTTTTGTTCCTGCAGCGCGGCCACGACATCGGCTGCAGTCAGTTGCCGGGCCGCAAGCTTCGTGGGATCAAGCCAGATGCGCATCGCGTACTTGCGTTCACCGAAGATGACGACATCGCCCACGCCCTGTATGCGCTTCAGCGCGTCTTTCACGTACACGTCGAGGTAGTTCGAAATGTACTGGTCCGAAAGACTGTTGTCGGGCGAGTAGAACCCAGCCGCGAAGACAAAGTTGGGATTCGCCTTGGTAATCGTGACGCCGGTGTTCTTGATCTCCTGCGGGAGGCGCCCCTGTGCGGTGGCCACGCGATTTTGAACGTCGACGGCAGCGATATTCAGGTCGTAGCCGGTACGAAACGTGACGTTGATCGCGCTAGTGCCGTCGTTCGAACTCGTCGAGGTGATGTAATGCATACCCTCGACACCGTTGATCTGCTGCTCCAAAGGAATCGTTACCGCCGACTCCACTACTTGCGAGTTCGCGCCGACATAGTTGCTGGTTACCGTAACCTGCGGGGGCGCGAGGTTGGGATACAGCGAGACCGGCAAGGTAGGAATGCAGACGGCGCCCGCGAGAATAATCAACAGAGCGCAGACGGTCGCAAAAATGGGCCGCTTGATAAAGAAATTAACCAATGGAGCTCTCGACTTCTCCCACACCGGAAGGCGCAGGATGAAAAGGTTCGGTTCGGACTAGCTGATCGGCTGTACCGGCGTTCCGTCGACAAGAAATTGGGTGCCGGAGATAATCACTCGTTCGCCCTGCTTAAGTCCGCTCTTAACCGCGTAGTCATTTCCAATGGTGTCGCCCAGCGTCACCGAACGCTGCTTAGCCACCATGCTGCCATTAACATCTGTGGCCACATAGACGAAGGGCTGTCCGCCGATACGCGTGATCGCCAGCACGGGAACGGTGGGTGCCGGGCTGGTGCTCCAAATTACGCGCGCCCTTACCAATTGCTCGGTCCGGAAGCGATCGAGCGATTCATGAATCGGAGCCTTTGCCAATACGCCCTGTACGGAGTTATCGACTTGCTGCGAGACAAAGTCGATCTTGGTGTTCTCGATGACGTCGCCGGTGCTGGTCACGATCTGCACGGGCAGGCCCATCCGAATATCGCCTGACCGCTCTGTGGGCACGTAGATGTAGGCTTCGAGATCGGCGTTTTCATCGACCGTGGTCAGCAGGGTCTGCGGTGAAACGTAATCCCCGACGTGAACAGGAATATCGCCGATAATGCCAGCAAAGGGCGCGACCAGGCTGTAATAGGCAAGTTGCCGTTGCTGCGTAACGCGTGCGGCGGTGGCAGACTGCCAGTCGGCCTTGGAATTGTCGAAGGCCTGGACCGCTTGCTCGTAGACCTGCTTGCTGGCTACTCCCGCGTCAAAAAGGTGCTGCTGCCGGTCTAGTTCGCGCTGTGCATACTCGTACACGGCCTTCTTCTGCGCTTCGGTGCTGACCTGCTGATCGACGGTAGCCTGCTGCTTCAGCGGGTCGATCGTCATCAACAATTGACCGGCGCGCACGTGGTCTCCCGATTTCACCAGGATGCGTGTCAGCGATCCGTCCACTTGCGGTTGGATGGTAGCCGAGCGGCGAGACTTAATCGTTGCGACATATTCGTCGCTCTGCGGGACCTGGGCCAGGTCAATGGTCTTGGTGTTGACCGGCAACGCTCGCGGCGGCGGTTGTTTCGCTTCCGTTTTGCCGCAACCCGAAATTGACAAAACCGCCAAGCCCAGGAATAACGAAGCTAGAACTGCGGAAGAACTTTTCAAAATCCTCACCCCACAACCTAAAAACCGATGAGTTAAAGATGCCGGTCGGCGACCGAGAGGTGCAGGATTTGATTTCGATAGGCGTCTAAATGTTAACGAAGGTGTGAAAACTTAGGCTCCTAACTTCTTGACAATAAGGACCCGGCGGGCACGACTCAGGCCGCTACTCTGATTCGTCCCTGCCCCGGCGGCCTCGCACGACCCTACCAACCCGCCTTGATCTTCGCCAACAGCGATTTTGAGAGCGGACCAAACGTTCCTATTCCGAACCATCACCTTTGCCGACGGTCGCTGGTTTTGCTTTCGTTTTACGACAGAGCAGTGTTAGGTTTCTATCTAGGAGGCCTCTTTGATGCGCCTGGCGGGTTACTCCTTTCTCTTTCTCCTCTGCATTTCGACATTTGCCTCGGCTGACCTGAAGATCAAGACCCGCACCACGGTGATGGGACACAGCACCGAGAGCACGGTGTACATCAAAGGCTCCCGTGAGCGGACCGAAATGAGTTTCGGCGGCCGTGCTGCGTCGGTCTCCATCCTGCAGTGCGACCAGAAAAGAATGGTTACGGTCGCCGGAGGCCGCTGCATGGTTATGCCGTTCGGTGGCGATCAGAGCTCCTGCCCGGCGATGCCGGATATGAGAGGCATGGGCAAGGACGATGGGGAAGGAGCTGGCCGCAAGGGCGGCGTTGTAACCATAAGCCGCACCTCCACCGATACCGGCGAGCGCCAGGAGATGTTCGGCTATAAGGCGCGCCACATTCGAAGCACCATGATGATGGAGTCCACCCCCGACGCCTGTAATCAGTCGAACATGAAGATGGAGATGGACGGGTGGTACGCCGATCTCGCTAACTTCTCCTGCGGCGACGAATCCTTCCGAGCGATGGCCTGTGGTGGCGTGGGAGGCAAGCGCGGATGCAATGATCGAATTGTCATGAAGGGCAATGGCGGCGCTCTGGGCTATCCCCTGAAGCAGACCATGACCATGACTACGCCGCAGGGTACCTTTACGACCACGACAGAGGTCATTGAGCTAACGAATACAACGCTCGACGCGCCATTGTTTGACGCCCCACCGGACTGCAACGTTTCGAACCCAGCAGATGCAGCGGGGAGCGCCCCGGCGGGAGGCGCAGCGGCTGCTCCCGACAAACCTGCTGCAGAGACCTCGCCGCAACCTGCCGCATCACCCGCGCCAAGCGCTCCTGCCAAAGCAGCCGGAGTCATTCGCATAGGCCTGGTCGGGATCAAGGACGCTACCGGACAGTCGCTACCGACCGACACTCTGCAGCTCGAGCTCGTGAGTGAGTTCGGTCGGCATCAACTCGACGTGGTACCGCTCACCGCCTCAGCACCATTGCAGGATGTCGAGAGTGAAGCTCGCCTGAAACAGTGCGACTACTTCGTCTACACCGTGCCTACGGTGTTGAAGGACCCCGGAACCGGCGGGCTTCCCCCTTCCTCCGTACCAAAAGGAACGACGTTGGATCCTGCCAAATACCAGGCCTTGACTTTGATCACACTATATAAGGTTGGCAAGCCGGTACCCGAGCTCAAAGACGTTCCACTGGCGGCGGACGCGAATCAGTTTGGCGTGGATGCGGTCACAGCGACGTTCACGCAGGAGTCGGATCGAGTCGCCCAGCAGATCGCGGACGATGCGCACCCCAAAGCGGTCCCGAAGAGCTCCAAGCCGCCAGTGCATCATTCGGCCACCAAGTCACAGTAAGGCGTGGCCTTCGATGCGGCTCAAGTCCGCCAAGCCCGGCTGAATTCCTCGTCGGAGATAGCGCCTTGGTCTGTCGGATCTTCGTGAAACGTGTTCCGGCGGCGGTAGGCCATGACGGTAAACATGACCGAGAGGAACATCGGAGGAATAATCAGGATTAGGATGCCGCTACGTAACGCTTGAATAAAGCGTTGCGTGGAAGCAGCGGCTTGCGTGTAGCACAGAGCGCAGCCTTGCGCGAAAACGGCCTTCGGGGCGAGAAAGGTCATTACGCCAGCAACTGTCAGAGCGACCCCTCTAGCAAGCCCCGTTCTACAAATATTTTTCACTGCGGAGGTCCATTCTGAAAGCTCTTCGGAGAATCTCGCTCCATGCGGTAGCTGTCCGTCCAACTGTACTGCAACGCCGCAAAGACGAACAAGGTCACAAGTGCGACCCAAGTTACAAAGATGCGATTCTCCGACCCGAGGTGCATAAAGAACACAACCGCCAACCCGGCTTCCAAAACCGCGATGGCAAACATGCGGAAAATCATCGTACTAACATCCACGTGCTGATAGGCGATGACGAATTGCAGGCCAGCCAGTATCAGGATGGCGACGTATACGATTAGATATTTGCCAAGTTTGTCGGTATAGGATGCCGCGCCGCCGGGTTGCTGTTTCGTGAGTTCTTCCATTGCTTCCTCCGCGTTTCAGCCTACTTCTGCACATTGAGCAGATAGATGAGAGGCACGACAAACATCCAGACCAGGTCGACAAAATGCCAGTACAAGCCGGTGATCTCGAGGTCATCGGCGTTCAATCGCCCACTCTTATAGCGCCCGCCAACCACCAGCAGCACGACGATTCCAATCACCACGTGAGTCAGGTGCAAACCTGTGATCGTGAAAAATGAGGCTCCGAATAAATCGTTGCCCCAGGGGTTCTTGAACAGACGAACTCCCTCATCGATCATGCCCATCCATTCCCGCAAATGCAGGATGGCAAAGATCGCTCCGCCTAAGACTGTAATCATGGTCCAGCGGAACGCGGCGTCGCGATTCCCTTGCTTCGCCGAGCGAACTCCCATAAACATCGTCAGGCTGCTGGTGACCAGGATGAAGGTCATGACCATCGCATTGACGACGGTAGGGAAAAACTTGAATGGGGTAGGCCAGTTCTGCGAGCCGTTACGCAGAAAACCGTACACCAGGAGGCAGGCGGCAAAGGTGGCGGCATCGGCGATGATGAACAGCCACATGGCCAGCTTCTTGGTTGGAATCGCGAACGGTGAAGACCGCTCGTGTACAACCGAATGAGCATTCATGGCAAGGTCGGAATGGCTCACAGCATGTCCTCCTGGCGCAGCACTAGATCCGCGCCCACAGCAACAACAGCAGATAAACCCACAACACATCCATGAAGTGCCAGTAATAGGAGACCGTGCTGAGTGTGCTGATTTGCAAGCTCGGACGCGGCTTGCTGAATCGCCAGAGCACCAGCGTCAGTCCGGCTAATCCACCAAGAATATGTACGGCATGCAGTGCTGTGAATAAATAAAAGAACGAACTGCTTGGATTCGTTGCCAGGTACAAGCCTTCCGAACGCAATTGCCGCCATGCACTGTACTGGCCGCAGACAAAGACCAATCCCAGCCCAAATGTCAGCCACAGGAACAGCAAAGCTGCCGAGCGCTTCGCCTGTGTGCCGTGCACGAACGCAGCCGCGCGTTTGCGCGCCAGTTCAAGCGTTAGGCTGCTGGCTAACAGAACCGCGGTATTGAAATACAGCACCGAGGGCAGCGTGAAATGCTGCCAGTCATACGAAGAGCCCTGACGCACGATCATCGCGCTGGTAAAAGCCGCGAAGGTCATGGTGATCGCCGCGAGCCCTACCCACACCCCGGTTCGGGAGGCGGGCGAGCTATCTTCGACGCGGAGCCTGTTCGTCGCTGACGGCAAATCACTCCGGCCTCCGCCAGAGTCCGCCGTAACTCTTGGTGGTTCGTGAACTGTGGTCGCCATGATCTACCGCACCCTTTGTTGTTTCCGCTTCGTTACTTGGTTGACGGCTGTAAACTGCATGGCCACGAGAGTCCTTATTTCTCATCTCGGGCTGAGTTGATTTGCGCCGGATCCGTCTGCATGACGTAATCGTTGGTCGAACCTTCAATGCCGTACTGGTAGGGATCGTGATAAACCACAGGCAGCTTGCCGCCGAAGTTATCGAACGGCGGCGGTGACGACGGTGTCGACCACTCCAGTGAAGTCGCCTCCCACGGGTTCAACGGAGCCGGTTTGCCCCAGAAGCGGCTGTGAATCAGGTTGTACAAGAACACTATCTGCGCTGCGCCAGTGATGAGTGCCGCTATCGTGATGAACTTGTGGACGGGCATCAACGGCCCCATGAAATCATCCACGAACGCCTGGTAACGCCGAACGTTGCCAGCCATGCCCAGGTAATGGAATGGCATGAAGATGCAATAGGCGCCTACAAACGTTACCCAGAAATGAAGCTTGCCCAGGGTCTCGTTCATCATTCGCCCGGTAACCTTGGGGAACCAGAAGTAAGTTCCAGCGAAAATGCCGAATAGTGCTGCGACCGCCATCACCAGATGGAAATGCCCGACGACAAAGTAAGTCGCGTGCAGCAGGATGTCGATGGAAGGCTGCGCCAGGAAGAATCCGCTGATTCCGCCACTCACGAACATGGAGATGAAGCCCAGGGCGAAGAGCGAAGCAGAGTTAATCCGCAGCTTCGATCCGTAAAGGCTGCCGATCCAGATCAGCACGATAATCGTGGCGGGAATTGTAATCGCCAGTGTTGGGAACGAGAACGCCAGCGACGAGAAAGGATTCATGCCGCTGACGAACATGTGATGCCCGTAAACCATGTAGCTGAGGAATGCGATCGAAACCATTGAATAAATGATGACCCGACTGCTGAGTAACGGGCGCCGCATATTCGTGATCAGCACGTGCGAGACCACGCCCATTGCCGGGACGATGGCGATGTAAACCTCAGGGTGCCCGAAGAACCAGAATAGGTGCTGCCACAGCAAAGTGGACCCGCCAGCGTGTGGCTGCAATTGATCATTGACTACCAGGTTCGACGCAATAAAGAAACTTGTACCGGCAACGTGATCGAGAAACAGCAGGATGCACGCGGGCATCAGGACCGCGAACGCCGTCAGGCCGATACAGGACGTGATGAACCAAGCCCACACCGAAAGCGGCAGGCGCATCAGGCTCATGCCTTTGCACCGCATGTCGAGAGTGGTCGAAATGAAGTTCAGCGATCCCAGCAACTGTCCCACGCAAAAGATAGCGATCGAGACCGCCCATAGCACTTGACCCGTTCCCTGCCCCGGCCCGGCAACCTGACCGAGCGCGCTCAGAGGTGCGTAGGCGGTCCAACCGGAAAGCGGCGGTCCTTGCGGGACGAAGAACGCGGAGACCGCGACAAGGAAGGCGACGAAGGTCACCCAGAAGGACATCATGTTAAGGTGCGGGAAGGGCATGTCCTCGGCGCCCACTTGAATCGGCAGGAAATAGTTTCCAAAACCTGCGAACGGGGCTGTCGTAAGTACAAAGAAGACCATGATGGTTCCATGCATGGTCATCAATTGCAGGTAATACTCCGGCGTGAGGATGCCGCCCGGAGCACCGGTCTTCGATAGAAATTGGAGGCCCGGGATCGCGGCGTTAGGCCAAGCCAGGTGAATTCTCATCACCCACGAGAGCACCAGGCCGATATAGACCGCTACCAGTGCCAACGCGTAATACTGCTCGCCGATGACTTTGTGGTCCAGACTGAAAACGTACTTACGGATGAAACCCGTAGGGGCGGCGTGTTGATGAACGACCGGCTCGGACATGTTGTGCATGTGACCCTCTTAATAGCCTACGTCCGCGAAGCGGCTCAATCGCCTACTGTAAAGCTGCCTGCTTTTTCAGCCATGCATCAAAATCTTCCTGCGACATGACTTCCAAGTATGCCTTCATGTTGTAGTGACCCAGCCCGCAGAGCTGAGTACACAAGATCTCGTATCTGCCGATCTTGGTCGGCGTGAAATGCAATGACAGGTCGAGACCAGGGACAAAATCCTGCTGGATGCGCAGTTCGCGCACAAAAAAGGAATGCCCCACATCTTTCGAATGCATCAGCAGATGGACATCGCGATTCACCGGTACCGCCATTTCAGCGGTCACAATATCATCCTTGGAGTCGGCATCATGCGTCGTATCCAATCCGAAGAAGTTCTCGGTGGCCTCGCTGATCTGCTCTGGATGGAGAGGCCCGAACTTTCCGTCCGGCCCGGGATACCGGAAATAAAATGCGAACTGTCCGGCTTGCGCCTGCACCTGGATCGCATCCGGAGCCGGAGGCGTGAAGTAGATGCTGGCCCAGGCTTTGGTTCCGAAAGCGCCGAGTGCCATCACCTCCATACCCACGATGATGACGGCGGCCGCAACCAATCCGCGCGCTCCGCCGGGAAAGCTCTTGATCTTTTCTTCGCGCGGACGGTTCGAAAACCTCCAGATGAAGAATCCCAGGATGAACTGCGCTGCCAGAAAACAGACGCCGGCTTCCACCATGGTCTCCGAGAATTGCTCGTCGATCAGCTTACCGTGAACAGAGATGTCGGTTGGGGGCTCCCATATATGCAGGACAATAGGAACGGCGGAAGCAATTGCAATGATGATGATGGTGACTGCAAACACTTTTGCCATAGCTGCCTCACCTGGCCAACTGAGCTTACCGCCAACCGTTACTGGCCGCCTACACGAGTATTTAAGCACTCGTTCAGCGGCCAGGATGGATGAATTCTACTTCGCCTTGTACGTGAAGTTTGCCGTGCCGGAGCCACCGGCGGCTACGGTCACCTTTTGCGTCTGTGTTCCGTAGGTTTCCTGCCATGCTGTCACCGTATAGCTGCCGGCCGGTACGTTTTCAATCGTGTAATTGCCACTCTCGTCGGTAATCGCGTAGGGACCCTTGACGGGAACAAAATAGCCGTGCATCCACGGATGAATGTTGCACTTCACGGGAATCGCGACTTCCTCAGCCTTCCAGCTCTGCATGATGGGCGGAGCTCCAGGCGGCTGCGAGCGGTTCCACGGTATGTTCCCCGTCATGGGATTTGGCTCGGGGTGAATGTTGTGTGCAGTCTGATCGCTGTTGATGACCTTGTAGTCTTCGCCGACATTCATGGCTATGACGTGCGGCGTGTACATACAACCCTTCTGATCGAACACCGGCACGGCGGTCTTGGGAGCCGCACCGTTCCAGCCCTGTGAGATGTAGAGCACCACGTTTTCCAGTCCGTTATCCTTGCCCACCACCACGAGTTCCAGCTTAGCCGGATCGTTCGCATGATATTTCGCGCAGTACGGGTCCTTGGACATGTCGATGCCCTTCATGTGAGGAGCCGCGCCATCGAGCTTCACCGTTCCGGTAATCTTGCCGCTACCTGCCGCCGCGACCTTAGGCCCATGCGTAATAGCCAGAACCGCAACGAGCATCACGGCAGCCAGCATTCCCGCAACTTTCCACTGAACCTTCCTTGACATTGAGTGATCTCCTTATCACTGACAGCTTATTCGTTTCCAGGGTTATTGGATTGAGGTTGCGACGTGCTCGGCGGATTAGCCGGCTGGGCCGGTTGCGCGGGTGCAGACGAAGGATTACTCGACGGCTGCGAAGCAGGATTCGTACCCTGATCGCTGCTAGGCGTCTGGCCGGAATCGCTGCTGGGCAGAGGTTCGAGCGGATTGATCGGCTTCAATCCAAGTTGCCTGGCAATTTGCTTCTCCTTGGTATCGTCCGGCTGCAAAGTCCGCAGGTAGAACACCAAATCCCAAGCCTCATCGGGCTTTATGTTATCCGAGAAGGAAGGCATCGGCGATCCGTCCAGGCCGGTCATGAAGTCCTTGTACATCGCCTGGTCGCTTGATCCACACTTGAAGCGTTGCGAATCATGGAAGTTGAAAGCCTTGATCGGTCGGTTCTCGTCGTCTACCAGGGTATCGGCTGAAGGACCGTTGGCTCGACCGGTAACGCCGTGGCACTTCCAGCATTCCAGCTTCTGGAATAAAACGCGACCTTGCTTGATCCCATCCGCGGTCACTTCCGGTTCCGGCGGAATGACGATCGGAGTGCCTGGTTTTTCTGTCTCCCAGCGCGGCGAGAAGTGCTTCACGTAGGCGACCAGGTCAACACGATCTTGATTCGTCAGCGGCAGCCAGTGAGGCATGTTGGAATTCAGCATTCCTCTGCCAATTGTGTCGTAGAGGTCAGTATCAGTCGGCAGCGTTCCGGTTGGCGTGGAGCGGCAGCGGAAGATGGCAATCGTGAAGTTTCTGGGCTTGGGATCGATCCATTGGGCATTCTCACCCTGCCCGTCGCCCAGTGGCCCGTGACAGCCAATGCAGAAACGCTTGTACGTTGGCTGACCCGTCGCCGCGTGGCCGGTCATGCCGTCCACGTGACTTTCCATGTTCAGTCGCTGGTTTTCGCTGTATTCGGTTTGCTGCGCATAAACGGCGGTCGAGAGGAACACAACCGCCACAGCACTCAAGATCAACGGGAGCTTTAAAGTTCTTGTGCGCATCGTGTGTGTCCTCAGAAGTCGAAGTCAAATCCCAGGAAAGCACTGTAGCTGCTCAACTGAGTGGCCGTTAGCGGCGAGGCGCCCTGTTGTTGGATCAGAGCGTATTCCGCGTGATAGGCGAAGCCCGCTCGACTGAACATGAACGGGTAATAGCGGAACGCGAATGAGTAGGCATTGGTATTTCCCCAGTTGCCGGGAGTCGTTACCAAAGCCTGTTGCGACATTCGCACGAACTCATCGCGCTGGATGAAGATCAGCTGCGGGTTAAAGACGTAATGCGTCTCCACGAATGCGCCGTTCCAGGACGGAGCCCGTGCACCCAAGGGTAGCGTCTGGTCGGCCGGAGTGCTTGTACCGAAGTAAGCGCTGTCCCAACCGTGCTGATAGAACAACTGGAAGTCGAGCTTCTTGGCGTAGAAGATGCCGAACACACCCTCGCGATTGAAGGGCTTATTGCCGATCCCTGTGATCGGTACTCCGAACGAGGTCAGGTTGTACGTGGGCGCGTTGCCGAGGAAGAGATAGCCGCCCACTCGGTCCACACCACCCTGATACCCGGCATTGAACGCCTGGCTGGCGGTGATGTAGGTGGAATAGGCGTTCTTGGAAGGCAAATTCACATTGCCGTCGTTCGAACTCAGTAGTGCAACCGAGTAACGCGTCCGGTCGTTGAGCGAGTGGCCCATCAACTCCGTTCCAAACTGGTTGTCGCCCATTTGACCGAAGTAGTTGCTGTCTCCCAGCGGAGAGAAGTGATAGAGCACATAAAATCCGCCGTTGTTCGACAGGTTCAGGATGCGCTTCTCGGAAATCACGTTGTCCAGTTCAAACTTGCCCATCTTGAGGTTGAACCAGGAACTGTGGCCGATGTTATCCATCCTGGCCCAGACACTTTCGAAGTGAAACGCGCCGGTGTTGTCGGAGGAGGGCACCAGTAACATCGAGATGTTTTTGTACAGGGTGCCACCGCTGAGAATGTCCAGCCCGCTCACGTCGAAGCCATTCTCAGTCACGTTCTGTTCGGCCTGGGTGCCGTTAGGCTGGTCGACCGCAACTTTGTTGGTGCTTTCCAGATGCCAGTTCGGCGTAATACGGAAAGTCACCGGCCAATATGAGGGATTCTGCCAGATCGGCGAATCACGATCGTTCATCAGCTGGTAGCCGTTGTCTTTGAAGGTCTGACCAAAGACGTTCAGCATGGGCCACGCTTCGTGACAGGCGGAACAGGGTAATCCATACTTTCGAGCGAACGCCGGAAAGGCGCGACTCGGAGTCGGACTGCAGAAGAAAATCGATAGGAAGAACAGCAGACCTAACGCGCTGGCGAGCCCTGCAAATGCGGGCCGCCTAGAAAAATTTCGAGCACTGAAAGTCGTAACGCCAATCTGCATCGCGATCAACCTCGCAGTAACAAGATGGCCGACGCCGGGCGACTTCACCGCGGGAGCAACGTCTGTGTTCAGTCGGTAATAACCCCAACATCCCGAATGGGGACGGATACTACAACCTGCCCATAAGCTTTTGCAACAACTTTTTGTTGCAAATTCTTTGCATCCTCATGACAACAATTTGACAATCTCGGATTTCAGCAACTCTGGTATGGCAAAAGCCTTGCTTGACAATGCCTCTCAATTCACGATATTTATGGTCGCCAACACGCTCCTGCCAACTTGTATGCCGACCTCGCCAACCTCGGTTGTCAGTTGTAACCGGACGGTCCTGACTCGCGCTCTGTATCAGCTTTGTTGCATCGTTCTACTATTGACATCGTTGACTTTCGGTGTATTGGAGGCCAAACAGCACGCGTCGGAACAACCCATATTCACGACCCGGGTAGAAGCGCCGGAAAGCGATGTTGTGGCGGCGGTCGAGCAGGTTACTCAGGATCAAATCATTCACGGCACATATTCGTACGAGAAAGAACGCATTCTGTACGGTGCGCACAGCGCTGGGTCGGCGAATGCTTTCGGGACGTGGAAGGGGCCGGGCAAGGCCTTCTACAAGGTCGCGAACAATGTGCTTGCACCTCGGTTTTTTAAAGACACTGGAGACATAGGAACTGTCAGCATTCGGTATGTGGTGCAGAGTGCGGACGCTAACGCGTCGATCTTGCAGATCGACGCCGTATTCATCGACGCCCGTGATGTACGGCACGTCTCTCTGGGAAACGTCGAGGCCAACGAGTATTCCGCCATCCAGCAACATCTCAGAACGATTCAAGGCAAGCGGCAAGAGGCCGAAGAAAAAGCTTCCAAGGGAACTTCCTACGTCGCCGAGCCTGGCCCAGCTTCCGGAACCGCCACCGCGAGCGTCGTCGACAGTCCTCCTTCTCCGGCCGGGGACGTTACCGTTCCGGCAATGCAGAAACACGTAGCGGCGTTGCAGCATGAAGTCGAGTTGCGCGTAAAGGATGATGGAGCACAACTGAAGTCTGCGCCCTACCATGGAGCCGCAACCCTTGATACCCTCCCCGCGCAATCGGACGTTCTGATCATGGTGCTCACTCCTTACTGGTACGGAGTTGAAACCGTCGACGGACACCAGGGCTGGGTACACCACAGCCAGCTGGAGCCTCTGCCGTGAAGCTTGCCGCAAGATCGCTGCGAGGCCCCACTAAGCTGGTGGTGAACTATGGCTGCGTACTGCTGCTCGCTTACGCGATGCAAGCTCAAAGCACTTCGCCTCAACGTTCCTTTCACGCTTCCAAGGCTGAGGTAGAGAAAGCACTTCATACGATTGAGTCGTATCCAGGCGGAAAGCTTCCCATGCTGGAGGGTTTCGCCGATCCGGCAGGACATCCACTCGACGATTACAAGCGTGGGTATTACGAGTACGACGTACATTTGAAATCAGCGAATGCGACTGAAACCACGGTCGAAGTGACCGCAAAGATTACGGCTTGGTATACAGCAAGCACAGCTGCGAATTCGGGATATCGCGTGCTCAAGTCAAGCGGCCGCCTCGAGACCGATCTGCTCGATGCTCTGAATGACAAGTTAAATCCCACTTCGGCATCGCAAACATCGCCAACCGCGACTAAGCCTCTACCGGATAGTCCGTCAGCCTCGGCAAGTGGATCGTTCTTTAACACGCATCGGCTCACTACCGCCCCTTCGGATGGCAAGCTGCCCGCATCGAAACCCGTTAGTCCAAGTACAGCGAAGCAGTTGGCCAAGCTGCAGGCGCAGGCGCAAGACCTGGAGCAGGTCCTGCACAACCAAGCGCGTCCCAACAATCTGGCGATTGTGAAGAAATCCAATACTCCCGTTGTGATGCAGCCGGTGGCTGGAGCCGAGGTTCTCCTACAAGCTGACGCGGAGGATGAGTTCGAGATTCTTGATTCAACCGATGGCTGGGTCCATGTCAAAATCTCCGGCATTTCGCGCGGATGGATCAAGCGCGAGCTAGTGGATGTACCGGGAGCGACAACCATCAGCGTCTCGGATATCTCCGGTGAACAACATGACGCTGCTTCGGTGCGGCAAACCAAGGAAGAGGTAGCGCCATTTCCCGGAAAGTGGGAGCCCTTGGACGGGAAGCAAGTGAAGATCATATGGGTGCAACCGTTGAACAAGGACCAGTTCGGCGCTGAACCTAAGTGGCCTTTAGTAAAGTCGGTACTTCGCGGCGCAGATGCAGGCGCCCCGGCGGACCCGAATGAAGTTGCCGGTGTAGTTGTGATTTTCGATTCAGAGGATGGCGGTATGGCGGCTACAACTCTAGCCAATCTACAACAGTGGCGCGCCGGACACCTCTCCGACGAGGGTTTCTGGAAGCGCTGCTGGCGAGATCCTGCCGATGCTTTCGGCGGGCAAAACTAGGCTGGACGAAGAGTGCGTCACTGGAGCTATTCGCAATGAAGACCACCGCAGAAGGATTTTCCTTCGGCCGGCTACAGATCGTACCGCGCCTCAACGACTATGCCCAGCTCACCAAGTCTCGGGTGACTACGCTAATCATCGTTACTGCCTGGTGTGGCTTCTTTTTTGGCGCCAGAAAAGCAGGTGTTCCAGTATTAAGCTGGGCGCTGTTTCACGCTCTGTTAGGGATCGGCATGGTGTCCAGTGGCACCGCTGCGCTGAACGAAGTCATGGAACACGACGTGGACAGCAAGATGCGGCGCACGGCCCGTCGTCCGATCCCAGCCGGCCGCATGTCTCTGTTGCACGCTGCAGTCGTGGGAATATTACTCACCATCGGAGGGTCCATCTATCTGGTGGTCTTCAGCAACTGGCTGACCGGTCTGCTAACCTTTCTGACCTCCGTAGTCTATTTACTGGCCTATACCCCGCTAAAGAAAATCTCCCCTGCCTGTACGTTTATTGGCGCGTTTCCAGGAGCGATGCCGGGCGTCCTGGGCTGGACCGCAGCCCGGGGCCGCTTAGACTGGGGTACTCTCGCGCTATTCGCCATTCTTTTTCTATGGCAATTTCCTCATTTTTTTGCGATAGCCTGGATGTATCGCGACGACTACGCCAAAGGCTCGATTCGCATGCTTCCCGTGGTCGAGCCCGATGGTCGATCAACCACGCTACGAATTCTGTTTTATAGTCTGGCGCTCGTTCCCGTGAGCCTTATACCTGTATTTCTAGGTATGGCCGGGCAAATTTATCTCTACGGTGCTATATTCCTCGGCTTGGTATTTTTGTACTTCGGCGCGCGTCTGATGTTCGCCGATCTTGCGGTAACGGATTCGCGCTCCAGGATCCATGCTCGCCAACTATTTCGGTGCTCCATCGTGTACCTGCCTATGTTGTTTGCGCTGATGATGGGTAATTCCTTCCAAGGATAGGAATTGCCGGAGGACTACTCAATGAAACTATGTGACGTTGCGAGAATGGCGCTGCCGATTGCGCTTTTAGGTCTGGCGTTACCCATGGGGTGTTCAGCGCAAGACAACAAGGATGGCTCAACCAAGCCGGCCAACGGACAGCCGCAGAAGATCGTAGGATGTCTGACGGGCTATGAAGATCGCTACACTCTCGGCACCGCCAACGATACTCTTTATCTGCTGGACGGCGATCCCGCGACGTTCAAGCGCTACAACGCCAAGATGGTTGAAGCTACTGGAACGGTAAGTGAGCCTGCGCGCGAAACCTCGAAACACGATGTCTTGTCGCAGCAGCCGCCAACGCTGAAGGTCACCTCACTAAAGAAGGTCGCGGACGGCTGCAACTAGCGTTTGCGACACCACCACCAAGTCCCCGCCGCAGCGGCGGCGATAAGCGTAGCAATGCCGGCCCGTCGCATGGACCGCTTTTGCGACGCAACCCTCGGCTCAACAAACTGGCTCTCCGGGTATGGGCCTTTGTTGCGATCTCCATCTCGCAACGCAAATGCCATGACCTCCGCCAGATGCAAGGCGTGCCGGTCGCTACCCTGTGCAATCTGCTCTCGGCAACTGAAACCGTCCGCGATCACCAAAGTCGAGGCGTCCGCTTCGCGCACCGCCGGCAACAAACCACGTTCGCCTATCTGCATAGAAAGGTCGTACTTCTCGGCTTCGAATCCGAATGAGCCAGCCATGCCGCAGCAGCCGGAATTCAGCGTCTGGAAATTCAGTCCCATCTTCGTCATCACGGCCGCTTCATCGTAGAACCGCATGATCGCCTTGTGATGACAGTGGCCTTGCGCCAGAGCTTTGCTCGTCAGTTTCGGCGGTTCGTAGTTCTTGACCTTCTTTTCCAAGAACTCGGAAAGCAGAAATGTATTTTCGCTCAGTCGATGAGCGCGCTCATTTTCCGGCATCAGTCCAATCAACTCATCGCGAAATACCGAGCAACAACTGGGCTCAAGCACAACGATCGGCGTACCGGCGTCAATCTCGTCCGCTAGGGTGTGCAGTATCGTTTCCAAGTAGCGCTTGGCATCGTCGAGAAAACCGTAATCATACAGCGGGCGGCCGCAACAAAGATGCTGGTTCGGCACTTGCACCCGGTATCCAAAGTGTTCAAGCACTTCAACAGCCGCCTGCGAGGTTTCCGGCAGGAAGTGATTGTTGAGCGTGTCCGCCCAAAGAATTACCTTTGGGCCGCTCTGATTACGAGGCTCATGCCTTCGAAACCATTGCTTGAAAGTCTGAGATGCAAATTGCGGAATAGTGCGCTGCGCCGGAATTCCCGCGGCTTTCTTGCAGATCGCGCGCAGCACGGGAAGCTGGGTCAGCAGATTCACAAATCCGGGCGCCATGGCCGCAATGCGAGCCCATCGATCGATAAAGCCAAAAGCGTACGCATACCGCGGTCGCAGGCGTCCTTCCCAATAGTGCGAGAGGAACTCGGCTTTGTACGTCGCCATGTCGACGCTGACAGGGCAGTCGCCTTTACAGCCTTTACAAGCAAGACAGAGGTCGAGCGATTCCTTGACATTTTCATCGTGCCAGCCCTCTGCGATAACGTTACTGTTCAGCATCTCCCAGAGATGACGGGCGCGACCGCGCGTTGTGTGCTTCTCCTCATGCGTCACCATGAAGCTGGGACACATGGTGTTGTCTTCCGTACTTTGCCCGTTACCGCGCCGGCATTTCCCTACGCCCACACATCGCAACGCAGCTTGAGAAAAATGTCCGTCGTCTTGCGGCCACTGAAAGTGGGTGGCCGGCTCCCACGGTCCGTAGTTCGGCCCGAGCCGCAGATTTTCATCCATTCGATAGGCATCAACGACCTTTCCAGGATTCATCTTCCAGGCTGGATCCCAGATAGACTTGAACTCCCGAAAGGCCTGAACCAGTTCCTCGCCAAACATTTTGTAAAGAAACTCACTGTGGCTTTGTCCGTCGCCGTGCTCCCCGCTCAGGCTGCCGCCGTACTTCACGCACAAGTCAGTCGCCTCTTCCATGAACAAATTGAAGGTGCGAATTCCCCGCTCACTGGCGAGATCGAAGTCAATCCGGCAATGCACACAACCGTGTCCGAAGTGACCGTACATCGCAGCGTGGTAGTCATACCTCGCGAACAGGTCACGCATTTCGCGCAGATAGCCCCCGAGCTTCTCGGGCGGTACTGCCGAGTCTTCCCACCCTGGCCATGCAGGCCGCTCACCCGGCACGAACGAACTCGCCCCCAGACCCGATTCGCGTACGCTCCAGATGTGCTGCATGTCCGACGACTCGGAGTAAAGCATCATGTTTGGCGCACCTGGTTGATGTTTTAATAGCTCCATTACCTCACGCGCATGATCGATCGCGTCGCTCTTCTTGCCGGCGCCAAACTCAGCAATCAGCCAACCCTTACCCTCAGGAAATAGCCGAAGATACTGACGATTTGGTCCTCCTTTTTTCTCAACGTTCCGGTACACATGATCATCGATGCCCTCAAGCGCCGTCGGCTGGAACGGGGTGATCTCCATCACGTGGTCTGCGGCCTCATACATATCGGGATAACCTAGCAGCAGAACAACACGTTCAGCTCTGGCGTCGATGAGCGTGCACTTCGCCTCGAGGATGGTGACCAGGGTGCCCTCGCTTCCTACTATCGCCCGGGCTATGTTGAGACGACCGTTCTCGTCAGGAATCAGTTGATCGAGATTGTAGCCGGAGACGCGTCGTGGAAGGACCGGGTAGTTACTGCGCACGAGGTCAGCATAATGATCGCGCAACGAACGCAGATAACGATAGACTTCCCCCTCCCGGCCGCCCTGGCGCATCTTCGATTCCCAGTCAGCTTCGGCCATCCAACCGACAGTCATGCGAGTGCCGTCGTAAAGCAGCACCTCCAGCTCTTCGATGTTGTTGTCGGTTTTGCCCGACATCTGTGCGTGGGCGCCGCAGGAGTTGTTGCCGATCATGCCGCCAAAGGTGCAATACGCGTGTGTCGCCGGATCTGGTCCCCACGTTAGCTGCCTCTGACTGGCTTTCATGGCGGCGTCGCGCAATTCGTCGCAAACGGTGCCAGGCAGCACACGGGCCCAGCGCTCTGAGATATTGATCTCGAGCACACCGCGCATGTACTTTGACCAGTCAATGACAACGGCGACATTGCAACATTGGCCTGCCAGACTCGTACCTGTACCGCGGGAGAGCAGCGGAGCGCCAAACTTCCGAGCGGCGGCAACAGCCTGCACCACGTCTTCTTTAGATCTTGGAATAACCACACAGAGGGGAACTTGGCGGTAATTTGAAGCGTCGGTGGCATACATCGCCCTGGTACTCGCGTCGAACCGCACTTCGCCGGCAATGTTCTTGCACAACTCCGCCTCAAGACCGGCTAGATCAACGTCCGCCCCGGCTGCCCGCCAGTTTGGCGCACGCGACTCCATCAACTGCTTCAGAGTGACAATCGAGGATTCCGGAAGCGACATCGCTACTCCTTCAGCTCAGACTGCGGCGTTCTGACTGCGTTGTCTGCTGAGTATGCTAAATGAGTAGACCAGCTGATAGCTGCTTGAGTGGTTGGATGGGATTCTAAGGTTCTCGAATTGCAGAAAAAATCGAGCTACGGGGTAGCGGCTTCGTCGGAGGAGGTAATCTCCTGTTTTTTGGCCGAACTTTGTGGTGCGGCAGCCGCGGATTCATCTTCTTTGGGCGGAGGAGGAACGAAGTACAGGATTCGATTGCAATAAAAGCAGGTGACGAACTGCTCATTGCCCATCACATCCTGAAAAACCTGTGGACGCAGCCGAACTCGGCAAGCCGAACAGCTTTCGTCTTCATGAACTGGGGCCAAGGCCGAGCCGCGAAGCTTCAGTACCCGGTCATAGTGGGTTAAGGGCTCTTCGGAGACGCCTGAGCGTAGCTGGTTGCGCTGGGCATTCAGTTCCGCCAGCTGCTTTTCATCCTCGGCGGTCTGCTGCCGCGCATGCTCTTTTTCTTTCTCGTTCTGCGCGGTATCGGCTTTGAGTGCCGACTCCGCTTGCTTCAGCGTCTCTTTGCGCGCGTCGGCTGCCACCATGATCTCGAGGATCTTGTCTTCCAGCTTCTGGATCTCGCCTTCGGCGTGTTCGATCTCCGTGAGCAGCGCCTTGTACTCCTGATTGGTTTTAACCTTCAGCGACTGATCGCGGTACTTGCTGATCTTTTCCTGCTGGTCTTTGATATCGGATTCATGCTTCCGGCGAGTGGTGTCGTCGGCTTTGATCGCGGCTTGCGCTTTTTCCACGGCTGTCTTTGAACCAGCCAGCTTGGCTTCGATCAGCGCAACTTCCTTAGGCAGGGCCGCCACTTCTGCCCGGAGAGCGGCTACGCGAGAGTCGACCTGTTGCAGGTCGATTAGTTTTTGTACGTCGGGATTCATCGGGGACTGCTTGGATTCTAGCACTAAGCCTACACTCCTGCGGATGCGACGGGATTGCACTAACCGTCCCAAAGCCGCCAGGTTTGCGGAATCGGAGGGAGTGAACCGGCGAGATCGATCCTTGGCAATACCCGTCCGCCGCCCAGTACCCGCCAGAGTTAAGGTTTTTGGCTTATTGAGCACCGCTCCCAACCCGCCTTAGGATTGCACCATGGCAATTGAAATTGCGCGACTTCTACTTGGCCTGATGATCGCGGCGTGTCACCGCCGGATCGCTGATTTCATCATGGAGCGAGAACGTTCGCTCGTGCTGACGTTTCGCTCCAAAGGCGTGCCCCTGCCGGCAGCCCTTAGCACCGAGACGGCTTACAACCTCTACTTCGGCGTCGGTATATTCGTCGTGCTGGTAGAGTTGCTTCGCATCTACCAGATGGCACAGTAGCCTGACGGCCACCATCCTTGTGCACACCTGCGCCACGCGGGCTGTCTGCGCTCGCCCGGCCCTGTAATATAAACTTTCACCCAGCGATATCCACCTTCCGGAGCCACCGTGAAAGTTCGTTTGGCTGTATGCGTTTTGCTTGCCTTTTGCAGTTCCGTCTTAATCGCACAAACCGAAGCCGGTTCCGCTCCTACGTCCCAAGGTCAGAAACAGTTGACCATTGAGGACATCTTCCAGCCGGGCGGCATTCTGGGCCGCGGACCCGAGAGCGTAAAGTGGAGTCCCGATGGCACCAAGGTTTCTTTCGTGCAGCGGGACGATACCGGTGAGCAAGGCGAGCTTTACTACGTCGACGTAGCCACCGGCAAATCGGCGGTTCTGGTAGCCAGCGGCAAACTCGCGGCCTTGGCGCCTTCCAGCAGCTCCATACAGGACGAGCGCAAGAAAGAGGCGGCACAGCGCTATTCGATCGCTGCCTATCATTGGTCTCCCGACTCCAAGCATTTGCTGTTCGACTCTATGGGCCAGCTCTGGTTCTATAGCCTCGATAACGGCACGGCGGTGCAGATAACTTCGAACTCGGGCGAGAGCGTCGATCCGAAGTTCTCCCCAGACGGCCACGAGATTTCCTACATTCGTAAGCACAATATTTATGTGCACCCGGTTGATCATGACAGCGAGCGCCAGCTCACTAAGGATGGCAGCGATAACCTTCTGGACGGCGAAGTCGACTGGGTCTATGAGGAAGAGCTGTACAGCCGAAGCAATTATTTCTGGTCACCGAATGGAAAGCAGATCGCTTTCCTGCAAATGGACGAGGTAGAAGTTCCGAGTTATCCCATCACCGACTGGATTCCTACGCACGCAACCGTTGACCAGGAGAAATACCCTCAGCCCGGCGACCCCAATCCCGGCGTGCGTTTGGGCGTGGTGAGCACAGGAGGTGGTGGAAAAACGAAGTGGGTCACGGTGAAAATCGAGAACGGCTCGCTGCCGCTAGGAAATAATCCCAATGTCCTGGTTCCTCGTTTCGGCTGGGTACGCGATGGCCTGCTGTGGGCGATGGTTCTCAATCGTGTCCAGGACCACCTCGATCTTTATTTCGTCGACGTCAACAACGGTAAGTCGCAGCTCATGATGACCGAGACCAGTGATGCCTGGATCGACATGCACCCGGAGGTCGACTTTACCCTGCTCGATTCCGGCGATGGTTACCTATGGACCAGTTGGCGCGACGGTCACAATCACATCTATCTGTATCGCTTCGACAAGAAAGACCCGCTGAGTGCTCCCGCGAAGATGGAGACGCAGCTTACCCATGGAGACTGGGAAGTCGAAAGCCTGGATGCGGTCGACGCCAAACAGAACATTGTTTATTTCTCCGCGAATGAAGGCGACTGGCGGCAACGCAACGAATACGCGGTCGGACTGAATGGGCAGAACTTCCATCGCATCACCAAGCAGGACGGCACGCATAGCACCGACTTCGATCCCAAGAACACGGCGTACTACGTGGACAATTTCTCGGCATTGACTATTCCGCCCACAGCCTCGGTGTGCTCGGTCGCAGGGAACTGCAGCACGTTCTGGAAGCCACGCAATATTGAGGCCTACAGCCTGCTGACACCGAAATTTGTGGACTTCAAAGCCGCCGACGGCACTACTACGCTGCAGGGCGTGATTGTGCTTCCGACGGCCGGTCCAATGATGGCCAATGGCAAGGTTCCGTTAATCCTGAGTCCGTATGGCGGCCCGGGAGCGCAGACCGTAATCGATGCCTGGTGGGGGCGAGATCTTTTCGACGAGATTCTCGCGCGCCAGGGATTTGCCGTGTTGCACGTCGATAATCGTGGCATGGCTAACCGCGGCAAAGCGTTTGCATTGCCCATTAAACGCCACTTCGGTCCGATCGAACTGAGCGATCAGGTTGACTGCGTCAAGCAGGCGCTGCAGCAATTCCCTCAGTTGGACGGCAATCGTCTCGGCTTCTGGGGCTGGAGCTATGGCGGATATTTCACGCTATTCGCGCTCGAACATAGCGACCTCTTCAAGTCGGGAGTGTCAGTAGCGCCGGTGACCAACTGGCTGCTGTATGACTCCATTTACACGGAACGCTACCTGGGCCTTCCCAAGGACAACCCCGAGGGATACAAGGACAGCTCTCCGGTGAACTTCGCCGCCGATCTCCACGGCAGCCTGCTGGAAGTACACGGGACCAGCGATGACAACGTGCACATGCAAAACACCGTTCAGATGGTCAATGGATTTATCGATGCCGGAAAGCAGTTCGACCTGATGGTATATCCCCGCAAAACACACGGCATCGCCGGAAAAGCGGCGCGAACGCATCTGTTCCACCTGATTGATGACCACTTTCTGGAGACGCTGGCGCCGGGGAAATGACGCCCTCAGGTTTGGGCCTTCACTTTCCGAAGTTGGATGCGGATCTGTACTTGCCTGCTTTATTGGAGGAAGTGCTCGGCTTTCGAAAGTGGATGGCAGCGAGACTGGGTGCCATTGGAGGAAAGAGCAGCAATGGCCCAAAGAAGCGCGCTGCTCGCGCGAATGGGCGTCTTGGAGGGCGTCCGCGAAAGTCGGCAGCCGGCTCGTAAGTAGTCGTTGTCACTTGCTCATCGATGCCGCTTTCTGTTTGAATTCACTGAGCTGATTTCACCACTCCCGGGAGCGTTCACCTGGCGAACCAACTCTTCGCGTGCAAGTCCATTGACAAACTGATCTCGGAGTCAGAGCAGCCGGAACATCGGCTGAAGAAGACGCTCGGCCCTTGGTCGCTAACCGCATTGGGCATCGGCGCCGTGATCGGCTCCGGCATCTTTACCGTCATCGGCACTGCGATCGCCGGGCAGAAGTTCGATACCTCTTCCATCCTGAATGCCCCGCTTGCCGACTACATCGTGCATCATTCGGCTACGCTGGGGCGCCCCGGAGCGGGACCAGCGCTGGCGATTTCGTTGATCCTGGTCGCCATCGTCTGCGCCTTCACCGGTCTCTGTTATGCGGAGCTGGCATCGATGATTCCGATCGCGGGCAGCGCCTACACCTACACTTACGCAACCATGGGCGAGCTCATCGCCTGGATCATCGGCTGGGACCTGATCCTGGAATACGCCGTCAGCAACATGGCGGTGAGCGTCGGATTCGCCGCGCACATGGCGGCTACCTTTCAGTGGTTCGGCTGGCATCCCGCACTGCGCTGGATCACGCCAGCCTACCTGCCCGGCGGACTTACCGACCTGCAAGGCAACACGCTTTACGCACCGGGTTGGCATTTTGGTTTTAATATCGCTGCCTTCCTCATCGTCATGTTGCTGACCATTGTTCTGGTTCGCGGTATTCGCGAGTCGGCTGAGACCAACAACGTCATGGTCGTGCTGAAGATCGCCGCCATCCTGGCCTTCGTCTTCGTTGGAATGCGCTTCATTCATCCCGCGAATTACCATCCTTTCATTCCCGAAGGCTGGTCGGGCGTGCTGACCGGCGGCTCCATCATCTTCTTTACCTATATCGGCTTCGACTCCGTCTCGACTGCAGCGGAAGAGGCACGCAACCCGCAACGTGATATCCCGATCGGCATCATCGCTACGTTGATCGTCTGCACGATCCTGTATATCGCCGTCGCGGTGGTACTCACGGGAATTGTGAACTGGCATTCGCTGATCGACGACGCGGCGCCCGTGGTCAACAGCATGAGTATGCTCGCCGGAACCACGAAGTCCGCCCTGCTGCACTGGACAGAACTGGCTGTGCTGTTCGGAGCGATGATGGGCATGATCTCGTCGTTGCTGGTCTTTCAGCTTGGACAGGCTCGCGTTTGGTTCTCGATGTCCCGCGATGGCTTGCTACCCAAATTGTTCGGTCGCGTACATCCGCGCTTCCGCACGCCGGCTGTCGCGACCTGGATTGCGGGCGTCCTGGTAGGCATTCCCGCCGGCATTCTGGACATCGGCACGCTCTCCGATCTTTCGAACATTGGCACGCTTTTCGCCTTCGTTCTGGTTTCGCTTGGTGTGATCATCTTGCGCTACAAGCAGCCGGAGCGGCATCGCGGCTTCCGCGCTCCCGGCGGTCTGGCTGCGCCGATCCTCAGCGTCATCTTTTGTATTCTGCTGATGGCTGGCCTCCCGATCCTCACCTGGCTTCGCTTCTTCTTGTGGCTAATCATCGGGCTGATGGTGTACTGGCTCTACAGCCGTCACCGCAGCGAGTTCAGTCCGCGCAACTCCAGCCCCGCGATTCAGGCGACTACCAAACCGTGAACGACGAGCTCATTCGCGCGCTGCCTAAGGCCGAGCTCCACCTGCACCTCGAGGGCACTGTCGATCCTCCCACACTGTCAGAGCTGAGCCAACGGCACCCAACGCCGCTGTCGACCACGAATAATCGCTATACAAATATCCAGGACAGTGGACGGGTGTTCAGCGAAGACGAGGCCCGGACACTCTACGAGTACAAGGATTTCACGGGCTTCATGATGGTCTTTAAGGCGGTTACTGAGCGCATGCGCACCGCCGACGACTACGAGCTGGTCACCTACCGCATGATGCAGAAACTACACGCGCAGGGGGTCGTTCATGCCGAGGTGTACATCTCTGTCGGCGTCGTGCAATGGCGAGGACAGGAGTTCTCTCCTCTCTTCGAAGGCGCCGAACGCGGGCGCCAGCGCGGCGAGCGCGACTTCGGCATGTCGCTGTTCTGGATCTTCGACGCAGTCCGTCATTTCGGTGTTGACGAGGCCCAGCGCGTCGTCGATGAAGCAATTCACTTCCAGGACAGAAATGTCGTCGGAATCGGTATTGGCGGCGATGAGCGGCGCGCCGGACCCGAGCAGTTCCGCAAAGTCTACGAACATGCCTCAAAGCACGGCTTGCGTCTGACCGTGCACGCGGGCGAAACAGTCGGTACGGAAGGAATCTGGGCGGCGCTGCGTGAGTTAAAGCCCGACCGGATTGGCCACGGGCTTCATGCAACCGAGGATCCTGCCCTGGTCCGGTACCTGGCTGAAAACCGCGTTCCCGTTGAAGTCTGCATCACCAGCAATGTGAAAACGGGATGTTGCCGCGCTCTCCGCGAACATCCCGTGCGCAAGCTCTTCGATGCCGGAGTGCGGATCGTGTTGAACACGGACGATCCGGACATGTTCCATACCGATCTGGTCGGCGAATATTGCATTGCCCGAGACGCCTTCTGCTTCAGTGAGTTGGAATTGCGCGAGCTGGCGAAGAACTCGTTCCGAGCCTCCTTTCTGCCGGAAAACCGCAAGAAAGAACTCCTCGCCGCTTCCGATCGCGACTAGCGCGCTTACCGGTCTCCCGCAGACACCGCCAACACCGTCATCTCAGGCATGATGTGGTTCCATCCCGCAGGTATACGGCTGGCGCTCACGCGGAAAAGTCGAGTGTCGCCCGGTTTCAACGGATCGGTCGAGAAACCATCCTTCATCAGTTTTTGGCTATTGTCTGTCATTCCTTCCACAGGGGACGTCACGGTTCCCACCACCGCGCCGCTCGAATCGCGAAAGGTGAGCCGCACCATCGCACCCAGGATTGAACGATCCCCCTGGTTCATCACCTGACCATCCAGATTCAACCCTGCGCCTGGCGCCGACCGCATTCGCATCGAGGTGAACCGCACCTGACTACTGGCTGACTGGGTAGGAACTTCGGTTGTGGAAGGCTCTGAAAACCTCATGGGCGTCTTTGGCATGACATAAAAAATGACAACAACGAGCGCTATCGCCACCACAATGGCCGCGACAACTCCCGGTACGCTGCTGCCATGTCGTTGGGGAGCTGTAGGAGCAGGTACTAGCTGCGGTCCCCTTTCGCGCTTCGTTGTAACTGCATTCGATGGAATATGAGGATTTGTCGCCATTATTCCCCCCTTTGATTAGTTGAAAGTCCCAATTCGCTCTCTTTCGACTGTTTGTAGGATGATTGCCACAGACCGCGGAGTTTGCAGGTAAAGCCGAGTGGCCGCCAACTCATTCGGACACAATGACATCTGAAAAACGGTGCACCTTTTCGATCTGCGCGCGGCTAAAGTCCTGGCTACCGCGACTCTCTTTGTCGCCGTCGGAGCGTTCCTCTACGGTGTAAGACACACCCTTGTCATCTTTCTGTTCGCTATTTTCTTCGCTTATCTGCTGGAGCCCCTGGTCAACCGCATACAAAGTTCACCTCTAGCCAGAGGCTCACGCAAGCTGGCCATAGCAGAGAGCTACCTATGCGCTGCCGTTCTGCTTGGTGGACTAGCCGCGCTTTTTGGTCCCCGGGTCATCGAAGATACGCACCGACTCATTAAGACCTTGCCAAATTTGCTGGAGAATGTGACCAGCGGAAAGATTGTGTGGCAGCTCGGAAGCAAACATAACTGGAGCTATGACACACAGCATCGCATTGAGCTGTTCATTGCAGCCCATCAGGGCGCGCTGCTCAACTGGATGGCGCAAATGGGCAGTGAGGCTGCGCAGTTTCTTTCCAACATTGTCTGGGTTGCGCTGGTTCCCATCCTCGCCGTCTTCTTTCTCGCAGATGGCGGCAAATTCGCTCAGCGCTTGATCGATGAGTTCGACCGGCGTGATCAGCGTCGCCTCCTGCGGTGCATAGTGGAGGACTTGGACCGTATGCTGGCTCGCTTCATCTTCTCTCAGCTCATGGTCTCAGCACTATCGCTCTGCGCCTACAGCATTGTTCTGACGGCTCTGAGTTATCCCTACTCGCTGGCACTGGCGGTGGGTGGTGGAATCATGGAGTTCATTCCGGTTGCTGGTCCAATGGTTGCTGCGGCTGCAATTCTCGGCGTTGGCTTCCTCGCCGGATTCGGTAAGCTGTGGCTTGTGGTTGTTTTTCTCGGGATCTGGCGGTTATGCCAGGATTACATCATGATGCCGCGCATCATGGGTCACGGATTGGAACTACATCCGTTGGCCGCGATCGCAGCCGTACTCATGGGAGGAGAGCTAGGCGGAATTCTTGGCGTGTATCTGGCGATACCGATCGCCGCAGCCATCCGCGTTGTCTGGAACCGTTGGCGGGATTATTCCAGCACACCGGGAGAAGCGGAACGAGCCCACATGGCAACTTTGGCTTCGCGACCGTCACCTACCCGCGCTGCCAGCTGATTACTCTCCGGCAACTGTCATTCCGTCGATGCGCAGGGTTGGGGAAGCGATCGAGCTGCGGAACTCCAGATCGTTGCCGATCTCAGAAATATTGAAGAACATATCTTTCAGATTGCCGGCAACGGTGATCTCTTCGACCGGGAAGGTCAACTCGCCATTCTGAATCCACAAGCCGCTGGCCCCGCGCGAGAAATCTCCGGTCACGAGATTCACGCCGAAGCCCAAAAACTCGGTGACGAACAAACCTTCTTTGATGTCGCCGATGATTTCCTGCAGGCTTTTCGTTCCCGGCTTGAGAAAGAAATTGCCCGGGCCAATGCCCGGGGTCCCTGCCAGCCCGCGCGATGCATTGCCTGTGGTCTGCATCCCCAGCTTCTTCGCCGTGTAGGTGTTCAGCAGGTAGGACTTGAGAACTCCATTCTCAAGGACAACGGTCTTCCGGCTCGGAACGCCTTCGGAATCGAATGGACTGGTACCGAAGCCGCCCGGCATGGTGCCGTCGTCGATGACCTGAATGTTGTCGCCTGCAACCTTCTCGTTGAGTTTGCCGCTCAGAAACGATGCGCCGCGATAGACCGAATCGCCATTGACAGCTTCGAAGATGTGTCCGACGAGCGCGCCGGCGATGGTGCGTTCGAAAACGAGGGGCACCTTCGCCGTCTTCACCTTCCGCGCACCCAGGCGGCGCAAGGTGCGCTTGGCGGCAATCTGTCCGACTTCTTCCGCAGGCTCGAGTCGCTTCAGCGAGTTTGCAACCGAGTACCAATAATCGCGCTGCATCGCCGATCCTTCCACCTGCGCGATCGGAACCGCCGAAACCGAGCAGTAGGAGCGCTGATAATCGCCAACAAATCCGTGCGAATTCGCCAACACTTTGTACCCGATAGCGGCGTCGAAGGTTCCTCCTTCCGAGTTCACGATCCGGGGATCGACATCCAACGCGGCCTTCTCCGCGCGCCGCGCGTAGTCAATGCGATCGGGCGTGGAAAGCGAGTACACGTCGTCGTAGTACATGCCGAGATCGCCCTCCAACTTACCCAGCTGCGAGGGCTCCGGGATTCCGGCGAAAGGGTCTTCACTGGTGATTTTCGCCAGCTTCAGGGCCGAATCCACCATCTGCTTCACGCCCGCAGGGGTGAGGTCGCTGGAGTAAGTACTGGCCGCCCGCTGGCCAAAAAATACTCGCACGCCGATGCCTTTCGAGCCCGACTCCTTCAACGTCTCGACTTCGCCGAGTCGTACGACAGTCGAGAACTCGCTGCCGTCCATGGCAACGGCTTCGGCCGCCGTGGCCCCACCCTGCATCGCGCGCTGTACCGCGTCAGCTGCAATTTCTTTCAGATCGGTTGAGGTAGTTTGGGTACTTGTGGGCTCTGCTGTCGAAACCTTCATCCGTTTTGATTCCTATCTCTGAAAACTGAGGTGTGCGGTTGCGACTCCGGGCAGCGGCCGCCGCACGTTAGCGGGTCTAGATGACGAAAATCTTACTTGTAAGACGTTCTGCAAAAATCTTACTTGTAAGATTTCATGCAGAAGTCTTACAAGTAAGAAAATCGGCGAGCGAATCAGGGTAATCGATATTCCCGTTCTGGCACCGCTGGAATATTATCCGCCTGTGCCACCGACCGTCAGCCGATCGATCTTCAGCGTGGGAATTCCCACACCTACCGGCACCGACTGTCCGTCCTTGCCGCAGGTTCCGACTCCCTCATCCAGCTTCAAATCGCTGCCGACCATGGAGACCTTCGTCAGTACATCGGGACCGTTGCCGATCAGCGTCGCGTTCTTCAGCGGCGAAGTGATCTGGCCATCTTCAATCAGGTAGGCCTCCGACGCCGAGAAGACAAACTTGCCGTTGGTGATGTCGACCTGCCCGCCGCCAAAGTTCACGGCGTACACGCCATACTTCACGGACTTGATGATGTCCTCCGGCGCGTCCTGGCCCGCGAGCATGTAAGTGTTCGTCATGCGCGGCATGGGAATGTGCTGGTAACTCTCGCGCCGGCCGCTTCCGGTGTTCGGAATGTTCATCAGTCGCGACGACAGCTTATCGGCGAGGTACCCTTTCAGAATGCCCTTCTCGATCAGCACCGTGTTCGTCGTGGGATTGCCTTCGTCGTCCACGTTGAGCGAACCACGGCGGCCCTCGATGGTGCCATTGTCCACGACCGTGCACTTGTCGCTGGCGACACGTTGGCCCAACAGTCCCGAAAACGCTGACGTTTTCTTACGGTTGAAGTCGGCTTCAAGGCCGTGGCCAATCGCCTCATGCAGCAGAATTCCCGGCCATCCCGGCCCGAGCACCACTTCCATTTCGCCGGCCGGAGCGTCGCGAGCGTCCAGTTGGATGATCGCCTGCCGAGCGGCCTCTTTGGCAAAGTACTCTGGCGAAGCCTCGCCCTGGAAATAATCGAGCCCCACACGTCCACCGCCGCCGGCGCTGCCACGTGCAGAACCTGCCGCTTCGGACTTGGCGATGCAGAAAACGCTCATACGCGACAGAGGCTGCGAATCCTCGGCGAAGCTTCCATCCGACCCGATCACGAGGATGCGACGCAGTTCGTCGGCGTAACTGACCCTGACTTCGTGAATCCGCGGATCGTATTCGCGGGCAGCCTTGTCAGCGCGCTGTACCAGGTCCACCTTCGCCAGCACGTCGCCTTCAACCGACGGCAGCGGCACCGGGTAAAGATTGTGCGCGGGCTTGTCGGTCAATCCCACCACCGGTTGCTGCGCCGGTCCCTTGGCGATCATGGCAGCCGTGCGCGCGGCATGCATGATGCGTTCCTGCGACAGGTCGTCGGTGTAGGCATAGCCCGTGCGCTCACCCGAAAGCACACGCACTCCGCAACCTACAGAGATGCCCTGGGTCGCGGACTTCACCATGCTTTCGTCGAGCGAAACCGAGGTCGAGGTCTGATATTCAAAATAAAGGTCGGCGAAGTCGCCGCCTGCGGAAAGCGCCGCTGAAAGATAGCGTTCGATGTCGGCCTGTGCCAACCCGTAACGGTCGAAGAAAAACTTGTTGTCCATAGTCACACTCGATTGGATGTCCCGACTGCTCAGAAAGGCGCGGGATGAGGGGCTCGACCCGAAATGCCGCGGGAATTTGAACCGAAAGGGGACTTGCCGACGTTCCTATTATCACACGGCGTTGTGTCCCCGGTTGCAGCGCCGGGACTACTAACTTAGCTAGCCTGAGAGCGAGCATGGCCGCCAGCGCAATCTCAGTCGAAACTCTTGCCCGCATCCTGGAACAGTTCCTCGCCGAGTATCCCGACTCGGTTGTCACCGAGGAAGGAGCGCTCCTCTTCGACTTCGCCACGGCTCGATACTCCCTCTCGGTGAGTTTAAGTGCGTTCTCCACCTCTGGTCCGAAGAGCGCAACGTGGTGCGGCGCGTGCTCGAGGCAGAGGTTCACAATCAGACGCTGCGTCTACAGGTGCTTCGTTTTGGGCAATCGCAACCGAATCTGCTCGAGATTTGTGGCGACCGTGAACCCTCAAGCGCTGGCAGCCGTCGCAGGTCGCGTGCTCAGTACCAGAAACTCCTCGAACGCGTTCTCCGCCGTGAGTATCCGGGTTTCAGCGTTGACCGATTGAGCAGCAGCCCCGACCTGGAGCACTCCATCAGCCCGGTGTACACACGCGGACTGCTGCGTGCCGGGCAAACGATCTTCGCCTTCCTCGGAGCGGGCGCGGATGAGACTCAGCCGTCGGTCGATGCGGCGCTGACGTTCGGCATTTTGTGGATGGACTACCAGCGCCAGCACTTGGCCGGACGCGCCCAAGTGGAAGGGTTGAAGCTGTTCCTGCCACCCGGACGATCGGAGATGGTCCGCCAGCGTGCCGCCAATTTGAACCAGGATGCGGCTAAGTGGCAGATCTACGAGCTGGATGAGCGCGCCGAAACCGTGGAGGCTTTCGATGTAGCCGACAGCGGAAACATCATCACCCGCATCGGACGCGCTGTCGATGTGCAAGCTGCGCGCGAACGCTTTTCCGCCTCAATCGCCCGCATACGGGCCATGGTGCCCGCCGCTGAAATCAACGTCGAGTCTGCCGCGGAGATTGTCTTTCGGCTGCATGGCCTGGAGTTCGCTCGCGCCCGCATGACTCCAATGGCTGGGTCGTTCCGCAACAGCGAGTCGATCCTCTTCGGCCTCGGTCCGGCCGAGTACGTGCTCGACGACCAGTCGCTGCCGCTGTTTACTGAATTGCTGCAGCGTCTCACCGAGCAGCGCCAGCCTGCGGGTTCACATACCAACCTGTTCTATCGCCTGACGCCGGAGCGCTGGCTGGAAAGCCTGGTCACTCGCCAGGTGCGCGCCATCGGCGAGCGCCTAGACCAGCGCTTCGTCTACTCTCAGGTGCCCGCCTTCGCCTCGACTGACCGCGCCATGCTTGACGTGTTGACCTGCACTCTGGATGGCCGTCTGGCAGTCCTCGAGCTGAAGGCGAATGAGGACATCCATCTTCCCCTGCAAGGCTTGGACTATTGGGCGCGCGTGCGTTGGCACCAGCAACACGGAGAATTCACCCGCAACGGCTACTTTGCCGGACGCGAAATCTCCAGCGCTCCGCCGATCCTGTACCTGGTGGCGCCGGCTCTGCGGGTACACCCCACGACCGATGTTCTGCTGCGTTATCTTTCGCCTCGCATCGAGTGGACACTGGCGGAGTTGGACGAGCACTGGCGGGAGGGCGTGCGCGTCATCAACCGCAAGCACTCCGGCATGATCCAGGCCACTGGCATCCTGTAACCCTTTGCGCCCCAGCGCTCTACGCGGGCATCTTATACAATCGAGCTTCTAATTATGAACCGGATGATCCTCTCCAACCTGGTCCACCGGCCGTTCCGCACCATCATCAGCGTGGTTGCCGTCGCGGTCGAGGTCACACTGATTCTGCTGATCGTCGGCATCATGCTGGGCATTCTGAACGACACCAGCAGCCGTCAGGCCGGCATTGGCGCCGACATCATGGTGCAACCGCCGGGATCTTCACTCTTGATGGGCATGAACGGCGCGCCAGTGTCGGTGAAGGTCGCCAATAAGATCGGGCAGCTACCGCACGTGATCGCTGTGGCACCCGTCGTAACCCAAACGACCATGTCAAAGAGCCTTGAGGTCCTTTACGGCATCGACCTCGACTCGTTCAATGCAGTAACCGGCGGATTTCGATACGTCTCAGGTGGTCCGTTTCAGGGCCCTTACGACATGTTGATCGATGACCTCAAGGCCGCTTCCGAGCATCTGAAGGTCGGCGACACTACCCAGGCGCTTAACCACGATTTCCGCATATGCGGCATTGTGGAGCACGGCAAGGGAGCACGTAAGTTCGTTCCCATTTCCACGCTACAGGACCTGATTGGCGCTCTCGGTAAGGCGACCATCTTTTACGTCAAGCTGGACGATCCCAACAATGCCGACGAGGTGGTCCGCGAGATCAAGAGCATTCCCGGCATGGAGCAGTACGGCGTTCATTCGATCAAGGAATACCTGAGCCTGATGACTTCGGCCAGCATTCCCGGCCTCACCACGGTAATCGATGTCGTGATCGGGATTTCGATGATCATCGGCTTCATCGTCATCTTCCAGGCGATGTACACGGCGGTGATGGAGCGCACGCGCGAGATCGGCATCCTAAAGTCGCTCGGGGCCGGCAAGCTCTACATCGTGAATGTGGTTCTGCGGGAGACGCTGCTGATTGCCGTTGGCGGCGTCATCCTGGGCATTCTCTTCAGCTACGCAGCCAAGGCCGGCCTGAGGGCACATTTCCAGACCTTGCCGGTAATGATCAGCTCGAAGTTGCTGGTGAAGGCGTCTGTAATTGCACTTGTCGGATCGATGTTAGGAGCGTTCTACCCGGCAATTAAGGCCGCGCAGAAGGACCCGATCGACGCGCTGGCGTATGAATAGGAATCTTGGTGAAGAGATTGTTCAAGGAGAGTTATCGGTGGGTGCCCCGCTCTAGCCATCTTTCAGCTAGGACGGAACCATCGAGCTTGGCGTCCCGACGGGACTTTGATCATCTCCCGCAATAACCCAGCACTCCGCTTCGCTGGGTGCTGGGCTAGGATATTCCGCCCTTCGGGCTATCCCGAAGGGTCTAATCTCAGATTCGCATCGGCATGACGACGTACCGGTACTTAAAGCCGTCGTCTCCGCCGTCCTCGGGACGCATTTGGCCGGCCGACTGGGCGTCCTTGAACTCCAGCCGCACGTCGCCGCTGCTGGAGGCCTTCAGGAAGTCGATCAAGTACTCGGAGTTGAAGCCGATGGTCAACGGATCGGCCGCGTAAGCCGTTTCGATTGAATCCTCCGACTCGCCGGAGTCTGTGGAAGACGAGGAAATCTTCAGCTCGTTCTTGTCGAGTTTCATGCGAATCGCCCGCGAACGCTCGTCGGCAAACTGTGCCACTCGCTGAATTGCCGTGCTGAGATCCGAGCCGTGGACCAACACGGACTTGGTTGTCTCCTTCGGCAAAACCGCTTCGTAATTTGGGAATTGGCCGGTTAGCTGGCGCGAGGTCAGCAGACGCTCGCCGATCCGGAAGAACAAGGTCGACTCGTCCTTGGCGAACTCGACGAACTCCACGTCGCTGTTCTGGAGCAGCGAGTAAACCTCGCTCATCGCCTTCTTGGGAACCAGCGTCTTGTTCTCGCCGCTGACGTCAAACTGCTCGCCTTGCTTCTCGATATGCGCCAGGCGGTGGCCGTCCGTCGCCACCATGGTGATCGACTCCGGCTTCAGCACCATCAGGCCGCCGTTCAGGGTGTAGCGCGACTCCTCATTCGAGATGGCAAAGATGGTCCGGCCGATCATGCTGCGGAGCGTCTTGGCCGGAATCTTGACCATCCCGCTGGACGGAAACGTTGGCAGACCGGGAAAGTTCGCACGCGCCATCCCAACCATCTTGGTGTTCGAGCGCCCGGAGCGAATATTGACCCAGTGGTTCTCCAGCAGCTTGATGGAAATGTCGCCGTCTGGCAGCAGCTTCACGTAGTCGTAGAGCTTGCGCGCGGGGATGGTGCAGGCGCCGTCGCGCTTCACCTTTGCCGCACAGGAGGTTCGCAGGCTGAGATCCAGATCGGTGGCGGTGATCGTCAGCCGGTCATTGGCTGCTTCGAACAAAAAGTTGGAGAGGATGGGGATCGTGGTCTTGCGTTCGACGACTCCCTGGGTGGCAGTCAGTTCCTTGAGCAGTTCGAACTTGCTGACACTGATTTCCATCGCTGTACCCTGTATCGTGCCTGTTGCTTCGGCAGCCATTCGTCCCACCTCGGCCGGCGTCTGATTCGCGATTCCCGGCGCTTTAATACTGCTTCTCCTTATATCAAATCAAAAACATATAAAACCAGTAGTAACAGCAGGTAATGCGGAAAAGTGGATATTTCAGGAATAATCGCGCTGGCCGCGGAGAAAGACTGGGTTCAGCTGTATAAAACCGGCGTTCCGGTCTGCGGCTGACTGTGCCCAATCGAGACCAAATTTTCGTTTCCCCCAACTCTTCCGCACGATCCACATCTCATCCACAGAGCGCGCTGGAGAAAACTCGCCCCCACAGTGAAAAACCGCGCTTAGCGCGCGGTTCATAAGCCCAAGCTCTCGGTGAGCTTGTTCAGCACCCTGTTTAAATCTTTGTCGGTCTTCCGCACCTCCTCGATCTTGTCCACCGAGTGCAGCACGGTCGTATGATGTTTGCCGCCAAACTGACGCCCAATCTCCGGCAACGAGGCATCCGTGAGATGTTTCGCCAGATACATGGCAATCTGCCGGGGAAAGACGATCACACGTGAGTTGTTCTTGGCCTTGATCTCTGCCTGGCGCAGCCCGAACTGCTCGCACACAGCCTTCTGGATCGACTCGATCGTAACTTTACGCACCTGTGAGTCGATCAGGTTCTTGAGAACGTCCTGCGCCGTCTGCAGGTTGATCTCACCGCCAGTGAGTGAGGAGTAGGCCGTAAGGCGAATCAGCGCACCTTCGAGCTCGCGAACGTTGCTGCGGATGTTCGACGCGATAAACAGCGCGACGTCCGTCGGCAGCATCACCTGCTCCGACTCGGCCTTCTTCTGTAGGATCGCCACCTTGGTCTCGAGGTCCGGCGGCTGGATGTCGGCAATCAACCCCCACTCGAAGCGGCTGCGAAGCCGATCTTCGATCTCGGCCAACTCTTTCGGCGGACGGTCGCTGGCGATGACGATCTGCCGCAAACACTCGTGGAGGGCGTTGAAAGTGTGGAAGAACTCTTCCTGCGTGCGCTCCTTGTTGACCAGGAACTGGATATCGTCCACCAGTAGGACGTCCATGTTGCGATACTTGTCGCGAAAGCCGGTCATCTTGCTGTAGCGCAGAGCGTTGATCATGTCGTTGGTGAAGCGCTCGCTCGACACATAGCAGATGGACATCTCGGGCGACCGCTTCTTGATCTCGTGACCGATGGCCTGCATCAGGTGGGTCTTGCCCATACCGACGCCGCCGTAGAGAAAGAGCGGGTTGTACGCCTTGGAAGGACGTTCGGCAACCGCCCGGGCCGCTGCGTGGGCAAACTGGTTGCCGGCGCCGATCACGAAGTCGTCAAACGTATATTTCGGGTTGAGTTGCGCAGCTCCATCCCAGTCGAATCGCTGCTGGGTGATCGGGCCGGATCCGGACTTCTCCACGGCCGGAGCAGAATCGCGTTGCCCGTCGGAACTGCCGCTAGCCTTGGTCTTGTTCTGTACTTCCTCGGTGACAAACTCCACATCGCGAAATTCGAGCCCGAGATTTTCGATGGCTTCGCTGATCAAGTCACCGTAGCGCTCGCCAATGTGGCAGAACTCGGGGTTGGGAACTCGCACGAACAGAATCGGTCCCTGCGCGTGATCGTAGCGCGTGGGCTTGAACCAGGTTTCGTAGGAAGTCCGGTTGACTTTCTTTTCCAGTGCGTCGAGTACCAGCACCCACGGATTGGAGGAGGCAATACCAAAGGAAGACATAAATAGCAGTCCTGAGGCGGAAAGGCCTCGCTAAAATAAACAGACTTGAATAGAGGGAAACAGAGCCGAGCAAAGGCAAAAAAAAGCGGTACGCAAACTAACCGGAAGACAGCATCTGGCAAACCCGTCTAGCGGTGTCGGAGAATTGCACCGCATTTGTACAGCCTGCTTTGTTTTTGACTGCACGGATACTAGCACGGAAAAAACATCGTGCCAGATAAATTATTGCGATCACATTTCAATTTTTGCGTATCGATTGATTATGGGAAAGTTAAGCGATGAAATTTTTTTTGCGAGTGTTGCGGCAGTGGTGCAGCCAATTTTTTCGTCGGCGAGAATTCGGCAAGAGCTTGATGATTTGCGCTCGTGCGAACGTCTGCGCGGCGCGCTCACCTTCGCACTTCACTCCTCGCCGGCTGGAACCAACCGCCAACAGCGGATCAGTTTCGAATCTTCCTTACTTCCGAGGTCAGATCTTCGGGAAAGATCGGCTCCTCTGCCGAAGCAATCTCGTCCATCGTCCACCATCGCATTTCGAGAATGCCTTCCTTAGCATGTCCCTGCAGCGGATCCGTTGAGGGGTGGTAACTTTTCTCGACCAGGAAAAACCATTCGTGTTGAGTGACAGCATGGTCGAGGTAAATGAAGTCAGTCACGCGTTCCCATAGGCGCGTCAGGCTTGGGTGGGTCAGGCCGAGTTCCTCGGAGGCTTCGCGTATCGCGGCCTCTTCAAATGTCTCGCCGTTTTCCAACCCTCCACCGGGGGGTGCCCAAAAGCTTTGTCCATTGACCCCCGCGTGCCGAAGCAGCAAGATCCGTCGCTGCCCGTCGAGGAGGATAAGCCGGGATGCTCGGCGGTGGATAGGTCCTTTCATCCCGTCATTTTATAGGCAAGAATTCAAGGCGGAGCCTGAGCGGCTGTCGCCCGTGCGGTTGCCAGCATGGCCCCCGGCCCGTTATACTTTTTGTTTGCTCAACCCAAATTTGTGCTAGTGAGGAGCGCAGTTTTCGCATGCCTAAGCGCACTTTCCAACCCAACCGGCGTCGCCGCTCGAAGACGCACGGATTTCGTTCTCGCATGAAGACCAAGAGCGGCCGGGCAGTTTTGTCACGCCGGCGCGCCAAGGGACGCAAGCGCGTTTCCGTGAGCCCGAGTTACCGCGACTAAACGTAAGCCGTAAGTCGTTCTGCACGATGGTAGTCTTGCCGATACAATTGTGAGGGTCGTCGCTGTCTTCGCCGTGGAATCGTGAAATGTCACCGGCGGCGGCTGACGAACACGGAATGCCTGGTAAGATCTCCGACCCCAGCAAGTTTCCGAAGTCGAGGCGTCTGCTGAAACACGCCGATTTTCAGCGCGTATATCAGGCCGGACGCCGGCAGTTCACGGGAAACATGACAGTTTTTTTTCTGCGGCGCGAAGCTGCGCCGGCAGGAGAGCCGCGAGTGGGACTTACGGTCGGCAAGGTACTCGGAGGAGCCGTGGAACGCAACCGGATCAAGCGCCGCATGCGCGAGGCAGTCCGCCTGTCGCCTTCGGCTTGCAACGGTCCGTTGGACATCGTCTTCAATCCGCGCAAAAGCGTTCTTACGTTGCCTTTTACCGAACTGGTGAAAGAGGTTTCGCGGGGACTGCGGGTCGCGGCAGACCGTGCCAGATTGGCGGAAATGAAATGAAGCAGGTATTGCGATTCGCGCTGCGAGGGTACCAGCGATTCATCTCGCCGGGATTGCCCCATTCGTGCCGCTTTGTGCCGACCTGCTCCGAGTATGCCCTGGAGGCGATTGAGCGCCATGGCGCGATTCGTGGAAGCTGGCTGGCGCTGAGCAGGCTCCTGCGCTGTCAACCGTTTGCCAGAGCCGGTTATGATCCGCCGCCCGTGCCGCTCCAGCGGGCACGTTAAGTTGGCAGCGAAGCTTATAAAATTGTCCCCGCTCGATTGAACCAGCGGGCAGGATTGAACGGAACCTGAACTTTGGCTGAATATCGCAATCCACAACAAGAGCCCGGCGGCGATAAGCGCATGATGACGGTGTTTGCCGTCGTCTTTGCGCTAATCATTCTCGGCCAGATCTTCCTTTTTAAGAAAACCCCTGCTACCCAGCCGAAGACCGACGCGGCTCCCGTTTCCCAGAGCAGCGCGACCACCACCCAGTCGTCGACGCCGGCAACGGTGACGTCTGGCGCTGCAAGCAACCCCGCGACGCCATCGGCGACTGCTCCGGTTGAGCCCAAGTCCGCCAGTGCCGAGACGGAAACCACGGTGGAGAACGATCTGTACAAGATCGTGTTCACCAACCGTGGCGGACAGGTGAAGTCGTGGATCCTGAAGAAGTACAAGGACGACGACGGGCATCCGCTGGACCTGGTCAATAAAGACACAACCAAATTTGGCCTTCCGCTCAGCCTTTATACCTACGACCAGAATCTGCGTAACCAGGTCAACTCCGCGCTGTATGTCGCGAGTTCGTCCGGAAATCTTAGCGCCCCGGGCGAGCTGGCATTCGACTACGCCGGCGGCGGGGTAGTGGTCCACAAGAGCTTTGTCTTTGCCAGCACTTACGTCATCTCGGTCGAGACGTCCGTCACTCAGAATGGACAATCAGTAACGGCGCTTCCGGTATGGCCGGCGGCGTTTGGAGACGAAACCACGGCTCCCGGTTACGCCTCGCAAAAGATTGAGTACATGGCTGACGGCAAGGTGGAGCGGCTGGCTACCAAGAAAGTAAGCGGCGGCAACACTTTGCGCGGACCGTTTAACTGGGCGGGCGCGCAGGACCAGTTCTTCGCAGCCATCTTCCTGCCAGACAATCCAGATCAGGCTGTGATGGTGACTCTGCACGAGTCGATCACGGTTCCCAAAGACCCCAAGAAACCGGATCCGAACGAGACAGTCCATTACGACGTCCTGGGTGCTGCGGTTGGCGATTCGGCTGGACCGACCAACGTTCGTCTCTTCGTCGGCCCTAAGGCTCTGGAAGTACTAGAGTCCGTAAAATCCAACACTGCGCCGGGGCAGATGAACGGTCCCGACCTGCGCGATGTGGTCGACTTCGGCTTCTTTCATCTGATCGCCCGTCCGCTGTTCCTGTGGCTGAAGTGGACGCACGAGCACTGGGCCAGCAACTGGGGCATTGCGATCATCATTCTGACCGTCGTCATTAACCTGGCGCTGCTGCCGTTGCGCATCGCCAGCATGAAGTCTGCGCTGAAAATGCAGAAGCTGCAGCCGCAGATGAAGGCGATCCAGGAGAGGTACAAGAAATACCCGATGCGCGATCCCAAGCGCCAGGAGATGAACGCCGAAATCGGCGAACTCTATAAGCGCGAAGGGGTTAATCCTGCCGGCGGTTGTCTGCCGCTGGTGATCCAGATGCCGTTCCTATTTGCGTTCTACTCTATGCTGGGGAACGCAATTGAGCTGCGGCAGGCGCCATTCCTCTGGCTGCACGATCTGTCCTCACCCGACAAGCTGTTCGTCATGCCTGTGCTTATCGTCGTCAGCACGTACCTGGTGCAGAAGATGACGCCTAACTCGGGCATGGATCCCAAACAGCAACAGATGATGACCCTGATGATGCCGCTGATGATCGGCTGGTTCAGCTTCAATCTGCCTTCCGGTCTGAGCGTGTACTGGATCATCGGCAATGTCATCGCAATCATTCAGCAGTACACCATGAACCGCACAGGACTTGGCCGCGAGATGCGCGAAGAGATGGAAAAGCGCGCTCGCAAAAAGGCCGGCAAATAGAGACTGCAAAAGCCATGCCCATTGACGATAAAGTCGCCGCAGCCAAGAAGATCAGTGAATTGCTGAACAACATATTCGCCGCCGGAGATTTCCGCCTGCGCTATAAGATCACGGTCGACCCGCAAGTGGGCGCCGAGCGCGAATGGGAGCGTCCCGAGATACTGGTCGAGCTTTCGGGCTCCGACAGTTCCCTGGCGCTGGAAAACGGCGGCGAGCTGCTGCGCGCCTTTGAGCACGTCTCGCTCGAGATGTTGCGGCTTGCGCCTGACGAGCACGAGAAGGTCAGCTTTGACTGCCAGAATTTCCGCGCCTCACGCTTGCAGGAGCTGCGCCTGGCTGCGGATGTGGCCGCCGAGAAAGTCCGCGAAACCAGCATGCCCTACGCATTCGCTCCTATGTCGTCGCGGGAGCGCCGCATCCTCCACCTCGCTCTGCGGGACAAGGAAGATCTCCGTACGGAAAGCGGAGGCGAGGCAGCGCAGCGTCACGTTGTCGTCTATCCCAAGGACTACAAGGGGCAGCCGCCGGCTCCGCCGATCTCGCGCCGCCGACGGTAGCGAGCTCAGCATTTCTCCATCCTTCCTTTTTCACCCATTCTGAGCCAGAATGTTGTGACCTTCTTCCGCCCAGAGTCGGGTTAGGGTTGCCGATCTCTGCCAACTCACTTGAATCACCAGCTCCAGTGGGGCACGGTAGGCCGCCTGCTGAACTGTTCACTGAAGTCGTGCGAGCGTTTACGCCGAAGTATGCGGCAACCGCCGATCGACACGATCCGGAGAGAAGCAATGCGGCTCTTTCTTGTCTCATGCGTCATCTTGATTGCGAGCGCGACTCCTGCGCAGAACCCTCCCGCCTCCGGGCCAGTCTTTCAGGGCACTTACGCTCAGCTCAAACCCCAGCAAAAGAAGCTGATCGACGAATGGTACGCCGAGTACAACAAGATGATGCACGAGGACTTACCCCCCTCGGATTACGACGAGCTTTCCCTCTCCACGCGTACCACCTTCGAGGCCGTGACGCACGCGCTGATGACCACGCACCTGACCAGCAAATCCGGCGAGCCGTTAGGTGATGCCTTGAGCCTGGTGCAATCGATCGAGACCATCAATGGCAAGATTCCCAAGGCGCGAGGCGATCTCCAGTTCCGGGTTTACGTTATCCTCCATCCCAATGCCCTCGAAACGCTTCGGAAATCCACCCAATTCTTTCGCGATCGTGACAACACCGTGTATCACCACGGCTATCCGCTGAATTGGCGGCAGGACGGTGGCGCGCCTTCCATCCAAATCTCCATGGCGGCTGACGGCCGTCACGCTGACATCGACGTCGACTACCGCTCCTCGAAATTTCCCGCGGCGCTACTCAATGGCCATCTGACTGCGGCTAACTCCGACGTCCGCGCCGGCAACAACACCCAGCGGCACCAGCAACGATGGGAGGGACTGAGCGACTGGTGGCGCAACCTGTTTGGCCTCGACATCTCCGAACCTCCAGACGCAGAAACCGTTGCCGAGACTACCGGCGACGTGCCTCCCATTCCCCGCAAAGGCGACGGCAAGCTGGAAGATGCGGTGCAGGACTTCCTTTCGTCGTGGCTCATGCAGCACAAGCCGGAGCTGTCGGCTGCCTATCTGTCCGCGCGTTCTTATAGCTGCCTGGAAGAATACGGACCGCAATCGGGCAAGGAGATCAGTACCGTTGCCGCTCCCTACCTCGCCGCCAGAGATCTGGCTGCAATCAGCAAGGCGTTGGGAACTCCGGCGAAACTGCAGGATGCCGTCGTCGCCACCAAGGTCGACGACACCCGGCTCAAGGCCGTTAAGCAGCAATACGGCAACCTGTTCACGGTTTATGCGGTGCCCGACGGAGTAGCTCCGGAATTCGAATGCGACGACCAGCGAGCTTTGAAGGATTTTGAAGACGCGCGGGTCACCGGCATGAAAAAGAAGTACAACCGGTATTACGCCTCGGTCTTCCGGCTGGAGCAGCCTCCCGAAGTCGGCCAAGTCATCACCCTGCTCTGGACCAAAGAAGGCAGTTACTGGAAGATCGTCTCCTGGGACGCTGAGCCGGAAGACGCCAAGCCGCAATCTGCGCCGGACGTGCGCGGTACGCAAACAGCCGAAGCCCCGGAAGGGCACACGAAAGCGGATGCGGCATTACTGCAAGCTTCCCATGACTTCCTGCGCGAGTGGCTGATCAAGCGGGACTACGTTTCAGCCATCAACTATTTCTCGCCGAAAAGCTACTCCTGCATTGATGCCACGGTCCCGAGCGATCAGCCGAAGCCGTCCACGGCGGCGCAGTACCTGAACTACACGCAGACGGCGTTGCAAACCGTCGCGCAGGATTTGGAGAGCGTGCAGCACTTGCCGGATGTGATCGAACCTGCCAGCACCGATCACCCCGGACTCAAGCTGGTGAGTCACAAGGGCGATACCGCTTACACGGTTGTCGCGGTTCCCGATACCCTCGCGCCGGCGATGATGTGCCAGACGGAGTCGCAGGAACATCCGTACCAGCCGGAGGAATCGTCCGACTTCAAGTACGGCGACTACTACGGAGTGCTCTTCACTGTGCGAACTCCGGGCGAGCACCCGGCAGCGCTGTCGTTCTTGTGGGCCAAGGACAACGGGCAGTGGAAGATCGTGGCGTACCAGATGGTCTCGCCGTAGCGGGTTGTCCAGCTTATGCGAAGCGCCGAACTGCGAAGGCGTTTAAGGTTCACACGACGAAATCATGTCCGGAAAACCAGCCCCATGCCATGAAAGATCCGGCCTGATGTGAAGAGGTCATTCACCGGTCGGCTTCTCCGGCAGTTTGAGCCAGCCGTTTTTCCCTCCAACCAGGTTGCGAGAGATTACGAGGTAGTAGTCTTTTTCGCCTGACGTCTTCACTGCCACGAACATTCCCCGCTCTCCGTTCCGTCTCGTGGCTGTGCAGGTAATCCTGTTTTCCAGCAGCATCGCTCGAGCGCATTGCTCGGTCATTCCCCAGTAGTTGCTGTGGTCGCCTCCCTTGCTCGACCCGGGATAAAACTCCATCAGTGGGCGATTGGATAGCTCCGCCGGCAAGTTTTCGTCGATGACCACAGTTTCCATGTACAGCGTCGCGTTCAGGTTCATCATGTCGTGCAGGATGTCCAGGCAACGCATGGGATCCGGAAGATGGTACATGACGCCAAGAAACAGAATTACATCGAAGCGACCGTATTTCGCCGGTGTGAGGTTGTAAACGTTGTCATGAATGAGATCCAGCTTCGATCCCAGTATCTCTTTCGCGACTGGGAACCCGGTCTGCTCAGCGGGTATGTAGTCAATCGGAACAACTTCGGCGGCGCCTCGACGCTCGCATTCGAAGGAAAAGAAGCCGTCTCGCGCGCCAATGTCGAGCACGCGAAGACCAGAGAGGTCTTCCGGCAGCTGCAACAACGCAAGGGCAGTGGCTGAATCGTTTGTTCCCGGTGTCGTTAGACCTGGGGAAAACTCAAATCGGTGGTACCAATGAGGAACCGAATCGATCTTTTCGCGAAGATTCATCTTTATCTCTTTGTAGCAGTTTAAAACTCTACTACAGCAATGCCCCGGCAGCTCATGGCGGCTTCCCCTCTAAATATCTTGACTATGTCCGAGCCCAGGCGGCCATCGTCATAGTCGCGGCGGCTTCCCACACTTCTGGTTTGTCAAAAAACCGCCACGGTCAAACGTCACTTATGCGCCGACCCCACTCTTAAGAAACTTTCCCAGGTTTCAATTTCGCTGATAGCGCACCCCCCGCGCGAAGGCATAAAATGACCTATATTTCGAGGCGCTTGCAGTACCGGGATTGGGCCCTCAACCCTGATCGCCCCGGTCAGCGTGCGGACGGGAGGGGAAGATGAAACGCAACGACATGTTTCGGGCTCTTCTGCTGGGCGTGATGTGGATCGCGCTGACATTGTTTGGAATGCCGGTTTTCGCCGCCGGAGGACATGGAGGCGGCGGTGGATTTCACGGTGGCGGTGGCGGCTTCCATGGTGGAGGAGGCGGCTATCACGGCGGCGGTGGCTGGGGTGGTGGCCACGGCGGCAGTTGGGGTGGTGGCGGCAACGGTGGCTGGCACGGCAGCTATGCGGGATACCGTGGTGGCTACGGGTATCGAGGTGGCTACGGCTATGGATATCGAGGTGGCTACGGCTATGGATATCGAGGTGGCTACGGCTACGGATATCGTGGTGGCTACGGCTACGGCTGGGGCGGTTGGGGTTGGGGCTGGGGATTCGGCATCAGCCTGAACTTCGGCTATCCGTACTGGGGCTACGGCTACGGATACCCTTACGCTTACGCTCCGTACTATCCCTACCCTTACACCTATTATCCGTCGTACCCATCCAGCTATTACTATGCGCCGGTCAGCCAACCGGTGGCTGGATCGGAGCCGGTCTCGTACTCGCAGGCCTACGCTGAGCCGCAAAACGACAGCTATGCTCCGCGATACAACAACGGTGTGACGACTCCGCAGAACTCCCTGGCCAGGCCGGCGCCGAGTTCGACCTCGCCCGCATTGTTTGAAGCAACTTACGTCACCCGGCCCACAGACCATACCTCTGCTCCCACGCTGGAGAACTCTAACTACGCGCCGTCTGCCTCTGAGCAACGCATGCCAGCCGTGCGTCCGGAGGTGGGGAACGTGATTCGCGCGCTTCGCGGCATGCCGCCAGCGGCACGCGAGCGACAGATCGAGTCAGGCCGCTACAGCAACCTGTCTCCTCGGGAGATGAATATCGTACGGGCAGCCGTGAACCTGCCTCCCTCCTAAGTTTTCCCGATCCCCACTCATTCGAAAATCACGAATGAGTGGGGGTGCCGTACTAATAGTCCTGCCGCAGTAGTGGCAAACTCACCGCTCTCATTGACGTGCCTGTTTCGCGGAAGTAACATTCGCGCCAGTGATTGGACAGACCATCTCGCACTATCGCATCGTCGAGGAGCTCGGCGCCGGCGCGATGGGTATCGTTTACAAAGCCGAGGATGTAAGGCTCGGACGCTTTGTAGCTCTCAAGTTTCTGCCCGACAACGTAGCTAAAGGTCCCCTGGCGCTTAGCCGTTTTCAGCGCGAAGCCAAAGCTGCTTCCGCATTGAACCATCCGAACATTTGCACCATCCACGAAATTGATGAGGTCGAGGGGCGAACCTTCATCGCCATGGAATTTCTGGAAGGCCAGACGCTCCGGCACCGGATCAGCGGCAAGCCCCTGGACATCGAGACCGCGCTCGATCTGGGCATCGAGATTGCCGATGCGCTGGATGCTTCGCACTGCAAGGGCATCGTCCACCGCGACATCAAGCCCGCGAATATTTTTGTCACGAACCGCGGCCACGCCAAGATTCTGGATTTCGGGGTGGCAAAGATCTCTTTCGCCGATGACGATGCCTCCGAACTACACCTCACAACTCCAGGGATAGCTGTGGGCACGGCAGCCTATATGTCTCCAGAGCAGGTGAGGGCCGAAGAGCTGGACGGCCGCACTGATTTGTTTTCCTTCGGCATTGTTCTCTATCAGATGGCTACGGGAAAGCTCCCTTTTCAGGGACCCAGCTCCGGTGTGATCGCAGAAGCCATTCTCAACCGTGATCCCGTGGCTCCCACGCAAGTAAATCCCGACCTGCCAGCGTCACTCCAGGAGGTGATCCGGAGAGCCTTGGAGAAGGACAAAAATCTGCGATATCAGCACGCAGCTGACATGCGGGCTGATCTGAAGCAGCTAAAGCGAGACATGGAATCGGGCGCGAGAGTTGCGGAGGAAAAAACTGGATCGGTCCGGACATTGGCCACAGGCTCATCATCCTTCACTGGCGAGCGTTGGGCCCAAAGTACTAGCGCACAGACGTCCGTCGGTCGCCCGCGGCGCGTCTCCAAGGTGATTGACTCACTGGCGGTTCTGCCCTTTGGAAACGCAGGCGGCGACCCTGAGCATGAATACTTGAGCGACGGTATCACCGGAAGCCTCATTAACAATCTGGCGACTATACCGAAACTGCGAGTGATGGCGCAGAGTACCGTGTCGCGCTTCAAGGCCCGCGAAATTGATCCTCAGGCTGTGGGGCGCGAGCTGGGTGTTCGCGCCGTGCTCACCGGAAGAATCGTGCAAAGCGGTGGCTCGTTGCGGATCGGCACCGAATTAGTCGACGTCGCGACAGGCTCCCAACTTTGGGGCGCGCAATACGACCGCAAGCCCGGGGACATCTTTGTCGTGCAGGACGAGATTTCGATCGATATATCGGGGAAATTGCGTTTACGGTTGACCCGTGCAGAAAAGAAGCAGCTGACGAAACACCATACGAAGAATGTCGAGGCCTACCAGCTTTACCTCAAAGGTCGTCACCATTGGAATCGCTGGACCGAAGAGGGGTTCTATAAGGCGATCGAGCACTTTCAGCAGGCCGTTGAGAACGACCCCACCTACGCCCTGGCCTATGCTGGCCTGGCCGACTGTTACGTGCTGCTGGGATGGAACAGCTATCTGCCGCCTAAGGAAGCGTTCCCTAGAGGCAAAGCGGCAGCCAAGGCCGCGCTGCAACTCGATCCGGATCTAGCCGAAGCGCACACGCCTTTGGCGGCCGTGCTGTGGCTCGACGACTGGGAGTGGGAGCAGGCGCAGACCGAATTCAAGCGCAGCATCGAACTAAGTCCCACTTATCCGACCGCCAATCACTGGTTCGCCGAGTACGCGATGACCATGGATCGGCACGAAGAGGCGATGGCCCGGATCAAGAAAAGTCAGGACCTGGATCCGCTGTCGCTCATTATCAGCGTCGCAGTCGGGTGGGCCTTCTACTTTGCGCGCCGCTATGACGATGCCATCGAACAACTGCGGCGAACGATCGATTTGGATCCCAATTACCCCGTCACCTACTGGATTCTCGGCGTGTTGCTCAGAAAAACGGGCCGCTACGAACTGGCCATCACTGAGGGGGAGAAAGGAGTGAAACTGTCGGGCGGCAGTCCTCTGATGCGCGCGGCACTGGCACATACTCTCGGCGCGGCGGGCAGAAGGACGGAAGCGCTGCAAATACTGGATGACTTGACGAAGTTAGCGCAGCAAAAGTATGTCGCGCCCTACTTCTTTGCCGGAATCCACGTCGGGTTGGGAGAAAACGAGCGCGCGATGGAATACCTGGAGAAATGCTATGAAGAGCATTCCCACTGGCTTATCTATCTTCATCAGGATCCGAGCATGGACGGCTTGCGGGAGAGCCCAGCCTTCCAGGACCTATTGCGTCGGATCGGTCTTCCAAATCTGGTGGCCGCCCCTCCCATCTGAAAGAAACCAAGGCGGAGTCACGCATTCCGACAAGCATTGTGCTGGCAGACAAGCCCAGGTACGCGATGACGACGGCTATTGCGTGCGATCCAGGAACTCCTCGTTCCAAGCCGCCTGAATCGCCTCCAATTTATTCGTGTCGCAAGCTGTGGAGTCATCCTTGAACTCCGCCAAATCTGTTATCAGCCGACGCAGCTCCTCTGAATCAGTCGAGAGGGGAGAAAGTTCAGGATGTTTTCGTGCGAGAAGCACTCCAATCTTCTCGGCATCGTTCCAGGTCAACTTCTCTGCCATGAGATGCTCCTTGGAATTCGGAAATTATCCTGCAGTAAGCAACGAAATCGGGCCGTACCCCAGATTACGCACCCTTCCGCGTGGTGTGATCAGTGGCCACCTATCGCGTTGCCAAGCTACCGACTTTGTGCCCGCGACGGAGCTTTGCCGCCTTCACCGTGTTGCTCATCAGCATGGCGATGGTTAGCGGGCCCACGCCACCAGGCACGGGCGTGAGAGTACCGGCTACCCGGGCCACTTTGGGATCGACATCGCCCATGAGTGTCGAGCCTTTTTCGGCGAAGCCCTTTTCGCGCTTCTCGTCTCCGCCAAAGAACTCCTTGAACTCCGCAGCGTCGGTGACGGTATTCATGCCGACGTCGATAACGGTGGCGCCGGGCTTCACGAAGTCAGGGGTGATCATGCCGGCCTTGCCGATGGCGGCGACCAGGATATCTGCGCGGCGGCACACTGCGGCGAGATCACGCGTCTTCGAGTGGCAGACTGTGACCGTGGCATTGCCGTTCAACAGCAGCATCGCGACTGGCTTGCCGACAATATCGCTGCGTCCCACAACAACGGCTTCGGCTCCAGCGATCGGAATGTTACTGCGCTTGAGTATCTCGATGATGCCGGCCGGGGTGCACGGCACTAGCCCGGGGCGTTGCGTCGACAGGTAGCCGACGTTCATGGGATGGAAGCCATCGACATCTTTCTCCGGTGAGACCGCCAGCAGAACTTTCTTGGAGTCGACTTGCGGGGGGAGCGGTAGCTGCACCAGGATGCCGTCGATCTCGTCGCGACGGTTCAAGTCGTCGACCAATGCCAGCAGTTCCTCTGTCGTCGTGCTGTCCGGAGGCGTGTGCTTCTCGCTATAGATGCCGAGCTGCTCGCAGCTCTTGACTTTGTTGCGGACGTAGATCTCCGATGCCGGATTATGGCCGGCGAGCACAACGGCAAGTCCAGGACGAAGGCCAGCCGCAGTCAGTTCTTTGACCTCTTCGCCGACTTCGGCTTTGATTTGGGCTGCGATCTTAGTGCCGTCGAGAATGATGGCCGACATGAGGTCCCCCTGGGATTTCAAATGAATGTTTAGTTTAACGCGGGGGATCGCTCTTCGCTTTTGCTCTTCGCCAGGAAGGCTCGATTGGGTCCGTTCATCGAATGGCAGCCCATGTTAGCCGAAGTAAGGCGAACCTGGGACACCGGGGCTTTGCGTGCGAAAGGCGAAACGCAAAGAGCTTCGTGCGAGCCGTCGCCCTTACGCTAGAATCAATGCATGATCTCTCCCGACCTGCTCGAGATTCTTGCCTGCCCGGTTTGCCGCAAGCCCCTGGTGCTCCGCGGTGAGGACAGCCTGAAGTGCAACGAATGCAAGCGCGTGTATCCTATCCGCAACGGTATTCCGATCCTGTTGGAGCCGGAAGCCACGATTGAGCAACTGTGATCAGCATAAGCTGAATGCCCGTTCAGTGAGGAATACCTCGCAAGTTCCCATTCTCGAATTGGTCAAATTGCCCAAGGGAATCCCGAAAATCCTGAATTTGGTATTTGACTGCCCCGCTCCCCTTATGAGCTGAGTGCTCTGAAACCGTTGACGCGCGCTCTGCGTACTACAAGTGTGGGACACGTCGGGCCGAGCCGGATGGGGGTAGAACCCTATCTGGCAACTATTTAGCGACATAAGGGTTGTTATTGCACAAAGACCCTGGGGTACAGTAGCTAGCAACTCGGGTTCGGCAACCGAATTGCCTGCAACTAAACAGCTGGATGACGAGTCTAAGTAGCAGATGCCCGGAAGGGTCGGAGGTGAGGATGATGATGATGGCAGAGAAGTTTTCCGTCCCCGAACTGGCAGCACTAAGGAGCGAGCTGCTCCACGGGTTCGACTCTAAAGATGCGGCCGAGTTGCTCCAGATGTTTCTCGCCGGACACGGATATGGGGTGTCGGCTGAGGAAGCCCGGAACGCGGTGAGCCGGGTTGGCATGCTGGGCGGAACCCTGGAAGCCTTCCAGCGAGAGCTGGAAAGCATCGCACTGGTGATGTAAATCCGTCGAGGTGACGGAAGGTGACAAGAATTCGCTTGACCTCAAATGGAACGGACGTGGCCTTCGCCAGAACCTGGACGTAGACGCGATCGGCAGCGAAAAGTGAAGAGCCCGGGCAAAACGGCCCGGGCTTTCCTGTTTCTGGGTAGCGGCCCACATCAAATCCGAATGCTCACCCAATCCGGTCCACGGTCGTGCCCGCCTGATTAGTTTGCCTTACGCACTTTCGCACCGCCGTGGTCCCGGTCCTGCGACACTTCTTCGAAGAACATATAGGGATGAACGGGCTCCAAACGGCTTACCTCGTCGAGTGTGGCGACCGCGTCGACGGGCAGATCGATGGCGATCGCATTCAAATTCGTCTCGAGCTGTCTGAGACTGGTGGCGCCGATGAGTCCGGTTTCAGTGATGCTGACTTGCCCCACAGCTCTGTTCTATGCAGCGGGTTGCGGGGTCGCTTTACGCTCGTTGCGCTCGGATTCCCCGGCAGACCGTACTGCATCGCTCGCCTGCGAGCTGTTCAAAGACTGTCGCAGGAATATGGCAAGAGCGCGGGTCAGCACCTCGTCATCCGCATCGGCGTGCAGGATGCTATAGATGCCGGGATAGGCCTCGGGCTGCTGGTCCTCGTTGGCGAACAGCAGGATCGGCGTGCGAGGAATCTGCCGCTTCAACGAGGCGCATATGGACCTGCCGGAGTGGCTCTCGCTCTGTTGGATTAGAACCGCATCGACCACCACTTGTTTCAGAATGCCGTTGGCTTGTTCTTTGTCGCTGGCGACCACCAGGTGAAAACCTGCCGATTCCAAGGCGGAGGTGAGAACGGGGTAAAGCTCACGCTCATTGCACACGAACAGGAGGGTCAATCTGGAACTCATCAGGGAACCTTTCGAGGCCAGATTGATTGTTGGGCACCGGATCGGCGCAGAATTCCGGAACCCGCGGACTGATACTGCTCGAACCCGAGAACGGCGGTGACGCCGGCGCCTGACGGCAATAATCTTTCAATAGGGCAATTCCGTCAAGGTCAAAGTCGTTTGTTGCGACAGTTAATATTCAGCTGTGATACCGGAAGTCCTCCCAAAAGTTGGGCCACGACCGGCGCAACTGCCGACAGGCGGAGGTTTCAGCGTATTCCGTTACACCACTGACGATGTCACAGGATTCGTAACCTGGCAGGATTGAAATACTGCTTGTGATAGTCCTCGCCAGGCTGCCGGCGATCAGGAGCAATAACCCGGTGTCGGTGCGGTTCTCGAGCTACTGGTCGTTCATTTGACCGGGAGCGTGCGTGTCTACCGAGCATGCCGGTTCTTCATGACAAGCTGCAGAAGCTGATCGAGATCCGACACTTCCATACCGGGCAGCGCTTCGCAGAACTTGCTCGCCGCCACTCTGCCCTGCCGCCGATTCACCCAGGCTGTCGCGATGCCTAGCGAAGCCGCAGGCACGACATCGTGATAAGGACTTTCCGCCACATGCAAAAGCTTTGAGCGAGATACAGAGAGCTTCTCCAGAAGCAATTCGAAGTTCCTGATCGAGGGCTTGTAGCTCCGCGCCTGCTCAGCTGTGACCACGCAATCAAAAGGCACCTGCAGTTTGTCCGCGGAAAACTCGAACAGCTCATCGTCGATGTTAGAGAGGATTGCAAGCTGATACCGGCGCTTTAATTCGCGCAACGCGGGTACGGTGTCTGGGAACGGCGTCCATTCGCGAATGGAGTCTGCGAAGCCGGAGGCTTCTGCGTCGGTTACCTCAAAATGCAGCTCACGAGCAAAGTTTCTTACGACTTGGGCCAGCACTTCGCGATAGCTGCGGTATGTGCCGGACTGCTCGTGCGGTTCGAACTCGGAGTACAGGGTGAGGATTTGGACGTCTGTTGGCACGTGCCCTTTGCGTTGCAGCAGCGGCCGGAGATAGCCCAGGATGCCGGATTCCCAGTCGATCAGTGTGCCGTAACAATCGAACGAGATCCAGTCGAACTGCGAGAGGTCGAGCACGGTTAGTGCGTCTTGCCCGCCGTGGGAGTTACGCGGTGCAATTCAAACTTACGCTGCAAGGCATCCAGGGGGGAAGAAGAATTCTCCTCGGCGGAAGCCGGGGCATTCGCCGTCGTCGACTGTTGCTCGGCAGGCTCGCTCTGGAGAAAGCTGTTTTGCGCTTCACTGCCTGAGCCAGAGTTCTCCGCCGGCTCGTCCGCTTCGGGCTTCGAAGGTTCCACCGCTTTCGCTTCGGACTTCTTCTCGAGAAACTTCCTGGTATTCAGCAAGGGGCGGGCGAGCGATGGGTTGTAGCTCGTCCACGCCGTATCCAGCTCGGCCTCGCGTTCGAACTGAGCCCGCATGGCTTCCATCTTCGAATCGAGATCGTCGAGGTAATGCAGCATCAGAGCTTCAGGGAACATAGGCAGCTTCGGCGATCCAAACTCGTACTGGCCGTGATGACTGATGATCATGTGCTCGAGCAAAATCTTGAGCTCATCGGGGAAGCCCGGCAGGCGCGTAAGCTTCTCGTGCAGCATCTCCAACTCGATAATCATGTGGCCCAGCAGCTGGCCCTTTGTGGTGTAGGTAATCGAGCGCTGATAGCTGAGTTCGTGCAGCTTGCCAATGTCGTGGAGGAAGGCGCCAGTCAGCAGCAGATCGCGGTTGACTTGCGGGTAGTTGCGCGACGCCAAGTCGCAGACCGTGAACAGCGATACCACGTGATCGAGCAGTCCGCCAACGAAAGCGTGATGCAGCGTCTTAGCGGCAGGCGCGTTCTTGTAGGCAGCCACCAGAGCGTCGTCTGACATGAACTCATGGAGCAGCGACTTGAGCCAGGTGTTCTGGAAACTCTCGACGTAATCGGTGAGCGTTTTCCAAAGCTGGTCGACGTCTTTGGAAGTCTTGGGAAGATAGTCGGAATAATCAATCTCCGATTCGCCCAGCTTGCGGATCTTGTGAACGGTCATCTGCCAGCGGCCGTTGTACTTGTGCAGGATGCCTTTGACCTTGATGAAATCGTCCTGATCAAAGCTGGAGATGGTATCGCCGACGTTGTCCCACATGTTGGCCTGCAACTGTCCGGTGCGGTCGGCAAGCATAAGTGAGAGATAGAGCTCACCGTTTTTCTTCGACTTCACCTGCTTAACGGCAACGACGAAGAGAGAGGTGATCGTCTGGTTTTCCAGACGCGCGCAATCGCAGATATAGAAATCCTTCATCCGGACCTGTGGGGCCGCATCAGAGTGCCACGATGCAAGCTGAAGGCTTATGGTAACGCACCGGCGCTCCAACGCCGAAACAACAAATCGCAGGAGGGCGAGTCAGGGCTAGAAAATTCCCAGTTTCTTCTTCTTCTTTTCCTTGCCGGGGCTGGAATTCTCCGTGGTCGCCGTGGTGTAGATCGGCTGGGTCTCGTTCGGGCTGGCGCCGGTATCGATGAAGCCGGGCTTGATGTCGATGTAAGCTTCCTCGCGGAGCTTGGTGAGGTAATCGCGCAAGGCCGGTTGCATCTTGACCATGTAGACCTGTTCCTGCACCTGGGTTTCGACATCTTTCAGCGGAGGAACGCCGCCGTTCTGGTGCTCGGTTACCTTCAGGATGACAAAGCCCTGATTGGTACGAGTGGGCTGGGTATAATCACCGGCTTTCAAACTGAAAACCTCGGTTTCCAATTCCTTGGAAAGCGTGCCGCGTTTGAAATACTCCAGGTCGCCGCCAATGGCCGCAGTAGGTCCATTGGAGTATTTTTTCGCCAGATCGTCGAACTTGGCGCCCTTTTGCAGCATCGCGTAAACCTGGTTGGCCTTCTCCTGGGCCTGGGCGACCGCTTCGGGGCTCGCCGTCTCAGGAAGCGCGGCCTCCCCTTTGTCGTTCTTAACTGCCGGCGTGGTCTGAGTGGAAATCAGAATTTCGCTGAGCCGCACCTGCTCAGGATGATCCAGCTCGCTCTTGTGCTGGTCGTAATACTGCTGAATGTCCTGACTGGTGACCGTGATGTGACCGCCAACTTCCTGCCCGATTACGCGCTGGGTCAGGATGTTATTCTTCATGTTCTGTTTGAAGTCTTCGAACGAGATTCCCTGCGCCTGCGCGGCCTTTTCCAAGTCTTCCATGGAGTCGGCGTGCATCTGTTTCCGCAGCTCATCCAACCGCTTCACCAGTTCGGTGTCGGCCGTGATACCTAGCTCCTGCGCTTTTTCCAGAAGCAATTGCTGGTCGATCAAGTCGCGGAGCAGATCTTTTTCGTGCTCTTTGGCGTCCTGTTCGGCGGCGATCTGGTCGGTCTGCTGGCGAGCTTCGGTATAGAGCTGCTCACGGGCCTTACGCATGTCGGCGCGGGTAATGATGTTGTTGTTCACGCGCGCGACAATCTCTTCCACCACGGTGTCGCTCTGGGCGGTCTGGGGTTGTGCTGGGGCCTGGGTCTGAGCTTGGGATAGGAGCAGAGGCGCGGCGAACAGCAAGATCAGACAAAGGGCGGAGAGTCTCTTCATTCAATACCTGGTCAGGCGGGCCGGCACACGCTGGAGTCTCACCTGGTTCCCTATGAGGGTCGTTGTTATTCCAATATTTTACCTTGTTCTAGACGGTCCTGCCGGAGAAAAGGGAGCATTTCCAGCCCGTATATCGAGAGTTTCCCTTAGTTCCTTCAGCTTCCTTTAAGGTTCCAAACGGCATTCTGAAGGGTGCGTTGTGAGGGTGCCGTGCGCTGGAAGTCCATTAGTCTGATCATCGCTCTGTGTTTTGCCGTCGTGAACACCCAGGCGCAGACGCCGGCTTCTCCGCCACACCCGGCGCCAGACTCGCAGAACACGATCTCTCTGACGCTAGTCGACGCCTTGGCACGCGCAAAAGCCAACAGTCCGCAATTTCAGGCTGCGCTGATGCGCCTGGGACTGGCTCATGAGGACCGAGTGCAGGCACGCGCGGCCTTGTTGCCCGGCGTCGACTACAACAACAGCTTCGCCTATACCGAGGGGAATCGCACCGCGACCGGCGTCTTCATCGCCAACAACGGCGTCCATGAGTACATCAGCCAGGGCGCCGTCCAACAGACGCTGGGGGTGGGGCAGTTTGCGGACTACCGGCGCGCCGCCGCAGCTCAGGCCGTAGCTCGGGCGAACGCGGAGATTGCGGCCCGAGGCTTGGTCGTCACTGTCGTCCAGGCTTATTACGGCTTGGAAGCTGCGCAAGCCAAAGTCGGCAGCATGCAGGCGGCAAGCGACGAAGCGCAACGCTTTCTGGATTTGAGCCGCAAGTTCGAACAGGTGGGTGAGGTGGCGCACTCCGACGTGATCAAGGCGCAGATTCAGGCTAACGATCAACAGCGCGCGTTGCAGGATTCCCAGCTCGCAGCCCAGAACGCCCGCCTGAACCTGGCTGTACTGCTTTTCCCTAACTTCTTTCAGGACTTCACGCTGGTGGATGACATTGGTGCAGCGCCACCTCTGCCGCCGATGGCGGAGGTGCAGCAGCTGGCAGGAAAGAACAATCCTGAGCTCGAAGCCGCGTTTGCCTCGATGGATGTAGCCAATCACGAAGTCGCGGTAGCGCGCGCGGCCCACCTGCCTACGCTGGTGGTCGATTACTTCTACGGCATCGACGCGAATCAGTTTGCCACTTACAACGGCGACATCCGCAACCTGGGATATGCGGCGACGGCGACCCTCAACATCCCCGTGTGGCACTGGGGCGCAATCGAGAGCCGAGTGAAGCAGGCCGAATTGCAGCAGCACCAGGCGAAGGTGGAACTAAGCGCAGCGCAACGCCAGGCCGTCGCCGATCTGCAGTCGTTCTACGGAGAGGCTCAGACCGCACGTAGTCAGCTCGATCTGCTGCAGAGCTCCGTTGAGCTGGCCGCAGAGAGCATGCGCCTGACGACGTTGCGCTATCAGGCGGGCGAAGCCACAGCGCTGGAGGTGGTGGACGCGCAGAACACCTTGACGCAGGCGCGCGTCAACTATCGCGACGGTCAAGCCCGCTACCACGTGGCCATCGCCAATCTGCAAACTCTGACCGGGAGCTTCTAGCGTGAGAAAACACAGCACGCAAACGACGGGCCTGCTGGCGTTACTCGCAGCTCTTTCGCTCGTCATCCCTGATCGGATGCTCCAAGAAGGAAGAAAATCCGCAGCCGGTCGTAACCGTGCAGACCGCCCCGGCTGAGCGTGGCAGCATTCAGCAGATCATCACCTCGGAGGCCATTCTCTTTCCGCGCGATCAGGCGGCCATCACTCCCAAGGTGGTCGCACCGGTAAAGCAGTTTTATGTGAACCGCGGCAGCCGCGTGCATCGCGGGCAATTGCTGGCCGTGCTGGAGAATCGGGATCTTGCAGCGGCTGAGGTGGAGAACAAAGGCGCCTACGAGCAGGCCGAGGCGGCCTACGGACTGGAAACCAAGTCGGCCCTTCCCGAGGAGTGGCAGAAGGCCGAACTGGATGTGAAAACCGCGAAGGAAGCCCTCGACGCCGAGCAGAAGGTGTACGACGGCCGCAAGACTCTGTTCGAACAAGGAGCGTTGCCGCGCAAGGAAGTGGACAGCTCTGCCGTCTCGCTGGGGCAAGCCAAAGCGCAGTATGAGATGGCTGAAAAACATCTTGAGGCGCTGGAATCCGCCGGGAGGCGCGACCAGATGAAATCGGCAAAGGGTCAGCTCACTTCGGCGCAAGGCAAGTACGAAGGCGCGGCGGCGCAGCTCGCGTACACCGAAATCCGCAGCCCCATCGACGGTACAGTGGTCGACCGCCCCTACTACGCAGGTGAGACGCCGGCGCCAGGCACGCCTCTGCTGACCGTGATGGACACGTCGTCCGTCATTGCGCGCGCGCACATTCCGCAGAGCGAGGCAGCTTATCTGAAGGTGGGTGATGCCGCGACCATCTCGGCGCCCGGCGACATCCACGTAGCCGGAAAGGTCACATTGGTCAGTCCCGCGCTCGATCCCAACAGCACTACCGTCGAAATTTGGATCGAAGCGCCTAATCCCGATGGACGCTTGCGTCCCGGCACATCGGCCAGCATCACGGCGGTGGCTCGAACCCTGAAAGACGCGATCGTAGTTCCGGCTTCCGCTCTGCTTAAAACTCCCGATGGTGGAACGGTGGTGATGATGGTCAGCAGCGATCATGCCCGCCAGGTCGCCGTTGATACCGGGATTCGCGAAGGCGATCGGGTGCAGATCACGAAAGGCTTGGCGGGCGGAGAAACCGTAATTATCAATGGTTCGTACGGTCTGCCCGACAACACGCAGGTGAAGATCGCGGCCGCCGAAGCCTCGCCACAGGGCGGCGAGGGCAAGCAATGAGTTTGCGCCAGAAGCTGAGTTCCTGGACCCGGCGGCTGCGTACCTCGGGTCCGACCGACGATCGCTACTGGTTTAGCCGATATTCCAAGTCGCTGGTATTCCTCATCCTGGTTCTTACTGGCGCAGGCGCTTATCTCGCGTTTACCATCCCCATTTCTGTCTTTCCGCAAACCAACTTTCCGCGCGTCGTGATCGGCGTGGACAACGGCGTGATGCCGATCGACCAGATGATGGTCACGATCACGCGCCCGATCGAGAATTCGGTCAACAGTGTGATCGGCTTGCAGCAGGTACGCTCCATCACCAGTCGCGGGTCGGCTGAGATCGACTTGTTCTTCGACTGGCACGTGGACATGGTGACTACGCTGCAATTGGTCGATGCCGCTCTTTCGCATGTGCGGGCGCAATTGCCCCCGACCGCCAACATCGAGACGCATCGGCTCAGCTTCGCCAGCTTCCCCATCATTGGGTACAGCCTCACCTCCGACACGGTGCCGCAAACGCAGCTTTGGACGCTGGCTACCTACGAGCTGGCGCCGCGGCTGAACCGGCTCGATGGCGTTGCCACTGTAGTTGTGCAGGGTGGGCAGGAGCCTGAATTCGCCATCACGCCCGATCCAGCCAAGCTGCTGGCAGCAAGCGTAACTGTCAGCGACATTCTCGACGCTGTGCGGCGCACGAACCTCATCGACTCACCCGGACTGCTGCCCGAGAATCACGAACTCTATCTCACGCTGATCGATGGGCAGGTCAAAGATCCATCGCAGCTCGGAAAGATCGTCATCAAGAGCACTCCGGCCGGTGTGCCTGTCCGCATCGCCGATGTAGCGTCGGTCGCGCCTGGAGTGAAGCCGGTCTACACGATGGTCACCGCCAACGGCAAGCAGGCTGTCCTGCTCAACATCAGTCGACAACCTGACACCAATACGGTGGCCGTCGCCGACGAAGTGCACGCCGAGATCGCTCGCATTCGCCAGAGCCTGCCGCCGGGTATCCAAGTCGAGCCGTTCTACGACCAGTCGGAGATCGTGGTTGAATCCATCAAGAGCGTGCGCGACGCCATTCTCATCGGCCTGATATTGGCGTCGATCATCATGGTGCTGTTTCTGCGCGACTGGAGAACGTCGGTCGTGGCGGCGCTGGTAATTCCCGCCACCGTGCTGATCACGTTCATCGCGCTGAAAGCGATGGGCGAGAGCTTTAACCTGATGACGCTGGGCGGCTTGGCTGCTGCCGTCGGCTTAGTGATCGATGATGCGATCGTGGTCGTCGAGAATGTTGCCTTGCATCGCGATGCCGGACAGGGGCGGATCGAAGCCATTCACAGCGCGCTGCGGGAGATCACCGCGCCGCTTGTGGGATCGACGATTACGCCGATTGTCGTCTTCCTACCGCTGATCGCAATCACCGGAGTCACCGGCGTGTTCTTTCGCGCACTGGCGATTACCGTCGGCGTCTCGCTGCTGACATCGCTGGCCTTGGCGCTCACCTGGACGCCGACGCTGAGCCAATACTTTATTCACAAGAAAGATGCGGCAGTTCCAGTAGACGAAAGTCTCAGCGAGAAAGAGCGGCTGCTGGCTGCGGAGGACGCGGCCCTTTCCGGACGCTTCCGTCGTGTCGTCGACTTCTATGAGCGATCGCTGCGCTTCGCCCTGGAGCGCCCTCGTTGGATCGCCATCTTTGCCGCGCTCCTGGTGGTGGTTTCCTACTTCTGCTATCGCGGACTGGGATCCGATTTGCTTCCCGAGATGGATGAGGGCGGATTCGTGCTCGACTACATTACGCCGGCGGGAACATCGCTGGCCGAGACCAACCGGCTGGTCGGACACATAGAGCAGATGATTCGTCGGGTGCCCGAGGTCGAGAGCTACTCGCGGCGTACCGGCCTGCAACTCGGGCTGGCCGCGGTCACCGAAGCCAACACCGGAGACATCGCCGTCAAGCTGAAGAACAAGCGCAGTCGCAGCGTCGAAGAGGTGATGGACGAGTTGCGCTCCGAGATCAAGCGGCAGGAGCCGGCCGTGGACGTGGAGTTCACCCAGGTACTGCAGGACATGATCGGCGATCTGTCGAACGCGCCTGAGCCTATCCAGATCAAGCTCTTCTCGCCCGATGCGGCGTTGTTGAGCCAGTGGGGTCCAAAAGTTGCGTGACGCGCATTTCGAAGGTGGACGGAGTGGTCGACATCCTCAACGGAATCGACAACACCATCAGCGGCCCGGCCACGGTCTTCCACGTGAATCCTGCGGTCACGGCACGCGCCGGATTTACCCCTGAGGAGGTTTCGCTCGATGCCTCGGCGATTCTCGAGGGCGAGCCGGCGGTTACCCCGCTCATTGCCCAAGACATCCCTTACACGATTCGCGTTCGCTATCCGGAGAACAGCCGGTCTTCGCTGGCGGCCATGAGCAACACCCTGCTGAACAGCGCCAGCGGGCACACGGCCAGCCTGGGCTCGCTGGCTACCATAACCGAGCTACCCGGACAGACGGAGATTCGCCGCGAGAATCTGCAGCGCGACATCGCAGTGACGGCCCGCCTGGAAGGACGCGATCTGGGCAGCGCAGTAGCGGCGGTGCAGAAGGTGGTCGATAACCTTCACTTACCATCGGGTATTCGCGTGGACTACGGTGGCACGTACGCCGAGCAGCAGCAGTCCTTTCACGACTTGATGATGGTATTGGTGCTGGCCATCGTGCTGGTCTTTCTGGTGCTGCTGTTTGAGTTCCGCACCCTGGCTGCGCCTATCGCGATTCTGGCTTCGGCGGTGCTCTCCACGTCGGGTGTCTTTCTTGCGCTGCTCGTCACCAGGACTACGTTCAACATCGCATCGTTCATGGGATTGATCATGGTGATCGGCATTGTCGCGAAGAACGGCATTCTGCTGCTGGACGCCGATCAGCGTTTTCGCGGCAACGGACTATCCCGCACGACGCGATGATCCAGGCCGGCCGGCGCCGCTTGCGTCCCATCGTCATGACGGCTATGGCCGCCGTCGCTGGGATGCTGCCGCTCGCATTGGCCCTTGGTGCCGGATCGCAGATGCTTCAGCCGCTGGCAATTTCGGTGATCGGCGGCATCACTATTTCCATGGTGTTGTCTCTAATCATTACGCCCTCGGTTCATTATTACCTGAGCCACGAGGCGTAGCTTCATTCACCGAATTTGCAGAAAGGAATTCGTCATGAAGAAAGTTCTTATCGTTGTAGTGGCCTGCGCACTGCTCGCCACTGTCCCTGCATACGCCCAGCAATTCAAGGTGACCGACCAGGTCAAACTCGGTGGCGAAGGTGGCTGGGATTATCTGGTCTATGACACAGTAGGCCAACGCCTGTTCATCACCCGCGGCAGCCACGTGATGGTGGTTGACGCCAAAACGCTTAAGGTCACCGGCGACATTCCCGACCTAGCTCGGCGATTCACGGCGTGGCGCTGGATCACGAACTCAATCGCGGATTCATCAGCAACGGCGGCGACAACACGGTGACGGTTTTCGATATGAAGACCCTCAAGAAGCTGGACAGCGTGAAAGTCGGTGAACGGCCAGATGCGATCCTGTATGAGCCGTTCTCGAAACATGTGTTCACCTTCAACGCTCGCAGTCACGACTCGTCAGTAGTCGATGCGGCCACGGGTAAGGTTGTAGCCACCATTCCGCTCGGCGGCAAACCGGAGTTTCCGGCCAGCGATGGCAAAGGCAGACTCTACGTCAACATCGAGGACAAGAGCCAGATTGCCGAAATCGACGTTACGAAGAACGCGGTGCTGAATATATGGTCGATCGCGCCGTGCCAGGAACCCAGCGCCCTGGCCTTCGATGAGGAACACCACCGCCTGTTCGCCGGATGCGACAACAAAATGATGGCCGTGGTCGACTCGGACAGCGGCAAGGTGGTGACCACGGTTCCGATTGGCGACGGAGTAGACGCTGGCCGCTTTAACGCGAAGACCCAACAGATCTTCATGTCCTGCGGTGAAGGGGTGCTGACCATCATCCACGAAGACGCGCCCGACAAGTACGCGGTGCAGCAGAATCTGCCTACCGCAAAAGGGGCGCGCACTATGGCCCTAAACCCAGACAGCAATACCGCCTACCTGGTTACAGCGCAGCGTGAAGATAAGCCTGTAGCCCCGGGACAGCGCCCGACCATGGTGCCCGGCAGCTTCTCGCTGATCGTCGCAAAACCTTGAGAGCCGACATTGTGGTACTACCACATTGTCGTATTAATGTTGGGTCGAAGCCTTCTGAGCGCTGGGCGGCACCATGTTATTCAGGCGCAGATACATGGCGGCTGCCGCGTAATGGTCCGACCAGGCAGCTGCCATTCTGATCAGGGCCGCTCCGCGGGTGGCCGGCTTGTCGAACAAGGTGACCGACTGCCCGAGGGTGCTGTCGTCGACCTTTCCCAGCGCTGCCTCGCAATAGGAGAAAGAGTCCTTGACCGCTTTGCTGAGCACCTCCTTGGAATCGGTCTCGCTGGCCTTTTCTTTCGGGGCCGGTTCTCCGCTGGCCGCGGCACAAAAGGCATAGTTGGCCTCCGCTGTATGCGCCATCAGGTGAGCGAACGTAATCTGGTCCGGCGTAGGTTTATAGCTGTACTTATCGGCAGGCATCTCGTCGGCGGCGCCAGTTAGGTTCTTGGCAAACCGCTGTTCCATCTGCCGGATCGTGGTGGCAATGGGATTTGCCGTATTCGGAGACTCCTTGGCGTTCTGAGCGCACAACAGCGGAGTGGCCGCCAGCAAAAGAGTCGCGCAGACTGCGAGTTTCATTCGGTTCTCTCCCTGCAAAAGCGATGCTGCAAAGGATACTCCAAATCGCGCCTTCGCACCGAATGGCTCTGCCGTTCCGGCGTTGTGACCGGTCTCACAAGCTTCCGTGCGTTCGGCTGATACACTCCCTTATTTGAGCCGACCGGCTGGAAGACGAAGGAAAGCGGCTAGCGAAAGGTGTCTGTATGTCCCGCACTCTTAACCAATCCCGTGGCTTGCAAAAGCGAGCGGAACAACTCTTCCCGGGTGGAGTGAACTCTCCCGTTCGGGCTTTCCGATCGGTCGGCAGCGAGCCGCCGTTCCTGGTTCGTGGCGAAGGCACGCATGTTTGGGATGCCGACGGCAATCAATACATCGACTACGTGGGTTCGTGGGGGCCGCTTATCCTTGGCCACGCCGAACCCTCGGTTATTGAAGCGATCATTCAAGCCGCGCGCAACGGTACGAGCTTCGGAGCGTCCACGCCAACCGAAGCCGAGCTTGCCGCATTAGTGATCGAGGCGTTTCCCTCAATCGAGAAGGTTCGCTTCGTCAGCTCCGGAACGGAGGCGACGATGTCGGCGATCCGATTAGCGCGCGCCGCCACGGGCCGCAAGATGATCGTGAAGTTTGAGGGCTGCTATCACGGTCATAGCGACGCGCTGCTGGTGAAGGCGGGCTCGGGTGTCGCGACCCTCGGCATTCCCGGATCGGCCGGCGTGCCAGAAGAATTCGTCGAGTTCACATTGGCGCTGCCCTACAACAACGTAAGTGCAGTCGAAGCCGCCTTCAGCAAGTTCAAGGACCAGATTGCTTGCGTCATCGTCGAGCCCGTCGTCGGCAACATGGGATGCGTCCCGCCGCAGCACGGCTATCTACAAGCTCTGCGCGAGATTACTGCAAGGGACGGGGCTGTTCTCATCTTTGACGAGGTAATGACGGGTTTCCGCGTGGCCTTCGGCGGTGCTTCGGAGCTCTACAACATCAAGCCCGATCTCACTACGCTTGGGAAAGATCATTGGCGGAGGCCTCCCGGTCGGCGCTTACGGCGGAGCGGCGAAGCTGATGGACATGGTCGCTCCGGTCGGCCCCGTGTACCAAGCGGGAACCTTGAGCGGCAATCCGCTGGCCATGGCGGCGGGTATCGCGACGCTGTGCCAGCTCAAGGCCAATCGCGAGCCGTTCTACCGGCAGCTCGACGAGATGTCGGGCAAACTGGTTGCCGGAATATTGACTTCAGCGAAGGAAGCTGGTCTTGCGATGACGGCGAACCGCGTGGGCTCGATGTTCACGTTTTTCTTCACCGACAAGCGAGTCACCGATTGGGAGAGCGCCTCGACCTGCGACACGGTGAAGTTCGGCCGCTTCCACGGCGCCATGATGGACGCTGGCGTGTGGCTGCCGCCGTCACAGTTCGAGGCGGCCTTCCTCAGCGTTGCGCACACCCAAGGCGACCTCGACGACACGCTAGCTGCAGCCCGGGAAGCGCTGGCGCTTCTATAGCGCTGTCGATATCGCTCTCCCAAGATGACCCGAAAGGAGACGCGAACCTAGAGTGCTAGTTCGGGTGCGGGCCGCCGCCACGCTCGCTGCTTTAGTCCAATTGCGTCGGCGTGACATCCAACTCAAACCTATGCTTGCTGGCCGGATCGTCGGCGCTAAATACCAGGGTTGACTTACTCACTCGCGCCAACACGGCAGAGCGCGCCCTTATCTGCCGAATCGCCGTTGCTCCGGTACTGGGAGCTGGCTCCGTCGCCGGGCTGGATATTTCGGTGTCTACGTGCATTTGTAAGCCCTCCGGACCTTCGACAGCGTTATACACATCGATATCCATTCCCATGTCGACATAATCGATTCCCTTCTCACCGGGGAGCGGAATTCGTGTGCCGGCACGCAAGCTGGCGCGATCGGAGTCCCGTACCGCAGAAGCCCCAATTCCCAGCGTGAAGGAACGCTGATTGATAACATTGCCACCATCTGTCTCTTTGAGTACGAAGTTAAGCTTGTAGTGATGTTTCGGTTGTTGCCAGGAACTTTTTGCCCCGGCTTCCGACTTGTTGTCGGTCACTTGCGAAAGCAAGGGCTGCGCAGCGATGATTACCAGGGCCGCAAGCATGAAGACATACCGTTGGACACGCATCAGTTCTCTCCTTCAGCGCCGGCGATTTCCTGCGCCAGCGGCTCGATCTTGATGGGCGCGATGTCGATCTCCGCATCGCGCTTGGTGGTGGTTTTCAAAACCTGCGGATTGGTTTGCGCCAGCAACAGAAGCGCGCGCTCGTCGGGGCTCAAGGGCGCGGGCGATGGAAACTGCTCTCGGATCACGGGTGCTGCCCGGACGGCCGCACTGTTCGCCGTAACGCTTTTACGCCGCTCTCGATGAGTCATCTGCGGTAACTGCGCCATTGGTTTTGTCGGTACCGCAGCCTTAGTTTCGGCGATCGAAGGCGCTTTCCGTGGCTGCAGGCCGGACTGCTGCCGTAGCTGTTCCTTTTCGGGCGTCTTCGGCACCAACCAAACCGCGAGTGCAACGAGCGCGATCAGCAGCGCTGTGGCAAAACTCCAGGTCAACCACGCTCTGCTGCTGCGGGCCCGGTCTTGGAGCCGCAACAGTACTCGAGCTTCCAATCCGGCCAGCGCTTCAGCCTCGCGATACTCGGCTAGCGCATCGCTCAAGATTTCTTCAAACTCGTCGCCAGTTTTCATGACATCTTTTCCGCTACTGCTGTCAGTTTGTCTTTGAGAATTTGCCGAGCCCGGAAGATGCGGCCGCGAACAGCGGCTTCTGAGATACCCAGGACCTGGGCGATTTGCGGCGAGGTCAACTCTTCCATCGCGGAAAGCACCAGGGGATAGCGAAGCTCATCGGGCAGCGCCGCGATGAGCCTTTCCACAACACCCACACGTTGGCGATCGATCGCCACATGCTCGGCATCGGGTTCCTCGCTGTGCGGTTCCAGGTCCCCCAGTTCGTCAGCTCGCGGCTGCCGAATCCGATCAATCGCCATGCGAAAGGCCAGTGTCGCCAGCCATGCCCGCATATCCGCTACGCCCTTTGTCCCCTTGCTGTGTACCCGCAGGAACACTTCCTGCACCACATCCTCAGCTTCGTGAGGGTTGCGCACCACTCCGTAAGCGACCTTGAAGATGAAGCGGGAATGCTGATGCACTAACGATTCCAAATTTGCCAAGCCGTCAGTGCTTTCCAGCACTTTGCTCGTCTCCTGCCATACCCATACGGAACTCATTGGCTGCGGTGGCATTATTCGATGGCGTCCATCACCGTCTCATCAGCTAAGACGGACCAGGAGCCGCGAGCGTTTGGAAATATCTTCGAAGAGTTGAACCACGGGGCGCGGGCGTTAGCGTCGGCCCTGTGTATGTCGCACCAGTTGCTAGCTGCCAATTGCTAGTTGCTGCCGTTCCATCATTTCCGGGATGGTAATGAACTGGAATCCTTCGCCCCGGTAGCGGGTCAGGATGCGGTCGGCGGCTTCGACGCTGCGGCTGCGATCGACACCGATGCGGTGGAATTCTCCGTCGTGCAGCAGGATCACATTACCGCCGTGGATCTGGCGCTCCGCCAGCGCGACAATCTCGTCCGTTGACCTCGACGTCCAGTCCCTACAGGTCACATTCCACATCACGGTCTGCAGCCCGAGCGAGCGAGCCACCCTCAGAGACGCAGGTCGTCGTCCCCCAAACGGTGGCCGGAAAAGATTGGGTTCAATGCCGGTCGCATCGAGGATTGCCTGGTGTGTCTGTTGCAACTGTCGCCGAACCTCGGCCGAGGAGCAGAAGATGAGATTGGGATGGTCCCAGGTGTGGATGCCGATTGCATGCCCAGCTTCTACCACCGCCTGCGCAATGTCCGGGCGCTGCTTGACGAACTTGCCGATCAGGAAAAACGTCGCCTTCACCTGGTGACGGTCCAGGACTTCCAACAGGCGAGGAGTCCAGGGATCGTTCGGGCCATCGTCGAAGGTAAGGGCCAAGAGTCGCGAGCCGGGTTGAACGCCCGTGAATGTGCGGCCATAGACCTGCGAGGTGGGCCACATGGTCTGAAAACCCGCCCATGTCGCCAGGCCGGCGACGCCGGCAGCGCCTAGAATTTCCGGGAGCACGTATTGATTGTAGCCGTTGATCGCTCTTCGCCATTCGCCTTTCGCTGTTCGCCAGAACACAACGCATGCTTATCACTTTGAATCGGGATGTTCCTCCTGTCAGAGTCAGGAAGGCATTTTCCCGGTCCTCATCTGGCGAAAAGCGAGGAGCGAACAGCGAAAAGCGTCTTTTCACGATCAGGTAATTGCCATGGACGCCCGGGCAAGATATTCTGCGAATCGTAGCCTTTCTCCGACCATGGCGAACCTCTTCGAACCACCCCGGTATATCGCAGTCGAGGGCCCCATCCGAGTCGGCAAGAGCACGCTCTGCCAGGTGATTGCCGAAACCCTGCACGCGCAGCGCATCAGCGAGCCCGAAAATAATCCCTTTCTCAAGCCGTTTTACCAGGGACAGGCGGGCGCGGCCTTTCAGGCGCAGTTTGCGTTCTTGATTGCCCGTTACGAACAACTTGGCGCGCTCGACCCCAAGCACAATCCGAATAAGACGTACGTTGCCGATTACATCTTCGAGAAGGACAAGCTATTCGCCTGTTTGAATCTCGGCGACGTCGAGCTCGAGGTCTACAACCGGTATTACGAGCTCTTCCGGCAGAACGTACCCACGCCCGACCTCGTCATCTACCTGCAGGCCACGCCCGAGGTGCTGAAGAAGCGTTTGAAAAAGAAGGGCGCGCCTGGCGAGAAAGCGATCAGCGACGATTATCTCGAGGAAGTGGTGAAGGCTTACGAACATTTCTTCTTCCACTACACCTCGTCGGACCTGCTCATCGTGAACACGTCGGAGATCGATTTCGTAGAGCGCAGCGAAGACCTTCAGGCGTTGTTGCGGCGCGTGAGCGAGCCGATCCGCGGCACGCAGTATTTCCTGCCGTTGGGCTCGGACGAGCACGCCGCGAACGCGTAAAATTCCATCCGAAATTTTATGAACATGTCGCCGCCGCTGCCGCGGCTCGACCGTCTTGTTAGGCCGTAGACTCGGGGCTTGCGCCCCGGGCTCACATCGCAGTCGCCGCCTCGCGGCTGGTTCCATGGGATGTGAACGTCTGCCTCATCGCGAAAGGGTTGATAGAGCCATAAAGCAGGTTAGCCTTCCGACAGCCGACAGCCGACAGCCGATCCAAATTTCGCTGCACTGTCATCTTCGGACGCTCCGTTTTGCGCTATGCTCCTCTAATTCCTTCCGAAGGAGCGCATCATGGGAGTCTTATTTCAGGCCTTCTACTGGAATTGTCCGCAACAGGAGCAGCAGGACGGGACGTGGTGGACCTACCTCACCGGCAAAATCCCCGAGCTGCGGCAGGCCGGATTCACCGCTCTGTGGCTGCCGCCGGCCTCGAAGGCGGCAAACCTGGGCGGCCCGTCGATGGGCTACGACCCTTACGATTACTACGATCTGGGCGACTTCAATCAGAAGGGCCGCACGAAGACGTGGTTCGGCAATCAGGCCGAGCTGACAGCGCTGATCAATGCCGCGCACACCGCGAATATGCAGGTCTATGCTGACCTGGTCCTCGATCACAATAACGGTGGCGATGCACAGGAGCTGAACCCGATCGACGGCAACACGCGCTGGACAGTCTTCAATCCCGCCAGCGGAAAGTTTCCCCGCACCTGGGAATGCTTTCATCCTTCACCCTACGAAACCTTCGACGAGATGACCTTTGGCGACATGCCCGATCTTTGCCATCGCAATCCCAAGGTCTACGAAGAAGTCATCAACATGGCGCAGTGGCTGGTCGAGACCATCGGCTTCGACGGCTTTCGCTTCGACTTCGTGAAAGGCTACGCGCCGTGGATGGTCAAAGCGATTGCCGAACTGCGCTATCTGAATAAGGGCGATGAGGGCTTTTATCCCTTCTGCGTGGGCGAGTGCTGGGATGGCGAGCGGACAATCGACGATTGGCTGACGTCGATCAACACCTTCATGGACAATCCGGTGTCGGCCTTCGATTTTCCGCTGCACTATGAGTTGAAGGGGTTATGCGATACGTACGGCTACAGCTTGAGCAACCTTGCTGGCGCTGGAAGTGTTGTTCAGGACACACCGTCGCAGGCGGTTACGTTCGTCGACAACCACGACACCATTCGCGATCCGAACAATGCCATCAACAACGACAAGCTGCTGGCCTACAGCTTCATCCTCTCGCACGAAGGCTATCCCAGCGTTTTCTGGATGGACTGGTACAACTCAGGCCTGGCGATGACGGGCACGCCGAATGGCATTGCTGCGTTGGTTGCGGCGCATGAGAAAGTATGCAGGCGGCGCGACCCAAGTGCTCTACGCCGACGACAATCTCTACATCATGCAGCGCACCGGGTCGGGCTCGCAGCCGGGGCTGGTTTACGTGCTGAATAATCTCGGCAACGCATGGAATGGGATCACGGTGCAGACGCAGTGGCGTAACGTGCAGTTCCAGCCGGTGGCGTACGGCGGCCAGGATAACGGACGTCCTCAGAACAAGACCACGTCAGCGGAGGGGTACGCGGATTTCTGGGCCGCGCCACGAGGATGGGCAGTTTACATCTCGCAGTAAAGCGGTTGCGGAGGTCAGCCTGTCGTCGATTCGAGCAGCACCATCATTTTTTCCAGGACGTCGACGTCATATCGCTGAGACAGCGCCACTGCGGGTAGCTGCTCAAGGCCAAGATCCGTACATAGCGGAAGGACGCTCGCTGGTAACAGACGCTCTCTCGCATCGAACCATGTCTTCATCCAAGGTACGAGAGAGAGATATATCTCGTGCCGTTTGCGGCGGCGATTGTTGTCGTTCTTTGCTCGACGACGTAGCTCGTCGTCCGGCGCCTCCAGCCACAGAACAAGATCGACAAATCCCACCTGACGAGCTTCGAAGGCTTCGGTGTAAAGCTTGCGCTCGACTTCAAATAAGGTGCCATCGAGGGCTCCCGCCTTCCACAGCGACCATGCAAAGTAAAGGTGAAAGGGATCTCCGTCACACACCGCGACGCCGTGCTCGCGCTCGAGTTCCAAAGCGTGCTGCCAACTCGCGGCGTTGTGTTTGACCCAGAATTGTCCGACCTCAGTCGGGTCGGCGTACAGATCGGGCGCGGGTATATGGTAAGGGGCTTCTTGCACCCACGAGTTGGCACAGTGGGTTTGACACCAGGTTGTCTTTCCGGCGGCACTCGGTCCTTCGATGGCCAAAATCATTGGAAGTCCCGCAGGTTACTGGGTCGGAGGAACGTATTCCTTGGGCTTCTCGGCTCCCTCGCCGAAGAAGTAGGCGTCCATCTGCTGCACGATGAATTCCTGATGCTCTTTCTTCCAGGGCTGCAGCCGGTATTCGTTGAGGAGCATTTTCATGTGCTCCTGCCACTGCTCCCACGCGAGCTTTGAAACGTTGTTGTAGATCTTCTGCCCCAGTTCGTTATCGAAGGGCGGTTCATCCAGACCTTCCGCTTCGCGACCGAGCTTAACGCATTTCACCATGTGTGCCATGAAGGACTCCTGTGCATGAGTGCGAAATATCGATTTTAGCGGAGGCGGCGGGGATGCGCTAATCACAGGCCCGTAATCGCCGTTAGCCGGTAGCTTTAGCTCTTAGCGGGCCGGCCTGACGCTATACAATGACGGCAGCTTGGAATGGCTAAGAGCTGAATGGCTAAACGCTAAGAGCCACGTGCTACTCCCCGAGCCATGCCCCGTACGGCCGCAGGCGGTCGATGTGGTCGCAAATAATCTTGAAGGCGCCCGTAATGGGGACGGCCAGTATCAATCCCATGGCACCCCACAGCCATCCCCAGAAAAGCAGAGCCAGCGTGACCGCCAGGGGATTCAGTTGCAGCCGCTTGCCGAGAATTTTGGGATAGAGCACGTTCATCGCAACCAGGTGCAGTCCCAACACCGCGGCAATGATGAGCACGGCTGCTCCCGGCGTCAGATGCCCAAGGTCGGCGACCAGCGGCGGCAGAATGGCAAACAGCACGCCGAGATAGGGAATAAGACTCAGAAAGCCGCTGATTACGCCCAGGAAATAAAAGTACGGCAGGCCCATGAGACCGAAGATGGCAATGCTGCAGATACTCAGGAAAACTCCAATGATGAAGTTGCCGAGGATGAACGAACGGATCATGCGCGCGATAAGGCCCAGCATCACATAGGCCGAGTTACGGTTCTCCATACTGAAAAGCATCACGGTTTGTGAGCGCACGTGGTCCTGCCAGCTCAGCATGAAGAAAACCAGGAAGGGGATGAACGTGAGCGCCAGGACAAATTCGGAGACCACGTTGGCATTCCTGCTCACCAGATCCGTCCAGCTACTGGACTGCTTTACGGTGAGAGTCTTGGAGTCGGCGGGATTCTCCGGAAGAACTGTTTCCGTGGTCCGCTCAATCTGCTCCGCCTGCTCCCGGACCTTGGCGCCCAGAGCCTGAATCTTAGCCTTGTATTGCGGCAGCTGGTGCATGAACTCCAACGCGCGACTGTAGGAAGCGTAAGTGGCGAGACCCAACGCGCCCACCAGCATCGCTACCGCGAGCAGCGATCCCACTGCCCGGGGGATATTGAACTGCACTAGCGCGTCGACGATGGGTGCCAGTACGAATGCCAGCAGAATCGAGATCAGAACAACAACCAGGATCAGCTTGCCCAGGTAAATTAAAGTCAGCACCGCGCCGCTGGCCAGGATCAGTAAAGCCGCGGTTTGCAGATGTATGAGCCGCCGCCGCTCCAATTCCGCAACCGTCGAGCGATTGATGCTGACTTGTGGGACTGGCTCAGGTCCACCGCCAGCGTTCGCTTCAACGTCAGGGTCGGGCCGCTTCCCCACCGGATTGTCCAAAAGCTGATCGGGCATTTGGCCTATGGTACTCGCAACCGTAGGATTCCGAGCATGATACTTTGGCTGTGTCCAAGATGGAAAATAGTCAACCAGGGAATCCTCCGCCGCCACGCCTCCTCGCCATCGACTTTGGGGCGCGGAAGATCGGGCTGGCCGTCAGCGATGAATTGGGCCTTACCGCGCAGGGTCTGGCGACCTATTACCGCAGCAACAAGAAAGCCGATTTCGACCACATGCGCCGTCTGATCAAGCAATATGGGATTACCGAGATTGTCATGGGCCTGCCGCTTCGTATGAGCGGAAACGAGGGGATTCAGGCCGAGAAGGTGCAGGCCTTTGCCGAGGAGCTACGTCGTAAGTTCAAGCTGCCGGTACAGCTTTTCGACGAGCGGCTTACCTCGGTAGAGGCGAACAGGCTCCTGCGCGAGACGGACATGAGCATTCGACGCCGGGCCGAGGTGGTCGACCAACTAGCAGCCGTACTGATCCTGGAGGCGTTTCTGGAGTTCCGGAAGTCGTCCAATCGATAACGTATGCGGCGCGCTGAATGCGGAATCGCACACGATTGAGAGCCGGTGGTGTGAGCAGCTTGGAACCGCTACTTTTCATCTAATCTGTGAGTAATACTTGAAAACCCTATTCAAACTCGCCGTAGTCCTGGTGGTGGCGTTTGCCGTGTGGTTCGGCTGGGCCGCGCTGCTGCCTGTGCAGCCTTCGCAAACTACATTCTTCCTGCTGCGTCCCGGATGGAGCACGCGTCACATCGCTCGCGATCTGCAAAAGCAAGGCCTGATTCGTAGCTCCGCGGCCTTCCTGATGGTCGACTACGCCAAAGGTCTGCGCACGCTTAAAGCCGGAGAATATAAGTTCGACCAACCGGCAAGCGCCTTCGAAGTCTGGCGGCGGCTAACTCAGGGCGATGTGTACGCTCGCACCGTGGTCGTGCCTGAGGGCTACAACATGTTCGACATCGCGGCCGCGGTCGAGCAGGCGGGTCTAGGGCCGGCCTCGGATTTCCTGATTGCCGCACGCAACGACCTGTTTCTGCTCAAGGACATCGATCCGAACGCAAAGTCGCTGGAGGGCTACCTCTTCCCCGACACCTACCAGTTCACCCGCATCAATACTTCGCACGAGATCGCAGCAGCAATGGTTCACCGCTTCCGGCAGGAGGCGCAGAAGATTGGTCTGCTCGGACAGCCGGATACGCACCGCGTGGTCACCATGGCTTCCATCGTGGAGAAGGAGACCGCCGATCCGAACGAGCGGCCGCTGGTCGCTGGCGTCTATTACAACCGTCTCAATAGGAATATGGCCTTGGGAGCCGATCCCAGCGTCATTTATGCGGCACTGCTGACGGGGCGGTATCGAGGCACGATTTACGCCTCGGACCTGCAATACGATTCGCCCTACAACACCTACAAATATCCGGGGTTACCGCCCGGGCCAATCGCCAATCCGGGAGTAGCTTCTCTGCAGGCTGCCATGCACCCGAAGCAAAGCGATTTCCTCTATTTCGTCAGCGACAACAATGGCCACCATCGCTTCGCGCGGGATATGGAGGAACATGCCAGGAATGTAGCTGCTTATCGCAAGTCTGTGGCGACTGGTCAGTAGCCAGAGTCCATGTCACTTCCCCGAGCATCTGCCGTATACTACGGGATTCGGTCCGTCTCCTGGTCTATGATTCGATCCAGAATACTTGGCGCCCTGTGCATATTGGTTTTCCTGTTGGGTGAAAGCGGATGCCTCTTCCGCACCCGAACGGTGGAGACCCGCACCAGCACCGCCAAGCTGGAGACCGCGACCCGGCAGCAATTAGTCGACTACATCAACAGCGAAGCCGGCAAGGTCAAAACCCTGAACGCCACCGTCAACATTGCCACGTCAGTGGGTGGCGAAAAGAAGGGCAAGGTCACTTCGTTTGAGGAAATTCGTGGCTATATCCTGGTTCGCAAGCCGGATATGCTGCGCATGATCGGCCTGTTCCCCATCGTCCGGAATAAAGCTTTTGACATGGTCAGTGACGGCGACCAATTCAAGCTGTCGATCCCGGCGAAGAACAAGTTTTATGTCGGCCACAACGACATCATCCATCCTGGCGGCAATCCGGTAGAAGAGCTGCGGCCACAGGTAATTTACAACGCGCTGCTGCTGCCGGAGATCGATCCCAACAACGATATCGCCGTGATGGAAGACGGTACCGAGATCATCTACGACATCAAGAAGAAAAAAGAGCTGGAGCAGCCCGATTACGTCGTCGACATCATTCATCGCTCGGGCAAGGACTGGAATCTGGCTCGAAAGGTCGTCTTTGATCGCACCAACCTCTCTGTGCACCAGCAGATCATCTACGATCAGAATGGTTCGATCGCCACGCAGGCGACCTACCAGGCCTATCACGATTACAACGGAGTCAGCTTCCCCGACGTGATCGAGATCAATCGGCCCAAAGAAGAGTATTCGATTCGTCTCACGGTCGAAAAATTGGTAATCAACGACACGCTTCGCGATGACCAGTTTGCCCTGCAACAGCCCGTAGGCTCGCAACTGGTTAACTTGGACCAGCCTCAGCCGAGCCAGGCCGCCTCGAATCACACCACCGCACCAGCCCCCGGCGACAATCCCAGCAAGAAGTAGTTTCTGCCTGACCGTTGTTTGCCTTCCTACCGTGACAGGCTTGCCGAGGCCTCATGCCAAATATCTTTACAAATCAATAGCTTACAGCAAACTGCATAGGCCCCCTTGACTTAAAGATATATCTTGCGATATATCTTACAAACAAGGAGAAATGAACAAATGACTGAATATATTTTTAGAATTCACGACCGTCGCGAATGCGGCGAAGAGCGTTGGGGCGGGCGGGAAGGTTTCCGCCGGGGACCATTCGGACGGCAGGAGCATGAACACGGACCGGAAGGCCGGTTCGGGCGCGGCTTTGGAGGAAGACGCGGAGAGCATCGCCACGGCGGTCGCGAACGCATGTTCGACGCGGGAGACCTGAAGCTGGTGATCCTCAAACTGCTCTCGGAGCAGCCCAGCTACGGCTATCAGCTAATCAAGACGATGGAGGAGCGCCTGGCGGGAGGCTACGCGCCCAGTCCGGGAGTGATCTATCCCACGCTCACCATGCTGGAAGAGGAAGGACTGGCGGCTTCCTCGACGGAGAACAACAAGAAGGTTTACTCCGTTACTCCAGAAGGAACAGCTTATCTGGAGGAGAATAAGCGCCGAGTCGAGGCTCTGTTCGAGCGTCTCGAGGAAGCGGGTAAGGGCTTCGAGCGCGGCCGCTCGCCCGAGATCATGAAGGCCTTCCATAATCTGCGCGGCTCGGTAATCGCACGAGTTTCACGGGAAAGTGCGACGGAGGAGCAAATCCGCAAAATCGCCGAAGCCATCAATGCCGCCGCCAAAGCCATCGATGAACTGTAACGGCCGATAAGAAAAGTGACCCAGTCGCACCACGGAAGTCCGACAGTCTTTCACCAATTTGCGGCGTTGCATTTGTTGAAAAATCCCGCTCCGGCTTCGAACCGGAGCGGGATTCTCATATACGGCGTATCCCGCGTCAGTCCAGGCTGACAGCTAAGAGCCGACGGCTGACGCCCGTCCTACCGCTTGGACGTGCCGCGCACCATCTTCTTGACTTTGCGCTTCTCCGCGCCACGCGCGTAGGTACGCTTCGCCTTGGGCGTAGCCTTCTTACGCGCCGTGCGCTTTACTTTCTTGCGTTCTGCTTTATCTGCGATGCTCTTGGTATTTGCCATGAACTCGATTTCCTTTTGCGATTGAATGTGTCGCAGGCTAAAAGCCTGCTCAAGAAACAAAAAATGTCCGCATTACGCCGACCTGAAGGTCGGCTCTACCGAACTTGTGGTCGGCTGTACCCGAACTTGTGGTCAGCTCTATCCGAACTTGTTTCAACAAGCCATCGGCTTCACCGGCATTAGGCCGGCTTTACGCCTTTTGCAATTGGGCGTACTTTTCGACCAGCTTTTTCAAACCGAATCTTGGAAATTGTACCGTAATCTTGGCGTCTTCCCCATCTCCCTCGCGTTTGTAGACGGTTCCCTCGCCATATTTCGGATGGATAACGCGCTGTCCGGGCTTGAATCCGGTACGTCCGGTCGCTTCGGCGACCTCGACTTTGGGTCGCGTGAACTTCTTCCCGCGCGAAGCAAAAAACTCGGCGATATTGTCGATGGAGTTATAGGTCGGTCCTGCGAGATTATTGCGCTGCGGCATCTTCGGACGTCCGTACTGGGGCCGCTGATCTTCGTCCTCGTAGGCGTAGTGACGGCTACTGCCGTAGTCGCTGCTGGAAGCGGCCTTGGTTCGCTGCTGCGGCGAGCCGAGGTCCTGGATGAGCTCCTGCGGCACCTCCTCCAGGAACCGTGATGGCACGCTCGCTTCGGGCATGTCGGTGCCGTAACGTCGGCGATAACGGGCGCGTGTGAGGATCAGCGTGTCCATCGCCCGCGTCATTCCCACATAGCAGAGCCGGCGCTCTTCCTCGATATCATCGGGCGCGAGCAGCGTGCGCGAGTGCGGAAACAGTCCTTCCTCCAGCCCGATCAGGAAGACCAGCGGAAACTCCAGGCCTTTGGCGGAATGGAGCGTCATCAGGGTGATGCGCGAACTCTCGTCGTATTGATCGGCGTCGCTGACCAGCGCAGCGTGATCGAGAAACTCGGTCAGGCTCTCACCGCGATCACGAGAATCCATCGCCGCATTCACCAGTTCGCGCAGGTTCTCGATGCGCGCCAGCGATTCGGGCGTATCTTCCCCTTCGAGCAGCTTGATGTAGCCGGTACGGTCGATCAGGAACTTCAGCAGTTCGGCAGTGGAGGCAGCATCACCCGGTGCGCGAAAGCCCTCGACGCGCGCTGGCTCTTCGCCTGCTACTTCCGACGTCTCATTTGCGAACGCGTCGGGCGAGAAAGCAGTCGAGTCGTCCGCTTCTGAGGTATCGTCCCGATCGGAACCCTCCGACGATGCGGGCGGCCCTTCTATGAGGTTGTCATCCCGACCGGAGGCAGCCAGGTTTTGGCTGCCGGAGTGGAGGGACCTGCTGTCCCTCGAGCCGGAAAGCTCAGCATCGGAGCCTGCAAACATCTCCGCTGAAAACTCCGTCGTATCCGCTTCGAATTCCGCAGGCGAGAAATCCATGGCCTGCTGCAAATCTTCATCCGCGTCGGACGCCGCCGACTCAACCGTCTTTTCTACCCCCGATGTCTCCTGCACGCGCTCGCGGAAGGTTCCCAGATGCATCGCGCGCGCGTCTTCGATCAACTCGCGAAAGCTGTTCAGGGACGTCAACGCTCGCGGCGAAAGCAGCTGCTGCCGAATCGTCTCGTTGATCGCGCCCCACATCGACGCGCCGGTCTCGAGCGCAATCCGCTCGATCGTTTCCATCGTGGTCTTGCCCAGGCCTCGCGGCGGATTGTTGATCACCCGCTGCATGGCGATGGAATCGTCCGGATTCGAGATCACCTTCAAATACGAGATCATGTCCTTGATCTCGGCGCGTTCGTAGAAGCTGAACCCTCCCACAACGTGGTAGTTCATCTGGTAGCGGCGCATCGCCTCTTCTACCAGCCGCGACTGCGAGTTAGTACGATAGAGCACGGCCGCACGCGGGGTCTCGCCATTTTCCGCTTGGGCCTGGCGCAGATACTTCGCAATGTAATCAGCGGCGAACAGCGCTTCGTTCTCGCCGTCCGGCGCTTCGTAGTAGCCAATCTGCGTGCCGCCGCTGCGATCGGTCCAAAGGTTCTTGCCCTTGCGTTTGACGTTCCGCGCGACCACGGCCGACGCCGCCTGCAAAATGTTCTGCGTTGAGCGGTAATTTTGCTCCAACCGAACGATCTTCGCCTCAGGAAAGTCGTTCTCGAACTCCAGGATGTTGCGGATGTCGGCCCCGCGCCATGAGTAGATGCTCTGGTCCTCATCCCCCACGGCGCAGACGTTGTGCTCGCTGCCTGCAAGCATGCGCATCAACTCGTATTGTGGGCGATTCGTGTCCTGATACTCATCGACCATGATGTAGCGGTAGCGGCGGTTGTAGCGCTCGCGCACCTCGCTGGACGATTTCAGCACCTTCACCGCGTAGAGCAGCAGATCGTCGAAATCCAGCGCATTCGACTTCGCCAGTTCCTGCCGGTAGATCTCGTAGATGTGCGCAATGCGTTCGGTCTTGGGATCGGCCGAGTCGAGGTAAACCTGCTGCGGATCGAGCATGTGGTTCTTCGCCCAGGAGATCCGCCCCAGCACGTTACGCGGCGTCAACTGCTTGTCGTCGACGCCGAGCCGCTTCATCGCCGCCTTGACGACATTCTGCTGGTCCGATTCGTCGTAGATGACGAAATCCTTGCGGTAACCCTTGCCGCCGATCTGCAGTGTCTCGATATCGCGCCGCAAGGTTCGCACACAAAATGAGTGGAAGGTCGAGATCAGCGGCTTAGTGACCGACCGCGTGCCGACCAGCGAATCCACGCGGCTGGCCATCTCCGACGCAGCTTTGTTGGTGAACGTCACCGCCAGGATCGAGTCCGGTTGCACGCCGATACCATCGACCATATGCGCAATTCGGTAGGTAATGACGCGGGTCTTCCCGCTGCCGGCGCCTGCAAGGATGAGCACCGGTCCATCGGTGGTTTCAACCGCTTCGCGCTGCTGCGGATTCAGTTTGGATAGATACGAGGACAAAGTTCAGGATACTCGAAAAGCGGGTTCACCACGGAGGCACGGAGGGCACTGAACTGGTTTAATCGAGGAACCAACAGGAACCCGCTAATATCGCGGACTACGACTCGAAAGACACTTTCAATCCAACAATTCTTCGTGTACTCCGTGCCTCCGTGGTGAACCCACGGCAGTTGTCGGATTAGTTCGGCTTGCTGCCAACGCTGGGCGCTTCCATCGCGCGGCGTGCCTTGCACTCGTTGCAAGGGCAATGTTCGCGCAGGTACACCCAAGAATAGATGCCGTGCTCGTGGCCATCGTTCCAATGGAAGCTAATGGCGTACTTGCCGACCGGCTTCGCCTCGGTAGGGCGCGCCGCCGCTTTGAACATGGGTAGAGCTCCAGCGACAGGCTTGATCGGATCGCCGGGTTGCCGCCCTTCCTTCTCGCGCTCCTCGATGCACAGGGCGCAGGGACAGGCATCGCGCAGGAACGGGAAGCTGTACACGCTCCGGTGCCCGTCTTTCCACTCGATCTCCACGCCGGTACCGGTGGTGACGTTAACTTTGACGGATTTAGGATCAGCGACGAGGTCCATAAACTCCAACCTCTAGTATCGCACGCGAAAAAGCCCGGCGCTGAGCTGGCCGACTCCCATTCGACCAACTCCGGTTCCGGGCTTCTCGCTTCACCTCCGCCGTCTCAGGCGGGTACTGCTACCTCAGGAGATATGCTCACGTATTGGACGTGCCTTACCCGCGATCGTCAACGTCAGGACGACAAGGTTGGCACCGGCGATGAGGAAGTGCTTAACTCGCAAACGAAAAGGGCGCGGCTGCTCTCCGCGCCCTTCTGGCGATCGTGACGATCTACATCACGATCTCTTGCGTCCGCTTTGTAATCGGATAGTGCATCTCTTCCAGGTCGCTCTTAACCAGATTCAGTCCGTAAACACAGGATTCAAACTCTTTCGACAGTTTGGCGAAGAGCGGCGCCAGGCGTGCATATTCGAACTGATCGAACTTGGAGACGATGTAATAGCTCTCCTTGCCGGCCTTGATGAAGTCGACGAAATTCTCCAACCGCTGCCGCCGCAGCCGATAGTGATTGATGCTCTCGGGAAACATGCCTGACAAGAACAGGATGTAGTCGCCGACGTGCTTGCGCACCTGGCGCTCGCGATCGAAGGACGGAGCGGGCCCGTAAATGGGATCGGTCTCCAGCAGCATCTCGCCGACATCGCTTAGCGGCCGGCCCTCGGCGTTGCGCACCTTGAAAAGCTGCTCCACCTCGCAAAACTCACTCAGCACGTTTGCGATGTAGTCCTGAACTTCGGCGTCCCGCAAGCCAATGTCGTGGTCGAAGTGGTCATGAACCAGTTCCGTGAACAAACCCTGTAGCGCATGAGATTCGGGAATCATAGCTCGTTGCTCGTAGCCTCCATTTCCCGTGCTCCTGATTGATGTGATGCGAAGTCTTACAGCACTTACCTTTGGCGTGCAATCAGTTCCTCGCAAACATCGTTACTCAGGAGGTTCTCTGGCATAAACCCGAGTGCGATCCAAACGCTTCGCTGCGGTCCCTGCAACCAGAGCACCTGCCAAATTGGAATGCGAAAAGAGCTGCTCGGGTTTGCTGGATTGCGGCTGCCGGCGCGGAGTTCGAGACACCTGGCAGCAGACACTCAGGTTGACTGCCAAAATGATGGAAGAGGCGAAGCTTCAGCTGCGCCGACGCTATCCGTTATTCTTGTCACGAGCCAGCGTCTACGGCTAGGGATCTGCTTAGGCTTCGCGGCGCGTCATTCAATCGATAGGAGCAGTCATGGAACGCAAGAACATCTCCGGCAATTCTCCCTATGAACCGATCGTTGGATTCTCCCGGGCGGTGAGGGTTGGACCGTTCGTTTCGGTTGCGGGCACGGTAGCGACCGGAGCTGACGGCAAGATTGCCGGCGCGGGAGACGTCTACGCCCAGGCGGTGCAGACGCTGAAGAACATTGGCCGCGCGCTGGAGCAAGCGGGCGCGAGCTTCCAGGATGTGGTTCGGACTCGCACATACATCACCGATATCAACCATTGGGAGCTGGTCGGAAAAGCGCACGGCGAAGTGTTTACCGATATCCGCCCGGCGGCAACGATGGTGGTAGTGACTTCGATGATTTCGACAGAGATGCTCGTAGAGATCGAAGCAGACGCGATCATCGCGGCAGGGTTGTGATTTCGCGTTGACTGACGGCATCCCGAGCTCCATGGCGAAAGTAACCATCGTGACTCGCGGCCGCATCATCGAAGCTCTGAAAGGAGGCGAACGACGATGGCATCCTCTCTCGCGTTGAAGAAGATCGGAATCTGGACCGGCGCTTTCGAAAGTCAACCCGCGAGCACAGTCAAGGCAGCCGTTGCCGAACTGGAGCAGCTGGGCTATGGCGCAGTGTGGTTCAGCGAAGGCATTGGACGGGAGTCGCTGACACAGGCCGGATTGCTGCTATCTGCGTCCTCTCACATTGTGATAGCGACGGGAATCACGAATATTTACGGGCGCGATCCGGTCACGGCAGCAGCGGCGCAGAAAACCCTGAGCGAGGCTTATCCGGAGCGATTTGTTCTCGGCCTGGGTGTCAGTCACGTTCCGCTGGTTCAGCAGTTGCGCGGGCACGAGTATGAAAAACCCATCGCTAAGATGACTTCTTACCTCAACGCGATGGACGGCGCCACATATGGCAGCGTCGCTCCGAAATCAACCTACAGAGTTCTGGCGGCGCTCGGCCCGAAGATGCTGGAGCTGTCTGGCAGACGTACCAATGGAGCGCACACCTACAACGTCACTCCGGAGCACACCTCGATTGCGCGCGGTGTTTTGGGCAAAGGTCCGTGGCTGTGTGTCGAACAAGCCGTCGTGCTCCAAGCCGATGCCGCCAAGGCGCGGAAGATTGCCCGCGCTTTTCTTGCCTTCTATCTCACGTTGCCGAACTATACCAACAACTTCCTTCGCCTCGGCTTTACCGAGGAGGACTGCAAGGGTGAAGGTAGCGATCGCCTGATCGACGCAATCATTGCGTGGGGCGACCGGGACGCGATTCGTGGCCGGATTGAAGCCCATCTGAACGCAGGCGCCGATCACGTGTGCATCCAGGCGCTGAGCGCCGATGCGAAATCGCTGCCGATGGCGGAATGGCGAGAGTTGGCGAAGGCGCTGGTGGAGTCGAGTAGGCTCGTCGACTAAAGTCCGGGTCGCTGAACGATCATAGAGCGGCTGGCGGCACGGCTGAAGCCGTGCCCTTTCAAAGCCGGCCAAAAGCGGTGAGAGAATGGCTTCGAGCGCGAGTGGGCGACGAGCATAAGCGAAAGCCGAGAGCGAAGAGCGAGAGTCGCTGCCAAGAGCGAATGGCGGAGAGCGAAGAGCCAAAAGCGAAGAATCAACAGCCAGAGAGCGAAAAGCGAATAGCGAAAAGCGGCCTTTCAAGGCGTGACTTCCAGCGCGATTGGCTGTCCTTGAAAGATTCGCTGTCCTGCCGCGGGCGACGTCTTCACTACCATGCGAGTTCCGGATGGCGTTGCGGGCGGTACTCCTGTTGGCTGCGCCTGCGTGTTAATCGTCGGCACATGCAATCCGGCATTGACGATCTCGTTGATGGCGTCGTCTTCGCTGCGGCCCACAAGATCCGGCATGACAAACGATTCGGGATCCGGAATTGCCGCCATCAGCAAGCTGATCTTCGGCTCCGACACGTTCACCGCATTTGCCGGAGGGCTCTGCGCGATGATCTGATCCGGCGGCGCGTTCGGAATGGTTGCGTTCGCTACGCTTCCTAACTCCAGTCCGCGGCGGCGAATGTTGATCTCCGCTGCGCGTTCGCTATTTCCGATGAGGTCGGGAATTACCACGCGTTGCGGACCCATGCTTTCGGCGATGCGCACATGCCAGCCGCGCCGCACTTGCAGTCCCGCGGCCGGGACCTGCGACATCACGCGTCCAGGCGGAACGTCGGAGCTGAAGTATCGATCTCCACGATCGAGGATCAGACCGTTATCGGCCAGCAGTCGCTCAGCCTGGCTCTGCGCAAGCCCGACAACTTTGGGAACCGTTGTCTTGCGGCCATGAATGGCAAAGCGCATCGCGGTAAGGAACGACGCCAGGAAGACGACGACCAGGATCAACGCGCGCAGAACGAAGGCGAAGAAGCGCCGCATCAATGGGCCTCGCTGTCGCCGGATTCAGCGTTGTCGGGCGTGTCGACCTTCTGTGCCACCGCGCTGGGCGTCGTCGGCGGAGGCGCGGCAAAGTCCTCCGACTCGCGGCCTTTCAACGCGACTCGCATGAAGTCCATCCAGATCGGCAGAGCAGCCACCGCGCCGGTCTCCTTGTTGCCCAGCGTCTTCTTCTCGTCGAAGCCGACCCAGACACCGCAGGTGATCGACGGCGAGAAGCCGACAAACCACGCGTCGGTGAAGTCGTTCGTAGTTCCGGTTTTTCCGCCCAGCGGATGATTCAGCTTGCTGGCCTGATAGCCAGTTCCATGCAGGATCACTTCGCGCAGCATGCTGACCATGATGCGAGCGGTGCGCGCGCTCACCACGTCGCGCACTTCGGGATAGTCTTCCTCCAGAACGCGTCCGTCGTAATCCGTCACCTTGCGGATGTAGCGCGGAACCACGCGAACGCCATCATTCGGGAACGTCGTGAACGCCGCGGTCTGCTCGGCCAGCGTGATGTCGGCCGCGCCCAGCGCGATGGGCAGATACGGCAGCAACGGCGAGGTGATACCGAACTTGCGCGCATAATCGATCACGGTCTTGATGCCACCGACGCGCTCAGTCACCTTCAGCGCCGGAATGTTCCGTGACTCGGCCAGCGCATGGCGGAAGGTGATGACGCCTTCGAACTTGCCATCGTAGTTATGCGGCGTGTACGGACCTGAAGAAGTATTGAACGTTATCGGCGCGTCCAGCACGGTGTCGTCGGGCGTCAAGCCTTCATCGATTGCCGCGGTGTAGATATAGGGCTTGAACGACGAGCCGACCTGGCGCAACGCCTGCGTGGCACGATTGAACTTCGACTGCTGGAAATCGCGGCCGCCAACCATCGCCTTCACATCGCCGGTGGAGTTATCGAGCGCCATCAGCGAACCTTGCACGCCGGATTCCTGCTCGAGCGAGACACGGCTAGCGGTTCCGTTCAGCTCGTCCACCTTGACGTACACAATATCGCCTGTCTTGAGAAGCTGCTCGGGAGAAGTATGCTTGGTCCACTTAATCTCTTCCGGGCCAAGTCGCGCTTCGTAGTTGGCGAACTTGATGGTCGCTGCCATCGGCTCGACGCTGGTTACCAGCGCATGGACATAGCTTCCATCCGTAATCGTTCCGTCCCAATCGACGTGATGATACGACGCGATGGAATCGCCATTGGCAATGACATTCAGCAGATTGCCTTTCCATCCGTGGCGGCGCTCGTAGGCCGCAAGACCGTCGTACAAAGCCTGTTGCGCGGCGCGCTGCATCTCCAGGTTCAGTCCGGTGTAAACGCGCAGACCGCCTTCGTGAACCTGCTCCGATCCGTACTTCTTCTCCAGGTATTGTCGAATCTCCTCCACGAAGTACGGCGCGATGTCATTGGGCTCGGCTTGCAGGTTCAGCACCAGCGGAGCAGTCTTGGCGTGCTCGGCTTCGGCCGCGGTGATCTTGCCGTCTTCCAGCATGTTGTTGATCACCAGATTGCGGCGGCGCAGACAGCGCTCGGGACTGTTGATCGGCGAGTAGTAATTGGGCGCCTTCGGCAGACCCGCGAGCACCGCAGCTTCCGGCAGCGTCAGGTCTTTGGCCTTCTTGCTGAAGTAATAGTTCGCGCCCGCTTCGAATCCATAGACGCCGTGACCGAGATAGATCTGGTTGGCGTAGAGCGTGAATATCTGCGGTTTGGTGAAGCGGCGCTCGATCTGGATCGACAGCATGACTTCCTGCATCTTGCGGCGGAAGTTGCGATCGGGCGAGAGAAACAGATTGCGCGCCAGCTGCATGGTCAGGGTTGAAGCGCCCTGCGCCCGCTGGTCGAGCACAAGGTCGCGCCAGGCCGCACCGAAGACGCGCCAGACATCGACGCCCCAATGCTGCTCGAACTCTTTGTCCTCGGTCGAGATCAGCGCGTCGCGCAGGACCTTCGGGAAGTCGTTGTAGCTGTCGATCACACGGCGCTGCAAGGCGAACTGGCCGATGACGCGGTTCTGGTCGTCGTAGAGCTGGGTGATTGTGCTGGGCCGATAGTGCTCGAGCTCGGTGACCTGCGGAAGATCGGTCGAATAAACCAGGAGAAAGCCGGAGACAGCTCCGGCGACCGCCGCGATCAGCACCAGCAGAATAAAGAGTGCGGTGCCAACAAACTTGACGCGAGTCCGACGTGGCGCACGGGCGGTGTCCGCAACCGAGGGTTCTTCAATAACGCGCTTCATGAGCGATCACGCTCAGCATAGCATCGAAGGGCTTGAGCTGGATTCGATCTGAGATGGGTCGCTGTGTAGTCCCCAGAGTGGGCCTGAGTTCGAACCGGTTAGGCAGGAGTAAGCGTGTGCCAGCCGATTTGCCGGATTGCCACCGACTCGAAGGCTGCCTGGAATTCGTCGGTTTTTCGTTACTCCCCCTCTGAATACGCCGCTAGAGCGCTGAAAAAATTAGCCCAATAACGGGATGCCGCACGGTCTTCTCCGCGCGAGACTTAGCAGTCAAAATGCTCTTAGTAAACAGGTCACGGTGGAGAAGGAAAGCAATGGTCGGCTCAGTGATCTCAAGTGGATAAGTGGGAATTTTCGCGAGCGCGATCATATCTTGAAGTAAACAGGTGGAGAATACCTGATAAAAACTCCGACATACGAGAGTCTATATGGGAAATAACACGGACATGATCATCCGATGAATTCGCTTTTTGTTCGCTTTGCGATTCGGGGCTGACCCAAAAGCCCTGGCCCCAGGGCAGGCGAGCTCCTTTACGATTCCCACTGTAGAAGCCCAGCTTGCGCCGTGCGGAGTGAATCGCAGGCGGCTCACTCTCTTTCATCTCGTGGGGTTCGCATTTCGCCCTGCCCGAAGTCGGCTGTTCCACGTAGAACATCTCCATGCGGAATTTGCCATGACGCCATAACCAGCCTCGGGTATAGTGGTCGCGCAATCTCGGGCGGTTCAACATCTCAGGGAGACTACTCATGATCACTACCTCGCAGCGGCCCAAGCGTCATGCCGGCCTGCCACTCGTCTGCTGCCTCGTTGTCTGCATATTGAGCTTAGGGGCTGCGGCTCGATCGCAAACCTATTCTGTGATGTACACCTTCACCGGAGGCGAGGGGCCGACCGCCGGAGTCACGATCGACGCTGGCGGAAACTTCTACGGCGTAACCCAATACGGCGGACACCCGAATCAGTATTGCCAGATCGGCTGCGGTACTTTCTACCGTTTAAGCCAGAGGAATGGCGCATGGGTCATGACAACCCTATATTCGTTCGCCGGGGGCCTCGACGGCGCTTACCCAATTGCGCGAGTGGTGTTCGGGCCGGATGGAGCCCTGTACGGCACCACACAGAGTGATCAACAATCTTGCGCGCAACGGGGAGAGTGCGGCACGGTCTTTCGTCTGCAGCCTCCGGCACGGAGCTGTCCAAGCACCTATTGTCCATGGAAAAAGACCATTCTCTACCGATTCAGCGGAGGCCCGGATGGAAGCCTTCCCGGAAGTGGCGATCTGGTATTCGACCACACCGGGAGAATTTATGGCACCACGCAGGCGGGTGGTGCCTTTGGCGGGGGAGTTGTATACCTCTTGACTCCTTCCGGGCGCAGCTGGAATGAAAGCGTTGCGTACAGTTTTAGCGGCTTGGACGGGCTAACTCCCGTCGGTGGTGTGATCCTCGACGGAAATGAAAATGTATTGGGAACAACGGCCTTCGGAGGTCCCGGCTACCATCCTCCGCAATACAATGGCGGCGGGACCATCTTCCAGCTGAGCTCTAATGGCGCGGGCTGGATCTATACGGCGCTGTTCAACTTCGTTGGCGATGATCGGGGATACGTTCCCTATTCCGCGCTCACGATAGACGATGCCGGCAACATTTTCGGCACCGCTGGATCGGGAGGAGACTCCTGGTGCTTCCAGGAGTCGGAAATGTACGGCGGATGCGGGGCGCTCTTTTCGCTTCTGGGCGGCGACGTAAACGCGCTGTATAACTTTCCGGGAGCCTATGAGATCGGGCTGCCTGCTGGTCCGCAAGCTCCCGTGACGGCTGATGCTGCGGGCAACTTGTATGGCACGTATTACGGCAATGGTATCGACAGCCTGGGCGGCATTTTTGAGCTCACGGCCGGGAGCCATCAGTATATTCCGCTGCACGATTTCCAAGCAGGAGAAAATGGCGGCGATCCGGTCAGCAACGTGATTATGGATGGCTCCGGCAATCTCTACGGCGTAGCTGGCAGCGTAGTCTGGCAGATCACCCGATAAACACTCAGCGTTCTACGTGGAACAGCAGCCTGGAGTTGCTGAGATTCACCTCCGCGAGGCGATGTTCCACGTGGAACGCATTCTGCTCTCGGGTGCTTAAGTGCTATTTTCCCCTCAACGGGTTAGTTTGCGGGGCCTGAATCCAAAGAATTTCCCATCCATGACACCAACGGACGCTTAGAAACGGGATAAATTTCCACTTGGGATACCACTGGCGTTCCAAATTTCTATGATCGGGAGACGACGCATCACATCTCGATCGGTTGCTCCTGGCACACCCTTCTCGATGTAACCTCGCCATCTTCTCTGACTTTTCCTTACGGATTCCACAAGGCACGGTACCAGCTAGCTATCGCTGAATCAGCGTCTTTGCCAGCCTCCGCGGCGAATTGCACAGTTTTTCCTCCGGAAAGATGCGCCCGTGCCTGACTGTCCCTTGTTCGGCGGCAGCGCACGTTCTAATCTTCTAAACGAAGGCTATGGCACGGACCATCGCGGTTACCAATCAGAAGGGCGGAGTGGGCAAAACCACGACCGCGATCAACCTGGCATCGTCGTTCGCCTATCACGGCGCACGCACGCTGTTGGTCGACTGCGATCCTCAATCCAATGCTTCCAGCGGCGTCGGCTTTCTCCGTGACCCGGACCGTCCCAGCACCTACAAGGTCATCATGGGTGAGCTCTCCGCCGAACAGGCAGCACAGCCGACCACGGTGGAGAATCTGAGTGTCGTACCAGCTCACAAGAACCTGCTTGGAGCCAATATCGAGCTGGTTTCGCTCGACCATCGCGAGTATCGTCTGCGGCATGCCCTGCAGCCGCTTCGAGAGCGATTCGAGTACATTGTGCTGGATTGCCCGCCGGCTTTAGACCTCTTGACATTGAATGCCCTGGTTGCGGCGGACACCGTGCTGATACCGATGCAGGCCGAATACTTCGCCTTGGAGGGCGTGACCGAGCTGTTGGATACGCTTGATCGCATTCGCGTCGAATTGAACCGCAGCCTGGCCGTAGAAGGCGTAGTGCTGACGATGTTTGACGATCGCACGAACCTGGCCCAATCGGTAGCGAATGAGCTGCGTGGTTTTTTTGGTGATCTGATGTGCAAGACGACCATCCCTCGCAACGTGCGCCTGGCGGAGGCTCCCAGCCACGGCTTGCCGGCGATTGCCTATGATCCGCGCTCTCGTGGCGCCGAAGCCTACCTGAGTCTGGCGCTGGAAATTATGGAGCGGGTCACCAACTCGCATGCCGAGAATACGGCGCGGAGCCATGGCTAAGCCTATATCCCACAATGTGGGATATAGCAGAATGCTGAAAAAGTCATCAGGCGAAGCTGGTGTCTCGAATTGATTGGCTCGTCGGACTGAAGTCCGCCTCGCCGAAATCTTGAAGCCCACTCTCATCGACAAATAAACGGCTTGAAACGCTGGCCTGAAGGAAAGCCCTACCGGAAGCGAAGAACCACCAGGCCGAGCCAACCCAAGTTTTTCGGTAGGAGTGAACGACTGGTTCACAGATCGTCACGCAAATAAAAAAGCCGGAGCTAAGCTCCGGCTTTTGCGCGTCGTAATCCGTTTACTTCATCAGCTTGCGGCGCATGGTTCCGAAGGCTCCGATCAGGCCGGTTCCCAGCAGGATCAGAGAAGAGGGCTCGGGAGTGGTTCCGCCGGCGCCGCCGATGATGTCAAAGGCGCCCTGCGGCTGCGTGCCGTTGGAGTTCCAGGTCTGTCCGCCATCGGTCGAATACAGATCCAGACCAGTGGCGCTGTTGCTGAAGTTCCAAGCCAGCCAGCTGTCATCGTTGATGTTCGTCGGTCCCATCACCAGAAAGTAATTCTCGCCGGCGGTGAGACTGATACCGGTGATGCCGGTAATGCTAACCAATCCGCAGCATCCGCCTTCTTCCTGATTGCTGGTCAGATTGCCCCAGAAGCCTAGCTGGGTACCGGGCAGACCGTTATTGTCGGTGTAGAGAGCAGCGTAGAACGTGTTGCTGGCGCTAAGCACCCAGCCAACGCCGACGTCGATCTGGGAGATGCTGCCACTGGCCATGGCAGTAAATTCGTTTGCCGAGGTAAAACTGGTGCCCGTAGCGGCGGTTCCGGATATCGTCCAGCCAGAGCAGCACTGGTACACGTCGCTTCCGCTTCCGAGGTTGTTGTATAGATCAATTTGAGCCACTGCCGGCAGGCTGATCAGGAGAGCAAGTGCCAGCAGACCAAACCAAGCAAATTTCTTCATCAAGGGTTCTCCTCCGTTTCGCGCGAAACAAGTGAGCTCGCTAGATGGCTCACAACTATCGAACAAAAAGCCCGTGCCTAATACCCTTGGCCCAACATCTCTGTCTGACTGAAGACACCACAAACTTCCAGGTACCACTTGCAATCGATGTGCCGATGTTAAGTTGTTTGTAACCAATACGTTATTTCGACACGGAGGAGCAGCGCTGCAAGCTCTTGCAGCAGTGTTCCCAGCATTTTCCTTTATCACGACTAAGTTAGGGGTGGTCGAGGCGCGTCATACGGACGATAGCGGCCCCCTCGAAAATGCTCTCAACGATGGCCGTATAGTGCGGAAGAGGACGATGCGTCGCCTTGCCGGGCGGAAAGCCGGGGACGTCTATCTGGTTAGGCCGCGACGCATGGTGACGAAGGCTCCCATGAGGCCGCCGCCTAGCAGGATCAGAGAGGAAGGCTCTGGAGTAGTTTCGCCGGAGTTTCCGATGATGTCCATCCGGGTCCAGGAGTCGGGCTCGGAGGGACCATCAGACGTCAAGGCCGGAGCCGAAGGTGTGGACGTAACGTCTGACTCGACAGCGTTTTCACACGCCGTCCACCTGGTATAGCTGGTTTGCCAATCATCTTTGCCGCAGCGATTGCCGACAGAGTCGGCGGATGCCGGCAGACTCGCGCACAATGCGAGCGTCAGCAGGCCGAGCAAATACGTCCTCTTGTTCACTCCAACATCTCCAGTAACGCCCACGGAACAGCTAGTGACAGGGTACACCAGCTTGGGCAAGAGTCGTCGCCCAGCGCGTAGGGGATTTGCGAAAGCGTTATGGATCAGGCCTGGGCGTTCAGCGGTAAAAACCTCGCAGAATCGTGTCCAGATTTCCAGGATGACGATGTCATGAATGAACTGGGCGACAATGTCGCGTGCGCGTGGATGCTTCGCCCTCCTAAGGCGTTCGCCGGTTGTTGACCAGGCGGTTAATAGATAAACTCGGTATATCGATCGATGAATATGCAGAGGAATGTTGGATAGAACGGGACAGAGCAAGACGTCCCGTGCCGAACTTTCGAGCTCCCGGGAAAAAAGTTTCACGCGCCGCGAAATGCTCTCGCTGATCGCGAAGGGCGCGCTGGTATCTCCGCTCATCACCAAGAGCAAGCTTTCCGCACTCACCGGCAGCCACACGCAACAGTCGCCCGTGCCTCCGGAGTGGCGATTAACCGACGACGAGCTTTTGGAAGAAATCGTCAGCCGCGCATTCCTATTTTTCTGGAATGAAGCCAGCCCTCGCACCGGCCTGGTGCGGGACCGCGCGCTGGCTGACGGTGGAGTCGACAATCGCAAGACAGCCAGTATTGCCGCCACAGGGTTCGGTCTGGCTGCACTTTGTATAGGACACAAGCACGGCTACCTGCCGCCGCACCAGATCGGCGGCCGGGTTGTGACCACGCTGAGCCACCTGGTAGATCGCGTCGATCAACAGAACGGCTTCTTCTATCACTTCCTCGACATGAATACCGGCAAGCGCGTGCACTTCTCGGAGGTGTCGCCGATCGACACGACCATCCTGCTGTGCGGCGTGCTGATGGCGCGTGAGTACTTCAACGATGCCAAGATCACGCAGCTGGCGAACACCATCTATCGTCGCGTGAACTGGCGCTGGATGCTGAATGGCGGCGCCACCTTCGCCATGGGCTGGACGCCGGAGTACAAGTTTATCGGCGCGCGCTGGGACACCTATTGCGAACTGATGATGATGTATCTGTTGGCGATCGGAGCGCCGGTCAACAATATCCCGCCGTCGTCATGGAGTGCGTTCTCGCGGCCGATCATGGAGTTCGAAGGCTATCGCTGGATCAGCGGCGCCGATCCGCTGTTTGTTCATCAGTACTCACACGCCTGGTTCGACTTCCGTAACGTTCGCGACCAGTACGCTAATTACTTTCAGAACTCGGCGATCGCAACCTATACGCACAAACTTTTCTGCGAGTCGCTGCGCTGGCGCTTTCCCGATTACGACGACAATACCTGGGGAATTACTGCATCGGACTCGCGGTTGGGGTATCAGGCGTGGGGCGGGCCGCCCGAAATCGGATACATCGATGGAACGGTGGTACCGTGCGCTCCGGGGGGATCCATACCGTTTCTGCCCAAGGACACGATCGCCTGCCTGGCTAATCTCTACAACAGCTATGGACTGCGCGCGTGGAAGAAATACGGCTTTGTCGATGCGTTCAATCCGCGCACCAGCTGGACCGATGTCGATGTGCTCGGCATCGACCAGGGAATCACCATGCTGATGATCGAGAATTATCGTACGGGCTTTATCTGGGAGTACTTCATGAAGGCGCGCGAAGCGCAGCGCGCGATGAAGCTGGTGGGCTTCCAGCCAATAGCTGCCACATCAGGGCCTGCTGGGCCCACGACGTAGCTGCGATTACTTGCCGGTTCCCACCAGGCAAGCTGTGGCGGGACTTCCTTTCAGGATTGCGAAAATCTCAAACGAGCCAGGGCCACCGAGGTTCTGGACATAGGCCGTGTAGCCCTGGTAATCAGCTGCCACCCAAGGATGGTCGGCGTTTCGCATGGAGCGGAAGTCTCCCATGGCTCCGAGGCCGGTGATGGTACCTTGCGTGGCGGCAATAATCGCGATGGGCGGTTGTTGCAGCTTATTGTCCCAGGCCCAGCCGGTAACGCGGAGCGGAGAAGATCCGGAGGCCGACATCCGCGTCGTGGACTCAATCTGTCCGGAGCATCGATCTGGCGGAGCCAAACTAAAACTCGACGCCAAAGGCTGGCCAAGTAATTCGGAAATCGGCTCGTGATAGATCGATAGCCTCTTTTCGCGGATGTAGCGATTGACCAGGTTGAGCGAGCTTGGTTTCCAGTACACCCACTGAAGTTGATCGTGATCGGCGATGTCGGTGGCCAGGGACATCGCTCCCGCATTCAACCGGAAGCCTCGCACACGCGCCCGGATCAGGGGTGTTCCTGCGTAGCACGCGCCAAAGACCATCGTTACCAGCAGAGCTGCCTGCACGACCAGAACGCCGCGCATCTTGCCAGGCTTCAGCGCCGGCAGCGAATCCAAGACCAGCAGGCCCAGGCAACACCAGAAGGAGAGAGCCACGGTTTGATAGCGCGAGGAGAAGGCCTGAGTGACGCCCAACTGCGATCGGCCGAGCGCAGTTACCGTTCCGGATACCAGGCTGAACAGCATGAGGAGCAGGAGTTGGAGACTGAGCAGACGACGGTTTTCAAGGTAAGAGCGCAAGCCCAGAAGGAAGAAGAATGCCAAGCCGAAGCCGAGGACGCCGATGCATTCAGCTAGGCGATATTGGCGGCTATTTCCGATCCATGAACTGCCGAAGTAGGCAGCCAGATATTTGATGTTGGCCGGCATGCTCCCGATGGTCATGTTCGAGGCCGGCCGGATGTAGCCGTAGAGATACAGAGTGATACTCAAAGTTCCGGCGACGACGTAAGTCAGTACTGCGGACAGGTCCAGATGAAGGAGCAGCGCCGCAACCACCAGCATCGGCCACAGCAGGTTTCCGTTCGCGTAACACCATGACGCACTCAATGCGCTGGCGATGGAAAGAAGCAGATAAGCCCAGTTGCGGCTCGGTTCCGGCCGCTTAAATCGCGCCCAATACTGCAACAGGCCGATGAATGCCAAACTGGCGAAGAGCCCTGGAAACACAAAGCAAACCTGCATGCCCCAGGTCAGGTTCTCCCACTGTGAGAGAGAAAAGAGACAGAATGCCGCCAGGCCAACTCCGGTCCGCCAGAGTGAACCACGCCAACCGCCAAAGGCTCGCAACATCCAGGCGAAGACCAGCAGCTGAAGCAGCAGGATGACAAAGATACTGCAGAGCAGAAGTGCTTGGGTCGCGTGAAACCAGTGCAGATCTGCCAGCAGAAACAGCTTGGGAATCGGCATCCGGTGTTCGTTGTACTGACCCCAGATCCAGTCGAGAGTGAATGGATCGCCACCTTCGGCACCGTACATCACTTGAATCCATCCATCCCAAAAGGGCAGAGGAGAGTAAGTGACCACCATCGTGTAGGCGGCGCAGAATATCGCGCCCAGGCCGGCGAGAAGTATGGTCCACGAGGCCACGACGACGGCGAGCGGCGTAAAAGACTTTTGGTTTAGTGCGGTTGAGTCTGGAGTCTGGAGCTCAGACTTGGATGGGCGCGGCGCCATGTACGGTGTCGATATCCTTCGCAGGCGACCCCACGCCGCCCCTGAAATGGCAGGATGCGGCGCGCACATTGACGCCGCATCCCGTTAGCACTCCGGCTCACTGCTGCTTCACTGCCGATCCGTCAATTGGGTGTCGGTGTGGTGTAAATATTCAGCACCGGGTTATTGCCTACCGGCAGCATGATGAACTGGGTCGGCCCGACGACGTACATATAGCCGTAATCCTGCCCGCTATTCTGCACGACGGCTCTGCCGGTTGAATCGACCGAGTAGGTCAGCGCTAAAACGTTGGGTCCCGCCGGTCCACCGGGTCCGCTGATAAATTGCGGTCCCGAGATGTTCCCAGCGCCATCGGCATAAAGCGTTGCCACCGAGTCGGTCGCGACGGGAACCATCGGCAAGTAGGTACCCCCGGCATATAGACCTGACACCGACGCATTGGAGAAGTTGGAGATGGTCGGCCGATACAGCGAACCCGTGCTCACAGCAGTGTCGGTACTCACGATAAAGCCGGGATCGTTTCCGCCCACATAGAAAACGGGTGGAGTGTTTTGCCACTCGCCGTTGAAGCCAGTCAGGGTCACGCGTCCTGTGACCTTGTCTACGCAGTAGGTTCCCTGCATTTGCTGCAGCAGCTGCACAGTGCCACCCTGATTCTGATCGAAGCTCACGGTGGCTGGATCGAAGTTATTTCCCTGACAGGTATTACCCGCGACAGTCGTGCCGGTGAAAAGTCCGGTCAGCACATCGGCCGCACCATTGGTATCGCGTCCACTCATAGCGATCACGGTCGGTCCCTGTAGGTATGTGTTGTCGAACTGGTTGCCGACGACCTGGCGAAGCGTGGACCAGATTGCCAAAGGCGCGGCAATTGCGCCGCCCACCGGGTCAGTCTCGAGCAGTACTAACTCGTTGCTCGACACGATGTAGTAGCTGTAATTGTAGTGCTGGTTTCCGGTGTGATAGCTGAACCGGAAGTTTCCGAAGCAGCCGCGACCGAAGCTGTCAATCGTGGTAGACAAGGTGCCTTGCCAGGTCGGCTGCGTAACCGTACCTGCATCGTTCACATCCAGCAGATACGGGCCACTCAAATCGCCATTCGGATTGAGGAGCGTATACTCACCCGCCGCCGCGTAGCGGTTTCCGTTAGAATCGCTGCCCGTAATGCCCAGCGCGAAGAGTCCCTCCAACTGCGCCGTGCCAATCCCGGTACGCTGGACTTTGATCACGCCCGAGCCACGCGTGTTTGGATCGGTGTTGTCCTGGATCAGGCTGCCACTTCCATCCGGCTTAATGGCGATGTGGAAGTTATAGGTGCCTGTGTTTGTTACCAGCGTCAAAGTACCAGTCCCGGTTTGGTCGATTGAGTAAACCGAACCTGCGCCGATCGTCTGCTGCTGCGGACCGGTGCCGACGGCGTGGGGGCAGCTTACATTCACTTCTCCGGTGCCGTCGTTGAGATCGAGTTCGCCGCCCGTGATGTTTCCATTTCCATCAGCAGCGAAAGCGCCAGCCATAAGCACTTGGCTGCTGTTGTTATAGCCGGTGAAGGTGAAGACGTAGTTGCCCTTCAGGTTGCCATTCGTAATTGCAGGCCCGATGGTTATGGTCACATTCGCGGTCTCGCTGGCGGGTGGCGTTTCGCCATCCTGAACCTGCATCGAGAAGACAGTGGTACCGCCCTGTGTCGGCGTTCCAGAGATCAGGCAGGTCGGACTGTGCGAGCGCACGCAGTTTCCGAGGTGCAAGCCGGGCGGCAGACTGCCGCTTAGGGTAAAGGTGAATGGGCCCGTCCCACCTAGAGCGGCAAGGGTCTGGCTGTATGGAGTATCCACCGATCCGTTCGGCAGGACTTTCGGCTCGAAGTCGAAGATTGTCAGGGTGAACATCTCGGTGGCGTGCGAAACCGGAGTTTCGGAGTCGGAAACCTGAATCGTGACCGTGGCCGGCGTGCCTGGGACGGTCGGAGTTCCTGAGATGACACCGGTGTTATTGCTGGTAGCGATCGTCAAACCTGGCGGCAACGCTCCTTGCGAGCCATTGTCGCAAGTCCCGTCGGTCTCAACCGCGCACCAGGTATAGGGCGCCACACCGCCGGACGCCGTGAGGGTCGCACTGTAGGCGGTGCCGGGATTGCCGTAAGGCAGCGACGACCCCGCGCATGAACTGCAACTGATGAGGACAGCGCCCGCGATGTTGAGTGGGAGATCGGCGGTCGCCACATTCCCGGCTCCGTCGGTTACTTGAAACGTCAGCGGGAAGACTCCCGCCACATTGGGCGTGCCGCTGATCTGACCGTGAGCGTCGCTAAACGAGAGCATAGTAGGCAGAGTGCCCTTGGTGATAGCCCAAGTGTAGGTTCCCGTCCCGCCGGAGCCCTGAAGAAGAAAGCTATAAGGCACGTTGACACTGCCCCGAGCCAGGAGCGCGGTCGTGATGGTGAGAGGAGCCGCGGGAGGTTTGGGCGTCGAACCGCCGCCGCCACATGCTGCCAGGACGATCACAAATATGAAAGAGAGTATTGATAGCGCAAGAACCCGGAACGACTTCATCGCGTCTCCTCTTGACGTGAAGCTGTATGCTCGGCCACTCGAGTGGTGAAGAAAGAGTTATCTCCGCAGCGAACCTGCAAGCCAGCTGGATCGCATCACGGCTGTATCGGATGCGTGGCTTTCGCTAAATCAGAGTTGTCGAACATGTTAACTCCGAACAGCGCTGCGTGCGAGTCAAAATCACCGATTCCGCGCAGCATGGAAGCGATATTCCCTGAACGATCGCTACTTAGTACCAATCGGCGGCACAGCTTACGACCAAAGCGTCGAAATCCCAGACCTGCACCTTCACGCGAATCGCAACTCGACTACGAGCAGATAAGAAATACTACAGTAGTACTGCGATGAGAGGGCTCTGCTTCGGCCTTGCTTCGCCAATCTCTACCGCATCGACGTTAGCGGTGCGAAGGTCGCTGAGCAGCCGATCGGCGTCCGAAGGCGCGACCGCGATCAACAGTCCTCCGGCTGTCTGCGGATCGTAGAGCAGCGTGAGCAGATCTTGTGGCACTTCGGAACTCACTTCGACACAGCCTTCGGCGAACTGACGGTTAGATTTCAATCCGCCGGGTACATGTCCGGCGCGAACGCACTCCAGGGCGCCCGGCATCAGGGGCACTTGTGAAGCGCGGATCTGGATGCTGACCTTCGAGCCCATCGCCATCTCGCGCACGTGCCCGATCAACCCAAAGCCGGTGACGTCGGTGACACTGTGGACGGCATAGTCTCCGGAGGCGATCACCTCGGCTGCAGCTTTGTTTAAGGTGGTCATCGATCGCACGGCGGCGCGAATCCAGGCGAAGTCGGCTTTAGCCCGCTTGATAGCAGTCGAGATCACACCGGTGCCGATCGTTTTGGTGAAGATCAGGCGGTCGCCGGCCTGTGCCGCGCTGTTGGCCAGAATCTTCTGCGGATGAATGGTTCCAGTTACCGAATATCCCAGCTTGATTTCTTCATCACGAATGCTGTGTCCGCCGATGACGGTGCAGTTGGCTTCCATCATTTTCGACAGGCCGCCAGCCAGCATCTCTTCCAGTACCTTCACGTCGCCGCCCTCGGGAAAGCAAACCAGGGCCAATGCGCTGATCGGGCGTCCGCCCATCGCATAAACGTCGCTCAGCGAGTTCGTAGCGGCAATCTGTCCGAAGACATAGGGGTCATCGACGATGGGAGTGAAGAAGTCGACGGTTTGCACCAGCGCGAGATCGGGAGTGAGTTGATACACTCCGGCGTCGTCGGCTGTGTCGAAGCCGACTAGTACGTTCGGATCGTGTTGCCGGGCTAATTTCCCAAGCACCGAGTCCAGCACCGCCGGACTTAGCTTGCTGGCTCAACCAGCGGCTTTCACCATCTCCGTCAGGCGTGTTGTCTTGACTTCCGACATGCAGCTTCATTCTAGAGCACGGCAGCGAGGGCCGTCGTTCGGCATGCGTTATGCGAGGTCAGCGGGTGTTGTAGAAGAAGTTGCTAGCGTAGCGCGGAGCCGCCTGCGGATGAGCGTAGCGAACGGCCGCCACGCTTGGTGGCGTACATCGCGCGATCCGCGGAAGCGCAGAGTTCAACTGGGTCGGTGCCGTCGTCGGGATAAAGCGCGAAGCCGATGCTCACGCCGGTGCGCACTTGCTTACCTTCGACCTTCAAGGGCAAGACGAGAGCCGATTCCAGCGCGGAAACCAAGGTGCGTGCTCCCTGCTGGTTGGTCACTTCGCTGATCACGGTAAATTCATCGCCGCCGGTGCGGGCCAATGTGTCGGAAGCGCGCATGCGGCTGGATAGCCTGGCCACGACCTGCTGCAACGCGGCATCACCGATGCGATGGCCAAAGGTGTCGTTCACTTCCTTGAAGTCGTCGAGGTCGAGCAACAGAATAGCGACCTTATGGGTAGCGCGATCGGCGTGAGCCATGGCCTGCAACAGACGGTCCTGAAGCAGTCGGCGATTAGGAAGTCCCGTCAGGGCGTCGTGATAGGCGAGATGTTCGCTCCACCGGATCTGGTCTTCGAGCAAGGTGACAATCATTCCTACGGCAACTAGATATTTCGGGATATTCCAAACCTCAGCGTCGTGACCAAGAGATGGGACGGAATGAGTGATCAAGAACACTGTCGGAAAAATGCCCCAGGTGATAAATCCGAATACGGCCGCCATGACACCCGCTGACGCCCGGTGCAGCCGATACCAGAACAAGCCGGCGGCGAAGAAATTCAGTGCCGCCAGGATCAGGTGAATGCCTAAATCACCTCTCCCCACTGCAACCGCCCAAGTGACCACGGCGGCCAGCGCAATCGAGCCCGTTGAGACACAGATCACATAAGGGGTGACCCTCCGATACCAACGGACGATGAGAAGAAGCAGGCTGCACAGGCCTGCGAAGACGAATCCATAATAGAACGCATGACTCTCGATCCCGAACACCATCCCGTAGGTGTAGGCGAGTGCGGGCACTCCGAGAACGGCTCCCAGAACGATCTGACGCCTGGTGGTCAACGCCCGCGGTGCCATGGAGACAACGAAGGCGATGCTGGCTACCTCCAGGGCCGCCATGCCAATAGCAAAATCAACGTTCATCCAGCGCAGACCGGCCGGATGCAGGAATAGGACCACAGAACGCAAGAGGATGAACGCCCAGCCAATCAGCCAGAGCCTGACCCGCTCCTTGGTATGCTGGCGAGAGATGGCAGCGAAAACCGCTACCAGAATCGCCAATGCGATAAGGGCAGGAAGAGCTTTAAAGTTGATGGTCATCGAAAGTCCGTTCTTGTGGACCTGGCTGGGAGGAGAACCGGATACCACCCTTGCCGATAGCGTAATGTAGTTAGCTGACTTATCGCAATGACGAAGTTTGTTACAACAACACTGAGCTCCCTTCTGGGAATGGGGAAGTTGCCAAGCTCGAATTCGGTCTTAAGCTATTGAAACAATGGGATAAAATACTTGGATCGAGAGGCTAGAAAGCTCCTCCTCCGCCACCACCGAAGCCACCCCCACTGAAGCCCCCGCCGCCGCCGAAACCGCCCCCACCGAAGCCTGATCCGCTGCTGCTGGCACGAGGCGCGGCTACGAATGCCTGGTGCACGTCCGAGGCCATGGCGTGCATGGAGCCGGCGAAGAAGATGGGATTGAAGCCCACGTACGGAGTCGGTCCGACGTACCAATTGGGCGGATTTTGCACGATACCCTGGAAGGCTTTCGCCCACCGGTTCTCGATGCCCAGAGCCATCGCGTAAGGCAGAATCTTCTCGAAAGTGTCGGGCGGCATCCGCTTCAGGCGATCGGCATCCACCCGGGTGATGAACTCCTGCAATCCCAGAATCTCGATCTTGGTGCGTACGCCCTTCAATGACTTAGCCGTCATGATTCGGGCGAACAGGAACACAATAATCACCGAGATCAAAGCCGACACGATCAGTAAGCCGACAGAGCTGAGAACATCGCCCCAGCCCAGAAGCTGCGCGACAACGAATGGAAGCGCAGCGAACAGCACACCGGCAAAAACGTAAGCATGGGCAGTATCCGGGTCGACCGAATACATCCCCTTGCCTTTCAGCTCGGCCAGGATATCTTCTTTGATCGTCGGAATCGCCACGTAAAACTGATTGCGCAACTCTGACATTCGAATTTGCGTCACGCCGCCTGCGAACAGGTGATTCATCATGACCCGTTCATGGGCCTCTAGCGAACCGCCCGTCCAGGTCCAGGTTCCCGGATCCTTGAGCGAGTGGAAAATGTAATCGCGATGCGAAAAAACGAAGGTCTTTGATTCGGTTTCTTCGATCTTGATGAATCCCTTGACGGCCAAATCCACGAGGGTTGAGGTGATGTCGCGCGGGTGAACGCTGTCGTCCAACAGAGCGCCAACTTCGGCCGGGGTCATGCCTTGCGGCGGCTCATACATGGGCGCGACCGACACATCGGCTTTGGGATCGCGGCCCTTCGTCCACCAGAAAAAGAACATGACGATGAACGCCCAAAGCGGCAGCAAGACAATGGTATTGCTGCGAATGAACCAGATGGCAAAGGTCAGCTTGCTGGGTTCGTTCAAAACGCCCTTGCTGATCATGACATCGGCGGTCATGCCCTCGCGCATGTCCAGCGGATCGCTCGTCTGAATTCTGACTACGTTGCCGTTGACCACCACGGTTGCGTCCTGGGCCTGCGACCCGTATACACCGGTAAACGCCTGAGCGCGAAGATTGCCCACCGCATTCGGTGGGAACACGATGATGGCCATGGCCTGATCGATCGGTACAGGCCAGTCGTTGCCAGTGACGTTCCAGTAGAGTTCGTCGTATCCGTCGAACCAGCGGACCCCGTTCTTAATGTCGTAGTTGATCTCGACCGTCTGAGTGCTGTCAGAAGCTCCAGGGATATAGATCTTCAGATGGCGATTACCGTTCTGCACGCTGGAGTCGTACTTCAGCTTGTGGCCGAGAGCATCGGTCACGCCCGTGACTTTGAGAAATAATTCATAGTTGGAACCGTGCGGTCCGGGATATTCGATCGGGATGTCGCGGTAGATGCCGTGGTAATCGCCGTTGAACACGACAACCAGGTGCTCACGAACCGACATGGTGCCGTCTTGTGCGACGGTGACATTGCTGGCGTAATGCGTGATGCGCCACTCACGGGCGAAAGCGGAGGTTGAGAGGCTGAGAAAAAGTATCGCGAGTAAAAGGCAGCGAGTGCCCCAGTGGTTGGCAGTTGGCAGTTGGCACTTAGCATTTGGCGGGTGCCCCACGTAAGCAGGTTTTGCTTACGCGGGAGATTGTTCTTCGAACCTGTCATAGACGCGGGGCGAGCATGCAAACGCCGCACCTCAGAACTTCACCGCTACCGGCTCGCGCTGTGCGGGATCGGTTAGGTCGAAGAACTGCTTCGTCTGGACGTGGAACATACCCGCAACGATGTTGCTGGGAAACGTCTGAATCTTGGTATTCAGATCGCGTACCACCGCGTTGTAGTAACGGCGAGCATTCTGGATTGCATCCTCCAGTCCGGTGAGAGAACCCTGCAGCGATTTGAACTGGTCAGAGGCCTGCAACTGGGGATAAGCCTCAGCCACGGCCAGCAATCCTCGCAATGCGTAAGTCAGCTGACCCTCGGCCTCGCTCTTCTCGGCCGGCGTACTGGCCGCCATGGCGGCGCTGCGATACTTCGCGACGTTCTCAAACGTACCCTTCTCGTGCGCGGCGTATCCCTTCACGGTTTCGACCAGGTTTGGGATCAGGTCGTAACGACGCTTCAGCTGCACGTCGATATCGGCCCAGGCGTTATCCGCCCGGACGCGAAGTTGCACCAGGCTGTTGTAAATGCCGATCAGCGTGAACGCGATGATCGCCAGAATGACGATGAGGACGATAAGACCAATCATGCGCTTGCCTCCAAGCCGCTCAAAACAGGGGACGTGCGGAGGGTATCACGCGTCGGAACGGGCAGGCAATTTCAGCCAGTTGCAACACCTCGACTGCTCCCGTCGTGCCACGGCAGAGCGCCTTCAGAAGGCGTAAAATGAAGGGTTAAGCTCGGCTCCGCATCTCCTGGACGGATCCGGCATCTAGTAAGAGTCACCCCGAAATTAAGCATCTGAGAGGACGCACTTATGGCTACTACCACTACTCCGGCGCGCCAAGGAACCCGCATCGCCGCAACCGTTAATCACGCCCGCATTCCCGAGAAGTTCGTCAACGAACCCTCTGTTGATTTCAGTAATCCCGAGAACGCCCGCCGAATGCGCGCGGCGATCGAGAAGGTGCGCAATGAGTTGGGCCGCGAATATGACCTGGTGATCGGCGGACGTCGCGTGAAGACGGAGGAGAAGAGCAAGTCGTTGAATCCGGCCAAGCCGTCGGAGATTGTTGGCGTGTTCTCGACCGCCGGCGCCGCCGAAGTCGAGCCGGCCATGCAGGCCGCGCTGAAGGCATTCGAGACCTGGAAGTACAGCTCGGTGGAGGAGCGCACGAACCTGTTGTTCCGCGTGAGCCATCTGCTGCGCGAGCGCAAGTTCGAGTTGATGGCGTGGATGGTTTTCGAGGTCGGCAAGAACTGGCCGGAAGCGGATGGCGACATCGCCGAGCTGATCGATTTCTGCGATTTCTACGCTCTGGAAGCGCTGCGGCTGTCCAAGGCTGAGTCTCCAGTGCAGCTGCCGGGCGAACGCGATTGGCTGCGCTACATTCCACTCGGAGTGGGCGCCGTGATTCCGCCGTGGAACTTCCCCGGGGCGATCATGGGCGGCATGACGCTGGCCTCCATTGTGTGCGGCAATACAGTGATCATGAAGCCTTCGGGCGACTCGCCTACGATCGCAGCGAAGTTCTTCGAGATTCTGGAAGAAGCCGGTCTGCCGGACGGCGTGGTCAACTTCTGCCCCGGACACGGCAGTGAGTTCGGCGGGCAGATCGTAGAACATCCCAAGACGCGCTACATCGCGTTCACCGGTTCCAAGGAAGTCGGTCTACACATCAACCAGCGCGCTGCGGTGCAACAGCCCGGCCAAATCTGGATCAAGCGCACCATTCTGGAGATGGGCGGCAAAGACTCGATCGTCGTCGATGCCGACGCCGATCTGGATGCGGCGGTTGAGGGTGTGGCCAGCGCGGCATTCGGCTTCAGCGGTCAGAAGTGTTCAGCCTGTTCGCGGGCGATCATCGACGAGCGCATCTATGACAAGTTTTTGCAGCGCCTGAAGGAGCGCGTCGAGAAGATCAGCGTAGGTGATCCGGCGCAGAATCCGAACATGGGCCCCGTGGTCAACGAGAAGTCGATGAAGACGATTCTCGGCTACGTGCAGAAGGGCGTTGCAGAAGGTGGCCGTTTGATCACCGGAGGTTCAAAGGCAACTGAGGCTGGCGACGGATATTTCCTTCAGCCGACGGTAATCGCCGATGTCGATCCGATGGGAACGATCTCGCAGCAGGAGATCTTTGGACCGGTGCTGGCGGTGATCAAGTCGAAGAACTTCGAGCACGCTCTGTCGATCGCCAACAATACCGAGTTCGGCCTGACCGGCGCGGTCTACACCAGCTCGGACGACAAGATCAACGCTGCCAAGGAGCAGTTCCACGTCGGCAACCTGTACATCAACCGCAAGTGTACGGGAGCGATGGTGGGCGCGCACCCGTTCGGCGGCTTCAACATGTCGGGCACCGACTCGAAGGCGGGCGGCCCGGACTACCTGCTGCTGTTCACGCAGGCCAAGTCGATCGGCGAGAAGATCACGAAATAAGTGGATAGTGGGTAGTGGGTAGTAACCGGCGGCCGGGGCTTGATGCTCCGGCCGTTTTCTTGCGGCGACAGGAAAGCAGATTCCTCACTACGCTCGTGATGACAACTCTTATCTTTGGGCGATGGCGGGTCCGTTCGCTATAGTAGTTCCATCGATACATGACTGGCGAAGTCACTCGCGCTGCGGTTGGATCTTCCGGTCCCACCACCACGCTCATCTACGACGACTGGTACCCCGCCATTCGCGCCTCCGCGATCAGCGGCAAGCAGATGGCGAAAGCCATACTGCTCGGCATCCCGCTCGTGCTCGGACGTAAGTCGGATGGGAAATACTTTGCCATGCGCGACCTGTGCCCGCATCGCGGCATTCCACTTTCCTATGGATGGTTCGATGGTCAGCAGGTTACGTGTAAGTATCACGGCTGGGGCTTTGAGCCGGTCTCGGGACAGTGCCGCGAGATTCCGTCGCTCACCGAGAACGACCCGCTCGATCCATGTCGCATCTTTGCTACGGCGTATCCGTGCGAAGAGCGCGACGGATATCTTTGGGTGTATGTGCCTCAGAGTGGTAGAGGACGTATGTCCCGCCCTAGCGCAAAAGACGCGCTAGAACGGGGCACCCTGGGTTCTGATCTTCCTCCGGTGCCGGAGGTTCCGAAATTCAGCACGCGCTTTCGCGCCGCGCATCTCACGGCCGATCTGCCCTGCAACATCGATCACGGCATCATTGGATTGATGGATCCGGCACATGGGCCATTTGTGCATCAGTCGTGGTGGTGGCGTTCGCGAGCCAGCATTCACGAAAAAGAGAAGCACTTTGAGCCGATCGAGCAGGGTTTCCGCATGACCGCCCATCAGCCCTCGGCGAACAGCGCGCCATACAAGCTGCTCGGTGTCTACGGCGAGAAGATCACGACGACCATTGATTTCGTTCTGCCTAACCGCCGTTACGAAATCATCCGTGCAGGCGAGAAGTGGTTCGCCAGTCTCACCACGGTTACCCCGACTGTCGAGAACAATTGCCGCATCGATGTCTGCGCGGCGTGGAATGTTTTTCTCAACGTGCCGTTTCTAATGCCGATTGCGAAGTTTTTCGGCAACCGCTTCGTAAGACAGGACCAGGAGACGATGATTCAGCAGGCTGAAGGTCTGAAGTACAATCCCAGCCTCATGTTGATTGACGATGCCGACCGTCCCGCAAAGTGGTACTTCGAGTTGAAGCAGGCGCGGCTGGAATCTCAGGCGACCGGCCAACCCATGCGTCACCCGATGGATAGCCCTGTGACTTTGCACTGGAGAAGCTGAAAGAAGCAGCAAGTAGCAGCTAGCAATTAGCAAGTAGTGAAGGCCGAAGACGGACGTCGAACTGTTTCCTGTGACGCGCATGCAGATTTCCTGGAAGCTCAAATCGCGGCTGCGGATCTTTGGGATTGCCCTGCTGCTCGGCGCTGCCGTCGGCATCTTCGTTCTCTATCCGACGAACGAGTTTGTCTACTTCTACGAGTACCAGCCCACTTCCGACACCAAGCCTGTCGATTTCGCCATGCACCAGATGCAACGCTCGCTACAAGGGCAAACTCCGAAGAAGACCATCTTCTACGCGATAGTCGGCGTGATTCTGAGCGTCGGCGGGGCGGTGCTCTACTCCAGTCTGCAACGCCGATCGGAGCGGATCGAGCAGCTGAGTGCTGCCCTCGACAGCGATTTGCAGACGTTTATCGCTCGCGGAGAAAGCGCCAGCCTGGAATTCAAATCCTCGTTCCGCTGGGACCTGCGCGAGAACAAAGTAAATCGAGCGTTGGAAGGAGTCATTCTCAAAACGCTCGCCGGCTACATGAACGGCAACGGCGGGACGCTGCTGATCGGCGTCGCCGATGACGGTGCCGTCGTCGGACTGGAAAACGATTACAAGACGCTCAAGAAGCAGGACCGCGACGGTTTCGAGCAGGCCCTGATGACTGCGGTCGCGACCAAGCTTGGCGGTGATGCTTGCAGGTCGGTGCAGATTGTCTTTCATTCGGTCGAGAGCAAAGACGTCTGCCGCGTGATGGTTGCTCCCATGGAACGCCCCGTCTACGTGAAGGATGGCGACACTCCCAAGCTGTACGTCCGCACCGGAGTGCTCACCCGCGAACTGAACGTTCAGGAAGCCGTCGACTACACCTCCTCGCGCTGGTCGAAATAATTCTTCCCGGCAAATCATTTTTCTGAAACCAAAAACTTCCTGCCTGGTGTCTGTGTAAGCAAGCACAGGGAGGATGACATCATGTTTGAGGACAGCCTTGTCGAATCGAGCGGAAAGCTCGGCGTGCGGCATCCATGGACGACTGCAATTTCGTTCGCGTTGCAGGCCATCGCCTTGAGTCTGTTGCTGCTCCTGTCGCTGCTCTACACGGAATCGCTGCCGACGCAGCGCTGGGTGAACATCCTGCAATCGCCTCCGCCGCCGTCCGCGCCTGCGACTGTGTCCGAACGTGTTGCGCCGGCCGCGCCGAAGGGCAGCGAGTCACAGGATGTACTCGTCGTTCCGCGACAGATTCCGAATTCGATTGCCACAATCCATGACGAGGGGCCTTCATCCGACAAGCCCGTAGGAGTGGCCGGTGACGCTCCGGGCGGTCTGCCCGATGGAGTGTGTGAGACGGCGACTCCCACTTTTCGCACCGAGATCAATGTTCCCAAACTCGCGGTTTCAAAGGTGCGTGTCTCCTCCGGAGTGGCTGAGGGCATGTTGATTCAGCAGGTGAAGCCGCAGTATCCCGCGTCGGCTAAACTCGCGCGCATCGAAGGCAAAGTAGTGTTGCAGGCGGTGATTGGAAAAGACGGGACGATTCAAAACCTTCACGTGATCAGCGGCCATCCACTGCTGACGCCGGCTGCCATCGACGCGGTGAAACAGTGGAGGTACAAGCCTTATTATCTGAATGCTGAACCGGTGGAAGTGGAGACCCAAATTGTCGTCAACTTCCTGTTAACACACGATTAGCGTTGTCATGTTCGTAACATCGCGCGTACGTTTTTCGCATTACGATGTTCAACTTTGGTGTGACCGAAGTTGCCGACGGCCAGTGCAGTGTGCGACATTGTGAGTTCCGGCTGCTGAGCTGCGAATAAATACTGTGCTCAGGCAACAGCGTGCGCTGCCTTCGATATCGCATCGGGATATGCAGCGAGCAAATTCTTTATCACATTCATCACGCGCAGCCGCAAAGGCAGACAACATGGCAAAAACTATTAAAGCAAGATCGTTTGAAGATACGGTCGCGTGGTTTCGCGATCACGGTTTCGATGTGCTGGAAGCTCCCGGAGCGAATGGGCGCGTATTCCTGAAGAAGTATCAGGTGTCGGCGGCAATTGAAAAGGCCGAGGATGGTGGCGCAAAGATTTTTGCCTATCCGGGATACCTGATCAATGGCGAGATCTCCAAGCTGGTGGACCACGGCTATCAGAAAGTGTTACAGACCTCGAAGGCCACCTTTCCCGCAACCGCCGATCATTTGAAGGCGATGCATGACTTCTCGGAAGAACTCAAAGAAGGTCTTGGTGGCGTCAGTCTTTATAACGAAGGTTTAGGTACGGTCAGCGAATCCTATATGTACGATCGCGTCCGGGATCGCGATTTGCCGGAAGCCCAGCGGCCCAAGCGACCCTGGCAGCGTACGGCGGCCGGCAAGAAGCCCGCCTAGAAGCCGCCTCGATGATGTGCTCGCGTTGCGATTAGTTGTAAGCCTGAACTAACAAATACTTCTGCCTCGCCTGCAAACCCTCCCCGCCAATTTCCTATCCAAGTACCTAGGACGGATTGGTTAAGGTCCGGTCCGCCGGGTTAACTCCAGGGAGGAGCAGAGGTATATGAAGCGAGTTGGGATTTTATTTGGGTTATTAGTGCTAAGTGCGGGGATGGTTTTCGCGCTGGACAATAATATGAGTCCGAGCAACAGCACGACGGCAGCATCGCCACAGAGTTCCGATCAATCAACCAACGCAGCGCGCAAGCAAGCGGCTGCTAATGATGAAAACGCAGCCGATGCAGCTAAGCAGGATGCGAAAAACGCCGGAACCAAAGAAGGCGAGGAACACGACAAAGCCGTAGCTCGTCTAGACGACTCAGCAAAAGATTTAAATCAACTCCTCGCCGCACCCGATGACGGAATTCCTGATTCGGTGTTTACCAAGGCGAAGTGCGTGGCTGTGGTTCCCTCCATGATTAAGGGCGGCTTTATCTTCGGCGCGGAGCATGGACGCGGTGTTGCTTCATGTCGATTGCCGAAGGGCGGCTGGAGCGCTCCGGCCTTCTTCACTTTGACTGGCGGCAGCTGGGGCGCGCAGATCGGCGCCGAGGGTGTGGATGTTGTCATGCTGATCATGAATGACAATGGCATGAACCAGTTGCTTGCTGCCAAGTTCAAAATTGGCGGCGCTGCCAGTGCGTCGGCTGGCCCGGTAGGCCGTCAAGCTGCGGCGGATACCAGCTGGAAGATGAATTCCGAGATCCTGACTTATTCGCGGGCGCGAGGCTTGTTTGCCGGTGCTACGCTGAATGGCACAGCGATTCATGCGGACGACAATGCCATGATGGGTTACTACGGAAGCGCCGTTGGTTTCCGTTCCGTGCTTACGGGAGCGGTGAAAGATCCGAGCCCGCACGATGTGTTCTCCGCGACCTTGCACCGCAGCCGAGCTGAAGTCAATGCCGAAGCCCACTAACCAGGAGTCGGCGTAGGACTGTGTTGTCGAGCGGTGGGCTTGCCCACCGCTTTTCCTTTTAGTCCAGATAGTCCCATACTTCGGCTAAACTTGCGCGCTGGAGGGTCTTCCATGCGGGCATGCTTGCAGAATCGTACTTTTGTTAGCGCTGCAGGCGGGAATTCTGGTTGCGCAGAATCAGCAGGCCATGACCACTTCGACATCCGATGCTGACTTGGCTATTGCCAATGTTCTGCACGCTCAGGTCGATGCCTGGAATCGTGGCGATTTGAAGGGCTTCATGGCAGGCTACTGGAATTCGCCGGACTTGGTCTTCGCTTCCGGCAAACAGGAGACGCAAGGGTGGGAGCAGGTCTACAAGCGGTATCAAGCCCACTATCAGAGTGGAGACACCGAGATGGGCAAGCTTTCTCTCGGTTATATGAAACCTGCACATCTGCTTGCTCCAGACATAGCGTATGTCGACGGCGACTATCGGCTCACCACATCCAACGGTAAAGAGTCTCATGGCGTATTCACGCTGATCTTTCGGAAGTTTCCGGAGGGCTGGCGAGTTGTTCACGATCGTACCTGTGCCGATTAGGCTAGACGCCGGAATGGAATTCCAGCGGTAAAAGGTGCCCTGCCGGTGTACAATTCACTCGGCTCTCCACGGGACATCGAATTCCGGTGTGACGGGTCGACAGGCGGTATCCGCGATGCGGAACTGCACTGGAGGTAATTGTGAGTCTCACCACTGGCGACTTCCGCGCCAAAATTACCGCTTCTACTCTTCTCGACAAGAAACTACGGCACGAACTCATAACCTGCCTGACGGCCTATGACTATGCCAGTGCGCGCCTGGTTGACGAGGCCGGCATCGACATGGTGCTGGTGGGCGACTCGCTCGGCATGGTCATGCTGGGTTATGAAAACACGCTGCCGGTTACTATGGCTGAGATGCTGCATCACACGCGAGCCGTGCGCCGCGCAGTGAAGCGGGCCTTCCTGGTGGCTGACATGCCGTTTGCCTCGTATCACGTGGCGCAGCGCGAATCGATACGCAATGCGGCGCGCTTTATCAAAGACGGCGGGGCGGAGGCGGTCAAAATTGAAGGCGGCGAGAAGCGTCGTCGCCTGGTGGAACGGCTGGTCGACGCCGAGATCCCCGTGGTCGGACATATCGGACTAACGCCGCAGTCGGTGCACGCAATGGGCGGTTACAAGGTGCAAGGCAAGACGCTGAAAGCCGTAGAGCAATTGATGCACGATGCGTTGGCGCTGGAGCGCGCCGGTGCCTGCTGCGTGGTGCTGGAAGGCATTCCGCGTGAAGTGGCGGCGATGATCACCCGCGAGCTCGAAGTTCCCACAATTGGCATTGGGGCCGGCCCGGAGTGCGACGGACAGGTGCTGGTCTTCCACGATCTATTGGGCTTAACGTTCGCGCCGCCGGCTAAGTTTGTGCGACGCTACGCCGACGTCGGCGCCGTGATAGGGAATGCTTTGCAGGCGTTTAAGGACGATGTGAAGTCCGGCGGCTATCCGTCCGACGAGGAGTCGTATCACCTGCCCAAGGAGACATTGATTACGTTACAGACGATTGCAGAACGCAAGCGGGCTGTGCAACTCTAGAGCCATGCGGTCGTTGTCACGTGTAGCAATCGTCGCGTTGGTCTCGATGCAAGTGGGCGTTGCGGCCATCGCCCAGACTGCGGCGCCTGCGCATCCCGCTCATCCGTGGAAGCACTACTGCCAACCCAATGGCGGATTCTGCTTCAAGTATCCGCCCACTTGGAAGATGCTCGGCGAAATTTATGATGGCAATGGCGTGGTGATTGCGCCCGAGCAGAAGGGCGAGCAACCGTTGTGGGACGAAGTGACGGTCGCGATGGTTGCACCACCGTCGGAAGATGGAGGGATGGGTCTGAACGGCATCATCGATGAGGCGGCGAAAGGAATGCGCGCTGCGGGTCAGGACTTCCAGACCTTGCGTCGCCAGGAAAGCACCGTCGATGCGAAGCCGTCAGAATTGCTGAAGGCGCAATATCGGGAAAAGTCTACCGGCCGGGATTGGATTGAGGAATTGGTTTTCATTCAGGGTCCCGACAATGAGATTTACTCGGTGGCCTTGAAGACATCACCGCCGAACGCGGTGCGATTGGAGCTGGTGTTCACCGAGATTTTGCGGACGTGGATGTTACCCGAGCCGGAGCCGCCGGCGACGGTCGACGAGCCTTCAACGTCCCAACCTGCTCCTGCAGACAAGGCGCCTGCTGAAGTCCAACCGCATCAGCCGTGAAACAACTTTCAACGATTGCCGACATGAAGGCCGCCTGCCGCCAGATCGCGCGCAGCGGCAAAACGCTGGGCTTTGTGCCGACCATGGGCGCGCTACACGCGGGGCACCGGTCGTTAGTCCAGGCATCGACGTCTCGTTGCAAGGCGACGGCGGTATCCATATTTGTCAATCCACTGCAATTCGGACCGTCGGAGGACCTGGCCAAATATCCCCGCACCCTGGAGCATGATGTAGCGTTGCTCGAAGAGGCTGGTGTCGATCTGCTGTTTCTGCCCTCGGTGGAGGAGATGTATCCGGCGGGAGCGAAGACACGAGTGATGGTCGAAGAGCTCAGCAACAAGCTGGACGGTGCGTCGCGCCCCGGGCACTTCCTAGGAGTGACGACGGTTGTAAGCAAGCTGTTCGAGATCGTCAGGCCCGACCTAGCCTTCTTTGGCCAGAAAGACGCGGCGCAGGTTGCGGTGCTCCGCAAGATGGCGCGCGATCTTGATATGGATGTCGAGTTGGTTGTCTGCCCGATCGTGCGCGAGAAAGACGGGCTGGCGATGAGTTCGCGGAATGCGTATCTGACGCCAGAGCAGCGGCAGCAGGCGCTCGTCTTGCACCGCTCCCTGATGCGGGTGCAGACGGCGGCAGATCGAGGCGAACGCGATGCCTCCAGGCTTCGCAAAATAGGCGAAGAAGTGATCGCGGAAGAGCCGGGCGCACGGCTGGATTACTTTGCAATCGTGGATCCCGAGACTTTGGATCCGGTGACGGACACGGCCGGGGGGGCGCTGGTGGCGGTGGCAGCCTATGTCGGGCCGACACGGCTGATCGATAACCTGCTTCTGACGTAGTGGCCGGGCCGAGCGTTGAAGCGTCGTGCTCTGTTGCGGGCGCGGAAAGCAGATCTCTCGTCGGGCTGAACTATCCCAACAAGCGCAAAAGCGGCGCTTGTCGGGAACCCTGTTCGCCCTCCTCGTGATGACCATTTACAGCAATGGTGGCGAGCAACCCAAAGGCGAACCTCTCACTGTTTCCATCTCGACAGCCAGGCTCCGCCCAGCAGAAACACTACGGGATAGCATTCGAGCGTGTAGCGCGGTTCGGGATTAGCTAGCGTCCCGAGGAACGCCGATCGCAGCACCACGAACAGCAGCATCATGCCGAGATAAAGCGGGCGCGGCCCGCGCACCAGGCCCATCCCTGCTGCCACGAGGAACAGCAGATTGAGCAGACCCCAGAGCGTGGCCAGCACACAATCCTGCATGTCGTCGCGGTATTCCCACCAACGGGTGTCGAGCGGCAGCATTTCGGTTCGCGGGCGGATCCACATATCCAGGCTGCGCAGAGCGGGCAGCCAGACGTAATAGCGCAGCGGATGCGCGTGGACCCGCTGATCCGCCAGTTCCATCAAGCGCGCATTCAATGCAGGATTGACCACGAGAATCTTGTGGTAGTCATCCAAAATCGCCTGCGTTTGTGTGCGCTGCAGCGGGCTGTCAAAAGCGCGCGAGGGAATGTCGTTTAAGTCGACTTTGGCGCCTGGAATCTGCCAGTAGACCTCTTCGGTGGAAACGTAGTCGAGCGACCAGGTTCGCACCCATTTGTCCAGACCGTCGGGAACGAATTCATTGGGATCGCTGGCTGACTTCGGCACCAGCGGCATGAAACGGTGGAAGTCGACCCAATTGCGAATGGTCCACGGCACCAGGGGTGCAATTGAGATAGCAAGTACGAGAGCTCCTGCCCAAAACAGATGCAGGCGTGCTTGCGGATGTCGCCACATCCGCCACAGCAGATAAATGCCGAGCGCAATCAAAAGAATGCCGCCGTCGGGACGCAGCAGAATTCCGCACGCGACTGCTACGCCACACCACGTCCACGCAGACCAGCACGGACGGCCGTCGTCCTGAGCTTTGAATCCTGCGACCGCAGCATCAAGCGCTGTCGCGGTGAAAAAGATGCTGAGTGTTTCGGCTAAGGGAGCGACTGCATAGTTCGCGGTGAACGGACAAAATGCAGCCAGCAGAAACGCGAAACGCGCGGCCCGATCGGACACGGTTCGCCGCGCAAGGTCGGCAATAAAAAAACAGGTCACGACATCAATGACGATCTGCACCAGCAGGACTGCTTTGTAATGTTCGCGTCCGAAGAGCAAGAAACACGCGGCGAGGAAGGCCGGATATCCAGGCAGCCTGATCCAGGTCGGGCGAACGATTCCGTGCTGATGAGTCAGGCCGAAAATGCTCTGGCTAAGCCAATTCTTGGCGATATCGCCATAGATCAGCGAATCGCCTGCAATGAGCGGAAACTTGAAGAAGAACAGGAGCCGCAAAGCGAAAGCGGCAACCGTGATCAGCACGAAGAAGACTGCGGATTCGCGGACCAGGCGCCAGAACGGGGTTAGGCTCGGGTTGCCGTGCTGTGGGCCCACGTGGCGAATATAGCAGGGGCGGCTGTCAGGCATCGGCGGTCAGCTGCCTGCTACGGTCATACTCAAGCTAGGGTCACACCGAAAGGGGCTTGTTATCAAAATCTGCAACGGCTGGCGAGTCTATGCGTTCGCAGTCGTGTTCCTACGGTTGGAAGGACGGTTCCGCAGGTAAGAACTCCCCGGCCTGAGAGCTGAATTTGCCCTCGCCCCTGCCGCCAGTTACGATTAGTTGACCCGTAAGATGCCGCAATCCAAGCAGATATTCTTTGATCCCGACCGCAAACGATGGCGCCGTTTGCGCTTCGTCCTCGACTCGAGCGTGATCATCATCACCTTGCTGGTCGTGCTATTCGTCTTCTCGATCGTTCGCGGCTCGTCGGTTCCAGGGGTCACGCTGCCTCAAGTAAAAAAGCCATACCACGCGCTACCGTACCACGCTTTGAAAGATAACCAGAAGCGTGCCACCCCGCGTAGACCGGCAACCCACCGAAAGACCAAGCGTCCGGCTTCACAGGTTGTGCTGAATTCCGATGAAGGTATTCGCGGCGCATTCTATGTCCAGTGGGATGCCGCCAGCTTTGCTTCGTTGAAGGAATACTATCCGCAGATTGATTTGCTGTTCCCCGAGTGGATGCACGTACTCACGGCCGACGGACGTCTGCAGGCTGCCACCGAGTTGAATACCCTGTACGACGTCATCGATCCGACCGGCAAGGTGCGGCCGATCGACGAAAAGGTCATGGCCTTCCTGAAGAGCGAGAAGGCGCAGACTGAAGTATTTCCTTGGGTGAACAACGTCTCTCCGGTAACGAACAACTGGAACACGGATACCGATAAGTTTCTTGCGGATCCCGCGGCTCGCCAGCGCTTCCGTGAGGAGTTGCTGAAGTTCCTCTCCACCGACCAGTACAAGGGCCTCACGCTGGACATCGAAGGATTTCCGGATTCCTCGCGCGACGACTTCCACACTCTGGTGCAGGAACTGATCAGCGACCTTCACAGCCGGGGTTTGAAGCTTTACGTTGTTGTACCGGTGAATGAACTGGACAACTATCCTGGTATTCCTGAGATCGCCGACGGCATTGTGCTGATGAACTACGACCAGCATTTCCCGGGCAGCGATCCCGGGCCGGTCGCCAGCCAGGACTGGTTCGTCAAGAACCTCCAGACGGCCCTCAGCGTCATTCCGAAACAGAAGCTCATCTGCGCCATTCCTAATACCGGTTATGACTGGGCGATGAAGCCTGGTCAGAAGAAGGGAACACCGCCGGAGAGCGTGCACAGTGTGTCGGCGCAGGACGCGTGGCTTGAAGCTTCCGAATCTGAGACGGATGTCAACTTCGACGACGACGCGATGAATCCGCACTTTGCGTATCTGGACGAATCGAACATTCGTCATGATGTCTGGTTTCTCGATGGTGTAACCGCACTGAACCAAATGCGCGCTGCTCACTCGCTCGGGATTGATACGTTTGCGCTATGGCGTTTGGGGTCGGAAGATCGCTCGCTCTGGGCTGTGTGGGACCGCCCATTTGAGGCGGCGGCTACTTCGAGGCTGAATGCCGTTCCGCCGGGACAGGATGTTGATGATGAGGGCGTTGGCGAGATCATTCGCATCCAATCACGACCGGCGGGCGGGGAGCGGACCATCAAGGTTGATCCGGACACGAACCTGGTCAGCGACGAAATCTTCCAGACGTTGCCGATGCCCTATGTGGTCGACATGTATGGGGGAACGCAACGCAAGGAAGTGGCAATCACTTTTGACGACGGCCCCGATCCCGAATGGACACCGAAGATCCTCGATTTATTAAAGCAGTATGGTGTGAAGGCGACCTTCTTTCAGATTGGCGCCGAAGTCGAGAAATTTCCAGGCATTTCGAAGCGTGCTTATGCCGAGGGCCATGAGATCGGCAACCACACCTTCACACATCCCGACATCAGCAGTATCTCGAAGCGCTATTTCGAAGTTGAATTGAACCTGACGGAGAGGCTCTTCGAGAGCAAGCTGGGCGTGAAGCCGGTGCTGATGCGCCCTCCGTATGCAATCGACGAAGCGCCCGATACGGCTGACCAGGTTCGTCCGCTGGAGGTCGCGCAGGATCTTGGTTATATCTCGGTCGGCGAAAAGAACGATCCCAACGACTGGCGCGACAATCCACGGCGATCCGGCAATGAGGTAGCCGCAGACGTCTTGGCAAACCTGCCGCCTTGCGCTCCGAAGAACCTGCGCTGCGGCAACATCATCCTCCTGCACGATGGCGGCGGAGACCGCAGCCAGACGGTGATCGCGCTGGGCTTGATCCTGGAAGGGTTGAAGGAACGCGGTTACCAGGTTGTACCGGTATCGGAGTTGATGGGGAAGAGCCGTGCCGACGTGATGGTCCCGCTGAGCACCAACGAACGCTGGGCTGCGTGGATCGACAGTCTGAACTTCTCGCTCTTCGGGCTGGTGCAGTCGTTCATCATCTTTGTGTTCTTCGTTGGCGACGTGCTGATGACGGGACGACTGGTACTCATCGGCGTGTTGGCTATCTACGATCGCTTTCGCCGGCGCAAGACAGTTTTCGATCCGAGCTATCAGCCTGCGGTCGCGGTGCTGGTTCCAGCCTACAACGAGGAGAAGGTCATCGAACGTACCGTGCGATCGGTGCTGGACTCGGATTACAAGAAGCTGCGCGTGATCGTGATCGACGACGGATCCAAAGACACAACGCTGGAAGTGACGCGGGCAGCTTTCAAGAAGGAGATTGCCGATGGACGCGTCACGCTTCTAACCAAGCCGAATTCGGGTAAGGCTGACGCGCTGAATTATGGATTGGAGCAGGTGACGGAAGAGCTTTTCGTCGGCATCGATGCCGATACCATCATCGCTCCCGACGCGATTTCCAAGCTGGTGCCGCACTTCAGCAATCCGCGAGTCGCGGCTATTGCCGGCAACGCTAAGGTAGGCAACCGCGTGAACCTGTGGACGCGCTGGCAGGCGCTGGAATACATCACCAGCCAGAACTTCGAGCGGCGCGCGTTGAACACGCTGAATGCGGTGAGTGTTGTGCCGGGTGCGATCGGCGCATGGCGGACGGAAGCGGTTCGCGAAGCCGGTGGCTATCATCACGACACCGTGGCTGAGGACGCCGATCTTACGATGGCGCTGTTGCAGGCTGGATACTGGGTGAACTATGAAGATCGCGCGCTGGCTTTCACCGAAGCTCCCACGACGGCCAATGGGCTCATGCGGCAGCGTTTTCGCTGGTCGTTTGGAATTATGCAGGCGGTGTGGAAGCATATCGAAGCGGTGAAACAGAAGGGCGCACTGGGATGGGTCGCGATTCCGAACATGATCATCTTCCAGATCCTGCTGCCGCTGGTTTCGCCGTTCATCGATATTATGTTTGCGGTGGGCATGATCAGCTATTTTGTCGACAAGTATCGCCATCCTGAATCGGCCAATCCCGCGGACTTCCACAAACTAGTGGTGTACTTCGCGCTGTTCATGGTGATCGATTTCATCGCATCTACCATCGCTTTCGCGTTGGAGCGGCAACAGCCGGGCGGCAAGCGCGACTTCCTGTTGCTGGGACACGTGTGGCTGCAACGGTTCGCTTATCGTCAGCTGTTCTCGCTGGTCCTGATCAAAACTCTTAAGCGGGTGATGGAAGGCCGCGCCTTCGCCTGGGACAAACTGGAGCGCACCGCGAGTGTGAAACCGACAGTTACGCTGGCGCGCGAAAGGCCGGCGCAATGAGCGCGTTGCCCAAGCCCGGGCTGGATCTCGGGGTTGAAGTTGCCGGGATCGCCTTCAAGAACCCGGTGCTCGCCGCCAGTGGAAGCTTTGGCTATGGCGTCGAGTTCGAAGACGTCGTCACCCTGAGTCGTCTCGGCGGGTTCGTGACCAAGGGTCTTTCGCGCGAGCCGATGGCGGGAAATCCTCCCCCGCGCCTGTTTGAGACCGCAGCCGGAATGCTGAATGCGATCGGCTTGCAGAATATAGGAGTGCGCGCCTTCTTAGAAGAGAAGCTGCCGCTGTTACGCAAGATCGACAACATCACTTTCCTGTGCAATGTGTTCGGGCACGCGCAGGATGAATACGAAGAAGTCGTCCGTATTCTCAACGATGGAGAAGGCATCGCCGGCTACGAGTTAAACGTCTCGTGTCCGAATACCAAGTGCGGGGGCATCGCCTTCGGCAGCGATCCCAAGATGCTGTATGACGTGGTGCGCGCGGTGAAGAGTATTGCGACGCGTCCGTTGATCGTCAAGCTGTCGCCGAATGTCACCAGCATCTCGGACATGGCGCGCGCCGCGGAGGATGCGGGTGCGGATGCGCTCTCGCTGGTGAACACATTTGTTGGTATGGCTATCGATGCGGAGACACGCAAGCCGCGTATCTCCAACATCACCGCTGGACTCTCCGGACCCGCAATCAAGCCCATCGCGATTCGCATGGTTTGGGAGGCGGCCAAGACGGTAAAGATTCCCATCATCGGTCTGGGTGGAATCAGCACGGCGGAAGACGTCATCGAATTCATGCTCGCCGGCGCTAGCGCAATCGAAGTAGGCACGGTGAATTTCTGGGACCCGTGCGCCTGCGAAAAACTTGTGGACTCGCTCGAGAAGTGGTGCCTGGAACATCGGGTCGACAAGATCAGCGAACTAACCGGCGCGCTGGAGGTGTAACTGTGGTCTACGCCGTGCTGGCTGCCTGAGCTTCCTGCAACTTCTGAACGCTGGTGACCAGGTCGGGGTCGAGCGCCAGAATCGCCGAGGTATGGGTGATGTCGAAGAGCCGGCGCACCTGTTCGTGAGGCCCGGCGATTCGGAACTGCCCGCCACGCCCGGTAATCTCCCCAAAGATTCGCATGATGATACCCAGACCGGCACTGTCCACGAAATCCACGTGGGTCAGGTCCAGCACCAGCTTGCGAACTCCCTGGTCCAGCATGGTTTGCACCATGGCCTCGGTCTCGCTCAGACGGGTTCCAAGTGTGAACCGGCCGGAGCAGGATATGCCAGTAATGTCGGGCTCGAAATGAAAGACTTCCGTGGCTAGAAGCATCGGGCACCTTGAGTAGAGCCGGTAAACAGTACCACGAGCCCGACATCTGTTGAAATAACAAATCAACTTTCCAAAACGTGCTACAGCTTTAAATTTCGAGCGGGACCGGTGCCTGCCTTGTCGTCGGTGGCAGGAAGCACTATCCTGTGTAGGCCTGCGCGCTTACGCCGCGTCCTCATCAAGGAGCGTTGCCATGAATGCCTACCGCCCATTCCAGCCAACTCGGATTGCTGTCGTTATCGTTGCAGCCTTGCTATCGACCTGCATGGCTTTCGCCCAAAATTATGTTGCGCCCAGCATGCCGGTAGTGGGCTCGCCCAATACGGTGACGGCGAATGCTCCGGTGCCGCGACCCGCCACTCAGCCCTGTACAGTGACGCTGTTCCAGAACTTCGACTTCGCCGACTTTAATCCGAAGCCATTTAACTACACACCTCCGGCGGGATGTCCGGGTCCGTGGGCTGCTGTGGTATTCGAGGCGGATTGGTCAGTCGATCCCGGAGTGCAATATGACCGAACGGCCAACATCTGGATCGCCGGCGCGAACATCTTCTTCGGTACGACCGCCGAGCCGTCCGGGACGTTCATGCGCACTTGGCATACAGAGAGCAATCTGACCGAGTACAGCCCGCTGTTTGCGACGGCTCAGCAGGGTCAGGTGACGCTCGGGAACCTGGTCAACGACCAGTACACAAGTCACTATCACGGCAGCGCCTACCTGCAGTTCTATCCCCTTGCACAGGGTCAGAACCCGCCAGCAACCGCAAGCATCGTGCTGCCCCTGTCGGCCGGTCCGACCGGCGGCACGGTCACACTGAACAGCCCGACGGATCAGTTGGCGGGCACGTTCACGATGCCGACGAATGTGGAAGCGGCATACCTCGACGTCTTCGCGCAAGGACAGCAGGATGACGAGTTCTGGTATACGTGCGCTCCGAATGATGTCGCGGGCGAACTTGCGAATTGTGGTAACAGCTCCTTCCGCGAAGCCGAAGTCACCATTGACGGCACGGCGGCGGGAGTTGCCCCGGTCTATCCCTGGATCTTCACCGGCGGTATCGATCCGTTCCTGTGGCGGCCGATTCCGGGAGTACATACCCTCAACTTTGAACCGTACCGAGTAGACTTGACGCCGTTCGCCAGCGTCCTGAGCAACGGCCAGCAGCACACGGTTGCCATCAGCGTGTACAACGCCGATCAGTATTTTTCCGCCACGGCGAACCTTCTGCTCTATCAGGACACGGGTTCCAATCAAGTGACCGGCGCCATAACTTCGAATACCATCGGCCAGCCTGACCCGACGGATACGGAGAACATCAGTGCATTGCCGGCGATTGTCTGGGGCACGTTGTCAGTGGGGTCGGATCGCGGGTTCACGGTGGAAGGCTACGTCAATACGTCGCAAGGCCGTGTAGATACGAAGGTGGTTCAGAGCATCGACTTCAGCAACGCGCAAAAGTATTACGTCAGGACCGACGGTTCAATCTATGACCAGTACGTCGGACAGAGCACGAGCATCTCTTCGGCGACTACCACGACGGTCGGAAGCACCATAACCACCGACACCAAGCAATACTCCTGGCCACTGACCTTGACCTATGACTACAAGGCCAACCCGGATGGATCCTTCCAGCAGTTCAGTGAAATCCATCAGGGATTCATGAAGAGCGTGCTGGTGAAGGTGAATGGCACGGCGACGTATTCCAGTTCATTTTCGGATGCTGTTTCACCGACCGACACTTTGCTGGTCAGCGCTTCGGGAAACGCTACCACGCAGGGGCAGGCGAGCTCGGAAACCTATCAGTACTCGAACTCGGAGGGAGCCTGCTGGAACGAAACGATCAACGCCGCAAGCGGCAACCTGACTTCAGTGCAGGGCGGAAGTTGCCAGCGCAACCGGGGAAAGGGCACGCGGTAGCGTTGTCAGGAAGTTAGACACTCAGGAAATGGCCGCGGAGCTGCCGTCGCGAAGGTGGCTACGGGGCCCTTCTATTTTGTAGACTGCCTCAGTTGGATCAGCAAATCGTCGATGCGCGCCTGAAGAATATTACGAATAGAGCAGATCCCCAGCACCTTGCCCTGGTCATCGACAATCGGCATGTGCCGGTAGTGCCGTTCCAGCATCACCTGGAGAGCTTCGCCGGTTGTAGTTTCTTCCGTCGCCATCTCCACCATCGGGCTCATCATCTCGCTGACACGAGTTTGCTTCGGATCTTTTCCGCTCAGAGCGAACTTCGCTAGAACGTCACGCTCGGTAAACATGCCGGCTACGATACCCTGGTCGTCAATTACGGCAACCGCTCCCACGGTTCTGTCGATCATTGTCCGGATGGCATCATCGACACTCGCGTCAACGCCAACCGTGGCAGCGCCCTCATCACAACATTGCAGAAGACTCATGGCAGAAAGATCCTTTCAACGGAAACTGCGAGGTTATGTGCATTCCAAGCTGTAGTCAAGGTCATCCAACCCAATTAGCGGTGAGGACAGTTGAGCAACTCCGCCAGGAAAGCGGATAATCCCGATATGCTCTCCCGACGTTCTGTTACCACCCTGGCCGTCGTTTTGGCCGTAGCACTAGGCTCCGTAACGCTGTGGGCTGCTAAGGACTTTGTTGCGCCGCGCCCTGAAAACGCCGGCACATACGCGTGCAAAGACGCCCACCCGAACGAAAAGGTGACGGCAGCGATTGAGCTCTACAACGCACCGCCTAAGAGCGATATCTTCGTTACGCCCTTTGTCCAGGAAGGGCTGCTTCCGGTGTTTCTGGTCATCACCAATGACGGTGATCAGCCGATTGCCCTGACCAGCATGCGAGCCGAACTGGTGACAAGCGGCCGGGCAAAGCTGGAATCGCTGAATAACGACGACATATTCCGCCGTGTCGCACACGTCGGCGGGAACAGCACGAATCCCGGACGCGTCAGTCCGATTCCTCTGCCCAACAACAAGAACAAGAAAGCTCAAAAGCAGTATCAGGAGATTCTGGCTGCAAACTTCGCTGCCGAAGCCGTTGAGCCGCACACTACCAAGTCAGGATTTCTGTTCTTCGATGTGTTCAATGTGAAGCAGCCGATTGAAGGCTCGCATATTTACTTGACCGGAATCCGCGACGCGAGCGGCAACGAGCTGATGTACTTCGATATTCCTGTGATCCCGGCAAACGCCGCGAGCGGAGTGCAATAGAGGTTCTGCAAAGGCGTTTAACCCGCCGCGTCACTGTCGGGACCAGTGGAATGTACTGCTTTGCGGGAGTGTTCGGTCACGGTGCGCAACTGCGACATCGACTCGTGGTCCCCAAGCCCGATGCGGTGAAGTAAGTCGGCATAACGAGGATCTTCGCGAATTGAATCGTAGATTGGTCCAACCTTGAGGTAGCACAACAGGACATCGCGAGCTTCGGCAGCCTTTTCCAGCCACTCGAAGGCCTTATCCATGTCTCCCACGCCAAGGTACAGCATGACCCACGAGATGGGCGCGACATACATCTGCTTTGCCGCCTCGTTCAGACCGTCCAGCAAGCTGAGCGCCTTCTCGGTGTCTCCGGAGCCGCCGTAACACGAGCCCAGCGGGCCGAGAAGCAACGGATTCTGGCCGGCAAGTTCGTATGCTTTTTCCAGTTCGGCAATCGCTTGGGGGTACTCTTTCTTTTGCTCGAGGTTTAGTGCGACCACGACATGGGCTTCAATGTCGTTAGCGTCGACCTCCAGTGCGCTCTTCGCCTGTTGAATGGAGCGGTCGTAATCACCGCGGTAGTGATACACACCGGCGAGATAGATATTGGCCGGAACGGAGAGCGGATCGCTGGCCAGGGCCAGCCGAATCTGCTCCTCAGCTTCGTCGAAGCGCCCGGTTTGCACCAGCAGCAGATTGTAGTAGACGTGGGAAATCGGCAGGCCGGGCTTAAGCTCGATCGCGCGCAGGAATTCGCGCTCCGCCTCCCGCCAGTTCCACTCGTACCACATGCGAATGATGCCCAGGGAAGCATGCGCCTCGGCCAGGGAATCGTCCGCCGCCAAGGCTTTCTTCACGGCCTCTTTCGCTTTTGGCCACGCTTCTGTTGGAGCTTCCAAACCCCACGACGCAACGGAGGCGTGGTAGTCCGCGATTCCGGCGTACGCGGGAGCATAGTTGGGATCCAGTGCGAGTGCGCGTTCGTAATATTCCAGCGCCTTTCCAAATCCCTCACCACTGCGCTTATTCCATTGGAAGCGTCCGCGGAGATAAAGATCGTAGGCCTCGAAGTTATCGGTGTATCGCTTGACCAGGCCGCTACTGCCAATCCTGGAATCCAGCTCGACCTTCAGCAGGTCGGTGATGGATTTTGCAATCTGGTCCTGCACGTCGAAGATGTCGGTCATCTTGCAGTCGAAGCGTTGCGACCACAGGCAGAAGCCATCGCTCACATTGACCAGTTGTGTGCTGACGCGGATCCGGTCGGCCATCCGGCGCACACTACCTTCCACCACGGCTGAAACCTTTAACTGTTCACCGATCTTGCTGATGTTCTGCGCCTTGCCTTTGAACTCGAAGGCTGAGGTGCGCGACACCACTTGCAATCCCGGTAGACGTGATAGCGCGTGAATCAACTCCTCGGTGAGGCCGTCGCTGAAATATTCGCTGTCGGGGTCGGAGCCGAGATTCAGGAACGGCAGCACTGCCACCGAAGCATGAGGACGCGGCGCAACCGCGAACACCGGTACCGTTCCGCTAACCACTGAGAGTGAACGCAGGACCTCGATTAGTTCGCCGGCATTATCTGGACGCTGAACCTTGTCTTTCTTCAGTGTTTGTTGAACCAGCTGATCTAACGCCAGGGGAACGTCAGGACGGCGCGCCGTAAGCGACGGAGGCTCAAGATCCATGATCGCGCGCATAATCGTAGCTTCCGAGTTGGACTCGAAGGGCCGATCACCTGCGAGCATCTCGTAAAGCGTGACGCCCCACGACCAGAGGTCCGTGCGTCTATCAAGAGGGTCGCCGCGTAATTGCTCGGGCGACATGTACGGAACGGTTCCGACCACGCCGCCAGTGTTGGTCAAGCCGATATCACGAGGCAGTTTGGCGAGGCCAAAGTCGACAATCTTCACTTCGCCATCCGGCAGCAACATGATGTTGGCCGGCTTGATGTCGCGATGAATTACGCCGAGGCTGTGAGCCTTTGCCAGTCCCTGGGCTACCTGTTGCGCGATGCTGACAGCCTGCTTCAACGGGAGAGGTCCGCGCTCCAGGCGCACGCGCAGGTTCTCGCCGGGACAGAAGCCCATAACGATAAAGAGTTCGCCTTCGGGGGTTTCGCCAAACTCATGGATGGTGCAGATGTTGGTGTGATCGAGTAGCGAGGCGGTGCGCGCTTCGCGCTCAAAGCGGGTCCGCTGCTCAGGGTTAAGCGCGATTTCGCGGGAGATTAGCTTGATCGCCACCGGACGATCGAGTCGCAGGTCCTGGGCTTTATAGACCAAGCCCATGGCTCCCCGTCCCAGGCGTTCTACGACGCGGTAGTGTGAAATTGTGCTGCCGATCATCCGTATGGCCCTGGCAGAAAACGCAACTACTTTTCGATCAGTTTGGCAGCTTATTGTACAGCTTCGCTGGCTACGCGAGTCAGCAAGTTAATGGTTTGGAAGGCACTGATGCCCATGAGACTGTGATGCTCCTCAGTGAGGGGGAGCGCATCGAGCGTGCGGTCGAGGTCGTCGCGATGCTGCGGGTCGAGCTTGCCGTGCAATAGCAGGTTGCTGAACGCCTTCCGCGGCACGCCAATGCGATCTGCTGTGGCCTCAAAGAATTCGACGTCGGGAGGCGTTCCTTCCAGTACCGCGATAAATCCCAGCAGGGCCACCGGATGAACATGGCGGATCCAGTAGTACTGTGCCCCAGCCAGCGCAGCCGCCGATGGAGGAGGTATGCGCTTCAGCACGTCTTTCCGCGCAAAGCCCAGCAGTTCCAGGTCGTCGAGAACCCAATCGTCGTGGCCGGTCTCTTCAGGGATATGGTGCCGGAAATAGTCGAGCATTCCCTCTGCTAAGGGATCTTTCCCCAGCAGCTTCTCGGACTCCTCGGCCGCAGCCTTCATAAGCGGAACGCTGCTGCGGATGACGGAGTGATTGCGGAAGAGAAACTCGGGATAGATTTCGCGCAGTCGGGGATGGTTCCACAGCGTTTCCGCTACGGCGTCCATTTCGCCGCGCAGCAGACGAATCTTGTTGCGCAAGCGGCGGCTATGGCTGACGTTATTCATGGTTCTGGCCCGGGCGCGAGCTCAGAAGAAGACGGAGATCGCCAACGCTGAGCCGCGCCGTACCGCTAAAACACAATGCCGATAGTACGCACGTTCTGCGCAGGCTGTATCGAGTTCACTCCGCAATGCGCCTGCAGAAACGAAGCCGGAACTTTCTGGCTGATGCTGATCAGCGCGCTTACCTCGTCATCGGTAAGGCTGTTGAGGGTCGCCGTGTCAGCGGTGTTGAAAGTGGTGGCACCGTTGATGATACCGGCGTCCACGAGTCTGCTAAGGTTCGACATGCGAATCTCCTATGCGAGAAGTTGCATTGAAGCGAAGAAAGGCGGCGAAAACGGCTGTCGCCAGTTCCAATTGGCAAGTATGACTGCGAAGAACCCAGGCCTTCAACCGGTTGTTGCCGATGCGGGGATTGCTCGTCGTCAATCTCCTGCTGTCGCCGGATAAGTTTCCACAAAGTATCACAACGGCAAGCATTGTCAAGTCAGCGTGGGACGTATACCGGTGCTATTCCGTCGGCTGCTGGGCAAACCCTCAACTTGAGAGCACATCCTAATGCCCTGGGAGAGTGTAGCCACAGTGTCGAACTCCGAGCTGACTGCGATACTTTGCATACTTTTGCTTCTCGTGGGGTTTGCCCAACTACTGGGATATCTGTTCGTCAAACTGCGGCAGCCGAAAGTGGTCGGTGAGATCCTGGCGGGAATCGTTTTGGGGCCGGCGCTACTCGGGCGCCTCGCGGTGGTTCAAGGTCTGTTGCACGAGGGCAAACATCAGGCGCAGATTCTGGATTTTGTTTACTGGCTGGGGCTACTGCTGCTCATGTTCCTGTCCGGCGCCGAGACGCGCCAGCTTTTCACCCGCGAGGAGCGTCGTGAAGTCGGCTGGCTGACCATCGTCGGGACAGGTTTGCCGTTCATTTTGGCGCTTCTCGTGGGACCATGGCTGATTCGTCCCGCTCTCTTCGGTCCGAACGGCAATCGGCTGTCACTCATCATTGTGCTCGCCGTAGGCGTAGCCGTGACCTCGGTCCCAGTAGTCTCCAAGATCTTCGCTGACCTCAAAATCCTGCATACGCGCTTCGCCCGCCTGGTTCTAGGCGTGGCCGTCTTGGAAGACATTGTGCTGTGGTTGGCTTTGGCGGTAGCTACGGCGGTAGCCGGAAAAGCGGCACTGAATCCGCGTGCCATGTCGTACCACCTGCTGGCGACGGTAGCGTTTTTCGCGCTCGGCCTCACCATCGTTCCGCGCGTGGTGAAGCGCATCAACAAATCCCGCTTTAACGTGATGGCACAGCATTCGCCGGTGGCTTACGCAATTGCAGTGCTGTTGCTATATTGCGTGATAGCCGGAGCGCTGGGCGTGAGCCTTGTATTCGCAGCATTTCTGGCCGGTTTCGCAGTCGTGCATAAGAAGCGGAGGCTGTTCGCCGAAGCTTTGGACGCCATCGGTAAGGTGTCGTTCGCGTTTTTCATACCGGTTTACTTTGCGATTGTTGGTTTGAAACTCGATCTCATACACGGTTTTTCCCTGTGGATGCTTGCGGCCTTTCTGGCTGGAAGCTGCCTGGTGAAGGTGCTCTCGGTATCGCTGGCGGGAAGACTGGCTGGCTTCCGTGGGCTCGATCTTCTGAATCTAGCCATTACCACAAACGCACGCGGAGGCCCGGGAATCGTGCTGGCCAGCGTTGCCTTCGAGGCCGGGATCATCAGCGCAACCTTCTATACCACGCTGGTCCTCGCAGCCGTGCTGACATCGCAGGTTGCCGGCGCGTGGCTGGACTACGTCATGCGAAAGGGGTGGCCGCTGCTGACGCCGACGCTGAACGAAGAATCCACAAGAGCGCAGGAGAGCGCGCCGTACGCAGCCTGAACTCCCCAGCGTTCCAGGCCGCATGTCTCGAAAGCCATGTTCATATCCGGCTAAGGGTTTCCGCGCCTGGTAGCCACTGCCTATGCTTTTCCGGCAAAATTAGAGGATGTTCGCTCGCAAAATCCGAGTGCAATACGAGGAAAGCGGGCAAAGACTCGCTTGTCCCATGAAGTGGCTGGACAGCTTTAGCATGCGCAATTTCACCAACGACCAGGTATTCGACGACACCATACCAGTCGCCGACGGTGAAATGGAGATCGGGCTGCGCGTACCGCTCGATCGTTTGCGCTCTTCGATGGAAGACTGGTTCCGGCGCAAGAGTTATTTGCCCAAGAACGCGGCTCTGCTGGTGGAAGAAGGGCAATGACGACCAGAATATTTTTTATCGCAGTCGCACTGGCTTTGGTCGTTGCCGGATTCTGGGCATACCATCATGACCAGCGGCTGCGTGAGGACGCCAGCCAGGTGACGATTGGCGATCCGAACGAGGTTGTGCGCGAACTGTTGGGCGATCCCACCAGCCAAGGCCCCTGTGGCTCGCTGACGCCCGTCCCGACCAGCTGCGCCGACGAGTACGTCTATCGGTATTGGTACTCGATCTTCCAGCCGAAGTACGAGGTGATCTGGTTCGATCAAAACGGCAAAGTGCTGGGCGAGCAGCATGTGCAGTCGCAATTCTGAAGAGGAAGCCGCCAAGCTGATGTGACTCTCCCCCCAAGCTGCGAAATCCAACTGCGGTCTTCGTAGTCCCGCTCAAACTGCTGCACTCTACGTCATGCGGCAGAAACCTTGACCGGCCTCACTCCGGCGGAATCGATTGCCACTGCAGTTGAAGAAAACAGCGCACCTAGCCCCTCGACCAGCGTCGGATGAGCAAGAACAGCGTCCCGCAGCCCGGTGTACGGTAGTCCGGCCAATATTGCGATCTGAACAGCCGACATGATCTCGCCCGCTCCGACTCCGAAAGCAGTGAAGCCCAGTATGCGATCGCTATCTGCTTCGACCAGCGCTTTCAGAAACCCGCGAGTTTCGGAGAGAGTGCGCGCGCGTAGTACGCCGTCCATTGGAATTTTGAACAAACGATAAGCGATGCCCTGCGCTTTCGCTTCGCTCTCACTTAAGCCGATGCGTGCCAATTCCGGATCGGTGAAGAGGCAGTACGGAACCTGCCGGCCGGTCGTGACCCGATGCGTGCCGTTGATGTTGGCATGCACCACGCGAAAATCGTCGACGCTGATGTGCGTGAACTGCGGACTGCCGGCGACCTCGCCAATCCCCCACACGCCGGGCGCCGTCGTCTGCAACCGTTCGTTGACCTTAAGGTATCCGTGGTCAGTGAGTTCGACGCCGGCCAATTCCAAGCCAAGGCCCTCTGTGTTCGGAGTGCGACCCGCGGCAACCAGCACGTGGCTGCCCTCCAGAGTCTTCTCCGCTCCGTTCTGCTCGATGGCAATCTTTACCGACTGGCCCGACTTTCCAGATATGCGCTTGAGCTTTGCATTAAGCAGAACGTCAATGCCTTCGTCTTCGAGGAGCTGGCGAAGAGCTTCGCATACATCCGCATCTTCCCGACTCATGAGATGCTCGTTGCGATCGATCACCGTTACTCGGCTGCCGAAGCGGCGAATCGCCTGGGACAGTTCTATTCCAACATAGCCGCCTCCGATCACGAGAAGATGATCGGGAACCTCATCGAGTTCGAGCGCTTCGATATGCGTGAGTGGCTGAACTTCGGCAAGTCCGGGCGTGGATCCCAGGGCAGCGCGCGTTCCTGTGCTAATGATGACGTTTGCTCCACGCAACCGCCGGATGGTTCCGTCGCGCAAGATGACCTCTACAGTCTTGGGCGCCACAAAGCGACCGTCGCCGAAAATCAGTTCGGCTCCGGTGTGCTTGTAGTTATCGAGATACATTTCGTTGAGGCCAGTCACCATCTTGCGTTTGCGATCGCGCACCCCGGGCATCTGAACCGTGAAGCCGTCGTGAGTGATACCGAACTCCTCGCTGTGGCGTACATACGACGCGACCTTCGCGCCATGAATGACGTTCTTGCTGGGCAGGCAGGCGATATTCGGGCACGATCCGCCGATGTATTTGCGATCGACAACGGCAACGCGCTTCCCTTCGCTGGCGAGGGTCCAGGCGGCGACCGTCGATCCGGTACCACCGCCGAGGATCACCACGTCATACTCCTCCGGCTCGTTCTGCTTTCGTAACTCGGCTGGTGAAGGCCTTTCGGTACTCATACGACTTTCCTTTCTTGGCGAGGTTGCGACGGGCTGTCTGGCCGTGTGACTGGCACCTCAGCACCTCGTCCGCTGTTCGGGTCTTGAGGTCAAAGAAAGTTACAACTCACATCTGTCCGTGTCGAAAGATGCATCGCTTATTGTTGGCGTGGTGAAGCTTCGCGCAGTAGGGAGGAACGCCTCTGCGGAGTTTCAGGAAAACCTCGGCGGCGGCCAGCATCCCGAGGGATGGTGCGATGAAATAAATCCAGAGTGCGTGCCAGTAATCGGCATGGAAGGCCGAACCGAAGGTCCGCGCGGGGTTCATACTCATACCGGAGAGCGGCGCTTCGAAGGTGATGAATGCCGCAATCATCAAGCCGACGAAGTAAGCCGTGTACGGCGCCAGTCTCGCGCGATTGGTTAGGAATAGGACAGTCATCATCAAAACGAAGGAGATTGCCAACTCTGCAACAAACGCAATCACCCTGCCATAGGTGCCGGGCACGGTGACCGCATAGCGGACCGCAACGTTGCCGGGCGCGCCGCGCATAACGTAGGTGGCGACAGCAACCCCACCGATCGCGCCAAGAAATTGTGCGGCGGTGTAAAACCACGCATCCCAGAACTCGACTTTTCCCAGCCGATAATACGTAAGCGTGATTGCGGGATTGAAATGCCCTCCGGACTGTTTGCCCCAGGGCGAAAGAATGATGGCGACGATGGTGGCGCCCATGCCCAATCCCATAAGGGCGCGACGAGAGATCGTGCTGGTGATGACGTGCGGGACCGGGGATGCAGGGTGCCAAACCAATGTTGAGAAGGCACACGCCGAGAACAGGTACAAGCCCAGTTCAGCGGCTTCCATCAGATACTCGGGCCAATGGAAGCGCAAGCTCGCAACGGCACTCAATCCGTCACTGCGGCGTATGGGCGTTGCCCGCCGCGGCGCGCTTGTGCCGCGAGGCGCTTCGCTTGTGGCTAGTTCATGCAGCATCGCCAACGCTTCCTTCTCCCAACCGCAGTTTCACTCGCGTGAAAAATACGGAATTTGTGCTTCAACCGCGGAAGGGACGAAGTGGCAGGCCTATGAGGTCCTTTCGACTTAGCATAAGGACCTAACGCCATCACGAAGTGATGCTCTTCGTAAGCCGATGGATTTTCCAAAAATCGGTTTTAGAAAAGAATATTGGGACGGATGTCCTCGCCGGTTGGTTGGCCAGGGGCGACGAGTTCGGCTCATTGCGGGCTGACGAGCTTCTCGATCTCCGCCTCAGTCTCCAGACTTGCCAGATCGCGGAAGATCGTCACGACCGCCAAGGTGCGTCCGTCGCGCTTGTAGCGAACCAGGCAGTCTTTCTTCTCGATGTCTCCGTCGATCTCGAGAGTATCCCACTTTTCGGCATGGCCAACGTAGTTGATCGGCACGTCATAGTGCTGGCTCCAGAAAAACGGCACCGCGTCGAACCGTTCCCTGGCTCCCAACATATTCCTGGCTGCGGTCTGTCCTTGACGTTCCGCCACCACCCAATGCTCAACGCGAATGCGCTCGCCCGTATAGGGATCGGGCCAGCGTGCCGAATCTCCGGCGGCAAAAACTTCCGGAGCGCTGGTCTGCAGATATTCGTCCACTGCAATGCCACGGTCCATCTGCAAGCCGGCTTGTTCCGCCAATGCGGTCGACGGCCGAACGCCCACGCCGACGACGATGAAGTCGGCATTGATCGTCTCACCTCCGCTGAGCTTGACCTTTTCACCATCAACCTGTTTCACGGTCTCGCCGAGATGGAAGACGACTCCGTGTTCCTCGTGCAGCTTGCGCACAAACTTGCCAACCTCGAGTCCAAGCACCTTTTCCATCGGAACTGCTTCGGGCGACACCACATGTACGAGGAGGCCTCTGGTACGCATGGAGGCAGCGACCTCCAGGCCGATAAAACTGGCGCCGACTACAACAACCTGTTTGGCTGATGCCGCTTTTGCAAGAATCGTCTTGCTGTCCGCGAATGAACGCAAGTAAAAGAACTGTGAAGATGCAGCACCGGCCAGCGGAAGGTGTGTCGGATCGGCGCCAGTGGCCAGTAGCAAGGCTCCGTAGTCATACGTCTTACCATTTTCCGTGGTGACCTTTTTTTGCTTTGTGTCCAGCGAGACCGCGCGTGAATTAAGCGCAAGCTTGACCTTGTGCTCGGCGTACCAGTTGGAGGGCCGCAACGGAATCCAGTCTTCCCCCGCCGTCCCCGCGAGAAAATCTTTAGACAGGTTCGGCCGGTCGACCGGAGGGTCGCCGTCCGCGCTGATCATCGTCAACGGACCTTCGTAGCCTTTGCGGCGAAGCATCTCGGCAGCGGCAAGTCCGGCCGCACCTCCGCCAACGATGACAATCGAGGAGGGATGCGATGCGGTTGGCAGATTCTGGCTGGGTGCAGCCGCGGCCTTCTCTTTCACCACCACGTTGTCGCCCACCCGCTCAACCCGCCAGCACTGAATCGGATCGAGCGCCGGAGCCCTAAGTGCTTCGCCGGTGCGGAGACTGAAACAGGCATGATGCCAGGGACAGCGTACCTGGTCGTCAACGATCAGTCCCTCCGCCAGAGGCCCTTGATAGTGCGTGCAGTGAGCGCCCAGGGCGAACACCTCCTCGCGGCGCCGTACCAGCAAGACCTCATCTTCGCCGACCAATCCCAACAATTTTCCGCCATCCGGGATGCTGGCCAGCGGAATTCCCTTTGTTAGATCTGGCTTTGCAGAATCGCCCATTTTCCGCCCCTCATCGCGTGCCCGTCATTCTACCTATGCTTCGTGAATCGATGCCGAAGCGAGCTCTTGGAATAGATGCGCGTGAGGTGCGATGGGTATGCCGACATGGCGATGAGCAAGGCGTCCAGCTAGGGCGCCTGCCATCGGGTCGATCGTTACTCGGTCGACCGTTCGGCGTCTGGCATCTTCGCCCCGCCGGCCTTCTTGCCAATTGCGTCGAGACTCGCAATTGTTTCCGGGGAAAGATGCAGAGTCGCGGCGTTGAGGTTCTCGCGGAGATGCGCGAGGGAAGAGGTTCCGGGAATCAGCAGGATGTTGGGCGCACGATCCAGAAGCCAGGCGAGAGCAATCTGCATCGGGGTGACACCCAGTGACGCTGCAACAGTATCGAGCGTGGACGACTGCAACGGCGTAAATCCGCCCAGAGGGAAGTAGGGCACGTAGGCGACGCCCTGTTTCGCCAGTTCACCGATGAACGCATCGTCTCTACGCTGCGCGACGTTGTAGAAGTTTTGTACGCACACGATGTCCGTGATCTTCTGGGCCTCCGCGAACTGTTTGGGGCTAACGTTGCTCAGGCCGAGATGACGAATCAATCCCTGGCGCTTCAGCTCGGCGAGTACGGTCAGCGGCTCCTCGATGGAATCTTCCGATGGTTCCGAGATGCCTCCAACTCGGAGATTGACGACCTCGAGTACGTCGAGTCCGAGGTTGCGAAGGTTGTCGTGTGCGCCGTCAATCAGTTCCTGACGCGACAAAGCATGGTTCCACGACTTGTCATCGCCACGACGCGCACCCAGTTTGGTCACGATGACCAGGTTCTCCGGATAGGGATGCAACGCACGCTTGATGATTTGATTGGTCACATGCGGCCCGTAAAAATCGCTGGTGTCGATATGGTTCACCCCGGCAGCGACCGCCTCACGTAGAACAGCTAGGGCTGCGTCGACGTCACGCGGCGGTCCCCATACCTGCGGACCGGCAAGCTGCATCGCACCATAACCCATGCGGTTCAGCTTCAGCGATGTACCAGGAAGTGTGAATGTGCCACCAAGATTGTCTCGCTTTGTCATTAGTTATTCTCCTCTGGTTAACTGGGGGCTAATCGCTCACGCTTCGACAAATCGTCCATGGTTGAGATCTTCGATCAGGCCAGGACCCGTCGGACTCCAGCCCAGGAGTTCTTGCGTTAATGCGCTCGAAGCCGGTATATCAGCACTAACAAACAGCCCAAGCCAGCCGAAGTGCTCAGCTGCCTCGTCAGCGGACTTGGCGACGACCGGTAACCTCAAACCGCGGCCGATCGCCTCAGCGATCTCTCGCAACGGCACGCCCTCTTCGGCGACCGCGTTGTATCGGGCTCCGGCCGAACCCTTTTCCAGCGCGAGCCGATAGAGACGGGCGGCATCGAGGCGATGCACTGCGGGCCAGCGATTGAGTCCCTCACCCACATACGCCGAAACGCCCTTTTCGCGAGCTAGAGCGATCAGGTAGGTGATGAGTCCTTGCCTGAATGGGTCATGAACCTGCGGAAGGCGCATCACCGAAACGCGCACGCCTCTCGCCTCTACAGAGGAGGCTGCTTTTTCCGAGGCTACACGGGGGATCGGGGCATTGGGCGCATCGTCTTCCGTCGTAAGGCGCCCCGGCGTCATTGCCGACGCAGTTCCCGAGGTGACGATCAAAGGACGGTCCGAGCCGACCAGCACGGAACCGAGAGCGTCAATTGCACGCCGATCGATTTCACAGTTCTCCTCGAACTTCGAGAAGTCGTGGATAAAGGCGGTATGAATAACGCCATCGGACACGGCTGCTCCAGTACGCAAGCTCTCCAAGTCTTTAAGGTCGCCACGATGAACTTGCGCGCCTGCGGCGATAAGAGACTTGGCGCCCGCATCCGAGCGCGCAAGGCCGAGCACCTGGTGGCCTGCGTCGATCAACTCCGGAACAATGGCAGAACCGATAAAGCCTGTAGCACCAGTGATAAAAACACGCATCGTGTCCTCCTTATCATTCAAGGTGTGTTTGTTGAGAGGTCTGGAGAGGAGCCGTTAGAACGACTCCCCGACCAGTTCTTCACTCTTCGTCCACAGTGCCTCTGCGTTAGCGGGATCGAGGGCGTAGGCACGCACTCCTTCGCTGATAACGCTGATCGGCTGCTGCTCCGACACGATATGGCCGACATGGCAGTTCTCGCAGTATTGGCCTCCCACCGCGTCTGCAGGAGCAACGACGGCGGCCCATACGGACGTTGCCGCTCCTTGCGGAACAGTCTTCCACTGGAAGGGCGGCTTGCCTTCTGCTGCAAGCTGTTGATTGATCTGCTCCAGGAGATCTTCAAAGCGTTTGGGATCGGTGTAGCGGCCCAACTCCGTCTGGATTCCGCCGGGATGGACGGCAGCGGCGCGCACGCCACGATTCCGGTGCCGCTTGTCGAACGCAACTGCGAATAGAATGTTCGCCGTCTTTGATCGGCCATAGGCAACGAAAGGCTCGTAGGGCGTCCGCTGAAAGTCAAGGTCTTCCAAGTCGATGTCAGAATAGCGGTGCCCTGAAGACGAAAGATTGATTACTCGTCCACCCGCCCGAATGAGGGGTGCAATTCGGTTGACGAAGAGGAAATGGCCAAGGTGATTTGTGCCGAACTGCGTCTCGAAACCGTCGATCGTGTGCCCAAACGGCGTGGCCATCACGCCGGCATTTGCGATCACGACGTCGAGAAACTCACCTTTCTCCAGCAGTTTGTCAGCACACGCCCGGACACTGTTCAAATTGGCCAAGTCGAGTTCGATCAGCTGAAAACTCCCGCCATTCGCCGCGGCGTCCTTCGCGACCTGAGCCGTTGCTGCTTCCGCCTTTTTCAAATCGCGTGCCGCGCCTATAACGTCGGCGCCATGCGCCGCCAAAGAGCGAGCGGTTTCGATGCCCAGGCCAGCCGAAACGCCCGTGACTAGAATCCGTTTGCCGCGCAGGCTGATTCCCGATAGAACATCTTCTGTAGTTGACGTCGCTCCAAAGGCGTTCGTCGCAAGTGTGGCTGAGCTCATAGTTGTCTCCTTAAAATGTCGAGTCTCAATGTATCGATCCTGACGGTGAGTGCCGCATCTAATGAAACGGAGGTCAATCTCCGTTTAGTATAGATATTCGGAGACAGTCTCCGGTTGCAAGAATTTTGAGATGCTAAAGAAAAAGTTACAAGCCGATCGCAAACCCCGGGCAGACGCCCAGCGGAACCGGGAGCGAATTCTGGAGATTGCCAGGGAAGCGTTCACCCGTTCGGGCGTCGACACCAGCTTGGACGAAATAGCCACCAGCGCCGGGGTCGGAGCGGGAACTCTGTACCGCCATTTCCCGACCCGCGAGGCGCTGCTCGAGGCGGTCTACCGCACCGAGGTCGAGAAACTTGCGGCAGCTGAACGGAAATTCAGCGAAACCATGGCCCCGGTAGACGCTCTGCGGGCATGGATGCTGCTTTTCGTCGACTATATAGCGGCCAAGCAGATCATTGCCCCAGCTTTGAATACGCTGGTTGGAGGTCCCTCGAAGCTCTATGAAGCTTCACGCGGCCAGATCCAGGGGGCGATTGAGGTGCTGGTGAAGCGCGCCATCAAGAGCGGCGACATTCGGAAGGATCTCGATCCGTTCGACCTTCTTCGCGCCCTAATCGGCGTCTCGAACGTAGCGTCTAGCCCGGACTGGCAGCAAAGCGCCAGGCGCCTGGTGGACATCCTCATTGTCGGATCGCGGCCCATCAAATAGCACTTAGCGCACGGGCTTCCCGAGGCAAGCCTAGCGGGCGGCGACCGGTATCAGTGTGGGTCTTGGTTGCTCAAAGAGCGGAACACGAATTATCAACCTAACCTTCGCCCGGTCAAAGCGTCTCAGGGATGAGACGTAAACGAGACGGCCGGCGGCCGCGTTCAGATGCGACCGACAATCGCTTTCCGCCGCGATTCCTCGATCGCCTGGACTGAAGGACGTCGCTACAGCACATGAATTCTCTTCTTCTCGACCTTCGTTACGGATTGCGAATGCTGGCACAGTCGCCAGGGTTCACGGCGATCGCCGTGTTGACACTGGCACTCGGCGTTGGTGCTAATACGGCTCTGTTCTCAGTGGTCAACGGAGTGCTGTTGAACCCGCTTGCCTATCAGCAATCCGACAAGCTGGTAGCCATCTATGAGAAAACTCCGGGGTACGACAAAGCGCCCATCGAGTATCTGAACTTCCTTGATTGGCAGCGCAACAGCCGCTCGTTTGCGTCGATGGCTGCGTACCGGCATGAAGACTACAACCTGGTGGGCACGGGAGAAGGCGAGCTTCTAAGCGGCTACATGATTTCAGCCGGCTTCTTCAGCACTCTCGGTGTCGCACCGATTCTCGGCCGTACGTTTAGTCCTGATGATGACCAGGTCGGCGCCGCGCCGGTGGTGATCCTTAGCGGCGGCTTCTGGAAGCGCAAGTTCGGTTCTTCCCCTGACATTGTGGGGAAACCAATCATCCTGAATGGAACCGCGTACACCGTTGTCGGAGTCATCCCCGAGGGGTTCACCTTCTATGGGAATATGCGGGATGTCTACACGCCAATAGGTCAGTGGAAAGATCCTTTATTTCGCGACCGCCGCATCTCAGTGAGCGCCCACGCCTTTGGCCGCCTGAATTCAGGAGTGACTCTCCCCCAAGCCCAAGCAGAGATGGATGCGATTGCGCGAAATCTGGCCGCAGCCTACCCGGAGGCGGACACGGGCAAAGGCATCACCCTCGTCTCCATGAAGGAGGACCTGGTTGGCGACGTAAAGCCGCTGTTGTTCGTGCTGCTGGCGTCTGTAGGATTCGTGCTGCTCATCGCCTGCACCAATGTCGCTAATCTGCTGCTGGCGCGGGCAACTGGAAGGTCGCGCGAGTTCGCGATTCGCGCCGCTCTGGGCGCGAGTCAGGGAAGAGTGATTCGGCAGCTTCTGACGGAAAGTGTTCTGCTCGCTGGAATGGGTGGCGTACTTGGCCTGTTGCTGGCCCTTTGGGGAACGAAGGCGATACTGAAGATTCTGCCGGCCGCGTTGCCGCGTGCCAACGAGGTCTCAATAGACTCAACTGTCCTGCTCTTCACGATGGCGCTGTCTCTGTTGGCTGGAATTGTCTTCGGCCTCGCCCCGGCCCTGAAAGCGACCCGGGCAAATCCGCAAGAGGTCATGAACCAGAGCGGACGTGGCTCGACCGGCTTCCGCCAGAGGCTCCAGGGAACGTTCGTTGTTGTCGAAGTAGCCATGGCCTTAGTGTTGCTCGTTGGAGCCGGATTGATGTTGCGCACGATGGCTGCGCTCTGGCGAGTGAATCCAGGATTCAATCCTAGTCACGCGATAACGTTTGGTCTGTCTTTGGCTGCAACCCCCACTACAAGTTCCGCTGAGACACGCGCTCGTTTGCGTTACTTCGATGACAAAATGCGCGCGATTCCAGGCGTGCAGGCGGTGTCCGTGACCCTGGGATCGCGCCCAATGGTCCATGATTCCTCCCTGCCATTCTGGATCGAAGGCGAACCGAAGCCGGCCAACGACAACGACATGCACGAGGCGATGTTCTTTCTAGTGGAAGCGGGATTTCAGCCGGCGATGGGAATCACGCTGGAGCGCGGACGTTTTATCACTCCGCAGGACAACGAACACGAGCCTATCGTAATCGACGTCGACGACTCCTTCGCACGTGCATATTTTCCGAACCAGGATCCAATTGGGAGGCGTGTCAATCTCACGCAGTTCAATGTGCGGGCTGAAATCGTAGGCGTGGTTGGACACGTAAAGCAGTGGGGACTCGACACCGACCCGAAGGGCGCGATCCAGGCGCAATTCTTCTATCCCTTCATGCAGCTCCCGGAGAAGCTCATGCCGCTGGTGGCAAAAGGCGTCGCCGTGGTGCTACGTACACAAGGGGATCCGACCGCAGTCATGGGACAGGTTCGCGAGACAGTGAGAGAGATCGATCCGCGCGATGTGATCACTGACGTGCGGACGATGGATGAGATTGTCGCGACCTCATTTGCCGCGCGCAGGCTTTCGATGATTCTGCTCGGCGTATTCGCCGCACTGGCGCTGGCTTTGGCCTGCGTCGGAATCTATGGCGTGATTTCCTACTTGGTAGGACAGCGCACCCAGGAAATTGGGATACGCATGGCGCTTGGAGCACAGCGGCGAGACATCTTGCATCTAGTGCTGAAAGAAGGGGCAACAATGGCGGTGCTCGGCTCGGTGATTGGCATCGCAGCTTCGTTGAGCTTAACGCGCCTGATGGCAAAGCAACTGTTCGGGGTCAGCGCTCACGATCCGTTAACCTACGCGAGCGTCGCAGCGCTTCTGATGCTGGTTGCGATCGCCGCGTGTTACCTGCCGGCAAGACAAGCCGTGCGCGTTGATCCCATGACGTCTCTGCGGCGAGACTAGTCGGGTAGGCGATGTCTCAACGCTACCAAGCGCGAATAGACTTTCTCTACGGTGCGCATCACCTGGGATCTACTGTGGCCGTAGCAATCATGCGGAGCGCGGTCATGCTGGGAAGGAAGAAATAATCTCCGCCTCGCAGCTCTACAAAATTCGGCAGATTTCCGCAGACGAATGGCGGATTACTCGGATCTTCGGTCCCTTGAATCACGTACTTGTCACGTGCTTCGTGATTTCCCAGCAGCATGTCTTTATCGTTGCCAAGCCGGGCATCGTTGCCGTATTGCATCCACTGCTGCTGCACGAATTCAAACTGCCGGAAGAGGCTGGCATTCAGCGCCATAAAGATGATGCCGTGTTCACCGTCGTCGCGCACGGGTTGATCCTCGGGGACGTAAGATCCGTACGGCAAGCCACGCCGGGTGATGCGCCGACGATTAATCAATTTGCCGTTGAAACCGAACGCGTCGCGCGGATTCGTTCGCCGCACATGCGCACCGATGGGGCAACGGGTTCCAGCGAGATCATTGCCAAACGTGAAGTTCACGTTCTTTTGTTTATCACTCACAATCGCTTCATTCGGCGCATCGGGCGAGAGCTCGATCGGAGTTCCATCACGCCAGCGGCCGATCAACTTAGAAGCCAGCTTCTCTTTGCCTCCGGCGTAGAGCTTCGCTTTATCGTCAAGGTACTGCCGAAAAGTAGCAACGTTCTGGTGAATCTTTCGATACACCATGAATGTTCCGTTGCTCGCCAGTAAGTGAGGAACAGGAGCGACGGGAAGTTCGCCTGCCTCATCCGCATAGCCCAGCAGAAGCTCACCGGTAGCGAGGGGCGCCCAGGTGCCGTCGGCCATCAATTTGCCTTGGCCAGGTTGGGTGTCGCGTTCCACCCCCAGGAAATCGGGATTGCCGAATCCATCGGTATAACCGAAATGCTCCTTTGAACTCCACTTACCGTTGATCAGCAGGGCCCCCGCATCCTGCGAACCGATGATCGTGGCCCCGCCAGTTTCCGACATCAACGTTTGGAGATCGGAGCAGCGCGCCTCCAGTGTCTCCTTGGTTTTGGAATTCACAGCGAGCCAGATGTCGACGCGTGCCTCGCGCCAGAACGGATCCCAATTCTCGGACGCGTTCTTGCCAGTATCGCCAAGAATCTCGCCGCGAGCCTTCATGCCTTGAAGAAACTCCACCGGAAAGCTCAACAGCGACGCATCCGGCAGCTTCAGGTTGACTAGTCCTTTATGCGTGAAAGCTATGTTCAGCGTCCAGTCAGGCTTGCCGGCATCCCAGTGCTCGCCGGTCGTGATCTGGTCCAGGAGGCGTCCGATGAAAGCCTGCCCGCGTGTAGCATCGGTAATCTCGAGAAACAGATAGCGCGCGAACGGGAGCGCGTATCCTCGCAGGACGAATCCTTGAATGTCAGTTGCGTCCAATTTGCTCATTTAGGTGCCAGCGTGACTGCTTCTAATTCCTTGTCGCCCACTTCATTTGGGTTGCGATTCGAGGCGGCCCACCGCTCCCTGGACGACCGGGTACCGGCGGCGGTGCCTTGCGAAGCTTTTGCACGAACTCCACAAAGAATTTCTGCAACTCGCTCGCGGGTAATCCCTGGTGCTCTTCAATAAATCTGGCAACGGCGGCCTGGGTTTGCAGAGCGAGCAATGTCTGCTGAACCGTCTTGTCATTGACATCCGCAAAGTAGAACGTCGTCGTGATCTGGCACTTTTTCATATACGCAATAAAACGGTCCACGTCCTGAACTCCGGGATATCCAATACAGTGTTTCCAGACCGCATCAACTTCGTTTGGAACTTCGCGTGCCAGACGGCCGAGGTACTCATCGAGATCCCCATCGAAATTTGTTTCAAAGACGAGGTACTGCGACTTCAGGTGCTCCTCGCAGGAAGGCATGCCGACATAGACGACGTCGTCCATCACTACTAATCGCGCCAAGTGGGTGCTCGATACTTTGGCGAACGGGCTGGACTCGTCACGCGGCATGAGAGCCAACGTCATGCGGAGCGCGCAGTTGTGCGACGTCTCAGCAGTGGCATCTTGCAAGATGGGCGAAAGAATCGTCAGTCCATAAACGCTGCCGCTTTGATTGGCCATTCTGTTCTCCCGGTTCTTCTATGTGCCTACGGGGGCTCTGCCGGTCTCGCCAATATCGGCTTGGACTGCGATCAGGAACTTCAGGTAGGAGTGCTTAAACTCCTCGGGCGATTTACCGGCGCTCTCCTTTTCCAAGGCTTCCAGCGCCGCCTGCACGCGATGCGCGGCTTTCACGTCGTTGGTAGTCGCATATGGATAGGCGGTGTAGTAATAGTCGGTATCGAACTGGCAGCGGGCGATGTATTGCTTGAAGGGCGTTACCGGAACCGAGCCGGGAAACTTCTCGCTCCACCGCCAAATAAGGTTCAACCCCTGGCTCAGTACCGCCGAGAAGGCGTCGATATACTGGTTCCACGTTCCATTAAAGTTGCTGAAGAACAGTAGATAGTCGTATTGCAGCTCTTCTTCAGGCTGTTGGTTGGTTACGCGCGGAAAGCCTGTACGCTTAATGATGACCCAGCGGGCGAAGTGAATGAACGATAACTGAATCAAGTCTTTCTGCAATGGCTTGATTGCGCCCAGGATGAAGAAGAAGAGGCGCACGATCCAGGTCTTCCACCACTTCATAGGCGTGATGGCATTCATCGCGTAGGTTTTATGATTAATATTCGTCATAATCCGCTGAGCGCTTTGCTGGGTGCGTAATTATCGCGCCCGCACTGACGAAACTTCAAGCGCAGATTACAGAATTACCTTCGCGAATTGCGGGGATCGCGCAGAGAGCGGCTAGCCCAATCCGGCTGACAAACCGCAAATCGGGCTGCCCTCCTTGTGTGATGAGAGTACGAGCCTGCGCCTTGATTAAATCTCACATTAGATATATTCTAATTACACATGTACACCGAAGCGATCAAGCGATGCTTGGAGGACAGTGGGTTGCGGTGTACTCCGCAACGCTATGCCGTGATGGCGTTCCTGATGAAATGCAACCAGCATCCAACGGCTGCGGAAATCTTCGAAGCCGTAAATCACATGGATCCCCGATCTTCAAGAGCCACAACTTATAACAATCTGCGGGACCTGGTACAGGCCGGTTTGGTACGGGAAGTGGCCGTCGAGGGCCGCGCCGCCCGTTTCGATGCCAAAGGCATCCGGCACCACCACTTCATTTGCGATCGCTGCGGCAATGTGGAAGACCTGGATTGGTACAAGGTGCCCAAGCCTCCTTCGAACTCTCTGGGTAAGCGGGTTCTGCGTGAATGCGAGCTCATTTTCCGGGGCTTATGCACCAAATGCGCTCCGCGGCACGCAACTCGTTCAGCAACGTAGGGCAGATATCAGACGTACAAGTGCGCGGCAAACGGGCGGCCGACGCTGCTTAAGTGAATTGATGTCGACAATCAACTCATAACCCGTTATGGATTCAGCCAATCAGAAGGAAATGAATAATATGGATAAGGAACTCGTCGCCGCAGCGGGGGCCTCAGCTCCCGGAAATCAGCAAACCTCATCAACGGAAAGCAAGTGCCCGGTCGCTCACGGCCCTCGTAAAGCCCAGGCGAACGCCGACTGGTGGCCGAATCAGCTTAGCCTGAACGTCTTGCACCAGCACTCGTCCCTGTCCGATCCCATGGACAAGGAATTTGATTACGCCAAGGAATTCAAGAGTCTCGATCTGAATGCGGTCGTCAAAGACCTTCACGCCTTGATGACGGATTCGCAGGAGTGGTGGCCGGCAGACTTCGGTCACTATGGGCCGCTATTCATCCGTATGGCGTGGCACAGCGCCGGAACCTACCGTATCGGCGACGGTCGCGGAGGTGCAGGTTCCGGAGAGCAACGTTTTGCGCCTCTTAACAGCTGGCCGGACAATGTGAACCTTGATAAGGCGCGCCGATTGCTCTGGCCGATCAAGCAGAAGTATGGCCGGAAGATTTCCTGGGCCGACCTGATGATTCTCGCCGGCAACGTGGCGTTGGAGTCCATGGGGTTTAAGACCTTCGGTTTCGCCGGCGGTCGCGCAGATGTCTGGGAGCCTGGACAAGACATTTACTGGGGCTCGGAGGGCAAGTGGCTGGCGGACGAACGCTACAGTGGCGATCGCGATCTGGCGAATCCTCTAGCCGCAGTCCAGATGGGCCTGATCTACGTGAATCCGGAAGGACCGAACGGCAACCCCGATCCGCTTGCCGCAGCGCGCGACATTCGCGAAACGTTCGCTCGCATGGCGATGAACGATGAGGAGACGGTGGCGCTGATCGCCGGCGGGCACTCTTTCGGCAAGACCCATGGCGCGGGTGATGCGGCTAACGTAGGCGCGGAGCCGGAAGGTGCGACCATCGAAGAGCAGGGTCTGGGCTGGAAAAATAAATTCGGTACCGGCATGGGTGGCGACGCGATCGGCAGCGGCCTGGAAGTCATTTGGACTACGACGCCGACGAAGTGGAGCAATAACTTCTTCGACAACTTGTTTAAGTACGAATGGGAGCTGACCAAGAGTCCGGCCGGTGCGCATCAGTGGACACCGAAGAATGGCGCGGGTGCTGGTACTGTTCCGGATGCTCACAATGGTTCCAAGCGGCACGCACCATCCATGCTGACCACGGACCTCGCTCTGCGCCTCGATCCGATCTATGGTCCAATCTCGAAGCGCTTCCACGAGAACCCGCAGGAGTTCGCGGACGCATTCGCCAAGGCATGGTTTAAGCTGACGCACCGCGACATGGGTCCTCTCCCCCGCTACCTTGGTCCGCTGGTTCCTAAAGAAACTCAGATCTGGCAAGACCCGGTTCCCGCGGTCGATCACGAACTCGTCGGGGAAAAAGACATTGCTGCTCTGAAAGCAAAGATTCTCGCTTCAGGACTCTCGATCTCCCAACTGGTCACGACGGCCTGGGCGTCAGCGGCGAGCTTCCGCGGCTCCGACAAGCGCGGTGGTGCAAACGGTGCGCGCATTCGTCTGTCTCCGCAGAAGGATTGGGCAGTGAACCAGCCGGCTGAGCTGGCAAAGGTTCTCCCGAAGTTGGAGGCGATCCAAAAGGAGTTCAACAGCGCGCAGTCCGGCGGGAAGAAAGTTTCGCTGGCTGACCTGATCGTTCTGGGTGGCTGCGCAGCCGTCGAGGAAGCTGCGAAAAAGGCCGGGCACAACGTGAAGGTTCCGTTCACGCCCGGACGCACAGATGCTTCGCAGGATCAGACCGACGTGCACTCGTTTGCTGTGATGGAGCCGAAGGCCGACGGATTCCGCAACTACCTTGGGAAACAGAACGGATCCTCGCCAGAGGAGATGCTGGTGGATCGGGCGCAGTTGTTGAAGCTGACTGCCCCTGAGCTAACGGTTCTCATCGGCGGCTTGCGGGCTCTGAATGCCAACTATGGTCAGGCCAAGCACGGCGTCTTCACTGACAAACCAGGGACGTTAACGAACGATTTCTTCGTCAACCTGCTTGACATGAACACGGCGTGGCAAGCCTCGTCCACAGGGGACGGTGTGTTTGAGGGGCGCGATCGCAAGACCGGGAAAATCAAGTGGACTGGCACGCGTGTCGATCTGATCTTCGGTTCGCACTCTCAGCTTCGCGCGCTCGCGGAAGTCTATGCCTGTAGCGACTCGAAAGAGGCGTTCGTGAAAGACTTCGTCGCCGCTTGGAACAAGGTGATGAACCTTGATCGCTATGACCTTGCCTAAGTGGATGGTTTACGCAGGATCGTGATGTAGTCACCAGGTACGGGAGGCTGAGGACAGCCTCCCGTATCTCTTTTTCGCTAGCCTCTTCGGGGATGGATGTGCTGGCCGGGAACTCTCGTGCAGGCCACGTTTTCGCAAGCTCATGGTATTCTTAGTGTAGATAGCTGCGACCCTCCCGATAGGCAATTTTTCCCGCAGTTCCCGAAGAAAAAACATGATCTCAGTAAGCAATGTATCCATGCGCTACGGCGCCAAAGTTCTGTTCGACGAAGTCTCCACCGCGTTTACTCCGGGGAAGCGTTACGGACTCACCGGCCCTAACGGAGCGGGGAAGTCCACGTTCATGAATCTGTTGACCGGCGAATTAGACCCGCAGAAGGGCACGGTAGTGCGTCCGCGGAAGCTTGGCGTGTTGCGTCAGGACCAGTTCGCCTTCGACGCTTATCGGGTGCTCGATACCGTCATCATGGGCAACAAGCGGTTATGGGCGGCGATGGAAGAGCGCGACCGTCTCTATGAGAAGCACGAGATCACGAATGAAGATGGCATGAGGCTTGGCGAGTTGGAAGGCATTGTGGGTGAAGAGGATGGCTACTCCGCCGAGACCGATGCCGCGTTGCTCCTGCAAGGCCTGGACATTGCGGACGAACTGCATCAGCGTCCGATGAGCGAGTTACAGGGCGGGCAGAAGGTTCGCGTGCTGTTGGCGCAGGCACTTTTCGGAAATCCGCAAGCCCTCTTGCTGGATGAGCCTACGAACCACCTTGATCTGGATTCGATCCATTGGCTGCAAGGGTTTCTGCAAAAGTATGACGGAGTCGTGATCGTCATCTCGCACGATCGCCACTTCCTGAATAGTGTTTGCACGCACATTGCCGATATCGATTACGAAACCATCATCACTTACACCGGTAGCTACGATGAGATGGTGATGGCGAAGACGCAGATTCGCTCTCAGATCGAAGGTCAAAACGCGCAGCGCGAAAAGAAGATCGCCCAACTGAACGACTTCATCGCGCGATTCGCCGCCGGCACGCGCTCTAGCCAGGTGCAGTCCCGCCGCAAAGAAGTTGAACGCCTGCAGGTAACCGAACTCGCGAAGTCGAACATTCAACGCCCATTTCTCAAGTTTGAACAGAAGCGACCCTCAGGCAAACATATTCTGGAGCTCGATGGAGTGAAGAAGTCGTACGGCGACAACGAGGTTATTCGCAGCTTCACCGCCAGCGTGAGTCGTGGGGAGAAGATCGCGTTGATGGGACGCAATGGCGCGGGTAAAACGACGCTCCTGAATGCGTTGCTGGCCAACTCACCGACCGTTCCGGAAGCTGAGCTACGCCAGACCAGCGGATACGACGGCGCGTTCTTGAGTGACGGAGAGGTGATCTGGGGGCACGAAGCGGCAGTCGGATATTTCGCTCAGGATCACCGCGCGCTGATCGAAAAAGGCATGACCGCGTTTGAGTGGCTGCATCGCTGGGACCCCGGCGCGCACAACGAGGAAATCCGCGGCCTGCTGGGGCAGATGCTGTTCGCCCGCGACGATGGCAACAAGCGCACCGACGTTCTTTCCGGCGGCGAAGCCGCGCGCCTGCTATTTTGCAAACTCATGCTGCAAAAGCCCAACGTGCTGGTTCTCGATGAGCCCACCAACCACTTGGACCTGGAGTCGATCAACGCGCTGAACATTGCGCTGCAAAAGTATCCGGGAACGGTATTGCTGGTAACGCATGATCACGACCTCATCGACGAAGTCGCAACTCGAATCTGGCACTTCGAAGGCGATCACCTGGTGACCGATTTCAAGGGCGCATACGAGGAATACCAATCAGCTCTGGTTGCGTGATCCGGCCGCTTCAGAAGATCGCGACCGAGCGAGTCCTCCCTCCTGCGTCAACCCGGATATCGGCCGCATGAGACCCAGCTCTAAGGAGGCCTAATTATTGGGATCCTTGCTCATGCAAATGCGTCAGAGTGACTGGCTAGCCCGGAAGTTAACGGTTGCTCAGTTTGATAAGCACCGGGGAAAAGCGCCTAGCGAAAGGTGATTTGTCAGACCAACGTGAACAACTCTCATGATCTAAGACAAGCGACAGCCAATGTCTCGGAGGCCGTGTGAACGCCAGACCGAAAAGCACGGTTCGTCGCTGTTCCTGGGCTGAAAGCGATCCCTTACTTCGCGCCTATCACGACGAAGAGTGGGGCGTGCCGGAATATGATAGCCGTGCGCTTTGGGAGAAGCTGATGCTCGACGGCTTTCAAGCGGGTCTCTCCTGGACCATCATTTTGCGTAAACGCGACGCGTTCCGTGTGGCGTTCAAGAACTTTGATCCGGACGCCGTCGCGCGCTTCGGACAGGCCGACATCGCGCGGCTGTTGAAAGATGTCGGCATTGTTCGATCACGCGCGAAGATCGAAGCCACGATTGGAGGCGCTCGAGCCTATCTCGCGCTACAGGCTGAGGGGCACGACTTTTCGACCTTCATCTGGACCATGGCAGGCGGGAAGCCGATTCAGAACTCTGGCGTAATACAGGTCAAGACCCCCCTCTCAGAGGAGATCTCTAAGGCACTCAAGAAGCGAGGGTTCAAATTCGTGGGCCCGGTGATCGTCTATGCCTGGATGCAGGCGGTCGGGATTGTAAATGATCACTCAACCACGTGCTTCCGTAGAAAAGCTATTCAATCCGGCAAGGGCTAGAGCTCATCGTCTCCACGCACATCTTCCTTATAAACATTCTCTCTTCATTTCGGCAGTAAACATCTGGGCAATTTTCATTAATTGGGAAGAATCTTCATGAATGATTCGCCAATATTAGTTGTCCTGTCTGCCTTGTTATTGCTTGTACTGTCTGCCGCGCCGAGTCAATTGGCAAATTCTGCAGAGGCCGGAGACCGGAAGTAAGGGCGATGCATGCTTCGCACTCGCACCCGGGCAGGAGTGCCAACCACGCGCGCTGGGTGTATAGTTCTGTTTATCTGAAATTGCGCGCCAGTTCTGAAACGCGTCGATAACCACGATTTTCAGGATAAAGCAGATGAGGGCGAGGCTAATTTACGGATGCCTGCTGGCGATAGCGGCTGTCTCGGTATTGAGTTCGTTCGTTTTGCCGCTCCGGGCGCAGGAAATGGAAGGTGTCCGCCCCGACCAGATGGCGGATCTCATCGCCACCAGTTTGGGCGCTTCGACCTTGTACCCTTTGCCCGGCGAGCCGGTGAATGTGACCGGTACCGTGAGAAACCGGGCGATGCATCCCGAGTCCAAGGTCACGGTCGCCCTCTTTGCCGGCAGCACGGAAGTCACTTCGCAGGTCATCAACCTCGCAGCGGGGCAGTCCGCCACGCTTCACTTCCCATGGCGGTCAACGCAGGTCGGAGCCGCCCGACTAACGCTGCGAATCGATCCCAACCAGACGCGGCTCGATGTGGATCGGCGCGACAACGAGATTTCGATCGACGTCGTGGTTGCGCCACAACCGCCGTCTACGGTCAAATTCGTTGTTTCCGACTTGCAGTTCGTCGCCGGAACCCCAAGTGTGATTCGCGCGACAGTGCGAAACGCCGGAGCTGTAACGGCCAGCGTTCCCGTTGTTCTGCGGACCGGCAACATCATCGCGTCCCGACAGTTGGTCACGCTTGCCCCGGGGGCGCAGCAGATCATCACCGTTCCCTGGGCGTCGAGCGTGCTTCACGGACAACTATCCGCCGTTGCCAATCCGCGATTCGGCAGCAGCACCAAGGATGGCGCGGCCGCTGTCTCATCTCGCGACATGCGGCCGCGAAGTAGCCTTCAAATCGAGGATCTCTCGGTTTCGGCCACCCGGTTCGATCCAACCAGGGCGCGACAAATCACGATCAGCTTTCGCATCGTGAATACCGGACAGGACGACATCAAGCAGCCGTTCCGCACCGCAATTTACCCTGGCTCGATCAAAGCAGGCGCTGCGCCGCTGGACACTTTCTATCTGAGTACCAGCAGTCTGCCGGGGGGAAGTTCCCAATATGTTTCCCGGACATTCGTTTCACCGCTAGGCGAGTTTGACGTTCGTGTTGAAGCCGACGCGGACCACGCGATTCCACTGGGCAGTCGCACCACCGCCATCGCCACGGCAAAGTTCAAGAACCCCACTCCCTCGCCCGGAAGATGGGTTTCGATAGGGCCGCGAGTCATTCACAATCAATCCACGCCTACCAGCGCCAACGGACGGGTCACCGCCATCGCCATCGATCCCAACGCTACTTCGACTGTTTACATCGGTGCAGTCGGGTCCGGCGTCTGGAAAACCAGCGATAGCGGTGCCACCTGGGCGCCAATTACCGACAGCCTTCCCAGCCTCGACGTGGCGGCGATTGCAGTCGATCCCACCTCGTCCTCACGGATCTACCTTGCCTTGGCGGGCGCTTCCGGAGGAGTCTTTCGTTCTACGGATGGTGGTGTCAGTTGGGCTCAGCTGTCGACCGATCTGGGAGCGGAAATCCGCTGGGGCGTCTTGCTGGTCAATCCGCGAAACCCGGCATTGATTTATCTCGCCACCTCATCGGGTATCTACCTTTCGAAGGATACCGGAGCGTCCTGGCAGCTTTCTAAGAGCGGCGGCGAGGCGACCGACCTGGTGATGGATCCCTCTAACCCCAGCGTGCTCTACGCGGCGTTTGCCGGCGACGGCATCTATAAGACGACCAACGGCGGCGCCTCAGGGAACAGCGACTGGAGCAAACTAACAGCTGGGCTGCCGACCTCCGGCGTTCAGCAGGTTACGCTTGCGCTTTGCCGCGGTACCTCAAGCACGGTCTATGCAGGCTATTCGTTATCCTCGGGCTTGCAACTGTACCGCACGACCGACTCCGGAAACTCCTGGTCGTTGCAATCGACTCCGTCGTTCACCGGTCTGTTCAATGACGACATCGGCGCGGACAGTTCGGATCCAAACACGGTCTACATCACCGGCGTCAATCTTTACCGTTCAAGCGACGGCGGCGTGACTTTTTCGGCACTCAGCGGCACGCATGCCGACAATCACATCTTCATGAACGACCCCGTTACCGCCGGTGTGATTTATGCCGGTGATGATGGCGGCATCTACAAATCCACGGATCGCGGCAACACCTGGAATTTCTTTGCCGAAGGCGCCGCCAATACCGAGTTCTATGATATCGCCGACGCGCCCACCGCGGCGAACATCGTGATCGGCGGGCTGCAGGACAACGGTGTCGTCAAGTATGACGCCAGCAGCACGATCTGGAACCAGATCGGCGGCTTCGGCGATGGGGCGACGGTCGGCATCGACGCGGCAAACGCACAAACGCTATACGGCATGGGACAGGGCATCGACAGCCTGGCGCTATCGACCGACGGCGGCAACTCTTTCCAGAACATCGCCGGCGGACTTCCTGGAGCGAGTGGCGGACCAGCCGGTTGCGGCGACTGGAACAGCAACTTCCAGCCGCATCCCACACAGTCCAACACACTTCTGGCTTCGCCGGCTTCCGGAGGATCGGGTCCCGGCGGATGCGGAGCGCTTTATCGGACGACCAACGCTCAACCACCTGGCAACTGGTCGCAATTATTCAGGCCGCCCACGGGCGTTATCGTGCGCTCCCAGATTGACCCCAGCATCAATCTTTATTACGCCGCCGGGAACGATGGCAAACTGTATGCCGGGCCGAGCGGCGCAAACTGGCAGAACGTTTTCTCTCATCCCAACGGCGAAACCTTCAGCGATGTCAGAGTCGACCCGGCCGATCCCACCACGGTGTACGCGGTTTTTGGTGGCACCGGAACCGGACGCGTCTACCGGCTAAAACGATCGTCGCCGGCGCCTGCCTCGATGACCGCTACCGACATCACCTCCGACTTACCGAGCGGACTGACCATTGGCCAAGTCGTGGGATCGCAGAGCGGCGGCGCCCTGGCCGTCGACCGTTTGCAGCCGCTTACGATCTACGTCGGCACCAATCGCGGCGTCTATTGTGGGCGCACCACCGACGGAGGCAACACCTGGTACTGGACACTTTACGACAACGGAATGCCGGACGCAGACGTCGCCGACATTGAAGTGCATCCGACTACCGGCGTGATGCGGGCCGCAACCTACGGGCGCGCCGTCTACGAAGTGAATACCGACAACCCGCTGGGCAGCCTGCTCGGAGCTGATGGCAAAGTCACCCTACTGCGTGTGCACGACCTGGGTACGGGCTATGGTCCGCCGACCGACTACATTAATGTGGAAGTCGTGGTCTGGCTCGACAGCATGCCCGGCAGAGCGTTCGGCTTCCAGTTGCGGAACGACGCCTACAAAGCTTCGCGTCAGGGCATGTTGAAACTGTTGCGCGATGCCTTCAAGAGCAATCGCCAGGTACACCTCGATTATGTGCGCACGGGGTTTGAGAATGGAACCATCCTGCGAGTTTGGATTCCTTGAGTCTGGACGCAGTACGGAAGGAGCATGCAGATGAAACGATTGGGTATCGCGATAACGGTGGCGCTTTTTCTTGTAATCCTGGCTGCTCCGGCATCGGCACAGGTGAACGCGAGCGGCAGAGTGACGCTGTTGCGCGTGCATGACCTGGGCACCGGCTACGGTCCGCCTACCGACTTCATGGATGTGGAAGCAGTCGTCTGGCTTGACAGTCAGCCGGGAAAAGCTTTTGGCTTTCAGTTGCGCAATGATCAATACCTTCCGGCGCGACAGGGCATGCTCGACCTGCTGCGCGACGCATTCGCGAACAACTGGGTCGTACATATCGACTACATCATGGCGCCCGGCCACACAAACAACTTCGTGATCATTCGGACGTGGGTGACGAAGACCTAGGTCGCCGGGTCGACGCCTCACGTCTGCCCCTCCCGACGCTCCTCGTGGTTAAGGCGACAGCTTGTGTCTACCAGCTTCATTAGCCAAGAGGACCACGAACATTTCTACAGGAGATCCAATGCCGCTCACGGAGATCTATTAATTTCCATGATCGGGGCGAACCGAGGTATGGCCTGTCTTGTGGATGATGAGCGAATC
>CAWIAN010000013.1:0-552472 GCA_963834135.1 uncultured Acidobacteriaceae bacterium | reverse complement strand
GGCGGAGGGAGAGGGATTCGAACCCCCGGTACCCTTTCAGGTACAGCGGTTTTCAAGACCGCCTGTTTCAACCGCTCACACATCCCTCCGCATGAGGCAGGTTTCCCTATTGTAAGGCCTGTCGCCGTTTTCGCAGTTCCTGACCCCCAATCACAAATCCTTTAAACGCGGGATCCGAGTCGCGAGGGTCATCTCGGTAACCCGCGGGTTACACACTTCAGCAACGAAATAATTCTAAGTTGCCGGATTTCCGCTAGCCTGCGGGAATAGAATTCGCCTAACTATGACCCCCGCCCAAGCTCTATCCGTTGACGCAATCTGGCAACAGTGGGAGCGGCGCATCGTCAACGCGCGCTATCCGCTGCTGCAATACCTGGGAGGCTCGCGCCGCAGCGCGTTTTACCTGACCGAACTCGCGGGCGCCAAGGCAGCCCTCAAGCTGATACCGGCGAATACTCCGCGCGCTGCCGCGCAGACCGCTTGCTGGCGGCTGGCCGGCGGCCTGTCGCATCCCAACCTGGTGAAGATCGTCGAGATCGGGCTGTGGCATGCCGACCAGGAGCAGGACATGCGCTTCGCCGTGATGGAATACTGCGACGAAAGCCTCGCCGACCTGCTGCGGCAGCGACTGCTCACGCCGGCGGAAGCTCGGGACGTGCTGGAGCCGACGCTCGATGTGCTCAAGTATCTGCACAGCCAGGGTCTGCTGCACGGACAGATCAAGCCGGCCCATCTGCTGGCCAACGGCGATCAGCTGAAGCTGTCGAGCGACACCATTCATCGCAATGGCGAGGGCCATCCCTCGGCCATCGAGAGCCCGTATGACGCGCCAGAGAAAGCTGCGGGCACGATCTCGCTAAGCGGTGACGTGTGGTCACTCGGAATCACTCTCTTCGAGGCGCTCACGGGACATCTGCCGGGAGCCGGCGATATCAAAGCGGCAGAGAAACTGCCGGCGCCCTTCGATACAATCGTCGCGGGCTGTCTGGAGCGCGATCGCGAGCGGCGGCTTTCGCTCAGCGCCATCCGCGCCATTTTGGATAAACCGGCCACGCAGTCGACTGGCGCTCAGCCAACAGCGAAGCCGGCGTCCAACGTCATCGTATTGCCGTCGGATAAGAGTCGCATTGAATGTGTACCGTCCGCCGAAGTCGAAGTTGATAGAGCCGCTCCGTCGCTGGAGAAGTTCACCTCGACCGATACAGTTGTACCCGATCTGCCGCGTGCTGCCACGCCGACACCGGCCCAGCATTCGAAAGCCGTGCTGCCGATGGGCGGCGACAGGCGAAAGATCATCACACTGGTGGCAGCCGTGATCGCCGTGCTGCTCATCGTGGCGGGCGTGCGGCTTGTGCGCACGGCTCCCAAGACGGCCCCAGCAGTTGAAACCAGCGTCGCGCGTCCGAGCGCTGCACCCAGTCAACCTGCGCCGCCTGTGGCTGCGCCGCAACCGGCCCCCGCAGCGTCGAGCCCAGCTGGCGTGCTTCACCAGGTTATGCCGACAATCCTTGCTCACGCACAAAACACGATTACCGGCACGGTGAAGGTCAAGGTCCAGGTTACGGTCGACGCGAATGGCCGGGTCTCAAGCGCGAAGCTGGCGTCGAAGGGACCAAGCACCTACTTCGCGAACGAAGCTCTGCGCGCGGCGCGGCAATGGACGTTCACGCCTTCGGTTCGTGACGGCAAGCGTCAGCCCAGCGAGTGGGCAATTCATTTCGAGTTCCGAAGAAGCGGGACGAAGGTCAGCGCCCGGCCGGTCTAGGGCGTGCGAGTAACGGGGCTCGAACCGGACAGGCCTGCTGAAAAACTCCGATCAGCCGGGCTAGTCAGCCTGAAAGCTTGATCTACAACGAAAAATTCATAGCGGCTCGGTTGAAGGAGGCCTGAGAAGACTTCTGCCGCCGACTGAAAGTCGGCCCGGGGAAACCGAAATAAACAGCTTAGACGCGGACCTAAAGATCCGCTCTACCAGAGCTTCACTCGAGCGTAATTTCAACCTAAGCCTTACCCATCTCATTTGCTGGTTGGCGCATTTCCCACTCTGCGGTTATTCTGAGTCTTCTTCACCATCTCACCGTAAGTCCTCGCTAGCATGCCTGAAACCCGACGTTTGAAGATGTGGCGAATTCGCCTGCTGATGTTCCTGGCCGTCATCGGTCCAGGCTTCATCACCGCTAACGTCGACAACGATGCCAGACGGCATCTTACACCTACTCCGCTGCCGGCGCCCAGTTCGGCTATCTGCTGCTGTGGGTGATGATCCCCATGACGGTTGCGCTGGTTGTGGTGCAGGAGATGTCGGCCCGCATGGGAGCGGTGACCGGCAAGGGCCTGAGCGACCTCATCCGCGAAGAATATGGTCTGCGGATCACCTTCTTCATGATGCTAGGCCTGATCATCACCAACTTCGGCAATGTGGTCGCCGAGTTCGCAGGCATCGCCAGCAGCCTGGAGCTGTTCCACATCTCGCGTTACTACAGCGTGCCGGTATTCGGCGGTCGTGGTGTGGCTGCTGATCGTCAAAGGATCGTACAAGAGCGTGGAGAAGGTCTTCCTGGCGGCCTCGTTCTTCTACTTCGCCTACATCATCGCGGGAGTTCTCGCTGGGCCGAGTTGGAAGGAAGCCTTTATCGCCACCTTCAAACCGCCGCATGCCCGACCGTTTCATGCTCCCACTTATCTTGTACATGGTGATTGGCGTAGTCGGAACAACGATTGCCCCATGGATGCAGTTCTATCTGCAATCCAGCATCGTGGAAAAGGGCATCACCGCGCGCGAGTACAAGGCCTCGCGCTGGGATGTGATTCTTGGGCTGCTTTTTCACGGACATCGTAGCCTGGTTCATCGTAGTAGCCTGCGCGGCGACGCTCTATGCACACGGCGTCCGGCAGCTGCGGGATGCCGCCGATGCTGCTCAGGCGCTGCGGCCGCTTGGCCGGCGAGTACGCCTACATCCTCTTTGCCGCGGGGCTGTTCAACGCTTCCCTTTTTGCGGCTTCGATCCTGCCAATTTCGACTGCCTACACCGTCTGCGAAGGACTGGGATTCGAATCGGGCGTGAGTCACAAGTTTAGCGAAGCGAAAGTCTTCTATTGGCTGTACACGCTGCTGCTTATTGCCGGGGGCGGCGTCATCCTGCTTCCCAATATTCCGCTTATCAAGATCGCCATTCTCTCCCAGGTGGTCAATGGCATTGTGTTGCCCTTCGTGCTCATCTTCATGCTGTTGCTGGTCAACAAGAGCGAATTGATGGGCAAGTACATCAATGGCACATGGTTCAACATCATTGCGTGGGCAACGACCATCATCATGATTGGGCTGACGATAGCGTGGTTTGCCACCGGAGGGTGGAGCGGTTAGAGCAGTTCAAGATCGATCGCAGCAAGATGTTTCCAGTAGTGCTGGCCTGATCTCGCTAAAGCAGTTCGCCCTTGGCTATCTGCTGGACCAGGCTGCGGTCGGCGTCGAGGAAATCCAGCGCGGGGAGTTCACGACGATTGACCCAGCGGATCTCGCGGAAGATGCGGTTTTGCAGCTCACCCTGGTAATGCTCCACCACAAAGAATTGCAGATCGACCGCATTGCCATTGTGGTAGCGATGCTGTAGCTGGGCAACTTTCGCGCCGATCTCCGCGCGCACGCCGAGCTCTTCTTCCAGTTCACGCGCCAGCGCTTCGGGAGCGTCCTCACCGGGCTCGATCTTGCCGCCGGGAAATTCCCACTTGAGCGGCAACGCCTGATACTCGCTCCGCTGGCAGCAGAGGATTTCTTCACCACGCACAATCAGTGCCGCCACAACTTGCTTGACCATAGAGTTAGTTCTGGATGGCATGACGTGAATGCGGTGCTAGGTCGTCCTCTCCAGGTAGAGTCCGACTAACCGGGCGCAATGCTCGACCAGTTGACGATCGTCCGGCGTAAAAGCCGCGGGAGTGTGGCTGTCAATGTCGAGTTCGCCGATGACTTCGCCTCGCACGCGCACGGGCACAACGATCTCTGACTTGGTTTCGATCGAGCAGGCCAGATAACGAGGATCGCTGCTGACGTCATCAACCACAACGGTGTGCCCCGAACTTGCGGCCGCTCCGCAGATGCCCTGATCGAGTGGAATGCGGGTGTGCGGTGTCACCGCTCCGACGTACGGCCCGATCACCAGCATCGGCCCTTCCGCAACATCGCCCTTCTCGATCTTGTAGAAGCCGACCCAATCGTAGTGCGGCAGCCTTTGCTGAAGGCGGCCTACGATCACCGTCATGAGATCGTCGACGCTTGCGGCCGCGTCAGCCAGCGTAGTGAGCTCTTTCGCGAGTTCCTGTTGCAGAGTCATGCCGATACTTTTCTATCACAACGGCGCGGCTCACGCCGAGATTGGCTCTTCGCTCTTCACCATCCGCTCTTGGCTGTTAGCTCTTAGCTCTTAGCCTGTATAGCTTTCAACGTTGCTCTTGGCGGTTGTGCCTTTGTTTCTGACTCTCGGCTGTCTCGATGAAATATTCGCGCGAAGCAGGCTAAGCCGCGAAGCGGTGGCTACGCAGTGAGCCTGGAGCGCAAGACCCGGGTGACGTCCAAATCCCCGGCGAGCGGCGTCCTTGTTAACGCTTAAGGGTCAATTCTCCGTACTCCCCTCGGCGGCTTGAACAAACTGGGACGCAATGCCCATGCGATTGCGTCGAGCCCTCCAAGCAGGCTGCTGCCGGGCGTGTTCAGCAGTTCATCGTTGATGCAGAAGACCCGCCGCTCGCGAACCGCCGGCAGACTTTGCCAGCTCCGTTGCTCGACAATCTTTTCCAGGGGCACGCGATCTCCGGCGCCGCACCACGCTGCGAGAATCACGTCGGGTTGCTCGGCCGCGACGTCCTCAGCGGTAGTGGTTTTGCCCGGCACTCCGACGAAAGTTCCGCCGGCGGCCTCCACCAGTTCCGCAACCCAGGGTTGGGAGGCGATGATCGGCTTGCCCCACTCTTCACAGAAGACTTTCTGCTTCGGCACAGCCGCCGTAACTTGCTTGACCTCTGCGATGCGAGCACTCATGCGCGCGATGACCTCCTCGCCCGCCTCGCTGGCACCCATGACTCCGGCGATGGCTGCGATGTCGGTATAAGATGTCGGCGAGAGTTCGCGGCGCAAGTCCGAGAAAGCGGACGCCAGCCTTTAAAATCTCGGCAACCGCCTCGAGTTGATAGGGGACCGAGGCAAGCACCAAATCGGGCTTGGCGGCGACGATCTGTTCCGCCTGCGCAGTCCATGAGTCGGAAACGATGACGCGCGTGCCGTCACCCACCTCAGCGCAAACATCGACGCAATATTTTGTGCAGGCGACAAGCCGGTCCAGCAGCCCGAGATCGCGCAACGTGACAGTCGCGCTGGGTTGGAGGGAAACGATCCGACATGGTGTGTGATCGATAGAATTCAACGTTCGATTATACGAACCAGAAGCGATTGCGTGCCTTTAGCTAACTGCTAATTGCTAAATTGTGCTCATGCCGCCGTCGATCAAGATCTCTCCGCCGACGATGTAAGCCGATTCGTCCGATGCCAGGTACACGACGGCGTCAGCGATCTCACGCGGATTCGCGAAGCGGCCGGCAGGCACCTGCTTCTGAATGGCTGAAGACACGGTTTTGAGTTCGGCTTCCGAAAAGCCCAGCTTGCTGTAAAGCGGCGTCGTAGTAGGGCCGGGGCTGACGGCATTCACGCGAATCCCGCGCGATCCCAACTCTCCTGACAATGTGCGTGTCAGCGACAATAATGCGGCCTTGGTGGCGGCGTAAACCGTCGTATTCGGATTGCCGATGTGCGCGTTGACCGATGCGTTCAGCACAATGGACGCGGGATTCGCGAAGATCGGCAGCAGCGCTTGAATCAGGAAAAATGGGCCTTTCAGGTTAATACCGACAGAACGGTCGAATGCCACTTCGTCGATCTGCTGCATAGGCCGCATGTCGACAATCCCAGCATTCACGAACAGAACATCGAGACTCCCGAAAGCCTGCTGAATTTGTTTCGCCAGCGTTTCCTGCGCCGGGGCGCTGCTGGCGTCGGAGGCCATCACCAGGGCGTCGCTGCCCAGATCCTTGCGAGCTTGCTCCAGGTTTTTCGGATTGGTGCCGGTCACTGCGATCCGGGCGCCTTCTTCCATGAACCGCTTCGCGGTTTCCAATCCGATGCCACTGGTACCGCCGGTGATGAGTGCGCGTTTTCCTTGCAGTCGATTCATTCCGATTCCCGATCTCGACCAATACCAAAGGGTGCGTTCGCCGCACCCTTGGATTGATAACGACAGTTTTACAATTGTTACTTCTGGCTGTCCTGGAAGCGCTTATTCACTTCCGCCCAGTTCACCACGTTCCACCATTCCTTCAGGTAGTCGGCGCGGCGGTTCTGATATTTCAGGTAGTACGCGTGCTCCCACACGTCGTTGCCCATGATCGGGTAGAAGCCCTGGGTCAAGGGATTGTCTTGATTGGGCGAGCTGACAACCTGCAATTTGCCGCCGTTGTCGCGGACCAGCCATGACCAGCCGCTGCCGAACTGCTTCACACCGGCGTCGTTGAACTTTTCCTTGAAGGCGTTGAAATCGCCAAAGGTCTGCTTGATGGCGTCGGCAATCGCGCCCGTCGGGTCGCCGCCGGCATTCGGGGCCATGATCTTCCAGAACATGGAGTGGTTCACGTGGCCGCCGCCATTGTTGCGCACAGCCGTGCGGATCGCTTCGGGAACGTTCTCCAGACCTTTGATGAGCTCTTCGGCGCTCAACTTTTGCAGCTCGGGAGCTTTCTCCAGTGCGGCATTCAAGTTCGTGACGTAAGCCTGATGATGTTTATCGTGATGCAGGTGCATGGTCTGCGTGTCGATATAGGGTTCCAGGGCAGAGTAGTCGTAGGGCAGCGCGGGAACTTCGTGAGCCATTCTGTATCTTCCTCCAGTTGGCGTTGATGCTACGGATGATTTCGCGGATGCAAATCCCGGATAAAACCCACATTCGCCGGGGCATCCATTATAGAGGCTTATCTGGCGTCTGCTTACTGTTTGATGCTTTCCAGCAGCTTGGCTTCCTCTTCTGACGGAGGTTCGGCGCGGCCGCCCAGATACTTGGCCAGGAATCGCTCCACCGCCGCATTGAAGGCCATGTTGTTTTCCGGGACGACGAAACCGTGTCCCTCGTCGGGAAAGACGTAGTATTCCACTGCCTGACCGTTCGCGCGTATCGCCTGCGCAATCTGGTCGCTTTCCGCCTGCTTGACCCGAGGGTCGTTTGCGCCCTGGCCGATCAACAGCGGCGCTTTCATCTGGTTCGCCTTGAACACTGGCGATTGAGAGTTCAGGAACTCTTCGCTATTGCCCATGCGTTTGTGAAACAGAGCCACCAAGGTTGACCAGTAGGGCGGAATCGTTGCCAACAGCGTGTTCAGGTTCGACGGCCCGACGATGTCCACGCCACAGGAAAAAGCTTCCGGCGAGAAAGCCAGCGCGGCCAGCGTTGCGTAGCCGCCGTAACTGCCACCCATGATGCAGACTTTGTTCGCGTCGGCGATGCCTCGTTCCACGGCCCAGTTTTTTGCGTCGAGTAGATCAGTGTGCATTGCGCCGGCCCATTGCAGATCGCCGGCATTGATGTACTGCTTGCCGTAGCCGGTGGACCCGCGGAAGTTTGGCTGCAAGACCGCGTATCCGCGGTTCGCGAGCCACTGCGCCCACGGGTTGTAACCCCACACGTCGCGATGCCACGGGCCGCCATGAACCAGCAGCACCATCGGAAGCCGCTCAGCCTTCATCCCTTCCGGAATGGTGAGGTAGCCATAGATGGTCATCCCATCGCGCGCGGTGTACTCGATAGGCTCCATGCTAGAGAGCTGATACTGCTCGAGATCGGGCCGGGCGCTAAATAGCAAAGAAGCCTTCTTCGCAGGGCGATCATAGAAAGACCAGCGCAGCGGCGCATTATCGCAGTAGTGGGCCACAACCCACTTAGTGTCGTCCAGGCTGCGCGACAGCTTCGTAATGTCGCCGGATTGCGCCTGTTGCAGCTGTCCATAGTCCGCCTTGATCTCAGGATCGATGAACTCATAGGTGACGCGCTGCTTGATAAACCTGGCAACCTGGAGCCGGTTCGTCTTCGGTTCCAGCTCGATGCCGGAAACGTCGAACTGTGGATCGGCGGCGATCACCTTCTGGGTGCCAGTGTTGATGTCCACTTCCAGCAAGCGGGCAGCATTCACATCGACGCTGGTGGCGACCCATAGTTTCTGATTGTCCGGCGTAAAGCCGAAGACGCCGCCGAAGGTCTCGTCCGGACCCCATTGCATCAGTTCGCGCCAGGGTGAGTTCGCGTCGTTACGTACGCGGATGATGGTGCTGCCGTCGGCAGTCATGACCTGCGCTGCCCGAACCTGGAGATCGTTGTCCGCGTGCCAGCCGGCAACGTCGCCGGGGTTTTCAGTGTCCATCGTCAACTCGCCCGTGGTTAGGTTGAGCCGGTGGACATCGAACAGGCTTTCGTCGCGCTGGTTGATTTGCACCAGCATCGTCTCGGGCTTGTTCCATTCATAAGCGACAATCGACGCCTGGACCTTCTCGAAGGGCGTCAGGTTCCGGGTCTGCCTGGTGGCGATGTCGGTCTGGTAAACGCGCCAGTTCTCGTCGCCATCGGCATCCTGGGCGTACAGAATGTGACGGTTGTCGTACTGCCAGGCGAAAACGTGAATGCCGCGATTGGTATCGGCAGTAACAGGGCGGTCGTCACTCTGGCCCAGGGTGCGGATCCAGACATTCAGCACGCCGTTCACGGGAGCCAAATACGCGAGTTGCGTGCCGTCAGGAGAGATGGCGGGTTCCGATCGTTCGGGATTGCCGAACAGAATCGAGCGGGGAATCAACCGGGTCGCAAGCTGCTGCACAGTCTTCGATGAGCTCATAGTAGGAAAACTCAAAGTATACAGTGAAGGCGGGCGGTTGTCGGGAGCAGCCTCCCTGCATGAACGCCCTGCTACAATCTTGGCGAAATCGGGTGGCAGTCTGTGGCGAAAGGCAATCTCGCAGCCAGTCGGTTTCGGTCGAACTGCTGGCCCCTGGTTCACGTATAAGCCTTTAGCTGTGTAATGGATTTGGGCCAGGAGTCACGCCCTTGGGGAGCGCTGATTGGACGACAACCAAGCTGTCAATGCCCTTGTCCGTCGCTGTGTGTCTGGCGACGCCGCGGCTTGGCAGGAGATTGTCCAGCAGTATCACCGAAGGATTTACAACATCTGCTACCGCTTTTCAGGGTCGCCAGATGACGCATCAGACCTGGCACAGGAAGTGTTCATCAAGATGTATCGCACGTTAAGTACGTTTGACACCACGCGGGCTTCCTTTATGACCTGGGTAACCACGGTCACGCGGAACCTTCTCGTGGATCACTTCCGTAAAGGTAAGTATGACCGGGTAACGGATTCGCTGGATGCGACCCCCGGCAATCAGGAAGAGGGATTGACCCTGGCAGAGCAACTGGAGGACAAGAGTGCTAGCCCTGAAACCAAAATGCGTAGCCAGGAGACGCAGAAATTGGTACACGAGGCCCTGAAACGGCTCTCACCCGAGCTGCGGGAAGCGGTCATCTTGCGGGATTTGCAGGATTTGGACTACAAGGACATTGCCAAAGTGCTCAAGGTACCCGAAGGAACTGTGAAGAGTCGCATAAATCGGGGACGAACGGAACTGGCAAGGCTATTGCAACGTACTTATAAGCAGGCAGGTTAATGGCAGGTGAATTCCAATCCGAAATGCAGTGTGCTGAGGTAGAAGCCCTTCTGGCTGAAGCCCTTGACGGCACTTTGCAGGGTCCCCAGATGGCCGCGTTCGAGGCCCACCAGCGGGGCTGCGCCCCCTGCCGGACCATGGTGGAGGAAGCCCAAGCCGGAATGCACTGGCTGAAGGGGCTGGACGAAGCCGAGCCGCCACACAACCTGGTCCACAACATCCTGGCCCAGACGATTGGAGCGCTTCCGTCGGAACACGCGATGCCGGCGCCCCAGCCAGAAGGCTGGGTCGACAAGCTGAAAGCGCGGCTGGCTCCGATCTTCGCACCGGTGGCCACGCCGCGTTTCGCCATGTCATTCGGCATGGCTTTCTTTTCCATCACCATGCTGCTCGGCATTGCCGGCTTCCACATGAGCGATTTGCGCCATCTGGACCTGAGCTCCCGGGGCATCATGAAGACTTATTACGCGACCGAGGCGCGAGTCATTCGCTACTACGAGAACATGCGCCTGGTATACGAGATTGAGTCAAGAGTCCACGATCTGAAGCGGGCTGCGACTCCGGCGACCAACCAGCAACAGCAGCAGGAGGTTCCCGCGACCAATCCGAAGAACCCGCCGAAGAGTGAACTTCGTCGGGACGCCCAACCTCAAACCCCGAACCACAGCCAAGCTCAGGGCCAACCAAAATTGGCCGCAAGTGCGGTGGTGGTTCCAGCAGAAACCCCTCAGGCCCGGCGGCAGGGTTCTCATCTGGTCAGTTCGGTGGGAGCTCTAAACAGGAGACTCGTATGAACTGCGCCAACCATCCCGATGTTCCAGCGGTCGTGTACTGCCGCACCTGTGGCAAGCCACTGTGCAGCGTGTGCTCGCGGGACGTCCATGGCGTTGTCTATTGTGAGGAATGTCTGGCCTCGCATTTGAGCGGCAACGTGCCGCCACCCGGCTCTACCGCCGTGCCTCCGGGTGTACCACCGCCAGCAGGAACGCCCAGCCCAAAATTGGCTGCCCTCCTGGGATTCATCCCGGGCGTCGGCGCCATGTACAACGGTGAGTTTGCCAAGGGTTTTGTTCACGTGCTGATCTTCGCCACCCTGATCTGGATGACGGATAACGTGAACGACCTGTTCGGCATTGGAATCGCGGCGTTCTACCTTTACATGCCGATCGAGGCTTATAAGACGGCTCGTGCAAAGGAAATGGGCCTGCCGGGCCCCGATCCGTTCGGGTTCAACAACCTGTTCAGTTCGGGCGCACCATCGAATCGAGCCGCCGGATTTAGGGCAACCCCGCCACCTGTAGCCGCCGCTGCGGGTGTGGTTCCGGAAGTCGAGCCGGTGCAGGAAGAGCCGCGCTCTCGGGTTCCTGTCGGGGCTTTTGTTTTGATCGGCCTTGGCGTGCTGTTTTTGCTGGACGAGATGGGTGCGTTGCACTTCGACTGGATCTGGCGTTTCTGGCCGCTCATCCTGATCGCAATCGGCGTGCGCGTTCTGCTGCAACGCCAGCAAAGGATGCGGTGAGGAGGACATCATGAAATATCGTTATAACCAATATTGTCCGTGCGGCCGGTGCCGCGCCCATGGGTACATGGGACCCGCTGTCCTCATCACGATCGGTGTTCTGTTTCTGTTGGATCAGATGGGCCACATGCACTGGATGGACTTCGGCTTCAGCTGGCCCGCGCTGCTGATCGTCATTGGACTGATCAAGCTGCTGGAGCATAGCGCCTCCATCGCCGGCCACATTCCGCGCGAATATGGTGCGAGCCTGCCGCCGAACGCCGGTCAGCCCATGCCTCCTCCGGGAACGCCGGTCTATCCGCCGGCCCAGGGCCCCATCACTCCGCAGCCGCCTATCGCTCCTGCGGGATTCATCTCTTCGGGAAGTGGACAGGACACCAAAGGAGGACAACATGGCTAGCGTCAATCAATATCCTCCTCTAGCATCGCCGCCACCTCTGGTACCGCCGCCGTACCGTTCACGACGCTCGATTACCGGGCCAGTGATCCTGATCGGCATCGGCGTGCTGTTCCTGCTCAGCAACCTGGGAATCATCCAGCGCTGGCAGCTATGGCATTGGTTCGGGCATTGGTGGCCGGTCCTGCTGATCCTCTGGGGCGTCATCGCTCTCGTCGAGCACGCCAGCGCGCAGCGCATGGGATACCGCACGCGCCATCTTGGGGGTGCGGGCATCTTCCTTCTGATTATTCTCGTCGCCCTGGGCGTCTCCGCGCACTACAGCTCCGACGTGAATTGGGGCGGCGTGCGCGACCAGTTGCAAATGGATGATGACCTGGGCGGCATCTTCGGAACGGCTTACACCTTCGAGGACACGCTCCAGCAGTCATTTCCAAAAGATGGCAGTCTGCGCATCGTGTGCGATCGCGGAGCCCTGAACATCACTCCGTCTGACGGCGACGAGATCAAGGTGGTCGTGCACAAAAAGCTTTACGCACACGATCAGAATGAAGGCAACAAATATAACGAAGGCACCAATCCCCAGATCACCGTCACTGGCAACTCGGTCTTGCTGAATGCCAACACCAATGGTGCCGGAGATCATGGTGTCACCGCCGATATGGACATCTTCGTCCCCGCCGGTGCGGCGCTTGACGTCGCCAGCCGACGTGGCGATGTGACCATCGAAAGCCGCAAAGCCACCGTTAAGGTCTCTCTACAGCAAGGCGACCTCTCGTTGACCGATATCGGCGCGCCGGTACAGGTCAACCTGGAGAAGGGCTCGCTGCGCGCCTCTCAGATCACGGGGGATGTAGATGTCACGGGCCGGGTCGATAGCGCGAACATCGAGGATGTCTCTGGCGCGGTTCGCTTGAATGGTGACTTCTACGAGGACATCCGTCTCAGCAAAATTGCCAGGGCCGTCGTCTTCAAAACGTCGCGCTCCGACATGGAGTTTGCCTCGCTGGCCGGCGATCTCGATATCTCCAGCGACGAGGTGCGTGGCAGCGAACTGAATGGCCCTGGGCGCGTGAGTACCAGTTCCAAAGACATTCACCTGGAGAACGTCTCCGGCGATCTTCAGGTGCAATCGAATAACGGCGACGTGGAGATCACCACCAGCGGCAAGCAGCCCGCCGGTAAGATCGACATAACCACCGAGCACGGCGATGTCGCCGTAACCATGGACGGCAAAACCGCGCCCGACAAGGTAAATATCGCGACCCAGCACGGAGACGTGACCTTGACCATGCCGTCGGGGACCGGCTTCCAGGTCAGTGCGTTCACGCGCAAGGGCGATGTCTCGTCGGAGTTCGACGCGATCAAGGTTGACGAGAATAACGGGACCACCAAGGCGAGCGGAACCGTCGGCAACGGCAACAGCAAGTTGCAGGTCGCAACCGACACCGGAGACATCAAGATCTCAAAAGGCTAGTGGATAGTGATTAGTGGATAGATTGGTGCTGTAGTTCTAGAGAGTGTGCGATGTAGCGAAGCGGGTGCCCCGTTCAAGCGCAAGCTTGAGCGGGGTTCTTCTTTTCACCTCCAACAATTGTGAGGTAGGCCTACGGCCACCACCCGCAAGGATTATTCGACACATACCGCGGACGCCGGCGTACTTCGCTACGAACATAGATCGCGGCCAGCACTCCGATAGCCAGTGCGGCAAGTTCGACGGTCAGATGAAACATACTCGATCGAAGCGGCAACAAGAAGATCAGCAGAGATAGCGTCTGGGAGACACCTACAACGACGAAAAAGCTGCCCGCGACGACAACATATCCGCGAAAAAACCGGGCCCCAAGGGAGTTCTCGCCGGAGAAATAACCTTTCATCACGATCTTTTCGGGATGTAACTGTACCCATCTAGCTAGAAAGGCCACCACGAGACCAAACACAGGCGCGGACAATCGCATGGGTAAGCTCTATGTCGTCAGCCCAATCGCAGGTTGAGGAAGTGAGATAAAAACGTGGCCGATTCAGGCACCAAAAAACAAATCTTACTGCGCTAGCCTTGAATCAATGCTTGCAATCGACTCTCTGAATGATTTCAGCGATCTCTTCGACCACCTGATCGATGCCCTTGTGCGTCGTATCGATCACGATCGCATCGGCTGCAGGAGCCAGCGGCGATGTCGGTCGCGTGCGATCCCGCTGATCCCTAACCGCAATCTCTGCTTGCACCTTCTGCGCATCCTCGGCCGACCTCGAACCGTTCTGCAAAACCCGTCGCTCGGCCCGCACCGTGGGATCCGCGTCAAGAAAGATCTTCACGTCGGCATTGGGAAAGACAGCGGTGCCGATATCACGGCCTTCCATCACCACGCCGCCGTTGGCCCCGAGTTCGCGTTGTCGCGCCACCATGACCTGCCGCACCGGTGAGTGCACCGATACCTGCGACGCGGCGAGCGTGACATCGGCTTCACGTATACGCTGCGACACGTCGCGGCCGTCGAGCAGCACGCGATTCCCTTCCCCGCGCGGCTCAAGCTCAATGACGGAATTCTCCGCCAGCTGTCGCAGCGCCTCTGCATCATCGAGCGGGACGAACTGCTCCAGCGCCTTCAAGGCCAGCGCGCGATACATGGCGCCACTCTCGAGATTGATATAGCCGAAGCGTTTCGCCAGTCGGGCAGCGATCGTGCTCTTGCCCGATCCCGCCGGTCCGTCGATGGCAATCACGAACTTTCGCGGCGCACTCATCCCTTAGGAGTGTCCTGCTTGGGAGGTTTGGGTCTTGCAGAAGAGGCCGAACGTCTTGATCTTCGCTCCACCAGCGGTTTGCCCGGCCGCGGAGGCAGCGCCTCAAACCTGGGTCGCGGCTTGAATTCCCGTGGCGGCGGCGCTTGCAGAGATGCGACCTGTAGCATCACGCGTCCGTTTACGTGGACGAAGCTGAGTTCACGCGCTGCTTGCAAGGCATTAACGGCTTCGCGCACCCGCGCTCTTCCGATGAAGTGCGAAAAGAACTGCTCGACTTCTTCCTGCGGGGTGGCCTGCACACAGTCAAGGTATTTCGAAACTAACGCGGTCAGCGACTCAGCCACGGAGACGTGCATGCCTTCCTTCACCGCGTCCGGCGACCAGCGGAAGAGTACGTCCCAGAAAACGCCCTCGTCGGGCTTGTAATCTACTCGTGTGATGCGCAGCCGCGCCCACAACTCGTCGAGTACGCGGTCCAGCGCAGCTTCGGAAATGTCGCCGCCCAGCAGCTCGCGCAGGCGGTACTTGGAGATGGGGCCTTCTTTTTGAATCAGCCGGAACGCGTCCACCGCCAGAGGCGAATACTCCGACCGTGAGCCGGATTTCGGGGCCTGCCGCGGATTTCGATCGCCTACCAATCCGTAAAAGTACGGAAACACCGCCGCCGAGACAATGAAATTGTTGTCGGCAAAAACGTTCGCCTCGTACGCTGTCTTCTCGCGCAGCAGGCGAACCATCAGGTCCTTGGCCGCTTGTGCTTCGGGATCGGCGAAAGCCATCTGCACCATTGGCAGCTTCTCGTCGCTGCCCTTGTAAGCTCCGACAAAGGTTGGCACCAGCACCGCCGGACGCTGCGGATAGAGCAGGCAGAAGCCTACCGAGTCGATAAACGCGCGTGCGTCATCGAGCGTGCGGACAGGCTGTCCGTTGAGCCGCCACTTCTCGCGGCGAATTTCCTGGAGTTGCTGTTCGTGCATAAAAGAAGCTGTCAGCCATCGGCTCTCAGCTGTCAGCAACTGGCCTTTAGCTCTTAGCTGCTGGCTGTGGGCTGTTGAGGAGTAAACAAGCCGACGGTCTGGCGTCTGACTACGCCTAACAACCTGGAGACTTGTTGGCTAAGAACTAAGAGCTCAATGCCAAGAGCCTTAGCCGAGAGCCGACGGCTGATAGCCGCCAGCTAGATCCTCTTGAACGCCTTTTGAATGTCCTTTACAGAATACCGCAGAACCACGGGTCGGCCATGCGGACAGCTCATCGGGTAGTCGGTTTTGGCCAACTCGCGCAGCAGCCACTCCATTTTGTTCTGCTCCAGCGGCATGTTGACCTTGATAGCAGCGTGGCAGGCGATGCTGGCTGCGATGTTAGTGCGAATGCGGTCGAGGTTCAGCGACTGTTCCTCGCGCTCGAACTGCTCCAGGATTTCGTGCAGGAGGTGCTCCACATCGCTTGCGACCACTCCCGCAGCTGTGGTCTTCACCGCGATGGTGCGCGCGCCAAACGGTTCGACCTCGAAACCATTACGATTCAGTTCATCGGAAATTTCGGCGAACACCGCCATCTGTCCCGGCGTCAGCTCCACGATCATCGGCATCAGCAACTGTTGACGCTCCGGCGACTCCGCCAGCCGCTGCTTCGAGATTTTTTCGAACAGAATTCGCTCGTGCGCGACATGCTGGTCGATGATCCAAAGCCCTTCCGAATTGATGGCGAGGATGAACGACTCGCGAATCTGCCCGACCGGCCTGAGCGATGCCAGCGACTCAAGACTTACTGGTACATCCTCGTCCGCGACCTCGGGCGAACAGCCACCCGCGGAAACCGGCGCAGTCGCGATGGCCGGACCGCCGAAGGTCTGCGGCCCAAATCGCGCGACCGGCATAGCAGCGTTGGCGTGAACCTCGAATCCGCTGCCTTCAAACTGCAACGAGGCCGTAAACGGTGGCAGCTCTTGCGTGCGAAGTGCGAAAGCTGCATCAGCGTCGGTAATCCGTAGCTCGCCCGCATCTCCCGCTGCGCCGGGTGTCAGCGAAGACGAAGCCTTGGGGCTAGCATGCATCTCCGTCATGAACGATGGCACCGGCCGCTCGCGCATCAGCTTGGCGCGCACCGAATCGCGAATGAAATCGTGCAGAAGCGAAGATTGACGGAAGCGCACCTCAGTCTTCGAGGGATGCACGTTGACGTCAACCTCCGTCGCCGGCATCTCCAGAAAGAGCAGCACCACCGGAAAAACCGTCGGCGGGATGATGTTGCGATAGGCCTCGGTCAGTGCATGCTGCACCAGCCGGTCACGAATCAGTCGGCCATTCACGAAGATGAAGATCGATCCGCGATTGAGCTTCTGAATCTCCGGTCGCGAGACGAAGCCGTGCAGCTTGATCTCGCCCTTGACCGGCTCTTCCTGCGGCTCGTCTTCTTCCTGCTTGCGCCGCCACGGCGGAGGCTGCGGCAACCCAATGCGCTCCAGCGGCAGCAACGCACTTAGCGGAATCAGCTGATCCAGCGTCTCCTTGCCGAACACTTGATAGATCCGTTGCGAATGATCGGCGACCGGCGGTGCGACCAGCATCGCATTGGTCGCCGAGTGCAGCTCCCAATGCATCTCAGGATGAGCGAGCGCGTAGTGCGTCACCAGCGATGCGATGTGCGACAGCTCGGTCGATTCGGCCTTCAGGAATTTGCGCCGCGCCGGAATGTTGTAGAAGAGGTCGCGCACCGTAATGCAGGTGCCAAGCGGTAAGCCGGCTTCTTCGACCGTGAGAATCTTTCCGCCGGCGATCTCAACAACAGTTCCAGCCGAGTCTTCGGGCGCGCGGGTTTCCAGACGCAGGCGGCTGACGGAAGCGATAGACGGAAGAGCCTCACCGCGAAAGCCCAACGTGGCGATCGTCAAAAGATCATCGGCATTGCGGATCTTCGAGGTGGCATGGCGTTCGAAGGCCAGCATGGCATCGTCGCGAACCATCCCACAGCCGTCATCGGTAATCTGGATCAGCTTCTTGCCGCCGGCTTCGATGTTGACACGAATGCGGCGCGCACCCGCATCCAGGGCGTTCTCCAATAGCTCTTTCACCACCGATGCCGGGCGCTCGACCACCTCGCCCGCGGCAATCTTGTTGGCTACATTTTCGGAGAGAACGTGAATGCGGCCCATCGAGTACTACGTTACATGAGATCGAGCGCAGATTGGAATGTCAGTGCCGAACACAGTTCAGGACATCACCAATCGCCCATGAGCCATCCCGCATCACCTGGTAGATGATCTTCAGCTTGTTATCGACACTTTCGAAGACAAACTGTTCGGCCTTGATTGGTCCAGTTGTCACATCGCGATTCCATCTGAGCACGCCGTTGCTGATGGGCTTTGCTTCGAAAACACGCGACGACTGGTTGAAGTTATCGAAGACGCTGGCGGTAAATTTTCCCGCCTCCTCGTTATAGCCCCAGAATTCGATTGCGTGAAAACGGTTCGGCGGCACATCGTCCTGCTGCACCTCGATCCATCGCCCCTGCAATGATGACGAAAACTGAATCGTGCTGCTGATCGGCGCACCGCTTTTGATGAACTTTCCGTCGCAATGCCATTCACCCATCCAGCCGGCGAGCTGAGACAACTGTGACTGCAACTTGTCTTGAGGCACTGAAGAAGTGTTTTGCGCGCAGAGGGCACAGCTAGCAAAACCCACTAGGACAGCTACCATCAGCTTCTGAGGCATGATCGCGATCATAGACAAAATCAACGGCCCCACCAACACGCCTGACGTAAAGCGCGTAACCGCGAGACGAGCGGCTCGAGGAAGTAGCCGACAACCGCTTAGCTTTTATCGCGTTCTAGGGTAACGTATACGCGAGGATCTTCTCATGCGTCTGGCCAGAAATGTTATCGCTGCCGTTTCGCTGTTGCTACTCTCGAATGCTTTGCTCGCAAATGATGCGCAGAAGTTTGATGGGCAATGGCTAACCACCGTTTCGTGCGCGAATTATCGGGACGCGCTCGGATTCTCGTACCAGTTTGTCAGCATGGTCAAAGACGGCGTATTTCACGGCGTGCATGGTACCGAGGGCGAGCCGGGTTCACTCGTCATCGATGGCAAGATTCCTGACGACGGGAAGGCATCGCTTTACGCCAAAGGCAGAACCGGCTCGAAAGAATATGTGCCGGGACGCGATACCGCGAAGGGCACAGAATACGGCTACAGCATCGATGCGCAATTTAATGGGGCTTCGGGAACGGGTACGCGCGTCGAGGGGCGTCCCTGCACGCTCAAGTTCGCCAGGCAGTGAGAATGAGCTCGTGATTTTCTGCGTGCTCCGGTTCTATCCACTACCCACTGCCTTACCCCGGAGGCCACTTCAGGTTGCGCCCGCCGATCAGGTGCAGATGCAGATGAAAGACCGACTGGCCCGACATTGGTCCGACGTTATAGACCGTGCGATATCCATCTTCGATGCCGCGCTCGCGACCGAGCTTTGCTGCAACTAGCTGGCTATAGCCGATGATCTCCGCGTCGTCCGGCGTTGCTTCCTTGAGTCCGGAGATGTGGCGCTTGGGAACGATGAGCACGTGCGTCGGCGCTTTAGGATCGATGTCTTCGAAGGCGAAAACCTTGTCGTCTTCGTAGACTTTCTTTGAGGGAATCTTTCCGGCGATGATTTTGCAGAAGAGGCAGTCTTCCATAAGCAGATGTTAGACGACAGCAACCGCCCGCTCAAGCCGAGGCGTCCAACTCGTTGATCCATCCTGAGAGTTTGAACCTACAGTCGTGGCCCCGGCGTAGGTTTCCGCAGTGTGAACAAGACGAATGTGTAGTCCAGGCCGAACTGCTCCCAGCGAATCGGCTTCTCTGCGCAATCTAGATCGAGCGAACCGGTCGGCTCGAAACCGATCGACCTCGCCAAGTCGATTGCCGCCTCGATCTCAGGACGAGAGAAAATTCTGATCGGCGCCCCGTGGACGGACTGCCTGCGCGTGTCGATCGGCGTGGGGTAGTAGTCGGTCGACGTGATCAGCAGGCCACCGGGCTTCAGCAGGCGCCACATCTCGCGGAAGTAGTCGTCCAGCGCGACACCGTGCTCAATCACGCTCATGCAAGTAATGGCGTCGAAAAAGCCGTCGGGATAAGGAGTCCGCGTCAGATCACCCGGCAGGTAGCAGATCGGGCCGCGCCGAGTCAGCGAGGTGAAGCTGAGATTGACGCCGTGCAGTTCGCGATATCCGTAGAGGAAGAGCGCGGGCAGCACGTTGCTGTAGATTTCGGCACCAGCATCGAGGATGCGGGCATTCGATTTCGTTTGCGCGAGGATCGTCGAAACCGCGGCGAGGTGGTCCCAGTTTTTCTCCGGCCCGCGATGCAGCGGGACGTGCAGTTCCTTCGCCCTCGCGGTTGCAGCTTCCCATTCAGCACGAGTCTTTAACGTGCCGTTGGCGATGTTTGGGCCTGGCGCCTGCGTTAATTGACTAGCCCCGTACTTCCATCTGAGCGCGAGCCGGTAAAGAGGCTCGGGCGTCAGCAGGAAGCTTTTCACACGACGGAAAAAACGCCGATGGGTGGGGGCGCGGTCGTAGGAGAGTGGTTCGGAAGTTGAGGTAGCGTTACCCAAACTAGCAAGATATCGGGACGCCCGAACGGTTGCAACTTGCAAAGCCGCACCCGAGTCAATTGCGGCGTGCGAAAAACAGGTTCCTCGTCGGACTAACGTCCTCCTCTTGATGACAATACCAATCAAACGCCGGCTTTATTGCTATTCTTGTCCCAGTCTCCGCAGCGCGCAGGCATGTTCAACGGTCAATGCAGTATTCTGGATGTGGTTGCGCGTTGCGCCACGCGAGGGCGTTAACCGTCTTTCCTCCAAGCATCAAAGCAGTGATGGCCGATCTGCCCCCAAATCCTGAACACGAGTCCCTGCGCGAGATCATCGCCGAGGAGAAGCAGGAGTTCGCCCCACCGGCGTCGAAGGACTCGAGGCTTGTGTTGGCTGTGCGCGCCCTACGGCACCGCAATTTCCAGTTGTTCTTCAGCGGCCAACTGATCTCGCTGGTCGGCACCTGGATGCAGACGGTCGCCGAGTCGTGGCTGGTCTATCGCCTCACCGGTTCGACGCTAATGCTCGGAACCGTGGGATTCGCCAGCCAGATACCGGTTTTCCTGATGGCTCCTATCGGCGGAATCGTCGCCGACCGCTTCAACCGGCATCGCGTGGTGATCGCTACCCAGACAACCGCCATGTGCCTGGCTGGAATTCTTGCAGCGCTCACTCTCTCGCACCGGGTGCACGTGTGGCACGTAGTCGTGCTCGCCTCGTGCCTGGGCGTCGTCAATGCCTTCGATATTCCGGCGCGACAGGCCTTCCTCATCGACATGGTGGGCCGTGGGGATCTGATGAACGCCATCGCGCTGAACTCTTCGATGTTCAACGGCGCGCGCATCATCGGACCGGCTGTCGCTGGAATCTTGGTAGCGTCCATCGGTGAGGGCTGGTGCTTCTTCGCAAACTCGGTGAGCTACATTGCCGTGATCACCGGCTTGCTGCTGATGCGCATCGAGCATCCGGCAAGGCTGGCCGGCAGTGGCTCGGCGCTCGAGAACATTCTGGAAGGCTTCGCCTACGCGCGAAACACCGGTCCGATTCGCGCCATCCTCTTGCTGCTGGGATTGATCAGCTTCGTTGGCGTGCCCTATGCCGTGCTGATGCCCGTATTCGCTGACCAGATTCTGCACGGGGGTGCGAGAGGACTCGGAATTCTGATGGGATCGACCGGCGTAGGCGCGCTGCTGGGCGCTGCGAGCCTGGCGGCTCGCGTCGGCGTGAAAGGACTGGGCAAACTCATCGGCCTATGCGCGGGGGGCTTCGGCGTCAGCCTGATTTTGTTTTCCTTCTCGCGAATCTTCTGGCTGTCGACGCTACTGCTGATCCCGGTAGGCTTCTTCATCATGGTGCAGATGGCGTCGTCGAATACGCTGATTCAGTCGATGGTTCCCGACAAACTGCGGGGAAGAATTCTTGCAGTGTACTCCATGATGTTCATGGGCATGGCGCCGTTCGGATCATTATCGGCCGGAACTGTTGCACATCACTTGGGCGCGCCGTGGACGGTGGCGTTGGGCGGACTGGCCTGCATTGGCGGATCGATTCTCTTCCTGATGCACTTGCCTTCGATCCGTAACGAAGCGCGAGAACTTGTGCTGGCGCAAGGGATGACGGCTGGCTCTCCCGCAGAGGAAATGACCAGCCGAATCGTATCTTAAGCTTTGGGCCGTAATGAGTGCGAACACACGTATTGCGACGCTGTTCCCCGAGATAGTAGTTCTCCGCCTGGCGGCGGTTCTAGCGGCGAACCCGATACCAGATCGCTCCGATGCAGGAGCTTCCGGCGAGCAGGAGGTAAGCCAGATCAGAGCCGCCCTCGGGCACTCTGTGAGTGGCTTGGGCCAACGCAAAGGGTGCGGCACTCAACAAGAGAATCAGTACACCAAGACTGAGAGTTTGCAGCTGGTTTTTCATAATGCCCCCAAATCGCTCGGGTCACCGATGTGACTCTTGCTTCGGCTGGCCGAGGGCCGAGCATTGGGCGATATCTACAGGGATTTAAGCGCACGTCGAGGGGCCGGTCAAGACTGATAATTTTTGCGACAGGTTGCAAAGGGCTGCAACCTTGATGGCAGCGGCAAGTGTCGGTAAATAATTGAAAAGGCACAGCTCAAGTAACTGTTCCTATTTACCACATCGTTAACGGCACATATTGTCCCAAGGTTATAAAGGTTAAACCTTACTGGCTGCTGGCAGGCGGCTTGTGGACTGTACTGTTGGTGGTCACGCCAAGCCGACGCAACCTGTCGCGCGCCTGTGACGCTTCAATCGAACGTGGGTAGCGCGCAATCAAGCTATTCAACTCGCGGACGCCGGCCTGCTTCTGACCGAGTTCCAGCAGCGCATAACCCTTCTTCAACTGTGCCGCCGCAGCTTTGCTACCGCCGGGATACTGCTCCAGAACCTTGTCGTAATCCGTAACCGCTTGCTGAAAATTGCCCTGGCGATATTCGATGTCGGCGAGATAATACTGCGCATTACCGGCGAGATCGGTCGTGCCGTAATACTGCAGGTACTGCGCGAACTCCTGTGAGGACAAATCGTACTTGCCGGAGTTGTAGTCGCGTAGAGCGTTGTTATAGAGCGTATCGGCCGGAGGAGCTGCAGCGGCTGCACCATTGTCGGCAGCGCCGCCTGCCGGTGCGCCTCCCGGAGCCGCGCCGGGCGCCGTGGTCATGCCGGGCTGACCCGCGGCGAGATTCTGCCCGCCTTGCTGCATGTCATCGAGCTGCTTGCTGATCTTGGCAAGACGCGACTTTAGCTCATCGACGGAATCGTGCAGCGACTGCACCTGACCGGAAAGCTGATCGATCTTGCCGTTGTTGTCGGCGGTCAGCCCCTGCATCTTGTTCTGCAGGTCTCCCACAGCGGCGTTCATCTTGTTGACGCTGTCGGCGCTCTGCTCGACCAGGTTTTTCATCACGCCCATGTTCATGTCGATGGACTGCTGCATACGCGCAACCTGGTCCTGCAATGCCTGGACCTGCGTTTGCAGTTGAATCATCTCTTTACTGACCGCGAAGGCGGGAGCGCCGGGCGCCAGCAGCATCGAAGCCAAAGCCAGCCAAGCTACGTAATTACGAATTCGCATAATTAGGTTTCCACGGAGACTCAACTCCGGAGGTTCGATGATCAGTGTCGGGCCTATTCTTCCAGGACGAATTGTCGTCACGAGAAGGACTTCTGTCCGACGAGGGATCTGTTTTCCGTCACTATGGAACAGCAGATCCCTCGCGCCAAAACAGGGCGGTCTTGATGACAATTACCGGGCTTATTCCTCAATACAACTCTATTCCAGGTAATCCAATCGCCACTACTGTCCCTGATACACGAAGTGCGCACGGCGGTTCTGAGACCAGCAAGCTTCGGTGCTCTCGGTACAGAACGGTTTTTCCTTTCCATAGCTGATCGTCCGAATCCGATCCGCCGGGATGCCGAGCGACACCAGCGCCTGCTTAGTGGAATTGGCGCGATTATCGCCCAATGCCAGGTTGTACTCGGTCGAACCGCGCTCGTCACAGTGTCCCTCGATGGTGAACTTGATATTGGGATGCTGCTGCAGGAATTGCGCGTCGGCTTGTAAGATCCGCTGGTATTGCTGCGTCACGTCGTAGCTGTCGTAGTCGAAAAATACGTCCTGCATCTTCGACGCGAACAGTTGCGCTTCAGTCTCGTTGCCATTTTGGTTCGTAGGTGGCGGAGGAGGAGGATTGACAGTCACACGCGCGGTCGCTTCCTGGGTGCCGCTGTCGTTCTTCGCGATCAGGCGATAGGTCGTCGACTCGCTTGGCAACACCGTGCGCGAGCCGCTGGGATCGACCTTGCCGATCTGGTCGATGGTGACGTCGGTAGCGTACTGAGTGCTCCACGACAGCGTGGTGGACTGACCCGCGTTAATCGTGTTCGGATTGGCTGTCAAGGAGGCAGTCGGTGCCGGCGCGGGTGGTGGCGGTGGCGGCGGTGGCGGCGCTGCCTTCTTCTTGCCACAGGCGCTGACCATCAGAACTACGGCCAGTGCAATCGTGATTTTGCTCCATTGACTGCGTGTACGCTTCAACTTTCTCCTCCGTTTCAATGCGAGAGCACTCGCATGAGTTCATAAAGGGCCGAAGTGTGCTCCTTCCGTCGCCCATCAACGTAAGCGCGCCCCAGAACTACCATGGTGCAAAAATGCAGGAGCAATCTTTCCCATCAGGTGACGCAATTCTTTCCTGCCGATGCGCCCGTCTGATTTTGATCCAACCCAAAGTGCCGGCCTAAACTCTGAACCAAACCTTTTAGCTTACTTGAAACTCCAGTTGGGCTGCGAACCCTCACCCGATTTTGTCAGTTGTCTCTGCTCGCTTCCATCGGCCAGCATTGTCCAAATCTGCAACTTACCTGTTCGATTCGACTGGAATACGATATGTCGCCCGTCGGGAGACCACGATGGAAAATCATTTCGGCCGCCATCGTGCGTCAGTTGCGCCCACTGCTTGCTGGCTAAATCCATCACATAGATATCGCTGGCTCCCGGCTGTCCCGGCCCGTAGTGACGCACCCAGGCGAAGGCGAGAAATTGTCCATTCGGGGACCACGAAGGCGAAACCGCGTAGCCCTGGTCGGTGACGCGTGTGGCATTCGTTCCATCCGACGCCATGGTGTAGATCTGTGGCAGCCCGGTGCGACCACTGACCCACGCAATCTGGGCATTCGTCTTCGGATTCCAGGTCGGCGAAACATCCGGTGCCTTGTTCTCGGTAAGACGACGAAGATTTCCGCCTGACGAAGTAACGCTATAGATCTCTGTGTTACCGGTGCGTGACGATGAGAAGGCGATGTTCTGGCCGTCGGATGACCACGCCGGGGAGTAGTTGTCTCCGGGGAAATGGGGGAAGCTGACCAGCCGGTTGAGATCGAAAGAGTACATCAGAATCTGCCAGCCTTCTTTGGTCACTCCCGAGAACGCCACCCGCGACCCGTCGGGCGAGACGTGGGGAGACAGCGCGATCGAGCCCAAATGCGTCAGCTGCTTTTCGTTCGCGCCGTCATAATCCATCTGCCAGATTTCTTTCGAGCCACTGCGATTGCTGACAAAGTAAATGTGCGTCTCGGCTATGCCCTGGATGCCACCACCCAGCCGGAAGATGATCTCGTCGGCGAAGCGGTGAGCGATCAGCCGTGCGTTCTCGTCGCTTGCCTGCTCGCGATATTGCTTGCCCAGCACCTGGGGCGTCTGCGTGTTGTGCGTGTCGAAGAGCCAGCCCTGGACGCTGAGATATCCGCCCTGCACTCCCAGATTGCCAAAGGCCAGCATATTCGCGTTCGGCGGCGGACTCGACCAGTCGGAGAGATGAACCTCCTGCGGCGCGCCCGGCAGCGAAGTCGGCCAGAAGCTGCGCGAAACCATCTCAAAGATGCCGGCGTTCTGCAGATCGTTCTGCAGAGTAGTGTTGAAGGTCGTCGCCAGGTTATTGGTGCCCGAGTCGGTGGAGAGCTGCTTGAAGTCGGCGGCAGCGAGACGAATCTTTTCGACGCCGAGGCCGGTCCCGGTGCGAATCCAGTCCTGGGCCGAGAGTCCAAGAGCGGCAAACAGTATGAGCGAAATGACTGCGGCGAACCGTTTCATGGGCAATGGAAGCTCCAATATGTGCACTACCAAAAACAAGGCCAAAATTGAGAACTGTTGACACTCAATGCCGGTGTCATCCTGAGTGGAGCGTCCGCCTGGTTTTTTCGATCCGCTGCTTTTGCGGATCGGACGGACGCGAAGTCGAACGACCCCTATGACCGCGCTGAACCATGATCGGCTTCGATTGAAGGAAAGGCAGATCCGTTGGCGGGCTAAAGCCCTCCTCGTGATGACAATTCATAAGCTCTCACAGCTCGGCCAAAATCGCGACCTACCGCTTGTAATCAAACCAAAACTCTACCGCAACATACCGTCCCGCATACTCGGGCGGCAGCGGTCCGAACGTATCGATTCTCTGCAGGGCGCGCGTCGCCGATTGGTCGAGCGATGGAACCCCACTCGACTGTTCCACGCGAATATTTCCCGGCGAGCCTGAGCGGTCAATTTCAAAGTAGATGTACACTCGCCGCGCCGTGTCCACTCGCGGATCGACTTCGTACTTCATCCAGTTGTCGGAAACCTTGCGCCGCACTGCATCGACGTACCACCCAAAGCGGCTGCCGAAATCCCCGGTGCCACCGCTAAAGCTCAATCCGCCTTTCGCATTCGCGGTTGAGAACGACCCGTACGGTCCGCTCACCGGTCCGCCTTCGCCAAAGGGAATCTTGTTGTCTTCCTCTTTGGCAACTTCCTTCGGAGGGGGCTTCTTCTGCGCCGACTGAACCGGCGCTTTCTTCTTGGTTTCGCGTTCAGGGATCGGGATCGCCTTAGGCTCTTCTTTGGGAACAGCTTTCGGCTTCGATTCGGTTAGACCCTTGGATTCATTGGCCAACACGTTCTGCGTTTCTGTCGGAGGTTTAGGCAGCGGGATGCTGCTGACCAGCGTCGCGCTCATCGCGCCGCCACCACCGGTCGTGCCGCCCCAGCTTTCGCCGCGATTGAACGGAATTAGGTATCCGAAAAGTGCGAGCGCGAACAAGGCAACATGCAGTGCGACCGAGCCGATCAAGGGCCCGCGAACACTGCCCTCGCTCGCGAAGATGTCAACTTCGGCTGCCATTCATCTGTTACCCCACGACGCGCAAAAGCGGCACGCCGCGGGGGCCCCGGGCCCGATATCACCAGTTCGGGTTCTGAAACCAAAGCGCGAGCGGGAATTACCGACCATTCTTCTCCAGCGGCTGGGTAACAATGCTTACGTTGGTGATGCCTGACTGCTTCACGGCATCCATGACCGTGGCGAACGCACCGAAAGGTACATTCTCATCCGCCCGCACATAGATGGACTGGCCTTCGGGATCGCGAATCTTTTCGTGAATGCGCTGTGCGATCTGGTTGATGTTCACAGGCTGGCTGTTCAGGAAGACTTCCTGATCGCGATTGATGGTGACCACCAGCCGCTCCTCGGTGACTTCCTTCACCGTCTTGGTGTGTGGGACCTGAACTTCAATTCCCGACTGCAGCACCGGCGCGGTGACCATGAAGATGATCAGCAGCACCAGCACCACGTCGACCAGCGGCGTGACATTAATATCGGAAAGCGAGCTCTGGGTGCGGCCTTGCGCGTTGGTGAATGCCATTACCGCCGCTCCACTGTTGCCTGTGGCCGCGGCGTTCCTGCCTGGGCGCGTTCTACTTCGTTGATCAGCTCCAGGCTGAAGTCGTCCATACGCGAGGCGAATTCGCGGATATGCTGCGTGAACATGTTGTAGGCAATGACCGCGGGGATTGCGGCGAAGAGTCCGGCGGCGGTGGTGATCAGCGCTTCAGAAACGCCGGGCGCAACGGCGCGCAACGTGGCCGAGCCGGCCGTGCCCAGTCCGTGAAAGGCGTCAATGATGCCCCACACCGTGCCGAACAGGCCGATGAATGGCGTCACCGCGCCCGTTGTCGCCAGCCAGGGCAGACGGCTCTCCAGCCGCGAAAGCTCTTCGGACGACGCGATCTGCGTAGCGCGCTGCAACGCCGGCAAACGAATCGGATGCGTCGCCTGCTTCCGTAACTCGTCGTAGGCTCCTTCGAAGACTGCGACCAGCGGGCTGGGCTTGAACTGTTCGACCACCGCGGCAACATCGTTCAGTCGCTCGGACTTGCGGAACATGCGCATGAAGCGATTACTCTGCGCGCGGGCGCGGCGGAACAGTCCCCACTTGGAAAAGATGATGGCCCAGGAGCGCAACGCTGAATATCAGAAGGATGACGAGAACTGTTTTGGCGACGAGACCGCTGGTCTCAATCAGACCTGAGATTTCACCGCCGATGGCCGTAGCGAAGAAGGCATGGGAGACATTCATGAGACCGACAACGCTCACCTTTCGTTACTCCGCATTATAAGCATTAGACGCGCGAGAAACAGTGTCGTGGGGCGGGGTTCCGATGGAGTAACGGGGGTGGAAGCCCGCCGTTCGCCTCTCGCTCTTCTCCGTTCGCCGGAATGATGACGTGCTTCCGGTTACCGGCGGTCGGTCCTTGATTTTTATGCAGGTTTATTCAACGAGCCCACAAGGCGAAACTTCTTCAGCCCCGGGCGGAAGCCTCGAGTAGGCGACGATATTAGCGGCGAGTCCTTCAGGAAGGACGGGCCGGCATCCCACGGGTCAAGATTTTGCTGATGTTTCCCCGGGCTCGCGCAATGTGGGCTAGAACTCTCCCTGTTCGGGAATCTACATGGATGCCGCTTGCGGCCTAGCCGTCCTTCGCAGGCCGCATAAGACCAACACCGCACACGCGACGATCGCAATTCCAATCACCATGAATCCCGCGGTGATCGCCTTCTCCTGCCACGGTTGACCGCCGTGAGGCGTCCCTGTAAGCGGGGAAAGCGCGGAGGTGCCGAAGACTGCCGCCATGGTTGTTGTGAACCAGTTCCCATAGGTGCCGATGAGAGCTATCCAGAAGGCTACCGTTTTCGCACCGGGCGAGAGCCTCACTTCGGTCCATATGGCGCCCAGGCCGATCAGGAAGATGCCGTTCATGACGCCTTCCAGGTGCGCCGCCAGTCCCATTCTGATGTTGGCAAAATGCGTTTCGCAGAAGCCAGTCAATAGCCCGAGGAGAAATAAGAACATCCCGTGCCACATTAACCGCCGATTGTCGTCGCCCATGGAGGGCATCGTTGCATTGTCGCGATGTCGCGTCAAGTAAGTGGCGTGGGACCCAGATTCTATCTATGCCTCTGTGGCGAACAGCGAAATGGGGAAAGGCAATCCGACGGCTCGTAGCTGACGGCTGACAGCTTCCCTGCTACACTGCCCCTAACTTCGCCGGTCGAGAACTCACGTGCTGCTGGAATTGCGGGTCGAAAACTACGCGGTCATCGACAATGTCGCCGTGGAGTTCGCTTCCGGCCTCAACCTGCTGACCGGCGAAACCGGCGCCGGAAAATCCATCCTCATCGACGCTCTGGCCCTGCTGCTGGGCGATAAAGCTTCCAGCGACGCCGTCCGCCATGGCACCGAGAAGGCAACCGTTTCGGCGGTCTTTGAAGTAGAGTCCGCCGCTATCGGCGCCGTTCTGGAAGAAAACGGAATCGACGCCGACGCCGGCCAAATTATTCTGCGCCGGGAGATCGCGGCCGGCGGCGGCAAGGGCCGAGTCTTCATCAATAATCAGCCAGCGACGGTAACCGTTCTGAAACAACTCGCTCCACATCTTGCAGTCATCCATGCGCAGAACGAAGCCGTGTTAGGCTTCGACGCGGCATCGCGTTTAAGCCTGCTGGATACATTCGCCGGCAGCGACGACTCTTCCGTCGGCAATGCCTTCGATCACTGGAATGCGATCCGCCGGCGCATCTCCGATCTCGAGCGCGATGAGACCGACCGTCTGAAGCTGCTTGACCTGTGGAATTTTCAGCGCAAGGAGATCGCCGACGCCCACCTTCAGCCTGAAGAAGACGTGAAGCTCGAATCGGAGAAGCGCGTGCTCGCCAATGCCGAGCGTGTGCGCAATGCCGCAATGGCTGCCTACGACGCGCTTTATGACAGCAACGCATCGGCGGCGGCTTCGATTCGCGCGGCCTCCCGCCAGATCGAGGAACTACTACGCTTCGACGAGCAGTTTCGCGATACCGTGCCCGAGTTGGAGTCGGCGCGCATCGCCATCGAAGACATCGGCACCCGGCTGCGCGATTACGGCGAAGGCATCGAAGCATCGCCCGAGCGGCTCGCGGAGGTTGAGGATCGGCTGGCGGCTCTCGATCGGCTGAAGCGCAAGTACGGTCCGACCTTGGGAGATGCGATCGCCCTGGGAGCGGATCTCGATCGCAAGCTGAACGACATGGAGAACAAGGACGATGTGCTCCGCAAGTTGCGCAAGGAACTGGCATCCGCAGCGGAGCAGTATCTCGACGCGGCTCGGGCGTTGTCACGGCGGCGCTACGAGTCGGCTCGCAAGCTGGAAAAGCTGGTCGAGAGCGAGATCAACGAACTGGCGATGAAGGCGCGCTTCAAAGTCGAAGTGAGCGGGACGGACGAAGAAGCGAACTGGACCGGCCGCGGTTTTGACCAGGTGCAGTACCTCATCTCGGCGAATCCCGGAGAGCCGCTGGGCCCGGTGGACGAGATCGCCTCCGGGGGCGAGCTGTCGCGCGTGATGCTCGCGCTGAAGACCAGCATTGAGACAGGGCAGACGAAGCGCAGCAGTCGCAACGGCAAGAGCGATACGACGCAACGAACATTGGTGTTCGACGAGATCGACTCGGGCATCGGCGGACGTGCGGCTGAAGCTGTCGGCAAGAAGCTGAAACAACTGTCGCGCACCAAGCAGGTACTCTGCATCACGCACTTGCCGCAAATCGCGTCATTCGCCGACCAGCACTACCTGATTGAGAAGAAAGAAGTCGGCGGACGAACGAAAACGTCGGTGCGAGCGCTCGATGTTGAAGAGCGCACCAAAGAGATTGCCCGCATGGTGAGCGGCGCCAAGCTCACTGAGACGTCGCTAAAGCACGCCGAGCAGATGCTGAAGGCGAACCGGTAAAGCAGTGCAGGTTTTTTTGCGTGTCATCCTGAGCGCAGCAGCGCCGCATTTACGCTGCGGAGTCGAAGGCCCCCTACAGCCTGAGGGATCGTTCGGGCGATAGCGGTCCTTCGACTGCGTTCGGCCGCTGCGCGGCTTCACTTCGCTCGGGATGACACTAGTTCCGCGTATAACTGCCAAATGCCGCTTTACCGTATCGCTCCTTCTCTCCCAGCAATCCTTCTTAACAGTCCGACCTGGCCCGCATGATAGCTCTCGTGAAAGCTGAGCCGGGCCAGAGCATTGCTAATGGAACCAGCAAGCGGCGGGCGGTTGAATTCCTCCGGCACATTCGAAGAAAGTTCCTCATCCGTGAGTGTAGATAGCGCAGGAATGAACTCCTGATGAGAGTCCGACAGCAGACCTCGCAGGGTGGCTAGATCGAGGTAGTGCTCACTGCCGTCGGGATGGGTGCCACGCAGGTACGGAGCCGCGCGCTCACCTTCGAAGACCGGGCGGCGGCCGATGATCTTCAGCATCGAGCCACGATAGACCACGATGTGTCCCAATACCCAGTTCAGACAGTTGCCCGCGGGCGGGCGGACCAGGCTTTCTTCGTGCGTGACATCTTCCAGGTTGCGGTTGATGGCTCCGTAGCTGATTTCGTACATCCTAGCCAGATCGTTGGCGTTCATGATGGCTCTCGCTTTCCGGGTAAAGAGGAGATTTTACAGACGACAGAGGTGGATGTCGTTGTAATACGTGCCACGCGCGAACAGCGAGGGACATCCGAATCGGCATGTACCGCCGGCTGAAGCCGGCTCTGTCCTGAAAAAATGGAAGTCCACCCGGGACTTCGGCCTGGGCTGGGATGAGTCGTCCGCTTTGCGGACGGGAGCGACGCGGCGTGAGGATAGCCGCGTTTCGCTAAAATCGATTCTGGGTTAGCGCGGAGTACCGCCGCCTGAAACCGGATCAGGTCAATGTGGCCGGCTTGGGACGCTGGCCTGAAGGCAAGCTCTTCCACCGGAACGACCTGAACGTGAAGGCTGGCTTTTCCATTGGGGGGACCAGCTCGACCTGAACGCCTGATCTGCCGCCGACGGGCTAATGCCCGTAATGAAGAATAATCGCCCGAATTCGGGCCTCACCGCCTCCCCGTTAAGTGCTTGATTTGCACCGTAGAGTGCCTAAATGCGCAACTCGAGCCGGGCCGGTTGGGGCTTCCGCCGCTGTTACAATAGAGTAATCGTGGGGAAACTCCGCTTTGGAGTTCGTATACTAAATGCAGGACGGAATGACTCAAACTCAAACGAAGACCTTACTTTTACTGAAGCCCCGCGGCTTTTGCGCCGGAGTGGTACGCGCGATCGACATTGTCCGCATTGCGCTGGAGACCTTTGGCGCGCCCATTTACGTCCGCAAGGAGATTGTCCATAACCGGCACGTGGTGGACGAACTGACCTCCAAAGGCGCCATTTTTGTGGATAGCGTTGAAGAAGTTCCGGCCGGCGAGCGCGTCATTTACAGCGCCCACGGTGTGGCTCCTGAGGTCCGCGAGGCCAGTAAGTTGCGCGAGCTGCGGGTGATCGACGCGACCTGCCCGCTGGTCACCAAGGTCCACGTGGAAGCGGTGAAGTTCGCTCGTGAAGGCTACTCGCTTATCCTGATCGGGCACCACGATCACGACGAGGTTATCGGTACCCTCGGGGAAGCTCCCATGGTGACGCAGGTTGTGGATGCTCCCGAGGACGTGAACAACCTTCACGTCCCGGACCCGAACCGCGTCGCCTACCTGACCCAGACCACGCTGAGTCTGGATGAGACCACGCACGTCATTGAGGCGTTGCGTCAGAAGTTCCCCAACATCAAAGGGCCCCACGCCCAGGACATTTGCTACGCGACTGAAAACCGCCAGACGGCAGTAAAGGAAGTCGCCGAAGAGTGCGATCTGTTGCTGGTCGTTGGCTCAGACAACAGCTCGAATTCCAATCGACTGGTTGAAGTGGCCCGCAACCACGGCACCGCTTCGTACCTTATCGAAAACTATCGCTCCATCAAGCCGGAATGGCTGCAAAACGTGAATACCGTCGGTCTGACCGCCGGCGCCTCCGCGCCGGAGATCCTGGTACAGGAGGCAGTGACGTTTCTCGAAGAGCAGGGTTATACCAATATGCGCGAGGTAGAAGTCATGCCTGAAAACGTGCGTTTTGGCCTGCCCCCCGAGATTGTGGAGGCGATTGGCGCCGCGCCAGCATTGGCGTCGGAGTAAAAAAGGAAATGGCAGAACCCCCAAGTTCCGCTGAAATGCGTTTCGGCAAAATCGATGACATTAAGAGCCGCATAGCCGCGGCAATGGACACTTCCCGGCGATTCCTGTTCGGCATGCAGGACCGCAGCGAAGGATATTGGTGTGGAGAGCTGGGCGCCGACACCACCCTGGTTTCCGACTATATCCTGCTGCACCGGTTGCTGGGCACCGAAGACGCGGGGCGCACCCAGAAGTGTGCCTCCGAGATCCTGAACCGCCAGAATCCTGATGGTGGCTGGCCGATCTATAACGATGGGCCGTCAAATATTAGCGCCTCGGTGAAAGCATATTTCGCGCTGAAGATGGCGGGATACAGCCCCGATCATCCGCAGCTCACGCTGGCCCGCGAGCGCATTCTTGCGCTGGGCGGCGTGACCGAGGTCAACACCTTCACCAAGATCTACCTGTGCTTCCTGGGCCAGTACGATTACGATGCGGTTCCGGCGATTCCGCCGGAGATCACTCTCTTTCCGAACTGGTTCTGGTTCAACCTGTACGAAATTTCGTCGTGGTCGCGCGCCATCCTGGTGCCGCTGTCGATTGCCTACGCGAAGAAGCCGTTCAAGAAGATTCCAACGGAACAGGGCATCGATGAGCTTTTTGTCGGCGGCCGCAGCAAGAGCCAGATGCGCCTGCGCTGGTCGAAACAGCTGTTTGGCTGGCGCAACTTCTTCCTGCTGCTCGATCGCCTGGTTCATTTCTTCGAGCGCGTCCATATTCGCCCACTGCGTTCTCAGGCATTGAAGGTCGCCGAGAAGTGGATGCTGGAGCGCCTGGAGATGAGCGACGGTCTGGGAGCGATCTATCCCGGCATCATGAACTCCATCATTGCGCTGCGCTGCTTGGGCTATTCGCTTGACGATCCACAGGTCATTCGCGCGATGGACGAGTTCGAGAAGCTGGGCATTGAGGAAGAGAAAACCTTCCGCATGCAGCCCTGCATGTCGCCTGTTTGGGATACCGCGTATGCAGTGTTCGCCCTAGCGGAGAGCGGAGTTTCTGCTACCGACCCGCGGCTGGTGCAGCCCTGCGAGTGGATGCTGAAGAAGCAGGTGACGCGCCGCGGCGATTGGTGCGTAAAGAACCGCAAGGCCGCTCCGGCAGGCTGGTACTTCGAGTTCAACAACGAGTTTTATCCCGACGTGGACGACAGCGCGCAGGTGCTGCTGGCGCTCAGCCGGGTGAAGACCAGCAACGAGAGCTATCACACCAAGTCCGTGGAGCGGGCGATCGAGTGGATCCTGTCGATGCAGTGCAAGAACGGCGGCTGGGCCTCGTTCGACAAGGACAATGACCGCATGGTCTTCCAGCACATTCCGTTCGCCGATCACAACGCCATGCTCGACCCGCCGACAGTAGATATTACTGGGCGCGTGCTCGAATGCCTGGCCAGCTACGGCTATTCGCTCAAGGATGCGCCGGTACGCCGCGCTGTGGAGTTCCTGAAGCGCGAGCAGGAGTCCGATGGCTCGTGGTTCGGACGCTGGGGCGTGAATTACATCTACGGCACTATGCTGGTGCTGCGCGGACTGGAAGCGGTGGGTGTCGACTATCACGAGCCAAGTGTGCAGCAGGCGGCCGAGTGGTTGCGCATGATGCAGAACTCCGACGGCGGCTGGGGCGAGCGATGCGACTCCTACGACGATCCCAACACCAAGGGCGTCGGCCCAAGTACGGCATCGCAAACTGCGTGGGCCGTGATGGGATTGTTGGCTGCCAATGACACGCGTAGCGACTCGCTGCAGCGCGGCGTGGCGTATCTGCTCAAAACGCAGCTGCGTGACGGTTCGTGGGATGAGACGTTGTACACGGGCACGGGATTCCCGCGCGTGTTCTACCTGGAATACACCATGTACCGTCAGTACTTCCCGCTGCTGGCACTGACGACGTACACGAAAGCGACCGCGACGTCAGAGACGGAGCGACTGCGAGTGGTCAGCAGGAATTAGCGTCCAATTGAACGGAACAATCGTCCACCCTAGCCCAACAACAGGGCTAGGATGGGGCGCCCGGTTTTGTTGAACTGATAACCGGCAACTGATCACTGATAACTGATCTTGATGAAATGTTTTGTCACAGGAGCGACCGGATTTCTGGGGAGCCATGTTGCGCGGCAACTGCTCTCGAAAGGCGCGGAGCTTCGTCTGCTCGTACGGCCGACCAGCCGCCTGGACAACATTGCTGACATGGCGGCCGAACGTGTGGTCGGCGATCTACAAGACGCTGACTCGCTACGCAAAGGAATGGAGGGTTGCGAGTACGTTTTTCACGTCGCTGCCGATTATCGCTTGTGGGCGCGCAATGGTCAGGAACTCTATGAATCTAATGTAGATGGCACAAAAAACATCCTACAGGCAGCGAGAGATTCCGCGGTTCGACGGGTTATCTATACCAGCAGCGTTGCGACCATGGGATTCGGTAACAACGGCTATCTCACCGATGAACAATCTCCGGTGAGTCTCGACAACATGATCGGCGACTACAAGCGCAGCAAGTTCATGGCCGAGCGTCTGGTCATCGAGGCCGGACAGAGCGGGCAGGACGTGGTGCTTGTGAATCCGACGACGCCGATCGGCGAACGCGACATCAAGCCGACGCCGACCGGACAGATTGTGGTGGATTTTCTAAAGAAGAAGTTTCCGGCGTATGTCGACACTGGTCTGAACCTGGTCGATGTTGTCGATTGCGCTGATGGGCATTTGCTGGCGATGGAGAAAGCGCGGCCCGGCGAGCGCTACATTCTGGGTAGCGAGAATCTCACGCTGAAGCAGATCCTGGACAAGCTGGGCGCTATCACTGGCCTGCCGTCACCGAACATCAAAGTCCCGTACGCCGTTGCGCTGGCAGCGGGAGCCTGGGGCTCGGTTGTTATCGGCGGAATGCTGAAGCGCGAACCGCGAGCCACGCTTGAAGCGGTGCAGATGTCGCGCAAGAAAATGTTTGTCGCCAGCACCAAGGCCGAGCGGGAGTTGGGCTGGAAACCGCAGCCCGTTGACGATGCCTTACGCCGCGCCGCGGAGTGGTTCCAGGCGCACGGCTATGCCGCATAAGCCGGTCGCGGTTATCGCAGCAATGCGGACGGAACTGGCGCCGCTGCTCAGAAAGATTCGGCCGACGCGGATCGACGGAGTGCAGCTTTTTCAGCTGCCGAATGCAGTGGTTGCGATCGGCGGGATTGGCGAGAAATTTGCGCATCATGCTGCAGAGGTGGCCATACGATATGCGCAGCCGAAGCGGTTGATCTCGGCGGGAATCGCGGGCGCGGTTTCGCCGGAGCTGAAAGTTGGTGACGTTGGTCAGATTCGCGAAGTCGTGCACGCCGCCAGTGGCACCAGCTATAAGGCGGCCAGCGGTGACTGGATACTCGCAACCTCGCAACATGTGAGCAATGCGGCGTTGAAGCAGGAATTACTGATCAGACACGGCGCCGATGTTGTCGACATGGAAGGCGCAGCAGTTGCTCAGGTAGCTCACGCACGAGGGTTGAAGTTTCTAGCAGTGAAGGCGATTTCGGACGAAGCGGCATTTGTGATGCCGCCGCTGGGCCGCTTCATCGACGAGGATGGAAAGTTCTCTACAGCCGATTTTTTGCTGTACGTGGCGTTTCGTCCTAAGTGGTGGTCGTCGTTGGGCACACTGAAACGTAACAACGATCTGGCTTCTGCGAACCTCTGTAGAGAGCTGGAACATCTATTAAGAAGTGGTTAGAGGGTGGTGGATAGTGGATCAAAGATCTCATTGCAAACGCCGTTCTCGTTCTAACCACTACCCACCAAGGAAAACATGTCGGTTGCGACACAATTAGGAAGCAACGTCGGAGATCGGGCCATCCCATCGACCATGCAGGCGGTGGTCTATCGCGGCGTCAATGACGTTCGACTAGAGACCGTTCCCGTGCCGCAGATCGGAACGGGCGAGATCCTGATCCGCGTGCATACCTGCGGCATCTGCGGGACCGATCTGAAGAAGATCGCCACCGGCTCACATTCGGCGCCGCGAATCTTCGGACATGAGACGGCTGGCACCATCGCTGCCATCGGCGACGGCGTGACGAGCTTTAAGATCGGCGACCGCGTGGTGGTCTTTCATCACATCCCCTGCGGCGACTGCTATTACTGCCGGCACAAGGTCTTCGCCCAGTGCCCGACCTACAAAAAGGTCGGCGCGACCGCCGGTTATGAGGCCAGCGGTGGAGGCTTTTCCGAATACGTCCGCGTCATGGACTGGATTGTGAAGAAGGGCGTTGTACGCATACCCGACGGCGTGTCCTTTGAGCAGGCGTCATTTATCGAGCCCGTCAATACGTGCATGAAAGGTATTGAAACTCTGAGGCTTTGCGCGGGTGAAACCGTGCTGGTCGTGGGTCAGGGGCCGATCGGCATTATTTTGGCGGTGTTGGCCCGCCGACACGGAGCGAGGGTAATCACTTCCGATTTGCTCCCGCAGAGGCATACAATAGCTAGGACGTTCGACCTGAATGAGAGTATCGACGCCTCTACCTTCGACACGGTGCAAACCGTGAAGGACTTGACGGAAGGTCGTGGGGCAGATGCTGTCATTCTCGCTGTAGCTGTAAATGGGTTGATCCGTCCAGCGATGGATGCAACTCGCCCGGGAGGCCGGGTTCTTTTATTTGCGCAGACCCAGCATGGGGAAGCCACCATCGACCCCGCAGCTGTTTGTGTCGACGAAAAGAGTCTTCTGGGTTCGTATAGCGCTTCCGTGGACTTGCAGGACGAATCGGCAGAGTTTGTGTTGAGCCGGGAGATGGATTTGGAGCGGCTCATCAGCCACCGTTTCTCCCTGGGCGAGTCGATTGAAGCTTTGCAGCTGGCTGCCCACCCTAAGCCTGATTCGATGAAGATCGTGATTCAACCGGGCAGCGTATGGAAGGACGAGTAGCGTGAATGGACAAATGACAGCGGCGGTCCTCTACGGGAAAGAGGACGTCAAAATCGAGCAGGTACCGATCCCAACCCTGGAAGAGGGAGAAGTCCTGGTCAAGGTGCAGGTGGCCCTGACCTGCGGTACCGACTTGAAGGTCTACCAGCGCGGCTATCATGCGCGCATGATCGTTCCTCCGGCGCTGTTTGGCCATGAATTAGCCGGTGTCATCGAAGAGGTGGGGCCCAACGTCAAGGGATTCAAGAAGGGCATGCGCGTGGTGGCGTTGAATTCCGCGCCCTGCGGTAGCTGTTTCTATTGCTCCAAGCACCAGGAAAATCTTTGTCAGGATCTGCTCTTCAACAACGGCGCTTACGCCGAATACATTCGCATTCCCCGCCGCATTGTTGAGAGCAACATGCTGGCGATCCCGAAGCATGTAAGCTTCGAGGAGGCCGCCATCGTCGAGCCCCTGGCCTGCGTGCTGCGCGGTCTGCATGAAACCAAGATGGAGATTGGCGATACGGTGGCCGTGATCGGCGCCGGCCCAATCGGCCTAATGTTTGTCCAGGTAGCGAAGCTGACAGGCTGCAACGTAGTCGCGGTTGTGAAGCGCGATTCGCAGGTAGCTGCCGCGCGGCGTGCCGGAGCCGACAGCACCGTCCAAATCACCGAGGTCGACGATCCGGTGAAGGCCGTTCGCAAGCTGACCGCGGAAGGCCGAGGTTGCGACGTTGTGATTGAAGCCGTGGGACGTCCGCAGGCCTGGGAGTGGTCGATCGACATGGTGCGCAAGGGCGGCACCGTCAACTTCTTCGGCGGATGCGCGAACGGAACCACGGTCGCACTCGACACGCAGCGGCTGCACTACAACGAGCTGACCCTGAAAGCGACCTTCCATCACACCCCGGAGACAGTGCGTCGCGCGTTCGCGCTGATTTGCGAACGCAAGATCAAAGGTACCGACTACATCACCGGCGAAGCGCCATTGTCGCGACTGCAGCAGGTTCTGCGCCATATGCTGAACCGCAACGGCGACATCAAGACGGCAATCATCCCGGGGCTGTAGAGCAGTTGTCGGTTCTCGGTTATCGTGTCCGGTAGAGATCTAGAGTTGGTAAAGTGAAGGTCTAAGACTGGTAAAGATCTATAGGGTGCCCCGTTCTAGCCCTCCTTTGGCTAGGGCGGGGTAGTTTCACGACACGATCAAAACATCCCCGGTACAATTCTTGTAATGTCCTCCATTCCTACAGACATGCATTTTATCCAGCCGGACCCAGCTGCGGCGGGATGGCAGGCGTTGCCGCCGGAATACGCGATTCCAGAGCACGCTCCGTCGCTGGAGGAAGCGCAACAATACTGCTCTCGGCTGGCTCACTCGCATTACGAGAACTTCTCGGTCGTAACCTGGTTCCTCCCGAAGCATCTCCACCAGCACTTCTACAACGTGTATGCGTATTGCCGGATCTCTGATGATCTCGGCGACGAAGTTGGCAATCCGCAACTATCGCTGGCGCTGCTGGATGCCTGGGAAGCGGAACTCAACGCGACCTACATGAGCCTGGTTGTGCCGGAGCCAAAAGACATCCGGCAGGACGTGGAGAAGCTTCAGGCGGAAACGTCCGCACGGAATCCAACTACACCGCGGCACCCGGTCTTCGTCGCCCTGCGCGAGACGATTCGCGAGTTCGACATCCCGCGCGATCCCTTTGCCAATCTGCTCACGGCCTTCCGCCAGGACCAAACCACAACGCGCTATCCAACGTTCGACGACGTGCTGGGCTACTGCAAGAATTCGGCGAACCCGGTCGGACATCTCGTCCTCTACCTCTGCGGATACCGCGATGCTGAGCGCCAGCAGCTTTCCGATTACACCTGCACTGCTCTGCAACTGGCAAATTTCTGGCAGGATGTCGCCGTCGACTACGGCAAGGGCCGCATCTATCTGCCGCTCGATAGTCTGACAAAATTCGGCGTGAGCGAAAGCGATATCGCGGAACGCCGCGCCACGCCTCAATTCCTCGAGATGATGAAGTTTGAAGTGGCGCGCGCGAGAGAGTGGTTCGGCATGGGGCTTCCCCTAATCGGCAAAGTCGACAAACACCTCGCAACGGATCTCGATCTGTTCAGCCGCGGCGGCCTCGAGATCCTGAATGCGATCGAGCAGCAGGGCTACGACGTGCTGAAGAGCCGCCCGTCGATCTCCAAGTCGCGCAAGTTGTGGCTGGTAGCGCGGGCGGCAATGGGAAAGGTCCTGTGAGCGAGCACCCGCTGCAACTGCGGGCGGCTTACGGTGTTTGCCGGCACATCGCCCGTTCGGCTGCCAAAAACTTCTACTATGGCTTTCTTGTCCTGCCACTGCGCAAGCGCAATGCGCTCTCGGCGGTCTACGCCTTCATGCGGCACGCCGACGATATCTCCGACGATCCTGCAATTCCGGCCGACCAGCGTCGCGAAAAACTCGACGAATGGATGAATTCGCTTCGACGCGTGGTTGACGGCGAGCGCACCGATGACCCGGTGCTGTTCGCGTTGGCTGATTCGCAGAAACGCTTCAACATCCCGCTTGAACTGCTCGAAAAACTCGTACACGGCACTGAGATGGACGTTCCGCCGGGACTTGGCGATTCCGTCACAAGCACGCCACAGTTACAATACGAAACTTTCGATCAGCTCTACGACTACTGCTACCACGTCGCCTCGGTGGTCGGTTTGGTGTGTATCCGCATATTCGGCTATCGTGACCCCAAGGCCGAATCGCTGGCGGAAAAAGTGGGTGTGGCATTTCAGCTCACCAACATTTTGCGCGACGTGAAAGAGGATGCCGGACTGGGCCGCGTCTACCTCCCGCGCGAAGATTTCGCGCGCTTCGGCCTCGACATTCACGCCCTCACGAACGGATCTGCGCCGACCGCGATGCGTCCGCTGCTGGAATTCGAGGCACAACGTGCCAAGGAGTTTTACGCCGCGGCCCAGGAACTGCTGCCGCTCATCGATGAAGACAGCCAGCCGGCGCTGTGGACGCTGGTTCAGATTTATCGCCGGCTGCTGGAGAAGATTGTCGCCCGCAACTACGACGTCTTCACTGAGCGCGTCCACCTAAGCTCCGCCGAAAAGCTCGCGGTGATGGCGAAAGGGTTCGTGCGGCGCGCATGAGCGAGACCGGAAACAACGCAAAGCGCGGCACGGTGGCCGTCATCGGCGGCGGGCTCGCGGGCCTGTCCGCGGGAAGTGCGCTGGCCGATCAGGGCTATCAGGTGGAGCTATTCGAGCGGCGTCCTTATCTCGGTGGCCGTGCCTCCTCCTATGAGTTGCCCGGTACCGGCGAGGTCGTCGACAACTGCCAGCACGTGCTGCTGGGCTGCTGCACCAACCTCATCGATTTCTACCGGCGGCTAGGCGTCGAGCGGCAGATTCGCTGGTACGACGAGATCACGTTCATCCTGCCCGGCGGCAAGTCGTCGACGCTGAAGCCGGGCGCGCTGCCGGCACCCTTCCATGCGACTGCTTCGTTCCTTAATTCTTCCGTGCTCGATCTGAAAGACAAGCTGGCGATTGGGCGTGCCATGCTCGCGCTGACGCCATCGTTGCCCAGCGACAATGGCGAGAACTTTCAGGTCTGGCTCGAGCGTCATGGACAGACTAGGCAGGCCATCGATCGCTTTTGGGCGCCGGTGCTGGTCAGCGCGTTGAACGAGGAATTGAATCGTGTTTCGGTGCCTTACGCTGCGTTAGTCTTTCGCGATTCGTTTCTGAAATCAGCCGAGGCGGGGCGCATGGGAGTTCCGGCTGTTCCCCTGTCGCAACTGTATGGGACGGCCGCGCAATATATCGAGGAGCGCGGTGGCAAGGTACACACGCGATCCGCAGTCGAATCGTTTCGTATCGAGGGTGCCGGTGTAAAGCTATGCATCGGTGGCGAAGACGTGAGCGTCGACTATGCGGTGCTGGCAACGCCGTTCAACACACTAGACAAGCTGCTGCCGGACGCTCCCGAGCTGAATCCACTGCGTGAAGACGCGCGCCACTTCGAGAGCTCGCCAATTACCGGCATTCATCTCTGGTTCGATCGCGAGATCACGCCGCTCGAACACGCGGTGTTGCTCGAACGCACGATTCAGTGGATGTTTCACAAATCTAAAATCCTGGCTACGCGCAAAGACGCAGCGCAAGGCGGAAGCTATATCGAATTAGTGGTCAGCTCGTCAAAGACTCTGGTTGATAAGCCGCGGCAGGAGATCATCGATCTTGCGGTGCGAGAGCTGGCGGAATTTTTCCCGACAGTCCGCGAAGCCAAGCTCACGAAAGCCACTGTGGTTAAAGAAATCCACGCGACCTTCGCTCCGTCGCCGGGGAGCGATGCCTTCCGTGCCCCTCATAAAAGTCCGTGGCCAAGGCTGTTTCTCGCGGGCGATTGGACCGCGACTGGCTGGCCCGCGACCATGGAAGGCGCAGTGCGCAGCGGCTACGGCGCCGCCGAGGCGTTGAGCGGACAAAGAACTATAGTCCCCGACCTGCCCGCGAAGGGGTTGATGAAGTTGTTTGGTCCAACCACACCCCGCGGTTGCAACACATAGAAGCCGCCTTCGCAATTGGCGTAGCGGCCGGTCCCGGTAGTTTCGTCGGTCTACCTGGCGTGCGTGGGAGGCGGCGTGGTCTGCGCAAACGCCGTCGGGCAAACCAGGATGGACAACGCGAAGAGTCTTACCAATTCGCATTAGCACTGAATGTTGTCCCCTAGGAACTTATACATCTCTTTAACGTTCTACCCAGGACTTCCGTCCCGGGCTATTGCAGTTTCGACCCTTCGTGCTTGGGGCGTTCTGGTTGAATCTTGTTACCGGGACAACAGATCTTCCGAAGTTGAGACTTCACCAGACCTTGCAAACCTTGTCGGCCGGCTTCACCATTGCCGAACCAGGTTTGCAACTGAAAGCCTGCCCGAACTCCGGGATGTTCACCACCACGCCGTTAATACGGTATTTCGGCGGAGAGTGCGGGTCGGTAATCGCGCGTGCCCGTTCGTCCTCGGGGCGATCGTTCTCGCAGGCCCACTGCGCGAAGCCTACAAAGAAACGCTGCTCCGGCGTCAAACCGTCAGCGTTCGACAGCTGCTTGCCCTTCTCATCACCTTTCCACGCGATGTAAGCCAGGATCGTACCGCCAAGGTCGGCGACGTCTTCACCTTCCGTCAGTTTGGAGTTGATATGGATGTCGTCGACCACCACATACTTCGCATACTGATCGACCACGCAGTCGGCGTGCTTGACGAACTGCGTCGCATCCTGCGTGGTCCACCAATCCTTCAGATTTCCCTTGGCATCATACTGGCGGCCTTCATCGTCGAAGCCATGCGTCAACTCATGCCCAATAGTCGACCCAGTATTGCCGTAGTTGGGGGCGTCGTCCATCTTCGGGTCGTAGAGGGGCGGCTGTAGAACGCCGGCCGGGAAATTAATGTCGTTCATCTGCCCGTTGTAATAGGCATTTACAGTCGGTGGAGTCATGTCCCACTCCGTGCGGTCCACCGGCTTAGTGATCTTGTTGAACTCCCGGTGATTCTCGAACACCACCGCGCGTTCGGCATTGCCATAGAAATCATTGGGAACAATCTTCACCGAGCTGTAATCGCGCCACTTGTCCGGATAGCCAACCTTGTTGCGAATTGAGTGCAGCTTGTTGATCGCCTGCTGCTTGGTCTGGGGACTCATCCAATCCAGTTGCTGAATGCGCATAGCCATGGCGTCTTCAATTTGCCGCGTCATCTCAAGGGTCGCCGCTTTCAGCTCCGGCGGAAAAGTCTTCCGCACATAAGCCTGTCCCAACGCCTCTCCCAATTGCTCATCGACATTCTCAACGCAACGCTTCCACCGCGGTTGCAGCTCTTTGGCGCCGTGCAGATACTTGCGATAGAAGTCAAAGTTCTCGTTCACGAAAGCCGAGGACAGGTCCGGCGACTCCGAGTTGGCCACATGGAAGCGGTAGTAGCTCTTCCAGTCCTCCAGTGGAACAGAGCCCAACTGGCGATTGATCTCTTTGAAAAACTCAGGCGCCTCGACGTTGAGGATGTTGAATGCGGGAACCTCGCTAGCGGAAAAATACCCCGCCCAATCGAACCTGGGCGCTAGCGCCTGCAAGTCGCTCACCTTCATCTTGTGCGTGACCTTGTAAGGATCGCGCCGATCCACCCGGGTGAGCGATGCCTTGGCCATATCGGTCTCGATCCGAATGACCGTGTCGGCTTCCTTCTTCGCAACCTCAGGAGAGTCGCCAATCAGCTCAAACGTTTTCTGTACGTGCTGGATGTAACGCTCGCGAATCTCCTTGGACTTGGGGTCGTCCTTGGTGTAGTAGTCGCGGTCGGGCAATCCGAGCCCGTCCTGTACCACAGTCACGATCATGGCGTCCGAGTTGTCAGGATCCTGCTGCGAGCCGCTGCCGAACAGCATCGACTCACCGTCAATGTGCAGGCGGCCGGTAAGCGCAGCCATGTCATGAAGATTCTTCATGGCAGCGATCTCCGCCAGCTCCGGCTCGATCGGCTTGGCCCCCAGCTTCTCGATGGCAGCCTCGTCCATGCACGCCGCGTAGTAGTCACCGATCTTTTGGGTGGCCTCGTCGCGGTCCTTAGCCACCGAGGCCTGCTCGAGAATGCTGCGGAGATATTTCAGATTGTCTTCATACAGCTTGCCGTAAACGCTCCACGAGGTCTGGTCGGGAGGGATCGGATTGTTCTTCTCCCAGCCGCCGCAGGAGTACTGGTAAAAATCCGTGCAGGGGTCGGCCGACCGGTCCATGGAAGGAACATCCAGGCTAGGGGTGTAGGCCATCGTCGGTTCCACATACATCTGGGTCGTAGGCGGCGTGGCGCTCGGATTGGCCGGTTGCTGGGCCAGAAGTGAGACAGGAAGGAAGATTCCGGATATCAAAAGGGCTCTGAGGTTCACAATGCCTCCGGGAACCGTTAAAGATAGCAGAGCTGAAGGTCTGGCGCGAGCACGGCCCGCGACCGGAACTCGATTCCCAAAATGCGTCCGAAGGGTCGGCACATTCAAAAAAGAGCTTGCATTTACATACAGTTCAGATACTCTGCTAGCCTATACGCACTTTGCGGCTGCTCCAGGTTCGTGGTCCTCTGAGATGTCTATTCCTCGCAGGCCGCGTTTCGTCCGGCCGATCCCCCGAAGGCGTTTTCAAAAACCAGCTTGTTCAGATTCGATAAGGAGATCCATGAAAGGGCTTAAACCTTTCCTGTCGCTCGCGGTGGGATTGCTGGCATGCGCAATTATGGTCAGTTGTGCGGGAAGCGTTCCAACGAATGGTCCGTCCGCACTTAATATCGCTCAATTCACAGTGAATAACGGCGTCATCGGCATCGCCTACAAATTCCTGCTGGTGGCCTCGGGTGGTGTGACGCCCTATACCTGGACCATCGCCTCCGGTCAGCTACCCCCTGGTTTGAGCATGGCTTCGGACGGCGTCATCAGCGGTACTCCTACGACTCTGGGCAAGTTCACCTTCACGGCCAAAGTTACCGATTCGCAAACGCCGACTGCGGCCGTCAACCAGTTGACGGCGTCGATCACCATCAACCCGGTGCTCAGCCTGACGGCTACGTCGCTTCCCAGCGGACTTGTTGGTGGACTGTACAACGCTACAATTACTGCCAGCAACGGTCTTCCTCCCTATACCTTCACCCTTGCCGTTCCGAATTCGTTGCCGGACGGGTTGACTCTGACCACCACTCAGGGACAGAACGGCGCTCCGAACGTTGGAACGATCGCCGGTACGCCTACCACGGCCGGCGTGTACAGCTTCACGGTCCAGGTGAACGATGGCGCGAACGAGGTCGCAACTGCGGTATTCACTATCACCGTAGTCGGCAGGCTACAGGGACCCTATGCTCTCTATTTCAACGGATTCAACAACAGTCAGCCGTTCTATGACGTCGCCCAACTGGTGGCGAGCAAGGATAAAAATGGCACCGGCGTTATCAGCGGCATCCTCGACGAAGCAGGTCCCGGAGGAACCGCAGGCGCTGGTGTTGCGGTCAGCGGCACCTACAACATCGGCCAAGGCACCAATTTCGGCACTTTGACATTCCAGCGCTCCGACAATCAAGAGACGCTGAACTTCAGCATGATCGTCTCCACCAACGGAGCCACGAAAGTAATTCTGAACAATACCTCCGCTTCGGCAACGGCCTACGGTTCGGGACTGCTAAAGGCGCAAAGTACGACGACTGTCGGAGGCATCATCAGCAACTACTCCTTCGGCCTGTTTGGCAATGATGCGACCGGCAACCGATACGCTGGGGCGGGTATGTTTGCCTTGGGAACTTCCGTCAACGGTTCCCAGCCGGTCACCGGCGGCGAAGAAGATCTCAATGACAACGGAACTGCGTCCCCGCAGGTGGCGATTACAGGTGGCTTGCTGGCACAGGCCGACCCGGCTACCGGACGCGGAACCTACAGCCTGATCACCAATGCCGGCACGATGAACTATGTCTATTACGTGGTTTCATCGACGGAACTGGTGGCCATTGACGCCGACACCTCCGGCCCCTTCACGCTGGTTGATGTCCTGCAGCAACAGGTTGCAGGTGTCGGGAATTTCAGCAACGGGTCGCTCGTTGGACAGAGCCTCATCGACTTGAGCGGTCTGGCTACCAGCAATGGATCGCTGGTTCCCTCGGCAGCGGTTGGGGTCGTCAGCTTCGACGGCGCTGGCAATATCGTTCGCACCGATGGGATCAGCGGCTACTACACCGACGAGAGCGATGGTGGCACGGTAACTCCTGTCCAGTACACCAGCGGTACGTACAACGTGGATGCGAGCTGCGGACCGATTCAAACGGCATGCGGCCGGGTCACAGTGACTTTGCCGAGCGCCCCGGCCCAGCCGGTCTGGTACCTGGTGACACCGAATGTCGCGTTCGTTTTGGACACCAGCCCTGCGGTAATGTTCGGATCCTTCCAGCTGCAATCGCCGCCCGCGAATGGCTTCGGGGTGGCCTCCATCCTGGGATCGTATCTGGGAAGCACAATTACCCCGGTACTTCCCAGCGTGACCAATGAGGTGGATGTCGGCCTAACGCCTTGTTGCGGTGGAGTCTGGGATCAACAATTCGATGCCAGCGGGCCCTACGGTACGGTCAACCAGGCGCTGTTCTCGGGCGGATATAACTGCGGAATGACATATCCGACTTGCAATTCGCTAGGTACCGCCTTCGGACGGTTTATCGTCACTGGTCCCGGTAGTGGCACTTCGAATGTCGAGATCATCTACGTAATCGGCGCCGGCGCAGGAACGACCGGCTCCAAGGGCGGCCTGGTCGGGTTGAACGTGGGACAGCAGTCCGACGGAACACCCGATCCCAACCCGCGAATTACCCAGTACTCGAAGTAATTTCGGGTGCTTGCCGAGCCGGTATCCATCAGGGTACCGGCTCTACTTTTTAGGGCCTCAATTCGATTCCCGGGGACGCGAAATTCCGCGAAAACGGCGCCGACTCGGGGTATACTTTCTGGATAGATGGCTTTGAGTCGAAGCCTCTCCCAAGGCTGGTTTCATTCGGGGAAGGTAGGGCGAAGTGGCTGGGGATCAAGAAGGAGCAGCGCGGCGCGCGCCTGAGGGAATTGCTGTGTCTACTGGGGAAAGCTCCGCCCCAATGCCCCAACCTGCCTACAATCCGGATGGCCCAACTCTTCCCGGTGTCGACCTGACTAAGCCGGATTCGGCCGGAGGCGGTAGCAGCAGCTTCCCTCCATCCCCCAAGACTCCTGAAAGCAATCCCTCCGATGCCCTCACCATGATTGGTGGGACTGCATCCCGTCCCGGAAGTTCCGGCTCGCAGCCGCACCCGATTTTCACTCACATTGGCGCAACCATCTTCCGCGAGGGCGATGTCCTGGGCGGCCGCTACGAGATCCACAAGATGCTCGGCATGGGCGGCATGGGCGCGGTTTACAAAGCGCGCGACATGGAAGTGGAGCGCGTGGTCGGATTGAAAGTCATCCGTCCGGACCTTGCCGGCAACCCCGCCATCCTGGCCCGCTTTAAGCAGGAGCTGGTCTTGGCGCGGCAGGTTACGCATAGAAACATCATTCGCATTTACGACCTGAACGAAGCTGACGGCGTGAAGTTCATCACCATGGAGTTCATCGAAGGTGAGGACTTGCGCACGATTTTGCTCGGACAAGGCAAGCTGTCGCCCGAAGAAGGCGTGGACATCATGCTGCAGGCTTGCGCGGGCCTGCAAGCGGCGCATGCCGAAGGCGTAATCCATCGCGATCTGAAGCCCAGCAACATCATGCGCGACGGCTCCGGCCGCGTCGTCATCATGGACTTCGGTCTGGCCCGAACCCTGCAAGGCGATGGCATGACCCAGACCGGCATGATGGTCGGCACCATGGAATACATGTCGCCCGAGCAGGCGATGGGCAAGGAACTCGACGCGCGTTCCGATCAGTTCGCTGTCGGCCTCATCTTCTACGAACTGCTGACCGGCTTCATGCCCTTCCATGCCGAGAGCGCCATTGCCAGCCTGGTGAAACGCACGCAGGAACGCGCCATCCCGCTGGCGGAGGTAGATACGTCGATTCCCCCAGCGCTCAGCGCCGTGGTCAGCAAGTGTCTGGAACGCAATCCGGAAGATCGCTTCAGTTCGGTGCAGGAACTGATCGACGAACTGGAGATCTGGCAGGGTAAGAAGTCCCGCGGTAGCCATCCGTATCCGGTGCTTAGCGGTTCCAGGGCGCGGGCTGCGCAGGCGAAGAAGCTCCCGATAAAGTGGCTGGCGATCGGCGGAGTCGCGCTGCTCTTGGCAGTCGCAGCCGTCATCGGTGTGCGTTACCGTACTGGTGCCGCTGGCGGCGGTTCTGGAACCGTGCAGGGCGCCGTGACGTCACTCGCGATCGTTCCTTTCTACAACGCAACCGGGGACCCAAGCCTTAACTCCATGGGATCGGTGATTGCCGACGCATTGAATTCCGACATCGGTCATTCTGCTCACCTGCGCATGGTTTCTCCGGATCGTTTGCAGCAGGTTTTGCATGATCTCGGCGTATCGCCCGAGTCGCCGCTCGATGTTTCCACCCTGCGCCGCATTGCGGAATTCACCCACGCCGACACCATCGTCTCCGGTAAGTACGAAAGGTTTGGCCAGCAGACGCGCATCAGCGTGACCGTGCACGATTTCAAGAACGATCAGGAAGTGTCGCTCAGCACCAGTGTCGCCAGCGACAACGACCTGCTTGCCTCGCTGGAAAAGCTGGCCAGTGACATGCGCGAGAAGTTGGCTTCGACACCTTCGATCCTGAAGGAGCTGCAAGCGCACTCGCAGCACGTGACTACGCAGTCCATTCCGGCGCTGAAGGCCTATGACGAAGGCACGCAGCTGGCCAGGGCCGGACAATACACACAAGCGGTCACGAAATTCGAGGATGCCACGACGCAGGACCCGAACTTCGCGATGGCGTTCTCGAAGCTGGCTCAAACCTACGCCGCCATGGGATATGACGACAAGGCCGAACAGGCCTCGCGGCGCGCCGTTGAACTCAGCGATAACCTTCCCGCGCAAGACCGCTTCCTCATTCAGGCCAGCCATGCCAGCCTGACGCATGACACCACGAAGGCCATCGCGGCCTATCAGGAGTTGGTGAAGGTTAATCCCGACGACACCGATGCCGAGTTTGCCCTGGCCAAGTTGTATGAAGACACGAACAATTACGATCAGGCTAAGAGCTATCTCGCAAAGCTGCTGACGGCCGATCCCAACTACGTGAGTGCGCTGCTGGCCAGCGGCCGGGTCGATATCAGGAGCGGTGATCCGCAAGCAGCTCTCGATCCCTTGAACAAGGCGCTGAGCCTGGCCATTCAGTTCGATAACCAGGAGCAGAAAGGCTCGATTCTGCAGGCGCTGGGAATTGCGTATCAGCACCTGAATAAGCCGGAGGACGCAGTCCGCAATTTCAATCAGGCACTGGAAATCCGTCGCAAGATCGGCGACCAGCGTGGCATTGCGGGCAGCCTGGGTCAGCTTGCCCAGGTGCAGGATGCCATGGGTGACTCCAAGGCCGCGCTCGCCAGCTATGAGGAAGCCGTCAAGCTGGAGCGCACGATCGGCGACAAGTCCAGCCTCATACAGACTCTGATGAGCCTGGGCGCCTATTACCTCGATCACGGAAAGAACGACCAGTCGCTGCAGTACACCAACGAGGCTTTGCAGATTGCACGTGACAGTGGGGATCAGAGCTCGCAGGCGACCGTACTGCTGAACATCGGTGTGGCGCACTTCAATAAAGGCGAGTTCCAGGACGCGCTCACTTACTTCCAGCAGGCCTACGACATTCGCACTCGCCTCAATCAGGACGGTACGGAAGCCCTGCATGATCTGGCCCAAACCAACGTGCAGCTCGGCCAGTACGACACCGCGCTCTCGCAGTATTTGAAAGCTCTGGAAGCGTATCGCGCCGCCGGCGACAAGAACGGAATCGCGACCGAGTCAGCTGACATGGGCGCGTTGTTTGCAGCGCAAGGTCGCTACGATGCCGCCCTGAAGGCGCAGCAGGAAGCTGTCAATATCTTCCAGCAGTTGGGTGACCGCACTTACATGAACGTTGCTGCCCTGGCTGGCTATGGACACACGCTCTCGGCCGTGGGCCGTGGTGATGAAGGACGTAAGAATCTGGAAGCCGCTCTGAAGCTGGCCGGCGATGTAAAGAACGATCTGGGCACCGCCGAAGCGCTCAACTATCTTGGCGACAGCTATTTCTACAGTGGAGACTACACCTCGGCTCGCCAGCAGTACGAGAAGGCGCTGCAACTCGCCACCAAAGCCAATATTCGCGAGCAGCTGGTACTTGCGAAACTCGATCTGGCGAAGCTCGACGTGGCTCAGGGACACGCGCAATCGGCGATCGCCGCGCTGAAGAAGATCAAGCAAGACACCGACATGATGGGCCTGAAGGCTGATTCGGTACGAGCTTCCATTTATCTTGGCGAAGCTTTACTGGCCGCCAATCAGGCTGACGCAGCCCGCGAAGAGCTGGACAGCGCCGTGGGCCGCGCTGAGAAACTGGGACTTCGTGTGGAGCAAGCGCGAGCGCAGTTCCTGCTGGGCAGCGCTCTCGCGCACTCCGGCAAGACCAAGGAAGCCATTCCGCATTACCGTCAGGCCGTCAATATTCTTGAGTCCATCAGCAAGGAAGACGGTGCCTCGCGCGTTCTGGATCGCTCCGATCTGAAGGATGTCTATCGCCAGGCCGCCAAAGGCTATCAAGGCTCCTAAGAGAAGAGTTCCGCGAATCGCTGTGCGAATAATTCTCTACACGGAAATTTAAAAATCTTCCTGTTGTACCAAAATAAAACTAACTTATCCGTGAATGCCTGTTGCGGGATAAAGCTATGAAGCTGCGCGCAATTTCCTCTCCTAATTACACCTAAGTTCTCTATGGATACCACATATCTTCCATTGACACACTTAGCTCTGGTGCTAGAGTGAAATCGTTCAGCCTACCTCGAGAAGCGACTAGCCGCCTTGTGGGAACGCTGACCTGCTCCTACCTTTAACCAGAGTCCGGTGTTTCCTGACTGACCAGAGTCGGCCTAATCTGATCTTCGCCAATACCGGCCCAATCACTCAAAAAGCATTCGTCGGAGCTGAGCTTTCAATATGTAATAGCAGTCACTGCCATGAGGCTGGCGAACATCCGCTCTGACAATGCTGGATCAAACTGGATCTGGGGCGGGTTGTACCCACAATCCGAAAAGAACAGGGGTACTTTATGAAAAGGATTGTGCTGCTTGTCGGTTTTATAACCGTCCTTGCACTATGTGCTCAGGCTCAGACTTATATCAACTTTGGCGGAATGAACTATGTAAATGTGCCGACCGCCATGCCGGACAACTATCCATCTGGAACCAGCTTGTACTGGGATAACTTTCTGTATGTGACACCCGGCTTGTGGAGCGGAGATGGCCCAGGCTTTTGGGTGGACCCTGCGACACCGCATAACACTGTTTCGTTCGTTGGTGGCCCTTATTGCAATGTTGCGGCCAACTGCGGCGGCTCCATCGCTCTGAGAGGGGAGTATACGACGACGAAGACCCGCGGCTTCCAGCCGATAAGCATGACGCTCTCGGCAGGTTGGGAGCAAAACACCGTCATCGTAACCGTTTACAACAATTCGAAGGTCCTGGGTAGCATGGAATGGAACCTTACGACCAAGCCCACGCTGTTCAAATTCCCGGCGGCATGGACCAACGTTACGCAGATCACGTTTACTCCCAAATTTAACCTCAGCACTACGAAACCTGCTGGATCGATGGTGGTTTATAGCTTGCTGCTGGTTGAGCACTAACTGCATATTTAAAAATGGAAGGGCGGCGCCTGCTGCCCTTCCGCTCAACCTAGCGTCTTTCCAGTTACGGTGAATCTCCACAACGAAACTCCGTTCAGAGCAGCGGCAGGATGCCACCGGGTCTCATGCTGTTCTGGGTGGTCCCGCGATTCCATATAAGACCCTCCTTGCGTACGGGTTTGGGTCTGACTTCGTCCACTGACGCGATTACAATGAAGGCTCCGTTATGAGAGCTGCGTGCACGTTACTCGTCTTGCTCTCCCTCGCCGCTGTTGGAGCCACGCAACAAGGCGAGAAAGATCAGTCCACCCTCACCGTGCGCTCAAACTTGGTTGAGGTTCCTATCCTTGCGAAGACCAAGGGAGGAGAAGTCGTTTTCCAACTCACCGCCGACGACTTTCTTCTTACTGATAACGGCGTTCCGCAACATCTCACTCTTGATCAGGACACCGACTCGCAGCCGTTGGCATTGGCCATCGTCGTCGAAACCGGAGGCGCCGGAGCACGACACCTTGTTGACTATGGCCAGCTCGACTCGATCCTCGATGCACTGATCGGCAACGTAGACCACCGGGTTGCTCTCATCGGCTTCGACAGTAAGCCACATCTGCTCATGCGATTTACGCCGAAAACAGCCGAGGCTTCCTACCAGCTTAGGAACCTTGACCCGGGCGATCAGGGGGCAGCCATTCTGGACGGCATAGCACTAGCTGTCACACAGCTTCAGACACAGCCTGCGAGCTCTCGCCGTGCCATTCTGCTGCTGAGCGAAACCATTGACCAAGGTAGTAAGACGAAGCTCAATGAAGCTTTACGCCTCATCAGCGACACGAATACGCAGATCTACAGCTTTGCATTTTCCAGTACCGGATCGGGGTCGCCCATGAAGCGTCGAAGCTGAACAGCAGCGAACCCGGGCCCGCTCATGGCTGTTTCAGTAAAGATGGAGCCGATCCCGAGTACGACGGCCAATACAACAAGCAGGTGCTCGACTGCATCAGCCAGCTGGCCCCGCCTCTTCGATTGGCCACTATGGCATTTATTACCTCACGCAACGCACTGCGGACGAACACTGCGGAATTCGTCGCGCAGCTCGCTGGAGGTGAGTTCCACCACTTCCACGATGACAAGAGCCTGAAGGCAGGTCTCATCGCATTATCGAACGACGTGCCTAACTACTATGTAGTGAGTTTCCGCCCAACGACGCCGATGCCCGGCCTGCACGCGCTGCATGTGGAGGCCAAGGGACACCAGCAGTTGGTGCTAGTCTCCCGGCGCGAATACTGGATCGACGACGACACCTCTCGTTGATCACATATATATTGTTTCCCATAGAGTAAAGCTATTGTTACCAGGTGCGATGTTCGAGACCAGAGGGAATTCCGCGTGTCCATTCAATGAAGCTATCCAGGAATGTCACAGCAGCATTGCTAGTTATCTTTCTCGCTCCGGCTGCGCAGGCTGCTTTCGCGCAGAACAATGTGTCTTCCGAGTCAGACAAGCTAACCGCATTACGCGCGCGAGCTGAACATGGTGATGCGAAGGCGGCCTCTGAACTCGGATGGATATATCTGCACAGGCCGCAACCTAATTATGTTGAGGCCATCCGTTGGTATCACCAGGCTGCGGAAGCCGGCGATGCAGCCGCTCGGCTTGCGATTGGGGACATGTATTTTCATGGCCAAGGGGTTAGCCAGGATTACGCTGAGGCTGCCCGATGGTACGGCTGCCCAACGCCGGACGACAAGATATTGTCGAGTTGCGCGGTGGGGACGCAGGAGCCGCTACCTCCTGACGCCAGCAAGGTGTTCCATAAGCTAAAACGCTGCAACCTCCATGATGGATACGGAACTGCTATCGCGCTCTCTGACGACGGAACGCCCGTGTACTCAGTCTCGTGCTACGAGTATGCCCACGGAGAGGATCTGGAGGTACTCATTGGAAAGGTCGCGGGCGTGTGGAAGGATCTTGGCAGCGGTTACGGATTCTGGAATTGCCACGATCTTTTACCGCTGGTGAGCGAACACGGCGGTTTCCATGATGTTTGCCATCCTAACGTGTGCTCCCCCGAAAGCGTATCCGGAAACAAGGGTTGCGTTCCAGATGTCCAGGAATTCAGTAAGGGGCAATATCGTTCGGTAGGCACGACGAAAACACCTATCCCGGCACAATGAATGCCGCAAAAACACAATAGCAGTACCGCAGCAAACCTGGAACAACTCTGTTTTTAGCGGACACGCGTTCCAGCTGGCAACGCCGGAACAGAATAGCCTATTTGCGTGATCCTGCTTCGATTTCGGCGTGAATCAGGACTTGCAGTCCACTATCGAGTTTCACTTCCTTTCCGGTAGAGGTGAGCGCACCGTCGGCACCCATCTGCAGATTCTTCAATCCGAGGACGCCTTTGGAATCGGACTGCAGAATTGGAGTGCCGCTTTCAGGGCCGCCGGTTTGCATACTGCCGCTCGATAGCGCGTTCGATCCGCCATGCGCGGGTGGCGGCGTATCCACAGCGCCGGGAGATCCCAGTCCGCTAGCTCCGCCGCGACTAGACACTGCGAGTTCATGCGGTCCAGCGGCCATGTCCGGGCCGTGATCGCCCAAGCTTGGAGCAATCGCCTGGAACGTTCCCTTCATCGGGACTTCTTCGCCCTTGGCATATTCCAGCTTGTCGAATTCAATCGTCAGCATCGAGTCCGCGTCGCCGTTCGCGCGCGCCTTAGCTTCGGTCACATGGCCGATGACCCGTGAACCGCTGGGAATCGTCAATCCACTGCGGGAGTGAACGGGGGTAACCGCCCGGCAAATCACCGTGTCGCCCGCCTTCAGCTTGCTGGAATCAAGCGTCTTTTCCAGTCGGACGGGAAAAGAGCCCTTGATTACGTTATCCGCTGGTTTGGTTGGAGCAGGCTGTGCCCGCTCAGCGAGGTTCCCAGATGTGTCGTCGTCCTGCGCGTAGCAGATTGAAATACTAAGCGCAGCAACTATAGCCAGCATACAGAACCGTTTCATGGGTAGCTCCTTGCCAAGGATAGCTAGCTTGTGGCAGTTATTTTGGTTGCGGAGACGCGAGTCGTCAACAAAATACGTACTCGGGTTTCGGGGAAACACCATTGTTTTTCGACAACATGAGCGAGCCCAAGAAGCGGCAGAAGGAACCACTAGTTTATGATTGCTAGATTTTCCGGGGGTACGAGACATGACGTGGCAACGCTTGATCCGGTTTGGGGTGTTCGGCAGCCGCGAACTGGCGGAATACGCGATCTTGATAGTACGTGTTGCGCTGGGCTTGTTCTTCGCCATATCTGGCGCAAATAAACTGTTCGTTCCCTCACAGACGCAAACCATGTATGAGACGCTGGTGGCAGCCAACGTCCCTTTCCCGCATGTCATGACTTATTTCGTGTCCAGCGTCGAATTTGTAGGCGGTTTGATGTTGATGGCCGGGTTCCTGACCAGCCTTGCCTGCCTTACGCTGCTGGGCGATATGGCCGTCGCTATCCTTACCACCAAGCTATCCGGGCTGCCCAAAAGCGTTTCACCGCTAAACTGGCTCGACAACTTTCTGTATCTTCCGGAAGCACTCTACATACTTTTCTTCGTCTGGCTGATCTGCTCCGGCCCTGGCAAATTCAGCGTTGATCGCAAGCTTGGAGCCAGGCTGAATTAGTGAGCCTACGCCTTCCTAAAAACGTAAATATCTAAGCAACTACTGTTACTGGCCAAGTTGCGCCAGAGCCGCGCGGAGCGGGACGCTGGAGATGCGAATGATTCCCGCGTAAGGCATATACATCTCCTGGGTCAGCAGAAGTGCAGCAGAGACGGAAAGTGCTGCAATGAAGAACGTAGCGATCACGGTTCCATTGGCCGGGGCGAAGAGCCCCCAGCTCAGAAAAATGAAGGTCAGCCAGAAAACGACCACCACAACTAACGGTTTGGAAACCATGGTAGTGCCCTGCTCGAACATCAACCAGCGGGCTTGCGAGATCTCGGTTGCCAGTTGCAATCCCTCCAACCGAAGCAATCGTTGCCGGTCATCTTTCGGCGCTAGACTTTCGATCGAGTCATAAACCGCTCCTGACAAATCTCCGGTAGGTGCTAATTGCGCCATTTTGGCCATATCTTCCGGCCAAAGACGAGCGATGATGTGGACCACTTCGTCGCGGAGGACCGCGCGCGCTCCCTTCGCCTCAGAGCCGTAAAGAGCCAGGGTCCGGTCGAGCGAAATGACGTTGGCAGACATCTGGAGCAGCGCACCGCTTTGCGTGTCATAGGAGCCTTTGGCCGAAGCGATGAGTAAGCCGAGAACCAGAGCGGCCATCGTGCCTACCAGCCCCATGCCCAGCGTCACCATACTTTTCGATGCATCACTGAGATGATCCTTGGGTAAGACACGGCGCAACACCATGCCAAGCAGGCCAGCGCCGAAGATCAGGCAGAACGTAACGAAGCTGACGGCGATGTAGCTCATGATCACCTCGTTCAACGGGAAGCAAAACAATTTATCAAACTTCGCGGCAGGCTTAAACCCGCGCGGGCGCCAACGGCGCGAGAACTAGGAGGTTGGCACTCGGAACAACTCGTCAACTTTCTGGCTCCTCATACGGCGTCTACTTTGCCAGAGAGTCGTGATGGTGAACAGGCTTGTCGGATAGCATCGTTATGGCGCTTATTGACCTCGGAAGGGGTTGTGAGCGCAATAGCTTGTCCATGGCAGTTATCATTCAACACGATGAGCCTATGCCCCATCACGCTTTGGATTTCCAATCGTAACCATTCCTCCCGGTCTCGTCGCTAAGGTTCCGTTTCGGGAACACCACTCCACAGTAATCTGGTCTCCAGCGGCGACTGGTGGGCAGCGATACGGCTCATGAGACAATCACTTACCCTCATGAATAGCCGATACAAGCACTTTCGCGGTTTCTGGCTGGCTCTCCTGACTGCCGTCGTGATTGCCTGTAGTTCTTCGGCCATAGCTCAGCAACAAACCCCACCGAGCAATCCCAGCACGCCAGATCCAGACGTCACGGCTCCGAAGGACAGCCAAGCCGCCAGCAAAACCAGTAGTGACACCGGCAAGAGTAAGCTTGAGCAGCAAACCGGAACCGCAAACGATCGCATCTTTGAGGTGCTGCCCAATTACGGCACAGTGCGAAGCAATAAGTTTCTCCCGCCCCTCACCACCGGCCAGAAGTTCAGAATCGCCACGGCGAGCGCATTCGATTGGGCGGTGTATCCCTTCAATGGAGCTCTGGCCGCCATCGCACAGGCAGAGAACAATCCCAAGTCGTGGGGGCAGGGATGGGGCGCTTATGGCAAGCGCTATGGCGAGTCGTTCGCCGACAACACCATCGGCACGTATATGACAACCGCCGTTTTTCCGAGTCTGCTGCATGAGGATCCGCGCTATTACCGCATGGCAGAAGGCGAGGTTTCTCATCGGATTTATTACGCCGCGAACCGGCTCTTCGTTACCCGCATCGACTCGGGCGAAGAACGATTCAACTACTCGGAGTCCGTTGGTAACGCGACCGCGGCGGCAATTTCTAACATTTATCACCCTGCCGAAGACCGCACCGCGTCACGCAATGCCGAGACGTTTGGTCTTCTGATTCTCTACGATGGACTGTCCAACGAACTGAAAGAATTCTGGCCCGATATTCGTCGCAAACTGGCCCACAAGCACGCCCCTCAACCGTGAAAGCATTTCTGGCCTAGGATCGCCATGCGCAGTTAGGCAAGTCGGGTGTGTCGTTTTCGGAAGTAACTGTGCGCCGGCCTGATTTCGCTAGTCAGCTCGAACGGTGTGACTAAGCGTCGCCGAATCAGCCCGTTAAGCCGTAATCTAAGATGGCGCGGAGTATCCCAATGCTCCGGCGCTGGACGCAAGCGGGAGTATCTATGGCAGCACACTTCGGGGCGGAGTTTTCTCCTGGGGAGCAGCTTACAAGCTTAGCCGCTCTAACGGCGACTGGAGCTATGCAACGGTGGGCAGCTTCGATTTCCAGGGCGCATCGGGTGGCTTTCCTCAGGGCGCACCGGTGATCGATGCCCATGGAAAGTTGTAACGGCGTATGCCTAGACGGGCCGTATCCGTCTCCAGACGCAGGCACTGTGTGGGAGGTCACGCCGTAGCTCGGATTCTATGAAAGTCGACGTTTCGAACGCAGCGTGAATTACTTAATAGCGCCATAGCACGTAACGACCTAAATAGCCGAGGTTCTGAGCGCCTTCAGCCCGATATCCGTGCTACGATGCGACGTGTTCAATTTTGGCAGACCGAAGACAGCCGGCGACTGGATAGTTCATGTCGTGGGCGCCATCGTCGCGCTATTCCTCATATGGTGGATGTTGCGGATCTACGTGCTTTGATCCGGCGCGAACAATGCGTTGCTGGCTCAGGTTTCCCCACTCAGGCACCTGTACCCCGCGATCGCCCGCTTTGGCTAACGTGGCCGCCGTTGCATCCCAATCAAGTTAGCGCCCACGGGCAGGCACCTAGCTTCTCCCGATCAAAAGAAAACCCCATTCAAGGCTTTCTTGTGTCCTTGAATGGGGATCTTCAACTTCGACGCAGAGTGCTCGCCTACTGAACTGGCGGACAGATACCGCCGCTAGGCGCACTGGGAATTCTGGGCATCGCCGCCTCCACACTCCCGCCCTCAATGGCCATGCCTGCGCCATTTCTGCGGAAGGTCGCAACGAGATCCGAGAAGTTAGTTCCCTTACCCGAAACGATTGGATCAATCAGGTTCATCTGGAAGTTGGTGAAGATGCTGATCCAGTTGTTCGACCCGATTGGGTCGGCTTTCAGATAGTCGGCATTGTTCGCGTTGATGGGATCGGAGGTATAGAACTGCGTACACATCGCGATCGTCGGATCGGGCTCCGACGGGCACGTGGTCTGTTGTCCACTCGCCGTCAGGCAGGTGACGCTATACACGATACAGTTGCCGCCAGTTTCGAGGTTCACCGCGCAAGTCTCGTTCGAGAACTGCGTACCCAGCAGGCGTTCGAGGTAAAACGTGTTCCGATTCACCGGAGTCGATAGCACCGACATCTGGATTCCGTTGGGGTTCTGGAAGCCGTTGGGATAGGTCACGGCCAATTCATAACCGCCGAAAACGTAATCGGCTTCCTGGCCGCCCGGAGGAATGGTCTGGATAATGGTCAGCGGCGTGTGCGGCGTGAACTCCCAGGCGAGAATATCCTGCGCCGTGGACGTAATCGGCTGCGATCCGGTGAAGCCCACCCATGCCGAACCGTTATCCAGATTCAGGCCGGTGGGATTGGAGCCGGAGAAAACCACGTTATACGGGACATTGATAGTCGGGGGCGAGTTCGGCATCGGCGTATGCGTGCCGGGGATAAACGTCGGATCGAGCCACACCTGCAAAGTTCCCAGGGTCTGGCCGACGGCGGGCGGCGTATATTCCACTACCACCTGATGCACGGCGCCATCCACGCAGCGCCCGGTGCTGCAGTTATCGCCGATGAGCGGAACGGTGGTGTTGATCGCGTTCGGTGACAACAGACAGCTGGTCACATCGTTGTTCTGACCGATGGTGTAGACACCCGGCAGGTGGACCGGCGTGTTGGTCGCGGGGCCGCAGCTTTGGATCGAGACGTGATTACCGTTCGGGTCCCAGGGATTGGCCTGCGTATCGAATTCGATGGCGAGATTATTATTGATTCCGGCATAGCCCATGCCGCCGTTGTAGGCCCCTACTGCGGTAAGACCTGCGCCGTGGGCTCCATACGTGGGATCGGTCGCCGTGGAATTCTGAATGATGAAGGCCACTCCATCGCCGGGAGTGCAGCATACCGCGGGAGTATGGACTTGAAATTCAAACCAGCTGGTGAACCCGGAAGTCAGCGGCTGCTTGATGTTGAAGTAAGAGCTGGATTGTTGCGGGTTATGGGAATTCGGCGACAGAGGTCCGTCGGTCAGGCGCAATACCTTATTGCCCTGCCAGGTGGCTTGATGCGTACTGCCGTTCAATTGCAGGTTGGTGAGGGCCGAAAAGTCGGTAAACCTGATTTCCTGGGCAGCCGAAGTGACCACCATAAAAGTCAGAACGAAAACAAGCGCGGTAATGACGAAGCTCGGTTTGAGTCGCATCTTTGCCTCTCTCTGCGCCAAGTTTGGGATTCGGTCGCACGGAAGCTTCGGCTTGCGCGCAACCCGGACGGTCGATGGGTAGCCAGATACAATGGCGCAGGGACCACTGTGCTGGTAGATTGGGAAATATTGAGGTTATGCCGCGCCGATGTCAAGCCAATTCAAGAGATACCGGGCTTTCTCACCGGTTGTGCCGGGCTTCTAAGGCCCGTTTTACCGACCAAGGTGTATAGGGTCCTTACACCATCAGGCTCAGGAAATCAGAGCCGTTTACAGGCCTTAATCCAAGGCTTCGAGTTGCCAGTTGCCGCTTTACGGGCTCATTTTCGGCTAAAGATAGCCTTTGTTGTATAATGTGGCTGCGTATGTTCGAACGGCGCGTCTAGCAGCCATCCCTCCTTTGTCTCGAGCGATTCCTGCCTGTAACCTTCCGATTCACCAAACGCAATATCAACACAAGGATGTAAGAAACAGATGGAACAAGGAACAGTAAAGTGGTTTAACGATGCCAAGGGGTTTGGTTTCATTTCACGTCAGAACGGCGAAGATGTTTTCGTCCATTTCACGGCCATTCAGTCGAACGGCTTCCGTTCGCTGCAAGAAGGTCAGGCTGTGAGCTTCGACGTGAAGCGTGGCGCGAAGGGCTGGCAGGCTGAGAACGTCCAGGTTCTCTAAAAAGCAATTCGAAGGTGGGGGCGGCGTATGTCGCCCTCGTCTTTTTAAACGCAGTAGTTCGCTGAGTCTTTAGTCGTGAAACCCCAACATGCACCTGCCAGATGGGGCCTTGGCGGAGCGCTCAACTCGAAAGCGAGGAAGTCATGAAGAATATCTACGTGGGGAACTTAAGCTTCGATGCGACTGAAGACCAGGTTCGCTCGATGTTTGAAGCATACGGCCCGGTCGAACGGGTCAGCATAGTTACCGATCGCGACACGGGACAGCCCCGCGGATTCGCTTTTGTCGAAATGACTGACGACGACGCGGCCGGAAAAGCCATGGATGCGCTCAACGGCACCAACCTCGGTGGCCGCAATCTCACCGTGAACGAAGCTCGCCCGAAGGCCGATCGCCCGCGTGGCGGTGGCGGTGGTGGTGGCCGCGGCGGATTCGGCGGCGGCGGCGGAGGCCGTGGCGGTGGTGGCGGAGGCCGTGGTCGCTCAGGTGGCGGCGGTGGTGGTGGCGGTTGGGGACGCTACTAATCCAATAAAGTTTCAACAGAATCGTGCCGGAGCGCTTACGAGCAGCTCCGGCTTTTCTGTTTGCGAGCGAATGCATGTTCGTCGCCGTTGTGATTCTGATACGCTGGTGCGGATTTCTAGCCCCGACCCATGCCTGCTGCTGAATCTGTAATTGAGTTCGACGATGTTGGCTTGCGCCTTCCGAACGGCAAGCAACTTCTGTCGGCAATAAATCTGCGCGTTCGCAACGGCGAGACATTGATGCTGGTCGGTCGCAGCGGCTCCGGTAAAACTACTTCCCTTAAGCTCATCAATCGCCTGCTGGACGCGACTTCCGGCCAAGTCCTCGTCGAAGGCAAACCTGTTACCCAATGGGAGGCAACCAAGCTGCGCCGTCGCATCGGCTATGCCATTCAGGATGTCGGACTCTTCCCTCATTACACTGTCTTCGAGAACGTCGCTCTCGTGCCCAGACTCGAACGGTGGGAGCCGGCGAAGATCGCTGGTCGCGTAGAAGAAGTGTTGACGCTCGTAGGCTTACCCGTCGCAGAGTTTGCGCAACGCTACCCGCACGAGCTCTCCGGCGGGCAACGCCAGCGCGTAGGGATTGCCCGCGCCCTGGCCGCCGAGCCTCCTATGCTACTGATGGACGAGCCGTTCGGCGCGCTAGATCCTATCACCCGCGCGGAGCTGCGACGTGAGTTCAAGGGGCTCCAAGAAAAGCTGGGTAAGACCATCGTCTTCGTCACCCACGATATCGGCGAAGCGCTGATGCTCGGCGATCGCATCGTATTGCTGGAGAATGGTGCACTGCTGGGCGTCTACAGTCCGGAGGAATTTCTGCGCAGTGAGGAGCAGGTCGTAAAGTCTTACGTCGATGTCTTCCGCGAAGGCCAGCAGCTGTTTCCGGCAAAGGCCGGTACTTGAGATGAATAGCAACGACGGCTTCAGCCCGAGGAGGGATTTGCTTTTCGCCGCTAGAGGAAGAACTTTGCTGACCATGAACACTCCAAATCGCGGTTTAGAAGGGGCGCACCTTCAGAACCTACCCTGAGCGAAGCCGAAGGGTGCGCCGTACCGTCGCCTTAATGAAATGAGGGGGCTTCAGTCCACGGCACCGAATGAACTTCATCCTCAAACATCCTCGCGAGGTCGCCACGCTTACCGCCGAGCATCTCTGGCTGGTCGGCATCTCCATGCTGCTGGCGCTGGCGATCGGTGTCCCGCTTGGGATTCTGTTGACGCGTCGCCCGCGATGGAAAGCGGTGGTGCTCGGTAGCACCAACGTCATCCAGACTATCCCCAGCCTCGCGCTCTTCGGACTGCTGCTGCCGCTGCCGTGGCTGGGCGCGCGCGCCGACCGGCTGGCCATTGTCGCGCTAGCTCTGTACGCTTTGCTCCCCATCGTTCGTAACACGTATGTCGGCATTGCTGGTATCAGCGCGCCCGTACGCGAGGCCGCGATTGCGATGGGACTCACGTCGGGGCAGTTGCTGTGGCATGTAGAGTTGCCGCTGGCGCTGCCGGTGATGCTCTCCGGAATTCGCGTAGCCATGGTGATCACGATCGGCGTCGCGACGATTGCCGCGGCCATCGGTGCCGGTGGCCTTGGCGAATTCATCTTTCGCGGCATCGCTATGGTCGACAATGGCGTCATCCTTGCCGGCGCGATACCCGCGGCAGTGATGGCGCTGGCTGCCGACCTCTCGCTGACCGGCGTCGAGAAGCTGCTGATGCGGCGAAGAAGCTAGCTCGCTATGGATCGTCGAACCTTCCTCTCCGCCCTTGCGCTCACCGTGTGCAGTGGTTGCATCTCGCACACAAATGAGCTGAGCGTCGGCTCGAAGAATTTCACCGAGCAGCTCATCCTGGGCGAAATCCTTAAGCAGGGCCTCGAGAGCGCATGTCACATGCCAGTCGACGGCCGCTTCTATCTCGCCGGAACCTACATCTGCCAGCAGGCTATTCTTGCGGGCCGCATCGATAGTTACGTCGAATACACCGGCACCGCTCTGGCGGCCATCCTGAAGCAACCTGCATCCGGGGACTCGCAGAGGGTGTACGAGCAGGTCAAACGCGACTACAAACAGCGTTTCCATCTCGACGTCATGCCGCCGCTCGGATTCAACAACAGCTTCGCCATGGTGATGCGCGGAGATGAGTCGCGTCGCCTGGGAGTAACCAGGCTCTCGCAACTGGCGCCCTTCGCACCGAAACTAAGACTCGGGGTTGGCTATGAATTTCTCGAACGCCAGGACGGATACAAGGGTCTGGTGAAAACCTACGATTTGCGCTTTGAAGATACGCCGCGCGTGATGGACCTGGGCCTGCTCTATCGCGCATTGGAAAACAATTCGGTGGACATCGTCGCCGGCAGCAACACCGACGGCCTGATCAAAGCGCTCGGACTTGTTGTGCTCGAAGATGACAAGCACTACTTCCCACCCTACGATGCCGTGCCCATCGTCAATCCGGTGCTGTTTCAGAAATGCCCGAACGCGCAGAGTGTATTTCAGATGCTCGCCGGCCGCATCAGCGCTGACCAGATGCGCGCAATGAACTACGCCGTCGATGGCGAAAAAAAAGATGCAGCAGCGGTAGCACGGGCCTTCCTCAGCACCATCCCTTTTGCGCTATCAGTAGCAGGACGAAGTGTGCGTTGCCCTCAGTGATTCAGTCCAGCGGCAATCTTGAAAACCGTGCCCAGCGGATTTTGACCTGGTGCACTGCCGCCCGCCTCTGCGACCCCGTAAAAGTTTCCGTCGGGGCCTTCGATAAATCCCGTCGGGGTGCAGCCAGAAACGCTGCAGGTGAAGGCGCCGCTTTGCAAGGAAACTCCACTCGGACTGATGCTGAAAAATGAGCCGTTGCGGAACTGAGAAATTCCCCAGATGTTGCCATCCGATGCCTGCAGCAACTGCACCGGGCTATACCCTTCCGCGTCGGTCATCTGGTGAATAAAAGCGAAGTAACCGGACAGCGTCAGTCTGAAAATCCCCGTGCCAGCTCCGCTGCCGCCGGTGGCCCCGTAGAAAGATCCGTCACTAGCCTGGATCAGCGGACTACTGGGCTCCTCGGGATACGTGAACCGATGCAGCACCGCGAACTGACCTGTCGGGGTGAGCCTGAAGATGACATTGGCAGCGCCATAGAAATTGCCGTCACGAGCTTGAATCAACCTGACACTCAAACCCACCGACTGACTCAGCGTGCCGATGGCGCTCCACACTCCCTGGGGAGTGATGCGGAAGAAAGTTGTGTCGGCCACGCCGTAAAAATTGCCGTCGTTCGCCAGCGTAATGGGGACGGCAGCATCCGCGCAGTTCGGCAGCGAGCAGAAGTTGTAGAGCACCTGAAAACCGCCGCCCGGCGCAAGCTTGTACATGACGCCAAAGTTGTTCGTTCCCCCTTGTTCCGTCACGCCGTAGAGATTGCCGTCCGGGCCTTGCAGCAATGCGATCGCAGGGTTCTCGCCGTTGGGAAAAGCCCTTCCCACGGGCTGAAAGGTATGGATCGCATAGCCCATGCCAGAAGTCGAAGTGCGAATCACGGTGCCGCCGGCGTTGGGATTTCCCTGTCCACCCCAAAATGACGCAGCGTACAAGTTACCGTCCGACAGCCGCACGGGAGCGAGCACCGAATCGAGCCCGTTGGGACAGGACTGAAAGCTGGCCGTGCAGAAGAAAACGAAGACCTGCGAAATGGCAGGCGACGGTTGTGCGAGTGAGCTACCACACAGGGACCCAAGAAGCAGCAGCACGGCAACAAGACATTTCATTTTGCCCGCTCCTTGCGAAGGATGCGTGGATTCTGCCACAGGCCGCGTCGCTGAATGTCAACAAATTGTGTCGATATCGTGGAAGATTTCTGCCAACCATGTCGCACACTACCGCTTCCCTTTTTCCAACCGGCCATCAAGAACTGTCCGTTACGCGGCCAAACCTTTTGCGCTTTGGAAGATTTTTCCGTCTGGCAGCCGGAGAGCCGTGAGAACTCCGTGCGAGATCGTATCAATGCCGTACGTGCGATTCGGCAAGATGCAAGGCTGCACCAGGCCATCATCCCCCACTGTCGCGTTGTTCCAATGTCCGTAGACGACCGCGTCCGCTCCGGAATACTCTTCGGGAAAGCCGGGCGGTCCCCAAACGAAAATGTTGGCATCCGTCGGGTCAAGCTTGCCTTCCAGCGCGACACCGGCGTGGACGCAGATCACTCCCCCAGCGCGATAATACGGCCGCAATTGCTGGAAGAATTCGAGATGCCCAGCCGGCATAGCTTCGAAAAACGCGGGATACGGAAGAGGAATACGAACCGTGAAAAGCCTCGCACCATATTCGTCGAGGACCGACTGGAACTCGATAGCAACCTGCTCCGAATAACTTTGGACGGTTTCAAGCGCGTCCATGGCAGTCAGCCATGAGTGGCGAGTGGGGTCATTCAACGAGCGCAACATCCACTGCTCGTGGTTCCCCATCAGCGTCACCACCGGGACCGGACTCGAGCGCCTGAGTTGCAGGATTCGCTGGACACAACCCTTTGAATCAGGACCGCGATCGATATAGTCACCCAGGAAGACGAGCGTGTCTTCCGGGCGCACCTCGGGAACGACCTGCCCTAGCAAGTCGTCGAGCGCCTTCAGGTTTCCATGTATGTCGCCGATGGCGATAACTGACATACAATTTCGCCAAGTCCTCGCGAACTGGTGGCTATGACATTACCACCGACTCTGCGAAAGCTAATCTATGGAAGGTGCTGCATGGCAACACTAGTTTCTTCGGCACCCACATTTTTGGTCGATGACGTGAAGATCACTGCGCAATGGTATGAGCACAACCTGGGATTCACGGCCAGCCTCTTTCCAAAGACGCCGCCGTATGTCTACGCCAGCCTGCAACGCGATGGCGTCGAGATCATGCTGCTCCGCCAGGAGGGCTACCGGAAGCCTGCAATTACGCGACCCGGAGGGGTTTGGGACGCCTATATCCGGACGGAAGGATTACTAAGATTTTGCGAGGAAGTGCGGGCAAAGATTTCGCTGAAAAGTGATCTGACGAAACGCCCCTACGGCGATACCGAATTCGAAGTCATGGACCCGAATGGATACGTCCTGGTGTTTGGAGAAATAGTCTGATCTCGAGCGCGGGCCTCAATCACAAAAAATCCCCGCCCAGGCAAAACCAGCTTGAACGGGGCACCCTGTAGTTTTACTGATTGCTAGCCGCTAGTTGCTTCTTACTGTCCCAAAATCTGGAAGAACCGAATAATCGACTCAATCCCGCGGTAGAAATTCGGGATGTGGAACTTCTCATTCGGCGCGTGCAGGTTATCGTCCGGCAGTCCCATGCCCATCATGATGCTGGGAATTTTCAGATCGTCGTCAAATTGCGTGACGATGGGAATCGAGCCGCCCGAACGGATATAGACCGTATCTTTCTTGAAGATCTCGTGCATGGCTTCCACCGCCGCGCGCGCGTAAGGATTGTCGGTATTCACCACGCAGGCCGGACCCTTACTGTGAATCTTGATGTTGGTCTTGATCCCCTTGGGCGTAATCTTCGTCACGTAGTCGCTGTACTTCTTGAAGATGTCGTCGGCGTTCTGGTTCGGCACCAGCCGCATTGAGACCTTCGCCGACGCGCGCGCCGGAATGACCGTCTTCGCGCCGGGAGCCTGGAACCCACCCACGATACCGTGGACTTCCAGCGTCGGCCGCGCCCAGGTGCGATACAGCACCGAGTAGCCCGGCTCGCCGGTCAGCACGTCAGAACCGACCTCGGCCTTGCGATACTCTTCTTCATTGAAGGGCAGACGCTCCCACGCTTTCAGTTCGTCGTCGGTAGGCTTCTGCACCGCGTCGTAGAAGCCGGGGATCAGCACCTTGCCGTCAGCGTCTTTCAGCTTGCTCAGAATCTCGACCAGGCCGAAGATCACGTTGGGAGCAGCGCCGCCGTATACACCGGAGTGCAGATCGGTCTTGGCCCCCTGCGCTTCGAGCTCGGTATAGACCAACCCGCGCAAGCCAACGCACAACGTCGGAAGATCTGGCGCAAATAATTCTGTATCGGTTACCAGTGCGAAGTCGGCCTTCAGCTTGCCATTCTTCGCATTCTTCTTGACGTACTCCTCGATGGCCTCGCCGCCAACTTCTTCTTCGCCTTCGAACAACACCCGCACATTGATGGGCAGCTTACCGCCGCCGGTCTTGAAGAGCGACTCGAAAGCCTTCATCTGCATCCAGAGCTGGCCTTTGTCGTCGACAGCGCCGCGCGCGTAGATATTGTTATTGCGCTCGGTCGGCTCCCACGGCGGAGTGTGCCACTCGTCCAGCGGCTCAGCCGGCTGCACATCGAAGTGCGCGTAGCAGAGCGCGGTGGGTTTGCCGGCGGCATGCAGCCAATCGGCATAGACCAGAGGATGATGCCCCTCGGTAGGGATGATCTCGACGTTCTCGAAGCCAATGCGCTTCAAGTCGGCGGCAACCATCTCGGCAGCCTTGCGGACGTCGCCTTTGTGCTCTTCGGTGGTGCTGACGCTGGGAATGCGCAGCAGTTCTTTCAATTCGTCGAGAAAGCGCTTCTGATTTTCGCGTGCGTAGGAAATCGCGGGAGAAACTACTGTGGATGACATGAAGTACGACTCCTTCCTGAATGAGAGCAGGTGGGCAACGACTGCTCGGAAAGCTTATTTGGCGGACCAAAAAGTATATCGCAACAGGGAGGGCGGTATTACACCCGGCGGAAGCACGCCTGAACGGGGCGGCATTGATTGGCGGAACACTGAGTTGGGCTTGCCGGAAGAGGTTCGTGGAAGGGGGAGCGGAAGTGATTAGCCCTGTGCGGAAGCGCCGGGTCAGTAGTTCAAAAGGGCATCCGAGTCTTTTCAGGGAACAGGCCTTAGCCGAACCTTCATACCTCGAAGATTCTATAAACTCCGCCGCCGTTACGCGCCTGATTGATGGCCATCGCTACGTTGTGTACGGGCGTGCCCGCCGTAGTTTTGCCGTCGGGACTACCGGCGTGCGCGTGTCCATGCAGCACCAGATCGGCGCCATGGCGGTCGACTACCTCTGCCAGGCGTGAGCTGCCCAGATAGGGATAGATCTCCAGCGGTTCACCCTTCACGGTGTCGCCGATCGGCGCATAGTGCAATACGACGACACGCTTCTCCGTCCGAAGTTGCGACAGCGCCCGCTCCAGCTTTAGTGATTCGTCGATCGCAGCCTGGACAAATGCTTTCACCTCCGGCTCACCGAAGGCCGTGAGGGCACCGCGTCCGAAGCCACCGGGGAAACCCTTGGTCCCGGCAAAGCCAACGCCATCGCGCTCATAGGCTGTGCCATCCAGCACTTTCACACCCGCCTCAGTCATCATCTTCATCAGCTCAGCGGCGTGGCCGCTTTCGTAATCGTGATTTCCAAGGACGGAGATAGTGGGGATCCGCAGACGTACGATGACGTTCAGCAGCGAATCCATCTCGTCCGGCCGGCCAAAGTTGGTGAGATCGCCTCCCAGCACCAGTACGTCCGCCTCGTCGCGCACACGGTTCATGTAGTCACGAACTTTGTCGTGTACCTGGGGGCTGAAATGTAGGTCGGCGACGGCGGCGATTCGCATTAGTCCTCTGCCTTGACGAAGGGCTCCGCGGCGGGTTCCTCGATCATGGGTTCTCGGCGCTCCCGCTGCCGCTCCAGAAGATTCTCCATGCCCCACTCCTTGGTGTCGATGGAGAACATCTTTTCATCGATCAGGCTGCCGCGGAACGGCAGCTTGGCCGAAGGAGCATCAAGCCGGCTTCGAAAACGCGACAGCAGATCGTCCCACACGCGGCGGGGAACATATTCCTGCTTCGCCGGATAAACATAGTGAAAGAGCATGAGCTCCCACAGCAATAGCTCCCAATGCTCGCCTACCAACTGCAGCAACCGTGTCCAATTAAGCTGTCCCTTGGTCCCGTAGATGATGTGCACTACGTCCGCACCGTCAAAGCGCTCGCGGAAATTCACGAATAGCTTCGATGCGATCAACTCCTCGGCGGCCAGCACTCGAGTTGGAACGCCGAGTACCACACACGGGGAACTGCGATCGATCCACGACTGATCGACCGTGATGACCGCATTGCTCATACCCGTAATGAGATCCACGAAGTAGCCGGCGCGATGCGCTTTCGCCAGCCAGATGGGATCGCGCACTTCGGTCTCAAAGCCTTGTTCCTGCAAATGACGCAGTGCTTCAGGCACGGCTTCACTGGTCAGAAACAGGTCCAGATCCTTTGTGTTGCGCCAGATGCCGGTGTGTTGCTGCAGCGCGAACGCTCCCGAAACAACATAGGGAATGCCCGCGCGATTCAAGTGCTCGAGCACTTCGCAGAACAGCGCACGCTGCTCCGGGGGGAATTCCGGAGGCACAGAGGTACTGACCGGTAATTCTTTTTCAGTCGCCACGGCCTAACGTTGGATGTGGGCAGGTGGCCTCGGCGTTGTTGCTCCTCGCGAAAAAGTCAGCTCCCCGTGGCGGCACTTTGGTTTTTGACCATCAGCAAAATTGCCGCGACAATAGCCACGAACCCTAAGGCGATCAGGGAAAGCTTGACCACGATGGCCGCCAGCAGCCCGCCAACGACTCCGGAAAGCGCTTCAGCACCTACCTGAAGAGCCTGGTTGTTGCCCATGATGCGTCCCTGCTCCTCATTATTTGCGGCCAGCGACAGCAGGGTGGCACAGGATGGCAGGCACAACGCCAGCGCTGCCGACGTGAGAAACAGCGTGACCCACAACGCGCTTAGAGGATGCGGGATAACCACGACAATCATCAAAACTCCGGTGAGCAAGCCAGACCAGACGGTAAGCGTTTTGATGGCAAAGCGCTGTGACAGATAGCTCGTCAGCCACAGATTCGCGATGACAATCGGTACTCCCACCCAGGCCACAAACTCGGAGACACGCGCAACGCCAAGGTGATATTCGTCGACCAGGTACATCGGATAGCAGCGGAAGAAACCGAAGATGGCGAGATAAAACAGGAAGTTGAACCAATACAGGCTGCGCAGTTTTCGATTGGTGAAGACTCCAGCCAGGTTCGTAAAGGATTGCAGCAGAGGCCCCGGCCGGCGCAGGTTCGCAGGATGGGTCTCGCGAAAGAAAATCGCGGTCGCGAAGGTAGTCAAAGCCAGCAGGAAGAATGCCGTCCAGAACGGCGTGGCATCGTTGAACCAGGACACAATCGCAGGGTCGGCCAGTCTGCCGCCAATCAGGGGTCCCACAATGTAGGCTGCACTGACGCTCATGTAGATGTAGCCGAAAAGCCGGTTGCGCTGATCGGGGGTGGATACATCGGCGATGGCGCTTTGCGCGGTGACGATGTTCGCCTCCGCCAATCCGGCAATCAGCGAAGCCACCGCCAGCAAGGCAAAGCTGCCGATGCTGAGCGCAGTCGAAATGGCGGCGTAACACATCGTGGTAATCGTCAGTGAAATCAGCAGCACCGGTTTGCGGCCGTATCGATCGGAAAGCGAGCCCATCACCGGAGAGCCCAGAAACTGCCCCAGGGGATACAGGCATAAGAGAAATCCCAGCAGCATGGTCCGCTTCGCCATGGGATCGCCGGCGGCGAGCATCGGGCTGTCGCCGCGCATCAGCATAGGCGTGAAGACCGTGATCATCAGGCTGTAGCCGACGAATCCGACGAAGACCACGATGTAGAGTGGCAGCAGCGCTGCCCCGGCGTTCGTGGGCGCCTCGGCGTGTGCAGACAATCTGGGGTTGGGATTAGAACGGTGCGCGGTGGCCATGGTCCCTGGATCACTCGACGTTGGCGACTAGCTTACACCGGCATAGTGGCAAGCCCCAGCAAAAAAGTTGTCTGCCTCCTGCCTTGCATACTTCGCGCTCGGGTTGCATCATTCTTAAACGCAAGCGAGGAGCCGATGCCGAAAGAGACTACGGTCGATATCGAAGGCCGACACTTGAAGTTGTCGAATCTCGACAAAGTGCTGTATCCCCAAGCAGGTTTCACCAAGGGCCAGGTCATCGACTACTACGTGCGCATCGCGCCCGTGCTGCTCCCCCATCTGCGCAGCCGGCCGCTCACAATGAAGCGCTACCCCAATGGCGTCGGCGGGATGTTTTTCTACGAAAAGAATTGTCCCAGCCATCGTCCAGACTGGGTTAAGACCGTGAAGGTCTGGAGCGAAGGCAACAATCGCTGGATGGATTACTGCCTGATCGAAGACTTGCCGACGCTGGTTTGGGCAGGCAACCTCGCCGATCTCGAACTACACACCAGCCTTTCGCTGGGCAAGAACGTCTTGCAGCCGACGTTCCTGGTCTTCGATCTCGATCCCGGCGCCCCTGCCAACATTGTGCAATGCTGCCAGGTTGGAGTGTGGGTGCGCGACATCTTCCGCAAGCTCGGCCTCGATTGTTGCGCCAAGACCTCGGGCTCGAAAGGCCTGCAGATCTACGTCCCGTTGAATACAGTTGTCACCTACGACGAGACAAAGCCGTTCGCCCACGAACTGGCACGCATGCTGGAACGGCAACATCCTGAGCTCGTCGTTTCCGACATGAAGAAAGCGCTGCGCACCGGAAAAATCCTGGTCGACTGGAGCCAGAACGACGATCACAAAACGACGGTCTGCGTTTACTCGCTGCGTGCGAAAGAGCGGCCCACCGCGTCGACGCCCGTGAAGTGGACTGAAGTGGAGAATTGCTTGAAGAAGGGCGATCCCAACCTGCTGGTCTTCGATTCCGACGAAGTGCTGGCGCGTGCCAAGAAATACGGCGACCTGTTCGAACCGGTGCTGAAGCTGAAGCAGAAGATGCCGCCGTTGGCGGCGCTGCAGGGACTGGAAGGCGTAGCGGCTCCGAAGACTGCGGCCAAGCCACGCCCGCAAGAGAAGACTTCCACTCGTACCGCTACCACGAAGACCAAACGCACCGGCACAAAGAAGACAGGCCCCGCGCGCAAACGCGGCTGACCGGATCAATTGCTGAAGACGCCGAACCAGTATCGTCCCACTTTGTGGGATCGTCTGCTACTTTCGGAAACACTGCACAGCTAATAGTTCCTCAGTTTGGATCTCTGTGCATCGTGAACAAGCCAATCAGAAAGGCCAACGCTCCGCATCCGGCTAGCCAAGGCCGTAAGTGAAGAGCGATAACAAACAGACCGAAGCCGCCCCACGGTCCGCCGAATGGAAGCACTCGGATGAAAGCGGGCAGACACATCCCAACAAAAAACAACGCCGTCCCACCGAGAAACATTCCATAGGGATGGTCAAGGATGCTTTGCCAGGATCGCACCATCTTAACCTTCCCAAACGAAGGCGTCGAAGATGCTGGTTTCGCTGAATCCCAGCCGCTTGTAGAGACTCACCGCACGCTCGTTCATCTCCGTAACGGTCAGTGTGAGCGCCCGGAAATGGCGGTGGCGCAGCGAATTCGCCGTGCTCGCGATGAGATTTTCGCCAATTCCCATGCGGCGATATTCAGGCAACAGGCACACTTGGGTGACGTGGCCGACATCGCCCTTCACTCGCGAACACAGGATCAGTCCCACCAGCGAGTTGGTTGGACGATGAACAGCCGAGAATGATGCGTCGGTGTCGAACACTCCGCAACCCGGGAAGCGCACGATGTTGTTGAGGAAGCGGATCGAGCCGGCGTGCGTACGATACTGATCGTTGATTTCGGAATCAATGTGACCGCGATAGGCCGCCGTGATCACTCCCGCGGCGGGCTGATAATCCGGCTCGCTCCAGCGGCGAATCTGAATGTCCTCATGTAAACGCGCCGGCGGAATCGGCGCCGTCTGATTGCCTTGCAGTTCCAGACTCAAAAACAGCCGACGGTGGCGTTGAAATCCCGATGACAGGAAGCAGGTCGTCAGTTCGCCCGTCTGGTGTGTCAACAGCTGCGCTTCTACTCGATGAATTCCGGGGGACTGCTGAAGCGTCTCGATGACGTGCTCTGCCATTTGCGCTTCCACACGATGGGTATCGACGCGACGCGGGGAGACGAAGAGATCGCCCACCACGCCTTTGCTGCCCTCATAAACAAAGAAGGAATATCCCACAACGTTGCCGCGTTCCACCGCGGCGTATCCGGGAAGAATTTTTGCATCCACGTAACGCAGGATCATGTCCGCCGAGTTGCGGTAATCCCAGCAAAGCATGCTGCCCCACGTCTCGACCTCTTGGTCGAGCAGGGGCCGGAGGTCGCTGGACGAGAAATGCCTGAGGTCGAGAATCTCCACAGTATTTAATTGATGCGACCGGCGGAAAACGGTGGCAGCCATAGGCGCATGAAATAAGGGCGCAAGGCCAGTCTAGTGCGCTATGGCAGGGGAAGTAAACTGCGGTTAGGTGGTGTCGCACCTCGAACGCCAATTGACCAGAAAAGTGCCCGCGCTAACGTGTGGACGGCTCATTCGTTGCTGCGGCTCCCAACTGTGCAGCCTGCTGCTCGGCCCGCTGCTGATCAGCCGCTCGCCCGGCGCGTTCGTAAAGATGAGCCAGGTTCGACCACGCTGCCGCATCGTCTGGCGCGAGCTGTACCGTGTCTTCGGCGGCTGTGATCGCCCGCGGTAGATCGCCGGACATACGCCAGGCATCGGCGCGCGCGCGGGCGATCTGAAAACGCAGGGAACCCGCGCCTTTCTCCGCGAGGGCCGCGGCCGGCGCCTGGCGCACGGCGTCGTCGAGCGCAGCCAGCGCTTGCTGCGGCTGCATGACGTTCAGATAGTAGTTAGCCAGACGAACATCCGCCGTGTACGGCTGAAGCGATAGGCGTGAAGCCTGCTGCATCGCATGGGTCGCTTCCGGCGTTCGTCCTACACGGTGATATAACATCCCCAACGACGACCAGGTATCTTCGCCGGGATCGAGCGCCGCCGCCTTGAGATATTCCTGTTCGGCATCATCGTTGCGCCACATGGCCGCGAAAATGTTGCCGCGCAACCAATGAACAGCTCCGCTATCAGGAAAGATGCCGAGTGCCTTCTCGCTGGCCGCAAGAGCTTCAGGATTGCGCCCTAAAGCCGCTAGAACGGCTGCGGCATTCGCCCAGCGGTCAAAGGCGATTGCGGGTGATGCCGGTAGCGGCTGAGCGGGGAGCGTCACCGTTGAGCAATCTACCTGCGAGCGCTGGATCAAGTCTTCCGTCGCCGGCGTGCGACGCACAAACACTGCGGCGACTTCATCCAGGTAAACCGGACGCCACTTCCTGCTTCCACAAAAATCTTTCAGGCGAGCCAGCGGAGTCTTCTGCCGGCGTTCCAGCGAGAGAATAAAAGTGTTGATGTCGTAGCGATCCGCGACGCGTTGCCATTCTGCCGAATCCGGAGATGCGGCCATCAGCCGCAGCTGGTTCTCGAAGATGCTGGTCCCAAACGGAATGGCGCGGCCGTCGAGGTAATCGCGATGATGCTCCCCCAACCGCCAGAGAACGAAGCCGCCCTCATCGTAGGTATTGAGGATTTCGCCGGGAAGATTGGCCTCTTCAATGAAGTTCGCAGCGGCCTCTGGATACCACCATCCGATACCTGCGCCGAAGGTCGCGACGTGGTCGCGAAGGAGATAGGTTCGGTTGCTGACAACATCGAACATGCGAATACAGCCCAGCAGCACGAAGATCCCTGCCACCGACAACGTGAGCCCTTGCAGCACACGGATGTTTGACACACGTTCCGCAATGCTGCCCCCGGCAGCGTGCAGCACCGAACCTCCGACCAGGACCACAACGCATGCCGTCAGCGCCTCCATGCGGACATGGCGGATGCTCTCATAACACGCTCCTGCCAGCAGAATCGCCGCCGCTGGCTGGCGCTGCATCATCGCCACCACAGCCGCAACTGCGGCGACGGCCAGCACCACGTAAACCGTGCCCTGTGGATCGCGCAGCGATAACGAGCTGGAAATGGCCGCCCAAGTCATAGGCAGCGGGAACCATTCGGTCAGAAAGCGTGCATGTTCGGCCATCGCCTGGTTCTGTCGCGCCAGTGCGAGGTAAAGACCCCAACCCCACGGATTAAGAATGCTGGCCGCCGCTGTCGCCGCGAACCACGGCAGCTCTCGCTTCAATCTTTGAACGGCCTTCTGCCGCCGAGCATCGCCGAACAGCATCTCCAGCAAATCGATTCCCGCGAAACCAAAAACCAGAGCCAAGCCTGCGACAAAGCCAAGATGCAAATTCACCCAAGCGATCATCAACGGCGGCAATACCCAAAGCCGCGCCTGGCCGGTCTGAAAGTTCTCCCACAGGATCGACAGAAATGCCGCGAACAATACGACTGTGAACATGTCAGCGCGCGGAACAGTGCGGTACGCGATGAGCGGAACGGCGATGATCGCCAGCATTGCCGAGATGACCGAGCCGCGCCTCAGCAACAGCGCAACTGTAGCTCCACATGCGAGCGCGCCGATCCAGGAAAGCAGTCCATAACCGCCAAGCAGGTAAGCCGCGTAAAAGATCAGTCCCGCACCAGCGGGATAAATCCATGGCTGTCCATAAGCCGTGTAGGAAAAAACTTCAGTGGAGAAGATGCGATGATGCTGCGCCATCCAGCGACCGCTGGCCAACTGCCAGCCGATGTCGTAATCGGAGATCGTGCGCAGCCCTGACGCGAACGCATAAAGAAGCGCAATTGCACCCAGGAACAGAAACAGAGCGCGCTGCGATGCCCGATAACGCGCTTGTACGTCCGCGATCGATTCGCACGGGACCTCGGCCGCCGCGGTATTCTGTCCTCTCGCGCTCGCATCAGACTGCAACTCCAACTCTCTCCCTCCGCAGGCCCGCGAAACTCATGCTATCCCACGCGCAGTGAATTTGGTTGCCTGCTTCCGCAGCATCAAAAAAAATTTAGCAAGTGACCGCAGCGCTCAAAGCCGCAACTAACGAATACAGGTTCTGTTTTTACGCATAGCAGTAAGCAAAACCAATTTGCAACGATCGTCAGTGAATTCGCTGAATTGCGCGACTGGCCTAGCGGTAGACGATCAAGTGGACTATCAAGGAGAAACAAATGGATCTCTTCCGTCGCAGTCGTTTGCTGTTGTTCGGTCTGCTACTGATTGCTCTTCCTGCCAGTTTGTCGGCAGGCGTCTTCATCTCGGTTGGCTTCGCGCCGCCTCCCCTTCCCGTATATTCGCAGCCTCTGTGCCCCGCTGCGGGCTACATGTGGACGCCGGGCTACTGGGCTTACGGACCTGAAGGTTACTACTGGGTACCGGGAACTTGGGTGATGGCGCCTGAACCAGGCTACCTGTGGACGCCCGGTTATTGGGGCTATCAGAACAGTGCCTATGTCTGGAACCCAGGCTATTGGGGACCGCAGGTAGGCTATTACGGCGGCATTAACTACGGCTACGGCTATCCCGGCAGTGGCTACCAGGGCGGATACTGGCAGAATCGCCAGTTCTACTACAACCGCGCCGTCAACAACATCAACATCACGAACGTTCATGTTTACAACCGCACCGTCGTGAACAATGTGAACGTAACTCGCGTCAGCTATAACGGCGGCCACGGTGGTGTTACCGCTCGTCCGACCGCCCAGCAGGAATCCGCGATGCGCGCGCGACACGTTGAAGCGACGAAGATGCAGGTGCAACACGAGGAGGCGGCTCGTCAGAATCGCGAACTCTACGCCACCGTGAATCATGGCCGTCCGGCGATCGCCGCGACTCCGAAGCCCGCTGAGTTCCACGCAGCTGGAGTAGCCGCGGCGCGAAACCAGCCGGTGAACACGGCGGCCACGCAGCCGCACCCGGCCAACGCCGCGCGTCCGGCTGAAACTCCGCGTCCGAACACCAACACGGCAGCGCGTTCGAATAGTGTGCCGCGTCCGCCGCAACACGAAAACAATGCTGCAGCACCGCGTCCGGAGAACCCACCGGCAGCGCGCAACACCGAACCAGCGCATCGTCCGGAGAACCCGACGGCAGCGCGTAACACCGCTCCTGCGCCAACCCCGCGAGAGACCCCTCATACTCCGGCAGCCCATGTAAACCAGCCGGAGCCTCCGCGCGCCGCTAACCCGCCTCGCCGGACGGAAGCTCCGCGACCGGCAGCAGAGGCTCCACGTCCAGAAACTCAGCCTCGTCCGGCAGCGCAAGCTCCACATCCTGAAGCTCAAGCTCCTCGATCTGAAGCTGCACGGCCCGAAGCTCGTCCTATGAGCGCACCGCGTGCGGCCGAGCCGCAGCGAGCCGAAGCACCTCACCCGGCGGAAGCTCCGCACGGAGAGGCGCCGCACGCGGCAGCTCCTACGCATGAGGCACCGCACGAACAGCGATAATTACGCTGGAAAAATCCGACTCAGGAAGACTTAGCCGCCGGTCGGAAACCATCAGGGCGTCAGTTCGAATACGACGCCTTGATTTTGGTTTCCACCGGCTGCTGTCGTTCCTAGGTAGTGTCCGGCGCCGTCGGCACTAAGTCCGTAATAAGAGAATGCGCCGTCCGGATGCGTGCCGAAAGTGTGCAGCACGCTTTCGCCCCAGTGGTTGTTGCTTACCTGCGTCAGCGAGAAGATCACGCCGCACTCGCAGCCCGCATCGCCGCCCGCCGAGGTTGTGCCGTAGAGCTTCCCTGCCGGCGTGAAGACCAGAGTGCTCGTGGGATTCCCTCCATCGGCATTGCCGCGGAAGCTGTACAGCACCGCACTATGCCAGGGCCCTGTACCGACACCAGGTCCGACCCGAAAGACGGCGCCCGCTCCATTTGCTCCGCCATAATATGTCGTTCCATACAGGTTGCCGTGCGGATCGGCGATTAATCCGCCGTAAGGGAACGCCGCGTCAGGTTGGCCTTGGAAGGCGTAAAGCGTGCTGAACGCCCATGCACCCCCTGAACCCGGAGCCAGCTTGAATACGGTGCCGAAGCCGGCCGTGCCGCCCAGTTCGGTGACGCCATAGAAATTGCCGGACGTATCCGCAAGCAGCGCGCCCAGCGATCCGATTGCGCCGTCCGCGCCGCCGGTAAAGTCGTGAATCACTCGCTCCGTCCACTGCCCGTTGTTTGGCGAGAGTTCGTAAATCGTGCCTTCGGAAAATGCTCCACCGTCGGGACTGGTTCCCAGTAAATTACCTGAGCGATCGAACACCACCGCGCCGCCCGGCCCGGCCGCATCGGGACTGTCTCCGAAGCTGTACAGCACCGTCTCGATCCAACTGTCTCCCAAGCGCGACAGCTTAAAAACGACGCCGCAACCATCGCCGCTGCAAATCCCTCCCGAGCCACCTGCGACAGTGGTTCCGTACAGATTGTGCTGGGCATCCATGGTTACGCCGCCATAAGGATTTTTGCCGTCACTGAAGCAGCCGAAACTGTACAACACCGTCTGCTGCCAGTGCCCACCGCCGCTCGGGGTGAGTTCGAAGACCGTACCGCAGTTTGCCGAGCCGCCTGTCACGGTAGTTCCGTAGGCGTTTCCGGCTCCGTCGAAGATCAACTGCGACGCTGGATCGGCGCCATCGAGGCCGCCGGTAAAGCTGTAGATGGGATTCTCCGTGGCTGCCCAGGAGGGATTCACAAAGCACACAACAACCATCACGACGACGCAAGCGAAGAATGGAGCAGAAAGAGTCTTCGATCTCTGCATGAGTAGCTCCTAGACGAAAAAGTTTGGCAGCTGACGTCGGGCCGTCCGACACGCGGGCTGAAACTGTAGCACGATTTCATTACGATCGACCTGAAGGAAAAGTTTTGACAAATGAAGCAGCCTCAAAAGAAAAAGCAGCCCATCCGACAACACACGTCAGATGAGCTGCCTCCGCGCGAATGACTTGTTGCGTTACGGCGTGATCTTGAACACCACCCCGGCTTCATACTGGCCGCCACTGGAGGTCGTACCGTAAAGGTTGCCGGCGCCATCGAAGATCAAAGGCGCCATCGGACTGGCTCCATCGCTGCCGCCGGAGAAACTGTGCAATGTTTGGTAGGTCCAGCTTCCTCCGGATTGTGTCAGCTTGAACACCGTTCCGAAGCCGTATTGTCCGTCGGCAAACGTGGTGCCGTAAAGATTGCCGGCCGAGTCCATCACCAGATTTGCGTATGGCCCCAGATTCAGGCCACCCTGGAATGCCGAGAGGAAGTTATAACTCCAGCTTCCTCCGGAAGGAGTCAGTTCGAACGCGCTGCCTCCGCTGTCGGGCAGGTAAACAGTAGCGCCGTAGAGGTTACCCGCCGAGTCTTTGATCAGTCCGCTTTGCGGGCCCATGCCATCATTACCCTGGTCGGTGAAGCCGTGGATTGCGCTTTCTGTCCAGCCGGACCCCGACGGCGACAGCTCGTACACTACGCCGAAGCCGTATGGTCCTCCATCGGTCATCACGCCATACAGGTTGCCGGAGTTGTCGAGGATCACGCCGCCCCAGGGAAACTGGCCGTCCCCATTGTTCATCACCTGATACAGAATGTTCTGGGTCCACTGGCCATTCGCCGGCGTCAGCGTATAGATCACACCCGCATCAGCGTTGCCTCCGTTAACTGCGGTGCCGTACAGCACGCCGTTCGCATCGAATGTCAGGCCGCCCTGCGGATACGATCCATCGGTGTCGCTGAAGGTGTACAAGATGGTCGCAGACCACAGCGGGTTGGTACTGGAAGACGAGTGCGTCGGCGGAAGCAGCTTAAAAACGGTGCCGCATCCGCGATAACCATTGGATGTATAGCAAGGACCGCCGCCTCCGGCCGATGTTGCGCCGTAGAGCGCGCCGTCCGGGCCCATCGTTAACGGACTGCTGGGACCCGCGCCGTCAGGCCCGCTTTCGAAAGTATGAAGCGTGTTCAAGATCCAACCGTTTCCCGCCGGTTTCAGCGCGAACACAGTGCCGTAACGGTCAGCTCCGCCGAAGGTCGTCCCAAACAAAGTCTGCCCTTCCAGGGTTAAGCCGGTGAACGGATATGCGCCATCGCGGCCGCCGGTGAAAGCATGGATTATCGAGTAGGTTTGCGCCTGAGCGGCAATGGCGAAAGACACCAACAACAACGTCAGTACTGGAATGAATCTGCGAATTCGGAACTTACTGTTTATCCCGCTTATCAGTCCACCAAGTTTGTCACGTCTCATAAATACACTCCTCTTCGAAGAAGCCAGACGCTGTCGTCCCCTTGTCTGACCGTCTGGGCGCACCAGCAGGCGAGGAGACGAGGTTGTACGCAAGCACGCTTCAGCGCTCGCGCCGGATATTTATCGATTGCAAGTGGCGGGCGCCGCTTCCACTACGCACGCGGGCGAGGACCTGCGATCCCTCACGGTCGCAAAGGAAGCGATTGCGCAAATCTGCACAGCCCCTGAGAGGGGTATTCGATACGGAGCTAATGAAGCGGCTTTACTACGAAGATGGCAAACATTCTATGAAAACAGCGGCTGAAAAACAGTATCTCAGTTCAGCATCTGATGAAGTGACTGGAGTGGCTCGATTGTCCATGACTTGGCACGATACGTCAAGACCCGGCGGCAAAATTTCATATTGCCGACCGGGGAACGAACATCACGGATGCTGTTGCGGCACGGGTCTGCCTGCGACTAGATAGAAGTCGAGATGCTGCCATTCGAATCCGCCAAACTGAATCACCCGGCGTCCCGATACCCGGGATTCCAACTCTTTCTGGCTGCCCTGCGCGGCTACGACAATATGATCGCCGGCCGGGACCTCGCCACGCTCATAGTTATCGATAGGATGATTGCGATAAAACGCCAGCCCGTACTCGACTCCGGGAGCAACCTTATAAACGGCAATGTCGGGAATGCGGCCAATTTCCGTCTGCGACAGCGCAGCTTCTACCGGCCGCTCAGATTGCAGGTAGCTGATCAGCGGCGCAGTGCCGCGCAGAACCAGCGCGAACGCGATCACTACCGGCACCAATGTAGCGAAGCGAAGCACCCGGTATCCCTGGCTTTGTAAGGTAAGCACAAACATCAGGATCGTGACCACGGCCAGCGATGCGGCCACGATGATCACTGTGCGCGGCAGAGGCAATTTCAGTAACTTGAACGACACGACAAATGCCGCAATCAGCATCGCCGACGAGAGCAGTGCGTGCAGCACGATCATCCACATCGGTGGCTTGATCTGCTCCTGCTCGCGGCGGCGAATGAAGTCGGCCAGCAGAATTGTCCCCGCCGGAATACACGGCAGGATATAGCCCGGCAGCTTTGAGTGCGACAACGAGAAGAAGATGATCGGCAATAGCAGCCACAAAGCGAGATAGGTGCGGAGATCTTCCTGACCCGACGGCTCCTTCACCGAAAACTGCCAGTCGCGAATCGCATCGACCAGCGCGGCCAGGACAAAGATCGTCCACGGGACCAGCGCCAGCAGCGCTACCGGAACGTAAAACCAGATGGGCTGCGGATGATGATAGATATTACTGCTGAAGCGCTCCAGGTTGTGCTGCAGGAAAAAGGTGCGAAAGAACTCGGGGTTCGCGTGCTGCACCGCGATGTACCACGGCGCGGCGACAACTAGATACAGAGCAATGCCGATGGGCCAAAATGTCCGCAAGAGCAAACGCCCGTCACGCCGCAGCGCCGCGAATAACAGGATGATGGCCCCGCCCAGGAAGATCGCGACCGGCCCCTTCGCCAGCGTCGCCAGCGCCATGAAGAAATAAAACGCCAGCAGCCAACTTCGCCGGTTACTGGAATACCAGGCATACCACGACAACATCGCGATGGTGAACATCACCGTCAGCGGCATGTCGGTGGAAGCGCTGCGCCCGAATCCGACCACAATCGCCGCCGATGCAGTGATGAGTGCCGCATCCAGTTGCATGCCCGGGCGGAAGCGGCGGGACCATGCGTAAATAAAGAAGATCATCAGCGTGCTGAGCACCGCTGTGGGCAGCCGCGCCGCGCTGTCGCTGACTCCGCCGGCTCCCTTGTACGCGATCATGGCGCACCAGTAATACAGCGGCGGCTTCTCCAGCCAGGGATGTCCGTAGAGAACAGGAGTGACCCAGTCGTGGCGCGCAAGCATCTCGCGCGCGACTTGCGCGTAGCGAGGCTCGTCCGCACCCACCAAGCCGACAATCTGTAATCCCAGAAGAAACAGAAATCCGCAAAAAGCGATCAGCGCGAGCGCGTCCGTGGAGCGGCGCGTGCGATCGTTCATGGTGGGAGTAGGTGTTGGTCTCAATTAGCTGCTCGCGTTTTCCATTGTCATCACGAGGAGACCTGGCCAGGGCTCCCGGCAAGCGCCGCATTTTGCGCTTGTTGGGATGGCTCCAGGTCGACGAGGGATCTGCTGTTCATCTTCATTGTGACAAGTATTCGGTCTGGAAGCAAAACACGGGAGCGGTTTAGGTAACATGCCGTGCTATGGCACTGCCTGCGGGACAAAAGCAGACCCTCGCCGACCTAAAGGCCTCCTCGTGATGACAATCGTTAATGCCGATTGCTGGGACATCCAGGTCGTACAGGTGCCCGGGTGCCCCAGGTCTCGCGGTTTTCGAGACCTTTTTTTGGGGCGCGCTTTCAGGTGCGCGGTAAATACTCACTCCATTTGATGAAAGCGGCTTCAGCCGCGGCAGGACAAGACTTACTGCACGTTGGCGTCGTAGCCGCGGAGCCGCAGCTGTGCCAGCAGGCGCTCGATAGCCAGCGGCAATGGGCCTTCTACCGCGCAACCGCTGGCGCACTCGTGTCCCCCACCGCCGAACGCTTCGGCCACCGCAGCCACATTCACGAGGCCTTTGCTGCGCAAGCTGACTCGATAGCGCCCATCCGGCTGTTGCCGGAAGAACAGTGCTACTTCGATGCCGTGAATTGCGAGAGCGTAGTTCACCAGGCCTTCGCAATCTTCATCGCTGGCCTGGCAGCGCTCCATGGTCTCCCGATCGACATGCATCCACGCCAGGCTTCCCTCGCGCTGCAATCCGTTCAGCGCCGCTCCAAGCAGACGCATCTTCGAGAGCTGTGTGGAGAAGTAAACGTTATGCGCAATGCGCACCGGATCGGCGCCGCAACGCACCAATTCCTGCGCCAGCGCGAACGTGCGCTCGGTCGTACCGTGGAAACAGAACGAGCCGGTATCGGTCAGCACCGCAGTGTAAAGACAGGTAGCGACTTCTGGCGAGATCTTTACGCCAGCTTCGCGCGCCAGCCGGAAGATCATCTCCGCTGTCGCACAGGCGTCGGGATCGATCCAGTTCACGTCGCCGAAAGGGCGGGCCGTAGCGTGGTGATCGATGTTGATGAGGAAGTGGTTCTCCAGCCCGGTCAGACGGGTGCGCGAAACGCTGTCGCACTCCAGGATGATCGCGGCATCAGCTTCGGGTGCCTGGTCGGTGGAGCGCAGCACTGTGTCGCTGAACGGCAGCGGCCCGTAGACGCCAGGTACGCCATCGCTCAGCACCACGCTCGCCTGCTTGCCCATGCTGCGCAGTATCTGGGCGCAAGCCAACGTCGAACCAACAGCGTCGCCATCCGGCCGCGCGTGCGAGGTCAGAATGAACGTCTTGCGTCTACCGATTTGGTTCAGTACTTCGTCCAGCATGGATTTTTAGCAATTAGCAATTGTCGGGCGGTGCCACGCCCCTCCGCTAGCAACGACAACCGTTGTTTACTAGTTGCTAGCTCCTAGTTGCTTTTTTCCTCTTCTCGATCCGGTGCAACAACTCTTCAATCCGACCGCCGTACTGTTCGGAGCGGTCCAGTACAAAAAACACGTCCGGAGCCTGCCGCTTTCCCAAGCGTAGGGTCAACTCGTGCCGAATGTAGCCACGAGCGGCATTGAGCCCTTCCAGGCTCTGCTTTGCCTCTTCGTCGTTACCGGCGGCAACCACGAATACACGCGCATTGCGACTGTCGGCCATGTGCACCTCGGTTACGCTGACCAGGCCAATGCGCGGATCGCCCAATTCGCCCTCAACCAGAGCGGCAATCTCTTCGCGCAGCGCCTCTTCCATGCGTCCGCGGTGATACTTCTGTCCCCGATTTTCCATAATTCAGTTGCTAGCTCTTTGCCTTTAGCTCTCAGCCTGCTTGTCCGCATCGAACGTTGCCTCCCCAAATTGGCTTCCTCAACTCGCCCGATTGCCAAGAGCCAAAAGCTAGAAGCTCAAAAAGGGGAACGTTAGAGCATACGCCAGTCTGTCAAACTAGCGGTGATAACCATCACGATTCCCCGGTTAATGGATCGCCGAATTCCGCTTCCTGCAAAAAGTCCAGAAAGGAATCCGTCACCTCGCCGCCGGCATTGTTCGCCACTCTCATCGCGTGCCGCTCGACGTTCCGCATCAGCCCGTCAAGATAATCACGCGAATCGGAGATGCTGACCACGCCGATCGTTGCCCGCTGCCAGGCTTCGCTGGCGTCAATTTCAGCTACGGCGACATTGAAGTGATTACGCAGGCCATCTTTCACGCTGCGCACCACCTGCCGCTTGTCCTTCAGCGAGTGCGCGCCTTCGATGCGAATCTCCAGCATGAGATACGCGATCATATTCGATTCCGGAATAACTTATTCACGACAGAGGCACGAAGAGCACCGAGGTGTTCCAGGATTCTGATCTTCAAGCTGCCCACGGCGCTGATTGCACAAAGTCCCGGATACCGGCTCCTCCAAGGGAGGATTCCGTTCCGGGACGATGTTGGTTCCCGCATGTGCGCCGCTTCCGCGGCGGACAGCAGATCCCTCGTCGGGCTGAAGCCGTCCTCGGGATGACAACTCAAATAACCGTCGCGTGCGGCACGGCTCAAGTCGTGCCCTGACACAAAGCAAAAGCAGTGGATAAAAGCCGACACAACTATCCCCTACCCACTAACCCCTATGCCCTGCCTTTACACGAATGCTTCGGCCGCTACCCGCTCGGTCACGAACACCTCGATCACATCGCCGACCTTGATGTCGCCGTAGTTCGCGATCGAGATGCCGCACTCCATACCGGTACGCACTTCGCTGACATCTTCTTTGAAGCGCCGCACCGAACCGATCTTGCCTTTGAACACCACAACGTTGTCGCGCAGCAGCCGAACCTCGGAATCGCGCTTGACCACGCCGTCGATGACCATGCAGCCGGCAATGACACCAACCTTGGGAACCCGGAAGGTGTCGCGCACTTCGGCGCGGCCCAGATAGGTTTCCTTGATGATTGGTTCCAGCAAGCCGGTCATGGCCTTCTTGATCTCGTCCTGCACCTCGTAAATGATCGAGTGCAAACGGATGTCGACCTTTTCCTGCTCGGCCAGCTCCTGTGCTTTGCGCTCCGGCCGCACGTTGAAGCCGATGATGATGGCGTTCGAAGCCGAAGCCAGCAGTACATCGCTCTCGGTAATCGCGCCCACGCTCGAGCGCATGACGTTGATTTTCACGCGATCGTTCGACAGCTTGGTCAGCACATCGCCCAATACTTCGACCGAGCCCTGCACATCGCCCTTGAGGATGATGAACAGTTCTTTTTGGCCGGCCATCTTGAGCTGCTCGGCCAGACCTTCAAGCGAAACCCGCGAGCTCTTCGCCAATTGCGCTTCACGCGCCTTCATCTCGCGGTACTCGGAGATGCCGCGCGCCTTTTCGCGATCGGAGACGGCGACCAATTGATCGCCGGCCTGTGGCAGTCCTTCCAGACCAAGAATCTCGACAGGAGTGGACGGGCCCGCTGCTTCCAGAGCAACGCCACGATCGTTAAACATGGCGCGCACTTTACCGAATACATTGCCGACGACGAAGTTATCGCTGTTGTGCAGCGTTCCGTTCTGTACCAGCACGGTCGCCACCGGACCACGGCCGCGATCGAGCTTGGCTTCCAGCACGGTACCGGCCGCCAGACGTTCCGGCACAGCCTTCAGGTCGCCGAGATCGGCCACCAGGCAGATCATCTCCATCAGCAGATTGAGATTGGTCTTCTGCTTCGCCGACACATCAACGAACACCGTGCTGCCGCCCCAGTCTTCCGGCATCAGGCCGCGATCGGCCAACTGCTTCTTGACGCGCTCGGGCATGGCGTCGGGCTTATCGATCTTGTTGACCGCGACAATCATCGGGACGTTCGCCGCTTTAGCGTGATCGATAGCTTCCAGCGTCTGCGGCATCACGCCGTCATCCGCCGCCACCACCAGCACCACGATGTCGGTCACCTTCGATCCGCGAGCACGCATGCGGGTAAACGCTTCGTGACCCGGCGTATCGAGGAAGACGATCTCACGGCCATAAGCCGGCGAATTCGTGTCGGTGATTGCCACCTTGTACGCGCCGATGTGCTGTGTGATACCACCCGCCTCACCTTCAGCGACGTTGGTCGAACGGATCGCGTCGAGCAGGCTGGTTTTGCCGTGATCAACGTGACCCATGATGGTGACCACCGGAGGCCGGGTTACAGCCAGCGCACCGTCTTCACCAGCACGCTCGGCCGGACCCTCATCCTTCGCCAACTGTTCTTCGAAAGTGATGACCGAAGTCTCGGCGCCGAAGTGACGAGCCATGTCGCTGGCCAGATCGGAATCGAGCGTCTGGTTGACGGTGGCGAAGACGCCACGCGCCAGCAGCCGTGCAATCAGGTCCTTGGCGCGAATGCCCAGCTTCTCCGCCAAGTCCTTCACGCTGATACCTTCAGGAATCTCGATCGCGCGAGTGATAGGCAGCGGCTCGCTCGAGAGCGACAGCCGCGGCGGCGGCGTGAAGCCCTTCATCGGGCCTTCCTTCACACCACGCGGAATATAACGTTGCCCCGGCCGAGCCGGACGTCCCATAGGACGCTGACCGGTTGGCGGCGGAGGGGCTCCGACACCTGGACCGCCAGCACCAAAGCCGGGACGCATTCCCGGAGCACCGGAGCGCGTTGGATGCGGACCACGACGTTCGCCCGGACGCATCGGCGGACGCGTGCCCGGAGCACCGCCGCTCATGGGCGGACCGCCCGGACGCTGTGGACGCTGGAAGATCGGCTTCCCACGCTCCGGCATAACCGGTCGCGGAGGTGTAACTGCCGCTGGACGCACGGGCGCCGTATAAACCGGGCGCGGTCCCGTCTGCGGCACAATCAGTCGTCGCGGAGGAGGAGCAGCTGGAGTTGCACTGGCCGCGGGTTGCCCCGCTTGTCCTGGGCGCGCGGGCGGAACTCCCGGAGCAGCAGGCCGGGCTTGTGCGGGGGCGCCGGATTGCGCAGGTGGCACTGCATGAGTGGTTGGCGCAACGGGCGCCGGAGTAGCCGCGGTAGTCGTTCCTGCCTCCAATGTCGCTGATGCTTCGGCTGCCGGAACTTCCGGCTCCAAAACTGTGGTCCCTGCTGGTTTGCTGACGGACGTCTCTTCGACCGCTGTCTCAGCATGCTTCGCCGCCTCTGGGGCGGGGCGTGCCTGGGCGGTCGGAGGCGCTGGAGGCTTGGGGGGAATCACGATAGCAGCCGGCGGACGCGCCACCGATTGCGGCGTAATGAAACGCGGCGCAGGCTTCGGAGCTTCGAGCGGCGCAGCGGGCTGCGTGCTGGCAGCGACTACAGGCGCCGGCTTTGGAGGAGCAGCCATGGGACGTGCCGGGGCCGCGGCAGCAGGAGGCGTGGTTGGACGCGCGGGCGCAGCCGGTTGAGCAGCCTTCTGCGTGATCGCCTTCAACACATCGCCGGGCTTGGAGATGTGCGACAGATCGATCTTCGGCTTGAACTCGTCCGACGACGACGCTGAAGACGCACGGGAGCCACGGCTTGAACTGGGCTCATGCTCTGCAAAGTACTTCTTGACGCGCTCGGCTTCGTCTTCTTCGATGGAGCTGGAGTGCGTTTTTTTCTCGGTGATGCCGACCTTGATCAGAACGTCGAGGATGGCTTTGCTCTTCACCTCAAGTTCTCTAGCCAGGTCATTGATTCGAATCTTGTGCTGCATTACGCCCCGTTTCCTCCGTTATGTTCCCGTCTCGGCTACGCCTTCATTAGCATCCTCACGGTGTGGTCAATGTTTAAGCAGAATCGGGTGGAGCACGCCTAATTCATTCACGCTTGAAGGCGTGCTCCACCCATTCCAACTACCGCTGCTCGCCCGGCTCTTCTTCGTCGGGCACATTCTCGTTCGGTGTCTCCGGTCGCTCGCGGATGATCCGCTCGGGTTCGTCGGCAAGCGGCGCGTTCTCCACGCCATCGATAACTTCCGCCTCGAACGCCTGGCCTTCATCGGCAAGCTCTTCGACGCTCTCGGACGAAGCTTCAGGCTCATCGGACAAGCCTTCCTCATCGCCGGACTGTCCACCCTCGTCACCGGGTTCGACATCGCTTTCCGCGCCGAGCTCCTGCACTTCGTCAGACTCTTCATCGTCGCGCTCCGCTGCGTCCACGTCATCCTCCGACTCTTCAACTTCTGCTGCGTCTTCGGCTGCGCTCTCGCGGGCTTCTTCCTCAACGGACACGTCCTCGCCCAGCTCTTCGCCGGCATTCGGCAACTCCGTCGCTGCGACCTCAGCTTCGGTAGCCAGTTCCTCGCCTTCGGCAACGGTAACGCCACCTTCGGTTGGCGGAGCTTCACCCGCATCCAGGCTGGCAAAGTAGTTGTTCACCGCGATGCTGATCTTCTCCACCGTCTTCGGCCCGATACCCGGCACTTCTTCCAACTGTTCGGGCGTCATATCGGCGACCGCCTCGACGGTGGTGATACCGGCAGCAACCAGCTTCTCGACAATACCCGGCTCGAGATCAGGCACGCTTTCAATGGGCGTCGTCGCCTGGCCCATCATGCCGCGCATCTGCTCTTCGACTTCCTGGCGCTTCTCTTCCTCGCTCTTGATATCGATCTTCCAGCCCAACAGCTTGGCGGCCAGACGAACGTTCTGGCCCTTCTTACCGATGGCCAGCGACAACTGGCTGTCGTCGACAATTACTTCGAGATGCTTCTCCTGACCCTCGAGCACGGTTACGCGGCTAACCTTCGCCGGCTGCAACGCCTTCTCGGCGAAGGTGACCGGATCTTCGTGATACTCAATGATGTCGATCTTCTCGCCGCGCAGCTCGCGAATGATCGACTGCACGCGCATGCCCTTCATGCCCACGCAGGCGCCCACGGGATCCACGTCCTTGTCCTTCGACATGACAGCGATCTTGGTGCGCTCGCCGGCTTCGCGCGCGATGGCACGAATGACCACCGTGTTGTCGTAGATCTCGGGCACTTCCGTCTGGAACAGGTGCGTGACCAGCTCCGGCGCAGCGCGCGAAACCACTACCTGCGGGCCCTTCGAGGCTTTTTCAACGCGAGAGATCACGCAGCGCACGCGCTCACCCGGAGCAAACGACTCCAGCCGCGACTGCTCTTTCTTCGGCATGCGGCCTTCGGCCTTGCCCAGGTCGACGATGACGTCTTGGCCTTCACTGCGCTTGACGGTGGCGTTGATAATCTCGCCTACGCGCCCGATGTACTCGTTGTAAACCGTGTCGCGCTCGGCCTCGCGCACCTTCTGAAAGATGACCTGCTTCGCCAGTTGTGCGGCGATGCGTCCCAACACGTCGGTCGCCTTGTAGGTGCGAAGTTCGCCGCCGACCTCGGCAGCCGGATCGATGCGCTTGGCGTCGTCCAGCGTGATCTGCGCCAGCGGGTCTTCGATCTGCTCGGAAGTTTCGACAATGGATCGAACCGCATAGGCCCGAATCTGGCCGCTCTCCTTGTCGAGTTCGGCGCGCAGATTCTCCTGCGTCTTGTAATACTTTCGGGTGGCCACGACGATGGCATCTTCTACCGCGCTCACAACAATTTGCGGATCGATGCCTTTCTCCCGGCTGAGAGCGTCGATTACGTTGTACAGTTCACTCGCCATAATTCTTGTGCCACCTTACTGACCACGATGCTTCTGTCGTCCCTACGGGACTCGGACTCGTTTTGTTGTCCCACCCAGCACTCCGCCTTCGTGCTGAGCTAGGCTTCGCCCCTTCGGGCTGGGTTCTTGGATCTTCGTTTTGTGGCTTCGCGATCTCGAGCGATACGAAGTCACAAGCACTCAAAAATTGTCGTCACGAGGAGGGCTTTAGCCCGACGAGGGATCTGCTTTTCTTCCCGCGCCGGCAGTACCGTCCACACAAAACTAAAACTCAGGAACCAGATTCGCCTTCTCGACGTTGCGGAAGTCAATCTCGACTTCCGTGCCCGGCTCCACTTCTTGATGCTTCTTCGATTTCTTGCGCGGCGTCAGTTCCAAGCTCAGTCGCCCATCGTTGAACGCCGTCAGGCGCCCTTCGAAATGCCGATTCCCGTTTACCGGATCGAGCGTGGTCAATTTCACCACGTTGCCCACGAAGCGGCGAAACTCCTCCGGCTTCGTCAGCTTGCGATCCAGCCCCGGCGACGAAACTTCCAGCGTGTACTGCCCACCCGGCACCGCGTCTTCTACATCGAAGATCGTTCCCGCCTCGCGGCTGAAGTTTGAGCAATCGTCATGGGTCACACCGCCCGGCTTATCTATATAGACCCGCACCATGCGGGCCTTGCCGCCGCCGAGTAACTCAACATCCACCAACTCAAGGCCGCTTGACTGCGCAACCCGCTCGGCGATCTCGCGAATTTTGTCGATCCCGCCTGCCATTGTGATTACACCAGCGACTAAGCACAGAGCGCCCGTCAGGCCCTTGTAACCACCTGGACTCGCCGTTCAACCAGCGGATTAGCGGGTGGAAATAGAAAGTGGGCTGTCGCCCACCGGTGTGCTTCGCCGAATCTGCCGCGGTTCGCCGTCACGCCGGGAGCCGGTGACAGGAACCAACAAACACAAAGTACCTACACAAATATACGCTGGAAACAGGCATATTTCAACGACCGCGCGAGATCGCCGCGAAGCCGATGCAGAGTTCGACCTTGAGGGCCTTCCCGCCCAGCGCATTCGCCCTAAGTTATTGGATGCCGCCAGCTTCCCTTCGATGCAGGGGGCTTGGTCCCTTAGTCCGAGTCGGCCTCGCCCACTGGACCCGCACCCGCCAGTTAGGTGGATTTCCGCAGCTTGCGCCGCAGGACGTTCCCTAAACCGACTGCCCAGGACGCAAAAAGCGCAATGCTGCCGGGCTCGGGAGTCGTACCGCTGGTTCCGTTGCTGCCCAGTACGCTGAACGACTCCGATGGAATCGTCTCGAAGAAGTCAGGGCACGCCATCGAGGGACAGCCTTCCGAATGGCAGCCGACACCATCGTTCTGGTCCCAGTAGACCGGATTGTTCTCCGCGGTCTAGCCGTTAAACCGGTTCAGGTAATAGGTGCCGTTGTTAAGAGTGACCGGATGGAAGTGGGCGGTCTCAGTGCAGACGTCGAAGTTATCGCTATTCAAAACACAGCCGCATTGCGGTCCCATTCAATATTTTTATCTGTGTCCTCTCCAAGCGCCGGTTTGCCTAACCCTCTCTGCGTATCTACAATATTTCTTTACCCCTCCGTGGAATACATATCATGATCAATTTTCCAGTCCCTGAGGCGCTGACCTTCGATGACGTGTTGTTGTTGCCCGCCAAGTCCGACGTTGTTCCGGCCACGGTCGACACTACAACCCGCCTGACCCGCAACATTGAACTGCGCGTGCCCATGATCAGCGCTGCCATGGACACGGTGACCGAGTCGCGCATGGCCATCGCAATGGCGCAGCAGGGCGGGCTGGGCATCATCCACCGCAACCTGTCGATCGAGCAGCAAGCCAGCGAGGTCGACAAGGTTAAGCGCTCCGAGAGCGGCATGATCGTTGACCCGATCACCATGTCGCCCGACCAGAAGATCTCCGAAGCGCTGGAGTTGATGCGGCACTATCGCATCTCCGGCGTGCCGATTACCAAGAACAAGAAGCTGGTCGGCATCCTCACCAATCGCGATCTGCGCTTCGAAACCCGCACCGACGTTCCCATTAGCGAAGTAATGACGCGCGAGAACCTGATCACGGTTCCCGTCGGCACCACGCTGAATGATGCCGAAGCCATCCTGCATCAGCATCGCATTGAGAAGTTGCTGGTGGTCGACGATGCCTACAATCTCAAAGGCCTGATCACGGTCAAAGACATTCAGAAACGCTTGAAATATCCGACTGCTGCGAAGGACGATCACGGACGCCTCCGCGTGGGCGCGGCCATCGGCGCCACCGGCGACTTCCTCGAGCGCGCTCAGGAACTGGTGAAAGCTAAAGTCGACGTGCTGGCCATCGACAGCGCCCACGGCCACTCCACTCGCGTGATCGAAGCCATCAAGAAAATCAAGGCGGCGCTGCCCGAAGTCGATCTCCTCGCGGGCAACATAGCGACCTTCGACGGAGCGTGTGAGCTGGCCAAGGCCGGCGCCGACGGCATCAAGGTCGGTATCGGACCCGGCTCCATCTGTACGACGCGCGTCGTGACCGGCGCAGGCGTTCCGCAGATCACCGCCATCGCCGAAGCCGCTCGCGCCGTCCGCGACAGCGACATCTCCATCATTGCCGACGGCGGCATCAAGTATTCCGGCGACGTGACCAAGGCGATTGCCGCCGGCGCCGACTGCGTGATGATCGGCTCGCTGCTAGCCGGAACCGAAGAGAGTCCGGGCGAGACCATCCTCTACCAGGGCCGCTCATTCAAGACCTATCGCGGCATGGGATCGCTCGCCGCCATGGCGCAGGGTTCCAGCGAACGCTACTTCCAGAACACCGACGCCGATTCTTCCGTGCCCGTGCTCTCCGAAGACGGAACCGAAGGCAATCGTTTAGCGAAGCTGGTGCCAGAAGGCATCGAGGGTCGCGTGCCCTATCGCGGAACGGTCGGCATGATCGTCTATCAGCTCGTGGGTGGCGTGAAGAGCGGCATGGGTTACGTGGGTTGCGGCAGCATTGAAGAGCTGCAGCAGAAGGCGAAGTTCGTACGCATCAGCGGCGCCGGCCTGCGCGAGAGCCACGTGCACGACGTGATGATCACGCGCGAAGCTCCGAACTATCGCGCGGAATAGCGTGGCGGCGACTGCACAAATCGAGCGTTCGTCGCTGAAACACGCTCCCGGCGCGCTGGTCCGGAACTGGTGGCCAGTAGTTTTCTGGATGGGAGTAATCTTCACCGAATCCACCGACATGGCCTCGGCGAAGAATACCGGCGGCCTGCTCTACAGCGTGATCTCGCTGGTCGCCCCGCACATTGACCCCGCCTTCGTCGACCTGTTGAACGAAGTGCTGCGCAAGACTGGCCACTTCCTCGGCTACGGCATCCTCAGTGTGCTCGTCTTCCTCGCTCTGAAGAACACCAACCGCGATCGCCTGCGCAATCTCGTGCGCCGTCCGTGGGGAATCTATCTGCGCGATCTCTGGCGGCGGGAGTGGAGCTTGATTGGAGTGATGGCCGCGCTCGGTATGGCAACCTACGACGAGATCCACCAGACGTTCATCCCATCGCGAACCGGCCGCTGGCAGGACGTCGTCATCGACACCAGCGGAGCGATTGCCATGCAGGTGGTGGTTTATTTACTGGCGACGCGGAAACTGAAGCAGTCCGCTCAGGTTAACGTCCAAATGCAGAACGTCCAATAACCCCACGTTCGCCCCGCCTTTGGGTTAACGTGGGTTCCAACACCGCCCACCCAGGTTAACGTCCGAAGGAGGGACGTGGACCTGGGACACGAGCAATGCCTTCTCCAGTAATTTCCTGAGGTTGTCATCACGAGCGAAGCGAGGGCTGAAGCCCTCGTCGTGATGACAAGTCAAATAGGGAACATCCAGTCTTTAATACATCAAATACTTCTGTCTCACATCCATGAACTGATCGAGTTGATCCTGCCACCCCTCAGCAATCCGATGCGGGTCTTGTCCCGCGTCCAGCGCCTTAAACGTCGCCTGGTTCATCAGCAGCTGATTCATCTTCGCCATGTCGTACCCCATGGGAGAAAGCTTGTGCAGCGCCGCTGCCAGCTCGATCCCCAACTCGGGAGCATCCAGCTGCTCACGATTCGTCACCATGATGTAAACGCCGTAACACTCGCGGCGCGCGAACGGCCCTGAGGTTGGAGTGAACGTCGTCGGAATGAAGCGCACTCCGGCAATGTTTCGACCATTCAGATACGTCGATAGTTCCTTCGAGTCGAAGTAGGGCGAGCCGATCAACTGGAACGGCGTATCCGTCCCGCGTCCCACAGAAGCGCTTGTGCCTTCGATCAATGCCACTCCCGGATAGAGGATCGCCTGATCGAGGTTGCGGATGTTGGGCGACGGGTTGATCCACATGTCGTTCGTCGAATCGAACCAGTCGCCGCGAAGCCAGCCTCTCATCGCTATAACCGTGAGATCCGCGTCGATCTTCTTCTCTTCGTTGAAAAGTTTCGCCAGTTCGCCAATCGTCATGCCGTGCCGCACCGGCAGCGAGTAGTAATTGACGAAGCTCTCCTGCCCATCCGATACCGGGCCCTGCACATACGCGCCCGTGATGGGATTCGGGCGGTCGAGCACGATAATCGGCTTCTTGGCCTTGGCCGCGGCTTCCAGAAAATATCCCAGTGTCGTCTCGTAGGTATAAAAGCGCGCGCCCACATCCTGAAGATCGAAAACGATTACATCCAGGTTACGAATCACATCCGGCGACGGACGCCGCTTCGCATCCGTCTCGCCGTAGACGCTGTAGACGGTTACGCCAGTCTTGGCGTCTTTAGAATTCCCAATGCTTGTGGTGTCGGCCGTACCCTCCACGCCGTGCTCGGGGCTGAAGATCGCGGTCAGTTGCAGGCCAGGCGCGTCGTTCAGCACATCGATGGTGCGCTTGCCGCGCGCATCCACTCCCGTTTGATTCGTCACCAGCCCGATGCGCGGCTTCGCTACATTCGCGATGTGCAGCGGATCGAACTTGCGCTCCTCCAGAATGTCGATACCGTTCAGCACCTTGCCATTGCGCACAACCAGCCGCCGCGCCGCCATCTGTGACTCGTTGTAGCCGGTGATCCGCGCCAGGCGCACCTTCTGCTGCTCGGCGGGATTGAGGTGCAGTGCCGCAGCCACCGCAGTCGCGATCTCTGTGCGCAACGAGATGACATTGCCATCTTTCAGCATGGTCGCGTTGGTCAGCAGGATGACGTAGGTGTTCGTCGTGGGATCAATCCAGAGCGAGCAACCGGTAAATCCGGTGTGCCCGTACGAACCAACCGGCAACAGCTCTCCGCGATTCGACGAATACGGCGAGTCGATGTCCCAACCCAACCCGCGCACATTCGGATAGTTGGCCGGCTGCTGCGGCGTGGTCATCTTCTCAACAATCAGTGAATTCAGAATCGGCGCGCCGCCATTCAGCAGCGTCTGCGCCAGCTTCGCGATGTCGTCGACGTTGGAGAACAGTCCGGCGTCTCCGGCGACACCCCCCATTTGTCGAGCCGTGGGATCGTGAACCGTGCCGCGCAGCACTTGCCCGGTGTGCTCGTCACGCTGCGTGGGCGAGATGCGTGGAACCCACGTCGGCGGCGGATTAAAGCGCGTCGAGGTCATCCCCAACGGCCCGAAAATATAGGTCTGCGCGTATTGATCGAGCGGCATGCCGCCGACCTTCTGCACCAACTCGCCAAGCACAATGAAGCCGACGTCGCTGTACAGGAACGTTGAGCCGGGAGGATTCACCAGCTTTGAAGCGTTTGCCAGTGCGTACCCTTGGTCGGCCCCCGTCCACGGCTGCTTCAAGTCAACATCGGCAGGCAGCCCGGAGTAGTGGGTCAGCAGCATGCGGATGGTGACGTCTTCCTTGCCGTTCTGCCCGAAGTCGGGAATGTACTTCGCCACCGGATCGTTCAGCTTGATCTGGCCTAGCTGCTCCAGTCGCATGACGCAAAGGGTGGTCGCGATGACCTTAGTCAACGACGCGATGTCGAAGATCGTGTCCACCGTCATGGGTTCGGCTTTCGGGCCTACGGTGCGATTGCCGTACGCTTTGCGATAGGCGACCAGCCCGTTATGCCCCACCAGCAACACCGCTCCGGGCGCATTGCCGTTGGTAACCGCACTCTTCAGGATGTCGTCGAGCGGCGCAAACCAGCTCTGTTCCTCCTTCGACGCGACGGGAGCGGCGGCAGTGGGCGCCGCCGGCGGAGGCGCGTCGGTTGCAGGCTTCGTAGACGATGGCTGACTGGACGAGGTTTTTTGTGCGAACAGCGGAGCGCTCGCAGCAAGAAGACACACAAAGACCAGCACAGCGGCCGGCCGGCGCAGACACAGGCTCAAGAGCACCGTTCCCTATATGGAATACCCGCTGGGGAGGCGAGCAAGCTATTATAAGTTGCAACAGCCCGTAACTGCAGGGGAGGGGCGTATGCCTCCATTCTCGCAAGACGCTCTCCAGCTAACCCCCGCGTTCGATCGGCAAGAAGAGCAGTTTTCGAACGCATTCGCCATCATTCGCCAAGCCATCTCCGACCGCGCGTTTCCCGGCGCATCCCTGGCCATTACGTATCGCGGCGCACTCATCGCCTCGCAGGGTTTCGGCCGCTTCACCTATCGACAGAACGCACTCGAGGTAAACGCTGAAACGGTCTTCGATCTCGCTTCGGTAACCAAGGTGGTGGCCACCACCGCGATAGCGATGCTGCTCTACCAGCGGGCCAAGTTCTCGCTCGATCAGCCGGTTGAAAAAACGCTGCCGGAATTTATCACGCTTGTGCCCAAGCATCAGCACCTGCAGCGGCACTTCGTGACCATGCGAACGCTACTGGCGCATTCCAGCGGGCTGCCGGCCTACGAGAAGCTTTTTCAGATAGCCAAGACTCGCGACGATCTGGTGCGTGCGGCCATTACATCACCCCTGGTGGCCACTCCGGCGACGCGTGTGGAGTACAGCGACGTCGGCTTCATCCTCCTGGGTGAAGCCCTGAGCAGGATCGCCGGTGAGCCGCTCGACGTTTTCGCGCAGCGCGAGATCTTCACTCGATTGGCGATGACGCGGACCTGCTTCAATCCCCCGGCGGAATGGAAAGCGGAGATCCCGCCTACTGAAGACGAAGGCGGATCCTTCGGTCGCGTGATGCAGGGCGAGGTGAACGATGAGAACGCGAATGTGATGGGCGGCGTCGCTGGACACGCCGGCGTGTTCGCGTCCGCCACAGACGTCGCACGGTTTGCTGAGTGCATGTTGCGCAGTGGCTCGCCGATCCTGCAGCCGGGGACGGTGAAGCTATTCACCAAGCGCGAGACCACCCCACCGGGGACTACCTGGGCCGTGGGCTGGGACATGCCGTCGCGACCGGAATCGTCGTCGGGAAAGTTCTTTTCCGATCGCTCCATCGGACATCTGGGATTTACCGGTACGTCGTTGTGGATCGATCCGGAGCGGCAGCTATCGGTGACGCTGCTGACCAACCGTACCTGGCCCGATCGGGCGTCGCGCGCAATTCGCGAAGTGCGTCCGCAAGTTCACGACGCCATCGTGGAAGCGCTGGAAGACCATGCCGCCGGCTGAAGTGGGTAAACCTTCGGGTACTCCATTACAAGCTTTGATATTGGGTCCAGCGACGCGGCCTTCGCGCCTCAATGCTCCGGCTCGCTGCCCGCCAGCAACTCTTCCACGATCCCGCTCCACTCCACTTCTAGCGGCGCCTTGCTCACCTGCTTGTCCGCCCGCGCGTACCAATAGCTCGCGTTGGAAGCATCTCCCTCCTTGCGATGGAGGTACGCATGCACCCAGGCTGCCGCCGGCCCCTCATCCTGTCCGGCCACTTCGTGGGCTTGTTTCCAATTACCCTTGGCATCCCACCACAACGCGGCGAGAGCAATCTCCGCTTGCCGCGGCGGCTCATCGCGCGAGAGCGAATCGCGAAACTCTTCGAGCGTCATGAGCCTATGTTAACGCCCTGACGGGCGCGCAGCCGGCATGAAACCGAACTTTCACATAACTTGGATAGGGAGAAAAACGGACTGGCGCAGCGCACGCTGCGCCCCTGGTTACGTCGTGCTTACCGCAGCCGAATCGCCGACAAATTCCACCATCGGCTGATTCGGGATGATTCCGGCGCTGTGTCCCATCTCCAACAACTTCACGATGGCTTCACGCCCATCCTTGCCGTAATCGAGCGTACGTTCGTTGACGTACATGCCGACAAACTTGTCGGCCAGTTGGGGATCAAGGTCGCGGGCGAACTGCATGGCATACTGCAATGCCTCTTCGCGATTGTCGAGCGCATACCGAATGCTGTCGCGCAAAGCTGTGCAGCACGCTGCCATCAACTCGGGACCGAGTTCGCGGCGAATGGCGTTGCCGCCCAAAGGCAGCGGCAGCCCAGTCTGATCGCGCCACCACTTGCCCATGTCGACAATCTTGTGGAGCCCAGCCTTGGCGAACGTTAGCTGACCTTCGTGGATGATCAGACCTGCTTCGTATTTGCCCTCAAGCACGCGCGGAATGATCTCGTCGAACGGAACCACCTCGGTCGCAACATCGGGCGCGAACAGCTTCAGCACCAGGTATGCCGTCGTCATGGTACCGGGGACAGCGATCTTGCAGCTGCTGATTTCCTCCAGTGGGATACTGCGCGAGGCCACGATCATCGGCCCGTAGCCCTCGCCTACGCTGCCGCCGCTGGGCATCAGCGCGTACTTGTCCTGCAGGTACGGATAGGCATGAAACGAGATCGCGGTGATGTCGTAGTAGCCTTCCAGCGCCTTGCGATTCAGGGTCTCAATGTCGCAAAGCGTATGCGTAAATTTCACGCCCGGCACCCGGATCTTGTTCGTTGCCATACCGTAAAACATGAAGGCATCGTCCGAGTCGGGACTATGGGCCACCTTGATTTCGCGAACACCTTCTCCAGAATTGTTCGTCATATAAATGCGTTTGTCCCGAGAACTCAACTGACTTCGAGATTACAGCCTGCCTGACCCGGTCAGCAAACTAGAAGCTGCGGCGCAGCCGTTTCGCCCCGGCAGCCGCTACCATCACCTTCGACACCTCAGCAAACAGGAACGGATATAGCCCGAAGAACGCTGCCTGGCGCCAGTTATGCGTATACACGGCCAGCCAGCTGATGCCCGCAGCAAACAGCACGACCTCGGCCGCGACGGCACCCATCAGGTTCCGCGTGAAGCTCGGCGTTCCATGCTCAGCAATCCATCCCGCGAGAAACGCTACAACCGGATACGCCCACAGATACCCGCCCGTCGGGCCCAGCATCTGCAGGAAACTTCCCGGGCCGGACGACGCAAACACCGGTAGCCCCATCGCGCCCCACGCCAGATAAAGTGCGGCTGCGGCGAATCCTCGCTTGCTGCCAAGGGTCAGGCCAACCAGCAGCACGCCAAAGTTCGCCAGCGTCAGCGGAACCGGCGTGAACGGCAGCGGCACCATCAACCGCGCGCATACTGCGATGACCGCGCTGGCACAGATCACGATTGCGGTCTGCTTAATAAGACTGAATGACTGCTCTGTAGTGCCCGTATGAATAGGAAGTGCTTTCGACACGTTTCACCTCGCCAGTAAAACTAGCTGGAATGATTCTCTTTCACGTCCTCGACCGTCTCCGGCGCCTTGGCCCCGACCGGCTCCTCACCCGCAGGCGTTTCCGAAGCGGGACTAGGAGGTGGCTCTTCGCGAAGATGCCGCTTCACCCTAAAGTGAATCGCCAAAACTACGGCGACGACGGCGGCGGTGCAGAGCACCAGGACCGGAAACAAAACCTTCATCACCACAGAGATTCAGGATATCAGAACGCCAGAGTGCAGCACCCATTTTCCACCGTCGCTCACGTCACAATTACCGGAATGAAAAACGTTCCGATTCAGTGAATGACCACGCGACCACCGCTGGCACATCCTGGCCGAATGTTGCGAGCAGCTAACTTCCCGGGAAGCGCCACTGCAAAGCCACCAAAGGGGAAATTCGACGGCTCGTCTGCGCAATTGACATCGCCAAGCTTGATCTCTAGAGTCCGTCGAGAACCAACAATCCGCTGTGGAGGTACCTATGCGTGTGACCATGACCTCGTTGTTCGGGCTCGCTTTACTCTTCTCAAGTTTGCCGATGCTCTCGCAGTCGAACGATGCCGTCGAGAAAGCTTTGCAGGCACGCGAACAGTCTCTGTGGCAGGCGTGGAAAGATCACGACGCCAAACCGGTTGAAGCAGCCATCGTCGATCCGTCCGTCAACATCGCCGGCGGGTCCATGGACAAAGGAAAGCAGCAGATCGTGAAAGACATGATGGAGCCGGGCTGCAAGGTCGAGAGCTTTTCGCTCTCCGACTTCTCCTTTATCTGGCTCGACAAGGAATCGGTGCTGATGACCTACAACGCGGCGCAGGACGCCACCTGCGGCGGCAAGAAGCAGCCGGACAAGGTCTATGCCAGTTCCATCTGGCAGAAGAAGGGCGGCAAGTGGGTAACGCCCTTTCACCAGGAATCTCCAGTCGGCGGCATGTAACCCTGTGCCCCAGGTTCCGATGTCTGCTGGCCCCAGGTTCGCGTCCGGACGTTGGACGCTAACCTAAAGCCGCGATACCCAAGATCCCGGGCTAGGCCGAGAGACGGCCGAACCTGGGGCACCGCATGGTCAGAAGGGTCGTAGGATGAACTCTGCGGTTGTATGATCGTCCTCAGGTGGAGAACCTCGATGAGACGGAATCTTGTGGAACGGCAGGCAGCGATGAGGAAAAAACTCCTGGCCGCGCGTGAGACCTTCCACCTCTGCGCCTTTCGCGAAGAATGTTGCCGAGAAAATCCTGAGCTGGATCCGGAGTTCTGCAGCCGTTGCTCCGCTGCGGCCTTAGAGGAACGAATCCGCCGCTCGCGCTCGTCCTCAAACTGAATCTCCAGAGTTCGCCGTTATTTGACTCAACCCATCAGGCTCGAACGCTGATCCAGAGCTGCTCCTCACCCTCGTGAATTCGTTGTAGCTCCCGCAAACTCAGCGTTTCCTATCCGCATCTATTTACTCCGTTGCAGCATGATTACGACAAAGAGGAGGAAAAACTTGAACACAACAAATTTACTTGCGAAGCGCGCGTGGATCGCCGTACTTACGGCAACTCTGGGCGGAGTGCTCGTGCTCGCGGGATGCAACCGTAATGCAGAACACGCGGATGTGAAAGATGCCGTCGATAGCGCGATGACCCAGCACGGACTGGGCGTGGTAAAGGTCTCTCAGGATCGTGACAAAGGCGTTCTGACCCTCACCGGAGATGTCGAGTCCACCGATCAGAAGACGCAGGCCGAGGGTGTCGCCAAGCAGGCTGCCCCCGACTACGTCGTCGCCAATGAGTTGGCGGTCCGCCCCATCGGCGCCGAAAGCCAGTTCAAGGCAGTCGACTCCAGTCTCGACAACGGAATTGAGGACAATTACAAGGCCGCTCTGAAATCCAACAAGAATCTGGACGAACAGAGCATCTCGTACAAGGCGAAGAATGGCACCCTGGTTCTTTCAGGCAGCGTGAAGACCGCAGCGCAGAAGAGCGAAGCCATGAAGCTGGCCAAGAACGTTCCTAATGTCAAAGAGGTCGTCAACGAAATCGAAGTCAAGCCCTCGAAGAGTTCGACCGCGGGCTAACTGCACCTGTACCGCCAACGCCTCCCGCTCGAGCCACCTCGGGCGGGTTTTCTTTGACCCACCGGCACATTCTCCGCACGCTTCCCCTCAAACTCTGGTTTGACAACATATTGTGACGCGCGTCCCAACAGGGTTGACAATCGCTCTTTGCGGATAAATACTGCCGCCAAGTAAAATCCGGACTCCCGCACCGCTCAGGTAAACGCAGGGAGCCAGCAAGCTTGACAGGGGGAACCTTTATGCGCGCCGCTCGGCATCGCTTTTCTACGCACGGGCGTAACTCCGTCCTTACTCTGTTCACCGCATTATTATTTGCGGCCGTCTCTGTACAACTATTCGCACAGGGACCAGCCCCCGGGGGCCAGGCTCTCGACCCCGCACAGACTTTGAAAGGACATCAGGGCGCATCCATCCGGATCACCGTGCTCGACTCCCAAAACGCTCCCCTCAAAAGTCAGGCCCTGATCAAGTTGCATAGTTCCGTCCAGGACGCCACCAGCTGGCAGGTCACCGGAGATAACTCCCAGCTTCTTCTCCCTGACCAGCCCTTCGGCAAGTACGACATCGAAGTCAGTGCGCTCGGCTATCTCAGCAACCGCACCACTCTCGACGTCGCCAGCATGACGGACACCATCGACCTCAAGGTCGTCCTGCAAACTGACACCACGGCCGACATGGAGAGCGACGCTTCCCTGCCTCCGCGCGCGCTGCACGAGATGAATCGCGCCATCCGCGCCCTGCGCGTCAACGACCTGAAGGAAGCGCAGAAGCGGCTGGACGAGGCCGAGAAGCTTGCTCCCACCAGCGGCCGCGTGAAATTTCTGCTGGGCTACCTTGCCCTCGCCAAGGGCGATCCGGCACAGGCCCAAACTTCCCTGGAGCAGGCCACCGTCTTAAACCCGAACTACGCCCGCGCCTGGAGTCTGCTGGGCCGCGTGCACCTGGTTGCGGGCCAGTCCAAAGACGCCGTCGCTGCCTTGCAAAAAGCTGTCGCGGCCAATCCCGACAGCTGGGTTGCACACGACCTGCTGGCTGACGCTTACCTCCAGGAGCATGAATATCCCGACGCCCGCCATCAGGCCGAACTCGCCATCAATGTCGGTGAACACGACAGCACCGCAGCGCAACTGGCTCTCGCTGAAGCCGCAGCCAACCTGGGCAAGAACGCCGAAGCCATTACAGCGCTCAAAGTGTTTCTGAGCAATAATCCACGCAGCATCGCGGTCCAGCACGCCGACGAGCTGCGCCGCAAGCTGGAACAATACAAATCCAAGCCCATCGAAGATTGGTCCGAGTTCGAACGCACCGTAGCGGCCTTCGATTTGTCCAACGACCTGGTCGTCACTCCCAAGGCCGAGCTTCCGGTCGTCTCCTGGCTGCCCTCCGATGTCGATCGCAACAAGCCGGCCGTGGTTGCCGGACTGAGCTGCCCCTACCAGCAGGTCATCGACGGTGCAGGCGCTCGCGTACAGGAGCTGATCACCAACGTTGAAAAAATTTCCGCCATCGAAACCATCGACTACGAGCGCTTCGATCAGTCCGGAAATTCCAGCATCAGCGAGAACCGCAAGTTCGACTACGCCGCCACCGTATCGCAGAAAACCGACGTGGTGCTGGTGGACGAATACCGCTCTCAGCGCTACGACGAGCACACCATGCCCGACCACATCGCTGACAACGGCTTTGCGGTGCTCGCCCTGGTGTTTCATCCGGTCATGCGCGACGCCTTCAAGATGACCTGCGAGGGACTGGGCGACTGGCATGGCAAGCCGGTGTGGATCGTGCGCTTCCAGCAACGCGAGGACAAACCGAACCACATGCAGGCTTACCTGCTGGGCGACGTCGCCTACCCGGTTGGCCTCAAGGGCCGCGCCTGGATCACGGCGGATAAGTTTCAGCTGGTACGGATTGAGTCGGACATGGTGAAGCCCATGCCGCAGATCGAACTACTGGCCGAGCACATTGTGACCGAGTACGCGCCCGTGCCCTTCCACAAAGCTGGCATGGAATTCTGGCTGCCGCAAACCGCCGAAGTCTACATGCACTTCCGCGGTCAGCGCTATTACCACAAGCACATCTTCGACAAGTACATGGTCTTCTCGGTGGACGCCCAGGACAAGGTTAAGGAAGCCAAGCAGGACCCCGACATCCCCAAATCCACCAACCCCAGGAAACACAAATTCTGGCCAGCATAAAAAGTTTGGCGGTCTTTGTAATGTTGATGGTTTTCTAGAGTGGGTGCTGCAGGTTCGCGAAAAAAAGCGGGTGCACCAGGTTCGCGTCTCGAATTTGGACGCTAACCTGGGCCCGTGATACTCAACATCCCAGGTTAGGCAAAAGATGGCCGAACCTGGTGCACCAATCGTTCTGGAAGTCTCAGTGCTTGATAGCGGTAGTGAAGAAATCGGCCATGGGCAATCCATTGGCAGCCCATCCTAGATTCGAGGTAGGCAAGCCGAGTCCTTCGGCCATCAACCGCAGGATGTCGCCTTCATCGTAGCTGTTGTTGTAATTCCGGGTATCGCCGCCGGGCGACTGGTATCCCCGTTTGCTGAGCGGGCTGACCACCACCAGTTCCACCTGGCCTCCGCAACCCAATCCTTCGGTCGTGGTCTCGCAATCCGGATTTCCGCTGTCGGCGTTCTCGTCGAACACGATGATCAGCAGCCCCGTCCCTCCCGGCTTGAAGTAGGAACTCGTCAGCAAAAGCCCGATGCGATCGCTCAGCCACGTGTCGAAGGTCTGGATAGGGCAGTCGTGCGCGTCATCGCACCCATTCGGTACCAGCCACGACAGCGTGGGCAACTCGTGCCTGAGCAAATCGATCGCGAAATGACTGAAGCACACATAGTGACTTCTGTCCTGGTTGACGGTCGTCATGTATTCCAGGGGGTCGTGGCGAACGTAATACGCTCCCCGATTCAGTCCTCCACAACTCGCGGGGCTGGGGAGGTTCTCCACATAGTCCTTCCAGGTTCCACCCGCGTTTTGCACTTCGAGCGCGATGTTGTTCAATGACACCGGAAAGTTTTGCGGGGTCTTGCTGTCGTCGTCCGTGAGAATGTTTCCGGTAGCCAGGTTGAAATAGTTGCCGATCGAAGGATGAGTGTCCGAGTAGTAGTTCACGCCCAGCCCGTACGTGTTGGCGAGCGAGGTCAGGTAAGGCATATTGCTGGAGTTGTAGCTCGTACTGTAATTCTGGTTTTCACCCACCACGATCACTACATTTCCAAACGAGGGCAGAGCCTGGCTGAAAGCCGAGGGCACGAGCACGCACGTCAACAGCAACAACGCCAGACCGTGCACAGTCTTCTTACTCAGCGCTTTCATCGGGAATCTCCTTATCTGTATGCGGAAACTGTTTTCCCCTGCGAGGTCGCCATTATAGCGCCCGTAAACTGGCGAATTCTGCACTGGTCTTTGTTCAAGGCGTTTGTCTTGAAGGGGGCGACCTTTCGGGTGGCCTTTCGGGCGGCGTTTCGGGGCGGCCGTAGACTCTGGAAAATCAAGACGGCCTCACAGTTTGCTGAAAAATCCTCGCTTCGTGAGGTTTGTGTCAGGGCACGGCTTCAGCCGTGCCGATAGGCCCGGCGAGGTGGACGTTAGTCCGACGAGCCTGCCGGGTGCCGGGTGCCCCATTCAAGGCCTTCTTTTGGCCTTGAGTGGGAGTTCCTTCTCATCAGTAGCCCGAGTTGTCCGATTCCCTGAAAAGACCCACTGAACCTCCGCTCGAAGGGGTACCCGATTATGGCCTGTCATCGCGACTTATTCGTTCTGCAACAAAAACAAAGTCATGGCGTGATCTCCCACGCAATACCATCCTCATGTTGTCCACCGTCAGCGCTGGTGCCGAACAAATTGCCGTTGGCGTCGAAAAGTACTCCCGCTTCAGGAACGGATTGTTGGCGGGTGAACTCATAGAACCGGGTGTAGGTCCACGCATTGCCCGACGGAGTCAGCTTGAACACTTCACCAAACCCCAGGCCCCCTGCGCTGCCTGTACCCCACAGGTTTCCCTGCGCGTCGAGCGTGGGAGTGTCGCAGGGACTGCTGGTAAGAACCTGCCGCTTGCTGATTTGCCAGGTTCCGTTAGCAGGTGACAGCTCGTAGGCTTCGCCGCCGTCTCCCTCACAGCCCGTCGTGCCATAAATATTTCCCTGTGCGTCCAAAACGACGCCGCCAATGGGGTCGCCATTGTCTGCGGCGACGAAACTATACAGTGTGCTCTGCGTCCAGCCGGAGCCAGAAGGCGAGAGTTCGTAGACCACACCACCGCCATCGCTGCCACCGATTTGAGTCGTGCCGTAGAGATTTCCGGCGCGGTCGAAAATCACGCCGCTAAAGGGAAAGCCTCCATCAAAATCGCAAGTGAAGTTCCAAAGCACGCTTTCTGTCCACTCTTCACCGGAGGGTGTGAGTTTGAATACAACGCCACATCCGGCAGCGCCATCGAACGGCGTGGTCCCGTAAATGTTGCCGGCATTGTCGAAAATCAGGGTGTCCGCCGAGGCACCAACCTCTGAAATACCACCATCGCTACCGCCGGTGAAGGTGTAAAGCACCGTCTCCGTCCAGGGACACTGCGACGCCTTGCAGACGGCGGCCGGTGGACGCAGGCGATATACAGCTCCGAAGCCAAAACCATGAGGGGTTGTCGCGGTGATACCGTAGAGGCTCCCATCGGGACCGAAGGTGATGTTTGCAGTCGGATTGCTCCCATCCGCGCCCCCTTGGAAGTCGTAAAGGGCAGTTGCAATCCACCCCGATCCGGCACGGGACAGGCGGTACACGGCGCCCCATCCGTGCGCTCCACCGCTGTAGTTCGTTCCGTAGAGTCTTCCGTCCTGGTCCATGACCAAGCCCGATGCAGGACCGTATCCGAGCCTACCGGCTTGGGTGAATGTGGCGAGTACATCCAGCGTCTGCGCCTGCGCCATGCGGGGAGCGGACAGGATCATCGCCGAGGACAAAATGAGCAGAAAAATTACAACTGCCGGAGTTGGCAAGCTGATCTCGAAACCTGAAAGTGGGTATTGCTCGTGAGTTTCCATCGCAGTTCTCCCTGGTAAGCGAGGGTACTGTCGCGCTAATTCCAGAGTTACGTCAACTTAATTACAGATTACGGTCTAAGATATTGATAAAAGATGAGTTGTGTTTTGCTGTTCCAGCTGGCTGCCGCGGGAAATGATCGCTTATCCGGTTAGCTGCCGGCAACAACAGGCCACTGTTGTAACATCGCCATATCACAAGTTTCGCTGGCTGGCGGTGCCACGATTGGGGTAACTTGTGATATGGCCTGTTATCGCCAACGATGTGGACGTCGGACGATAACCCTATGAGTCAGAGGAGACTTCCCGTCGCGTTGTTGGTCGGAAGCCAGTGTTCATCGCAACGCTGAGCGCGTTCTGGTTCGTCTGGGCTGCTGCCGACGCGCTACCTATCGCACATCCGGCAGTTTGGCCGCGAATAGCGTGGCCGGTGATTTCCTTTCCCGTGTTTTCGATTGTGAACAAAGGTTTTGCCACGCGATATTTCTGGCCGCTCACAGCTTTGAACGTTGTTGGTTGGGCGTTTGCATCGGGATTTGTTACGTGGAAAGCAGACTTACCCGCGTTGACTTGTTGACGATATATCGCCATAGCACCAGCAACTCGGATATGACGGTTCTTAAGAACTGAGCGCAGGTTCCGATTACTGATTGCGATCTTTGCCACGTTCGCCACTGCGAACGTTGTGTTCGCTATCTCACGGAGAACCTCCTTGGCTCCGCTCATTGGCGGAATGTCGGTGCTTGGTCAGGCTTCGCTTCTGATTTCGCTGCCGCTACGTCCATTCTGCTGGCTGCCACTGATTTGCAGACCGTGTCTTGGCACGCTTGAGTCGTGCCTGTCACTCTGATCCTTCACGGAATTGATGAGCAGCCTGAACGCAGCGAGTCGTGACGAGCCTTATGACTGGCGTTAAATCCCCATTATCACTCATTGACCCCGGGCTCGGCGTTAACTTGACGCTATCGCCTGGTTACAACAGCTACTAGTAGTGCTGGAATTCGGTCGCGCTTCGGGTGTAAAGTCAGGAGGCTCGGCGCTCGCTCCGAGCAGAGGAGTTTTCTGATGAAGCTCTGGCGATTTCTCCCTCCCATCGCTTCGCTGTTACTGCTCACATTAAGCCTGTGCTCCTTACCTGCTGCAGCGCAAGTAATCTATGACAACGGCCCGATCAACGGGCAAGACATTGCCTGGACCATCGACTTCGGATATGCGGTCAGTGACAGCTTTACGGTGGGTTCTGGAGGGGCCACCATTAACGGCTTGAGCTTTGGCTTTTGGGAATTCGGACAAGTTAACCTTGACTCGGTTGAGGTCGCTATAACCTCATCTGAGTTCGGTGGCACAACCTACTTCGATAACAACGTCAACTTCACTTCCAGCGGTTGCTCGACTAACCAGCAAGACTATTTCGTCTGCACCGGAACCGGCAGCTTCAATGGTCCGACGTTGCCGTCCGGCACCTACTGGCTGACCTTAGATAATGCTTGTTGCGACGACGGCGGAATTTTCTGGGATCAGAATTCGGGGCCATCTCAGGCTTCGGAGAGTTCGATCGGAACGATCCCTTCCGAGTCGTTCACCCTCTACGGCAGCACCGCGACCGGGACCACCCCTGAACCCAGCAGCATCGTTTTGCTCGGATCGGGTGTTTTGGGCTTTGCTGCCATGGTGCGCCGCAAGTCGTTCTAGCTCGGGAAATTCATCGGGCCCTTATAAATCGTTATTCTGCAAAGGCGCAGCTTCTTGTTGCTCTTGGAATTGTTCCACTTTTCTTGCTTCAGGCTGTTGTTAAATCCCCATATCAATCATTGACGCGGAGACAGACTAACCTACGCTATCCGCTGTTATCGTCAATCTGGCTGGCATCGGAACAGAAAAGCTTCCGCCATTCCAGGCATTCGTCCGCAAGCACCTTGTTGCAATTTGTTGCAGTGGAGGCGGCTTCCGCAACTGTCTTTTCATGAATTTAGAGCGGCGACGAAATTGCTCTTGTTTTAGCGATCTCACTGGCGGGGTTGCCGGTTATGCTGCTTCGCGCTCTTCACCGGGTTAGCCTTTTGTGCCTTGTGCTGGGCACCATTCCTGCCATCGCCCAAAACGATCTCTACGATAACGGCCCGAGCGATGGGCAAGACTTTGCCTGGACGATCGGTTTCGGATATGTGGTCAGCGACGCCTTCACGTTGAACAGCAATTCGACGGTGAATGGTCTGAGCTTCACCGCCTGGGTGGATCCAGATAATATTCTTCAGACTGCGGAAGTCTCTATCACCTCAAGCGAATTTGGTGGTACTACCTACTTTGACCAGACCGTCAGCTTCACCCAAAGTAGCTGCGTCGGCAACCAGTTCGGCTACAACGTTTGCACCGAGTCGGGTGCTCTCGGAACAAACCTGAATCTCGCGGCTGGCACTTACTGGCTGAACTTACAGAATGCCGACACTAATATTCCCGACGAGTTTGCTTACTGGGATCAAAATGGCGGTCCGTCGTTAGCGTCTGAGAACAGCGAGGGCACAATACCCTCCGAATCTTTCACTATCCTGGGATCGTCCGAGACATCCACTGGGAGTACGCCTGAACCAGCAAGCATCCTGTTGTTCGGTTCTGGCATTTTCGGCCTGGTAGGTATTCTGCGGTACAGGCTGCTCTAAAGCGAAAGTTGATCCTGTGCCCATTTCCTCGCAGGCGAAATTTCACACTTAGGCTGTGCTTCGGTTCCCGTCCACCGTTTGCATAACCTTCGCTGTATCCCATATCGCAAGTAACGGCCCCAGCGTAGGATCGTGAGTGATATGGCCTATTTTCGCCTACTATCACGCCCGGTTGCTCCTGTTGTTTTGCTAAATTATCCCGTGCAATCTGCTGAATGTTCGTATTCGAGCATTCAGCTTGGGAGGTTAGTCGTGCGAGGCAAAATACTCCACATCGGCTTTAAGATGACGCTGGCCGTTTTCGCAGCTACTCTGCTTGTGTCCGGCGCGTGGGCGGCAGCCCAGGAGACGGTACTGCATAGCTTCCGCTACAACCGGTTCTCCCGTCACTCCCAGCCGATCGACGGTTGCATTCCACAGTACGGCAATCTGATCACCGACTCAGCCGGAAATCTCTACGGCACAAGCTCCGGCGGTGGATTCTATGGCTATGGAACCGTCTTCGAGTTCAGCCCTGCCGGAAGCGGCTGGACGGAAGAAATCCTGTTCAGCTTCGGGCACGACCCCGCCAGCGGCCAAGACCCCATCGGCGGCCTGCTTCTCGATGCCGCCGGCAATCTTTACGGCACCACTGAGTCCGGCGGCGCTTACAACCATGGCGTGGTGTTCGAGCTGATGCACAATGCAGACGGCAGCTGGACGGAGCAAGTGCTGCATAGCTTCAATGGCACGGACGGATCTAGTCCGTGGGCCGCGCTTGTCTTCGATGCTGCCGGCAATCTCTACGGCACAACCGAGAGCGGCGGAGCTTACAACTACGGGACAGCTTTCGAGCTGACGCCCGCGGGCGGCGGGAACTGGTCGGAGCAAGTACTGCGCAGCTTCGGCAACGGTACGGATGGAACTTATCCCCTCGCGCCCCTCGTCCTGGATACTACGGGCGATGTTTATGGCACGACCTCGAATGGTGGCGAATATCAGGGCGGGATAGCGTTTGAGTTGTCCCCTGCCGCAGGCGGGGGCTGGTCGGAGCAGGTACTGCATAACTTTGGCAGTGGCGTGGATGGGAGGGAACCTTTCGCGGGTGCCCTGGTCTTCGATTCCGCGGGCAATCTTTATGGCACAACAACCGCTGGAGGCACTCACCAGGCATGCCAGGGGGGATCGGATACCTGCGGCACCGTGTATCGACTGACGCCCACGGGAGGCGGAAGTTGGACGGAACAGGTTTTGTACAGCTTCAACGGCACGCCAGATGGAAATTCTCCAACTAATTCGGTGCTGCTGGATGCGGCCGGCAGTATTTACGGGACCACCTACTTCGGCGGCAGTGGACAACACGAAGCCGGCACGGTCTTCAAGTTAACGCCCGGAGCTGTGAATTGGACGGAACGGGTGCTGTACAGTTTCAGCGGCTACGCAGACGGGGACAGCGCTGCATCCGGTTTGATACAGGATGGCGTGGGGAACCTTTACGGCACTACGCAAGCAGGCGGCGCTTACGAGTGCGGAACGGTGTATGAAATCACGCCTTAGGCGAATCACGATTGATAAATCTCCACACATTTACTGCGGGCTGGGATTTTGAGTGTAATGGCCACCTTGAAGCTCTAAGCTTTGAGCTCTAAGCTTTGAGCCAAGGCGAACCAAAAGCAGATCCCTCGCTCCTTTCACCTCGACGAGAGCAAAATAGGCCCTCATTTGAGGACCCCGAATTCGCTCGTGATAACAACGTCGTGGGTTTTACATCTGGCGAAAAGCGAAGACTGAAACGCCTTAGCTGCAAGCTGACAGCCGAAAGCCGACAGCGGTAGCTCAGAGCTTACGGCTCAAAGCTCACAGCTTCTTCTACACTCCAACTGGATAAGGTTTCGGACTCTGCTCTTCGATGCGGTCGCGCAGCATGCTGTCGAAACGCCCTTGCAGCAGCGACATCAGGCCTGTGTACCAATAGCCGAAGACAAACAACACCAGAAATGGAACCGTGATGAAGTTCTCGTTGGCGATCGCGTACCAGACTGTAAGTGCGAAGTAGGTTCCAACCAGCAGCTCGAGATAAGGAACAAAACCGAGACGTTTGCGATACTTCTTCGCCGCGATTGCTTTGTCGGCCTTGTTGACCACACGATATTTCGGCGTGCGCGCGAATGCGGTTTGATGGCCGAGAAGCGCTTCCATTACGGCTTTGGTGTTGGTCAGCGTCAAGCCGATTCCGAGCGCCATCAGCGCAGGCAGGAAGAGAAATGTGCGATACCAGGTTTTCGGGAAGAGTTCTTTCTGCGAAACCAGGTAAAAGCTGGAGATGCTGAACGTCGACGCGAGAAACAGTGGAATGTCGATGTACAGCATCTGAAACCATCCCTGATAGAAGCGAATCACCATCGCAGGCAGCAGCAACGTCGACAATACGATCATCAGCGGATAACTGATGTTCGCGGTCAAGTGATACCAAGCCTCAATCTTCTCGCGGCGTTTCACGTCGGCGCGCAGGACTTTCGGCAGGTCCTTCTTGGCGCATTGAATCAGGCCTTTCGCCCAACGCGCTTGCTGCGTCTTGAACGCAGTCATCTCGATCGGCAGTTCCGCCGGACATTCCACATCCTGCAGATAACGGAACTTCCAGCCTGCAAGCTGCGAGCGATAGCTGAGATCAGTGTCTTCGGTGAGCGTGTCGTGCTCCCAGCCTCCAGCGTCATCGATGGCTTTGCGCCGCCACATTCCCGCGGTTCCGTTGAAGTTGAAGAACACGCCCGCGCGCGAGCGTCCTCCGTGCTCGAGGATGAAATGTCCGTCGAGCAGAATCGCTTCCACCTCGGTGAGAAACGAATAGCTGCGGTTCAAGTGCGCCCAGCGCGTTTGCACCATCCCAATCTCGGGATTGGTGAAGTGATGAATCACCTTCATCAGCCAATCTGCTGGAGGCGTGAAATCGGCGTCGAAGATCGCGACAAACTCACCCGTCGATGACTTCAGTCCAGCGTCGAGCGCGCCCGCCTTGAATCCCTGACGATTGGTGCGATGTAGATAGACGATGTCATGTCCGAGCGCTGCGTAACGCTCGACAACTCCGCGCGCGACTTCGACGGTTTCGTCGGTCGAGTCGTCGAGCACCTGGATCTGCAGCTTCTCGCGCGGATAATCCATCTTGCAGACACAATCGACCAGCCGGTCGATGACATATTGTTCATTGAAGATCGGGAGCTGAATGGTGACGCGCGGCAGTTCGGTAAAGTGCGATTCCGGTTCGGTGACCTTATTCTTGCGGTGCTTGTAATAGAGATAGACGAGCTGATAGCGATGCATTCCGTAGAACGCCAGCAGGATCAGCACGATGAAATACGGAATCAGCAACGCCATGTCGAAGGCGTTTGCCTGGTACAAACCTTTGAACGTGGTATCGAGGAAGTGCGACTGCAGGTAATGGCGAAACCCGCGAGGTTCCACCATCGCACAAATCAGCCTGCTGAGAACGACGTTCAGAGCGTACTCCTTCAACCGCGAAAACGTGATCAGCGGATACAGCAGGCGATCACGGAAGCTCTATAAGCCTCAAATTGTACCTGACGGATTCCCCTATCCGATATCCCTTGAAAGAGCTATGCCGTTAAAGCCAAAGAAGCAGGAACTTGCAAGCCGAAACGCCGGAATCGAGTCAGAACAGTGCACTACGCCGAAGCTCAATCGCGGCCGAAACGGGATCAACTCTGCCCGGCTACGTTGACTCCTGTGCGCTAACAGCTAACAATAATCAGAGACAGCCTGCGAACCCGATGTTGAATCCGAAGACGTTGATCAGCCCCGTGATTCTGTTGATGCTCGGCGGAGCAGTTTGTCTGGTCGCGCAATCGAAAACTTCCGCGCCTACTGCGGCCTCGAAAGCCGACGATTCCAGCTATCCGGAGAAAGCCTACCTTTCGCCCGAGCGTTACACCAACGAGTATTTCGACTTCACCTTTGAGCTTCCGCCCGACGCGCATTTGCGACCGCAAGCTCTTCCCGCGTCGCGCAATGGAAACATCCAGGTCCTGGAGCTCGGCGGTCCGCCTCCAGCCGATGCCGAGATCTCGATCGCGGCGATTCCAACCGCCAGCGGCAATAAGCAGGATGCGAAAGCGTATCTGCGCGAATCGCTCGATCAAGAGCTGTATCGCGGCGTCGAGGAACTGCGTGGTTTGAGCAAGGCGAACATCGCGCAGCATCAGTTCTTCCTTTACGAGACGCGTCGCGGCATCGAACAGCACCTCGTCTTGGCGACAACCATCGGCGACTACATTCTGGAAGTCATGGTCGCCGCGCACGATGAGAAGGCGGTCAAGCGCCTGGAAACTTCGGTCGAACACCTCGAGTTCTTTCCTGCGTCCGATGTGCAGAAGCACGTCGAAGCCAACAGCCAGGCTTATGACGGACCGTCGATCTCCTCGCATCGACTGGCGCTGCTGGAGGAGAATCCGCCCGCGAAGCAGATCGATCCCGGCAAGATCAATGGCGACTTCTACGAGAACTCGATGCTCGGCTTCAGCTATCGCATTCCGCAAGGTTGGGTGCTGAAACCCGAAGGCGTTGTTCAGCCGGCCGTCGAGCGCTATCGCGCCAAGGAAGATTTCGGTCGGCCGCGCATTGGACGCAGCGAGCACATCCTGATGGACTCTTGCAGCCGCGTGCTGTTCTCCGCCTGGGCGAAACCGCCCGCTGCTGATGGGCAAATCTCCTACGACGATTTCGGCGAGGTAACGGTTTCGGCGATCGCCCTGTCGTGCTTCCCGACGATGGACTTTCCGAAGCAAGACAGCGACGTGCAGGCCTTCAAGGATTTCGTCGGGCAATTTGCGCTCACCCATCCCATCGTCGATGACATGGGCAAAGGAAAGGTGTTCACCGAAGACGGTATCGTCTTCATCTATCTGCACGGAACGGTCGCGTTCAACATTCCGGATGACGAGCTCTCGCGGCGATTGTCGTTGGCGATGGCAATGACTCAGCGCCGCGGATATCTGCTGACCTGGTTCTTCGCGGCGCCGCACGATGAGGAATTGCAGGGCCTCACCAACGAGCGAGCTATCTTCGACAGCAAGCCAGACGTGAATGTTGCCAGCGCAAACAAACCTGCGGAGAACAAGCCAGCAGTTTCTGGCGATCCAGCGAGCTTCAATGCCTCGGAGACTTTGCAGACTGCCGCTCCAACCAGCGCGCCCGCCGCATTGGGCGCAAGCTCGGACTCGGCCGCTGCCAGTTCTGCCGATTCCGGTGCGAGTCCGACTTCTTCCACAGCATCGACCGGAGATCAGCAGCAAAGCTCGCCGGATAGTTCCAGTGGCGATCGACCCTCGCTCCTGCGGCCAGGTGAAAGCATTCAAACCCAGCAGAGCAAAGGTCCAATAATCAAACCTAAATAGCCCGACGACGAACGTCTCCTGCGCTCCGACTTACCAACCTTCTGGAGTTGTCATCAGGAGGAGGGCTTCAGCCCGACGAGGGATCCGCTGTTTTCCCACGCCTGCAAAAAGCAGATCCCTCGATACGCTCGTGATAACAATTCGCGGAAACCGAATTCACTGTGACGAGAGCGAAAGGGCCAGCAGCGGCAAGCATTTCCGACATTTCCTTACCTCCGTGCCTCTGTGGTGAAAACGCCGCTGAATTGCACTGTGCATTGTGCATCGAATAATTCCTTCTTCTCTCCTCTTATCGCCCGCGCCATTCCCTGATAAAATCAGTGAAATCCACTCCCCGGAGAAACAATGCAGGCAATCCTTGCGCTGGAAGATGGACGAATCTTCCGCGGCAAAGGCTACGGAGCGAAAGGTGAATGTTACGGGGAAGTTGTTTTTAACACCTCCATCACCGGATACCAGGAAATCTTCACCGACCCTTCGTACGCTGGCCAGATCGTAGTTCTCACCAATCCTGAAATCGGCAATTACGGAACCAATTCCGACGACAACGAAGCGACGCGTCCTTATATCGAAGGCCTGATCGTGCGCGAGTTCTCGCGCGTCAGCTCGAACTGGCGCTCGCAGGAGGTCGCCGAAGAGTATCTGGAGCGCTACAAGATTCCGGTGCTCGCCGAGATCGATACGCGCGCGCTGGTCCGCCATCTGCGCGATAACGGTGTCATGCGCGGTGTCATCTCGACGCTCGAGACCGACACGGACAAGCTGGTCGCCAAGGCGCGTTCGATTCCGAAGATGGACGGAACCGACCTGGCGAAGGAAGTCACGACGCGCAGCGTCTATCAGTGGGATGAAGGCGTGCGCTCGCACGAGCCGACGGAGATTGTCGGCGTGAAAGACGCGCCGCCGAAGCATCACGTGGTCGCCTACGATTACGGCATCAAGCACAGCATCCTGCGCCGCCTGGTTGGCGAGTGCTGCAACGTGACCGTCGTTCCCGCGACGACCAGCGCGGAAGATGTGCTCGCGCTGAAGCCTGACGGAGTCTTCCTGTCGAACGGTCCCGGCGATCCTGAACCTGTGACGTACGCGCAGGAGAGCATTCGCCGCATGATGGGCAAAGTTCCGATCTTCGGAATCTGTCTCGGCCATCAACTGATCGGGCTCGCGCTTGGCGGCAAGACTTTCAAGTTGAAGTTCGGACATCACGGCGGCAATCATCCGGTAAAGCAGTTGTAGACCGGCAAGATCGAGATCACGGCGCACAATCACAACTTCGCCGTCGATCCGGATTCGCTGAAGCAGAGCGACGTCGACCTGACGCATATCGACCTGAACGACAACACGCTCGAAGGTCTGCGCCACCGCTCGCTGCCGCTATTCAGCGTGCAATATCATCCCGAGGCCGCGCCCGGCCCGCACGACTCGCACTACCTGTTCAAGGACTTTGTGAAGATGATGGAGGAGTGGAAGGGCGGTAAACAATAACGATGCCACGCCGCAACGACATCGCGAAAGTACTCATCATCGGCTCGGGGCCGATCGTCATTGGCCAGTCGGCGGAGTTCGACTACTCGGGCGCGCAGGCCTGCAAGGCGCTCAAGTCCGAAGGCTACGAGGTCGTCCTTGCCAACTCCAATCCGGCCACCATCATGACCGATCCCGAGATGGCCGACCGCACCTACATCGAGCCACTCACGCGCATGTATCTGGAAGAGATCATCCGCGTCGAATCCGAGATGCTCAAGGAAAGCGGCCGCACGGGCGTGTTTGCGCTGCTGCCCACGGTCGGAGGACAAACTGCGCTGAACCTCGCGGTCGAACTCGCCGACAGCGGTGTGCTTGAGAAGTACAATGTGCAACTCATCGGAGCGCAGCTCGGCGCCATCAAGAAGGCCGAAGACCGCCTGCTCTTCAAAGATGCGATGACCGCCATTGGGCTCGACGTCCCGAAGTCGTCGCTGGTCAACAACCTCAAAGACGGTCTCGACTTCAGCAGCAAGATCGGCTTCCCGGTCATCCTGCGGCCGTCATTCACGCTGGGCGGAACCGGCGGCGGCATCGCCTACAACCGCGAAGAACTCCTGGAACTGCTCGCCCGCGGACTCGATCTCTCTCCGGTTCACGAAGTGCTGCTGGAAGAATCCGTTCTCGGCTGGAAAGAATACGAGCTCGAGCTGATGCGCGATCTCGCCGACAACGTCATCGTCATCTGCTCCATCGAGAACTTCGATCCGATGGGCACCCACACCGGCGACTCCATCACCGTCGCTCCGGCGCAGACGCTGACCGACCGCGAATACCAGGCGATGCGCGACGCAGCGATCGCCGTCATTCGCGAGATTGGCGTGGAGACTGGCGGCTCGAACATTCAGTTCGGCGTAGATCCGCATAACGGCCGCATGGTCGTCATTGAGATGAACCCCCGCGTGTCGCGCTCCTCCGCGCTGGCGTCGAAAGCGACAGGCTTTCCGATCGCGAAGATCGCGGCCAAGCTCGCCGTCGGCTACACGCTGGACGAGATCACCAACGACATCACGCGCAAAACGCCTGCGTGCTTTGAGCCGACGCTCGACTACGTGGTCGTCAAGATTCCCAAATGGCAGTTCGAGAAGTTCCCGGGCGCCGACGAATCGCTTGGCCCGCAGATGAAGTCGGTCGGCGAAGTGATGGCGATCGGGCGCACCTTCAAGCAGGCGCTGCTGAAAGCAGTGCGCTCGCTCGAGACCGGCAAGAAAGCCACCGCCGACGACATCGAGCCGCGCATCCTGACCAAGCGGCTGGTGACGCCGCATCCGGAGCGGCTGCAATACATCCGTTACGCGCTGAGCCAGGGTATGAGCGTGCGCGAGCTCACGCAGATGACCAACATCGATCCCTGGTTCCTGCACCAGCTCAAGGAAATTTCCGATGTGCAGGCGAAGCTTGGCTTCGAAGCCGATCGACGCCGAGCGGCTGATCGAGATCAAGCGCATGGGCTTCTCCGATGCGCGCCTCGGCGAAGCGCTGGAATTAAGAACGGTCGCAGCGCCGCCGAGAAGGTCTATCAGCTGCGCAAGGAGCACGGCGTCCGCCCGGTGTTCAAGCGCGTCGACACCTGCGCCGCTGAGTTCGAAAGCTACACGCCCTATCTTTATTCGACCTACGAAGAAGAAGACGAGGCGCCGCCGACCGACAAGCAAGAAAGTCATCATTCTGGGCAGCGGCCCGAATCGCATAGGCCAGGGTATCGAATTCGATTACGCCTGCTGCCACGCGGCCTTCGCGCTGCGCGACGACGGTTACGAGACGATCATGATTAACTGCAATCCTGAGACCGTTTCGACCGACTACGACACCAGCGACCGTCTCTATTTCGAGCCGCTGACCTTCGAAGACGTGATGGCGGTTTACGATCACGAGGCTTCAGGAGGCGCGGAGATTGGCGTGATCGTGCAGTTCGGCGGACAGACGCCGTTGAATCTCGCCCTACCGTTGAAAGCCGCGGGCGTGCCTATCATCGGCACTTCGCCTGAAAGCATCGACCTGGCGGAAGACCGCAAGCGGTTCGGCAAGCTGCTGGAAGAGCTGTCGATCCCGCAGCCGCTCGGCGCGATGGCCACCAGCGTGGAAGAAGCAATCGTTCATGCGAATCGCATCTGCTATCCGGTGCTGGTGCGGCCTTCGTACGTGCTTGGCGGACGCGCGATGGCGCTTGTCTATGACGATGACTCGCTCATTCAGTACATGAAAGAAGCGGTGGAATACTCGCAGGAGCGCCCGGTCCTGATCGACCACTTCCTCGAGTCGGCAACCGAGATCGACGTCGACGCCATCTCCGACGGCGAAGACGTCGTGATTGGCGGCATCATGCAGCACATCGAGGAGGCCGGCATTCACTCCGGCGATTCGTCGTGCGTTCTGCCCGCGGTCGATATCCCGAAGCACCTGCTGAATACGATCCGCGACTACACCTTCCAGCTGGCGCGCGCGTTAAAGGTGGTCGGACTGATGAACGTGCAGTACGCCATTCAGCGCGATAAGGTATTCGTCATCGAGGTCAATCCTCGCGCCTCGCGCACCGTGCCGTACGTTTCAAAAGCCACCGGCGTTCCGCTGGCGAAGATTGCCGCGCGTCTGATGACCGGCCGCAAGCTGCGTGAGTTCCTGCCCGATAACGTTGCCAGCAAGAGCGATCTCGACACCGGCAACTTCTACTTCGTGAAGTCGCCGGTATTTCCCTGGGGCAAGTTCCCCGGCGTCGATACCGTCCTGGGTCCGGAGATGAAGTCGACCGGCGAAGTGATGGGCGTTGCTGATAATTTCGGTGAGGCCTTCGCCAAGGCGCAGTCTGCCGCGGGTCAAGTGCTGCCAACGTCAGGAACGATCTTCATGAGCGGCAACGATCGCGACAAACCTTTCATGGCGGATCTGGCAAAACGCTTTGTCGAACTCGGCTTCAGCATCGTCGCGACGCACGGCACCGCACGCGTGCTGGAAGACGCCGGACTTCGGGTCGAGCGCGTTTACAAGGTAAAGGAAGGCCGGCCGAACGTGGTCGACCTGATCAAAGGCGAGCGCATTCAGCTGATCATCAACACACCGCACGGCGTCGAGCCCTGGTTCGACGAGAAGGCAATCCGCCGGGCCGCCGTAACGGCTCGCATTCCGACGATTACAACACTTTCAGCCGCCAAGGCTGCCTGCGACGGCATCCCGGCATTGCAACGCGGCGAGGCCAAGGTCTATGCGCTGCAAGCCTTGCATGCGGAGCGGAAGCAGCAGTTGGCGACTAGCAAGTAGCTGTCAGCCGTGGGCTATGAGCTGTAAGCTAAGGCACTATTGGCCAGCCCGCCCTCATCCCACCTGTGACCGGAAGATTGTCATCACGAGCGGAGCGAGGGATCTGCTGTTTGTGCGCTGCGGAGAAATCTTCCCGAGGCGGTGAAAGCAGACTCCTCGTGACCTGAAGGCCTCCTCGTGATGACAACGGTGTTACATGTTGTCCGGCGAAGATTCCTATCGATTTGACCACTATTCTGACTATGGTTAAAATAATGGATCGCGGGGTCCACCCATGCAGGAAATCGCTATCTCGGAATTTAAGGCCAAGTGCCTCTCGTTGCTGCAGCAAGTTTCCAAAACGAAGGAGCCGATTCGCGTAACGCGCTTCGGCAAGCCTGTTGCCGACGTAGTCCCGCCGGCGGAAATCGAAGTCGATCGCAATGCCTGGATTGGTTCCGGCCACGGAACCGCCAAGATCCTCGGCGACATCATTTCTCCGGCCAGTGAGCCGGAGGAATGGGAGGCGCTGCGCGGTTGAAACTTTTGCTCGACACGCATATCTGGCTCTGGACTTACCTGGAGCCAAAACGTCTGCGGTCGCATCTTCTACGCGAGCTGCGCAACCCGTCGAACGAGCTATGGCTGTCGCCAATCAGCACGTGGGAAGCCCTGACCCTGCGCGCCAAAGGCAGAATCCAGTTGCCGCGTGACATTGAAAGCTGGCTGCACGATGCCACGCTTCCCCTGCGGGAGGCTCCGTTAACCCACGAGATTGCGCTGGCGGCCAGTCGTCTTTCATTGCACTCAGATCCCGCGGACCGGTTTCTGGCAGCCACGGCCCAGGTTCTTGATTTGGTCTTGGCTACAGCCGACCAGCGACTGCTGGGCGTAGCCGAAATTCGCACGCTGGGCAATCGGTAGACGATTATTGACGAAGCATCCGGCCGAATCGTCAATGAGTGATATGGCATGTTCACAACCGTTATGATGTCGTGGCACCTGATGAAGACAGTAAAACCAACGGCGCATTACTCCATTCGCATCCCCGATGACACGCATCAGGAACTTGACGAAGAGGTGTTGAGCCTCTGGAAAGAGGGCGACGGCACTCTGCTCCAAGTAAGTTCTAAGGTCAGGGTAGAAGGCGAGCAGGTCTCAGCGGAGCAACGGCTAGCCGACCGTATGCGTGTGGGAACCTGGTCTAGGATCGAATTGGATTGCGATGCCGATTGCGAAGTCGCGGCCGCCACCACGGAGCAAGGTGAATATGTCTGGTGGCACATATATCTCGTTGTTCCTTACGTTGCGGTATATTCGACCATTTCCTTTCCTGCCTCGGCACATGTCAGCGACTGGGCACTAGACGCAGTTCGCAGCATTCGCTTCGGAAATCCTGTCACGCTCGTTAGTTAGCGCGATTGCTTATGTAACATAGCCATATCGCCATCGATGGCACCTTCCATTCGGCTTGATCCATCACCGTCCTATAATTGTTGCAGAGGTCATTCATGCTTCTTCATGGTATCTTCCCTCCCATCACCACGCCTTTTTACCAGGACGGCAAAATCTACTTCCGCAAGCTGGAGCAGAACGTCGAGCAGTACTCTCGTGGGCCGATTGCCGGCATTGTTGTGCAGGGTTCTACTGGCGAAGCCATTCTGCTGGGCGACGATGAGAAGCGCGAGGTCTTTAAGTCTGCGCGCGAAGCGGCTGCCGATGACAAGGTTCTGATTGCCAGCACCGGAGTTGAGTCGGCGACCGAGACGCTGAAGCTGACCGAATACGCTGCCGCACTCGGTTACGACGTTGCCATGGTGCGCACGCCGCACTACTACAAGGGCCAGATGGCAAAGCCTGAGAACATGCTGGCGTTTTACCGCTTTGTCTGCGATCGCTCGCCTCTGCCGGTCATCATCTACAACTTCCCGCAGGCCACCAGCTACGACATCCCTGCCGAACTGGTGATCGAGCTTGCCGAACATCCGAATCTCATCGGCATCAAGGAGTCATCGGGCTCGATCGAAAAGATACAGAAGATGGTCGAGGACACGCGCCACATTCGGCGCAGCGCGACCGTGAACGAAACCTTCGCCGCCGTGACCGGACGCATGCTGAAAACCGCCGCTGCGGCCTCGGCCAGCGCCGATGGCGGAGCGCTGGTAACCGTAGGTGCGCTGGCAGGAACGGCGGCGCCGAAGCCGTCATCGTCCGCAGTTACTGTTGTCGGGAGTCTGAAGACGCGGCAGAAAGAAGTTGGCTTCCAGGTGCTCGTGGGCGCAGCGCACAAGCTGCATGCTTCGCTGGACGCGGGAGCAGTCGGTGCGATCTTGGCGTTCGCTGATTGCGCTCCGACGGCGTGCTACGAAATTTATGCCGCATGGAAAGACGGTGATGCCACGCTGGCGAGCCAGAAGCAGGAGCGTATCGCCAAGGCGGCCGAGCGCATCGTCGGGGCGTTGAGCGTCGCGGGTGTGAAGTATGCGATGGATTACAACGGCTACTTTGGCGGCACAGTGCGCTTGCCGTTGCTGCCGCTCACGGCCGAGAAGAGGGCCGAGATTGAGCGGTTATTGGAGAACATTAGGAATTAGTGGTCAGTGGTCAGTTGAGTCGCATCCGAAGCCCCTTCATGCCATATCGACGAAAGTCAAAGTCCCCGCCCTAGCCCAAAATCGGGGCTAGAACGGGTCACCCTCGAGGTTCTTCGTGACAACCGGCGAACCAACAACCGTTCTACGCTGCGTGTCTCTTCTTGTTCTTGCCATTTTTCCCGGCTGCTTTCGGTCCGCGACCGCCCGCTGCCGCATCCTTGCCGCGCTCAGGACTTTCCAGCAGCGTCTTGTCTCCGCTCACCAGATTGCCGGCGCCCTCGCGATCGCGTCCACCCTTCAGGTTCGGCTTCTGCGGCTCGGTTCGGCCGCCGCCCGCACGAGGCGTCGCGGGAACATCGAGCTCGCGCCGCTGCATCTTCTTGTCCGGCTGAGCATTCTCGTCGTCGCCCTGCTCCTCGTCGAGCTGCCGATTTGTGCGTCCGGCATCGGCCTTCACCTTTGGCTGCTTGCCGCGCTGCTGGCGTGACTGCTCGTCCCGATGCATATCCAGCGGATGCGTGCCGGGATCTTCACCCTCGGTCTCGCCGGTGCGCGGATCGGTGATGAACAATAGGTCCGAGAGATCGGCCGCGTGCTCTTCTTCGTCCTTCAAGATCTTCTCGATCATGACGCGAGTCGTCGGATCATGGTCGGCGAAGTGTCGGATCATCTGCTGATAGACCTCAATCACGATGCGCTCGGCGATGAGATCTTCCTTGATCATGTCGGAGAGCGACTTGCCCTCAGCGTACTGCGATGCCGAACGCTCCAACAGCGAAGCGGGATTAAAATCGGGCTTGCCGCCGAGCTGCTGAATACGGTCGGCGATCTTGTCGGCGTGCTCGCGTTCGGCGTCGGCATGTTCCTTGAACTCTTCGCGCACGGCCATCGCATGAACGCCGGTCGCCATGAAGTAGTGATGCATATAGCGCAGCACGCACACGATTTCAGTGGCCAGCGCATCGTTGAGGATGGAGATCGTCTGATCCGAATTACCTTGGTAGGTTTCGGTGATCGGACCTTCTTCAATCTTCTGGGCAGCGCGTTTACGGATTTCTTCCACATCGATCAAAAAACTTGGCATGAGAACTTTCCTCGCTCGGGGAACTCCTGCTCGTTCAGCCGCGACAGGCACACGTGTCTGCCGGAAATAAGCAGTGCATTTTTTTGGATTCCATGGCGAGGTAAGTAGATGCCTTGCCCCCAAGTTTAGGGGCAGGGACATGGCTGGAGGGCGGTAACGTTCAGCTCAAGATCGCCAGACGCTAGAATTTCGACATGAACCGAGAGGAATGACTCGGCGACACAGTCCGCTTCCGACAAAGCGTCCAGCGGATAGGTGGTCGGGAAGGCTACTATGCGTCATTCCGGCAGCCTTAGCCGCGCGAATGCCCGCGGGCGAATCCTCGAAGACCATGCACTCTTCCGGCCTGTATCCCAGCAGCCGCGCACCCTTGAGATACGGCTCGGGATCAGGCTTGCCGTGGGTTATGTCATCAGCGGTGATCATCCTGGCGGGAACCGGCAAACCGGCGGCACGTAGGCGCGCAGTCGCAAGCCGGCGGCTGCCTGACGTCACAATGGTGTAGCGATCCGCAGGCAGGCTTGTCAGCAGCTCTCTCGCGCCCGGTACTTCTTTCAGGCCATCAACATCGTTGACTTCGCGATCCTCGATCTTCGCGGTCTCGAACTTGGCATCCAGTTGCGGAGCGACCATGCGGACGGTCTCGATGGTGGGCCGCCCGTGGGCCAACTCCACCATGCGCTCCGGATCGAGTCCCTGCTCCCGCGCCCAGCCCTTCCAGATCCGGCCCGCGCAGGTAGTCGAATCAACCAGTACACCGTCCAAATCAAAAAGGATTGCCTGACGAACAAATAAAGCCATGGATCAAGTGTCGCAGACTCGCAGCTCATTCGTAAAACTCTCCCGAATCGAGCCAGCTCAGCCGTGAATTGCCCAGCTAGACTTCAACAAATCTGCAGCAATCCCAGCACATCGAATATAGTGAGTGCGATGCCCTCTCTCGCACTTACCGAGCTGATTGGCGCGCCGGTGATCGACAATACCGGCTCGCACGCGGGAAAAGTGCGGGAAGTCGCCATCGCTCCGCAGGAGAGTTCCAGCCAGATCACCAGCTTCGTAATCAAAACCAAGCACGGCAATCGGGTCGTGCCATCCAAATCCGTCAGCCTCATCGATAACCAGTTGCGCGTCTCCACCCACGCTGACGAGTGGAGCCCTTATGGCGGAGGCGAAGGCCTGCTCCTGCTGGAACGCGACCTGCTCGATCAGCAGATCATCGATGTTCACGGACGAAAAGTCGTGCGCGTGAATGATGTCGATATCCATGAGGAGAGCGGTAACGGGTATCTCGTCCTGAAGGTCGGTGCGGTCGATGTTGGCGCACGCGGTGCGATGCGCCGTCTGCTCAAGGGCGTGGTACCGGCCGCCGTGCTGCATCCTCTGCTGCAGAAGATTCCACCGCGCATGATTCCGTGGGAGTTCGTCGACCTCATCGAGATCGATCCGGCGCGCCGCGTGAAGCTGAAGATCTCGCTCGATCGCCTGGCCAAGCTGCACCCGGCCGACATCGCCGACATTGTGGAAGACCTGGCTCCGGCCGAGCGCGAAGCCGTCTTCGAGACCCTGAACGAAGAGGTCGCCGCCGAGACGCTGGAAGAAATCGATCCCAAGATGCAGGTAGCGATTCTCAGCTCGCTCGATTCCGATCGCGCCGCCGACATTGTCGAGGAGATGGATCCCGATGCCGCCGCCGACCTGCTGGGCGACATGCATCCGGATGACTCGCAGGAGATCCTCACCGAGATGCAGCCGGAGGAGCGCGCCGAAGTCACCGAGTTGATGAACTTCGAGGAGGACACAGCTGCCGGGCGCATGACGACCGACTACATGGCGCTGGGACCTGCGGCCAAGGTGGAAGATGCGGTCGAAATGTTGCGCAACTTCGAAGGCGGACTGGAAAGCCTGAGCACCATCTACATCATCGGCGAAAATGAGAAGCTGCTGGGAGCGGTTCCCCTGGCGAAGGTCGTGCTTGCACCCGCAGGTACGCCGCTGATGATGCTCAGCACCGGGCACATGACGACCATCCACCCGGGCGCCGATGAAAAGGAAGTGGCGGAACTCTTCGATAAGTACAACCTGCTCACGCTGCCGGTGATTGACGAAGCCGGAGTGCTGACCGGCGTGATCACGGCCGACGACGTCATCAGCATGCTGCGCAAGAAGCTGTAGTGCAAGCTCCTTACGATCGTCATCACGAGGAGCGTCTTCAGCCCGACGAGAGATCTGCTTTTTGCCGCTACGTTGAAAAGCAGATCCCTCGCTTCGCTCGTGATCACAGATGACTTGGCGTGAATCCGCTCGTGATGGCAAGCCATCAACTCTCACTCCAGCGGCAACTCCGCGGTCACGATATACGCGTATTGTCCCACGTTGTAGCACGACACCCGATGACAGCCATTGGTCTGCAGGAAGTTCATCACGGTTTCCGCTGCGATGCGATGCTCCTGCGGCGGGCCGGGAGGCGGCTCTTTGTCGCTCCGCCAGTCGAGCACAGCGATCTTCCCTTTCGCCGTCGCCACTCTGATAGCTTCTCGCAGCGCCGCATCGTGGTGGTCAAGCTCGTGCCAGATGTTGGCATAAAGGGCGAGATTGACGCTATCGTCAGGCAGCGGCAACTGCGACGCCCCACCCAGGTGAAGAGAAATGTTTCCCGGAGCATCCGGCTGCTCCAGCTTTTGACGTAACCGGTCCAACATCTCCTGTTGCATATCGACGGCAAACACCTTGCCTTCGTTGCCGACTGCCTTCGCAATCGGAATACTGAAGTAGCCGGTTCCGGCGCCGACATCGGCGACGCGCGCTCCCGGCACCAGGTGTAGCCGCGACAAGACTTCCGAGGGAGGCAACCATTTCAACCGTTCCGGGTCTTCGAGTTTGTGCGCATGAGTATGTTTGAAAACGCGATCATTCATTTATTGTCCAGTGGTCGCTTACTTGCGGTGGAATCGTCGCCGGCACATCGCGGATCACGCCGAGACCCGACGTGAGGAGTAGTTCTTCAGGTTGGTACACCCAGCTTAGGCAATAGCCACTGAGTTAAAACCAGATACCCGATCAGAATCAGGACGATTGTCAGGAATTCTCTCATGGTTGGTTTGGTCGCGAGAGCACCGTCGGCAGTGATTTCGCATCCCGCGGCCTGTGCTCAATTTTACTCTGTAGAAATGGCGGCTGCAGGGGGCTGGGCGCTCGCAAGACTCTTCGGCGGCGTGCGATTCAGTCCTTCGCAAACTCCATCACGGTAACGCCCGCATAAGAGCTGACTGGCTTGGGCGAGAGCTTCCGCTCGTAGAGAGTCTGGCAAATCTTATCTACCTCGGCGTCATTCGGCTTCGCACGATACACCACCAGCCACACGCGCGGAGCATCGTCGATCTGCCGCTCCCAATCGTTTGTTGCAGGATCTACCGCGATCGGTTGCGGCCGCGCCGCGTTTCCACCTGGCAGCCAATCGCGATAATTCTCTCCCGCGAACTCTCCCACCGATTGGTAATACAGCACGCGATCATCGGGCTGTCCTTTGGCGATCAGATCGTTCACCGCGCCGCGCCAGTCTTCGGTCACGCGATGATAGAGAATCCCGGTGCTCGCCAGCGACAATCCACAGATGCCGGAAATCGCAGCGACTCGCCACTGCCGGCTGCGGATCTGCTCTGCACCCAGCGCCATCATCAGCACCCACCCGGGCAAACAGACAACAAGGAAGCGATGATAAAAAGCCGGTCGCACAATCGAGGCCAGCAAAGTGATGACCACGGGTGTTGCCACCAGGCTCGCCACCAGCAGCCAGCGCCAGCGTCCATCGACATCAGCCCACGCTCCTCGAAACCCCTTCAGAAAGAATCCGACCAGTACGAGGCTCAGCGCAAGCAGTACCGCGCCAACAGCTTTGCCGCTGGCCGCCGCGAGATATGCCCCCAAGTGATACAGCTCGAGCCATGACGGCGGCTGCACCCATGAGATGTGTCCCGTGTCCTGCGCGTGAATCAGCCACAGAACAGGCGCGGCCATCATGCCAATAATCGTCGCCGCCGCAATCAACGGCTTCCACGGCCTTCGCTGCGCAGGCATGCCGATCACCGCTGCGTATTGCGCCGCCGGTATCAGCACGCAGAAGTAGTGGAAGTAGCAGCTCAACCCCGCGATGAGCCCATATGCGCAGGCCGCGCCATAAGTCGGCGATTCGATCAGCCGCACGAAGAGATACGTCGACAGCAACACCGCCAGCACCACAAAGCTGTAGCCCCGCGCCTCCTGCGAGACGAAGATCGCACATGCATTCAGAGCCAGGAATAATGTTGCGACCATCGCCGCCCGCTGGCCAAACAGCCTGCGCGCCAGAACGTACATCACCGGAATCGATAGCACTCCCGGAATCACCGACAGCAGCCGCACCGTGCTTTCGCCATAGCCGAAGTGCAGCCAGGGCCGTAGCAGCACGTAGTACGCGGCCATGTTGCCTTCGTCGTGCCACAGGAAATGCCAGAACACCTGCGAGCCTCGCCTGGCAATCGCAACGCTGGCGATCTCGTCGATCCAGAAGCTCTTGTATCCCAACGCAATCAGGCGCAATACGGCCGCGGCGACGACGATCGTCCACAACCAAAGCGAGGCACGAGCGCTTCGGACATTATCTCCGGACGCCTCATTTTCACCTGTCGCGCGCGCGCTGTCCGCGGTAGACAACATGTTCCGAATATAGCAGTTCAAAGTTGTGCGACCGGGGCGCGCAAGCGATCACGAGCGGGTTACAGCCGTGTGAAGGCCGCATGAATCTCCGTTGAATTTGCCGGCTCACCGCAATGCGCTTGTAATCGTTTCTGCCCTGGTCGATACTTTTTGTTTCGCCTTTCGCATGCCTACATTTGCCGCGGTCGATATCGGGTCCAACTCAGTCCGGCTGAAAATCGCAAAGGTAGTCCGTGGCCGCCTGGTCACTTTGCACGAGGACCGCGAGGTCACGCGGCTGGGCGAAAGCGTCTTCGCCAATGGGGCGCTCGACCCTCAAGCCATGGCGTTGACTCTGCGCGTTCTACGACGCTTTCATCGCGCCGTGCAAGCCAATGCCGTCGATCGCGTACGGTGTGTCGCCACCAGTGCTCTGCGCGACGCCGGCAATAGCCGGGCCTTCGTCGACTGGGTGCGTACCGCCACCGGATGGAAAGTCGAAGTCATCTCCGGCCTGGAAGAAGGCCGCCTGATTCATCTGGGCGTTCTTGCGAATGCTCGTATATCCAAGAGCCGCGCGTTATTGATTGACCTCGGCGGAGGCAGCTGCGAGCTTACGCTCTCCGTCTCGGGACACATCGCCGACATGGTCAGTTTGCCCATCGGCGCGGTTCGCCTTACGCAAACATTTCTACGTGACGATCCACCGAAGCGCGCGGAGTTGCGGCAGATGCGCTCGCTTATCCAGCGCGAAGTCTCACGCATCAAGAAGCGGATCATCGACGCCAAAGTCCAGATGGTCATCGCCACCTCCGGCACGCCATCAGCTCTCTCCGGCCTTTATGCCTCGAAGGTGCGCGGTTACGACGAAAGCAAGCCGCATACGGTTCCGCAGACCTCCGTCGCCTCGCTGTTCGAAGACCTCAGCCGCCGCAATCTGGCGCAACGCAGTTCGCTGCGCGGCATCGGCCCGAGGCGCGCCGAAATCATCATCGCCGGAGCCATGGTCTTCTCTGAGTTGATGCAATTGTGCAAGCTGCGCAGCTTCCGCTATCTACCGCTCGGACTGCGCGACGGCCTGCTGGCGCAGATGATGGCCGACTACAACGCCAGTACTGCGATGAAGGAACAGGTCGAGTCAGAGCGGCATGACGCACTGCTTTCGGCGGCCAAACATTACGGCGCCGACCTGCCATTCGCGCAGCGCATTCGCGATCTTTCGCTGGACTTATTCCACCGCCTGAAGGCGGTTCATCAGCTTCCGCCGGAATATGCCGACTGGCTGGAGGCCGCGGCCATGCTGCATGAGGTCGGCGCGTACATCAATCGATCGGGACGCCGCCGCCATACTTACTACGTCATTTCCAACTCGGAGATCTTCGGCTACACGCCGCTGCAGCGCCGCATCATTGCTGCCATCGCGCGCTTCGTCGGCAAGTCGCTTCCCTCCCCCAGTAATCAGGTGATGCGCGTCCTGCCGGGGATCGAACAGATTCACGTCGCCAAGGCCATTGCTCTTTTGCGTCTGGCGCGCGCACTCGATCAGGGACGCCGAGCAGCCGTCGCCCAGCTGAAGGTGCGCATTCATCAGGATGGACGCGTTCGGCTAATGCTCAAACCAAAAGCATCGGAAGGAATCGATCTTGAACTATGGGCGATTGAGCAGGAAAAGAGCTACTTCGAAACTGTCTTCGGCCGGGAGCTGCTCGCCGAGGCCTGCTGAATCGATCGCACAACTTTCGGCGGAAAACACCACTTCAGAACGGCGCCTTTGCGCCCTTCCTTTTCCACGCGTGCGATCGAACCCTTCTTCACCTCGACTGAGCGTGGCGCGGCGCCGATCAGCTTGTTCAGGAACTCCGTCATTGTGGGATTGTGCCCCACAACCATAATCGCGTCTTTGCGGCTGTAGCGACGAAGCAGCTCCTGGAACTGCTCGTAGGTGGCACCCGGACGCAGCGCACTGTCGGTAATAACTTTTTCTTCGTGATCGATCTCGTTGGCTACCACAGCAGCTGTCTGTGTCGCCCTTCGCAGCGGACTGGAGATGATGGCGTCGACTGTGATATTCAGAGCCGCCAAAGCACGTCCTACATCGTGGGACTGTTCGATTCCTAACTTGTCCAGCGGGCGTTTCGCGTCCTTAGCGGGATTCAGCTTTGGCTCGCCGGCGTTGGCATGGCGTAAGAAGAAGATTTGCATGACGACTATCTGGCCCTGACGGTTTTGCGAACCACGCGCCGCCGTGGCGCCGGCAGCTGTGGAATCGAATCCAGAGTCACCTTACCTTCCGACAGCGCAATCAGGAATTCCTGCGCGTTGAAGTATACTCCCCGCTTCGGTGCACGGGAGCGCAAGCGCAGCGCTTCGGCATACACATACCTGCCATCGGGTTGCAAAATGCGCGCCTGCACGTTGTCTGCAAGGTACGCCTCCAGTATTTCACCGCGAATCCGCTGCTTCAGCATCGCGTCCTTTAATGGGGAACAGCACCTCAACGCGCTCCAGCAGATTACGTGGCATCCAGTCGGCACTGCCCAGGAAGACCTCATCTTCGCCGCCGTTGGCGAAGTAAAAAATGCGACTGTGCTCCAGAAATCTTCCGACGATGCTGCGCACCGTAATCCGATCGCTGATGCCACGCACGCCGGGACGAAGTCCGCAAATGCCCCGAACAATCAGATCAATCTGCACACCTGCCTGCGACGCGCGATAGAGCTCGCGGACGATGTTGCGGTCCAGCAGAGAATTCATCTTAGCGATGATGCGCGCCGGACGGCCGTGCCGCGCATGATCGGCTTCGCGTGCGATCAGGTTGATGCTGCGCTCCGCCAGGTTGATGGGCGCCACCAGCAGCGGGTCATAGCTGGGCCGTTCCGCATAAGCAGTCAGAAAATTGAAGACGCTGTGCACCGACGAAGTGATCTCCGGATCGGCAGTGAGCAGGCTCAGATCGGTGTAATACTGCGCTGTAATAGAGTTGTAGTTGCCCGTGCCCAAGTGGCTGTAGCGCCGCGTTTCGCCGTCGGGATCCTTGCGCACCATCATGGCCAGCTTGCAATGTGTCTTCAGGCCCACCAGACCATGAAATACCTGCACGCCGGCATCCTCCAGCGAGCGCGCCCAGCGGATATTGCTGGCTTCATCGAAGCGCGCCTTCACCTCGACCACTACGGTCACTTCTTTGCGGGCGGCGGCATCGATCAGAGCTCTGACAATGGGGGAGTTCTCGCTGGTGCGGTACAACGTCTGCTTGATCGACAAGACGTTGGGATCTTCCGCCGCCGTACGGATGAAGTTCACCACCGAGTCGTACGAATCGTAAGGATGATGCAGCAGGATGTCGCGATGCCGGATCTCCTCGAAAATGTCCTGTGACTTGCGATTCAATTGCAGCTCGCGCGCTACAAAAGGCTTGAATTTCAGGTCGGGCCGATCCGTCTCCTCGTAGAAATGAAAAAGTCGAGAAAGATTTACCGGTCCGTTGGTGCGATAAATCTGCCAATCCTCCAACTCAAAGTAACCGCGCAGGCGCTCGATCATCTCGGGATTCGCGTCGGCCTCAATCTCCAGCCTCACCGCATCGCCCTTGCGCCGGTTGTGCAACTCTGTTCGGACTGACTCCAGCAGATTGCGTGACTCTTCTTCCTGCAGGTAAAGATTGCTGTTGCGCGTCACCCGGAACGCCGCTTCCGAAATGATCTCGTAGCCGCGGTACATGTCCACAGTGTGGGACGCGACCAGATCAGCAAGAAAGATGTAATCCTCGGTACCATTGCGACGGGGCAGCTTGATCAATCGCGGCAGAACGCGGGGCACTGTCACCACGCCCATGTACGTTGAAGATGCACGCCTGCGGCGGCGCAGCAATAACGCCTGGCATAGCGCTTTGTTCAGCACCCGGGGAAACGGATGCGACGGATCGACGGTGACCGGGGTGAGCAGCGGATCCAGCTCGCGATCACAATAATCGCCAACGAAGGAGCGCTGCTCGGTCGTGAGCTCCTGCATGCCGACAACGCGAATTCCCTCATCCGCCAAGGCGGGACGCAACGAATGATTCCAGCAGCGATACTGATCGCGCATGAAATCGCGGGTGAGCTGCGCGACCAAGTGCGCTTCCTGCGAAGGGGTACGGCCATCTGGCCCGGGATCGGTCTGCCCGTCTTCGATGCGCTGCATCAGGCCGCCCACCCGGATTTCGAAAAACTCATCCAGATTGCGCGCGGTGATAGCGAGAAACTTCACCCGCTCCAATAGAGGGTTGTGCGGGTTCTCCGCTTCCTCGAGCACGCGGCGATTGAACGCCAGCCACGAGGCCTCGCGGTTCAACACTAAGGATGGATCTTGCAGGGTACGCCTGACCATAGAGAGGCGCTGTTTCAAAAGCGCAAGTTTCTCTATGTTACACGAAGGTTACAAACTAGGAAGGCAAAAGCTGTTGGGAAGGGCAGGCAGTTTATCGCTAAATTTCAGCTCTCGATCACGAGGTTCATCACTATCCCACAAAGTGGGACATCGCAAAAGCAGCTGCAAAGATTTTACTTATCGGCTTGGTGGCAGTTGGGAGCTGTGGGACTCGGTCGACGGCTGACCACCACCACCGAGCGACGGCTGATGCGAACGCGCCGTCGTTGTCGACGCTGCTCGATGCGATGGGGTCGTCGATCCAGATTGCGAAGACTGGTGTTTCTGAGAAGCGCTGGGAGGAGCGGGACGATGAAAAACTGTGTGATCGCGTTCCTGATAGTGCTGCGCAAACAGCGAACCAGCGAAACAGAGCGTAACGGCGAACGCAAATAACCGGATTTGTGAGAGCCCAAACATAATGTCGATTTGCAGCTTCATTTTACGCGCACCGCGAGCCGGTAGGCAGTTAGATGGGACGGATTTCTACAACTTTTTGCGCAGGCGGGTTCCCTGGGCCTTAACCCGCTTCCTTGGGGGCGCCTTCGCCGCCTTCCCAGCCGCCGGACGGGCAAACTGGTGCTCAAAAGCGGCCAAATCCACCCGCCGCCCTCTAAACCTGACCCCCTCCGCCTCCAGCAGAAAGCGCTGTTCCATCGCGAATTCTCGGGGTACGGCGATGCGGCCCCCGGAACCAAGAATGCGCTGCCATGGCAATCCTGGCATCCGCCTCAGGACTGCGCCGACTTGCCGGGCATTGCGCGGATAGCCGGCGGCCTTGGCGATGGCGCCATAGGTGCTCACCCGTCCGCGCGGAACTTTTCGGATTGTTTCGACTATCGCCAGCGACAGCTTTGGGTTGGCTTTGGCACCGGAAGACATTCGACACTTACGATATCATTTGTAGCGGCATGACTGAATCCTCTCGCCATCCGCACGCGCGCTTCTCCGATCGGGTAGAAGACTACGTCAAGTATCGGCCTCATTACTCCCACGATGTGGTACAAGCACTGAAGGCCGCCTGCGGGCTGCTTCCCGAGCACGTGATTGCTGACATCGGTTGCGGCACAGGCTTGCTGGCGGAGATCTTCCTGGAGAATGGCAACCGCGTAATCGGGGTCGAGCCCAATCGCGAGATGCGGCTGGCCGGCGAGGACTATCTTTCCGCCTACTCCAGTTTCAGCGCGGTAGACGGCAGCGCGGAGCACACCTCGCTGGCGGATCAGAGCGCGGATTTCGTCATTGCGGGTCAGGCGTTTCACTGGTTCCGGCCGCCTGAGGCGCGCAGTGAATTCGCGCGCATCCTGAAGCCGGGCGGCTGGACGGTGCTGGTATGGCATGACCGCGACATCGTTTCTACGCCATTCCTGCGCGCCTACGAAGTTTTCTTGCGCCAATATTCGAACGACTACGAGCAGGTCACGCACAAATACCTGGCCAGCTACGAGGCGTTGCAGCGCTTTTTCGCGCCCGATCAGGTCCAGTTGATCAAGCAGCACAATGAGCAGCGACTCGACTTCGACGGACTGCGCGGCCGCCTGCTCTCCTCGTCGTATATTCCGAAGTCCGGCGAGCGGTACGAGGCGATGATGCAGGCCTTGCCGACACTCTTCGAGGAACATGCCGTCGATGACCGTGTAGTGCTGGAATACGATACGAAGATCTACTACGGGCACCTGGACCGATGAACGACGCGGCCGTTCCGGCGGTGCTGCGGACGGAGCATCTCGGCCGACGCGTCGGCGAAGTGTGGATCGTCAACGATATTTCGCTCGACGTGCGGCACTGCGAGTTGCTGGGCGTCGTGGGTGCCAGCGGCTCGGGCAAGAGTTCGTTCCTGCGCCTGCTCAATCGGCTCGATGAACCGACGAGCGGCACGGTCTACCTGAACGATCAGGACTACCGGCAGATTCAGCCGAAAACCTTGCGGCAGCGCGTCGGCATGGTCACACAGCGCCCGTTTCTCTTTCCCGGAAACGTCGCTTCAAACCTGCGTTTCGGCCCGGCGCAGCGCGGAGAAACTCTGCCCGACAGCGAAATCGCAAGCCTGTTGGAACGTGTCGGTCTACCCGGTTTTGCCGCACGCAACGTCGCAAATCTTTCCGGCGGTGAGCAGCAACGCGTCTCCCTGGCACGGTCGCTGGCCAACCAACCGGAAATCCTTTTGCTCGACGAGCCTACGTCTGCGCTCGACGAGCAAGCCAAGGTCGGCATCGAAGAACTCATCCGCAAGCTGCTGAGCGAAAATTGCCTGACGTTCGTGCTGGTAACGCACGACCGCGACCAGGCGCGCCGCATGTGCCATCGAGTTGCATTTATTGAGGCGGGCAAACTGGTGAGCGTGGGGACACCAGGGGAGGTGCTGAATGCTTAGGTGCAAGCTCCGGGCTTCAGCGGTGGCGGGCCATGGCTAAAACCGGACTGTTTAGATTGCTGTGGCTGGCACGGCTAAAGCCATGCCCTTCCACCGAAGAGGTTCTTGATGCTTAAGTCGCTCTTCCATTCGCAAGTAGGGCTGGGGCTCGCTCAGGCGGCCATCGCAGCATTGCTGGCATTGCTCGTCGTCTTCCTCGCCCGCCGCCGCAACATACATCTAGAGAGCGACGCCGCGATTGCGCTGGTGCGCGGCATCGTACAGATCGTCATCATGGGATCTTTGCTGGTGCTGCTGCTCAAAGCGCCGCGCTGGTCCAGCGTCTTTCTGCTGGCGGGCATGATCATTGCTGCCGGATCGATCTCTGCCAAGCGCGCCAAGAACGTGCCCGGTGCACAGAAAGTGTCGACCTATGCGATCGCCGCCGGCGCAGGGCTGGTGACGGCGGTCATGACCTGGGCGGGCGTTATCGACACGGCCATTACGTCACTGATTCCGGTCGGGAGCATGATCATCGCCAACGCGATGAACACCAACGGACTCGCGCTGAACCGTTTCCGCTCGGAGCTGCTGGCGCACTCCGGCGAGATCGAGACCGCGCTGGCGCTGGGGGCCGCGCCCGAAAAGACCATCGCCAGTTACACCGAGGCGAGCATTCATTCCTCGCTCATTCCGGCCATCGACAATTTGCGATCGCTGGGCATCGTCTGGATTCCCGGACTGATGACCGGCATGCTGATCGCCGGGGTCGCTCCGCTATACGCGGCGATCTATCAGTTCGTGGTGATTGCCATGATCCTGGCCTCGTCAGGACTAACCTCGCTGATCAGCACGACGATGATTCGCGCGTACGTCTTCTCGCCGGCCGACCAGTTGCTATTGAAGGAGAGCGCGTGAACACGAGCTTTCGGCCGTCCCTGCCGGGACTTGAAAGCCCTCAAGGGAACCGTACCCAGGACTGCGTCCTGGGTTGAGCTGAGTCGTCCCGCAATGCGGGACGGGAGCTTGAGCGAATTGCCTTGCGTTCGGCTCCGAGCGCGGTGCATACTCCCGCAGACCCAAACAATCCATGATTGCGGGCCGGCAACTCCTCTGCTCCAGCCGGACGCTTTTTCGCATGTTGCGAGGTTCTCTTGTCGCCTGTCACGCGTCGCGAATTCTGCCGTCAAGCCGCGCAAGCCGGTCTTACGCTGGCTGCGGCCTCACCTTTAGCGGGGTTGTTGGCTTGTGGCGGAAGCAACTACGTCAATCCGCCGCTCGACAGCTACGACGCGATCATCGTGGGCGGCGGCACGGCGGGATCGATTGTTGCATCCAAGTTGCGGCTGGCCAGTGGTGGAAGCAAGCGCATCCTGATCATCGATGCCGGCGGCCCGCTGTCGGCAGCGATGGGCGGCGTCGACCGGCCGCCCTGGCTGCCCGCCGGACGCAACGACCTGACCATCTTCGACGTCCCCGGCCAGTACTCGCAGATCGCCCACGTGGCGCCGGGAGTGCCCTACCAGCTTACCGAAACGCTCTTCACGTACCAGGCCATCGGTCTGGGCGGCAACAGCATGGTCAACGGCATGCTCTTTCAGACGAACCCGACGCAGGTGTTCGATCGCAGCTGGCCTGCGGGATGGCACTGGTCCGACATGAGCCCGTACTTCGACCGCGTCCGCGCGCGAGTTCCGGTGACCAACACGCCATCGACCGACGGGCTTCCGCAACTTACCGGGCCGGCGGACGTCGTGCATCCTCTGTACGCCGCGAACGGGTGGGTGGAAGGCGATACCAGCATCCCCTTTGACGCCTCGGGAGTTTACAGCCGCCCTTATGTAGCTGCCGCTGGAGGCCAGCGCGTCGGCCCTATCACCGGTTATTTCGCTGACGTGGCTCCTGGCGGTACGCCGGTTTCGAACCTGGAAATCCTGTCTTGCAGCAAGGTCACGAAGATTGATTTCAACGATAACGGTGAAGCCGTCGCTGTTCATTTCAATCAGCGCGCCGGGCTCGATCAGTCGCAGACGGGCACGGCCAGCACGGTTCGCTTGAACGCGGGCGGCCTGCTGGTGATGGCCGCGGGAGCGCTCATCACGCCCAAGCTGCTGCTGGTAAGCGGAGTCGGTCCTCGCGGCCGCGAATCGGAGATTTTTCCCGGCCAGTCGCCCGCGGCGTTTGCCATCGACAATCCGATGGTCGGCGTTGGCATTTACGACCATGTGATGTCGAGCGTTACCTACGAGTACAACGGCAGCGTGCCGTACACGACTTACAACTACGGCGACTACGATACCAACGCGGCCGACATTCAGAACTATCTCGACGGAGGCCGCGGGCCTTACGCCCAGTATCAGCCGGTATCGATTTTGAATTACGCGCTGGGCGGCGATATTCCCAACGTCGAGATCTTTCTGAACCCGAATGGATTGGGCACGCCCGGAGGGCCGTATTGGGGACCGCGCGCTTTCACCGCTTACCTGATGATGCTGAATCCGAAGGCGCGAGGGGTGATATCGATCGATCCCAGCGGCAACGTCAACTATCCCACTATCTATTTACCCGATACCCCCGACGGGAACACCGACACAACGTTCATGACGCAGGCGGTATTCAACATGATCCAGCTGCTCGCCAAGGAGCCCGCGCTGAAGATTGTGTTTGGGCCGGGCAGCGCGAGTCATCCCAACCTGAACCCGAATTCGCTCGACGACATCCGCACCTACGTCACCGGGCCTTCGCCGGTGGACGGCGTGTATTTCAATCGGCTGATCATCAACCATTTCGGGGGAACAGTGGCGCTCAGCGAAGGCGCGGGCGGAGTGGATCCGTCAACGTTGATCGTGCGCGGAACGGCGAATGTCGCGGTGGTAGACGCGTCGTTGATACCGACGATTGTTCCGGCACATCCGGTGGGAACGATCATGTCCGTGGCCGATCGCGCAGGAGATATTTTGGCGGGCTGGCTGGGTGGATGAGTCGCGAAACCTGTCGTCCGTGCCGGGACTCGTTATCAAATGGGTATCCTACCCAGGACTTCGTCCTGGGCTAAGCTGAGTCGTCCCGCGTGACGGGACGGGATTTAGTCAGACACGCTGTGAAGCGAACACTAGAGTTAAGATGACGTTGTGATTAGCCCGCGAAAAACGCAGGACACCGCGAGACGAATCAGCCGCACCCCAGTCACACCATCTATAATTATCGAGTTAGCTGCTGGGCCGGACGGTCGCTGTGGGCGCAAGCTTGCAGAGGAAAGTCCGAACTCCACAGAGCGGTGTGCCGGATAACGTCCGGGGGGCGGCCGTCAAGGGCCGTTTACGGAAAGTGCCACAGAGAATATACCGCCCGTGACCTCGGTTGCGGGTAAGGGTGAAAAGGTGCGGTAAGAGCGCACCGCGCCGTCAGTAATGGCGGTGGCAGGGCAAACCCCACACGGAGCAAGACCAAATAGGGGAGGATCGCGCGCTTCGGCGCGTGTGCGTGTCGGCTCGATGCGCCACAACTTCCGGGTAGGTCGCTAGAGCCGCACAGTAATGTGCGGCCCAGAGGAATGACCGTCATGCCGCTCTTTGTTCTCACAATGTGGTAGTGGGAAGAAAGAGCGGCATACAAAATTCGGCTTACAGGCCCGGCAGCTAAAATACAGCCATCTTTCGCCACCGGTTCAGCGCCTCCGATTTTCTCGACGCCTTGCCGTCTTCAATTGCGATCTTATCGGGACACTACTGCGCAGGAAGTCTAACGCCGTGGAAGAAAGCCAACCATCCATTTTGGCGCCGTTAGCGTGGTACCCAGGTGGCTACGTCGGCCACATCGCGGCGCGAGCGCTTTGTGCGAACCGAGGCGGGAGCCTGAGTCCTCGCGCTGAAGGTCGCTCTCTGTACGTCGAGTTCACGTGAGGTCAGCACATGCGGCCCGGCAACGCGAACGTCAGCGATGGCCTGTGTCGAGGTCTGTACCCAGATTCCGTTCACTTCGCCGTAGTTCAAAGTGACGTTCAGTTTCTTGATCCAGAAGGAAGGAGTCTTTGCGGTTTCGCCCGCAATGCGTCGAATGTCAAAGCTGCTGGCATCGACCCAGGCTTTGCCGCGCACCAACTCTACCGCTTCACGCTTGGGCGAAAGGCCGAGCACATAACACTCATGCCCGTCGACCGTTTCGCGGCCCAGCAGCGCAAAGTCATAATTTGCCGGGGTGAGTTCATGCCCGTCGCTTTGCGTCGCCATACTGGTCTCGTGATCCAGCACCTTGCGAACGATGCCCGTACCGCGATCGCTGCCCTCAGCTTTAACGATCATGTAATCTTTTTGGGCGGGAGGCACAAAGTTGACCTGGGCAACCACGTTGGAATTGGCTTTCGCCGCTCCCTCGGCCTTCAACTCATATTCGCGCGTGACGGTGTAGGGGATGATGCGATTCTGTTCCGACGTCCGAGCTTGTTGCACCCGATTGAGAATCTGATCGAGCCGAAGATTCGCGGTCTGCGACCAGCAGAGTAGCGGCAAGGCGAGCAGACTGCTGACCGCAAGTAAAACCAGCCGCGTTATGGGAGATATCAGCTGCATCACTCGACTCGGCCCGACGGTTTAAACCCGCGGCTCTTTTCTTAGAAGCACGCCGAAGGCCAACTGATGTCCGGGGTGCGCCGCTTTCAGCAGAAACGATTTGCAGGTTTGTGCGGCTTATTCAGCTGTTCTGAAATGACTCGGTGGCTGGAAAATCTTTCGCCTTAGACAAGATTCTCATCACGAGCGCAGCGAGGATCTGCTGTTGGGCCGTAGCGGAAGAAAGCAGGTACCTCGCTCCGCTTCGTAATGACAATTCATGTGGTGAAACTATTGGCTGCGGGTCAGGCGTGGGCAACTTCCTTGTAGATCTCAAGCATCCGCTGGACGCTGGCATCCCACGAGAACCTGCCGGCCTGCTCCAGTCCTCGCGTCTTCAGCCTCTCTCGCAAGGATGGGTCGATCAGCACGCGATGCAGCGCCTTCATGATCTCGAAAACGTTCTCGGGATTCACCATGACAGCGGCGTTGCCAACCACCTCAGGCACCGACGACGTGTTGCTGGTGACGACGGGGGTTGCGTGGGCCATTGCTTCCAGTGGTGGCAGTCCGAAACCCTCGTAGAGTGACGGGAAGACGAAGATTTTTGCCTGATCGTAAAAGATTCGCAGCACGTCGATAGGCACAAAGCCAAGGAAGCGCACGTCGTTCTGCACGGCGCCCTTGATACAGGCGCGGCGCAGGTCGGGATGCCGCGAAACCTCATCGCCAATGATGATGAGCTTCAGATCTTCATACAGGCCTTCTTTGTTCAGCTCGTTCTTCAGGGCGGCGAAGGCCTCGATGATGCGGACAACGTTTTTGTGCGGGCTGATGCGTCCGGCATAGAGCAGGAAGGGGCAGTTCACCTGATAGCGCTCGGCGATGAACTCGCGTTCCGCCGCGCTGGCGTGGCCCTGGCGGAAGCGGTCGTCGATGGCGTTGTAGATGACCTCGATCTTCTTTGGCGCGACGTTGAACAGCCGCACCGTGTCGGCCTTGGAAAAATTCGAGACCGCAAAGATTCGTGCTGCGTGCTGCAGCACCCGCTTGGTGAACTGGAAGTGCAACGAGCGCTTCAGCGACGACTGGCTGTTCACCCGATACATGTGGTCCAGCAGGTCGTGCACCGTGACGACATAGGGACAGGGAATGCCCTGCGGCTTCCAGAACAGATGGGGCACATGCAGCAGGTCGCAGCGATTGTCCTTCAGAATGCGATGGAGTTCGAGGTAGCTCGCGACCGAGAACTCGTTGGGCTGGCCGGGCACGGTAATGAAGTTGGGCGGCAAAGGACCGATGTCGCCCATTTTGCCGCGCGGCCCCAGGTTGTCAGGAATGCCGATGAGGAAGTACTCGTTGTCGTGATCGAGACGCGCCAGCGTGCGGATGGCGTTGCGAGTGTAAGTCCCCACGCCAAACTCGGTAATGCGGCGAATGTCGATGGCGACGCGCAAAGGCTAGTGTAACAAGGCTGCGCAAACGCACGTTCCAATCTCGCCCTAATCCCCATGAAGGGTTGTCATCCTGAGCGAAGTGAGGCGCCAGCCGAACGGAGTCGACGGACCGCTACACTCGTCATACGTTGTCCTCTCTCACCGCACACGGAGCGGGGCTGCGAACTCGAGGCGCAAATAAAAGAGCGCAGCCGCAGCTGCGCCCTTTCGTGAGCAATAAACTCTACGCCTTCACTGCCTCCGCATGCTTCGCCCTGCGGCTTGCGTACAGCGGGAAGGCCTCCGCCAGCCCCAGCACCTCTTTCTTCACACGCGCCAGTACCGCTTTATCCGTGCGGTTGTGCAGCACTTCTGAGATCCACTTGCCCACCTGTCGCATCTCGTTTTCTTTCATGCCGCGCGTGGTCAGCGCCGGCGAGCCTATGCGGATGCCGCTCGGCTTCATCGGTGGGTTGGTGTCGAACGGAATCGCGTTCTTGTTCACCGTGATGCCGGCCTCGTGCAGGGCGTTCTCGGCTTCGGAGCCCAGCATCCCCTTGGCGAACACGTTCACCAGCATCAGATGCGTGTCCGTTCCGCCGGAGGTGATGTGGAAGCCCTCGTCGATGAGCGTCTGCGCCAACACCTTTGCATTCGCCACCACCTGCTGCGCGTAGTCCTTGAACGCCGGCTGCATGGCCTCGCGGAAGCACACAGCCTTGGCCGCGATGATGTGTACCAGCGGACCGCCCTGCATTCCGGGGAACACGACTTTGTCGACAGCGGCAGCGTAATCGGACTTGCAGAGGATCATGCCCGCACGCGGTCCGCGCAGCGTCTTGTGAGTGGTCGTGGTTACAACCTGCGCGTGCGGCACGGGTGAAGGATGCGCTCCACCGGCAACCAGTCCGGCGAAGTGCGCCATGTCGACGAGATAGAGCGCGCCCACTTTGTCGGCGATCTGCCGCATGCGCGCGAAGTCGATGATGCGCGGATACGCGCTGCCGCCGCCGACAATCAGCTGCGGCCGCTCGCGCTCGGCAATCTGCTCCAGCTCGTCGTAGTCGATGGTCTCGGTCTCTTTGGTGACGCCGTAGGGGACAATTTTGTAGGTCTTGCCGGAGAAGTTCAGCGGGTGTCCGTGCGTCAGGTGGCCGCCGTGCGCCAGGTTCAGTCCAAGGATGGTGTCGCCAGGCTTGATGATGGCCGCATAGGCCGCCATGTTCGCGGTCGATCCGGAATGGGGCTGCACGTTGGCGTGCTCGGCGCCGAACAACTGCTTGGCACGATCGCGCGCCAGGTTCTCGACGACATCCGTGAACTCGCATCCGCCGTAATAGCGCTTGCCGGGATAGCCCTCGGCGTATTTATTCGTAAATACCGAGCCGGCGGCTTCGAGCACGGCTTCGCTGACAAAATTTTCCGACGCAATCAGCTCCAGCCCTTCATGCTGACGCCGCTCCTCGTTTTCGATGGCCTGCGCGATATCGGGATCGGCTTCCGCCAGCGGACGCTCCATAGGATTGTTATTCATGATTTCGTCCCTCGTCTGAATTTTGAACCTTATATATGTCGGGCGTGAACAGCTCCATGTGGCGCTCGGGTTTGCTCAACGGCACGAACCCAACCTTGCTGTAGAGCGCATGTGCGTCGCGAGTAGTGAGATGCCAGCGCCGCAGACCCTGCAACTCGGGATGCTGCATAACGCACTGCATCATCCAGCTTCCCAGGCCGCGGCCCTGGTGCGACTCCATCACATACACATCGCAGAGGTAAGCGAAGGTGGTGTAGTCGGTGACGACGCGCACCAGTCCAATCTGTTGTTCGCCCTCAAACAGGCTGAAGCACAGCGACTGCCGCATGGCGCGCTCGACCGTCTGGCGCGGGATTCCTTCACACCAGTATGCGCGGGAGAGGTAGCCGTAGACCGCATCGAGGTCGAGCCGCGCGGGATCGGTGGTGATCAGAAATTCGCCGCGACGCGCCTCCCAAGCGGTATGTAACGAAGCCGCCAGCATGGTTTTCATTGTAGCGCGTGGCACCGCAGAGACGCTGCGAAGTAGGTGCACGAAGAACCAAGTCTCGCGAAGCGAGACGGAAGAGCTTAGCCCAGCGCTTCAGCCCTGGGCATGATCTTCTAAGGAGGTGGCGGCAAACCGGCTATAGCGGTCCTTCGACTGCGTTCGGCTGACGCCTCACTTCGCTCAGGATGACGAACGGGGAGAGGAATCCGCCTAAAAACGGTTGTCATCCTGAGCGCAGCGTCCGCGCCTTGCCTTTCCGATCCGCCGTAGTTGCGGATCGGGCGGACGCGGAGTCGAAGGACCGCTATGGCTGGCCGGATGCTTCCACCGGCCTAGTCCGCAGCCGCATCTCTTCCCACCTTTGGCTCAGATCCTGCCCCTGCGGGTTCTTCTTCTCTGGGAAAGGGGTCCTTCGACTCGGACTGAAGTCCTCGCTCAGGATGACAACCCTCAGTGAATCGAGCAGTGACGAATGAACTGGGAAGGTGTGATGGAGGTATAGCGGTCCTTCGACTCCGCTCAGGATGACAATCAGAGATTTGACTGATTGCTGATTGCTACTCCTCGTCCTCGTAACATCCGTAATCCGTCATGCCGGTAATCAGCGTTTCCGCCAGCGCCTGCGCGCTGAACAGCCGGGCTTCCGGCTCATCGGAGAATCCCATCAGCTGCGGTGTTGACGCGGTAATGCCGGCGATGACCGCATCGGCCCGCCCATGCGTTCGATAGCTCAGAACAGGAGCCGCCCCTCCCGGATAATCCGTGATCAGAGCGTTAGCCAACTTCGCGCCGCCGCAGACCAGAGATCCTACGGCTGCGCGCCGGTTACGCTTCCAGAACCACCCAGCAGCGAGCAAGAAGATTCCAGCAACCGCGTAATCGGCGACCGCATGGGTGGCCGGGCTCATAATTTTCGGCATTCTGCGGGCAAGCGCCCGTGTTCCCTGCTGCCAGAACGGCATGATGAAACCTCGACCAAGAGAATACGTTCGGGCGTGGACGCCCGACCGGCGCAGATGATTGTACCCGGTCGTGCTGAAAGCTCGTCCTAAAGGACATCCCCGGCCCCGCCGATGAAACCAGCAGGAGATATCGACATGCCTCAATTCAAGTGGGATTCCACCTATAGCGTAAAGGTCAAGCGGTTTGACGACGATCACCAGGAATTATTTCGCATCCTCAATACGCTATACGACGGGATGATGGCCCGTCGCGGACAGGAAGTTCTGCACAACGTTCTCAACGAACTGCTGCAGTACACCGAAAAACATTTTGCCGGAGAAGAGGCGGTCATGCGCAGCGCCGGCTATCCGCAGTTGCAGGCTCAGATCGAGCAGCATCGCCGGTTCACCGACAAGATTAAGGAAGTGTCGGCCAAGTACAAGTCCGGCGGCATCGGCATGACGGTCGATGTGCTCGACTTCCTCACCGACTGGCTGGCCAAACACATTGTCGGCATGGACAAGCAGTACAGCCAATTCCTGAACGCCAAGGGCATCGCCTAGTCGGGGTCTAATCGGGAGAGGGAGAGCCTGGGCCATTGGCAGGGGGTCCCGCCTAGCTGCTCTTCCCTCTCGCCAGTGCGCGCTTGATGGTTTCATCCAGCGCAGCCTTGGCTTTGGTGTATTCCTCAGGCGTAAGCTTGCCCTGCTGGCGATCAATCTCTAACTGGAAGAGCTCTTCCTTCATGGCTTCCAGCAGCAGCGCGTTGCGGTCGCGCGCCGGCGCCGCGGGTTCAACAAAGTCGGCAAATGCCGCAGCCGCTTCCGGAGAATCGACTTCGACCTTGCCTCCCACGCCTCCTCCGGCCATCGCCGGCTGAGGACGATTCGATCGCGACACGATGTAAAAGCCGCCCATCAGCAGCACCAGCGCGAACGCTCCCAGAATGTAGACCCGGTAGTCGTGCAGCGGATCGGGCGCATCGATGGGCGCGCCCAGACCGCCTCCGGGACGATTGTCATTCGCAGCGGCTTGCGATCCGCCGCCGCCCATCGCTCCGCCACCTGCATCCGGAGCTTGGCCGCCTTGACCGCCCTGCGCCGTCTCTGCCGGGAAGTCACCCGTGCCGCCGACGCGGAAGCTCAGATCCTGACCCGCCTTCACATTCGTCGCCACCATGATGGTCGCCTGCGCATCCTGCATCTGCTGGAAGGACTGCGCATTCTTCGCCTCGAAGCTCATGCTCTTCGGCGTCATCACCACGAAGTGTTGCACGTCGCGCATAGGCTTGGGCGAGAAGCTGGCGTCGCCTGAGTACGGCATGTGGAAGGCGATCTGGAACTGCGTCTCGCCGGGCCGCAACGGATAGGTCAGGAAGTAATGATCTTTCTCGGAGCCGGCGCTGGTCTCGGTCGCGATCGGCTGGCCACCGGGCCCGCGAGCCTGCGCCGATTCAATCTCAGCGCCCGCCGGCAACACCACTTCGAAGGTGCCCTTGTCGCTGGCTTCGGTACGGGGCGGCGCCGACTTGTTGCTGAGCGCATAAAGTATGACGCCGTCGAGTTGTTTGCCGCCGCTCTGAAAGCGATAGACCTCGACCGTCTGGCTCAGCCCGTCGACCTTCTTCGCCGAGTCGTAGATGGTGAGGTTGGCCGTGGTGCTCCCCGGCATCAGCGGGCCGCCCTCGGGAAAATAGCTGACCCCGTCGTGCGTGGCGCGGACCATGTGCGGCGCCTGCGTGTCGCTGGGCGCGGGAAACGAGAAGCGCCCCTGCGCATCGGTCTTGGCATTGCCGATCACCTGCATGCCCTGCGACAGCGAGAGCAATTCGACCTGATCGCCGGCCGCAGGCTTACCGGTGGTGCCGTTGGTGACCGTGCCGGTAATGTTTTGCGCCGCGGCGAAAGAAGTGAGAGCGAGAACTGCCGTAAACAGGATGACGAATTTCTTGATATTCATTTGACCGATCTTTGTTGACTTGTATCAGGACACAACTTTCCAGTTTGCACAACGGGCCGCTTTGAAAGGGACACGGCTTCGCAGGTTGCTGAAAAAGCCGATAATGAATCGCTTTGAAGGGGCACGGCTTCAGCCGTGCCGTTATCAGCTCTTGGTTATGGTTTAAGCGAGGCGGCCTTCAGGCCGACGAGCCCGCGACTTGGCCCCCTGGCCAATTTCACGCCCGTCCCCCACTGGGCCGCGCCGTCGGACGACGGCTCCCTTTGCGCACCGTCACGCGAGCTCTTTCAATCGATTCCATCTCAGCCAGGATCGCCGCAGCCTCATCTTCCAGCGAAGCGCGCTGAACGGCATAATCCTGCTCGCTCAACTTCCCCGCCTTGTACTCGAAGTTCAAGTCACGCAGATTCTCATACGTCGCATCCTTGCGTTCCGACAGATACATCAGCCGCGTTTTCTCTTCGCCAGCGTCAAAGTCTCCCGGCTCGTAGAAGACGTAAACGAACAGCGCAATCGCAAACAACGCGCAGCCGAATAGCGCGAACGCCGTTTCCTGAGTCAACGCAACAGCAAGTAATAAGTGCATTAGAATTCCGTCTCCTTGCGGGCCCTCTTGCGAAGCTCGTCGAGTTGCTCCCCATCCAGGTTGGGGCGCGGCACGGGTTGTGCCACCGCGCGCGACCTCCACAGGCGCACCAGCCAGACGGTCATGACGATGGCAAGCACAAACACCGCAAATGGCATGATCCAGGCGATACGATTGAAGCCGGTTGTCGTGGGCGCGGCCAGCACAACGTTGCCATACTTTTGAACAAAGCTTTGCAATACTAGCGAATCGTTGTCGCCGCGCGCGATGCCGGCCGTCAACTCGTCGCGCATGCGGCTGGAGAAGGTGCAGCCAACGTGATTGCACTCCAGCAGCACCTGATTACAGCTGCACATGCACATCAGCTGATGACCCATCTTGTTGAAGCGGGCATCGCTGTCGGCTCCCATGAAGACCATCGCCAGCAGGGCAATCAGCGCGACCTGTGCGATGCGAAGCTTCGTTCGCCCCAGTTTCGAGTTCCGAATTTCCAGTTTCAAAGTACCCTGCTATCAGCCGCCGGCTGTCGGCCGTCGGCTAAAACTTTTCTAGAATTCACCCGTTCATCACCCGCCCTGTCGACTTCAAGGACCGCGAGCGATTCATTTCAGCTGACAGCCGACGGCCGATACCCGCCTTATGCCTTCGGATGCTCCGCAAAAAACTTCCACATCACATCCGTCGCCGGCAAACTCACGCGACTGATCGCCGTGCCCGGCCACAAATGATGGCCACCCTGAATCGCATACAGCGCCACGCCGGTTCCGTCCTTGCAACCGGAATACGTGTCGATATGCACCTCGCTCGTCTCTTCGTGAATCGGCTTCGGCGAGCAACCATCTTCTTTCACCCAGAACCCAACCGCATCGGCCACCGGCATATCGGAACGCCTCGATCCCATCTGATATGGCGTAGTGCCTCCGTCGAACGGCACCAGGTGATCAGCCGTGCCATGAAACACGATCACCGAGACCGGCGCCGAGGGCTTGCACGGCACATCCAACGCGCCTTCCACCGGAGCAATTGCGGCGACAACGTCTGACATCTCGCACGCCGCGCGATACGACATCATGCCGCCATTCGAAATGCCGGTGACGTAAATACGCTTGCCGTCGATGGCGTAATCCTGCTTCAATTTCGAAATGAGCGCCCGCAGAAATCCGATGTCATCGACGTTATTGCGCATCGCGTACGCGCAACATGCGCCCGAGTTCCACGTCGGCGCGTTACCTGTCCCCGCGGGATACACCGCAACGAACCCTTCCTCGTCCGCCAGCGTGCTCATGCCCGACATGCGTTCCGCGCTCACATTGCTCTGCGTGGCGCCGTGCAGCACGATCACCAGTGGCATCGCTTTAGCGCCATGAGATGCCGGTGCGTGAACCATGTACTCGCGCGTGCGTCCACCCACGTCGATTGTGCCAGTGCGGTCCCCCGTCGCAGCCCGTGCGTGACGAAACATGACGGCGACCAGAAGAAGCAGTAAAACCGCAAAGATGATGGCGAAGCGTTTCATGAACTAGCAATCTAGCAATCACAAATGCCAAACCCCGGTCATCCCGTGCTAAAACTTCAAACCCCGTCCAAACTCCAGGTGTCATCCTGAGCGCAGCATTCGCGTTTTTTGCGAATGCGGAGTCGAAGGGCCGCTATCGCCGAAGCCATTTCATTCCCGACGTATCATTCCGGCCAAGGGCTTCAGCCCGCGCGGAGGAACCCGCTGTGCCGTCCCCGAAAGGACTTGTCCCTCTGGTGAACCGCTACCCAGCGCTGAAGCGCCGGGCTAACTTATGTCACGCTACGCGGCTCAATCTCCCCCCACCCCCACAGCTCCGCGATGTTCCGCTTCTGCCAGCTCGCGGTCCTTGTCCTTCACCACGCCACCGCGCTGCGGCTTCATGTTCGGGATCAGCGCGATGATGGTGCCAATCAGAATCACGTGTACCCCAATCCAGATCCACAGCACCAGCGGATTCACGTGCGCCTTGATGATTGGCTTGCCGGTGTCCTGATTGCGCCCCGTATACACCAGGTACAAATCTTCGTTCGGACGCGAGCGGTTAGCCACGATCGTCGATGTCTGCTGGCTGGCCGTGTAGAAGCGGCGCTCGGGGAACATCTGTCCCAGGTACTTGCCGTTCTTATACACATCCATCACCGCCCACTCGCTGTCGTAGTTCGGCTTGCTGTCCTGCGTGTATGACTTGCAGACCAGGGTGTAGTGGCCGATCTGCATCTTGTCGCCAAAGCCCATCTCCTGCTCTTTGTCGACGTTGAACGGCAAACCAGCGAAGCCGATGATGACCAGCACCACGCCGATGTGAATCAGGTATCCGCCATAGCGCCGCGTGTTGCGGCGCGTGATGACCACCATGCCCTGCAGCATGCTGACGTTATTCTGCCGCGCGATCACGCGGCCGCCGCGCCAGAACTCACCGGCTACGGTTGCGATGACGAATGCCGAAAGCGCAAACGCCATCAGCGAGTAGAAGTAGGCTGAGTCCTCCCAGGGCTTCAGCCCGCCAACCATCAGCACGATGACGGTCAATACCGCCAAGAGCGTCGGCCATACGAAGTTGCGCTTCACGCGGTCGAGCGAAGTCTGGCGCCACGCCAGCAGCGGGCCAATGCCGGTGAGGAACACCAGGAAAATTCCGATCGGTACGTTCACGCGATTGAAGAACGGCGGCCCGACCGTGACCTTCGATCCGGTCACCCACTCCGACAACACCGGGAACAGCGTGCCCCACAGCACCGCGAAGCACGAAACCAGCAGCACCAGGTTGTTGAACAGGAAGCTCGACTCGCGCGAGACCAGCGATTCCAGCCGATGCTCGCTCTTCAGCGTGTCGCGATTGCGCACGAAGAAGTACACGCAGGTCGCAAACGCAATCGCCAGGAACCATACGAACCAGGTTCCGATGCTCGACTGCGCAAACGCGTGTACCGAACTCACCACACCGCTGCGCGTGAGGAAGGTTCCGAAGATGGCCAGCAGGAACGTGGTGAAGATCAGCCACATGTTCCACATCTTCATCATGCCACGCTTCTCCTGCATCATCACCGAATGCAGGAACGCGGTCATCGTGAGCCACGGCAGCAGCGAAGCGTTTTCGACGGCGTCCCATCCCCAGTAGCCGCCCCAGCCCAATACTTCGTACGCCCAATGTGAGCCAAGAAAAATTCCGCAAGTGAGGAACAGCCAGGCCACCATGGTCCAGCGGCGCGTGATGTGAATCCACTTCTCGCCGGGATACTTCATGATCAGCGCGCCCAGCGCGAAGGCAAACGGTACGGTCACGCCGACGTAGCCGAGATACAGCATCGGCGGATGGATCACCATCTCGGGATACTGCAGCAGCGGATTCAGTCCGTTGCCGTCGGCGGGAATTGTCCCACTCACCAGGCCGAACGGATTGGCCGCGAAGTTTACCAGCAGCAGGAAGAACACCTGCACCGATGCGATGATCGCCGACGCATAGGCAAACAGCTTCGGATCGACCTTGTAACGCAACCGCAACACCAGCGCGTACGACGACAGCAGCCACGCCCAGAACAGCAGCGAGCCTTCCTGTCCGGACCACAGCGCCGCAAACTTGTAAGCGATGGGCAGATCGCGATTGCTGTGGTGCAGAATGTAGGCGACCGAAAAGTCGTTGCCGACGGCCGCCATCACCAGCGCCACGCCACCGATGGTGACTGCCGCCCAGCAGGCGATGCCGGCGCGGCGCGCGGTCTCAACCAGTCGATCGTCCTTGCGGTACAAGCCAAAAGCACCTGCAATGAACGAGTAGCCTGCCAGCGCGAGCGCCAGCAGAAGCGCAAAACTTCCGATTAATGGCATGAATGTATTACCTGTATTCGGCTCAACGACGGCGCCATCCGATGCTGCAATTTTACTCGCAATTACCGGCGTGTCAGCGATTTGTGTGGCGTGGCCCTACAACTTTGCGGGAGAGGGAGTCCATTCCCGCAACTCGGGAGGAAAACGGGAGAAAAATCGATGGCGCAAACAGAACGAGAGCCAGGAAAAGGAGCGATGAACTCTTTCCTGACTCTCGTGAAACAAGTATAGCACATTGAGGGTGGATTTTGGCACTTATCGCTGCAACTATATTCCTAATTGCAACAGCGTTTTACGAGGATTTGACCACGTTTGTGGGGCTTGACAAGAACTTCCCGAATCGAGATTTTGCACTATTTATGGTGCAGTTCATAGTTTGAGGTTATCTTCCCAAGCGCCGGCTTGCCTTACAGGTTGTCATGTCGACCCAGGGTTTTACAGGCTGCTGACAAACTCTCGCAACGTGAGCTTTGTGTGAGGGCATGGCTTCAGCCGTGCCGAGAAGCCCCGTATTTCTGACTTCGGCGAGGCGGACTTCAGTCCGACGAGCCTACCCAATCGAGTTTTTCAGCAGCCTGCTCAGCCCGAGTCGAGGGACCTGCTTCCTTCGACGCACGATCTCTTACCACTCCGCTCCGACGCTGTCGCCAAAATCAGGCGACGAGGATGGGGCGCCCATTTCTACTTCGCATCACTCGACGGCGGTGGAGCGGCTGGCTCGGGATTTGCCGGCGGCGTTTGCGGTGTCGGCTGATCTTGCGCGGGAGCCGGCTCATCTGCCTTTGGAGCTGGCTGCTCGGATGGGGGCTGCTGGGGCTGGTCCGCTTTTGGAGTTGACTGGTCGGGCGCCGGCTGAGCCTCTCCCGGCTTCGTGTCCGGCTGAGCCTGATCCGGTTTTGTATCCGCCGGCGGCTGCTCCGGCTTCGCATCCTGCGCCGGTTGAGCCGAAGGTGGTTGCGCTTGGTCCGAATTCTGCGCCGGTGTTTGCTGATCGGGAGCGTTTGGCGGCGCCTCCGGATTCGTACTCTCCGGTGGTGGCGGTGCCTGCTCCTTGGGTTGAACGCTATCCGACTTCGGTTGCTCCGCCTGCGGAGCTTGCTCCTTGGGCTCAGCACTCTCCGGCTTTGTTTCAGCACTGTCTGACTTCGGTTGCGCGGCGGGCTGTTCCGTCGCAGGCTGCTGCGCCGGCTCCACTGTTGCGGCTGGTGCAGGCGTCTCGGATGCCTCCGGTTTTACCGGGTGAGCCGATTCCAGCAGTGGCGATTGCTTGCAGGGTTCGATCTTAGGATCGGAAAGCTGATTCGGGTCACCGCTTGGCTTTGGCCACAGCGCGGTGTAGCAGCCCACGCCGCTCAACTTGTCGTCAGCTAGACGATAGACCGTAAGCCCACTCTCCTTTTCTGAAACGTGATGTAGAAATACCACCTCGAATCCGCTTTCGGTCGGCTCAGGCGTGTAGCTGGCAGCGATGGTGTTGAGCAGCGAAAGAAATCCTTCGTCGGTGCGGCGGAAAACCCACAGCGGACAATTGCTGAGCGCGTCGCAGCCACCCTCAAGCCCGAGCGAGGTAGTGAAGATCAACGGCTGCCCCGCGCCCACGTCGATGAAGCGTATGCGCGTGGTAGTTGCGATCTCGCGGATGCGATCGTCGTCGTAGCCGGCGTCGCCCATCGGCTTCTGTAGCCGCAGCACGATGGCGTCAACCAGCGAGCTGCGTTCGGACTCGGTCAGCTTCGAGGTGTTGCCCACGCTCGCGTCCGCGCGTCCGATTACTTCCTGATTGTGCCAGTCCCACTCGAAGTTCGACTTCTGCGCGACCGCAAATGTAGCCAGAAAAATCAGCGACAAACCGGCAATCCTTCGACAAGCCCTCATAGCACCGCTTGTACGCCAGAAGGCGAGAAGAAAGCAACTAGCGAACTAGCAGCTAGTAACTAGTAATCGCCGATTGGCAGTTGGCAATTAGCAATTAGTGGGTGCCCCATCCTCCTCGCCTGAGTTTTGCGAGAGGGTAGGACGGCAGGGTGCTTCACTTTGCCAAATGCTAACTGCTAACTGCCGTTCTCCCGAGCCCGGAACCATACCGGTGACATCCAATTCACGTGGCGTAGCTTTCGGCTGAGGCCGAACTCTGTTAGTCTCGCCGCAAAGGTGCATCAGGCAATGCCACTCGCTAAAGGCGCCAAGCGCGTTCGCCGCAAAGCTGTCGACACTTCCGCCAATCCCAAAGCCTCTTCGGGCCGTGCGCACGAGCAGCACGAGCTGGTCATCATCTCCGGCATGAGCGGCGCGGGCAAGGCGTCGGCGCTCAAGACCTTCGAAGATCTCGGCTACTACTGCGTCGACAATCTGCCGGTCGGCCTGATGGCGAATTTCGCCGAACTGGTGCTCGACACCATGGAGATTCAGCGCGCGGCGCTGGTGGTCGACATCCGCGAAGGCGCGCGCCTCGACAAGCTGCCGCAAACCCTGGCGTCGCTGCGCCGGCTGATGAAGACCACGATGCTCTTCCTGGAAGCCGACGAAGATGCGCTGCTGCGGCGCTACAGCGAGACCCGCCGGCCGCACCCGCTGGGACGCAACGTGTCGGTGAAAGCGTCGCTGGCCTCCGAGCGGCGACGGCTGCAGCCGGTGAAAGAGCTCGCCGACCTGGTAGTCGACACCAGCAAGTTCAATGTTCATGAGTTGCGAAGTTTATTAACGGAGCGATTCTCGCGCGGCAAGATCGACAAGAACATCCTGATCTCCTGCGTCAGCTTTGGCTATCGCGAGGGCGTGCCCGAGGATGCCGACCTGGTCTTCGATGTGCGCTTCCTGCCCAATCCGCATTTCATTCCCAAGTATCGGCCATTCACCGGACGTCATCCGGCGGTGGCGAAATATATCCGCTCGTTTCCGCAGACGAAGGAATTCATCCGCCGCATCTCCGAGCTGCTGGTGTACCTGATCCCGCATTACATCGAAGAGGGCAAGAGCTACCTGACCATCGCATTCGGGTGCACCGGTGGCAAGCACCGCTCGGTGATGATCGCCGAAGACGTGAAAAAGCAGCTCGCCAAGGCGGGATACAACGTGAAGGCCGTACACCGCGATTCGCCCGAAGCCGCGTGAAACAGAAAGGGCGCGCCTCCGTTCGACGCTACTGGGAAGCCGCTCCAGGCACGCGACCATGAGACCACATCGCTGGCCTGGAACATGATGTGTTTGCTCATCCGCTTGCGCAGCTGGATGTTGATGCCGTCATAGAACGAGCGGTTGTTGGTGTTGTTCATACATCTGGGCGAAGCGTCCGGCGCCCACGCCGGTCACCGCGAAGGTGTAATCCATCAATCGCGTGTCGGCTCCCGAGCACGCCCCGCAGAACGATTAACGTCCGCAGATCGAGCGCATGATCTCCAGCGCCTCGGCGCACTGCTCGCGGCTGACGTCGAGGTGTGTGACAAAGCGTATGAGTTGCGGACCCACGCCGTTCGCCAGAACATTTCGCGCTGTCAACTTCTGTGACAGCTCGCCGGAGTTCATTCCCGTGCCCGAGATATCGCAGATCAGGATGTTCGTCTGGACTTTGGCAGGATCAATCTTAATGCCGGGAATGTGTGCCAGCCCTTCGGCGAGGAACTTCGCGTTGGCATGATCTTCCGCCAGCTTCGCCGGCCCCTGCTCCAGCGCGATCAGTCCGGCTGCTGCCAGAATCCCCGCCTGCCGCATTCCCCCGCCGAGCGCCTTGCGATAAATGCGGCCGCGATCGATCGCCTCGGCCTTGCCGACCAGCATCGATCCCACCGGGGCGCCCAATCCTTTCGACAGGCAGAACATTACCGTGTCAGCCTTGCCCGTAAGCCTCGCCACCGGAACCCCCAGTGCGACCGAAGCGTTGAAGACGCGCGCCCCATCGAGATGAACCGGTAGTCCCACATTGTGGGTCTTGTCGCAGACCTCGTCGAAAACTTCCGGCGGCGTGACGGTGCCACCGGCCATGTTGTGCGTGTTCTCAAGCGAAACCAGGCCGGTCTTCGCGGCGTGATAGCTCTTCCCTTTCAACTTCGACTCCACGTGCTTCCAGGTGACGATGCCGTCATCGGCCCAGACCGTGCGCGGCACCACGCCGGAGAAGTGCGCCATCATCGCCATCTCGTAGTTGAAGACGTGGCCGCGCTCCTCGCAGATGACCTCCTGGCCATGTGTGGTGTGCAACTTGATCGCAATCTGATTGCCCATGGTGCCGCTGGGAACGAACAGCGCCGCCTCGCGGCCAAAGATCTCCGCCGCCCTCCGCTCCAGCCGGTTGAGAGTCGGGTCCTCCGCATAAACGTCGTCGCCAACCTCGGCTTCAAACATGGCGCGCCGCATTTCGGGCGACGGCTTGGTGACGGTGTCACTGCGCAGGTCGATGGCGGGGGTGGTGGACTTGGCAAGGTCGCGTGCGGTCTCAGGCGCTGAGGTGTACATGGCAGCATTAGTTTAATGCAGGGCGGAGCGCAGAGTGGTAGATCGTGGTTCGAGATTGTGAATCGAAGGTGGTGGATCGTAAGTCGTGAATCGTGGTGCGTCGTTCGTGAATGGTGACTCGTGGTTCGTGTCGTATACCGCCGATCGTGAATCACAGACCGCTTCGCAGCCGACCCTCCCCGGCATCACTCCCGTCCCGCGCACGCGGGACGACTCAGCTTAGCCCAGGACGAAGTCCTGGGTACGCAGCCACAAAATTTCGCCCGGTCCCGGCAGGGACCGCATGACAACCAGAAAACAATGCGGGCGGATCGAGCCGGGGCTCAATCAACTCGGACTGTCCTCCCGAGTGAGGTCGAAGGCCCCCGGTTCCCTGCAAGGGCAGAGGTCCTTCGACTCCGGCAGCCAAAAAAGGCTGCCTGCGCTCAGGATGACGCCCATATCCAACTGGCATCGTCCGATATCTAGCTGGCGTGGTGCGAGTGGTGGTGACCGGAGTGATGATGGTGATGATGGTGGTGGTGACTGCTGGCAAAGGCCGGCACAGCCATCAGAACCATGGCGACGAGCAGTAGCGGCAAAAGCTTTTTCATGGCTCCGGATTATAGCCACGCCTGGCCCGCGGTTGACTGTGCCTAGGGTGAAAAGAACCACCGTTGGCAACAGCCAGTCCGGCGCGAAAGAACCGGAACGGAGCCCGGCCGGATCAGGAACATGAAAATCCGCCTCCAAGCGGTTCATCAGCGAATTTTGCTGGTTTGTGCTCTTTCTTAATCGTTCCGCAACTTCGCCTCAATCGTGGGGTTGCTATCAACGGACTTGACTATGCCAGAAACCACTATGGAAGCCCACGCCGTTAACTCGCTGCCGCCCGCCTCTTCCCATGATCGCATCTTGTTCTCCGGCAAGCGGCTGTTCGCCCGCAACGGTTACGAGAACACCAGCACAGTCGCTATCGCTCGCGAGGCGGGCACCAGCGAATCGCAGCTGATGAAGCATTTTGGCAGCAAGCAGGGTTTGCTGGCCGCCGTCCTCGATCATGGCTGGACCAAGATCATCCGGCGAGTGGACGCCTCGCAGAGCGCTGCCGCCCTGCCCGACCGCCTGGTTGCCGCGCTGGAAGCGATGGTGATCGAACTGGAAAACGACTCCGAGTTGAAGGAGTTAGTCACCCTGGAAGGCTGCCGGGTACGCAAAGATAACCGCGACGTCCGCATGAGCGGCGGGTATCTTCAGTTCTCAGAACTGATTGGCAGATTGCTCAACGAGATGCGCAGCCAGGGACAGATCCGCGCAGATGTGAACCTGCACGCGCTGCGTGCCGGCCTTATCGGCATGACCGAGGGATTGCTCCGCGACAAAGTAGTCGCCAGCCGCTCCGAATCGAGCGTCGACTACAGCTTCGACGACATGCGCAAGCTGCTGGGGGCGGTCGTCCCCACGATGGGCAGCGAAGCGGAACAGCGCCTTAAGGTGGTCAACGGCTGAGGCTTCGAGCCGTGCTCGCCGCCTGAGGAGTGATAGACGCCGTCGAGCACATCGCCTCCGACGGGAACCACGTGCTGCGTCTGCGGCCTGGAGTTCACGCGCTGTGCAACGTAGTTCTCCAGAGTGTTATTCGAAATCATAAATTCCCAGCTTCCCCAGAACAGCAGGCCGGCAGCTACCACAGCTGCGATCGCGAGGGTTTGCAGGGGAGACGGCGCGTAACGTTCGTGCGCTGCAATTGCCATACTAAGTAGACAGAAAACAGCTGCCGAAAGTTGCCCAGCTGAGCTGGAACATTCGCGGCGATGCCCACGAGTGTGGCGCAAAGCGGCCGCCTTGGCAAGCCGCCTGGGCCTTCAGGCCCGCGTTAGCTCCCTCTATTTTTTGCATTGCAGAGCCGGCTTCAGCCGGCGGCACATGTCCACACCGCGCCTTTGAGTGATAAACTGAACCTGACCTCGAAACCCTGCCGCTTCGTACGAATCGGCTTTCCTACCCAGTCGGGACGTGGCTCAGCCTGGTAGAGCACTCGCTTGGGGTGCGAGGGGTCGGCAGTTCAAATCTGCCCGTCCCGACCAAACTTCCGCTATCAGCCGTCAGACCTAAGCTAGTCCCATGATCCTCCGACGTAAGGCCATGGCGCACAGTACCATGCCTCCAAGAAATCCGGTCGCATACGACGCGCTATGCGCCCACCAGTCCGCCAGAAATCTTCTCTCGAGATTCGACGCAAGCAGGCCCTTCATATCATCAGGGACCTGTCCCCAGAAGAATCCGACGACTCCGGAAACCAAGGCGCAGGCGCCCATCGTCACCAGCAGCCATGCAATGGGTCTAAGTTCATTGCTGGCGCTCAGTCGGGGCGGCGATCCCACGCGGCAGGCGATTGCCAAGCAGATTCCCAGGAACGCGCCTACCCACCATGTCGCAATGAATCCCCAGCCCAAGGCCAGCAGAGTTGGCGACTGCGTATGAAACACCGGAGGATGAAAGATGGTGAAGTACTCGAGACAGACTCGCGCCGTGACCTGGTCATGCGCGATTCCGTAGAGAACAGCCGCGACAATCGACAAGCCGACGATCTTCAGGAATTCCATTGAGCAGGCCTCGTTTACAGCAATAGACGGACTGGATCATCTCTGGATAGGAGCAATCGGGCTGGCGTCTGCCGGAACTTTCTTTCCGATGGCTACGTATATTCCGTCGAAAGCTAACGGGCCCTTCTCCTGCCGATCGTAGCCATTCGAGGAGCGCACATGCAGTTAAAACTTTCGGAAGCCACGCAAATCCTGCGGCGAACACCGGCGACGCTCACCGCCATGGTTGGCGGCATGCCTGAGAGCTGGCTGAAATGTAACGAGGGCGCCGGCACCTGGAGCGCTTACGACATTGTGGGACACCTGATCCACGGGGAGCTCACCGACTGGATTCCGCGGGCGCGCATGATCCTGGAACACGGCGAGACCAGGCCTTTCACACCGTTCGACCGCTGCGCCATGTTTCGCGAAGACCAGACGCGGCCGGTCAGCGACCTGCTCGATCAGTTTGCGTTTATGCGGGCGGAAAATGTTTCCATTCTTGAAGGCTTGAATCTTGCCAGCGACGATCTTGCGCGGCGCGGCACCCATCCTGAGTTGGGCCCGGTAACCCTGGGACAGTTATTGTCGTCGTGGGTGGTCCACGACCTGGGACACGTCTCGCAGATTGCGCGCGTGACCGCGAAACAGTACTCCCACGAAGTGGGACCGTGGACGGAGTATTTGACGATTCTGAAGAAAGGCAATTAGCGGCTAATCCCCAAACGGGTGCGACTTCGGCTGCTTGTACGCCTTGCCCAGGATTTCTCCCTTAAAGGTCCTCTCGTCGGCCCGGTGCAGGCGATTGACCTGCGCCCGTGTCACCAACTTGATGTGCGGAATCTCCAGCAGGTGGTAGATGACGAACCAAATCGGCTTCTCCGTCGTCATCCATTCCTGACCGTCGAAGCGCTTCAAATTGACGGCGCGCGAATAGGTGCGCAGCGAGCGCTGGCGGCGCATGTTGAAGTAGGTCTGGAAATAGCTCATGGCCAACTCACGCAATGAGCGATAGACCGGTTCGCGCCCGCGACAGTTGGTGTAGTTCGATTTGGCGATCGAGCCCCAGCAGCCTTTCACCTGATAGATCGCGAGCACGTGATCGGTGTCGTGCTCGGCTTCGAGATCGAAAATCAGCGGCGGATATCCGATGGCTCGCAGTGCGGCGGCGGCGAAGATTGCGCCTTCGAAGCAGTGCGAGGTGTTCTCGCGCAGCACGCGGCGCGGCGACCAGGCGGTGTCGCCAAGATGGTATGGCATGTCGTCGAGATACTGCTGGATGCCGTCAGGGTCTTTCAGGCTGCGAAGTTTCCGCAATTCGGCGGGAGTGAAAGCGAGATCGTCTTTAGCCATGGCGCGGTTGAAAATGCAGTGTACCGCATCGGCCTTTACGGCCGCCCCGACACAACACACGTCCCAATGACTGATGAACCGGGTCTTGTGTAGTGCAGGCCCAGGATAGGCCGAAACCAGGCCGAACCTGGGGCACCAGCCGGTCTCGGGTATACAGTATCCAACTGTATGAAGAACGCCAGAAAAACCGCGTCCTCTCTCCTCTTCCTTCTAATTGTGCAAGCATGTTTGTTCGCTCAATCGGCGGCCACGCCAACCACCGCTGCGACACCGACGCTTACTGTTCAGGGACTCGACGGAAAGGATGTCGTTTTCACGCTCGAGCAGCTGAAGCAGATGCCGCAGCAATCGGTGTCGGTCATGAATCCGCACACCAAAGCCAAAGAGAATTATGAAGGCGTGCTGCTGACCGATCTGTTGGCAAAAGTCGCCACGCCCACAGGCGACAAGCTTCGCGGCGAGGAGATGGCCGACTACGTGGAAGTGATGGGGAGCGACCGGTATCGCGTGGTGTTCGCTTTGGCGGAATTGGATCCGGCGTTTCAGGACAACAAAGTACTGCTGGCGATAACCAGCGATGGCAAACCGCTGCCGCAGAATGTAGGGCCGTTCCGCGTGGTCGCTCCACAAGACAAGCGCCCAGCGCGCTCTGTGCGCATGGTCGCAATGATCGCGGTTCGGCGAGCGCCGTGATATTGGAAGCACCCAGGTCTCGAACAACGCGAGACCCTTCGGCAAGCTCAGGGCAGACTCCAGGACACCTGCCAGACCTACCCCGAGTCAATCCTTCTGGATCATGACTTCGGTCGATTTGATGATCGCGCGCACCTTGTCGCCCTTCTTCAGGTTGAGCGACTCAGCGCTGGTGCGGGTGATGACGCTCTCGACCTGCTGATCGCCGATGCGCATGACGACGTGCGCCATGATGTCGCCAAGGGTTACGGACTCAACGGTGGCAGTGAGCTGGTTACGTGCAGAAAGTGTCATTCGGATAGCGTAGGCAGAAGCTTGGTCGGCGTCAACGGTACGACGGCGATTCGTGCAAAGCTGGAGCATAGCTGCAGCACTCGCGGCGCACACCAGATGGGTCGAGCGGTTGGCCATGACGCGGGTCGCACGGCAAGCCACGATGGGACGCAGGTCCAGCGTGGCTTGCACGAGCAATGTGCCTTCAGCTTCACTCGGTGTGCCGGCAAGTCGAACAGGCGCGCGGAATTGCAACACGAAAGACCGTGCCGGAGTTGCCAGTCCCGCCCTGTGTCGTGGTCCCGTAAAGGATGCCGTCGCCGCCCACCACCAGCGGCGCGTCGGGGGCCGAACCGTCAACGCAGCCGTACGCGGGACAAAAACTATAGAGGGTTGTCAGCGCGCCGGTAGGAGTGATTTTGTAAATGGTTCCGTTGTAGTTGGCGCCGCCGGTGAAGGTGGTACCGTATAAATTGCCATCGACGTACTGCACCGGCGGAGTGAGGGGATCTCTACCGTCAGCGCAGTTGTCCTGAGAGCAAAAGCTGTGCAGGATGGTCAGGGTTCCGCTGGGAGTGATTTTAAACGCTGTCCCACAGCCGTTAGGGAAGCATGTGGCGATCCCGCCCTCGGAGGCGGTTCCGTAAAAGTTGCCGTCGCGGGCTTGCACCAGCTGGCCGTTTGGGAACTCGCCGTCAGGGCACCCCATTTGAGTACAGAAGCTGTAAAGCGTGGTCAGGGTTCCGTTGGAACTCAACTTAAAGAACGTGCCACATCCCGACCCGTCGCACCGATCGCCGCTGGCCCCGCCATGGCCGGTGATCCCGTAAAAGTTGCCGTCCGCGGCCTGGATCATCCCCCCGGGAGTGTAGCCGTTGGGGCAGTCGCCCTGAGCGCAAAACCTGAAGATTGTCGACAAGGTTCCGTCGGGGGTGATTTTGAAGATCGTTCCACAGCCGTCGGCACAGTAAGCGTACCCGCCCGAGTTGGTGGTGCCGTAGAAGTTGCCGTCTGCAGCCAGCAAGATGCCGTTAGGATACCGGCCGTCAAAGCAGTGGGGTTGCGAGCAAAAGTTGTAGAGCGTGGTCAGTATGCCGCCGGGCGTGATTTTGAAGACCGTGCCGGCATTATCGGCTCCCGTTCCGCCCGAATTGGTGGTCCCGTAAAAGTTGCCGTCCGGCGCCTGCACCAGGGGACCGTAAGGTTGGGTGCCGTCCGTGCAGTTGACTACAACGCAGAAATTGTAGAGCGTGGTCAGGGTTCCATCGCGGGTCATTTTGAAGACCGTCCCACAGCCGTAAGGAGCGCAACCGGCCCCGCCCCCGCTTGTAGTCCCGTAAATATTCCCGTCCGAAGCTATCGTCACCGGAGACTGAGGCGCCGCACCGTCGAAGGGGTATCCCGCGAAGGTGTGCAGTGTGGTTAAGAATTGTGCCGGAGAGGCAATCGCCGTTGTGGCACAAAACGCGAAGAGCATGCACGCGATTTTCAAGAATGTCGGTTTCTTCATGGTGCCTCTGTTCCGGCCTGGCCGGTTTTGCGCAGAAGGCTATCACAGGCAAGCGGCAGTGCAACTTAATTTAAGATTACGGCGCAATAAATAGGTAGGAATAGACTTAATTCGGTTGCTTCAAGAGGATGAGTGTAATGAGGCCATAGCGCAAGTATGGCTGTCTGCACCGCGCTTGGTGCGATATAGAGCCTAACTTGCGCTATGGCGTTGAGGTAGCAGCTGCATCAGATCGCTTGCTGTCGAGAAGTTGCTTTCTGGTTTGCAATATACAAATAACAAGAACTGCTTCTGACTATGTCGTTCGCTTTGTCCGCCAGGATTACTCACCAAGCTGTTCGCTAGTTTGCCTTGAGACGCTTCTTGGCTATTTCAAAATTCCCAGCTGCCGCAGCATTCCCAACTCATCCGAGCTCCCCCAACGCTCTACCATCTTGCCGTCTTTGAACTTTGAAATCTGCATACCGCGGATTTTTATCTTTTTGCCGGTTGGGGGGAATCCCATGAGAGGACCGGTCTGGGTTCCGGTCAGGGTGTAGGCAAACGCTATGGAATCTTCGTCGGCTACTGCAGTTTCCAACGCCACACTCATGTCCGGGAACGCGGTCCGCAATCCCGTGAACAGCATGCGATAACCTTCCGGCCCTTGCACCTGGCCCGGCGCCGGATCGTGGTCAATGTTTTGGGCGGAAACTACATCTTTAAACGCGTCGAAGTTGCCTGTCTGGACCGCTTCGGCGAACTTTCCCAAGACCGCCTGGTTGGCTTCTTTGCTCATACAGTGAGTCTCCTTACCGTGATTCTTGAATCGTTATCTCTTGGCCGATCTGATGTAACGCGCACTAACTTTTAAAACACTTGTGCAACGAGGATGTACCGGCAGTTATGCCGTTATGCATTTGTGCCTTTGGGACGGGCTTAGGGCGTGAACTCCCATACGGTCCCACGACTGAAGTTGCCGCCAAACTCCGTGGTGCCGTAAATATTGCCTGCTGCATCGACTACCACGCCGCCCCAGGGATACCATCCTTCATTCCCTTCCGGAAAATCGTGAAGATCGGTATATTGCCAGCCTCCGTCGGCAGGGGTCAATTTAAACAGATTTCCGCCGGGAGCGGTGTCGCACCCCGTCACGCCATATAGGTTTCCCGATTGATCCATGGTCAAGTTCCATGGAGGTCCGCAAGGCGATCCGTTGTCGGTGATCAAGCTCTGGAGCACGCTAAAGCTCCGGCTTCCTCCCGAAGGGCTAATGTCAAACAGGGTCCCACCGAAGCCAGAACCCCCAGTGGCGGTAGCTCCAAGTAAATTTCCGGAATGGTCAAATACCAGGCCGGCGATAGGCTGTGCTCCGTCGGTAGTACCCTGAAACCGATAGAGTGTTTGCTCGTTCCATCCCGAGCCCGAGGGCGTCAATTCGTAGACGGCGCCGCAGCCGAATCCGTTGCAACCGGTACCCGGACCGTCGTAGGTTGTGCCATAGAGATTGCCTGACGAGTCGAAGATTACCCCTGCGAGGGGAAGCCATCCAGCCGCTCCGGTTCTTTGGAAACCGTACACAACAGACTCGGTCCAGTGCCCGCCTGAGGGCGTCAACTTGAAGATCGCGCCACAACCTCCATCGCAGCTCAGATCTCCGCCGCCCGCTATCGTGGCGCCATAAATCGCACCTGAAGCATCGAACGTCAGCTGCCCGGTCGGACCGGCCGCATCCACTCCATTCGATAGGAAGCTATACAGTACGGTTTCTGTCCACGGGCACAGCACCGTTCGGCAAGGTGTTGGGGGTGGCCGCAGACGGAAAATCACTCCGCCATCTCCCTGCCCATCACCTGCGGCACTGCCATAGAGTGCCCCATCGGGACCGAGGACGACCGTCACCGGAGTCGAGCCGCCGGTCCCGCCGGTGAAGGTGAAGAGCGTTTGAAGCATCCAGCTTCCGTTGTGCTGCTTGAGCTGAAAGACGGTACCGAGAGTTCCAAGTTCTCCGTGGGTCACTCCGTAGATGATTCCCGTCGAATCCATGGCCATACCGCCATAAGGGATCGATCCATCGCCTGCATTAGCGAAGTGGTGGAGAATACGATATTGCTGGGCATAGGCGGCAGGTGAGGTGAACCCTGCCAGGGCGAAGCAGATTGTCATGGCACCCCAAGCCGCAGCGCGGACATTCCAGCGCAGACGATGTAAGTCGCAATTGAGCTGGGTCATCGGGGCACCTCCGGGCGAGAACAACTATACTCCCGGCGCATGAGGGTGGATTAAATTCAGAGTCGACTAAGGGGTTAATTTCCAAAGATTTTTCCGGGGCTCTCTAGCAAGAGCCCGCGTCGGGCTATGTCGTGTCCAAAGAAGGTAGAAAGCGTCTGGTAATTCCAGACGCCCGGCTGCGATAGCTCAAAGGCCGATCCCAATCCGACGGTGTTAGTTGTGCTTCTGCACGCTCTCGAATCCCTGTTCAAATTGCGTGACCAGCGGCGTTTCACCGGACTGCAGACCGCCATGTCCCATGACGCGCCAGAGAAAACTGCTGCTGGGCGGCATATCGTACACGGCCATCACATCTTCGGAAGGCCGGCTCGTCACCAAAATCATGACGTCGGCTTGGGAGGGATCGTACACGATCGTCAGTTTTCCCCATTCCTGAATGGCGTTCTGCACCGCGTTAATCGCGTCCCGATCTTCGGGAAGCAGGTTCGGAGCGAACTGGTTTCCATCGTAGGAGGCAACGTAAACATAGCGCGCATTGGCTAAAACGCCCGGAAACGCTGGTGTATTAGCGGCGGTTGGATTGGGCGCAGCCTGGGCGGAAACCGCCGTGAGCACCATCAAGCTGAACGCCAACAGACAGAGTCGGTTCATATAAGTACCTCTGCCTGTTAGACGCTTGGCGAAATCAGGCGAAATCGCAGGTTACCCCTGAAAAAGGTAAACCGAGACCGTTAATTTGCTGTCGGCGACTTAACTTGTCGATGAGTGTAACCGGGATGTTACGCCGGCCAACCGTTGGTCCGCTCATACAGTCCTGCGACCAGCGCAAGCTCTCCAGCGATTCGGTTTGCTCCGTCTTGCAGGAGCATGTCACCAACCGTGCTGAGCTACTGAAAGAAAGCGGCTCAGCGCGGCCAAGCTTCAGCCGCGCCCGCGATTTCCCAAACCACGCCGCAGCCGTAGGCGCCGCACGGAAATCCTGTATAGCCTCCGTAAAGCGTCGTGCCATAAAGATTGCCGCTCGCGTCGAAGACGACTGGACCCATCGGTTGGGTACCTTCACTGAAGCTAAAATCGTGAAGGTCGTTGGGTATGCAAGTTTGATTGCAATTCGGCGGCATCTCGAAGACCGATCCGCCATAACCGACGATGCCCCCGTAACACGCTCCATACAGGTTCCCGTCTGGGCCCAGGGTAACTCCAGCATTGAACGCGCAGGAGGCGAAGGTGTATACGGTAGAGTAGTTCCAGCCTCCGTTTACCGGACTAAGCTTATACACCGAGTCGATGATCGTTCCATAGAGGTTGCCGGACGAGTCCATGATTGGAGTGCCGAAAGGGCGGCCTTCTCCGTCGGGAAAGTTATACAAGATCTTCTTCACCCAGCTGCCATTTTGGGGAGTCAGTTCGTACACCGTTCCGACAAGGCCGGTTCCACCACTCCATGTGGTGCCATAAAGATTCCCAGCCGTATCGAAGATCACGCCCGACTCCGGAGAACATCCATCATTCGGTGTCTGACCGAAGTTAGACAAAGTACTCTCCACCCATCCGTCTCCCGATCGTGATAGCTCCCACACCGTCCCACAATCAAAGCTGCCCCCATTTGTCGATGTGCCATACATATTTCCGGCGCGATCGAAGATCACATTACCCTGCGACGGATTCGATCCATCTGGCACACCCGTAAACGAATGGAGCAGGGTGTCGTTCCAGTAGCAACTTGAAGTTCTGCAAGGTGTGGGTTGTGGTCTCAGTTCAAAGGCCGTCCCATCTCCCCCACTGCCCCCGGCAGATGTCGTGCCGTACGGAATGCCGTTGAACTCGGAGATTCCTGCCCAAGGCTTGGCTCCATTGACCCCATTAAATTCATAAAGCGGGACCACACTCCACTGGGAGTTTCTCTCCCGCAGCTCGAAAACTACCCCACAACCGTTCGTACAGGCCGAACTCCCCCAGTTGTACGCGGTCCCGTAGAGTAGCCCTGTGCTGTCGAAGGTCAAACCAGAGACAGGATTTCCCCCGTCCTGTGCGCCGGTAAACGTATGAAGCACACTGAATGTTTGCGCCTGCACCGGCAGCGCCATGAGGATAAGCGCACAGCCCAACATGAGGTTCAGGCCTTTGAGGCGCAGACTGCTAGAAAGGATGAGGCTGAAGAGTCGTACAGCGTTAGCCATGATGATCTCCATTCCACTAACGACGTGCGGGGACGCTCCGCTTCGCACGCCAGCACTCTACACCCAAAATGGCCTGAGTTTGAGCGGAAAGACGACTTAGTGTTGTGAACCGGCCCCAACACAAAGAGCGCCCGGCCAGAGTCAATGCGTGCTACGGGGCTTTTTCGTGAGTGATCCAACTCTGCATCCCGTGCGGTAGGGCCGCGAGAGCTTCGTCCATGGAGGCAAGCACCGCTGCTGGCAATGACTGTTGTGAGGTGGCCGTCACATCATCGATTGAAGCTTGTCCTCAACAGCTCGAACAATACAATTCCGCCGCCCTAACCGATCCGCATGGGCCGGGTTCCAGACATCCGTGTTATCGAATGGCAGCGCAGGTAAGGGGTCTGACGAATATCGCGCCCTACTGCAGCGATTGTCCTTGCCCAACCACCAGCTTGTAGGCGACGTAGTACTTGTAAATGTTGCTGACGTATTGGACTGTGACTGGTCCGACTTCCTGTGCCACCAGAAGCTCCACGTTCTCAAACCACTTATTGGGATCGAGTCCCCGCGCCGCTGCTTTTTGGCGTAGTTCTACAATGCGGTTGGGACCGGCATTGTAAGCAGCGAAGGTGAAGAGCAGCCGGTTTTCCGGATCGATCTTCGGATCGCTGAAATACGTGTTGGCAATGTTGTTGAGGACCTTCACTCCGGCCTCAATGTTGTTTTTTACGTTATAGATGTCCGGAACGCTGATGGGAGGTGCTGCGGCCGTCGCCGGCTTGACCTGCATGATTCCCACCGCGCCCGTCGGACCCCTCGCCGATTGTTCCAGCAACGACTCCTGATATCCCTGGGCCACGACCATCAGATAGTCGAAACCGTATTGCGATGAATATTGCTTGAAGAAATCGACGGTTGCCTCGAATTTCTTGAGCTGGGCGGCGGTCGTCGGATTCTTGATCCACTGGTTGTTCTGCAAATATCGCCGCATCAATGTATTCCCAAACGACGTTCCCACCGCTCGCGTCTTAACAAATTCATCGATGAGCTGTTGCAGTTTGGGATTGTCCTTGCGCATCGCCCAGGCAAGATCGCCCGCGTCGGCCACGACGAGGCTTGGCTGCGGTCTGATGTTTGGGAGAACGCTCGCCCACAGCTTGGCGCGCTCAGAAAGGGTCACCGTCGCCGGGAGTATGCCGGCATTTACCATCTCGAGCAGATCCTCGTCGAGCAGGCTCGGATCCGTTTTCTCAATCACAATCGGCTGCTTGCCTTGCTTTTGTAACGAGTCGTTGATCTTTTCCAGGTTCTGGTAATAACTCGCGAGCGGATTGACGAAGATCTTCTTTCCCGCAAGGTCAGCTAGCGATGAAACCGGGCCGAAATCCTTTCCGGTGACGACGATCTGCTTCACTCCGGTCTGAATTGGTATGGAGAAAGCGACTTGCTGGCTGCGGGCCGTGGTTTCGACCAACCCATAAGCAATCAGGTCGCCGACGCCTTGCGTCAGGGCTCCTTCCAATTGATCGGGGCGCACCGGAATAAAAACGACTTGAATGGGCTGTCGCGGACGGAGCTTTTCGTTTACGAACTGCTGGAAAAACTGTAGAGCCTGATAGTAGATACCCTCGGGTTTGCCATCAACGTAGAAGAATCCGGTCCGGCTATAGAGCACCAGGGCTCGAATGGTCCCGCGCTTGACCATCGCATCCAAGTCGCCCGTGTCGCGGGCGAAGGTCAAGGGTAATGCTGCCTGGTCCGTAGCCGGATGTGGGGTGCTCGCGGAGGACTGCGGAGACTGCGAGTGGACCCCTCCGGCGGAAAGGGATCCACTGTCGGTGTTAACTGCGTCGGCCCAAGTTTGTTGATCGGAGGCTGCTAACAGGAAGAACAATCCGCAGACCAGCAAAATCACGAAGCGAGATCGCATTCCGCCTTTGCCTTTGTTGTTCAGACGCATAAAACTCGCCACCTGTTTGCACCTTGATATGGCGATATCGCGGCAGCCACCATAAGCTGGCCGCCGCTCGTGGACATGAGTTCGGGCAGCCGACCAAACTATCCGATCATTTTGCGCTGATCGCCGATGCGGCGCTCGCGGTCGTTTGCGAAGTGCTGCACCCCGGCAAGAATCGTGTCGGGATCGAGATGCGCTTCCTTGATCACTTCCAGTTCGAGGCCGCCCGTCCTCCAGCAATTGTCGAAGTCGGAGGTGAGTGAATACTCATCGGTCAGCGGACCGAGGTTGCGGAGCGGCCACATGCGCCGCGTGCCCGTCGACACCACCATCAAATCGTAGCGAGCCTCGGGTGGCAGGACGGAATCGCGATAGGCTTGCGGCTGGCGATCGAACAAATCCTCGCTGATCGCCGCGATCACTTTGACGTTTACACCGGCCGCTTCGAGTTTCGGCAGCACCTTCACCAGGTTCACCGTGGAACTCGATCCTTGCGCGATCACGTAACCGTGACGCGGCTTGCCGGGCGCGAAATCGCGAATCACATATAGTCCCTTGGCCGCCGCCCGCAGATCGGAATCGGCAAAATGACTGCGGTCGGCGACCGCGAAGTCGGGACGTGCCACCTCCAGCGTGATGATGCCCACGTGGGGGTCGCGCGCCGCGATTTCCGCCGCCGCAAAATAGCCGGGCGCGACGTCGTTGTAATCCCAGAAGCTCAGGTTGATCACCTGGCCGCGCGGGAACAGCTTCCACACCTGCGGCGCGAAGATGCCGAAGTGGGTGCGCGCATCCGCCGCGGTTTCAGGACCGGAGTGCGCGGTGAGAATATGCAGGACGCCGACGCGGAATTTGCTGTCCTGATTTTGTTGGCTCCAGACGCGCGCCGGAGTGTACATCAGCGGCGTGAACGCTCCGTAGGTGCCGCTCAAGGCCCAGACGCCGGCAAACTTCGCGGGATCGACGGAAGCGCTCTGACTAACCATTCCGATGGCAGTAGAAACATTGCCCGCTTCTTCGATCGGCGCTTTCAGGCGCGTACCCAGCGGATTCTTCGTAGGATCGTAGTGTCCCCACAGACTGCCGTGCTCCACGTTGATCGACTCGGAAAGGTCGGCGGCCACGGTGAAGAAGCGCCCTTCCGTGACGTAATTCATCCACTTGATGATTTCAGAAATCGCACGCCGCGCTCCGGCTACCTCGCCCGGCTTTTTGAACAGCGCAATTCCGATTTCTTTTTCCTTGCCGGAAATCGCATTGCGAACCGAGACCTTCTGCGGCTCTTCCGGTAGCGCTTTGACACGCAGGCGATCGTCGAGGAAAGGATCGCTGGTGGTCGAGATGCGCAACTTCACGTCGTCGCGCACGGTGTCGCCGATTTCCACCAGGCGCTCGGCGAAGCGATCGCCCAAGCCGTTGCGGTCAAGCAGCGACATCACGATGTCGATGTTCGTCTTGAACTGGATCAGCCGCTCGCGATTGTCGGTGACCGGGCCCTTGCGAATTCCCTCGAACTCGACTCCATAATGCTTCTCGAAGGTCGAGGCTAGCGCGAGGAAGTATTCGGAGTTCATTTTCAGCGCGTAGGGATGGCTGGCGTAACTCACCAATTGGTCGACCGAGCCGGCGATTTTTCCGTCGGCGGCGGCGGGCCAATAGCCCTTGATGGTCTTGCCGATGGCAACGACGGGACGGCGGTCCTTCGGATCCACTTCATCCATCGCCTTCAGCGCCGCGGCCACCTCTCCGTAATCGTTACCGTTCGCCAGCGTGAAGACGTTCCATCCGTACGACGTCCATTGACTGACCAGGTCGTAACTGTCGCAGAAATCAGAGGAAATGACGCCGCCAATCTTGCCGCCGATCAGGCAGTCGTCGATGCCCGCGTTGTTGTCTGAAATCATCACCCGCAAACGCTTTCCAACTTGCAGTGCCAGCGCCTGCGTCTTCAACTCCTGCGCGTGCCCTTCGGTGAGCGCGAATTCGCCTTCCAGCGCAATCACCTTCGGCGACTCCGGCGCACCCATGTAGTCCCAGAACGCCGCCTTGCCCGCTGCCGTCGCGATACCGATACCCGAAGGTCCGCCGTTCACGTCGTTGGTCACGTCAACGCTTTCGGCGTGTCCGGAGAGCGCGTGAATGCCGCGGCCTCTGGCCTGCGCGAACAGCGGATTATCTTCCAACCCCGTTTCCTGCAGCAGCGTCTTCAGCGCGCCCGCGCCACGCCGGAATCCCAGCGCGTCGATCGGCAGCATCGCGACATGCGGGTCGACGTGATAACGGGGATCGCCGGTCTGGGCATATTTGCGGTACAACGCCTGGCCCATGATCATCCACAGCGCGTAGCACGTCGGAACCGAGTGGCCCGCGGCCATCATGAATTTGTCGGAGTAAGGATGCTTTGGCCGGCGGTAATCGTAACGGAGTCCGCCATTTTCAGGACCAACCAGATGCGCCGCCACGTTGTACGGCGTGTAGGCGAGCGGCCCGCCAAGATGCCCGGTCTGCGCGTAATTCCCCAGCAGGACGAGGGTCATGCAGGTCATGAATCCGATGTCGTCGAGCAGCGGATCGTAGGCCAAAGGTTGTTGTTGGGAAGAAGAGGGAAGTTCGTGGATGCACGATGTCATAGACGGTCTCAAAAAGAGCTCCATCCATAATATCAATGAAAACCTGCAGAAACGTGGCCGACGGCAATCGCGCCCGGATACGGTGAAATGCAATAGCAGAAAGTCAGATTGTGACGGACGATAAGGCGATTTATTGCCAACTACCTGTCGAGCGGATTGCGTCTATTCCCCAGCCGGATCTGGTTCACCACCGAGAACTAACCGGCAGCCCGATCCAGTCTGGCATAGCGTTTTGTGCCACAAATCACTGACAAAGCCGTAAGCCGAACCCGAAGATTAGGGCTGGGTGGCAATCCTCAGACGCTGATCGGGCAAGCATTGGGGAGGAAATCCAATGTTCGGGAAAACCAATCCTCAATAGACGCAGCACGCAGCGCCCGCGCTGGAACTTTATGCTGATGCAAATTCCCGATTACTTAATTCCCATCGCAGTCATCGGCCTAGGCGGAACAATGTTAGTCGTAATCATCATGATTCACGGCTTCGGACTGGATCTGATTGTCAGGCGTTACAAGAGAAAAGCCGCCAGAATGCGGGAGATAAGACCGCATCCTCGTCTCGCCGTCTTCATTTTCGCGGGCACGATTGCCTTTATGCTCGTCTTGCATGTGATCGAAATTGTACTTTGGGGCGCGTTGCTCCACGTAGGCGGCCTGGTTCAAAACATTCACGAGGCGTTCTATTACAGTGCTAACACTTACACCACTCTCGGAATGGGATCTATGGCGTTGCCAAAAACCTGGCACGAACTAGGCCCGATCATCGCGATTGCCGGTCTTTTCGCCTTTGCGTGGACGACCAGCGAAATGTTCAACATTGTTGGGGAGCAACACGATCTCGTGGCTGAGCTGTATTCCAAACGGCAAAAGGGGACGTCCGCACAATGATCTCCCTGGCTGTATTTGTCGCCATCGTGTTCCTCTATAGCCTGGTGTCGAAGCGTTTGCAGCGTACCGTGCTCACCGCGCCCATCGTTTTCACCGCCGCAGGAATGCTGATGTTCCGCCTCGCGCCTGAGGTTGTGGGAGCAGGAGTTAATTCACACGTCTTTCTTGGCCTCGCTGAAGTCGGACTCGTGCTGCTTCTGTTCACCGATGCCAGCAAGACGGACCTAAAACTTTTGCGAAGCATCGAGAGTCTACCTGCCAGATTGCTCAGCGTGGGCCTGTTGTTGACGATCCTGCTGGGCGCTATCGCAGCCCACATCGTGTTCCCGCATTTTTCCCTTTGGGAAGCAGGCATCCTCGCAGCGATCCTGGCGCCTACCGATGCTGGGTTAGGACAGGTTATTGTTACCAGCCCGCGCGTACCGATGCGCGTTCGGCAGGCGCTCAACGTGGAGGCCGGTCTCAACGACGGACTTTCAGTTCCGTTTCTCTTGTTCTTTATGGCGATCGCGGCGGCCAAGACGGAAGGTGGAATAGCGAGCCTGATGCAGTTCATCGTGGAACAGCTTGGGATTGGTGCGCTGGTTGGTGTCGGAGTCGGTCTACTCGGCGGATGGCTGCTCGGCGTCGCGCGAACGCGCCGGTGGATGGCTGAATCGTTCCAGCAAATCGGCGTGGTTGCCCTGCCGCTGCTTTGTCTTGCCCTGGCTGAGATGCTCGATGCCAGCATGTTTATTGCAGCTTTTGTTGCCGGGCTGGCCGTGCAGATCGGGTTCAAAGAAGCGGGTAAGCACAGTGTCGAGTTTGCCGAGGAATGGGGACAAATGTTCAATCTCTCTGTGTTCTTCCTCTTCGGCATGATCGTTATACGGGATTGGTCACAGTTTGGCGCGTCGGCGTGGCTCTACGCCGTCATCAGCCTGACGCTGGTGCGAATGGTGCCAGTGGCGGTCGCGCTCGCAGGTACGCGTCTGTCTCCCGCCAGCGCGATCTTCATGGGATGGTTCGGCCCGCGCGGTCTAGCCTCAATCGTTCTAGGGTTGGTCTACCTCGAGCAGGAAATGAATCTGCCCGGCGAGGCTACAATTCGAGCCGCAGTGATGGTAACCGTACTCCTCAGTATTTTCGCCCACGGACTGAGTGCCATGCCTGGCATCAGCCTGTATGTCCAGAACATTGGGCGTCTCAGCCCCGCTGCCCCCGAGCGTCAGCAAGCCTGAACTGCAAAGTGATAAGTTGCCGCCCATTCGTATTGAGATCGCCTTGGCCTTGCATGCCAGGACACTAGCTTTGGCCGCCCACCTATCCGCAGTGGGATTCGTTAATTGATGTCCATCGACAGGGATTCGCACGGCTAATCCCGGATCGAATCACAGGCTGTGCCGAAGTAAATGTTGTCAGGCGTTATCGCAAGCGACCGGCAAACATTATTCTCAATCTTCAACGGGTAACAGATATTCCGGGTGGCTGTGGAATGCGCCGCCGAAGAACTGGCGATCCAGGTCACGCATGTCCCAGGCGATCACCGACTGCGGAGCGATCTGGATGGTGACGTCATCAAACTGTGCGAATACAGGACCGACTTTCGGGTCTGCCACTGCGGCCGCACTCAGATACTTGTGGTGGATTTTCGCATTCCAATCATGCGACGCACTGCCGGTCAGGAAGCGCGCTGTGCCCGTGAGTGTAATGCCTCTTTGCGCCGCGGTGTCGCGCGAATCGATCATCATCGAAACCTGGGGACGTTCGCGCAGGTTTTGAGCTTTGCGGGTGCGGCTTGAGGTCGCTACATAAATGCTCTCGCCGTCGTAGAAGTACCAGACGGAGACCATGTGGATAGAACCGTCGGCGTTCTGCGTGGCCAGCGCGGCGATGTAACGCCCCGCCAACATCTCTTGTACAGCAGCATCGGAAATCTGCACCATGTCGAAATCCTCGCTGGCGATTACCAGCCGTTATGATAGCTCGGCAAAAATATCGGTGAACTCTATTCGTTCCGCAACGCGATCATCGGGTCGACGTTGGTCGCTCTTCTTGCCGGAATATAGGAAGCGACCATAGCGACCAGGAACAGCAGAAACGCCACACTAAGAAATGTCAGCCAATCCGCCGCGCCAACTCCATAAAGAATGCTTGTCATGACGCGCGTGGCGACCAGGGCGACGACGAGTCCGATTACCACACCCCAGACCGCAGCCATAACACCTTGCCGGATGGTGAGCGTCAGGATGTCGTCGCGCTGCGCTCCCAACGCCATGCGAATTCCGATCTCGCGAGTGCGCCGCGCCACAGAGTAGGAGATGAGTCCGTAGAGTCCGAGCAGCGCCAGCACCAACGCCAAGGTCGCGAAGCTGCCGATTAGGTAGAAGGGATAGCGTCGCAGGAACACGGCAGGCGTGCGGTTCAGAAAGTCTTCCAGCGATTGCGGCTGCACGAAGGCTAGCTCGGGATCGATGGACCGGGCCACCGCACGGGCCGAGGGCAGCAGCGCCGCCGGATCGCCGCTGGTGCGAATCACGTAGTTCAGATACGTGGCGTAACCGGACTGCTGGTCCACCGGCATATAGGTTGTCGGCGGAGCGGGAGCGTCAAGGCTGTCCTCCGCAATATCGCCAACCACGCCGACGATTTCACGATACGGTTCTTCGGGCGAAAGGGTAAAGCGAATGCGCTTGCCGATCGGGTTCTCGCCATTCGGGAAAAAGTGTTTGGCCCAAGCTTGGTTGACCACCAGCACCGGAGGCGCGTTCGCAGAGTCAGACGCGTTCAGCGTCCGGCCGCGCAGCACCGGAATGTGCATCACGGAGAAATATCCGCTATCCACCATGCGGCCAACCGCGTTCTCTTCTTCGCCGGGATTGACGGCTCGGCCTTCGATGACGAATCGATAGCCCTGCAGATTTTGCGCGACCGGCAACGCGCTGGTGGCCGACACGCCGACTACGCCTGGCAAGCCGCGCAAGCGGTCCATAAATTCATGTGCAAAGCGCAACCCGTTTGGATTGGTGAACGGCCAGGTCTTTGATACCGGGTACGGTCCGGAGGGCAGCGTGACCATGAAGGTCAGCACGTGTTCGGCATCGAAGCCGGGATTCTGCCGAAGCAACATGCGCAGACTTTGCAGCATGAGTCCGCCGCTCACCAGAAGCACCAGGGAGATCGCGATCTCGCCGATCACCAGGGCGTTGCGCAGACGGGCGTGAGAGGCGCTGGTCCCGCCGCGCGACTCGTCCTTCAGCACCTCAGAGATAGGCAAGCGGCGGATGGAAATCGCGGGCGACAGTCCGAAGACGAATGCGGTCACAATGGTGATGCCGCCGACGAAAGCCAGTACCGGAAAACTGATGCCGACGTCCTTGAGATAAGGCATGAAGTCGAGTTGGACGTCGGAGACCGAAGCCGTCATCACCCAAATGCCGATGACCGCGCCCACAAAGCCGATGACGGCCCCCATCAGCGAGAGCGTGAGGCTTTCAATCAGCAATTGCAGGATGAGGTGCCACTGGCTGGCGCCCAGCGCGGCGCGCACCGCAAATTCGCGGCGACGGTCGACCGAGCGGCTGAGCATCAGGTTGGCCAGGTTGGCGCAGGCAATCAGCAACACGAAAGCGACCGCGCAGAACAGCACCAGCAGCAGGGGACGAATATCGCCGACAACATGCTGGCTCAACGAGCCGACAGTTACGTGCATGCCCGCATCCGTGGCCGGGTATTGGTGGGAGATTTCGGAACCGATGGCCGTCATCTCGGAGCGCGCCTGCTCCAGCGTAACTCCCGGCGCGAGCCGGCCGATCACGCTGAACCAGTGCGAATCGCGCGCGGTGCGTTCGTAGTTGTTCAGGTGCAACGGCACCCAGATCGGCAGAATGCCGGCCGGAGTGAGCTCGAAGTTTCGCGGCAGAATGCCAACGATAGTGACCAGCTTGCCGTCGAGACGTACCAGGCGGCCGATGATCTTGGGATCGCCGCCGAAATCGCTGCGCCAGAAGTCATAGGTCAGCAGCGCGACGTTCGGACCTTGCCCGCTGGGAAGATCTTCGCCTGGCAGGAAGTCGCGGCCCAGTACCGGCGTTACCCCCAGCGTGGAAAAGAAATTGGTGGTGACCATGGCGGCGAATACAGTCTTGGGATCGCCATTACCGGTGATGGTATAGGCGTCGCCGCCGTAGCCGGCAAGAGACTGAAAGCTTTTCGCGTTGGCTCGCCAGTCGAGATAATCGGGATACGAGGTCGCGTAAGAACAGCACGCGATCTTCTGGCGGCTCTCGCCGACTGTGACCAGTTGGTTAGGATTGGCAAACGGCAACGACCGCAGCAGCACCGGATACACGATGGAGAAAATTGCGGTGTTGGCCCCGATGGCCAAGGCCAGGGTCACGACGGCCACGGCGGTGAAGCCGGGCTGTTTTCGCAACATCCGCAGGCCGTAACGAAAGTCCTGGCTCAAAGTTCCCATGGGATCGAATCAACCACCGCCAGCCAGCAAGCAGCTTTCGAGAGAAACTCGGTTAAGAGGGTCTGTGCGAATCATAACGTAATTGTCAAAATCAAACCGAACGAAGTGCCCGAGGGCCGTCATTGCCGCTGGTTTTGGACATGCCGACGCTGTAAGCTTTCTTGACTCGGTGAGGCGCGGGACGGATTCATGTAAGCTTGCCGACGCTGCCGGCGGGAATCGTTCTCTGCCTGACCAGCATCTGTATGGTTTCGCAGTCTGTCGTAGTGCCGCACCCTGTTGCTAGTCGAACAACAACTCTGAAATACCGGGAAAGGAACGATGGCAACGGCTTCGGTGGCTGGCGCACAGGGACTGTCGATGAGTAAGCCAGTTCCCAGTCCCTGGCTGATCGCGGTGTCGGTCATGCTGGCGACGTTCATGGAGGTGCTTGACACCTCGATTGCGTCGGTGGCCCTGCCCTATATCGCCGGCAGCCTGTCGGCCACCAACGACGAAGCCACCTGGGTGCTCACCAGCTACCTGGTGGCGAATGCGGTTGTTCTGCCGGCCAGCACCTGGTTTGCCCTGAAGTTCGGACGCAAGCGCTTCCTGATCACCTGCATCATCATCTTCACCGTCTCGTCGTTTGCCTGCGGCGCTGCCTGGAGCCTGGGAACGATTTTGCTGGCGCGCGCGGTTCAAGGCGCGGGCGGCGGCGCACTGCAGCCGCTGTCGCAGGCGATCCTGCTGGAGAGCTTTCCACCCGACAAGCGCGGCATGGCGATGGCCGTCTTTGCACTGGGAGTCGTAGTAGCTCCTGTATTAGGTCCTACCCTCGGCGGCTATCTAACCGACACGTACTCCTGGCGCTGGGCGTTCTACATCAACATTCCGATCGGCATCATCGCCATCCTGATGATCATGCGGTTCGTCGAAGATCCGCCGTACATCAAGAACGCCAAACCCGGCAGGATCGACGGCATCGGCCTGGGGCTGCTGGCCGTGTGGCTTGGGGCATTGCAGATCATCCTCGACAAAGGCCAGGAAGACGACTGGTTCGGGGCCACCTGGATTCGCTGGACCGCGGGACTGTTGGCGGTCTCCTTCATTCTGTTTCTCGTGCGAGAGTTCACCCATGACAAACCGCTGGTGAACCTGCGCGTCTTTCGACACCGAAACTTTGCGATCGGCTGTTTACTTATCGCGATCTTTGGAGGCGGCCTTTATGGCCTGATCACCTTGCTCCCGCTGTTCTATCAGGAGCTGCTGGGCTATACGGCGCTGGCTGCAGGGTGGGCCGTCGCCCCGCGAGGTATCGGTGCGATTCTGGCTATGCCGATTATCGGTATAATGACCAGCAAGATCGATAACCGCTTCCTGATCGCCACGGGCTTCGCTATGTTCGGCGTCGCCGGCCTGTGGTTCGGACAGGTGAACCTCGCCATTTCGCAATGGTCGTTCGTGTGGGCCATTATCCTGAGCGGATTCGGCTCGGGGTCGGTGTTCGTCCCGCTGTCGACGACGACGATGGCCGGGCTGAAGAACGAGGAGATCGGCAACGCCAGCGGACTCTACAATTTGTTTCGCAACGTGGGCGGGAGCATCGGCATTTCGATCGTCAACACCATTGTCGCCCGTCATCAGCAGTTGCACCAGAACGAGCTGGTACGCTCACTGACGCCCACCAGCCCGAACTACCAGAGCCAGTTGCATGCGCTGCAACAGTATCTCTACCAGCAAGGCTACGGACCGGTCGACTCCATGCAGAAAGCGCTGGGCCTGATCGGCGGACAACTCGAAGCGCAAGCCCGGCTGTGGTCTTACGTCGACGACTTTCGCTACCTGGCCCTTCTCTGCTTCGGGTGCATTCCGATTGTCTTCATGCTGAAAAAATCGGTTGGGCGCAAGGGAGCGTCGCCGGCAGCGCATTGAGGATGGCAGTTCCGGCCGTTGGCACTTAGCATTTCGCTGTTCGCCTTAGTCTCTGAAACCTCTGCACGTCACATTCACACCTGGACCCCTGTAACCCCTCGCATCTTAATCTTCAATGGCGCATGCGAATGTCGTCTCACCCAGCAGGTCTGCATTTGCCAAGTGCCAAGTGCAAGCGCGCCCCAATAAAAAACCCGCCCCTTGCGGAGCGGGTTCAAGTCCGACAGAAAAACTAGGAGCCGTTCTGGCAAATCTGGGTGAACGGGAAGTTCTGGAAGGTCCACCAGCTGTTGACCGACGTGCTCAGCGGCGCACCGAAGTAGCCGATGTAGGTCAGATCCTGCAAGTGGTACGTGAAACCATGCAGCGTGTAGGCCCAGGTTCCATACGGATGGCCGGCGCTGCCGCCTTCGAGCGGATCGCCAACTTCCAGGATGCCGCAAGGCGTGTTGTTTTCGTGGGGCGTCAACGGATCGTCCATCCACTCACCGATCTCGTGCGACAGAGCAGAAACGTCCTGCGAGAAGACGCCCGAGTAGGTCAGATAGGTGAAGACGCTGTAGGACTGGGTACCGTTCGCGCTGTGATAGCCGCCGATGCAGCAACCGCCTTCGGTCCAGTACATGTTGGTGGTTTCGAAGATGGGCAGAACCGTCGGGGTGATGGTCGGATTCGACGCCATATAGGTGCTGATGGCGTTGTCGAAGTAGTTGATGTCAACCAGACCGACCGTGTGACCGAACTCGCTGCCGTTGTGGCCGCTGCCGGACGGAACGTTCAGGGTCAGCTCAGGCAGAACGACCACGTGAGAGCTGGGTCCACCCAGCAGAACGTGATAGTTGGGCTGGCTCTGGACTTCGCTCCAGAAGTTGCCGCGCTGGAAAGCGTCTTCGTACTGGGTCGTTCCCAGGTTAACCCCACCCTGCGTGTAGTTGGTGGTGTTGTCGAAGATCGGGGAAGTAAGGGTGCGAGCGATCGGGCTGGCGGTGCCGCCGGCCAACGGATCATAGGTGGTGCCATCCGACAGAACGATCTTGGTCGGGATGATGTAGGTGGTGATCAGCGATGCCTGACCGGTGGCCGGATCCTGTCCAACCATCACATAGTTGTACGGTGTGTTGTTGTAAGTGAACGATCCATTCCAGGTCTGGAGCGTACCTGCGGGCACCGGCGAGCCGGCAACAGCGGGCTTAGGAGGAATTACAACAAAACGCGCTGTCTCACCCGCGAAGGCGATAGCGGAGAACGTGCAGATCAGCAGAATGAGTGCCATCGACTGGCACACGCCTGCAAAACGTGTCTTCATTAAGTTACCTTCTCCTCAAATGTTTATGTTGAAACGGTTGGCCTACATCCTTCAGCAGAGATACCCCACGACACTTGCCTTTTTAGCGGCCGCCAGTTCGATTCAACGGAAAACGAACGGACGCGGTAGAGAGGTCAGGATGATGTGCAAAAGAGTGTAGCAGTTGCTGAGCCAGATTGACGAACGTTTGTTCACTTTTTTTCCCGGAAAAGTGCAGCCATAAACCATCAAAAGCAAACGGCTTATCTCATAATAGCGAATATATCCAAAAAATGTCGCCGTTATTTAATGGAATTAAGTTGCAAAGAATTGCAGCTACTGTAATACGAGCGGCAATAGTTTACGCCCACCGGGCAGAGATGTCGGTAAACCGTCCGATTGGAGGGTCGCTTGGCGAATCGAATCGCGAGAAGGAGCACCGCGGAGAGCGAGGCTCCCTGTCGCTTGTCTCTACAACCGAGGTCAGAAGCCCGTCAGATCGCGCGGACTCCCCAATCCCGTGCACTGGTCCCAGCCGACCGCAGCCGGTGAGCCGTTGCTACCGCTAGTAATGTCGAAGAAATAGCGGTGATACTGCGTGGTCCGATAGTAGGCGTAGGTCATAAGCAGTTCGCTTACCGTGCGGTTGTCGAAGTGACCGGCGAAGTTGGTCAGTCCGGCCAGCAAGGGCGAGGCCAGGCTGGTTCCACCAACCGTGCACCACCCGCCGCAGGCCGTGGTGCTGTACACCGCCGCACCTGTGTTGGGGCTGGCATCGGCTGCCCAGTCGGGCGTGCCGCGATGCGGTCCGGTCGCTCTGGCTACTGCCAGTTGATAGGGGGGCAGAGGCTCGAATTGGCTGATGCCGCCGCCGCTATCGTTCCAGCAGGTCTCACCCGTGAAGTTGCCACTGGTGCGCTGGATCACGGTGCCGCCAGCGGATATCACGTTGGGCGAGATGCTGGGATAGGCCGGCCCTAGTCCGTCATCGCCCGCCGAGCCGAAGTAGACAATGCCGTTCTGGGTAAAGATGGAGTCGTACTGAAGTTCGCAGGGTCCGGAACCACACCAGGCCTCGCCACCGTTATAGGTCCAGCTGTTGCTGATCTCACCCGCTCCGTAGTTAGCGGCAATGTACTGTGCAGCGTTGGCTTCGGCGCCATCGCCCAGAGGATCACTGCAAAACTCGGAGACGATGATTTGCGCATTCGGCGCCATGGCATGGGCGTACTCGACGTCAAGGGCTGTCTCAAGATCCCAGCCCGTGCCATCACTGGAGGGACATCCTGATGGGCACGCGCACTGGATGTTCAGGGTCTGCGCAGGCAGGCCATAGTGCGAGGTGAAAGTGTTGAAGTCAGATTGCAGCGTGCTGTTGTTACCGTAGTCGACTACCGCGATGGCTTTCGATCCACCAGTGGAGACCACCGTGCCATTCCGCGGACATCCGGCGGTGGGGGGCGCCGCACCGTAGATGCAAGCCAACGAACTCGGCGTCTCCGCGCTGGGTGACGGGTTGTTGTCGTGAATCACGCTAGCCGGCGTGAAGATGTAGAGCGGTGTATGCACCTTTAGGCTCGGGAGTCCCCGGGTGCTGGGTGGGGCGGTGATGGTGCCCTGCTCCGGCGAGTCCTGAGCAAATGCACCCATGGTGAAACACACGGCAACCGCCGTGACGATCAAAACAAATGAACTTCTCCTCATTGTCGATTGCTCCTTATGCAACCCTTCATTCCGTTCCAAGACCTGCAAAAAGTGGTCGTTGAAACGCTCATGTTGTGAACGTGTATGCCCTGCCGGTCAGCTGAAAGACAATTGTTCGCGCAGCTTTCAGGGAGGCCTGCTGTGGGCCTCCCCATAGACTGAAGGACATTCCGTTCGGAGGTTCGCTTCTGCAATCGTTGCCAGAAACAAGAACGGCTCGCGAACGAGCTGAAGTAGTTACTGTCGGACTCCGACCACTCGCTAACACGACTTCTACCTGCAACCGTCGATCAACATAAATGCAACAAGGTTGCATTTGTAATTTGAATGTCATGTTAGAAAGCGCTCTACCACGGGTCAAATAGTAGTTCGCTCCGGCTGCGTATTTTGTTGCACAGCGACTGCAATCAATTGACTCAACTACTGCCGCGCGAGGCGCGAGAAGCGTGCCTTGTTCTGGCGCAACTGTGATGCAAATTGGTTGCGCGGCTGGGGAACGCCCAGCCGTGGCAGGATCTCGCCTCGTCGATGTTCTGAACGGAATGAACAAGTGCCGGCGACAAAGTGATGCTGATGGGCGCGTGCCGCAGGAGTCCGAAGTGAGGTCGCGTATCAGGAGTGGAACGCTACGCGAACGAATCCTCAGGTCAGAATGTTTATTCGAAGGTCGAATGGCGTGGCCGATGGCCGCCGTTACGATTGCTGGTCGGTGTCGTCACTTACATCACGCAGTCCAGCTTTGTATCCTTCTTTCCAACCGTCCCACCAGGCAGACGATCTTCGCTCAGCCGTTTTCGGCTTTGCTCGTTGGCTGGTGAGTTTGTGCCGGCGGATATGGTTGGGCAGACCACAGCGTGAAAATGCCTGGCCACAGATGGGACAAAGATCGCGTGCAAAATTTTGCCCGAAGAAAAATTCCTGTCCCATGAGTTACAGACCCTTTCTGCGGCATCGCCGCCATTGCTGGGCCGAGCATCAAGCGATTTCACCGTAACCCGGCATCTGAACTACTACCACCCGGTAGTATCAAGATTCTTGTTCAGTATTGGGATATTTACCGGATGGGGAAGCTAGAGGCCGTTAGGTGGCATAACGATGAGTTGATCCGACTGATCGAAAGCCGAGATCGGTCAGTTCGCTTCCTTGATTCCTCCAGTCTCAACGCGTCGGCCGGTCCCCCGGTCTTGGTGAGAATGACGACCGTTTCGGAGGCCGGGGAGAAGCCGGCGGCCCAGGCATGGTCATCTTCAATCGCTTCTGCCGGTTGTCAGGCTGCGGCGATTACGATTGATTAACCGATTAATTACACGGGACGTATTTACAAATCTCGCAGATAAGGGCACAATTTTGTCTGCAGTTAGGCAGTTCTGGGGGAGGGCTGCCTTCCGGGCGCTCTGCGGTTCACTCCGTAGAGCGCTCTCGATTTTTTGGGCGACAGAATTCACGCTACTAGCTCGATGCTGTCGAAGCTGCCGCCCACGCCAGGTAATGCGTGATCGTCGCAACTCCTTCATTTGCCATTGCCCACCGACGGTAACCATCGGCACAGGCGCTCCAAATACTTGTTCCTAGCGGCTGGGCGGCGTCCCGCTTGCGTCCTGCAGCATCTCTGTGCATCTAACCTGATGTCGGGATGTTACGATGAACAAATGGGCCCGCCGAGCCTTTGGCGGGGCTGCAAATGAGCTCCCGCAGGAGGAAGAATGGCAAGTAACGCAATTGTGGAAGTAACCGATGCGAACTTCGATCAGCTGGTGCTGCAGTCAGAGCAGCCGGTAATTGTTGATTTCTGGGCGACGTGGTGCGGCCCCTGCCGCGCGCTGGCGCCGATTGTGGATGAAGTGGCGCAGAGCTACAACGGCCGCGTCAAGGTCGGCAAGATGGACGTGGACAAGAATGCGGCCACGCCGCAGCGCTACGGCGTGCGCGGTATCCCGACGCTGCTGGTTTTCAAGGGCGGCCAAGTGAAAGAGCAGATCGTGGGCTATGTTTCCCGCGACGTAATCGAAAAGGCCCTCGATAAGAATTTATAAGCTGGCGTTAATTTGCTAGCGGAAGGCGCGGCTGCGGCCGCGCCTTTTCTATTGGGTGATGAGGATGTTTGCTGTCTGTGTTCACTAACGCCAGGATGAGCCGCATACTGGCAGCTCAATCCCGGCGATCTCACGGCTTTCCCCCAAGCCGCTCGATTCTGGCGAAGTGGTTACTGGTTCGGGTTGACTTGTGTGTGATCGCTCACACCGTTCGCATCTGGCGTGACGGTGCGGTCAGGCATGGTGCGTGTACTCGGCGAGACAGCATTGGCGTCAGGTGCCACGCCGGTGCTATTTCCAATGCTGGAGGGGTTACGCGATTGCATACCTGTGCTGCTTCCAACGGCCTCTGGCGTCAGGCGCTGTGCCTGTACTGTTTCCAACGCTGGAAGGGTTACGCGACGGCGTGGCGGTGCTGCTGCCAACGGCGGTCGCGTCAGGCTTGACGGTGCTCGAGCGAGTAGACGACGCGGTGCTGGGAGCTACTCCACTGTGATTAACGCCCGTAGTGCTCGGGGCGACATGAGTTGCCGGTCCGAACGGAATCATTGCGGGGCCGTGGCTGGCTGGGCCAACGCCTCCTGCCGATCGACCGCGTTGCGCAAAACTCAGACTCGTCAGCAAGCCGAGCATCATTCCGCAAATCAGAATTTTCTTCATACTCTCTCTTACCTCCTGTAATTCGCCTCATGACCTGCGGCCAGCAGAATGGTTGTGTTCAAGGTGCGATGCTGGGGGAATCCGCACCTGCCGTAGAAGGCTGCAATGACCATGCCAGAGGTAAACTTATGAAATTATGTGACTTATTACGCCTAATCGATTCGAACGAAGGAAAGTTTTACGTCTTTAGAGAACAATGCTCCAGCAGGAGTAGCAGGCCTATCGGTGGCGTCGCCATAAAGGTTGCCGTTACTGGGGCGACGTCCATTTGCGGGCCGATTGGTTCTCTTGCCATGGACGCCACTGGCGCTCTCTATGGGACGCAATATGCCGCAGGTGCTTACGGCTACGGTAGTGTCTTCAAGCTGACACCGTCGAACGGAGGCTGGATCTAGACCGACCTGCACGACTTCACCGGTGAAAGCGATGGCGAATATCCCGCCGCTGGAGTGAACGCTTGACGCTAACGGCGACATCTATGGCACGGCAGAGGATATGGCACGGCAGAGCATAGCGGTTCATCATGGTTCGGTGTTGTGTTTGAAATCACGCCGTAGCAACTGCATCGGCGATTCGATCTCGTCTGGAAATAACTCTCGAGCAGCTTGATTATCATGACTGTTACTCAATCATGGCCAAGCGCATTACGTTTGCCGTATGGGGATCGCTGGGGGATTTGCATCCCTACCTGGCGATTGCGCGTGAGTTGCAGGCGCGCGGTCATCGCTGTCTCATCGCGACCACCAACTTCCATCGCGAGCGTGTGGAGGCGGCGCAGTTGGACTTCGCGCCGCTCGGTCCGCATCTTGACGCCGATCCGGTGCTGATCAAGGACAGCATGGATCTGCGCCGGGGGCCGCGGGTCCTGCTACGCGATATCGTCATTCCCTACACCCGGCAAAGCTTCGCTGAAACCATGACGGCGATCACAGGCGCGGACCTGCTGGTCACACATCCCATCACCTACGGAGCACACGTGGCGGCGCAGAAGTCGGGCATCCGCTGGGCTTCGACGGCGCTGGCTCCGATGGGCATGTTCTCGGTATACGAAGGTTCTGCGCGCACGCAGTCGCCGGAACTGGCTAAGCTGGACTGGCTAGGGCCGTGGCTCGATCGCGCCTTGATGAACGTCGCCCGCCTCAACACGAATCGATGGACGGCACCGATCGCGGAACTTCGCAGCGAACTCGGCATTCCTTCCACGGCAAATGCGATCTTCGAAGGACAATTCTCGCCGCAGCTGAATCTGGCTCTCTTCTCGCCGCTGTTCGGACAGCCGCAGCCGGACTGGCCTCCGCATACCGTCGTCACCGGATTTCCTTTCTATGATGAGCCGGCGACGATGGAAGAACGGTTGCAGAAGTTCTTAACCGAGGGCGAACCGCCGGTGGTGTTTACGCTGGGATCGGCGGCTTCGATGGCGCCGCGCGAATTCTTCGATGAGAGCCTTAAAACGATTGCGCAGTTGAAGTGCCGGGCGGTGCTGATCGTGGGACTCTATGGGCCGAATCAATTCAACAGCGAGAATGGGCTCCCTCGCGGCGTTGCGGCCTTCCCTTATGCGCCTTATGACCAGCTATTTCCGAGAGCGGCCGTGACAGTACATCATGGTGGGATCGGTACCACAGCGCAGGAACTGCGCTCCGGACGTCCGGCGCTGGTGGTTCCGTTCGCCTTCGATCAGCCGGACAATGCGGCACGGGTAAAGAGGCTGGGCGTCGGGCGCAGTCTCGCCATTCATCGATTCAACGGCGCACGAGCCACGCACGAGCTCGAACCGTTGCTGCGCGATGCCCGCTATGCGAAAGCGGCAGCCTCCGTGGGAGAGGAGATCCGAGCTGAAAACGGGGTATGCCAAGCCAGCGACGAATTAGAGAAGCTGCTGGCAAAGTAGCGCGACCCGCTTGCCTGCAGGGCTCGAAAATCTGCGGTGAGCCGCCGTCGCCTAAGGCGTGATCTCATACACCAGCCCGTGATTGTGTACGCCTCCCGCCGATGCCGTACCCCAAAGATTGCCGTTAGCGTCCATCACCACTCCCTCGTAGGGCGACGCTCCCTCACTGTGTCCGGTGAAGCTGTGAAGCAGCGTATAGGTCCCAGATCCATCCACCATGGACAACTTGAAAGCCTCTCCATTGCCGTTCTGGTCCGGTCGTCCTGACTCCGTACAGGTTTCCCGCAGCGTCGGCCGTCATAGATCTTGGTCCAGACTTGGTCGGATTCTGGAGCGCGCGTCGGGGAGAGCCACCTTAATTTTGGATTACGAGATAGCTGCTTGAGAAGACTGCGTCTTGGCAGCTGGGTGAGAACGCCGGGCGAATCATCTGGTGCAGTTCAGGTCGGATTAGCGCTGTTTGTCCCAACTTGTGACCAGACCTTCACGTTTCCGACTATGATGGACGGCACTCACATACGGGCGCGTGGGCCGCCTGCATATCTCCATCTCTCCGGGACACGACATGAAGTTGTTCGCCACCAAGTCAGTCGAAACGCTGATGAAGGAATCCGAGGAGACGGGCGAAAACTGTTTACGCCGCGCCCTCGGCCCGATCAACCTGCTCACCCTCGGCGTCGGGGCGGTCATTGGCGCGGGGATTTTCGTCATCACCGGACAAGCGGCTGCGCAATTCGCCGGGCCGGCCATCCTGCTTTCGTTTGTGCTTGCCGGAATTGCCTGCGCCTTCGCGGGACTGTGTTACGCGGAGTTCGCCTCGATGATTCCGATCGCCGGCAGCGCCTACACATATTCGTACGCAACGCTCGGCGAACTGGTTGCCTGGATCATCGGCTGGGACCTGATCCTCGAGTACGCCTTCGGGGCTGCGACTGTGGCCGTCGGATGGAGCGGAAATCTGCGCGCCTTTCTGCAGGACCTGGGCTTCGGCTTGCCGAAGATGCCGACCTCCAGTTTCACGCTCTTCGGCAAACCGATGCAGATCACCTACGACTACATCGGCTTCATCGTGATTCTCGTCATTACCGCAATCCTGGTGATCGGCATCAAGGAATCGGCAAATTTCACCTCGGCAATCGTCTTCCTTAAGGTGGGCGTCGTCCTCGTCTTTGTGGCGCTGGCGACGATGTTCCTGATGAAGCACAACTGGAAACCGAATTACTGGCATCCGTTTCTGCCGCCGAACTCGGGCGAGCGCGGCATCTTTGGGTGGTCGGGCGTGCTGCGCGGCGCAGGAGTGGTGTTCTTCGCTTACATCGGCTTTGACGCCGTCTCGACTGCCGCACAGGAAGCGAAGAATCCCAAGCGCGATATGCCGCTCGGCATACTCGGCTCGCTGGTGATCTGCACCGTGCTCTACATCTTGGTTTCAGGCCTGCTCACGCACATCGTGCCCTATACGCAGCTCAATGTTTCCGATCCGGTCGTGGTGGGCATCCGCGTAATGGGACAGCACTGGGCGACCTTCCTGGTGGAAATCGGCACACTCGCCGGCCTGGCGACAGTGATGCTGGTGATGCTGCTGGGGCAGTCGCGGGTCTTCTACTCCATGTCGCGCGACGGACTGCTGTGGCCGTGGGCCAGCCGTATCCATCCGCGCTTCCGCACACCGTATATCAGCTCGATGGTGGTCGGCTTGTTTGTCGCGATTCTGGCGATGCTGATCCCGCTCAGCATTCTGGACGAGATGGTCAGCGTCGGGACGCTGCTGGCGTTTGTCCTGGTCAGCGCCGGCGTGCTGGTGATGCGCAGGACTCACCCCGAACTGCCTCGTCCCTTCAAGACGCCCTGGGTTCCGCTGGTACCGATCCTGGCAATCCTGTTCTCGACTGCATTGATCATCGGCCTTTCAACCATGACGCAGATTCGCCTGGTCGTCTGGCTGATCATTGGACTGATCATCTATTTCACCTACGGACGCCGGAACAGCAAGGTGCAGCGTGCGATCGAGGATGAAGAGATTGATGGAGCTCCGGAAGGATCGATGGCTGATTAGCCTAAGGGTGGAAGGATCAGCAGTTGTGCCTGCGCGATGGCGGCCCGCAGCCGGCGATGGGTGCCACGCAATTCCATGCTAAGCGCGTAACTTTGGATTACCCGGTCTTAGCGGTTGAGACGGCTCGTACTTGTGATTAGATGCTCAGCCGCCACTTTGCAAAGATCTTAGAGTGCGCTCAGGTCTTTTCGTCCAGCGACTGACCCACCACTTTCCATTCATCCAGACCCTTGAGAGCACTTACGGTGTCAGCACAGGCCTGACGGGCGGCTGCATTCCGCCGCATCAGTTCGGCGCAGCACCCGCGGACAAGAATGCTTTCCTCGAGGGCCTCCGCACACCATTGCAGCAGGGAGCCGTTGTGCCCGTCGGTGTCCGGCGTACCTGGCATTCCCATCAGCGCCTTTAGATCGCGCCGCAGCGATTCATTCTCGGTTAGCAGCTTAGCGACAGCCAAACGCAGCTCGTCCAGGTCGGATGGGACTGGTTCGCCGGCGCGCGTGTACTCCCCGAGCACCCACCGGTCGAGTTCTTCAGGAAAGGCCAGCACCCGGCCCTTCTGACCAGCTTTCGGGCGTCGCACCGGCAAGCCCTCGCGCTCCCACCGTTGTACGGTGCGAACACCCTTGCCAAGATGCTGCGCAATCTCCTTCCAAGACGTTAAAGCGCTTGCCATAACTTATTCGCCTGCGGGAGTTGTACACCGAAATTGTATGCCTATCGAACCAAACTCAGGAGGAATTTCCGCTAGCGGCACACCAACTTTTTTGATGCTGGTGAAAGTAGCACAGATGTCTTTCCGACGGAACAGGTTGTCGCCGGCCAGTTGATCATCGCGCCCGCCAGGCTGGTTCCAGCCTCGACAACACGGTGTTACAATCGCCCGCATCTTCGTTCGACCCTGGTGATTGGATTTGGGACTGTTCCCGTGCAGTCGCTTTTGATCGCGGCTGAGCGCCAATGGCCGGGTGTTTTGAGGAGGGCTGGATGAGCACCGCTGCCCCTGAGCTTCCTGCCGAGCAAAAACCTTTGTCGGAAGTCGAGCGCGTCGTGGATACCTACATTGCGCCTACCAAGACCTTCATCGATCTGCGTCGCAGCTCGAACTGGCTGCTGCCCGCAGTTCTGTTGATTCTGTCGACCATCGCGATGGTCTGGGTAGCGGACAGCAAAATTGGTTTCAAGACAATCGTCGACAATCAACTGGCGCTTCAGCCGAAGGCGTCGGAGCGACTCGACAAACTGTCTCCCGAAGATCGCGCCAAGCAGATGGAGACGATTATCAAGTTCAACCGCATCGTCTCTTACTGCTCGCCGATTATCGTGATCATTTACTTGATCGTCGTGGCTTCGGTGCTGCTGGCGACCTTCAATTTCGGCTTGGGCACAGAGCTCAGCTTCAACCAGTGCGTAGCGGTGTGCATGTACACTTCGCTGCCAGGAATTATCAAGGCACTGCTGGCCATACTCGTAATCCTGCTGGGGGTGACCGGCAACTTCACCTTCCAAAATCCGATCGCCAGCAACCTGAGCGGGCTGGTCGATCCCAGCTCCCACTTCCTTTACAGCTTATTCATCTCGATCGATGTGTTTACGATCTGGACGCTGCTGTTGGCCGGGATTGCTTTCTCCTGCCTCACCAAAGTGAAGCGAGGCACTTGTCTGGCGGTGGTCTTCGGCTGGTGGCTGGTCTTTATCCTGGCAGCTTCCGGTCTGGGAGCAGCCTTCTCGTAAGAAAAGCTCGCCACCGACCGTCGTTTGTGCATCTCTGTGATAGTCCGCGCACAACGGGCAGGTTTTGGGTAGGACAGGCGATTCGCGCGCGGAATAAGAGGGAAACTCGGCGAACGCGAGTTCCTGATATATACTTCGTTTGTTCTCGTTTTCATACTTCCGCCGTAGGTTGGCGGATCGGGGACCGCTCCTCTTTTTATATTCCCCGGAAGATTCATACTGATGGTTTCGAGTCAGGCCACTTGTCGTGTCTAGGGAACAGGACTGAGTCGCCGGCAGCTCTTAGATCTCATACCCCCGGCGCACATTATTCTGACCGCAGACCCCCAGGTTTGGCCATGGGAGGTGTGGCGTGGATCTATTTCTCATACGCTTCTTATTTGTCATTGTTACCGCACTATCTTGTTATGAACTGCAACCCCTCGGACTAGGCCGCCCGGCTGCCGCCGGAGTCGGTGTGCTCTTCGGAGCGGCGGTGGTGCTGTTTGAAATCCGCCTCCGCCAAGTAAGCCTGAAACGGCTGATCGGCGCCGTCATCGGCAGCATCCTGGGCATCATCGGCGCCTATCTCTTCAGCCTGGTCATCCACAACAGCATAAAGCCGGGACCGACGCAGAGCTTTTTGCAGCTCTTTGTCATGCTGCTGATGGCCTACATTGGACTGATCGTCGGCGCGGGCAAGGGCGAGTTGCTGAACCTGGCGGCCCTGGGAGGCATCTTCGGCGGCGAGAAACAGGCGAAGCGCAGCTACAAGATCCTTGATACCTCGGTCATCATCGACGGGCGCATCGCCGACATCGCCGAAACCGGCTTCCTCGACGGCATCATCGTCATCCCGCAATTCGTGCTGCGCGAACTGCAACTGGTGGCCGACTCCGCCGATTCCATGAAGCGTAACCGCGGCCGCCGCGGACTGGACATTCTGCAGCGCATCCAGAAGATCGCGACGCTGTCGATCCAGATCGTGGAGGACGACTTCCCTGCCGTGCGCGAGGTCGACCTTAAGCTGATCGAGTTGGCCAAGGTTTACGAGGGCAAGATCGTCACCAATGATTTCAATTTGAATAAGGTTGCTCAGTTGCAGGGCGTCGAAGTGCTCAACATCAACGAACTGGCGAACTCGCTGAAGCCGATCGTGTTGCCCGGCGAGATCATGAAGGTCTTCATCCTGAAGGAAGGCAAAGAGTACAACCAGGGTGTCGCCTACCTTGACGACGGGACGATGGTGGTGGTCGACAACGCGCGCAAAATGATCGGCAAGACCGTGGATATTTCGGTGACGTCGGTGCTGCAGACCACGGCCGGAAAGATGATCTTTGGCAAGTTCGACGAGCGCGGCATGAGCGGAACGCGTCCTGAGATACGGACCGAGCCGAGACCCATGGACCCGCGGCCGGATATGCCGCGGCCCGACATGCCAAGGCCGGACGTGCGCAAGTCCGGACCAACTCCGGCGGCCGTGAGCGAAGGCATCAAACCTGAATAGGGAATCGAACCGAGTCCCGCAGGGTGGGGCGGCAGAGTTTGCTTTCTGGCAATAGGATTTCTTCGACTCCGGATGGCAAACCGCGCGATCCTCCGCCCAGGATGACAGTCCTGAATAGGGTGCGAACCCCACCTATTCCCTGCGTCCCGGTAGCCTTGGTGCGATCACGTAATACAACTGCACCACCACGATTAAGCCTATGCTCCAATAGGTGTTGAACACGCAGAACAACGCGCCAAAGGCATACAGCGACTGGCCGAGGATGATACGGTCTTTGATTGCCTTGGTCACCGTGGGCGGCAGGTCCGACTTCACCAAGCCCGAATTCAGCGCGCACTCCCAGCTGAAATAAAGCGTCACACCGAGCAGAAAGATGTTGAGCCAATAAACCAGGAACGCGGCCCGGTAGTGGGTGAACTCCGCCAGGAACGATGTGGAGAAGGGCAGCAGGCAGACGATGGCTAGAAACGCCAGGTGAATCCAGGTAAGGCTGCGATCGCTGCGCTGCAGGTGATTGAGTTGCGTTTGCTGTCCGACCCAGAAGATGCCGAGGGTCATAAAGCTTAAGCCGAACATCAGAAATCGCGGCCCCAAGGCCGACAGTACGCCCCATAAGTCGTTTGCGTTATGCACCGCCTCGATCGCGGGCGCATGAATATCGAGCACCAGCAAGGTCATGGCAACCGCGAAGATGCCGTCGCTCAAGGCGGCCAGCCGTTCCACACTTTGCCCGGCGATGCGATTGTATGGAGAGGTCATGGGACAACAGGATAGCAACTAGCAGCCGGCAATTCGCAGAACCTTAGCGTCGCAACGTCGCAGATTTCCGGTAGGCCGACTTATGAAAGACTTACTTGCGGGGTGGGCTTGGCTAGGTGCTAGGTGCTAATTGCTAGCTGCTAAACTGAATGCAAGCCCATGAACTCATCTACCAGTACCGAAAGTGCAACCCCCGTCATCAGTACGATCCGCGAGATCGGACAGCACGAGGGCCAGACCGTCACCATTCGCGGCTGGCTGTATAACCTGCGCGCCAGCGGCAAGCTGCTGTTTCCCATCTTCCGCGACGGCAGCGGCATTATCCAGGGCGTGGTCGCTAAGCAGCAGGTTTCGCCTGAACTGTTCGAGGCCATTAAGGGCCTCACGCAGGAGTCCAGCGTCATCGTCACCGGCAAGGTTCGCGCCGATCAGCGCGCCCCCGGCGGCTACGAACTTGACGTCACCGACGCGCAGGTCATGCAGCGCGTTAACCCGGACGATCCGTATCCGATCACACCCAAGGAACACGGCGTCGACTTCCTGATGGAGCATCGGCACCTGTGGCTGCGCTCACCCCGACAGGCAGCGATCTTGCGGGTGCGCGCTGAGATCATCAAGGCGGCGCGTGACTTCTTCGACGATCGAGGCTTCACCCTGACTGATCCGCCGATTCTCACGCCCGCCGCGTGCGAAGGCACCACCACGCTCTTCCCCGTCGACTACTTCGAGGAGCAGGCGTTCCTGACGCAGTCGGGCCAGCTCTACATCGAGGCGACGGCCATGGCGCTGGGCAAGGTTTACAGCTTCGGTCCAACGTTCCGCGCTGAAAAGTCGAAGACCCGCCGCCATCTGACCGAGTTCTGGATGGTCGAGCCCGAGGTCGCGTATCTGCAACTCGACGGACTGATGGAGTTGGCCGAGCAGTTCATTACTTCGATCGTGACGCGCTGTCTGGAGAAACGCCGGCCGGAGCTGGAAACCATCGGCCGCGACATTGCGAAGCTGGAGAAGATTGCAACGCCGTTCCCGCGCGTCACCTATGACGACGCGGTGAAGATGTTGCAGGAGGGCCACTCGAAGGGCCTGGTCGAGAACAAATTCGAGTACGGCGGAGATTTCGGCTCGCCGGATGAGACCTATATCTCGTCGCAGTTTGATCGTCCTGTCATGATTCATCGGTATCCTGCCGCGGTGAAGGCGTTCTACATGGAGCCCGATCCGGATCGGCCGGACCTGGCGCTATGCGTCGATGTGCTGGCGCCCGAGGGTTACGGCGAGATCATCGGCGGGTCGCAGCGTATGGCGTCCTACGAGCTGCTGCTGAAGCGCATTCACGAGCACGAGCTGCCGGAAGAGGCGTTCAAGTGGTATCTCGATTTGCGTAAGTTCGGTGGGGTGCCGCACGCCGGCTTTGGCATGGGCATCGAGCGCGCGGTGGCGTGGATCTGCGGGCTGGATCATGTGCGCGAGACGATTCCCTTCCCGCGCACGTTGCATAGGCTGTACCCGTAATAAGCGCCGTAGGCTGCCGAACGATAGTCCGGCCGCTTCATCGCTGGGTACAAGCCTCTCGAGAGCACTGGGTCCCGGCAGGGACAGCATATGACGCTTGTCGAGGGTAGGGGTCCTTCGACCGCGCGTCCGCCCAATCCGCAGAGGCGGTGGATCGGAAAGAGGAGCGGACGCTCCGCTCAGGATGACAATCGTTTTTTCTAAGATTCGAATCAGGAACAATTATGGCGACCAGTCCAATCACCAAACCGCTCCAGAATATTGAAACCAAGCATATCCGCATCATCGGTGTGCCGCTCGATTTGGGCCAGTCGCGCCGCGGCGTCGACATGGGACCTTCGGCGATGCGCGTTGCCGGCCTCGAAGCCAAGCTCGAAGCGCTCGGCTACGACGTCGAGGACGGTGGCAATGTCCCCGTCGCCATGCTGGAGACTGAGACCGAAGGCGATCCCAACGCCAAGTATCTGACCGAGATCACGGAGACGTGTTCCGCGCAAGCGGAGCTGGTGATCAAGACGCTTGAGGGCGGCCAGATCCCGCTCACCCTGGGCGGCGATCACTCCATCGCGGCCGGCACCGTCTCGGGTGTGGCGGAGTTTTATCGCCGCAGAAACCAGCGCATTGGCCTGATGTGGATCGATGCGCACAGCGACATCAACACGCCTGACACTTCGCCCAGCGGCAACGTGCATGGCATGCCGCTCGGCGCCATCATGGGCCTGTTCCATTCGCCGCTCTCCGATCTGTATGGCTTCAGTCCTAAGGTGCGCCCGGAAAATTGCGCGCTTGTAGGCATTCGCGACGTGGACCAACATGAGCGCGAGAACATTCGCAGATCGGGTGTACACGTCTTCACCATGCGTGATATTGACGAGCGCGGCATGCGCGCCGTGATGGAGGAAGCGCTGCGCCTGGTGGGGCGAGGCACCGTGGGCTACCACGTTTCGCTGGACCTGGACTGGATCGATCCGGAAGATGCGCCCGGCGTGGGCACGCCCGTTTGGGGCGGCGCCACGTACCGGGAAGCGCATCTGGCGATGGAAATCCTCGCCGATCACGGCCGCATGCTCAGCTTCGAGATGGTGGAAGTGAATCCGGTGCTCGATGAGCGCAACCAGACGGCCGAGCTCGCAGTCGAGCTGGCACTCTCCGCCTTCGGCAAGAAGATTCTCTAATGAGTGCAGGAAGCGAACCCTATCATTGGGTCTTTCCACCGCTGCCGCAGTTGCGCAGCGCCACCGTTTTCGGTCAGACAATCAAGTACTACGATGTGGGAGCAGGGCCGGTTTTGCTGCTGATTCACGGCATCGGGGGAGACGCCGATGAGTGGGCGTTCTGCTTCGAAGGTTTCCGCCAAGCGCATCGGGTGATTGCCATCGATCTTCTGGGCTTCGGCCGCTCCGACAAGCCGCTGATCGAGTACCGCATTGCGGGATTCGTCGAAGTCGTCGAGCAGTTCTTGCTGGAACTGAAAATTGAGCACGCCTCGGTGCTGGGCGAGTCGCTGGGCGGATGGATCGCCTCGGCATTTGCGCTGCAGTTTCCGGGGCGCGTCGACAAGCTGGTTCTGGTGGATGCCGCGGGCGTGTGGGGCGAGATAGCCGAACTGCCGATGGACGTGCGGGTCTCGACGCGTGCACATCTGAAGGAGCTCTTTCGGCTTCTGTTTTATGACAAGCGGCTGGCAACCGACGCCCTGGTCAACATGGCGTATGAACTGCACCTGGAGCACGGTGATGGCTACACCATTGACAGCGTGCTGCGAAATCAGCGCAGCGACAGCGAGCGTCTGGATGATGTCATCGGCAAGTTGAGTGTGCCCACGTTGATTGTGTGGGGCGAGCAGGATGAGATGATTCCGCTAGCGGTGGGACGGAATTTGCATAAGCTTATTCCCGGTTCGAGGCTGGAGGTGATTCCGCAGTGCGGACACTTGCCGGCATTCGAGAAGCCTGCTGAGTTTACGCGCCACGTGCTGGGATTTCTGGCCTGATCGCGTCTGTGCCTCCGGTGAATCCTTCGGCAACTCAGCCCGCGAAAAGCGTGTTATAGTTCGCCTACCTGCTCCCCGGCTACTCCTCAGCTGCTCTCAACGGAGTTGCCGCCCCAATACCCAGGAGGGACCACTATGTCTAAGCGCATCATTTTCTGTTCCGATGGAACTTGGAACGACGCTGCCACCAATACCAACGTTTACAAAATCTTCAAGGCGATGAACTTTACCGCCGAGCAATGCCCCATCTATGACGATGGAGTCGGAGCGGACGGAAACCCGATTACACATTTCCTGGGCGGAGCCTTCGGCGATGGTCTCGACGGCAAAATTCGCGATGGTTATACCCGCATCTCGCATCTCTACGAGCACGGCGACTCGATCTATCTCTTCGGGTTCAGCCGCGGAGCCTATACCGCACGCTGCCTGGGAGGGATGATCATCGCCTGCGGACTCCCTACGCAGAATACCGATGACAACCTGACCAATCTTGCGTTCCAGACCTATCGCGAGCACGATCCTGCGCAGAAGCAGCAGTTACTGGCCTCTTTAAAACAAAAGTATGCGGTTGAGAACGTCGAGATCACCATGATCGGAGTGTGGGACACGGTTGGCTCGCTCGGCATTCCTGCGATCTTTGGCGGCATCGATATGCTTCGTTATGATTTTCTCGACACCAAGCTGCATCCTTGCGTGAAGAACGCCTACCACGCCATCTCCATCGACGAACGCCGCAGCCAGTTTCCCGCCACGCTGTGGTCCGGTCCCCCGGCCCCGGGGCAGACGATCGAGCAGGTGTATTTCACCGGAGTACATTGCGACGTTGGCGGCGGGTATCCGGAGACCGGATTGTCAGACATTACCCTGGGATGGATGATGCAAAAGGCCAAGGCGCAGGGAGTGGACTTCGACCCGGCTGTCTACGCACTTTACGCCAACGTGGATGCCAAGCATGCGCTCGATCAGAAGCATGAATCGTGGTCAGTGCGCTGGGGTTTCCCGTCGTCACGAATCATCGCCGGCGACGCTTGCGTCAGTAACAGCGTGCAGATCCGCCTGCAGCACGATGCCTCCTACACTCCAACCAACTTGAACGCGAAGGGTGGAGTGCTGGGTTCCACTTGCAGCGTGGTTCAAGTCGTCAGCCTTGCGGCCCAGGCTGCGGCAAGCAGCGGAGCGACCGGCGGTTCGCAAACGTAGATGTGAGCGGCGGGGCCAGTCATGCGGGAAATAAATTTGGCTTCACTCCTTGGCAAAGCTTTGCAGGAGCTGAAGCCAAAATCATTTCGGCGCTACTTAACGACGGTTACCTGGAATTCAACCGGGATGGTGTGCGGAGGATAGCAGGCGCTGTGATCGCAAGCCTGGAAGCGCAGCGTTCCCTTCACCGGGTAACTGCCGGCAGCAGCGTCCGCGGGAGCCTTGACGAAGGCATCGATGGCGAAATCGCCGCTATAAACATTCAGCTTTTCGTCGCCGGAGAAAGCAAAGCTCACGTTCTGTCCCGCGGGATACTTCACATCTCCAAGCGATACCGGTACGGCCGGCTCTAGCTTGAGCACGGTGGGGATCAGCAGGGGCGAGTTCGGGGTGTGCGAGTTGATGTGATACTCGGAGCCGACGCGGAAGGCGAGGTTCACAGCTTTCGTCGCACCCGCGTGCACCTGCACAGTGCCCACCGGGGCCATGATGACGTAGGGCTTGTCGCCCATCGATTGAGCTGCCAACAATCCCGTCAGCAGGAAAGCAAAAAGAAAAGGAACGATGCAACGCTTCATTGAGGGTCTCTTGTGTCGGGAGGTTCTGGAGGCACCGCCCTGCGCTGAGCTTTGGCCTGATTCTGCTGCACGGGCGCAGGCCTCATGGGCGTGCCCGGGTCGGTGGACAACGCCTTTTTCACGTCGTCTTCGATGTCCTTGCGATCCAGCAGGCCGGTCAGCTTGTCGACGACGGCGCCATTGCGCCCGATGAAGAACGTGGTCGGCAGATACTGCACGTCGCCGTAGTCGTCGGAAACCTTGTCGGTGCCCAGCAGCACGGTGTAGTTGACCCCGAGATCATTGGCGAACTTGGCGATGGTGCCCGGCTCGGAATCGTCCATGGCGACACCCAGAATGACCAGCCCGTCCTTGCCATACTGCTTTTGCAGGTCGACGAACCAAGGCATTTCAACTTTGCAGGGCGGACACCACGTAGCCCAGAAGTTCAGCAGGACGGCCTTGCCGCGGTAGTCGGAAAGCTTGACCTTCTGACCATCGAGCGTAAATAGGCTGAAGTCTGGAGCTTCGACGCCCTTGATGTCACCAACCAGTTTCAGAGGATTGTGCTGGCGAGTGCGGTCGAGGTACTTCCCGCTTGCCAGCATGGCAAGAACCGCCACCGTCAGAGCCACAAACACCAACGCGTTTCGTCTCACAGAGATACCTTCACAGTGCGAACCGGTTCAAGAAACCCAGATACCCGGAGAGCAGGCGCAGGTTGTTTAAGAAGATCAAGACTCCGATGGCGATTAAAAGTATACCGCTGAGGACCTCGACTGTGTGCAAGTGTTTGCGAAAACGGCCGTAGAAAGCCAGAAAACGGTCCACGCCCAACGAGGTCAGCAGGAAGGGCACGGCCAAGCCCATGGAATACACCGCCAGCAGCACAATGCCTTTCATTACTGTGCCTTGCGCGCTTGCCAAAACCAGAATAGTCGCCAAAATAGGGCCAATACAGGGGGTCCAGCCGAAAGCAAAAGCGAAGCCTACGGCGAAGGATCCAAAGGCGCTGGAGCTGCCCTTCACGTCATGCATACGTTTGTCGGCATAGAGCGCTTTGATCTTGAGAATCCCGGTCAGATGTAACCCGAAGATGATGACGATGACGCCCGCAATTTTCGACAGCAGAGAATGATATTCGTTAACGACCTGGCCGACGCCGGTAGCCACCGCTCCCAGAGCGATAAAGACAACGCTGAAGCCCAGCACAAAGGTCAAGGAGTGCAGCATGACCGTGCCCAAAAGGCGGCGCTCGGATGACTGCAACTCTTCCACGCTGGCCCCCGAGATCAGAGACACGTAACCGGGCACCAGCGGAAGCACGCAGGGCGAAAGGAAGGAAAGAATTCCCGCCAGAAATGCAGCGAGCGGCAACGGCAGGTTATGCATAAGTTATTGTAACAACGCTGGAACGGCGTTTGGTGTTACGAAAGTGTAACAAAATATCCGGGCTCAAACCGGCTATTTTCCACTAGCTTTAGGATGTTAGACACCCACAAAAGTTACGCTAAAGTTTGGGAGTTTACCGCCACCTGTTTCTGCGGCAGGACGATGGTCGGTTTGCGCAGTCCGGACCAGGTTTCCGAAATGACGATCGAGTCCCCGGGATTATGCGGATCGTACTTCACCGACGCCGGCAGGCCCAGTCGGCAGGAATACAGGTCGATGAACTGCCGCAGATGGGTGACGTCTTGCGAGGCCTCATAGGTCACACCCGCGACGTCATAGTTGTAAACCAGCAGGATCATCAACTGCCCGGTCTCATCGTCTTCTAACTCCAGAACGTCGATCACGTTGCCATCCAGGATGCGTCCGCCTCGAGTCAGATCGGTGCGCCGCTCCTTCTCCAGTTGCTCGGGAGATTTCTTGTTTTTGCGTGACAGCAAGGCGTAACCGATGATGGCGGCGGTTGCACCGAAGGCGAGCACGGGATAGAGCTTGACCGAATTCATGAGAATGCCGGCAGGTTTGAAACCAAGATAGCGGGATAACGGTCACAAGGGAACAGGAAAATTCTTGCCTGGCGAATAGAGTCCGAACGTTGTTACCGGCTTGTAACTGGATGAAGATTCTTAAGGATTTTCCGGGGATAGCGGCCCTTCGACTCTGGCGGCCAAAGGCAGGCCGCCTCTGCTCGGGATGACAATTCAATATCTATGACAATTCAACACTGACGACAACTCACTATAGACGGGTGCGGTCGACCAGCGGATTGCGAAGCGTGCCTACACCCTCGACCGTCACCTCGACTACATCTCCCGCCTTCACCGGGCTCACGCCCTGTGGGGTGCCTGTGGCGATCAGGTCTCCCGGCTCCAGCGTCATCGCCGAGGTGATGTAGCGTAGCAGCAGGTCGAGCGGAAACAGAAAGTCGCTGGTGACCCCGTTTTGCTTCAGCTCCCCATTGACATGCGTTTGCACACGAACGCCCTTCCAGGGATCGAGCCCGTCGACCACCACCGGCCCGACCGGGCAAAATGTGTCGAAGCCCTTGGCGCGCGCCCACTGGTTGTCTTTGTTCTGCAGATCGCGTGCGGTCACATCATTCACGCAGGTGTAGCCAAGTATGTACGGCCGGACGTCTTCGCCTTCGGGAATGCGGAAACAGCGCTTGCCGATCACCACTCCCATCTCGCCTTCGTAGTCGACGCGTCCTGAGAGATCGGCGGGACGCTGAATGTCATCGTCCGGGCCGATGATTGAGGACGGCGGCTTAAAGAACAAGAGCGGTTCCGTCGGGATGTCGTGGTTCAATTCCTTGGCGTGCTCACGATAGTTGCGCCCGACGCAGACGATCTTGGTGGGCTCAACCGGAGCCAGCAGGCGGACCGCGTCTAATGGAGCGCCGCTCTTCTCTCCCGCCTGAAAATCGGAGAAGGCCCGCGGAGCGCGATCTAACGAACGGGTGATCGTCTGACCTTCGATCAGTCCGTAACGAACGACACCCTGATAGGAAAATCTGCAATATTGCACGGCAATTCCTTTTACTTGGCTGGCACGGTTTCGCTGGCGGGCCTGGACTGCGCACTCTCATTGCCGCGCAGGTCGACCGCCGTCACCGCGTAGAAATATTTCTTTCCCGGCTCAACTGTTTCGTCCCGATACGATGGTGTCTGCACGGGCTGCGCGTTCAGCTTGGCCGGCTGGCTACCCTCAACCCAACGATAGACGTTGTATCCAACAAGATCGCTTTCCATGTTCGGCGCCCAGGTGAGATCGATGAACGGCTTCTGGCCTACGCTGGAGAAAACGCCCTGTAGTCCTCCCGGCTGTGCGGGTGGATAAATGTCTTTGGTGAATACTTCAACTGGCGGCGAATCTTCGCCCTCTACTCCGGCATTCATTCCTTCGGCCCGCACCTGGCTCAACGTGGTGATGCGATATTCGTACTTCTGCTCCCACGCGAATGTCTTGTCCAGAAACGAGCCGGTCGCGGAAGGATGAACGTCGTCCAGCACGATGTACGCCGGCGCTCCCACTGGACGGCGCATGATTCGATACAGATAGGTCACGCCGCTTGGAGGTGAGGGTGGCTCAGCTCCCGACCATGTGATGTGAACGCCATCGGCTTCGACTTGGGCATCTACTTTGTCCGGTGCCGAGATGGTTGGGACCACCGGAATAGCAACCTGATTTGACAGCCCGCCACTGCGGCCGTGCGCGTTCATCTCTTCGACGGCGTAGGTCACGAAACCGGCAGGATCTTTCATGCCGAGTTGCTGCGGCAGCGTATCGACGTAATGAATACGAACGTCGCCGGGAGCACCTTCGCCCTTCTGCTTCTGCGGGGCTTTCGGAGTCGGCGGCGTCACCTCGGCAACCACGGTGCACTTGTCCATCAGGGTCGTGCCGTCGTGGCGGCAGATCAGCGTGGTGGGATTGTGCTTAATGTTGGTGCGGTCGGTGTTCTTACGCGGCATCGTCCAATCCAGATCGACCTTGCTGCCGCGGCGGGACGCGGTCAAGTCTTCCACCGGACGCGCCAGATTCAGGGAAGGGAGCGACGGCGCTCCGGGCGTTCCGCACCCGCCGAGCGCTACAACCATCAGAGAACTACCCATCAGGCCAAGCAGCCGTAGTTTCATGGAAACTAACAGGGTAACAAATTGCCGGAAACTTGCTGCAACCGGAAGGTGGTAGGCTCCCCCATTGAATCGCTGCTGCCGGTCTGCGAGAATCCGCTCATCCCCATTGTTGTCCGGAGAACTCATGCATCGCGCCTTGATCGCCCTCTGCTTATTGGCTCTTTCTTTGCCAATCGCTGCCCAAAGCAGTCCGACGCCGCAATCGAAAACTCCCACGGCACCAGCCGGAAGCGCAGCACCGGTCGACCGCGCTTATCTGCAGAGCATCTGGGACGGATGGGCGTCCAACGATATCGAAAAACAGAGTCGCTTTTATGCCTCCGGTCCCGGCCACTTGTTCTTCGATGTGGCGCCGCTGAAGTACAACAGCTGGGAAGAGTACAAGGCCGGTGTGGGCCCGTCACTCAAAGACATGCCGAAGGTAACCTACACGCTGAGTGACGATGTGCAGATTCATCCCGCGGGTCCTTACACCTGGGTTGCGGGAACGCTCGACATGGCGGGAACGTCGGCGCAGGGTGAAGCCCAAAAGCTGACGCTGCGCTGGACCGCTGTGCTGGAGCAGAAGGACGGCCACTGGGTAATCACGCACGAGCACGTATCGGCTCCCGCCGAGCAGTCGGAATAATAGCTTCGGTGATGGTTGCCACCGGGGCGGACTCAACAGCCCATAGTTCCCCGTCAACTTTTCAGGGTTGTCATCCCGACCGGAGGCGGGCTTCCTTTGTCCGCCGGAGTGGAAGGATGTCCTTAGTCGGGATGACAACCGTTATTGGTGGAACGTTCCCCTGCACATCACCACAGCAGCTTCAGTGCGAACTGCACTTGCCGGGCTGTCGTCGAGGTGCTGGTGATGGCGCCAGCCGTCCCCGAAACTCCTGTCGGGGTAAAGACGATTAAGTTCGGGGTATTGAAGTTCGCGCGATTGAGCAGGTTGAAGATTTCCGCGCGGAACTGTAGTGTCGTCCGCTCGGTAATGCGCGTGTCCTTCACCGTGGAGAAGTCCCACGTCGCCAGCCCTGGGCCTATTAGGGTATTGCGCCCGAGATTGCCGTAGAAGCCACTGTTCGCCGGCGGCGCGAGAAATGCCGCGGGGTTGAACCATTGGTTCACATTGCCGGTGATGATCGAACCGGTGAAGTCGGGATTCACGAAGGGCCGCACCGGATTACGCGTGTCTCCGTTGTTCGAAGGGTTGTAGCTGAGCTGCGGCGTGAACGGGAATCCTCCCTGCAACAGCACGATGCTGTTCACCGACCAGCCGCTCACCAGCCCGCCGGCAAAACCGTTCCACTGGTTGACGAATTGTTTTCCCTTACCGATCGGCAGCTCGTAGACGGCGCTGATCGTCGCCAGATTGCGAACGTCGTACGTAGCCAGTCCCCAGTCCGCCTTGATGTCGTAGGGATTCGCCACGAGTCCCGGCGCGTTTCCAGCAGTGGTCTGGTTGAGCGAATCGCCATCATCGAGCGCCTTCGACCAGGTGTAAGCGGCGCGGAACGACAGACCGTGACTGAAACGATGATTGAAGTCCAGCTGGAGTGCGTTGTAGCTGCTGTCACCCACGGAGAACCAGGTCCAGGTATTCGCCAGGGAAGGATTCGCCTTCGGAGTTCCAGCAGGGATGTAGTACGTGCCTGCGGGAACCGGCGTGCCGGCGAGTGGCGCCGGGAAGTTGGCGGGATAGACGGATGGACACGGCGATGCCGGACAGATCACCGGCACCGGTTCGTTGGCATCGACACCGATCAACTCGTGATATCCGTGCGATCCCACATAGCGAATCGTCAGCGAAGTGTTCGGCGTGATCTCCTGCTCGATCCCGAGAGAGTATGAAATCAGCGTCGGCATCTTCAGGTTGGGCTGCACACCGCCGGGAACCAGCAACGCCTTCGCGGGCACGGGCGCCAGCGGATTGATGGGCAGCTCCGATACGGGCAGCGCTGCAATGCTATAGGTCGGATTGAAGGGCGCGTTCTGGTCCATACGATAACCGAGCGCATCCTGCAACTCGTTGTACATTCCAAATCCGCCGCGCACGACGGTCTTGTCGGAGACCGGACTCCAGGCAAAGCCGATGCGAGGCTCGGGCAGGAACGTCGCATTGTTTGCCGTAAACGCATTGCTCGCAATGCGCGGCTCGCTGGAGATGACGCCGTCCGGGAAGGTGTAGTTGGCGGCGCGGCCGTGAGCTTCGTTCCATCCGGTGGAAGACTCGCCGCGGAAACCGAGGCTGAGGGTGAAGTTCGGTGTCACGCGGATTACATCCTGCGCGTAGATGGCGGTGAACCACGAACGCCAGTTCATCTCGGTCGGCGCCGGATCGTACAGGAATGAGCTGGTGGTTCCCTTCAAGAACGTTTGCAGGCTGGCGAAGGTCGCCTGTCCATATTGGCTGAGCGCGATGGTTTCGTTTGACTGGAACTGTTGGGCCCAGATGCCGAAGCTGAACTGATGCTTGCCATGCGTCCAACTCACCCGGTCCTCGTAGGTGTAGAGATTGCGCGCGATGGTCAGATTGCTACCGTTGTTGCTGCCGGCCAGGCCAATCTGAGCCTGCGGATTGGAGGCGGCACTCCCTCCCACAACGACTGCGCCCACGGGGTCTCCCAGCAGAAAGCCGGGCACGGTGGCGGCAGGCGTTCCTGGAGTCGGCTCGCCAGTGAAGAAGTAACCTGCCCGCGAATAACCGAACCGAGCGACGTTCAACAATGTTGGAGAGAAGACGTGCGTTTCTTCCAGTGTCGCCACCTGCTCGCGCAGGGTCAGAATGTCGGTGCTATAGGGGTTGGCGGTTGTAGGCGTGAAGTCGTTACCGTCGTCGATGGTGTAAGCGGTCGAGAACGTGTCTTTGGACGAGAACACGTGATCGACGCGCGCATTGCCGAAGTTCTCGCGAATCGTCTGCAGCGGGCTGCTGAACACCTGGGCTATGCCGTTGAAATCGGGTGCATTGGCTGGCGGCGTGATCCAGAGGTTCAGCAGGGGCTGTACGCTGGGCGCGGCTGCGGCGCGAGAGGCGAGATCGGGAACGAAAGCGACAGAGGTTTGATGAAGGTTCTGAATCAAGCCTTCGTAGTTGACGAAGAAAAATGTTTTGTCGGTCTGGATAGGGCCGCCCAGCGAGGCGCCAAACTGGTTGCGCTGAAACGGCGGCGCTGAGCCTTGGTCGAAATAGTTGGGGGCATCCAACGCATTGTTGCGGATGAACTCGTACAGCGAGCCGTGTAACTGATTGGTGCCCGACTGAGTGACGATCGTGACCTGCCCGCCGGGCCGCTTACCGTATTCGGCGCCATAGGTATCACGTAGCACATTGAACTCGCGCACCGCGTCCACGCCTAGCAGATTGCCGCTTGCGCCACCGGGCTGCATATTGTTCTCGGCAGCGCCGGTAAATTCCACGCCGTTCAGCAGGAACAAATTCTGCTGCGGCCGATTACCCGACACGGAGAAATTATTGCCGGTACTGGAGTTCGATACTCCGACGCCACCGGTCTTTTCCGACGTGAAGTTCACGATGCCGGGGTTGAGCGTCAACAGCAGGTCGTAACTGCGTCCGTTCAGAGGAAGCGCTTTCACTTCCTTCTCACCCACCAAGCCGGAAATATCCTGCGTGCTCGCATTTACCACCGGAACGTTGTCGGTGACCTTCACCTGCTCGGTGACCTTGCCGACTTGGAGATGCAGGTTGGCGGTCGCGTCCTCTCCGACGACCAGCACGATGCCACTGCGGATCTCCTCCGCAAAGCCGTCTTTGTTGGCGCGAAGTTCGTACTGGCCGATGGGCAGGGCCACAAACAGGTAGCTACCGCTTCCCGTAGTAACGGTTGTGCGCGACATTCCCGTATCGCGATTCGTCGCAGTGACAGTCGCTCCCGTTATGGCGGCGCCGGTCTGGTCGGTGACCCGGCCGGAGAGGCCGGCGGAAACCTGTGCGTAACCGGAAATCGAAAGAACCACGCAAACAAGCAGAGTTACCCACGCCCAACGTTGGTGTTTCAAGCAGCCCTCCACGAATTGCCCCAACAACTGCGGACTACGGGCCTCGCGGCCGCGCTCGCGATCCAAACGACAGCTTTTAATGACGATAGTCAGTTTTATGCGGTTTAAATCGAGATATCAATGTAATACACGTCGTATGCAGATGTAAAAGAGGCGCTATGTCATTGTGCGGCATGAAGATGGAGAGGTTAGCCGAATCCGGCGAGACTGAGCCCCGGGTGTTCCAAAAGTTAGAGGGACTTGGGAGCTAGTCAGAGGCAATAAAATGACACTAGGGGCTTCACCGTAGCGGGAGAGAAATCGTTTGACCGAAGACCACCGGACACTTGACCGCTCCACGAACCTGAACTATAAGTTTTAAATTGGGCGAATTCCGGCAACGGATTTTCGATACCTATAGGCTGACATGAGCTCTCTTGCCAATCGCGACTCCGCGCGCCGAATCCTGGCAATCTCAGTCTGCTTTATTGTCTTTCTGTTCGCGCTTCAGTCGAGGCCTGACTATCACGGGAAAGGCGTCGTCCACCAGGCATACCCGCACGATTCCCACAAAGCGCGCCTGGAAGCGAAGTCATTCGGAACGGATCTTCCCGCAGTTGTCGTGTTCTGGTTCATCGCCACGGGCATGTACTACCTTTTGTTCCGCGGCCAGCCGCTGGTGCAAAGGGTCTTTAGCTCCCTGGTAACCCATGATGCCGCCTTGTTCTATCGCAGGCGATTTTTGCGTCCCCCGCCCCTGTACAACTCCTAGTCTTCGTTTGAAGCGGATGCGTTGCCCCGCAAAAGTGCGCGGGCTGTGATTACAAGCCGCTTAGAAGCGACCCGTAGGGAAACGTTCCATGCCTTATTGCGATCAGGCGTTGCAACTCTCGCATAAAGCATTCAGGAACTTATGACCACAACTTGCGACGTGCGGCTGAATTTTCCGGACGAAAGCTGGTGGCGACGGGATCGGAACTTGGACTTCAGCGACTGCAACGAGGAGGATGAGAAGTGCGAATCGCGATCGCTTCTGATGAGCAAGGAAATGAAATCAGGGAACGGCTTACTGCGGCCCTTATCTCTGCGGGACACGAATTAGCCGATCCGGCGCCCACTTCGGTGGACCGAAGCCCTTCCGACTATGCCGAACAGGTTGCGTTGGCGGTACTACGTCACGATGCCGAGCGCGGAATCATCATCACCAGCCGCGCCGTGGGAGCATCGGTGGCTGCTAACCGCGTGCCCGGCATCCGCGCGGCTCTGTGTGGTGACGCGCACTCGGCTCACGTAGGCGCGAAGGAAGAAGGCATGAATGTCCTGGTTCTGCCTCTGCCCTTGCTGCAAGAAGAGCAGATGAAGGAAATTGTGCAAGCGTACCTTGGCGCGACCTTGGCGGCCATCGAAGTGGTGGGTGGCCTTCCTCCGCGCCGGCTGCAACGAGTGTTCTCTCACATACGGGAGAACATTGGACTGGAACTCAGCGTCACCGAATTGGCGCAGGTCGCCGGGATGAGCCAGTACTACTTCTCGAAACTCTTCAAGATGAGCACCGGCACGACTCCCCACCAGTACGTCATGCGTCAGCGGGTGGAACGTGCTCAGGAATACCTGCGCGAAACCCGAGTGGCCCTGGCCGATATCGCCATGAAGGTAGGCTTCGAAACGCAGAGCCACTTCACCAGCGTCTTTCGGCGGCTGGCCGGTATCACGCCGAAGCACTATCGCGAGATGCATCGGGTGGCCGGGCAGGGACAGAGCCTGCACCTCGAAGCCGGAAAGGCCGCGACTGCAGCGTAAGCCGGGAAGCAAAGTGTCCCACTCAGAGCAACGATTGAGTGGGACACCTTGAAACCCTCTTGGAATCTATCCGGCGTCAGCGGTGCTCGCGGCGAGAGTCACGGGCACGACGCGCTTGAAGTCCACCAGATTCAACTGCACGCCGCCGAAATCGGGGTGCTCGTTGTAATCAATGGTGAAGGCCAAATCCAAGACGTCGCCTGCCAGTAGGGGGCTCGTGGCGGCCCGCTCGGCCATGCGCCATCCCAGCACATCGTGAGCGCGCTGAAAGCGTCCGCCATTTGCGTTGGGGTCGCCGGGAATGGCCCGCAGTTTCAGATGCTTCTCTTTCATCACGCGGGCAGGCTGTATCAGCTTGGCGTTGCGAACAACAAATGTCGGCGTCTGATTTCCTACGCCGTACGGCTCCAGCCTTTGCAGTGCCAGCCAGAAGTCGTGGTTAATCTCGTCGAGTGAGAGTTCAGCGTCGTATTCCAGCTCAGGGATAAAGTCTTCCAAGGTCAGACGCTCGCGGGCGTAGGCATCCAGGCGGGCGCGGAGTTCGGGAATCCGCTCGGTCGGGAGCGCACATCCTACAGCGTGGGAGTGCCCACCGAAGCGCGTGAAGAGCTCGGGACAGGACTCCAGCGCCTCGAGCAGATGAAAGGCGCGGATGGAGCGTCCGGAACCATGAGCCTCGCCGTTCTCGCAGGAGAATACCAGCGCGGGGCGATGATAGCGCTCGACCACGCGGGTGGCGCAGATGCCGATTACGCCACGATGCCAGCCATCGCCGTCCACCACCATGCAGTAGGCGTCTTTCATCTCCGGCGTTGCGTCGATCTTCTTGTGAATCTCGTCGACGATGCGCTGCTCTTCCTGCTGGCGATCGCCATTGAGCTGATTGAGCTGCATCGCCATCTCGGCGGCTCTTTCCGCATCTTTCTCCGTGAATAACTGGATGACGCGCTCGGCGATGTCCATACGCCCGGCGGCGTTCAAGCGCGGCGCCACGCGGAAGGCAATGTCGCCGGCGCTGAGTGGACGTGAGCCTTCGAGTTGGCAAGTCGCAAGCAGGGCTTTCAGACCGGCGTTGACGGGCTTACGTAATCCTTCCAGTCCAAGCTTGGCGAAAACGCGGTTCTCGTCGACCAAGGGGACTGCGTCGGCGATGGTCGCGATCGCCACCATCTTAAGGAACGAGGGCAACAGACGTTCGCGGCCGCTTTCGACCAGCAGCGCTTGCGCGATCTTGAACGCGACGCCTGCCCCGCAAAGCGACTTACACGGGTACTCGCAGCCTTGCTGATTGGGATTGACGACGGCCAATGCCTTTGGCACGCCTTCTGCTTGGGGCAGATGATGGTCGGTGACGATGAGATCGATGCCCCGCCGGGCCGCGGTTTCCGCCGCAGCGAAGGCGCGAATGCCCGTATCGACGCTGACGATCAGGCGAATGCCGCGATCGGCGGCCTGCTCGATCACCTCATCGCGCATGCCGTAGCCTTCGCGCACGCGATGCGGCACGTGGTAGTCGACCTTGCCGCCGCATAATTCCAGAGCAGTCTTCAGAATAACGATTGCGGTGGTGCCGTCGACGTCGTAATCGCCATAGATGAGTACGGTCTCGGCACGCTCGATGGCGGCCTTCAGTCGCTCGACCGCCGCACGCAGCCCGGTCATGCGATAAGGATCGTGGAGATCCTGCAGGGAGGGTGCGAGGAATTTTTGGGCAAGCTCGCCGCTGTCTATGCCGCGAACAGCCAGGAGGCGCGCCATCCACAGGGGAAGATTAGTCTCGAGCGCGAGATGTTGGACCTGTTGCGGATCGGCGTTACGAAGGACCCAGCGCACGCTAGTGCTCGTCGTCCTGCTCGCCGTCGTCTATTGCCATGCTGCCGAAGTCTTCTACCAGGTCGAGCAGATGCTGATAGCGCTCGTACCACTCCGTGGTCGCTTCAAAGAGGAACATAATGCCCTGGTGCGGCCAGCCCAGCTGGATGAAGCCTGTCTTTCCGATGTAGTTGCGCAGCCAGCGCGCCTCGTCCAGGTCTTCGTCGCTGGGAAAGCTGGCGTGTTGCAGCCGCTGCACCAGGTAATCGAGTTCGTCGCGTTGAAGCACCTCTTCATCCATCGAGAGGAACTGCGAGCCGGCCTTCTTTGCGAGTTCGACAAAATCCTTCCAGCTCTCAGGATTGTCTTTCGGATCCCACATGACGCTGTGCACTTCTTCGGTCACATAGCCCTGGAAACGGCTAAGGCCGTGGCCGAGGATGAAGGCGTTCATGTCGTCTTTTAAGCTGGAGAGATCGTCGGACATAAGAGCTCTGGCCACCGCGAAAAACCGCACGGCGAAAATCATCATACTCCGATGGTGCAGACCAGACACAGTCGCTCGCGGCAAAATCGTAGGACGCTGGAGCAGCACTGGCCGCCGAAACTAGGTCGAATTCGTGTGCTAAACTAAAGTGTTTTCCCAGTCGTCTCGAACAAGCATGCTCTTCTCTAAAGAATATGTGGGCTACCTGGCCCGCGAAATCACCAACAAGCTGGTCGAAGGGGAGTTTATCGAAACTCCCAACAAGGCTGCCGTCACGGAGCGGGTCAATACCGCGCTTATCGACGAGCTGACCCTGGAAGACCGCATCAATGACGAAGTCCGCATCATTCTCGACACCTATTCCGACGAGATGCAGCGTAGCGGCGCCAACTACCAGGAGATGTTCAAGAAAATAAAGAACGAACTGGTGCGTAAGTATAAGGCGGTGCTGTGAGGATAAGCCGCGAAAAGATCAATAAGCTGGCGCACGCCGTGGCTGACGCCCTGGCCGACGTGGAAAGCGTCGAGTTCGTGGAAGATCGCAATACGATCCGGCTGGAGGTCCGCCGCCTGCTGGAACTTCTGATGGCGCAAGAGGCGAAGATCGACGCTGCCGCCCGGCATAAGATCGAGAACCAACGCAAAACCATTCTGGAAGGCTCGCAGGAGTGGGACATCCTCTATCGCAAGTATTACAACGAGGAAGTCAAGAAACTCGGCATCTAAGAGAGGCGACTCAACGCCGCCTGCGAAATTCCTGACCGGCATTGGCTGCCGTCCCTGCGGGACTCGGGCTTTCTGACGACCGTTGCCCACTCCTGAAGGGTGGGATAAGATCTCCCGTCTCGCGTTGCAAGACTCGGTAGTCTTGGGATTTGCCTCCTTCTCTTCCTAATGTTCCTTTCGACTCGTAACCAAGGCCCGACCTGGTTCCGCCGTCGACTTCTGCGGTGCATGTAACCCCTAGCCGCTTGAATGATTTCGCAATGCAGACTACAGAGTGACATCCGTCACTTTTCCCGGTGATTTCAATCACGGCCCCTTTGCCCATCCTGAGGCGAAACTTGGATGTAAGAGAGTGAGGGCCGGAGCCGTTAGGTTGCACCCTGCCATTTGCAGCCTGGGCCGAGGTAAACGAGGTGAGCCGTGTTATTGGCATACCGCCTGGTCAAGCTAATTGAAACTCATTCCGATGGACTCGCCCGGAGCCTGCAAAAACGCTACCGCGAATGCGGCAAGTGTTCGGCATACGCGAATGTGCCGGACCGCGAACTGGCAAACACGGTCTACGAGGTCTATCGCCATCTCGGCGAGTGGCTGCTGGGCAAGACGGAAACCGATATCGAGCAGCGCTACTTAGAGATTGGAGCGCAACGCGCAGCGCAGGGAGTTCCGGTCAGCCAGGTGGTTTGGATGATTTGCCTGGTTCGCGAAAATCTGTGGGAGTACCTGCAGAAGCACGCGGAACTGGAGCGACCGGCTGAGATCTTCGGCGAGCTGGAGCTGCTGGAGATGCTGGACAGGTTTTTCCATCTCGCCATCTATTACGCCTCCCTCGGACATGAGCGTGCGACGGCCGGCTATTCAGTGAGACCCGTTACGGTGTCTGTCTAGAGAGGACGATGTCCATGTCGTGGATCGACCAATACCGCAGCAAACTGGTTACCGCCGACGAAGCCGTGAACTTCGTGGAGTCGGGGATGCGGGTCTACATTCACCCCGGATGCGCCGAGCCGGAAGCACTGGTGGAAGCGCTGATGGTTCGCGCTCCCTATGTCAAAGGCGTGGAAATTCTTCACCTGATGACCATGGGCTCCTCCCCTTATTGCGCACCCGAGATGGCGGAGAGCTTCCGTCACAATGCGCTTTTCGTAGGCGGCAACGTCCGCCAGGCCGTGAATGAGGGACGCGCCGACTACACTCCGATTTTTCTGAGCGAGGTGGAGGCTCTGTTTGAGACCGGCGAGATGCCGATTGACGTGGCGTTCATCCAGGTTTCGCCACCCGATCCGCATGGCTATTGCAGCTTCGGAGTAGGCGTGGACTGCACGCTGACCGCGGCGAAACACGCTCGTCACGTGATTGCCCAGGTGAACGCTCAGATGCCGCGAACCTATGGCGACAGCTTCATTCATGTAAACGAGATCGATGCCATCGTCGAGCTGTCGCGGCCACTGTGTGGCATGAAGGAGCAGAAGGGCAACGGAATCTTCGATCAGATTGGAGCGCGCGTGGCCACGCTGATTGAAGACGGCTCAGTCTTACAGTGTGGAATTGGCGCCATTCCCGACTCGATTCTGCCCAACCTGATGAACCGCAAGGATCTGGGCGTACATACCGAGATGATCTCCGACAATGTGATACCCCTGATTGAGGCTGGAGTCATCAACGGGCGGCGCAAGAACTTCAAGCCTCGTAAAGTCATTTTGGGTTTCGTGCTGGGTACGCGGAAGCTGTTCGACTTCATCGACGAGAATCCGGTCTTCGAGTTTCATCCTTCGGCTTACACCAACGACCCATATCGGATCGCCCTTAACGAACGAATGGTGGCCGTAAACTCTGCCATCGAAGTGGACCTGACGGGCCAGGTCTGCGCCGAATCGATTGGACCGGGCTTCTATAGCGGCTTTGGCGGACAGCTTGACTTCATCCGAGGAGCGGCCCGCGCCAAGTACGGCAAACCGATCATCGCTCTGCCTTCCACCGCGAAGACCGGCACCATTTCACGCATAGTACCCCGCCTGGCAAATGGCGCAGGCGTACTGACCGGACGCGCCGATGTGCATTACGTGGTCACCGAATACGGCATCGCCTACCTGCATGGACGCACGATCCGGCAGCGCGCCGAGGCGCTCATCGAGATTGCTCATCCTGACTTTCGCAACTCGCTGTATGAGTACTGCGAACACCAGCGCTGGTTTCAGCGCAACGTTTACGAAGTGGAAATGCGAGGCTAATACATGTCAGCGCAACCGCGCGGTAATGTGATCATCGATCCCGAAGAATGCAAGGGATGCGGCTTGTGTGTGGAGTCGTGTCCTCCCGAATGTCTTGAACTGGCGCCCGAACTCAACCATTACGGCGTGCATGCGGCGCAATATACCGGTGAAGACTGCACCGGTTGCGGCGCCTGTTTCTATTGCTGCCCGGAGCCCGGAGCCATCATCGTGGAACGCCTGGCGCCCGCCGCAAAGACGGCTGCTCCATCCGTCACGCAGAAAGACGAGGTTGCTCATGCGCCAGCTGTGTAAAGGCAATGTGGCTATTGTGAAGGGCGCAGTACTGGCCGGCTGTAAAGCTTTCTACGGATATCCCATCACTCCAGCCAGCGAGATCGCCGAGTATGCCGCTCTGCTGATCCCTGAGGTGGGTGGAACATTCCTGCAAGCCGAAAGTGAAGTGTCGGCGATCAACATGGTTTACGGTGCATCGTCGGCGGGACAGCGCGTGATGAGCGCGTCTTCCGGACCCGGCCTCAGCCTGATGCAGGAAGGCATCTCGTACATGGCCGGCGCTGAACTGCCCGGGGTAATCGTCGACGTAGTTCGCGGCGGGCCGGGACTGGGCAACATCGCGCCGGAGCAGAGCGACTATTTCTGCGTGGTGAAGGGCGGCGGTCATGGATGCTATCGCAATCTGGTCCTGGCTCCTGCATCGGTACAAGAGATGTTCGATCTCACCGTGCTGGCCTTCGACCTGGCTGATCGCTATCGCAATCCTGTGGTGATCATGACCGACGGCTACGTTGGCCAGATGATGGAACCGCTCGAAATCAAGATGCGCGAGATCGTCGCGCCGGATAAAGATTGGGCGGTGAAGGGCACGGCCGAGACCAAGAAGAACATGGTCAGCTCCATCGTGCTGGAACCCGATGCCTTGGAAAAACACGTTCGCAAGCTGGAAGCGAAGTACCAGCTGGCCCAGGAACTGGAGAGCCGCTACGAGAATTACTTGACCGAGGACGCCGACATTCTGCTTGTCGGCTTCGGCATTGTCTCTCGTGTACTGCGGTCAGCGATCGACCAGCTGCGCTCCCAGGGCGTTAAAGCCGGCTTGTTCCGGCCGATTACGCTGTGGCCGTTCCCCTCACGCGAGCTCTGCGAAACCGCCAAGGACGTCAAGCAGGTGCTGGCGGTCGAACTGAGCACAGGGATGATGGTGGAAGACGTCAAACTGGCCCTGAACGGAACGGTTCCGGTTGAATATTACGGTCGCGTCGGAGGCAACGTTCCGATGGCGGAAGAGATCACGGCGCAAGTATTCGCGCGCATGGCAGCCCACGTCTAACGGGTGCTCCATTTTTCTCGCCTTCCTTTGGCGAGAGGATGGGTCAAGGAGAAAATTGTGGAAGGCTATCAGGTAATTCACGAAAAATCGCCCGCGTTCTACGACAACTACGACCGCAAGGGCGAGTTGCAGCAGCAAACGCATTACTGCCCCGGCTGCGGACATGGCGTTGTCCACAAACTGATTGCCGAAGCTCTGACCGAACTGGGCGTGCAGGATCGCGCCGTGCTGGTAAGTCCGGTGGGCTGTTCGGTTTTCGCGTACTACTACTTTGATGTAGGAAATGTGCAGGTGGCGCACGGCCGCGCGCCGGCAGCAGCTACGGCTCTGAAACGCGCTAACCCGGAATCCATCGTAATGGCCTACCAGGGCGATGGCGACCTGGCTGCCATTGGAACCGCCGAAATCATTCACGCGGCCAATCGCGGCGAGAATATCTGCGTGTTCTTCGTTAACAACTCCATCTACGGAATGACGGGCGGCCAAATGGCGCCCACCACGCTGGTCGGACAGAAGAGCACGACCTCGCCTTGGGGCCGTCGCTCCCACAATGAAGGACTCCCACTCCATGTGTGCGAACTTCTCGCCGCCCTGGAGACGCCGACCTATCTTGAGCGCGTCGCACTAAGCGACATGAAAAACATCATGAAGGCCAAGAAGGCCGTGAAGAAGGCGCTCGAAATTCAGAAGAACGGCGGAGGCTTCTCGCTGGTGGAGTTCCTCTCGCCTTGCCCGACCATTATGAAGATGGATCCGGTCGTGGCACGCAACTGGGTCGCAGATACGCTGGTCAAGGCCTTTCCGCTCGGCGTCTATCGCGATCGCAGACCGGAACTCCCCATGGACGCAGTGGTTCCTGCGAAGACGATCGCGCAGGCACTCGATGCCGAAGAGAGCACAACGGAATCGCCGATCATCAGACGCCATCATCACACCCGCGATCTGACCGTGAAGATGGCTGGTTTCGGAGGTCAGGGAATTCTGTTGATGGGACAGTTGCTCGCGCAGATGGGCTTACGCGAGAACATGGAAGTCAGTTGGCTGCCGTCCTATGGACCTGAGATGCGCAGCGGTAGCGCGCACTGTCATGTCACGTTGTCGCATGATCGCATTGGTACGCCGCTGATTTCGCAGCCCGAAGTTCTAGTCGCCATGAACGAACTTTCGTTGCACAAGTTCGCCGCGACGGTCGCCTCCGGAGGATTGATCCTCTATAACAGCACCAAGCTGCCCGAGGGCTTCAGCGCTCCACAGGCCCGTGTGATTTGCGTGCCGGCTTCGGAGGTCGCAGACGGAATGGGATCGGCGAAGGTGGCTAATGTGGTCATGCTGGGCGCTTTGTTGGAAGAGACCGAATGTCTGCCGACCGAGTCCGCCATTAACGTGCTGGAGGATATCGTGAAGAATCCCAAGCTGCTAGAGCTCGATAGAAAAGCCATAGCGGCTGGACGCGACTATGTCGACACAAAGATTGAAGTAGGGTCGGTCTCGCAGCCAGACGGGTATTCGTACTGATAGCTATTAGCCGCTAGCTATAAGCTCGCAGCCAAAAATGTCGCCTCCATCTTCGCTGGTGGAGGCGATTTCATTTCGAACGATCGAATCAGTCGTCATCTTGAGCGGGGCGTCCGCCTGCTTTTCCGGCGCAGTCGTTGCGACGGGCCGACGCGAAGTCGAAGGACCGCTCTAAGGGCGATCCCCTTTCGAGAAGCGACACACCTCATGGTTTGTCTTTGCCTTGAATCCCGCGCGGCCTAATCCCTGGAATTTCCCTCTCACACGCTGACGTGACTCCGCTCACTGCGCAACTCTGTGCTCCGGGTTTGGAATACAGGCGTCTGGAGCAAACCATCATGCAATCTGAAGAAGAGGACGTGCTTTGCCCGCTCTGTCATGGTCACGGTCGCGATCGCAAGGAACTGTTAGTCGTGCGCTGGCGCAGTCGGGAATTTGAGCAGGAAATGCAGAGGGTGGCCGACGACGCGATATCGGGAACCAGCGGCGGCCTCGACGTCGTTTTCGAGGAAGAGCCCGTTTACAGCAACGAATCCGACTAACGACGGCGTTGTCGTGCAGGTTTTGACGGGCCTTAGCGCGACGATTGCTGGACGTCGCCCTTTTTCTTTTGCCGTGATCGGATCACGGCATAGCAAATCGCATACACCACGAATGCCGAGCCAAGCACCACGAAGAAAATGCGCTGATTCAAGGTAGTGGCGAAGACCACGACGGAGAGGGCCAGAACCCACATAAAAGCTTCGCCTAGAAACCCGTCGCCCCAGTTGGGCGTTCTTCCGGCCGATGGCAGCCTTGGCGTGAGTGCCGGAAGCAGGCGCGGGACCGCCGCGCAATAAGCGCGATAGCTTTCACCCTGGCTCTCGCGAATGCCTGCCTCTTCCCTCAGAATAAGCCGGTAGTCAAAGAAGATCATTCCCAGCACCAGGATTGCGAAGCCGATTCTGCTCGACATCAGCCCAAAGCCGATCGCCAGCAGGATGTTGCCGAAATACAGCGGGTTGCGCAGATAGCGATAAGGACCATCAGCAACCAACCGCGAAGTGTGCAGCCTAGCGTCGACCATTACGTCCGAGTTGAGATAAGCGGTGCCCCAGGTCCGCACCGCCGCCGCGGCAATGCAGAACAGTGCGCCGACTGCGAAGATCGCATGATAGGCGGCGGCCGGGGCTTGCCCTTCCGGCCATTTCCCGATCGCGTCTACGATCGCCGCGCCTGCATTCTGGTGGTCGATGGAATAAGTGGCAAACGCCATCCAGAAAAGCGCGCCAAAAATCCAGAAGCGAAACTTGAATTCGATATTGCTGGCTGCGAACATTGTAGGCCTTTGCGTGATTGGTATCTGCGGCTGGAAGATCATACGCCAGTAACGTTCAAAGTTTTCCAACGCCAGTCTCTACCCACACTTCTTTGCGACCAAAGACATAGCTTTAAGTAGCGCCTGGCGCGGAATCTCCGGTGTTTACCGGAGTTCCCTTACCTGCGCCCTTTGTTATGGTGCAGGCAATCATGCAATCTGTTCGAACCCTGACCTTCGCATTGGCTATCGGTGCGCTCACGCTTTCAACATCAGCACAGGAGCAGGTGAACGCTCAGCTTGCCGATCGATTGACTCCGGCATCTTTGGAAGCTGCCGCTCCCGTGCCTGCCGAACATCTACTGTCTGCTACTTCGGGCAATGCGCTATTCCGCTCGGTACCACCGGAACTCCCGCATGAGCACAAGTTTTTCGACCGGCAGCAACTGCTCGCGCTTTATGTACACAGTGGAGTTCGCCTGGCGGACACGATAAAAACCTGTAGATCCATTTCGCATGGCGGCGTTGAGGATTGGATCCCCACGCAATCCTGCGGCGGAATCGCCGCCTGGCAAGCTGGGTCGGTTGGTCTGGCCTTGGGAGTTGGCTGGCTGTTCCACAAACACGCTCACCACACCTTGGAACGCATCACGCCTTGGGTAGGCACCGGCGCGTCCGTGGCGGGTTTGACCAAGAGCGTTTTTAATATTCGCTAAAACCTGGACGCCTCTTCCTGAATTCTCTTCCAGGCATGTTCCACGTGTCGCGGCTCGGTGTTGGTCTGCCCCACACAGAAGCGCAGTGTGAATTTGCCGTCCAACTTAGTGTGCGTCAGATAGAGGTCACCGCTCCGATTCAGGCGATTCATCAATTCCTCGTTAGCCTTATCTCCGTCTCGATGACGAAAGCACACCAGGTTCAACGGCGCCGGGGCAGCAACTTCGAAGCGATCGTCCTGCTGCACCCTTTCCAGGAATTGTTGAGCCATGGCAACGTGACGCCGCACGTGAAACTGAAGTCCTTCGACGCCGTAGTGGCGAATCACAAACCATAACTTCAGCGACCGAAAGCGGCGTCCCAGCGGGATATGCCAGTCGCGATAATCAAAAACTTCTCCGGATTCCGTCGCTTGGTTGCGCAGGTACTCGGGAAGTATGCTCAAGGTATTGATGAGGGACTTGCGATCGGAAACATAAAAGCAGTTGCAATCGAAATTGGTGAACATCCACTTATGCGGATTAAAGGTATAACTGTCAGCGAATTCGAGGCCGGTCTGCAGGTAGCGGAACTCCGGACAGAGAGCGGCGGTACCTGACATGGCGGCGTCAACATGGCACCATAAATTTTCCGATCGACAAATCGCGCCGATCTCCGGCAAAGGATCCATTGCATTGGATGAGGTGGTTCCGACCGTAGCAGATACGAAGAAAGGTACAAGCCCGGCGCCGCGGTCCCTGTTTACCTGTTCGGCCAATGCCAGTGGACGCATGGCGAAGTGTTCATCGACGTTGATCAATCGCAGGTTGTCGATCCCGATACCGCATACCATGGCTGCCTTCTCGATAGAGGAGTGCGCCTGCGTCGATGTGTAAGCCACCAGTTTGCCGTCGCATCCGAAGCGATTGCTCTTGAACCCCGTAGCTCGCTCGCGGGCCGCCAGCATGGCGCACAAGGAAGCGCTCGATGCGGTGTCTTGAATCACGCCTCCACCCTGGCTGCTCGACAGAAACTTCTCCGGCAAGCCAAGTATTGGAACCAGCCAGTCGAGAACATGGGTTTCCAATTCTGTGCATGCAGGACTAGTGGCCCAAAGCATACCTTGGACGCCAAGAGCCGACGAAAGTAAGTCGCCCAGAATGGCTGGTCCCGATGCGTTCGCCGGAAAGTAAGCAAAAAAATTCGGCGATTGCCAATGAGTAACGCCAGGCAAGATGACTTTAGTTACGTCCTTAAGAACGGCATCGAATGCTTCAGGTTGATCTGGCGCACGTTGCGGTAGATGCTTCCGAACCTCGCCAGGCTTGACTTGAGATAGTACCGGCAGCTTCTCGATATTCTCGTAATAGTCGGCGATCCAATCCACCGCCGCTCTCCCGAGTTCCCGAAACTGCTGTGGCGTCATGTGGTAACTAGGATCAGGCACAGAGAACTTCTCCTTTCGTGCAACCGATCAGCTGAGATAATCGTCATGGTTGTCTCAAATTGTCTGCTGCTTCTTTCCTATAGTCGCCTACCATATTAGAAGGATGCTCCCGTCAGTCCTATGTGCCGAGGGGAATAGCACCCTGCCTGCTTTCAAACTCAACGCCTTCTCGTCTTATATTCAGTATGATTGTAACCATGCTGTTACACTACTCGGGGTTGTCAGACATGAAAGGAGAAGCATGGATATTCAGAACATACTCGGTGATCTAAAAAGAGAGCGCGCGAGAATCGACCAGGCGATTACAGCCCTGGAAGGCCTCGGCGCTGCTGCACCTCGTCGCCGGGGAAGGCCTGTTGGTAGTGGCAACAAGAGTTCTGCCGGTCGTCCGCGTCGCCATATGAGCGCCTCAGCTCGCAAACGCATTTCTGAAATGATGAAGCAACGCTGGGCCGAGCGCAAACGTAAGGCGAAGTCTTAGTACTGTACCTTGGAAAATCTCGGGTCATCGCACAAGTTTGGCTTATGCCACTCGCTCCCGAGTGGCATTTTTGTTTCTAACTTGATTTGCTCGGAACCGCCTCGGCGTCGCTTCCCACACTTTTGAGAGTCGATTGCGGGATGGAGAGTACCTGCTCGCCACCCCGGCAATCCCTCTAGAAATGAAATCCTATCTGAGCGGTAACGGTGCGCGGACTGACATAATGCGTACCGCTGAACGTAGAGAGGAAGTTGTAGAGCGCGTAATTGTTGGTCAAGTTGATAAACGTAACTTCCGCGCTCCATCGATAGCGGTCGCCCTTGAACAGGTTGTCCATCCCGAGAGCAAGGTCGAACAGATTACGGGAGGAAATGCGCGGTGGATTGTGGTCATCGTTTTCTGTGCCAGGACTAGGTACTTGCGTCAGCGTCGAGCTGAACTGCGAAGCCGGGCATACCGCCGGCAGGGGCGCAGTCGGAGTTGCGTGCACTCCGTTACAAGTGAATCCAGCCTGGAATTCCTGATCAGCGGTCAGCGGAATTCCTTCCGCATCGACCATGGCGATCGCCGGCACGCCGCCGAGAAAGGTTGACTGCGGGCAGTCGTTCGCTGGGCCGATTCCGTAGCAGGGCACCTCTCCGGCAACCAGACCGCTGTCGTAACGCCAGTTGAAGCCGACCCACGGCCCCCTTTTCCATGGCGTCTGATACTGCAAGTGCGCGGTCATGTTGTAGGCTTCGTCGTGATCGATGCGGAAGACTCCGAGCGGCGCTGACGGAGTGGCCCCAGCCCCGGCGAGTTGCGGAGTGAAGAATCGTGCGGCAACGCTGGACATTACCACCAGCGCACTAAAGCCGTGGTTGACCGGCATACTGGCGCGTATCGCGAAGCCCGGAATCTTCGATTTGTCCCATTCGATTGGGAAGGTGATCGGGGTATTACCCAGCACGCTGAAGTCATAGGCCAGGTTCGTGTACTTCCAGATGTATTCGCCATCGACTACCAGGAATCGCCCGAAAGCCTGTTGCAGGCCGACATGAAACTCATCGCGAGTGCCGGGCCTCAAGGGCGTTGTCGTGCTCGAAGAGCAGCCCAGCAGAGGGTTCAATACATCTGAGGCGCAACCGACGCTGGAGAGCACCAGGTTCTCGTTGAATGGGGTTTCCAGAGTACGCGCGTAGGAGAAACGAAGAACAGTATTCGTCTTCTTGACGTTGTAGGCCACCCCGAGGCGGGGTTCGGCCTGGCTGGCGGTCGCGAGCCCGTTGTACACGTCTCCGCGGATTCCCAGGTTGAAGTTCCAGTTTCGCACGCTGATATTGTCCTGCACGTACATCGCGAGTTCTTTCACATCAGTGTGGCCAACAAATGGGAATAGCGTGCCTCCGCGTGTGAGGTCATACGGCAGCAGAGCGGGATTAAACAACGGATAAAGCGCCGAATTGGGTGCGTTCGGGTTTGTCGCGATGTTAGGTTGCAATCCGGCTCCAGCGCACTGCGACGGATCGCTAAAGCCGTTGACCGGGATGGCGCCACCGTTCAAGCAAGGGGCGTTAAAGGTCGGATCGACGACCCCAAGCTGATCGTTTTCGTTCAGAATTGTCTGTTCGTAGGTAATTCCGGCCTTTATGTTGTTTATACCCTTTGTATAGCTAACATTCGCGAGCGCGCCGGCATTGAGCAATGAGCGTTGTTGGGCGACCGTCTCTCTTTGCAGATTCGCTGGGCCAAGATCGTTGAAGGGATCGTCGCTCGGATAGTAGTCATAAGCATCGCGACGCACGAAGCCGGTAACATTCAATACAGCATTGTCGCTAATGGTGTGGGTCCAAGTCGGCGCGATGTTGAAGGTCAAGATCTTGGACCGCTGATCGGTAGGTCCCAACTGGGCTCCAGTCAGCGGGTTTAGCACTGGAACGCCATTGAAGTCGTGAAACTCCTGATCGTATGAATTCGGTGTCTGGAACCACGAGCGCGTAAATTGAAAGTTCAGGTGGAACGCGTCTTTCTGTGAAAACACATAGTCCAGGCGGTCGAATACATTCTCCTCGTTGCCATGGGAGTGAAATACCTGGAACTCGGGTGGATCGAGGAAACGGCCGGAGTTAATTCCGTTGGCAGCAATAAAGTTACCCCAATTCTTGCCACCGTAAGAGAAGTCAGCGTCCATGTTAGACGTACCAAAGCTGCCGTAAGAGGCGGTCACGTCGCCGTGGGGCGTCGTAGATCCGAGTCCGGAGCGCGTGCTTACGTCGATCACCAGGCTGGTCTTGTCTCCATATTCCGCCGGCGGAGCGCCGGCGATTACCGTCATAGACTGCACGGCATCGAGCGGAATCTGATTGGAAAACACTTTACTTTGCTGGTCGGTGATGGGCTGGCCATCCAGCGAGAAGGAGTTCGAAGCGTGGTCGCCCAACCCGTGAAAGAGTCCGTTGGAGTCGGCAGCAATGCCTGGTGAAGCTAAGGTCACCAAAGAACTCAACTGAGACGAGGCGCTCTCCAGCGGAATTTTGGCAAACAAATTACGATCGACGTCAGTGTGGAATGTCGGATCATTTTCTACAAGATCGCCCGCCTCCCCCTGAACTGTGACGCTCTCGGCGTTCGCACTTATTTGCAGTGTGACCTTAATGGTCAGAGGAACAGCCGATCGAACATCAACATCCTGGGCATGCGGAGCGAAGCCCTGCAGATTGATGCTTAGGTGGTAAGGATTAAACGGAATATTCGGAAAACTCGAACTTCCCAGTGCTGTCGGTGGTCGTCGTTCGAATGAACTGGCTGACCGGATTTTCGATTTCGACAGTTGCGCCTGGAATTACTGCACCGGAAGGATCCGTGACGACTCCACTTAAAGACGAACTTCCCGTGGTCTGAGCACCAACATTGACAACACCGAGCACGAGACAGAATATTGCCACCCATATCGTAATGGCTGATCTAAGGCGAATGATCGCCCGGCTGCTTGCTTGTTTCGGCATTTCCTCTCCAATTTCATCGACCCTATCGACACGACCCCGCGAAAAGAGCGAGCGCACGTGCGCCTAGGGCTGGGGAACACTGCATCCATGGGTGAACGCGTCGCCGTTGGGTGACGAAACGTTCCAGATTCGCGATGAAATTAGAGGACGGGAGGTGCGCGGGAAGGACGACGGAGGTCAGCTTGTAACGAGGCGTAGTTGACCGCTTGTAGTGCGGTGTGAATCCAACGAGGATTGAGTAAATCTACCTTGGGAAGATTTGGGGTGACGGTAGCATTGTGGCCGACGCGGCAGAGCTCGCACTGATCGCTGGTGCCCAACGCATTGTCCCCATGGGCAGGCGCGCTGGAGACAGAGCTGTTGTCGCTGGCTGCCTTGCTCACGCCGATTGCGTGCACCCAAGGGTGCAGCATGACGTGCGCAAACAAAAACATCAGCAGCCAACCACGAAACTTCAAACCAATCCTCACCCAGCAGAGACGTTGCTGGAGAGGCTATTGTTACTTACTTAGCCGAAAAATGTAAAGTCAGCCGCGGTTCACAGCTTTCCGATATTTGTAATCTCCTCCCGAATAGCCAGGCGATCGAGGCTTGCCAGAGGTAACGAAAGAAACAGGCTGATTCTTCTCTCCAGCACGAGAAACGCGTCGCGATATGCGCGAGCTATGTCGTCGAAGGAGCCTTTAACGGCGGCGGGATCCGAAATGCCCCAGTGCGCGGTTATAGGCTGACCCGGCCACACAGGACAAATCTCGCGCGCGGCGTTGTCGCAGACGGTGAAGACGAAATTCATCCTAGGGGCATTCGGGCTGGCGAATTCGTCCCAGCTTTTACTGCGGAGGCCGTCGGTGGGCACGTGAGCGAGTTCCAGTTCGCGAATTGCTTCGGGACGGACCGCACCAGACGGATGACTACCCGCACTATAGGCAGTAAATATCGGCCGTCCCTTGAAGTTGAGAATCGCTTCCGCCATGATCGAGCGCGCCGAATTTCCCGTGCAAAGAAAAAGCACGTTGTAATGCGGCATCTCGATCATCTCGTCGTGGCGAAGTTCTCAGGCTTACGAGCACGAATAAATGCGCTCCTGAATTTGCCGTCGACTTCGGCCGCAATCGCGTCGACGTCTACGCCCTGGTCCTTAAGGAACTCGCGGGCATCTTGCGTCTTGTAGAGCCGGGTGGGCTCGATGTCGATGCCCTCGAAACCGGCGTCGGCCAGCTTCGACGCGTACTCCGTATCCTGGAGCGCTCCGGCGATGCAGCCCACCCAGAGCATCATGTTCTGACGCATTTCTTCGGGAACTTCGCCGTGTACCACCACGTCGGATACTGCGAGCCGGCCACCCGGTTTGAGTACACGAAAAGCCTCTCGCAGCACGCTATCCTTGTCGGCGGACAGATTGATCACACAGTTGGAGATAATCACGTCGACCGAGTTGTTCGGCAGAGGAATGTCTTCGATCTCGCCCTTGAGGAACTCGACGTTTTTGACTCCCGCCTTCCCTTGGTTTTCGCGCGCCAGGGCCAGCATCTCGTCGGTCATGTCGAGTCCGTAGGCCTTGCCGGTGGGACCAACGCGACGAGCGGAGAGCAGTACATCAATGCCGCCGCCCGAACCGAGGTCGAGCACGGTCTCACCCGCGTTGAGTTGAGCCAGAGCGGTGGGGTTCCCGCAACCCAGAGACGCCTTCAGGGCCTCTTCCGGAATCTGCTGCGCCTGGGCCGCGTCATAAAGATTTGTGGTAATGGGATCGCAGCAGCCATCGAGCGCTGCCGACGCTCCACAGCATGAACTGCCGCCGGTGTGGACGCGCAGAGCTGCCTTTCCGTATTTTTCTTTGACTACTTCCTTGATGTTGATACTCATGGCTGGCTCCTATCTGCTGATACGAACAACTTTTTCGGGCTTCACAGCTTTGTTGCGGGTGCAACACTCATCGAACAGAAATTCAAGCAACTCGCGCAACGAATCGGTATTGGCGGTGTACCAGAGGAAGGTGCTCTCGCGACGAACCTTCACCAGGTGTTCATTTTTCAGCTTGTCCAAATGATGGGACAGCGTGGACCCGGCAATATTCAGCTCGCTGCCAATCTCTCCGGCGACCATGCCTTTGGGATGAGCCGAAAGCAACAGGCGAACGATACGCAGGCGTGGCTCGGCACCCAGCGCGGAAAACATGTCGGCGTAACGGATGATCTGCTCCGATTCGTGTTTCATAATTCGGTATTTCCATATTTATAGAAATATGGTGCCAACGTCAAGCCCTAATTTTGGACCTTTCCTGAGGCATTTGCGGGCTACAGGGTGGAAAAGGAAAGCGGGAACCGGAGTGACTTCGGCTCCCGCATAGGGCGTACCGACGTCCTATGGCGCGAAGTAGCTGGAGATGTCGACGATTAATTGTGTCAACCCTGCAGCATACGCGTCGATCGAGCCGTCCGAGGTCGGAACGATGGCCATGTTCGAGGTGATAACCCCGTCACCGGCGTTCAAAGTCGAGACCAGCGGTTGGAGTTGTCCATCAGGCCACAAGGTCAGGTAACCTAACGGGCCGTCAGGAACTACGGTGGCGTTCAATACATAGCTGGTGGCGCTCAATGGCACCGAGCAGGGGCTGCCGGCTACGTTCACGTTTCGCTCGCCGCTAAAGGGAGTGCCCGGCGGCAGCTGCCGCGAATCCAGAACACGACACGGGGTGAGGTTGTACAGTGACATCGGATTCCCGCCGCTGTTGGCGGGCGCAAAGTATCCGTTGATGTCGATGAGCAGGTCGGTGTTATTGCCGCTCGCGAAGGCCATGATGTCGCCGTTCGTACCGGCTCGAACAATGGCAGCGTTGGCGGTATTTGCTCCTGTCGGCGCATTCAGAGTCGAGACAACCGGGCGGTTCGCCCCGGCAGGCCACGTGGTCACGTACCCCAGAGACCTTCCTTTCGGTAACGCAGTTACGTTAAACGAGTAGGCCTGAGCGGCACTTGGAATGTTGCACGCCGCCGCCTGGCGTACCGGAAAGTCTCGTTGTTGTCCGTTCTGCAAAGCAGGACCGCCCAACGGACCGCTGGCATTGCGCGTGTCCACGATCCGGCAAGGAGTCAACGGGAAAAATGCGTACGCCGAAGTGTCCTGAACGAAGTAACCGCTGATGTCGAGCACGACATCTGTTGTATTGCTGGCGTACACGCTCACGGACTCAGCGGTGCCGGCCGGCGTGACGGTGGCGTTGGCCTTGACCCGTCCGTCGGGTGAATTGAGAGTCGACACGACTGGCCGGGGCGCTCCCGTCGGCCAGACTGTGACATAAGAGAGCGGCCCATGAGGAATGACGGTCACGTTCAGCGCATAGGCTCGCGCGGTTGTGGGTATATTGCAACTCCCCTGCGGGAGCGGAAAATCGCGCGAAGTTCCTCCGCTGATTCCCGGGCCTCCTAGGGTACCTTGAGTACCGCGGGTGTCTACCACACGGCAGGGATTGACTGGAACGAAGCGCAAGGCTGGCGCACCTTCGCTAATCGAAATGTCGTCAAGATACATGGACGTGATGTAGCCGTAGTTGTCCCCATCCTCATGCACGTTGAAATACAGTTGCACGGTTTGGCCTTCATAGGGCGTCAGGTCGAACGAACTGTAGGTCCAGGTTTGGGTGTTGGAGGCGACCTTCATCACTTGCGCGAGCATGTTGCCGCTGGTGTCGCGAATCTGGGCTTCCTGCCAGTCGAAGCCGATGCTATCCAAACTGGCGGGCCAAAACCAGAAGGTCAGGCTTGGACTCTGCAGGTTGGTCGGAACCGTCACCGTCTGATAGATCCAGGAATCACCGGTAGGCTGTGGCAGACCAATCGCCCCCAATTGTGCGCTGAAGCTGCCACCATGGGCCTGCAGCGTCGAAACGTCCGGAGTCAACGCGCCGCCGGCGGTCCAGCAATCCAGGGCTCCACTTTCAAAGCCACCGTTCGACAAGGTATGGCTGATGCAGGTCGCCGGCGTCGTACCGAGCCCGGTAAGGCTGCCGATACGCGGCCCCCCCGGCCCATTGTCGGTCACAGTGAGTGTGCCGGTCCTTAGTCCAGGTGCTGTGGGCTGAAAGCTGACGGTTATGGTGCAGCTGGAATTGGCGGCCAGGGAAGCGCCACAGTTATTGCTCTGCTGATAGTCGCCGGTAACCGAGATACTGCTGATGATGAGCGCGACCGACTGGTAATTGCTCAGTGTGATCTGCTGGGACGGGCTGGCGGTGCCGACGGACTGTATACCGAAATCGAGCGTGTCGGGATAGAAACCGATGTAACTTCCCGTGGTGCATCCGGGGAACTTGAAATTTGCAATCCGGGTATTCCAGTTCCATGTCCCATTCGTGACCAAGTATTCCTGGGTATACCAAAACGTACAGTCGTCGACAGGATCGACCGTCATCGCGCTGTAGTCGCCCCAACGCGACAGTGTTCCGGTTTGCGATCCGCTGCCGCTTATGATGGTCGTCTCGGCTTCCAAAGCCCCCGGCGGGTCGGAAGGAACGCGTCCAGCAAAGGCAATGCCTGGGTAGACCGCACCGCTCGAAACGCTGTACCCAACGGCGAGATCGCCGATCTTGTCCATAGCGGCGCTGCCCATCCAGCGATAGCTGGAATCGGGTGCATACGTTCCCTGCTGCGCGACAATCGGGGTGCCGTTGGGGGCCTGAATTTCGTACCAACGAACACCGCCGCTGCCGCTTACCGCAACCGACTGGCTGACAACCAGCGACTCGTGACTGCCGAAGTTTCGATAGGCCAGGCGATACATCAGGCGATCGGCCAGCGAATCCAATTTATTGCTCGTGCCTGGCTGGGGCACACATTGCGCTCCGCCGTTGCACAGTGGGGTGAAGGCTGCAACCGGAATTGTGCGCGGCCCGGTAAACGTCGAATTGGAAGGAGTGACGAAATCGACATGAAACTTGAACAGCAGAAGCGAATTTGTCCCGTAAGTCAGCAGATAATTCGGCGAGCCGGCGGGAGGAGCCGTGACCCCGTCCAGATCGGAGGGCAATAGGCCTCCAACTGCTGAGCTTTGCTGAAAGCAGACCTGTGTCGCCGGTAGCCCACTCTGCATGGCAGTGCGGTTGTAGGCGCAGGCATCGCTGCCGACAAACAGGTTCCCGTTAAACATGTTGAAGGTTTCGTAGTACGCATCCGGCCAGACACCCATCTTGGGATAGTCGTCGAAATATGTGTACTGGAACGAGTAGCGATGCCAGGCGCCCGTGGCGTCTGAAGTCGACGATACCGCGATGCACTGGAGATAAGGTGTGGTCGAAACCGAAAACTGACTCATGACCCAGCGATTCGCCAGCTTGTCATACAGCACGATCGGGTCGCCGTCATTGTTGCTTTCGCATCCGCCCCCGAAGCCGGACCACAAAACGTTTCCGGGCATGGGACCGGCGAGCAACGCGCCGCTGCGCTTATCGAAGACAGCGAAATACGTATTCACCCACTGCACGTATTGTGTGGCGCCGACTGCGCCATTGGTGTCGGGCGGAGCGTATTCGACGGTGAATCCGTATTGGCCGTCGCCGATTCCCTCGAAATTCAATCCGACCTGGGGAGAGAATCCCGACGTCATCGGTTGCAAAAGTGGATCCTGCTGCAAGCTCTGCAAGCCCGGAGGAAGTGGAATGGCACGCCTGGGCTCGGCTTCGTGCTGTTCGTACGGCTCGGGATGGAAGGTCCGCAGCATGTCGATCAGCGGCGGGGAAACATCATGGTGCAAGTCGCGGCGTACCGTGGTTGGGCCATTCTGCAACTGCGCCAAACCAGTACTAGCCATAAAAATGGATAGTGAGAACAAGAGAGTCACACGGAAGGAATAACGCGTCGTATTCGACATGCCTGCTCCGGGGGCGGCGGCGGCATCCCGCATCAGCGCGAGAATGCCAAGCACCGTCACTGGTTGCATCGGCACAGGCTGCAGTAGTCGATTAGTGAAACCGAGTTAGAAATGCCTAATGGACAGGCAGAGCAAGGCGGGGATTTTCGTTCCGGGATTTCGGCAGTCCAGTGGAGGCGACCAGCGCCTCGGATATTGGAGGCTCTAAGGAGCGAAGTAGCTGGAAATATCGACGATCAGTTGCGTCAGCGCGGAGGCATAGGCGTCGATCGATCCGTTGCTGGTTGGCACAACTGCCATATTGGAGGTGACTGCTCCGTCGGGCGCATTCAATGTGGAAACGGTGGGTTGCCCCAGCCCGTCAGGCCACAGCGTCAAATATCCGAGGGCGCCGCTCGGCAGTACGGTGGCGTTCAGCACGTAGCCTTTCGCCGTGGCTGTGACGTCGCAAGCGCTGCCAACCACGTTGATGGTCGTCTCGCCACTGAACGGGCCGCCGCTTTGTCGCGTGTCCAGAACTCGGCAAGGGCTGAACGTATACAGAGAAAGCGGGCTCGTGCCGGATGAGGGCGTCGCAAAGTAGCCGTTGATATCGATCAGCAAGTCGGTGTCGTTTCCCGACGGATAGACATCGATATCGCCACCAGTCCCGGCCGGAACGATCGCGGCATTGGCGGTAGTCACTCCGGTGGGTGAGTTTAAGGTGGAGACAACGGGCTGCTGCGACCCGGCCGGCCACGCCGTCAAATAGCTCAATCGCTGCTGGTTCTTCGGAAGTACCGTGAAGTTAAGTGAGTACGCTTGTGCCGCCGACGGTATGTTGCAATTGGCAGATTGCAGGATCGGGAAATCTCGAACTACTCCGTTCACGAGAGCCGGTCCGCCGAGCTGGCCATCGGCGCCGCGTGTATCCACAATGCGACACGGCGGCAGAGAGAAGAAGGCCAGCGTGCTGCTTCCCGGAGTTGTGTAATAACCATTGATATCGAGAATCAGATCAGCCGTATCCGTCACGTAAAAGCTGACCGAACTGCTTTGGCCTGCCGCCAGAATGGCGGCATCAGCTTTGGTGCGGCCGTCGAACGAATTCATTAGCGAAGTCTGCGGCCGGGTGAATCCTGTAGGCCATGCGCTCAAATAACCAAGACGACCATGTGGCACAGCCGTTACATTCAGCGAATAGGCCGCAGCGTTCGTAGGAATGTTGGGACACGGACCTTGCGGAATCGCAAAGTCGCGCGAGGTGCCACCCGCGATGGCCGGACCGCCGAATGGCCCATTCGCCTGCCGGGTGTCAACCACACGGCATGGAGGTAGCGGTACAAACTGCAGTGCCACAGGAATGTTGAACACCGCCGTGACGCTTCGCGCTGCGGTCATGGTGACGGTGCAACTGAATCCGAAGCTGGAATCGCAGTTCTGCCACCCCATAAAATTCGATCCCGCAGATGGAGCGGCGGTAAGGGTCACCGGCTGCTCATCGTAATAAGGGGCCGAGCAAGTGCTGCCGCAATTGATAGCTCCGTCCATGCTCGTCACCGTACCCTGGCCCGTCCCCGACTTGACGACGGACAAGGTGAACTGCGGGCTGGAGTCGATATAGAAGCAGCTGAGTTCGGCGCCCTCCTGATTCCCTGCTACGTCGATACTGTAGCCCTGAGCACAGTGATATCCGGGAAGGTAGGCGTAGACGGGACCGGCGTAGGGCTGGAACTGAGCATAGTCGACCGAAGACCAGGTACCGGCTACGCCGCTGGCGTTGTCTGTTGCGCTAAATGAAATCAACACCGGGCCGGTGTAGTGCTGCGGCTGTTGCTGGTTCCCGCTTAGAACGATTTGCGTCACCGGTGGAATGTTGTCGAAGCAGAGAGGGCCATAGCCGGCGATGCTGGAATTTCCAGCGTTGTCCCAGCTACGAACATAGGCAACGTGACAGCCTTGCGACAGGTTGGCCAGACCGCTGCCTGATCCGCTGGCACCGTAAGCCGGCAAACCGTAAAAGTTGTTGCCTCCTCCAGGCGTAGCCGCTCCCGAAGGATCGCCTGTATCCGCATCCCACGCGGCCCCAAAGCCTGCTACACCGTTGGGTCGATGACCATTCCCGGTTTCATCGGTCAAGGTCCAGCTAACGGTCTGATCGGTGTTGTACCACTGATTGACCGGAGGCCCGTTGAACGCGATAGAAGGTCCGGCTCCATCGCCGGCGAGAGCGTAATTAATCGACCAGGCGAGTTGGAACATATTGGTGGAACCCCAGCCCGTTACCAGGTCATAGCCGGCGGAGGAACAAAAATATTGCAGGTGGTATTTCGCGGTAATGTCGTTGTTATTACACCCTCTGGTGATGTCGTAGAACGGATAGTGGGGAGCTGAGCGATGGGCGCCTTCGCTGTAGAAATAGGAATTCGCGCTCCCCAAAGGCGCGCACGCCGCAGAACCGTTAGGTCCGCAAGTGTTCCCGATGATGCTCTGCAGATAGAGAAGATAGGCATTTTCCTGGGCGATAAAACCTGCCATCTCCGGAGCGGCGATGCTGGTACCACCGTTCCCGTACCACTGGCCTTCGAACAGCAAGACCTGAGGGGAATTCACCCAGTCGGAATTGAGAGCTACATCCGGCACGCTACGTTTGTGATTGCTGCAGGCCGGACTTGACTGATATCCGGGCGCGCCAAAGTAAGCACTGCAACCACCACCGCCGCCACCGTCGTTGTTAGCACAACCGTATGAGCCACCCGTCCAGCCGTACTCATGTCCATAGTGACCTTGCATAGTGGCGAGGTTCGTACCACCGACGGCGACCGCATCAGGATCTGAAGCCGGGTAGCTGACCGAAACAGTTTGGCAGTCTGTAGTCGATCCGGAATCGCCTCCTGCTACCACGATGGTCCAGCCCTCGCCCACCAGTTGGTTGAAAACCGAGTGGTAGATATTGATTTCGTCCGTACCAAAGCCGGACAACTCCGCCGCTCCCCAACTCATGCTGACCACGCGGGTCTTGTTGGTTTGCAGGGCACAACTCAACCCGTCCAACATGGTGCTGAAAAACCAGTTGGGCGTCGTATACACGTAGACCTCGGCTGTATTCGCTGGCGGTCCAAAGCTGTTTGCCATTGCGGTGGACCACTCGACGTCCATCGTGGCTTCATCTGAACAGCAGCTGGCGGTTCCGTCCACTTCGTAGCGTTGCACGTTATAGGCTAGAGAATAGGTCCCGGCAAAATTACTTATGTCGGAATTCTGGAAGTCTCCCGAAATCGAAATTGCGATGGAAGATTCGCGGGGAGAGTTGTTGGGATTGTTAAGCGGATTACAACAATGTCCCAGACTATTCAACGGCTGAAAATCGTAGGCGTATGAACTGTAGATGTCGGGCGGCTCATAGTTGCCATCCTGAATGAAAATATTGGACCTGTATCTCGACGCACCGGCCCGTGCCATGCCGCCCGGATTTCCGCTCCCCTGTATGTGCGATCCAGCGGTGCAATTCAGGCCCGCAGAATACACCGGATAAATAGTGTTGTCCTGATTTGCGCCCGCCGACATCGGACGCACAACCTGAATGCTGTTCAGTCCAAGAACTCCGCGAACAATAGTAGCCAGCGAAGCCGGGACTGAAGCATCGCGATCATTCGAGAAATATTGCTTCCCACCCATCTGGTAGGCGTTGATGCTTACGTTCAAGGCCGTCTGAATAACCGCGACTGGAGCCTCCACATCGACCAGCAATCGGCTGGAGTAACGCTGTGTTACCCGCAGTCCCTGACTCTCTGCCCAATTCACGACTGCCTGCTCATCTTGTGCCGCGGGAGCAAACCGCTCGTCCCACTCCTCCTCGCTGAGATATTGGTGAAATTGTGGCGAATCGGGATCTTGCAACTGGCTCAGGAACTCTTCCTCTTCCTGCAAATGTGGGGGCTGCAAGGCGAGAACCAACCTCAACATCTGTTGAGGATTGTAGGGACCCACGAGTTGAGCGGAGCCATTCTGCACGGCCAGCGGAACGTGTGACACTGCAACTTGTTCCTCGGCGCGCGTGAAACCGCAGACCATCAGCGCAAAAATAGACATCAGGCAGGCAGATCGCTGTGCCTTTTGCAAAGCAGTACATCCAGGGGAAGACAGGAACGGACGACGACAGCGCATTGGAGCCCTACCTCGGAGCGGTTAATACGTGGGAGCGGGCTATTTCGTACATTGGCCAGACCGCAATCGAAAGCAGAGTAGCACAATTACTATGTAAACACCCGCTAATTTCGCGCGGAAACGCTATCGAAAATCTTTGAAAATTGCGGAAGTGAGCTAGTCGGGATCCCTAATCCGAACCTCTTGCTGATCGCTTTATTAATTAAACCGATGTTGAATCTGAGTTGAGAAGTAGTACCCTCAGGCGACAGATACAGAGACACCGCTACCAGGAGATGCCGCAGAGCTCCGTGAGAAGCTCCCCGTCAACTAGGTTGAACCTCAGCGAAAGTCGAACGCGACTGCCAGCTGCTTAGTGGCGGAAGTGCCGCACGCCAGTCAGCACCATGGCCAGTCCAAGCTTGTTCGCCGTATCGATTACTTCCTGATCGCGCACAGAGCCGCCGGGTTGAATGATCGCCGTGGCACCGGCCTTGCCGATCTCCTCGACGCCGTCAGGGAACGGAAAGAACGCGTCGGATGCGGCAACAGAACCCTTGATTCCGAGCACAGACTTCATGGCTCCGATCTTCGCCGAATCCACACGGCTCATTTGACCGGCGCCTACCCCCGTGCTTTGACCGTTACGGGCGTACAGAATCGCATTTGACTTCACGTGCTTGCCAACCTTCCAGGCGAAGAGCAGGTCTTTCATCTCCTGCCCGGTCGGCTTGCGCTCGCTCACGATCTTGAGATCGGCCTCAGTGATCGGATGGACATCGTTGTCCTGCACCAGAACGCCGCCCGAGACGTTCTTGAGAACCCATTTCTGCTCCATTGGAACAACTTCGACCAAGCGCAGATTTTTCTTGGCAGCAAAGATTTCGCGCGCAGCGGCGTCAAAGCCAGGCGCTGCGATAGCTTCGACAAATAACTTCGCCATCTCCGCCGCGGTGTCACGATCGATTGGGCGATTTACACCGATCACGCCGCCAAAAGCCGAGACCGGATCACATTCCAGAGCCCGTTTATACGCCTCGGCTAGAGTCGCTCCCACTGCGGTTCCACAAGGATTGGTGTGCTTGATAATGGCGCACACCGTCTCGTCGAACTCTTGGGCTAGGTCCCAGGCGGCCTGTAGATCAACGATGTTGTTGTAGCTAAGTTCCTTACCCTGGAGTTGCTTGCCATTCGCGATTCCCTTGCCCGAATCATCAGAGTACAACGCTGCCTTCTGATGAGGATTCTCCCCGTAACGCAGGTCGAAGGCCTTGTGAAAGCTGAGCCGAAGAGTTTCGGGAAATCCGGCCGAGCCGCCCAGGTCAAACTTCTTACTCTCGCCCTCGGGCGCACCGATCTGCTCCAGCGTGGACGCAATCGCCGAATCATAAGCCGCGGTGGTCGCGAATGCCTTCTGCGCCAGGCGCCACTTGGTCTTCAGCGAGAGCGATTTTCCGTTGCCCTCCATCTCACTCGCAATGGCTTCATAGTCTGCCGGCGAGGTGACGATGGCGACATCCTGAAAGTTCTTGGCCGCCGAACGCACCATCGACGGACCACCGATATCGATGTTCTCGATGACGTCTTCGAACTCAGCGCCAGGCTTTGCAGCCGTTTTTTCAAAGGCGTAGAGATTCACCACAACCATGTCGATGGGCTCGATGCCATGCTCACTACAGGCGGCCAGGTGCTCCTTCTTGCTACGCATGTGCAGAATCCCGCCGTGCACCTTGGGGTGCAGGGTCTTCACGCGGCCGTCAAGCATCTCAGGAAAGCCCGTGAGATCGGAGATGTCCTTCACCTTGATGCCCGAGTCCCGCAGCAGCTTGGCTGTGCCGCCCGTGGACACCAGTTCGACGTTCATTGCTGCCAGGCGACGGGCAAAATCCGCCAGCCCGGTTTTGTCGGTTACGCTAAGAATTGCTCGCTGAATGTGTGCCATGATGCCTTTCTGTTGGCCGGATGGCCCTTGAAAATTAGGATAAATGCGACGCACCGCAGTCAGCACCGGACAGGCTAAGTCTCACAGTCACTGCCACATAGCCGCAATCGACGACAATCGGACCAGACCGAGCGAATGCTCCTTATAGAATAACGCATCCCGAGTCTGCTCTCCTTTGCATCTAACCTCGTCGGATGGCCCAAAATCAAATTGGCATCGTTATCGCTGACGACCATATGGTCTTGCGCGAATCACTGACTGCGCTGTTGGAATCGCAGTCCGACTTCCACGTGCTGGGGAACGCTGGCAACGGCGAAGAAGCGGTTCGCCTGGTGCAGCAGCACAAGCCCCAAGTCCTGGTACTGGACCTGTTCATGCCCGAGAGCGACGGGTTTGAGGTATTGCGCACGCTAGAGCGCACGGGAAATCGTGTAGCCTCGGTGGTGTTGACCGGCTCTGAGAGTCAGAGTGACTACGTCCAGGTCGTGCGTCTCGGGGCTCGCGGGCTGGTTCTGAAGGCCGACAATCCACAAAAACTCTTTGCCGCAATTCGTTCGGTGGCGGAGGGCGAATTGGCCTTCTCCGACGAGATAGCTCACAGCATTATGGATGCGATGGCGTTAGACCAGCCGAGTCTGCCCAGTTCGATGGCGCGGCTATCGGAGCGCGAGCGGCAGATCTCTTACATGGTGGCTCGAGGCATGCGGAATCGCGACATCGCGACCGACCTCAGCATCAGCGAGAACACGGTCAAGCGGCATCTGCAAAGTATTTTTTCGAAAACCGGCTCACGCGATCGCTTAGAGCTGGCAGTGCTGGCGCTGAACGAGATCGGCAGAGCGGCATAAAAAATCCGCAGCATGCAGCGCTGCGGCATTGCCGACCCGATACCAATGCTTCACTATCTTCCGGCTGTGGCTGCCATCTTCTTCACCATTGCGATAACCAGTTTGCGATCGCTCTCGTTCAAGTTTGGCGAGTAGCGCCTGATCTGAGTCAGAAAACGAACTTCGTCTTCCGCCAGTTGAGGCACGGACTTGTTGCCGTTCTCCCCAATGCTTTCGCTGAAGAACCGCGCCAGGGCAATATCCATCGCGGTTGCAATTCTCGCCAACGTGTCCAGCGACGGGATGGTATGACCGTTTTCCACACGGGACAGATAACACCGCAGCAGCCCAGTGCGCTTTTCGATGTCTCCTTGCGACATGCCTTTTTGCAAACGGAAGTTCCGAATCGTTTCGCCGATGTTCATGAAAGGTTCGCGTCCTGAGGGGAAGTGGCCATAGGGGTTGACTGCATAGTAACCACTGCGGAGAAGACTGGCAAGTGAATTCTCGCGGTACTCAGACAATCATTAGAACTGCTGACGCGAATTGCAAGGTTTGAGTAACCGGCGAATCTTAAGCTAGCAGGACTTCCATGTAGATCAGCCCCTCGATGGGTTCCAGCGGATCGGGTTTGACTTCCTCAAATCCCAGACGGCGGTACATCTTGATCGCGGCCTGCATGCTCGCAGGATGGGAGTCCAGTCGCATCGAGCGATATCCTAGACTGCGCGCCTCCTGCACGATACGATCTGCCAGCGTTCTTCCCAGCTTGTCGCCGCGAAACGGAGGCCGAACATACAGCCGCTTCATCTCGCAGCTACCCTCCTTCGGGAAGGGCCGCAGCCCGACGCAGCCCACCGGCTGTCCCACTACTTTGGCGAGCAACAGCCTGCCCCCGGGAGCCGCATAGCTACCCGGCAAACTCGCGATCTCCGCGTCGAAGGAACGCAGGCAGGGTTCTACGGCGAGTTCTGCGCGGTACTCCGTAAACAGGTTTCGAACCTGTTCGATGTCCTCTTGTGAGGTTGCTTCTACGATTTCACACACAATGCACCAGGCGAAATTATCCCATCAGAATGCCACCATTCACGTTGAGTACGTGACCAGTGACATATCCAGCCTCTTCAGAAGCTAAAAATTTGACGGCATGAGCCACATCCATATCGCTGCCCGAACGCCCAAGCGGAATATTCTTGAGCAGGCTCTCCTTCAGCTCGGGGGGCAGTACTTCGGTCATGGCGGTCTCAATGAAGCCGGGCGCGACGGCATTAACGGTGATATTTCGCGAACCCACTTCGCGAGCGACGGCCATGGTCAAACCGATGAGACCGGCTTTCGACGAAGCATAGTTCGCCTGCCCAGCCTGGCCGATTTGCCCAAAGATACTGGTGATATTGATGATGCGTCCCCAGCGCTGCTTGAGCATGGGGCTGATGACGGCTTGCGTGAGCAGGAAGGGCGCTGTCAGGTTGGTGTTGATTACGTCATCCCAATCGGCCCGCTTCATGCGCATGACCAACTGGTCGCGCGTGATTCCGGCATTGTTGACCAGAATGTCTAGCTTTCCAAACTTGGCCACTACCGCCTTAACCACCGCTTTGATCTCGTCCTCGCTGCCGACATCCAGTTTGAAAGCGGCAGCCTCGCCTCCGCTACCGTTAATCTCGTTGGCTAACTGATCGAGCTTCTCCTGGTTCCGAGCGCACAGCGCGACCTTGGCTCCAGCCTGAGCCAGCACCAGCGCGCAAGCTCGGCCAATTCCCTGCGATGCTCCCGTGACCAGCGCGACCCGGCCGTCCACTCCTGCCATGATTCCTCCCGGAAGAAGCAAAGCAGGATTATACCCAGCGCAGCGCAGCCCAGGTGAACACGCCCTTGTTTGCTCTTCGAGCTAGCGGAGACCTTAGAAACTAGAGGAGACGTTCGGGCGCCCAGAACAGCACTTTCAACTCGCGCGTAAAGAACGCCAGATCCGGCTGCTGCGGGAGTTGCAGGCCGGTCGTCGCAGCCATGGTGTTCTGCTCAATCTCAACTTGAGCATTCTGCAAATCCCACGGCAGGTGGTGGATGTCTCCTCGATAAATGCGTTTGCGCGTTGTGGTGTATAGGCAATAGCGCTCGGTGAGGAAATGTTCCAGCGAACCCGGTCGTGCGTGAAATTTCAAAGGGGTGGCCGGTTCGTAGGAGCACTTCAACTCCGCCGGCTTAGGACCGTGATGCCGCCTAGAGCTGTACTCGATCTTCGGTCCGCCCTTACCGGTGACTTTCATCGACGCCTGCCAGTAGGGCAGCCGATAGAACATCCGAGCTCCCCAGACTGCAGAGAGGTTACTGGCGTCGAGGCTGAAGAAATACACGCCAGGCTTGCCGCCATAGCTGACATAAGTGCGCACGTTGATCTCGTTGAAATTCGAGAACCACGGCACCGAAGGGACACCCGGTGGCCGGAGGTGGTTGATCCAGAAAGGCGCTACCGTTACCCAGGCGCGCTGCCGGTAGGTATCGAGCGTCAAGACGTCCGGAACCTTCGCCCTAACTGACTCGGGGTCCAGCGAATAATGGAGGAAGAGGAGATCGTTCCAGCGCTGGGTCATGATCCACGGTGCCGTGGAAAGCGGCCAGGGTCGATGGGCGGTGGCGAAGAGGATAGAGTCGGCGCCGACCCACTGGGTCCGAACATCTTCCAGCCCCGGATCCATTGGAACTTTGGTTTTAGCCATTGGTTCTTGCCGAATACCTAAACCTAGCTGTCACACGACCCTCGTTTGGCAATTAGATGCACGATTTCCCACAGCTTCGCTGGTTGCCTGCTGCACTTATACCGCATATGATTCACCGAAATGTCTTCCGGTTACAAACCTGCCGATAACGGCGACCATACGGCCGGCCACGAACCCAGCACCGAGGTCTACGCGGTTCACGGAGCGGATCCCGAGGTGCAGGCGTACGGCATGGCCAAATATTCGCGCTCGGCGCTCTCCATGCGCGAGTCGCTGGCCGAGATTAACGACCAAAAGGCCGAGAAGTTCCTTAACACTTTCTATTTCCAGTATGGCCACCGAAGCATTGCAGATCTCGCGCACATCGCTTTCGCCATTGAGCGGCTGTCGATTCTCGCCGCCACTATTGCCGTCGATGAGCCACGTTGGGATGGGCAGGAGCGTTCCACCCGCTATCAGGACTTCCTGAAAAGCGGCTACTACGTTCCCGATTTTGCCGGCGACGATGCAGCGCGTACGCTCTACCGCGAGACGCTTGACCGGCTGTTTCGTGAGTACAGCTTCTTTTCCGAAGAGATGTTCGGCTACCTGAAAGGGCGGACGCCGAAGCCAGCGGAAATGAAGCAGGACGCTTATGAGCGCACGCTGCGCGCGCGGGCATTCGACCTTTCGCGTTATTTCTTGCCTCTGGCGACGAACACTTCTCTCGGCCAGATCATCAGCGCTCGAACCTTGGAGAACCAGGTCTCACGCTTACTCTCGCACACGCACGCGGAAGTCAGGCGCTTGGGAGAGCTGCTGCGACGTGCCGCACAGGAGCCTGCCTACAACGTCAGTCATGCGAAGGCTCGCGAATTGTTGGAGCTGATTAGCAGCGATTCTTCCGACATCGCCGAGCGCGCCGCCGATTTCCTATTGCGGGACGTTCGCGTAGCACCCACGCTGATGAAGTACGCGGAGCCGAATGTCTACGAAATCGAGACCCGCCATGAGCTGACGGCAGCGGCAGCTGAGCTATTGGGAAACATCGCGATCGAAGACGCTCCCACCGTGGATCTGCTGGGCGACGATCCGCTGGAGATTGAGCTGGCCGCAACGCTGCTCTACCAGTACTCGCATCACTCGTACAGGCAGATCATGAATGTCGTCGCTGACATGTCTCAAGCTCAGCGCAGTGAAATCATCGACCTGGGGCTGCGGCATCGGGGACGCTTTGATGAGGTCTCGCGCGCGTTCTGTTCGGGCCAGCAGTTCCGCTTCGACATCCTGATGGACATCGGCGGTTTCCGCGACATGCATCGCCACAGGCGCTGTGTGCAGATCATGCAGGATTACACCACTACTCACGGCTACGAGATGCCGGAGGAGATCGAGGCGGCTGGCCTGGCGAAGAGGTACGAGGCCACGATGAATCAGGCGCGAGATAGCTTTAACCGGCTGGCAGGCGGCACGACAACCGAGGCTACCGAGCAGGCCCAATACGTCATTCCGCTGGCCTTCCGCAAGCGCACGCTGTTCAAGATGGATTTAGCTGAGGCGATTTACATCAGCGAGCTGCGTACGGGCGCTGCCGGGCATTTTTCGTACCGCAACGTGGCCTATGCCATGTATGAAACCGTCGCGAAGCGGTATCCCGCGTTGGCGAAATACTTCCGGGTGACGGACGTGAGACAGCCCGTTGATTTGCTTAAGCGATAGCTGAGATCTGCTGATGGGCTTTCTAAAAGAGCTCCACGAACTCGAGAGCGGCCGAGCTTTGGGAAGTGCTACTTCAAGGTAGAGCTATTTCACAGCAGGGCTATTTCACGGCAACGCTGTTGGCCGGTAGAGCTGGCCGTTAGGCCAGCGTTTAAGCCGTACATTTTCTTATCCAAGTCGGCTTCAGCCGACGGCAGGAAATGCCGATGAACGTTCATTGTGCAACTCGGAGAGCACTTTTCTGGATATTTTTGCTTTTTGGACTCGGGTGCCTGGGGCAAGTCAATACAGCTCCGGAATCGACGAAGAAGGACAACGCTACGATGACTCACGCCAAAGGAACGTTCGATGTAAAGGTGGTTCCGCTCTCCTCTGATGGATTGCCCACTGGATTTGGCCGCATGTCGATTGACAAGCAACTTCACGGCGACTTGGAAGGCACGAGCAAGGGCGAAATGTTGAGCTTCGGCACGGGCGGAAAGGGCTCGTCGGGCGGATACGTCGCACTCGAGCAAGTGACTGGGACGCTTAGCGGCCGTAAAGGCAGCTTTGTCCTTCAGCACAGTGCGACCATGAACCGCGGCGTGCCAAGTATGTCGATCACGGTGGTACCGGATTCGGGCACGGACCAACTGGCCGGTCTGGCGGGGACCTTCACCATCATCATTGCCGATGGCAAGCACTCGTACGATTTTGACTACAGCCTGCCTGACAGTCATTAGGGCCTTAAATCTAACCTATCGGTTAATAACAGGAGAATTACCTTAAGAGAATGCGATCTCGGAAAGTCGCCGGCAAAGCTGGAAAACCCCGTATTTTGTAACCCCGATCACAACCCGATGTGAGACACCGAGGTACTAGTACCTTCGTTCATCCCTATTTCGCTATTTGTTCGCTTTTCAAAGATAACCGGATGTATAATAAGCCGTCAGTATCCATGCGCGCTTATCGCGAATTGCCCTTTCCGCGGCGCCTGTCTCACTGACTCATCGCAACTCATATTTTTCTGTTCCCCCGGGACCCTGAAGACCGGAATGAACAGCCAAGGAGCGGCACTCAATGGCCGACGATAAAGAAAAAGGCCGGGCTATCGACCTGACACTGGCCCAAATCGAAAAGCAATTCGGTAAGGGCTCCATCATGAAACTCGGAAGCAAGGGAGCGATTGTCCCTATCTCCGTGATCTCCACCGGCGCCATTTCATTCGACTCGGCGCTGGGCGTCGGCGGCTTCCCCCGCGGGCGTGTGGTCGAGATATTCGGACCGGAATCGTCAGGCAAAACCACCATTGCGCTACAAGTGATCGCCGAGGCTCAAAAGCAAGGCGGCATGGCGGCATTCGTTGACGCCGAGCACGCTCTTGACCCGATCTATGCCACCAAGCTTGGAGTCGACGTAGACAACCTGCTGGTGTCGCAGCCCGACTACGGCGAACAAGCCCTGGAAATCGCGGAGGCCCTAGTCCGCTCCGGCGCCATCGATGTGCTGGTGGTCGATTCGGTTGCAGCGCTGGTTCCGAAGGCCGAACTCGACGGCGAGATGGGCGACAGCCATGTGGGTCTGCAGGCTCGCCTCATGTCGCAGGCTCTGCGCAAACTGACCGGCATTGTGGCGAAGTCGCATACTTGCCTCATCTTCATTAACCAGATTCGCGAGAAGATCGGAGTCATGTTCGGCAATCCGGAAACGACGACAGGCGGCCGAGCTCTCAAGTTCTACTCCTCGGTCCGAATCGATATCCGCCGCATCGGCGCCATCAAGGACGGCGATCAGGTGGTCGGCTCGCGCACCCGTGTGAAGATTGTCAAGAACAAGACCGCCGCGCCCTTCCGCGAAGCCGAATTCGACATGATGTACGGCGAAGGTATCTCGAAGGAAGGCGACCTGCTTGATCTGGCGGTGAATGGCAACCTGGTGGAGAAGTCCGGCTCGTGGTTCAGCTACAAGAGCGAGCGCATCGGCCAGGGACGCGAGAATGCCAAGCAGTTCCTCAAGGACAATAAGGACATCATGGCGAGGATCGAGACCGATGTCCGCAAGGCTCTCGGGCTAATCTCGGTTGAGGATAAAGCACAGGCGGCTGCCGCCAATGCAGAGGCTTCGCCAACACCGGTACCCAAAGGGCCGGCGGGACGAAAGTAATTCAGACGAACGTAAGATCACGAAGGGGCTCCGCAACTCACGCGAGGCCCCTTTTGCCTTGGGGTCGCACTCGCTGTCGACGGCTGTCAAAACGCGCCGCCCTGCATTCCCATTGCCTCCGACGGCGCGTCAGAATAAAATCATCGAACGTAACTTCGTGCCTCCCGAGGCCTCTTGAAGAACATCGTCGCTATCTATCCCGGATCGTTTGATCCCGTCACCAACGGTCACTTGGATCTGATCCACCGCGGGAGCAAGCTGTTCGACAAGCTGATCGTGGCTATCGCCCGCAACCTGGACAAGGGTGAGACACTTTTTTCCATGGAAGAGCGGCGGCAGATGCTGGAAGCGATGACCTCGGATCTCGACAACGTCTGCGTCGACACGTTCGAAGGTCTGCTGGTCAACTACTGCATCAAGAACAACGCGAATGCCGTACTCCGCGGCATCCGCGCCATCAGCGACTACGAGTTCGAACTGCAGATGGCGCTCATGAACCGCAAGATGGAGCCGCGGGTAGAAACCATATTCATGATGCCTGCGGAACAGTATTCTTATCTCAGCTCACGCATTGTGCGCGAAATTGCCAAGCTCGGCGGACCTCTCAATGGTTTAGTACCTAAAATGGTGGAAGACCGGGTCCGCGAAAAAATCGCGCATTACCATACTGCTGCTCAAGCAACGCATCTCTTATAAGGGTCAAGCTATGACTGCTGTTGGAACTCAGCTCTCGTCGTTTCTTACAAACCGGATTCAGCGTATCGAGGTTTCCGCCACCATGGCAGTCGCCGGTGAAGCGGAAAAGCTGCGCGCCACGGGAATCGATCTCGTGGACTTCGGCGCGGGCGAGCCGCATTACGATACGCCGGCTCACATCAAAGAAGCGGCGATTGCGGCCATCCAGAACAACTTCACCAGATATACGGCGGTGGGCGGAACAGCGGAGCTGCGCGATGCCATCGTGAATCGGCATGCCGCCGATTTTGGTTCGGACTACAAGCGCGAAGATTGCATCGCTTCAACCGGTGGCAAGCACGCGCTATTCAATGCGATTCAGGTGCTGGTGGATCATGGAGATGAGGTGATCCTGCCGGTTCCTTACTGGGTATCGTTCAAAGACATTGTTCGTTATGCCGGCGGAGAGCCGGTGTACATCGCCACCGACGAGAAGCATGACTTCGCGTTGACGGCGGATATGGTGGAGAAGGCCATCACTCCACGCACGAAAGTCATCATCCTGAATTCGCCGAACAATCCGTCGGGCTCGGTGATGAAGCCAGCCGATATGACGGCTGTGTTAAAGCTGGCGCACGATCGCGGCATTTACGTGGTTTCCGACGAGTGCTACGTATATCTGAACCACACCGGACACTCGTTCTCTGCCGGTTGTGTTCACGAAGTGAAAGAACGACTGATCATCATCGGTTCCCTGTCCAAGACCTATGCCATGACGGGCTGGCGTCTCGGCTATGCGCTGGGGCCGGCGCCGATCATCAGCGCCATGAGCAAGCTTCAGAGCCAGAGCACCTCGAATCCCACGTCGATCGTTCAGAAGGCTGCGGTGGCAGCGCTCACGGGCTCGCAGGAACCGGTGAAGCAGATGCTCGCCGGCTACATTTCCCTGCGCAACCAGGTTGTCGAAGGTCTGCGTGCGATTCCCGGTCTCACCTGCGCTGCGCCGAACGGCGCTTTCTACGCTTATCCCAACGTCAGTCATTACTTCGATCGCGGAGGCATGAGCGCGGGCTCCGACGTGGCACGCAGGCTGCTTCACGAAGCTCACGTAGTTGTGGTTCCGGGCGAAGGGTTCGGCACGCAGGATCATATCCGAGTGTCATACGCGACTTCTCCGGAAAACCTGCAACGCGGTCTGGAGCGGATGCGCAACTTCTTCGCCGGCGTATAAGCGATGTCGCCATTGTATCCACTTCTTGTGATCCCCATTTTTGACGAGCGGCCTTGGGGGGTACGCGATCTGCGTCCCGTTTACACCAAGGTCGTCAAAGAGCCAATCGGCGAAAGCTGGCTGACCTGGGAAGATAATCGCGTGGCCAACGGCCCGCTGGCGGGTCAGAGCATCGGCGATCTGGCGAAAAAGTATCGACGAGATCTGGTGGGATCGCTGTCCTACTTCGAAGACCGCTTCCCTCTTCTTATCAAGTTTCTCTTTCCCGGCGACAAGTTGTCGGTGCAAGTGCATCCGGACGATGCGGGAGCGCAGAAGTATGGCCAGCCTTGCGGCAAAACGGAGTGCTGGTATGTGCTGCGCGCCGAGCCGGGAGCACAGGTCGCTCTCGGGTTAAAGCCCGGGGTCACGCTGGAAGAGTTCCGCCAAGCCATCGAAGAAACTCGAGCCGAAGAGCTGCTGAACTGGGTGGATGTGTTTGCCGATGACATGCTCTACGTTGCCGCCGGGACGGTGCACACCATCGGCGGCGGCATGATCCTGATCGAAACACAGCAAACGTCGGACATCACGTACCGGCTCTACGACTACGGACGACCGCGAGAGCTGCACATCGAGAAAGGCCTGGAGGCCGTCAAGCTCCATACGAACGCCGGCAAGGTGGCTCATGAGGCTGGCGTCCGCGGTTATGACATGCTAGTTTCCTCTCCGTTTTTTCAGGTTGAGAAGTTTGCGCTGCGTGGTCGGGCAAACAATGCGCTTCAAGTGCAGAGTATCGAGCCCCATTCTCCCACCATCCTGGTGGCGGCGAACGGCTCAGGCGTGGTGGAATCGCCAGGGATGGAGCCGATCAGCTTCGGCAGTGGAGAAGCGGTCGTGGTTCCTGCATGCGTGACTGAATACACCATCCGTCCGCAGTGGGAACTTGAGTTGATGCGCATGAGCCTTCCTGGGTCTGACAATGTCCTGGGCGAGCCTGATACGGTGCTGACCTAATTCCTCGGGACGCTTGGGGCTTCGTCTCTAGGAGGGTCGCGGAGATATTTCATCATCCACAATTTCCGCCCAGCAACTAACAGCAGCACGAACCGGCTCCCTGGCTTATTCATCTCCTGTTGATACAATTTAGAGTTTGAGAAACCGCCGTGCACTCCGTACCTTTGCGGTGAACTACAAGGAATCAGGTGTCCAACTCAGCTAAATTCAACTTTTATCCAGTCATTCTCGCAGGTGGTCGAGGCACCCGATTCTGGCCGTTGAGCCGTAAGCGCATGGCCAAGCAACTGCTGCCTCTTAACAGCAAGAAAAGCATGATTCAGGAGACGGTCGAGCGCCTGCAGCCGCTCGCCAGGAACAAGAATTTCTGGGTTATCACCAACGAGGACCTGCGCAACCCTATTCTCCGTCAGCTGAAAAAATTGGAGAAGAAGCAGATTGTTGCTGAGCCCATCGGCAGGAACACCGCTCCGGCAATTGGCCTCGCGGCATTCTTACTGGCAAGGTTAGATCCTGAGGCGGTGCTTGGATTGTTTCCCTCCGATCATGTGATCCTCGACGAAAAGCATTTTCGCGAAGATATCAGCCGTGCTGCCGAGATCGCTGCGCAGGGCGCGAACATCGTTGTCATCGGCATCAAGCCCACCCGAGCGGAAACTGGGTACGGCTACATTGAAGCGGGCAGCCAAGCGCAAACGGGCCTGCTTCGAGTAAAGCGCTTCACCGAGAAGCCAAACGCCGAGGTCGCTGACCAATTCATTAAGGCTGGCAATTTCTTTTGGAACAGCGGGATGTTCATCTGGGGCGCGCGAACTTTGGCCGACGCATTGACCGAGCATCTGCCGAAGACTGCGCCTCTCCTGCGAGAGATTGCGGCCAGCTATGGCACCCGCAAGTTTGAGACGACCTTTGCCAAACTATACCCAAAATGTGAAAACATCAGCATCGACTATGCGGTTCTCGAACCACGGTCGGCCAAGGGCGAAGCCAAGTCGGGCATCTATTGCATACCTGCGAGCTTCGGTTGGAATGATCTGGGATCGTGGACGGCGCTCTACGAGCATCGCAGCTCCGGCACCGAGGATGGCGCGAACGTAATCCTGGCTAACCAGAGCTTCACGTTGAACGCGACCGGAAACTTCATCGATTCACGAGGCAAGTTTGTCGCGGCTGTCGGTGTTGACAATCTGATAGTGGTGGAAACCGGCGATGCGTTGCTGATCACGACGCGTGAACACTCGCAGGATGTCGGCAAGATAGTGAAGTATTTGGACGAAAAGAAGATGAAGCGGCTAGTGTAAGGCAGCAAGTCCCGGCTGGCGATTAGCCACTAGGAGAAGTTAACCTCCGAAACGCACATGAGCACACAAATCAAGTTCGGCACCGACGGCTGGCGAGGCATCATCGCCGACGACTTCACCTTCGACAATGTCCGGCGCGTCGGCAACGCGATGGCGATTTACGTCCATAAGAACGAGGACGTCAGCAAAGGCCTGGTTGTCGGTTACGACACACGCTTCGTTTCAAAGCAAGCCGCGGAGATTATCTGCGAAGTGCTTGCCGGGGCCGGCATCGCGGTAAAACTGTCGGACGATTACACCCCTACGCCCGCGCTGTCCTACGCGGTTAAGAATCTCGGCGCCGCCGGCGGAGTGATGATCACGTCCAGCCATAACCCGTTCAACTGGAATGGAGTGAAATACAAGGCCAGTTACGGTGGATCGGGAACGCCGGCCATCATGCGCTCGATCGAGGGCGAGTTGGATTCACCGCGGCTGGAGCGCACGGGCGGCAGTGTAACCATTACGGACTTCAAGACGCCATACGTCTCTGCCATCAAAGCCTTCGTCGACCTGGAGGCGATCAAGAAAGCCAATTTCAAATTCGCTATCGACGTCATGTATGGCGCGGGGCGTGGCGTGCTGGCAGGAATCTTCAGCGAATACGGTATCAATCACCTCGAGATTCGCGGAGAACTGAATCCGCTGTTCCCCGGAATTAATCCCGAACCGATTCAGCCGCACATCGCCATGTTGCAGCAGACCGTGGTGCACGAAGACTGTCACGCTGGTCTCGCTACCGATGGCGATGCTGACCGTCTGGGCGCCGTAGCAGAAGACGGCAGCTTTGTGGATTCGCACAAGTGTTACTCGGTCATCCTCGAATGGCTGCTGAAGCGCAAACAGTGGCCCGGTGAAGTGGTGCGTGCTTTCAACACCACGCGCATGCTCGACCGCATCGCAGCCAGGTACGGCCGGAAGCTGCACGAGTGCGGCATCGGCTTCAAATACATCTGTGACCTGATGCTGGAGCGCGACATCCTGATAGGCGGCGAAGAGTCGGGAGGAATCGGCATTCGCCGTCATCTGCCCGAGCGCGACGGCATACTGAACTCGCTTCTCCTGGCCAACATCATGGCCGAAGAAGGCAAGCCGCTTGGCCAACTGGTGCGCGATCTCCAGCAGGAATACGGGGAGCATCATTACGGCCGTATCGATCTTCATCTCAGCAATGAGGTGAAAGAGGACGCAATGCGCCGCGCCAGTGAAAAGCCTGCAACCATTGGCAGTTTTCATGTCGAGAAAGTCGAGACACTGGATGGAGTCAAGTTCTTCCTCGATGCCCCGACGAATGGAAACGGCGCCCAAGCATGGGTGTTGGTGCGCGCATCGGGTACCGAGCCTCTGCTGCGAATTTACTCCGAAGCTGCTTCCCCAGAACTCGTGTCACAGATTCTGCGGGAGACAGAAGCATTCGTTAAAACCGGGAGCCATTCCCAGATGACTGCTCCGGCAAGCTAACCTGGATCGAATTTTCTTCATCCCCTGTCAATTGCCGTCAAGGAATCCCGCGATTTTTCAGGCGCCGGGTGCACTCTCAGTGCTCTTTTCTGCGCAAAGCTACGAGTGACGGAAATCACAGACTTTTACCAAGGCCAGGAGAAACAATGTTCACAGGATGGAAAGCACGCGGCAGCCACGAAGAAGCGTTTCGCTAGGTCTGGCTCTTGCCCTGATGCTCTGGGCGGAAGCTGTGCCGGCGATGAATCCTTCCTCTGCGTATGGGCACGCCTGTCACGGAATGTCGCATGCGGCGGCCCACAGCATGCAGCTCAACTCGCATCATTGCTGCCCCCAGCAACTGCGCACGACATCCTCCCAGCCTGAGCCGTCTGGCGTCACGATTGGTACGTCATGTCACCAGGATTGCTGCACGGTACGGCGTCAGCCTGCTCGCGGTTTCACGTTTCTGGCGAGTGGTGGCCGACCATCTGTAGACGGTGTCCGGAACTCTGTTGAGGAAAGCGCTGTTCCGTCGGCCACGACGTTTGAACTTCGAGTCGTAACCACTGCTCCGTTTACCAAAGCCGTCTTCGACCTGAAAACCGTCCTCAGAATCTAGATCAGCGACGCTCTTCGTACAGGGTAGCGCGAAGCCATATAGGCCTATTGCGCACGACAGAAATCGCGAACGATTGTTCGCCCAGTCAAAGATCCTGAGGAAACTATGAAATCGAAAGCTCTCATACTTGCTAGCACTCTACTAATAGCTCTGGCTCTGATGGCCCAGAGCACTCCGCAGACCACTCCCGTCCCGGCCGACAATAATGCCAAGTCTTGCGCCTGTTGCGACCATGCCAAAGCAGATGCCACGATGGCTTGCTGCGGCAAAGGTGCTACCTGCTGCGCCAAGGGCGCGGCGTGCTGCAAGGGCGACAGCTGTTGCCAAGGCAAGGATGGCAAGGCCTGCGCCATGATGTCCAAGGATTCCAGCGGCAAGATGGCTTGCTGCTCCGATGGCAAGTGCGCCCTGGCGTCCAGCAAGGACGGGAAGAGTTGCTGTGGCGGCGGAAAGATGTGCCCGCGACCACAAAGCGGCGCATAAAGCCTTCTGCTGCCTTCGGTACGTGTAAAGCAGGATTCCCCAATGATGCAGCGCCCCGGAACTCCCGGGGCGTTGTTCTTCCTCCAAAAAACCCGTGTCACACACGCTTATCCGAGTACCCTGTCCCTGACCTCACCCGTCAGACTACCGCGACGAAAATTTGACAAAAGTTTAGGCGTCACCGTACCTACTTCGGGTATAGAATCGCCCCACTTAGGTCGGCGAAACCCGGAAGTGCTTTCCGAGTTCGTTTTCTCCGGGCCATCGGCCGTTCAGCTCCGGGCAGGTTTCGCAGCTCTATTTTGGGTGACCCTGCCCTCGACTCGCGGGGATCGGATTCACTGAATGCCATCCCGGGAGATTAGTATGCAGCACCTCCGTTATTTCGCTCCCTTCCTGATTTCGTTCCTCGTCACCACCGGACAAGCTCAGCTTAGAGGCGGTATGGGCGGCGTTACGAGTGTCGGCAATGTTCATATTCACGTTGTCTTAAGCAACGATCGGAGCGCCGGGCCGTATCTCCTGGTTCGTCTGATGGAGGGATCGAGCAACAGTGTGGTGAGCACGACCTATACGAACGATCTTGGCGAAGCACAGTTTCTTGGCGTACCCGTGGGCGACTACCACGTGCAAATCAGTGGCGATGGCATTCAACCTAAGGACAGCGATACCTTTGAGGTCGATGAGCGGAAGCTTTCCCAGGCGCAGTACGTTGTCGTAAATAAGCTGGAAGAGTCCGGCCCAAAACCGCTCTCGGCGAAGTCCTCCACGGTCTCCGTCTCGGACTTGAATGTCTCCCCGAAAGCCCGCAAGGAGGTCGACAAGGCCAACGAAGAAATGGCGTTGCACAACTGGAAGAAAGCCTTAGAGCACTTGAACAAGGCCGTAACGATCTCGCCCGAATACGCCACTGCTTATAACAATATGGGAGTCCTTTATGACAAGATGAACGACATTCCGCACGAGGAGGAAGCGCTGCAAAAGGCGGTAAGTCTGGATGGGCATTTCGCGCCGGCGCTGTTGAATTACGGCAAGCTGTGCTTGCGCCAAAAAAATCCACTCGAGGCCGAAACGCTCTTGCAGAGGGCAGCCAGCTCCGACCCTAACGACGTAGAGATCGTGACGCTGCTGTCTTTTGCCGAATTCATGAATCGCCACTTCGACGCAGCCATTAACAACGCCGTGCAAGCGCACTCGTCAGGGCGCGAGCACTCTTCGTTTCTGCATTACATCGCGGCGCGCTGCTACCAGCAGGAAAATCAGCAGCAACAGGCGCTCGCCCAATTTCAGGATTTTCTGCAAGAGGAGCCTAAAGGTCCGCGCGCAGATCAAGTGCGAGCAGATATGGCCAAAATGCAAGATGCGCGGCAGAGCAACGCGCAATAGCCAGAGATGCAACGCTCCTCGACCTGACCCCCGTTTCTACAGCGGATCACGCCAGAACTCCGCGGCCCCGGATGCCATCAGCCTTCCGCGTTCTTGATCTTGAGATGACTCTTGTTCTCTTCCAGAAACGCTCGAATCGGCTCAGCCTGATCCAGTAACCGGATCCATTGTTCGTAGTAAAGAGTCACCGGAAAGCGTCCCAGCCCGTAAACGCTAACCCCGCCTTTCTCGCTAACCTTGAAATCCAGCGCGCCCCGCTTGCGTCCCTGAACCTGCTTCTCCAGATCAGCTAGCTTCGCTTTTAGCTCTTCATAGCTTGGTTCTGCCATTTCCCGTCACCTCAGGATCTATGTATAGCGTCGATGAACGACGATACTCTGCAACCTCAATCTTAGACGAAAGCGGCGTGACTCGCGCGTCCGCTGAAACGCAAGCACCGGGTTTGAAATTACAGACTCCTACGGCAGCTATGTCCGCGGAGCGCGCCATTTTGCGATGTTGTAGCCGTAGATGGCGAGGCAAAAAACGTTGGCGGGAATGAAGCCCAGCTGAGCCGTGCGAAACCCGATCAGACAGAGGATGGCGCTGTTGGCGGAGGCAATAATCCATCCCTGCCACATGCGACGGCCTACCAGCAGGGTCGAAAGAACGGTCAGAAAACAAGACAGATAATCTAGACGAAATGGCACGGACAAGCCTTACGCCCGCGATTACGGTCGGCGGAGCGCTATCGTTACTGTGCCGTAGAATCCCTCCGGCGTCAGCTATCTCGATCACGAACGGAGGTGAGCACGGTCACAATAGGACGGTCGAAGTACAACATGGCTACTTCTTTTCACCAGTTGGAGTGCCAACCGCAAAGTGCTCGGTCTCGTCGGACATCTGCCGGGCGGCGTCGCGAGCCCCGGGTTGATTAGCAGGGTGAAGAGTGTCGAGGAACGAAACCAGCGCATCGACTTCAGCAGCATTCAACTGCTTGCCATAAGCGGGCATGTTACCGCCGCCCTGCACAACCTGGCGAACCAGTTGAGCGTGGGTTTTACGAACGGCAACCGTGTCCAGCGTGGGTCCGCGCAGTCCTCCGGAACCGCCAATGGAATGGCAGTTACGGCACTGCTTCTCCTGAAAGACGGCTGCGCCCGTTCGTTCCAGTGGCGATCTGCCGTTCAGGTATTGCACCGGAACAGGATCGCCGCTCCACGCATCCATAATCGGGCTCCAGGGCGTGTAGCTGGCCAGGTGCGTAAGCGTGCCTAACGCGACGGCGGAAAGCAGTATAGTGACCACGGCGATCGGACGGCGCGACCAATGCTTCTCGCCCTCGCCGGCAAAGAAGGGCAGGCAGACCAAGAAGCCAATAATAACCACCGGACCTATAAGAAGAGCCGGAGTTTCCATCGCAGGCGGCAGAAACGCCAGCAGGGCGTAGAGCCACTGGAAGAAGAAGTCCGGCTTGGGGACCGTCTGTACGATGGTCGGATCGGGCTGACCGCTGGGCCCGAACGGACCGAAGTATGCCGCGCACGCCATCACGCTAAAGATGATGACCGCCGCAAAGATCATGTCCTTCCAGATCGCACCGGGCACAAACGGCATACCGTCCTTGTGCGCCAGCTCTTCATATTCCTTCACATAAGTTGAGCGGCGAACCAGGCGTCCCGGCATTGGCCATTCATTGATTCCCAACTTCAAAACCATCAACAGATGCACGGAAACGAACGCGATCAGGAGCCCGGGAACGACGAACACATGGAAAGCGAAGAAACGAGACAGCGTGTCGCCGGCAATAATAGGCCCGCCCAGCAGTAGATGAACGACCCATGCCCCGATGAACGGTACTCTGCCGCAGATGGACGCTCCAATACCTAACCCCCAGTAGGCGTCCTGGTCGAAACGCATCACCTGCCCGGTGAAGGCCATGCCAAGCGTTAGCAGCAAGAGGAACACGCCGACAATCCATGTCAACTCGCGTGGGAATTTGTAAGCCCCGAACATTGCCACCTGCACCATGTGGATGAGCACGATGGCGACCATGAAATTCGAACCCCACCCATGGACCGCGCGCAGGAACCATCCCAGCATGACACCGTGATTCAGATATTGCAGGCTGTTCCAGGCTTCTCCGGCGGAGGGCACATAGATCAGCGCGAGCATGATGCCGGTGAAAATTTGAATGATGAAGACTGTCAGCGCGGCGCTGCCGAACACATAGAACCAGCTCGCCGACTTGCGCGGCACCGGGTGCTCCATGGTTTCGCGCACGACCGGCCAGATCTTGAGCCGCTGTTCGAACCAGTCGCCGATTTTCTGTATCAGCCTTGGCATCCCTTGCTCCCCTCACGCAGGCTGGCGCTGGTAGACAGTGTCGGCAATTGTCCCGCCTCGATCATCAGATGACCGCCATCGACCCTGTACTTGTACTCAAACAGCCCGCGCTCGGGCGGGCCCGAGGCGCGGGAACCATCTTGATAGTAGACGCCTCCGTGACACGGACACATGAACAAACCTGACTGCGGAAACCACCGTACCGGGCACCCGAGATGCGCACAGTTGATGGCAAAAACCTGGAAGTTTTCGCCCTGGGTCCGGCGCACCCAGCAAGGAATGTTGTCAGTCTCGCCGTCCCACGGATTGGAGATGGGATTTTTGTACTTCGCCAACCGCGTCTGGCCTTCGGGAAATTCATCGAGTTCGCCCAGCGAAATCCACCTCTGATAGTCGCCGCCTTTGCCGCGAATCATCGGGCCGAGCAGGTAGCCGATCACGGGCGTGGCCAACACGACGGCTGCAAGGCCATTCAGCGCAACGCCGAGCTTCATAAAAAATTGCCGTCGAGAGACTTCGCTATCGCTCACTGCTGCCCTCCTCCGGGCGCGGAAGTATTGACTGCTGCGGGTGCGGCGGTATGGGCACCCGCTGGCCGTTGCGCCGCCAACCATGCGACCACATCCGTAATTTGCTGGTCGGTCATCGGAGTACCAGGAACGTTATTTCGCCAATCTGGTGCGCTGAAGTCCGGACGTCCGATGATGACCACGGTGCGCAAGCCCTGGTCGGTGACCAGACTTAAGTAGTTGGGATTGACGATTGAGCCGACTTTTGCGGAGCCTTTTCCGTCGGCGCCGTGGCATGAGGCACAGAAGGTCGTAAACGTTGCTGCTCCCTGTTGCGCGCTCCCTGCGGCTTTCGCCGCATACGAGGGAGCCGTGACGCCCTGCAATATTTGCGGTCGCCCCCAGCGTTGATGGAGCCCTTGCACAATCGCGTCCACCTGCTTGTTGGTCAACATGCCGCCTTCACTCACTGCGAAGGCCGCCATGGGAGTTCCTGGCCGGCCCTTAGCAATCGTGTTGCGCAGTGTCTGGTCGTCAACAATCGCGAGATACACCGGATCACCAATAGGAGGAGCAGGCCCTTGCTTACCATCGGCGCCGTGACATCCCGCGCAGTTCTGGCTGTACAGCACGACCGGATCCAGCACATCGGATGGGCGCGGCACCACGTCGGCGGGAGTTGGCTTTCCTGGCAGATTACAGCCAGCCAGAACCAATAGCGCCAGCAATGAGAGTGCGGAGCAAGCCGAGCGCATCGTCATGGCTTCTTGCCCTCGTCGTCGCGCTCGTGCATCAAGCCGGGAGCTTCGATGCCGGCTCGCATCGCCAAGGGAAGGTTTTCAGAAGTCAAAACCCTATTCTGTCGCGCTACAACGAGTCCGGCGACTACTCCGAACGCCACCTGTGACAATGCGAACCACCACCAATTAATACGTTCGTCCAGCAGCGGATTAACATAGCCGATCACGTGATACAGAAGTCCCGTCCAGAGGAGCGGGCCAATGATTCCGCCCAGAACGATGGGGCGGCGAGGCAGCAAGGGCAACATCGCGCCGTAGAGAAGTCCCACAAGCAGGCACATCGTCAAATGCATTGCCAGCGCGAACAGGAACCATCCCATGCGGAACTGGAGCATCTCCTCCACTGTGGGAGTAGCCGAAGGCGCATACAAGCTTCCGGCCAGCAGATTGATCGGATACCAGACGCTGTGATGCGAGGCGAGTCCGTAGATCGCCGCGAAAATCGCCATCGCGACGCCGCCCGCCAAGCCGCCTTTTATGCCCGCCGAGACTGGATAAATCTTGAGTGGCAACCAGGCGCGATGAACTTCCTCGACCACCTCCAGCCTCATCACCTGCGGTGGAGGTACGACGGGCAGCGGTTCCGCCGGTTCTACTGGTAGAACTTCGTGGTGTTCGTGAGGAAGCACTTGGCGAAACCAGCCGACGGCGCCGCAGATCGTGAGTATTCCACCCAAAACGCTGACCGAGACATCGGTAAGCAGACCGGTGAAGGTCAACGCCGTGCCCAACGCCATGGCGAATGGCCACGCCGTGGGCGCCGGCATCACTACTCCCGGTCGCTGCGAGCCGTTACCTGCTTGTGTCTGCTCAGCCATGAAAATTATCGCGTTATGAAATAAACCACCGACAGCACTACCACCCAGATTGCGTCCACAAAATGCCAGTACATGGCAAACACGCTTACCCGGGCCGCATGTTCCTGCTTCACGGCTCCGAATATAGTGAAAAGCATGATGATGCTCAGGCCGGTGGCGCCGACGATCACGTGGAACGCATGCAGCCCGACCAGCGAATAAAATGTAGTGCCAAACAGGTTCGTGCTAATCGTCAGCCCGTCGTGATAGATCAGGCCATACCACTCGCGTCCCGTGCCGATCAGGAAGATCACGCCTAATGCGATGGTCAAAAACCAGAAGAGGCCGAACCGCTTGATGTTCCCATGGTGAAGCGCTTTCTCAGCCAGCAGGATCGTGAGGCTGCTGGAGAACAGGCAGATCGAGTTGAACCAGGGCACATGCAGCACCTGCGCGGGAGTTGGACCGCTCATGCTCTTGCCCGCGTAATACAGGTAGGCCACAACGAAGATGCAAAAGATGGCGGACTCCGCCGTGATCAGGCACCACATCCCGACCTTGCCGCGATAACTTGCCACCAGCGGCATCTCGCTTTGCGGAACGGTATACGTCGCTGCTGCCAAACAACTCTCCTCTTAGTTCATTCCTACAATGTAGGATTCGCTTACTCGTATTTCCAGTCAGGATCTTCCGGATGCTTCTGGTCCCACAGTGGCCGACGGCTTCGCACCACCGGAATTTCGGCAAAGTTGTAGTCGGGCGGCGGCGAAGTGGTATGCCACTCCAATGTCCAGGCGTCCCAGGGATCATTTCCCGCAGGTGCGCCCTTGTAGTGCGTCCATACGAGATCGATCACCCAGCACAAAATACCAAGAGCCTGGAAGACCACGCCGACAGAAACGATGAGATTCCATATTTCCCAGCCCCGGCTGGCGTCATAGGTGTAGATCCGGCGCGGCATGCCCAGCAGCCCCGGAATATGCATAAAATCGAATGTCAGATGGAAACCGATCACGAACAGCCAGAAATGCCACTTACCTAGCGTTTCGTTCAGCATCTTGCCGGTAACCTTGGGATACCAGTAATACACACCAGCGAAGACAGCCATCACGATGCCGCCCAAAATCACGTAATGGAAGTGGGCTACCACAAAGTAAGAGTTGCCCAATTGCCAGTCAAAGGGAGCGGCGGACAGCATGATTCCCGTCAATCCCGCAATCAGGAACTGGCAGAGGAATCCGACACAAAACATCATGGCAACGCTGAACCGTATTTTGCCGCCCCACATGGTCCCCAGCCAATTGAAGATCTTGATGCCGGTGGGAACCGCGATCGCCGCAGTAGAGGCGACGAAGAACGCATTGGCGTACGACGTCATGCCGATGGTGAACATGTGATGCGCCCACACGCTCATGCTGATGAATCCGATCGCCAGCGTCGCCGCTACCATGATGGAGTAGCCGAAGATTGGCTTGCGCGAGAAAACCGGAATCACCTCTGAGATAATCGCGAACGCTGGCATGACCAGGATGTAGACCTCCGGATGTCCAAAGATCCAGAAGAAGTGCATCCAGATAACGGCCGAGCCACCTGCCTGCGTGTCGAAAAAGTGTCCGCCCAGATAGCGGTCGATTAACAGCATGATCTGCGCTGCCGTTAGTGGCCCGAGGGCGACGAGCACCAGGAACGCCATCAAGCCGTTCATCCAGGCAAACAATGGCATCCGCTTCAGCGTCATGCCCGGACAACGCATGCAGAAAACGGTCGTCAAGACATTCAAGGCGGTCCCGATACTGCCAAAACCGCTTACCAGAATACCGATGATCCAATAATCGGTGCTGTGCCCCACCGAGAATGCCGGCGAGGTTAATGGCGCATAGGCAAACCAGCCCACATCCGGAGCGCTGCCAGCGCCGTACAATCCAAACCCGCCCACAAAACTGAAATACAGGATGAGGCCGCCAAGGGCGCTCATCCAGAAACTCCAGGCATTCAGTCTCGGGAATGCCATATCCCGGGCGCCCACCATAAGCGGCATCAGGTAATTGGCGAAGCCAAAGACAATAGGCATGGCAGCAAAGAAAATCATGGTGGTGCCATGCATGGTGAACAGGCGATTAAAAACTTCCGGCGAAACCAGGTGACTATTTGCAACTGCGAGCTGGGCCCTCATGATCGCGGCTTCGATGCCGCCGATCACCAGGAACACGATACCGTACGAGAAGTACATGATCCCCAGCTTCTTGTGATCGACGGTGACCACCCAGTCGTGCAGCACCTGCACCATTGGCCGCGAGCTCTCGCGCTCGGACGAGATCACCATCGGCGGCAGTATGGGTTGCGCGTCAGCCATCAGTTTCTCCGGGTTAGTGCAGGCTCATGAGGTAGGCCATGAGCGCGTCTACGTCGCGATCGTCCAGTTGCATTGCGGGCATCAGACTACCGGGCTTGATCGCGTCCGGCGTCTTCACCCAAAGCCGTAGATTAGCTTCGTCGTTGGGCGCCGCTCCAGAAGCAATCGTGCTTCGGCTCATCAGGTGCGTGAGATCAGGACCAAAACGTCCGTTCGCCACCGTTCCAGTAATGGTGTGACAGCTCATGCAGGCATTGGCTTCGAACACCCGCCGCCCTTCTGCCACTTGCGACGACATTGCAGCTGGCGCCTTCTGCTGTTCCACCCAGCGCTCGAAATCTGAGGGCGTTTGCACAATCACGCTTAACAGCATTTTGGCATGCTGGGTTCCACAGTACTGCGCGCATTGTCCCACGTATGTCCCAACCTCATGAGGCTCAATCCACATTTCGTTCTTGCGATTCGGAATCAAGTCCGTCTTTCCTGCCAGCTGCGGCACCCAGAAGCTGTGATCCGTATCGGCGGACAGCAGAATGATGTGAATGGGGAGCGATTGCCCATTTGCGCTAACTGGAACATGCATTTCGTTTGCTGTTACAAATCCATACTTGGGATATTGAAACTCCCACCAGAACTGATGCCCCGTTGCGGTTACATCGATCGCGTCCGGCGGGAACTGGGCGTCTTCTACGGCATGGATAACTCGAGCCGACGCCAAGAACAGCACCACCACGATCAGCACAGGAATAATCGTCCACGCGAGTTCCACTTGGTTGCTGCCATAGACCTGTGGTGGTTCGCAGTCGTCGTCTGAAGGTCGCCGCCTGTATTTGACCGTCGCGTACACGATCAAGCTGAAGACGACTACGAAGATGCTGGCACAAATTGCCATTACAAACAGGGACAGATGATAGATGTCGTGCGCCGGAGTTGAAGCCGGATCGAAGATAGAGGGCACGGGGGACGGACCAGCTGTCGTCGCGAAAACCGGAGTTGCAGAAATGAACACGAAAAGTGAAAATACCGCGCTCAAGGCCCAAGCTGAGACGCGGTTCGGGCAGCACTTCCCGGATGCCGGATTATGACGTTCGCAATTCGTCAATCGCGAGTACATTTGGACTGGAAACACCGATGGCCAACCCTGTTTCTGGACCGCTTTTCCCCACCTTGCGAAGCCGGCTCCGAGAATGTCACACTCGGGTTGGCAACGCCTTACGCCAACTCAGTTGAGCTGGCCCCCTGCACGGGCTCGGAGTGAGTCCGTTTCTTAGCCGAAAGAGCCACAAGGGCAACGAGAGAATGTCTCGGTTTATACCTTCAACGGAAGAGATTTGCAAGAACTCATTCGAGTGACTTCCTGTTTGTGTTTCAATCACATGCACTCATCGGGAATATCGCCGTGGGGAAGCGACATACAGTCAGCCAACCAGCGCGAGAATCTCGTTGAACAACCTCACCATCACCGCGCGAAAGGGAGTAACATTGGCGGCCAAATGGCATGAATACGCGTAGCTTTTTGGCGACCCTTAGCGATTTTTGTCATCTCACTGTAAGAGGATTATGCGTCTTCCTGGACCAGACCAACGGATGTTCGCCAGCTGTCGATCGTTGATCTGGCTGGCCAGTTGGATTGTGCCTCGACCCCAACGAGCAACATGGCGCGCGACCTGGATAGGACAGGTGTGGCACTGGTCCCAGTTCCTGGCGGAGAACAGTCAGCTTACTCGTGAACGAAAGCTCGAACTGGCAACGTTCTGCTGGAGCGCTTTCCCGTCGGCATTCTGGCTGCGTTTCGATCAGCAGGAGTTTGGGCGAAGAATCGACCGGTTGCGCCGTTCCCCCGTTACCTTTCTGATCTCGATTTCGCTGGCCGTCATCGTGCTGACCTTGTGCGGTGGCATCATTCCTGCGGTCCGATCCTTGATTTCGTCGCCCGTACCCGATCCCGATCACGTCTGTGTGATAAGCCTGAACGGAAAGTTTCGTCGTGTGCGCTCGGAGACTCTGCTGGATCTGGCAGCGGCATGGCAGGGCAGCAAATTATTAAAGAACGTCGCCGCGTTTTCCTGGGGCGCGACCGAACTGGCAGCACCACGGCGGACCTTGCCTGTTCTGTCCGCACAGGTCGCGCCAGAATTCTTCCAGGTCTTAGATCTTCATGCCAGTATCGGAAGGACTTTTCGCTCTGGTGACGATAACGATTGCAGTGGATGTGTTGTCCTCAGTCATGAAATCTGGCGTTTGCAATTTAACAGCGATTCCTCGGTGATAGGACGCCAGGTGACGGTGGGCGGCATACCCCGCACCATTATTGGCGTGCTGCCCCAGGACTTCTATCTGCTTACGCCTGGGATTTCCGTCTGGACCATGCTCGACGCGGGGACAGCGTCGTTTACAAATTCCGTTGAGCGCATCGGCGCAGTGGCACGGGTGCGTCCGGGAGTTACGGAACGGCTGTTGGAACTCGACCTTGCCGATCGCACGGAGAATGCCGGCTATATCCTGCCCGCTTCGTTGCTGGTCGTCACCTCGGGACGCGCCGAGATGCGGAGATATCTCAGTTCCTACCTGCTCTTCCTGTTGCTGGCGGTGGGCTCTGCCATGTTAATCGTCTACGCGCGCTTCAGCACTGGCGTTGGACGCTCTCCGTTGAGCATGCGCGATCGGCTCCGTTGGTGGGCCTTCTTCGTGGCGAAAACCGTGTTGCTGCTTACCTTCACCGGCTTACTTGCCTGGAGCAGTCTGCGCATGCTGTCGATCTACGTCTTCGGTTCGGTGCAACCTATTACTAATGGTGTGGCGCTCTGGTTCTTTCTAATCCTGTCGATTGCTCCGCTGTCCTGGGCGATTCGCGACCAGCAGAAACGCTGTCGCGTGTGCCTGCAGCGACTGGGAACTCCAATACAAATCGGCGCTCCCGGACGTGTACTGCTCGACTGGTCAGGCACTGAAATGATGTGCCCCCTGGGACACGGCGTTCTCTACCTGCCCGATTCGCAAACGAATTGGCTGGAGCGCGACCGTTGGGATAATTTGGACGAGTCGTGGGCAGGCTTGTTCAAAGATGGACGAAGCAGTTAACGATCGGGATTGCTTCTTCGCGCTTGCCCGTGCTCGGCGATCAAGTTCGCGATCAAACCCGTCCAGCCGGTCTGATGATTCGCGCCCATGCCTCGGCCATTGTCCCCGTGGAAGTACTCGTAAAACTGCAGGTTATCCCGGAAATATGGATCGGTTTGCAGCATGGCATTGTCGCCCAGCGAAGCGCGGCGACCCTTGTCGTCTCGCAGACAAAGCTTCATGAGGCGACACGCCAGCTCCTCCGATACCTCCCACAATGTGAGATATTTCCCTGACCCTGTGGGACATTCCACTTTCAAATCATCTCCGTAATAGTCGTAAAAGCGACGCAGACTTTCCACAATTAAATAGTTTACCGGCATCCACACAGGCCCTCGCCAGTTGGAGTTTCCTCCATAGATGCGCGAGGTTGACTCGGCCGGATCGTAATCCACTTCATAGTGCGCACCATGCAAATCGACCACGTAAGGATGTTGCGCGTGATATCGGGATAGGGAGCGAATGCCATAAGGAGAGAGAAATTCGTTCTCGTCCAGCATGCGAGCCAGGATGCTTTTCATGCGAAATGCACGAGCCAACGATAACAACCGACGGCTCTCGGTACCGACATCCGTCCATCGCGAAACCAGGGAGGCCAGATCCGGCCGCTTTTCCAGGAACCACTTCAGGCGCTCGCGAAAGTGAGGCATCGCGTCGAGCAGTTCCTGTTCGATTACCTCTACCGCGAACAGCGGAATCAATCCCACCACCGAGTGCAAACGGATCGGAATGTTCTCGCCGTCAGGCAGGTTCAGAACACTGTAGTAGAAGTTATCGGTCTCGTCCCACAAGCCGATTCCTTGTCCCGCAATGTCAGACATGGCCCGCGCGATGTATAGAAAGTGCTCGAAGAACTTACTCGCGGCGTCTTCGTAGATGTAATCCTCGCGCGCCAACTCGAGTGCGATGCGCATCAGGTTCAGGGCATACATCGCCATCCACGCCGTTCCGTCGGACTGATTGACTGTGCCGCCCATCGGCAAAGGCTCTGAACGGTCAAAGACGCCAATGTTGTCGAGCCCAAGAAAGCCACCCTGAAAAATATTGCGGCCTTGCTCGTCCTCACGGTTCACCCACCACATGAAGTTGAGCATCAGTTTGTGAAACGTACGCTCCAGAAATGCCCTGTCTCCTTTTCCGGTGCGCATTTGCTCGAGACGATAAATTTTCCATCCCGCAATGGCATAAACCGGCGGATTTACGTCGCCGAAGTTCCACTCGTAAGCGGGAAATTGCCCGTTGGGATGCGTGTACCACTCGCGCCCCAGCAGCACCAGTTGGTGTTTGGCGAATTCGGGATCAACCAGCGATAAGGCGACACAGTGGAAACCCAAGTCCCATGCGGCAAACCACGGGTATTCCCACTTGTCCGGCATCGACAGAACTTCGTCGCCATTCAGATGCTGCCAGTCATGGTTGCGACCATCTTGCCGCTGCTTGGGCGGAGGCGGTTGACCGGGATCGCCCTGCAACCACTCGTAGACGTTGTAGTGATAACACTGACGATTCCACAGCATGCCGGCCAGTGCCTGCCGCTGTACGTTCCGGGCGTCCTCGTCATCCAGACCGGCGTGAACTCCAGTATAAAATTCGTCCGCTTCGTGCAGACGGTCAGCGAAGACTTGATTGAAGTCGGCGAAAGCATCGCTGCGGGACACTGCTGCCGGCCGCATCCGGATTCGCACGGTGGCGCTCGCCCCGGGAGCAAGGTTGAGCCGATACAGAGCTGCGGCTTTCGTCCCCGTATTAGCCGGGTTTACGACCTGCTTTGCTCCGTGGACGACATATTCGTGAAATGCATCTTTGAAGTAGCCGTCGCCGGCTCCGGTATTGAAGACGCATTGCACATTTGTTTCGTTTTCGGTGAACAGAAATTCTTCTGGAGGATCAAAGTCAACCTGGAACGTGCCCAGCGTGCAGTGAGTGGCAAGTAGGCTAGTGGCACTAGCTTTTGACAGCTCAGGTTTGTTGGGATCGCGCCCCCAACTCCAGGTATTGCGAAACCATACGTGGGGCAGCAGCGCCAGTGACGCGGCTTCCGGCCCGCGATTCCAGACCGTGACGCGCATCAGAACATCGTCTGCATCGGCCTTCGCGTATTCGACAAACACATCGAAATAACGGTTGTCGGCGAAAATGCCGGTGTCGATCAGTTCGTACTCGGGATCTTTTAATCCTCGCCGATGGTTCTCATCGAGCAACTGCTGATACGGATACTCAGCTTGCGGGTACTTGTACAGCATGCGCGCGTACGAGCAAGTCGGCGTCGCGTCGAGATAGTAATAAAGCTCCTTGACATCCTCTCCGTGATTGCCTTGTTGATTGGTGAGTCCGAAGAGCCGCTCCTTCAGGATAGGATCTTTGCCATTCCACAAGGCGATTGCCAGACAAAGTGTTTCTTTCTCGTCGCAGAAGCCGGCAATGCCGTCCTCCCCCCAGCGATAGGCGCGGCTGCGGGCATGGTCGTGAGGGAAGTAATCCCAAGCCGAGCCATCTGCGCTATAGTCTTCGCGAACTGTTCCCCATTGCCGCTCGCTCAAATATGTGCCCCAGCGGCGCCACTGCTTTATCTTGCCATCGGCTTCACCGAGACGGTTCTTCTCAGCATTGGTTGCGGGCAGGGGCTTGGCTGGATCGACGGGAGTTGGCATCGTTTGGTCAGAGAGAGTGCAGTCGCTTCTGATTCAGAACAACAGATCCCTCGCCGGCTGAGCTCCGCCTGGCGATGACAACATAACAATAAGCTAATCTCACTACCTTACGAGTTCACGAACGCCGGTCGCCCCGGCGACTACCACAGTGTGGGTCAAGTCCAGAAAAAGACCGTGTTCGACAATTCCGGCGCGTTCTTCGAGTTTCCGGGCCAGCTGCGCTGCGTCAGCAATCGGCCCGAAATCGCAGTCGAGAATCAGATTCCCTTGGTCTGTGCGATATTCCTTACCATCGGGAGTTTGACGCACCACGTATTTCGCACCGAGCGATTCCAGAAACCTCGCCTGCGAGCGCCATCCGAAGGGAAGCACTTCGATCGGCAACACATGCAGTGTTCCCAGCCGCGGAGAGAGCTTGCTCTCATCGACAACAATGATTTCGTGCTTGGAGGCCTGCGCTACCAGCTTTTCCCGTAGCAGGGCACCGCCCCCGCCCTTGATCATATTGAGTTGCGGATCGACCTCGTCAGCACCGTCAATGGTTACATCGATGCCCTTAGGCAGATCCTCGGTCAGCATCGGGATTTTGAGTTCAACCGCTGCGTCCCACGACGCCTTTGACGTAGCGAAGCCGATGACGTCCTTCAGCCCTCCGCTTTGCAGCAGGGCGCCGATCTGCCTTATCGCGAAGATGGCCGTCGACCCTGTACCCAGCCCGACGGTCATGCCGGAGGCGATGTACCGCACAGCATGTTCTGCCGCCTCTTTCTTCAGAGCGGCATGAGGATCGCGCGATGCGGTCGGTGCGTTCAAAACAGCTCCCTCGCCAGGCCAGTCAGTAGCCGTAATGTAGGGCGTACGCGAAACGCGCCGCCCTGACCAGCTCAGTTCTTTCGTCCCAAGGCCTTGCGATAGCGGCCGATCAGCTTGTTCGTCGAGCTATCGTGCTTCAATGCCGGGGCAGCATCGCTTTCCAGCTCGGGGATGATACGCTTTGCCAGCACCTTGCCCAACTCGACGCCCCACTGATCGAACGAATCGATGTTCCATACGGCCCCTTGTGTAAATACGTTGTGCTCGTAAAGAGCAACGAGTGTCCCCAGAGCGCGCGGCGTTAGTTTGTCGACCAGGATTGTATTGGTCGGACGGTTCCCCTCGCAAACCCGAAATGGCGTCTGGAAATCGGGGGAGCCTTCCGCCTTGAGTTCCTCCGCGCTCTTGCCGAAGGCCAGTGCTTCGGCCTGCGCGAAAACGTTGGACATTAGCAGGTCGTGCATCTCGTGCAGGGGACTCAACGGTTGGCAGAACGCGATGAAGTCGCAGGGAATGAGCTTCGTTCCCTGGTGAATCAACTGATAGAACGAGTGCTGACCATCGGTGCCGGGCTCGCCCCAGATGATCGGGCCAGTTTGCCAATCGACGTGATTGCCTTCCAGATCGACGTGCTTGCCATTGCTTTCCATCTGCAGTTGCTGCAAGTACGCGGGAAAGCGCTTCAAATTGTCGGCGTACGGCATGATTCCGACGGTCTGCGCGCCGAAAAAGTTGTTGTACCACACTGTCAGAAGTCCCATCAGCGCGGGAAGGTTTTTCTCCAGCGGCGTCGTGAGGAAATGCTCATCCATGGCATGAAAACCGGCAAGCATCTCTTCATAGTTCTGCGGGCCGACTGCGATCATGGTGGACAAACCGATGGCCGAATCCATGGAATAGCGTCCGCCGACCCAGTCCCAGAAGCCGAACATGTTCGCCGTGTCGATGCCGAACTTGGAAACGCCTTCCGCATTGGTCGATACAGCGACGAAGTGCTTGGCCACCGCTGCGTCATTCTTCAACGAATCCACGATCCATTTGCGGGCCGTAGCCGCATTGGTCATGGTTTCCAGAGTGGTGAAGGTTTTGGAAGACAGAATGAAGAGCGTCTCATCGGCATTCAGGTCATGGGTGGCATCGGTAAAGGCCGCTCCGTCAACATTAGCCACAAAGCGGAACGTCATGTTGGGATCACTGAAATCCCGCAAGGCGATGTAAGCCATTTCCGGACCCAAATACGATCCGCCGATGCCGATATTTATGACGTTCTTGATGCGCTTGCCGGTAAATCCCTTCCATTCACCGCTGCGCACGCGGTTCGAGAAAGCCGCCATCTTGTCCAGCACGGCGTGCACGTCGGCGACAACGTCTTTGCCATCGACCTCGATCTTCGTGCCTCGCGGAGCTCGTAGCGCCACATGCAGCGCCGCGCGCCTTTCGGTGATATTGATTTTCTCGCCGCGGAACATGGCATCACGACGCGCTTCCACCCCGCGCTCGCGGGCCAACTGGAGCAGCAGCCCCATGGTCTCGTCGGTAACGCGATTCTTCGAATAGTCGAGGTATAACCCGGCACCCTCAGCAGTAAGTCGTGTCCCACGTTGTGGGTCATCGGCAAATAGCTGGCGCAGCGTGGCGCCTTTGATCTTCTCGTAATGGGTCTGTAGCGCTTTCCAGGCTGTAGTATCGATTGGTCGCTGGGTACTCATCTTCGGCTCCGGCATACGGGCTCCTTATTTCAGTGCTTTACTCTTGGACTCAATCGAACTCAACAGGTCCTTCCATGAGTCGACAAATGATTTTGCGCCTTCGGATTGCAGATCCGCCGCCAGTTTGGCCACGTCGATCCCAGCCTTACCGAATGCGGCCAGAACCTGCTCGCAGTCGCCGCCGTCGCGCGGGAGAGCTTTTCCGACACTTCCGTGTTCACCAAAGGCCAGCAAGGTCTCCTCCGGCATCGTATCAATCGTATTGGGAGCAGCCAGCGCGCCGATATAGAGTACATCTGACGCTTTAGGATCCTTCGTTCCTGTGCTGGCGAAGAGCAAACGTTGTGGCCGCGCCCCCAGGTTTTCCAGCCGCTGCCAGCGGTCTGAATCCAAAACATCGCGATAGGCTTTGTAGGTTTGCGCTCCCACCGCCGGACCAATCTTGTCGCGCAGGTCGGCAGGAACCTTGTCCATTGTCGCCTTGTCCCAGCGGCTGACGAACAGCGACGCCACCGAGCGAACATCGGCGCTGAGACCGGCTTCCACGCGGCGCTCCAAGCCACGCATGTAGGCTTCGGCAGCGCCTACGTAGTGATCGCGACTGAAGAGCAACGTGACGTTCACCGATACTCCCGCGAAGATCGCCTCCTCAATCGCGGTCCGGCCCTCGGTGGTTCCAGGAATCTTGATGAACAGGTTGGGACGCGCGGCTTTCTGATGCAGCTGCTTGGCGACAGCAGCAGTCTTCACCGCGTCATAAGCCAGCAGCGGCGACACTTCCAGCGAAACCCAGCCGTCAACCGTGGACGTTCTCTTGTGTATCTCGGCGAACAGGTCGGCAGCCCGACGCAGGTCGTCGATCGCCATCTCAAAGAAGGCATCTTCGACCGACATTCCGGACCCCATCAGCCGTCCCATGTCATCGTTGTACGAGTCTCCGTGGGTCATGGCGTGATCGAAGATCGTCGGATTCGACGTCAGTCCGGTAACCGAGAGCTCGTCGATGTATTTCTTCAGCGTGCCCGAGTCGAGCAACTGACGGGTGATGTTGTCGAGCCATAAACTCTGCCCAAGCTTATTCAATTGCTGTGTTGCTTTCATCTCACTACCTCTTTTTATTTTGCACCCATGAGCGTAATTCGATATCCAGCAGATCGGCGATGCGACGGATGCTGATGTCGGCAGGCCGGTACTGTGCCGTGGCCTTCTTGTCTCTCGCGTAGTGACCCTGCTGAACGAAAACGGTTGTGACCCTATCTTTCCAGATGTCCTTGATCGCCTCAAGGAGTCGTAATTTATCGTCGACCATGACATAGCGACGGGCCGGATAAATATTTTCCACGCACTCCAGTTCCTGCTCTTTGTGAATAAAGATGAGCACGTTCCCGCCAACCGCTTTCCATATTCCGGAGCGCTCAACTTTGCGAGGCTGAAAAACGGCGTCTCCGTCCGACAGAATTACCGCCTTGCCCCACTTTCGCACGCGCTTCAAAACATCCAGAGCTCCCGGATAAAGGCGCTGGGGAAAGGGATATTCGATAACCCAATTCGCCATATGGAGAAAACGCGGATCGTGCAGATCCTGCTGGCGGTAGCGCTCAAGGGCGCCAAGGTAGTCCGCATATCCCAGTTGATTGCGCAGATCTTCGAAGATCTCCAGGTAGCGAGCGCGCGCGTCGCGGCCGAACTCGCGCTCGATGTGCCGGAATAAATCGCTCTGGAAACGATCGTTATCGAGCAACGTGTTGTCGACGTCGAAGAGAAACACCAAGTCCTTGACGGCGCTTGGTGATGCGGCGCGGATCGGGGCTTTTGACTTTGCAACTTTCTTCGCGCTCATTTAACTCCGGCTGGCCGCTTGCGACCGGCCCTCGTCCTGCGCTGTTGTGGGGTTGACCCAAGGACCATCTGCGCCGATCAGCTGACTCGATTCGTCTGGTCCCCACGTTCCCGGTTCGTAGGTGTACACCGGAGTGACGTTGTCCAGAATCGGCTGCACGATGCGCCACTGCGCCTCCACCAGATCCTGGCGCGCGAATAGCTCGCCATTACCTCGCATTGCATCGCCCAGCAAACGCTGATAAGGGGGCATGTCGGCAGTAGCGTGGCTTTTCAGCTTCAACTCGACATCCTCGCCCACCATGCGCTCGCCGGGAACTTTCACTCTGACGCCGAAACCGATACTGATATCGGGACTGACGCGCATACGCATGTGCGACGAGCGCACCGGGACAATTTCGTTAAACGTCTCGCGTGGCGGGCGCTTGAATTCAACCAGAGCCTCCATACAGGTAACCGGCAGACACTTGCCGGCGCGAATATAGATCGGCACACCTGCCCAGCGCCAGGTATCGATGTAGAGCTTGATTGCAATGTAGGTCTCAACGGTAGAGCCGGGAGCGACGCCGGCCACCTGCTTGTAGCCGTTGTATTGACCACGCACTACGTCTTCCGGCTTCAATGGCCGAACCGCTTTCAACAGGGCTGCCTTCGAATCGCGTTCCGCCTCATGGGCCTCGCCTGTCGGCGGGTCCATCGTGAGATTTCCCAGCACCTGGAGCATGTGGTTTTGCACCACGTCACGCAGAGCTCCGGTCTCGTCGTAAAACTTGCCGCGATCGCTCACGCCAAAGTTCTCTGCCATCGTGATCTGAATGCTCCGCACATATTCGCGGTTCCAGATGGGCTCGAAGACCGGATTAGCGAAGCGAGTGTACAGAATGTTCTGCACCGGCTCTTTACCGAGATAGTGATCGATGCGATAGATATTCTCTTCGGGAAAAAACTTGTGCAGGGTGCGATTCAGCTCCTGCGCTGTGGGCAGGTTGTGTCCGAAGGGCTTTTCGATGACGACGCGCGCATTGTCGGCGCAACCCGATTTCGCCAGTCCTTCCGCGACCGTGCCAAACAGGCTGGGCGGCACAGCCAGATAATGCAACGGCGCCTTGGCATTCCCAAGCTGTTTACGCAACTCGGTGAACGTAGCGGCATCAGCATAATCGCCGTCGACATAACGCAGCAGGCTAAGCATTTTTTCGAAGGGCGCCTGTTCCAGTCCGCCGTGCTCCACCAAGCTATCTTTCGCCCGCGCTTTCAGCTGATCGAGAGTCCATCCGGCCTTGGCGACACCAATGATGGGAACGTTAAATCCCTCGTCGCGAATCAGGTCTTGCAGCGATGGAAAAATCTGTTTATAGGCGAGATCGCCTGTAGCTCCGAAAAACACGAATGCATCTGACATTCCGTTCGACATGTTTAGTAGGCTCCGCCCCGTTCTTATTACTTCGAATTCGCTATCGCTTGCTTTGCCGCCGAAACCACATGCTCGACGGTGAAGCCAAAATGCTCCATCACGACCTTCATCGGCGCCGACATTCCGAAGGTGTGCATGCCCAGCACTACACCTGTGCGGCCGGCATAACGATCCCAGCCAATCTGCGACGCTTCCTCGACGGTGACGCGTGCGCCCATCGACGGCGGAAGCACGGTATCGCGATAAGCCTGATCCTGGGCTTCAAACAGCGCCCAGCATGGCATGCTCACCACGCGCGTCTTGATGCCTTGCGCCGTGAGCTGCTCCCGTGCCTGAACGCACAGACCCACCTCGCTGCCGCAACCGATCAGGATCACGTCGGGCTTGCCATCGGGCGCATCGACCATGATGTAGGCCCCTTTGGCCAGGCCGCTGGCCGGCGCAAATTTCGTGCGGTCGTAAATCGGCAGAGCTTGTCGGCTGCATACGATCTCGCAGGGATGATCCTTCGTTGTGAGCGCGACGCGATACGCCTCGGTCATCTCGTTCGCGTCGGCGGGACGAATCACCAGCATTCCCGGCACCGCGCGCAGCGAGACGAGCTGTTCAATCGGCTGATGCGTGGGACCGTCTTCGCCCAGGCTGATCGTATCGTGCGTCCAGATATGCAGCGCCGGAATTTCCATCAACGAAGAAAGCCGAATCGCCCCGCGAGCGTAGTCGGTGAAGATCAGAAATCCCGAGCCGAATGCGCGCAGGCCGGTTAGCACCATGCCGTTCACGATGGCGCACATAGCGTGCTCACGGATTCCGAAGTGGAAGTTGCGGCCCTTGTAGTTGCCCAACTCACCCTTGGCCTGAAAGTCGCCGGCAAACTCAAATTCCAGCCGCGTCTTGGTACTGGGATAGAGATCGGCAGCGCCGCCCAGAACCCAGTTCACCTTCTGGGCTACGGCGTTCAACACCTTGCCGGAAGCATCGCGGGTCGACATCCCACTCGCGCTCGGCGCAAATGTAGGCAGGGCCTTCTCCCATCCAGCGGGCAGATCGCGCGTCTTCATGTTTTCCAAATCTGCCGCCAGGTCGGGATATTGCGCCTTATAGCGAGCGAACATCCCATCCCACTCTTTGCTTAGCGAGGCGCCGCGCGCTCCCATGCCTGCCGCAAAATGCTCCCGAACTCCGGTCGGAACAACGAATGATTCGTCAGGTGAGAAGCCGAAGAATTCCTTGGTCAGCCGAACCTCCTCCACGCCGAGGGGTTCGCCGTGAGCGGCCGAGGTGTCCTGTTTGTGAGGAGCGCCGTAGCCGATATGACTATGCACGATGATCAGCGTGGGCCGGTCTTTTGTGTCATGGAAGCGTTTCAGCCCGCGCTGTACAAGTTCGATGTCATTGGGATCGCTGACTCGCGTAACCTCCCAGCCATACGCCATGAAGCGGGTTGCGACATCTTCGGTGAACGCAAGATCGGTGTGGCCTTCAATCGTGACGTGGTTGCAGTCGTAAATCCAGCACAGGTTGGATAGTTTGAGATGACCTGCCAGTGAGGCCGCTTCGCTGGAAATTCCCTCCATCAGGCATCCGTCGCCGCAGAGGGCGTATGTATTGAAGTCGAATAACTCGTAGCCCGGACGGTTGTAATTGGCCGCCAGCCATTGGCCGGCGATCGCCATTCCCACGCTGTCGGAGACACCTTGTCCCAGGGGTCCAGTCGTGGCCTCTACGCCTGTGGTCCAGCCATATTCCGGATGGCCCGGGCAGCGGCTCCCCGCCTGCCGAAAAGTCTTGAGGTCATCGAGCGTTACCGCCTGGCGGTTCTGCTTCTCGTAGCTTGCGTTTTCCGCCTTGATTCCGGTGAGATGGATCAGCGCATATAGCAATATGGAAGCATGACCAGCGGAGAGGACAAAGCGGTCGCGATTCGGCCACCAGGGTTGCTGCGGATCGTAGCGCAGGACCTTTTGCCATAACGCATACGCGGTGGGAGCTGCACCCAGAGGTGTGCCCGGATGTCCTGAGTTCGCCTTCTGCACGCCATCGATGGCAAGTGTGCGGATGGTATTGATGGCCAGTTGATCGATATCAGTGCGAGTTTCTTTTGCCTGTTGCGGAATCATAGTCCGACCTCATGTGCTGAAAACAAAATTGTCCTACTTCTTAATGAACCGTAACTACAACGTTTCGTTGACATTCCGCAGGGAGAGAATATTTGAGCTGCGATGCAGTGGCTCAGAACGAAAGTGCCGCACATTCTATCCCAAAAGGGGCGAGAATAAAAATACATTTATAGACCCACATTGTGGGATACCGAACGCCAGGATCAGCGGGCAGAAAGCTTCACTGGCTCACCGCGGTCGACCCTCTGGAGAAAGAAAATACCCTGCCTTTCGGCCCAGCGGCCATCGTAGCCGTTGGCGTCCGCCAGAAAAGCGCAATGGCCGCCGCGAGCGGTTTCTATATAGGTAATGTTTGGATTTCGTAGCAGCTTTTCGCGTGTCTGTGGCAATACACGAATAAAGGGATCGTCGAGAGAATGCAGAATTAGAGTTGGGACAGCAATGCCATCCACCACGCGCGCCGCGGCAGCTCGGGTGTAATAGTCCTGCGCATCGCGAAAACCGGAGTAGCGGGCCGTAATCTGATCGTCAAAATCGCGTAGGCTGCGCATACCACGCAGATACCGCACATCGTAGTGCTCCGGATAAAGCGCGGCTTTGCGACGCATGCGCCTACGCAATCCCCGTAGAAATTTCCACTCGTAAATGCGATTAACTGGATTGTGCAAGGCATCCGCCGACGGGGCCAAATCCATCGCCGGCGAGACTCCCACCCCTGCTTTCACCTGCGCGGGCGCATCGGCTCCCCACTCGCCAAGCAGCTTCAGCACCAGGTTTCCGCCCATCGAATAGCCGATAAACGCCAACTTCTGCAGGCCATCGTCGGAGATTAAGGTCTTCGCGATCGCCCCCACGTCGGCCGACATACTCGAGTTATAGAGCGTTGGCCCAAGATGTTCGGTGTCGCCGCAGTTGCGCATATTCATGCGGACGACGTTCATTCCCGCTGCCCAAGCCTTGCTGCCGGTGCCGATCACATATTGCGAATCGCTGGATCCTTCCAGTCCATGCACGATGACCACAGTCATCGCGGTCGCACGCTGCGCCTGCCAATGGCACTGGCAAAGCACCTGGACGCCCGGCTCGACATCGAACAGCCGGTCCTCAGCAGGAGGCAGAGCACTTCGGCGCGGCAGGAAGTTGCCGGCAATCGTCTGCGCATGCCCATTGATAAATGGACGTCGCGGCCGAAACGGCTCACCGAAGATATCGTGCACACGTGTCGCTCCGGACGCAGGATTACGAGGCGCCCTGGAAGCACTTTGGGATGGATCGTTTGCAGCGATGGGAAGCGGCTCCTGTATCTATAATAGAGTCTCTGAGGCTGGCGCCCGGTTCGCTGAATCGGAATCGGGCTATTTTTTCAGAGCTGGAGCTATTGATGCCGATCTTCGAATATCGTTGCGAATCCTGTGGACACAAATTCGAAGCCATTCTTTTTGGCGAGCAGACGGCCGTGTGTCCTAAGTGTCACAACGAGAAACTGGAGCAGCAGCTCTCGACCTTCGCGGTCAGCGCGAAGGGTAGTTCCCCGTCTCAGGTAGCGGGTTGTGGCCAGTCGAATTGCTGCATGATGAATGGTGGCGGCTGCGACGTAAACTGATTTCCTGACCGACCGCAGTACTGCGGAGGACGCCGATCGACTCCATTTCGCCCTGGAGCAATCTCCTGGCAGTGCAAGCGGAGGCTGCCGCAACATTGATGGGACTAGTCTTTGTTGCGGTCTCCATCAATCGCGAGAGAATTCTGTCCTTTCCCGGACTTCCCGGCCGCGCCGGCGAATCTATTCTGCAGTTTCTGCAAGTCTTCCTCATATCGAGCGTTGCATTAGTGCCGCGACAGCCGTCCGTGGCGCTCGCGCTCGAAGTTCTGGTCATCGCTCTGATTTCATGGCTGGCTCAAGTTGTGGGACTGGTCCGCTATGCGCGCGTCATGCGCGGCCATCCGAAATCGTGGATCGTCTATCGCACCATCTTCGGGCAATTGGCCACGCTGCCGTTCTTCATAGCCTCGGTCATGATATGGATCGGAAGTCCCGCCGCACTCTACTGGCTCGTACCCGGATTTCTCTTCTCGTTCATCGCTGCGGTGGGAAGTGCGTGGGTGTTGCTGGTCGAGATCATGCGGTAAATCGCTAGTAGCGCTCGGATGGTAGGCCACCTATGTTAAATCGCGCCCATCGCCCAAAAAAGCTATTCCCTTTGTTGCGGTTTTGCAGTACATTGCCGCTTCTGCATAGTTCGCGTTTCTTGTTCTCTGCACTCGTCTGAAAAGCTGGCTTCTGCCCGCACTGTACGTTCGCAGTCACCTGCGAATGTGCGCGTCAGCTCTCCTGGCCGCGAGTGAATTTATCAACAAAGCGGAGAATCCCATGCCCCAGTTGCGTCATAAGTGCAGGTTCTTGTCCCTAATTGTCCTCTTCTGTCACTTCCTAATTGTCTCCGCGGTTGCGCAAACACCGCTGCGGCTAAAAACTGTCACGCCGTGCCGCCTTGTCGACACGCGAAATGGACAACCGATCCAGGGAGGCACGGCCCAAGTTTTCAATCTTCCCAGCCTGGCTCAGTCGGGCGGAGCGGGAGGGGCATGCGCACCGTTTGATCTATCGTCGGCGTTGGCCTATTCCCTGAACGTTACCCTGGTCTCGGGCGGGACACGCGTAGCCTATCTAACGATCTGGCCAACCGGAGAGCCGCAGCCCGCGGTATCGCTGATGAACTCGTTCGACGGCCGCACAAAGGCGAATGCCGCCATCGTCCCCGCCGGCAGCGGTGGCGACGTCAGCGTCTATGTCAGCAATACCACCAACATCCTGATCGACATCAACGCCTACTTCGCTTCGGCCGCTGATAGTTCAGCATTGGCGTTCTTTCCACTGCCGCCCTGCCGAATTATCGATACTCGAAGCAGCGGAGGACCCATCCCGGGTCACACAGAACATGACTTCTCCATTCCCGGCAACTGTGGCATACCCGCTGACGCGCAGGCCTACTCGTTCAACATTACGGCTCTGCCGTCGGGACCGCTCGGCTACGTGACCGTCTGGCCGGCTGGCGAAGCGCAGCCAACCGTCTCTACCTTGAACGATTCCACTGGCACCAATGTCGCGAATGCCGCCATCGTACCTGCGGGCAGCGAAAACAAGACTGCCGTCTACCCCAGCGCAACCACCAACTTACTAATCGATACCAACGGCTATTTCGCTCCCGCCAGTTCGGCGGCCAGTCCATTGTCGCTGTACACTCTCACACCCTGTCGAGTATTGGACACCCGTCAGACGATCGGCCAGTTCAATGGCACCATCCCTATCGGCATCGTCGGCAGCTTGTGCGGTGTACCCGACGTCGCGCAAGCATTCACGTTGAATGCTACTGTCCTGCCGTCTGGAGCTCTCGGTTTCCTGACTCTGTGGCCGGAAGGCGCGACTCAACCAGGGGTCTCCACTCTTAATGCGGCAGACGGTGCTGTGACCTCGAACATGGCGATCGTTCCTGCTGGATCCGGAAACGAATCCATCAACGCCTTCGCCTCGGGCAGCAATCCGACGCAATTGCTTTTAGACGTGGCTAGTTATTTCGCGCCCGTCGCCAATTTTCAGGTGCTCACGACTACCGCTGCCCTGCCGAACGGTACTCTGAACAGCGGGTACACCGTTCAGTTGGTCGCCGCCGGAGGAGTTTCGCCGTACACCTGGGCCAAGACTGCTGGGACTCTGCCAACGGGATTGACCCTGACTTCAGCTGGCTTGATCGAAGGCACGACCACCGCTACCGGCAACTACAGCTTCACCGTCATGGCGACCGATTCCAATTCTCCCGCCGCAACCGCTGCGGCGAATCTGCAAATCACGGTCAACGCGAGTGCCGGAACTCTAACCGTCACCACCAATACGTTGCCGAACGGGACGATCAATACTCCCTACAACTCGCTCTTATCGGCCAACGGTGGCATAACACCTTATAGCTGGACCATCTCCTCCGGTACTCTTCCGGCAGGACTGAGCCTGAACGCTCACTCGGGTCTTATCAGCGGCGCCCCTGGAGCAGCCGGCACCACCAGCGTTACCGTGAAAGTCACGGATGTGCAAAACGACACCGCGACCCAGGTACTGACGTTGGCTATCAACACCGGCGACGCCAACGGCACGCTTGACGGGAGTTACGCGCTCACGTTCCAGGGCTACGATCAAGGACATACGTTCGCGGCGGCAGGCAGCTTCACTGCGGATGGGAACGGCCACATCACCGCCGGCGAGATTGACTCCAATGGCGGTTCGGGCGTCGAACACGATCAAATCACCAGCGGGAGTTACACGATTGGTCCGAACGGGCTTGGCCAGATAAATTGGACCGACGACCACGGTGGAAACGTGCAGCTCCTCGTCGCTACCGGGGCTGCTGAAGATATGCGGTTAATTGCCTTCAACCAAAATGGTAACTCAGGCACTTGGGGAGCTGGTGTTATCCGCCAACAGAATCCCTCCGACTTCACCCTTAGCGCATTGGCGGGAACCTGGACTTTCGGCCTACAGGGCTTCGATATAGCTGGCGATCCTCTGTCTGCAGACGGAACGTTTGTTCAAAGCTCCAGCGGCGGATTCAGTGATACCGCCGAGGATATCAACGACTTCGGAACTCACACCCAGGTGACGTTCACGGGCTCGATAACCAGCAGCATTGATTCGAACGGACGGGCGACCTCGCAGATCCATATCGACGGAGCAACCTTCAATTATGCCGCCTATACAGTCTCCGCGAATGAAGTCTTTCTGGTCGACATCGATACCGGGGGCAGCTTAACCATCACCGACGGCCGCAGGCAAAGCGGCATCATGAATAACGGTATCCTCGACGGCAACGCGATCGGCAACGGAAGCCGGATACACAATGCCGGGCAGGGAAACGCCGCCAGCCAGGCACTTGTCCTGCTCATCCAGAGCGATGGCAATGGGAACATGAACCTCTCCATTGACGCCAATACTGGAGGAGTCTTCGGGCAAAGCACAGAGGCAGGCACCTACGCTGTCGAGTCCAACGGCAGGACAAGCCTGTCCCTTCCGGGTGGGGCGGTGGTCGTCTGCTACATGGTTGCCAGCAATCAAGGCTTCTGCATCAACGCCATCGCTGGCACCGGCGATGTAAAAGGCGCCGAGGTCCTTTACTTCGAGCCTCAGTCGGCCGGACCGTTCAGTAACAGCTCTTACCTGGGTGAATACCTCGGCGGATCGCTGCCACAGTATCTGTCGGGCAACCTGAGCCAGATCGACTCCAGTCTCTCGGGCGGTGATGGGACGTATTCTTCGACCTATACACAATCCGGACCGGGAGGTACGAATCAGAACCAGACCATCGTCGGGAACTACACCGTTGATACGACTACCGGCGCTCTCGCAATCTCGGAAGACGGTAATCCGATCTATACCGGGTACATCGTGTCGCCGACTAAGGTGGAACTTGTGACCTCGGGCAATGGGTCGAATCCTCTGGCTTTGATCGAGTCGACCTCAGCCGCCCCTCGTCACCACTAACGGATCTACAATTCCCGCATCTCAGCCCGCCAGCGATGGCGGGCTTTTTACTTAGCTAAGCTGATTTCGTGCCGGCGTCCGCCTTAGCTAAGCAAAATATATAGCCCGCAGGCTTCGCGAACCTTCTTGGTAAACCCATTTTATTGTGCTGCCTGGACGAGAATGGCCCTACGAATTGTGGCGCTCCCAAAGAAGACGCGGCAGGCGCGAAAATTCCCAATTTCTGCTTGACAGGCAACAGTTTAGGAGTACGATACGTCGTAAGTGGTACGAAGTGGGAGGCAGTGGGATACATCTTTCAGCCTCGGAGAGGTTTTGGATGCGAACCCGACTCATTGCTATTGCCGGATCGCAGCCAAGCTTTGGGGCAGGTAATGCTCCCCTCCTTCGCGAAATTCGAAATTAACGCCGAACGCTATGTTTCGCGGCACACATTTAACCCGACTGGACGACAAAGGGCGTTTAAAAATGCCCGCGGAATTCAAGCGCGAAATCGACGAGAACTACAGCGCGCAATTCTATATCACCAGTTGGGATGGCAGAAGTGCCAAAGTTTATCCCATGCAGGCTTGGGAAGAGATCGAGCGGAAACTAGCGGCGCTGCCCGAAATGCACAAGACCAAGCAGAAGTTCCTGGAACGGACCAGTTACTACGGGCAGGTTGTGGAATTCGATGGACAGGGCCGTCTGCTCATGCCGCAGATCCTGCGGGAAACTGCAAGCCTCAAGGGTGAGGTCGCCGTAATGGGGAACCTCAAGCACCTTGTGGTGCGGAACGCTGAAGAGCTGCGCAAGTCGATTGCCGAGCCCTTCACCGAAGACGACGAGGCCACGCTCAGCAGTCTGGGGATTTAGATAGCGCGGGCCGGGTAGTGCGGCGCTTGAGGGCCGCGTTAAAGGCTCCTCCATCTTGCGATCGCGAGCGGACTCAGTCCGCGAGAGATTTGATTGTCAGGGGTGAGTGGACAACGGGTTTTCAGACGCGAGTAACGCCCCCGGGGGCGGGCATGGCACAACGAAATTCAGCCATGTCTCAGTTCTTTTAAAACCAGCGATCGAATTCCTGGCCGTTCGGCGCGGCGGGACTTATATCGACCTGACCCTCGGCTTAGCTGGGCACGCTTGGGAAATCGCCAGGTTGCTCGGTGCACAAGGGCATTTGATTGGCTTCGATAAAGATCCGGCAGCGTTGGAACGGGCGCGCGAACGACTGGCGAAGCCGCCGGCGGAACTGGCAAGCGACTGGCCGAAGATCGAGCTGGTGCATGCGTCGTTCGCCGAGGTGGCGCAGCACGTGGCGGCGGCATCCGCTGACGGATTGCTTGCCGACCTGGGCGTCAGTTCCATGCAACTGGGGAACGCAGCGCGTGGATTCAGTTTTCAGGCGGAAGGGCCCTTGGATATGCGGATGAATACGCAATCGGGGCTGACCGCCGAACAAGTGGTAAATCAATTCGATGAGCGCGAGCTTGCCGATGCGATTTACGAATTCGGTGAGGAAAGGAGGTCGCGGAGAATCGCCAGAGCCATTGTTCGGGCGCGGCCGATTCATACCACCGCACAACTTGCGGGTGTGATATCGACCGCGGCCCGGCCAATGAACCAAGCTGAGAGGCGGATTCATCCGGCGACAAGGACTTTCCAGGCACTCCGAATTCTAGTGAACCGAGAGCTAGACGACTTGCTGGCGCTGCTCGGCTCCAGTGAGAGCAAAAGCGGCGCTCCCCGGGGAGCCCGAGACCTTACGCCGGCGGCGGAGGTTCTCAAGAAGGGCGGCAGGTTAGTGATCATCAGCTTCCACTCGCTGGAAGACCGCATTGTGAAAGATGCGCTGCGAGATGGAGCGCGCGACGGACTGTACCGCGTGCTGACCAAGAAGCCGATGATTGCTGACGAGGAAGAGATCGATCGCAATCCGCGGTCGCGCAGCGCGAAGCTGCGGGCAGCGGAGAAGATTTAGAAGCTGGATGCGTCTGCGATAGCAGAGCCGGATTGCCTGATGGAAAGGCAGAACCGGTCCGGTGGAAAAGCTGGCTTTCAGGCCAGCGCCTGGCGATAAGTTTTGCAAGAGCCGGCGTTAGCCGGCGGCAGAAGTTAGTTTATCGATTGCGCAACTTCGCAACCTTCCATTTGGGTGGCTGCGGAAAAAGCTGTGGGGATTGTGAATAAGTCTGGGGCCCCTGGAATTCGGCCCGTGTACCCAAAAGATGATCGCCGTCGCGAAATCTAGAAGCGGCAGCAGGAGAAAGCTATGGCAGCCGGAGTTCTTTACCCAACCTTGGCACAAGCTGGTGAGTGGAACGAGCAGGTGGCCGCGCAGCAGCCCCGCGGTATGTTCATCGGCACACCGGAAATTTACTTCACCAAGCGCCTCGACAACTCGCGCGTGGCTATGGTGACCGATCCCAAGCGCCGTCGCGAGATGGTGACCTTCGGCATCACCTTGGCCATGCTCTTTCTCTTCGTCATGGTCTATCTGTTCCAGCACTTCAGCGCGATTGAGTACGGATACAAAATCGAGCAGCTGAAGTCGCAGCGTGACGCTATTGCCGAAACCAATCGCACGCTGAGCCTGGAAGAAGCTTCGCTGAAGGACCTGCCCCGCATCGATCGTCTGGCGCGTCAACTGGGAATGCAGCGCCCGGCCGAGGGACAGTGGCAGTCGCTAGACGCTGCCTCGACCGATCCGGCTACACCAGTCATGGCGAAAGCCGGCGGGATCATGGTTGTTTCAGGCTTGCAGTATTAAGAAGTCTCAATTCTGTGGCAAGCAAGTGACCTTCGATACGCGGTAACTCAAACAAAGTTTCGGCCGGCGGTCCGCTCATCACGGGCCGCCTTCGCCACGTAAAGCGGCCCTACAGTAGAGGCAGTAAGCCGGCTCATTTAAGCCGAAGCGCAACGAAAGGGAGTTAACCGGGGAATGCGGGCGAGCGCTCCCAAAACGCCGAGCAAGCGACTGTACATCTTCGCGGTGCTGCTTTTCGTTTGGATCCTCATCATCTGTTTCCGGCTGGTGCGTTTGCAGGTCGTCAAGTACCACGACTTCATGCTGCGGGCCGAACGCCAGCAAAACCGTACGATCCCCGTCGAACCGCGTCGCGGCAATATCTACGACCGCAATGGTTATGCCCTCGCGATGTCCATCGACGTCGACTCCGTCTTCGCCGTCCCCAGTGAAATCAGCGATCCCGCGCTCACCGCCACGCTTCTGAGCAACGTTCTCAAAATGGATCCGCAGGAGATCATCACCCGCCTGCAGGGCAGCCGAAATTTTGTTTACCTTAAGCGCAAGGTCGATGCCGACACCGCAAACCGCGTTCGCGAGTTGAACTTGAAAGGTATCGGCTTCCGCAAGGAGCCCCAACGCTTCTATCCCAAGCGCGAGCTGGCGGCCCAAGTCCTCGGTTATGTTGGCATGGACGATGAAGGCCTCGGCGGGCTTGAGCGCGAGTTCGACGACGATCTACGCGGCATTCCCGGTCAGGAGATGATCTCGATCGACGCGCGGCGCAAGTGGTTCAGCCGCGTGGAGCGTCCACCTGACCCGGGCCAGAATCTGGTGCTGACGATTGATCAGACCATCCAGTACATCGCCGAAAAAGAGCTGGATCAGGGGATGGAAGACACTAAGGCGATTGCGGGGACGGTCGTTGTGGAAAATCCCCGCACCGGCGAAATTCTGGCGCTGGCGAATCGTCCTAACTTCAATCCTAATGTGTTTGGCAGCGTTCCTGCCGAGGCCCTGAAGAATCGCGCGGTAACCGATATCTACGAGCCCGGCTCAGTGTTCAAGATCGTCACCTACTCGGCCGCCATCGACCAGCACCTGGTAACTCCTGAGGACAAGGTCGATTGTCAGCATGGCTCGATCGACGTGTTCGGTATGAAGATCCACGATCACGAGAGCCTGGGAGTGATCACAATTGCCGAAGCCCTGGCGCATTCCAGCGATGTGGCGGCGATCAAGGTTGGAATGAAGCTCGGTCCGGACCGGCTCTATCAGTATCTACACAACTACGGCTTCGGGCAGCAGACCGGGATTGAATTGCCCGGTGAAACGCGCGGCATGGCCAAGACCGTGAATCACTGGTCGAAGGTTTCCATCGGCGCGATTTCGATGGGACAGGAGATTGGCGTTACTCCGTTGCAGACCATCTCGCTGGTGTCGACAATTGCAAACGACGGCGTGTACACGCCGCCGCGGATTGTCGCAGGCGAGCTGCCACCCGACAGTAAGGCTCTGCCGGTCGTTTATCATCCCGCGCAACAGCATCGTGTGGTCACCACCATGACCGCCGCCGAGATGAAGAAGATGCTGGAAGGCGTGGTGCTTTTCGGCACGGCGCGCCGGGCAATCCTGGACGGCTACACGGTAGCCGGCAAGACCGGCACGGCACAAAGAGTCGACCCATCAACCGGCGTGTACTCCAAGACAAAGTACGTGGCGTCGTTCATCGGTTTTTCCCCGGTCAATACACCGGCCATCACCATCGCGGTAATTCTCGACTCGCCGGCCGGTTTACACCAGGGCGGACAGGTTTGCGCTCCGGTGTTCAAGCGCATTGCGCAGCAGGTCCTGGAGTACCTACATGTCCCGCACGATCTGGACGTGAAGCCCGCGCAGCGGCAAACCATGATGGCCTCAGCGAAGGACGACGAAGACGAATCCTCTGATCACTTAGGCGCTCCCATCCAGGACGATTCGATCACGGCCTCCGCCACGCCTGCGACACATTACCCGGACGTGAGCAAGGTCACGCCTTTCTCCGATGTGAAGGCCACAGTTCCCGCACCGGCCGCTCCCGCTCCCGAGGCAGCACATTCGCAGAACACCGCGTCAGCAGAGCCCCCATCGGCGCCTGAGCGTACGCCGGCTAGTGGCACCGTCGTTCTGGATGTTGGCGCAGGAGTTGTGGTGCCTTCCTTCCTAGGCAAGCCTCTACGTTCGGCGGTGGAAACCGCGCAGCAGTCCGGGCTAGAGATCAATGCGATCGGGAGCGGCGTGGCGCGCGAACAATGGCCCGCACCCGGCAGCCGGCTCCTCGCAGGCCAGCACATCACGGTGCGCTTCGGTCACTGAGGGTTTTCATTAATAGAATCACGGAGCACAGCGTGTCGCAATCAACTCACGATGCGCAAATACGCAGCTATAATGCGGGTAGAATGAACTTTCTCGAGCTCTTGGATGGTGTTGGATACCTCGCGCAGCAAGGCAATCCTCCCATCGCAGGATTGGATTATGACAGCCGGCGCGTTAAGCCCGGCTGGTGCTTCGTCGCTATGCGCGGCGGGTCTGCCGACGGCAATCAGTACATCGACACTGCATTAAAAGCCGGAGCAACGGCGATCGTAAGCGATACCCTGCCGCCGCAACCCGGTGTTGCCTGGGCGCAAGTGGAACATGGACGCCGCGCCCTGGCGAGGCTGAGCGCGAACTTCTACGGACGCCCCGCGGAGAAATTGAGCATCTCCGGCATCACGGGCACGAACGGCAAGACAACTACATCGTTCCTGCTGAACGCGATGCTGCGCGCCGGCGGACGCAAGACCGCGCTCATCGGCACGGTTGAATATCGCATTGAGGACCAACGTTTTCCTGCGCCGCACACCACCCCTGAAGCACTCGAGTTGAACCAGTTCTTCACGCGAGCCTTACAGGCTGGCTGCACCGAAGTAGTCATGGAAGTCTCCTCGCACGCGCTTGAGCAGCAACGCATTTACGGCATACCTTACGACGTCGCCATCTTTACTAACCTGACGCGCGACCATCTCGACTATCACGTCACGATGGAAAAGTACTTCGAGTCGAAAGCTCTCTTGTTTCAGGGCTCCGGCACCGAGCCGCCGCGCGCGGCCGTCATCAATGTCGATGATGAGTACGGTCAACGCATCATTAAGCTCTGCAAAAGGCAGCAGGAAGTATTCACCTACGGCATGGAGAGCGGCGACTTCCATGCTGAAGATGTGAGCATCCAGAGCAACGGTACGAAGTTCACGCTGGTCGCTCCGTCGGGCAAGTACCCGATCTGGAGCCAGCTTCTGGGACGCGTGAATGTCTACAATCTGCTGGCGGCTTCCGCTGCGGCCTATGCACGAAACGTTGAGCCAAAGGCCATCGCGGATGCGGCCTTCCAACTGGACCGCGTGGACGGCCGATTTCAGCGCGTCGATGTCGGCCAGCCCTTCACGGTGATTGTCGACTACGCCCACACCGATGACGCTTTGCGGAATCTCACTGCGCTCGCGCATGATTTCCTCGCCCAACGAGGCGGCGCTGGACGCGTCATCACTGTCTTCGGATGCGGAGGAGATCGCGACCGCAGCAAGCGGCCCCTGATGGGCGACGCTGCTGGCGCGGGCAGCAACTTTGTGATCCTGACCAGCGATAATCCGCGTAGCGAAAATCCCATCGACATCATGAACGACGCCTTGCCCGGCCTGCAACGAAGCGGTACGAAGTACACGCTGGAGCCCGACCGCCGGAAAGCCATCGCGTTGGCAATCGATGAAGCAAATTCCGGCGACATCGTGCTGATCGCGGGCAAGGGCCACGAGAAACTTCAGGTCACTAACGCTGGAGCCGTACCATTCGACGATATTGACGAAGCCACCAAGGCATTGCTGGCCGCGGGTTACGGAAGCGCACAGGAGCAGGCAGCGAGATCATGAAACTGACACTCGCACGCTCTGCCGAGTTCATGCCGGCCACCGGCGAATTCGATCCGGGTGCCGTAACCGGCGGCTACTCCATTGACTCGCGCACCGTTCAGCCGGGTGATCTGTTCTTCGCGGTTCGCGGCGAGCGCCTCGACGGCCACGACTATGTGGAAGCCGCGTTGGCCAAAGGCGCCATTGCCGCGGTAGTGGAAAAGCAGCAGGCCGAACGCTTCGCTTCCAAGTCACGGTTGCTGGTTGTCGATGATTCCCTGCTGGCTCTACAGCGCCTGGGCGCGGCGGTCCGACGGCTATGGGGAAAGCCGCTGGTTGGCGTGACTGGCTCTGCCGGCAAGACCACTACCAAGGAAACCATCGCGCACGTGCTGGCGACACGTCACCAAGTCCTGAAGTCCCAGGGCAATCTGAACAACCACTTTGGCATGCCTTTGCAACTTCTGAAACTTGAGCCGGAGCACGAGATCGCCGTCATCGAGATGGGCATGTCGCACGCGGGCGAGATCACTGCGCTGGCCAAGCTGGCAGAGCCCGACTGTGGAGTCGTGACGATGGTGGCCCCAGTCCACCTGGAATTCTTCGAGTCGATCGCCGCAATCGCGCGAGCCAAGTATGAGCTGATTCAGTCGCTGCCTGCGGGTGGGATTGCGGTGCTGAATGCCGACGACGAATACGTTTCGCAGTTTGGACGCGATTTTCATGGCCGGGTGGTGATGTTCGGCCGGCATTCGTCGGCCGACGTGTCCTTCCAGAACATCGAATCGCTGGGACCCAAAGGTTCGGCATTCGACGTCGTAGTCGACGGCAACAGAGCTCACGCCGTCTTGCCGCTGCTGGGGGAGCACAACATTTACAACGCTCTGGCTGGAATTGCGGTTGGCTTGCAATATGGCGTCCCGCTGCAGATAGCCGCCGAATCACTTTCCACGTTATCAGCTGGTGACAAGCGTGGAGAAATCCTTCACATCAACGGCGCGACCGTGATCAACGATTGCTACAATTCGAATCCGAAGGCCTTGGACAACATGGTGCGTTCGCTGGCGAAAATTCCGGCGCAACGCAGGATCGTCGTCGCTGGTGAAATGCTGGAGCTCGGTCCCGCTGGCGAAACGATGCATCGCGAGTCGGGCCGACACATGGCGCAAGCCGGGATCGATGTACTGCTGGGCGTGCGCGGCTTGGCCCAGGCAATCGTCGAAGGCGCGAAAGAGTCGGGCATTCAGGCGGAGTTCGTGAAGACCCCGGAAGAAGCCGGTGATTGGCTGAAGCGGGAGATCAAACCCGGCGATGTGGTGCTGCTGAAGGCTTCACGGGGTGTGCGTTTGGAGCGGGCGCTGGAGAAACTAGCCGGTGAAGTTCCCGCAGTCGCACGTTAGATTTTGGATGGGTGGAGTACGCCTTCACAGGCTGCTGAAAAGCTCGGCTGCAGAAAGTTTCGGGTAGAGCTGGCCTTCAGGCCAGCGTCCAAGGCCTTTATTTCTTGATCGGAGTCGGCTTTAGCCGGAGGCACCAGAGTGGGAGGAGTTTTTCGGCGAACTATTCAGCCCATGCATTGCAGGACCTAGCTTGAGGACGTCCTTCAGCGCATGAAGTGGTGACTTACCTCAGCGGCTGAAGCCTGGTATCTGAGCTAAACGTAACTGCACCTCTGAAGCGGTGCTCCACCCGGCGTTTCATACAGATTGATTCAGGACGGGAACGAATTTGCTCTATTGGCTGCTGTATCAAAAAGGATTTGTCGTCTTCCACATCGGCCCGTTCCGAATCTTTCGCTATCTCACGTTTCGTACAGTATTCGCCAGCTTAACCGCCCTCTTCATCGGACTGATCATCGGACCGGCGGTGATTCGCCGTCTGCGCGAATTCCAGATCGGCCAGTACATTCGCGAGGACGGTCCTAAAGACCATCAGAAGAAAGCCGGCACGCCAACCATGGGTGGAGTGCTCATCGTTGTCGGCATGGTGATTCCCACGTTACTTTGGGCTGACCTAACGAACCGCTTTGTCTGGATCGCCGTACTGTCCACGCTGGCCTTTGCGGCCATAGGCTTTGCGGACGACTATCTAAAGGTCGTGCACCGCCGCAACCTGGGATTGACCGCTCGGGCGAAGCTGCTTTACCAGTTTCTGGCAGCCATCATCGTCGGCGGCGTGCTCAGTGCTCTGGAAACCCACGGCCTTTATTCGACCCGCTTGATCGTGCCCTTCCTGAAGCACTTTCGGCCCGACCTGGTGGTTGGCAAGTGGGATCATGGCTACGTCGCGCCACTGGCTTTCCTGCCTTTCGTCGCTTTTGTGGCGATCATCATTGTGGGTTCCAGCAATGCCGTGAACCTCACCGACGGACTGGACGGACTGGCGATCGGCTGTACCGTGATTGCCGCAGGCGCGCTGACCGTACTGACTTATGTCAGCGGCCACGCCGTTTTCGCCGATTACCTTGAGCTCGCCAAGATGCCCCAGGTCTCCGAGGTGACGATCTTCTGCGGATCGATGGTCGGCTCGGCGATCGGCTTCCTCTGGTACAACGCCCACCCGGCCGAGATATTCATGGGCGACGTAGGCTCTCTCGCCTTGGGCGGAGCCATCGGCACTGTGGCCGTCATCATCAAGCAGGAGCTGCTGCTGCCGTTTATCGGCGGCATATTCGTGATTGAGGCGCTCTCGGTGATCCTGCAGGTGGGCTCGTACAAGCTGAGGCGAAAGCGCATCTTTAAGATGGCGCCGATCCATCACCACTTTGAGCTGCTGGGCTGGAGCGAGTCGAAAGTCATCGTGCGGTTCTGGATTGCGTCGCTGGTGTTTGCACTCTTTGCTCTCACCACATTGAAGTTGAGGTAGTGGCCGCGGGAACGTGTCACAATGGCGAGTTAGGCACGAAAATTGAATAGCGAGCCATAGGGGTCCTTCGACTCCGCGCCCGCAACAACGGCGAGCGCCCCCTCTGGATGACAAAGTTGTGATGGATGTCAAGGGCCAACGCGTGCTGGTGGTGGGGCTGGGGAAATCCGGCGTGGCTAGCGCATTGTTTCTCGAGAATCGAGGAGCCAAAGTCGCCGTCTCCGATGCCAAATCGCCGGAACAACTTCGCGATGGCATTCCTCAACTGCTCGATCACGGTATCAGCGTCGAGACCGGACAGCATGGCGAGCGCACGTTTCGCGACCAGGATCTGATCGTAGTCAGCCCCGGAGTTCCCTACGATGTCCCCCAACTCGTTCATGCACGCGAGCGTGGTATCCCCGTCATCGGCGAGGTGGAACTTGCCGCGCACTTCCTGAAGGGTCACATGGTCGCCATTACCGGCTCCAATGGCAAAACGACTACGACGACACTGGCGGGCGACATTATCGCCGCCGGCGGACGGCAGACTCTGGTTGGCGGAAACATCGGCACGCCGGCGATCACTTTCGTCGATCGGGCCACGGATGATTCCTGGCTGGTGCTCGAGATCAGCAGCTTTCAATTGGAAACCATCGAGACTTTTCATCCGCAGATCGCCGTGGTGCTGAACATCACGCCCGATCATCTTGATCGCCATCACACCTTCGAGAACTATGCCGGCGCCAAAGCTCGCATCTTTGAGAACCAGACATCGAGCGATTTCACGGTGCTGAATGCCGACAACGAGCCGTGTGCTGCGCTCGCCGCGCGAACCAAGTCCGCAGTCTACTGGTTCAGCCGGCTGGATGAAGTCGATCGCGGAGCGTTTGTCCACGGCGATCATGTCGGATGGCGGGATCACCTGGGCACACGCGACATCATGCCGCTGAGCGAAATCAGCCTGAAGGGCTCGCACAACGTGGAGAATGTGCTCGCGGCCGTTTGTGTCGGAATGCTGGCCGGGGTTCAGCCGGCAGAGATTCGCCGAGCCGTCGCCGCATTCAAAGCCGTCGAGCATCGTCTGGAGTATGTAGCCACCGTTGGCGGTGTCGAATATTACAACGATTCAAAGGCGACCAACGTCGACGCGACCATCAAAGCACTGGAGTCTTTCCCGGGAAAAATCCACCTCATCCTCGGTGGCAAGGACAAAGGCAGCGACTATAGCGTCCTGAACAATCTGTTGAAAGAGCGCGTGAAGCGTGTCTACACGATAGGTGCAGCCGCGGCAAAAATCGAGTCGCAAGCGAGCGGCACAGAAATTGTGGGAGCTGGAACTCTGGAAGCGGCGGTCAAGCGCGCCAGCGAGATGGCTACTCCTGGGGACATCGTATTGCTCGCCCCGGCGTGCGCCAGCTTCGACCAGTTCGACAGCTACGAGCATCGCGGTGGCGTTTTCAAAGATTTAGTCCGGCAACTGGCGGCAAGAAAGCAGGAGCGCGAGCGCGTAGGAAGCAGTGCTCCTGGAGGCGGTAAATAAATGGCCAAGCGCGTCAGCGTCGACAAATGGCTGTTCACGGTCACGCTATTGCTCGTATTCATCGGGCTGGTGATGGTCTTCAGCGCCTCGGCCGTGATGGCGAAAGAACGCTTCGGCTCGCCGTACGGCTTCCTGGTGCGGCAGATGGCGTGGGCGGCAGCTGGACTGGTCGCCATGATCGTCATCATGAACGTGAACTATAAGCAGTTCCGCCGGCCGACGGTGGTTTTTACGTTCCTCGGCATTACCTCACTGCTGCTGATTGTCGTCTTCTTCTTCCGAGACTCGCACAACACGCACCGCTGGATTAAGTTTGGCGCTCTCTCGTTTCAGCCGTCGGAGATGGCCAAACCGGCGCTGATCCTGTATCTCGCCTACTTCCTCGAATCGCGCTGGCAGCAGATTACCGACGTCAAGAATGTACTGCTCCCGGCGGCAGCTCCTACGCTGCTGTTTGCGCTGCTGATCGTCAAGGAGCCTGACCTGGGCACGGCCATCGCATGCGTCGCGATCTCCACGGCGGTGCTGTATGTCGCAGGCATGAACATGCAATATCTCTGGGCCGGAGCTCTGGCTTCCCTGGTCCCTCTGTACTTTCTGATTGTGCGCGTGCCCTGGCGTTGGGCTCGCATGCAGGCATTCTTCGATCCTTTCAAGGATCCGCAGGGCAAAGGATTCCACATTATTCAGTCGATGATCGCCGTAAGCACCGGCGGCATCACGGGGCTCGGCCTGATGGAAGGCAAGCAGAAACTCTTCTACCTTCCTGAGCCGCACACCGACTTTATCTTCGCCGTGACCGCAGAAGAGCTAGGTTTGTGGGGATCGATACTCGTGGTCACTCTTTTCGGCATCTTTCTATATCGTGGCATCCGGACAGCCTTGCGCACGGAAGACATGTTCGGAAAATTTCTGGCCACCGGCATAACGGCAATGGTTGTGGTTCAGGCCCTCTTCAATATCAGCGTTGTGCTCGCCCTGGTTCCGGCGAAAGGCATCCCGCTGCCCTTCATCTCGTACGGCGGGACATCCCTGTTCATCACTTTGGCCACTGTTGGAGTGCTGCTCAACGTTAGTCAGACAGCAGGGTGAGCATGCGCGTCATTATTGCAGGAGGAGGCACAGGCGGCCACGTCATTCCCGCCATCGCCATCGCGCAGGAACTGCGCTCACGTTATCGCGCGGAAGTTCTGTTCGTCGGCACGCCTCGCGGGATTGAGAAGCGGCTGGTGCCTGCGGCTGGTTTCGAGCTGCGCCTCATCGAAGTAGGAGCGCTGAATCGCGTCGACGTGGCAACGCGCGTGAAGACTATGCTGGATCTACCTCGCGCCATGATGGCATCCTCCAGGCTGATTCGCGAGTTCCGTCCCGATGTGATGATCGGCGTCGGGGGCTATGCTTCAGGTCCGGCGATGCTGATGGCGGGGATTCTGCGCGTTCCAACCATAGCCTTTGAGCCAAATGTTGTTCCCGGATTCGCCAATCGTCTGGTCGCCCGAACCGTGAAAGCGGCGGCAGTGCAGTTCGAGAAGACGTGCAGCTACTTCCCTAATTGTCAGGTCACGGGCGTTCCCGTGCGGCGCGAGTTCTTCAGCGTCCCTCCGCGACCGAAAGATGCCACGCCCACGCTGCTCGTCTTCGGCGGCAGCCAGGGCGCGCATGCAATCAATCAGGCGGTATTGGACGCGCTGCCACGACTCGCCGCAGCTCTCCCGGGTCTCGGCATCATTCATCAGACTGGCGACAAAGATTACGTCGGGGCCCAAGCCGAATACTTGAAGCACATGGTGACAGCCGAGGTCTCGCCCTTCATCGATGACATGCCTGGCGCCTTCGCGCGTGCCGATCTGGTGCTGTGCCGCTCGGGCGCGAGCACCGTTGCTGAAATTACAGCTGCGGGAAAGCCGGCGATCTTCATCCCATTGCCGACCGCCGCAGACGACCATCAGCGTAAGAATGCGGAGATCCTGACCGCGGGCGACGCCGCCCGAATACTGCCGCAATCCGAGCTGTCCGGCGATCGTCTGGTTTCCGAGATCGGCTCCCTCATGTCCGACCGGACTTTGCTCGCGAAGATGTCGGACGCTGCGCGCCGCTTTGCCCATCCCGATGCAGCAGCTACAATTGCCGCCATGGCTGCGCGTTACGCTGGCATCCAAACCCAGCACGCGATAGCCTAAACCTCTCTGCATGTTTGCAAAGATTCAGCGCGTCCATTTCGTCGGTATCGGCGGCATCGGCATGAGCGGCATCGCCGAAGTGCTGCTGAACCTCGGATACAAGGTCTCAGGTTCCGACCTGCGGAAGTCCGCAGTCACGGCCAGGCTAGCCAACTTAGGCGCGGCCATCTCTGAAGGGCATCGCGGTGAAAACGTCACCGGGGCCGAGGTCGTGATCGTCAGTTCGGCTGTCCATCGAGACAATCCTGAAGTCGTTGCCGCCCACGAGCAGCATATTCCGGTCATCCAGCGTGCTGAGATGCTGGCGGAGTTGATGCGCCTGAAGTACGGTATTGCGATCGCGGGCATGCACGGAAAGACGACAACCACGTCGATGGTCGCAGCGGTAATGGCTGCCGGCGGACTTGATCCGACTGTGGTGGTCGGCGGACGCGTCGACGCGATGGGTTCCAACGCGAGGCTCGGCAAATCGCACTATCTGGTCGCCGAGGCCGACGAGAGCGACCGCTCGTTCCTCAAGCTCTCCCCGATCCTCTCGGTAGTCACCAACATCGATCGCGAGCACATGGACTGTTACCACGACATGGAAGACGTCGAGCGAACCTTCCTGCAGTTCATGGATGCGGTTCCCTTCTACGGCATGGTCGTCGCCTGCAATGACAACGACGATCTGCGACGCTTGCTCGCGGGCGTGAAGCGCCGGACCGTTACTTACGGCTTGCGCGAGGACTCGGATTTTCGCATCTCGCACCTGCAATGCGGACGCAGCAACGAGAGCGCGGCGCTCAGCCGCTTCCGCGTGAACTATCGTGGCCAGGATCTCGGCGAATTCGAGCTGCGTGTTCCCGGCGCGCACAATGTCAGCAACGCCACTGCGGCAATCGCGGTCGGCATCGGCCTCGATGTTCCGGTCGAGCAGATTCGGCAAGGCCTGGCAGGATTCAACGGCGTCGATCGCCGCTTCCAACTGATCGGCAGCGCCGAGGGTGTCACGGTGATCGACGACTACGGGCATCATCCTACCGAGATTCGCGCTACTCTGGCTGCGGCGCGGCAGTGCGGCTTCGCAAAGGTACACGTGATCTTCCAACCTCATCGCTACAGTCGGACGCAACTGCTGATCGATGAATTTGCGACCGCGTTTCGCGATGCCGATTCCGTGCTTGTGCTCGACATCTATGCGGCCAGCGAGCCGCAGATCCCGGGAATCACGGGCGAGATGCTGGCCAACCGCATCACCGAAAGCGGCGGCCAGGAAGCACTGTACGTCGCTTCCTTCGCCGAAGCAACCGAACTGGCAGCGCGCGCGGCCAAGCCGGGAGACATGATCCTGACGCTCGGAGCGGGCAGCATTTGGCAGCTCGGTCCGCAAGTTTTGCAGGCTCTGGAAACCCGCTCGGCTAAGAGCGTGAGCTAATGGGCAAAGCTGGGCTCAAAAACTTGCTCACCGCCATCAACCGCGCGCAAGCCGATGGCGTAATTGATCAATATGCTGTTGCCGGAGCAGCAGGCGCTGCGTTTTACATCGAACCCGCGGCTGTCCTCGAAGCAGAAATCTATGTGAAGTTGCCCTCCGAGACCACCAGCTCTGCCGTATCGCTTGCTCCCATTTACCAGTACTTCAGCGCGCGTGGCGACGCTGTCGAAGGCGACCTCGTCACGATTGCCACTTGGCCGACGAGATTCCTGGCGCTTGCCACTGATCTCGAGCACGAAGGCTTTAACGAGTCCGTTCCGAAGGAAGTCGAGGGAATGAAGACCTGGGTGATGACACCGGAACACCTGGTCGGCATCGCCCTCCAAACCGGTCGTCCCGAGGACCTGACTCTCGCCTTGAACCTTCTGAACAGCGAAGCCGTCGATCGCAACAAGCTGCATCTCATGCTGCACCGCTTTGGGTTGGGACCGCGGTGGCATGAATTTTCAAGCAAGTATTTGGAGGACCAAAGCTAGCCGATTTCCTCCGGCTCCAGGCCTGCGAAGCTCCAACAAAGCTGGTTCGCGCGTTCTCCGTTTACCTTTGTGGTTCATGTTCTGCTGCCTGCACATCTAGCGCCAAAAGCGTTGCCGCAACGCCATCGAAAACAGTTATAGTGAGGCGAATCGCCGAAGTTTCAGGCGTTTGACCCTGTTTTCATGGCGCGGAAAAGCTCATCGGTAATCTCGGACGAGGAACTGGAAGGCCGGGCGCGCGAGCCTTATGCTCGTTCGTTGGGCGCCGATGAATCGCCTCTCGATCAGCGCATGCTCGACCTCGACGAAGAGGCCGAGTCTCCATTTTTGCGCGGCCAGAAGCGTGTTCCCGTACGTCGTGGCGCGTTACCGCGCAATGCCGCAGGCCGCGTTCGTCTGATCCTGAAAATTGCCGCAGCGGCACTCGTCATCGGAGTGATCTGGCTCGGCCTCCAACGCTACGGCACGCAGTCCTGGCGCTTCCGCCTCGATTCCAGCGACAACATCACCATCTCCGGCATGAACAATGTCGCGCGCTCGCAGATCCTGGACGTGATGGCGAGCGATATCGACCGCAATATCTTCTTCGTTCCGCTGGAACAGCGTAAGAAACAGCTGGAGCAGATTCCCTGGGTGCAATCGGCCGCCGTGATGCGCCTGCTGCCGAACCGTATCAAGATCGTGGTCACTGAGAGAACGCCTGTCGCCTTCGTTGAGGTCAATTCGCACATCGAGATGATCGATCCGAACGGCGTGATTATGGAAATGCCCGCGAACCAGGGACGTTATTCCTTTCCGGTGATTGTGGGCGTTTCAGACAACGATCCACTCTCAATGCGGGCTGCGCGCATGAAGATCTTCAATCGCTTCATGCACGATCTCGACTCCAGTGGCGCGCATTACTCGGCCGACATCAGCGATGTCGATTTATCGGACCCTGATGACGTGCGCGCGACCGTAACCGATCCGCATGGCGCTGTACTGGTGCATCTCGGTTCCTCGAATTTTCTGGAACACTTCCAGGTTTATGTCGCGCATGTGCAGGAATGGCGCACGCAGTTCCAGAAGCTGGACTCGGTCGATCTGCGTTACGACCATCAGGTGATCGTCAATCCAGATTCGGCTAGAGAGACAGCAAAGCCGAATACGGTACAAGCCGGGAGCGCGAGCGGGCCGGACGCAAAATCGCCGACCGAGCACAAGAAAACGCCAGGCAAGGTAAAGAAGCACACGTAAACGATGGGAAGCCAAACAGAGAACCTGCTTGCGGTGGTCGACGTTGGTAGCGCCAAAACGTGCGTTATCGTCGCCGAGGTGAACGACTATGCCTTGCGTTATCGCGGGCACGGCATTTCCGATTCGCGCGGCATGCGCAAAGGCGTAGTTGCCGACCTCGACAAGGCTGTCGGCTCAATCAAGAAAGCGGTGGAAGAGGCCGAGAACATGGCGCAAGCGCCGGTGGAACACGCCATCGTCGGCGTTGCCGGTTCGCATGTTCGCGGCATCAACAGCCACGGCGGAATCAGTCTGGGTTCGCGTTCGCGTGAGATCAGCCGCGAAGACGTTCGCCAGGCCGTCGACAAGGCGCGCAGCATCAACATGCCCGAGGACCGCGAAGCCCTTCACCTGCTGCCACAGGAATTCATCCTCGACGGTCAAGGCGGCGTGCGCGATCCTGCCGGACTGATGGGCCGCAAGCTCGAGGTTCGGGTCCACATCGTCACCGCCAGCGCGACCGCGACCCAGAATGTCGTGACCGCACTGAACCGCGCCGGCGTTCACGTTGATGACACCGTTTTCGAAGCTCTGGCTTGCGCTGATTCCGTACTGCAAACCGACGAGCGCGAACTAGGCGTCTGCCTGATCGACATTGGCGCGGGCTCGAGCGATCTCATCGTGTACTACGAGGGCGTGGTGATTCACACCGGAGCGATTCCCATCGGCGGCGACCACTTCACCAACGATGTGGGCGTCGGCTTCCGGACGCCGCTGCCCGACGCCGAGAGCATCAAGAAGATGTTTGGCTGCGCTATCGTCACGCGCATTCCGGAAGGCAATGAGATTGAAGTTCCCTCGGTCGGAGATCGGCCTGCCCGGATGATGCAACAGCGCATGCTGGGCGAAATCCTGGAGCCACGCGGACGCGAACTGATGGAGATGCTGCGTGACCATCTGCGCCACGCAGGAATGGACGAACTGCTGGGCGCTGGACTGGTCTTCACCGGCGGCGGATCGCGGCTGAATGGTCTGCTCGAAGTAGCCGAAGACATTCTTCGCCGTCCGGTTCGCCAAGGTTATCCGGTGCCGATCGCCAAGCTGCCTTCCGAGTTGCTGGAACCCGAATTCGGCACCGCGATCGGAATGGTTTTATATGGACATCGGTCGCGACAAGCTCGCATGAACCTGGACCGCAGTCTGGGAGCGAAGATCAGGGCGCTGTTTGCCAAGCAGGGCGTCTAAGCGTTCGGCAGGATTTGGTCGGGGACCGCTGCGCGGTGCTCTACCGAAAAGCAACGAGTCAGCATGAACCGTGCGCGAAAGCGCTCATTGAGGTAGAGATGATTGAAGACTTCAACGACAAGAATCAGCCGGAAAGCGATATCCGCATCCACTTCAACGAAGAACTGCTGAACAGCGCCAAGATCAAGGTCATTGGAGTTGGCGGCGGCGGCGGCAATGCCGTGAATCGCATGATCGAGTCGCACCTGGAAGGTGTCGAGTTTGTGGTCGCCAACACCGATCTGCAAGCGCTCAAGGGCTCGAAGGCTCCGGTCAAGATTCAGCTCGGCGTGAAGCTCACGAACGGCCTTGGCGCCGGCGCTAACCCCGATGTTGGTCGCAAGGCTGCACTGGAAGATGCTGACAAGGTCATCGAGGCACTCGAAGGTGCGGACATGGTATTCGTCACCACAGGTCTTGGTGGTGGAACCGGAACGGGCGCGGCGCCGATTATCGCCTCGCTGGCCAGCGAAATGGGCGCATTGACGGTCGCTGTGGTCACGAAGCCGTTCGGCTTTGAAGGCAAGCGCCGCTTGAACCAGGCAGAGCGCGGATTGCAGGAACTCATCGACTCCGTGGACACGACTGTCGTGATCCCAAACGAGAAACTGTTGGCTGTGGCCAAAGACGCAGGCTTCTTCGAATCCTTCCGCGTGGCTGACGACATTCTGCGTCAAGCCGTGCAAGGCATCTCCGACATCATCACAATTCCTGGAATCATCAACCGTGACTTCGCCGACGTTAAGACGATCATGGCGGGAATGGGTTATGCAGTGATGGGCACTGCGACCGCCAAGGGCGAAGGCCGCGCGACCGCGGCAGCGCAAGCGGCAATCGCTTCCCCGCTGCTCGAAGCCGGAGCCATCGACGGCGCGCGAGGCATTCTCATCAACATCACGGGATCGAACTCACTGCGACTCGCTGAGGTAAACGAAGCTTCCAGCATCATCCAGAGTGCGGCCCACGAAGACGCCAATATTATCTTCGGCGCGGTGCTCGACGAGAAGATGAAGGACGAAGTTAAGATCACGGTGATTGCGACCGGCTTCAAGGAAGTTCAAGGCCGGCGCGGACACTCGGAAGCAACTGCGGCCGTGCGGCACAATACCGCTCGCGCTGTTTCCGCCAGCGTTCACGCGACCTACGAAGTCGCGCCTGAGATACAGCCGATCGGCGAGACTAAGACTCCGCGTCCCATCAGAGCTGTGGATCTGGAACCGCCTCAGGAACATCAGCAGATCGTGCCGTATGTTCCCGATAATCTTGATGAGGAATCCGAGATTGTGCGGCACGCCGAACCAGTGGAAGAGATACTTCTGCGACAGAACGTCGTGACTGAACCGGTTGAGACGGTAAGCAGCAGCGTCGACCTTAACTACAACTCGGACGATCTGGAAATCCCGGCGTTCTTGCGGAAGCGGGCGGAAAGCTAGATCACGGAATCGGCTGCGGCCGCTGGGCCATTAGTTCCTCGAAGCGCTTGTCGGTCCGCAGCGTTGCAAACTCCTGGTCCTTGTACACATCGTTGATGTGCTTGTAGCCGTTCTCCATCGCCTTGCGCAGATATTCCAGCGAGTGATCTGCGTCTCCTGCTCTGGCGTACATCTTAGCGACCATAAACGAGAAGGCAGCACGATCTTCCGGCGAGGTCGCTTGAGCCATCACGCCGATGCGCGAAACCCGGTCGAAGATATTAGGGTCCAGTGCGAAGGCAGCCTTGTAAGCTGCTGCAGCTTTGGCATAGTCGTGCTCGCTGAAATACGCCGAGCCGATGTTGTACTGGAAGACGGCATCAGTCGGACGTAACTTCACGGCTTTCAGGTAGTACTTGATGGCCTTGTCATACTTCTTCTTCGTCTGCTCGATATAACCACGGTTGTTGTAAGCTTCGGGAGCTTGCTTGTCGGCCCTGATGGCGTGATCGAAGCATTTCGCCGCTTTGTCAGGACGCTGCAACATCAGGTACGACATGCCTTCTTTGTTCCACAGCAGAGCCGTTGGCTGCTTGGCAAGCGCCGCCTGATAGAAGTCAATCGAATCAAGGAAGCTCTTCTGGGCGCGCAACTCATCGCCTTGCTCTTCGAGGTCAGAGGCGGAAGCACTCTTATCCGGAGCCGGATGCGGCACAACTTGTGGCGGTAAGTCGGGCTGAACAGCAGGAATGGTTTGTGCCTCTTGGGCAAAGACGAAGCAGGACGCGAGCAAAACGAAACCCAAGCAGCAAGTAAGTACAACAAATTCCCACGGGCGGAGACGAGCCATGGCCAACCTCCCAGCTCCGAGCACCCCACATCTTGACGCAATAATGGCGCAGAAGGAGCCCTTTACTGCCTAATAATAGACCTATTTGGGGTTAGAATTGTTCCCATTTTGTGCTGCATTCGTCCCGCTATTTTGCTCTTCGTCCCCATTGTCACCTTTGCCGAACAGGCGACTGAAGAATCCGTGCTTCTTCTTCTTGCTCTGCTGCTGTTGAGCCGTTTGAGCGCCTTGACCGTTTTGCGCCTCTGGACTTCCGGGCACACCTGGAGGGCCGTTCGTGTTCGGAGGCGGAGCCGCGACTGGCGGCGATCCGAGACCGAAGATCTTAGTGAAGAATCCACGATGGTCGCCAGTTGCTTGATCGCAGGTCTGCTTCGGCTCGGTGCCTGCGATGAAGGCGACTGCGTAATCGTCCGGGCAGGATGGAGTTGCGATCAGATTCGTGGCTCTGTCCAGTTGCACCGTGACCACACCAGAAGGCGCAGTGAAGTCGCTAACTTTCGAGTACTGCGGTAGCGCGACGGCTCGCTTCATGAACTCAGCCCAAATAGGAGCAGCTGCAGCGCCGCCCGCGAGCTTGATATCGGTGTAATCGTCGTTACCAACCCAAACAATGCACAACAGATTGCTGGTGTAACCAGCGAACCACGCGTCGTGCGAAGTCCCTGTTTTGCCCGCGGCAGGCGACTGGAAACCGCGCGCGCGCACTGGATATCCAGTGCCATTGTTGATCACCGCTTCCATCATCGTGGTCAGGACATAAGCCACGCGCGGATCGAGGACGTCTCTGCCGTCGCTGTGGTAGTTGTTAAGGATGTTGCCTTGCGCGTCGCGAACCGACTTCACCATCAACGGCTGAAGCCGCGTTCCACCGTTGGCGAATACCGTGTAAGCGCCAGCCATTTCAACCGGAGTCGCATCATATGCGCCCAGCGCAATCGCGGGCGTCGGACGCACGCTGGAGATTCCCGCAGCTTTGGCCAAAGCAGCGACCTTATCGAAGCCCACTTGCTGACCCAGACGAACAGTCGCATTGTTTAGCGACTCAGCCAGCGCGTAACGCGCGGTCACTTCGCCATGGAAAGTCTCGTGATAGTTCCGCGGCTCGTAAACATCGTCGCCATTCGCGATGCTGACCTGCGAATCGTCGATCAGGCTCGCGGGCGTGAATACGCCACTGCTCTCCGTCACGACTCCTGTGTCGGGATCGGCATCGCCTGCGGTTAAGGTCTGTCCAGTGACTGCGGTGTTGACAGCTGCTGCGTAAACGAACGGCTTGAAGATCGATCCTGTAGGACGCTTGGCGATGGCATGATTCAACTGGCTCGTACCGTAATTGCGCCCGCCAACCAGCGCCAGCACTTCTCCGGTATGCGGATCAATCGCCACCAGCGCGACTTGCGGCATTGGACCAGTCTCAACCTTGATCTCGGTCTTGGCGTCTTTGCCAGTGCCAATCTTGGTCTTGTGCGTGCGCCGTTTCTCCACCAGATCGTCGACCGCCTTCATGCCGATATCGACGGCTTCAGCCGCGACGCGTTGAAGATCAGGATCGATGGTGGTGTAGATCCGCATCGCGTGGTTGTTCAGCTCTTCCTCGTTGAACTGCGGCGAGAGCTGGTCTTTCACCAGGTCGACGAAGTAGGGAGCATCGCTGGCTTCCACGTTCGGCGCGGTCAGCTTCAGCGGCGCAGCTTTCGCAGTCTCGGCTTCATCGCGAGTGATCGCTCCGGTTTCGACCATCGAGTCGAGCACCAGATTGCGGCGCTCCAGCGCGCGCTTGGGATACTTGTACGGCGAAAGGTAGTTTGGCCGCTGAATCATTCCGGCCAGCAGAGCAGCTTCGGGCAGCGTCAGATTCTTGACGTCCTTATTGAAGTACGCGTGCGCGGCCTCGCCAAAGCCGTTGATGGTGAACGAGCCGCGCTGTCCCAGATAAACCTCATTGGCATACATCTGGAAGATGCGCTGCTTGGAGAATTTCTGCTCCAGTTCGATGGCGATCAGCATCTCCGTCAGCTTGCGCTTGATGGTCTTTTCCGGACTGAGGAAGAAGCCGCGCGAGAGCTGCATGGTGAGCGTCGAACCGCCTTGTCCATGGCGCCCTTCGCGCACATCGACAATCGCAGCTTCCATCAGCCGGAAGTAATTCACACCGCCATGCTGGAAGAAGCGCCGATCTTCGATCGCCAATACCGCATTCACCAGAACCGGCGGAATGTCCTCGAACTTGATGAGTTCGCGTTTGGTGCGATCCTGGCCTTCGAAGAGAGCGGTCACCAACTCGGGCTCCAGCTCATAGGCCTGGAGCTGCTCGCTGCTGTTATCGCCTGATTCCTGGATGGACGAAATCTTGCCGCCACTGAAGCGAATCTGCGCCGTGTTTGAGGCGTGGAACGATTGCGGTCCGGGCATGATCTCGATGCCACCGCGCGTCAGCTTGTAATGTCCTATGGCGGAGCTGCTTTCGCTGTCTCCTTCGAGATATCCAGCGCGGCGAAGCTGAGATGCGATCTCAGAGGCTTCCAACTTCTCGCCTACCGAGACGACCGAAGGCCGCGCATAAATCTTGGCTGCATTGCTGAAGATTCCGCCAGCCATGCGGCGATCGACTACGCGCTCGTACTTGAGGTAGAAGTAGGCAAACACGGCCATAAAAGCCATGCCTGCGCAAACCACGGCAATGACGAATATCTTGACCAGCGGATCGCGCACCGAGAAATGGCGCACGCGAGCCTTTTTGGCCTCGGGACGCGAGTTGCTCTTGGACGCACGAGGAATCGGCCGACGATCAGGTACTTTGAGTTTGATTGCCACTTTTATGAATACGCAGAGAAGCCGCTGGTGCTTGAGAATAAGACGGCGAAATGGCGTCTTTCGTTACCTTGGATGCCAGTTCGACCGAGGAAATCCTCCTCGCTGCCAGGAACTCAGCCCGAGCGGGTGAAATCCGCCACTCGGCTGACGTGGTGAAGGTCATTCGTTAAGGCCAAAGCAGGTTCTATTGTAAAGCACATAGCAATGCTGAATCGGTCTAGCGCTCGACTGGTAACGGGAGTGACGGTGCAAACCTGTTGGCTTCGAAGTGGGTAAAGGTTGCCGAAGTCGGAAGGAAATCTGCTAAGCGACAGGTACTTTCATTACCCCACCTCTTGGCTTCCAGCTAAACCACTGAAAACAATGCTTCTATTTTCCGGAATGCGCTAAAGTCTTCTTAGTAAAGGCATTATAGGTCAAAGTCATGCAACGAACAGAGTTAGCAAGCTCAGTGATTAAAACTGACAACCCTAACTGGATTCTGAAATAATTCCGGGATGGAGCCGGTCTATTACATGCTGTTAGCCGTAGCAGCCTCGGTCGGCCTGTTCGTCTGGCTGTACCGTAGGGATCGGTAGCCGCTCCGTTCAAGCCACCCAGACGCGACGATTTGAATGCTCGAACGGACGCTGGAGACACACAGCTTAAACGGCTCGAGCCCCAGCTTCAGCACCGTGTCGGCCGCGAGTCCACAGGCCGCCGCAAGTCCTTTGCTTGAACGGGTTCACGAAGTTCGCGGTAGCTGTGCGCTTGCCCTCCGGTGCTTTCGTGGGAGACCTTTTGATAGTCTCCAGATCGAACAACTTAGCGATGATCCTCATGGACTTCCTGTCAGTCTGTTCTGGATGCAAACCCGGCAATGTATCCAGCGATCTCGGCTATAATCGCAGCGCATGAATCAGCTTCTCTTTTGTGCGTATCTCGGCGACTCGCAGCCTGTGGATACTCCAAAGCACATACCACATGCGCTGATTCCGATACTCAAGTTCGGTCATGGCGTTCCGGCAATCGCCGGTCTGTTGGTCGTCCTCTTACTGGTGGCCTTCGCGTTCTTCAAGCTGGCCCATTTCCGCCCGGCGAACTGAAGTACGGCCACCCATGCTGAAGCGGGAGCGCAACGTGCGGTCCGCTAACCCGCCCCATTGGGCTGAGGAAGCGGTCTCTAACGCACGGATCTCGCCTCGCTGAACCTCATAAAAAGCTGTCAGTGGCGCACCTAAAGACGCGCGTTCAAAGCGACCTTGCCATCAAGTTTTTCCGGCAACCCGTTCGTTCAATTTGTGAATGCGGCGGATGCTTTCTGCACCTAGCCCGACTCCACTCCGGGCCCGCCATAGTCTCGTTCGGCCAAAAAGTAGTAATATGTCGCTCTTCATTCGTCTGTTAGCAATCCGCAATCGGAGAGGTGTCCTTCTTATGCGCGGTGTCCGGCCACTGCTTTCCACGGTCATTCTGGTCCTGTTCGCTTCTTTGTTTGCTTCCACGGCTGCTGCCCAGACCTGGTGGGTGCAGAGCGCCGATTACGGCTCCGGCAATCGGCGGCAGGACGTGACCAATACTGTGCGGCGGCTGGTCAATGGCCCGAACTTCAGAGTGAACAATGCCACCCTGGGCGGCGACCCCTACGTGGGCGCCGACAAGACGCTCAGAATTGTGGCCCGCGATGCTCAAGGCAGCATCCGGGATTTCAAGTATGGCGAGGGCTCGACCGTAAACTCCGCGATGTTCCGTGGCCAGGCCTGGAACGGAGGCGGCGGGAACGGTGGTGGAAACAATGCCAGGGAGTGGTTTGTCTCAAGCGCCGACTATGGCGCGGGCAACCGGCGGCAGGACGTGACGCAGACCGTCCGGGGACTGGTGAGCGGCCCCAACTTCAGGGTGAATAACAAGACGCTGGGCACCGACCCCTGGGTGGGCGCCGACAAGACGCTGCGTATTCAGGGCCGGGATTCTCAGGGGAATGTCAGGGAATTTAAATACGGAGAAGGTTCGACCGTAAACACCTACATGTTCCGAGGGCAACCGTGGCGCGGTGGGGGCGGCAATGGAGGCAACAACGGCGGGAACAATCGCAATGTGCTGAACATCACTTCGGCGCAATGGGGATCGGGCACGCGCTATCAGAATGTCAGCCAGCGTTTGCAGAACATGATTCGCAACAATCGGCTATCGGTGCTGGTGACGCCGCAGAATATGGGCGGCGACCCAACCCCAGGGGTCAGCAAGAAGCTGAACGTCACCTACCAATGGCAGGGGCGAACGATGAACGTAATCCGTTCCGAAGGGGAGATGCTGAACCTGCCTTAGCACGCTTGCGATTTTGCAAGTCTGTGCTTGACGGTTGATCTTTCGTTCCTATAATTGCTCGATCTGGCTGGAGGCGGAAGGCAGCATCTTGGTTCGCTGATGAGCCCTCTCGTTGCGCGCCTCTGCCTGATGCTAGTCCGGTCACATTTCTTTGCTGTAGTACTTGCGCCGCACTCAGGGGGATCTGCCCATGCTCAGGCGTTTGTTGCTGCTGGCCGTTATTCTTTTTGTCGCCGTATCCCTTTCGCAGGCAAAAGCTCCGAGATCACAAGGAAGCTCGAGACTGGCACAGCCTGTTCGGGCTGAACTCCGTAAGGGATCCACGGCTTACCCTTCTGGAATACCTCTGCCGTCTTCTCCCGACAACTGGTTGGGCGGATCGGGTAACTGGAGCATCGGCTCCGCCTGGAGCGCGGGTGTTCCGGGATCGGGCAGCGACGTCACGATCAATACCGGTAACGATGCGGTCACGCTCGGCACCAGCACCAGCATCAACTCGTTGACCTTGGGCGGCGCAAGCGGTAGCTCAACCCTGACCTATACGAGCTCCGCCGCGGACCAGCTAACGATTGCCGGCGCTCTGACCGTCAACCACTCCGGCACATTGACCCTTGGCAATAATAGGGTCGTGGCCAACGGCGCTTCGGCGAACTACGGCAACATTAATCTCCTGGGAGGCTTCTCCGGGCCGTCGCAGCTCACGGTCAACGCCGACTTCACGAACGCGGGCACCATCCAGATGTCGGCGGTTGCCGGCTTTGGAGTCAACGGCACGCTGACTAATAGCGGCCTGATCGAGGACACGGATCCCGGGTGCTGCGGCGGCAGCTCGATCTATGCGGGTGACCTGAACAACTCCGGTGACATCTATATCACCGACCTGATTGTTGGTTCTACGTTGACCAATCAGTCGAACGCGGTGCTGAACGTGCAAAGTCTTACGGTCAATAACCTGATCAATGCCGGTACCGTCATGGGCTTGCAGTCGACGAACATCTCCACGATCAACGGACAGCTCACCAACAGCGGCAACTTCGATCTCAGCTACACTACGGCGACAATCGGGAGCATTAGCAACAGCGGACGATTGGAAGCTGGATACATTACGGTGAGTGGAGATGTTTATAACTCGGGCAGCATCTCCGAAGACTACGAGGGCCAGTATTTGACCCAGCGGCTTACGATCGAGGGCACGTTTACAAACACTGCCACCGGCTTCCTGCAGCTGTACGGGCCAAACATATGGGGTCTGTACGCCGTCAACATCAATAATGCCGGAACCATCGACCTGGAACAGCAGTCGCCGATGTACGCGGCTAACGTCACCAACACCGGCACCATCTCCAGTGGAAGCCTGAGCGGCGGAAATTATTTCAGCTTGAACAAGCTGACGAACAGCGCCGGGGCGATCTTCTCGATGACTGGCGCGGGGGACACGGCCACCATCGGCAACGTGATCAACATGGGCTCGGTCACCGTCGGCAACGGCGCCAGCTTGACCGTTCCTCCCGGAGCCCGTTCCGGAGGAAACTCTTACGCAGGCTTTTTCAATGCCGGATCGGTGCTGATCGCGCAGGGTGGCACACTTTCCAGTCCCGCGAAGTACACCCAGACAACGGGGCAGACGACGGTCGATGGCCGCCTGAGCGGCGTAGTCGATTTTGCCGGCGGCTCGGTTTACGGAAATAACGGCACCATCTCGGGGTCGGTCACCTCGAACGCTTCCATCAACTTTGGCGACGTGCCGATGACCGTGGGACAACTTGCATTCGCCGGGAACTATACCCAGGGAGCGAACGGCAGCCTGACCTTCGATATCGCCAGCAGCTCGCAATACGACCGGATGAATGTCACCGGGCAGGCGCACTTGAATGGGACGATGACCATCGATCTGTTGCACGGCTACGTTCCGCAGGTCGGAAACGATTTCGAGATCATGACGTTCGCCGGCGGGTCGGGAACTTTCTCGAACGTAGTGGGGCTGCCGATCAATGGCCAGGAGCATTTCACGCTTCAGTACAATTCCACCAACCTCACACTCGACGTGGTCTCCGGTGCGCTGGCAGGTCTGAGCGCTATTACGCTGGGTTCAAGCAATAGCGAGCCATTTGTTGAAACTGCCGAGGGCAGCGGCTTGCAGATGACAATGAACCAAGGTGTGTCTCAAACGACACCCGAGCCAGGAACCTTCGCCCTGTTTGGGTCGGGCTTCGCCGGAATCGCCTGGTTGCTCAGACGCAGGAAAGCCGGCTTTTAGCGCCAATTCCCTACTTCTGGGGCAGCGTGCTGCTTAGAAGAAAATCTCCGCCTGACATCCTGGGAAGCCGCTCAGCTGGCGGGAGGCGAAGGGCAGAACTTCCACCCATCCCGACGGCTGGCAGTGCAGGACCCTGGCGAAATTGCGTCCCACCTTCGTTGTCCAGCGATCACCCGCTCGTGTGATGACCGTGACTGAAGGTCGCTGGCTGAGGCGCGGTTCGTGGAGGAACTCATACATGTCATATCGCAAGTTATGGATCGCGCTGGGCGTGATCATTGCGGCCTCGTTTGCCGTGCTGGGAGGGGTGGGCTATGTGCCCCAGGCTGGTGCCCCAGGTTCACGCCCTGTCTATGGGCGTTAACCTGGGTCCATCCTCTCCCACGCTAGCCCAACCGAAGGGCGAAACCTTCGACAGGCTCAGGACAGGCTGTGGGCACCAAGCTTTCCTACGTACTCTCTTTGCTTCTACGGACTAGCGAAGGGCCGCGGCGACCTTACCTTGCGCAATTACATCCGCAACCTTGGCAAAGTCGGTTGCGAAGACGCGATCTTCGGTGATCGGTGGAGAGACGGCGCGGATTGCATTCAGCGCTACCTGTCCACGTTTGCTGGTCTGCAAGGGAGCGCGGAAGTCGTGAGCTTGTGCAGCGGCGAGCGCCTCGATGGCCAGCACGTTACGCGTGTTAGTGACGACGCGCAGCAGCTTGTTGGCGCTGGTCATGCCCATGGAGACGAAGTCTTCCTTGTTGCCGGAGGTGCTGATGGAGTCCGACGACGCCGGATGCGAGAGCACCTTGTTCTCGTTGACCAGCGCGGCAGCAGTGACCTGAGGCATCATGAAGCCTGAGTTGAGACCGGCTCCGGGAGCGAGAAACGCCGGCAGTCCTTCGTTCAGCGCCGGGTTGATCAGGCGCTCGAGACGGCGTTCCGAGATCCCTGCCAAGGCGCTTAAAGAGATGGCCATGAAATCGAGCGCAAAAGCCAGTGGCTCGCCGTGAAAATTCCCTCCGGAGAGAATCACGCCAGGAATCGCCGTGCCGACCGGACGTTTGGGAGCGCCGACCTTCTTCTCCTCGGGGAACACAAGCGGATTGTCGACGGCCGAGTTCATTTCAATCTCAAAGATGTGCCGGCAGTGGGCGAGAGTGTCGCGCACCGCTCCATGGACTTGCGGCATGCAGCGGAGAGAGTACGCGTCCTGCACCTTCTGGCATTCGAGGTGAGATTCGCGAATGACGCTGCCTTCCAGCATACGGCGCAGGTTCTGTGCGACTTGCAACTGGCCCGGATGCGGCCGCGCCCGGTGAATGCGCTCGTCGAAGGCGACGTCGGTGCCTTTCAGGGCGTCGAGCGTGAGAGCTCCCACAACGTCGGCGGTGTCAGCCAAAACTTCCACCTGCATGATGGTCAGCAACCCGACCGCCAGCATGGCCTGGGTACCGTTGATCAGCGAGATCGCCTCTTTGGCCTCGAGTGCGAGTGGTTTGATATCGGCGCGCTTCAGGGCTTCGGCCGCAGTTGTTTTCTTCCCCTCAAAGACCGCTTCGCCTTCGCCAATCATGCCCAACGCAAGATGGGCCAACGGGGCCAGGTCTCCGCTGGCGCCCACGCTTCCTTGCGACGGGATAACGGGATGCACGCCGCGGTTCAACATGTCGCAGAGCGTATCGATGATGATGGGACGCACGCCGGAAAAACCCTTGGCCAGCGAGTTGGCCCGCAGCAACATCATGGCGCGGGTAACATCCTCGGCCAGGGGTTCGCCGACTCCCACAGCGTGGGATCGGATTAGATTCAGCTGAAGCTGGCGAATGTCCTGACGCGAGATGCGCATATCAGCGAGGTGGCCGACTCCGGTATTGACCGCGTAGGCGACACGCTCGTTCTCCACCAGATCGTCGACGATCGCTCGGGCGCGCTCTACGGCGCCGCGCGCTTCCGGTTGCAGCAGAACCGGGCAGCGCTCATAGACCAGCCGCCGCACTTCTTCCAGAGTAAGGTTGTTGCCGTTGATATGTAAGGCTTGCATAAATATTCAGTGTACCGCTAGGCCTTGCCGGCAGCTTGCAGAAAACGCTGGCGGTACTTCTCGGGCAGGGGGATGCGCTTGAATTCGGCATCCACCACCAGGTGCACGGTCTCGCCTTCGGCCAGCAGAGTGCCATCGGCTTCGCGCACGACTTCGTAGCTGAAATGCAGAAGCGAATCGCGAACGTTCAGCAAACGCGTGCGGACGACGATGGAATCATCATAAAGCGCCGGAGCTTTAAAGCGGCAGCGCGCCTCGACCACTGCGATGTGGGTACCATCCTGCTTCTCCATCTCGCGATAGGTGAAGCCCAACGATCGAAGCATCTCCACACGGCCAACCTCAAACCAGATGATGTAATTGGAGTGGTAGACAACTCCCATCTGATCGGTCTCCGCGTAACGCACCCGAAGCTTGGTCTCGTATACCGCGGCCGCACTGTTTATCGCTTCTGCCGATCTCATGCGCTCTTTCCGAATGGGACAAAAAAGCGGACGCTAACCGGATGGGCGCGTCCGCCGAACAAGCTAAAACCCGCCGGAATTACTTGCCGGCCGCAGGCGGCGTAGCGGGAGTATTGGAGGCGCTGGCTGCCGCCGCTGGATTGTTTCTTACAATCTGACCGCGCTTAGGCTCACCCGAGTCAACCGGCTTTCCGTCGGCAATGTAATTCACAAATTGCACCGGCACCGGGTTTCCTCCACCCCTCTGCATCTGGAAGTGCACGTGTGGAACCGGACCGCCGCCACTGTTGCCACACTGGGCGAGCTCCTGGCCCTGCTTGACCTGATCGCCGATCTTCACTTTCAGGCTGTTCTGTTTCAGGTGATTAAACACCGCGGTTTCGGTGTCTTCACCACTTCCGATGACGACGGAGACAACGTTGCCGTCCGCCGGATCGCCAGTCGGCTTGCCCGGAGGATTGTCGTCGTAACCACCTTCCGCCTTGATGACCCTGCCATCCGCGGGCGAAACAACGGGCTGACCGAAGCAGTAATAGTCTTGCGCTTGGCTCCCGATGCCGCCAGGGCCGGAGAACATCCGGCCGTCCTTTAGATAGACAAAATCAAAGGCGAAACGGGTATCGTCGTTCACGGCGTAGCCATTGTCAAAAAGGTTGCGGCCACCCTGATAAACGAGCCAGGCGTTGTTGAAAGGCAGGTGCAGGCTGTTCTTGCTGGTGTATCCAGCGAACTTGCCTTCGGCAACTGAAGAGACGGGCTGAATTGACATGGCATCAATCTGGCCGCGTTGATTGATGGTGACCATGGTCATTACGGGCATGGGAAGGTTCTGGAAATTCGAGAGCCGGGAATACACCGTGTCTGGGGCGAAGATGTAAGGAACAATGTTCTCCTCCAGCATCTGTGTCTCAGGACCCATTCTCTCGCGCAGCTTCTTGTTGTACGCGGAGTAGTTTGCCTCGGTCTTGGTCCGCTTTCTCAACGGCTCGACCAATAACGCCCAAATCTGGGCGCCTTCCGAATGGTTGAACATCTGGAACACCTGGCGGCCACGGTCCTCCGCCGCTTTGCTCATGACGGGATACGGTCCACTGAGTATGGGTTTGGGTGGAGCTTCCGGCGCGGTCTGCTCGTTGGTGGTAGCTGCGGGCGGTGTACTCTCCTGGTCGGCGGATGACGTACTTCCGGACTTCGCGGTTGCGGCGCCCTCCTGTGCCACGGCTAGGACCGAGAGCAGCAAAACGGTTATTAAGATGACAACCATCGAATGCAGACGAAATCTCATCATGTTCTCCCCAAGTTCGCTGCGGCGAGCCCTTCCACTGACAAGAGCCTCCGCATTCGCTAACTTTCCCTTTCCAGATCGTTTTTCCGCGAGCACCGCAGTCTTTCAGCCCTTCGTCGGATAATGACGAGTCTCAATAAAAATGCTCGAAGAGAGGCATTGTAACAAGAGAAGGGTGGGTGCTGCTGAATCTGCCTTGTATCATAAACGGCACTGACCCGATTCGGCACCTTCCTCGACGAATTCCCACTACTAGGGCATGCTACGCCGTGCTCTGCTTCTGGTCAGTGCCCTGTCCAGCGTGGATTGCGTTTCTCCAGGAACGAAGTGACGCCTTCGCGAAAATCTTCTGTCGTTCGAATGCGCGCATTCTCGTCAACAGCAGCATCGATCTGGCGGTCTAGTTCCTGCGAGGAATAGCTTTTTAACAGTCTCTTGGTAGCCAGCAACGAGGCTGGGCTGTTCCGGAGTAAATCGGCTGCCAACTCTCGCGCTCTCTCCTGCAATTTCTCCGCTGGAACCACCTCGCTGGCCAAGCCCAGGCGGAGGGCTTCTTCGGCGCTGATGATCCGCCCGGTCAGCAACAGATCGCGAGCTTGCTTCTCGCCCACCTGGCGAAGCAGGAAGGTGGAAACGATGGCGGGAATAAAGCCGATGCGAACCTCGGTATATCCGAACTTTGCGTCCGCGGAGGCGACGGTTAAGTCGCACAGCGTCGCCAGGCCGCAACCGCCGGCAATGGCCGGACCATTCACAGCCGCAATCGTAACCTTGGGAAATTCGTAGAGGCTGCGGAACAGCCGTGCCATGGTGGCCGAATCGGCTCGGTTCTCGTCGGCGGTGCGTCCGGTGATCGAGCGCAGGTTGTCGAGGTCCATGCCGGAACAGAACGCCTTGCCGCTGCCAGTGAGGACCAGAATTTGAGCGGAGGAGATTTCGACTTCGTCCAGCGCGCACAACAAATCTTCGATCAGTTCGTAGCTGATGGCGTTTCGCTTTTCCGGACGGTTCAGCGTCACGATGGCCAGGGCGCCGTCGTAGGTAAGGGTAAGCGTGGAGTAGGAGCTATTTTGTTCAGACATAGAATGAGCTTGCTGGAAGCGAAGAACGAAAAGCGGCCTTCCTCACATTTTCGGCCCGCTGAAGCGGTCGCCGATATCGGCTGCCATTCGCGATAGTTCCGCGATGGGTTTCGTGATCGGCAGGACAACTCCTTTCGCTCTCAGCGCATGTATTAGCGTCTCGGTCGGGATGTTGCCGACCAGCACATCCTGCGCAAAGGGACATCCGCCGAGTCCACCGATAGCGGAATCGAAGCGCCGGCACCCTGCGTCATAGGCGGCCAGAATCTTGATCGCTGCGTCATCAGGTCGACTGTGCAGATGAACTCCGATTTCAACGTCATCGAATCTGGAAAGCACCGGACCTACCACGTCGCCAATATGTTGCGGAGTCGCGACGCCTACCGTGTCAGCTAGAGAGATCGCCTGCACATCAAGATCGGTCAGGAGCCCAACGCCCTCAATAAGCTCGTCGACATTCCACAAATCGCCGTAGGGATTGCCGAAAGCCATGGAGATGTACACGACCATATCCAGACCGGCATCGTCGGCTTTCTGCTTCACTTTTTCCAGGACGTCGAGATTTTCTTCCGGCGTCTGATTCTGATTGTTCTTCAGGAACGTGGGCGAGAGTGAGTAGGGAAAGCCGAGAGTACTTACGGCGTCGGTAGCGATCGCGCGCTCCGCTCCACGCTCGTTGACGACGATGCCGATGATCTCGACGTCGTCGGGAGGATCGAGTTCGCTGAGAACGTTCTCCGAATCGGCCATCTGTGGCACAGCCTTGGGCGAGACAAAAGACGCGGCGTCAATATGCTTGAATCCCGCGGCTACGAGGGCCTTCAGGTATTCGACCTTGATTGAAGTTGGAATCTGGCCGCGCAACCCCTGCCAGGCATCGCGGGGACATTCGACGAGTTTGATGGAATCAGCCATTAGCAATTAGTCGGTTGTCTCATCCGGGTCAGTTTTCTAAAAGGCTGCGAGCAGTGTTCCGTCGCCAGCAAACCGCAGATCCCGCGGCTTCGCTCGGGTGACAAATCGTAAAAGCGGGATGACACATCGTTAAAAACGGAATGACAATTCATAACGATGACAATGCGTAAGCACTTGTTCCGCTCTGGCGAAGGCCGAAAAGCGAGCTGCGTCCCTCCTACGTCTGCAACACCCCCACACTGAACTTCGGCACATCGGGATTCAGCGACGCCGCCTCCAAAGCGGTGATGAGCGCTTCGCGCGTATCCGCCGGATCAATGATCTTATCAATCCACAGGCGAGCTGCGCCGTAACGCGGATCCATCTGCTCGTCGTAGGTCGCCTTCACCTCGTCATACAGTTTCTTCTTGTCTTCCTCGCTCAGTTTCTTTCCGCCACGTTCCAGTTGCTTGATCTTGATCTCCACCAGAGTGTTAGCCGCCGACGCGCCGCTCATGACGGCGTATTTTGCCGTCGGCCAGGCGAAAACGAAACGTGGATCATAAGCTTTGCCGCACATGGCGTAATGTCCCGCGCCGAATGAGCCTCCGACGATCACGCTGATCTTCGGCACCACCGAGTTCGAAACGGCATTCACCATCTTCGCGCCCGCGCGGATGATGCCGCTCCACTCGGCGTCGCGGCCGACCATGAAGCCGTTGACATCGTGCAGGAAGATGAGCGGCACCAGGTTCTGGTTGCAATCCATGATGAAGCGCGCGGCCTTCTCCGCCGATTCGGTATAGATGACGCCGCCAAATTCCATGCGCTTGTTGCCGGCGTGATCCACCTGCTGCACGTGCGTCTTCTGGTTAGCGACAATGCCGACAGCAAAACCGCCGATGCGCGCGTAAGCACAGAGTAGGGTCTCGCCGTACTCGGATTTGTATTCGCTGAACTGGCTATCATCCACGATGCGGGCGATGATCTCGCGCATGTCATATTGGCGCGCAGGATCACTGTCGACGATGCCGTACATGTCCTGCGCGGTATAGCGAGGCTTGATTGCTTCTTTGCGGTCGAAGACTGCCCGTGGCCGGTGCCCCATCTTGTCGACCAGCAGGCGAATGCGGGCGAGGCACGACTCGTCGTTGGGCTCGCGGAAGTCTACAGTGCCGCTGATCTGCGAGTGCATCTTGGCGCCGCCGAGCTCTTCGGCGGAATACTTCGCGCCGATGGCCGCCTGCACCAGCGCCGGACCGGCGAGAAATAATCCGCTGCCTTCGGTCATCAGGATGTGATCGCACATCAGCGGCAGATACGCGCCGCCGGCAACGCACATGCCCATGATTGCAGCAATCTGCGGAATGCCCATCGCCGACATGACGGCATTGTTGCGGAAGACGCGGCCGAAATCGTCGGTATCCGGAAAGACATCTTCCTGAAGCGGCAGAAAAACTCCGGCAGAGTCGACCAGGTAAATCGTTGGAATGTGGTTTTCGATGGAGATGTTCTGCGCGCGGATGACCTTCTTGGCGGTCATCGGGAAGAACGCGCCAGCCTTCACGGTCGCGTCGTTCACGATGAGCATAACCAGCCGACCGTGTACCCGCGCCAGACCGGTAACGACACCGGCTGACGGCGCTCCACCCCACTCCTCGTACATGCCCCAGGCTACATAGGAACCGAGCTCGAAAAACTGCGTGCCCGGATCGATCAGCAGCGCAATGCGCTCGCGAGCGGTAAGCCGTCCCTTTGTGTGTTGCGACTCGATAGCCTTTTCGCCGCCACCCTGCTGGATGACGTTTTCGTCATTGCGGACTTGGCCAACAAGGTCTGCGACGGCTTTCTGGTTGCGCTCAAAGCGGGAGGAATCCGGCTTTACCTTGGTCTCGAAAGGAGCACCGGCATGATGTGGATGGTCAGTCATAGGTTTACGAAGCAAACCATCCACGATAAAGCAGGGGGGCAAGGGTGCGCAAACGAGGGAGCTGAGCGCAAGAAGCAAGGAGCGATTAAAACAGCTTGCGGCGCGATCGGGCGCTCAATCCGAGAATTCCTGAGCCAAAGAGGATCAGAGTGCCGGGCTCGGGCTTAGTACCGGTCGATGTCCCAGACGAACCCAGGATGGTGAATGCCTCGGAACCTATCGTGCCACTGCTACTGCGCATGCAAAAGCAGTGGGCGGTTTCATCCATGGCTCCTACACTTTCGAATTGCGGCGGATGAACCCAACTACACCGGCGACGCCGGAAATGAACAACACCAGACTCGCAGGCTCAGGAGTGGTGCCGGTTCCCGTGCTGTGGCCAAGGATCGTGAACGATTCTGAGGGCAGGCTGCCGACAGAGTTGTTGGACGCTTCTGAGGGGCCACCGTTCAGGTCCCAATAGACCGGATCGCCTGAACTGACGACGCCATTTTGTAAGTTCAACCAATAGGTGCCGGCATTCAGACCGACCCCGGAGAAGCCGCCCGTCTCGTTGCAGACGTTGAAGCCGAAATTATTTAGGAAGCAGCCACTGGCTGCGAAGCTGACGGTTTGGTCGAAGTAAGTCGTACCTCCGAACTCACTGGATGTAATCGAAACTTCAGCCGTCTCCAGAACGTCGCCGGGAAACAACCACGCGGCGAAATTAACGCCATTCAGCGTCGAGTTGCTGTTCAAGGTGAAGGTATCACTGAACTCAAATCCAAAGCTGATGGGCACGGCTTGGTCCTGACCATCGGTCGCACCGTTGTCGTACAGATCATTCTGGGCTACGGCAGGAACCGCGGCCAAGCAAAGTGTAAGCAGGCCCAGGCAAGTAATGGGCAGCCTCATCGACGTCTCCTATGCTGAGAATTTGCGGCGGAGGACCCCAAGTGCACCGACGATTCCAGAGCCGAACAACAGCACACTCGAGGGCTCGGGCGTGGTGCCGGTGCCTGAGCTGCTGCTGCCAAGAATGGTGAACGATTCGGATGGAATGGTTCCCTCGAAACTGGAAGAAGCCAGCGACGGGCCGTCGTTCTGGTCCCAAAAGACCGGATTTCCGGTACTGACGACCGCGTTCTGCAAGTTCAGCCAATAGTTGCCGGCATTCAAACTGGGGCCTGAAAACGTAGACGACTCTTCGCAAACTTGAAAGCCGAGCGGATTATCAAAGCACCTACCAGTGCTAAAGCTCACGGTCTGGTCAAAGTAGGTAGTGCCGCCGAATTCGCTGGACGTTATCGACACTTCAGCTGTCTGCAGCACGTCGCCGGGAAACAGCCATGCTCCGAAGTCGAGGCCATTGATCGTCGAATTGGAGGTCAGCGTGAACTGATCGCTGGCGGCATTGCCAAAATTGATTGAGAAGGCATCAATCGTACCGTTGATGGGTCCGTTGTCGTACACATCATTTTGGGCGACAGCAGGAGTGACGCCCAAACCAAGAGCCAGTAGAGAGGTGCAAACGATGGACAGTTTCATCGAAATCTCCTACGCAGCGAATTTGTGATGCTTGGCGCAGACTACTCCGACAATTCCAGAAGCAAGCAACATCAGACTCGGAGGCCGTCCCTCGGCTGGCAGACTGAGGCCGGAAGGGCAAGGTGGTCAACTTAATTTTAGATAACGGTCCAACAAACTGATGGCAAGAGGTTTAGCCACGTTTGCCTTGGGAGGATGGGCGATAAGAAGCCAGTGGCTTCGATCTTGAGCCATCGAGTTTGTGCAACCGATTGTGACGACTTAAAGGGCTTGCCTTTTCGGGAGCGAAAACGCCAGCAGAGATCGAACATAACCGCTGGTTGCGGCAAGACCGCCACAGGCCTCACGAGGTCAAAGCGAAGGAGACGATCGTCTGCCCGTGACGCCCGGAGCGCTCGAGCTCCTCGACCAGTCTCGCCTCCAGGCCTTCCGGATCGACCGGCATCTCACAGACGGCGATTTCCTCTTCTGTCGCGCCGTGGTAACACAGCTCGCAGACGCCCAGGCCTTCTTCCGATCGAACGGGGGGACCGAAGACGCGGCAGGTCATCGGCCGCGAAGCATAGAGATCGCAGGCGCCGGTCTCCGGGTCGAGCGCCGGGCAAGTCTCGTCGTTGGCGAAGCTCTCGAAGCGCTCTGCCGCCGCGTCGCTTTCGTCCAGAATGCCCGTCTGCGGATCGCCGGGAAACTCGCCTTTCAGCCGTTCAACAGAAGCTAGCGCACGCTCACGCACACGGGTAGCACGCGCGGCATCGTTGGTTTCGAGTTCGGCCAATCCGTGTTGCAGGCGCAGCACGTCGAGCTGGTTGATGGCGAAGACGCCGACGCAACATTGCGTACATCCCAGCTTGCAGACCAGCCAGTCTCCACTGCGACGCGTCGTGTCCGCGAGTGCGGCATCCATGATCTGTACCAGCTTCTGATCGCCGGGAGGTAACGGAGGAGGCATTAGGAAGATGATAGCGCCGAATTATGCCAGAGACTCAGCGCTGCCTCTGTCGGGTCATCGGAGATTGCATTCACGAGACCGATCCGCAGAGCCTGCTGAGCGTGCACCTTCTCCGCCGCCAGGAACATCTGCAGCGCCTGGGCTTTGCCGATCAGGCGCGGCAGCCGTTGCGTGCCGCCCCATCCGGTGATCAGGCCCAAGGCCGCGCCGCGGTGTCCAAAGAGGGCGTGAGGCCCGGCGATACGCCGCTGGCAGGCGAGCGCGAGATCAAGCCCTCCGCCCATACAGTAGCCGTGGACTGCAGCAATCGTCGGAGCCGGAAAGCCGGCCACCGCACTCATCAGGCGCTGTCCCATGTGGGCGAAGCGGAAGGCCTCGGGACCGGTGAGGGCCGATATCTCGTTGAGATCGGCTCCGGCGGAAAAGAAATGCGCGTTGCCGGTGACGACGAGACAGGATGGGAGATGATGTGCCAGATCTTCCAACGCCGCTGTAAGAGCTCGCACTCGCTTCCTGGTCAGACGGTTGGTACCGTCAGTCGACACTAGACGCAAAATGACAGCATCGCCATGATGCTCGAGTTCGTACAGGATTTCGTTTTTCGAGGACACTTGAAAGAAGAGTAGCAAATGAAGAGTTTGCAGAAACTACGCGTGGGCGGAGGACGTAGTTTTCTCCCGCCTAGCCCAGCAGATACGCAGGAAAAGTCCCTCGCCTCCGCTCCGCGTAGCTCGAGATCACACTACGCGGCACCCTCGTTCTTCTCAGAATGACGATGGAGAGCAGACTTGGAAGTCTAGAAGAGCTTGAGGTAGATGGTGAGGTACTTCTTCGGATTCTGGCGAACGGCCTTGATAAGGCTGCGCGTCTCCACTAGCAGATCGTTGGTGTTGTCATAAAGCGCCGGATCTTTTAGGAACTTGCCGGCCGTGCCCTGACCCTTGTCGAGGCCATCGGCGATGTTGTTCAAACGAGTGATGGTGTTATCGATCTTTTGCGCCATCGCCTGGTCTTTGGTGAGCAGGCCAAGCGTGCCCTTGCCCGCGTTGATATCGGCGATTAGCTGATTGCCGCCGGCCGCAGCTTTATTGGCGTTATCGTAAAGGCTCGGGTCCTTCAACAACTTGCCAACGGTCCCGTTGCCCTTGTCCACTTCGTCGATGATCTTGTTGATATTGTCGACCGCGCCGTCCACCTTGTTGTAAAGCTCTTCGCTGTTAAGCAACTTGCCAATTGTGCCATGAGGCGAATTGATCTGATTGGTGATCTGCTGTAACTGGGCCACGGTGGCATTAGCGCGATCGAATAGCGACGGATCGTAAATGATCTTGCCGATGGAACCTTTGCCACTCTGGATATACGAAACGATGTCGTCTACTCGCTTGAGCAGGATATCCAGGTTCTGCAACGTGCCCTGGCTGGCGCGCACCACATCCTGAAATTGCGGAACATCCTTAGTAGTAAGAATGGCGCCGTTCTGCAGCGGAGCGCCCTTGTTCTGCCGGCAATCCAGATCGATGAAGACCTCACCCAGCACGCCCGCAGTGGTGAGCAGCACCTGACAGCTGCTGCCCATGCTGTCCGCGTACTTGGTCGTGATCTTCATGGTGATGAGCACGGGATCGGCGGGATGGGCCGGATCGGCGACCACGCGAATTCCGGTGACATTACCGATGTCGACGCCTTCCAGGCGCACAGGCGCTCCCACGCGCAGGCCGCCGGCATTGTCGACATACGACCGAATCAGAATTTTCTTGGTGAACAGACCGGTGGTTCCGGTCATCAGGAAGATGAGGATAGCCAACGTGACCAGAGCGAAGAGGACAGTAATGCCCACCCTTAGCTGTGACCATCGAACCTGTTTTTCGCTTGGCACGCTCTAAACGATCGCCCCTCGGAAGCGCCGCACCCGGTCGCGCCGGCGCCAAGTCACTTCAGAAGACCCACAGCTACCTTCTGCGGACTGCCACATGCGTTCGCATGATACCACGCTACCCTTCCTTGACAACCCCGTAGCAGCAACTTTCCAACGATTTGCGGCCGCACTACCGGGCCAGATTCTCGGCGATTGGGCCTGCTACGGGCAGCGCGAAGCGGGATCCGGAAGCGGCTTTGACGATGCAGACTATCCAGAGGACAAACGTCAGCAGCGACAGGATGCTCAGCAGTCCAAGCCCAAGGCCGAATCCGCCCCAGCCAGCGTATCCCAAGCGGTGATGATAGCCACCGAACAGAAAGCCAACACCGAAGATCATCGCCAGCACAACTCGGATAAGGTGGAGGCCGCCGAAGGTGACAATAGACTGGGCCGCATGGAAGCGTACATAGGGCCGCTTGTCGATGAGGAAGAAGATGATGCCGGTGATCCATCCCAGAACATAGCTGAGAGCCGCCGCGGTGTTCTCCGTCATGCCGCCAGACGTGCTCGCGACCGGCGGGACGGGAGGCGGTGCTGCCGAGGTCGCTGGTTGCGGCTGACCGCAGGTTGGACAGAACTGCGCCGTCGCGCCCACCTCGGTTCCACACTTAATGCAATGCGGCATGCGTTCCTCCTCCGCGGTGCCTCAGGTTCGCGTCCTTGCCTTGGACGCTAACCTGGAACCGTTTCCCAATAAGCTACGCTGAAAGCGCCTCTGGCGAGGGCTGAAGGTCGGAGGCCAGATCAACTCTTGTTTCTCCGCTCAACAACTCGGCAAAGAAACGATCGACGGCGTCGAGGATCTGCTGGCCCTTCTTCGCCTCGTACACCGCTTTACGCAGGTGCGCCCCATGCGGCACGCCATGGGTGAACCATGAAGCAAACTGCTTCATCTTGCCTTCTTCGCCGCCCCGCTTCTCCTCGACCAGCATGGCGAAGTAGGTGCGAATCATGGCGTAGCGGTCCTCGTCGCTCGGCAAATCGTAAGAGCCAGTGAGGGTAAACTGCTCAATCTGGCGGAATATCCATGGGTTGGAAGCGGCGGCACGTCCGATCATTACCGCGTCGCAACCGGTCTGCGCCGCCATCGCGGCTGCATCCTCAGGCGAGCGCACATCGCCATTCCCTATGACGGGAATCTTCACAGCGTTTTTCATGGCAGCAATCCATTCCCAATTCGCATGGCCGCTGTATCCCTGCTCACGGGTACGCGCGTGCAGCGCGACCGCGGCGAGGCCGCATTCCTGCGCCATCTTCGCAAGATTGATGTGTACGATTTCCTTGTCGCTCCAGCCGGCACGGAACTTCACGGTGAACGGAACGGTCACCGCCGCGCGAACCGATTCGAAGATGTTCTTGATCAGCGGCAGATCGCGCAGCAGTCCCGATCCGCCATTGCACTTCACGACCTTCTTCGCCGGACAGCCAAGATTCAAATCGACGATATCGAAGCCGAGATCCTGAACCACGCGCGCGGCGTCGGCCAGGGTTCCAGGGTCGCTTCCGAACAGTTGCGCCGAGATGGGATGTTCGTTGCCATAGAAGGTGAGGTACTGCTTCGCCTTCTTGTCCTTATGACGCACGATTCCGTCGGCCGAGGTGAACTCGGTCATCATCAGACCGCAGCCGCCGAGGTTACGGATGAAGCGTCGGAAAACCGTGTCGGTAACTCCGGCCATGGGTGCGAGCACAGTTGCAGGACGTATCTCGACTCCGCCAATGGAGACGGATGCCGGCACGCGAGCGCCAGCTGGCGCAATCCGCTCGGCCGGATTGTCGAAATACTTGTGCACGTGATTATTGTAAATGGTGAGATGCGGTGGGGCTATTATCGGACGGGACAGTATCGCTTTGAAAGAGCTACTGTTTCAGGCGTACTATCGCCATATCTCAGGGTCGTCAACCCGGCCGGAGGCGGACGTCTTTTGCCCGCCGGAGCTGAAAAACGCTCAACCGCCAGGCTCGTGGGAATGAAGTCCGCCTCGCCGAATTCAAAGTAAAGGGCTACTCGGAACGACTGAAGCCATGCCCTGACACGAGGCTCACATTGCGAGAGTCTTTCAGCAACCTGTTGCCGCGCACTTTGAAAGCTATTTGGTATCGACTGGACCGCACCGACGATGTCCCTATGGCATCATTGCGGCTACATTCGGCGGATTGCCGGTGCTGTTCGCGGGCGTCGCGTCGGGCTTGGGAGCAGGATTCGGAGCTCCGCCCGGCGCCGCTGTCACCGCATTCTTATCGGGCGCTGGCAGACGGAACTGCACGCCGCGGTCGTCATTAGCCTTCACCGTGGCGGGAATGTCGAGCTCGGTCAGCGCAATCTTCTTGCGACCCTGATCGAAGACGTAAATCGCATCGCCCATGATGGCGTAGCTATTCACTTCCTCATGATGGCCATTGCGGTAGACCAGTTCGGTGGGATCGCCGGGCTTGTCGTCCGGAAGCGGCCTGGGCGGCGGTGCGGCGTAGGCCTGTTGTTCCGGCGGTCCGTCGGGACCGTAGGGATTCGCCGGCGGCTGCTCGGCGACGATATGAAGAGACGGGTCGTAGGGGCCCGCCGGAGGTCCTGAGTACAGATCGGGACCGCCAGTTCCTACATAGTCGTATCCGTAGGCCGAGTTATCGACTGGATAGTAATACGGAATCGAGTAGGCCCAACCGCCGAAGTAGCCAGCACCAGATCGCCCATTCCGCCCGTTGTGATACGAGCCGCTGTAAGGCTTGTAGCCGTAATTCGGAATCGACGTCACGCTGGGCGCAGGAGGCGGCATATGCATGCCTCCCACAGAGGTCACACTGGGCGGAGGCGCAAGAAAATGTCCACCGACTTGAGTCGTGGTCGGAGGGTGCATGTAGACCTGCGCGGCTGCCGGCAAAGTCCCTGCAATTGCGATAACAAAGATTGCGAGAGAAAGGTTTCGCGCTGGATGCGCGACGATCGGCCTTACGGATTGGCCCTCGCTGTGCATGATGCCCTCAGTCTATTCCAACCCTTTAGATGCTGGAAAGTTTTTAATGGCTTCGGGAAGTGAGATTCGCCAGGTCGTAGACCTCGATCATAACGTTGGCAATGAGGGCCCCAAAAACGATGGCGTTAAAGACCAGCGCGTGGCGGCTTTCCAGCAGGTCAGTCGCAACTCCGGCGATAAACAACATCAGGAAGGGCAATCCCAATAAGAGAAAGAATGTCGCGGAAAATTGCATGCGTACTGCGAGACTAAAAAGTAACAATGTCACGAGCAGGGGCGCGGCTGTCCCAAAAAAACGAGCACGCTTCCAGACAACGAACGTCACCAGCGTGACCACCACCAGGATGAGCGAGCCCAACCCATGGTCGAGGAACAAGCTGTGTAGCAGCCACGATAGTCCCGGCGAAACGAACTCTCTCGACCCAATTTCCAGCCAACTCGCGTTTCTGAGAGCATGCGCGAAGGCGACGGGACGAAAGCCGTAGAAGCCCCAAAGGACGATTGTTCCTACCAGACAGGCAGCGCTGAAGATCACCAGCACTGCTCCTGGCCGCACGTGTCCCACCCACAGCATAAATACCAGAGCAGGCAGCAGGAGCACCCAGAACGAGAACTGCGCCCCGACGCAGATGGCAATCGACAAGCCCATCAGCAGGATGCGGCGCCAGTTCCACAGCACTACTTCGCGCGGAGCGTAGAGCGTATGGGCGACGGCAATACTAGTGAAGATGAGGCCGAAACCTCCCCAGGCGCCGACCACGGCGGGACCGATCTCGCTCGCAGAGCCGATGGTCAGAGGGGAGAAGCAGTAGAGCAGCAGCGCGACATAGCCACCGGTGTTTCCATACAGTCGTCGCGCAACGTACCACAGCGATGCGCCCAGCAGCACGCCGGCAATAAGGAAAGGAAGCCGCATCACCATGCGGTAGTCGTTGAATTCCTCGACATGCTTCTCGGCGCCGCTGGCTCGCGCGGCCAAGCCGACCATCAGAGGCACCAGCGCACTGTGCTGCGGCGAGTTCGCGCTGGCCAGCCGTTCCAGGTGCAGCAGTCCCGCCTCGACATAGACACCCTCCATCGCCGACAGCGGGATGTGCGCCATGAACCAGACGCACTGGCCGGCAAAGATGAGCAGCAAAACCAGGGCGATGATCTGCGGGGCACCAAGACGGGAGGGCAGCGAGGAGATCTGCATGCGCTTTTGTTGTAACACGGGAGGAGGTACCGCGGCTTGCGCGTACAACAAATCAATGATTCGTATCAAAGCAACGCGAAAAAGAGTCGCAATTCATCGCCTAAAACTGACCAAATCAGCAAGCGTGGCATACACTGCCTCCGCATTTTCAATGTCAGCTCTGACGAAGATGTCGAGACCGTGGGTGCGCTGGTCTGCGCGTGAAAGGAAACCGCGCATCCGCCTGCCATAAGAGCCGAACGCCTATTACAGTTAGATGTCCAGGTTCTTAACATCCAGCGCGTTGTCTTCGATGAACTTGCGACGCGCCTCGACGTCTTCGCCCATCAGCGTGGTGAAGATCGTCTCCGTCTCTGTGATGTCTTCCAGCTTCACCGAGAGCAGTGTGCGCCGCTCGGGATCCATAGTGGTCTCCCACAGCTGACCAGAACTCATCTCGCCCAGACCCTTGTAACGCTGGATGGAGTAGTCTTTGCGGCCCTCATTGAGGACGTACTCGAACAATTCGCGCGGAGAACTCTTCTCCACCGTTACGGCTTCGGTCTTCTTCTTGGAAGCCTTCGGGGCCTTCTGCTCGACCTTTTCCTGATCGGCCTTCTCGGCGTCGCTCAATTCTTCGGCCGCACCGTTCGTGCCCGCGTCTTTCTTCACCGTTTCAATGAAGTATGGCGGCTGCATGAACTGCTCGACCTGTTTGTACTTCGACATCATCTGGCGATACTCCGGCGTCGACGCCAGCTCCCAGTTGACAACATGCTCCGCGCCCTGCGAGTTGACGAAGCTCAGTTCCCAGAGGCTGTGCTCTTCTTCGAAGCGCGTCTCGATCGACTTGATGGCGCGGTCTTTCTGCACCGCCTTGAGCGCCTTCTCCAGCTTTGCGATCTTCTCCGGAGCTTTCTTGCTCTCGCCTTCGAAGTCCGTGCGCTTCACCAGGTCGGCACGCGAAAGCAACTCGGTGATCTTCTCGTCACGAATGCGCTTGTCGACCTTATCGAAGAAGCCGATATAGTCGTTAAGCGTCGTCATGAATTTGGTCAGCGGAGCGCCTTCCAGGCTGGCCGCACCTTCGCCGTAGCGCACCACGATGCCGTCGGCGGCACGCTTGACCATCACCTTCACGAACTCGGCGTCGTTCTTGATGTACTGCTCGAACTTGCCCTTCTTGATGCGATAGAGCGGCGGCTGCGCAATGTATACGTTGCCGCGCTTGATCAGCTCCTGCATGTGGCGGAAGAAGAACGTGAGCAGCAGCGTACGAATGTGCGAGCCGTCCACGTCGGCGTCAGTCATCAGGATGATCTTGCCGTAACGCAGCTTCGAAATATCGAAGTCGTCTTTCCCGATGCCAGTGCCCAGCGCCGTGATCATGGCGCGGATTTCTTCGTGGCCCAGCATCTTGTCGTAGCGCGCCTTCTCGACGTTGAGGATCTTGCCCTTCAGCGGCAGGATGGCCTGGAAGCGGCGATCGCGTCCCTGCTTGGCGGTGCCACCGGCGCTCTCTCCCTCGACCAGGTAGACTTCGCAGCGCTCGGGCTGGCGTTCGGAACAGTCGGCCAGCTTGCCCGGCAGTCCTCCGCCATCGAGCGCACCTTTGCGGCGGGTAAGATCGCGAGCCTTGCGAGCAGCTTCACGCGCACGTGCCGCTTCGATTGCCTTGTTGATGATCTTCCTCGCCACAGTAGGATTCTGTTCTAAGAAAGCTCCGAGCCTGTCATTCACAAACGCCTGCACATTGCCCGCAATGTCGGAGTTGAGCTTGCCCTTGGTCTGACCTTCGAACTGCGGTTGCGATAGCTTCACGCTGACGACGGCGACCAAGCCCTCGCGCACATCGTCGCCGCTCAGGTTTTCCTTCACGTCCTTAAACAGCCCAAGGCTCTGACCTGCGGCGTTGATGGTGCGTGTCAGTGCGGTACGAAATCCCTGCAGATGCGTGCCACCATCCACTGTATTGATATTGTTGGCGAAGCTAAATACGGATTCCGAGTAGCCGTCGTTGTACTGCAGGCCGATCTCCATCTGGAGATTTCCGTATCGGGCGCTGTCGCCGGCAGCGCCTGCCGCCGACGCTTTGCCTGGATCCTCCGCCCATTCCATGTAAATCGGCTTGTCGTGCAACACGCTCTTGCCGCGGTTCAGATGCTTGATGAACTCACCGATGCCGCCGTTGTACTTGAATTCCGCTTTCTTCGACTCACCTGTCTTGGCGTCGGTGGTGCGTTCGTCCGCCAGCGTGATCAGCAGACCTTTGTTCAGGAAGGCCAACTCGCGCAGACGCTGCGCCAGCGTGTCGTAGTTGTACTCGGTGACAGTGAAGATTTCCTTGTCGGGCACGAAGTGAACCTTGGTTCCCCGCTTCTTCGTGGTGCCGGTCTTCTTCAGCTTGGAGGTAGGCTCGCCCTTCGAATACGTCTGCTCAAATACCGCGCCGTCGCGCCAGATCTCGAGTTCCAGCAGATGACTCAGCGCGTTTACGCAGGAGACGCCCACGCCATGCAGTCCACCGGAAACTTTGTAAGTCGAGCTGTCGAATTTCCCGCCGGCGTGCAGCACGGTCATCACGACCTGCGCCGCGGGCAAGCGTTCGCCATCGACATCCATCTCATCGGTCGGAATGCCGCGACCGTTATCGACGACCACAATCGAATTGTCGATTTGAATGGTGACGTCGATGCGATCGGCGAATCCAGCCAGCGCCTCGTCAACCGAGTTGTCGACAACTTCGTACACCAGGTGATGCAAGCCCATCTCGCCGGTCGATCCGATGTACATAGCCGGACGCTTGCGCACCGCTTCCATGCCGCCGAGAACCTTGATGGAATCGGCGTTGTACTCTCCGTCAGCCTTTCCGTTCTTTCCGTTCTTGGTGGAAGGCTTTTCGCTGGAAGAACTATTGATCTTGTTGTTATCGTCGTTATCCGGAGCCGCCGCAGCGGCTGACTGGGAATCTTTCGAGGGCATCCTGCTCCATTCGTAAGCAACGGCATCGTGAGCCGATTGACGCTTTTCACCGGGATCAAAACCGCCGAGCATTAACTCGACAGATACTGCATATGTACTAGGAATTTCAGTAACTTAGGCGCGTTTTAACCCTGATTGATTGTACCACAATAAAAGGGCGCGCTCGATCTGCTTAGCCCAGGCGAAGTGCCGTGTAATTAACAACTTACAGACGCTTTCCAGCATTCTGCATAAGCTTCAAACAACTCTGCCCGCGAAACTTGCAATCCTAACCTCTGTAGTAACGAAATCGTAATAAGTGCCTTTCGAGAATGGACTTCATAAGAACATCTGAAATTCAGATGATTTCAGCGCAGGAACCAAAGCGGCGTCGACCAATCACCAATTTGGAGGCATGGCATTGGACGTCATTATGCGAATAATCGTGGGCGGACTAACAGTGTCTCTGTTCGCCGTGCTGGGTGACATTTTGAAGCCCAAGAGTTTTGCGGGACTGTTTGGAGCCGCACCGTCGGTAGCGCTTGCCACCATTGCCCTCACCGTAAAACAACACGGGCATCTCTACGCCAGCACTGAGGCGCGATCAATGATTCTGGGCGCAGTGGCGTTCTTCCTCTATGCGTCCGTCGCGAGCTGGATGATGATTCGCAAGAAGTGGGCGGCGCTGCCCGTCAGCAGCCTGGCGTTGCCGCTGTGGCTGGGTGCAGCCTTGGGACTCTGGTACGGATTGCTGGGTCGACGGTGAAGATCGAAACCAATTTCGAAGCGCTCAAGCAGACGAAGTGGCAGGAATATTTTGTTCGCTTCATCTTCGGCGGAACGGTGACGGCATTGGCGGGCTTTATCGCTAAGCATTACGGACCGGAAATAGGTGGGCTTTTCCTGGCAGCACCTGCAATCTTCCCCGCGGCCGCGACGTTGTTAGAAAAACATGAAGAGCGGAAGGCACGCGCGGACGCCCATAAAAACCTATTTGCGCATCAGGTTGCAGGAGTGGACGCTGGCGGCGCTGCTATGGGAAGCGTGGGCCTGATGGCCTTTGGATTGGTGGCTTGGAAATTGCTGCCGGCGCACCCCGTGCCGATAGTGATTGCCGTAGCCGCACTGGTTTGGCTGGCAGTGTCGGTAGCGATCTGGTATTCACGCAAAACGTTCTGGCGGCGACTGCGCGCGGCGATCAGGCGACGAACCGGTCCCGCTCACACTTGTCTGCCTGGGGAGAAACGCTCCACCCTGCGCCACTGAGGATTTCTACCCGGCGACAGACTTACACCGGCTGAGTGCAAAATGCGCAGCGATGCGCTTCAACTGGAATGTCGCTCTGGCATTGCGGACATTTCTTCTTGTCGGGAAGCGCCTGCTTCTCGAATCGCTTCATCAATGCATTTACTGGTAGGACAACGAAATAGTAGACGGCGGCCGCGACCAGCAAGAAGGAAATGATCGCATTGATGAAGTCACCGTAGAGGAACTTGGCACCGTTCACTTCGAAGGCCAGTCCGGAGAAATCGGGCTTCTTCACCAGCGCAGCAATGATTGGTGTGAGCAGGTCTTTGACAAAGGCTGTGACCACGGTGCCGAAGGCGGCGCCGATCACCACGCCTACGGCTAAATCGACGACGTTGCCCCGAAGAACGAAATCGCGAAAACCTTTGAACATGCTCACCCCTCCGTGTCTACCCGGCCAGTGGGCGTTGTGATGGTGTTCCACATTAACCGACAGCGTCACTGCTTGTCGAGTCGCGAACCTGCAACCGGCGAACGAATTACTTGCGCAGCTTGCCCACGCGCTCGGCCGTGGCCAGCATGAGCGCGACGGTATTCATGTCCTTGGGTTGCACTCTGCCGGCAGGGATGCGCTTCTTGGTGACGTCTTCGAGTTTCAACAGCAGGTCGACCAGCGCCATCGAATCGATAAGCCCGGAGCTTACCAGCGGAGTCGTTTCATCCAGCTGCAATCCCGGCTTGCGGATCAACTTCGCAACTTCATCCACCATCTGCTGTGCTTCGGTTGTCATTTTCTTTCCCAGGTTTCGGTGATCAACTCAGGATGTTCCTGTAGCAACTTCTCGCGGGTCGTAGAGCGCGCCGCTTTGCCGGCAGTGCTTTTCACAATCCACTTCGGCGGCTTCAAGAATATCGTACGGACCGCCGCGCCCATCTCGGCAACAACTTTGCCACGGATCTCGCGCTCGAGTTCGTCCGCGCGCTGCAAGTGGCTTTCGTCTTCGACCTCCGCTACAACCACAAGTTCTTCGGTTCCGAGATCGGGATTGTAGATACCTAACGCGATCGCGCGCCCGTCGTGAATCGCCGAATGTCCGCAGACAATCTCCTCGACGTCCTGAGGGTAAATATTCTCGCCGCCGATGATCAGCAAGTCTTTCTTGCGGCCGACTACGTATAACTCGGCGGCATGTAGAAATCCCAGATCGCCCGTGAAATACCAGCCGTCGCGAATCGCCTTGTCCGTCAGGTCGGCGCGATTGTAATAGCCTTGAAACAGAGAATCGCTTCTAATGGCGATTTCTCCGACAAAGCCGTCGGCGAGAATTTCCTCCGACTCGCTAACGATACGAACTTCATTCCCGGGAAGCAATCGTCCTGATGATGTAAAGGATACTGCGCCGGCAGCATCTTTCTCCACCGGCGCAATGATGTGTTCGCTGCGAAAGCGTTGGCCATCGGCCCAAATCACCCGCGGGCCGGAGACGCCCCCGATGCCGGATTGCGTCACGGCGAAAACATTCTCGGCCATGGCATAAGAGGATTGCAGAGCGGAGCGCTTCAAGCCAATCGCCGCGAAAGCATCGTAGAACTCATTCATGCTGGAGGCGCGCACCGGCTCCGAGCAGTTGATCAGCAACCGCGCCGACGACATGTCGTAACGCGACCAGCGTTCTCTCGGAGTGCGCCGCGGCACGAACTGAAATGCAAAATTCGGCAGCCAGGCCAGCGTGCATTTGTGCTCCGTGAAGATCTGCAGCATGGTGCCGGGATGCATCACCCAGTCGAGTGGCGACTGCATGACGACCGGCACGTGACACACCATCGGCAGCATGAAGCAGGCAATCAGCCCCATGTCGTGATAGAGCGGCAGCCAGCTGTAAACCGAATCGCGATCCCGATCGATGTGAAGAGCGGAAGAAAGGTGTTGCAGATGCTGCAGCACCGCCTCATGGGTCAGAGCCACGCCCTTCTGCAGGCCTGTCGTGCCGGCGGAGTGCTGAAGGAACGCGAGCGAGTCGGAAGTCAAACGAGGCTCGGGCAATTCGACCTCGAGATCGACGTCGGTAGTTGCCCCCCGCAGAAGAGGAGTGTCGTCCGAGAGAGCAACGTGCTCCAGCAGATCGTCAGGAAACTCGTTGTCGATGACGATGGCTCGCGCCTGCAAGTTCGCCGTGACGCCGGCCAGCCCGAAGCGATATTTGCCGGGCTCGATTTTGAAGTTGGGATAGGCGAGGATCGCCGGAACTGCACCCAGCAGCATGGCTCCCGCGAAAACGGTCATCAGCGGGATACCTTGCGGCATGATCAGGACAACGCGATCGCCGCAGCCGACGCCGCTTTGCCGGAGCATGGCTGCCTGTAATCGCACCCGTCGACGGAACTCGCCGAAAGTGATCGTCTCCTGCTCATCCTCGTCGATCCAGTCGGTGATGAAGGGGTGACCGGCGGGCGCGGCGTACAAAGCCTCCACCAGGGTCCGATATCTTGTCGTAACCATCAGGCGATCCGCTCGATTGTCTTTCCTTGCTGCTGCCGATTGCCGCGCGAAATCCTAGCATCGCACAAGGCAATGACTTTCCGCTCAGAAATTACTGCGCGATCTCGGGTTTGAAGATCATGCCGCGGCCGACCTTGCCGTTCATCATGACGATTATCGGTGACTCGAAGCACACATGACGAACGCATTCGAGTTCCTCGACAGCGGGATGATCGGCGAGCCATCGCCAGTCGATGAAGCCTTCACCGGCATCGGGATTGACGGTGAAATATCCGATCTGGAAGGCCGTTAAATTCTGGAAGAAGTGGCTGCCTTGCGAGGGCGCGACGCGGAAATCGCGGAAGCCCGATTCGACGATGACGCGTGCGCCGGAGATCTGGTCCCACGCGACCGGAATGCCGAGCCACGGATCGGTCGAGCCCCACCGGCCCACTCCAATCAGCAGGTATGGCCTATTCTCTGCGCTGAGCTTGGCATTGAGATGCGCCACGGCTTGAGCCACTTCCCGGCTGCGTGGCCGCTCGAAACGATGAGAGTCAACCACAATCGCATCCCGCAAATCGTGCACGCGTCCGTGTCCCAGCACCACCGAACTTTGGCAGATGAGCTTTTGTGGATCGACTTCGTCCAGACGAATGTCTTCACCCTCACGCGAGAGAACCAGGGGCCGAAGTTGCAGGAAACCGAAGTCTGCCGGCTCACCTTCGGCTTGCGGCAGGCGCACCGCAAATTCGATTTCGACCGGACGTCCCAAGGCTTGCTCGCCTGTCGTCATCAGGCGATCTAGAAGCTGTGGCAACGGGAAGCGTCCATGCTTCAGGATGGGCGCGAAGCTCACAATACGCGCCCCAGGCCGGCTGAGCCCGTCGTAAACAGCATGGTTGTCGACGGAGTAAGTCGAAGCCAGCATCTGAAGGGTGCCATCCCGTTCAGCCACGTTCAAGCCGAAGGGGATCTCGCGCAAGCTGTTTGATGGGTCGGCAGATTCTGCCGTGTGATCGAGTTCCAGCGCCCAGAACTCCGTCTGCGAATTCGCCAGCACATCTTCCACCGACGAGAACTGCACCAAATGCTGGGGATGGCGCGGGCTGAAGGTCAGGCACTTCCCTCCGCTAACTACAGCCCGGCCTAATCCGAGCGCGACCGCCGAGAAGCCGTCAGCGACCGTGATATGTCCCATGGGATAAAAATTCCGCGAACGTACCACGCCAGAAAAGTCGGGATAGAAGCGGTCCGCATGTGCGGCGCCCACTACCTGCTGCAGTACCACCGCCATCTTCTCTTCCTCCAGGCGATACGGCGTCGCTCGGACGTAAGCCTTCGCGTGTTGGCTGAAGGTGGATGCATAGACGAGTTTGATGGCCTCCAGCAATTGCTCCAGACGCAGCTGGATGTCGGGATGAGAGTTGGCCAGCATGAACGTCTCGTAAACACCCGAGAATGGCTGGTACTGCGAGTCCTCCAGCAAGCTGGACGAACGCACTGCCAGCGGATAGCGCACTCCTTCCAGAAACGCGAGCAGGTTGTCGAGCAGCGATATCGGGAACGATGCCTGCAGAAATCGCCGCGTGATTTCGATGTCGTCGTCGCTGTGAATCGCGAGATCCAGCAGGCCATTGTCGCTGAGGAAGCGATCGAAGACTTCGGTGGTGAGCACCAACGTTGGCGGCACCGTGATACGAACTCCCGAGAAGCTGCGCGCGATACCGCGCTGTCGAAGGATGTGGCGTATGAAGGCCAGACCACGGGCTTTGCCGCCGAGCGATCCGCCGCCGAGCTGCAGGAAGAAGGTCTCGCCCGGTTGGAAGGTTGTGGGATTGAACTCGCCGATTAGCGCCTGGCTTTGTTCGCGACGATATTCCGCGATGGAGTCGATCAGGTCGCGCCGCAAATGTTCGAGCGAGCCGAAGTCGCTGACGGTGCGTGGCCGCAGCTTCTGCGCCAAGGCGAATTCAGTGCGCGCCATCAGCCAGTGCGAGAAGTGGTTTCGCTGCCCGTGAAAGGCAAGGCTCTCTTCCGGCACGGTGCGTAACAGCGTCTCCAGGGCGTTGAGGTCGGCCGCGCGCGCGACTTCTGTTGTGCCATTGGGCTGGCGGAAGACGAAATCGCCGAAGCCCATCTCCTCCGTCAGAATTTTTCGCAGGTCGCCAAGCAACGTGGGTGAACGCTTCTGCAGGAAGGAAAAGCCTTCCTCATGCGCCCGGTCCATGAATCCCGTGCGACTGGATTGCAACACGATCGGCACATCGGGTACCGTGTCGCGCACCATGTGCGCTAGTTCAAAACCAGCTCCTTTCGTCAGCTCGCCGGCACGGGGGAACTCGACGTCGGAAATCACGCCCAGCAGGTATTCGCGATATTTCAAGACTTCGCGCTCAGCCTCTTCGTAGTTGGAACACAGCAGAATCTTCGGGCGCGCCCGCATGCGGACCAGTTTGTGCGCGATATTTAACGCCTCGCTCAGCAAGCGGCGCGACTGGCTGATGATCTCCGTGTAAATCACGGGGAGGAACAGCGAGTAGTAAGTGATGTCGTCCTCCACCAGCAGGAGGACGGGAACGTTCATGGCTCGCGTGTCGTGCAGCGCGTTGCGCTTGTCTTCGATGTAATTGACGATCGAGAGCAGGATGCGCGCGTTCCCTTGCCAGAGGAAGATGCGGTCGATGTCGGTAACCGGATTGCGCGCGATGAAGTTCTGGATCTCGCGATAATCGTAGGCCAGCACGACAACGGGAACATCAAGGCCGGAAGCTTTCACGTGACGAGCGAGTTGCGCGGCGTCCATATCGCCGACTTGCAAGTTGGTGACGATCAGGTTGAAGCGCCGAGAGTGCGCAAGCTGCACTGCCTCTTCGCCGCTGGAGACGTGTGTGATCCCCGGAACCTGGTGTAGGTTGAGCTCGAGCGATTCGCCGATGAGCAGCTCGTTCAGTCGGCCATCTTCGCGCAGGATGAAGGAGTCGTAGAGGCTGGAGACCAGCAGGATGTCGTTCACGCGGAACGGCATCAGGTTCTCGAAGCCTTCGAAGAGGCGCTCGTGGGAGGGGGCGGGATCGGGAGTGGAGCGCGCCATACTCATGCGAACCCGTCTCCTCCGAGGATAAGCGGGATGAAACGCTCGCAGGTCCGGCGTGACGAACTTGGACTGCCGCCGTCAACGGAGGCATACCGCCCTCCCCCGATTCGTTCGTAAAATATTGAAAACACTAGCGGAGCCATGCAAAATCTTGACCCCATCGGGGTTGGTGGCAATATCGTGAACGCCAGAGACTGAGCGTCGATTTCGAGGGGCTGAACGGGTCTGGAATCGTCTGATCGAAGGCGAGCCGGGCAAGTGAGATAACGACTCAGGCGCCGAATCAAAACAGTCACACTCTGGAGGATGATGGCCGGTAGCGAGTCCGGACACAACTTCTCCTCATCCTTCCCGCCTACAATTCTACCCGGCAGCAGTACCCTGACCAAGCGAGTTAATCACAGTCGAACGTGACAGAGTTCGGCGGCAACGACGTCTTCAACAATTGAGGCTCACGCGCTTCGAAAATTTATTGATCGGTGTAAAGGGCAATGTAAGGCAGCTGCGGTCCTGAGCCGTTCGGGGTTTGCAAGTTATAGTTGCCGGCCGCTAGTGTTCCGTGGGTATCGCTGGCCGACACTCCAAATAGAACGTTGTAATCGACTCCCGGAATTTGCGGGGGCGGGAACGCGTTCCACCGTCCGTTCCAGTAGGCAATGATCGTGGCCCCCTGGCACTCGGAAACCTGCCAGGCGAAGTTGGGATTCACTCCTGCCACCCCCCAGACTCGATAGACGTCTGTGAAGCACTGCGACAAGGGTCCGTATGCCAGCCGCCAGGATCCGGCAAAGAAAACATCACTGAGTCCCCACCACATGCTCAGGTTGTCTTCATAACCTCCGGCCCAGGCGAAGCCTCCCCGGATGACCGAGACACTCACCAGGCGGTTGTACACAGACCCGGTACCGAGCGGACACGCGAACTGAGCGTAGTCCGTGCCGTTGTAGTGGATGCACAAAGGAACGGTGCCATTTAAATTTCCGTACTCTCCCACCAGCCAGATATCCTGCGGGGAGCTGCCTCCGATAGCGTAAAAGTAATTCACAAGATTTGGATTGGGGCTCGGAATCTGCGTACACGACACGCCATTCCAGTGAGCAAAATACGTATTTGCCGAGGAGGTAGTTGTGTAAGTTCCCGCGATGTAAACGTTGTTAGGCGCGAACGCCAGGATGCCGTAGGCAATGTTCTGACTGCTGCCGGGATTTGGGCAGGCAATCGGCCGGAAGGCGCCTCCGGTTGATGTTTGAACGTTTATCACCCATCGGCAACAGGGATTTTCGGAATAGCCTGCGGCCCAGATGTCGTTTGGGCTGTCGGCAGACACGGCATTTAGTATGTTCGCCGCGTAAAGCGGATTATTGTAGGCCTGCATTGGAACTCCACCGCCCTGTGGAGTGACCCGGTAGATCAAAGGGAAGTTTACATAGTACTGAGGATCGTGCCGGCATTCGCCGACCGCGAATCCGACCTGCGAACCGGGAAGCCATGCGGCTGCGTTCAAAAACGTCTGAAAGCCGTGTCCCGGTGGACTGCAAGATGGCGCGGGCAACTTGTGCCAGCTTCCGGTGGGCATCGTCTGGGCTGCTGCCGCGGAGGCAGCGAGGGTTGCAAAGGCAGCCGACGCCATGAACAACGCTGCTTTTCTCAAAGAGCGGAGGGACGGGTTCATAGATCCCCCTTTCTAAATTCCAGTACTCAGAATTTAGTGTGCAAAGGTTGGTTGCCTATTACCTCGTAAACTAACCGAGATGCCGTAGCAGCTTGATCTCTCGTTACGTGGCTGGTTCAATGCTGGGACGGTACTCTGATGGAAACTTGAACTATCGCAAATCGATGCGGGGTGGATCACTCCACCCCGCAGCATACGCAACCGTAATCGCAGAGACTACACCAGTCCCTGATCCAGCATCGAATTGGCGACTTTCAGGAAGCCGCCGATATTGGCGCCGTTCACCAGATTGCCCGGGGTGCCGTATTCTTCGGCAGTCTCGAAGCAGGTCTTGTGGATGGCGATCATGATGTTGTGCAGCTTGTGGTCAACCTCCTGGCGAGTCCAGCTCAGACGCGCGCTGTTCTGCGACATCTCCAGGCCAGAGGTAGCCACGCCGCCCGCATTGGCCGCCTTCGCAGGACCGTAGAGGACCTTCGCCTCCAGGAACAGCTTGGTGGCTTCCAGCGTGCTCGGCATATTCGCGCCCTCGGCAACCACCTGCACACCATTCTTAATGAGGTTGGCAGCATCCTTGGCGTTGATTTCGTTCTGTGTGGCACTCGGGAAGGCGCAATCAGCCTTAATGTTCCAAAGTGGGTTGTAGCCCAGCTTCAGATCGGTCGGCATGAAGATCGCCTTCTTGTACTGATCGGCGTAGTCGCGGATGCGGCCGCGCTTGGTGTTCTTCAGTTCCATGACCCACGCCAGCTTCTCGCGGGTGATGCCGTCAGGATCGTAGATCGCGCCGTCGGAGTCGGAGAAAGTCACCGGTTTCGCGCCCAGATCGAGCAGTTTCTCTACCGTGTACTGCGAGACGTTGCCGCTGCCGGAGACCAGGCACAGCTTGCCTTCCAGTGTCTCCTTGCGGGTCTTCAACATCTCTTCGGCGAAGTACACGCAGCCGTAGCCGGTCGCTTCCGGCCGAATCAGCGATCCGCCCCAGTGCAGTCCCTTGCCGGTAAGCACTCCGGTGAACTCGTTCCGGATGCGCTTGTACTGGCCGAACATATAGCCGATCTCACGGCCGCCCACGCCAATGTCGCCTGCCGGAACGTCGGTGTCTGGCCCGATGTGCCGGCACAGTTCCGTCATAAAGCTCTGGCAGAAGCGCATGACTTCGTTGTCGCTCTTCCCTTTCGGGTCGAAATCCGATCCGCCTTTGCCACCGCCCATGGGTAGCGTAGTCAGGGAATTCTTGAACACCTGCTCGAAGGCGAGGAACTTCAGAATGCCGAGATTGACGGAGGGATGGAAGCGCAGGCCGCCCTTGTAGGGGCCGATAGCGCTATTCATCTCGATACGGAAGCCGCGATTGACCTGAATATTATTCTGGTCGTCGAACCAGGGCACGCGGAACATGAGGACGCGCTCGGGTTCGGTAATGCGCTCAAGAATGCGGGCCGAAATGTATTCCGGATGACGCTCAAGCACCAAACGTAAAGACTCGAGTACTTCCTGTACGGCCTGATGAAATTCGGGTTCGGCTGGGTTCTTAGCCTTTACCAGCGCCATAACATCGTTGATGTAGCTGCCCGGTGTCTTGATGCCGGGCGTGGTGGTGATTCCAGCACTCATAGAGATCCTCCTCGAACCGTTTAGCTTTTAGGGCCGATGTGTAGATGAGACGTTCGCCCAAAAAACAGGTGAACTTAGACTGACGCCGGTCTAATTTCAGTCTCCCGCCACGAAGTTGGCAGTGACTGCTATCACCCGAAGGGGTGACTATCCCGGCTATGGTAACTCCGGCGGCTTAAGGTTCCGCAAGGAAATACTGTTTAGACCTCGCGGCGCCATTTCCTGCCCGCAAAGGCGCAGCTCTCGCCAGCGTTCCTGTAGGTGCAGAGTTGTTTCTCGCCTGTCCGGAGACACGTTAGGGGCAGACATCTCGCGACGAGGGGTGGCCATCCAACTTGAAGTCAGGCAGTTACCAAATAGGTATTAAAAGGGAGCTAAACCATGGAAAATCAGGACAAGAAGACCAGCCAGCAGGACCAGAACGATCCTAACCAGAAGAAACAGGGTCAGTTTGACCAGCAGGGCAACAAGCAGGGCCAGCAGAGCGGCCAGAACCAGCAAAGCGGCCAGAATCAGCAGAGCGGTCAGAAGACTCCGCAGTCTGATTGGGACCAGAGCCAGGACAAGAGCCGCAAACAGGCTTAGCTAGCCCAGAGATCGAAACAGGCCCTGACGTCGCCATGGAGCGGCTCAGGGCCATGTTGCATGCACGTCAAAATTCGGTTCGATCCAAGTATCAATTCATCTGTACATGACTGAGTGGATACTCGAATCCCGGGTAGCTGCAATTGCTAGTGACGTCGTGTATATGATCGGCGGTGATGGTGTACCAGCCCACGCCGGTAGTTGCTTCCCGCTGGTCCCAATTCTCGATCATGGCTTGCGGATTATTCCTGCTGGTCGGGCCATCGATTTCTACCGTGTGTCCGACCTTACCGTGTAGCGCGTCGACGTTTCCTCCTACCACGCGGTACTGCTTTGGACCATTGCTCACGACTGCCAGGACATAGCTCACACCGTTGTAAGCCAGGCAGCCTTCAATTCGGCGATACTCCGACCCTTGCTTCTGCGTCGCCGAGTCTTGGAAACGGGTGTCGCCAGCCGTATTGTTTTGGCCAGCTAGAGTAAGAAAAGCTGCGAACGTGAAACAGAGTACCAGCGGAATGGATTTCTTCTTCATGACATGCCTCCACATCGGCCATGAATGATTCGTGGCTTACCTCCAATTAAAAAGGCGGTAATTGCGGACATGCGTGGATTAGCAGGTAAGCTGCCTTTCGCTTGCCGGGCATGAAAAACGAACTGCGAAAGTTTACTGGCGCGAAATTATGGGCGAGGAACTCGTGCGGAAAGAATTTCACTTTCCGCAACTTGAGGGAACCTGTTCTGATCTATTCGCGGTAGTGAGCTCCGCCGTGCCGCACATCGGCGCCGCGCACCCAGAAGATCACATCTTCGGCAATGTTGGTGGCGTGATCGGCGATGCGTTCCAGGTTGCGCGCGATCAGCAGCACATCCAGCGCCTGCCGCGTACATGCCGGATCGTCGTGCATCTTCTGCACCAGGTTCACGAATGCCTCATCTTTCATACGATCGACAATGCCATCCATCTGGAGGACGGCTTCGGCGACTTCGGCTTTGCCGTCGAGAAATGACTCGAGAGCGCGCTGGACCATCGTGCTCACGCCATCGGCCATGCGCGGAATGTCGACCGGCAGAGGAATTTCGGGCTCGCTGATCAGGTCGAGCACACGCTGCGCGATGTTTACCGCCTGGTCGCCGACGCGTTCGAGATCGGCATTGATCTTCAGTACCGCAAGAATGAAGCGCAAATCCACCGCCATTGGCTGCTGCATGGCGAGCAGATCGAGCGCCAGTTCGTCGATCTCGCGCTCGGCCTCGTTGATGGCGGCCTCGCCAGTCAAAACCATCTGACAGAACTTGCTGTCGCGCGTGCGATAAGCCTCGGTCGCACGGTCGATGGCCTGCTCTGCCAGGCCCCCCATGCGCAGAAGCTTCTCTTTGAGTTCGTCCAATCCCTGCTGAAAGCGACTTCGCATTATCCGAACCTGCCTGTCACGTAATCTTCCGTCCGCTTGTCGGCGGGGGTGGTAAAAATCTTCTCCGTCTTGTCGTACTCGATAAGGCTGCCCATGAGGAAGAAGCCGGTAAGCTCGGCAACGCGCGCCGCCTGCTGCATATTATGCGTAACGATGACGACGGTATAGTGCTGCTTTAACTGAAAAATCAATTCCTCGATCTTGCTGGTCGAGATGGGATCGAGCGCCGACGCCGGTTCATCCATCAGCAGCACTTCGGGCTCGACCGCCAGAGCGCGCGCGATACAGAGACGCTGCTGCTGGCCACCCGAAAGGCTCGCTCCCGACTTCTTGTGCAGATTGTCTTTCACTTCATCCCACAACGCCGACAGCTTCAATGAGCGTTCCACCAACTCATCCATCTGCTTGCGATGGCGAAAGCCGTTTAGCTTCAGGCCGGCGGCAACGTTGTCGTAGATCGACATGGTGGGAAACGGATTCGGCTTCTGAAACACCATGCCGATGCGGCGCCGTACCTCGACCGGGTCCGATCCACCGCCGTAGACGTCCATCTCGCCGACCTTGACGGAGCCTTCGGCGCGCGCTTCGGGAATGGTCTCGTGCATGCGATTCAGACAGCGTACGAAGGTACTCTTTCCGCAGCCCGATGGACCAATGACGGCGGTCACGTGATTGGCCGGCACGATCATGTCGATGGACTTCAGCGACTGGTTCTTGCCGTACCACGCATTCAGTCCACGCACTTCAATTCCGACACCCATACGAGCTCTTACGCTCCCTTCAATCTTCCGCGGCTGGTGGTGATGCGCACCGCCGCCACCGCGCCGACGATCATCACGATGAGGATCAGAGCGCCCGCCCACGCCTGCTTATGCCAATCGTCGTAAGGAGAGATGGCATAAGTGAATACCTGCAGCGAGAGCGCCGCGGTGGGTTGGTTCAATTTCAAATTCCAGAACTGGTTGCCGAAGGCGGTGAACAGCAGCGGCGCGGTTTCGCCGGCGACACGCGCAAAGGCCAGCATGCATCCGGTTATCACTCCGGCAGACGCCGTGCGAAGTGAAATCGAGATGGTTGTCCGCCACTTCGGAATGCCGAGTCCGTAAGCCGCTTCGCGTACGACGTTGGGCACCATCAGCAACATCTCTTCCGTAGCGCGCGCGACCGTGGGAATCATCATGATGCCGAGCGCGACTCCACCGGACAGTGCCGAAAAGTGTTTCTGCCGGACGACAATTAACGCGTAGACGGCGATGCCGATCACGATCGACGGCACGCCGTTCAGCACGTCGGCGGTGAAGCGTATCAAGTCGCCGAAGCGGTTCCGGCCATATTCCGCGAGATAGATTCCCGAGCCAATGCCCAGTGGCATTCCAATCAGGCTGGCGATCGCGAGGATCAAGCCTGTGCCGACAATAGCGTTTGCCATGCCGCCGCCGATCTCGCCCGGCGGCTTCGGCGTCTGAGTCAGGAAAGCGATGTTGATGGAACCGACACCCTTGATCACCAGGTAAGTGAAGATGGCGAGCAGAGGAACCAGGACGAGCGCCGCCGCGAGGATTGCGAAGGCAGTTGCACCTTGATTGACGATGCGTCTCCACAAGCTGAGTTTGAGCGTACCGACGGCCGCTGAATTAGGCACTGACCCTCGCACTTCCGCCGGTGATGCTCCACACCAGCAGCCGGGCCAATGCGTTGACAATCAGCGTGACAATGAACAGCGCCAGTCCGATCTCGACCAGCGCGCTGAGATAAAGATCGCCGGTGGCCTCGCTGAATTCGTTCGCGATCACACTGGCCATGGTGTAGCCAGGGGCGAACAGCGACTTCGCAATCTGCGGCGTGTTGCCGATGACCATGGTTACCGCCATGGTTTCGCCGAGTGCGCGTCCGAGGCCGAGGATCACTCCGCCAACAATCCCGATGCGGGCGTTGCGCAGAACGCCCATGCGGATCATCTCCCAGCGCGTCGCTCCCAATGCGAGTACGGCTTCTCGCTGATTCTGCGGGACCGCACTCAGCACCTCACGCGTAATCGACGCAATAATCGGTACCACCATGATGGCGAGGATGATTCCGGCAGCCAGCATGCCCAGACCATACGGCGTCCCGGTGAATAAGCCAGTCCAGCCGAGAGTCTTTCCCAGGAAAGGCTCAACGTACTCGCGCAGCAGCGGGGCTAGAACGAAGATGCCCCACAGACCGTAGATCACACTTGGAATCGCAGCCAGAAGCTCAACCAGGAAGGAGATGATGGCGCGCAGTCGCTCGGGGCACATTTCTGTGATGTACACCGCGACTCCCACGGAAAGCGGCACCGCCAACAGTAATGCTAAGAAGGACGACACCAGCGTGCCGAAGATGAACGGCAGCGCGCCGAAGTCGCCGTTGACCGGGTCCCAATTCGTTCCCCAGAAAAACCTAATGCCGAATTGATGGAGCGAAAGCTGCGACTTACTCACGAGCTCCCAGACCACCAGAACGACGATGGCGAAGACGGAAATCGCGCTCAACAGGATGATCACGCGGAAGACCGCGTCGGGCATCCGGCTGCTACGCGGATGCGAGCTCCTGATTTTCTTCAGCTCGCCTGCCGCGGGCGGACGCTTCTGCTGCGACGGGTCCACCTTGGCCAGCGGCGGCATCGACGTAACCGGCTTGGAAATCTCTCCAAGTGGCTGAGACGAGTTCATGGGATCGACGCTATCAGACATGTGTTACAGCCCGGTTAAAGACAGCTGCTAGCGATTAGCTACTAGCAACTAGCCAAGAGAACGCCTAGGACGGCCGCACCCTCCGCGGCACCGTAAGTAGCGACCGGCCAGTCGCTCTCGCCGTTGCCGAATACCAGTCGCTAGCGGCTAGTTGCTTCTTAGTGAATCGTAGTTGTGATTGCAGCCTTTTCCTTTGCCACCACGTCTTTTGGCAGAGGTGCGTACGAGAGCGCCTCGGTCATGGTCTGGCCCTTGTCGAGCATCCAGAAGAGGAAGTCTTTCAGGATTTTGCCTTTGTTGGCGTCAGCCGGATTGGTGGGGATCAACAGCCAGGTGAAGCTGGCGATCGGATAGGCGTCCTTGCCCGGAGGGTTAGTGATCGACACGCGGAAGTCCGCGGGCATCTTCACGCCTTGCGCAGCCGCCGTGGTGCTCTGCAGGCTGGCCTTGATGAAGTTCTTGGAGGAGTTCTGCACGCTGCCGAACGGAATCTTGTTCTGCAAGGCGTAGATCAACTCGATGTATCCGATAGAGCCGGGCAGCTGGCGGATGGATCCAGCGACTCCCTCATTGCCTTTGCCGCCGATGCCTACGGGCCACTTCACAGAGGTAGCTTTGCCTACAGTGTTCTGCCAGTCGGAGCTCACCTTGGAGAGGTAGTCAGTGAAGATGTACGTGGTACCGCTACCGTCGGACCGATGGACCACGGTGATGTTCTGGTCGGGGAACTTGATCTCAGGATTCACCTTGGTAATGCGCGCATCATTCCACTTATTGATCTTGCCGAGATAGATGTCGGCCAGCACATCCGGCGTGAACTTCACCTCGCCGCTGACTCCGGGAATGTTGTACGCCGGAACCACTGCGCCCAGCACGGTAGGAACGTGCATGACCTTTACCTTCGACTCGGCAATCTGCTGGTCGGTCATCGGACCGTCACTGGCGCCGAAGTCTACCGTTCCAGCCTGTACCTGTCGAATGCCGCCCCCGCTGCCAATCGACTGGTAGTTGATCTGAATGTTGGAATGTTCGTTGTGGTACTCGTTGAACCACTTGGAATAAATCGGATACGGGAACGTCGCACCCGCACCGTTCAGTGTCGTCTGTGCCAACGCGCAGCTGGCAAACACAGCGATGCACACAAGCACCCTGAGAGAGCGAATCACGTAGTTTCCTCCTGTATTTTTGCCTGGATGAAGTCCTATCGAGTTTTACATTGAGTTGTTACAGAACGGTTACACAGGAGTGAATTTCGGATGAAGAGGGACGGGCAGAAGCCGTTAATGAACACGGAAGATGATGAAAAACTAGTTACTTACCGCATCATAGCGCCGCTTCTCGAGCAGGTTCAGCAGTTCCGCGATGAGCACCTGCCGCCATACGCCCAGGCTGGCAAATCGGCGGATATGGTTCACCGATTGATCTGGTTGCGAGGACTGCGGTATGCCGTCTTTCGGTTCGGGCGCCTTCGCCGAAGCTTGAGCTGACATTCGTTATCCTCCAGCAATCAAGTTGGATTCGTGCCCGCAGCGAGCGCGCAATGAATTGTCGATTAATTCGCAGGGCTACTTCGCCTTCTTCTGCCGCCGTTTCAGGTCTTCGATGAACATCTGCTCCACCGGCATGTCGTAGGTTCGAAGCACGTGGCGCACGCTGTGTCCGCTAACCAGATGACAAACTTCTTCAGCGGCATTCTTGGCATGGTCCCCGGCGCGTTCCAGCGACTGGGTCATGAACAGGACGTGGAAGCTTTCGGTGCGCGGCGCGCCGTCGTGATTCTCGATGTGTCGCAGAAAAATGAGATTGCGCAGGCGATCAATTTCGGCATCGGAACGTAAGACCGCGAGCGCCTTGTTCAGGTCGCGCTCGCTGAAAGCGTCATGGACATCACCCAGCATTTTCTCCAACCGTGATGCCATCACGGTGAGGTCGCGAATATCCTGCAACTCGATGCGGCTGCCGACCGCCGCGGCGCGGTTGCTGCAATTCAGTAGCAAATCGCCGATGCGCTCCAGATCGATGATGAATTTCAGGCAGGCCAGCAATTCGCGAGCGTGCTCCGGCCCGGCCTGGGTGATGACCGACGTCACACCCTGATCGATCGCCCGGTCGAGGTTGTCTAATTCCTTTTCGCGATCGCGCACTCCGTCCAGAACCGAGGCCACGCCGGTGGCGATGCCTTCTGCGACAATGCCCGCGGCCGCCTTCGCGATACGGCAGGCCTGCAGCGTTTGTTCGTGCAGTTGCGCGCAGATCGCTTCGGGATTGGGGAGCGTAGGATTGGGTGCACTCATCGGTTCTCACAAACTAGCTGCGTAGAGCAGCGACACATCGGTTCAGCACGGCCCAGTTGGGCCAGCGTGGCCGGATGCCTGTGGTGCTTTCAGATATAGGCTATGCCGGCGTTGTAAATTCTCCATGAAATGTGGATGAAGTTCGCTTGAATTCACAGGTTGGTGTAGTCGGATTGCTATGGTGCGACCGATTTCGGACAGCGAGTGGCAACGTCCGAAACCTCGGATTCGGTGGAAGCGCCGAGCTTTAGCTCGGCGAACGTCCCGGCAAAGGAAACGACGGCTTTAGCCGGGGACTGCCAGGGCCAACACCAATCAGCCTTGCATGCTGTTACGGCGCGGCTGAGGCTTATCCACCGGCAAGATCGCCGTTACACCGCGACCGGTACCGGCTGACGCGGCAGAATGAAGTAGAACGTCGAGCCGTGATTCAGCTCGCTCTCGGCGCGAATGTTTCCGGAATGCGCGCGCACAACGTGCTTCGCGATGGCCAGGCCCAAGCCAGTGCCGCCCGATTCGCGAGAGCGCGCCTTGTCCACGCGATAGAAGCGTTCGAAGAGCCGCGGCAGATGTTCGCTGGGAATTCCGCTGCCGAAGTCGCGCACATAAAACTGCACGCCATCCTGGGTTTCGCAGGCGCCCACCAACACCTTGCCTCCCTGATCGCCGTACTTGAAGGCATTGTCGATCAGGTTGGCGAATACCTGGTGAATCGCGTCACGGTCCACCCACACCGCCGAGCTCGCGGTGTTCATCACGCGACAGCTCAATTCCCCGGCTGGCGGCGATCTCCTGAAAGGTCTGCACCGCTTCTTCCAGCAGCTCCTGCGGCATCGCGATCTGGAAGTTAAGCTTCAGCTCGCCCGACTCCACACGCGCCAGCACCAGCAGGTCTTCCGTCAGGCGCGACATGCGAGATGCGTTCTTGCGAATGATCTCGACAAACTCCCGCAGACTCTCGGGCAGGCTGCGGCTGTCCAGGAGAGTTTCCGCGTAGCCCTGCACCGAGGTCAGCGGCGTCCGCAGCTCGTGAGAGACGTTGGCGATGAAGTCGCGCCGGGTTTTCTCCACTCGCTCAATCTCGGTCTGATCGTGCAACACCGCCACCGCCCCGCCGCCGGGCATGGGAGCGGCTGTCACATCGAAGATGCGTCCGGAGAAAATCTTCGCGGCGGCGGCCTTGGTGACGTCACGTGTTGTAATGGCCGTGTCGATCGATGCCAGAATCTCGGGATCGCGCACCGACTGTACCAGGGGCGCACCAAGGCGAATTCCGCTGGGCAGTAAACGCTCCATGCGCTGATTTGCCCACAGCACGATTTGATCCTGCGAGACCGCAATCACGGCCTCCTGCATCGAATTCAGCAGCGTCTCCAGGGTCTGGCGGCTGTTCTCGACAGCGCGAAATCCTTCTTCCAGCTTGCGTGCAGTTTTGTCGAGCGCCGAAGCTACGTGCGCGATCTCGTCGCTGGACTCTTCCTGGATGCGTGCCGAAAGATCGCCCGCCGCAACCCGCTCCGCAAAATCGGTGATGCGCAGCAGCCTTCGGCCAATCGACTGGGTCGCCGCGAACGCCAGCAACAGCGCCAGGAGCGCTGCAGCGGCGGAGGCTTCGGCGAGGTCCCAGCGGATTTGTCGATTGGCTTCGCGAATCGAACTTAGTGGATAGGCCATGCGCACCGCGCCCCCGGGAATCGGAACCGCGACGTAGAGCAGCTCAACTCCAATCGTTTTACTGACGCGAGTGGCACTGCCGACCTGGCCGTGCAACGCAGCGAGGAACTCCGGACGGCCGGAGTGATTTTCCATTCTGTCGGGGTCGGCTTCGGTGTCGGCAAGAACCTTGCCGGAGGAGTCGATGATGGTAATGCGGGTTCCCGCGGCTTGCGATGTCTGTTCGGCAATCTGCTGCAGAGACTCCTGCGGAGTCGCCTCCACCCGGAGCGCGAACATCTGCGTCTTCTGTCGCAGCGAAGTATCGATTTCGCGGCGCAGCATGTTCTCCCAGGCTTTATGGATGAGCATGTCCAGCGAGATCGTGCAGGCGGCGATAACCACCAGGGCTGCGACAAACAGCTTAACGAAGATGCGGCTCTTCACTGTGGGAGCTCGTCAGGACTTGGGTATTTCGAAGCGATACCCTGCACCGCGCACGGTTTTGAGGTAGCGCGGCTCGTCCGGATTTTCCTCGATTTTCTCACGAATGCGGCGCACATAGACGTCCACGGAACGCGGCGTGACGTAGTGCGTATCGCGCCACACGGCGTCGAGCAACTGATCGCGAGTGAAGACGCGTCCCGGGTGACGCGCCAGGTACTCCAGCAGGCGGAACTCGGTTGCCGTGGTCTGCGTAAGTTGTCCGCGGACCGTCAGCGTCATGCCGCCGCTATCGATCTCGATATCGCCGGCTTTGACGATGGCTGGAGCCAAGGGACGCTCAAAGCGCCGTAGCACGGCGCGCACACGCGCCACCAATTCGCGCGGGCTAAACGGCTTAGGGATGTAATCGTCCGCGCCCAGTTCCAAACCAATCACGCGGTCCGACTCGCTGACCTTGGCGGTGAGGAAGATCACCGGAATCATAGCCAGCGAAGAAGTCTGGCGGATGCGGCGGCACAGCTCCAGGCCATCGCCGCCCGGCACCATGATGTCCAGCAGGAAGAGCGCCGGCGCTTGCTTCTCGGCCTCGGCAATTACACCGGCAGTCGTCGCAAAGGTACGGACGGTGTAGCCCGATGCTTCCAGATGGTGACGTACCAGCCGGGAAATATCGGTGTCGTCTTCCACGGCAAAGATGTTTTGCTTCACGGCTGTATTGTAGCCGACGGCGGGCGAAGGACTGTCATATGTCGGAATCACGACTACAGGGTACATGTACCCGTGTTAAAGGATGATGAAAGTTGGAGCGAAAGGGGACGATCGGCTCCTTAAGTCTCACCCCCTTCAGAATCCCACATTGTGGGACAAAGCCGTCAGATTCTGCTTGTGTACCACAATGTGGGAATTAAGAAGTTCGTCCCAGGAAAAACAAAGGCGCTCCTCGAATCGGAGCGCCAGCGAGAGGGCAATAACGGCTACCTCAATGGGCGATATAAGTTTCCCAGCCGCGCGTCAGATAGTCGGTCATGCTGAGCGAGAACATGATCAGCAGGAAGAAAATGGCCGCCACCACGGTGACCATGGTCAGCTTGGTGCTGTAGCGCAGGTGCATAAAGAACAGCACCACCAGCGTGCCCTTGATGGTTGCGATCAGCAGCGCCACGACGATGTTGAAAATGCCCAACTCGACCGAAGCAGCAAACACCGTCAGGCCGGTGAAAACCATCAGCGCCGCCCAGATCCCCACATACATGCTGATAGGCGCCAGGTGCGAGGTGTAATCGAAATGTTCCTGGTTTGAGCCAGGATGGAATTGAGGTTCGCCGTGTTTCATCGTTTAACCATGCTTCTTGCTGATCAAATAGAGCAGCGGGAATAAATAGATCCACACCAGGTCGACGAAGTGCCAATACAGCCCGACATTTTCCACTGGACTGTAATACGCGGGGCTATAGGCACCCATCAGTCCGGCAATCACAATCCACGTCACCAGGCCGATGCCGATGATCATGTGCAGCGCGTGCAATCCGGTCATCGCCCAGTAGAGCGAGAAGTAGATCTCGGTATGCTGCGCATCGACTGGGGGCTTCTTGTCGATGGTCTGGAAGTGGAAGTTCGGGCCCGGGAACTCATGGTTCTCCCAGTGTTCGTGGTACTCGATTGCCTTGATGCCGAGAAATCCGAAGCCGAAGATGATGGTGATGACCAGCAGGATAGCCATCATCTTGGTCTTGCCCAGCTGAGCGCAACGCACCGCCAGCGCCATCGACAGCGAGCTGCAAATCAGCACCGCGGTGTTGGTGGCGCCGAGGGCGATGTTCATCTTCTGGCTGCCTTCGACAAACGCCTGGTAGTAGGAGGCACGGTACACCAGGTAGGCGCAGAACAGCCCGCCGAAGAACATGATTTCGGTCAAAAGGAACATCCACATGCCGAAGGTGGACGTCTCCCGCTGCTGCTCCATGTCAGCGAAATGATGTTGCAGCGCGTGCTCAGCGATCTGGATATCGCTAGTGGCCAACGGTGACCTCCTCTTGCGGCTGGTGCTCGTAGTCGTAAGCCTCCCACGTCACAATAGGAGTCTCGTCGAAGTTGTGCGTTGGCGGCGGAGACGGTGTCATCCACTCCAGTCCCACGGCATTCCACGGATTCGGCGGCGCCTGCTCTCCGTAACGCAGCGACCACAGGAAGTAAATCATCGGCATCACGTAGCCCACGGCGAGGATAGACGCGCCTGCGGTCGACAGCACGTTCAGCACCTGGAACTCCGGCGGATACGCATGGTAGCGGCGCGGCATGCCCATGTAACCCGCGATGAACTGCGGGAAGAACGTGGTGTTGAATCCGACAAACACCAGCAGTGCGGAGAGTTTGGCAAACGCCTCGGGATACATTCGTCCCGTGATCTTCGGCCACCAGAAGTGGAGCCCGGCCATGTACGCCATGACCATGCCTCCCACCATGACGTAGTGGAAGTGAGCTACCACAAAGTAGGTGTCGTGGACGTGGACATCAAGTCCCAGCGAAGCCAGGAAGACGCCAGTCAGGCCGCCGATGGTGAACAGGCCGATGAAGCCGAAGGCGTACAGCATTGGGGTCTCGTAACGTATCGACCCCTTATACATGGTGGCTGTCCAGTTAAAGACCTTGACCGCCGACGGAATTGCCACCAGATAGCTCAACAGCGAGAAGACCAGCGCGGCATAGACCGAGATGCCGGCGACGAACATATGATGCGCCCACACCAGGAAGCCGAGAACCGCGATGGCGATGGACGCCAGGGCAACGAACTCGTAACCGAAGGCGCGCTTGCGCGAAAAGCAGGTGACTACCTCGCTGATCACGCCCATGCCGGGCAAGATCATGATGTAGACGGCCGGATGCGAGTAGAACCAGAACAAGTGCTGGAACAGAAGCGGATCGCCGCCCAGTTGCGGATTGAAGACGCCGATGTTAAACGCGCGCTCGAGTGCAACCAGCAGCAGCGTGATGGCGATGACCGGCGTGCCCAGCACCATGATCAGTGCGGCAGCGTAGTTCGACCAGCAGAACAGCGGCAGGCGGCGCCAGGTCAGCCCGGGAGCGCGCATACGGTGGATGGTGACGATGAAGTTCAGGCCGGTGAAGATCGATGAGAATCCGGCGATGAAGATGCCGATGGCAGCGCCGATCACGTGCGTATTCGAGTAGGTGGTGCTGAACGGTGTGTAGAAGGTCCAACCGGTATCGACTCCGCCGGTCACCATGGCAACCAGCGCGGTGATGGCGCCGGCCATGTAGATGTACCAGCTCAGCAGGTTAATGCGCGGAAACGCCAGGTCCTTCGCGCCCACCATCAGTGGAATCACAAAATTGCCGATGACGGCCGGCACGGACGGGATCAGGAAGAAGAACACCATGATGATCCCGTGCATCGTGAACAGCTTGTTGTACGTGTCGGACGAAACCAGGTCGCCCGCCGGAGTCAGCAGCTCCAGGCGGATCATCATCGCGAAGAAGCCGCCGATCCAGAACATGGCGGTGATGGAAATGAGATAGAGCAGCGCAATACGCTTGTGATCCGTCGTCAGCAGCCACGACTTGATCCCATAGTTCGAATTGATGTAATTCTCGCGCTCGACAGTCTGTACAGCGGTTGCCATGTCACACACCTTCGGGTCTAGCCTTTACAGCTATTGCACGCTCGACGTCTCAAGAGGCCGATTGCTCGGCTGTTGTGGTTGCGCCAGCGACTTCACGTACGCCACCAGAGCCATCAGATTGTCTTCTGAAATCTGGCCCTGATAGCTCGGCATGATGGGCTTAAAGCCTGCGGGAACCTGCGCGCCGGGACTCAGTATGGATGCGCGAATATAATTTTCATCGGCCACGACACTGCGGCCGTCATCCAGTTGCACCTGCTTGCCATAGAGGCCGCCCAGGTTGGGACCGCGTCCCTGCTGGTCGGAACGATGGCAGGTGGAACAGGCCAGCTGCTGGAAGAGTTGCTGCCCATTGGACGCCAGGGTGCCGGTGGCGCCGCCTTCGGTAAGCCATGCCTGATAAGCGGTCGGCTCCATCACGATGACTTGGCCGATCATGCCCGAGTGATCGGTTCCGCAATACTGCGAACAGAACAAGTGATACGTACCAGTCTTCGTAGCCCGGAACCAGAGCTGAGTAAATCGGCCGGGAAGCACATCAGCCTTAACTCGGAAGGCCGGCACAAAGAAGCTGTGGATCGCATCCTGCGAACTCATCACCAGCTTCACATCGCGTCCCACCGGCACGTGCAGTTGGTCGATCTCGCGCTGTCCGGTCTCATGCTCGAACTTCCACATCCACTGCTTGCCGACGACGTAGACTTCCATCGCACCCTTGGGCGGACGCGCCTCCTGGAAGTAGATCAGCGAACCCCAGGCAAAAAAGATCATGCAGATACCCAGCGGAATCAGCGTCCAGGTCAACTCCAGCGGCAGCGAGCCTTCAATCTGCACCGGATGCGGATGCACCGAGCGGCGGTACTTGATCGCAAAGACGAAGATGAGCAGGAAGATCAGTATTGTGAAAAATGCCGACACTCCGATCAGCAAGAAATAAAGACCATCCACCTGCCATGCCAGTGCCGAGGCGCGCGGGGGAAAGAGTGGTAAGTTCTGCCACATATGATCAGGCCCGTCCTGTTTCCTTTTTGCCGTCCTGCGGATCTTGGTTGCCGTGCGACTCATGCCGGAACATCACCAGGATCATTCCACCGAGAATCAGTATGGTGGCGCCTCCGGCCAAGCGCATGATGTTGGCGATTACCGCGCCGTATCGTCCGGTTTTCGGATCGTACTTACAGCAGTACAGCAACACCTCGTCGACCACGTTTCCAATCTTGTCGTGGGAGGCTTCAATCACGCCGAGGCGAATGTCGCGGGGCGAAAACTCTACCCCGTAGTAATACTGAGCAATCTTGCCGGCCGGCGTCACGATGGTCAGGCCAGTGGCATGAATGTATTGCTTGGTCTGCGGATCGTAACGATAGTGAAACCCTACCGCCTCCGCCAATTGGTTGATCTCTGGCTGCTGCCCGGTCAGGAAGTGCCAGCCCGCGCCGTCCATCTTGGAATCCAGGTGCTCGTTGACGCGATCCACATACATCTTCTTCTTGGCTGCCGCATCGGCCGGCGTGTCTTTGGGATCGATGCTTACCGAGACAACTTCATACTGATTGCCCGGCGTGAACTTCAGCATTCCCAGGGCGCTGGCCTCACCCGCTAATTCCTCGCCACACAACATCGGGCACGAGTAGTAGACGAGATTCAAAATCACCGGACGCCCAGATTCGAAATAGTCGCCCAGCCTTACGGTCTTCCCTGTCTCATCTTTGAATTGCAGATCGAGCGGCAACTGTTGATTCAGCCGCTGATCGATGCCGATGTCCTTAAATTCGGGCGGACTGACCTGCGAGGCCGTCCCGGTCTTCTGATCCATGAAGCTGGACGGTGGCTGGGCGAAAGCGCACGCAGTCGCCAACAGCATCCAGCCCATTACGAGTTGTTTCAAAAACTTCACTACCTTCTGCATCTGCTTTCTGCGCATCAGGGCGCTTGCTACAAAGCTGCTACTTCGCCTGCTGGCCTACGCCCTCTGAAGGCATAGAGCCTGGCGCTTGGTTCTGCATTCCCGGGTCCCCTGCAACCGCCCCACCGTTAAAGTCTGGTGGCGGAGACTTCGGACGCACCGGCAATCCTCTTTCCGCAATCAACTGCATGGCCATCGAAATCGGAATATGCACCGCACCGGTGGAATCCGTAAACGGCTGCTTAGTCTCCAGCAAATCGCTCTCGGAATTTAAGTACTGCGTCATCTCGCCGGCGTCATTCGTTTGCAGGCGGGGATGAGGAAACACGTTCAGGTTCACGCCGGGCGTGTTCTGCAACACCGAACGCGACTTGGTGTCGTCGATCGAGTTCTGCGCCGTCATCGGAGTCTTCTGGCCCTGCACGAAGAGAATTTCGCTGCGTGCCATGAAGTGAAACATTCCCCAGATCACCAGCTCGATGAAAACGCCGCAGATGAACAGGCCGATCAGGAACCACAGAATGCCGCTTGGACTAAGGTCGGAACGATCGTAGTCGACCTGCGGGTTCCGCAAAGCATCGCGATTATTGTGATCAGTGGCCATGTCCCGATCCTTGGTGTAAGAAGTTGGGTATCTGCGGATCATAAAGTGGCAGCAACGGCCGCTTCCGGAAGTTGTAGAAGAAGTAGCCGAGCCACAATCCACCGATCGCAATCGGCGGCACGATGTACCAGATGCTCAGGTAGAAGTGTCCGCGTTCGTGCGCGAAGTTCGGCACCACATACCAATAGATGTCGACGACCCGCATGAACATCAGGAAGATCGCAATACCAATCAGGCGGCTCCCGGCGCGTTTGCGCTCGCGCGAAAGCAGCAGGGCGAAGGGCAGCGCAAAGTGGAACAGGATAATGATGAGAGCGATAACGCCCCATCCTCCGCGGATGCGGTTCAAGTACCAGCCAATCTCCTCCGGCAGATTGCCCGACCAGATGATGAGCCACTGCGAGAACGAGAAGTAGGCAAACAGCATCACGAAGGCGAACATCAGCTTGCCCAGATCGTGAAACTGCGTAGGCTTGATGAATTCGCGGTATGGGCTGTGGCGCGTCAGCAGCGTGAGAATGATTACGCTGAACGCCAGCGCTGACAGGCCTTGCCCCGCGATGAAGATCAGCCCGTAAATGGTCGATCCCCAGTGCGGATCGAGCGACATGACCCAGTCCACCGAGGCAAAGGAAATCGACAACGAATAGACCACCAACCCCAGGCCACTGAGTCCCTGGAAATGCGGAAGCGCGCCGCTCAACGGGCTGTACAGCCGCTCGCCTCGGCGGTTAAGAATTGTGGAAATACCGATCCAGAGTACAAAGTAGATAATGGCGCGCGCGAACCAGCCGCCCAACCCTCCGGTGTGCAGATACCAGCTGTTTCGCGGAGTCAGCGAGGGATCGCTCATCCAGGCGTAAAGATCGTGGCGAAACAGCGCGAGGGGGATGAATAAGACCGCCATCAGCGGCAGAACCTTGCTCGCCGCTTCCAGAGTGCTGCGAATCGCCAGACCCCAGAAACCACCCGAGAGGTACTGCACCATCAGCAGGGCCAGACATCCCATGCTCAGGCCCAACCAGAACATGAACCCGATCAGGTAGCCGCGCATGAACTGTTCGCGCGAGACCACCGCACCGGCAACGCAAGCCAGCACTCCGACCAGACCCACGCCCAGCCAGATGTTCTGCCAGTGCGCAGCCTGCGCTGGAACGACGTCGTCGGATTGCTGTAATTCCAGAATATTTTTGCTCATTGCTTCTGTGCGCCTCCCGGACCTGCCGGTGTACCCGGATCAGGCGGAGTCGAGGCGGCCGCTGGGACATTCTGCGTGTCATACGGCGGATTCAGGATGACGCCGGCCGGCGGCGTCTTGGCAATCTGCGTTCCAGCCGGCACATCCGCTTCCGTGGCATGCTGGCTCAACTGCAACGCGCGAATGTAAGCCGCGATGGCCCAGCGGTCCGCCGGCGGTACTTGCTGCGAATAGTCGGGCATGGCGCCGTAACCATTGGTCATCACGTCAAAGAAATAGCCGATCGGGGCTTTGCGCAAACGCTCGATGTGATACGACGGCGGCTGCTTGTAACCGCGCTGCACGATCATGCCGTTGCCGTCGCCAAGTTCGCCGTGGCAAGGCGCGCAGTAAATGTTGAAGCGCTGCTGGCCGCGTTCCAGAACCTGTTGGGTTGCCGGGAACGGAAGATAGTCGCCGTCATTGCTGCCGATCTTGCCCGTATAAAAATAGGTGTCGGCATCCAGATGTCCACGGGCCACCGTGCCCGCGATGATGGGACGCGCCGAACGATGATCGGCGTAGAAGTCGCTTGCCACCAGGGGACGCTCATAGGGCTGGTTCTGCATGTCGGCTCGACAGCCGCCGAGCAGCAACAGGGCAACCGCCGCCAGTAGGCAGGCGGGAGCCTTTTGGCGCCACAACCTTCCACCCGAAGACACCGACCCGGAGGAAGCCGTCTTAACTTGTGCTAGCCGATTAATGCGGCACCTCCGAAATCGAACGCGGATTAAGGCTCTCCATAAACTGTTGCGTCCTGATCATGTCGAACCTGCTGTCGGCCGCTTCCACGCACAGGAAGAACTTGTCGCGCGTCACCATGGAAAAGCGGTCGACATTGAACAGCGGATGATGGGGCATCGGCAACCCGTTCAAAGCGAACATTCCGAAGGCGCCGCACAGTCCGGCAAACAAAATCGTCAGCTCGAAGGTCGGAATGATGAAGGCCGGCCATGACAGGTAAGGCTTGCCGCCGATATTCAGAGGATACGAAATGCAGTTGATCCAGTACTGCAAGCCGAAACCCGAAGCGCCGCCCAGCAGGCCGCCGATCAGCACGATCAGGGGCACACGGCTCTTGTGAAAGCCGACCGCCTCGCTGGCCTCTTCGATAGGGAACGGACTATACGCTTCCATCTTGCGATAGCCCGCCGAATAGGCAGCCTTGGTTGCGCTTACCAACTCTGTCGGCGTATCGAACTCTGCCAGCAGTCCGTAAATAGGTGGTGAGAGCTTGGCGTGGCTCATTCTGCTTTCACCTCCGCTTCCGGCAGTAGCGCGCGGATTTCAAAGATCGAAATCGCGGGCATGATGCGGATGAAGATAAACATCGCCGTGGTGAACAGGCCGATGGTCCCGAAGAACACCGCGTAGTCCCAACGCGTGGCAACATAGTGACCCCAGGACGACGGCAGATAATCGCGCGACAGGCTGGTGACGATGATGACGAAACGCTCCAGCCACATGCCAACCAGGATCACCAGCGAGATCAGGAACAGCCACCCTGTCTTGGCGCGGATCTTGGGGAACCACAGGATCTGCGGAAGGAGAATGTTGAACAGGATCAGCGACCAGTAGAACGGCGCATACGCTCCGAACCAACGGTTCTCCATCATGAAGCGCTCGTAGGTCGAGCCGCTGTAGAACGCGATGAAAGCCTCGAAGGCATAACCGTAAGCGACGATCAGACCCGTAGCCAGCATGATCTTGGCTGAGTTCTGCAGGTGCCGCATGGTGATCATCCCTTCGAGGTGGTAATACTTGCGAATCGGGATGGCCAGCACCAGCACCATGGCGAAGCCGGAGTAAATTGCTCCGGCAACGAAGTACGGCGGGAAGATCGTGGTATGCCAGCCGGGCATGATGGCGACCGCGAAATCGAAGCTGACGACGGTGTGTACCGAGAGCACCAGCGGCGTCGCGATGCCGGCTAACAGGATGTACAACGCTTCGTAATTCTTCCAGTGCCGGGCCGAACCGCGCCAGCCCATGCCCAGCAATCCGTAAAGCTTCTTGGCGGCCGGATGCGTCGCCTTCTCGCGCATGGTGGCGAAATCAGGTACCAGGCCCACATACCAGAACACGGCGGAGATAGTTGCGTAGGTCGATACTGCGAAGACGTCCCACACCAGCGGACTGCGGAACTGCGGCCACACGCCCATGCTGCTGGGATACGGGAACATCCAGTAGGCCAGCCACGGACGGCCCATGTGCAGCAGCGGGAACATGCCGGCGCAAGCCACGGCAAATAGTGTCATGGCCTCAGCGAAGCGGTTGATCGAGTTGCGCCAGGTCTGCTTCAGCAGCAGCAGAATTGCAGAGATCAGGGTTCCGGCGTGGCCGATACCGATCCACCAGACAAAGTTGATGATGGCGAAGCCCCAACCGATGGGGATGTTGATACCCCAGATGCCGACGCCAATCAGAAAAAGGTAAGTGACCGCCGCCATCAGCACGCCCAGCAAGGTCATGCCGACGAGCAGGCCGAACAACCAGCCTAAGCCGATGGGACGCGTTAATACGGCATCGGCGATGGTATCGGTCACGCTGCCGAACGTCTGTCCCGGCAGCAGTACAGGTGGTTCGTCTGGCCAGGGCACGTCCTGCAGAATCGTTTTTTCTTCTGGTCCCTGCTGCATCGCTAACTGGGCTCCGACTGTTCGAGTTCCGGATTAATGTTCTGCACCACAGCCATGTAGGTGGTGCGTGGACGCGTATTCAGATCTTCCAGCAGCTGATAATTACGCTGCATCGCTTTGAGCTTCGAGACCCGGCTCTCCGGATCGTTCAGGTCGCCGAAGACAATCGCTCCTGCCGGGCAAGCCTGCTGGCACGCGGTCAGCACTTCCCCGTCGGCTACCTTGCGACTCTCGCGCTCGGCCGTGATGCGGCCCTTGGTGATGCGCTGCACACAGTACGTGCACTTCTCCATGACACCGCGGCTGCGTACGCTGACTTCCGGATTGCGCATCATCTTGTACTGCGGTGTGGTGAAATCCTGGAAGAGCAGGAAGTTGAACCGGCGCACCTTGTAAGGACAGTTGTTCGAGCAATAACGCGTGCCCACGCAGCGGTTGTACACCATGTCGTTCAGGCCTTCGGTGCTGTGCACCGTGGCGCCGACCGGGCAAACCACTTCGCAGGGCGCATTCTCGCACTGCTGGCACGGAATCGGCTGGTAGTACATGCTCGGATTCTCAGTGCCGCCCTCGTAGTACACATCGACACGCAACCATTGCATCTGGCGGCCGCGCATCGTCTGGTCTTTGCCGACCACCGGAATATTGTTCTCCGCCTGGCAAGCCACAATGCACGTCTTGCAGCCGACACATGAGTTCATGTCGATGGCCATGCCCCACTTCAACTCGGTGTACTTGTAGTTGGTGTAGAGCGTCATCTCCGGCGGAGGCGTCTCGATGCCTTCATGAGCGAAGTCGGGATTCTTGATGAAATCCGTTAGCGTCGCCTTGCGGATGATGTGCCGGTTCGACAGCGGCTCGGTGAAGGCCGGCAAATCCGAGTGATCGATGTACTGGAAGCCTTGCGGATGCGCAAAACCGAAACCCGAGCCGACTTTCTTGATATTCACGGCGTCGAACCAGGGCGAACTGCTGCTGCGCACCTTGTAAGCGCTGAAACCGACGCCGTTACCCACATGTCCGGCATGCTCGCGCCCGTAACCGAGAAAGACCGTGATCGCGTTGTCCGGATGCCCCGGCTGCGGCCAGATCGGCCCATTCACCTTGCGGCCGTTCACGTCGATCTCGACGATGTCGCCAGTATCGAGGCCCGATTTCTTCGCCTGGTTGGGACTGATGAGCACGGCATTGTCCCAGCACAGATTCATGATCGGCTTGGGCGTTTCCTGCAACCACGCATTGTTGGCCCGGCTACCGTCGTAGATCAGCGGATCGCGGCGGAACATTACTTCCATCGCGCTTGCGGGCATGGGATTCGTCGGCGGAATGTCGCCGCCCTTGGCAGCCACTGTCTTAACGGGTAGCGCGGTGTTGGCGAGATAGCCGTCGTTCAACGCCTTGCGCCAGGTGGTGTCGAAATCGCCCTTGATCTGGCCTTGCCAGTAATCGCGCACCAGGTCGTAACCGGAACTGTCCGAAGAACCCACCAGCGCGTTAAGGAATTCGTGCGCGCTCTTACCGCTGTACAGCGGCGCGATGAGCGGCTGAATCAGAGACACGGTTCCATCGAAGGCACGAACATCGCCCCACTGCTCGAGGTAATGCGTCGCGTTGATGTGCCAGTGACAGCGCGCGCCCGTCTCGTTGACATAGAGGTCGTGCTGCACGCGCATCGGCACTTTTTCCATCGCATCGGCGAAACCAAAATCCACCGGCGCGTCGTACACCGGGTTGCTGCCCATTACCAGCAGCATGTCGACCTTGCCCGCGTTCATCTCGCCGATCAGTTCTTTGAGTGCCGCCGCCTGGTCCTGCGGCTTCACCTGTATTGGATCGGTGAATACGACGGTATTGCCATTCGCGCCCAGCGCGCCGTTGATCACGTGCGCCAAAGCGTGAACCGCCGGCGGCTGATTGTCTCCGGGAATCACGACCGCAGCGCCCTTGTGCGCCTGAAGATCCTTCACCACGGCTGCCACAAACGTCTTCGCTTCCGGACTCAAGCTTTCACTCGAACCGCCGCCCGCTCCGACTCCGGCGGCGACTGCTCGCGCTATCGCTTCCACTTCCGAGGCGCGCACCGGCAGGCGATGATCGGCCTTGCCACTCGTGTTGGTCGGCGTACCCTGCACCGAATAGAAGCGCGACATTTTCTCTTTGAGCTCAGGATTGCGGCGCCCGGCAAACTGCCGCGTGTAGTACAGGAATCCTGGGAAGCCGCTGGAGAGGAAGTCGCCATCCAGCGACAGAATGATGTCGGCCTTCTCCAGGTTGTAACGGGTCTCGACATACTGCCCGAAGGCCAGCATCGATCCCGCGCGCACGTTGTCGCGATTGACGGGCTCCCACTGAACCCACTTCGATCCCGGATAGACAGTCTGCACCGTCTCCATCAACGCCGCCACGCTCGGCGAACTGGTGGGTGCGCTTAGAATCCTCAAGCCTGCGCCCTTCACGTATCTCTGCGCGGTTAGCGCGGCGTTCAGCGCGACGACGTAATCGCTCCAGTTGCGGATCTCACCCTGGTAGGTGACGATCTGCGCCCGGTCGGGATCGTACATGTCCAGGATCGACGCCTGCATGAAGACGTCGCTGCCACCCATACCCGCGGGATGTTCGGGATTGCCCTCAATCTTGGTCGGACGGCCTTCGTGACTTTCCACCAGCGCCGGCAGACCATAGGCGCCGAACGGCATCGCACTCGCGAAGAACAAAGGATTGCCCAGCACGATCTCATTGGGCTGGCGAACATAGGGAACGATTGGCTCCAGCGGCTGCTTCACGCAGGCCGACAATCCCGCCAGCGCCATGGAGGCGCCCATCAGCTTCATGAAGTCGCGGCGCGAAGTCCCTTCAGGCAAGAATGAAGCCTGGCGCGGGAATTCGCGGTGCAGCATCTCGATGAAGGCATCGCTCTGCGCCAGTTCTTCCAGGCTCCGCCAGTATTGCGGACCCTTCTTGACCCGCAGCTGGTCCCGCACCTCGGCGAGTTCCATCTTGCTGGGACACACCGCCTCGGATTTCTTGAGCGTCTCGTTTTCCATCTTCTCGTAGGTTCCTTGTCCCTCTTACCGGTTCAGCCACTCGCCTGCTCGCAACTTCAGAGCCCGATCGGTGACTGAAGACCTTTCCCGGTGCGGACCACACTTAATAAAGCGCGCCTGCTGTTCCCACTACCTCCGCCAGAACTCCAACCGCACTAGCGATGGCAGGTGCTGCAACTCGTAATGTCTTCCACGGTACGAATGTTGTACTTGTGCTTCAGAGCATTGCCCAACGCGATCTGATCGACGTAGGCGGTACCGTCCACCGTGATCTGGTTATCTTCGCTGGGCTGCTCGTACTTCATGTTGAAAACCTGGTCGCGAGGCCGCAGGAACTTCTCCGGGGCGCGATGGCAGTTCAGGCACCACTCCATGCGCAGCGAGTTGGCTTCATACGACAGCGGCATCTTGTCGACCGGCCCGTGGCAGCTGGCGCAACCTACGCCTTTGTTTATGTGAATGCTGTGATTGAAGTACACATAGTCCGGCAGGTAGTTCACGCGTGTCCACTCCAGCGACTTGCCGGTGCGATAGCTCTCGCGGACCGGCTCCAGCATGGGGGCATTCGTCCAGATCTGCGAGTGGCAGTTCATGCAGGTCTTGGTAGGAGGAATACCGGCAAAGCTGGAGTTTTCAACCGAGGTGTGGCAGTAGCGGCAATCAATGCCATCGCCGGCGACATGGTGCTGGTGACTGAACGGCACCGGCTGCGCCTGGGCGACGTCCTGATAAGTAGCATAGGGCGAGCGCTGCATCTCCAAAGCCGCCCACAGCACGACGGAGACCACCACCACCACCGCGATGATGGAAGCCCGCGCAATTGTATTCGCACTACGATGGAAGATCTGGGCCATTTACGTGAAGTTTTCCACTTTGCGGGTTCGGGTGCCGCATACCCATCGGTACCCAGTGCGTGCGGTTGCAGTGACATGACACAACCTGCTGTGACATGCGTCACCCAAACGAGTGATTATAGCAACGGAAGTTGCATTTGGGGCAACTGCGGTACGGCTAGCACGAAGAAAAATTTGCGTGGCGCGAAAAGACACGATTTCAAATTATCGCGAAGCCGCGAAAATACTGCCCACAACGCATCTTGGGTCGCGATCAAAAAAAATTGCGAGCGACCGCCGATTCGAGGTTGTCATTGCGTTCAACGTTGCGAATTGTTGCGATTCACAACACAGTTGCAACTGGCAGAGGAGCATCGCAAGCGCCGCCCCGCAGAGATATCTTGAAGCTCGACGCTCTAGAAATGGTTTTCGCTACTGCGCCGTTGCGAATCGCTGGTTGCTAGTCGCTAATTGTTAGTTGCTGTTTTTCCAAACGTCGGCAACAGCAGCATCGCCACCACGTACGCAACCGCGCCGCAGGCCAGCGTCACGTTCAATCCGAACTGGATCGCGATGACGATCGCCAGCACCGATCCCAGCACGCTCGAAGCGGCATTCATCGCCCACGCCCACTCCACCGCGCCGTGCTTTGCCGTCGAGGCTGCTGCTGAAATCGCTCGCAGTCCGCTGGGGAACGGCATTCCCATGGCAAACCCTAGAGGTATCAGAAGCACCCCGCTCATCGCCAGCTTGGCGGCGAAAGGCAGGCCGATCATTGCCTCTAACATGTGAGGTAATACAAAAACGTAAGCCAGCAACGCAATCACAACGAACCCCAGCGCGACTACGACCCGTGTCGGTTCGGCGAACCACTTACGCGAAACCAGGCTGCCGGCGCCGCTCGAGAGCAGCATCAGGAAGATTACGACCGTCAGCGCATAGGTCGGATATCCCAGGAAAAGCACGAAGCGCTGGATGAAGGCGATCTCGACCATGATGTAACCCAGGCCTATGGCAATGAAGTACAGCACGCGCAGGCTGCGTCCGGAACGGGTGTCGGGCGACAGGGCGAGAGGCAGGACCAGGAACAGCAACACCGCGGCGATGGAAACGATCAGCACGACGCCTAGAACGGCGATGCCAAGATTCACTTTCCAGTCGATACCACCGCGGTCCGAGCCACGAAAGACTTGCTCCGGCTTCAGGGTGAAGAAGAAGAACGGTGCGTTGTCGGTGACCGCAGTTACATTGTAGGCATAGTCAGCCGAGAACGCTTCTGGATCCTGACCGAGAATCAAGCTGGCAAATGGAGCGAATGCCAGTCCCAAGCGGTTGCCGGTTGCCGGCATATAGAGCACGTGCAGGTTGAGATTAGCGCCGTGGCCGTCTTTGCCGTCGATGTGGTCGAGTACGGCACGCTGTTCCTCCAGAGTGAACGGCGTCTTCTTCGCCAGCACCAGAACCGGCCTGCCGTCCCTGTCCAGCGGCCCGTCACTCACAACGATAAAGTTCTGGGAGCTGTCCTGAACGCCGATCTGGCGCAAGGCTTCCATGGCTTGGGTTACTACGCGCAACGCCTCACGGGGCTTGGCAAATTCCCAGCGGGTAATTGCGATCATGCCATCCGGTTTCAAGTGCTCGAAGTACTCGCGAAACGCCTCGACCGTATAGAGGTTGTTCTCGCTCAGCGCAAATGCTCCTGCCGCAGTCGACGCCCAGGTATCCACCAGCGTCATCTGCACTACGTCGTACTTGTCGCGGCTATTGCGAATGAACGAGCGTCCGTCGCTGACATGCATATGCACCTCGGGAATCTGGTAGAGGTGAAAGCTGTAGTCGGCGAAGCGGTCGCGCATGATGTTATTGGCGATGATGGGATTGATCTCGATGCCGGTGACATTGGAGCTGCCGTTGGCAACCGCTCGCAGCACATCCACTCCGCCGCCCGGACCGATGATCGCGTAGTCGCCATGCGGACGAAGCACGTTCGCCATTGAGGGCGCGGCCGCCATCGAATTCAGCCGATAGTCCTCACGCCAGTGATGAGGGTCGGTATTCATCAGGAAGGTATTCGCGTCAGCGTCGATGACGATGACCTTCGCACTTCCCTGGTTATCGACCTCGACACGCGAAAGCGCGTTCCATCGCGCATAAACCGGCGCGTCGCGCTTCATGCCCTTCGCATAAACGATGTCGATCAGCCGGTTGTGAAAGTTGCCGGCAATAACCAGCAGCAGCGCCACGGCAATCACAGCGGGAATCACGCGCCGGCCGGACGAAGCCCAGGCGATAGCCGCCAGGGCCGTGACCACGCTGGCGAAGACGATGGTATTCGGGCCGCCGATAAAGTTCAGCAGCGGAACCAGCGCCAGGCAGGCCATCGATCCGCCGAGCAGGTCGGCGCCGTACAGTTGTGTGACGCGCATTGCATGCCTGGCGAAGACCACCGAGAACAGCAGACCGGTCACGAAGAACGGGAGCGCCGCGACCAGGTAGAGTAAAGTAAGCTGCCAGAAGTTCGGCCAATTCAGGTTCAACGACACCGAGGTATGAAGCACCACCTCCAGCACCGCAACGATCACTAGCGCATTGATCGAACACAGCGCCGTGCCGAGCTGGCTGACCGTCCAGCGCTCCAGCCACTGGCGTCGCACGCATGCAAAGACTGCTCCCGCTCCCAATCCAAGCAGCGCCACCGAGATCGCCAGAAAGGCGAAATGGTAGAACAGCACAACCGAAAACAGCCGCGTCAACCCGAGCTCCAGCAGCAGCGCGGTAAAGCTCATAAGAGAGACGGCGACGAGCGCGCTGCGCGATGAAGTCCCGGCGGTGGGCGCAGTCGAGATCGGCCTTTCCTTTGTGTCGATCATGAAGAATTGAGATTACTACGAACAGGTTGGCGTTTTGCAGGATCGCAACGTGCGCCCGGGCTCGTTCGCCAGAGGAAGCCGCCCTGACCCAGTGCGGTTCGTCCCCTATTCAATGGCATGACGGTCGTGCGCGCTAATTCATGTTTACAATTTCAAGACGGTCGCTCGAGATCAATCGAGCGGCGAACAAACTTGTAAAACCTAATTTAGGTGGCTGCCATGAGCGCTCTGGAAAACTTCCCGCGTATTTCGCCATTCTTGTGGTTCGACTCCAACGCCGAAGAGGCTGTCGATTTCTATCTCACTGTCTTCAAGAACTCCCGCAAACTGGATGAATTTCGGTCTCCCGATGAAAGTGCGGGACCAAAAGGTAAGGCGCTGACTATCTCTTTCGAACTCGATGGCCAAAGATTTACCGCGCTGAACGGCGGACCGACCTTCAAGTTCACCGAAGCGGTTTCCTTCGTCGTGCGTTGTGAAGATCAGGCAGAAGTTGACTACTACTGGGCGAAGCTGACATCTGACGGAGGCAGCGAGAGCCAGTGTGGATGGCTCAAGGACAAGTTCGGACTGTCGTGGCAAATCTGGCCTATACAAGTGATGGAGCTGATCAAGCGTCCTAAGGCGATGCAGGCGATGATGACCATGAAGAAACTCGACATCGCCGAGTTGGAACGGGCTGGAAAGTCGTAACCAAATTTGGCTAGATATCACCACGGCTGAAGGCGGCTCTACTCCGCTTCCAGAATCACCTGCGCCATAGCCGAGTCTTTCGTGTGGGTGATTGACAGGTGGGCTCGAACCGCTCCGAGCTGGCGGAAGAATTCGCCCGCCTTGTTGTGGAACTCGATAGTCGGGCGGCTGCCCGGCGCTCGTCGCACCTCTACATCACGCCAGGTCACGCCGCGGTTCCAGCCGGTGCCGATGGCTTTCATGGCAGCTTCCTTGGCAGCGAAACGTGCGGCGTAGCGCTCTGCCTTGTTAGCTTTCGATTCGCAATAACGGATCTCGTCAGCCGTAAATACGCGTTCCAGGAAGCGGCGTCCAAAGCGCTCAATGGAGTTAGCGATGCGGTCTACTTCTGCGATATCGATACCGGTTCCGACAATCATAAGAAGGCCGCTCTTCGCCCCTTTCGCCAGAGTGGACTCGGCAGGATTGATCCGCGATAGCCTTTGACTGTTACTCCCAGCCCTTAGTCTACTTAGTTCTAACACGTGAAAATGAAGGGTGGCCGCCCATAAGGACTTCCGATTTAAGTGCACAACGACTCGATGAGAAGGAAGAGGCGACGCAGACATGCGGCGAGTCTGGCGAAAAAGCGAAAAGCGAATGGCGAAAGGCGACACGCTCACGGGCGAAAAACTCGCATTCTAAGAGGTTGTTTTCAAGCTACTTACCAAAGTCTGCGCGTTCCGCCGTATCGAAATTGCTTGGGCTTTGAGAGCTCGACTGCTATGATGAGGGCGCTCGATTGATCGACGTTGTACGCAGCAAAGTTCCTGCCTAGCAGCACTCCCTGCCTGCATCACATCCCGATCGAATTGCAGCTACATCAATCTTCGAAGGAACATGCATCACCATGGAACAAGGAACAGTTAAGTGGTTCAATGACGCGAAGGGCTACGGCTTTATCAGCCGTCAGAATGGCGAAGACGTATTTGTTCACTATTCTGCAATCCAGACTAATGGCTTCCGCAGTTTGCAGGAAGGCCAGGCGGTCTCGTTCAGCGTAGTCAAAGGGCCGAAGGGCTGGCAGGCTGAAAACGTACAAGTTCTGTAGTTCGAGCTTAAAGTTCTAAGAGGCGGCTGAATAGGCCGCCTTTTTCTTTTGCCGGTCAATCCTGATTTATGAAACGGGGATGTTACAACGCCCATCCATGGGCAGCTATGTATTTGCGACATAGACTACCCCATCTCGGACAGTCTCACGAACCAGCCTGCTGCGGGCGATAACAGATGGCATGAGACGACCGGGCTTCCGACGGGATGTTACACCTCCCAAGCTATCGACGCGCTCAAAGCGCACGGGGTTCAGGTGAGACTGACTTACCCACCCATGCCATCGGCCCCTGCCACTACGGCGAAATTTTCCATACCGTGCCGAACCCGTAGGCCCCGCCGAATGCGGTGGTGCCGTAGATGTTTCCTTGGGCGTCGACCACGGGGGCCGCTACCGGACCGTCACCATCATTCGGCGGACCAGCGAAGTCGTGGAGATCCGTGTAGGTCCAGCAACAGCTCAGTTTGAAGACAGTGCCATAACCCGGCCCACCGGTATCGCCTGCGCCGTAAACATTTCCGAGAGCATCGGTCGATAGCCAGGACGAGACTTGACCTTGGAATGACGCCAGCGTGGAGGGGGTCCAGTCCGGTGCAGACAACGAGAAAACCCTCCCTTGTTCCTGCTCGCAAGGACCGGGAGAAAAGCTGGACGTGGCGTACAGATTCCCCGCTTGGTCTGCCGCCAAGCTCATTGGATTGCCTTCTGTATATTGCGTGAAGTTATGAAGGACTTGGTAGCCTCCTGCTGTCGTGAATAGCGTGCCACTGCCATAGCTGCCACCAAGTTCGGTAATGCCGTACAAGCCATCCGGGCCGCTCACCACCCCTACCGGAGTTTTGCCATCGCCAGGAAACGCGGGGAAAGCGTGCAGGACTTGGAGGTTGCCATTTGCGAACTCATAGAGCGTACCGCCGCGGCCGTCAGCGCCCTGGTTAACGCCACCCTGTTGGGTCGTTCCATAGATATTGCCCGAGTTGTCGACCACAAAACTTCCGCTTGGACTGGAACCATCGTCGCCGCCGGTAAAAGCGTGAAGCAGTGTGTACTTCCAATCACTTAGGGTACTCGGCGATACGTGGCTGTAGGGAGATAGGCCAAAGAGGTCACCGTTCGTCCCGGCAGCGGGCGCAGTGCCGATGAGAGTTCCATTAGGGTGAAAGGCAAGCGTGCCGTACGTACCACTGCCCTGACCGGACAACGAATACAGAAGGGTGAACCGCCAACCGGAGCCAGTGGGAGATAGCTTAAACACGGTACCTTCACCGGATGGAAAGCCACTGGTGACGCCGTAAGGATTTCCCACAAAGCCGCTGGTCATGCCGTAAAGATTGCCTGCAGCGTCGACTATCACACCGCTGTAGGGATAGCGACCGTCCCCGTTGCCCGTGAAGTTGTAAATAACTTGATAACTCTGGGTGGGCGACGGTGCAACGGTGACAGCCTTTGCCGGGGGCGTCGGCTGGTCTGCCGGTGGGCACGAGCCCAGGATGCTGAACGATTCCGAGGGAATGGGTCCAACACCACTTGCGATGGCCTGCGACGGACCGCCATTTTGGTCCCAGTACACCGGGTCGCCGTTCGTCGCCGACCCATTTTGCAGGTTCACCCAGAACGTACCATTGTAAGGGCCATAGAAAAAGGCGGTCTCCGTGCACACGTTAAAGCCGCTATTGTTGGGCCAGCAATTCGATTGAGTGAAGTTTACGGTTCGATCAAGGTAAACCATACCGCCGTTTGGGCCTGAGGTGATCGAAACCTCAGCCGAGTTCAGCGTGTCGCCGGGAAACAACCACGCTCCGAAACTGATTCCAACCGCGCCTGGGTTGTCTTGGATATTTACGGCGTAGCTATCGCTGACGACCGCTCCGCCGCTGAACGCCCAAGCATCGGTAGTGCCATCGATGGGTCCATTGTCGTAGAGAAGAAATTCATAAGGGCCGCTGCGAGACTTCGGCTGCGGCTTCGGCCGTGACGCGGATCGATTAGCTGGAGGGGTGAGCCGTGACGCGAAGCGAGGCACTTTCGCCGCCTCTACAGCCGTTGGAGGAACGATATTCTGTGCGGGCAGCGGAAGCTCAACGAACATTATCGATATTGAGGCTATTCCTGCCAGGAAGATGTTGCGGAACATTAATACGAGCGCCTGAGGTTGCATAGGCCTAAGTTCCTCGCGAGGGTGGGTTCCACTTTCCTGAGTTGTCCCGAGAATTCAGGAATGGTACACCTATCGCATAGTCTGCGACACTATAAAATAAGAACTCAGATTCGCCTTTTTCACCATCAAGAGGGGCTATTTGCGCGGCCGCCAAGCCACTAAGAGGGCGTAGGAGTTGGCTGTTGTGAACAGGCCGTTTGATACTTATCACCCATATCCCTTAATTTACGGTTTTTAACCTCTAGACTCCCGCCGCGGCCACTCCCTCATAATGCCGCGTGGTTCGCGGAAGTTTTTGCGAATAGCCGAGCAGGAAGAAGAACGCGGTCGAGAGCAGACACACCAGCAGGCGAACCCTCGCCAGCGGCAGCGGAGCCAGGTCCATGAACTTGCCGAAGCGCCAGGCGCCCCAGTTGATGACCTGTGTCGGTACCACCGTCCAGATGGCGACATAGAACCAGGCACGCTCGACGCCCTCGCCAAAGGTGTCGCGCTTGGCGCGCGGCGTCCAATCAAAGGCCGTCGCCAGCACGACCGCCAGCGCCAGCGGATAGTACGCGTAGTGGTAAAGGTCTTTGAGGATCCACTGGCCGTTGGTTGAAGCGATGGTCAGGCCGATCAGGTTGAGCGCGTACGGGACGATGATGTCGACCCACGCCGCCGTGTAGCACACCACGCGATACCACAGGTTCGGCTGATGCACGCCGTAGTGCGTGATGTACGGACGCGGCTCGCATCCGGGCAGACGCCCGGCCAACCCGCGCCACGCGACAAACACCAGAATGATCGCCAGCCAGACCCAGTGACGACGGTCCGGTCCGTGCGTGTAAAGGTCATAGGTCAGCGGCCATCCGGGAAGCACCCAGAAGACCCAAATCCAGATCGGAGTATGCAGAACGCGATAGTAGCGCTTGTTGCGCTCGCGGAAGACCGCCTGTTTTGCCATGGATATTCGATGGTAGCAAAAAAGACGCCGTTCGCCTTTCGCTGTTCGCTATTCTCCGGACGGTCCACACCGTAGGCGTGCATAGGTTAGCCCAGCCGTCACGGCTGGGTCTGGCCGTAGAAAAACCGAGCGCCGTAGGCTTGGCAGGAAATGCCCGTTGGAGCGAGCCTTTCGCGAAAGCGAATAGCGAATAGCGAAGAGCGCCTTAGAACAACTGCTGCGCGTTGTAGACCAGCTTGCCGTCTACGACATGCGCCTCGGCCATCAACTTGTGTAGACGCGGCGCGCGCTTCTCATTATCGATGTGAAGCACGGTGTGGCCGTGCGCCGCCAGGTAATCGCTCACCAGCATGCGGTGACATTGAAAGTAAACGCGCTCCGCGCACATGTAAGCGGTATTGCGACCAGGTGTCTGATTTTCGCCAGCCACGTCTGCGGACAGGGTGAAAGAAAGACCGGGTGCCCCGTCCTCGTCGCCTGCCTTTGGCAAGAGGGTGGGCGGCGACGAACCTGCGGTTTCCCGCGCGACCACAAGCAGTCTCTCGATCGCATCCGCGAATTCCGGCGTCAGCATGTAATCGGCATAGTTGCGGAAGGAATCGTTGCGTAGTCCGGTATTCGGAGAATCATCGCGGATCTTCTTGCGATGCCCGCCCAGCTCCCTCATCCACACGTAACGTAGACCGCGCTTCGGTAACTCCACTTCCAGAAACTCGCGGTTGAAGTGCGGCATGCGTCGCGACATCGGGAACGCGCGAATATCCACCAGCGTGCCGACGCCTTGCGCCTTCAATGCCGCAACCAACTCGTCGAAGCTGCGCGTGGAATGACCGATGGTGTAGAGAGTGGACAAGGGTCAGTAGTCAGTAGTCAGCAGTCAGTAGTCAGCATCCTGCAACCGTCGCTCGATAGCAAGATCATGCAAGGAATCCGATTTGTAGCTTGTGAAGAATTGTCATCACGAGTAGAACTTCAATCCGAGGAGAGATCTGTTTTCCGCCGCTCGCCAATACTCTCCAACGCCAGCAAAATCTCCGCATCCTGCTCCGGCGCAACCGTCCGTAAATCCAGCAGCACGCGATCGTCCTCTACCCGCGCGACAATCGGAGTCCGCCACTGCCGCAGGCGATCCAGAACCCGATCCGGCGGCGCATCCGCTACCCTCACCGCCAGTGCTCGCGATGGCAGGGTCGCCCCCGGCGCGGAACCCCCACCCAGCACCGACCGCGACACAACGACCTCAACTTCAAGCTGCGGTGAACCGATGCGCAGTGTTCGAGCCATGTGCTCGGCGCGATTCTGCAAATCCTCTTCTGAAATTCGCATCATGCGCAGTGTCGGAATCGAGTCATAATCCTCACGTAGGTACGCCAGAAGTGTCGCCTCCAGCGCGGCGTAAAACATCTTGTCGACGCGGAGTGCGCGGAACAGCGGGTTGCTGCGAATCTTCGCTACCAGCTCGCGATCGCCGCTGATCAGTCCCGCTTGCGGACCGCCCAGCAACTTGTCCCCGCTGAACGTGACGATGTTGACGCCGGCGCGCAAGCTGTCGGCAATCATCGGCTCGCCATGCACGCCGACACTACGCAGGTCGAACAGCTCGCCGCTGCCCAGGTCTTCCATCACCGGGATATTGTGTTTGCGCCCAAGCTCCGCCATCTCCTGCAACGACGGCTGCTCGGTGAAGCCGAGAATCTGGAAGTTCGAGCGATGCACCCGCAACAACAACTTCGTGCGATCGCTGATCGCGGCCTCGTAGTCGGCAATGCGCGTGCGGTTGGTGGTTCCGACCTCGCGCAGCACCGCGCCCGACTTCGCCATCACGTCGGGAATGCGAAACGACCCGCCAATCTCCACCAGTTCGCCGCGTGAGACGACGACTTCCCCGCCCTCGGCCAGCGCGTTCAGCGTCAGCAGCACGGCAGCAGCATTGTTATTGACCACGATGGTCGAAATATCGCGATCGCCACAGTTCAACAGTTTCGCGAATAAACGACTGACTGCAACATCTCGCTTGCCGCGTTCGCCGGTCGCGAGATCAAACTCCAGGTTAGAGTAGCCGCGCGCAACCTCCGCGACATGTTGTAACGCCGCATCGCCCAACGGCGCGCGTCCCAGGTTGGTGTGCAGGATCACGCCGGTGGCGTTGATGACAGGCCGCAGCGAGTAGGCCATCGATTGACTCAGCCGTTGCTCAATCGATGCCGGCGCCTTCTCGATCAACGAGGCCAATGCCTGATCGTCAATCGAATTAGCCGCGACTCTGACCCGGAGATCGCTGACGAAGGAACGCGCCGCGTCGAGCGTAGCCGCGTGACCATAGCGAGCTGCGACCTGCTGGAGCGCTTTATGGCGCAGCAGTTCATCAACCGAAGGAAGCTGGCGAAAGAGATCGGGCTTGGCGGTCACGTTGGATTAGTGTGTGGGAAACAGTTTCAACTTTCAAGTTCCAAGATCCAGAATCCCAATCGAGTTGTCTATCGGAGCTGTTTATCGGAGTTGTTTAAAGGTTGTCATCCTGAGCGGAGCAAGGCGAATGCCGAGCGCAGTCGAAGGACCGCTACCGCAGCAAAGGAACTCCGACCCGGCGCCTCCGGCCCGCGCCCGAGCTTGAGCCTCTATATCAACTTCATCTCCGCCACCGCAACGCCCGCCGCAGAATCATCCCGAGCACGACTCCTCCGACCACCAACCGTGCTGCCATCTTCGGATCGAAGAAGCGGATGAAGTGCGTGCCCGCATCCGTCACCTCGATCACGCCAATCGGTGTGACCTTCACTCCTCCGCCGCCGCCGGAGCCGCCCACCGCGTCCTCCGAGCCGGTCTTGTTCTCCCCGCCGCCACCGGCGCCCAACCCATATTTCACGCTGGCAACCGGAATGATGATCTTGCCGTACGCCTCGATCGGATCGCCGAAAACGTTTTGTACTTTACCGGTCGTCGCGAAGCGATCCGCGAGTGAAGTCAGGATTTCTTTAGGATCAAGCATGAGAGCCTCCGTGAGATTCGATGCGTGGTGCCGAACAGCAGGTTCCTCCACTCGGACTGAAGTCCTCGGTCGGAGTGACAACCTTAAGGTTCGCCACGCCGTTCGAACTTTACCCCACCTCCACCAACCCGTACCGCCGATTCCAGTGACTCCGCAGATGTTTTACCGCGCGGTCGATTTCGGCCTGGCTAACATCGGTGTTCGGGCCGGCGAGAACGTATCGCGCCTCTTTGCGTGCCGCTTCCAGCAGATCGCGGTCGCGCAGTAGATTGGCTACACGAAAGTTCGGCATGCCCGCCTGGCGCGTGCCGAAGAACTCACCCGGCCCGCGCTGCTGTAAATCGAGCTCTGCAATCTCGAATCCATTCTGCGTGCGCACCATGGCGTCCAGCCGCTGCTGCGCTTCCACCGAAACCTTGCCGCCGGTCATCAGCACGCAATACGACTTCGCCGCGCCGCGCCCGATGCGTCCGCGCAACTGATGCATCTGCGACAAGCCGAAGCGCTCGGCGTGTTCGATCACCATGACGTTAGCATTCGGCACATCCACGCCAACTTCGATCACCGTGGTCGAGATCAGTACATGAATTTCGCCGCGCTTGAAGTCGGCCATGGTCGCGTCTTTCTCGTCGGCGCTCATGCGGCCGTGCAGCAGGCCAACGCGCAGGCTGGAGAACTCGTGCGAGCGCAGCCGCTCGTGCATTTTGATTGCGGCCTTGAGTTCGCTTGTTCCGGGGTCCCCGAGCGTCCGCCTTTCACGCGTTGGGGCGTGATCGCGCCTTCTTCGATGACGGGGTACACGACGTACGCCTGATGCCCGGCAGCAACCTGCTTCTTGACGAACTGCCAGACTTCGTCGGCGCGATCGTCGCCCACGCAGCGTGTCGTGATCGGCGTACGTCCCGGCGGCAGTTCATCGAGCACGCTGGTATCGAGATCGCCATACATCGTCAGCGCCAGCGTTCGCGGAATCGGCGTCGCGGTCATCACCAGCACGTCAGGTTCGCGAGTCGCATCGGCTTCCGTGAGTCCCGGCAAGCGCCCGGCTTGCGCTTGCTGAGGAGGTTCGACATCCGATTTCTTCATCAGCTTGAAGCGCTGCATCACACCGAAGCGATGCTGCTCGTCGACGATGACGAGCCCAAGCTTGTCGAACTCCACCGTCTCCTGGATAAGCGCGTGCGTCCCGATCACCAGCTGCGCGTTGCCCTGCGCGATGTGGTGGCGCACCTGTTTCTTGCGGCCGGCCTCCTGCGAGCCTGTCAGCAGCACAATGCGATAACCAGCGGCCTCCAGAATCTTTCGCGCCGAAAGATAATGCTGCGTCGCCAGAATTTCTGTCGGAGCCATCAGCGCCACCTGGTAGCCGTTCTCGATCGCGATCACGGCAGCCTCGAAAGCGACGATCGTCTTGCCTGACCCAACATCGCCCTGCAACAGCCGCCGCATGGGCGCCGGCTCAGCCATGTCTGCGGCGATCTCTTTCAGCACGCGCTTCTGCGCCGCCGTCGGATGAAATGGCAGGATGCGCTTGATGGCCCCGCGCACGCCATCGTTGATGGCGAAGCCGATGCCCGTCTGCGCGCGCATTTTGCGGCGCTTCAACTCCAGTCCGAGTTCGAGGAAGAACAGCTCTTCGAAGATCAGCCGGATGTGCGCCGGAGTGCGCGCTGCCTGCAAATTCATCAGACTCTCGCCGACTTCGGGCCAGTGCGCTTGCCAGAACGAAGTGCGGCGGTCGATCAGCTGCATACGCCCGCGAACCGCTGCGGGGATCGCGTCGAGAATGTCGGGCTGGAGATTCTCCAGCATGCCGTGAATCACACGGCGAAACCAGCGCGTGGTCAGGCGTCCGTTCCCTGCGGCTTCATAGATGGGAACAATGCGGCCGACCTCGAGCGACTGCCACTTGCGCTCTTCGTCGTTGCCTTCGCCCTGCGCTTCGCCGGGATCGTGAAGAATTTCGAATTGCGGCTGGAGGATCTGGAAGCGATGCCGGTTGCGGTCGCCCGCCTCGACTTTGCCGTAGAGCGCGACCAGCATGCCGGCGCGAAATTTGTCTTCCAGATATCTTGCGTTGAACCAGATGCACTTCAGGGTGTCGCGGCCTTGGCCAACAGTCATCTCGAAGATAGGCATACGGCGCGTGCGAAAGAGCCCGAAGGTGCGTACTTCAGCGATAACGCTCGCCATCTCCCCCGGGCGCAGCTCGCCGATGCCGCGCGGGTTCAGGCGATCTTCATAGCGAAACGGCAGGTAGTAGAGCAGATCTTCAACTGTGCTGAGGCCTTTTTCCAGCAGGATCTCGGCAAATCGCGGGCCGATACCTTTGACGTACTGGACATTGGTGGAGAGTTCGAGCACTGGGATGATGGTAAATGAAATAGCTGTCAGCTCTTGAAGCGGTTTTGGCCGAAAGCTGACAGCCGAGAGCCGACGGCTGTTTTCCTGGCATCAAATCGTCCGTCTTCGGTGTCCAACATAGTACGTGCTGCGACGACTGTTCAAACAAACCATCGCTGTGGTTGGTGGAAACCTTCTGTATTTTTTCCTGCTGATGCCGCACTTGCCGGTCGCGGCACAGCACCGTCCCGACCGGCTGGACTTGGGATTGATCGTGGATTTCTGGGTGTGCGTGGCGCTGTACGGAGTAATTGAGTTGATCGATCGGCGTTGGCGGCCGGCGAAATCTAACGGAGGTTAGGGGTCCTTGGACCGCGTTCGCCTTGCGCCGCTCAGGATGACGCCAAACTTATAGGACCCGGGTTAGAACTGCTGCTGCTGGAAGTCCTGCATCATCTTCTGCATGTCCAGCTTCTGCTGTTCCATCTGCTTCTTCAGCTGCTCCATCTCCTGCTGCATTTGCGGAGTGAAGTTTTTCATCGAGTCCTGAATCTGCTGCCGCATCTTGTCGAGGTCCTGCTGGCTCGGCATCGAGGCCTGCACCTGTTGCTTCATTTTGTCGAGCTCCTCTCCCGTCGGCATGGATGCCTGAATCTTCTGCTTCATCTGGTCGAAGTCCTGCTGGCTGGGCAGATTGCGCTGGATCTCCTCGCGCATCTGCTCCATGTCTTTCTGCGAGAGCTTCGACGACTTCGCCAGCTCCTTCGACATCTTTTCCATTTCCTTCTGCCGCGCCTTCATCGACTTCTCGAGATCCTGGCGCATCTGCTGCATCTCTTTGTCGCTCGGCATCGCCTGCGCCATTTCGGCCGTCATGATCTCGGGCCGCATCTGTTCCACCTGCTCGCGGATCAGTTGCGCATTGGTATCGAGGTTCAGCAGGTCGCCGGGTAAGAGCCGCGAGTTGCCGTCCGGTCCGGGAACGTTCATCACAAAGGTTTGTTCCTTGCGATCGCGCCAGATCACCACCGCCAGCTTGCCCTGCAAGTGCATGCCGCGCTGCCAATCGGACATGTCATGCACATCCTGGTTATTCACTTTGATGATGACGTCACCCGCCCTCAATCCGGCCACGGCAGCCGGGCTGCCTCCCTCGACCGAACGCACCAGCACGCCGTGCCCGCGAGGGACACCGAAGAAGTCGGCCAGTTGCGGGCTCAGGCTCTCCACCACCAGCCCATGCCGTTCGGAAAGCAGGGTGAACGAGGGAATATCGAGGTCAGGAGCAAAGGCGCGCGGCGGGGGCGGCGATGCCAGATTATTCCCGGCGTTAAAGGTGTGCGCGCGCGACATCACGTTCCAGCTGCCCAGTGTGACCTTCACATCTTTGCGCAATCCGCTGCGCATGATCGTCAGCGTAACCGTCTTCTGCGGAGGCGTGATGTGAATCATGTTCTGTAGTTGTTCGGGACCATCAACCTTCGTCCCGTCGAACGCCACCACCACATCGTTTTCCAGCAGCCCGGCATGGCAGGCCGGACCGTCCCGATCGACGTAGGCGATGATGGCTCCCGCCGGAACTTGCAGCTTCAGCGCGGTAGCTCGTTCCGTGGTAACGGCCGTCACCTGAACGCCCAGATACGCGCCAGAGTGCGCCTCCGGCCAGGCAACCGCCATCGCCGACAGCATGGTGACTGCGGCACACACGGCAAGGATCGAGTTGGTATTGCGATTACGCATGATGCTAACCCTGACTAAGAATTCGGAGCCCCTGATTTACGGCTCATCGGCCTAAAGGCCGCCTCGCCTGAACTATTTCAACGACCGATGACAGCACGGCTGAAGCCGTGCCCTTTCAAAGCTGACGGTCCGCCTCAACGACTTACTGACATCTGCGCAGAGCGATTTGGCCAATCGTGGTCCGAATACGCAGCATGGGACCACCGCCATTGATCGCGCCTTCCACCCACACCGAGCGCGGACTGAACTGCCCGCCCTGCCAGCTGACGTTGAGTCCGGGAAAATCCGAAATCACGCCCTGCCCGCTGGCCATGTCCGACTGCGCATGAACACTCATACCCTCGTTCGCCGCGAAGCACACCTTCACATCTCCCGACGCGGTGTGAAGAAACGAGTCGGTAACGCTGTGATTGCCGACAAACTCCACCGTGATCGGACCCGCACCGGTTTCCACCTGTGCGCCCCGGCTCAGGTTGAACAGCTCTACGCTTCCTCCGCCGGTGGTCACGCGCACCGGACCGGTCGCGCTCCCCAGGTGTACGCTACCGCCTTGGGTATCGGCCTGCACCGAGCCTTCCACATCTCCCAGATACAAGTTGCCCCCACCGCTGCTCGCATGCAGATCGCCCATACACTTCTGGATCTGAATGCTGCCCGCGCCGGTTTGAATCGTCGACGCGTGAGACGAGCCGATATATACCCGCCCGCCTCCTAGATTGACTTGTGTCTGGCCTCCAACGTTAGCAACCCGAACATCCGCCGCCCCGCTGGTTACGGTGAAATCGTTGCCCAGATTGCCGCCCTCGATATTGCCACCGCCGCTGACAATCTTCACCGGCCCGGCCAGATCGTTCAACTTGATCAGGCCCGCGCCGGTCGACGCTACGATGGTTGCGGCAATCGAACTGAACGACAGCGAACCGCCTCGTGTATCGACCCTGACCAAGCTCATATCCCGCGGCACCTGCACGATGAACTCCGCGCCGAATCGCACCAGGTTCTTGCTGGTAAGTTTCCCCTGGATGACAGCGGCCTCGCCTGCCCTGACTGCTGAAACCCGCATCTTTTCAAACTGCAGACGCGCCAGCTCCTGGGTAGGAGCATACGAGCGCTTGCGGACCGTGTACGTGATCCGCGGCGCGTTCCCCTGCACTTCCACCGAACCAAGATCGGTGAAGATATGCAGCTCACGCGCAACTGGAAGAGTGCCCGTCATCTCCTCCACCCAGGAATTGCCGTCGCGATAAATGTGCGACTGCTGAGCCCAAACCGGAATGGCGATGCTGCAGAGCAGCCACACGGCACAGCAGTAGAGAGCATATTTTCTTACGATGTTGCTCTCCGTCTCTGCCTCTGGCCTTGGATTGTGGCCCTCTTTCTGGTTGCGTTCGCCCATTTCCTGAGAATCGGTTCCTTTGCTTAGTCAATGTTCGGCATCGACGACAGCTCGCGCTGCGACTCGGTGCGAATGTACTGGCTGGGATCTTCCTTGGCCAACTGCTGCAGCGCCATGCGCACGCTGCTATCGGCGCGCACCGGCTCCAGGGCTTCTAACGCACCGCTGCGCACGCCCAGGTTGCTGTCATTCAACAGCGCGTCCAGAACGGCATTGCGGACGCGAATGTCCTGCGTCACATATTTGCTCAAACCGTCGAGCGTCTTCAGGCGCACGCCCGGATTGCTATCGTAGCGCAGCGCGTAGGTCAGCGCCTCGCGCACCTTCGGATCGTCGACTTTGCCGCTCAGCATGTCGACCGAATCCAGCCGCACGCCGGAATTGTTGTAGTTGCTCTTGGCGGCGAAAGCCAGCATCTCCTGAATCTTGGGATCGCTGGTGGTTCCTTGCATGGAGTCGGGAACGATGCGCTGGTAATTAATCTGGACCTGATCGGAATTAGGCTTGTGGTCGATGGAGGTGATGCCGCCGATGGAAGATTGCACGGCCGGCGGAGGATTGACGATCCCACCCGACTTGCCCACAACCCGGTACATTGTGCCCAGGCCCGAACCGAAGCCGACCATCAGCAAAACCGCAGCCAGCGCCGGCGAGAATCGCACCTGGCGCAGCCATGCCGTCGGATCGAAGGCGAAGCGGTGATACCACGACCGGCTCTGCTCGGCCGTCTCCAACGACTCCTGCAGCCGCATACGCGCAGCCGCCAGGAAGCTCGCCGACGGCTCTTCCACCGGCAACACACTCATCTGCGCCTGAAATTCCTGTTGAGCTGCCAGCTCCGCTGCGCAATCGGTGCAGCGCCGCAAGTGCTGCTCTACTTCATGCCGCGCATCGTCGGCCAGCTCGTTATACAGGTACAGACAGATGTTTTCTTGTACCCAATCACAATTCATACTCTACCTCGTGGCTGTCGGCTATCGGCCGTCAGCTCTCAGCTTGGGTTTCTTACCCTTAGCTTCTAACTCTTAGCAATCACCAATCGCTCTCGGCACTGGAGCCCACTGGAACCTGGCTGAATGCTGAATGCTCAGTGCTGACTGCTCGATCCTTGGGTGCCCCGTTCTACGCCTTCTTTTGGCGTAGGGCGGGATCTACCTCATGTCCTTCAATGCCGCCCGCAACTTCTGTGTTCCACGGAACAGCGTGTTCTTCGCCGTCTCTTCCGTCGTATTCAAAATCTCGCCGATGGTGCGCAGCTTCAGTCCCTGGTAATGCTTCATCTCGAAGACCATGCGTTCGCGCGGCGTCAACTTGGTCAGCGCTTTCGCGATGCGCCCACCCAGTTCGCGGCGCATCAGGTCTTTCTCCGGACTGGCGCCGGCGCGATCGTCGGCCACCTGGTCCATCATGTCGTAGGTGCCGCCCTCGGAATCGGTCGCGATCGCCGAGTCCTCTTTGCGCACTTGCCGTTTTCGCAGGAGATCCAGACACAGATTGGTGACGATGCGGTAGATCCAGGTGTAAAACGAACACTCAAAGCGGAAGTTGTTAATGTTCCGGTACGCCTTGAGGAACGCTTCCTGGTAAATATCCTGCGCGTCCTGCTCGTTGCGGGTCAGGTGGTAAGCCAGGCGCAGCACGGCGCTATCGTACTGGCGTACGAGATCCTCGAACGCGGCGCGATTGCCGCGCTGTGCTTCCCGGATCAGCTCCGTATCGTTCATGCGGCTTCGGGCCTGCCCCACTACATTCCCTCGCTCGGAGGGTACTGCGGACGCCGTCTCCTGCCACGCCTCAGGAGTACGGAGTACCGGGGTTCCCGCACCGCGTCGCTTATCCGCGGGTTGGGCTGCAAGTCCCGGGCCAACCGTGAGGGGAACTGCTACCGCTTCGGCCGGCATGCTGGTTTCTACCTAACTTTGCAATCGCAAACCAATTCTTGTGGCTGCAACTACATAGACGAGCGCGGCAGGAAACCGTGAGCGAATTATAGCTCCCACTTCTACTTACGCGGGAAGCGGGCTCCCGGTTCGGAATCGCCGGAGTTAGTAGTTGGTCCGGGCTCGGGATGACCCGTTTCAGCCCTGATACTGAACCGGGCGGCTCCGGGTGCCCCCTTCTAGCCCCAATTTGGCCGGGGTGGGTCCAGATCCTTGACCCCAACAACCGTCTAACCTATTATTATTCAATGATCTACACGGTTCATCAGGCCAAAACCAACCTCTCCAGGCTGATCAAGGAGGCCGAGAGCGGGAAGGAAGTGATCATCGCCCGCGGCAAACAGCCGGTGGCAAGGTTGATCGCGATCGAAAACGCCGCTGATGAGCCAACGCCGGGCGCTACGGCCAGCCAGTCGAAAGTCGCCTCCGAGCCGTTCGATCCGCTGACTGACGAAGAGCTCAAAGAACTTGATCTGTAACCAGGCGTCAAAGCTCTCGAATCTCCAGCCGATGCCCCGGCCAAAGAAAAAGACGAGGGCGTAGAGCTCTCAGCTTTCTCGATCTGACAGGTTTAGTACGGCACGTTTGACTGGCTTGCCGGCATTCGATGGCCACTCTATATTTCATTATAAATGTGCGGTTTAGGCTTATTAGCGTCGCCTGGAGTGGCCTTGACACGCCCCTTGCCAAACCGGAAATTCGCCCGTAAGGACGCCCCACCCAGGCGAGAGGTTGCGACATAACGCGCCTCGCTGGCCGCAGCGCTTAGCGTTTGCATCCAAACAGCCATTGCAGCAATTTCAGCACAAACTCAATGGCGACAGGAAGCGCGACGAGGCGGGAATTCTTCTTGTGGAGTCCACCTGCATGAGGTGCGGCCTCTCGCGAACCGTTTCCATCCGTGACGGCTCGCTCGAGAAATGGGAAGCCGGGCACGCCTGCGGGAACCTAAGGCTCATTCACCCCAAATCCGAGAGGATCTAACGCAGCACCTAACCGTCACGGCCCATCGGACTTGGCCGAACCTCGGTGCACGCTTATCATGACTTCCATCCCAGAGAGGTGGACGCGTGCGACTCTCTTCGCGAGTGGGCCTCGCAATCCTGTTGCTGCTGCCGTCGGCTGTCTTTGCCGGCAAGCCCAACTGGGTCAGGCGGGCGACCGGCTTCGCGGGCCAGTGCCCATCGTCGTGCCCATCGCTCAAAATCGTCGCCCCTGACAAAACCACTAGCGTTGAAGTGCTCTACCAGGAGGGCGGCGCTTACCTGCGCGTCAGGCAGGCGGGCAAGCCGGCACGAGAGATCCACGATGTCTTCACCAGCCCGCGCAACGATCTGCTGTGGGCGCCCGATTCCAAAGCATTTCTGGTCGACGCCGGAGAAGGCATGACCTCGCCCAGCTTCGTCCAGGTCTACATGCTGGACGATGAGCAACTGCGATCGATCGACGTTACCCACCTCGCCGCACAAGACATGGTGAAAACGTTTCCGCCCTGCCAGGCGCTGTTCGTCGACCCGGCAAGTTGTCGCAAGATCGAGACCGAGCCCGACTTCAACATGACGGCGATCACCTGGACGAAAGACTCGTCGGCGCTGGTCGTGCTGGCTCAGGTGCCCTGCACGTCGAACTACGGCGGCATCAGTTGCCAGTCGATGGGATACGAGGTGGAAGTGCCCAGCGGAAAAGTCTTGAAACGTATCTCGCCAGCAGAGTTCCGGAAGGAATATCAGAAGTTCATGGAGCAGAAGTACGAGATTCCCGAGCCGCCGCAGTACGTCGCACCAGCGCAAGGTCGATGAAGGGGAAGTGGAAAGACACGGGGTGCCCCGTTCTACGCCTTCCTTTGGCGTAGGGCGGGTCTTGCGAACCTGGATTCCAACGGACCCGCCCTAGCCCAAAAACTGGGCTAGAACGGGGCACCCACATTCTTGGCGCCCGATCAGCCAATCGGCCTATGCTTCGGCGCTGGCTTCTTCCGCAGCCGGAGCAACCGGGGCGGCCGCCTCTTCGGCGCCGCCTTCCTTGTGGATCCTCACCGTCACCGGCACGCTGACTTCCTTGTGCAGCTTGATCGAGACTTGATGGTTGCCCACGGTCTTCAGCGGCTCGTTCAGCTGGATCTTGCGGCGATCGATGTTGATGCCCTTGCCTTCCAGCTCGCGCGCAATATCGGACGAGGTGACCGACCCGAACAGCTGATCGTGTTCGCCGGTCTTGCGCGTAAAGCTGAGCTCGACACCGGCAAACTGCTTGGCCAGCGTTTCGGCGTCGCCCTTCTCGCGAGCCACGCGGCGCACGGCGGCAGCCTTCATCTGCTCGATGACGGCGCGGTTAGCCGCAGTGGCTTCAATGGCGAGCTTGTGCGGCAGCAGGTAGTTGCGGCCATAGCCTTCGGCCACCTTCACCACGTCACCGCGGGAGCCGAGCTTATCTACGTCTTCTTTGAGAATGACTTCCATTTTCAAACTCCATGTGGACTCGGGCTCAAGGGACTCGAATCAAAATTTGTCATCCTGAGCGGAGCAGCGCCGCTTTTGCGCTGCGGAGTCGAAGGACCCCTACCCCGGTCAAGGCTACCCATCCCTACGGGACTCGGCCGTGATTAACCCGAGTACCGCGGGCTTACGCCCACGGCTAACTCAAATTACGTTAGGGCGGGACCAACTCGCCGTCTCACCAGCAGCGTTCAACTGACAACTGAGCACCGGCAACCGACAACTGCTTTTCTACCGTCCGCCGAAGGGCAGCAGCGCGATGTTCCGCGCCTGCTTGATCGCATCGGTCAGGCGGCGCTGGTGCGGCGTGCACACGCCGGTGAGACGCCGGGGAACGATCTTGCCGCTCTCCGCTACGAATCCCGACAACAGGCGTACGTCCTTGTAATTGATCCCGTCGATCTTCTCGACGCAGAACTTGCAAACTTTCTTGCGGCGGAAGAATTTCCGTCCGCCTTCGCGAGGACCGCCCGGGCCACCACCCGGACGTCCGCCGGGACGCGGGCCGCGAGGACCGCCGCCTTCACGAGGTCCGGAGCTGCCTCCGCCATCGGGACGTGACGCAGGTGCGTCGCTGGTCGGAGCCGCTGATCTGGTTTCGTCTGCCATGATTCTCCTTCGGGCTTATCGAGCCCCAAACTTTTCCGGGGCTAAGCCCCGTCCTAATCGAACTCTTGACGCTGGCCTGCAGGCCAGCTCTTCCACCGGAGGGCGAAAGCCCTCTCAATTTAGAAACCCGTGGTACGCGGACCTGAGGGCCCGCACTACCCGAACGGGGCCAAAGGCCGTCGATGAAAAGCCTTCGATGGCGCAGCTAAAGTTGCGCCCCTTCGAACCTACGCGCTAACCGGCGTCGTCTCGGCGCCTTCGGCCGGAGCGCTCTCCGGCGCGGCCGGTGCAGCTTCCACAGCCGGAGCATTGGCCGCAGCTTCAGCAGCCGCAGCTTCCGCCGCAGCGGCGCGAGTGCCCTTGCCGCGAACCTTGGTGTCGCGGATAGCCTTAATCTTGGCCAGGCGCTTCTGCTCTTCGTCCACGCGCACGGTGATGAACTTGATCACCGGCTCGGTCACGCGCAGGCGGCGCTCCACTTCCTTCACCATGCCGCCGCCTTCGCCTTCCAGGGTCATCAGCATGTAAATGCCGTCCTGGAATCTGCGGACGACGTAAGCCAGCCGGCGCTTGCCCATGCGTTCTACGCTCTTCACCGTGCCGCCCGCTGTGCCGACCTGCGTCTCCAGGTTGGAGATCAGTTTGTCCTGGTCCTCTTCCGGCATGTCGGGCCGAACGATGAACATCAATTCGTAAGTACGTTGCATTATTTTCTCCTGGCTATCGGCCGTCAGCTCGCAGCTGTCAGCCAATGCCGATCTTCAAACTCGTGTACCCAAACTCGCGGGTGCCCCGTTCTACGCCATCCTTTGGCGTAGGGCGGGAGAGCTTCTTCTATCCCCTAACCGCCAGCCCCTGACCCCTGCTCTTCTTCTTCCGGCTTGCGATTGAACCGGTTCATCGCCACCTGCACTCCATCCGCCAGAATGACTCTGACAGCGTCAGACGCCTGATCCAGAACCCCGCTCACCACTTCCAGTTGCGCCTTCTTGAACTGCGAAAGCACATACCTTGCGCCATCGCCTACCGGATGATCGGGCCCGATTCCCAGCCGGATGCGCGTGAACTCCTGCGTACCCAGTGCCCCGATGATCGACTGCACTCCGTTGTGTCCCGCCGACCGGCCTCGCGGGCGAACCCGCAAAGTTCCAAACGGCAGATCCAGTTCGTCGTAGAGCAGCACCAGATCTTCTTCCGGCTTCGCCTCGTACTCGCGTACAAGTTCGGCCACCGAAGCGCCGCTCAGGTTCATGAAGGTTTCCGGCTTGGCCAGCACTACTTCGTGTCCGGCGATACGCGTCCGCGCAGTCTGCGCGCGGCAGTGACGATTGTTCACGCGTACGCCGCACTCTTCGGCGATGCGGTCCACCGCCAGGAAACCCATGTTGTGCGGTGTGAACTGGTATTCGATGCCCGGATTGCCGAGCCCGACGATCAGCTTCACAACGGTTACTTCTTCTTCTCGGGCTTCTCGGCTTTGTCGCCGCCTTCGGCAGCTTCGCCCTCTTCCTGCTTGCCCTTCTTGATGACTTCGGGCTCGGCCGTGGTCGCCGCAGCTTCGACGCCTTCCGCCGGAGCAGCTTCCACCACTTCCTTCACCGCGACCACGTGCGCCACGATGTGCCCTTCATCGGTGATGAACTTCAATGTCCCACCGTGTGGTAGATCGGAGACGCGGATCGCATCGCCAAAGTTCAACTGGCTGACGTCGGCATCGAGGTGGCCCGGAATGTCGGCCGGCAAGCACTCGATCTCGACCTCGCGCAGGACCTGCTCCAGGATGCCGCCCTGGAGCTTCACGCCCGGAGCTTCACCCTTCATGGTGATCGGCACGCTGACGCGCAGAACTTTGTCCATGGCGATGCGCTTCATATCGACGTGCAGCAGCGAGCTCTTGATGGGCTCATACTGCCAGTCCACGATCATCACCTTGGCGGAGTTGCCGTCGAGGGTGAGATCGAAAATGGAGTTGTGGCCCTGCTCGGAATTCAGGATGCGCTTGATCTGCTTGGGATCGACGGCGATTGCCTGCGAATCCTGACCTGCGCCGTACACCACGGCTGGAATCAAGCCGGTAGTGCGCAGCCGGCGGGCATCGTTTTTGCCGCCACCTTGCCGCGGCTTGGCTTCTACGTTCTTTTCTGCAGTTGCTGTAGCCATAATCTCGTTCCTTTACAAAAACAGTCTGCTGACTGAAGTCTCTTCGTGTATCGACTGAATGGCGCGTCCGATCAAGCCGGCAATCGACAACACTTTGATCTTCGGCTCATTGCGCCCCGCCTCAGTCAGCGGGATGGTGTTAGTCACAACCACATCGGCCAACACCGAATTTGAAATCCTCTCGATCGCCTGGCCCGACAACACGGCGTGCGTAGCGCAAGCATGTACCTCGCGCGCACCCGCCTCTTTCAACGCCTGGGCCGTTTTCACCAGCGTGCCCGCGGTATCGATGATGTCGTCGAGGATGAGACAAGTGCGGCCCTTCACATCGCCGATCACGTGCATCACCTCGGTTACATCCATTTCCACACGGCGCTTATCGACAATCGCCAGCGCCGAATCCATTTTCTTGGCGAAGAAGCGCGCACGCTCCACGCCGCCCGCATCCGGAGAAACCACCGTCAAATCCGGGAAGGCCAGTTCCTTAAAATGCCCAACCAGCACCGGCGACGCGAACAGATGGTCCACCGGAATGTTGAAGAAGCCCTGAATCTGCGGCGCGTGCAGATCGACAACCAATGCGCGATCGGCGCCCGCCGTGGTCAACAGATCGGCCACCAGCTTCGATGAAATCGGAACGCGCGGCTTGTCCTTGCGGTCCTGCCGGGCGTAACCGAAGTACGGAATCACCACCGTGATGCGCCGTGCTGAAGCGCGCTTCAGCGCATCGATCAGCAGCAGCAACTGCATCAGGTGTACGTCCACCGGATCGCAAGTGGGCTGCACCATGAAGACATCGGCGCCGCGTACGTTCTCCTCGATCTGGACATACGTCTCGCCGTCGGAAAAACGCTTGATGCAGGCCTTGCCGATCGGCAGTTCGAGGAAGTCGCAAATCTCCTTGGCCAGCGCATCGTTCGCCGTGCCCGAGAAGATCTTCCATCGGTCGTCCTGCCGCGCCCGCTGCGGTTTTTTCTCGCTCAGCGGTCTCTGATCGGCAACCGGAACCTGCTTTGCGCCGCTGCCATCGGCCGGCGCCACTATCGGAGGAACTATGCCCGTTTTCGTCGCTGCATCCATCGTGTCAATACCCCGCTTCACCTGGTTTGGTTGTACGCCGGGTTCAACTTCAGCCGTCGGCTATCAGCCGTCAGCTCTCAGCTACTGCAAACTTGAAGACCGATCCGTCCGCCAGGGCTCCCCGCCTGATCTCGGGTTGCTCCTGACAACTGACTTTTGGCTGGGCGGCTAGGATTCGAACCTAGACAAAGTGCTCCAAAGGCACTTGACCTACCATTAGTCGACCGCCCAGTGATTGCTGCTCCCACCTGAACGAACTTTGCTGTCACCGCGCGTGCGCCGCCTTTGCGCAGGTGCGGTCGGAAAGGCACTTGACCTACCATTAGTCGACCGCCCAGTGGTACGAGCCGTCAGCACTCAGCCATCAGCTCGCTCTTTGCCGTTCGCTCTGCGCCAGAACGTCTCCCCGAAAGAGGCGTCATCCTGAGCGGAGCATCGCGCTGTTTGCGATCCGGAGTCGAAGGACCCCTGCTGTCAGATCAAATCTCGACTAGTCAAAGCCTTCCAATATTCTTCCCGCGTCAGCGTTCGTGGTCGCTACAGCTGCGTGGCCAGCGGCGCTCATGCGCTCGGCGGCGGCTTGCGCCTGATCCTCCGAATTCAAATAGCCCGTACAGCGTCGAGCCAGACCCGGACAACGAGGCATAGCGCGCGCCTTCGCGCAGCAACAGTGCCTTTACCTCTCGCAAATCGGGATACTCAGGAAAGACGACCTTTTCGAAGTCGTTTTCGATCCCGGCTCGGACGAGGTCGAGAAGCGGTGTCTCGGCCCGGTCCCCGCCTCGTGCGGGAACACCGGATGCAGTCTGGGCACTCTGGCCCACCTGCGGGAAACCTGCGCTCAGCCAGGCAAACACACTTTGACTGAACTCGTTAATTGTACCTGTGTCACGGGAGCCGGTCAATGCGGCCTCCAGCGTGTTCAGCTCATCCCAGCGCGCAAAGGCACGCGGGGTCGAAACCCCCACTGGCGGCGTGATCACGACCACATGCAGCGCCGGCAGATCAGGCAGCGGAAAGACCTCTTCGCCGCGCCCAACTCCCAGCACGGTTCCTCCAATCAGGAACAGAGGCAGATCGCTTCCCACCTCGGCGGCAATGCGCAGCTGATCTTGCGGCGACAACGTAATACCTAGCGCACGCTCCATCGCCAGCAAGGCGGCAACACCGTTAGACGACGCCGCTCCCATTCCACCCTGAACCGGCAAACGCTTCTCAATCTCGATGACGACTTTGCCGCGCGGCGCACTCTGGATGTCCTGCTGCACACGAGCGGCGTGAGCGGTGCCGTAAAGATTCACATCGACGCCAGGCAGCGCTTGAGGAGGCGTGCGACTGCCGCCCTTCGACGCAATGATGTGATCGCTTTGAAGGGGCGCACCTTCAGGTGCGCCGTTTACTCCTCCTGCAGAATTGTCGTCCCGAGCGGAGCCCGCAGGGCGCAGCCGAGGGATCTGCGGGTCGCCTGCCGTGGCCACGATCTTCCTCTCTCGTACCAACGCCAGCACCCGCTCGGCAATCTTGTAACAGGTGTTCGAGGCATCCAGCGGCACGCGGGGATCGTTGCAGCGAATCTCGATTCCCTCGCCGGCCCCAACCTCAACGCGAATCACATCGTGCAGCGCCAGTGTCTGATAGACGGTGCGCAGCTCGTGAAAGCCGTCCGTCCGCACCACGCCGATCTTCAGCCCGAGATTAATTTTTGCGAATGAGGGAATCGAAATCATGTTGTCAGTTGTCGGTTGCCAGTTGCCAGTTTAACAACCACAAAAGGCACAGCCCACAGATGCTCGAACGTTGGAAGCTTTTCAGCATTCGATCTCGCAATGCACTAGTCCCGCAACGCCGGATGGAAGGCCATAGCCCAGCGCTTCAGCGCTGGGTGAAGGTTCGTGAATGGTCGAGTCCCGGCAGAATTCCCTTCGCCGACAGGGGTCCTTCGACTCCGGATCGCATACGGCGCGATCCTCCGCTCAGGATGACACCTCGAGACGATTATTGTTTCCTCGCGGCTATGACCCGCGGTATTCCCTGCAAATCCGGAACAACCCTCACATTCCCCCACATAGTGGGATTCAGCAAATTCACCACCGCATCGCACATCGAGTAACCAATCTCCATCGCCAGCCAGCCTCCGGGCTTCAGCGCCGCCTGCGCCTGCTCGATCAGCGGGCCGATCACGTCCAATCCGCGTTCGCCGGCGAAGACCGCCATCTTCGGCTCGAAATCGCGCACCGATTTCTGGACCTTGTCCGCCTCGTCGAAGCCGACGTAGGGAGGGTTGCTCACGACGAAATCGAAGTCGCTGAGCGAAAAGTCCCGGTTTTGTATCGGCCTAAGCACATCGCATTGCGCGAACTTCACGCGTCCGTCAAGTTGCAGCCGGGCAGCATTGGCACGCGCGATCTCCAGCGCATCCGGCGACAGATCCACCGCATAGACCTTGGCGCCCTTCAGTTCATGCGCCAGCGCCAGGGCGATCGCGCCCGATCCCGTGCCGACATCGACGATCTTCGGTCGCGGGACCTCACGCGCAAGTTCGAGCACCGTCTCCACCAGGTGCTCGGTTTCGGGTCGCGGGATCAGCACCGCCGGCGAGACCACGAAGTCCAGTCCCCAGAACTCCTGATGTCCGGTGATGTACTGCGACGGCATGCCCGTCGCGCGCTGGGCGAGCACCTCGTCGTAACGGGCTTCTTCTTCGGGATGCAAGTTCGCGCTCGGGATGCGCGTAGAGGTAGGCGCGATGGACGCCGAGGACGAACATCAGCAGCACCTCGGCGTTCAGCCGCGGCGAGCCCACGTCAGCGGCTTCCAGACGATCAATGGCCGACGTGAGCGCTTGCTTCAGTTGCATGGGAAGATGTGTTCTTTTAGCCGTGTCATCCTGAGCGAAGTGAGCCGCGAGGCGAACGCAGTCGAAGGACCGCTATACCCGGCAGGATCGTTGCTATAGGGGTCCTTCGACTGCGCGTCCGCGCCGATTCGCCAAAGCGAATCGCAAACCAAGGCGGACGCTCCGCTCAGGACGACACCAAACGTAAACTACGAAATCGACCGAATCCGCGGGTGCCCCATCCTCCTCGTCGTCATCTTTGGCGAGAGGGTCGGCGGCTTGCCTACGCCATCACTTCCGACTGCTCCTTCATCTTCTCGGCCTGGAAGTGCGTGATTAGCGCATCGATCATCGGCTGGATGCGGCCGTCCATGAACTCCGGCAACTGATGCGCGGTGAAGCCGATGCGGTGATCGGTGACGCGGTTCTGCGGGAAGTTGTAGGTGCGAATCTTTTCGCTGCGATCGCCCGAGCCCACCTGCGCCTTGCGCTCTTTGGCCAGCGCGTCGGCCTGCTTCTGCTGCTCCATCTCGTAGAGGCGGGAGCGCAGCACGCGCATTCCCTTTTCGCGGTTCTTGATCTGCGATTTCTCGTCCTGGCAGCTGACCACGGTGTTGGTCGGCAGGTGCGTAATGCGCACGGCCGAGTATGTCGTGTTCACCGACTGGCCGCCCGGTCCCGACGAGCAGAAGGTGTCGATGCGAATGTCCTTGGCCTCGATCTTGATGTCGACGTCTTCGGCTTCCGGCAGCACCGCAACCGTCACGGCCGAGGTATGCACGCGGCCCTGAGTTTCCGTCGCAGGCACGCGCTGCACGCGGTGTACGCCGCTCTCATACTTCATGCTGGAGTACACGCGCTGGCCTTCGATAATCGCGATAACTTCCTTCAGTCCGCCGACGCTCGACTCGGATGAGGACAGCACCTCGACTTTCCAGTGCTGCGACTCCGCGTACCGCATGTACATGCGGAAGATTTCGGCCGCAAAGAGCGTGGCCTCGTCGCCGCCGGTGCCGGCGCGGATTTCCACCACGACGTTCTTCTCGTCGTTGGGATCCTTGGGCAGCAGCAGGACCTTCAGCTCCGCCTCGACCTCGGCCAGCCGCTTTTCCAGCTTGGCCATTTCTTCACCGGCGTAGGCCAGCATCTCGGGATCGGTCTCGTCAGCGGCGAGCGCCTTGCTCTCCTCGATACCGCGCGTGAGGTCCTTGAACTCGCGATACTTCTCGACCATGGGCGCGATTTCGCTGTGCGCCTTGGCGGTCTTCTGATAACGCTGCGAGTCGGAGACGATGTCCGGCGAAGCCAGCGCCTGGTTCAGCTCTTCGTATTTCGATTCGAGTTGTTCTAAGCGTTCAAACATGGGTTTCAACTCTATTGTACGGAAACGTGAAAATTCGGTTGTTCTGTTAGTCAATCATTGAGGTTGTCATCCTGAGCGCAGTGAGCCGAGAGGCGAACGAAGTCGAAGGACCGCTACACCCGGCGGCATTGTCGCATAGGGGTCCTTCGACTGCGCATCCGCGCGATTCGCTTCGCAAATCGCAAAAGCCTTGGCGGACGCTCCGCTCAGGATGACAACCAAAATTGGAAACAGTTTTCGCGGGGGCCCCGCTAGGCAATCACCAGTTCGCCGCCGTGCTGCTTTTCCAGCTCCATGGCTTCGTTCAGAGCGGCGATAGCGGTCTCAACCTGGTCGTCCTCGGGAGGCTGCGTGGTGATGCGTTGCAGCCACAGGCCGGGCTTGGTCATCACGGCAAACAGCGACGAGCCGTGCTTAGCGGCAAAGCGGATCAGCTCATACGAGATGGCGGCGATGACAGGCAGCAGCGCAATGCGCGAAGCAAAGCGTCCCCAGAAGGTCACAGCCGGAACCAGCATGTAGATGAACATGGCAATCAGCATTACGGTCATCAGGAAGCTGGTACCGCAGCGCGGATGGAACGTGGTATACGCCTGCGCGTTCTTCACGGTCAGGGGATCGCTGTTCTCGAAGGCGAACACTGTTTTGTGCTCGGCGCCGTGATAGCGATACACCCGCTTGATATCGGGCCACAGCGAGATGCCCCAGATAAACAGCAGGAACAGGCTGATGCGAATCACGCCGTCGACCACGTTGAACAGGATCTGGTTGCCGAATGCGGGATAGTGATTCTTCAGCTTGGTGGCCGCCAGCAGCGGCACGAACTTGTACATGAAGACGAAGAAGCCGAGCGACAGAATCACGTTGACGGCGAGCACCCAGCCGCTGACTTCGGTCTTCTTCTCTTCCTCGGGAGACAGATCGCCCAACTGCACGTTGGCCGAGTAGCGCAGGGCGCGGAAACCCAGCACCATGGCATTGCCCAGCGTCATAATGCCCCGCACAAACGGCCAGGCCATCCACTTATGCTTGTCGGACGACTTCTCCAACGGCTCCGAGTGCGTCGCCATCGAGCCGTCGGCCCGGCGGATGCAGATGCCCCACGCGTGTGGGGAACGCATCATCACCCCTTCGAGCACGGCCTGCCCGCCGACCAAGGTAGTCTCCTCGCCGCTCTCAAGAGCCGGCAAGAGTTGGAGGGCGGTCAGAAATTTCAGATGGCGGAGCAATGAACGCATAGGGATTGGATGTTCCTCGATGGGCTAAGACGCAAGTATCGCTCCCTTCAGGGTAAGCAGCTTGCAAGTTCGTGTCAATCCGGGATATGTCCTAGCTGGTCCGGGTGAAGCCGTCATCGCTCCAGCCTTCGCTGCCGACTCCATGGTGTACATAGAACAGCCCCAGCGGATCGTACTTCGCCTTCACCGCCTGCAGCTTCGGGTAATTCGCGCCCCAGAACGACGGCTGCCACCCTTTCTCGAAGAAGTCGCTCTCGGAAACGTACGAGCCGCCGTTGGGCGCAACCTTGCGCAACTCGTTCATGGCGGTGTTGATCATCTCGGCCTGCATGCGAGCTCCTTCGAGATCGGGTTCATGCCCGGGCACACCCGGAATCGCATGGTTCGTTCCGGACGCGATGATGGCCAGCGCGAAGGCATCGCAGACGGCGGGATTCGTGGCCGTGTCGCGTGCAGCGGCGATCGCTTCGGCCGGCGCGCCGGCGAGACCCTTGTTGAAGTGCAATTCCGACTTGCCATCGGCGCGAGGCCGCGAATAATGCGTTGGCCAGCCCGTCCTGCGCATCAGCCTTCAGCAGCGAGGCGGGCAGCCACAACGACTGGTACCCGTAGAGAACCTGGCCGGCCTGATCACCGTCCCCCTGCCACCACGCGTCGCTCGCTCCGGCGCCGGGACGCGGGTCGATCGTGAAAACGTTGCGGCCTCCCTGGTTCATGAACGCAACGTCCCACCAGTGGCGCGCGGGCACGCCCACGATGATCGGCGGCGGCCCCACCAGTTCGTAGTCGCTGGGCGAATGCGCCAGCCAATCCAGAAATGGCTGCCAGATGGACTTCGACTGGGCAGTGTCGAGACCGTGCGAGACGAAGCGAATCTCGAGGACGTTATCGCCTCGAACGTGAACCTGCTCGCCCCAATGGTCGTTGAAAAGCTGTTCGCTGTAGAAGCCGACAAACTGCCGCAGCAGGCGCCTGTAGGCATCATCCGACGACGCCTTGATGGTGAAGATCGCCGCGCCGAACCACTCCGGCAATTCGCGCAAACGTAACGTCAGCTTGCTGATGACACCGAAGCTGCCGCCTCCGCCGCCCTTCAAGGCCCAGAACAAATCGGGTTCGTTGCACGCATTCGCGGTGCGAATCTTGCCGTCGGCGGTGATCACTTCGGCTTCCAGCAAACCCGAAGCCGCCGTCCCGTAATGCTTCGAGAAGCTGCCGAAGCCGCCGCTCTGCACCAGTCCCGCCAGGCCCACCGTGGTGCAGCCTCCGCCCTGAACATACTGTCCGGCCTTGGTGGTGACAGCATCGTAGGCGTGAATCCCGATCACGCCCGCGCCCAGCGTCACCGCGGGCTGCGGCGCTATCCTGCCGGCGCATCCCCGGGGAACGAAATCCTGCTGGAGGACGATGTCGTTCATGTGTCGCGTCCACACCAGCAGCGAATCAGGCGCGCACGACGTGCCTTGATAGCTGTGTCCGCCGCCTTTAACCACCAGGCGAAGATTCTTCTCGCGAGCAAAGTTCACCGCCGCTGCAACGTCCTCGGCGCTGCTGGCCGCGACGGCATAAATGCTGGGCGCGGTGGTCCAGGCGTCCACCCAGCCAAAGGTTTCGGTGATGCCGGGCTGATCGCCGAGGTAGAAGGGATTGTGCAAGTCCTGGAGCAGGCTTTCCGACACGCCTTTTTTGATGGCGGATGCATACGACGGCAACGGCGATTGCACCGCAATGAGGCGGCCTCCGACCTGCTGCTTCAGCTTGTCCCACATTGCGGGACTAGGCCACGCAGGATCGTTGAAACGCACGCGACGAATGACGGCTTTCAATGCCGGAGAAGCGAGCGCAAACGCGTCCACGGGCAAGCGTGAGAGCAGCGGCGTCGCCGCCAGATACTTCAGCAAAGTTCGTCGATCCATGCACGCACTTCCAAAATTTGATGAGGACGGAAGGCAGTAACTATCGCACCGTTTGGCTGAAGATGCCAGCGGCCCTTGGCCGTTGCGCTGGTGGAGGTGGACGACGGCGGCCGATGGCAGTGGACGGAAGCTTCGAAAAGAGTGATACGGGGAGAGTGGCTATGCCTCTCCCCGCAGGTTGGGCATCAGCGGGCGGTCGCGTGTTTCCAGCGATTCTGAATCGCCTTGAACGCGAACGCCTGGTACAGGGCAGCCAGGCCTACCAGCACGTAGACCGCTGAGCTGAGCATGGAAGTTTCGCCGAAGTGCATGCCGAAGATGGCCGCCACCAGATCAAAATGGGCAGCACCCACCAGGCCCCAGTTCAGGCCGCCGACTATCAGAAGTACCAAAGAAACTACATCGAGAGTTTTCACTGCATTCTCCTTTTGAGTCGCCTCCACGGCAGCACCAGATCGATTGCCAGGACTGCATTAACTCCTGCCGCAGCCGGCTCGCGACCCGAACAACCACAGATGGCCCGAATACGTTGCTCGCGATCGCGACGCCGTTGCGGCACGGCAGCAGCCGCCCGGTTGAAGGCGGAGGCTGGGCTGGAAAGTGAGTCCGCGTCGACTTTTTCTGTTGCACTTTCCGTCTTTCTTGCATCAACTGTAGAGAAAATTGGTTATCTTGTGATGCAAATACAATGTGCGCAATCCATCCCTGTAACTGCTATAGCAAAAAAGCACGCAGGATTTGATTGCCAGGTAAATGTGGGGGAGGAGGCCTAATGTTGAACCCGACGATCCAGCAGGGTTTAGAGCCCTATCACGTAGGCGAAAAGTTACGCACTTTGCGGTTGCGCAAGAGCATGGGACTGGTCGAACTGGGCAGGCACACCGGCCTCTCGCCCGCTATGCTGTCGAAGCTGGAGCGCGGCAAACTCTTCCCCACGCTGCCCACGTTGCTGCGCATCGCGCTGGTCTTCGGCGTCGGGCTGGAGCATTTCTTCACCGACGAACGCAAGCGCCACGTGGTATCGATCGTGCGCAAGAAGGAACGGCTGCGCTTCCCAGAGCGTCCGGGCGGCGGGCCGGTGGCGTATCACTTTGAGAGCCTCGACTTCAAAACCACCGAGCGCAGACTGAATGCCTTCTACGCCGAGTTCGAGGAAGTGCCGGCGGAGAAGGTGCGCCAGCATCATCATCCCGGCATCGAAGTGCTTTACCTGATCTCGGGCAAGCTGGAGATAACGATCGGCTCCGATGCCTTTCAGCTTGCGGCCGGCGACGCGATCTACTTCGACTCCAGCGTACGCCACGGCTATCGCCGCCTGAGCAAGACGGCGTGCACCGGGGTCGTCGTGACTGCGTAAAACGCTGGTTCTAGTGCGGGTCGGATGGCTGCGTGTAGGTCATCACCGCTGCCCGTCGCGCGTAAACTTTGCCGTGCTCGCCCGTGTAGTAGTAATAGGCGCGGCCCTGGTAGCTGATGGTTTTGCACTTGTACTTCTGGGCCTGCGCTGGAGTTAGAACACAGTTTTCCGGCGCGGTCTCCACTCCGTCGGGCCATTGGGTTGGCCGCAAAGGAAACACCCGGTACTCATAGCCGTCTTTGACTTGCCACTTATCTTTGTCCTGATAGGTCTGATTTTGATCGGTGGCTGTTTGGGCGTATGCGGTTGCAGGCAAGCCGAAGGCGGCCAGCAGGGTAAATGTAGCGACCAGACGTTTCGTCATTTCTCCTCCGCGACTTTTGGATGCTACCGCAGCGTCCCTGGGCGACGAGAATCTTCCAGCAAATTTCGCACGAGTCGCGCGCAGCGGCAAGATTAAAGCGTTGCGGACTAGAAGACTTGCGTGCAAGGACGGACCGGCCTCGCAAACAGCTGCGCGAAGGCTTCACGGCTGGGCAAGTTGCGGGAAGATCAGTGGGAGACGGTCGTATTGTTCGGGTTGAGTCCGGGCGCGGCTGCCGTGGGAAGCGCGATCGTCCCCAACATCGCGGATGGCTTTCCGCTGGATCCGGCGACGGTGCTCGTCGGCTCCTTCAGATCCAGTAGCAGGATGCGGCTATCCGAGTAATAGGACTCTCCGGAAGAGGTTTCCGCGTTGTATACCGGATTGACGCCATGGAGATATTCCTGGCTGCTGACTGATAAGTTCGCAGTCAAGTCGCCGGCAATGAAGTCGCGTTCCGCATCCACCTCGGGATCGATCCGATGATTAATCAATCGCCCGTTCTTGGCGATTTCGATGGCGACGTCATGCGTAGCCGAGCCTACCCAGATCGGCGTTCCATCTACCGTGCAATCGGTCTTCCAGATTCGCAGATGATGACGGCGCGACACCACCGCGTCCGCGTCGGGCAGAGCATACGAGTAATCCTGCACTCTGCCAAAAAGATAGAACCTGGCCATGGGCACGCGAGAATCGCCGGTCCCATGCTGCAACAGATGCCAGGCCAGGATCGGATTCCACTTATCCGTTTGCACCCAACCCGCGCGCTGGAAAGCGTCTTGCAACTGCTGCTGCTGCGCCACGAAGATCAGGTTCACCATATCGCCTTCGCGGCCTTCGCGATTAGAAACCCGCGACGGCAGATACTTCATCATCACCGCGAGGTCCGACGTCGTGGCTCCGGAGCGTTGTAATCCGGCAACCGAAACCGGGGCTGCTCCTTCGATCTGTGCGGTGACTTCCGTACTTTGCAACGCCGTGCTTTCATGTCCGCGAGTCAGCAGGAAAATCGGCGTAGCCGGCAGGAAGATGACCGAGGTCGCAATCATGGCGGTGGCCATGAGCTTGGTGCGCGAGCCTCCCTTAACCACTTTGCTGGCGCGTAGCTGCACGCGCTCGCCATTGGCGAGCTCTACGGATTCCAGGTCAAAAGAAATCCTGCCGCCCATGCCGAGAAAACGCTTGCCCTTGACCTGTGTAACCTCGCCCTGGGCGACGGTGCCAGCGGGAATCAGCGTGTAGCCGTCCAGGTTCACATCCTTGACGACAAGGAAATTCAGCTGGTCGCCTTTGTGTGCCTTATTAGAAGAGATGTTCTCTGTGAGACGAAGCTCGACCGGGGTACCATCGGGGATGACGAGCCCATCTGCGGTTTCTTTCATCTGCTGGCCCGAAAGCGAGACAGCAAGAAAGATGGTCAGCAGGATGTAGGCTGATGTCTTCGGAAGATAAGCGTTGAGCATGGGGGCCGTCCTCTCTGGAGGCTTAGCCTCCACACCCGCGACGGCCAAAGGGGCCCGATTGCCAAAGTGATAAAGCGATTCTATCGCGAGTGCGACTGTGTTGGTCGTCAACTTTGCATATATCTTCATTACGAAGCTGAAAGGAACACCGCTCGTTATCACATGAAACGAGCGTCAACCGGCTCGAACCATCGGCCATGCGCAGTAGCCCTCTGACTAGTCGCGCTGTAGTGCATCAAACTGTCTGACTTATGCAATCTCTGGCCGAACTGGGCGAGCGCATCGGCGCAACTACTAAGAAGACCGAAAAGGTCATCCTGGTTGCCGACTACTTTCGCTCCAGCGCATTAAATGATGCGGCCGTCTCGGCAGTCTTCCTCTCCGGGCGGGCGTTTCCCGCCTTCGACGAGCGAACGTTACAGATTGGCGGATCGCTGCTGTGGAAGCTGGTCGGGGAAATTACCGGCTCGCGCACGGCGGCACTGACTGCGGCTTATCGCAAGCGCGGCGACCTGGGAGCGGCAGCCTACGATGTGCTGCTGACTAAGGCGCCTGCCAGTTCAACGCTGACGCTACATGAGGTTCGCGAGACCTTCGATCGCATTGCCGAAACGCGCACCGCTGCGGCAAAGGCGGCTGTCTTGGAATCGCTGCTGGAGCGCGCGACCGCGCTCGAAGCCAAATACATCCTTAAAATCATTACCGGAGAGCTACGCATCGGGCTGAAAGAAAGCCTGGTGGAAGAGGCGATCGCCAAAGCTTATGACGAGCCGATCGCGACGGTTCAGCGGGTGAATATGTTGCTGGGCGACATTGGCGCGACGCTGCTGCTCGCCGCCGAACATCGTCTGGGCGAAGCCCGTATGCGGCTCTTCCATCCCATCGGCTTCATGCTCGCCAGTCCTGCGGCCGACGCCGAGGAGGCGTTCCAGTATTTCGAGCACGCGCAGGTCGAGGACAAGTATGACGGCATTCGGGCGCAGGCGCACTGCGGATCGGGCCAGGCGCGACTCTTCTCGCGCACGCTCGACGAAGTCACGCTGTCGTTCCCGGAGTTGGTCGGACCGCTCAGCGATTTTGGGGGCGAAGTGATTCTCGACGGTGAGATCGTCGCCTGGCGCCATAACGAAGACGGGGGCCATGCCCTTCCCTTCGGCGAAATCCAGAAGCGGCTGGGCCGCAAGCAGGTCAGCCAGAAATTAATCAGCGAAGTTCCGGTGGCCTACGTCGTCTTCGACGTGATTTACGCGGACGCCGAGCTCGCGCTCGACAAGCCGCTCACAGAGCGCGCGCAGATTCTCGACCGCGTCTTCGCCGGAGCACAGCGCGTGGCGCCGAGGCCGGTGATCAACTCCCAGGGCAATCTGTTGTTCGAGCCGGAGATCGCGGAAGAAGCCGCGTCGGGCTGGGTGCTGCGTGCGCCGTCGATGCGAGCTGATTCGGTCGAACAGCTCGAAACGTATTTCGAGCAGGCGATGGCGCGGGGCAACGAAGGCCTGATGATCAAGGACCTCAGCTCGGCCTATATGCCCGGGCGGCGCGGAAAGTGGTGGCTGAAGCTCAAGCGCGAACTGGCAACGCTCGACGTGGTCGTCACTGCCGCGGAGTTCGGCCACGGCAAGCGTATTCACGTGCTCAGCGACTATACCTTCGCGGTGCGCAAGGGCGAGGAGCTGGTCAACATCGGCAAGGCGTATTCGGGTCTGACAGACAAAGAGATTGCCGAACTGACCGAGTGGTTCCTGGCACACACAACCGCCGATCATGGACACCTGCGCGAGGTAGAACCGACGATCGTGCTGGAAGTGGCGTTCAACGCCATCATGCGCAGCGAGCGACACGACAGTGGATACGCGCTGCGCTTCCCGCGCATCATCCGCGTCCGCGAAGACAAGCTGCCGAAGGACATCGATACTGTGGAAGCGGTGGAGAAGATCTACAAGCGGCAGCATGGAAGGTGAGCAGGTGGCAGATGTCAGATGTCACCCGGGGTGCCCCGTTCTAGCCCTGACTTTGGGCTAGAGCGGGTTCAGCCGTTCTAACCCCGCTCAAATCCGCTGGTTACGCCGACCGGCTCACGTCGCTGACGCTCCACCACGGATTGCAGGGCAAGGGCTCAAGCCGCTTGCGCGCTCGAATCCCGCGCTGGCGAAGCAGTTCGGCGATCAGCTCCAAGGCAACCGGCATCGACTTCTCAACCGCCGGTCCTAATTCCGTCGTCACTTGAAAATTTTCACCGACCACTCCAACCAGCATCACTTCGGGCGGGCAAACGTCCGCGGTCTCGGCCGTAAACAGCGTCTCCTGCAAGCACGGTTGGTGCGCGCTAAGCCGCATATTGGGCATGAACTCGCGAAGCTGTTCGCGATCAAAGGCAACAATCTCTCCCGGCTCGCCGCCAGACGCCAGGGCGTCAAGGATGATCAACATGTCACGGCCCACGAGGTAATCGACGAAGTCCAGCCCCGGCGTACCGAGGTCGAGCAACTCAACCTCTTCGCCTAACTCGTACTCCGCCTGTAGCCGCGCGATAGCGTGCGGACCGAAGCCATCGTCTTCCAGCAGCACGTTGCCTACACCGGCGATGAGAATTCGTGGAATCACAGCACCTTCACCGTTGCGATCTGCCTGCCTTCGGGATCGAAGGTGTGACACGCGCACGCCATGCACGGGTCGAACGAGTGTACCGTACGCAGCACTTCCAGTGGTTTCTCCGGATCGGCGATCGGATTGCCAAGCAGCGACATTTCATACGGGCCGGGCTGTCCGCGATTGTCGCGTGGGCTGGCGTTCCATGTAGTAGGTACCACAGCCTGGTAGTTCGTGAGCTTGCCATTTTTGACTACCACCCAGTGGGACAACGTGCCACGCGGCGCTTCGTGTGTGCCCACGCCTTCAATTTCGCCGTCGGGAAACTTTGGCGGATTATAAACCGCGGTGTCGCCATGGCTGATATTCGTCACTAGATATTCCCAATGCTTTTCCGCCAACTCCGACAACATGGCACATCGGATCGCGCGCGCCACATGGCGGCCCATCGTCGACTGCAGATCATTGACCGTGACCTTCCGCTTGCCGATCGCTGAAATCTTCGCCAGTGCCAGGTCGGTCCACTTCTTCGTCAGTGGATGGCCCTGAGCATAACCAACCAGGATTTGCGACAGCGGACCAACCTGCATCGGGTGTCCGTCGTAGCGCGGCGCCTTCACCCACGAGTATTTTCCGTTCTCTTCGAAGTCGGTGTACTGCGGCTGGGTCTCACCCTGCCAGGGATGCTGCGGCTCGTTACCTTTGTACCAGGCATGCGTCAGATCTTCCGTTACCGCGTGCCGAAATTCCGTGTCGGCCGCGGTGTAGAAGGTCTTCGTGCCGGCGAGATTTCCGTCCATGATGACGCCGCCGGGCAGATCAAACGCACTGGCCTGCGCATTCAGCGGCAGATCGGGAACTGCGAGGTAATTGCGTACTCCCCCACCGTAGGACATCCACTCGGGATAGAGCGCGGCGATGGCACAAGCGTCGTTGAAGTAAACCTGTTGCACGAAGGGGATCACTTCGTCCATCAGCGACTTGATGGTGTACAGGCGATCCATGTTCAACGTGCCTTGGCTGTCGAGGTTGATGGCATTCATCACCCCGCCGACGGCGAGGTTCTGGATGTGCGGCGTTTTGCCGCCCAGAATGCCGACCACCTGCAACGCCTTGCGCTGATAATCGAGCGCCTGGAGGTAGTGCGAGAAGGCGAGCAGGTTCACATCCGGCGGAAGGTGCATCGCCGGATGTCCCCAGTAACCGCTGGCGAACATGCCCAGCTGTCCGCTGGCTGCCAACGCCTTGACCTTGTCCTGAGCCGCTCCCAGTTCCTTGTCGGAGTTGTTGGTCCAATCCGAAAGCGTCTCGGCCAGAGACGACGCGGCTTTGGGATTGGCGCGCGGGATGGTCATGATGTCGACCCAATCCAGCGCCGACAATTGATAGAAGTGCACGATGTGATCGTGCAACGCGTGATTGATAAGAATCAGGTTGCGGATGAACTGGGCGTTGGGCGGAATCGGCAGGCGCAGCGCGTCTTCTACGGCGCGCACGCTGGCCATGGCATGCACCGTGGTGCACACGCCGCAGAAGCGCTGGGTAAAGAGCCAGGCTTCGCGAGGGTCGCGTCCCAGCAAAATGTTTTCGATGCCGCGCCACATGGTGCAGCTGGCCCACGCCTGTGAGACGTTGCCGCCGTTCACTTCAACATCCACGCGGAGGTGACCTTCAATCCGCGTAACTGGGTCGATATTGATCCTTGTCGCCATAGCCACTCATTTGTACGTAGGGATAAATGCGCTTGTAATACTCTTCCAGGTCGTACCACTGCTGCACCGGCGCCGGCAGAATCGGCAGACGCTTCACTGCCAGCAGGAACAGCACGATGCAGGTGGAAATAAATCCGAGAGAAATCAGAATCTCGATAACCGTGGGCGTGTAATACGACAGGCTCCATGGCCGGTAAGCGAATGTCGTGGGATCGAATCGGTACGCCATTCCACCCAGCACTACCAGCACACAGCAGATAAATAAGTGGTAGTGACTTTCACGAAATTTCTTCAATCGCAGGAACAGCACCGGGATGAGAACGAGTTGCATCTCGTCCCAGAACAAGAAGCTGCGATAGCCGGAGTTGAACATCAACATGAATTTGCCGCGCAGAATGATGTCGATCAGCCGCACCGCCACCCAGGGAATGGCCAGCGTCACCAGCAACTGCACCAGTTCGTCGAGAATCGACTGATCCAGCGGACGCTTCCAGGCCAGACAGCACAGCATGATCGCGCCGATGGTCGTCGCCACCCCGATGAATGCACCCGACCACATGTAGAGCAACGGAAGCAGCGGCGTCTGCCACAGCGGAAAGACCTGCGTGCCGGTGAGCAGCATCAGGCCGCCGAGTGCCGATTGATGCATCATGGGCAGCGTGTACGCTAGTGCCACAACGTAGGGGTAGGTCACACGGATGACAGGGATCGTCCACACCACCAGGCCGCGAATCGGTGGGAAGAAGTAATACAGTTGCTCCAGGATCGGCGGGGTGTTCTCGAGGAATAGCGGGATCAGGCAGTACACCGGCATGCACCACAGCACTTCCCACATGGGTGACATGGTGTTCCAGCGCCAGGGGGAGAACAGGTTCCATACGTTCCACGGCCGCGCCACATCGGCGCCCAGAGCAAGCAGGCCCATCAGGTAAATCAGAAAGCTGATGAGCAGCGTGATACGCATCACCGCGTGCAGGCGGCGCTTATGAAAGATCCAGGCGGCGATGCCGATGGGAAAGCTTCCTGAGCCGAGCGCCGTCAGCGTCATGACGTTGAACGTTTTCCAGATGCCCCAGGGATAGCCATCGCTCAGGCCGGTTGCGGCGCCCAGTCCAAAGATCTGCCGATACACGACCAGCACAAGACCAATGAGGGAGAGCGCGGCGAGGAAGATGAAGTTCCTGGTGACAATCGGCACACCGAAGACCGGAACGCCGCGCTGCCAGCGTACGACTGCCAGATCGCTTTGGTTATGAGTGCTCATAGCTGCGGTATCAATCCTGTCTTCTTCTGCTCTTCATCCATCTCTTCTTCGTGCTCGCGGAAGTTCTGCTTCAGAAATCCGACGATCACGCCGTAGATGCCGATGGGCAGCAGGAAATATTTTTGTACGCGCTCGGACCACTTGAGCCACTGGCTGGGATGTTCGTCCGCCGGCAGCGACGGCAGCCCCAGTTTGTCGAAGCCGACCGCCGACAGGTAAAGCACCTGTGTTCCGCCCGCTTCTTTCTCGCCGTAGACGCGGTTCTCAAAGTACTTGCCGGGAGTGTCGCTGATGCGCGTCTTCGCTTGCTTTAGCAGCACGTCACGGCGTCCGAAGATCACCGCCTTGGTGGGACACACTGTGGTACAAGCGGGGTCCTGGTCTTTCGCCAGGCGGTCGCGGCAGAACTCGCACTTCACGATCTTCGCGTTGAGGGCTTCCCACTCGAACTTGGGAATTTCGTACGGACAAGCAACTTGGCAGTAACGGCAGCCGATACACTTCTCCGCTTCCCAGCCCACCACGCCGGTCGAGCGATCTTTTTCCAGCGCATGAAAAGGGCAAGCGGCCACGCAGAAGGGATCGAGGCAATGCATGCACTGGCGCTTCACAAACGAGTAGGGCCCGTCGTCATCTGCCGGCTTGTACAGCTTGATGATGGTTTTCGTGAAGGAGTTCAAATCGATGGGCGATTGATGCAACGGATCGACGCGCGTGTCCGGCGAAAGCCCGTTCTCACTCGCACAGGCCACCACGCACGACTTGCAGCCGATGCACTTGGTGGCGTCGTACAACATGCTGACGGCTTGCGGTGGCGCTGTCGGATGCTCTTCCGCAAGCGCGTTGCATCCGAGCGCGGCTGACGCCGCACCTACGCCTCCGATCTGCAACAACTGCCGGCGAGTCAGCGACATGTTAGTGGCCTCCGCCCTGCGGAGGCTTTGGCTTCGCTTGCACCGGCTTCTCGGAGGAGAGTGGTGGCATGGTCTTCGGAGGCTCCGGCGGATGTTCGGCCGCGCCTTCCTGGCTGCTTTGGAAACGTTGCGCCGCGGTCCACGCCGCTCCCACCGCCGATCCCACGATCAAACCAGCGAGACCGGTAGCAATGTGCGCCGGATGTCCCGCTCCGGTAGCGATGGGAGGATAAGTCGCTGGGGGAGTGAAGTGGTGGACCGATGCCTGCTGGAAGATCGGAACCTTGAACGCAATTTCTTTTTCGGTGCAGCCTACGCAGGGAGCGCCAATGCCGATGGGCCACACGTCGGGCATTTCGTTGAAGTGCCGGGTCGAGCAGCCGGCGTGCGTGTCGGGACCCTTGCAGCCCATCTTGTACAAGCACCAGCCGTGACGATGTCCGTCGTCGCCGAAGACCTGGGCGAAGCGGCCGTTATCGAAGTGCGCCCGCCGCGGACACTGCTCGTGAATCAGGCGGTCGTAGGCGAACTTGGGACGGAGGTTGTTATCCAGCTCCGGCAGCGCACCGGTGCGCACAAACTCCAGCACCGTTCCCATCAGGTTGTAAGGATTCGGAGGACAGCCGGGCAGGTTGACGATGGGCACGCCCTTGATGAGATCGGAAACGCCGTTCGCGCCGGTGGGATTGTCGCCCGATGATGGCAATCCGCCCCACGACGCACACGAGCCGATGGCGATGATCGCTCCGGCTTTGGCCGCCGCCTCTTCCAGAAGCTGGGTGCCGGGCTTGCCGGCCAACTTGAAGTAGATGCCGGCTTCCTTCGTCGGAATCGAGCCCTCGCACACCAGCACATACTTGCCGGCATACTTCGTCATCGCCGATTGCAGTTGCTCTTCGGCCTGCTTGCCGGAGCCGGGCATCAGGGTCTCGTGATATTCCAGATCGATGATATTGAGGATGAGGTCGGCGACTCCCGGACGCGAGGTGCGCAACAGCGTCTCGGTGCAACCGGTGCAATCCTGGAAGTGCAGCCAGATCACCGGCGGCCGTTGCGCCTTCAGCAGGTCGGCGGCAACTTCGCCCGCCCAAGCCTTTTTGGTGATCGCCAGGCCGATGGGCGCGACAATCATCAGCTCGGTACAGAATTTCAGAAAATCGCGGCGAGGAATACCGGCCCGGCGAAGCTGTTCGCCGATGGTTCCGGTCTTGTTCTGGTCGTCGTTCCTGACCATCACGAGGTCTCCGATCAGAAAATGGAATTACAAAACGAACGTTCGAATCACCTGGGGCGCTGACAGAAGTGTCATATCCGGGCGGGCCATCACCATATGATGTGCGGCACAGCCGAACGTGATCTGTGTCACCACAAGCTTGTTTTTCGCTCACTTCCGGCGGGACAGGGAAAACGAGGGTGCCCGGTGGACACCCTCGCTGGGCTCAGGCGAGCCGGGATTCGCGGCTTTGGGCAATGTCGTCAACCTTGTCGCCAGGCGGTTCGACGGCAGGCGCCAGCCTCACGCTTTGCGGAGGTTTCCTGCGGATGCCGACGGTATCGATCGGAACAGCGTGCCGGGTAACCTGCCGCTGCTGCCGGTCCGGATGACTCTCGCGCAGCAGGCAGGCCCGCAGAAAGATCTCGCTGAGGCAATCGAGAGCTTCGTTGAACCACTGGCGCACCCTGGTGCGGGAACAGTGCATCATCTGGCTGACTTCGTCGTAGGAATAGTCGTAGAGGCCCAGCAGGGTGAGGACCTCGCGGTGACCCCGGCTCAACTTCTCCAGGCAGAGCTCGACGTCGCGGACAAAGACGGCCTGCTCCTCGAAGCTGGGAATTGCGTGGTGCGAAACTCGCGAGCGAAAGAATTCGCGGCCCAGCAGCGACGACACGCGTCCCACCTGCGACGAGATTTCGAAGAAGTGACGCACCAGCGCCAGAGATTGCCCGCGGAAGCACAGCATCTCCGGCCGCGGATCGCTATTGTCGATGGAACTTTCGGCGTCACCCGATTCCACCAGCAAGAGCTTGGCCTGGTAGGCGGAAAGCAGCGAGATCCTCATTGCAACCTCCCGCCTGCCAGGTCGGCTTTACCCTTCGCTTGCAGGAGCGGTGCTTTCTGGTTTCTGGCTCTACACAGACGCGGCCGACGGCTGGTGGAGGCGGGAAGAAAGCGATGAGTCAGGATCTGCGCACAAGATTCGCAGTAACTGTCAGACGAGTGCGCACGGCGTGTGCCCAACGATCCGCAACGCTCACAATACTTCAGTTCATAAGTCCCTTGTTCCATTACGTGTCCCCTTTTACCTGCAATAAAATCGAGCCCTGCGCCGCACCCCATTCACATCCGGGGAACGTACGCAGGGCTCGTTTCAGTTACGATGACCTGCTTTCGTTTATTCAGTTAGTGAGAACGGGCCGGCCAGGGCGGGTGAGCCCATTACGGAGATGATGGCGTCTTACAAACTCTCACGCTGCTTCCAGCCATCCGGATCTTAAGAAATCAAGCGCTCGTCTTCACGGCGGGTGAAGTAACCTTCTTCATATCCGGATTTCAAAATCGTTCCGTTCTTCACAATCACGCTGAGTCGGCCAGAAAAGCGCAGGCTACGAAGAAGCTTTTCGATCGCCGCCTGGAGTATTTCGTTGTGGCGCACCTTGCGGCGAAACTCAGCGAAGCTTCTGTCTTCTATGCTTGCTTCAGTGTCCCTCATTGCTCCCTTTTTTCCTGTGAACCGCAGAACCAGGACACAGTTCGACTGTGGCACGGAGGAATCCGTGTAGTCAACAAAAATGTTGCAGTCCGCAGGTTACTAAAGTACATGTATTGCTTCTAGAAATAACTTCTCAAAATGAGCTTCCTAACTTTGCAGGACCAGCTGCGTGATCACATTCGCTCCCGCATCCGCAGAAGAGAGCTGACCGGCAGCGGCCTGGCTCGCGCCGCGGGGTTTCCGCAGGGGCACCTCTCTAACTTTCTTAACTTCCGCCGCGGCCTCAGTCTGGAGTCCATGGACCGCCTGCTCGAAACCCTCGACATCGGCGTAGTTGATCTGATTGGCACGGATGAAATACAGCGGCGAGCCGTTCCTTACGACAGCGCTGAGGGTGTCGAACAGGTGGCTCTAGTGCGATGCAAAGACGCCACGCTGGCACGTTTCGCTCCCGACCACATCCTGGAAACACGCGGCTTCAGCAAATCGCTTCTGCGGCGACTAAAGCCCAGCGAACACCATCATCGCAACGACTGGCGGCGCTTCGTGCTCATTAAACTGGACACGCCGGCAGCGCGCGACTTGTTCTCCGGCGACATCGCCGCCGCTACCCTGCTCATCGACCGTCACTACAACTCGCTGGAACCTTATCGCCGCGTGCAACCGAACCTCTATGCGGTGGACTTTGGCGGGAAGTGTCTGGCCGGGTATCTCACGTTCGTCGAGAACAGCCTGGTGCTGCGCGCCCGCGATCCGCATCGCCAGCTGCAGAGCGTGCGCATCGCCGCGGGCAGGAGCTATGCGCAATACATTATTGGCCGCGTCTGCCATGTGGGGCTCGAAGTCTGAGGCCGCTGCTCTCTGCTATGATTTTTGCTGCTACGTGAGGAGGCCATCTTTATGGAGGAACATGGCGCCAGTGCGCCGGGTACACGCCGCGATCAGGATATCGCGCTCGACATGATGAAATTTATCGCCGTCACCACCGGGTATGGCCGGGCGGGCGCGGCTGCCGCGGGATTTCAGTCCGGTGGCGACTCGAAAGCCGAAGATTACGCAAAGCATCTGCTGGATCTCTACGGTCAGTGCCTGACCGCGGTGCAGGGCAAGAAGTGAAGGTTTGGCTTTGGGCTGTCAGCCATCGGCTGTCGGCTATCGGCGAAACCGTTTCGATGTTTTTCCACTTAGCAACTGGCTCGCTGTTGCCCACCACTCGATCGGTTGTCATCCTGAGCACAGCCTCCGCTTGGAAATAAGCTTGTCATCCTGAGCGGAGCGTCCGCGCGTTTGTTTCGCCGCATCTTTCGCGGCGGCGGCGGACGCGGAGTCGAAGGACCTCTATCCCAAGAGAAGCGGCTCGGCCAGGGGTAGAGCGGTCGTGCGACTGCGTTCGTCGGCTGCGCCTCCTTCACTGCGCTCAGGATGACAAGGGAAGATCGAAGGCGCCACGAACCTGCGATTAGGACGTGGCGATTCCACTCCCATAACCAACTCTTCTGCCGCCGATAACAATTTCTGATGACGAACTGCGCTTCCTTGGTTGCGCCGCGATGATCTACTGAGCAGCAGGCCAGATAGCAAAGACCTGTCCGGAGCTTCGATGCACTCGCTGCGCCCGCCTCGCTGGAAAATCCTGCTGGCCTTTGCCATCGTGTATTTCGTATGGGGCTCGACCTTCCTCGCCATCCGCATTGGCGTGCACGAGATACCGCCTTTCCTGATGGCGGCCATGCGTTTTCTGCTGGCCGGCATTGTCTTGTTCGCCTGGATGCGGGCGAGGAAAACTCCGTCACCAACCATCCGGCAATGGGCATCGGCTACGCTAATGGCGGTTCTGATCTTCGTGGTCGACTACGGACTGGTGTTCTGGGCTGAACAGCGCGTGCCCTCGGGCCTCACCGCTGTCATGTTGGCAACGATTCCGCTCTTCATGTCGCTGTCGGAGATTCTGTTTCTGGGAACGCAGAAGCTCACCGTGCGCCTGGCGCTGGCGTTGCTCGCGGGAATAGCCGGTGTACTCGTGCTGGTCAGCCGCTCGCTCGCCCTGGGAGAGCAGCCAATCGCGACGTCCGGCGCGATCGCGCTGCTGATCGGCTCCCTTAGTTGGTCGATCGCGTCCGCGTTGTCGCGCAAGCTGCCGCTGCCGGAATCGAAGCCCATGAGTTCAGCCGCGCAGATGCTCAGCGGCGGCGTGATGCTGGCTATCACTGCGACTGCGCTCGGTGAATGGCGCGGATTTCGGCCTCAGGATGTTTCGCGCGGCGCGTGGATCGCCCTGGCCTATCTCGTGGTCGCCGGATCGATCGTCGCCTTCACGGCCTACGTGTGGCTGATCCACCATGAATCGCCGACACTGGTCGGTACGTACGCATACGTAAATCCGGTAGTCGCCGTCATCCTCGGATATTTCTTGGCAGGCGAAGGTCTTGGGCCGCGAACCTTGCTGGGGACGCTGCTGGTGCTGGTCAGCGTGGTGGTGATCACGACGATGCCGCGAAGTCGCAGCGTGAAGCAGGAAGAGGTTGTTGGCGAAGACTATGTCGGGGATCAGGCCGCCGGAGATTGATGCTGGCGCTCGAGAATTCAGCTGAACAATTCCACGCTTGTCATCCTGAGCGGAGCGCCTGGTTTTGGCGCGGAGTCGAAGGACCCCTACCCAATGAGACCTTCCTCGGCCATCCCCTCCACGCTTGTCATCTTGAGCGGAGCGCCTGATTTTGGCGCGGAGTCGAAGGACCCCTACCCCACGCCGACCCTCCAGCACTGTCATCCTGAGCGGAGTCGAAGGACCGCTATCCCAACCTAGGTTAGCTTTCCGTATGCTCGCACGCGCAGATGGATCGCTACTCTCCCCCGGTCGCTGACCGCGGAATCAGCCTTACGGTCATTCTGTCCCAGTCCCGGCTCAAGTCCTTCCACTGCGGATTCAACTTCTCGATGAGCGCGATCTTCTTCTCTCGTCGCCATCCTTTTATCTGTTTCTCACGTCGTATTGCCAACCCGACATCGTTATACCTCTCCCAATAGAGCAGGCGTGTGACTTCGTACTTCTCGGTGAAGCCGCCGAACGTATGCTTCTGATGCTGCCGGATACGAGCTACGAGATCGCTAGTGATACCGATATATAGAGAGTTCCACTGATGCTGCCGAGGATGTAAACGAAGTAGCGATGCTCCGGACGACTCATTGGTTAAACATGACATCTCGGACCGGGTAGAGCCGTGACACGTGCACCGGGAGCGTGTGACGTGGAATAGCGGTCCTTCGACTCCGCGCCAAAACCAGGCGCTCCGCTCAGGATGACAAGGGTGAAGGGGGGCACGCCCACACCTCGCACGCCGTGCTCTCTTCTTCATTTAGAATCTCTTGCGAGGGTGGCAATCATTCATGGCGGCAGTTACTTATCTTGAAGCAATCCGGCAGGGCATTTGGGAGGAGATGGAGCGCGATTCGTCCGTCTTCTGCATCGGCGAAGACATCGGCATCTATGGCGGCGCGTTCAAAGTCACCGACGGCCTGATCGATCGCTTTGGCCCCGAGCGTGTGGTCGACACGCCCATCTCCGAGATGGCGATCATCAATGCCAGCTTCGGCGCGGCCATCACCGGCATGCGGCCGGTCGCCGAATTCCAGTTCATGGACTTCATCAGCTGCGCCTTCAACCAGATCACCAACCTGCTGGCCAAGGCGCATTTTCGTTGGGGCGCGCCGGTGCCCGTTGTCGTTCGCGGCCCGTCGGGCGGCGGCGTCCACGGCGGCCCGTTCCATTCGCAGAATCCTGAAACCTATTTCGCGCACACGCCTGGACTGAAGGTCATTTGTCCCGCCAGCGCTTATGACGCCAAAGGCCTGATGAAGTCGGCCATCCGCGACAATAATCCCGTACTGTTCTTCGAGCACAAGTTTCTCTATCGCCGAATCAAAGAAGAACTGCCCGCCGAGGATTACACCGTGCCCATCGGCAAGGCGCGCATCGCGCGCGAAGGCCGCGACGTCAGCGTGATCACCTACGCCGCCATGGTCTATACCGCGCTGGAGGCAGCGGAGATCCTGGCGAAGGAAGGCATCGAGCTCGAGGTGATCGATCTGCGCACAGTGCTGCCGCTGGATCGTGACGCGATTCGTGAAACGGTGGAGAAAACGAATCGTGTGATCGTGCTGCACGAAGACACCAAGACCGGCGGAATTGCCGGAGAAGTCGCGGCTATCATCAACGAGGAATGTTTCGATTCGCTTGATGCTCCGATTGTGCGCATCGCGTCGTTCGATTCGCCGGTGCCGTTCTCGCCGCCGCTGGAGGAGGTATTTCTTCCGCGAGTGGAGGACGTGGTGCGAGAAGCGAGACGGTTGAAACGGTATTGAAGCTGGTTGAGAATCGACCGCCCCAAAGTCCCGCTATCATCCTGAGCGCAGCCGCGCCCGCTTTTGACGCAGCGGAGTCGAAGGACCCCTATCCCAACCACGCAGCTTACCGGCGATAGCGGTCCTTCGACTGCGTTCGATTGCTGCGCAATCTCACTTCGCTCAGGATGACAATCTCGAAAAGGATCGTATGATGAGCGGGGCTACACCGCGCCCCAACCGCCGCCGCCGGGAGTTTCCACGCGCACCCGTTCGCCGCGGCGCAGGCGTGTGCTGCCTTTGCCCGGCAGCTCTTCTTCTGAGCCATCGTGACGCAGGATCGTCGTGCGTCCGGGAGCGCCGTCGCTGCCACCATTCAATCCATACGGCTGCGTCTTACGACGATCGGAGAGTATTGTCACCTCGGCATCGGTCAGCATCTCCAGCTCCCGCACAATTCCGTCGCCTCCGCGATGCGCACCGTCTCCGCCGCTCCCGGGCCGCAATGAATATCGTGTCACTCGAAACGGATAGCTGTATTCCAGCGCCTCGGCTGGGGTGTTGAGCGAATTCGTCATGTGCGTGTGCACGCCCGACACTCCGTCGTGCGCGGCGCTCGCTCCCGAGCCCCCGGCGATGGTCTCGTAATAAGCGAACGGCAGGGCTTCACCGCTGCGCGCGTCTAGTCCGCCGATGGTCAGGTTGTTCATGGTTCCCGATGACGCGGCGGGAATGCGATCGGGCAGCGCCCGCGCCAGGGCTCGCAGCAGAGTGTCGACAATGCGCTGCGAGGTTTCGACGTTCCCTCCCGCAACGGCTGCCGGAGGTCGAGCGTTGATCAGCGAGCCCGCGGGAGCGATCAGTCGGATGGGCCGCATTAGTCCGGCGGTGGCGGGGACATCCTCGCGCAGCAGGCAGCGGAACACATAGAAGCACGCAGACCAGGTGATGGCCTCGACCGCATTGATGCTGCCGGCTACCTGCGGCGAGCTGCCCGTGAAGTCGACCGTCACTGGCCGGGCCTTCGCGCCGCGCGGCACGTTGATCTTGACGGCAATACGAACCGGCTGATCGGTGACACCGTCATCGTCAAGAAAATCTTCCGCCGAATAGGACCCGGCGGGAACAGTCGCGAGAAACGCATGCATCATCTGCTCGGAGTAATCGAGCAGGGCGTGGCCGGCCTGTTGCACGCGCGACAGTCCGTAGCGCGCGCACAACTCGCCCAGGCGCGAGAGTCCGGTGTGGCAGGCGGCCAGCTGCGCGCGCAAATCGCCCTCGCGTTCCTCGGGAGTGCGAACGTTATTCAGCAGCAGCGCCAGCACATCGCGATCGACTTCCCCGTGGCGCACGATCTTCACCGGCGGAATGCGGAAGCCTTCCTGGTAGATCTCGCGGCATGGCCCCATTGATCCAGCATAGGTGCCGCCAACATCGGCATGATGGGCTCGCGCGGCGACAAAAAAATCAGGAGCCGCAGTGTTACGCGCCGTAGTGCCACGCCGCGGCTGCGCCGAAACGCTCGCGCGGCTCTTTCCTTTTGAGACGAATACCGGCGCCACCACCGTGATGTCGGGCAAATGCGTTCCACCGCGAAATGGATCGTTGAGCATGGCGACATCGCCGGGCCCGAGATCAAGCTGTTCGATCGCCGCGCGCACCGACATCGGCATCGAGCCCAGGTGTACCGGCATGTGATCGCCCATCGCCAGCACTTCGCCGGCGCCGTCAAAGAGAGCGCAGGAATAATCGCGACGTTCCTTGATGTTGGGCGAGAAGGCAGTGCGGCGAAGTGCGGCGCCCATCTCTTCCGCGATGGAATGGAAGAGATGTTTGAAGACTTCGAGTTCAATGGGATCGGCGCGCATGCAGGCGAGTGTATCGCGACTTCATCGCGCTGCGGAGGGCGCAGGATTGCTCCGGAAGTTGTGCACCATCACAAAACCGAGAGCTGCGCAAGAAAATTTTGTACGATTTTTGTTGACATTCCATGACAGTAACCGCAATATCTTGCGTAGCTGTATTGCCCATGCAAGATGTTGGGCACGTTTTAGGGTCCTTCAAGGGAAAAAGTTCCACAAGTTCTAACCAAAGGAGGCTTTAACTATGGCAACGAAGAAGAAGGCCACCAAAAAGGCTGCCAAGAAGAAAAAGCGGTAACTGATCACGGCGAGGCAATCGGCCTCGCTCTTTTTTTGTCTAACGAAAACGGCCTCCGCAATGTGGTATCGCGGAGGCCCTTTCCTTTTTGCCTGACAGTTCAGTCTACGGATGTCCCTCGAGATGCGGATCGCAATCTCCGTTCGTCGGCTGGGTCGGCAGCGGCGGCACCGTCAACATCTGCGGTGAGCTGAAGTCGAAGAAGCCATTTTGCGGATCGGTCATGTCGCCCGCGGTCGCATCGCGCTGGGTTAGCGGCGGTACGTTGAAGCGAGTTTCAATCAGCTTCAGGATCGCCGTGTAATCCATGGGCAAGTGCGACACGGTGTGCGGCTTCGACCAGGGCGAGATCACGATCACGGGCACGCGGAAGCCGGTCACGTTGAACAACCCCTGCTGATCGCCCGAGCCCAGGTCTTGCGGCGGGAGATCGTCCGGAGGCGTAGCCAGGATCGGCCCCACGTGGTCGAACAGACCGCCGCCTTCATCGTAGGTGAAGATGAACGCGGAGTCCGGCCACGCAGCGCTGGTGAGCAGCGCGGTGATGATGTTCTGCACATCGGCCGCGCCGGTTTGAACGTTGTTGTCGGGATGCTCATCCAGTCCGCTGGCGCTGCCGCGTTCGATGAAGACCACCTGCGGCAGGTTCTGGTCGGCATTCGGACTAGAGAGAATGCTGTAGTACTCCTGGATGTTCCGCACATTGCCCTGAATCGCCGGGTCATTCCAATCGGCCCAGTTCGCCAGGAAGACGCTGTTGTCCTGGTAGTAGTAACGCCAGGTGACATGCGCGTCGTTCAACGCGCGGAAGAACGTTTCCACCTGCCAGGCTGGGTCGTTGGGACTCTGCGGCGGGAAGGCGTGTCCGTGCGAGGTTGCGGAGAACAGATACATGCGGTTCGGCACCGTGTTCGCCGGAATGGGCGAGTACCAGGTGTCACTGGTCGTAAACTGCGCGCCCAGCTCGTAGTAGAACGGCAGATCGGTTTGATCGTAATAACCGAGCGGCCGCGAGTGCGTGGGATCGTACACATCGCCGCTGCCTCCGGACAGAGTGGTATCGAGGAAGCGGTCCATCTTGTATTGCGAGCTCTGGGTCAGGTTCATCCAGTCGTCGCCCACCAGGTCCATGTCGTAATGCGTCTCGTCCCACGAGGGCGAGAGATTTTCGATGCAGACCGTGCGTGCGTGGAACGGTCCGAAGGCCTGTCCCTGCGGATTCTTGATGGTGTAACCCGGAGGCAGAGTATGCAGATCGTTGACGTCGCTCATCTGCGCGCCCGGAATGTGGTCTACGTTCACGCGATAATTCGCGAAGACGCCAAAATAATTATCGAAGGCGCGGTTTTCCTGAAGCATGTAGATGATGTGGTTCAGGTTTTCCACACCGCCATTATTCACCGTGACCGTCACCGAGGCCGTCACCGGCGGAGTGTTTGGATAGATCGAAGTCGCCGTCGCCGTGTAAGTCGTGGTTTGCGTCGGGTTCACGGTGGTCGATCCCGAAAGCGGCTCATTGCCGAGTCCTGGAGTAATTGTCACCGCAGACGCATTCTGCGAGGCCCAGGTCAAGGTCGAGGCGCCACCTGGCTGAACGTTCTGCGGGTTCGCGGTTAACGTGATCGCCGTCGCGCCTCCCACCATGATGGTCACGGTGGTCGATTCCGCCTGTCCACCGGCGGGGCCATTTGCGGCCACGTTAAAGGTCGTGTTGGCGTTTAGCGCAGGAGTCGTGTAGGTGCCGGTGCAGGTGTTGCCGCTGCACGTCGGTGTTGGTAGAGGCGTGGGATTCGGATTACCGCCAGTTAGCAGCGACCAGGTGCTGTTGTTGTTCGGTCCACCGTAGGTCAGCGTGACCGTGTTTCCGGCCTGGATGGTGGTCACGGATGAAGTCAACGTCACCGGCACAACGGTCAAAGAAACAGTTGCCGGCTGCGAGTTGGTTGTGCCATTCGAAGCGACTGCCGTGAATGTCGTGTTCTGCGTCGGCGCGCTAGTATCCTGGAAAGGACCTTGCAGCGGCAAGGCCTGATCGTCGCCGTTGATCGTCGGCGTGACGGTCAGTGAAGTCGCGTTCGCCGTCGTCCAGTTGAAGTTGACGAACTGGCCGACACCATTGGCGCCAGTACCCGCGACGGCCGGCGAGAGAGTGAAGTTAGTTACCGTGGGCGCGGGCGTGCCGCCGCCTCCGCCGGTACCCCCTGTGCCGCCTGTTCCACCCGTGCCGCCGGTGCCTCCGGTTCCTCCGGTTCCACTCGTTCCGTTGTTAGTCGATCCTCCGCCACATCCCACGGTGATCACGATTGAGAGAAATGCTGCGAGTGCTGCAGCCTTGCGTAGCCGGAACATATATGCAACCTACCTCTGCCTGGCGACCTGACGAAGCTCGCTGAAGTTGGGAATCGCGAATCAGACGCAGGGTTTAGCCGCAATCAGCCAAACCTTGCAAGAATCTAGGATTCAGCCGCTCACAACGGAGTTGTTCCGGTTCACCGCTTAGTGTTGCGGGAAATTGCAACGCAACGTCGGCTCGATTCAATGGCAGGCAGAAGCGGCAAAAGAAGTGCTGCTATCGCGCAGAGGAACTCTGGCCGAGCGGATTAGTCTGGCGTGGCTCATCAGGCAGCACTGAGATCCAGGTTCGCCCATCCCCTGCCATACCCGAGGTCGAGAGCCCGTAAAGGCACCACGCCTTGAACGCGTTGGAGTAATGGCGAATCGACTTCAAGCCGCGGACCTGCTCGTCCAGCGACATTGGATCCACCATCAAGGCGTCGTATGGCCCGGCGGGGGTGTCGACGCCAGGAGAGAAGGCCGGCATCAGCGCGGGATTGTAGTCGGGAGGACGATCTACTCTCTTTACGGAGCCGCGACTCTCGATGCTGCGCTCGGCCTCAATGACGATATGGTCCGGCAATAATTGGGCCGTGGCTCTATAGAGCACGGCGCCATCCAACTGATCGGAGCGATACCAGAGATACGGGCCATCCAGCCGCGTCCAGTCGTGCTCGTATTTGCGCGCTGCCAGCGTGCTGTCCACCTGCTCGTCCTTCGGCTCGATCCAGGATGGCGCCCACTCCTTCTCATCTACCGTGAGATAAACCGGAAGCTGCTGGGCCTCCACGATGTGGCCGTGCCGCTGCAACGCAACAACGTCGGCGCGCTCTTCGAACTCATCCTTGTTCAGCGGACGATCGAACACGCCGGGCCGATACAGGAAGAACCATGTCATTCTGCCTTCCTCGACCTTCTGCGGCAGTTGGTGACTGAGGCGGTTGGCGAAGTCGGCCATGTTGGGAGGAGGGTTATCCGTCTTACCAGCCCACTTCGTCTCGCTTCGAATGAGCGTGACCGTCATGGCGTAGAGCTGCAATGCCTGCCGGAACGACACATTGTTTCTTGGCTTGCGATAGCGGGTGCCCTGGCCGGTCTTGGTCCACTCCGTCATGCCATCGACGGCCGAACGCAGCGCATCGAGCTTCCACTGGGAATAGTCTTCCAGTGTCATCGCCGTTGCCAATTCGTCATGCAGCGCTTTCAGGCGTCCCGAGAGTTCGCTGTCGGGCAACGACCATATTGCTGACATAAGCGGTATCGGGCTCAAGACTGCGTCTTCGCTGAGCTCGGTGCCGACGAAGCGGGCCTCGGATGCGCCTTGCGCATGCGCTTCCCCTTCGGCGTCCGGGGCGATGCCGACCTTTGGAAAATATTTGTGAATCAACTCCCATCCGGCGCGATTGAGAGCGAGCAGCGCTGCGGTCGCGCTCGCCACCGGCTCGGCTTTGCTGTCGTATGCGTCGAGTTCGTCGTGGCCCAATCCCATCATGTTGTAAGGCAGCTTGGGACGGTCGCTGTGTTTGTCGGATGGAACCGCGAGACAGATGGTCGAGAACGGCAGCAGAACCAACAGGACAGTAAATAACGGAGCGCGGAAAAAGTTTCGCGGGATGACGAATTTGGCGGCGGGCGACACTGTGGCCGCGATTGTGGCCTCGTCCATCGGCAGTGTCAATGCCTCATCCCGGGTTGTTCCCGCCATCGCTTCGTGCTAAAAGTCTTGCAGGCCGTGCTTCCCGGCCCATATTCGCTTGCAACCTGGGGCGTTAGGCCCGAAACTGTCTGTGCACATGGCTGAGAAACAAACACGCCGGAAAAAGAGCGCGTCGGCCCAGCCGGTCATCCCGGACAAACTCTACTTCCGCATCGGCGAAGTGTCGACTCTATGCAAGCTACCGGCCTACGTGCTGCGCTTCTGGGAGACCGAGTTTCCCCAACTGAAGCCGGTGAAGAGCAGCACCGGCCAGCGCATGTACCGACAGCGCGACGTGGAAAACGTCCTGCAGATCAAGAAGCTGTTGTACGACGAGGGCTTCACCATCGCGGGAGCGCGCCAGCAACTGAAAGACGAAGCCAAGCCGGCCAAGAAGCAGTCGGGCCTGCCCTTCCCCAAGCAAAGCTCCGCGGATGGAATCAAGAAGGTCCGCCAGGGACTGCAGGAAATTCTGGGCATATTGTCGAAGAGCAAAAAAGTCAGGAGATAGGGGCTAGAGGCCAGGGCATAAGTCCAGGGCCATCAGGTTCCTGCAGGCACGCTAGCTCAGCCTGTAGAACTGAATCGGTTTTCTGTCCACCGTCCGCGATCCGCTGAACTGGCAATGATTTCACTAGCCCCCCCTGATCCCTATCCCCTGCCTTATGAAGACCAACGCCGTCCGCCTGCTCGACTCCCTCAACATCGCCTACGAATTGCGCGAGTACGAGGTCGATCCCGACGATCTTGCGGCCGAGACGGTTGCCACCAAAATCGGTTTGCCGCCCGATCAGGTTTTCAAGACGCTGCTGGCGCGCGGCGACCGCAATGGACCGAGCTTCGCCGTCATCCCCGGCAATACCGAACTCGATTACAAAGCGCTGGCCAAGCTCACAGGTGACCGCAAGGTCGAGCTCGTGCCGCTGAAAGAAGTACAGCCGCTGACTGGATACATTCGCGGCGGCGTCACCGTGCTGGGTGCGAAGAAGGACTACCCGGTCTATGCCGATGAAACCATCGAGCTCTGGGACGTCGTCTCGATTTCTGCCGGAGTGCGAGGCACGCAGATCCTCATCGCGCCCGCCGATTACCTGCGCGTGACCAACGCAACCATAGGTGAAATCGCCCGCGCGAAAAGCTGATGCCGCGCCGCACTATTCCCACGCGATCTCGTTTTGTTTGTCATCCTGAGCGGAGCGCCTGACTTTGGCGCGGAGTCGAAGGACCCCTACTTGAGCATCAACCCTCCTGAGTTGCCATCCGGTGCGGATCCTGCAAGCTCCCCGGGTGCGACCACAAGTTAATCCACGGTACTGACAAGTGACGGGCGTTAATATGCGATGAACGAGCCGACGACACCAGGCCGGCTTCGGTTTAACCCGCCGGCACGCAACTCCCGGGTACACTGGATAGGTGGGATAGAGCCGCGTCAGCGGCGCCTCTGGAGTGGAACAACATGTCTGACCTCGCTCGCCAATATCTGGATGAAGTCTTCCGCGGCTTTCGCGGCCATAAGCGTCTCGCCGACGACGCCATCGCTCAACTCACCGACGAACAGTTCTTCGGCGCGCCCGATCCCGAGGACAACAGCGTCGCCGTCATCGTCAAGCACGTAGCCGGAAACCTGCGCTCGCGCTTCACCGACTTCCTTACTACCGACGGCGAAAAGGGAGACCGCAATCGAGACCAGGAATTCGTCATCACGGACGAGACCGCCCGCGCTCACATGATGGTCTGGTGGGAGCAGCAATGGCAGCTGCTCTTCGACACGCTCAACTCGCTTGAGCCCGAGGACCTGGAGCGTACCGTCACCATCCGGGCGCAGCCACACACGGTTTTGCAGGCGCTACAGCGCTCGCTGGCGCACCAGGCCTATCACGCCGGCCAGATCGTCTGGCTCGCCAAGCACTGGAAGGGCGCGGGCTGGAACTCGCTCAGCATTCCCCGTGGCCAGAGCGAACAGGTCAATGCCAAGATGATCGAGAAATATAAGAGTCAATCGTAAGGTGCGGGAGTTACGTTCTTCAGGTTCGGATTCTGCGAGAACGCCAGCGATGAACTTTACCGACCGGGCCTACCTCGTGGTACACATCGCCCTGGGGCTTCTGATCTGTGTGCGGCATGAGCACGCGGCGCACTGGCCTGCGTACCTGGCGTGGGATGTCGTTGCGATCCTGCTCATCCTGGGACTGGCCCGCAAGCAGCATGACAGTGATGCCTGGCGCTTCGCCCACGACTGGCTTCCCGCAATCTTCTTCATCACCGTCTTCGAACAGGTGTCGTTTCTTTCGCTGTCGTTGCGCGGCGGCTGGCAGAACGAGCACGTCATCGCCCTGGAATCGCAATTGTTTCGCGCGCCGCCCATGGAGTGGATGCACGAGCACGCGCGCGACTGGCTGGTCGAGTTTCTGGAGTTCGGCTACTTCGCCTTCTATCCGCTGTACCCCGTTGTGGGAGGCCTGTTCTGGGGCTGGCGCGACCGCCCTCCGTTTCGCGGCGCCTTCCGCCGCCTTACCGACACGCTGACCACGGGCTACGTGATCTGCTACACGACCTACCTGCTGTTTCCCACGCAGAGCCCGGCCAATCGCGTCGGCATGCAGCAGATCGGCAGCACCCATGGCGGCATCTTCGAGCGCGCGGTCCGCGACATCCAGAACCATGCCGGCGTACATGGCAACGCCTTCCCCAGCGCGCACATCATGCTGGCCTTCGTGGTGCTGATCTTCGCCTATCGATACCTGCCGCGCGTCGCGCCCTGGCTGTTCTTCCCGATCCTGCTGATGTGCGTGGGCGCGGTGTATGAGGGATATCACTACACGACCGATGTGGTGGTGGGCGCGGCAATCGGGATTGTGCTGGGGATGATCGCGGTTCGAAACACGACCGTAGCGTCTGCCTAAGCGAAGGCTGCCAGCCTAGCGCGATTTTTTGTATCGGATGGAAACACGATCTGCAAAGATCAAGCCCTCAAAAGGGCGGCTTCGCAGTGAGCCCGCGCAAGCCCCGGGTAGACGCCCAAAGATGGACCGAGCCGCGTCAGCGGCAACACCAGTCCTGCGGGGATGACATGGTTCCTTGGACCATAGGGGTCCTTCGACTGCGCGTCCGCCCGCCGCAAAAGCAGCGGCGGAAGACCTAAAGGCGCGGACGCTCCGCTCAGGATGACACAGGGTTATTTCAGGACGAAAAGCGGAATGCGAAGAGCGAATGGCGATGCACACGCAAAACCCTCTCCGGGCGGAGAGGGTCTCAAAATCTCAACAAACTAACGCTACGCCTTTGCGACTTTGCCGCTGCGCAGGCAGCTGGCGCAGACGCGCATACGCTTGCTGCCGCCCAGCACCTTGGCGCGGACAGGCCGCAGATTGACGTTCCAGCGGCGACGCTTCACGTTGTGGGCGTGGCTGATGTTGTTTCCGGATTGCGGCTTCTTGCCGCAGATTTCACAAACTTGTGCCATGGGTAACTCCAGACGATTGCCAAGCTGGCTGGGTAAATAAGGATTATAGCGGTTTCAGGCCCAAACCGGCAAGGTAGGCGCTCTCAAAGCCGCATGCAACAGGGAGCGAGCCTCCCTTCCAAGGTTGTCATCCTGAGCGAAGTGAGAAGGCAAAGCCGACGAACGCAGTCGAAGGACACCTATACACTCATGCTGTCCCTACGGGACCTATTCCCGCGAAGGCGACTTCTACGGCACGACCGAAGTCGTGCCCCGACACAAAGCAGCGATTCCCAACTATCGTATGTTCGGCAGCTCGCGGTTTAGCTCGCGCCGCAGACGGCGCTCGTGGCGCAGGCGCAGCGGCCGCCAGTAGGTGATCAGTCCGAAAGCCGCGATGGCCGCCAGCAGCAGCACGCTGCTCACTCCGAAGAACACGCTGGGCGCCTTGGTGGTCGCGATGCGCGCCAGCACATCGACATTGCGCGGCTTCAGCGTGAGCGCGAAGGCCAGCGTCAACATGCCCATACCCGCGAGCAGGTTGGTTACGTTCTTCGCCCAGCGCCCGGTGGCGTGATATTTCGCGAAGAGCGCAAAGCCGCCGAACACCAGCCCGCCGATCAGCAGGAAGTTGGCGAGGATCGCGATGCCGTCACGAATGTCCACACGGACTTAGACGCCCCGAAGCAGCAGCAGGTTGCGACCGAGTTGCCGGCCGGAGTTCCCGGTCGACCGGTTTAAGCTTTCATTCAGCTTTACTGGCCTACAATTCCGGCTAGGATAAGGGCGTAATGCGTGTCCTGATCGTGGAAGACGAGCGCCGCCTGGCCGAAAACGTCGCGCGCAGCCTGCGCGAGAGCGCCGGGTATGCCGTCGATGTCGCCTTCGATGGCGAAGAAGGCTTGTTCATGGCTGGCACGAACCCGTACGACCTCATCCTGCTCGATCTCATGCTGCCGAAGATGGACGGCAAGAGCCGTGCTGCATAAGATCCGGCTGTCGGGATCGGGCGTTCCCGTGCTGGTGCTGACTGCCCGCGATGAGAAGGAGTCGATTGTCGCGCTGCTGAACGCGGGCGCCGACGACTATGTGGCCAAGCCCTTCGACCTGGGCGAACTGATGGCGCGGGTGAAGGCGCTGATCCGGCGCGGCAAAGGACAGAGCGCCGCAGTGTTGAAGGTCGGCGACCTGGAGATCAGCACGTCGGATCTGACCGTGCGCCGCAAGGGCAAGCTGATCGCTCTAACGGCGATGGAGTACCGCGTGCTCGAATATCTCGCGCACCGGCCGGGCGCGGTGGTATCGAAGACCGAGATCCTCGAACATCTTTACGACTTCAACTGGGAGCGCTTCAGCAACGTGATCGAAGTATACATCTCCGGGCTGCGGCGCAAGCTCGACGACTCCGGCGACGACAAGCTGATCCGCACCCTGCGCGGGCAGGGATACATGTTGCGCGGCTGAGATGCCAAAAGCTTCCATCCAGCGACGATTGATTGCGGCAGTGGTGGTCTCGCAGCTGCTGCTGGCGGTGGGGCTCGCCTTCGTCGCCCTGTACTTCACACGCCGCCAACTGCGTGAGGCCTTCGATGGCCAGCTGCGCGGCCGCGCCATGACCATTGCCGCGCTGGTTCGCTACTCGGAAGAAGAGCATCCACGGCTGATCTTCGAAGACGACCTGGTGCCGCCGCCGCTGGAGAAGCAGCACACCGATCTCTACCAGGTGCTCGGCAGCGATGGCCACCTGATCGCGCGCTCGCCGGACTGGCCTGCCGGTTTGCAGCCGGTGCCGAAGAAAAACCGCACGCACGCCGAATTCGAGTTCGAGGGCGTTCCCTACCGTGCGGTGGTTCTGAACAAACTGCCGGTGCTCGATCGCGAGCCGGACATACCGCCCGGTGACGTGCTCAACGTGATTTACGCTGCGCCCACGGATGAGATGATGCGCGCGGTTGCCTTCGCCGGCGTCGGGATCGCGAGCGGCACGGCGGTACTGCTGCTGATCACCGTCGGCCTGGCGGTCTGGGGATTGCGGCGCAGTTTACGCCCGCTGGCGGAGCTCGCCGGAAGCGCGTCAGCGATTTCGACATCGAACTGGGAGCTGAATCCGAGCAAAGCTGCACGCGACACCACCGAGCTCGCACCGCTCACGCAGGCAATGACCACCATGCTCGCCGGCCTGCATCGCGCCTTCGAGCAGCAGCGTGAGTTTCTGGCAAATGCCGCGCACGAGTTGAAGACGCCGGTGGCGATTTTGAAGTCGACACTGCAATCCCTGTTGCAGCGGCCACGTCAAGCCGAGGAGTATCGCGCTGGGCTCGAAGAGGCGCTGGACGACATGGCTCGGCTGGAGAAGCTGCTGCACTCCATGCTGCGCCTGGCACGTGCTGAGCAGTGGGCCGCCGGCAGCGCGCGGCGCGATCTGGAGATCGTCGACATCGCCACCAGTTGTCAGAGTGCGATCGATCGTCTGGCACCCATCGCACGCGAGCGCAACATCGCCATCGATCTCACCACCGATGGTCCGATGCCGGTGCGCGTCGACGCCGAAGACCTGGAACTGGTCTGGGCCAACCTGGTGGAAAATGCGATCCGCTTCAGCCCGAACAGCGGGCGGGTACAGGTTCATCTTCACGCAAACGCCGCGCGCGGCACGGTCGAGGTAGCAGACAACGGTCCGGGCATGTCGGCGGACGAACTGGCCCACATCTTCGAGCGCTTCCACCGCGGCGACAGCTCACGCGCGCGCGATACCGGAGGCTACGGGCTTGGCCTGGCGATCTCCAAAGCCCTGATCGAAGCTTATGGCGGAAGCATCACACCCGAGAGCGCGCCCGGCAAGGGCACGCGGATGATCGTGTCGCTGCCTCTGAAAAGCTGAGCTCCCCTCAGAACCGGAAGTCGATGCCCATGTTCTGCGCCATCTGGCGAGTGGCGTCGCGGAACTGTCCCGGGCTGATGAATCGGGACTGCCCGCCCGTGCTCGAGGCCAATGCCTGCAAGCGCGCTCGGCCATCCGCCTGATTCACATCCACGCCGATACAGAAAATGCGAACGCCGGCAGCGTTGATCTCGGCGGAGGTCTCCAGCGGCGAAGCGTGGCTGTCGATGTTGTTTCCGTCGGAGATCACCAGCAGAATCCGATTGGGATACTTCGCGATGCGCGCCAGATGTCCTGCGGCGAAGGCGATGGCGTCGTCGAGCACTGCGCCCTTCTGCGGCTTGATGCTCTCCATCGCCTCTTCCAGCGCGTGCGGATCGGTGGTGAGGTCCTGCTCGAAGACCAGGTTGTTGTCGTAGGTGAGGATGAACGCCTCATCCTGATCGTTCAGATGACGCAGCATGTCGATCAGGCTGTTGACGACCGCGGAGCGATTCTCCTTGTTAGTCAGCGAAGTCTCCACCAGGATGCCGAGAGACATGGGACCGGTCGTGGCCGGGACGCGCCGCTTGCGCACGACCGGAGGACTCGTTGTGTCTTCCCACACAGAGGGAGCTGGCTGCGACTTAACCGTTCCAACCGAGGGCGGCTTAATCGACGCGGTCTGCACCGGCTTCGCTTGCTGCTGCGGAGGTCGAGCCACCGCCGGAGGTGGAGGCTGAAGCGAAGCCATCGCAGCGTAGGGAGAAGTCGCGCTTCCCGTTGGTTTGGCCGATGCCAGGAAGTCGTTCCAGTTGCTGGTGCTGCCGCCATCTTTTACGTACTGCGCGCGGGCAAACCGCGCCATCTCCATGCCCTGCGGAGTTCCCTGCGCCAGGTCCACGGCGCGCGCCATATACCAATAACCTTCCTTCGGATTCTTGTCCGCACCGTTCAGGTCTGCCAGCGCCAGCGCGTAGGTGTCCTGCGAGCTGTTGGGATTTACGTACACCGCGTTGTGCAGATAAGTGCGCGCCGAAACGTAATCTTTCATGCGCAGTTCGGCCACGCCGGCGGCGCCGCTCAACATTGCATTCACCTGGCGACTAAGAAGCGTGAAGTCGGCCCCACTCATTCCTAACGGCCGCCGCAACTGTGGCAAAGCATTTAAGCCTCGCGTCGCCATCGCCAGCAGGCGATCGGGCTTCAGGTTGCCCTTCTCCAGCGCCTGCCTGGAGTCATTGCTTAACAGCGCAAGCGCTACCGCATTATCCGGATCGACGTCGGCGAGCGGATGCGCCCAAGCCAGGGCGTGAGCGTCGTTGTGCGTCCGCAGATACTCCCAGATGACGAACTCCAGGGCATCGATCTTCAGCGGGCCGGACTGCGCATGAATGGCAAAGCGCTCCAACTGGATGACACGATCCGAAGCCTGCACGCGCGCGACAGCGTTGGTGTATTGGCTGAGCTCGTTGGGATACTGCTGCGCCACTGCGGAAGTGGCGACGAACAAAATAAGCAGGAGGCCGGCAACATAGGTAAAGAGCGATTTGTTTTGTCGACCACGCATAGCGTACCGCGCGATCTCGGTGAAAAGATCGCGACCTACTCACGGCCAGGGATCAGGAAATGGCTGTTAATTGGATGGAGACGGAAAGGCCAAGGCTGGCCCGAGCTGTTGGAAATTCCAGCTACTCTGGTTGGCCTTGAAGGGGCCTTGCGGGCGAGTCAGATTCGCAGCCAAAAATTCACAGCTAGGATTCGCACAATTTAGCGGGTGAGTTTCTCGCCTTACGGATGCCTCTGGTTAGGATCGGCTCCACGAAGAAAACGTTCACGGTCGTCGGCGCTGATGTTGTAGAGCAACAACGCGCCGACTCTCTCTGTGGCCGGAATCTCCATATACCATGGCGAGGCGACGGTGGGGCGGTCTGGCATCACGAATCTGACAGACTCCGCCATTGTGGGACTCACCACATTCCAGCCGAGGCCGGGACGGCATCGTTCACGTCTTGATTGGGAGGCAGGCCGTAGAACTTTTGGAGGTACTGCGGATCCCGGACCCCATCCAGCGTGAGCAGCGAAAACTGTTGGACGCCCAATTCGTTCAGACGCCGGGACAAAAGCTTGAGATCCTGTCCCCAGTCGTAGTTGGAATCCACCAGGACTTGTTCAGGATTTTTGCCGGCGAAGGCATTGAAGTAGGCCAGGTAATCGGGATGATGGACGGCAACGGAGATCGCCATCCAGAGCACCAGAACTCCACCGGTAAGGGCACAGCCGAATCCGGTGCGTGACCATTGGCACAACTGCACCAAACCCAATGCGGCAATGATCGAGAAGCCGATGTAGATGGGCTCGATGTGGCGAATGCCCACATCGATCCGGCCGGTCATCGCCGGCAGCAGTATGCCAAGACTGAACGCCAGCGGGAACAGGTAGATCGCGCGAGCCCGCTTTCGCAGACACACCCACGTCCCAACGGCCAGCGCGATCAGGAAGGCGATGGGAGTCTTCACTGCCAATGCCAGCGGGAAGTAATACCACCAGCCCGTTCTACGAAATTCGCCGAGCAGAAATGCAGGGTGACCGTTTCGGTCGTGACCGAGGGCGTCGCGGATTCCGAGAAAGAATTCGGGAGCGGGTATTCGAGTCCCGGTATGCGGAAGTGGAGCGAAGGAAAACCAGTAGCCAGCCCAAATCACCGCGGCGGTTGTGACCGTCACCAGCGCAAGGTGAGCAACATAGAGGGGGACCAACCTCCATGCCCGCCGTGAGCCTTGTCGCTCCGTGATCAGGTAGCAGGCAAACGCCAGGACAACCGTGAGCGGCACGTATCCGAGCGCGGTGAATTTCGACAGCACTGCGAGCGCCACGCACACGCCCAGCAGAACGCTTCTCCACCAGGAAGGTCCCTCGGCCCAGAAGATGGCTGCCAGGAACGCGGCGCCAACCGTCGCGCCCAGCGCCATGTCGGTCGTGGCTAATCCGGCGTCGGCCAGCACCGTCGGCAAGGGCGTGAATAACCCTGTCGCCATCACCGCGACCGCTCTGCCGAACATCCACCACGCCCAGGTGCAGACCACCAGGCAAGCCAGCACGAAGAACGGCAGATTGCCGAGGCGCATCAGGAAAACGGTGCGATCGAAACTGGGTGAGCTTGCGAGAAGCGTGAGCCGGCCTGCCTGCGTATGCGGTAGGCCGTTCAGCCGCGAGCCGTCGATGTAAGGTCCCAGTGCCTCCATCGCACGGGCCAAAGGTGGCTGCTCTCGCAGGAAGGTGTATTGGTGATTCTCGAGATATTCGAGCCCGCACGCAAAGTGGGATGGCTCGTCCATCGTGAGACTCAGCGCGGAATAAGTTGAGACCACCCTGACGCAAGCTATGCCGATCAGGCAGGCACACAGCACCACGCAATATTGATTTAAGAAAGGAGCAATTCGCCTGTCCCAGAACGTGGTCACTGAATGCTCCCTCGCGGACGATAACTACTCGGGCATCTTCCGCCGCGTCACGCTTATTCCGCGGGAACCGTGAAACGAGTGGAATGCGAAGCACCCGTTAGACAGTGTAAGACACGACAGTTTCATCACTACCAATCAGAAAGTTTTTGGAGTGACGATTCCAATCATTGATGACTCGATCGTCTTTTCGAGCCCTGATGTCTCATCTTCAGCGAAGCATCCGGGTGCCTTTCGACTCGCATCTCTTCAAGTCGACGGGCCTAACCCGCCATCCCCACTCGTCAATTTGTGGTAACTGAGGAGACCTGTATGACAACTCAGGAGAACACCGTCACCTTCACAAAAACCGCTCCACCGGAATGGCTGTTAGCTATGTGGAAGGAAATCGACGACAAGACCTTTGGCAAAGGTTTCGACTGCTTTGCCGAGGACGCCGTCTGTAACCTTGGTGTTGCAGATTGGCATGGACGCGAAACGATCCGTGAGAACCTGCGCGCATTCATCGATACGGGATTCACCGCGCATCACGATGTAGTCGAGTATTGGGATGGTGGATCATTGAAGGTATTTCGCGGCATTGTCACCATGAAATTTGACGACCCGAGCAAGCAAACCGTGAGGCCGACCATGGCCCATTTCTTCTACATGGACAAGAAAGACCCATCCAAAGTTAGCCGCTGGATCGGGGCGGTCGGCCCGCCTGGATTCTAGATCGCTGAAGTCATGTTCGTTTCTCCGGATCGGAGCCTTGGGCCGGATCACAACTACAGAAGTGGAACGCCCAAAATAACAAGGCCCTATCCTTGCCGGACAGGGCCTGAAACTTTTGCCGATTTAGAGCGGCGTTGCTTAGACGTTGAATGAGGAGCCGCAGCCGCAGGTGCTCTTCACGTTCGGATTGTCGAACTTGAAGCCTGCGCCTTCCAGCGTCTCCAGGTAATCGACGTTGACGCCCTTCAGATACATCAGCGAGGTCGCGTCGACGAAAACCTTCAGTCCATCGAAGTCGAAGGTCTTGTCCATCATGCCGGCGCCGTTCTCGAACGACATGGAGTAGGAGAAGCCTGAGCATCCTCCGCCTACCACGCCGACACGCAGTCCCGCCGGGACCGGATTCTGCTGAGCCATAATTTCCTTCACCTTCGAAATCGCGTTCGAGGTGAACGTAACCGGCTTCGGCTCCGTGGTCGTCGGGGTTGTGGTGGTGGGTGTAGTTGTCGTTGTTGCCATGCCTCTTTTCCTCCAGATACTAGCGCGATTATAGCAAAATGCCCTGGTATGGCACCCAGCTTAAACATGCCGGACACACACACCCGCAGTTGTTGGATGCTGGCGGCCGATAGCGGGTCGCAAAGGCTTTTACGGCTTCGGGAACTCGGGTTTTATGGCTGGGGAATCTTGTTGCCACCCTTGCTGGCGGGAGTCATAATATGTGGCCGTAAGGCCCAACCCGGTGGGTAAGGCCGACTCATCAGGCGGGGACTGGTTCATCTTGAACCGAGGTGGCTAATGTCGACTCTGACGATGTTGCTTATTGTCTGGGGAGTACTGACTGTCCTGCTGGTTCTGCTGCTCATCTATCGCAGCACACTCAGCATGCACGAAGACGATCAGTTGTTCCTGGACGATTCCAGCAAAAACATGCGTGAAGAACAAGAAGCTCTCCAGGTTCGTATGAAGAAAGTGACACCCTGGGTTCGGGTCCTGGGGGCAGCATCCGCTGTACTGATCCTGGTGATTGCAGGTATGGCGGCCTACCAACAGTTAAATCAGGGATAGGTTGCAGACTTCCGCCGCAGTCAGTTGACGCAAAATACCTGACGCTGGTTTGGGGAACTCTCCCGGGCCGCATAACATGGCAAGCATTTTCGAGACGCGCAGCGACATGCTGCGCGTTCTCTTTTTTACCGCGGGGTATCGGCCAATCCGTTTGAGCCGCTTTGAAAGGGCACGGCTCCGAGATGTTCAACGTCCCCGAAGACGTGCCTTTCAGAGATAACTCGCCAGATGCCACCAGCAACCGACAAGCCCCATCACGGGCGCTGCGGCCGCTCTCTCTGCTAAAATCTAGGCATCATTCGTGAGATTCACTACGCATAGATTTTCTCTTCTCTCCCAGCGTTTGTGGCCCTTTTTGCGCGCTCTCGTGGCAGGTTCGCGGGGTAGCCGCCTTCATCCATCGAGAACGGTTCGGCTTCCGGCAGAAAGAAGAAGCCATCGCGCCGGCCTCGCATCTGTAACTGGTAGACCTAATCGATTTTTATACTTCGCGCCACACCAAACGGCGCCATCACCGATTTTCCTAACGTCGTAGAACGACCGAGGTAACAGTGGCTACACAAGAAATTCATCAGGTGCTTGAGTTTCCTTCTAACCCGGACATGGATTCAGAAGAAGAAGTTGCAGAATGGCTTGAGGCCTTCGACCAGGTTGTCGATGGCGAGGGATCGCACCGCGGTTGCGAGTTGCTGGACGCCCTGATTCACCGGGCACAGGAGTCCGGCGTCGAAGTTCCCATCCAGCTCAATACGCCCTACATCAACACCATTCCGGTGGATGAGGAAATTCCGTATCCCGGTGATCGCCAGCTGGAGCGCCGCATCAAGAGCCTGGTGCGCTGGAACGCGATGGCCATGGTGCATCGCCAGAACAAGAAAGATCCCGGCATCGGCGGCCACATCTCGACTTACTCGTCTCTCGCCACTTTGCTGGAAGTCGGCTTCAATCATTTCTTTCACGCCCGTTACGGCGACCAGCCGGGCGACTTCATTTACTTCCAGGGACACTCCTCGCCCGGCGTTTATGCTCGCGCCTATTTGGAAGGCCGCTTGAGCGAAGCGCAGATCAAGAATTTCCGTCACGAGTTGCGCGACACTCCGGGTCTGCCGTCATATCCGCATCCCTGGCTGCTGCCCGACTTCTGGCGCTTCCCAACTGTATCCATGGGATTGGGTCCGCTGAATTCGATTTACCAGGCACGCTTCATGAGGTACCTCGAGAACCGCGGAATCATCCCGGTGACCGAGCGCAAAGTGTGGGCGTTCGTCGGCGACGGCGAATCGGACGAGCCCGAGTCCATGGGCTCACTGACGCTGGCCGCGCGCGAGAAGCTCGACAACCTGATCTTCGTGATCAACTGCAACCTGCAACGCCTCGATGGCCCAGTGCGCGGAAACGGCAAGATCATTCAGGAACTCGAAGCAGCCTTCCGCGGCGCCGGCTGGAATGTGATCAAGCTGGTGTGGGGTTCCGACTGGGACAAGCTTTTCGCCCGCGACAAGAACGGCCTTCTGCTGAAGCGCATGGGCGAGGTTGTCGACGGCGAGTACCAGAGCTACAAAGCGAAGGGCGGCGAATACATTCGTCGCGAATTCTTCGGCAAGTACCCCGAGCTGCTGGAGATGGTCTCTGACATGAGCGATGACGAGCTGCATCGTCTGAGCCGCGGCGGCCACGACCCGCAGAAGGTTTACAACGCTTACAAGCGCGCGGTGGAACATCGCGGCGGACCGACGGTCATCCTGGCGCACACGGTCAAAGGCTACGGTCTAGGTTCGGCCGAAGCGCGCAATGCGACGCACCAGGAAAAGAAGCTTGCCGACCAGGCGCTCATTGCCTTCCGCACCCGCTTTGAGATCCCGATTCCAGAGGACAGGGCGAGTCAAGGCTGGCTCTACCGCCCGGAAGATGACAGCCCCGAGATCACGTACATGCGGCAACGTCGCAAGGAACTTGGTGGCTTCATGCCGAGCAAAGGCGATCTCAAGGTAAAGATCGAGACGCCGCCTTTGAGCGAATTTGCCGAATCGCTGGGCGGGTCGCGGGACCGGCTGGTCTCTACCACAATGGGGTATGTCAGCATGTTGCGGCAGCTGCTGAAGAATCCGCAGATCGGCAAGATGATCGTGCCCATCATCCCCGACGAGGGCCGCACCTTCGGGATGGAGTCGATCATCCGGCAGGTGGGCATCTACGCCAGCCAGGGACAGCTCTACAAGCCGCACGATCAGGACATGCTGCTGTATTACCGCGAAGAGAAGAACGGCCAGATCCTGGAAGAGGGCATCACCGAAGCTGGATCGATGGCATCGTTCACCGCGGCGGGCACGGCGCACTTCAACTATCAGGTGCCGATGATCCCGTTCTTCACCTACTACTCGATGTTCGGATTCCAGCGGGTTGGCGACATGATCTGGGCGTTTGCCGATGCGCGCGGCCGGGGCTTCCTGATGGGCGGCACCGCGGGAAGAACCACCCTCAACGGCGAAGGACTGCAACATCAGGACGGACACAGCCTGGTGCTCTCCAGCACCATTCCGACCTGCCACAGCTACGATCCCGCGTACGTTTACGAGATCGCAGTCATCGTGCAGGATGGCATGCGCCGCATGTATCGGGAATGCGAAGACCGCTTCTACTACATCACGCTCTACAACGAGGATTACGCGATGCCGCAGATGCCGGCCGGCGTGGAAGAGGGCATTCTGCGCGGCATTTACAGGCTGCGTCCTGCCGGCAACGGAAGTGCCGCTGTGCAGCTGTTCGGCAGCGGTCCCATTCTCAATGAAGCGCTGCGCGCGCAAAGCATCCTGGCCGAGAAGTACGGCATTGCGGCTGACGTGTGGAGCGTGACCAGCTACAACGAACTGCGCCGCGACGCGCTGGCAATCGAGCGCTGGAATCGCCTGCATCCGGCCGAGCCGCAGAAGCAGCCGCATATCCTTCGAGCGCTCGAAGGAGCGCAAGGACCGATCGTTGCTGCGACGGATTACATGAAAGCGGTGCCGGATCAACTGGCGCCATGGCTGGCAGATCGTCTGGTGACGCTAGGCACCGATGGCTTCGGACGCAGCGACAACCGTCAACTCCTGCGGCGGCACTTCGAAGTGAATGCCGAGTCCATCGCTGCGTCGGCGCTTTCACGGCTGGCACGTGACGGCAAGTTCGATGCACAACGCGCGCAGAACGCGTTCGCGGAGCTGGAAGTCGACACCGAGAAGATCGATCCGGCAATCGCGTAGTTAGGGATCTACGAGAGTTGTCATCCTGAGCGAAGCGTCCGCGCTTTCGGTTTTCCCACCGCAGCTTCTGCGGTGGGGCGGACGCGCAGTCGAAGGACCACTACCCAACCAATCTTCCTGCCGGGCATAGCGGTCCTTCGACTGCGCTCGATTGCTGCGCAATCTCCCTCCGCTCAGGATGACGCCAGTTAACAATTGAGGGGCAACATCAGTCTTTTCATGACGGCGAAAATCCCCAGGTTTCGCAAATCGCGAGACCCGGGGTACCCGAATTTTCTGATTCACTTATCGGGCCAGCAACTCTTCCAGCCGCTTCTGGCGATACGCGAAGATCGCCTCCACATCGCGGCGCACCATCAACGCGTGCGCAACCTCGCCGAGAATTCCCAGGGGCAACGCGTAATCGACTTGATCGCGGATCAACGTGCCGCCATCTTTCTCGCTGAAGCGGTGCTCGTGGTGCCATAACTTGTACGGTCCACGCAGTTGGTTATCGACGAAGCAGTGAGGCGGCTCCCAGATTTTGATCTCGCTGCTCCAGCGCATGGGCAGCCCGTGGATGCGCAGCTTGTAATTGATCAGCGAGCCGGCGTGCAGTTGCTTGTCGGTTTGCACGATGTGAAAGCCGAGCCACGGCGGCGTGATTTCTTCGAGGTTCTCCGGGCGGGAGAAGAAAGCGAATGCCTCGTCGATCGGCTTCGGAATCCACTGCTCGCGGATGAGGTGATAGATACGCGCCACAAACCTCTCGCTTTCCACATTCATGATAAGAGACGCCGGCTGAGCCTGCCGCGATCGCCTCGCAGATGCGCGAGACAATTTGAGTCTCAGGAAAAATTGGGGCGCAGCCTAAGCTTGATCAGAAATCCCTCGCGCCCCCCAGGCTGTTATTCTCTTTCCCATGTCACGCACCAGCGCGCCTACACCATTTCGTGACGGCTTTGCCGCCCTCGGGCATGAGCCTGCGTTGCTGGCGGCTGAGCTGGCGTGGCGCTGGTGCTTCGGATTCTCGGCGCTTGCTCTCGGCATTGTTTCCATCGGTCTTTATCTCGACAGCCTGAAAGTTTCCAAGAGTGATCAGTTCCTGCTCGGCACGGTGCAGCCGCAACTACTAGCTGAGGCCCTGCGGCATATCTTTCGCGGCAGCCTGTCGCGATTCCTGCTGCAGCAGGCCGTGCTCATCTTCGGCCTGACGCTGCTGTGGTCGTTCGCCTCGGCGGTTGGGCGCGCGGCCACCCTTCGCCGACTGGTTGAGATGTTCAGCACCAGCGACGAACCGGAATCGACAAGGTGGCACTTCCGCTCGATCTTCCTGTTGCAGTTGATGCGCGCCATGTGGACGCAGATCGCAATCGCAGCCGGCATCGCGCTCTTCCTCTACGGAAGCGTGATGGCGTCACGGGAGCGGCCGCTTGCGGCGGCATTTGCGATTTCGTTCGGTGTCGGCTTCGCCGCGCTGGTGGGCTTTTACCTGAACTGGTATCTCGGAATCGCGCCGTTGTTCTGCATCCGCAATGGGGTGAGCGCGCGCGATGCCGTGGACGAAGCTTTGTCTTTCTCGAGCAAACACGGCGGCCGGCTATTCCTGTTGGGCCTGGGATTTTTCCTGCTTCGTTCGATCTGGGCGGGAGCGATGTGGATGGTGTTGCTGGCGCCGCTCAATCTCTCGGGAAAAATCAACGCTCACTGGATCGGATTGCTGATGGGGATTGTCGCATTGATTTACTGCGGCGGAGCTGATCTGCTGAACCTGGCGAGGTGGGGATCGTACGTCTCGCTAACCTATGAAGACTCGCGGCCCATTCCCGAGCCGGAAACGGCTTCACCAACGATACCGCCGCCGGAGTTGCTGACGCTCGAAGGTCTGGCGTAAAAGAAATTCGCGCAGAAGCTACATGGCCTTCTTGCTTTGGCTTTCCTGCTCCTTCAACGAAACGAACCACAGGTAAATCTCGTCGACCCGGGCAATGTCTTCGTTCAGCACCGGCTGGTCGGCGTACTTGTGGATGTCGGCTCCGCTGTGACGGCGCTTGAGGTTGGCGACGATCTGGTACAGCTCGTCGACCTTGGAGTGCATGATGCGCAGGTCGCTTACCAGCCTGACCTCATCCACCTCGAGCCAGCGCTGGCCAACTGGTTGTTTGTTGTGATCCGAGTTCTTCATGTGCATTCGTAATTCCAGATCCGTGCCACTGTAATCAACCCCAGCAACACAGGCAGCAGTATACTCCCGAAATCGCGGGCCGCCACGTTTGTAAGCCATACGACGCCCGTCCGCTAGTAACAAATAAAATCCCCGCCCAGGCAACTCGGCCGGGACGGGGAGGCGCGCGATCAACTTTTTCGAAGCGCTGCTGCCGCTTCTTCCACGCCGTTACATAGGCGGAATAAACGGCTTGATGATCGAGATGTAAGCGTCGCCGACAATTACATCCAGGCCGATGGGCAGCCCGTAAGTATTGTTCTGGTCAACCGCAAGCTCCAGGCTTCGCACCTCGATGCCCGCCGGATTGGAGAGGTAGATGATCCGCTTCAGGTACAGCGTCCCCAAGCCCGGCAGCGGCACGGTGGTGTTTGCCGGGATGTCGTCGGTAATTTCCGGATGACCGGCGACCGCAATCCCGATGTAGGAGTCTTGCCCATTCAAAGTGATATTGAAGTTGTCGTCAACCGACGCGTCGACCTGCGCCCGCAACAGGCTGGCCGTAATCAGGCCGCTGAGCAGATTCAGTCCTTGAATGGTCGAAGTATTTTCGCCGCTGGAGAATGCTTGCGTCAGGTTCGATTCCGCTGTGTCGACTACCGTGCCGGAAGTGAGAATGCCGGGCACAGTAATCCCGACCTGGGTGTTCGTCGCCACCGCGCCGTTGCTCCCCTGGCAAGGCAGGACTTCCGGTACGGTGGTGGTGGAATTCAGAATCGATCCCAATATCTGGCTGCCGAACGAGCCGCCCTCGATGATGCCGGGGGCCAGTTCGTTGTAAATTCCGCTGGTGGCATTGGAAACGATAACCTCAGTTCCGACCTGTAAGCCAAGCAGGTTCCCGACGCTGATGTGAACGTGAATCATGTTCACCGTCATGGTCGCGTTCGAGCTGCCGATGTTCGAAGTCTGCTCGTTGAGCACAACGTATCCCAGCAGCGGCAGATTGATCCGCGTGTTCGCCGGCACCGAGCCGTTATAGACATGTCCCAGGACGATCAGGTTGTTGAAGTTCGATCCGGTTGCGCTGACCTGGAAGTTGCCATTCGCATCGATGGTAGTGGTGCTGACGGCGGTAATCTCCTGCGCTGAGATCAACCCCCCGAGCAGGCTGATGCCGGTGGTATCGGCTTCGGCCTGCGCTTGCTGGGCAGCGCTGGAGACCTGGGTGTTAACCGCACCACCGGTAATCAATGGGAGCAGGGTCACGCCCGCGGCAGTGGATGAATTGCTCAGCGGCTGTTGCGAGGTGCCGCAGTATCCGGCGAGCGATACCGGCGCGGTCTGGCCAACCAGCACGGTGTTGCCGACAAAGGCAGAGGTTCCATACGCCGAGGGCAGATAGGTTTGGGTGTAGACCCCTTGCGCGAAACTGTTGACGGACGCAAATGCAATGGTCAGCAGCAGCAGATGCCGAGTGCTGGTAGCCGGCTGAAATCTGCGGGCCGTCGCGATGCAACATTCGTTGTACAGGGCATGAATGCCTCCTCATGTGTTCGGTGGGCCTGCCTTCGCCTCAGCTCGCGTGTCCAGCGCGCGCGAAGGTGGCGCTTGGCGCGTCGTGACATTGAGCGTCTGAGGACGGAGGGTTGGTTGTGATGATTGAAAATCGGACGCAGTCCAGGCACTCGCGCGGCATGCGGCGTGGCCAGGGGCGCCGAATTCACTACGGAATGCAAAAGCTAATACCTCGTCTCCATGGGACGCGTTCATGGAGCCCACAATGTTCTTCAGACCAGCAAGGACTCGAGCGTGGAACTCAAGGCCTTCTTGCGGGTCCTGCAAACAACGATGAGCGACTCAGCCGAGGTTTTAGAGAAAGTGGATGCTGAATACGCCTTACTGATCGTTGTTTGTATTTCTCAATCAAGGGAACGACAGGCCAGGTACCGGGTGGGTTGCTGATTGTTTCTACAGCATTGTGCTTATCCCACATTGTCGGAATCTGACATTGTCGCAGAGTATAGCGCGGCTGAATGTTTTGCGTTACACGGAAGAATTAATTTTTTTTGCAAAGTCATTTTTGTGCTGGATAAAAATTGGATAGCACTAACCCGATAAAAGTCATCGGGGATTCCCTGATAGTTTCGTCCTTCCCGGAAAGTAACTGGACGATCTTGGAGGATGTGTTGGTCTCGACGGTCGTTGTGGATAGTTCCGAATTGAAACTAGAACGCGGGATTTGCCTGCGTGGCACTTTCGCGGGAGGAAATTCTTGTCAAGAGGCAAAACGCAACAGTTAACACGCAACCGATTCATGGCGCGGCAAATATAAAGTCCGGAATCAGCGCCGAATAGGGCCTTCAAAATGCTATAATGTATCTAGAGTCAGACACGCGGAATGTCCGCCGTCTGGCTCTTTTGCTTTGTAGGATCAAATCGGGAAATACTATAGGAACTCATACCAGCTGGGAGTAGGAATGCGATTCATTCGACGTAAACAGGTTACAGCTTTCTTGGTGCTCGCTTTCATTGCAGGTTGCAGTTCTGTGGGACTGGCTTCGAGTTCTCCTTCCAGCACAACCTTCGCGCCGCTCGACCAATGGAAGGCGGCCGTCATCAGCGGGAACGCTTCCCTGCTCAAGTCGATGTACAGCAGCACTCCGGCGCCCCGGGTGATGACCGTCGCCGGCGACAGCACTCCCGATGCCGAGGTGGCTTTCTGGACCGGTCTGAAAGCTCGGCAGGTAAAGCTCGACGTCAGCCAGTCAACCTCTCCCCAGCCCGGCGTCCAGCAGGTAGTGTTTGAGGCGGAAGTGCATTCCGGCACGGCGGCGAAAGATCACGTCGTCTGGGTGACTGAGGGGCAGCTTTGGCAGGACCAGGGCGGAGGCAACTGGAAGCTGCTGGCGACGAAGCGCACCGACGCCGCCAAGTTGCAGCAGCCGACTTCGACCGACAAGATCATTTACGCTCCCGGCCTGGACGCGCACGAGGAGATCAAGCAGGCCGAGACAGCCGCAGCCAAGCAGCACAAGAATGTGCTGATCATCTTCGGCGCGAACTGGTGCTACGACTGTCACGTGCTGGACCTGGCGTTCCACCGTCCCGACCTCACCAACGTGCTGCAGCGCAACTACGAAGTGGTGCATGTGGATGTGGGCCAAGGAGATAAGAATCAGGACATCATGGAGCAATATCACGTACCGATGAAGAAGGGGATTCCGGCGCTGGCCGTTCTCGACAGCCACGGAAAGCTGCTTTACAGCCAGCAGGGAGGCGAGTTTGAGAAGACGCGATCGCTGGCGCCCGAGGACCTTCTGGCCTTTCTCAACCGGTGGAAGCCGGCCTCGTAATTTCGTTCCGGCCCGCAGTTCCCGTATTGAAACGACCCGCGAAAGAGGGTTACCGGACGCAGGGTTTTGGTGTATAGTTTCAGCCACTCTCCAGCGCCAGAATCCGGCGCAATCCTGGCACTTCGTTAAACTTTGACCGAGAAGGAAGATGATTCGCATGCTATGTTCCGGAAGTATGCTCCGCCGCAGAATGTTTAGCGCCTGTCTTTGGGCTCTGATAGCCGTAACGCTCTTTGGAACTGCCGCGATGGCAGCCACCCGCACTCCCAGCGTAACCGTCCAACTGTTCCCTAACGTCCCCAGCCCGGAACTGCTCGGCAGCTCGATTTCATGGACCGCCTCAGTGTCAGGGGGACCACAGGGACACATCTTCGACTATCAGTTCAGCGCCGCGCTCCAGGGTCAGAACCAGGTAGTTCGTGACTTCGATCTGCCCAGTTCATTCACCTGGGTGCCGTGGCAAGTGGAAGGAACGTATGTCGTGACGGTAGTGGCGCGCGACATCAGCACGCAGCCCTTCACGGTGTACCCGCCCGTGTCGGTGCAATATGCAATTCGGCCGATCGTCACCGCCAACGGCCAGTCCGCTGTAACGCTGACCAACCATCCGCTGGTCGCTTTGTTCAGCGCTGGGCCCTGTACGATCGGGCACTCAATGCGCGTGCGCTTCAAACAGACCGGTTCAGCGACCTCGATGATCACCAACGCGGTCGCTTGTTCTGCCTCCAGCAATAACTTCCTGGTCGCCGGCATGCTGCCGTCGACGCAGTATCAAATGCAGTGGGAGGAATTCGGCACCAACTACTTGAATGATGGTCCCGAGGAGGCGTTCACCACCGGGCATCTGCCTTCGAATTTTCCGCTGTCGCAGCGAGTGCAGGTGACCATTCCGCCGTCTCCGCACGATGCAGCCTTTCCCGTAGCACTGTGGCAATTCCTGCCTGAGATCGGCACTCCGTTTGTCTTCTGGCCGGCGGCCACCGACTTGTCGGGCAACACGATCTGGTACTACCCGGCTCAGGGCATCATCACGCGTATGGAAGTAGGAGGAAACTTCTTCATCCTGGTGAACAATTACCTCACCGAATACGATCTTGCCGGCCGCGTCACCATCCAGACGAACGTAAACATCATCAACGAACAGTTGACGGCCAAAGGTTATCCCATTATCAACGCGTTCAATACGCATGAAACGCGGCGCTTACCGAATGGCAATATTCTGCTGCTCGGTGCCCGCGATGAAACCTCAACGCAGTATCAGGGTGGAACCCAGCAGAACCCGGTTGACATTATCGGCGACGAAATTCTGTTGCTCGATCACAACATGCAGTTGTTGTGGGCGTGGGACAGCTTCGCTCATCAGGACCTGAGCCGCGAGGCGACCATGGGCGATCTGTGCTACCACAACGCGGGTGGCTGCCCTCCGTTCAACGCGAATTTCGCCACCGCCAACGACTGGCTGCATACCAACGCAACGCAGATGACGCAGGACGGCAACATCATCGTCTCCGAACGTAGCCAGGACTGGGTGTTGAAGATCAACTATGGCAACGGTCACGGTGACGGTCACGTCATGTGGCGGATGGGACCCTTCGGGGACTTCACTATGACGAATCCGCCGCAGGGTTGCGGTGATCCGGCTGTCTTCCCCTGGTTCACCCATCAGCACGATGCAGCGTTCCAGAATCAGGTAGGCACCGCGGAAATCATGACGGTGTTCGACGACGGCAATCTACGGCACCAGCAGTGCGGCGGCACGGGCAACAGCCGCGGCATGGTGTTGAACGTCAACGAGGCAGCGCACACGGTGTTCCAGCAACTGGCCGCTGATCTGGGGCAGTTCTCGTACGCACTGGGCAGCGCGCAACAGCTGGCCTCGCCTCCCAATCCGCTGTACTACAGCTTCGGAAACGGCTTGCTGAATCTGCCGTCGACCGCCGCACAGGCCACGGAGACCGATCCGCTGGGACATATCGTGTTCCAGCTGCAGTCCACGCAGTGGGCGTATCGAGTCTATCGTCAGCAGAACCTCTACACGCCGACGCTACCGTAGTTGTGGTGGATTGAACGCGTGCAGTTAACCGGGCCGGAGGCCGAGTCAGCGACTCAACCTCCGGCCTTTTGCTTTAGTGGCCTTTGCCGAAGCCTTTGCGCCGCTGATGGCTGTAACGGGCGAGAGCGTCTTCGATGATGGGCAGGGCGTGCTTGCAGGGCTGGATCTCGTCCACTTCGACGGCTTTGCCTTCCAGTTGCTTGTAGTCGAGGAAAAAACGCCGCAACATGCTCAAGCGATGTTCCGGCATCTCGGCGGCTTCCTTGTAGGCGTTGAACTCCGGGTCCTGGGTCGCGACCGAGATGATCTTGTGGTCGCGCTTGCCGGAGTCGATCATGGTCATCAGGCCGATGACGCGCGCGTGGATCAGCGTCAGCGGTACCACGGCTTCCTGGCACAACACCAGCACATCGAGAGGATCGTCGTCTTCGGCGAGCGTCTGCGGGATGAAGCCGTAGTTCGCCGGATAGTACACGGCCGAGTAGAGCACGCGATCGAGTTTGATCAGGCCGCTCTGCTTGTCGAGTTCGTACTTGACGCTCGATCCGAAAGGAATTTCTACGACGGAATAGAACTCCAGCGGCAGGTGCTCGCCGGGAGAGATATCGTGCCAGGCATGAGTCATAGAATGAGCGCCACTCCTACAGAAATCGAAAGTCAATTGTAGCCGAGGGACTGCGACCTTTGATTTTCATCCCAGTGAGCTTGGGCCGCCATTAACACGGTTGTCATGCCGGACCGGAGCGCAGCGACGTGGAGGGACCTGCTGTCGCGCGCGTCGCCTATTTCTTGGTTGTCATCCTGAGCGGAGTGAGGAGGCGCAGCAGACGAACGCAGTCGAAGGACCGCTACACCCTGAAGGATCCTCCCGGCTATGGCGTACCTTCGACTCCGCGTCCGCCCCGCCGCCAAAAAGCAGCGGAGGAAAAACAAGGCGCGAACGCTCCGCCCAGGATGACATTTTCTAGAGGCCGCGCGAAAAGGCGCGGTTTGGGACGAATTGCACTGCCTCCTATTGCTTTCCCATAAGAGGCGTGACAGTATTCCTATGGGAAGCCAACAGGAGTCGGGAATGGGTGACAAGAAAGACGTATGGCAGGGCACGCTGGCCCTGATGGTATTGAAGACGCTGCAAATGATGGGGCCTCTTCACGGTTATGGCATTGCGCGCCGCATCGAGCAGACCAGCGGCGACCTGCTCTCGCTCAACTACGGAACTCTGTATCCGGCTTTGCTGAAGCTGGAGCAGGAGGGGTCCATCAGCTCGGAGTGGGGAACGTCGGAAAACAATCGCAAGGCGAAGTTCTACCGCCTGACGCGCGCCGGGCGCAAGCAGCTGGAGCAGGAAGCGAGGGAATGGGAAGCGACCACTTCGATCCTGGCTCGCTTTCTCTCGCCGGGTGAGGAGCAAGCATGAAGAAGTTACGCGCGCTGGCGTTGCGGATGGCCGGTGTGTTCTCGAAAGACGTCCGCGAGCAGGAGTTCGCTGCCGAACTCGAAAGCCACGTAGAGATGCAGATCGACGACAACCTGCGCGCGGGCATGTCCGCCGAAGAAGCGCGGCGCTCGGCCCTGCTCAAGCTGGGCGGGATGGAGCAGACCAGGCAGGCCTATCGCGAGCGCGGCACCGTGCCGTTCCTCGAGAACCTGCTCTATGACATCCGCTACACGCTGCGGCAATGGCGCAGGGAACCGGGGTTCGCTATCACCGCGGCCATCATTTTAGCGCTGGGCATCGGAGCCAGTGCGGCAATCTTCAGCGTCGTGAATCCCATTCTCTTTCGTCCCTTCCCTATCCCGGCGCCGACCGCATCACGATGGTGTGGGAGAGCCGGCGTGGCGAGAGGCCGATGCCGGTTGCCTTCGCCACGTTTTCCGGAATCAGGGAGCGCAGCCGCTCCTTCGATTCGCTGGCAGCGCTGAGGACGTGGCAGCCGGCCATGATCGGAAGTGGCGAGCCCGAGCGCCTGCAAGGGCAGTTGGTCAGCGCCGATTACTTCCGCGTGCTCGGTGTGCTGCCGGCGCTGGGACGCAACTTCGTAGCGGCCGACGACCAGTACCACGGGCCGAACAATGTGATTCTCAGCCATGCGCTATGGCAGCGGCGTTTTGCCGGCGATCCCCAGATCGTTGGCCGCAAGATCACGCTCGACAACAATCCTTACACCGTCATCGGAGTCATGCCTGCCTCGTTTGAGAATGTGCTGGCTCCGGCCGCAGAGCTTTGGGCGCCGCTTCAATACAATCCGGCGCTGCCTCTCGATGGACGCGAGTGGGGGCATCACCTGCAGATGATTGGACGGCTGCGCGCAGGTGTGAGTCGCGAGCAGAGCGCAGAACGAAAGCACGGTGATCCTGAGTGTCCTGGCGCAGCAGTATGCCAAAGGTTATGACAACTCGGGTGGCGCGGCGCAGGAAATGCGGGTCAACCGGATGCAGGACGACCTGACACGCGATGTGAGAGCCGGTGCTTTTTGCCATCGTCGGCGGCGTGATCCTGGTGCTGCTGATCGCCTGTGTGAATGTCACCAATCTTCTTCTGGCGCGGGGGGCCCAGCGGCGCGCCGAATTCGCCATGCGAACAGCGCTGGGGGCGGGACGATCACGACTCCTTCAACAACTGCTGACCGAGAGTCTGCTGCTGGCCTCGGCGAGTGCGGTGCTTGGCATGGCACTGGCCATGGCGGGAGTTCGCTTGCTGGTCGCCTTGAGCCCCTCCGACCTGCCCCGGCTTGGCGCCATTCAGCTGGACGGCGCGGTATTCCTTTTTGCGTGTGCGATCACCACGCTGGTGGGCTTGATCGTCGGCATCGTGCCGGCGCTGCATGCGGCGCGCAGCGATCCTCAGAGCGGATTGCAGCAAAGCTCGCGCACCACGACCGGCAAACAACAGCTCATGCGGCGAGCTTTGGTCATTTCCGAAATGGCCATCGCCCTGGTTTTGCTGGTGAGCGCAGGCCTGCTGCTGCGCAGTGTTCAGCGGCTGTTCGCCATACCGCCGGGCTTTCGTCCCTCGCATCTGCTGACCATGCAAGTACAGGACTACAGCCGCGCTCCCATCGTCGAAGCGGAGGTGCCGGCCTTCGAAGCCAGGCGCGCGCGCTTCTACGAGCGGGCCTTGCAAGCTGTCCGCGAGGTGCCTGGCGTTGAGGATGCCGCCTTCACCAGCCAGCTGCCGCTGAGTGGCGATTTCGAGGGCAACAGTATGTACTTCGAGTCTCTGCCCATCGAGAAAGCCATCGGAGCGTATCGGTACGAAGTCACACCCGCATATTTTGCAACCATGGGCATCCCGCTGATCCGGGGCCGCCTGCTTACGGAAGACGACAAAGCCGGCGCGCCCGGAGCGGTGCTGATCAGCGACTCGCTTGCGCGCCGCTTGTTTCCCAATCGGGATCCTCTCGGTGAGCGGGTGAAAATGGGCCCGGATATGGGCCGCAGCGACCGCTCCTGGCATATCGTCGTGGGCGTGGTCGGCGACGTGAAGCAGGCGTCACTGGCGTTGCAGGATCCGGACGCCTTCTACACCACGCCGACGCAGTGGGAGTGGGTCGACAATGTGCAGTCGCTGGTCGTGCGCACTAACGGCGATCCCACTGTGCTGATACCGGCAATCCGTAACGCGGTCTGGTCGGTCGACAAAGATCAGCCGATCATACGGGTCGCGACCATGGACCAACTGGTGGCGGCCTCGGAAGCGCAACGGCACTTCGCGCTGGTGCTCTTCGAGGCGTTCGCGCTGGTGGGCTTGCTGCTGGCGGCAACCGGGATTTACGGCGTGCTGTCCGGCAGCGTCACCGAGAGAACACGCGAGATCGGCGTGCGTGCGGCGCTGGGCGCCTCGCCCGCAGCCATTCTCGGCCTGGTGCTGCGCCAGGGGATGAACCTTGCCGGTATAGGAATCGTAATAGGACTCGTGGGCGCGCTGGCTTCGAGTCGCGCCTTGACGACGCTGCTCTTCGGCGTCTCCGACCGCGACCCCGTCACCTACGCCGGCGTCGCGGCAGCATTGCTGGCGGTGGCGGCGATTGCCTGCTGGATCCCGGCCCGGCGCGCCGCGCAAGTCGATCCGGCGATCACGTTGAGGGCGGAGTAACGATGAAAAAGCTAAGAGCGTGGTTTCTGCGAGCTACGGGACTGTTTTCCAAATCGCGGCGTGACCATGAATTTGCGGCCGAAATCGAAAGCCATCTGCAGATGCAGATCGACGATAACCTGCGCGCGGGGATGACCGCGGAAGAAGCGCGGCGTGCGGCACTGTTGAAGCTGGGTGGCGTGGAACAGACCAGGCAGGCGTATCGCGAGCGCGGCACCGTGCCGTTCCTCGAGAGCGTAAGGCAGGACCTGCGCTTCGCCCTGCGACAGTTCGTCAAGAATCCAGGCTTCTCCGCGACGGCGGTGATTGTCCTGGCGCTGGGCATGGGCGCCAGCGTCGCCATTTTCGCGTTCGTGTATGCCACTCTGCTGCGTCCCCTGCCCTACTGGAAGGCAGACAGACTGGCCAGCGTGACCGGAAGCGTAGCGGTCATTCCGCGCGCCAACCTATCGTATCCCGACTATCTCGATTGGAAGCAGCATGACCACCTGTTGAGTTCGCTGGATGTATGGAACGATCGCGGATACATGCTGAGTACGGCCGACGGTGTGCAGCTGGTGATGGGCGTTCGCGTGAGCGACGGCTTCTTTCAAACGCTGGGCGTCTCTCCCATCCAGGGGCGCGACTTCTACAAAGGCGAAGACCTGCCCAGCGCTCCGCACACGGTCATCCTCAGCTACGCAGCGTGGCAAAAATGGTTTGGCGGAAAGGACGACGTCATCGGAAAGCCGGTCACGTTGAGTGGCGACGCCTACACCGTCGTCGGCATTCTGCCGCGCAGCTTTCAATTTGCCCGGGCCGGGAGTCCGGAATTTTGGACGACGCTTCACGCCAAGGGGAGTTGCGATTTGCGGCGCAGCTGCCACAGCCTCTACGGCGTGGGCCGGCTGAAGGACGGCGTTACCATCGAGCAGGTCCAGGCCGAGATGAAGACAATCGCGGCGCAGTTGGAGCAGCAGTATCCGGACTCCAATCGCGGACAGGGCGCGATGATCGAATCGCTGCGCGAGACCATCGTGGGCGACGTTCGTCCGATACTCCTGGTGCTGTTGGCCGGAGCGATGCTGCTGCTGGTGATTGCGTGCGTCAACGTCGCCAGCCTTTTGCTGGTGCGCTCCGAAAGCCGGCGGCGCGAGATCGCCGTCCGCGGTGCGATGGGCGCATCGCGCGGGCGTCTCATACGCCAATTCGTTACCGAAGGTCTGGTCCTCATCACTGCGTCGACGGTGCTTGGAGTGGTCTCGGCTGCCGTCTTCATTCGCGTGCTTCTGAGCTTCATCACCAAAGACGTCATGGCCTACACGCCGTACTTCCAGGGCCTGGGAGTGGGCTGGAGCGGGGCTGTTTTCGCCGCTGCTGTCGCCCTGCTGGCTCTCATTCTGTTCTCGCTGGCTCCGGCGTTACGATTTGGTTCTCCGGGTGACCTGCGCGAAGACCTCGCCGAGGGCGCCCGCACCTCCTCCAGCACGTCGTGGCGACGTTTTGCTTCCAATCTCGTCGTGATTGAGCTGGCTCTAGCCGTAGTTTTGCTGGCCAGCGCCGGGCTTTTAAGCAAGAGCTTCTACCGCCTGCTGCACGTCGACATCGGCTTCGTGTCCGACAATCTGGCTACGACGCAGGTCGCCTTGCCTGCCAGCTATGCCGGCGATGATCAGAAGATCAGGGTCACGCGAGAGATCGTGAGCCGACTCTCCGCCCTTCCGGGCGTGAAGTCAGTGGGCTTGACCTCGCGCGTGCCGGTGAGCTCGAACGGCAACACGACTTGGATTCGCATCGTTGGGCATCCTTACGACGGCCAGCACAACGAGGTGAACGAGCGCGAGGTGAGCACCGCGTTTTTTCAGACCTTGCAGACTCGTCTGCTGCGCGGGCGCTATTTCACTGATACCGAGGACATCACCAAGCCAAACGTCGTGATCATCAACCAGGCGCTGGCAAAGAAGTATTTTCCCGGAGAAGATCCCATCGGAAAGAAGATGGGCGACAACCAGCTCACGCCCAAGTCGCTGGCCGAAGTGGTCGGCATTGTGGACGACCTGAAGGAAGGTTCGCTCGAAGAAGAGACTTGGCCCGCCGTGTACTACCCGTTCAACCAGAGCCCGGACGATTTCTTCACCCTGTTTGTGCGCTCCGATCGAGGCTCGGAGTCGCTGCTGCCGGCGATGGTGGCGGCGATCCGTCAGGTGAATCCTGGCATCGCCGTCTTTGATCAGGCGACGATGAACGACCGTATCTACAATTCGCCCTCGGCGTATCTGCATCGCACCTCGGCCTGGCTGATTGGAGGCTTTGCCGGGCTGGCGCTGCTGCTGGGCGCCGTCGGGCTGTACGGAGTGATCGCCTATTCGGTCAGCCGGCGCACTCGCGAGATCGGGGTGCGCATGGCGCTGGGTGCGCAGCGCAGCGCCGTCTATCAGCTGATCATGGGTGAAGCAGGATGGCTGACGGGAATGGGAATCATGGCCGGGCTCGCCTGTGCCATCGGCGCGGCGCTGTTGATGGGCAAGCTGCTGTTTGGCGTGCATGCCTGGGATATTTCAACGCTGTTCGCGGTTAGCCTGGTGCTGGGTTGCGCGGCGTTGCTGGCCAGTTACCTGCCGGCACGGCGGGCGGCGTCGGTGAACCCGGTGGACGCGTTGAGGGCGGAATAATGAAACTTCTACGTACTTGGTTTCTACGGTTCGGCGGCCTCTTCTCCAAATCGCGGCGTGACCATGAATTTGCGGCCGAGATCGAAAGCCATCTGCAAATGCAGATTGACGACAACCTGCGTTCGGGGATGACCGCGGAAGAAGCGCGGCGTGCGGCACTGGTGAAGCTGGGTGGCGTGGAACAGACCAGGCAGGCGTATCGCGAGCGCGGCACTGTGCCCTTTGCCGAGAGCGTCTGGCAGGACCTGCGTTATTCGCTGCGGCTGCTGGCGAAGAATCCGGGGTTCGCCTTCACCGCGATCTTTGTACTCGCGCTGGGCATGGGCGCGAGCGTCGCCATCTTCGCCTTCGTCGACGCAGCCCTGCTCAAGCCGCTGCCCTATCGCGATCCCTCACGGCTGGTCGGCGTCTATGAAGCCGTGGCCAGACTTCCGCACACCAATCTTTCCTACGAGGACTACCGGGACTGGAAGAAGATGAACCGGTCACTGGATTCGCTGAGCGCATGGAGCTACAGCGCCTACGGCCTGACGACCTCGGCCGGACTGCAATTGGCGCCAGGAGCACGAGTGTCTGACGGCTTCTTTCGCACCCTCGGTGTGTCCCCGATCCTCGGCCGCGACTTCTATTCCGGCGAGGACAGTTTGTCGGCCGCCCGCGCGGTGATCCTGAGCTACAACGGATGGCAGAAGTGGTTTGGCGGGCGCAGCGATGTCATCGGCCAGCAGGTCACACTGAGTGGGAGATCTTACACTGTGGTAGGAATATTGCCGCAGAGCTTTCAGTTCGCGTCCCGGGGCCGCGCCGACTTCTGGGCGACTCTACAGCCGGAAGGTCCCTGCGAGAAGAGAAGAAGTTGTCACAATCTATTTGGAATCGGGCGTTTGAAGGACGGCGTTTCGGTTTCGGCTGCCCTGGCCGACCTGAAAACAGTCGCACAACAACTGGAAGTCCAATACCCCGCTTCCAATCACGGTCAAACCGCTGGCGTCATGCTGTTGAGCGACAGCATCCTTACCGACGTTCGGCCGATTCTGCTATTGCTGCTGGGCGGGGCCGTCTTGCTGCTGCTGATCGCGTGCATCAATGTCTCCAGCCTGCTGCTGGTGCGCTCGGAAAGCCGCAAGCGCGAGATTGCCGTGCGTGGCGCGCTGGGCGCGGGCCGCGCGCGCCTGGTGCAGCAGTTCATGACGGAAGGGTTCGTCCTGGTGGCAGGCGGCAGCGCTGCCGGGATCGCCTTGGCTTACGGTGTAACCCGCCTGTTGCTGCGCCTCATCCCCGAGGACATGCTCGCGGGCATGCCGTATTTGCAAGGACTCGGGCTGAACTTGCGTGTGCTGGCCTTCGCCGCTGGAGTTGCGGTGGGGGCGGCGATTCTGTTCTCGCTCACTCCTATGTTGCGGCTGTCGTTTGCCAATGTGCGCGAGGGGCTGGCCGAGGGCAACCGTGGGTACGCCGGCTCGACGTGGCGGCGCATGGGGGCCAACCTGGTCGTCATCGAACTGGCGACGGCGGTAGTTTTGCTGGTGGGCGCCGGCCTACTGGGCAAGAGTTTCTACAACCTGCTGCACGTCGACCTGGGATTCGATCCCGAGCATCTGGCAACCGTCGGCGTAATGGCACCCGATGTCGGCTACGACAAGGATGAGCAGCTTCTGCCGCCCGCGCGAAAAATCCTGGACGGCGTTGCCGCGCTGCCCGGCGTGCAATCCGCCGCTCTCACATCGCTGTTACCTGTGACCTATAACGGAAATACGACGTGGATGCGCATCGTCGGGCGGCCGTTCCATGGCGAACACAACGAAGTCAACGAACGCGACGTCACCCCGGACTTCTTCAAGACGATTCGCGCGCGACTGGTGAGTGGGCGTTACTTCACCGCAACCGACGACGCTAATCGGCCGGGTGTCGCCATCGTCAATGAGGCGCTGGTGCGGCAGTATTTTCCGGGCGAGGATCCCATCGGCAAGCAGATCGGCGATCCGGAGCTGTCCAAGAAATCGTTGCGTCAGATTGTCGGCGTGGTGAACGATGTCAAGGAAGGCGCCCTGGATACGGAGATCTGGCCGGCGATTTACCTGCCGTTCGAGCAGGATGCCGATGGCTATTACTCGGTGATCGTGCGTACCTCGCAGGCGCCGGAGTCAATCATCCCTTCGTTGCTGGCGTCGATTCATCAATCGGCGCCCGACTTTGCGACAGTCGACGAAACTACGATGAGCCGTCGTATCGCCGACTCGCAAGCGGCGTACCTGCATCGCTCGTCGGCCTGGCTGATTGGCGGCTTTGCGGCGCTGGCCTTGATGCTTGGCGCGGTGGGATTGTACGGCGTGATCGCGTATTCAGTGAGCCAGCGCACGCGCGAGATTGGAGTGCGAATGGCGTTGGGCGCGCAGCGTGCCGCTGTCTATCAGCTGATTATGAGCGAGGCCGGATGGCTGACGGGAGTCGGAATATTGGCCGGACTGGCGTGTGCCGTGGGAGCAGCGGCGCTGATGCGCAAGCTTCTGTTTGGCGTGGCGGCGTGGGACGTCTCGACGCTGGCGGCTGTCAGTGTGTTGCTGGCGCTGTCGGCACTGGTGGCCAGCTATCTGCCGGCGCGGCGGGCGGCGTCGATTAATCCCGTAGACGCGTTGCGCGCGGAATAGCCTTCAGCAAAAGCGAAGGCGCGGACCGGTACAAACCCTTCCGCGCCTCTCAGAAGTTTTGGCCGCGCTTAGTAGCGGTGCGGCAATTTCTGTTCTGTCTCAACCGAGCTGGTTAAGCAACCAACTATGTAACTCACTACAATGATCGCTACCACGGCGATCGTGACCAGATCCATGAGGCCCTCCCCACCTGACGGCTGGCGCCAGGCCATCTGAGCTCATCCGACTTGCCGGGCCGAAGTGACAAAATGCCCCGCAAGCGAAAGTTGTGGATTGTTTTTAGCACGATTTGCACCAAACTTGCAGCATAAATCGCAATCGGATGAAATTTTCTTTAACAGAGTTTTTGCAATACGAGGTGCGGTTTGAAGGATCGCGCAGAGCAGTAGAGTTACGGCGGGTTAGAGATGACGCGAGACGCACAGACGTCAGTCGCCGGCTTGCGCGGCGAGACGGGCGAGTCGCGTCGAACACTCGGCGATGCCTTCCTGCACGCCAACGTCGGTGTAGAGCTGTCGAGTTTCTTCCCAGAGCTTGCGTGCTTCGGCCACATCTCCCTGCTCGCTCTTGAGCACGGCCATGCTGCGGATTGCGTTGCCCACATCGAGAGGCGAGGCTTCGGGATGGGCGCGATAGACATCAAGGGCCTCGCGATAGCAAGGCTCGGCCAGCTCCGGCAGCCGCGCTTCGTGATAGACGTCGCCAAGGTGGCGAATGGTGTGCGCCAAGACCAGGGGATCGGAGAGTCCGCGATACAGTTTCACGGCTTCTTCGTAGTTCAGGCGGGCGGCGGTGGGGTTGTGCAGCTTGCGTTCGATCTCGCCCAGCCAACGTGTGGCCCAGGCTAATTCAGATATGTCGCCCTGTTGCCGGGAGAGTTCGGCGACGGTGGCCCACTCACGTTTTGCGTCGTCGTAGCGTCGTTCTTTTTGCGCCTCAAACGCGCGCTCGGCGGCCTGCTCGGCTTGGTTCGACATAAAGCTACCTCAAACCGTAGAGGGCGCGGACTGTGGGCCGCTCTCGGCAACGATCTTGATCAGGGCGTCGGGGCCGTCGGCTCCGACTACGTAGCGATCGGCTTCGACCTCGGGCCACTCACCATAAATATGGTTGATGTAGATCACCTTGCCGTCGCGCTTGCTTTCGCGAAAGATGCGGATGACTTTTCGCGCGGTGGCGTTGGGCAGGTGATGGCACACCAGGGCGATGTCGAAGGGAACATGTTTTTCCGCCGCCTCGACAACTTCCTTCTCGGTCATCAGAGGAGTGACCTGGTGGCCGGCAGCTTCGAGCACGCGTTTACGTAATAAGGCGAGTTCCTGGTCGGTGGTGAGGATGAGGATCTTCATGGGTACGTCCGGGGTGAGGGCTGAAAAACGGTTCTTGCGGAGGATACCAAAAGTCGCCGCGATCGGCAGCGGAAATCGTTGAATTCAAAGTTATTCGACGATTTTTCACGGTTTGGGCGGCGCCGGCGAAGGTTCCGTAGTGCCCTGAATCGATTACGGACTATCGGGAGCTTGCGGAACTGCTTTCCTGATTCAGCATCTCTGTGCAATCCAGCTCAGACATTGTGGTAGCGAGGCGCATACATTCAGAGTATCGGTAACGCATCTTAAAACCGCAATCAAGCGGCTCGTTGCGCTCCCCTAGTGAGGGCCATCATGCCGCAAACCAATCGCGGAGTTTCCTTCCAACGTGTTGTACACAAGCTCAGACCGGAAGCAGAATTGCTCGCAAGTTACTGCCCGGCCTGCGGACAGCTCGTTGCCGCCAGTCCTCACGTGAAACTTGTGCAATTCGTTGAAACGATTCACGAGTGTCCGCAATCTCTTGCCTTTCAGGCCCCCAGACCATCAACGCAGATTTAGGACATGATAGTCGGGGCCAAGTCACGCCGTTTCCTGCCGTTTCCATGGTATATTTGCCCCTAAGATGGTGAATAATTTCCTGTGGTGGCTGCACGACCACGCCCTCTGGCTAGAGGTGTTGCTGGTCATTTTCAGCGGGCTTGTCGCCCTCTATGCCGACACCATACGCCACTTCTTGTCCCTGCCGGCGCAGCGCCTGAGCACCTGGGTCTTGAAGGCACGGCTGCTTTCCGTCAACTCCAAGCTGTTCAATCTATGTGAATGTCATAACAATTCGTTCAACACGCTGGTCCACGTCGCCCGGGCATTCGTCTTTATTCTTTTGCTGATCGGGATGTTCATGGGCGGCATCTTCCTGGAGGTGGTCGCCATCCGCTCGGCGAACCGCGCCGGCGTCGAGGAAGCCTACAGCCGCTTCCATGCGAACCTGGATACCTCGCTCGCGCTGGTCTTCATCGTCGTGGTCTGCTGCCGCTTGCTGCTGCTGGGCGAGTTCCTGTATCGCCTGCGCAACTTCAAGGGCTACGATCACTACCTGATGGAGCATGTCGCCGAACTGGAAGAAAAGCTGGTGGTCGCGGAGAATTCCGGCGCCACGGTTCCCGACTAGGCTGGATCGCTCGTCCTTCGCGGTTCCCGCCGTGAGCAAGAAACCATGTCCCGCAAGATCATCGTTCACATTGCTGTGAGTGCTGACGGCTTCATCGCCCGCCCGGATGGCGATGTCGACTGGCTTGAGCATCTTGATCTGAAGGGCGACCACGGCATGGGCGCTTTCTACAAATCGATCGACACCATTCTGTGGGGACGCAAGACTTGCGACATGGCGCTCGAGTTCCAGAAGCGCGGCATCGCGGGCTCGGAGTTCGACACGAGCGTAAGGAACTACGTCTTCACACGTACGCTTCCAGCCTCGTCGCCTCCGGGCGTTGAATTCATAAATCAGCCGGTGTCGGAATTTGCCGCAAAGCTGCGCTCAGAGAAAGGTAAGAACATCTGGATGATGGGCGGAGCAGGCATCATCGGTTCGTTTCTCGATGCAGGCGAGATCGACGAGTTCGTGATGAATGTGATTCCTGTGTTCATTGGGGAAGGAATTCCGCTGATTGCGCCGCGCCATCGCACGGTGCCTTTGAAGAGGATCGCCAGCAAGCCATTCGAGGACGGCGTCGTCATGCTGCATTACGGTGTCGGCCGATAAGGTCAGGCTCACACCCGATATCCCGCCGCTCGTCCCACAGAAGGTGACAACCGCACCATTTCCGTAGCATCCTTAAAGGTGAGTTTATGAAGCTTCCGGCTATTTCCGGCAGGTATTTCCTCGCCCTGCTGCTGCTGACGTTTGCTGTCAGCGGCGCGGCGCAGGAACGGGCAGCGTTGCCGCCGGCTCCGCGAATACCGGCGCAATCGGCTCCGGCAGCGTCTGCGCCTGCTCCTATGCTGCCGCTCTATCGCGCCTTGCGCTCGGCGGGTCTCGATCCGCGGGCGGTCTACAAGATTCGCGAAGCGGAGATCGAGCGCGAAGATGTACATATTTGGCTGAACGATGGGACGATCGCTTTCACGGAGTCGGTCGACGGACATGTGACCGGCGCTTATTTTGAAGGCGAAGGTGAGATCTTGATTCGCCCCCCGGACCGCATGGAGCGCGCATCGCTGGGGCTGTTCATCAAGGCTGGCGTGCTCGAAGAAGAGTTCTCGTCGGCTTACCTGCGCTTCAACGACGACACGGCAAAGGAGCTGCAACCGTTTCTGCGCCCACCCGAGGACGCTGCCGACTTTGCCACGCGTAACGATGCCGTCGCCCGCAATCTGGCGCAGATCGATGCCATGCGGCTGTGCATCTCGTTCAGCAGTGCGCCGGCCGTTGCGGCTCCCGGAGAGCCGCCGCCGGTTCCCGACCAGCTTCTACATGCGCGCATCGCCGGCAATCATTACGGCGTCTTCGACGTTTTCTTCGATACGCGCAGTCCGGAACAGATCGTCGTGGGCAACGCTTCGACGCATCAAGACCAGTCGTTTTACGACCTGTGGATGAGCTTTCCCATGCGCTCGTTGCGCAAGACGCCGCTCTCGGATACGCGCTTTGGAGGTCCCTCGGGACTGCTGTGGACGCCGCACGTTCTCTCCATCAGCAAGTACACCATCAATACCACGATTGACCCTTCGCGCAATCTCTCGGCTGACGCCACTCTCGATATCGAGGTGAAGCAGGGCGGCGCGCGCGTTGTGCTCTTCGAACTGTCCCGCTACCTCCAGGTGAAGCAAATCGAGTTCGAAGGCAAGCCGCTGGAGTTCATCCAGAACGAGGCAGTAGAAGGCAGCGAGCTGTCGCGGCGCGGCAACGACACGATTGCCGTGGTGTTTCCATCGCCGCTGTTGCCAGGCGCCCGCTTTCCGCTGCGCTTCACCTATGCGGGATCGGTGCTGTCGGATGCCGGTGGAGGGTTGTTCTACGTCGGAGCGCGCGGTACATGGTATCCGAACCGGGGCATGGCGATGGCCGATTACGATCTCACGTTCCACTTTCCCGAAGCCTGGACGCTGATTGCAACCGGCAGGCGCGTGTCGCTGGATCGCGATGGAACTGGTTATACCGGACACTGGGTGAGCGAGCAGGCAATTCCGATCGCCGGCTTCAATCTGGGTGAGTATGTAAAGAATTCGGCCAAGTCGGGCAATATCGAAGTGGATGCATATGCCGCGCGTGGAAGCTTGTCGCAGCGATTGTCTCCAAATTCTGCCAACCCTTTCCCACCGCTGCTGTCGCCTCACGCTCCGGGAACGGTTGAGCCGGTGCCAATGCCGCCGCCGCTGGCGGACCCTTCCAGCACCGGGCAGGCGCTGGCCGACCGTGCCGCCGAGACGCTGACCGCTCTCTCGCAGATGCTGGGGCCGTATCCGTACAGCACGCTGTCGCTCACCGAAAATCCCAGCGTCGAGAGCCAGGGCTGGCCCAGCCTGATCTTTCTCTCCAGCTACGCTTACCTGCAGCCGACGCAGCTGCGCGCCATGAACCTGTCGGAGCCCGACGCGATCATCTACAGCGAAGTGATGATGCCGCACGAGCTGACGCATCAGTGGTACGGCGACAAGGTTTCGTGGGCCAGCTATCACGAGCAGTGGCTGCTGGAGGCGCTGGCCAACTACTGCTCGCTGCTGCTGCTCGAGCGCACGCATCCGGCCGACGTTCAGCTCACGCTGCAGAACTATCGCGAGATTCTTGCCAGTCCCACGCGCGAAGGTCGGCGCATGTACGAGGCCGGACCTGTGACCTTGGGCAGCCGGTTGTCATCCTCGCAATTTCCGAATGGTTACGAGCTGATCGCGTACGGCCGCGGCACCTGGCTGATTCACATGCTGCGTTGGATGCTACGCGACGCGTCGCGTACCGAGGCGAATCCCAACGGCGACGACGCCGCGTTCCTCAGCCTGCTGCGTAATCTGGTCGATCACTATCAGGGCAAGCAGATTACGAATGCCGATTTCGAGGACGCAGTAGAGCAGGTGCTGCCGAAGTCGTTGTGGTTCGAGAACCGCAAGTCGCTGGACTGGTTCTTCGATGGCTGGGTAAACGGAATCGCTTTCCCGCAGTTCGAGGTGTCGGGAGTACACTTCTCCCACACTGCGCGCGGAACCATGGCCAGCGGCACAATACAGCAAAGTTCAGCGCCGGTCGATCTGGTGACCAGCGTGCCGGTTTACGGAGTGGTCGACGAGCACCAGGTTTATCTGGGCCGTGTTTTTGCCGAAGGCGGCGAGACCCGCTTCAGCCTGCCCGCTCCGGCAGGAGTGAAACAGTTAGTGCTCGATCCGAATCACACCATCCTGACTCAGCCCTGAAGGAATGTCGTCTCCAGGTTTCGGGTCGTGCCGGCCCTTCAGGCCAGCGTCACAACCAAGAAAAACTCGTTTATCTCTCCGCAACACTCTCGCACGAAACTTTCTCGCGCACCCGGCAGAGTTGGGCTATGATTTTCAACACTCATCCCAAGAGGTGACAGTGACTTCACAGCTATCACGCCGCGGGTTCCTCGCGTCCGCCGCGGCTGGCATTGGCGGACTTGCACTCCAAAGGGCGCCTTATGCGCACGCTCTAAACTTACTGGATCAGGCCCAGCCTGGACCGCAGCCGATCACGCTGCGGGCCATGACGCGCACGCTCGATATCGACGGCAAAGCTGCAACCGTCATGGGCCTGTTGCAAGCGAACGGTAAGCAGGGCATCGAGTCGGTAGTGGACAGCCCGTTTCGCGTGAACCTGCAAAACAAGCTGACCGTCCCGACCGCGATTCACTGGCACGGTCTGCATCCTCCGAATAACGAAGACGGCGTTCCCTTCGTAACGCAACTTCCGATTCAGCCGGACGCCAGCGCGCTCTACGACTTCCCGCTAGTCCCTTCAGGCACGCACTGGATGCACTCGCATTACGGATTGCAGGAGGCCAGGCTGCTGGCCGCGCCCCTGATTGTTTACGAACGCAACGAGCAGTCGCTCGACGAACAACAGATTGTCATCATGCTCGGCGACTACAGCTTTATGCAGCCGGAAGAGATTTACGCGAAACTGCGCTCCGGGGCCAACAAGAAGCCGATGAACGCAGCAGCAATACAGATGGCCAAGCCCGACGCGAACGACTGGAACTATGACGCCTATCTGGCCAACGATCGCACCTTGAACGACCCTGAAGTCATTAAGGTGGAGAAGTCGGCTCGCGTGCGTCTGCGAATCATCAACGGCAGCTCGGGCACCAACTACTTCGTCGATCTCGGAAACCTACAGGGGGAATTAATCGCTACGGACGGCATGCCGATCGAGCCGATCAGCGGCAATCGTTTTCCGGTAGCAATCGCACAGCGGGTTGACGTGCGGCTACAAATTCCGGCCGACGGTGGCGCCTTCCCTATCCTGGGTCTTCGCGAATTATCGCGCCAGCAGACCGGTGTCGTTCTCGCTACCACCGGAGCCACCGTGCCCCGCATACCCGCCGAGGCTTCGTCTTCCACGGGGCTGATGACGCTCGATCAGGAGAAGACATACGTTGCCGTTCATCCTCTTTCGGCACGACCGGCCGGTGTGTCCAGCGTCCTTCGGCTCGGCGGAAACATGAGCAACTACACCTGGACCATCAATGGTGTATCGATCGATGTCAATAATCCTCTGGCGACCAGGCCCGGCGTGTTCGTGAAGTACGGCGATCGCGTCGTGATCAAGTTCGTCAATGACACGCCGATGTCCCATCCCATGCATCTGCACGGACACACGTTCCAGGTCATCGACATTAATGGTCAGCCGATCAATGGAGCGATGCGCGATACGGTCCTGGTGACTGGCAAGAGCTCGGTCTCGGTTGCGTTCGATGCGAATAATCCTGGACTGTGGTATTTGCACTGTCACGTGCTGTGGCATCTCGCCGCAGGCATGGCGACGCTGGTGCAGTACCAGGCTTAAGGACAACGGCTCCGCGCGGTTCGCTCTTCGCCACCAGTCGTTCGCTATTCGCTTTCGCTCTTAATTCTTAGCTCTTAGCAGGAAGGCTTCAGAAGTAGGAACCCATTGAAGCTGGCACAGATCTTCGCTGTGCACGCACGTCCACAGACCCTCGGACGAGCCGCGTCAGCGGCGACACGAGTTACTCGTGTACTCGTGTGGGAATTGGAATCACCAGGGCTTGCTGTGGCAATCAGCACATCCGGCCAAACGGTTCGCAACCGGCGGAATCGTCCGTCCAGCCATCTTCGCTGCGCATTTCCAATCACGCTGCTCGCGGGCGCGGGAACTTCTTCCACGCCTCCGGATTACGGCGCGCGATGTCGGCGTTCAGCACGGTCGCGAATCCAACCCATGCGGCATAGGGCACGAAGCACAACGCTGCTGCACCGTCCACCTGACGTGCGGTGGCAATGTAGCGCACGACCATGCTCTCCAGGGCAACCACATTGGCCAGCGCGCTGAGGGGCCGATGCTTACCGAAGAACAGCTTGGTCCACTCGGCGTTAGAAACCAGTTGCGTCGCCCAGAGGCGCAAGGCGCGCGAGCGTTCGGGCGAATCTTCGGCGTTCCAAACGCGCCAGCCCGAGATGGCCATCAGCGTGTACAAACTGCTCCAAACAACGGGAAATACGTAGTCCGGCGGATTGTAGCTGGGCTTGTCGAGTCGGCTGTACCACAGCCTGGTGCGTGGGTCTTTCGGGCTATAACGCGAACCGAACCAGGCTGCACCGGCGACAGCAGCGCCGAATCCGGCCAGAGCAAGTAAGGACTTGGATTTGTTGGTCATGATGGATCTCTGAAAAATTACGTACATTGGTTGAGGTGCAGAAGATGGCGAAAGTGTTGCATGGCGATGGCTTCGTTATTGTCGGACTGGTCTGCGATTTTAGTGGCATTTGACTTTGTGACCAAAGTCACAGCCTCGCGTGACGCGATTTCGTAGCCTGAGGACATGGCAGCACAGCCACGGGAACGATTGGAAAGCGCGACGCTGGAGGCTTCTTCAGGGAATAGAGGTCTTCCAGCTCCGCACTCGCGAACGACGTGCGAGTGCTCCGCTCAGGATGACACTTCCCGGGAAAGTGATACTCAGCCAGAGAATGACATTCTGCCAACAGTCGCTGCCGGCGAAAACCAAACATCAACAAGCGCCGGGCGTCCTAAGAAGAAGCTGGTGCGCCGCACCGATCGCGAATACTCGCAGCGGCTGCGGCTTGGGTTTCAACTCGCCTTCCTCGCGTTGAATGTCTGGATCGGGGTACAGTTTTATCATTGGGTTCGCTGGGCGGAAACGGCCGGACAGACGCCAGTGACCGAGCGTCCTGCCGGAGTTGAGGGCTGGCTGCCGATCGCCGGGTTGATGCAGCTGAAGTATGTAGTTGTTGCACGCAGCTGGCCGGTCATTCATCCTGCCGGATTATTTCTGTTCGTCGCATTTCTGCTGATGTCGCTCCTGCTGCGCAAGGCCTTCTGCAGCTGGCTGTGCCCGGTCGGCACCTTCTCGGAATATCTTTGGAAGCTGGGCCGCTACACCTTCCGCCGTAACTTCGTGCTGCCCCGTTGGCTCGATATCTCACTGCGTGGGATGAAGTATCTCCTGCTCGCATTCTTTGGCTATGCGGTTGCGATGATGCCCGCAACGGCGATCGCAGCATTTCTCGGCGACCCTTACGGGCTGATCGTCGATGTGCGCATGCTGAACTTCTTCCGCTTTCTTGGAGGAACTGCGGCGTTCGTTCTGCTCGGACTCATTGTGGCGTCGATCTTCGTGCAGAACTTCTGGTGCCGATATCTGTGCCCTTACGGCGCGCTGATGGGGTTGGTTTCGATGCTGAGCCCTTTGAGGATTCGCCGCAGCGAACCCGCTTGTATCGACTGTGGTAAGTGCGCCAAGGCATGCCCGTCGTCGCTGCCGGTTGACCAGTTAGTGCAGATCCGCTCCGCCGAATGCACGGGATGCCTGGAATGCGTGGCCGTCTGTCCGGCCAAGGATGCGCTCGTATTCTCCGCACCTCGCCGCACGGCAGTCCCTGTCTGGGCGGTGGGGACAATGATCGCCGTGCTGTTTTTCGGTCTGGTGAGCTATGCCAAGCTGAGCGGCCACTGGGACACGCGCCTGCCGCAGCAGATCTACTTTCAGCTGGTGCCACAAGCCAGCCGAACGCAGCATCCCTGACATTGCGGTACTACCGTGTAGGATGCAGCCTCGGCATGCGCACCACAAACTAAACCTCCCCGGCTCACTTTTGAGTACCGAAATCGGACGGCAGGCTGCAAAATCACAGGGCATGCTTGTCTTTTCCAGTGGACCGCAGTTAGACACTCCGTTATACGGCAGCATTTTTGTATTTGGCTCGATGCTGGTCTCGATGCTGGGCCTGGTTATTGTGCGCCGTTTCGTCGATCTCGACTGGCTGAAGCGGCATCTCGAGATCGCCAGCTATTTTTTCCTGATGATCGGCACGCTGTACGCGGTGTTGATCGCCTTCGCCATCTACGTTGTGTGGACCCAGTTCCAGGATGCGGGCGCCAATTTAGAGCACGAGGTCAATGCGGTCGCTGACCTCAACCATATGGCCGCGGGATTGCCTGAACCGCAGCACATGGTGATCCGGGGCGCGGTGTTGGAGTATGTTCACGCGGTCATTGAGGATGAATTTCCGGCGATGGCTGAAGGCCGCGAAAGCCCGCGAACCTGGGCGGCAGTTCAAAAGCTCATGGAAGACTATGCCGACAGCCCCGTCTCCAGCGCGAAAGACCAGGTCTACCTGACGGAATCGCTAAGACACTTGAATGATCTGGCAAATTACCGCCGCATACGACTCTTCACCAGCCGTGGGACAGTGCCTCAACTGTTGTGGTATCTGCTGTTCGGTGGGGGAGTGGTGTTGATCGCGTTCACTTATTTCTTTGGACATGAGAGCATCGCCTGGCAGGCGGCGATGACCGCGGCCCTGGCAGGAACCCTGTCCTTCAGCCTTTACCTGATCGTCGCCTATAACGGACCTTACGACGGAACCACTCGAATCAGCCCTGCCCCCTATGAACTCGAGCTGCAGCATATTCAAGCGCAGCGGTGAGGGGGCAGCGGGGATCTACTTCGCCGGCGGCTTGGCGCCGGGATTGTAGGTGATGCCCTTGGTCTCGAACAATGTGGGCGACATATTCGTGTTGTAGGTGGCTGAGGTGATAAACCGCTGGTTCGCCATTTCTCCGTTCAGATTGCGGACGGTGCTGTACGGCGTCTGCACTCCCTGCACCAGCTTGTAATTGCTGAAGACGACCGACTCATCGTCGAACTGCCGATCGACCGGATCGCGCCAACTGTAGGCGATCTTCACGGGCAGCCGTGTGGTTGAATCGATGGAGATGGTCACGCTGTCGTTATCCCCACCGAGAACGCTCACCTGGTCGGCGAGATTACGTTCCACCATCGCCGTGCCGTCGTACAAGATCATGGTCTTCGGCAACGGCAGCCATTGGCGAATCACCCATTCCAACGAATGGTTGCGGCGGCGCAGGTAATCTACCAGGTCCTTCGGATCCTCGGTAGCCGTGCCCTTGTACGTGATCTCGTAGCCCTGGTCTCCGACGAACAACTCCACCACATCGCGTTGCTTGGTTAGTTCAACGCGCTCCTTGTCGGGCCACTGCCAGAATCGCCAGTAGACGGTTCCCATGCCGCTGGGCTGGCCATGATAGAAGCCGTAGGTGCGGCCCTCGGTCTGCAGGTTCTGAACATTCAGGTAAGCGTCGCCACCCATCGCTCGAATCATCTGGTTAAGCAAGCCGTAGGCCTTCTGAACGCTTTCGTCTTTTGAGGCGGCGAACTGTGCGGTCGGCCAGTTGGCGGCAGTAGACACGCTCACTGTAGGTGCGGATGCGGGTGCAGGAGCAGCCGGCAAAGCTGGAGACGCCGGGGTTTGTGCCAGCAGTGATGTTGCCGTAAAGACGAGGACGAGGAAGAAGGGGGCGACCCTGCGCATGCGGCTATTCTACGCGTCCGGGGCGATGCCAAGAAGCGCGGGCCGCTCGCACAGCAGGGTTGCTTCCGGTTACGAACAGCAGGCCCTTCGACTCCGCCGCCGCAAAAGGCTCGGCTGCGCTCAGGATGACAACTGTACAGAGGAATGACGATTTAGTAATTGGCTCGCACTATACCTAGCTTGAACTCGCGTCAAGGGCTCTCAGCGCTTTTTCTGCCGCTTCGTGCGTGCGGGACGCTCTTCGACTATTGCGAACTGGATGCGGTGCTGCATGCGGTCGATACGGTCGACCAGCACGCGAACCGTGTCGCCCATGGAGTAGATTTTTCTGTTGCGTGTGCCGATGATCTGCCGCGTGTTTTCGTGATACTGGTAGCGATCGTCGACGAGCGAGCCAAGCGGAACCAATCCTTCGATGAACATGTCGTTGAGTTCGACGAACATGCCGAATTTAGTGACGCTAACGATCAGCCCCACGTAGTCTTCGCCGATGTGCTGCTCCATGAACTTCATCTTCTTCCATTCCATCAGCTCGCGCTCGGCTTCGTCGGCGCGTCGCTCGGACTGGGAAGATTCGTCGGCGATGTTGTGGAGTTCGTCCTCGGGGATGGGACCGGAGAGTTGTCCGGAAATGCCCCGCTCAAGCAAACCCTGCTTGAACGGGGCACCCGGTCGTTTCGATCGAGAATCCTGAGGGTGCCCCATCCAACCATCTTTTGGTTGGGTGGGGGTTTTCGATCGTTTCGACCACGGCGAGGGCGTCTCGCTGTGCGCGGCCCCTCCCTTACCAACCGGGACGCCGTGCTCTTCGCTGTCGGCCGACTCTCGCAGCACTTCTTTCAGAATGCGATGCACGATGAGGTCGGGATAGCGGCGAATGGGCGAGGTGAAGTGCGTGTAGGTCGGAGCGGCCAGCGCAAAGTGGCCTTCGTTGATTTCCGAGTAGCGCGCCTGCTTCAGCGAGCGCAGCATCAGGTACGACAGAATGCGTTCTTCCGGTTTACCCGCGATTTTCTCGGTGAGCTTCTGATACATGCGCGGCGTAATGTGCACATCTTCCGGAATCTCAACGGTCTTGGCGCGCAGGCCGCTGCCATAGCGATCCCGGCGCTCCGCCTTGAACTGCACACGCTTGACCGGCAACGGACCCACACCTAACGAGTATCCAAACTTCGCCGCGATGGTCTCGAAGTCGTAAACCCGCTTGGGATCGGGCTTTTCGTGAATACGGTAGAGCGAGGCGACGCCCTTGTTCTCGAGATAGCTGGCCACGCACTCGTTTGCCGAGAGCATGAACTCCTCGATAATGCGATTGGCGATGTTGCGTTCCGAGCGGGTGATGCTCTTCATCAGCCCGTTCTCGTCGAACTCGATGACCGGCTCGGGCAGATCGAAGTCGATGGAGCCGCGCCGTTCGCGCTTGCGGTTGAGGATCAGCGCCAGCTCCTGCATGAGTTCGAAGCCATCGACCAGCCGCTGATAGTGCTTACGCTGCGCTGGATCGCCTTCGAGGATGAGCTTGACGTTGGTATAGGTCATGCGCTCGGCGGAGCGGATGACGCCTTCGTTCAGCTCATAGCCGACGATCTCGCCTTGATGGTCGATCTCCATTACGCAGGAGAGCACCATGCGATCGACTTGCGGCCGTAGCGAGCAGAGGTCGGTTGACAGCTCCATGGGCAGCATGGGAACGGCGCGGTCGGGGAAGTAAACGGATGTGCCGCGCAGACGGGCTTCCAGGTCGATAGGAGAGCCTTCGCGGACATAGTGAGCGACATCGGCGATGTGGACCTGCAACTCGAAATTGCCGTTGGGCAAGTGGCGGACGAGGACGGCATCATCGAAGTCGCGAGCGGTTTCGCCGTCGATGGTCACGATCGGCAGGTTGCGATAGTCGCGGCGGTGGCGAAGCTCGCTGGCGTGCAGGACAGGGTCGAAACGTTGCGCTTCTTGCAGCACCTCGACGGGAAAGTGGTGCGGCAGGTGGAACTTGCGGATCATGATCTCGACGTCGACCCCGAAATCATCTTCGTAGCCGAGGATCTCGATAACCCTTCCGCGAGGCTGCTGGGTGGGCGATGGCCAGTCGGTGATTTCGACCTCGACGACCACGTTGTCTAGGTCGGCCCATTCCTGACGACGGGCTTCGGTGCCGAGCACGCGGTCCTGGCTTGCCCACCCTCTCGCCGAAGTCGCGCGAGAAGGATGGGGCACCCGACCAGAACTGGGCACCCTCTTCTTGTTACTTGTCTCCCACTCAACCAAAGACGGGTTGAGTGGGGCACCCGGCTTTCCTTCAATGTCTTCTCCAGCGGGCCACTCCATCCCTCTCGGGATGATGATGTCCTGCTGAACTTTTTCGTCGATGGGAGTGACGTAGTTTTGCTTCGAACCGCGATGGAAGGTGCCGACGACCGTTGGATTGCCTCGGGTGAGGACACGCAGGATGCGGCCCTCGGCGCGGCCATCTTCTTTCTTGCGGCCCAACTCTACCAGCACCTGGTCGCCGTGCATGGCCGAGCCGATGGCCGGCGGCGGAATGAAGATGTCACCCTCGATGGTGGCTCGCTGATCGGGATTGGGCACGACGAAGCCGTAGCCATCGCGATGCATGGTGAGCCTGCCTGCAATGAGGTTCTGGCGGGCGGCGGCGTACTGTGCCAGAGTGTAGCGGTCGCGGCCGGTCTCAATGAGCTTAGCGCTTTTCACCAGAGCCCGCAGATATTCGGCGAGTTGCTGCCGCTCCTGGCCGCGCAAAGCCATCTCGCGGACAAGCTGTTTGTAGCCCGCCGAGTGGTGAGGCTGGCGTTCGATGTGCTGCAGGATGGCTTTGTCAGTCAGCATGTTGAATCCGTTGTCGGTTGTCAGTTTCCAGTTGTCAGTTGTCGATTGTCGGTGTCAGTCATCGCGTCTTGCATCGTCGGGCGCTCGGTATCCGGCAGTAACAGCATTGGTTCCTCACGTGATGACGATGGATACCGGCAACGGACAACTGCTCTTGGCCACTGCCCCTCTAGTTCCATTCCCGTAATCCGAGCGGGGATTACCAACTAGGTCACTGGGAAAAAATACGTAGGGGTATTCCCTGATATAAGAACTCGCTGTATGGTAGCAATAATTACATCGCAAGCTGCTCCGCGGCGCGCGAGCGAGCGAGGCGAAATCCCAGAATAGCCGCACCAAACCAGCAGGTTCTGAAGAAGAGCTGTGGAGTTTCGGTTTGGCAAACCAAGTGCCTCTCCAAGCACTTACACCTTCAGAAAGGATTTTGAGTACCCATCATGTGGAAACCTACGAATAGCCCTACTCCCAATCAGACCCCGAGTCCCGAGCCGCAGCAGCGCACGTTTACCCCTCCGGCTGAGCCGCTGAACGTTGCCCGTCCGGCCAGCGCTCCCTTGAATACCCAGGAGCAGGCGACCCTCGGCAAGTCTCTGGTTATCAAGGGTGAGGTCACAGGATCGGAATCGCTGTACATCGACGGCCGCGTCGAAGGCTCTATCAATCTGCCCGGAAACCGGGTGACGGTGGGCCGGAACGGCGTTGTCTCGGCTAACATCTCGGCGCGCGAAATCGTGGTGCTGGGCAAAGTCCGCGGCAACATGACGGCTAGCGATCGCGTCGATATCCGCGGCGAGGGTTCGCTGACGGGCGACGTGGTGGCGCAGCGCATCAGTATTGAAGATGGCGCCTACTTCAAGGGCGGCATCGACATCCGCAAGCCGGGTCAGAAGGTGAACGGCGAGGCGAAGGAAAGCACTTCGGCCGCGACCACCGAGACCGGTCCGACGGTTATAGCAGCCCGGGCGTAAGAACAGCAGCGGCCGGCATTCAGCAGTCAGCACTCCCAGCCTGGAGCCATTCCTGGCTCGGCGGGAGTGTTCGACGGCTGAATGCTGACAGCCGAGTGGGCCAAGTTATGTGGGACCGAATCCTGCAGTTCCTTCCGGTAGGGTGCCGCCATCGTCACATGTCCCTGCCCTTTTCCAACAACTCATCTGCTCGCAGTCATGTGGACGGCGGATCGTGGGACAGCGTCTCCAATCGCGGCTCGCAGCCGTATGTGGTGTGTCTGGATTGCGGCAAGCATTTCGACTACGACTGGTCGCGGATGCGGGTGGTGAAGTAGGCGTCAGCTATCGGCTATCAGGCGTCGGCTAACCCTCTGACCATGCTCATGTGGATCGCGATTGCTGCGGTATCGGTAGACTGACAACCGACAACTGACAACTGTCCTTTACGGCTCCACTCCGCCTGTTGTTCTGTCCACCATCGGCTCGGGTTGCGTCGCTGCTGCTGGCTTTCTTCTGCGACGCAGTTCGCCGGGCAAGTTCGACTTCGTGATCCATAACCCGATCACGACTGCGACTGCCCAGACCACACTGATCACGGTCAAGGCCATCAGGTCGCTTTTCAGGCTGCCACGAACCACAATCATTCGGCTGGCGCCGTAGGCGGCGAATCCGGCAAAGGCGCCCGTGAGCAGTGCCCTCGACAGTTGCCCCCAAGGAAGCTCGACCAGCGAAACCATCTTCTTGCGATGAAGCAGCCAAGCGAGAACGACGGTGTGCATGAGGATGCCGACGTCGGAAGCAATCGCCAGTCCGGTAACGCCGAACTGATGAAAGAAGCTGCGATAGATCGGCAGCGACAGCGCGACGATGATGGTGCTGGCCACCATGGGTGTCAACGTGTCGCCTGCTCCGTAGAAGGCGCGCGCGTACTGCGCCTGCGCCGACCATAACGCCAATGACAGCGCGAACCAGAAGAAATAAGTCGCGGTCTGGCGCGCGTCGGCGAAGGTGAAGTGCCCGTGGCGGAACGCGAGATCGATGACCGGAAGCGCCGCAGCCATCATCCACGCCGAAGCCAGGAAGGCAACCGCCGATATCCGGTAAACCGTCTGATTGACGGTGTCGGCGAAGAGCTTGCGCTTGCCCTGCTCCCAGAGCGAGGCAAAAAACGGCATCGAGGCCTGGCCCGTCGCTTGCCCGAGGATCGAGATGGGCACGGCGAACAGACGCTTGGCATAGTTCAGCCGCGAGATGTCGCCCGCTCCGCCTGAAGCGAAGTAGCGCAGGATCCAATCATCTGCGGAGACCAGCGAGACACCCAGCATCAGGGGAATCGAGAGCTTCACCCACTCGCGAAAGCCCTGATTGTGCCAGTCGAAGCTGAAGCGGTAACCTAGGCCACCCTGCGCCGCTCCGACGGCATTGATCAAGAACGGTCCCAGAATCGCGCCCGCCAGCGCGCCGTAGGCCAGCGCCGAGATGCCCAGCGTCCTGGCCCCGATCAGTCCGCCCGCGATGATGAAGATGTTGTAAATCGCCGGACTCAGCGCCGGGTACAAGAACATCCGCTTGGCCAGCAAAACTGCGGAGATGACGCCGCCGGCGTAAAAGAAAATCTGGCCGGGCAGCAGAATCCGGGCCAGGTGAACGCAAAGTGCGACTTGGTCGGACGAAAAGTCGTGGAATGCCAACCGCACGATCTGCGGAGTAAAGATCTCCATGAGCACCGTACCCACGACCAGCACTGCACTCATGATGGTGATGATGGCATTGAAGGCGCGTTGCGCCCCGGCCTCATCATCTTGCGAAACGTGGCGGGTATAGATGGAGATGAAAGTGATCGAGGCCGTCCCGCCAGCCAGGATGTAGTTGAGGTAGTCGGGGATCTGGAAGGCAGCGAAGTAAGCGTCCGTCTGATGTCCCGCGCCGAAGGCCCAGGCGATGTACATCTCGCGCAGGTAGCCCAGCGCGCGGGACGCCATGACTGAACCCATCAACAGAACCGTGGCGGAAAAAACAGAATGTTGATGCGAGGGCCGCAGCACGCGTAGCAGGCGGGCCCCCAAGCCTGCCGGGCTCGCGTTAGAATTCGCTGGGGTCGAAGGCGGCATCAAACTGCGATTTTACACGGCGGGAGTAGTTGCTTGCCGGGCCGGGAGCTGTTAGCCTCGGTTACCGAGGACATTCAATGACCAAACCTTCGGATCTCGTGCAGGGCACGTTGGACATGTTGCTCCTGAAAATTCTGGCACTTGAGCCGATGAACGGCTTCGCTGTCAGTCAACGGTTGAAGCAGATGTCCGGCGATGTTTTGCAGGTGAGCGATGGATCACTGTACCCGGCTCTGCACAAACTGGAACAAGAAGGCTGGATTACGGCCGAATGGAAGACGTCCGAGCATGGCCGACGGGCTAAATACTATTCGCTGACCCGGCTCGGACGGCGACGGCTCGAAAAAGAGACAGTCAACTGGGGCAGGCTTTCGACCGCGATTACGCGCGTCGTCAAGCTCAAAGAGGCGTAGGAGCAAGGAGGCGATCATGCGACTGGAACCCTGGTTCAAAAGACTGTCATTCTGGTTGCGCTTGCTCTTGCATCGACGAGAAGTCAGTCAAGACCTGGACGACGAAATCGGATATCACCTCGAAGCGAAAACGGAAGAGAATATCGCGAAGGGCATGACGCCGGTTGGGGCTCGGCGCGCTGCCTGCATCGAGTTCGGAGGTGTGGAGCAGGTTAAGGAGCAAGTTTGGGCGGCGCGACCGGGCGCATGGCTCGAAACATTTGTGCAAGACACTCGATTCGGTCTCCGCCTCCTCCGTAAGTCCCCTGGATTCGCCACTGTCGCCATCCTCATTTTGGCTTTGGGAATTGGCGCGAACACTGCAATCTTTAGCATTATGAACGGCCTCATGCTCCGCCCTCTCCCGGTGCGAGACCCTGGCAAGCTCGTGGAACTACTGCATCAATACCCAGGTGAACCCTCCTTCAACGGTTTCTCTTGGGACGCTTATCAGACTTTGCGCGACGGCAATCATGTTTTCTCGGACCTGATTATCGGTTCTGTGAATTTTTTCACGGTCCGCGCTGGTTCACTGCAGCCGCAAACTGTATTCGGAGGAAACGTCGGCGGAACCTTCTTCCAATCGCTCGGGGTGCAAGCCGCAGCAGGCCGCTTAATCGGCCCGGAAGATGTGCGCATGGGTTCTCCCGCTTCTGTAGCCGTCGTGAGCTGGTCCTTCTGGAAGTCGCGATTCGAGCTTGACCCTGGAATTATCGGCAAGGAAATCGTCGTCAATGATGCTCCGGTCACCATCATCGGCGTGACCCAGCGTAGCTTTTACGGCATAAGCGAGCAGGCACAGCAAGATATTTGGCTGCCTGTATCACTTGGACCATCTCCGGGATGGGGATTAGGACTGTTAGGACGATTGAAACCGGGCGTTTCCATAGAACAAGCGCGAGCGGAAATGGCCGGGTTGTTCCAAACAGTTGTGAATGCACCCGACGCGGGTCCATTCGTCAAGAAGATGAAACTGCGGATCGAGCCTGCCGGACGTGGTGTTTCCACGCCGCTGCGCGAAACCATGTCCACGCCGGTAGTTGTATTGATGGCCATGGTCGGCCTTCTGCTGCTGTTGACCTGCGCAAACCTCACCGGATTGCTTTTGGCTCGCGCGGCGTCGCGGCAAAACGAAATGGCTGTGCGAGCTTGTCTAGGAGCGGGACGCTCCCGGCTGATTCGGCAGACGCTAGCTGAATCTTTATTGCTTTCGATGATGGGCACTGCGCTGGGCATACTGCTGGCCTACTGTGGAACCCGTGGATTGATAAGGATTTTCGCGTCTGGGCGCCAGATTATCGGGCTTCCGGTTCACTTCGAGGCTCTCAGTAAACCAGATTGGCATGTTCTGCTCTTCACTGGGGCGATTGCGATAACGACGGCGCTGATCTTCGGAGCGGTGCCCGCGATCCGCGCTTGTCGCCCGATTTCGGCAGAATCACTAAGAGAGACGGCGCGAACTGGCGAATCACGATCTCAGCGACTGTTCGGAAAGAGTCTCGTCGTGTCGCAGGTTGCTGTCGCGTTGGTCCTGCTGAGTTCCGCCACCTTATTCGTGAGTTACTTGTCGCATCTTCATAGCCTCGATCCAGGATTCCGTCGCGACCATCTGTTGCTCGTCAGCCTGGATACTGCACACAGTGGCTATACAGCCGCACAATATGCCCGTGTGTCTGAACAGTTGGTTGCCAGACTCGAAACGATCCCCGGAGTACAATCAGCCACGCTAAGCATCGTGAGCCCTCTGCAAGGCCCCGGTGCATCGGCCTCTGCATTTGAGCATGGTCATTCTGACGATGCGCACAATGTTTTGATCAACGATGTCGCCCCAAACTACTTTGAAACGTACGGCACAGGGTTGCTGTCTGGCCGCTATTTTTCTGACGCAGACCACGACAAACCCCTCGTCGCAATCGTAAATCAGGCCGCGGCTCGCGAGTGCTTTGCCAACGATAACCCGATTGGGAAGCACTTGACCCTCAGCCATATCACGCTGACGAAAGGCGAGCTCACGTACGAAGTTGTCGGCGTGGTCGCAGACGCAAAATACAACGACATTCAGCAACCTGCACCGCCCATAATCTATCGCGATCTAGTTCAAACCGACTCACTGGGTTCTGAGCTTGCAGTTCGCACCAAAATTTCTCCCAATACGGCTGCCGGTGCTGTCCGAGACATTGAGTCCTCGTTCCTGAAAACAGTGCCCATCGTGCGCGTCGTGACGATGAACGAGCAAGTCGACGCATCAATCGTTCCCGAGCGGCTCATCGCCACGCTGAGCGGTTGGTTCGGTGGGCTCGGCGCGCTGTTGGCAGCGGTTGGGCTTTACGGGCTGTTGGCATACACGGTAACGCGGCGCGGGCACGAAATTGGTGTGCGCATGGCGCTGGGGGCAACTCGCAGCGATGTAATGGGCATGGTGCTGCGCGACGCGCTGTGGACAGTTTGCGCGGGATTGGCCGTCGGGGCGCCGCTGGCGTTCTGGGCAAAGAGCGTTGCCGTCAGTCTAGTTCACGGTTTGCCAGCAAACGGTCTAGTTTCAATCGTGTTTGGCGCTGTGGTCATGATCGTGCTAGGGCTGGTCGCTGCGTGTATCCCAACGCGAAGGGCCATGAATTTCGATCCAATGGTCACCCTGCGCTGCGAGTAACATAACAAAGATCGACCCCACCGCGATCTAGCAAGAGCGCGAGAAGTTCTTGATATCCCCGAACCACTGCGCGAGGGCAAAGCCGGGTTCTAACTGCGCAATTCGACAATACCGCCAGTAGCTTCGTTCCGCACGGACCAGAGGATGAGCCCGAAAACGACTCCCGAGAGCGCACAAACGCATAACAGAAATTTGTCAACGGGCCCAAAGAAGGTTCCGACACCGATGGGCTTCGGCGGGGTCAGGAATGCATAAATCCCGAGGGTTAACCCTATGTGGCACAGGACGACAACGCTTGTTAGCCATTGACTCACGCCCCACAACGTAAGCACGCCAGCAGCAAAAGCCGTAATCTCGGTGAAATAACATCCTTGGTGCACGATCGTTCCGCCTCGGAACATCAGCAGACACCAAACGAGAAGGGTGAAGCCTGTGCATATCCACAGAAAGGACGATTGCTGAAATTCCGTCGAGCGCGGCCGCCTGATCAGAGCACAAACGACCCATACAATTGCAACCAGGCTGAGAAGATCGATAGACCAAAACCAACGCAAGAACATCAAGTCGCGTAACGATGCAACCTCTGCCGATCGCTGTTGCCGAGTACCAAAAACGAGAAAACGAGTAATGTTGTGGACACGTTCCGAAAATGAACGCTCGTCAAAGAGTCCCTCAAAGCTCGCCCGCTTATTCTTTTCCACGCCGCGCCAGCCCGCTTCCTTGTACTTCTCGATCAACAGTTGCGAAAATTTGATGTCCGGCCGGGGTTCTGGTGTCGCCGCCAAGTGCATTTTCAGTAATCGGTCACCCGGGGGGTCATAGTATTTTTGGTACAAAGTCCAGGGGAGGTAGACGAGAAAGGTGACGGCGGCGGCAGTCAGAATGAATCTCGGAGCGGGCACGCGTCGCAGGACCAGTGCAGTCAGAACAATTCCCATCAGCCCAAACGCGCTTCCTCCGTGACATAACATGGCGAAGCCGGCTGCGCCTCCAAGCACTGCCGCCACGCGCCAGTCCGATCGAACAAGAGGATAGCGGCCGGTGAACAAGTAGCCGCAAATGATCAGCAGAAAAGCAACGGGCAGCAGCTTCGGCCAAACAAAGAACGAGTTCTCGATTGTGAATCCCGCGAACAGCACGGTGGCCATAACCAATGCCATGGCTTTGCGGCTCACGCAAGCGGCGTCAAGATAGGCCCACAAGCCCGCCAGGAACGTGAGCTGGAAAATCGTTCCAAGCACTTGATAGGCTACATCTCTGTCGCCGTGGGTCCAGGCATAATGCCATAGTGAGGTCCCCGCCTGTAAGGGTGGTCGATCACTTGAAAGCCAGTCGCCTACCATGGGCTTTGGGATGTGACTTGCGTAGACGTCATCGGCAAGCATCTTCGGAAGCCAGTTATCTACAGAAAGAAAAGGAGGGCCGAAGCGTTCCGCCCCATACTCCTGGAGCGGGCTTGCCTTCCCGTAGATAAGACCCAGCGAAATGATAAAGAGCGCGCCGGTGACGACGAGCAGCAATGGGGCAGTCATCGACCGCAATGCCTTTAGCTGCGCCCTCTTGTGCGCGCTCGAGGTTGCCCACACTACAACCAGGCTAAGAATGATCAGACTGGCCCAGCTGAAGGTTTCTCCCGCCTTGCGGTTGAAAAAATACAGCCAGAACGCCACATATCCTAGGACCCCGATGGTAAGGAGGGCAGCGGCAGTTAAATCCAGAACGCTCCTAACACCTCGCCGGGCGGCAAGGATGCAAGCCGCTGCCGCAGGGATCATGGTTATAAAAAACAAGCCCAGCGTGAGCACCACCAGACGAACACCGAACGATGCGCTGTTTCCCCATTGCGACGGTCGCAGCAGGGCGAAGGCGACCCACCCTCCCGGCCCAACGGCGTTGTCTTCGGCTAATACTCTTACGGGCTGGCCCTTCCATTCTGGCGGGAGTGGAAAGTAATAAAGGCGTGAGACCTCGCGCGGCACTTGCCGCAGGTAGAGCGGCAACTGATGCTTGCTCACAAGGTTTTCCAGCCGAAGGCGAACGCCCGGCCATCCCGGATATCCCGCCAGATACAACCCGACGTACGACGACGCGATGAATGGTTCTGAAGCCTTAAATCCCGTTCCCTGGTCGCCTGAAGCGCAAAATGAACGCCAAAAATCGATACCCGGAGGGGGACTGGTGGTGCCCCAGCTCACCATCGTGAAGTTTTTATCGTCGCAGAAGCCTGTCTGCGGCTGGTCAGTCCGGATATCGCTAGCCGCAAGCGAAGAATAAGGCAATCGCGGCGCAGTGAACCCAAACCAGCCCCAAGTAGTCGTGGCCTGGTCCTCTCCAATCATCTCAACTGGTTTACCGAGCCAACTAGTCGGTAACGAAAAGGTATAGAGGCGCCAACTGTCTCCCGGGACAGGCTTGGGAAGCAGGTCGAAGGTCTCCCCAGACTCCAAGTTACGAAGATAAAGCTTTAGACCGGGATTTCCGACGTAGCCGGAAATGAAAAAAGACAGACTCGAAGGAGCCAGAAAGCGTTCGGAGGTGATCCGGCCGACTGAGGAATCGTTGTCACAGAACGATCCCCACACTGGCGCATCATCCTCTCCCAATGCGGGGTCCCATCTAATTGTTGGAATGACACCTCTAAGACAGAACCCATCGTCCCTCGTGAAATTCAGGAAGGTAGGCTCCGAAGCGCTGCTTGCGAGGGCAGACACCGAAAACACGAAAGCAAACAATGTCAATGAAATGCTCAAGACAAGGTGCTTCAGCGCTGCACCTCCTTCACAGAGTAAAGTGTCGTGGTCGTTTACCGGGAATCCTCTGGCAATTTAAGCCAGCCCTTTCTCCTTCCAACCAGATTACGAGAGATTACGAGGTAATAGTCTTTTGCAGCTGACGTCTTCACCGCTGCGAATGTTCCCTGCACTGCGCTACGCCGAGTGGCGATACAGGCAAGTTCGTTTCCTGCACCATGGATTAAGCAGGGATATATGCTTCCCACCTTAGGCGGTTATATTTGCTAGCTCCCCCATTGTCGACGCCATCAATGCAATAATTGCAGCTCCTGTAAGCGGTCGCGCACGCTCATGGCGATAGTTGCCGGATGCAGGCGCACGCTGATGGCAGCACGAGCTTTTCGTCCTAACTCAGCCGATGTTTCGCGACAGCTTTCTACTCGTCGCATTGCATCGACCGCGAAATCCAGATCTGGATCGGCCCAATGAGAGCCGACCATATATGGACCGTGTGTCTCTTTGATTGGGACTAGACGGTACGGCACCGGCAAGCTGTATGAATCCGTCATGAAATCCGTATTACCTGAGTACGCCGTCGCGATAACCGGTTTCGAACACATCATTGCTTCAGCCAAAGTTAAACCGAAGCCTTCAGAGCGGTGTAGAGAAATATAGCAATCGCACGCCATCATCAGCTCGTACTTTTCTTCCCTGGTCAGAACGCAATCCATCACCCTGACATTCGCGCCGGTACTTGCAGCTTTGACCGCGTCGAACTCCTCGGGATGATCGATCCCGTGACTGGACTTGATGAGCAACTCCACGTCTTTTCGATTACCAAATGCCTTCTTGTAGGCCTCGATCAGGCCGATCGGATTCTTTCGCTCCAAGTAGCTATGAAAGTCGAAGAAAAAAGCAAAAACATAAGTCCCCGAATGAATCGCAAACTTTAATCGATCTACTGATATCTCCTTCATGAAGATCGGATCGATCGAATGCGGAATAACCTTCACTGGCACCGGAGAGCGTGATGCAATCGCATCCCGCGTGAAATGGCTGGGGGTCCATACTTCATCAGTATAGCCAAAAGAACGAGCCCATATCTCGGGGAAGTCCGCCAGCTCCCATGCCCAGTAGCCAATATTAAAGCGTCCCTTCAGATATTTTGGATATTCAGCTCCGTAGCTCAGCAATTGATCGGCATTTACGTTCAGCAAGTTAACTGCATAAGGATTATCTTCCCTGAATGCTTCTGGCAGTCCTTCAATATTCTTCGAGGTCTGATCAGTGACGTTGTTGAGCACATAAGGAATGCAGGCAGCCTTGATGATTCTTAGATTGCTTCGCGCACTTTCTCCGACTCCTGTCTCGGATTCAAAGTAGCCGGCCAGATTGATACCGCCATATTTCAGCTCTGGCATCACGGTATCGAGTTCGCTGACACTTGACTCGGGATTAAGCCATGAAAATGGGTCCCCCAGATGCGACACATCCGCACCAAGACTCCAGTAGTATCGCCGGGCGCTGGATGGGATCTTTACTCCATTATTGAAATAGTCATGAGTATATTTCCAAGGTTTGCATTGGCTCCAGCCTTTTTCCATCAGCAAATTCCGGTATCGAATATATAGCTTATACGCTTCGCCGATCGAGGTCATACCGAAGCGATTCTGATACTTCGACACGGTCCAAGGGTTATCTGCGTCGAAGCCGCTAAAATGGAAGAACCGGAGGGGCCGGTCATTTGCGAAAACTTGATCGCCTACTGATACAACGCGCTCGTGCAGGTTCCAATACGCGACGTTATACTCGGGTTCGCGTATGACCTTTACCCTGTCGAAAAGAGTCGGAACCATGTCCATCCAGCGCTGATCGACAAATAGATTATTCTCGAGGTCTACCAGGCAATGGTGATAGAGCTTGGCGGACCACCAGCGGAGAAACTTCTCTGAATCCAAATTGTTGCGTAATGCCAAAAACCCAAGATTGTACGTGCCTGCCTGAAGGATATCGTGGTCGCTCTGGGTGTAGCCGTCGTCCGGAAATGGCGATAATAGATGCGGCGTCAGAAGGATGCTTGCATTGTCTAGATACTCTCGCAAGCGATCAAGCGAATTCAGGATGAGGATGTCCGGATCAAGATATAGCAATTTGTCGACGTTGTGCCGACGAAAGAGGTAGTCGCATAAATATGGTTTGACTCCGGTACTGGCTTCCAAGACAGAGTACTTAAACAAAAAACCATTCAAGTTTGGTATTCCAAGATCCGAAGCAAAGAGAAGTTGAAACTTTTCGTCTTCAGGAGAAAAAAAGCCGCGGGGAGAATCCAGTAAAAGAACAAAAAACGGCAAGTCGGGATAGAACTTCTTCCATGAATCTGATAAAACGCGCGCCATCGGTAAATAGTTTTTCGCGATGATCGTACACGCCGCAAACTCAGTTCCTTGTTTCTCGAAGTTTGCAGTCACGCCCATCCACCGATTACGGGTTTCCGCCGCCCTACGACAGCATAGGTTGAACTCGAAGACAGTCGGCGACTGGCACCAGCCAGCACTTCCGGCTGGCTATCGACTTCTCCAGACGCCTCGGCTCCCGTTAGTGTTGCCTCTACGGGAGCAAGAATCGAAATCCTTACATCGTGAATGTTCTTACTTTCTAACAACGATTTAATTAATTCTGGCGGGAGCGGTCGCAGGTGACTTGTATCCAAATTCGAGGTCCTACCGAAGCCTTGGTGGGAATGTGGATTTGTTGTCTCGATAACGACGACTCCGCGGGGCTTCAGCCTCGAAGAACAAAGCGTCAAAAAATCTATCCGCATATCTTCTGGTAGGTATTCAACGAGGCGAGAGGTGAAGATGCCCCCCAGGGAACTTTCCGGGAGCTGACGCAAATGCTCCACCACATCGGATTCGAAAACTGTAAGACCTTTTTCGCGAACCACTTCACACGCTTGCGGGTCAGAGTCGACACCGTAGGCGGAAATACCCTGCTTCCTTAACAACTCCAGGAATTCTCCACGTCCACAACCTAAATCAACGATCGGCGAGACCTCTCGAAAGAAATCAATATAGTGGACCAGCTGTTCCTGGATCGCCAGCTCAGCCGTGCGAAGCGCGCCTTGCAGACTGTCGCCTTGCAGCTCTTGCTGCATTCTAGTGAGCGACTGCTCGATTGCCGCAATTGCCTTGCCGTGCTCCTCAAGCGCTGTCGTAATACGCTCGTGAAACGCCTGAAGTGCAGGCGTGTACCAGGTCAAAGGGTAGTTTGCCGATTTGCCGTTAAGTTTTAACAGGCCTGACGTGTCGGGAGCGGATGGAGTCAACTGCCCAAGAGCTTCCTTGGCCGCTCTCACACTTGCCGAGATCGTCTCGAGGTCGGAAACCTTAGAAGACGACTTGTTGGCTCCTGCATGCTCCTGAGCTGGGTGAGTTTTTTCCAGCTCAGCAACGCGCCTTTGCATTTGCACGAGTATTTCCTTTTCGGGCACGCTAAGGTGTGCGAACTCGGACGATAACCCCAGGCAGCGTTCTCTTACGTCCCGCAAAGAGAGAAATTCAGGCGAGGACATAAATAATTCGAGAACGTCGGAGCGGCTCGCCCCGTCAGCCAGCACCCCGGTCCAGTGCGTTACGCCGTCCGGATCCGGCTCGCGTCCCAACACATGCAAGTAGAGGTCAAGAACGAATTTTTCGTCAGTCATGTCACCCGAAATTCTTCGCGATGAGTGAGCTGATACCCTCTGCGTTCGAGTCAAACAAAACTCAAGTCAAATCTGAACTCGTTGAGTTATTCACCGCGAAGCAAATTTTAGCAAATCGGTCACCCCCAAAGATAGAAATCGAGGGCCGAGCAAGATGACTGGCGGCGTAGGCTAGGTCGCGTTTTGTTCGCGGTGCGAATCCTTGGGCGGCAACGCCGCACGCGCTTAGTCACGAGGCCTGATCGTTATGTCATCCCAGTAAACGGTACCGGATCCGCTCTTGCGAAAAAGGTGAAGCCTCAAAATTCCATCGGAACCGACTGCCATCGAGTGTGTCAGCAGTTGCCAAGTTGGAATTGGTTGGATCTCCGGAGAAAAAGTAGCTACGTGGGAACTTTCACTCCAAAGCGCAATCTGGGCCTGCGCCGTTGCTCCAGGCGAGGCCGAAATCCAGGCCGACACCACATACACCTTCCCCGGCTTTAATCCCGCGATGTCTTGAGTCAGGCTCCCTTCGCCCTCGGTTTCCGCCAGGCTGTGCAAACCGCTGCGGGGATGCTCTGTACTCAAAGAGTATTTGACATTCTGAAATGGTACCCAGACGCTCAGATCGTTATCTTCAAATCCGGGATCGCGAATCGCATCCTGCTCACGCTCAGCAGCGCTCTTCAGCGTTGGGCTCAAGCCAAAGTCCGATTTCGTGCCACACAGAATAAAGCCGTCGAGATCATGGCATTTCCCGGGTCCGGTGGGTCCTTTGGCAATGGTCTCTGCTAGTGCCGCTGTCACTACATAAGCGGTATCGGGAGAGAGCGGCTTCTCCGCCAGGTCGGTAACCGCCTGAATGCACTGAAACTGGCGCGATTGCTCGGTGTAACGACCCGAGTAATAACTGTTGATCCGCATCTTCTGGTCCGCTGCCAATAAACCAAAAATGCCGTATCCCTGCAGTCCTCCGGGCGTGAAGGAGCCGTCGCACTGCCAAGCGGGCAGCACTTCCAGGTTTTTGTAGGATTGGCCCAACGTCCACCATATGGACGAGCGTAACGGGTGGGAGTAGCCGCTATCGATGTAATGGCGCACCCAATGACGGAGCGGCGCGGTGTCGGCCACTTGCAAGACAAGAACGCCGGCCAGGAGTACATTCGCCCAGATCTTGCGCAGCACGAGCAGGGGGACTGCGAGAACCGCAGTCAGAATCACGTAATAAGGAGCCCAGAACAGATGGCCGCTGGTCCTCAACGGCGAAAGATATGGAGTCAGCTTTTCATGTGGATCAATATCGACAAGGACGTGCGAACCAAATGAAATTTTAGTGGAACACGCCATGAGCGTAAGAATCAGGCAGCACAAAAACAGAGGAACGGCCCAGCGCTTGTCGAACGACTTGAGTTGGCCACGCTTGACCACCAAAAACAAGGTAACCAGCACGGCCAGTAGAATTACTCCCGCTCCCAAGTACGCGTAGCCCTCGTGTTGCCCGTCCGTCAGTTGCGGCAACCTAGGGAAGATAATCGAGCCGCGGCCTGGCGGTTCGACTCGAGTGAGATAGGGATTGATCAAAGAGAGTAGGTTTGTCGAGAAATTGCGATATCCTCCGCCGCCATAGCCCCGTCCACCTTTAAGGAGCAACCCTAGCGAGTAGGCTTCCAGTACACAAACCATGCTCAGCATAGTCATGAAGCCAACAGCCATGACGAATGACAGCCTCTTCCGCCAGAGCAAGCTGACAACAGCTGCGGTCAGAATTAGCAGTACCTGAAATGCCAGGTAGGGATTAATCGCAATTCCGGCAGCCGCCAGAACGAGCGATGAGGCTACGAACGCGCCGAGGTTCGCCTTTGGCGCCAATTGCACCTGAAAGAAAACTAGCAGGGCGGCGATCAGTATCCACTGATTGCACGACGAAAAATGTCCGTGCAGTTGGTAGGTAAGAGGAGGTGCGATCAGAAAGAATGCACTTGCCAGGAGGATGCCTAAGAGATTCGGGCCGATCAGCAGCCGCAATAATCGCCAGGCAAAGAAGAATTGCAATGTACAGCACAATACAATCTCGATACCGAAGTATTGAAACGGTTCCGGCAGAACGGAGGACAGCGGCTTCAGCGCAAGGGCCAGCAAGGAGTTGAAATCCATCAGTGCCGTTGATTCGCCAACCGGATACCCTATGTAGGTCGAGTAGGTAAGGGGCCAGTGCCACTGCGGATCGTGACGAAAGCCTTCCCAACCTACGTAATACATAACGGGATCCTGAGTTAGCCAGCCAAGATCGTGAGGATTCAAAACTCGCGGACCCATCATGGCGACGGTGTATGAGATGCCTACGATTAAAGAAACTATCAAGCAGAAACTCAGTGAATCTGCCCAGCCTGATCGAAGGTCAGAAGCTTTGATGTCGTTGCGTTCGTGGATCAAAAGTGGGCGCTTCCAATTGATCATGAAGGATTATGCCTTTAGACCAGGCGCAAGCATGCGAAGCCGTTCGATAGTGACGGACGCAAGGCGATCGAAAGTAAAGGTTTGCACATATTCGCTTGCTAATCTGTCGAAGACATGAGCGCTCGTTTGCCCTCTGTCGAGCGGAAGTATTGGATCTTCCGGTTTATTAAACGATTGTGCAACTCCTTTTATAATTTCCTCTAAAGCCAAGCTTAGAGCGTGGATGTCGCCCGTCGGTACCATGCGACCAAGTCCGTTGCTAATGGCCGGCAAATTGTAGGCGGCGTAACCGACCGGGATACACCCCGCACGCAGAGCTTCGACAACAGGTTTGCAGAAGCCCTCATGATACGAGGGAATAGCAAGAATGTGAGACGCATGATAAAGGTCTTGCATAGTCTCGCCACTCACCGTGCCTAACACCTGAACGATCGATTCCATGTGGCGTGTTGCAATTGTGTTTCTGACCTGTTTTAGGTAAGCCTGGTCGGACCATTCCATGTTGCCGGCGAGTTGTAGCCGAAAAGGCACGGTGCAGCGGTCTCGCATCACATCCAAAGCATTGACAAGGTCAAGTACACCTTTTGACTGCACAACCCGGCCCACAAATAGCAGATTAACCGGCAACGAACTCTTGCCAGAAAGCGAGCGGAGCGTCGGCTCCTCGACGGCCAGCGGTAAGACTTTGATCGGGATGCGATCGATCCCCAAGCTCAATAACGTTTGAGCGTTGACTTCGCTATCAGCCCAGAGTTCATCAGCAAATCCAAGATTGCGTGCCTGGAGAAAAGAGCGTTCGATCACGTCTCGATTTTGCCGCGCAATGTATTGCGGCGGAGTGACGTTATGAAATCGTACGACTTGAAGAGCACGCCCTTTTGCCGCGATAAGTGCGTCGAACAGCTCGCAGTATATTCCGAAGTGGTAGATTATAATCTCTGCTTTTTGAAAAGCCGGATGTAAAAGCAAATCCGCAACACCGTTAATCTGGTTCGCCGGAACATCGCTAAAGTCGTTCCTAAGCGTTAGCACTTCCGCCTCAAAACCGCGATCACGCGATAAGATACGATAGGTATCGCGTGCGGAAGCACCGATGGCGTCGTAAGCGGCGAACGTGGGACACACCACGGCAACGCGCGTCGAGTCGCTGGTCAAATCAGCTCATCTCCTTCTATATACCGATCGAGGCCTACTAAGGAATTAGTGAGCATCTGTCAGATCCCGTGTTTGGCGACCCGCTCATCGGCTTGAAATGCTGTGTCGGCCGTACGACAAAGCATGTCGGCCACCCGTTTTGCCGTGGGTGCCGGACTAAAATGCTCAAGATATCTCTTACGAGCGCTGGCTGCCATCTGGTCTCGCAGATCACGACTTTCGATGAGTTGGGCCAGGCACGATTCCAGCGAAGCCGCATCTCCGGGTTCCGCGAGTAGTCCGGTCGCGCCATCAACGACGACTTCAGGTATGCCGCCCACCTTGCAGCTGACGACTGGCTTACCGAACATCATTGCCTCGACTAAAACCAAGCCGAACGACTCATAGCGTGAAGGCGCAACAAACAGATCACACGCATGGTAGAAACCCCGCAAGGCTTCATCCTGAACCTCTCCGTGAAAGGTTACGCGATCAAGGATCCCGGCTGCTTCGTAATCGCTTTCAAACATGCCGCGGTACGATATCCCCTGTGGGCCCGGTATTTGATCATTACCAACAATGTCTAGATGGACCTGCGGATATCTGGGTAGCAGGCGCTTCGCGACGGCAAGCAGTACGTCAATTCCCTTGCGGGCCTCTAGGCGTCCCACGAATAGGAGGCGGAAGCTTCCGCGATCTAGTGGTGCAGGTGGGATACATTCTCTCCCACTCACATCTTCAAGCCCGAGAGGAATGATTGCCAAGCGAGGCAAGTCAAGGGACATGTCGTACGCACATTCGATGTCCGAAGCGATCGCAGAACTGATGGCATGTATCCCAGCCGACGATTCCAGTAGTTGCTTTTCAACCGCCAGCATAGGCTTGACGAAATCAGCCATAAAAGTCGCGTCGGAGCGTAAATGCGGCTGGCTACTTAACCAGAAGTGTAATGTAGTCTGAAGCCCAGTCACGATCGGAAACTTGCCGTCGATCATCACTGCCAAGCCTTCGCAATCCCAGATTGGCGCGTAAACGCAGTCGACATGGCGAAGGGTTGCGATGTTTTTTATTTCGGACAGCATCGTAGCCGCATGGTTCCAAATATGTTGAGGAATACGGACTCCAAAGGCGATGGTCGGGATCTGCGAAGCTCGCGGAAGAACGCGATGCACCCAAACTTTATCTTCCAAGTCGATACGGTCGTGCCCTTCGCCACCAGTGATGACATGTACGTAATGGCCAAGCGAAGCTAAACTTTTGGCGAGTTGATGAATGTAGCGGCCCACTCCACCCATACGTCCGGGAGGATATTCCTTGCTGATGAAACAGAATGTGCGACCCCCTCCAGCGTGAAGTGGGCGTGGAAATTCGAGGAACGAACTCGCAAACCTGGTAAGAAGATCGGGTTGCAAAAGCCTTCGCTGTCCATTCAGGCCACGGGATAAGCCGACTTGCCAGGCGCGAGAGGCGTCTTTCCAGAATACTTCGAGATCTCCTGCCGCGAGAAGACCTTGTTCTACATATTGCCTCACTTCTTGACCATGTTCGTGGACGAAACCCACCCCGTCTGTCATGGCTCGGTCCAGCCCATAATGGCAGTGGTTATTTTTTAGTGAAAAGTAAATTTTATTCTTTAGGATCGAGTAACGGCTTCGGGTCACACGGTTTTCGTTGCGAATTTCACTAGGCAGATACTTATGGTGAACGCCGGCATTAGGCAATTGCCGAATACGGTAACCTGCATCGATCAGGCGGCAGCATACATCAGTTTCATCCAGATAGAATTCGTACTCTTCATCGAAGCCACCAATCTCCAGAAGAGCGGAGCGCCGAAAGGCGCAGTTGGTGCCTTGAAGATAAGGGAAGTTAAAGGACAAAGGAAAGTTGTAGAGGTCGGCGGGAGTTTCCCGGTCCCAATCGGCGCGACCTAGTCGATTTGCGCTCGAATAACGATACTGTAATTGATAACCAGTGTGGTCGTAGACAATTCCCCCGGCCCCCGCTACGGACGGGTCTTCAAAAGCGACCGCTAATTGACGAAGCCAGTTAGGTTCCGCAAGTCCATCATCGTCAATAAAAGCAACAATTTCGCCGGATGCAATTGCAATGCCGATATTTCGAGATGCTGATAGATTGCGATCAGGACAGCGAGCGCTCTTGATCCGGTTCGAATATTCCGCCAGAACCTCGTCAGTGCCGTCGTTCGTTGGACCATTAACGACACAAATTTCGAATGTCGGGTAATCCAACATCGAAAGACTATCCAAGGTATTTTTCAGAGCAGTCGGACGGCCATCTGTGTTGATAATGATAGAAAATTTCATCTAACAACTCTAGTTTCGGCTACCGGTCGATCAGAGTAGAATTTTGCGAGGAGAGAAAGTTGCTCGATCTTATTGGCTATCTGTGATGCTGTGCGACAACGGCCGGGATAGTCCACCGTGCGGCGGCTTCGTAGCGGAAACATCGAACTCGAAGCACCTGCCGTTTAAACGTGCACGGGCATTCACGCGAATGTCGGCAAATCCAGCTTCCTCCAGCAAACTACAAAGTCTATCTGGGGTGAAGAGGTTGAAATGAAAATCGCCAGAGTACTCTTGGGCGCCAAAAAGAACAGCCCTGAAGTCACTGAACGAGTAAGTGCCGGCAGCTACTCCCGCAAGCATTGCCTCCCCATCAGGAACGACCGCCCTAAATACACCTCCGGGCGCTAATAGGCTCCGCCAAGTCGGAATCAAACGACGACGCAACATTTCTTCGGGGAAATGCTCCAACAGGTGTGAGGCGAAAATTTCCTCGACGCTGCCTTCATCGAAACCCAAATCTGCGACATCAGCTACCACGTCCACACCGGGCAGTTCCCGCCGGTCGACATTGACGTACCCTTCAAGCGGAAGGTGCCCACAACCGAGATTGAGTTTCAGGCCAAGTTGGCGAGCTGCCGCGACCTTCTTAAGCGAAACGATCCTCGGTTCCACGCGATTCGATTCTAGAGGGAATGCGGCCCCCAACCCTTGCCGCCCGTACTTCATTTCGTACATCATTTCGCAGCGAACAAACTCGATGCGTTCCCAGGTAGCAACGATGCTTTCATTCGTCTGCTGGAGACCGCCGCGCAAAGATTTAAGCTCCTGCTCCGATTCCTGACGGGCCTCCTGGCACACGGACTGGAGCCTGCTTTCGATATCTTGACTCAGTGAGGGAAGGCCGGCTTCCGACTCCTCGTCCAGTTGTTGCCGCACGGACGCAATCTGCCGCTCCAATTGGCGGCGAGCTTCTACAAGTTCGTATCCAAAGGCATTCACCGTCGAGACGGCATTGAGGAAAGCAGGGACGTTCTGACGCCAGGACGACTCCAGTTGCTTGAACTTCTCTGCTTGCACGGTTAGATCATCATGCGATTGGACGAGACCATCGAGCGTGCGAATAACCGCAGCTTCAAAATGTTGTATAGGTCGTGTGTACCACGACAGACTACGGCGCATGACCCTTTTTGCAAATTGGATCAAGTGGTTACGCAAGCCAGGACCGCGTGGGTTCAGTCCCCCCACTGCCGGGTAGAGCCTTCTGCACTCTTCGAGATTATGCTTCAGATCAGACATGTCAGAATTCGAGCTTCTTGCTAGCGTTGATCGTAGTGGCCACTGCTGCCAGTTTGGTGACGCCCCGCAGCAGCCGGACACAAATCGGAGAAGAATATTGCAACATTATACGCTAGGAATGTGCTGTCGTTCAGCCTCTGCAGCTTCGCCAATGAGCCTCTGAAATGCTCCAGATTGAATAGGCGTGCGCGTGCCCGTTCCCATTCTCCCGCAGCAAGCTAGTTAGGCGGCCCCGAGTATTCATAGGTATCAACCCATGCTATATGGTCGCCTTCACCGGGCGCTCTGGCGCCAGCAGGAGACGGCGAACATTCGACCCTGCAACGACTGGCTGGATGTTAACGAGTACCAAGATTTAAATATGCGGCGGCAAATAGCTTGCCGGAGGGGAACGTACAACGGCAAGAAAATCACCGTCCCGGGCGCCGGACTCGCGGATCCGGGTATCGGAGCAAAACGAATCAACGGCGACGTCTTGCCGGAGGTTGGAAAGTAAGAATGTTTATAGCGGTTCGAACCTTGCGTCGCCAGGATATTTACACATACGACGTAATGTTTCGACAAACGGCCGTTGCGGCCTGAAGCCGGTGAGTCTGGCCAGTTTTTCGCTACTGCCCCTCAGTTTAGGGATGTCGGCGGGTCGCACGAGGTCAGGATCGATCTCAACCCGTATCTTGTAGCCAGCTATCTCGCTTAAGTACTCAACAATTCGGGAGACGCTCAATGTACTCCCCGTACAAATGTTCACAATTTCGCCGCAGGCCTCCGAACTAAGCAGGCGTATGTACGCTTCTACCAGATCATCAACGTCCATGAAATCGCGTTCGGCGGTGACATTCCCTAGGTGAATTGAGTTTTTGCGAGCGCGAAAATGTGCCACTAGCTTCGGAACGATAAACTTCTCACTTTGTCCAGGGCCAGTGTAGTTGAATGGCCGGGTAATCACGACAGGAAGACAGTCGAACCAGTTGCGGGCCAGATGTTCCATCGCGAGCTTGCTCGCTGCATAGTGATTTACTGGTGCCGGACACGCATCTTCCGTGAAGGGCTGTTCGGCACATCTTCCGTATACGTTAGCGCTGCTGGCTAGAAGGATTTTCCGTGGCTTGGAGGACCCCTCCGACAGAGCCGACAGAAGATTGCTTGTGCCAATGACATTAGTCCGATAAAAATCTTCTTCTTTATCGTGACCCACGAAGGAAACTGCGGCAAGGTGGACGACGTACTCTGGCGCTAGAGGTGTGACGGTCGCCCGCACCTGTGCCTGATCGGTCAGGTCACAGGAGATCCATTCATCTCCTACTTCTTCCGGGCGACTCCCCAGCGCAATTACTCTATACTGTTTCTGTCGTAGAGCTTCTACAACATAACGGCCGGTAAACCCGGCCGCTCCGGTCACCAGAGCTATTCTCGTCATCGGTATTGCTCAATATAGACAAGGGCCTTCGGAAACGCGGGCTAAGTCTGCCTCTTGCATCATGCGGGTGAGTGAGTCGAGGGTGGTCTGGGGTTTCCAGCCAAGTAACTTTTCTGCTTTTGCCGCGGAACCTTGCAGGTAATCAATCTCCGCAGGTCGATAATACTGTGGGTTAATGCGTATCAGAGTTCGACCTGTGGCGGCATCCTTGCCTAATTCCTCCGGTCCTTCACCCTCCCAACGGATGTTCATCTCCGCCGCTTGAGCAGCTAGAACAATGAACTCGCGCACAGTTGCACTGGTGCCTGTCGCGAGAACATAAGTATCGGGCGCATCTTGTTGCAACATCCTCCACATACCCTCGACATACTCACCAGCGAATCCCCAATCCCGGGATGCATCCAAGTTACCCAGTTCCAGACAATCGAGTTGGCCTAAGCGAATGCGAGCCAGCCCATTGGTAATCTTACGGGTCACGAATTCGAGGCCGCGAAGCGGCGATTCATGATTAAACAAGATGCCGCTCACCGCAAACATGTCGTACGATTCGCGGTAGTTGACCGTCATCCAGTGCGCGTATAACTTGGCTACGCCGTAAGGGCTGCGAGGGTGGAAACGAGTCTGCTCATCTTGCGGCAGACCCTCCGTCTTACCGAACATTTCCGACGTGGATGCTTGGTAGAATCGAATCTTTGGATTCACGATACGTATGGCTTCCAGGACGTTCAACGTGCCAATACCAGTGATCTCTGCCGTTGTAACCGGTTGATCGAAAGATAGTTTCACAAAACTTTGAGCTGCCAGGTTATAGACTTCGTCGGGCTGTATTTTTTCTAGCAGGCGAATTGCGGATCCCAAATCTGTCAAATCATGTTCGACAATGTTCAGCTGGGGATGGTTACGAATACCGAGATACTGGATGCGCCATAGATTCGTGGAACTCGTACGGCGAAAGGTCCCGTAGACCAAATATCCCTTGTCCATAAGAAGCTGTGCGAGATAGGCTCCATCCTGGCCTGTGATACCGGTGATGAGAGCCGTTTTATTCGTCAATCGTTGCATTATCATGTCACCATTGATTGTAGTCATTGCAGAACTCTATTACCCACCACAACAGTCCAACATTCTACGTCAGCATCGGCTGCTATTGACAGCTGCGCCTGGACCCGCCACACCGTATCCCCGGTTCACGCCGCGCGGGAGTCTCCGTCGTTTCAGTGACGTCCAAGTTAAAAAGTTTGCAGGACGGCTATTCCCGGAGTCTCGCCCAAAAAATCAAGCTTGTGAGAGCTGGCGATGCCAGCGCAATACCTTTACGTTTCTATCGCGACGTCGCTCATCTTCCAAGTAATGCCAAATGCTGCTTAACCTGAGAGAGTCGGTTTATGCCCGAGCGTATTTCTGAGACCAGGCTGTTCACCTGCACCTTGATATGGAAAGTTCTCTTTAACCCGTACATCCAACTTCCGGATTGATTCTGTTGCCGATTCGAACGCTTCTTCGATTTTCCTTGAGCTACCACCGACTCATCAATCCTGGCGGGGGCTTCGGCTCTCAGACCAAGTTCGGAAAGCTGCATCCTCCCTTCCCCCGTGATGCGTTATCGTCGTAATAACGGCATTCTGCTCGATCTTGTAGAGGTGCTGAACGGTCACGAATGATGAATCGGCTGGAACCGACTCGACGCCCAGCGCCGCAAATCAATTCGGACAAACGGATGTGGCTGCGCGAAATTTCCATTGGGGATTTCTCCCCCCGTGTCGCGCCGCTTCTCGTGACATCGCGTCCTTTCGCGCCAAAGCAATTCAATTCTGACACGCACACTCTTTTGTAAGTGTTTGAGTTCAGTTGTGGTTGTATTTGCACCGCTTTACGGTCAGTTTGAGCGAAGGCTGCGACGAGGTTCAAGCAACCGCAAGGTCGTGGAAATAGTCGTTGTACAACTGCTCTTCGACATGCGATTTAGGATGTAGACCAGCTCTTAAAATTCGGTTATTCTCTGTTTCTTCACTTCTAAAATTCTGGGGCGCGTGCCATTTCTGAGCGAGAGGACTGTGGTGTTTTGTCTTCGGTTTAACCGAATCCCCCAGGGATTTTATGCCCTTAGTTGGTTCGCGATTTTCTTCCTGCTGCTGGTGGCAAATAGGCCCGCATCAGGCCAGAACCTGTTTGCGACCGGACACAGCGGGGACGAACGTTTCGGCGTGTTTCCCGATACCGCCGACGCCCCATCATCGGAGGAGTTCCGTCGTCCAGTTCCGCTGTTAGATATTCCTGATAACTATGATTTGCCGCCTGGCGAAGACTCTTCCAACTCATCGAGTCCTGCCGCCGTCATACCGGCGAAGCCCGCGACGCCGCCCGAGAAATTTCATTTTTGGCCCGCCATGCTTCAGTCCCTGGAATTCACCTTGGCGAGCGATGTGTTTCGCGTTGCGACCGATTCGGGTTTGCAGTACGACTTGGCTCACTTGCCTTACTTCCACGATTGGTTCGTGTCATATTCCGGCTACAACCTTCATCGCTGGGCGGATGGGGACGATTTCGTGGTGAATGATGTCGGCCATCCGCTGCAGGGAGCCGTCTTCAGCCGCATCTTCTTTCAGAACAGTCCACGAGGTCGCACCGCGGTAATTGGGAAGCATCGCGATTACTGGATCACCAGATTGGAAGGTGTGGCTTGGGCGGCAGCGTGGGAAGCACAGTGGAAGGTCGGACCATTTAGCGAGACCTCGATCGGGAACGCCGGTGGCTTCACTTACCTGCCCGGGTGCGGTTACAAGGCCTCGTGTTTGACTGACCCTCCGAAGGGCGTACACAAACCGCCAACCAATAACACGGGACTCAGCGACTGGGTGATGACTCCGTGGGGCGGCATGTTGTGGGTCATGGGTGAGGACACGCTGGAGAAGTACGTTGTGGTCCCCGTCGCCAGAAATCACAGAATCCTGGGCGGCAGAGTTTTGCGTGGCATGCTGGAACCCAGCAAAGATTTCGCTGCGCTCTTTATGGGCAAGCTGGTGTGGCAGCTGCCGAATGAAGGCAATAACTTCGTCATGCCCACGAAGAAGCCGAAAGTACATAACGACGAGGAGCCTAAGCCCGCCGTTTACCATTGGGAACTCGGCACTCAGTACACCAATGTCAGCCTGCCCGTGGTCAACCAGAATTGTCTCGGCTGCCGCCAGTACAACTCAGGCGTGGGAGTAAACTTCGTTTGGAGTCCTGTCCGCATGTTTGGAGTGGATAGCTCGCTGAATGTGCTTCCAGGTCAAGGTGGCGCGCGGCCCATGACAGAGGGCTTGTTCGGCGCCAGGGTGGGCGAACGCTGGCAAAACTGGGGACTGTTCGCGAAGGTGCGTCCGGGTTTTATCTACTACGAGGATGCAGTACAAAAATTGGGAGAGCCGAACACCAGCGGCCTCACCCGCTTCGCAACCGATTTTGGAGCCGTCGCGGAGATTTATCCCAATCGCAATTCAACCTTCCGCTTCGATGTGGGAACCACGCTGGTGCGCTACCTCACTGATCGCTACAACACAGAAACGGTCTCACACTTTGGCAGTCTCTTGTCGGATGACATCATTGTCACCCAGGGAAACTTTCAGATCTCGACCGGTTACACATACCGTTTCTAAGACCGGCAATTCTGACTTCGCCTTAATGACCGCCGTGGTAGGGATGCCCCTTCAGGATGGTGAAACCGCGGTATAGCTGCTCGAGCAGAACCACGCGCGCCAGTTCATGTGGCAAGGTGATTTTGCCGAACGAGAGAATTGTACTGGCGGTCTTACGCATCTCATCGCTCCAGCCGTCGGCAGGACCGACCGCGAACAGCAACTCCTGCGTGTCGTGCGACTGGTGATACTCAAGGAAGTTGCCGATCTCCTCGGAGGTTAACTGCTGACCTCGCGAATCGAGCAACACCAGCACCGGATGGGTGCGCTTGGTGGTCTTCTCCAGCAACTTCAGCAAGCCGGCTTCCGAGGAAAGCTCATGGGCGTCGCAGGATGCGAATGGCGTGAGCCGCTTCAGATACTCCGCCGTCAACGATTGAATGGGAGCGCTCTTCGTCCGGCCGATCCATGCAATATGCAATCTCACGGTCAGGAACTCTTGCGCTTGGCGGGCGCGCGCTTCTTCGCCGCGGTCTTCTTAGCCGCCGGCTTACCAGCTTTCGTCGCCACACGCTTGGTTGCCTTCTTAGCGACGGGTTTCAGCAGCTCGGCCGGATCGATGCGGGTGGCGGTTTTCCAGAGCCGCTCCAAGTCGTAAAACTTGCGCGCGTTCTCCGAGAAGATGTGGACCACAAAGTCGACGTAGTCCATCAGCAGCCATTCGGCTTGGTTATAGCCCTCGATGTGCTTGGGTTCGACGCCGTCGGCGCTCAACCGATGGTCGATTTCGTCGGAAATCGCCTGTACCTGGCGCGGGTTGGCGCCCGAGCAAAGTAGGAAGTAGTCGGTGAAGCCGCTGGCCTGCTCGTCCAGTTGCAGCACGGTGATGTTCTCAGCCTTCTTGTCCTGGCAGGCCCGTATGGCGATGGCTACCTGGGATCGAATCTCAGATTTTTTCATGAAATAAAAATCCGCTGCGCGCCTTTCGGTCTTCTTTGAAATCAAAACTTGACGCCGGCTGAAGCCGGCTCTGACTCCGAAACCTCGCTTACCCAGGACTGCGCTTCGCTTCGTCCCGGACTAGCCTGTCGCCGCCCCTACGGCGCTGGAATTTTTCCTGAACTCATTTCAACATTCCACTATCCACTAACCACTGCTCTTTGCTTTTTTATACAGTCTTTCCTTCACGATGTAGTCTGCCACAGCTTCAGGCACCAGCCGCTTAAGGGCTGCTCCTTTTCCTGCAGCGGCGCGAATCTGCGTAGCTGAAACTTTCTCATGGGTTTCCGGCAGCATATACAGGGTGACGCCGGCGAGCACAAGCGGTCCATCGATTTTTTCTTTGCGGAACAACTTAGTCACATTCGCCGACGGCCTTAGCTTTGGTGGAAGCGACGAGGCCACGTCGGCAAGTGAATACCCAGGTCGGGCCGCTACGATGAAATCGCACTCCGCGAGCAGTTCTTCGGCCTTGTACCATTTCGCAATATCTTTGAACGCGTCCATCCCGATAAGAAAGTATAAGTGGTCGCTCTTGCCCAGGGACTTTTTCACCCGGCGCACGGTCTCCAGCGAGTAGCTCGGCTTGCGGTCTCTGGCGTCTGGATCCGGAGCTTCGACCAGCGACGGAATAAAGTCTCTCTCCCCGGCCAGCGCGAGCGACACCATGGCGTAGCGATGATAGAACGACGTGATCGGCGTCTTCTGCTTGTGCGGCGGAATATCGGCTGGGATAAACCGGACCTGCTTTAGCCCGAAGGCAGCCACCGCGGCACGCGCGACCGTGAGATGTCCGCGATGGATGGGATCGAAGGTGCCGCCAAAGAGTGCGATGTTCATGGATTGGCTGTCAGCTTTCGGCCATCAGCCGTCAGCTGGGTATTCAGGCTGCGTACATCATACCTTCGGCGAGTGGAAGCGAATCCGGCTGCAGCGATCCTTCGAGTGCGCTCAGGATGACGCCATGGCGTATATGTTACCTGGCTGGCGGCGGAGAGCTGACGACGGCTCACGGCTCAAGGCTAATGGCTGACGGCTGTATGGCTGACAGCTTCTTCGCCATCGCGTACTTCAGCTCGTCGATGCCTTCGCCGGTCACGGCGGAGATGGGATACACATCCAGCTTCTTGCGCTTGCAGTATCGCTTCAGCTTGGCGAGCTTGTCCTTGTTCGCGGCATCCATCTTCGAAGCCACGACCATCGTCGGCTTGGTATCAAGGCCGCTGCCAAAGTTCGCGAGCTCACGGGTGATCACCTCGTAGTCCTGCACGGGATCGGGACGTCCGCTGGCATCTGAGACATCGACCAGATGGACCAGAAATCTTGTGCGCTCGATGTGCCGGAGAAACTGCGTACCGAGACCCGCGCCTTCACTGGCACCCTCGATCAGGCCGGGGATGTCGGCGACCACAAAGCTGATGTCATCGGGCGGCTCGCCTACGACGACGACTCCCAAGTTCGGCTGTAACGTTGTAAACGGATAATCGGCGATCTTCGGCTTCGCAGCAGAAATGCGAGAGATGAGCGTGCTCTTGCCGGCGTTGGGATAGCCGACGAGGCCGACGTCTGCCAACAACTTCAGCTCCAGTCGAAGGTCGCGCTCTTCTCCGGGACGACCTTCCTCGTGCTCGCGTGGAGCCTGATGCGTAGACGTCGCAAACTGCGCGTTGCCGCGTCCGCCGCGTCCACCGCGTGCGACCACGACGTGCTCATCGGCGTGCGAGAAATCGTGAACCAACTCGCCGGTGAAATCGTCATAGACGATGGTCCCGACTGGAACTTTCAGGACGATGCTCTCGCCTTCGCGTCCGGTCCGGTTGGAGCCTTCGCCGTGGCGTCCGCGCTCGGCTTTGTATTCGGGATTGAAGCGGAAGTGGACGAGGGTATTGTGGCGCTCGCTGGATTCCATGACGACGTCGCCGCCGCGTCCGCCGTCGCCGCCCGAGGGACCTCCGCGAGGAACGAACTTTTCGCGACGGAAGGCCATGCAGCCATTGCCGCCGTCGCCAGCTTTCACCCGAATTTTGGCTTCATCGACGAACATTGGAAAGCAGCTGTCAGCCGTCAGCTCTGAGCTAAGACGTCTTGGCTTAATGATGGCTGATAGTTGACCGCTAACAGCATCTTCAACAACAAAGGCCTCGCCGCGACGAGGCCTGAAACTTGTGTCCGGGGCTGAAGCGACTGCGGATTGTTAGCAACCCTGCACGCTGGCCTGAAGGCCAGCTCTTTCACCGCAAATCTCGGACGGGAGCAATGGCTCAACAGCTTCGACTAAATGCCGAATGCTAATTGCCGGCTTCTTCCTGCGGAACGATCGAGACGAACTTACCCATCGAGCCGCGATCTTTGAACTCGACTACGCCGGTGACCTTGGCGAAGAGAGTGTCGTCCTTGCCGCGGCCGACGTTAAGGCCGGGCTTGATCCGGGTGCCGCGCTGCCGAATGATAATTGAGCCGCCCGAGACGAGCTGACCGCCGAAGGACTTTACGCCCAGCCGCTGTGCATTCGAATCGCGGCCGTTTCTCGAACTGCCTAAACCTTTTTTGTGTGCCATTGCAATGTCCTCAAATCTGTCGCCGGCTGAAGCCGGCTGGATCACTTTAGTGTCTTGCGGTGACGCTGACCTGAAGGCCAGCACTACCCGTTCAGGCTGCCCGCTCGCTGTCGGCTTCCTGCAACTCGGAGCCTTCCCCCGGGTCCTGCGAGATCGTGCCCCGCAGGCGATCCGCCATGATCAGCAAGACCGACTCAAAGCGCTTGAACGCAGAGACAAACACCAGGATGAACTGATGAAGCATCATCCGTGATTAAGCTTTAAGCTCCCGGCCGTCCACATTGATGCCGGTAATCTTCACGGCCGTGTACGGCTGGCGATGTCCGTTAAGCTTCTTGTACTGCTTCTTGCGCTTGAAGTGGAAGACCAGGATCTTGTCGCCACGGCCCTGCCCGAGTACCTCTCCGGTGACGAAGGCCTTAGACGGCTTGCCCAGTTCGCCTTCAGAGCCGCTAACCGCCAGCACTTCGTCGAACTGCACGTTTTCGCCGTCGGCTTGCGACAGCTTCTCGATTTGAATTACGTCCCCGGGTGCGACGCGATACTGCTTTCCCCCGGCGCGGATGACCGCGTACATGGCAATGCCTCCAAAGGCTGCGTCTCGCACGAGGCGGCAGACAGCCCTAAACTCATTGTGCGCTTGCACTTCCCCAGCCAGAAAGGAGACCTTCATGGACCGAGTGATCCGGCTCCTACGGAAAGCTCTTAACGCGCTCTCTGTGAGCCTGGCTGCGGGGCGTCCCTGACGGGAGCTGGTAGTACAGGCAAACCATAGAAGTATAGCGGTTTTCAGCAGCCTAGGTCAACCAGACGGGCTATTTGCCGATCGCGTTGCCTTCCCGGGAGCTGACGGCGGAGGGGTACATGGCTCTCTGCACCGCCTTGTCGGCGGCGGCCTGCATCTCGGGCAGATGTTTTTTGATAATAGGCTGCACCGCCTGCATTGACTCGAGTTGCATCGCCGACTGCTCCTTCAAATACTTTTTCCCGGCCGGCGAATTGTAAAACGCGAGGATGCCTTGGACGTCGTCGTGGGTCAGGTGCTTCTGGTAGATCGGGATGATGGCATTGATCAACTCGTCCAGAGGGATAACCGACAGACTGCTCTGGTAGCTCTTGCTAGCGATTTGCGAGACCTTGTGCACCTGCATTGGCGTCGCATCGGGATGCTTCAGGCGAAAGCTCTCAGCCACCGTGACAGCGATCTGCTCGCCCATCTCAGTCCATAGCTGCTGGATGCGGACGCGGGCTCCAGTCACGGTTAGCAGTTGCTCGACATCCTGTTTAGTAGCGGGTGGGCTCGGTTGCTGCTGGCAATCGGCCGTGGCGCAGCCGAGCAGCACAATGAAAGTGGCGATGAGCGCATGCTTCATATGAATGGGATTATGCGTTCAGCCTGCGCGCCCGTCCAGAGAATTTTCAGCGCGGCCGAAATGAGACAGATTCTATTGCGGAAGAATCAATGGAAATTTGAGCGTCGCCGCCAAACTCGGCAATGCTTACGAAATCGCTTGCAAAAGAAAAGGACGCGATCGTCGCGCCCTGGTAAGCCTGTGATTGCGCGTTAATCTTCGACGCAGCGCGATTGATGTTCCACGTACTTCTGCAGCTTGCCCTTGCGCTCCAACGTCATCAACTCGTCCAGCAACGGATAGCTGGCTGAGGGATCGAAGCGCTGAATGGCGCGATAGGCGCGCAAAGTTCCGGCGAGGCCCGCGGCCTGGATGGCTGCGGTGTCTTTCACCTTGGGATGCTCCAACTGGAAGGCGGCCTGCGAGTACATGGCCTGCATGCGGAGCTGCTGCGAGTAGGTGCTGTTGATGGCATCGAGCGAGCTGAGCTCGGCGCAGCACACGTCAACATTCAATGTAGGAGCTTTGACGATCCACTCGCTGAGCCACATCCTCTTTTCCAGGCTGTCTTTCGCGAGGGGATGATCTTCCAGGCTGCGGGTGTAGTCGACCACGCGTTCGCGCTCGCCAGGCATGTGCATCTTCGCCAAGCACGGCAGAGAGGCCGCAACGAACACGATCAAAGCAGCAAGAATTTTACGAGTCATAGTGCCTTCTCCCACAAACTGCATGAGGCGGCCAGACGGTTTATGAATCATACTCCCGTTTGGGGGTTGAAAAGCAAGCAGGAATTCAGTCCGTAACCAGCTGATTTTGCATTTCAGCCCACAAAAACTGCACCCTATCCCAAATGGTGCTAACGAAGTTACGACTGCATAAAGAAAAAGCAATGCCCCCGCTTGATGCGAGGGCATTGTAGTCGTTGTAATGCTGTCAGCGATTCTAGTGTGTTGTGGTAGCGGTCGAGGCCGGCTTGGTTCCTGCCGGAGGCGTTGCCGTGCCCACAGGCTTGCCGGTAGCGCCCGGAGCTCCAATCGGACGAGGTGGCGCGGCGACTCCCGACTGCGCGTTATAGGAGTCGACGATGGCCTTGGTCAGATCGACACCCGCGGTCGCCCAGAGAAGTGGGCCCTGCGGCCAAGGATTCGACGAGTCGAACAGCAACCCGTATCCGTTCGACTTGGCGTACTTGTCGATTACCGGAGCCATCTTCTGCAGAATGCGCTGCGCGATTTCGTTCTGCTGCTGCTCGTAGTCGTTCTTGGCATCTTCGCCGGTGCGCTGCAAAGTCTTCTGCTTGCTTTCGATCTGTTTCACCAGGGCATCACGAGCTTCCGGATTCATCTTGTCGCCCTGAGTGTTGAGCTGCTTCTTCAGATTCTCGACATCTGCGTTGAGGCCGTTCAGCTCATTCCGCTTTGGCTCGAACTTCTTCTGCAGTGTTTCGAAATCGCGGGCACCTTCGTTAGTCGCGACAATGGCCTGCTGGATGTCAATGATGCCGACCTTGACGCCTCCAGGAGTGGTTGCGGCGGTAGTGGTGGTGCTGGCCGGTGTAGAGGCAGCACCAGCGGCCGGAGCCGTTTGGGCCAGAGAAAGGGTTCCGAGAACCAGTGTGAGCACAGCTGTGCTTACGTACGTGCGCTTCATTTAGTTGGTGTAGCTCCTTGAACTGCTCCGGGAATTCTTCAGGTTTTCCAGCGATGACGGCGGTTCTACCTGCGTCTCTCTTTTCTGGACTGCCGGGTAACGGCGCTTGGCTTGGAACACGGCCCAGAACGCTTCCCTACCGGAAAATTCGGCGGTGCGGATATCTAGATTATAGGAAAAGCGGCTTCCCAGCGTCAAACATCTCGAATGCAACAAACCGGGTAAATACCCAATTCCGTCACTTTTATTGGTTTTGAGCGGGCATTCTGGTCGCTGTGCCCTCGGTTACCGTAAGCCAGCCGCCCCCAGGCTTCTGCACTTCCGACTTCAGGGAGTACGCATCCTGAGTAACGAACGTGACGATGTACCGGCCCTTCGTCACCACTCCATTCAACTTCTTCGTTGTCTTCCAGACCCACTTCTGGCTTACGATCTTGCCAACACCCAGAACGTGCTCGCCCAGGCTGTTGTACTCGTTGTAGGTGTAAACCTGGTCGGCACTGTTGTACTCCAGCATGCGGACCGCATGCACATCGCCCAGCGGACCGTGAGTGACGTACTTGATCTGTAGAAAGAAATTACCGGGCACCCATTCGCCTGTCGCGGTTGAAGTGAACTGAACCGGCGGTGTGCTGGGGCTGATTCTAGTTGTACCGGTAATTTTCCATGGGCCGCCAAAGTAGCCCATCGCCAATTGTTGCTGACTGGGCGTCGGCGCGGCTTGGGCATTCGAAGCCATCGGCGACTGCGCAACAGCTACAGTACCGATGAAGAGACAGATCGCAATCGCCGCCACAACTCTGGTCAAGAAATCAGCTCTCCTAGAAGGTAGTGGCCACGGTGAAGCGGAACGTTTTCAGCGGTTCGGACAAGTAGTACTTCGGTTGGTACGTCGCAATCGCCTGAGCATAGGTATAGTCGCCGGCAGCGCCCGTCGGGAACATGGAGCGCGTAATCGGATTTGGCGAGTCTGCCGTCTCATTGATGCGCAGCGGGTTGTAGGCCCAGTAGATGCGGAACGGTGCATTCACCACGGGCAAGATCACCTGCAACTCCAGACCAGTGGACATGCGCGTCTGGTAGTTCGTTCCTGGCACGATAGGAAGATTTGCGCTGTACGGAATATGTACGCCGCCCACGCAGCCGAATGCCGAGTTCAGGCCGGGACAGCCAAACAAGGTGTCGTTCAGCACTTGCACTTGCTGAGAGGCAATCCTCAGCTGCGACTCCTGAGAGACGAAATCCCAGCCCGTATCGACGAACGGCGCCAGCGTAACCGGACCGACAACCGGAATGCGGTATTCGAGGTTGGTCACGAGGTTGGTATCGCCGCCCGGGAAAATGATCTGCGAAACCGGGATCGGAATGGTGTAGACACCTTGGCGCGGGTTCGCGGGGTTCAGCGGAACGGTTGAGCCGTCGGGATTCTGCAACGGGATGCTCACCGTGGTCGGGAAGAACGAAACCGGCGAGATCGCACGAATGTCAAAGCCGCGGATATCGGTATCGCCGCCCATATAGAAGCGATCGGCCGGGGGCGCAACCAGGCCGCCGTAACCGGAAATCCAGGATCCCAACACGCGGAAGCCTACGGTATTGCGTCCCTTGTTGACCGGCAGGAATTTCTTATACTCGGTGACCGGCTTGATGTATTTAACGTTGCCGCCTAAGCCGGCGAATTCGGTAGCAAAGTACAGACTCTGTCCGGAGTGCGGGCGTTGCGGATTGTCGATCTTGTTGTAAGAGAAGTTGGGAACGATCTTGCTGGTGATGATTCCGTTCAGCGCGTTCGGGCCCTGAATGCCGCGGAACTCAAGGGCCTCAAAATAATCGGACGACGCGGTACTGAACGTCTGCAGCGAAGAGTCGTCCCAGCCGTAGGTGATGCCGATGCGCTTGAACGAGCGCTTGATTGGATAGCTCAGCGACGTCGTGAAACCGGTGGCTGTCTGGGTGTAATTCTGCAGATAAGCCTGATAGCTGGCCGGGAAGTTGATTTGTTGGTTGTATTGCTGCGAGGTCAGCGCCGCCTGGTTGTAGTTGTAACTGTTGTGATACACCGTCCAGCCGAACTGCAGCGGGCGATCGAACAGATAGGGCTGCGTGAACGACAGCTGCTCGTTGCGCTGATACTGGCCCACCTGAAATTGCAGGGTCAGGCTCTCGCCTTTTCCGAACAAGTTGTTCGTGGTGTAGTTTATGCCGATAAAGGCGCCGGCAAGCCCGCTGACACCGCCGGTCAGACCGATGCTGTTCTTGCCCTTCTCTTTCACCTTCAGGGTGATGTCGACCGTGCCGTCCTGAGGATTCTGCTTGATCTCGGAATCCTGCTCAGGCTTTAGCTGATCGAAGTACTGCAGCTGGTTCAGGCGCAGCAGGCTCAACTCCCACAAGTTTCCGTTGTAGACATTGCCTTCTTCGAGCGCTAACTCGCGGCGAATGACCTTGTCGCGAGTCGTGGTGTTGCCCTGAAACTCGATTCTGCGAACGTAGAACTGCTTGCCTTCATCCAGATCGATACGCAGGCTGATGGTGCGCTTCTCGTCGTCGGCATCAGTGTTCGGAACAGGAGTGAAATTGATATAGCCGAGAGCAGCGTACGCCTTGCGCAGCGATTCGAGACCTTTGCGGATCGCCTCGGTATCGAAGATGTCGCCGTCTTTGATCTTGAAAAGATTGCGCAAAGCGTGCGTGTCCTTCACCGCCTTGTTGCCGGTGAAGGTGATGCTCTTCAGCCGGTAGCGTTGTCCCTCTTCCACCGGCAGTGTGATATCGACAGCTTTGCCCGGCGAGGACTTGAACGGGAAGTACCACTTGACCCCGTTCGTGTCGTGGATCTGCGTCTTGGGATCGCCGACCAGCGCTTTGAAGTAACCCTTGGTCTGGTAGTAGTAGCGCACGCGCTCGGCGTCTTCCGTCAGCTTGGTGGAGTCGTACGTGCGCGGGAAGAGATTCTCGAGGAAGATCGAGTGCGGAATACCGATGGGCTTCAGGTTCTTCATCGCGCTTTGCAGCTCGCGACTCTTGATGGCCTTGTTCCCTTCGAACTTGATCTTGCCGACCTTAACCTTGGGGCCTTCCTTCACCACGAAGTTCAGCGACACGGCAGCCGGAGGAATCGGATGGACCTCGGATCGAACCGTCGCGAACTGGTGGCCGTGAGCGGCCTCCAGCTGCTTGATAACCACTTCGGCGCGCTTTACCTTGGTGGGATCGTACTGACTTTCCTGGGTGAGGCCGACCTTTTGTTCTTTGAACTTGTCGAGAATGTCGCTCTGGGTGATGGAGCTCAGACCGGTGTACTTGATTTCGCGGATGGTCGGCTTCTCTTTCACATAAACGTGAATGATCCAGCCTTTGGTCGACTCTTCGCGTTCGATTCGCAGGTCGTCGAAGTATCCTGTGTTCCAGAGGGAGTTGAAGTCGCGTTCCAGCGCGGCTTGGTCGTACACATCGCCAGGTTTAGTGAACATGCGGGCCTTGATCGTATCTGCCGGGATCCGTCGGTTACCGTGGACCACGATTTCAGATACAACCTCTTGCTGCGCCAGGCACGATCCAGCAAGGAAGATAAGAGCGAGTAAGAGACTGATCGCCGTGGCCCAGCTGCGTGCCCCGCAAATCCACAACCTTGCGGGTCTTACCTGATCATGGCAAGAAATGACGGAACCTCATTGCTAAGTTGATGAAAGCGCAATTATACGGTACGGGTGCTCTGGTTCGGAAACCAAAGAGGCGCCGCCAGATTCGTGTGACGGCTACGGAAACCCTCGCTGCCGTTGGAAGTTGCGAACTGACCTTCGCTACGAACCGACGGTCGACACACTTGGGTTGGTTGCAACACGCTCCACCTCCACCAGAGTGGAGTAAAACGTGGCACCACCGCCGAGGTCGGCCAACCGCGCCGAGGTCAACACATTAATGTTGATGCCACCCTCGGAAAGCTTAGCCCATCCCAGGCTTGCTCCCACGACGCCCTGCTGCACGGCACCATCGACACGGGCCCGTAGGAAGATCTCGCCTCGCTGATTGTAGACACGCACCCGGTCGCCATCGGCAATCCCGCGTTGCTGCGCGTCTTCATAGGTTATTTCCAGCTCGTGCTGGTGCGGTTCCATCTTCTGATGCGAGGGCAGATTGACGAATGTTGAATTCAGGAAGTTGTCGGCTTTGCGGGCAAGCAGCTCGAGCGGATACTTGCCTGTGTCAGAGTTGTGCCGCGACTCTTCGGGAGCTACAAACGAAGCCACCGGATCCATGCCCTCGGCGATCAAGTCGGTGTTGTAGATGCGCGCTTTACCGTTGACCGTGTCGAAACCGTTGGCAAAGGGCAGCCACGGCGAATCGTCGTCGGCGCCGTTCAGGTTCAGCCGGACATGCGGGTCGTTTTCCAGGCGATCGCGCGTGATGCCTTCCAGCTGCGGAACGCCGGACGTAAGCGCCAAGTCGATAAGATCGTCCGTGCTCTGACGGAAACACTCGTCCTCGAAACCCATTCGTTGCGCAAGCTCACGAAAAAAGTCGACGTTGGACCTGCACTCGCCCAGCGGCTCGATCGCCTGATGTGAAACCTGCAGGTAGTAATGTCCGTAGGCCGCGACCAGATCTTTCTGTTCGAAGAATGTGGTCGCCGGCAGCACCAGATTGGCGTAGTCAGTGGTATCGGTAAAGAACTGCTCGTGAACGACGGTGAAGAGGTCGTCGCGCAACAGACCGCGAATAACCAAATGATGTTCAGGACATACGGCTGCGGGATTCGAGTTGTAGACGACGAGCGCTTTAACGGGAGGATCGTTTACCGTCGTCAGGGCTTTGCCCAGTTCCACCATATTTATGGTGCGCGCCGTACGGCCCAGTGAGCTCTTCCGCATTAGATCCGGTCTCTGTAATGCAGTCCGGTTGAGCTGGAACCCACCGCTCGTCGACAGCTGTAACCCTCCGCCAACTTCTTTGAACGATCCAGTGATCACCGGCAACATGCAGACCGCACGCATCGCAGCGCCGCCGTTCTGCGAACGCTGGATGCCGTAGTTCACGCGAATCACAGCCGGGCGGCGTCGTCGCGTATTCGCGCGCTAATAACTCGATGTCTTCTTTACTGATGCCCGTCAGCAGAGACACGTACTCCGGAGTAAATTCCGGCAGGCGCTTCTGCAACTCGTCGAAGCCGTCGGCAAAGCGTGTGATGTAATCGAGATCGTGCCAGCCTTCGCGCACAATCACGTGCATCATGCCCATGGCCAGCGCGACGTCGGTGCCAGGATTGATCGGGAGATACCAGTCGGCGGCGCTCGCGGTGCGCGTGCGGTAGGGATCGATCACGACCAGCTTCGCGCCGTTGCGCCGAGCCTCTTCGATGAATGGCCACAGATGGATGTTGTTGCCGTGAACGTTCGCGCCCCAGGCGATGATGTACTTCGAGTGTTTGAATTGCTCCGGCTCGGTGCCGACCTTGCGGCCATACATAGAGATCATGGCGACGCCGCCGGTTTCGGAACAGATGCTGCGATGCAGCTGCGATGCGCCCATGCGATGGAAAAAGCACATGTCCATCGAGCCGCCCTGCAGGACGCCGATGTTACCGCCGTAGGAATATGGCAAGACGGCCTCTGGTCCGAACTCCTCGCTGATTTTTTTCAGCCGCGACACGATCTCGTCGAAGGCTTCATCCCAACTGATGCGCTGGAAGACGCCGTCGCCATGCGTCCCCTTCGGAGCGACGCGCCGCATGGGATAGAGAACTCGATCCGGTGAGTAGACACGGTCTACGTATTTCGCAACCTTGCCGCATAGAAACCCGCGCGTAACGGGATGCCCGGGATCGCCTTGGATGCGAGTGGCACGGCCCTCGTCAGTGGTAATCAGGACAGCGCAGGCATCAGGGCAATCGTGCGGACAGGCGGCATGAACAGTTCGCTTCATGGGACACACAAACTCGGCTTTGATTATCCCACGGAGCCCCGGTGGTACTGCCTGCCCGGTGGGACCAACGGCCATGGAAACGCCGTCACTGCCAATTCATTTGTTCGCTGGGAGGCTCTCTGGCAAAATACTAGGCCACATAACCGTGACTCAGCTTTAACCGGGACGCAGGTTGCGCCATGGCGTTGGATTTCCGCTACAGATTTGTCGACTTCGGAACCATGTTCACCGCCGCCGACGGCGTGCGGAGCGCGGAGCAAGGTGCAGTAGACCCTTGCGCGCTATTTAGCAATGAGTTAGTGACCGACGTTGGCGGTACCTGCTGCAACGGCAGCGAACCGCTGGCGATTTTCGATCACCACTTCACCCGCGAAGCGCAATTCCCTGCCGCTTCCGCTGCCGTTCTCCACAAGGCGAATCTGATTCGCAATCGATTCGCCGGCAGGCACGACGGGATTTTCTGGCTGGTCACGCACAAGCAGCCGGACTTCGACGCCTTCTGTTCGATGTACCTGGCACGCTGGATTTTGGAAGATCCCGCGGCCATCGTGGATTGGACGGCATGCGGTCTCGATCCTGACGGCTGGAAAGATCCCGGCGATCGGCAAAGGTTCGACTGGTTTCATCCCGACCTTCACGCCGTAACAGCCGAGCAGCGGTGGCCGCTGTTGATGGCCAGCTACGCTTCCATCGTCGATAACGGTCAGCACTTCCCTTGCCCGCGCAATCGCGCTTTGCATTCGATACTGTACGCGGCACTGCAGCGTGGCCGCGATTACTTAAGCGAGAGCAGCGGCGCCATCGAGTTGTTCGATGAAATCAAGACGGCGATTCGCGACAAGAAGAGAAATCCGATCTTTGACTCTGTGCTGGAGGACAGTCACGAGTTTGCGCCGGAATTGTCGATGCTGGACCGCGAGATCGAGGCCTATCGCCGAGATGTCCGTCGCGCGCGGAGATCCATCGTCTATCTACAACGTTCGCCCGGGCCGGTTGCGACCTTGTTTGACAGGCTGAAGGCGATACCGTTACTGGACGCGTCGGGCGCTATCAGCCCTGAGCAACTTCTCTCCGATGAGACGCGGATCGCCACCGATGGAATCTACCTTCGGGATCCCGAATGCCTGCTGTTCAAGGAATGGGCGCGGCTCGATCTGGAAAACTCTTCACTGGGCCGTGGCTTTGAATTCACCGCCGTTGCTTATTCGAACGGACGCCCCGAGGGGAGCCAGAATCGCACGGATTACTTCTTCGCCATCGATCCTGAGCGGGCCAATGGGCGGCACTTGTATCGTGTGTGGGCTCGACTGCAAGCCGCGGAGGTCGCGGCCCTGCGCGGGCAGCAAGTTTCGGAGAAGCCGGCGCGCCGCGGCTTTGAAGGCCGTGCCGGAATCCTCGCAAAGTACTTCGCCGATCCCTGGTTCGACGGGCAAAACTACTTCTGCACGATCGTCGCCACGCCAAATCACGGAACACAGATTGCCCCGCCCGGCACAGACGGTGGCCTGAGTGACGACGCGATCGCTGAAGTGGTGAGGAGCGAGGTCGAGTATTCGATTTACCAGGCAGCACAGGGAGCGGAGATCGCCTCGGTGACCGTGCGCGATCTGTCCGCGACCAGGAACACCGCCGACATCGGCCCGCGCCAGTATGACATCGCTCAACTACAGAAGATCGACCCTCCGGCGGAGAGACGCTTCCGCTTCGCCGGCATTCCTCTGCGCGAGGGCGTGCCGATATCTCTGGCCGGGCGCAACAGCTTGGCCGAGCAGATCGGCGAGACGCTGTGGCAGGTTCTGTATCCCGACCTGCACGGCGCGAAGCCGCACGATTTCACGCAACGGCACCTGGTGGTTGCGCCGCTGTGTGTTGGTGTGTGGGGCGATCGCGGCGTCGCCATTGCCTACAAGCCAATGCCGCAGGCAGCGAGTCCGAATGGAAAGACGCTCGACGACGACGGCGGTATCGAACGAGGCTTCACCAGCATCGTCTCGCTGGCCTGCAAGATCGATGAACTGATTGCAAAAAGCGACGACCTCGCGAAGCTAAGCCCGGACACGACGTCGCCGCAGTCGGACAATCCGGAGCTGTCGAAACTGGCAATCAATATCGCGAACGAAGGTGAAAATCTGGCGCGCGACGCGGCACGGATCAAACACAATCTGACCCTGCCGCACAGCGATCTGCTGCGCCGCTTTTACGATGCCACGGGAATCGACGAGCTGCTTAACACCTTGCGCGACCTGAATCAAAACGCGGCCGAGTATCTGCGCCGCGAGAAAATGGCCGACCAGGCCCGCAAGACCAGCGAGAGCACGGAGACGGTAGCCGAGGTTCAGAGCAAGCTGGAGTGGGTCGAGATCTTCATCGTGGGAGTGTATGCCGTCGAGACGATGGAGCTTTTCTCGAAGCACCTTGTCGGCGAAAACAACGCAGGGGCAACCCTGGCGATGCTGTTTAGCCTGCCGGCCTTTCTGCTGTTCACCGCCTGGATCCTGCAGCCATGGAAACGAAAACCGGCGGAGAGGCTCGGCGGTTTCGAAAGGCCCGCCTGGATTTTGGGAATCGTGCTGACAGCCTGCTTCCTGGCGTTTCTCTGGGCCTGCCACTTGTATATTAACGGCCTTCTTCCGCCCGCTGCCGGCAAATGAATTCCGCAGGAGGTTGTTTCTAGCTTGGCAACAACCCCAGCTTCGGGAGTAGACGGCTTCGATCCGCAGATCATCCTGTCGAAGTATCCCATCCCTATTGCCCTGACCTTCCAGAGCAAACTGCAGAAGACGCAAAGCCCGCTTCATCGCCTCTTCGGACTGACCGATGTCTTCGAAGTCTCACTCAAGTACTGCGCCATCATCGCCATCCAGGAGTATGTGCGGCTGGGTCTGCGCTCCCCTGAAGTCGACGAAGAGATTGCGCTTCACTTCCGTATCCCGTCGCTGGGATCGTGGAACGCCTTCCTGCGTGAGGTCCTGCGCTGCTTCCGCGGGCTACAGGATCAGTTGCTCATGCCGGCGCTGGTTAATTTTTATTTCGACGCTCGCGGCAAGGCGGTTGTCCGGCAGCAGCAGCGGATCGATGAGCTCATCAATCTGCGCAATCGCCTGGCGCACAGCGCTCGTCGCTCTGACGAAGAAGCTGAGGACGAGTTCGAGAAGCACTGGCCGATGCTGGCGACGGTGCTCTCGGAGCTGAGCTTCCTGGCTTCGTATGACCTATTCTTCACGATGATGACGGCTCAGCTCGCCTGCTGATGGGCACCGAGCCAGGGTGGTCGACCTTCCCGCAGCTGCCTCGTCGCTGCCACGCGGCCAACTGTGCCTGGTCCATGGCGAACGCATGCTACCGCTTTCGCCACTGCTGCTGCACGCGCGTTGTGGTTATCCCACGCGGCACGGTCACGTGCGAACTCAGCAAGATTTTCTTCTTTAACAGCGTCAAGCGCCGGCCGGATTTTCTCGACTACTCCATGGCGCATCATCGCTGGGCGAGCGATGTGACCGAGCGACTGCGCGCCATCATCGAGACCGCCGCCGAGAAGATCGACATCGCCGCTCCCGAAGGCGCGAGTACCACATCGTGGGAGTTGTTACAGGAGCGCTCCGAAGACGTGGTAGGGCGGGTTACGGAAGAGCTGCAGCTGCTGGAGTTTATCGCGGAGCGCCCCCGCGGATTTCTGATCGTTGAAGGTGATCCTGGCATCGGCAAGACAGCGTTGCTGTCGCGCCTTGTGCACGATCTGCTTGGCCCGAAGTCGGCCTACGGACGCTCGGAGGATGTCGGCCGGTTTGCCACGCACCTGCAAGACAGCCGACTGCAGGTGGCATTTCATCTGTGCGGCGCTGACAAGAGCAGCCTCGAGTTGTCGGCAATCCTGTCTTCGCTGATCAATCAACTGCCGGCGAGAGGCGCGGCAACAACGGCGGTCGCGTCCGACCTGGCGAATGCGGCTCGTGCGACCGTCGAACAAACGCGAGGCAGACTGCTTTTGGTAGTCGATGGCATGGACGAAGCGCTTGTGGGACGTACCGACGCCGAGCGCCAAAGCCTGCTCGGTGCACTGCTTTTCGAGGGCGAACGTCTGCCGTCGAATGTATTCGTTCTGCTGGGGACACGCCGTGGAGCGGTCCCGCCGCTGCGCGATCCCGAGGTCCCGACGCTGTCTCTCGGTCTTTCCGGCCTGCCCGAGCGCGAAATCCGCCGACTGTTATTTCGCGTCGTCTCCAAGTACGACCTGGAAAACCGGCATGTCGAGGCGATTGCCCGTGTGTCGAACGGCAATCCGCTGTACATCCGCATGCTGGCTGAGGACTTCGCGCAGGGGCGACTGTATCTGGAAGATGTCGATCATCTGCCGCTCGGGATCGAGGGCTACTTCGAGAAGCTGCTTCTGCGCTTCGCGTCCGAGCAGCATTGGCCGGAGATTCGCGATACATTGCTGCTGCTGTGCGTCGCGCATGGGCCGCTCACGATTGCACAAATCGCGGCAATAGCCGGGCTGAGGCATGCGGCGGTGGAAGCCGCGGTGGACAACGAACTGGGGGCGCTGCTCAGCGAAGGCGAGACGCCGGAACGGCTGCCTACCTTCCAATTGTTCCATGCCAAGTTTCGCGAGTTCCTGCTGGCGCTGTACTCCGGCACGATTCCGGCGGCAGCCAAACGCATGAACCAAACGCGTGCATCGGACGTTGCTGTCGCTCCGGTGCACCTCGAGCGCGTGCAGCTGCAGATCCTTGGTTACTGCCGCAAGTGGGCCGAGGTGCAGGACACCTACCCGCTTCGTTATTACTCGGGGCACCTGTATGAGACGGGCGCGAGTCAGCAGTTGGAGCAAGCTGCTGACGAAGACGAGCTTCCTGGCGGAAAAAGTCCGTCGCATGGACGACCCTTTTCTCGCAGCCGACGATGTTTCGTATCTCGTCCGAGTGCTGCTGCAGGAGAACCGCGACGCGATGTCGTTGCGCTGGCAGCGAAAGAGGAGGCGTTTTATCGCGACGGCGTCGCCTCCGGGCTGCGCGCTGCTGCGGGAATTCCGCAGCCCAGGATCGCCGCGATCGTCCAGCGCCTGCTTTCGTATTCACGGCTGGGACTGGTGGCATCTCTGCGCGGAAAAGAGTTGTCGCCAGCGGCTCTGAACGCACGTCGCGTGGCGATTGAGGTCGCCTATCACTTCGGACTCGGAGATAAACTTGAAACCGCGGCTCTCGACCGCTCTCGCGCCGTCCGCATTCTGGCTGGGCCGTATCTTTATCGCTTCTGGAAGAAAGAACCGGAGCCTGGATGGAAGCTGCTGGGCGATCTGGGGCACAACATGGTGCCGGCTTTCGGCCTGCCGAACTTCCACAAGATCGAAAGCTGCACACTGATGTCGGTAATGATCATGATTCATCATTGCGACGATCCGCACATCTTGGACCGGCTGCGCGAGCCATGGGTTGCGAACGTCAATCGGATGGAGCGTCTCACCAAGCTGTCGCGCCTGATCCTGCCGCCTGCGCTGTTTATGTTTCAGTACGCGTTACGGCACGTGATGGCGGCGCAGGCGGATTTTCAGCCGTTGAACCTCGATGAACTGCTGGCATCTTTTTCTCGCGATCCGCGCCAGGTCGCAAGCCGCAAACTGGGCGTGGAGTGCCTGGCCGAATTGGAGGATGTAGATAGCGGCTGCGAGCGTACGCTTCGCGCTTTGCTCGACAAGGGTACCGCCTTCGATGTTTTCCTGATGCAGGTGGCCGAGCGCGTGCTCTTTGTTCACGGCTGCGGCGATCCGGAGCGCATCGTGCGCGAGCTATCGCGGATTTATCACGAGGGCTGCCCCTGGTTCCATCAATCGGTCCTGTACACCTGCTTCCATATTCTGCGCACGGTTCCCAACCCGGAAGAATCGCTGTTGGACGAATACAGGGCGATGACACGTGAAACGGTGGCAGAGTCACGCGGCCTGTTTGTCACCCCATCCAAGAAATATCCGCTGCTGCCGCACATGGGCTGGGCGGAGATGATCTTCGATCAACACCGGCCGACGGGCAAGGCGCAGTTCATCCCGCAGTTCTACCGCGAAGCTCTTGGGCTAGGCGATATAGAATATGCACGCCGGGCGCTACGCGCCGCTGGAGTGCTGTCGCATTCCTACGACCGGCACGACCTGGCGCTGCTGGCGCTGGAAGATGCTGCCGCCGCACCCAAACCGCAGCTGCGCGAGACGCTGGTCGACTTGCTGGCAAATATCCGCTTCTTCGACGAGGCCGCCGTCGACCGCTTCCTGGCGCAACATGCAGGCGCCGACCTCACTACACGCGTGCTCTCGGCAACCCCTTCGATTCGCGCTGCGGATACTTTCAACTGGATTGATAGTTTTGTGAACGCGCAGATGATCGCCTCCGAGCAATTTCGCGTGCAGGTTGCAGGTGCTTATCGGAGCGCAGGTGCGGCGAAGTCGCTCAGCCAGGGTATGGATCGGACGCTGAAGCATGTGCTGAACATGATTGCCGGACGGGTGGCGCTTGAGATCGGCGGCGACGAGTGACGAAGTCGCCAGTGGGGCCCGGCCGGAGACAGTTTCAGCAAGGGTTCGTTAATTTCGCGCGCAGGCATGCGTGGTTTGGCAGTCGCTTCAATACCATTACCTTCAGCCGGTCGCGCAAGGTTGTTTCTTACTTCGCGCCGTTCTTGCCGGAACAAGGCCGGATGCTGGATATCGGCGCTGGTACCGGCCACGTCGCCGCATTGCTGCAGTCGCCCGCTCGCACCGTTGTCAGTTGCGACATCGTCAATTTGTTGATGCTGCCTCTGCCCTATGTACTCGCAGACGGCAGTCAGTTGCCATTTCTCGCCGAATCGTTTGACGTCGCCCTGCTGATCACGGTTTTGCATCACGTTCCCAAGCCCCTGCACGCTCGCTTTCTCAGCGAAGCGGCGCGAGTGCTCAAGCCTGGCGGTGCGCTGGTCGTGATGGAAGACACTTTTCATGGCGCGATCGAGCGCGAGGTCACCAAGCTCTCCGATAGTGTGATGAATGCTGAGTTCGCCGGACATCCCCACGCGAACCGCACGTTAGCAGAATGGATAGGCCTGATGGCGCAAGCAGGCTTTCTGGTGCGTCGACAGGCGGAACACGTAGCCTGGTACGGAATCTTCCGCATGCGCCACGGAATCATAATCGGACTGCGGCGGTAAGCCGCTGAGATATCCGCCGACTACGTCGGTACGTCTACGCTTTATTCCGTGATTAACCCAATGCGGTTGCCTGACGGATCGTGCACATGGGCGCGCCGCACATCCGGAATGTCGTCAACCTCAATCACCTCGATACCTGCCGCCCGCAACCTCGCGAGCAGACCATCGTAATCGCGGCAGCGCAACGCCGGGTGCGTCTTGCGGGCCGGACGAAAATCCTGCTCGATGCCGACATGGATCTGTACCTCGCCGCTGGCGAACCACACTCCGCCCCGATTGGCCAGCAAGATGGGCTTCGGAATCTCCTGCATTCCCAATAACTCTCCATAGAAACGCCGCGCCTCTTCCTCACTTCGAGGCGGCGCGGCCAACTGCACATGGTCGATCGCAGAAAATGGGATTACGTTCACACCGTTGATGTTACCGCGCATCCGTGAGCACCGACTGTTTGCCTGCTAGAATCAATGTAGCGTCCGTTATCTCGCATGGATCCCTCACTCATCAGAAATTTCGCGATCATCGCCCATATTGATCATGGGAAGAGCACGCTTGCCGACCGCCTGCTGGAGCTGACCGGCTCGCTGACGGCACGCGAGATGCAGGCGCAGGTGCTCGATGCAATGGATCTGGAGCGCGAGCGCGGCATCACCATCAAGGCGCACTCCGTGCGCATGATGTATCCGGCAGCGGATGGCAAGACGTATCAGCTCAACCTGATCGACACTCCCGGCCACGTAGATTTCAGCTATGAAGTTTCGCGCTCGCTAGCCTCATGCGAAGGTGCGCTGCTGGTAGTGGATGCGTCCCAGGGGGTCGAAGCCCAGACCCTGGCTAACGCTTACATCGCGATCAACAATGGGCTGGAGATCATCCCGGTCATCAACAAGATCGACCTCCCTAGCGCAGACATCGAGCGCACTAAGGAGATGATCGAGGGCGCAGTAGGCCTTGATGCATCTCATGCGCTTCCCATCAGTGCGAAAACCGGTCAGGGCGTTCCGGATGTGCTGGAGGCAATCGTCAAGTACGTTCCTCCACCCAAAGGCCGCGCCGGGAATCAACTGCAGGCGCTTATCTTCGACTCGTGGTTTGATTCTTATCGCGGCGTCATCGTGCTGGCCCGTGTTATTCAGGGCGTTTTGAGCAAAGGTCAACGCATTCGGCTGATGTCGAATGGCCGTACGTTCGATGTGGAGACGCTCGGCGTGCTGACGCCCAAGCCGGTTGAAGTGGACCAACTCTCCGCCGGCGAAGTCGGCTTCCTGATTGCGAACATTAAGAATGTCGCCGACACCAAGATCGGCGACACAGTCACGGATGACCATCATCCTGCAATTGAAGCGCTGCCCGGGTTTGAAGAATTGAAGCCCATGGTCTTTGCCGGAATCTACACCGTCGACGCGCACGAGCACACGCTGCTGCGCGAAGCCTTGGAGAAACTGCGGCTGAATGACTCATCCTTTTTCTTCGAGCCGGAAAGTTCGGTGGCGCTGGGCTTCGGCTTCCGCTGCGGCTTCCTCGGGCTGCTGCACATGGAGATCATCCAGGAGCGGCTGGAGCGCGAGTACAATCTCGATCTGATCACCACTGCGCCCAGCGTTCGCTACAAAATAACGATCACTGACGGCACCGTACTCGAAGTGGATAACCCTTCGCGCTGGCCGGACCCGACTGAGATCGAGAAGATCGAAGAGCCGGTGATCCTGGCGACCATTCTCACCAACGAAGAGTATGTAGGCGGTATCTTGAAGCTGGTCGAAGATAAGCGCGGCAAGCAGAAGGCATTTGAGTACGTCAGCGCCACGCGCGTGATGCTGACCTATGAGCTGCCGCTGAACGAGATCGTACTCGACTTCTACGACCGGCTGAAAACAGTTTCCCGTGGCTACGCTTCGCTCGACTACCATCTAGCGGGATTGTGGGAGTCGCCGATGGTGAAGCTTGACATTCTGGTGTCCGGCGATCCCGTGGATGCGCTATCGATCATCGTCCACAAGGATTTCGCTTATGATCGCGGGCGGGCGCTGGTGTCGAAGATGCGCGAATTGATTCCGCGGCAGATGTTCGAAGTGGCCATTCAAGCGGCGATCGGCGCCAAGGTAATTGCCCGCGAAACCGTCGCGGCGATGCGCAAGAACGTTATTGCCAAGTGCTATGGCGGTGACATCAGCCGCAAACGCAAGCTGCTGGAGAAGCAGAAAGAAGGCAAGAGGCGGATGAAGCGCATCGGACGCGTGGATATCCCGCAGGAAGCCTTCCTGGCCGTGCTGCGCGTTGGCGAGGACTAATCGCGCACCCTATCGCGCGAACCTCAGTCTAATCACAGATGACTTCCGTTGAAATCCGGGTACTCGGCACCGATGACACAGCAGCATGGATCAGGGTCCGCCTGGAGTCGTTGGAACGCGATCCGCAGGCGTTCGGCGCGTCCGTCGAGGCACATCGGAAACTCAGCGACGACGAAGTTAAGTCCCGTCTTGCCGCTGACATGTCGAACAAGTTCGTGATTGGCGCCTTCGCCGACGGAATACTCGTCGGGACGGTGGGCTTTGTTCGTGAGCCCGGATTAAAAGAACGCCACAAGGGACGCGTTTGGGGTGTTTATCTGCGGGCCGATTATCGTGGCCAGGGAATTGGTCACAGGATGATGGCGTCGCTTTTGGAATATGCGCGCAAGATTGATGGACTGGAACAGATTGCGCTGAAGCGTGGCGACTCCGCAAATCGCGGCTCTGGCGTTGTACCGGTCATTCGGGTTCACTTCTTTCGGACGCGAGCCGCGCGCGTTGAAGGTGAACGGCCGGTATATCGATGAGGAGTACATGGTGCTGCGGCTGAAGTCGTGATCAGAGGATTCGCGTTCAGTCCCTGGGTTACGGCCACGGGCTGACATCGTGGCCTCCGCTTCGCGGCTGACCAGTGGCCGTTCTGAATGCTTCCGTACGCTAGCTTCGTTTCCAGCCTCGAAAACGCACTAAGAAAATCCCGCCACGATATGGTCATCGTGGCGGAGGATGGTTTATAACTCCCTGTAGTAATTCTCGTGCGACAATACTCTACGCGTGTGCGTGCGCATGTTTCTCCATCCGGCAACGTCCCTCGGCATCGGCAGCTTTGATGGCCGCAAACACCCGTTTCGGAGTCACTTCGCAGGGAGCGTTGTGGATTGTCTCGCCCGGTGCGCAGGCTGCGGCGGCAACTTCCATCAACTGCTTGTCGGTAACCTTGCCGAGCCCGATTTGGGCGAGCGTGATCGGCAGACCCACTTCTTCGCAGAAGTCGAACGCTTCTTTGATCACCGAAGGCGGGCGATCGGTAAGCATCAGCAGCGCCAGCGTGCCGATCGCGACTTTCTCACCATGCCAGAAATGATGCGTTTCCGGCAGAATGGTCAGGCCGTTGTGAATGGCATGCGCGCCGGACAGGCCGCCGCTCTCGAAGCCAAGTCCGCTCAGCAGTGTGTTTGCCTCGACGATGTGCTCCAAGGCCGGGCTAACCACACCGGTCTCGCACGCCAGCTTTGCCGCCGGACCGTAGTTAAGCAGTGTGTCGTAGCAAAGCTTGGCCAGGGCAAAGGCCGACATGGAGCCCATGCGTCCGGTCATATTTCCCGCCTGCTTGATGTGGCAATCCTCTGCCTCGAACCAGGTGGAGAGCGCATCGCCCATGCCCGACACCAGGAAACGTACGGGTGCCTTGCAGATGATAGCCGTGTCAACCAGTACGACCTCGGGATTGCGCGGCAGGACTAGATAGCGCGAGAACTCGCCTGTAGGCGTGTAAATGACGGAGAGCGCGCTGCAGGGCGCGTCCGTGGAAGCCAATGTGGGCACAATGGCGACCGGCTTGCCGAGCGTATATCCAACCGCCTTCGCAGTATCGAGCGCTTTGCCGCCGCCAATGCCGAGGATTACAGTGCAGTCTTCTTTGCGCGCCAACTTTGCCAGCCGCTCGATCTCAGGATCGCAGCACTCGCCGCAAAATTCATTGCAGAGAAAGGTGACGCCCTCGCCCGATTTCAGATAGGGGTCGACCACCTTGTCGACGGAGCGGTCGACGATGGCCAAGGCCTTCTTGCCCAGTCGGCCGATTTCCTCGCGCAGCGACCGCAACGCGCCAGCGCCCTGTACATAGCGCCCAGGGAAGATGGACGTGGTGATCTTGGTGACTTCTTCTGGATCACCAGCCGTCGGCCGCTCCTCAACGGCAACGTTACTCTTATCGGTATTTGTAGGTTTCAAAACTACACCTCCTCTTTCCGCTCTCGTGAGAGACAAAATTCAGCAAGTTAACGCTATGCCCGCACCAACATGGCGTCTGTGACCGCTATCACGAGGAGGAAGTACAAGAGGCTTATGTGTTCTGTTCTGAACGGAAGAATGTCGGCCAAAAAGAAAAGGTGCGGAGTTTGATCCGCACCTATACGCGTGCAATGAGAGTGTCTACAGAATGTAGCGCGACAGATCCTGGTCTTTCACGATGTCAGTGAGCGCATTGCGCACGTAGTCAGCATCGACCACGACGTGCTTATCCTGCATTTCCGGAGCTTCGAAGCTGATGATGTCCAGTACCTTCTCCATGATGGTATGCAGGCGCCGCGCACCGATGTTCTCGGTGCCTTCATTCACCTTGAAGGCAAAGTTCGCGACTTCCTGCAGAGCCTCTGGCGTGAACTCCAGCTTCAGTCCCTCGGTGTCGAGCAGAGCCGTGTATTGCTTGGTGAGCGACGACTTTGGTTCGGTCAGAATCTTGATGAAGTCTTCGACGGTCAGCGATTGCAACTCCACGCGAATCGGGAAGCGGCCCTGCAACTCAGGGATGAGATCGCTCGGCTTCGAAACGTGGAACGCGCCAGCGGCGATGAACAGGATGTGATCGGTCCGCACCATTCCATAGCGGGTGTTGACGGTCGTGCCTTCCACAATCGGCAGGATGTCGCGCTGCACGCCTTCGCGTGAAACGTCGGGCCCATGCCCACCCTCGCGGCCGGCGATTTTGTCGATCTCGTCGAGGAAGATGATGCCGGAATTTTCCACGCGCTCAACGGCAATGCGTGTGACCTGATCCATATCGACCAGGCGCTGCTCTTCTTCCTGAATCAGGTATTCGAAGGCCTCACTGACCTTCATCTTCCGCTTCTTGGTACGCTGCCCGAAGATGTTCGGCAACATGTCTTTGATGTTGACGTCCATCTCCTCCACGCCCTGGTTGCTGATGATCTCGAAGGCCGGCATGGACTTCTCGCGTACATCCAATTCCACCATGCGCTCGTCGAGCTTGCCCTCACGCAATTGCTGACGCAGCTTCTCACGCGTCCGCGAGCCGGGCTCTCCAGCCAGCAGAGGCTGATTGTCGATGTTGAAGCCGATCTGCTGATCGGTGGGCTTGGGTGGAACCTGGGCCGGCATCGATGGCAAAAGAAGATCGAGCAAGCGCTCTTCAGCATTCAGCTCGGCTTTGTCGGCAACGTCTTCCAGCTTTTCCTCGCGCACCATGTCGATGGCGATCTCGACCAAGTCGCGGATCATAGACTCGACGTCGCGGCCCACGTAGCCCACTTCGGTGAACTTCGAGGCTTCGACCTTCATGAAGGGAGAGTTGGCAAGCTTCGCCAGCCGACGGGCGATCTCGGTTTTGCCGACGCCGGTGGGGCCCATCATGATGATGTTCTTGGGAATGACTTCTTCAGCCAGTTCAGGCGTCAGCTTCTGACGACGCATACGATTGCGAAGCGCGATCGCTACCGCACGCTTGGCCTGATGCTGGCCTACAACGTGTTTGTCGAGCTCGCGAACGATTTCGCGGGGAGTGAGTTCGTCTAATGCGACGTGTTCGTCATCGGCGGTTGCGGGAAGATAAATTGCCAATTCGATACCTCGATGCTGCTATTAGAGCTCTTCGATGGTGACCCGGTCATTGGTGTAGATGCAGATCTTGGCGGCAATCTTCATTGCTTCTTCGGCAATGGCGCGCGCCGGCATCTGCGTGTGCTCCATGAGGGCGGTTGCCGCCGCAGTGGCGTAAGGCCCTCCGCTGCCGATCGCGGCGATACCGGTATCCGGTTCGATCACGTCGCCCTGCCCGCTGATCAGGAATGTCTGGCCCTGGTCGGCCACCAGCAACAGAGCCTCGAGCTGACGCAGCATTTTGTCGGTGCGCCAGTCCTTGCCGAGTTCAACCGCCGCGCGCCCCAGGTTGCCATGATATTGCTCCAGCTTGGACTCAAACCGCCCGAACAGAGAGAACGCGTCGGCCGTCGACCCGGCGAATCCCGCCAGGATCTTGTCGTGGTAGAGGCGGCGAATCTTGCGAGCGCTGTGCTTGATAACACCTTCGCCGAGGGTGACCTGGCCATCTCCAGCCATCACAACCTTGTCATCCCGACGAACGCAAAGAACTGTAGTGGAACGGATTAGACGCTTTTGTGCCATGTAGTAAATCGATTATAACAGGGCGCGAGACTTCGACGCCAAAAGTTGAGCGAAAGTGACTCAACTCTGAGACCAGCACATTCTTGGAGCCCGCACGGGTTGAGCCCCACCGGAAGCAGGGGCTTAGCTTTACTTGATCTCTTTGACCGGTAACAGCGTTCCGTACTCCTGGCCGCTGCTATCGACCGCGCGCGCTACGATGGAGTCGAAGGCTTCCCGCAGCTCGGGATACTTGGCGACGATGGCCTTGATGACCGCCATATTGTCCTGGAAGGCGATGCCCGAGTTATTGGCATTCGCATTCTCGTAGCGAATGCGCAGGTCCAGCTTGTTATCCACCGGAACGGCCACCAACTCCGTCACCTTGAACACCTTGCCGTTAGCCGAGAGACTCAGAGGAGAATTCTGGCTGGGCATGTCGCCAGGGCGAGCGGCCTGCATCTCCGTCGCAATCTTGTCGAGTTGTGGGGTGCCCATGAAGTTCACTGGAGCAGTGAGATCCCACGCTGTCAGATAATAGAACCAGGCATTGTGCGCGTCTCCCTTGGCTTTGTATTGCCGCGCTTGCGTGAGATACCAGTCCCCATCGTGCCCGCCGATGGCGTCCAGACGAGGATAGTATCCCGCCAGCTTCCAAGCTCCTCCCATATCCTGCAGAACGAGACTGAGAGTGATCGGGTCCTTGCCATTCACTTTCTGAATGACGACGGCGTAGCGGCCCGGTGGCAGGTTCGGTATGGAAAAGCCCACCCGGTCCGGCGAGTTGTAGATGCCGCAGTAAAAATCGGCACGCGCCAGAGCCGCCTTCTCCTGCGACGCGTCGAGCAGATAGGTGCCCGTGATCGATGCCTGCCCTTCCGCAAAGTACTGTTTGTTCGTGACCACAGCCTGCTCGATGGAGCTGAAATCACCGGTAATCGCAGGAATGGCATTGGCCTTCAATCCGGCGACATCACCGTTTCTTGACATCGTGAAGTATTGCGAGGCCGCAGTGTTGATGGCGTTTTTCGTAGGCGCATCTAGGTCGGGCCCGGATGCGCAGGTTTGAGCCGAAAGCACCAGAGGGACTGCCAGTAGGGCTATTACCAGAACTCCCCAACGAAAAAAGTGGCGCGCACGTGACGAAGGCGCGGACGACATTCGGATCATGGCATCACCCACAGGAACTAAGGCGCTAAGCTGACTATTCATCGTAGGATGCTGCTCGAGCTACTGAACGTGGCTCAAAACTGTTTGGCCCCTGAAGAAATTCTCGCGAATCAAGCAACGCAGCCATCATCGCGGTTTAGAATGGAACACAAGCGAAACGAAGCAGTTGGATCGCCGTCCAAGTAATTATGGTACGCCTCGGGACTAATTTTGCGTGCGCCGCGCTGTTAGCTACGGCTATGGCGATACCTTTTCACGGCACGGCTGCGGACATGCAGGCCCAATCGCCTGACGCCACCAAGGCGATACAGGCCACACCAACGACACCTGCCAACGCTGCTGCAGGGCATTCTACCCGCACGCACCATAAGAAGAAGTCTGAGCCTGTGGCGGAAGTGCCTCAGGTACCACCGCCTCCGCCGACGCTAGAGCAGCAGTCTCCAACTGCACCACAGGTCAGCTATCGAAATGGACTGTTGACCATCGACGCACCAAACTCGACATTGTCCTCAATTCTGCGCGCTGTACAAACACAGACAGGCGCAACGATGGATGTTCCGGCTGGGGCAAGTAACGATCGTGTTGCTATGCAGCTGGGGCCGGGTCAGCCGCGCGATGTGTTGCATACGTTGCTGAATGGATCGAAGTTCGACTATATGATTCTGGGCGTCGCCGGCCAGCCAGGTGCAATTCAAAAAGTGATCCTTACTCCCAAAACGGCTGGCGGCGCGACAACGCAGGCGGCAAACACTCCCCAACCTACTGCCGATGAATCGCAGGACGACAGCTCAACAGCGGATAGCGGTGGCGAGTCGGAGTACCCGGGCGGCACGGAGCAGGCGCCACCAGCGCCTGGAGCGTTCCGCCGTCCCATGGGCGGTCCCGGCGGGCAAGCGTTCCAGCAGCAGCAGCAGACCCCCGGAGCCTACGATCCCAACATCGTGAAAACTCCAGAACAGTTGATGCATGAGTTACAGCAGATGCAGCAACAACAGCAGCAGTACATGGATCAACTAAATCCTGCGAACCAAACGCCCCCGCAATGATCTAAGTGGTAACGCCGGCAGCAGCCAGCTCACGCAGCGATTCCGAGTAGGGTGGCCGTAGCACGCCTCGCTCTGTAATAATCGCTGATACGTACTGGTGCGGCGTCACGTCGAATGCAGGATTCTCGATTTTCACTCCGTCCGGCGTAATCTGCTTACCGGAAAAATGCGTTACTTCTACCGGGGACCTCTGCTCAATTGGAATTTCACTGCCGTCAGCCGTCTCCAAGTCCACCGTCGAGAATGGAGCCGCGACATAAAAAGGAATGCCATGTTCCTTTGCCAGCACCGCGACAGTGTAAGTTCCAATCTTGTTGGCCACATCCCCGTTGGCGGCAATGCGGTCGGCGCCCACGATTACGGCATGGATTTTTCCCTGCCGCATCATGGCACCTGCCATGTTGTCGGAGATCACGGTCGTGGGGATGCCATCCTTCATTAACTCCCACGCTGTCAGACGCGAGCCCTGGAGGAATGGGCGAGTCTCATCCGCGAATACCTGCAGTTGCTTGCCGGAATCGACAGCGGCGCGAATCACGCCCAGAGCAGTGCCGTAGCCGGCGGTAGCTAGAGCTCCGGCATTGCAGTGCGTCAGCACGGTGCCGCTGGAGGGAAGCAGCACCGCTCCAAGCTTGCCCATCGCCTGGTTGGCAGCGATGTCCTCGGCGTGCATGCGCTGCGCCTCGGTGATCAAGGTCCGCTTAATTGTCGTGATCGGCTGATCGCTGACCTCATCGAACTTCTGCTGCATTCGGCGGATCCCCCAAAACAGGTTCACCGCGGTGGGACGCGTACCGGCAAGCACATTGCAGATTTGGGCGAACTCCCGTTTGAGCGAAGCGTGATCCTCGGCCTGCGATTTCTGGACGCCGATCGCAACGCCCATGCCAGCAGCCACACCGATGGCCGGCGCGCCTCGAACGATCATCGTTCGGATCGCATCCGCGACCTCTTCGTAGGTCTTGCAGGTAACGTAAGTCTCTTCGGTGGGCAGCTTCGTCTGATCGATGAAGCGCACCCCTTCGTCAGTCCATTCCAAAGTTTTGATCATGAGAAATATCTACGGCCGATGAGCCTCGCAGCGGTTCCCGGGCACGTTCGTCACCGCCGGACGATCGCAGAAGTCGCACTTGGCGCTGACCGCGAACATCGGCGGCGGGCCATTTTTCACGTGCTGCGCACGCACATCATTGGCTGTGAAGAGCGCTACGAACGGAGCGGGAGCCGCCGCCTTCTCGACATTTGGGCGGCCACCAGCTTCCTCGCGTTCTACCAGGCAAAGCACGCCGACAATATCGAAGCCATACTCGCGAGCCGCCTCAATCGCCTGAATCGTGGAAGCGCCGGTGGTGCAAACATCATCCACGATTACCACCCGCGCCGGCTTGTCGCGAAAGCCTTCAATACGCTGGCCAGTCCCGTGAGTCTTTTCGGCCTTGCGAACTAGGAAACCATTGATGGGCTTGTGCTGCTGAGCGCTGATAACCGAGGTCGCCACCACGATCGGATCTGCGCCCATGGTCAGACCTCCAATGGCCCGCGCCTTCCATCCGCGGCTCTCAATCTCGTGGAGAACCGTTTGCCCGGTCAGCAGACTGCCTTGGGCATCGAGAGTGGTGAGGCGGCAATCGATGTAGTAATCGCTCGTACCGCCGCTGGAAAGCTTAAATTGGCCGAGACGAAAGGACTTTTCCGCCAGCAGAGTCAGCAGTTGTTCACGTGAGCTTCCCGCCATATCTTCACGATACCATTTTCAGCCGGTCACCTTTTCCAGATGACGGAAGTGATCGCTGCTGAACCAGAGGGCGCTAAACAGCGCCAGGTTGTAGCCACAATGCATCAGGAACGACGAGGCTACCGAGTCCCGCTTTACGCGCACAACGGTGAAGACTACGCCGACAACAAAGATACTTAGAACCGGCGCCCAGGCAAAGCCAAGTTGTGCGCCATGGATACCTGCGAACGCTGCGGCCGTCAGCGCTATTCCTGCGATCACACCGAAGTATTTATCCAATATCGGGTAAAGCAATCCGCGGAAGAACATTTCCTCCATCAGCGGCGCCAAGGTGACTCCGAATATAGCCATGATGTAAGCGCTGGTCGCATCATGAAAATAGGAATCCATGGGCAGGGACTTCGGGATGGGAAGGAAGCGCGCGAGACTGTCGACAATCAGGGCAAGGATGACGCCAGAAGCGATAAAAGCTGGCGCTGTCGCTCCCGGCCAATTCCATCGAATCGCCTGCCGAAAGCACAGATGCGAGCGGCTGCGGACCATCACGAAGATAAACAACAGAATGATGGGATAGGCTGCAGCTTGCGCGCCTATGACGACTCTCGCATCCGTTGCTAGATCACTAAAAGAGGCATTGTGGTACTGCGGAAAAGCTCGAGCCACGAATAGGGCAATAATCGTGAAAGCGATGATAATAACAATGCTGAAGATGACGATTGCGGCCACATCCCATACCTTCCACGAGGGGAAGGAAGGAGTTACGGGAGCGGGTGCAGGGGACGCGGCGGAATCGAGTTCCACCGACTGCAGCGCCGGATGAAACTCTTCATCGCCGGGCATCGCCGCGGGCGCGCTCTCGATGTGGTCGGGCAGTGACTCTGGTGGTAATGACATGAATTATGTTTTCGAAAGTAGAATCAGAAACTCAGGGGCCGCGTTACGACTGAAGAGCCTCTCCATTCGTCTTCATATTGGACGCTCGGGGAAGCACTTTCGCTAGTATTTGTCCGGTGTACGACTTCTTGATCCGGGCAACCTGCTCGGGCGTGCCTTGGGCTACCACCCGTCCGCCATCTTCGCCACCTTCGGGACCGAGGTCGATAATCCAATCAGCATTTCGGATAACGTCCAGATTATGCTCGATGATAATGATGCTATTCCCCAGGTCGGTCAACCGATGCAAGACCTCGAGTAATTTGCTCACGTCATCGAAGTGCAGCCCAGTAGTCGGCTCGTCCAGCAGATATAAAGTCTTGCCGGTTTGCCGCTTGCTTAACTCACGAGCCAGCTTAATGCGTTGCGCTTCTCCGCCCGAAAGCGTGACGGCTGATTGTCCGAGGTGAATGTACCCCAAGCCAACGTCAACCAACGTCTGCAGCTTCTGCTTAATCTGCGGAATGTTCTCTAGCACCGGCAGCGCGTCCGCAACGGGCGTCTCCAGCAAATCGGCGATTGAGTAGCCCTTGTACTTCACCGCCAAGGTCTCGTGATTGTAGCGCTTGCCGCCGCATACCTCACAAAGTACGTAGACATCGGGCAGAAAGTTCATCTCGATACGGCGCTGTCCTTCGCCCTGGCAAGCCTCACAGCGGCCTCCGGCGACGTTGAACGAGAAGCGTCCTGCCTTGTAACCTCGCTCACGCGACTCCGGCAGCATGGCGTACAGGTCGCGGATCTGTGTGAACACACCGGTGTAGGTCGCCGGATTCGATCGCGGCGTGCGCCCAATCGGCGACTGGTCGATACGGATCACCTTATCGATGAATTCGGTTCCAGTAATCGATTTGTGGGCGCCCGCCTCTTCGCGCGAACGGTACAGCGTGTTCGCCAAAGCGCGATACAGAATGTCGTTCACCAATGTCGACTTGCCCGAGCCCGAGACGCCGGTGACAACTGTCATCACCCCCAGCGGAAAGTTGACGTCGAGATTTTTCAGGTTATTCTCGCGCGCGCCCAGAATCGTGATGGCCTTTCCGTTCGGCTGACGACGCGCATGACGATCCGTGATCTGCTTCTGCCCAGAGATGTACTGCCCGGTCAGCGAATGCGGCGCCGCCTGTATCTGGTCGGGCGTGCCGCTGGCCACGACTTCCCCGCCATGACGGCCGGCGCCGGGACCGAGATCGATTACGTAATCGGCGCGGCGGATCGTGTCCTCATCGTGTTCCACGACCAGCACGGTATTGCCGAGATCGCGCAGCGACTCCAGCGCCTGCAGCAGACGATCATTGTCGCGGTGGTGCAGGCCGATCGATGGCTCGTCGAGCACGTACAGCACGCCGCGAAGCTTTGAGCCGATTTGAGTCGCTAGTCGGATTCGCTGGCCTTCGCCGCCACTCAGCGTCGCGGCAGAACGATTCAGCGAAATGTAGCCCAGCCCGACGGCATTCAGGAACCCTAAGCGCTCCGCAACTTCCTTGAGAATTCTTCCGGCAATGCGATTCTCGCGCTCTGACAACTTGATCTTCCCAGCCGCCTCCACCGCTCGCGAAACCGGCAGCGCAGTGAAATCGGCGATGGACATCCCGTTCACCTTCACCGCCAGGCTCTCGGGACGCAGGCGTTTGCCATGACAGGTTGGACACGTAGTCGCCGACATGTGGTCGAGTAGCCAGTCGCGGTAAGTCTCCGACGAGCTCTCTTCCATCGCCTGTCGGAGATAGTTGAAGACACCAAGAAATCCGCGCTTCTTCTCGTTGGCCTCCGGTCCATACAGAATCAAGTTTTGTGTCCTGCGGGGCAGTTGTTCGAATGGCGTGGACAGATCAAAACCGTAAGCCTGTGCCGCCAGCTGAAGAGTGCGAATCAAATTCTGCGACGCCGATCCCGGTCCCAGGCCGCCGTCCAGCAACGGCTTCGACCAGTCAGCCACCACTTTCGCCGGATCGAAGTCGTACTTACTACCCAGGCCGTTACACTCCGGACAGGCGCCGTAAAGGCTGTTGAACGAGAACGATCGCGGCTCCAGCACCGGGACGTTAATACCGCACTCCGGGCACGCCAGCTTGGACGAATACAGCCGCTCCTCGCCGCCCACGACCACCACCTGCACCAGTCCGTTGGCCAGCTTCATCGCCAGCTCGACGGATGCGGCCAGCCGGCGCTCGATACCCGCCTTCACCAGCAGGCGATCGACAACTAGTTCAATCGTGTGGTTCTTGCGCTTGTCGAGTTTGATTTCGTCGTCGGCAATGTTACGCAGCTCTCCATCAATGCGGGCGCGCGTGTAGCCCTGCTGCGCCAGCTTGTCGAGCTCCTTTTTGAACTCGCCTTTACGTCCGCGAACGATGGGCGCCAATACCATCACTCGGTCCTCGGGCTTCAACTCCATCACCTGCTGCACGATCTGGTCGGCCGACTGCCGCGAAATCTGTCTGCCGCATTGCGGGCAGTGTGGAACGCCTACCGATGAGTACAACAAGCGCAAATAGTCGTAGATTTCGGTGATTGTGCCAACGGTGGACCGGGGGCTGCGGCTGGTCGTCTTCTGCTCGATGGCGATCGACGGGCTCAGGCCATCGATGCTGTCCACATCGGGCCGTTCCATCTGGTCGAGGAACTGCCGGGCGTACGCCGAAAGCGTCTCGACGTAACGGCGCTGCCCTTCGGCATAAATAGTGTCAAAGGCGAGGGAAGACTTGCCCGAGCCACTAAGGCCGGTGATCACGGTCAAGGTGTTGCGAGGAATCTCGACGTGAATGTTCTTCAGATTATGCTGGCGCGCCCCGCGGACACTGATACTGGAGATACCCATTCGGTTCGAAACTAATACCCACTCACCCGCAAATTGCCCATTCGCAGCTCGGTCGGGTGTCCCGGCGCTCCGAATTCGGTCTGATCGGCTCTGGAAAGTCCGGAAGAGGTAAAACGCACTTCTACTCACGTATCTTAGTGGTCAATACCGGCTGGAGTCAACGCGAGGTAAAGTGGCAACATCAGAGTACGTGGATCCGGCGGCTTGGCTCGCGAGTGCAGGCCCGGATCTTCTATGCGGGACACCAGCGTACTTGCATCGAGAAAGACCGATAGGCTGATATGGCGACATTTTTTCTCTCTACCTTACTCCTGCTGACCATCGTGGCGGCGTTCGCCTTCGGAGTCGCGGCAGGATATTGGGTGATCTGCTTGTTCCTGAACTTCTTCAACCCTGCCAGGACGAGCAGCAAGCCGGCGCGAACTCCGGCCCTCGCGCCCAGCAGCGGTGACTAGTCTCCTGCCTCATTTCCTGAGCTGTTCGTCCCCAGAAGTAGTTCTGACTTCGCGTCTGATCGTGCGCTCCTGTTAGATTTGGGTTTGGGAGCGACCGGCCATGCCTAAACGAGAATTCTCCTTTGTGCAGCTTGACGTGTTTACCTCGCGTCCGCTTGAGGGTAATCAGCTCGCGGTGTTCACCGATGCCAGCAGACTCAGCGACGACGAGATGCAGAAACTGGCCCGCGAAACCAACCTCTGTGAGACCACCTTCATCATTCCGCGTGACGCCGAGACTACGCGCAAAGATGGTCACCGGGTTCGCATCTTCACCGTGTTTGAGGAGCTGCCGTTTGCCGGCCATCCCACTCTTGGCACCGCCTGGTATCTGCGGCAGCATTCGAACGACGACGAAATTATTCTCGATCTGAAGGTCGGCAAGATTCCGGTGCGCTTTGAGTGGCGCGACGGGTTGCTCTTCGGCGAGATGCGACAGGCCGAGCCTGAGTTCGGACGTACGCACTCCCACGCGGACGTTGCGGAAGTACTGGGCGTCGCCGCTTCGGAGCTCGATGAGAACATCCCGATCCAGACGGTCTCGACCGGAATGCCTTTCACCATCGTGCCTTTCCGATCCTTGGCGACATTGCAGAAACTCAGCATCAGCTGGAGTCAGATGGCGCCGTATCTCGCCACCATCGGCAGCCCTGCCTTCTTCTATCTCGTCTGCCGCGAGACCATCGCACCGAGTGCAACACTGCACGCACGCATGATCTTCTACAACGGTGAAGATCCCGCAACCGGCTCCGCTGCCGGCTGCTGCACAGCCTGGGCGGTGAAACATGGCGTACTCCCCTCCGACACGCAAGGCATGATCGAGCAAGGCATCGAAACTCGTCGCCCAAGTTCTCTCTACATTCGCGCGACGAAATCCGGTGATAGCGTCACCAATGTTCGTGTAGGTGGTAGCGTGGTTCACGTAATTGACGGAACAGTTACGATGTGACTTTTCTGAGGATATCTTGTGCAAGCCTGAAACCCGCTCCGGACGCAGGTTTTCGCGTAGAGTAAAAAAACAGCGTCACCATCTTCGGTGCTGTTACATTTTTTCCCGCCGACCGAAAATAAATTTGAAATTGACCTTCGCAATACTTGTGCGCGGCAATCGCCGGACGTACTATCCGGAACACGCGCTACTGCTCTGGCGTACAAACAACCACTTGGTGACTGCCGCACGCGACTGGCTAATAGGTTTGCACGGGCGCGGTTGTGCAGCCACTCAGAGAAGGCTCGGTGCTGAAGTAGATGAAACCGAAACGTACGATTCTCTGCGTCGACGATGATGAACGCTCTCTCTCCATTCGCAAAGTGCTTCTCCAAACCCGCGGTTACCGTGTCCTGACTTGCTCCGATCCGGAAGTCGCCATCGACATCCTAAAGTTGGGCGGAGTCGACCTGGTGCTGACCGACCTGATGATGCCCAAGCTCAACGGAGCCCGGCTCATCGATCAACTCAAAGCCGTATCCCCCGAAACTCCCGCGCTGTTATTTTCCGGGTCAGTCAATTGCTGCAGCGAGGAACATCTAGCGGATGCCTGGCTGCCAAAGGGTGAATTCGCTCCTATGGAACTTTTGGAGCGTATTCGGGTGCTACTGATCCGCAAACGCGGACCGAAGCGACCGATGTCGGTACCACGACAGCTGGCATCGTAAAACCTCCGACCTGCTACACGAATTGAACATTGAAGTTGCGGGGCGCACAGATAATTCTGTGCGCCATTCGCTCACTTGCGCGTACAATTTCGGGACTCCCCAAAACAGGTTAAGGAGCGTGCATGAAATACCGCAATTGTTTGTTGTTGGTGTTGGCCCTCACATTAGCAACCAGTGCCTGGGCCCAGTGGTCATCCGATCCGTCGCAGAATCTCGCGCTGTCTAACATTCCGGGCGCCGATCAGGTGCAGCCGAAGCTGCTCCCCTTGCCGGACAACAACTGGTATGTGAGCTGGTTCAACAACAATCCTAACGACCCGCCACCGCAAGGTTATGATGTTTACTACCAGCTACTAAACGCTGATGGCGTCGAGCAGTTTCCGCACGACGGGGTCCAGGTCGCACAACTTAGCAACAGTTCCACCGAGGACTACGGTCTGGCCATCGACGGTGATGGAAACGCATTGCTGGCGTTTCTTGATACCCGCCGCGACCCAAACAACCAGCAGGTGACCGTTGCCAAGATGAGTCCAACGGGCCAACCGCTGTGGGGGCCTCTGGGAATTCCCATGACCTTCGGTCCGGCGTCACATAATGAGCCGCGAGTCACGGTGACCAGTGACGGTTTTATCGTCGTGGGATGGGTCGCTGATAACGCCGTGGTTTTGCAGCGGCTGAGTCCCAGCGGCATGTTCACTTGGGTTGGCAAGACGACGGCGTCGGTTGGAGTTACCCTGCAGGAATCGGGCTACAGCTATATTCTTGCCGACTTGCATGCCGCGGACAACGGCTCCGTGATTGTCTCGTTCGTGCGCAATCACGGCTTCGGCAGTCCCAACTACCTTTACGCCAACAAAATTTCTTCCACCGGACAGCTCATGTGGGGTTCAGCCCACGTACACGTCGAGGACAGTGACTCTCTGCAATTCGGCGAGTTTCCCTATTTCACCTACGACGGCAACGGCGGCGCAGTGTTCTCGTGGTACACAAACAGTCCATTGCAATCGTGGGCGCAGCACATCCTGACCAACGGCACTGAAGCTTTTCCGCATAACGGTTCCGCGGGTGGCGTCACGGGCAGCGATGTGAGAGTGTCGCCCACCGCCTCCTACAATCCCTCAACTCAGGAGACCTTCCTGGTCTGGACCGAAGAGGACTCGCTGCAAAGCGTGCAAGGCATCTCGGCACAGAAATTCAACTCGGCAGGTGCGCGTCAGTGGACGGATTCCGGAAAAACCATCGTTCCGTTGGGCGATGACGCACAGATCAACCCGGTGAACGTGCAGATTGGCAGCGGCATTCTGGCAGCGTGGTTCGATCAGGGCGTAACAGGCGAGGGCACACTCCAGGCGATCAAGTTGGATGGCTCCGGAAATACGCTGTGCCCACAGTTCCCGCTTTCGTCCGCAGTTTCCGACAAATCTCGACTGGCAGCCAACATCGCATCCTCCGGATTGTCGGCTTTCGCCTGGGAGGACGGGCGCAACGGCGAGAACGACATCTACATCCAGAACATCAACCCCGATTGCACTTTGGGGATCGAGAATACATTGATGGTGAAGAAGTAGAGCAGCAGCACTGCGATCTGAACCAATCGTGCCCCACCCAAAGCGGCTTCCGCTTGGGTGGGGTTTTGCATTTCATGTCAACACCCGCAGAGGGGAAGCCAGGGAGCTTACGACTTCTATTCAAAGTTGCGAGCCGCTCAGGGGAACAATTAACAATGCCATGCGATACCCTAGGAATTGCCGCCAACCTATACCTCAACGTGGTACTGCCACATATGATTCCAGATCGCACATTGTCGGGTTATTCATAGGTTTTTATGTAATTTTCCTGCCATCGTCCTATCACGGATGTTTTACCCGCGATTCACCAACGATCCGACCGGAGCTAGAGTCCTGTTGATTAACCCCCAAAACAGGAGGCAGATTGATGAAGTCCCTGCTCGCTTCTCTGCTGGCGTTAACCATTGCGACAACTCCGCTAGCTTTGGGAGCATGGTGGCTTCTTGCACGACGACATCAACGTGATGATGTTGCTCTCCAACCCGAGCTTCACGGCGAGGGTAGTAAACACGCCGGTGGAAACCATGCAGGTAGCGCCCACGGTGCTACCTGCGCTGGGACTTGACCCCTCGCAACTGCAATCGGTGCAGAGGGAACGGCAGTGCTGCCGGCAACGCAGCTCTAAAACGCAAATCGAGGTTGCCAGAAGAAGGCGGCATCCCAGAGGATCGTGGCGCCGTTTCGGCTTTCGTCCTCCCCGCCTGCTATAGTGTTGCGGCGCAAGGCTGCTGCCTCGGGAGGCCCGCATGTCCTCAGCACCGCCGGAAAATCGTCCGCTCACCGTCCTCTGCCTGGCCAGCTACTACAAAGGCACCGACTTTATCCGCGAATGTCATCGCCAGGGCTGCCGCACCTTACTGCTCACCTCGCACAGCATCAAGGACGAAAACTGGCCGCGCGAAAGCATCGACGAAACCTTCTACATGCCCGACGTGCAGAAGGAATGGAAGCTGGAAGACGCGCTGTTGGGCGTGAGCTTCATGGCGCGCAATGAGACCATCGATCGCATCGTTGCTCTCGACGACTTCGATGTGGAGACGGCGGCGACGCTGCGCGAGCATCTGCGGGTGCCCGGCATGGGCGACACCACGGCGCGCTACTTCCGCGACAAGCTGGCCATGCGCACCAAGGCACGCGATGAAGGCCTGCTGGTACCCGAGTTCATTCACGTGTTGAACTACGGCCGGCTGCGCGAGTTCATGCAGCGCGTGCCTCCGCCGTGGGTGCTGAAACCGCGCTCCATGGCCGGCTCGATGGGCATCAAGAAGGTGCGCAGCGCCGACGAATTCTGGGCCGCGCTGGAGACCCTGGGCGACAAGCAGTCGTTTTACCTGCTGGAGCAGTACGTGCCGGGCGACATCTTCCATGTCGACTCGATCTTCTACGAGCGCGAGATGCTGTTCGCTCTGGCCAGCCAGTACGGGCGGCCTCCGATGGATGTCTCGCACGAAGGCGACATCTTCACCACGCGCACATTGCCGCTGGGCTCGAAAGAAGCGCAGCCGCTCATCGCCATGAACGAGAAAACGATGACGGCCTTTGGACTGTTGCGCGGCGTCGCCCATAGCGAGTTCATCCGCGGACGCGACGACGGTAAACTGTACTTCCTGGAAACCTCAGCGCGTGTGGGCGGCGCGCATATCGTCGACCTGATCGAAGCAGCCACCGGCGTCAACATGTGGGCGGAGTGGGCGAAACTGGAGATCGCCGGGGGCAAGACTCCGTACAAGCCGCCCAAGCCGAAGAAAGACGCGGCCGGGTTGATGGTCTCGCTGGCGAAGCAGGAACGTCCGGACACCTCGGCGTACAACGATCCGGAGATTGTCTGGCGCATGAACGAGAAAAAACATCACGTCGGGCTGATCGTGAAGTCGCCCGACCCAGCGCGCGTGCAGGAGCTATTGCACAACTACGCCGATCGCATGCGGCGTGACTTCCTGGCCTGGCAGCCGCCACTGGACCGGCCGAACTTTTGAAGACGCGAGGTTGAGCAGCGTTGAAAGGCACGCCTTCGGCCGCGCAGCCACAACTCTTCCGTCAGGTGTCATCCTGAGCGAAGTGAGGTATAGCGAAGCGACCCGAACGCAGTCGAAGGCCCCTACCCTTGGGACCAACTGCCATGCCCGCTCAGTCTACAAATCTGCTGCTCCAAACGCCTACTCCTGTTCGTTGAGCAGCTTTGACATCGTGGGCTTGTGTTTTTCCGGCTTGCCCTTGCGCTTCTTCTCCGCAGGTTCGGCACGCGTGGGAGGCGGAGTTCCGATCGTGGCGCGAGCCGCGGCCTTCACCGCAGAGGCGGCGCGAAACGGCTTCGGCTTTCGCGGTTTAGAAGGCATCGTCGTGATCTACTCACATTCTAGAATATCCGGCGATTACAATTGACTTGCCACGCAGCACGGCACGATCTCCGTACAGTGATGGGCTGCCAGCCACGTCTTTCGCGCCCATTGCGCGATCCAGCATTTCAGTAAACCACACGGGAGGGCCCATGATCCGCGAAGATGTTCTCCAGCAATTCCCAGAGCTGTTCGGGACGAAGAAGGTCAACGGTCGCGAGGTCAGCGTCGAAGAGACGATCGCGACGCTCACGCGTGAGTTGCGTCCCGCCATTGCCGAGGTCGCTGAATGCTCGCCGCGCGCAGTTGGAAAGCTCCGAGCCGGTGCGCACAAAATATGCCTGGCCGAAATGGGAGGAGTCGTTCGAGGATCCAGTTACTGGTCGTCCGTGGACCTTTCGCCAAATCGTGCAGGGCACGATCGACAACTTCCTCGATCGCAAGAGTGAGTGGTCGTGGCGCCTGAACGACGAAGTGCCTGTTCCCGCCGACGTGCATCCGCTGAAAAATCCCGGGCTCGAGCTTACCGGACCGTGGCATCCGCTGGACATGGCTTTCAACGCGCTGAACAGCGCCGCGCCCATGAATATGCCCGATTTCGAAGACGCTTCTCCGGCGCACTTTCAGCCAGCCGGCGGCAGCAAGCAACAACCCGTCGCGACGTTTGCCGCGCTGCAAAACGCGAAGCAGATCTTCGAGGGAGCCTGGTCGACGAAGTCCTACGATGTGGTAAAGAAGGGCAAGACCCGTTCCTACAAAATCGATCGCGAAGCTGCGAAGTGGCCGGCGCGACTGGTCCGTCCGCCCAGCATTCACATCGTCTACGAACATTTCACGGTTGATGGGCAGCCCGTCCCCGGCATCGTGGCGCTGGTCGTGATCTGGGTGCTCAATAATTTCGACGCGCTGAAACGTCTGGGCACCGGCATTTATTTTTACATCCCGAAGATGCAGACTCCGCGCGAGGCGCTGATCGTGGAGAAGCTGCTGGCGCGAATGGAAGGGATCATCGGCGTTCCCGCCGGTACCTTCAAGATCAAGATCCTCTACGAAGAGGGCAACGGCGGCCGCTATCTGCCGGCGATTGCGTGGACCTTCCGGCGACGCCTGCTGGGAACCAACGTCGGCCGCTGGGACTACCTGGGCAGCATCATCGAGATGTGGAAGGACGATCCCAAAGGCGTCTTCCCCGATCCGCAGACCATCGGCATGGCTGCACCTAACATGATTGCCTACCAGCGCTACAACGCGCAGACCATCCTGATGGCTGCGATGAAGCACGGCGAGTTGACGCAGGGCGCGCCTATCGGCGGGATGGCCGCCGTGATGATGTACCAGGCGAACGATGCTTATGGCCGCTCTCGCTATAACCCGGTCGCCATGCGCGCGGTGGTCATCGATAAGCTGCGCGAGCGGCTCCTGGGGCTGATTTTTGTGCCCGAGGAAGCTAGTGCGAACGACCAGCCGCTGACCTTGGAAGACATTCTCGCCGGCGGCGCGAAGGGCCGGCTTTATGACTGCTACCGGCAGAGCTGGGTTGCCAGTCCCGAGCCCGCGTATGTCGCCGCGGGAAATGGCCCGCTGCAGACGCCGCTCGAGCGGTTGCAGGCGATGCTGGATGCGCCGCGCGAGACTCTCGACGCCAATGGCAAAGCTGTACCGACAGCTGCCAGCGGATTGGTGGATTCTGAGCGCACGCTACTGGAGTCGCGCGGACTGGTGAATTCCGCCGGCAAGATCACGCCGTACGTCCTTCGCAAAGACGCGATCGACACGCCAGAGAAACTGCTTAATCCCACATTGTGGGATGACATCTACAGCGTGCCAAAGGGCGACATTACCATCGAGCATATTCAGCATGCGTTCTACATGGCCGCGAACTATGGCTTCCAAATCCTTAACGGCAACTTCGCCGCCGCCATTGATGACTACGAATTGAAGCAGCGCTTCATGAACGATCTGGCTACCTACCGCATCGACGTCTCCTGGTTGTGGACGGTGGTGCAACATCAGGCGGCCATCACCAGGGACGGCTTTTTCCAGCGAGCATCGCGAACCGAAGACGGCGTGGTACTTGCGCCGAGCGCCGAGCCGGTGAAGGCGGGCAGCCGCTTCACGCCGGAACTGTTCCAGAAGATGTGGGATTACCACAACGAGTGGACTGCCGAGTTCTTCGCGGAGCTGGACCGCATGGGCGATCCCGGACGCTTCGACCGCAGCAAAGCTTCCCTCATCATGGAGCTGTTGCGGCGGCAACTGCTTTCGCCGAGATACATCCAGCACAGCGCGCGCTTGCTGTTCGTGCTTGCCGAAGCCAGCGACAAGGACCGCGAGCAAATTCTCGACGCAGTCTTCGATCTCTCGCGCGACGACATCGTGAAGCGGGTACAGGCAGGGAAAATCAAGCCCACCGCGCTGGCGACGCACGATTACGTGTACGACATTGTGCAGGAGAATAAGACCGCCAGCTCGGATGGAGATTAAAGCGGGGTGTGCCAGCCCACGGGTGCCTGTCGAACGGCGATGTACTCCTAAAGACTTGTCATCACGAGGAGGCCTTCAGGCCGACGAGGGATCTGCTGTTTGTCACAACCAAAGCAGGTGTCTCGCTTGCGTTCGTCATAAGAATTATGTTCCTGCGCTCAGCAGCCCTGATTTGCACAACGACGCACAACTTTCCCAACGCTCAATCACCAAACCGCGACCTTCTCCCGTTGCACACTGTCGCCGCGCGCGTTAGATTCGAATTCAGTGAGCACAACAACCGACACCTGTCCGATCTGCGATGGCACCGGTTGGCACACCGTCATTCACGGCAAGGAGCGTGAAGCTGTCCGCTGCGAATGCCGCGTGAAAGGCCGCGCCGACCGCCTGCTGGAGGCCGCCCATCTCCCCGCGCGCTACCAGCACTGCGAGCTCAGCAACTACGAGTGCGATCCAAACTACACCGATCAGAAAAGCCTGGGCCATGCGAAGTGGCTGGCCGGGCGTTTCGTCGAAAACTATCCCAGCGAGAAGACCGGCCTGCTTTTTGTCGGCACGGTCGGCGTCGGCAAGACGCATCTGTCGGTCGGCATCCTGAAGGCGCTGATCCGCGAGAAGGGGATTCATTGCCTCTTCTGCGATTATCGCGAGCTCTTGAAGTCAATTCAGAATTCGTACAACGCCTCCGTCCAGGCCACCGAGATGGAGATTCTGCGCCCGGTCTTCGATGCCGAGGTGCTGGTGCTCGACGAACTCGGCGCGGTGCGCAGCACCGAGTGGGTCTTCGATACGGTCAATTACATCCTGAACAGCCGCTATAACGACAACAAGACGACCATCATCACCACCAACTTTCCCGATAAGCCCGAGCAAGACCGGGTGGCCGATGACAATCCGCGGAGCTACTCCGCTGCTGACCGCGCTGCGCGCGCTGAAACCCTGGGTGATCGTATCGGCGAGCGCATGCGCTCTCGATTGCACGAGATGTGTAAGAAGGTTGAGATCGAAGGCCCCGACTATCGCGAGCATTCCAAGCGCGCGCAGTTCCAGCGGATCAGCGCGCCGACAAAGCTCTCGCTGAAAAACAGCAAGGGGTTAGGGGATAGGGGATAAAGAATTTCCCGGTCGGGTGTCCCGTCTCATGATGTTTGAGATTTGGGGATTTCGCCGAGATCATTCAAAACCTCCTCTGATAAAGAATCCTACCCAACCCGTGTCCACTGGCCCCTGCCCCTCCCTTCCTTTGAACTAAAATCGTCCCGTGCCCTCGATACGCACAGAGTTCCTGCCCGACCGCGATTCCGAACTGTTTGCCGCCGCTCCGGCAAGCTCGGCGGTGTTTGTTCTTCGTGGCGATGAGGGCAGCGAACCGTATGTCAGCAAGACATCGAACCTGCGCCGCCGCCTGCAGCGCTTGCTAGGCGCGCCGGAAGGACAGACGCGCAAGCTGAGCCTGCGCGATCGCGTGCGTTCGGTGGAGTGGGCTCCGGCGGGCTCCGACTTCGAAGCTTCGTTCCTGCTGTATCAGGCGCTGCGTCGCGAATTTCCCAAGAGCTACGACCAGCGACTCCGGTTGCGTTTCGCCCCGCTGATGAAGCTAATCCTCGACAACGCCTACCCTCGCGCGACCGTAACTACTCGCATCGGCGGCCTCAAAGGTGGCGCGCAGTATTTCGGCCCCTTTCCCACGCGCGTCGCAGCCGAGAAGTTTGCCAATGACGCGCTCGACCTGTTCAAGATGCGTCGTTGTGTCGACGACTTGCATCCCGATCCGGCGTTCCCCGGTTGCATTTATTCCGAGATGAAGATGTGCCTGGCGCCCTGCTTCAAGGGCTGCAGCGACGAGGAATACGCCGCCGAAGTGGCGCGCGTCGAGGAGTTCCTCGAGAGCGGCGGCCGTTCCCTGTTGCGCGAGATCGAGCGGCAGCGCGACGAGGCTTCGGCGAACCTGGATTTCGAAGGCGCTGCGGCGTTGCATGTGCGATTCGAGAAGGTTAAGGCCGTCGCCTCGCAGCTGCCGGAGGTCGTGCGTCGCCTGGACGAACTGAACGGCGTGATGATTCAGCCCGCGACGGAGCGCGATTCGGTGACGCTGTTCAAGCTTGCGGGCGGACGAATCTGCGATCCCGTGCTGCTCGACTTTGGTAAGCAAGCCGAAGCCTCACAGGTTGGCTCGAAGCCGCTGTCGATGGAGTCGCGCATCACGCAGGCGCTTGCGGCGGTCGAGCCGCCGAAGTTGCGCAGCGCACTGGAATGGATGGAGCACCTGGCGCTGTTGAAGCGCTGGTACTACCGCACCAGTAAGCTCGGCGAGCTCTTTCTCACCGACGGCGGTGAGCTTCCCATGAGGCGCGTCGTGCGCGGCGTATCACGCGTATTTCGCGGCGAAAAGGCATCCGGCGACTTGAGCGAAACAGCCGGCGACTACTGGCAATTTCGCGCGCGCGAAGCCGGCATCTCCGACAAATGACCTGCTTCGCTTTACAATTTGCGGATGACCTCTCCGGCCGAACGTTGGAACTCTGAGCTGTACCAGTCCAGCCACTCCTATGTGTGGAACTACGGACGTGACCTGCTCGTTCTGCTGGATGCGAAGGCGGGAGAGCGGGTTCTCGATGTAGGCTGTGGTACCGGCCAGCTGACTTCGGAGGTTGCGCAGTGCGGTGCCGAGGTAGTCGGAGTCGATGTTTCACCGGAGATGATTGCGAGCGCGCGACAAAACTTCCCGCAACTGCGCTTCGAAGTAGCGAATGCCGAAGCCCTGCCGTTCGTCAACGAATTCGACGCGGTGCTATCGAACGCGGCTCTGCACTGGGTCCGGGATCAACCTGGCGCGCTCGCCTCAATCGCGCGGGCCCTGAAGCCCGGCGGTCGCTTCGTCTTCGAGATGGGCGGACATCGCAATCTACGGAAGACGATTGCGGCCGGGTGCGAGGCGATGCGAGCACTAGGGGTCGACGATCCGGAGAGCCGGATTCCCTGGTACTTTCCCTCGATCGGCGAGTATGCGCCGCGCCTTGAGTCCGCCGGTTTCGAGATCAGGTTTGCCGCACTCATCGAACGTCCGACCCCACTGAAGAATGGAGAAGGTGGTTTCGCGCACTGGATCGAGATGTTCGGTGGCTTCGCGCTCGCGTCTGTCGGCACGGATAAACGCGAGGAATTGAGACGGCGTTGGGAAGATCTCGCGCGTCCGGCACTGTTTCACGACGGCGTCTGGGTGATCGATCACACGCGGCTCCGCGTGATTGCAGTGAAAGGCTGAAACCCGTATGCGGCAGCCAGCCAAGTCGCAGTTCAGCAGTTCTGCATCTCTTACGGCTGGCAAGCTGCGTGCAGCCCCGGTTCTCCCCCGCGAGTTCTTCAACCGCGACGTGGTTCCGGTAGCGCGCGAACTGCTCGGCAAGCTGCTGATCCGTCGCGAACGCCGCAGTTTGCTGGCCGGACGCGTGGTGGAAGTCGAAGCCTATCTCGGCGAGGACGATCCCGCGGCTCATGCTTACGCCGGCCAGACGGCGCGCAATTTCGTGCTCTTCGGACCGCCGGGACGCGCCTACGTCTACTTCATCTACGGCAATCACTATTGCCTGAATGTTTCGTGCACACCAGAAGGCCACGGCGGAGGCGTGCTGTTCCGCGCCATCGAGCCGGTCTTTGGCCTTGAAGCGATGGCACGCGCTCGCGGGATCGAGCTTCCGGAATCGCCGCGCCCCACGCAGCTGCGCATGATCACCAGCGGCCCGGGCCGCATGTCCGAGGCGCTCGACATCACCCGCCAGCGCGACAACAACAAAGACCTCACCTCGAATAAATCGGACCTGTGGCTGGCCGATGACGGCTTTCGTCCGGAGCGAATCGTCGCCTCGCCGCGCATTGGGATCACCAAAGCGGTCGAACGGCCGCTGCGGTTTTCGATTGCGGGAAACGCGTTTGTGTCGGGGAAGAGGATTGTTGAGGTTTGACGTCTGCTTACCGGATATTGTCATCCTGAGGAGGGCTTCAGCCCGACGATGGATCTGCGGTTCATCGGGACGTAAGGAACGTACACATCATTCCGCTGCCGGCAAACCGCAGATCCTTCGCTGCACTCAGGATGACAATTCGCGATCGTGCTGATTCTTCCACCAGACCGCCCTACGTTCGCAGCTCCACTACGGTCGCGCCGCCGCCGCCTTCATTCTGCGGTGGCTCGCTGACGGTAGCCACGTGGGGATGGCCCTTCAGAAATTGCCGCAGCGCTTTACGCAGAATTCCCATTCCGCTGCCGTGAACTACGCGGAGGCGCACCGCTCCCGCCAGGAATGCCCGGTCCACGAACTTCTCGACGGCCTGTGTTGCTTCGTCGACGGTCTGTCCAATCACGTTGATCTCGGTGGGAACGCTGTCGTCCTCGCGTGCCAGCGAGACACTGATTCCCTTCGAGCGTGCCGCCTGCACCGGGTTTCCGCCGGACTGCGCAACCACGCTGGCGATATCGTCACGCGCCACTTTCATCTTCATGGGACCGACAGCGATCTCGAAGCTGTCGTCGTCGAAGTAGCGCAACACCTTGCCATCGCGGCCCAACGAGCGCAGGCGCACCGTGTCGCCGACTGAAACGTGCTTCACGATGTGCTGTTGCGCGTTGGGATCTCCCTTGTCAGCGCCGCTGCTGTGCGCCACCACGGTGGAGTCGAACTGCTCGCGGAATTCGCGGCGCATCTTGGCGATACGGCGTTCGGCGTCTTTCGAGAGCTTCTGTGCCTGCGCCCGGTCCTGCACTGCGTTCACCGTCTCGCGCACCCGATATTCGAACTCATGCAGCAGGCTGTCGACCTTCTTCTCCAACTCGCGCAGCTTCTCGCGCTGCTCCTTGCGGCCTTCGGTCTCCAGATGCTGTTTCTGCCGTGCCACTTCCTGCTCACGGCCGCGCAACTCGGCGCGTTCGGTGTCGATTTGCCGAAGTTCGGTATGCAGGCGGTCGAGAAAGCGCGACACATCCTGTGCCTGCGAGGTCAGGCGCTGGCGAGCGGCTCCTCACAATGTCAGGGTTCAGCCCCAGCTTTTGCGCAATGTTGATGCCGGCCGACGCGCCGGGCACCCCGATGCGCAGTTCGTAGGTGGGAGCGAAGGTATTTTCGTCGAAGCCAACAGCTGCGTTCAGAACCCCGGGCGTGTTCGCGGCATAGACCTTCAACGCGGTGTGGTGCGTTGAGATCACGCTGATGCAGGCCGCCTGCCGGAAGTAATCGGCGATGGAGACGGCGAGCGCCGCGCCCTCTTCCGGATCGGTAGCCGATCCCAGCTCGTCCAGCAGCACCAGCGAATGCCGGGTCGCCTGGTGCGAGATGAAGTCGATGTTGGTGACGTGGGCGGAGAAGGTCGAGAGGTTCTGCTCGATCGACTGGTAGTCGCCAATGTCGGCGAAGACGCCGTCGAAGATCGGCAGCTCGGCGCGCTCGGCCGGAAGGGGAACGCCAGCCTGCGCCATCAGCGCCAGCAAGCCGATGGTCTTGAGCGCGACGGTTTTGCCGCCGGTGTTCGGGCCGCTGATGATGACCTGGCGATGCTCGCCGTCCAGCTCCGCCGTGATGGGCACAACCGCCAGACCTTTCGGCTTCAAGTTGCGCTCCAGCAGCGGATGTCGCGCATTGCGCAAGACAAGAGCGCCGCCTGCCGCCGGAGGTTGTGAGGACTCATCGGCGAGCAGCTTCACCGCCACGCAGTCGTATTCCTCGGCAAAACGCGCCTTGGCAAATTGCAGCTCCAGCTCCGCCAGCGTTTCCACCGCGGAGAGAAGGGCATCGGCATGCTCGCCTAAGCGCGCCGTCATCTCCAGGAGAATGCGATGAATCTCGGCTTGCTCATCGTCCAGCAGCCGCACCAGGTCGTTGTTCTGCTCGATGGTTTCCAGCGGCTCGACGAAAACGGTCTGGCCGCTCGACGACGCCCCATGCGCGACGCCCTGCACGCGCCGGCGTTGCTCCACTTTCACCGGGATGACGAAGCGGTCGCCGCGAATCGTGACCAGCTCTTCCTGCACCGCGCCACCCTCGGAGAGCCGCCGCAGATAACCACGCAGCGATTCCTGGATGGCACGCTTCTGTTTTTCGATGTCGCGGCGGATACGTGACAGCTCCGGCGAGGCTTTGTCGTCGAGCGTGCCATCGGGAAGAATCTTGTTGCCGAAGTAGCGCAGCAATCCGCCGAAGTCGGCAATGTTTTCGGAAAGCTCGCGCACGGCTTGCCAATGCTCGGCGACATTTGCCGCCGGGTGCAACGCGGTTTCGCGCCATTCGGAGGCGCGGTCGGCGACCATCAGGAGGTCGCGAATTTCCAGGATCTCCAGCGCCGCGCCGCGAATGCGCGACTTGTTGATAAGCTCGGTGGGATCGAGCAGGCCGTGAAAATCGAAGCGCGCGCCGGAGCGGAGATATCCGCGCAGCTCTTCTGTCAGCTGCTGTTGCCGCTCGATCCATTCGCGCTCGCCCGAGGGCGCGAGTTGCGCAAGCCGATCGCGTCCCAGCGGAGAAGCGGTGTAGGCCGCCAGCAGTTGCCGCAGGTGCTCGAATTCGAGCACCTGCTCGCTGAAATTCTGCATTGGAGTCGGAGTGTTCATCGTAACCTGTTCCATGGTACAGGAGAAAAAAGCCGCCTCAGCAGCCCGTTCAGCAACTCGTTCACAGCTTATTCATGCGCTCGCGACTACCGTTCCAGCCGTCGGGCAGATAAACTGATTCGGCAGATTCCTGGGGTGTTGCGGAAGCGACCGGCCAGCAAAGCCGCGTCCCCATTCTTTACATTCGGCGCATTCCAATCGTTAACCTTACGCAAAGAGGAATTGATGGCAGCTCACTCCGATGCATTCGTGTTCTTCGGCGCCACCGGCGACCTGGCCTACAAGAAGATCTTTCCCGCGCTGCAGAGCATGGTGCGGCAAGGCACGCTCAAGGTACCCGTCATCGGTGTAGCCAAATCCGGCTGGACGGTTGAACAACTACGTGAGCGCGCCCGCGACAGCATTATCAAGCACGGTGGCGGAGTTGACGACGAATCGTTTCACAACCTGTGCGAGCTGCTGGACTACGTAGACGGCGACTACAAAGACGACAAGACCTACGAGACGCTGCACAACAAATTAGCCGCCGCGAATGCGCAGCTGCCTACTCACTACCTCGCAATCCCGCCGAGCATGTTCGGCGTTGTCGTGAAGGGCCTGGAGAAATCCGGCAGCGCGAAGAATGCGCGCGTGATCCTGGAGAAACCTTTTGGGCGCGACCTGGTTACGGCCCGCAAGCTGAATGACACGCTGCATCAGGCGTTTCCGGAAGAAAACATCTTTCGCATCGATCACTATCTGGGCAAAGAGGCGGTGGAGAACCTGCTGATCTTCCGCTTCGCCAACAGCTTCCTCGAGCCCATCTGGAATCGCAACTACGTTCATAGCGTGCAGATCACCATGGCCGAATCGTTCGGCGTCGAGGGTCGGGGAAAGTTTTATGAAGAAGCGGGCGCGATTCGCGACGTCATCCAGAACCACATGCTGCAGGTGGTGGCGTTCCTCGCGATGGAGCCGCCAACCATGATGTACGTGGACTCGGTGCGTGACGAGCAGGTAAAGATCTTTCGCACTATTCCGCCGCTGAGCCCGGCGAACATCGTGCGCGGGCAATTCGAGGGATATCGCGAAGAGTCGGGCGTTTCGCCGCACTCCGACGTGGAGACGTTTGCGGCCCTGCGCCTGGAAGTCGATTCGTGGCGCTGGGCGGGTGTGCCATTTCTTATTCGCGCGGGCAAGCGCTTGCCGGTGACGGCCACGGAAGTCTTTGTGAAGTTGCGCAAAGCTCCGTTGAGCAAGATGGGTGGCGACGGGCGAAATTATTTTCGCTTCCGGCTCGGGCCTGACATCGAGCTCAGCCTGGGGGGACGCGTGAAGCGCCCCGGCCCGCTGATGGTTCCGATGCCGGTAGAGCTGTCGGCGGTGAAGTACACCAGCAACGACGAGATGGACGCGTATCAGCGCCTGCTGACCGACGCGATGAAGGGCGATCCGTTGTTGTTTGTGCGGCAGGACGCGGTGGAAGCGGCGTGGGCGATTGTCGATCCCATCCTCGGAGATTGCTGCCCAACCGAGCTCTATCAGCCGGGCACATGGGGTCCGCCCGACTCGCGCGAGCTGGCCGCGGATATTGGCGGTTGGCACGACCCGGCGTGAACGACTCCCGGTTTCTAACTTGGTGAATCGCCGTGCGGGCATTTATAGTGTGCCCAGATTTCGCCACTTACCCCGCGGAGATCCCAATGAACGTCGCCGAGATGCTGGTGCAACTACTGGCCGACAACGGTGTAACTCACATTTTTGGAATTGCAGGAGATGCTCTCAATCCTTTCACCGATGCGCTGCGCCGCGACGGCCGGCTCGCCTGGATCGGTGTTCACCATGAGGAAAATGCCGCCTACGCCGCCTATGCGCAGTCTGCCATTCGTGGAGGAGCCGGCGTTTGTGCCGGAACCGTGGGCCCGGGAGCGCTGCATCTGATCAACGGTTTGTTCGATGCCAAGCATGAGGGATTTGCCGGCGTAATCGCACTGACGGGTCAGCTTCCCCACGCCGAACGCGAGACAAAGTTTTTTCAGGCCGTCGATCTGAAGCGAGTCTACGAAGATGTCTGCGCCTACCAGGCCATCATCGCCGACCCGGTGCAGATGCCGCGCATCGCTGAGATCGCCATCCAGAAAGCGCTGGCCGAGCAGGAAGTCGTCCGTATCGAACTGCCGGCCGACGTTCTGCCGAAGCAGATTCCCAGCCGGCATTTTCTTCACCCCCTGGTCCACTCCCGTTCGCCGATTGTGCCGCCTGTGAGCCAGATCCAGAAGGCGGCGGACATCATCAATGCGGGCAAACGGATTACATTCTTCTGCGGTATCGGATGCCGTGACGCCCGCGACGAGATTCTGGCGCTGGTGCGGAAGGTCGGAGCGCCGCTGGCGCACACCCTGCGCGGGAAAGAGGTTTTCGAAGATGATGTCGATTCCGTCGTCGGCATGACCGGCCTGATCGGCGCGCCTTCGGGATATCACGCCGTACTCGACTGCGACGTACTGATCATGCTCGGCACCAACTTCCCGTACGATGAGTTCCTCCCGGACGGCATTCCGATCATTCAAGTTGATCGGGAGATCGAAAATATAGGTTCGCGCGCGCCGGTCACGCTGGGCATCGTCGCCGATGTGCTGGAAGCGGTGAAGCTTCTCGCCCCCCTGGTCGAAGCGCGGCCCGCCGGTCGATGGCTCAAATCGCTCATCCGATTGCGTGATCGCTGGCTGGAGCACAACGCCAAACTCAGCGATCCGTCGGCGGAGAACAGCCCGATGCTGCCTCCGGTAGTGGCGCGCATCGTCAACGACCGCGCCGCCGACGATGCCATCTTCGTTGTCGATGGCGGATCGGCGACCGTCTACATGGCGCGTTTCATGCGCCTGCACGGACGGCGGCGGGCACTCAGTTCCTTCAATCACGGAGCTATTGGCGCCGGCCTGGGGATGGCGATGGGCGCTTGTTCCGCCGATCCCAAGCGTCAGGTGTGGCTGCTGGCCGGCGATGGATGTTTTGGGATGATGCCGCAGGACGTTATCACCGCGCGGGATTTTGGCTGGCCCATCAAGATGATCATCTTCGACAATAGCGAGTTCGATTTCGTGCGCATGGAGATGGAGGTCTCGGGCATTCCCGTCGATCCCGTTGCCACTCGCGTACGCAACATGGATTTTTCCCTGTTTGCCAAGGCGAATGGTATCGGGTCGGCGGTGGCGAACAAACCCAGTGAGATGGTCTCTGCCGTAGAACAGGCTCTGGCATACGATGGCCCATTTCTCATTGATGCCAAAGTGCAGTCCGGCTTGCTCTGTATGCCTCCGCACATTGCACCGAAGCAAGCTTTTGGCTTCGGTATCTCGAAGTTCAAGGAAGCGCTGCTGGGTTTGTCCGGCGATCACGAGCAATGGGCGAACTGGGAGAACGAATTCCGCGCAAACCTGATCGATTAACGTGAGCCTGTGCCCCAGCCTGGTGCCCCAGGTTCACGTCCTGCCTTGGGAGTTAACCTGGGTCTCCGAACGAATCGTTGATCCCACGTTAGCCCAAACGGATGCGCCCGGTTCACGTCCTGCCTTTGCAGTTAACCCGGGGCGCAACCTTCATCCCTCCCAAGTTGACAACCAACAGCAGGACGTGAACGTGGGGCACCAATCCTTGTCCGGAAACTAGTCTCCCTCGGGCACTCTGGCGAAAAGCGAACAGCGCCAAACGAATAGCAGCCTCTGAGTCTTTTTCTCCCTCTCCCTCGTATATCCCGTTAGTATGATCGCCTCCGCCTTCAGTTTGACGATTCCGATGGAGACCGAAGAGGCCCAAATCGCACGTGGGCTCCGGCGCCGCGATCCCGATCTGCTCGATGCATTGATCGAGCAGTATCAGCACCGGTTGCTGCGATACCTGCTGCATCTCACCGGCAATCGCGCCGTCGCCGAAGACCTGTTTCAGGAGGTCTGGGTGCGGGTGCTGGAAAAGGGGCATCTCTACGACGGCCGCAACCGCTTTGTTACCTGGCTGATGTCGATCGGCCATAACGTGGCCATCGATTATCTGCGCAAGCGCAATCCGGCGAGCCTCGACGAAATGCAGGACCCCGAAGACGGCGCGCCCTTCGAGCCGCCGGCCGGCGGCCCGTCGCCGCTGGAGCAGGCTGTGACTGGCCAGCAGCAGCAGATGTTCGATGAAGCGCTGCAGCGCGTGCCGCCGTTGTTTCGCGAGGTGCTGGTGTTGCGCTTCCAGGAGCAGATGAAGCTGGAGGAGATCGCCAAGTTGATTCATATACCTGTTTCGACCGTGAAGACCAGAATTTATCGCGGCGTGCTGGCGCTGAAACCGCTGCTGCTTCAAGGAGGCGCGCAATGACAAACCATGAGCACGAGCGCGCGCTGGAGTTCATCATGCGCCGCGGCACCGAAGATATCGCCGCCCGCGACGCCGACTGGCTGAACGCGCATCTGGCGGAATGCTCGCAGTGCGCCGGCTACGCTGACGATTTCGACCAGACCGGGCACCTGTTGCGCATGTTTGCGGTTACGGCCAGCCCATCGCTGGTGGCGCGGACACAGGAGCGAGTGCATGCCCGGGCGCTGTATTTGCAGGAACAGCGATCGCGGATGGTGCTGATTGCCATCTCGTTCTGCCTGGGTGTGCTGTCGTCGGTGACCTCGGCGTGGCTGTGGTGGAAGTTCGGCGGCTGGGTTGCCGAGAGGTTTGGGCTGCCGTCGCTTCTGGTCGAGCCCGGCGTTTTGTTTTTCCTGTTGTTGCCGGCGGTTGTTATCGCCGCGTTGATGTTGGCGTTTCCCCACCCGGTGCTGGAAGAGAGGTTCATGGCAGCACTGGCCAGGGAACGTGATGGAGGTAACCGATGAGCGAAAAATCCTATTTCAGACGCGAGTTCGCCATAATTCCGGGGGTCGCGACGGCGATCGCAGTTGTTTGCTTCCTGGCGGTACAGGTTGCGCTGCTGATTCTTGTTCCCCACTACGTGAAAGACGTTCAGGACGTACCACCGCAGCCTTGGTTGACCATTATCAGCCTTGTGGGCGGAGCGTTTCTCGCGGTCATCGTGCTGATGATTGGTTACGTGAATGCCGATTCCAAGCGGCGAGGTATGAACTCGCTGCTATGGACGCTGCTGGTCATCTTCGTGCCCAAAGCGCTGGGCTTCCTGGCGTATTTCCTGTTGCGCAAGCCGCTGGTGACCTCGTGCCCGAATTGCGGCACCTCGATCGGCTCGGAGTTCCGCTTCTGTCCCAAGTGCGGGTATGCGGTCACGCCCATGTGCACTCATTGCGGACGCAGCATCAACCGCGATTACGTCTGCTGCCCGTATTGCGGAAAGACCGTAGGCACGCCAGTGACGACATGATCGATGTGTTTCTCGAGAGCCCGGCTGCGGCCGGGCTTTTCTCTTGCGATCATCACAATCGCCGAAACTTCTGGGCGGCCGCTGTAACCCCTCCTTCATAGTCATCGCTGACGTCCCTTTCCCTGATACGGAAAAGCTACCTTTGCGCTCCCTCGATTTTTGGCATCTAACCACGCGGAAAGCTACCAATGGCAACCAGCACCGACACATTACGACGCACCGCGCACGAGATCTTCGAGAAGGTAGAAGACAATGCGCACCAGGAACTGCGGCGGTCTACGCATGCGCTGGCGTTCTCCGGCTTCGCCGGCGGGCTGTCCATGGGATTGACCGGAATCGGAGTGGCTGCCGGAATCGCGGCGTTGGGCAATATCCCCGGGCGCGAGTTCTTCGCCTACATGATGTACCCGATCGGCTTCATCGCCGTGATCATCGGGCGGGCGCAGTTGTTTACCGAAAACACGTTGTATCCGGTGGCACTGGTCCTGAGTGAACATCGCCATATCGGCGACACTGCGCGCTTGTGGGCGGTTGTCCTGGTCAGCAATCTGCTTGGGGCGACCGCATTCGCCGCGCTGGCTGTGGGAACCGGGGCGCTGCGCCAACCAATGCACGACACCCTGATCCAGCTTGGAGTTGCGGCCGTCCAGGGTTCGGGTTCGCATATTTTTTGGAGCGGCGTGATCGGCGGCTGGATCATTGCACTGGTAGCTTGGCTGGTGACGGCCAGTCACTGGACCATCGGACAGGTTGCGGTCATCTGGCTACTGACCTTTGTCGTCGGCATCGGGCACTTCTCCCACTGCATCGCCAACACCGGCGAAATCATGTCGGCGGTTTTCGCGGGAGCCGTTCCCTTCACCCGATATCTCGCGTGGCTCGGACTGGCGGTGGCCGGAAATGTTTTCGGCGGTGTGACCATCGTTACGGTCCTCAACTTTGGACAGGTGAAGGCCGGCGAAGGCACGGCGTATTAATCGCAAGTTCGTGATTGTCAGTGAGGGCTGCAATGCGCTTGAAACACGCTTTACTCGCTTCGGCGGCGGGATTTGGGGTCGCTGGAACGGTCGCCGGTATTGGCGCAGTCATCGTCGGACGGGAGGTGTGGAAGCGAACCCGGGCCGTGCCTGGCTTCGCCGGACAGGTGGTGGTGATCACCGGCGGTTCGCGCGGATTAGGATTTGCGATCGCGCAGGAGTTCGCCGCGCAGGGAGCGAAGATCGTTATCTGCGGCCGCGATCTGGAGATCCTGCACGAGGCCGAGCAGCGTCTGCTGGCCATGCGCGTCGAGGTGCTCGCCCTGCCCTGCGACATCGCACGGCAATATGAGGCGGAGAACTTGATCCGGCAGGCGACGGAGCGCTTTGGACGCATCGATGTGCTGGTAAACAATGCCGGGCAGATTGCCGTGGGTCCGATTGAATCGCAGACCGTCGGCGACTTTCAGGATGCGATGGGAACGATGTTCTGGGGCACTGTCTACACCACCATGGCGGTGCTGCCGCAGATGATCGAGCGCAGCAGCGGGCGCATCGTCAACATCACCTCAATCGGCGGAAAGGTAGCGGTGCCGCATCTGGTGCCGTATTGCACTGCGAAGTTCGCCAGCATGGGTTTCAGCGAGGGCATTCGCGCAGAGCTGGCGAAAAACCGCATCAAGGTGACGACAGTTGTCCCCGGCCTTTTGCGTACGGGCTCGCATGCGAACGCTGTCTTTAAGGGCGACCATCGTAAGGAGTACAGCTGGTTCGCTCTGGGCGCCACTTTGCCGGTGAGCTCGATGGACGCTCATCGCGCGGCACGGCGGATTGTGGACGCAGCGGCCCGCGGCACGGCGGAGATTGTGCTGACGCCGCAAGCCAAGCTGCTGACGCTGGCGCATGGAGTCGCGCCGGGCACAACGTCCGACATTCTGGGCATCGCGAACCGCTTCATGCCGGGAACCGGCAGCCACGATCCGCATCGCTTCACCGGCAAGGAGAGCGAGACCTCGGTGTCACGTTCCTTCCTCACTGCCCTGGGCCGCGCGGCCGGACGCGATCTGAATCAGCATCCCGAGCGTGGACCGGTGGGTGGCGACGCCAACGTCAGTTCGCGGCCGCTTGGGCCGCGGGCAGTGGGCGGCACCGCAAACGAAGTTCTCGCCGACTGAATTAGTTTTTGCGGTGAACCTGGAATTCGCGTGCATGCATTTTGCAAGACTTCAATCGCTACGGGCTAAGAGGAGAGCAGATGTCTCCTGACACGGCATCGAAACTTACCACGGACCACGAAGTGATCCGCCGCTGGGCTGAGGCGCGCAGCGCAAAGCCCGCGATGAAAGGCGATGACGACCGCGATCCCGGCACCGTCCGTCTCGACTTCGCACGTCCTCGCGGCAAAGGTCCGCTGCCGGAAATGAGCTGGGAAGAATGGTTTGCCAAGTTTGAGCGCAGCAGGCTGGCTCTGCTCTATCAGGAGCAAACGGCCAGCGGGGAGCTCAGCAATTTCTGCAAGATGGTGCGCCGTGAGAAGGCCGACGAGGTGGCCAGCGCCGTCGGCGGCAGAGGCCGCAGTGCCGCGCGGAAAGGTGCGGCGCGACCGCACGCAGCGGAACATAATCATGTGACCATCAAGGCGAGTGGGACTCGCCGGCGGTCACCTCGGAAACATTCCGGCGACGCCGAGATCTCAGCCGTTTAGACTCCGCTGAAGCAGCGTGGAAAGGACCACCGTGACTACGATCGATTTTGCTATCAACCGGGCGATGATGCGCAGCGACGAAGATCCGCCGATCCCCATACCGCCGGGGGAAGATCCGCCGCCACCGGTGCAGGAGCCGCCCGACAAACCGGTGATTGCGCCCGACAGTCCGGTGCGCGAGCCCGGACCTCAGGAACCGCGACGGCTTTAGCGGGCCTCGTGTCGCCGGCGGAAGTCGGCTTGAGTCGACATAAACAATCAGCCTGCCGGCACGAGAATCCGGTCTCTGATTTCGCACGCATGCAGCTCTCTTCGGTTCGCATATAATCGAGCTCTCGCATGAGCTCTACTGGCCCGCAAGTAGCTTCTCCCAGCTACGAAGAATCCCGCGCCTCGCGTTCGTATACCTGGCTCTGGATTGTGCTGTTGTGGGCGGTCATCTACATCCCCGGACTGTTCTCGCCACCACTGCTGGACGATGCCGACTCGGTGCACGCCGAAGCTGCACGCGAGATGGTCGTCCGGCACGACTGGACGACGCTCTACATCGACGGCATCCGCTACCTGGAAAAGGCGCCGCTGCTTTACTGGGGCATGGCGGCCAGCTTCAAGGTCTTTGGCGTAAGAGACTGGGCGGCGCGATTGCCGCTCATCCTCGGACTGTTGGCGTTGTTGCTGGTGACCTACGCTGTCGGACGCCGCACTCTGGGCGAGCGCGCGGGCCTGTGGGCGTCGATCGTCCTCACGGTGTCGATCGGCCCGTATCTGTTTACGCGCATTCTGATTCCGGACATGCTGGTGGCGTTGTGGCTGGCGTGGGGCCTGGATTTCTTTCTGCGCACGCTGGACGAAGAGCCCCCATCGCGACTGTCGTGTTGGGGTTTCGCCGCCGCCGCCGCGCTCAATGTACTGACCAAGGGGCTGATCGGCATTGTCTTTCCCGTGGCCATTGCGGGGTTCTATCTGATCCTCACCGGGAACGTGAAGCACCTGCGTCGCATGCGAGTCGTCTCCAGCACGCTGGTGTTGTTGCTGATCGCGGCGCCGTGGCATATTGCCGCCGGGCTCGCGAACCCGGCGGCGGGACAGTCACGCGGCTTCTTCTGGTTCTACTTCGTCAACGAACACTTCCTGCGCTATATCGGCAAACGCATTCCGCACGACTACGACACGGTGCCGCTGCTGGTGTTCTGGGGATTGATGTTCCTGTGGCTGTTTCCCTGGTCCGCGTTTATGGTGCAATCGCTGGCGAAGATACCGCATCGCTGGCGCGAGATTCGCGGTGCCATGAATCGCCGGCAGCGCGCCATGCTGCTGTTCGCCATCTGGGCGGCGGTGACGCTGCTGTTCTTCAGCGCATCGACGCGGCAGGAGTATTACGTCATTCCGGCGCTCCCTGCCCTGGCGCTGATGATCGGCGGCTGGCTGCAACAAGAGGCGGACTCGCAGGACGGCTCCCGTGAGCGCAGGACCGGACGTGTCGGCTCGATTGTGCTGGTCGTGATTGGTGTACTCGTCTTCATTTCAGCGATGTTTCTCCTTGCGCAGAGCACGGGCATGCCTGCCGACAGCGATCTTGCCGACCTGCTGAAGAAAAATCCCAACGAGTACGCGCTGGCCTTCGGTCACATCTTCGACCTGACGCCGCGTGCGCTGGGGCTGTTCCGCGTGCCGCTGGCGACATTCGGCATTGCCCTGCTGGTGGGATCGGTCTTGAATCTGCTTTATCGCCGCCGCGAGCTACCCATCGCCGGCAACTGCGTGCTGACGGTGATGATGGTGTTCGTGCTGTTCGCGGTGCACGGGGGGCTGGTAAGATTCTCGCCCATCCTGTCATCGAAGAAGCTGGCCGACGCGGTGCAACAGGAGTTCCGGCCGGGGGACGTGATGGTCTCCTACGGTACCTACGAAGACGCTTCGACGTTGAACTTTTATGTGAAGCAGCCGATTCACGTCGTCAACACCCGGACCGAAGGCGACATGTACTACGGATCGCTGTTTCCGGATGCGCCGGCAATCTTCGATGACGATGCTTCGCTATTGAAGTTGTGGACAGGCCCGCAACGAGTCTTCCTGTGGGTAGAAGAGGGCAAGGTGCCCGCATACATCCAGCAGAGCGGCAGCTATCAGCTGGTGCGCAGCGGTGGGAAGCTGATCCTGATGAACCGCACCGTAGCCGGACAGCCGTGACCTTTCGAACTTCCCCGGCATCTTGGCTGCGGAGGCGCTCGCTAAGCGCCCGCGTTGCGGTACCAAAAAGGTCGTGCCGGATGCAGCGAAAGGGGGGTGGTTCGCTGCGTTCATCCACCGGCACGACGTGAGTTGGCACAAGCAAACGCTAATCGTGTGCAGGCTGACCGCGCAGCGAGAGGCATCACGTATCAAAGTGCGATAGGGCCGGTCAGCAGGTGATCCTCGTCGCCATCCAGGGTGGCAGCTGCTGCTGCCGGGCAATCACCGGTCTCACCTTCCGGCGCACCTCTTCTGATATGCTTTCGGGTTTGCCTCTCACCTCGAGGCCACTCTTTTGCGAAAGGGACGCAATTGGCTGATCCGGTAATGCTGGTCCACGGTGGGGCGTGGGCGATTCCTGACGACATGGTTGACGCTCACCAGCGCGGCGTTGAGGCTGCGGCGGCTGCGGGCTGGCAAGTGCTAAGCAAGGGCGGCAGCTCGCTCGATGCGGCCGAAGCTGCGGTGGTAGCCATGGAAGAGGATGCGACTTTCGACGCCGGCCGCGGCTCGTTCCTCAACATGGACGGCCGGGTGCAACTCGACGCGCTCATTATGGACGGAGCCACGCTGCGCGCCGGCGGCGTTGGCTGCGTGGAGCACATCCGTAATCCCGTGCGCGCGGCAAAAAAGATCCTCACCGAAAGCCCGCACGTGTACTTCGTCGGCACGGGCGCCGAGCGCTTTGCGCAGGAGCATGGGATCGACCTGTGCTCGAATGACGAGCTGATCATCGAGCGCGAGGTGGAGCGGCTGCGCGAGGCCAAGAAGCAGGGTTACCTGCAGATGCCGGACGAGTTCGGGCCGATGCGCTCGCACGACACCGTAGGCGCGGTGGCGCTGGATGCGCAGGGGAATATCGCCGCGGCAACTTCCACCGGTGGCACCCTGAACAAAGCTCCGGGCCGCGTGGGTGATTCATCGCTGATTGGCTGCGGCTGCTATGCCGATAATCGCAGCGCAGCGGTGTCTACTACCGGCTGGGGCGAACCTATGATGAAGTTGGTGCTGGCCAAGTGGACTGCCGATCGGGTGGAGAGTGGGGTTACACCGGAGGACGCGGCGCGCCAGGCGCTCTACTACCTAAAGTCACGGCTGAACGGCCACGGCGGCATCATCCTGGTGGATACACGCGGAAGGATCGGCGTAGCACACAACACCCCGAGAATGGCTTGGGCGATGCGTACGAAGGATAAGAAATCAGCGGGGATCAAGATCGAAGGGTAGGGAGACATTTTTCGGTTCGAATGAGCGCAATTCCGTTTCAGACTCCAACCGCGGCGACCAAGGCACGCCAGGTAAGGCGGAGGTTCTGTATTAGGGCGGTTTCAGCCGTGGAGAATGCGTTCTAAAGAAGAGGGTTCAGTCCCTGCGGACTGCTGGCGGAGAGGCTAACGCCCGATTCTTTTTGGCTTGTTATCGGCACGACTAAGTCGCGCCCTGATACAAAGCGGCATACAATCGCCTGTCCCTCCCGAGGTGAGCCTCATGCGTAAACCCCATCTTAAAGTCAAAACTCCGCAAGCTGACGCCACGCTCTGCATCCACTCCGGCGAGGATCACCATGGGGAAGCCACGTCGCTGACCACGCCCATCGAGCAGACCTCAGTCTATGTTCTGCCTAACGTCGAAGCGCTGCGTCAATACGCGAAAGACAATCGCGGCAAGTACCTCTACACGCGCTATGGCAATCCCACGATAGCCGCCGCAGAAGAGAAACTCGCGGCGCTGGAAGGAGCCGAGGCGGCAGTAGCCACCTCGAGCGGCATGGCGGCGGAGATGATTGCCGTGCTCGCTGCATGCAAGGCGGGCGACGAGATTGTCTCCATGCTCGATATCTACGGCGGTACAGTGAAGCTGTTCGAGCAGGTACTCCCACGTTGTGGCATCAAGACACGATTCATACCCTACTGTGACGTCAAGAACGCCGTGCGTTATTTCACATCGAAGACGCGGCTGCTCTTCCTCGAGACGCCGACAAATCCCACGCTGCGCTGTGTCGACCTGGAGGGGCTATGCGCACTCGGCCATAAGCGTGGAGCCTGCGTGCTGGTCGACAACACTTTCGCGACGCCGATGCTGCAAAAGCCGATCGAACTCGGCGCAGACATGGTCATCCATTCCGCTACGAAGTATCTCGGTGGCCACAGCGACCTGACCGCCGGCGTGCTGGCGGGATCGAAGAAGTGGATGGACATGGCACGGCAGATGATGATTCTGACCGGCGGATGTCTCGATCCCGGCTGCGCGTACCTGCTGATCCGCGGACTGAAGACGCTGCACCTGCGGGTGAAGCGGGCCTGCCGCAATGCTGCGTTGATTGCCGATTCGCTCAAGCGTCATCCCAAGGTAGCGCGCGTGTACTATCCCGGCCTGCCGGAGAACGAAGGCCACGACTCCGCGCGCAAGCAGATGAATGATTTCGGCATGATGGTCTCGTTCGATATTCGTGGCGGAGGCCCGGCGGCCGAGCGTTTCATCGATGGCCTGAAGCTGTGGTATCTCGCAGCCAGTCTTGGCGGAGTCGAGTCCACGGTCTCGTATCCGGTGCTGGCGTCGCACATCGGATTAAGCGTGGCGCAGCTGAAGTTGCTGGGAGTATCTCCGGCGACGGTGCGGCTTTCGGTCGGAGTGGAAGATTGTGATGATTTGTTGAGCGATCTGGAGCAGGCGCTGGGGACGGCCTAAATCGTGACGGTTTTCCTGCCCTAACGCCAAAGACAGCGTTGAACGGGGCACCCCAGCTAAGTGTTACATCTATATGACAGCCGCTTTCTTTTGAAACCGACCCGAGGTCGTCGACGTATCATTCTCCAAGAACTTCACGGATCGTTGAGGGTTCGAAATACTCGAGCATGCGGCACCGTTCAAATACGACCCTCCTTATAGTCGCCGTCATGATCGGCGCAGGCATCCTGAATGCCGCGTCAAGCAATGCGCCTGCGCCCACAACATTATCCCAGGATCAGATTCGCGAACTCATCCGCCGCACCGCTGATAACGACATTTTGAATGACAAAAAACAGCGGGATTATACCTACGTCGAGCGCCAGGAGATGCGTAAGCTCAATGGCAAGGGTCAGGTGAAGTCAACCGAGACTGAAACCTCTGATGTCCTGGATATTTATGGTGAACAGGTGCAGAAGCTGGTCGCCAAAAACGACAAACCTCTTTCCGACAAGGACGCCCGCAAGGAAGACGAGAAAATTCAGAAGCTGATCGACAAGCGCAAAAACGAATCCGATGCCGAACGCAGCAAGCGCCTGGGCAAAGAGGAGAAGGACCGCGAGGACGAGCGGCAGTTCGTGCGCGAAGTAGCCGACGCCTACAACTTTACGCTTGTTGGGACCGAGAAGTTGGACGGCCGCGACAATTACGTCATTGACGCTGATCCCAAGCCCGGCTACAAGCCCATCCACAAAGAAGCCAACATTCTCCCCAAGATGAGATTCCGCGTATGGATCGACAAAGACGACACGCAGATGAAGAAAATCGACGTCCAGATCATCGATACGATTTCATATGGGCTTTTTCTGGCGAGGCTGCACGAGGGATCGCGCGTCATCGTGGAGAATACCCGCGTGAACAACGAGGTTTGGCTGCAGCAGCATGTCGCAGTCAAGGTCGATGCGCGGTTAGCTCTGCTGAAAGACTTCAACATCGAGGTTGATGTAAGCGACCGCGACTACAAGAAATTCCGGACGGATACCAAGATCATTCCCATCGCCGATGGGCGTTAACGTTGATTCCCGCCCACGCCAAAAGTCGTTGTAGGGCCTGGCGCTCTGTGTCTGACTCAAACTCACCATTCAACAGCAGTTACTCTGGATCCCGTCCCGTTTCGTTGACCCTGAATTTCGCAGCGTAGTAACATCAAATCCAACCGGTGGAACGCAGGAGAAGGCTGTTTAATAGTTGCAAACGATGAGATTGCTTCGCGTCATGCTTCCGGTCGCGGTCCTGCTGTTCCTGAGCTTTCTGACAGGATGCGAGACCGACGCAACAAAAAAGCCTGCCTCGCTGCCCGCGCAGGCCAACGCTCCTGAAATCTCCGCTCCCGCCACCCAGAAGACCAGTACGGCGCAGCAGCCCAAGGCTCAGGAAACACAACACGCTACGTCGCAGACCGGTCCGGTAGACGCCTTGATCGCGCAAGCCGAAAAGCAATATGCCGCAGGGCAAGCCGACTACCAGGCGGGCCATCTGGAGGCCGCGAAATCTGAGTTCGATCAGGCCTTCAACACCCTGCTCTCCAGCAACCTGGATGTCCGTAACAACGAGCAGTTGCAGCGCGAGTTCGACAAGGTGGTCGAGGCTGTCCACGAGCTCGAGATGGCAGCCCTGAAACAGGGCGACGGCTTCCAGGAAGAGCGCTCGGAACCAGCGCCAATCGACGAGGCGAACGACATTACCTTCCCGGTCGATCCCAATGTCCGCGCCAAGGCCGAAGCGGAGATCAAGACTACGAAGTCCGACCTGCCGCTAGTGATGAACGACCAGGTGGCGATGTTCATCAACTACTTCTCCAGCCCGCGCGGCAAAGCCACACTGGAGCACGCGTGGGAGCGTTCCGGCCGCTATAAGGCCATGATCGAGCAGGTGTTGAAGGAGGAAGGTGTCCCCCAGGACCTGATCTACCTGGCACAGGCTGAATCCGGTTTTCAGCCGCTGGCATTGTCGCGCGCAGGAGCGCGCGGCATGTGGCAGTTTATGGCGCAATCTGGAGAGCTCCACGGTCTGCAGCGCAGCTGGTGGGTCGACGACCGGCAGGATCCGGAGAAGGCCACGCACGCCGCGGCCCGATATCTGAAGGAACTCTACAACCAATTCGGCGATTGGTATCTGGCCATGGCGGCTTACAACTCAGGCGCCGGTACGGTTCAGCATGCGGTGGAGCGCACCGGCTACGCCGATTTCTGGGAGCTTTACAAGCGCGGCGTGCTGCCTCAGGAGACGCGAAATTACGTCCCTATCATCGTCGCGGTAACAATTATTGCCAAGAATCCTGAGCAGTATGGATTGGAACGGGTCAGGACCGACCCTGCCCCACAGTTGGACCAAGTCACGATTAGCTACCCTGTCGACCTACGCCTGGTAGCCGAGTGCGTTGACACCTCGGTGGATTACCTGCAGGAGCTAAACCCCAGCCTATTACGCATGACGACGCCCAAGGACGAGACCTTTACCTTGAATCTTCCGGCGGGCTCAAAAGACAAGTACGAGACAGCAATTGCTGTGATCCCCCAGGACATGCGGACCTACTGGCGCTACCACCGTGTCGATTATGGCGACACCGTGCCGTCACTGGCCCGCAAATACCACACGTCGACCTCGTCGATCGAACAGGCCAATAATCTCACCGACGGAGATCTGAAGGCCGGAACGAAACTTATCATCCCGATCGCCCCAGCCCGCCAGGGGGCGCAGAGCGCGGCCTATTCCAAGCACCCGACCCACTACAAAGTCCGAAAGGGCGATACTGTGGCGTCTGTGGCCGATGATTTCGAAGTTCCAGTCGAGAAACTCCGAAAATGGAACCATCTGCACAATGGGGAGCTCGTTCCGGGACGGACTCTAGTCATTTACAAGCCACTGAATCCCGACAGCGCCGAGGCTGCCCCCGAGGAAAGCAAGCCAGAACGGGCTGCTGCGGCTCCCAGCGGCAAGTCTCACCCCGCCAACAGCTCGCAAACCTCCAAATATCACAAAGTTAAGAAGGGCGAGACGCTCAGCAGCATTGCAGAATCGAACCACGTCTCTGTGGCTGAGTTAAAACGCGACAATCCCAAGCTGGACGCTAATCTTCAGGCCGGAGACGTCCTTATAATCCGCAAGTAGTCTCCTCGGCGCACGCCTTCACCAGCATTTTGCGATTGTGCCCTTCCCTTCGCAGCGATGTTCTGTTACAACAGGCGCGTCGCGGTTTTCCGCCTCGTTTGTGCGAAGCCGGCACCTGTAACGCTTTATTCATTCGCACGCCCGGTGTGCGATCTTTGTCGTTTGGTATAAAACAGTTTTGCCTTGCGAGCTGCCTCCGTGCATTTATGCGGAGTCCGGCACCATCAGGAGGACAAGCATATGAGTTTTGACGAAACGCTCTATGGACGTAGAGACGACGAAATGGACGACTACGGAGACGGCGCTTACGGCGAATCCCTCGACGACGAAGAATACGAAGAGGAAGAGGAAGAGGAAGAGGAGCCCGAATCGGTTTCGGTAGTTGAGGAAGAGGTTGTGGAAGTGGAACCCGAGACGGAAGAGGCAGAGGCCGCTCCGCCACCTCCCGCTCCGCCTAAGAAGGCTCCCCAAAAGGCGGCCAAGAAGGCAGCCCCGAAAAAGGCTGCTCCGAAGAAGCCCGCTAAGAAAGCTGTGCCTAAGAAAGTAGCCAAGAAGGCTCCTGCCAAGAAAAAGACGGCGAAGAAAGCGCCCGCGAAAAAGAAGGCAGCCAAAAAGGCCACGAAGAAGGCGGCCAAGAAAGCTCCTGCTAAGAAGAAGGCCGTGAAAAAAGCAGCCAAAAAGGGCGGCGCGAAGAAAAAGACGGCGAAGAAGGCTCGCCGCTAACCACAAACTCCGATCGCGACAAAGCCGCGGCCTAAACCGCGGCTTTTGTTTTGCCTCGATCACCCATTCACTACGCGTGTTCGCCTGAGTCGCGTCAAAGTCGAGCAAAGCCGGCATTCTCCAGGATCGGCGACGCGCACGCTGGGCGCACCCCTGCAAGTCAATTTCTTATGCTCAGCGACTTCCCGGACTAAAAAAAGATGGCCGAGATAATTGTCTCGAAGCAAGATGTGAACAGTTCGTTACAGAGCTCCGGAGCGCGTGCATAACGATGTTGAACGTGATAAAACTGCCAGCCTATGAGCTACAAACTTGCAGTTCGCACCGTGCTTTGGCTTGCGATTTTCGTGATCGGCCTACAAGTGGGCTTCGCGCAAGCTGGACCAACGAAGAAGAAGACGGTCGACTTGAAGGATGCTGCGGGTAACAACGTGGGAACGGCCACTATCTTCTCCAAAAGGACAAGCGTGGAGGTAAAACTGGACTTGAAAGGATTGCCACCCGGCGTTCACGCGGTGCACTTTCACCAAAAGCCGCAATGCGATCCACCCGACTTCAAGTCGGCTGGTGGCCACTTCAACCCCGCCGGCAAGCAGCATGGCTTCGACAATCCGCAAGGCCATCACGCCGGCGACATGATGAACTTCACCGTGAAAGAAGATGGCACGGCGAAGACAACGTTGAAGGACGCCGAAGTTGTTTTGGGCACCGGCAGTGAAGCGAATTCGCTCCTGGCTAATGGCGGCACATCAATCATGATTCACGCCAAGGCGGATGACTATAAGACCGATCCCGCCGGCAACTCCGGCGACCGCATTGTCTGCGGGGCGATTACGCCGTAAGCGAAATTCTTTCCGATGATTATTCGGTGAGGCTAGATTTTCTGGCGGGTGCCGCTACGACATTGTCCTGCATGGCGCTAAACTAGATCGATGGGTGACCTCGGCCGCATGCTGGCTTTCCTGGGCGGAGTGCTGCTGATCATTGGCCTGGTCCTCATCTTTGCCGGGAAAGCCAACCTGCCAATCGGGCGGCTACCAGGTGACATCGTCTATCGCGGAAAGAACACCACCTTCTACTTCCCGCTGATGACCTCGATCCTGTTGAGCGTGATCCTGTCGCTGGTGCTGTACTTTGTGAATCGGATGAGGTAGCTGTCAGCTATCAGCCGTCAGCTAGAACATGCTGATACGATGTGGTTCCGCAAGAAGATTTCTCCGCCACCACTCTTGAAGGCGTCTGGATCCATTCTCACCCGCCATTGGTGAATTGGTCTTAGAGAGAGCTGACGGCTGATGGCTGACAGCGAAAGCGCGAAGCGCCTTGATACACTGCCTTCATAACCCTCATGGCTGAGACGGAACAACTCGGGCTGGTTTTTCAGCTACCGCAGCGCAAGGTATATCCCGTGCGCGAACTGGTAGCCGCCCTACGTACGCAACTGGAACGTGCCTTCAGTGATGTTTACGTCGAGGGTGAGATCTCCAACTACCGTCCTGCTGAATCTGGGCATCTATACTTCACCTTGAAAGATGGCTCTTCGCAGCTGCGGATCGTCATGTGGCGGACGCAGGCACGACTGTTGCGCTTTCGGCCGGAGAACGGGTTGCAGGTCGTCGCCCGAGGACGGGTTACGGTGTACGACGAACGCGGCGACCTGCAGTTCCAAGCCGAGCACCTCGAGCCCAAAGGCGCCGGCGCCCTGCAGATCGCCTTCGATCAGTTGAAGGTTAAGCTGCAGGCCGAGGGCCTTTTCGATCCCGCACGACGCAAGCCGATTCCCGCGCTTCCCCGTCGCATCGGACTGGTCACGTCAGCACGCGGCGCAGCTGTGCAGGACATTCTCAACATCGTTCGTCGCCGCCACGAGTCAGTGAACGTGCTCATCTATCCCGCGCAAGTCCAGGGCGAGACGGCCGCGCATGAGGTCAGCACCGGGGTTCGCTGGTTCAACCGTAACCGCGGTGTCGACGTCATCATTGTCGCGCGCGGCGGCGGTTCATTCGAAGACCTGTTCGCTTTTAACGATGAGGGGTTGGCGCGCACTATCGCTGCTTCCGATATACCGGTCATCTCCGCCGTCGGCCACGAGACTGATTTCACCATATGCGACTTTGTCGCTGACCTGCGCGCGCCCACACCCTCGGCCGCGGCCGAACTCGTCATTCGCTCCAAGCATGAACTGGCGGAGAAGGTTCAGACCGTTCACAAGCGCATGACGCACGCGATGAACTACAAACTGCTACGCGCCAACAATATGCTCTCGAACCTGGTACAGAACGCGGTGTTCGCCCGGATGCAGGATTCGATCGCGCGCCGCCAGCAGCGCACGGATGACCTCGTCTTCCGGCTAGCCCAGGCGCAATCCCGCATTCTGAAAAACGAGTCTCGTCGCGTCGATTCGCTGGAAGCCAGCCTGCGACGCCACGATTTGCGGGTGCGAACCGGCGAGATGCGCCGTCAACTCGAGACTCAGACCGCGCAACTCACGAGCGCGACGTTGCGGCACCTGGTCGCACGGCGCACTGAGCTCAATCGTTTGGTAACTTCTTTAGGGAGCGCCGGACCGAGCCTTCTGTTGCGCCGTCGCTCGCGCTGGGAACGCCTGCACAGCAATCTCCAGGCGCTTTCGCCCAAGGCAATTCTCGATCGCGGCTACGCTTTGGTGTTCGACGAGAACGGACTGTTGGTAAAACAGGCGTCGCAATTGAAAGCCGGCGAACAAGTAAGGACACAACTGAGAAGCGGTGAGTTCACGTCCACGGTAGAGCGGGTCAAGAACGAGAGCAGTTAGAAGTCACTTCAGCCCGGCTAAATGCAACCGCTCCTTTCGCGCCACCAACGCTACTCTTGTCCAATATTAGTAGTAATACTTAAAACTACCGCGCTAGCAATACCTCCAGCTCTCAACAATTCCGCGCCGCTATTTACCTATGCTTTAGAATTAGGCAATCGGCTGGTATCCCCTTGAGGAAATGTAACGTTGCAGAATTTCCACCACATTCCGCAGTTCTCGATGATCTCCGTCATCGACATTCTGGTGGTGGCGTTCCTTATCTACGAGTTCCTCAAGCTCATCAAAGGTACGCGCGCCATACCCATGCTGGTCGCCGTCATACTGATCGTGGGGGCATTTTGGATCGCGCACATCGAGCAGCTGCGTACGGTTGACTGGCTCATCACTACGCTGTTTCCTTACGCGGTGTTTGCGCTGATCGTAGTCTTTGGCGCAGAAATCCGACACGCGCTCGCCCGCCTGGGACGCCGGCTCTCTGCCCGGCGCGGTGGCGTCTTCAGCGGTGCGGATAGTTATGAAGACATCGTGCTCGCGGCCGACCACTTCTCCAAGACTGCAACCGGCGCTCTCATCATTATCGAGCGCGAAATTGGCCTCCGAACTTTTATCGAGAGCGGCGTTCCGCTCGACGCCAATCTGTCTTACGATCTGCTGATCACGATCTTTCGGCCCAGCGCGCCTCTGCACGACGGGGCCGTCATCGTGCAGAAAGGCCGCATCGCCGCCGCCGCATGCTTCCTGCCTCTGTCTATGAATCCGGTTCTTTCCACCCAATACGGCACACGACATCGCGCGGCGATTGGAATTACCGAAGAGACGGATGCGATTTCCGTCGTGGTCTCAGAGGAAACAGGTTCGATCAGCCTCGCCGTAGGTGGTGCAATCGAGCGCGACATCACGGTTGAGTACTTGCGCGAGCGGCTCAGCGAAGTCTTGCGTCGTTATGTGCCGACGGCTACACTGCCGACGACCGTCACCGACCAGGAATTATCCAGCGACATCGAACATCTCAGCCGGGACCGCGATCTGGCCGACGGGGCGGAGCGCTAGACCATGGGCAAGTTCCTCCGCAAATACGTGCTGAAGAATCTGCCCTTCAAGCTGGTTTCGCTGGCGATTGCGATTCTGCTCTGGTGGGCGGTTGGCCGCGACCAGCTTCTGGAAGTACCCATGACTGTACCTTTGGAATTTCAGAACGCCCCCGCCAACCTGGAAATCAATTCCAATTATCCGTTCGAAGCGCGGATTACGCTGCGTGGTCCCGAACGCCTGATGCAGGAATTGAACCCATCCGAGGTGCACGCTGTGCTCGACTTGCAGGGCGCCGGACCCGGCGAAAGCACCTTCGAACTGTTGCGGAGCAAGATTCAGGTACCGCGTAATGTGAATGTGCTGCAGGTTGTGCCTTCGCAGTTCCACATCAGTTTCGACCGCAGCGTTTCGCGTTCGGTGCCAGTCCAGCCACGGGTGATTGGCACATTGCTGAGCGGGTATGGCATAACAGATGTGACAGCGGAGCCGGCGACCGTCACAATCGTTGGGCCGGAGCGCCGGGTTGACGCAGTTCAGACGGCAATGACCGATCCGATCGATGCCACCGGCGTAGTCGGCAAGGCGGCGTTTACCACCCATGTTTATGTGGCCGATCCGCTAGTGCGGGTACACACTCCCGGCACAATTCGCGTGATCGTCAATACGGCAAAGACCTCAGGGAGAGCGGGCCAGCCTTGAGTAGTGCGGCAACGACAGAAAAAATGCGACAACTATTCGGAACAGACGGAATTCGAGGTGTGGCTGGCGAGTATCCACTCGACCAGAAGACAGTTGTCGCCATCGGACGCGCACTGGGCCAGCGGCTGGCGGCGCGAGACAAGTCGCCCCGCGTGATGATCGGGCAGGACACGCGGGAGTCGAGCGCATGGATCGGAGCGGCTTTGGCGGCAGGGCTTGAGTCGGCGCAAGTGAAGGTAGTCAGCGCCGGGGTCATCACCACTCCGGGCATTGCTTACCTGACGCGCTTCAACAAATTCTCCGCCGGTATCGTCATTTCCGCTTCGCACAATCCCTGGCAGGACAATGGCATCAAGGTATTCGGCGCAGACGGATACAAGCTTTCCGATGCGCTCGAGCATGCCATCGAGGCCGACATCTTCGCACACATCGAGCAGCTGGCGGAGAGCGCATCCCACAACGTAGTACCTGCTTCCGAAATGCTTCCCGGTGATGCCAGCTTGCGCGAACAATATGCGCAGTGGCTGGCCGACTTTGTCGCTGGTGTGGACTTCAGCCGGTCTGCGAGTCTTAGTAGATGGCGCCAACGGCGCTGCCAGCACCATCGCGCCGCTGGTGTTTCGCGACTGCGGCATCAATGCCGACTTCCTCCACGTCGCGCCCACTGGGCGAAACATCAATGCCGGCTGCGGAGCGCTCCATCCTGAACACGTCGCCCAAGCCGTCGCGGCTTCCAAGGGAAAGTACGACCTGGGCATCACGTTTGATGGCGATGCCGATCGCGCCCTGTTCTCCGATGCCTCGGGCCGGGTGGTGAACGGCGACGCCGTCCTGTTACTGGCAGCTCGCGATATGAAGACGCGCGGCAGACTTCACGGCGAAACCGTGGTAGCCACCACGATGTCGAACATGGGACTAGAGGCGGCGCTGAAGCGTAGCGGCATCGGCATGATGCGCGCTCCAGTAGGCGATAAGTACGTTTTGGAGCAGATGCTCAAAACCGCCGCAACACTGGGCGGCGAGCAATCCGGACATATCCTGTTCCGCGACATCGACACCACTACAGGCGACGGCATTCTTACTGCCTTGCGCGTGTTGGAAGTCATGGCGCGAACCGGCAAACCGCTCGCCGATCTGGTCGCTGACATGAAGGTCTTCCCCCAAGAGATCAAGAACGTTCATGTGCGCGAGAAAAGGCCGCTGGAAGAGCTACCGTTCGTAATGGAAACCATCCGCGCGGCCGAGCGCGATCTGGACGGCAATGGCCGGGTTGTGGTTCGCTACTCCGGCACCGAGAAGCTGGCGCGAGTGATGATCGAGGCCGAATCGGAAGTCGTGATGCGGCGCCACACCGACGCCATCGCTAACGCCATTCAGCAGGCGATCGGAGTGTAAGCATCACGCCGCCGCAGAACGTTCTCTCACGGCTTCGGCCTTGTATTTCCCCAATGGAAGCACGAGAAGTAACGCCACGACCGCGGCACCCGCAGCGACGAAGACAGGCCACTTAAAATCGTGCGTGTAGTCGACCAGCACTCCTGCCGCGGGAGGTCCGACAATACAAGCGAGACCGAAGCCGGTGAACATGATCCCTAACAGCTCGCCCAATCCGGCGACACCGAAGATAGCGGCAGCAACCGGCGGAGCCATGGCCGCAATACCCCCGTAACCGACGCCCATCACAAGCCCAAACAGCACGAGCGAAAGATACGAGTGGGCGGTGAGCCATAGTGCGAAGCTCGCCATCAGGATGGCGTAAGCGACCTGATACATGAACATCAGGCCGAAGCGCGGCGCCAGCGCATTGAGCCCGAGCCGTCCCACTACACTTGCCGCCCCGATGTAGCCGATCACAGAAGCGGCGGCCACGCGGCTGATGCCGATGTCGGCGGCGTAGGCTGGCATGTAAACGAGGGAAACGTAGACGGCCACGCCGGCGAACGTCAGGCTGATGTACAAGAGCCGGAATGCCGGAGTGCGCAATTCCTCGGACATCGGGACTTCCTGCTTCTTGCCGCTATCCGGAGGCGGCGAAAGTAGCGCCGCCGCCAGGAGAAGCAAAGCTCCACTGGCCCATCCGAAGATCACCATTGCGGTACGCCAGCCATAGCGATTGATAAGAACCGCCGACAAGGGCGCAGCCACAAGCGTCCCGCAGCCAATGCCGCTGATCGCAATTCCCATGGCGATATCCCGATGTTGCTCAAACCACTCGCCCACATCTGAAATCGCGGGAATATAAATGCAGGCCGCAGCAGTGCCCAGGCCACCTCCGTAGGTAAGCATGAGGAGCCAGAAGGAATGGACATGTCCGGCCGCGAGTAGAGCGATACACATCAGCACCGCGCCAAAAGCCACAACGGGCCGGGAGCCGTGATGATCGGCCAGTTCGCCAGTGATGGGTGCCAGGAAGAATGTCAGCGCGGCAATGACAGCGAAGAGCACCGACATCGTGGCGTGACTCACGCTGAACGTCGAGCTAATCGGGCGGAGAAAGACGCCGAAGGTGTAAGTAACTCCGAAGCTGACGAACGCTCCGATGAAGGCCGCAGCGACCACGAGCCAGGCCTTCAAAGACGAATGAAATTCTGGATTTTGGGGCATCGGCAGGTCCAGATTGCGTGGCGCAAGAATACCATGCGACCTGCTGTCGAATTCTGAGGACGGATGGAACTGGCAGACCTGTTTCGAAAATGAT
>CAWIAN010000012.1:7500-115373 GCA_963834135.1 uncultured Acidobacteriaceae bacterium | reverse complement strand
CGTCGAGGCGCTGCGCCGGATCAGCGAACTCTACGCCGTCGAAGTGGAGGCTCACGGACAGTCGCCTGCACACCGGCTTGCCACTCGTCGCTCTCGCTCCAAGCCAATCGTCGACGCTTTGCACTCCTGGCTCGACACGCAGGCTTCCGTTGCTGTCGGGACGGAGCACGCTCGCCGAGGCGATCCGTTACGCGTTGGCGCACTGGAAAACGCGCTGCCGGGAGCGAAGCTGACGACGCGGGTACGGCGATTGAAAACCCGCTCCTCGGCGATCCAGCCGAAGAGAATCCGGTGCTCGATTCGCTTCTCGAGCCAGGTCAGTTCGACACGCGTCAGCGCAGCGAGCGCTCGGGCGTTGGGGACCCGTCGGCCGATGGGCGGCGTTCAATGTGCGTCTCCTTCGCAGTCGGCGAATTCGCGGCCGAGCAGGTCGCGCAGCACGCCGACGACGGTCATCATTCTCGCAGAAACGCCGGGTTCTTTGACTTCAGCCATTGCCTGCTGTTTCCGCTCGGATATCGGCTGCCGGCGCGCTTCGAGACGATCCCCTCCAAGCCCAGCTCGCAGGCCCTGCCGAACACGACCGCTCCCTCGGCCACTAGGGCGTCGCTGAACAGGATGCGGTGGACGCCGGCGACGAGCGGTAAAAGCGCGGCGCGCCGTCGTTCTATCGGACGCTGACGGAAATCCTCGCCGTTGAGGTTCAAGAGATCGAACGCGACGAAGCAGGCCCGCGCGGAGCCCGCCTTTGTGCGCAGGGCGGCAAAATCAGAGTGCCCGTCAGGACGAACCGCGACCGCCTGCCGTCGATGAGCGCGCTTTCGGCAGCCAAGCTGCAGACCGCCTCTGCGATCTTCGGCAGCCTGTCGGTGAAATTCGTGCCGTAGCGGGACCACAGGGTTACGCGGCTTCCGTCCTTGCGGGCGATGATCCGGTACCCGTCGTGCTTGACCTCATGTAGCCAGCCCAGGCCGGTGGGCGGCTTGGGGACGAGGAGGGCTGACACGGAAGAATGAAACCGGCCGGCGGAGCGCGCTGAGAGATACGCCATAACATGCCGCTATATGTGGGGGGCGAGGGCCGGCGTTGCGACCATGCTCGCGGCGTGAGGCCGGGCTCATCCTGATCTGGCTCGACCTGAAGGTCGCAGACTCGGCCGCGCGCGAGGCCCCGGCGAGAGCTCCAGCGACGTCATTCTGAGTCTGGCGAAGGGGGGCCGGTAGCCGGCCGCGGCCGGCTACCGCCAGACGTCGCCTCAGATAGGGGCCCTCCAAAGACGATGCGGCCGCCATCCCAGATCTCGACGGCATTGAACGGGCCCTTGCGATTTGAAGAGCGTGTGAGGGCCCGCGCGATCGCGTCCTTGTCGGAAACGCCTGGAGGCAGTATCTCCACCTCAGCGAGACGGTCATCGCGTAGGAAAAAGCATCGAATGAATTGCTACAATATTGATGTCATGACCTGGTAGGCCTGCGCGATCGCGCTGTTGGGGACCGGGGGAAAGCCTAGCGACATTTTGAGCGTGATGTTGACGAAGGCGATGAGAGGAAGGTCGGCGAGCACGAGGCGCAACGCCCTAAAGCGCGATCCGGATTGACTGAATCTGATTTGTCCTTAAGACAATACATCGTTGGCAATTGCGACGTCAGAGCAGCCAACGCCTAGCAGCGGGAACGGCGAAAGCAGCCGTGAAGATCGCCAATAGCGTCAGCGCCACTCGTGATCCCGGCTGCCCGACCTCTGTCGCCGCGTAGACGACAGCGCCGAACAGCACGGTCGCGCTCAGCCCGATGGCGATTTCAGGCCTGCTAAACTCGCGATGCCGCGGGGCGTCGTCCGAATAGAGCTGGATTGTTGGTCGGTTTCTATGTGGCGCCTTGAGCGAGCAGTCTTTAGGGAAGGAATGCCGCGGTCGATCGTGATTTGGCCGCGGCGATAAGCTTTCGACGCCCCGCGGTGCGAGGGTAGTTGCGGGGACAATCCCCCGTTACCGCAGGTCCTCGCCAGCGAACCACTTTTTTGAAGGCGGCGGCATCGCTAGCCGAAGTCTAGACAGTTCGGCGTAGGAGCCTTGGCGCTCTGCGGCAACCATCGGAAACTACTCACGCGGCCTATATTCTTCGACCTTAACTTCGCACCATAGGCCGCGAGCGCGCCTCCAACGAACACGAGGACGGACAGGCCGAGAGCGATTTCGGCTATTACCAATAGTGTTGAATGAAACAGATTCATCATTGGTGATTAGACCTGTTGCGCCTCTACGTCACAGAATTGGAATTTACGCACGGGTGTGTCGCAGGAGCCGGATTTGGAGTAGAGGCTGGCGCTACACCCGCGTCCCCGCTGCGCTCACGACGTCGTGAGTAGACCACTTGTCCAGTTCGTGATCCGACAATCGCGGACCACGACGGAATCACCCTCCAGCCTCGCGCAATGTGGCCCAAAGGCCCAGACATGTGCCGGTGCTCGCGTCTGGGCTTTTCGTTTTGGGGGACTTGCCCCGGCGGGGCCGGCTCTGTTTATTGGGGCCAACCCGGTGGAAGAGGCCTGTTTCGGATGGACACGCGCGAATTAGCGTTCCTTTTGGCCCGCCTCCAGCCCCCAAAGTCTGTTGTGGCCGACCCCGCAGAGGTCCTGGCGCTCAGGGTCGTCGTTGGCGTCCTCGTCGCTGTTATCGCGAAAAAAACGAATCGACCGGTGAGCCCGCCCATTCGTTCATCAACGACTTGGCGGCGATATGCCAGCAGGCGCTGGTTTCAGCGCAAATTGTCGTCGAGGAGGGACAAAATATGGAGACGGTGCGCAGGGACGCAATTGAGCATGTCAACAGCATAGTTGGAATTGTCCAATTCGATGACAGTGGGCCGGTTGCGAATTAACAGGCCCGAGAGATAGGGTGCAGGCTGCGGCCACGGGAGGCCTAGGGAGTCCGAACAAAAACTTCGTGAGCGTTCGTTCGCAGGACGGCGCGGACGCCTCAGGCCGGCGAGCCAACAAAAACGGCTGCCGGGTTGCCCGACCGCAATTGTGGCCTGGAGCTGCCCGACACGGCTCGTAGTGAATGCGTCCTCAGTTTCTCGCCCCGACGTCCGCCAGCGGCAACCCTACGCAGCCTTGCTGGCCGCTCGCTCTGCCTCGATCGGGTCGGTGCCCTTGGCGGTCACCGCCCTATGCTCTGCGGCCTTCGAAGCCGCGGCCTTCAGGCCGCCGTCGGGATATTACCGAACCCCCGCCCCCGCCTTGCCGAGGCATATCTCAGAACGTATTTGGTGCGGACGGCGGGACTCGAACCCGCACTCTCAGAGAGAAACAGATTTTCTTACCACTTCGGCTTTCGCCGCCGCCAGTCGGCGTTCGTGGCCTGGACTGTCCCTTCGCCATGGCCTCTCGACCGAAGGCGCCGCCCGTCCAGTCTCTACACCTTCCCTCAATCGAGGGCTTGGCTCGGGATTGGCCTGGGGCGCGAGCCCGTTAGCGTTCCCCGACTTTGAGCGGTTCTGCTCCACGAATTTCCCCGTGGGCACTCCAATTGGAAGTCTGTTGCGTCTACCGATTTCGCCACGTCCGCTTTGCCATATAAGCGCCATAACGCGCTTCGTCCCACGATAGCGAATCTTCGGCCAGTTCCAGCGGTTGGCTCCTGTGCGGCTCCTAGCCTCGATTCCCTCAACCCTCCTTCCAGCTGCCGCCGCGGAATAAGTCCATGTTTTCTAAATGGAAGCCTCCAGAAAGAAAGTAACTCGCAGGGCGCATAAAAGGGTTTTTAAGTCCCTTGCGTCTACCGGTTTCGCCACGTCCGCTCGAGGCGCGCTTGTTTCACATTTTGCTGCGAAAATGAACCTCGACGGCGAAGTCGCATCAACCGCCGGCGATCGGCGGCTGGAAGGCGAGGCCCATGTCCCAGGGGAAATAGATCCAGGTGTCCTGGGAAACCTCGGTGATGAAGGTGTCGACCATCGGGCGTCCCAGCGGCTTGGCGTAGACGGTGGCGAAATGCGCTCTCGGCAGCATTTCGCGCACGACCTTGGCGGTGGCGCCGGTGTCGACAAGGTCGTCGACTATGAGAATCTTGGCCCCCTCGTTGAGCTTGGCGACCTCCGGAGCAATTGTCTTCAGGACCTTGAGGCCGCCCTGGTTCTTATAGTCGTGATAGGAGGCGATACAGACCGTCTCGATCACCCTGACTTCGAGCTCCCGCGCGACGATCGCCGCCGGAACGAGGCCGCCGCGGGTGATGGCGACGATCGCGTTGAACGGGCCTGCGGAGGCGAGCCGCCAGGCGAGCGCGCGGGCGTCGCGATGGAACTGGTCCCATGAAACCGGAAAGGCCTTGTCGCGAGGGGCGGTCATGGGCGAGCTCGGTTGGGGCGAAGATCGGTATCCCCATAGCAAGCGTGCTGCCGACGTGCGAGCGGCCGCGGGGGCCGGACAACAGCTTTCGCTTTGCGCTTCGCCCGACGCTCCTCAACGTTCCGCGGCGTTTCCCGCGAGCCCGGCGACCATCTCCTCGACCGCGCGCCGCGCCGCAGCGACAGCTCCGTCGTCCTTGCCGCGCACCACGATCTGGTTGTTGAAGCGCCCGTCCTTGAAGGCCGGATGGAGCCGATCGACACATGCGGATGAGCCGCGGCGATCGCGCGGAGAGCCTCGCCGTATCGGCCCTCCGGGGATGCTTCCGGCGGCGATGACCTCGACCAGCATCACCGCGCCGGCCTTCATCGTCTTGCCGGCGAAATCGAGCATGGCCTGCATGACTGTCGGGACCCCAGCGAGCACGAAGACATTGCCGACGCGAAATCCGCGCGCCTTGGAGATCGGATCTTGAATCAACTCGGCCCCGGCCGGAATGCGCGCCATGCGCCGCCGCGCCGCGTTGAGGTCCGCCGGAACATAACGCTCCATCATCATCGCGAGCGCCCGCGGTCTTCGCCGATCGAGACGCCGAACGCCCGCGCGACCGCGTCGGCGGTGATATCGTCGTGGGTCGTCCGATGCCCCCGGTCGAGATCACATAATCGTGACGCGTCCTTAAGCCGTCGACCGCGCGACGATCTCGTCCTCGACGTCGGGAACCACGCGCGCCTCGCGAACGTCGACGCCGATCCGCGCCGAGATACTCGGCGATATAGCCGAGGTTGCGATCTTTGGTGCGGCCGGACAGGATTTCGTCGCCGATCACCAGGACGGCGGCGGTCACGGTCGTCGCTCCGTTCATCCCGCGCTCCCTCCACGCACAACGCGCCCACGCGCTGGGGCACGCGGCGCAGGAAAACGCCAAGCTATCACGAACCCTGAAAAAATTCGCCGCTAAACGCCCCAAGTGCCAGAATTCCCCTGTCCTTAGGCGAGGACCTTGTCTTAAGTGGAAGGCCGGCATATGTGTATAGTTCCAAAAGGACGAGAGAGGGAATTCATTCGTGACGATGTCGGCGACATTCGTGCAGGCAGGAGATAAGGTCGGCCGCAAGACCGGCCATATCCGGCTGCACGGCCCGGACGATTTCGCGGCGATGCGCAAAGCCGGGGCGCTGACCGCCGAGGCGCTCGACCTGCTGGCGCGCGCGTCAAGCCGGGCGTCACGACCGCGGCGCTCGACCGGTTCGTGTTCGAATTCGCGCTCGACCACGACGCCTATCCCGCGCCGCTCAATTATCGCGGCTATCGCAAGTCGATCTGCACCTCGATCAATCATGTCGTCTGCCACGGCATTCCCGACGACAAGCCGCTGCGCGAAGGCGACATCCTCAACATCGACGTCACGCTGATCGTCGACGGCTGGCACGGCGACGCCAGCCGCATGTATGTCGCCGGCGAGGCGCCGCGGCGCGCCCAGCGCCTGATCGACGTCACCTATGAAGCGATGATGCGCGGCATCGCGGCGGTCAAGCCCGGCGCGACGACCGGCGACATCGGCGCGGCCATCCAGACCTACGCCGAAGCCGAGCGCTGCTCGGTGGTGCGCGACTTCTGCGGCCATGGCCTCGGCCGGCTGTTCCACGACGAGCCGAACATCCTGCATTACGGACGCCGCGGCGAAGGCGTCCCGCTGCGCCCCGGCATGTTCTTCACCATCGAGCCGATGATCAATCTCGGCGGGCCCGGGGTCAAAGTGCTGTCCGACGGCTGGACGGCGGTGACGCGCGACCGCTCGCTGTCGGCGCAGTTCGAGCATACGGTCGGCGTGACCGAAACCGGCTGCGAGATCTTCACCCTGTCGCCGAGAGGCGCGACCGCCGCCCTATCCGAATGAGCCCAAGCTCGCCGACGACGCCGAGCCTTATCGAAATCGCCGCAAACGACTACACAAACAGCTGCATAAGACTCCGCATCCTCCGGCCGGCCGACCGCAGTCGCCCGCCGATCCGGCGGCCGAGAAGCGGCGAAGGCGAAACGCCGCATTACCTCGGCCATCGCGCGCGGCTGCGCACGCGCCTGCGGGAGGCCGGAGCCGGACGCCGTCGCCGACTACGAATTGGTCGAGCTGGTTCTCTTTCGCGCGATCCCGCGACGCGACGTCAAGCCGCTCGCCAAGGCGCTGGTGGCGCGCTTCGGCTCGTTTGCCGAAGCGATCGCCGCGGACCCGAACGGCTGGCCGAAATCGAGGGCATGAGCGCCGCCGCGATCGACGAATTCAAAATCCTCGAAGCCGGGGCGCGGCGCTTCGCCAAAGGCGCGGTCAACAAACGGCTGCCGCTCGGCTCATGGAGCGAAGTCGTCGACTATTGCCGCACGGCGATGGCCTTTCGATCGCCGAGAAATTTCCGCATCCTGTTTCTCGACAAGCGCAACGGCCTGATCGCCGACGAGGTGCAGGGCTCGGGAACCGTCGATCACACGCCGGTCTATCCGCGCGAAATCGTGCGTCGCGCGCTGGAGCTCGCCGCCACCGCCATCGTGCTGGTCCACAACCATCCCTCGGGCGACCCGACGCCCTCGACCGAGGACGTCAAGATGACGCTGGACATTATCGCGCTCGCCGCGCCGCTCGGCGTCGCCGTTCACGATCACCTCATTGTCGGGCGGCACGGCCATGCGTCGCTGCGCGGCATGAGACTGATTTGACCGCGGGCCGAGCCGTCGCCGCGGTTGCTGTCCTTGCCGCCAGAACTTCACCGCTGCCGCCGCGCCTGAATCTCACATCTGCCTGCGATATGTGCTGGCGAGACCTCGCGCCAATGCCGCTTCATGCACGAACGCCCCTCAGCATCCCCGCGTTCCGGGACAGATCGGCCTTGTCGTCGTCTCGTAGCGGCTCAAGAACCTATACTCCCAGCAAGACCAACCGAACCAAGGAACAAAACTGCTGCCGCGAAATCGACCATTGCCGTCCCGGCTGAACCGGCAGGCTCCAAGGGCCGCATCTACCTGATCGATGCGATGTCGTTCATCTTCCGTGCCTATCACGCCATGGCGCGGCAGCGGCCCATGTCGACCAAGACTGGCATCCCCACGAGCGCCACTTACGTCTTTGTGAACATGTTGCGCAAGCTGCGAGCCGACTTTTCGCCGCAGTACCTGGCCGCCGTCTTCGACGTCAGCGCGCCCACCTTCCGCGACCAGCAGGCCACGGAGATCACCAGCCTGCGCAAGTTCGACAGCAAAACCCAGACTTACGTCGACGTGGCTTACGACGGCTACAAGGCTAACCGCGTGGCCATGCCGCCCGACCTGGCGCAGCAGGTGCCGTACATCCGGCGCGCGCTCGACGCCTATCGCATCCCCATCCTCGAGATGCCCGGTTTCGAGGCCGACGACGTGATCGGCACGCTGGCGCAGAAGGCCGCCGATGAGGGCTATCCGTCTTCGTCGTCTCCAGCGACAAGGACATGATGCAGCTGGTGAGCGATCGCATCTGCGTGCTGAATCCGCCGAAAGACAACCTGATCTGCGACGCCGCCAAGGTCGAGGAGATTCTTGGCGTGCCGCCCGAGCGCGTGGTCGACGTGATGGCGCTGCGCGGCGATTCCATCGACAACATTCCCGGCGCGCCCGGTATAGGCGATAAAGGGTCGGTGGAACTGATCCAGCGCTTCGGCAGCGTCGAAGGCGCGCTCGATCATGCCGAAGAAGTCGAGCGCAAGACCTATCGCGAGTCGCTGCAGAACAATCGCGACGCCATCCTGGTCAGCAAGAAGCTGGTGACGATCGACCGCAACGTTGCCGTCGACTTCGATCCGCAGACGATGCAGGCGCAGGAGCCCGACGCTGCTGCGGCGCGCTCGCTGTTCACCGAGCTCGAGTTCAACACCCTGGTGCAGGACTTCCTCAGCGAGAGCATCGAACTCGGCGAGACCGATTATCAGCGAAGCGAAATCTGCGGCAGAAGTGAAGGCCGTCATCGCTGCTGGCGAGCAAGCCGGGCAGGATGCTGGCGATCGCGCTGGAATCTTCCGGCGCCGCCAGCTGCCGCCGGCCGAGACGGAAGAAGCCGAAGAGCCCGAGAGCGAGCAGCTCTCGCTCACCGCCGCGGCTCCGCCAGCCGGCCGCGCCCGCCGTCAACCAGCGAGTCGCGATCTCCGCCGAAGCCGGCAAGGCGCTGTCGCTCGCGCTCGATGACTCCGCAACGGCCGCTGCCGCTGAAAGAAGCGCTGGCGAATGCGAAGCTCGCCAAGGCTGTTCACGATCTGAAGTCCGCGACGCACGTCTCTGCGCGAGCAGGGCATCGCGCTCGCCGGTGTGCAGCATGATCCGCTGCTCTACGCCTATCTTCTCGATCCGACGTATTCGACCTATGCGTTGCCGCATCGTGGCCTTCCGCAAGTTCAATCTGAAGCTTGGCCCATCGCCGGCCGAAGCTGCCGACATCACGCTGCGCCTGGCCGAGAAGCTGAGCCAGGAAGTCGACGACGCCGGACTGCGCAAGGTTTACGACGAGATCGATCTGCCGCTGGTGCCGGTGCTGGCGCGCATGGAAGAGTCCGGCGTCAAGCTGGATTGCGACGTTCTCGCCGACATGTCGCGACGCCTCGAAAGCGACATCTCCGCCAAGGCGCGCGAGATTTACGACAAGTGCGACTTCGAGTTCAACATCAATTCGCCTAAGCAACTTGGCGACGTGCTCTTCAACCGCCTGAACCTGCCCAAGCCCATCAAGTACGGGAAAGGTAAAACCATCTCAACGGCCGTCGATGTTCTGGAAGGTCTTGCCGCCGAGCACGACGTGCCGAAGATGGTGCTGGACTATCGCCAGCTCTCCAAGCTGAAGTCGACTTACGTGGACGCACTGCCGGCGCTGCTGAACTCCTGCACGCGGCGGCTGCATACGACGTTCAACATGGCGGGATCGGCGACCGGACGGCTGTCGTCGGTGAATCCGAATCTTCAGAACATCCCCATTCGTACTGAGTTGGGTCGCGAGATTCGCGCCGCCTTCATCGCCGAGCCCGGCTTCGTGCTGCTCTCCGCCGACTACTCGCAGATCGAGCTGCGTCTGCTGGCGCACTTCTCCGGCGACAAGCTGCTGGTCGAGGCCTATCGCACTGAGCAGGACATTCACACTCTGACCGCGTCGCAGGTCTTCGGCGTGCCTCCGCTGATGGTCGACGCCGAGCATCGCCGCCGCGCCAAGGCCGTCAATTTCGGCATCGTCTACGGGCTATCGGCTTTCGGTCTCTCGCAGCAGATCGGCATCGACACCAAAGAAGCCAAGCGCTTCATCGACGCTTATTTCGAGAAGTACAGCGGCGTACGCGAGTTCATCGACCGCACCCTGGATCAGGCACGCCGCGATCAGAAAGTCTCGACGCTGTTTGGACGCGTGCGTCCGATCCCCGACATTCACAGCAAGAATTTCAACCTGCGTGGGTTCGCCGAACGCACCGCGGTCAATACCCCGCTACAGGGCACCGCGGCCGATCTCATCAAGCTCGCCATGATCCGCATCGATGCCGAACTGGGTGAACGCAAGCTCCGCTCGAGGATGCTGCTTCAGGTTCACGACGAACTTGTTTTTGAGGTGGCTGAGGAAGAAGTTGATACCATGAAGCGGCTCGTCATCGAGCAAATGGAACAGGTACATCAACTCAAGGTCCCTCTGAAGGTGGAAGTCGGCGTGGGACCGAACTGGCGGGATCTGGAGTAAGGGTTGTTGGCAAGCAAACGACAGCAGGAGCCATCGCAGCCGAACTTAACGGCACAGCAGATTGCATCCGTTACGGAGGCCGTGGCAGGCTACATTCGCGCTCAGCGCGCTGCTTACTATCCTCGTGCTGCGCCGCTCGCCTTCAGCGATATCTGGTCGCGCTTCTTCGCTCCAGCCGATCTCGAACGCATCCGTATTTTGCAGCCCGGGCAGGAGCGCGTCGCCAATCCTCCGTTTTACGCCGACCTCGAGAAGATGGGCTTCGTCGGCCTGCCGAACTTCACCACCATGGCGGCCATTACCTTCGACGACCTCGTGGTCTTCCACGATGCACTCACGCCGCAACTCATCTTTCATGAGATGGTGCACATCGTGCAATATCGCCTGCTGGGCGTCGACGAATTCGCGCGGCTCTATGTGCGCGGCTATTTGCACGGAGGATATTCCGGCACCCCGCTGGAGATCTGCGCCTATGAACTGGATGGGCGCTTCATCATGGGGAGCGTAGGGTTCGACGTCGAAGCCGAAGTGCGATCGTGGATTGAGAACGGACGTTTCTGAAGCGTTTCTAGCAATTCATTTTGAAGTATAGGGCGGCGGGTAATTGGCCCAGCGCGGAAGCCGGAGTAAATAGCCCAGCGCGGGAGCGCTGTGTATGCAGGCAAATAAATTGGGCAAGAGCAGCTTCAGCCGGCGGCAGGACTGCCGTCCTGGGCTAACGGTCACGAACCGCCCCGCCTGCGCGGGGCTCGGCCTACGGTGATTCAATCACCGATGCGCCAGAACGGCCGAACGCCTCGGGATCAACAAATCACATCGCAAACCCTGCGTATGACGCTACTACGGCTGGTCATCCAGCTGGCAATTGTTCCCAAACGTAAACGAATGCAGCGTCAGACCCGGGCCGTCCGGATTCAGCGACAGCAAATGCGCGGTGAACTTCGGGCTTCGCACCAAGTAATACATCCGGCCCTGCGTCACCTCGACATACGAGCCCTTGTCGTCGAACTTCACATCGGAACCAGCGCCATCTTTCGGCAACGGCGCTCCGTCCTGAAATAGATACACCTTGACCTGCTTCGCACCATCCAGGCTGAGCACCGCATAGACCGAGCGCGCGTGATAGCGGATCTCCGCGCCCGCATTCTTACTCTTCGTGGTCACGCCGTCCTGGTCGATTTTCCAGCGTCCCACCAACATCAAGCCGCCGTCGGGAGGAGAGTGCGGCGGCATGAAGTCCGCTTCGTCGCCGGTTTTGTGGCCATTCATGTCCAAAACTCCGCTGCGTCCATACCTCTCGCCCACGTATGTTTCTTGCGTGGCCACACCACATTCCGCGCGGAACTCATCTTCACCAGACTCCAGCGGAATTTTCAGAACCTCAGGATGCGCGACCGCCAGCAGTTCCTGAATCTTCTTCTCCATGACGACGTTGTTGCCTTCGCCGAACACACTCATCACGATCTTGCCTTGTGGATCGACCAGAAAGCGGTCGGGCCAGCCTTGTGAGTCATAGGCCTTCCAGGTCGAGCCCTTCTGATCGGCTAGCACCGGCCAGGGAAGCTGAAGGCGCTTCGCCGCGTCGCGCACGTTGTTCACGTCGAAACCTATATCGAATTCGCCGAAGTGCACACCAACCACGTCGAAGCCGTATTGGTGGTACTTGGTATACCAGCGCTTCACCACGCCAAAGTCGCGAATGCAGTTAATGCAGGTGTACTCCCAGAAATCGATGAGCACGACTTTGCCGCGATAATCGGCGATATGGTGAGGCGCCGGTGCACCTTCATCGAGCCACACGCCGTCAGCCCCGAAATCCGGCGCGGTGCGGACTTTGGTGTCGACTTGCGCGAAAGCCGCGCCGGCCGCAGCGATCATGATGAGCAGGCATAGCGACCAGCGCAACCAGGAAGCGTGAGTAGTGGAAAACACTTGTCGAAAGGAAACGGGCGAAGATGGGTTCATCAGGAGCACCCCTGCTCACTGCAACAAAAACGTCGCCCCCCAGCATGCCACCTGGCGATTATGATGCCGGCGGCGAGGCGAACGAAAGAGCACATCCATTGTATTGAGCCGAACTGCTATCAGAATGACGCCTGCCTCACTAGGTTATCCTTGTAGAGAGATGCAAGTGCGTGTTGTCTATCTTGGAATGCTGCGGGAAATCGCCGGCCATGAGCGGGAAGTCGTAGAACTCCGCGATACGGCTACGGCGGGCGAGCTCTATGCAGAACTCCAGCAGCGCACGCCCAAGCTGCAGGATTTTCGCGGGGCTATCGCGCTGGCGATTAACTATGAATACGCGGACGGCTCGGCAGCTTTGCAGGATGGTGACGAGGTGGCGCTAATCCCTCCGGTAAGTGGCGGCAGCGCAGCGCAGAACAGTGTCGAGGCCCAGACTCTGCCGCTTACCTCAGAGCACGCGATGCTGCTCGGCGAGCCGATTGCCCCCGAGCCAATCCTCGCGCAGATCAAGCGGCCGGAAGACGGAGCCCTAGCCACGTTCGACGGCATTGTGCGCAACAACTCGCATGGCCGCCGCACGCTTTATCTGGACTACAGCGGCTACGAGCCGATGGCTCTGCGCAAGATGGAGCAGCTAGCAGCTGACGCGCTCGTTCGCTTTGCCATCCGCGATGTGCGTATCGCGCACCGGCTGGGCCGGTTACAGATAGGAGAAAGCAGCGTCTACATTGCAGTTTCGTCGGCGCATCGAGCGGCGGCCTTCGATGCCTGCCGCTGGCTCATCGACACCTTGAAGACCACGGTGCCGATCTTTAAAAAAGAGTATTTCGAGGACGGAGCAGTGTGGTCCGACGGCGAACCTTTTCCACCCGAAATCGCACGCGCGGGCCAGAGCGCGTCAAAATGACTCAAACGGTGTTTAATTCAACGAATGCTTTTTCGGCCTAATCGATTCTCTCGACCGCTCGCCTTTATCTCTGGGTCGATCCTGGTAACCCTGCTCTGGGCACGCTGCGGACTCGCGCAAACAACGGTGCCGCACCCGCCCGACTCCATCACCCAGCAGCACTCCGCGACCGTCGCGCATCCGCCTGACAAGCCCCAGCAACAACAGCCGCAATCTGATTCTGGTCAAAACGAAGAGCCCAACACGACTTTCAAAGTCAACGTAAAGCTGGTGAATGTCTTCACCACGGTGACCGACCGCAGCGGAGCGCCGATCTCGACACTCAAGCAGGAAGATTTCCAGATATTCGAGGACGGCAAGCTGCAGCGTATCGCGGTATTCAGCCGCGAGTCAGAATTGCCGCTGTCCATCGTGGTAGCGATCGACACCAGCCTGAGCACGCGTGGCGATCAGAAACTGGAGCTGGAATCGGCGCGGCGATTCGCCCATGCCATTCTGCGGCCCATCGACGGCCTCTCGTTATTTCAGTTCAGCGAGATTGTCGATCAGCTGACGCCCTTCACTTCCGACCTGCACACCATCGACAAGGCCATCAACCGGGTTCATTCGGGAGCAGCCACTGCGTTGTATGACACGCTCTATCTCGGCTCCGACGCGCTGCTGGCGCGGCGCGGACGAAAAGTCATGGTCGTCATCACCGACGGCGGAGACACCGTCAGCAAGACGAATTATCAGGAAGCGGTGCGCGCGGCACAGGAAGCCGAAGTCATCCTCTATAGCATCATCATTGTTCCCATCGAGAACAGCGCGGGCCGCGATACCGGCGGAGAGCACGCGCTGATTCAGCTCTCGCGCGACACCGGTGGGAAGTATTTTTATGCCAGCGGCATGGAGCAGCTCGACGCCGCCTTCCGCCAGATCAGCGACGAACTGCGGACGCAATATCTGATCGCTTATTACCCGAGCGCCCGTCTGGCAGATTCCGACTACCGCACCATCGATATCAAGATCGATCCTGCGACGAAGGATTATGCCAATCCGTCCGAGCTGATCGTGCGGCATCGCACCGGCTACTACACCATGCCTTCGAAGTAGCGCCGGCATTCTTGCAATCAACGGGTGCCCCAGGTCTCGCGAGTTCGAGACTTGGTTCTGCTCGAGTTTCGTTTGGTATTAGGCTTCTTGCCTAGCCTTTGGCTGCGATTCCACCGAATGGACGATCAATTCCCGACAACGAATATTCCATAACGTCTGCTGTAATTTGCAAACAACATTGCGCTCGCGTCACTAAAAATAATCTACGACCGCGCACACCTCCGCGTACTCTCGCCTGTACATGTTTAGACGCGCAGCTCATTCGATCAGCACAAGCGACTCGTACCAACCTCGTCGCGGCTCATCCATTCATTCCATCCACTCGTAATAGCGCATTGTGCCGTTGCGAAATCCGAATGCGAAAACCCGCATAAACATTGCTCAAATCCTGCCTCAGTTGCATAGTTGCGATACTTCTTAACTGTTAGAAAGCGAAATATCCATGAAAGCGGATTTCAATATGAGCAAACTGTGAAAAGCGGAAGACGAAATTGTTCAGATGCGGCAACTCTCTTTTTTATCTCCATGCAATCGCTGGAGTTTCTTGTTCGTAAGCTTCGTTGCGCGATGTGGCAGAGCCTTTGCACTTCTCCTCGACAAGAGTTTCTGCGTGGCATGCCGTCGTAACGGCGAGGCGTGCAGTCAGGTTTTCGGAACTCGAAGCTTGTTTTTGCAAGTTGCCGATTCAAGCCAGTGCAGTACGAGGAGAGTTATGACAGTGAAGAAAATATTCATAGGGTCTCTGGCTTTGCTGGTGATCGCTCTGATGACGGTGTCGTCGCTGATGGCGCAGTCTCTGGTTTCGGGCGATCTTACCGGTACGGTTACGGATCCATCGGGAGCGGTGGTCTCGGGCGCAACGGTAATGCTGAAGAGCGATGCCACGGGCGCCACCCGAACCACTACCACCAACGCTACCGGCGCGTATCGTTTTTCGTTGTTACAGCCGGGAAGTTATACGGTCACAGCGAATGCGTCGGGCTTCAGCAAATCGCAGTCCACCACTACGATCGCTGCTGGCCAGGCAACTATCTCCGACGTGAAGCTGGAAGTAGGTTCCGGCTCGCAGACGGTAGAAGTCACCACGGCGGCGCCGCTGGTGCAGGCCGACAACGCAGATCTTTCCACCAACTTCAATCAGACCCAGATCGCCAACCAGCCTAACGGCGGCAACGATCTCACCTACATCGCTCAGACCACTCCGGGCGTCACCATGAGCACCGGCATGGGATACGGCAACTTCGAGACCGCCGGTCTGCCTGCGACCTCGAATCTGTTCACCGTGAACGGCGAGAACGACATGGATCCGTACCTGAACCTGAACAACTCCGGCGCCACCAACCTGACGCTGGGCAAGAACGATGTTCAGGAAGCGACGGTCGTCACCAACGCCTACTCCGGCCAGTATGGCCAGCAGGCTGGTGCGCAGGTCTCGTATGTGACCAAGAGCGGCACGAACCAGTTCCACGGCAACGCCGAATATTTTTGGACCGGCCGCGCCATGGACGCCAACGACTACTTCAACAACATGAACGGCACGCCGCGCCCGTTCGCCAACAATAATCAGTGGGCAGCTTCACTCGGCGGACCCATCAAGAAGGACAAGCTGTTCTTCTTCGTGGACAACGAAGGCATTCGGTACATCGTTCCTTCGTCGGCCACGGTGTTTTCTCCTACTGCGGCGTTTGCCAACTCAACGCTGGCGAATCTGGCGACCACCAGCCCCGCCTCCATTCCGCTGTATTCCAAGATGTTCAATCTTTACCAAACAGCGGATGGCTACAACCGTGGAGTGGGTGTACCGAACAGCTGTCTTGACCTGACCAGCTTTGCCGGAGATTGCTTCCAGTCTTACGGAGCAACGCCCGCACTGCCCGGTACGGAATGGATTCTGAGTGGACGCGTTGATTACAACCTGTCCGACAAGGACCACCTGTTCTGGCGCGTACGTATGGATCATGGCACGCAGGCAACCTACGCCGACCCGATCAACCCGGCGTTTAACGCTGCCAGCTTCCAGCCTGCTTACGATGGACAGGGACAGTGGACTCACACCTTCGGTACCAACGCCACCAACCAGTTCATCTATGCCGGCAGTTACTACCGCGCGATCTTCACCCAGAGCCCCGATGCCAACCAGGTGTTCCCGACGATGGTCGACCTGGCTCCTCTCGGCTACACCAGCATGGGCGGCAACCTGGTCGCATTCCCGCAAGGACGAAATGTCACCCAGTATCAGTTCCTGGATGACTTCTCCTGGACCAAGGGAGCGCACAACCTGAAGTTCGGCGGCAACTTCCGCCGGTACGACATCACCGACTACACTTTCAGCACATTCACCAACCCACTGTCTCTGTTCGCTTCGGTCACCGACTTCTATAACGGCACTGCCGATGTCTTCGAACAGAACTTCCCTTCTCGCGCAACCGAACCAGTGGCCCTGTGGGGTGTGGGAGCTTACGCTCAGGATGAGTGGCGGGTTAATAAGAGCCTGAAACTGACCCTGGCTTTGCGCGTTGAACACAACTCTAACCCGAATTGCAACCTTAATTGCTCTTCGTACCTGTCCACTCCGTTCCTGCAATCCAGCGCGAGCGGCGACACACCTTATAACCAGTTGATCACTGCCAATCAGGGCGGGGCTTTCCGCGGAACCGATGCAGTCAATCTCGCTCCGCGCTTTGGCTTCGCCTGGTCACCGGGCGGCAGCGACAAGACGGTAGTTCGTGGCGGCTTCGGTATCTTCTACGATACCTTCCCCTCGATCTTCGCCGACAACTCGATGACCAACATTCCGAACCTGATTCCCGAGACGCTATTCGGAGGTGTACTCTCTCCGACCGGCGCGCCTTTGTACTGGGCCGACAATACGACGCCCGCCGGCGCCTGGTCGATCGCTTCCACTTCCGCAGCGGCGATCCGCACCGGTTTTGCTAACGGCGCCTCGTTTAACTCGCTGGCGGCAAGCGTTCCGGGCTTCTCGGCTCCTAGCGTGAACAACTTTGTCGGGACCTTCCACACTCCGCGGTATCAGGAATACAGCTTACAAATCGAGCAACAGCTCGACGACAAGAGCTCTATGACCCTGGCGTACGTAGGCAACCACGGCGTGCACATCCCGATCACCAACTACCCCAATGCGTTTGCCGGTGGAATCGGCGGTCTTCCCGCCACTCCATTCAGTAACAATTTCGCCAGCGTGGCCGAGGTCTACTCCGGCGCAGTTTCCAATTTCAACGGTCTGACAGCGAGCTATCAGCGCCGCGTGACTTATGGATTGACTCTGCAAGCGAGCTATACCTGGAGCCACGCTCTCGACGATATCTCCAACGATGGAGCTCCTGGAACTCCCTACAACGGTCTCACGACCCTCAGCTATCAGCTCAACCCTCTCTGCCTGTCTTGCGGCAACTACGGGAATGCGGACTATGACATTCGCAACTCCTTCAATGCTGCGTTTGTCTGGCAGACTCCGTGGAAGTTCGGCAACAAGTACGCCAACGGGGCACTAGGTGGTTGGACTCTCTCTCAAAACTACTTCTATCACTCGGGATTGCCTCTGACTGTGCTCGACAGCACAGCCCAGATTGGCAACTACTCGTTCAACGGCAACACCCCCTACTTCCCCGCGGAAGTAGCTGGAGCAGGCCAGAGTAATTGCAATCAGTACGGACTGAATTGTCTGAATGCCGCTGGCTTTAGTTCCGCGAACAATCTGACAGTCTTCCCCAACCAGGGCCGCAATCAGTTCCGCGGACCTGGCTTCTTCGATTCCGATCTCTCAGTGAACAAGAACTTCAAGCTCACAGAGAGAGTGAATTTCGGTCTCGGGGCAAATCTGTACAACATCTTCAACCACCCGAATTTCGCCTCGCCGGTGAATACCTGGACAGGAACAGGTACCTCGGCTGGAAACTTCGGTCAGGTCCTGCAGACCACGGCTCCGCCGACCGGTCCGTACGGATCATTCTTCGCAGGTCTGCCTTCGGGACGCATCATTCAGTTCCAGGGCAAGATTGTCTTCTAGACAATCGCGACCTGACAGCGACAGGAGGCTCCAATCAGAGCCTCCTGTTTTAGTAGTTACGCAACTAGCTTATTGCTGCACAGTAATAGTATTACTAGTTTCCAAATCATGTCTAACTTCTCAATTACTGCGTATTTTATGTCCACTTATAGCCCGCCGCTTTTAGACAGTCTTCGCGCCTGTATCTGAATACCTTCCCTTCTTCCGGAAATTGGAATCTGTATTGTTCCGAGTATGTGAAAAGTAGTAATTCTGCTCTGTGAGTATTTATCCAAAATAGAAACATTCTTTTGCGATCTTAGCAACTTACAGTCTGCTCTGTCCCAAAACAGAGCCGGTATTCATTGGCCACCGGATTGCCACTCTCATTACCGGCAAGGCAGGCGATTACCGCCTATGCCTTGCGAATCGTTTTCCGTTCCCAAGAAATTGCCGAGCGTAGGAATTGAACAAAAAAGTCAGGTTCCAGCAAGGCAGTCGTCCACCAGAAAACGTTTCGTTCTTGAGGGGAGATATGACAGTAAAAAAACTGCTCACCGGGATCCTTGCAGTGCTGGTGATTGCCGTAGTGATGGCGCCGTCGTTGATGGCGCAGTCGCTGGTTTCCGGCGATCTTACCGGTACGGTTACCGATCCTAGCGGCGCGGTCGTTTCCGGAGCAACGGTTTCGCTGAAGAGCGATGCCACCGGCGCGACCCGCACTGCCACAACGGGTGCCAACGGCACTTACCGCTTCTCGCTGCTGCAGCCGGGTTCGTACACCGTGACGGTGACGGCCTCTGGTTTCAGCAAGACCACGAGCACAGCCAACGTCAGCATCGGTCAGGCTTCTATCGCCGACGTGAAGATGGCAGTTGGTTCTTCATCGACGACGGTCGAAGTGACCTCGTCCGCTCCGCTGGTGTCGGCCGACAACGCCGATCTTGCGACCAACTATAGCCAGAACATCATCGCTAACCAGCCCAACGGCGGTAACGATCTTAGCTACATTGCTCAGACCTCGCCTGGTGCGGTTATGAACACCGGCGGCGGTTACGGCAACTTCAGCGTGTATGGACTCCCGGCGACTTCGAACCTGTTCACAGTGAACGGCGAGAACGACATGGATCCGTACCTGAACCTGAACAACACCGGCGCCACAAACCTGCAGCTCGGCAGAAACGATTTGCAGGAAGCGACCGTCATCAGCAACGCCTACTCTGGCCAGTACGGACAGCAGGCAGGTGCGCAGGTCAACTATGTAACCAAGTCGGGCACCAACCAGTTCCATGGCGATGCCATCTACTACTGGAACGGCAGCTCGATGAACGGCAACGCCTGGTTCAATAACGCGAACGGCGTGTCCAAGCCATTCGCCAACAACAACCAGTGGGCAGCCGCCGTCGGTGGACCGATCAAGAAGGACAAGTGGTTCTTCTTCGCCAACACCGAAGGTCTGCGCTTCGTACTGCCGGCCGCGGCCACGGTGTATTCGTGGACGCCGAACTTCATCAATGGCAGCTTGGCCGCTGTTGCAGCCAATGATCCTGCTTCGCTCGCAAACTACCAGAAGTATTACCAGATCATGCAGGCTGGTCCGGGCTACGCTGCTCAGGCCGCCGGAGCTGCTACCAATCCGAACGGTGATGGTGGTTGCGATGCTCCTGTGGTCGGCAACTGTATCTCCCCCTACCAGACCAACGGATCGCAGCTGGGCAACGAGTACATCATCAGCGGCCGTGTTGACTACAACATGTCCGACAAGGATCACCTCTTCTGGCGTGTAAAGATGGATCACGGCACGCAGCCGACGACGGTGGATTTCATCAATCCGGCGTTCTCGGCCGACAGCAAGCAGCCGTCTTATGATGGACAGGGTCAGTGGACTCACGTATTCAGTCCGAATGCCACTAACCAGTTCGTCTATGCCGGCAGCTACTATCGCGCGATCTTTACTCAGAACGATCCTCAGCTGTTCCCCTATGCCGTCATCGGCGAAGCGTTCAACCTGACCCAGGTGGGCGGTGCGGTTTACGATTTCCCGCAGGGCCGCAACGTCACCCAGTATCAGTTCGTGGATGACTTCTCCTGGACGAAGGGCGCGCACGCGATCAAGTTCGGTGCGAACTTCCGTCGTTACGACATCACCGATTACACGTTCAGCGTTCTGAACAATCCTGAAGTTCTGTTGTTCGATCAGGACCAGTTCTTCTCCGGTCAAGCAACTCAAACGCGTGAACGCTATCCTTCGCGCGCGACGCAGCCGGTTGCAATCTGGGGTCTCGGCCTCTATGCGCAGGATGAGTGGCGCGTCAACAAGAGCCTGAAGCTGACCTTTGCCCTCCGTGCGGAGCACAACTCCAATCCGAAGTGCAATACCAACTGCGGCTCCTTGCTCGACGGCAACTTCAACACCCTGCTTAACAACGGCACCATCTCTGACTCGGCTCCGTACAACTCGTTCGTGAATGCTGGCCGGAATGCACTGTACTCTGGCGTTGACACGATCAACTGGGGTCCGCGCTTTGGTTTCGCGTGGTCACCGGGCGGCAGCGACAAGACGGTTATCAAGGGCGGCTTCGGTATCTTCTACGATGCCCTGGCAGCCGGCGTGGCTGACGACTTCATGTTGAACATGCCGAACGTCATCTCCGTTTACAGCAACAACGCAGCTTGGGCGGACTCCACCAGCCCGAACAGCCCCTACATTCAGGGTGCTGCCTCGGCGGCGGCCATTCGTTCCGGCTTCGCTAACGGCGCTTCGTACGATTCGCTGCTGGCGCAGCTTGGCCCGTCCTTCCATACCCCCACTTACATCAACCAGTCTGGAACCTTCCACACTCCGTATTACGAGCAGTGGAGCTTAGGTCTCCAGCAGGCAGTGGGCGACAAGAGCTCGTTGTCGTTGACCTATGTCGGCAACCACGGCGTTCGCATCCCGGTCGAAAACCCGGCTCTGAATGCCTACAATGCCGGCTACACTCCGTTCCCGAACACTCCTAACACGGACGTCTTTACTGCGGTCACGCAGTTCACCTCGGGAGCCATTTCCAACTACAACGGTCTGACCGCCAGCTACAGCCAGCGGCTGACCTACGGCTTCACCGTCCAGGCCAGCTACACCTGGAGCCATGCGATGGATGAAATCTCCAACGGTGGTTTCCAGCCGTTCGTGTTCACCACGAACGAGTCGATCCTGTATCAGCTCAATCCTTCTTGCTTGCGCTGCAACAACTACGGCAACGCCGACTATGACATCAGCAGCTACTTCAGTGGCAGCTATGTCTGGCAGACACCGTGGAAGTTCGGCAACAAGTTCGTCAACGGCGCAATCGGCGGGTGGATGCTCTCACAGAACTTCTTCGCCCGTACCGGACTGCCCTTCACAGTTGAAGATGGCACGAACGGGATCAGTAACTTCGGCCCCAGCATTCTGCCGGCTACGGTCCTTTCCTACGGCCAGTCGAGCTGCGGCGGCCAGAGCAACTACGTCTCTGGAACTCCCTGCTTGAATGCCAACAACTTCACCAGTGCCGCTAACACGGGGGTCTTCACGAACCAGCGCCGCAATATGTATCGCGGACCCGGGTTCTTTGACTCCGATCTTAGCGTTGCCAAGTCGTTCAAGCTGACCGAGCGCATGGCGCTTAGCGTTGGCGCGAACTTCTACAACGTCTTCAATCACCCGAACTTCGATCAGCCTGATGCTACCTATGGCGACTCGACCTTCGGCAACGTCGTCACCACGGCTCCGCTACCTACGGGACCGTACGGCGCGTTCTTCGCCAATCTGCCTTCGGCCCGCATCATTCAGTTCCAGGGCAAGATTGTGTTCTAGGAAAAACCCTAACTTGAAAGACTTTGGGAGGCCCCGCAAGGGCCTCCCTTTTTTCTTGCCACGCCAGCTTGCTTGATGGCCGCTTCACTACCGCTATTCGCTAACCTGATGCCTTCCCCCAGTCCTCTCTAATAGATATCCTGTTCGTGCTCCAGCTATATGTAAAATTGTAAAAACCAAAGCAGCAATCTATAAAAAAGCGTAGTTGTACTATGTTGCCACGCAGTTGCGATTCTACTAATCCTTAATTTTCAAGCATTTAGAGCACGTTTTAGATATTTAAGACTGGCCCCTCCCTTGCGCTACTGAACCGCGGGTCGAAGTGCCTCTACGACTGAGTTCAAGGCATCTCGGCTGGCAAACGGATGTCATTACCTGGCCAGGGCGCCAGGTGTAATGAAACAACCTGAAGTTAGTGTTGAGGGGAGATATGACAGCAAAAAAACTGCTCACTGGGATCCTTGCAGTGCTGGTGATTGCCGTAGTGATGGCGCCGTCGTTGATGGCGCAGTCGCTGGTTTCCGGCGATCTTACCGGTACGGTTACCGATCCTAGCGGCGCGGTCGTTTCCGGAGCAACGGTTTCGCTGAAGAGCGATGCCACCGGCGCGACCCGCACTGCCACAACGGGTGCCAACGGCACTTACCGCTTCTCGCTGCTGCAGCCGGGTTCGTACACCGTGACGGTGACGGCCTCTGGTTTCAGCAAGACCACGAGCACAGCCAACGTCAGCATCGGTCAGGCTTCTATCGCCGACGTGAAGATGGCAGTTGGTTCTTCATCGACGACGGTCGAAGTGACCTCGTCCGCTCCGTTGGTGTCGGCCGACAACGCCGATCTTTCCACCAACTACAACCAGAACATGATCGCTAACTCGCCTAACGGCGGTAACGATCTTAGCTACATTGCTCAGACCTCGCCTGGTGCGGTTATGAACACCGGCGGCGGTTACGGCAACTTCAGCGCCTACGGACTCCCGGCGACTTCGAACCTGTTCACGGTGAACGGCGAGAACGACATGGATCCGTACCTGAACCTGAACAACACGGGCGCGACCAACCTGATGTTGGGACGCAACGATCTTCAGGAAGCGACCGTCATCAGCAACGCCTACTCTGGCCAGTACGGACAGCAGGCAGGTGCGCAGGTCAACTACGTAACCAAGTCGGGCACCAACCAGTACCACGGCAATGCCATTTACTACTGGAACGGCAGCTCGATGAACGGCAATGCCTGGTTCAACAGCCTTCAGGGCGTGGACAAGCCGTTCGCGAATAACAACCAGTGGGCAGCCTCTTTCGGCGGACCGATCAAGAAGGACAAGTGGTTCTTCTTCGCCAACACCGAAGGTCTGCGCTTCGTCCTGCCGGCCAGTTCCACGGTGTATGCGTGGACGCCGAACTTCATCAACGGCAGCTTGGCCTCCGTTGCAGCCAATGATCCTGCCTCGCTCTCTCTCTACCAGAAGTATTACCAGATCATGCAGGGTGGTCCGGGCTACGCCCAGAACGTCGGCGGAGCTGCTACTAACCCGAACGGTGATGGTGGTTGCGACGCGCCTGGCGTCGTCGGAAACTGCACGTTCCCGTATGTCACCAACGGATCGCAGCTGGGCAACGAGTACATCATCAGCGGCCGTGTTGACTACAACATGTCCGACAAGGATCACCTCTTCTGGCGTGTAAAGATGGATCACGGCACGCAGCCGACGACGGTGGATTTCATCAATCCGGCGTTCTCGGCCGACAGCAAGCAGCCGTCTTACGATGGACAGGGTCAGTGGACTCACGTATTCAGTCCGAATGCCACTAACCAGTTCGTCTATGCCGGCAGCTACTATCGCGCGATCTTTACCCAGAACAATCCTGATCTGTTCCCGTTCGCGGTCATTCCTATCGGGTTCAATCTGACCCAGGTGGGCGGCACCGTGTACGCTTTCCCGCAGGGCCGCAACGTCACCCAGTATCAGTTCGTGGATGACTTCTCCTGGACGAAGGGCGCGCACTCGATCAAGTTCGGTGCGAACTTCCGTCGTTATGACATCACCGACTACACCTTCAGCCGCCTGACCAACCCTGAAGTTCTGGTATTCGATCAGGGCGACTTCTTCCAAGGTATCGGCGACCAGACCCGTAAACGCTATCCCTCCCGCGAAACTCAGCCGGTTGCCCTCTGGGGTCTCGGCCTGTATGCGCAGGATGAGTGGCGCGTCAACAAGAGCCTGAAGCTGACGTTTGCCCTCCGTGCGGAGCACAACTCCAACCCGGTGTGCAACACCAACTGCGGCTCCTTGCTCGACGGCAACTTCAACACTCTGATTAACAACGGCGCCATCTCGGACTCGGCTCCGTACAACAGCTTTATCAATGCCGGTCGGAAGTCGCTGTACTCTGGCGTTGACAGCATCAACTGGGGTCCGCGCTTTGGTTTCGCGTGGTCACCGGGCGGCAGCGACAAGACGGTTATCAAGGGCGGCTTCGGTATCTTCTACGATGCCCTGGCAGCCGGCGTGGCTGACAACTTCATGTTGAACATGCCGAACGTCATCACCGTTTACAGCAACGGCGTTCCTTGGGCCGACACGACCACCCCGAACAGCCCCTACATCCAGGGTGCTGCCTCGGCGGCGGCCATTCGCACCGGCTTCGCTAACGGCGCTTCGTACGATTCGTTGTCGGCGCAATTGGGCGCGAACTTCAGAACGCCCACGTACATCAACCAGTCTGGAACCTTCCACACTCCGTACTACGAGCAGTGGAGCGTCGGTATCCAGCAGGCACTCGGCGACAAGAGCTCGTTGTCGTTGGCCTATGTCGGCAACCACGGCGTTCGCATCCCAGTCGAAAATCCGGCTGAGAACGCTTACGGCGCCGGTTATGCTCCATTCCCGAACACTCCTCCGACGAATGTGTTCACTACCGTCGCGCAGTACACTTCGGGCGCGATCTCCAACTACAACGGCATCACCGCCAGCTACAGCCAGCGGCTGACCTACGGCTTCACCGTTCAGGCCAGCTACACCTGGAGCCACGCCATGGACGAAATCTCCAATGGCGGCCAGGAGCCGTTCGTATTCACCACCAACGAATCGATCCTGTACCAGCTCAACCCAGCTTGCCTGCGTTGCGAAAACTACGGCAATGCCGACTATGACATCCGCAGCTACTTCAGCGGCAGTTATGTCTGGCAGACCCCGTGGAAGTTCGGCAACAAGTTCGTCAATGGCGCGTTCGGTGGCTGGACTCTGTCACAGAACTTCTTCGCTCGCACCGGCCTGCCCTTCACGGTTCAGGACGGCAACAACGGCATCGGTAACTACACGCCCAGCATCCTGACCGCCGACGTTCTCAGCTACGGTCAGAGCAGCTGCGGTTCACAGAACAACTACATCACGGGATCTCCGTGTCTGAACTCGGGCAACTTCTGGGACAGCGCCACCAATGGACCGCCCCCGAATTTCCCGAATCAGCGTCGCAATATGTACCACGGACCCGGATTCTTTGACTCGGATCTGAGCGTTGCCAAGTCGTTCAAGCTGACCGAGCGCTTTGCGCTTAGCGTCGGTGCGAACTTCTACAACGTCTTCAACCACCCGAACTTCGATCAGCCCGATGCTACGTTGGGCGATGGAACCTTCGGACAGATCATCAATATGGCACCGCTTCCGACGGGACCGTACGGAGCGTTCTTCGCCAACCTGCCTTCGGCTCGCATCATTCAGCTGCAAGGCAAATTGGTGTTCTAAGTCAACCTGATTCAGCTTCGTCTTGGCGGCTCCTTTCTTGGAGCCGCCTTTTTTCTTTGCGGCGAGAGCGGCGCTTCAGCGCAGCAAACGCTAGCCTGAAGGCTCGCTCTACCAAGTTGAGTTGAGTTGTGAGAAATCCGGCTGAGCTAGTTGCGCCCTCGCTCGCAGACGTCGCTATGACCCGCTGCGCGTCAGCGCCTTCGTAACCCGTCTTCTGCGCCATTCCAGCACACAGTAGCAATCGAAGATGACGATGATGGGATCCAGCGGATGGCGATAGTCCATGCTGGAATGTGTGATGTAGTACACCAGCGGAAAGGTCACGAGGATCAGAACCAGCGGAAAGACGGACTCCGATTTGCCTGCGAGCCACGCGTATCGCAGCCCGCCGATCAGCAGCAAGGTCATCGCCGTGGCGAAGAACGTGTTGGGAATGTGGAACGGCTCATCGGCCAGGAACTTTGGATCGAGCGACCAGAAACCTGTCCACATATTCAGCACGTGGCGGGCCGTAACTCTGGCGAAGAAACCAGGATGGTTACGGATGTAATTCAGCGCCTCGGTCTTCTTGGCATCCATGAAGCCGATCTCTCCCAGCCGGCGCCACTGCGCGTACTCGATCGGGCTGGTCGTCGGATGAGCAGAATCCGGCGTCACATCCGATGTGTCGCCGTTGTATCCCACATGAACTTCCATCCAGAAGCCGTCGCGCAGCGGGATGAAGCGGTCGAAGACGCGATAGTTCCGCACCGTCCAGGGCGCAGCAATCGCCAGCAGAACACACGCTGCCAGCATTCCCGGTCCTAACCAGGGCAGCCCCGCGCGTCCGCGCCGCACGGCCAACCAGATCGCGAGAAACGGCAGCGGTCCGAGCAGCACCGGACTCACCAGCGCTGCCGCGCCCCATAGCGCTCCCCACAGCAGCCAATCGCGTAGTACGCGGCTCTGCTCCAGCCGCAGCGTCTGCAGCCACAGCAGGCTCGCGATCAGACAGGTCAATGCGTCCGAGTAGATTCGTCCGCCGGCGAGGTAAATCGAATAGGGGAAGAGCGCCCACGCCCACCCGGCAACCAGCGCAGTCCGTTCATCGAGCACCCGCTTGGCCAGGAAGTACACGGGGATCACGGTGAGCGACGCGAACAGGCTATTGAGCGTCAGGACCGCCATGGCGGTTGCGACGGTGAAGCCGCCGAACAGCTTCATGCACATCGCGACCAGGTACGGATAGGCAGGCGGCAGCATCGCCGTCGGGCCACTCGGATCGAAGAACGGCGAAGAGAAGCCGTGGCCCTCGACGATCGATCGTGCGATGCGTCCCATCTCCCAGCCGAAATGCCAGTGGTCGCGGAACGGATCGGTGAACTCCGGAACCATTACGGCCGACACGGCGACCCTGATCGCCAGCGCCACAAAGAACATGTGGCGCAGCGCGTGCGGACCAGAGAACACTGCCATCCAGCGTCCACTGCGCTCGCCGGAGTGCGTCGTCGCCTGCGATTTGCTCAGAATGAGAACGGTCCTTTCACCTCGCCGCCCGGGCACCTCACGGATCGGCGGCGCTCGACGTGCCACCGGCGGACAATGCGCAAGTTATAGCACAGTGGGTTCGGCGAACCGCGCCATTCGGCAAGTCGATTCACGCTGAGCGCGCCACGCCCGAACTGCCGACTGCTACTTTTGCCGACGAATCGCGGCCGTCCCGCACGCTCCGTTAGCTTTTGATAGACTTCAAGTTTCGACAACGATTCGTTTGAGGTCATGATGCCCAATCCCGTGAATCCAGCCGCTACGCAGCCAGCAATTCAGCTGACCAACACTCCTGACTACCGTGAGAGCTATGCCAACAGCGTCCAGGTGCGGGTCAATGTGTGGGACTTCTTCCTCGTCTTCGGCACTCTGCAACAGCAGGATGAGACCCGGGTGGAAGTACGTAACTTTCAGGGAATTTATCTCAGCCCGCAACAGGCGAAGGCGCTGCATACCATCCTGCAGCAGAACCTGGTGAACTACGAGAATACGTTCGGCGAAATCAAACTGGATCCGCGCGTCGGGCCGGGTAACGGACCAATTCACTAAGAAGATTCACTGAGACGAGAGCTGCGGTTGTGGCTGGGCGAGGCGCTTGTCACCGGATGAATAAACCAGCGAGCGTCGGCTATACACGCGGGTATCTCTCTGCCTACGCTGTCATCTTTACATTCCTCTTCCTCACCCACGCGTTCCTCCTACGCCTGCCTTACTTCTGGGACGAAGCCGGATACTTCATTCCCGCAGCGCGCGACCTGCTGCTTACCGGATCGCTAATCCCGCACACCACGCTGTCCAATGCCCATCCTCCGCTGGTGATGTTATGGCTGGCGTTCTGGTGGAAGTTCAGCGCCTTTACGCCGACCACCACGCGCGAAGCCATGTTGATGGTGGCCGCTTTCGCGCTGCTCGGGCTGTGGCGGCTGGCCCGCAACGTGGCACCCGAATCCGTCGCGCTGGCCACCGTGCTGTGCACCGCGCTCTACCCGGTTTTTTTCACCCAGAGTTCTCTGGCCCACCTCGACATGATGGCCGCTGCCTTCACCCTCTGGGGACTGGCGATGTATGTCGAACGCCGGCCGGTCGCCACCATCGTCTTCTTCTGCCTCGCACCATTGGCGAAAGAGACCGCCATCGTCACGCCCATGGCGTTGTTCGGTTGGGAGCTGCTGCGTCCCTTGCTAACCAGCTCGGGGAAGACTCGACGCGAGTCGTGGTTTCTCTATCACAGCCCGCGGCACGCACTGTCATTCCTCATCTGTCCTGCTTCCGTTGCTGGGCTGGTTTGCCTACCATCATCACCGCACCGGCTTCTATCTCGGCAATCCCGAGTACCTTCGTTACAACTTGCAGGCGACACTGAATCCCTTGCGCATCGGGCTCGCTCTGCTGCTGAGGCTGTGGCATGTCTTCGGATACCTCAACCTGTTCCTGCTGGTCGTCGGCATGATCGAGGCGATGAGTCACGATCCCGTCAGTGAGGCCGACGGCAGCGTTCGTCCACGCATCCCCATTAACGTGCAGCTGGTTTTCCTGGTCGTACTGGTGGCGAACGTCGTGGCCGAATCCGTCCTCGGAGGCGCTGTTCTGGCGCGCTACATGCTGCCCGTCGTGCCGCTGGTTATCCTGGTGTGCATTTCAACCATGCGTCGCCGCCTCCGTCATTGGACTTGGTACGTGGCAATCGCCGTGGCTGCGTTCGTGGTTCAGCTCTTTGTTCCACCGCCCTACCGCATCGCGCCCGAGGACACGTTGCTCTATCGCGACTACATCATCCTGCACAAGCAAGCGGCAAACGAACTGGCGAAGCATCCACAACGAACCATTCTCACTGCCTGGCCCGCATCGGACGAACTCACCCGGCCCTGGCTCGGCTACGTGAAGCAGCCGCTTACCGTCGTGCGGATCGAGAACTTCTCTGTACCGGAGATCGAGCGTGCCGCGCACGCCACCGGTCAGTTCGACACGGCCTACCTGTTCAGCACCAAGTGGGAGCCGCCACATCCACTGCTCCAGAGTCTTACCTTCGGAAAGCAGCTCCAGGAGCGATTCTTCGACTATCACGAGGATCTCTCGCCGCGAGCCGCAGCAGGAATTCTGGACGGCCACGTGAGGTTCTACGAGAACCGAAACAACGAATGGGTTGGGCTGATTGAAATGGAGAAGGTGGAAGACGCGCGGTTGCGAGATCGATAAGGCAGGGAAAGTCGGCCCGTTTGAAGCGTTCATACTGGAAAGTTGTCATCCCGACCGACCGCTTTAGCCCGAGTGGAGGACCTCTGCTTCAGGTTGAGGTAGAAGCCTCCGATTACGAAGCTCTGACCCCCCTTTCAAAAACGTTGGACGAACGGGCATCGTAAATCTCCCGCCCACCCTACATATGCTTCGTGCATCCCATCTAGAGTTTGCTGAACCATCCACATCCATAATCAAACTCAACCGCAATCTTCTGGAGGAACACATGGCAGAAAATCAACTTCAAGGTCTTCGTGTAGCAATTCTGGCAACCGACTTATTCGAAGAAGCGGAGCTCATCGAACCCCGCAAGGCTCTGCAAGGGGCGGGCGCGCAAGCTGTCGTTATCTCCCCTAAGTCGGGCGAGATCCAGGCCGTACAGCACGATAAGAAAACGCAGAAAGTCAAAGTGGATATGACTCTCGACGAAGCTCGTCCCAACGATTTCGACGCCGTGCTCCTGCCCGGCGGCGCGATGAACGCCGACGCCCTTCGCATGGAGAAGAAGGCGCAGGAATTCGTGAAGAACATCGACGGCGCCGGCAAGCCCATTGCGGTGATCTGCCACGGGCCGTGGCTGCTGATTTCCGCCGGATTGACCGAAGGCCGTCACATGACCAGCTACTACACGATTCAGGACGACCTGAAAAATGCCGGCGCTCGATGGGTTGACCAAGTCAGCGTGCGCGACCGCAACTGGGTGAGCAGCCGCAAGCCGGATGACATTCCTGAATTCAATCGCAACATGCTCGAACTTTTCGCGGAAGAAAAGCAAAAAGGCCGCCGCGCCGCCTAGTTCCGGGGCAATCCGGGGCACCCGACACTCGCAACGCGGTCTTTGCCATGCTCCGGCGGTCCGCTATGATGGGCGATATCCGGTGCCCCACGTTCGCCCAAGTTCAGGGCTGACGAGGGTCTCGATTAGGAAGCGAGTGACTGCCTGACCTCGAGCCCACATACCGCCGACATCACCTTCACGATTCGCGACTACCGCCCCGTCGACTTCGATCGCCTGTGGCAGATCGATCAGCTCTGCTTTCCGCCCGGCATCGCCTACACGCAGATGGAGCTCAGCGGCTTCATCACGCGACGAAACGCCATAACCCTTGTCGGCGAATTTCAGTCAGCCATTGTCGACGACCCGATCGCTGGCTTCGTCATCGCCCATCCCGTTCGGCGGAAGTACGGACGCATCCTCACCCTCGACATCCTTCAGCAGGCGCGCCGCTTCGGCTTAGCTACGCAGTTAATGAACGCCTGCGAAGAACGATTGCGCGCGCTGGGTTGCGGTGAAATCTATCTGGAAACGGCGGTCGACAACGAGCCGGCGCTGCGGCTCTATCGCAAGCTCGGTTACGAGGTTCTGCGCATCGCTTCCCGAGTACTACTCCAGCCATGCGCTCGACGCCTTCCAGATGGGCAAGCGGTTGTAGGCGTTCCGCGTGCTAAAATCGGCGCTTTCCCGGGCCCTGCTCATCCGACTATGGCCGCTTCTCGACCCAAAACTCCGCCGCCGACGCTCCGTGTTGCCGTCGATACCGGTGGAACCTTCACCGACTGCGTCTGGCTGGAGCGCGGCCGGCTCCGCATCGCGAAGGTGTTCTCCACGCCCGGCGATCCCTCGCTGGCCATCGCCGACGCGCTCGAGCAGACCAATCCCACCGGCGCCATCATTCTGCTACACGGAACCACCGTCGGCACCAATACGCTGCTGCAACGAAAGGGAGCTCGCGTTGCCTTCGTCACCACCGCCGGCTTCGAAGACACCATCGAGATTGGCCGCCAGAACCGGCCCCAGCTCTATGACCTGACCTTTGAGCGTGTGCCTCCTCTGGTCGATCGCGGCCTGCGCTTCGGCGTACCGGAACGCGTCGCGCCCAATGGAGAGATTCTGCAAAAGCCTTCACGCGAAGATCTCCAGGTATTGGCTCGCGACGTACACACCAGCGGCGCCGAATCGATTGCCATCTCGACCCTGTTCTCCTTCGCGAATCCCGAAAACGAGCGCGCCATCGGCCGCGTGCTGGAAGAGCTTGGGCTTCCGCTTTCGTTGTCTCATGTCATCTTGCCGGAGTTCCGCGAATACGAGCGCGCCAGCACCGTCGTCATCAACGCCTACTTGCAGCCTGTGATGCAGAGCTATCTACAGCAACTCGATGTGCGTATCCGACAGAGTGGGAGCAGGGCGAAAGCGTCGCGCGTTTTCGTGATGCAGTCGAGCGGCGGCATCACGTCGCTGGAATCCGCAGCACGCCGGCCCGTTCAAACTGTTTTATCCGGACCCGCCGGCGGAGTTGTGGGAGCAGCCGCGATGGCGCGGCTCAGCGGCTTTGAGCGCATCCTCACCTTCGACATGGGAGGCACCTCGACCGACGTCGCGCTGGTGGATGGCGAGCCGAAGGCGAGCAACGAAGCCGAGATCGCCGGTCTGCCGGTGCGTGTGCCCATGCTCGACATCCACACCGTTGGCGCCGGCGGAGGCTCGCTGGCACGCTTCGATGCCGGAGGCGCGTTGCGCGTCGGCCCAGAATCGGCGGGCGCCGATCCCGGCCCGATCTGCTATGGACGCGGACTTCAGCCGACGGTGACCGATGCCAACCTGCTGCTCGGACGCCTGCAGCCCGACAAATTTCTGGGAGGCTCGTTCACTCTCGATCTCGAACGGACCCGCGCCATCACCAGCGAGTGGCTCAAGCAACAGAGCACGCGCATGTCGCTGGAGCAATTTGCGGAGGGCGTAGTGCGCGTGGTGAACGCCAACATGGAGCGCGCCCTGCGCGTCGTCTCGGTCGAACGCGGCCAGGATCCGCGACAGTTCACTCTGGTAGCTTTCGGCGGGGCCGGCGGACTCCACGCCTGTGAGCTGGCGCTGGCGCTCGGCATTCCACGGGTGATCGTCCCTGCGATGCCTGGCGCGCTGTCCGCCTGCGGCATCCTGGCCAGCGACGTCATCAAGGATTATTCGCGAACGGTGGTGCTGGAGCTCGGCGCTAAGTCATCGTTCTCAGGCCTTGGCCGCCGCATCGAAGAGCTGGAGCGCACGGCGCAGCGCGAGTTTCACGAGGAAGGCTGGCGGGAAAATCTGAAGTTCCAGCGCAGCGCCGACTTGCGCTATCGCGGGCAGGGCTTCGAGCTGAACATTCCGTGGAGCAAGAGCGTGCTCGACGAGTTTCATCGCCAGCACAAATTTCGCTACGGTTACGCTCATCCTGAGCGGGCGGTTGAGCTGGTAACGCTTCGCCTGCGCGCGCGAATGCCGTCGCCGCGAATTCCTGCGGCAAAGCTTTCCTCAAAGAAGCCGGCGGGCAACGGAGAGAAGCGCCGCGTCTGGTTCTCCGGCAAAGCCATCGCGACGGCGATCCATGATCGCGAGCAAATGACGGTCGGCACAAAGCTGCGAGGGCCCGCGATCGTAACGGAATACAGTGCGACAACGGTCATCCCGAGCGGCAGTACGTTCTTCCTGGACCGCGCCGGAAATCTGATTATTGAGGGCAAAAAATAAAGGCGCCCGGTTAGGCGCCTTATGAGCCTTCGCTGCTGCTCGCAATAGCTAGGCTACATCTTCTTTGCGACGATCTTCTTCGCGTTTGATTTCCTTGTTCTGTTCGTGCCGGACTTCGGCCTCGGCCTTGGCGTCGCGCGCTGCATCCTTCACGTTGCCCCACGCGTTCTCCACCTTGCCCTTCACTTCCTGGGCGGCGCCCTTCACCTGCGCCTCGGTATCACCGGTCCACTCGCCCGCCTGACGCTTAGCGCGTCCCACAACTTCGTCAGCCTTGCCTTTTACGCGATCGCTATCCATAGGTTTGTCTCCCTTCAGTCTGTACGCTGATCATCGATTCGATAAGTACGGTCGTCGCCCGCGGTCAATCGCCACCGGCGACGAGGCTTTACACTACTGTCCTGCGTCCGCTAATTAACTGGAATACCAGCGCAATCACCGCCAGAACCAGCAGAATGTGGATGAATCCGCCGAAGGTGTAGCTGGAGACTACGCCCAGCAGCCACAACACCAGCAGTACTACAAACAGGGTCCAAAGCATCTTGTCACCTCCGAAGTCGTTCCCCGTGCAACTACAGATTGGAAGCCGAATGCCGCGGTATTGGTTGTTTGTGAGCAGCTGAGTTTAAGTGTCGGGGAACCAGCATATTTCGCGGCGATCAGGCAACCTGAAGCGGGTAACCCGGTTGTTCTGATATTCTCGGCCCATCCATGAAAGCAGCTATCCAGGGAGAGCTTGGCTCGTTCAGCCACGAAGCTGCGGGCAAGATGCTGCCCCGCGCTACCGTGGTTCCGTGTGCGCGTTCCGCCGAAGTCTTCGAGCGAGTCGAACGCGGCTCGGTCAATGCGGCAGTCATCCCTATCGAAAACTCCCTTGCCGGCTCGGTGGCCGAGCACTTCGATCTGTTGCTGGCCCGCGAGCTTTTCATCCATGCGGAGTTTCACCTGCGCATTCGCCACAATCTTATCGCTCCTCCGGGAGTGGCGCTGCGGAACGTGCGGCGAGTTTTCTCGCATCCGGTAGCGCTCGACCAGTGCCGCAACTTCTTTCGCTCGCACCCACAGGTGCAGCCGATACCGTTCTACGATACAGCCGGCAGCGTGCGCCACATCATCTCCGAGAAGATGGATGACGCGGCGGCCATTGCTCCCAAGCGCGCCGCGGCGCAGTACGGAGGCCGCGTGCTGCTGGCCGGCATCGAAGACGATCAGCAGAACTACACTCGTTTCCTCCTCATCAACAAATCGCGAAAGATCACCCACGGGGCGAATAAAACTTCCATCGGCTTCGCACTGAAGAATGAGCCGGGAGCGCTGTTCAAGGCGCTCAGCGTCTTTGCGCTGCGCGACATCAGCCTGAGCAAGATCGAGTCGCGGCCTCTGCGGGGCCATCCCTGGGAGTACGTCTTCTTTGTCGACATGCTGCGCGGCGACGACGAACCCGCCCGCAACGCACTGCGCCATTTGGGAGAGATAGCCGAATTCGTGAAGGTGCTCGGAGTCTATCCCGCGGCAAAGATGCGGGAGAAGGCCTAGCGCGCTGCTGAGGGACTCGCTGACGATCAGTTTTGAAAGGGCACGGCCTCACAGGCTGCCGCCAAACTCTGATTACGTGTGCCTTGTATCAGGGCACGAGTTTACTCGTGCCGATAAGCTCTGGCTTTGTGATTAATCCAAGCCGGCTTCAGCCGGCGAAACTAGGTTCGGAAAAAAGCTTTTTCAGCAGGCTGCGAGCCGCGGCGTCCCCAATAAGACGTACGTTTCCCCGCGAATCAATTGTTGTCTTGGACAAAATTTTGACGGATACTCGGGTCCAACCTCAGTGCCGTTCTGGCTCTCCTTTCCAGCCGGGCTGAGGCGATTCGAGAACTGGCGAGAGGATCGGCCAACCTGCGCCAACTCGAATGGGGAATCCTCCCCCGAAGGGCGGAGATTCGCTCCCTCCCGCCCCCTTACTCAGGACATATTTGACGACGAGCAGCTAGCTCTTAGCTTCCGTAGCTTGCCGGGCCTGCACCCGATAGCTGTGCTCCGCGGCCGATAGATACGCGCCGCCCAGCAGCAGCATGCCGCTCCAGAACGACCAGAAGATCAGCGTCACCGACACCGAGAACGGGCCGTAGACTTCCTGAAAATTCAGCCACGGCAGGACCAGGATGTAGAGGTACTTCGCCCCTTCCGACAGCACGCCGGTGATGATCGCCGCCGGCAGCACCGCGCGCACCGGAACTTTCCCATGCGGCAGCAGCCAATAGATGAGGAAGTAAATGCCGATGGTCGCCACGATGGCGAACGCCTTTATCACCACGAATCCCGCCACTTGGAAGACCACGTTGCCATCGCCGACGTAGCGCTCGAGCAGCCGCAGATTTTGCGCGGTCAGCGCAACCGACAGCATCGCCAGGCATCCGCACGCGAACGCCAGCCCAGCGACACCAGCAGGTTCATCAGGTACGAGCGATTCTTCTTGAATCCCCAAATGCTGTTGAGTGCGACCTCAAGCGGAAGGAAGATTCCGGTCGACGTGATCAGCAGCATGACGAAGGAAAGGATCTGACCTCGTCCTCGTACGCTGGCCAGGAATTGCAGGTTGCGGATGACGAAGTCCTTGTTGCTGGGCAGGTAGTCGCGCAGCAGTTGCAGCACCACGTCGTACATCGCCTGCGAGTGAAAGACGCGATGCACGATGGTCAGCAACAGGACAATAAAAGGAAAGAACGACAGGATCGAGTTCGCTGCTACCGAGAACGCGTAGGTGTGCACCTCGGTCTGCATCAGGTAGCGCAGCGTCGATAGCCCGTGATACCGCAGCCGATGCGACAGGCTGTAGGTTTCGGGCAGATATTGGAAGATTTCTTCGCGGCGGTCCTCGGCCAGCAGACGTTTCGCGGCCGTCCCCGGACGCAGCGGAGTAGAGTGTAAGTCTGCGGTTCCAGAGGAGTTAAGCGGTGGGCTGGCGCTGGTTGAGGAGCTCCCTCCGAAGGGCGGAGCGGTCTTGGGAGGCGGTCCCAGACCTGACGTTCCAGTGCTGCCTGTCATCGTGTCCTTTGTAATCGTAGCAGAATCCCGATCCTCCTCTAAGGTGGTTACTTTGTCCCTTTTTCGATTACCCGTTCTGTTCCGGGAGCGTCCGGAAGTCTCTGTGCAAGAAATACTTGCCAAAAAGCAGAGTTCCCTGTAATTATCGTTTGCTCCCCTTCGGATTGGGCTGAGGAGGAGCTTTCGGGTCCACCGAAACGCGGATTTGGGTTGATGTTTCTGTCAGCAGTTGAATTACCGCATTGCACGGGTTCCAGGGATCTACGTCGATTGAGCAGGAATGCTCTGTCCGCGTAAATTCGTGGGGCTTTTTTCTTTGCACACGAACTGCGAGCTGAGCCGCAACCCTTGTTTCCCGGCGACGTAGAGACGTCTTTCCGGCTGTTGCCAAAAGCTGTCAACTCGCGTGCGAGCGCGTGGGACCAGCTTAAGGAAGCGGCAGGGAACGTCAGCGAAGCAGGGGTGATTCATAGTTTGCTGTCGAAAGGAGCGGGTTGTGAGAGAGAAAGGTACAGTGAAGTGGTTTAACGGAGCCAAGGGCTACGGATTCATTCAACGGTCCACGGGCGAGGATGTTTTTGTACATTTTTCGGCTATCCAGGAGAGCGGATACCGGAGCTTGAATGAGGGCGAGACCGTCGAATTCGACCTCACCAAGGGACCGAAAGGCTTCCAGGCCGCGAACGTCGTGCGCGTATAAGACGTCTCCGCCACACAGAAGCCCATTGGTAAGCGCCGCTTTCGCTTTAGGCTTCTGAGTTCGCGATCGAACCACTGAACCCTCCCACCCGGGAGGGTTCTCTCGTTTGGACCCTACGATCGCGGCATGAAAAATCTGGGTTCCCCGTTCTAGCCCCGATTTTGGGCTAGGGCGGGCCGGTTCGAAAACACCCGCCCTACGCCAAAAGATGGCGTAGAACGGGGCACCCTCGATTTCTGACTGGCGACAGCACCCTTACACCGACACCGCGACCTGCTCTTGGCAGCTCGACAGCTGCGCCATCGCTTCGTCGACGGACTTCTGTGCTGCCTCGGGACCAAACGCCTGCCGGTCGGCGTCGACCAGTCTCAGATTGTTCAGGCCAACGAATCCCAGCATGTGCCGCAAGTATGGAACCTGGAAGTCCGTCGGCGCTCCCTCGCCATACGTACCACCGCGCGAAACAATCACCAGCACCTGCTTGCCGGCCGGCAACAGTCCTTGTGGCCCCTTGTCGCTGTAGCTGAAAGTTTTTCCTGCGCGAACGATCTGATCGATCCACGCCTTCAGCGGCGCCGAGATCGAGTAGTTATGCATCGGCGCGCCAATCACGATGACGTCAGCCGCCAGCAACTCATCGATGTAGAGATCGGATTCGGCGAGAATCGCATTCTGCTCCGCCGTACGTTTTTCGGCGGGTGTTCCCATCGCCTGAATCCATTCCTCGCTCAAGTACGCGGGACCGGTGGCCGTCAGGTCGCGCTCAATCACGCGTCCCTCGGGATTGCGCTGCTTCCATTGCCCGGCCACGTGGCCTGTGAGCCGGCGGGAAACGGAGTTGCTGCGCGGACTGGAATTGACGATCAAAAGAGTAGCCATACTCATCTCCTGTTCGCTGATACGACGTTCGAACTGGCCGAAATCGACATCGGCCACGCACGTTCTGCATCTCAAATCGGCTTACGAACCAAATTACGTGTTACAACACATAATTGGATGGGAGAGCTCGCGCCGAAGATTCATTTCCTCCAACCGGCGTAATCGGGTCGCAGGCTTATGTCAGGGAAAGAAATTGCAGGCGCTGGCGGTCGGACTACGGCTCTCGCTTCTCGATAAGGCCTTCGAAGATTACGGCGCACAGCCGGCTCAACTCGCGGCAATCGCTGTCGCTGAGCTTGGCAACGATTCCGGCTGTCTCTTCGTCAATCCGCGGCTGCATCGACTCCAGTAGCTTCAGACCCTTCGCGGTGACGACGGTGACCGCCTGGCGCTGATCTTCGCTGCCGCGCGAGCGCCTCACCAGCCGCCGCGCTTGTAGCCGGTCGACCAGCCGCGTAATATCCGAAGCTCGATCCAGCATGCGGCAGGCGATCTCGCAACGCGCGTGTCCCTCGGGATGGACCCCGCGCAGAATGCGCAGCACGTTGTATTGTGCGCGCGTGATGCCGTGCTCCTCGCACAGGCGATCCATGATGTCGTTGATGGTGTTGGCGGCGACAATCACACTCAGCATGGCTTCCTGCGCAGGGCTGGAGAAATGTCCCTGCTTCAGCCGGCGACTGAGCGCTTCCGTCATAGTCCCAATTTTATCGCCAGAAACCCAAGCTGTGTCATCCGGTTCTCCGATTCGCAAACCCGCGGAGGTGAACACCGCTCCCACAACGGCGGAGCAGTCGATCCACACCACCTCGCCCCTCAGGAACGCTGGGATCAGCGCCCGAGACAGGGTTCCTTCGGGCACTGGCCGGCAGGCACGGCTCCGGCGACCGGAGTCGCCGCGGTTTCGTGGTCCAGATCTGCGTCGTCCAGCTCGACGCTTCCCGCGCTGGCCAGTATCCGAGTAGCCTGTTGCGCCAGATCGGTATCGCTGCTCTGAGAAAGAGTGGTGAGAAGCTTCATCCCTTCTTTCGTCCTGCGCTCATTCACCAGGATGACCGCTAGATCCAGTTGGTAGCTCTCTTCGCGGGGCGAAAGCTCCATCGCTTGACGGATATTCTGCTCCGCTTCCGCATACCGGCGCTTGCGCATCTGGCCAAATCCCAGCAAATGGTAGGCATCGGCGTACTGAGGATCGAGTTGAATCGCCCGCTCCAGGTCGCGTACAAATTCCTCTGAACCCGCGGCTTCGGGATGGCTCTGCTGCATAAGTTCGGCAGCGTAGAAGTACACGCGCGGGTCGGACGAACCCAGATTGGCGGCAGCGCGAAAATGTTCCTCGGCCCGGCTCGCGTTCCCGGCACGCAGGTAGGCATAAGCCAGGCCACGTTGCGCCGCTTCCACGTTCGGGTTCTGGCGTAGAACGTCTTCGAATTCCAGTATGGCCTTATCGCGATAGTCGACTGTGTGGGAATGAAAATCCGCCAGCTGCGTGCGCGCCTCGATTGCATTCAACGGACGGGCAGTCATGGCGATGGTAGTGGGAATCGTGTCCCGGTAAGTTTTTGTATTGAGCTGTCCGGTTTTCCACCTCGCCCAGATAGCTCGCTGCAACTCCGGAAGAGACATTCCGAAGGCGGCTTGCACCGCGGCCGGAATGGGCATCTTCTCCTGGTTGGTCAGACGGAAGTAGTCCGCAGTCTGGGAGAAAAGTCCGGCATCAATCAGGTAATGCGCCACCAGCCAAGACTCGAAATAGAACATGTCACGCTGCAGCCCACTGTGATTGTAAGTTTCGGAGTGCTGCTGCACCTGAAATAGATCGAGCAAACTGAACTGCGAGCCTTCATTCAGCAACGGAGCGCCGGCAATGGGTTGACCGACTGTGATGGTCCCGTTGGCAACCTTCATGGTGGAAAGATATTCAGCAAAGCCCTCATCGAACCAGGGAGCTGCCGGCGGGAAATTGTCTTTCAGCCAGACGTGCGCATATTCGTGAAAGACGATCTGCCAGTTGTTCTGCTGGCTCATGTCCACCACGATGAAATCTTTGTCATTGCTGGTCTGAAAAAAGCCGGAGACTTCCACCACTTTTCCCTTGAAGATTGGGCTGTGCTGCCGAAACTCGCTGCCGTTGCGGAAGGCGATGATTTGCAGCGGGACTGGCTGGTTGATCGTGCCTCGCACAAACACAATGCCAAAAGCCGCACGCATTTGTTCGAACAATTCGGCTACATGACGGCCACTTGTTTCGCCGGAGTCCGTAATTACGCTGAAGTGGTCGGACTGTACTTCCAGCCATTGCGGCTCGCTCGCCAGCAGAAGCGCGGGACAAAGAACAAGCAACCAGAACAAATGGGTCAGGAAATGGGGAAGACGCATACTGCACACCGGGGCCGGCTATGCAGCGAATGCTATCACTGTGAAGAAAACCCGAATAGAGGGAATCAAGGCGTTCGTCCAAGAAAAAAGCCTTCCTGTCCCGAACAGGAAGGCCGTGATGCCCTGGGCTGAGCTCGATCAGAGCTGGTTACTGCGGGGCACCTTTCGCGTACGCGGCGAGGGGGACTCACGCGCTCACGAAATCAAAATCTCGCTATCGAACGCCGCGGCGATGGGCGGGAACTCACCTACTTTCGCCGCGGCGTCCGTCTGCCTCTGGTCTGTCGCCCTCCAAGATTCCACGCTTGGAGAGTTGCTGCATCGCTTCGCTTCGTACCTACCTGTTGCAATAGACGTACCAGATCGAATTCGGTGAGTTAAGTTTTGTTTACGCGATTGGAGGCGGCGCTCCCGATGTAAATCCTACGCATGCCGTGCAACTCCGCGCAGTAGTAGGGCCGCAGCTATTTATCTGACGATATTCCAGTTAGCCTTGAAAGGGCACGGCCTCAGCCGTGCCGCGTAGATGCAATTGATGATCCGCACGAGGCGGCCTTCAGGCCGACGAGCCGAGTTCCAGCAACTCGGCCAGATGTTTCGCGCCCCAGCGCGCATGTTCGGCGATCACCGCGTCTTCCTCAAGGCAGAGCTGCTCCAGGATCGGCAGAAAACGTGAGTCACCGGAATTCGCCATCGCGATCACCACGTTGCGCCGCAGGCCGCTCAGCTTGGTGCGCTTCACCGGCGAGCCCCGAAACACCTCGCGAAATTCGTCAACGCCCATCCCGGCCAGCCACTCCAGCTCTGGGTTCACCAACCGGGGCCGCGGCTGAAAATCCGGCAGAGTTGTTGCCGGAGCATGCCGGTTCCAGGGACAAACATCCTGACAGATATCGCAGCCATAAACCTGCCGCCCCATCTGCGGGCGAAACTCCTCCGGAATGGAGCCGCGCAACTCGATGGTGAGATAAGCGATGCAACGGGTCGCGTCCATCTGATATGGAGCCGGGAAGGCGTTCGTCGGACAGGCATCGATGCAGCGCGTGCACGAGCCGCAGTGGTCGGCGGCCGGCAGGTCGGGCGGCAGCTCCAGCGACGTAAGCAGCACACCGAGGAAAAGCCATGATCCCAGCTTCTCGTTGAGGATGCAGGTATTCTTCCCGATCCATCCCACGCCCGCGTATTTGGCAAAGATGCGTTCGATCACCGGCCCAGTATCGACATAGCACCAGGTGCGCGGAGCCGCGATGTCATGCCCGGCGCACATCTTCATGAGCAAGGCTTCCAGGGCGCGCAGTTTTTCGAGTACCACATCGTGGTAGTCACGGTGCGACTGGGCATAACGCGAGATCCATCCCTCCGTGGGCGATCCTGCGTGCGAAGAGTAGGGCGCGTCCGTGTTGTAGTTGATCGCGCAAAGCACAACCGACCGGGCCCACGGAACAGCGTTTGCCAGGGAAGCACGCTTCAAGGCGTCGGCCTCATTGCGCGCCTCGAGATATTTCATCTCGCCGGCGTGTCCGTCGTCGATCCAGTCGGAGAAGAAGCGATGCTCGGGCGTGTCGGCAACCCCGGCAACCCCGGCCAGATCGAAGCCAAGGTCGAGGGCAGCGCGTTTGAGTTGGTCTTTGAGTTGGGGAATGGCAGACACGAGCAGGCTCGTGACGATTATACGAAGCAGCTCCGCCGACGGCGGTGCAAAAGCAAATAGCCCAGCGCGGGAGTGCTGGGTAACCGCTCTCAGCAAATACCAAAGCCCCTTCAGGCGGCATATGCCGCCGGCTGAAGCCGGATCCTGTCCTTTGACAACAACCGTACCCAGGACTGGGGCATGCGCTCGCTACAACGCCTTCGACATCTTTATGAAATGGACCGGCTGGGTAAACTTCTCCGTGTCCTTCAGAATCTCGGTCCCGGTTTCGGCGAACCCGAACTTGCGATAGATCGGCGGCAACTCCGTGCGCAAATTCACAATGCGAATATCCAGCGCCGTACACCCCCTCGCTCGCGCATACGATTCGGCCTCGCGCATCATGCGGCCGCCCAGTCCCGACTTCTGTCGCGAGGGATCGACCGACAGCGTCCCGAGATACGCGCGCTCGCCCGTGATCTTCATCCACATGCACGCGATCATCGCGTCGCCTTCGCGCAGCACCAGAAACTTTCCCTCATTCATGTTGTGCCGCGCCGTCTCCGCGTCCATGCGGTCGCCGCTTTTGAAAAAGCTCTCGACCTGGAAAGCGCGGTTGATGAGCGAAACGATTTCCGGCAGCTCCGAGGCCGTCGCCTCGCGCACGATGTCTTGCGTTGAATTCACCACTGCGATCACCACTCCTTAAAGGTAAGGCCCGGCTGGAAGACCACGCGGTCGCTCGCCCGGAAATTCGAGGGCGAATAAGCCGTGACCGTCACAATGTTGCCGAGCATATATTGCAGATGCAGCGTCCCCACAAAAAGGCGCATGAGCGGGAGGTTCCCGTCGATGGCGATCGGGCCCGCAGTCCCGTTGAAGCGAAGCAGGCGCCCACCAGGTAGAACTTCAGCGAGCGGCGACAATATCAGCCCACGACTCACCTGGCGTGCGCACGCTTCATGGCAGCCGCTCTTCTTTGTAGAGCTGTGCCGTGTGCTTGATGGCGGCGTAAAGAAACATCCCAAGCAATACGAGGATGGCCACCACCGCGCCGGCATCGAAGACCAGAAACGTCCGTCCTGCGATGTGACCCCAAGGCCCGCGCACGTAGAGGACAATGTTGCCGATGGCGAAGATGATGCGGATTTCCGTCGGTCCCAGGTTGAAGAACGACAGGTGGAAGCTGCCGATGGTGTAGGTCGCGAGATAGACCTCAATGGCGAGCAGCAAAAACGCCACCAGCAGCGCCAGGGCGATCAGCGGCGACATGAAGCCAGAGAGCGCCAGCCCGGTCATCAGTATGGTTGACCCTATGGCGTCGATGACATGGTCGACATAGAAGCCGTAGCGCGGCCGCTGACGGTTGCGAAACCTTGCAACTGTTCCGTCCAGGCTGTCGCCAAACCAGTTGATGGCAAGAAACAGGATCCCCCACAGCAGCCAGCGGCGGTCGTAGCGCGACAGGGCGTAACTGACGCCGACCATGATCTGCGCCAGGAAGCCGAGGACTGTCAGCTGATCCGAGCCGACCCACGCAGGCATGTGCGCCGCAAAAAAGGCCAGGGCTCGCTTCTCGGCGGCAGTGACGAAGCTGACCTGGACGCGAGTGGCGTTCTTGAACGGCGCGCCGGGGCTTGGCGTTGGTTGGAAGTGGTGTCATGTGAGGGAGGGCTCGCCGGACTGAAGTCCGCCTTGCCCTGGTCCAAATAAACGAACTGTAACGGCACGGCAAAAGCCGTGCCCCTTCAAAACCTACGGCTCAACCAAGCGAACTGAAAATAACCATAAGCCGCAGAGCCGCCGGCCTGAAGGCCAGTTCTGCCCGAATCAGCCCATCGCAACTCAGACCAGTACCTACAGCACCGCGGTCTCGTGCAGCAATTCGCCCTTGGCGAAGCGTCCGGGGCTCAGCACCTCGACGTGATCCACAACATCGGTGCGGCCGTGCAGGATCAGGTCGGCCACCATCTTACCGGTCGCGGGCGAATGCATCACGCCGTGTCCGCTGAATCCGTTGGCGCAGTAGAAACCCCGCAGCTCCTCGACCGGTCCAATGATGCAGTGATGATCGGGCGACATCTCATACAGTCCTGCCCATGCGCGTTTCGGATTGACCGCGAGATTTTCGAAGCAGGGCACGCGATCGGCGGCGCGCGTCAGCACCTTCTCGATGAACGTCGGCTCGAAGTTGGTGTTGAATCCCAGCTGCTCTTCGGGATCGTTCCACGCCAGCAGGAAGCCCAGGCTTTCCGGCCGGAAGTGGAAGCCGTTGCTCATGTCGATCACCATCGGGATCTCGTGCGAGACGCCGTCGAAGGGCTCGGTCGGGATCAGCATGCGCCGCATCGGTTCGACCGGCAATTGCACTCCGGCCAGCGAGGCGAGCTGCGCCGCCCACGCTCCGGCAGCGTTCACCACTACCGGCGCGCTCACCGGCCCGCGCGTGGTCTCGACGCCCATCACCCCTGAGCTGTCGTGATGGACCGCAGTAACCTCGGTCGAGCGCCAGATCGTCGCACCCTTCTCGCAGGCGCAGGTAGTGAAGCCCACCATCACGCTGTAGGGATCGACGAAGCCGTCGGTCGGACAGAAGCTGCCGCCGAGGATGTCGTCGGAGCGCAATTGCGGAACGGTGGCAACAATCTCGTCGCGCGTCACCATGCGCGCCTGCGTCAGGCCCAGCGATTTCTGCAGCGCCTGGTTCGTCTGCAAATAGTCGAGATGCTTCTGCTGGGTGGCGACGAACATGTAGCCCTGCGCGCGATATCCCGCCGGCTGTCCCAGCCGCTCTTCGAACGAGGCGTAGAACGGAATCGAGTACAGCGACATCTGGATATTGGGCCTGGTGGCGAACTGCGCGCGCACGCCGCCCATGCTTTTTCCGGTGGACCCTTTGCCCTGGTGCGATTCGCGCTCCACGATGAGCACGTTGCGGCAGCCGGCATCGGTCAGGTGCCACGCAATGCTGGCGCCTACGATGCCTCCGCCGACAATCACCACGTCTGCCGTATGCATTTCCCTTAGCCCTCGACCTCGCAGACATTGTATGCTGCGGGTGAGATTCGCCGCTGTGATCGTGCGAACCAGGGCGAGCTAAGTATGCCGATCTCCTCGGTTGTCCAGATCCTGACCGCGTCGATTGCGCCGGTGATTGTTATCTCCGGCGTAGGTTTGCTGCTGCTGAGCATCTCGAACCGCTATGGCCGGGCTCTCGATCGCGCGCGCTTCATCATGCGGGAGCTGCAAAGCAGCACGGCCGGCAGCGCGGAAGTTCGTCACCTGGAAGAGCAGTTGCTGCATACCCATCAGAGGGCGCGGCTATTGCGGCTGTCGATGACCTACGGGGCACTGAGCATCTTCTTCGTGTCGCTCATGATTTTGTCTCTGTTCGCCGAACAGGTGTTCCAGTTGCGCACCGATTACCTGGCGTTGCCGTTCTTTGCCGCATGTTTGATTTGCCTGATCATCGCGATGTATTACTTCATCCGCGATAGCACGGTGTCGATGGCGGCGCTCGAGCTGGAGATGTCGAGCGTGAGGCCCGGAGGAACCGGTGCCGCCGGCTAAAGCCGGCTCCCCCTTCAACGACGCTCCCACCCAGGACTCCGCTGCGCTCCGTCCTGGGCTAACGGCGGCGCCAGCCCTACGGGCTTCGGCCCATGACGGTTCGATCACCGATGCCCCGAAACAGCTACGTCTTCTTGGGTCAACCGATTCAGCGGAACTGGGTGTTGCCGAACTCGAAACGCGTCGAAACACCCTTTATCCTTGAGGCAGCCACACTGATTCCGCCGGCACCGTCCTCTCCAGCTCGGAACCGGGTCACAATCTCAAGTGATGTTGCTCACAGACCCGTGGTTTGCTTCCGCCTAGCCTTGCCTGACAGGTCCCCAGATATCGCGGGCTTTCCGTCCACGCGCCTCCTTTCCTATTCCCATGGGTTCTCCGCCGCGTCGCGACTGCCCGCACAAAGGATGCGACATGCCCCTGGTCAACGCCTTCTCGAAAGCCGTTGTGCGTGACTTCTCCATCGAAGAGCTGAAAGAAGCTGCCCGCCTGATGCGCGGCTACGACCTGGTGGCGCTGTGCGCGGCCGGCTCCGGCCACACCGGCGGTACGCTCTCGATGATGGAGATTGTCGCTGCTCTCTACCTCAAGGTTGCGCTGCACGATCCGAATAATCCCGAGTGGCCTCTTCGCGACCGCATCATCTGGTCCGCCGGACACAAAGCGCCCGCGCTTTATCTCGGTCTCGCCTTCGCCGGATACTTTCCCATCGAAGATGTAGTCACCTTGCGCAAACTTTATTCACCTTTCCAGGGCCATCCGCACCGGCTGAAGTTGCCCGGCGTCGAAGTCTCCAGCGGATCGCTCGGCCAGGGGCTGAGCATCGCCGTTGGCATGGCGCTGGCCGGCAAGCTCGACAAAGAGGAGCACTCCGTCTTCTGCATCATGGGCGACGGCGAACAGCAGGAAGGCAACATCTGGGAAGCCGCGATGGAGGCGTCGCACTATAAGCTCGACAACCTGGTCGGCATCATCGACCGCAATCGCCTGCAAATCGACGGCTGGGTAAAGGACGTGATGAACGTCGAGCCGCTCGCCGACCGCTATCGCAGCTTCGGCTGGGAGGTCATCGAGATCGATGGCCACGACATGCCGCAGGTAGTCGACGCACTTGAGAAGGCGAAGAGCGCGCCCGTGGCCGGCAAGCCGACGCTGATCCTCGCAAGCACCGTGAAGGGCAAGGGCGTCAGCTTCATGGAGAACGTTGCCGGCTGGCACGGCAAAGCTCCCAACTACGACGAGATGGTGAAGGGCATCGACGAGCTCGGGCTGAAAAATTCCATCGCCTACGACGCGCTGCTGGAGAAAGCGAAAGAGTATCAGTCGGAAGTCGAGGCCACGCTGGCCGCCAAGATGCCGGACTTCCCCGCGAAGTACTGGTGGAACAGCGACAGCTCGATGAAGGTGAAGATGGAGCCCACGCGCAAGGGCTTTGGCCAGTCGCTGAAGAACAATGGCGACGACGAGCGCGTGGTCTGTCTCGGACTCGACATCTCCAGCTCCATCACGATCAGCGAGTTTTATGCCAGTCATCCCGAGCGCAAGCAGCGCTGGATCAGCATGGGCATCGCAGAGCAATCGGCGACCGCCGCGGCCGCAGGATTGGCGCGAGAAGGCAAGCTGCCGGTCCTGCGGCACCTACGGGACCTTCGCGGCCGCTCGCAACCTCGATCAGATTCGTGTGTCGATCTGCTACGGCAATTTCAACGTGCTGATCGCGGGCGCTCACGGCGGTGTGTCGGTTGGTCCCGACGGCGCCACCCATCAGGCGCTGGAAGATCTTTTCGCCATGTGCGGACTGCCAAACATGTCGGTGGTGGTGCCGTGCGATGCATCGAGACCCGCAAGGCGACCGACTACCTGCTGCTGGAGCACGTTGGGCCAAAGTACATTCGCTTCGCGCGCGAGGCCACGCCCATGGTCACGCGCGAAGACACGCCCTTCGTCTTCGGTGTGGCCAACGTGAGCCGCCTGCGGCGCCAGGCGCCTAACATGGTCGATGCCTTCGAGACGGTGCTCGCCACCGGGTACGAGAACGAGCAGGAAGACCTCAGCATCATCGCCTGCGGGCCCATGGTTCCCGAAGCGATGCGCGCGGCCTGGATCCTGAAGAATGAATTCGACTACGAGACGCGCGTCATCAACCTGCACACCATGAAGCCCATCGACGAAGAAACCGTCGTGCGCGCCGCCAAAGAAACCGGTGTGATCGTCACCGCCGAGGAACACCAGATCGGCGCGCTGGCCTGGCGCGTCAGCGGCATCCTCACCGAGAGGCCTGAGCTGTATGGAGTGCCCGTGATCACCGGCGCCATCGGGGTGAAAGATCGGTTCGGTGATTCCGGCGCGCCCTGGGAGCTGATCAGGGAATTCGAGGTCAGCGCCGAACACATCGCGCAGAAAGCGGTGGAGCTGCTGGCGCTCGCCCGAGCTAAGCAGGAGGAAGAGCGATTGGCGATGTCGCATTGATACAGGTATGAGTAAGGGCTGGCATAAAGTCAAAAACCCCGGGTCTCGAACACCACGAGACCTGGGGCACCTGAACTTCAAACCAATCGCGTTCGCGTCGGGACGGCTTGAAACAAACCTGCGTGGTCTTTACTTGTTCTCCATCTTCTGCATCATCTGCTGGCGCTCTTGCTCGCGCATCCCCTGCCATGTCTGATACTGTTGCGGGCTCAGGATCGGCTTCAGCTTGGTATCGGTGTCGTTCGCGATCTGGCGCATCTGCATCGCTTTTTGCATTGGACCAAGCGAGGTGTCGGCCTTCAGCGCCTTCATCTTCGGCGCCTCGTCCATCAGGATCGGCATCACCTGCTTTTTCTGCTCCGGAGTGAGCTTCAGCGCGGCTGACATCTTCTGCAGCCTCTGCATCGCCTCTTCTTTTCCGGCGGCGCCGGGAGCGCTCATGGCGTCCTGCGCACTGAGCCTGGGCATGGACACGGCGACCATCGCCGCAAAGGTAAGCAGGACAGCGAGCTTCAATAAATTCTTCCGCAAGATGATTCTCCTTTTCACGAGCTGCAACAGCTCAGCGCGAGGCCGCGAAGGCCGTAGTTTGTAAATCCTGGTTAGAATGACCGGCCACAGGAACGGCGGGGCGTTAGAGATATACGTCAGCCTGCGGGCGGGGGTCAAGCGGAAACTCGCAAGGTGGCGGGTTTGAAATTTGTTCGCCCACAGATGTCTGGTGGAGTATGTGTCATCAGCTGAAGCCAACTCCGCACCGTAAACAAACGGCTTAGACGGTGGCCGGAAGGCCAGCACTGCCCGACTTGCGGCAGCTTATTTGTCGCTTAGCGCTTCAACGATGCGGTCAAAATCTTCCAGCGATGAATACTCGATCAAGATCTTGCCTTTGCCCTTGCGGTCGTTGATGGTCACGCGAACGCCGAGTGAACGCTCCAGCAATTTCTCCGCTTCCTTCACGTTGGGATCGACTGCACGCGCGGGCTTTTCTTCCTTCACGCGCGGCTGCACCAGGTTGGCGACGGCTTCTTCGGTCTGACGCACCGACATGCCGAACTCCGCCACGCGACGCGCCAGTCGCTCCATCGCCTCCGGAGAATCCAGCGGCATCAGCGCCTTGGCATGACCGAAGCTCAGTTCACTTTTCTCGACCATCGTCTGCACCGCGCTTGGCAGCTTCAGCAGTCGCATGAAGTTCGCCACCGACGAGCGTTCCTTGCCGGTGCGTTGCGCCATCTGCTCCTGCGTCAGTCCGAACTCGCGGCCCAGTCGTTCGTAGGCGCGCGCCTGTTCCATCGCGTTCAGGTCTTCGCGCTGCAGGTTCTCGATGATGGTCATTTCCATCGCCTGCTCGTTCGACACCTGGCGGACGATGGCAGGGATGGTCGCGAAACCCAGGCTGCGCGCGGCTTCCCAGCGACGCTCGCCGGCAATCACCTGGTAATGTCCACCCGACACCGGACGCACGACGATAGGCTGCACCATGCCGACCGCTTTGATCGAGGCGGCCAGTTCGCCGAGCGCGGCCGCGTTCAGCGTTAAGGTGCGCGTCTGATAAGGATTGTGTTCGAGCTGCTCGAGCGGAAGCTGATGCACTTCGTCGGCATTGGTCTTGGGCGCGGGCTGAGGCAGACACCGGCGCGTGAGGCAGGTGTCGAGGCGGCAATAACGTTTCGAGCCCGCGGCCTAAAACTTTTCGCTTCTCGGTGGACATTGGGGGAGTTCTTGCGAAGCCAATTTTCGCGAAAAGCCATTATAGGCTCAGGATGCTGCTCTTCGAGCTCACAAATTGCCTGTGGAAAACGGGGAAAACTTGTCCAGCCCGGCTGCTCCCCTCGCTACAACCTGAGACCGGCGAAGTGAAATCTTACTGAAGACAGCCGCGATTCACCTTAGACCTCCAGTAATCAGGATCGCGAATCCCGGGAGTGCTTGCCGTTGCGATGGCGGATTTTGTCGTGTTCGTTCGTCCTGATACTGGCGATGGCCGCCCAGCCCTCGCCGGTGCAGGCGTATTCGGTCCTCACGCATGAAGAACTGATCGACCTGGCATGGAAGGACAGCATTCGTCCGCTGCTGCTCAGCCGTTACCCTGGCGCCTCGGAAGCCGCACTGCAGGAGGCGCACGCTTACGCTTACGGCGGCTCGGCCATTCAGGACATGGGGTATTACCCGTTCGGCAAAGAATTTTTCAGCGACCTGACGCACTATGTTCGGACGGGCGACTTCATTGCCAGCCTCTTCCGAAACGCGCGAAATGTCGATGAGCTGGCCTTCGCAATCGGCGCGTTGTCGCACTACCTGGGCGACAATACCGGACACAGCGAGTGCATTAATCCGGCGACCGCCGTCGAGTTTCCCAAGCTCGCGCGCAAGTACGGCGAAGCGGTTACCTACGATGAGAACCCGCATGCGCACGTGCGCACCGAGTTTGCCTTCGACATCGACCAGCTCAGCCATCAGCGCCTGGCTCCTGCCGTGTACCTGCGGCACATCGGATTGCGGGTGCCGCGAGCTCAGGTGGAGCGCGCCTTCTACGAAACCTATGGGTTGCGTCTGCACCAGGTGTTGGGGCCGGAGCGGCCAGCCATTCACAGCTATCGCTCGTCGGTGCGCAGCTTCATTCCGCGCTTCGCCCACGCCGAGACGGTTTTGCACGGACGAAGCTTTCCACCCGATCCCGATGATGCCGAGTTTCAGGCTTTCGAACAGCAAGTCCAGCAGGCGCCCTTTCAACATTGGGATGGCACACGTCATCGCGCCGGTATTGTGACTCACTTGCTGGCATGGGCCATTGTCATCATGCCGCGCATCGGGCCGCTGTCGGACCTGGCGATCCGCGGGCCGAATAAACAGACGGAGAAGCTGTACATTCACAGCGTCGATGACACAATGGCGCAGTTCCGCAGCGTTCTCCATGGACTGCAGCAACAGCCGGACGCGCCGGTTACGTTACCGAATCGAGATCTCGACACCGGGGAACTGGTGAAGCCCGGCGCGTATCCGCTGACCGACAAGACCTACGCGGTTCTGTTGCGGAAAGTGACGGCCGATCCCGCCGATGCCGTGCCGGCCGGCATTCGTCGCGACCTGCTGAACTTTTACGCCGACCCCAACTCGCCTATCGTGACCAAGAAAGATGACGGTGCATGGAAGCAGGTAGAGCGCGAGCTCGCCACCTTGCGCGACATGCCAACGCGCTCACCCGAGCACGACGGGTTCATGGCCGAGGAAAAGTGACTTGAGGTTATCCGTCGATGTTTTCTCGCACCGCAAGCATGAGATTGTCATCCCGGCCGACGGCTTTAGCCGCGAGCAAAAGAAGCTTGCCTTACACTCGGGGTGACAACCGTAGTGGGCGGCGGGTAGTGCGCGAGCGCCAGGGTTCACGGCCCGATCGCGATTCACGATCCAGCCCTCACTTCCGCTTCAGCGCTTCCAACTCATCCAGGCTCCGCGGCCAATCCGAGCCCAGCAATCGCGACAAGCTGCGGTCGGCCAGCACCTTGCCGCCGGTTTGGCAGCGCACGCAATAATTCGTCTCGTTGTCGGCGTAGCGAATCCGTTGAATCTTCTCGCCGCATCGCGGGCAAGGCTCGCCGAATCGTCCATGCACCGCCATGTCCTTGCGAAACGCCGTGACCTTCTCGGGGAAACTCTTTTCCGCTTCGGCGTGCAGCCGGTCGATCCACAGCTGCATGGTCTCGCGCGTCGCGGTGAACAGCCGCTGCCACTCGTCATCCTTCAGCTTCTGCGTGAGCGCGATGGGCGACAACTTTGCCGCGTGCAGAATTTCGTCGGAATAGGCGTTGCCGATGCCGCTCAGAAAGCGCGGATCGGTGAGCGCTCGCTTGAGCGTACGGTTTTCCGAGGTGAGGACGGCGCGAAACTCGTCCAGGCCACTGGAGAAAATATCGATGCCCCCCGGATCAATCGAATCGAGAGCCGCCTCTCCCGCCACGAGCTGAAGCGACGCTCGCCGCTTGCTGCCCGCCTCAGTGAGCACCAGGGAGCCATCCGGAAAGTCGAACGCCGCGAGGTTCTGCCGTCCGCCGAGCTTCGCGCCCAGAGGCCGCCAGTGCAGGCGGCCGGCAATCATCAGGTGCAGCACCAGCCAGAGATCGTTCTCGAAACCGAAGGCGATGCGCTTGCCGACGCGCCGCAGCTCGCGGACCACCTGGCCTTCGACGCCCGAAAGCGGCGGCTCGGCCGTGCGCAACAGAAACGGGCTGGCGATGCGAATCTTCGTGAGCCGCTCACCCAACACTCGTGCGCGCAGCGCTCCCAGGTACGCTTCAATGTCGGGCAGCTCAGGCATGGTTATCAGATTGCCGTGTCGCGAGAAAGTTGGCAATGTCGGATTCGAATTTTGGCGGCCTTATCCTTCGTTCGCTTCGGAGATTCTCGGCTCTTCCAGCGACTCGACATTCGAATCATCGATGGCCGAAGCCCGAAGGGCTGGTCTCGCTGTTAGCCTAGGACCAAGTCCTGGGTAAGGCGTCGCTGGCCTGAAGGCCATCACTTCCCGATATTTCGCTGCAACAGGTTTCTTAGCAGCGGACGAAGGCCCCACATTGTGGGACTCCCACGCTGTCTCGCTTTGGGAAGATTCGAGAAAACAAGAGGTTAGCTGGCTGGCACTTAAGAATTCCTCAGCTCTGTGGAAAACTTTGTGGAATACGTTACCTGCAGCTTGGCGCGCTCCTTTTTTTCAGTGATTTACACACTCTGCCCTACAGCCGTGGCACATTGCATTCGCAATGAAATCAGATGTATACGCGGAGTGTCCAAATGCTGGACAATTTTTCGACCCAACCAGCAAGCAGCAACTTACTTAGGGAGTTTTGCACAATCCTAGTTCTTTGGTGGGGGTTGGAGGTGCCTGCCGACTACAGCGGAGCACCCCCCTCAAAGACCTTCTGCATGTCATACGGATAGACACGATAGAGGCTGTAGCTGATGCCACTATCGGAGTGGTCGCGGAAGAGCAGGTCGCCTCGCCCGTTCGCGTCGGCATCCACCGCATCGATCACCTCCAGCCGCGGAAAGGCGTCGAGATGATTGCTGTCGCTGACCAGGCCAAAGATTTTGATTGGAACTCCGTTGATGTCTTCACGCGCCACCACGGTCACGTAGTACTCGAAGTCGCCACCACGTAGCGCCTTCGCGCCCGCTACCGGCAGCGTTGCGGTCAGCACAAAAGTCGGTGAGTTGCTGAAGTCCAGATCGTAGGCGCGCAGATCGTAATCGGAAATCGTCGCCGCTTTTGGCAGCGCCGGTGTCTTGCGCTTGGCAATAAATTTGCCGAGCTCGTCCATCGCCAGCGCGCGCAGTTGCTGCGACTTGTTGTTGCGCTCCGCCGAATCCATGGAGTACATGAGCGAGCGCGTCTCGTAAGCGCCCGCATCCGAGATAGCCGGATATGAGTGTTGGCCGGGCGCTGCCGTCGCCGGCTTCGCTGACGAGGCCGCCGTCGCAACCCCCGGCTTGCCTGTCGCAGAAGAAGCCGCTTGTACTGTCTGCTTCGGCTGGGGCCCGCGCCGCAGTACCGGACGATTGGGATCGCCCTCATCAGGAGAAGCGCTGCTGGCGGGAGTTGGGCTTGGAGTAGATGACGCTGCGGCCGTGGTCGCCGGAGTCGCGTCGGGAGGCGGTTCGGGCTTCTTCAGAATTGGCCTGTCGGGCGGCTCAGGGGAAGAATTGCTCGGGCCCGACGGCGCGCTCTGCGTCGTGCTGGAACTTCCACTGCTACCCTGCGATGAGGCCGACGAGTCGCCGCTCCGCTTCAACACCGGACGATCGCTGTTGACGTCGTAACCTTTTGGCTTGGGCTTGGGCTGCTTGGCCTTTTGTTCGGCCAACTTCTCGTCCATCTCCAGGTGGGGCTTCCACTGGCCCATCGCCACCCAGTTGCCCTTCACCTGCTCCGCCGTCTGAATGGTGAACAGCCCGGTGGGCTCGCCGTAATTGGTGGCTTCGTAAACCGTCTCGGGTTCCAGCGCCATAGGTTCGGGATTGGCGCCGTACAGGCTGGCGTCGTAATAACGGTCGTCGATCCAGAGCGCCACCGGAACCAGACGCGCCTTGCCGCCGGGTAGAAACTCCACCACCGCCAACGCGCGCGGCCCACGCTTCTTCGGCTTGGCGTTGATCTTCGTGTCGTTGGTCGGCAGCGGCTGCTGGTTGTGCGTGTGGTCCTGCAGAACCTGCGCGGCGCAAAACGGGACAAGCAGCCCCAGCGTCAGCAGCATCAGCATGGCCCGGCGCCCGGAATTGCGGTATAGATAGTGCGTCATGAATATCAACTCGAAAGCCCCCGACTTTACCCTGCCCGACGAAAACGGAAACCCGGTTTCGCTAAAGCAGTTTCGCGGACAGTACGTCGTTCTCTTCTTCTATCCCAAGGCCAACACGCCCGGCTGAACCATTGAAGCGCGCGGGTTCCGCGACGCATACAGCAAGCTGAAGAAGGCCGGACTGGTGGTGCTGGGCATTTCGCCCGACACGCCCAAAGCCCAACTCAAGTTTAAGGAAAACGAGGACCTGCCGTATACCCTCCTGGCCGACGACAAAAAAGAAGTCGCCCAGAAGTTTGACGTGCTGAAAGAGAAAAACATGTATGGCAAGAAGGTGATGGGGATCGTGCGCAGCACTTTTCTGATCTCGCCAGAAGGCAAGATCGCGCACATTTTCTCGCCGGTAAAGCCCGAAGGCCACGCCGAAGAGGTGCTGGCCCACGTGAAAGCTTCAACGAAGTAATTCGGGTGCCCCAGGTCTCGCGGTGTTCCAGACCTGGGGCACCCGTCAGGACCACGCGAAACGTAAGTAGAGAAGACTCCAACTGCCACTACTTCTTCGCTGAGTTAAGCGGCACAACCACCGATCCTATGCGGCCACTGGCGCTGTCCCGGATGATGTACTTCACGGCCGCGGTGGTCGCGAGCGGCGGGGATGGCTCGCTCACCGTCCAGCCGTGGGCCAGGGAATTTTCGGTCTGCTCGGGCGAGAAGTTCAAGTGCGTGAACTTGATGTTGTTGATCACATCGCCATTCGCGGTCAGGGGAACCACGGCAATATCGTAGGCCAGCGTCTTCTGATCCGGAGGCGGCGTCACCACGCTGCTCACCGGCACACGCACCCGGAGCTTCGCCGTCGCAGCACCCGGAGCATCGTCGGGAAGCCGCTCCACGGTGAACGCAAATCCGGTATAGCCAATCTTGGCGGCCGCGGCGTCGCGGATCTGGGTGCCAATCTGCTTGGTGGTGGGCGCAGTTTGCGGCGCCAGGTAATAGTTGGGACGCGAATGCACCTGATCGCGTCCTGAGGCGAGCTTGACTTCCACCTTGTGCCAACCCGCTTTGCGATCGTTCTGTGGCACATAAAAGCCCAGCAGATAATAGCTGGTGCTGTCTTGCACGGCCTGGTCGATGCAGGTCTTCAACTCGGTCATCGCCGTACACCATTTCCCGCCAGTCTTGTTGGCCAGCAGTTTGATGCCCTCGGTCGGATCGTCAGCCATCGGCGCTCCCATACCGCGATAGCTGCCGTTGATATTTTGCGAGGCGCCGATGGTCACGCCGCGATTGTTGCCACCGTAACTGTTGCCGCGAGCGTAGTTCGCCTGGCTGGTGTTCAGCCCATTGAGATTTACCGAATAGACCGCGATGTTGGCGGTATTGAGCGCGCTGAAGGTGTCCTGGAAGCGGTCGATCAAGTCCGTGTCCACGCCCGTCACGCCACCCGTCATCGGATTGGTCAGCAGCATGGGAAGTCCGCCGGTCAGCCAGATGACCGACTTGCGTCCGGGCACGCCGGCATACGCCTGCGCGATCTGGGACAGTCCGGCGAGTGTCGCTTCGGCGGCGATCTTCGTGGCGTACGCACTGTAAACCTCGGAGTCCTGGAAAGCCTGCTGCAACTGATTCAGGTCGCCGGTTGCCAGAGTGTCGAGGGTGACTTCTTGCACTTCTTCCTTGGAGGTGCTGACCTGCATACGCCGCAGCGCCGCAGCCAACGCTGACGGATCGGAAGTGAAGGAATGAATCTGCCGCAAGCCATACCTTGTGATGGCCACCATGGCGAAGGGCTGCGTCGGCAAATCTTCCGACAGGTATTTCAGAAGTTGTTGCTTGGCACGCCCCTGCTCCAGAAACGGCGTGTTAACCAGGTCAATGGCAATGATCAGCAACTGTTGCGGCATGCCGCCGTCGGGCACGCTGGAGTAAATCAGCCGGGTTGGATTCGGGGGAGGCTGTGGGCTGGGTGGCTTCGGCGCGGCCGCTTGCGATTCTTCGAAGACGCTGATGGGCTGCACCTTGCCATCGCTCTTCAGGATGAAGTCTTGTTGCTTGAGGTTGAGGATCGGCTTGCCGTCGCCGCCCTTCACCTGCACGGGAACAAGAACGAGTTCCGTCGTGGTGGTGAGCGTTGTGGTGGGCTGTTCTGGCGCGGACGGTTGTTGTGCGTAAAGTGAAGCCAGAGAAAGCAACAGGCCAACCACCAGCGGGACGGGTGCAGTGCGGCGTTTCATCGGAGTCCTTGGAATGGGTGATCGACCGAGCGGGGAGCGGCGACTCGGAGGGGTTCGGTTGCTAGCCTAAGACCAGAGTCTCCGCCTCAGCAAGCAGAAAACAATGTTGGTATTCCGGGGTGCCCGGAGAATTTCACGATTCACGATCCACGACCCACTTCTACCGCGCGGTGGCGTTGGGATTGATGGGAAACTCCTGGCCCGGTAGGGGAGCGAGCATCGGAATCAGATACGGCTGCACCGCAAAGCTGCCGCCCTTGACGCCATCGACCACGAACTTGTATTTAAAATCGCCCATCTTGAAGCCGTCGTGGTGCAGGCGAAATACGTACGTTCCATTCTTCGCGCCGCGGAACGTGAGCCCGTCTGCAGAACTGACCTTCGCTACCAGCAGGACTTCGCCGCCTTCGCCTTCGTCATTCTCCTCCGCAGCTTCACCCGTCTTGCCCTTAGCCTTCTCGCGTCGTTCTTCGGCTTCGTGTTCTTCCTTCTTGTTCACGCGCGGAGCCTGATAGCCGGGAACGAGCTGGCGCGCCAGTTCGAGATTCGACGGCGGAAAGTTGCCGGGACGCCATTCCGCTTCCGGAATTTCCTCGGGCCCATCGATGGTGAGATACACGATCAGTTGCTCGCCGGCCTTCAAGGTGCGCGTGTCAGGCTGCGCGCTCGCTGCACTGATCACCATCGGAAAGGCGATCGCCTTCGGGCCTTCGGCGATCACCAGGGGCCGCGGCCCCGTGTCGGTCGCCGGCGGTATCGCAAGGTAAGCCGCCGTTGTGGTTTCGGCGAGAACTCTGGCAGGACGATTGTCGATCGCAACGAAGGTCTTATTGCTGTTGCCGGTAAATTCGCCGTGCACCATGCAGATCTGGCTTTTCACGCAGGTCGCGGGCGCCAGCCATCCTTCGGCAGCTTTGCTCTTGTCGCGAGTGGCGCGCGGAATCGCGATAGCGTGCGACACCGGAGCTCCCACATTGTCGGGGGCGCGGAACATAACCGCGAGCTCCACCTGTCCCGGCGGAATCGTAAGTGCGATGGTGCCATCGGCAGGTTGCGGCGGCTCACCGGAAATTTCCACCGACCAGCCGGCCAGCGTAGCCGCCGGGCCTGCGCCAAAGGGCAGCGCAAAGCGGGTCACAATCAACTGCGGCATATTCTCGTAGTCGGCGGGATCGTCCACTACGCTTCCTGAAACGCGTTCGCCCGGGCGAACGTGCGACGGCAGAATGAAGCCGACCTCTCGCACCGTGGTCGCAGCGTTAGGCGATGCGGTTGGTGCAGCAGGCTTTTTGGACATCGCCGCTTGCCGTGCTCGCTCCAGTTGCTGCGTCACTTCCTGCTGCGTGAACTTCTTCGCCGTCTCCGGCGCGCCTTCAGACTCCTCGCCGGCAGGACACTCGCGCGGGACATAGTTCTGCGTCGCCACGGTCCACTCGGCACAGCGGTAGACATTGGTGATGGGATCGTGCGTCAGTCGATGTCCGCCGATCTGCTTGCCCGACTCGTCGAACACCTGGATGTATTCGCTCAGGTAGTTCGAGTTGTCGTCATACTGGTTCTCGCTGATCTTGTGCGCCTTGCCGTTCGGCCAGTACGAAGTCTTCAGCGAATTGGCGGTGTAGGCGTTGGGACGGTATTGCAGCGTGTCCTTCTCCAGCAGTTCGCCGTTGGGACCGAGCGTGTCAGTCTCGGTGATCTGGTCGGCAGCGTTGTAGTGCAGTACGAACTTGCGTCCGCTGCCCGCGTCCTGGGTGACGGTACGCTGCGCCAGGGCCGGCGCTCCCGATACTACGAGGACAATAAGAGCAGACAGGATAGAGTGGAGCGGAACAGGCGAGCGTCGCACGAAATCTTCCCCTTGTCTAAAGAACCTCGCAGTGTAGCACGCGAAAAAGTGTGTCATCGGTGACCAATCCCGGACACTCACACGCTGGTCGAGCGAAGAAGTGTCACTAGCGGATTCTCGCTGTTGTTCAAAAACAGAACTAGAATCGTCGAACCATCCCATCTACTATCGTTTCCGTTGACATTGAGTAACTCAGCACGTTACGATTTCAGCGCCTCGACGGTGGCCATCGTCTCCTCCGCTCCAGCGCAAAATTCAACTCTTTGCCTAGTCAACTCCAGTTTGACCAAGAAGGAAATTCTCGATGAAATCATGGCAATTGTTTTCTCGTCGCGGCAGCAGCCGGACGATACTTTCTCTGGGATTGGGTCTGGTTTTAGGAACCGGTGCGGCTGTTTCCAGCAGTGCGCAGAGCGTTTACCGCCAGATCAGCCAGGACAGCTTCACCAATCCAACCAGTCAGCATATGACTGAGGTTGAACCCGGCGCGGCGGTACATGGGGTAGTGATTGTTTCGGCTTTCCAGGTCGCTCGCATCTCAGGCGGCGGCGGCGCCGACATCGGCTGGGCGACTTCGCTGAACAGCGGAATTTCCTGGAGCCAGGGATATCTGCCGGGTCTGACACAGTGGGAGGGCGGTGGTCCGAACAGCGCCGCCAGCGACGCTGCGGTAGCTTATAACGCCAAGTACGGAAAGTGGCTGATCTGCACGCTGCCCATCGGCAACAACTACGATACCGTGGCCGTCAGCCGCTCCACCAACGGCGTCACCTGGGACAATCCCATTTACGTCATCACCAATCAGGATGCCGACAAGAACTGGATCACTTGCGACAACTCGCCGAGCAGCCCGTTCTACGGCAACTGCTACGTTGAGTGGGACAATCCTGATGTAGGCGATCTGCTCTACATGAGCACTTCCACCGACGGCGGCCTCACCTGGGGCACGCCCAAGAACACCGCGGGTACCGATTACGGTATCGGCGGCAATCCCGTGGTGCAGCCCAACGGTACTGTGGTCGTGCCCTTCGCCGACTTCAACGGCGGCATGTCGTCCTTCACCTCCACCAACGGTGGTTCCACCTGGAACGCGGCGGTCAGCATCGCCAACGCTCCCAGCCACGGCGAAGCCGGCGGCCTGCGCAGCGCCGGTCTTCCGTCTTCCGCCATCGACAGCTCCGGCAAGGTCTATCTTTCCTGGCCCGACTGCAGCTTTGAGAGCGGTTGCTCGGCCAACGACATCGTCTTCAGCAGCTCGACCGACGGTGTGCACTGGAGTGCGAAAGTCCGTATCCCGCTCGATCCCATCGGCAGCGGCGTCGATCACTTCATCAACGGCATGGGTATCGACTCCAACACCTCGGGCAACAACATTCACATGGGTATGACCTACTACTATTACCCAGTCTCGAATTGCGGGAACAACTGCCAGTTGATCCCGGGATTCTCGCTCAGCTCTGACAGCGGACAGACCTGGACACCGGGACGCTCGCTGGGATCGCCGATGCAGTTGAGCTGGCTGCCCAATACTTTCTCGGGCAGAATGGTGGCGGATTACGTAGCGACGGTCTTCCCGGCCGGCGGCCGCGCCTTCCCCATCTACGCGCTGGCTACTGCCGTAACCGGCAGCACTTTCCACCAGGCCATCTACACCAGCGACTGGGGCTACACCCTGGAGGAAATGCTGGAGCAGCCGGTAAGCTCGGCAGGCGAACAGCCGATTCCGGGCATCGTCTCCGATCACCCAATGCGTGAGCGCGGCGATCTGGACAACATCCCGCCGAACCGCCGGAAGCCCGACACTCAGTAATCGAAGTTAATTCGGCCAGAAACAGCCGCCGCGATCAACACGTCGCGGCGGTTTTTTGTTTGTGAGAGGGAATGGGCGGTGGGTAAAACACACTGAACCACGAAACGCGGCAGCGTAGTGGCTTGTGGCGAGAGGGTGGGCGCGTTACTTCAAATGCACAGCTGCCTCAACTGCCTTCGGCCCCGCGGCTCCGGTCTCACGCAGCTTCGCCACCACCGCTCCGTACTTCGGCTTCACCTGGTGGCACGAGGGATCGCAATACACCCCCTGATGCGTCTTGTCCGTAGCAGGGTCAGGCATAGGAGACGCAACCGCAGAGTCGCGATCGGCTTCCAACTCGCGCTCCACACCTTCAATCAATTTTTCGTTCTCTGCGGCACTCAGCCACTTCTTCTCGTTGACCAGATACTTCTCGAAGCGCGCAATGGGATCGCGCTCGCGCCAATACTCAAACAACTTTGCTGGAACATATTGCGCCGCGTCGTGAATGGCATGACCCTTCATGCGCATCATCTTCGCCTCGATCATCGTGGGCCCTTCGCCGCGCCACGCGCGCTCGCAAGCCTCATGCGTCGCGTCATACACCTGGCAAGGATCGGTGCCGTCGACAATCACGCTGGGGATGCCGTAGGCGATCGCGCGTTCGGCCAGGTCTTTCACCCGGAACTGCATATCAGCTGGAGTCGAGTAGCCCCACAGGTTGTTCTCGACCACCAGCACCAGTCCGAGGTCCTGCACTGCAGCAAAGTTCAAGCTCTCATAGGTAACGCCGGTCGATTGGCCGCCGTCGCCAACGTACGTCAGGGCGGCGACGTTCTTGCCCTGCAACCGCGCTCCCAGGCAGACGCCGGCCATTACGCCGATCAACTCGCCCAGCATCGAAATCGGCGCGCACACATTGCGCTTCTGGAAGTCGCCGAAGTGCGATGAGGCATCGCGACCCCAGGTCGGCGAATCGCCCTTGGCCATGTATTGCCGCATGATGTCGGCGGCGGTGAAGCCGCGCACCAGCATCGCGCCCTGGTTGCGAATCATCGGTCCCAGCCAGTCGTCTTCGGCCAGCGCATAAGCCGACGCACACGAGCAGCCCTCCTGCCCCAGGCCGAAGTACACGCCGCCAACTACCTTGCCCTGCTTGTAGAGATTCTCCAGCGCGACTTCCATGCGGCGGTTTAGCAGCATCCAGCGATAAATTTCGATGCACTGCTCGCGCGAGAGATACTTCGAATCGCGAATCGGCGGAGCCGCTGCGCTCAGGTCGCCTTCAATGCGGTACTCGATGTTCGACCCCTCGCCCGACATGAAGATGCGGAACTCGGGATGCTCGAGACGCATGTCGGGGATGTTGTAGCTGCGAACCGAATCCGTCGTGCTGGAATCCTCGTTCGACGCCTTAGCTTTTTGTTGACTACCGTTGCCGGGTGCCCCGGGTCTCGCGATTTTCGACACCTGGGTGATTTTGGTGTCGGTCGGCTTGGGCGACCCATCAGCCTGCTCGTCGGGAGTGGGCGTCTTCGAAGACTTCGCCGGAGCGAGCGGAACCCTGGTCCCTGGCGCCTCCGATTTTGGCGCGCTGGGGTGGACCGGAACCTTGCTCGATTTCTTGTCGGAACCGTGGGCGTGTCGGTGCTTCTTGTCAGCCATAGTCGCAGAAGCAACGATAAACGCCGCGCGCCGCAGAGGCAAGTTGGGGCAGCGGTTCAAAAGCATTGGTATCGGTTGTATAGCCCAGCGCGGAAGCGCTGGGTCAGAGCCGCCCTGTAATGATTTTCGAGTCCCATCAGGGGCGACAGATGGGATCCTCACGGTTGAAGGATCATGAATTCTTCTGCTGGAAGCGAAAATCCCGAGGTCTCGAAAACCGCGAGACCTGGGGCACCCGCTGTGCCTTCCTATACCATCTCGCTGCCGTCGCCGTGCATTTCGCGGAACTCCTTCGGTGCGCGGGCGGGGGCGTCCTGGTTCGCCGGAGCTTCGACTGGCTGAGTCTTGGGTGCGGGAGGCGCAGCTTGCGCCAGCAGATCGTCAAGCGACTCCAGCCACAGCATCTGCGACTGGAAGACGCGGCCGAAGTTGCGCGAGGCCGCCGTCGCCACCTCATCCATAGTTAAGGACTTCTGCAACTCTCGCTCCATCGACGTCACCGGCTTGTTGGTAATGCCGCAGGGCACGATCATGTCGAAGTAATCCAGTTCGGTCGCGACATTCAGGGCGAAGCCGTGGGTGGTGACGGCGCGCGAGATGTGTACACCGATTGCCGCGATCTTCGCTTCCGGCTTGTTGCGCAGGGCGTAGGTCCATACGCCGGTCAGGCCTTTGATGCGCTGTGTGCCGATGCCGTAATCGCCGCACGTCCGAATCAGGACCTCTTCCAGCCGACGCACGAATTCGATCGCGCCGACCTTGGGCTCGAAACTGCGCAGGTCGAAAATAGGATAAGCGACCAGTTGCCCCGGGCCGTGGAAGGTGACGTCACCGCCGCGGTCGATCTCGTGCAACTCGACGCCGCGCTGCGAAAGAAACTCGGGCGAAGCCAGTACGTTTTCGAGCTTGGCGTTGCGGCCCAGCGTGATGACCGGCGGATGCTCGAGCAGCAGCAGCGTGTTCTCGATGCGATTGGCCTTGCGCAGTTGCAGCAGCGTGCGCTGCAGGTCGAGCGCCGTGGCGTAAGGAACTCATGCCGAGATGGAGAACGTGGATGATCATCAGCTCCTTGCCGTCAGCTCTTAGCTTCTAGCTTACCCCGGCCGTGGAAACAAATGTTTTCTTCGAGAGATTGGATGATCAGGGTGGTGCGCAGGAAGCAACGTGATTCGAACTCCTCCAGAGTGATTGGTCCAGCGGGGAAGCGCCGGGTGGGTGTGCTCCAGCTTAGCCGCTTCAAGGGCGTGGGTGCCGCCGGCTGAAGCCGGCTCGGGTTCTTCTGTGGATGGCCTGACCCAGCGCTTCCGCGCTGGGCTAATCACTTGCATCCGGCCCGCAGTGGGCTCAACCGACAACTGACAACCGACAACTGACAACTGACAACCCGCAACTATCTCCTCGGCCGCTGCTTCGCCGACACGGAGCGGATGATCACCTTCCCCCGTCCACTCTCCGGCAACGGCTTGCAGATCGCGACGGCTGCGTCGATCAGCTCCGCTATTTCGGGACGCGCCAGCGTCTTGGCCGACTCCAGATGAATCGACCGGTTGCTGGTGCCGGAGCCGCGCAGAACCTTATGCGGATCGGGCAGCTTAGTCCCGCAATACGGAAACGCCAGACCGACGCCGTTCGCGCTGCACGCCATCGACAGAATGGCGTCGGTGGGCCGCTCGGTCGGCGAGTAGCCGATCACGAAGAAGTTGTAGTTGTCGTAGACGAGTTCATTGGCGCCCGGCAGCCGCTTGCGCAGCGCCGCTCGCACCGAGCGAATCAGCGCCTGATTTTCCGGACCGAACTTATCGATAAAGCTTTGCACCTGCGCTGTCGGATCGGCTGCTTTCGTTGTCGCCTTCTTGACGGCTGCGTTCAATCGATGCCTCCTGCGCTCAGGCCGGCGCCGTGGCGCGAACGAGGCGCGCCAAAGCATACAACGGGATCGGCGCCGCGGGCCAGCGGTGTCCGCCGCCGAGCATCGGAATCCGTGCTGCATCTTGCCAGCACGCGCCGGGCTACTTACTCTGTACGCATCATGATCGAGGTCCATCCGCCTGAAGAGAAAATCCACGGTGTGCGCGACTTCCTGCTGCACCTGTTCACCATCACCATCGGCTTGCTGATCGCGCTGGGTCTGGAGGCGGGCGCCGAGAGCTGGCACCATCACCATCAGCAGGAGGAGGCGAACACCAACCTGCGACAGGAGATCCAGGACAACCAGAAGCAGTTGGTGGCTTCGCATAACGACATTGCCGGCGAAGAAGCCAACCTTCACAAGGTGCTGGCGTTTCTGGATGCCCATGCCGCCGGCAAGCCGTACGACATCCATTCCATCAGCCTCGGCTACAACATGCCTGCGCTGAGCGATGCCAGCTGGAAGACAGCCTCGGTCACCGGCGTGTTGAGCTATATGAACTACGACAAGGCGCAGAAGTATGCCGCGACGTATCACGTTCAGGACGAGGTGATGGAATTGCAAAAAGAGACGCTGGGACAATATCTGCGGCTGCAGTCTTATGTGATCGCGGGCTTCGATCCGGACAAGATGACCGAAGTGCAGGCGCAAACCGCAGGGGTGGACGTGAGGCAGACATTAGCGCACCTGGAAGCTATGGACCAGGTGGGCCAGAGCCTGGCGAACGATTACAACGAGGCGCTCAAGATGAAGTGACACTTCTATACCACAGTGTGGTATTCCAGGTGCCGGGTGCCCCATGTCTGGCGATTTTCCAGACGTGGGGTTTTTCGCGCTTTTTATGGGCACCCGTCGTCTCGGATGGATGTTGACGTTCCTCTCAAGGAAACTCATCCGGAAAGTCCTGACCGTTTGTCTTAACCAGACAACATCCCCATGTCTCGAAAGGCGCGAGACATGGGCACCCGAATTACTCCGACCATCTTTACTACAGGGCGGCGTGCAACGCGCTGTCGAGATTGGCGTGACGAAACTTGTAGCCGGCGGCCTGCAACTTCCGCGGCCCCGCTCGCGCCGAGGTCAACAACAGTTCCTCACCCATCTCGCCCATCACGCCGCGAATCACAAATTCCGGCAGAGGAAAAATTGTTGGCCGATGCAGTTCCTTGCCCAGCGCCTTGACGAACTCCGCGTTGCGGACCGGAGAGGGCGCGACCACATTCACCGGACCTTGCAGCGAATCGTTCTGCAGCGCTAACAGCATCGCGCCGATCACGTCGTCGAGCGCCACCCAACTCCACCATTGCCGCCCGCTCCCCACTCGTCCGCCGAGACCGAGACGAAACGGCGGCAGCATCGGCTTCAGCGCTCCACCGTCGCGGGCCAGCACCACTCCAATGCGGAGATTCACCACGCGAACGCCGGCATCGCGCGCGGGATCGGTAGCGGCCTCCCACTGCTTGCAGACTTCGGCAAGAAATCCTTCGCCGGCTGCACTGCCTTCGGTCAGGACTTCGTCGCCGCGATTGCCGTAATAGCCGACGCCCGAGGCCGAAACAAAAGCGCGCGGCTGCCCCGTCCGCTGAAAACTTTCTGCTGCTGCCGTGGCCAGCGTCCGCGTGCCGACAGCGCGACTCTCCAGAACTTCCTGCTTGAACTTTTCCGTCCAGCGTCCGGCGATGTTCTTTCCGGCCAGGTGAACCACCGCATCGCAACCCTCCAGCTTCGCCGGGTCGAGCGGAAGCCGCGGATCCCATTGCACCTCGTCCTCGCGAGGCGAGCGCCGCACCAGTGCCAGGGTCTGGTGCCCTTCGCTGTGAAGCGCGCGCGTCAGCGCCGTCCCCAACAACCCCGAAGCTCCACTGATCAGTACTCGCATCGAAAGCCACTCTTTCCGAATCCATACGAATGTAGCGCATCTACCGTGAGTCAAAAACATTGAGCGGCAAGAACCTGGGGCACCGGCGCCGGCGGCGGAGCGCGTATAATCGGTTATGGCGACTTTGCGCCAACAGATCGCGACCAATGTTCTGACGGTCACCCGCTTCCGCGATCTCCTGCGCAAGGTTCGTTCCTACCGTCCTTCCGACGACCTCTCTTCCATCAAAAAGGCCTACGAATTTTCGCAGGAGCATCACAAGGGTCAGGCGCGCGAGTCTGGCGAGCCTTATCTTGCGCATCCGTTGCAGGTGGCGACCATCCTGGCCGAGATGCAGCTCGACACCACGGCCATCACCGCCGGGCTGCTGCACGACGCCGTCGAAGACACCTCGGTCACCATCGACGAGATTCAGGCCGAGTTCGGCGAGCAGGTCGCGCACATCGTCGAGGGTGTCACCAAGATCAGCAAGATCGACTTCGCCTCGTCGGAAGAGGCGCAGGCCGAGAACGTGCGCAAGATGGTGCTGGCCATGATGGACGACATTCGCGTCGTGCTCATCAAGCTGGCTGATCGCCTGCACAACATGCGCACGCTGAAATTCCTGTCGCCGGCGCGTCAGCAGAAGATCGCACGCGAGACGCTGGACATTTACGCGCCCATCGCGCACCGGCTGGGCATGGGAAAGATTCGCGGTGAGCTCGAAGACCTCGCCTTCCAGTACGTCGATCCCATTTCCTACAACCAGGTGAAAGACGCCATCGAATCGCGCCGCAAGGAAGGCGAAGCGTTCCTGGCCGAAGTGCAGGGCGTCATCGAAGCGAAGCTGAAGGAAAACAAGATCCAGGCGCGCGTCGAGGCGCGCATCAAGCGGCTTTACAGCATCTGGCAAAAGCTGCAGCGGCAGCGTATCTCGGTCGACCAGATCTACGACATGTTGGCGCTGCGCATCATCACCCAATCAGAGACTGATTGTTACGCCGTGCTCGGCATCATTCACAACCAATGGCGGCCGGTGCCTGGGCGCATCAAAGATTTCATCGCCATCCCGCGCAATAATTTCTACAAGTCGCTGCACACCACCGTGATCTCGGAGAAGGGCCATGCCTTCGAGGTGCAGATTCGCACCGAAGACATGCACAAGATGGCCGAGGAGGGCATCGCCGCACACTGGAAGTACAAGGACGGCCCGGTGTCGGCGCGCGACGAGCAGCGGCTGGCCTGGCTGCGCCAGGTGGTGGAGTGGCAGCGCGACATCAAGAACTCCGGCGAATTCCTGGCGACGCTGAAGATCGATCTTTACCCCGAAGAGGTGTACACCTTCACGCCGAAGGGCAAGATCGTCGTGCTTTCGCGCGACGCCACGCCCGTGGATTTCGCTTACACGGTGCACACCGAAGTCGGCAACACCTGCGTGGGCGCGAAGGTGAACGGCCGCATCGTAGCACTGCGTTACAAGCTGCGCTCGGGCGACATCGTCGAGATTCTCACGCAGCCGGGACATCATCCCAGCCGTGACTGGCTGCAGTTCACTAAGTCGTCGCGCGCGCGGCAGAAGATCAAGCACTGGCTCAATGTTCATCAGCGCGAGCGCGCCATCGAGATTGGCCGCAAGCTGATCGAGAAAGAAGCGCGCAAGTATCGCATCGCGATGAAGTCGCTGAGCGACACCGAACTGATGCGTGTCTCGAACGAAAACGGTTTGGCCAAGCCCGACGATCTGCTGGCAGCCATCGGCTACGGCAAGTTCTCGGCGCGCAGCATTCTGGCGCGGCTGGTGCCTCCGGAAGAGGCGAAGTCGTTCTCAGGCCATCAACCGCAAACGCCCGAAGATGGCGACGGCGGCGGCTTCACCAGCGTGGTGCGGCGCGTCTTCGGCGGCGACAGCTCGGCCATCAAGGTGAAAGGCCACGACGACCTGATGGTCTATCGCGCGCGATGTTGCAACCCGATTCGCGGCGAGGAGATCGTAGGCTACGTCACGCGCGGCAAAGGCGTCGCGGTGCATTCCAAATCGTGTACCAACGTTGTGAACCTGATGTTCGAGCAGGAGCGGAGCATCGCGGTGGAGTGGGGCAAAGATGGTACGACGCCGAAGGGCCAGGAAGGGTATCCCGTCAAACTTTCCGTCGCCTGCGACAACCGTCCCGGCATGCTGAAGCAGATTGCCACCGTCATCAGCGACAGCAACACCAACATCCGCAACATGGAAGCCAAGACCGAAGCCGAGACCGCGACAGTAGAGATCGTCGCCGACATCGCCGACCTCAAGCATCTGGACCGCATTGTGATCGGAGTAAGAAAAATTCCCGGCGTGCGCGATGTGCAGCGATTGCAGAAGTTGTGAGTAGCAGGATTAGTGGTTAGCCAACGCGAGAGTTCCCTCCCAAGGTTGTAGTTTGCATTCCATGGCAGTTGGACATCCTGAGCGAAGCGTCCGCGCTTTTTCCGCCGCGCCGTCGCGGCGGGTGGACGCGCCGTCGAAGGACCGCGATTTGCTGGACAGGAACCTGGCGTCCCTGAAGGGACTGGTGCCGCCGGCTGAAGCCGGCTCTGGTCCCCGTTCATGCGGCGTACCCAGGACTGCGCTGCGCTTCGTCCTGGGCTAACGGCGCAACCAGCCCTCCGGGCTTCGGCCGACGACGGGTTTGAGATCGATGCGCCGGAACAGCCGCGAACCTCCAGGGCACGCAAGAGCGATATTCCGACTTGAGGCGAATCGTCCTGAAGGGACTCGCAGATTTTCTGCGCGTGACCGCTTGACCGCTGGTGACTGCCTATTATTCTCGACAGCCGCCAGCCGACAGCCGCCAGCCGCCAGCCGCCAGCCGCCAGCCGACAGCCGCCAGCCGACAGCCGACAGCCGACAGCCGACAGCCGACAGCTGGCTACTTATTTTCTCTCTTCCACACCAGGTCCCAGCTCTCGCGGCGGTCGACGAAGCCGGTGATCTTGCCCCTCCCGTCGCGCTGGAAGATTTTACGAATGCGTGGTTGACCGGGAACGAACAACACATCGCGCACCTCGACGTCGAGCGGCTTCGCGGAGCTGCCCTTCCTGCCGCCGACCAGGCGCTGGCCGTCCCAGCGGATGATGTAAATCAAATCCGGCGCGGCCGCATATTGCCCGATATATTGCTCCAGCTCTTTTTGCGGCAGCGTGATTGCCGGAGGATCTTTCAGCACCGCGTAAATATGAGTGAGGTAAAGCTTCCAGGTGCCGTCATCGCGTCGCCAGGTTTCGGTGGTGAGATATTGCGCAAACAGTTTCTGGCCGTGAAAGACTTCGTGCTCGTCGTCGAGATGGATCACGGTTGCCATGTCGCCGTCGACATGCGCCTGGAAATTTGAGATTTCGAGCGTGCCCGAAACGCCGGCGGGCAAAGGCGTGAGCTGCTCGAGAAATGTGGCGCGGTCGAGAATAGTACCGTTTTCGTCGACGAACACCGCGTCCGAGGCCAGCACGTCTTCCCAAATCTTTTTGTCGGCTGGTGCCGTGGCGTTAAGGAGAGCCTGATCTTTGGCGCGGAGCATCGCGATGGTTTTGTCGGTGGTGGACGCGGAAGTTTGGACCAGCAGGGAGAGGAAGAGTGCGAAGAGCAGCATCGGGATATTGTACGGAGCCGCGGCATCGGCGGAATACCGCTCACCGCGAGTTTTCGGCGGTATGTCACATTGCAGGATCGCCCCTGAAGGGGCTTAGCGCCGCCGGCTGAAGCCGGCTCTGGTCTGGACGGGGGCGAACACCCACCGCTTCCGCGGTGGGCTAACCACTTTCATCCCGCCTCACGGCGGGCTAATCAGTTTCGCTCCGCCTCGTGGCGGGCTTCCGACACGCGTCTTATCGATCCGCCGGCGTGCCGGCTGTCATCGCATGGGCAGGCGTGATCTTCTGCGCGTGCGCTACGCCTGTTTTGTCGATGACCAAAATCACGTGCACCGGGCGGCCTGGCGTCAGCAGCACCGGCCGGCGCTGGTTGCCAGTGGTCGTGGTGTCAATCGACACCGCGTGTCCGTTGCGCAGCGTAAGCTTCAATTCGGTTTCGCTTGCCTGGCACACGGTTCCGTAGAGCTGATGCACTTGCATGGCGCCGTTCACAGCCGCCGCGGGCGCAATGCTCGCCGGGCAAGCGATGGTTTCCGGCAACGATGGCGTGATGGGATCCTCGACTGCTCCATCGGGATGGCTGCTCACTCCGTAGATACGCAGCTGCATGTTGCTGGCGACGTAGACTCTGCCCTTCGCCACGGTCGGCACGATGTTGGCGTTGCTGTTCTCCGCATGAGTCCAGGTACCGCCCAGGATCGAGACCAGCGGATGGCTGAGGTTGGTCGCTGCATAGGCGTGCAGCGTAAGCGGCGTACCGGGATTCACGTCGGAGGAGAGGCTCGGCTTCTGAACGAACCACACCACCGCTGACCCCGCAGTCGTGCCGTTCGAGGAGACTACGGGGACCACCCCGCCATCGTCCGGCAGTCCAGCCACCGCATTGGACCCGGTCGAAGTTTCCTGAACCAACTGTACGGTCGGCGAAGTTTGCAACTTCCAGCTGGTTGCGCCGTTGCCGCCGCCGGTGATGATGTGTACCGCATTGTCAGATCCCACATAGTAGGATGGACCACACCAGCACGATCCCATGTTGATGGTCTGCACTACGTGGTTCGGGCCGCCCGGGACGTAGCCGCCCATGTTGTCGCGGTTCAGCAGGAAGGCGCGGCCGTCCTTGCCGCCGGCAATGGCCAGGTGCGGAATCGAGCCGGGCTGGTCGGGCAGGATCATCAAGCCGCCCGAGCCTACGTCGCCATCTTCCTCGTCCAGCCCGAAGTAATCGTAGGTGGTAAAGCTGTCCTTCAAAGTTGCGAGGTCGGACGAGAGCCGCACCATGCTGTCGGGCCGGTTGAACGCCTGCGAATAGCTGGGCGTACTAGGATCGCTGTTCCCGGTGGAGAAAAAGATGTCGCCGCCGGCGTCGGCCGTCGGCCCGAATCCCGATTGCCAGATGGACGAGAGATAGTAACTGGACTGCGGCGTTGTGAGCCGGTCGGTGAGCTGGCCGGTCATCGGCAGTAGCGTGGTTGCGTCATAACGCAGGATAGTGCCGCGCGAGATGTTGGGGACGATGTCGCCGTTGCTGCCGAAGGCGACGTAGATGCTGCCGTTGGCTTCCAGCAACCCGGGACGCTGGAGCTGGTACCGCGGGTTGAAGTTCCATACCGTGCCATCGGAAAGCGTCTCGCTGTACTGGATGACTGCCGGGGGCATGGCATCGCGTCCGTTGCTGAGTGCGACAGCGTGCAGGCGGAAATTATCTCCGCCGCCGCTGAAGCTGTCGCTCACGAAGTACATGAGGCCGGCGGTGCGATCGATGACCGGCGTGCTGAGAATGCCCATCACCGGGAAAACATTATCGTCGCCATTCTTATAGGCATCGGGAACCGGGATGCCATATTGCCGATGCCATAGAACGGCACCGCTTACGGCGTCGAAGGCGAAGATGCTATTGGTTTCGGTGGCGACGTAGACCACGTCGTGAACGCCTTGACCATCGATGCTCTGGCCGGAGACAAAGAGCGGCTCGGCGTCGATGCGGCCATCCAAAAGGACGACCTTCTGCAAGCCGAAGGCGGGGCTGCTAACGACGGCCGGGGTCAACACGGTTTCGCCGGAGAACCAGCCGCTGCGATTGTTGTCGTTGTGATACGTCAGCACATCCGGCGGGGAGCTTGGCGCCTGCTTCTCGCCGGCGCGCGAAACCAGCGGCGCGAGGACGAGAAGTGCGAGGGTGAGGAATGCGGCACAACGGCGCGACCGGTTGATGGACATCAAACACCACCTTGTAAGAATTTTCCTGGGGAGACGCGAGATCGAAGGTCAGCTCGGCGTTCGAGTATTAGTAACGTAAGTAGCCGGAAGAAGCAATGGGTTCCCGGGGGCAGGAGCGGAATTGACCGCGGCTTCCAGCGCCACCCGCTCATAGCTCGCACGAAGTTCCGGCATGGGAACTGGGGCGAATTTATTGTTCGCCGGTATCACTGCGGCGGTTCGCCGCGAGCACGGATACTGGGTTCATGAGCTCCACCATCACGCAAGGCCCCGTCGGCCTCGATGCTTCCCCAATCCTCTCCAGGACCAGCCGTCTCGACGCGCTCGATAATCTGCGTTCCTTCACCATTTTGCTGGTAGTGGTGTTTCACGCGGCCATGAGCTACATGCTGTTCGCCCCGACCTGGTGGTACGTTGTCGACACCCGGCAAAGCCTGGGCTTCTTCTGCTTCGTCATGATCGCGGACGTCTTCATCATGCCGGTGATGTTTCTGCTGGCCGGATATTTCGCGTTGCCGTCGCTGCTGCGCAGAGGAGAAGAGCAGTTCGCGCGCGACAAGCTGAAACGTGTGGGGATTCCGTGGGTGGCCGGCACGCTGTTCTTGGCGCCGGTCACGACCTACTTCATCTGGTTGAGCCGCACGAAGACCCCGCCACCGTATCTGCACTTCTGGACGCATACGTTTTTCAGTACCTACTTCGAGCAGGCGCAATTCTGGTTTCTGGGGGTGCTGCTGCTGTTTTATTTCGGACTAATCATCGCGCGCTCGGCCAACGAGAAACTGAAGTGGCTTGAGCCGGGAAGCGGCAGGCCGCCGTTGTGGTTTTTCCCCGGCTTTGTCGCTTTGAGCGCGATAGCGTTTCTTGTGGTCAATCAGCATGTCAACGATTACGCGTGGGTTCCGGTTTCGTATTTGCTGGTCATTCAGCCGACGCGCTTTTCGCTCTACATTTTTTTCTTTGTGCTGGGAGTACACGGCTATCGTCGTCGCTGGTTCACGGCGAATGGATACAGTCCGCGAATCATGATTTGGCTGCCGTTGAGCCTGGTGCTCGGGACGGCCTTCATGATGTACAAGCTGGCCTTCGGGTTGAAGCTGGATCAGTTCCGGTATCGCGCCGGCAACGATGTTCTGCACTGCGCATTTTGCCTGGCGGCGGTGTTTGCGTTGATTGGGATCTTCCAGAGATTTGTGAATCGCACGTCCAGGATGTGGCGAGATTTGTCGCGGAATTCGTATGCGATCTATTGCGTGCACATGGTGATCGTGCCGCCGCTGGCCTTGCTGGTACGGCGGCTGCCGTGGAACATCGTCGCGAAGTTTGCGGCAACGTCGGTCTCGGCGGTGGTTGTATCGTATGTCGTGTCGGAGTTCGTGGTGTCGAAGACGCCGCCGTTTGCGATGAGAGGGAAGTAGATGGCGCTGTCGTCCCTCAAGGGGCTAGATGCCGCCGGCTAAAGCCGGCTCTGGTTCCGTTTATTGAGAGCTACCCAGGACTACGCTTCGCTTCATCCTGGGCTAACAGCGTAGCCGGCCCTCCGGGCTTCGGCCGATAGCGGTTCGAGTACGACGCGCCGGAGCAGCCTCGGATGTCCAAGGCAAGCGAGAGCGTGCGTCAGCGATGCTCCGGGACGGCCGATTTTAGTCTCCGACACGCGCCCAAGGAAGGGCCGAGGTGATCGCTTCTGCGCCGAAGCCCCAGCCCCTGATCCCCATCTGTCCACTACCCGCTGTCCACCGTGCTTGACATCTCCTGCGCCCGGTTCTACACCTGACAGACACGTACTCCCGGAGGTAATGTGGCCACAGGTGATGTTCCTTCCCTCGATTTCGCACTAAAAATTTCCGATCTGGCCAGCGCCAGCCAACTTAAGAGCCTGCTGCAAGGCGAGGCTATGCCGATGTTCAAATTCGCCGCCGAGACCGCTCCTTACTGGAATGGCCCGGTGGAGAAGCTGCCCTCGGGCACCAAGCTTAGCTTCAGCCTCTCGCAGGACGGTTGCTGGAAAACGTCTACCGGCATCAGCTTCGGGCTCACCGGCACCGCCGGGTGTGCGCTGGAGATTCTGCGAAGCGGTTGCGCGATCAACTACCGCGAGAATCTGGATGCGACCTCGCAGGCCGGACTGCCGGCGGGCGACTATAGCGGCTCGGTGTACGTGAAGCTGTCATTGTCGTTCAGCATCACGGGCAACGTGAGTGGCGCGGGCAGCGTAGGCGCGCTCGGCATCAGCGGCAACGCCAAAGGCAGTGCGGACACCTGCTTCGTCTTCGCTCACAAAATCAAGTGTGGCGTTCTGCTGAAGGACGCGATCACCGAGTCGATGAACAGTTTCGTCTTTCCTTTCCAGCCGAGTTGCGCGGCGCAGATGGCGCCCGGTGACCTGGCGCAAGTCACCTTCAACGGCTGCATGTCGTATGGCCTGAACCTGAGCTACGGCATCGACACTTACAACTTCAGCGCGCCCAGCGTACAGACCGTTCTGGACAGTTGCATGAAGGGTTCGGCCAGCCTCACCTTGCCCGCCGGAACGGTCGACATTGGCGCGACTGCGAATCTGGGGTTGAGTCACTCCGATGATTTCACCGCGATTGTCCAAAAGCTCGATGCCGGTGACGCCTTCCTCTACCTGATGCGAGCCCACAAGACCGACGTCAGCGGAGGCGTCGGCGTCAGCGCGCAGGTTACGATTACGACCGCACCGGCCATCAGCGTCGACTCTCAGAAATTGCAGGCCGGTGTCGACCGCTTCACGCACGGGCTGGGTGGCCAGAAGGCCGCGGCGCTGTGTGGCGATCTCGAAGGCAAGCTCAATGACAAGTTGGGCGGCTGGATGAACCAAGTGGTGCAAGGCGGCGCCGGGCTCAAGGCGAATTGGGACGCGGAGTCTGACACCACGCTGATCTCGAAGTACAAGGTCGCGCTCGGCAACCCGGCGCTGGACCACAGCTGGGATTATTTCTGCCAGGGCAATCTGCAGTCGGCGGTGGGGGCGGGCGGGCTGGTTCTCCAACCGGGTTCCGGAGTATGCACCAACCTCAATCGTTCGCTCACGGTGTGCGTCACCTTCTTTAACTTCTTCCACGCGCAAGATGTCTCCAGTTATTTTCAGAAGACCGAGGCCTACGTAACCGATGACGGCAACATCCGTTTCCTGTTCGACGTGGGAGAGGAGAGTGATTCGACGGTGAACAAGGCGCTGCAAAAAGCGCGCATTCATTTTGTGGCCGAGGCCGAGTCAAAGCAGCCCGCCGATGTAAAGCTCCAGGTCGAGCTCAGCGAGACCAACAATCGCGATGAGGCGCATCACATGGCGGCGATCCCGGGATATCTTTCGCCAAGTCCACAGTCGACGGCGGCCGCGAACGACATGCTGCAGTTCGTCGCCAGCAAACCCAAAGGCACGCTGAACCTGAACTTCGTACTGGAATCTTCTGCCTACGGCAAGCTGACGTGTTCGCCATACAAGGGTGGCAAACCTCCGGCGGACCAGTCGGTCGACGCAAAGAATTGGCAGGTGTTTCACGATGCCACGGTGTCGCTGCTTAGTTTGGATTATGCTGCGGGCGTGAGCTATCCGACCTGGCAAAAATGGAATGTGGCTTCGAACGATGCCAGCGGCGCGGCGGTTCCCGATCGCCGGCAGTGCGGAGATGCGGCGGCGGGCGTCGCTTTTTGGGAAGGCCGGCCGCCGAACGTGCAGCTGGAGCTCAACTACTTCTGCCTGGCAAGTTCGGACTTTATGAATTTGTGCGACGATCTGCAGCAGCTAGCGCAATTGTTGAACGCAACGAAAATCCCCGACGACTGGAACCGGCTGCTCGAAGATCTGAAGGGCATCGTTACGCGCGACGTGAACACCGACTTCGCCAAGCCCGCGGTGGCGTCGATGCTGAAGCTGTGCTCGCCCAAGCAGGTGAGCTACGACAAGCAGCCGTGCGGCGACGCTTTGACCTGCACCATCAGCCTGATGTGACCGGTGCGATCAATATCAGGCGGAGAAATTCCAGACCACGAAGAGGAACGATTGACGAAGAAGCCCGGGCTGTTCGATTTGACCGGCCGCGTCGCCGTAGTGACCGGCGGAGACCGCGGCATCGGCCGCAGCATTGCTCTGGGATTGGCAGAGGCGGGATCTGCCGTCGCGGTGCTGGCGCGAAACGAAGAGAAAAATCATAAGGTCGTCTCGGAGTTGAAGGCGATCGGCGTGCCCGCGATGGCGCTCAAGGTCGATGTCACCGATCGGCCCGCGCTTGAGCCCGCGCTGGAAAAAGTTGAGCGCGAGCTGGGCGGCGTTCACATCCTGGTGAACAATGCCGGCAACGCCGTGTTGAGCGGCGGCGTGCTGAACGAGAAAGCCGAAGATTGGGACAGCGTCATCGCGACCCAACTCACGGCGGTCTTCCTGCTGTCGAAGTTCGCGGCGCGAGCGATGCTGAAAACTGGCGGCGGAAAGATCATTAACATCGGCAGCATGTATTCGTATTTCGGATCGGCGCTGGTGCCGTCGTACAGCGCGGCCAAGGGTGCGATCATGCAGCTGACCAAGTCGATGGCTATCGAGCTGGCCCCGCACAACATTCAGGTCAACGCGATTGCCCCGGGATGGATCGAAACCGACCTGACCGTCGCGGTCCGTTCCATGCCGATGAACGACGAAATTGTTGCGCGCACGCCCGCGGGACGATGGGGTAAACCCGACGAGATGATCGGGACGGCCGTGTACCTGGCGTCGCGAGCGTCGGACTTCGTTACGGGGGTGATGATTCCGGTCGACGGCGGATACCTGGCGCGGTGAAGGCATTTGCGCCTGTTTGCCGAACGACAATTTTGTCGGGATAAGAAGTGCTCGCGACGGTCGGCACTTCAATGTTTCGGAACTTGCCGCGTATCTCGAAGTATCGCTCATCAACAGCTTAGAGATGCCGACGAGTAGACTTCACTCAACTCTCAGCTTTGCCAAGCAGACCTCTAGGAGCAACGCTATTGTTCCCTCAAGTAAAGTGCATTTTTTACATGTCAAGCTTAAAAACGCAACAGAAATGCTCTAAAGTGCTGATTATAGGCTAAATATAAAGTGCCAAAATTGTGTCAAAATACCCCCTAACTATGCTATAGTGGAATTAGAGTTGAAGAACGGGAACGGCTTCTGTGTGGAGCGTTCCAAAGCTGACCCAGCCTTGTGCTGGGTTTTCGTGTTTCTGGGCTCCGCCGCGCAAATGACCGTGACGGCCGCATCCGGCAGAGAACCGGATTCCCGCTTCACTCTCGCCCTGTCGTCCTCTCGTCCTCCAGAGGTGCGAGCCATGGCGTTCTGCTTCGCTTCGAGCACGTCACTCGCGCTCTCGATACACCGCATGGATCGGCGCGCAGTTGAGGTTGCTCGGGGCGGAGCAGTCATACCGTAAGGCCACTTCGGCACAAGGATTCATACTTATGGCACTCGTAAAAAGCTCCGGCCGCTTCGGCAAGAAGCAGGCGCCAGTATCGGGGTCGCACAGCGCGGCCTCCAGAAAATCGATGGCTGCAAAGAAAGCGAAGAGCGGCAGCAAGAGAGCGTTGGCAAGATCGCATGGCAAGAGCGGCCGGTCGTCGGCAAAGTTCTCTTCCCTGAAATCGAGACAAATGACGGTTGAGGGCGTGAAGCGCTCGATCTGGGCTTCACTGCATCGCATTACCGAGGCCCTAATCAACGCCGCCAGCACCGGAAATCTGGCGACGGCGAAAGAGTTGTTTCACTTCGCCGGGGTGTACTCGCTACCCATATCTGACGACGAGAATGCGGCGGCCGCTGCCGCTCCAGTTCCCGCACCGGCGCCGGAAACGCCGGCGGCGCCCAGTGGTGAGCCGGGGATTGTGCATCCCATTGATTTGTTCTTCAAGAAAATCGGCGTAGAGCCTTCGAATGGGCCGCCTCAATCCGAGGTCGCCTGATCGCCACTGTAGAATGAAAATTTGGCCTTCCGGTGCATAGCACGAAGGTAGAGCTAGGAGAAAGTACTGCATGGATATGACCTGGGTGACCAATCGCATTGCGGTTGGCGGCGGCATCTGGACCGACGAGAAAATGATTGAAGTGGTGCGCGCCGGGGTTACCCACGTCATCGACATGCAGATCGAGTTCGACGACACCCAACTGGCTGAACCGTATGGCGTCAAAGTGTTGTGGAACCCCACGGACGACGACTTTCAACTGAAGCCGGCGGAACTCTTTCGGCGCGGCGTCGATTTTGCTCTCGAGGCATTAGACGACGCCGAGTCGCGGGTGTTCATTCATTGCGCCGCCGGGGTCCATCGCGCCCCCATGATGACGCTGGCGTTGCTGCGTGCGCTCGGCTTCAGCCTGGAAGATGCGATCGAGATGATCCAGTCGCGCCGCAACGTCGTCGATTTCGCCGACATCTATGTCGAGAGCGTGGAAGAGTACATCCGCCGGCATCACCCGGGGGAGCAGACGCGGACTGCCCGCACCGGCAACGGAAGCGGCCGAGCGGAATAGTCAGCCTGGTTAAAAGCGCAAGTCTGGTTTGGGCGGAGCCGCCATGTGTTCCTCCGGCCATCACGTTGTCATTGACTCCCACTTTGTGGGACATACATTCCATATCGTAAGAGAGGCATTTGCCATGCCCAGCACTCACCGCCTGACAGGGCGGTTTTTTTCTGTCCTGATATCTCTAGCGTTCACCATTCTGCTGCCTCGCAGCGCCGCAGCCTTGCAGGGTCCCACATTGTGTCAGATTGTGGACACGGTATACCGCGCCGATGGAACTCCCGCGCAGGGGACGGTAGTCATTCTGTGGTCGGCCTTCACCACCGCGGCCGGTCAGCCGGTTGCCGCAGGCTCATTGGCAGTGCCACTGGGACCGCAAGGTCAATTCAGCGCAGGCCTCGCCCCCGATAGCGGCGCGACGCCCTCCGGATCGTATTACAAAGTCACGTACAAGCTTTCCGACGGATCGACCAGTAACGAGATCTGGACGGTACCGAACACGCCGACCACGACCATCGGCGCCATTCGCAGCAAGCTGGTTCCGGCCAATCAGGCTGCTCAGTTGCTGACTCGGGACTACGCCGACTCCCACTATCTTGGCCTGGCAGGCGATCAACCGGTGAGCGGTGTAAAGACTTTTGCCAACTCGCCATCAGTCCCGGCGCCGCAGAACCCAAACGACGCGGCGAACAAAGCGTATGTCGATGGCAACCAGGGAGGGGGTGGAGGAGGAAATCTGTCCGCGCCTCCGCCCATCGGCAATGTCACGCCGAATACCGGCAACTTCACCACCTTGACGGTGCAAACAACAAACGGTATTCCCAATCCATCGCACTTTCCGCAGACCGACCCTTGCGCGCAGATCAACGCCGCGATCGGTGCGTTACCCCCACAAGGTGGGACAGTCGATGCTCGCGGCTTCACGCCGAATCAGACTTGCAGTGCCACCATCACCGCCAACAAAGCGGTGACGATCCTGTTCGGATCGGGCACGTGGGTTTTGAGCGGCAATCCGGGAATCAGCGTAACTGCGCCGAATGTGGTCATCGAGTGTCCGGCGTCGTCGACATTCCAAGCGTCCACGACGACCATCACGTCGGGAACGGCCGCACCCCTGATCGCGAATTTTGCCGATCCGCTGGCGAACAACGGCAACTATCACACAGCCGACGGCACCACCGTTCTGAACTGCGCCCTCAACGGTGCGAACACCGGGACCTTCGGCATCTTCGCACCCGCGGTCTACACCATGAAGATCTCCGGCGTGCATGTCAGCAACTTCACGGGTGCGAATATTCTGGCGCTCGCCGCACAGAACGACATGTACAACACGGTCTCCGACGGAAGTGCCGGTGACGGCGTGGTGTGGGGCGCTGACAGCCACATCTCCGGCATGTCGCAGTCGAACGGCAATGCCGGCGACGGCTGGCACGTTGTGTCTGGCGGGAATGTTCTGGATGGCCCGACGGCATATCGCAACGGATGTTACGGCATGCACTTTGACGGCAACCAGGGCGGTGACTGGCTGGCGTCGCACACTTACATCGAGCCGAAGATGATCCTGCCCACGTCGAACAATCCGGCAGGATACGCCTATTACACGCAGGCGGTCGGCACGACGGCGGGCACGAGGCCCACACAGTTCTGTCAATCGATCGGCTGCGTGACGCGCGACGGTGGAGTCACCTGGATCAATGTCGGCAACGCCAATGTGTATCTGCCGTCGATCCCTGAGTTCTTTGCGACCTTCGAGAACATTAACTCGCCGAACATTTCGGAATCCAATTTCGGCAATCATCCGGGCGATTGGGACGACATCTTGGTCGAGGGCACGCCGGCTCACGCGGCCAATGAGAATTCGCTGTTGGGCGCAAAGCCGCACCAGTCGGACATTCCCAGCAACCCCGCGCATGGCGTGCACTTCAAGTACGCGCAGAACAGCTCGATTCGCGATACCCAGTGGTGGGGTGGGGCCTACAACGCTCCAAACCAGCCACAACCGGACCTCGGCGGTGTCGAGCTGGAGTCGTCGAGCATGGTCGAGGTCGACGACCTCAATTGCATCCAGCCTTACAACCCGTGCCTGGGGCTGACGGGAAGCTCGCAGATCATCGTGAACAAGCTGGTGTCGTCCAACGGCGGCGTCGCCGGCAGCTCCGCACCGTACATCGCGCAAATCGACAGCGCATCCAGTATGGTGCTGATTGATGGCGTAGAGGCTGTGGATCTCCGCGGCACGCCGTATCAGCGCGGCATCGCCAGCAGCGGCTCGCACATCACGGTTAAGAACGAACGATATCAGAACGCCGCCAGCGGAGACACAGGCGTCGGCAGCTCTGAGATCTTCGGCACATCTGACACTGTGGCATACAACGTTCCGAGCGCATCAGGGTATCAGTGGAGCGTCGGCGGAAGCGCGGTCGGAGGCGTCAACGGCCTGGGACTGGAATGGTTCTCATCGTCGAGCCCATTAAATGCAATCACGGTGTCAGCGCCTGTCGCGACGTTTTCGCCTTACCAGATGACGTGGCCGGCCACTCCGGGCAGCGCCGGACAATGTCTGACATCGTCAGGGGGCGGAACAGCGCCGATGACATGGGGCGCATGCAGCGGATTCGCGCCGGGAGCGCCTCCGCCTCTTGGTAACGTAACGCCCAACACCATGAGTGCCACAACGCTCACGTATCAGAACATTCCGGGCGTAACGTTCCTGGTCAGTCATTATGCGGGTATTCAGGGCGCGATCAATGCCGCCTACAACAATGGGAGCGTGTTGGGTACGGTAATCGACGATCGCACTTCGCCCTATACCGGGCCCGGATTCATCCTGTACGACTCGGTCACCCTCAAGCTGGCGCCCACTACCTACAACATCAACAGCGTTGTGACCTACAACAATGGAAACAACAATGTGAGCGCGGGCATCATCGCGCTGCCGGGCGGGCGCCTGCTCGGGTCGGGGGCGTCGACCAATCATGGAACGATTCTGCAGCCGGTAAACGGTCTGAACGCTGACCTGATCGCGACGTCGACAGTCGGCAGCGGGACGGCGACGCCGCAGTGGTGGCACTGGGGCGAGATCGGCAACCTACGGATCATCGGGAATGGCGCGAATCAGACCGCCGGAGATTGCCTGAAGATCGAGAACATGGGCGAAGTAGCCAGCGTTCATGATGTGGAATTCTCTGCCTGCTACAACCATAACTTCGAGAACATTGGGTATGCGGCGACGCAATCATCGCTTACCAATATCACCAGCAATCGCGCGGTGAGCGGCGCGGGTGTGGCATTCACCAATCTGTCGGGAGTCGCGGTCCTGAACGGCATCAGCGGCGATTGCAATCAAACCGCGCTGATCTCGGCGAACTTCAACGCGGCGGGCACGCTCACGATTCACGGGCTTAAGGCCGAGGCGGAGAGTTCAATCTGTAATCCGCAGGTGCAGGATCCAGTGATTCTCGCCAGCACTACCGATCCAACTGTGCTGGCCTCGATCAAAGTCGACGGCGGTTATGCCTTCGGCACTACGCAACACGACATGGTCAAGAGTACCGGGCCGGGCACGATTCAGTATGAGCAAGAGAACCTCTATCTCAACGGCTACACCAACGTCGTGAACGATACGGTTCGCGGCCAGGTGATCGCCAATGCAGCAACCACAACCAAGCAGCCGGTCTTCTATCTGAGCAACGGCATGGTCTTCGGCAACCAGGCGTTTACGTTCCAAGGCAACACGTTCATGCAGGGAAACCCCAGCGGTACGCCTACCGAGATCCTCGGCGTGACTTCTTCCAGTGCGACGTTGCTGGGAGATGCCGGTAATGGCGACAACAGCAGCATCGTTGCAGGCGGCATTCAGATTGCCGGCCACAATCGCGCGATGTTCGGGCAATCGCCAGAGGTGATGGCGCGCTGGGGTTATCGATTCCTCGGACCGAATAACGGCTATGACACCACAAGGTGGGACCTGGTTCCGGCGTGGAACTCAGGTGATACCACGGAGAAGAATCTCGGCAATCCGTTGACGGTCTGTCAGAAAGACGGCTCGGTGAGCTGTCGTTGGTCCAATGTTTATGCGCAGAATGTCGATACCACCAGCTTCAGGCTGAATGGAAGCCCACTGGCGACGGTTGCTGCTTCGGGAAGTTATAACGACCTGTCGAACAAGCCGGTGATCCCTGCGCAGGGGTCTCACATTGTGGCAGGGTCGATGCAGGGCAACACTGCGCAGCTCACGGGCAACAGTGGCGATCAGACGATCTACACCGCGAGCCTTCCGGCCGGAACGTTTGCCGCCGGCCAAGGGCTGAAGTGTTCGGCTCGCTGGACGCACTCCACTACCAGCACGGCGGTGACGTACAAGTGGACGCTGGGCGGAACGACGGTCGCCTACGGCTCGCTGACCAGCGGCTCGCAGAACTTCACCAGCGACATAGAAATCTATACCGTATCGTCGCTGTCGTCGGAGATCATCAACGCGAGTCCGATCATCGGAGGCACAACGATTCTGGCCGGCCCGAGCAATAACAACTCCGGCGCGGAGAATCTGGCGAACGCTTCGACGGTAAAGCTCACCTTCAACATGCCCAACACCGACTGGGTGAAGGGCTCGACGTTCTATTGCCAAACCATCCAATAGGTTATCTCCGACAACGTAAGACTGAAGACTTTTAGTGATGATGGATTCCTATGGCCACGAAGAAGCAAAAGAAGATACGCCGAGATGTCAAACTCGAGCAGAACTGCTACGTCAAGAATGGATTGAAATCCGAAACTCAACCGTCGGATCATGTCGAAACTTCTCCCGAGCCGCCGGAAGGCAGCGCGGAGTTCAGCAAAGAGTGGTTGAAATGGTGCGGTGAACGCCTCGACGAAAAGGCGAATGACAATCGACGGCTGGGTCCGGACAAAGATTCGCCCGAAGCGCATTGCTGGCGCGAATACCTGATGTATCAACTGCTCAGGATCCGCACGAAGAGCGGTGAGTTGCAAAACTTCAGCCTGAACCGCGCGCAGAAGGACCTGGAGTGCACCAGCAGCAAGCGCAACATCGTGCTCAAGGCCCGCCAGCTCGGTGTGACGACGTACGTTGCGGGCCGCTTTTTCATTAACACCATTACGCGCGAGGGCACGTTAAGCGTCCAGGTCGCACACGACCAGCGCTCGGCGGAAGAGATTTTCCGCATCGTGCATCGAATGTTGGAGAACCTGCCAAGCGAGTTGCGCGAGAGCGCTCTCGTGACCTCGCGCGCCAACGTCCGCCAAATTGTTTTTCCGGTGCTCGACAGTGAGTACCGGGTGGAAACAGCGGCGGACCCCAACGCCGGCCGCGGGCTGACCATCCACAATTTGCACTGTTCGGAGGTCGCCCGCTGGCCGCGCGACGTGGCGGAGACGCTGGCGTCGCTGCGCGCCGCGGTTCCACCGGATGGCGAGATTTTTCTGGAGTCGACGCCGAATGGCGCGGGCGGCAAGTTTTACGACGAATGGCAGCGTGCGCCGCAAACCGGCTACGCCCGCCACTTCTATCCCTGGTGGTGGGACCCGAGTTATCGGCGGCCGGTGAAGATTGTGCAGTTCACCGACGAAGAGATCGAGCTGATGCAGAAGCAGGGGCTCGACGCCGGACAGATCGCTTTTCGCCGTGAAGTGCATGCCAACTTCCGCAATCGCGCGCGAGAGGAGTATGCCGAGGATGCGGAGAGCTGCTTCCTGGCTTCTGGTGATTGCGTATTTGATGTGGAGATTGTCGACAAGCGACTGCACCAGCCTTTGCCGGTGGAAGAAGCCGATCACGGACGGCTGTTGACGTTCTTCCCGCCGGTGGCGGCCGTGAACGGCGCGCCGCCGAAGCGATACATTGTCGGCGTCGACCCCGCTGGCGGCGGCAGCGAGGGGGATTATTCCTGCGCGCAGGTGATCGAAGTCAGCGGAGGCGTGCAGTGCGCGGAGTTGCATGGGCACTTTCCCCCACAGGAACTGGCGGCCAGGGTGACCGTGCTGGCTCACCGCTACAACGATGCGCTAGTCGCGGTGGAGCGTAACAACCACGGTCACGCGGTGCTGGCGCATCTCACGATGGGCCAGGCTTACACCAATATTTATAAGAGTGATGGGCAGCTCGGATGGCTGACGAATGTGGTGACGCGACCGCGCATGCTGGAACACTTTAGCGCGATTCTGGCGCACGGGGCGCACATGTTCATGAGCCCGAGATTATTGGAGGAGTGCAGGACGTTCATTCGCTATCCGGATGGATCGTGCTCGGCGGCTCCGGGCACGCATGACGACACGGTGATGGCAATGGCGATCGCGCAGGCGGTTCGCGCCGAGCTGCGTGTCGCGCTTCCCAAGTCGGTGCAGGAAGTGGAGTACATCATGGCGCGGGCCGCGTGAGGAAGCTCGCTCTTCGCCTTTCGCCCTTTGCTTGTTGCCAGAATCGGCTTCGAGTCACGGCTGTTGCTAACGGCGAAGAGCGAAAGCGAGAAGCGATCACGGCTTGACCTCACACTGACTTGTGATCCATGCCGACGAATTGGCGACGGCTTGGGCTATACCATCGTTCTTCGGAAGCCGCCGCTGACGACTCCTCGAATGACGTTGCGTTTTGCGCAAGGCGACGCGGACGTGATGGCCGTGATGTACGGCCGCGATGACCGTAGCGGGCGGTTTCCAATGGCTCCGAAAGCTAATTTCAGAGTATCCGGCAAGAATCCGCATTAGTGCGGGATTGCCGACGTGGTACCGCCCTGTTGCCTCTGACCCTCCGGCTCAGGGACATCACTTGGCTAGTTGCTAAGTGGCTAGCCGCCATTTGCTGCTTTGTTCATTCAGGCGGTCCAACACGTACGCAGGATGCGCGGCGGCGCTCAGAGTCATCTGATGCGCTGCGCCGACGGTCATTATTACGTCGTCAAGTTTCAGAATAATCCGCAGCACACCCGCGTGCTGGTGAACGACTGGCTGGGCACGCGCCTGGGAGAAATGATCGGTCTGCCTGTACCGGTGCCCGCGATCGTGGACGTGAATCCCTGGCTGCTGGAGCATACGCCGGATTTGCGAATGGAGCTTAGCGGGCGACGCACGATGTTTACACCGGGCTTGTCGTTCGGTTCGCGCTATGTGGTGTCGCCGCTCGAAGGCCAAGTCTATGACTATCTGCCGGAGACGATGATCCCGCGTGTGCGCAACCTGGGAGACTTTGCCGGAGTGCTGGCTCTCGACAAGTGGACCTGCAACGCGAACGGTCGCCAGGCTGCCTTCTGGAAGAAGTCGCGAGAGCGCAAGCTGACGGCGACATTCATCGATCAGGGCTACTGCTTCAATGCGGGCGACTGGACGTTCCCGGATGCGCCGTTGCGCGGTGTCTTCGGGCGAAACGATGTTTATCTGTGTGTCACATCGTGGGAGAGCTTCGAGCCGTGGCTGAGCCGGATCGAGGGGTTTCCGGAGAGTTCGCTATGGCCGCTGGCCGACGAGATTCCGCCGGAATGGTATGGCAGCGCGAGCGAGGAACTCGAACGACTGCTGCAGCGGCTGCTGGCGCGGCGCGCGCGGGTGCGGGAGCTGATTCTGGATTTTAAGAATTCGTCCCGCAACCCCTTTCCAAATTGGAACGAACGGTTGAACTGAATACTTGTCAGAGGGAACGGGAGGTTAATTAGCCGCGTAAATTAAGGCAGCAGCGTGAGTATGGGAGGAGATCATGTCGCATCCGGCTGCAATCACATTTATCGCTTGGATGGTTAAGCGCCGTAGGTGTGACATAGGTTAAGTCCAAAGCACACGGCAAATAGCTCATGGCTACAGTACAAGAACTGCGAATTCTTCCTCATCCGCTATGTCCCCGACATAGTCAAAGGAGAGTTCGTCAACATTGGCGTCGTGCTGTTAGAAGATGGTGATGGCGGGTTCACCGATGTGCGCTTCACGCACGATTGGCGGCGAGTGCGTTGCGCCGATCCCGACGTCGACATCGAGTTGCTGGAGTCGTACGAGGAGGAGCTGCGCCGGCTGTTGCGGTCGCGGATGCCCGAGATCATCAACTATCGCGGGCCCATATCGCGGAGGGAATGGCTGCTGGCGCAGATGGAGCAATCGTTTTCAGGGGCACTGGAGTCTGGCGCCCATGCTAGCTGTCAAGACCGAGTCTCCGGCCGCCGAGCTGGGCAAGCTGGCGCAGATCTATCTGGAGTCCGCCGCCCGTGGGCACCGAGTGCAATCCGGACGGCGCGTGGTTTACCAGGCGATGCGCGACGCGTTTGAGACGGCCGGTGTGTGGGAGTTGATGAGAAAAGACATTCCAGTCGCGCCTTACACCCGCAAGGGCGATCCGTTGAAGATCGATTGCGGATATCGGCCGAATGGAGTGATTCACCTCTTTCATGCGCTCTCGTTGGCGACGAACGTTGATTCTGCCAAGGTGCTGGCGTTCAGCTATTCCGATATGCAGGCTGGCCTGGCAAACGCGGAGCACGCGATGAGCGACCTGACGGTCATCACAGAAGACGTGCTGGACTCCCACGATGAGGGAGTAGCTTTTGCATTGGCAACTCTGCAAGACAGCGAGATCGCGCTCGCGCGCGTCGCCGACATGCCGCAGATTGCGGAGCGGGCACGGCTTGAGTTGAAGCTGTGAGGAATTCGCTTTTATGAATTAATGGCGCTCCCGCGAGCGCCTTTTGTTTTTGACGGCGTCTGGAACTTCCGGCGCTATCTACCATTCACCATCTACTAACCGCTGTATCCGAGAAAACACATGAACACGCTGAACTCTCTGCGTGGCGCACTGCGCCGCGTTGCTGGACCGTCGTTTCTCAAGCTGCCCTGGCCGGCTCGCCGGTCTCCTGCCGCGCTGTCTTCCTCGAGCGCCGAATCGACGCGCAGAACGGTGCCGCTGCCCTCCATCCTCGCTCCGGGAGCACCCACGCTGGCGCGTGCCGGAGTGATGCCCAAACCAACACCGGCGAACTTGCGCCGCTTTGCCGAAATGCCAATTGCGCGCAAGGCTATCAATACGATTAAAGACCGTATCGCCGGCATGCAATGGCGAATTCAGCCACGCCACGGGCGTTCGCTGGAAGATCTGCCAAACGCTGCTGAGCGAATTGCCGCGCTGACGCTGAACTTCGAACAGCCGAACCCGGAAGATTCGTTCCGCTCGATGATCGAGCAGGTGTTGGAAGATATTTTGGTGGGTGGCTTCGGCGCTATCGAACTGGACCTGAGCGGCGAAAACGGGCGGCCGCTGACTTTGTGGCCTGTGGATGGGGCCAGTATCCGTATCCGCACGGACTGGGACGGCAATCCTGCTTCTCCCCGTTACGTCCAGATCACCGCACCCTACAATGTGGGACAAGAAATTACGCTGGCCGACGAGGAGCTCTCGTACATCCGGCTGAACGCGCGTACCCACACGCCGTTTGGCTTGGGAAAGCTCGAAGTCGCCTTCGAGACCATCCATGAGTTCCTGGGTGCGCATCGGTTTGCGTCCCGTCTGGCGAGCAATGCAGTCGTGCAGTATGCGCTGTGGTTACAGAACCTCAGTCCGCAGCACCACGAGCGCCTGATTCGCTGGTGGCAGGACGAGATCGAGGGTACCGGCAGAGTTCCGATACTGACGGTCGAGAACAAGCCCGAGGTGTTGCACTTTACCGGAGGCACCGATGCCGACCTGCGGCTGCAATGGCAGGAATTTCTGATCCGCATCATCGCCGACGCCTTTGATCTGCCGCCCATGCTTCTTGGGCTGGAGCGCGACGTCAATCGCAACACGGCTACCACGCAGTATGACGACGCTTTTAGGACTGCTGTGGTTCCGGTGGCGCGACTGTTGGCCGAGCACCTCACGCGCGACGCGATCACCAAGCGGCTAGGTTGGGACGATCTGGAGTTCGTCTTCACCGACGTCGATGCGCCGAATGAGCTCGAGCAGGCGCAAATCCAGCAGATGTTGATTGGGTGCGGCGTGTTGACGGTGAATGAAGTACGTCGGATGCGCGGTCTGCCGCCTCTGCAAGACCAGCGGGGCGGGCTGACAGATACACCGCCAATGGAATAGGGCGGCGCGCGACCAGCTTCCCTTCAGGGGGGCTCTTCGACTCCGGCGGCAAAGCGCCGTCTCCCCTCAGGATGACAGCCAACTAAAAGCAATCAGGAGCGCAGATGACATTGTGCACGAAGCTGCAATTCCTGACTGCCAACGAGGAAATTATGGATCTGCAACTAGAAGCCATGGCCGTTGCCATGCCAGAGGTCGACGGGCATCCGAATCGCCTGCCTTTTCGCGGCGTTCTCACCCTGGTGGGGATCGCCTCGCAGCGGTCGCCGAGCGGCGCCCGTGGACATCGCGTGATGCTGACCCGCACGGCGGCCGAGGAAGCCCTGCCCTCCCTTTTGGGCATGGCGGTTGATTACACGCCGTCGCTGGCCGGTCACGACGCCCGGCGGAAGATCGGAATCATCACCGAAGCCAACATCGTAGCTATGCCACAGAGTAAGACATCCAACTCAACCGGTCAGATTACGGTTGGAGGGTATTTGTTTGCGCATGATTTTCCCGACGTGGTCGCGGAGATGCGCGGACAGCCCAACAGTACCTTGGGGATGTCGTACGAGATCGCCAACATCACCGTACCCAACCAGGAGGCCTCGATCTGGGCGGTCACGGACTTCACATTCACCGGAGCAGCGGTGCTGCGTCGCGATAAAGCGGCGTATCCGCAGACCTGGATTTCATTAGCCACTAGTTAGCGACTAGCGAGCGGAACCCCCACTACGTAAGAGGAGACAACATGGATCAAGAAACTACTACGAATACTGCCGACACGCCGGGCATCACCGACCGGCTGGCGCAGGCCACGCAGTCGCTGGCCGAAGCGCTATCCAATCTGGACGGGCAGTTCACGTCGCTGCACGCCAAGATCGACCGCATCATCGCAGCGGTCGATGATGGCGAACTGCAGGCAAGCTCTCAGGCCGCCGGAGGACTGCAGGCGAAGGTGGCCGAGTTGGAGAAGGCAAATCACGACCTCAAAGCACAGAGCGCAACGGCGCGCCGTAAGACGCTGTCGCCGATCGTGAGCGCTCTGCTCGCCAAAGAGGGCGTCGAGGGCGATGCGCTGATCGAGACGCCGATCGTCGAGAAGGCTCTGGCCGGTCTCAGCATCGAGCAGCGTATCGCGGTTAAAGCCGAACTCGCCCGCGCCGGGATTCTCGTCTAGCGCGCCAGCAAACATTCCGTTCTTAACTCCGGCGGCCCATAAGGCCGCCATTTCCTTTCGAAAGGACATCATGAAAGCACAATTCGTTAACCTGCAGGCTGCCGCTGATTACATGGGGCCGGGCGCGATCGAGGTCGATCGTTACCAGACCGAGATCACCGACATCGTGCGCCGGCGCGGACCGTTCGGCCAGCGCATCAAGCAAATGCCCGCAACCGGCCATCCGTCGCGGTTCTTCGAGGAGACTGGTATCCCTTCTCCTACCGCGGCCAATGGTTTCGTCGATCCCCGCAACATCGTGCCTACGCTGGTCACGCCCACGCGCGTGGAACGCAGCGTTCCGCTCAAGTGCCTGGTCTCGCAGATCAACTACAACGTTTTCGATCTGGAAGTCGGCGCTCAGCAGAGCCAGTTCGCGTACCTTCAGGCGAAGGACCTGGCCGACTCGGTCGAAGGTCTGCTGCGCACGCACGACGTCTCGCTGTGGAATGGAAATGACACTTCGCTGTCGAATCCCACAACGCCGCAGTACTACGGCGTGTGTGGCCAGATCAACGATGGCGGCAATGTCGCGACCATCACCACCACGCAGAGCATCGTCGACGGCCTGAAGTCGACGGTGGCGCAGATGGTGTCGAACACCAACTACGAAGTGCGTCCCACTGCGATTTACGCGAACCCGGTGCTGCTCGACCTGATTGACCGCGAAATGAAAGCCGATTTCAACGTCGTGCTTTCTACCACGGAAGTTAGCGCCGGATTCAAGGTGAAGACGCTCTCCACGCAGGCGGGCGATCTTCCGTTGATTCCGGAATGGTCGCTGGGTTACACGGGCGTTCCGGGCAGCGGCTCGGCGCAGTTGCCGTGCTACATCGTGAGTGAAGACATGATCGAGTATCACTGGCTCACCAACCCGAATCCGCGCGTCTTCCAGCTGGGTACGCCGAGTTCTCTGGCGTCGCAGATGGTGGTCGTGAAGTTCGGCGGCGTGGTGGTTAAAGGCTCCACATACGCGCATTACAAGGTGATCGTCGACCGGTAGCCACCGGCGAGTCGATCATTCACCATGGGCACGACTTGAGGGACACGTTCCCTCGTAAAGGTGGCGGATCCGTAGGGCAGGAGGTGGCGCGCAATAGGCACGCACTCTTGTGATACGAGGTCCGCCGCCTGTTTTTCTACCGCTCAGAGCGGCACGACAGGAATTCGGATGAACTACCTTCTTAACTCAGAATACGAAAGCTATGGACTGGAGCCGGAGACGCCAGAGTCCTGGGTTTCCGCAGCTTCCACCGTCATCAATGCGCACTGCAATCGCCCGATGCTGTGGACGTCGCAATTCACGGAGCGCGCACGCCTCATTCCCGGCCGCAATGTTATGCGGTTGACATTTCTGCCCTTGGCGACTCCGCAGGGAGGCACCACACCGCTGATTTCCGGGAGGGCTCGCTACGGAGTTCCGCGGCGAGGCGAAGATCCCGCATTGTGGGAGCTGGTGTCAGAGTTCTCCATGATGTTCGGGCTGCCCGGAACCTGGATCGACCTGGATGTGAGTTCGTTCGACTTCTTCGCCGACACGGGCGAAGTGAGCTGGCTGCCCAACCCGCTGGGAATGTACTTCGATGAAATGGAATTGACTTACACGGGCGGCTTCGACCAGGTTCCCGATCCGGTGAAGTTCGCGTGCGCGCAACTGGTGCGCAACGCACAGGCCATGCCGGCGTTGAATGTACGGGAGGGCACGCTGAACGCGATGCACTTCGCTTATTTCGCCGACACTCTCCTCGATTCAACCGTGCGTGAGTTACTGGCGCCGTACGTGGCACAGAAGGTGGCTTGAAATGTCGGATCAACAGCTCGGAATAATCCCCGGCCACGGCTGCGCCATCGTGCGATTTGCCGATGCACTGCTGCGAACGCTGGGCGGCACGCAGGTGACACTGCGCCTGGCCGATCCGTCGACCGGCGACACGGGCAGCCAGCTGGGACTGGAAGCTCCGACGGCGGAAGACATGCAGCTTTCTCCCGCCGTGATCAAGTCGCTCGATGCCGAGGCCGATGGCAGGCGGCGGATCGAAGTGATCGTTAGCGCAACTTCACTGCGGGCAATCGCCAAGAGCTACGGCATTGATGACGTTTCCGCATGGCTTTTAAGTATGCAAGGCGTTCTGCAATACGGCGGCGTAATGCGAATCGCGAAGGTCGCGGTGGACGAGTTCAACGGCAAGGAATGCCTCTATCACTTAACTGCCACAGAGTAGGACACAATCATGCAACCGACTAAGGACAGTTTCTATGTCGCCCTGCGCGACCGTTTGGTGGCGATCGACCCGAACCGCACGGTCACGCTGGACGGAGCGACGCGGCCGGCGATCGCGGTAATCGAAAACGAGCCGCCCAGCGGGGCGCCGCTGCTCTGCGACACCTTTTATCTGCATTGGGGAAATGCGCGGCCGGCAAGCATCTCGCCGGCGAACCTGATGACCATGGAGTGCACGGTTTCGTACTGCACGAAAGGTTCGATCCAGAACGGCAGCCTCGACCGAGGACGCGACCTGGCCGCGTTGGACAGCGACCTGCTGGCCATGTGTTCGCCGCCTCAGACTCCGAAGAACGACTACAGCAGCGGGTCTCCGGTCGCTATGGGTTCGACGATCTTCTGGACGCAGCCGCTGCTGAACGCCGCCAAAAGCACGCCACCCTATGTGGGACGTGAGATCACGATCACCGTGTTCTTTTATCCCGAGGTGAATCAGTCATGAGCACAAATCCTTATGCAAAACGCTCGCAGATGGCGCCGGCGTCACGTGTGGTGCGCGCTTATGCCGCGCCGGTGAATCGCGCGGCCGGGATCATCCAGGCGTTCGATCCCGCTTCGCCCAGCGGCTTCAATCTCGACTCCCCTGCATGGCCATGGCTTGACCTGGGATGGGTGGAAAACTTCCAACGCAGCTCAGCCACGAAGTACGACGCGTTGCGCGCAGGGCCGGCGGCGAACCTTACGACCCAGTACCGGGCGCAGCCCGAGGCAAGGGTGGAGTTCGACCTGCTCTCGTGGGGGAAGGTGCAGCTTGCGCTTTCGGGCGGGACGCAGCAGATGAACGTGCTGGCGGAGGAGCCGGGAAAGTTGCCGGCTCCTTCGGGAGCAATGGCCCTCCCCGGATCGCCGGTGCAGACGGGTTCCACACCCACGGCGATTGTACTCACCGCCGACCAACTCGCCTGCTACAACGTGGGAGATGTGATTGCGGTTGATGTCGATTACAACGGCGAGACGGGATATCTCGGCTCGGGAGCACCCGGAACTTATCTCTCGGCGGTGCTCGCAGGTGGCAGTTATCTCGACCTGGTGCGACGTATCACATTCAATGTGTCGCGCATCTGCGGCAAGACCGCGTCGTCGTTGCTGCTTGCTGAGCCCCTGATCGCCGTCCCGACAACCGCCATGAGCGTGCAGAAGGTGGTCGCATTTCTGGACCGCGAGGGCAGCAGCTTCTTCCAGGAGTGGTCGGGCCTGTTCATCGTCGCGCCGGACAGTGGCGGGCAGTGCTGCTTTTACTATCCGCGGCTGCAGCCGGCGACGGGAGCATCGGAGACTCGCCAGGAGCTTGCCGCCCCGCTCTTTAGTCACCGGCTGCACGTCAATCTGCGGGCCCTGCCGACAACGGACCTTAACGACAACGAGACAGTGCTGTGCTATCGCAGCTACCTGCCGGCGCCCAATGCGGCTGTGTAAGGGGTCACGATGAATCTTCTAATCGATAACAATGACGGCCTGGGGCTTCTGGACTATACGGCCTGGCTCGATTCCGACCATCCTCCGGTGGTTTTGCGCAAGCTGAACGCGCCTGCAGCGATGACGGTGTCACTCATCTTTGCCGACGCGAGCTTCCATCCCCCCGTTGCGGGAGCACGGACGGTCCTACAACGTGGGGACAGCGTCAAACTCTTCACGGGGTACCTCAATGTGGCACCAGAGCAAGAGTTTCTGGGGCAGGGCCAGATGCCTGCCTGGCGCTACGTGCTGCACGCGGTCGATGATTCGTGCCTGCTCGATCACAATGTTCAGCCGGTGCGTACCCCGTTTGCAACTCGAACCGCAGGAGACGCGCTCAAGACACTGACTAATGATGTCCTGCCCGGCGGCCTGGATGAATCTGGCGTACAAGACGTCAGCTCGATCTATCAGTACACCATTGTTTCGCAAAAGAGCTGGACCAGCCATGCACAGGAGCTGTCGACGATGGCGCGGGCGACTTACCGTGCCTATGACGGAAAGCTCTCTTTACAGCCGATCGGGCAGCAGAGCTTTACCATCAGCGAGCAAGATCCGGACTTCATCCCGACCGGACTCACGCTGCAACAGCCCGACACATTGCACAACGATGTAACCGTAGTAGGTGAGCTGGAACCGGTGACCTATGTGCGGGACTACTTCCTGGGGAGTGGAACGACGCTGGCGTTCTATCTTTCGAAGCCACCGTTCGGCAAAACGACGACCACGATTGTCGAAGAAGACTATAGCGAGACACAGCTAACGCCGACGCTGTGGAGCGTCAGCGATCCGAATCATGCGGTGTCGCTGAGCGGAGGCCAGTTGCAGTTGAACGGCGGTCCGGCGACGATCAGCTTTGTGGAACAGGTAGAGCTGGCGGCGGGTGTGATGCTGCAGCACGGGCAGTTCAGCTTCTCGGGAGCCTCGTCTGGCATTGTGGGAGGCCTGTACAACGGAAGCGTCCTCCCGGCGAATTGTGTAGCAGGGCTTTACATCTGGCCTTCGGGCAGCAATTGCGGGATTCAGGCAATCGTCAACGGCAACGCGACGGGGCCGGTTCTGACCACGAATCCGGGTCATCGCTATGCGTTGGCGACGCAGTTGATTTGCAGCGAAGCGCATCGCGTCCACACAACGTACCTGTCGTCGACGCATCCGGCGGGCAGTGGGCGGGGTGGCGACGCCGTCGCGGCGCCGCTGCGCGTGGTGCTGACGGTGCACGATGTCGATCCGACAAACCCCGGAACCATGGCGGCTCCGGCCACGATTCTGTATGACGGCGTGCTGACGAATTCGCCGAGTTTTGCGACCTATGCGCCCATCACCGGGGCTGCTTTTTACGCGAGCGTGTCGTTCACGCGACTGCAGCACATCGCGGATGCGGAGATCCGCAGCATGGTTCCGGGCGGGCAATTCCGCACGCGCCTGAATGGTGCACTGGCGGACGGCGGAGAGTGTTATCTGGGCACGACGGGCGTGCTGGAGTTCTATCCGCCTTATCCGCCGCAGCTGAACGAACAAGTGGTGGTGGCGTATCGCAGCAGCGCTCGGGCGATGGCGCGGGTACAGGACACGAGCAGCATCGCGCAACATGCGAAGGGGGGCGATGCAGGGCGGCGAACCTACGTGCGACATCTGAAGGCGCCGCTCGCGCCTACGTCGGTCGACTGCGAAAACGCCGCCTCGGCGATTTTGGATGACTCGGTGCAGGCCGCGTGGCTGGGAGAGTACCTGGCGACGAGCGACTCGCTTTCCACAGACGTGATTCCGGGGAATGCTGTGCAAGTGTCGGCTCCATCGCGTGGGGCGGTATTCAGCGCGATCGTTCGCGAAGTGGAGTTGCAGGTGATGTCGCTGTGCGACGACCTGTCGCAATACAAAATCAAGTTCGCCAACGATGCCGCTGCGCCATTGGCATTAGAGTTCAGCGACATCACGCTGCCGACGCCGGTGCCGAACATTTTCGACGTCAACGTGCCGTCCTCTTCGCTTTACATCGCGTCGCTAACTACAGCGCAAATCACCGATGTCATCGCGACCGAGATCACGGTGGACGCCGGCGTTGCACCACCTGCCGGGGGAGGCATTGAGGTGCGCCGCTCCGACGGCGGATGGGGGCCGTCCGACAGCGGTAATCTTGCCGGACGCTTCACGACAGAAACCTTTGTTCTGCCGCGGCTTTCGCGTGTGCAGGGCTATTATTTGCGGCAGTATGACGGATCGACGCCTCCCAAGTACTCGCGTTATTCCATGCTGCTGCACGTGGATTATCCGCTATGAGCACATGTCCCAGCACCTGCACACTTACTGATTTCGAGCAGAAAGTTCTCTCGGATCTCGCGGAATTGAAAGCTAACATGCGTTGGGTAATCGGCAACGGCGGCCAAGGCAAGATGCACGAGATCGAAGAGCGCGTGGATCGGCACGAAGCCTATCTGCAGCGCTTCGCCGGAATCGCGACCGCCGTAGGATGTTTGCTGACGCTGTTTCACGTCGCGATCGATTATTTGCGGCTGCGGCATTGAGAGGGTAAGCGCACGCGAGGCGCTTCGGGTGCCGCCATTTCTTGTTGACGGCGATTCTGCAGGGTCGAAGCTCTCCTCCTGACCCGCGCTATAGCAGGTTGCCAGGAAATCGAACTTGACGGCTCGTCGGCCTGAAGGCCGTCTTGCCCAAACCAAGACAAAGGACATAGGGCGGCACGGCTGAAGCCGTGCCCTTTCAAAACCGCCGGACATCGAGTTTTTCAGGAGTCTGTGAAGCCGTGACCTGATACAAGGCCGGCATCGTCTTACAACTTTTTCATCAAGGAGCCAATCATGAACTTTTTATCGAAGCTGTTACAGGGCATTACTTTCGTTCCCGCGATCGTTCAGGGGGTCGAGCAACTGTTCGGCTCGAAGAACGGCGCTACCAAGAAGGCTGCTGCCTTGTCTTTTGTGAACTCGGCTGTGGCGGCCACGGACAGTCTGGCGGGCAAGAACGTAGTCGATCCGCAGAAGTTTCAGGACGGCCTCAGCAAGGTGATCGATGGCGTAGTTGCATGCCTCAACGCCTCGGTTTGGGCAGCGAAACAGCAGTAAAGCTCGCGCGAATCGCACAGGGGCACGAGAACACCGTGGACGCCGGTAGCGTCATTCCTGAAGTTCTCCGTGCCTCTGTGGCGCTGTAAGTTCCCCTCGAATTCCGGCCTACAACTCCCCTTGCGCGCCGCGCGTCGAATTGTCAGATAATGTGTTTTTAAATAAAGGACAAGCGATGAGACGGCCCATCTATCTCGCAATGTTTGTGTTCGGCGCCTGCCTGTTGGGCGTTACGCAGGAGGCCGCGACGACGCAAAACACTCCGCCGGCTACGGGCAGCACTCCGTCACAGAAGCAGAACAACGCCGCCAGCGCGACCAAAGATAACAGTGCGACGACCGGCGACCAGATCACGACGCCCCCGGCTGCGAAGGGTTCGACTCTGATCGGATGCCTGGCTGGGCCGGACAAGCAAGGCAAGTTTGTGCTGCGAAACATGAGCTACCGCACCGGCGTGCAGATTCTGGGGCCGGATGACCTGAAGAATAATTCGGGCAGCAAGGTTAAGCTGACCGGGCAGTGGAAGCCGGCACAGGCGCCTTCGCAGGACAAAAATACGACGGAGATGCGGCGCTTCCAGGTGACGGACGTTGAAGTGGTGGCGGCGGCCTGCCATCCGCCGAGCGAGACTACGCCGGTTAGCAAGGAGAAACGCGGGAAGACGACGACGTATGACGCACCCGGCGCGGATAGCGGGAAATAGTGGCTTTGTGAGTGTGGAGGCCGACCTGCACAATCGAGTTGAAGAATTGCGGGGAAGGAAGAAACATCCTTCCCGTCTACGCACAGCAGGTCCTTCGACTACGCGTCCGCCCAAGCACCCGCCAATCGCGAAAAAACGGCGCCCGTCGGGGACCCCGCCCGGCCGCAAATTCGCGGTCGAAAAAAGGCAGGCTGACGCTCCGCTAAGGATGGCAAGTTTATAAGGGGCCGGTTCAGGACACGCGTCCCTGCGCAGTCAGAAGGCTTTCCTTGAATCCAGCAGAATGGTTACCGGGCCGCTGTTCACCAGCTCGACGTCCATCATGGCCTGAAAGCGGCCGGTTTCGCAGCGTAGGCCCGACGCACGAATGCATCCTACGAAATATTCATACAGCTCGCGGGCGCGCTCGGGACGGGCGGCTGCGTCGAACGATGGCCGCTTGCCCCTCCGTACATCGCCGAAGAGAGTGAATTGCGAAACTGCCAGCACCGCCCCGCCCGTTGCCCTCACGCTTAGGTTCATCTTGCCGGAATCGTCTTCGAAGATGCGCAGGCCCGTGACCTTTTCGGCGAAGTAATCCGCGTCGGTCTCGGAGTCTTCCTGAGCCACGCCTAGCAGCACCAGCAGACCTTCGCCGATCTGGCCGGTGATTTCGTTGTCTACCTTTACGGATGCGCGTTTGACGCGCTGGACTACGGCTCGCATAGAAGGGTTTGTATAAGAAGCGACAGCAACTAGCAAGCAACAGGGGAGCGGTCAAGGGAGATGCTATGCTGAACGCTCTGGAGCGGGATATGGATGAAGTGACGTCTTTAACAGGTCCGGTCGAAAAGGTTGACGGAAAATTGATGCTGGTCATCCCCATGGCAGCCGGCGGCGACAAGCTTTATCCGTTTTGTAAACAGATATCGCAGGTCGACGGCGCCAACCTAAGAATCACGATTCCGGACTGGCTCGCCGGCACTCTGCGAATTGACGAGGGCAGCATGGTTTCAGTGGACAATCGAAACGGCAAGTTGAACATCACACCCGCCAGTCCGTTGCCTGTTCATTAAACGGAGTATCAAGCTCAGCCGGTGTCGCAAAGAAGAGAAAAACACAGTCCAGTCCCTCCCACCAAGGCCAACGGAAGGCCTTGAATGGGGGTACCCGCATTACCCGCTACGTCCACCCTCTCGCCGAAGTCTCTCCCCTCATGCTCCGGTCCCACCGCCTCGCCGAACGGGTAACGATTCACGGATTTAGCAAAAGGCGAACGGCGAATAGCCAAACGCGTCCTTTCGCCGCTTCATTGACCGTTGCAAAGCCCAGCAATTAGGATAAATCGGGATTCATACGTTCGGTGCTCCCCGGGCGCACTTGTGCGCATCTTGTAGGAGAGCACAATTTCAGGCAATCTTTACAGGCTTGCAGCCTGCCAATTAGACTTACGGGTTTCGCCACCGCCAGTGAATCGCGGCGGTGTCAGAGAGAGGGGAATCGATGGCTTCGGAAGAACGGGTAAAGCAGATTATCGTGGAGCAATTGGGCGTAGATGAAGCGGAAGTGACGCCCAACGCTTCGTTTGTAGACGACCTGGGCGCGGACTCGCTGGACACGGTCGAACTGGTCATGGCTTTCGAAGAGGCCTTCGAAATCGAGATTCCCGATGAAGACGCGGAGAAGATCCGCACCGTGCAGGACGCGGTTAGCTACATCGACCAGCACGCCAAGGCCAAGAAATAGCCGCAGCTCACGTCGGGGCGTCCGTCGGCCGCAGCTTTGCGGACGGCGTCACGCACGATTGTCGCGCCCACAAAGCATACGTGGAAAGGAGATCTTGATCTCATGGCATCAGTCGATGAACGGGTAAAGCAGATCATCGTGGAGCAACTCGGTGTAGAAGAGGCGGAAGTGACACCTAACGCCTCGTTTGTGGACGACCTTGGCGCCGATTCGCTGGACACGGTTGAACTGGTCATGGCGTTCGAAGAGGCTTTCGAGATCGAGATTCCGGACGAAGACGCCGAGAAAATTCGCACCGTGAAGGACGCTGTCGATTACATCAACGCACACGCGAAAGGATCGAAATAGTTTGAGCCGGCGCGTGGTGGTTACCGGGATCGGCCTGATCTGCGGGGTTGGCAACGATGCCGACACGGTATGGCAGGCACTGCTGGCCGGCAAGAGCGGCGTCGAGCAGATCGCCAGCTTCGATGCCTCGGCGTTTGCCTGCCGGATTGCAGCCGAAGTCAAAAACTTCGATCCCCTGCAAATCATCGAAAAGAAGGAAGCGCGCAAGATGGGGCGCTTTATTCATCTAGCCATCGCGGCCAGCGATGAAGCACTGCGCATGGCCAACTATAAAGTTGAGAATGAAGAGATGTCCGAGCGTACCGGGGTCAACATCGGCTCGGGCATCGGCGGATTCGACGTGATCGAGCGCGAACACAACAACCTGCTCAACGGCGGCCCGCGCAAGATCTCACCGTTCTTCATTCCCGCGGCGATCGTGAATCTGGCTGCGGGACAAGTCAGCATCCGCAACAACGCCAAGGGTCCAAACGAGGCCACGTGCACGGCGTGCACCACCAGCGCGCATTCCATCGGCGATGCCGCCAGGGTCATTAAGTATGGTGATGCCGACGTGATGATCGCCGGCGGCACGGAAGCCGCCATCACTCCCATGGGTGTCGGTGGATTCGCTGCCATGCGCGCGCTATCGACGCGCAACGACGATCCGCACCACGCCAGCCGGCCGTGGGACAAGGATCGCGACGGCTTCGTCATCGGCGAAGGTGCGGGCATCCTGATCCTGGAAGAGCTGGAATTTGCCAGGAAGCGCGGCGCTAACATCATCGCGGAAGTTGTGGGCTACGGCATGAGCGCCGACGCCAATCACATTACGCAGCCTGCGCCTCAAGGGGAAGGCGGCTACCGCGTGATGCGCAATGCCCTGCGCGACGCGGGCATCTCTCCTGAACATGTCGGATACGTCAATGCTCACGGCACTTCCACGCCGCTGGGCGATGAACTCGAAGCCACAGCCGTCAAACGCGCTTTTGGCGATCACGCCTACAAGATGCTGGTCAGCTCGACCAAGTCGATGACCGGCCACCTGCTGGGTGGGGCCGGCGGGCTGGAGGCAGGCATTACGGTTCTCGCGCTGCGCGATCAGATCGTGCCTCCTACCATGAACCTGGAACATCCCGACGAGGGCTGCGATCTGGACTTCGTGCCCAATACTCCACGAAAAGTCACCATGGAGTACGCTATGTCGAACTCATTCGGCTTCGGCGGAACGAATGGCTGCCTGGTGTTCAGGCACTGGACGAAGTAGGTCCACCCCAATCCCACAAGTTTTCGAGCGCAAGGCGTCTTGCCAGGCTTAGGACCGCTTTGGAAGACGATATCGCGGTGCGTACCTTTCAATGCTGTTCTCATCCCCCCTCGTAGTAGGATTGTGCTGCCCATCCATGTGCCCAATTGAACTGAGGTGAAGCGGCACAATTCCGCTCCCCCCAACCTCGCCCAGTGAAAGAGGCACAGAGACGGCATCGTGCGGCTCAAAGCCGGCACGGCCCTAGTCGCTTGTCCGGGGAGGCAGTTTTATGGGAAGTGCGCGCCACGTCCTTCGCTTTCTTCTGCTTGTTCTGTTCTCTGCTTTCGTTGCCGGTCCGTCATCTGCTCAAAGCTTCTCATCTGTCGCATTCTTCAATTTGACTGATGGCTATGAGCCCGAGCAGCCACTCGTCGTCGGCACTGACGGCAACTTCTATGGGACTACCAGTTTCGGCGGCGACCTGAGCTGCAATAACCCCTACGGCTGTGGCCTCATCTTCAAGATGGATTCAAGCGGGAACATAACTGTGCTGCATAGCTTCACCGGCCACGATGGCGAAGCTCCTCACGCACTGCTGGAGACCACCGACGGCAACTTCTATGGGATAACGCCCTGCAGCCTGGAAGGAGATGCGCCATCGCGGCCTACGCGGCCAGTGCACAGTAGATCTTTGGGGTTACCGGGAGATGTGTTCTATTGCAATGGCCCCGGCTCCTTCTTCCGGATGTCGCCGAGTGGCGTGCTGACTACACTGCACGTCTTCGGCAACCCTGCAAACGGACTAGAGCCTTCCGGTTCGCTGGTTCAAGGCCAGGACGGAAATTTCTACGGTGTAACCTACGCAGGCGGGACTGGAACGAACGGTTCCGGCACGGTCTTCAAGATTTCAGCAACCGGGACGCTCACTCCGCTGTACAACTTCTGCTCCCAGTCGAATTGTGCGGACGGCTCGTATCCCTTCGGTGCTCTGGCGCAAGCTGCTGACGGCAGTTTTTATGGAACGACTTACTCGGGCGGAGATGCCACCTGCAATGCTCCCTACGGCTGCGGAACCGTATTCCAGATCACATCGGATGGAACGCTGACGACGCTCCACCGTTTCTCAGGCGCTGACGGACAGGGGCCGAACGGAGGACTGGTTGTGACTGCCGACGGCACCATTTATGGCGCGACGTCACTCGGCGGCGAAACCAACCAGAACTGCCTTAACGTTACCTGCGGCACGCTTTTCAAAATCACCTCCGCCGGCGCGTTCACGACCTTGTACAACTTCGATGGCGGAATCGATGGCGCGCAGCCCAACCCGCTAATACAGGCAACTGATGGAAACCTCTACGGGACCACGAACCTGGGCGGCGTGATCCAGGCAGGAACGATTTTCCGCATCACCCCCTCCGGAACCTTGAGCACGCTGTACAACCTCTGCTCCAACATCCCCGGGGTGGGTTGTGCGGACGGGATTGCTCCCAACGCCGCGCTGGTGCAGGGTCCCAACGGACTGCTGTATGGCACAACCAGCGCCGGAGGCTTTAAGCCCGGGTCGGCGGGATGTCTTGGCTACGGCTGCGGCTCTGTCTTCTCCGTAAGTCCCAACTCACAGGCGAGCCAGTTCGTTCCCGTAGCGCCCTGCCGGATCATGGATACGCGTCTCTTCGGTACGCCAATCCAGGGCGGCACCGTGCAGGCATATGACATTATCCAGAATGCGAGAAACTGGGGCTGTGGGGATGTAAGTTCCGCGACCGCGTTCTCCCTGAACGTTACCGTCGTGCCGCACGGGCCGCTCGGCTATCTGACAATTTTTCCGCAGAGTGCAAATCAGCCTGCTGTCTCAACGTTGAACTCGCCGGACGGCGCGATACGAGCGAGCGCGGTGATCGTCGCCGGCAGTTCGCTGCATTGGGAGCCGGGAGCGATCAATGTCTATGCGAGCGATACCACCGATGTGATTATCGATCTCAACGGCTACTTCACGGCGCCGGGATCGCAGACGTTGCAGTTCTATCCGCTGGCGCCGTGCCGCGTTGTGGACACGCGGAATGGACAGGACGGCGGGACGTTGCAAGCCGGGGTCGAGCGCGACTACTCAATGGCCGGACAATGTGGAATCCCCGCCGGGGCGCTGGCGCTTTCGCTTAACATCACTGCTATTCCCGCGGCCGCAGGTTTGGACTACCTAACCGTGTGGACACCGTTCGAACCGCGGCCTTCGACGTCGACGCTCAACGCCAGCGCCGGGGGAGCCGTCGCAAATGCGGCCATCGTGACCCCCGACAAAATCAATCAATCGGTTGCGTTCTACGCGAACAGCAACAGCACGGACCTGCTAGTCGACGTGAACGGATACTTCGCCCCGGCCGGAGCGGGAGGGAACTCGCTGTATACGGTTCCGAACTGCCGCATTTACGACAGCCGCAACGACAACGGCCAGCCGTTCAGTGGGCAGAGGACGATCGACATCGCCGCCCAGGCATGCGCGCCGCCGGCCAATACGCAAGCCTATGTCTTCAACGCGACCGTGGTGCCGGATGGCCCGCTCAGCTATCTGACGCTGTGGGGCGATCCGCAGCAACAGCCGGCAGTTTCGACCCTGAACTCCATCGAGGGAGCGATCACCTCGAACCTGGCGATAGTCTCCAACGAGAACGGCAACACCGACGCATTTGCGGCCGGGTACACCCAACTGATCCTGGACATCTCCGGCTACTTTGCCCAATAAGGGCGGCCGACGGCTGCCGCTTGCAGAAACTCGGCGCATTCGACCGGCAGTTCCAGTCAGCTCGTCCGTAAGCCGGCGCTGCGTGGTTATGCACTGTCTTTCGGCGGCTCCCACAACTCCACGCGGTTGCCCTCCGGGTCCGTGACCCAGCCGAACTTACCGTATTCATGGGCTTCCATCTTCTCGTCGACTTGAACACCTTCTTCACGCAGCGCCTTCAGCAGCGCCTCAAGATCGTCGACGCGGAAGTTGATCATGAAGCGGCGATCCGGAGAGTGGAAGTAATCGGTGCTCTCCGGGAAAATCGACCAAATGGTGAAGCCGGGGTTTTCGAGATGATCGGCGTCGCTGAACATTGCCCCCACACCCGGCGAGCTTTCGATGCCGAGATGATTGCGATACCACTCGTAAAGAGCTTTTGGATCTTTTGCGCGAAAGAAGATGCCACCGATGCCGGTTACACGTTTCATGATGATTGCGTCCTCGCGAGAATTCCAACAAGTGTACCGTGAAAATGGCGACGAGTGCCGTCTACCTCGAACGCCCGAGAAGTTGACGCGGGGCAGGGGGCCTTCGACTCCAGCGGCGAAGCGCCGCCTGCGCTCAGGATGACGCCCTGGCTAAATGATGGCCGTAATCAATCGCATTATGGATTGCTACTACGCGTTTTGATATGTCGCACAAAAGCAAAAGGCACGGATCCCGTCCGTGCCTCTGTGTGTTTCTGATGAATGAGCTTTACGCTTTGGTGTTCTGTGCCTTCAGCACCTCAAGTGCTTTATTCAGCTGATCGTCGGGCTGGGTGGCTTTGTCTTTCTGGTCTTGCGCGGCGTCGTCGGCATTTTCATCCTCATCGGGAGCGATGAAGTCGTCGCCGTTGTCCGCGACCAGGATGTTGGGCGTCACCGCCGTGTCCTGCAGAGCTTTCCCCGACGGGGTGTAGTACTTCGCCACCGACAGGATCAGCGCCGAACCATCCGGCATGTCGATCACCTTCTGAATCGAGCCGGAGCCAAAGGTCTTGTCGCCGATAACGTCACCGCGCGCGTTCTCCATGATCGCCGAGGCCACAATTTCAGCCGGGCCCGCCGTGCCGCGGTTTACCAGCACCACCAGCGGAAGGTTGGTCGCAATCGCCTTCTGAGGATCGGCATTGAAAGCCTGTTTGGGATACTTCTGCCCCTGCAAGTAAGTGATGGTTCCGTGATTCAGGAACAAATTCGCCGTGGCGATACCTTCCTGCTCGTCGCCGCCACCGGAGTTGCGCAGGTCGAGGATGATCTTCTTGGCGCCTTCCTTCTGCAGGGATTTCAGCTTGTTGGCAATCTCTTCCGAGCGGCCCTTGGGGAAGTCATCGACCTTGATGTAGCCGACACTGTCCGCCATCGTCTTGTCGGTGAGCGGCGGATCGGCAACCACTGCCAGCGATACGGCCGACTTCACCGGGAGCGCCCGGCGCGGACGCACGACCGAAAGGTTCACCACCGATCCCGAAGGTCCACTCAGGCGGCCATCGATTTCCGCCAGCGACATGTCGCGCGTGGACTTGCCTTCGATGGCTTCAATGATGTCGCCGCTCTCGATTTCTGCTTTGTCGGCCGGACCACCCGGAATAACCGAAATGACCGCGGCATAGCCGTAGCGCTTGGAGACGTCAGCGCCGATGCCCGCCTTACCTTCCTTGCGCTGCTTGTAGTCCTTGAACTCCGTGGGATCCAGATAGCTCGAGTTCGCGTCCAGCGATTCGAGCAGCCCGTGCAGCGCGCCGTTGGTGACGGCCGAGATGTTCGGCTCCTCAACGTACTCGGTGCGGACGCGCGACAGCACTTCGCTGTAAACACCCAGCTGCTTGTACGAGCCTTCGTTGTCGTCACTGCTATCGTCGGCTTTGACGCCGAGACCGCCTACGACGATGAACGAGGCAACTAGAAAAGAAAGGACAAGGATGGTGAGCTTGGTGGTCTTCGACATATGAAATTCGCTAATAGGGAGGGAGTTACCGTCCGCTGGACCTTCCCCATTCTAACCCAGTTCGATGCACGGCCAAACAGGAACGTTTCGGAAACTCGAGCTATAAGGGTCTGGAAGATTGGACGCGGGGCAGGGACATAAGTAACCAAAAAGAGCGAGTTCACCGCGCAGGACGGAGACAGTGAGGCGGAAGATCAGAAAGGCTTTAGAGACAGCGGCCTGGTGGCACTTCTGCCGAGAAGTGCGGCCAACCGTAAAAACCTCTGCGTCCCAGTGCCTCTGTGGTGAATATGCTTTTTGAACACTATCCGGTCGCGGAGATGTTTCCGTTCACAGCGCTTGGGGATTGGCCGCTGGGGACGCTCTCGCTGGGCGGGGCGGTGGGGGCTGGAAGTTCAGCGACGGGCGCTGGTGCCACTTTCTGTTTCTGGCGCTCTTCTATTTCGATTTTGAGCATTTCGCCCTCGATCTGGCGCTTCAGATCGTCGCGCATCATGCGGAACTGCGCCATAAACTTGGCGACCTGCCGCATCACTTCGGGCAGCTTCTTAGGGCCGAAGATTACCAGCGCGAGAACCAGGATGAAGAGTACGTCAGGCATGGTGAACAGCCGCGAGCCACCGGGAGTTCAGAGGCGCGGAAGAGCGACGGGAAGGCTTCTAGACCTTCTTATCTCCCTCGGTCGGGGTAGCGGCTTCGTCCTTCGCGTTCATCGACTCTTTGAAACTGCGGATACCTTCGCCCAGACCTTTGCCGAGCTCGGGCAGCTTCTTGGGGCCGAACACCAGCAGGGCGATGAACAGAATCACCAGCAGGTGCATGGGCTGAAACAGATTATCGAGCATGTCAACTCCTGCTTTCAGGATAGCGCATTTCCGCACCCATAGTGCAGATTCCTCTGCTGCCTCCTGCCACTACCGTGGGATAGCGATGACGTTTGGATGAGGGAATCGCGCGCCGAGACGAACTTTATGTCTTCAGGCGCTCGAGCCTTGCAGGCTGGCCAGCAGGTCTGAGGCGGCCTTGCCGGCGTCGTCGATCACGAAGTCGCTTCCGAGATGAACGAACTTCGCCTTGCCGACGAGTGGTTGCAGCGCAGCCGTGACGACGTCGCAAGGCAGGTTCGCGCACTCCGGGCCAAGCACGACGTAGGAAAGATCGGCAGCACCCGCCAACAACTTGGCATCGTGCAGGCGGCTGGTGGTCACTACTTCGTAACCGTGTCCGTTCAGGAGCTTTCTGACGAAAGCACACAGGTCAAGAGATTGATCGAGGAATAGCACCAGCGGGCCAGCGGGCGGGGTGTCCTTGGATGGAACCGCGGGCTCCTTCAAAAAGGAAACGATGGCTTCCTCTTCGGTGTCGTAGACGCGAAAGATGGAAACGAGCTTGGTCATCTCTAACAGACTGCGAAGGAATGGCTGAGGGCCAGCCAGGCGAAAGTCGCCACCATTGTTCTTGATGCGGCAAAGGAAGCGGACCATTAATCCCATGCCCGAGCTGTCGACCCGGGTGACATCGGCGACGTTCAGCACCACCCGGTTGGAGTCCTGCAGAGTACGCGTCAGCGCGGCTTCCAGAGTCCGCGATTCTTCTCCAGCAATGATCTTGCCGGAGCACTTGATCACGTAAACCCTGCCGCAGGAGCGGCTATCAAGAGAAAGCGACATGGCGCGCCTCGAGGAGATGACTTGAGGCAGAACTGTATCACATGGCACGGGGATGATTTCAGTAGGAAAATGGAGTGCCATGAGCCCCTCTTACGATTGCAGCCGGGTTGTCGACATTGCAGACGAGCCGCATCATCATCTGGTGATCGCGAACGAGTATGTGCGTGCCTTCGCGGTCGAGATCCCGCCGCGCACCCGTACGCTTTGCCATCGTCATCCGCACGAGTACCTGCTGTACGTTGCCAAGGGAGCGGAGATCGTCAGCGCAGCCCAGGACGAAGAACCGAAGCGGCTGAGTTATGTCGACGGCGAGTGTGAGTTGTCGAAGGCGGGCCTGGTGCATGTAGTCGACAATTTAGGAGACGGTGCGTTCCGTAATATCGTGGTGGAAGCGTTGCCGGCGGCGGAGGGGTTGAAGCGCGGCGTGACGCCGAAGGTGATCGCCGGAGGTGCGAAGATCAGGCAGATCGTGGACGAGACACCGGGCGCGGTTTTCAGCATTGAGCTTGAGCCCGGGGCGGAGTTGGAGATTGCAGGACCCGCTACCCTGGCCTCTCCTTACCAACCGGTGATGGTAAGGGAGCTGGGAGAATTCAACATTCCGCTGGATGATTTCAGGAAGCTGATGTGGGTTTGCGCGCCGCGGAACGTAGGCATTCAGAATGCGGCAAAAAACGTAGCGCGAGTGATCGTGTTTCAGCTGGGTCGGCGCTGATGTCCGACAAATCAAGGGGCGCAGGCCTGGGCAAAGGCTCCGCGCCCATTGGGAAAGCGGCTGGTTAGCTTCAGCTCGTGCTCCTGTTCGATTCAGTGGTGAGAGGCTTTACGGCGTGATCTCAAACGCGACGCCGCACTGATACGCGTAGTCGGGCCGGCAATTCGAGCCGGTGGTTCCACCTGCGAGCGTGGTGCCGTAGAGGTTCCCGCTGCTGTCCATCACCAGGCTGCCGTACGGATAGCGCCCGTCGGAGCCACCAGTGAAGTCGTGAAGGGAAGTGAAGGTCCAGCTCCCGTTCGACGGCGTCAGCTTGAACACCGATCCCTGCGCGTACAATCCGTCCCCATTGGTTACGCCGTAAAGGCTTCCGTCAGGACCTCGAACCAGGCTCGAAGGCACGCCCGGCAAATATCCGGAACCGGAGAAGCTGTAGATCACGTTGAAGGTCCAGCCGCCGTTCGCGGGGGTCAACTCATACACCGTACCGCCTCCAAGTCGCGCCGCCCGTCGTTGTGCCGCCGTAGAGATTTCCCGCCTGATCGAAGATGACTCCGCCGGTCGGAAACGATCCCTCGTTGCCGAACTGTTCGGGAAAGCTATAGAGGTTGGTTTTCGTCCAGCCAGTCGCGCGATTCAGTTCGAACACCGTGCCGAAGCCGTCGCCTCCGGTCAGACCAGCCGTGGTGCCATAAATGTTGCCCTGCTGGTCGAAGATCAGCTTTCCTTCCGGATGTGCGCCGTCAGCGCCGCCCGGGCGAAATCTGTAAATTGTGGTTTCATTCCAGTCGTGGCCCGGGACGGGCGTCATCTGGTAGACCAGTCCGCAGCCCAGGCCGCCGCTGCAACCGTTCAGGACTCCCTCAAATGTGGACGCGCCGTAAATGTTCCCCTGTTGATCGAAGGTGATGCCTCCGGGAGCGAAGCTGAAGCAGCAGCTGAAGAAGATCTGCCGTTCACTCCAATAACAACTGCTGGAGCGGCAGTTGGTAGCCGGGGGCCTCAAGTTGAAGACCAGCGCGTTCGCTCCCGGGTTCGTACCGTAGAGCGTGCCGTCCGGTCCAAAAATAACGGGAGAGGTTAACCCATAGCCGGTTTGAAAGATCGGTGAGAGCAACCAACCGGAGCCGGCGCGCGCTAAGCGGAAGATGGTCCCGGTTCCGGTCGTTCCGTACAGTTTTCCGCCATT
>CAWIAN010000012.1:0-5000 GCA_963834135.1 uncultured Acidobacteriaceae bacterium | reverse complement strand
GGGCCTTGTACACACCGCCCGTCACATCACGAAAGTGGGCTGTACTAGAAGCCGGTGCGCTGACCCGCAAGGGAGGCAGCCGTCCAAGGTATAACTCATGATTGGGGTGAAGTCGTAACAAGGTAGCCGTAGGAGAACCTGCGGCTGGATCACCTCCTTTCTAAGAGAGAACGTCATGGCACTCGCGCCGCTCCAAAGGAGCAACCGTCGCAAGACGGTAGTGCGTGGGATGTTGCCATGTACCCCGAACTGTCTTTCACCTGAGAGATGGTTTGGGAGCCTCGCTCGAGCGTCTCTTTCTCGTACGATGAATCCGATGGTCACGGCAGGCTTAGCCTGCCAGCACGTTCAACTTTGTCCTCGAATCAATTTCTTTATAGATTCGAAACTGAGGGCACGGGACTAGTAACTAGTCACTAAGCAACTAGCAACTAGTGAGGGCCTGTAGCTCAGCTGGCTAGAGCGCACCCCTGATAAGGGTGAGGTCGGTAGTTCGACTCTACCCAGGCCCACCAAACTAGTCATTTGCGAATAGCAACTAGAATGGGGCTGTAGCTCAGCTGGGAGAGCACCTGGTTTGCAACCAGGGGGTCACCGGTTCGATCCCGGTCAGCTCCACCAGAATTAGCTGTCAGTCGTCAGCTATCGGCCGTCAGTTAAAGACGACGGTGGATGGTTTCTGATCTCTAAAGATTTCGAATTCAACGTCAGCGTTCAGCCTGGAAAGTAGTGGCTGACAGCTGATAGCCGAAGCTGCTTTAAGTTGGGCGTCAGTAGCGACACCGTACATTTCTGTAACGGATATCTAGCGCCAGTCGCTTGACGCCGAACTTTGGGCAGCCTGCTGTAAGAGGATGTGCTCAACCCACCTAGTGTGGGACGCCGCAAGGCGGATGATTTTTGACAACTGAATAGCATTGGGTAACTACAAGGCGAGTAACAAAGAGTCAATTTTATGAGTGCCTTAGATTCCTGTTGGGGCTCCGCGGTCCGCAATAACCGTAGGGAGCGATGAGCAGGAACAAAAAGCATCATGAAATTTACGAGGTCTTCGGATCAGCCGCAAGGCTGATGTGAGCTGAGTAAATTTTGTGGTCAAGCTACTAAGGGCGCATGGTGGATGCCTTGGCAGAAGCAGGCGATGAAGGACGTGGCAAGCTGCGATAAGCCTCGGGGAGCCGCAAGTAGGCATTGATCCGGGGATTTCCGAATGGGGAAACCCTATACGGTAAAACCGTATAACGTCCCAATGAATCCATAGTTGGGAACGAGCAAACCCAGGGAAGTGAACCATCTCAGTACCTGGAGGAAAAGAAAACAACAGTGATTCCGATAGTAGTGGCGAGCGAACTCGGAAGAGCCCAAACCTAAATCACCCTCGGGTGGCTTAGGGGTTGTAGGGTCCGCAACAGTAGAGTTACCAATCTAGTCGTTAGTCGAAGCCCTCTGGAAAGTGGTGCCATAGCGTGTGATAGCCACGTAGACGAAAACGAACTAGACTCGAAGCGGATACCTGAGTAGGGCGGGGCACGTGAAACCCTGTCTGAATCCACGGAGACCATTCCGTAAGGCTAAATACTAGCTTCTGACCGATAGTGAACCAGTACCGTGAGGGAAAGGTGAAAAGAACCCCAGCGAGGGGAGTGAAATAGTACCTGAAACCGTGTGCCTACAAGCAGTGGGAGGGCTATGCCCGAAAGGGAATGCCTGACCGCGTGCCTATTGCATAATGAGCCGGCTAGTTATTCTTGTCAGCAAGGTTAAGCGTAAGCGAGCCGTAGCGAAAGCGAGTCCTAATAGGGCGTTCAGTTGGCAGGAATAGACGCGAAGCGGGATGATCTACCCTTGGCCAGGTTGAAAGTGGGGTAACACCCACTGGAGGACCGAACCGGTGTTTGTTGAAAAAAGCTCGGATGAGCTGAGGGTAGGGGTGAAAGGCTAATCAAATTCCGTGATAGCTCGTTCTCTCCGAAATAGCTTTAGGGCTAGCCTCGTATGATTTGCAGCGGTGGTAGAGATCTGGATGGACTAAGGGGCTTTCCAGCTTACTGAATCCAACCAAACTTCGAATGCCGTGGACAACTAGTACGGGAGTCAGACAGCGGGGGCTAAGCTTCGTTGTCGAGAGGGAAACAGCCCAGATCGCCTGCTAAGGTCCCCAAGTCTCAGTTAAGTGGGAAAGGATGTCGGAACGCCCAGACAGCCAGGAGGTTGGCTTAGAAGCAGCCATCCTTTAAAGAAAGCGTAATAGCTCACTGGTCAAGCGGTCCGGTGCCGACAATTCAACGGGGCTTAAACTGAGCACCGAAGCAGCGGATGCATGGCGTCAAGCCATGCGTGGTAGGAGAGCATTCTCAACGGATTGAAGCGGGATCGTAAGGACCCGTCGACAGTCGAGAAGAGACCCTGCCGGCATAAGTAGCGATAACGGAGGTGAGAACCCTCCGCGCCGAAAGTCTAAGGTTTCCTGAGGAAGGTTAATCCGCTCAGGGTTAGTCGGTCCCTAAGGCGAGGCCGAAAGGCGTAGTCGATGGACATCCGGTTAATATTCCGGAACTCCCTTTGGTTCGTTATTACGATGGGGTGACGCAGAAGGATACGTGCAGCCTGTTATGGCTATCAGGTTCGATGTGTGTAAGCCGGTTTCTCTAGGCAAATCCGGAGAGACATTAACGGTGAGACACAAAGGAGTAGTCCGTATGGACGAAACGCACCGAGTTCACGCTGCCAAGAAAAACCTCTAAGGAGAATCGACGGGAACCGTACCACAAACCGACACAGGTAGACGAGGAGAATATCCAAAGGCGCTCGGGAGAACGCTCGTTCAGGAACTCGGCAAATTAACCCCGTAACTTCGGGAGAAGGGGTGCCCCGGTAGTGTGCAAGCACGAGGGGGCCGCAGTGAAACGCGCACGGCGACTGTTTAACAAAAACACAGGTCTCTGCAAAGTCGAAAACGACGTATAGGGGCTGACACCTGCCCGGTGCCGGAAGGTTAAAGGGAGAGGTCAACCGCAAGGTGAAGCTTCGAACTGAAGCCCCGGTGAACGGCGGCCGTAACTATAACGGTCCTAAGGTAGCGAAATTCCTTGTCGGGTAAGTTCCGACCTGCACGAATGGTGTAACGATCGTGCGACTGTCTTAACGAGCGACTCGGCGAACTTGTAGTACCGGTGAAGATGCCGGTTACCCGCATCTAGACGGAAAGACCCCGTGCACCTTTACTATACCTTCACTATGAACTATGGCATTTGCTGCGCAGGATAGGTGGGAGGCTTTGATTCCAGGCTCTTGGGCTTGGAGGAGCCAACGGTGAGATACCACCCTGCGAATTCTGTGGTTCTAACCTACTCCCGTTACCCGGGAGAGGGACATAGTGAGGCGGGTAGTTTGACTGGGGCGGTCGCCTCCTAAACTGTAACGGAGGCGCGCGAAGCTACACTCAGGCTGTTTGGAAATCAGCCGTCGAGTGCAAAGGCATAAGTGTGGTTGACTGCGAGTCCAACAAGACGAGCAGGTGCGAAAGCAGGCCTTAGTGATCCGGTGGTTCTGTATGGAAGGGCCATCGCTCAACGGATAAAAGGTACGCCGGGGATAACAGGCTGATCGGAGCCAAGAGTTCATATCGACGCTCCGGTTTGGCACCTCGATGTCGGCTCATCGCATCCTGGAGCTGTAGAAGGTTCCAAGGGTTAGGCTGTTCGCCTATTAAAGCGGTACGTGAGCTGGGTTCAGAACGTCGCGAGACAGTTCGGTCCCTATCTGATGTGGGCGTAGGAGATTTGCGAGGACCTGTCCTTAGTACGAGAGGACCGGGATGGACGAACCTCTTGTGTTCCAGCTGTCATGCCAATGGCACGGCTGGGTAGCGAAGTTCGGTTGTGATAAACGCTGAATGCATATAAGCGTGAAGCACTCCTCAAGATGAGATCTCCCAACCCAAAGGGTGAAGAAGGGCACACGAAGACTACGTGTTTGATAGGCTGGATGTGAAAGTGCAGTAATGCATGAAGCTTACCAGTACTAATCGCCCGTTCGGCTTGACCATAAAATTTACTTGGCTACACGTGTTACTTCGGCCGGCGCAGAAATTGGCGCCCGCTGAAATTACCCCGTGCATGCTGGAGAACTAGCCAGCATGCGGAGCTCGACGGAGCTCCAGCCTTAAATTGCTTACTCGTTTCGAAAAACTCAATGCTATTCAGTTGTGAAATCAACTGCCAGTTGTCAGTGGCCGGTTGTCAGTTGACGACCGGGCACTCATAATCGGGTAGAGCAGGCCTTCAGGCCGGCGTCCCGTAGGCAATTTGATTTGTCATCCTGAGGAGGGCGTCAGCCCGACGAAGGATCTGCGGTTCCCAGGAGCCGCGTAGAAAGTTCTTTACGAGATCGACGTAACCAGGCTGTGCGTGAAACCCACGCCGGCAGCCGAACGACGCGAATAGCGTCTACGTCAACGAAGCCGGTGATCTTACCGCAGGGGAAACACCCGTTCCCATCCCGAACACGGAAGTTAAGCCTTGCTGGGCCGATTGTACTGCACGCGTAAGTGTGTGGGAGAGTAGGTCGTCGCCGACATAAATAAAGGCTCCATGTGAATAACATGGAGCCTTTTCCTTTTGTGGTCAGCTTTCGTGAGGGCGGCGCAGAGCCGGACCTCGATCTATGACGCCTTCAGCAGCGCAAGTTTCACGCTCGCCGGCAGTCGGAGAGCGATGAAGTAATCGGTCGGGTACAGGTAGTCCTCGCCGGATTCGTCCACGATGCGCACCAGGTTGTGCTTCGCCGCCGAAGCGTCAGCCATGGTGGCATACACCTTCCTCCGCTCCAGCGATGCCGCGTAACCTTCGTTGCGCACGCACAGAACGAATGCGTCGGCTTTAATCCTCTTCCGCGAGGAGCCGTTTGATTTTGAATTCCTTCTTGCCGATGCCATGTGCCCCATACCAATGTAACTCCGCCTTTACCGGTACACCACCCTTTAGTTTGACTCGAGCGAC
>CAWIAN010000011.1:0-19228 GCA_963834135.1 uncultured Acidobacteriaceae bacterium | reverse complement strand
CCTTCAGCTTAGAAGGCTGTTGCTCTATCCCCTGAGCTACGGGGCCGTGCGAAACGCGATCATATAGTAAAGTCAGCGGCCGAATGCCGGGTAAATCGCAGCGCAGTTTGCCGATTTGGCCACGACTGCGACATTTTCTTCGGCGAAGCGGTACCGGTAGGGCGCTTTCGCGGTCGATGCGATTTTACTATTGTCGGCTGGCAGTTAGGACCACAGGCCGAAACCTGTCGATCAAGGCCTAAGCTCAGGCTTGCGGACCGGTTTTCGGGCGAGATCATACGTCGGCGATAAGCGCACAATGAGCACGACCAGCAGCTGGGGATCGCGGTCCTACTGGCCCGCAAGGGGTTTTACCGCGCTATTCGATTATGCCGCGCGCTCGCATCGGCGGGCGGCGTCGGTGCTGGTATCTCCTTTCGCTGCTCGCCTTCCTGCCTGGGTTTTTCCAAATTCCGCCGGTCGATCGCGACGAGGCCTATTTTGCCCAAGCCACCAAGCAGATGATCGAGACCGGCGACTATGTCGATATCCGCTACCAGGACGACGTGCGCTACCGCAAAGCCGGTCGGCATCTATTGGCTGCAGGCGGCGGCGGTGAAGACGGCGAGCGCGCTCGGCCTGCCCAACGCGGCCGCACCACCATCTGGCTTTATCGCGTGCCGTCGCTGCTCGGCGCGATCGGCGCCGTGCTGGCGACCTATTGGTGCGCGCTCGCCTTCGTCAGCCGGCGCGGCGCGGTGCTGGTCGGGCTTGATGATGGTGTCGCTCGACCATCCTCGGCGTCGAAGCGCGCCTCGCCAAGACCGACGCCGTGCTGCTGTTCACCGTCGTCGCCGCCATGGGCGTCGCTGGCGCGCGTCTATCTGTGCGCCGCAGCCGGCGGGGAACCCCGGCCCGCGATTCGGCTGGCGCTTGCCGGATATTCTGGACGGCGCTCGCCGTCGGCATTCTGATCAAGGGGCCGCTGATCCTGATGGTCGTCGGACTTCGGCCGCAGCGACTTTGTCGATCCTCGACCGCTCGGCGCGCTGGCTCATGGCGTTGCGCCCGCTGCCCGGCATCGCCTGGCTCTTTCTCGCTCGTTTTGCCGTGGTTCATCGCCATCTATGCGCGTGTTGGCAGCGAGTTTCTGGTCGCTTCGGTCGGCCAAGACATGCTGGCCAAGGTCGGCGAGCTCGCAGGAAGCCCATGGCGGCGCCGCCCGGCCTCTACCTCCTTCTGTTCTTTGTGACGTTCTTCCCCGGCTTCGATGCTGGCCGGGCTGGCGGCGCCGGCGGTGTGGGCGGTGCGCCGCGAGCCGGCCGCCCGGTTCCTGCTGGCGTGGCTGGTGCCGTCATGGATCGTGTTCGAACTGGTCGTGACCAAGCTGCCGCATTACGTGCTGCCGCTTTATCCGGCGATCGCCATCCTGATCGCCGGCGCCGTCGAAACGAAGGTGCTGTCGCGCCGGCCGTGGCTGGTGCGCGGCGTCGATGTGGTGGTTTATCTGGTCCCGCTCATCGTCAGCATTGTCGCGGTCGTCGGCGCGATCGTGATCGATCACGACCTGGCGCTGCTTGGCGTGGCCGTTCTTTGCCGCCGCGATCGTTTGCGGGCTGTTTGCCTGGCAGTTGTACGAGGACGACGGCGCCGAGCGCGCTTTCATGCGCGCCACGGCCGCGTGCGGTCCTGATGGCGATCGGCATGTATGGCGTCGATCGTCCCGTCGCTCGACGCCGGCGTTCCCGAGCGTGGCGCTGGCGCAAGGTGCTGCGCAATCGCCGCTTGTCGCCATCCCGGTCGCCGCCAGCGCCGGCTACGAGGAGCCGAGCCTGGTGTTTCTCGCCGGCACCGTCACCCGTTTCACCGATGCCGCCGGCGCCGCCGATTTCCTGCGCGGCGGCAGCTGCCGCTTTGCCTTCATCGAAGCGCCGCAGGAGCGCGACCTTTGCGCTGCGCGCCGAAGCGATCGGCCTGCGTTATAACGCGCGGACCGCGCGTCGAGGGCTATAACATTTCAGCATCGGCCAAGCCGATCACCATTGCGGTGTTCCAATCGGCGGGCGCGCCGTGAATGGGCCGAAAGTGCCGTCTGACGAGATCGCGGTGGCACTGGCGACGCGTCAGCGACCGCTCGCTGCCGCCTTGAGCAATCATCGCCGGCTCGGTCTGCAAACTGGCGCGCAATCTCGACTCGCTGGTGCGCGTGCTTGTGCGCGCCGCCGCGGGTGCAGCGCCGCGTCCGCACTGCCGCGCCATCGCGGCCACTGTCGCGACGCTGTCGCCGTCGTTGCTTCGATGTTCTTCCTCGATGCCGCGGCGAGCCGATTGGGCGCGCCACGTGCCGCACTGGTTCGACGGATGCGTTCGAGCAGAATCACCAATTTTGGCCTGTCCGGCTGGTTTCTGTTTCCGTCTCGGCGTCGTCTCTGTCTTGGCTGGCCGCCGTGATCTCGCCGGCGTTGCCGCGGCTGACGCAGGGCGTGCTGGCCGCGCTCGCCGCGCGCTTCGGATTTCTGTTTCTGGCGATCGGCGTGCCGGGCCTGTTTGTCACCATCGTCAAGCGCTTGATCGGGCGGGCGCGGCCTATATCGGCCGGCAGTCACGACGATCCGTTCGTCTACAGGCCGTTCATTTGGCGCCCCGAATACGCCAGCATGCCGTCCGGGCATGCCACCACGGCGGTCGGCGGCGGCGATCGCGATCGGCGCGATGTGGCCGCGCACCGCGTTGGGTCATGTGGCTCTACGCGCTCGTCATCATGCTCAGCCGCGTCGTCGTGCTGGCGCATCATCCGAGCGACGTGATCGCCGGCGCGCTGGTCGGCGCGTGTCGGCGCGTATCTGGTGCGCCGCTGGTTTGCGGCGCGGCGCCTGGTCTTTTGCGGCGCGCGATCTGCGGCCCTATCCGGGGCCGTCGTGGCAGCGGATCAAGGCCGCCCTGGTGCAGGCTTTCTGCGGGCCGTGGCGGCAGCTCGCGGAAACCGCCGAAATTGCCGTGCGATTGAACCGGAGCGGGATGCGCCTTAGAAGCTTCCGCCATGTTGCAGAGCAATTCGCCAACGAGCAGCGGCGCCCGCGCCCGCGATTTCCGTCGTCGTGCCGGTGCGCAACGAAGCCGGCAATATTGCGCCGCTGGTCGCCGAAATCGCCGCGGCGCTGCAAGGCAGCTTGACCGGCGCGCGTTCGAAATCGTCTATGTCAATGACGGCTCGAGCGACGCCACCGAGGCCAGGAATTGCGCGGCCTGATGGCGGAGCGGCCGTGGCTGCGGCAGATCCGGCACGAAAGATCCTGCGGGCAATCGGCGGCGGTGCGCACCGGCGTGGCGCTCGCGCGCGCGCCGATCGTCGTCACGCTCGACGGCGACGGCCAGAACGATCCGGCCTTCATTCCCGACGCTCGTTGCCGCGCTCGAAGCCGGCGCGCCGCGGATCGGCCTCGTCGCCGGCCAGCGCGTCGGCCGCAAGGCCACGGGTTCAAGAAACTGCAGTCGCGTGATCGCCAACGCCGTGCGCAGCGCCGTGCTCAAGGATGGCACGCGCGATACCGGCTGCGGCCTGAAGGCGTTTCGCCGCGACGTGTTCCTGGCGCTGCCTTATTTCGACGGGCTGCATCGCTTTCTGCCGGCGCTGGTGCGGCGCGAGGGTTTTGACATCGGCTATGTCGATGTGGTCGACCGGCCGCGCCGCGCACGGCGCGTCGAATTACGGATTTTTGGACCGGCTGTGGGTCGGCATTCTCGATCTTGCCGGCGTGTGGTGGCTGATCCGGCGCAAGAAGCGCGTTCCCCAATAGCGGAGGAGATGACCCTTGCTCGTTGATATGTCGCGCGCGGTCGGCGCCTACTTGCACGATGTTTTCGTCACCAGGCTCGATTGGTGGGTGCGTGCTGGGCTTTGTGGCGCAGGGCTTGTTCACCATGCGCTTTCTGGTGCAGTGGATCGCCTCCGAGCGCGCGGGGCACAGCGTCATTCCGACCGGCGTTCTGGTCTTCTTCGATCGGCGGCGGCCTGCTGCTTCTGGTCTATGCGCTCTATCGCAAAGACCCGGTGTTCATCGCCGGCCAGGCGTTCGGCGTGTTCGTCTATCTGCGCAATCTGTATTTCGTGCTGCGCGATCGCAAGGCGACCGCAAGTTGCGTGAACGATCGCTAGCCCGCCGCGGCGAGGGCGGCAAAGCCGCGTTCGAGATCGGCAATCAAGATCCTCGACCGCTTCGAGGCCGATATGAAAGCGTACAGTCGGACCGCCGGGCGCCACTGCGTCGCGGTGCGTAGCGGAGTGCAGTCGAACGGGATGGCGAGGCTCTCATAGCCGCCCCACGATGGCGCCGATGCCGAATAGTTCGAGCGTGTCGATGAAGGCGTAGTACGCCTTCTCCGGCACCGGTTTGAGCACCATGCTGAAAAGTCCGGAGGCGCCGCTGAAATCGCGCTTCCATAGCGCGTGGCCTGGATGACTCGGCAGTGCCGGATGCAGCATGCACAAGACTTCCGGCCGCTGTTCGAGCCAGCGGGCGACGGCCAAGCCCGATTTATAATGCCGCTCAAGCCGCACAGCGAGCGTGCGCAGGCCGCGCAAACCAGATAGATGTCGTCCGGCGCTTCATGAAGTCCGGTCAGCCGCACCATATTTTGTAACGCTGCCACGGTCGCCGCATTGGCCGAGACGGTGCCGAGCATCACGTCGGAATGACCGCCGATATATTTGGTGCCAGCCTGGATGACGAGATCGACGCCATGGTCGAGCGGACGGAAATAAAGCGGTGTCGCCCAGGTATTGTCCATAATCACTACCGCGCCTTTGTCGTGGGCGGCCTTGGCGATCGCAGATGTGTCCTGCATTTCGAAGGACAGCGAGCCCGGCGATTCCAGATAGACGACGCGCGTGTTCGGCCTGATCAGATCGCCGATCGCGCCGCCGATCAACGGGTCGTAATAGCTGGTGGTGATGCCGAGCCGCGACAAAATCTGTCCGCAAAAATTCCGTGTCGGGCCGTAGGCGCTGTCGGTGACGAGGAGATGGTCGCCGGCATGCGCAACCGACAGCAGCGCGGCCGAAATCGCCGCAAGCCCGGACGGCAACAGCGCGACGCCGGCGCATTGCGGGCCTTCAAGTTCCTGCAACGCGAGTTCGAGCGCCTCGGTGGTCGGGGTGCCGCGGCGGCCGTATTGGTAGCGCGCGCGATGCGCGAGGAAATCCTCCGCGTTCGGATAGAGCACTGTCGAGGCGTGGTAGACCGGCGGATTGACGAAGCCGTGATAAGATTCCGGATCTCGCCCGGCAGTGACGACCGTCGTATCCGCGTGCCGCATGGACGGCTGGCGGTCATTTCCCTTATCATTCATGGTGCTAACTTGATTCTGTCTTGCTGGTTTGCGGCGCTATCCCGGCAATGTGGCGCCGCTGCCGTATTACCGTTGCACCGGCAGCTCTCGTCAACCCCTTGACCTTAAAGCGCGATCGTTCTCAGATGCCGGCCGCAGGTGGACCGGCAGGTTTACCGTCCCTAAGCGCGCCCGATCATGGGGCTTCGGCGCGCATTTCATGCTGAGAGGCCAAGTCATGAGTCACGTCACGAAACGTGTAGACCTTCAGGGCTATCCCAAGGTTGTAGTGAGCCAGAGCATCCTTGGGATCGAGTCGGATGGCTTCCTTGTACGTCGATGATTGCCCCCGGCACATCACCCGAAACCTTCAGGGCTTTCCCAAGGTTGTTGTGTGCCGGAGCAAGCTTGGGATCGAGTCGGATGGCTTCCTTGTAACGACGCGATGGCCCCGGAACATCGCCCGAATCCTGCAGGGCTATCCCAAGATCGTGGTGTGCCGGAGCAAACTTGGGATCGAGTCGGATGGCTTCTTTGTATGCACGCTAATGGCACCTGGCATATCACCCGAATGCCTCAGAGCTAACCCAAGATTGTTCCATGCCGCCACGTTGGCCGGCTGCACCGCAAGGGCGGCCCGGTACCACCCTGCATCGGCGTGGCGCCGATTCCTTGTCGTTCGCCTCATCCAGTGCTGCCCAAGTGCCATGAGGAGTGGAAAACTGTTCGGTTTGGCTCGGAGTGCGCTGAGCAGTAGATGCTCCCGGAGAACTGCGATCCATCTTTCGATTCGTTCCCTGGCCGATGGCGAACCAGACCGGTTGAGATTGTGAGAGGCTTCCCTCGAAATGCTTGAGACAGCACAGCCAGTTGGTAACTCGTGACTCGGGCACTCGTTGCGAAACTCGTCGGGATCTGCAGCCGCCGAGGATGTCCGCAAAACCAGATCGTGCGCCATCCATCACGAACCAGACTTCCAGAGATGTGAGCAACCGCTCCCGAGATGAGCGAATCATTGATCCGCTGGGCTGCTTCCTGGGGTGATGTGACGCCTGGGGGATCCGTAACCAGCAAACGCCTTCGCCCAAGCGGGGCAATCTCAGCCCAGAGTGGAAGTTTCCCGTCCACAACGGTCCAGCGGTCGATTGTCGATGCGGTCCAGTTCCTGAAGCATCGCAAGTTCGACGCTGATACCGGTCAAGCTTCTCCTTCAAATCATCGGCACCGCCCTCGGCAATCCGCTTTTGAGTCTGCTCCACTGCCTCAGACTGCCGGATCGCGATCACCGTCATCGAGAGCTTCTCAACTTGTTTCAGCAGAGTTACAACAGCCTCGATTGCGGATACGCGCCGATTCTCGCTGTTGCCGCTGTTCTTCCGCCTGTTGCTGGCGTCCGACTTCCGCCTCCGCTCGTGAACGGGCTGTTTCCTTGTGCGCCCGGGCCGCTTCTTTCGTCTCTGCAATCCGCCTGCTGCTCGGCCTCCGCTGTCTTGGCCTGCTCCGCACGCAACAAACCCCACGTGTCCCCACCATTCCCAACACCAATACCACTAACACCGCCAACGCACCCAACACCGGTCCACGATGTTTCCTCACAAACTTCCGCACACGATAACCCGCACTCGGCGGCACTGCCTGCACCGGCTCGCCCGACAGATATCGCAACACATCCGCTGCAAAACCATTGGCCGTCTCATAACGACGCCGCCGATCCTTCTCCAATGCCTTCATCACGATCCAGTCCAACTCGTTCCGCAGCAAACCCGTCAACTTCCGCGGTTCCATTCCCCGGTTTGCCGCCAGACTAGGAAGTGTATCCGCCGTACTCAGCCGGTACTCGGTCGCGGCGGCTCCTCCTCACGCACCACGCGCAGAATCTCCAACAAGCCCGCCTTCTCCAACTGCTGCCGGGAGATGGGCGGACTGCCCGTCAGCAACTCGTAGAGAAGCACACCCAGGGCGTAGACATCCGAACGGGTGTCGATATCCAAGTTGTTGAACGTCGCCTGCTCTGGACTCATGTACTCCGGCGTCCCAACCACTGTCCGAAACCCGTGTTCAGCGTCTGCTCGGTCAGCGGCTGGCCCATCGCCTTGGCCACCCCGAAATCGATCACCTTCGGCACTGGATGGTCATCGTACAGGGCCACCAGCACGTTTCGCGGCTTGATATCCCGGTGAATCACCCCTTTCTGGTGGGCATGCTGGATGGCCTGACAGACCGGCACGAACAACTCCAGCCGCTCCCGTGGGGTCAAGCTTGTGCGCATCGCAAAACTGCGTGATTGGCACGCCTCTTCACCAACTCCATCACGAAGAAGGGCCGACCATCCGTCGTTGACCCGGCATCGAAAACACGAGCAATGTTGGGGTGATCCATCAGAGCCAGAGCTTGCCGTTCGGCATCGAAACGTGCCAATACCGCCTTGGAGTCCATCCCGGCCTTGATCACCTTCACGGCAACGAGGCGTTTGATGGGTTCGGTCTGCTGGGCCATCCAGACGCTCCCATGCCACCTTCGCCGATCTCTTCGAGGAGCTTGTATTTCCCTGGCGATGACATTGATCAACATGCTCGTGTCGTCCAGGAAGTTGACACAACCGTCAGACCCGGAGGTCGCAGGCATCTCGGAGACCGGAGAGGAGATCGACTTAGGTTCGAGAAAACTGCCCGCGTCCGCATAAGCTCGAAGAAGAGCTTCGACCTTTTGCCTCATCTCCGGTTTCCCTGCACACGCCACCGCGAGATAGCCCTCACGTTCGGCATCAGAATTGATCTCCAACGCACAATCAAAAACGGATTTCAAGTTCGGAATTGGTTCGGTCATTGTTAAGACCTCTGGGCCGAGTCTCTGCCCTTGAATGCGAAATCCCACGGCCGTTTGTGCCGAGCGGTTTGAGTCTCTCCCCGAATCGTTTAGTCTGATTGTCCTAACACCTGATACAGCCAAGCCTTTGCAAAGGCCCAGTGGCGGTTAGTTTTCCTCACAGAAATCCCTAGCGCAGAAGCTGTTTGTTCGATGCTTAGTCCCGCGAAGTAACGCAAGTTCACCACTGCTACAACCTCCGGCTGCTCGCTGGCCAATCGTTCGAGGGCCGAATCGAGAGCCAGTACACGGTCAGGTGTTTCGTTGAGGATTTCGACATCCTCAAGACCGACGCGAACCCGCCCTCCGCCATGCTTCTCAGTCAGTTTTCGCACGTGCGGTTTCGACAAGAATACGCCGCATCGCCTCGGCCGCGGCGGCGAAGAAATGCCCGCGACCATCGTACTGTTGATCCCCAACAAGCCGCAGATACGCCTCGTGGACCAAAGCAGTGGCATCGAGTGTTTGCCCCGGTTTCTTGAGCCAACTTTGCTGCGGCAAGCTTGCGTAACTCGTCGTAGACAAGTGGCAGGAGGTCAGAGGCAGCCTTGCGATCACCGCGGTTGGCTGCGTCGAGGAGTTGAGTCACTTCGGACATAAGTGCGAGTATAACCCTTGGGGGGAGGTGCCCGGTGCAGAAAAACTGCAAGGAACCCCAAGCTACTCTCTCAATGGATGCCAGTGTTCATCTCACCACACTCTATGACTGACCTCACGATGCTGCACTCCTTGTTCACGGGCCGATGTATTGATCTCCGCATCGTGATGAGAGTTATTCCCTCGATCTTCCAAGTTGGGACAGCTTGGGCTCTGATCCTATTTGACACGGGACACCGGCAGGCCGCCATGAGAATCATTCAACAGCCGAAGTTGAACGTGACCACGATGACAGGCTCAGACGCGACATATCTGCCGGAACGACAGGAAAATGATGCACTGGTGGGACGATTATCTTGATGCGGTTGCGCGCGAAAAATGTCCGTAGCTTCCACGTTTCAGTGTTGTGTTTTATTTGTCCGACTTTCGACGTGCCGACGGCCGAGATGCTGAATCTGCCTGCTGCCTCTTGGAACGCGATCCCGCTGCTTTCGTGGAAGTGCTTGTTGGTGTAACAAGAGCTTCGGTTGTCTCCGGTTCGTCCCACCGGGCAGCGTATTTGCTGCCCATGTTGATGAAGGGTTCGAGAAACGCCGGATCCTCCTGGCGGCACAGAAACGTATAGATCTGGTTGACGATGCCTTTCATGAGACGCTTCATTTCCTCATCACTGATACGCGAAAGCTTCTCCCACGGAATCTCTCCGTAGGGCGTGACTACCTTTACGTCCGAATTATCCCCCGCCTTTGACGAAGGTGTAATTCCACTGTGCAAATCTTCCAGAAAACCATTCCGCACGCAGATGGCGGAAATGGCCTTTGCCAGGATGGCTACACGAGCTTTGTCCGTTTCTTTCATGAATTTGAGCTACCAGAATAGCCATTCTGCAACAAGCACCAATATCTCGTCTACTGACCAGGCATCGCTTGGAGGCATTTCACAGTTGCAGGCATGGCGGCAACCCGCCCGATGTCGCTGCTCTCCTTTCACTCTCCCCGGCTGGCGTGCCGTCCTAGCTGGCCGCCAGCCGGACGTTCTGGCCATTGCCTACCTCTCTTGCCCAGTGCCTATTGCCGTTTCCAGTCCTATCTGTCCCCCGGCACGTAGAAGCTGACATTCTTGGCTTGCTTTCCGGCGGCTCGTTTCGTTTGAGTTACGTCTGAATGCCCTGTCTCCCTTCTGCGATTCAAACCCCGCTCGTGGCCTTATTTACATGCACTATGAAGCAGCCAACGGGCCGGTAAAGCGGGAAATCGGTTCCCCCTTCTATGATGCTACTGTTGTCAAGCCCTGATGATTTTTTTCTTCCTTGTTCTGAATGCCAAACGTTCGTGCGCAGATTCCCCCGCCCAGCTAAACTCCGGGTATTCAATTCACCTTCACTTCATCCAACTCAGTCCCTCTGTTAACCTCCAGTGCCTGGTGAAGCGGAGTTGGGCTCTGCAGGAGTGCAACCCAACAAGGAATAGCCAGGCCGACAGGGAGCCGATGAGGCTTCAGACCCCGGTTGACTTACCTCACCGGGGTCGCTTCTTGAATACATCGGACCCTGGAGTCATGCCTCCAAAACTCACTGTCCGCCTGCATTTCTCCTTCACATTCCATATCCCCTATCCGCTCATCACCCTAGCTTGGCTTGAGCAAAGTCGCTCGCGGCGTCTTGCGTCCGTCTGGTGAATCCTCGTTCTGGCGCTGGCTTCGCAGTGAACGGCGGAACGCCTCCACCACCTTCTATCCGTGTCGAGTGATTACCTCGAACACCCTATGCGACATTCGCCCAAGGCGTCGGCTCCAGCTCTGGTACGGGGTGGCCCTTCTGAAGGACGGTTCTCGAAAGAACCAGGGGGAAACAACGGCACGCCCCGACCAGAACTTGGCTTCACCACAATGCACGCAAACTTCACGTTCGCCTCGTCTCACCTTGCTATGGCTTTATGGTTTGCTCCCAGTGGGGCCGCTCAAACCGCCGAAGTTATCTCCTTGGTCTTGCGATGAACGAGCTTCCCCTTCCAGTCCACCAGTACCGCTCCCGACGGCACTACTCCCTCCTGCAAGTAACGCCATAACGTCACCAATATCTTTCGCGCAGCGCCACGATGCCGATCTTCCGAAGACGCCGACCAGTGCCGAATCGCTTGAGAAACCATTTCGTCAACTCGGTGTCCGGTTGATGGTGTACCCACATCCAGGCAATCTCTACTGCCATGGCACGCAGTCGGCGGTTGCCTGCCTTTGAGATCCCTGCTCCCGCGACTACTGCTGCTCGTATAGGGTGTTGGGGTCAACCCGGCCAGCGACCCCATCTGCCGTGCGTTTTGATCTGCCGCCAGGCGAACACTTCCCTCACGAACAGCCAGGCACTGGCCAATCCGATACCCTTGAATTGCAACAACTGCCGCACGAGCTCCATACTCGGATCAGTTCCGCTACGAATGGCTTGCTTCCGCTGGTTCTCCAAATCCTTGACCTGGCAATCCGCGAACTGCCAACCTTGAATTGACGTTGCAAGCGGGCCCGGAGTTCCTTCGGGTAACGCCTGACCATTCCACATCCGTAACTGCTTGAGTTGCTCAAGAAAATCCTGATTCACCTCGGCGGCCAATCCCATAGTGGCCAAGAGACTCTTGATCCGGTTGGTGTGTTGCCGCCGCTGGTCAATCCAGTCCTCCAGTTCCCGGTGCAGATGCCGCTTCGCCTCGTCTTCGACACTGGGCACGTTCACCGACACGCCACACCTTCTTCTCGCCACGATCATAACGGATCAACATCGACAGCAATTTGGCAGCGTCAAGATTGTCCGTCTTGATTACTCAGACTACGAGTATGGGTTTCTGCCGCTTTGCTACCACACCAAGACGCATCGCCTTCGCCGCCGGTCTCCGCCAGCACGGAACCGACATCATTCGTTTCAGCCACGGAGCCAGCAGCAGCAAGAAAGTCTACCGCAGCAGCTTCATCCCCGGCCTGCACGATGTGTGCATGATTTTCGAGAAACAATCTTAACCACCGACCAGAAAGGAGTCTCCACCATGAAACGTCCCGACCGAACCTTTACCGAGATCGCCAGCAAGCATCTCAACATCCCGACGCTTCGAACCCGCAAGTCCGATAGCCTCGACTTCCACGACGTAAGTGTGTGGGCCGTCGCTCCGCCCTCAAAGCTGCATTCGACCAGGGCGTACAGTCCACCGACAACAACGCTGAACCCCAGGGCGTGCGGCCCGACAGAACCAGTCCCTGCCGCGAAGCCAAGCCCACTCGTCATCCCCAAAGGCACACCCCTGCTGCCAGGCAAGATGTACCTCCGGCTTTATCATGGCCGGACAGATCCGGCTCAGGAAATGGACGATTGGGGATTCGATGGCCCGACGTTCGGTCCTCTCTCTTCCTACGTCCATACCTATTGCTGCCACTTCCGCATCTACGGTGAGTGTGACACCAGCGAATTCTGGCTGGAAAAGCACGACGACATGATCCGCTGGGACGGCTGCTTTTACGGCGACATGGAGGTATTCGTCGCCGGAACAAACGTCAAGGCATAACCTCCATGACCTCCACCGAGCCGACCATGTTTTACTACGTCGCCGTCCACGATGCTGGCCGGTCGGCCCTGCTTGCTGGCCCATACGCCACCGAAGCCGCTGCCCAAGCCGCATTGGACAAAACCCGGCAAGTCGCCGAACAACTCGACCCCTGGTGCTGGTTCTACACTTTCTCCCTGGCAAAGACCCCTCGCGTCGTCAGAACCAGGTTCGGCCCGCTTTGACCTCTTATCTCGCCTTGCAGCAGCTTTTGGGCGTTCCCTGGCTTTGGTAGCCCTTTAACGTCTCAACCCCGTCCTCAGCCCAAAATCTCGCCCTCTGCGAGCCTCATCCAAGCCAAGCATCCCAGCGTCAGTATTGACTGAGGCGGGCCGCGTTGTCCCCCTGTTGTCAGTCTTTGACATTGCACTTGAAATGCGCTAACATCCATCTATGAGTCTAAACGTGTCCCTAACCCCTCACCTCGAAGCTTTTGTCCACGCGACCGTCACCGCCGGCCGTTACCAATCCGCCAGTGAAGTTGTCCGCACCGCTCTGCGTCTCCTTGAACAACGTGAGCGGCAAAAAGCGGCTGCGTTGGAATGGCTCCAGCAAGTAGCCCAGAAGGGACTCGATAGCGGCCCTGCCGCGTCAGTCACGCCGGCATTCTGGCAAGGACTGCGCACCAAGTTGCAACAGTCCGCTGCCGACAATGCCTGAGCCGCGGATTGAAAAGACCGTCCTGGCTACCCAAGACATTGAACAGCTGGCCACCTATTACCAGGCAGAAGCGGGTATCGCCGTCGCCCTGCGTTTCGTTGACCATGCCGAGCATGCCTTCGAGCACCTCGCCCAGATGCCGAGGATGGGAGCATTCCTTGGACTCCTGCACGCTCCGTATGCCGGTATTCGGCGATGGCATATCAAAGGCTTTCCGCGATTGCTAATTCTCTACCGCGATTTACCCGATGGCATCGAAGTGGTGCGCGTTCTCGATGCCGGCCGCGACATCAATGCTCTTTTCGACGACTCGGACCTTCCCTCGACATAGGCGTCACACCTGGCTCTTCGCTTGCATGTCCGGGTTCACCCGGCACTCAACGACCACATAGTTTCCGAACGTCCAACGGCGTTCGGCTGCATCATTCCCCAGTTTCTCAAGCGACCGCCGTATCTGGCGGACGGCGGCTTGCCTGACCGTAGCCCATAGGCTTCCGGCCAGGCTCGCGCCCCTCGCCGCCAGGCCCAGGCCAACGGCAGACCTGGCACTCCGCCTCGATAGAACCGGCTCAGGCCGTCCTTGACTGACTCCCCTATCGCTATTGGGTCTTCGCCCCCTTCCGGGGAAAACGCTCTTTGCGTTTCGCGTCAGGGTAAAGTTCACAATCCCGGCATCACCTGCATGACCCACGCCTGGTCAGCGGCTGGGCTTGCTTCCGTATCCCAAGTTCTCTTAATCCAACCTCTCTGAAATGATCCTTTGTCGCGTCCCCGCGAGTCCCACACCACCCATATTACCTCGGCCCGAAAGTTCCTCACTAAGACTCGCTATGGTCCAGCGGCAGCGTAGAGGACAAAGGGATTGAGGAAGAGGCTGGCGATATGTTTAGGGAGATTGCAGAGTCTATGCATGACTTGTTGGATTCGCGACCGCAACTCTTTCTTAGATCCGGGTAAGCCTTTGTCCTTCACGGCCGTCTTCATGTCGTTATTGAGGTACTCGTCAGGGTTCAATTCGGGGGCACGACGAGGCATCTCGAACAGTTCAAGTCGATCCTGATGCTTTGCCACCCACTCCGTCACGCAGGCATTCCCATGTGCGGGTAGCCGGTCGATCATCAGGAATATCTTCCCGGTGGTACTTCGGAGCAGACGATCCAGGAACACAACGAACACTTCGCCCGTCATCGTTTGCGGGTAAGTCATGAATCGCACCATTCCTTCGTTGGTGATCGCCGATACCATGTTGATCCGAATGTGGGGGTCGGGAACCTCCATCGTGGCTGCTTCCCCTTTCCGTGCATACCCGTAACCCGAGCATTGATCGGCGACGATCCCAGTCTCATCGCACCAGTGGATCTCCGCGTGTTCCGCTTGGGCACGCTTTTTGATGGCCGGATAAGTCTTTCCCAACCACTCACGCACCTCTTGGGGGTCTTGCCTTCGATTGTGACGGCGTGGTTTTTTGGCCGTGTAGCCCCATCGCCGCAGATACTTCCCCACCGTCCGCACCGGCATGGTGACGCCGCATTCTTGGGCGATCAGATCGCGAACCGCACGCCGACTCCACAAGGGTGCGGCAATCCCCGCATCCTCGGGGCTTTTGGTGTCGATGAGCTGTTGCACTCGTTTGGCTTGTTCGTCCGAAAGTGTGCGTCCGGAACCGAGTGGTCGTCCGGTCCGGTCCTGGGGGATGGCCTCCAACCCACCGTTGGAGTACGCGGACCACCACCGGGAGACCGTTTCTCTCGAAACACCGAGTAAGTCGGCAACGTCGGCTTCGGTAAACCCCAACTCACACCCATGTAACGCACGCAGACGCAACGCTTCAAGAACCTCATCAGATAATTGGCGGGCGTCCGGCAACGTAATTGCCATGATACTACCCCCATCTCACCAAACGACTGCACGGCCAATGGTCGCAGTGTTTTCGGGCTCGACTCTACGAGCCCCACCGAGGGCTCTATAGATTAGTGAGCATCTTTCGGGCCGAGGTAATAGATACCGGCATCGGTGTTGACCGAGGCTGGCTGCATTATCCCCCTACCTCTGACCCCCGATACTGCCGTATGAAGCCTCCCCGCTTCGATACCTCTGGCCACCCTGTAGAGCGCAGTTTTTTCCACGTCTTACTTTTCTTTAACATAGCAGGCGTCTCCCCTATGCGTTGCATAGGCCGGATGGAACGGTTCCATCCGGTGGGCAGCGGGCTGAAGGGCTTGCCCTGAGACGCAAAATCTGTCGTGCGGCGCTATCGCCGTGTACCCAGTGTTTCTGCGTTCTCTGCGCCTTCATGTCTACCTATAGCGCAGAAACCCTAGCTCTTTTGAGCATTAATCCTCTGTAACCCGCACTCAGCCTATTGCGCACGCATATGTAAATGTGTTAATATAGCTAAATGGGAGTTAAGGATTAGCTCCCTCACATCATGGAGGATAACATGTCACGCAAACTCAAACCTACAGATAAAGAACCCACCGCCGACACATCAACCGTCACCGCCGAACCGCCAGCCGCCACCCAAAATGCCGAGCCACAGGCGAACGACAGCCAGCCCAACTTTGCCGAGCGGGTCGGTGAAAGGAAGGGGATCGCTATCCCCGATCCATTCAGCATCGCTGGGGACTACCTGGTCGGCGTCCGGCTCTTCGAGAGCAGGCAAGATCGCCAGATGGCCATCAAGTTCGGCGAGGGTCGCCCCGAGGACAAGCCCAGCCAGGAGGTCATCGGGAAGCTGAAGGAAGCCGGATTCCGCTGGAACCCCACAGACAGGATATGGGCACATCCGGTCTGGCCGGCGTCAGCAATGAGCACTCGCATCAGGGCTGAGAAGCTCTACCAGGAAGTTTGCCAGATGATCCGTAAGGAGAAAGGGATTGATCCCGGTCAGGACATTCCTTTCTAACCGTTGCCACTAGGCGAAAGGAACGCTCATGAACATACCCCCAACCCACAACATTCAGGATCTTGGCATCCAGGCCCAGGCAATGGCCAGGAACACCACTAACGAACGCATGGCAATGACCCTCCAAATGGTAGCGGTCGGCTCCATGATTATCATGGCCGGGGCAACATCAGTTCACCTCATGAAAGAGATGTTCGGGCATACCGACCATCGCGACAGGTCAAGATGAGACGGACGTGTTGTGTTCCGCACAGGCGAGTAGCCGTTGCCAGGCAAAAGAAACTCTGGCATCTCTTGCAGGGAAGGGTCAGGCCGCAACGCGGCAGCCGAGCCAAAAATCGGGAACCAAAGGTGTCTGATGGTTCCTGATTATGGCTCGCAAACCGCCGGGCAGGCGACAAGCCTATTTTTCTTTTCCGACCCAGCCGATCCGCCTGTGCCCCAAGACAACGTACTGCACCGGGCTGAGTGAAGGGTGTTGGGAGTGTTCTGCATGATTTCGGCTCGTCGAACGGAGCGAAGAAGCGTCACAGGAGAGAAATCGTGTTTGACTGGGATCGCGAGTGAACAGAGAATCTTACAAAACGGACACCGAACTCCCCTGAGGCAATCATCGGGGAATGATTGGATTATTTTCTTCTTTGCTTGGTGCGCGAATCGCCGAAAACGTCCTATTCCCCCCGGAGGCATCGCCATGCTCGCCCGACTCGTGCTCGCTTCCATGCTGTTGGCGGTGACCGGGATGTGTACCGCAGATGACAAGAAGGACGAAAAGAAGAAGGACGACAAGGATCTGATCCAAGGGGAATGGGTGGTCGTGAATTCGACCATCCCGCAACAGATTGGCAAAATGCTGATCGTGAAGGGAGACGAGTGGACGAACCCACTGGGACAAAGTTCACGTTATGATCGATGACGAGCAAGAACCCGAAGCAACTCGAGCTGACTACGGCGGATAATGCAAACGAGAAGTTTCTGGGAATCTATAAGATCGAGGACGATAAACTCACGTATCTGCCGAGAGAAAGCGGCGCAGGGCGTACGTCCCAAGGAGTTTAAGGCCACCCCCCAGTCACGATCTTCTGGTTCTCAAGCGGCCCTCGCAATTGGACCTGATCCAAGGGGAATGGGTTGTCGTAGATTCGACCATCCCGCAACAGATTGCCAAAAAGATAACCGTAAAGGGAAATGAATGGACGAATCCGATGGGCCAGAAGTCCACAATCGCGATCACCATTGGCGACAGCAAGAAACCGAAGCAACTCGACACCTGGGCTGCCGGATAATGCGAGGTTTCTGGGAATCTATAAGATCGAGGACGGCAAGCTCACGTACTGCCGAGAGAAAGCGGCACGGGGCATACGTCCCACGGAGTTTAAGGCCACCCCCCAGTCACGATCTCCTGGTTCTCAAGCGCCATCGCAATTGGAATTGATCCAAGGTGAGTGGGTGGTCGTGGATCCGAACGCCCCGCAACAGATTGCCAAAAAGATAACCGTAAAGGGAAATGAATGGACGAACCCGATGGGCCAGAAGTCGGCGATCGCGATCGATGACTAGCAAAGAAACCGAAGCAACTCGACCTGACTTCGGCGGGTGATGCAAACGAGAAGTTTCTGGGAATCTATAAGATCGAGGACGGCAAACTCACGTTCTGCCGAGAGAAAAAAGTAATGGCGGGGCATACGTCCCACGGAGTTTAAGGCCACCCCCAGTCACGATCTCCTGGTTCTCAAGCGGCCCTCGCAATTGGAATTGATCCAAGGCGAATGGGTGGTCGTGGATTCAAACGTCCCGCGACAGATATGGCAAGTCCCTGTCCGTGAAGGAAGATGAGTGGTCAAAGGCCGGCGGCGGGCAGACAGTTCAGGATCGCCATCGACGACAGCAAGAATCCGAAGCAACTCGACCTGATCTTTCCGGAACAGTCCAAGAAGGCCGAAGCTTATGGCAATCTATAAGCTCGAGGACGACAATTCACGGTCTGCCGAGAGAAAGCGTCGCTGGCGTAAGACCCACGGAGTTTATGGGCCACGCCAAGTCACGATCTCCTGGTTTTCAAGCGGGCCTCGCAAACATCACCGTCACCAGGCAAATAGCCATGAGATAGGCCAGGAACCGATTCGGGCCTGAAGTCGGTTTCCCGGCCCTGACCAGGTTAGTCGTTGGCAAGACCTTGGCCACCGGAAGCGAGGACGGGACTGTGAAATTGTGGGACGTGGCAACCGGCAAAGAGCAGTCCGCACTCCAGGCTAATACACTCGGGGTGTGGAGCCCGGACGGCAAGAGCATCGCTTCCGCAGGCAACGACCAAACGGTGTGGCGATGGGACGCCGCGACGGGCAAGGAAAGACGACTTCTTCGGCTCCTTGAAAATGAACAGAATGGGGGGTAACTGGTTTTTCCCAACTGTGTTTTTCAAGCTTTGGCACAATTTCGCCTATATCTACGTTTTTCTTGTATACCATCCACTCCCGTCCCTCCCCACCGGAAATCCGTCCCACCTTTACCTTCAACCTCTACCCACCTCGAATCATCACAAAAGCTGTGAGATCAAGCATTGATTTCAGTGAAACCGCCGGTAGCCATTTGTTGAGGTCGCCCGATGATCGACTTAGAAAAGGGATCGACGATTTTTTCCTGCTCAAGAGCAACTTTTCCCGAGTCAACATTTCCTGTGTAACTCCCCGGCATCGAAGTCACTTACACATAACCTCTGCACTGGCCGTTGGATTCTAATTACATTTTGCCCAATTTTTTCGTCCGCATGTTTTGAGACGGTGGCGTTACTCTTCATAGAGCGATGAAAACAGGAGTTGTCATGCGGGAGAACTTGGAAGCGCTTCTTCGTCAAGCACACACTCCCAATTCGGAGGCGCGCTGAACTGCTTTGGACCGAATACCGCTCCAGCGGAGCGGTGCGGACGCCGCATTCAACACCCTGCTGGCCTGGTATGGGATCACAATTTATCGGCATATCTGGGGCTTCGTGCGATCCACCGCCGCCGAAGACGTATTCCAGGACGTGTTGGTGGAACTGCATCAGCACCGGCAAAAGCTCTCCACGTTTGGGCTCACGGGCTGAGAACGGTGGCCATCAGGAAGTGTGTGGATGCGAACCGCCGCGAGCACGGAGAAAGAAACGCGAAGCGAAACGGGCCATCCCACCGGATGCGACGACGCTTGCGTACCAGCAACTCGACCTACAGGATGCCCTCGCACACGGTGGTCGGCGGTTGTCCGCCAGGCATCGTGAAGCAATCGCACTCGTTTATTTCGAGGATTTGGATCGACAGAAGGCTGCCGCGGTATT
>CAWIAN010000010.1:0-852308 GCA_963834135.1 uncultured Acidobacteriaceae bacterium | reverse complement strand
GCTGCTAGCAAAGAGCCTACATACTTAGTCACGTTCATGCGCCGGTGTTAGACGGCACTCTCGCCGGCCACGCTCAGAGCGGACAAGAAACGCAGCCAGCCAACCTGATGATCTCACCGCGAACTCACAGGTGGAGAGTTCACAGCCAGCTCACTGTGCGACGCCCTTTCTCAGCCCATGAGCAAAGCCGAGGAGGACGGCAACTTAATTAATTAAGCTGCGTATGCCAGGTTTTGGTTGGCAATTGTGTTTTTGCGCACGATTACGGATGCACGCACTCCGGTATGCCTCTTTACTGCAATCACTTCCGTCGAAGCCGTGACGCCCCCGTAGTGAATTGCGGCTGCTTCAACTCTACCAGCGATGGCAGGGAAGTCAACCACCTACAAGAGTTAGATGCGTTCCGTTACACGATAGACTCTCGCTGCCTCGGGTGCCGGCCTCGGAGATCCGCCTTACGATCGCTAACTCTATCTGCGGCTTCCGCCGCCGCCTCCCACCCCCCTCCCCGCTATGACCTCCGCCACCACTTCCTCCACTGCTGAATCCTCCTCCGCTGCCGCCGCTGCTCCGGCTTCCTCCCCCGCCTGAAGACGCTCTGCTGGATCCGGAACCGCCATGGTCGCTGCCGGCCGTAGACTTTGAGCTTGCGTTCGAGTTGCCTCCCGAGCGAAACGCGTTTTCTGTTCCCCGTGGCGCCACAGTCGCATCGTGTCGATATCCCGTTCCGAAGGCGGTCATGGGAACGGATCGCACCGCCATGCTCGCCGCTCCGCGCTCTTCAAGGTGCGAGGAGAGGTGAGCAAGGTTCCCATATGTTTCGCGGGGAATGCCCAGGCCGGCGGAGTTTTCCCGCATGACGAATCCGTTCTTGACAGGAGATCGTGCCGATACTACGGCTGACTTGTCATTGATACGAGTGATCGTCGGTTCCCCGCGCCGGGGAGGTTGCGGGACATGCGGCCATGGACGAAATCCATATCGCGGTGGAAGGGATCTTGGGTGCTGAGGATAGTTCGGTAAGCCGATCCAATATCCGCGCGGACGCCATCCCCATCCATAGGCAGGACAGTAGCTCCATGAGCCGTAGTGGTATGGCATCCATCCCCACGGATAAGGCGAGACCCAGGTGTATCCCCACTGCGGATACCAAACCCACGAGCCATACTGAAACGGATCCCACGTCTGGCTGGCAAAGAAGGGCCGCCACATGGGCTCACAACCGCTCGCGGTGACAAAGCGGCCGTAGTAACTCATGTCGGGGATGCCGGAGAGATTACCGGAATTTCCGTAAGCAGACGCCTTCGCGTAATGGTTGTGGTAGTCGATCGCGTTCTGGTCCCAGCTGTCGTAAGGGGCTTCTGCGTTCTTGTTTTGTGAGAGCCGAACGGGGTTCACTAACTGGAAGTTCAACGTCTTATTCTTAGCGACCATCGTTGCTCCAGCGGTTGTCTGCACTTGCGCACTGCCGTGGAACATCGCCAGGCTCGCCCACCCGACGGACAGGAATACGCGCACGTGACTTGATGGCGCCAACACCGCGGTTTGACCGCAGAAGGCCAGCGTGAAGGTGTTCCCCGGCGTGCGTGCAAGGTTCACATAGACTGTGCCAGCCGATACCGTAACCAGCGAGACAGTTGAGCCCGACGGAGTACGTTCCAGCTTGGTGAATTCAACGCTGCTGTATGGCGTAAGCCGCAACGTGCTGTCATCTTCGAATTCGACTTCAGTGAAGCCCTGGCCGGTCTGCAGTTTGGTTCCTTCCGTAACCGGCAAGTTGAGCAGGGGCACCTCGAAGCCCTGTCCGGTATTGCGGTCGACCTTCACATCCCCGGCGATTTGGCTCAGGCGCACGATGCGCACGTGCGATCCGGCATCGGGAGCCGGCAGCGGAGGTTCACTTGTAGTGGCTTTTGTGCCGTCATCCTGTTGTGGGGTTATGAAGCCTGTAATGAGTGGTGTCTCGGAAGGAATTTGCTGTGCCCGCGAGCTAGAAACTGGCAGCAGCAATGCCGCCGACATCGCGAGGGTTGCGAGGAAAGCGCTCTTCATGGCCCGCCTCCTGCTGTGGTTCCGGAAACGGCTGACTGCTGCCTAATCAGAACACCGAGAGGAGGTTTATGACGGTTAATTTGTGTGATCTAGAGTAAAGATTCGTAACTCCCCAATCGCGGAATGTCATGGAATCGTGCATCCCTGATGCTCGCGGGACATCAAAATCGTGTTGCTTACTGTTAGTCTTTTACCTTTGGTGAAATATGAGCGAGATGCGCTGTCAACCCTCAAAGGCAGATTCTTACTCGCGCCGCGTTTCTTGCTGCCGGCGCCATTGTCGGGAGACTCTCTCGTGATCCCCGACTGTATTTCTTTCAACTGCATTCCTCACACCACGCATCTTTTCCGCGACTATCTTTCGTACTCTCCGGAGATCCGCAAGTTTTATCCCACGCAGCCGGACGCGGCTCACATCGCTGCCTTTGCGAAATCTGTAAAGCGCGATGCAGCGTATGACGCCAAAGTAGCCGCCGCCCTGGAGCGGCAGAACCGTGCCTGGGGAGCTTCCGAGGCAACGTTGCGTAACATTCAGCGGCTGCGCGAAGGCGCTTTCGCCGTAGTTACCGGCCAGCAGGTCGGACTATTTGGCGGACCGCTGCTTTCATTGTTGAAGGCTGCATCGGCGCTCGCGCTGGCGAAACAGGTTGAAGCTTTGGGAGTGCCGTGTGTGCCGGTGTTTTGGATGGCCACAGAGGATCACGATCTGAAAGAGGTCAACCAGACTTTACTGCTGACACACGATTTCGAACTTGCGCCGTTCAATGCGCCAACTAGCGGTATCGAAGGCGCGCCTGTCGCGAACATTCGATTTGCCGAGGGGACGAACGATGTGGTTCGTCAGGCTGCGGACTTGCTGGGCGAATCGCTGGCTGCCGATTATCTTCGCGAAAGCTACGTCGAAGGTGAGACGTTCTCGAACGCATACGCGAAGCTCTACACCCGCATCTTCGGTGAGCATGGACTTATCTTCCTGGATCCCGCGGATGCCGATCTGCACCGGATTGCCGCTCCGTTGTTCGCCGATGCAATAAAGCGAGTGGGCGAACTCGATGACGCCTTACTCGCCCGCAATCGTGAACTGCAAGCAGGGAAGTATCACGAGCAAGTTAAGGTCACGGCGGAGTCGACGCCGCTGTTTGGCCTGGTGGATGGTGTCCGCGTCCCGATTCATCGCGGCAATGGCGGATTCAAACTCGGGCGCGAAAATCTGTCGCCCGACGAACTGTTGCGCCGTATCGAAACTTTTCCAGAAAGTTTCAACGCGAATGTCTTGCTGCGGCCGGTATTGCAGGACTACTGGCTGCCTACCCTGGCCTACATCGGCGGACCTGCTGAGATCGCATACTTTGCGCAACTGGGAGTTGTGTACGAGAAGCTTCTGGGGCGCATCACGCCGGTCTTGTCACGTCTGACCGCCAGCCTGATCGAGCCACGCATCGAGAAGCTGCTGAACAAGTATCAGGTGCAACTGCCGGAGCTCTTTCATGGAGAGTATGAACTTCGCGACTGTCTGGCCGCCCACTCGCTTCCGCCCGAACTGAAGCAGAACATTGAAGCCGGTCGTCGCGCCGTGCAGGAATCGATGGATCGTATCAGCGAGTCGCTGCAAAAGCTCGATCCGACGTTGGTTGAGGCTGCGGGACGGGCGACGAACAAGATGCAATACCAGATCAACCGACTGGAGAAGCGGGCCGCCAAAGCCGAACTGCGCCGCACGGAGATTCTCACCCGTCACGCCGCGCAGATCGAGAATTCGCTTTACCCGCACAAAACGCTTCAGGAGCGCGAAGTCGCCGGTCTGTACTTCTACGCAAAATACGGAACTTCACTGATCGATCAGCTGGTTGAGCTAGCCCAAGCGCGCTGCCCCGAACACAAAGTATTAGTGCTCAGCAGTTGATGTGGTGGGTGTCCCATTCGTGTCCTGCGCGGGTGTCCCAGGTTCGCGTCCTTCTGTCAGACGCTAACCTGGGCGGTACAAGGCTTCCGTGATCTAACACGCCAGCCGCGATTGCTTCGCTCTCCAAACTTTACGGCGCGAAATAACTGGAGATGTCCAGAATCAACTGCGTCAGACCAGACGCATACGCGTCGATCTTCCCGTTGTTCGTAGGCACAATCGCCATATTTGACGTAATCACTCCGTCGGGTGCGTTCAAGGTGGACACCACCGGCTGCCCCTCGCCGTCGGGCCACAGCGTCAGGTAGCCAAGGTGTCCCGACGGTACGACTGTCGCGTTAAACACGTACGCCAGCGCCGCGCTCGGCGGGGAACACACACTACCCGCAACATCGACGGTGAGTTCTCCCATGAATGGCCCGTTTCCTGAACGTGTATCCAGAACCCGGCATGGAGCCGCGGGATAGAGCGACAACCCACCTTGCGCCGCCGGAGCGAAATAGCCGTCGATGTCGCCGACCAGTTGCGTGCTCTGGCTTGCAAAGACGGAGATCTCACCCCCGCTGCCCGCGGGAACAAGAGCCGCATTAGCCACGGTGGTCGCGGTGGGATTGTTCAAGGTGGAGACGACCGGCTGCTGTTGGCCGGTAGGCCACACCGTCAAATAGCCCAGCGGTCCACTGACGGGGACAACCGTGAAGTTCATGGAATAGGCTACGGCGCTGCTGGGAATCTGGCAGTTGCTCGACAACACCGGGAAGTCGCGTGGCTGGCCGCCATTGAGGTACGGGCCTCCCAGAGGTCCATTGGTAGTTCGGGTGTCAAGAACGCGGCATGGTGTGAGTGGAAAGAACTGCAGCGTCTGTCCCGAAGGCGGCGCGAAGTAGCCGTCGATATCCAGAATGACGTTGGTCGTATTGGTGACGAAGACGCTCACGCCGCCCTGGTATCCGGCCGGAACAATCGCTGCGTTGGCTTTGTTGCGCGCGTCCGGCGAGTTCATGGTCGAGACCAGAGGCTGATCTTCGCCCGTGGGCCATATGCTCAGATAACCCACCGGTCCGTGATTGATCGGCACCAGCGTTACGTTCAGCGAAAAGGCCGCAGCCGTCGCGGGAATGTCGCAGCTCCCCTGAGGAATGGGAAAGCTGCGGGAACTCTGTCCCTGAAGCGGAGGTCCCCCGAACGTCCCGTTTGCATTGCGAGTGTCGACTACGCGGCACGGAGTGACCGCCACGAACTGTAACGGTGCGGCGTTAGCGCCGGCAATCACCGATGCAGTGTTGTCCCCATAATTCATTGCGTAAAACTTATTCGTCACCACATTGCCCTGGATGGCGCCCGGACTCGCTCCGATGTTAATCGTCGTCGTGTGGTTGGTCGCTCCGTCGATCATGGTCATGGTGTTGTCGGCGTAGTTGGCGACATAGATCTTGTTGGTAACTGGATCCACCGCCAGCTGATACGGAGCATTCCCCACGGTAACGGTTGTCGTATTCAACGTAGCGCCGTCGATCACAGTGACCGTATTGCTGCCGCTGTTGGCGGTGTAAATCTGATTCGTGACTTGATTCACGGCGATCCACGCAGGGTTGAGATCGACATTCACCGAGCTGGTGTTGTTCGTGCTTCCGTCGATCACCGTCACGGTATTGCTTGTCATGTTGGCGACGTAGATCTGGTTCGTGATGGAATTAACGGCAACCTCGACGGGATAGCCTCCTGCTTGTACCGTTGTGGTGGCCAAGGTGGCACCGTCGATCACCGTCACGGTGCCATCGGCGAAATTGGGCACGTAAATCTTGTTGGTCGCCATGTTGACCGCCAGACCGCTAGGTCCGTTCCCGACCATAACGCTACTGGTGTTGTTGGTCGCTCCATCGATGATGGTGACGGTGTTGCCGCCGCTATTGGCGACATAGATCTGATTTGTGGTCGTGTTGATGGCCGCCTGGTATGGTGCGGCGCCGACCGTGACCGTCGTGGTTTGATTAGAACCGTCGATCACGGTGACCGTGCCGTTGCTCTGGCAAGTTGGATCGGTGCCGCAATAGTTGGAGACGTAAGCTTTGTTGGTGAAGGGATTCGCCCTTACGTCGTACGGAAACTGACCGGCCGCCACCGTTGCCGTTAGATTCGTCGCCCCATCAATCACAGTCACCGTGTTGTCGCCATAATTGGCCGTGTAAATGCGATTGGTGGCGATGTTGACGGCTGCCGTAACTGGAGTGACGCCTGTATTCACCGTGGTCACCACAGTCTGCGCCAGCGCCGGTAGTTGCAGCACGAGGCAGGTGAGAAGAAACGAAAGCAATCTCGTGGGCTTCATTTTCGTTGGTCGCCTTCCAAGAAGTGCTGTGATCCCGACTACTTATTTGTCGAAGTCGCCACTGCGATGGGCTTCAGGAGCCTGGGCGTCGTCGCACCCTCTCGCGGTCGAGGTTCGTTCACCACGTTGGCGAATTGCCTCGTCTTGTCGGCCAGGCGAATCGTCTCGTATCCCTTGCGTCGGGCGACGATGCGATAGTCGAAGGCGATGTTTGCCTTTCCTCCACCCAACTCGTGCACCTCGAAGCTGGCGCCGGTCTCATTGCTGACATACAGCCCCTTGCAGTCGCCTTTGGGTGTCAGGAAGACGTGGTACTCCGTGCCCGTATTCACCGTTTGCGCGAAGACTGACTCGAACTGCACCACCGCGGCGCCGTTGTTGAGTTCGCCGGAGCCAATGTCTTCAAACCAGTTCTCCGGAGCTTCGACCGCATACAGCGCCACCTGCCGCGATCCGCCATCGACCGGGACTACCGCCGACTTGCTTCCGTTACATCCCAGATTGCCGCCAACATCCATAACGCAAATGCCGCCGAAGTGGCCGCCGCGCGTTGCCAGAACGTTGCCAACTTCATCGGTGCTTTCGTCATTCTGAAATTTGGCGGTGGAGATATTTTCGGCATTGTTGTATCCGGCGATTGCGATACCGAAATCCGCAGTCGCCAATACACCAATCCCTGAGCTTTGGTTGCTATCGCCCCATGTTCCGATGGGACGCAGGGTGACGGTTCCGCCTTCGTCGCTTTGTCCCACGCCCACGCCGAAGGCTCCGATGCCCGCTGGACTGGAGGTAATGCCGGCAATCGCGATACTGTTGCCGATAGTCGCCAGATTGTTACCCTGAATCGCAGTGCCGCTGGGGCTTGAATTCTGTCCCAAAACTCCGCTGTTGCCGCCCGTGGTTGCGTTGCTGATACCGGCGACGGCGATGCCTGTGGTGCTGGCAACGGTGCCGGCGACCCCATACGCCATGCCGGTGGTTGCGGTTGACTTACCGACTACGCCCGCGCCGGTCGAACTGGCGTTCACGCCTTCGACGCCGGCGGTGTTCCCCGTAGCGCTCTGCGCGTTCCCGTAAACCGCCATGCCGGTGCTGGTGCTATTCGAAAGCCCCTCGATCACCGCGCTGGTGGAAGAAGGGTCGAGCTCATCTGCCTCAATGATCGGGAAGGTATTTCCTGTAATGCCATGCGCATAGATAGCGCCTCTGGCCGCCGAGACGATCGCCAACGGCGCCAGTGCAACCTGGTCGCCCCACGTGAGCCATCCATTGGAGGATTGATAAAGGCTGGACGTTCCCAGGGCCGAGGCGCTCGTCCACAGCGGAATAAAGCTGGGCGTTCCGCTGCCCGTAATGATCAGCGGGTGGCCGGTCGCCACACTGGAGGAAGTACTAACGCTGGTCGCGCCGCTCGTTCCGGCGGTGTCCGATTGGGGCGCGGCCACGTACGCGGAGGGAGGCCGGCCGCCGAAGGTTTCTGCATCGGCGGCTTTCAGCGCGTACGGCACACTCAACAGCATGATGCGCGCCTGCTCCGCCTCTCCGGCAGCCTGCACTCCCAACCATTGCGCCTGGCCTGAGGTAAATAAATCGATGGGCAGACCCTCACCTTTGGTCAGCCCAAGCAGCACCGTATAGCGACCGCTCTGGTCTACCTGCACATTCTGCGTTTCGAGCCACAAAGGCGCGCCGCCGGTCTCTTCGCTGTAGAGAGCGAAGGTGACGCCGACAACGCTACCGGCACCCGCATGATTGATCGCCTGGGTTGTAACGGCTGCATTGCCAATTTCCTGCGAATTGTTGCTTGCGGATTGCGCGAGTGCCCCGCTGAACCGGATCAGGCGCGGGACTTGAACCGTTGCTGTCGCCGCCGGTTTGCTGTTGGCGGTTTGTCCGGCCAGGGGAACGATCGCGCCCAGGCAGGCGAGTGCAATGCAGCTGAGACGTGTCTTCATGTGATCTCCCAAAAGACCAGACTCGCCCCAGACGGGGCAATCTGGACGATTGCGAACGAGTGCTGACGAATGGGTCCTTATTTTTGCGGAGCTCCGCATAGGAGCCTTGGAGAAGGCGCCCACGGGGTTGAAGAAGGGGTATGTGCTTCTTACACGCAAGCCGGATCCATCGTCAATAGTCGTGAAGTGGTGATCAAGTGAAGTCACAATTGTGTCGAGAGTTATTTAAAGTATCGGTTTGAGTCGTGCTTTCCCGGCTGCCTGCTTCGTGCCGGCTTGCCGAAGTTGAATTGCTCGGTTCCGTCCGCCAGACGAACGTGTTCGTAGCCCTTTCGCCGGGCAACAATCCGATAGTCGAAACTGATGTTGGACGCCCCGCCGCTCAGCTCGTGAACTTCGAAACTCGTTGCAGTTTTGTTGCTGACATAGAGGCCATTGCAATCTCCGGTGGGCGTCAGGAAGACGTGATACTCAAGCTCTTGGTTGATGGTCTGCGCGAAGATCGCCTCGAGAGTGACGACCGCGGAACCCTTCGATAATTGCGCCGTGCCGGCATCTTCAAACCAATTTTCGGGCGACTCCTCGGCATAGAGAGCCACTTTGCGCGAGCCTTCATCCACGGTTACCGCGGCCGACAGAGAACCGTTGCAATCGATGTCGCCACTGACATCGAGTTCACAAAACCCATCGAACTCATGACTACGGGCAATCAGAATGGGGGCAATTTCGCTTCGATTCTGCTCATTGTCGAAGTATCCCGCGGGGAGTTGAGAGTTCGTTGAATTGTTCCGGCCGCGGACAGCGACGGCATCGTCCGCCGTGGCTTCGAGGCCGACCCCGCCGTCCTGGTTGGTGGAACCCGTCACCCCCACATCCTGCGCGAAAAACACAGTTACCGCTGCACGGATTCCGACCCCTTGCAGGGCAATGCCGTTATCGCTCATGGTGAATCCACCCATTCCGACCGCGGTACCCGTCGCCGCGCTATTACGGAAATTTCCCCCAATACCGGTGGAACTCACGCTGGAGCCCGCGACTCCGAACGCGTTTCCGCTGGTGGCGCTATTAACTCCCGCAACCGCCGATACCGCGCCGTCGCCACCATTGCTGGCAGTCTTGCCCACGACGCCGAAGTTATTCCCGGTCGTTGAGGTCGCGGTCCCCGAGACACCACGGCCGGTCGAGCTGAAGCTAAGGCCACTCACGCCAAACCCTGTAAAAATGCCCACGTCGGCGGTCCCCAAAATCCCTGTGCCCGTAGCCTGTGTCGTCGCTCCCTTGAGCCCGGGACTGGCATTACCCAGTTGGAGCTTCGCCTGCGGATTCGTTTCCTGGATACCAACGGTGCCAGCCATGCTCTGATAAATGAACGAACTGGATAGGGTGGAGGAGCTCGTCCATAGCGGGACATAGTTGGTTGTGCCGCTCCCCGAAATCGGATTCAGTGAACCGGAGTCGCCGGAATTTGGGCCGCTGCTGCCGCCGGGGCTCGTTTCGGAGATAGAAGCATAAGCGGACGGCGGTTTGCCGCCGAATGTCTCGATGTCAGCGGCCTTGAGGGCATAGGGCACGCTAAGCAGCATGATTCGCGGTTGTTCCGGACGACCTTGCTGCCGAATTCCTAACCACTGCGCTTTTGCTGAGGTAAACAGATCGAGCGGTAAACCCTCACTTGTAGCGGAACCGAGCAACACGGTGTAGCGTCCAGCGGAATCAAGCTGAACGTTCTGCGTTTCCTGCCATACCGGCTCTCCGCCCCTCTGCCCAGCGTAGAGTGCGAAGACCAATGTGATGGCTCCGCGATTTAGGGTCCCAGGAACAGCGGCGTCGTTGGTGTTCGCGCTGCCGTGGGCTACCTCGGGAGTGCCGTTGAAGCTCGCTGTTTCGAGATTCACGCTGCCGTTGAAGCGAATCAGATGGGGTATCTGGACTGTAGGGGCCGCGGTGGCGTCGCGGACAGTCTGCGCCGCAAGCGGAACGATCATTCCCAGGCAGAACAAAACAACACAGCCAAATCGGGTGCTCATAGGTTCTCTTCTGTTATCGCAAAACGGCGCTCGTCTTCTTTCTTCCCAGATCACGTTCTCAACTCTGTGCCCCCAACAGGGAATCCATCGCCGGCTTTATTTTGTTGTCGGCGCTGTCGCCGGCGGGATAAAGCTGGGTAGCTGACTGAAATTACGGAACGACTGTTGCAGCCCTCGGTTGGCCGGCAGGCGGTTGGTCTGTGCTCCGGTTTTCGCTTCCTCACGAGATGAGAAGTTAAACTGCTCGGTTCTGTCGGCCAGACGAACGTTCTCATAGCCTTTGCGGCGAACCATGATGCGATAGTCGAAGCCGATACTGGACGTCCCCCCGGCCACTTCGTGAACTTCGAAGCTGTCCGCGGTTTTATTGCTGACGTAAAGACCCTTGCAGTCTCCCGTGGGTGTGAGGAAAACGTGGTATTCGATCGCACTGTTGACTGTCTGGCTGAAGGTCGGCTCAAGAGAAATAACCGCCGAGCCATGGGAAAGCTGCCCGGACCCGAAATCCTCAAACCAGTTTTCCGGCGATTCGACGGCGTAGAGAGCCACCTTGCGTGAGCCACCATCCACGGGGACGATCGCGGACTTGGAACCGGTGCATGACAGGTTGCCACTTACATCGATCAGGCAGCTGCCTCCAATGTTTGTGGCGTGAGCCAGGAGAACGGGTGCCGTTCCGCTGCTGGTCTCGAGATTTTCGAAATCGGCGGTGGCGATATTGGTCGAATCGTTCACCCCTTCCACCCCGACTCCATTGTCGGCCGTCCCCGCTAAGCCGACGCCTCCGTCCGTGCCCGTGTCGCCCCACACGCCTATCGGCAGATCGATTCCTGGACCAGTATGGCTCGATTCGACTGCGATGCCGGTAACACCGTATCCAGTCGGGCTGCTCGTAAATCCAGCGGCGCCGGCTGCGTTACCGCTGGTAGCTGCATTGGTGAAGATACCTCCGATCCCGGTGGGGCTCATGCTGTTACCGGCTACCCCAGCGGGAGTGCCCTGGCCGCTGGTGTCGGTGGCGGAGCCGCTAACGCCTATGCCGCCAGAACTGGCGCTGATACCCGCCACTCCGACAGCGAGGCCAGAAGTGGAAGTGTTCGATCCCAGAACTCCAGTTCCGCTCGAACTGTTGGTTGTGCCGTATACTCCCGAACCGTTGCCCGTGGTGCTGCTGTGGCCGCCGAAAATCGCGAATCCATTCGTTGTCGTGGTGACAGCAGAAATTGTGGCCGTCGTGGCGCCACCCTCAACGTCAAGCAAGGCCTGCGGGCTCGTGGTGCCGATGCCGAGCCCTCCATTAGAACTCTGATAGATGGCCGAGTTCGACAGAGTCGACGCGTTCGTCCATAGCGGAAGGTAGTTCGCCGTTCCACTGCCCGAGATCGGCAGAGGATGCGGCGACGCGCCCTTGGGTGTCGCGCCGCCGCTGGAAACCGTGCCTGTGCCTGATGCAGCATTGGTCTCGGCCGCAGCCGGCGCATAGGCCGACGGCGGTTTGCCGCCGAATGTCTCGGCGTCCGCCGCCTTCAACGCGTACGGCACACTTAGCAGCATGATGCGCGGCTGTTCGGCCTGTCCTTGCTGCTGCACGCCCAGCCACTGTGCCTGGCCCGAGGCGAACAGTTCGACTGGCAGACCTTCTGCCTGGGTAGCACCAAGCAACGCGCTGTAGTGACCAGTGTTATCAAGCTGGACATTTTGCGTCTCCAGCCACAGTGGAGCTCCGCCAGTCTCCTCGGCATAAAGGGCGAAGGTCACGCCCACCACGCTGCTGGCGTGATGAACCGCTGCTTCGTTCGCCGCAGCACCCGCTACGCCCGAACCGATTTCCGGGATGAGGTTGAGGGTTCCGCTGATCCGCACCAGTCGCGGCACCTGGACGGTGGTTACGGTGTTGCCGGTGTTTTGGGCGGCCAAGGGAGCGACCATCGAAAGCCACAACAACGCTATACAGCCGAATCGAGTCTTCATGGATTCTCCCGAGAAAAGCTCTGTTTCCGGTACGGACCCATTGAAACGTAGGGCAAGAACCTTCCTCCTAAACATTGGAGGATCGCGGTTCTTGCCCTACTCTTGAACTCCGCTTTACGGTGCGAAGTAGCTGGAGATGTCCAGGATTAGTTGGGTCAGACTCGACGCATATGCATCGATCTTCCCGTTGTTCGTGGGCACGATCGCCATGTTCGACGTGATCAAGCCGTCCAGTGCGTTCAAGGTGGAAACCACCGGCTGGTTCTCTCCGTCGGGCCACAGACTCAGATAACCGAGACTCCCGGAAGGTACGACCGTCGCATTGAATACATAGGCCTGTGCTGCGGTGGGGGGAGTACACGGACTACCTACGACGTTGACGGTAAGTTCTCCCATGAACGTTCCGCCTCCGGAACGTGTATCCAGAACGCGGCAGGGAGCGATGGGATAGAGCGACAATCCACCCTGTGCGGCCGGAGCGAAGTAACCATCAATATCGACCAGTAGCTGCGTGTTCTGGCTGGCGTAGACCGAGATCGCTCCGCCGGTGCCGGCCGGCACGATCGCGGCGTTGGCTACATTGGTTGCGGTGGGATTGTTCAAGGTTGAGACCACCGGCTGAGGCTCACCGGTAGGCCACACTGTCAGATAACCCAGCGGTCCGCCGTCCGGGACGACCGTGAAGTTCATGGAATACGCTTTGGCGCTGCTGGGAATCTGGCAGTCGCTGGACAGCACCGGGAAATCGCGTTCCTGGCCGCCGTTCAAGGCCGGACCTCCCAAGGACCCGTTAGCTCCGCGAGTGTCGACTACGCGGCATGGCGCGAGCGAAAAGAATTGAAGCGTTGAACCGGTGCTCGGAGCGAAGTAGCCGTCAATGTCCAGGATGACATTCGTCGTGTCCCGGACATACACACTCACCGACCCGCCGACTCCTCCTTGCACGATGGCGGCGTTGGCCTTGGTGCGTCCATCAGGAGAATTCATGGTCGATACCCCTGGCTGGGCTTGACTGGTTGGCCAAATCGTCAGATATCCCAATGGTCCTTGCGGCACCACGGTCACGTTAAGCGAGTAAGAAACTGCCGTAGCGGGGATGTTGCAGCCGCCAAGTTGTGGAACGGCGAAGTCGCGCGAGGTGTTTCCCTGGATGGGTCCGCCCGAGCTGCGCGTGTCTACCAGACGGCAGGGAGTGACGTTGACGAATTCCAGCGTGGTAGCTCCGCCGATGACGGACACGGTGTTATCACCAAGGTTGGGAACGTAGGCGATGTTGGTGGTTGCGTTGATCGCTGCTGCAACGGGATAGTCCCCGACCGCAACCGGAGTAATCACGCCGGTTGCACCGTTCAGTACAGCCACACTCAATCCCGTGGAATACCCTAAGCCGTCATCCCGTCCGGCGCAGGGCAGATAAACCTGGTTGGTAGTTGTGTTGACCTCAACATCGGACGGATACGTGTCTATGCTGCAGATCGTGATGAAGTTGGTCGCAAGAGTGTTTCCGTCAATTATCCCGACGTCAGGAAGACTTTGGTAACACTGAGGTATGGGCGCGGAGCATTGATCGGCTACGTAGACTTTGTTGGTCACCGGATCGACGTTGATCGGGCCAGGATAGTAGCCGACTTGCACGTTCTGCGTGGCCAGCGTGCTGCCGTTAATCACGGTGACCGATCCGTTGCTGCGGCAGTTGGGGTCGCTGCCGCAATTGTTGACTACATAAATCGTATTCGTCGTCTGGTTAACGGCAACGCGGAGCGGCGTTATCTGGGTGTTAACAAACTGCGTGCCCAGGGTCTGTCCGTCAATCACGGTCACACCGCCCTGCCCGCAATTCGTGCCTGACACGCACACGTTCGCCACATAGATTTTGTTGTGCGTGGAATCGACCGCCAGACTGTTAGGTGTATAGCCGGCCGGAATGGTCGTGGCTGCCAATGAGCTGCCATCGACCACCGTTACTGCGCCTGGAACGCTGCACGGGATGGCATTACAACCCAGGTCCGAAATATAAATCTTGTTGGTCGTCTCATCCAAGGCGACCCAGTTGGGATTCACTCCGACTGTGACATTCTGCGTCTGAAGAGTGGCGCCATCGATGACCGTAACCTCGCCATTACCAGAGCAAGTTGGATCGGTGCCACAGCCGATCACATAAATCTTGTTGGTGACGCTGTTGACGGCGACGCCAAATGGGTAGTAACCCACGTTGACCGTCTGGGTAGCCAGCGTCGCCCCATCAATGACGGTGACCGTGCCCATGCTTTGACAGTTGGGATCGTTTCCACAGTTGTTCGCCACATAGATCTTGTTTGTGACCGCGTTCGTTGCGAGGCTGCCGGGAAAAACCTGTGTCGGCAGTGTCGAGGTGACAACCTGGGCCTCAACTAATAGCGGCGCTACTATAACCGCGAGAGTGGCCAGAAATAAACATGAACGGCGCATCGTGTATAACCCCCTCTATTAAATCTCTTTTGTTTGCGTATGAGCCCTGAAGCGGGTTGCTGACATTGCCGCGTGCCCAGCCTGGGACTTACGGCGCTGCATCCCGCGCATGACTGCATTGTAGAGAGCGGTGTGGCCTGAATGACTGCTGGGCGGGAATTGCCCGTGTTTTCCGCGCATCCCAACTTGCTTGAGAAACCCGGGATTGCTTCCGTGATCCCCACCAGTCTTACGGCAGCCAAGTGGTGTCGTGCGGGTCACTGCCGTGCACATTGGCGTGTCACCTTTGAAATCGTGATGCCGCCTCTTAGTGACACCCAGCCAACACCGACGCCAACTGGCGCTATCGAGAAACAAAATTGATTGCGAAGGCCTAGTATTTGTCGCCTATACTTGGCCCATCTTCCCAGGCAAAGCAAGGGACATTGCAGGACAAAGCATGACCATGCATGTCATACGCGACGGGCCGATCCAGGCCCGCAGGCTGGACTCGTGGAAAGAGATCGCCTCGTTCTGTGGCCGGGACGAGCGCACGGTCAAACGCTGGGAAAAGGAGAAGGGACTTCCGGTGCATCGCATGCGCGAGAGCTCAGGGGCGCGAGTCTTCGCCTTCACCGACGAGTTGGCGCGATGGATGAACAGTCCCGAGTCGACCCCGACCGCAGCACCTGAAACGAAGTCAGGGCGTCAGGCGGAATTGTCCTCCGATGTCCCTCCCGCGTCCCGCCTCCAGAAACTGTCGATGTACGTCGCACTAGGAGTGGCAACGCTCGTCTGTGCTGGCCTGCTCATCGCGTATCGGTATCGGCGCTCGACAACCACCGGCGCAACAACGCACTCTGCAGCTCTACCTGCGAACAACCCGCCAAAGAACTCCCATGCGGCCAGCGTCGATCCCCAGGCCCGCGAGCTTTATCTGACCGGCAGATACTATTGGGACAAGCGCACTCCGGCCGACCTGAACAACGCTGTCAGCTATTTCAATCAGGCCATCGCCCGAGATCCCAAGTATGCGCAGGCCTACGTCGGACTTGCGAACTGTTATAGCCTCCTGCGGGAATTTGCTGCCATGCCCTCGGACGAGGCATTTCCGCGAGCTCTGGCCGCTGCCCGAAAAGCCATCGAACTCGATGACTCTTCCGCCGAAGCTCACAACGCGCTGGCGCTCGTCACCTTTTATTGGAACTGGGACGCCGCCGGGGCCGAGCGCGAGTTTCGCCGCGCGATACAACTGGACCCGAACTATGTGACCGCGCATCACTGGTATGCGACGTTTCTGATGGTGCAGGGACGACTGCCGGAGGCACTGCAACAGATCGAACTTGCCCAACAGCTCGATCCTGCATCCACAGCAATTCTTGCTGACAAGGCGTTGATTCTGTATCACAAGGGCGACAAGCCCCAGGCGACCTCGCTGCTGGAGCAGCTTGCCGTATCTCAACCCGACTTCTTCTCCACTCACCAATACCTGGCATTTATCTATCTCAACAATCTCGATGCGCCCAAATATCTGGAGCAAGCCGCCAAGGCAGCCGAGTTATCGCACGATAGCCGGGAAGCAGAACTTGTCCGCCAGGCTGAAGCGGGATACCGTGCAGGCGGAGAGCGGGAAATGGTGGAGAGCATCCTTCGAGTACAGAAGAAATATTTCGAGGAGGGAAACACTTCGGCTTTCGCTGTTGCGGACACCTGTGCCCGGCTGGGCAACAGCCAAGAAGCCCTGCGCTATTTGCAGATGTCGTTCCACCGGCATGAAGCGCTCTTGCTGTCGATACGGGTACACGAGCCGTTTTCGTTCTTGCACGCAGACCCCGCCTTCAAGGAACTGGTGGAGCAGGCAGGGCTGCCTCCGCTACCGTAACTCAGCAATCGTGCTATTTCGTTGGCCGGACCACGTCGCTGAGAGAGCTGCTGGAGCACTCCAACGCTCCCGCATTGATCATGCAGCTTCGCCCCTGCCACCCAACTTCCACGACCCGATTGTCTTCGATAAGAACGGGAATGCTGCTGACTCCGCTGGCCAGTTCATGAAGTCTCTGGCGTGCCGTCGAATCTGCTTCGACGTCGTACTCGACGAACTCACGCCGTTGCCATTCCAGCCACTCGCGCATTTCCTGCGTGTGCGGACACCATGCGGCACCAAAGAGTTCAAGCGTTGCCACGGTGCAGTACCTCCATTAATTCGCGGATGATGTGGTAGATCGAGGCCTGTACTTCTTGAATGCGAGGAATATAGTCGCAGCGCACAACGATAGGGAAGTCGGCCAGCCCGCGCCGCTGAACCTCGCCGCCATCGTAGCCGAGCAGCGCCACGGTCAGCATCTGACGTTTGCGGGCTTCCTCCAGCGCCATGACGATATTGCGCGAGCCGCCGCTGGTCGAGATGGCGACGGCAACGTCTTCCGGTTGCGCCTGAGCGATCAATTGGCGGAGAAAGATTGCGTCGGTGCCGACATCGTTGGCGACGGCGGTAATATTGGCGGGCTCTAGAGACAACGACACCGCCGGGATCGGCCGGTAGCCGTTCGGCGGGATCACGCAGTCGATCGCCCAATCATTGGCGTCGGTGGCTGAACCGCCGTTGCCAAAGAGGATCAGCTTGCCGCCGCGCCGCAGGCGCTCATTCATCGCCAGCGCTGCGCCGCCAATCTGCTCGCTTTGTTCCGCCGCGACCTGCCGCCGCAGTTTGGAGTCGTCGTAAATCTTCATCAGGATCGAGCTGGCAACTTCGCCGACCAGCTCGTCCGTGTCCTGTTTCTCGCGCCCTAGAAATGGATAGAGGAATTCTGTCGCGCCCAGGTCGTGTCCCAACTCGCGATGCTCGAAGAATACGTGTACGGTCTCCCACAATGTGTGATAGAGCATCTCGATCATCTCCTGGTGCATGAAGGGATGATCGGTCACGGTCTCCAGCGCGTAAGAGCCCTCGCTGCCGGGGAGCACGAAGGTCATGGCGCCTTGAGTCTGTGCCTCCTGCAATGTTGCCCAAACTTCGGTATCACCCTCGGGCGGGCCGAAGCCCATCACGATGTCTTCGGGGTGAAGAATGGTCCGCAGCCAGGGCCGGAAGAGAATTGACAGGTCGAGCGCGGGCAGGGCGCGCTTGCCGACAATCACGGGATGAACGAACTCGACGGAGACATGCTGGGCGTCGGTGGCGTAGGGGCCGCGGCCGAAGGCCAGCAGTCGTCCACCGGAAAGAAAGCGCTGCGACATCTCACGGGAGGCATGGGCCAGACGCAGGGCCTCGCGCTCGAAGCACGCTTCGTAGAGATCGTTTCTCTCCAGAAGCCGCTGCTCAATCTGTGTCGTCAGTTGAAATCCGGTTGCCATCCGTCACTCAACAAATTCGCGGGAGCGGATCTCCTACCAGCATGTCCACGATGCGTGTGCCGCCGTAGGCGGTGACTCCCAGAACAGATCCCGCGGGCTGCTCCGCTACCTCGCCGATGATACACGCCTGTTCGCCGCCGGGTGTCAAATTCAACGCATTGATGGCGGTGTCGGCGTACTCAGGCGCAAGTATCGCCAGGAACTGACCTTCGTTCGCAATGTGCAATGGATCTAGTCCCAGCAGCTCACACGCGCCACGCACGGCATCGCGCACAGGGACTTGATCCTCACGCAGCACGATTCCCAAGCCGCAGTCGCGAGCCAGTTCATTCAATGAGGTGGCTGCCCCGCCGCGCGTGGGATCGCGCATCCAGCGAACCCCTGGCCCGGCGGCAACAGCCAGCGCCTCCACCAGCGGGAGAACAGAACGGGTGTCGGAGGAGAGATCGGCCTCGATATCGAGCTCTCCACGTGCGAGAAGGATCGTAATGCCGTGATCGCCGACGGGCCCCGAAAGTAAGACCTTGTCACCGGGTCTGACAGTGTGGGGGTCGATTCGTAATCCAGGAATCGGCCTGCCGACGCCGGTCGTCGAAATGTACATGTGATCGGCTTTACCGTGCTCGACCACCTTGGTATCGCCGCCCGCAATCTTCACTCCGGCCGTACGCGCTGCTTTCGCCATCGCGCGTACTTCGGCTTCCAGAACCTCGGTGGGCAGTCCGGCCTCCAGAACGAAGGTGCAGACCAGTGCCTCGGCGCGGGCTCCGGAAACAGCCAGATCGTTGACGGTTCCGTTGATCGCCAGCTCGCCGATGGAGCCGCCAGGGAAACGCAAGGGTTTCACCACGAAGCTGTCGGTGGTGATGGCGATCCGAGCGCCATCGATGGAAACGAAAGACGCATCCGCCAGTGGTTCTGAAGAGGATCCGAAGAGCAGGGGCGCGAAGAGTCCCTCCACCAGGCGGCGGCTGGCCTTGCCTCCGGCGCCGTGCGCCATCTCGATTTGCGGCTCACGGAAGCGGATGCGGGCTGGAGCGTCATCTTCGACGGGATTCTGGATCACGCCGTCGGGCTCAGGACGCTTGCCATTGCCGACTTCCGGTGTTCGTAGTTGTAATAGGCTGCGCATGATCCTTCCGACGACACCATGAGCGCGCCGATGGGATGTTCCGGCGTACACTCGCGGCCGAATAACTTGCACTGATGGGGTTTCAGAACGCCTTTGAGTACCTCTCCGCACTGCGCGGCTTTGGGATCAGTAACTCGCACGCCGGGAACGTGGAAGCGCTGCTCCGTGTCCCACTCGGCGTATTCATCGCGAACCCGAAGCGCGGACTGCGAAATGAATCCCAAGCCTCGCCATTCAAAATACGGCCGCAGCTGAAAGACCTCGGCCATCGCGCGCAAGGCAGCGCGATTTCCTTCCCAAGGAACAACGCGCTTGTACTGGTTCTCAACCTTGGCTTCGCCGGCACGCAGTTGTCGCAACAGCATGACGATCGATTGCAGCATATCCAGCGGCTCGAAGCCGGAGACAACGATCGGCTTGTGCTCATCCTTCACGATCCACTCGTACGGACGGCAGCCGATAACCGTCGAAACGTGTCCGGGCCCGATAAACGCGTCCAGTCGCATGTCTGGCGAATCGAGAATTGCCCGGATCGCCGGAATGATGGTCACGTGATTACAGAAGACAGAAAAGTTGTGGATACCTTCGGATCGCGCCCGCATCAGCGTGAGCGCCGTCGACGGAGCGGTGGTTTCGAAGCCGATGGCAAAGAACATCACGTGCCTGTCGGGGTTCGCGCGGGCCAGCTTCAGCGCGTCGGAGGGCGAGTACACGATGCGAACATCCATGCCCCGGGCCTTGTGTTCGAGCGGGCTCCCATTGGCTCCCGGCACACGCATCATGTCGCCGAAGGCGGCGAAGATCACGTTATGGTCCTGGGCGAGCGACAGGCCATCGTCGATCCTGCCCATGGGAAGCACGCAGACCGGGCAGCCAGGACCGTGGATCAGTTCGATATTTTCGGGAAGCAGATCTTTAAGGCCGAAGCGATAGATGGCATGCGTGTGCCCGCCGCACACCTCCATGAAGCGGTAGTGCCGCTTAGGATCGGCCAGCCGCCGAATCTCTTCGGCAGTCTTCGTTATGAGTTCGGGCTCGCGAAATTCGTCGACGAATTTCATACCGGTTCATCCCTTGTCACCGCTTGTTCGTGAGCAGTCTCCTCGCCAGCATCTTCGCCAAGCCCGTATCCCTGAACTTCCTGCATCGCTGCTTCGGCCTCGCCGAGAGCTGCCAGGGTCTGCATCTGGTCAAGGGCGTCCTGCTCGCTGATCTTGCTCATGGCGAAGCCGACGTGAATTAACACCCAGTCGCCCGGCTGCGGGCGGTCGTCCTGCAGGAGGCCCAAGTCAACTCTGCGTCGTACGCTGACCACATCGACCAGAGCTGAATCAGGATTATCAGCCGAGATCTCGATGATCTTTCCAGGTATCGCCAGACACATGTGACATCCTCCAGGGAACTCCGCCGAATCGCCTTCGTTATCCATCGCCGCTATTCCTGCTTGCGCGCCACGATGTCGAACGTAATCTTCACTTCATCTTTCAACTTGAGAGCGCCTCCAGCCACTTTCACCGGAGCTATCTCGAAATCGTTCTGGCTCACCATGAATTCACCGGACGCCCGCAAGCCATCGGCGCTAATGACCACCCTTGCCGAAATCGCGAGCGGACGCGTAACACCGTGCAGAGTCAGATCGCCATTCAAAGCCACCCAGTAGCTGTCGCCGGTGCCGCTGGCCGAGGCACGCGAGCACTCGTAGGTGATCTCGGGAAAGCGATCGACCTCGAGAACTTCGTCGTACATCTGGCGATGTATCTCCAGGCGATCTTTTTCCCGGATGTCGTCGGTCACTTCGAGGGAGCGAGCCTGAACCGTGAAATGAAGACGTGCGTCCTCGATCGACGTGCTGGCCGGTGCGAACTTGGCTTCGCCTGCAAAGTCACGTATCGCGATCGTCGGGCTGTGGCCGAAAGCAGACAGCATGCCGGTGGCGAAAGCCTGCGCGTTGAAACTGCCCTTCCGGGGATCGATGACGTAATGAATCAGTCCTGCCTTCGGCGTCACATTTGTTGCATCGGCTGCTGACACGATTACGCTCCTCCTGAGTTCTCAACTGCACGACTGGCGGGCACGGCAAAAGTCGGGCGCCGGCTGGCCCGATCGCTTACAAAGTTTGATGCCAGTCCGGATTACATCGACCGCAGTCGAAGGTAACGATCGAGATCGGGCAGCGCACTCTGCGCCAGGTTGCCGAGTCCCATTTGACCGAGATACTTGCGCACCATGGGATTCGAGAGGACAAGTCCCGCGCCAAATATCATGAAGGCCACGCCACTGAGCATCACCAGGGTGTCCTTGTCGGCTGCATAACCGTTATTGTTATTGTCCGCCACGATACTCTCCTTGTCGTCGTTGCTAGATGACTCTGTTGGATTGCTGCTGCTTGTTGTGGAGGACTCGATCCACCACATCCACAACCATCTTTGCCGCCGTCTCCACCGCGGCCGCGACCGGCTCGCTCAGTCCCATGTGCCCTTCTTCGCCGCCGAAGGTCAGCGGCTCACAGCCGACCAGCAGGACGTGAGGCGGCTTGGCAGTCATTGCGGCTGCCATCCGAAGCACGTTGAGCGGGTTCATCGCGTGGGCCTCGACCACAGCTGCATCCGGTTCGCCAAGGTTGTCGAGATCTGGTTCGATCAGCGACACCGTGCCGGGCGTCTGGCCGTGAGCGTAGGCGTCGATCAGAATTGCCATCTCGTAGCCGTCCTGCAGCGCATAGGCGAGGTCGAGGCCGCGAATGCCGAAATCTGCCAGCCTCACGCCGTCCATCGCTTTGCCGGCCGTGAGCTGCTTCACAACTTCGACACCGAATCCGTCGTCGCCGAGAAAGATGTTTCCAATGCCGGCGACCAGCACTCGTGCAGGTTGCGTGGCCCCAGCAGGACGTGCTTCTTCAGGCGGCAGAGCCTCAATCTCTGCGGCTTCGAAAAAGAAGCGATGTCCGGGCTGCCGCAACAAGCCGAGGTCGCGACCGGGATCGTTGTCGAGCACGACACAGACGTGGACCTTGTTTTCGTAGTCCTGCTCGATGCTCTCAATCAGCGCGATTTGCCCAACCAGAGCGATGTCCAACACGTCGCCGCCGCTACGGGGACGCAGGCGCACGCGATCGCCGACGCGCACCTCCACGCCATCGACTTCCAGATGGTCGACGGCATTCTTATCCTCCAGAAGCTGCCACTCGAACTCGTTCATCGTTCGTTCTCCTGGAGTGGCCGCAGACTGCGTATGCCACCGTGCAGCTTCATGAACTGCTCGGCGGGCATAGCTTCGGTTCGCTCGAGAATCTGACGGGTACGTTCGTCGGACTCGCGCATTTCGCGTTTCTCCTCGTCGGTGAGGGTCATGATCCGCAGCGAAAGAATCTCATCGATCTCGGTCCCGTCGAACAAGTCCCCGGCACTTTCGGGAGCGATCTGGGGATAGTCGTAGAGGATGATGGGCGACGCGAGAACGGTGTCGCGCTGCCCCTGCTCTCCCACCAGAACAGGCCACACGCCGACGTTCTTGCACAGCGCAGCAACTTCTTGCAGCTCCGCCGGCGGCTCGAGCAGGGAGATGAACTCTCCTTTGTCCGCTCCCAGAACGACGTGCGTCGAAACCAGCGACTGCACCAGCGCGTCGTCACGATTCGCCGCGAGCGATTCCATCGGCGTGTGGTTGTGTATCAAAATACTTAGCTTGAAAACATTTGGACTGGCGTTTTGTGCCGTCACCTCCAGCGATCCCGCGATGGGGGCCTGCTTGTGGGTCACCCTTCCTACTGCTTTGTCGCTGCCATTGCGTTCCGGTTCAACTTCCGTCTGGGCTGAGTAAGAAAACGTGTGCCGCTGCGTGCCGCCGAGTAGCTGCTCCAGCGAAAGCGGCGGCAGGCTGACAAGCCGTTCGACGGCCTCCTGCCAGCCATTGGGCAGCTGATAAGAACTGGTTGCGGGGCGCTCCTCGAAGCGGGTTTGCAATTGCAGGAAGCGCAATTTCACTTCGATAAGAGTCTGCGTGCTACCGGAGACCAGGCATTCGACGCGCATGCTGCAGGGTTCGCCGCCCTCCTGCATGTCGCTATAGGCCTGCGGGTACACCACGCCAAAATTCCAGCGCTGCTGATTCTTCACCGACGATGGCCGGTAGGGGTACAGCATGTATCCCTCGTAGAGCACGGCTTTTGCGATCTGGTCGACCCGCGCGAGATTCATGAGCGCACCGTATCTTCCGCTTCCAGCATGCTTTCCAGCGCCTGCTCCCAGGTGCCAATCTCATGCCGCACTTTGTAGGCGTAGAGCCGCTCGAAGACATCGCGTCGCAGATGAATCCAGCCGCCGCCCGGGTAGTACGACTCCATCATGTCTTGCCACACTTTGACCGGGAGGTTGAAGCGCGCCTCTTTCTCCCAAGAGATGGGCGCGACCTGGAGACCCTCATCGTTCTGCGAATAGAAAACCGTACCGCTGAACATCACGCAGAGCGGCACGTCTCCCTCGCCCAGTGCGTGAAAGTACTTCGTGGCGGCGACGTTGAAATCGAAGGTACACGGCACCGGAAGGTCAACCAGGATGGTGTCGTTGAAAGCGCGAACGTTGATGTCGACGTTGGTCCAGAGAAGATTGCGCAGCGTCTGACTCCAGCGATGCGATTGGCCAAACAGGTCGCGCAGCTTCTCTTTATCCTGGTCCGTGTAACCGCGACGCGTGACTTCGAGTTGAATCTGGCAGTGCAGCGAGACAGTGTGAATCGTCTCGGTCGGGACGAGATTAGTCAGACGCAGCTTGAATGCAATCTCCGGCGTGGCTGAGAACTCTCCAACCGCAGCGCCTTCGATCTGAAAATTCAGATCAGGCATGGAAGCCCCCGGTTTCGACCCTGGCCTGCGAGCGAAGGTGAGTGAAGAAGTCGCCAATCTCTTGCCAGACCTCGGTGCCTCCCGACAAGCCATGCCAGTGCATGCGAATCAGGCCGACCAGGCGGTAGCAGGCATCGATGGGAGCGATGTAGTATTCCGCCGCGGCCATGCCGCGCGAATGTCCCACACGATTCACCAGCAGAGCCTCCACATCAGTTTCCATCTCGGCGAGCGAGGGATTATTGGCGACGATCCGCTGCCAGGCCTCGAGCGGCAGCAATGATTCGGTCGCCCCCGCCGGGCTGGGGTAGAAGGCGCTCACGCGCGTGTCCAGGCTGCTCTGAAAAAAGAACGCCAGGTTGATCGGGATCAGCAGGCCATCCCAGTCGCCGTCCGACATTTGAAAGTTCGACAACAAGCGTGCGTCGCGAGGCACGCGTTTGTACTTGCCGCCGGGGTGTCCGTTGAACAGGAGGCTGCAGGCATCGCACGAACAGAGCAGTCGGCGTTGGGTGAGTTCGATCAGATGGGAGTGTTGCGGCGGCAGGCTAACCTTGCAGAGCTCGCAGAATTCAGCGCGTTCCTGTCTGCGCCCGAATCGGCGGAGAGCTTCGAAGGCCTGTGCTAACTCTTGCATGGATTTCGTTGTCCCGATGGCCCGATGACCGTAATTAAGTTCGTGACTGCGAACCGGCACCTTCATTGCTGAGCGTTACCGTCTGTAGAGGCGTTGGCCCTAAAAGTGTCTCGAGGGCGACAAAGCCCGACGCCGTTGGCTCTTCCAAACCTTCCAAAACGATGGAAGTCACATCTGGCGCGACTTCGTAAATCGAATCTTCCAACGTCGACTGGACATTCTTCTTCGTCGATCCGCAGCCATGACCTTCGATGCTCACCCGCATGCGCACCTCACCATTGCTGACGCTGAGCAGCGTTGCCTCGGCGCCCATCTTGTGCAGCTTGGATTGAATCTGCCCAAGCCTGCGCTCGACGCGAGTTTGCAAGTCTTCAGGATGGATGCCGTAGAGAACCAGCAGGGAACTGACCAGCGAGTCCTGACCGAATTCGTCGATGACCTGCCGGCCCGGCTCGCCGGAACGAAAAACGATGTCCAGCATGCGCTCCAGCGCGGCGCCGTGCAGATCGAGCAGCAGCTGCACGAGTTCTTTGCTCTGGGCCCTGGCTGCTGGATCGGCGATCGTCTCCAGATCGTGGACCAGGTTACCTATTCTCTGAGCGCTTTTCTGTAAGTCCCTGTCGTCGGCCACAAGCCTCCTCCAAAAGAAACGGCGAGAGCGCACATCCATGTTTCGTCCCCGACGCACGCCCCCGCTCCCAGCTATCCACGGCCGGGCAACAGCTAAGGCTGAAGGCCGAACATCGGAGAATGCTTTGTCTCCAGGACCTTTCCGTTTCCGAGGTACATATGCACGCCGCATGGCAGACACGGATCGAAGCTGCGTACGGCCCGCATAATATCGATGCCCTTAAATTTGTCAGGTCCGTTTTCCTCGAAAATCGGCGTATTCTGCACCGCATCTTCGTAAGGACCCGGCGTCCCGTAAATATCGCGCGGGTTCGCATTCCAGGGAGTCGGTGGATAAGGATGGTAGTTCGCGATCTTGCCTTTGCGAATCACCACGTGGTGTGAAAGCACGCCGCGAACCGCCTCATGAAAGCCGCATCCGATGGCTTCTTCCGGCACCTTGAATTCTGACCACGTTTTCGTGCGGCCGGCGTGTAACTCTTCCATGGCTTTCTCCATGAAGTGCAGCGCGGCACAGGCAGCATACACCTGGAAGTAAGTTCGTGCGCGGTCCCGTTCGATGGCATTGCTCCACTTGGGAATTTTCCACTCGAATTCGACCTCAGGCAGCGATGCGGTTTTGGGCAAATACATCTTGACGCTCTTGCCGGTGGACTTGATGTAGCCGATATCCACCATACCCGCCAGAGCGGTCGCCCACAGGCGCGCGATCGGGCCGCCGCCAGTGTCGAGTGCGAGATGATCGCCGGTCCGCTTATCGAACCAGCGCGGAGACATGACCCACGTATACTTGCCGCCGAAATCGCGCTTCTGCGGGTGGGGTATTGTTGTCTGGTTCCACGGATGGTTCTTGTCGACCGGATTGCCCAGCGGGTCCTGCTTAACGAACGTTTCGGAATTCTGCCAGTCATCGTAATAAGAACTGCCCAGCAGAATGCGGATGTTCAAGTTGATGTCGACCAGATCGGTCGTAACCAGTTTGCCGTCGACCACCACGCCCGGGGTGACGTACATGTGCCGGCCCCAATTAGTCATGTTTTTGTAGGTGTAGTCGCAGGCGTCGGGATCGTTGAACGATCCCCAACAACCGAGAAGCACTCTGCGCTGCCCCACTTCTTCGTAACCCGGCAACGCCTCGTAGAAAAAGTCGAAGAGATCGTCGTGCAGTGGAACGACCTTCTTCATGAACTCGACATACTTCATCAGGCGGACAAGGTAGTCGGTGAAGAGCTGGACGGTAGGCACGGTTCCTACGCCACCGGGATAGAGAGTGGAAGGATGCACATGGCGGCCTTCCATCAGGCAAAACATCTCGCGAGTCATGCGGCTCATCTGCAACGCTTCCCGGTAGAAAGCGCCCGTGAAGGGATTGAGCGCGCGCATGATGTCGGCGATGGTGCGGTAGCCGTGCAGGTTCGCGCCTGGCGCTGAAGTCTTCTCCGCCTTAGCCAGAACGGTGGGATTTGTTTCCTTGACCATCTGCTCGCAGAAGTCCACGCCGACCAGATTGTCCTGAAAGATGTTGTGGTCGAACATGTACTCGGCGGCTTCGCCCAGGTTGACGATCCACTCCGCCATCGCCGGCGGACGGACGCCGAACGCCATGTTCTGGGCATAGGTTGCGCAGGTGGCGTGATTGTCGCCGCAGATACCGCAGATGCGGCTGGTGATGAAGTGGGCGTCGCGCGGATCTTTCCCCTTCATGAAAATGCTGTAGCCGCGGAAGATGGATGAAGTGCTGTGGCACTCCGCCACGCGGCGGTTGGCGAAGTCGATCTTAGTGAAGATGCCCAGGCTGCCGACGATACGCGTGATGGGGTCCCAGTTCATCTCGACCAGGTTTTGCCCCTTGGTATCGGTCTGTTTGGTCGGTGCTGTAATCGTGCTCATGACAATGGCTCCTCTCAGTAAGTTCTGGGGTGGTAGCCGGTGGTGAGTTCAGCACGCGGATGCCGCCACTTGGGCTCTTTGTTGACGCTGTTGTTTGTCAGAGTGCGCAGCGCAGTCACGGCGCGGCCATACGCGCCGACCAAACCGGAGGAGACCGTCGCACCGGGCGGCTCGTCCATAAAGGGCATGAACTTGTCAGGGAAGCCGGGCATGGTGCAGCCGATACAGATGCCGCCGACATTGGGGCAGCCGCCGATTCCGGCCATCCAACCACGCTTCGGAACGTTGCAGTTAACCACTGGGCCCCAGCAACCCAGCTTCACAATACACTTGGGGGAGCTGTAGGTCTCGGCGAAATCACCCTGCTCGTAATAGCCGGCGCGATCGCAACCTTCGTGCACCGTTCTTCCGAATAGCCACTTGGGTCTGAGTTGATCGTCCAGCGGAATCATGGGCGCTCGCCCCGCCACCTGGTACAGCAGGTACAGGAGCGTCTCCATAAAGTTGTCGGGCTGCACCGGGCAGCCGGGAACGTTCACGATGGGCAAGCCCGCCTTCGACTGCCATCCCCATCCCAGATAATCCGCCAGACCCATGCAGCCAGTCGGATTGCCTTCCATCGCGTGAATGCCGCCGTAGGTCGCGCAGGTACCGCAGGCCACCACGGCCAATGCCTTCGGGGCAAGCCGGTCGATCCATTCGTTTGTCGTGATCGGCTGGTTGGTGTTGGGATCCGTTCCGAGCGCGGCCCAGTATCCCTCTTTCTTAATCTTCTCGTTTGGGATGGAACCTTCTACGACAAGGACAAACGGATCCAGCTGGCCTTTTTCCGCCATGTACCAATATTTAAGGAAGTCATCGCCAACTTCGTAAGCCAGCACGGGATTGTGCAGGTGAACCTTAGGCAGACCCGGAATCGCTCCCAGCAAAACATCTTCAATGCTAGGCTGCATAGCTGCGGTTATGGAGACGGAATCTCCATCACAGCCCAATCCGGCTGTTATCCAAAGGATGTGTACGTCGGAGACGGCCGGAGCTTTCTGCGTAGCGCGACCGTGCGGAACTGTTTCCGCTGCCATAGCGGACTCCTTTCGAATGCCGCGATCTCGCGACCCGGCAGTCCACGACCGTATGCGCCTTCGCATTTTGAACTGGCAAAGGCACAAGTGCGGTCTCCAGAGAGACCATTCGTTGAGATGCACCCGCAGATCGTGCTAATGCACTCTTGCGGAAAGATATTGCTAGATAGAATCAAGAATCCGCGACAGATGAACAAGCGGGAGCGGCCTAGTTTTCCCGTGCTACGAAACACTACGAACAGGGTAGGGGATTTCCCGATGGGACGAAACGCACGACGAGCTACTCACATTCCCGCAAAAAGCAGATGTTTTCAGACAGTGTTCTCGTTAATCGCCCACTGGATCGCATGCTGCACCAGTTCGCGGCCGCTGCGCAACGAGAGTTTCTCCTTGATATGGGCTTGATACGACTCCACCGTCTTGACGCTGATATGCAGTTCCGCTGCAATCTGGCGCGTCGAATGGCCCTCGCCGATCAGGCGAAACACTTCCAGTTCGCGGTCGGTGAGATCGGCAATTGAAGAAGGCTTGCCCGCGGCGGAATTTCCGATGTAGTGCTGCAGCATGCGGTTGGCAATGCGATCGCTAACATAGATCTCGTCCGACAGAATGCGGCGCAAAGCCACCAGCACTTTGTCGGTGGCTTCCTGCTTCATGATGTAGCCCTGTGCGCCGGCCCGCAGCGCACGCTCAGCATAGATTGATTCATCATGCATCGAGAGAACGAGGACCGGCAGATCCGGATACCGGCTGCGGACACTCTTCAGCAGATCCAAGCCATCGGGGCCGTTCAGAGAAATGTCCAGGACAAGAATGTCTGGCTTGGAGGCGATCATCGCTTGCATCGCCGACTGCGCGTCGACCGCGTCGCCACACACGGTCAAGTCCGGCTCTCGATTTACCAGCATCGCCAGACCCTGGCGCACGATGGGATGATCGTCAACCACGAAGACCCGGCTTTTCTTGATTTCCGTAGCATTCTGGTCCATGGACGTCACCTCTGACAGCGAATTGCTTTGAAGGGGAGCGTCTTCACAGCCTGCTGAAAACTCGGATTACCCTGCCTTGCTTCAGGGCGCGTGTCTACTGGTGCCGATAAGACCTTCGTTTACATTGAACCATGTCGACGACACAGGGATCGCAAAGAGCTTTCCCTGCGAAGGCCGTGCTCTTTCAAACCCGGTTGGTCTCGCTCTGTTCCGCGGCCAGCAGCGGAAAACGGCAAGTCACGGTAGTACCTTTCGGCCGATCCCGGCCTATCTCCAAGTTGCCGCCGATCATTCCGGCTCGATAGTTCATAATGTGCAGCCCCATGCCGGAATGTGGCGCCACCGGCCGCTCGATTCCCACGCCATCGTCGCTGATCATCAATGTTGCCTGATGCTCGCCGGCAAAGAGACGAATCGTGATGCATTCGGCGTGACCGTGCTTGATGGCGTTGTTCACCGCTTCCTGCGCGATGTGATACAGGTTCGTCGCCATGGGAGTGTTGTCGATCAGCACCGGTGCCTCGCATTGAAAGCGGCACGCGATCCCGAACAGGTCCGCTACTTCTGCGGCATAGAGTTGCAGTGCCGACATCAACCCGCGCGAATCCGAAACTACCGGCTGAAGGCCGCGTGCCAGCTCCTTCGCCTTCAGGATTGCATCATTGACCAACTGCACAATCTTCGCCGCGTCCGCCGCTTCGGGAATCTGTCGCTCCGCCAGCTTTTGTTCCTGCACCTTGGTCATGAAAGCGATGCCGGTCAGATGTTGTCCCAATCCATCGTGCAAGTCCTGTCCGATCCGGCGCTGCTCCCGCTCGCTGATATCGAGGACAGTTCGCTCCAGTCGTTTGCGCTCGCTGATATCGCGGATCGCGCTTGATACCAGCACTCCTTCTTCGGTCTCCAGCGGACTGAGACTGATTTCCACGGGAAATTCGTGGCCGTCTTTATGTAAGGCATATAGCTCAAGCCCGGCGCCCATCGGCCGGACCCGCGGCTCGCTGAAGAATTTTCTACGGTGACCAGCATGGTTTCCGCGCGCGCGCTGCGGCACCAGCTTCTCAATGTCTTCCCCCAGCAGCTCTTCGCGGCCATAGCCGAACAGCTTTTCGACTTGCGCATTCACCAGGACGATCCTTCCACTCTGGTTCACAACCACAACCGCATCGGGTGCGGCTTCCAGCAGTCCGCGGAACCTTGCCTGCGCCCGTTTCTGTCCCGTGACATCAATGCCCGACGCAATCACATACATCGGGTTTTGCTTAACCGCCGGCAGAACCGCGGCCGACCAGGCGATGGTGCGATGGCTGCCGTCGCCGGCGATCCAGCTGCTCTCATATTGCGCGCGCGAGCCCGTGTCACAGATCTGCTGGAACGCTGCCCTGAACTGCTCGCGGTCCTCCGGAGCCACGAACAACTCCCATGCCCGTTTGCCTCGCGCCTCCTCGAACGATCGGCCGGTCAGTTGCTCACACGCCGGATTCAATCGAACGATTTTTCCCTCGCGGTCCAGTACCAGCACCAGCGCTCCGACCGTGTCGAGAATGGTCGAGACGAAATTCCGTTCCTCCTGTAACTCCTCCTCGGTCCGCTTCAGGTCTGAGATGTCGAATGCCACACCTTGAATAAACCATGGACGCCCGTCCGGACGACGAATCATCTTGGCGTCGCAGTGAAACCAGATGACGCGACCATCGCGAGCCATCACCCGATAGGCGGAGCGCAATGGCTTGCCGGAGAGAAACATCTCCGCGGCTTCGGCGCTCCAGCGGTCTTTGTCGTCAGGGTGGATTTGCCGATACCACAGGACGGGATCTTCGAGCCATTCCGCCTGCGAAAACCCGAGCGAAGCCTCGATCTGCGGGCTCACGTAAGCCTCGCCGACCCCGCGATCCATGTAGGCCATAAAGACAACGGCGGGAAGCTGTTCGACCAGGGCGCGGTATTGCACCTGCGGGTTGGGAAGCTGCGCCTCGGCTCCCACATTGTGAGACACCCGCTCGAACAGTTGATGGATCGCGCCCAGCGCGGCGGGAACATCCTTGGAATATGTGCTGGCCAGCTCGGCCAAAATTGCGGTGGCATCTTCGGGAGTAAGGAGCGGCCCTTCGACTCCGGAAGGTTCGGCATTCGACGTACCGTTACCGCTCATTTGGTCGATCGCCTCCATTCCAGATTCGTCCCAGTGCTTCGTCGCCGTCAGTCACGAGCCGGCGATTTCGGCCGGCTCCTCCAACTGGGCTCCTTGTTAAGAGATGCTTGGGTGAAGCGGCGTAGCGCATGAATCGCTCGTCCGTAAGTCTCCACGGCCTGCGAGGAAAGCAGCGATCCGGGTGGCTGATTCATGAAGGGCATAAATTTGTCGGGGAAACCAGGCATGGTGCAGCCGATGCAGATACCTCCCACATTGGGGCACCCGCCGATGCCGCCCATCCATCCCCGCTTTCCTACATTGCATTGCACCACCGGACCCCAGCAGCCAAGCTTCACGATGCACAGTGGCGATCCGTACTGGTCGGCAAATTGGGCTTGCTCGTAGTAGCCGCCGCGATCGCAGCCTTCGTGCAGCGTGCTGCCGAACAGCCACGTTGGCCGTAGAGCGTCATCGAGCGGGATCATGGGCGACCGCCCAGCCGCCATGTAAAGCAGATAGAGGAGCGTCTCCATGATGTTGTCGGGCTGTGTCGGACAACCGGGGACACAGACGATAGGAATTGCAGCTTGCGACTTCCAGTCCCAGCCCAGGTAGTCCGGCAGGCCCATGCAGCCGGTGGGATTGCCTTCCATCGCGTGAATTCCACCGTAAGTAGCGCAGGTGCCGACGGCAACCACTGCCCACGCTTTGGGAGCGAGTTGGTCGATCCAATCGCAGGTAGTGATGGGTTGACCGGTGGCTGCATCGGTTCCGAACGTCGCCCAGTAGCCTTCGCTCTTATTGTTTTCGTTGGGAACTGAGCCCTCGAGAACAAGAATGAAAGGCCTTCCCGAGTTGCCGTCTGCCGCATCGCGGAAAGGTTTAACGAAATCGTTGCCGTTCTCGTAAGCCAGAAATGGATTGTAGAAATTTACTTTAGGAATCCAGGGCAGAAGACCCATGACCAGTTGTTCGATGCTGGGCTGGGTTGCGCCGGTCATAGCGATGGTCTCCCCATCGCATCCCAAGCCGGCGGTGAGCCAGAGAATGTCGATTTCTTTGATGGTCGCGACGCTGCCGGTCGTCGACGCTTGACTGACCGTGCTTTCCTCCATCAATACCCCCAGAGGTCTGCAACGGCTGGTATTCTAGCGGATTTCTGTGATGTGGCCTAGAAAAGAAAGGCAGGCGGCTCGAATGGGGCGAACAGGGAAAAGCGAATCGCGAAGAGCGGCTTGCCTAAAACAGATCGCGTAGATGTCCGAAGCTCGAGACCTGTAGCAATCGTCCATCACCAACTTCCGGCCGGACCTCGCCGCGCTCCAGCATCCATGTGTTTTGATGAGGGACGAAGACCGCGTGTAGTCCCGCTTCGAGCGCCGGATTGATGTCGGAGCTGGGACTGTTCCCGATCATCCAGGTCTGCTCGCGGATGAGGCCGTACTTCTCAACGACAGTCGCGTACGTAGGCGCGTCCTTCTCAGCAACCACTTCGATCGCCGTGAAGTGTTGCTTCAGTCCCGAGCGCTCGAACTTACCGGTCTGCTCAAGAATGTTGCCCTTGGTCATGCAAAAAAGATGGTGACGCTGGGCGAGATCGGCGAGGGTCTCGGGGACTTCGGGCAGTAGTTCCATCGGGTGTTCGGCGATGGCATACGCGAAGCCGCGAATGGTGTCGTGCAGCGCGGGCGTGAGCGGCTCCACCGATAGCTGCTCAAAACACTTCACCAGCGAGCGGGCAAAACTCTGCATGCCGTAGCCGTGCTGGCGGATACTCTCGCGCTCTACCTCGTAGAGCACCTCGCGAACCTGGTCGGGCGTGTACTCATGATGATTCAGGAACGAGATGAAGGTGGCGATGGCGCGCTCGAAATAGATATTGTTCTCCCACAGCGTGTCATCCGCATCGATGAGCAGGTTCTGACCGGCAGGGAAGCGCTGAGAGAAGGGAGAAGTAGACATCGCGAAATATTTCAGCGGTTGCAAAACAAGTGACGAATAAACCAGCGACAGAATGGAAACGGTAGAGGTCCTTCGACTGCGTTCTTCGGCTGCGCGTCCTCACTCCGCTCAGGATGACAATCTCAAGGCGTGGCGGATTGCTTCCTGGTTATCTCGAAGTTGCCCAGGTACGTATCGCCGCCCATCACTGAGCCAATGGTCACGTCGACGGTGCCCTTCATGGTGTTTCCTTCAACGTCGCCTTTGAAGTTCGCACTTACTGTTCCGCCGGGCAGAGGCTTCTCGGCCTGGAAGGAAACCTGGTTGCCGGAGATCTTGCCTGATCTCACATCGAGCGATTCTCCCTCCAGAAGTCCCCACGGTCCGGTGGAGTTGTGCCAGGTCACGGTGCCGTCGACGCCGTGGCGGGTATCTTCGAGGACGGCTTGTATGTTGGCTGTTCCGTGCTTATCGGCATTTACGCCGTCGAGGTTGCCCGCCCAAGTACCGCCGGGGTCAACTTTCTTGGTGCAGCCTAAACTCACCAGCAAGCAAGCCACTGACGTAACGACAAGCACCTTATTCCAGCATCGCATGATCCGGTCCTCCCTTCGCCCACAGCAGTGTACGCCACCCGCGATCCACAACCGCAGTAGCTTGTCGGTCACTCCGCCGATCCTGGTCCCTGACCGCCCATCAAACTTGCCGGGGGCGGTGGAATCGAGATGTCAACCTTCTGCACCGGCCCAAGTGAGCTCAGCGGCTTGCCGTAATCCGACTCATTGCCCACCACCAGCACCGACATCTGATTCTTGTGAACGTACTTGCGCGCGACGCTCTCTACATCGGCGGCCGTTACCTTCTCGACCTGGCTGCGATAGCGCTCCAGGAAGTCGAGCGGGTAGTGATAGAACTCGTACGCCATTTTTTCGCGAAGTACTTTTTCTGGCGTGTCGAATTCGAAGATGAAGGAGTTCAGGATGTTGTCCTTGGCACGTTTCAACTCTTCGTCCGTCGGGGGACTCTTCAGTAGCTCGTCGATTTCGCCGTTGATCCCGTCGATGCCTTCGACGGTGCTGGCACTTTTCGTTTGCATCTCGATGTCCGTCAGCCCCGGTCGATCCCAGCCGTAACCAACTCCGCCTCCAACCGAATAAGCCAGACCTTTTCCGGTACGAAGATCGTTGAAGAGCCGCGAGGAGAAGCCGCCGCCGAAGATCTCGTTCATCACGGTTACGGCGAAGTAGTCCGGATTATTGCGCTCGATGCCGAGATCGAGCATGCTGATCGTCGTCTGATTCACGTCCGATTTGTCGACCGAATACAGGCCAGGTTTCGGCTCGCTGAACTTGATGTCAGGCCGTTTGGCGGCAGGGCCTTTCGCCCACGACGCAAACGCCTTGCGCAGCTTGGTTTCCATTTCTTTGGGATCGAAATCGCCGGTGATCCCGAAGATGATGTTGTTGGGATAGACGTACTGTTGATGCCAGTTGAGCAGGTCTTGCCGGGTTACGGCCGCAATCGTCGCGTACTCCGGAACGCGCGCGTAAGGGTTGTCTTTTCCGTAGGCAATGATGCGGCTCTCGCGAGCCACGATGGAATCGACGTTGTCGTTACGGCGCGAAATCGAGGTGTACATCTGCCGCTTGGAGAGCTCCAGCTTGTCGGCGCGGAACTCCGGGTTGTGCAGCAGATCGAGGTACATGTCGAAGACGGCATCGAAATCGCCCTTCAGGCAGTTGAGCGAGATGGTGGTCGAATCCGACTGGTTGTCGGTTTCGATCTTGGCGGCGCGCGCTTCCAGGAAGTCGTCCATCTGGTCGCCGGTTTTCGTCTTCGTTCCGCCGGTGCGCCAGACATCGCCGTAAAGATCGGTGAGCCCGGTTTTGTTCGCCGGCTCATAAACGGAGCCGCCGCGAATGCGAGCGGTCGCGCTGATCAGAGGCAGTTCGTGATCGGGCTGGAGGAAGATCACCATGCCGTTTGCCAGCTGAATACGCGTTGGTTCCGGAGGGGTGAACGCCGGCAACGGCGGCGCTGTGACCTTGTTCCAGGGGACTGGCTGTTGAGCCGAGGCCAGACTTGTGAAGAGGAGAAAGAAAGTCAAAATACCCACACAAGCAAAAGCGGCTTGTGCGGGGCACCCGGATTTTGTATGACGCCGGGCTTTTGTGTGGCGCCCGGCTGCCTTGCGGCTATAGGAGGCCTTCGACTGCGCGGTCGCTGACCCGCCCGCTCCGCTCAGGATGACACCGTTGTTATGGGGCGTGTTCATTGTTGTTCCGCTCCTTTTCCGGCGCCGGCCGGCGGGGCGGGCTGAGACGATGCAGTTTGGGTCTCGATGATGCCCACGGTGCGGTTCTCATCCTTGAAGGCTTGATTGGCCACGCGACGAATGTCCGCCTTGGTGACCTTGTCGACGCGGTCGAGATATCGGAATAGCTCGCGCCAGTCGCCATAGCGTGTCTGGTAGTAAGCGAGCTGCTGCGCCAGGCCTTCATTGCTGGCGAGCCCGCGAATCAGATCGGCTTTCGTGCGCGTCTTGAACATCTGCAGCTCGTCGTCGGTTACGTCCTGGGTCTTCAGCTTCTCGATCTGCTCGTGAAATGCCTGCTGCAATTCGGCTGTAGTATGACCGGGCGTTGGAACCGCGTAGAAGGCGAACAGGTGCGAATACTTGCTGCCGGGGAAACCGCTGAAGCCCGCAGCGTACGCCGAAATCTGCTTGTCGCGAACCAGCGTGCGGTAGAGCCGCGAGGTGCGCCCGTTGGACAGGATGTCGGAGATGGCGTCGTACACCACATCGTCGGGCGCCAGATAGCTTGGACGGTGATAGCCCTCAAGGTAAAACGGCTGCGAAGGATCCTGCAGCGTCACCTGCCGCACCGAGTTCTGGGGAGGCTCCACGGTGTACGGCTCGACCGGCTTGGGCTCCGTGGGCAGATGACCGAAATACTCCTCGACCATCGGCATCACTTTGTTGGGATCCAGGTCGCCGACCAGCGCGATGACCATGTTGCTGGGAACGTAGTAGTGATGGAAGAATGCCTCGGCATCAGTCGCCGAGAATGAGTCGAGGTCGGACGCGTAGCCGATCGTCGGCCGATGATAGGGATTAGCCATGAACGCCGTTCCCAGGAACTGCTCCACCAGTCTTCCCGTGGGCTGACTGTCGGTCCGCATGCGGCGTTCTTCCATCACCACGCTGCGCTCTTTGTAGAACTCCCGCATCACCGGATGATCCATTCGGTCCGATTCCAGCGCCGCCCACAACTGAATCTGGTTGGCCGGCAGGGAATACATGTATGCGGTTTCGTCGTAGTTCGTAAAGGCGTTCACTCCTACGCCGCCGTGACTCTCGACGATCTTTCCAAACTCGTTCTTAATGACGTACTGGTCGGCGTCCTTGCGTGCGGCCTCCCAAGCCTGCTTCAACTGCGCCAGCTTCTGCGGGTCCTGACCTACGCGCTTGGTGCGCTCGGCTTCGTATGCGGAGTAGGCCGTCTCCACTTTCGCCAGGGCGACCTTCTCAGCGGCGTAGTCGGTGGTCCCGATGTCCGGAGTGCCCTTGAAGGCCATGTGCTCCATCATGTGGGCCAGTCCAGTCTCATTCTTGGGATCCTGGGCCGATCCGGCGTCGACCATGGTGAAAAACGAAAACACTGGGGCCTCGGGCCGCTGCCAGAGCAAGACGGTCAATCCGTTAGGCAGGGTTTTGACCGTAACCCGTTTTTCATAAGAGGCCAGGTCCTGCGCCGCCAACGGCAACGCGGCCGCTACCAGCAGCAGTACAAAGAGCTTCTGCAACCAACACTTCATCTTGCCTCCAAGGCAGGAAAAGGTAGGACGTTATCAAACTAAGAACGTTACGCAGGGACGCAGCAGTAAGTCAAACCAAGGGAGCTGTCGAAAAGTTTGTGTCGCTTTGTGACAGCGCGAGCGGCGCCGAAGGCGATACTCTTCGGAGACTCAAGTGCTTGAACATGCTGAACACGGAGAATGCGTAAGGCCGAAAGATAAAACAAGTCCTCGTATCCTTGATTTCCCTGATCTGCATGGTGAATAGAAGCGGTTCGATGTTAAACTCGCGCATTGCGAAACGCGCCAGCTTCCAGCAGTTCTAAGCCGAACTACGCTATGGCTTTAGGCGTTATTGTTTGACACGCCGGTCAATTGCGGCCCGCTCATCCCAGGGGACTGCGGTCACCGGAGCGCAAGGTTGTTCTGCATCATTTTTACGTCTTGTACCAAACCTGTAGCCGCCATGTGCAATGGAGTGAACCATGAAGGTTGTGTTGTTGGGCCTGATCCTGCTGTGCACTCATTTGGTATTTGCGACTTCTTACACCTCGACTCAAAGCGGTGATTTCAACAGCGCTGCCACCTGGGGCGGACATGGGTTTCCTCACTCCGGCGATACCTGGACGATTGCCAGCGGGACGACGGTAACCTGTTCGACCACCTGCGCCGCCGGCCTCGCCGCGTCCGGGAGCTGCACCGTCGACGGCACCGTGACTTCGGGCGGAGTCTTGACGATTGCGCCTGGAGCGACATTGACGCACAGCGGAGAACTCGACGTGCAGCATCAGGGGACCGTCAATATCAATGCCAACGGAACATCGGGCGCAGGGACCCTGATCATCGCTCCCGGCAGCGGTGCAACCTGTCCGCTCGCCTTTACCACTCCGGGATCGGGTACTCCGGTGCTGAATATGACAGGCATGGGAGGCAGTCTGGGACACAACCATTTTGCGGTCCTGTCCTGCAACACGGCATTGCACGGAGGAGCGGCCTGCACGGTCACGCCCGAGAGCGGCGGCACCTACACCAGCCTGAATTTGAATTACTTCACGATTTCAGGATTCGGCAACGCCAGCACCCTGGCATTCAACAGTTTTAGTGTGGTTTCGGCCAGCATCCAGAACGGGTTGTTCAATCAGAATGGTAATGTGCGGATTACCCTCGGCTCATGCGGCGACTGCAATTTCATAGTGCAGAACGTGAGCTTCACCAACCCAACCGATCAGATCAACAACACGGTCTTCGAGTTCTACGGCACAGCCGCTCAGACAGGCGGTACTCGTACCATGCAGAATGTCACTGCCGCCAGTCACGTTCTGCCGGTAGCCTATACGGCCAACATCTCGCTGCCGGGGTTGAAGACGGGCGCGAGCTTTAACGGCGGCGACCCGGGAGACATTAACGGATTTGTCGGATACAACGTCGCCCTGATCGATCTCACCACCGACTCGCTGTCACAGATCTTCCGTAATTCCGCCGTCATCCTCGATACCGGTGGCACGCAATCGGTTTGCTACGAGTTTTATTACAACTCCGGGCTGGTCTTCCAGGACTCATTCTGTCTGAACCGTGTCCCCAACCAACATGAGATTGTTGCTGCGACGGCCGCAACCGGCGGTACCAGCAATCTGTATCAGCGTTACCTGTGCGACGGAGACGGCTTCTACAACGCCGATACCGGCGACATGATCCAGGATTGGGGCACCTACACGATGAAGAACAGCATCGGCCTCAATTTCTGCGGGACCCTGTCGACGATCAGCAACAGCACGACCGAAGTCGCCACATTGATTGAGAATACGAACTTCAACAATTTCGGAGAAACTTACTGCGAATCCGGCTGCTACGACGGCGTCCACCCTGTCTTCCGCGACAATCTCATCGTGAAGCCCGCCGACGTTAACGGAACCGGCGTACGCGGCGACGACGGAGTTCATGCGGCATCAGTCTTCGTTCGCCAAACAAATTTCTCGCTCGATTACAACGGCTTCTACCAGATGCCGGGCAGCGGCGATCCCGGGGCCGAACCTCAGCCTCCCGTGCCGGCATTGCTGCCGAACCTGACGCTGGGAGTTCCGGTCAGCTATGTGAATATTCCCGGCACCATTGTCGGTAGCCAGGGAAACAAGTTGATCTCGACCGTCACGGATCAGACGCACATTGGCTGTGCCACTTGCAATTTCACCCAGGCGGGAGCGGCCGGAGTTATGGCCGGCGACTTCTTCGAGGACATTACTTTGGAGAAAGTGGCCACCGTGGCCAGCGTGACCGACTCCACGCATCTGGTGCTGAACAGCCCTGGAATTGCCGGCATGCAACAAGGGTTGGACGGATTGACCATCTTCACCAGCTACTGGAACCATCCTGGCTGGGTCTATGGCGACAGCAATAACGGATCGCACGATATTCACTCCAATCCTCTGTTCGTCGATTCCACGCGCACACTCTGCACCTGGTACCGGCTGAATAGCAGTGTTCCGGTCTCGTGTCCGACTTACGGCAGCGTGATGGCCGGCGCCAGCCTGCTGACGGCGACGGGTGGCACCGGCGGCACTACCATCACGTGTTCGACGTGCAGCTTCAGCGCGCACGGCATTACCAATGCCGACGTGGTACGCGTATTCGCAAGCACCGGACAAACGGTACGAGGGTGGTCGGCGATCTCGTCGGTGAGCCCGACCTCGTTGACGCTGGCCTCAAGCATCCCTGGCCTGGCTGCTGGAGATACCTTCGATTTCATTACTGTGACGCAAGGCATCGGCCGGGCGCTGGTTGAGGCAAATGGCTTCGACTGGAATGGCAATCAGGTGATGCCTTTCGGATGGGGCACCGTGGGCAATGCGATGCGCTACGTTTACGCGGGTTACGCCCCCAGGAATTTCGTCTACAAACATGCCGGATCTCCGCAGGACGGATTCCCGGACATCGGAGCCGTTCCGGTGACCGGCATTCATCCCGACGAGGATGATGATTCCACTCAGCGGTGAGTTTTATGAACAGAATGTCATTTTTCTTCCCCCGGAGGTTGAGGTTCTGCGGCCTATAATTTGCTAGTTGTTTCTAAAGTGGAGCAAGAGTTTGTTATTCGGGCCCCTTTCGACCGGTTCGCCCTGTGCTGATCGCGTTATTGCTCAGCGCGTCCGCCTTCCGTATCCGCTGGAGAGGAACTCGCGTTTCGAGCACTGCGCGGGTGTTGAGCTGTTTGCGGAAAACGGCGATCCTCAACTGAGCCCTGTGTCCGCTCACTACGCCCGTCACGCGCTTCACAATCATTCTTGCAATCCTGAAACTCTCTTAGGTAACCCTGGCGGACATAGGCTTGCGATGCCGCAGACTCTCGGGTTGCATCGGGCCAGCGTGCTTGCCGGCCGTCTCGGCAGCCTGGCAAAACTGGATAATCTCGTGGGTGCGGTAGGGCGCGTAGTCTCCGACCTCCATGAGTCAACCGCGTTTTGGGACGGATGCTCTTGCCCTTGAGCACCGCACAATGGATATTTGACATACGGCGAAAAACGCACTGAGCGGTACTCTTCATTGCCGCCAAATCTGTTGCACGAGGAAACTGTGCGACTTCTGGTAGTTGAGGATGACTCCTCTATACGAGACTTTCTAGAGCGTGGCTTGAGCGAGGCGGGCTATCAGGTGGACATTGCCCAGGACGCCAAGTCGGCGCTGGCACTGGCTGGCGAGGAAATCTACGACGGCTTCATCATCGATCTGGGGCTGCCCGACATGGACGGCCTCGATTTGATCAGCCGTTGCCGCGCTCAGGGCCATGCCGCCCCGGTGCTGATCCTCTCGGCCCGACGCACGGTAGATGAGCGAGTTCGCGGCTTGGAGCAGGGAGGCGATGACTATCTCACCAAGCCTTTTGCCCTCGCCGAACTGCTGGCCCGTGTACGCAACCTGATGCGGCGGAGTACGCCGGGCCAGCCCGAAGCGGTACGCCTCAGGGTTGCCGACCTGGAACTCGATCTGGTTCGCCGCGAAGCGCGAAGAGGCAGTGAACTGCTGCAACTCACAACGCAGGAGTTCTCTCTTCTGGAGTACCTGGTGCGTAACGCTGGCCGGGTGGTCACCCGCACGATGATCCTGGACCGCGTCTGGCGTATGCGAATCGATCCCGCCACTAACGTTGTCGATGTCCAAATCTACCGTTTGCGTAATAAAGTAGACGGCGAAGGCAAGCGGCCCCTCATCCATACCATTCGTGGCGTGGGCTATGTTCTCAAGGAAACCTAAATCTCAGGGTATATCGGCGGCCTGGCGGATTGCGGTCTGGCCGACTGCGGCCTTTGCCGTCGGCAGCGCGCTGGCGTTCGTGATCATGTATCTGTTGATCGCGCACGATATCCAGAAACGCAGCGACGCGTGGCTAGCCGGCGAAGCCGATACCCTAAACGATGTTTCCGGCAATACCACCCGTGACGACTTGTACGACCGTCTGGTCGGCGAAGTTGCCGAACTAGCGTCGCGCGAAGTCGCCGGCGCAGATGACGATGAGCACGCAGACCATCCTACGTCCGTCTTTTTTCTGGAGACTACACCGGGAGAGATCGACCCGATCTGGGTAGGACCTGGTCCGCGCGAACCCTTTGTCGCTGCGCTGAAGGGAGCGCAACTGATTCCGGGAGAGCCCGCTAGCGTTCAGGTCCAAGGTTGGCAAAAAGCCTTTCGCGTCGTCTACAAGAAGGGCGGCGACGGCGGCGAATTATATCTGGGGTTTGCCGATCTGAGTGGCGCTGCCATGCTGAACCGGCTTCTGCTGCGCTGCTTCCTGGCTTGGGCGATTACCGTGGCGCTGGGATTTTTTATTACCTGGCTGGCTGCATTTCGAACGCTGGCACGAGTCGATCGGATTAGCGATACGGTTGCGCGCATGGGCAGTGACGATTTGAGTAGCCGCCTTCCCGAGGGACCACATCCGGACGAAATCACACGCCTGTCGAGCACCTTCAATCGCATGCTCGACCGCATTCAGACCTCCGTCCACCAGATGCGGATCCTCACTGATTCCGTCGCACATGACTTGAAGAGCCCCGTCACTTCCATTCGTGGCAGTCTGGAGGTCGCACTGTCGAGCGACACACAGGGGCCATGGCGCGACCAGGTGGCCGAAGCCATCGAAGGACTGGACCGGCTGTCGGAGCTGCTGAATACTACCCTCGACGTCGCCGAGGCCGATGCCGGCGCTCTGCAACTGCGCAAAGAAACCATCGACCTGTCAGAGATGGTGAGCCGATTAATCGATCTGTACCAGCCGGCCATGGCTGAGCATTGTCATGAAGTTGTTACCGACTTCAGGCCGGCGATGGTGGAAGCCGACACAGGACTTTTACATCGCACCATCGCCAACCTGCTCGATAATGAGATCACGCACCTGCCGCAGGGCTGCAGAATCATGATTTCCGTGCATCCAACTAATGGTGATGCCGAGTTGACCGTCGCCGATAACGGCCCAGGCTTCCCGGAGGAGTTGCGGAAGCGAGCGTTTGAGCGCTTTGTGAAAGGCGAGCACTCTCTCGGACACGGACTAGGACTAGCGTTCGTGGGGGCGGCGATTGAGGCGCATGGCGGGCACGCAGAAGTAAGAGAGCGCGGCGGCGGAGGAGCCATGATCGTCCTGCGCCTTCCGCTCGCGGAAGTGCTGAGTAAGAAGGCTTAACGGGTGAGAGTGAATCATCGGATCCGTGGACTTGGTTTGCTGACGACCGCTGCGCTCGCGCTCTCGGCGATCAGTTTTGCTTCCTCGTCGTCGGTGATGGTTTATTCGCCGGCGCTGGAACGTGGCTATGGGCAGATGTACAACCTGAATTTCACTGCTGCCCACCAGACCTTCCGAGACTATCAGCACGCCTCGCCGGACGATCCGATGGGCTATGCCTCAAATGCTGCGGCATACCTGTTTTCCGAATTCAACCGCCTTCATATTCTGGAATCGGATTTATTTACCGACGACACCAGGTTCGAACATCGCGGCAAAGCGACGCCGGACGCGACGGTGAAGGGCGAGTTCGAAGATCAGTTGGCAAAGACTGATGCCGCAGCAAGCAAGATTCTGGCGCGCAATCCCGATGACGCCAATGCTCTGTTCGCCCAGGTTTTAGCCGACGGCTTGCGTGCTGATTACACGGCGCTGATCGAGAAACGAAATCTTGCCAGCCTGGCTTACATGAAAAGCGGCCGGATCCTCGCGGAAAAGTTGCTGACCATCGATCCAAATTGTTATGACGCCTACCTGGCAGTGGGTGTCGAAAACTATCTGTTAGGAGTGAACTCTGCTCCGGTGCGGTGGTTGCTGCGAATGTCCGGCGCACAGACCGACAAGGAAGCCGGGATCCAGCGGCTCAAGCTGACTGCAGACAAAGGTCACTATCTCGCTCCCTTTGCGAGGCTGCTGTTGGCTGTGGCTGCTTTGCGCGACAAGGACCGCCAAACCGCTCGCGTGTTGCTGGCGGGGCTGGCCAAGGAGTTTCCAAACAATGAGCTCTATGTAACCGAGCTGGCGCGTATTCAGTAGCCGGAACTCAGTGGGCCGTGCGAGCGCCTGTGTTCGTCATCTTTCCCACCGCCTGAATGCTGATCTGCACCTTGTCATCCACGTGAAGTAACCCGGAACTGGGATCTTTCATTCCCCACGCCTGGTACGGGACAGTGAACTGCGTTGTGGCATTCACCGAGGCGCCCCCCGCATCGACGGCAATCGGCAGCGTCAGCTCGTGGTCGGCGCCGTGAATGTGGAATACACCCTCCGCTTGAAGCGTGGACTTGCCGTGATCCGTCCATGGTCCGGAAACTTTTTTTCGCCAGAAAGCTGATCTCGGGATAGCGCGCCGTCTCGAGGACGTCTTTGTGCATCTTGGCGTCACGCTTGCCGTTGCCGCTGTCCCCGCTGGCGGCATCGACCACCAATTCTCCGCTGGCGTTGCCGGTCGCAGGATCAAACGAAATCTGTCCGCTTTTCAGCTTGAAGGTGCCATGGACCGTGTGGAGGGTGGCCCCGAGCGTCCATTCGATTTTGGTTTGCGCAGGGTCGAGTGTGACCTGCACCTGCTGCGCCGCCAAGCTGTACGAGGCGCATAGGAGTAACGCCAGGATTGCTACTGTCGGTTTTCTCACGCAGTATCAGACGCGCTGCTTGTTGCCGGGGCAGCCAGGAAATGCCGCAGAGTTGTTAACATCTTGCAAACTGTCGGCACCGGATGAGATGACTCTTGACGACTCCTCGCAACGTTATAATGCCGCAATGAATTGGACGCCAGCTTCTCTCATACGCCGGTGGTTCGATTCGGAGTACGGGCTTTCCGACCGCCTCATCCCGCGTTGGATTTTCTTGCGCTGTCTCGGCCTGATTTACTTCTCCGCCTTCTTCGCTCTGGCGTTCCAAATCCGCGGACTGATCGGTCCCGATGGAATTTTGCCCGCTCGCGAATATTTAGAGGCCGTGGTTCGTCAACTCGGCCAGTCGCGATTCTGGTTTGCGCCTACGCTGTTGTGGTTCTCCACCAGCAATCATATGCTCATGGCGATCTGCTGGGTGGGCATGATCGCATCGCTGCTGATCGTCTTCAACGTGTGGCCGCGCGCGAACCTGCTGGTCTGCTTTGTCTGCTTCCTGTCGTTTGTATCCGCCGCGCAGGACTTTTCCGGCTATCAGTCCGACGGCATGCTGCTGGAGGCGGGATTCATCGCACTTTTCTTCGCGCCCGCCGGCTTCTGGCCGGGGCTGGGTGAAAGCAGTCCACCATCGCGCGTCAGCCTGTTTCTTTTGCAATGGGAGTGGTTCCGGATTTACTTCGAATCAGGGGTGGTGAAGCTGAAGAGCGGCGATCCCCAGTGGCGGCACTTCACCGCGATGGATGAGTATTACCAGAACGGCCCATTGCCGACCTGGATTGGCTGGTACGTGCAGCATCTGCCGCACTGGTTTCACGCTTTCGCCACAGGGGCGACATTGGTGCTCGAGCTCGGCCTGGTGTTCATGCTGTTTCTTCCGCGGCGCGGGCGCATCGTCTGCTTCTTCATCGTGACCGCCTGGCAGATTCCTGTGATCCTGACGGCGAACTACACCTTTCTGAACTACCTTGTGCTGGTGCTGGGATTTCTGCTGCTCGACGATCGCTTCTTCGCGTGGGTGATGCCGGAGGACTGGCGGCAAAGATGGTTGCCGCGGCCGGCGCCTAGGTCCGAAGAAGCGGCGCCGGAGACAGGTGCGGCAGCTCAGCAGTATAAGGCGCGTCCTGTGCGAGCTCTCAAGCTAGCGCTCACCAGCGTGACGCTGCTCTGGATCTTCTACGTCGCGACCGTGCAGATGCTATGGATGTTCTGGCCTCACTTGCCGCTGCCAACTTCGCCCGTGGCTGCGCTGGAGCCGTTCCGCATCGCCAATCGTTATGGATTGTTTGCGGTGATGACGCGCGGCCGCTACGAGATCGAGTTCCAGGGCTCAAGCGATGGCGAGCATTGGCAAACGTACCCTTTCTTATATAAGCCGCAAAATGTTGACGAGAGGCCGCGGATTTACGCGCCGTATCAGCCGCGGTTTGACTGGAATCTGTGGTTCGCTTCGCTGGGCTCGTGGCGCGAAAACATCATTGTGCCCAGCACTGAGGAGCGACTGTTAGCCGGCGCTCCGGATGTGTTGGCGCTGTTCGCGGGCAATCCGTTTCCGCAGTCGCCGCCGAAGCAGGTTCGAGCCGTGGTGTGGCAGTACTGGTTCACATCATTGGCAGAGAAACGCGCGACCGGAGCTTGGTGGCGGCGACAATTAATCGGACTCTACGCTCCCGTCCTCGAGCGCGAGCCCGACGGCACCGTCGTAGTCGTCGCTTATCCACAACCGTTGCCGCCGCGGCTGTGATGACGCACTCCATTTCGACGAGCATACATTTATGATGGCTCGGTAGCCGGTCCGCTCCCTTATGAAATTTCTCGTCATCCTGCTGGTTGTTGCGCTGGCCGTGTGCGCGATTGTCTTTGTGCGCGGCAATTTCCTGATCGTTAACAATGCCGAAAAGTCCGACGCTGTCATAGTCCTCGGTGGCGACTCCGCCGACCAGCGCTACTGGCGGGGCATGGAGCTGTTGCGCGCCGGTTATGCCCGGCACATGTTCGTCGACGCGACCACCGGTATTGCTTACGGACATTCGTTTGTAGACCTGGCGAAGGACTACGTCGCGCACACCGCTGGAGCGAATGCCGCCCAGGTATCCGTTTGTCCCATCGTTGGGGACTCGACCAAGATTGAAGCGCAGCAGGTGAATGCCTGCCTGCAGACCATGCAGCCTCCACCGCAGTCCGTCATCATCGCCACCGATGATTACCACACGCGGCGAGCGCTCTCGATCTTTCGCACCGAGCTGCCGCAGTATCGCTGGACAGCAGCCGCAGCCAAAGCAGAATTCCTCTTCGGCCTGCCCTGGTGGAAGAATCGGGAGTGGGCCAAGACCTATCTGACAGAGTGGGAGAAGCTGTTGTGGTGGGAGCTGGTGGACCGCTGGCAGAAGTAGGCGCTGTTCAAGTAGATCAGCTTCGGTTCGCGCGCAAGGCGGAGCTGTTCGGGTAGAGCGGACCTTTAGGTCCGCGTGCCGCCGCTCTTTGGGTTCTTCCATCCGGCTTTAGCCGGCGACAGGTCCTTGCTCACATGCATCTCACGAATCATGCCCGCTAAAAAAACAAATTCTGTCCACAAGAAGAAACGCGCCGGCACACGCCGGTGGTCCGCCGCCGTAACCACCGACTCAACGCACCCACCCGAGGGCCTCTTCAACAAAAGTGCGGCTGAGATTGCCCGCAGCCTGGCGTCGAAGAAGGTTTCGCCCAAGGGCCCGGGCTCCGGCATGCGAATGCTGACCTTCTACATCAACCGCGCCGGCCACAACCTGAGCGCAACGCGCAAGGAGGAACTCCAGAAGGCCAAGAAGTTGCTGTCGAAGCGAATCGCGGATGCTAAGGAGAAGCGAAGCGATCAGAAAGCCAGCGTCGGGAACAAAAGCCGCTCTACAACGAATGGACGTAGCCGAAGGGCTAAATAGGTCTGCATGCTGACGTAGAGGTTAAAGCCCACAATCCTTTTGAGAGGGCAACGTCACGGCTGAAGCCGTGACCGTTCAAGACCTAGACGTTGCTGCCGGTTGGCAGTTTAGGCCCGTTGACTGGCGCTTCTGCGATGGAAGGCCGATACGTCGCCTCTTTCCATAGGCTGGTAGGCTGCACGAAGAAGACTCTTACCGCAGCCAGCGATGCAGCCATCAGCACGACGAATGTGCGAATAGGCGAGGTCAACTGTTTGAGCGCGGTGCCGTCCGGCACGACGGCATCCAGCAGCGCCAGTCCGTAGAACAACAACTGTCCAAGCGCCGCAGCGGCTCGCCAATAGGGCGGCAAGCCGAACGTCGTTGCCGCAATCGCGATCATGCAATAGGGAATCGCGACGCGCCCATATTTTGCCGATACGAAGTGCAGCCGCATGCGATTACGCGAGCTCAGCAGCTCCGGCATGATCTTCAGCATCTGGTAGAGTCCGGCCTGCAACCGCACCTTCCGCCGGAACTCCGAGTGGAGCACGGTAGGGAAGTCATACATTGTGGCAGTGGGCTCCATCAGGATTCGGTAGCCCTTAAAGAAGGCCGTCAGCGGCTCGTAGACATCGTCGAGCAGCGTGCCCGGCGGGAGCGGCGTCCACAGCGAGCGGCGAATCGCGGCAAACGCGCCACTGTAGCCGAAGGTGGAGTCGATGCGGGTCAATCTCTGCCGGATCCACGACTCATATCTCCAGTAGAGACTCGTCGTCGTCTCTTCGTGGGTTTCGCCCTGAACGATGATCGTCTCCGGGCTGACCGCGCCGACCTTCGGATCTCCGAAGCACGCGATGACATTCCGCAAGCAATTCGGGTCGAGCGTCTGCCGCACATCGTTCAACACCAGGATCTCGCCTGATACCAGAGGCACGCCAGCGTTCAAGGCGGCGGCTTTCCCACCACGGGGGACCCGCAGGAACTTCACGCCTTCAGCAGCAAAGCTCTGGGCAATCTCGTCGGTGCGATCGCTGGAGCCGTCGGAGATGACGAGGATCTCCATCAGGTCGCGGGGATAGTTCTGCGCAAAGATGGTTCTTAACTTGCGCTCGAGAAATTTCTCGCCGTTGTAAACCGCGATAACGAACGAGACGCTGCGTAGCTTGTCGTCCTTGTGAACGGGATTGTCCGAGCGTCGCGCCAGCCAATCGAGCAGTAGAGGATAGCCAAACAACGCGTAGAACATAATGAGACAAGCGCAGAGAAAAACCACAATGCAGACAATCTGCAGCTCAGAGAAAGTTATGGCGGCTGCGAACGCGACAATGCTCCTTGGATCGAATGCCATAACTCTCATGTGCCCGGTCTGCGCGCTGGCGGGAAAAACTCGTACACTGCCCTCCGCATGGGAACGAAAGGCGCATGCTTGCTCCCGTCGAGAGTAGAACAGCCGTTGCACTGAGTCAAACAGCTTGTGCCTCTCACCCGTTGACGTTTCGGGAACAAAGCGAAAAGTGACTTCGTATCACTTCAACGACACCATAGATTTGAGGTTGCTGTAAGCGTATGTCGAATGGTAAGCCTTGCCCGCCCGTGCTACAAACTCTGCTCTCCGCCTTGCTTTTCTGCCTTCTGACCTTGCCCATGGTGGCGCAGTCGAAGGCCCGCACCATCGCCTTCACGACGAATTCGGATGGCATGCCGGTGATACCCGTCACCGTGGGCGAGGCGACGCAATTGAGTGTGGTTTTGGACACGGGCGGAGGTCTGGCCGTGCTGGCCCCGAGCGTGATCGAGAAGGTACATGGCATTCCGGCAGGGCAGTTCACCGGATTCCGCATGACGGGCGAGCGGCTCGATATTCCGCTGTTTACGATCCCGCGCCTGGTGATTGGGCCGATGGAGAAAAAAGACGTCCTCGTGGGCAGCTGGGACGTGCTCGACAAAATTCATCTCGACGGCCTCGTCTCCCTCAGCCAATTTCGCGACCAGCCTTTCACCCTCGATTTCGGCAGCAAGATGCTGACCCTCGAAACTCCAAAGACGCTGGCAAACCGCCGGGCAAGCGCCGCGGTCTCCTCGATAAAGTTCGACGATGTTCGCGGTGTCTCGCTCGACATGTTCTCGCAGTTTCTCCTCGCCGGGCATCCAGGCCAGTGCGAGATCGATACCGGCAGCCCCATCTCAACCATCACCACTCGATACATGAAGGCGCTGGGAGTCGAGCCGGATAGCAAAGATGTTCGCAAGGTCGAACGAAAGACCATCGCAGGAGCTCCCGAAATTCGTTACGACACCAGCTTGTCTGAGATCGCACTAGCTGCTTCACCAAAAATCGCTATCTTGCATCCGCGGGTTTCTTTCGTCGACGTTATCTATGACTGTGTACTGGGCGTTGATTTCTGGTCGGGCAAGGCGCTGACCGTCGACATCCCCGGCCGCCAGATCATGGTTTCAACTTCTCCGGACTCGCACTGACTCTCTTACCCGCAGCTCTTTCTATGGGACCGCGGGAGCCGGCGCTGGGTCTTTTAGGCGGATCGGTTCATCCAATAAAGCGTTTCAGGCGAATGCGAATTTCTTCGTGCTAGCCGAGTGATTCGGGGCGCGATGATTGCGCTGGCGCGTCCAGCGTGCCGCGTCCAGTTACGCGATATAATCAAGGGTTTGCTGCAGCGCTCAGTTTGCGTTTGAAATCCCCGCGGAAGGAAACTATGCCGACAGACGTCATCATGCCCCAGATGGGGGAATCGATTTTTGAAGGAACCATTACCAAGTGGCTGAAGCAGCCCGGTGAAAAAGTTCAGCGCGATGAGCCGCTGTTCGAGATCTCGACCGACAAGGTTGACGCCGAAATTCCCGCTCCCGCCAGCGGCACCTTGCAGGACATTAAGGTGCAGGCCGGAGCCACCGTACAGGTGAACACAGTCGTGGGCACCATCGCCGAAGAAGGCGCCGCAGCCGGTGCACCCGCTCCTGCCGCAAAATCCGCAGCAGCCGATGGCGGTTCCAAGCCGGCTCAGGCCGCCCCGCCGCCGAAGACAGAAGCTCCGAAAGCCGCCCAGAACATTCCCGCCGATCTGGCCACCGATGAGAAAGAAGGCCTGGAGCGGCAGCAGCAGGGCAAGGTACAAGAGATTGACGATACCGGCGACCAGGATCGCGTTCGCTCCAGCCCCCTGGTTCGGCGCATCGCCAAAGAGAACAACGTCGACCTGACCAAGGTCCAGGGTACAGGCCTCGGCGGCCGCATCACCAAGGAAGATATCGAATCGTTCATCTCGCGGCACGGAGCCAGCGCTCCGGCGGCAGCTCCGTCCTACGCGTCGCCAGTTGCTCAGCCTGCAGCTCCCGCTGCTCCGGCCGCGCCTGCAGTGACCGTTCCTCTACAACCCATCGGCGGCGTCACTCCGGGCGACGTCGTACCCATGACGACCATGCGCAAGAAGATTGCCGAGCACATGATCATGTCGAGGCGCACCAGCGCGCACGTGCATGGCATCTTCGAAGTCGACGTGACCAGGATCGTCAAATTGCGCGAGAGCCAGAAAGCCAAGTTCGAACAGGCGACCGGCAACAAGCTTACCTACACGCCGTTCTTCGCCCGCGCCGTGATTCACGCTATCCGCAAGTGGCCCATCATCAACTCATCAGTTGAGGGCGATAACATCCACTATCACCCGACCATTAATCTCGGCATCGCCGTGGCGCTGGATTGGGGCTTGATTGTGCCGGTGGTGAAGAACGCCGAGGAGCGCAGCTTCGTGGGCTTGCAGCGCGCCATCAGCGATCTGGGCGAGCGTGCCCGCACCAAGAAGCTGAAACCAGACGAGGTGCAGGGTGGAACGTTCACCATCACCAATCCCGGCATCTTCGGAGCCGAGTTCGGCTTGCCGATCATTAATCAGCCGCAGCTGGCGATCTTGGGTGTCGGCGGCATTAAAAAGAAGGCGGTCGTCTTAACCGATAAGGAAGGGAATGACACGATCGCGATTCGCTCGATGATGCACCTCAGCATCGGCTACGATCACCGCGTGATCGATGGCGCGGTGGCGGACCAGTTCATGGACGAAGTGAAGAAGTTCCTGCAGAACTGGAATGAGGCGTTGTTGTAGAAGGCTGTCGGCTTTCGGCCATCGGCTGTCAGCTAAAACTCAAGGCGGCGGGATGAGAGTCCTGCCGCTTTTTGCGTGCGTGTTAGTTGTTTTTAAGCTCTTTTATGCTTGTCATCCTGAGCGGAGCGTTCGCGTCCTCGTTTTTTCCGCCGCTGCTTTTGCGGCGGGCGAACGCGGAGTCGAAGGACCGCTATAGCGGGGAGTTTATTGCTAGGTAGAGGTCCTTCGACTTCGTTCGTACGCTTCGCGTCCTCACTGCGCTCAGGATGACAAGCGCCAGGGAAGTTGATGTGGGCGCGGCCCTACTCCAGCCGATTAATAATCGACGCCACGTATCCCGCGCCGAAGCCGTTGTCGATGTTCACCACGGTCACGTTCGACGCGCAGGAGTTCAGCATCCCCAAGCAGCGCTGCGATTCCCTGGTACGACGCGCCATAACCGACGCTCGTTGGGACGGCGATCACCGGCACTCCCACCAGTCCGCCGACCACGCTGGGCAGGGCGCCCTCCATGCCCGCGCATACGACAATTACCCGCGCTTCGGTCAGCACATCGCGCCGCGCCAGCAGGCGATGGATCCCGGCGACGCCGACGTCGTAGACATGCTGGACTTCATTGCCCATGATCTGCGCCGTAACCACCGCTTCTTCCGCGACAGGGATATCGCTGGTGCCGGCCGACACGACCACAATCTTGCCTTTGCCGTGCACGGTTTTGTCGCGCGTCAGAGTTATGGCACGCGCCAGCTCGTGGACCTCGATCTTGCGCAGCTTGCGTTTGACCGCCCGAATCTGTTCCGGCGAAACCCTGGTGGCGAGCACGTTGTTCCCGCGCTCGGCCAGCCGGCTGAAGATTTCCGCCAGATGCGCCGGGTCTTTTCCGGGACCGAAGATCACCTCCGGCATCCCCACGCGCAGCGCCCGGTGATGATCGATGTTAGCGAAACCGAGATCCTCGAACGGCATGTGCCGCAGTTTCTGCACGGCCTCGTCAGACGAGAGTTTGCCGCGCCGCACATCGTCGAAAATCTTCTTTAAGGATTTGGCGTCCATGGATTGCTCAGGTGGCTCGAAGGAAAAGTATATCGTTGACTGGTTGTTCTTGACCTTGGGTCAACCCTCCAAACCGCTGCCATCGTGAGCGGAGGAGTGCCCGCCGTTGGCACTGTGCAGTCGAAGGACCGCTACCCTCGATGCACTCTTCCCAGTTGCCATTTCCAACCGGAGTATCGCCCGCGGCCGCCGCCCTCAGCACTGGATGTTACGATGACTGGAACAACAGGCTCGCGTCTCGCCGTCGCCTTGACCGTTGGCCCAATTCTCTAGATGACTTCGCCCAATGCGCAAACTCGAAACCTGACGGTGGCTATTACCGGGGCCAGCGGCTCCATCTTCCCCCGACACATGTTGGATGCGCTGGAGCGGGACGAGCGTGTCGGCACCGTGAATGTCATTCTCTCCGACAGCGGCCTGCGGGTGATGGCCGAAGAGCTCGGCATCGCAGGACGTAACGACGTTGTCGCCAAATTGCTGGGCCGCACGTCTTCGAAGATCCAACAGCAGAACAACGATGACATCGGCGCCAATGTCGCCAGCGGCTCTTATTCCACCGACGCGATGATCGTGTTGCCGTGCAGCATGGGTACGCTGGCGCGGATCGCCAACGGCATGGCGAACAAGCTGATCGAACGCGCCGCCGATGTCTGCCTGAAGGAGCGTCGCCCACTGATTCTGTGCGTGCGTGAGACGCCCTTCAACCGGATTCATCTTCGCAATATGGCGCTGGCCGCCGAGGCCGGGGCCACGATCTATCCGATCATCCCGGCGTTTTATTTTCAGCCACAGTCGACGGAAGAGATTGCGCGCGAGTTCGTCAATCGCGTGCTGGCGCACATCGGGCTGCCGCAACCGGGCGCCTACAAGTGGAAGATGGAGTAAGCCGCCTCAGTGTTTGGGAACGGATTGCGGCTGCACATTAAGTTTCCACCCGCCTTTCTGCCAATGCAGCGCGTTCGGGCCCGGATACCAGTAGTCGAGCGTGATGAGGTTGCTATTTCCCTTGGCGTTTTCGACAGAAGCCTGGATTGAAGCTTTGAGGTAGGCGCCACTGTTCACAAGCTCCGCACCGGACAGTGAGGGCGCCTGAAACGTGAGTGTCTTACCGTCGGGCGATGGCACGTTAGACACTATGGAATCCCCAATCTTGATCGTGTTGCCAGTCGCAGCAAAGCCCTCGCCTCGCACCGTGATCATTTCGCCTGGCGATATGCCATTCGTGGGATACCACATAGTGACGGACACCGGAGTTCGTTTTGGCGCTTCTACCGTAAAGCTGACGCGGTTGCTTTGCGCCATTGGGCCCGTGATTTGGAGCTCGTATTTGCCGGGCGGCAATGGGACGCCGCAGATGTTCCCCGAACCATCCTCTCTGCGCGGGCAATCTTTGGAGGCATCGTAACCAGCCGGCTCGACCGCACAATATTCGTCCTTCATGATGTACCCCGGCGGGCATGTGCTGGTCGAGACAGAGGTCGGAAGGACGAAGGTCAGCGATCTTCCGTCCGGTGCTATTTCCAGATTGAGCACCTCAAGATCACGGAGTTTCACGAAACTCGGCCGGACGCTGTTCCCAGGGAGATAGAAACCGCTTCCCGAGACTTTGATCGTGGCTCCCGGCGGCGCTGCCGTCGGTTGGATGCTCGAAATGACGAGTGGCGGCTTCATCACCAGCGTCTTCAGCATGGTCGTCACGTCCGTCAATACCTGCGTTAGTTCGGGAGTGCCTTTCTTAGGCAGTGCGTTGACGTCGCTGGTGTCATAGGCGAGCGTGATGGTGTACTCGCTCTCGCTGCCGGAACCGACGTAAAGGGATCCGAACCATGCCGAGCGACCGTCGGAAGGGAACTGGCAACCGTCTGTCACATTCGATTTTGTGTCGTTGGTATACAGGTTTGAAAGAGACAGGTTCGCATTGACGACGAGGTTCTGAGCTGGTCCGTCCAGGGCGCAGGTAGTTCCCCAAGGTCCTTCCACGTCAGCCCGCACGGCTGTTACGCTTGGCATGTCAGCCGTGGCTTCTCCAAATCTTCCTCCCTCGACTCCGCTGGCGTGCTCGTAAATAGCGTTGATGGTCAGGACATACTTGCCCCGAGTAACCAGGACCTTCGGCGGCGAGCTGGTCACCGTCCATCCCGGGAGGACGGTCATCTTGACATATTGATTTTCGAAGGTTGTCGCGCGAGTGAAATCTTGGGAGAAGGCAACGGCTGCAGCGAGGAGTAGGACTGACACAGCAATTCCGCGTGCCATGGCCGGAATATAGCACGGTTCGGTCAGCGCCGGCGCTGCGTCCTCAGGAGGACATCCGGTGATGCGGACGATACAATCCGAGCGCTACGGGGGGAACCAGAAGAGTACTCAGCTCTTTGCGTTTCAATAACATAGCCCTGTGATGAGGGTCACCATTCAATGTGAGATTGACCCGCTGGGGGGTCAATTCATCCCGTTCGGCCCAACCTGCTTGGCGCTTTCGGGGCGTGGTTATTACCTTGTATATGCAGACAAGTGTGGTTCTATCCCGTGGGGGGATACCACCCATCTAATATCGAGAGGCGTAAATGCATAAGCCGATTAAGTATGTTGAAAAAGCTGTCACTGTTGCTGCCAAGGGCGCATGGACCGTTTTCGACAAACTGAACAGTATCAATCCCAACCCGTCGTTTACGCCGAAGTGGTCCGATAAGCCGCTGCTCAAGTCGTATCAGAAGTCGAAGCCGCCGCTCGGCTGGCCGCGCGCTACCGATTCGCTTTGCCCCAAGTGCGTCCCTGAGATCCGCCAGCAGATCCTTGACGGCAAGCTGCCCGTCGAAGTGCTGATGAACGAGAAGGCCGGTGAAATCAAGGCCACCATCATCGAGCGCGACGGCAAGATTCTGATGGTGAAAGACTGCCCCACCCACGGCCACTTCGAAGACGTGATGGCCATGGACACCGAATTCTTCAAGCACTTGGAAGAGGTCTTCCCGGGCCGCGACATTCGCGCCCACAACGATGAGAAGCTGCATCACCACGGCTCCAGCACGGTGCTGCACGGCCGCGGATCGGTGCTGACCATCGACCTCACCAACCGCTGCAACATGATGTGCGATCCCTGCTTCATGGACGCCAACCAGGTTGGCTTTGTCCACGAGCTCACCTGGGACGAGATCAAAACGATGCTCGACAACGCCATCACCATCAAGCCGAAGCGCCAGATGTCGGTGCAGTTCTCCGGTGGTGAACCTACGCTGTCGCCGTACTTCCTCGACGCCGTCGCGTACGCGCGCAAGGTCGGCTACAACAGCGTGCAGGCGGCGACCAACGGCATCGAGTTCGCCAAGAGCCCTGAGTTCGCGAAACAGGCGGCCGAAGCGGGTCTGCGCTATGCGTATCTTCAGTTCGACGGCATCGGCAACGCTGCCAACTCGCACCGCCTGGTCGGCAACCTGTTCGACGTCAAGCTGCAGGCGATCGAGAACCTGCACAAGGCCGGCGTCGAGATCGTGCCGGTCGTTACCATCGTCAACGACCTGAACAACGAGCAGGTGGGCCGCATCATCCAGTTCGCGCTCGACAATCCGAAGCGCATTTCGTTCCTGTCGTTCCAGCCGGTTTCGTTCACCGGCCGCGACGAGGCCATCACCGACGAACGCCGCGCGGCGCAGCGCTACACGCTGTCTCACCTGGCGCACGACGTGAAGAAGCAGACCGGGCTGGGCGAGCCGACTCGCGACTGGTTCCCGATCTCCTTCATGAGCACCTTCTCCGATTGGGCTGACCTGGTTCACGGGCCTGACAAGGATTGGGGCTCGCTGAGCTGCGGTTGCCACCCGAATTGCGGTGTAGGCATGGCCGTCATGATCGACAAGGAAACTAAGGAAGCGGTTCCGGTTACGGCCTTCCTGAACGGCGACACCATCGCGAAGGACATTGCGAAGGTGAATGACGCCGCTCGCGGCAAGTGGATGTCGATTACCGGCATGACCCTTGCGCTGCTGAAGAATTACGATCCCTTCAAGTCGCCGACGCACTTCAAGTTCACCGACCTGCTGAAGAAGTTCGACAAGACCTTCGGCGCAACCGGCAAGGACTATGGCAAGGTCAGCGGCGACCGTACCGAGACCGACATCCAGAAGCGGCGTCGTGATCGCTGGAACTTCCTGTTCGTCGCGGGAATGTGGTTCCAGGATCTGTTCAACTACGACTTCCGCCGCACCGAACAGTGCATCATTCCCTACGCCACGCAGGAAGGCGAGATCAGCTTCTGCGCTTACAACACCGGCGTGGGCTGGCGCAACATCGTCGAGAAGATGCACATGACGGCAACTCTGACAAAGTGGTACGAAGAGCACGGTCGTCACGAGATCTTCGCGGGCGGCAAGAAGGTCAGCATGGAGACCACCGCGCACACCCTCAACCTGGTTGACGAGCACGTACACGCCAAGGCCAACGACACGCTCGATAAGCTGGGCATCGCCAAGAACGCTCGTCAGGAGAAGTTCAAGGCGCGTGACGAGAAGATCAAGGCAGATGCCGAGAAGGCGCGCATGATGGCGCTCTACAAGGAGCACGTACTGGGCGAGAAGCCTGCTCCGAAAGACGGCGGCTTCGTGGCCCTGGGCGAAATCGGCGGCATCAAGCCGGCACCCGCGGCGGAAGAGAAGGAAGCCGTCTACGGAGACTAACGGGTAGAGCCAGCCTTCAGGCTGGCGTCCCGAGGAACCTGAAGAAATGGGGCTTCAGCCCCGGAACCGGTCGCGAAAGCGGCCGGTTTTGTTTTGCGGATTTAGAAGCGAGATTCGGGACGATCGCCGGAGCCGGATGGCCTGCGACACGGAGTTTGGGCCATGAGGGTGTCTGGGTCGCCTACGTGGAAGACCACGGCGCAGGTCTCTCGAACTCGTGCACCTTTCGGGAGGATTACGTCTTTACCGAAACGATGATCTTCCAGTGCGACGTCCCAAGGGCCGTTGAAGAAGCCGGTTGGAATTGCGGACAACTGAATGCGGTTCCCGGCCAATTCGAAAGTAACATCGACCTGCGCGTCTTTGAACGCGTCAGTCGGGATAGGGAAGCAGCCCGCTTTAACGGGCAACACCTTTTCGCTCACTTTAGTCCTGATCGTGATGATTTGTGGACTATCAAGAGCTTTATCGTTCAGTCGCACGTGAATCACAAGGCAATGATCTGCATTGGCGGCTTGGGCAGACAATAGCGAGACACCAGCCCACAGCCATAGCGTCATGACGCAGGCGAAGCACAGGCGTATTCGGCGTTTGGCCATTAAACCCCTAGGCGCCGGTTTGCTCGCGACACAGCTTTCGTCATGTTGCGCAGGGTTGTCGTCGCGACCTTCACCTCAGGCAAGGCGATGCCGCAATAAAGCTGCTTGCCTTCGCGCTGGGTGGAGACGACACCGGCGGATTTGAGGATCGCCAGATGCTGAGAGAGGTTGGCCTTGGAGATGCCGAGGCCTTCCTGTAGCTCGGATGCCCAGCGTTCCTTCTTGCCCAGAAGTTCCACCAGGTGCAGCCGTGTAGGGTTCGCCAGAGCTTTGAAGATCAACGCCTGGCGCTCGTAATCGCCATTACCAGCCTGAGAGTTCTTTTTCATATCGCCCCAATTTGAGTGCCGTGATCGGCCTTATTCGTCCCGCGCCCGAGGAGAATCAGTTTCAATGTCGCGCAACTTTGAAACTATGGAAGATATCACCGAAGCGGAAATTCGACATCCCCCAAATCGGGGCTAACTGCATGGTCAATAGCGACAGCGCTGCGGCCCCGGCCTACCTCACAGATCCAGGACTCCACGCCGGAACCTAACTTCCTTCGAACGTATATTCGTGCTGGGCATCCCGCAGGACCAGCGTCTTTTTCGCGCCGCTGCCCACCACGAACTCGAAGCCCTCCATTCCCGGCACGATGGTCACGAAGGAGGTAGTTCCGTCGGGATTTTTCTTGGTTGCCATCTCGCTCTTCCATTCGCCAAAGTCAAAATAGGTGTTCGCGCCGGAGGTGCTCACATCGATGTTTCCCAGGGACGCGTTGGAGTAGTGCCTGGCCAGCTTCGCACTCTGCGAGGCGTCGGCCGGCACGTCCAGCAGCTTCCTCTCTGCCGCGAGTTCCGAGTAATACGACTTGGCATCCGCAGCCAGCAGGTTAGCGGCCTCTGGATGGCCGTCGAACAGAACCTCCAGCAGCTTGCGGCTGAAGCGCGAGCGAATCAGCCATCCCGGATCCCCGTTGGTCAGAATGACGGCACCGACATTCTGGTCCGGGAGCCAGATCATATCGCTGTGAAAGCCGATCATATCTCCACCGTGGTGGACGACAGTTACGCCATAGGTCCTGTCGACCATTAGTCCCATGCCATAGGAGGTATCCTTGCTCATGTATACCTGCGGCTTGCGGCGCTCCAGCAGAGGGTCCGGCTCGATATAGGTCGCACCATCGGGGAGCTTGCCATCGGCTAGCTCCATGGAGACATACTTCAGCATGTCGCTGACGCTGCTCCAGGCTCCGCCGGCCGGGCGCACCGGGATGACCGAATAATTTGCTGCCATCAGGGCGACGGCCATTTTGCCGTCGATGTCGGGGGCGTTAGGCTCGGTATGGTTTTCTTTCTGTGCCTTGGCGAAGTCAAAGGTCGTGTCCGACATACCCAGAGGGGTTAGCACCAGGGTCTGCATCGCCTTATCGTAGGCGGCGCCTACTTCCATGTTGGGATAGAGCACGTGTGCGCCGGTATATCCCGCGGCGGCCGCCATCAGGTTCGAATACTGGAACAGCTCCCCGAACTTCGAGGTAGGCTGCATCGTCCCCAGCATCTGCATGGCGCTCTCAGGGGTAAGCTTGCCGAACTCGAAAAGCCACTCCATGTCCTGGCGCGGCATTCCGGTACACGCGCAGATCAGGTGCTTCACCTCCACACTGTTGGTGGTCGCAGCATCACCCAGCTTGAAGTTGGGATACAGAGTCGTAACCTTGGTGTCCCAATTCATCTTGTGGGCGGCGACCAGTTTGGCCAGCATCAGCGTAGTGAGCGCCTTGGTGTTGGAAGCGATCATGAACAGCGTCTCGCCATTCGGTTTTTCCGCTCCTGCACCCATGTCCCTGACGCCGAAGCCATCGGCGAAGATGACCTTCCCGTTCTGTACCAGCCCTAGCGAAACTCCTGGGACTTGTGTCTCCTGCTGCCCCTGCTCGATAAAGTGACTGAGCTCTGCGATACGCTCCGGGGTCAGAACATTCGCCTGTTTGCCCGCGAAAGATTCGCGCGAATAACCCTTCGGCAGCAACCGCGATAACGCGATGCCGACCTGGCCGGCGCGCTTCTCGGCCACCGCGTCATCCATGTCAAAGATCACCACCGTCCAGCTGGCGCCGGAGTACATCACCTGCGCGCCGACCGCGCGCTTCTCGTTCGGCGAAGTCAGGTAGTCATAGGCGCGGCGCTTGCTCCAGCCATCGCGATCCGGAAGGTCGTTGCTGACCTTCACCGGCCACTTGGCCTCCGGCTTATAGGCCTTCCAGGCTTCGGCGAGGGCTTCGTCAGCGCTCTTGGCGTCAACATCGACCAGCGCGATCCACGAGCGGCCTTCCGGTGCCTCGAGGATGGTGGCTGCGCCTTTGACACTCAACTGCCAATCCTTCGGAGCGATGAAGGTGTTTCCGTTGACCGTCTTCTCTGGAGTGTCAGCGGCCAGCCGCACCGCTGGCTGCGAAGCGGCGGCATTGGCGGACTGCTGTGTTTGTCCCAAACTCAGGCAGGTGGAGAGCAGCAGAAAGGCGCAGACACGGACGCATGCTTTTTTCATGGCGCGGACATCTTACTCCCGTCGCAGTAACTCCGCTATGCAGTTGTGGCGCCCCTCCGGTGCTCTAAAGTCTTGGCCGACGCCGCCGATAAAACGAATAGTTTCAAGATTCCTCCTGAGGAGCCATCCTGCTGCCCTCCAGCCAACCTCCCGTGCGGTTGGCTGGCTTTTTGCGTCCCATGTTCTTCTCATGTCCATGAAGGTTAGGATGTAGGGGTATGCCTCTCCGCCCAGTACCGGCGAACGAACTCGAGAAGCTGCTCGATGATCTGAAGACCTCGCTGGCGCGCCCCGAGGAAGGCATATTCGGGCCAAATTCGATCAGTTGGAGAGTCAATCGGGAGTCGGCTCTCTTCCTGGCGGCCGGTCGAGCCGCCCTGCTGCAACTCGCGCATCCCTGGGTGGCCGCGGCGATCGCGCAACACTCCCGAACTCTCGACGATCCCATCGGACGCTTTCATCACACCTTTCGCGTGATCTTCACCATGGTCTTCGCTCCGGCGGAAAATGCGTTTGCCGCGGCCCGCCAGCTGCATCGTCTTCACCAGAAGATCACCGGAATCCTGCCGGACACTGTCGGCTGCTTCGACCGAGGCACTCAGTATGAGGCGAATGAGATTTCAGCTCTGCGCTGGGTCTATGCCACGCTCGTCGACAGCGCCCTGACCGCCTACGAACTTCTGCTGCCGCCATTAACCGAAGCTGAAAAAGAACAGTACTTCAGCGAGAGTCTCAGGATGGCAGCGCTCTTCGGAATCTCGCCAGAAGATTTGCCGCGGAGTTGGGCGGGTTTCTGCGCCTACGTGCAGGACACGGTGGAATCTGGCACCCTGGGCGTGAGCGAAACCACCCGAGTCCTTGCGCGGCGATTGCAGTCGGGAGCAGGACTTGCCGTGGCGCCGCCCCTCTGGTATCGCGCGCTGACCTTACAGCTTTTGCCCGCGCGAATACGTGAGCAGTTCCAGTTGCCCTATGGTCAGCGAGAGCAGGAATCGGCAGGACGAGCGCTGACCCGTCTGCGACGGTTCTACCCGAGGTTGCCGGCGGCCGTGCGCTACGTCGGGCCGTACAACGAAGCGCGAAATAGGTTGCGTGGACGATCGTCAGGACTTTTCGTGCAGTTGAGCAATCGGTTGTGGGTAGGGCAGGCAAAATTATTGAGTGGCGAGCAGGGCTCATCCGCCTGACGGCTGCGGCACAGCTGAAGCCGTGCCCCTTTCAAATCCGCACGGTGTGGCCTGAGGGCCAACCCTGCGTCAGCCCGGCATCCTGGCCGCCTCTTGCGGTATCGTACACAGGAGCTCTCGGAATTCTCATCGGACATGCAAGGTTCCCGCAAGGTAGTCTACGCAGGCTTGGCTTCCAATCTGGCCATCACCATCATCAAGCTGGTGGTGGCGATTGCCAGCGGCAGTTCCGCGATGCTGGCGGAGTTCTTCCACTCCACCGTCGACACCGGCAACAGCCTCCTCCTGCTCTATGGCATGAAGCGCAGCCAGAGGCCGGCCGATCGCGGCCATGCCTTCGGTCACGGCAAAGAGTTGTACTTCTGGACTTTCGTCGTGGCCGTATCGATGTTCGGAGTCGGCGCGGCGCTGTCGATCTGGGAGGGCATCTCGCATATCCGCCGGCCTGAGCCGATCAGTGATCCCAAATGGAGCTACCTGGTGCTGGCGAGTTCGGTGGTGTTCAGCGTCATCAGCCTGGTGGTTTCGCTGCGCGAGACCAATCGGAGAAAGGGAAGCGACAGCATCTTCCAGTTCATCCGGCGCAGCAAAGACCCGACGGTCTTCACCGTCATCCTCGAAGACGTCAGCGATATAGCCGGGCAGGTGATCGCGTTACTTGCGATCTACCTGTCGATCAAGCTGCACAATCCGATCTTCGACGGCGTGGGTTCCATTGGCGTTGGGCTGGCGGTCTTGGCGGTTGCGGTCATTCTGGCGAACGAATCCCGCGGCCTGCTGGTGGGCGAGACCGCGCCCTCGGAACATGTGGAGCGCATGAAGATGCTGTTGCAGAGTGATCCATCCGTTGAGCGCGTCGGAGATGTCCTGACGATGCAGCTGGGTCCTGAGGATGTCCTGGTGAATGTCGAGATCGAGTTTCGCCGGGACAGTTGTGTCGACGATCTGGAGCAGACAATCGGCCGCCTCGAGAAACGGGTTCAGGGTGAATTTCCGCAGGTGCATCACCTGTTCGTCGAGGTCGCGCGGCTTTCACGAAGGGATGCCGATCCAACGCAGCATTGAAAGGGCACGGCTTCACACGATGCTGACAAACCGTCCGCGACGGGCGGATATGGTAGAGCGGACCTTCAGGTCCGCGTCTAAGCTGTTTATTTTGGTTTTCCAGAGCCGACTTTAGTCGGCGGCACAAGTCTTCCCGGGCTTTTCTCAGCAACCTGTTCAACCATGCCGTAGGCATCCTCTGCAGGGTCGTTATTCCGACCGCAGGTAAGATTCCTTCACCTGCCGGAGTGGTGAAGCCGGCTCTGATCCATAAGCACCGGCTTGCACGCTGGCCTGAAGGCCAGCACTACCCGGCCGATCGCTGCGATCAGGTTGTTCAGCAGGTTAATCGACCGTAGCCTTCGCCCCAACATGCCAGCCCGATTCGGTGTAGCATAGGGAAACCTTTTTTGTGCGGCTAGAGTGCCTGGGCGCCGCAACCGTGGGGTCTGTATGAACGTCTTGCTACTCTCGATGCCGGACTCGTTCGAGCATATGCCGACGGTCGCGGTTCGCATGCCGAATGGAGCTCTGACTTCACTGGCGGGCAATGTCGATCCCCATCACAAGGTTGCAGTCGCCGATCTGATTCTCGTCCAAAACAAAGTACGGCAGACGGTCGAGCGGCTGGTGCGCGAGCATCAACCCGACGTGGTCGGCCTATCCGTAATGACCTTCCAGCGGAAGACTGCCCTGCGCATCATCGCCCTCATCCGCTCGCTAAAGCCCGACGTTCGCGTCGTGGTCGGTGGATACGATCCAAGCCTCGCCCCTAACGCCTACATGGGCGAGGACAGCGGCATCGAATTCATCGTTCGCAGCGAAGGGGAAGTGACTTTCCGCGAGTTGCTGCGCGCGATCGAAGCAGGCCAGGATTTCAGCGCAATACTGGGTCTTTCCTACCGCGATTCCGCAGGCTGGCATGAGAATCTGCCGCGTCCGGTGCACAGCCTGGATGGCGATGAGATCAAGCTTCCCAATCGCGACGCGCGCGTCCTGAGCGGCTACACCATGATGGGTCGCCAGGTGGACGTTGTCGAAACCTCGCGCGGCTGCACCTTCGATTGCGGCTTCTGCTCCATCATCGAGATGCGCGGCCGCAACTTCCATACCTATGCGTTCGACAGGGTAATCGCCGATATCCGTGACGCTTACAACCGCGGTACGCGCGCCATTTTCATCGTCGATGACAACATCAGCCTGAACATCAAGCGCTTCGAAGCCTTGTGCCAGGCCATTATCGATGCCGGTCTGAACGACATTACCTACACGGTTCAGGCGATGACCTCGCCGATCGCGATGCACGGCGACACGCTCGCGCCCCTGATGCGCAAGGCCGGCTTCCGCTACGTGTTTCTGGGCATCGAGAATATTCTTCAAGACGATCTGGTGTTTCTGAAGGCGTCGGCCAAGAACGAGTTCCGCGAGGCTGGACGCACGACCGGCAACGCCACCCTGCGCGCCATCGATAATCTGCACAAGAACAAAATGTACGTTGTCGGTGGACTGATCGTCGGCAACCCTGACGACACGCAGGAGTCGATCGAAGCGAATCTGGAGTTCGCCCGGCGCTACGTCGATTGGCCCTACATCCAGCATCCCACGCCGTATCCGGGCACGCCGATGACGAAGGATTTTATCGCGCGCAACCTGGTCAAGATCGATCGCATGGAAGAGTACGACGGGACGACCGCCATTGTGGCGACCGAACATCTCCAACCCAGGGAAATCGAGTTTCAACGATGGCGCGCCGAGCGCTGGATGAAGACGCGTCACATGCCTGCCGTGATCGCGCACGATCCGCGCTTCGTACTTCGCAACTGGTGGAAGATGCTGGCGCATACCTTCCGGGGTAGCAGCCTGCGTTCCATGCTTGGCCTGGAGAGCGATCGCAAGGTCTTCGAGCGTTACTGCGCCATCCGCAGCGCCGAACGCGCCTACCTGTAACCAACACGCCGAATGCACTTCGTATCGCAGTCGATTACGCTGTGACTCAAACCGCGACTCGCGGTATAAATTCAGTAGGTTCCTTTCTGATGCTTCCAGGTTCCCAGTCCCAGGAAAAAAAGTCAGGGCTCGCCTATTGGGCTCAACGTGTGCTGGAAGAGTGCGACAAGGCCAGCGAGGGCTTTGCGGCCGATCCCGTGCACGACCTGCGCGTGGCCATCCGGCGCTGCCGCTCGATGGCGGACGGTTTTCTGTCGGTCGATCCCGATCCAGCCTGGAAGGAGATGAAACGTCTTGCCAAGCCGCTCTTCGCCAGTCTTGGCGAGCTGCGAGATGCCCAGGTCATGATGGAGTGGGTGGCGAAGCTGGCCGAGCCGGCCGACCCTGTCGCCGCAAGTTTAAACGCGGAGCTGCTCCGGAAGGAAACCGGCCTGAAGGCAGCAGCGCAGGAGTCATTGGCCGCCTTCGACCGCGCACATTGGACCACGCTCAACGCACATCTCGCGAACCGCACTGGCTTGATACCCGTGGATGGCCCGGTGTTTCAGCACCTCGCGCTCGAGCGCTGGACAGAGGCGCGCGAACTGCACCGCCGAGCTTTCAAAAACCGCAGCAGCACGGCATATCACCAGTTGCGGATCGGCATCAAGCGCTTCCGCTACACGGTCGAGAACTTCCTGCCTGCGCGCCACGCGAAATGGTCGAAAGACCTCCGCGATCTGCAGGACGCCCTGGGTGAGGTTCACGATTTGGATGTAATGCGTGCAATGCTGCGAGCGCATGCGGAGCTCCAGCCGGGGGATCGACTTCGCTGGCAGAAGCGAATCGCCGACGAACGGCAACAACGCCTGAATCTATATCGCCAGAAAATGCTGGGAAAGCAGTCTTTGTGGAGTGTATGGCGGGCCGACCTGCCCACGGGAGACGCTCTTGAAGATGCCGGCATGGCGAAACTGCGCACCTGGGCCTCGCTGCTCGATCGCGATAATGCGCATTCGTCGCTGGTGGTGAAGCTCGCGCTTCAGCTTTATGACGGTATCACACAGTGTGGGATATTAAAGCTGCCTGCGGATTCCCGCCGGCTTCTGGAAGCGGCTGCAATCCTCCACGAGATTGGGCGGGGCGAAGATCACGGAGGCGGTGGCCATCAGAAACGAGGCTATCGGATGGTCGGCAAGCTGAAGCCGCCGTTGGGATGGGGCGAAGAAGAAATGAAGTGCGTAGCGGCAATGGTGCGTCATCACCGTGGTGCGCTGCCGGATGCAAGCGACTCCTCGTTTGTGGGACTTACTGCAAAACGGCGTTCCGAGGTTCTGGCGCTGCTGGGAATGTTGCGGCTGGCGAACGCTTTTGACGAGTCACACGACCACCAGGTGACCGAGGTTAGCGTTAAGTTGCAAAATGGAGGGCTGGTGGTATCGGCGCGAGGGTTGCAGGAATTCAGCATCACAGCCCAACGACTGGCCCGCGCACGATACCTGCTGGAATCGATCTGCAAAAGGCCGATGATGATCGCAGCTTTACCAACACAGGCGATCACCCGTCGGCCTCGTACCCGGACCCGCAAGGCGGTCCGCTGCGGTTGCCGGCTGAGGAAGATCTAATCCTTGAAGTTTCGTGTCTTTTTCTTGTATGGATCCCCGACAAACACAAAGGGATATTTGCTGAGGGCCTGAACGTCGCCGGCGGCGGCGTAGCGCTCCACTTCGGCCATCAGGTTCGACGCTTCGTTTTCGGGCATGTTCTTAGTGGCTTGCCAAAACTTGTCGGGAAAAAACCAAATACGCTCGCGATGATCGGCTTCCGCACAGCCGTCAGCTAAGGATGGCATAAAACTCTCCTCCCACAATGTGGGATGCTAGGAAAAGGTAGGGTGACTTGACAATGAATCGGGTCTCTATAGGTCTACCACCATCATTATGAACCTCGTGCCGTGGCAGTGTAAACGACGGCTTAACTCTTTACTTTCGTTCTTTGATACGCACTGCTAAGCCTAAGAAAACACAAGCCAGGGTTTTCCCGTTTGCAGCTTTAGCCGCGCCAAGACGAACGGTATCCAATCCCGGAGCGCCGAATTGTGCTCGATCGCTTGGATGCGACGCGCCCCGTTGCGTCTGAGCGTATGCCACATTGTGGTATATGCCGAAAAGGAGCATGGCGTAGAAATCTATGCGGGTGAGGGAAGCGGTCGCAAGGCAAAAGAAGAACCGCTATCGTGTGGATAGCGGTTCGTTGCTCTCAGTGCCAGGGTTCGGACCGGCCGTTCGGCGACGGCTAAACCGTAAACGGCAGGCTCAACTACAGACCAAGCTTACGACGGGCAAACGCCCCAAGCGCAACAATGCCGGTGCCAAACAGAGCCATGCTGCCGGGCTCGGGAACCGTTCCTCCACCGGACTGGGTAACGGCGACGTTGTCCAGGAACCAGTACGAAGGATCGTTGCGGAAGGTGAAGGACAAAGGCGTCTCGGTTCCGGTGGCGACTGTAGTCAACACGAACTGCTGCCATCCGAACGCGACCCCGAAGTTGGAGAAGCTGAAGCTGGAAGTACCGAAGCTGACGGAGAAGTAGTTCGGAGTTCCGCCAACCGGATTCGCCAGATAGAACGACAGGCTGTATTGATCTCCAGGAATTGTCGAGATCATCTGCGAGATGGTTGCCGTGTCGCCTACCGGGCCAAAGTAAGCGGCAAAGTTGCCGTCCTCAGGAGCGAATCCGCCGGGGCAGGTTGAGACGTCGCAGACGCCGACAAACGCCGTGTCTCCGGATACCGTCCAACCGGTGAAATCTCCGGTTTCAAAGCTCCCATTGTTGACCTGCGCAAAGGCGGCGGTGCCGACCATGAGCAGGCATAGTGCCAGCAGAATGCGAAGTGGTTTGTTCATCTTGGGTAGAGCCCTCCTAGTGCACTGAAAGGGGCTGATTACTTTGTCGCAATTGTGCTTCCATGATTTAAACAAGTTATCTGTAACAAATTAATGACATTGGCTCAATAGCATCGAAGTGGGGATATGCAAGAGTTTGCGAATGCCGAGAAGTCCCATTCCCTTGGGACGGCAGATCGGAAGAGATTGGCCCAGCGCTATTTAAGTATTGGAGGAGCTATGTGCCAAAGTGATAAGGCTCCGAACTTTGCAGCTCGGAGCCTTAATCGAATCATTGCTAACAGGACCTACCTGCGAGCCCTGGCGTTAAGCCCGAAACTTGCGGCGAGCGATGCCTGCGATGCCCAGGATGCCGGTGCCGAACATCACAATTGTGCCCGGCTCGGGAACCGTGCCGCCCGACTGTGACACCGAGACGTTGTCCAGAAACCAATAGGCCGGATCATTGCGGAAGGTGAACGACAATGGAGTCTCGTTGCTGGTCGCGACGGTCGTCAGGGTGAACTCCTGCCATCCGAAAGCCACGCCGAAGTTGCTGAAGCTAAAGCTCGAAGTGCCGAACGTGACCTGGAAGTAGTTCGGGGTGCCACCAACTGGATTCGCCAGGTAAAACGACAGGGCGTAAGAGTCGCCAGGGGTGGTCGCGATGTTCTGCGAAATCGTAGCGGTGTCGCCTACCGGGCCAAAATAGGCTGCGAAGTTGCCGTCTTCCGGCGCGAAGCCGCCGGGACACGTCGAAACATCACAAACGCCAACAAAAGCTGTATCTCCGGATACGGTCCAACCGGTGAAATCCCCGGTCTCAAAACTTCCGTTGTTGACCTGCGCAAGGGCGGCTGTGCCGACGGCCAGGACTGCAAGAGCGAGCGCATAGCGAACAAGCTTATTCATTAGAAGAAGGGCCTTCCTTGGAAGTGGAACAAATCCAACTGAATAGACTGCACGCTTAACGCCAACCAGAGCACCTGTTAAGTTGTTTTTTTGCTGCGAGTTGCAGGGATGGGAAAGAGCGGTAGGTGAAAACATTTGCAACATTTGGCAGAATCATTTCCGCCCCTTTTGAGGATATGACCAAGGGATGAAAAAGCCGAGGCCGCCTGCCGAGAGACGCCGGTAGTCGGCTCTGTTAGTGCCGGCCGTCGTTTTATGGACCAGAGTCGGCTTCACAGGTTGCTGGAAAAACTCTCGCAACCTGAGCTTTGTGTCGCCCACGGCTCCAGCCGTGCCCGATGAGTCCTTAATTTTGACTCCGGCGAGGCCGACTTCAGACCGACGATTCCTGCCGTCGCGGTCTTAGTAATCCAACTCGGCCGGACGTCCCGTCAATCGCTCGATCCGCTTGGAAATCGGAGGATGCGTGGAAAACAGGTTGGCGAAGTTCACTCCGCCCAGCAGAGGTGCCACGATGAACAAGTGCGCCGTCGATGGCGAGGCCTGCATCGGGATCCGCTTCGAGTCGGCGTCGAGCTTCCGCAGTGCGCTGGCGAGCGCGAAGGGATTGCCGGTCAGCTCCGCGCCGGTAGCGTCAGCCTGGTATTCGCGCGAACGCGAGACGGCAAGCTGAATCAAGGTCGCAGCAATGGGAGCGAGGATCAACATCAGCAGGGCGGTGAAGCCGCCGCCGCGGTCGCGATCATCGCTGCCACCCCCGCCTCCAAAGAGCGAAGCCCAATAGCCCATGCGCGCCAGCAGCGTAATCGCGCCGGCCAGCGTCGCGGCGACCGAGCTGATGAGGATGTCGCGGTTGCGGACGTGGCCCAGCTCGTGCGCCAACACGCCTTCCAGCTCTTCGTCGTTCAGCAAATTCAGGATGCCCTGAGTGACGGCGACGGAGGCGTGATTCGGATTGCGTCCGGTCGCAAACGCGTTGGGCGAGTCGGTAGGAATCACATACATCTTGGGCATCGGGATTCCCATCTTCTGCGTCAGGCGCTCAACCACGGCGTAAGCCCGCGGCAACTGCTCGCGCGTGACCGGCTGCGCGCGATACATCTTGAGCGCAATCTTGTCGCTCCAGAAATACGAGACGAAATTCATGATGATGGCCAAGCCGAAGGCCAGCACCAGCCCGCGTTCGCCACCAAAAATCTGTCCCATGAAGAGCAGAAACAGGGTGAGCGCGGTTAGCAATAACGCTGTCTTAAAGGTGTTTCCCATACCTGGTATGTAGATGATAACCGCTGGCGGCAGATGCTGGAAATCGGAGAGCAGGGAAGCGGAACGATCGTCGTTGCCCAGTAGCTCTAGTCTTCCGGCCAGCGCGCTGGTGATGTGTCGGCTAGAGCCGGCCCTCAGGCCAGCGTCTAAGCGGATTGTTAGTTCACAGCCCGCTTCACAGACTGCTGAAAAACTCTCGCAACCTGAGCTTTGTACTAGCGCGCTGTTGTCAGGGCACGCCTTCAGCCGTGCAGATCAGCGCTCGCAACTTTTTCAGCAGCCTGTTCGGCCGACGGCAACATGTTCCGCTGCGGAGCGAAAGCAGGTCCCTCCACTCCGGCGAACAAAAGAAGCGAAAGACTGGCCCGGGGGGACGGGCCGTTTCTCTTATCGCCAATAACCTGCGACCCACACATAGCCACCGTGACGAGGCGCCCAATAACCGGGCACCCACACAACATGCGCTCGCGGAGGAACGACGTAGCGTCCGGGAACCCAAACGTAGGCACTATGCCGCCACCCGTAATAACCGGGCGTCCAGACATAGCGTGGTCCCGGCGACACCGCAATCACCTCTCGCCGCGCCGGCGGCGGTCCCACTCGCACTACCGTCTGTGCGACCGCTGCCTGCAAACCCAACAGCAACGAAAATGTTCCTGCCAGTAAGACTTTCTTCACCGCAATCACCTCCGAAAACCTCTGGCTGTATTAACGCGAAATCGGTTCAGAGGTTGCGGAAGAACCGCACAGATTGTGGGTTTTCGCGACTCGCTTACGGATGTACTATTGCTGGATGTCCGAGCTGCCTATCATCTCGTCGCATTCCAATCACGCACACGAAGAGCTGATGCTTGTCGGTTTTCGTCTGGATGGTCAGCACGACGGTCCGCAGTTTTATACTCTGCTCGCAGTCGGCGGCGACAACGAACGCCCCATCATGTCCGGGGACCGGCTGTTGTTCTTTACCAAGCGAGGTCTCGCAACCAAAGCCCTCGCTCTCGATCAGGCATTGACGAAACTTGGTCCACCGCCGGATGAGCTCGAAACATTTTGTGATGTGGCTGAAGCTCTGCACCTGGTGAACTCGCAGGATGACGACCACGACGGAGTAATCCTCGACTGCCTGCTGATCTTCGACGACCTGGTACGCGCCACGCACTTGCACATGCCGGACCGCTATCAGGGGCTGCTGACGGAACTGGCCGCCCGCCTGACCGAACGCGAATCGCTGCGCAAGATTTTCACCAATTACTCGTTGCGTGAACACGTCGAAGATGCGCTGCTCTGGTGCATCGGCGCGGTGGGAGCGAAATCACGAATCGTCGCTGAGTGACGAATTGGGGCATAAGTCCAGAAAGAGATTGCTTCACGGGTCGAAGAGAGGATGAGAGACAAAACGGGTCTGGCCGCGCACTACTCGCGTCGCTCGAAGGCTTTCTATCAAGTGCTGCGGCCGCCGCTGCCGCTCATTCATAATCCTTCCGAGAAATTGCTTCCGCACTGCGACGGCATCAAGCTGTTTATTGGCGGCGCCGGCGGACGGATTCCCGAAGGCTTTTTGAATGTCGACTTCCTGGAAGTTGAGGGAGTGGAAGTTGTCGCAGACATTCAGCACATGCCATTCGTCACCGGATCGGTGGCTGCTATCGATTGTGACGCCGTATTGGAACACGTAGCCGATGCCCAAGCTGCGGTGGCCGAACTGCATCGCGTTCTGCGGCCGGGTGGATTTCTGCACGTCGTTGTCCCCTTCTGCCAGGCCTATCACGCGTATCCATCGGATTATCGAAGATGGACGGTCCAGGGACTCGAGCGGCTGTTGTCGGATTTCGAAATCCTCGACACAGGTGTGCGCGCCGGACCGACGGCCACTCTTCTTTCGTTTTTTCTCGAATATCTGAAGTTGCCGTTCCGAGGCCCATTCGGGAAGGCGGTCTGCGCCGCGGCAGGTTGGCTTTTCTGGCCGCTGCGCTATCTGGATCTCTGGCTAAATCGGCAACCGCAAGCACACGTGCTGGCGCACGCGATTTACCTGCTGGCCAGAAAGACGGATGAGAAATAAAAGCGGGTTCCCCGTCTCCGTGGTTTTCGAATGAGTGGGAAATGCGAACGCGATCTATCGATCAGGCGCCCTGAACGTTCGTACCGTAAGCCAAACTCGCGTACCAATCGCCGCGGCCTTGGGGCGTGATGTCCATGAAGTGCCACATAGGCGTGAGCAGATCAATGCCACGCTCCTGGATGTCGGGCGCCATCCTGGGATGCGCCGAATAAAAGTGACGGATGGTCCCCTTATCGTCGCGGGTGAAAACGGAAATCGTCGAGTCCTGCCCGCCGTCGCGGTCTTCGCTGCCTAAATCATATTTGAAGGTGTTGTTGGCGGCGCTGAGCAGACGCAGTTTGTACCAGCCACGCTCGCGGGCGTAGGCGCGCAGAGTCGGTAGATCGGCGGCCGCCACCACCACGAAATCGAGTTTCTGCGCGAGATGATGGGCGACACCATTAGCGCCATCGAGCCACGCGGTACACATCGGGCAAGCCTTGGTCTGCTTCTTTCCAAACATGAAGTGATAGATCACGAGCGAGCGGTTGGGCTGAATGAACAGTTCACTCAAGCGAACGCTGCGCGCCGGCCCATCGCCGGCATTGAGGTCACGCGGACCCTCCTCAAATTGATAGTCCTGAACAGGTGCGCCCTCGGGAAGATTGCGTCGCATCTCGGCAACGCGCTCGCGCTGACGCATCAACTCAATTTCAGCAACGCGTAGCTCTTCGCGCTTGGAAAGATATTCGGGAGATTCGTTCGTCAGGTTGGTCTGCCGGTACGTTTCCTCAACTACTGTGTGAACCATGATAAGCGCTCCTCCGCGTAGGCGTTCTGTCTCGATCAGTGAATGAGATGCGCTGGTAGATTGGGCGGTAGCTGCATGCCAGCCCGGCAAAACTGCGGTCTATAACAGCACCCGACGAGTGGAAACGGAGTAGCCGGGCGCCCCGGGTTCGCGTCCTTCCTCTGCACGCTGACCTGGGATCACGAATGCTGCTACTTCAGCGCACTTCCGCCCAGCTAGGCCAAACGAGGGCCGAACCTGGGGCACCAACTAAATTTCCAGATCCAGGTTTACTCCGAGGTGAAGTAGTCCACGGTAATCGGATTCTCGAACAGCGAGTAATCACGCGTGACGACCGTGATCCCACTGTCGGTGACGTGATACTTCTGCCGATCGGCTTCGGTGTCGTAGCCGATCACCGTGCCCTCGGGAACCTGAACGTCGCGGTCGAGGATGGCCTTGCGAATGCGACAGTGGCGGCCGACATTCACGTGCGAGCAGAGAATGCTGTTTTCAACATGCGCGTAAGAGTTGACGCGCACATCGGGAGACAGAACGCTGTTGCTGACCATGCCGCCAGAGATGATGCAGCCCATCGACACCATCGAGTCCAACGATTCGCCCATGCGGCCGGGATCGTTGAAGACGAACTTCGCTGGGGGATACTGACGCATATGTGTGCGGATCGGCCAGGCTGAGTCGTACAGGTTGAACACCGGCGCCACCGAGACCAAATCCATGTTGGCTTCGTAATAGGCCTCGAGCGTTCCCACATCGCGCCAGTACAGCGCTTCCTTCTTGTTCTCGTCGATGAAGTTGAAGGAATAAACCTTGTAATCCTCCAGCATTCTGGGCAGAACGTTATGGCCGAAGTCGTGACGCGAGTTGGGATCTTCAGCGTCCTTCAGCAGCACCGGAATGAGGACATCGGTATTGAACAGGTAAATGCCCATCGATCCCGAAACCATGCGCGGGTTGTAGGGCGAGCGAAGGTCAGTCTGCTCCGGTTTTTCCTGGAAGCCGACGACGCGGCCCGTGCGATCGATCTCGACCACGCCGAAATGTTTCGTCTCGGTCGGCTCGATCAGGATCGTAGCGATCGTTACATCGGCGCCCGAGTCCCTGTGCTGCCGCAGCATCAGGTCATAGTTCATCTTGTAGATGTGATCGCCGGAGAGAATCAGGACGTGTTTTGGCTGCTCCGAGCCGATGGAATAGATGTTCTGATAGACGGCGTCGGCGGTGCCCATGTACCAGTTTTCGCTGACGCGCTTCATGGGCGGCAGAATCTCGATGAACTCGCCCAGTTCGCGGCCAACGATGTTGCCCCAGCCTTCGCGGATGTGACGGTTCAGCGACAGCGCTTTGTACTGCGTCAGGATGTAGACCCTGCGCAGGTCGGAGTTGATGCAGTTAGAGAGGGTGATGTCGATGATGCGGTAGATGCCGCCGAAGGTGACGGCCGGCTTAGCGCGATCGCGGGTCAGGGGATAAAGCCGCTCACCTGCTCCTCCCGCCAATAACACTCCCAGGGTGTCTCTCATCCGTCGATGCCCCGCACGCAAACGTTCTTAAAGATTGTGTTGGACTGCCTGACGATTGTAGGACGCACATTGAAACCGAACATGCCACCCCAGGGAAATCGAATGTTAGCACACAGAGTTGTCGTCCATGTGATCGGCAATCTGCGTGTTACAGGATGTCAGCGTTCTTCGCCGACGGTGATCCGCAGCGACTTCAGGAACTTCAAATCCTGTGACGTCATCTCAAAATCGCTACTGGAGCCGACAGTGGTAGACAATGCCTCGTCGGTCTCGTCGGTGTCACCCTCGGATTGAGAATTGAACCCGATGGTGGCCTCAAGCAAAACGAACACGTCATATCCGCCGGCTTTGATGCGCGAAATCACCTCGGCAATCTCATCCGAATCCGAAAGCGAGTTGTTAATGGCGTCACCCAGATCTTTCATCATGCTTTTCAGTCGTTTATCCACGTCTCCACCTGGCCTTTACGGCGCATCCGACTCCAAAATCTTCGCACAGTTGGTAGTGCGGTGGAAGCTTCTTTCCGCTGCCGAACCCGCGTTTGTACTAATTGGATGCAGATGAAAGCAAAGAAGTTTGGCTGTTGCAACGCCTTCTGAGCCGGCCCACGAGACGTACTGTTTCCGGCTGATAAGATAGTGGCTTCGGGGCACCGCAGTTTACGGCCTCGCGTCACGAAAGGGAGTCTCTTGCCACCCGATAACCTGAGCAGGCAAGGCCGCGCGATCTTGCGAGTAGCGGGCACCCGAACCGGCAAAAATCGCTGGGTGCGGGCCTTCTACAAGGCCGGCCACGTCACAGCCAGCAACGTTGGCCGCGTGGTGCATGTGCTCTGGCTTGAAGTTGCGGGACTGCTTTTCCTGTTGCTCGCATTGGTGGGTGCAGGAGCCGCCTTCCGCGAGTACCGTCATGGAACCAGTTCCGGTTCCGGAAAAATGATGCTGGCTGCGTTTTTCGCCGTGCTTTTTACCTACTTTGCTGCGAGTTCCTTCTGGAGAGCACAGCGAAGAAAATGACGCGGTCACTCGGGAGTTCCTGCTGACGTGACTCTTGTGACGCACGTCATAGTGAGCGCTGAAGCCCTCGGCGCAAAATAGAAGTTTGAAACGAGGGACCTTTTCGATGGCAGAAACAAAAGAAAAAGAGAAGAGCGCAGCGCCAGCCAAGCCGGCAAAAGATCAGGAAACTTCTTCGCACATTCCGGTTCATCCGCTGTACACCGCAGCCGATCTTGAGCAGTGGGATTATGACCGTGACGTGGGCTACCCGGGACAATTCCCCTATACGCGCGGTGTGCAGGCGACGATGTACCGCGGCCGTCTCTGGACCATGCGTCAATACGCCGGCATGGGCGACGCGGAGGAATCGAATCGCCGCTACAAATATCTGCTAAGCCAGGGAACCACCGGCCTGAGCATCGCCTTCGATCTGCCAACGCAGATCGGCCTCGATTCGGATAATCCGCTCTCCATGGGCGAGGTGGGGAAGGTTGGCGTGGCTATCGATTCGATCGAGGACATGATGCGCCTGTTCGACGGCATCAACCTGGAAAAAGTCTCGACCTCGATGACGATTAACGCGACAGCATCAATTCTGCTGGCGCTCTACATTGTCACTGCCCAGCGCACCGGCCGCGAAGTTAAGAAGCTCTCCGGCACGATTCAGAACGACGTGCTGAAGGAGTACATCGCACGCGGAACGTATATCTACCCGCCGGCGCAGGCGATGCGCATTATCACCGACATATTCTCCTATGCCAATGAACATGTGCCCGAGTGGAACACGATTTCCATCTCCGGTTACCACATGCGCGAGGCGGGATCGACCGCGGTGCAGGAAGTGGCCTTCACGCTGGCCAACGGCATGACCTATGTGCAGGCGGCGATCGACGCCGGCCTCGATGTCGACAAGTTCGCGCCCCGGCTGTCGTTCTTCTTCAACGCCCATAACAATTTCCTGGAAGAGGTGGCGAAGTTCCGCGCTGCCCGCCGCATGTGGGCCCGCATCATGCGCGATCGTTTTGGCGCGAAGAATCCCAAGTCGCTGATGCTGCGCTTTCACACGCAGACCGCCGGCTCGACTCTCACGGCCCAGCAGCCGGAGAACAACATCGTGCGTACCGCGTTGCAGGCGATGGCGGCCGTGCTGGGCGGAACGCAGTCGCTGCACACCAACTCGTTCGACGAGGCGCTGGCTCTGCCGACCGAGCAGTCCGCGCGCATCGCCCTACGCACGCAGCAAATTGTGGCGTACGAATCGGGCGCGGCGCAGACCATCGATCCGCTGGCTGGCTCGTATTACGTGGAGTCGTTGACCAACCAGATCGAAAGCAACGCGCTCGCCTACATCGAAAAAATCGATGCCATGGGCGGCATGCTCAAGGCCATTGAGCGCGGCTTCGTGCAGCAGGAGATCCAGAACGCCGCCTACGAATATCAGCGCGCCGTGGATCACAAGGAAGCGCTGGTGGTTGGCGTGAACTCCTTCGAACTGGAGCATGAGAAGCCGATCCCGCTGCAACACATCGACGAATCGCTGGAGCGCAAACAGGTGGAACGTCTGCGAGCCTTGCGCGCAAAACGCGACCAGGCCAAGTGGCAGGCCGCAATTAATCGCGTGGAAGAGACCGCGAAGAATACCGGAAACCTGATGCCAGTGATCGTCGAAGCCATCGAGGCGAACGGCACAGTCGGCGAAATCGCCGATGCCATGCGGCACGTGTACGGGGAGTACCGGGAGACCGTAGTGATTTAAGGCAGTGGCCAATAGTCGGTAGCCAGCATTCGTTGCCGGTGATCGCTTGTCGATGCCTAGGTGCCCGGGTTTCTAGCCCAGAGCTGAGGCCCCGGGTGAGCCGGGGCAGCTTTTCGTAGCCCAGAGGACAGGCACGCGCGTGTTTGTAGCCAGACCCGAGGGCTCCTGGTGATGTCTCCAGTTGTTCTAGCGCAGAACCGAATGTCGGCCACGCTTGCGTTTAGCTTTTGTAGCCCAGAGCGGAAGCTCTGGGTACGCTGGCGTCCCCCTTGGGCCCCGAGCCCCTTTAGGGGCGGCACACAGCTGTGTGATGCCGGTTACCGGCGGCCGCATCCCATCCAACCTACGATGAGCCATGCCGCACAGTCACGTCACCGCGCTCTTCCATGTCGTCTTCAGTACAAAAGAACGGATGCAGTTGATTCGCCCTGAACTTCAGCCGAGGCTCTGGGATTACATCAAAGAGATTGCGCACAATCATAATGTCCGCGTGCTGGCGATCGGCGGCACCGACGATCATCTGCATGCCTTTTGTCGCTGCCGGGCGAGACCAACATCGCTGACGTGGTACGAACCTTGAAATGCAACTCCACTCGCTGGTTGCGCGACACAAAGCCATTGTTTGCGTGGCAGGAGGGTTATGGCGCATTCAGTGTCAGCCCATCGCAAGTCGATCGTGTCCGCCAATACATCCGAAATCAAGCTCGACATCACGCCAGGCGTTCCTTCGACGAGGAACTGACTGCTATGCTGACGGCCGCACGCATCGGCGTCCAGTGAAATGCCGCCCCTGAAGGGGCTGGGATCCCGTATAGGTCCTGCATGCCCAGCGCTTCCGCGCTGGGCTACAAAACCTCTAAGGTCAGGCAAGCCTCTCGCACAGGCTAAAAATATCTCGAGCGTGATTCGCAGAAATCGGCTGACAACCGACAACTGCACTTATGCCGCCCCTGAAGGGGCTCGGATCACGTATAGGTCCTGCATACCCAGCGCTTCCGCGCTGGGCTATAACGGCTCACAGCCGTCCGTCGACAACCAACTTACGTTGGCTACTGGCTACCGACGACTGACGACTGACAACTGACAACCGCATGCCATTTGCTATCTTCATACAACGGCAATCGGCAGCCGGCTGAGGATGGCGACCAAACGAACTCCCCGCATTCGAATCCTGGCGCTGGCCTCCCTTGGAGGCGCGCTCGAATACTACGACTTCGTCGTCTTCGTCTTCCTCACGCCCGTGATCGGGAAACTCTTCTTTGCCTCAACCAGCCCTGAATGGGTGCGTGAGACCCAGACCTTCGGCATCTTCGCCGCCGGCTACATCGTTCGCCCCATCGGCGGAATCGTGATGGCGCACTTCGGCGATACCCGCGGCCGCAAGCGCATGTTCACCTTCAGCGTGCTGCTGATGGCCGTGGCGACGTTCGTCATCGCCGTGTTGCCGACTTACGCGTCGATCGGAGTCGCGGCCCCATTGTTGCTGCTCACGATGCGCCTCCTGCAAGGCACGGCGCTTGGTGCTGAAGCTCCCGGAGGCTGGGTCTTTGGCGCCGAACACGCCAAGCAGGGACACGTCGGACTCGCCGTAGGATTGCTGACCGGTGGCCTGAGCCTCGGCATCCTGCTCGGTTCGGTCGTTGCTGCTGCGCTGACGTTCGCCTGTTCGCCGCAGCAGATCGCCGATGGCAGATGGCGTATTCCGTTTTTTATCGGCGGCGTCTTCGGTCTGACCGCGATGTTCCTGCGCCGCTGGCTCGACGAAACCCCCGTATTCGAACAGATGCGCGAACGCGCCGCATTATGCCGCGAGCTTCCTCTTCGCCGTCTGCTGCACAGCTACCGGCCGGCGGTGATCACGTCGATGGTGGGCACCTGCTCGTTGATCGCGATGATCGTGGTCGTCATCCTGATGACGCCGGCGCTGCTGCAACACGCGTTTGGCTTGCCCGCGCAACTGACGCAAGCTGCAAACCTCGCCGGAGCCGCCGGACTGTGCATCGGCAACATCGCGACCGGTGCGGCAGCAGATCGCTTCGGCACGCGGCGAGTCGCCGTCGCGATCTTTGGCTTGCTGATCATGGCGACGTATGCGTTGTACTTGAGCGCGGCACATCGACCGGAACTGGTTCTTCCGTTGTACTTCCTGGCCGGTCTGGGAGCAGGAGCGTCGGTGATCCCGCCGATCCTGATGGTGGCCGCGTTTCCGCCCGAGATCAGATTTACAGGCGTCTCGTTTTCCTACAACGTGGCAACGGCCGTGATGGGCGGCATCACTCCGCTGGCAGTGTCGACGCTGTCGCATTGGAACCGGTTTACGCCCGCGCATTATGTCGCGATCACCGCAGCGATTGGATTGATGGCGGCATTGCGTTCGCCGGATGAGAAGCTGCAAAACGTGACCGTGGCCGATGAGGTTGCCGCGTAGGGTTGAGGGATCGCCATCGTTCACGAATTGTCATCCAAGCGTGCCGTAGGCGCGGAACAGGTTAGCCCCGCGTTTCACGGCGGGGCCGGCGGCACGAGATTTCGATCGAGCCCCTCGGCGTGACACATGTGCCGCCGGCTGAAGCCGGCTCATCACCACCGAAATACGAGTCACCCAGCGCTGAAGCGCTGGGCTAACTTGTGTCACGCCTGCGGCGCGCAATCAGACGCACCCGTTCCGATGTGTCGCGTAATCCAGACGTGTCCGTTTCGCGATGGGTCGCGCAATCCATGGATTGACGCGCAGCGATGTGTCGCAAAATCGAGAACACCTAATGGCCCACAATCCTGGAACGGAGGATCGCCAAAAGGGATTGCAACTGGCCAGGGGACCAGCAAAAGACCATTTATAGCACCACGTTTAGGCTATATCTCGATGATGGTGGATCGCGCGCCTCCGGAATGTCGTTTCTGCTATCTCCAGAGTGCCCCGTAATCGCTCAGAGATGCTTTCTGGAGCACGTTAGCGAGCCCGGTGAGGCTTCGGAACGTCCGGGAGCGCCTGCGGCCTTTATACCGCAAATTCGGCCATCCCAGGCGATTTCCCGAATCGAGAATGTCGCTCAACGGCTAAAACTTTTGTGGCCTATCCGGCTGGCTTTGATTTATGCGTCACGGGAAGAGCCGGACGGGAGCTCGTCGAGTCCCTAGAGCCATCAGAAAAAGCTTGTGAAGGCACGGCTGAACCGGCGGCGGAAAACTACTCAGCAAAGTTGGCGTCGTCGGCTCAGGCCGTGTTCCCTCAAGCTACTTCTGCTCCCCAAACACTCGCCGGAAGATCTTGTCCACATTGCGCAGCGGCCGCTGGAGGTTGAAGGCGTGCTCCAGCGTCTCGCGCTTCACCTTCGCGGTGATCTCGGGATCGCTCATGATCAGGTCGCGGAAGTTCAGTTCGTCCTTCCATGCGCGCATGGCGTTCGACTGCACCAGCCGATAAGCGTCCTCGCGCAGCACGCCCGCTTCCACCAGGTCGAGCAGCAGCTGTCCGCTGAACACCAGCCCGCCCGTCGACTCCAGGTTACGCAGCATGCGCTTGGGATAAACCAGCAGCGTGTCGATCAGGTTAGTTGTCTTGGTGAGGAGGTAGTCGACCAGCGTGGTCGAGTCCGGCAGGATGATGCGCTCCGCCGAGGAATGCGAGATGTCGCGCTCATGCCACAGTGCGACGTTCTCCAGAGCGGCCTGCGCGTTCGAGCGCACCACGCGCGCCAGCCCGCTGATCTGCTCGCAGGTTACGGGATTGCGCTTGTGCGGCATGGCCGATGAGCCTTTCTGTTTCTCGCTGAAGAACTCTTCGGCCTCGCGGACCTCGGTGCGCTGCAGATGCCGAATTTCGGTCGCAATCTTGTCGAGCGTCGAAGCGATCACTGCCAGCGTTGCCACGTAGAAGGCGTGACGGTCGCGCTGGATGACCTGGGAAGAAACTGCGGCGACGTTCAATCCCAGCCGCTTGCAGATGGCCTCTTCGTACTCCGGCTCGAGGTGCGCCGCGTTGCCGACGGCGCCGGACAGTTTGCCGACGCGCATCTGCTCCGAGGCCATCTCGAAGCGCGCTATGTCGCGTTCGACTTCGGAGTACCAGTTCGCCAGCTTGAGGCCGAAGGTGATGGGCTCGGCGTGGATGCCGTGGGTACGGCCGATCGCCGGCGTGTCTTTGAATTCCCAGGCGCGGCGCTTCAGCACCTCGGCGAGCTTCTTCAGATCCTCACGAATAATCGCCGATGCCTGCTTGACCAGCAGCGCCTGCGCTGTGTCGACGACATCGTTGGAGGTCAGCCCGTAGTGCAGCCAGCGCGACTCGGGTCCAACTTTCTCGGCGACCGCGGTAGTGAAAGCGATGACGTCGTGCTTCACCTCGGCCTCGATCTGGTTGATGCGGTCAAGGTCGAAGCCGCCCTTTTCGCGCATGGCTTTCGCGGCCGACTGCGGCACGATGCCGGCTTCAGCGAGGGTCTCGGTGGCGGCGATTTCGACGTCCAGCCAGGTTTGAAATTTGTTTTGGTCACTCCAGATGCGGCCCATCTCGGGGCGGGTATAACGAGCGATCAAAGCGGATAACTCCTCTGTCTGATTCGTATGGGGATCGGTGCGAAACCCTCTATTGTACAGAAAATTTCCGAGTGTATTTTCGCCGTGGGCGCCCCGTTCTACGCCTTGTTTGGCGTAGGGAGGGCAACCGCTGTAAGCGCACAACACGGTAGCCCCGCCGTTCACGGCGGGGCAGGCGGTATGGAGTTCTCGCCGAGCCCCTTCAGGGGCAACTCCTGTGCGGCCGGCTGAAGCCGGCTCCGCCCGTTTTGGGGTAGCCTACCCAGCGCTTCCGCGCTGGGCTACAACATCGACTGCCCGCTTTGGGCACCCACGAACGGCCCGGAAGTTATAGCCCCGCGCGGAAGCGCGGGGTACGCCAACTCGTATTCCAACGGGAGCCGGCTTCAGCCGGCGGCACGCCTACAGCCGGACGGCCAGGTCTCCAACGCCGCGAGATGCGTAGCGCCCTCCACGTCCTCATGCGAACCCGGGCCGTTATTCGCCGCATCTAAATAAATATCGTGATACGATATAATCGTATCGACCAATCATGAATCCGAACCACAAAAACATTAACCGCACCGATTACCAGTCCCTGGCGGAATTCCGCTATCAGATGCGCCGCTTTCTGCACTTCAGCGAAGAGGCGGCCCGCAAAGCCGGCATCGAGCCGCAACAGCATCAACTGATGCTTGCCGTGAAGGGCATCCGCGACGGAGAAGAGCCGCGCATCGCGTATCTGGCCGAGCGGCTCCAGATTCAGCACCACAGCGCGGTCGAGCTGGTAGACCGCATGGAGAAGAAAGGCCTGCTATCCCGCGAGCGCGCCACAGCCGACCGGCGCGAAGTTCACGTGCAGCTGACTGCGCTGGGCGGCCAGTTATTGGCGGACCTTACGAAGAGCATGCGGGCGGAGTTACGTCTGGCGGCCCCGGCACTGGTGGCGACGTTGCGCAAACTGACGCCCCGTGAGCCCAGGTCAGGCCAAAAGAAGGCCGAAGCTGGGAGACCGCGTGCCGCGGCGTCTGGTCGTCCACGACGCACTGCAAAGCTGGAAAGAAAAGGAGCGGCCTGAACGTCATGACGAAGCATACAGAAACCCTGGGCGTTGACGGGCTGAACCCGCTGAATCCCGACCAGCCGGGAAACGTGTTGTTGGGACAAGAGGCGCGCTTCCGCACCGGCATTGTCTCGCTGCTCGCCGGAGGAATCGGCATTCTCGCCGGCATCATCGCGTATCTGCTCTACAACCTCATCGGCCTGTTTACCAACATCGCTTTCTATCACCGCTTGTCGTTTGTCTTCCGCAGCGCGCGCGAGAACCAGCTTGGCCTCTGGGTCATCCTCATTCCGGTGATTGGCGGAGTCATCGTTGGCATCATGGCGCGCTATGGCTCGGACAAGATCCGGGGACACGGTATTCCGGAGGCGATGGAGGCAGTGCTGATCAACCGCAGCCGCATCGAGCCGAAGGTTGCGATCCTGAAGCCCATCTCGGCTGCGATTGCGATCGGCACCGGCGGCCCATTCGGCGCGGAAGGTCCCATCATTCAGACCGGCGGAGCGATCGGATCGCTGGTCGGGCAAGTGATGCACACGACAGCAGCCGAACGCAAAGTGCTGCTGGCCTGCGGCGCGGCGGCGGGCATGGCGGCGACATTCAGTACGCCAATCGCGGGCGTCATCCTCGCCATCGAGTTGCTGCTCTTCGAATTCAAGTCGCGCTCGTTTATTCCACTCGTGATCGCCAGCACGCTGGCCACCAGCGTTCATTTTCGGCTGATGGGTCCCGGCCCGATGTTTCAGGTGGGCGCGCTCGACTTCGGACTTCCTCATGCACTGCCGTTCTATCTTGTGCTGGGCGTGCTTTGTGGCGTGGCGGCGCTGGGCTTCAGCAAGGCGCTCTATTGGGTGGAAGATCAATTCGAGAAGCTGCCGATCCACGACATGTGGTGGCCGGCAATCGGCGCGCTGGGCCTGGGCATCATCGGTTACTTTGTGCCGCGCGTGCTGGGCGTGGGCTATGACACCATCTCCGATATTCTCAACGCCCGCTTGTTGCTGGGCACGCTGCTGGCAGTGATGATCTTCAAGTCGGCGGCGCTGGTGATTTCGCTGGGTTCGGGAACGTCGGGCGGTCTGCTGGCGCCGATGTTCATGGCCAGCGCGGCGATGGGATCGGTGTTTGCGTTGGTGGTCGACAAGATCTGGCCGGCTGCGAACCTTGCGCCTGGAGCGTTTGCGCTGGTGGCCATGGGTGCGGTCTTCGGAGCGGCGTCGCGAGCGGCGTTTACCTTCATCATCTTTGCCTTCGAGATCACGCGCGATTACAACTCGGTGCTGCCGCTGATGCTGGTGACCGTGATTGCCGATGCCATTGCCGTGCGCTACGCCAAAAACTCGATCATGACGGAGAAGCTGGCACGGCGCGGCCTGCACATTCATCAGGACTATGAGCCCGATGTCTTCCAGCAGGTGACCGTGGGCGAGACCATGGCGAAGGAGTTCGACACGGTTCCGGCCGATATGCGGGTCGCCGAACTGGCTGAGCGCGTGACCAAACGCGATCCGGCAGTCACGCACCATCAGGGCGTGTTCATCGTTGACAAGGATGGCAGACTGGCCGGCATCATCACGCGTGCCGACATCATGCGCGCGCTGGAGAAAGATCAATCGGGAACCACGACCGTCATGCAGGCAGGTTCGGCAAATCCAGTAGTGGCCTACCCCAACGAAGTTTTATACGATGCGGCGGCGCGTATGCTGCGCTCGAACGTAGGACGGCTCCCGGTATGCAGCTGGGAAGAGCCGGGCAAGCCGGTCGGCTACCTGGGACGCTCTCAGGTGATGGCGGCACGATTACGCCGTCTGGAAGAGGAGTATGTACGCGAGCCCGGGTGGATGAAGGGAAGACGGCGACCGGCGTAAGCGAATCACTGGCAGGAATGCGGTTGTCATTCCGACCGGAGCGTTCGCGATGTTTTTCGATCCGCTGCCTTTGCGGATCGGCGAACGTTTAGTAGAGGAACCTACTGTGGAAGGATTCTTCCGGAGCCGCGAACAACAGGTTCTTCGGCTACGCAGCGCTAAAGGCAGGCGCTGCTTCGCTCAGGATGAGAAATGCGAGAGATCCGCCGAGGGTAGCGGTCCTTCGATTTCGCGTCCGTCCGCCGCACAAGACGCGGCGGAAAAGCAAAGGCGCGGACGCTCCGCTCAGGATGACGCCCAATCAAAATTTGTCACGTTAGGAAGTTGCTTCCTGAGGGGCGCTCGTCAGCCTTCGTCCATGACGCCCAGCAGCTCCGACATTTCCTCGTAAAGAAAGCCCTCGCCCGGACGGTACGGCTGGACCCATTTGCCGTCGATGACGAACTGCGGGATGGCGCGCTTGCCGGTCTGGCGGACGACTTCTTCGGCGGCGCCCGGCGTCTTCTCGATATCGACTTCCTTGTACGGAATGTTGTTCTTCTCAAGGAAGCGCTTGGCCGTGCGACAGTCGGGACACCAGTAAGCGGTGTAGACGAGTAGCTCCATATTCACATTGTATGATGCGCGAAGCTGGCGGGCGATGCCGTCGGCGTCCAGTTGTGATTTGCTTTCCCTTACAGAGGGACCTGATTGAGCGGCACAATGAAGTGAATGCCCGGCACTGTCTTCCCTTGCAAGTGCCGATCATTGGTGACAAACAGGTCGCAGCCAGCCACGGCGGCGCAAGCCAATTGAAGCGCGTCTGGAGCCCGCAGCGTACGATCCTGCCGCAGAGCAGCATAGACCTTCCCGGCTTTCACGTCGAAGGGGAGCAGTAAGGAGGTTGCCGTGATTGCCTGTTCGTATTCCTCGCACAATCTCGTATCTCCCCGCTCCATAGGCTTAACCAGGACTTCTCCCAAGGTGAGGGAAGAAGTGAGCAAGAGGTCTCCGCGCGCCAGCATCTTCTCGCGAAGATTTGCTGCCTGTCTTGAGAATTCACCGTAGTTCTCGAAAAGGTAGATGTAGATGTTGGTGTCCCAGAAGATCCGGCTCATTCCCAGCCCTCGCGCAGGCGCCGCACGTAGTCGTCAGCATGCTCGTCAGCCCAAAGTTTCCGGCCCGAATTCCGCAAACGCAGTAGAGGGTCCTGCTCGGCAGGAGTCTGCAGCGAATGAGATGACCACTCCCGGTACCAATCCAACAGGTTGGCAAAACGGGTTGGTAGATCCTGCCGCGACGGAGTTATCTTTCCTGCTTCGCGCGCGGGGTGGAACCGATCGCCTTGCCGAAAAAGCCTGCGACGCCCTGGTGCAGTTTCAAAGAGGATGCGATAGGCTCCCGGATTGGGTGGACGATTGGCCACGCAGTGCTGGATCACGTGAACATAAAATCCGGGCCTCAGCAGATCCGTCAGCTTTTCTCTGCGCGCTCGGTCCATTATCTCCTCGATCGTGAAGTCTTCGCGCTTAGGATTCTCATACTGCAACAATGCGGCAATGGCCCATACTTCGTCGGCTACCTTTAGTTTGCTTTTCGTGGCGACCGCCATACGGGAACCTCCATAGTATGTAAATTATTTGTTTCATAATTACATTGTATATAGGTATTGTAAACAAAAGTATGTAACTCTTAACACTTAATGTCCTAGAACGCAAAAAGGGGAAGCGTTGCCGCTCCCCCTTGAAGATTTGCCTTAGCTGAAAGCTGACAGCCGATGGCCGACAGCCCTAGCTGCTATACAGCAACACGCCTTCCGTCTTCTCCTCGCCCACCGGGCGATAGAAGAGCTGATCGTTGTCGAGATACACCTCGATGAAGGCCGGACGCTGCTGGAAGGTACCCTGGATGAGCGCCTCCGACAGCGGGTCCTCGATGTACTTCTGCAACGCGCGCCGCAGCGGGCGGGCGCCGTAGGTGCGATCGACGACGGTTTTGTCGAGGATCCACTTGCGGGCCTCTTCGGTCACCGTTACGGTGATCGAGCGCTGCGCCAGGTTCGTGTTCAACTGCTGCACCATCAGTTCGACGATCTGGATCAGGTCGACCTCGGTCAGCGCGCCGAAGATGATTACCTCGTCCAGACGGTTCAGGAACTCAGGATTGAAGGTGCGTTTGACTTCGTTGCGTACCATGTCCTCGACCTTGGTGGACGTGTTCTCGTCGAGCTCCGCCTGGAAGCCCAGACCGGTGCGCTTCTGCAAATGCCGCGCGCCAATGTTCGAGGTCATGATGATGATCGCGTTCTTGAAGTCGACGGTATTGCCCAGGCCGTCGGTGAGCTGGCCGTCTTCAAACACCTGTAACAGGATGTTGAAGAGGTCGGGGTGCGCCTTCTCGACTTCGTCCAGCAGGACGACCGAGTAGGGCGCGCGCTTCACGCGCTCGGTCAACTGGCCACCTTCTTCGTAGCCGACATATCCCGGAGGCGAGCCGATCAGCTTCGAGACCGAATGCTTCTCCATGAACTCCGACATATCGAAGCGGACCAGAGATTTCTCGCTGCCGAACATGAACTGCGCCAGCGTGCGAGCGACTTCCGTCTTGCCGACGCCGGTGGGGCCGAGGAAGAGGAATGAACCGATAGGACGGTTCGGGCTCTTCAGGCCGGCGCGGGAACGGCGGATCGCGCGAGCCAGCGCCGAGATGGCGCGGTCCTGCGAGATCACCCGCTTGTGCAGCTCTTCTTCGATGCGAAGCAGCTTCTGGCTCTCTTCTTCCTTGATGGAGGCGATGGGGACGCCAGTCCAGCGCGAGACCACGTCTTCGATGTCCTCGCGGCCGACAACGCCAGTCGAGGACTCATCGAGGTGGTACTTCTCGCGCAACGCGCGCAGGTTTTCGCGCTCTTTGCGTTCCTCGTCCGAGTAGAAGCGGGCCTTTTCGAATTCGTGATTCGCGATGGCGTTCTCCATGCGATGCACGATGAACTTGATCCGCTTCTGCACCTCGGTGATGTCCTCGGGCAGGGACGTCTGGCGAAGCTTTACACGCGCGCCGGCTTCGTCCACCAGATCGATTGCCTTGTCGGGCAGGAAGCGATCGGGCAGATAGCGGTTCGAGTGCGAGACCGAGAAGGTGATGGCCTCGTCGGTATAGCTGACGGCGTGGAACTTTTCGTAACGCTCCTTGATGCCGAACAGAATCTTGACGGCGTCGGCCTCGTTCGGAGGCGGAACCTTTACGGCCTGGAAGCGGCGTTCGAGAGAGCGGTCCTTCTCGATCGACTTGCGATATTCAGCCGGCGTGGTTGCGCCGATGCACTGAATCTCGCCGCGCGAGAGGGCCGGCTTCAGGATGTTGGCGGCGTCGAGCGAACCCTCGGCCGATCCGGCGCCCACTAGCGTATGCAGCTCGTCGATGAAGATGACGGAGTTCTGCGACTCCATCAATTCCTTCATGATGGTCTTCAGGCGCTCTTCGAATTGGCCGCGATACTTGGTGCCGGCCACGATCAGCGAGAGGTCCAGCGCCAGGATGCGCTTGTCCGCCAGGAATGACGGCACTTCGCCGTCGGCGATACGCTGCGCCAGGCCTTCGACGATGGCCGTCTTGCCGACGCCGGGCTCGCCGATCAGCACCGGATTGTTCTTGGTGCGGCGGCACAGGATCTGGATGACGCGCTCGAGTTCGCTATCACGACCGACCAGCGGATCGAGCTGGTTGTCCATGGCGGCCTGAGTAAGGTCGCGCGAAAATTCAGAGAGCAGGGAAGATTCACGGGAGCGCTGCGATGGAGCAGCTTTCTCCTGCGAGGTGCGCGCCAGCTCTTCGCGAATCGTGGAAAGGCGCAAGCCGCGCTCGTGCAGAATTTCAGCCGCGAAGCATTTCTCTTCGCGCAGCAACCCCAGCAGCAGGTGCTCGGTACCAATGTGCTTGTGCGACAGCCGCTCAGCTTCCTCGGCGGCATACGCCAGCACGCGCTTGCACTCGTTGCTCAGGGGCAGGTCCACGGAAGTGGAAACCTTTTCCCGGATGGTAGTGTGGCCCTCGATCTGTTTGCGGATCGACTCAACCGAAGCGTGGGACCGAAGGAACCGATTCGTCAGCGCTTTGTCTTCCCGCAGCAAGCCCAGCAGCAGGTGCTCCGTCTCGATGTACGGAGAACCAAACTGGCTGGCCTCGTAGCGTGCGAAGAAGATTACGCGCCGGGCCTTTTCCGTGTACCGTTCAAACATGAAACCTCTCCAAGAACATGGCAGGAATTTTTGCTCCTGCCGAGTTCTGTTGCCAGACTCGCCCCGTCACCGCCGGCCCCAAACTAAAGACTGGGACCGATTTTAAGGACCTCGTAGGTCCCTTACTACTACAAACCCGACAACTGCGAAACCGTTGCTCCGCTCAGGCCGATAAGGATTGCGGAGACACTTCCGTCACCCGCCCACGTTCCAGGCGCAAAACTCGGTCGCACTGACGCGCAAACCCAAGATTGTGAGTGACGATGAGCGAGGTTAGACGGTAGTCGCAATGTAACCTGGCGATCAACTTAAAGACTGCTTCCGCTGTCCGGTTATCAAGGTCTCCTGTAGGCTCGTCTGCCATCAGGATTTTTGGTCCGGTGATCAGGGCACGGGCCAGCGCTACCCGCTGCTGTTCTCCACCGGACAACTCCCCGGACCGATGACTGGCACGGTCCGCCAAACTAACTTCCTGCAACCAGTGCAGAGCCTGTTGCTCGGCATCTTGTCGCCTGGTGCCTCGCATCAGCAAGGGCATCGCGACATTCTCCAGGGCCGTAAACTCAGGCAGCAAATAATGAAACTGCCAGACAAATCCAAGCTCCCGGCTGCGGAACTCTGCCGCGTCTTCTTCCGAGAGGCGACTCAGCTCGACTTGGGCGAAGTATACGTCACCTTCAGAAGCGCTATCAAGCGCTCCGAGTATGTGAAGTAAGGTACTTTTGCCTGTACCAGACTCGCCAACAATCGCCAGCATCTCGCCGGTCCGAACCTCGAATGACAACTTCTCAAAGAGCACTAAATCCGAATTACCCGAGCGGAAAACCTTTTTCAGGTTGTGGGCTCGCAATAGCACGTCTTGAACAGTTTGATGCAGGAGCGCTCCCCAGCGACACAAAAATCAAGCCAACTCGTTGGAAGCGTGTCCGTTCCCTGAGTAGGGCCTGCCAGAATTAGATCATGTTCAGCGCGGGAAGTCAGCGACATTAGGGGTGCCGGAAGCATGAAAAAAATTTATAAGCCCCACGGCATCAGCTTCTGGCAATCGTGGAAAAGGGCGCCGGACGAAAGGCCGCCGAAGGAAATCGATCGTATCGACATTCAACGAATCTCACGCGGGCGCCAACTCATTGATGCGCGCGGCCATCTTGATATCGCGACTGGTCACTCCGCCAGAATCGTGCGATACCAGCGAGAGCGTCACCTTGTTATAGCTGATCAGAATGTCCGGATGGTGGTTTACGGCTTCCGCGGCTTCAGCAATCTGGTTCACAAATTCCATCGCCTGGGCAAAACTATCGAACTGAAAAAGGCGGTCGATGGCATTGCCATTCCTATTCCAGGCTGGAAGTTGACGCAGCGCCTGTTGCACTTCGGCTTCTGACAATACCGTGCTCATGATGTTCTCCTCAGGGAACGACTAATGCAGATTTTCCGGCCAGCCTCTGCGCAATGTGGTGACCGATATCGTCGGCAAGACTGCCCGTCCGTCCGACGGATGTGTTCACTAAAACCACGGCCGCATAGTCCGCCTTGAGATTAAAGAAGCCGAATGCGCTGAAGGCTCCAGTCGCGCCGTTGTGCCAGTAGTTGCCCGTGTCGGGCTCATAAAGCCACGCCAAGGCTACACGCATTCCTGCCATGGCATCGGCCCGCAGTTCATGCGACTGCGTGATCGCGGCCGAGAGTGTCTTGCCATCCGGAGTTGTCGCGGCTGTGGGCGGCAGCTTGTCGGGATGCAGGTTGGCCTCAAGATAGGTCAGCATATCGGAAGCAGTGGAGCGGATCGCTCCGGCTCCGGCCATTGCGACAAGATCCCACGCATGAGCCGGGCGATGGCGTCCATCGTATCCCTGAAGGAATCGCGACTGCTGCGCCGCCGAGAGGGCGACTGTCGTGTCCGTCATGCCGAGTGGAGCGGCGATCTCCTCGTGTAACAGCTGCGGATAGGCTATGCCGGCGCGGTCCGACAGCGCCTGTCCGAGCAAGCCAAACCCAAGATTGCTGTACAGGAAGTCCGTCTTCGCTGGTTTCGCCACACCCTGATTCTTGAGGTAGGTATATAAGTTGTCGGCAGTGTAATCCGCATAAGGATTCTTGTTGTCGGCAGGCTTGAAGTTGTCGGGCAGACGCGGCAAGCCCGAGTGCTGTGTGGCCAGGTCAAGCAAGGTAATCTCTTGGCCGGCAGGCTTGGCGACTGTGCCGCTGGGCAATAACTCGCGCACGGGCTCATCGAACTTCACTTTGCCCTGTTCTACCATCTGCGACAGGATCAGCCCGGTGAAGGTCTTAGTCATCGAACCGATTTCAAAGATGGAGTCATCTTTGGCGACGCCGTAGCTGAAGACCAGTCGCTCGCCATGATCGATGATGCCGATGGTCACTCCGACGTGCGTGGCTGGAGCCAGGTCGCCGCTCTTGAGCGCCTCAGCGAAGTCTTTATCGAGAATGGCTTTCATTTGCGCCAGGGTTGCCGGTGCCATTGCCGGCTCATACGAAGGAGGTGGGACAGGCGGAATGACGATCGCCGCGGTTTGCCGTTCGAAATTCAGAGGCGCGGGCGTGCCTTGCGTCCACGTGCCGGTCAGTAATTTGCCATCGGCAGAAAGAGTTCCGCTCCACTGTGCGTGTCCGGCGGGAATCTCGAACGAGAATTTATTTCCCGTGAACGCGACATTCGCGCATTCGATGCCGGTGACCTCCTGATCGAGGCTATCGAAAGTGCAATATTCTTTTCCTGCGCTGTCGCTCTTGACCTGAAGCTGGATCCGCAGATATTCGGAATCTGCTTTGATCTTGCCCAACCAAATGCCGTCGACGGCGGACGGCTTCGCGGCGGCCACAAACGCCTGCTCGCGGGCGAACACCAGCGGCATCGGATTACCCTGCGACCAGGTCCCGCCGAGCGACCGTCCACTATCGGCAACGGTGCCTTTCCAGGTGCCATGTACGGCAGGGACCGCGAAGCTCAGGGTGGCGCCATCGTACTGAAAATCGGAGCAGGGAATTCCAACGGCGCCCTGGTCCGGACTGTCCAGGGTTCCGCTCAAACTGCCGTCGGGAGTGGCCGTGATGTGCAGCTTGAGATGTAGTGGTCCGAGGATGCCACTGTAGTCTCCGGCGATTTCCGGTTTTGCCTGCGCGAAGTCAAGGGTGGCAGTCAAGGCGAGAAGCAGGAAGAAGACGCACCTAAAAGAAGCGTGGCAAAACATCCCATCTTTATACACCCGGCTGGCTGGAATGAACGGAAGCTGGTCAATCTGCCTTGCTCTCAAGTTGTTGTTAGTTTTTCGTGATAATTCGCGGAGATTAGCACTACAATCCTGCCATCATGGAAGAAACTACGCGACTGAAAACCCTCAAGATCGCCCTGGTTCTGATCGGCGCGTTTTGCGTGGTTGGAATCTATCCGCTCACCATCGTGTGGCCATCGGGATGGGCATGGCACACTTCGGGACCATCGATGTACTTGCAAATGATTCTCGGCGTTTATGCAACGCTCGGCGTGTTCCTGATCATGGCTGCGCGAGATCCCCTGGCGAATCTCAGCTTGATCTGGTTTGGGGTCTGGTCGAGCGTGGTACACGGCGGCATCATGGCGGTGCAGGCGTTCGTCTATCCCGAGCATCGCGGACACTTGCTGGGAGACGTGCCGGTGCTGTTCATCGCTGCTATCGTATTCGCGTTACTTACGCCGCGAGCGAAGGACGTGGCGCGAGCACGATCCGCACCGGTGGCCGCTTGAGTTGCGGGCTTCGACAGGTTGGATCGCTTGACCTTTCTTCTTCAAGCGCTGCGCGATAGCGCGATATCCATCTGGTAGAACTTGAAAGTGTGCTGGTCGCCGGCTACGAGCGCATATCGCTCCAGTACATCGTCGACGAATGCCGGCCTCTCACTCTGTGGGAGACGCTTGCTCCACTCCACAAAGGTTACGGAACCGAAGGCCTCGAATGCTTCCCGGGAGAGGAAGTCCCAGGATTTATCTTGCGTCCGAATATCGAGGACATGCAGGCCGCTGTCCTCGGCCAACGCGGAGTATTGCTCGGGCGTGAGGTGCAGGTAGGGATCATGGAAGCCCTGAAAGTGCTGCGCCCAGCGCGGGGACTTTCGTGTTTCTTCCAGGACAGTTTCGAGGCTTTTACGTTCGCTGTCGGGAACGAGTCGGAGCTGAGCGCGTGCGTTTGGTTTCATGGCTGAGCGAATGGCACGCAGAGCTTCCTGCTGGTCAGGGATCCAGTGGAGCGCGTTGAACGAGACGACAAGATCAAACTCTTCGCGGAAGGTAAGCCGACGAATATCGCAGGTCTCGAAGCGCAGGTTGGTGAGAGCGCCGAAGTGCTCGCAGGCGAACGCAATCATTTCGGCCGATGCGTCAACGCCTAGCACGAAACCGTTAGAAACGCGGGCGGCGATCTCAGCCGTGACTTTGCCGTTGCCGCAGCCCAGATCCAGAACACGCTCGTCGCCTTTGAGTTTCAGCAGCGAGAGAACTTCAGCGGCCATGGCTTCTTGCAGGCCTGCGACGCGCGCGTATCCGGATGCATTCCATTCGGTCATGAGAAGTTGGTGATTTCCCCGGCGACACGTCTGCACTGGCATCGGCAGTATAAAGCCCCTTGCTGCGGACGATTCTCCTAGGTTGGAAAGCTGATGCTAAAGATGGAAAAGTGTTCAGCTAACCGTGATGCCTGCAACGTTGGAGAGGTTGAAAGCTTTTACCAGCCAACTCCCGGCAACGAGCAGTTGCCGCCGTTCTGCAACCACCGCGCGCCCGAGCTGCCTAGTTCGAGAATATTGATCGGCGCGGCGACCTCGGCGGGATGAGCATTGATCTCCAGTCGTATCAGCCGATCGATGGATGCTGCCGACCCCACGCTTCGCGGCTGGCCCGAGTTCGCCACGTACGGTTTGATCCGGTCCCAATACCCGAGGTAGAACAGGCCATCGCCCTGGCGGCAATTTCCGGGACAGATTGCGGTTCTTGCGACGAAAGAGTTCTGTCCAGCGACTCGCTGCAATTCGATAATCCCCAGGACCGGTTGACCATGGATGGACTCCGCCACGGCAAGTGCCACAAAGTCGGACTGAGGGCCGCTGCGCTGCATCAGCAAGCGATATTCATTCGGATTATTGCGCTGCAAGCCAGTGAGCAGACTGTCGACTCTCTGCTGAAGGAAATAAGCTGTCGCGGAAACGTGGTTCGGAAAGCTGCCAGGACGGGAAAAGCCATCCCGAACAGCGTCGGTCGCGCGATAGGCCGCGCCGTAGTGAGCCAACCCTGACACTGTGGCATAGACGTCGCGAATTTCGAAAAGCTTGCACTCGGTGGCGTTCCGGTTCGCACCATAGATCGCCCGGCTGTCGGCGGCCAGTACGACGCGATAGCGGCTGTGCAGAGCAACCGCAGTCGTGGCCCCGGATGGAATTGTGCAAAAGAACAACAGCGCCAGCAGCAGCGCGTGAATCGTTTTGTAAGCCGGTTGGCACATCCACTGTTTAATAACCCGGAATGCCGGTGAGAAGCTCGATGATGATCGTCATTGCGGGAGTTGTTCCAGTTCGTCCTTCGCTTGTTGAAGAATCGGGACCTCCGGGTCCGCGTCCTTCCATAGCTTCAGGAAGCCTTTGTACGCCATGATCGCTTGCAAACGCGCCGCGTCGACGTCCTGGCCCTCGACATCATTGGTTATAAGAACGTTTGCGCGCGCCAATCCGAGATGCGCCAGCGCGCCGGTCCAGCAGCTCCAGACAATACCGTTGTGATCGAGAATCTTTTGAAATTCCGTCGCGGCGGCGGTGCCTTTTTCATTGGCCAGGTAGGCTTGTCCTCGAATGTAGGTCGAATACATGCATGTGGGATTGGGACCGAAGCCCGTTTCGCCTAACTCCAGCGGCAAGGCGGGGGCCAGATCGTCAAGCGCCTCGCGGGCCTTCTTCTTCTGAAGCGCCAGTTGCGCGTGGATCGCAGGCAGCCACACCGACTGCATCTGTGTGTCGAGTGGACGCCGCTTGCTGACATCCTGCGCTAGCGTCTCAGCGCGCTTGGTATCGCCGATCATCGCAAATGCCAGCGCCGCCTCGGCGACTGCGTCGACACTTCCGGGTGCGAGCTTCAGACCTGCTTCTGCCTGCTTGCGCGCTTCGTCGGAATTGCCGAATGCGGCATCGCGCAGGGCCATGTTCTCCTGCCATGCGGCCGCAGCCTCTTTGTCGTCAGCCTGAATCGCCGAATCGATTGCCCGGGTAGTCAGATCGAGCGATTTCGAGACTCGTCCGCCATAGGCTGCCGTGTTGGAAGCCAGCGCCAGGCCGTAGCTCTCGTACTGCGGATGTAAGGCGAACCAACGGATCTGGTCGGCCATCGCAGGCCTGTCCGGCGCCATGGGCGCGAGGAATGCCAGTGCGTAAAGCACCTTATGGAAGGCGGCACTGTCCATTTTTTTCGCCTGCGCGTCGCGAATGGCCTGATGTCCATCGTCTGGATGCTGAATGGCCACGTAGTAGTAGCCCAGATGCTCGTAGGGAGCAAGCTCATCCGGCGCCAGGCTCAAGGCGCGGCGGGTGACATCGATTGCCTTGTTGTACTCGCCCAGCCGCGCATAGACAGCACCCAGGTTATCGAGCGAGCGGTAGTCCTGCGGATAGCTGGCGACGATCTGCTCGTAATCTTCGGCAGCTTTGTTCAGATCGCCGGTCGATGCCAGCCGCTGATCGGCGGCCACCGCCAGCTTGTCGCGCTCGGCTATGTTGGGATTTGCGACTGACCGCTCGGCGCGGCGATGGTGTGAATACAGCAAAATGGCGACCAACCCCGGCAGCAATACGATAACGGCGGCGATGAGGATCGCAATTTTGCCGCGGTGCGAGCCGGCCGCTCGATCAACAGTGCCTTCTCTGGTTGACGACATTACGGAGTTTCAGGGTGCCACGCCGAGTGTGGGAACCGCAAGTCAGCGGCAGCGCTCAGTTTGACACGATTTGAACACGCGTCCTATACTCCGCTCCACCAGCGCGCCACTCGTTTCGAAGGGGACGATATGACGAAACGCGTACCAGCTTGTTTTCTACTTGTACTCTTGACCCTCACCGTCTTGGGCGCCCAGGAGCCCAACCGCCATCCACAACAACCCACGCTGACTCCGCAGAACAGCGGCACAACCAACCTGATCATCTCCGTGAGTCCGGTGGATTCGCGCACAGTATGGGCCGGGGCTGAAAACGGCACGTTCCTGGTCACCACCGACGGCGGCAATCATTGGCGCAGCGGTGTGGTTCCGGGCGCGGAAGCGCTGCAGTTCCGCGACGTCCAGGGTGTGAGCGCGCGGGTGGCCTATTTGATGTCCATCGGCGACAACACCACCGACTTTCGTATCTACAAGACGACGGACGGCGGCGCGACCTGGACCATGCAGTTCCAGAACCAGCTAGCGAACGCTTTCTATGATTGCTTTGCGTTCTGGACGCCGGAGCGCGGCATTGCACACAGCGATTCGGTGAATGGTGTTTTTCCCGATCTGCGCACGCGTAACGGCAGGACGTGGCAAAGCATCGCCAACAACATGCCTCCCGCGCTGGCCGGTGAAGCTTCGTTTTCTTCGAGCGGTACCTGCGTTGCGACGCAAGGCGAGGAGAATGCCTGGATCGTTACCGGCGGTGGTTCGGCTGCGCGCGCTCTAACCACGCGCGATGGCGGCAACACCTGGAACGCCTACGACACTCCGCTGGTGAGTTCGGCCAGCGCAGGTGCGTTTACGGTGGCGTTTCGCGATGGCTGGCATGGAATCGTAGGTGGTGGAGACCTGGACCCCAGCGATCCCAACAACGCTCGCACGGCGACTTCACACGATGGCGGACGTAACTGGACTCTGACCAACGCTCCGCCGGTTACGGGCGCAATTTTTGGGCTGGCGTATTTACAGAACACTACGGGTGTTGGTGAACACTATGACCGGCTTCAACCCAATGGCCACGGCAACGACGGCCATGGTGGCAACGATTATGAGCAGACGGTCGTGATCACCGCCGACACCGGCGGGGCTGCCTGGACTCCCGATGAAGGGACCACCTGGTATGCGCTGAATGGCGTGTCGGGCTATTGGTGTGTTGCTTTCGCTGACCCGCAGCATGGATGGTTAGTCGGGGAGAACGGCGCGATCCTGAAAATAAGCTTTCAGTAATCGATAACGCAAAACGCCCACCCTGGTCGCATCGGCGAGAGGGTGGGCTTTTTTTGGTTCCCTACGAATCGAGTTATCCCAGGTAGGCTCTTGCCATCGGACGCCACCACGGCCAGTCGTGGTAACTCTGGTCGCCCCAGACATACATCTCGTGACGAATGCCCCGCGAGCCCATGATGCCCGCCATCTCGCTGTTGTCGTTCCAGCACATGTCCCACTCGCCGGTCGAGAGCACGGTGCGGATGTGGTTGTAGCGCCAGCCGTCATTGCATTGGGCCAGGTAGTCAGGCGGGTTGTTGAAGTACACATCCTCGCTGTACCAGCCGTTGAGGAAACGCTTGATGTCGAACGATCCGCCCATGGTGACGCAATCGGTCACCTTGTCGGGATGGCGCATTGCGAAGTTCAGTGCGTGATAAGCGCCGAAACTGCAGCCGGTGACGATGGTCCGCGGATTCCAGTTCCTGTTCCACATCAACGGCAGCACGTCGTTGAGGATGTAGTTCTCATATTGCAGGTGGCGCTGCACGCGCCAGTAAGGATGCGCCTGCTTGTTGTACCAGCTTTCGCTGTCAACGCTGTCGACGCAGTAGATCTGAAGCTGGCCATGCTCCAGGCGATCGGCCAAGGCGGCAATCATCTTGTTGTCTTCGTATTCGAAGTAGCGGCCCATGGAGGTAGGGAAGACGAGGACCTTTGGCCCATCATGACCGAAAACAAGGAGGTCCATGTTGCGTTGCAGGTCGTTGGACCACCAACGGTGGAATTCACGATTCACGTTATGTATGCCCCTGACGGAGAGAATTGAACTGAGTGGTACTCTATCGGGACCGCGCGACGCCGCACATCCCCTCTTGTTGTCATCACGACGAGGCCCTCAGGCCGGGGAGGGATCTGCTTTCCGCAGGCGAACAGCAGATTTCTCGCGCCAACATCGGGCGCTCGTAATGACAATTTCGTTAGGAGCCGGATGACTTACCGGTTGGGACCGCAGACCCCGACAGGAACATTAATTCTACAGGAAAGCAGCCAATTCCATGAATCTCCCCGACGGGCCTATTGCCGAGGAGGCTTTTATATTCATGTGGGCCAGTACAGCCGGATGGCGATCGAGCGGTTCCGCGAATTCAATCGTTAAGCGGCGTATTTCCACAGAACTGCATCTAAATTTCTATTGAGCCGCAGTGCCGGCATACCTTACATTCCAAATACCTCATCCGATGCCGACTACAGCAGACATGAACCCTACCCCTGTCGCCGTACCGGGCGATTTGAAATCGCGCCTGCGTCTGCACGAGCAATTTCCTTCGCAGGTTGAAGAAGAGAAGCACGACTTCGTGGTCTACCTGCCGCCAATGTATGACGAGCAGGCCGACCGCCGTTTTCCCGTGCTCTACATGCAGGACGGCCAGAATCTTTTCGATCCCGAGACCTGTTTTTGCAAGGGTAATTACTGGCACATGGGCGAGACCGCCGATCACCTGGTTGGCACGGGCGAGATCGAACCGCTGATCATTGTCGGCATCTACAACACCGGCAAACATCGCATCGACGAATACACACCCGTCGAAGATAAGCGACTGGGAGGCGGGCAAGCCGATGCCTATGGACAGATGTTGACCGAGGAGCTGAAGGTCTTCGTCGATCACACCTACCGTACGCTGCCGGGACGGGAAAGTTGTGGACTGGGCGGATCGTCGCTCGGCGGACTGGTGACGCTGTATCTTGGCCTGCGCTACACCTGGATGTTCAGCCGCCTGGCGGTGATGTCGCCTTCGGTGTGGTGGCGCAATCGCGCGATCCTGAAGACGGTGGCGAAAATTCCCCACAAGCCCGAGCTTAAGATCTGGCTGGACATTGGCACGAAGGAAGGCCAGCGGGCGCTGCCCGATGCTCAGGAGCTGAAGATATCGCTGGTGAAAAAGGGCTGGGTGGAAGGGCAGGATTTGTCTTATATGGAAGTTCCCGACGCCGAACATAACGAAGCTGCGTGGGCAGCGCGCGTGGCGCCGATGCTGAAATTTCTGTTCCCCGCAAAGTAGGTTCGTTACCGTTCGGGTTCGCTCTGGGTCGGCGAAGCGGTGGGACCGGGACGACTCAATAAGTGCGAGCCATGGATCGCGGCAACATGTTCCCGATGGATCTACTATTGGCCTCGTTTATAATGTCTCGATTTTGATTCGGGGTCGGCGGCCACCCTCAGCACATTCCAACCTGATCGATTCCGCCCCTCATCCCTACGCGATATTTTGAGGAGAGAGATGAAGCTTCTGCGGACCTTCGCCATCGCCACTCTTGTCTTGCTGACTGCCGCGGGAGCGGCCAGCGCACAGTCGTGGCAACCACTCACCCATCAGCCCGTCTTCACTGCAGGACAGGCCCTTCTACTCACCGACGGCACAGTTCTGGTTCATCATGAAGATCCCAACGATGGATTCACGGAGTGGTACAAGCTCACGCCCGATATCAATGGCAGCTACGTTAACGGCACCTGGAGCCAGGTAGCTTCGCTGGCGTCAAATTATGGTCCGCTGTTCTTCGCCTCCGCCGTGCTGGCCGACGGCAAGGTGATTGTCGAGGGTGGAGAACAGAACTTCAGCCAGTATGTCTGGACCACCCAGGGCGCGTTTTACGATCCCATCGCCAATACCTGGACTAGCGTTAATCCGCCAAGCGGCTGGAGCACGATCGGCGACGCTTCGGGAATCGTGCTGGATAACAAAACCTTCATGCTGGCCAACTGCTGCACTCGTCAGTCGGCGTTGTTCAACGAGTCGACGCTCTCATGGACCGCGACCGGCTCGGGCAAGTTCGATGAGAACGACGAAGAGGGCTGGGTGCTACTGCCAGACGGCAAAGTGTTGGCCGTCGACGCCTATGTCGATCTCGGCGATCCCAATGGTATGAACTCCGAGCTCTATGACCCGACGTCTGGGAGCTGGTCGAGCGCGGGCAGCACCGTCGTCCAACTGTGGGACCCGCACGGTTCGAATGAAGAGGGTCCCGGCGTACTTCGTCCCGATGGCACGGTCTTCTGGACAGGGGCAAATGGAGCGGGCGCGGGCCACACCTCCGTGTATCACTTGAACACGCAGGCCTGGACACCCGGTCCGGATTTTCCCGGGACGCTTGATGTCGCGGATGGGCCCGCGGCCCTGCTGCCGGACGGCAACGTGCTGGTCAGCGCCAGCCCCGGCATCTTTCAGAATGGCACCGAGTTTTTTGAGTGGGACGGTACCCGTCTGAATCAGGTTCCGGCGACCCCGAATTCGCCCACCAACTCCTCGTGGTACGGACGCATGCTGGTATTGCCCACGGGACAGGTGCTCTACACCGACGGCAGCAACGACGTTGAAATCTACACGGCAACAGGGAATCCCTATCCTGGTCTGACTCCGACGGCGCTGGTTACAGTGTCGGAATACACCCGCGGACAGACCTACAAATTGTTTGGCAGCAAATTCAATGGCGCGTCGCAGGCGAACTTCTACGGCGACGATGCTCAAGCCGCAACCAACTATCCCATCGTCAGGCTGGTGAACAGGACTTCGGGGCATGTGTTTTATTGCCGGACGCACGATCACAGCACGATGGCTGTGGGCTTCAACGGGCCGACTTACACGTACATCGACATACCCTCCACCATGGAAACCGGCCTGAGCTATCTGGAGGTGGTGGTGAACGGCATCGTTTCGCGGCAGTACCCGGTTGGAGTGCGGTAGAGAATCGGCAAACTCGTCCTGCCCAGGTCATCCCGGCTTGGGCAGGGTACGCGAAATCACTGTAAGGTGCGACATTCGTCCTAGCCACGGTCTCCGGGGAAAGGTAGTCTAGGCGCAAGATTGATCGCCAACTACTGGCCGAGGGGGCGTATGGTGACTCGCAAGTTTCTTCCGTATTGTCTTCTGACTCTTGTCTCGCTGGTGCTTCTATCTGAGATCGCTCTCGCCGACACGCCGGCGCCGCAGTTCAACCTGCGCTCTCTGGATGGCCAGACCTTCAGCAACTCTTCACTGAGCGGGAATATTGTTCTGCTGGAGTTCTGGGCGACCTGGTGTCCTTACTGCCGAAAAGATCAGCCCGCGGTGGACGCCATCCAGTCGGAATACGCCAGCAGGGGAGTGGTGGTAATCGCTGTCGATGTGGGCGAGGAGGAATCGATCGTCCGGCAATATCTTCAGAAGAACCCCAGGTCATGCTCGGTTGCGCTCGACGAAAGCAACGCCGTCGCTCGTCGATTCGGCATGGATGGAGTGCCGCATTATGTTGTCATCGATCGCAGCGGCAACATCGTGGCGAGGAGCAGCGGCGCGGTCGGCGAGCAGGGCATGCGCAACATGTTGAATCGCGCGGAACAATCCCCGGCGTCGCGCTCGAGCAAAACCCAGACTGCCGACCGCGGACCGGCGCCTTCCGTTGGCGGCAACAGTCCGCAAATGACGATTGTTTCGGGAGGCCGGAGTTTCCTGCCGACCAAGCCGATTCCCAAAACCATCTTCATCCTGAGTAACGGCGAGCAGCTGGAGTCGGACCATTATGTAATTGGCGGCGGATTCGTCGATGTCACCGTTGCTGGAGACCAGCGTCACATCGCCCTCGCCGAACTGGACACGAAGAAGACGATGGCGCTGAACCATGCGCACGGCGTCGATCTCAAGCTACCCACCAGCAAGAACGAAGTGTTCCTGGGCTTTTGACAGGGGGCTCGCCTCCATGGTGCGTGCCGCCGTGTCGCCGGCTCTGAAGGTCCAGAACTACCCAATCTCTCGGAGATAGATTTTTAGCGGACCCCTGATTTTTCAGAGGTCCGGACGAATCAGGACTACTTAGTACTTCGACACGATCGCGTAGGTCAGGCCCAGCGTGAATTGGAACGAGTTGCGCTGGGTTGGCGGCAACGCGATCGGTGGATTGTTGAGGTAGGTGTCGATCGTTCCGATCGAGAACCCAAGATTCTTGTAGGTCGGGAAGGTCAACAGGTTCGTCTCGGCCAGCGAGTATGCGCTAGTGTCGTTCCAGGCCGGGATGTAAGCCAACCCCTGGGTGAAGGTAGCGTACTTCATCTTCAGCAGGTAGTTCGCGGCGAAGGTGGAACCGACCAGGTTCAGATCCGAGCCCGGCGCGTTGCCCATGAATTGCTGTTTCTCGTATTGAATGGTCGCCTTCAGATCAAGCTCCTGCTTGGCCGTCTTGATCGCCGTCCAGCCAATGCCGCCGCCGTAGATCTGCTGCAGATCGAGGTTTTGGCTGAAGTTGTGATCGAAGGCCGTCAATCCCAGGACGTACCAGCGAGGCGAGAAATATTCGTCGCGCTCGGCATCGGCATGGAAGATTGACGTTTTGGTGGTCACGTCCGGCACGAACACGCTGCCCGCGAAATAACCAGGCTGAATCGTCTTGCCATACGATCCCAAAAAGTCGACCAAGGTACGGTTCGACGGATCCAACCAAGGCACGGTTGGAATTGCCCTCACCAGGCTGATCCCCCAAGCGAAGTTGTACTGCTTTTGTGTCGCCTCAACGATAGTGGCTCCGGCGGTCGCCCCGCCATTCCATCCCACAAAGAAGCCGGGCTCGTGGGCCTGTTTGTTGAGGGTAGCCTCGTCCACGATGTAGGCTGCATCCTTCACCGGCACGGTCTGAGCGGCAGCCTGGTTCGTCGGCTGGAGTTGAACATTCTGGTCCGTCATGGCGACCGTACCCACCGGAAGATCCTTAACGTTGCGGCGATGCCTCAACTCCTGGTCAGGCTTGAGCACGGCGAACTTATCAGCCGTATGCAATTCCTTAATCTTGTCCCAGGTAAGGGAGATGTCGCCCAGGGGATCGGTGTGAAATGTGACCGTGCCACCGGCCTCACCCACGAACTTGCCATGCAAGGTATCGCCATTGCTGAGGATTAGAACATCGGGTGCCGCATTCGGCGCGGCAGCTTGCTGCTGAGCACTTGCCGTCAGGCAGCTTAAGCTCAAACAACAAATCATTGCAGCAATAACTGAAAGGCGATAACGGCTGGGCAGGAGGTACTTGACGTCTTCTTTCACGGAAATCTCTCCAGTTTGTATTTGAGCAGCTAGAAGGGCGCGAACAGCGTTTGAGGTATTGTGCCACGTATGACACAGGTAGCAGTCGAAAAAGACAGTCGGTTGTTGGCAACTTGGTCGCTGCCAGCGTCGTAGGAAACCAACTTTGGCTTCAGGACAAATTGGCTGCTGCCAGTTTTTTCATTGGCGTGCTGGGTGTTGCAGGCATGGTACGGCGCAGACTCAATAGGTAACCAGCGTTCGCCGGCATCTGTTTCCGAGCCGTGCGCTTAACGCGGCTGCATGGTTGCAGCTTCCATCTCTTCGACGATGGTAGCGGCTGCCCGGGCCGGATCGGGCGCTTCGATGATCGGACGGCCGACCACCAGGTGACTTGCGCCGGCTGCAATCGCGTCTCGCGGTGTTACCACTCGTGCCTGATCTCCCGCAGCGGATCCTGCTGGTCGTACTCCTGGCGTGACGATCGCGAAACCTTCGCCCAATTCGCGGCGCAGCTCGCCGGCCTCTTTCGCCGAGGCCACCAGACCTCCGCAACCCGCTTGGCGAGCAAGCGCTCCCAGGCGCAGTACCTGGCTCAGGACTGTGCCGGCGACGCCGATCTTCCTGCAGATCGTTTTCCGACATGCTGGTCAGGACCGTAACCGCCAGAACCATCGGTTTGGCCGAGGACTGGGTAGCGGCTTCGGCGGCCGCCTTCAGCATCTTGCTGCCACCTGAGGCGTGCACGGTCAGCATGCTAACGCGCAGTTCGGCGGCAGAGCGGACGGCCGCGCCCACCGTATTCGGAATGTCGTGGAACTTGAGGTCGAGAAAGACCTTACGGCCGGAGGCGACCAGCTCGCGGACAAGCTCCGGCCCTTCGGCGGTGAACAGCTGTTTGCCAATTTTGTAGGTGGAAGCGGACTCGCCAATGGACTGCACCAGTTGGCGAGCCTGGGCGGCGCTGGGGACATCAAGCGCCACGATCAGCCGATCTTTACTAAGCATCGGCTCCCAGTTTAACCGATCCCAACAAGCGCACCAATAGCGGCGACTTGCCGGGAACCCTCCCGATTAAGCCGTATTATTGCGGGCCGAGATTTTCTGCAAGCTCTGGAGTTTGCAGGATGTCCAGGCGAACGCGATCGACGCCGCGCATGCCCAACACCTTAGCCGCACTATAGGACAGGTCGATGATCCGATTCCGGGCGACGGGTCCGCGGTCGTTAATACGAACAATGACCGATCGAGCCGTCTTTAAATCGGTGACCTTAACCCAGGAACCCATCGGCAATGTGCGATGAGCAGCGGTCAAATCATTCATGTCATACGGTTCGCCGCTGGCAGTCTTGTGGGACTGGAAGATGCGGCCGTACCACGAGGCCTTGCCAACCTGAGCTTTTTTCCCAGACGGGCTTGGCTTACTTTCCTGAGTGCGTCCTAGGGCCCCTTTTAGCGATTCCGGTGTGCTATTACCGGGTGCCGCGCCCAACGCGGAGGCGAAGACTAACGTCGCCGCGACTGAGCTAAGTACTCGTAACATTAAACACCTCTCATCGTTTAAGTTGGTCCTCCTGACAGGATGATGTAAGTCTATCCACCGCAAAGAGTAAGAGTCAACCCTCGAAAGTGGGTAGGCTGTCTTAGGGCTTGCCAATTCGGAATTACTATGGTAATCGCAGGGGCCCTCGGAGCCGGTTGACTCGCCGTGCAGCAGCCATCAATCTGCCGGAATTTGACCGACGATGCAGGCGCGCATACTGGAATTGGATGGGGTCCGCGCTTGACGGGGTTGGCATACTCGGTGACATAAGCTTCGCAAAAGCAGCTACTTACAATCAAGATCGCAAGCTAAGAATGACCGTGCTGCACCAGAGAAATGAGGGAGCCCCGAGTCGAGAGGTTGATATCTCGCGCCGCGGCGGGGGAGAAAATTTGGCTTAGGCGCGGGGGTAAGCCAGAGGTGGGACAGGTTCGAAAAACCTAATCCTTCAGGGGCGGCAGGCGTTGCGGTACAGTCAACTCATGAGCGTGCCGCCGGTCATCCTGAGCATTGCCGGATACGACCCGTCGTCGGGAGCCGGGATTACCGCCGACATCAAGACAGCAGCCGCCCACGGCTGCTATGCGGTTACCTGTATTACGGCCCTAACTGTCCAATCGACCCAGGGCGTTTTCGGGGTGGAGCCGCTCGATCCGACTTTGGTACGCCGCACGCTCCAGGCTCTGGCCGACGACCTGGAGATCGCCGCCGTCCGGCTCGGAATGTTGGGGTTGGGTGAGGTCGCGTCGGCCGTGGCGGATTTTCTGGAATCGCGTCGGCCGCCGAACGTTGTGCTCGACCCGGTGATCCGGTCGTCTTCGGGTACGGCGCTGCTCGATAACGCGGGGTCGAATGTGATGACAAAGCGCCTGATCCCGATCTGCGACGTGCTGACGCCTAACATCCACGAAGCCGCTCTTCTGCTCGGAGCCGATGATCTGCGCGACCAAACAAGCTGGGAGATTGCCTTGCCTAAGCTGCGGGAGCTGGCTGCCGGACTTCACGAGCTCGGCGCGAACGCAGTGGTGATCACTGGAGGTCATCTGGATCCCGCGAACGATTACCTTAGTTCCAAGGTGCCAACCAACGAACAGGTGATTGCCGGTGAGCGGATTGAATCTCGTTCGACCCACGGAACCGGATGCGCCTATGCCACCGCTCTGGCATGTCGATTGGCGCTGGGGGACAGTTTGCCGTTGGCGGCGCGAAACGCGAAGGAATATGTCAGGCGGGCGATCACTTCCGCATATCCGTTAGGCAAAGGTTTCGGACCGGTGAATCACTTCGGATGAGGACGCCGTTCGCTTGTCGCCAGATGTCGAAGTCGGGCAGGGGCGGCCAAGCCGTGTCGTCCCTGAAGGGGTAAGAATATACTTGACGCACCATGAGCCTTTAGATGCGCCGCGATACATTGCAAAACGAGATTCTGCGGGAAGTAAGGCCCGGCTCAACCATCTACACCGACGAATGGATTGGCTACAACGCTCTGCGGCAGCAGTTCGTGTCATGATGTCGTGAACCACGTAGACACCTATGTGCGAGAACAGGTTCACACTAACGGAATCGAGAATTTCTGGTCACTGCTCAAGCGCTCACTCAAAGGCACATACGTTGCTGTTGAACCGTACCACTTGCAGCGCTATGTCGATGAACAGGCTTTTAGGTTTAACAATCGTGGCGGAAAGAGGAAGGAAGAACGCGTAACCGACTTTCAGCGCTTTCAGAAGTGCCTGACTCAGATCGTCGGCAAGCGGCTCACCTATGCCGAGCTTACGGGCAAGGTGGGAGAAACGGCGTTCTAGACGGTTCTACCAGAAGCGTGGCCCGAAGCCCCGTGTTTAGTGCGGGGCTTTTTCTTTGCCTTTATGCGCGCATCCACTTCGGATTTCGGCACCGAAACGATGCGCTGCAATGCCTCTGTAAAAGCCTTGAAAGCTTCCGTTTTTGGCGTAGGCTTCATGCGCCCCATCTTACACCACCCAAAGGAGCCGTATAAATTGACTGACTCCGGAAAAACACCATCACGTCGCCGTATCGTTGGGATAAAAGCAATCCCACAAGACAGCGGCATCAGTGCGATCATGAGCGACCTTGCCGAAATCAAAGACGGCATTGCCGCTATACAGTATGAGCTAATTCAGATTCACAAGGAACTGCGAGAATTGGACGACGGGAATTAGGTTTTCGGAAAAGAACTCTCGCCATATCATGGGCGTCGATAGCCTCAGCCCGATCTGGGTGATTGCGCATAAGCTCGTTTATCTGACTGGCTAGCTTAATGATCGACTTTTGACGACTGTCTTGAGAAGAGAATTGCATCGGAACACGTCTCCTTATGAAAGAAATCTGGGACTCACCCTTCGGTCACGCAATGCTAAAGATCGAACGGGCCAACAAGCACATCTCTGATTTCAAGCAGCGACTCCGCACCTCTTCCGACCGTTACGGACCCCGGTTTTACATTGACGGAGAGACGGGGGAAAAGTTCCTTCACTACGGATTGGACGACTACTACTTGCGCTCCGACCTCGCATTGATTACTGGCGATGCAGTTCACAATCTCCGCTCCGCTCTTGACATTGTTTGGGTAGAAATCGTTAACAAAGTTGGAAAACCCTCCTCTGAACCTAAGCACAGAAAGTTCCCTATCGCCCCCGACAAGCCCAGGAAATGGCTTGAATCGGTTCTTCCCAAAAACGCTGGCATAGAACCGAACTCTAGAATCTTCGACTTCATGGTCAATGACGTTAAATGTTACAAGGGTGGGGACAGCGATATTCTCACGCTCCACGACCTCGACATTGACGACAAACACATCCTGCTTATTCCCATGGTCGCTGCTACTGGAATCATCGGCATTGAATTGGAGAACGAAGATGGGTCGATTGATGTTCTCGACATCATACTTACGCGATTCAATGCTCCTGGGATTAGCGCTACATACCGACATCCCGTAGGATTTGAGACTAAGCTCAAGAATCACGGAGAGGTCACATTTGAGATAACGTTCGGAGAGGGAACATCGGCCGAGAAGCTCGAAATAATCCCAACGCTTGAAAGGTTTTCGGTTCGGGTTTGGGAGATCATCCGAAGACTGCAATTCTTGACACGGTAGATAACTAGTCAGTGCACACTGGCCTAGAATCTCACGCACTAGACCAAAGTCAAGCCTGATACCGCCTAAGTGCAAGTTCATAAACCACTTAGACTTAATACACTTACATAACATCCGTAGCACAGAGGTTTCACAATGTTCGCGATAGTCTTGGTGAGTGAAGTATATTCTTACCCCTGAAGGGACTCGAGTCCTTTTCTTTGGGATTACCCAGCGCTGAAGCGCTGGGCTATGATCTGCCGTCTCGCTTCGCGAGACTGGAAACAATGCCGGAGTGAACCCAAGGCTGAAGCAGTTTCTCCAGGCGACTTGGCGAACGGCGAAAAGCGACCTTACTGCGGCTGCTGCTGAGCTGCCGGCGGCTGCTGGTTGTCCGGCAACGGCATCATAATTCCGCCATTCGAGTTTGCCGGCTGGTTGTTTTGCGCGGGCGGCGCCGACTGCGATTGCGGCGGCGCTGCCTGTTGCTGTTGCTGCGGAGCGTTGTTGTCCGGCTGGTTCGCCGGGGCGTTCGGCTCCCCCGCTGGGGGCTGCTGATTATCGGGCAACGGCATCAACAAGCCTCCATTGGGATTCGCGGGTGCATTGTTTCCTTGCGGCGGTGCTGTGGGCTGTCCCCCATTCGGCTGCGCTGCCGGGGGTTGCTGATTGTCCGGCAAGGGCTCGATGATTCCACCACTCGGCGCAGGGGCCGGAGTTGGAGTCTCCGGCTGAATCGGCTTCGGTGGAGTTGCGGGCTCCATCACCGGCTGGTTGTCGCGATAGCGCAAAACGACCGGCCCACCCTCTTCGCGCCGCAGGGCCGAGGCTTCCTCCACGGCTTTATTCACGGCATCGTCACTGTCTCCGGCGACCGACGACAGCTTCATGCCCTCGACATCCTTGCGTGACGCGTAGGCGACCTTCATGCTGGACTGATCGGCCTCGCGGGCCTTGTCGTAGTAGAAGTCGGCGGTCTCGCGATCGCCATCCATCTCCGCCAGATAGCCCATGTTGTTCAGCGCAAATGCATTTTGGGGGTCAAGCTTGTAGGCCTGTTCGAAGTAGGTCCGCGCCAGCTTGTAATCGTTGCGGTTGATCGCGGCAACGCCGCGTGTGTTCAGGCGAGCGACTTTGGCGCTGGTGTTCTGCTCGTGCTCCATCACGTTCTGCACTTTTCTCGCGTTTAATGCAGCGATCGAGCTGATACCTTTGCCGCGCCACGCCGGTTTCATGGTAACGACAATGGGAGTGTCGGAGTGTTGATCAGCGGCCTGGGTATAGAACTTGTAGGCGTCTTCGAGTTCACCTTCTTTTTCGCGCGCATAGCCAATATTGTTGAGGGTGAACGGATTCGCCGGATCGAGCTTTAACGCTCTTTGCAAAGCCACGTCCGCCTGAGGAGCCTGGTCTTTTTGCAGCAGACCGATGGCGTAGACGTTGATGCGGTTCACCTGCATCTTGGTGTCGGCAGCGGAACCGGCAATTTTGCCAACCGGCTTGCCAATCGCTGCCGGCTCGGTCGACTTGTAGACGAGAGCGTCGGAACCTTGCTCCTGCGCCAGGCTGTAATAACGCTGAGCGCGGTCGGCCTGGCCTTCCAACTCGGCGATGTAGCCAAGATTATTCAGCGTAAACGGATCGTTCGGGTCGATCAGGTATGCCTTGTAAAACAGCGCCTTCGCCTTCTTATACTGGTGCTTTTGAACCTGCTTTACCCCGTCCTGATTCAGCTTCTGTACAGGGGTCGGCTTTGTCCGCTTGGGAATGCTGACGCGGACATCGTTTGCGCGGGCGGACAGCACCAGAGCGAGCGTTAAGGCGAAAACGACCGTCAATTGCCGGGAAACAGACATTCATCCTCCGGGGACGAGGCACTGGATAATGGCCACTGGTTCCTAGATGACGCCGTCCTCCGTCGACATACGGAGCGGTTGGCTGGCCGAGCTAAAATCCACTGACCACTATCCACCCGATTTAGATGGAGAATCCGGCGCTCGCGTTGGCAGCTCTGGATGGAAAGAAGCAATAGCAGCTAACAACTGGCGAGCCGCCAGGAACTCGCTATAGGCTGAGTCTCATTCGGCCCGATCGCTGAACGGCATCCGCCGATCGGGAGCGCGTTCCGATAACTCAAAATGGCAACGGTTTAGCCAATTCGCCAGCCGCTGATTGCTAGTTGCTAAGCGCTGCCTTCTATAATTCCTCCCATGCAGTCGTTCTTACGCGACCTTCGCTTTGGCGTTCGGCTTCTGGGTAAAGATCTGGGATTTACCGTTGGCGCGATCCTTATCCTTGCCGCCGGTATCGGCGCGACTACCGCTATCTTTACCGTAGCCAACGCGCTGCTGTTGCGTCCGTTCCCCTATCGCGATCCCCAGCAACTGGTCAGCCTGCAGGTGAAGGATCAGTCCAAGGATTACGACGGCACGCTGGTTCGCTACGAGTTGCTTCGAGACCGCAGCCAGTCTTTCCAGTCAGTCTCCGCCTGGACGAACGACACCTTGAATCTCACAGGACACGGCGAGCCCATGCAGGTTGCCGTAGGCCGCGTGTCGCCAAACTTCTTCTCCATGCTCGGGGTCGAGCCGCAACTCGGACGGAGCTTCGCCGAGGAAGAAGGCCGTCCTGAGGGCAAGCCTGTCGTTGTCCTGAGTGACTCGCTCTGGCGTACCCGGTACGGTTCCGATCGCGGCATCGTCGGGCAGACCATTACTCTGGACGGCACTCCGCACACAGTCGTCGGCGTTCTGCCGCCTGAGGCGCAGTTTCCCTTTGTCGGGGAAGCGGATGTGTGGACTCCACGCTATTTCGAGCTGACGCTGATTCCGCCGCAGCGGCTGCGGCAGGGAGTGGGTTATCTGGGACTGGTCGGGCGACTGAAGCCGGAAGTCACGCTCAGTCACGCGGACGCCGAACTTGCCGTTCTGAATCGCCAGTACAGTGAGCAGAATCCGACTGCACCTGATGCCAGCCCTGACATTACGGTAACGGCCGTTCCTTTGCGTGAGCTTGTCGTCGGCACGGTTCGGGACAAAGTGTGGCTGCTTTTCGGGGCCGTAGCGCTGGTTCTACTGATTGCGTGCGCTAATGTGGCCAGCCTGCTGCTTTCGCGCGCGTTGGTTCGCAGAAGAGAGATCGCGGTTCGTACTGCTCTGGGCGCGGGCCGTGGAACCATCCTGCGGCAACTGCTGACAGAAAGCACACTCATGGCGTTGATTGCCGGCGTGCTCGGCGTGGGGCTGAGCTGGCTGGCCACGCGCGCACTGCTGACCTGGGGAGCAAGTCAGTTGCCCCAGGGAGTGCCCGTCGGCATGGACTTACGCGTCTTGCTTTTCACCGTCGGCATCTCGCTGCTGACCGGAATCATTTTCGGTATCTTTCCCGCCCTGCAGTTGGCTGGTATGGAGCTGCACACCGCGCTCCGGGAAGAGGGTCGCGGCAGTTCCGCGGGCAAAGGCCGTGGCAGGCTGACGAGCATGCTGGTCGTCGGTCAGGTCGCGCTCTCGTTGCTGCTGCTGATCGGTGCCGCGCTGTTGCTGCGCAGCTACGACCGTCTGCTGAAGGTCGATCCGGGTTTCGACTCGCAAAACCTTCTCACCATGAACATCTCGCTGCCTACGGTGAAATATGCGAAGCCCGCTCAAGAAACCGATTTCTTCGACGAAGTATTACGCCGCGTGGCAGAAGTACCCGGCGTGAAGGACGTTGCTATTTCTGCTGCGTTGCCTCTGAGCTCGAAGCGCATCACGCCTATGCTGCCCGAAGGTCAGGCTAACGTTCCATTGGCGCAGCGCCCGTTCATCGACATCGAAGCCGTAAGCCCGCACTGGTTCCAGACACTGCGCGTACCCTTGCGGAGTGGCCGCGACTTCACCGCCGCCGATAACGGCCAGGCGCCCAAAGTCCTGATCGTGAACGAGACATTCGCGCGCCAGTTCTGGCCGGGCCAGAATCCCGTGGGCAAACATGTTGTGGTGGGACGCTGGACCGCGGGTGGGGAAGTAGTGGGCGTAGCTGAGGACATTAAGAATCGCGGGTTGGGACAGGAGCCGCAGCCCCAGGTTTATATCCCGTTCGCGCAGCTGCCCTGGAACAACATGTACTTGCTGGTACGCACCGCCGTGCCGCCGCAGACGATCGTGTCGGCGATTCGTGCGCAGATCTCCGGTGTCGATCCGGACCAGCCGGTCACCGGAATTCTTACCGCCGATGATCTGATGAATAAATCGCGCACGCAGCCACGGTTCGTCATGATGCTGCTGGGCCTGTTCTCGGTCACGGCGCTGATTCTGGCGGTGGTCGGTATTTACGGCGTGCTGGCGTATTCAGTGGCGCAGCGTCAGCACGAGCTGGGGATTCGGCTGGCTTTAGGTGCGAAGAGCGCCGACATTTTGCGCCTGGTCGTACGGCAGGGACTCATGCTTGCCGTCAGCGGAGTGGTGATCGGACTGGTCGCCGCGTTGCTGATGACCAGGGTGATGTCCAGCCTGCTCTACAAGGTTGGCACGCACGACTTGATGACATTTCTGCTTGCGCCGGTGCTGTTTCTGGCAGTCGCGGTGGTCACCAGTTACGTTCCGGCTCGGCGCGCGACCAAGGTCGATCCGATTGAGGCGATGCGGTAACCGAAGGAAGAGACGGCGACCTCGAGGCGAAAAAAATCCCACCCGAGCTAACTTCAGCTGGGTGGGATTCATTCTTAGCGACCGACATCTTGCTGCGGCAAATCCGGCATTTTGGTTGGCGTGAAGGGAACGAGGACCAGGGTCTGAAACTCGACGGCCTGGCCACAACGGCTATACGGCGCGAATTTGTATTGCTGTACCGCGTCGGTAGCGGCAGTGTTTAAATCGGGGTTATCACTGCCTGCAGCAAAGGCCTTCGTAACCGAGCCATCTTTTCCGACCTTTGCCAGCACCCAGACGACTCCATATTTCTTCGCCTTGCGATCTGCCTCGGGCATCTTCGCGGGGACCGATTTGTCGACATGCGGTGCGGTGAAATGCGTCGCGACGTCCGCGCAGGAGGAGAAGTCCGTGGAGCTACTTTTTGCAGGAGCAGCGAAAACGCTGTCGGCGAACTTGTCTCCGCGACTAACCGTCAGTTTGGCCTGCTCTAGCGGCGACTTCTCGTAGGTAACTTTGATTGTCTGGGGATACTGTGTGTCTCCCGCGGTCGTGTAGTCGCTGTATTCGAAGGAGGCGATCTCGGCGGAATGCGAGCTGATGGTCGCGCTCAACAGGTGGTGAGTCTCGGGATCGATGCAAAAGGTTTGCTGCGGATCGCCCAGGGTCATGCATCGCGCATCAACGCCATTGACCTTCTTCTTCGAAATATCGATATCTGCCTTTTCCAGGTCGAGGGGCGCTATTGTGTAAGGGCCTGCGGGATTACCTCCATCGAGTGCGGCAACCGCTGCTTCCATCAACACGAGGCGGAATAGCGGATCGGCCTGAGTGCTCATGTACGAGAGCTTGTTGTTGTTGAGCACGGTTACCTGATCCAGACCGTTCGCGGTCCACTCGGCGCGCCACTTGTCGGGGCCCGCCCACGAGAGGGTGTAGTCCAGCGAAACGCTGCTACCGTCCGGCTTAGGGAAGGTCATGTTAACGGCCAGCTTGGTGGGCCCTCCGCTCCACAGGTTCGCTTGCTGGAACGACTTCATCAGTGAGTCGTGCGGAGTTTCCTTGTTGCCTGCAAATGCTGCCGGGACCAACAATCCGGCGATAAGAAGGGAGAGAATGGGCTTGTTCAATCGGGTCAAGATTGCCTCCGTAATGGTGATGGAAAACTCTAGCTTAACTGCGACACCGCGTCAGTGTTGTCGATCACTGCCTCGCGGTATGAGGCAGCACTGCGCATAAGCGGAATCCGCCGCAGCCGTGCTGGTCGCGACAGGCGATCAGGCACAAACACAATAGTTTACATGTTCGGATGCAGTTTTCGAACGGGACCGGCAACACATTGTGCGGCCGGGGGAGCAATGCTTCTAAGGAAGTTACGCCACGTCGAGTGAGCCCCCGTCGGCGCCGAAGTTCGACTCGGACAACTGCGGAATGGGAGCCACATCCGCGGGCAGGAAGATCGAGAATACCGTTCCCGAGTGCCCACGCGTTTTGGTCTTCAAGCGCAATCTCCCGCCATGCCGGGTGACGATGTCATCGCATACCCACAGGCCGAGACCGGTACCGGCATCGCCCTTCGTGGTCACAAAAGGCTCGAAGATGCGGCGCCGCAAGTGCTCAGGAATACCACAGCCGGTATCGGCTACTGTCACGCCCACCCCGCGCCTGGAAGGGTGTCGCCAGTTTATCGCCGACCTGACTTCAATACGGATGCGACCGCCCGGTGGCGTGGCATCGATGGCATTGCTGATGAGATTGGCGAACAGCTGTCGTAATTCATTTGGGAAGGCAAGGATGCGCGGAGCCTTGCGCAACTCCGTCCGAACTTGCAGGTTGCGCCGACTGAACTTGGGGCGAAACAGGTGCAGCAGCGACTCAAGCAGCTCGGAGACATCCGTTTCAATCGGCTTGGTGGATTTGCGATAGAAGCGCAATGTCTGTCCGGAAATCTCCGTTACCCGGGACAGTTCGTGCTGTGCCATGGAACAGTAGTGGCGCGAGTCGTCATCCGTAACCCGGGTGCTGATCAGGTAGATGAGATTGGTCACTGCCTCCAGGGGATTATTGATCTCATGGGCAATGCTGGCGGCGAGTTGTCCGGCCAATGCCAAACGTTCGCTCTTGCGCAGGGCAATCTCCGAGTCCTTGCGATCCTGGATGTCGGTGCAAGTTCCCACCCACTCCTTCACCGACGAATCTTCGCGAAACACGGGAACTCCGCGCGCCAAAACGTAACGATACTGGCCATCGTGCCGGCGAATACGATATTCGATTTGGAAAGGCCGCAGCCCCTCAATGGATGCAAAGATCAGGGGAATCGCGCGCTTGCGATCTGCCGGATGAATCGCGTCGCACCAGCCCTGCCCGCGATAATGCTCAAAGCTCTCTCCCGTATAAGCCTCGTATGCAGGCAGCGGTTCAACCACATTTCCGTGCACGTCTGCGCTCCAAACGATCGAGGAAGCGGCCAGAATGAGAGAGCGGTAACGCGCCTCACTGGCCTGCAGGCTTTCCAGGGCGTCGCGAATCTGGAACTGTCGTGATCGCGCGCGCAGCACGGTTTCGACGGTGCTCACCAGAATTTCGGGACGTATCGGACGCTCCAGCAGCGTGGTGTGGCCCAGGGGCTGACGCATCTGCGCCATCATGCGCGACGCCCTTGACATGGCATTGCGCGGCTTCGTCAGCATAATGACCGGAGCGTCCGACCACGCAGGCTGATTTTGCAAAGCGGCGGCGAATTCCTGGATCAAGTCCTCATTGAGCGCCTCTTCTTCGACCAGAAGAGCACCTGTGCCGTTGGACAAGCGCGAAAAGACCAGCCGAGGATCATGGTGAAGTTCGCAGACGATTCGCGCCCGGCGCAGGGTATCCGAGATGAGATCGCCGTCGCGTCCAAAGGGCGCAACCACCAGCACGGGAAGATTTCGGGCGCTATTGTTTGGCATTAGGTGCTTTCAAGACGGAACTGTCGCTGCCGACGAACTCCGGCACTCCGGTAAGCACACCGTGAAAGGATCGAAGCGGCTCTCCCACAATGATGCGGCCAGGTTGGAGTTGAAACTCGCGGATCGTGGCTTCATGTGGTCCGGAACGCTTCTTGAAAACCGAGATGGCTTTCCGAATCTCGCCCATGGCTTCGAAGTAGCGCATAAGGATGATGGCATCGGCCAGATAACTTACGTCGATATCGGCCTGCATCGGGCCCATCACGCCCTGCTGCGCCAGGATCAGAAATGTAGATACGCCCAGAGCGCCCAGGTAGGAGAGCAACTCATGCATCTGCAATTGCAGGTATAACTCGCCGGGCATGGCATTCTGCCAACCATTCAGACTGTCGATAACAACCACGGTGGTACCGTTTTCCACGCGCGAGCGAATGTCGTTCACGAATTCGCCCGGGGGAACCTCCGCCGGATCGAGTTGCTTCAACTGCACTCGACCGCTCTTGATGTGTTGCTCAAGCTGTACGCCCAATCCCTGACTGCGTTCCAGAAATACCGTGATCGATTCATCGAACAAATAGATCGCGGCTGACTCTCCGCGCTCCGCAGCCGAACAGGCCACGCGTGAGGCCATGCTCGATTTACCGACGCCGGCGGCCCCCAGCAACAGAGTGCTGGTCCCTCTCATGATGCCCCCGTGCAACATCGTGTCCATTTCGGCGAGACCGGTGCTGAGCAAGTCCTTGCGGGGAGTGTGCCTGTGTTCAGCAGCCACCAGTCGCGGATGAACAACCACCCCGCCAGTCAAGATCTGGTAGTCGTGAAAGCCTTCCCGGAAGTGTGAGCCTCTTATTTTCCGCACGCGCACGCGGCGCCGCACGCTGCCGTATTCGCGCTCCAGTACTTCCAGCCCAATGACTCCGTGGACAATACTGTGCACCGTAGTTTCCCTGTCCTCGCTGGTGCGATTGTCAATTAGCAGCACGGTGCAGTTCCGTTCCTCAAAGAAGCTTTTGAGAGCGAGCATCTGGCGACGGTAACGAAAGCTGTCGCGCGCCAGCAGTCGCAGTTCGGACAGCGAGTCCACGACGATGACGCTGGGTTGCACCTCTTCCACTTTCTTGGAGATGAGGTCGGTAAGCTGATCCAGCTCGACATCTTCCGGATTGAAGACGGAATACTGGTGCTCCGGCCGCAGTGAGTCTTCCTGTGGAGTCAATTCGAAGATGGGGACAGGATCGAGCTTCCAGCCGTGCGAGGCGGCCACGGCGAGCAACTCCTGCTTTGACTCGGAGAGAGTGATGTAAAGCGCCTTGCGCCCCGCGTCGGAGTTGCTGAGAACCAGCCGAAGGGCAATGGTGGTTTTACCCGCGCCGGGAGTGCCTTCCAGCAGATACAAATGGCCAGCCGGCAAACCACCGTGAAGTATGTCGTCTAAGCCGCTGATGCCGAATGAGATTCGAGGGATACGATCCGCCGTCTTTTTGGAATCGGGGCCGAATTTGGCTTGTGCCGCGTCCATTCACCAACCTCCGCTTTCTCTGGCTCGGAACCGCAGCCCAAAATAAGCCCGGATGGCGATCGAGACGAGGGAATCCCGCAACCACCCGGCGTTTACTAGTTTAGAGATGCAGTTTGGGAAGCCCTTAGTTGTACGTTTAGGTATGCAATTAGGTTTCCACTTTAGGCATCAAAATAGTATGCGAAATAAGAATTGAAATTGTGGTATGTTTGTGGCTTGCAGTATCGATTATCAGATCGGGATAAGACCATGCGCGACCGCCTATCTGACTCGAACGACATGCAATTCGCATCCATTGCGCGCAGCGACGTGCCCACCAACCGCAAGAGCAAGCATCACCAGATTGTGGAAAAAATACTGCGGGAAGTGGACGGCCTGAAAAACAAGCGAGCCTTGCGAGTTCCGCGTAGCGCGCTCGGAGAAGCCAAGATCGAGCACATTCGCGCTGCCCTCAGCCGTGCTTCTGCGAAAAGCAAGCTCGATCTGGCGACCAGCGTCGACGACGATTACTTCTACGTGTGGCGGCAGGATTAGGAAATCCGCTCGCTCACACCCAGGCAACTCCCAAGGCGTGCAGGATTAATTGGTCTTGGATGCTGAGCTTGCTGCCGTCTTGAAGAATCTCATTGGCATAAGCCATCACGGGGTTGCAAAGAGCACACCAGGGGGCATGGCGCACGACGCCTCCACATTCCTCGCATGCCGCTTCCGCGGCATATTTGTTGGCGTGATACCAGGTTGGCGAACTGACTGCGGACGACATAAATACCTGCTCCTGCTGAATCCCTGCCTTACAAGGGCCGCGTTGTGAAACCGGCTGAACACCGGATAATTACAAGGCAAAGATGAAGCAGAAGGCGTCCGATGCACTGTGATTTGCGTCACAGGAAGCACTAACTAAAGTTGTAATAGTCCGGGGCGCGGCAACTGCAGAAGGGATTTGATTGCGGCTGGTGAACGGGCGTTACGGCGTCTTGTACGCTTGTTTCATATAGTGGCGGGCCAGGTCAGCTGAATTGGTAGCAGAATTTTCGGCAATGACCGCCTTGTACTTCTCCAGAGCCGTGTCCCGCTTTTGCAGAACGTCGTACATCTGCCCGGCGGCTAAGGTCGCCCGTTGGCGAAGTTCAGTGTCCTTGCCATTCGTGGCGGCCAGCTCATAGGCCTGCGCCGCTTCAACGTACTCGCGTTGCCCGCGCAGGGATTCGCCCAGGCCGTAGGCGGCAATCTCGACGCGGCATCCGACGTAGACGTTATGTTGGCAACCGGTTATGACCTTCCGGTAGGCCGCAATCGCTTCCTGGCCGTGTCCGGCAGCATTCAGCAGGTGGGCATATTCGGTGGCCATCAGGAAGTTACGCGGGTAGTCATTCTGCATGCTGTTGACCACCTGCAACGCTTCGGCATAGCGCTGTTCACGGCGCAGGAAAAGGGCCAGGATGATCTTGGCGTCGACTGCGACTTCAACGTGGCTGCTGGCTGAGGCTTCCCGAAGATAGTCCAGCCCTTTCTGTTTATTGCCGCTCAGCCCTGCTACCGAGGCTGCTACTTTTACCGGCCAGCTCAACGATCCGACAATGTAAAGGTCGGTCCCAACTGCCACCTTTGCATCCACGTATTTAGGGTCGAGCTCCAGCACGCGTTCGTTATCATGGCGGGCCGAAACCGCGCTGCGCAGGGCAGCGATCCAGGCGTGGGTTGCCACCCCGACATAAGTCGCGTTCATGGCGCGCGCGGCTCCCCGCGCATAGAGGGCATTCACGTCGTTAGGGTTCTTGTCGAGTTGGGCCTGCGACAGGGCCAGTGACCGGTCGGTCAGTTGTTTTACGCGGTCCGCCACTGCCGGATCCAGGGGAGCGGTCGGCTTCTTGGTGAGGAAGTTGTCACCCGCGAACGCTTCCGTGTCCAGCGCGCCAATGCGATAGAGCTCTTTGAAGATGACCGCGGACATGGTGTGGTTGACGGCAAAGGGGTCGTCGGGATGCGCCGCCTGAGCGAGTTCGAACTCGTGGATGGCCTTCTCGTATTCCAGATTGTAGAAGTAATCGTAACCCTTACGAGTATTGGCATCATTGTCTACGCGCGTTGGCACGGGGGAGCTATTCGCATCCGCCACCGCGTCCAACAGGCCTCCGCTTAGTACTCCCCAGCCGAGGCACAGGAAGAACAACAAGATTCGGTAAGGTTTCATCACGACCGACTTATGAGCAGTTTACCTGATATCACCAGCTCCCAAAAGCAGGTACAAAGGTTGCAGGAACCCCGGATGCGCCCAATGGCCAACGTAAAACGCTCGACCAAAGAGTTGTATAACGAAGCCGAAGCCGCTGCTGCTTTGGAAATCAGCATCACTCGTCTTCATGAAGTGCTCGATCAATATATCTTCACCAACGGCACTCGCCGACCAGAAGCGATTCAGTTCACCGCAAGCGATCTGCTGCTGCTGAGCTACTGGAGTAATGACAGTAAGCGGGCAGTCACCGGCGAGGTGATTACCATGCCAAAGCGCAGCTAATCCCGCCAGTCTTTCCATTCATCCGTAAATTTTTCTCACCTGCAACCTCGCCGCGACGCGACTTCGCTGGCTATCTAGCTGCGTTCCTTTGTACTTATGTATTGCATTACTTTGGTTGTCCGCTTGCCCTGCAATTAGCTAGCAAAACAGGAGACCCTCTCATGGCTTCGGCGGCCAAAAGCACCAGCCAGGAATACTGGCGTCCTGCCAATCCCGATGTGGCGCGTGTCATCCCCAGTTTGCGCGGCATCTGTTGGCATTGTGGTATGGACTATACCCCCGGCGCCCGATACTGCCACTCGTGCGGCGTCACCCGGGAAGGTGCGACCGTCGAGGCATTTCCCGAGGCGAAAGAGCGCGAGTCGCGAACCGATCTTTCTGGCATCTTCCGGCATTTGGGACTGTCCGTTCCGTGCGTGCTGTGTCTGGTAGTGGCGTTGGTTTTTGGCCTCGCAGCCGTATTGACGGGCGTGGTCTATCGAGAGGACACGCTGATCGATTGGCAGGCCGTGCAGACTTGGCGCATCGAATGGCTGCTAGGGGCGGCGGTCGCTCTGTTAGCGGGAATATTGCTGAAGAAGAACAACGGATAAAAGCTTCGATTCGAACTCGAGAGTTCCCCTCATTCGGGTAGGCATGCCCGGTTCGCCTGTCGTGAATCACTAATCCAGTAGGTCTTACTGCACTTCCGACTGTTGTCCGGATGGCGGTGTCTGGCCCGGCTCACTTGCCTCCGGCTTTTCCACGCGTACATTGCTCGCGGTGTATTGCTTGCCGTCGAAGACCGTACGGGCAGTAACCTCGGCACCGATTCGCAGTGCCGACAAGTTGGTTACGGCGTCGCGCGAGAAGAACACTTCATAGTTCTCCTCGTCACTCGTGTTATCGAGGAAGAACGAGTTGGTACGCATGTTGAGGTTTGTGACTACGCCGGAAAAGATGTAGTTGTCGCCCGGCTTGGCCAAGACCTTGATTTCCTGCGCTACTGCTTGATCGCGTCGTGGTGAAAATTGCACATCAATCAACGAGCCCGGCTGAACATCGGCGACGGCCGCACTTCCTTTGGTTGAACTGTACTTGGTTGCGCCATTCACCGTAAACGAGACAGGCTTAGCCGATAGCTGGTCGCGCACACTGATCGTGCCGCGCTCGGGATTGGTAGAAAGCACCTGGCCGCGTACTTCGGCCAAGCCGCTCTCGGTCAGCACGCGCACGTTGCGGGCAAGAATACGGTCATTGCTCGCCAACATGGTGTCGACATAAACGCGGTCGCCCTTGTGAATCCCCAGGACCGTAGTCTCCGTCCCGTTGCGATAGATGTGCGAGCGCTCGTCGATAAAGACCTTCACCTTAGTACCTTTTCCAAAAGGCTGGACGGTGAGGCGATTGCGAACGTGATCTACGCTGGTGGCGATTCCGCCGATGAGTGTCGTCTTGCCTTTCGGCAACGGTGGGGGCTCGAGCAGGGGATCATAGGGGTTATCGTCAGCGTCGATGCCGACTGAGGTCGTGGTCGCAGCTTGGCCGCCGCTGCCGCTCGCCGGCGGATTGTTCTTACCCGACGGTTGAGCTGCGGGCGGCATTTGCGATCCAACCTGTCCGGGAATATTCGAACCCGCTGCGGGTTGCGAGGCCTGTCCAGCATTCTGCTGAATCGCAGGCCCGCTTTGCTGGCTGTGGGCGACGCCGATTAACAGCATCAGGAAGATGACCGCGAGAGCATACCAGGTGAATCCGAGTCTCATAAGCCCCTGCGTGATTTCAGCCGAGATCGGGAGCACCGAGAGCTCCCACTGAGCAGAGTTGGATGCAAATCGCGTGTCAGGTGTTCGACGGTGGTCCGAGAAATGTAACGCTTGTACGAAGCGATGCCAGGCACATCGCCGGCACGATTTTTTTGGACGATCAGAAAACCCATTGTGAGCAGCTGCGCCTCCAAGTCGGTAGCCCCTTAGTAGTTGGAGGAGCCATGTGCCACATCAATATTGCGAAGCCTCGGTTCGTACCCTCCCGATTGTTTGCCGGTTTAGTGTTGTGTCTCCTTCTGCCGGCTGTATCCAGCTACGCGGCTGAGCGGGACAAGCTTTCCGCGGCGGCATCCAGCTACGTTTATGTTGGAGCATACGATGGCACTACGGGCTCAATCGCCGGCTTTGCGGTAGCGGCCGACGGCAGCACCCAGACCATACCGGGTTCTCCATTCAGCCTGCCCAGCTTCAGTCTGGTGGCCTCCGGCAATCATCTCTTCGGCGAGGACATGCAAAACATCGCCTCCTACGACGTGGGATCGAATGGTGCGCTAAGCGAGACCTCGGTGGTAAATGGGCTCGCGTACATCCAGTATCCGCAGGGGCAAATCGTCAGCGCTCTGAATGTCGACCGCGCAGGCCGGGTGCTCAATTCGGTAGACACCTGTGGATCTTGCAACAGTGAAGTACTACCCTGGGCGATCGGCGCGGACGGGCAGCTTTCCTACATGAGCAGTCCTACGTTGCAGGATGGGCCCGCGAAGTGGCAGGGAGTGATGACGTTTTCGCCCGACGATCACTTTGCTTATACACCCATCGCGCAGGACTTCGGCATGTTGCGACGCAATGCGAATGGGACGCTGGCCTTTATCCATCCCGGCCCGGTTTATGCTCCGCCGCTTCCGAATCCTCAGGAACAGGTCTGCAACATCAGCACAGTCAGCGCCTCAGTCCAGGGATTCGTGACCTTGAGCTGGTACGGCGGAGGCTTGGGCTGCAATGACAACGGATACATCCTCGGCAACTACACCGTCGGCTCAAATGGGGGTTTGAATTTCGTGCCAGGCTCGCAGATTGCGCCGGCAGTTCACGAAAACGCCATGGCTTTCGATCCCAGTGGAACCTACCTCGCTGTGGCAGGCAACGGTATACAAGTACTACAGCTCCACTCCAACGGAACCATGAGCGTCTTGAGCGCGCCGGTACAAGTACAGGGTTTGAACTATGTTTTGTGGGACAGCGCCAACCACGTTTTTGCGTTAGGCGACAGTCTTTATATCTTCAACTTCAACGGACAAGGCCTTACACAAGCTCCTGGATCACCTTACTCCATCGCCAATCCCGTTGGCCTCGCGGTGGTAGCGAATCAATAGACTGCGTTGCGAGCCGCTGGTTCGCGCGTTGCGGTTCTTTGGCAGGGCTGAATTCGGCTTCGAAAACCTGAGTTGTTCTCTCCTCCTTGTCTGCGCAGAAACCGCACAATGTAAGACGTCTGTTTCGAAAAGTTGACATCGACTTCACGGCCTGCTGACAACTGACTTTATCGGCTGCCCTATGTTTAGGGGCATCGCAGCGGTCAGGAGGCAAGCGATGCGCACACAGCTACGACTCACCTTGGTCACGTTGTGCATGCTCGCCAGCCTGCCTCTTCAGGCGAGTGCTGCCAATGATTCGCGTCGTAACAGTGACAATTCTGTGACAGCAACCGGAGGTGAGAGCTGGATTCACCATCTGCATCGCTCCTTTGGCGCCACCAGTATGGGCAAGACTGGACGACTGGGTCCGCCCGCCCCCACGGACGGAGTGACGCCGGCCGGATGGCAGCTGGGAGCGTTGCCGCAAGCTTCTCAGCCTACGCAGATGCATGGCGAAGATCTCTATCGTCTCAACTGCCAGGGATGCCACGGCGAAGCGGGGCTGGGAGCGCCGCCGGAAATCAATTCGGTTATCGATCCCGTGCGTGCAACGTCCGTTCCACTGGTACTGCAACGAATGAAGAAGTCGGGAATGGATATGACTCCGGCTGCCGCATCGGAGCTGGCGGGACAGGCGCAGGCTGCGCTGCTGCAGCGGCTGCACAACGGTGGGGAAAGCATGCCACCATTTCCACATCTCGATGACGCCGAGATTCGGGCGCTGATGGCTTACCTGAGAAAGCTGGCGGATGTCCCCGGGGCTGCCCAACTCACGGTAACCGAGACGCCGGAGAGAATCGGCGAGCACATCGTTAAGTCGACTTGCCACACCTGCCACGATGCGACCGGTCCGAATCCCAACCCTGAGCAGTTGGAAGGCGGGGCGATTCCACCACTGCAAACGCTGACTACGCGTACCGACGAACTTCAGTTCATACGAAAGATCACGGCGGGTGCTCCGATTCTTGAGGGCAGTCCGGCGATGCTGCATCGTGGCCGCATGCCAGTCTTCTATTACCTCACGCGTGATGAGGCAGCGGATGTTTATCTCTATTTGACGGCGAACCCACCAGTGCAAATGGCTGCAAGTGTGCCGGTGGTTGCTGCGGCCCAGCCCGACGCAATTGGGAACAGCGGTCCAGCGTCCTCTCCGGAGTCGCCTTCCGCTTTGCGAGTGGAGCCTTCTCCAGGCAATCCGAGGCCGTCACAGGGCATTCCGGAGTGGCTGCTTACGCTTTCGCTGATTGGATCGGGAGCGTTAGCGCTGGGCGTGATCGCTGGCGGTATGGGTTTCGCAGCTTACGAGCTGCACAGGCTGGGTCGCAGAGGCGATGCCCACCGTCCGCACCCGATTGAACATGTGGCAACGGAGCACGAGGTGGGTGATTTGGTGGCGCGGTGAGCTAGCGGGATCCGCAGGAGAAGGAGTTCATGTTGAAACGTGTTCCCGAATTCGGCAGGCTACAGTGTGTGCTGATCGCACAGCTGGTGTTGATGTGCGCATTCTCCAACACCAGTCATGCGATCCCGGCATTTGCGCGTATGTACGGTACCAGCTGTAGCACCTGCCACCTTGATTTTCCGAAGCTGAACGACTTCGGCAAAGCCTTCAAGGATGCAGGATTCAAGTTTCCGAAAGACGATGAGTCCATGCTCAAGATCCCGCCGGTGATGTTGGGTGCTCCGGCTAACAAGGAGTTGTGGCCCAAGGCGATCTGGCCGGGAACGATCCCAGGAATTCCGCCGATTGGGTTTCGCTACACCAACTACTTTCAATACACGGGTTCAAGCAGCAGCAATTTCGCGGCTTTGACCTCACCAGGCACTCTTCCGCCTCTGGTGCCGGCGACGGATTTTGAGAGCGGTGTGTTCAGTCTCTTCACCGCAGGAAACTTCGGCAGCGACATTGCGTTCTGGGTGAATGACGACCTAAGTGTCGCTTCCGCCAATGCCAACGGCGGACTCGGGGACGCGTATCTTAAGTTCGTTGACATCGGACGGTTCCTCAAGCTCCCTACCCACGCACTGAATCTGCGCGTTGGTCAATTCGAATTGGAGATTCCGTTCACCCAAGCCCGCAGTATCTGGACGAGTCCTTACGACATTTACCTGCAGTCGAACATCGGCTCCATGAATGCGGTCTTCCCGCAGCAATTCGTCAACAACCACTACGCGCTGGCGGAAACGGGCAAAGGGGTTGAGCTCAGTGGCGGCCTGCACACCGGAGGCTACAACTACTCCATCGCATTTATCGACCAGAACACCGGCGGGGGCGTGGGATACAGCCCGTATGTGCCGACGGTGTTGGGGAGCAATCAGGGTGGCCTGGGCGTTCAATCCAATGCCGATTTCAAGGATATTTACGCCAGTTTCAATTACCGGTTCAACCTGGAGCGCGACAAGGATAGCCGCAACGCGATACAAGCAGCGGGTGCAACCGGCCCACGCGACCACACTTATCTCAACCTGGGTACGTATTACTTCTACGGGCGTTCCGAACAACGCCTGGAGGGCGTAGCGGCAGACGGAACCGGCGAGGTACTAACCGCGCGCGAGCCCTTCTATCGGGTCGGCGCCAACATGACGTTCAACTATCGCTGCTGCCTGCAATTCAACGCGCTGTATATGTACGGCCACGACATGAACCTTCTGCCGGTGGACGCCACCGGAACTCTGATTCCATTACAGAGCATTGGTCAGATCTCGCCGGCCGGATTCGTCCAGGGGACGGCGGCAACCTTCAGCGGCGGTTTTGCGGACGTGGAGTGGCTGGCATATCCCTGGATGATGGTCCTGATGCGCTATGACGGGGTGAACTCGAACTCAGATCGCATTAATGCTCTGACGAGTAACCCGTCATTCACCGGTTCGCCGTTCAATGCAGCATTTGGCTCAACACGTAATCGCTTCACGCCGGGCGTGCAGTTCCTGATTCACGCCAATATTAAAGCAACCTTCGAATATCAGTTCCGTCCATCGCAATCGGTCATCGTGGCAAACAATCCCGCGACCGGTTTGCCGATGGCTTTCAACCCATTCCACACCAACACGGCAGTCGTCGGTCTGGATTTCGCGTATTGAGCAGCAGCCAGGACGTCATTCCAATTTCCCAGAGGACTTCGTGAAACATAATCTTTTTAGCTTCGCACTTCTGATCGCAGCATGCGGAGGCACGGCGTTTGCCGGAACTCTGGAAGGCAAAGTCTCAAGTGGCAACTCCGTCGTCTACGTAGACGCGATACCGGGCAAGACTTTCCCCGCGCCCAGCAAGAGCGTCACGGTCAGCCAGCGCGGGCTGGCTTTTGTTCCCCACCTCGTCGTCGTGCAAGAGGGAACCACTGTGGACTTCCAAAACGACGACTCAGTGCAGCACAACGTTTTTTGGCCCTCAGTGGGAGGCAATAAGAAGGATGGGCACAACATGGGCACGTGGCCAAAAGGCGACAAGCGGTCGTATAAGTTCGACCATGCCGGAGTGGTGCCCTTGCTCTGCAACGTCCACTCTGAGATGTCGGGCTTTATCGTGGTGAGTCCCACACCGTACTTTGCGCAGACTGACTCCGCCGGGAACTTCAAGATCGACAACATACCGGACGGAAAGTACACCGTGGTCGCGTGGCACGAGGGCTCCAAGCCTCAGAGTAAAGCAGTAGATGTGGCGGGGGCGGGAAAAGCGGACTTCACGCTTGCAAAGTAAACGGCGATGAGGACAGAAGAGGCAGTCGTGTGGATTCGGCGCTGGTTGACGCTTGCTGTGCTGTGGAGCGCCATCGCCTTACCAACCGCATTCGGACAGGCGATCACGCCAATGGAGCTGCAGGATCCCAAGATGCAACGCTTGCAACAACTGCATCTGCAGACGTTGATGCTGATCGGCAAACAGATTGAAGAGCACAAGTTTCCGTACGCTTTCTATCTATGCCGCACCCTGGATGTAGACGTTGCGAAAATGCAGGCCGCCGATCTGCGTTCCATTCGGTTCGAATCGTATCAGCGCAAAACTGTGCTCTCAATTACCGGTAACTACTATGCGTCGTATTCAGCAGAGCGGATGGACGACGATGCGCGACTAAAGGAAACCTTCCGCCAGGTGATCGTTCCAATACTGCAGGCGGAGGCGCCGCACTTCCCGGATGATTCTGAGTTTTCGGCGTTCGCCATCGAGGTGTCTCACCATGTGCGGCGACAGGCAATGGGAATGAGCTCAGAGGTGCCGGAAAACGTTGTGGTCATCATTCCCGTGAGCGCCGCGCAAAGGTTCGTCGATGCGAAGAACGACGACGAAAAGCAGTCCGCGATTCTCGACGCGGAGATCTTCTTGAATGGCGAGCCACAATCGCTATGGCTCAGAGAGGGTGCTCCGCCCGAAGAGTGGAAGGAACGAAATCCGCCTCGGACAGCACAGGCGCAGACGGCATCGCTGATCAGTGCTCCGGCCTCGCCCCCCGCGGCGAATCCCAGTTACGTTTCCAACGCTCTTCTGAAGACAACGTCCGCGCGAATCATCACACCCGAGTCGCTTGCCGGATTACAGCGCCAGAACCAGGATGCTATCGATCGCATGAGGACCGCTCTCGATTCGGAAGCGCACTTCGTTGCTTATGCGCCGCCGCCCGCATTCATTGGTTTCCGGCAGGGGTCGTATTTGCAGTTAGCGACCACCACTCCGCTGGAGGTCGCTTCCGCCAGCTCTCGCTACAAGCTGGCCGCGCTGGCGTTCGACGAACATATCTCGCACCTCATCCGGCCGCTACTGGATTACTTTCCGCCTGACGTCGACTTCGATGGTGTCGACTTCAGCACCAGTATTCACGTGCAGGGGGACAGCAAGGGTGAAGCAGTAGAGTTCTTCCTGCCATATCGGCTGATGAAATGTTTTGCCAGCTATGATTGCACCGGACAGCAATTGCTGGATGCCGGCACAGTGATCATCAACGGCGAACGTGCCGCTCTGGATTTGCAGGTCGCGGAAGGGAAGAACTAGGTTGGAGAGTGCTGCAAGAGCGCTGGGCTATTGGCTGCAAAGCAGGACGGGCGCGGGTCCGACGGAAAGCGGGATTGTCAGCGGTTGGTTCTCGCCGGTCCAGGAGGTAATCGTCCGCACATGCCACCAGGCTGGGACGTCGAACGAATGCTGCGCGTTCTCAGACCAGATCACTCTACTCGACGAGGATGCCAGATCCAACTGACAGATCCAGACTCCCGAACGCTCCCGTTCGCACGAGCGAATAACAGCTCCAAGCATCCAGCTATGAAGGACGCCATAGGCTGCCCCGGCGCTTGTCATCTGGCTGCGGGAGCGCGACGTCAGGTCGAGAGTGCTCCAGTTGTGGTTGTCCCAGGCGTACCAGTAGCAACGCTGCACGCCGAACAGCCAGTTGAGCAGGTACGTTCGCATCAGGTAACCGGCCGCTTCGTCTTCCGATGAGAATCGTTTCGGCGCAGCCCAGCCGGATTCTGTATTCCAGATCGGCTTGTCATCGCAGTCGCGTCGACGGGTCGTGGCTTTCACCTTCTTAATCAGCGGCAGCATTTCTTCAGGCGGTTTGGGGGTCACATAGAAGTGATAGCCGATCACATCGGCGTACTCGCAGCCGCCGCGCTGGAGGTAATTGCTCAGCCACGAGACCCCGTCGTTCGCTGTTGGCGACGGAGAGACAACGGTGATGGTGGGATCGACCGACTTCAGAACGCGGTAGGCGCTCCGCGACAGATCCAGCATAGTGTTCGTGCTTCCCGTGAAGGTGCCTTTCACATTCGGCTCGTTCCAGATTTCGTAGTTGTGAATAACTCCCTTGTACCGGGTAGCAACGGTGCGAACGTACAGCTCCCAATCAGCGAGGTGCCGAGGCTCTGCTGCATTGCCTTTGGCGTAGGCAGACGGCTCGTCCGGACGAGCGGATGCCCAGGCTGGAGTCAGGCCTAGCGTCAGCAGAATATCTACGTGATGGCCGGCGGCGATCTGCGTGTATCTATCTAACAGTTCAAAGTTCCATTTGCCAGGCGCCGGCTCAAGTTGCGGCCAAGCTACCCCTGAATCCCAGAGCCGCCAGCCGCCGAAAGGCACGGCGGGCCAGGCGGTTCCCGCACCAGCATGATGGATGTGCATTCCGAAGAAAGCTGCATCGACGGGATAAGTTGGCCCTGCGTAAGAGTCCGGCTCGCTGGTCGCGATGGTTGAACAGACGATTATTAACAGTGCGCCGACGACAAAATAGGTAGGACGGAAGCGCAAGAATGTCTTGACTCTTGACTTCAAAGCAAGCCATCCACCGTTACTACTAAAGGATCTGTGAACGCGGATGGCCGGCGAGAGCGGCATTAAAACGGTGGCCTCAAGCCACCTCGACGGCGCAGTGCGGCGTTACTTCCCTGAGTTGTTCCGCAACCTGAGATTCTATCCACCTGTAGGTCTTCGCCAATCCAACCTCGAGACTGACTTCCGGCTCCCAGTTCAAAATCTGACGCAGCAATGCGTTGTCGGAATTCCGGCCGCGGACGCCCTGGGGTCCCGGGACGTGCTTCAGCCGTACATCGACCCCAGCAATCGCAGCGACCATATACGCCAGCTGGTTGATGCTGATCATTCGATCCTGGCCCAGGTTCAGCGGGTCATGGAAATTCGACTGCATGAGTTTGTAAATGCCTCGCACACAGTCTTCGATATAACAGAACGATCGGGTCTGTTCCCCGTCGCCCCAGATTTCGATCTCGGGATTGCCCGTCAGCTTCGCAACGGCGATTTTGCGGCACAGGGCTGCCGGAGCTTTCTCCCGGCCACCGTCAAAGGTTCCATTTGGACCAAAGATGTTGTGGAAGCGGACAATGCGCGTTTCGATACCGTAGTCGCGGCGGTAGTGCGTACACAGTTGCTCGGTAATCAGCTTCTCCCATCCGTAGGCGTCTTGCGGTTCGGCAGGATACGCCTCGGCTTCACGCAACGGCGCAACGTCGGGCCGTTGCTGACGATACTCCGGGTACACACAGGCTGAAGAGGTGAAGAGGTAACGACGAACGCCGTTAGTGCGCGCAGCCTCCAGTGTGTGCAGGTTAATCAGGGAATTGTTATGCAGAATCAGAGCGTGGTTGCTGGAGATGTAACCCATTCCCCCCATATCGGCGGCTAACGCGTAGACCACGTCTGCCGAGCGCGTCGCCTCAAGGCAGTTCTCCCAGCGGCGCAGATCCAGAATCTGGAACTCGTTGGCGGCAGTGGCACCAAATTCCGGGAGCTTCACGTCGACGCCCCGGACCCAATAGCCCTGGCCTTTAAGGAAGCTGACCAGATGATGGCCAATAAAACCTCCAGCACCTGTGACAACGACTCTCTCATTGTTGGGAAGCATCACTGATTCTCCTGGATAGAAGCGGGTGTTTGTATTCTTCGAACGAAGCGTCAGGATTCACAGACTTCAATTCGCGCCGATACCCCGAGCGACGGCCGTGATCGTGCGCAGAAGGATTGCGAGGTCCAAAAAGATGTTGCGGTGCTCGATGTAGAAAAGATCGAGTTCGAGATTTTTGTGAATAGGCATGGCGCGCGCCGGACTGATCTGCCAGAGCCCGGTAATTCCTGGTGTCGCATGCAGCCTCAGCCGTTCGTGAGGCGTGTATTTCTTCACGATGAACGGCATCTCCGGACGAGGGCCCACCAGGCTCATGTCACCCGTGAGTACATTGAACAGTTGCGGCAATTCGTCGATGCTGAGGCGACGTAACGAGCGACCGAATCTGGTCAGCCGCGGATCGGTGTCGCTTACCGGCGAATGCGCATAGCGCTCGACTCCGGCGTGCATGCTCCGGAACTTCCACATGAGAAACGACGCGCCGTTAAGGCCGATTCGTCGCTGCCGAATCAACACCGGCCCGAGCGAATCAATCCGGATGAGCACGGCTACGATCAAGAGCAGCGGCATGACCAGGGCCAGCAATGCGGTGGCGAGGACAATATCTACAGCTCGCTTCACCAGATGGCTTGCCGGGCTCCTCCCGTACGACATCTCAAAGGAAGCGTCATATCCGGATACCGAACCGGAGCCGCCAAACCCGGATGGGGTATCGGCCAAAGAAGCCTTCGGCCAAAACAGGCCAGTGGAATCACGTCGCCTCAGGATGTGAGCAAACTCTCGCTGCACGATCAGGGCGGCTATTACGAACACTGCTGTTGTAACCACGCAGTAGTCGGGCGCGATGCGGTTGCCAAAGCTGCCGATCGCAAGAAGGATCATCGTGCAGACAACACCGCGCACCAGCCCCTCGGTATCTGCGATGTCGAGAGGCGTTGGGTGGCGTGGGTAAACACCCGTGAAGGCGAAGATCGTTGTGATCATGAGCGCAATCAGGTAAGGCTGCGCAATCGATGGAGCATACGACGCACGAGCAGCGATGGTCTCTCCAAACAAAGCCGGAATCGCGATCAGACATAGCGAGATCATCACGAAATCGATTGTCGGCCGCCGCCAGGCCGGGCCATACAACACGTCCGCAGAACGAGGTGCGACGCGTTGCACATTGGAAGCGTTCGGGACTGTGGTCAGAATGCGTTCGGAGGTTGCCACCGTGATTGGCCTCGGAATACGGGGAAATGTTGCGGCTAGCGAGAGCGGGCAGGCGCTTTCTGCTGGTTCAATTGGAACGGCTTCTCGACACCGGTTCGTGGGAGAGGTCGAATCGGCGCAGGCCTGTCACTTGCAAGATAGCTTGCGCGAGAAACAGAGGGTTATTGATCAAGTAGCGCTTCCACAGCCGGGCAGGTTCCTGAAGAAGCCGGTGCAGCCATTGCAGCCCAAGCTGCTTCACCCATGACGGACTGTCTTTGAGCTTTCCAGAGTGAAAATCGAAGGCAGCGCCCACACCAATCATCAATGTGCAGTCGAGACGTGGCAGATACTCGGCCATGAAGCGCTCTTGCTTTGGGGTGCTCAAACCAATCCACACAATGTCGGGCTGCACGCTTGCGATTGACTGGCTCAGATGTGTTTGTTCGATCTCGTTTAGCGGTCGGAATGGCGGGGTATAGGTTCCTACGATTCGAATGGCAGGAAAGCGCCGGCGCAGGGATCGCTCAAGTTGTTCGGCAATCCCTTCGGCACCTCCATACAAAAAATGAGAGCAGTTTCGCAGCTGCCGATTATTCATGACGCCGAGCATCAGGTCGGGCCCGAATACTCGCTGCATTCGCCGATGTCCCTGAAGACGGCCCATCCACACAGTCGGCATGCCGTCCGGCACGACCATGAGAGCGCGCGAGAAGACTTCACGCAAAGCCGGATCGCGCTGCGCTTCCATGACGCCATGCACTCCGGTCACACAGATATATCCTTCGGTGCGATCGAGAACCGCATGGGCGATGATGTTGACAGCGCGAGTCATGTCCACCGCGTGGACGCCAACTCCGAGCACGTTGGCACGCGGACAGTAGCAATCGCTAGCTGGCGTATCTGTCACATTGAACTGCATTGAGATCGGCAAGCTGCGGACTTGCGAGTACGCCTTCTCCGGCGGCCAAACCGGAGTAAAGCGCGACATATTGGCGGGCAATTTCCCTGGCCGAGAAGCGGTCTACCTTAATTGGCACTGCCGGCGGTGTCAGCAATGCCGCCTCAATTGCGTGTGCGAGCGCCGATGCCGGTTGCTCCTGCTGCAGATTGAAGTAGCGACAGCTGGATCCGCCCACCTCTCGTAAGACCGGAATGTCGGAGCAGAGCACGCGACTGCCGCAACGCAGTGCCTCGGCGACCGGCAAACAGAAGCCCTCTATGCTGGAAGGCACAATCATCAGCTCGCACTCCTGATAAAGCTGACAGAGCTGAGCGTCCGTCAGAGCGGCTTCGAATTGCACGTCGTCCTGAAGCGACAGTCGTTGCACAAGAGAACGGAGATGACAGGTTTCCGGTCCTTCCGCGCCGACAATGACAAGACGCAGCTGCTCTTTGGGGTCTTGCCGTCGCCGCAATTCAGCGAATGCGGAGAGAAGAAGCTGGAGATTCTTGTTTTGGCGATGTTGGGCTACAGTCAGCAGGAAAGGTGAGCGAGCTAGCGTGGCTTCTTCCGGGACGCGTGCCCTGTCAGGATTCAGCCTGATGCTCTGATAAATGCGAGTCGCTTTTCGGCTCGCCACCACGGGCGCGTGCTTACGCAGGCGATCCAGCGTGAAGTCAGAGCTGCAGATTATGGCGTCGCTCGCCCTCAGGCATTGGCGCAGAAAGATGCGATTGAAGAACACTCGCACGTATCCAAAATTGCGGGGCGAATCGTAAGGATAAAGATCGTGGAGCGAGCACACGACCGGACACAGAAACTGCCGCCGCCGTACTGGCGTTGGAAACGTGAGATGGAGCACGTCCGCATGGTATTGCCGAGCTATCTCGGGCAATTGTCTGTAATACCACCAATTCCGCGCGCAAGAGTTGTTCTGGACGTCGACGGCAGAGACATTGACCGCATTACCGTCCAGTCCAAACGCGCTCCGAAAATAGTCAAGTTGCCATTGGCCGACCAGCAGTGTCACGCGTGAAATCGCAGGCTCTTCGGACAAGGATGTTGCCAGGTTGGCCGCATGACGGCAGATGCCGGAGGGCTGTCGCGCGGAGGACACGGCAGAGATCAGGATGTGCATGACGACCGTTTCAGATCAGGAGCGCACGAGCATCGGCCAGCGTTCTTCCAGGTAGCAGCCGCGCAAGAGCTTTTTCGAATATCGCAAGGCAGCCGCTGACGAACTCAGCAAGCCTCCAACGCCACGTCGTGCAATCGGCCAAGGCAACGCTTGTAGCAGGGGAGAGTATTCCTCCATGATCTTGCGCTTCTCCGCGAGCTGTTTTTCCGGGGAGCTGCACGTTTTGCTGTCAGGCTGAAAGCGGAAGTCGGCCAGCAAGGCACGCACATGACGGAAACGGAATCCATTCCTCGCCAGGCGCATGAAGTATTCAGCGTCGAGCGCGAAGTGCAAGCGTTCGTCCAGGAAGTGTCCCTGGTCAAGGATTCGCCGCCGAAAAAATGTGGTCGTGGTTGGGATATAGAGCACGCGGTGATAGAGCAGCACGAAGCGGCTGAATTCAATCTCGCGCCGGACCCGCTGGATGTTACCGCCTTGGTCGATGCAGCGGTAATCTCCGTAAACAATATCCACCTCTGGATATTTGTCGAAGACCTTGGCCACCCGAGCGAAGCACCCTGGAAGATAGCGGTCATCGGAGTTAAGCCAGCCGACGATGCCGCCCGATACCGCCGCAAATCCTTTATTAAGGGCATGACCCTGTCCGCGATCAGCTTCAGATGTCCAGCGCAGATGACTCCAGTGTTGCCGCCCGGAGTACTGACTGAGAGCTTCGACTGTGCCATCACTCGATCCGCCATCGAACACCACGTGCTCGACATGAGTCCAGTTCTGCTGCCGGACGCTTTCCAGCGCTTCGCCGATGAACGCCGCCTGATTGAAGGACGGGGTGACGATGGAAAAAGAGTATTTATCGGTCATGCGAGGCTGAACACAGGAGTATCGGCAAGCGCGATGGAGAGCATGGTCATGAGCCACAAGGGAAAGCACAATTCGAAGCGGTCCGTGTCTACAATGCCGCGAACCAATACGAGAATCAGGATTGCGGTGGCCAACGATTTTAGTGGCAAGTTCCGGCTAGCTCTGATTCGGCGATAGAAGCTCAGGTATACCGCGACCACCACGATGAGTCCGATGAGACCGTAGGCAAACAGCTGCTGGATCCATTCGTTGTGGGCGTGCCACGGCTGAAAGTCTTCGAAGGGCGGGAAGACCCAGCGGAAGGAATCGAAGCCATGCCCAAGCCAAGGCTTATCTGTTACCAGATCCAGCGCCGTGGTCCAGATGTAAGTGCGGCCAGTCAGGGTTTCCAGATTCGTACCCGAGGTGTAGAGATCGAGATAGGCCTCCAGCAATCCCCAGAACCCCAGAAGAACGGCGGCTCCGGCGACTCCGATGTAGATGCGGGTCTTGCGAGAGATCTTAAGGCCGTGCAGAAAGTAGTAAAGAGCGGCGAACAGAAAGCCGACAATGGTTCCCTTGCTGAGCGTGCGAATCGTGGTGACGACAAACGCCGCGCACGCCCAACTCCAGCCTTTATGTTTTTGTGCCAGATAGGCAGAAAACAATGCGGCTATCGCAAACTCGAATCCGATGAGATTCGGGTGAAGAAAATCTTCATGTCCCAACCGCATATCATCCATGGCAGGAGCCGCGCAGGCGATGACCGCCACGACGGCGGCACCCGCAATGAATCCGTGCATAATGCAGATCGTGTTCTCCTGAATTGGCGAATAGCTCAGCAACATCCAGATGGCGATAACATCGGCGCAGGTAGCGGCCCAATAGGCGGTGGCAACCGAGACGGAGTTCGTGGTTGTCCAGGCGAGGCTGGCCCCGGCCAGTGCCAGGTAGACCAAAATCCAGCGTGGAACTCCGATCGCTGGCGCGTCCCTCCGGGGGTTTTTGGGATCCAGGATGGTGTAGCCCGCAACCAGCAGCGTCCAGCCGAGCGTCAGGGCAACCGTTGCGCCCGCGCCAGTCTGAGGACTCGACTGAAAGAACAGAAACGTCAGCGCTCCTTTGACGGCGAGAAGAAAACCGGCGATGTTACACAACACAAGTCCGGTCGAACCCTCCCGTGTGAGGACCGTACCGATGGTGGCCGATAGCTCCATGTGGTCTAGCGCGATTCCGTTCCGCTGACGGCAAGCTCTCCAAATGTGGGCGAACCATCGGTCAGAATCGGCGAAAAAACTTTATGCAGACGCCCATACATCAGCCAGGTAATGGGCGCGTAAAGTAGACGACCCGTCGCAATTCCCGTTAATCCAAAGCCAGGAGCCAGCAAGAACATGGCAATCAACATTGCCGCCCCGCCAAGCAGGTTTAGCACAGCCACTAAGCGAACCTGCGCGAGAGCCAGAAGGGCATAGTGTGCGGTGACGTTTAACGAGAGAAAGCCAAAGCTAAGCGCAACGATCGACAAGACCACCCAACCTTGTTGGGCAAAGGCGGCGCCCATCCAGAGACGAAGGATGAGCTTGCTGAAGATCACGACGGGAAGACAAAGAACGATAGCTGCAATTACGTTCAGATGAAAGATGGAATGCACCACGCTGCGCAACTCGGTGGCCGGCGCCGTGGAAAGACGCGCACTGAGATGGGGAAACAGGAAGTGCAGTCCGGCGGCAATCAACCCATGAATCGGCTGAGCAGCCTGTACACAGACACTGTAATAACCCACTGAGGAAGCGCCAAGAAGAGCGCCAATTAGCAGCCGGTCGGCCTGATTGAAGATGCAGCCGGCCACGGCCTGCAGCCAACTGAAACCGCCAAACCGAAAGACCTCCGCGAATGTCTCCCGGTCGAACGAGGGAGTTAGCTTGATGCGGGCAATCAGGATGCGTACGACGACCACCTGCACGACGACCGACCCGGCAACGATGCAGAGGGTAGCGGTCATAATCGCAATAATTCCGTGTCCTCGCCACACCAGAAGGCACGCGACCAGTACGATGGACGAGCGCGAGGCGATACTGATCTGGACGGCGGGTCCGTATCGTTCGTGCGAACGTAAAGCACCAATAAGGACGCCCTCGGCGCAGCGAACCAGTAGCACCGCGCTACCGATACGAAACGCCGTGAGGGCGGTGCCACGCAGAGTTGGATCAATCTTGAATATCGAATTTACGGCGTAGGGCGATCCGTACCACAGCAGGGTTGCAAGTATGCCGCCAAGAACGAGATTGATCGTGAGGTTAACGCGAAGCGTGCTCTCAAAGCGCTTGTCATTGCCTTCGCCGCGATATTTGGACGCATACTTGAGCGCACCATCGCCGAAGCCCGTGCTGATCAAGTTAGAACTAGTTACCGCGGCGCTCGCCAGCATCCATAGGCCGAATTGCGTCAGCCCGAGACGGTGCAATAGAAAGGGTGTGGCCAGCAGCATGGCGGCTGGCAGGGCAATATATTCCGCTATGCCGTAGAACGAGTTGTGCACGCTCGTGCGCACTCTGCCTGACTGGCGAAAGAGTTGCGCCCAGTGGCGGATTCTTCCGTCAACCGTTAACAAGTTAGGACCGGTCGGCAGAGTTGAGTTTTCCACGGGCAAAATGGCGGAGGTCTTGCGTGTCGTCTTTCAAAGCCAGCCAGACCCGGCGCGCGAGCTGCTTGCGGGCGTCACGGGGAGAGAGCCGGAGCCAGCGGTCTTGCAGTACCAGCACCATCGCGGCTGTGAAGACCGCCAGGCTGGTTAGTCCAAGAATCATGATGAGCCGGGGTGGGAAAGACTTCTTTTCCGGCCAGCTCGGCGGATCGATGACGCGCACGCTGGGTACGGACTTCACTTCTTCAATCCTCGCCAGTTCGTACTGTTCGGTCAGAAGGTCATAAACCGTTTCTTTAATTTTCACCTGACGGTACAGATCGGCCCAACGCACCGCCAAGACCGGCATTTGACGCAGCGTGGGATAAAGAGCATCGCTGTCAGGTTCGTCGCCCGACTCGGCCGCTGACCCGCCCAGTTTTTTCAATTCATGTTCGAGCTCGCCAACGCGGGCGTTCGCGGCCCGCATGCGAACGTTGCCTTCTCCATAAAACTGCCCCAGAGAGTCCGCTTCCGCGTGAGCCACGATGAGCTGTGCCTGAAGTTTGGCGCCGGCTTCAACCATCGCTTTAGTCTGCTCTTTCACGTCGAGCGTAGTGTTCTTGCTGGAGAAATCGCTGAGGGCAACCTGTGCTTTTTCCAGGTCATTTTGGACGGTTACAAGACGCTGCTCGATAAACTCACGTTCTCGCCGGGCCGCCGAAGTGTTGACCCGAATCAACAGGCTATCGAGCTGATCGAGGTACGCCTGGGCCATGTCGCGCGCCCGCTGGCGCTCTGTGTCGGTTACGACTACCGTGATGACTCCGCTCTTACGGTCCTGCGTAACATCTGTACGATGCGCCAGCTTCTTGAGTGCGTCCTGGCGATATCGTTTGTGATAAAGCTTTTGAAGGTCGAACCGATCCGCCAGCGCTCCCTCGATCGAGCCGCTATGCAGCAGTTCAACGAATAGCGCGCCCGAATCCTTCATGCCCAGCATGCCGCCCGCCAGCGCGCCGAGCGCCCCTCCCGGCATTGCTTTTCCCGCCAGCGCAGCCAGCATGGCAGCGCCCATGCCTTGCTGCTCGGGTGGCATGATGCGGGTGGTGGATTCGTATTCTTTAGGAATAAGAAATGCGATGACCGCGCTAAGAACCAGGGCACATAGGAACACTCGCGCGAGCGTCCTGCGCCGATCCCAGAGAAGAGAAGTATTGGGTACCCAGCCGTCATCATGATTGTCGAGCGGCGCATCGACAGCCGCCCGATCATCGATAGCTTGCAAAGCGGTTTCGGGAAAGGGAGTCATCAGCGCACACTCCATCGCGGCGTGTAGGAAAGTTGGACGGAGGTAGTCACGTTCGATACCACCCCCGGAGCCAGCAACGGAAACTGCCAGCGCTCATACTGAATCCCAGCTTGCAGTGCGAAGTTCGCACCCAGTGCAACGTTCGTATTGGCGTTGATATCGCGCAGCCAGCCGCCTTGCAGGAAACTATGATCCGCCGCCATGCTGCGATAACCAAGCTGGATCGTGTTCCTGCCAGAGAACCAATAGGTGCTTGAAAGCTGCCAGCCATTGCCCTGGCGTCCCACCCAACTGCCCATGATCTGCCGATCGTTGGTGTAGCCGTCGAGATAGTGGACATTGAAGTAGAAAAATCCGGGGAAGAGCCGCTCAGGCGTGATGGCGCCTTCAGCCCGCAGATCCAGCTTGTGCAGATAGGGCAGTTTGGATAGATAAAGCCCCGGACTCCACGCGCTATGCGTCGGATAGGCAGGAGGGAAGGCCTCATCGTCGGCAAAGCTGTCGCAGTACAGCGTCAGCCAGTCGCGAAGCCCCGGAATGCGATAGGTGAAATCAAAGCCGGCCCGGCGGTCGCCAGGATCGTTAGCGCTGAAGTTTCCGCTTTGCGTCGAGAAGACACTGCGCCAGAAGCTATTGAACGTGACAGGGAAGCCCGGCCCCCCGAAGATCACAGTTCGCGAGAATCCCAGCTCCAGATTCGGCGTCGGCTTTAAGGTCCACTTCATGCCATGGACGAAAGGTTGATCGCCTAAGGACACGCCGGGACTTCCGGCGATATTGCCGTTCGGCAGTTGCGCGAACTGCTGACCGGAAAGGCGGCCGATGAAGAATTGAACCCGCATAGGTCCAAGGGCTCCGAGAAAGCTGGGGAGTTTGAATGGCCTGACGCGGTCGTAGCGCAGCATGGGAATGGATGCGGCATTATTGCTGAAGATCATTGCGTCGCCCGAATCAGGTCCCCACCAGAGCGACTGCTGGCCGAACGACAGCTGGTTGTTCTTGAAGGCCAGCGCGACATAGGCATCAATCAGCCGAAAGCGCGAGACATTGGACGGTGGCCCCGCAGAAGCTGCGGGAGTAAAGTCCGCTTGTGCGATCGCGGCTTGCGCGGTTTGGGAGGGCTGAACGACGCTTCCGCTCTTTTGGTATTCACCGCGAACATAGAAAGCCAAGGGACCGGCAACAGCCCGTAGCGCCGCGCCCGTGTATGCGTTTGTTCCTTCGCCGTAGGGCCGGCCAAAATCATTCACCAGCGTCTGGGCGAAGTGATATCCATCCACCACCGGTCGGCCCGAAACTCCGAGAGCCTGGGTATAGATCGATTCCACTTGAAATCCGGTGTTGCTGGCGCCGTCTTCCCGACGAAGTTCCAACGCGAACTCGGTGCTGAGGCTGCGATACAACGCGCCGGATTCTGTTTCGGAGTTCTCGGCGGCGCGTTCTCCGGCTTCGATGACCAGGCGGGCGCATTCCATTCGTGTCCACGGCCGTTGTCCAGCGAAGTCGGTTTGCACGTAGCCAAGGGCCGCGAGCCGTTCGATCGCCGGATATACCCAGCTGTCGAGCGGTACGTAAGTAGAGCCCATGTTCGACGGATTTCTTTGCTTCGAATCGAAATCGGTCGTAGGCATGTTGGAAGTAGAGCCACTCGTCTGTCCGCGAAGCTTCAACAGCGGCGAGGTCAGGATCATCGCCATACAAAAAATTGACCTGTAATACCGCATGGAGTGCGGCTAGAGAACTCCAGCGAGATTCGCCGTGATTGCGATGGACGAAAGAACCTGCGCGGTGGCCAGCATGTTGCGCCAGAACATCGAGCCGCCAATAATCTTCTGCGGCACCACGACTACGTCGCCTGGTTCCATTTTCGTATCGAGCACGCCGTCGCTATACCACTCGCCGGAACGCCGTCCCACCACCGAGCCGTTGGCCCGTATGACGAAGATCTCTTTCGTATTTGCCATGTTGGTAGCGCCGCCGGCGTGTCGTAGATACCAGCCGGCATTCTTTCCGGGGACAAATGTGAGCGCAGCAGCGTTATATACCTGGCCACTGACCAGCACGAACCCCGGCTCCTTCGGCACCGTAAGTACATCCCCGGCACGGAGCTCTATGTCGGCGGGCGTGTTCTCCCAGCTGGCGATGTCGGTGCTGATCTTGATCACCAGGCGTCCCGTCGGAGGTTGGCTCTTCAAGCTTGCTACGGCCTGTTTCTGCTGGGCAGCTATCAGCTGCAACGCTCCAGTCTGCTCTTGCATGTTGAGGCTGGGAGACAAATGGGCTCCGGCGGTCGTAGTTTCCAGCTGCCGAATCAATTCATTCCGGCTCTTTTCTTCCATCTCCCGAACCTGCAAGCGCACCAGTACGGCACCGGCTGGATAAGCGCTGGAGGTGAAACCGCCGGCTCGCTTGAGCACGGAACTCAACCGTTCCCCTTCCTGTATGCCGTAGGTTCCCGAGTAGGTGACCTCACCCTTCAACATGACCGATTGGCCAATATTGCTCCATCCAGAGAGTTGATGGATGGTGAGTATGTCGCCGGGTTTCAAAGCGACGTCGGCATTGGAATCGTCGTTCTCGACTGCGCGTCCGATGTTGATGGTGGTCCGATGGCTCACCACTTTCTCTCCATTCTTGATGTCGTAGCTGGCGAGGTCCGCAGCATCCAGCAGAGCGCTGCGCTTGAAGCCGCCCGCCATACGTACAAGCTGCGCCGCGGTCAAGCCTTCAGGCAATGGGTACTGACCGGGCCGGCGTACCTCACCGTGAATGGTGACGCTGGGGGAGTCCGCTTCATAACGTCCATAAAGTCGAACCGTATCGAACGCCTGCAGATGTACAGGGCTATTTCCGATCAACACTTGTGGAAGATCGAACTCGAGAGTCTCAGGGCGATAATCTGGCGGGCGCAAACGAATGATCTCGCCATGATCCGAGGGTTCAGGAAGGACGTCCTGATACGACCGAATCACATCGCTGAGCGTCATGTTATCGCTGTAGGGGTATTTGCCCGGGCGTACGACGTGCCCTTCGAGATAGATGGAACGCTCGCTGTAAGGAAGGATTGGGGCGACTGTAATCTTGTCGCCATCCTGAATCGCGAAGGCTTCGACCGCTTTCCAGGCAGCATCCGGACTGCTGCCCGGTGGCACGTTCACGCTTACCGTGACTCGCTTGTCATGGGTCTCGATGCGTTCGACATGAATGTCACGCATCTGTGCCGACACCATAACGCCGCCCGCCAGCGTGAGCACCTCCGACAACGTGCTCTCATTGCGTAATTCATAGATAGCCGGGCGCCGTACCATTCCGGAGATGGTGACCTGCTGTCCCACCGGGGGCACCAGAATCGTGTCACCCGGTTCGAGCCGTTCCGAGTCCGTGCGAACGCCGTGCAGCAGGAAGTCATAAAGGTCGACGTCGCGCACCAGCTGTTTGCCGCGATAGTGACGAACCGTACGCAGCGATCCGATAGCAGTGGGCCCGCCCGCCGCGTAGAGAGCATTCAGCGGCGTGGAGAGCGAGCTTACATCGTAAGCTCCGGGGCGTTGAACATCGCCGACGACGTAAATCCGAACCGTACGGAGACGTGAGACGGACACCTCAACCTTAGCGTCACGAAATTGTCTTACCAGCGCTTCCTGAATCAACTTCTCCGCGTTCTCGAGGGTGAAACCGGCTATGACGACCGGACCCGCTTCCGGCAGAGTCACGCGGCCCTCACGATCAACGATTCGGGTAAACTGCTGCGCCATGCCGCCCCAAAGGCTGATGTTGATGCTGTCGCCCGGACCCAGGACATAGTCAGGACCCACAGGAACATCGAGCGTCATCTGTTTCGACTGCATGCCGCGACTGAGAAATACCTCGCCGCCAAAGCGTTTGAGCGAAGAGCTTTGATCGGGGACTTGCGTGTACAGATCGCGCATCGCCATCAGGTTCATCGGAGCGGTGCGATGTAACAATTCGGGTGTTCCGTCGGGATTCGTGTCTGTCGAGGCCTTCGCTGATCTGCCTGCTGGACCGTTGCGCTGTGGGGTTGTGCGCGGCAGATCGGCCGGGGTCAAGCCTTCGCTGCTGGTGAGATCGCCAGATATCGAGGACGGGGGTGTCATGCCCGCCGCCTGCGCCAAATCGGGTCGGGACGCGAGCAGTTGGCTAAGCTGGCTATCCGACGCTGTGGGAGTTCCGGATGTGGCCGGGATAGCAGCCGATAGGGATTGCTGCGGATTGTCTTCTTCGTCCGAATCCAGTTGAGCCGATTTCGCTTGCTCTATGTCTGCAGTTGTCACGTAGCCTCGTGCGCGCAGCCACAACGTGATGTTGGCGCGCACGCTCGCATCGGACACAATTTTTCCCAGCAGCATCTCGTCAGTTATGGAGTCTTCCTGTATCGCTACGCCCTGGGCCTGCAGTTGTTCGGCGGCGAGTCGCTTCAGATCGACCATCAGCTCGGGCTTCTGGTTCAGAAGCTCGATGATCTGGCTCGCCGAAAGTGCACCATCAGAGCTGGGCGTTCCGGATGAGGAGTCAGCGCCGGGCGTGGGCGCGATCATGGGCTGCTGCTGCGAATGAGCGAACGATGAGACCAGCAGAATCAGCAGAAGGCGAGCAAGCAGGGCGGGAGAGCTATAACGTTTATGTACTGTCATCGCTGTATCACGATCCAGTTTGGCGAGAGACACGGAGCTAATCAGCGGCATTCACTGCGCAGTTAGCTGCAGGGTAGGCGTCTTTCACGAGTCGGCGTTTGCGAAGCCGATTCCAACGCCAGGATTCAACCAAGTATTGCGACCCAGCCGCGATATGAAACCGCATGCGAAACAGGAAGTAGCTGCAACTTGCTCGGGCCGCACGAGCTCGTTGTACCAGGCCGCTGGAAGGATTCACAGCGAATCGCCCGGGAGCACGCCGAGGAAACAGTCGGCGGCGCACCATGAATTTGGTCTGCTCCCCTGCAGATAACTCTTGTTCGAGGATCAGATAGAGCTTGCTTCCAGGAAAGCCAGCCAGTAGTACCTCGTTCCCGTAACGCTCGATCCACAAAGCGGTCGAAGCTGGAAGCCGTTCGGGCGACCAACCGGCTAACTCGCCGCCGACACAGTTGCCAAAAGCTTTTCGCGCCATCAGCAGTGAAGCGCTGATCGCCATTGTGCTCTGCTGGTCATGGTCTGCACGTGTCCGAACCGCTTGCCAGAACCCGGCATCGCCGGAGTGGGCGGCAACACACTGCTTGAGTTCCAGAAGCCAGGAGACCCGAGTCCACTCGCTGCGCAAGTGCCGGAACAAGTGAGACGCCTGCGAAAGGAACATGTCGTCAGCTGAGAGTGCCGGATACCTGCCGCCGTGGATTGTCAGGAGGCGGACACGTTCCAGCAGAGAAGGGTGCCGATCCGGACGGGCATCGTCGCAGAGGTGCAATTCGACAACTCGCTCTCGATTAGCTTTATACAGATCAGTGATCCGTGGAGTGTTTCCTCCGGTCGTTTTGAGCTCGATCACGTGCCGGTTTGCGGCGACCACGGAATAGCCCAACGAGCTCAAAATATTGCAGGATTGCGCCGCCTCGTCCGGGTCGATCAGGAAGTCGCAGTCCATCTGGCAGCGAAGTGAGAGATCGGGACAATAGTCAGGGACCAAGGTGAATCCTTTGAGATTGGCATAATGAATATCCCGAGCGCTCAACGCATTGTTAATTCGAGCAAACTCTTCGAGCAAACACGCGGTCCGGCGCTGATTGTCGGCATGGCGTTGCTCCAGTTGCGAACGGATGGACGGGGGAACCGAATCTTCGATTCCGAGCAGGCGAAGTTGCTTCAGGAAATAGAGGGCGAGCCCACTCGCGTCCAGCCAACTTAGGTTTCTTTCCCAACTGACTGCCGGAAAGGCCCGCAAGCGGCTTCTATGTTCAGCGGCACTCATGCTGCGGAAGGTGGCAATGATCGCCGCTGAGAGTTGGCGGTTCATGTGGCGTTGTTGCTGCTTTCGAATCAGGAAAGAGTATTGCCGAAGGGGTTACTATGCTTGGCCTTTGGAGCGTCGCCCGTAGACAGGCTCAATATCCAGTTCGCCGACTTCGACTGCGACGGAGCGCATTATGAAATCCAGGGAGATTACGACTCTTAAGTCGTGTTTGCGTCTCAATAAAATTCCTTCCATGCCTGCCAGTGGTCCCGCAGCGATGCGCACTCTGTCGCCACTTTTGAGGAACGGATGCGGTTCGGCCCGGCCAACAACGCTCAGCAGCCGCAGGGCTTCAATGTCTTCGTGGGCCAGTGCCGTTGGATGGGCCGAATTAACGGCGAAGCCGATCACTCCGGGCAACTGTAACAATCGTACCCTCTCACGCAGTGGGACTCTGACAAACAAGTAGCAGGGGAAAAGCGGGAGTTCTACGTCCGCGACCACACCGTTCTTCCAGCGATTTCTGCATCTGTGCAGCGGTAGAAATTCTTCCATCGCTCTGGCCCGCAACGCGTCGGCGACCCGCTTCTCGTGACGCGGACGAGTTTGCACCGCATACCACTGTGAAAGCTCGCGCGGCAGCGTGACGCCGGAGCAAACTGAATCGATTACCGCGGGGGTGGGAGAGAGCTCCGAGCTTGTGGTCCCTATTTGCACTTGTGTATCCTGCCCGCTTGATCTGCCGGAAAGCGTGGAAAAGCTTCGCCCTGTCACTTAGGGCGCTGTGACCTGCCCGGTGCCAGAAGCACCATTTGGACTTGTCGTCCGATGATTCGGCGGAAGGCGAAAAGAGTCGCGCAGCCAAATGAAGCCGCTAAACGCTCGATTTCGGTCCGCCGTTTTCTTTGGTCGATGTGCAGCTGCGACAACTAGCGATTCAGGAGCATCATCGTGAATGGAGCCACAATAAGCTTGCGTAGTTTTTGTGTTGTCAAGCAGCCATCGCCGATTTGTGACTTTTTTGTCAACTGCCGCAGTGCTGCCGAGCTGAGGCTTCGTGAGCAGGTGAGAGATAGGAAGACCGTAATACCCGCGGAATTACTGCGCAAGGTCGAGGCTCACGATCCTGATTTCATCAAGCGTACTCGCTCTGGGCGCGGATTCACCCTCTCGCAGCGCGCGTCGAACGATACCGAACACTGACAGAAATACTGCGCCGGCAATGATTTTGGCGAATCCCGCACCGATCAAGCCTACTCGTTGAATCAAAAGGTATCCGCAGCCAAGCGATACAAGGCCGGCAGCCAAGTTCACGATCGCCAGTGCGCGGGAGCGACCGAAGGCGAGCGCTGCATAGTGAGGAACAACACTGATGGCGAGGAGTCCGTTGCCTATCACCATTGTGATCAACAGGTCGTGATATTGCGAGGCGATAGCCGCCCCCAGCCATATGCGCAAGATATATCTCGCTACAACGATCAGCGCGGCGGAGATAAGGATGATCAGCAAAGTAGCCAGAATGGCGGCGGTGCGATAGCTACGCCTGTTCTCCGACCAGCGCCCGGAAGCACTTTTGGCGCTGAAGTTAGGGAAGACGAAATTGAATGCAGATGCGGTGAGCGCGTGGATCGGCTGTGTCAGTTGATTGCACAACGAGTAGAAGGCAAGAGGAGCTGTTCCGAGCAAGGCGGCCACCAGCAGGCGATCTCCGTGGCTGATCAGAACGCCGAGGGTGGACTTCAGCCAGGTGAATGCGCCGAAGGAGAACACCTCGCGCAAGCCCAAACGAATGTCTGCCAGTCGCCAAGCAGTTTCAACGCGCAGTAGGTTATGAACAAGCCAAATGTGGCCGGTGAGACTGACCATTGCGATGAAGAGAGCCGTCCAGAGTATGGCGATCAGGCCGTAGCCATTAAGGGCGAGCGCAATCGCCGACAACGTAGCAGCCGCACGCGATACGACGGATATCGTTACCGTTGGCCGATATTGTTCGCATCCTCGTACCGTCGAAGCGAATACGGTCTCGGCGAATCGAACGACCAGAATGGCGGCACTGATTCGCAGAGCGATGATTCCCGTGTGCTCGAGACTCGGCTCAATCGTGAACACATGACCGATCAGCCATGGTGCGCAAGCGACCACGACCACAGCTGACAGCAGACCGAACCCACAGTTGACCGTCAATACTGCCATCATTGATCGAAACGCACCGTCGTTATCTCCGCAGCCGCGATACATAGAAACGTACCTGGTAGCGCCGTCGCCGAAGCCACCGCCCAATCCGCTCGCTGTCGCGGCGATTGAATTCACTAGCATCCATGTGCCGTATTCCTGCACGCCCAAGGCTCGCAACAGAACAGGTGCGGCGATCAGCATGATCGCCGGTTGCGAAACGTAATCCAAAACGCTGTAGAAAACGTTTCGGTGTGTCGTTTGCGATAGCAGTTTCATTGGAAACCTGCAGCGGCCTAAGGCGACTCCGTCGAGCCGACTCTCTTCAGTCGGTCTAGAAGGATGGGTAGCAATTCGTCCACAAACCGCTCAGCCGAAATGGAGGAAGCCAGGAATCCCAGGATGACGCCACGCAAGCCATCGAGCACAAGCAACGTACCTGTACCCACCATCAGGGTCGTTAAAGGTGGCGCCGAAAGGACGGTGACGGTGGAGTCGTCCTGCGGAGCGTCATGATCGCGAATTATTTTTAACACCAGCGAGGTACGCGCTTTAGCGCCAGGCAAAGCGCTGGTTCTTGGTTGCACTTTCGACACAATCTCGGCATCGTTGGTGTAGAGTTCGATCTCGATATCATTGAGACAGATCCTGGTGTGATGAGGCGTCGGCGCAAACCGGCGCAGCAAGTCTGGTACGGCTGTTCCAGTCGAGATCACGCTGTCGCCCCTCGAGTCTGTTCAGCGAAGAACCGCTGCAGACCTTCTACCGCAACAACAGGCGGACCGCCGTAACTTAGTTTCCAGCAGGATAGTCGCGAGAGTGTTCTCAGCAGGTCGGCGCGAGTCTGGATCATCTCACCCAACTCCGGAGGCAATCGCTCCACACTACGTTCTACGTAGTCTTGCGCTTCTTCGGAGAAAGCCGGACGCAGCCGACAACCTAATTCGGTTTTACGCTCCAGAAAGAAGAACCATCGGGGCTCGCAGGAGAGTTGCGCCTCCACGCCAAGCTCAGCCGCACCTAGCTCATACGCCAATTCACCATTTAGCGCCGGAGCCAAGCGACATTGGGTCAAGGCTGGAAAATGTTTCACAGCATCAGGGAGCAGCTTTGCCGGAACAGACATTCCGTGTGAAACGAGTTGGTCTCGCTGTAGGGTCAAATACGACCAGTCATCAGAGATGTAGCCAAACCCGTGCTGTGCCAGCGCGACTGACAACGTCGACTTGCCGGCCCCGGATTCTCCGGCAATCAACATTCCCAAGCCATCAAAAGTCAGACATGCCGCGTGAACTGGAACTACGCCCACCGCCGGCCCCAGCACGCCCAGAGCGATGGGTAGCAAAATACGATCCCAGAAATCGCGATCGGCGGCCAATTCTTGGCAGATCGTCGCGACCACCTTTCGACAGGCCAGGTCGAAGACAAAGACGTTCGCTTCCCCAAACGAGGCTGTAACCAGATGCCCCAAGCCACGAAAGTGAGGATGGCGAAAACCAGCGTCGCATGCGTCGCTTACAGACACGTGCATTTCAAATGCGCCAGAGTGCTCCTGGGTGTTATTCGCCCGGCAGGCGTGCATAGTGCGTACCACAGTGTGAGAGTTAGTCCTGAGCCGGCACAACGCCCCGGCTAGCGTCAGCTCAAGCCGATAGGGAAGCGCCGCGCTGTTGATGACGATTTCGCGTCTCATGAAAATTTACTGTAACTCGGAATGCGTGGTGAAACGCCGTCTCCAACCAAAGCTGACAAATTGTTGACATCGCGGTGACAACCAAGCGGGGCGAGGAATCTTAGGATGCCCTCACTACGGACTGCCGGTATGAAGAAAAAAATCGTTTTCTTCTTTCCATCCTTTGCAAGCAGTGAAGCTACCGCGCCGCTCGGCATCCTGGCGGTTGCGACGCCGCTGTTGCGGGCCGGTTACGAAGTTTGTTTGATCGACTCGACCATTACTCCCGATTACAAGAAGCGCGTATTGGAAGAAACTCGCGACGCTCTTTGTCTGGGTATTTCTCTAGTCACCGGGCCGATGATCCGAGAGACGGTCGAAATCGCACGAGCATTAAAGGAATGGAGTCCGGACTTCCCAATCATTCTAGGAGGCTGGCATCCGTCGCTTTTGCCAACTCAGACGCTGGAAGCCCCTTTCATTGATTACGTGGTCCGGGGACAGGGCGAAGAAACCTTACTGGAATTGGTGCAACACATTGAGAGTGGTTCCGCTCCGGATTTTGTCGCAGGCATCGGTTTCAAGCGAGAAGGCAAGCTGATTTTCACCCAAGAGCGTCCATTGCGACCGTTGGTGGACATGCCTCCCAAGGCTTATCACCTCGCGGATTTTGACGCCTACGAGCGGCTCTGTGGTCGGCGGTGGGCCATGTACACGTCTAGTCTGGCCTGCCCGTTCAATTGCGCGTACTGCACCAACGCAGGTGTCTACGGTCGCAAGTGGAATGCTTTGCCTGCGGAGCAGTTTGTGCGGGAGACAGTAGAACTTACTCGGCGTTACGACTTGGAGATGTTGTGGGTTGTCGACGACAACTTTCTGGTCGATCTTGATCGCGCACGAGAGATTGCGGCTGGTCTTGTGCGCGAAGGTGCGAACTTTCAATGGAGCATTCAGGCAACGACAAACCTGGTGGCGCGGCTGTCGCTCGAGGACTTGAAGTTATTGCGGCGCAGCGGCCTGCACCAGATTTGCCAGGGAGCCGAATCGGGATCGAAAAAAATGCTGGACGCCATGAATAAGGACTTCCAGAACTTCGATTCGATTTATGAGAGCGCCGGGCGCTGTATCGCCGCGGGAATCCGGCCCTCGTTCAATATCATTTTCGCTTTCCCGGGAGAAGGACGGCCAGAACGCCAGGAGACGGTGCGCTTCATCATGGACATGTGCCGCCGCTTTCCCGGCGCGGAGTTCTGGACCAACATCTTCACCCCTTATCCGGGCGCGCCGATCATGGAGAGAGCAAAAGAAATCGGCATCGACGTGCCCACGTCTTTCGAAGGCTGGGCCGACTTTTTTCCACGCTATACGAAGCTTCCATGGCTAAACGGCCGCGATCACGAGCGACTTCAAGTCATGCGCGACTACCTACGCATTGCGTTTGACCGGATTCCCATCGCTGCCGATCGCCGCAGCCGCTTCACGCGGGCGGCACAGAGGTGCATCTCGCTGCCGGCGCGCTGGCGACTGGAGCACGATGCTCTCGCATTTCCCGTGGAGCTGTGGATCAACGAGAAGCTGAAGGAACGAACTGCGGCAGCTATGAAACCGGTGGTCGATGCCAAGCGGCTCGAACCGGTCGCGGAACAGGCGGCGTGCTGATGCGCGGAAAAGTGGTTCTGTTTTATCCCGCGTACGATGGTCCCCCCCTCAGCGCGCCCCTGTGCTTATTGTCTCTCGCGGCTGCGCTCCGCAACGCCGACTTCGCTGTTGTAGTTATCGATGCGGCGATCGATCCGGAATATGAAAAACACATCCTTGCCGAGGTCGCGGATGCCGTTTGCCTCGGCATATCGGTGCTTACCGGACCGATGATTCGCGGCGCGATCCAAGTATCGACCGCGGTAAAGGAGCGCTATCCGAACTTCCCTGTAGTGTTTGGCGGCTGGCATCCCAGCCTACTACCGGCCGAGACCCTGAGTGAATCGCTGGTTGATGTAGTGGTACGCGGCCAAGGTGAGATAACGCTGCTGGAGCTTGCCACCGCGCTCTCAGAAGGCCGCTCCCCCGAAGGTATTAGCGGTCTGTCCTGGAAGGGCGAAGGCGGCGAGCAACGTCACAACCCGGAACGACGCGTTCAGTCATTGGACACCCTTCCCACGCCGGCGTTCGATATGGTCGATTTCGATGCATATGAACGCGTTTCCGGCGCGCGCAAACTCGCGTATGCAACCAGCGTTGGCTGCCCTTATGCATGTAACTACTGCACGGACATGGTCTTTTACAAGCGACGCTTCAATGCACTGCCTGCGGAGCGAGTAGCCGGCGAACTGGCCGCGCTGGTTTCCCGCTACCGCATCGCTGAAGTGGCCCTGCTCGACTCCAACTTTCCCGTCGATTTGCGACGCGCACTGCGCATTGCCGAGGCAATCAAGGAATGTGGCGTGAAATTTCGCTGGACCTTTCAGGCTTCCACCGACTTTCTGTGCCGCATGAGCGAAGACCAGGTTCGTTTGTTAGGCGACAGCGGTGTCTCGCACATGGGATTCGGTACCGAGTCGACCTCCGAAGATGTTTTAAAGCTGATGAACAAACGCCACCAGCGAGTGGACGAGATGTTTGAGACCGCCCGCAAGGCGAACTTGGCGAATATTCGCGTCACCTTCAATCTGATCTTCGGATATCCAGGTGAGACAGAAGCGGACCGTGCCACTACTTTCCGCACCATGAGTGAGATTGCGCGCCAGTTCTGCAATGTCAGCTTCTCACCGAACATTTTCACCCCTTATCCAGGTATTCCGATATGGCCGCAGTTGCGCACCCTGGGCGTACATGAGCCTAAGTCGCTGCGCGAGTGGATGGAGATGCCGCTGGGAGCGAACGTGCTTCCGTGGCTGCAAGGAAAGGAATTGGAACGACTGCAAAGAATGCTCGAGTACTTTTTACTTAACAGTCAAATCCACCATTCACGGAGCAGGAGCTTCCCGTTATTACGACGAGGTGTTCGCCGCATTGTGGAAGCGCCCGTGCGTTGGCGATTGCGCCGCAGTCGATATGCCTTTCCCTGGGAGCTCTGGCTGGCGCGCTCGACGGAACGCCTGGTACTGCGGAGGTCTTTGGTAACAGGGCAGGAGCTTCCAAAGGAGCCGGCAAGCGCATGTTGAAGCGACTGAGTTTGGGAGGTGAACGGTGACTGACGTTCTGCTGACCCATTCCTATCACTTGCCATACGACCGCAAGCAGGTGCGAAAGATGCAGCCGTATCTGCCGCTTGGCACGTTATACGCCGCGTCGGTCCTGCGCTCGCAGAACATTCCGGTTGCGGTATTCGACAGCATGCTCAGCGACCCTATCGCTGGATTTCCCATCGCCCTTAAGCAACACTCGCCCATGATAATGGCGATCTACGAGGACGACTTTAACTTCCTCTCCAAAATGTGCCTGACTCGGATGCGCGAGCTGGCGTGGTGGATGATCGATGCCGCGCGTCATTACGGCGCCACCGTAATCGTGCACGGCTCCGATGCCAGCGATCATGCGGAAGAGTATCTGCGGCACGGTGCCGACCATGTCCTGATCGGGGAAGCAGAGAAGACGTTGGGTGCCCTATGCAGAAGCCTGCTGCAGCGCAGAGATCCTGGACCGTTGGACGGCGTGATTAGCCTGGATCTGGCGAGTAAAAAACTGCTTCGTACGGAACCCCTGCCAAGAGCCAGTTCCTGGGTGGACATGCCTGAGCCGGCGCGAGACCTTGTCGACATCACTCCGTATCGAAACGCATGGCGAAACGCTCACGGCCAGTTTTCGATGAATGCGGTCGCCAGCCGTGGTTGTCCTTACCGTTGTAACTGGTGCGCCAAGCCGATTTCCGGCGATCGCTTTCATGTACGAGACGCGGCGGCCGTCGCGGAAGAGATCCTTCAGTTGAAGCAGGTTTACGGAGCAGAGCACATATGGTTTGGGGATGATGTCTTCGCCCTGAATCATCACTGGGCGGAAGATTTTGCCGACGAAATCGAAAAACGAAATTGTGTAGTGCCCTTCAAGATTCAGTCGCGGGCTGACCTGATGACGGAGCAGACCGTTGAAGCGCTGCGGCGCGCGGGATGCGCGGAGGTCTGGATGGGCGTGGAGTCCGGATCTCAAAGGGTACTCGATGCAATGGACAAGGGCTTGCGAGTCTCTGACGTTGTCGACGCCCGCGTACGTTTGAAAAAAGCTGGAATTCGCGTTTGCTATTTTCTGCAGTTTGGCTACCCCGGGGAGAGATTGAAGGATATTCAGCAGACCATATCACTGGTACGGTTGACGCGTCCTTGTGACATCGGTGTCTCGGTCTCTTATCCACTGCCGAACACAAAATTCTACGAGAAAGTGCGAGCCGAACTCGGACCGAAACGCAATTGGACGGACAGCGACGACCTCTGCGTGATGTTTACTGCCGAATACAAGGACACGTTCTATCACGCCGTTCGCGACGCGCTCCACGCCGAGGTTGATTCGTGGAGCAATGCCGCGATAGGCGAACAGGTTTCAGGCTTATGGCAGCGAGTGTCAGAGCTAGAGCCGCTCAGCCGAAACGAAAGTCCAACACATTTCCGCGCGGATACGTCAAGGAACAGCGCCACCGGTTATTCCCAGCTACTGCCAATCGTTCAGATAAATGCCGTCACGAGGGGGGCTTGAAATGCAAGAGTTGCTGCTCACTCACGGCTACTTCATGTTTGACGATCCCAAGGAGTTGCAGATCCTGAAGCCGTATGCGCCCTTAGGCATTTTGTACTTGTGTTCGCATCTCCGCGCTAAGGGCTTTGACGTTGATGTATTCGACTCGACCTTCAGCACTCGTGATCTGCTGTTTCACCACCTAAGAAGCGAAAGACCGTCGGTGCTAGGCGTGTATGCAAATCTGATGACCCGGCACAACGTCGTCGACATTTTGCGCGTGGCCCGGCAGGCTGGCTGGAAGACGGTGGTTGGCGGACCGGAACCCGGTGCCTACGCGCAGGAGTACCTCGAAGTAGGCGCGAACGTCGTTGTTTTCGGCGAAGGCGAACTCACCATCCAGGAAGTACTCGAAGCCTATCGAACTGGGGACGCCGATGCGATTCCGAAGATTGCTGGCATCGGATTCCTCGACGACAACGGTGTGATGCGCCAGACGGGGCCGAGAGCTCAGATCTCCGACTTAGACGCTCAGCCTTGGCCGGCTAGGGAGGCGATCGACATTCCGCGGTATGTACAGACTTGGAAGACGGCTCATGGACAAGGCTCAGTCTCGTTCATCACTGCCCGGGGTTGTCCTTACAAATGCCGCTGGTGCAGCCATCAAGTCTTTGGTACTACGCACCGTCGGCGCAACCCGGTCTTAGTGGTCGATGAGGTTGAGTGGCTGGTGCAACGTTACTCACCCGACATGGCGTGGGTGGCGGACGACGTCTTCACGATTCATCACGGCTGGATTCGCAGTTATGCAGCAGAGATGAAGCGCCGCGGCCTGCGCATCCCATTCGAGTGCATCTCGCGCGCTGATCGACTGAACGACGAAGTGCTGGATCTGCTGGCAGAGTTGGGCTGCTTCCGTATCTGGATCGGCTCTGAGAGCGGATCGCAACGGATACTGGACGCGATGGAACGGGGCGTCAAGGTGGAGCAGGTTCAGAAGGCGATTGAGCTGAGCCGTGCGAGGGGAATTCAAAGCGGCATGTTCCTGATGTGGGGCTATGAGGGAGAACAGCTGCCGGACATCGAAGCGACTATCGAGCATGTGAAGCGGTCGCGGCCAGACATTTTCTTCACAACCGTTGCTTATCCGATCAAGGGCACACCGTATTACGAGCGGACGAGAGATCGTCTGGTTCAGTTGAAGGCCTGGAGCGACAGCTCCGATCGCGAGCTCAAGATCAAGGGGCGCCATTCGAGCAGATTCTACGATTATGCCGATCGACTTCTTCGTGACGAGGTGGCTCTGTCCAATCTGGAAGACAGACACGCGGCCGACCCGATCGTAATAGCCGATCTACAATCCCGCATTCGTACTGACCGCGAGGGACTGACCTCGACCTACGCGGAGGTTGAAGCGTGACCGGCTGCTCAAATGCGACCGTCAATCACGCCGGGCTGGCCTTTGACACGATGGCCGAACGGTACGACGACATCTTCACGCGCTCCCAGATTGGGCGAGCGCAACGTGACGCAGTGTGGGACGTCATGCGGCGCACATTTCGAAGCGGCGATCGCATTCTGGAACTGAACTGCGGCACTGGAGAAGATGCGCTTTTTCTCGCGCGCATGGGAGCATCGGTTGTGGCGTGTGACGCGTCGGAGCGCATGGTTGCCGTGGCAGCTAGGCGAATGGCAGCCGAGTCCGCGGGAGCTCAGGTGCAACTTGAGGTCCGTTCAACGGAGCAAATTGGCGCACTGCGCGGTGTTGGACCGTTCGATGGAGCTTTGTCCAATTTTTCTGGGCTCAACTGTGTAGCAGATTTGGCCGGCGTTGCCAGTCAGTTGGCCGCCCTGATCAAGCCGGGAGGTCACTTTCTGCTGTGCCTCTCCAGCCGTGTCTGTTTATGGGAGACATTGTGGTACTTGGCGCATGGGGACATGGCGCAAGCAATACGGCGCTGGAAGGGAAGCGCGATAGCATCCCTTGGTGAAATCCCTTTATTTGTTCACTATCCCACAATGAGAGACATACTGACGCTCTTTCGACCGCATTTTGAGTTGCGCGGTCATATGGGCATTGGTGTCACCGTTCCACCGTCGTACGTGGAACATGTCGCAAACAAGTATCCTCGCGCCTTGCAAGGGCTGCAGGCGATTGATCGCGTCGTTGCCAGATGGCCGGTCTGTCGAGTGATCGGTGATCACACGTTACTCACCCTGGAAAGGTCCAACATATGAGGACTCTTGCGAACTCCACCAGGAGTGTCTCTCAGCAGCCGTGCGGCGGCCTGGAGTTACGTCTGCAATGTCCGCAGTGCGGCGGTCCGCTGGGTGTCCTCCGGCAAGACGAGTTTCCGCCTGAATTCCTTTATTCCTGCACCGCATGCCACTTCCAGATGCTGAATGAAGACGGCATTTGGAAGGCCTTGCCCCTCAACCGCAAAGCACACTTCGAGCGCTTTATTCGCGAGTACCAGGCAGTGCGAGAAGCAGAGGGGCGAGGCAGCCGTGATCCCGAATATTACCTTGCGCTGCCCTTCCGGGATCTCGTCGGGCACAACCAGGAGCAATGGGCGATTCGGTCGCGGACATATAGGTTTATGGAGCAGAAAATTCTGCCCGAAATCGAAGCCCGTATTGGGCGCGATCTCGGCGTTCTCGATCTAGGTGCGGGCAACGGCTGGTTGAGTTATCGCCTATCGCTGCGAAATCATTTAGCGGTAGCTGTTGACGTATTTACCGCGGAACTGGATGGGCTGGCGGCCGCGGTGCATTATCGACAAAAGCTGCCGGTTTTGTTTCCGCGATTTCAGGCCGAAGTTGATCGCCTTCCATTCGCGGACAGCCAATTTGACCTGGCGATTTTCAACGCTTCGTTCCATTACTCGGAGGACTATCTCGAGACGCTAGGGGAAGCCATTCGTTGTCTGCGTGTCGGAGGCACAGTGATGATTGCTGACACAGCGTGGTACACAACGGAGGAGAGCGGGGAACTCATGCTGGCAGAACGTCGGAGGAGATTTACCGAGCAATACGGATTTCCATCCGATGCCCTCCAGAGCCGTGAATATTTGACGGACGAGCGGCTTGCTGCTCTCGAGCAGCAATTGGGCGTTCAGTGGAAGATCTACGCGCCATTCTATGGACTGGGTTGGGCTATGCGGCCTCTGGCGGCGAAACTGAAGGGTAAGCGCGAACCGTCACGGTTCCGCATCTACGTCGCGGAGGTAGCGAAGTGATCGTCCTTTTCAATCCCCGAGCCACCAAGCCGCGCAATTGCCGCCTTCCTTTATCAGTTCTCGCGTTGGCGGCGGTGCTGGAGGGCCGGGAAGAGTACGCGATCGTCGACGGCAACATCGATAGCGACCCGACCGGCAGTATTGTGCGGCTGATCGACGAGCACTGCGTGGAAATGCTGGGCGTAACCTGTATGCCCGGACCGCAGATGGCTGCGGCGATGGAGTCGAGTCGCGAAATACGAGGTCTTCGCCCGCATGTGCCAATTGCCTGGGGCGGATACTTTCCCTCTACCTATGCGGACGCCGCGTTGAATGCCCACTATGTTGACTACGCGGTGCGAGGCCAAGGCGAAGATACTCTACTGGAACTGCTGGACGCATTGCGCGGCTCACGCTCGTTGGAATCGATTGCAGGGCTTTCCTACAAAGATGCATCCGGCTTGCATCAGCATAATCCCGAGCGTGTGATGAAGGGGCCTGACTCCTTCCCGTGGATGCCCTTCCACCGTTTACCAGTACAGAAATATCTTCGGCCGTCGTTTTTCGGACGGCGGACCGCGGTTCACCATGCCAGCATCGGCTGCCCGTTCCGTTGCAGCTTTTGTGGAGTGCATGCCGCCTACGGCTCGCGGGAGAGATTTGAGGATCCGGGACGCACGGCGGCGATTCTCGAGCATCTGGCTACGAAATACGGCGCCGACTCTGTCCAGTTCTACGACATGAACTTTTTCCTTCGCGAAGACAAGGCACGCGAGTTGGCAGAGCGGCTGGCACCTCTGAATCTGCGATGGTGGTGCGAGGCACGCGTGGACGTAATGTCCCGGTATTCCGACGCTACGCTGGCCGCGTTGAAGCGCGGCGGTTGCACCATGATTTTCTTCGGCGCCGAGTCAGGATCCGATTGGGCGTTGCAAGAGATGAAGAAGGGTATTACGACGGAGCAAACATTGCAGGTTGCCGGCCGCATGAAAAATTTCGACATTATCCCGGAATTCTCCTTCGTGGTGGGAAATCCCGGCGATCCCGAGCGCGACACTCGGGAAACTCTTCAGTTCATCCGCAGAATCAAGCGGCTCGATCCGCGGGCGGAGATCATTATCTATCACTACACGCCAGTACCACAACGTGGGAGTATGTACGGTGAAATTGACGGGCAGATCGAATTCCCAACGACGCCGGAAGAGTGGGCGAGCCCGCGATGGATGGATTTTACATTGCGTATCGATCCGAATACGCCTTGGCTGAAACGCAAGACCAAGAATCTGATCGATAATTTCGAAACCGTGGTGAGCTCGCGTTGGCCCACGGTGCAGGATATCCGCGCCCCTCGTTGGAACCGAGCACTGTTGCAAAGCCTGAGCGCCTGGCGTTATTCGTCGGGGATCTATGGGTACCCGCAAGAGCTAAGGTTGGCGCAGCGTTTGATCGATTTGCGCAGGCCAAAGCAGGAGAGCCTGTAAGGTCGCCATGAGTTCAGCAGCCAAACTCTCGATGCCGTTACACAATAGGGGACAGAAGCGTGAGTTTGCACTCTGGTCACGTCTTTACGACGAGTTGCCCAATCCGCTGCTCGCCCTGGAAGAGCGCTTCCTTTCACCCTTACTGCCGGACTTACGGAATAAGGACTTGCTGGACGTGGGTTGTGGGACGGGGAGGTGGCTGGAACGACTGCATGCACAAAGTCCCCAGAGTCTCACCGGCATTGATTCCTCCCCGGAAATGGTCGCTCGTGCGCGACAAAAGTTGGTGCAGGGAGCCGTGATCACGGTGGGCAATGCAACTCGTTTGCCCGTCGACAGTCAGTCGGCTGACGTGATTGTCGCGTCGTTTCTTGTCAGCTATGTTCCCGACATTGACGCTGTTGCCCGAGAACTGCGCCGCGCTTCGCGACTCGATAGTCGAATCTACCTTTCAGACGTGCACCCGGAGACGGCTGCCGCGTGCCATTGGAAGCGAGGTTTCCGCACGGGGGGGCGTCAGGTTGAGCCGAAAACCTTTCAGCGATCTCTGGCTGCGACTATGTGGAGCTTGCGAAACGCGGGATTCAAGATCACTTGCGTCTTGGAGCCACCGTTCGGCGTTCCTGAACTGGAGATATTCTTCACGGCAGGAAAGCTGGACTCGTTTTATGCAGCTGCGGGACTGCCCGCGATCTACATTCTCGAAGCCAAACCCGACGTCCCTCGCAGAGGCTTCGTCGGGCCGACATCTCAAAGTGCTCACTGAATTCTCACTACGAGGAGCCAGGATTGCGCTGGACGGGGAGACCTCGATAAACAGCGACATCGAAATCTGCGATGGACGAGTGCGCACTATCGCGTCAAGCAGCAGGGTGCAGAATGGCCCGGCTGCTACGGTGAGCGCGCACCTGCACGGCTATTTGTTGCTTCCCGGTTTGATCAACGCTCACGATCACCTCGAGTTCGGGTTGTATCCAAATCTGGGTCGGGGTCCATATCGAAATGCGTCCGAATGGGCGCGAGACATCCAGGAACACGAGGGAGCGATCATTGATGCGCACCAGTCTGTTCCTCACGATGTGCGTTTGTGGTGGGGGGCGCTGCGTAATTTGCTTTGCGGCGTGACGACGGTGTGTCATCACAATCCCCTGCACCCGGAATTGTTGTTGGCCGACTTCCCAATACGTGTTGTGACCAATTACGGGTGGGCTCATTCGCTTTCAATGGACTCGGACGTACGAGCAAAGTTCACGGCAACGCCGGATAACCAGCCTTTTATTGTGCATGCGTGCGAAGGTGTAGACGAAGCATCCGTGGACGAAGTGTTCGAACTCGACCGCCTTCACGCTCTCGGTGAGCGCAGTGTTTTAGTTCACGGCCTGGCAATCAGCGCTGCCGGTATCGCGTTGCTCAATGCCCGGAACGCAACACTCGTGTGGTGCCCCAGCTCGAATCGTTACCTCTTTGGACGAACCCACGGCAGCAAGACAATTGCGAGCATTCGACGAGTGCTTTTGGGAAGCGATTCGCCGCTGACTGCGGCGGGTGACCTGTTGGACGAGATCCAAATTGCGCATCGGGAGGCTGGTGTCTCCGCGCGAGACCTATATCGCATGTTGTTCTTGCGCGCTGCTCAGGTGTTTCGTTTGCAGGACGGACAGGGAAGCATCCGCACCGATGGGGTTGCCGATGTTGTGGGCGTCCGCGAAAAGGGATTAAGCCCGGCCGAAACGGTTGCCAATCTCGGGGCGAGCGACGTTGAACTAGTGATTGTCGGTGGTCGGGTACAGCTCGCATCAGAGGAAATATTTCGTAGATTGCCACCCGAACTGACGCAGGAGTTGCGCCCACTTGAGATTGCTTCATGTCTGCGCTGGGTAAAAGCGCCGTTGGGTCGGCTTTTCAGCGAAGCGCAGAAAGCACTCGGAAGCGAAGTTAAGCTCGGGGGCAAACGGATACGGCATGTGTGTTCAGTCTGGTTTTAAAGATCGGCCTGTGTTGGAGATACACGATGGCCACATCGAGACCATGCCGATTCTCGTCCTCAACGTGCATAGCCGGTGTAACTGCCGCTGCCTGATGTGTGACATCTGGAAGCGCGAAGAAGCCTCGGAGATCACCGCGGCGAATCTGGAGAGGCATCGCGACTCGTTGCGCCGCCTGCGCGTGGAATGGGTGGTCCTCACTGGAGGAGAACCATTGATGCACAGCGATCTCAGTGCGCTGTGCGTCTTCCTCCGCGCGCTTGATGTGCGACTCACCCTTCTGACGACCGGTTTGCTGCTTTCAAGGCGCGCCGCCGAGGTTGCGGCGCTATTTGATGACGTGATTATTTCAGTTGACGGACCACGATCGGTGCACGACGCGATTCGACGGGTCACAGGGAGCTTCGATCTCATTCAATCGGGTGTGTCTGAAGTCCGGAAGCGCCGTCCTGACATGCGCATCACAGCACGCACCACGGTGCAAAGAATGAATCACACATCTCTGCGTGCGACAGTGCGAGCTGCAAAGGAGCTTGGGCTAGACGGCATTTCTTTTCTTGCTGCCGACCTGACTTCGGAGGCGTTCAACCGCCCGCTACTGTGGCCGGTCGAAAAGCAGAACCAAGTAGCTCTTTCGGTCGATGAATTGCGCACGCTGGAGAATGAACTAGAGACGCTGATTGTCACGTTCGACGGCGATCTTCATACCGGCTACATCGCAGAGAATGCAGCGAAGCTAAGGGGAATCGCGACACATTTCAAGGCCCATCTGGGATTGGCAAGTCAGATGTCTCCCAGATGCAATGCTCCATGGGTATCTGCCGTTGTGGAGACCAATGGAGCCGTTCGTCCGTGCTTCTTTCACCAACCGATTGGTAATTTGCGGGACGGCGAACTCGAGGAGATTATCAACGGCGAGGCCGCGCAAGCTTTTCGGCGAGGGCTCGACGTTACAAGTAACCCCGTTTGTCGAAGCTGTGTCTGCTCACTGTACCGTGCCTAACGGCGCGCGAGAGTGGGTGAAATGAGCCGATCACATTCGAGTTTCGGAAAGTAGCATGGATAAGATTCTCGTTATCGATAACGATGCCGCAACTCGAAAAGTCTTGCGCCAGATTTTCGTAAGCTCTGAATTTGAGTTATCGATGGCGGCCGACGGGAGTACGGCCATCTCGCTCTTCGACGCCATCATGCCGCGTGTCGTTATCGTCGAGCCGCGAATTCCCGGATTCGCTGGTCAGGATTTTTGCAGCGAAATTCGCAGGCGTTCTTCGAATGTGCCTATCCTGGTGCTTAGCACCGCGAAAGCGGAGTTGGACAAGGTTGTTCTTCTGGAATTGGGCGCCGACGACTATGTCACCAAGCCATTCAGCCCACGAGAACTGCTGGCGCGAGTCAGGGCGGCCGTGCGCCGTTTGAACCGGGAAAAACCGATAGAAAACAGCAATTACAGCTTCGACGGTGTAGAGGTCAACTTCTTGAGCATGGAAGTCCTTCGCGATGGGTCCGCCGTTCCACTTACTCCACAAGAATTCAAGATGCTGCGCTTCTTCCTTGGAAATCAGGGTCGCGTTATCTCCGACGACGAGCTACTACGCGAGGTCTGGAGCCATCGCCCTCAATCAGGCTCTCGAACGGTGGCCACCCACGTTATGCGCCTCCGGCAAAAGCTGGAGAGGGATCCTGGCAGCCCGGCACACCTGCGAACCGTTCATGGTGCGGGTTACAAATTTCTGACCTAGCAGCCGCACGGAATCTCGATAGTCTATCCAGGAAGCGCCAGGAAGTCACCCGCAGTGGTGCTTCCGTGTGCAGTTCGACGCTTACTGCCCGCTCGCTGGTCTCTGTGTTAACGGCAAGCAGGTCTTGAATGAAAACATTGCGGATCTGGCCGGACTGGCGGTAGCGCACGACGCGTACATTCTGTCTTTGAAAGGTAGAGCCGACATCCTAATAGGCGGCTTGAGCGGGGAGCAGCGTTTCTTCCTGGCCTTTGCGCAGAGATGGCGAAAGCTCCAGAGCGAAGCCGCGTTACGGAAACAGATCGCAGCCGATACCCACGCGCCGGGGGAGTATCGGAGCGACACGGTACGTAATGTTGATGGCTGGTACAAGGCCTACGAAATCGCTCCTAAGGACAAGCTATACCTGAAGCCCGAAGAGCGCCTCAGGGTCTGGTGACCGAGTCGCGAGCCAAACAGGTTCGAAATGGCGCGCCATCTTACTTCTGCACAAACATTTTGACGGCGAGAGCTACGAGGCAGATGGCAAAGACGCGGCGCAGCAAAACGGTTGGCACAGCTTGCGCCCATGACCCGCCAAAATACCCTCCAACAAAGAAGCCGACAGCCATGAGGGCAGCGATTCTAATGTCCACATTGCCGGCGTTGTAGTACTTCCAGAACGCGAGCGCTCCAATCGGCAGCAGCAATGTGGCAATCGATGTTCCTTGTGCCCGATGCTGGTCCATGCCGTATCCGTACACCAGAAATGGAATCAGGAAGATGGCTCCTCCCAGGCCAATCAATCCTGAAACAATGCCGATAGCGATCCCCACCGATAGCAGTAGCGCAGTTTCCATGGCCGCTCCTCACTTTTTGCTTGACTCGCTCACACGGCGAGCATATATAACGTATGACGTACTAGTATCAGTAGAGACGTACTAATGTAAAGCGGATTGAGAGAAACGGCGGAAAATTGTGGGGAACTGCTGCAGTTGGTGAAGGAGGGTCTTTCGGTGGGAAAGAAAAAGGCCATTGAGTCGTATTTGCCGCTCAGCCCGGCTGTGTTCCATGTGCTGTTGTCCCTGGCCGATGGCGAGAAACACGGTTATGTGATCAGCAAAGAGATTGCGCGTCGGACAAACGATGAAGTGCGGCTGGGGGCGGGCACGCTCTACGGAATCATCAAGCGCTTATTGCAAGACGGCTTCATTGAGGAGAGTGCCGAGCGGCCGGACTTCAGCCTCGACGATGAGCGTCGGCGCTATTACCGTCTTACGAAACAGGGTTGCGCATTGGCGGAGGCGGAGGCCGAGCGCATGGAGCGGGTCATTGCCATGGCCAGGGCGAAGCGAATCCTGGGTCCCGAGAACGCGTGAGTTGGGGTGTGTGGTGACGGATAAGATTGACGCACCAAAAGGAATGTCCGATCGCTTCTTTGGCATACTTTTGCGTCTACTGCCGGGAGAGTTTCGTGACCGCTTCAGCGCTGAGATGCAGTCGCTGTTTCGGGATCAGCGCAAGGATGCGATACGGGGTGGCGTTTTCGCGCACGCGCGGTTCTGGTGGGAAACGACGGGTGATGTGCTGGGCACCGCACTCAGAGAACACGGAGAGATTCTCGCTCAGGATGGTGGTTATGCGCTACGCATGATGCGCAAGGACCTCGGGTTCACGTGCGTTGCCGTCCTCATTCTCGGACTTGCCATAGGCGCGGCGACGGCCGCGTTCAGCGCGGCGAACACCATCCTCATTCAGCCGCTACCCTTTGCAGAGGGCAATCGTTTAGTCCAACTGAAACAAACGCAGCCGAGGGTCGGAGTCGACAATCTCGGTTTTTCTGTGCAAGAAATCGAAGACTACCGCTCCCGTAATCACTCTCTGGCGTCCGTGGTTGAGTACCACCAGATGATGTTCAGTCTGCTGGGTGGACGAGAGCCTGAGCGGGTAGACACGGCAGTGGTTTCTGCAAACTTCTTTCAGATGCTCGGTGTGACGCCGCTCTACGGGCGAAGCTTTATGGAAGAGGACGACCGTCCGAGCGCTCGTCCCGTTCTCATCCTGAGCTATGAGTTCTGGCAGCGCAGCTTCGGTGGCGATCGCAACGTAGTGGGGCAGACCTATTCCATGAACGACAAGCAGCATGTCGTGGTTGGTGTGCTGCCTCCGATCCCGCAGTTTCCTGGGATGGTGGATGTCTACATGCCTACGGCTGCTTGCCCGACACGATCGAGCAGCAAATTCCTGAACAGCCGGACCGCTCGAATGATGAGTGTGTTTGCGATCCTAAAGCCCGGGGTCTCCCTGAATCAGGCCGAGGACGATGTGCGTGGTATCGCAGCGCAGTTGCGGACCGCGTATCCCGAGGCATACCCGTCTGCCAAGGGGTATGACGTCACCATTTCGCCCGTGCATGAGGAACTGACGTCCGATATTCGTCCGGTGCTGATCGGGCTTGGAGCGGCGGGATTTCTGCTGCTGGTGCTGGCCTGTTCCAACGTAGCAGGGCTGATGCTGTCGCGGCTTCTGTCACGTTCGAAGGAGCTGACGGTCCGAACTGCGTTAGGCGCCAGCAAAGCGCGAATCGTTCGCAGCTTTATTACGGAAGGCCTAATGCTCGCCGCGACGGGCGGGGTCGTGGGCCTGCTGTTGGCGATCTGGAGCCTGCACTACTTTGTACCTTTCACGTCTCGGTTCACTACGCTGGCTACCGAACTACGAGTCGGGCCGTCGACCGTGGGTTTCTGCCTCCTGCTCTCCATCGCATGTGGCTTCGTAATTGGCTTCATACCTGCAATCGGTATTCGGCAGACACCTTTGTTCACTTCGCAACCTGAGGGAATTAATCTCGCTGCAAGAATGAACTCCCGTACACGGGGAATCCTCGTAGCTGGACAGCTGGCGGTCTCTGTCATTCTGATGGTGGGTGCTGGGTTAACCTTACGTACTCTCTTTGAGTTGGAGCATGTCGATGGCGGCTTTCGGCCCAGCGGCGTGACCACGGCTCGCATCTATCTGCCGAAGTCCGATTTCCGAAAGTTCTATGGTTCGCTGGTGGAACGGACTAGAAAGTTGGATGGCGTGCAGTCCGTGGCTTTGGCCAGCACCTTCCCGCTTTCCTCCCGGGGAGATGACTCCGAGTTTGGACTGGATGTCAGCGACTTGGACGACGCCAGCCAACCGAAGCCTGAGACCGTCAGCGGGCGCGCAGTAACCCCGGGATATTTTCAAACCATTGGAATACCGTTGAACGCCGGGCGCGACTTCACCAACGACGACACCGAAGATGTTCCGTTGGTTACGATTGTCAATGAGCATCTCGCCAGGCGCTATTGGCCGGGAGGCAGTGCGATCGGGAAGAGGATCTCGTTCGGACCGGGCGAGCGGGCCACCATCGTCGGTGTCGTGGGCAATGTGCGGCAAAGGGGTCTGGACAAGGAGCCCGAGGATGAGGCTTATTGCGCCTTCAGTCAGACTAACAGTTCGAGCATGAGTCTGGTCGTGCGCGGGTCCCGTCCCGCCCACGAGATCGCGCCGGAAATCTCCTGGATTGTTCACGATCTAGACCCCCAGGCAGTCATCACGGATGTCCAAACCCTGACTCAGGTGCGCGAGGAATCGCTTTCGCCGCGCCGCAATATCGCGATCTTCTTTAGCGTCTTTGCCTGTTTGGCACTTCTGATTACCGCATCCGGCGTCAGCGGAATGATGGCGCTCGAGGTTACGGAACGCAAACACGAGATCGGAATCCGCATGGCTCTCGGCGCAACCCCGGGCAGGGTTATGACTTCGATGTTAAGTCGCATCTTTGTGATTATCGCTGCCGGGCTGGGATGCGGCTTCGCCGTCTCATGGCTGATGTCTGCAACCATGTCGAAACTGATTTATGGAATTGTTCCTCGTGATCCGGTCGCGTTCACGGTGTCGTCCGTTGTGCTGCTGGTGATCGCTGCCGCGTCCTCCTTCGTACCCCTTGCCAGAATTCCGAGATTGGACCCCACGGTCCTGCTCCGAGCCGAGTGAAGCGAATGAACGCATCGATAACAATCGCCGTTCTTGCGCTCATGGCGGGTGTCAGCCAGGTTGCGGTATCGGATGCCGTGCCGCTCGATCAGTTGCAAGTCCGTTCCGAGATGCTGGTTTCAACCTCTTGGCTGCAGGAACATTTGCACGACGCAAACCTTGTGATCGTATTTATCGGACGCAATCGCGTGGGCTATGACGCGGGACATATTCCGGGCGCGCGGTTCCTCTCACTGGACGAACTTGTCGAGCAGCACAAAGATTCTCTCAACGATCTTCCTCCCGTGGCTACTCTGCAAGCTGCTTTCCAAAACGTCGGCGTCGGAGACGACTCAAGAATCATTCTTTACGGGGATGCTGGTGGTCTAATGGCTGCGCGCGCTTACTTTACTCTCGACTACCTGGGACATGGAGAACGGGCTGCGCTGCTGGATGGCGGCATGGAGAGGTGGATTTCGGAAGGGAGACCGGTCGAATTGAAGGCGGCTAATCCTTCGCCGGCGAAGCTCACTTCTCACCCGCGTGCGGACATTCTGATCACCACTTCGCAGCTACAGGAACTAATCGGCAGATCGAAACCCGGCAGCGATGAGGAGTTCGTGCTGCTCGATGCAAGACCACCACGAGAATTTGATGGAACTGTTTTGTCGGACGGCGTCCCGAAGCCCGGACACCTGCCCGGGGCGGAGAGCTTGTACTGGAAGATTTTGCTCCGATCCGAGAGCAACCCATCGTTGCTATCCGTCAAAGATTTGCAAGCAACGTTTCAGCGTGTAGGAGCGAAGTCCGACAAGTCCGTCATCACCTATTGCCGGACGGGCATGCAGTCGTCGTTCACGTATTTCGTGGCGAAGTATCTTGGCTATCGTGCCGCGATGTACGACGGCTCCGTCTATGAATGGGTCAACCGGTCCGGGTACGACTTGGTCACCTCGGCGCCGTCGTCAAGTGAAGTTACGAGTCAGCGATAAATTCATCTCAAGACAGCCTATTGTTGGAGAAAGTTATGAAATTCCGAGTGATTTATATGGCGGCTTTCTGCGCCTTCCTGGGAAGCGTTCTTTTCCCGATGTCGTTCCGTGCGGACGCAGCAGACAAACAGGCTCCTTCCGCGAGCAACGGCGTGGCTCATCCAGAGCTGCTGGTGTCTACTCAATGGCTCTCAGAACATCTGTCCGACCCGAACCTCGTCATCGTGCACATTGGACATGATCGCGGAGACTACGAAGCCGCGCATATTCCTGGAGCGCGCTTCCTTTCGATGGATAAGTTCGTGAGTAATCAAGACCCGGGTGCGGAACTGTTACCTCCAGAACAACTCAAGCAAAATCTGGAAGCTATAGGGATCGGCGACAATTCGCATGTGGTGTACTACGCGCCCGATTGGGATCCGATGGCGACCAGATTGTTTTTCACCCTCGATTACCTAGGGCACGGTGACCAGGCAGCATTGCTCGACGGCGGCATGGACCAGTGGCTGCGGGAAAAACGGCCGACGTCGAGCGAGGAGCCGAAAAATAAGCCTGGCAGCCTCACCGTTCACCTGCACCCTGAGATCGTCGCCAAGATGGATGGCATGACAAAGCTGGTGTCAGAAAAAACGGGTGCATCGGAAGTCGTGATCATCGACGCGAGGCCGGGAAAGCGCTATCGTGCCGGGCATCTTCCCGGAGCCGAGTCGATGTTTTGGGAGACCGCACTGGTCGGCCATGACGATGCGTTGCTGCGCTCGCCGCAGGAACTTCGCAAACAGTTTGAAGCGGCGGGTGTAACTTCCGGAAAGAAGCTAGTTTCTTACTGTGAAGTGGGCCTTCAGGCCTCGTACACATATTTCCTGGCACGGTACCTGGGTTACGACGCGACGATGTATGACGGATCTTACAGCGAATGGAGCGCTGCAAAAGAGCCGGTGGTGCGCGGCGACTCCCCTCGCTGACGCTTGTCTCCGGAAAAGTGGTCGTGTTCTCCTGCGGGCAGGGTAAGAGCCGTTGCTGGCAGAGAAATAGCCAGCGTAAGGTCGCGTTGCTGGGAAGTGCGCGGAAAGTCTTCGCAGCGATGCGCGCACGCCCGTGCGTATGCTGGGCTTACCCGAACGGTTCCAAAAGTGGGGCTGGTTGTAGCCGTCGAGGTGGACCTTGTAGGTCATGCTGCCAGCCTGCATGCCGGTCAGCAATTTTTCCTTTGCGTCGGCCTCTCCGGCGATCGCCAGCAGTGTCGGCATCCAATCCTCGGACGCAACGATATCGTTGCTGATCTGTCCCGGCTTAATGTGACCCGGCCAGCGCACCACGCAGGGCACGCGGAAGCCGCCTTCCCAGTTCGTCGCCTTCTCGCCATGGAATGGCGTCATGCCGCCATCAGGCCAGAACATTACCTCGGCGCCGTTGTCGGTGGAATAGATAACGATGGTGTTGTCCGCGATGTTGCCGATCGTCTGGCCATCTCAACCCGTACGGCGGAAGGCCACCGCAGCGAGATTATGCGCAAACTTAGGCTGGGTTCTCTGGCTGAACTCATTCGATTCGCCATCCGTAACGGAATCGCAGAGCCGTAACTGCCCGAGAAGTTCCGACCTCGTCCCAGCGCTTGAAAGAGCGAGGCAACGCGATGTAAGCAGCGTAGCCGCAGTGACCGATACCAAAGTATCGCCCATACCATCGTCCAATTGTTTACTCCCCATGTCTCTGTTGTGATCGTTGGGCTAGTTCTCATCTACTACGCCGGCTAAGGCCATGTCGCCTTGCCCGCTTGGATGAACAACTCGCATCGCAGGAAGGCCTGTGAAGATAACGTCCAACCCTTCGGAGGGACATTCATGCCAAGCAACAAAACCGCAAACGCCGGTGAGGTGTCGCCGACGGCGGCAAATCCTCTCGACGTCATTCCAGACGAAATGCCCTTCGACGTGCCCTACGGCCCTCCGATATCGCTGGACCGAGCCGAGGCTGTGATTCAAGCTGCTGTGGCAGCGGCGAAGAAGCGGAATTGGAAGATGAACATCGCGGTAGCCGATTCCGGCGGTAACTTAGTTGCCTTCCAACGAATGGATGGCGCAATGCTCGCCTCCATTCAGATTGCCGAGCACAAGGCGCGCGCGGCTGCGACCTTCCGGCGCCCAACCAAGGTCTTCGAGGATGGGATCAACCTGATGCACCTCAACTACCTGCTCGCGTTCGATGGAGTCATCGCCTCTCGAGGCGGCATTCCGTTGATCGAGCAGGGAGCGATTATCGGCGCGATCGGTGCTTCGGGAGGTACGGATTCCCAGGACGAAGTCGTCAGCAAGGCGGGAGCGGCGGTGATTAACCAACTTCCGGCGGCGAGCAAATAACACAGATTCAGAAAAAGCGTTGAGAGGCAATCAGCCGCTCTACGAGATTACGAAAATACAGAGGAGAATCTAATGACAACAGCGAAGGCGGCTACGAAGTCCCAGCAGATTCGCCTGACCCGCCGGTCACCCGCTTATTGGCGCGTCACCATCGACAACCCGCCGATCAATGTGATGGGCCCAGAGATGGTGAAGCAGTGGCAGGAAACCATGAACGCTCTGGAAGCCGACGAACAGGTCCGAGTGGTGGTGTTCGATAGCGCGGTAGAAGATTACTTCCTGAATCATGCGGATTTCAATTCCAAGTTTGAGGACTTGACGGCACTGCCGGCCGGTCCGACAGGGCTGCCGCCATGGCCGGACTTTCTTGCGCGTCTGACCCGCCTGCCCGTCGTCTCCATCGCGCTCATTCGCGGCCGGGCAACGGGCAATGGCAGCGAGATCACTCTGGCCTGCGACATGAGTTTCGCCAGTCGCGAAAAAGCCATCATCTCGCAATGGGAAGTAGGCGTAGGCATGGTTGCCGGCGGCGGTCCTATGGCCCGATTGCCTCACCTCATCGGCCGAAACCGCGCCCTCGAAGTGCTTTTGACCTCGGAAGACATTAGAGGGGAGCAGGCTGAGGCATACGGCTACGTCAATCGTGCGCTGCCCGATGCGGAGCTGGATGCCTTCGTAGAAGCGCTTGCGGCGCGGATCTCCCAGTTCGACAAATGGGCGATTGCGAACACCAAGCGACTGGTCAACACCAGCCTGCCTCCGGACGTCGAACTCGGTGCCGGGTGGGATGCGTGCATGGCTTCGATTGAGCGGCCCTCAACCCAGCATGCCATCAAGGAACTGATGGCGCGCGGTTTCCACAAGCCCGGCGACGTTGAGAACCGTCTCGCATACTACATCGGCCAAATCCCGCGCTAAGCTTTCAGCTTGTGCCGAAAGTGCAAAGGCAGCCACGGAGAGTCGTCGGAACCGTGGCTTGCCTGAGGTAAGGCGGCAGCGCGCTCAAAGGGGGAGGATAGCCCCCTACGACGAGCGTGCTGCACTTATTCAGAGCTTACGTATCGCTTCGGAGCGCCTAGAGGCTTGAGTGCGCATTCATAACTCATCTACCTTGTGGGACAAACCCCGGAACGCCAGTTTTCACCACTTCGTTTAGCCTCTGCCTGGTCTGAATACGACTAATTTCTTCAAACGCGTTTTCAGGAAGGGCCGAGATGTTGAAGTTCTCTTGCGCGCGGCTTGCAGTTTTAGGTGTGGTAAGTAAAGCCGTACCGCGCTGCACTGCCCACGCCAGCAGTACCTGTGCGGGTGTCTTTGCAACTCGCGCGGCGATCGCCAAAATGACCGGGTCTTCAAGCGGGCCTGGTCTGACCCCGTGACCCAACGGCGCAAACGCTAGGAAGACGATGCCGTTTTGCTTGCAAAACTCTAGAAGCTCCGTTTCCGGAAGGTAGGGATGCGCTTCGACCTGTACCACAGACGGCTTGATTCTCGCTGATTGGTAGATCGTTCTCAATTCGTCCAAGCCAATGTCCGACAGCCCGATTGCCCGACACTTGCCGTGGTCGACGAGACCTTCCATTGCCCGCCAAGTATCCAGTAAAGTCACACCGTGATCGTAAATGACATCACCATTTTGATCCCGCGGATCCTGGTCGTCTCCCGGTTGGAACGCGAATGGAGTGTGGATAAGGTAAAGATCCAGATAGGTAAGCTGTAGTCTGTCGAGACTCGCCTCAAATGCGGGTTCGACGCGTTCGGGCCGGTGATTGGAGTTCCACAGCTTTGTGGTGACAAAAATATCGTCGCGCGTGATTCCTCCAGCAGTCAGCCCTGCCTGCAACGCCTCTCCCACCTCTCGCTCATTCCGATATCGCTCAGCACAATCGAAATGGCGAAAACCGGCGTCCAAGGCGTTTTTTGTGGCAGTTATCGTCACGGCTGCGTCGGGAATTAGGGTGCCAAAACCGAGCGCGGGCATGCCGCCGACTCCGTGAGTAAGCGGTATTCTGGTAGCTCGAAAATCAGAAGATTCAATCACAGTGAAACCTCATCAGGGTCTTGTAACCTGTATCGCCCCACGAACGAGCAAACCCCTTCCCGAAGGCCACAGAACCACCCTGCCAAGACGGCTCATGAACGCGGGTCGGCCTTGCTGGCAAACTTGAGCCACGGCTAGGCTGCTGCTTCTGCGGCAAGGCGCTTTAGAAGTGACTGCGCTGCCGCTGTCGACGAGGCGGGATTCTGGCCCGTGATCAGGCGGTCGTCGACAACCGAGAACGGTTGCCACTTCGGCACTGTCTCGAAGATGGCGCCCAATCGCTTCAGTTCGTCTTCGACAAGGAACGGAACCACGTGGGTGAGTCCTACTTCGGCCTCCTCTTCATTGCTGAAGCCGGTTACATGTTTGCCTTTGACCAGCGGCTCGCCGTTGTACATCACGTGGCGAAGCACTCCCGGCGAATGGCAGACCAGCGCGATGGGTTTGCCGGAGTTATAGAAGGCTTCGAGTAACGCAATCGAGACGGGACTTTCGGCGAGATCCCACATGGGACCGTGCCCGCCGACATAGAAAATAGTGTCGAAGTCCTCGGCCTTCATGTCCGCAAGCTTGCTCGTGTTCGCCAGCGCTTTTTGTGCGGCCGGATCCTGCTTGAAGCGCGTCATCGCGGGCGTCTGGCCTTCCGGCAGATCACTCTTTGGGTCGACTGGGGGCTGGCCTCCCTTCGGTGAGGCGAGTGTCAGGTCGACACCGGCATCGCGGAATGCGAAGTAGGGCGCCGCGAATTCTTCCAGCCAAAAGCCAGTTTTCCGGCCGGTATTGCCGAGTTGATCGTGGGACGTGAGCACCATCAGAATTTTCATGTTCCTCTCCTCTGCTGAGTGGATCAGACCGTGGACATCACATCAGAACCAACAGAGGTGAACAATCAGACGATGGTATCGCCGATACTCTCGTATCAGTTATTCCGAGGGCATTCTGCGCGCAGGCGGGCGAGCAAGTACTGCGCGATGGCGATCGGCATTCGAAAGTAGAGAGGAATACAGCGTCTAGGCTCGCCCCCTGCGGAGCTTAGCGGCCATCTTCACCAGTTCGGCAAGCGAATCAGCCTTCATTTTGTGCATTACCTGGCCGCGATGTGCCTTCACGGTAATTTCGCTGATCCCAAGTTCGCCACCAACTTGCTTATTTAACAGACCGGACACGACCAATTCCATGACTTGCCGCTCGCGGGGAGTGAGCCCAGCGTAACGGCTTCGGAGCTCCTGCGTTTCGGTCGACTGCGCTAGGGCGATTTGGCTCCTTTCCAGGGCCTGCTTTATCGAGCTCAACAATGCCTGGTCATCGTATGGCTTGGTCAAGAACTCGACTGCTCCCGCCTTCATCGCCTGGACGGTCATGGGAACGTCGCGGTGACCGGTGATGAAGATGATCGGCATCTCCGTCCGGTCGAGAGCGATCTGCTTCTGCAATTCGAGGCCGTTCAGGCCGGGAAGGGAGATATCGAGGATGAGACAACTAGGAACGACGGCTCGTGGACGTTCGAGAAATTCCTGTGCCGACGCAAACGTTTCCGGATGCCAACCTTCGTGACGGATCAGCAGTTCCAGTGATTCACGCACGGAGATGTCGTCGTCAACGATGAAGACGATGGAAGTGCCAGTCGACATTCGTAAAGGCCTCACGACTTCAACAGGTGTGCCAGCAACGCTCATTGTATTCCCCGTTATAGACCCCGTTCCGTCGTCACTATGTTCGCCAATGCTGCCTTCACAGCTTCCAGGAGAGCGGTGTCAGTGAATGGCTTGAGCAACACTCGGACGGCTCCCTGTTTGAAGGCGCGTGTCTGTATGGATTTGTCCCTCTGAGCGGTGATGAAGACGATGGGAATTGTCTTGCCCCGACGGATTAACTCTTGCTGAAGATCGAGGCCGGTCATTCCCGGCATCACTACATCAAGGATCAGACATCGAGTCAGGTCGAGCTGGTCGGACGACAGAAACTCTTCCGCAGAAGAAAAGGTACGGGCCGTGAAGCCGAACTCCTTCAGAAGATCGGGCAGCGACTCGCGCACGGACTCGTCATCATCGACGACAGAAAGAAGCGGACGCTCGGCGGTGTTGATCACCGGATAGGCCCTCAATAAGAACAATGCGCTTGACGATGAACCGCCGTCCATCAGACTTTGGTATTGGTTCGGCGCCGATGTAGGTAAGAGAAGCCTCAGGCTGCGTCCGTGGTGGGTTCCGAGCGGTCAACGGTGGGGCCCATTTCGCTTGAACCCTCGGGCTGACATGGAATCTCAAACGAAAAGGTTGCTCCCTGCCCATCGTTTGGTGTCGCCCATAGGCGTCCTTGATGCGCCTCGATAATAGACCGGCTAATCGACAGCCCGATTCCCATTCCATCAACCTTGGTCGTATAGAACGCCTGGAAGAGCCGGTCCGCAGCCTGCGGTTCGAATCCCGTTCCCGCATCTTTCACGCTCAGACGCACAAAGTTCCCATCATCCCGTTTCGTCGTCAGCAGCAAGTCTCGCGGACCTTCGTTCATCGCGCTCATCGCATCCGAAGCATTTCGCAGGAGGTTGAGGATGACTTGCTGCAGTTGGACGCGGTCGCCCATCACCTGTGGCAGATCCTCTGCGAGCTCCTGGCGCAGAACTACGCGGTTTCGCTGAAATTCGCCCAGGCACAACGAAGCTACTTCAGCGGCGGCCTCATTCAGATCCATACATTCGAGCAAAGGATCTTTCTTGCTGTAAAGCGTGCGCAGTCGCGTGATCACGTCAGAGGCACGGTTGGCGTCGCGTATGGTCCGTCGGGCGGTCTCTCGAGCGCCCTCTGTGTTGGGTGGATCGGCCGACAGCATTCGCAAGCAGGTACTGGCGTTCGTCATGATGCCCGAGAGAGGCTGGTTCACTTCGTGGGCCATCGATGCGGTCAACACCCCCAGACTCGTGACCCTCGCCACTCTTGAGAGTTCGGACCTTGCGCTGGCAAGAGCTTCTTCCGATAGTCTCCGCTGCGTCACATCCTGCACCGCCCCAATGTATTCCAGATTCCTGTCGCGGCCGAGGTTCGCATGAGCCACCAGGCGCAGGTATTTCACTGAGAGGTCAGGCATGAGCAGGCGGTGCTCATATTCAAGGTCGCTCACCCCGTTTTCCACTCGCTCGGCCATTTCGTCGAATAAGAAAGCATCATCAGGATGGAAGCGCGTTCTGATCGATTCCAGCGTGACCGCCGTGCCCTGCGCGAATTCGAAGATGCGATAAAGCTGGTCCGACCACGTGATGGTGTTGGTTCTTACGCACCACCAAAAGCTGCCGGTACGACTCAGGTGCTGGCCCTGAGCGAGGAACGCTTCGCTGCGAAGCAGTTTCTCCTCTGCGCTCTTGCGCTCGAGGACTTCCTTCCTCAGCTCTTCATTGCTGGCGGCAAGCTCTGCGGTGCGCAGGGCAACACGGCGATCGAGTTCGTTGGCTAGTCGCTTCTGTTCGTCCAGGAGGCGGGCTTCATGCAGCCCAATCGACACCTGATTCGCCGCTACACTCAGAACGAGCTTCTCGGTGGCTTGCGGGAAAGACGCTCGCTGCGATCCGGCTACGATGACTCCTGTTTCACCGCGAAGCCCGAGTAGTAACGCCGCAACCCAGATATCGCCGTCTCCGCTTGGGTTGGGCATGCGCTGAGGCCGGTTCAGTGATCCTCGCGCGATGCATTCGCGCATCTGTTCACTTATCTCTGACGGTGGGAACACCCGTTGCGCCGACTGTGCGACCCGGACGGTCTCGATTGGCGGTTGTCCGTTTAACCGTGCATAAACGAAGTCGAGGTCGAGCATGCTGAGCAGAGTGTCGGCCACCGTGTGAACGATGTGCGCCGGTTCGCTACCGCTCCAGAGCGCGGGAAGAGTGAGCACGCTCAGCAGGTCGTTGATGCAGCGGCGAAGATGCTTGTTTTCTGAGGCGTAATCTTCCGATTGCACTTCCATTCTAAGCAGCCGTCGAGGGAGACGCCGGGCGCCCGGCCCGCCGTTCGCGCCTTTCTTGCAGGAATTCCGCGGGCGGAACGAAGAACGGATTCTGCTGAAGGATGCCGCCGATGATGACCATCGGATGCGTCTGCAGGATTTCAATCACCGTATCGCCTCCGAACTTCGACAGGTGATACGTGCAGATGACAGCATCGTCACTGCGGTTCCATACGTCGTTGACTCGCGACTCAAACTCCACCACGTCGTCCACTCGCGATTCACCCTCGGCCACCCAGTCCATGCGGCAGACGATGCGATTGATGGGAAACTGCCGGTTGCTGCTGCCGCACGCTATCTCTTCGAAGACCTTGATCATTCGGTCTTTATCGAAGCGGCCGTCGCGAAGGTAAGCCTCAGTGCTGGTGGAAAGATCGAGTTGTCCGCTCTGCTGCGCGGTCTTGGTGTCGATGCCGGCCGCGGACAAGCGCCCGAGATGTTCGTGATACTGGTGCGGGTTGACGACGTGGACTGCTTTGTCGCCGCGTTCGAAGCCGTCCTTAATGAACGGCAGCAATACTTGATACTCTTCTTCGTCGCTATGAAAGAAAGCGCAGACATGACGAATCTCGCCGAGCTGAGAGCCGCCAAAAGGGATAGGAGCCGCAGGTCTTTTCACGGGTGTCTCCCACGTGGATTATGCGTTGGGCCAGTTTGAAATAGAATGCACTACCGGCGCAACCCTGTCTATCGCCAGCTTCGATCATCAACTCAAAATTCCAGTAGTTCGACACCTGATTCTTTGGTGTCGGGCGATACGTTTGTCCAATAGCTTTGCACTCCCGCCTCTGGCTTAATCGTTGCGAAATATGAAATCGACAAACAGCAGTTTTTGAACAAGGGTGCCGTAACGATATTCACAACCCGCTGGTCACGTAATTGACATGAGCCGTGGCCATCCTGAGGAGGGACGTCATGAATGCTCAACCATCGTTCCCGGCCGCAAACGACGACGAGCAATTGCGGACCGCGGACCGGGAGTTGGCGGCGTTCATCGGAGCAGTAACGAAACTGTACGGTCTGGAGCAGGCGCGTTTGTCAGCAGAGGACTGGCTCGACGAGGTGCAGGGGATGGACAGCCTGACTTGGGCGGGCGCCAGGGATTGGCGGGCGGTGACAGTTTCGGCGTCAGCTCGGTTGGCAGGCCGTTTGGGCGAAGTGCAACGCCGTGCCCTCGCGGGACAATGACCGATACGAAAGTATCGGAGATACCTTCGTCTAATTGTTTTGGCTTGCGGATTCTGTTGTGATTCGCGCAAAGGGTTGGATACGGCACTGCCGGCCGAGGTGCTCAAGCTTGAATCAAGTCTTGCTCGCTGTCGTTCAATCTAGCGGGTTGAGAAGGCCTTGTGAATTTCGTAGCCCTGAAGACGTTGGATACTAATCGCGCGAAGTTCTGCGCTGAGCTGATCGCACTCAGCCTGGCTCTGTTTTCGGGAGCGACGGTTTACGGACAAGTTGCACCGACTGCGACGAGCCAACCAGCGGTGCTTTACGGCGCCGCTCCTCTTACTGCTCAGGACACCACCAGCCCGGATATTCAACAGCAGAACCCCTACCTCGGCGGTGTTCCCACGGGCACAGCCAGTGCGACGCCGTTGTCGCTCTCGCTGGAAGACGCCGTCACTCGCGGCCTACGGCAGAACCTTGGCGGGCTGCTTTCGAGCGACGTAGTCTCCGGTGCGCGAGGCGAACGCTGGCGAGCACTGAGCGCATTGCTGCCCAATGTGGTTACCGCCACCAGTTTTAGTGCGCGCCAGGTTGATATCAGGACGACCATCGGTATCAACATCCCTGTCCCCGGGGTCCCACCCATCACCGGACCGTTCGGGGTCTTCGATACACGCGCCTACTTTAACCAATCCGTTTTCAACTGGGAGTCGATTGAGCGCGAGCGGTCTTCCACAGCGCAAATGAAATCGGCTCAGTACAGTTACAAGAATGCTCGCGAGTTGATTGTTCTGGTGGTCGTTTCAAATTATCTGCTGGTCGTGGCCGACCAGTCGCAAGTCGAGTCCGCCTTAGCTCAGCGCGACACCGCGAAAGTTCTTTTCAATCAGACGACCGACCAGAAGCAAGCCGGGCTTGCGGCAGCGGTTGATGTGCTGAGGTCCGATGTGGAGCTGCAGGCGCGCGAACAGCGGTTGATCGTCGCGCGAAACAATCTATCGAAGCAGAAACTGGTGCTGGCGCGGGCCATCGGACTTCCGGCGGGCCAGGCGTTCGACATCGCCACCCAGGTCGCTTATCAGCCGCTGGCGACGTCGACTCTCGAGGAAGCCTTGCAGCAGGCCTACGCTTCGCGCGCTGACTATCAAAGTCAGAGCGAACAAGTGCGAGCCGCTGAGTTGCAAAAGAAAGCCGCCTCGGCAGAACGATATCCGACGCTATCGGCGATCGCGGATTATGGCGACATCGGCACCAATCCCGCATCGAGTCACGGCACGGTGAACGCGTCGGGGATTCTCCGGCTGCCCATCTTCCAGGGCGGCAGGGTACACGGAGATAACCTGGTCGCCGATTCTGTCCTCAGCAAAGCTGAGCAGCGTCTGGCCGACCTTCGCGCCAGCATCGACCAGGAAGTGCGTGATGCTTTCCTTGACCTGCAGGACACTGCGCAAGAAGTGTCGGTGGCGAAGCATGCCGTCGGGCTTTCCAACCAGACATTACAGCAATCACGCGATCGCTTCGCCGCAGGAGTCACCGACAACATCGAGGTGGTCCAGGCACAGGAATCTGTGGCGGACGCGAACGACGCCTATATCGCCAGCCTTTATCGTTACAACATCGCAAAAATCTCCCTGGCGCGAGCCATCGGTTTCGCCGAGTCGAATTACGCGCTGTACTTGAAAGGACAATAAAATGCCCGACCAGGAGACGGCCAAGAATCCGGAAAGTTCATCGTCCTCAACGCCCAATAACGCCACGGAAAAGCCCTCGGCGACACCGCCCGCCTCCTATCCAAAACGGTGTTCCCGCAAGCTTTGGATCATCGGCGCTGCCGTGGTAGTAGTCCTGGTCGCCGGGATCTTTCTCTGGCACTACTTCTCAGGCTTCGAGAGCACCGACGATGCGCAAGTCGATGTCCACCTCTATCCGGTGAGCGCACGGATCTCGGGCTACGTGCAAGCCGTGCACGTGGGAGACAACCAGTATGTGCAGGAAGGCGCCACGCTGGTGGAGATCGATCCAAAGGACTATCAAGTCGCGGTGGCGAAAGCGCATGCGAACCTCGAAACCGCAGAAGCCTCGGCTCGCGCCCTGGGCATCGATGTGCCCATCAGCTCGGTGGACACAGCGAGTCAATTGAAGTTCACGTCGTCGGACATTGAAAATGCCAAAGCCGCGATTACCGCGGGTGAGAAACAAGTTGCTGCGGCGCAGGCGCGTATCCAGGAAGCCGAGGCGCAAAACGTCAAGGCCGAGGACGACGTCGAGCGTTATCACCTTCTGCTGACTAAAGACGAAGTGCCTAAGCAGACCTACGACTACGCAGTAGCCGCGGCGCAGACGAACACGGCTGCAGTCGCCGCCGCCAAAGCGGATGAAGCGACTGCCGAACAAAATGTCCAGGAGGCGCGCAGCCGGCTCGTCGAAGCGATTGCGCGCAACGAATCCGCCCGTGCGGGGCCGCAACGGGTAGCGTCTACGCGTGCGCGCGCGCTCTCGGCCGCTGCCGACATCGGGCAGCAGCAGGCCGCACTCGAGCAGGCGAAGCTCAACCTGGGATACACCACGATCGTAGCGCCGGTCACCGGTGAGGTGACCAAGACCGTAGTCGTGGGATTGAATGTCGAGCCTGGCGAACAGATGCTTACCGTGGTTCCGCTGGACCAGGTGTGGATCACCGCAAACTTCAAAGAGACCCAACTCAAACACATGAGCGTGGGCCAGAAAGCGGAAGTTGTCCTCGACTCGAATGGCCGCACCTACCGCGGTCATGTGGACAGCATTGCCGGCGGGACGGGACCCATCTTCAGCTTGCTGCCCCCGGAAAACGCAACCGGCAACTACGTGAAAATCGTTCAGCGTGTTCCGGTAAAGATTGTTCTCGAGCCAGGCGAAAATCGCGATCACCAGCTGCGGCCGGGCATGAATGTCGAGGCGAAAGTATTCTTGCGATGAGTTCCGCGACGCTGACTCTTCCATCGGAGCAGGTGGTCTGGCGACCCAGGGTAAATCCCTGGGCGATCGCCGCCACGGTGTCGATGGCAGCGTTTATCGAAGTCCTGGACACAAGCGTCGCCAACGTCGCGCTGCCGTACATCGCCGGAGGCCTGGGAGCCAGCTACGACGACAGCACCTGGGTACTCACCTCGTACCTCGCTGCCAACGCGATCGTTCTGCCCATGAGCGGATGGCTGGCAGAACTCATCGGTCGCAAGCGCTACTTCATGTGGTCGCTTGGCATTTTCACAGTGAGTTCACTGCTTTGCGGCCTGGCGCCTAGCCTTCCGGTGTTGCTGCTGTTTCGAGCTCTGCAAGGCATCGGAGGCGGTGGATTGCAGCCGATGGCGCAAGCGATTCTCAACGATACGTTCCCTCCGGAACAGCGCGGCCAGGCGTTTGCTGTCTATGGAGTCACCGCTGTTCTCGCGCCTACCGTGGGACCGATGCTGGGAGGCTGGATTACCGACAGCTACTCCTGGCGCTGGATATTTTTCATCACGCTGCCCGTGGTTGCGCTCGCCCTTTATTTGACTCACGCCCTTGTCGAAGATCCGCCGTTCCTTCATCGCATAAAGCGCGGCGGCATCCGGGTGGACTACATCGGAATCTCCATGCTGGCGCTGGGAGTGGGGTCTTTGCAAATCCTTCTGGACAAGGGGCAGGAAGACGATTGGTTTGGATCGAATTTCATCACCACCCTGGTGGTCACCGCAGCGGTTTGCTTGATCACGCTGGTCATCTGGGAATGGTTCCGCAAAGATCCGATCATCGATGTCCGCATGTTCAAGAGCTTCAACTTCGCGGCCGCGAATCTGATGATGTTCATGATGGGCTTCATGCTCTTCAGCACGCTCGTCTTGATTCCAGAGTTTTTGCAGACACTGATGGGTTACACAGCGGAGCTGGCAGGTCTCGTCCTCTCAGGAGGTGGACTTGTCTTGCTGATCATGATGCCCATCGTCGGCCGGCTTACCTCCAAGATTCAAGCCAGATGGCTGATCGCGACAGGATGGCTGAGCCTTGCCATTGGACTCTTCTACTGCGCGCACAACATTGATCTGTACGTCAGCTTCCGCTTTGCAATGTGGCTGCGCGTCGCCCAAGTAGTAGGAATCGGATTTCTATTTGTCCCCATCACGGCGGCGGGCTACATCGGAGTTCCTGAGGAGAAGGGCAATAGCGTCTCCGGCATCATCAACTTCATGCGCAACATCGGCGGCAGTATTGGAACTTCCGTCGTGACCACCATGATTGCCCGGCGGGCTCAATATCACCAGGAAATCCTCGTCGCGCACCTCATTCCCGGATCTCCTGTCTATCGTTCGGTACTGCGTGGACTGAGTGCAAAAATCGCGCACTCCGGGCATGAGGCCATAGACGCCCACGACCAGGCAATTGCGAGGTTTTACCAGCTGGTGCATCGGCAAGGTGGTGCACTGTCCTACATGGACATCTTCTGGGTTCTGGGCGCTCTGTGCTCCGTGATGTTTGTCCTGGCGTTCTTCTTGAAGAAGAATGATCCCGGAGCGGGCGGCCAGGTCGCGGCGGGTTAGGTATTGTCATGATCATTCAGGCTGTATCCATCGAACGGGAATATGGCTGTGGTGGCTCGGCGATTGCCGCAAAGCTGGCCGAGCTTCTGGGGTGGAAGCTGTGGGACCACGAACTCACCCAGGAGATCGCGCGCGTGACCAACAGTACGCCGCAAGCGGTCGAGAAGCGGGAATGGAAAAGTGATCCTGCGGTTTATCGTGTCTTTAAGTCTTTCCTCCGCGGAGCATTCGAGGGCGGCCTCCCACCAACCGATCGGTTGGCACTGCTTGATGCACGCCGGATCGCCGCCGTATCCCAGCAGGTGGTCAATCACGCACTGTCCGGTGGGCCCTGCGTAATCGTTGGCCGCGGCTCGCAGTATTTCCTTCGCGACCGCAAGGACGTGTTTCGTGCCTTCCTCTATGCTTCGCGAGATTTCAAGATCCACCGAGTGATCACTACCGGAACATCGGAAGATCAAGCGATCGAGGACGTCGACACGATTGACCGGGATCGTGCCGCCTTCGTCAAGCAATACCTCAAGCTAAGCTGGCCCGATCGCCACCTGTTTGACGCAATGCTGAACACCGAGCGAGGCGATGCTTTTGTCGCTGAAACGCTGGCGCAGTGTGTTCGACGGGTGGTCTGACAGGCCGCTGAAAACTCAAAAAGGCATGGCTCGTCGGCCTTACAGTAGCCTCGCTTGGGTCTAGCAAGAAACATACGACGGCACGGCTGAAGCCGAGCCCTTACAAAGCCGGATAACGCTAACCATGACAGCCATCGAAAAGCTCGACACGCATCACAAGGCCCTCACCCTCAACCTTGATCGGTCCGCCTTCGGTTCGTTTGCCGAAATCGGTGCCGGCCAGGAGGTCGTGCGTTGGTTCCTGATTGTCGGAGGCGCCTCCGGCACTGTTGCCAAGGCAATCTCCGCCTATGACAAAGAGGTCAGCGACGACCTGTATGGTTCCGGCTCGCGTTACGTTTCCCGGCAGCGGCTCGAAGCCATGCTGGATCGCGAATGGACGCAACTCCTGAACCAACTGGGCACGTCGCGTGGGTCGCAGACTCGTTTCTTCTCTTTCGTCGATACCGTCTCCGCACGAAACTATGCCGGAACGAATGAGCCTCACGGCTGGATCGGCCTGCGCTTTCAGCAGCAGCCTGGCGGGCACCCCAACGACATCGTGTTGCACGTCAACTTGCGGGATCCCTCCAACCTCCTCCAGCAGGAGGCTATTGGCATTCTGGGAGTGAACCTGATTTACGCAGCGTTTCACCAGTCAGAGGCGAGCGAGCACCTGATTTCGGGTATCGCGCAGGATGTCGAGAGCCGAATCGAAATTGACTATGTCGATCTGCGAGGGCCAGCTTTCGAAACATGGGATCGTCGCACGCTGCTGGTACACCTGGTTCGCGCAGGGTTCGCTGAAATCGTCTGTTTCCCGGCAACTGGTTCCCCTGTTCCGCCGACGGAAGTTATCCATAACAATCCTGTTGTTCTTGCCCCCGGATACTTCGTACATGTCGATCCAACTCATGTGGAAATCCATACGCAAATGTTGACTTCGGCAATTCGGGAACTGCAAGAAGAGTTAGGGGAGGTGAAGACGGCACCGAGGGGATTCTTCTGCCTCACACTCACGCCACCCGATGCGAAGGATCCGCTTCCCGAAACTTCGCATCTGCTTCGCCGAATCGACGCGCTGCGTTCAGGTGGAGGAGATGTGCTGCTGACGCGCCAACAGGAGCTCTACACGCTGACTGATTTCGTGAACCGCTACACTAGGGAACCTGTCCGCTTTGTTGTAGGTTTATCAGTTGTGATTCGGGCATTCGAAGATCGCTACAGCAAGCTTGCGGGCGGCTTCCTTGAGGCTCTGTCTCGCCTGCTGGCACGCAACGTTCGCATCTATGCCTATCCAATGACCAGCAAAGACCTGCAGCAAGTGATCCAGACCCTCTCCGCTACAGGCTGGGAGTGGGAGGAAACCAATGGATGGGTGTCCCCGCGTCAATTACATCCCGCGCAACCGCTGCAACACCTGTACGATTACGTCCTCGACAGCAACTTCCTCATCCCAATGCAACGGAAATAAAGAAACATCCACTTCAGCGCGATGCCGGCGTTCGGCTGGATCGAGAGTTCGAGGTTGATTCCGATCTTCCTGACTAGCTCCCGTATGTTCGAAGCACCAGTGACCCGGCTTCCCGCCGCGGCTCAGGATTTCGAATCGATAGCATTTCCGTCATCGTAAAGCTTCATGCGCCCAGAAATGCCACAGGGCCAAGACAGCGATCACACCGGCTGAGCAGCAGACCGCAAGCTGATAAGGAATGTAGTTTGCGAGACCCGTTGCGACCATAAGGGCACGGATAAAGAGACCTACTGTGTGTGCGCGCAGCCCCGCTCGGGCTATCGGCCGCCGGGCAGCACGCGTTAAGGACACCCACAGCCAACCGCCTGCCAGGGCTCAACAAAGCGCGCGACGAACGTCGCCTGGGACTCATTCACGGTATCGTCGATCGACGTACCGTTGCCGGTGTTCAGCATCTCCACCCCAAAGATGCGTATGGCTGTGGCCGTGCGCCTTTTGTTGGTTCCGGTGAGGCTCACGTCGAAGGGCAGGACCTGATCGGCATAGCAGGGGACTGCGGCTTCTTTCAGCCCCCAAGCGGGGATTGAGTAGAGCAGGAGACCCATGAGCGCCACGCTGCCACTTCACGCGCAGGCATCAACGTTTTGGCACCGCATTTTCATGCCGCGACAGGAGCACCAAGTCGGCCGCCGCCTCAGCATCTTTGAGGAGCGTTTTGCGCGGCGTGCCTATCCGCGCACGCATGGTCAGCCCACGCGCAAAATCCGTGACCTGGATCGCGCGCACGGCTACCGGAAAGTCAGGCGGGATGTCTCCCGCGCTGATCCCGTCCCGGAAACGGCGCTCCACCAGCGCCACGCCACCCGCGACCGCGATCTGCAAGAACCGCTGCACCTCAGCGTCGTTCACAATCGGCGCGACGCACATCATAAGGCAGCCCCGGGCGGACCCTTTCTCGGTCGCACTTTCGACGGCGTACCTCAGAAAGTCCGCGATCGAGTCGCGAAGGGTCTGTGGGGAGAGGAGTGCCTTCGCGGCTAACGCGCCCTTCCGTTCTGCGTACGCCCTAAGGACGCGCAAGAATATCGCCCGCTTGTCCCCGAAGACGGCATACAGGCTCGGCCGTCCCACACCCATCCCGGCGACGAGATCGTCAATCGTCACTCCGTCGTAGCCTTTCGACCAGAACACCTGAGTCGCCTTTTTCAGCGCCCCCGTCTCGTCGAAGGTGCGCGGTCGACCCCGCGGCCTAGCAGTTTTTTGAATCATTCGGTTCAAAACTCCTTGACACTCTCCATCCGTCAATATATAACCAAATAGTTCTAAATCACAAGCCGGGTCTCGCCTCGCGGCGCGTCACGACTCGGCCTCCAGCCTTCACCACGGAGCTGCGTGTGGAACATTCGACCGCTCTCGTCAGCAGCGCCACTTTCGGGCTCGGTCAGGCGGCCGCCCGCCTTAATTAATAGCCTGACAAGGATAGCAAACATGAACGAAAGCATATTAATAACCGGAGCAAATGCTGGGCTCGGGAAAGAGACTGCACGACAGCTAGCATTAAGAAAAGAAACCAAAAAAAGTAATTCTCTTTTGCAGAAATCAAGGGAGAGCAGAGGCGGCAAAAAAAGACCTTGAGGAGAAAACAGGGAGAAAGATTTTTGAAATTATTATTGGGGATGTTACGGATGCAACTTCTGTAAGAAAAGCAGTAGACACAATAAAGGAACCTGTTGATGCAATAGTTTTAAATGCAGGCGGAGTCGTTGGGAAGACGGCTGCAACATTGACGCCTTCCGGTATGAATCAATTGGCTGCTACGAATATTTTAGGTAATGTAATTGTAGTCGAGGAGTTACTCAAACGAGACAAGTTAAGGAAAACAGTATTATCAGTCAGTGCGGAAGCCGTTCCAGGAGTAAAGATGCTCGGAGTAAAACCAGTTTCAATGAGAACTTCCTCCGTGAATGAGTTTGCTGCTGTTCTTGATGGGTCATATTTTGGTAATAAGTTCGATGCATTGCAAGCATACGCATATGTCAAGTATGCAGAAACCATGTGGACGTTATCAATGGCAAGAAAATATCCCAACCTCAAGTTTATTGTTGTGAGCCCGGGGAATACAAAAGGAACTCAGGCGCCAGATAGTCTTCCCCCGGCAATGCGGTATATGTTGAAGTATGTGATGATGCCTATTGTGTTCCCAATGATGGGCGGAATGGTGCATGAGCTGGAAGTAGGTGCCAAACGCTTTGTAGATGGCATTTCGGATGAGCGGTATAAAAGCGGGGTTTTTTATGCCAGTAAAGAGGGTAAGCTATCAGGGGACATGGTAGACCAAAGCACTTTTTTTGCTGACTTGAAAAACACTTCATTTCAAGATAACGCCAACGAGGCAATTCACCGTTTCATCAAGGTCTCTGGCGTCGATATCTCGCTTGTCAGCCCCGCGTCGCCGTCGGGTCCGCCGATAACCAAGCCGCCGGTCGAGTTGAGATAGAAAAGGTTCGTCGTCTCCCCCACGACCGTATAGGTGAGACCCGATTCCTTCAGAGTCTTCACGGTGAAGATGTCTGGTTCCGTGACTTGCATCAATTCGAACTTGGACGCTTCAGGCCGGATGCCGGGAGTGTAGAGGACGTGCTTGGCCCCGGCCTCACTGGCTGCCTTGATCACGTTTGCATGCTCCGTCTTGCGATCCGCAAAGGCATGCGTCGAGATCAGCAACACCTTCTCGACTCCGGCGAAAGCCTGCACTAGAGAGCTGTAGTCGGAATAGTCTCCCTTTCGAACTTCAATGCCGTGGGCCGACAAGGTCGCTGGCAAAAGTGCGCTTCAGCAGATGTTGCAGCGTTCTTCCGGCGATATCTCCGCTTGCGCCCGTTACCAGAATTGTGCTCACGACAATGTTCTTTTTCGATTCATTAGTAAGTGGTTCAACTTGGGTGCTTGGAGTCCGCTGTGTGCTTCATATCGCTTGCGATTCACGGGAGCTGTTCTTATCAGGTGAAACCTCGGAAGGATTTGAGTGCGCGGCTTCAATTGATCGCAGAATGCCCAGCCTGCGCATCTTCCCAATCAGCGTTGTACGCTTGACACCGAGTTTGACCGCAGGGCCACTGGGGCCGAAGAGGCACTGCGCGGCGGCTCTGCATGAATGGATTGGATCTCAACGATGTACGTATGTTCGTCTCGGTCGCGCAGGCGGGCACGCTCACCGCTGCCGCAAAGGAGTTGCAGTGTCCTGCTTCTACCCTGAGCCGGGCATTGACTCGATTGGAAAAGCACCTTGGAGTTCTCCTGGTGCAGCGATGCCCCAGAGGCCTTGTCCTTACCGACGCCGGGAAGAAATATCTGCAATCGTCCAGACGTGCGATGCAGACCCTTCAGCACGGACGTGACGTTCTGGAAGACCGCCGCTCCAGCCCAAGGGGGCTGCTGAAAGTAGCTTGTCCAATAACCATGGCGCGCGACATCCTCGCGCCCTTGCTGAAGCAATTTCTGGAACGCTATCCCGAGTTACGCATTGAGATCGAACCTTACGCGGCGAGTTGGGATCAGGAGCCGCGAGACGACGCGGACATTTTCTTTAAACTGCGGGCGCCGAAAGACACTCTGAGGCGCGTGCGGCCTTATCCTGGAACGGTTCGAGGCCTTTTCGCGAGCCCAAAATATCTCAGAGTTGCCGGAAATCCATCGACGCCAGAAGATCTTGCGCTTCACAAATGCGTCGGCTCCGGCCCTTGGACGTTGAGCAAGGGCAAGAGAGTGGTAACCCCCAATGTCCTTTTTCAAGTGGTTACAAGCGATCCAACGGTTGCTTTGAAACTCGCTCTGAGCGGGTTTGGCATTGTCATTCTTCCGTTGTGGCTGGCGAAAGATCCAGACGTTCGAAAAGACTTGGTGAAGATTCTCCCGCACTGGGCTCCCGAGCCGATTACTTCTGCAGCACCAGGCTAACATTTGGAAACATTAGCGCTGGTGCGGCGACCTAATCCCCGCCGTTCGAGGCGTTGGTGATTTCCTTCATCACCTGACTGAGGTTGAAGCTGGCCGGCGTCTGCCTCGGTGGAAATTCCTTGAAGCTAGTCAGCCACTGGCCAACGTACGCTGCTGCGGGAACGATCAAGTACACGCGGTCAAGCCGCCAGTGTGAGTAGTCGATACCTTCGTATTCAGCCCGCTCGAACGGATCAGCGTGCAGATCAAAAAGCTTGGGGACACGCAACGGCACGAAAGGCGTCTCCCAGACGGCAAAGCCATGAGTCGGCTGTTCAAGGAACAGCATTTTCCAGCGGTTATAGCGTAAGGCAGCCGGTTCGCCGTCGTCGGTCCAGTAGAGAAATTCGTGGCGCGGACCATCCTGCGTCTCGCCTTTCAGAAACGGCAGGAAGTTATAGCCATCGAGGTGGACCTTGTAGGTCATAGCCCCAGCCTGGTAGCCAGTCAACAGTTTCTCCTTGACGTCGGGAACTCCTGCTGCCGCCATTAATGTGGGAAGCATGTCTTCATGCGCCGTAATGTCGTTGATTACAGTTCCGGGCTTCACCACTCCGGGCCATCGAATCACGAAGGGTACGCGATATCCACCTTCCCAGCTGGTGTTCTTCTCGCCGCGGAAGGGCGTGGTTCCACCGTCAGGCCAGCTCATCGCCTCGGCGCCGTTGTCGGTAGTGAAGATCACGATCGTGTTATCCGCAATGCCGAGGTCGTCGAGCTTCTTGAGGATCACACCAATGTTGTCGTCGAGCTGCGTCATACCCGCGCCGTAAAGGCCTTTCTCATTGACCATGGCTTCGTATTTCGGCGGCAAGTGCGTCCAGATGTGCATGCGGGTAGTGTTGTGCCAGATGAAGAATGGCTTGCCCGCCTTGACGGAGCGATCGATATCATCGAGGGTTGCCGCTAGAAATTCATCGTCCGCGGTTTCCATCCGCTTCTTGGTGAGCGGACCGGTGTCTTCGCAGGTCTGTTTGCCCCACGGACCAAAGCGCTTATCGGCGGGTGCGGGATTATCCGTTGCCGTGGCTTTGCACTTGAAAACGCCGCGGGGCCCAAACATCGCGGTAAAGCTGGGGTCCTTCGGATAGTCGATGTTTTCCGGCTCTTCTTCGGCATTCAGGTGATAAAAGTTGCCGAAAAATTCATCGAAGCCATGCACCGTGGGCAGGAACTCATTACGATCGCCCAAATGGTTCTTGCCATTCTGGAATGTCATGTAGCCGAGCGGCTTGAGCAACTCGGCGAGTGTCGGATCCTCTTTATGCAAGCCGATGGGCGAACCTGGCAGCCCGACCTTCGTCAGCCCCGTGCGAATGGGACTTTGCCCGGTGATAAACGCGGCGCGACCTGCCGTGCAGCTCTGTTGCGCGTAGTAGTCCGTGAACAGCGCGCCTTCATGGGCGATCCGATCAATGTTCGGCGTTTTGTAATGCATCATGCCTTGGTTATAGGCACTGATGTTCCAGTAGCCGATATCATCCCCAAAGATCACGAGGATGTTGGGTTTCTTGGTGCTGGCCGCCTGCGCCTGGGTGGTTGCGCTTCCGCCGGCGAAAAAGAAACCTGAGATGGCCACCGCGCTCAGCGCTGTCTTGCGGAAGTTTGATCCTAGATTCATTGCTTCTCCGATTCCGGATGTTGTTGGTCAACCTGCGTCGGGGACGATTGCCATAACGGAGACAACCGACCAAGGATGCGCGTGGCGGGGAAGCAATGGTGACTCGCTCGCCAAAACTAGCGTACAGGAGTGCTATGAATATAGTCCCCGGCTAGCGATGTTGAATATGGGAAAGTCTAAATTGCACAAGAGGCCTGAGGGCTTTCGGACAGACTGTTGAGAACAGGTGGAATGAGAAGGCCGGGCCACCGGCGGGATGCTATAGGCTCCCAAGTTATCGACGCGCTCGAAGCGCAAACAGATTCGCACCCAGCAGCTCCTCACCTCTGTTTGTAGTGCCCCGATTATCAGTACCGCGATTTTGCATCCTCGTCGGCCGATCCTCAAGTCGTCAGCGATCTTCAACAGCTCTTCGAGAATGACTGGACGCATTCGGTTCCGCCTGGACAGCAAGCGCCAGCGTTCAATCCCACACCGCCATTTTCCGCCGACGGTTTGATCCTGTGTCCCATCAACGGCACCGAGCAGCTTGCAGGCTTTTACCAGCGCGCTCGGCAGACGCTGGACGTCTACACAGAATTGCTGGGCAATCGTCCGCTCGAGAGTGAGCTGGTTGCCGCCGTCGACCGCGGAGTCGAAGTACGACTGATTTCCCCGCTGCATGTGAATGGCGGATCGAATGAGGAGCAGGCCCGGCAACGTGCCGCTTTGACCGCACTGTCAACGTACGGAGTGGATGTGCACGTGAACGGCCTGCGAAATGTCCCGCTGCCGTATTTCCATGCCCGTGCGGCTGTCGCTGACGGAAGCAGTGCGTACCTCGGGTCAATCAGCCTTTCACCGAATAGTACAACGTTAAATCGCGAGATGGGACTGACCGTGCAAGACGCGGCATTTGCGCACAAGCTGCAGCTGCAGTTGCAGTTTCAGTCGGACTACGCTTCTCTCACCCAGAAGTTCTGATCGATTGGAAGCCTTTGTGCGCTGCTCTTGGCGTTGCGGTACGGGCACCGCTGTGTGCTGAGGCCACCTGGATGCCGATTGCGCTCGTGACTATGCCGCCCACGAGCGTTCGCGGGAAAAACACCTTCCTACTTGACCTCGCTATCCGGGATCGCGCTCGACGTGACTTCTTAAAGGACATCGCCGAACGTTCAGACGGAGCGGTTTGCATTGGCTCCTCCGAACAGGTACTGCGGCTAGCGCATCCAGAACTGCCATCCAGAGGCATATTCTTGTTTGTAAAAAACGCTTGTGCGTACAACATTCCCTGTCAGGACAGCCGATCAAGTCCAGTCCAGACTGCGGCGATCCGGACTTGGATCTCTCCTTCGAGCATAAGATTGTAAGATAAAATCTAGCTGGCACTCGTGAAACGATTGAAAACGCTCGCGTAAGAAGCCGCTCCGTTCTTCGAACTCCAGCTCCGCTATACTGTTGCCTCTATGGCCCTGAACCCAGGCATGCAATTGGGACCTTATGAAATTCAAGAGCAGCTCGGTTCGGGCGGAATGGGCGAGGTATATCGGGCCCGTGATAACCGCCTTCAGCGCGATGTAGCAATTAAGGTCCTGCGCTCTGGACTTCTGGTTGACGAGGATGCGCGCTGTCGTTTCCGCAATGAGGCACTCGCCTTAGCAAGGCTCAATCATCCCAACATTGCCGTGGTCTACGACGTCGGGGAGCACAAGGGAACGGACTATCTCGTGATGGAGTATGTCTCAGGACCTTCGCTGGCGCAGCGACTGGACTCCGGTCCGTTGTCTCTGGCTGAAGCGCTGGCGCTGGGAGTTCAGATTGCCGATGCGCTCGAGGAAGCCCACGCGCAGGGAGTGGTTCATCGCGATCTTAAGCCCGGCAATGTGGCATTGACCGCCAAGGGCCATCCCAAGGTGCTGGACTTCGGCTTGGCGAAGCTGCTGGAACCGGCTCACGAAACCACACTCTCCGGGTTGGCACAAACCCGTGGGCCACTTGGGACGCTGCTCTACATGTCGCCCGAGCAGGCGGAGGGTCTGCCCGTCGACGCGCGTACCGATCTGTGGAGCTTGGGCGCGATACTCTATGAGTCCCTTACAGGCCAGCCGCCCTTCCATGGCAATAGCACAATTGCCGTTCTTCATGCCATGACCACCGAAAAGGTGAAGAACGTGCGCCAACTGCGGCCGGACGCTCCCGCCCAGACTGACCGCATCGTAAGCCGCGCGCTGGAGAAAGACCGCAGTCGTCGTTATCAGACTTCGTCGGAGATGAAAATCGATCTCACGGCGGCGCTGGAGGAGATAAGAAGAGCTCACTCGCAAAAGCACGAAGTACGGATATCCCGATCGAGATGGATGTGGTCGCTGGCGGCAGTACTGCTCATTGCACTCGCGGCCGGCTCGTTTTACTGGCAGTTGAGAAGAGTGCACTGGGCGCAGGAGAAAGCCGTTCCGGAGATAGCGAAGCTGCGGGAACAAGATAAACCTTTGGCAGCCTTTCTCCTGGCTCAACAGGCGCGCAAATTCTTGCCCGATGATAAGCCGCTCAATCAGGCAATCTCCGAGATGACACGAAGGGTCTCCGTAGATTCGTCGCCCGATGGGGCGAAGGTGGAGATCCAGGATTATTTGGCGCCAGAGGGCGCCTGGTACTCATTGGGCACAACTCCGCTGAAAAACGTCGAACTGCCCAAGGGCTATCTCCGTTGGAGATTGACAGGCGGTCAGGGAATCCAATTGATCACCGCACCGGAAACCTCGGATGCTATGAAGTTCGATTTGGCCGCAGTGGCGCATGCACCCGCGCAAATGGTCTACATCCCGGGAGGCGGTTGGGGCGCGTATATCACCTACCTGGGTTGGGTCGGTCCGTTTCAATTGCCTTCTTTTTACATGGACAAATACGAGGTGACCAACCGCGATTACCAGCGATTCGTAGACGCCGGCGGCTACGAAAAGCCGGATTACTGGCGAGAGAAATTGGTTTTGGATGGACACGAGTTGGGCTGGCAGGAAGCCATGAAGCTGTTCCGTGATAAGACCGGACGACACGGACCTTCCACTTGGGTTGCGGGCCATTTTCCTTCGGGGCAAGACAAGTACCCCGTGTCGGGAGTGAGTTGGTACGAAGCCGCTGGGTACGCGGTGTTCGCCGGGAAGAGCTTGCCTACACTCGCCCAATGGTACAGCGCCATCTCTGAAGACGATTCTGAATACGTCACGCTCATGAGCAACATTGACCGCCAAAAACTGGAGCCTGTTGGAAGCCTCCAGAATGTCGGCGATTTTGGAACATACGACATGGCGGGCAATGTACGCGAATGGATCCGTAACGCGGTTGACGATGAAAGATTCATCCTCGGTGGAGCATGGAATTCTCAGACCTACCATTACACTGAGCCCGAAGCCCTATTGCCTTTCGATCGGTCGCCGGAGAACGGATTCCGTTGCGTTCTCAACGCGCAGCCCGTTCCTGCTGCGGCGCTGGCGCCGTTGAAGGCTGTGGAGCGTGATTTCAGTAAAGCCAAGCCTGCCTCGGATGAGGTGTTTGCCGCCTACAAATCCATGTACCAGTTTCCGGACCGTCCGCTGAACGCGAAGTTGGAAGGAGTGGTGGAGGAGACGTCCGACTGGACCAAGGAAAAGGTCACGTTCGATAGCGCCTACGACGGAGAACGCGTAACCGCTTATCTGTACCTGCCGAAGAATGTTCGCCCGCCGTATGAAACAGTGCTGTTTTACCCTAGCGCACGTGTCTTCGATATCCCGAACAGCAGCACACTCGGCGACGTCAAATTCTTCGACTACATCGTACAAAGCGGCCGAGCAGTGATGTATCCGATCTATCAGGGTACGTATGAGCGAAACAGAATTCCACCCTGGCCGTTGACTCACGAGCTGGTGAGCGAACAATTAAATGATCTGAGCCGCGCTATACAGTATCTGGGTACCCGGCCGGACATCAATTCGAACAAGTTGGCGTTTGTAGGCGTCAGCCTCGGGTCGGCGGAGGGCGTGATTCTGACAACTTTGCTACAGGACAAACTTCGCACCGCGATCTTCCTGGACGGAGGATTCTTGCTTGGGAAGCTGCCCCCCGGCGTGGATCAGGTCGACTTCGCACCGCGCTTGAAATTACCAGTACTCATGGTGAATGGACGATATGATTTTTCCTTCGCACTGGACAAATCGCAAAATCCTTTATTCGCCATGTTGGGAACGACTGCGAGCGATAAACGTCATGTCGTTATGGAGTCGCCGCACGACGTGACCATACAGCACGGGCAACTGGTCAAGGAAGTGCTGGCATGGCTGGACAAGTATCTCGGGCCAGTGGATTGATGCAACAAAGTGCACAAGCTGTCAGAAGCTAGAACTCAAGTTAATCTCCGCGCTGCAGCCATATATCTTGGCCGTCCTCCCACGCTATCAACGGTTCGCCGTCCGGAGGCACCACGAGTGCACGCAGGGCTGCAGCTTCAATAGGCCGCTTTCAGCAGCTTCATCGGCTAACCGCCGGATCGCGCACAGATGAAGATTGATTGTGGCGGCCGACAACTGAAGAGACTCGAGGAACGTGCAGTATCGCAACACTATAGACCGATTGAAGCCTAGCCGCGGCTCAGAGCAATACCAAGCGATAAACCTCCCGAACTCGTGTTTGCAGGCTCGGCGAGAGTGTACAGAGGCCAACGCATTCAGCACGGCCCGCTCGGTGTGCCCCAGTTCAGGGACGACCAGGCTCGTAGCTGGGTTGGCAGACTTCTGCGACGGCTTTTTCACTGGCATAGGAAGCGGCTCCTTCTACCGCTTCCTATTGGGTACTCCCTGATCCGGTCAAGCCAGAGGCTGACCCCATATGCGCGAATCAATTGACCCAATGCCGAAAGACCTGCTTTTTCTTGGCGACAGAACACATTATCGTCGATTTTGTTGAGCAAAATCAGATACTTCAGTCGTAGAGATCGGAAATCGATCGTTGACTGAAGTTCTGACGGCATCCGATGTATCGCTCCGTCGTCTGCACGGAGGCGTGTCCAAGGAGAAACTGAATTTGCTCTAGCTCTCCTCAGCCAGGTGGCAGAGTCGAGCACAAGCGCGGCGAAGGTCGTGAGGCGCGAGATGTGCGACACCGAGTTGCTTGGCGTACCGCCTCACAGCTGACCAAACGATGCTTGTCGTTACTTCAGTATCGTGCTGGGTGCCATCTTTCGATGTATGCGGGAACACCTTGCCGTGCCTCACATTCGCACTGTGAAGCTAAAGAGCAAGGAAGTTGCAGCACCACGTCGGTTATCGGCACGGTCGTAGTCTGCCGCCCTTTCCTACCAGATCAACGATTGCCCCATGGCTTTCCCTAGATTCCAATTGATCCAGCCGTAACGCCACAACGTCTGAGCGCCGGAGGACGCAGCCAATCAACAGTCCGATAATGGATGCATCCTTCTTGCCGCGTAGGGTGGTCAGGGGAACGGTTCTCAGCAACTCCTGAGCTTGGTCGATGCTCAGCCAATTGCCTACGCTCTGCTTTGCAGCTGCGAGGTTCCATCATGTTACCGTTGCTTCGGCGGCCATACTTCGGTTGGCCGCGCCAAATCTTCTCCAGACGACACGAAGTGCCGCTACCAAGGGCAGGGAAAGGTAGACGCCAGGGAGCCCGCCAACAGTAGCGCCGACCATTAACGTAAAGATCGCCATTAGTGGGGGGAGTTCTAGCTCGTGTCCCAAGACGCGGGGTGCAATCCAGTAATCCATCAGCGCTCGCCACAATCCGAGCAGCGCCGCCATCCAGAGCCAGTGGGCTTGGGTTAAGAAGCCGATGGTGATAATCGTTGCGGCCGCCGTAATCCAGCCTGCCATTGGAATGAATTCCAGGACTCCTGCGAGAACACCCAGGGCAATCGCGTGTGGAAACCGCAGAATCAGCAAGCTAACAGATACATACACCAGCGACAGGACGCCAAGAGTCACTTTCGCACGGATGTAGCGCTGCAACATAACGTGCAACTCATCCGCTAGCATCTTAAAGTCTTTGTAGTTTGTTTCGGAAGAAATTAGACGAATTACCTGGTTTGCTAGTAGTCCACCGCTGCTGAGAAAGAAGATCGCAAGAATTGGAATTATGGCAAGAGCTCCAAACGCTGCGGTCATCAATTGCTCTGCCGACTTGATCAAGTGATCGATTTCGGCGGCATGTCCCACAAGAAATGCTTTTAGTCGCATCTGCTGAGACAAGCTCAAGTTATATTTGCCGGCAAGATCGGTCGCGGCATCGCCCGTAGAGAGCCGTTCGCTCCAGGTGGGAAGCTGTTGCAACGCTTTAGCGGTTTGAGTGAACGAGCCGGGCGCAAGGCCATGTGCGGTGAGCCCGATCAGAATGAGCAGCACAAGATAAGCTTCAGCGACATGAGGTCCTCGCAAATCCCTAAAGAGTAGGGAATGCCGCTGCAGGAACCGCACGACCGGATCAATGAGATAGGCGAGCAGGATTGCGAAGCAAAAGATAACTAAGACTGTACGCGCCAGATAAATGAGCCCAAGCACCGCGGCGAACAGAACGATCGTCAGCACAACATTAGCGGTTCTGCGATCGGGAAATGGCATTGCCTTCCTCTTGCTTGTGATACGAAAAACTAGTTTGGATTGGCCTCAAGTTGACGCCTGATCGACAGCAATGCTCTTTCCAGAGATGACCGAGTCTTCTCTACGGCTACAGCTCGTACAATGCTGCCTTTGAGGCCGGTAAGTCCCGCCTGCTGAGAACCCTTGATCGTGATCAGGTAAAACCCTTTGTTATCGTTGTCTTTGACGCAGACCGTCAAATCGAGCGCGGTCTCGAAATAGTGGCTGGCATACAGTTGCTTTACCGCGATTGCATACGCCGGGCGATTAGAAGAGGAGCTTCGGTAAACTACTGCCTGGACGATGCGCAGTGTTGTTTTTAGGCCAAAGTTAACTTTTTCCCAATAAAACTGGGAGTCAATATCGTTGGAAGGCGCATTTGGGTAGTCCAGCAAGAACTGGTTCAGTTCAGGCAAATATACCGGCAGGCCGCGCATTTGACTCAAGAGCGAGCTAAAGGCCTGCGCAACTGCCGTCGGATGGTTTTTATCCCGATATGTCCCCAATGCAGCGTTGCCTCCCTTAACATAGCTTTGAAGTGCTTCAAGGGCCATTTGCTGCGCTGAATGATTGACCTGGTCTGCCCGGTCAGGTGCAGCCCAGTTCACAGATTGCTGAAAGGTCTTCATCGCATCACTTGGCAATTGGACCTCGCAGTGGCCCGGCTTGCATCGCTGCAATTCTTTGATGTCATCTGCCTCGAGGGTGAAGCCGGCCAGATCTGCAGCCTGGGGAGGATCACTAAACTTGCGTATCGCAAGATAGTTTGGGAGTCTACGCAGAGCATCGATATCCGCAGCCAACACTAGATATCGTTCAGGAGTTGAGTGTATATAAATCGATCCAAATACATAGACCTCATCCGGAGTGGGTGAGTCGAGAATCTTGGCGACCGCATTTCCATCGCGAATATTCCGAATTTGATCATCAGTGAGGTGCACATATTGACGGAAAAAGGTATTCAGCTCAGTGGATGAATCCGCGGCGAGCACCGGCCGCGTCAGGAGTCCGAATAGCGTAATCGGCAGGAGTGCGTAACGAACTTTCAATGGCACGGCAGTATCTCGCTATTTCTTTACTTAAATAAATCCTTTAGGGCCAGCGCACTTGGTCTTCTACGTGTCGCGAGGCTGCGACGTGTCCCAGTCTCCCTAGTTGAGAAAATACAGCGAACTCCACTGGACATTCATCAGTACGATTCCGCTTCGTCCAATCAACCTAAGATCAGCTGTTCTGAGGCGATGGTGCACGCGTATGACGGCAAACAGCCCGGGTTGATTCCTGATCCCAACGCGTTCTCCAATTAGCGGCATTCGGATTTCATGAGGGTGGATGATCATCCTCGGGCTCCATTCGTCAATGATCCGCAAGTGTGGTGCCAAGCCCGACTAGGGTCCTCCAGTTCCCAAGTTAGTTGGCGCAAAAGACTTTCGCGCCAGCGGCAGGACTGATCGAATGAGAAGGACGAGGCAAGAAATGCCGATCCATTGGCAAACTGCCAAGATGTTGGCGCCGTACAAAGTGTTACCCGCAGATCTGTGTGAGGCGATCGTTTTCACTCCCGCCGGAGTGTGGCAATTGGCTTCGCCGCGTCCGCGGCTCCGATCGTTTGTGGAGCCCGCAGCCGGGCATCACAATGTCTTCCACGGCGCAGCTCAACCCTAGTGAACAGTCGCGGTCTGAAGATACTGGCGTGAGGAGATCGTTTAGCGGTGAACGGAAATGCCGCGGAAAGGCGACACTTACTGGTAGGACCAGTCTGTCAGCTTCACAGTAAGATGTTTGCTGGCGCTGTCGATCTGAGAGGTTGAAACATGGTTGGTGCCGTCCGGCAACTCGGCAAACTCAGCCTTGATGCTCACAGCCTCTTGCTGCGTGCCAAGGTATGACTTGGCCCGCATGCGTACGGGCAGCAGGGTTCGCTGATTGATGATCGTCTCGAGGAAATCCCCCGGCTTCAGGTAATTGTTAATCGACAACTTGATTGTGTCGTGGTCGCGTAGGACTGTAAGTTCGCCACGAGCATCAGCCTTAACGACTCTTTCGCTGTTCAGCACGGTGTATTGGCCTGCCAGTTCGCAGAGCTGCTGAGCGTAGGGGCCGTATTCCGATAGCTCCTCCTTAGCGCGCGGTTCGAAAGTCGCTTTCTGCCCAGTGTTTTCGGTTATCAGCTTCCTCCGATCCCGTCCGCCTGTTCCGATCCTTACAGAGTAAAGTCTGTAGTCAACCGCTTTCCCGTTTATCAAGGTGAATTGAATTTGCTGCCAGGTATAGCGAGAAAGCTTTACTTGATTCGACGATCTGGCACGCTCGATTGCTGCCAGCTCGTCCTTGATTGAGACGTTTTGACCAGTAGCGACGACGGCTGTCAGGAGAAGTAGCCAGAAATGCGCCGCTACCGTGGATCTTAAGATTGCCAGTCGCGCAGCATGCATATAGTTAGCTTTCTAAGAACCGATTCTGTAGCAATTTCCGGCCAAAGGACTGAACCCGAGATGGCGGTTCACGAGCCTTACTCCAAACCTGCCGAATCTACTTCGGGGTTTGCCCGATCGCGTGAATCAGCTCTTCATTCGCCTGTGTGTATTCGAGCTGCGACTCGAGCAGCAGGGTTTTCGCGTCAAGCTCCTGGGCGACTGCTGTATGTGCCTGCGAGCTGAGTGCGGCACCATGAGCCAGCTCCTGCTGCAGCACGCGGCTGAACTCGCTGCGAGTCGCCAAAAGTTCCTCCGATACGCTTAGCATCTGCTTCGTTCGTTCCAGTTTGTTGTAGGCAGTTTGCACGGCGAGCTCGACCTCGTCGTTTATCCGTGCCAGGTTCTCTTTTGCTTGTGACACCTGTGCTTCCCGTTCTCGCAGGACCGCGCGTTTGTGCCCTGCGTCGAAAAGGTCATACGTAAAGAGAACTCCGAAGCTGCCGAAATTCCGCGCCAGGAAGGGCACATTGTCCTGATAGCTATAGCGCGCAAATGCGGATACATCCGGTACTCCGATGTCGATCTTGGCGAGCCGTACTCCCGCTTCAGCTTTCTCGACCTCGTCGCGCGCCTGCAGAATCTCGGGATGTGCGGCCAGGGCGAGTTTCAGACAGCTTTCACGCTGGCATTCCGGCTGGACCTGCTCTGTGTTCGAATCGAGGTCCAATGCCGTAGTCAGAGGTAGTCCGATGGCATCGTCTAGTTTCAGAGTGAGATCGGAAAGCTGCAGGTCGGTGCTGAGAAGGTCTTGCTTAGCCTGCAGTAGTTGAGCTCGGCTCTCGATGAGATCCTGCTGTAGGGTGCTGCCGAATTTCACCTGTTCGACGCGTTCGCTTTGGAGGTCCTGAGACGCTGTGATTCTAGCTTCGACAGCGCTGCGGTGGACTTGTTCGATCAGAATCTTGTAGTAAATTTCGTGCACTGCAAGCGCCACATCATTTTCCGTCTGGTGAGCGGTTTCACGAGAGGCCTTCAATTCCGCGTGAGCAATGTCGTTCGCCGCCCTGATCTTCCATAGGGTGGTGAGCGGTTGCGTCAGCTGCGTGCCGCTGGTGGTCAGGTTGCGCCCACCCTGGTTAATGATGGATGGGTCGGCGGGAAAAGGGCTGCCCGCAACTGTTCCCAGGGAGCCAGCGCCAATCTCGATTAACTGCGTGTCCGTCACGTGAATGAAAGTGCTTTCATTGCGGATGGAAGGGAAGTAGGTACTCTTGGCAGCCTCTTTCACCTGTTTTTGCTCATCAACCTTGAACTGGTCGATCCGAACCAGGTGGTTGTGCTGAAGTGCCAGCTGAACGGCCTCTTCCAACGTGATGTGTCGTACAGGCGGGGCAGTATCCAGCTCTCCAGCAGATGCAAACAAGCTTAGTAACATTAGGCCGACGAGGGCGAACATCTTTGATTTCATGATTTCACCTGCTTCACCGATTGAAGTGTGCTCAGGTCGCCATAGTTCAATGGTGATTTGCGAAGAAGCGCAACAAAAATCAGGGCACAGGCGCAGGTCCAGGCCACTAATAAGAACCCGTCGATGAGGCTGAGACTGTAAGCCTGGAGCCGCACCCGGGCCGCAGCCAGATCTGCCGCGCGGGCGCCTGCCGCTGCCATGCCTGATGACTTGGCGTAGAGTCCCGCGGTCATACCACGAATATTGCGTTCGGTGATCCAGTTACCGCCGCTGACGTGCAGCCCCAGTAGATTTGAGTGCAGCTTTTCGCGTTGGGCAAGGAAGTGGCCCATATAGATGGCCCCTGCGGTTCCGCCGAAGAGACGCACCACGTGAAAGAATGCAGAAAATGTGAGTATCCACTGGGGTTTGGACAATCCGCCCGAAAATATTCCCTGCAACACGATGCATCCGACCAGCCCAATAAAAGCGAATGCCTGCCCGACGCCGGTGAGCAACTCGGTGGGATAGAAGTTCTGGGCCGCCCATGTACTGTCGTAGCCGGCATTCAACACACAGGCAAATGCCGTACAGGCTAAGCCCACGGCGAAGAGAATGCGTGGATCCAATCTTCGGAGTAGCAGGAGCCCGGCAAGAAATGCGACGGGTATGAGTGGAATGGCACTCCAGATAACCGCGGGGCCGATCTGATCGGGTTCAAATCCGCGGATCGCTAGCGAAGTTGGAATGAGAATGATAGTGGTAGTGAGGGTGAAGCGGAACCAGAAGAGCAGGCATCCTAACAATATCGTGTTCCACTTCAGCAAATAGGGCAATGCCACCAGAGGGTTGGGGCCGCGCAGGCGCCGTACAAGCGCACACAGCACGAGAAATATTCCTGACCAGAACCAACCGTTAAACACTCCGGAGCGCCACCAGTCGAGACGCTCGCCTTGCTGAAGCGCAGCGAAGACCAGAGCTAATCCGGTACTCAGATATAGAAATCCTGCAAAGCTGGGAGCGGGACCGCTTTTCTTCCGAGGAGGCATCGGAGGGATACCCACATAGATACAGACCATCATTATTGGCGCAATTACCGCGGAACCCCAGAAGATCCAGTGAAAGGAGAGAGAGTCTCTGTACCAGCCGTAGAGCGAAGGTGCGACGTTCACCGCACCGTCCACAAAGGTTGCATACAACGCCATTGTGAACGGCAGATATCGAAGAGGGATATTGCGGAGAGCAAAGGTCAGCGTGAGCGGATAAAACGTACCCGATGTCAGCCCCGCAACCATCAGCGCTACGATCAGCAAACTGTAGCTATGGACGAATGGAAGATAAATGCACACAGCCGCGAAGACGCCGGCGGCGAACAGTAAAACACGACGCGGCCCGAGCAATCCTCCGAGGTAGACGCTGAACGGCCCGATAAACATAAGTGACGCGTTGTACGCGCTGTCCAGCCATGCACTGGCGTCATACCCTATACCGAGATGTCCTCGAAGATCCGGCATGCCCAGCGAAAGCATGCGGCCGGTAAGGGTAACCAGTCCGGCACCTGTGACGACACCGAGGGTCCCGATCAGAGGGCGTCTGGAGACTTGCGACGGAATGGCAGCAGCGGCTGCACGCGCAATCTGTGCTGGTGTCGGTTGGAGCGTTGTAGTTGTGCTAGCCACACTGTCCCTGTCTATTGTCGAGTTCGGACCGTCGCGGTCACAGAAAGCCCGGGACGAAGCTTCGTTGTGAGTTCACCATCGTCGAGTGCGATCTTGACTGCAATTCGTTGAACGACTTTCGTGTAATTTCCGGTGGCGTTGTCCGGCGGCAGAAGCGAAAACTGAGACCCGCTCGCTGGTGCGATCTCAATTACTTTGCCGTGTATGACTTGCCCGGGATATTGGTCAACCCGCACTTCCGCTGAGTCGCCGACGCGGACGTTGGTGAGTTGCGTTTCTTTGTAGTTTGCCTGCACCCAGCGCGTGCGATCGACAAAGGGAATGACTTCGGTGCCAGGTGAGACCAACTGCCCCGGTCGGACTTGCCTCTCGCCCACGCTGCCATCTGACGGCGCAAAGATTTTCGTATAGCCAAGATTCACCTGTGCAGCGACAAGACCAGCTTCCTTTGCATGCAGGTCGGCAGCCAGCTCCATATCCTGAGATTCCAGAACGTTCTTCTGGCGCCGTTCTGCTTCGACAGCCAGCTCGCTACTACGCAGTGCGGTTCTGGCCTGCATAAGATCAGCATCGCTGCTGGCATATTGGGCGGCCAGGCTCTCTTCACTGGCAACTGCCTGCTCGAGCGTCTGTTGAGTTGTCGAATGAGTCTGATAAAGATCTTCCTGACGTTTGCGCTCTGAGCGCGCGCGCACCAGATTAGCTTCTACGGCATTTTTACCCGCTTGGGCGGCCGCAATCTGGGCCTTTGCCTCATCAATTCCCGCCAGGGCTCTCTGGATCCGGGCATCTTGAAGCTGACGTTCCCGAAGGTTGTCATCAATGGCTGCTTTCGCCGCTTCCACTGCAGCCGTCGCCTCTGCCACTTGCGCTTGATAGTCGTCGTCATCGAGTTGGACCAGGAGATCGCCTTTGTGTACTTGCTGGTAGTCGGAGACGTTGACCTTGCGAACGATGCCGGCGACCTTCGTACTTAAGGGCGTAAGATCGCCGCGAACATAGGCGTCATCCGTGACCTGCTCGACATGGCCGCCTTCCCACGAGTTCCAGTTATGGGTGATCGTTATCAATACGGCAGCAGCCAATAGAAGCACCAGAAGCGGAGTTCCGTATTTTTTCCAGCTGGGCGTGGGCTTCGCAGCTGCACGGTCTTCATCCGCTGGTGCTTCCGGAGGAGGAGCCGGATGCGACGGTTGGGTCACCATGGTGAGAAAGGGGAATGTCAGCACGCCATACTCCTGGCCTTGGTTCGTCGTGACTGGCCATACTCAGCACTGCAGTTGTCAGGCCGAAGAAAGCTATCGCGTGGATCTTTCTGGAAAGACGAGCCTTGTACGCCAAGGAGCATACTCAGGGTAGAGAGCTGGTGCCAGTCCCTTAGCACAGGGACAACCCCTTGGCACTTGTTTGCGGCGTAAGGCTTTTGAACGATCCAATTGATAGCTTTGCACCGCGAACTTGCACGTCGAACCGTGATAAAGTTGGCTCCTCCAAGTCCGACTGCGGTTAATGAAATATGAGTTCGTCTAAAATTTCTAGCATGGGCCTGGGAAGGCAAGACGGTGATAAGAGAGCAGGCCTGGCATCGGACCTGCGGTTCCTGATCGACTCTGTTCCCGCCCTGATTCACACCGCCCTGCCTGATGGATACCTCGACTTCTTCAATCAAGTTTGGCTCGATTATGTAGGTCGTTCGTTAGAAGATCTGCGGGGCTGGAGATGGACCGAATACATTCATCCTGAGGATGTCGAAGGGATCCTTCAGAAGTGGCGGGCCTCATTAAGTAGCGGCGAGCCTTTCTTGCACGAGACGCGCGTCCGGCGAGCTGACGGTGAGTATCGTTGGATGCTTCACCACAAGGTCGCCGTGCGCGACGCACGTGGAAACATCGTCAAGTGGCATGGATCCAGCATCGACATCGAGGACCGTAAACATGCGGAGCAAGCCCTGCGGTTGACGTCTCTCGACTTGCAGGACAGCAAAGCCAAATTGGAAGAAGCCCAGCGCATCACTCATGTTGGCTACTGGGAATGGGAGCTGTTAACAAACCGCGTGAACTGGTCCGATGAGACCTACCGCATCTACGGACTGAAGCCTCAAGAACGTGCTATGGACCTAGACACAGTCCGGGAAAAGATCCACCCTGAAGATTGGGAGGGCGTTTCTCGGGCGCTGGAGCAGGCTCTCCGCGGGGGCGTTCGTTATAGCGCAGAATGCCGCGTGTTCCGTCCGACTGGAGAAGCGCGCATCGTCTATACCCAGGGCGACGTGAAGAGAGACGACTCGGGCACCCCTATTGCAATGTTCGGCACGGTCCAGGACATTACCGATCGCAAGCGCTCCGAGGAGGCGCTTCAGCAAAGCCAATTCTACCTCGCTGAAGGACAGCGCCTGGCTCACATGGGAAGTTGGGCGTTTGATGCGGGGGGATTCAAGTACTGGTCTCCCGAGCTGTTTCGGATTTACGGTCTTGCTCCAGGCGACGAGCCACCAAGCGAAGAAAGATATTTGGCGCTCGTACACCCGGAGGATCAAGAGTCCATGAAGCAGGCACTTGAGACAATGCTGGCGGAGCATCGCGCATTCGACTTCACCAAAAGAATTGTGCGGCCATGCGGAGAGATTCGTAGCGTCCGTTGCGTAGGTGTCCCGGTCGAGCGGGGCAGCATTTTTCAAGGCTACCTGGGCACAGGAATAGATGTTACTGAGCAAGAACAATTAACCCAGGAATTACGGCGCCGGCAAGCCTACCTGGCCGACGCTCAAAAGCTCAGCCATACGGGCAGCTTTGGATGGAAACCTGATACGGAAGAAATCGTCTGGTCCGATGAAACGTATCGGATCTTCGAGTACGACCCCACAGTTAAGCCGACAATCAATTCCATTAGCCAGCGCGTACATCCCGAAGATCGCCCCGAGTTCCAGCGGGTGATCGATAGCGCGTTCGCGGGAGCGGCACATTTCGAGCATGTACATCGTTTGCTTTTGCCCGATGGAAGAATCAAGTACGTCCACGTGCTGGCTCACGCTGTTCCCGATCCATCTTTCAACCGGGAGTTCGTGGGGGCAGTGACTGATATCACCGAACCCAAGCGTGCGGAAGAGAAAATCCGCGAACAGGAGGCAGAGCTCCGCCAGATTCTGGACCTGGCTCCTCAGCTTGTTGCGGTATATGGGCCCGACCGGGAACGCCTTTACGCCAACCGCGTCATGCTCGATTATCTCGGCTTAAATCTGGAAGACTGGCGCCACAGGCTCAGATTCGGTGATTCGCTCCATCCTGATGACTGGGAAACAGCGACCGGCCATTTCGATCGCGCTGTCTTGAACGGCGTTGGATTCGAGTTGGAGCTGCGCTTACGAAAAGGCGATGGAAGTTATCGCTGGTTCCTGATTCGTTGCAATCCAGTGTGGGACGACACGCGGCGGATCACGCGCTGGTTCCTTGCCGCCACTGACATCGAAGACCGTAAGCAAGCCGAAGAGAGTCTCCGAAACGAAAATATCGCGTTACGAGAAGAGATCAGTAAGGCATCCATGTTTGAGGAAATAGTTGGCTCTTCTCCTGCCTTGCACGTGGTACTGGGCCGGATTGCCAAAGTTGCCCCAACTGCTTCTACGGTGCTCATTACAGGCGAGACAGGAACTGGTAAGGAGCTTGTTGCGCGTGCCATCCATCGCCGTTCACAACGATGCTCGCGTCCTTTCGTGAGCGTAAACTGCGCCGCCGTTCCGCGAGATCTGATCGCCTCGGAACTATTCGGCCACGAAAAAGGTGCGTTCACCGGTGCTCTTCAGAGACGCATAGGGAAGTTTGAGCTGGCGGAAGGCGGTACTCTATTTTTGGATGAGGTTGGCGAACTTACAGCAGAGACCCAGATCGCACTGCTACGAGTTCTGCAGGAACGGGAATTCGAACGAGTGGGCGGTAATGAGGCAATTCGCACGGACGTTCGACTGATTGCTGCCACAAACCGCGACTTGCAATCTGCCATTGCTTCCGGCCTTTTTCGGAGTGATCTGTTTTACCGCCTCAATGTTTTCCCAATCGACGTTCCTCCTCTACGCGCGCGAAAGGACGACATAGCTTTGCTTTTGGAGTACTTCATCGACCGATTCGCGAGGCAGGCCGGGAAGAAAATAAAGCGCATCGATAAGAAGACTTTGGAGTTAGTGCAGGTGTACCCTTGGTTGGGCAATATCCGAGAGCTGCAGAACGTGGTTGAGCGATCTGTCGTTCTTTGTGATAGCGAAATTTTTTCCGTGGACGAGAGTTGGCTCTCGCGCAATGACTCTTCGCTTCAGCCGGCGACGCTCTCGAAGAAGCCCGCGCTTGAGGAAAAAGAACTTATCGAGGCGGCCTTGGCCGAAACCAGGGGCCGGGTGTCGGGGCCTGCAGGCGCAGCCGCGAAGCTGGGCATTCCCTCCACTACTTTGGAATCAAAGATCAAGTCCCTCAAGATCAACAAGTATCAATTCAAGGTTACCTAGATAGCGCTCGCAACCGCGAACACGAGACAACTTCGTGCCGATAGCAGAGCACCTGTCTCCAACCACGGAGGCCAGTCGTACACTGCCGCGCGCCAAAATACACGATCTCAAATCAAGTACTCGCTTGCGATGCCAACCTTCTGACAGCTGCCAAGCCGCCAGCACCACTAGTCTGCTCACCGGAATTCGCATCAAGCCCCCGCTCATGCTACAAGTTTGTTCTTCAATTGTTTGCGAATTATCTGCGCAGTGAACTGCGCTGGCATCGCACTTGCAACAATACAATCAGCGTTCAAACGGCAACGGAGCCAGGCATAACGTAGCCGCGTGCTGACGACCAAGAACTATAGCATCCCGAGTTGGTGGCTCAACGACGTGCGAGATTCATCGTACTGATTGGTGGGGCTGCGACGACCACCCCTCGGCCGACGGAACGTGTGGTAAGTCTCTGCACGCGACCGGACGTATCTGACGTTTTTAGCAAGCTGCTCGGGGAACTAGTTCGTTCAGGGCTGACTGGAAGAGCACCTTTATGCGCATTGTGTATTTTGAAACTCATGGAGTTCCCGGAATCGCTGCGGATGAGGGCTCGGGTTGGCACGGTCTTACGCAACGGGACGATGGATTTCCAGGCACTCTGCCGGAACTGATCGTGCAAGGCATAGACCTGTTACGCGTCGGCAGAAGCCTCGCGCGATCGCCGGCAATTGACCTGGACGCTGTCCGGCTGTTGCCGCCGGTGCCCCTGCCGCCGAAAATTCTATGCGTAGGTCTCAACTACGATGATCACCTAGAGGAGAGTGGGTTGCAGAAGCCGACCTATCCGGAAATCTTCGGCCGCTTCGCGACGAGTCTTATTCCGCATCAAGAGCCGATCCGGCGGCCCCACGAATCCACTGCGCTCGATTATGAGTCTGAGCTGGCTGTAGTGATTGGCAAACCGGGGCGCCGCATTCCCCATGAACAGGCCCTGGATCATGTGGCGGGCTACTCTCTGTTCAACGATGCGACCCTGCGCGATTTTCAGCTCCGCACACCGCAATGGACGATGGGAAAAAATTTCGATGGCACCGGAGCGTTCGGCCCGTGGCTGGTGACGCCCGATTCCGTACCGCCGGGCGCCAGCGGCTTGCGCATCCAGGGTCGTTTGAATGGCCGCGTGATGCAGGATGCGAGCACAGACCAGCTCATCTTCAGTGTTCCATCCCTGATTGAAATGATCAGTGTGGTGATGACTCTGGAGCGTGGTGATGTGATCATCACCGGCACGCCGGGTGGGGTCGGAGCGGCGCGTCACCCACCTGTCTTTATGCAGCCTGGCGATATCTTCGAAGTCGAGATCGAGGGTATGGGTGTCCTCACCAACCCCGTGCAGAGCGGCTGAGAAAACGTTCGAACCAGGAACTGCATTGTCCGTGACTGCCGGTTGCGGACTGCCGGCCTGTCACGAACTAGGCTTACGAGCTGCTACATCCTGCGAAATGGAGCCACTCCTTGGAATATTCCGATTACAAATGTTTCCGGTTCAGCTTTGATTCTGGAGTTGCCTTCGTCAGCATCGATCACCCGCCGATCAATCTTCTTGATGAGGTTCTCTCCCAGGAATTCGACCAACTCGGCAGGCAGCTTGAAACCGATGAGAACGTTCGGGTTGTGGTCTTGCAGAGTGCGATCCCGGATTTTTTTATAGCCCACTCTGGTTTGGGTAGGGTTGGGGCCGCTTCCAAAATTGTTTCTCATACACGCAGTTTTCGTCTGACCCAGACGATCGGCGAGCGGCTCAGAAACATGCCCAAGGCAACAATTGCCAAGATCGAAGGACGGGCCCGAGGCGGTGGCAGTGAAATCGCGCTCGCCGTGGATATGTGTTTTGCTGCTGTTGGAAAAGCAATTTTCGGCCATCCAGAGGTGGCCGTCGGACTTGTTCCTGGCGGGGGTGCCACCCAAAGATTGCCACGGCTCATCGGTCGGGGACGTGCCTTAGAGGTGCTCGTCGGCTGTAATGATCTCTCGGCCGAGTTGGCAGAACGTTACGGATATATCAATCGAGCATTGCCGCCCGACGAGTTGACGCCTTTTGTCGAGAAGCTGGCTCGTCGTATCGCCTCATTTCCGGCGCATGCTATCGCTCATGCCAAGGCGGCCGTGGACACCGGAGCATTTGGATCCATGGCTGAGGGGCTTCTGGTGGAAGCTCACGAATCCGATATGAGCGTAGCAAACGAGATAACGCAGGCGCGCGTGAACGAGGCATTGAAAGTCGGTGCCGAAACGTATGAAGCGGAGTTGGAGATGGATTATTTAACCCGGCTATCCCCCCGATAGGTTGGATCCTCGCACCTCTAAGTTTCACTTTACCGCTTGAGAGTGACGATACACTCGCCTTGGCCGCCGCCGGAACCCGAGTATCTGCACTCCCCGAAGGTTAAAACTCTCCTCAACCCCTCTGAAGTCGAAGATCGAGTTACTGAAGACAACAAGCGCCGGTTCAAACTTTCGTTAGCATCCGAGGATGCTACTGCCGAAAGGCCGGTAGCTTAATGCTTTTTACGAATTTAGTAAATTTATGAGCCTGTGCCCGGCCGTTAATTCCGTCAAGATCTTTTAACGCAATGTGTTAGAGAATGGCCGTCACCTTGCACTTGGGTAGCACAGAAGTTGATCGTGTCGCGAAGCGGACAGCGTGCCGGGAGTTCCGCAGTCCTGACGATTCTTGACCTGAAAGCATAATCCTGAGCGTCCCTTCGAATACGATTTCCAAATCAGGCGTGTCAGGCAGGGAACTGAGATTGAGGGCTTGCATGAGAAGGGTTTCAATTAGAAGTTCACGCACGTCCTCATGCATTGCCATGTGGTCGCTAGCCTGAGGGTGATGGTGATGAAAGGCGGGTACGTAGCTGCCGGGCCGATAGCTGACAAAAACTGGATCGTTCTTGCCACAAGATTCATAGTATTGCGTCAGCTTATTGCGAAGCCGACGTGCTTCGGTGCGAACGATAGAGTCCGCGCTGGGATGATAGGGAGGTCTGCGGTCATACACTTCGGTACCGATGACGTACTCCTTTAGCACGTCTGCATTTCCCGCGAGGGTCGTTTCGATCGTGAAGCGAAGAAAACGAGCAAGCCGGTTGGATTGGGCAAAAATCGGACTTTCAAGCAAGCGCGACAGCTCTTCGCGAATTGCCTGTTCGGCGACATTGCCCTCACACCTGGTGCCGCTTACAAGCGGATTTGAACTCATCAAGCTCCTCTCGTGGTCCTCGGCGGATCCATCCCTGGTTGCTGGCACAGGATTGCGTCGCTGTTTCGCCAGCGAATCTGGGTGTGACAGAACGCATTTTCCGAGACAGGCGTTAGGAAGTCCTTCAGAAAACTCTGAAAAAGTATGAAAACTCAAAATTTTTCACGTAAGCTTCGTGGAAGAGAATGACTCTCGCAGCGGACAATCGCTTCAAAGATCAAAAGTCGAGTTTGCTCGACGGCTGTTTCTACCGTTTCGGACAGTTTGTGCTGGATCCGGCTAAACGCATGCTGTCTCGCGCCGATGTACCGGTTCCGCTCACCCCAAAGGCTTTCGACGTCCTGCTCTTCCTGGCCCGAAATCCCAACCGCCTGGTCAGAAAGGAAGAGCTGCTACAGGCCGTCTGGGGCGACACCTTCGTGGAAGAGGGAAATCTGACGCAATACATCTCGCATGTGCGTAAGGCACTGGGCGACAACTCGGACGACAATCGCTTGATTGTTACAATTGCTCGAAAGGGTTACCAGTTCACCGCGAGTGTGAGCGTTGTTGAAGCAGCGGGGATTCCTGGAGCTGGTGCAGTCGAAGCCGCAAACGGTGCGCCCTCGGTCACCGAGCTTTCAGTTGCAGGAGCAGATTCAAAATCTGCAGTACACTGGCGGAAAATTGTCCTCGTCCTTTTAGCTGTTGTTCTGGCGGCGGCGGGCGCCGGATACGTATCCTGGCGACATTTTCGAGGCGCTGGCGCGCCAAAATCTCAGAAGATCATGCTCGCCGTGCTGCCCTTTGAGAATCTCACTGGCGATCCCAACAAGGAATATCTGGCGGACGGCCTGACCGAGGAACTAATTTCACAGCTCGGCCGGCTCAACCCAAGTCATTTGGGTGTAATCGCGCGTACGTCTGTCATGGGATACAAGCACAAGGATGAGCGGCTGGATCAGATTGGACGTGATCTTTCCGTGCAGTATGTCCTGGAAAATAGTTTGCGAGCGGGCCCGGATCGCATGCGGCTGACGGCTCAGCTCATTCAAGTGAAGGACCAAACTCACCTGTGGGCGCAGGACTACGATTACTCGGCACAGAACATTCTCAACGTCGAAGACGATGTAGCCAGGTCTGTTGCTCGCGAGATCCAACTTCGTCTGACTTCGCAGCAACAGGCAGACTTGGTACGGTCGCATCCGGTCAACCCGGAAGCGTTCGATGCATACCTGCAGGGATACTATTTTTTTCAGCGCAACACCGAAAAAGATGACGCCTTGGCTGCGAAGTATTATCAACAAGCCACTCAGCTCGATCCGGGATACGCGCTTGCTTGGGTTGGACTGTCCCAGGTACGAGTTTGGCAGGTGAATACAGGGGCCATTCCCGCAGAAGAGGGTCACCGGCTTGCGCGTGAGGCAGTTGAGCGAGCTTTGGAGCTAAACCCTAATCTGGCCGAAGCCCATGCGCAAATGGGTCGCGTCAAGCAACTTGTCGATTTCGATTGGGCGGGCGCAGACGAATCCATCCAGAAAGCCATCACTCTTGGCCCGGGGAATCCGGAGAGTTTGCGAGCGGCGGCCACTTCAGCTGCAATCTTCGGCCGGTTTGATCAGGCGCTGGAATTAGCCCGCCAGGCCGTTGAACTGGATCCATTAAATGCGGCTAGCAGCTTAAAACTGGGTTGGGTCGAATACTTGATGGGTTCCCTGGATGAAGCAGTCGCCGACCTCAAACGGTCCCTTGCACTGAATCCCCACGCCCCAATCCAGAGACTGTTAAGCGAAATCGATATTTTGCAGGGAAGGCCGCAGGAGGCTTTGGCGGAAATCGAGAAAGTACGCCCTGACTACGCACGCGCCTCTATGCATGCTATTGCCTACTATGCGCTGGGCCGGAAACAGGAATCGGACGCGGCTTTGCAGGAGTTGATCGAGAAATATCCCACGATTGCGGCTTACCAGATCGCCGACGTGTATGCGTTCCGGAAGCAGCCCGATGAAGCCTTCAAGTGGCTTGACTGGGCTTATGCCCAACGTGACGAAGGCTTGATCTTGACGAGAATTGATCCGCTGCTACGAAATCTGCACAGCGACCCTCGATACGCTGCGTTCTTAAAGAAGCTCAACCTACCGAATTGAATTTACGTCAGTGAAATGCCTCCCTACTGACTTTACCGCGAAGTGTTTGTCGCGGCCTCTCTGACGAGAGGCAAAGGGTGATCACAGTGAGCTAACTGTTCCTCACATTGTTCAGATATCACTCACCTGCCAATCTACCGGCAGTGATTATCAGTGATCACCCGGGCAAAACAGAATTTCTCCCCAAAGCTACCAGGTATTTTGTCCGGCTTGGTCCTTCCGTGGGTTGCGGACTGCCGAATACTGCTGATGAAGAGTCTGCCTTGCGACGTTCGTAAATTTACGATCCGTCGTAGGTTCCAACTACCGGCGACTCCTTAGTACTCAATGCGCTAGCAGTTGGCTATTGCGTTGCACCGTGGAAGATCAGACCCAAATCGTGGCTCTTGAGAAAGGGTATCCGATGCTGAAAATTCTGAGATCGGCCAAGGATGAGTCGTTGACTCTTACGTTAATTGGTCGAATCGAAGGGGAGAGCCTGGAGGAACTGAAACGGCTCATGAGATCAGAAGCACGTGCCGACAAGCTCTTTTTGGACATGAAAGATGTGACGCTCGTCGATCAGTCAGCAGTCCACTTTTTGGCCTGCTGCAACGCGGACAGGGTAGCCCTCGAAAACTGCTCGGCATACATCCGAGATTGGATCGCGGCAGAGAAGCGTAGAACTAAAGACGAAAACAGCGTCTAGCGGCGAAGTGCTAACGACGTGGGAAACACAATGAGCTTCAATGACGTTCTTAACTGCGTACGTGTTAAAGGTCGCCCAATATGTCGAATTCGCCCATTGATGATTTGAAAGATGAACAGAGAGATTATTCTGTCGTAGCGGACGGCACCGGTGAGAGCGTTCAGACGGATGATGGTATCCAGATGGAACCCCTCTTCGACGGTGTTACTGGCGAACCGAACTTTGAGGGAATCATTGGTCACAGTAGCGCGCTGCGTACCGTGCTGCGCGAAATCAGGATGGTTGCTCCTACCGATTCAACTGTATTGATTTACGGCGACACGGGCACCGGAAAGGAATTGATTGCCCGCGCGATTCATGAGCTCAGTCCTCGCCACTCCAACGCATTTGTAAAGCTCAACTGCGCCTCGATTCCCACCGGGCTGCTGGAAAGCGAGCTCTTCGGACACGAAAAAGGCGCCTTTACGGGAGCCATCGCTCAGCGCATCGGGCGATTCGAAGTTGCGAACCACGGCACCGCGTTCTTGGATGAGATCGGCGAGGTTCCTCTCGAGCTACAACCGAAACTGCTCCGGGTACTGCAGGAAAAGGAATTTGAGCGTCTGGGCAGTTCGCGGACGTTACGTACCGATGCTCGGCTCATCGCGGCGACGAATCGGAACTTGGCTGCCATGGTCGACGAGGACAGATTCCGATCCGATCTGTTTTACCGGTTGAACGTGTTTCCGGTTCGTGTTCCACCCTTGCGTGAGCGTCGCGAGGACATCCCTTTACTGGTATGGCATTTCGCCAGGCAGTTCGAGCAGCGCATGAAAAGACAGTATGAGGCCATCGCTCCTGAGAGCATGAAGTCCCTTTGTGAGTACGACTGGCCCGGAAATATCCGCGAGCTTCAGAACGTGATCGAGCGGGCTGTGATTCTGTGCACTGGACCCGTCTTGCGAGTGCCTGCCCGCGATCCTCATCATCGCATCAGCGCCGTTTCGCAAGGCAGGCCTAACGGAGAGTACCTCACACTGGAAGAGAACGAGCGCGCTCACATTCTGCGTACTCTGAGAGACACCAAATGGGTTGTCGGGGGCGCCGCAGGTGCGGCGGCGCGATTGGGCATGAATCGATCAACTCTTCAATTCCGAATGAAAAAATTGGGAATTGTGCGCCCTGGTCACGAAGATGATGCCGCCTTTGCATCGCCGTCAAACTCGAGCATTCCGAGACCATCACTGGCAAGTTGATTCCGCTTGCGTGCAGTGCCGAATCAAAGCGGCTCGGGCCAGGCGTGAATCGACCAACGCCAACGCTCTAGCAGTTGCCAGCCTGCCAGCACAGAGAGCCTCCATTCCACAAAACAATTTAGTCCTCTCGATGTCCCTACAATCCTCTTTCTAAGCGACTTGGGATTGCTGTGAACAACGGTTCGGACTTGGCATCGGATTTGCAACCTGAACAAGCGGTTCCACCGAATTGATCCTTCGTGCGGTGTTGGGCATGAGCGAGCATCCGGAACTCGAAAAGGTGAAATTTAGACCTAAACACCAGAGGCCGCTCGCGAAAAGAGCGTGGTGAAGAAAGAAACAAATGCTGAAAGGCTTCAACTACCCACTCACCCCGAAGGGCAGATCGACTCTGAATCCTGCGCCTCCATGGCATTATTCCGCCGACTTTCTGAGTATTGAGTTTTGGGCGGAAACCGGTGCGGTGGCGGCGGTATTGCCGGACGGACTTGACTCCGATCGATCTGCAAATGGCCACGGCAACGCCTTGTTCTACGATTGGCAGTTCAGCGGGGAAAACGAAGAATATCTCGACCCCGCGCGATATCAATATCGCGAATTTTTCATCCTCGTAGACGCATTGTTCAACGGCAGACCGGTCTCCTATTGCCCTTATATCTTCGTCGACAACGATGCCGCCCTTGCCCGCGGTTGGACTCAGGGCTATCCCAAGCGTCTTGGACAAGTTTTCCAAACCAGATATTACGCCGCGACCGGGAAGGCAGGTCCCGCCCTCGCGCCGGGCTCCAAGTTTGCAGCCTCTCTGGCAGCCGGAGGCCAGCGCATCGCCGAAGCGCTGGTCACATTGCGTAAACCTGTGAGCGACCAATCGCAGTTGCGCATGAGGCCGGTCATAAATCTCCTGCACTGGCCGCGACTGGCAGCCGGGAAACAGGACCAGCCGGCAATCCATGAGCTAGTCGAAAATGTCCCTCATGACGTGAAGATCGAGCAAGCCTGGATAGGAGAGGGCTCGCTCACTTTGCCCATTTGCATGGGCGAAGAGATCTCTGACCTGGCACCCATCCGGTGCGGCAATGGTATTCGCGCGTCGATGGCCTACATCGTCGACGATCTCAAAACACTCAAGGATCTCAGGCAATAGCAACCCAGGACATCTACATAGCGAGGAGACCTCATGGCAAGAACAGCTGCAGACCAGATCGCGGAAATGATGATCGATGCCGGCATTCAACGTGTTTATGGTGTGGTCGGTGATTCCATAAATCCAATCGTCGACGCTATTCGCAGGAGCGATGGAAAACTGCAGTGGATACATTGTCGCAATGAGGAGGCGGGCGCGTTCGCAGCCGGTGCGGATGCGCTTTTAACCGGGCAAATCGCCGCCTGTGCCGGGTCGTGCGGTCCCGGCAATCTGCATCTGATTCAGGGGCTCTACAACTCCCATCGCAACAGGGCGCCCGTGTTCGCCATCGCCGGCCAGGTGCCTACACGCTTCCTCGGTACCGAGTACTTTCAGGAAACACATCCGGAGAGGCTATTCCGCGATTGCAGCCACTATTGCGAAGCGGCTTACACGGCCGTCCAGGCGACCACGATGAGCAGGCTTGCGATTCAGTCCGCGATCACGAAGCGCGGTGTGGGACTGGTTTGTATTCCCGGGGATACGCTGGCGCAACCTGCGGCAGTCCACCTGCCCACACATCCGTTCAGCACCGAGGTTCCGCGGATTCGTCCCACGGACGAGGACCTCGACAAGCTCGCCCACATCGTGAACTCTGCGCGCAGGCCTTTGATCTTCGGCGGTGACGGTTGCCGCGGCGGTCGCGATCAGGCGTTAACCCTTTCACAAAAGCTCAATGCCCCGGTCGGATTTTCTTACCGTGGAAAGGACGTGCTGGAGGCCGAAAATCCCAATGCCGTTGGAATGACTGGCCTGCTGGGTTGGGGTGGTTTTCAGAAAGCATTGGATCGATGCGACGTACTCATCATGTTGGGAACGGACTTTCCCTACGCCGACTTCATTCCGACACATCCGAAGATTGTGCAGATCGACAGCGACCCCACGCACCTGGGACGCCGCGTGCCGCTGACATTGGGGCTTTGTGGACACGTCGCCGATACCCTGGACGCGCTGCTTCCTCGCATCAAAGCCCGAGGCGAAGATCGTGCATTTCTGGATGAGGTGCTCGCCGATCATGCGACCGCCATGGAGCACCTGAAAACATATGTCAAGAATGGCGGCTCGGACGGAAAAATCCGTCCCGAACAAGTCGGTGATGCGGTCAGCCACCTTTGTTCTCCTGATTCGATCATTATTGCGGATACAGGGATGTGTTGCGTGTGGGCGGCACAATTCCTGCGGCTGCGTCGCGACCAAAGGGTACTGACGTCGTTCAACCATGGAACCATGGCCAATGCCATGCCCGATGCTATGGGCGCGCAGATGGCATTTCCGAAGCGCCAGGTCATCGCTTTCTGTGGCGATGGCGGTCTCTCCATGCTGATGGGCGATCTTCTGACCATCGCGTCGTACAAGCTGCCGATCAAGATTATCGTTTTCAACAACTCAACCTTGGGAATGGTACGACTGGAAATGATGGTCGGCGGGTATCCCTTCTGGGGCACCGAAATGCACAATCCGGATTTCAGCGCCGTAGCCAGGGCCATCGGCTTCCATGCGGAACGCGTGGAACATAGGACAGAGGTCTCTTCCGCGATCGAGCGCGCCTTTGCGCATCCAGGACCGGCACTCCTGGATATTACGACTGATCCGGATGCGTTGTCGGCCCCGCCGAAAGCAACCTACGAAGAAGCAAGGGGCTTCGCTTTGGCAATGACCCGAATGGTCATGGATCATCGTGGTGATCAGGTGTTCGACCTCGTCAAGGACAACATTCGCGAAATGGTTTAGTTGTCGCGAGATCGATAAGCAAGGATGTAGGTCGGCTGTCCTGGGAGTCAGCAGAGAGCCAGTTTATGCAGGCGCCGATGAGGATGTCCATGAAACGTCAGTAGAGGAGTAGCTCTTATGCCACTCTACACCTTGATAACTCAAGACGGGACACTCGGCAGTGAGGCCAAGGCCAAGCTTGCGATGGAACTGGCGACCCTGCATTCCGAATGTGCGGGTGTGCCGAAAAAGTGGGTGCATGTCGTCTTTCAAGACTACGCCCCGGGCTGCGGGTTCACTGCCGGAGAACCATCCGCAACCGCAGCGCTCATGCTGTTGATTCGGACTGGACGGCCACCTGAATATAAACGGCATTTGATACAGCGTCTTTGGAAATTGTTTCAGACCGCGACGGGAGCGCCCGATGACCAGATTGTCATCGGCATTCAGGAAGTTCCAGCCAGTCAGGCGATGGAGATGGGACAGGTCATGCCGGACATTGCGAGCGAATAGGGTGACAGCGCGAAGGTTGCCGAACGGTAGCTCGCTTACCGGCACAGCCTCAACGTTCGCGGCACGGCTCCAAGCCGGGCTGACCGCCTGGTGCGACCCTTCAGTCGCCAAGTCCAGGATGGTTAAACCCCGCACTACGGTCAGCCGCATCACGAGTAGGAGAAGATCATGCACAAGTTTCTATCGGCAGACCCCACACGCATCGGCCGTCCGGATGTACCACCCTGCTCCGATGCTGTGGACGAAGCGCTGGTTGGGGGGACCCCCGAGGAGCTTAAGAGAGAGCTGATCGAGATACTTGGTGAGGATCTTGTGCGGAATCGTATCAGCGACTTGGTGCGCTACGCATCGGATGCCAGCCCGTACCGATATATTCCGAAAGTGATCGTACAACCGAAAAACGTCGATCACATTGCAGCCCTCTTTCGATATTGCGTCCGCAAAGGTCGCCACGCCAACTTCCGGGCCGGCGGAACAAGTTTGAATGGCCAAGCGCAGGGCGACGACATCTTGATCGACGTGAGACAGCACTGGAGCGGCTGGAACGTTGAGGAGAACGGGGCGCGGATTCGTTGCAGCGTTGGCACTACGCTGGGGCGTATTAACGAAGTGTTGAGACCTTACTCCCGCCGCATGGGACCGGATCCTGCGAGTGCGAACGCGGCAACAATCGGTGGCGTATTGGCCAATAACGCAGGTGGAATGCGCTGCCCGCCATCCATCGATTCGTACCACTCGATTACGGCGATGAAAATCGTTCTTACGACCGGAACGGTTGTGGATACCGAAGACCCCCACGCCGAGGAACGCTTTGTTGCATCCGAGCCAGAAATTGCGGCGGGCCTGTTGCACATCCGTCAGGAGATCCTTGCAGACAAGGAAATCTCCCACCGAATTACTCGGAAATACGCCATCCGCAACACCAATGGATATGCCATGCATGCGTTTTTGGACGGTGAAACGCCGGTAGAAATTCTGCGACGCTTGATGGTTGGGTCAGAAGGTACGCTCGGCTTCGTAGCCGAGGCCGTCTACAAGACTTATCATTTGCCCGCAAGAACGACAGTAGCATGGCTGCCATTCGAGACTATCGATGCGGCAGTCGAGCAGGTCGGAAAGCTAGTCGAACTGGGAGCGAAGGCGGTCGAATTGATGGTCGCCTCAGCCATGACCGCAGCCTCCAAACTGCTGAAAGGCACGCCTCGATATTGGAAGGATCTCGATCCGAAGAACGCGGCGCTACTGGTTGAGTTCGGTTTCGATAGCGAGCAGGAACTTGAGGCCATACAGGAGAGAGTTGGGGACGCTCTACGTGATGTGAAAATGCTGCAGCCGTTGGAATTTGTTCGCGCAACCGAAGCTATCGAGCTTGCGTGGCACATTCGCGATGGTCTTCTCGGCATCGTCGGTGAACTGCGGCCACAAGGTACAAACCTGATCATCGAAGACGTTTGCTTTCCCCCAGCGCAACTTGCGAATGCTACCCGGGATTTGCTCGGTCTACTGGTCAAGCACGGGTATGAGCCTTCGGCCGCGGGACATGCTGCTTACGGAAACCTGCATTTCGTAATGATTGCACAGCTGAGCGAAGACGCGAGTCGCAAGCAGTACGACAGTTTTATGCACGACCTGGTTGAATTGGTGGTCGACAAATATGACGGTTCATTGAAGGCGGAGCATGGAACCGGAATCAACATGGCTCCGTTTGTCCGGCGCGAGTGGGGCGACAGACTCACTGACCTGATGTGGCGCACAAAGCACCTCCTTGATCCGCACGGAATCCTGGCTCCAAATATCTTGCTAAGCCACGACCCGTTGATTCACCTGAAGAACCTCAAGACCGCACCAGCGATCGAAGACATTCATTCCGCTTCTCATTGCATCGAGTGCGGTTTCTGCGAACCGGTGTGCCCCAGCCGAAACGTGACGGTCACCCCGAGGCAGCGTATCGTTCTTCGTCGCGAGATGTCACGACAGCCTGAATGGTCGAAGTTGCTAACCCAGCTGCAACATGAGTACGAATACGACGCTATCGAGACCTGCGCCGTCGACGGCACTTGCGCCGATGCCTGTCCAATCGGAATCAATACGGGGGCCCTGATCAAACATTTCAGGAAGATGGAGCACTCCGTCGATGCCGAAGAGGTTGCGCTGGACGTGGCCAAGAAATGGAATGAGGTGGAGAAGCTGGCGCGTCACGGTGTTAAGGCGGCCGACGTTGTGCAAACGGTAACCAGCCCCCATCTTCTCAGGGCGCTGACGGACGTGGCTCGCAGCATTGTTAGCAAAGATCTTGTGCCCACGGTAGCAGGCCCTATGCCGCACGCCGCGCCTGCTGATCTTCCGGAGACGACACGCGAAGGCGCAGCAGCCGCATATTTCCCCGCTTGTATCAATCGCATGTTCGGCAGGGACAACAGCAAGCCCGCGTCGCCGGCGCTTCCTGAGGTGTTCGTGGCTCTTTCTGAACGTGCGGGCAAGCCTCTGTGGATTCCCAATGATGTGAGAGGTCTTTGTTGCTCGACGCCATGGAGTTCTAAGGGCTACAAGCGCGGACAAACTTGGATGTCGGAACAGATGAGCGATGCGCTGTGGCGCTGGAGTGATGGAGGAAAGTTACCGGTGGTGGTGGACGCGGCTTCCTGTACGCTCGGTCTCAAAGACGACGTACTAGAGCATCTCGACGATGAGCGTAAGGATCGGCTCAAACTTATCACCATCATCGATTCGATCGCTTGGTGCAGAGATCTTCTGCCCTCGCTGAGCATTCACAAAACGATTTCTAAAATCCTCGTCCACCCCACCTGTTCGACGACACACCTTGGCCTCAGTGAGACGCTCCTCGAAATCGCCGGCGCACTAGCTGACAGCGCTGAAGTTCCATTGGGAACGACTTGTTGCGGAACCGCTGGCGACCGCGGTCTGCTGCATCCCGAATTGGTGCACTCCGCGACCCGCGACACACTGGTACAAATCCAGAGCTCCGAGGACGACATCTGCTTCGTTTCTGCAAATCGGACGTGCGAGTTGGGTATGCGCCAAACTACAGGCAAAGTGTATGAGTCATTCATTTATGCGCTTGAGGAGGCCACACGTTTGTCTCGTTGACCCACTGACCAGCGTCCGAGCCGCTACGTCGTCAGCCGGGGAGGGGCGATGCGATTCCTTCGCTCGCCGATTGGAGGATGCATGGCGCGAAGGAAATATCAACAAGGTCACGTTGCTTCTGCGCGGTAAGCGCAATCCGAAGTGGATCGGGCGCTGGCGTGAGGACACCATCGAGGACGGCAAGGTCAAGCGCATCCAGAAGTGCGAGTCCTCGGGACAAAGACGGAGTATCCCACGCGCAAGCTGGCGCTGCGCGCGCCGGAAGGCAAATTATCACCCATTAACAACCCTTCATACCGCGCTCGGTCGGTAGCGAAGTTTAAGGAATTTGCCGAAAAGTGGAAGATGACGGTCCTTCCAAATTTGAAACCATCTACGCAGCCGCCTATTAAGTCGCAGCCGAGGAAGCATCTTGTTCCACAGTTGGGCGGAAAGTGCTTTACGGACTTCACGGTGGATCTCTTGCAGGCATTTACCACCGGATGCAAACTGAACCCGAAGACGATCAAAAACCTGGTCGCAACCTTGCGTATGATGTGGAATTCAGCGCGAGATCGGGGTCACGTCAGCCATGACCCTTTTAATGGGCTGGTTCTGCCGGAGTGGGACCAGCCGGAGCAATCGGCTTACACACCCGAGCAGGTGCAGCAGATCATCGCAGCCGCTGAACCTCCATACGATACGGTCTTCCGGCTGGTTGCGCAGACCGGTATCCGGCGCGGGCAGGTCTGTGCCCTGGACGGTGGACACATCAACCTCGCCGACCGGATCATCATTGTAGGTAAGAGCCGCAGCGGCAAGTTCATCCGCAACACGAAGAACCGCCGTCCGCGCCTCTTCAGCATCTCGCGGGCGCTGGCAAAAGAACTGAAGGCCTTTGTCGACGGCCGCGATCCCGGCGAGCCGCTGTTCCTGACGGCGGAAGGGAAGCGGTTGCACCCCGACAATTTCGTCAAGCGCGAACTCAAACCGATCGTCGAGGCGCTCGGACTGAAAGGCGGTCTGCATGCCTTTCGTCACGGCAACGCCACGGCGCAGGACCGTCTGAACACTCCCATAAAGCTCCGGCAGGAGCGACTGGGTCACGCAGGATTGCGCACAACTCTGGGCTACACGCACACAGTTGGCGATGACGATCGCAAGCTGGTCGAGCAGTTAGACCGGCTGTATCGTCCCAAATCGCCGAGAATTCTGTGCGCAAATGTGCGCAAATTGAAGGAAAAAGCCTCATCGCGTCGGAAGCGAGAGGCCTTAAAATCAGTGGCTTAGTTGGTTGCGGGGGAAGGATTTGAACCTTCGACCTTTGGGTTATGAGCCCAACGAGCTACCAGACTGCTCCACCCCGCACTTCGATCATATCGTCATGTGAACGTCCGGTCAAACCGCGCGGCGCCGCGACTCCAGCGACTTGGGTGTGTGATCTTTCCGGATCTTCGGTTTCGTGGTGTTATGCTCGACGCCGTTGTGCAAGCGACGCTGCTGTCTCGCTCCTGTTAGAACAGCAATCGGAGCGGGAGCCATTCGCGAGTTATTTCTTCGCTTGCCTTCCTAATTTCAGAAGCTTTCGTGAGGTAAGCGCGTGGGGCAGATCCATACGTGGTTAGCGGTTGGAGTCGTTGTGTCCACAGCGGCAACGGATGCGGTATATGTGATGTTCAGTGCCGCAGTGGCTTCGCGGCGGCGCCTTCCGGCTGCGACGTGGAGCAGTGTGTGGTATTTGCTGTCAGCCTTTGCGGTGATCAGCTATACCCGCAACTGGGTTTACGTCTGTTTCGCCGCGCTCGGTTCCTGGATCGGAGCATATCTGTCAATGACGTTCCTGCGAAGAAGTGCGCGTCAGACTGATCACGACGAGCCTACGACGGCGGCGTGAATTGCCGGCTAACGGCGCTACCCAAGGGCAAACTCAGAACCATGGGTGTTTCTCGATTTGCTCACCGCCTTACGGCTCGAAGTCGACGATCTGATTCTCCATCGGCATCTCGCCGTGGTGCACCACCGGGAGGGTATGTTCAAGTTTGAAGTCAGGTGGATCTCCCGCCATCATGCCCGCAACGTAGAAGTTCGCAAAGGTGTAGGGAAGGCCTTCGCTGGCCAGCGGTGAGTTGTGATTCATCAGCTGAAAATGCAGGTGCGGCTCACTGGAGTTGCCGGTATTGCCAACCAGACCGATCAGCTGACCGGAGGTAACGTGTTCCCCCACCTTGACGCGGATGGAGCCAGGTTGGAGGTGCGCGTACATTGCGTATACCCCTCCGCCGAGATCGAGGTTAACGTGATTGCCGGCCACGGTTTCGAAGTTGATCGGAACCGCGGGCGTCTGGTTCGGCACGTTCTCTGCAATGCCGTCTTTCACTTCGACAACGGTTGCGTCGGCGACGGCGTAGGTCTCCTGTCCAAAGCAGTGATAGCTGTGATTGTCTCTGGGATCGCCGCGATACGTCTTGTTGTCAGCGCCGAACTGCACCCAGTCAATGGCATAGCGCTGCGCGATGTAGGGCTTGCCGTCATAGATGATTACAGTGCGACGGTGCGGCGACGAGTTTGACGGAGCGCTACCCGCCACCCAGTTCTTGCCACGAAGCGGCGGCGTAATCTGCGGAAGCTCGCTCAACACCGGCGTGGAAACGGAGTCAACCTGCACGCTAGTGCTTCCGCCGGCCTTCTGCATCGTCAGTTCATGTTGCAAACGGGCCGGAAAAGCGGCTCCCTGCGGCAGGTCTACCCACATGTAGGCAATCACGGCTTCACCCGGGGCGATGTCATTGAGTGGAACTGGCTGAGCATTTGATGGATGTCCAGGATGGAAGAGAACGCTATTGAGCGCGGCGCTGGGAACCTTCAGCAGCGTAGTCCCAGTATCGCTCGACACGGTGATGCCCTGCACGATCCAGGTAGACGGGTTCAAGTTCGTCAGGTGGATTTCATAACACAGGTGCCATGCACCGATGCCTCGAAAAACGGTCGGAGGCGCTGGAATGCTGGCTTGAATTTGTACAAATTCTTTTTGAGTCGGCACAGGCAAAGCCTGTCCGAAGGCGAGTGAGCCGAGCAGGAATATCCCGGCAACGAAGTGGACGCAGGGGCGCATAACTCTCCTGACGCATGCGGGTCCGAAGTTGCCCCCAGAAAACCCGGCCAGGGAGGGGCAATCTGCTCGCCCAGTTGGGCTGGATTCTACCATCCCACACTGTGGGCGTCAGTAATGAAATTTGTAGCGTATCTGTACGCCAATCATCCGCGGGTCTGCGAAGTGAGTTCCCCCGAAGGTATTGCTGTTGTCGAGCTGATAAATAGCGTTACCGATGTTGGTGCTCACCAGTCGTACGGTCGTGTTCTCACCGAATGTCTTACCCACGGATAAATCAAAGGTGTAATAGCTGGGGAGATGGCTTGGACCGTCGCCATTCAAGAATCCTGATCCATAGTTGAATTCCAATGATGCAAAAGTGCGCCACGGGAAATTGCCCTCGACTCCCGCCGACAGCGTGTTTCGCTGGTCGTGGTCCAGAAAGAACAATCCGCCCTCGGGAGGAGAAAAATCGGTGAGCCCGCCGGTGACGGCGCCGAATCCCTGTGCGGTCTGATTGGAATACGCGACGTGCGCATGATAGCGGTTCAGCAATAACGGGGAACGCAGTGTGGTCTCGAAGCCCTCAATGCGAGCCGCCTGAATGGTAAGAGGCAGGAAGATGTTGGAATTGCCCAGCGCATCGTGGTCGAAGAAATTTTGCGCGCCGGTATGGAAATAGGTCTCGGTCAGTACCCAGTTGCGGATAGGAATTGTGACCCCATACTCCTGCTGAATATCGCGTTCACCTTTCAGCGGCAGGAACCCGAATCCTTGGCTCGCAGCATATTGCAGGAGCGGACCGGAGACGGTATCGAGAGGGGGCGGTTGATAGAAGTACGAATAAGCGGCGCGCAGAACCCAATGCAGCTTCGGTAGTTGAATGGCTGCGCCTAAACGGGGATCAGCGGCATTTTCGCTGATCTCGCCCGCAAAATGTGTGAGGCGGATACCACCGGTCAGCGTCAGCCATGACATCGCCTTGAACTCGTCCTGCAGAAACAGCGCCTCCAGATTGCCTCCGGGATAAACGCGCTGGCTGAATTGGTCGCCCGATCCATCATTTGCGATTACGGAGAAGTACGAGTTGTCCTGTTGCGCGAAGGCATAGATGCCGAACTGAGCATTATTGCGCTTATTGATGGCCGACAGCGTGATTTGGCCACCTTCATAATTTGAGCCGCGGTTGTCGGTTGCGATTGGCACATCGTTGGGACCGCCTTCGTAAGCGGCACGATTGAAGTGATAGAACGGCGATAGGGTGAGCATCAGAGACGGAGAAAAAGTATGCGCCCAGGTGAGAGTGCTGAAGACATCCTGCTCGCGTTCCCGATCGTTGATGCCGGCCGCCTGCTGGTCCGGCGTGTTTGGCACTTGATAGTAGTCGAGGCGTAGCCCGGCGGTGAAGCGCAGTTGATCGACCGAATTCGGGTTGTAGAGCAGGGAAGTGAAGGCTCCGCCGCCCTGCGCCGCATTGTGCAGATTGACTGGCGTAGGAGGCTCCAGACCATACTCTGTGCTGTTTCCACTGCCGCTGACGTAGTACGCAAACTTCTGGGTGTGATCTCCGAAGCTCAACCAGTCATCCGTCTGATTAAAGTTGCCGTAACCGCCGATAAATTCCGCCTCGCGGTTTCGCGTGAAACCTGTGTTCGGCGCCACGTTGAAGACACCGTACGTGCGGTCACCGTATTCGGCGCCATAGCTGCCGGTCTCTGCCTGCATGTAGGAAACATCTTTCGGATTGAACTGCGGGCCCACGGTCGACGCGATATTGGTGTTGGGAATTGGCACGCCGTCGATAGCCCATGTCACCTGGTGTCCGCCGCGCACGTGCAGTTGATCATGCACCATGTACGAACCGGGTACGAAGTCGGTGATCATCTTGAAGCTTTCGCTGGAGTTCACTCCGGCGTAGTCAAAGATCTGCTTGTCGGAAATCGTGAGGTCCCGGCGAGGAGAATCCGGGTTCAAGTCCTCTGGAGCGGCGGTGACGGTGACGTTTTCTTCCGCGCTTGCCAGTTCAAGCTGGTAGTGCAGCACGGGCGCTTGTCCGGAGACTACGGTGAAGACTTGCGACTGTTCGGCGAAGCCCGTCGATTGCACAGTCACCGAGTACTTGCCCAGCGGCACCGCACTGAAGGAAAACTCGCCCTCGGCGGTGGTTCGGGCTTCCTGCTTGTAGCCGGAATCGCTGGCCTGAAGTACAACCGTAGCTCCACCGACGGGATGGTGTTGCGGATCGTGCACCACACCGCGAACTGCGCCGAAGATGGTAGCAATGGCTGGCACGCACAGCAGCGTGATAACAGCGGTTACGAGAATACAATAGCGCCTCTGCGCGGAAGACCTGAATTGCTCTGACATTAGTTCTCCCATGGCGTCTCGGCAGCCGCCATCAACGGACCCTTTCGTTCATTCAGGAATTGCTCGAATGCGCGCAACTTAACGCTGCGATCGCACACGAAAACGATTCAGAAGGTTCTAGCGAATGATCTTGAATGTCAGGTGAGAGGGGGGCCGCGCTGGAGATTGTCCGCCGAGAAGCACCGTGGAACCGAGGCGATTGAGACAACTACGACACTAGGCGTACGGGTTGGCGCAAAGACGGCCACTGGTGATACACCAAGGGCCGAGTTGCTGTGCCGGGTAAATGCTCGCGGTTGCGCGAATGGGCAACAAGGCGCTGAGCGACCGAAAGCCATCGGGTGTCGTCGGAGCATTGCAGTGGTGTTGGCCGGTACGACGGCAACACGCTGGTGCGGCAGTCTGCGCCTGTAGCACGGGCAAACCAAACCCGGCTAACAACACAGCAAGCAGCAGACTGGCAACTGGGCGCCGCATGAACAGAGGGGATTGTACTACATCACATTGCGCTGTGATGTCAGTAGCAGATCACATGCAACGGCTTTTGCAATAGAATTTGCTGCCAGCGAACCACGGGAGGAAGCGGACGTACCTGGCCGATTGCTATCGGCGTACGAATTCGATCGTCTCATATAGGGCTGCGGCGGGCGTCTGTCTTAGACATTACAATTGACAATCAACCTTAACCTGGGTCGCTTCAACGTCACCAACCCGTATCTCGGAGAACTCTGTGCGCTATCTTATTCTCGTGCTCGCCATCTGTGGAATGATTGTTTCCGGCCTGGCTCTCAAAGTTCATTACGACGATCCCGGTAAAGAACCGTGCAGCATCAACGATAAATGGGACTGCGGCGTGGTGAATCATAGCCCTTATGCCACGATATTCGGTGTTCCGGTTGCAGCGATTGGTATTGCAGGTTACCTGTTGCTGGCGGTGCTGGGAATGGCCCGGCAGAAGAGCCTGCTTTTAGTTTCGACGCTGGTGGCGCTTGCATTCGCGCTATACCTCACCAACATCGAGAAGCACGTTCTGGAGGTCTGGTGCCTGTATTGCGTGATCTCTCAGGGCATCATCGCAATACTGGCGTTGCTGGCAATCGGCTGGTTTGTCTCTTCGAGGATGCACCCGGAACCGGCTTGATGAGAATCCAGGACCGTTTTCGTTAGATCGACGGGACCCACAACGTCCTTGTTACGCCTGCACGGCGGCGCGATCGGGGGACTCGACCAAAGAGCGTTTCGGCGTGTCACGAGCGTCGTTTCGTCCCTCGGACTCAGACCGGTGGGGCTGCTAAGTTCCCCGACTTGCCCTATCGCCAGATCCATCCGCAGAAGCAGTACAAATGTCCCAGGCATGTGTTTTATGAAGATGGCGCTTGCAGACCGGGCATTCACGTTGCCACATGGAAGCCTCCAGACAGCAGAAAAATCAGATTGACCACTTACAGCGTAGCTCGGTTTGTTCGAAGGAACATCCCCAGCAGGTTGCAGGGTTATGCAACGAAGGAGGCATCCGCTTAAGTCGTAGGCGCATTTAAAGAACTCGAAACAGTCTTGCAGCACGGGCGTTTCGGATACGCCGGGAGGGGAAATGACGGGCTCATCGATTTAGCACATCGAGTTCTTGAAAGTCGAGCGAGGTCGCGCCCGATTTCAACCGTAAGTGGAGGTGCAATTCAGTTCTAAAAGCCAGGAAAGCCGCAGGGGGTAAAGGCGCGGCGGGAAGCCGCGCCGTGGTTTATTCGCCGGCAGACTTCACGGTTTCCTGCAGCCAATAGCGCGCTTCGTATTCGCACTTTTTGCAGCAGAACGTGTGGCCATCCCGAGCCCGGCTTGAGTTTGTTAAATATTGGGAATAACACCAGAGGCAAACACTTGTGGAAGTGGCTGCGTCAGATCGTTTTGGTTGCATGGGCTCTCCCAGTGGAGTGTGAGCATAGGACAACTTCGCGCCAAACGCAATCGACAAAATTGGGGATTTACAGACTTAAGGTTGTTCAGGAGGGAACATGGGGAATGCGAGCAGCCGGGACGACCATCGCCGTCAGCAGTTGTCGCAGTAATAACAGTCCTTCGACTCCGGCACTGAGAAGTCGCCTCCGCCCCAGCATGACGCCGGGATCAGGTATCTCGCCGATCTGGTTACCCTCGTTCAGGTTCCAGAACATCTTTGATCGATTCACGTCGCCGGATCAACTTCACACATTTGCTGTCCACCAGCACCTCGGCGGCTCGCGGGCGCGAGTTGTAATTCGACGCCAGGGACATGCCGTACGCCCCCGCGTCGAGAATCGCCAGGAGATCTCCTTCTGCCAGTCCGGCGATCTTCCGGTCACGTGCGAAAAAGTCTCCGCTCTCGCAAATTGGGCCCACAATATCCACCGGTTTCGCTTGCTCGGCACTACACGGTCCTGGTACCACCGGCACGATTTCGTGATAGGCGTCGTACAGGGATGGCCGAATCAGGTCATTCATTGCCGCATCGACAATCACGAATTGCTTACTATCGTTGCACTTCCGGTAGATGACACGCGTGAGCAACACACCTGCTGTCGCGATAATGGCTCGCCCCGGTTCCAGCAACAGGTGCAGCTGCATGCCCTTCAGCGGCTTCGTCAGGGCTTTCGAGTACTGCTGCACCTCCCGAGCGAAGTCTACGCTGGCTGGGTTTTCATAAGAGATCCCGAGACCGCCACCGGCATCGACGTATCGAATGTCGAACCTTTCCGCCCGTAGCGAACGCACGAGCGAGACGACACGTTCCATCGCCTCCTGGAAGGGATCGGAGTCGGTAATCTGCGATCCGATATGAACGCTGACCCCTCGTGGTTGCAGGTAATCCCGCTGCGAACCCAGGCGGTAGAGCTCAGGAGCGTCTCGCCAGGGCACCCCGAATTTGTGTTGGTGCAAGCCGGTCGAGATGTAGGGATGAGTGTTAGCGGCGACATCAGGGTTGACGCGGACTGCAAATCCAGCGTTTTTGCGAAGGTGCTCGGCTCGTGCGGCCAGCACTTCCAGTTCGCTGGCGCTCTCGACGTTGAAGAGGAGAATTCCTGCTTGCAGCGCTTCGTCGATCTCATCTGCCAGCTTGCCAACGCCGGAAAAGACAACCTTCCTGGTCGCTTTGCGCGCCGCAGTCATCACGCGATGCAACTCGCCGCCCGAGACTATATCGAACCCGGCACCCATTCCCGCCAGTAGCCGCAAAATCGACAGGTTCGAGTTCGCTTTCACCGCGTAGCAGATAGTGTGCTCGCAGGCATGGAATGCTTTGTCGAAGAGGCGATAGCGTTCTCGTATAGTCGCCGCCGAGTATACGTACAGCGGCGTGCCAAAACGCTCAGCCAGCCGGGTCAGCGGCACGGATTCCGCCAGTAGTTCGCGATCGGGACTGCCGAACAGTCGCTTGGCGCGCCCATAGACGAAACCTGGTAAGCGCTGCTGCGGGTCAGCGAGTTTCACTTTTTAGGGGAAGGTCCTTTTACCTTGAGGACGACAATTGTCTGATCGTCGAAAGCGTCAACCCCTTCGGCGTGGCTGGAAACGGCGGTGAAGATCGCGTCCACCAACTGCTCGGCGCTTCCAGCGCAATTCGCCTTCAGGATATCTTCCAACCGGTGCCGGCCAAACATCTGTCCCTTAGAACTAGTGGCGTCGAGAATGCCATCACTGATGAAGACGAAGACGTCGCCTTTCTTACTTTGCAAGGTCAGCTCGTCGTAGGTCGCGTTGTTGAACAGGCCAATAGGCAAACCGGTGACAGGAATCTCCTCGACTTTTCCGTTGCGACAGTGGAGGGGTCGCGGCAGCCCGGAATTCGCCAGCTGAAGTGTCAGTTGGTTGTCGTCCCAGATGGCGTAGATCATCGACACGTATTGCCCTTCGATAGGCCGCTCGGCGAGCGATAGGTTGATTACCTCCAGCATGCCTGCAGCGCTGGGCTCCTCGTTTGCATGCGAACGCGCAATGCCGCTGACCAATGCGGCGTAGATCGCTGCCGGTGCGCCCTTGCCGCTGACATCTCCTACGGCGATGGCGGTGACCCCACTGCCGCTGTATTTCAAGAAGTCGTAGAGATCGCCTCCGATCTGGCGGGCCGGAGCGAATCGGGATGCGACCTCAGCATTCTTCAGGACCGGCAGCTTCTGTGGTAGCAGGCGGAACTGCAGTTCGCGTGCCAGCGCCAGGTCCTGCTCCAGACGCTTTTCCTGCCGCGCGATGCGCTCGTAGAGCGTCGCATTCTCGATGGCGATCGCCACTTGTGCCGCCATGGTCGTCATGATGCGCACGTGATCTTCGTTGAAATAGCCACGGCGGGTGTGCTCAATGTCGAGCACACCAATGACCTTGTCCTTGTAGATCAGCGGAATGCACAACTCCGAGTGCGTTTCCGGATTGGCAGAGATATAACGCGGATCCTTGCTGACATCGGGTACCAGCACGGCTTCGCCATGCTGCGCCGCATAACCAACCAATCCCACGCCGAGGGGGATCTCGTGCTTCAGTTGAACGCTTTCCTTGAAACGCAAAGAGAAGCGATGCTGCAACACGCTGCCACTGGGATCGAGCATCAAAATAGAAAACATCTGATAGTCGATAATGCGGGTCAGCAGGTCGGCAATGCGCTTCAGCAGTTGATCGACGTTTAGGATCGAAGTCAACTCGCGACTGATCTCGGTCAGCAGGGTTAGTTGTCTCGCCTGGCGAGCCACACGGGTATATAACCGCGCATTCTCGATACCGACCGCGATTCGCGAAGCAAATAACGTCAGCAGGCGCTTGTGCTCTTCGGTAAATGCGTTGGGCTGAGCTGCCTCAACATCGATTACGCCGATGACTTTGTTCTTGGCGATTAACGGGACGGCCAACTCGGAACGGGCGCCGGGTGCGGAGTTGATGAAGTTCGCTTCCGCAGCAACATCATTTACCAGTACCGGTTCGCGAAGTTCAACGGCGCGCCCAGTCACCCCCTGTCCGACCTTGATACGGATGCGTTCCGCAACTTCCGGCGGATGTCCCACCTGAAAACGTATCCGCAGTTCCTGATTCCTTTCATTCAGCAGCAGGATGGCAAAGATTTCGTAGTCAATAAAACGCTTCAGCATCTCTGACACACGCTGCAGCAAGGTGTTGAGATCGAGCGTGGTATTGACCGCGTCGGCCACCTCTAGCAGGTAGGAGTCGATCGTCGAGGAAACTAAAGGCTCTTTGGTGGCGGATGACATTACGCGGCTCTTGAGGTAATGATATCAGCCGTTACGCTTAGGAACGGCAATCCGAATCTGTGGGAAACGCGGTTTCGACGCGTGTCTCGGCGACTGTGATTGCCGGTCCACCTACTTTGGACAGGGAACATCTTGCTGACGCTGTTTCATGGAGGTAACGAATGGTCAAGTCGACCGGCATCGTGGCTTTCCTGGCCGTTGACGTGGCCGGTGGCAGCGGGATCGGCCGGAAGATGTCAGGCGGTGCGCGCGTCGCAAACCCGGCGGCGATTCGTCTACTCTAACTCGGTATATATCTTTCGTAAGAGGCTAGCAATGAACCTGCGAGGAAATCGGCTGACATGGCTCGGCCATGCTACTTTTCGCATTGAAACTACCGACGGCACGGTTGTCTATATCGATCCATGGTTGAGCAACCCGCTCTGTCCCGAGAACGAAAAAGACCCTAAGAAATGCGACGTGATGTTATGCACGCATGGACACGGTGATCACATTGGCGATGCCGTGCGTATCGCCAAGCAGCATAATCCCATGGTGGTGGGCATCTTCGAACTCTGCGGCTGGTTGCAGAAGAAGGGCGCAAAGCAGATTTCGCCGATGAACAAAGGCGGAACACAGACCGTGGCCGGCATCAGAATCACCATGGTGCACGCCGTACACTCTTGTGGCATTCAAGAGGACGACGGCAGCATGGTTTACGGCGGCGAAGCCTGTGGTTACGTGCTCGATCTGCCCGGAGGGGCAAAGCTTTACCATGCGGGAGACACGGCAGTCTTCGGGGACATGCAGATCATTCGCGACCTCTACGCGCCGGAGATTGCCCTGCTGCCCATTGGGGACCACTTCACCATGAGCCCACGCGAGGCGGCCTACGCCTGTAAGCTGCTTCAGCCGAAGACGGTAATCCCCATGCACTTCGGGACATTTCCGATGCTAACGGGCAAGCCGGCGGAATTGAAGAAGCTCTTGGAGAAAGACGGTCCGGAGGTACTGGAGATGAGGCCGGGGCAGACGCTATAAGAGTTGCGTCGGCACGCGGTGGTTAGCATTTGGCCAAATCGGAAGCCCGCCAGCTACAATGCCAAGTGCTAACCGTTCAGTGCTACGTGCGACTGCTATGCCAAATATAACTTACGATCCAGTAGAAAATTATTTGTATGCCATGCTTCCCCCGCGCGAGCCTGTGCTGCAGGAAATCGAACGGCAGGCGAAGGAGCGCGATATCCCCATCGTCGGCCCTGCCGTCGGCCGTCTTTTCTATCAATACGCACGTCTGATCGATGCCAAGACTGTTTTCGAGATGGGCTCGGCGGTCGGCTATTCGACAATTTGGTGGGCGAAGGCGGTAGGCGAGGGCGGCAAGGTTCACTATACCGACGGCAGCCGCAAGAATGCCGACGAAGCGCGCCGTTACTTCCAGCAGGCTGGGGTTGCCGATCGCATCCAAATTCATACCGGCGACGCGCTGGAACTTCTCTCCGAACGGAAAGAGCAGTTCGACATTCTATTTTGCGACGTCGACAAGCACGACTATCCGCGCGTCTTCAATATGGCCGCGGCGCGGGTGCGCAAGGGTGGATTGTTCATCGCCGACAATACCCTGTGGAGCGGTCAGGTGGCATACGCCGCCGGGAACCCGGACATGCCGAAGCCCGAGTCCGATCGCTACACGGATGGCGTCGTCGAGCTGAATCGCCTCCTGTACTCGTCGCCTGACTGGTATACAACGATCATTCCGCTGCGGGATGGTGTAGCAGTGGCGCAGAGACTATAGGGCTCTGGCTCGGGTCGACCTCCAATGGCAGACGATTACAAAGCCGACATCCTGGCCATCGCGGCACACCGCGATGACGTCGAGCAGACGTGCGGAGGTACGCTGCTGAAGATGGCTGAGCGTGGCTATCGCACCGCGATTCTCGACCTAACTCAAGGCGAGATGGGGACGCGCGGCACGGTGAAGGACCGTGCGCGTGAGGCCGATGATGCGGCTCGCGTTCTGAAGGCCGGCTGGCGGCAGGCCCTCGATATTCCAGATGGCCGCGTCGAGAACACCTACGAGAACAAGCTCAAAGTCGCGCGTGTGATTCGGCAGTTGCGTCCACGGGTGTTGATCTTGCCTTACTGGCAGGCGCGCCATCCCGATCATGCAATGGCTGGCGTTCTTGGCTACGAATCCACATTTTTGTCAGGATTGGCGAAGCTTGACTTGGGGGCGCCCCCGCATCGGCCGTTCAAGATTATCTACGCCAGTCTCTACGCCGACGTGCGCCCGAGTTTCGTCGTCGACATCTCTGCTCAATTCGAGACGCGCTTTGCCTCGCTGATGGCCTACAACTCGCAATATAAGGATCAGGAAGCGGGCAGCCGGCTCTTTCCCAGGCAATCCGAGATTCGCGAGCGCAGCGCGGCTATGGCAGCTTACTATGGGCTTCTTGCCGGAGTGCAGTACGCTGAACCGTTTGTGCAGAAAGAAGTCGGTCTGGTAGACGATCTGCTAATGGTGCCAGTGCAGTCGATATGAGCGGCCGTCGGTTGCCTTTCTTTTGCAGCCGCTTGTCCGGCATTTTACTTCTTCCGCTCCACCAGAAACTTTGCGATCTCTCGCATGCTCCTGGCGCGTTCGCCAAAGCTGTCCAGCGCCGTTGAGGCGTTCGCGGTCAGTTCGTCTGCCTTCTTCAATGACGCCTCGATTCCGAACAAAGACGGATAGGTCGCCTTCTCGGTAGCAGTATCTTTGCCGGCTGTTTTGCCCAACTGTTCCGACGTTTGGGTGACGTCGAGCACGTCGTCGACAATCTGAAAAGCCAGTCCAATATTCATGCCAAAGTCGCGTAGGCTCTGGATCTGCTCTGGAGTGGCTCCCGCGTACATACCGCCAGTGACAACGCTTGCGGTCAGGAGCGCACCGGTTTTGGAGCGATGGATGTACTCCAGGGTCTGAGCGTCGGGATGCTTGTGCTCAGCCTCCAAGTCCATCACCTGGCCGCCAATCATTCCTTCGATTGTCCCGGTTGCACGCGCGATTTCCGCGATGATGGCGACGCGAGCCTCAGCCGAGCACTGTAACTTCGCCAGGACCTCGTAGGCATAGGTCTGCAGAGCATCCCCTGCGAGAATTGCGGTTGCTTCTCCGAAGACTTTGTGGCTGGTGGGACGGCCCCGCCGCAAATCGTCGTTGTCCAGTGCCGGCAGGTCGTCGTGGATCAGCGAATAGGTGTGCAGCATCTCCAGCGCGGCGCCCAGTTCTTCGACGCCGGGACGAACACAGCCCTCGACCATCTGTGCGGCTTCGATGCACAGGATAGGCCGCAGGCGCTTGCCTCCGGCGAAAACGCTATGCCGCATGGCCTGGTGAATCGAGGATGGATATTGTGAAGCGGGAGGCAGCAGACGCTCCAGCGCCTCGTCGGTGACAGCTCGGCCTTGTTCCAAAGTTTGTCTCAGCATGAAAAAGGAAGTATAACAACGCTCCTCACCTGCATGCTGAGGGGCACGGTTTGACGCTATTCGATGCCGATATCGACGTGTTCCAGCAAGGCATTGCGCACACGTTGAGCTTTGCTGGCACGAATCGGCCCGACGTTCTCCGCCTTGTGGGCCACGTAGTCGCCAATCAGATAGCCGAGGATTGAGCCGACGAATACGTCGGAAGGGAAGTGTTGTCCGGCCGTAACGCGTGTCACCGTGACGGTGCTAGCCAAGCCATACATGGCCAGATCGAGCGGGATGGAATGATACTGATGCGCCACTACGGAAGCGACGGTCCAGGTGAACATTGCATGACCGGAAGGAAAAGACCCATTCGTCCAGTTCCCGGCGAAGAACTTGCCCTCACCGGGCCCAGTGTAAGGGCGTTGGCGTTGGAAGATGGCCTTCATCGCCCCGTACAGAATGATGCTGTCGACAGTGGCTTCGGCGGTGCGGATGCCGACCTCTTGCGAGTGCTCGTTCTTGGTAAAAAGTCCGGTCAGATAAATTCCGCCTGCGATAGCGGATGCACCGTAAAGCGCTCCGTCTGATATGTTGCGACTGGTGGAGTGCCAGCCGGCGGGAACCTGATATAGCACGCTTTCATCATTGGCGATCAAAACTCCAGTGGCCGCCAAAAACAGACCGTCCCAAACCAGGGCCTTCTTGTGGAAGGGAGCCTTGATGAGATGCCACTCGTCTTCTCCGATGGTGCGAGCTGCGCTTCCCGCAGCGCTCATAAAATTCTCGGAGGCCGGTGGAGTGACGGAAGGCGCGTTTGGTAGGGCCGAGCCGGCAGAGACGGCCATCGCCGCTTGGGGAGTTTCACTTGTCGTCTGGGTAAAGGCCGGCGGGCCCGTAACAAGCAGAGCCACCGTTGTCAGCCAGAAACAGTTCACTCGTGCGCGAGTCCTTATCCTGACTCTCAGGTTGTGGACATTCTTAAGCATCATGCTCGACAGCTCTCCTCACCAAATGACACTAATGCATTCTCGGCCTTGGATTCCGACTTTCATCCGGGCGTTTGACCTTCTGACAACTTTGTAATGATGAGGTCAGCTTCCGGAAGTAGGAGTCGACCCAGAGTTGCCGGAACTTACCCGTGTGTGACAATCTGTAATGTGCTATTCAAGTTGTTCTTGAAAAGCAGTTACGCGACATTCAAAATCAGGTATTCGTGAGACATTTTCTCGGAGGCGTAGGAATGATGAAAAAGCTCGGACTTATCTTGCTGGCCGGAGCGGTTTCGATCGGAATCGCGGTCGCGCAAGACACTGCTAAGCAGGACATGAAGGATGCCGGCCACGCTACCAAGGACGCGGGTAAAGATGTGGGCCATGCGACGGCTACCGGTGCCAAGGACACGGGGCACGCTACCAAGACCGCAGCCAAAGATACTGGCCATGCCACTGCAAAAGGCGCCAAGGATACCGGCCATGCTACGAAGGATGCCGGTAAGGACGTTGGTCACGCCTCCGCAACCGGTGCTAAAGATGTCGGCAAGGGTACCGAAGACGCCGGCAAGGATGTCGGCCATGCCACGAAGAAAGTGTTCGGAGACGACAAGAAGAAGAGCACCGACACGAAGACTACTCCGCAGTAACGGCACATTGTGCCCTCGCAGCGGCCGCCGCCAGTCCGGCTGGGGTGTCCGCTGCGTTTTATCTTGCCCTTGTGCGCTGTGTCCGCCTGCCGTGTGACGCGCGCCACAGACTCCTCGTACATGCCCCCGCAGAATCGAAGCGGAGGAAACTGTGTACGACATCGTCGAAGCGCGTCCCCTGGCGCGCTGCATCAAGCTGTTTGTTATCGAGGCTCCCCGCATAGCTCGTAAGCAGAAGCCAGGACAGTTTGTGATCCTGCGGCTTGACGAGTGCGGCGAGCGCATACCCCTGACCATCGCAGATGCCGACCCCGAAGCCGGCACGGTCACGATCGTCGTGCAAGCGATTGGCAAGACTACCATGCTGCTCAGCATGTTGCAGACAGGCGATAAGATCCTCGACATAGTCGGGCCGCTGGGCAAACCCTCGGAGATCGAGAACTTCGGTACCACCGTGATCGTGAGTGGGAGCGTGGGAACGGCGATGGCTTATCCCACCGCGCGGGAGTTGAAGCGCGCCGGGAACAACGTTATCTCTATCGTCGGGGCGCGCAGCAAAGAACTAATGGTGCTGGAAGACGAGGTTCGCGCGGTCAGCAATGAGACGTACGTAGTGACCGACGATGGCAGTTACGGCGACAAAGGCCTGGTCACCGACAAACTGAAGCAGATTATGGCGACCCAGAAGGTGGATTACGTGCTAGCTGTCGGACCAGTCCCGATGATGCGTGCCGTCGCTAACATGACGGCTCCCGAGAAGATCAAGACCATCGTCAGCCTGAACTCCATCATGGTGGACGGAACCGGAATGTGCGGCGGGTGCCGCGTACTGGTTGACAACAAGAGTGAGTTCGCCTGCGTCGATGGCCCCGAGTTCGATGCCACGCGCGTCAACTTTGAAGTGCTGATGCAGCGCAACAATATGTATCGCGAGCAGGAGCGCCAGAGCATAGAACGGCTGCAGGCCGATCCCCAGGCGGAGCTTGACCGATTGCGCCGTCGCAATCACAAGACGAAATGCGCCCTGGAGGCGACGGGGGTGAATTGTGAATGAGACGACGCCCGCGAAAGTGAAGAACAATCCACTGCCGAACAAAGAGCGCGTGAAGCTACCACGCCAGCGTGTGCCAGAGCAAGACGCTTGCTTGCGGGCCCACAACTTTCAGGAAGTAAACCTGGGCTTTCCGCAGGAGCAGGCGCGGGAAGAATCGCTGCGCTGCATCGAGTGTCCCAATCCCGGCTGTACGGTGAAGTGTCCGGTCTCGGTGGATGTGCGAGCGGTGATCGATTTGATTCTGGCCAACGATTATCTGGGCGCGGCTGCCAAGGTTCGCGAGGACAATGCACTGCCGGCGATCACCGGGCGTGTGTGCCCGGTGGAAGATCAGTGCGAGTCCGGCTGTGTGCTGGGCAAGAAGGGCGAGCCGGTCGGCATTGCGTATCTTGAGCGCTTTGTCGCCGACTGGGAGCGCGAGTCGGGGCGCTTCGGTATTCCGAAAGCCGCGACGCCCACAGGCAAGAAGGTTGGCATCATTGGCAGCGGCCCTGCCGGCTTGGCCTGCGCCGGCGACCTCATTCAGATGGGCCACAAAGTCCACGTCTTCGAGGCTCTGCATGAGCTCGGCGGCGTGCTGGTCTATGGCATTCCCGAATTCCGTCTGCCCAAAGAAATCGTGCGGCACGAGATCGATGTGCTGAAGCGCCGCGGCGTCGAGTTTGAAACCAACGTTGTCGTGGGCAAAACCGTCACCATTGACGAGCTGATGCAGGACGAAGGCTTCGATGCGCTTTTCGTCGCCACCGGCGCCGGTTTGCCGCGCTTCCTCGATGTTCCGGGCGAGCACCTCAACGGTATCTACTCCTCGAACGAGTTTCTCACTCGTGTGAATCTAATGCGCGCTTATCGCTTCCCGGAGTACGACGAGCCGCTTTATCCCTGCAAAGATCGCGATGTGATCGTAGTCGGCGGCGGAAACACTGCGATGGATGCGGTACGCAGTGCACTTCGCCTCGGGGCAAAGACGGCCAGTATTTACTATCGCCGCACGGAAATCGAGATGCCTGCGCGTGTCGAAGAAGTTCACCACGCCAAGGACGAAGGCGTGCACTTTGAAATGTTGGTAAATCCGGTCGAGTTCATCGGCGACGAGAAGGGAAACCTGACGGCAGTGAAATGCATTCGTCAGGAGCTGGGCGAACCTGACGATAGTGGGCGACGCAGCCCCGTGCCTATCAAAGGCTCGGAGTTTGTGATCGCGTGTTCGGTGGCAATCATCGCGGCCGGGACCTCGGCGAACCCGCTGATCCAGTCGACAACGCCGGGACTGGCGATCACCAAGCGCGGCTACATCTCGGCAAGCGAAGATACGCTGGCAACATCCAAGCCGGGCGTGTTTGCCGGAGGAGACATTGTGACCGGAGGAGCGACTGTGATTTTGGCAATGGGAGCCGGACGAAAAGCAGCGAAGTCGATCGATGCGTTTCTGAAAGCAACGACCAGCAATTAGGGATACAGTCGCGTCATCCCGAGCGGAGGAGCGCTGTTTTTGGCGATCCGGAGTGGTAAGACTTCCATAGTTACGGCCTGTTGCCCATTGCTGATTGCTTCTTCGCATGAGCCAATTCCAGCAATAGTTCCAGCGTCTCGTCCCATCCGATACACGCGTCGGTTATGCTCTGCCCGCGGACCAACGCTCTACCCGGCACCAACTTCTGCGCGCCAGCCAGAAGGTTGCTCTCTAGCATCACGCCGATAATGTTTGGATTGCCACCGGCAATCTGCGCAGCGATATCCCGACAGACTGCACCTTGCCGCTTGTGATCCTTGCCGCTATTGGCGTGGCTGCAATCGATCATCACGCGTGGAGGAAGACCTGCCTCCTCCAACTGTGCACACGTGTCCGAGACCGCTTCAGCGGTGTAGTTCACCAGGCCGCGGCCGCCACGCAGGATGACGTGGCAATCCGGATTGCCCGTGGTGACAAATATCGCCGACTGGCCATGCTTGGTATGTCCTAAGAACGTGTGTGGATGGGCGGCCGACAGAACTGCCTCAATCGCAATCTGCACGTCACCCGAGGTCGCGTTCTTGAATCCCACCGGACACGACAGGCCGGAGACGAGTTGGCGATGCACCTGGCTCTCGGTGGTACGCGCGCCGATCGCTCCCCAGCTCACCAGCCCGGCGAGGTATTGCGGCGTGATCATGTCGAGGAACTCGGTGCCGGCGGGCACGCCCATCTCGGCCAAGTCGAGCAGCAGTCGCCGCGCCAGGCGCAAGCCGTCGTTGATCTTGTACGACTGGTTCAGATGCGGATCGTTGATGAGACCCTTCCACCCCACGGTGGTTCGCGGCTTCTCGAAGTAGACGCGCATGACGATGCGCAGTTCGTCGGAGAACTCTGCGATGGCGTCCTTCAGGCGCGAAGCATACTCGCGTGCTGCGTCGATATCGTGCACGGAGCAGGGGCCGGTGACAACGATCAGCCGGTGATCGCGGCCGGCGAGGATGCCGGAGATTTCCTGTCGCGCCTGCAGCACAGTCGCCGCGGCGGCTTCGGTCGTCGGCATCTCCTCTTCAAGGAAGACGGGAGGGAGGACGACCTTGGTCCACTTGATACGAAGGTCATCGATGGGCTGAGACGGACGCTTTGCCTGGCTGGTCACTCTCGCTCTATTTTATCGGCGAGAACCCATTTTCCTCCACAAGGCACGGATTGAAGGACGGAAGTGTGCCCAATAGCGGTAAGGAGTTTATGCCAACAGTGCTGCTGAGCCGCCTACCCATTCCAGGTTCTTGTTGTGGTCGACGCCCATCATGATGCCGCGGCCCATGCGCACCAGCGGCAGCACTGGCGTCAGTTCGCCGCCTTCGGGCCAGACGTACATCATGCGGATCTCCATCTGCGTGGGACCGTGCGGCGTTTCGATCACCGGTTCGAAGTGCAGGCGTTCCTGCAAGATATAGTTGTGGCGCTGGTCTTCGGGGATCGCCTCAATGTCTGACGGAGTGGGAGCGAACTTGATGCCCACACCCGCGAAGGAATACAGCGGCTTCAGCAGGAAGTTTTCATGGTCTTCCGGGAAAGCCGGTAGCTGGTCGAGGAACCACGTCCTCGGCACCGACGTGTGCTTCAGGTAAGGGATCGAAAACTTGCTGATTCGGAAGTACCAGTTCGGATGGCCGGCCCACTCGACGTCAAGCTCGTCGCGAAAGTCGAAGGGCAGGGTGACGTTCTTGCGCTGCAGCTCGTCGACGATGCAACGGTTGTAGATGCGACGGACTTCGATCTCGCGGCCGTCTTTCCTGTAGACGAGCCTGTTGCCGCGCTTGATCAGCTTCAGAATGTCGACGATGGCAATGCCGAGCTCGCGCTGTGTGATCAGGAAATCCGGCAGCGTCTTCTGGTTGTCGGGATCGATTTCCATCAGGATCACGTTTTCGGGATCGTGATCGCCGACGATGAGCTGTCGCATCAGGCGCCAGTAGGCTTCGCGGTCGCAGCCGCTCAGATAAATCCCGAGATCGGGCGACAGCCCGTACGACTCGGCGTATTGATGCGCCGCCGTCGGCTGATATCCATAAAGAGAAGGGAAGGCCTGCAGCTCGACCAGCTTGGGCTCGAGCGCGCCTGAGACGTTGCGCACGATGCCGAAGTCAACCTGCACGAACATTGGCAGCGGCGCTTCGTTGGGGACGTTGTATTCCGGCGGGATGGTCACATCGGAAAGTTTGCGATAGTCGGGATTGTCGACGAGTTGCGAGACCAACTCGCGCCCGTACTGCGCCATCAGCGAGATCAGCGGATAGGGCACGAAGCAGGGCGTCTCCGAGACGCGAAAGCCAATGTGCGTGCCGCTTACGGCGTCGAGCGCGCGCAGGAACTCGCGGTATTTCTCCGACGTGTAGTTGCGATTGAATTCCGCGCGAAGAGCGGGAATCATGGTCAGGCCTCGATCAGGAAGCGGCCCTTCTCCATGATCTGGCGACCGTCAACCCAGATGTTGAACTCTAATCCCACTACGTCGATGTGCGTCGCGGAATACCAATCCGCGCCCGTGTGCTCGCCATAAGGATTGCCGAAAGCGATATGGATGCCGGGGAATTTTTCGTCCTGAAGAATCTGCCCGACCACATGGGTGAGCTCGATGTTGGTGCCGATGGCGAATTCGCCGACCCGGTCGCTGCCATCGTCGGTATGGGTGTAAGCCCAGAATTCCTGCTCCAGCTCCTTATTGTCGCTCGTGACCCTGGTGATGCGGTTGTTCTTCATCTCGATGGTTAGCGGCTGGCGCTTGAGGTCCTGATACTTTTCGCAAAGATAATCGCCGACCACGCCGTCAACTACGCAGACGCCGTTGACTTCGCCGGGCGTAGTGAAGATTTCGCCGCCGGGAAGATTGCCCCACTTGTCGCGGCTGATGATGCCGCTGGTCTTGACCCAGCGATAGTTGGGATTGAGCTTGGCGGTGAAGTCGCTGCCGGCGGGATTGGTACAGCGAACTTCTTTTGCGTTGGAGACAATTTCCATCGCCTTGCGGCTGATGGCGTCAACCTTGTTGTAGTCGGCGCGCATGCCCTCAAGCATGATCTGCTTGTTGATATTCACCATGTGCGCATGGCGCATCTTGCGGCGATTGACGATGTCGGTCATCTGCATGCGCGACTTCAACTCGTTGCGCTGCACCTTGACGGCGAAGATGGAGACGTCGCTGCTCTCCATGTCTTCGGCAATCTCGCGCGGCAGATCGGTTAGCGGGCGGGGCGCCAGGTCTTCCAGCACGAAGGCCTTGAAGGATGCGCCCAGCTTATGCAGTTCATTTGCGATGCTGGCGGCGATCTCTCGACATTCGTTGTCGGTGATGACCGTGACCTTCTCGGTCGGCTGGATGCGGAGACAGGTGTAGACCGCATTGTGGGCGCCCGGCGAGAGCTCGGGATCGAAAGTTGTCTTGGTGAGATCGGTGAGAGTTGGTTGAATCAAGTAAATACCTTTCGAGAGAGTGTCAGCATTCACCCATTGTCATCACGAGGACGTCAGTCCAACGAGGAATCTGTCTTCCGTCGCTCCGCCTCGGTGCGGCCCATCGGACAGCAGATCCTTCAGCAAGCTAAAGCCGATTCCGGATGGCAATCTTGTTCAGATGCAAACTATGCAGGCCTTAAGGCCCGCTCCACTCCGAGACCATTAAGCTACTTCCTCGCAGCGGCACCTTCGAACACGCCCACTCGCGTTTCTTCCACCATGAAGTCGACCACTTTCTTCAAGTCGCCGGTCTCTTCAAAGACCTTCAGCTGGCGATCGGCGCCGGTGCCCATCTTTAACATCTGGTGAATGTAATCGATTTCCTTGCGTGAGCCAAGCTCTTCCACCGCGTCGTCGATCAGGTCGAGATATTCCATCATCAAGTCCTGCACCGGCACTTCGGTCTCTTTGCCGAAATCGATGAGCTTGCCCTGGATGCCGTAGCGCGACGCACGGAACTTGTTCTCCATGATCAGCGAACGCTCATAGATGCGGTAACTCTTATTGGATGCATGCAGCTCGTAAAGCATTGCCATGGTCGCCTGAATTAGTGCAGCAATAGCGATGGTTTCGTCGAGTCGCATGGGAATGTCGCAGACGCGCACTTCCAGCGTGTCGAAGAATGGATGCGGGCGGATGTCCCACCAGATCTTCTTACCGTTGTCGATACAGTTGGTTTTGACCAGCAACGCGACAAAATTCTCGTATTCCGACCAGTTAGGAAATGTGTCGGGGATTCCGGTACGCGGGAAGCGTTCAAACACCTTGCAGCGATACGACTTGAATCCCGAATTCATGCCCATCCAGAAAGGCGAATTCGTGGAGAGTGCAAGGATGTGCGGCAGGAAATACCGCATCGAGTTCATGATGTGGATGGCTGTATTGCGATCCTCGATCCCGATGTGAACGTGCAGCCCGAAAACCAGGTTGGCGCGCGCGATCAATTGCATGTCCTCGACTACGCGGTGATAGCGCTCGTCGGGGTAAATTTCCTGTAGCTTCCAGTCGGAAAACGGATGTGTGCTTCCGGCCGCCAGAACCATGCCATGCTCGCTGGCCAGCGTGATGACTTCACGACGCAACTCCAGCACATTCTGCCGGGCTTCCTGGATATTGTGGCAGACACGTGTGCCTACCTCGATGACGGACTGATGCATCTCCGGCTTCACTGCTTCGTGCAGCGCGAGCTTGGCCTTGGGAAGAATTTCAGACGCAATGTGCGAGCGAAGGTCGCGCGTCTCCGGGTCAATGGTCTGATACTCCTCTTCGATCCCAATGCTAAGGCTTGGCCGCTTCATCAGGTTCACCCCTTGCCTACGCGCTTACGCAATTGTTTAGATGCTGCCTCGAGCATCGTGCCAGGCTTCGAAGAGTCCGGGGCAGCGTCTGAATCGCTTTTGCTGGACGGTGCCTCCGGGCTTTTCCTGGCGGCCTGGGTTTTCGCAGGCTTCTCTTCGGCGGCGAATCCGCCGTTGAGGAAGGCGCTCCAGCGATACTCTGCCGGCTTGCCCGTGTGTTCCTTAGCCTTGCGCACGGCGAGTTCGGCAACGTTGTTGACGATCCAGTCGAAGTTGACCTGACCTACCGAGTTCACGTCAGCGTCGGGCGCCGGATTCATGTAGTCGATGGCGTACGGAATGCCGTTCTCGCAGGCGAACTCGACGGTGTTGAGGTCGTAGCCGAGGGCGCGGCACAGGGTGAGGCAATCGCGCTCAACCCGCTCCAGCAACTTGGGATCGGTAGGCGGCGGATTCTTCACGTAGCGCTCGTGCATGGGCAGGGAAGGATCGTAGTGCATAATGTGCACTTTTTCCTGACCAACGACGTAGCATCTAAAGTATTCCTTGAAGTTTACGCCGGTCTGTAACGTCATGCAGAGATCACGCGACTGATCGTAGGCGTTGAAGAACTCTTCCGGCGAATTGACCTTGTAGACGTCCTTCCACCCGCCGCCGTCGAACGGCTTGAGGAAGGCCGGGAAGCCGACGTATTGAAAGATGCTATCCCACGGCATAGGGAACTGCATGTTGCGCATGGAGCGGTCGGTGGTGCCGGCCGGATGCTGCTTGTGTGGAACCAGCACGGTGCGCGGGACGGCCACGCCCAGTTTTTGGCCGAGCGCATAGTTGAAGAACTTGTCGTCCGCGCTCCACCAGAACGGGTTGTTGATGACATAAGTGCCGCTAAGCGCTGCGTTCTTCAGGTAACCGCGATAGAACGGGATGTCGTGCGAGATGCGGTCGACGATGACGGCGTACGGCGAGGGTTCGGCCATGCGGACTTCGCCGACGACGGCCAGCTCAGCCTGAATGCCAGGCTCACCCATGGAGTTAATTTTTTCCACCAGCGCGGGCGGGAAAGTGGTCTCCATGCCAAAAATAATTCCAATTTTTTTCACAGTGGCTCCTACGGGTGCGACGATACCAAGCTCTGCCTGGTCAGTTCGCCTTCATATATGGGATTGCCTGGAAACGCGCGACGGAGCGCAAAATAACAGACTTTAGACATTGTAGAAGAAAGCGGGCGGAGTGAGTAGAGGGAGGCGGGAACGAAGGACGGTCGGCGCCGGACAACTACCCGACTATCAGTAATCCGCTCGCGGAAAGCTTGGTAAGACCGGCTCACGCTCACGTGAAATCACTGCAGATAGTCGACCTGCATCGGGTCTGAGAACCTGGTTCCTACTTTAATTCCGGCTTGCTTCAAATCGCGCAGGGTCACTTCGGTGGGCTCGACCAACGCCGACTCCGCCCGATGCAGCGACAGATCGTCGACGGTCCAGATTTGCATGGGGTGAAACTGAGACAGGTTAGTCTCGAGTCGCTGGTGCTGATAGGGATCACGCTGACCCTTCGCTATGCGGTTGAAGTCAGACGGCAGAAGCAGGACGACTTGCTCAGGATGTGCTGAATACTGCATTGCCTCAAGGAACAACATCGGCCCGGAAAAAACGTAATAGCGTTTCCCTTCCACATGCAGAGAATCCTCGACCGCGAGAAATGGACGGATTCCTGTGGCCTCGACTCGATCGGGATGACGCACGGTGGTCAGCTGCTGCCCTGCGGCCCAACCAGCCAGAAGCACGAAGACTCCCATGGAGACTTGAGACGCGCGACGGAAATGACGCCACATGAAAACTGCAAACGCTACAGCGACTCCAGGCAGCACGCCAATGAAGTAGCGGCTGTAGAAAGCGTTCGTCTTCATCGAGACCACAAAGGCCGCCAAACGGAATGGCGAGCGACAGCCATCCGATGACCTCAGCCGAAGGCATGGGTTCCAAGACAATCTCTTTTTCCTCATCGTGGCGCGAGAGCACAATCCAGATCATGATGAGCGACAGCAGAAACAGGCCGTCGGGAAACAGCTGCGAGAAGATTGCGCGTAATTCAGGGAACGACGGCCGGTTCCAATAGCCGCCGGCGAACTTTCGCGAGAACGACAGAATCAGTGGCGAAAAAATCACGACCGGCGTGACGCCACCAAGAAGACCTGCAAGGATCTTTAGCGACGGCCGATGGCCCGGCTTCCAGCGCAGCAGTTCCCAAAGCACAAACGGAAGCAGGCACATCCCAAAGTAGTAGTGAAAGCATTCACCGCCGAAGAACGAGAGGCCGAAAAGGACTGCCTGCGCATTTCTGCTTAAGCTCTCATTTGTCCAAGCCCACAATGCCAGCGCGGCGAACATGAAGTAGACGCCGTAGGAGCGCGCCTCGAATCCGTAGTAGGGAAGGAACGAGCAGGTGGCAACCGAAAGCGCAATCAGTCCATGCAGGCCGTCGGTCAGCCGGCGCGCGCAGTCGAAGATCACGCATAGCCCTATCGCCATCGCGAGCATAGATGGAATGCGGGCTGCGATGTCACCGGGACCGAAAAGTGAATCAAACAGGCGCACGACCACGTAATAGGCTGGCGGGAGGGCATCGACACCGTTACCCAACGCACTCCAAATCGTGCTTACGTGCGGTAACCGGGCGATGTAAAGGGTAAATAACTCGTCGAACCAAAAAAAGCGATGCGCCGCAATTTGGATACTGGTGACGAAGTAGAAAAGTGCGAGAAGTCCCGCTACAACATAGGTCCAAAGAGCGCTTGTGCCTGTCCGGCGCTTAGTTTCCATAGCGGCGGCGCGAGGCCCTGGTTCCTTAACCGAAATCTGCATGTCCCCTCTCGTGCCGGAGACCTGAAAGCCCCGCGTTGGTTTACTGCGAATGCTTCGGGTGCGCTTCCGGCGCGCAGATGAATCGCTGACAAGCTCTGGCTTGTGAGTATGACAGGAATTCAGCGAATCGCAAAAGAGCCCGACGCCCTAGAGCAGAGCGAGTTGTCGATTGGTAGAATGTCAGTCGTCTATGGAGAAGGTCGAGGTCGCGCAGCGCCCAGAAGATTCACCCACCCCGGTTCAGCCGCGGCCGCTTCCTCTATGGCGCCGATACTGGGATTTTCTTTCCGTCATCCTGCTGGTGCTGGCTTCGTTTCCCACGGTGTGGCTATCGCATCGCACGGTAACAGTTGTCCCCAATCTCGGTCTCATCGACGACAACTGGCATCTCGACGCTACCTTCAAAGCTCTACGCGGCATCTGGATCGGCCGCGACGTAGCCTTCACTCACGGGCCCATCTACCAGTGGTTGTCGTCGATCCCGGCCCGCGCGATGCCACTCTCCTTTGGTGGACTGTACGCGACTTGGAACATTCTTCCCGTCTGGTGCGCTTTTCTTTTCTTGTATCTTGCACTACGTCTCCTGCTGCCTGAGCAGCCGCCCTGGAAGCGTTTTGTGCTGGTGCTTCTGCTTGCGGCATTTTGGGAGACCTCGCTGCGAAGCACCTTGCCGGTTTTGCTGTTCGCGGTGTTCCTACGCAGCTGGTATGCGGTTAAAGCAGAACGGTTACACAGCGTTTTCGCAGGAATCGGGGGAGCCATACTCGTCGGTGCGGCGTTTCTTGTAGGCGGCGACACCGGTACCTACGCCACCGCGGCCTGGGTCATCTGCTTCGCGGGTGTCGCGTTCGAGACCAGGCATCACCACTTCGCCAGGCAGCTTGTCACTGGTCTGATCTCATTTGTCGCCGCCTTCGCCGTCGTCGCCGTGGTGGTAAATGCCTTCATGGCGCTGCCCTTCGACTTCAAGTTCTGGAAAGAGTCGCTAGCGCAGGTTTCGGTGTATCGCTGGGCCACGCCGGCGGCCATGACCGATCAGGGTGCAACTCACCTATGCGTGGCGTTCGTCATCGCGGTGCTGGTGTTTGCCTATCGCTCTGTCACCCGTCGTAGGGACCATCCAGCCATTACTGAGCGCACCGGTTTTCTGCTGGGAGGGTTTCTGTTCGGTCTCGCCGTCATGCAGAGTTCGCTGGTGCGTTCCGATATCGGCCACGTGATTATTGGCGAGTTCGCGATGACCGTGTTTACCTGCGTCATCCTGTTCTCGTTCGAGGGTGCCGCCTCAGCGATGGGTTTATTTATTGCCATTGGCGGGTCGATGTTGTTTTCGCACCCGATCTTCCGGCCATCTAGCGTGATTCGCCTGTATAGCGAACTGCGCGAGCCGAAAACTGCCTGCCCGCCGGGATACAACGAATTCGAGCAAGCTTGCTATGTGGAGCCGTTAACGCCCCAGATGCTAGGCGCCGGCGGTAGATTTCTACAGCAGCATAGCTCGCCCAATGACTTCGTTTTTGTCTTTCCCTATCAGACCATGTTCGGGCTCGCCGCCCGGCGCAATGTTGCCGGTGGCCTGATGCAGGCTTACACGGCGAGCGGTCCAGAGCTCACGCGCATCGAGATGTCAGGGCTGACCGGCAAACCCATCCCAGCTGCGTTGTATCTACCTGACGCCGACCTGGGTCACTGGTCGAGGGAAGAAACACAATCTTGGTCGCGCAACTATCTCAGCATTCCGGTTGACGGCATACCGAACTTCACACGTATTCCCGACGTGTGGTTCTGGATGGTACGTCACTACCGAACAGCAGAATTGTTGATGCCCGGCGTCATTGGCTTGGAACGCGATGATTCGCGCTCCGACCGCATTGCCATGCAGACCTTGCCGCTGGGCTTGCCGCAAAGGACTTATGCCGTTGACGAGCGCGATTCTGCAACCAACATCGGTACTCCGAACTGGCCAGAGGGGTACGACTTCTTGAGGCTGCGCCTGAAGGTGCGTTATCCGTTCTGGTGGAAGCTGCGCAAGCCGGAACGTCTTCAGTTGGAGATTACGCGCGCCGACGGATCACGCGATGTGCAGTGGATGGTGCTGTCGCCGAATACCTCTTCGGAGGTCTGGTTTTACCCATGGAATGCGCCGGATCTGGCTGCGTACTTTAATGCCGATTTCGGGCAGTGGCGACCAGTTTCACGTCCGGCGATCGTTGGGCTGCGCCTGCTGGCCACGCCTCTGGATTGGGTTTCGCAGCAGCCCGAGGCGATCACCATTGAGGGCGCTGACGCAGTACGCCTGGTGATGGGTTCTCAGTCCCCTGAGACTGCAAAGTTCCCCACGGTCTCCTACCGCGAAATGATGGTTGTGTTATCGACGAAGTAAAACGAGGAGTGCTTCCCGCCAAAATATTACTTCTGCTCCAAGATCACCTTTCCGCCCTCAATCGTGGCGGTCTGGATCCGCAAAGGCATCTTGAAGGTGCTGCTCAGACCGACGTTTGGGTACTTGGGCGTGATGTAGCGCTGTACAAAGAACTCCAGTGCCCATTGCGGAACCGCGACGTTATCTAGTTCGACTGTTTGCACCTTGATGCTGGCGACTCCGTTTGTTCCGGCAGCTTCGGCGACGACGTGGATATCGTGCGAGCCGCTGAAGAGGTCATAAAGTGGATTGTTTTTGTTGTGTCCCCGCATGATCTCTTCGAAATCCACATGAGCGTGGGCGTCGACGACCCCAGGACTAGATGTGAGGTGAACTTCGCTCACTCCAGTCGGCAGCTTGACTCCGCCCTCATTGAAGTAGGCGTTGACCTCGGGCTCGGTCAGAACGACAGGTTTGGGATCGGGATGAGGCCGGGCGGCATTCAGCTTTAGATACGCGAGCTTCTGGGTGATCGTCCGATAATTCGCACTGTGGGCGACATCAGCCTGCAACGCGCTCAAGCCGGCGGTTGCGATTCCGAGCATCACAGCCAGCAGCGTACCTAACGGTTTTCTGGGGGTCATCTCAGCGCGGCCTCTGCGGCAGGAGTTGCGACCGCTCTGACAGTTGGTTTGTCCAGCGTTCCAGAAACCTCGTAGGACATCCCGCCTGCACGTACCAGCTTCATGTTCAAATTTCTGTCGGCTCCGGCTGTACCAGCCACCGCGTACCTGGCTCCACTGGATTGCATCTTTCCGTCTGTAACCGTGAATGTCCCATCCTGCAATGCCACCTTGCCCGAGAAGGTGGAAAAGGCCATGGGCGCACCTCGACCATCCAGCACCAAATGACGAAGCGTGCCGCCGCTCCAATGGAAGTCAGCGGTTCCACCGGCCGAACCAAGAAGTTTGCTAACGGTCATACCCGAAAGCGACAAACTGTAATCCGCGTCGAGGCTTCCAGTTGCCCAGTTGTCGTGGGTAAGCGATGCCAGCTGCGACATCGAGATTTTGCTGACCACACCATTGCCCATAAATCGGGGCGGCGAGACCGTGAAATCCGCGAGCCAGGAGCCGTCTTGGTGGCCTCCTAACAAGTCCGCCCGCAGCTCGTGAATGCGCAGCCGGCCCGAGGACAGCTCCAGCGATCCGTTCACGTTGTTTGCGGTGACGTCGCCGAGCCCGAGATGCATTACGGAGAAGCGCCCTTGTGCGCGCAACTTCGAAAGGGCGTCCTCATGTCTTTTTTCGATATCCAACAGGCGGTACCACGGTTGGCGACTGAAGGCGGGGTTTAGCAGCTGATTGAGCCGCGCCAAAGATGCGTCTTGCGCCCGCAGATCGAACTCCACAACGCAACTCTCTGGTCCCGTGCAATGCACAGGAAAGTTGGCCGATCCGCTGAACTGGCCACCCTTGCTGAAACCGGCTGAGAAAGCGGCGATGTCGACTTGCTGATTCTCCAGCGTGACCGACGCTGTATCGACCACCAGCGCCTCCGAGACCCCCTGTAATTCGGCCGTAGCAGTGTTCACTTGCAGTTTGCCCGACGGGTACGGCTCCGCAAACCCCATCCATGAACCGGCAACCTGTAGGTCCACCTGAGCTGAACCTTCCAGGCCGATGCCGGGCGTACCGACGCCGATTGCCTGCGCCAGATTGACTAGATGTCCGAGTTCTGCCCCACCGCTCACGTGAAGGCTGTAGCGCTCTCCCGTGAACTCGCCGCTGCCGGTAGCCGGAGAGGCTGCTCCTAACGGGACCGGAAAAGGCTTGATGACGAGCTTGAAACCGGCATTCGCAGCTGGCGGCGGAACACGATGCCTTGGGCGTTGGCGAGGGGCAGGCTTCGATGGTTCGTCGCCAGGCACCGCAAATTGCACCTCGCCGAGTTCGAGGTCCTGCTTCAGCACGTTCGCGTGCAAGGCCAGCGCCGTTGTCTGCCCACCACCCGACCACTTGGGGTCCGCCCCGGTTGATTTGCGAATGGTAAAAACGCCTCCGAGTTCACCCGAAGCCGTTAGGTCGGAGGGCAAATCTTTCTTGGCGTGCCGCGCAAAGGCCACCACGCGCTCTGCCGGAATGTGCTCACCGGAGATGTCGAGGTCGTAGCCGCCTGCTCCCCAGTTTTGTGCATCGCCGCGAACCCGCACGATGCCCGAGCCTATGGGTGATTCGCAGCGGACATCATAGAGTGAATCGCCAGCCGATGAGTAGGTTCCGGTGCAGTGTGTCCGCAGGCGGAGCGCCTCGCCGGTAGCGATGTCGTAGCGTCGAAAATCCGTTACCTGAGCGTCGAGTGTCACTGCTGCTGAGGCTGGCGTTCCCGTCAAGACAGCATTACCCCGCACTGTGCCCCGCCATCCTCGATCCCGCCCGTAGATCAATTTAGTCAACTGTCCGAGCGGGGCATCGCTATAGCCGAGCTTTAGATATACGGGCGTGTCTCGGACGTTGGGGGCGCGCTGGAAACGGCCTTCAAGGGTGAGGGTCCCGGTGTCGTTAATGTTCACGTCCGTCCGTACCGGGCGCGCTTCGATGCGGATGCCCCATTGGCTTTCGGATTCCAGCCAAAGCGCGAAATCCGCGTCCGTGAAGGCGAAGGCCTTCTTCACCTCACCCAGCTTGAAGTTAACCCGGCCACTCGAAGCCTCGACGTAAGGGAAGCGCGGACGAGACTCGGGGCGCGCTTTGCCTGTGGGGGCTGGTTTTGTCTGCGAGGCCCGCTCCACCAGTTCTTCGATATTCCAGTGACTATCGCTGCGGCGAACCAGATTGAGGCTGGGATTATCCAGATCAAGCGTTCCAATCTCCAGGCGCCCCCGCCAGAGCGAAGTCAGGCGCAGGTAGGCGGTGACTTGATCAGCCCGGAGCATCGGCTCGGCTCCGTAACTTGGATCGTCGGCGGCAACGAAGTTATACAGAACGATCCCGGGCCGAGGCAGCAGTTTCAGCTCGATGTTCGAGACCGTAACTTCTCGTCCAAGAGCCCGGCTGATGGCTCCGGCAACGCGTCCCCGATAACGGTTAACGTTGATGAAAGGAGGCAAGACCAACGCCAGCACAATGGCCAGCATGACCATCCACATCAACCGCCGTGAGGTACGGCGCCGCATCAGTGCACCACGTGGAACATCCGGGACCAGCGAGTCTGGCCGAAGAAGTGGAAGATGATGTTGAACAGCCAGCTGATCCGGTCGCCGATGCTCTGGCGTTCGTATTCGTCACGCGGTGTGACAAACGACCAGTAGATAAACATCGGCCGGCCAATCACGTTTTCGAAGGGTACAAAGCCCCAGTAGCGGCTGTCGAGGCTGACGTCCCGATTGTCGCCCATCGCGAACACGCTGTTGGGTGGAACAACCAGGTCGCCGTTGTTGATGAAGTTGGGCAGCTCGGCACGCCACTCCGTGGACAGTTGGTCGCGCATGCCTGCTGGAACAGTCGGGAAGCTGTCGCGATACGAATCGTAGGAGACGCACATCCCATCATTTCCCGAATTTTGATTGCAGCGAATAACGTATGGCTCGTTCAGCTTCTCGCCGTTACGATAGACAGCGCCGTCTTGCAGGTGGATGCGATCGCCGGGAAGGCCAATGACACGTTTCACCACGTACAAACCCGGTTCGGCTGGGTGCAGGAAGACGAAGACGTCGCCGTGACGCGGCGTGCGATAGGGAATGAGCTTACCAATCCATTTAGTCGCGGGAGCCAGCAGGATGCGGTCGACAAAAACATGATCACCGATCAGCAGGGTGTTCTCCATGGAACTGGATGGAATCGTGAACGCCTGCAACATGAAGGTGATAATGAAAAGGCCCGTCACCAGCACGACAGCGATGGAAGCAATGAACTCGGGAGTGGTCTCCTTGGGCTTCTCAGGTTTCTGCGGCTTTGCCGCTGCCGCCTTCTCCGGAGCGGCTTTCACAACTTTCTTGGTAGCAGCCAAATTTAGTTTCCCTCGAGATCGTGCTTCGTCCGCTCTGCAGATACCAGGTCAACGTTGCTATTGCGGAATGCGCAACATGCGGTGCCAGCGGATACTGTCCAACAGTTGAGTCACGTTAAATGTCAGATTGGCCAGTTTACCAGACGGCGGAACCGTGCCCACCGCCGGATCGGGGTGCTCCATCGACCAGTAAATCACCCACGGGCGACCTTCAATATTCTCGCGAGGAACGAAACCCCAATAGCGAGAATCGTCGCTATTGTCGCGATTGTCGCCGAGTACGAAGTAACAGTCCTCAGGCACGATTAACTCGTCGTTCTCGGTCAGCTTTTCGACCTCGCGAAACCATCTTCCGGTATCGGAGTTGCTGTCTCCCCGGAAATGAACAGCAGGGAAGTTATCGCGATAGGAATCAGGCCAGCTAGGATTGAAGGTAGCGTAAGCGTCGTCCTGGCGCACCCCGTTGACATAGACGTGCTTGGCGATCAAACGTACGCGATCGCCGGGAACGGCAACGACGCGCTTTACGAAATGCTGGCGCGGATTTATCGGATAACGAAAGACAATGATGTCCTGATGGCGGATGGGCCGGTAAGGCATAAGCCAACTCCAGAAGTTGGAATGGCCATAATGCGATTTATCCACCAGCAGGTAATCTCCCACGAGCAAGGTCTTCTCCATCGATCCGGACGGTATCTGGAAGGCCTGCAGGACGAAGGTAACGATAAACACTGCGATGACAACGGTTCCGGCAAGGGACTGCAAGGTGTAGAGTCCGCCTCTTTCACGAACCGGCGGTGGTGATAACTCTTGCTGTGCGATTTCACCAGACTGCTGTAGGGCGTCTACTTCACTCATGACTGCTCGGAGCTCTCCGGACCGTCCAGGACACTATCCACAGAGGAAGGGCTCTCTAACGATTGTAGACGCTCCCATGCGAGACGTGCGGCTGCCTGTTCCGCAGCTTTCTTGGTACTGCCCTGGCTGCGGCAAACAAAGGCCTCCGCACCATTGGGAGAAGACGGAACGTGGGCTTCGATGGTGAAGATCTTGCGATGATCGGGACCCTCCTCCTTCACCATGATGTACCGGGCTGGGGGACGTCCGCTGGCGTGCACTACCTCCTGCAAGGCCGATTTGTAGTCCATGACCGGCAGCGTTCCGCCACCATGCAAGTGTACTTCGGCCAGTTCCGGCTCAAGGATGCGGTTAAGAATGAAGGAATGAGCGGCAGCCAGGCCGGCGTCAAGATAAAGAGCGGCGATGAGTGCCTCGAGCGCATTGACCATCAAGGCGCTCTTGCTACGTCCGCCGCTGCGCTCCTCACCTCTGCCAAGGTGTAGATAGCTGCCAATTTTCAGTTCACGAGCGGGGCGCAGGAGCCGGCGGGCGCTCACGACGTGAGCCCGCAGTTTGGAGAGTTCTCCCTCGTGGTATTCCGGAAAACGTCGGAATAGCTCCTGGCTGACGATGAATGCGAGGACCGCATCGCCCAGGAACTCCAGCTGTTCATTGTCCGGTTCGGTTGCCGGAACTCCTCCAGCGGCGCTTTGTGATTCCGCTTCCCGTGCGTAGGAGGAATGAGTGAGGGCCTGCTGCAGAAGTTCGTGGTTCTGGAACACGTGTCCCAGAGCATCCTCCAGCACGCTCGTATCGTTGACGGCGGATTTCATTCGTTGTGCATTATGCGCGGCCCAACCGCTTTCGCCAAGTACAAGCCACGCTCTTGCGGATTCTTGCTGCTCAGTGCGGCGTGGCCGTCGTGGCAGGCGGATTAGCCGGCGCGGACGGGGCAGCCGTTGGCGACGGTGCGGGCTCCGGATTCGCTGCGGGCTTTGCTCCGGACGATCCAGCGTTGACCAGCTTCTGTAAACGGTCCTGCTGTTGCTTAGCCAGGGTCAACGCCGTACTGCCGGGCTGGGAATACTGCACCGCCTTATTAGCTGAGTCGAGAGCCTGTGGGAGCTGCTGCAATTTGTCCTGGGCTACGGAAAGCCGCAGGTAAAGCACTCCCTCAGGATTTCCGCTTTCCTCGTTGATCGCCTTCTGCAGGTTCGTCACTGCCGCACCGTAATCGTTTCTGTCCATGTTGACCATGCCCAGGGTGTCGTAGGCCATGGTCAAGATGCTATGTTTCGCAGCGTCAACTCTCGCCGGGTCGGCGTTGGGCGGCACCAGAAGCCCGCTATCGAGGTTGTCGATTGCGGCTTGCGCGTCTTTGGCTGCCTCGGCCAGGCGCTGCTCGCGATCCAAATCGCTGTCGCGGGTTGATTCAGCCAGGGCGGAGGCTACCTGCACCAGCGGAACGGGATTCGTGGGGTCGGCTGCGATAGCTTGGCGTCCCGTAGCGATAACTTTTTCCGTGTTGTTGCCTTGGGCGAACAGGTTCATGACCTTCATGTACAAAGACACGCGCAGTTCGCTGGTCGGATACTTCGCCGAAAACGCGTCAGCCGCGGCTTCGGCTGCAGCCGGATCCGACAAAGCGAAAGCGTCCTGATACGCCTTTAGTTCCTCTTGCGACTTCGCCTGCAAAACACGATGATTTCCACCAACGGGAGCAGCCTGAGCACTGGGTGTCGGGGCAGGCGTAGCACTCTGCGGCTGCGAAGGCGTTGAGCCGGGTGACGAAGTCTGTGCCGGAGCCGTATTCGTCTGTGCGGAAGCTATTGACGCCGCCAGCAGCGCCGTGCCCATGAATGCCGTAAGTCTTGTCATCCCATTCCTTTCGTGTTTCGCTCGCCGGTCAAGTTAGTTGTTATCGTCCTTGTCCTTAGCGTGTGGCGGCTGGTACGCCTGCTGCAATCCATGATCCGCAGCTGTCTTGGCGTCAGGCGGGGCGTCTGCCACTGCGGCAGCCGCTTTGTACTGTGCGACAGCGTCGTCCCGCTCTCCCTGGATGTCATAAATTCGGCCCAGGTAGATATGGCTCCAGGCGACGACATGCGGATCTTTGCCCGAATCCGCCGCCTTCTGGAAATCGGTCTGCGCTCCTTCCATGTCGCCCTTAAAGCTGGCAACCTTGGCGAGCACGAAGTAAGCGCGGGCAGAATCCTCGTTCGCTTTCAGACTTTCCTGCGCCAGCTTCTCGGCTTCCGCGGGATTGCCGCTGGCAAGCGCCTGCTCAGCCATATCAACCCGCTGTTGCGAAGCGCGCTTGGACGACTGCATCACGTCGGGAGTTGCTTCCGTGGAATACGCAATCTGGCTGGCGCGCTTCTTTTGCTGCTGGACATCGATGTCGTGAAGCCAATTCGGGAAGGCGTCCTGCAGCCCGACATCTGATTTATCGAACTGATGCAGCTGATCGTAGAAATAGCCGGTCAAAACGAAGCCCTCAGCCTCATCGCGCTGTACCAGAGCTGCACGGTCTTTGTCCGGCAGCTTCGAGTCCATCGGATTGCGGGCCTCAATTGCGCGTATCAGGCACTCCAGGACAAGCAATCCCATGTCCCGCTTGTAATCCACCTCCATCGGCGCGGTTTGAACGGATAGAAGGATCGGTGCCAGCCGATTCAGCGCCGTGGCGCGTTTCGCGATCAGGGGGTCGAGCACAAAGTGCAGATAAGTGTGCCGCAGAGCATCCATATGGATGTTATCGCCGCTAGGAGAGACGACGAGGTAGTAGAAGTCCTGTAAATAGTTGCGCGAATTCACCTGGCCGGGCGCGGCCATCGGCTCGAAATAAACCGTGAAGCTGCGGCCGGAGTAGCCCGACATAGGCATATGCAGGAAGTTGTCGGTCGCGTTGATCATCTGCGAGACGGGACCGTGGAACTGATCGATCAGCCCGTTGTATTCGGCCTGATGCTTGAGCCAGATGGAATGCAGGTTCGCTGCGTTGTAGTACTCCCTCAGCACCGGGACAAAACCAAGTACATAGGCAGCATCGGGCGGCAGGTCGGCTTCTTTCAATTTGGGCTCAAAGCCGGGCGCCGGGCCCAGGCTCAGCGCAAGCGAAACATATTGTGCCAGGTCATGGGCGGCATCTCCCTGACGGTGATCCTGGTAGAAGCGGCACATCTCATTAGCTGCCGCTGCCGCATGCGGCAGCTTACTGGCTTCGACCAGATCGGCGCGCACTTGCATCCGGATCGGGGATGAGGATGATAGCTCCTGATCGTATCCGCAGACATTCATGGCCGAAACGACGCTAAACAGCGTCTCACTAACGTCGATACTCGCCTTGGTTTGAGCGGGCGCCGATAAGCAGAGGCTAATGACTGCTACGGAAGCGAGGATGATGCGATCAAAGAACCTCAGCGCGGTCTCCTGCGGCGGTTTGCGGAAAAGCAACACTAAGATTTTCGCACTTATTTGCATGCAAGGTTGGCGACGGAATGGCTGAAGTCCATTTTGAAAAGCTCGGTCGCTTCACTTTAAGCGCCCGGCGTGAAGGGCGCAAATCCTAGCGGTGATTCCGGTACGAATGCGACCCGCGCCAACTACCGTCCGCGGCAGATATGCCGAGCTACCCCCTCACCTGCACCTTGGAGAAGTTGAGAATCACACGGCTGGACGTGGGCTGACCGAAGGCCATGGCCGGCTGGAAGGTCGTAAAGATCAGCATGTTCTTAAGCTGAGGGAGAATAGTCGCCTCATCCTCCGGACCGGAGAGAATGCGGTAGTCTTGCACGCGGCCATCCGCCCCCACCAAAGCTTCGACCACCAGCGAGTCTGCATTGGGCATACCCATGGAAAGCTCAAAGGGTGTGGACCGCAATTGTGCCGGCGTGTACAGCATGGTCGGCACATCGTTCGAGGCACGCACCTGGGCAGGGTAGAGGAAGCTGATCAGCACGCCAAAAATGATGAGCGTGGTAATCAGCCCGGCTGTAGCCGGGACCATGGTCGCATTAAATGCATTGTCCCAACGCACCCGCAGCGAATCCCAGCGCGAGCGTCGCGAATTGGCAATTTCCTGCGAGAGCGCCACGCGCAGCTTCAACGACAGATCCGGAGGCGCCACCTTCCGTCCCAGAGAGCCGACCAGAGCCTGCGTTCCTTGCACGGAAGCAAAGTGGGTGGCACACTCCGGGCAGGCTCGCAGATGCTCACTCACCTGCGCCAATTGCCCGCGGGTGACAACACCGTCCATATAGGACGACATGAACCCCTTTGCAACTGAGCATTTCATGGTATGACCTCAATTTCATGGCCGACCGGGCCACAACGGCGCTTGTCTTCGCGCGTATCTGGCAGCGCCATACCGAACGCCGGCAGATGCTTTTCCAGGCGCTTGCGCAGCGCCTCGCGTCCTCTCACAAGACGTGATTTGACCGTACCCAAAGAGGTCTGCATGACCTCGGCGATCTGTTCGTAGGAGAGTTCTTCAATGTCGCGCAGGATAACCGTTGTCCGGTACGGCTCATTGAGAGCCTTCAATTCCGTTTCAACCCTGGCTTTCAGTTCCTCGTCATAAACACTTTGCAGCGGGGACTTGCCCTCATCGACCAGCGTGTCCTTCACCGCGAAAGTGGATTCGTCCTCGCGCTCCAGTCCGGGTTCGATCGAAGTCTCGTGCGACTTGTGACGAAACCACCAGCGACGGCGGTTCGAAGCTTCATGAACCGCGATGCGATAGATCCAGGTCTTCAGGCTGGAATCGGCATTGAAGCCTTTGATTCCGCGAAATACCTTGATGAAGACTTCCTGGGTGGTATCGGCTGCGTCGGAGGGATCGTCGAGGATGCGGTAAATCAGACTGTAGACCGGCTGGTTGTAGTGCGTGATGAGCCAATAGAACGCCTCTTCCGATCCGGCCTTTAATTCGGCCACCACGGAGGCTTCTTCGGTGCGGACTCCAATCGCACTAGCGAGTTCACTCAAGGTTGTTGCTCCCGCCACGGGCGGCACCTCAATGATAAATAGTTTCTGAACCCGCAACAACTCCGAAACGCAATGACGGCGTTGCTCTTAGCGCCTCTGCCCTTGCCAACCAGGAGTACGGGATGGAACGCAGTCTGGTTGGGGCAGGCTACAGCAATAGACACCATAGGCTGCAGAAAGGTTCCCGCCAGAGGCCTGTTTCGAAGGCACGGAGGTGTCGTGGGAGTTACGGTGACTTGGGAGTTGTGGCCGGCGGGTTCGTTGTGCTGCCCGCGCCTGAATTAGCAGGAGTTCCAGAAGCTGTAGTCTTTTTCTTGTGGGTTACCGGCTTCTTTGGTGACTCAGAGTTATCGACCACTACCTTCTTCGCCGGGGGCGGCGGGACCGCTGCCTGTTGTAAGACTCGGACTTGACTGCGCAGCTGATTCATCTCCGTTTGCGTCGAGACCGTAAGTGCCTCCAGGTTGTCGGCCAAATTGCGACGGACTGAGTCGATGACGTCCAGTTGCTGCGCCAGCGCCTCATATTCGTTCCTAGGCCCAAAAGCCCCCGCAGCCTCCGTAAATGACGTGAGTACATCGTAGAGCGCATTCAGATTGCGATAGAGCTTGAATCCCGGGGTCAAGTCCTGCGGAGCCGCTCGGACGTTGCTGATCAGGCCCGGAAGAGCGGAAGTCAGGTTGCGCTGGAGCGAGTCGGCGTTGGCGTGTGCTTGCTGTTTGGATCCGTTGTCAGCCTTCCACTTATCAATGCGCATGTTCGCAATATCGGCGTTCGCCTTTGAGGCGGCCGCTTGCAGCCGATCAAGATCCGCGGAGAGCGCTGCGGGAACTGCGGCCGGGGCGGTAATGTTAGCCGTCGGCGAGGGAGAGTTGGTCGCCTGTGAAATCGCGACGCCGGGAATCAATGTTATCGATAGCAGGGCTACAAAAAATCTCATCGTGCTCCTGGCAAGGAGTGAAACGGGCATGGGAATGAATGACGAGGTGGACTTCCAGTTTAACAAGAATTACACAATCGGGGTTGGATGCAGAAGCTCAGCAGTAGGCAGCACTGCTGCCAGACCAAAAAGCCGATTCACTGGACGGCGTTCAGAATGATATTGAGAGGCGGCGTCTCCTGCGGTTTCACGTATCGGTCGACCAAAAAGCGCTGGCCGTCCGGGGTTACGTCGTAGGTGAAGAGGTCACTTGACGACACCGTACTCCGACCGTGGCTCTGGAACAGCATTTTAGGCGTACCTGTGGACAGCGTGTCTCCGTTGTCGACTGGAACAGAAACCAGATTCCCCTGCAAGTCGATATAGAAAATCTCTTTTCCGTCGCCTCGCCACCGCGGCTCTCGGCCACCTCCTCGCGACACTTGCAGCTTTCCGCCGCCATTGGGAAATGGAGAGATGTAGACATTCCACTCGCCGCCATCGTCCGATTCGTAAGCTACCCACTTACCGTCAGGAGAAATCTGGCCATCCGAGGTGTTGCTTTTGTCCGCCAGCAACGCAGTCGCGGTGTGATCCTTCAGATCAGCCACGTACACAGAGGATCCGCCACCATTCGTGACAGTGGTGATCAGCATACGAGCGTCTCCGGGCGCAAACGAACTCGGCATCATGTCGACAGCCCCAGGGATGGGTAGCGCGAGGCCGCGATCACTTTCGAAGCCGCTTGAACTCTTGAGACGGAGGTTAGCACCCGAGGCGGAACGATAAGCAATGTCTTTACCGTCTCGCGACCATGCCGGCGTGGTTTCTTCGGCCGGATCGAAGGTGAATCGCGTCGAGTTGCTTTGCTGGAGATCTTCCAAGTAGACATCGATGTTCTTGCCCTTGGGATCGGCAACATCGAAGGCGACTCGTCGTCCGTCGGGCGAAAGGCTCGGGTTCGCCAGAAGTCCCGGTTCACCGACACGGCCCAGCTCCTTCCCCGAGCGGTCGTACCACACAAGCTGCGATAAGGAAGCTCCCGTCCCTTGATGAAATACGACCGTCCCATTCAGCGCAACGGTAAATGCGGCCCAGTAAGTGGATGGATGACGTCCCACTTGAGGCGCCACGACTTGTGCTTTTCCCTTTATTTTTCCTGTGGCGGCGTCCATCGGCACATTGACCAGCGCTCGCTTGTTGTCGACGTAGAACAGGCGCCCGTTAGCGTATCCGGGATTAGAAAGGGCATTCACTACCAAGTACTTATGCTCCCGGCCTGAAATAGAGCTCAGATAAATGCCGCTCATCTTATCGTCAGGTCCTTCTTCAAAATTGCCTCCCCAGAAAAGGAAATGATCGCCGTCCGGCAGAAACAAGGGCCAGCGATGCGATGTCATCCCTTTTTCGCCATAGGTTTTGTCGGTGACCATCGCCGCATCGGTTCCATCCGCATCAACACGCCACAGCGGACCAGCGGAGCCTGGTGCATAGAGGATGACATCCTTGCTCCCCCATGTACCTCCGCGCGGCTGACGCACATTAGCCAGTACCTGCGGTGTGCCCCCGCTGGAAGAAATTTTCTTGAGCTTGCCCTGCGCAAAGAAGGCGACGTAGTTGTCGTCGGGTGACCAGAAAGGATACGTCGCGCCTGTCGTGCCATACAGCGGCGCCGCACTCGGCGAGCCTACTTCCTGCACGTAAATCACGCCTTCGCCCGACTTTTCATCTACCGCGACATAAGCCAGCATGCTTCCGTCGGCTGAGATGGCGATGTGGCCTACCTCTGCCCATACCGGAATCGCGAATTCCATCCGTTCTAACTTCGTTGGACGAGTCGCAAAGTACGTGGCGGTTACAGCCAACGCCAATAGCAGTACAGCAGCCGCAATCAAACTCCACAGCGGTACCTGTCGTAGTCGTTTCGCCGCTGGCGGGCGCAGTGCCGAGGTCGATTCCGAGCCGGACAGTGTCCCCAGCGCAAACGTAAGATCACGCATCGACTGAAAGCGGTCAGCCGGATTCTTTTCCAGGCAGTGACGAACGATACGGTCAAGCGCTGGGGGAACCTTCATCTGCTCCAGATCGAATTCGGGCGGCTCTGACTTGAGGATCGCCGTCATGATTTCGACCGCGCTATCACCGGCGAAAGCACGCTTGCCCGACAGCATCTCGTAGAGCACAGCACCAAAGCTGAAGATGTCGGCGCGGTGGTCTACTGGTTCACCGCGTACCTGTTCCGGCGCCATGTACGGAGCCGTACCCATCACCGTGCCGGGCTCAGTCTCCATCGTTTGCACGGTCTGCGCAGTCTGCATAGTGAAATCAGACATGTGCCCGGAAGATTTAGCCTTCGCCGCTACTGCCGTCGCCTTAGCCAATCCGAAGTCCAGCAGCTTGGTGTGCCCGTCCCTGGTGATGAAGATATTTTCGGGCTTCAGATCGCGGTGCACAATACCACGCTCATGCGCGGCAGACAGGCCGTGCGCTACCTGCAGGCCGATCTCGACGGACTTTCGAACTCCGAGCGGCCCTCGGTCCAGGCGCTCGCGCAGAGTCTCGCCTTCGAGCAGCTCCATTACCAGGAAGGGCGTTCCGTCCTGGACGCCGACGTCATAGACCGACAATATGTTGGGATGGTTGAGGGCAGCCACAGTTCGCGCTTCCTGCTCGAAGCGATGCATGCGAGCAGGATCGTCCGTCATCGAGGCAGGCAGAATCTTAATGGCTACCGAGCGGTTCAGGCGGGCATCGTGGGCGCGATAAACCTCGCCCATGCCACCCTCGCCGACATGCTCCTGGATTTCGTAAGGCCCGAGTTTCTGTCCCGCTGAAAAGGCCATGACTGCGCGAGATTATAGCGGAAGGGTGAGGCCAGCCAGTGCCGTTTTGCTGGGAAAGGCTCGAACGAAGATGGAATTGAAAATTTAGCGGACCTGGTCGCGAATTAAATCTTCTGATTATCTTGCAGTCTGTAAGAGTTGTAGCTTGCCGGGTCCAAATCTGCCAGTCGTGACCTCACATTCTGAGAGAGGCGATGACTGAGTTGGTTACCGAAGTAATCTGTACTTGACGAAAACTTGCGGTGATACTCTTGGACGCTACCCAAATTGTTAGCAGTCCCGAAGACCCGCTCTGTCCTGGCATGGAACGGTATAACGTTTCGGCGGCACAGGTGGGCCTCTTGCAGCGCGGGGTTGGAAGAGAGTGTCATGCACTTTCGACGATTCCTCGGAATGGTGTTTCGTCTCTACATGCTGCTTGCTTTGGCGACGATCGCCTCCGGCCAAGTTCGCGACCAACCAGCTCATATTTGGATCGAGACAACCGCCACCGGCGAGGTGCGCGCCACACTGACACTCCCTATGGCCAGCGCGCCCACAGGGCTCCCGGCCGTGTTCGCTCGCGCCGTCGGCTGTGACGTTTCGGACCTGAAAGAATCACCCTACGAATCACGCATCTTGGTTCAATGCGCGGGGCAGCGCCCGTCGTCCCTGACTTTTCACTCCACCGTTCGCTTCGGTGAGCTTATGCCCCTTCTCCGCCAGGCCGGTGTCGCTGGGATCGACTTCCTCCTCACTACGCCTCACTTTTCTTCGGTGCGGCTTAATCCGGCAATGGAGGGTCGCCGCGGCGTGTCCGGCGACTCCTATCGTGCAAACTATGATCTCGACCAAGTGCCGCAGCAGATTACGATCGACGGAGACTTCGGGACCAGGCAGGTCAAGACGCTGGCCGCTTGCGCAGCCGGACTAATGCTGGCTCCGTTTCTCCTCTTTTTGCTGCGACCTTCCGATCCGCTACGACTCCGCGTACAAATGGAAGCCATCTTTGTCTTAGGATGGATTTGCTGGATTTGGGTGTTGCTGCGAGTGGAAGCGGGTGCATTACTCAGCTTCCTGTTCCGGCAATGGACGACAGGGCCACTGTTGGCGTTGATGGTGCCCCCGATAATGGCGGTCTGGATCGGATCCCGGGTCGCTGCCGTTCAATATGTTCGCCTTACGCCTAGCGGAGTCCATGATGTCGACCATTATCGCCGCAGCAAATTCTGGGCGGGCGCGCTCGTAGCATGTGCACTCTCAGTGTTGCTGAGCCTCCTGCTGTCGACCTCCCCAAGTCCCGTGGACTCTGTGCTGGTTGGCTTTGCCGTTGCGATCTTCTGCGTAATCTGCCTCAGGCGTATCCGCCGGGGTGCAAGTCATCCGCTTGCGGAGGGAGAGTTTCGCAAGCGCGTATTCGAATTAGCTGCCCGGGCCGCTGTTAAACTGCGCAGCGTCTCGATTCTCACCTCTTCAACCCAGCGTGCTCCGATCGCTTTCGCTGCCCGCTGGGGAGTCGTTTTTCTCAACGAGGGGCTGTTGCAGCATCTCTCGCGGCGCGAGGTCGACGCCATCGTGTGTCACGAATTTTCACACCTCCAGCCCAGAAAACGATTTCCGCGGTTTGCGATCTACGTTCTACTAGTGGGATCGATAGTGGCAAAGGAATTTGTCCCTCACTTCATCGACTTCATTCCGCTATTACTCTTGTGCGCCTATTTTCTGTTCAAGTCCTGGCGTCGCTCGGGGGAATACAAAGCCGACTTGGACTCGATACGCTGGAGCGCCGATCCGGAGGCGATGATCACCGGGTTAGCGCGCGTGGCACACGCCCACGGCATGCCGCTCGACTGGCACGCACCAATCTCGTGGATGATGACGCATCCTCCGACGATGGATCGTATTCGCGCAATAGCGCATGCCGGCAAGCTGAGCGACTCGCGCATCACGGAATTGCTGGAAGAGTCGCGGCGAGATGCTGTAGATCATTATGAAGAGGCCGGGGCTGCCTCGCTTGAGCAGGGCATCGTGTTCTCCCCCGCACTACGCCAACGAATGCGGATGCGCCTGAACTGGTATGTAGCATTGGCGCCCGTCGGCTTCGGTCTTCCAGTGGTTTGGCTGCTGGAACGAAGTGGATTGCCGTGGTGGGCCGTAATCCCTTTGGGGAGCTTGCTTACGGTACTCGCAATTTATGTGGGTTACGAGTGGATCGCAGGCTCGACCCGTGCCAAGGTGAAACAACGATTGGTCGCGCGGCACGGGGACGGTGTGTTCGTGGGTTTTAGTCCAGCTGCCGAGCCTCGTGTGTTTGACGGGTTGTACCATTACGACCTTGGCCTCCTGCGGTTTGTAGATGAGGGGCTTGAGTTTGCCGGCGACCGCGCCCGGTTTACTGTCGACCGGCGCTTAGTTCGCCGGGTGTGGCTGGGCAAGGGAGCACGCCACTGGACACCGCGGAAGGTCGTGTACTTAGAGTGCCAATCTTCCGTCGAATCTGAAGTCGTGGTGTTCTCAGTGCAATCTTTGGAAGCCTGGTTTTGGCCGTCGACCGTCAAGATGGCGAGGCGGTTGCATCAAAGAATCGCAGAGTGGTACCGATCGCCAGCTAATTCAACTATGCCCCCGCTGCCATGCCCTTTACCGCGCGTGGAAGGAAGCTCACCCGCATCTTTTACTTTGCGTTCAGCCTTCCGAACCGTCAGTTTGTATTCTGTTGTCGCATTTGTCCTGGCATTCGGCAAGAATTGGCTCGAACCTGGGAAGGGTTTACCGAAGACTTCCGAGCTGTTTTCCTCCGTCGCGGTCTGCGGGGTGGCAGCGCTGTTTCTCATCTGGCCGAATTTGCGTTGGGGCCGGCCCGTTTTGCAAGTATCCCATCCGAACGCTATCGCCGCGGCGGATGATAAAGCACAGGTGTAGGACCTGGGCAACAACGTCTCCGTCGGCTGCGGCCTACCCTAGGTCGGGGCCTCCCGTTCGGAGGCATCCTAGCGCGCAACTCATTCCAGCAAACAACCGCGCGTCTGGTAACTTATCTGATTTCAAAGGGGGGTAATGTTGGTGGACCTGGTCGGGATCGAACCGACGACCTCTTCCATGCCATGGAACGCAAATATTAGTCGGCTGTTGACAATGAATAGGTTAACAACCGGCACAACGGGCGAATAGGGAAGTAATTGGCGCTATTTGCTGCTAATTTGCTGTTAAACCAGTAGGCATGGGACGAGGGTTACGCCGTGGGGGATGTAGCCCTCTTCACGGACAAGTTTTCAGTGCAAGGCTGCACACATGGTATGCACACAGCACGTCTCAAATACTCGATAAGTGCTTCAAAATGCACCAGCCGCACCCGACCCGTTTCAGCATTGCGGCAGTGTCCAGTGCAGGGTATGCGTTGAGAGGTCGAAGAGAGACGCTAAGGCCGATGAATCTCTGCTCTCAGGCACGTTTGGCGACAAGTGCGGGCCGGACGTGCGGCTGGATTGCGGTTATTAGAAATCGACTTGCGGCACAAAGTGAATAGTTCAATATTTATGCGGTAATCCATCGCTATCGGGGCGCTAAACCGGGCCTTTTAGAAATTTTGCTTCCACGAGAGAGGCGCGCAAGTCCGAAGCATGGCTTTTCGATGCTCTTGTTCTCTTGGTTCCATTTATCCAAAATGCAAACTATGCACACCAAAGCGCCCCATGGATCGTCGTTTAGGTTGCGCTAGACTGAATCTCTCCATTCCTATCCACTCCGTCTCGGTTTTTATGTTAGGACGGAGGGCGGTGTTCGTATGCCAAAATTGTGGTTGACCATTAATCCAGCGCATGGTATCTAATTAGGGTAATTTCCCGTTTTTCGGCTCCTGGAAACGCAAACTACCCTCGATCTAGGAGACATCTGTGACCTATAAAAGCGTAATTCGCATCGTCTTCGCCTTGGCGATTTTCGTGCCTGCGGCCTTCGGCCAGAGCACCAACCAGCAACTTCCGTTCAATACGAATCCATCTTTCAGCTACTGTACGCCGCATAGCAGCGGGCCTGTAACTAATTGGCTTTGGGGACCGAACGTGGCTGGCTGTAGCTGGCATGACACCGACACTTTTCAAGCAGGTGGAACCTGTACCACTAACGCCGTCGGTTACCCGTGCGGCCAAGTGCAACAGTGCGTCGGTCAGTGTGATGGCACCCTAATCACCACGACTACTTGTCCCGCTGCCGTGATCACCGTCAACTACCTATGCGACACGGAAATCGGCAGCGATTTGGTAATAACTACGACATCAGTTCCCCAGGAATGCGTTCCTTGTGGTTGAAAGAAGGTTGAGATAGCGTCCCGTTTCTGAAATTCTTGGAGAGAACACTATGAAAGCTCCACTGTATCTTGTTTTTCTACTGTCACTGGCCGGCACTTGCTTCGCTCAAGTGACTAACATCCCAATTGTTGACAAGGCGTCTCAGCATAGCCCCCTTGATAATGAAGGGTCTGTCACACTCCAGAAGACCATTGATGGGGCATCAACACAGCTGACGTACTCAGACAATTGGGTTGTGAGAAACATATCCACCAAACCCATCATTGCGGTTCACGAAGTACTGTTGGTTCATTATGCAGATGGTACCACCCGTGTTCACCGCGCCAACTACGATATGTTCTTTGGGACACCAAGGCTAGTCCCTGGTGCAACCACCAGCTTCTCTGCTGCACCTAGCACTCAGAGACACCAAACTGGCCAGTCCGACCTTCAATCCCAAGTTGTGAGTTGCGAAGTCACTGAGCAGTGGGTCCAGTTTGAAGACGGAACGACATTTGGCGACCCGAGCTATGGGCAGCAGACCCTGGCTTTACGCAAAGCGGATTTAATGACTCTTGAAAGACTTAACCAAGCTTACGTAAGTGGGGGAACGGAAGCATTCCTGCATCAGTTGCAGGAGCCGTCGAACCCTAGGAGCGACTATTTAGGCGCCTTGCAGTCTATCCAACAGAGGGACGGAACCGAGAAAGCAGTGCAGCTGGTACAAAAGTATTTGACGATCGCGGACTCCCGCAAAGCACTTCTGTAGCCCGAACGGATGGGTCTCTCCGCGCAGAAGACCCATCCGCCCACAATCGCGATTCGTGCGGCTTCGTTGAGTGTATCGCGGAGCAGAGCGATAACCGGTACGTGAGCGTAACGCTCCAGCTTCTTGTCGTTGGTGTTCGGCAGGTTCCTATCAGTGAAGCCCTGCTTGTCTTTCTCGTTGATCCTGAACAGCCCCATCTCAGAGCCTTTGATCAGTGCGCGGCGGACCTGTTCGGTGGCTCCATAGTTAATTAGAGCTTCACCTTCACACTTCGCGTAGGCTTCCTGGGCCTTCTTGGTCAGACGTGACTCAAGAGCCTTGTAGGTGATCTTGGCCGCGTCCTTCTTGGCTTTGCGCTCCGCTTCGAGGGCGGTGCGCTGTTCCTTCAGCAGTGCGGTACGCTCTTTGTCCTTGCGGCATGTGCGCAGCTCATCGGAGATCGCGATCTCTTCAGGGGTCTTGGTGTCGAAAGACTCCCAGATAGCTCGGGCGGCATCTACTTCTTCCTGCGCAGGTGGGGCGACTTTGCGTCCGACGATGGGGATGAACAGCTCATCCATCTCGGCGATCTTGCCGACCAGTTCTGCTTTCTTACCCTCTCGCACAGCCATCCACGGCTCAGCGTTGAGGTACATGCCGTTGAGGGCACGATCTCCGACAACCGTATCCTGCTCTATAAAGTTCCCGATATTCACGGGCGGCATTTGGCGCTAATATTGCGACGGCTTCTGCGGAACCGGGTCATTGGAGTGTGTCCGTGGAAGCGGGGAGGGGCTGCCCTGCGCGGTCTTCCTTCCCACCAAAGCGGTACGCCGACCGTGACGCCCGTCACATATACTCGTGACCTGGCAAGGCGGGACGCAGCTATGCAGTCGAAGCCCAAAACATACGCTCACCGTTACACCGAGGCGGGTCAGATCGAATCCATTTGCATGACCTGCTACCTCACTATCGCTCGCTCAAAGGACGCGGAAGAGATGGTAGCGAACGAAGCTCAGCATGTATGCCAGCCCGATCCGTTTCCTGCGCCATTCTTGTTTTACGAGTCAGTAGCGGGCCGACCCACATGCGGTTCCACTTAACATCTGCGGCAGCAGCTTGCAAATAGATGTGTACAGGTCCTCTAATCGGGTCAGACAAGGGACGTCTGACGATGGTCCTTATTTGCATCCATCGCGGAACTCGCGAACGCCAGGAAATCATGCGCTGCTTCGGCCAACTTGATGATGCTCTCGGAACTCGATACAGCGATGAATGAGCAAAACAGGCAGTGTGTTTCGATGATTTCAGGTCTGCCGCGCACGGGCGGAATTCGGCTCGTACGTCGAAACGGAGTTTCCTCGTCTGGTGGGGCGGTCACGCCATTTGTCCTTTGGTAAGGGTTGGGCTAACCAGCCTATTACCGGGCCAGTGCGGTGTCAACAATTTGCGATATGATGGCGGCGAGCTTCTGCGGAACCGGGCCTTCGGAGGGTTCCGTGGGAGCAGGGGAAGGGGCTGCCCTAAGCGGCCCCTCTCTTCTCACCATCGGTGTACAGCAACTCCCCTCCGACTGTTCGCTATACGCTTGGCATTCAACCGGTAGTCGGTCAGTCTGAAATTGGTGAGGTGGCGGTAGATGGCGCAATACGTTCATCGGCAAGAGGCATATGATTAACCAATAGCTTCATAACTGGATTGCGCATCCGCCTCCATTTCGCGGCCCTCTTGCTTCCGCGAAAAAGGGAAACGATCAATGCCAGAGAGCGGGAATGAGCCGATTGTAGTATGCCCCGTGTGCGGGAATTCAAATCGTAGAGGATACTAATCGCCAAACATTGGCGATTGTCCCCCTTCCAGGTGCGCTTTATTATCGTTGCGAAAACGGTCACGTCGTCGTTCGACACGTATTTCCCGAACTCCCATAACCGCGCCTTAGTAGTCTCAATTTCCGTGGTCTACGGCTGGCTCGTTCATTGGGGTGGCGGATGTAAAAGTGTCAGATGCAAATATAAAGCACTTCACTAAGTCCTTCACATGCTTTAAAACTTCCATCAGTTTCTAAGGCACCCTGCGCATGGCTTTGTGTTCCGAGGTGACCACACATGGTCGAGCATGGCTAAGGGTCGCCAGACGCTACTCTTCCGCTTCCCTCAGCGACGCAGAGCATAGCTATTGCTTGTATAGTGGCGATGCTGGGGAGCTAGGCAGGTAGCGAAGCTAGGCGGACAACCAATGCAGTTGCAAAGCAACTAAGTCATAGCTAGGTAAGAATTTACGTTGACAGGCAACAATCCATTCATCTAGATTCGACATCGCAAAATAACAAGCCGACACGATGGCTGGAACCACCGCATCGGCTCTAACTTCGAGGTGATTGTGGCACGCTCAAAGCTACCCTTCATTGTAGCAACACCCCAACATCCTAACCAGTCGGTCTGCCAGTCGTGCGGGCATCTCGTGCCCACAAGCACGGCGGATCAATGCCTATGCTGCGGAGAGTTCATCTGTGGACTCAAAGTGAACCATTGCAGCGGGCGCTGTGCCTGCGTTCGTCGGGCGCAACTTGCCGACAAGTATCACGGCCTCTTTCTCGTAACCAGCGGCGCTGCACGTATGCACGCGGCACACGCCTAACAGCATCAAGCCAACAAACCTAAGGAGAATCTCGAATGAAGAACTACGCCCTAAAGTTACGCCGCGTCGCTGGTTCGGTCGCAGGTCTGTTCGTCCGCTCTGGTGCTTGCCACTCCTGTTTCATGCCTCACAAGCTATCGAGGCCGTGGCAGCATGTTCACGTAGACGAGTTATTTGGAGAGCGACACAATGTCATTGCCCCTTGTTGCCGCTGGTGCTGGCAGAACAGTTCACCACAAGAACGGTTGAGCCTTGCTGCGATGCACTACGGACACCTGCTAAGTGAAGGCGTCACATGTGAGCGGGAAGACTGGAAACAGATACGAGACACGGTGCTCTGCGATGGGCTGGAGGATTGGGAAGAGATCGAGCGTATCGTGGGCACACCCGCCTAGCTCAGGTTTTGCCCGCCGTCTGACTGACCAAACGATTACCCCTTTGGCACAAGCTGAGGGGGTTTTCGTTGAACGGAACATGGGTTGTTTGTCAATAGTTGTTAGAGCTATTTATTTCGCGCAACTAGCTACAAAGTAAGCCTCTTACGGTTGACAAAGCGATGGGGAATGTATAGTCTTGGATAGTCACAAGGCGGTAAGTCGATATAGTCCAGCGATAGAATCGAGTGGCTCGTAGTGTCCATCGGACCAAGTAGCCCAGAGATAGAATCCAGTGACATAATCGTTCGCTTGTGACGTAAGTCCTGGCATGGCATGGCTCGGTCTGGCGTGGCAGGGTTTGGCGTCTCTGGCTGTGCTTCGTAGTGAGACGCAAACCAAGCTAACCATCGAGATCAATCGAGGAACCCCCGGCTTCGGTCGGGGGTTTTTGCTTTGTGAGTAACTTTTACATATTTGACCCAACCTCATCGTGTGTTACATTAGCCTCAACGACGGTAGCAGTAAACGTCACACGGGCGAGGAAGGGCCGAAAACATGGCAACGGGCCGATACATCGCGTACTACCGGGTGAGCACGAAGCGGCAAGGGAAGTCTGGACTGGGACTCGAAGCGCAGAAGAACGCGGTTGCTGATTATCTGAATGGCGGGCGTTGGAGCCTGCTAGACGAGGTGACCGAGGTGGAGTCGGGTACTCGTTCCGACCGTCCTGCGCTGGCTAACGCTCTGGCACTGTGCCGACTGCACAAAGCAACGCTGCTAGTGGCGAAGATGGACCGACTCAGCCGTAATTTGCATTTTCTCTCTGGCTTGATGGAGTCGGGCGTCGATTTCATCGCGTGCGATCTTCCAGCAGCCAACCGTTTGACGATTCACGTGCTCGCCGCGGTTGCGGAGGCTGAGGCGGAAGCTATTAGCGCCCGCACAAAGGCCGCTCTCGCTGCTGCAAAGGCGCGTGGTGTGAAGCTCGGGGGTGATCGGGGCAATATCGCTTCGGTCAGTCGCAAGGGAGCCAGCGCAAGCGCCAGAGTACGCGGCGCAGTGGCACGTAGACGAGCGGCAGACCTGCTACCCGTGATCGAAGCAATCAAAGCTGATGGCGCTGCATCGCTACGGGATATCGCGGATGCACTGAACCAGCGCGGCATCCTGACTGCACGAGGAGGGAAGTGGTCTGCGGTACAGGTTCGACGAGTGCTGGGTAGACGTACTGGTGAATGAGAAAAACAAACCTTGGGTGTGATTCATTAGGCTGAATATCTGATTGACCAGAACACGGTTCCTATTTAAGCTCCGTCCAACTGCATCACTGCGCCACAGGAGACCACTTTGACAAGATTCGTTTCGCTGTTACTGGCCGTTGTTTCTCTCACGTCTGCTTTATCCTTCGCCAAGCCAAAGCAGAAAACATACAACAACACACCGCAAGAGGTATTCCAAGCTGCATTAGCCACCGCTCGAAAGCAGCACGTGATCACGTATGTAGACGAGAAAAATCTCATGTTCACGTTTCAGACGGGGGTTTCGGCACTGTCGTATGGCTTCATTGCAAATGCATCTGTCCAACCTGAAGCCGACAACAAGGCAACCCTGATTATCAATGTGCAGCACAAGAATGATGGCAAGAATGCAAGCTTCTCGTTCAACGCTGGTGATCGGATGGCCGACAAGTTTTATGCCCAGGTATCAGAAGAACTGGCGCGTGACGCATCGCAAAAAGTAGCGCAGAAGCCAGAAGCGAGTCACGTTGACGTGCCGCCTGCGCCAGCAGGGAATTCGAGCGCCGACACACCGACGAGCGGAAGCGTGCTAGTTACGGCGGACCCCAGTGCCGCAGAAGTTTCGGTGGACGGAAATTTTGTTGGGAACACGCCTTCAACCTTGAAACTCGCTCCAGGTAAACACACAATTGCTGTCAGCCAAACTGGCTTTAAGACTTGGAGCCGGGAACTTTCAGTGACGAGTGGCTCAGAACTGAAAATTGTGGCTACGCTTGAGAAGCAATAGAGCAGCGCGTGTATCGAGGGCTGCACAATCAAAATAAGGACTGGGCCACCCGCGGGCGCCAGAGCGGTGAGTCAGAAGAACAAAGGACGCGGCACACGTGTTGTCCCTAATCGAAGCAATGAAACCTAAGGGCGCTGTGTCGCTACTGAATATTGCCGAGGTTCTGAACAAGCGCGGCATTCAGGCTGCGCGGGAGGGGAATGATCTGCGGTTCAAGTTAAGCGCATCGCCGCAGCAAAGAGGGCACGAGGCAGCAAAAGATTCGCAAGGTCTGCGCTGAAGGACCATCTAGACGCCGCTTGCGGGTGTAGGGTACGTCACCCTCACGGCTTGCTTTAATTAGCCGCTAACACGACATTCTTAACTTTCTCGGCTCTGATCTTCTTTACTAACTCAACAACTTCTGGCGGAAATCTCATCTTGTTCAATTTCGGTTTGGAACTGTTCACCGTTGGCATCGCCGCAATCAAGATTGCTTCTAACTCATTCCTACCGTCCGCATCCGCCACGGCAAATGCAGAAAACATATTCCAAAAATTGTAGTAACGAGCTTGAGGGAAGATGGCATGGCCGCGCAGCCTGAAGAACAATGATCTCGAACTCTTCCCTATGTAGTACGGATGCTCGTCTCGGTAAAGGATGTAAACGCCTTTTTCTTTGAGGAAAGGCAGTTTTCGAGCGAGCAGTGCTTGACCATCTTTGGCGTCAAAAATTTCCCTCGGCCACATCCGAGCATATCCCGTCACGAGGTCCTTTCGATTAGCTGCCAAGTCACACCCCCCTCGTAAGTCAGCAGATTTGCGTGGAATTATCTCATATAGAATTCAGACCATCTTGCGGGCTATTTGTTCATCGAGTATGTCTCGCACCGTCAGGAGCGTGATCTCGCGGTGCTCACTGCGAAAGAACCTGCCCGCTTCCGAAACCGCGTCCTGGCTATAGTCGAATCCGACAAAAAATCCGCGTTTCCGATTACTGCGAATCATGGCGGCCTCAAACTTGTCGATGTCGGGCCGGCCAACACGGTCCTGCTGCTTCACCTGAATCGGATACCACTCATCCATAAAGCCAAGCTCAGCGTTCTCACTCTCTTTCGGCGCTGAGCCAACCGGATAGATTCGTCCATCTATGCCCATGTCGCCGACTTGCACCTTGTTCGGGATGCCACCGAGTGCGATAACAGCCCAGTTCTCGAACTCGAACGGCGGAATGGTGCGCAATCGCTTCTCCGTCCAGGGCAGGTCGCGAACTACAAACCCACGTCCAACTCGCCAGAGCTTTTCGTCTTCTCGCAGCCCGCACTCTTTATGAAGGCGGTTCGCCATCACTCGACATGCCGTAGGGGATATGTCGATCCCTATCCATTGGCGATTCAAATTTTGAGAAGCTACTAAAGCAGTGCCGCACCCACAAAACGCATCGAGCACGATGTCATTCTCGTTGGACGAAGATTTGATGAGGCGCTCTAACAATGGAAGGGGTTTCTGGGTGGGATAGCCCAGTCGTTCTTTGGCAGTATTGCCAACCTTCGGAATGTCAGTCCAGATCGTCTGAAGCGGCATTCCGGGCAGGTCGTCGAGGTAAGTCTTCAAACCACGCATTAGCGGCCTGCCATCGCTGTCTGTCTTTATTTGACCAGCAGCGAGCAATCTGTCGAGTTTCTCCTGAGTCGAGAGATTCTCATCGTCGATTCCATGTTGAAGCAGAACTCGTCGAGGAATCGCCCAGTGTCTTCCCGACTTTGAGGGGTCTACTCCGCGCCAAGGAAGTCCAGAAGGCCCGTTCGTTGATCCTGCACCGGTCAAATTCTCATACTTCACTAACTTCCCGTCTGAGTCCTTCCTGAACTCGGCGTCGATGTAGTCCTGCGAGTAAGGTCCATACTGAACGTTCCAAGTGTATTTTCGTCCCGCGGTGTAAAAGAAGATCGTGTCATGGATGTTTCCGTATCCCGTAGGGTCGTTGTGAGAGCTTGTCCGTTTCCAAATCACTTCATTGCGAAATTGGTTCTCTCCGAAGATTTGGTCGAGCATCACCTTGACGTAATGGCTGGCGTGCCAATCGCAGTGGTAGTAGAAGCTACCCGTCTTCTTTAGGACGCGGGCGAGTTCGACACAGCGCGGACGCATGAACTCGATGTAGGCTTGGGTCGATTCGTGCCGATCCTCAAATGCTCGCTTCTCCTTCGTCTCGCCCCAGAACACCTCGTAGTTGCGATTCGAGTTGAAGGGCGGGTCGATATACACCAAGGTCCACGCATCCTTCGGGCAGCTTCTTTAGCTGCTCCAAGTTGTCGCCGCAATAGATTACGCGGGTGTCTACCAGCGCAGACGGTTTAGCCATTCGGTCCGATCACCTGTTTGATAATGTCGGATTAGAGCACGTTGCGTTCTGCGTGCGTAAGTACACACTCAGTTCCATGCCAGACTACGGGAGCGACCTGGTGGGCAGGGCCGGAAATGCAGATGCAAGGATGCGACAGCATTGAAAGCTATTTCAAATAGCCGCCGAGAAAAGGCCAAAAACTTACGCACTGACAGAGCATAAAATTTTAGCCTTATCTCACCACTGCAACAGGAAAATTTTGCTACGGTGGCCCTTTGTTTTCATAGCGCCCAGCCATGTCTCCCCTATAAAGGCAGTAGTTATGTTATAATAAGTGTGTTGTTTGGGTTTTGATCTTCCCGCCAACGTTCTTCCCATGACATACGAATCTTTGAATGCTTCCCGATGGGGAAAACTGACTTTCTTTGCTGTTCCCAGCGATGTGCTCATGCAGGAACAGCTACGCATTAGCCCTGCCGCCCTCAAGGTGTTGCTGGTCCTCTACCACGCAGCTCGCCAGCAACAGCATCACCGCAAGCAACGGCTGAGCACCCAGCCTGTACTGGTGAAGATGACCCAGCAGACGCTCGCCGAAAAGACGGGCATGAGTGCGCCCACGATCCGCAAGGCATTCGCCGATTTAGAGGAAAGCTGTTTTGTTGAGTGCCAGCAGCAGGGTCGCAAGCGGAACGGGACGCAGTTCGCAAGCAATGAATACAAGCTCTTGAACCCTACGACCGCAGACCCGCTGATCAATTTTTACGGGTCCAAGTTAATTTACGGCAACGGGTCTCTGCCGTTCTTTACCGTTCCAACATCATTCATCACCGAGCACGAGAAGCACTGGTCGCTAGCGAGTCTGAGCGCATCGGCGGTAGCGGTTTACGTCTGCTTGTTATGGAAGGCAAACTTTCTCCGCTCGAACGTGCTGACGATTGATACTGCGCTTCTTTGGAAGTTGACCGGCATCAAGAGCAATGACACAGTGCGCACCGCTCGAAAGGAACTGGAGGATCGCGGCCTGATAGCAGTGGAAGGTACACGCGCCCTCAGGATCACGATCAACGATCCTCACACTCGCGAGTTACCGCAACCCCGAGATGCCGACCCAGCGAACGCGGCTAACTTGTTTGTCACCGACGAGAAGGGGCGACGAAAATCTTTTGACCTCAACGCCGAGTTCTCACGTCCCGCATACGTGGAGAGATTACTCCGAGCGTGTTTGCCTGAAGCGCGTACCGAGGTTCATAGCAGCGACCAGATCGCTGTCCAGTGTCCGTGGCACATCGACACGGACCCAAGTCTTGTTATCACACTCTCCGAACAAAAATTCTGGTGCTTCGGATGCCAGAACCAGGGCGCGGAATATCACGGCAGTCTGTTGTGGCTGGTTAAGCGAATCAGGAACTGTAGCACCGCAGAGGCGAAGCAGTTCATGGGGCAACTTGCTGCGCAAAGTGCCGGCGCGGAGTTTGTGGCGCATCGCAACGTGTCGGTCGAAGCTGCCGCCGAAAGAGCGGACGCTGTTTATGAGTGGGAAGATGAGTTTGGATTTGCGAGCCACCGTAAACTGCGCAATGGGTTCGGCAAGAACAAAGAACTGCTCTGGCAGCATCGCGATGGACCGGCCGACGAGTGGAAGTGGGGCAAGGGCCGTGGGGCGATGCCGTTGTTGTACGTGCTACCCGATGTTGCCTTCGCTAAGACGGTTGTGATCTTCGAGGGCGAACGTGATGCAGAAAACTTCCGTGCTCTGGGTTTGAAGGATGCTGAAGGCAAGTTGATCGCGGCTACGACATCCGGCAATGCCGGTTCGTGGAAGCCAGTAATCGCGAAAAAGCATCTCCAAGGTAAGCGAGTCATTCTGTGTCCCGACAATGACCGAGCGGGTCAGACGTTCCGCCTCAAAGTCGAGGAATCGCTGCAACGATTTGGGATACCGTACCGCGTCATATCGTTCAACGGCGCGGAGATCAACGATCTTAGTGACTGGCTCGGGGCCGGCGGCACTGCTGTTGAGCTAGTGGAGCACATCAATTCTGCGCGGGTTTTTGGTACGGCCGCTACAAACCATTGGGTCGGTGTTTCCGAGCTGGAGTCTGAGGTAGCGGAGGTGACGTTGTGACAAATCGTATCCCACTGCACCACCCTTGGTGCAAACGAGGTTTGTCATAAATACACAAGTTTATGAAAAATAAGCACCGTAGCTCGATCAAGGCCCGATTCTGAGCGTTTAAATCGTTTCTAAGCTTCCGCGTCCAAGTTTTGATACCCGAGCACCACAACGCCACAGTTCGCCGATTTTGAGTAGGTTTCCGTGCGAAATCCGGGCATTCTCCCAAGCGGCTCGACCTGGCGTTTAGGGTCCAGTGCCCACCATTGACAAATTTTTGTTAACTGTGCTAAGGGGACTTCAACGGCCCAGTTGACAAACGGCGCGGCATGTGGGCTTGACATTTGTCCGACAAGCGCGTATAATGATTTTCATGGTGGTAGAGGTGTGTGTGTTCACAGCTCGTTGGGTCAAGGCTCCATTTCACGAGCGACATACCACTTGCCTGCGCCGATCCATCCTTCCTAGGGCGTAGGCCGCACAACCCGAAATCAAGTTCTTACAAGTTTCACCCATGCGCGGGCGGCCGTGTATCTGGCGGATCGCTAAATTCGCTCTGAGTGCGGTTGCACGTGAGCCGCCGGTGCTCGGCGTCTGCGTAGGGGTGAATGTTCCGATGTGCCGCGAGCTTAAACACTGGCACGCCTCCCGGCAGACACTCCAAGTGCGGGAGGCATTTCTTTGAAAGAGGCATTACATCATGGAAGAGAAAGATAAATCACTGCCCACCTCTACAGGTGACGGCTCAACCACAACAGAAGAGAAACCCACACGCGAGAAAGTCAGCTACACGGCTGAACAGCAGCGGCATCTTGATGAGATAGTCATTCCGTCTCGTCTGAAGCGAGAGCGGGCCGTGGTCACTTCCGAAGTGACTGCCGAAGTGACTGAGCAGGTAACCAGGGCGTTGCGGGCGCAGTACGAGTCTGATGTCGAAGCACTACACGCGGAACTCGCTGCGGCCAAGAGGGGCATCGCCTCGAATGCTGAGAAGGCCGAGTCTCAGCGTGCGTTAGCTGAAGCCAATGCTCGTGCGGCGGCGTTGCAGGAACAGGCAAAGCTGGCGGTCGAACATGCTAGTAAGCGCGACGCCGAAATCTATAAGCGTGATAAACGCGACGCTATGGTCACGGCAATGGGCGACCGCTTCGTCAACCAGAATGCAGTTCTCGTCATCACCGACGGTGCCGTACAGCGTGATAGCACGACGGGCGAATTCGTGGTGCTCGACGAAAAGGGACACATCCGTATTAATGCTTCGTTAGAGCCGCTCTCGTTGGAAGCCTATTTCGGCGAGATTGCCGAGCAGCATCCTTACCTCGCAGCCGGCAAGACCCGTGGTGGCACCGGCGCTTCTGGCTCCCAGAGCAGCGGCCCGCAGACTCCCCAGGTGATTGCCAAGTCCGACCTGAAGAACGACAAGGCGCGAATCAAGTTCATCCGCGAAAACGGGTACCAGAAATTTGCCTCACTCCCGTTGCGACGGCCCGAATGATGCAGCCCACAATCAACCTCAACAGCCCCAGTAGTGATACTGGGGCTGTTTGTTTGCCGAGCTTTGATGTCGTGATTCCTTGGCGTGGAGAGTGGCAGCACACGTGGTTCACTCTGCAAAGCTGCACGATGGCTTTGCAACATTGCCCTGCTCGATACAGATTCTTCGTCGTTGCGAACGGGCACGGCGATGAGTCGTGGCCTTCAGTCGCTCGGGGGTTCTTTGAAGAGTTCGCGGCGACTCATCCGCTAGACCTCGTGACGATACCTGGGCCGCTGTCGCCGCCAAGCGCACGCAACCTGGGCGCAGCACGTGGTAACGGCCAGTTCATTTTTTTCTTCGACGCTCATTGTGTTCCTTCGTCGGACTACTTTGATCGGGCCATCGAGCAGATGACTGCGAAAGACATGGACGTGCTGCACAGTTCCTACCGATACGGCGCGGGCGATAGCAGGTTCCATTACAAGCTCGATGACTCCTTTTTTAGAACACCGGAAGTCTACGTACCGCAGCACCCGAACCAACCATACCGATGTGCCGCGAGCGGACACGGTGGATTCATTGTACGGCGCAGTGTGTGGGAGAAGCTCGGCGGCTACTGGTCCGGCTTTCGCGGTTACGCCGGCGAAGAGTTGTACTGGGATTTGAAAGCGTGGCTAACCGGCCACGAGGTGTGGATCGACCCCAAGTTGACTCATGCCCACCTGCCGGGCGGTCGCGTCTATCAGCGACATTACACGGCGGATTACTTCACGAACCTGCTGATGTGCGCAAACGTCATCGGCGGCGAAGACCTCGCCCGAAGCAAGTTCAAACATCTGCGCAGAGTTCCACAGGCGCAGCAGTTTGACATGCACAGGCTATTTCGCGAAGCCCTGGAGCGCAGTGCTGAACACGCTGCACACTTGCAGAGCACGTTCGTTCGCTCGTACCCTGAGCAACTTCAGTGGTTCGCCCAAAACGGGGTTCCGTTTTGATGGGCTTCTTCGATGCTTTGCTAAAGGTGCTAGACCCTGCGTGGCAACGTGAGCTTGAGCAGCGAGTTACCGACCTTGAAGTCGCTGTCGGCGGCGATGTTGGCTTACAGCGGCTCGAACGGTCACTCAAAGCGCGGGCGCGACTGGCAGAGAGAAAGCTCAGAGCGTTCGCTGAAGAAATGCGCGGGCATCACGATTAACTAACACGAACAACAATCTTCACACAACGCTCTGCGAGGCAATCGCGGGGCATTTTTTTTGGAGACAGATTTTGTGAAACAAGACTCAACGAGGCAGAAATCTCAGTTCAACGACTTGACCGGACGGCGATACGGCCGCTTGGTCGTGATAGGACGCGCTCCCAATAGTACGGCCAAACGCCCGCGAACAATGTTCTGGTGCCGATGCGACTGCGACGGGAAGACAGTTTCCATTCAGGCGGACGCACTGGTCCACGGCATAACAACTTCCTGCGGGTGCTTCCGCGCCGAATTGTTGAAGACAATGAATCGAACACACGGGCACTCGTCAGGCGGCAAGCACTCTCGAACATATTCGGCGTTCTACAACATGTGGACGCGTTGCACGAACCCAAAAAGTGGAGATTTTCCTCGCTACGGGGCAAGGGGTATCACCATCTGTGATCGCTGGCGGTCATTCGAGGCTTTTCTTGCTGACATGGGGCCGTGTCCACCGGGCTTAGAGATTGACCGAATCGACCCCAACGGCAATTACGAGCCGAGTAACTGTCACTGGGTGACTAACAGAGAACAAGCCCGAAATAGACGCAGCACTCGCTGGCACACCCTTCATGGTGAGACGTTCATACAAGCAGACTGGGCGCTGAAGTTCGGCATTTCTCGACCGAAGCTGTCACGCCTTCTTGGCAGCGGGCACACCATCGAACAAGTTGCTGCGCAGGTCGGATACGTTCCTCGCAAGCCTCCCGTCAGTGTGGGCACGGAACCTGCACCTCTGCACAAGCAAGCTTCATAACGAACAGCACTTCACAAAAACCGGCCCTGCGCGGTGGGGCGGGATTCTTACTTTTAATCATTCGGAGCATTCATTTGTCATCACCTCATCCCCCACTTAGCAACATCTCACCAGCACCCGATCCGCTTCTGACAGTCGAACAGGTAGCCGCTCGACTGGGCGCAAGCCTTGACTGGGTTCGCGACCACTCCAGCCGTAAGCAACCACTTCTGCCCGCCATTCGCATCGGCGGTTCAAGAAGGGCAGGACTCCTGCGCTTCCGTGCGAGCGCAATCGAGGAGTTCATTCAAGATCAAGAGCGCAGAAGCGTCTTGCGTCGCAGGGTACAATGACACCGCCTACTGCTACTCCCCCACAGACTGGGATTGCGATGGGCAACAAGAAGTCGTATCAGCGCGGCAACGTTCGTTTATGCGGGCGCAAGTGGTACGGCAGTTTTCGACAGGCCGTTCTGGACCCGTCCACGAAGGAACGGCGATTCAAGCAGCGTTCGGTTGTTCTCGGTCTGCGTAGTGAATTGAGCAAGAGCGCAGCTCGCGAGCTACTCGAACAAGTGATAACCAGAGAGACCGGCAACATCGTAGGCGGGAGCGAAGAACGAAGTGCTCCCGTCACGTTCGGCTGGTTCGTTCGTAACCGTTTTTTCCCGCTGAAGGAAGGCGTTTGGCGGCCAGAGACGGCCAAAACGAAGCGGCTGCTAATAGAACGCAATCTGATTGACGCGTTCGACTCAACACCCATGGAACGTATCGACAGATTCACATTGCAACTGCACTTGAACAGCTTAGCCAAAACACGCGACTTCTCGACGGTTCTGCAAATGAGAGCGTATCTCAAGAGCATTTTCGCCGAGGCGTGTGACATGGGCTTCGTCACGAAAGACGTAGCTCGGCTGCTAACGGTGCCGACGCAGCTACGTGAGACTGACCGGACTACGTTGACATGGGAGCAACTCGGGACGGCGCTCGCATCTCTGCCGCTCCGAGATCGCGTCCTGCTCGAAACGGATATGACGACGGCGCTGCGTCCGGGTGAACTTTTCGCCCTGAGGTGGCGGTGTTTCGATTATGAGCAGGGAACCATGCGACTGAGTGAGACGCTGTATCGAGGCGAATTGCGCCCTTGGGGCAAGACTCGTGCCGCGCTCACGACCGTACACATCCCGAGAGAGCTGGCTGATGCGTTGCAGGAATGGCGGCGGCAATGCCCCAACTCTGCGCCGGATGCGCCCATCTTCCCGGATACGTGCGGTGGCTTCATGGACTCGTCGAATTATCGTAAGCGCGTGCTGCATCGGCTCGCCAAGGACTTGAAACTGCCAAAGCTGACATTTCAGGTCATCAGGCGGACCGTCGCGACGCTGGCACAGACAAAAGGCTCGCTCAAAGACGTGCAGGGCATCCTGCGGCACACCAGGGCAGCTACAACGCTCGATGTGTATGTTCAGCAGGTGCCCGAGTCAGTGCAAGCGACACTGGACGCCATCAGCGCAGAACTTCGCTCGAAGTCTCTGGCGGTGAGCGCAGCAGCGAATTGTTGAGTGATTTGCTGCTAAATGCTGCTAAGGCTGGAAGAGGTTGGGTCGCTAAGTTGTTGAAAGATTTGGTGGACCTGGTCGGGATCGAACCGACGACCTCTTCCATGCCATGGAAGCGCGCTCCCAGCTGCGCCACAGGCCCACTTTAGAAGAACGACGCTCAGATCAGAACGTCTTATGTATTCTCTCGCAGCAGAATAGGTTAGTCAAACAGCCGACTGCTTGTCCCGAGAAACGCCAGCGGCTCAGACCTGAAGAACGTCCCCTTCACGTGCCACCATCTGATACAGCACCGGATTGACGAAGAACCCGATGCACAGCCGCGAGATCAAACCTGCAACGATAACGATTGCGAACGGCTTCTGCGTGTCAGATCCGATGCCGGTAGCCAGCGCGGCCGGAAGCAAGCCGAGGCACGCGACCAGAGCGGTCATCATGATCGGACGCAAGCGGAGCAGGGAAGCCTCGCGCGTAGCGGTCCTGATGTCCATGCCCTCCTGGCGAAGCTTGTTGATGTAAGAGACGAGAATGACCGCCGTCTCCACCGAGACGCCGAGCAGGGCAAGCAGTCCGAGTACGGACGACACGCTGAACGGCGTGTTCGTGAGCTTCAGAGCAATCAACGCCCCTACGGGTTCGGTCAGGATCACTCCCAAAGCGATGGTGATCGGGAACTTCAAGTTGCCGTACAGGGCAAAGAGGATCATGAAGATGATGACCAGCGCGATGGGGCCGATAAAGATCATCTGCGATTTCGCTTCGAGGAACTGACTATATTCTCCACCCCAAGCCAGACGGTAGCCCTGCGGCAGTATGACTGCCTTGTCCACGGCTTCCTGTCCGTCGCGAACCGCGCGCTCCAGATCGCGGCCCTCAATGCTGTACTGCACTCCGATGTAGCGAGAGTTGTTTTCGCGATAAATAAATGACGCGCCATTGCCTTGGCGAATGCTTGCCAGCTCACTCAATGGAATCTGTTTTCCGTCGGGAGTGCCAACCAGCAGCTGGCCGATCTCGTGGGCGCTGCTGCGGAATTGGGGCTGCATGCGGACCACCAGGTCGAATAGCTTTTCGCCTTGGATGACTTGGGTCGCAGCCTGACCGCCTACGGCGGCGGAGACAACCGCTTCCACGTCAGCGACGTTGATTCCGTAGCGCGCAATCTTGTCGCGGTCAACGTCGATCAGCAAACTCGGCTGACCGAGTTCGCGGACGACGGTAAGATCGGTGAATCCCGGAACCTTCGCCAGCGTGTTCTTGATTTGTATCGCTTTATCCTGAAGCACGTTCAGGTCGTCGCCGTAGATTTTGACGGCCAGTGAGCTCTTCAACCCGGTCAGTGCTTCGTCGACCGCATCTTCCGCCGGCTGGGTGTAGTTGAAGACGATTCCCGGAAATGCGGAGAGCTTCTTATTAATCGACTCGGTCAGTTTCGCCTTTGTGTCGGCATCTCCGCGCCACGCAGCGTCTTTGTAAGGCTTCAGGCCGACATAGAACTCGCAGTTGAAGAAGCCGGTGGGATCAGTTCCGTCGTCGGGCCGGCCCAACTCTGATGCCACCACCGTGACTTGCGGATACGACATGAGGATGTCGCGTATCTGCGGGGCAATCTTGCTCGCCTCTTCGAACGAAATGGTGTACGGCATCGTCGCCCGCACCCAGAGCGCTCCTTCATCCAGGTGGGGCATGAACTCGCCGCCGATGAACGGAACCAGCAGCAGCGTGGCTCCAAAGATCAAACAGGCGATCAGCATGGTCAGCTTCGGACGATCAAGTGCCCAATCCAGCTGGCCAGCATACTTTTCCTTCATCCACTCGTAGACCCGATTCGCGTGCTCCTTTACTCCGCTCTTGAACCAGTAGGAGGCCAGCACAGGCACCAGCGTCAGCGTAAGAATGAGGGCGCCGACTAGCGCAAACGACATGGTCTCAGCCATGGGATGGAACAACTTCGCCGACGGCCCGCTCAGTGCGTAGATAGGAAGATAACCTGCAAGAATCACTGCCACCGAGTAGAAGATAGGCCGATCAACATCCTTGGCGGCGGCGAGGATCACCTCGTTCAGGCTATAACTTTCTCCCGAACGCAGCGCAAGTTCACGGTAGATGTTCTCCACCATGACGACGGTTCCGTCGATGATAATGCCGAAGTCAATGGCGCCAATCGAGAGCAGATTGGCCGCCCCGTCGTGCGCGTGCAGCACGATGAATGCAAATAGCAGAGCGAGCGGGATCGTTAAAGCGACGATGATGGCCGCTCGCCAGCTCACCAGGAAGAAAATCAGGACGATCAGCACCAGCACCATGCCGCGCAGCAGGTTGCCTTCGACTGTATCGGTGGTGAGTTTTACCAGTTCGCTGCGATCGTAATAGGGATGGATTTTCACATCCGGCGGCAGCACCGACTTGTTCAGTTCGTCAGTCTTCGCTTCCACGCGCTGGAGGACGTTCTGCGTCTGCTCGCCGCGCAGCATCAGAATCACACCCTCTACCGCGTCGTCGTTCTTCTCATAACCGAACTCGCCGAGGCGCGGCGCGTAGCCAATCTCCACCTCGCCGATGTCCTTGACCGTAATCGGGACACCATTATTGCTGCCGACCACCACGTTGCCGATGTCACCGGTATCGCGCAATAACCCTATACCGCGCACGTAATAGAACTGGCCGCCCTGCGAGTAGAAGCCTCCGCCGGCGTTCGCATTGTTGGCGGTCAAAGCGTTCACGACCTGCGGAACGGTGAGGTGATATCCGAAGATCTTGGCGGGATCGAGCAGCACCTGATACTGCATTGTCGTTCCGCCGAAGCCGGAGTCGTCCGCCACGCCTTTGACCGAGCGGTACTCGCGCTCGACCACCCAATCCTCGATCGTCTTCAACTCCTGCGGAGTGCGATCGGGGCTTTGCAGAACGTAGCGGTACACCAGGCCACTGGGACTGAAGAGCGGCGCCATATCCGGGGCTACGCCGGCCGGCAAAGTAGCCTGGGACATGCGCTGGAAGACCACCTGGCGGGCGAAATAATCGTCCGTACCTTCATCGAAGGTGAGAATGATGTCGGAGAGCCCGTAGAGCGAGATCGACCGCATCACTTCCACGCGAGGCACGCCATTCAATTCCAACTCAAGCGGCAGCGTCACCAGACGTTCGACTTCCTCGGCGGCATGGCCGGGCCACTGCGTAACCAGTTCGACCTGGGGAGGCGAGAGATCGGGGTAGGCGTCCACCGGCATGCGCCGAAAGGAAATAATTCCGGCGACCATCATGAAGATGGTCAACACCAGCACCAGAAAGCGCTGACGAAGCGCAGCTTGTACGATTCGATGAATCATTCAGGTGCCGGTGTGGTGGTCCTTGCTGTCATTCTGTTTTATGGCTACCGTTGTAGCGAATTTGCAAACTGCAGGAACAGGCTGCCGTCGCCGATGACACGGTCGCCGGCCTTCAGGCCGCTCATGATTTGTGTTTGCCCCTTCACGCTCTCGCCGATCGTGACGGACCGCCTGCCAAATTGATTATTACCCTGCTCCACATAGACGAATGGTTGGTTCTCGGTGTCGCGCAGCACTGCAGCGTCGGGCAGAGCAATTGCGTTCGGCGTAGATCCCGCATCCACCATCGCCACCACGTACATGTTGTTCTTCAGCTTCTGGCCGGGATTGCTCGTGTCAATGCGCGCCTGCAGGGTGCGCGTAGTCGGATCCAGGGCCGCCGCCAGATACGAGATTCGTCCATTAAACGTGTCCGGGTAAGAGTCGGTGCGAATCGCGACCGGATCGCCGACATGCACGAAAGGCAGATCCTTTTGATAGACATTTACCAGTACCCAGACGTTGCTGGTGTCAGAGATGATGAAGCACTGGGTTGCTCCGGGCTGTAACAGTTGTCCGACAGCGACATCCTGCTCCACCACCTGCCCGTTGATAGGGGCTTTCACGGTAGCCTCAAAAGATGGAGGCGCGGTCAGCAGGGCATTGGGATCGTTAATTCCCAGCACCTTGAGCGCGGCTTCAGCAGCAGTCAGGTCTCCTTGCGCCTGAACCTCGGCGGACTCAGCCTGCTCCAGGTTCTGTTCGGCGAGGGCGTGATGCTCATACAGGTCTTTGGCGCGGGCGTAGCCTTTTTGCGCCAGGGAATAGGCGTCCTTGGCTTTCAGATAGTTGGAGCGCAGCTGTGAATAATCGGGACTGGCGACGTAGAGCAGTGGCTCCCCGCGGCTGACCATTTGGCCGGGCACGACGGCGATGCGATTCACCGGGCCGCTGACTTGCGTGATGACGGGTGTGGTGTGGAAGCCGTTGTAAGTGACCGCGCCGGTCAGTCGCAGCGTCCGCGTCAGCTTGGCGGGCTGCACGGTAATTACCTGAACGTGCGACATCTGGTCTGCAGGAATCGTGAATAGCTCGGCAGTATCCGAGGAGTTCGAATGGCTGGCGCTAGGTGGCGGCTCTTCCTTGCAGCCGGCAAGTGTCAGAGCCAGAGCAGCAAGTGCGACCAGCGCTATCATCCGAAGCCGTTGATTCTTGTGCATGGTCACGGTAGCGTCCTTGTTCCCACGGCTTCTTTCAATTGCTCGAGCGCGGTCATATAGTCCGCCAGTGCCTGCCGGTAAGCAAGTTGCGTCGCGCGATTGCTGCGCTCCGCATCGAGGAAATCCAACAGACTGGTAGCGCCGCGCTTGTAAGCATACTCACTGATGTCTCGTGAATCCTGCGCCTCTTTCAGATAACCGGAGGTGTAAAGCTGGACTATCTCTTCATTGCTTCGCAAACCCTCATAGGCCGTGCTCACATCCGATAGCACCGTGTCGCTGGTCGAGGCCTGACTCTCCTGGGCCTGCAGCAAAGCATACTTGGTACGAGCGATCTCGCCCTGATTGCGGTCGAAAAAGGCCATCCCGAAATTCAGGAAAAAGGAAGCGCTGTTTTCTCCAGCCGTGTGCGTGTAGTCGATCGTGGTGTTCACGTCCTGCTTGGCGTTAGCTTTGGCGAGAGCGATTTGGCTCTGGGCAGCCGTCACTCCAAGTACAGCAGCCCGATAATCGGGACGCTCTTGAAGCGCCCTAACCTCCAGATCATCAACCGTTGCCGTGACCTGCTGAAACGAAAGGTCCCCCATCACGTCGTAGTTGGCCGGAACGGCATCGTATCCCAGCAGCAGCCGCAGGGCTACCAGGCCTTGCACCCTGGCCAATTTAGCCGACGATACGTCGGTCTGGAATTGCAACAGCTGCAGCTTGATCTTGAGGTAGTCACCTTCGCTGATATAGCCGGACTTGTACTGGGTTTCGGAGATGTCGACGGTGTTCTGAAAGCTTTTCAAATCAAGCTCGGCGAATCGTAAGGTGGATTCAGCCAACAGAACCGTCACGAATTGCTGAGCCACATTAAACGTGAGCGAGCGTTCATCGTCTGCGACCGTCGCCTTGGTCACATTCGTCTGGTCGACGGCAGCTTGCAGCCGATGTTGCCGTTTACGGCCGCGCTCGAACAGATAACCGACGCCCAGATCGAATTGCTGGACCTCACTCAGATTGTCGCCAGAGAAGTTGGAAGGTGAGAAGACAGGCAGGAATTGCGAATCGAAGTTGAGGGTCGGATTAGGACGCAGATTCGCCGTGATCTCCTGGGCCTGATTCTGCAAGATCAAGGTGCGGGATGCTTTCAGGGAGTGATTATGCGCCAAGGCCAAATCGATTGCCTGATCAAGTGTGACCAGTGTCGGGCTCTGTGCATCTGCACTCGCCGCGAGCAGCAACAGTAAACTCAATGCTCCCAGAAGTCTCATCCGGAAGTGTAATGGACGCATAAGCTTCGAATCTGAAAGCGCACAATCATGGCGAGCAATCCCGCGCTTGGCGCGGCCTGTGGCAGCGAGTGCTTCGTCCAGTACCGGCAAGCCAGCGAATGCATCGCCGCAATTTTCTGATTGCTATTAGACAGAAAACCCATTGTAAAGCAAGAAGTTGCGGGGCAGGGTAGCGCCGATCGTCAGAAAACTAAATACTGGGAGCGTCTAAAGCCGCTTGATTCAATACGTCGATCGGCAGAAACACCTGAAACGTCGTGCCGCTGGCGCACTCCCGCGTTGAAGTACGGAAGCGAATCGTTCCCTGGTGCCTCAGAATCAGGGTCTTCGATACCCACAGGCCCAGTCCCGAGCCCTTCAATTCCTTAGTGGTGAAGAAAGGATCGAACATTTGCTCCTGCACGGGCCGAGGTATCCCGGCGCCGCGATCATGAATAGTAACCAGCGTGCCATCGCGCCCGGAGCGCCGGGATGGTCGTACGCGGATCTTGACCTCTGTTCCCGGAGGTGCAGCCTCGGCTGCATTACGAACGAGGTTGCCGAACACCTGGCCCAGTTGCCCCGGGAAGCCGTGAACGGAAAGAGTAGGAGTGCCGTCGTAAACCAGGCGGACTTTGCGGGTCTCCGCAAGCTTTCCGTACAGCGCAATCACTTCTTCCACGACTCTGCCGATATCAAGCGGTACCGCGTACTGTGTGTCTCGATGAAAGGAGAGCGATTGTTTCGTGATGCGCGATATGCGCGCCACCTCGGCGTTCGCCTGCTCCAGAAACTGCTGTATGTCCTCCACCCGGCGAGCAGATGAGGCCAGATAAATCAGGTTGACCAGGGCCTCCAGTGGATTGTTGATCTCATGGGCTATGGCGTGAGCCAGTTTGCCCGTCGCGGCGAGTTTTTCAGCAGTGCGAATGGCATATTCGGCTAGCTTGCTGTCGGTAATGTCGGCTAACACGACGATCTTGCCGATACCGGTACCGCCCAGATTCACCCGGTCGACACTCGCTCGAATTGTCCTTCCATTCACCAGAAAATCTGAGCTGTATCGTTCCTCGCCTTCGTGTTGAAGCGGTGCATCGGTTCCCAGCAACTCGCGCAACACGTTAGACGCGTTCTGGCCGGCGGCGCAGCCGGCGTGATTGTCACAAAGTTGTACGAAGGCATCGTTCACGCGGGCCAACTCACCATGGGCGTTGACCAGCGCCAATCCCTCGGACAAGGAGTCGAAAGTGGACTGCCATTGCACCGCGGATTCGCGGGCCAAGGACTCGGCTTCTCGCAAGCGAAGTAATGATCGGACCGTAGCAACCAGGACAACGCTATCGATCGGATGAGTCAAATACCCGTCAGCTCCCGCTTCCAGCGACTTAGCTCTGTGTTCGGCTGAGATGAACGACGCGGATATCTGCAGAACCGGAATATGTGAGGTGATCCCGTCTTCCTTAAGCTGCCGGCAAATGTCGAAGCCGGAGGCGTCCGGCAGATGAACATCAAGAATAATCAGAGACGGGATTGTATGAGCTTTGTCGATGGCTTCCCGGCCGTTTCCAGCATAGTCGCACTGATAGCCCGCCTGCCTGAGCACGCGGGCAAGGATGTACCGGTTTTGTTCCCGGTCATCGACTATTAGAATCCGATGAGGGCGGTTGTCAGCCATTCGGTTGAACAGTGTCGGGGTTAGGAGACACGCCCGCAGTAGTTAACCAATCCAGGAAAGGCCGCGCTGAAAGTCGGGTTGAGATTTCCTCTTTGCGCACGATCTTGGCTCCCAGGGATTGCAACTGGCTGCGCTCGTCGTCGGTCAGCGTCTTGGACGTATAAATCAACACCGGAAGGTGCTCTGTGGCGGAGTCAGCGCGCACTCGTCGCAGTACTTCCATTCCGCTCATGTCGGGCATTAACAAGTCGAGGATCACGGCATCCGGGACAGAGGCTGCGATAAGGCTGAGTGCCTCTGACCCGTTATTGGCTTCGCGCACTTCCAACCAGGGCTGATCGAGCAATTCCCGAACAATGTAACGCGAGACCTCGTTGTCATCGACGATCAGGAGACTGCGCGTCCCGTTTTGCAAAGTCAGTCGGCGAAGCTCCTGCAAAAGTTTTTCCCGTTCAAGCGGTTTCGGCAAGAATACGTTTCCTTGTCTCGAGGCACGTTCCGACTCGTCGAATGCGCTGGTCAGGATCACAGGCACATTCGGGATGTCTGCCCGCAACTTCTCCACGAACGACCAGGTCGTCTCTTCGCCAATATGAATGTCGCAAACTATCGCGATAGGCGAATGTCTGCTCAACCAGGACTGCGCCTGCGATACGTCGGCGGCCACGATTGCTTGAAACTCCGAACTCCTCAAATATGATTCGAAGAGGGTTCCGGTTTGCGGGTTGTCTTCCACAATCAAGACCGGGGCGCGATGAAACTCGGTAGCAGGCAAAGCCGTCCTATCAATGTCTTGTGCCGCGTCTCCGATGTACACCGCAGGGATTTCCACAAAGAACGTCGATCCCTTGCCGGGAGCGCTTTCCAGCCACAGGCGTCCGCCCAGAAGAGATGCCAGGTTGCGGCAGAGCGGTAATCCCAGGCCGGTGCCGCGATGCCGATCCTGAAGCGGATTCTCTATCTGGCTGAACTCCTGAAAAATTGTTTCCTGATGTTCCAGGGGAATGCCGATACCGGTATCGGTGACTTCGAATAGCACGCGCTCATTTTCGGCTGCCCGGGCGCACACTGAAACTCTGCCGTCAGGTGTGAACTTCAGAGCATTCGAAATCAGGTTGCGGACAATCTGAGAGACCTTACCTTCATCGGTTCGCAGAGGCCGCAAGCCTACCGGGTCTTCAAAGATGAGTTCTACGGCAGTGTTGTCCGCCAGAAGAGGCTTCAACATACCTTTCATGGCACTGAAAAGCTCGGACACTTCGAAAGTTTTCACCCGGATCTTGATCTTGCCTGCTTCGACCTTCGCCAGGTCGAGCAAATCATTCACCATCTCCTGAAGGTCACGAGCGGACGACTCGATATAGCGGACCTGCTTCTCCTGCTCCGAGCTAAGCTCGCCGTCCAGCCTGTCCATCAGCAAACGCGCCAGCGAGATGATGGAGTTCAGTGGAGTTCTAAATTCATGAGAGACGTTGGAGAGAAACTTGGTTTTAAGCTCGGATGCTCTCCGCAGATAGTCGGCGCGTTCGTCCAGTTCGGCATAGAGTGCCACCACGCCGCGATTCGTGTCTTCCAATTCGCGGTTCAACAGCGCTAACTCCTCCTGCCGCGCTCGCAGCTCCTGTAAAGTCTTCAGCAATTCCTGGTTCTGTCGCTCGATCTCGTCGTACGGAGTTTCGGGCTTCCGGTTACGCAATTGCTCAGTCAGGACGCGGATGCCGCGAGGAGTCAATGTGGGAGCTTGCCGAGGCAGTCGCTTTACCAGGCGAGCCCGCGTGCCACCGGAATCCGATACCAGATCGAATTCATCCATCAGCCGCCTGGTTCCGAGGATGCCCATGCCCATACCGGTTTCGGACTTGTAGCGGCCGTCCAGAATATCTTCGAGGTTAGGGATGCCCGGGCCGGAATCCGTGACTACGATCTCCAGCCGTTGCGGCGACTCCAGATGAACCATGAAGTTGACGTTGCCATTGCGGGCGTAGCGGAAGGCGTTACGAGCGATCTCGGAGGTAGCGGTAGCCAGGCGAATTTGATCTTGATTGTCGAAACCAAGCAGAGCCGCAAGTTCGCGCGCGCGTTGCCGTGACTGCACAACGTCGCGCTCTGTGCGCAAGGCGATATCGAGAATTGGTTCCAACATCACGCAGTCGCTTTAACAACCACGACGCTGGCGTCGTCGCGGTGACGGCGAAAATCGCGGAACAATGCAGCACCGATCACAGCCGGGTGCCGCGCCAACAATCCAGAATACGCAGACAAATCCCAACGGGTTTGCAGTCCGTCGGAGTGCATGATCAGAATGGCGTCAGGCGACCAGTCGATTTTAAATTCCTGAATCTTCGGCGCTGCAACGCCAAGCGTGCCGCTGTGCGAAACCAGGCTCCTGGAGCCCTGATTATTTACCACCGATGCGGCTATATTGCCGACGGCGGCATACGTTACGATGCGTTCATGGGGCCTGATTTCGGCAACCGCAGCCACCGCGCCTCGGGTTTTTTTCAACGCCTCATGTACATAACCCAGGATTTCACCAGGGGGACGGTCTACGCGCTTCCAGAATACCGCTACCGCCTCTTCTGAAGCTTCGGCAGCCTGCACCCCATGGCCCAGTCCGTCTGCCAGCAGAATCACGGTGCGGTCTGAGGTCTGGTGGTGGACCCAGGCATCGCCGCAAAGACGCTCGCCAGGGTAGGGAACCGCCATTCCCGCTACGCGCAGCCCGCCCTGATGCGATGGCGAGCCTAATTCCAGCATAACGATGGTTCCCGATCGTCCGGTAAATATCTCGAGAGAGGTAGCGATCCGCTGCATGGCGCCCATGCCGGCGCCCATGGTCCCGCCTGTGGAATAGCCATCGCTCATGGCCTTGGTCATGTCTGCGATGCCAGGTCCGCTGTCGAGCGCCAGGATACGGGCGACGGCATCGTGGCCATTCTTGGCGCCCACCATGACCGTCTGACCGCCTCCACCGTGCAGCAGGATATTGCGGGCGACCTCGGTAATCAGAAGGCCAAACTCTCCGCTGCGAACGGAGTCGAAGCCAATCCGGTCGGCGAGCAGGAGCCCGCGCCGTCGTGCTTCGCCTATTGATGACGCATCCGTGATGGGCACATGTTCGGTGATCTCTACTTCCATCGCACTACCGTTATCTTTGTACCCTTGCCAACTTCGGACTCGATGGAGAAATCATTCACCAGCCGCTTGCTGCCCCCCAGCCCTAACCCCATGCCGGCGCCGGTGGTGTAGCCATCCTTCAATGCCATTTCGATATCCGGAATGCCCGGGCCGTTGTCTTCAAACGTCAGCTTTAGCCCGGTCTTCACCGCTCCGTTGACGATCTCCATGGTCATCTGGCCGCCCTGCCCGTGATCCAGAGCATTACGCGCCAGTTCGCTCGCGGCAGTCACCAGCTTGGTCTGGTCAACCAGACTGAAGCGCAGTTCAATAGCCCACTGGCGCACCTTTTGCCGGGCTACCACGACGTCATTCGAGCTGTGCAACGGCAGCAGCTCACGCTTCGCTACTGTCATTGAGTGTCCCTAATTGCGGCCTGCCCAGGCTGGTGTTTAAGAGTTCCATTCCCGATTCGACATTGAGCGCTGTTCGCACTCCCGGCAGCGACATCCCCAACTCGACCAGGGTGATTGCTACGGCGGGCTGCATGCCGACCACTACCGTCTCTGCCCCTAAAACCCTCGACATGGCCGCGATGTTTGCCAACATGCGTCCGATAAACGAATCGACAATCTCAAGCGAAGAGATATCGATCAGAACTCCGGCCGATCCCCAATCGGAGATGCGTTCGGTTACGTCGTCTTGCAGTTGCATGGCCAATTTGTCGTGCATGTCGACCTGGATCGTAATCAGCAGAAAAGGTCCCATGCGAAGGATCGGGATACGTTCCATCTCAATCCTCCCGGCGGGCTGCGGGAGCCGCGCTCGCGGATGTTCGAACGACCGCCCGGCCACTTCGTTGCAGCGCAAGGGCGAAGGCATCGGCCAGCTTGGCCTTGGTGATGACATCCTCCAGATTGATGCCGAGGTGAACGATGGTCTGAGCAATTTGCGGACGAACGCCGCTGATGATGCACTCGGCGCCCATCAATCGCGCCGCTGTAATGGTCTTGAGAAGATGCTGGGCTACCAGAGTGTCCACCGTCGGTACCCCAGTGATGTCAATGATGGCGAACTTGGAGTTGGTAGCAACTACCGTTTGCAAAAGTTCCTCCATCACAACCTGGGTACGCGCGCTATCAAGTGTGCCAATAATGGGCAGCGCCAGAATGCCGTCCCACAGCTTAACCACGGGAGTCGAAAGCTCCAGCAATTCCTGCTGCTGACGCGAGATTAGCTCTTCCCGAGTCGCCATGTAGAATTCCGTCGTCAGGAGCGCCAACCGGTCCAGCATCGCGGTAGCGGTCCAGAGGGTTTCGAACATTTCCTCCTGGTTTTTTCCGAGCTCGTGCCGGATTGTCATAAACAGGGGCTGTTTGAGCGAAAGGACGAAGGTCGCGGTCTCACTGGGGGTAAACCCTTGCCGCGCGCGCGATGACGAAATGTCCTGCAAAAGTTCGCGAACGGAGCTCCAAGCTGGGCCGGTGACGTCATCGGACTGGCCTGAGGAAGCTCCCTGCGCAATCCCATGGAGCAACGTGCGCGTCTGCTCTTCCAACTCCACTTTGCTGATGAGATCAGCCCGCTGCACAGACTTCGCCATGTCGTTGACCCAGTCCGCGCGAATACGCTCTTGATTGCGGGAAATAATCTCCCCAAGCTTACCCATGTTTATTTCCTCCAAGAAATCAATCACGGCAACGACGAGTCCACGGCGAACCCGCGTAACACTCGATGCGGTTTCAAGCGGAAGTGTTGCCTTAACTTGCGGGTACGGAATCGCCTGTCGGTGATGCGGACGCACCGAGCGGTTCGATCGCTCGCCTTAATGCGTCAACACCTTCAGCCTTCGAGATGATGGCGTTTACCTTGAACAAACCGCAAATGTGCTGCTGCTCTTCGCCCATTGCGGTCCACACGATCAGAGGGATCGCCGACAGTGTGGAATTGCTGTGCCAGAAGCGCAGCAACTCAAATCCGCTCTCATAGCCAAGGTCTAAATCTACAATGATTAGATCGGGGAGTGGCTGCCCCTGATTTAGTGCGGTTTCCAGGTAAAGCTTAGCGGCGCTGGTCGATGTGCGCGCCTCTACGTAGGGAACTCCCAGTGACTTTACAACATCAACTGCCACCCGTAGATCAGCCGACTGGTCCTCTACTATCAGCAGTCGTTTCATTCCATTCCCACCGAAAACATCATAAAGTAGCGAAATTTAAAGCACAACAGCAGCTCACGAAATCATTGGCTAACCCCAGCAGACATCATGAACCACGATGTTGAATAAAGAATCAGTCGTTCGCACCGGACGAAAAATGTTGCCTTACGAGGTCAGACAGCGAGGGCGCGGAAAGCCCCGCCAGCCCCACGGCCCGCGCGTCTTCGGCTGAATTCGAAATGTCGCCGGTAATCATCACCGTCGCCATACCTGCCCGGACTCCGGCCTCGATGTCGCGCAGCGAATCCCCTACCATTACGCTAACTTCGGCCGTTGCATCAGGAAACTCGCGGAACGCCTGCTCAAAAAGTCCCGTCAGCGGTTTGCGGCAATCGCATTGCCCCGCTTCGTGCGGACAAACGTAGATTCCGTCAAGGTGCGCGCCATGCGCAGCTAGTTGGGCGCGAAGCTTGTCGTGGATCCGCGCGAGGTCCTCTTGGGAATAAAGCCCCAAGGCAATCCCGCGCTGATTGGTTACGACGACAACTTTTCGCCCCGACCTATTTAGCGCGGCAACCGCTTCTTCGACTCCGGGCAACAGAATCAGGTCTTCTGCACGGGTTATGTACTGAGTCGGGGGAGCCTTGCGATTCAAGACTCCGTCCCGATCTAGGAACACGTACTTGACAGTTGTGAAGTCGATCACAGGATTCGTTCGCACCGCGCTTTATAATTTTTGTCAATCAGTCGTAAGACAGGTTCTAGAAGATCCTCAGATTAACTGCGCCACGAGGGCGAATGTCTTCTTTGAATCTGGCTGGCGTCTTCACCGACGCCCTTACGGAACACCTGACCATTATCCGCCAGCTTGAAACCCAGCAGGATTCTTTCGAGCGGGCGGCCATTCTTATCACTGATTCTCTTCTACATGGGCATAAAGTTCTTTGGTGCGGAAACGGCGGCAGTGCCGCAGACGCTCAGCATTTGGCCGCGGAATTGGTTGGGCGATTTCATCATCCGCGCTCTGCCCTGGCTTCCATAGCCCTGACCACAAATACTTCCGTTCTGACTGCGATCGCCAATGACTTCGGATTTGACGGAGTTTTCGAGCGCCAGGTCGAGGCGTTGTGCCAGCCCGGGGATGTTCTTGTCGGCATCTCGACGTCGGGAAACAGCCGCAATGTTTGCGCGGCGCTGGAGAAAGCTCGGCAGCTGCGAGCCACGACCGTAGTGATGACCGGAAATAACGGGGTACACATGGCGGCATTGGCTGACGCCTGCATTCGCGTACCGTCCGATGATACGGCTCGCATCCAGGAAGCACACATCCTCTTCGGACACGTCCTGTGCCAGTGGGTAGAACTTGCCAGTTGCATTAACCATGCCGTCACGAATGTCGCGAGCGCCCTATGATCTCCAGTTTGCAGAATGTTCTTCCGCTGTTGGCCTCGGGCTGGCGGCACGTTCCCATACTCGTGGTTGGCGATTTGATGCTCGATCAATACGTTTGGGGCGAAGTGGATCGTATCTCTCCCGAGGCTCCGGTGCCGGTTGTCCGAGCTACCACCCGGGATGAAAAGCCTGGAGGCGCCGCGAATGTTGCCATGAACCTCGCCGGCCTGGGGGCGGCAGTAAAGCTCGTTGGCTTTGCCGGCCGCGATCGCGAGCAGAGCACCCTGGAAGCGTTGCTCATCGATCAGGGCATTGATCCACAGTTCGTCGCTGTCGCCGCCCCGACTACGACTAAGCTGCGCATTCTCTCCGGACATCAGCAGATCATACGTTTGGATACGGAGTCGCGGACTGCGTTCGCGACCGATGATTACCGCCGGCTGCTGAATTGTGCGTTGGGGGCGGTGGAAGGCTGCGCCGCGGTTGTGCTCTCCGATTACGCCAAGGGAGCGATGACGGAAGAAGTTTGTCAGTCAGTGATCAGAGAGGCGCGCAGCAAGAGGATTCCAGTTTTAGTCGATCCCAAGAGCCCGAACTTCGCCCGGTATCGCCGCGCGAGTGCAATCTGTCCGAACCGCAAAGAACTCGCGGTCGCTACCGGATTACCCGCCGACGATTTATCCCAGCTGCTGAATGCAGGTCAAGAACTTCTACGCGAGTTAGACCTGCAATTCATGGCGGTCACCCTGGGCGAGAAGGGAATTGCCGTGCTGGAGCCGGGTTCACAATCACATGCGCCAGCGGTGGTGCGGCAGGTGTTCGATGTCTCCGGAGCGGGTGACACGGTGATTGCGGTGTTGGCGTTGGCAATGGCGTGTCATGTACCCGTCGCCACAGCGGCCCAGCTGGCGAACGTGGCGGCCGGCGTCGTGGTCAGCAAAGTCGGTACGGTGTCGATAAGAAAAGAGGAGCTGCTCGGCGCGTTGTCTGACGTGGCGACCGGGGCCATGGAAGAAAAAGTCCTGCATGAGGATCAAGTGCTTTCTCGCGTGGCTGCCTGGCGAGCTCGTGGTCAGCGCGTCGTCTTCACGAACGGCTGCTTTGACATTGTGCACATCGGCCACATAGGTCTGCTCGAGCAGGCGCGCCGCCATGGCGATCGTCTGATTGTTGGAGTCAACAGTGACGACTCGGTCCGCCGCCTGAAGGGTCCGCTACGGCCGATCGTCAGGGAAGGGGAACGCGCAAGAGTGCTCGCGGCTCTCAGCGCCGTCGATGCCGTCGTGGTTTTCAATGAGAGCACTCCCTTGCGGCTGATCGAATCGATTCGGCCCGATGTGCTGGTAAAAGGCGGCGACTACACCGAAGAAATGGTCGTTGGCGCACCCGAGGTGAAGGCTTGGGGAGGGCGGGTCGAACTAATTCCCCTGATCGAAGGCATCAGCAGTACCCGCTTGATTGCCGCTGCCGCTGCGCCATCTTTCGTTGCCGGCAAAACGTTCTCGGCCTGACAACCATGCAATCACTCTTTTTCTCCGTTCGTCTTCCCACCTGGCTGGCAATTCTCTGGCGAGTACATCTCCGGCGCGGTCGGATCAATGAAATCTCACAGAAGGAGCCGCTCTCGTTCATAGTCTTTCGCTTGGATTCGCTGGGAGACGTAGTGCTGACCACGCCGCTGTTTCGCGCTCTGAAGGTGTCGTATCCAAATTCCCGTTGCACGGTGGTGGTTCAGCCGTACTACAAGCCGTTACTGGTCACCAATCCGCATATCGATGAAATTCTGGCGTTGCCGAAGATCGAGTTTCAATGGCTACCGCAGAGGGCCAAGCGGCTTATTTCCGCCGCCTTCCTGTATTGGACGCGGCTCCGCAACCGTGACTTCGATTTCGCACTCTCGCCGCGCTGGGATGTCGACGAGCACTTGGCCACTTTTCTGTGCATTCTGACCAATGCAGCCAAGCGCGTCGGGTACAGTTCGGATACCTCGGCAGCCAAGCAGCGCATGAACGCCGGCTTCGATGGTGCCTTTGATATTTGCCTGCCTCCTGGTCCCGTCTGTCACGAAGTTCAGCGAAACCTTGCGGTAGGCAAAAGCGCCGGTGCGACACCGTGCGATGACGCGCTGGAGATAAAAATCACCGATCGTGACCGCAAGAACGCAGGCAGTCTGTTAACCGGCGTGGCCTCCGAAGCGAGGCTAATTGCGCTTGGGATCGGTGCGCACAGCCCCGGCCGGCGATGGCCGCTGAAACGCTACGCCGAGACACTCAATCGACTTGCCATACAGAGCAACCTACACTCCGTTGTTCTCTGCTCGAGCGCGGAACTCGGAGAGGCTCGAAAGCTCAACGCAATGCTCCACACGTCAGCCATCGTCATCAGCGGCGCCCGGCTGCGCGAAGTGTGCGCGGTGCTGGAGCGGTGCGACCTTTTTATCGGGAATGACAGCGGCAGCGCCCACCTGGCCGCCGCCATGGGTTGCAAGACCCTCGTGATATCCCGCCACCCCCGTAATGGCGACCCCAATCACTTCAACAGTCCGCTACGCTTCTCCCCAGTCGGAGCCCACGTACGCGTTCTGCAGCCGGAGACTGGCCAGGACGACTGTACAGAAGCGTGCCTGATAACCGCGCCGCATTGCATAACCGCCGTAACGGTTACGGAGGTCGTCTCTGCTGCCCAGCAGATGTTGAGCAGCCCAGTAACCGTAACTCCCGCGCCGACGAAGCCGTGGATGACTCTAGCCTCACAGCGCCTGCTGCTGGTTCATTCGGTCGATGCCGTCCAGCGAGCCGTCGATACCCTGCGCACGGGGATGGAAAGGCCGGTGCCGTGACTCGCGCTGCCGCTGTCTCAGCGTCCGGAGGCCGCTATGCACGCATCGTCAAGGCCGTCTGTTCTGGGGGAGCCGCCAGAATTCTCAGTAGTCTGGTAAGCCTGCTCACCCTGCCACTCGCGGTGCGCTACCTCGGCCCTGAGCGTTATGGCGTGTGGGCGACCGTCACCACAACTGCAGTCTGGATTAACCTGCTCGATCTTGGCATCGCCAACACTCTGACCAATCAAATCTCGCGCGCCTACGCGCTGAGCGACAAGGAGGGGGCGCGGCGACACTTCACGAATGCCCTCGTTCTCACGGGTTCCGCGACCATGTGTGCCGCCGCGGTATTCGCCTTGCTGTTCCAACGCGTGAGCTGGGTCCGATTGCTTAATGTAAGCGTCAGGGTTAGCCCGGCAGAAGTGAATCACACGATCGCCGTCGCCGCGGGACTGATGCTCCTGGCGCTGCCCTGTAACCTCGGCAGCAAGCTGCTTGCCGGGTATCAGGAGCTTCACCGCAGCGCATACGCCACCGCAGCAGGCGCCGCGTCCAGCCTACTTGGACTGGCGCTGGGTATAGCGCTGCGCGTCGGAATGCCGATGCTCTACGTCATGTCGATCGGATGCATGACATTCAGCAGCCTGATTCTTTTGCTGCATACCATGTGGCGCAAGCAGTGGCTGCGTCCGCGGTGGTCATCCCTCGACTTTCACACGGCGAAGGACCTACTCAACTCTGGCTCCTCGTTCTTTCTTATCCAGGTTGCCGCCGTGGTGGTATTCAGCTCCGACAACATCATCGTCAGTCATTACCTGGGGGCGTCCGAGGTGACGCCATACAGCGTGACGTGGCGAGTCGCCAGTCTGGCTGCGATGCTGCAGTCACTGATCTTTCCAGCTCTCTGGCCGGCGTACGCAGAGGCTTATGCCCGCCAGGACTATCAGTGGATCAGGCGAACCTTCGCGGGAACAATGAAGGGGATTTTCGCGCTGAATGTCTTGTGCGCCCTGGGGCTTATTTGCTTCGGCCGCGCATTCATCAAGCTCTGGGCGGGAGCTGCGGCTGTACCCGGCACCTACTTGGTTCTGGCGATGGCTATATGGATCGTAGTGAATGGCTTCATGAGCGGCGAGTCCTGTTTGCTCGCGGCGCTTAATCGCACTCGTGGGCAGGCCATCTTGTCGGTCTTTGCGGCCGTTCTCAATGTGATGCTGTCGGTGACCCTGGTGCGCGTGGTCGGCGCTCTGGGCGTGATTAGCGGAACGATTGTGTCGTACCTGGTGGTATTAGTGGTCCCGCAAAGCCTTATCGTACGAAGCGTCTGGAGAAGGGAACTTCGGGGACAAAAAGCGCTGTACGAATTCCGTCCTTCGCAAAGCGTCTCCGGTGGCGACGACTGACCGTACCGCTCCTCAACTCACCAGAAATGGGTTGCTCTCGCGTTCCTCGCCAATCGTGGTTAGCGGACCATGCCCAGGCACCACAACGGTTTCATCCGGCAGCGCCAGCACCGGTCCATGCAGCGAGCGCATGATCTTTTCGTAGGATCCCCCGGGTAAGTCGGTACGTCCTATCGAGCCGGCAAATAACGTGTCCCCCGCAATCAGCTTTTTCTCTGGTGCAAAATACAGGCAGACGCTGCCTTCGGTATGTCCCGGCGTATGCAGCACATCGGCGATCAGCGACCCGGCGCGCACCTGGTCTCCTGCCTCAAGACTGGAGTCAATCGTCACTGTCTCCGGCGCGGGCACACCGATCCACGAAGCCTGCACATCGAGCATCTTCAGCAGGGCATAGTCATTCTGGTTGAGCAACACGGGAGCGCCCGTCAGCCGCTTCATCTTCATTGCGCCGCCGACGTGGTCGATGTGGGCATGCGTTACCACAATCTGCTTTACGGTCAGCCCGTGGCGCTGCACAACCGCCATCACGTCTTCGATGTCGTCGCCAGGATCAATGACGATTGCCTCTTTCGTCTGTTCGTCACCGACCACGGAGCAATTGCACTGCAACGGGCCGACGGGAAAAATCTCGTGAATCATGCCTCCAAGCTATCATGAAGCGCCGGCGCGATTGCCCACGAACTCAGCTTGAGTCGCGCGCTTATCTGCAGTAAACTTCGCCTCCATCGGGCAAGGACAGTTCGCGGGATCGAATCGCGACTTCCGGACAGGAAGGCTTATGGGACGATCACAGTTCTTAATACACCGCGGCCACAGAGTCTTGCTCCTTGATGCGACGAATTGCACTGCCGAGGAAGTCGGATCACTGGCGGATCAAGTGCCGGCGATTGTCACAAATGAGCCGCCCGGCTCGGTGTTAGTAGTGGCTGACTTCAGCGGGGCAGAATTCGACAAAGAAGCAGTGGAGCATATTAAAATCGCTACGGCGTTCGACCGAGGTCACGTCAAGCGTGCGGCATGGGTGTTGACGGAAAACCTTCCCAAGGTTTTGTACGATTCGATTCGTCAATTTTCCGCTCGCGAGTTCCCGGTCTTTGCTACCCGGGAAGAAGCGTTGGACTACATCGCCGGCGACGACGATCCGTCCAAAAAGTAAAGCCTCCGCCGCAGCGGAGGCATGAATGATCTATCCGACAAAACTTACCGGCTTGGAGTCATCGGCTGTGGCTCGGGAGCCGGCGGCTTTTGCACCGGAGGCACTGACTTAGTCGGAGCCGACTTGGTGCCTTCGAGAACCGATCCGGAGCCATGCGAACGCCTCGCCGCAAACACCGACAGCGTAATTGAGGTGACCATGAATATGATCGCTGCGTAAGTCGTAGCTTTGGTGAGCATGGTCGCGGCAGTGCGGGTTCCAAACGCGGTCTGGCTCCCCATGCCGCCGAAAGCAGCAGCGATATCGCCGCTCTGGCCGCTTTGCAACAGCACGACGATGATGAGGAAAGCGCAAACGATGATGTGAATGGCGGTGATCAGTGCAACCATGTGATTCTCGAATCTCTTTCGTAGCGAGAATTCTCTCGCAAACAGTTAGATCTCTAAACGTCGCTGGAAACGGACGACAAGGTATGGTGCGGAAGGGGGGACTTGAACCCCCATGCCTTTCGGCGCCACCCCCTCAAGATGGTGTGTCTGCCAATTTCACCACTTCCGCGCACACGTCCGGATGCATAGGCATCACGGGTTTCAAGCAGAAACGTAGAGGCCTAGTAAGTATAGCAAAAGAAACGTCGAGCGCGGAGGTTATCCGGCGCGACGGAATACCCGAACCTCGGCTAATACTGCACAATTTTGCTGAATGTCGCAGGATCCAGACTGGCGCCGCCCACGAGCGCGCCGTCAATCTCAACCTCTGACATCAGCGAGGCCGCATTCTCCGGCTTCACGCTGCCGCCGTACAGGATGCGCAGATTCTCAGCGAAATCGCTACCAAAGCTCTTATCGACCTCATGGCGAATGACGGCATGCGCGTCGGAAGCCATCTGCGCAGTCGCGCTCTTGCCGGTGCCAATCGCCCAGACCGGTTCATAAGCGACCACCAGATTCGCCGCCTTCTTCGCCGATATACCGTTGAAGGCCCGTACGCACTGGCGTCGCAACACATCTTCCGTCAATCCAGCGTCGCGCTCTTCCAACACTTCACCCACGCAGACGATAGGAGTGAGTCCGTTCTCCAAGGCAGTTTCCAACTTGCGATTCACGGTGTCATCTGTTTCGTTGAAGTATTGCCGCCGTTCCGAGTGCCCGATAATCACGTGCGTGACCTTGATCGCGTTGAGCATGATCGCCGAGATTTCGCCGGTAAAGGCGCCTTCTTTTTCCCAATGAAGGTTTTGGGCACCAATGGAGACGTTGGAGCCCTGCGCTGATTCAACAGCCGTTTGCAGATCGATAAATGGCGGACAAACCACAATCTCGTCCCGCGTGTGCGAGGCGACCATCGGGAGGAAATCGCGGAAGAAGGCGGCGGTCTGCTCCGGCGTTTTATACATCTTCCAATTGCCGGCAATCATTTTCTTTCTCATGAGTGCGTGTCCTTATATAAATTCGCCCAGTGACGAAGATGGAATACACAAATCTCGATTATAGGCTCCGCAGTGTGGCGCAATGAGTTTGCCAGCCGTAGCTAGCCGTGCTCAAAGCCGCTTCGCTTAAGGCTTTACCGTGGGGCGGATTAAAACTTCACTGACAAACGACTGAGGTGCCTGAGTGACGAGTGTGGCAACCACGTGCGCCACGTCCTCGGGCTTCAACATTTTTTCCGCATCCCTGCCACTTCGGCGCTGGCCGAAATCTGTATTGACGGAGCCTGGGCAGATTACGCTCACCCTAATATTGTGGTTGCGTAATTCCTCCGCCATGCTGTAGCTCAGCCCATTCAACCCCCACTTCGACGCAGCATAGGCAGCACCGCGGGGCAGCGGATTCTTTCCCGCCAGCGAAGAGATGTTAATGACGTGGCCAGCACCCGCCTTGATCATGAGGGGAACTACCGCTCGGCTCACGTAATACACGCCGCGCAAGTTCGTGTTCAAAACTGCGTCCCAATCCGCTGGAAGCAGGTCGTGTAAGACGCCCGACGGACCGTAAATTCCCGCGTTATTCACCAGGATGTCGACGCGCCCGTATTTGTTGCGGATGTGATCGCCCAAAGCGTTAACACTGCCGATATCGGTGATGTCGCAACGAACGCCTTCGGCGCGACGTCCGCTGTTCACCAGATCGCCAGCAACCTGCTGGGCCATGGCCTCGTCGCGCGCGGTGATCACTATGGTGGCATCCATTGCCGACAGCTTGCTGGCAATCGCCAGTCCGATGCCACGGCTTCCGCCGGTGACGACAGCTACCGATCCGGAAAGGGATAGAGAATTCTCAGGCTTCATAGGATCATTTTCGTCTTTGGTGAACGGCTGAGGCAAACGGAGTCGGCTCCGCGCCTGCTATCCTGTGCTTTCCACCCGGCCGGCAAGTGGGGCTACCGCGCGCATCCGGAATCGGGACTGGCCGCATCCTAGCAACGCGGGAAGATGTAAAAGTGCTAAGCAACTTGCCTTACACTAAGGCAGCTACATATAATCCCGGTTTCCGCACCTTGCATTCCAATTCAGCAGTGAGGGGCCGGGCAGGATCAGTATTTTCTGACGATTTGCGCGCCAGTTCGATGCGACACACGAGCGCGGCTCTTTGTTTTCTGTGTTTGAGCAAGTATTCCCAGTTCTCCATATTCGAGGAGCCAAGAATGAAGAAGTCTCTAGTCATGATGTTGCTGGTCTTCGCCAGCGCCACGCTGGTCCAGCAGGCTGTTGCACAGGCGGCGGCTCAACCTGCCGCTGCCGGACAGTCGACGCAAGCGCAGAAGCCCGAGATCAAGAACCCGGCTGAGTACAACGCGTACATCAATGCCATCCAGCAACAGAACCCCGCCCAGAAGGCGCAGGCCCTGGAAGCGTTCCTCCAGACTTACCCCAGCAGCGTGATGAAAACAGACGCGCTGGAACTCCTGATGGTTTCTTACCAGCAGGCGGGTGATGCCCAGAAGAGCCTGGATGCGGCCAATCGCATCTTGCAAGCAGACCCCAACAACGTACGCGCTCTGGCTTTGCTGGCCTATAACTATCGCGCTGCTGCGTCGCAGGGTGGTCCGCAGATGCAGGACAACCTGGCCAAAGCCAAGCAGTATGGCGAGCAGGGCTTGCAGGCTCTGCCGAAGATGCAGAAGCCGGCCGGTATGAGCGATGCCGAGTTCACCAAGCAGCACAATGATCTGGGCGCGATCTTCGACGGCGCCGTCGGTTTTGCTGCACTGCAGGCCAAAGATCTCGTGACTGCTCAGAAGGATATGGAAGAGGCAGTGTCGTGGGAGTCTCAGCCCAACATCGCCGATATCTATCCTCTCGCGACCGCCGATTTGGAATCGAAGCCCATGAATCCCGCCGGCTTCTGGTTCATCGTCAAGGCCGCAAATTTGGCTCAGGGGCCGACCACCCAGCAGATACTCGATTACGGCAAGAAAAAGTACATCCGCTATCACGGCTCCGATCAAGGATGGGATCAGCTGGTGAAGGATGCAACGGCTTCCAGCAGCGTAATGCCGCCGGCCGGCTTCACCGTGGCTCCGGCTCCTCCTCCGCCATCGCCCGCCGAACAGGCCGCCGACCTGGTGAAGAGCAAGACGCCAGTGCAGATGAGCTTTGCGGAATGGGAGTTGGTCCTCTCGTCCGGCAATCAGCAGGCAGCTGACACAGTGTGGACTGCAATTAAGAACAAGGCCGTCAAGCTGCAGGCAATGGTCATCAGCGCCACCGCTACGACCGTCGAGCTTGCCGGTAGTGACGACGACATCGAAGCCAAGAAGGCAGATATCACCTTGACGATGGCTAAGCCGATCCCGGCTCGCCTGATGCCGCAGGTGGGCTCGATGATGGCGTTCCAGGGAACGTTGGCGAGCTACACGCCGAATCCGTTCTTGATGACGATGACGGACGGTATCCTGCTCGACAAGAACGGGAACCCGGTTTCCTCGGGCGCGCCTGTGCACCACACCACGCATCACACTCCGTAGGTGTGTCTCATAACAGAAATGGGGGGAGCAGCTTAGGCTGCTCCCCTTTTTATTGAATTTCGCATTTCGGATGAAGAATGAACCGCGCACACGATCCGTAAGGAATCGTATCCCTGGCAGACGTGGAACTGATGGATGATGATGCGGCTATGTACAGGCTGCGAACAAGAATGGCCGGCGTTTATCGGACGGCTTTTCGTTCGATCGGTGCGTTATGCGCGCTGCGTGGCGGACGGCGCGTTCCGTTGCGAAGTCCCTTGGCGTCGAGCTTGAGTTCGGTGATCGTGCGGCTGAGAGTGTTGCGGTGCATACCGAGTTGGCGAGCAGCCTTGCATTGATTTCCGTTGCTGTCCTGCAGGACCGTAAGGATAAATTTCTTTTTGAATTCGCAGACGGCTTCGGAGTAGGTGATACCGCTTCTGTACATCTGCACCACAAGAGCTTCCAGTTGATCTTTCACGACGCCTCTCTCTTCGCTCTCAGTTATCTTTATGGCGTTGCATCATATCGGCTGCCGCCTTACGTATTGTGGCCCGGGATGTGCTCCGGCACCGTGCGGAGTAACTTCCAACCGTCCCAAAAGCGCTGGCGAAAGTCAGGAGGAGCCACCCAGACCAAAGCGCGCCCGGCAGTTTCCAGCGACGGAGCAATTCGTGATTCCGACAGCCCCCACTGTGGCGCCAGCGCTGCCAGTGCCATGACCACAATGGCGCTCACAATAACACCCCTGAGGAAACCGAAAGCAGCTCCCAGCAGACGATCAAACCAGCTCAAACCGACACCACGCACTACCCGGCTCGAGAGTCCACCGATAATTCCGGCCAAAATTACTACGACGACAAAAACACTAAAGAACGCGGCAATCTCAGCGGGCCAGGGAGTGTTTACAAAGCGTGAGTAAAAACGCGCTACAACCGGATACTCCCAGGCAGCTATGAGATATCCGGCAACCACACCCAAAAAGGCAAAGAACTCACGTACAAACCCGCTTGAGATCGCCTGTAAAACAGAAAACAGGATAATGAGCACGAGCACCCAATCGAGAATCGACATGCTCATCATGCATTTCAGTTACCACGGCAAGGGACGCCCGGTCATCTGGGTGTAAGCTTCCACGTATTTTTCGCTAGTCCGTGCCGCCACTTCCGGCGGCAGCGCCGGAGCCGGAGGCTGTTTGTTCCACTTGATCGCCTCCAGATAGTCGCGCACGTATTGCTTGTCGAACGATTCCTGCGCTCCACCCGGCTGGTATTTGTCTTTTGGCCAGAAGCGCGATGAATCTGGTGTCAGCACCTCGTCGGCCAGCACCAATCCGGCCGGCGTCCGTCCGAATTCAAACTTGGTATCGGCGATGATGATGCCCCGGGTCTCGGCGTAGTCGGCCGCCGTCTGGTAGATCTTGATGCTGAGATCGCGAAGCTGTTCGCTCAGTTCGCGGCCTGCGATCTCAACCATGCGATCAAACGAAATGTTCTCGTCGTGCCCGCTGCTGGCTTTGATCGCTGGAGTGAAAATCGGCTCCGGTAGCTTGTCCGATTCGCGCAGACCTTTCGGCAGTGCAATGCCGCACACTTCGCCGTTCGACTTGTATTCCTTCCAGCCCGACCCTGAGAGGTAGCCGCGAACGACACACTCAATCGTGATCATGTCGGCGCGCACCACCATCATCGAACGTCCCCGCAACTGGTTGGCGTATTTCTGCAGCTCTTGGGGGTATTGTTTAACGTCGGCCGTCACCAGATGGTTGGGAACGACGTCCTTCAGAAGGTCGAACCAGAACAGTGAGAGCTGCGTCAGCACGCGACCCTTTTGCGGGATGCCGGTGGCAAGCACGTAATCGAATGCGGAAATACGATCGCTTGCGATGAACAGCAGGTGGTCGTTGTCAATGCGGTAAATGTCGCGAACTTTCCCGCTCGCGTAAAGCTCGAGGTCGGGAAGGTCGGTATTCAGGAGAACGTCGCTACTATGAATTGAGTTGGTCACGTTGCAAATCGATCCGGAGAGTCGTCGGGTATTTTAATTTCCCCGAGTGGTTTGTCAATGCAGTCTAAAAAGGGTTGATACCGCGTTTCGTAAATTGTTCCGCCAAACCCCTTGACAACATCTGTGATTTCGCGAAACCTGCGTGGATACTGATGTTTCAGCCAATCCTGCCAAGCCGGTACGACTGTCGAGCAATGCCGCAGAAAAATAATCTCGGAGTTGCCTGAACCGCAGAATCCCACCAGCTGTCAAGAGACTTGAGCAATTCTTACTACGCAATTTGCTACAGTCAATCGGCGGACGAGCGATGAACCGCACGCGCACCTTCCAGATACTGGATCTCAGGTGCGCCCTGAACCCCGGCTTGCGCCATGCGGTCCCGAAGTTCGCTGGAGGTCATGAACTTTCGTGCCGCATCGGCGCTCTCCCAATCGAACAGCAGGAAGAGGTCGTGCGAGTCATCCATATTGTGGAAGACACGAAAGCCGATTTCCCCCGCCCGTTTCCGGGCGATGACATGCGCATCGAAGGCTTCTTTCCAGCGATTGAAATCCGCAACCTTGTGACGGACCAGAACGTGAACCATAAGAGCGTCCTCCACATTTCGATCGTCCTATCCAAGATACGAAATCTGCCGCGGAATGTGAACTCCCAAATGAACCAGGCAGTGTGACGGCGACGCCGGCAAACCGATTACGCCCAGCAGCCACGAAACGGCGGTTCGAAAGCCACTCAGCCGATACGTTATACTTCACTGCAAACCTAACGGAGACTGACCACTTGCCGCGCCTCATTATTCGTTCCTCTGACATTCATGCCGCCGGATGCTTCGCTCTGGAATACATACCCAAGGGCACTCGTGTGCTGGAATACACCGGTGAACGCATCACCAAAGCCGAAGGCGACGATCGCTACGACGGGCGACCGTTCACCTATTTGTTCGGAGTCGGCGACGGCGAGGTCGTTATCGACGGTCACGGGATGGCAATGTTCGTCAATCATTCGTGCGATCCCAACTGCGAAACCGATGAAGAAGGCGACCGCGTCTTCATTGCCAGCATCCGCGACATCGCGGCAGGCGATGAGCTTACCTACGATTACTGGCTTTATGACGGCGAAGACGATGCGCCCTGTTATTGCGGCAGCAAGAGCTGTCGGGGAAGCATGTACTCACCGGAAGAGCTGAAGAAGAAGACCCGGGCGGAAGCTCGGAAGAAGAAGCAGGCTGAGCTCGCGGCGAAAAAGAATAGTACCGCTCCAGCGAGCAACTCAAGGCAAAACGGTTCCGGCAAGAAGCGCTAAAGTCAGGAAAACGCGCCCGGCGCCGACAGCATTGAGATCGTATAATCAGAACTTCCTTCCATGAGTTACCAGGTTCTCGCGCGCAAATACCGGCCACAGAAATTCTCCGAGGTGATTGGGCAGGACCACGTCACCCGCACCCTGAAAAATGCCATCGAGCAGGGCCGTATCGCTCACGGCTACATCTTCAGCGGCCACCGCGGAATCGGCAAAACGACGATCGCGCGCATACTGGCGATGGCTTTGAACTGCCAGTCGCAGGATCGCCCCGTGCCCGAGCCCTGCGGCGTTTGCGATTCCTGCCGAGAAATCCGCGCCGGCAATTCCGTCGATGTAATCGAGATCGATGCTGCTACCAATCGCGGTATCGACGAAATTCGCGAACTGCGCGAGGCGACCCGCTATCGCCCAGCACGCGATCGCTTCAAAATTTACATCCTGGACGAGGCACACCAGATCACCGACGCCGCGTTCAACGCACTGCTGAAAACGCTGGAAGAACCGCCCGGGCACATCGTCTTCATGATGGCGACGACGCAGCCGGAAGATATCCCGCAGACGATCCGCTCGCGCTGCCAGCACTTCAGTTTTCATGCCGTGCGCTTCGACGATATCGTTCAGCAGTTGCGCGACATCGCCAAGCAAGAGGGAATCGCTGCCGACGAGAATGCCTTGGCCATGCTTGCCGAAGTTGGCGACGGTTCCATGCGCGACGCGCTCAGCATCATGGACCAGGCGATCGCGTGCTGCGGCACGACGTTAAGCGGCGATGTTGTGCGCGGGCTGGTAGGCACCGTTTCCGCCGATGTGCTGGAAGACGTAATGGACGCCGTGGCGCGTAACTCCAGCGAGGACGTGTTGCGAACCGTTGATCGCCTGTTGGTTGAAGGGCAGAGTGCGCAGCACTTCGCCCGGCAGATGCTGCGTTTCCTGCGCAATGCGCTGGTCGCGAAGGTCGCCGGCGCCGATTCACAAGTGCTGCAGATCTCCTCCGATGAGCGGGCCCGTGTGGCGCGTGTAGCCGAGCGCTTCGGCGAAGAAGACCTGACGCGTTTCATGCAGATCATGTTGCGCACGCACAACGACCTCGGCTACAAGCAGGAGCAGCGCTTCCATCTTGAGCTTGGTCTGTTGAAGCTGGTTCATGCGCAACGGCTGTTGCCATTGGAACAGCTACTCAGCGGCGAAGCAGCGCAGCCGAAACTCTCCGGCGGGTCCGCATCTGTTTCCAGACCTGCTACACCCGCAGCTCGCGCGACTGCCCCGGTAGCTCACAGCATTGCCGGATCAAGCGTGCCGGAACGCGATTCACGCACTCCCGAGGCATCGCCCTTCGCACGCCCGTCTCCTTTTGAGGCGGACCGCAGTCGTAAAAGCGAACCCAAAGCCGAGACGCAGCCCGAGCCTGTCGGATCAAGTCCCAGTCTCGCTATGAGTTCTCCATACGCGGGAGGGACTGCGGCGACTATAGCTAGCGCAGCCACTGAAGGCGGCGTTGCCACTGCCGTTGCTGTGCAATTAGAAACGGCGGTCGAACCGGCGCAAGAAGAAACTACAGCCGACGCTGCTCGTAATGCAGTCCTCAGTGCCTTAGAGGACGCCGGCCAGAACATGCTGGCTCACAACCTGGAAGAGGCTGAGTGGTCGGTACGTGGGCTGGAAGTTTCCACGAAGGTCGCAATGTCCCAGGTGCTGATCGATATCGCGCTGGGTCCCGAACCGAAGCGAATTGTACAGGCGGCGCTAGCCAAGCTCTCCAGCAAACCGCTGAAGTTCAAGATGGTGAGTGGCGGCACGGCGACAGCACCCAAAACAAACGGAGATAGTGCGCCGCGCTCGTCGAATGGCACGGGTGCACGCAATCGCGCAGCCAGTGATCCGGTCGTGCAGCGTATGCAGGAAAAATTTGGCGCCGAGATCCGGACGGTGATCGATCAGAAAGATCGCAGCTGAAGGGCGGAATTCATGGGTGGATTTAATTTGCAGGACATGCTGGCGCAGGCGCGGCAGCAGGCAGAGAAGCTGCAAGAGAAGATGCAGCAGATCACCATCGAAGCCTCTTCGGGCGGTGGCAGCGTCACCGTGCGCATGAGCGGACAGAAGCAATTGCTGGGCGTCATCATTGAGCCTGAGGTAGTAAAGTCCGGCGACGTCGAGATGCTACAAGATTTGGTAGTGGCGGCCGTAAACGAGGCCTCGCGCAAAGTGGATGAGGCGCTGAAGTCCAGCCTGGGCGGTATGCTCGGCGGAATAGGCTTGCCCGGAATGTGAAGTCGTATTCACCACGGAGACACGGAGCTCACAGAGTTTCGTTGTGTCCTCCCGAAAGAAGATCATCGTTTGCCAAGAAGGATTTCCGGCAGACTAAGAAGCACAAAATTGAAACCCTCCGTGTTCTCCGCGCCTCCGTGGTGAACACGCTCTTAAGGAAGAAGACGTGTCCAGGTTTGCCGAGCCGATGGCTCGACTGATTGAAGAATTGAAGAAGCTCCCCGGCGTAGGCAGCAAGACGGCGCAGCGCTTCGCCTTTCACATCCTGCGCGCCAGTGACGAAGATGCCGATCTGCTCGCCAGTGCCATCCACGAGGTGAAGGCCAGTCTTCGCCTGTGCTCGGTGTGTAACAACATCACCGACGTCGACCCTTGTACGTATTGCTCGAGCGCAACCCGCAATCAACGCCTGGTGTGTGTTGTCGAGGAGCCGACCAATATAGCCGCTGTGGAGAAGACCCGTCACTATAACGGTGTGTACCACGTTCTGCATGGAGCATTGTCGCCGTTGCACGGCGTAGGCCCAGAGCAGTTGCGCATCAGCAATCTGGCCAAGCGGGTAGAAGCTGGCGATGTCGATGAATTGATTCTCGCAACAAATCCCACCATCGAAGGCGAGGCTACGGCCACCTATCTGTCGCGCCTGTTCAAGTCATCATCTGTGAAGGTGACGCGCATCGCCACCGGCGTTCCAGTTGGCAGCGACATCGAATACGCCGACGAGGTCACCATGCAGAAGGCGATGGAAGGTCGCAGGGAGCTGTAGAGGATTTGCTCTTCGCTGATCCTATTTCTATCCCTGCTGCTTGGCGAAGTATGCATTGATCTGCTTTTCCCATTCCTTGCCAGCGTTTCTATCGCCTTTCGCGAAGTGCTTCACATGTTCATTAGCCTCAGGAATCAACGCGGTCCGCTCGTAAACCACGTTAACGTCGGTTTCGCCGGCGCCTTTTCGCGTGAGATGGATGTCAATCGTCGTCACCATGGCGTCGCTTAAGACGTACGCATATTGAATATGGCCGCCGGCAAGATCGAACGCTGTATTCACCCAGGTGCTGGTCATTTGATCGTGCGCCACTTGAAAGATCATGCCTGGCAGATCGTGTGCCGGCCGCGGATAAACGAACGTCGGGTTCCAGCCGGGCGCCCACTTGCGTTCCTCGTTGGCTCCGAATAGCGGCGCCGTCTGCTCAAAGGAGGCGTTGGCAGTGAAGTGGAATTCGGTTCGGGTGTGCGCCAATTCGTCGCTCGATGCCGGCTGCTGGGCGGGAAGAGAAGTGACGACCGCCGCGAGCAGAAATCCGGCAGCCAAAATGGTGTGTAGTGTGGTCATTTGCGGCGCTCCTTCAAGTGGTGGCTGTCTGCGGCTTTCAAGGCGAGCCCATAAACTCCGCGGAGCTTATCGATGTCCTTGAGAGTCTCCGGCGAGAAGGGAGCTTTTCCTTCGAAGGCGTGCAGGACGATTCCCTCCAGCAGATCGCCCAGAGTCATATCCTTCAATTCCGCCAGTGCCTTCAATACCTTCAGCAGACGCTTTTCCATGCGAACGCCTGTCTGAACGCGCTCGACGACGATCGATTTGCTTTCTTGTTCTACCATGGTAATAAAATACCAAAGTACCAAGCCGATAGGAAGCTTCTCTTAAGTTGAGAAAGAAGGCACGATCGTCAGGCTATGAAACCGGGCAAGAAAAAAGCCGCCAGGAATTGGCGGCTTGCGGTTCTACGAAAAGTCAACTAAGACTTTAACTTTGCCAGTAAATCGGATGGATGCACAGGTTTTGCCAGAATCTCGAACTCGTGGCCTTGAGCCCGCGCATTCTCCAGCAGATCGGCGGTTGCCGCCTGTCCGGAGAACAGAAGGATCTTGCAGCTTGGCAGAAATCCGCGAATGCTGATCGCTGCCTCAATGCCGTTCATGTCAGGCATGATGACATCGCTGATGACCAGGTCTGGTTTAAGCGATCGTGCGCTTTCCACTGCCGCTGTTCCGGTATAGACCGCCGAAGCGTCGTATCCGTTCAAATCGAGGATCTTGGCCAGAGTGTCAGCGATGACCTGCTCGTCGTCAACCACCAAAACTCTCGGTTTTTTGCCCGCTTGCATTCATTCGCTCCTTCCAAAAATAGCGAAGCCGAACTGCTGATTATAGCGGAGAGCCGAAGACGGAGAATTCCGTCCGGGTACTTACCTCTAAGATGCAGAATTTACCCGTTGCGTCACTAGACCGCGTTAAATCTCCACTGATTGGCTGGCTTTATTAGCTGTTTATCAACAAGCTTGCAACCTGAGTGCCACCCGCCTGAGTGCTGTGGCTTGCAACGGGTTGTGCGTCGGCTCACAACTGGCCGGTGATTCGCGTCACCGCCCAGATGGTCGACTCATTTGTACATTGTTTTTGGCGGGTGCCCTGGAATTTGCACCGAATCTGGTGCACAACTGCCGCACCTGCTGTGACTGTTGCCGAAACGATTTAAGTGTTCAGCTAGTCCGAGACCGTTGAACGCGCGGCGACAGAAAAAGAATGGGAGATCGTAATTATGGCCTACGTCATCACCGACACCTGTACTAAAGATGAACTCTGCGTCGAAGCCTGCCCCACCGACTGCATTCACCCCAAGAAAGACGAAGAGGGATTTGAAGCAGCGACCCAGCTTTACGTCGACCCCGATGGCTGCATCGATTGCGGCGCTTGCGTGCCGGTTTGCCCGACCAACTCGATTTTTGTTGTCGACGAAGTTCCAGCCGACAAGCAGGAGTTCATCGCGAAGAACGCCGAGCATTACGCCACGGCATAGCTGCCTGGAGAAATAGAAACAACAGCGGCCGGTTGTGTCACTTCGCGCCTGCTGATGTCTGCTTGTGTTGGAACACAAGGCCTCGGCCATCGATATACCCTGGCGACCCGAAATTTGGAGTACAGGCATGGCAGCTGATGCCGTGCCTTTTCCATGGCCGACCGATCTTGGCGCATCAACCCGGCACTCTGAATTCGCATCCCACCATCATGCACATGCGAACGATAGTGTTGGTGTCAATTGTGAGCGCAACTCCGTTAATGTTTACCGGTTGCAGCACCAAGCCGCAAAGTCCCGAACAGGTTCGGCAGAAGACAGCCGCCGCGACCGCGGAACTGAAGGACAACGCCAAGGCGGTGGTGGAGGGCGTGCGTGATGGACTGACTCGTCCGACTGCGGACAAGCCGGTTGACCTCAACTCGGCGTCCAAATCGCAGCTGATGGGCTTGCCTGGAATCGATAGCGCTGGCGCCGACCGCATCGTTGCCGGACGTCCTTACTCTAGTGAGCACGAACTGTTGGAGAAGCACATTGTGTCGCGGGACGAATATAGCAAGATCGCCGACAGCATCACGGTGAAGAGATAGGCGCCGGAGTTACCGTCCGACGCCCTGTCGCCAGCTGACAGCCTTCATCAACGCCGGAATCCGCCGCCTCCGAAGCTCCGGCCACCACCGCCAAACCCGCCGCCGGCGCGATCAGCCCAGCCTCCGCCGCCAGAACGACCGCCCCATCCGCCGGAACTGAAGTTACCCCAGCGTGAAGCTCCTTCGCTGCGCGATGCGGCCATGTTGTCCATGGAGGATCGATCAAAGCTCGACGACGGCTGCGACCAACCGCTGCCGCTGTGCTGCTGCCAGCCTGAAGACGGGTTGTATTTGTACACGTTTCCGTTGTGGTCGGCATACGTGTTGTTGGCGGTGTGTGCGACGCCATTGCCGGTATTTGTGTTGTAGGTGAAACCGCGAGCACCGGCCGTTGACTGTCCGGTATAGGCGTTGCCTGCTACTCCTGCCGCGCCACCGCGTACCACTCCAGTTTGCTGGTTGTAATCCATGCCGTGCGCCCCGGCCGCGTAATTTCCGGTGTAGGCGTTACTCACCGAGCCACCGGCGCCGGCATAACGGTTGCCAGTCGAGGGGTTATAGCCGCTTACGCGTGATCCCGTGGTGTAGTTGCCGGTGTAGGCGTTGTAGTTTTCCCCATGCGCAGCGTAACCGCTGTTGCCGGTAACGGAGTTGTAATACGTTCCGCGGCCGCCGGTGCCGACATTACCCGTCCACGGATTCGCCCAAGCGGCTCGCGTCCCAGCGTATGCGGTGTTGCCCCAGCGGCCGTAGACGTTGGCGGCGGCGGCGCCACCCCAGCCTCCCCATCCCCAAGCAGGCGCTCCCCAGCCCCAACCCCAATACCCCACTGGTCCCCACCAAGGACTGCACCACGATCCGATTGCCATGCCCATGCCGAAGCCGAGCGCCCATCCGGCAGTCGTGCTCCAGGCAAAAGTTGCGCCGACGCCGTAGGTGTACGGCGCGGGCACCCAAACTGTCGGGCCGATGTAGGGCGGATAGTAGTAGCCAGTGCCGTAGACCACGACGCCATCGGTCGAAACGACTGTGCCGTAGTATCCCGGAGTGTAGCCAACGTAGACGACGCTCGGTGTGTACCCGTAAACCTGAACGTAGGTGACGTAGTGGACGGGTGAGCTCGGTGGAATCGTGTAGATCACTGACGGAATCGTTGTCGCGACAGCCCATGGTCCTAAGGCGGCTGCGGACGTGAACCACACGCCGTTGTTGACGGCGTAATACGTGTTGCCGGGAACGTAAATCACCGGAGTCGTGGTGTTCACAGCGTAAGTCATGTTGGTACCTGCGATGGGCTGGAACACCGGTGCTCCCTCGTAGGTGACCGTGAGCGTCGCTGCGCTGCGCGTGATTGCCGCGGTCTGCGGAATCGAGTTGGCGATCACCGCTTCCTTAGCTTGCGGCGTTCCGGGGATCGAAACCAGGACGTCTGCCTTCGGGCTATAAACCGGAATCTTGGCGAAGTCGCCGGGCAGACTTGCGCCCGGAACAAATGTCCAGGGGCCGTTCTGCAAAGACGCGGTGGAGAACCAGCGGCCGGAGAGCAGTACATAGTGAGTGTTGCTGGTGGAATCTACGAAGATGTCGCAGCCCGTGTTGGACACGTATGACAGAGTCGTGCCGGGAATCGGGGAATACTGCGGCTCTCCTTCGACCACCAGCAGTTCGGCTGGCGCAGTGCTGACATAGATGCTCGGCATCTCGCCGTCTTTGTAGGCGTCTTCCAGCGATTGCTGCGGATTGCCCAAGGGCTGATTCTGATTGTTCGCCTCGGCCGCCTGCCGGATCTTGTCCATCTGCTTCGTCGGCGCGTGCTTGGCGGGATTCCACGGACCATTCACAGTGGGCGCCTCAACCCACCCATCCATCAGTGCCATGTAGTACATGTTCTTGGACGGGTCGAAGAGAATGAGTGCGCGGGTGTTGATGATCTTTTGAAGGTTGTCGGCGGAAGGCCGCAGCACGGGCGTCCCGTCAATCAAAGCGAGAACTGCGGGAGTCACGCTGTAAAGGATTCGTGGCGGATCGTTGTTCAGCTGATATTTCTTCTGCGCATCGGCGGCGTTGGTGACGGCCAGCGATGTTTCCAGCAGATCGAGCGGAATCGTCTTGCTCCACGGCAGATTCAGGATGAACGCATTGGCATATGCGGAGCCGTTGTTAGCCAGGGTAGGGAAGCTCTGTTTGTTCACCACGAAGTTGTCGAGCGTCACCATGCGGTTGACTTTGTCGACCTCCGTGCGGGCACTGAACCAGATCACGCCGTAGTCGGTATCCTGTTTGGTCGCAGTCTTCACGCGTACAGCCGAGTAGGCCTTCAACTGGTTGCCCACCCAACTATCAACCTGTGGCTGAAAGACAGAAATCGTCGCACCCTGATAGTTGATGATGCGCGGCCACGGGTCTCCGGGATTAGGCGGAGCGGACACGGAACTAGCAGCAGGTTTGGCTGCGGCGGCTGAGGGCGAAGTTGCTGGGGCAGGAGGCGATGATGGCGCGGCCGGTGAGGCCTGGTCCTGGGCTGCGGTAGCCAGTGGAGAACCGACGACAATCGTAATGGCCAAAATACACGCGATCGTTCTGTCCAACATAACCTTCATGGCGCTGAAATTCCTCGACTTTTGCGTTGTTGACATCCAGAGACTCAAGCCTGCGACGTAGAGGTCCATGCACGCACAAACGGAGCAACTAGTCTGGTTGGACTTGCGCCGTCGGCCTCGCCATCGCACCGAAAAGCTTACCCCGGTACGTGGTTTTTCGTTAACTGGCAGAAATGCTAGAGGGCATTATTTCCCGTCCGCCCGCGAAACCTGTTTTTCCCGCCAGACCGCAGAATTAGGTCGCGAGGAGAGAATCGCCGGCCACCTATCCTCAGTTGCAGAAGTCATGCATCCGAACGTCGCTTCCGGACGCCAAGTCCCACCCTGTGGCACACCGATTTTCCTTCGTGAGTGATCGCTCCGCGTCATATACTGCGGCTACCCGTAGTGCTCTACTGGATTCCGGCCAATGCAAGACCTGACCGATGAACGTCTGTCGCCTGCGCGCGAGCAGGAAGCCTTCCGCGCGATGTTTGAGCAAGCCGGATTTGGCATGGCTCAAGTGTCGCTGGATGGCGAGTGGCTGGCTGTGAATCAGGCGCTCTGCGAGATTTTGGGCTATTCCCGGACCGAACTTCTCTCCAAATCATTACAGTCAATCGCACGCTTTGATGACCTGCGATCTGAGGTCGTTGAATGCCGGAAGCTCCTGAATGGCCAAATTCAAAGCTTTTCCAGTCAGAAGCGGCATCTGCGCCGCGACGGGCGAGTGATATGGCTGAAGGCCACGGTAACCCTGGTCCGCGACGATATCACCGGTGAACCGGAGAGCTACCTGGGCATCATCGAAGACAGGACATCCCACAGAAAAGCTATCCAGCTTGCGCTTTCGGAAAGTGACAAGAATTTTCGGGTTCTCACCGAGAACATTAGCGATCTTTTCTTCACGCTGGATCTCGACTTGAAGTGCAGCTTTTGGAACCGCGCAGCTGAAAGCCTAACCGGGATACTCGCCAGCGCGGTCCTGGGTAGAAAAATCGGCGAGGCGTTTTCGGACGGCCAGGATCCAAACGTACTGGAAGATCTCTTCCGCGAAGTTCTGGCCACGCGACATGCCCGCAGTTTTAGTTTCCCCTGCCGCATCGCCGAAAAGGACTTCCTCTTCGAAGTCACGGCATATCCCTCCATCGATGGAATCTCGGTCGTAGCCCGCGATGTTGGCCCACGCAAGCGTGCCGAAGAGGCTTTGCGCAGATCTGAGGAGAAATTCTCCAAGGCATTTCAAGCCAGTCCCGCCATGATCAGCATCGTGCGCATCAGCGATCGGCAATACATCGAAGTGAATCGTGCCTTTGAGAAACAAACTGATTTCCAGCGTGCCGAAGTGATCGGGCGATCTATTTCAGAAGTGGCGGAAAGTGGCGGATTGCAAAGCTTGAACTATGCCCTTTGCCAGGCAGTAGAACAAGGCAGTGTTCGTAATATGGAAGCGCTGGTGCGGCGCAAGAGCGGAGAGCCGTCGATTGTTCTGCTTTCAGCAGAGGTGGTTGAATTCGATGGTCAGCCTTGCGTGTTGACAGTTGCCGAGGACATCAGCGAGCGAAAGCAAGCAGAGCTGGAGCGCACGGAGTTGTCACGACGCCTGATGACCGCACAGGAAGCGGAGCGCAGGCGCATCGCGCGCGAATTGCACGACGGCATCGGACAGTCGCTGGCGTTGTTAGGAATTCAATTACAGCGGGCCGGTCAGCTTTCTGCCTCAGGCAAGCGAAATCCGGGAGTCGCCGAACTCGGCGCGAAGGTGAAGGAGATCGGCAATCAGGTCAGTCGTCTGTCCCATCAACTGCACTCGTCGGAGTTGGAATTTCTTGGTCTGGCTGTGGCGGTCAAAAGCCTATGCCGGGAATTCTCGGAACAGTTTGGCACAAGGATTGACTGCGCTTGCACCAGGATCCCGAGCGAACTCGACAATGATGTGGCTCTCAGCCTTCTGCGCGTTGTGCAGGAGGCTCTGCACAACGTGGCCAAACACAGCCGCGCGTCTTCTGTGACGGTTCATCTCAGCAGTGATGACCGGGAGCTGGCGCTCAGTATCTCCGACGACGGAGTAGGCTTTGAGGTTGGCAGCATTCGCAGTGCCCGTGGTCTGGGATTGATCAGTATGCGAGAGCGAATCCATCTGGCCGGAGGAAAGTTCGAGATTTCATCGAAGGCGGGTGCCGGCACAAAAATTCAGGCGAGAGTCCCACTGCCTGAAGCCAGTAGTTGAACCTCTCGCCTTGCCTACTCTCGCCAGGTATTACTTGATTACGATCGCTTCTGCTGTCCCTGATCCGCACATCCCGTAGGTTGCTCCCGAGTAGCAGGCTCCCGAGGAATACTTGAAGCATCCCGGCCTCTTGGCCGTCACTTGCACCGGCTTTTGCGCTCCGCCAATGATCGTATCCGAAGGATCGAACGGCGACAATGGGCCGAAATCAACAATAAATCCCGTACCCTTCGACGAAGTCTGGAAGGTCACGGTCGAGCCTTCCTTGATGCAGAACAGGGAATTGCCCTTCGCCTTGGGAAAGCTTGGCGTTGCGGTGGCGCCATTCATACCGTCCCGCTTAATGTCGACACTGCAACCGGAAGCGGGACACGTGTTGTCGGCCGTGCAAAGACTCTGAGGATTGGGCTCGTCGCAGACATACTTGCCCTTCTTCTGAGCGCTGGCTAGCCCGACGAGCAGGAATATCGAGAGCATCACACCAATGGCAATACGGCGCTGAATTTTCATAAGCTCCTCGCGCAGAGTGGATTGATCCTACGTGACTGAACATCGGGCGACAAGCTGGGGCCCGGATCGTAATATCCCCGGGCCGCGTCGCCGTCGCGGACTTTTCCGTGACCGCCTAGTTCTCGCCGGGCGTTCCAGACCAGTCGATGATGTTGCCCAATCTCCAGGGATTGCGGTTTAGATTGAGTTCCAGCTGTCCGTCGGAGCCAATGGCAAGTTGCGCGGCGGGATAGAGCACGCCCGCACTCTTGCTCTTGTCCTGCGTGTCGATATTGATCTCGCCGGCTGTCAGGTTGTAGTACTGGCTCTGGGTGTCCCAGTAGGCTTCCCCAAAGTGGATCGGCCGGTTGGTGGCGAAGCGGATCGTTCTCCCGGTGGGGGTCTGAATCAGCTTGATAAAGCTAAGATCGTAGCCCAGCGTGCCGGTGATGGAGATGTGGCCGACCGCCTTCATCTTCTCCAGCGCATTGACCAGACCTTGATTCTGGCCCTTCTGAAACGCTTCCGTCAGAAGATCCTCGTCCGCCGGTGTGGAGTACTGATAGATGATAATGGTTATGCCGATGTTCTTGCCCAATTGAGTGCTAGTGCCCCAGGCGGTGGCGTCGATGGTTTCATTCTTGTCACGAGCCAAGCCCGGAATGCTGCTCAGCATCAGCAAAGTCGATAACAACAGCACCGTCTTGGTGAGACCAGATGTTTTGCGCACAACCCCTCCTCATCGCAAAAAAGACTTTTGAGACCCGCCGCAGCATGGTACTTCCGCCGCTAGAAGCGAGATAACTAGCAGAATTACATATGAGGGGTCTAAAAAGAACTGTTGTCAGGTTAGTACACAGGTGGGTTGTCCGTGCCGAGGCTTTGCCGGTCTCTGCTACTTTTGCCAGTTTCATACACCGCCCTGACTGGTTACCATGTCGGACATTCGTACATCGCAGCTTGGGCGCTGGCCGGCCCTGGCGATTGGAATGGGACGTGGGTTACTGGTTTTCCTCGCCGCCCGCAGCTGATGGTCCTGCGATTCGGCACGGCTGATGTGAAACATCGCGTACCAGGAGATTCGAATGAACAGGGGTAGAACCTTAGGTGTTTCGGTGCTCGCTGTGTTATGCGTCGTCGGTGCGCTCGGTCGCGGACTGGCGGTTGCACAGAGCGCCCAGCTTCAGGGGTTGATCATCGGGCGTAGCGGAGCGAGCTTAACGGTGCAGACGCCTAGCTCCGGCAATGTGGTGGTGGTACTCACACCGGCAACTCAGGTGCAGGAAGCCAGCGGCCTCTTTCATATTCGCAAGAGGCAGTTGGGAATGGCGGCGCTCATGCCCGGGCTACCTGTACAAGTACAAGGTGCTTATAACTCCCAGAATCAAATGATCGCCGACCTGGTGAAGTTCAAGAGCAGCGATCTGAAGAATGCTCAAGACATCCAGGCGGGCATTGCTCCCACCGAACAACAGGCGAAGACCAACCAGCAGCAGATTCAGCAGGACCAGCAGCAATTGCATCAGGAGCAGCAGTCCCTGAAGCAGCAGCAAGCGCGGCTGACCGACGAGCAACAGAAAATCGCCGCGAACCAGGCGGCTATCACCGCTGCTAACAAGCGCTTCGGCGAACTGGCTGACTACAACATCCTGGCCGAGGTCACGGTGTACTTCGCTAACGGGAGCACGGCGATCGACTCGCAATACAAGCCGCAACTAGTGAAATTGGCAAAACAGGCAATGAGTATCAACGGCTACACCATGCAGGTGCAGGGCTACGCATCGGCGGTGGGCTCGGCCGCGCTTAATCAGAAGTTGAGCCTCGAGCGCGCGGAACACGTTCTCGACTTCCTGGAGCAACAGGGTGGCGTTCCGATGACGAACATTCTGGCACCGGGCGCGATGGGGACTTCGGACCAGGTGGGATCCGATTCGACTTCCGAAGGCCAAGCGACCAACCGTCGTGTAGTCGTGAAAATTCTTCAGAATAAAGCGATCTCGGGCGCGTAAACCAAGGCTCGGGAAAAAATAGGAAGACACCTTCCGGCTCTCCTTTCTGTATGCGGACGGGACAATGCCCAAGCAAGAAAGAACGATGCGGGTCAGCCAGGCTGTGCGCAAGAAGGCCCAAGGCTTCATAGCCGAGACGTGGCAATCCCAGGCAAATCTCTCGCTCTTTCTGCTGCTCGAGATCCTGATCGCGTTCGTGCTTCCGTCGCTGGGTTTTGGCAAAGAGGACGCCCAACTTTACAGCGACATTGGATTTTCAGTTCTGCTGATCTCTGGCGTCGCCATCGCCTGGAGACAATGGAAAATCTTCGTGCCAACGAGCGTAGCTGCTGGCATAGCGCTGGTGGTGCGCTGGGTCGAGTGGTATCACCACACCAGGCAAATGCAGTTGTGGACTGACTGGACGACCATGTTCGCGGTAGCGATGATCGCTCTGGTTTTGCTCAGCCAGATCTTTCGTCCCGGACGCGTGAGCCACCTTCGTATTCAAGGAGCGATCGCCGTCTACTTGCTGTTCGGCGTACTCTGGGCTCACGCTTACCACATCGTGGCTATCCTTCAGCCGGGTTCGTTTCGCGGCCCGGCCGATGAGTTGGCGAACCTTCCCGGATGGGCTTACTACAGTTATGTGACCCTGACCACGGTCGGCTATGGGGATATCACACCCGCGAGCCAGGTGGCCCGAACTCTGTCCGTTGGCGAAGCTCTGGCAGGGCAGCTTTATCTCGCGGTGTTGATCGCCCGCCTGGTCGCCATGGAGATCGTTTTCTGGCAACAGAAAGTTCAGAGCGGCGATTCCTGAACTCCGCTTCCGACGCCATCAAGCCACCTAGCCTGAATGCTCACCAGTCGGCGCGTGCCGATGGCGGCTGTTTTTGCTGTAACTCACCTACTCAGAAGCGATACACTGGTGCCGGTTCACAGCCGCTGCGGTTGCAGCAACTTCATCCAAGGGTCTCATCCACGGAATGGAACGGAAACCGGCAGCGCGTCTTTTGATCGCGGACGACCACAGGCTGCTGGCGGATGCCTGCAAGACACTCCTCGAGCCTGAATTCCAGGTGATGGACATCGTCACCGATGGCCGAAGCCTGGTTAAATCGGCGCTGACCCACAAGCCGGACGTCGTTATCCTCGATATATCCATGCCCCGTCTGAACGGCCTTGATGCTGGCGAGCAAATCAAGCAGAAGCTACCTGCGACCAAACTGGTCTTCATTACCATGAATGCCGCCGCCGATGTCGCAGCTGAGGCCTTTCGTCGTGGAGCCTCGGGATACGTTTTGAAGCATTCCGCCGGTGAGGAATTGGTGGTGGCGATCCGTAAAGTGGTACAGGGCGAGTCTTACCTGTCGCCCCTGATCGCGCGCGAGACGGTAACCTTCCTGCTGAACCAGGGCAAGACACGCACGGAAGAGAAGCGAATCACCAAGCGGCAAAGTGAGATCCTGCAATTGCTGGCCGAAGGCATGTCCATGAAGGAAGTAGCCAGTGTTCTGGAACTAAAGCCAGGCACCGTTGCATTCCACAAGTACCGCATGATGGAGACGTTGGGCGTGAAGACCAACGCCGAACTTCTGGAATACGCCATCAAACGCCAGATGACTCCCTCCTAAGGTTTCATTAGTTTTTTACGTCCCGAAAATAGTAGTTTTGCCAGTAGGCAGCCCCGGCCTCCGTTGATACGGTTCACTTGCATTCCACCCCGTGCGTCTAGCGAATCCTGCTGCTAGCGGAGTAGGCTCTTGCATTCCATACGGCTCGTTCTAGCGGACGATAATCCGGAAGTGTTGGAGACCCTGGCTGACATGCTGCAGCCGGACTACGTGGTCGCCGCGGCCTTATCGAACGGGACATCGGTGCTTCAGCAGGTCGCCGAACTCAAGCCGGATATCATCATTCTCGATATCTCATTGCCGGATATGACGGGTTTTGATGTCGCTCGACAGCTGAAAACAAATGGAAACAAGGCAAAAGTGATCTTTCTCACCGTGCATGAAAACATCGATTTTGTGCGCGCGGCGTTCGAACTCGATGCCGCCGGGTACGTTTTCAAGTCGCGTATCAGCTCCGACCTGGTTGAGGCGATCAACACCATCTGCGATGGCGGACGCTTCAGTTCAGCCGAGTTATCCCTGCCGACCTAGGCTCATTGACCTTCCGTAGCCTCTGGCAACTTTTCCACATTCGGCTAACAAAGTTGGTAGTTCCACAATCCTGAGGGTTCGATTAGCGTACGTAGCGTCTCGTGCTCCATCGCGAAGTGGACGCTCGCTGTGCGGCTCTATCGCGGAATTCGGATTGGGGAGGCACTCATGAAATTCAAATGCGCTATTGCGGCGGCCCTGCTTCTTAGCGTGGCGAGTCCCTTGTGGGGACAGAAGATTCACGTCACCTATGACAAGCAGGCTAACTTCACCCAGTTCAAGACGTTCGCATGGGCGCCGCATGGTGCAGTTGCGCATCCCATGCTCGCAGCCAATGTGGTGGGAGCGATCGAGCAAGAACTCAAGGCGCGGGGCCTTCAAAAGGTCACCATCAATGAGAACCCGGGCCTGATCATTCAGGTTTACGGCTCGATCGACCAGGAAACGTCCTACAACTCCACCGACCCTCTGTACAACGCCACGGGTGGTATTCCTCCCTTCGATCCGAGTTTTTCAGGTCCCATCACCTACGGAAATTTCGGTGCGACCTCAGTCACCATTCACAAGGGAGAAATGGTCGTCGATCTGATTGACGCGGCCAACAAAAAGCTGGTGTGGCGCGGTATCTCGCAGGAGAACCTGTCCCATAACCCTGAGAAGCTGGTCAGTCAGGTGAACGACGCCGTTTCCAAGATGTTCAAGCAATACCCGGTGAAGGGCTAAGGCTCGGGCGAAGACGCCGGCAGTAATTGAGTAGCTAGCGACGTGTTAACCCATGGGGTAAGCACAAGCCCGCTTCGCAGGGAGCCGGCGATTCGCCCGGATCGCCGCTCTTCGCCAGCAACCGTCGAAACGATTTTGCGTTTAGCAATTTTCAGGTTCGTACGCAAGAGGTGAACTCCATGCTGCCTCGCTCCAGAAGCTATCTCGTAATTCTCCTCATTTTGCAGTTTTTATGCGGCACACTTTTCGCGCAGCCCGGGAATCCTCAGGCCGCACCAACTTCGGCTAGCAACCGACCCACCATCGGTCTCGTCCTCCAGGGCGGTGGAGCGCTTGGGTTGGCGCACGTTGGAGTCATCACCTGGCTGGAGGAACATCACATTCCCATCAGCTACGTTGCTGGAACGAGTATGGGCGGACTTGTCGGTGGGGTATACGCCACTGGGCGGAATGCCGTTGAACTGCGCGACGTAGTGAACAGCATCAACTGGGATGAGGTGATGGCGGGGCAGACCCCGTTTAACGACCTGTCGTACCGCCGGAAGGAAGATGAGCGCGCTTACCCCAATAACATGGAGTTTGGGATCCGCAAAGGGATACAGTTTCCCGAGGGCTTCAACTCCGGTCAACAGGTCTCCCTGATTCTCGATAAGGTGTCACTGCCGTACTCAGAGATCAAGAGCTTTAACGACCTGCCCATCCCCTTCGCTTGCGTGGCCACCGACCTGGTGAGCGGTAGACCTAAGGTCTTCCATGACGGTTCCTTGTCCTTTGCCCTCCGCTCCACCATGTCGCTGCCGGGAATTTTCACTCCCGTGCGCACCAAGGACGCCATATATGCCGACGGCGGATTGTTGCAGAACATTCCCGTCGAAGTGGCCAAAAAAATGGGAGCCGACATCACCCTGGCGGTCCATCTGGCGGAGGCACCGTTGCCTGCGAACGCCAATCTCTCCTCGTTTGGAGTTCTTGGGCAATCCATTTCGGTCATGATTTCGGCCAACGAGCTCCAGAGTATGGAGAGTGCCGACCTACTGATTTCCGTACCGCTACAGAAATACAACGCCCTGGACTTCGATAAGGCGGACGAAATTATCAAGCTGGGCTACGAGGCGGCGGCGGCAAAGGCCAAAATTCTGTTGCCCCTGGCGGTGGACGATGCCGCCTGGAATCAGTATCTCGCCCAGCGCGATGCACGTCGCATCAAAACGGCTCCAACCCCGACCTTTGTTGCCGTAGACGGGGTAAATGGGCAGCTTTCGGCGCGTGTTCAACAGGGAATTCGCGCCAGTTGTCGGCAAGCCGGTTGATTACACCGAACTGGATCAGGAGATCATGCACCTGAAGGGGATGGGGAGATTCTCAACCCTGAACTACGAGATGGTGGATCGAAATGGCCAGCAAGGCCTCCTGATTAAGACGGAAGAAAATGCCTACGGCCCGCCGATTGTGCGGCCGCTGATTCTGGTTGATGGGGCGAGTTTGAATAACGTCACCTTCAACCTGGGGGCGCGCGTCACCTTTCTTGATATAGGAGGCTTCCGCTCGGAATGGCGCAACGATTTCATCCTGTTCTCAGAATATGGTTTGAAATCGGAGTACTACCATCCGTTTACTCCGACGACCCATTGGTTTGTGGCGCCGCGAGCATTCATCAGCGATGATCCGTTTTACCTCTATAGCGACAACAAACTGACCTCCACCTACCGGCGCGATGAAGGCGGGGGCGGAGTGGATGTGGGCTATCAGTTTGGAAACACAGGTGAGTTACGAGTCGGATATGAGGGTGGCTGGCAGAAGTTTGGTCTGCAGATCGGGAATCCCGACCAGCTCAGATCGTTCTCCGGTGGTTACGGCGAGACCCGGGTGCAATACAGGTTGGATCGTCTCGACAACGCGGTCATCCCTCGGTCCGGACAGGCTCTTGACGCAACATTTCTTTGGGCGAACGCAAGTCCGGAGGCACCGAATCAATTTCCCTCGCTGCAAATCGCTTCGCGGAACTTTTTCCGGATCAGCGAGCCTTCGTCGGTGTTCTTGAGCGCCTTCGCGGGTTCGACCCTCAATTACGGAACCGGCCTGCCGCAATTCTCTTTAGGCGGATCGCAAGCGCTGGTCGCTTACGGCACGAACGAATTGCTGATGAACCAATATTTTCTCTTCCAGGTGGGATACATTCGGCAATTGGCCAAGCTGCCTCCTTTGTTGGGCAGCGGCGTTTATTTCCTCGGGCTCTATGAAGCGGCGCAGGTGTACGATCAGCCTCCCCAAGTCAATCAAGCATCCGGCTTCCCGACAGACGCCGCGGCGGGCTTAGTGGTTAATACGATCTTTGGTCCCGTCGAAGCAGCCTATGCCTACGGCGATACAGGGCACCATAAGTTCTTCTTCAGAATCGGACGGCTGTTCTGAGAAACGTCGAAAAACTCGTACACGAGAGGCTTTGAAAGGAAAAGTTTTCGCCGCTTTTTTGGAGCGCGCCGGTCCGGATTTACCTGTTTGCAAACTTTGACTTTCGGGCGAAAATGCAGAAACAGCAGATGCCAACCTCTCGATCAATGCCCAAGGAGCTTCCCGCATGTTCCGCCTCATCCGTGAGTTAATTCGTCCCTATCGCGGGAAGCTCCTGATCATTCTGGCGGCCATGCTGGTGGAAACGGCCATGAGCCTGGCCAATCCCTGGCCGCTCAAGATCATCATCGACAATGTCATCGACCATCACAAACTGCCCAGCGGTCTGGACGAACTGGTGCGGCCCTTGTTGGACGGCGGCCACAAATTGCAGGTCGCGGGCCTCGCCGCGCTCGCCTTTGTCGTCATTGCCCTGATCGGCGCCATGGCCAGCTACATCGACAACTATTACACCGAGAGCGTCGGTCAGTGGGTGGCGCACGACCTCCGCATGCGTACCTATCATCATCTCCAACGGCTCTCGCTGGGGTACTACAACACGCATCAGACCGGCACGCTGCTCAGCACCATCACCACCGACATCGAGACCATCCAGGACTTCGCCTCGTCTTCGACGCTCGACATCCTCATCGACATGCTGACCATCGTGTCGATGCTCGGCCTGATGTTTTGGCTGAACTGGGATTTCACCATGATCGCCGTGGCGGTCACGCCGTTCATGCTCTTCTTCATCTCGCGCTTCAAGAAGGCGGTAAAGAAGGCCACGCACCAGGTCCGCAAAGAAGAATCCGAGATCGTCGCCGTAGTCCAGCAGGGACTGGAGTCGATGCAGGTGATCGAGGCGTTTGGCCGTCAGGACATGGAGCAGGAGGCGCTGGCCGAAGTCAGTCACGCCACCGTGAATGCTGCCCTGAAGGCGCGCAAGGTGAAGTCTCTGCTGTCGCCGATCGTCACCATCACTACGGCCGTGTGTACGGCGATCGTTCTGTGGCGGGGGGCGTCGCTGATCCTGCGCGACGTTATGACTGTTGGCGCACTAACGGTTTACCTGTCGTACCTCAACAAGTTCTTTAAGCCGGTAAAGGACTTGGCGACCACCACGAACGCAATCGCCCAGGCTGCCGTAGGCGTCGATCGAGTGCGCGCCATCCTCGACACCGACACTATTCTCCCCGAACGCGATGACGCCTTCGAGCCGCGCTTTCTCAAAGGTGAGATCAGCTTCGAGCATGTGGCCTTCGGCTATAACCCCGACACACCGGTTCTCAAGGATGTCTGCTTTCATATCGAGCCCGGGCAGATGGTTGGTGTTGTCGGACCGACGGGCAGCGGCAAGTCGACCATCGTGAGCCTGATCCCACGCTTCTACGATCCAACCGGCGGATCGGTGAAGATCGATGGACGCGATGTGCGCGACTATGCGGTGAACCCGTTGCGCGAACAGATCGGATACGTTCTGCAAGACACCGTGCTCTTTCGCGGCTCGATTCTGGAGAACATTGCCTTCGGCCGGCCAAACGCCACGCGCGAAGAAATAGTTGACGCAGCGCGGCTGGCGAATGCCGACGAGTTCATCTCCAAGATGCCGAAGGGCTACGACACCATGGTCGGTGAACGAGGCTCGACTCTCTCCGGCGGTCAGCGCCAGCGCATCGGCATCGCACGTGTCATGGTGCGCAACAGCCCTATTCTGCTGCTCGACGAGCCGACAGCCGCCCTCGACAGCGAGTCCGAAAAGCTGGTAATCGAAGCCCTGGAACGACTGATGAAGGGACGTACCGTCATCACCATCGCGCATCGGCTGGCCACTATACGCGATGCCAATAAGATCATCGTGATCAGCGGCGGCGTAGTCGCCGAAAGCGGCAATCATGACGAGCTGATGGCGCTCAACGGAATCTACGCCGGGCTGCACCACGCCCAGTTTGACTCTGCCGCGACGAAAGCCTGATCATTAGCAAGCTCAATTGCCTCAGGGGTGAGTCCGAAGCGCCACCGTAGGTTCGTAAGGGGTCCTTATGTCGCGTTACCTCGTTGTTCTACCCGACGATTCTGCCCGTCCGATCCTCGACGCGGTCAATCATGCCAAGAAATCGTTGCGCATCAAGATGTTTTTGTTCTCCGATCCTCAGCTATTGCACGCGGTGATCTCCGCCCAGCGTCGTGGCGTGAAGGTCCGGATCATGCTGAATCCGGCGCGGCGCAGTGGCGAGAAAGAAAACGATCAGACGCGGACGGTGCTTACCGACGCAGGCATCGACGTGATCGACAGCAATCCCGCCTTCGAAGTAACGCACGAGAAGTCAATGGTGGTCGACGATCACACCGCGTTCATTCAGTCGCTGAACTGGGAGACGAAAAACCTCACCGAGACCCGAGACTACGCGGTCGCCACCGCGCATACGCACGAGGTTTGCGAGGTGACGGAATGCTTCGACGCCGACTGGGAGAGGCAGGCTTTTAATCCGGGGCCGCATTCCCACATGATCTGGTGCATCGGCAATGGCCGCCAGCGAATCGGCCAGTTTATCGACGAGGCTAAACATTCGTTGTGGGTAGAGAACGAGCGCTATCAGGATCCCGTCATCATCGAGCGGCTGGTGCGCGCGAAAGAACGCGGGGTGAAGGTGCACGTGCTGGCCCGGCCTCCGCACAAGCTAAAGAAGCAGAAGCTGGTGGAAGCGGTCGGCGGCATGCGAATCATGGACGATGTTGGCATCAAGGTGCACAAGCTGAAAGGGCTGAAGTTGCACGCCAAACTGCTCTTCGCCGACGGCGTGCGTGCCATCATCGGCTCCATCAACCTCGCTCCCGGAAGCTTCGACAGCCGCCGCGAGTTGGCCATCGAAGTTCGCGATCAGGAGGTCATGGACCGTTTGCACACCGTGGTCCATCGCGACTGGAAGAATTCGCGCCCGCTGGATCTGACCGACGACGGCCTGATGGCGGAGCTGGAAGACTCAGACGACAACGTAGCCGAGGATTTGGCGCTCGACGCAGAGGCGGGGAAGTGAGCTCTCGGTCCGTTCTGTAGTTGTCATCCTGAGCGGACTGATGAGGCGCAGCCGACGAACGCAGTCGAAAGACCGCTATACTGGCAGCGATCTATAGCTACGCGCACCTCGGCTGCTCTCGACTTAGCTGGCTGTTCCAGCTATCGTGTCTGAAGCGATGTCGGCCACCCCAACCACCACCAAACAACATCCTCGCCTGGCGGTGCAGGCCTTCTGGCTGACTGCGTCGAAGGGGATTGCCGCTGTCCTGAACATCGGCCTCCCGATCCTGCTGGTGCGCCTGATGGCGCAGACCGAATACGGCGTCTTCAAAGAAGCTTTTCTCTTCGTTTCGACGGCCACCAACATCGCAACCTTCGGCGTCGGCATGAGCGCCTTCTACTTCATGCCGCGACATCCTGAGCGCGGCGGCCAGATCGCGCTCAACATCCTGGTTTACAACTTCGTCGCCGGCTGGATACCGCTGGCCGTCATCCTCGCCTATCCCCAGATCCTGCAAAAGCTATTCCGCACCAATCAGCTCGAACCGCTCGCCGTCCTGCTGGGATTTCTGGTGCTGGTTACGCTCACCTCAAGCCTGGTGCAGCAAATCCCCACCGCCATGCAGGACGTGAAGTATTCCACGCTTTTCATCGTGGGCAGCCAGGTGGCGCGCGCCCTTATGATCGGCGCAGCCGCGGTGATGTTCCGCTCGGTCAAGAGCATCGTGATCGCCGCGATGGTCGCCCAGTTGTTGTCGATCATCCTGCTCGTCTGGTATCTCGACGAACGCTTCCCGCGCTTCTGGCGGCACTTCGATTGGGACTTCTTCAAGGAGCAGCTGGCCTACGCCCTACCGTACGGCGCCTTCGGCATGCTGTGGGTGATCCAGAAAGATCTCGACAACTATTTCGTCAGCGCCACGCTCGGTCCGAAGGACTACGCCATCTACGCCGTAGGCTGGGTCGATGTGCCGCTGCTGACGCTGGCGCTGGAATCGATCGTCTCGGTGATGATCGTACGCATCAGCACGCTGCAGAAGGAAAATCGTAAGAAAGAGATTCGCGAGGTGACCGCCTCGGCCAGCAGCCGTGTGGCGGCCATCGAGTTTCCACTCTTCGCCATGCTGATGGTGGGCGGCAAAGACCTGATCGTCCTTTTCTACACGCAAACTTATCGGCAGAGCGGCAGCATCTTTCTGGTCAGCATTCTTTTGTTGCCATTGTGGGCGCTGCTGATGGACCCCATCGTCCGCGCCTACAAAGAGCTGCGCAATTTTCTGCTCGGTGTGCGCCTGGCAGTCTTCGCTCTCTTGTTCTGCGTGCTGCTGCCGGTGATTCATTGGAAGGGCATGTTTGGCGCGGCTGTCGCCGCCGTGGGCGCCCAGTATCTGGAGCGCGTCATTATCTTCTTCAAGGCCGCCCGGACCGTCGACGCGGAGTGGAGCGATATACGGCTCTATCATGACCTGTTCAAAGTGGCTGGCGTCTCGCTCGTCGCCGGCGTCGCAGCTTACTTCGTCCGCAATCTCATCAATCCCAATCTGCTGATACCGAGAATCCTGGTCGCCGGAATCGTCACGGCTGCAATTTATCTGCCCGCGATGTACGTCTTGCGCCTGCCTGGATGGGAGTTGCTCTCCCGCGAACGACTTCTCGCGCTCATGCGTGGGGCGTTAGGCAAGCTGAAGGGCGCGACGACGTAGAGATAATCGCTCGTTGGCAACGGGATAGTTGGTCATCGGCCTTGCATCAGCGCACGACGTTACAGGCTGCTGGAAAACTTTTGTCACGCGAGCTTCTATCAGGCACGAGTTTACTCGTGCCGAAAACGGCCCATTGTTTACATAGAGCCCTTGGGGGCGACCCATGTGCCTCAGGGGCGTCAGCCTCGAGAAAGTCCAGCCAACCGCTCGAGTCGCGTTGGCGGTGCCACTCGCCGAACTAGCCAAATCCGGCAGTGTAAAATAGGCAACGCAATCCTCCTCTCCATCTGGTCACGAACACATGAGCACAAGTCTGAAGGACACAATTCGGCCCCTGGTACCCAAGTCTGTGTTGGACGCCAAGCGCAAGTTTCATTACTACTTTGTCGACGAAGAGCGCAGCGTTCCGCTGGACGTGCTCCGTTACGATCCCCGCATGCCATTCTCCCGTGCCATACGCAAACAATTGGCCGACCAGATGGAGGTCGCGCACAAAGCTCTCCGCTGTGCGCATACGCATGCCGAAGCCGTAGCTATCGTCAGCGAGATACTGCGCGTGCCCTCTTCAACTCATGGTGTCGTGCTCGAGGCCGGCTGCTTCAAAGGCGGCAGTACCGCAAAGCTGAGCCTGGCGACGAAGTTAATCGGGCGCAAGCTCCTGGTCTACGACTCATTCGAAGGCTTGCCCGACATAGACGAAGCTGAGAAAGATCGCTTCAATAAAGGTGAATACACCGGCGCGCTCGACGAGGTGAAGAAAAACGTCGGCAACTATGGCGCGCTCGAAGTCTGCGAGTTCGTTCGCGGCTGGTTCGATCAAACTATGCCGAGTCTGAAAGATCCTGTCGTCGTGGCGTTTGTCGATGTCGATCTGCGCGACTCGCTGGAAACCTGCCTCAACTACATCTATCCCAAGCTCGTCCCGGGCGGTGTGATTTTCTCGCATGACGGACATCTACCGATCTGCGTCGACCTGATGAAAGATCCGAGCTTCTGGAAGCGCTTCAATGAGCCACCTCCTGAATTCGACGGGCTGGGAACGCGCAAGCTGGTGAGGATGCGCAAGCCCAAGAAAGGCTGACCTGCCACAGCTCGTATTGTCCTAGCGAACCGATACGAAGGGAAAGTCAACGCATGCGGATCTTGGTAACTGGCGGGGCGGGATATATTGGTGCCACCACGGTTCGTCAGCTCATGGCGGCGGGTCACGAGGTCGTGATCTACGACAACCTGTCGAAGGGCCATCGCGAAGCCATTCCCGCCGGAGTCCCGTTTGTCCAAGCAAATGTTGCCGACCGATTCCGGTTGGACGTCACTCTCCAGGAATATCGGCCTGACGCAGTGCTGCACTTCGCGGCGTTCATCGAAGCCGGCGAGTCGATGCAGGAGCCGGAGAAGTACTTCCGCAACAACTCCGCAGCCACTCTTACCTTGCTTGAAGCGTTGCTGGCCAACAGCATCGGTAAGCTGATCTTTTCATCGACCGCTGCACTTTATGGAGAGCCGCGCCGCATCCCGATCGAGGAGACCGATCCGCTGGAGCCGACGAACGCTTATGGTGAATCGAAGCTGATGGTCGAGCGGATGCTCTCATGGTTCGGACGCGTCCATGGCCTGCGCTATGCCAGCCTTCGTTACTTCAATGCCGCTGGCTCCGACGGGGATTCGGGCGAGTGCCACCATCCCGAATCGCACTTGATTCCGCTGGTACTGAAGGCTGCGGCTGGAGAGCGGGATTCGATTTCAATCTTCGGCACCGACTATCCCACGCCCGACGGCACCTGCATCCGCGATTACATCCACGTCGGCGATCTTGCGCAGGCTCATATTCTCGCGTTGAACGCCCTGGGCGATCGTGCTCCGCTGATCTACAACCTCGGCAGCGGCCACGGATTCAGCGTTCGCGAGGTCATCGAATCCGCGCGTCGCGTCACTGGCCGCAGCTTCGATGTCCGGGAAGCGCCACGCCGCCCAGGCGATGCCGCCGTCCTGGTCGCCAGCTCCGCAAAGATACGCAACGAGCTGGGCTGGACGCCGCAACATCCCGATCTCGATTCAATCATGACGAGCGCCTGGGAGTGGGAGCAGCGCCGTCCCAACGGCTACGCATCGCACCCGGAACTATGATTTCCACGGCCGCACCGGGCCTCGAACTCCATCGGCTGCATGCGCAGCATCCAGCGGTGTGACGTTGTAGGCCGTACGAATCTCATCGAGCGGCGTGTCGACCAATCCCCAAAAATCCCAGTCAGGACCGAAGGTGTCTAGCGTGGACATGGGTTCCTTTGCGTGGAGCGTGGGTTCACCGATCGAGCGGGTGGGGTTTGATGGTACATGGAACTACAAAAGGCCACCACAGAGGCACGAAGGCACCGAGAAAAACTGTTAAACAGACAATTTGCAACTATTTCAGTGTCTCTGTGCCTCTGTGGTAACGCGTCCAGCATGGGTTACGACTTGGCATCCTGGGAACCTTTTTCTATCCTTGTCGTATTACCTGTTGGGGGATGATATGTACTGCAACTACTGCGGTAAGGTAATACAGGACGATGCGAATTTGTGTCCTTATTGCGGAAAACGAGTTGGCACGGTAGCCGGCCGCCGCAAGTTGATGCGCTCGCGGACCGATCGCAAGGTCGCGGGAGTTTGTGCCGGCTTCGCTGAATATTTCGATCTCGACGTGACCGTGGTTCGCGTGGTCTGGCTGATCGTGGCGCTGTTCGGCGGTGGCGGCGTTCTCGCCTATATCATCGCGTGGATCGTGATGCCCGAGGAGCCGGAATACGTCCCGGTGACCCCGCCCGCGAGTCCGCCCCAGCCGTATCAGGGGACGTAAATTCTCTATCACCACGGAGGCACGAGGAACATGGAGAAGGAAGACTCCGAAGAATTGGCAGAACCAGTCTAGGTGGACACGCTCTCGTTCTCGCCACCGTATGTCTATCGCGGATAATGAATTGCCCACTTCTTCTCCGTGCTTCGGTGCCTCCGTGGTAGATTCTGTTTTCCATGGCAAGCCTCCGCAGCTCCGACGCGCAGCTCTTCTACGAAGTACGAGGCAGCGGTCCCGACGTTGTCCTCCTGCATCCCTTTCCACTTAATCACTCTTTCTGGAAAGCAATTGCCGATCAAATCAGCACGCGGAACCGCGTGATCATGCCTGATCTGCGCGCTCATGGAGATTCCCAGTTGGGCGATGGCCCAGCCAGCATGGCGAAGATGGCAGAGGACCTGGCAAAGCTCTGCCGCGAGGAGCGCATCGGCAAAGCTTACTTCGTCGGCGTCTCGATCGGCGGATACGTCCTGTTCGAGTTCTGGCGGTGCTATCGCGAGCAGGTCGCCGCTCTAGTGTTGGCAAACACGCGTGCCGCCGCCGAAACGTCCGAGAGCCGCGCGAGTCGTCTGGCGCTGGCCGACAAGGTTCTGCGAGAAGGAATCGCCGGATTCATCGAGGACATGCTGCCAAAGCTGTTGTCGCCGGTGACCATGACGAACCGGCCGGATGTAGTGGATGCTGCCCGGCGCATGATGCAGAAGATGTCGCCGCAGGACATCGCCGGGGTCCAGCAGGGAATAGCCGACCGTTCCGACTCGATTGCAACCTTGAAGACGATCAAAGTTCCAACGCTCATCATCATCGGGGCGGATGATAGCGTTACGCAAAACGAAGCAGAATTGATGCGCCAGAACATCCCGAGCAGCCGGCTGGCAGTGATCCCCCGGGCCGGCCACTACGCGGCGCTCGAGCAGCCGGAAGAATTTGGGAGACTGTTGCGTGGCTTCTTCGACGGGTTGCCGCGATAGTGAAAGACGTTTTCGCTCTTTGCCAGAACTAGCGCCGAGGAAACAAGATAGCCAGCACTTTCAGCGCTGGGTGTACGATCTGCCGGAACTTCGAGTCCTGTAGGGATGACACACGCGCGTCGTTCACTCGCGTGACGGACGCGATGGTCGTCGATCATTCGGGCGAAAGCCAATAGCCTCCCTTGTGACGCACATCACCAACTCTTCGGCAGCAGGTTCGCTAGAATTTCCTGTCATGCTGGATGCCTTTCTTGTACCTGCCAATACCGCAGTCACCGCCAAAGGTGACAGTGAAGCGCTGGAGATTACCGGCGCTGCCAGTCGCATATTTCTCCTCACACTGTCCATCGGCTCGGTCGTGGAACAGGAAGCGATCGACGTTTTTGTGTACAGCTCGGCCGACGGTGCGACTTGGGAGGCGAAAGCAGTCGCGGGGATGGAGCAGAAGTTTTATCCCGGAGAGTATCCGCTGCTGGTAGACCTGTCGGAGAAGTCCGAGGCGAAATTTGTTCGCGCGCACTGGGATGTCTATCGCTGGGGACGCGGCAGTACAGCCCCGCAATTCGAGATCGGGCTTCGCTTGCGCGAGGTATCGCAGGAAGCGATGCGCGAAGCCGCCGCCGAAGCTGCATCAGCCGGCTCTTAGCTTTTGAGCCGGTAGCTCTCAGAGAACCTAAACCGCCTGGCATCGTCTCGCCGGCCGAACCAAACGGCACCCAGCGCCAAGGGCGCGCGATGGGAAAACCCACCTCTGATCGGTGGGCTTTCTCGTTTCGTCCCGTTTTGTGCGACTGTCCATTTACCGGGAAAGCAAAACGGAGGCCCCCAGGCCTCCGTTTCGTTGAGGGGTACTGCTCTGCTACGGGTGTCTCATGTACATCATGTCACCCGGTTTTCCAGTCTCAACTTTATAGTCGGACGGAACCTGGAACAGGGAAGCGCTGGGCTCGCCACGCGTGACGCTGGTCACCTGCGAGTTCATCGTCCCCATCATGGGATCGGTGTGGGTCACCGACATCGGAATCTGCAGATCGGTCGAGTACCAGCGCTCGGTGACGACCTCGATAGCCTTAGCGTTACCGATCTCACCGGCCGGAATCGTGCGGGTCACACGCGTGCCCGTCGTCGCCAGCCCCAGGATCGTCTTACTGCCAAGATCGGTTGTCGCCACGTTAGCCTCGTTCGGCTTGGCAGGCGCCTCGCCCTCAGCCGCCCCGGCTGGAGGTTTCGGCGGATGCAGCGGCATCTGGTGGGCCGTCTTATTCTGTGGATTCAGGATGTACCGCACGCCGGCAACCGGGTCGGTGATGATGATCATCGTGCCCTTGGTGGCGCCCGTGCTGGGAGTGGCTAACTCGAAAGCGACCTCACGCCGCACCCGGCCCTGCGAATCGCGATAAACCGTGCTCTGATTGTCACGGTGAATGGTGTTGCCATCCGACAGCGTGGTGTCGTGTGTGCTGTCGATGACCACGGTCATCGGAGCGCCGGCAACTACTTTCGGTCCGTCACCAATCTCTTCGTGGAAGAACGCTCCTCCACCTGGGCCGTGCAGGCTCAAGGTCATCCCGGCGCCTGGAGGCGGAGGAGGCGGCATGGGCTCGTCTTGCGCCATTGCCAGCGTTGATCCTGCCATGAACACCCCTAACAACAGGGAACATGAAGCGGCACGAACTTTCAGTTCTTTCCCAAGACTCATAGCTGCATCCTCATTCTCGATTTCACTGCAACGGTTCTGATTGCGGTTCTACTTCGTTATCCTGCACTCTGGCTCAGTTAACCATTCGGACGGCACGAACCACTCCGTCGTAGCCGACTACCAAGTCTGCCATTTGCGGCTGCGAACCCGGTCCTCCGGCGGCGGGCGGCAGTTCCACGCGCACCACCTGCGTCTCAGCGGCGCAGCTGAGCGGATCACAGAACATCAGAGGCGTGTAGTCAGCCTCGGCAACGGTCTGCGAGTCGCTGTTCGCCGCTATGACTGCGGCATTCTTGCCTGAAGGCACAAACCGCTTCCGCGCTACAGCTACTGGCTGCGGATGCTGGTCCGTGGGTATAACCTGCTGAGCCGCGATTGCCGGCTTCTGTGCGACTCGCCTCCGTGCCACTCGGCGCGTTCGGAACCTGCGCCGTAATTGCATTCGGACGATGCTGCAACAGTTGAACCCCGAGGAACACACCTACCAGCAGCGCCGCCGCCATTGCGACATAAGCTCCAACCTCGAAATAGCGGCTCAAGCGAAGAGCTACTGGCGTGGAAAGGGGCGTTACCGCCGGCCGCAATGGGCCAATGCGTTCCGCCACATCACTGAAGACTGGATCCCCGCCTTGGTGAGTATGGTGGCGGAAAGCGCGCAGTAACGCCCGTTCCACATCTGGGCCGGCTTCAAGGCCGGCTGTTCTGGCCTGCAGCGTCTGCATGGAAACAGCCAGGGTCCGCTGTTTGCGCAGCCATGAGCCACAGGGTTCACACTTCTCTGAATGCTCGAGAACTTGCTCGTCCTCACTCCGCGTCAGTTCCCATAAGTTCAGCGACGCAGCACTATGTTTGAATTCACGGCATGTCATGATACGCACCTCGCCGTCACGCCTGAGATTCCCGGGGAAACCGCTGGCGAATGTTGCAGCTTCTTGCTGAGCATGTCATGCGCCCGGTGCAGCCGAGACCGCACTGTCCCGATTGCGCAATGCACCGCTTCGGCAGCATCGGCATAGCTCATGCCCTGGAGATCGCAAAGCACCACCACCTCGCGATAATGTTCAGGCAACGACAATACCGCCTTCCAAACCGCTGTCGACGTCTGATGACGAACCATACCCTCGCTGGGATCATGGATGACCACCAAGGAGGCAGCCTCGTCTTCGATGGGACTGCTCAAAACGCTCTCCGGATAATTCCGTTCCAACGCGCGGCGCACATAATTCCTGGCGACACCGAACAGGTACGCCCCCAGCACCCCCCGCTGCGGATCGAAGTCGTGGCCGCGCTGCAGCAGGAAGATAAACACATCCTGGGTAACCTCTTCGGCAATTTGCGTAGAGCCGCTCATGTGCAATGCGAAACGAAAGATCGGCCCCTGCCGCCTGCGATACAGCGCGGTGAACGCCTCTTCATCTCCGGCTAGAGCCTGCCCCAGCAGTTGCTCGTCGGTACAATCGGTCAGCAACATCACCTCGGTGGTGGACCTGAACTCGTTTCTGTCCATACTTCCGTCCGGAGAGCGGCGGAGTTCCCAAAAGTTGGACGCGGTATTCATGAGAGAGTACCGCGAACGAACCCCTTCGCTTATCCTAGTCGTTGCAGCAGGTTCTGGACAAAGGAGTTGCATTCCAGTTGAAACGCCGCCACTTCCTGGATTGATCGAATGGGTTCAAGGTTTCAGAGTCCGCAGTAGAGGGTGATTTGAGTAATACCCCATCGATTTCAAGATGGAAGTGCGTAGTTCGGAGCAACGCGGAGCGTAGTACGGGGAGCTATAGACAGCTATGACTGTGAGCTAAGAGCAAAAAAGCCAAAAACGAAGACCCAAAAGCCGCCCCTCTCACATCGCCGGCGCTGGGGCTGGTCCGGAGTCGGCCGTGTTCTCTCCGCTGGTCATCTCCTCGAAGCTGAACTGCTTGCTGGCGCCGTCATATGTCTTGCCATCGATTTCTATGTACGGGTAGACGAAGTAGTTGACTGGGCCTCCGTCCTGCTTGGGCGACAAGATGAGATCGCGGCCGGTAGAGAACTGCACGCGGTTTGCATCCACGGTTCCGAAGAAGTAGCTGGCCTTCTCCTTCGCCTTCCAGGCTTCGGAGATATCGACAGGAACCCAGCCGATGTTGCGGGCAAAAAACTCCGCCCAGCAGTGATAGCCGGGAATTTCGCCCTTGTCCTTGTTTTCAGGAAGGGGGAAGCCGATGTCGAAACGGGCTGGAATGTCGTCGGAGCGCATCATGCCGATGAAGACCGAGTGGAAGTCGGTGCAGTTGCCGTGCTTGGAATCACAGGCCCAGATGGCGTCACCGCGTCCCCAGCCTGTGCCGGTCTTGTCGTAGCGCATGGTGTTGAACAGATAATCGTAGGCAGCTTTTGCTTTGGAGACCGTTCCCGTTTGACTCGCTGTGACCTGGACAGCCAGTTCTTTGATCTTGCCGTCGGTTGGAATCAGCTTGTCGGGCTGAACGTAACGCTCCATGGTCACCGGCACGATGCCAGGTTTCGTGTCTTTCGCCTCCAACTGTGCGTAATCGCCTCGCGAGTATTCGCGTCGTGTTACTTCGTATTGCAGGGAGAAGTCGGCGCTGGATTGCACAGGATTGTGAATCTCGGCGTAGAGAATCTGATTGCCGAACTGCGTGTCTTCCGTCATCCGCGTCGGCACCGGAGCCTTCACGTTTACCAGCCGCACTGTCTGATGCTCGTCTGTGTGCGCTACCGGAACCCAGACGCGAATGAGTTTGGCTCCGGCAGGAATGTCTTTCACCGTGAAGGTATAGGTGAAGCGAAACTTGCGATACGGCGGACTGAACTTCGGCTTCTCAGCTCCAGTCGACTGAGCTGCAAGAGAAGGAATGAACAGTGCGGCAAACAAGAACGCCGAAAGAAGACGAAACCTCATGTCGAAGCTCCTGCGAGCATTGGATGTACCGGATCCGCGATACGGCGTCAAAATTTTCCGGCCTCGCAGCCCGGTGTTCCAAGCTCCACTAACGACCAGGATTTGCTTGCGCAATATTGAATTTCAGCGAAATGCCGGAAAGATGGTACTACACTACGAGCAAATAGGCTTCCACTATGGCCAGACTTTTGCTTTGGGTTGCTGCGGCGTTGTGCGCTCTGTTGGCGCAGGCGTCGGCGCAATGTCCGGTCGCACTGGCGTTGTCACCAAGTTAGGCGACGTGTCCTTCATTCCCGAACTGCAGAAGGCCGTTGCGAAGGAGTCTGACCCTGAAGTCAAGAAGGCGATGACTGCAGCCTTAACGTCCCTGCAGAGCAAGCAGACGTAGCCAGCGATTTCTGCGCTAGCGTACGGACGCCTTGCCGGCCGACACCGGAACCTGCTCCACGATCTCGATGCCAAATCCTTCCAGCCCCGCGACTTTGCGCGGCCGGTTGGTCAACAGGCGAATGCGCTTCAAGTTCAGGTCCGACAGAATTTGCGCACCGATACCGATCTCGCGCTGCGTCTTGCGCTGGCTTTCAGGCAGCGTTGGCAGACGCTGTTCGTGGTGAAACTGGATGGTCATGCGCTCGCCCAGACGCTCGACCGAGTAGCCTTTCGAGGTCGAATGCAGATAGATCAGCGCGCCGCGACCTTCGTCCGCGATGCGTCGCATAGCGGCGTCGATCACGTTGCGGCACTCGCACCAGGTTGCGCCGAAGACGTCGCCCACCAGACAATGCGAATGCATGCGCACCAGCACCGGCTCGTCGCCACCGTGTTCGACGTCGCCCTTCACCAGCGCGATGTGTGACTCGCCAGTGATTTCGGATTCGTAAGTGATCATGCGGAATTCGCCGTAAGCTGTGGGCACGACCGCCTCGGCCAACCGTCGCACATAGCGCTCGTGCGCCATGCGATAGCGGATGAGTTCAGCGACCGTCAGCATCTTCATGTCATGCTGACGGCAGAACTCGGTCAGTTGCGGAACGCGCGCCATGGTTCCATCGTCGTTCATGATCTCGCAAATCACTCCAGCCGGAATCATTCCGGCCAGCCGCGCGAGATCGACGGAGGCTTCGGTTTGTCCCGCACGCACCAACACCCCACCTTTGCGGGCGCGGAGAGGGAAGATATGTCCCGGGCGCGCCAGGTCATTCGGGCGAGTCGTGGAATCGATGGCGACCTGAATCGTGTGCGAGCGGTCGTACGCCGATATCCCGGTCGAAACGCCCTCTTTGGCATCGATGGACTCGGTGAACGCTGTGCCGAAATTCGAGGTGTTCTCGGACGACATCTGGCCGAGACGCAGGTAATCGAGCCGCTCTTCGGTCATGGCGAGACAAACCAGACCGCGCCCATACTTCGCCATGAAGTTGATGGCTTCGGGCGTAATCTTCTCGGCGGCCATAGTGAGGTCGCCTTCGTTCTCGCGGTCCTCGTCGTCGATGACTACGATCATGCGGCCGGCGCGAATCTCCTCCAGGGCAGTCTCGACATCGCAAAATGGGGTTTGTGCAGACATAAGACTACGAGAATTTTAGCAGGGAAGCCGCTGAACGCCGCTCGCTTTTCGATCGTCGCCGGATAGCCCTCAGCTGTTTCGCCATTCGAAGGCGAAGTTTCGGCGATTTTGGCTTAGGGTGGGAGTAAAAAGGTCACACAACGGCAGTTCTCGCCCTGCGAAATAATCCGCGCAGCGCATGAATAACCCAGCGCGTCATGAAGATAACTACGACCAGCAGAACCAGCACGACCGCGGCCGCGATGTACGGATGTTGAGCTGCGGCCCAAGTTAGCGTGACCGCTCCCACATCCTCGCCAAAGCTCAAAGCCATGTTAGAGAAAGGTTCAGGCGACGGCGTTACCGCCGCGCGCACGGCAGTCTTGCCGCCATGAGCAGCGAAGGCGATCAGAGCTCCAGCCAATGCCGAGGCTAGTTGCATTCCTGGTGGCAAATGCGAACTTGCCACGTAAGCGATGTAGGCTGCGACCGGAATACGGACAAAAGTCTGTAACGCGTTCCAGATGAGATCGAAGGCGGGAACTTTGTCGGCGAAGAACTCCAGGGCAAACATCGCCAGACAGATCCCGATGATCCACCACGAGCGAATTGGATCGAGCGTCGATGGCAAGCCGATGATGCCCGCCCGCGAAAGCAGACCCAGCGTTGCGACTGTCGCATAGACATTCAGTCCGGCGGCAAAACTTGTCCCGGCGAGCATCGCGGCGGTTTGTTCGGCCGAGAAATGCATTGACTGTGTCGCAGCCTGCACACCTCGCTAAATGAAAAAGGGCCGCCCCTTAGCGGCCCTTCTCACAGCGAATGGATTAGAGGGTTGATTCGATCTCGAATCCCCAGGCTTCCAGAAGAGGTTCGGGAATGTACTTAGAGTTCTTGTTCTTCCGCGCCCACTCGCGCAAACGGGTAGAGCGGATGTACTGGTCAGGCGCCAGTTTGAACTCCTTTACCACCTGCTCGAACTCGGTGATGGTGGGGACAATCGGGCCGATTGGCTCGGGTTTGCCCCAGTTAGGATTGCCACGTCGTTTTGCCATATTTGCGTTGTTTCCGTTTCGTTGAAAGATGTAATTCGGATGACTGTACCAGCACCTGCGATGCCTTGGCTCGGCCTAACTAATTGGATTCATGCAGCTTCACAAACGATTCAGGGGCGCGTTGCCGGGCCTCTCTCCATAGAGACCACGCATACGGGAAGGAGTCCAACTGGGCCTGAGAACTGCTTACTATCGCACGATTTTAACCTTAGTTCAACCTTAATTGAGCCACTCCGCATCACCTCTGCGACCAAAGGGGTACATGCGGCGGCCAATGCCAATATCCATCTTAAAGTCAGACGATTACCGTTTAATACCGTTAGCAACAGATGAAGTTGTAGCCAAAATCAGCTCTGCAATAATGATTTATTAGAAACGAAAGGCGCTCTACTGGGCCAACTCTCCGTAGATATCCAACTCATTGTTCGTGCCCACAAAAACCTCTCCGTTCGCGATCGTAGGGGCTGTAAAGCGGAGCGGACCACCCGGCCGATCGCGTTCGGGAGACATCTCCGAGTTGTAGAACTCGGTTGCCAGATTGTTAGGGTCATAGGCGTGAAGAACGGCAATGTCCTGCTGGTTCTCGATTCCCCACAGAATTGCATCGTCCGTGCCGTTGGCAGACAGCATTGGAGAGATTCCGGGATACGCGTTTCCACCAGGGGAAGTCGAGGTTGGCGTGGTGTTGAAAGTCTCAGTAGCAGGATCGAAGGCAAACGCCTCGACCGGGTGTGCCGACAATCCGTAATACAGAGTGTTATTCCAGAACAGGGGGGCGTTGAAAATGCCCGTCGAATCGATGGTAAAGGTTTGCAGCACCTGGTCGTCATTGTTGGCATTGAACTGGCCGAGGTTATCCCGGTTCAGAAGATAGATCGTGCCTTCCTTACCACCGGTGATCATCAGATTCGGATGCGCCGCTCCCGTCTGGGTGGGAAAAAGGATCGGCGTACCTGACCCTAAATCGAGGTCGTCATTGTAGAGCTTTTCGTAATCGTACGGCATGAAGTAGTCCACTACGTCGATTCGACCGCCCGTCGGATTTAAGCGAACGACAGAATCGCCGTAGTTCTGGCCGCCGGTTTGCGCATCACTCCAGCCATTGGCGACAGCCAGAAAGACATTTCCGCTGCTGTCGGCGGAGGGACCGCCCGCGCTCATCCAGATTCCACCAAGAAGGCCGGATGGATCCGGAGTCCAAGCTCCATTCATCTGCAATGTCGTTTCGTTGAACGACATTAACCAGCCTGCGTGGTCCTCACATTGCGAAGCCCACGAAACATAAACATTGCCATGATCCAGCAGGAGCGCGGCGCGCTGAAAACTCATCTCGGCGTCGAAGGTCGCCGAACCATATTGGCCGCCCAAGCCGGTGGGTGTCGTGATCAGGACAGGATTCACGCTGTTCTGGCCGTCCTCCAGTCGCAGAGCGTACAGATGTTGGGCATACTGCGCCTGTCCACTTTGCGTATCTTTGGTTTCGGCGACCACATATAAAGTCGCACTGGACGGGTCGATGACTGGAGTCCCGGTAATACCAATCTCAGGATTGAAATATTCCCCACAGAAAAGGTCGGTACCTATCCCCGGTGTGATCACACCCTGCGAATCCAGAAAACTTCGATTCCACATCACCTGATAAGTGCTCGCGTCGATCGCATAAACCTGGTCATGTTCGGTCACTACGATGATCAGATTGTGACTTTTCCCGTCGCTCATGGTCATGTCGGCGATGTAGAGAGGCTGCGCATAAACTGCGCCTTGAACTGGCACAGAGGCGAGCTTTCCGAAGGAAACCACGTTCACGTTCGCAGGCGTCAGCGTCGTTTCCAGCGAGTTAATACCCGAGCGGGAATTGTCGTTGTGGTAGGTCGAGATGGCGAAATGATTCTGCGGAGGAGGCGGAGGCGGTTCCTGGGGATTGTTGGACTGAGTATCCGTGGGCGTGCTTCCACCACCGCCGCATCCAGCCAGCACCAGGCAGAAAAGGGCGAACACCGCAAACCCAGCCGCGGGGCTCGTGCGCATTTTAATTTTAGGAAATCTGGCAACAGCACTTCGGCGGCCGCGTTTCAACACGCCCACCAACGATTCTGAAAAGACCACAATTCGACGCCACCTTCAGAGAGAGAGTAAATGCTTGGTCGAAACCTTACCGGAAAACCACAGGAGTGACAAGACAAGACGGCGGCTTTGTTTGCCTGTAGTAACCCCGTTGCGAATTTCAGTTGTGGCTTTTGACTGTTGCGGATCTTACTGAATAAAAGAAAAGCGCCATGTCCCGTGAAACTCTGGAACATGGCGCCTGGAGCCGTGATGGCCCTGTCTGTTCGGTTACTGAATGATGATGTGGTAGTTCTGGGAAGAAATCCCATTCACCACGATTTGCATGTTCGTGCCACCGGTTTCCATGTTGGTCGGAATGTCCACGTGGGTGTACGTGGGACCCACATAGCCAACCTGCATGGCGGCGTGGTCATGCGTGCGGCCGTAGAACACGTGTCCGGTCGAGCTGTTAACGAAGCGCACGATCGGGTAGTTCGAGGCAGCCTGATAATCGTCACCGTACATGTTGTTCTGCGACACGCCGTTGAACTTGGCGCCAAACAACAGGAGCGTGGTGCCGCGAGTGTAGGTGGTACGGTTCAGCAGAGCCGTCGCGTTCCATCCAGAGTAGTTGCTGCCGGTCGGAGTCCACAATTCCACATCGTTCGTGTAGTCGGTGAACATGATCTGACCGGAAGGCAACATCATCAAGTGTCCCTGGAACGAGGAGTCGTTCACCGCGTTCGGGGGAGCGTCAACCTGCGTCAGGGTGCTGCCGTTCCATTCAAAGAACACGCTGCCGCTTTCGAAGATTCCAGGGCTCGCCATCATCAGGACGTTACCGTTGGTCTCCAAAGCCGCGGGACCGTCGGCGATGTCGTAGTTGCCGGGGAAATCAGGACCGGCCGTCCACGTACCAGCGCTGACGTTGTAGATCGCGTTGTGGCCGGCTGCGCAACCATTGGCGCCCGTAGCGAAGACCGTGCCATTCGCCATGAGGACCGCAGGCCCTACTTCAAACGAACCACCGCAGGAATCCCACAGCTGCACGGGAGTGGTTCCAGCAACCGTCCAGGTGCCAGAGGAAGGATCATACAGTTCGTAATTCATGCCGTTTGGCATGTTCTTGTGAACATAAGCATCGACGGTGAGGATTTTTCCTGAGGGGAGCAGCTCCCATCCTTCCTCATCGTTGACGTCGAACTTCCCGGTGCCCGTGGCCGTCCAGGTCAGGTTGGTGGAGTCCAACAGGGCAGCCTGGGTCGTGACCGTGTTGGCCAGCATCAGGGTTCCATTGCTCAACGAAGCGGCCGAAGCGTCGCCGATGTTGCCCCAGCCTGTGGGCGGGTTCACCGATGTCCATGCGTTGGCGACCGGATCGTAGATTGCGCCCAGCTTGGTGAAGCCGGCGCCATACTGGTTGTATTCGCCACCTTCAACGATGACGCGGCCATCCTTCAAGACGGCCGAACCGAAGAATAGCGGACCATAGCCGCTCGGCAAGCTGGCAATCTGCGACCATGTGCCATTTGCGTAGCTGCCGTTGATGTCAGGAGTCAACTTGTACCAGGCGAGAGTAGCAACGTTTCCGGTCTGATCGTTCTCTTCGTGGGCAATCACGGTTCCGTCGGTAAGCAGGAGCATGGCGCCGACATTGACCGGGGGTGAGTTTGTAATACGTGTCCAGTGTGATTGGGCGCTGGCGGCACTAAGTGCGCACACCGCAATCGTCGCGATTCCAAGCATTCGCTTCAGCTTCATGGTTCTCCTCAAAGCTCTCAAGTGTTGTTCTAAAAGGCGGGTTTCGATGCAGACCGCTAACCAGGCAGATGGCTCGCAGTTGTACATCAGCAACAGCTTCGGAAATCTACTCTGAATGAAGGAGCGAAGTCAACGAAATGAGATAAATACTATCCACCTCGTTTTCAACCATTGGCGTCGTCAATCAGGGGAGCAGCAGCCAGCGCGTTAAATCTTCGGTTAAGTACTGAAAGTAAAGTGTTTACCGGACCCATTTCCGACATTGACCGCTGTTCCGTGCAACCTGAAACGGTTCGTCTTCAGAACTCGCCAAGGCCGATCCAGACACGTTTTGGGCAGAGCGCTCTACAAATATAGGACCGTTGCGGTACTATATGAATCTAAGGTTTTGTAAGCATGATTCGACTCGCCAAGCTAACCGATTACGGTCTCGTTCTGATGACCACCATGGCCCGCAAGGGAAAGGCATCGGTCCATAACGCTCGCGATCTGGCGTCGGTGACGCGTCTGCCTTTGCCCACGGTTACTAAGGTGCTGAAGCAGCTATTGCAAAGCGGTTTGCTCGTATCGCACCGCGGCATTAATGGCGGCTACAGCTTGGCCAAGGAGCCGGCGGAGGTTTCTATCGCTGAGATCATTGCGGCGATCGAAGGCCCGATCGCGTTAACCGAGTGCAGTACCGATGTTACGGGGCTATGCGACCTGGAACGGTCCTGCCCGATCAAAACCAATCAGAGAGTTATCAGTGAAGTGGTGCGGGGAGCGTTGCAGAAGGTAATGCTGTCTGACCTGGCGCAGCCTTTGCAGTTGACGGCGATTCGCGGCATCGACGGCAAGCTGGTACCGACCGCAGGACATTCATCCGGGAGCGTTCAATGAGTTCGAACACAGACACAATTCGTGATCTGGCGCAGCAGGAATACAAGTGGGGATTCGTTACCGATATTGAAGAGGAACGCGTCCCAAAGGGTTTAACTGAGGACACCGTTCGCCTGATCTCGGCCAAGAAGAACGAGCCGCAGTTCATGTTGGACTGGCGCCTGAAGGCCTTTCGCTACTGGGCGTCGCTCGAGGCTAAGCAGGCCGAGCCGACTTGGGCGAATGTACACTATCCGCCGATCGATTATCAGGGCATCACGTATTACTCCGCTCCGAAGCAGAAGAAGCAACTGGAGAGCCTGGATCAGCTCGATCCGGAGATTCTGCGTACCTATGAGAAGTTAGGCATTCCGATCACCGAACAGAAGATGCTGGCCGGCGTCGCGGTCGATGCCGTGTTCGATAGCGTCTCCGTAGCTACGACCTTCAAGGGCAAGCTGGCCGAAGCAGGTGTAATCTTCTGTTCTTTCTCGGAAGCCGTGCAGAAGCATCCGGAACTCGTGCAGAAATATCTCGGCACTGTCGTTCCTTATACCGATAACTTCTTCGCTGCGCTGAACGCGGCGGTCTTCAGCGATGGATCGTTTGTCTACGTTCCGAAGGGCGTCAAGTGTCCGATGGAACTGTCGACCTACTTCCGCATCAACGCCGCTGAGACAGGTCAGTTCGAACGTACGCTGATCGTCGCCGACGACAGCGCTTCTGTGAGCTATCTCGAAGGCTGTACTGCTCCGATTCGCGATGAGAATCAGCTGCACGCTGCCGTGGTGGAGTTGATCGCCCTCGATAATGCGCAGATCAAATACTCGACGGTGCAGAACTGGTACCCCGGAGATAAAGAAGGTAAGGGCGGAATCTACAACTTCGTCACCAAGCGCGGCACTTGCAAAGGCGTGAACTCGAAGATCTCGTGGACGCAGGTCGAGACCGGTTCGGCGATTACCTGGAAGTATCCCGGTTGCATCCTGCAGGGCGACAACTCGGTAGGCGAGTTCTACTCCGTCGCGCTGACCAACAACTATCAGCAAGCCGATACCGGAACCAAGATGATTCACATCGGTAAGAACACGCGCAGCACCATCGTTTCGAAGGGCATCTCGGCTGGCCACGGGCAGAACACCTATCGCGGCCTGGTGAAGATCCAGAAGGGTGCGACCGGCGCGCGTAATTATACGCAATGCGATTCGCTGCTGATTGGCGACAAATGCGGCGCGCACACTTTCCCATACATCGAGGTGAAGAACTCGACGGCGCAGATGGAGCACGAAGCGTCGACCTCGAAGATCGGCGAAGACCAGCTCTTCTATCTGCGGCAGCGCGGGCTGAAGGCGGAAGACGCGGTCTCGATGATCGTAAACGGCTTCTGCAAGCGTGTCTTCAAGGAATTGCCGATGGAGTTCGCGGTGGAAGCGCAGAAGCTGCTGAGCGTAAGCCTGGAAGGCAGCGTCGGGTAAGAAAAGGTTCGGGTAGAGCGGGCCTTCAGGCCCGCGTCTCCTGGAAGTTTTGATCCAAGTCTCTTAAGGGATCCCGGGTGAGCGAGCGGCGAAAAACAGATCCCTCGCTTCGCTCGGGATGACGAGAATTTTGTTTGCGGCCAAGCCGCAGAGAACGATTAGACAGGTTAGGACGAACGAAACGAATGAGCTTACTGGAAATCAAGAATCTGCACGCGAACATCGATAACAACGAGATCCTGAAGGGCATCGACCTAAAGGTGAACCCGGGTGAAGTCCACTCGATCATGGGGCCGAATGGTTCCGGCAAGAGCACGCTCGCCCAGGTACTGGCGCGTCGCGAGAGCTACAACGTCACCGAGGGCCAGGTCATCTTCAACGGTAAAGACCTGCTCGAGATGAAGGCCGAAGACGCAGCTTGTGAAGGCGTGTTCATGGCCTTCCAGTATCCGGTGGAAATTCCCGGCATCAGCAACGCCTATTTCCTGCGCTCGGCATTGAACGCCGTCCGCAAGTATCACGGACTGGAAGAGATGGACGCGATGGATTTTCTGCCCATGCTGCGCGGGAAGCTCAGGCTGCTGGAGATGGACGATCGCATGATGAACCGCTCGGTCAACGAGGGCTTCTCCGGCGGAGAGAAGAAGCGCAACGAGATTCTGCAGCTCGCGGTGCTGGAGCCGAAACTCGCGGTGCTCGACGAAACCGATTCCGGTCTTGACATCGACGCGTTGAAGATCGTTGCCAAAGGTGTGAACGCGATGCGCAGCAAGGATCGCTCGTTCATCGTGGTTACGCACTATCAGCGCCTACTGGATTACATCGTGCCTGACTTCGTGCACGTGCTGAAGGATGGCCGGATCATACGTTCGGGCGGACCGGAACTGGCGCTGGAGCTGGAAGAAACCGGCTACGCCTCGCGCGGAGCAGAAGTCACCGCATAGTTGGCTGCTCCGGGAATAGGGGTCCTTCGACTCCGCATCCGCCGCTTCGCAAAATCGGCGAAGCGAAAAACCGAGCGGACGCTCCGCTCAGGATGACACCCGGTAGAGGAAGCATGGACGGACGCTCAGCATGACGCCGGGATAGTCGGGATGAACGCCTTGGCGAGAAGATCAGAGACGCGTAGCGTCGGCTTTGAGCTTGAAGCCCGGGGCGCAAGCCCCGGGTAGCCGTTGATCAGGATTCGAGCCGCTTTAGCGGCGACACAAGTCCCTTCAGGGACGTCACAAGAAGGACGCAAGATAACGTGAGCACCACGGTAGCACAACTCGACACCTACTTGGATAGCTTCAACGGCTTCCAGAAGACCGCCTCCGGCCGCGAGCTCGGCTGGCTGCGCAAACTGCGCGAAGATGCCTTCGCCCGCTTCTGCGAGGTCGGTTTTCCCACGACCCACGACGAAGACTGGCGCTTCACCAACGTCGCTCCGATCGCGAGAGCATCGTTCAGGCTGGCTGTCCCCGGATCGCAGACGGTGACGAAGGAAGCCTTAGCGCCCTACCGGCTACCGCTGGCGGCCTGCCAGCTCGTCTTTGTGGATGGCTATTTTTCTCCAGAGCTTTCTGAACTCGATGAACTGCCGCGGGGTGTTGTGGTAAAGAGTCTCGCCGCCGCGATCCAAATTGATCCGGCGGCGCTCGAGCCGCACCTTGGCCGCTACCTCGACACCAAACGCGACGCCTTCCTGGCGCTGAATACCGCATTCGCGAACGATGGCGGATACGTCCACATCAGCAAGGGCGTGGTCGTGGAGCAGCCGATTCACCTGCTGTTCGTATCGACTGCCGGTGACGTTCCGTTGATGACTCATCCGCGCAACCTGATCGTGGCGGAAGACGAGAGCCAGGTAGCAGTCGTCGAAGATTACGTTTCGCTGAACAGCGGCTTGGCGTTCAGCAACACTGCGACCGAACTGGTTGCCGGCGGAAGCGCCGTGGTCTCGCATTACATGATCGAGCGTGAGCACACCGATGCCTTCAACATTTCGACTCTGCGAATTCAGCAGGGAAGAAGCGCCAATGTTTCGACGCACTCTATCCTGCTCGGCGGGGGGCTGGTGCGGAACAACGTGCATCCGGTGCTGAACGGCGAAGGCGCCGATTGCCTGATCAACGGCCTGTTCCTCGGCGATGGCACGCAGCATCTTGATAACTACATGCTGGTGGAGCATGCGCAGCCGCACTGCGAAAGCCGTCAGTTCTATAACGGCATCCTCGACGGCAAGTCTCACGGTGTCTTTCACGGACGCATCATTGTTCACAAAGATGCGCAGAAGACCGATGCCAAGCAGACGAACCGCAACCTGCTGCTCTCCGACGATGCGCAGATCGACACCAAGCCGCAGCTGGAAATCTATGCCGACGACGTGAAGTGCACGCACGGCGCCACCATCGGACAGATCGAAGAGAACGCATTGTTTTACCTGCGCTCGCGCGGCATCGATGAGCGCTCGGCGCGCAAGCTTCTGCTGCTCGCCTTCGCCAATGAGTGTCTGGACCGCATGAAGGAAGAAACGGTCCGCAAACACGTCGAGGGACTGATCAACAGCCATCTGTTCGCGATGGCGCACACCCGGCCTATCGCTCAGACGGGCGAAGGCCAGGGCAAGGAAAGAAACTGGGAGGAAGTTGGATGACCACGGCCGCAAACAGCATTTCGGTTGAGCCGCGTCGACCGTTCACGACCGAGGGATATGACGTTGAAGCGGTGCGCCGCGACTTTCCCATCCTGCACCAGAAGGTATACGGGCACGAGTTGGTATATCTGGACAATGCTGCGACGTCGCAGAAGCCGCGCGCGGTGATCGACGCCATCTCGCGATACTACGAAAGCGGCAATGCGAATATTCATCGTGGCGTGCACTACCTTTCCGAGCACGCGACCGAGGAGCACGAAGCGGCGCGCCGAACGGTGCAGCAGTTTCTGAACGCCGCCGATAAGCGCGAGATCATCTTCGTTCGCAGCGCCACCGAGGCCATCAACCTCGTTGCCCAGAGCTACGGCCGCAAGCACGTGCAGGCCGGCGATGAAGTGCTGATCACCGCTATGGAGCACCACTCCAACATTGTGCCCTGGCAGATTCTATGTGAAGAGAAAGACGCCAAGCTGCGCGTCCTGCCCATCAACGATCGCGGCGAACTGGAGATGGATCAGCTCCCGAATCTGCTTACGCCACGCACCAAACTTGTTGCGGTTACGCATGTCTCGAATGCGCTGGGTACGATCAATCCGATTCGCCGAATTATCGAGCTGGCCCATAGCGTTAACATCCCGGTGATTGTGGATGGAGCGCAGGCAGTCCCGCACACCAAGGTTGACGTGCAGGAGCTCGATGCGGATTTCTATGCCTTCTCAGGTCATAAGGTCTACGGGCCAACAGGCATCGGCGTTCTGTACGGCAAGCGGGCGCTTCTGGAGGCGATGCCGCCATACCAGGGCGGTGGCGACATGATCCGCTCGGTGACGTTTGAGAAGACCCTATACAACGATTTGCCGTACAAGTTCGAAGCCGGCACGCCGAATATTGGAGGCGCCATCGGCTTGGGTGTCGCGATCGATTACATCACGAATCTCGGCATCGACAATATCGCCGCTCACGAGCACGATCTGTTGGTCTATGCCACCGAGGCGTTGTCAGCGATTCCGGATATTCGCCTGATCGGCACAGCCGCGCGGAAAGCAGCAGTAATCTCTTTTCTGATCGAAGGCATTCACCCGCACGACATCGGCACCATTCTCGATCGCGAGGGAATCGCCATTCGCACCGGGCACCACTGTGCACAGCCAGTGATGCAGTGTTTCAAGATTCCGGCGACGGCCCGCGCGTCGTTTGGACTTTATAACAGCAGACAAGAAGTCGATGCACTGGTGAAAGGCATCCAAAGGGTGAAGGAGGTCTTCGCCTAAATGTCTGATCTGCGAGAGCTCTATCAGGATGTGATCCTGGAGCACAGCAAGGCGCCGCGAAATTATCGCGAGCTGCCTGCGGCAAACCATAAGGCCGAGGGCTTCAACCCGCTTTGCGGCGATCATTTCACCGTCTATCTGGACCTGGAAGGCGACTCGATTAAGGACGTCACGTTCCAGGGCGCAGGGTGCGCCATCTCGAAGGCATCAGCGTCAATGATGACGCAGAGCGTGAAAGGGAAGAGCAAAGAGGAAGCGGAGAAAATCTTCGAGAAGTTTCATAGCCTGGTAACCGGCCACGCCGAGGGCGATCCGGAGGCGCTGGGCAAGCTGGCAGTATTTGCCGGAGTATCGCAATTCCCGGTGCGTGTGAAATGCGCGACGCTGGCCTGGCATACCCTGCAAGCTGCGCTGGAAGGCAAGCAGGACGCAGTCTCGACGGAGTAGATCGTTATGTCCATGGGCGTCATCATCAAACTCAGTCGCGACACTGAGGTCATCGAGATTCCTGCCGGCACGCGCACCACGCTACCAGCCGGAAGTCCGGTCAGCATCCTGCAGTCGCTCGGCAGCAGTTACACCATTAGCGGCGGCCAGTATGGTGCGATGTATCGCATCGACGTTCGCGATGCTGATGCGCTCGGACTCCCAGTAACCGAGGCGCCAGCTGCTGCAGAGCAGAAGCCCTTCAGCGAGCAGTTAGTTTGGGATGAATTGAAGACTGTTTTCGACCCGGAGATCCCGGTCAATGTCGTCGATCTCGGCCTCATTTACGAGTGCAACATCAGCGACGTCGAAGGCGGACACAAGCTCGACATCAAGATGTCGATGACAGCGCCTGGCTGCGGTATGGGCAATGTGCTCAAGGCCGATGTCGAGAACAAGCTCAAGCGCTTGCCGGATGTGAACGACGTGAATGTCGAGGTGGTCTTCGAGCCAGCCTGGGGACCGGGACGCATGTCAGAGGCCGCCAAGCTTCAGCTTGGTTTCGATCTCGATTACGGAACCGAGTCGTCCAGCTTTCCCATGATGCGCTGATTTCCGCTCAACGCTTTTCTTCTTCCGCGCTACACTGATCGCATGTTGCTCCTGAAAAAGCTGCCGAAGTTCGAAACTATGCGGCAGTGTGCGCAGCACTATCCCGAACTCGACCTCACCGCGACGCAGACGTCCCTGGTCTTGCTCCGTGTCGCCTCCGACCTGATTGCCGCCATGGATGAAGAACTTGCCGGGCATGGTATCTCGCAGGGGCGATTTACCATCCTCATGCTGCTGGAGAACTGTCCGGAGCAACAGTGTGCGGACAAGAGCCTAAGTCCATCTGACCTGGCTGAGATGTGCGGGGTCAGCCGCGCCTCCATCAGCGGATTGTTGGATGGCTTGGAGAAGGACGGCATGGTGCGTCGCGGCGCCGACAAGCGCGATGGCCGCGGAAAGCCCGTTCGCATCACTCCAAAAGGCAAGCGATTCCTCGACAAGATCCTGCCCGTGCACTTCACCTGGCTGGCGCGTGTGATGCAGAACCTCAATCAGAAAGAACGGCGACAACTGATCGAGCTGATCGGCAAGATCGATCCCAACGTTCGAAGCTGACCGAAATTGTCACCCCGGCTCCGCCCTGGCCAAAATCGGGTTAGAACGGGGCACCCGTTCGTGACAGATCGAGCATAAGAAAGTAGATCCTAAACGTTCCCTTCGTCAGCAGTTTCTGCAACTTGTAACTTTTCTTCGAGCAACTTCTGCATCCTTCGAGCCCTCTTGCAAATCTGATTAGGAGCCTAATTATCTTTCTTTTTGTGTAGTCCATCGGTAAGAGGATTCATGGCAACCTTGGAGTCGACTGCTGATCTGAACTCGTTTTCCGCGACGGCCAGTCAGCCGGCTGTGAGGGCTTTCAATCCATGGATCATCGCCCTTACCGTCACTCTGGCGACATTCATGGAGATTCTGGACACCTCCATCGCCAACGTTGCGCTGCCGCACATCTCGGGCAGCCTGGGTGCCGGTCAGGACGAATCGACCTGGGTGCTGACCAGCTATCTGGTCGCCAATGCAATCATTCTGCCAATGAGCAGCTGGCTCTCGCTCATTGTTGGGCGCAAGCGTTTCTACATGAGCTGCGTTTTTCTCTTCACCGTCTCGTCGATGATGTGCGGTTTTGCTCCCTCGCTTCCGTTGCTCATCTTCTTCCGCGTGTTGCAGGGAGCCAGCGGTGGTGGCCTGGGACCAAGCGAGCAGGCAATCCTCGCCGACACCTTCGCGCCGGAGAAGCGCGGCATGGCGTTCGCGATCTATGGCATGGCCGTGGTTGTCGCGCCCGTATTGGGGCCGGTGTTGGGCGGATACATTACCGACAACTTCAGCTGGCGCTGGATCTTCTTCATTAACGTTCCCGTTGGAATCATCTCGCTGCTTCTGGTGTCACGCTTAATCCATGACCCACCTGCACTGCTGGCCGAGCGCGCTCGCCGCCTGCGCAATGGACTGCGCATCGACTACATCGGCATGAGCCTGCTGGCGGTGGGCCTGGGGTCGTTGCAGTACGTTCTCGATAAGGGCGAGCGCGATGACTGGTTCAGCTCGCACGTGATTTTGTGGCTCGCAATCATCGCCGCGATTTCACTGGTTGTGGTCGTATTCTGGGAGGCGCGACAGAAGCAGCCGGTGTTCGACGTGTCGTTGTTCCGCAATCGCTCGTATGCCACATCAATGGCAATGATGTTCATGGTCGGCTTCGTACTCTACGGCAGCACCACGCTGTTGCCGCTGCTGGTGCAGACGCTGTTCGGATATACCGCGACCAATGCCGGCTGGGTGCTGACGCCCGGGGGCCTGGTCATTGTGGTGATGATGCCAATCACCGGTGTGCTGGTGGGAAAAGTCCAAGCGCGCTGGCTGCTGGGGATCGGCTTTGTGGGGCAGGCGCTGGCCCTGCTGCACATGAGTCATTTCAACTTGGGGACGGACTACCGCACATTTGTGCTGGCTCGCATCATGCAGTCGCTCAGCTTGTCGTTTCTGTTCATCCCGATTAACGTGGCCGCGTATATCGGTGTGCCGGCGGAGAAAAACAACGATGTGTCGTCAGCGGTGAACCTGATGCGAAACCTGGGTGGGAGCTTCGGAATTGCCATTGCCGCGACGATCGAATCACGGCGGCTGCAATACCATCGCAGTGTACTGTCAGAGCACGTGTACAGCGGCAACTCGGCATTGCAGCAGATGCTGGCGGGAGCGAAGCAGGCGTTTATTGCTGCCGGCTATTCAGCAACGGATGCGGCTCATCGGGCATGGGCAATGGTTGATGGACTGGTGCAGCAACAGGCGTCGATGCTGGCGTTCAACGATGCCTTCTGGATTCTGGGGATGATGTTCCTGCTGGTTGCGCCCGCAATTTTCCTAATGCGGCCGAATAAGCCGGGACAGGGCGATAGCACGGCGATGCACTAGAGGTTATCGCACCGTTGAGAAGGGCTTCCGGAAAGTGTCATCACGAACGGCAGATCCTTCGTCGGGCTGAAGCCCTCCTCGTGATGACAATCTCTCTTGAGAAAGCAGCGTGATCTCTTTTACAGGAAGCAGAGACAGCGTATTTGAAGGCTTTACAGCTCCCGATAATTTAATAGCGCGGCGCCGATGAGGATGAAGCAGACCGGCCAGATCCAGGCGGAGATGCGGCGATCGCTTTCCTCTGGAAGTCGCAGTTCCAGCCAGCGCGACCATCCTGCCATTACCCCCACCACCGCCATCGGCGTGTGACTCAGTTCAGCCAGAGTTTCTTCTCGTACGTTCGATGTGCCGTGCGAGTGCGTGAGCAGCAGCGCTGCGCCGACGGCGCAGATTAACGGGAAGATCAGCGGCAGCATCCCGCCTTGCGTAGGATTTCGGCGGACACGTAGCTCGAAGATCGCGAATGCGATGCACAGGATTGCTGCTGCTCGATGCTGGAATATCTCCGGTGTCGCCCAAGTGGCCCAAAAGCTCTTCGGGCCCAGAGGCCAGACCTCGGGATCGCCTCGCAAGAAAATAAAGATGGCGATGCCGATCATCAGCAGTGGCCAGTACTCCGCCCATGGAGCTTTACCTGTGCGCGCCAGGAAAGCAAGCAGACCCATGGCCAGCACGATCAGTCCCATCCAGTGGTGGTTGTACTCTGACCACTTCATGTCGGCGATTTTACGAATCGATAACGCCATGCCTTCGCTGGTGTAAGCCACCGTTTTGCGCGTGGGATCGCCCTGCGAGATGACCTGTCCGGGAATCTTGGTAGACAGATCAGCCGTGTTGGGACTGCGCAGTAGCGGTATCTGAGGCTTAAAGCGCTGGATGATATGCGATAGCTGAACCGTGTCGTTGGGCAGGTCAACAGCCGGGGGTTGTGCTGTCAGCGACGCCGCGGTTAGTACGATGGTGAGCCCGATGCCAACCTCGGCCTCAACCAACCGCCGCAATCGCGGGATCGTTTCGCCGGGGCTATATTTCCGGAGCATCAGGAAATTGATGCCGCCCAGCGCCAGCATTGCCCCGAGCATGACGATCTTTGCCAGCAGCATGAGGCCGTAGGACGTGCCGATGAGCGCATGCCAGGACGCCACGTAGGACAGGCTCATGAAGAATCCGCTTATAACCAGCACGATGACGCTGATGAGGGCGACCTGCGAGAACCGTTGCGTCAGATACCACTGCACCGCTTTGTCGCGCTGCACGTAAAGTCCCAGCAACAGGAAGGGCAGGCCGCCGATCCAGAAGCCTGTTGCCAACTCATGCAGCGCAGTAAGAATAATCAGCGGAACGCGACCATCAATGCGTGAGGCTGCGTGGTCGGTCATCACCGAGGCGGCGAGAATGATCAGCACCAGCGCGCTCAGGAACCACAAGGTATAGATTTCCTGGTTGCGCGCAATGACGGCAATAAGCAGGGCGGCGACGAGCATGATGGCGCCGGCGATGAAAAAGTTCGCTCCCATGGCTTCGCGGAAACCGATCTCTGCCGATGCCATCAACACAGCAGAGTTCACGTACAGGTAGAGCACCTGCACCGCGGCCAGGCCAATCGCCGACCAGCGAAAGAACTTGAGAGTCGACGCGCGAACTTGAGTCACTCCACCGGCAGGCATCTCCGGATTCGGGCGCGCCACCCACAATAGAAAAAACAATCCCCCCAGCAGCAGCGATTGCCCGATGAGGGTACCCGCGCTGAGCAGTACGGCAAGATATCCAAAGATGTCGACAAGCTTTACCATCAAGACCGGCTAATTCACCGTGAAGTCGACTTCGCCATTGCTCATGTGACCGTCTGAGGCGAGTGCCTTCCATTGCAACTTATAAGTTCCGGGCTTTAATCCGCTGACGTGGGATTCCAGAATGTCCGGAGCGGTCTGCTTGGGAGTTTCGACTGGAATAGTTGAACCGTCGGCTGTCAACAGTTGTAGGCGCGAGCGTTTGCCGTCCACGCGCACGTTGAAACGCAGCCAGATGGGAACGTCGGGGCCTTTCACGGTGGAATTCATTTGAGGTTTGGACTGCATTAGCACGGCGTGCGCCCAGAGCGGGGTAGTTCCCGCCAGGATCGCGAAAAGCAGGATTAAAGAAGAAAAGGGCCGACGAAAGCTACGGCGCAAAGCACTTACCTCCAGATCAGTCAGTGTGAGAGCTGACCTTCAGAATACTACCTTTAGGTCGCATGGCTCAATGAGGCAGACGGTGCCGGGTTACCGACTGCGGCTTCGAGAGGCGCTTATTCCTGATTCGGTTTTTGGCTGTGGAGTCCGACCAGGCGAGCGACCAGAACAGCGGGATACATGATTCCTAATACCGATTCGATCATGGCAAATGCCCGGGCGTGAGAGTCGCGCGGCACAATGTCCCCATAACCCACCGAAGTGAGGGTCATGAAGCTGTAGAACGTAAGCTCGGCTTGGTTCAAGACTCTGCCCGGTTCCACCGTGTCGCGAAAGGCGCCGGGAATCACCCGGTCAATTAATGCATATACCACGCCGAAAGTAATGCCAATTAGCATGTAGGCCGAGATTGCTCCGGCCAGAGTATCGGTGGTGACGCTGGCTTCCGAGAGGATGGTATAGACGAAGACACAGCAGATGAAAACCAGGAACGCAAAGCCCAGGGCCAATCCATAGGTGTGGAATCGTTCCAGATATCCCAGTGCGTTCAGGACCAGCAACGCGATCGCCGGTACGCCAAGCACGAAGGCGACCGCGGTGAGACGGCCCCGGCCCAGAATTGCATACAGGGCGGCGGAAAACACCGCGCTCGCCAGCGCTCGAAACAGGCCTTCGCGGAACAAGCTTCCGGTAAAGAAGGGATAGATCAAAATGAAAGCCAGCTCCGCGAAGAGCAATACGGCGTAGTGATGCAGCCTTATGCCCCTCGCGGCAATAGCCGCTTTCGCCGCTGCTGAAGCGGTAGCCCTCACCAGGTCCTCCAGGCAATATCAGTGATGTCACGCCAGAGTAGTCTGAAGCAAACCAGAAGAGCAAAGGAAAATTGGTTGGCCAAACGGGGCGTGCGGAATTCGGTTAGCGAAGCAGAGAAGCCGGGTCCGGATCGCCGGCAGCCGGGTTGGGTGCAGCTGACTGGTCTTCTTCCAGGACGTCGCCTTCGCCGGGCGCGAGGAAAAGGTTCTGCTCGATGCCGTGCTGTTTGGTGTAGAGCTCGTAGTAGCGGCCGCCCAGGTCGAATAACGACTGGTGCGTGCCGTGTTCGACGATGCGACCACCTTCGACTACCAGAATCTGATCGGCGCGCCGAATGGTCGACAGCCTGTGCGCGATCACGAAAGTAGTGCGGCCTTGCATCAGGTATGACAGGCCTTGCTGGATCAGGGCTTCGGATTCTGAGTCCAGGCTCGACGTGGCCTCGTCGAGGATCAAAATGCGTGGATTCGCCAGAATGGCCCGGGCGATCGAGACCCTCTGGCGCTGACCACCGGAGAGCTTCACGCCCCGCTCACCGATGATGGTGTCGTACTTCAGTTCATACTTCTCGGCAAACTCGTCAACGCGCGCAATACGGCAGGCTCGCAGAATCTCATCCTCGGTCGCATCGGGCTTGGAGAAGGCGACGTTCTCGCGAATCGATCCGTCGAACAGGAACGAATCCTGAAGGACCATGCCTAGCTGCGTGCGGTACGTCTCCAGCCGAACCTTCGCCAGATCGATGCCATCGACCAGCACGGCTCCGTCATTCGGCTTGTGAAAGGCCGCAATCAATCCGATGATGGTCGACTTGCCTGAGCCCGATGAGCCCACCAACGCCGTGACTGAACCAGGTTGAGCATGGAACGACACGTCGTGCAGAACAGTCTTCTGCTGCTCGTAGGCAAAACTCACGTCCTGGAATTGCAAGTCCCCGCGAATCGGACCGAGGGCAACTGTGCGCTCCGGATCCTCATTCTCCGGGGTTTCGTCCAGAACCTCACGTGTACGCTCCAGGCCCGCGATGGCCTCAGTGATCTGCGTTCCGATGCCGACCACCTGGAAGAGCGGAGCGGCTAGATATCCCAGGAACATGGTGTAGGTGAAGAAGCCGCCGAGCGTGAGCCTACCGGCGAGAATCTGGCGCGTGCCCATGAACATAACAATCGCGCCGATAATGCCCATCAAGGTCGAGGAAGAAAGACTCATCACGGAGGTTGCCGTTAGAGTCTTGAATACGTTTTGCAGCAGTCGCTCGACCCCCGAGCTGAAGACGTCATGCTCGCGCGCCTCGGCGTGATAACCCTTCACCACGCGCACGCCGCCGAGCGATTCGGTCAGCCGGCCGGTAACCTCGGCGGTGATTTTGGCGCGCTCGCGAAAAATCGGCCGAATGACAGCGAAGGCCTTCCGTAAGCCGATGCCGAAGACCAGCAAGAACGCGAAGGCAATGGCCGTCATTACAGGGCTGATATGGATCAGCACCGCAAAGGCGATCACCGCAGTCAGCAGGCCGCCCACGAAATCGACCAGTCCGGTGCCAATCAGATTGCGGACACCCTCAACGTCGCTCATGATGCGCGAAACCAGCATGCCTGTCTTGTTGGAATCGTAATAGGAGACGGATAGCCGGCCGATGTGCTCTTGCACGCGGCGGCGCAACTCGGTGATCAGCCTCTGCGCGGCCTTGGAGAGCGTTTGAGTGAGGGCAAAAGACGTTATCCCCTGGATTAGCGTAGCCGCCAGCACCACTCCAACCAGCGGATAAAGCAGGTGGTAGTGCTTCTTGCCGATGACGTCGTCGACCAGGTACTTCGTCGAGGCAGGCAACACCAACCCAGAGACCCGGTTGATCACCATCAACACGAGACCGAGCGAGAGCAGGGCACGGCGAGGCCTGATCAGTTGGACGATCTCCGGCAGCGCCTTGAAGATTTCGGTCTTTTTTCCCGGTTTAGAGGGACCGGTGGCCATCATGTAGTGCAAAGCTATTGGATTCCCAACAAGTCAGTTTGGGTTCGGAACATGGGGCTTCTAAGTTCTGGATTTAACCTGAAGTGCCGATCTGAAACTACTCGTGGCCCATCGCATTGGCCTTCTCAAAAAAATCGAGAACCACGTCCAGTTCCTTATCGCTGTAACCGGCCAGAAGTTTTCCCAGACTTTTGCTGACTTCGGCATACATGGAGTGCACGCGTGCCACGGTCTCAGGCACCGGGCGAACGATTAGGCTGCGACGATCCTCGGGGTTCGGCTCACGCTTCACGAAGCCAGCTTTCTCCAGCCGATCGAGCACGACGGTGATGCCTCCCGTGGTAAGGCCGGTTTGGGCCGCGAGTTGTCCGGGTGTCGCCGAGCCTGCCATCTCCAACACGTTGAGACATTGTGTGTCGGTCAAGTTGAGCCGGAAGCGGTCCGCGACCGTCTGATTGAAGAAGATGGCTCCGGCTATGAACTTTCGTATCTCAAGGACCACGGAGTTGTGACGAGTGGCAGTCTTGCGGGTTGACATGGCAGGCTAATTATACTATTTTATTGAAAACTTATAAACTAAGTTAGTTTATAAGCAATGCAAAAGCAAAGGGGAACTCCGTGGAAAAGGCCTACAAGGGAATGGGTATGGAAGGTCGTATCGCGCAGTGGTACGCAAAGAACTCGCTGCGCGACATGGACCAGTTTAGAAAACTGGCGATACGCCTCTCGGAAGAGCTACCCGCCGGCGGACGGATCCTGGAAGTGGCTCCGGGGCCGGGATATCTGGCGGTGGAACTCGCTCGCCAGGCCCGCTACCAGGTGAAGGGACTCGATGTCAGCAAAACCTTTGTGGAGATCGCCAAACGCAATGCCGAACAGGCAAAGGTGCCGGTCGATTTCCGGCGGGGAAATGTCTCCGACATGCCCTTCGCCGCCAACAGCTTCGACCTGGTGGTTTGCCGCGCAGCTTTCAAGAACTTCTCCCAGCCGGTGAAAGCCATTTCGGAGATGTGGCGAGTGCTGAAACCGGGCGGAAAGGCGCTCATCATCGACTTGCGGCGCGACGTCTCCATGAAGACGATCAATCAATATGTCGATCAGCTCGGCGTCGGTTACTGGAGCGGGTGGATGATGAAGTTGACTTTCCGGTTCATGCTGATCCGGCGGGCCTATACCAAGGTGCAGTTTAGTCAATTAGTGGCTCAGTCGCCCTTCGGTCGATATGCATTGGCCGAAAATCCCATCGGCTTCGAACTCTGGCTGTACAAATGACGGTTGAGGCGGCGTTGCTGCCGCGATAGACTGCAGCGGTCGCTCCCGAGCCCTGGATCGTTACGCGCAGCGGGAGCGGCCGCGCAGCCATGAAAACACTGACTTGGGTCTTCTTACTAAGCTTGATCTCGACTCTATCAGCGCAAACGAATCAACAACTCGTCCCCGATCCCAGCCTGATGAGCGAGATCAACCAGATCAAAGCCATCGACAATCATTCCCACCCTCCTGCGCTCGATGGACCTCACGGCGAGAAGGACACCGACTTCGACGCGCTGCCTTGCGATCCTCTGGAGCCTACCGACGCCGGCCTGATGTTTCGCGAGGACAACCCTGTCTATGTCAAAGCCTGGCAGACAATGTTCGGCTACAAGTACAACGACATGGCGCCCGAGCACGTGAAAGAACTGCTGGCAGCGAAGGCCGAGGTGAAACAGCGCGAGGGTGATAACTATCCCAACTGGGTGCTCGACCGAGCTGGGTATCGAGACGGAGCTGGCGAACCGCATTGCCCTGGGTCGCGGCCATCAGCCGCCCCACTTCCTCTGGGTTCCATTCGACGACATCCTGCTGTTCCCGCTGAGCAATGCGTCCCTGGAGACGCAGTCGCCCGACCGCAAGATCTTTTTCGCCAGGGAAGAGCTACTACGGCAGCGCTACCTGAAGCAGCTGGATCTAAGTGCTCTGCCTGCCACGCTTGCGGAATATACGACCAAGGTCGTGACGCCACTGCTGGAGCAGCAGCGCAAGAACGGAGCGGTGGCCATTAAGTTCGAGGCGGCATATCTGCGGTCGCTGAATTTCGAGACGCCGGTCGAAGCTGACGCCGTGGGTATCTACGCGCACTATATCAAAGGCGGCGCGCCCAACGATGCCGAATACAAGCGCCTTCAGGACTACCTATTTCGCTACATCGCTCGCGAAGCGGGACGGCTCGGGATGGCCGTGCACATCCATACCGGGGGCGGATGCGGAGGCTACTTCCAGATGGAGGGAGCGAACCCGTTGCTACTCGATTCAGTGTTTAATGATCCGTCTCTGCGTAAAACAAATTTTGTCATGCTGCATGGCGGTGCGGGCGGCTACGAGCAGCTTGTTCCATATCTCCTGATGAAGCCGAACGTCTACGCTGATTTCTCCGAGCAAACGTGGATGACCTCACCACGCCACATTGCGGCCAGTATCCGCTTCATGCTGGAGTTTTATCCCGAGAAGGTATTATTCGGCACCGATCTTTATCCGCTGACGCCGCAAGTGAATTGGGAAGAGACCGGATATCAGACCGAGACGGCAGGACGCACAGCGCTCGCGATCGCACTTGACCGGAATGATGGAGGACGGAGAAATTACTCGAGCGCAGGCGAGTGAGTTTGCGCGGAAAGTCATGCGCGATAATGCAATCAAACTCTATGGGCTGACCGCGAAGCCGTAGGACTATTTGGTTCTCGCCGCCTTCAGGCCGAGGAAGCCGGGCGCGGCGCGCACCGTCAGACCCGGGCGGCTAACGTTGATTTGAGTCGGAATCCACTTGGTGTCCGTTGGCGTAGGTACTTCCACTGAGAGCATGTAATAAGAACCAAAGTCGGAGAGGATTTTCTGCAATGCATCCCAACGAGATGAGACATTGATCGTGTTCTTGAATTCCTCTCTTGCGAGGTTGAACGTTAACCCCCCGGTGAGTTCTGCAAGGGTTACGAACGGTGCAACGGCACTCGATGCGTAAAACGAAGGTTGCGGCGACGGAGCCGGATACAGGCTCACGCGAGCTGCATTCAGCGCTTCAGCGATTATTTCGCCCCTGGGGTACTCGGCTGCGCAATCAACAGCTTTCCCCGATTCGCAGTTCGGCGGGATTATGCCGAGGGGGCCATAGGCGGTGGACGAGAAATATGCTGCTCCGGTAGACCAAAGCAGGGCCTTTCGGCCTGGGGTTGCCTGCAAGCGGTGCGCGACTTCTACCAAGCTATTAAGTTGATTGAGCCCGGCATCGTATCGAAATGTGCTATTGCGATCCGATTTGCTGAGGACTCGTAGTCGCGCGGCCAGGCTCTCGGCTTCCGGGCCTGCGTTCGTAGTGTTGGGATCTTTTAAAGCCTTCAAGGCAGCCGAAAGAGTCGCCGGGGAAGTTGTGGGGTCGTAAATCGTCTGCAGGCCATTGGTCGTGTTTACCAGGATCGTGACCGGACTTCGAGTCTCTGCAATTCGTTCAAGCAGGTCCTGGGAAGGTATGTCCCCACGCGCATTTGCGAGGTCGAAAAGCATCACCACTGAAACTTCCTCGCTCCCAATACTGAGCGGCTCTGCCGGTACGAACCACATCTGATCCACTCGAATGTTCTTCGGGCCGCTGACTTTGAAGTCCGACTCTTTCAGATCGGACACCGGCTTGCCCGTGGCATCTTTCACAACCACGGGCATTAAAATTTTCACTTGGGCAAACAGCAACGAGGGCAGTAAGAGGACGAGCAGCAGTAGGGTGCGCATAGTGGCTGTAAGAGCGTTCGGCAGGAATGTAGCGGCAGGGGCTTGCGGTGTCAATCATCTAACCGCTTCGTCTGAGGAATTCACAACACTTATTTTACGCAATGCGCCAGGTCTTCGGCGGATGCGGCGATGATTTGCACAACGCGACCGGATTTCCCACAGCGCTACACAAACGAAAAGGCCACCCGGCAACAGGGTGGCCTCTTCTTCAAGGGAGAATAGTTCCAACGGAGGCTAGACCGTCAAAACTTTCTGGACAAATACTAGGGTTCTGGAAAGTACGTGTCAAGCGATTTGTGAGACTTAAATTGCTGTATTATCAATAAGTTACAATGAATCTTATGACTTGCGGGAAATGACCGAAATCTGCCGTGTTTTGCCGGTTTTCTTATAAGTCGCCTGATATCAGTAGGTTACGCGCTTGCTTACTTCAAGTGCAGCTGGATGATCTCGACGTCGTCGGGTCGGCCAAAGCGCCGCTTGGGAAACAACCGCGTCAGTAAGACTCGAATGCCACCAAAAAAAACTCCGAAGATCAGCGCAATCAGCAGAAGAATTCCGATCAGAGAGAAGACGCCGATGATGAGATTTCCAATGTTGTCGCGTTTGCTCAGCGAAGTGGCCTGGTCCCAAGTGACTTCAGCTTCATAGTTCACGGAGTTCAGAAGCGCGTGTGCTGCGTCACTGCCCGTTGCACCTGTAACGACAGCGACGAGCGGACCGCTGCGTCGTATCAGCATTGCACCTGAATTAGACGGCGGACTGCTCTGCAAAGCGCGCAGTCTGCCGGCTGCAATCTGCGGTGTCGGGTAATCGATGATCGTCAGTGTGAGCGGACCATCGCTCGAGGTGTAATCCTGAGTCAGGACTTCGGGCTCGACGCTGAAGTCAATCTGCTCGGGCGTAAGCGGAGCTTTGACTGTGAGCAAAGCCTGAGGACCCAAGATGTAGCGCGCAGAATTGGTGACAGCGTCCTTGGCTGGCAGATACTGAGGCACAGTGGGCAGATTGCCGGCCGAGCCCTGGGCCGAGGGTAAGGCACCTGCGAGTTCCCGCAACTCCGCCGCCGACATAGCAGTGACACGATCAAAGTTAGCGTCGACCAGAACATTGCTGCGGAAAAACAGGATGCGATCGTTAGCCGAGGCAGCCTTGGTGCCAATCGTTTCCGGCTTCATCTGCGGCTGGCGATAAAACGTGAAAGCCCCGTAGGCCCCGGTCGCATCCTTGAAGCGCGCCGCCTTAATCGTCAGTTGGCGGCCGTCATCGCGGGTGTACGTGGCCGTCTCCGCGTCGGTAAAACCGTATTCGCTGAGCACGGCGGGATATGCGGAATCCGCCTTGCCCGCCACACTAGTGGTTTGGGGCGTACCGGTCTGCGTCCAGCCGGCAAACGATTTCGGCAGGAACGTATTGCCGTCAGCCGCTATCGCGGAGATTGACAGACACACAAACGCGAGGATCGGCAGCGCAAAGCGCTGTATAAAGCGATTCAGCAAAAGGCGAGATCCATCCTTATGTATTTAGACTACTGCGGCGGGAGCAAAGTTTCCAGAAAGAGCAAGGAGAAGCTATCGGCCGTCAGTATTAGCCGTCAGCCAGAGAATCGCCCGATCCAATAAATTTGTCATCACGAACGCCAGCGAGGGATCTGCTGTTCGGACGAGGGGATGCTGCCTTCCGGGCAACAAGCAACAAAAAGCAGATCTCTCCTCGGGCTGAAGCCCTCGTCGTGATGACAGATAGAGGGAGTTATTGAGTGCGCTTGGGAGAGTATATGGCTGGTAATAAAATCGCACGGCCGAAAAGCTAAGCTGACAGCTGACGGCCCTACTGATCGGCGTTTTTGTTGAACTTCGATGCGACCTTGACCCCGCTCAACCCCTCGGCATACTTGGCGATGCCTTTGTAGAGCGAGTCGGCAATCTTTTGCCGGTATTCGGGCGTGTTCATCTTGGCTTCGTCAGTGGGATTCGATACGAAGGATATCTCAGCCAGAATGCTTGGCATGTTGGCGCCGATTAGCACAACAAACGGTGCTTTCTTGACTCCGCGATCTCGCAGGGTGGAGTGGCGCGTAGCTAATCCGCTGTACAGTGACAGCTGAACATCGGTCGCCAATTCGCGCGACTCCTCAATTTTGTCCTTCAGCGTGATTTTCTTCACCAGGTCCTGCAGCTCGAAGATCGATTTCTCCGAGACGGCGTTTTCGCGAGCTGCGACTTCCAGAGCGTTGGCATTAGACGTGAAATTCAGATAGTAGGTCTCGACCCCTCGCGCGTCGGGGTCACTGCTGGAGTTTGCATGAATCGAGATAAAGAGGTCTGCCTGATGTTCGTTGGCGATCGCCGTCCGGGTCTCCAGGGGGATGAATGTGTCGTCATCGCGAGTGTAAATGACGTCGGCGCCCAGGCGCGTCTCCAGCAGACGTCCCAGCCGAAGCGCAACATCCAGCACGATGTCTTTCTCCATCACGCCGTCTGGACCGATGGTCCCGGTATCGTGGCCGCCGTGTCCGGCGTCGATCACGATTCGGCCGATCTTGAGCCCCAGGGTTCGCGTAAGGCTGCGGTCGCCTAGCGATGTGGGGGCGGCTTCGTGGGTTGCGACATCGTCGACATCCGCCGCTTTGGCAGTTTTCTTCGAACTCTTAGTATTCGCGTTCTTAGCTCGCGGAGCCACAGCCACTGCCGTCGGCGCCGTCGTCGGCTGGTCGGTGGCCTTCAGCTCAGGACCGCTGCTGTCCCGGGGGCCGGAGAATAACGGGTTGGCCGGCTTGCCGGCAGTTGCGATCTGGTCGTCGCCGGATTTACCGGTAGGCGGAGACTGAGTAGATGACGGTTGCCCGTCTCCAGCTGTCGGGTTTGTCTTCGCAGTCTGGTGTTTGCGGCTTGTTGGCGCGGCCGTCGAGCCCGGACTTGGCGCCTCATTGTCGACCACCACGCTTCGCGTCGAGGTTTGCGTTGAGCCGCTCGAGGCTGCGGGTTGCGAGTGCGACCCATCAGGAGAGGATGCAGGTTGAGTGATATCCACGCCAGCCGGCTTAGCAACTTCGTTTGCCTTTTCCACCGAGCGGTACGATTTTTCTTTGGCGACGGCGGTAATTTCGCCCGACTCGTCCTCTTTAAGGGAGCTCGAAGCATTGGCCCTGGCGATCAGCGTCTGCGATTGCTGTTGACGGCCATGTACATCAATAATGAGCCGGTACGGATTGGGCAGAATAAAGGCGGAGTAGTCGGAGACGTCGGCCACTTCCAGCACCACTCGGGTAGAGCCCGGCTGATATTGCGCGACCCGGATCTTTTTCAGGAAGCCGTCCTGCACGTCGAAGCTCTTGCCGACCAGGACCGATGCCAACCGGGTATTCGGCAGGTCGAAGAAGATGCGATCGGGATTTGGCACTCGTCCGGCCTCGTACTTCACTTCCGCATCGACGTCGATCGCCACCCGAGTGTAATCCGGCGTCGACCAGTGGCGAATACCCGTGACGAATGGAAGAGTGGAGAGCCGCTTGACGGAAACTTTCGTGGGGGGCTCTTCGACCGGCAGCGCGGGCGGAGTTGCAGCGGGAGCCGGCTTGTCCGCCACTTGTTCTTCCGCAGGTTTCGTCGCCGGAGCAGGCTGGTTCAGATCAGCCAGCGCCTTCTTGGCGTCGGGAGCCAGTGAATTTCGGGGATAGCGGTGCAGGAACTCTTCGAAGGTCTGGCGAGCCGTGTCCGTATCGCCCAGGTCTTCATTATAGATCTGTCCGATGGTGAAGAGCGCCTGAAAGCGATACTTACTGCCCGGATATTCGCGCCGCAGGAACTCGTATTCAGCAATGGCGGCGTGGAAGTCTTTTTCTCCCGGCGGGAACTGGCGGCCCATCTCGGCCATGGTTTCGGCAACCGCAATCACGCTGGCGTCCGCCTTACTCGACATCGGAGCCACGTAGTAGACCTTGCGATAAGCGTCGGCAACGTGCTGATACTCTTTGCGAGTACGCTCGTTGGCGGGCAGACCGTTCAGCGCCTCCCGCATCTGCTCCGCTTTGTCGAACTGATCGCGGGCCTGCTGCTTGCGGACCGCGGAGCTGGGCAGGGCTGCGAGGCTGATGCTGCCCAAGACGGAAACGAGGGCTATGGCGCCCACGGCTCGCAGGCAAGCCTGTCTTAGGCAGCGAGACCGTGAGGAAAGTCGGCGCGCTTCAAATGCTTCCACCGCGGCTGACGGAGCAGGGTATCGCCATGCTAATCAATGGCCTCGCCGTCTGCGGCAGAGCTCAAGGTACAGCTCGCCTGACAGCCGGTTGAACCGACACGGTTTCGTCCAGAGCACTTCGATTATAGGTTCGGCTAAAGAGGGGACAAGCAACTAAAGAGGCGTGGAATCAGGGGAGTGACCCCGGCAAAGAACTCCTGATATTGTGCGCTGCAAGAGCATCTAAGTTGTTGAACGTTATGTCAAAAACCAGCAAGATCATCCAAGCTGTTTTGCTAGTAGCCATTGTGGCGGCAGCCATCAACCTGTACCTGAACTATCGCGAGCGCCACTCCCAATCGGGTCCACCCAAAAAGATCGAGATCGCGCTCGATCCGGACTATTACGTGGTCCCGAAAAAACTTCACCCCCAGGACCTGAAAGACGCGAAGGAGTTGACCCAGCAGCCCGTTTGGGTCCGGGACGGCTATCGCTACGCCTACTATCCGTACAACGGGCACTCCGATTTCGATCACGTTGCGGGAACTCTCGGGCCGCTCGAAAAGCTGGAGATCAAAGACATTGTGCTGGATCGCACTCCCGGCTCGGCAACCCAAAAGCAGGTGATGGCGGTTTTCGAGAAGGACAGCAAGCGTTACGCCGTGCCCATCGGAATCGACGACGCCGGCGACTACAAGATTTACAGCGACGAGATGCTCTTCATTCAGGATCCCCGCGACCTTTATAAACACTGGTCGCCTGACACTTGGCAGGCGATCGAGAATCACCAGGTGAAGCCTGGCATGAACGAGATCCAGGCGACCTTCGCGATCGGTATGGGCGCGCCGGAGGGGACTGGCCTGGGAAATCCTCGCATCGTGAACTTTCCGAACAACGGCCATCCCATGCGAATCACCTTCACCAATGGCAAGGCGACCGACATTCAGCAGGGTTCCTGAATTGCAGACTAGCTGGGAGTGGCCGACGGGGTTCGCTGAAACAAGGCTCGAATCGGTGGTTGCATCAGGTACCAGAGCATCAGGATGCTGATAGCAATTCGGAATAGGCGATAGGTGCCGAAGAATAGGTGTACGTGTGCTGCCATGAGTAGCAGTCCGGGAAGGGAAAGCACCAGGGACAGAACGGCGAGGGCCATGGTCAGAATGCGTCCCCACTCCCGGAGATTCCAGATGCCGTATGCCGAGATCACGGCGATGACGGCGAATATGATTGCGAACACAGCTCCCGCGGCTCCGAGTAACAGTGCCAGCTTCGCTGTGATTGGCCCGGCACCTGCGGCGGCGGGAAGGCTACCACCAAGCAACATCAGCAGTGCTAACCCGATCAAGAACAACGCTCCTAAGAACTGATAAATCGCAATCAGCACAACGCCAGTCGGGCGCATCGGCTCTTCTCCTTGAGACGCACCCGGACACTATGCCACGTTTCGGTATGAGTCAAGCTTCAGGTTTGGTAGCCTTTTGAATAGGAGAGAATTGTGAAGGCCATTCGCGTCCACCAGTTTGGCGGCCCAGAGGTTCTGAAGCTAGAAGATGTTCCCGACCCGCAGCCCGGTCCTGGGCAAGTCGTTATCAAAGTCGGCGCCTCTGGCGTGAACCCCGTAGACGCCTACATTCGGACCGGTACGTACGCTTCGAAACCGAACCTGCCGTATACGCCCGGAAGGGACGCGGCCGGCGTAATTACCGTCGTTGGTCCTGATGTGCAGCGAGTGAAGGTGGGCGATCGCGTTTATACCACCGCCTCGAAGACTGGCACGTACGCGGAGCAAGCACTATGCGACGAAGCCACTGTTCATCGGTTGCCGGATCACGTCAGCTTTGAGCAAGGTGCGGCGATCGGCGTGCCATATGGGACGGCTTATCGAGCGCTGTTCATCCGAGCCCAGGTTAAGCCGGCGGAGACGATTCTGGTGCACGGAGCCAGCGGCGGCGTGGGCACGGCCGCCGTTCAGCTTGCCCACGCAATCGGCGTGACGGTGATCGGCACGGCAGGCAGCGAAGCCGGCATGAAGCTGGTCAGGGAACAAGGGGCGCAACATGCGCTCAATCATTCCGCCGGAGGGTATCTCGACGAGTTGATGAAACTGACCGGCGGACGCGGCGTCGACGCCATTGTGGAGATGCTCGCCAACAAGAATCTGGAGAAAGATCTAACCATGTTGGCAAAGAAGGGAAGAGTAGCCGTGGTGGGCAACCGCGGAACCATCGAGATTAATCCGCGCGATACGATGTCGCGGGAAGCAGACATTCGCGGTGTGACGTTGATGAATACCTCCCCGGAAGAGTACCTCCTGATTCACGCGGCGCTGGGCGCTGGTCTGGATAACGGAGCGCTGAAGCCGGTCATTGGAAAGCGGATCCCATTAGCTGAGGCGGGTCGAGCTCACGAGACGATCATGGGTTCAGGGACTCTGGGGAAGATTGTGCTTATCCCTTGAAGCTGGTGCGTGCGAGAAATCAGTAGCAACCCGGGTTCATCGTGTGCTCCCAATGTCTGCTGCAATTACAATCGCAACATGCTCCGTCCGAATCTGGCCGTGTGGCGCCTTGCCTTGGCGCTGATGTGTGCTGCGCTTTCTATGAACGCGGCTGCGCAGCCGGCCAGTGCCACTTTACAAAGCGCAGTGACCCGCGCGATGAATGGTCAACGTGGCACGGCTGTAGTGCTCGATGTGCGGTCCGGCCACATCATCGCGTCGTCCCATCTCGATGTGGCGGCACGGCGCGTGGTGGCTCCGGGCTCGAGCATCAAGCCGTTCACGCTGCTGGCGCTGTTGCAATCGGGTAAGGTGAACGGACAGACTGCGCTGATGTGCAAGCGCGTGGTCTCGGTCAGCGGCCGCAAGCTGGACTGCTCCCATCCCGCAACGACGGAGCCGCTCGGTCCAGCCGAGGCACTGGCCTACTCCTGTAACTCGTACTTCACCACCGTTGCATTAAGGCTTTCCCCAGAGCAGTTGCGGAGCAGTTATGTGCGAGACGGATTTGCATCCGTGACAGGACTGTCCACGGATGAGGCGGCAGGCACAGTCTCGCTGGCCCAGGTACCCCAGCAGGTACAGTTGGAGGCGATTGGCGAGTGGGGGATTCGGGTAACGCCGCTGGAGATGGCGAAGGCCTATAGCATGCTTGCATCCGCGCAGGCGGAACATGATCCAAAACTTGAGCCACTCTTCGCAGGCCTTTATCAGTCCGTAACTTACGGCATGGGACATGAGGCGCAGCCCGCCAGGCAGATGAAGGTCGCCGGTAAGACCGGGACCGCTCCCGCCGATGAAGGACCGTGGACCCACGCCTGGTTTGCCGGGTACGCCCCCGCAGAGCATCCGGAGATCGCCGTGGCGGTCTTCTTGGAGAAAGGTCACGGCGGCGGCGATGCCGCCAGGGTCGCTCGCGAGATCTTCAGCGCCTTGGCCACAGCAGGAGAGAAGCAGTGAAGACAGTCATGGCAGCCCTGACTCTTCTGCTTCTCATTTGGGTACATGGCGATGCGCGTTCGGCGTCCGGCGACACCGCGAACTCGTTACCTTCCCGTGGCTTCCCGCAAACCGTGCGCATTCGGCTCTGGTATTTGCATCCTCCGAGTCAGTTGAAGCTAAGAGCGGATGCCGGCCAGGCTAGCTTCAGGAAATGTCTGAACTGCAAAGAGCTACCGCTTGCGACTCTCAATGTCCACGCTTCAGGACCATCACTCGACTTAGACGGCGATCGCGCCTCGACGACGGTGCTGTCGATCGATGGCACCTTCCAGATGAACTCGCCCGGACAGCCGCCGATCCGCGCTGACTTTCCCATCCAGCTCAGCGCCGATCAAGGCCACCTGGTCGTTACTGCACTCATGCCGATGGAGGAGTACATCGCCGGCGTGCTCGCGGGTGAGACGGGCAACTTCAAATCAGATGAAGCGTTGAAGGCCATGTCGGTGGCTGCCCGAACTTACGCTGAACATTTCGGCAGCCGCCATGCGCTGGAGGGCTTCGACTTCTGCGATACCACGCATTGCCAGGATTTAAGAATCGCGGGGATCGACGCACATTTGCGAAAGATTGCCGAATCCACCGCCGGAGAGGTTCTCTGGTACGACGGTGAGCCGGCTGCGACGTATTACTTCGCCAACTGCGGAGGGACGACCGAGGACGGCCATTACATCCTTGGCAACGACGAAGCGCCCGCACCCTATCTGAAGCAGCATTCGGATCGCTACTGCATTCGCAATGGCGGTTCGCAGTGGAGCAGCGAAATCTCGCGGTACGAATTGGCGCGAGCACTGGCAGCGGATGGCATCAATATTCCCGGCACGATTCGCTCGGTTAGTGTGCTGAACCGCACATCCAGCGGCCGGGTTGAATTTCTGCGCATCACCGGAAACGGCAGCGTTACTGTGTCCGGCCTATCGTTCCGCTCTGCCGTCGGGCGTCACATCGGCTGGGACCGGCTGAAGAGCAATTGGTACGAAGTAAGCAATCACGGCGATCGCATTGTCTTTCACGGTCGCGGTTCCGGACACGGTGTCGGACTCTGCCAGATAGGTGCGGAGATCATGGGCGAAGAAGGACATTCGTACCGCGAGATTCTGGAATTCTATTATCCCGGTACGCACCTCGGCGTGGGCGCACAGGGCATCGCGTGGCAACAGCTTGCCAACGAAGACATCGAGTTGCTCACTCCTCGCCCCGATCGCGATCGCTCTCTGTTGCCCATCGCCACGCGCTTCATGCACGAGTCGGAAGAGAGCACTGGACTGATCTACCGCAGCAAGCCGCGTCTGAAGGTCTACGGCACGATTGCCGAATTCCGCAACTCGACGGGCGAGCCGGGATGGGTGGCGGCCTCGACTCGGGGCCGCACCATCCAGCTGCAGCCTACCGAACTGCTACGCGACGCCGGTACGCTCGACAGCACCATCCATCACGAGTTGATGCACATGTTGATTGAGTCCTACGCGCGACCGGGCATGCCGCAGTGGTTTCGTGAAGGCCTGGTGCTTTATCTCACCGCACCAAATAAAGCAGCGACGGAGGGCAGCCACGCCGCCGACTTAGCGGCTCTCGAAAGTTCCTTGCGAGATCCGCACAGCGAACAGGATTTGCGTCGTGCGTACGTGGAGGCGCAAGACCAGGTCGCGCAATTGGCTCAACAGCACGGGAAAGCCGTATTGCTCGAATGGGTGCAGAACGGCCTTCCGCCGGAGCTGGTTGCGCGCAGCAGCGGGCCACGCGCATCGGTGCGGTAAACGCGCACTATTCACATGGGAAGCGGTTCGGGCTCGGGGTCCATCGCCGGAATCAAATCTGGATCGGAGCCCGGCTCACGCTCCGGGTCAGGCTTAGGTTCTGGTGACGGTTCCGGTGTGCCGGGCGGCACCTTGAGATAGAGCGATGGAAGCTTTACATGCATCATCATACGATGCACCTTGGTGATGAGTGTGGTTGCCACTGTTGAGTTTTCGGCGGTACGTTTTTCGTAGCCCAATCGTTCTGAAGCGAATCAATGCGGGCGCCGCCGGCGAATTCTTTATGCAAACCATTGCAAACCGCCGCGAATCACGGCATTCTGTTAAGAACAAATCAACCGATATGTCAGGGATGTGGTGTGGGCGAGGCGACGGGAAAGAACACTCTTTGTGTTGCAGTGCTGATTTTGCACCTGTGTGGCGCATGGTTTTTCGCGTGCGGGCAGACAAGTGTGAATTCGAACGCCTTGGAATCCTCCGGGAAGTCCGGCCTATCGACATCCGACACAAGCACCTCTCTTCCAGATCACAATTATCTATCTGACGCGAACGCCGCAGGCGTCCTTCCGCCCTTAACGTCCTCCACTGTTGCGAGAGAAAAGGGCGTCGACTGGGGACATCTCATCGCGAGTTCCCTGGCATTTCTCGCTGTCTCGCACACTTATCGTTACGCGACGGAATCGACCACGCGCCGGTCATTTGATGAGCCATTTTTTCCGAATTACGGGAAAGCGATAGCTAATCTTCACGGCTGGGGTGATGGCGATCCCTTCCTCGTCAACTATGTTGGCCATCCGATGGAAGGCGCTGTCGCCGGGTTCATCTGGCAGCACAATGACCGCGCGTATCGCACGGTGGAGTTCGGACGCAACCGCCGTTATTGGAAGGAACGCCTCCGCGGCATGGCTTTCGCGTATGTCTACAGCGTGCAATTTGAAATTGGTCCCATCAGCGAAGCATCGCTCGGTCATATCCAGGCCATGTATCCGCAGGTAGGCTTTGTTGATCACGTGATTACGCCAATTGTCGGTACCGGATGGGCTATCGCAGAGGACAGCATCGATCGGATCATCGTGCAGCGCCTGGAAGAGCACGTGGCTAATCCTTATGTGCGGCTGCTCGCGCGCGGTGTTCTAAATCCGGCGCGCTCCTTCGCTAATGTGATGGAGTTCCAGGTTCCATGGCATCGCGACGATCGGCCGGGCGTTTTCCAACCATTTCCTGAAAACGCGCTCTGGGTGGCTGAAAATAAACGGCGCATGGAAAGCTCGCCGGTCAATCCGCCTCCGGGAGTAGCTCCATTTGATTTTTCATTCCATGCGACATTCACCGACTACACAGGTAACTCCGGTGGCGGTGCTTGTATGGGTGGCGGTGGCACCGCTGGGTTCCGCGTCGCCAGCGACTGGCAGATCCTGCTGGATGTGAGCGGATGCAAGATGCTGGAGTTCGGCAAAGACTGGTCCGGAGATACGCTGACATATATGGTTGGTCCGCGCTGGACGCCGCATAACTCCAGCCATTGGACTCCGCATGTGCAGGCTCTTGTCGGGGGAACCAAGATTACGCAGGAATACCAGAACCCGGTGCTGAAGGCCGAAGTCGCTGACTGGCATCCCGTTAACGACGAGGGTCGAACTGCTAAGCATGATTACTACAGCACGGACTGGACGCGGGACGGCTTTGCCATCTCGGCTGGCGCCGGTGTCGATTATCGGTTCAACAACGCTCTGGCACTGCGCATAGCAGACCTCTCCTATGCTCACTCCTGGACCAGTGACATCAATGGCGTGAACTATCGCAGTGCTGTCGAATTCAGCGGCGGCCTCGTGTTGCGTATGGGGACGTGGTAAAGCAGTTCAGCCGCGCTTGACTCCGCTTGGCACCCAGGCTACTTTGCCAGTACATGTCTGACATTCGGGTTGTCACCTTCACCACAGATTTCGGCCTCGCCGATCCCTTTGTCGGCATCATGCACGGAGTGGTGCTGAACATCCAGCCGGATACACGGATCGTCGACATCTGCCACTCCGTCAACTCCTACGATATTTCTGACGCAGCCTGGACCATCGCTCAAGCGTACCGTTTCTTCCCGCCGCGAACCGTGCACGTGGTGGTAGTTGATCCGGGGGTCGGGAGTTCGCGCCGTCCTATCATCGTTGAAACCGAAGACTACATCTTTGTCGCTCCCGATAACGGCGTGCTGTCGTTGATCGAGGCGCGCGAGCCCAAGTTTGTGGTGCGACACGTCACCGCAGAACGCTATTTCCTGCAGCCTGTAAGCAATACGTTTCATGGCCGTGACGTCTTTGCGGCCGTGGGAGGCTGGCTGAGTAAAGGAGTGGCGCCCGCGGAGTTCGGCCCGGAGATATCGGACTACATCCGAAGTCCGCTGCCGCAGGTCGAGCGGATTGGCGAAGCAAGCCTGCGCGGTGTGGTGATAAAGGTGGATAAGTTTGGCAATCTCATTACCAACTTCGGCGAATTGGACGTGCCGGAACTGTTCGGATCGCGAGTTCCTGCCGTTAACATCTTGATCGCCGGACTAGCTATTACTCGCGTATATCGCTCCTACGCGCAGGGAGGGGACGATGAGATTTTCGCCATCGTGGGCAGTTCGGGCTATCTGGAGATTGCAGCGAACAAAGCTTCAGCCTCCGAAAAACTGGCATCCGGAGTAGGAACGCCGGTGGGAGTCGTATTGGGAGCGTGAGTAGAAGAAGAGATCGGCGCCAACGCGAAGGCGGATGGATTGCCGTTGGTCACAGCGCACAGACAGCTTCGGCGATCAAGTCTGCTGCAAACTATCTGGTAAACACGAACCTTTTACGGGTTCTTCGGCTTGACACGAGCGTAATGTTCCATCTCGGCAGTCCACTTAAGAAATCTTCCTAGTTCCTGCCGCTCCCGCCACATGAATCCGAAGAATTCCAGGAAGCCGATGCTCTGCATCTTGATTCCCGTGTAGGTCTCGATTCGCCACCGCAGATAGGGACTTCGCCACGGGGCCAGACGGTGCCCGCGCGCCGAGTTCCAGATAAATCGAACGATATTGCGCATCTCTAGCTAGTATAGCGAGAGAGTGAAAGCTGCTGCCATGAAGTCCCCTTCGATGATCCCGCCTCAAGCTATGGTGCGTAAGATCTATCGCAAGCTGAGCCGTAGTTGGGGACCACAGCATTGGTGGCCGGCGGAAACAGCATTCGAGGTCATCGCTGGCGCAATCCTTACGCAGAATACTTCGTGGACGAATGTCGAGCGCGCCCTCGCAACCCTTCGCCGCGCTGGAATACTCAGCGTTGACGGTGTTCGAGCAACTCCTTTATCCGAGTTGGAGCAGGCGGTCCGGTCATCTGGCTACTACCGGCAAAAGGCGGACCGCCTGAAGCGCTTCGTAAGCTTCCTGGATGATCGGTACGCCGGCTCGCTGGAGAGGATGTTCTCTACTCCGACGGCGACGCTGCGGGCAGAACTGCTGTCGCTCAAGGGTGTGGGGCATGAAACTGCGGATTCCATATTGCTCTATGCAGCCAATCACGAGATCTTCGTTGTCGATGCCTACACGCGTCGAGTCCTGCTGAGGCACGGAGCCATAGCCGATAGCGCGAAGTACGACGAAGTGCGGGCGCTGGTGGAGGACGCGCTGCACGATGCTAGCGCAGAGAGGGTGTCGTCCACGAACGCCAAACGGCCGGCGAAGATGATCATTCATGAGGCCTCGCTTGCCAGTCAGGCTCAGCGTAGTCCGCTGGCGCAGGTATACAACGAAATGCATGGCCTATTTGTACAGGTGGGTAAGCATTATTGTCTGAAGGCGGCACCAAATTGTCTTGCTTGTCCTTTGCGGAGTTTGCTGCCTGACCCGGCAAGGTTGCTATCGAAGATCTAAGCCGACAGGTGACACTTAGGTAGCATGCGATCACGCTGTGGTTGTGCCATATATCACAGCACAACTCACCCCGAGCTGCTATTTGTATTAAGTAGTTGCGATTCGCGACCGCTCCTCGCGAAAAACGACCAGATGAACTACGGATACTAGGCTGCTAAACGTTCGTTGTGTATCTCAAGCCTAAAATCTCTGACGCATCTCGCGTTCACGTACCGCGATAAGCGTGTAGGAGAGTTCGCTTTATCACAGCAGGAACAAGGTAAATTGCGCCGCGGACTTCACACTTGTCCGCTGGAGCAATTTGGATCTGATCGAATGTCGTCCTTGCCAATAATTGCGCTCATGGTATCGGTCTGCGCCGTCGCCGCTCTGGCGCGGTTGTGGACCGTGCAGCGCCGGAAAAGCCACCACCTCGAGCTTCAATTAGTGGAGCGGAGTGAATCTCTGCGGAGCTTCGAACGGCAACGCGACCTATTATTTTCGGTCAACCCATACCCAATGTATTCGCTCGATCGAAAAACTCTACGCTTTCTTGCAGTAAACGAGGCGGCGATCCGGCAATACGGTTACACGCGAGAAGAGTTCCTCGGCATGAGTCTTGCCGACATCCGGCCCGAGCAGGATGTGCCGGCGCTGCGCGAAACTCTCGCAAAAGACGAGGAAGGCGTAAGGCGTCCGGGAGTGTGGCAGCACCTCCGCAAGGACGGGAGCATCATACTGGTCGACATCACCTCCTACCAATATGGGGAGGACGGCGAAACCAGAGAGATGGTGGTCGCTCTCGACGTCACCGAGCGTCGCCGCATGGAAGAGGCCTTACGCGAATCGGAAGCAACCTTGAAGATCCTGGTGGACAACGCTCCTTTTGGAATCGCGCAAGCTACCTTAGACAAGGACCGGATCACCACCGTCAATCCGACACTGCTGGAAATTCTTGGCGGATACAGCGTTCAAGAAGCGCTGGCTCTCGATCCCAATACGCAGATCTATGCCGATAGCAAAGATCGCGACAGCCTGATCGAGGTGATGCGGAGAAGCGGCAAAGTGAAAGGTTGGGAAACCACTCTCAAGCGGCGCAATGGCACGTTGATTCCAGTGCGGCTCACCGCCTTTCTGACACCCGCAGCCAACGGCAAGCCTGAGTTGTTCTCGACCTACGTGGAAGACATCACCCAGCAGAGCAGCTTGGAGCGCCAGGTACGCCAGGTGCAGAAACTGGAAGCCGTGGGCCGCCTGGCTGGCGGCATGGCGCATGACTTCAACAATGTTCTTGTGGTGATCAAACTTTCCACTGAGATGATGCTTGGCCAGATCATGCCCGACAGCCCATTCAGCAAGCCCTTGCTGCAAATCTCGAACGCCGCTGATCGGGCTGCGTCGCTCACCAAGCAGATGCTGGCCTTTGGCCGCCAGCAAATTATGCAGCCACGAATCATTAATCTGAATTCGGTCGTGACTGAGACCGCGCATATGCTGTGTCGGGTGATCGGCGAAGATATTGAACTCGTCACCGACCTCGCGCCCGACGTCCAAAATTCCAAGCTTGATCCCGATCAGGTCACCCAGGTCATCTTGAATCTCGCAGTCAACGCCCGCGACGCGATGCCGGACGGCGGAACGTTACACATCGAAACCAGTTCCCGAATTCTGGACGAAGCTTATGCCCGTGAACATCCCCCGGTTCAAGCGGGAAGCTACGTCATGATGTCGGTTAGCGACACCGGTACAGGAATCGACCGATCCATTTTGCCGCGCATCTTCGATCCGTTTTTCACTACGAAAGAGGTGGGAAAAGGAACAGGGCTGGGCCTCTCGATCGTATATGGCATCGTCAAGCAAAGCGGAGGATATCTTTGGGTCTACAGTGAACCTGGGCACGGCACGACTTTCAAAATCTATTTTCCGGCGACGACAGCTGCGCTCGACCGGGCGGCAGTGCGACCCGAAAACCCGAGTCGTCCCGCGGGGCAACTTATCCTCATCGTCGAAGACGAGGCCAGTATTCGGAGCAACCTGCGGGATTGCCTGGAGCAGTTGGGCTATCGCGTTCTGATGGCCGCGAGCGGCGATGCAGCGTTGAGAATTTGTGACGATCTTGAAGGCAAACTCGACCTGGTGATCACTGACCTGATCATGTCAGGGAAGAGCGGCCACGAACTAGCCAACGAACTGGCGGAGCGGCATCCGGGCGTCCGTGTTCTGTTTATGTCGGGATACACCGAGAACAGCGCAACCCGCAGAGACATCCTGCTCAAAGGCGGTCTGTTCTTGCAGAAGCCGTTCAGCGTAGCCGAACTCGCCAACGCGGTACACACCGCGCTCGCGCTGAAAGCCAGCCTGATATGAGGCGTTCTACCGTTAACGATTTCCGCCCACGGTGTGTCCGCTTTCTGCCGGGCAGTAACATTGGGAATAGCTGTCAGGATCGAGTTCTCCAGCAGCACAGTACAGTCCGGGAACACTTCCCGGTACGACATAGGCGCTGGAGCTGGACACGTTATACAGCTTCAACCACTCGCCCCGAACAGCTTCGTCACTGCGAATCTTGTCGTACAGCGAAGATAGGCTGACGGCATCGATTCGCGGCAACTTCCATTGCTTCGAAAACTGATATTCCCGCTCCCACTCGCCCGCCGTCGTGCTGCTGGCATAAATCAGGTTCGTCAGGTAATACACCGACGAGTCCAGGAGCGATCCGTCCTGAGCAAACGTTACCGTGCGAAACGATGGATTTTGATTGTAGATGGGTGAAATAGCCGGCGTGACGAGAACAAAGGGTGCGCCACTGCCCGAAGGTTTCAGAACGCGGAAGTCATCGACATGTATATGTCCGGAAAAGCCGGCAACCACCGTTCCGTGATATTTCTCCAGCAGGGTATCGAATTGAGCAGTTCGTGATGGTGGCCACAATGGCACCACGCCGGACAGGCACGCTTGCTGATTGGATGCTTGCCCGGAACCGCCCTTCAGCAATGCATGGTATTTCTGGATGCTCGCGTAGCTATCAATACCGGGCGGAATGTGGAACATCATCCACACTTTCTGATGCGCCGCTTTGGCCCTGCTGAGCCGCGACTCCAGCCAATTGAATGCTTCGTTCGGGCCGTCCGACGGAACAGTGGCACATCCTTCGTCGAACTTTGCCGCATGATATTTATCGGAGAATAGAATGGTGTTGAGCGAAACGATGCGCACGCCTGGAATCGTTGGATGCGGCACATCATAGCTTCCCAGTGCCTCCCAGGAACCTCGCATCTCATCGTCGCCTTTTGCCAGGTCGCGGACGAGCTCGGCCGTGTCATGAAGAAACCGTCCGCCCGCCTCGATACTATAGTTGCCGCAATCTTCGTCGTTGTTTCCGGGAGTCACCAGGATCTTTGTGTCGGGATAGCGCTTGCGAAGTTCCAGTGCCAGGAACTTCATGGTCTTGAGGACGAACTTGCGATAGTGTTCCCGATCGCTGTCGTGCGTGATGCTTTGATACGTCTGCGGAAAGCGATGTGCCAGGCTATCGCCGGCCACGATCACTAAGGCAGGATGCGGCAAAGTCTTCTGCATCTGATCGAGCGACGACTGCAGCAACCACCAGTTCGTGTCCTCACCGTACTGGCTGAAGGCAGTCATTTTAGATCGGCCTAGAATGCTCTCCCACTGCGCGGGCTCGGCGGCATCCAGTTGCGCCACCAGGCTGGAATCAAACATAGGATTGAAGTGAATATCGGCGACGATCAGCATCGTGTTGCCCGAAGCCGGCTGAGCGCCGAGCGAGTAGACGCAACACGCAATGAGGAACGCCGGGACGAGAGCGAATGTCAGTTTTCCAGAAACGGCTTTTCCTGGTAGGACTCGTTTTCTCAGCACTGCACAGATATCCCGAACGCCGCTTGCGACATGCTCTCTTTCTAACCGATTGCGGTGCGCCGAGCAAATCCCGCTAACGGCACTTGGTGACTCGACCCGCTTCTCCGCGCTTCAAAGTCAGGGCCGGCGGCTGGTGCTCGTTGTCGGCCAGCAGGACCTGAAGTGTCATGGTATCGCCGTGGATCACTCCCTTGTAGGTCGCAGGAAGGCCATTCGGAGGGCTGTCCTTTTGTACCGGACCGCCGCGTTGAGGAATATAGGTTCCCGTGGCCGTGAAGTTTCCGTCGGCATCAGGCTTGATCGGAGTCATGATGACTCCTTGCGCGCAATCGAACTCGAACGTCGTATTTTTACTGCTCATCACCATCGAGACATGGGTTCCACCCCAGACCTGAGGCGCGCCGGAAGAGTTGTCGGCCTGTGCGACGGCGTTGGAGGCGCCGACAGATAGTACTGCCGCAGTCAGTGCAATCACGCAAATTCGTTTCATATTCGTGCCCGCCCTCCACCAGCGAAGCCTATCTATCGGATGAGCTTTCGCCGAGTCCAGTTGTCGGAAATACCTCTGGCCCCGAGACTCGGTAAACGTCTGAGCTTGCTGGATCGTTTGGGTAGAAGAAATTTGTTTCAAGATTTTCTTTGACACGTTGCGATTTGCTGGTCTACAGTAGTGCGATCTTATGGTCGTTTCTCGCCAGTTCCGCATGTTGAATACAACAACAGCGGTCACACGTGTGGCCACAAGCACACGTGGCTCATCACTGGGCGGGCGGCGGACCGGCAATAGCTCTTAGCACTCTAAGAACCGGATCAATCCGAACCCACCGCCCCAAAAGGCTGGTGGGTTTTTTACTTTGGAAAGGAAACTTGTATGCAAGTGTTAGCGGAAAAGCCGGCGCCCCAAAATGTGCTTCACAATCTCCCAACCGATGAGTCATTTGAAGTCCGGGTCCCTGCGTCTATCGCGAACTTGGGTCCGGGATTTGAAACGCTGGCTGTGGCCGTGCAGCTCTACGTGATCCTGCGGGTCAAGAAACAGTCGGGCAACGGACAATTGCAGTTTTCCTCTGCCGCGCCCGAGCTTCATAGCGAGATCAAACGCGCTTACCAGTATGTGGCTGGAGAGGATGCGGAGCAGTTGCCGTCGCTGTCGATTGAGGTGAGCAGCGAGATCCCCCGTCATGCGGGATTGGGCAGTCGCGCAGCAATGCTGGTCGCAGGATTGCGCCTGTATGAAGCAGTGGCGGGGTCGGTGCCGGCGCAAAGACTTATGCAGGCTGCATGCGCTTTGGGGTGCCATCCAGAAAGTGCTGCCGCTTCTTTGCTTGGCGGTTTGACCTTGAGTTGCCGCCTGCCCGACGGATCAGTTCACGCGACGAAGTATCCCTGGCCGGAAGGCCTGGGCCTGATCGTTATGACGCCATCGATTGCACGCCACCAGAACCGGTCAGCAGCACACCTGCCGAATTCTGTTTCACGCGCAGACCTGGTCTTCAATCTGCAACGCGTGGCCCTGCTTTTACAGTCGCTGCGCAGCGGAGACCTCTCGCTGCTGAAGTATGCGCTGGACGATCGTGTGCACCAGCCGTATCAGGAGAACGTTGTGCCTGGATTCGCCCAAGCGCTGAATCTGCGGCATCCGGATTTGCTTGGCATCTGCCTGAGTGGTTCCGGGCCGTCGATCGTGGCCATGGCGGAACGTAACCTATGGGAAATCGGCGACCGGCTTGCCGCGATTTACCAGCGCGCCGGAATCGACTATCAGCTGCGAATCCTTGATGCCCACCAGGAGGTTAGCGCGCGACCGCAGATCTTCCCGGCGGGATTGCTTTGCTGTTCCTAAGTTGTCGCTCAGCCCCGGGCCGCCCCATAGCGAGAGAGGACGACCCGTGGCCGGTAGTTGCTCTACAATCTCGCTGATGGAGCGCATCATCTTCCATGTCGATATGGACGCCTTCTTCGTGTCGGTCGAAGAGCTGTTTGACCCGTCGCTAAAGGGCAAGCCGGTCGTCGTGGGTGGCCAGCGCCATGAGCGCGGAGTCGTTTCCGCCGCGTCCTACGCTGCCAGAAAATTCGGGGTTCACTCGGCGATGCCGCTCCGCACCGCGGCCAAGCTTTGCCCGCAGGCGATCTTTGTCGATGGACATCCCACTCGCTATCGCGAGTACTCCGGCAAAGTCTACGAGGTCCTTAACCGTTTCTCGCCTAAGCTCGAGATGGTGTCCATCGACGAAGCCTACGTCGACATGACCGGCACCGAACGATTGCATGGCCCGCCGTTGCGCGCGGCCCACGCTCTACACGACACAATGAAAGCCGAGACCCAGCTGAACTGTTCGATCGGAATCGGAACATCGCGGCTGATTGCCAAAGTTTGCTCCGACCAGGCCAAGCCGAACGGCGTGCTGTGGGTTTTGTCGGGCAGGGAAGTGGAGTTCCTTTCGCCGCTGGACGTGCGCAAAATTCCCGGCGTCGGCAAGGTCATGGAGAAGCGCCTGCAAGAGCGTGGCATCGCCAAGGTCGGCGACCTGGCCTCGCACGACGAGGGCTGGCTCAAGGAGAACTTCGGTGCGCTGGGTGTTGCGCTCTCCGGCAAGTCCCGCGGCCTTGATGCCGGAGGCTGGTTCGACAGCGACATTGGCGAGGAAGAAGGACCAAAGTCAATCAGCCACGAGCACACCTTCTCAACCGACACCAGCGATGCGCAGCAGCTGGAGTCCACGCTCGTCCGTTTGACCGAGATGGTGTGCCGCCGTCTGCGCGAACAGAACCTGCACGCGCGAACCCTGCAGCTCAAACTACGCAACACCGCTTTTCAGACCATTACCCGGGCACATACTCTCACCCGGCCGACCGCCGTGGACGCCGAGATCCTGGCCGCGATTCGCGAACTCTTTCGCGCGAATTGGAAAGGCGATACCGTTCGTCTGTTGGGAGTCCATGTCTCGCACTTCGAGGAAGAGAGCGAGCAGATCGGCCTGCTCGGCCAGAGCTCGCATGAGAAATGGAGCCAGGCTCTGACAGCCGCCGACCGTCTGCGGGAGAAGTATGGAGAGAATGCAGTTTCGCTGGCAACCGGAATCAAGGCGCGTTTCCGTGAGCGTGTGCACGAGAATCCGGCGGCTTTGCCGGGAAAAAAGAAACCGAAATAGAGACCTTAGGACGCCCGTTTGGTCAAAGGTTCAACGTGGCGCTCAATCTCGCCGGCTGCGCCCGAGCGCCTGACTTCTTCCAGGTCGAAAAAGCTTTGCAGGTTAAGCCAAAACTCCGGGTTCGTATCGAAGTAGCGCGCCAACCGCAAAGCGGTATCGGCAGTGACCCGGCGGCGTCCATGCACAATTTCGCCGATTCGCGTGGCGGGTACGCGAAGATCCAGCGTCAAGCCTCCAGGGATTACCCAAGGGCTTAGAAATCCGAAAATTTCAACCCGTGAACTGGCGATTGCATCGCTTCATCAGTTTCCTTTCAGCGTGATAGTTCGATCGATCTGAACGGCTACGGCTGCCGTTTCGTAACGAAAAGATACGTGCCGTTCCTTCGAACTGAAAGCTTTTGATCAGGCGTGGCGTATAACGCCTCAACGTTATACGTAAAGCGGTATGGTAATCGTAAACGGCGTTTACCTAAATCACTGCAACAGTTACTGCAACGCGATAAGCTGGCAACCGGCAACTGCCTCAGAACACCAGCTCCGTCCCTGGCTCCCGCCAGCTGTAAGATCCCAGCGTCTTCAGATAATTGCCGCGCAGAAATGCCGCCGGGTTCTCGATGTTGACCATGCTCATGGCGCCGCGCATCTGCCGGATGGAGACGTACTCGTGTTCTTCCATCCAATTCTCGATGCCGGCCAGCACTACGCCGATGTGCTCGATACCATACTTCAGCAGGGCAGAGGTCATCATAGTGACATGAGCTCCCGCCATCATGCATTTCAGCACGTCGCTAGAGTCGTGCACACCGCCGGTGATGGCGATGTAGGTCTCGACCTGATGGTACAGAATGGCAGCCCAGTGGAGACGGAGACGCAATTCGTGCGGGCTGCTCAACACCAGGTTCGGTGTGACCTCCATCTCTTCCAGGTCGAAGTCGGGTTGGTAGAAGCGATTGAAGATGACGACGCCATCGGCGCCGGCCTCCGACAGACGCTTGGCGAAGTTGGCGCACGAAGTGAAGTAGGGCCCGAGCTTGACAGCAATCGGAATCCGAACGCTCTTGCGAATCGCGCGGACTAAATTGCAATAGCGCGTCTCCAGATCGCTCGCCGAAACGTCAGGGTCGGAGGCAACATCGAAGATATTCAACTCAAGAGCGTCGGCTCCGGCCTCCTCCATCAATTCCGAGTAACGCACCCATCCGCCGGGCGAGCGGCCATTCAGGCTGGCAATCACAGGAATGCTCACCGACTTCTTGCCCTTATGCAGCAGCTCAAGATAGCGGTCAGGCCCGATGCGGTACTTCTGCATGTCCGGCAAATACGAAGTCGACTCAGCGTAGCTGTTTGCGCCGTACTCCAGCGCGTTGTCGATGTTCTCGCTCTCAGCTTCAATTTGCTCTTCCATCAGCGAGTACATCACGATGGCGGCGGCGCCGGCGTCTTCGAGCCGGGCGAAGTTCTCCAGCTTCTCCGTCAACGGGGAGGCGGAGACGACGATCGGGTTTCTCAGCTTCAATCCAAGATAGTTGGTGGACAGGTCGATCATGATCTCTTCTCCCTACTTTTTCTCAAAGGTCATTGCAGCCATGTGCTGGTAGAGTCTCCAGCGCTCGTTGACATTCTCCTGTGCGGCCTCCAGCAGCTTCTTGGCCTCATCAGGATTGCTGTTGACCAGCATGGTGTAACGCGTCTCGTTGTAGATGTAGTCCTTCAGCGGAATGCTCGGCGCGCGTGAGTCGAGCACGAAGGGATTCTTGTTTTCCTTTGCCAGTGTTGGGTTATAGCGGAACAGCGGCCAGTGTCCTGAATTGACTGCGGCCTTCTGCTGGTCGAGACCGTGTACCAGATCGTAGCCGTGCGCGATGCAGTGACTGTAAGCGATGATCAGCGATGGGCCATCGTAGGCGTCGGCCTCCAGGAAGGCCTTCATCGTCTGTCCGTCGTTGCCGCCCATTGCGATGTGCGCAACATAGGCGCGGCCATAGTTGATGGCCATCATTGCAATGTCCTTCTTCGGTGTGTGCTTTCCGCCCGCGGCAAATTTCGCTACGGCGCCAATCGGCGTGGCCTTCGACATCTGGCCGCCGGTGTTCGAGTAAACCTCGGTGTCGAGTAGCAGCACGTTGACGTTGGCTGTAGAGGCCAGCAGGTGATCAAGTCCTCCATAGCCGATGTCATAGCCCCAGCCGTCGCCACCGATGACCCAGACACTCTTTTTTACCAGCGCGTCGGCCACCGCCAGCAGGTCTTGTCCCTCAGCCGACCGGTTGCCGACGAGCTTGTCCTTCAGCGCCTTCACGCGTTCGCGCTGGGCGAAGATGCCTTCCTCGGTTGATTGGTCGGCGCTGAGAAGCGCGACCGCGAGATCGTCGCCGATCGTGCTTGTCAGCCGCTGCACCAGCTCCTGAGCGTATTGACTCTGACGATCGACTGCCAGGCGCATGCCCATGCCGAACTCGGCATTGTCCTCGAACAGCGAGTTCGACCAGGCTGGTCCGCGGCCCTCGGCATTCACCGTGTATGGCGTCGTCGGCAGATTGCCGCCGTAGATCGAGGAGCAGCCGGTCGCATTGGCAATCAGCGCGCGGTCGCCAAACAGCCGCGTCATGGTCGAGATGTAAGGCGTTTCGCCGCATCCGGAGCAGGCGCCGGAAAACTCAAACAACGGTTCCAGCAATTGCGCGTCTTTCACCTGGCCGTGGGCAAGGCTCTCGCGCGACAACTCGGGGATCGAGAGGAAATAGTCCCAGTACTCGTTGTACTTCTCGCGGAGCGGCGGCTGTGGCTCCATGTTGATGGCCTTGTGTTTAGCTTCGCTCTTGCTCTTGGCCGGACAGACCGCGACGCACAGACCACAGCCGGTGCAATCTTCAGGTGCAACCTGAAGGGTGTACTTCAACTCCGAGAATTCACGCCACTTAGGAACGGCTGTCTGGAACCCCTCCGGAGCATGGTTGAAGTTGCCGTCGTAAACTTTGGCCCGAATCACAGAGTGCGGGCAAACCATAACGCACTTGCCGCACTGGATGCACAACGCTTCATCCCATACTGGAATCTCGAGTGCGATATTGCGCTTCTCCCACTTTGTGGTACCTGTGGGGAAGGTGCCATCGATGGGCATAGCGCTCACCGGAATCTCATCGCCGTCGCCGGTGATCATCAATGCCTCGACGTTGCGAACGAAGCAGGGGGCATTGCCCGGAACGGGCGGCCGAACGTCGAAGCCCGAGGTGACACTCTGTGGAACCTTCACTTCGTGCAGGTTTTCGAGCGACGAATCTACGGCCGCGAAATTCTTGCGTACCACTGACTCGCCGCGTTTTCCATAGGTCTTCTCGATGGCGTGCTTGATGGCGCCTATGGCTTCCTCGCGCGGCAGCACGCCGCTGATGGCGAAAAAGCAAGTCTGCATGACAGTGTTGATACGTCCGCCCATGCCGGCCTTACGGGCCACATCCACGGCGTCGATCACATAGAAGCGCAGTTTTTTCTGAATGATGGTCTGCTGCGCCGCACGCGGCAGATTGTTCCACACCTCATCCGGCCCGAACGGACTGTTAAGCAGGAAGACCGCTCCGGCTTCGGCGGCCTTCAAAACGTCGAGCCGCTCCATGAAGTTGAACTGATGGCAGGCCACGAAGTTTGCGCGCGAGATGAGATAGGTGGAGCGAATGGGCTTCTTGCTGAAGCGCAGGTGTGACGTTGTTACCGCGCCAGACTTCTTCGAGTCGTAAACGAAGTAGCCCTGGACGTTGAGCTCCGTCTCTTCGCCGATGATCTTGATGGTGTTCTTGTTCGCACCGACTGTTCCGTCCGAGCCCAGTCCATAGAACATGGCGCGCACGGTCTCAGCCGGCTCAGTCGAGAACGTCGCATCGTAATCGAGGCTGGTGTGCGTGACATCGTCGTTGATGCCGATGGTGAAGTGATTCTGCGGTGCGTGCCTGGTCAGTTCGTCGAAGACCCTAGCAACCATCGCCGGGGTGAACTCTTTCGAAGACAGTCCATAGCGGCCGCCAATGACTTTGGGGAAGCTCGCCATCGGAGCCTTGCCGGCGGTGAAACCCTCGGTCAGGGCGATGATGACGTCTTGATACAGCGGCTCGCCGATCGCTCCGGGTTCTTTCGTGCGATCCAGAACCGCGATGGTCTTGACCGTGGACGGCAGGGCATTCAGGAAGTCTTCCAGCGAGAAGGGACGCATCAGCCGCACCTTCAACATGCCGACCTTCTTGCCCTGGGCGGTCAAGTGATCGACCGTCTCGTGAACGGCTTCTGCGCCGGATCCCATGATGATGATCACGTGCTCTGCGTCGGGCGCACCTTCGTACTGGAATAGTTTGTATTCGCGTCCGACCAGCTTTGCGAATTTGTCCATCACCCCCTGCACGATTGTTGGGCAAGCCAGGTAGTACGGATTCACCGCTTCGCGCCCCTGGAAGTAGACGTCGGGATTCTGCGCCGAGCCGCGCAGCACCGGGTGATCGGGCGAGAGGGCGCGAGCTCGATGTGCGCGTACCAAATCGTCGTCGATCATGGCGCGCATGTCGGCGAGCGAGAGTTGTTCGATCTTGGAAACCTCGTGCGACGTGCGGAAGCCGTCGAAGAAATGCAGGAAGGGAATACGCGACTCCAAGGTCGCGGCGTGCGCGATGAGCGCCATGTCCGTAGCTTCCTGCACGGAATTGGACGAGAGCAGCGCGAAGCCCGTGGGACGCACTGACATGGCGTCCTGGTGATCGCCGAAGATCGACAAAGCCTGCGCGGCGATGGAGCGCGCGGCGACGTGGATCACCGTGGGCGTCAACTCGCCGGCAATCTTGTACATGTTGGGGATCATCAGCAGCAGACCCTGCGCCGATGTGAAGGTCGTTCCGAGTGCGCCTGCCTGCAGCGCACCGTGCAAAGCACCAGCCGCTCCGGCCTCGCTTTGCATCTCGATCACTTTCGGAACCGTACCCCAGATGTTCTTGTCGCCGACCGACGACCAGGCATCGGACGATTCGCCCATAGGCGACGAAGGAGTGATGGGGTAAATGGCTGCGACCTCGCTAACGTGATAAGCCACGTAGGCCACTGCCTCATTGCCGTCGACCGTGACTTGGGCTCTAGGTAAGCGGCCATCGGCCGGCTCGTAATTCGAGGATGCCTCGCCGGCTGCCGATGAATCCGTATGAAGGGTGGCAGCCGGCGAAGCAGAGTATTCAGTTGTTTTCACTTCGTTCATCCCCCGGGACCGGCTTGGAGCGCGGTCCGCTGCGAAACTCTGGAACCTGTACTGTCCACGATAGGGGGTACTTTGGCGAAGCGGCTGTGACGGACGTACTTACTAACCTGTGATGTGCGTCACATACAGGGTGTACGTGGAGATTCCGGGTTCGGTGGACCGTCGCTTGAGGATGAATGGGTGGGCACGTTCAAAACCTGATGACAAGCCATCATCGTAGTGTTACTGTCTGAAAACATTGCAGGCGGCCACTGCCTGCGACAAGATTCCCGCCCACAGCCGGCGCTCCCGCCGGCGAGGTAAGACTTCGGCCTAAGCGTTTTTGGGATCCCGTAGTACGGGCTCGTTCTCCATCCCTGGACTGCCATACAGGAGGGTCTATGTTTTGCAAGACGCGAATGGTTTTGCTGTTGATGGCCGTGATGCTGCTTGTTTGGGTGCCGGTGGCCGCCCAGACCTATGAAACGATTTACAACTTTAGCGGCGGCGCCGACTCCGGCAATCCCCAATATGGGGTGACGATCGATTCAAGCGGCAATCTTTGGGGTACGACTGAGCAAACGGTTTTCCAGATCTCACACCGCGGCTTCACGACGATTTACAAATTCGCGAATGGGGTCAGCAACCCTCAAGACGTACTTCTGGATCCGTCGGGCAGAATCTGGAGTGCAACCTACTACTTAGGGGATCGGAACTGCGATCCGCCGGACGGCTGCGGAACATTGTTCACGCTGCGTCCCTATCCGGCTACGAGTCCGACAACGAACCACTACTGGAAAGAGAATACCGTTTACAGCTTCCATGGCAGCGCGCAAGGCGATGGCAGTTTCCCCAACCCCGGGCTGATCATGGACGGTGCCGGCAATATCTTTGGGACTACGCAGTCGGGTGGGAGCGCGTGCGATTGCGGCACGATTTTCGAGTTCTCTCCGACGGGACAAATGACGACACTCTATGCCTTCACGGGGGGTAACGACGGTAAAGCTCCGCTGAGCGGGTTGGTGGCTATCGGAGACAACTTCTACGGGACCACATCCTTCGGCGGGACTGCTGGTAATGGTGTGATTTATAAGCTGGCGCTCGTCGGGGGAAATTGGGTGCAGACGCCGATCCATTCTCTGCAAGGCAGCGACGAAGGATCTTACCCATACGGCGGGCTGACGGCCGATTCCGATGGCAATCTCTACGGATCTACGTTGGCGGGAGGCTCAGGCGGCGGTGGAACCGTATTCAAGCTGACGAATAATGCCGGAGTCTGGAGTTATCAACTTGTGTATAGCCTCGTCGGCGTTGGCGGCCCCACCGGCAACCTGGCAGTCGATTCACAACGGAACATTTACGGATCAACCGAAGCGGACGGCGCCTTCAACGGTGGCTCAGCGTTCGAGTTGATGCCGTCAGGCCAGAGCTGGACCTATCGCACTCTGCATGACTTCTGTCTCAGCGGCTGCGAAGGTTTCGCTCCCTTGGGAAAGGTCACTCTTGATAGCGCGGGGAATCTCTACGGCACCACCGTAGATGGCGGAACCGGATGCGCGCCCATAGGCTGCGGCTTAGTGTGGAGAATCAGTTTCTGATCTGAGTTCTAGTGCGGGCCAGGCTCCGCAGCGGGCGAGACCGGCGCAGCGGTGTGCGGAGGCGGAATGGTGATGCTCTTGTCCGCGGCAACCAGTCGGAGCAATTTGTTCCCTTGATCAAACGTGACCGCGAAGTTGTGCAGCGGTATGGAACCGAAGTTGGCCAGCGGCAATACGGGATTCATCTCGATAAACGGGTGAGGAAATGTATAGCTGCCCAGCTGGACGTCGCCCGCCATCTCCGCGCCTTTGATTTCAAATTGATTCGACACCGTGCGGCCACGTCCGATCACGACAGGGTCGGAGACGAATTTCAGGCTGGCCGCGAATTTCTCGGGGAAGCTCAATCCCGCGCCTCGTGAATCGAGGTGAGCATCGATCTGCTGCGAGCCCGTCTTCAGGATAATGACCGGAACGTTGTTTGGCATGGTGAACGGGATGACTGTTTTGCCTCCATCGGGCGTGAGCGCGCCTTTAGCCAGCGTCAGTCGCTGCTGCGGATAGTCGAGCGTCAGCAGGTATTCCGCGAAGAGAGGGAAGCCGAGAATACCGTCGATCTGGCCTTCGCGCGGACTGGGCTGAAACTGCGCCGCCTCAACGTTGCTGAATTCCACGCCCGCAACCGATAGCGACTGGATCTTCACGGTCGCCACTTCCTTCTTGTTCAGGCCACTGGGGTCGCCGATTTCGACCTTGCCGACGGCGGGCAAACTAAGTTGCTGAATTAAGGACGGAGTCACCAGCGCCTGGCCGCCGGTGCCAGTGTCGATGCTGAAGGTGAACGGACCTTTGCCATTCACTATGACCTTTACGAACGGCATGTTGTGGCGGAGTTCCATGGGCGCGCTGTGATCATCGGCGAAGAGCGGAAATACCGCGACCAGAGCTGACAAAACCAGGGTGCAGATGGTGTATCTGCGTTTGGACATAAGGGCACTCCGAGATAGCCGAGTCTTGGACGAAGACTTGGGTCGATCGTAAGCAGCTCTGATTCGGCGGCACGCGATAAGCAGCTCGCGGCTCTCCACTACAATCGAGAGCGTGAAGACCTGGGATGTTGTAGTGATCGGCGGTGGGGTGATTGGGCTCTCGTTGGCATGGCAGCTGCGGCACGCCAGCGCCAGCGTACTGGTCGTCGAAAAAGGTGAGCCTGCGCGCGAAGCGACCGCCGCTGCTGGGGGTATGATCGCGCACTGCGATCCGGCGATTCCACCTGCGCTCGCCGCAATGGCCCTGGCCAGCGCGCGTATGTATCCCGAGTTCGTGGCTGAGCTACGGGCGGAGGCCTTCGAGTCACCCGACCTGCGCGAGCAGGGAACCATCCTCTTCGCCGGAGCTTCGGACGCTCCAACTTGCGAGGGCTTCCGTTCGCTGTCCGAGGCAGAACTCTCGGAGCTGGAGCCGCTCATCAAAATGCGCGGCAGTGCCTACCTGTTGCCAGAGCGCAGCGTCGATCCCCGCAAGCTGGGTAGTGTTCTTGAAAAAGCGGCACGGACCGTAGGTGTGGATTTCGTGACTGGCTCGCCAGTAACGGAGGTCGCTGTCCTCGGAGGCCGCACGATTGGCGTCCGCACCTCGAAATCGTTTTATGCGGCCGGCGCGGTGGTGAACTGCGCAGGAGCGTGGGCGTCGCTGATGAAACCGTCAGGCGTGCCGACACGCCCGGTGAAGGGACAGATGGTGTGTGTCATACCGCCGGCGGATTCAGCCCATACCGGTCCGCTGATTCGGCACGTGGTGCGCACGCCCGAGGTGTATATCGTTCCGCGCACCGATGGACGCATTCTGCTGGGAGCCACGGTTGAAGACGTCGGCTATGACAAGCGAGTCGATCCCGACGTTGTGAGGCGCTTCACGGAATCGGCGGCAAACGTCGTGCCTGAGATTGCCGGTATGCGTATGCATGATGCGTGGGCGGGACTCAGGCCGGGCACGCCAGATGGGCTCCCAATTATGGGAGCGACTTCGATGAAGGGATACTTTGCCGCCACCGGACATTATCGGGACGGCATTATGCTGGCGCCGGTGACTGCACTGGCCATGACAGAGCTGTTGAAGGGACGTGAGCCGCGTTTCGACTTGTCGCCGTTTTCGCCATTGCGATTCGAGTGATAACCCCCGCCGGACGTAAAGATAGCCTTGCCGCCCCGCAGCTCAGGTAACTTGTGATTGGCCGACTAAGCCGTCAGGCGCGCTTGATGAGTCGAGTGATTGCGACCAGGATCACCGCGCCAACAAAGGCCACAATGATCGAGCCGATCATTCCGCCGCCGGGCCAGATGCCCATCATCCCAAACAGCCATCCGCCAACAAAGCCGCCGAGAATGCCAAGGATGATGTCGACAAGAATGCCGTAGCCGCCGCCCTTCATCACCAGTCCAGCAAGCCATCCGGCAATCATTCCCACCACGATCCATGCGATGAAACCCATGTTGCCTCCTGGGAGCCGTCAATCGGCTCAATCGAATTTCGCACCTGGGCCCGAACTGACAAGCATCCTACTGGTTCGACAGCGTACACACCACATTCATCTGCTTGCAGACCTTCATCACGCCTTCCACGACTACTGAGGTAGCATCCGGCGTGCCGATCAAATTCGATGCAACCACCAGTTGCGTCAGATCCTTGCCCAGCGGCGTCGCCTGCATGCTAGCGATCTGATCACCCTTGGAAAACTTGATCTCGTGCTTCTTGGCGTCGCTGCTGTTGATGGTTACATCGGGATGATTGGTCTTCAGCGAGGTCAGCGCAGTCTGATAGACCTTATCCGCGTTCGCCATAAGTACGACGGTGGCTACGTCGTAGCCTGCGCCGTTCGAGGACTTGTTGCTCATGCGCTGCACCTGCCCGGAGACGGCGCGCGCCACCATGACCCACTGCGCCTGTGCGGCGACCGTAGAGAACAACATCACCCCCGAAATCAGCGCCAGCAAGTATCTGCGTATCGTCACAACCTCCTCCGAATCAACCGCGGTCTTTGCCGTCCGCTCGCGGATCGTAATTACCTTCTTAAGACCACGCCCCAACGATCTTTAGATCTTTCGTTGGGGCGGTTTGTTTATAGTGACCTGAGTGTCCCTACGTTACTTCTTCTGCTGGTCCCTGGGCGGATAGTAGGAGAACATTTTGCTGACTGCTTTGTTCAGGTTGTTGATGTTTTTACTGCTGTTGTCGCTGATGGTATCCATGGCCGAACCGCGCCAGAGCAGTTCGTGGTCCTTGGCATCGGCGATCTCGACAACCAACGTACCCTGCCTGGTGACGTAGGTGTTATAGGTGACATTTCCGGGACCCCAATAACCCCAGCCCCACGCCGGACCTATGGCATAACCGGTTCCGATCACGTCCTTCTGATCGTGAATGCTCTTGCTGTAGACGACCCAGACGTCCGGATTTGCCTGAACTTCGGTCATGCCCTTGGCCTGAAGTTCCTTGTTGACGGCAGCGACGATACGCTGGTCCCAAAAGCCTTTGGCGGGATGCGGACTCTTCTCCCACATGTAAGTGTGGTAGTTAGAGAAGTTCGCGCTGCGGTCGTAGTCAGTGTTGATCTTTTGCGCAAAAGCCGCGGAGGACAACAGCACGCTAAGAACAACAGCGGCGAGAATGCGTTTCTTCATGTAGGACGGCTCCCTTTGGATTGACTGCACGAGACACGCCTGTATCATCGCATCGACAAGATACTATCCTGAATTGCCGCCGTCCAGTCGATTCCGGGCGGTGCCCCCGGGAACTTTTTTCGCCGACAGACGTATTTTCATCGGGAGACGGCACATGGATGCAATGGCAATCTGCGGACTTCTGTGGTGCGCATTCCTGATCGTGTGGTTGATTTGGGCATTCAAAACCAAGCGTACACAGGTCCGCGAAGGTGTTTCTTCGCGGCTGTCGTACATGATACTGAACATCGCCGCGTTCTACCTGATGTTCTCGGGCGACGTTCCGCGGGAGTTTCTTCGAACTCGGCTGTTCGCGCCAAACGTCTGGACGAATGGGCTGGGAATCGCCATCACGGCGGCCGGCATCGCCTTTGCCGTGTGGGCCAGAATTTACCTGGGTGGCAACTGGAGCAGTACTGTCACAGTGAAGGTTGGTCACGAGCTCGTGCGGAGCGGCCCTTATCGCTTCGTGCGGCACCCGATTTATACCGGCATGCTGCTGGCATTGTGCGGGAGTGCTCTCGTGCGTCATCAGGTGCGCGGAGTCATCGCCGTGGTACTGGCCTACATCGGCTTCAAGATTAAGAGCAAGATCGAGGAGCGCACCATGACCGAGACCTTCGGCGCTCAATACGGTGAATACAGCCGCACTACCGGAGCGATCGTTCCCCGTCTTTGGTCGTAGTTAGCCAGAACCCGAGACTCACAGAAAGACCAGTCTTGAAGCGTCTCAGGGCGCCGCACGTCTCGCGGTTTTCGAGACGCGGGGGTTTTCCTCCCACTCAAGTTGTCCTGTGCTAGACTCGCTCCGCCCCACCACAGCCGTCACAAACATCAAGGAGCGCCTAGATGCTTCGCAGCGCCACTGCCATTCTCTTTCTCGGATCGATGTTGTCAATATCAGCATTTGCGGCACAGGCCGGCGGTCAATCCGCCTTGCAAAGTTATTTCGTCGGCAAGCAGGTCACATTGCAGATCGATATGCCAGGCACTGCGAAGGGTGTTGACCTGCGTCAGGACCGCGACGATCCGATGGACTGGAAACAGTATTCGAGCCGCCTGAAAGAATTCGGGCCCGCCATTCGAACCCGAGATCGTTCGACAATCACCACGCTGGTAGTTAAGAAAAATTTGATCGAGGTTCAACTCGACGGTGGGGGCTTCGGAACCTTTTGGGATGACGACAGCACCACCGTCACCCCCTATCACGTCGATAAGAGCAACTACGAGAGACAGCTGGAGCGTGACATTCGCGACACCAGCGATCCGCAACGCAGACGCGATCTGCAACGCGAACTGGATCGTGTACGCAGAAACCGCGAGCGCGAACAGCGCTCCGACGACCGCGCCGCCCAGATCGCCAGCCAGATAAAGACTCAACAGGTTGCCGATAAGCGCATCCGCGGCGGATCGCGCTTTAATCTGCGCTGGAACGGCGCCATCCCGCAGGAGCAACTCACTCCGGATGCGGTGATGAAGATGCTGGAAGCATACGTCGACTTCGGCGACTTGCAGCAGCAGAAGCCGATTCTACAAGCAACGGCTACGAATCCCATTGCTCCCGCCGCCCCTGCTACTGGAGCCGACGGGTCGACACCCATGACCCAACTACGGCGTGGCATGCAGATCGGGGAAGTGAGCCAGTTAATGGGGCTCGGACGTCAACTCTCACAGTCAACCTCGGAGGAAGGTCTGAAGACGCAGATCTTCGAATATCTGCCGAATGACTACCGGGTCGAGGTCACCTACGTGGATGGCATTGTCGTCCGATACTCGATCGAATCGCGGTAGCCACGCCGAGAGCTCGTGAATGAGCCTGCCAACGGGTTCGTTGCGATGAGGCGACATTACAACGTGATCGGCGGACTGGGAGTTCTCCTAGTTGGTTAGCTCGGGCGGTTAGGCACATTTTTTTGTGACTTTGGAGGTCCCGGACCTGCCGTCAAAAGCTTCAACGAAACGCTGCGGGTTTACCCATTGTCGCAAGCTGCTAATCCGCACGAAGGCAAGTTCGTTAATTTGTCAGACAAAGCCTTCAACACCGTCGGTTCCAGCACCTTCAGCTTCTATGAAGACCTCAACGAATTGGTTCAGGAAGAGCCAGCCGACAGCGAGGAGCCGGAATTGCTCGGTCAACTTCTGGCAATTGGAATTCAGAAGGGCAAGCCGTTTGCTCCCGACGAGCGGTGCGGGGCCGGGACCAGGGGCACCAGCGATTAATCCATCCCATCGATTACGGCGCAAAGTATTCCGAGACATCGAGCACCAACTGCGTCAACGCCAAGGCGTACGCATCAGTCGACCCATTGGTCGTCGGCACGATGGCAAGGTGGGACGACCGTGGCGTTGAAAACGTAAGCTTGAGCGCTGCCCGAAGCGCACACAGTTGGCAGTCCAACCATCTTCGAGGTGCATTGATCTACGGATTCATGCCTTCGTCCATCCATTGCTTAAAGCGGGCGATTTGCTCCTTGGGCCAGGGATCGTCGCAAGGCATGCTGCCATCGTCGAGACGTTCGTAGATCGCCTGTGACTGGGCTTTCACGTCGTCATAAGAGGATAGATCGAGGCCAAAACTTTTCATCGCATCAATATCGGGCGATTCGCGGAACAGCGGACGGATGTCAGCAGCAAAGCTCAGAGCCATAAAGGTGCCCTCGGAATAGTAGGAATGTTTCAACTGACTACAAATAGCGTGCGACCGATTATCTACGAAGTGTGAGATTTGTGACAGCCTACGCGCCCGTGGCCGACATCCATCCTCGTACGCCACGCCAGCAATCAGCACATTACCCCGGGCCACTCTTCGTTGACTTGCCGATAGCAGCGACATAAGATTCACGCCAATGATCGGCGAAACCATCTCGCACTACCGCATCGTGGAGAAGCTGGGCGGTGGCGGAATGGGTGTTGTCTATAAGGCTGAGGATGTTGCCCTGCATCGCTTTGTCGCACTGAAGTTCCTGCCGGACAGTATGGCTGACGACGCGCATGCTTTAGCGCGTTTTGAGCGAGAAGCGCAGGCTGCTTCCGCGCTCAATCATCCCAACATCTGCACTATTTATGAGATCGGCAAAGAGGGTGGACGCACCTTCATCGCGATGGAGTTCCTCGAAGGCAAGACACTGCAAAACGCGATCCGGGGACGCCCTTTGGATACCGAAGTGTTGCTGTCCCTGGGCAGCGAGATTGCCGATGCGCTCGAAGCCGCCCACAACCAGGGTATTGTTCATCGCGACATCAAGCCCGCCAACCTGTTTGTCACCGATCGTGGACACGCGAAGGTCCTGGATTTCGGGCTTGCTCAGGTGACACAAAACAGCCCCAAATCCGCGGCCGCTGATGAAACCACCAAGCTGCTCTCTTTGACTACGCCGGGAGTTCCCGTTGGAACGTTGCTGTACATGTCTCCGGAGCAGGCGCGAGGCAGGGAACTGGATGCGCGGACAGACCTGTTCTCGTTCGGTGCTTCGCTCTACGAGATGGCGACCGGAACCCCGCCATTTCGAGGTGAATCCTCAGCCGACATTTTCGACTCAATTTTGAATCGAGCCCCTGCTCCGCCTCTCCGCCTGAATCCAGCCCTGCCGCCCGCATTAGATGACATCATCACCAAGGCATTGGAAAAGGACTGCGCGCTGCGTTATCAACATGCCTCGGATATGCGGGCTGACTTGCAGAGATTGCAGCGGGGGCTGGAAACCGACCGCATCGTACGCAGCAGCGCCCTAAAGCCGGGCCAAATTTCATCTGAATCCAAAAAGCCGGTCGCCCGCAGGCGGGCAGTCATGGCTGTAGTTTTCCTGGTGCTGGCCGTTGTCGCGGCTTACTTCTGGCGCAACCGAAGCCGGACTGATCCTGTTGCGGGCAATACGGCGTCTATTGCCGTGCTGCCCTTTGCCGACATGAGCCCCGGCAAGAATGAGGAGTATTTTTCCGATGGACTATCCGAAGAGCTGATCAATGAACTCGCCAAAGTGCCTGGTCTGAAGGTTGCGGGCCGCTCGTCCGCCTTTCAGTTCAAAGGCAAGAACGAAGACGTGCGGGCCGTCGGGCAGAAGCTGAATGTGACCAACATACTCGAAGGCAGCGTGCGGCGGGAAGGTGATCGGGTTCGTATCACCGCCGAGCTCACCAACGCGAAGGACGGCTACCAGCTCTGGTCGGAGGAATACAACCCGGAGATGAAGGACATTTTCGCGGTGCAAGATGAAATCGCCCGCGCCGTCACCAGGGCATTGCAGGTCAAGTTGCTCGGCGCCGACGAAAGCTCCGTCACAACGCGGTCACCGGTCACCAACCCGGAAGCCTACCAGGCCTATTTGCAAGCTTCGTATTTCCTGGATCGAGGATCCGAAAAGGCCAACTACGAGAAGGCTCTGGCTTACGCTAACCAGGCGATCAAGCTGGATCCGAATTTCTCGCCGGCCTGGGCGCTGCGGTCAGACGTATATGCCAACATGGCAGCTGACAGCTACTTCGAGTTAGGTGAGGGATTTCGCCGAGCGCGCCAGGATGCAGAACAAGCCATCGCTCTGGACCCGCGTTCGGCCGCGGGATACCTTGCGTTGGCGTCCATACGTCTGATTTACGACCTCGATTGGGAAGGCGCCGAAGCTACCCTGAACAAAGCGGCAGCGCTACAACCTGGAAGTGCTGAGTTACTCTCCACTCGCGCCAGTTTGGAGGAACTGCGGGGGCATCTGGACCAGGCAATCGACTTATGGAAACAGGCAGTCGCGCTGGACCCGCTGTGTTCTTCTTGCTATCTATTTCTGGGAAACGATCTTTACCAAACCGGACAGTATGACGAAGCCGATAAGGTATTGCAGAAAGCTCTGGACCTGGACCCTCAACAGGGATTTGTTCACTTCGTGCTAGGCCAGATCTTATTGGCGCGAGGCCGCCCGCAAGAAGCCCTGACGGAAATGCAGCAGGAGCCTAACGACGGGCCAAAGTTGGCTGGGGAAGCAATGGCATATCACGCCCTGGGCCGTCGACAGGCTTCGGATGCCACATTGAGAGAACTCGTCGCCAACCATGGTGGCGATGGGGCTTACCAGATTGCTGAACTCTATGCATATCTCGGAGAAGACGACAAAGCCCTCTACTGGCTGGACCGGGCCTACCAACAGCACGACTCTGGCTTCACCTACCTCAAGGCCGATCAGCTGTTCAAGAATCTGCGCCAGAACCCGCGCTACATTCAACTTCTCGAAAAAATGCACTTGGCCTCGTGAATGCAGCAATCACTCGAGGCATTCTCGTCGCGCGGTTCCGCGGTGATCACAACGGTTTACGACGCGCGAAAGCTGCAGTCGAAATAACTCTGCTCGAAAAATAGCAACAAGCTGGCGGGTTGCGGACGTTTTTCCCGGCCGCCGCAGCCTTCGCTCAGTGCGATATGCCTCAGTGCGGGCTGCACGTACCAGCCGCTGGGCGGCGCTGGTTTATCGTTGCTATGATGGCCATCGTGGGTAAGCGAGTGGAGCGCGGGAAGTTCATTACCTTCGAAGGCCTGGACGGTTGCGGCAAAAGCACGCAACTGGAAAAGCTGGCCGCCGCGCTGCGCGAAAAAAAGATCGAAGTGGTAACCACGCGCGAGCCGGGCGGAACCGAAGTCGGCGAGCGAATCCGGGCGGTGCTGCTGGATTCACGGACGGCGGGACTGGATTCTCATGCCGAGATGGCGCTGATGTTCGCCTCGCGCGCGCAACTCATCGCCGAAGTCATCGCGCCGGCGCTGGAAGCAGGGAAGTGGGTTTTGTGCGACCGCTTCACCGATTCGACGGAGGCCTATCAGGGCGGAGGCCGACAGCTCGGCACGCAGCCGGTGTTGGAACTGCACAAGCTTCTTTGCTGCAACCTGTGGCCAGACCTGACCATCCTGATGGACTCGGATGTGAGTTCCAGCGTGAAGCGGGCGCGCCGGCGCAATAAGGAAGCCGAGCACGACGAGAATCGCTTTGAGCAGGAAAACCTGGCGTTCTTCACCCGCGTGCGCGACGGTTTTCTGGCAATCGCTGCGCGCGAGCCGCAGCGCGTAGTGAAGATCGATGCGCGGCCGGCGATTGAAATCGTACATGCGGAGATTGTTAGAGTGGTAGAAGAGAAGCTTAGGGGGATAGGGATTAGAGGATAGGGGATAGGCATCGGTTGAGCATCGAGAATAAGCACACGAAACTGCGATGATCGTTTTTTGTACAGAGGACACCGAACTTGCGATCGTCTCACTCTCCGAAGCAAAGAGAATCGTGCTAGGTGGAAGTATGCTGATGCCGACTTTTTTATTCCCGAACCCCTATCCCCCAATCTCGTAGATTTTTATGCCTTTCTCTGATTTCCACGGCAATGCTGAAACCGTCCACACGCTGCGGGAGATGCTCGCTCATGAGCATTTTCCTCATGCCCTGGTCCTCTCCGGTCCGGCTGGTTCGGGCAAGTTCACGCTCAGCCAAATGGTTGCGAAAACCATGAACTGTCTGGAGAGGCCAATCACCGACGGCTTGCCCGATTTCTGCGGTCATTGCGCCAACTGCGTTCGCATCGCCGAGGCTGACGCTCTGGAAGATCGCTTTGCGGAAGCCGTCGAGGCCCGAGAGAACCTCCGCGACACCGATAAGAAAGAGACGCGCATCTTCGTCCAGACCCATCCGGACGTGATGGTCATCCCTCCCGATCCGCCGCAGATGTTGGTGAAAGTCGATCAGGTGCGCCACGTGATCCACGAGATTTATTACCGTCCGGTCGAGGGTCGCGAGCGCGTCTACATCTTCAGCGACGCGGACTTCATGAAGGAAGCCGCCAACTCGCTGCTGAAGATCCTGGAAGAGCCGCCGGAGTTTGCGACGATTTTTCTGCTGACCGATAATCCCACCGCGCTGCTGCCGACCATTCGCTCGCGCTGTATGCATCTGCGCCTGGCGCCTCTGCCTGCCGCAGAAGTGGAGAACTATCTGGCCGAAGTGCGGCCAGAGCTGAAGCCTAAAGAGCGCGCGCTGGTGGCGCGCATTTGCGGCGGAGGGCTGGGACGTGCACGCAGCTTCGATCTGGCGGCGTACGTCGCTGCCCGGCAGGATGCGCTGACCCTGCTCGGACCGGCCATGGGATCGAAGGACCACAGCGATCTGTTTCGCGCCACTGACAGCTATCGCGCCGGCGCGGACGGAAAAGCCAAAACCGAGTACTTGATTCGTACCTTGTATTCGCTGCTGGAAGACATGCTGTTTCTGCGTTCGGCCACTCCGGAGCTGGTGCGCAACCAGGACATTCAGGGCGAATTGGCGCGTATGGCGGCTGCTGTGGATTTCGACTGGATTGTCAGCGCTACCCAGCGTTTAGGAGAACTGGAGAGCGGGATGCGCCGGAACTTGCTGCGTTCGCTGGCCCTGGACACCTTCGCCACGGCCCTGGAGCGCTGATACCAAAGTAGTATGCCCGGGCGCATTGTTTTGCGGATTGGGCTGTGGTAGGGTATCGCTAAGTTCACACCTGAAAAGCCTCGGAGCGACCCGCCGGAACTTTGCAAGACTTCAAGTGCTGTTTTCCGCCTCCGAGATGATACTTGCCGAAAGGCCCGGTGTGCCTAAGCCAGGAGCAAACACCATGAAAGATTCTATGGATGCCACCGCCGTAGGACGAGCTGTTGATCCGGAGGTGTTTGCCAACCGCAAGCTCATCCGCCCCGCCTTGAATCGCAACGACCATTCGCATGCGGACGGCGATCGCCGGGAGCGCAGTGGTGATCGTGGCGACCGCGCGAACGGCAAAAAGACCCCTCCGCCCGAGCAGACGCACGCCGAGAATTTCTACTACCAAAAGCAGATGCAGGGGAAGACCCCCATGGTCCTGGTGTTGCAGGACGGCGAGGAAATCCACGGCGTCATCGAGTGGTACGACAAGTACTGCCTGAAGGTAAATCGCACCGGAGCGGCGAATCTGCTGATCTACAAGCCCAGCATCAAGTACATGTACAAAGAGAGCGAAGCGGTTCCCGCACAACGGCGGTAGCCAGAGTAAAACAGCTTCGAAATTTCTCGCGAGTCAGGCGGCTTTTGCCGCCGCCGCTTTGTGCTGCGTGATTTTGGCGCGCGTGAAGTCCCGCCAGTTGAGGACGATGTCCGCCAAAGGTACTGCAAAGATCACGCCCATCCAGACGATGATCTCGCCGGCTATTGGGCTGTTGTCGAATCCGAATACTCCCGAGATCACGCGAACCTCGAGGAACACCAGAGCGACCGCGTAGCTGCGCGTCATCCACTGCCGGTGCTGCTGGATATTTCCGCGCAGCACGAAGAACAGAGCGATCGCTGTCGTCAACATCAGCATCGCTGCATCGGAGGCAGCCGCCATGGTGAAAGAGAACGAGCCGCCCGTACGCCCCTCAAAATATTGGATGTATGCGCCCAGCGGCGCGACAATCAGCGCACCTGCTACATAGATCCAGCCAATCGTCTTGTGTAACCGGAGATATCGCTGGCGAAGCCGATCGGAAAACTGCATTGGACCCAGAAACAACGCACAGGCTCCCGCCAGACCATGCGGTAACAACCACCATTTGAATGGCTGATAATGCTGCCATGCTGGGTCAGCGGTATTTATCAGGAAGCGTTCGTTGTGATAGAGCACGTAGCCCATCATCAGGACGACGAAGCTCCACAGAGTAATTCGAGACCAGTTGCGGGATTGTGCTCGCAAGGACTGTGTGACCGTGGCCATTCGACCTCACCGTTGAGAGATGTGCGGCCGACTATACTTCAGGTGAGGTGCGTTTTATCCGGAATCTGCTTCGGAATTTCGTGGCGATTGCAGATCGGGCTAAGGTCTGCAATCTCGCTGCCCGCACTGGCTAACTGCTTCCGGCCCATACGTGCCGCGCTACAGTTTCGGCAGCACAATGCCTTTCTGCGACTGATACTTCCCGCCCCGGTCCTTGTAGCTGGTCTCGCAAATCTCGTCGGACTGGAAGAACAGAATCTGGCATAGCCCTTCGTTAGCGTAAATGCGCGCCGGCAGCGGCGTCGTGTTGGAGATCTCGAGGGTGACGAAGCCCTCCCACTCGGGCTCGAACGGCGTCACGTTGACGATGATGCCGCAGCGCGCATAGGTTGACTTGCCGACACAGATCGTCAGCGTGTCGCGGGGAATTTTGAAGTATTCCACCGAGCGCGCCAGGGCAAACGAATTTGGCGGAACGATGCAGACATCGGCTTCAATGCTGACGAAAGAGCGCTCGTCGAACTTCTTGGGATCGACGATCGTGCTGTTCACGTTGGTGAAAATCTTGAACTCGTCGGCGACCCGCAGGTCGTAGCCATAAGAAGAGAGACCGTAGGAGATGACGCCTTCGCGGATCTGTTTCTCCGAAAAGGGATTGATCATATCGTGTTCGGTGGCCATTTTGCGGATCCAGCGGTCACTCTTGATTGCCATGAAACTCCTTGGGGCGCAGGCCCCGTTCGTAGATTGCCGGCTGAGACGCGCGCATGAAGGCCCGCACTACCCGAGCAGGTGGTGAATCGAATACGTCATCTTACGGAATGCTGCTATCGGTTGACAATGGCCGCGCGCTTCACTAGGATTCGCCCATCGGCTAATAACTCGAAGCTAAACTGAGACTTACCGCCGCTCCCGAAGTCGGATAGAATCTAAACAACGCTTGTCGCGCGTGGCCACTACGCTCGGTGGGCGAACCCCCTGCGGAGCCACTTGTGATTAAACTTGACTTGATCAATGAAGTCGTCACCAAGACTGGCGTCACCAAGACTAAAGCGGAGATGGCGGTCGAAACGGTTTTTGAAAGCATGAAGAAGTCCCTGGCTCGCGGCGATCGTATCGAGTTGCGTGGCTTCGGCGTCTTCACCGTTCGTCCACGAAAGACAGGTATTGGCCGTAACCCGCGGACCGGCGCCGAGGTGAATATTCCTCCCGGCAAGGCTGTGCGCTTCAAACCCGGGAAGGAGCTGCAGTCCATCGAGTAGCACGCTCGCATGGGATCCCAGCATCGATCAGCGCTGTTCCTGGGCGGAGAGTGCGCTATGCTCTGCTTCCGCAATCTGCGGCTGATCATCCAAACAGCAAAACGATGTCTGATCCCACGCCGCCAATTACTTATACTTTTGAGGTTCCGGCCCTTCCCAAGGTGCTGGTTTCGACGCCTGCGCAGAAAAGGCCCTACTGGCTGCATGCGCTGCTGCTTCTGATCACGTTCCTCACCACGCTGGTCGTCGGCGCGCGCCTGGAATATAACTTCGCCAATAACCTCCCCGCCTTCGACGCCGAAAGTCTGATGTTCCCGCTGTTTCATCCACAGTGGATCTGGCACCATCCGTCGCGCCTGCTGCTGGGCATTCCATTTTCCTTCACCCTGATGGGGATTCTTCTCGCGCATGAATTCGGCCACTTCCTTCTGGCCAGACGATATGGCGTTTATGCGACGCTGCCATATTTTATTCCCGCGCCCACATTCATCGGCACCTTCGGCGCGCTGATCCGTATCAAGTCGCCCATTCGCTCGCGCAAAGCTCTGTTCGACATCGGCATCGCCGGCCCCATCGCCGGATTCCTGGTCGCTGTTCCCGTGCTGTTCTGGGGACTGGCGCTGTCAAAGCCCATGCCGGCCGGCGCCACCGGTTCTGCGATTGAGTTCGGCCATCCGTTGATCTTTCACATCGTCAATCGCGCGCTGGCTCCGTTCGTACACCATCCCACTCCACTGTCGAGCTTGTATCTGCATCCGATTGCTGTCGCCGCCTGGGTTGGGATGTTCGCTACTGCACTGAACCTTCTTCCCGGCGGACAACTGGACGGCGGCCACATCACGTATGCCGTTTCTCCTCGGGCGCATAAGTGGGTGACGCGAACCACAATTGCGATCCTGTTCGTCCTTGGACTTCTGGGGGTGTACAGGCCTCCCACAGGTCCCTGGTCGTGGCCGGGCTGGCTGCTGTGGGCCGTTATTCTGGCCTTTACCGGCATGCGTCATCCCGACGTTCCACCCTGGCCTCCAATTGACCGTAATCGCCGCTGGCTAGCCATAGTGGCTGTGTTATTGCTGGTCTTGACCGTGATGCTCATCCCCGTTCGTGGAGACTTCTCGGGCTCCTAACGCAACTGATTCGTCGATCAAGCGCAACAACGCGCCGGACGAATCCGGCGCGCGTGAGCACTGCGCTTTGTCGATCTCTAGCCGTTGGCTTTCTGATGGCACTCGGCGCACTTAGTCGGAGCGGCCTTTCCAGCACCATTCTCTTTCTTGTGGCAATCGATGCAGAGTCCGGCGGTCGCCGTAGGGTTATGGAATGCGCCCTGTAAGTTGGTGGTGACCGGAGGGGTCGCGGGCCGGGTGTGGCAATCGGTGCAAGCCTCTTGTGGGGATTTCAACGGCTTCTCCGGCTTCGACGCATGGTGGCAGACGTCACACTTCGCCGCAACCTTCATGTGCGAGGTGTGGTCGAACTTCACGGCACCCATGGGAGCGCCCTTGAGAATCACCGGGGCCTTCGGCGCCGTCTGCGCGATAGCGCCGGTGATCATGAGAAGAACAAAAAAGCCGAGTAGGATTGCAAACAGTTTGTTGAGCTTCACGACGCCTCCAGGAATGGCGATGAACCGCGCCGCGGAGAGCTGCGATCTTCCGCCGGCATCTTGAATTTTAGGAAGGTTCGGGCTGAGGTTCTGTGATGCAGGCGCCACACGCCTGTGATAAGGAATCCGTAGAAAGTACCTGAAACACGGGTGTCCCACACATTCGCGGGTCTCGAATGTGTGGGTTCAAGATCGTCGTTCAGGATCCTTATCGAGCCCGTCTTCTCCCACTCATTCCAACAGCAGGAATGAGTGGGGCACCCGTTGATCTTTGACAACCAAAGACTTTCGGAATCCACCTTTGCTGCTCGTTCTCGTTACTAGAAGGTCACACCGAGTTCGAGGATCGTCGTCGGTTGATCTAAATCTGGATCCATTATGTACGTTGTGAACTCGAACTTCTTATACGAGACGCCGACGAGCAAGCCCCGCTGGGTGTCGAGGCTGGTGTGATACGACTTGGTGTGTTGCGCCGCGAATCCGATCTTCAGCCAATCGAGGAGGGAATAGGTAAGCTCGGGCCAGCTGTAGAAGAAGCTGCTGGATTTGTCGCCGGTGTCGAAAACATATTCGCTGCTGCTGGTGAATTGCAGCTTCTTGTAGGTCAGAGACAGTTCGCAGCCGGGCGCGATTCCGGTAACGTCCCCGAAGACGCCGCCGATCATCGGCGTCACCGCCAGCTGAAGCTTCTTTCCGGCGCTGAAGTTATAGCCGGCCCAAAGCGAGCCAGTGCGCTGGTCCTCATAGTTGTAGCGGGCCTCCAGATGCAGCCAGTCGTGGTCCGCCGTCAACACAGGACTCACATACGACTGTCCCTTCGGCGCTATGTAGCCATCCGTAGTAAGCGAGTAGGCCCAGGGTTGCTGATCGGCCGGAGGAGCCGCGGGCGCAGTTGGTGTTCCTTGTCCGAACAGACTGGTGCCGATCAACAGAACGAAACTCACTACTCCGACGTGGTGTCGGCGCGTCATCCTCCCAGGCCGATGGTCAGTCCCACCATGACGGCGCCGATAGCCACCATGGAAAGTCCCCATCCCCACGCACGGTGCCCGGCGTATCGCCCATAAGCATAACCGGCGAAAAACAGCATCGCGATCGCGATGACGTCTGAGACATGCGAGGCCACTCGAATCTTGGGAATGACCATGAATGGCAGAACGATGGGAAAGGTGGAGAGAAATACCAGCGAGAAAACCCCCGCCGCTCCCCGCCAGTCTTCCTTCTTCAGTCGCGGACGCGCCGGCGGTTCGGGCAATTCGGAGAGCCGCTTACGCATGGCATCGAGCGCAGGAGGCGGCAACACCGAAGCCACGACCGGCGGCAGTTCGTTGAGGATAATTTCGTTCGCCTTCTGCGGTTCGGGAGTGCGATGGAGGCGCTTCAGAATCTTGATGCCGTGACCACGTTCGCTCACGTTGCTCATCAGGTACATGATGGCGTCGATCAGGCCCCAGGCCAGGTTGCAGCCCACCGCTCCGATCAGCATCTCGCGTACCTGCAGGCGATCGGCGCGGGCCACGCGCAACGAGACCGTGAAGGTCAGCACCATGATCACGCCGAAGAGGATTTCCGAGAATCGTTCCAGTGGGTCAAGAAATGGTTTGAAACGCGCCTTCTTCTTTTCGGGCGTCGCCCGCGGAGCAACAGTTGCCATGGCCCTTAACTCCGAAAATCCGGGATTCGGTATTCGCAACCCAGGCGACGAGGCATTCGCCTTACTACCTTGTCTGCCCTAGATGTTCGTTGACAGCGGTTTTTGGCTCCCGGACAATTGAGAGTAGCAGGAAAGGACTGAAAATGTTCCCCCAAGAAGGTGAAAGCCTACCTCCTGAGCCAGTAGAGGCGCCCTCCGATAAAAGTGCGATCCTGAAGTGGGTGCTGCTTGCCGCCGGCGCGATCTATGTGATCGCCTCGCTGTACCTCATCTACGACATGAGGACGCGGATTGTGGCTCTTGAGCAGAAAGAACAGGCGCTCAACGCGCAACAAAGCGAACTGGTGACGCGGCTTTCGAATACCTCGTCGGAGTTGCGGCGCGCTCTTTCGACCGAAGTGGACACGACGAAGCAGGAGATGGCCGAGCGCGCAGCCGAATTGGAGCGCCAGCAGAAAGCCTCCGCAGCCAAGTTGTCGGCAGCGCAGAGCCAGCAGGGCAAGCAGATTGAGGCTGTCAGTGGCGAAGTCAGTACGGTAAAGACCGATGTCGGCTCAGCCAAGACCGATATCCAGAGGACCCAGACCGACCTGGCTGCAACCAACCAGAAGTTGGATCATGCCATGGGCGATCTCGGCGTGCAAAGTGGCCTCATCGCGCATAACGCATCGGAGCTGGAGATCCTGAAGCACAAAGGCGACCGGAACTACTACGATTTCACCTTGCAGAAAAATGCTCGTACTCCGGTCTCGACCGTGAGTCTTCAGTTGAAGAAAGTCGATCCCAAGAAGAGCAAGTTCACGCTCAACGTCATCTCTGACGACAAGACCATCGAGAAGAAGGACCGCACGGTCAACGAGCCGCTCCAGTTTTATACCGGCCGCGATCACATGTTGTATGAGCTGGTGGTCTTCACGGCAGGGAAGAACTCGATCACGGGCTATTTGTCGACGCCAAAGAATGCGCCGACTCCCATAACTCCGTAGCGGAGATTGCAGTCCGTTGCGAGTGGTCTTGAAGAGCGCGGCCTACCAAGGTTGCGGGCTGCGCTCGCCTTCGCGCCAAGTCTCGAAGCTTTCAGGAAGCTGGTCTTCGGGCCAAGGCCGGCAGGCTTTGGGTAGAGGTCGCCTTCGTGCCAGCGTCTCAGCCGCCTATTTATTGGTTCATAGTCGGCTCCAGCCGACGACCGTAGGCTTGGAAGTGGCACTGCTCGGGCGCGCGCCACAGTCTCTATGTCGGTCTCCCCAAGGCCGACAAGTCTTCTCTGTCCAAGCGCATCCGCCGCCAATACCACCACTATAATGCCTCTAGGCAACAGCCTGAAAGCGGCATATTTTAATGGCACAAGAGACTAACAAGGGAAGCGCTGTCAGCAGTCGGCGGATGTCCGTGGTTTTTAACCATGAGGCTCCGTTCATTCTCGTTTCCAGCTAAAGCCGCTTCCTTCGAGAGCCAATATGGACAGAGATTCGATTATCAAATATTTGGTGGCGATCGTACTGGTTGCCTACATCATCGTGGCGTCGTACTTCATGTACTTCTCTTACAGCGTCTACGAGCTGCGGCCCAGGATCGCCGCCATCGAGCAGCGGGAGAAAGCCCTGGAAGACCAGCAGGCCGACATGAATAAGAAGGTGCATTCGCGGCTGACAGAGTTCAAGCAAACGCTGAGCACCGAGGTCGGCACGACGAAGCAGGAGATGACCCTGCGCACCGCGGAACTGGAGGCACAGCAGAAGGCTGCCGCCGCGCGCCTGGCTGCGGCGCAAACCCAGCAGGGAAAGCAGCTGGCCGCCGTCACGGGTGAGGTCGGCAGCGTGAAGTCGGATGTAGGTGCGGCCAAAGCGGACATCCAGAAGACGCAAACCGAGTTAGCCGCGACTAGCGCGAGACTTGCCCGCGCCACCGGCGACCTGGGCTTGCAGAGCGGTCTGATCGCGCACAATGCCTCTGAGCTGGACGAGCTGAAGCATAAAGGCGATCGCGATTATTACGACTTCACGCTCACCAGGAACACAAGATCTCGGGTTGCCAATGTCAGCCTTGTATTGAAGAAAGTGGATCCCAAGAAAAGCACCTTCACCCTTAACGTGCTGGCCGACGATCGGACGATCGAGAAGAAAGATCGCACCGTGAGCGAGCCCCTGCAGTTCTACACGGGAGCCGATCACGTTCTGTATGAGCTCGTGGTCTTCACGGCTGACAAGAACAAGGTCACTGGTTATCTGTCGACGCCCAAGAGCGGCGCTCCTCAGGCCACCGCGGAAACCACGACGGCGAGGTAAAGAAACTCTTGCATTAGCCTGGACTGCTGCTTCTGGCCCCTGGAGCGACTCCGCGCGGATTTCAGGTGGGAAAAACAGCGGTTTTCACAGGCTGCTGAAGATTCGAGATAAGCGATCTAGAAAGGGCGCACCTTGAGGTGCGCTGCACGCGTCCCTTGTTTTGGGAGCTGCGACGTGCCTATCAAGGCCGACGAGTAGCCGACCAGAATGCCGATTCCTCGCTTGAAATAAATGGAAACATAAGCAAGATTCAGCCGGCAGGCGCTTACCACCGCACCGCCAAATGCACGGCCGACAACCGCCAGTAGACGTGACAACGGACAACGATACTTCCGCAGGAGATAGCCCTGTCCCACGGAGTAAGGGTAGTTGGTTTTGCGGATGCGCGGCAAATCTCTGAGCTCGGGATGAAAAACCTTCAGTGACGGCTCAAACCAAAGGTTGGAACCGGCCTGCATGGCTCGCAGAAAGTAGTCAGTCTCTTCACCCGACTGGTATTTAGTATCAGCGCCCACGCCCATCGATTCGTCCATGAAGCCAATCGTGTCTCTTACCTTGCGCCGCATAAACAGCATCGACGACTGCAGCAGCCATACGCTTCGCTCCGGAAATAAGCCGATAGGCTGAGCTGTGCAAAGGCCTGGCGGCGGCGGATGCTTCGGCACCATCGGCTTGCCTTCAGGATTGCATTCCACCGCGCTGAGCATATCGATGTCAGGATGCCCTTCGAACCACGTCACCAAGGACTGCAACAGGTCGGGCGGATACCAGCAATCATCATCAGGAAAAGTGAGAATCTCGCCCTGCGCCAGGGGCAGTGCAATGTTGCGGTTATAGGAGAGGCCGCGCCTGGTGGAATGAAAGTATTCGTGACGGAAAGAGCGTTGCTTCAGTAACTCCTCTACGCCGGGCTCATCGCTCTGGTCCACGACCAGGACCTCGAAGTCACGATAGCTCTGCCGATCGAGATGAAGCAGAAAGTTTTCCAGCTCCTTCTGCCGGTTCCGCGTCGCGATGATCAGCGAAATTGTGGGCTGTTTCGGCATTGGTGCTTCGAGCTAACCCAAGATTAGACGGGAAAACGAATCATTTTGCTGCTCGGAGTTTTCAGCCTCGCAAACAGTACATGTGAAAACATCAGAATAGCTTGTGCCCACCGGTCCTTGAAGCGATACACGGCGCCAGAGCGCCGCCGAGCAGTACCGGCACTCGCGGATTCGCAATAATACGACGGACAGCAATCTCCAGGTCGATCCACCCGTACAGGTTTTGCGCCTTTGCTTCGACAACCGAACGAGAGCTGGGTACTTCCTACGCGCAGAGGACTTCTTTCAGCATTGACGCCGCGAAGAGCTTACCCCAGAATGCATCCAATTCGATATGGTCACCGGCAATAAAAACGTTTCTCCCAAAGCGAGGCCCGGCAATATCACCGAAGGCGCCCTGCCAGCCGAGGAATTGAAGCAGGAGTTTCCACGCATTGCTTTGCCCATCAAGCCTCCCTATCCGCCGATGGAGGCGAAGCTTGTCGACGCAATTCCGCGTGGCAACAACTGGCAGTATGAACCCAAGTGGGATGGCTTCCGTTGCCTGGCCTTCCGCAAGGGCGACCAGGTGCTGTTGCAGTCGAAGGCGGGACAGCCGCTCGGTCGGTATTTTCCGGAAATCGTCGCTGGCCTCGAGAAGCTGGAACCGTCGCAGTTCGTTCTCGACGGCGAGATCGTGATTCTTCAGGACGGACACCTGTCGTTCGACGATCTATTGCTCCGCATCCATCCCGCCGCAAGCCGCATTCAGAAGCTGTCGAAAGAAACGCCGGCTACGTATCTCCTGTTTGACCTGCTGGTCGACGAAAAAGGGAAGTCGCTCGTCAGCGAGCCCCTGAGCGTTCGCCGCGAGCGACTGGAAAGGCTGGTGAAGAGCATCGGCAATCAGCAGTCGATTCGGCTATCTCCGGCGACTCGCGATCACGCGGCGGCGCAGCGTTGGATGAAGGAGTTGGCGGCCAGCGGCTTCGATGGTGTAGTCGCGAAGGAACTCGACTGCGCCTATGCTTCGGGTGAGCGCTCGGCCATGCGCAAGATCAAACGCATTCGCACCGCGGATTGCGTGGTCGGTGGATTTCGTTACGCCAGCAAGGGCGGGGAAGTAGGCTCGCTGCTGCTCGGACTTTACGACGACGACGGCAAGTTGAACCACGTCGGGTTCAGTTCGAGCTTCGCTGCACCCGAACGAAAAAAGCTGAAAGCTATTCTGAAGCCGTACATGGGTGGTTCAGGCTTCACCGGACATGCGCCGGGCGGCCCCAGTCGCTGGAGCACCGAACGCAGCAGCGAATGGGAGAGGCTGAAGCTGAAGTTGGTCTGCGAGGTTCGCTACGATCATTTCTCCGGCGGACGCTTTCGTCATGGCACAAAGTTTTTGCGCTGGCGGCCGGAAAAAGGTCCGCGCAGTTGCACCTATGAGCAGGTGGAATCGCCTCAGGGTAAGTCTGGACTAAAGGAAATTCTAGCGGTGTAGCGAGAGCAATCGTAGGTTAGAGCCACCCTCTCGCCAGAGGCGGGTGAGGGGGATCGGGGCACCCGTTGACCATGGTGCCGCTCCTACTGAAAAATCCGAACCCGCGCTTATTCCGTCTGGTTCTGCTGGGCTGCCAGGTTGAGGTATTTTTCCTGATTCGCGCGATCGCCTAGTTGGGCATAGGCAAAGCTCATATGAACGAAGGCCTCCGTGCGGATGGCCGGCATATGTTCGGCTGCGCCCTGCGTTAAGTCGATGACCTTCTGCAACTGCTCGATCGCTTCCTGCGGATGGCGGTGCTCTTCGTCGTAGATTCCGATGTGGAGATAGGGGAAAGGAAACAGCGGATCCATCGCCGCCGCCGCGCGGAAGTGCGACATCGCTTCCTCGCGCTCGCCTTTCTGCTGCAAAGTCTCCCCAATCACATTCTCAGCCATTGCGTTATTGCTTACCGCCTCGGCGGTATGCGTCCAAAGGGTCAAATCGTCGGTCCAGTAGCTGATCTGGCGGCTGGTGGCCGCTGCCAGTATCAACAGGATGGCAACACTTCCGACGGGCAGCAAAATCCGCGCGACGCTCCAGCGCTCTGCCCAATCGGCGATGCCCCAACACAAAGCGATAAACAATCCGACGAACGACACATAGCCGTATCTGTCGGCCATAGCGTGGTTACCGACCTGGACCACTTCAATCATAGGAACCAGCGTGCCCAGGAACCAAAGCCAGCCAACGGCCAGGTAGCGATGGCTGCGCGTAGCCAATGCCAATGCCGTAATCAGGAGCAACAAGACTGCCGAGCCGATAAGCTTCCCAACAGCCGGCGCACCGTGCGCATGAGGATAGAAGAAGGCCAGGTTTGTCGGCCAGATGGCATGCAGAAAGTAGCGTACATACACGACGATGGAATTGCTGATTCGAACCGGAAAGCTATAGGAATTCAAGCCGCCCAGAGTGCGATTCGCCCACTGCGCCTTCATGGTCAGAAATGCGCTGCCGGCCGAGAGCGCAAGCAGTGGTACTTTCTCCAGCACCAGCCAGGAAAAGCTCTTTCCCGGCAGAACATGGCCGGGTATGTCACCCGGTAGAGACGACTCCCCGGCAGCGGCGGGGGCAAACATGCGTCCCAGCGGCCAGTAGTCCCACAGCAGCAGCACAAACGGTAGAGTGATGATCTGTGGCTTCGACATCAAGCCCAGCGCGAACAACATCGCGACCAGCAGGTAGCGTCCGATGGCCGGCTGGCGCGCGTACCAACGGTAAGCGATCAGGGTCAGCAGGAAGAAAACCATGCTGAGCACCGTCTTGCGCTCGGCCACCCAGGCGACCGGTTCGACATTCACGGGATGCAGCGCAAAGATCGCCGCCACCACAAAACTGCGTCCTGCATAGCCAGTGGCTTTCCACAGCAACCAGAAGAGCAGCACGGCGTTCAGCGCATGCAGCAGCATGCTGGTTTCGTGATGTCGGCCCGGATCAAGACCAAAAAGCTGGATGTCGAGGGCGTGCGACATCCAGGTCAGCGGATCCCAGTTCGCGTAATGAAAAGTAGTAAACGACCACTTGACCATCTCCCAATTCAGCGGGCGCAAGTGGGTGTTGTTGACCACATAACCGTAATCATCGATGTGGATGAACGGATGCTGCTTTACCGGCGCGTATACCACCAGTGTCGACGCCACGAGGATGAAAGCCAGAATGGCGCATTGAATCTCAGGCAAGAGGATGTGCCCGAGCTTTGATTGGATTGGAGGCCGGCCCATAGGTCGTTTATCGAAGATAACACCACCCTGGGGCGAAGCGCCGCTTGAGCGGTGCATCATACAAACTGTGGTACTGAAGTCCGTCTCGCCGAAGTCAAAAATCAAGGGCTTAGCTGAATCCGTGCCCTGACACAAAGCTTACATTGCGAGAGTTGTTCAGCAGCGTGTTTAGCCGTTGGCGTAAGAAAGCCTTACCTCGGGCGCTAAAGCTCAGATTAGTTGGGTGCCGTCAAATGCACGCCTGAAGGCGTGCTTTACCCGGGCATCGAAAAAGCCAAGCTCAGGTGGCTTGGCTTCGCTAAGTTAGGGTTGGCTGAAAGCTGACGGCCGAGAGCCGATAGCTTCTTACGCGGCTGCCGCGCGACTACGGCTGAGCACCACGTAGCGTTCCGACGCCAGCAGGATGCCGTGCAAGTCGTCGCAATGGCAGCAATCGACTGCCCCCATGGCCAGCGCCTCCGACCACATACGGTCGTCGGCCAGCCGATGAACACAGACAAAAGCGGTAGCAGGGAAGTTGCTGCACAACTCTTTCATTTCGCCCAGCCCGATCAATTCCAGATCGACGACGGCGAATGGAGCGCGGAAGCGCGCGACCGCGGACTTGAGCTCCTGTGTAGAATTGGCGACCACGAGATTACGAAACTCCTTACGTAGCGACTCGGCCAGTCGCTGCGCTGACGCGGCGTCATGGTGAGCGAGAACAGCGTTGATAGGTCGCATGGCGTGCTCCTCTTGCAAATGATGGAGGATGACGGCTGCCATCCAATCAGAGTCTGGCTGACGAACTCCGCACCCCACGGTACGGCCACTTTAGATGGAGGACGACGTGGCTCGCGTTACTTGGTTTCCCCGGGTGACGTTGCCGATTCGAAGGCTTCTGCCTGAAGCTTTCCATTTCGCTTCAGGAGGATCTCGACCTTGCCTTCGGCCGCTTCCAGCTCTTTTCGGCAGGAACCTGAGAGCTTCATCCCTTCGTCAAATAATTCCAGCGCCCGGTCGAGGGGCACATCGCCCTTTTCTAATTCACCGACAATTTTTTCCAACCGATCCAGGCACTCTTCAAACGTGGGCAAGCTCAAAACTCCTTGGCTTGATTGTAGTGCAAATCGGACGGAGGAAATATGAAAATTCGGGGCGCCAATGTGTGCCGCCGGACGTATTCGGGTGGCCGCACGCGGACCTGAAGGTCCGCTCTACCCGGGCGCCTAAGCGGGGACCATGGCTGGCTCGAATACGTTATACGACCGCGCTCTTGCTGCTTCCACCCAGCGCTTCCAGCACATCGACTGCGCAGGAATACCGCCCGAACGGCGCGCTGATCTGCGCGCCTTGCACGATGTCTTTCACCGCCGCGAGCATGTCGCGCGCGATCGCCACGCCCTCGGCCCGGGCTGTGTCGGCCGTCGTGGCCTTCGCCATCCGAGCGAAGATTTCGTCGGGGATCGATACTCGCAGCTCGTTCTTCATGAACTCGGCATTACGGGTCGAGGTGAGCGGCCAGATACCGGCAACCACCGGCACCTTGAAGTGCTCAATCTTTTTCATGAACTCTTCCAGCAGGCGAATGTCAAAGACCGGCTGGGTCACCGCCAGCTCTGCTCCGGCTTCGACTTTGTACTCGAAGCGCCGGATCTCTTCGTCGATATTCGGGCTGCCGGGATTAGCCCCTACCGCGATCACGAACCCTGTCGAGTTGCCGGTGGGGTTGCCGCCGATGTCCAGACCGCGATTCAGATTGCGGACGATGTTCACCAAACCAATGGAGTCGACATCGAAGACCGCGGTTGCATCCGGGTAGTCGCCCATCTTCGGCGGATCGCCGGTAATGCAGATCAAGTTACGAATTCCAATCGCGCTCGCGCCCAGCAGGTCCGACTGAATACCCAAAACGTTGCGGTCACGGCAGGTGTAGTGCAGGATTGGCTCGATCCCGATTGTCTGTTTGACCAGCAGGCAGAGCGCCTGATTGCTCATGCGCGCCGAGGCCCTTGGGCTGTCGGGAATATTCACCGCATCCACGCCGACCGACTTCAGGAACTTCGCGCCATCCAGCTCGCGCTTGGCGTCAGTGCCACGCGGAGGAACGATCTCCACCATGGTCACGAACTCACCGGCCGCGATCTTGCGGCCCAGTTCGGAGCGCTCGGCCAAGGGCGGCGGCTCAACCGGCTTGGCTTCCGTCGCCTTCGTTACCTTATAGGCCGCCACACGTGCGTTTCCGACCTTCAGGAAGTGCTTCATCACGTGCGTATGTTCCGGCGTAGTGCCGCAACAGCCGCCGATCAGGCGCACGCCGACATTGACGAAGCTCTCCATAAAGTTCGCCATGTACTCCGGCGAGCAGAGATAGATATTGCGACCCTCCACCGAGCGCGGAATTCCGGCGTTCGGTTGCGCCGAAAGCGGCATCGAAGTCACCGCGCGAATGCGTTCCATCGCATCCAGCATCGCGACCGGCCCGACACTGCAATTGCAGCCGATGACGTCGGCGCCCCAGGCTTCTAACTGCGGGCCGTAGTGCTCGGGACTGGAGCCATCCAGGCAGTTGCCGTCCTCGTCGATGGTCACCTGCGCCACCACCGGCAGATCGGGATTCACATCGCGGGCGGCCAGAATCGCCTGGTGCAGCTCTTCCAGGTATCCGAAGGTCTCCAGGATCACCAGGTCGATGCCTTCTTCGTTCAGCGCGGCAATCTGCTGGCGAAACGCCTCACGGGCCTCGGACAGGGCAATCTTGCCTAGAGGTTCGATACGAACACCCAGCGGACCGACGGCGCCGGCAACGAAAGCGTCAAAATTCTTGGTGGCCTCGCGCGCGATGCGTGCGCCCTGGCGGTTGATTTCTACTAACTTATCCACACAACCATGCCTGGACAAGCGAAACGAATTCGCTCCGAAGGTGTTTGTTTCAATAACCTCCGCGCCAGCCTTGAGGTATTCCTGGTGGATGCCCCGGATCAAGTCGGGCGCCGAGAGGTTCAGCTCGTCGTAGCAACGATTGATGAAGATCCCTTTGGAGTACAGCAGGGTACCCATGGCGCCATCACATAGCACAGCGCCCTTCTGTAACCGGGAGAGAAATCCTGTTGACATGGTGTTTTATGACTGCAGTTAATACGGCTTTTTGAAACTTTACACTGAAAATGGTGCAGAGCACCATTCGGTTGCGCAGGACTCGAAAACAGGCATAGCCAATGGAGGAAGGCCGCCAGCCTACTCTGTTATAATTCAACGGTCTACAGCACCTCATGCGAAATCATAATGTCTCATCAGGCGACCGGATAAAGCGGCTTGCCGCTCTCATCCCGGCCCTCTTCGTTGTCGTTACCCTGGTGGCTTGTGGCGGCAGCGGCGCGCCCAACACTCCGACCAGCGGCGCCAAAAACCGCGCGTTTATCAGCAATACCTACACCGGTAACCTGCAGATCGTCGACACCCAGAACGACACCACTCCGTTGACGGCGCAATCCACGAACAGCCAGGGGCAGCTTATACCGGGACAGCCGGTCACGATCTCCGTCAGCAACACGTTGAGCTACGAGGTCGAGACTCCGGACCACACCGTGACGTCGGTTTACGATCCGACCGGAGTGGCGATCTGGTTTGTGACCAATTCAACCGAGACGACCGCGGGCGACGTCCCGCTTGCCAGCCCGGCGAACATGTTTCTGTACTCCCCTGACAGCGCCAATATCTACGCTCCGGAGCCGGCCCTGACGACCAGCGGACATCCGGGCGGCGTACAGGTCCTCAATCGTTCCAGCTTGTCCGTTACCGCAACCTATGCGGTACCTTCGGCCACCTCGGCTGCGCTAAGCCCCAGCGGACAATACCTGCTGGTCTTCGGCGAAAATTCCGATTCGGTGTTTCTGATCAACCTGACGGCGACCACGGTCACGCCGGTGCAGATTTTCGGCTTTGCCCGTCCGGTCAACGCTTTCTTCAGCAGCGATAACAACACGGCCTGGGTCATCAACTGCGGCCCTGAGTGCGGTTCCGGCTATCCAGCTTCGGTGACGGCGCTCGATATTCCGTCGCAGAAGATCACATCCAGCGTCCAGGTCGGCGGCGCCAGTGTCGGATTCCTGAATGGCTCCACTTTGTACGTTGCGGGCAGCCCGGTTCCTCCGGGTACGGCTTCCACGTTTGACGCCGTCAACGTCAGTAACATGACCCGAATCACTACCAACTCAGTCACCATTGGCGATGGCTTCCATACCAGCATGGCGTTGGCGCCCAATAACAAGCTCTACATCGGCGCCAGCAGTTGCAGCAATACCACGACTGGCTGCCTGTCGGTCGTTGATGTCGGCACGAACACAGCCGATTCGCCACTGCCTCCGCGAGGCGCGATCACCTCGCTGATGTCGGTATCGGGACGAAACGTGATTTACGCGATTGAAGGCGGCCTGCTGCACATTTACGACAGTGAGACCGACCAGTTGCAGGGAACGCAGATCACTTTCACCGGAGCCCTCTACGGTATCGTCCAGGTCGATCAATAGTCGGTGGACGCTCCGTTGTACTCTCGTCCTTGAACGCATTGTGAAATTGTCATCACGAGCGCCGTGTTTCGGCGCGAGGGATCCGCTTGTTCTCGACCACCAGCGGATCCCTCCTTCCGCTAAACGCGGTCGTCGTGATGACAATTCACTATCGAGAAGCGTCGCAGCAATAGCAGGGGTAACGCCTTCAGGGAGACCCCCAGGATTTAGATCGCGGGCGGCCTCAACGGCCGTCTTTCTATTGCGGCTCCAGCGTCAGGCGGTGTACGCCGGCGTGATGAACCGCCTCGGGCGAGAACGGCAGCGGGAAGGTTTGGCCGTGATAGTAAGCGTCCCACTGGTCGTTGTAGTGATCGTCGAAAATATCTCCCGACTGCCCGTTCACGATGTCTAGCGTCGACTCGTCGAGGTTCGAGAAGTCGACGGTCAGGCGTTCGGACGGCGCGAACTGCTTGGTCACCTGCTTGATGGTGTTCTCATCGCCTGACCAGGGCTGGCTGCCGGTTCCCGCGGTCTTCTTCAGGATGGGGAAGTGGCTCCAGAAGGGATGTGTAACGTCGACACGGTGCACCTTGCCCCACCTCCACACGGAAAGAACGTGAGTCGCGCTCGGGTCCGACACTGTAGCATCCACGGCCGCCGTGAGCAGTTGATCGTAGTTGTTGAATCCGCCGGGCAGCCAGCGTTCTGGCTGGTGCGTGAGAACTTCTTCCAGCCACACCGGCTCAGGAAACCAGCGATATAGTGTCCAGTCGTCGCCCAGCTTGGCCTTGAGCAACATCTCTTTCAATTTGTCACGCGAGTAGACAGCGATGGTGGCAGCAGCAGAATCCACGCTCATCGTGCCATCCCAATTACGCATCAGCTCCGCCGCTTCCTTCGCGCGCTTAGAGGCTGTTGGAGTGTGGTCGATCGAGTAGACGAATCGCTCGGCGCAGAAGCGATCGAACGGCGAGACGATGTCGCTCTGGATGGCGAGCATATCGGCGGGCGTAAACTTCTTCGGCTCGCCTAACAACTTGTAGAGGCGCTGTGTGCGATACGGTGACATCCATTCGATGCTGAGCTGGTAGGGATAAGCGTCGGGCGTGATTCTTCCGTTCGCGGTGGCGATGATTCCCGACGTCGGATCATACAGGCTGGGGAGCTTGTCGAAGGGAACGTAGCCCGTCCACTCGTGTGTGTCGTCATCGCCCGGTACCGGCATCGAGCCGTCGCCGCTGGCGCGAATCGGAATCAGGCCCGTCGCCTGGTAGCCAATATGTCCGTCGACATCGGCATATACCACATTCTGCGCGGGTGCGCCGAACTGCGCAAAAGCCGCCTGGAACTGCTGCCAGTTCTGCGCTGAATCGATGGCGAAGAGAGGCACGCGTGCAGTCTGTGGATCGAAGGCCGTCCACTTCAGAGCGAGTTTGCGCGTCTCGCCGGGAATAACATCGCTGATGATCGGCCCGTGACGCGTCGTCACCACGTCCAGCGTAATCTCCGAACCGCCCTTTACGCGGATGATCTCCTGCCGATGCTCGTGGCTGCATCCAGCCTTGCGGTGTCAGGTATTGTCCTTGGTCATTGAACTTTTCGACATAAACATCCTCGACATTAGGCCCAAGATTGGTGAAGCCCCATGCGATCCGCTGATTGTGCCCGACGACGACGTACGGCAATCCCGGGAGCGTCACTCCAGCGACATCGAAGTCTCCGGAGGTGAGGTGCGCCTCGTACCAGATGTTGGGAATTTGCAGCTGCAGGTGCATGTCATTCGACAGCAGCGGCTTGCCCGAGGCAGTGTGCGCTCCTGAAAGCACCCAGTTGTTGGAGCCGGGACGGAGATGCTGGTCGGCATAGATCGGGCCGCCAGCGGCGGAGCGCAGACCGTCCAGGAATTCGCGCGAGTGAGCCGGAAGTTGCGGGGTTTGATTTTCGCGCCCTTTCACCAGCGGGTCAAAACTCTGCGCTACGTTATCGGAGCGCAAAAGCGAACGGTGGGAGTGCGGGCCTTCAGGCCTGCGCAACGCTGCGCTGAGCTCCTGGGCTTCAACCCGGGGCCGCTCTAACCCGCTCTTCTGCTTCGGCGCCGGCTGCTCCTCTTCTTCTTCATCCGGCGACAACTCTCCCGGAGCGTCGTTCTCAATCGAACTTGGCGGAATTGGAGGATGATCACGCCACGAGGTGTTGACGAACAGATCGGCCGTCAGCTCCGGACCGAGGCGGGCCAGGATCTTTTCCTTCTCCAGCTTGTCTTTGTAAAGCCAGTGGTTGAGGAACTCGGTCATCGACAGCCCGACCAGCAGCGAATCTTCGACGGTCCAGACATGCGGAGCATACCCCAGGAAGCGGAACTCCAGCGGCAGCGTCTTGCGATGCTGCTCGATGTAAGCGTTCACGCCGGCCGCGTAGGCTTCAAACTGCGCGCGCGTCTGCGGATCCATCTGTGCAGCAGCTTTCTCGGCAACCTCGCGTAGCCCCAGGATGCGGTTCTCGCGATCGAACTTGACGTAATCGCGTCCTAAAATCACGGCCAGATCGCCCGACGGAAAGCGACGTAACATATCCATCTGCCACAGGCGGTCCTGCGCGGTGACATATCCTTGCGCAAAAAAAAGGTCGGGAAGGTTGAAAGCTGAAATGTTGGGCACGCCCCGTGCGTCGTAAGTGACCGTGACCGGCGCGGCCAGTCCGGCGAGGTGCAGGGTGCCATCGCGTTGCGGGGCGGAGTTCTGGACGGCGCGATAGAACCAGTAATCGAAGCCGAGAAATACTACCAGCAACAGCAAGAGAACGATGATGACGATGCGAAGCGCGAGCCTGGGTCTGGAACGGCGGACAGCGGAAGTGTCGACGTGCATGGGAAACATCGATTATAGAGCGCGGAGGTCGAAGAGTGCTTCGGTTCCGTCATCACAACCCATCACTCTAGCCCTTACCTTGTCATGAAGCTGACCGCTCTCAGATATTGAATTGTCATCACGACGACCGCTTTAGCGGAAGGAGGGATCTGCTTCTCGTGGCAAATAGCAGGTCCCTCGCGCCAGAATCAGGGCACTCGTGGCGAGAATTCCTTGAGGAGTTATGTTCGAGAGAGGGCGGTTAGTTACGTTCGAACCAAGCTGCTCATGTTCGAATCGTGAGAGATCGCGCTCAGGACCCGCCGCCAGAGCAGGCGTCATTACACCCGCTTGCGCAGCTCGCGTCGCAGAATCTTACCCGAAGCCGTCCGCGGCAGGCTGGGCACGAAGTAGATTTCACGCGGCATCTTGTAACGCGTCAGCCGTTCGGCGACAAACGCCTGTAGCTTCTCGGCGGTCTGCTGATTTGACGGCTCGCCTTCGCGCAGCACTACGAAGGCGCAGGGAATCTCTTCGCCCGCCGCGTCGGTTCGCGACACCACGCCGCAGTCGCGCACCAGCGGATGCTCCAGCATCACGCTCTCCACTTCAGCCGGAGCAATGGAGAAGCCTTTGTACTTAATCATCTCTTTGCGGCGATCGACCACGTAGTACATTCCGCGTTCATCGACGCGAACAATGTCGCCACTCCAATACCAGCCATCGCGCAGCACGGCGTCGGTAGCGTCGGGCGCTTTCCAGTATCCCTGCATGAATTGCGGCCCGCGCATCACCAGCTCGCCGATCTCGCCGGGCACAACTTCGTTGCCCTTTTCATCAACCACCCGGCAGTCAGTCTGAGCCACGGGCGCGCCAATCGACTCCGGCCGGTACAACTCGGCATCGAGAAAACCGAGGTGCGTGACCGGTGACGCCTCGGTCATTCCGTAGCCCTGGCGGATCGGAATTCCGGTGCTAGCGGTGAAGCGTCTTGCCAGCTCCGGCGCCAGCGGGGCCGCTCCCGACTTCACCCAGCGCAGATGATGATCGCGTGGAAACTTGCCCTGCTCGGCCATCTGGCAGTAGGTCAGTAACGTCGGCGGCACACACAACGTCACCGTCACGGCGTCTTCCACCATGAGCTGCACTGACTGTTCACAATCGAAACGAGGCATCAGCACCAGCGTCATGCCGGCAATCAGCGCGAGATTCAAACCCACGGTAAGCCCGTAGATGTGATACAGCGGCAGGAAGCACAACATGACATCGTCTGGCGTGAATGCCCCATACTCTTCCGGGGTCAGCGTCTGATAGACGTTCGCGACCAGGTTGTGGTGCGTCAACATCACGCCTTTCGGCATACCGGTAGTGCCGCTGGAGAAGGGCAGCGTGGCCAGCGTCGATTGTGGCGACTGCAGCGGCGCCGGCATCGACACGCCTCCGGTTGCTTCGAAAAGCGTGTCGAAAGGCTCCGAGCCGCTGGGGCCGGGCGCACGGGCGGTGTAGACCTTGCGCAATGCCGGCAATCCGCCGAGATCGATTCCGCTGAGCAGCGAGCCGTCCGTTATCAGCGCGACTGCTCCGGAGTTTTCTAACTGGTATCGGACCTCGCGTTCGCGATAAGTCGGGTTCAGCGTCGTAGGAACGGCCCCCGCGAGCATCGCGGCATGAAAGGCGACGCCGAACTCCCAGCAATTGGGCAGGAAGATGGCAACCTTGTCTCCAGGCTTGATGTCGGCAGCGACCATGCCGGCCGCGGCCATCTCCACCATCTCGCCGTAGGCGGCATAAGTAATGCGACACGGTGGGATGCAGGAGGCATCGACGATCGCTACTTTTGAGTGGTGCTGTCGGCAGGAGTTGAGGACGACCTCGTGCAGGAATTTGCCTGCGGGATCAGCGAAGAGCCTAACACGCGGAAGTTCCACAGTACTTGCCATAGCTCCTGCCGCAGAAGTGTATCAGTTTAATACCTGGCAAGTTTTGCTTTATGGGCGAGAGCGACTCGTGCAAGAATACGACTAAAGATTACGACGCATCCGGGCACAATTCGTCACCCGCCCGCGTCTTTATCTGGCCACCGCTCCCGATTTAGCACCCTTCACGTCAGAGGAACATGCGAGGACTCAAAGACAAACGTGTGCTCATTACCGGCGGCGCCAGCGGTATCGGCGCGGCGACGGTCGCCCGTTTCGTCGAAGAAGGAAGCCAGGTCGCGATTCTCGACCGCGACGCCAAAGGGTGCGAGAAAATCCAGCACGAAGTGCCCGGGATGATTGGCAGCTTCGTGGCGGATGTCAGCGACCCACGCGAAGTGCAGCACGCGTTTGGGAACGCTATCGTCGGGCTAGGTGGCCTGGACGTTGTTATCAACAACGCTGGCATCAGCATCCGACACAAGTTTGTCGACATCACTCCAGAAGAGTGGAACAAGGTTCTTGCCGTGAACTTGAGCGGCGTCTTCTATGTCGCCCAGGCTGCTGCCCGGCACATGATCGAGCGCAAAGGAGGCGTCATTCTGAACATGGCGTCGACCAACGGCATCATCGGCCATCCCTTCTATGCGGACTACAACGCGACCAAGGCTGGCGTCATTGAGCTAACGAAATCGATGGCGTTGGAACTTGCGCCCAAGGTGCGGGTGAACGCCGTCGCGCCGGGATATGTGCTGACCCCAATGCAACGCGCTGAATACACCGACGAGATGCTGGAAGCTGTGAACCAGAAGATTCCGCTGCGGCGCCATGCCGAGCCAGCCGAAATCGCAGGACTGTTCGCCTTCCTGGCCTCCGACGATGCGGCCTATATCACTGGTAACGTGTATGTTATCGACGGTGGCGAGACTGCGGGAGGACTGGCGAGCCGGTGAGGGTCAGAGATTTTCCTACTTGTAAGACGAAATTAGATAGTAGGAAAAGTAAGATTTCGTGCTGAAATCTTACAAGTAAGAAAATCGGAGAGCCGGTGAAAACACCCTATACAACCAAGATGTCCGCCAAGGGACAGGTCATCATTCCTCGAGATGTGCGTCGGGCGATGAACCTCGAGGAAGGTACTCCCTTCCTGGTACTCGCGCGCGGCGACACGATTGTCTTGCAGCGGCTGAAAGTGCCGCCGTGGGCCTTCCTGGATGAATTTATGAAGCAGGCGGCCAAGCAAGGCCAGGCTCACGACGAATCGCAGATGGCCTTTGCAAAATTCTTGAAGAAAATGAAGTACGGAAGGTAGTGAGACAGAAGTGTTTACCCTGCACCGCTTCAATAAACCAGCGCAAACTGAGTTGTCCGGCTGGTCCATGGCCAGCGGACAACTGCCTTTTAGATCCCTAGCCCCGTAACTCGCCATCCGGCTCCATGCACTTTGTGCCGGATGTTCAAGGTGATCAGCAGCGCGGTCATAGATTCCACGATGCGCGCATTCTCCAGCTTGCCGCCGTCGATGGCGCGCACTCCGGGAATCTTCAGCGCCAGATCAGAGGCGACCTGCCGCGCACGGTCATCGTCGCTGCACACGATCACATCGCAATCAACATCATCATCGGCGTTGAGTACCGTTGCCGACAGGCTGTGAAACGCGGCAGAAACCTGTATATTCTTGCCGACGATCTCCTGCGCCTGTTCGGCTGCCGATCCCTGCCAAACGCCCAGAAGTCGCGTGGGCCTTCCGCCCACCGCAGCTGCGAGCGGCACCGTTGCGTCGATGAGCACCGTTCCCTGGCGGAACGACGGCTTGAGCTGTTTCAATAGGTCAGCCTGTCCGGCGAAGGGGACCGTGAGTACCACAATGTCGCACATCTTCACTGCGACCGCATTCTCCACGCCTTCGACGCTGCCCAGCGCTCCAGCCTTCTCGGCGATCTGCGAGGCTGCGGCCTGCGCCCTGGCTCCGTCCCGTGAACCGATGACGACGGACTCGCCGGCGCGTGCCCAGCGCAGCGCCAAGCCCGATCCTTCTGGGCCAGTACCTCCAACAATAGCGATCATGCGTTTCCGCCAGCCGCCACCGATTCAACCGGCGTACCGGGCGCGGGGTAAGTGTATTGCGTATAAACCGTGTTGCGTTGTGCAGGCACACGTCCCAGTTCGTGAATGCGTTCCTGGAACTCCGTCGTCGAGGTGTATTGCCCAGCAGTCGATCCCGCCAGTCGTGAGATGTTTTCTTCGAAGAGCGTGCCCCCGTAGTCGTCGGCGCCAGCCAGCAGCGCTAGCTGAGAAAGTTCGCGGCCCAGCTTTACCCACGAAACCTGAATATGGTTGATCGATCCCGCGAGCAACAGCCGCGCCAGCGCGTGTACCTTCAGATGCTCGGTGACTGTTCCACCGTCTCGTGCCAGCCCTTGCGCGAAGAGCAGCGTGTTGTCATGAATAAAGCCCAGCGGTACAAACTCGGTGAAGCCGCCGGTACGCGATTGGATCTCGCGGAAGAGCCGCATCTGGTTCACCCACTGTTTGTAGGTTTCCGAGTGGCCGTACATCATCGTCGAGGTGCTGCGGATGCCGCACTGATGCGCCGTCTCGATCACCTCGCGCCACTGCGCCGAGCTCAGCTTGTTGCGCGACAACACTTGCCGCACATTGTCGTCGAGAATCTCGGCCGCCGTGCCGGGTAGTGTGTCCAGCCCGTTGTCCTTGAGCATGAGCAAGTATTCGCGGATCGGCATGCCAGTGAGTTCGACGCCGTAAACCATTTCCATCGGTGAGAAGGCGTGCGCATGCATCTTTGGAGTGGCCGACTTCACGGTGCGGAGAATGTCGCGGTAGTAAAACGGCGGCAGATTGCGCGGAAGCCCGCCCTGGATACAGACCTCGGTCGCGCCCCAGTCTTCCGCCTCCCGGCACTTGTGTCCGAGCTCGTCGAGCGAGAGGAAATAGGCGGTCTCGTCGCGCGGGCCGACGCTGAAGGCGCAAAACTTGCAGCCGACAAAGCAGACGTTCGTGAAGTTGATATTACGGGTGACGACGTAGCTGATGACATCGCCGACCAGCTTCCGTCGCACTTCGTTCGCGGCGACCACCATCCCAAAGAGATCATCGCCGTCGGCATTAGCCAGCAACAGACATTCCTCGGGTTTCAGCACGCCTCCATCGAGTGACGTCAGCACTTTCTCGATCGCGCCTCGCATCGGCGCAGACACTCGCCGCTGCACATCATCCCAGGCTGTGCCCTGCAACGTCTGCCGATTGCACCAACTGAGCCCTTGCATCTATAGCCTCTTTGCGACCTCAACCAAAATCGCTCGCTTTTAGGGTTTGTCATCCGGAGTCGAAGGACCCCTAGCGCAACCCATTCCTCTACCGGAACAAATCCCGCTCCGCGGGCCGCACCAACTGCCGTGCACTACCGCTGCCACGCCGATACGCGTAACCCCGGATTATACAAGCCGGTACCCTTGAATCTTTTCCGCAAACCAATCCAGCGACACACGCTAGTTCATCGGCTACGGCTTCCTCAGTGGCATGCATCTTGTACCCGTAGGCATCCGCGTGTCCGCGATAGTCATGAATCACTTTCATTCCAGCAACCCCGATCGTAACCTCGGTCAATCCTTCACGCCAGGCGCGTCCGAAGCTGTCCGCCACGATGACCGGAACGTACAATCCAGTTCGCTTTTTCACCTGCCGATGAATGCGGGTTGCGGAGCGATCCGGATCCTCCGGCAAAAGCACGGCCGTCTTGCCTCCATCGACATTGGAAACATCGACGCCGCTATTCGCACATACCAGGCCGTGCACCGTCTCCGTAATCAGAATGTGCTTCTTGCGGAGGATTCGCTTTGCCTGCCGCATCGCCAGTTCAACCACGCGTGCATCGACGTTGTTCTTGGTGGCGAACTGTCGTGCCGCAGCCGATGGCTTCACCGAATCTAGCTGAACGCGGCGGTCTTCGGCCTTCGCTACGATCTTGTGCTTGACCACCAGAATGTCACCTTCATGCAAACGCAATCCGCCGAGCGCCAGTGCGTCGACCACCAGATCGGCCACCGAGTCGCCCGCAAACACGTCGCGGATACCACGCACGGGAATGGCGCGAAGCTCACCAGAATGGAGCGGACGAGAAACCACGGTGTGCTTCTTCACCCTGCCGCTTCCCAGGCGTTGACATTGCGTTGCCCATATCCCCAGGAGCGTAATAGGCGCTGCGAACGTGTCTGGCCCTGCCGCTGCAGCAGTATCTCCAGTTCGGGCGGATTGTCGATGTCGAGCCCGATTCCCGGCATTTCAAGGATGATCAGCTTTGTGCCGGTTTTCTTCATTGCCTCACAATGTGGGAGGAAGCTGTCATTTCCGAAGCGCAGCGGAATGATCGATGCGGGACGCCGCAGAATGCAGTTGCTGCCACGACGGTCGTAGGCGGGAACAAAGACAGCGCCTTCTTCGGGGGCAGCGTCGAGCACGCGATGCAGTTCGTCTGCCGCGATCAGCGGGATATCGGCGGGAACGACGATGGTGGTGTCGTAACCTTGCGCCTCGCACCATGCGGTTGCCATCTCGATTGCCGCTGTTTCGCTCTCGTTGCGAGTGTCTTCAATCACCAGGAAGTCGAATTGTCTCGCGATCGCCTGCGCCTGACGATCGCCGGTGACTAACGCCACGTCTATGCGGTCTCTTACTCCGGCGGCGGCCGACAGAACGTCGCGCAGCATTGCCTCGGCCAACTGAGATCGCTGCTCGGCGTCGAGCGCCTCGGCTAGCCGCTGCTTGGCTGTAGCCAGGCTCTTGAACGGGATAAGCAGAATGCCGCGCATGCTCATACCCGTGCGCTCTGCTGCATGTCGCATGCCTCCAGAAGGAAGGCCGCAAGACTTTGTTTGTCGTCAAGCGTGTGCATCATGGTGTTGGTGCATAGGACCGCGGGTCGTGCTTGGTGGATCGTAGATCGAACTTCGTCATTCCCCTGGACTCGCTTTTGGCTAAATCCTGATTGCTGGGCTCTGACGGCTTCGTCATCCGTGACATCCGCCGCCAGGATATCGAGGAAGTCCTCATACGCCCGGGCGACGCCGGCGATTGTGCTGGGCCAGCCTTTCATCTGCATTAACTGTCCAGCCGGACCGGACACGGCAGCGCCGCCGACGATAGGACTCACCGCCGCTACCGGTGCTTTGGCCGTACGTAACGCTTCGCGGATTCCAGGAACAGCGAGAATCGGACCGATGCTGGTGACAGGATTACTCGGCGCAAAGATGATCGCATCGGCCGACGCTATGCTTTCCAATACGCCTGGTGCAGGCCGCGAGTGCTCGGCGCCGTCGAAGCGCACCGACTGTACCTCGACCTGATGGCGATCGCGCACAAAATACTCCTGAAAGGTGAGTGTGCCCTTGGTCGTTTCGAGCATGGTCGAGACGCGCTGGTCCGACATCGGCAGCACGCGCGCGCGAATTCCGAACTTCGTTGCCAACTCCGCGGTAGCTTCGCTGAGGGTCTTACCTGCGCGCAGCATTGCGGTGCGAGTGAGATGTGTCGCCAGATCAAGATCGCCCAGGCTGAACCATCCCGGTTGACCCAGTTGCTTCATGCGATCGAGGCAGCGGAAGCTGTCGCCATCGACCCCCCATCCGCGATCTTGGCTGAGCAGGCCCCCAAGCCCGTAGAGCACGGAGTCGATGTCGGGAGAAATATGCAGCCCCCACCACTCGATGTCGTCGCCGGTGTTAACGATGACCGTGAGATCCTCAGGCGCAACCACCTGCTGCAGACCCTGGACCAGCTTGGTCCCGCCCGTGCCGCCTGTGAAAACCACAATCATCTAAGCTGCCTCTTTCACCGGTTCACGTCTCAAGGGGTGATCTTGAACGCAGGCGGCCGCTTTTACCGCCGGAGTCGATGGACCCCTACACTCGCAACGAGCTCTCTATCTTCGGCAAGCCATCCCCCGCCGAACACAACTCGCGCAACCGTTCACCGAGCACGCCACCGCGTTGCGCGACACTTTCAACATACTCCGGATAAACCGGCAACCGCTGCACCAGCTGTTGTCCAGCAGCTTCCGTGCGCCGCTGCAAATCGAGCAGATGCGGCCACGGCGCCTCAGGATTTATGAAATCCGGCGTCAGCGGCGACACCCCGCCCCAATCGTTGATACCGCCGTCCAGCAACCGCTCGTACCCTCTCTCTGTGAGGTTAGGCGGCGCTTGAATATTCATATCGCCCAGCAGCAAGCGCGCAACAGCCAAAGTGCGCAACAGGTCTTCATGATCCGGCTCGGGCCAGGCCGCCATCGGAATCCGCGATTTTGCGCGGAAGTTCTGGATGATGACCTCCTGCACATATCCATACTGTTCGTGCAGGCGCTTGATGGCGAGCAGGGAATTGACGCGATCCTCTGCGGTCTCGCCGATTCCGATCAAGATTCCGGTAGTAAACGGAACTTCGAGCTTGCCCGCATCCTCGATTGTCTTCAGGCGCAGCGCAGGAAGTTTGTCAGGCGTGCGGTCCACCGGATGCGCAACCATCAATTGCGTACTCGTGCTCTCCAGCATTAGCCCGAGACTAGGATTGCTGACCCGCAATCGTTCGATCCAGTTGGCACTCAATAAGCCAGGATTCGCATGCGGCAATAGACGCGTTTCGCGCAACACCATTTCGCACATCGACTCCAGATAATGCAGCGTGCTGCGATAACCTAAGCGTCGCAGCATCTCCCGCATCTCGGGAAAGATTGCCTCGGGCCGGTCGCCCAGCGAGAACAGCGCTTCCGTGCAGCCCAGCTTTTCGCCCTGCTTCGCGATTGCCAACACTTCATCCGGAGTCATGGTATGCGCGCCCGGCTCAGCGGGATCGCGACGGAAGGTGCAATAACCGCAATAATCGCGGCATAAGTTTGTGAGCGGGATAAAGACTTTCCGCGAGTAAGTGATGACGCCGGGGTGATAGCGTTCTTTCAACACCCGTGCGGAGGCCAGCAGCTCAGGCAGAATGTCGTCATCGCCGCGCAAGAATTGGCAGGCAATTTCCGGCGACAACGGCGTGCCATCCAACACTTTTCGCAGGCTCGCGCGCAGCGATTGGGACCCAGCCGCAGGCGTTGAATGCTGCACGATTCTGGTGGCAGAAACCATCATGCTGAGATCGAGTGGCAAACGATGTCTCACCGAGAATAACGCATGATGCAAAGCGGCGCACCAGCCGTGCTCAGAGCTTCGTCAGCTCCGGATCGATACCGTATCGCCCGCGAAAATACAGCAGCGGAGCGCCTTCGCCAAGCGCGATCTCGCGTACCTCGGCAACAAAAATCGTGTGATCTCCGGCAGCATGCGCGCTCACTTTCCAGCAGTCGAGGTTCGCCAGGGCCTCCGCCAAAACCGGAGTACTGCTCTTCATTGTGCGGTACTCGATGCCCAGCCGATACGCCGCATCCGGGTTGCGCTCGGGATCGGCAAAAAATTCCGACAGTGCCTCCTGCTCTTCTTTCAGCACGCTGATGCCGAAGCGTTCATGCTCGCTCAAGTGCAGGTACGTCTCCGCAAGCTGGTCGACGCAGACCAGCACCAGGGGCGGCCGCAGCGACACCGAGCAGAAGGCACTGGCGGTCATGCCATGCACGTCGCCCTCGGCGGTGTCAACGGTAACCACAGTGATGCCGCTGGCAAAGCGGCCCAGCGCGGCGCGGAACTCGTCGGGGGTAACCAGATTTTCCATCATGCGTTCGAAAGCAGGGATGCGGCTGCCGAGCACCTGAAGCTCACTATACCCGATTGCTTTCGCTCCGGCCCTTAATTGCGGTAATCTTCCACGACAGAGAAATTCCGTAGATGAGATTCACTGCAGGCGCAAACGTTGCGCTGCATAGTGGGTTGTGGGGTCGGAATGTATCCTCGGGCATTTGCGTATCACCGCGCAAATTCGTATCCGGAAGCGATTTCGCTGCTGAGCGAGTTGGGAGAAGAAGCCAAGTTTCTGGCGGGTGGGCAGAGCCTCATCCCGCTGATGAAGCTGCGTCTCTCCACTCCCGCACACCTTGTTGATCTGAATTGTGTTCCGAACACTTCGTACATTCACAGCAACGGATCGCTGCGCCTGGGTGCAATGACGCGCCACTCGGAAATTGCTGCGTCCGCCGACGTACGTCTTCCGATTCTGCGCGATTGCGCCTCGGGCATCGCCGATCCCCAGGTACGACACATGGGGACCATAGGCGGCTCCATCGCCGAAGCCGATCCGACTGGCGATTGGGCACCGGTGCTGCTGGCGACCGGGGCAACGGTGAAGATGCTCGGGCCAAGCGGCGAGCGCAGCCTTGATATCAGCGAATTCATTCTTGACGCGTACACTACGGCGTTGCAGCCGGCAGAGTTGATCACCGAAGTCTTGGTGCCCCCGTCGCCCGCGCACAGCGGTGGCGCCTACATTGCGCTGAAGCGTTGCGCTCCCGTCTATGCCAGCGCCAGTGTCGCCGTGCAACTCACGCTGAACGAGGATCACACCTGCCAGGACGCGCACATCTACCTCGGCGTTCTTGGCCTGACGGCTACACGAGTCATGGTCGCGGAAGATCTTTTGCGTGGACAAGCCATCGATGACCGGCAGATCGAAGGCGTCCGCGAGGCGGTGATGGACATCGCGGAACCGGTCTCCGACATGCGTGGTTCTGCCGACTATAAGCGCCACGCCGCCGGGACGCTAGCCAAACTGGCGCTGGGAGTGGCCTTACGACGTGCTCGCGGAGAACACGTGGAGGTAACGCACATCTATGCATGAAGAAATCACACGTGTGCGTGTGACGGCGAAGATTAACGGTAAGCAATATTCGCGCGAAGTCGAGCCGCGTACGCTGCTGGTGCAATTGTTGCGCGAAGAACTCAGCCTCACCGGCACGCATATTGGCTGCGACACCAGCTATTGCGGCGCCTGCACGGTCCTGCTGAACGGCAGGAGCGTGAAATCGTGTACGGTATTCGCCTTTCAGGCTGATGGCGGCGAGATTCTGACGGTGGAGGGACTGGCGAAAGACGGCGAACTGCATCCCGTGCAGCAGGCCTTCAGCGACTGTCACGGCTTCCAGTGCGGCTATTGCACGCCCGGATTTCTGATGAGCACGCTGCAGTTGCTCGAGGAACATCCGCATCCCACAGAGTCAGAGATACGCAAGGGCATCGCCGGCAATACCTGCCGCTGTACCGGTTATCAGAACATTTTCAAAGCGATTGAAGCTGCGGCCGACATCTACGAAGCCGCGCCGTCTAACAGGAGTTAACCTTGGCCATCAATTTTTCTGGAGAATTTGCGACCCCTCGGACTCAAGAAGAAGTTTTCGACTTCCTGTCGAATCCCAACAAGTTCGCGCCACTGCTCCCCGATTTCCAAAGCATGAGCATGGAAGATGAGCGCCGCTTCACCGTTAAGGTCAAGGTCGGTGTGGGAAACATCAAGGGGACAGCCGAGATCAAGATGGAGCTTGCCGAGCTCGCGCGACCAAATCGCGCGCTCTACCTGGGACAGGGAACTGCTGTCGGTAGCCAAGTGCGGGTCAGCGCCGGTTTCGATCTGCAGCCCACCGGGGAAAGCACGAAAGTCGTCTGGCAGGGCGAGGCGAACGTCTTCGGCAAACTGGCTTCTATGGCGGGCGGAATGCTCGAACCGCTCGGGCGCAAGAACATTCAGAAATTGATCGACGGATTACAAAAGGCGCTGGCCGAGCCGGTGGCAAAGCAGAATTGTTCCAGCGCGCCGGCCGCAACGCCTGAAGCGGCGAATCCTCCGCAACTGTCTGCGGAAGCGCTGGACGGTGATTCTCGTGCGGAGGTTTCGAGCCCTAACGACACCAACGCCAGCGTGGCGGCGACGATCGAGGCCGCATTGCCGGCGAAAGGAGCAGATGGCAGCAACAACTCACATTCAAACAGCTGATTGGGTCGGCCAGTCGATCAAGCGTAAGGAAGACGCGCGTCTGGTCCGGGGCAAGGGCAAGTTTGTCGACGACATCAAGCTCCTCGGCATGCTGCATCTGGTCTTCGTGCGCTCGCCCTATGCGCACGCCAAGATTGCCGCTGTCGATGTGTCTGAAGCCGAGGCGCTGCCCGGCGTGGTCTGCACCTTGACTGGTCAGGAAATCACCAAGCTCATCGATCCATTTTTTGAGATCGGCCCTGCACCCAGCAATCAAATCCTCGATTACCCGATGGCGGTCGATCGAGTGCGCTACCAGGGCGAGCCGGTCGCCGCCATCGTGGCTGAAACTCCCGCTATCGCCGAAGACGCAGCCGAGTTAGTGCGAGTCGAGTACGAGGGTCTCGAGGCCGTCATCGACGCTGAGATAGCGGCCAGCGACCGCACCATTCTGCACGAGACCATGGGAACCAACGTGGTTTGGCGAGGCGTCTTCGAATATGGCGACCTTAAGAAGGCCTTTGCCGAAGCCGCACACGTCATCCACATCGATCATCTGCACATGCACCGTTTTTCCAGCACGCCGTTGGAGAACAATGCCGTCATCGCGCATTGGGATGATAGCGACGAGCGCTTGTACTTTTGGAGCAACAATTCATTCCCTACGATCGGCATCCAGTTGCTGGCGCCCGCCCTGCACCTGCGCATGGACCAGGTTCGCGTGCAGACGCACGACATTGGCGGCAGCTTCGGCATCAAGATCACGAATTATCCGCAGATGGCGGTGTGCGCGCTGGCCTCACGAAAGGCCAACAGCGCACCGGTTAAGTGGACCGAGACGCGCTCCGAGCACATGACCTCTAGCGCGCACGGCAACGAGCGAACCTTTCGTGACACGCGCGTTGCTCTGGACAAAGATGGTGTCATTCTTGCCGTAGATTCGCGTCATATCGATGACTGCGGCGCCTATCCTCGCTACGAACCGCTGGGTTGCGTCATCTGGTCGCAGGTAACGCCCGCCACGTATAGCCTTAAGAATATCCGTATCGATTTCACGCAGGTGGTTACGAATAAGTGCCCGGTTGGGCCCAACCGCGGCTACTCGCGCATGCAGCATTTGTGGTTCCTGGAGCGTGTACTCGACATTTGCGCGCACCAACTAAATATTCCGGCCGACGAGATGCGACTGCGCAATTACATTCCACCGGAAGAATTTCCTTACACCACGCCCAACGGCTGCGTGTATGACTCTGGGAATTATCCCGGCATGCTAAAAGTCGCGAAGGATTTGATTGGCTGGGACAAGTGGCAGGCTGAAAGAACGAAGTCCCACGCTGAGGGACGCTGGCTGGGGATTGGCATTGGCACCACGCTCGATTCCGGCACCAATAACTTTGGCCAGTCCCAAATCGTCAATCCGCAAGCGCCATTTTCCGGCAATTCGCAGGCCGCCAGCGCCAAGCTCGACATCTACGGCGAAGTCATCATTGCCGTCGGCTCTGTCCCACAGGGGCAGGGTCACGAAACCACTGTCTCGCAGGTGGTCGCCGACATTCTGAATATTACTCCGGAACTAGTGAATGTGCGCGTCGGCTTTGACACCGAGCGAAATGTGCATACCGGACACAGTGGGACATACGCCAGCCAGTTCGCCGTCTCGGGATTATCAGCAGTAAACGGCGCGGCTCGATTGCTGAAGGGTGAGATGAGGAAGCTGGCGGCCTTCGCACTGCAAGCCAGCGAAGACGAACTTGATTTTGGGATCGGCAAGCAAGGCCCTGAGATACGGGTGCAGGGAACAGAGAGGGCGATTCCATATATCGGCCTGGCGAATCTGGCCAACGTGAATACCGCTGTCGTTCCTGATGATCTACGCAATCTTACCCTGAATTGCCGTTACACCTGGCGCGCGCCATTTCAGGTGCCCGATGTCGCGAAGAAGTATGGCAACCTGACGCTCACATACTCTTCGCAGCTGCATATTGCGGTGATTGAGATCGACAAGGAAAGCTACATTCCGAAGATTATCGATTATGCGGCGGTCGACGACTGTGGAACGGTGATCAACCCGATGATTGTTGAAGGCCAGGTCCATGGCGCGACTGCTCATGGCATCGGCGCGGCTCTGTTGGAGAACTGCGCCTACGACGAAAACGGCAACATGCTGGCTTCGACCTTTAGCGACTACACGCCGATTACCGCGGTTAGTATGCCGCGCATCAAGTACGGCAACACGGAGACGCCTTCGCCGCACAGCTACAGCGGCGCCAAGGGCATGGGTGAAGGCGGTGGTGCTCCGCTGCACGCCATTAGCGCGGCCTTGCAGGATGCCTTGTGGCAGGAAGGCTTGATTATCGACGACTCGTATAACAATGCCAGCACGCTGTACGAGCAGATCCAACGACAGCGCCGCGGTGAGATGAAGCAAAACGTGAAAGTGGAAAAACGTGGGAGTTAACCACCGGGGACACCGGGGACAACTGTCACCACACAGCGCACGGAGCGATGGCAGAAAGTTGATTTTAAGTCCTGAGTTCGCGGCTTTCTAAAAGGGCGATCAGGAACGGTTGTATGTCAAATCAAGGCCCACAAAGCCCCACGGTCTCTGTGTCGCGGTGATGAAACAGATTTTCCGTGTGCGTCTGTGACGAGTTAAGGCTATGAAGAAGATCCTCATTGTCGGAGCTGGTGCTATCGGCAGCCTCTATGCCGCGCACCTGACCCGTGTCGCTGAGGTGTGGGTCTTCGTACGCCGCTCTGAACACGCGAAGACGCTGAATGATCGCGGGATTCGCGTGACTGGACGCAACGAGTACCACTCGCGGCTGAAGGCCACGACCGATCCGAGCGACCTGCCAGAGTTCGACTTCGGCATTGTGGCCACAAAGGCCAGCCAAACGCGCGAAGCTTTCGCACCGGTGGCCCACTTGTTTCCCCACGGTGCTGTGTTGTCGGCACAGAACGGCTTGGGGAGTGAGGAAGTCATGGCCGAGTTGATGCCCGCCGGCTATGTCATTCGAGGCACCACATTTATGAGCGGAACGCGCTTTGCCGACGATCACGTGCATTACGAGCTGAATACGCCGACCTGGATGGGTCCATTCGAGCCGACAAACACGCCCTATGCGATGGTGCAAGAGTTGGCGGGCGTGATCAATACCTCAGGTTTGAAAGCTGAGGCGCTTCAGGACGCACGTCCGGCGCAGTGGTCAAAGCTCATCTTCAACGCTTCGGTAAATAGCGTTTCGGCGCTGACTGAGCTGCCACACTCGCCGCACTTCGCCGCTGAAGTCGAATTCAGCGATCTTGGTCACCTGCTGCATGCCTTAATGGAGGAAGGGAAGACAGTTGCGGCCGCGCTCGACGTCGAACTGCATGAAGATCCCTGGGTGATGAACTGTATTGGCGCGCAAACAAACCATCCGCCCTCCATGCTGTCCGATATCCGACATCGTCAGACTACGGAAGTCGATTATCTTGGAGGTGCGATCGCCCGCGAGGCGGAGCGAGCAGGTGTGCCAGCACCATTGCATACAGCGCTCTATCGGCTAATCAAGGCCAAGGAAGCGAGTTGGACGTGGCAGAAAGAAAACATTCTGGAGACGGCGAATCGTTGATCCTGGATCGTAGATGGTGAATCGCAAAGCTTAGAGGCAAAAGCAGGCTGCCTTTCGCGGCGTTACACTTGTTGTATTCAGCGCCCGCAGGAGGGAAGAAAGCAAATTATAAGGAGTTGCTGGCGTGACGAGTCGCGACACTAAGGCAAGCGAAATGAACGCGATGCTTACCCGAGTAGCACAGCTGCTCAATGGCCTCGTCAGCTCGTTGCGATCTCCGACAGGCAAAAGATCCACGATTTGCGGTTCACTATCTACATAGCTCAACACGATGCCCTACCCAATTGACCAACTGAAGCTCGACCGCATCCGCGAGTTGATGAAGCGCGACGACCTTGATGCGCTGGTCGTGCGCGCGCCCGATAACATTGTCTACCTGACAAATTACTGGTGCATGAAGGGCTACGACATCGCGATATTCCCCCGCGAAGGGGAAGCAACATTGATCGCGCTTGAGCCGCAGGAAGAGGACGCGCGACGCACTTCCTGGACGCAGGACATTCGCCTGTTCAAGGGTTACCATCCCATGGATCCGCGGCCGCCGGGCATGCGGTCGCTGGATATTGCCGTGCAAGTCCTCAAGGAGCGCGACCTGACCGGTCGCATCGGGCTGGAACTATCGCAGGGAACGCAGAGCGCCGACCGCATGGTAGGCGAACCCAGCACCTGGTCGCAGCCCTGGTTTGACGCCTTCAGGCCTGTCGCTCGCGAGATCGTCGATACATATCTTGTTCTCAACAACGCCCGCGCCATCAAGACTCCACAGGAGATCGAGCGCATGAAGCTAGCCAATGAACTGGCAGCGCTGGCGATGGAACACACTTGGGAGCGCCTGCGCCCCGGCATGAAAGAGAGCGAAGTTGCCGCGATCTTTGAAGGCCATGTGCACTCGACTGGCATCGGCTTCAAAGGCAAGGTCGAGATGGCACGCGCCTTCACCCTGGTGTGGTCGGGCAAGGGGATTCGCACATTTACCGCGACCGGAGATCGTCCGGTGCAGGAGCATGAGCCGACGCTGTTCGAGATCTGGGTTTGCGTTGACGGGTACTGGAATGACCTGACCAAGAATCTGTGTCCCGGCGAGCTTACGCCTGAGTACCACAAGCTGCTCGACATGCTGCTGGCGGTGTTTGACGAGGCGGTCGCATTCTCCAAGCATGGCGCCAGCCTTCCGGACCTGGACCGTCTGGTTCGCGCTCGTATCGCCGAAGCGGGCTATCCGGGGCAGCCTTCGCACCCGATATGCCACGGAGTGGGAGCCCGTGCACACGAGCCTCCGGTGGCGCACCAGGCGAGCACCGGGACTATTCACGAAGGGATGGTGTTGGCCATTGAGCCTGCCGTGTATTGGCCGGGCGGTGGCGGCCTTCGTCTGGAAGATAATTTTTGGATCACCGGAGCCGGCAATGAGAAGCTGTGCTCGTTTCCCGACGACTTCCGTGTGCTACAAAAGACCACCTCGGGAAGGGCTGCCCGCTAATGGCGTCCACCGGCAAAGCTACTCTGTCTGACAATGTCAGGGATAAGATTGTCAACGGTATTCGCGAGGACGAACTGGTTGCGATGTGTTGCGAGGTGATCGACATTCCCAGCCCTACGGGTGGCGAGCTTGCGATGGCGGAGTACATGCGGTCTGCCTTTCAGAAGCTGGGATTGAAGATCACGTGGCAGCAGGTTGAGGACACGCGCGCCAACGTTATCGGACGCCTGGAAGGTAGCGGCGAGGGTCAGTGTCTGATGTTCAACGGCCATATGGACACGTCGAATAGCGGAGACGAGGAGTTCCTGACCGGCATTGGATACAAGCCTCATGCCGTGGTGAAAGACGGCAGGATTTACGGCCTGGGTATTTACAACATGAAGGGCGCCCTGGTCTGTTACGTTCACGCCGTCAAGGCGCTCCTGGAGGCCGGAGTCAAGCTGGACGGAGACATTATTCTCGGCGCGGTTTGCGGCGAAATTGAGAAGACGCAGTGGGGCGAGTTTCAGGGTAAAGATTATCGCGGGTATGGCGCGGGAACCCACTATCTCGTCAATCACGGTGTGCTGCCGGACATGTGCATCCTGGGCGAGCCCACCGACATGCAGCTGGTGCTTGAGCATGCCGGCTCCATGTGGGTACGTTTTGGGTTGAGTGGAAACTACGTTCACTCTGCATTTGCACCGGGCAAGGAAGACCAGAACGCCATCCGTCGCATGTATGACGTTGTGGGAGAAGTGATGCAGTGGATTCCTGAATGGCAGGAAGAGGCGCGGTGGGCGGGGCGTCCGGGCTTTGTGAATATTGGCTGCCTGCAGGCAGGACACGCGTGGCGGGCCAGCCGCACTCCGGAACGGGCTGATTTGTTTCTAGATGTTCGTGTGCCACCCACCATCGGCATGACCGACGCTCGTCGCGCGGCCAAGAAACTGTTTCTGGCTCTTAAGGCGAAACATCCTGAGTACGGGTTGGAGTTCGAGACGTATGTGTCTGTGCCGGGCGCGACAATTGATGAAAACCACGCCATGGTGAAGGCTATCGAGCGCAATCATCAACAGGTGGTCGGAACACCGCCGGTTCGTGACACGGTGCTGTGGTGTTCGGATGCCTCGGTGCTGTCGCGCTTCGGATGTCCGACGGTAAATTACGGACCGTCGAGCGGGCCGCGCGATCATGAGGGCGAAAAGGTCGCAATCAGAACGCTGGTGGAGATCACAAAGGTTTATGCGCTGACTGCGGCTGAATTGTGCGGGTGAGGGAGGCTGTCAGCCGTCAGCTCTCGGCTGTTGGGTAGACAAAGCGGGAGTTTCTATCCGATGGTTGCACGCTTCCTACGTGGGAGGGAGAAGAAGAACCTTCGTCGGGCAGAAGCACTCCGCGTGATGACCATTCACTTAAGAGAGAGTTTTACCCAGTAGACTAATTACTGAGTTCCAACTGTTAGTTGCAAGGTTTGGCTGAGGGCTGACAGCGGATAGCTTTTCGAGGTTTATTTGCCAAGTCCAACGGAAATTCAGCGCCGCTACGACAACATCCGCGCGGCGATGCGCGAGCAAAATGTGAATGCGCTAATCGTCTGCGGCAACCAATATGCCGGCTTCGAGGGCGCGGTTTTCTACACGTCGGGCTTCGAGATCGTGCACCGATATGTCTACGTGCTGATCCCGCTGAAGGGCGAGCCAACGCTGGTGTTCCCGCAAGAGGCGCGCTGGATCGGCGACAAGAAGAAGCCGTTCGTGAAAGAAAAAGTGTGGGCAGAAGTTCCCGGCCGCTGGCTGCGCGAGCGCGCGCAAGATGAGGGCTGGAAGCGCGTCGCCGTCTTCGGGTTGGATTACGTGATGGCCGTGCGCGACTATCGAGAACTGCAGCAAGGCCCGTTCGAGCTGGTACCCTTCGACTTCCATTTCGACATGGCTCGGGCGGTAAAGAGCGAGGAAGAGCTGATCGAGATTCGCGACTCGATGGCCATCATTCACGAGGGGTTTTGGGCGCTGCTCGAGGGTTTCGCGCCCGGCAAGACCGAGGCCGAGATCATGGCTCCGGCGGTTGAGGTCTTCTTCGCGCGCGGCGCGGGGCCGCGCATGATGAATATCGTGCTCTCCGGCGAGAACGGCGAAGCCGAGGCCCACTTCAAGGTTCCTGGACCGCGCCGGGTCGGCGAACGCGACCTGATGCTCTACTCGCTCGAAATCGCCGGAACCGGGGGCTACTGGGTGGAGTTCTCGCGCGCCGTCATTGAAGGCGAGCCCAGCAAACGCATTCTGCAGATGGCCGAGGTCTATCCCGAGGCAATGGAGGCGGCGCGCAAGCTGATGCACGAAGGCGTGCTTGCCTGCGACGTGCACAAAGTAGTTGCTGACACATTCGCGCGCAGGGGCTTCGCGCTCGGACACCTCTCCGGCCATTCCATCGGCACAACCATGCTGGAGCATCCCGCGATCGGCGCGAAGAGTCAGATTGAGCTTAAGGAAAACATGATCTTTTCCCTGCATCCACAAGTTGTTGATCAGGATGGCAGCGTTTGCCTATACACGCAAGACACTTTCCGCGTAGGCCGTAACGAGGGCGAGAATCTCAGCAACATACCCTGGAAGTTTTACTCGACAGCCGATCTGCACTCTCGGGCGAGCCGCGCATGAAGAAGGTTCTGGTCGTAGGATGCGGGGCAATTGGCAGTCTGTTCGCGGCACATCTGGCCAAGGGCGGCGAGGTCGAGGTGTACGCGTTCGATGTTTCGCAGGCGCACATCGACGCCATCAAGCACAACGGCCTTCGTTTGTCTGGCGCAAGCGAAATGCACGTGCATCTCGCGGGCGCCAGCACCAACGCGGCGGAGCTGCCGGTCTGCGAGTACGGTGTGGTCGCGACCAAGGCGATTCATACTTCAAGCGCGATTAAGGCCGCGGCTCGTTGCTTCGATGAGAACAGCGCAGTGTGCTCGGTGCAGAACGGAGTGGGCAACGAAGAGCTGATCGCCGAACACGTGAAGTACGTGATTCGTGGGACCACGTTTCCTGCGGGGCACATCGCCGAGCCGGGACACGTTGGCTTCGATATTAAGGGCGACACGTGGATTGGTCCTTTCGAGCCGACTAAGACCGCGATGGAGCGCGTACACGAGCTGGCAGGTTATATCACGCGCGGCGGCATGAACACGATCCCTCTGGAAGACGCCCGCGGAGCCCAATGGACGAAGCTGATCTTCAACGCCGCCACCAATCCCGTGGGAGCGCTGACACGACTGCATCATGGCGCGGCGACCCGTTTCGAGCCTACGGGCGAATTGTTCGAGGCCCTGATCCAGGAAGGCGAGGCGGTGGCGAAGGCGATGGGCGTGGAGCTGCATGGCGATCCGAGGGCGCTAGTGCAGAAGGGCGCGAACGCTCCGGGCAAGCACAAGGCCAGCATGTTGCAGGATGTGATCGCGTCGCGCATTACGGAAGTTGATTTCATGAACGGTGCGATTGTGAAGTGGGGGGAGAAGTGTAGGGTGCCGACCCCACTGAATCGCGCGATGTGGTCGTTGATCAAGGGTACCGAGCATGCGTGGGGCGAGCCGTGAAAAGGCAACTGTCGGCCATCATCCAGCAGCTAAGACGGATGGCTCGTAGCAAGCACATTGTAGATCCCTCAATATCTAAGCTTCGGTGAGATCTTCAGAGTCATTACCAACTAACTGACAGCGGATAGCTGCCAGCTCCGAAAGGCATTCATGTCCGTCCCATTTCGTATCGGTGTTTTACAACTCAGTATGGAGCCGCTCGAGCAGACGGTGCGCATGGCGCAGGCTTGCGATCGTGCGGGCTTCGATATTTTCTGGCTGGCCGAAGCTTATCCTTGGTGGCGCAAGCATGGATTCGAAGCGCGTTCCTCGACGGCGATCACGGCCGTCGTTGCCACCCAAACCAGGCAAATCACGATTGGCTGGGGCATCATCTCGCCCTACACGCGCCATCCGGTGCAGATCGCCATGGAAGCACGCGTGATGCAGGACGCCGCCGGCGACGGCCGTTTTCTGCTGGGACTGGGCGCTTCGAAGATCTTCATGAAGGAGATTGGCGAAGGCGAGAAGGGCAAGGAGGTCGGCCCGGCGGTTGTCATGCGCGAGAGCATCGAGATCGTTGAGGCCATGCTCGCCGGAGATGCGGTCGAGTATCACGGCAAAGCCTTCGACGCCTCGGCTCCAGCGCTGAAGGGCGATGCGCACGTGTCACGTAAGCGCGTTCCCATCTATGTCGGCGCAACCGGCCCGGTGCTGCAGCGACTGGCCGGCTCCCACTCCGACGGGTTGTTAACCGCCAGCATCACCACTCCTGACTTCCTGCGTTATGCGCGCGGCAACATGGAAGAGGGTGCGAAGAAAGCAGGCAAAGATGCATCGTCGCTCGATCTCGGCGGCGTGATTGTTGGCAGTATCAATAAGGATTCGAAGAAGGGGAAAGAAGGCGCGAGGGAGATGGCGGCAATGTATCTGGCGAATAAAGTGCAGAACATTCGCGGCTCAGCCGATGTGCTGCTGCAAACCGCCAGGCTTGACCTTCGAGGAGATCTCTCCAATCGCCGACGGCATGGAGAAGGGTGGACGCAAGGCCGCCGCACAAGCGGTGACGGACGATATTCTGCGTAAGGTGTGCGCGATTGCTGGAGATCCCGACGAATGTTGCGAGCGTATCCAGCAATACCGTGACGCGGGTGCTACCAACATCATGCTCGAGATCTGGGGTGACGACAGGGAAGAGCAGGCGAAGTTATTTGGGGAAGCGGTGCTGCCGAAGTTTCGATGAATTTCCCACCCTCGCGCCGAAGGCTGGCGAGGAGGGTTGGGAAACCCGGAATTGTCGGTCGCCGTGCCAAGCAGAAATCCGACCGAAATGAATCACAAACTCGAAGACCCCTACCCGATGGCAAGCTCATCGAATAGGGGTCTTTCGATTTCTTCCCATAAACCGCGCCGGTGCGCGAGTTGATAGGTTCTTAGTTCAATAATCCGAACATTGCGACCTGGTTTTCCGTGCCCACAAAAACGTGACCATCGGCCACGGTAGGAGCGGTAAACTTCACGGCCGTTCCTGGGTTATCGCGACTCAAGTTCTGGGACGAGTTATAGAGTTCCGTTGCGAGATTGGTAGCCGTGTACGCATGCAATACAGCCGGGCCGCCGCCGCCGTAAGCGTCGGTTTCAATGGCCCAGGCGATTGCGTTACCGGTGCCATTCGACGAGATGGCGACGGTTGCGCCAGGGAAGCCGAACGCCTCGGACGACTGGGAGGTAGGACCAGCCGACAGTTGCTGCGCGTTGGGATCGTAGGAGAAAGCCTTCACATGGTCAGATATACCGCCGAAGTAAACGGTATTGTTCCAGAAGCTGGGATTGCCAAAGATTCCGCCGATGATGAAGGGCAAGGTTTGGACAATCTGGCTGTCGTTTCCGGAGTGAAATTTGCCCATATTGTCGCGGCTGATCAGATCGATGGTTCCTTCTTTACCAACCTGAATCAGCAGGTGCGGATAGTGCGCTCCCGGCTGATCGGGTAGGATCAGCACGCCTCCCGAGCCCACATCCTTGTCGGCGTTGTCGAGGCTCTGCTGGTCCCAGGGAGTGAAGTAGTCGACGACAGTGAAGACGCGATTCGACAGGCTCATGCGCATAACGCTGTCGCCATAGTCGTTGGCGGTGGTACCGTCGTACGTTCCGTTACCTGTGCTGGTGTAAACGACGCCCGAAGCGTCCGCAGAAAGACCGGCACCGCCGCCCCAGTACCCACCCTCGAGTCCATTCGGCGTATCGACAAAAGTTCCCTGGGTGTAAAGCGAATTCTTGTTATAGGCCATTAGCCAGCCGTGATAGTTATCGAAGTCACAGTGCGAAGCCCATCCACCGTAGATGATGTTGCCGACAAGCAGGAGTGCCGAGCGTTGGCCTTCAATCAGCGGATCGAAAGTCAACACGCCGTGCTGTGAACCGGAGCCGTTGCCCGGATATGTTCCACCCAACGTGACAGTAGGGTTACGCAGCAAGCCCGTGCGAATGTCGATGGCATAGAGGCGTTGCTGGTAGGTGTTCGCTCCAGTTTGCGTGTTGTGGAGTTTGAACTGGCCAACCACAAAGATCTGGTTGAGCGTGGTATCGATGACCGGCGTTCCGGTAATCCCAATCTCGGGAGTGAGATCGTTGCATCCGGTATCTGAGCTGGGTATCGGCGTCACAATGTACTGCGTGCCGATGGTTACGAGCAGGTTGTTCACCCACAGCTGCTGGCCACTATTGACGTCAAAGGCGTAGACCTGGTCGTGCTCGGTCGCAATGTAAACCACATTGTGCGACACCCCATTAATCACGACACCGGGCACGTACAGGGGCTGGGCATAAACATAACCTGTAACGTGGAAGATCCGGTTAACGCCGAATTGCGTGGAGTTGACGTTGGAAGGGGTCAGAGTGGTTTCGTGGGTATTAGCGCCGGAACGGGAGTTGTCGTACTGATACGTGGTAACCGCCACTTGCGCGGTCAGACACGAACTGGCTAGCAGTAACAGACTGGACAGTCGGACCAATAGCTTCATAGCTGGGCAGGGCTCCTTGGAAGCGATCTTGTTGAAAAATAGAGGGGAAAAGCTAAGGAATTATCATACGGATTCGCGGTACTCACAAGTCCGTAGTTGGTTACAACTGGAATTTTATGTTGCAACAGGCAGATTCTCCAGCCCTTTAGTGCTGTCCGGAAACACGGAACGAACAAGCTTGCGCTTTCGTCTACACTGACGAGGATTACCATGTCTGAACTCGAGTTTCCGCCGCCGACCCTCACGTCCGCACCCAACAACGCGTTTTTCCGCGGCCCTTATGGTCTGCGGGCCGGGTGGCGGCTGCTGATCTTCCTGATCATCGTTGTGGCGATGTTTGTCGCTGCTGCATTTCTCCTACAGCCAAGGCTACGCACGCTTCTCGGCACCGACTTCTCGGCTCCGGGCGTGATCGTCGGGGAACTGATTTCCTTTTCGATCGTCCTCTTCGCCGCCTTCCTCATGAGCAGGCTCGAACACCGGCGTTTTGCCGCGTACGGGTTGCCGGTCCGCGGCTTTCTTGGAAAGAACTTTTGGAGCGGAGCGCTGTGGGGCTTCGTCATGCTGTCGTTCATCGTGGCGATGATGGCGGCCACGCACGCGTATTCCGTTGGCGGACTCGCGCTCTCCACGGCCGATCTGATGAAATACGGCCTACTGTGGGCGCTGGCGTTTTTGATGGTCGGCTTCTTCGAGGAATTCTCCTTTCGCGGATATATTCAGTACACCCTTACGTCAGGCATCGGCTTTTGGCCGGCTGCACTTATCACCTGCTTGGTGTTTGCGGGATCTCACATCAACAATCCCGGAGAGAACTGGATCGGCGTGGTCGAAATCGTCCTGATTGCGCTGTTTCTGTGTCTAGCGCTGCGACGAACCGGAAACCTGTGGTTCGCCATCGGCTGGCATATGTCGTTCGATTGGGGAGAAAGCTTCTTCTATTCCACGCCGAACAGTGGCATACAAGCCACCGGTCACATGTTGAAGGTGTCGTTGACGGGCTCGAAGTGGTTGAGCGGCGGCAGCGTTGGACCCGAAGCCAGCGTGTTCGATCTGATCGTGACCATCGCTGGGATTCTGTTGCTGGCTAAGCTGTATCCGCAGGCGAAATACCCGGAGATTCCGCCTGATGTAATTGCTGACGCTGGCGTCAATCAGCCCATTACATTGCGGCCCGCAACACCATAGCCTTGTTTGCGCCCGGGGGGCCGTTCTACGCCTGGTTTTGGTTTAGGGGAGGATAGCGGCAGAGCATTTGGAGGACAAGCCGGCTTTACCCGGCGGCAGCTCTTCGGACAACCATCAATGCTCGTGCTCCGAATGCGAATGGATATGTGGATGCGAATGCATCACCGATCCATGACGATGCCGATGTGCATGCACCAGATTCGCGCGTAAAAGCAGCTCCTGATTCGACAAAACCTCCGTTGGCGCACCGCTGGCCAGCACCCTTCCTTCTTCCAGCACTACGACGCGATCGGCTATGTCCTCCAGAATCTCGATCTGATGGGTTGCGGTCACGATGGTTCTCGACGACCCCTTCCATTGCTGAATCAGGTCGATGATCTGGCTCTGACTGCGCGGATCCAATGCGGCCGTTGGCTCATCGAGCAGGAGCACATCCGGCTCCAGCACGATTACCGACGCCAGGGCTACGCGCTTCTTTTCGCCCCCCGAAAGCCGATATGGAGGCCGCTCGCGAAGATGCGAGATGCCCATCAGTTCCAGAGTCGTATTCACTCTGGCCAGCAGCTGCTCTCTCGGCCACTTGAGTTGTAACGGAGCAAAGGCGACTTCATCGAAGACTGTCGGGTTGAACAGCTGCACATCCGGATTCTGAAACACCAGTGCCACCCGTCGTCGAAACGGCAGCGCGAAACTGTCATCCTGCAAGTGGCGAGCGGTCAAAACACGTCCATCGAAAGTGATCTCGCCTGCTGAAGGAAAGCATAACGCGTCCAGCAGGCGCAGCAGTGTGGACTTGCCCGAACCGTTTGCCCCGACCAGCGCCAGCCGCTCTCCCTGTTCGATGGCCAGCGAGAGACCGCGTAGAGCGGCGATGCCTTCGTAGTCGAACGTAACCTCACGCAGGTCGAAGAGGGCCATCCGCCTATCTTCCCATCCAGACGGCCAGGGTGGCAGCCGCCAGAAAAAGCAATAGTCCCAGCCAGTCCCACATTGTCATATGAAAGTCCGAAAGAATCTGGACATCCCCGCGAAAGCCGCGCGACTCCATGGCCAGGTAGACTTCGTTACTCAGGGCAACACTCTTACTCAGTAAGACACCGGCTGTCCGTGCCGCCATCTGCCGCTGCTCCGGACCGTCCAGAACTCCGACCGTGCGGCTGCGGCGCGACTCAAACATCTGCCCCGCAGTATCCACCAGCAGGAAGACGTAACGATACGTCATCGCCAGCATGATGATCGCCTCCTTGGGCAGGCGCAGAGCACGCAGCGCCTTCAGCACATGGTTCCACGGCGTACAGAGGATCAGCAATGTGGTGAAGGTAACGGCTGTCTCCACCCGCAGGACGAGCAGCACAGCCGTGCGCAAGCCTTGCTCGGTGATCGCGATTGTTCCGTTGGAGAGAATAGCGCGTCCCGGGGTCGTAAAAAGCGCAGGTATGGCGATCACGCCGGTAAATCCCAGTGCGATCAGCCATACGCGTTTTGCCAGCATGAGCAGGTTGACTCTGGAGAGCACGGCAAGCACGATCGCCAGTGCAAACAGCCCAGCGACAACGCTAGTCTTCCGCGAGAGCGTGACCGACATTACCAGTGCCAGCAGGCCGATCAGGCGCACGCGCACATCGAGCGACTGCAACAAGCCGCGCTTACGTGCCGTCTCTTCCGACAACATGGCTCGCGTGAGCGCGCGAGTAAACCCGATAGTTGTCGACTCGACGAAGCTCATGCCGCGCCTTCCGTACGGCGACCACGCTCGAAAATCAAGCGCGCGAGCAGCGAAATTACCAGCAGCAGCCCAACGCCGAACATCGCCGACAGCAGGTAACCGAAGCCCCGGCTCCTGACGAAGGTAGGTGCGTAGGCAGGGAAGGGCGCGGTCCAGAGCTTCGAGAGTCTCTGCAGTCCGGCGGGCACAGCCGCGGAAGCGGAAGGCGGAGCTGCGGCCTGTGATGCGGCCAATTGCCTGGGTGACCATTCGCCCCAGGCGCTTCCGGCCGCCAAGATGCCGACCGGCGTCAGCAGCATGAGCACCGCGATCGCCGCCCAAAGTCGCTGCAGCGACCCCGACGCGGGGCGAAGTGCCACATCGACTGCCTCGCCTTGGAGTCCCGACGTGCCCCGCAGCAACGCCGGGTCGGCAACCTGTAGATAAGCGACGAGCCCGGCGGAGATCACCGCCTCGGCTATTCCAGCGAAGGTCAGATGCCCAATCATCATCGCCGGAATGGCAATGTTCAGCGGGTACGGTGCGTACATCGGCGTGCCGCTGGCGTCGTGGAAGAGCATGGGTTGAATGCCGAACTCGATAGCCGCCAGCAGCGCCGCGGCATTCACCGCCAGATACCCTGCAACGCCAGCGGCGACGACGCGTCGCCTGGCGGTCAGGGCGGCGCGCGCCGCAATCAGTCGATAACTTCCGTAAGCCACCAGCGATCCTACGATCGCCATGTTGAAGCAGTTCGCACCCAGTGTGCTGATGCCGCCGTCGCCAAAGAACAGCGCCTGAATCGCAATCGCGATGGAAAGTGCGAGGAGCGCGCCCGATGGCCCGAGCACAATGGCCGCGATGGTGACGCCCAACGCGTGCCCCGTGGTGCCTCCGGGCAGCGGCAGGTTGAACATCATTACGACGAACGAAAATGCGGCGAAGACGGAGATAAGCGGAATTACGCGTGTGAAGAGAGCACGCTTCAGTCGCCGCAAAGCCGAGTACCAGCCGGCGACCGCCCCCACATAGAGCGTCGCGCACGTCGAAGGACTCAGGTATCCGTCAGGAATATGCATGAGAAGAGCAGGGAAATAAGAGTCGAGGATAGGCGATAGAAACAGTCATGATCGTTTCGCGAATCACAATCTCTATCCCCTGGTTCCTGGTCCCGAATACTCATCGTAAATCATGCACGAGTGGCGATCCCCCCACCCATCCGTGGTTTTCGAATGAGTGGACGTCGCTTAAAGGCAGGATTTCTGAGGCGATAGCGGTATTCCACTCCACATTAGCAACAGACGCGAATGTTCCGCTCAGGATGACGCCATGAAAAAACAATGCGCGTGAACGCTATGGGTGGCCGGACGTCTGGCGAATGGCGAATAGAGAACAGCGCCGCTCTACCGCCTCTCCATCGCAACGTAATGATTCGGATATACCGGCCCGTGATAATCAGCGCGCGGGCGGATTAGGCGGTTGTCGTTGAGCTGCTCGATCACGTGCGCCGTCCATCCCGATACGCGCGATACTGCAAACACCGGCGTGAATAGATCGATGTCAATACCCAGCGTGTGATAGGTCGAAGCGGAATAGAAGTCCACGTTCGCGTTGAGCTTGCGCTCGGCGACGATGAACTCCTCGATCTTGCGCGATATCTCGAACCACTTCGCGTTACCGCTCGAACGCCCCAGGCTCTCCGACATCTTGCGCAGGTGCGTCGCGCGCGGGTCTTCGGTGTGATACACGCGATGTCCAAAGCCGGGAACCTTCTTCTTCTGCGCCAACATGCCCTTGATGTAGTCAACCGGATCGGCTCCGGAAATATCGATTGCCTCAAGAATGCGAAACACAGCTTCATTGGCGCCGCCGTGCAGCGGACCCTTCAGCGCGCCAATGGCCGCGGTGACCGCCGAATGCATGTCGCTCAGCGTGGCGGCGACGACACGCGCCGCAAAAGTAGAAGCGTTCAGTTCGTGATCGGCGTGCAGGATCAGCGCGATGTCGAAGGCGCGTTCGGCAGTTTCGCTGGGTAGTTCGCCGTTGAGCATGTAAAGGAAATTGCCGGCATGCGAGAGCGAGCGATCGGGCTCAACCAGCGGCTTGCCCTTGCGGATGCGATCGTACACAGCGACGACATAGGCTAGCTGTGCGGTCAGCCGAATCGCCTTGCGCACGTTAGCTTCGTGATCGTTGACCTTCTCCTCGGGATCGTAGAACGACAGTGCCGAGATGATAGTGCGCAGCACGTCCATGGGCAGGGCATGCTTGGGCGCTTGCCGCAGCAGGCTGATGATCGACGCATCCAGCTTGCGTTCGCGCGCCAGATTCAGCTTGAGCTCCTGCAACTCCGAGCGATTGGGCAGCCGCCCGAACCACAGCAAGTAGCAGACCTCTTCGAAGGTCGAATGATCGGCGAGTTCGTGAATATCGATACCGCGATAGGCGAGTACACCTTGATCGCCATCGATGTAGCAGATGCCGGAGTTGGCGGCGGTAATTCCTTCGAGACCCTTGGGGCCCTGCACCACACTGGACATGAATACCTCGCGCGGCCGTCGCCGCGATCAGAAATGAGGGCTGGTTGCACGTTGCGGGAGAGTGTCGCGCTGGAGGTGCAACTTACTTTTATACTCTCCGCGGCTGTGGCAGTCCATCACACGAGGTGGTGACGCAGGTCGGCAGGGTTCCAAGCTGTTCTGAGTCTGTGGACGCCCGCCTGAAGGAGGGCGTCCCAAGAAAGCCCAGTTGTGGGCCTTCCGTGCGATCTTCCCCCGGACGGCAGATCTTTACCGGGCACCAAACACCGTCCGAGCTTTACCAGACCGACTCTCCTCCTTGTCCTTTTTTGTCCCCCCGAAATGTGTTCTCATGTGGCTGCAACATCACTTCGTCACTCTCGTGCTTACGAGGACAACTTCTGTTCCGTCCATTCTCCCCGAAAGATGCCGCTCGCAGCCCGCGGCCTTCCAAACGTTTTTAGAACACCTGAATTCCTGCACAAGAGAGGTTTCGCGATGAACAAACTTCGCTTTCTGATTCTATCCAGCATTCTGCTCATAGCCGCCCTCTGTAGCGCGCAGTCGACGCAGTTGAATCTTCCGCGGCAAAGCCAGAAGGCGGTCATCACGCAGCGCATCGGCATCACCGACATCACCATCGTCTACCACCGTCCCCTGGTCGATGGCCGCAAGATCTGGGGCGGGCTGGTGCCATACGGAGAAGTCTGGCGCGCAGGCGCGAATGAGAACACCACCATCACCTTTCCCAACGACGTAACCATCGAGGGCAAGTCGCTGCCGGCGGGCACCTATGGCCTGCACATGATCCCTGGCGAGAACCAGTGGACCGTGATCTTCTCCAACATGCATACCGCCTGGGGAAGCTTCAGCTACAAGCAGCCGGAGGATGCCTTGCGCGTCACGGTGAAACCGCAGACGGCCGACATGCACAATGCGTTGACTTATGACTTCGATCAGCTCAAGCCCGATTCAGCCGTCGTCGTGATGAGCTGGGACAAAGTGGCTGTGCCGTTCACCGTTGCGGTCGACGTACCGAAGATTGTTGATGCGAGCCTGAACAATCAGATGCGCGGGCTGGCTCAGTACACCTGGGATGGATGGGACGACGCTGCGACCTACCTGGTCGACAACAAAACCGATCTGGAGGAGGCGCTGAAGTGGGAAGACAACTCCATCCAGAATGAAGACCGTTATGAAAACGAGATGACGAAGTCTCGCATCCTGGAGGCGTTGGGCAAGAACACGGACGCGAAGCAGGCGAAGGACAAAGCGTTGACGCTGGCCAGTGCTCAGCAGCTCTATGGCTACGGCCGCCAATTGCAGAAGGAGAAGAAGCAGGACGAAGCGTTCGCAGTCTTCAAGATGGCAGCCACCAAGGACCCGAATAACTGGCTGTCGCATGCCGGATTGGCGCGCATTGCTTGCGGAGAAGGGAACTATCCCGAAGCGACTAAGCAGATGGAAGCTGCGTTGGCAGGTGCTCCCGACGGAGCCAAGGCCGGCGTGCAAAGCCTGGTCACCAAGTTACAGGCGAAACAGAATATCAACCAATAAGCACGGCTGTGACAAAGCTCCTGCCGATGACCAGAGGAGTGGCGGTTCATTAATTGGGCGCCGGAGTTGTTTGAACTTCGATCCTTGGGGGCGTGAACGCTGGTAAATTCGCGTCGGCAAAATGAAATGTCGGCGCCTCAGGTTCACGTCCCGCAAATGGACGCTAACCATGGGGTCCATGGTGACGATCATGCGTTTCCGAGGCAAGTGGCTTCGCCTGCTTCTACCGATTCTTTCGCTAGGGCTGTTAGCCGTCCCTATGATGGGGCAGTCGGAACGCAAAGTGACCCAACTGGCCGCGGGCGTTTATGAAATCCAGCACCAGAGATTCAGTGGCAACAGCACGGTCATCATCGGCGACCGCCAGGTCTTCGTAGTAGACACCTGCTATCTGCCCTCTGACGCTCAGCAGGACATCGCGCAGATTCGCCAATGGACAGACAAGCCTGTCAGCTTCGTGCTGAACACCCACTTTCACAACGATCACAATCTCGGCAACCGCGTGTACATGGACACCTTTCCAGCGTTGACCATCATTGCGCATGTGGAAACCAAGAGAGAGATGGATCTTTTCGGCCCGGGCTCTGCAATGAGGGATGAGAAAGATGTTGCCGGCCTGCAGCAGATGTTGGATACGGGAAAGACCCCCGACGGGCAAACTCTTACTGAGTCAGACAAAGCGCAAGTGAAGGCTGCCCTCGCGCGCCGTATTCCGGCGCTGGAGGAGATCAAGAAGATCAAATTCCAGAGCGCCACCCTGACGTTCGATCACGACTTCAGCATCGACATTGGCAATCGGGAGGTACAGGTCAAGTTTCTGGGGCGCGGCAACACCGGTGGAGACGCGGTCGTGTATCTCCCTAAAGAGAAAATCGTGATTGCCGGCGACCTGGTCGTCTATCCGATTCCGTATTTCTACGACGGCTATCCCAGCGAGTGGATTCAGACCTTGCAAAACCTGGCACAGCTCGACGCCGACACGATCGTCCCAGGACACGGTCCGATTCTCCACGACAAAAGCTACATTTACCTTGTCCGCGATTTGCTGAAGAGCGCTGTTGACCAGATGAACGAAAGGCTGAGGCAAACCAGCCCGGCCATGTTTCAAACTCTGGACTCCGTCAAAGCAGGAGTCGACTTGACTGCTTTCCGGCAGCGCTTCGCCGGCAACGACCAGCAGCAGGGCGAGGCATTTGATGAGGCTGCAAATAGCCTGGTCAAAGTCGTGTTCGAAGAAGCCAGTCTGCGCTAGATTGAGGGATTCGGAATGCAGCTCAGTTGCAATGTACGCCGACGATTATTGACGGTTGTTTCCGCAGCACTTTTGCTCGCAGCTTCGGCAGTGTCCGCGCAGACGCTCTCGGTCCCGCCAGACTCGTCGCGCTGGGACCTGGAAGGGCAAGCCAAACCTACCCAATATCAGAGCCGTAACTGCCTTCTTCTTAATGGCGGAGCAGCGGTGCTGAAAGACTTTGAGATGCGCGACGCCGTTATCGATGTCGATGTCGCTACCTCGGCCAAGCGAGGATTCTTTGGGATCATGTTCCGCATGGCCAACGACGGCGCTGACGGTGAGGAGATCTATCTCCGCCAACATAAGTCAGGCTTGCCCGACGCCATGCAGTACACTCCGGTTCTTAAAACCGGGCGCAACTGGCAGATATTCAATGGACCAGGCTTCACCGGCGCAGTCGATATTCCCAGTGGCGAGTGGTTTCACTTGCGGCTGGAAGTGGCCGGTGCGCAGGGCAAATTCTATGTCAAGGACATGGACAAAGCCGCGCTGGTCATGACCGACCTGAAGAGCGGCGTGCAGAAGGGTCAGGTAGTCCTGATGGACCTGGAAGGTGCCACCTGTTTCTCGAACTTCGAGATCCGCGCCACGGCCGATGTTCCCTGGGAGCGACATCTGCCGCCAATGCCGGCGGGAACCCTCACAAAGTGGGAGATCTCGCCGTCGTATGATGGCCTCGCGCGCAATCTGGAACGGCCTCTGACATCGTCGGAGAGCGCTGCAATCCAGTGGCAGAAGGTTGAGGCGGAACCGCCGGGTTTCGTGGTCCTCTATCGCTACCGTGACGCGCCGCATCCTCGAGTCACGTTCCAAACCGACTTCTCCACGCGGCTCGACCCGCAGCCGGGCATGAAGGTCCTCTATGCGCGTACCACTATTGAATCCGATCGCGATGAGGTGAAGAAACTCGAGATCGGATACAGCGACGACGTGAGCGTTTTCCTGAACGGCCAGATTCTTTACCGTGGCCGCAGCGCCCAAGGCTTCCGCGCGCCCGGCTTCCTCGGGATCGTGAACCCGGAGAATGACGCGGTGTATTTACGATTAAAGAAGGGAAGCAACGAACTGATGCTGGCGGTCAGCGAACTCGGTGGTGGCTGGGGATTCATCTGCCGCCTGGTCGATTTCATGCAGTAAAGCTCGTAGAGCGGATATCGTTTCCACAGCGAGCTTTGTTCGGCCAAAGATGAGATTCATGCACTAACCAATGGAGCCCAAGTCAATGCGCAAGTTGTGCCTGCTGCTCTGTACTCTGATGGTGACTTCCTGTTTCGTTAACGCGTTTGCCCAAAGCCCGAACCCTCAGAAACCAGCAACTGCAGCTACGGCTACTCACGACGGCTCGCACGACTTCGACTTCGAAGACGGCACCTGGACGATCCACCTCAAACGGCGACTGCACCCATTGACCGGTTCCAACCAGTGGATCGAGTTTGACGGCAAGACGACCACGCAGAAACTCTGGGACGGCGCGGCCCACCTGGAACAATTCGAAACCGTTGGCTCGACCGGCCACGTTGAAGGCCTTACGTATCGCCTGTATCGCCCGGAGTCGCATCAATGGTTCATCTACTGGGTCAATCGCAAAGACGGCATCCTTGGGACGCCGATGGTCGGCGGATTCAAGAATGGTGTCGGTGAGTTTTACGATCAGGAAGACTTCAATGGAAAGATGATCTACGTTCGCTTCATCTGGTCGCGCATCACGCCGAACACCGCGCATTTCGAGCAGTCCTTCTCCGCCGATGGTGGCAAGAATTGGGAAGTGAACTGGATCACCGATCAGACGAGGGTGAAGTGATGAATCCAGCCACATCACGCCGCACTTTTGCGATTCTTCTGATACTTGCTGCCTGTTCTGCATCGCTGCTGGCGCAGTCCGGCGCCGCGAAACCGGCGCCGCTGGCTGCCGTCGAGAAGAAGGACGGGCAGCACGACTTCGATTGGGAGATTGGCAACTGGAAGACGCACATTTCGAGGCGTTTGCGTCCTCTGACCGGCTCATCCACCTGGGTCGAATACGACGGCACCTCGGTCGTTCGCAAGGTCTGGAACGGCCATGCCAATCTTCTGGAACTCGAGGTGCAAGGTCCGAACGGTCACATCGAAGCCTTGTCACTACGCCTCTACAATCCGGACTCGCACCAGTGGAGCCTGAACTTCGCCAACGCTAGCGTGGGCACTCTGAGCACGCCCACCGTCGGCGAGTTCAAGAACGGACGCGGCGAGTTCGTCGATCAGGAAAGTTTGAACGGACGGGCGATTCTGGTGCGCTTCGTCATCTCCGATGTGAGCAACGATTCGGCCCACTTCGAACAGTCATTCTCCGACGACGGCGGCAAGACCTGGGAGGTGAACTGGATCGCCACTGATACGCGGATTAAGGACGAAGCCGGCAAAACGAACTAAGCACGCATGGGCCCGTAGCCGTGCTGCTGCTTTAGAATTCCCTTGTATTCGATTCAGCTTCGGACCCGGCTATGCGCTCTCGCTCAAAAATAATGACCATGGCTTCTGCTTGCCTTCTATTTGCCCTCAGCACGGCGGCGCAGCAGCCAGAGCGCGAAGTTCCTCCCGACAACATTCAGGGTAGTTGGACGATCTTCTCCAAAAACATCGACAACGGTGCGACAGTGAGGAAGTTTGTTCACATCGATCAGAACGGCCACAACTTGTCGGGAAACTTTCGCGGACCCAACCAATCCGGCAAAATTCATGGCTTCGTTAACGGCCACCACGTTGAGTTCAGCACCCAAACGCGCAACGTCCTGACCTTCCGCGGCCGTATTGACGGCAACGAGATGTCCGGAATGTACGGTATTCACGGACGTCACGCCGAATGGCGCGCCGTGCGCGAGAAGTGAGCAGGAAAACGATGCGCACGCGAATCTTCCAGGTCGACGCTTTCGCAAGCCGCCGCTTCGCCGGCAATCCCGCAGCAGTCATGCCAATGTCGAGCTTTCTCCCAGACGAAGTGTTGCAAGCGGTCGCGGCAGAAAACAATCTCTCCGAAACGGCTTTCCTTGTGCCCAGTGAGGGTGACTATAGCCTGCGATGGTTCACGCCAATGACGGAGGTGCCGTTATGCGGTCACGCCACGCTTGCCAGCGCCGCAGTAGTCATGGAGCGCCTCGAGCCCGGGCCGCCATCGTGTGGTCTTTCACTCCGCGAGCGGTCCATTAACGGTAAGACGCAACGGGTCGGACTACGCAATGGATCTTCCCGCGCGGCCGTCGGAGCCGATAGCTGCACCGGCGGGGCTCGCCGATGCGTTGGGCGCGGAGCCGCTCGAGGTTCGCGTCAATCAATTTAACTACATGGCATTGCTCGATAGCGGGAAGATCATCCGCAGTCTGGCGCCCGACATGTCTGCCGTGGCTCGGATGGACCGGCCTGGCATCATCGTCACCGCCGCCGGTGACGGCGATTTTGATTTCGTCAGCCGCTATTTCGCTCCGGCAAAGGGCATCCCAGAAGACCCTGTGACCGGCGCTGCTCACTGCATGCTGGCGCCGTATTGGGCAGAGCGGCTGGGCAGAAGCGAGTTCCGCGCATTCCAAGCTTCACGCCGCGGTGGCGAAGTGGTCTGCCGCCTTCTAAACGACCGCGTCGAGCTCGAAGGCCAGTGTGTGTTCTATCTTGAGGGCGAGGCGGAAGTGTGAGGAAACCTAGCGTCTTGCACGCAATGGATGGTGGACTGTGTGCGGCACCCGGCTACGACGATAGTCAGTCTCCAGTCTTAAGTCGGCTTCGCAGAACGCTACTAACGTTCTTTTTCTACATCACCAATTCCTTGGCTTCTGCCATAAGCCAGTAAATTTCTCACTTTCTGATTGCCCTTGAACAATGACTAGGCTACATTATCCGTGTCATGGTCTAGATATTGCAGGCTACGACTACAAATAAGACCTGCCAGGGCTACGCGATCTATCCCGCGGTGCTCAAAAAGCCCAGTAAAGGGTACCTTTCACGGGTATCCAGTAAGACGATCTAAGGCCACCTCACTCCTGCAGCGCAACCTTGCTACCCGGGTAAATCAAAATATCAGGAAGGTGGTCATTGGTATGATCTCCCGCCTTCGCAGAACACTATGGAAACATGGCCGCCCGGCACTTGGGCCCCTGGAGGCGCAAGTGATGAAAGTACTTTGGGAGAACGATGAATGCAGCGTGAGAGAAGTTCAACGGCTGCTTCACCGGAAAATAGCTTACACAACGGTTATGACCACCCTCACGCGCCTCTTCCGCAAAGAATTGGCAAAGCGGCGCTTTCGGGGGAAGGGCTATATTTATGCACCCCAACAATCTCGCGAGCAATTCGCAAGATTTGTCGCGGAAAATACATTCACACAGTTTCTTGAAACGCCAAATGCGTCGCGCGAGTTGCTGCTCTCATGCCTGGTGAAAGGCCTCGTGCAGCACGACACAGGTTTGGTGTCGGACTTGAACCGTGCCTTGCATCAATCTCGGCGCGCAAAGAAGAGGGTCGCAAAAAGAAGCGATCGCCCATAGCGAGCGCACAGCTATACCCCAACTCGAAAGCGTGTTGAGGTAGCGAGAACCTGTCTTGTGAAGTTGATTACGGCATGCCCCACTCCGGGTGCCATCCGCTGACCTCGAGTGAGGGCTTCCTGTTACAGACGGGAGCCCGATGGACCGCGATTAAATGCCCCCCGCGAGGTATCCCTGCCAGCTTGCAGAATGCCTGCAACTCATTGCAACAAAATAAGTAAATATCATCCACGAGGCCCGTAGTAGTTACCTCGGCTCGTTGACTTCTACTGCCCACCATAATAAAGTTGGGCACCTCATCCTTGACCAGCCCGAACTCTTGAGAGACCACATGCGATTGAACTTGTTTCCGATGATTGCGTTGCTTGCGTTGGCAGGTGTCTGTTCGGCCCAAACCCGGAGTCATGCCGCCGCGCCGCCTCCCACCGCGCCGTCCTACATCGTTACCAGTGATGATGCACCGGCGCTCTACGGCGACAACACCATCAGTTATTTTGTTTCGGGTGGAACTCCAACCGCGCCGTCACTGACATTTCAGAACACTGTGACCATTGGAGGCACGGGAGGCGCTGGCGGAAATTTTGCGGCGCACCAATTGGTCTCCGACGCCGGCGCTCAGTGTCTTTATGCCTCTGATTCCGGTTCGGGCCAGATCGCATCGGTCAACATTGCCACGCAGCTGGTGACCGGAATCTTTTCCGGCTCCGCGCAGGACACCGGCACGCTGAACGGCATGGGGCTGGCGATTAACTCCAGCTATCTTTACGCCACCTACACCGACTCGAACAACATTGGCACCTTCCAAATTCTGCCCGGATGCCAGCTTAGTTTTCTCGGAGATACTCCGGTTGCCGGGCTGAATGGTGGCGGCATTTACGCTGTGGCCGCGACCAATAGTTTGTTAATCGCCACCTACGGCGATGGTTCCATCGAGTCATTTAACATCTCCGGCGGCACGCCTATGCCCAACGGCGATCAGCAGGACTCCACAGGCTTCGGGCTGGATTACAACAACCTTCCTGCCGGAATCGATATCACGCAGGATGGACATTTCGCGATCTTCGGTGATGGCGCGATCCGCACAGTCGTTGAGGTTTCCGATATCTCGTCCGGTCACCTCACGCCAACACGCGTCTATAACCTGGGCTCGGGTCCAACGAATCCGGTCGGACCAACTGCCGTGATTCCCGGCGTCGGGTCCACGAATGTCCGCCTCAGCCCCGATGAGAGCCTGCTCTTCATCAGCAACAATCAGAGCGGCGCCATCGCCGCCGGCTTCTTTAACACCGCGACCGGCGCGGTTCTTCCTGGATGTATTTCGGCGAGGTTGAGCGGCTTCTACGCTCCCTGGTATTACCTCGGCGAGCTGGTTACAGAGAATACTTCCGGAAGCGGCGGCGTGCTTTACGTGGCGGAATTCGGCGTGCCGTCGTCGATCGGCATTCTGACGATTCAAACCGGCAACGGGAAGTGCAGCATGACCGAGTCGGCAAACTCTCCCACCGTTGATCCGTTACCCGCCGGAAATTTGCTTTCGATCTGGGCTTATCCGCCGCGGCCTTTCTAAGGGCGGCCTAACTAGCACATTGTCAAATTTTTGTTCTTAGAGGTTTGGAATGCGCACTACTTCATCGTTGCTACGGGTGGTTTGCCTACTAGGTATTTCTATCGGGGGCTGTGTAAGCGCTTCGGCGCAGTTGCCTATTTGTCCTGCGCGGCCGCAGGCGGGCACGCTGGTGCAAAATCCGGTGGATCTTTACAGCCAGAATGGCGTGCTCACTGTCGATCTCACTTTGCAGAATGCGCTGGATGGCAACGGATTCATGCATTACTGCTACAACTACATGTACCAGGGACAGCTGATCGAAGCGCCCACGCTGCGACTGAATCCCGGCGATCAACTGATTCTGAACCTCACGGATAACCTGCAAGCACCGTTCGATTTTTATCCGCCGAAAGGGAAGGACAACGCCCAAGACGTACACCGGATGGAGATGCATCAGCACACGCCGATGGTGATGGGCGGCGTGCACAAGGCCGGAGCTCAGGACGATCCCTGTAATCCCACCGAAGTGCTTCCGTCTTCGACCAACATCCATTTTCACGGCTTGAACGTTCCGCCGGTCTGCCACCAGGACGACGTTATCAACACCCTGATTCAGTCGGGCGACCCGCCGTTCCAGTACAACCTGCAGATGCCCCCCAACGATGCGCCCGGGTTGTACTGGTACCATCCGCACGTCCATGGCTACACGTTCCACCAAGTTAATGGAGGCGCTTCGGGAGCCATTATTCTCGAAGGCAGCAACCCGCTTACTGACGGTCTGACGGAACATGTCATCATCATTCGCCAGGAGTTTGGTGTGAATCCCGGCGATCCGGACGCGGGACCGAATACCCTCACAATTAACTTTCAGCCCGTCATTACGAACCTCCAACATCCTTACGTCAACGCGCAGATTGGACACAAGGAATTCTGGCGCGTGCTGAACGCCGGCAGCGCGGCGATCCTCAATTTGCAGGTTCAGTATCAAGGCGTAGCGCAGCCGCTTCAGGTCATCTCGTTTGACGGCATTCCCTTGACCGTGCCCACCAACTACACCACCATCAATCTACCGCCAGCGGGCCGTGTTGAATTCGTCGTGCCGGCTCTGGCCGCCGGTCAGGAGGGAACTCTTCTGACCACCGGTTTCGACAGCGGACCCATAGGCGATCTGGATCCGCCCGAGCCACTCGTCGCCATCAAGCCGTCTCCTACTGGTATGGGCTCCGCTTCTCTGAAGCATCGACCGACGGCCACGCCTATCGCCGCCAAGCGCTTTGCCGGATTGAAATTCCTGACGCCAACCACGCAGCGCAATCTCTACTTCTCAGAGGAAACCATTTCGTCCAACGGACCGACGTCGCTGTTCATCACTGTGGTGGGGCAGAAGCCGCATGTGTTCCACATGGAAGATCCACCGGCGATTACGACGAACGTCGGCGCTGTTGAAGACTGGACCATCGAAAATCGTTCCGGGGAAGCCCACGTCTTTCATATTCACCAGCTGCATTTCATGATGATGGCGATTAATGGCGTTCCCACTCCCGATCAGGATCTGAGGGACACCTTTGTTGTGCCTTCGTGGAGTGGCACTGGTCCATACCCGAGCATCACTGTGCGTATGGATTTCCGTGATCCCAACATCGCCGGGACTTTTGTCTATCACTGTCACATTCTCGATCACGAAGATGGCGGCATGATGGCCAAGATACTGGTGAACCCCGCGAACTGACCGGATCCCAGGTTTAGGCCAAGGCAGGCCGAACCTGGGGCGCCGTTTGTCTTCTCTGCCGATTTATTTAGACAGAAAACGCAAACTCGCGATATAGTCCATCTCCCCACCACAGGAGATGGCATGAAGCTCAACAGGCGCGAACTCTTGGAGCGCTGCGCTGCCTTCGGCACCATCACGCTGGCTTCCTCTATACCGCTTTCTGCTCTGGCCGCGGCCTGGGACGATGCCGAGAAGAAGCAGCCGACTCCGTTTTGCGAACTGGGTCCGTTCTACAAGCGGGAAGCTCCGCATACCACAACGCTGCGCGCGCCCGGCGACGCAGGCTTACCCTTGACGCTTTCCGGTGTCATCTATGACGTGCGCGGAGAAATCGTCCCCGATGCAAAACTCGAAGTGTGGCAGACCGATCATGCCGGCCACTACGACATTGAGGGATACCGCTACCGCACTCTGCTTGACCCCGGAGCGAAGGGCAGCTACGCGATCGAGAGCGTGATGCCCGGACATTATCCGCAGCGCGTGTGCCAGCACGTGCACTACCTGGTCACCGCGCCCGGACACAAGCCCGTGGTCACACAGTTATACTTCGCCACCGACCCGGTCTTCGACGGCGATCCAGGCAAGAACTACACGCGCGACCCACTCATTACCAGCAGAGAACTGGTGCGTCCGGTAGTCATTCAAGGCGCACCTGGACAGATCGTCGCGGCCGTCAACTTCGACCTCGTGATGGAGACCCTCTGATGCGCGAGTTCACCGTGGTTGTCGTGCTGCTGTGTGCTTCGCTCGCCTCCGCTTCGCAACGGCTCGCGCAGGTCTCCCTACCCTGTGAATCGGCCTTTCAAATTCTATCGCCGGACGGCTCTCACCTGGCCGTCGAATGTAACGACAAAAGCCTGCAGTTGGTCGACGTTTCCGGAGGCGCCGCACACATTATTTTTCCCGCCGGGAAGGGCCCAAACTCAATGGCCTACTCGACCGACGGGCATTGGCTTGCGGCTGGTTTCGGCGATGGCACTGTCGAGGTGCTCGACGCGGGCGATCCCGCGTCGACCCGCCGCTGGAAGGCCGACTCGCACCGCATCGACTTGTTGTACTTCTTCCCCAATAACAAGAGCCTCTTTGTCGGGCCGGAGAACAGTCCAGGCCAAGTTTGGGAACTGTCTCAAACCCCATCCCAGCGAGCCACTCTGCCGGTTGACTTCGGGGGAGTAGCGGCGATGGCCGTCAGCCCCGACGGCAAGCTGCTTGCAGCCGTGGGTGACGACACCGTGCTCCGCTGGTACGACACCGCAACCTGGCAGAAGACGCGAGACTACCGTGGCTTCGTGCTCGAAACCTTCACACTCCAGTTCTCCCCGGACGGCAAACAATTGCTGGCGGGCGGAGCTGACGCGCACCTCACCGTCTTCGATGTCGCCTCCGGCAAGCAACTTCGCCAGATGCCCGTCGAAGCGGGCGCTTCGATTGGCATTCTCGATGCGTTAAGCAATAGCCGGGCGTCCGCCGTATATTTCGACAATGCCGGCAAGAAGCCTCCATATGCCCTATTGTGGGACCTCACCGCAGAGACCGCGGTTCCCATCCAAACGGCTTCGGCGCCCACTTGCGGAAGAGTGATCCAAGGCAAACTATGGGTATGCACTGTCGACGGGAAGACGCTGACCATCTCGCAATTTGAATAGAACCTCACTTTGCTGGATAACCCATTCAAGGCCATCTTTTGGCGTTGAGTGGGGACGTCCGTCGCCAGTTTGTTGTACTTGAATAGTCAATTCGTCCCATCAGTATCGATGCCATCTTTACGCGCACATCCTGTCGCAGCCATCGCGATCGCACAACTGTGTGGCACATCGCTTTGGTTCAGCGCAAACAGCGCAGCCCCAGATCTGATGAGAGCGTGGGGCATCAGGGTCTCCGGGATCGGCCTTCTTACAAATGCAGTTCAGTTCGGATTCATCCTCGGCACATCGGCTTTTGCCCTCAGGGATTGGCAGACACTTTCCCCGCGAGCAGGATTTTCGTATTAAGCGCCGTGCGGGGCGCATTCTTCAACGGCTGCTTCGCACTCTTCTCCAACGGCCTGGCGAGCGCCGCCGCTCTTCGGTTTCTGGTTGGAATCTCCCTCGCTGGCATCTACCCGATTCGGCATGAAGCTGGTCGTGAGTTGGGCACCGAAGCAAACCGGGCCCGCCTCGCGTACTTGGTTGGCATGCTTACCCTGGGCACGGCTCTTCCGCAGGGAGTGCGTTTCCTCGGAGCTCGCTGGAGCTGGCAAGACTTTATTCTCACTTCATCGGGCTGATCGGCTTCGCTCCAGTCTGGCGAAACTCCGACAAGCTATCGACAACTGGAACCTATGCCGAGAGATTGAATGACGATGCGGGCGAAAAACGAATAGGCGATAAACGGAGCGCTTAATCTATGCTCGTCCCGGCCATGAATGGTTTGAGGGTCTTTCGAAGGCTCGGAACCGAGATAATTACTTCTTGGGTGGAATCTTGGCAAGTTCCGCGTCAAATGCCGCGAGACACTCCTTGACCGATTTGCCTTCCTTGTCATGACAACGCTGGAGGAACGCCATAGCGTCAATGTTGGCGGTCTTGGCTAAGGCGATCTTTTCTCCAAAGGCGGCTATATCGAAGTGCGACCCTGCCACCTGATCGCTCTCCACGCCCTCCGCCTTCTCAAAGATGTGTTGGAACATGTGTTGAATAAAGTGTTTATGGAAGTCGCTCATAGTACCCCTTTCCTCCGAATTGTTGATCAACTCGGCTTGCATTGTACACGTTGGTCGCCATTGGCCTGCCGGGATCGGGGGACGCCACTCACAACCACTTTGTTGCAACCGGTTGCAGTGAAGACGCTCTCCTGGCCGATTTTTCATGACTTTACGGCGGCGACAGAATTGCTCTCAAATCAATAACTCTGCTTGACTGAGGTATTGACTATGCTGCGTCGAGTTCTCCCCTGGGTTAGCTTTTTCTGCCTGACTCTGGCTACCATTCCTGCCAGCGCTCAGAACGATCTCTACGATAATGGTCCCACCAACGGGCAAGATACGGCCTGGACGATCAATCTTGGATTTGCGGTCAGCGATAACTTCACGCTTAGTAGTAACTCTGCGGTGAATGGTCTGGACTTTGCCGCCTGGGTATTTCCTGGCGACGTTTTGCAGTCGGCGGAAGTAGCGATCACCTCCAGCGAATTCGGTGGCACCACCTATTTCGACCAGACCGTCAACTTCACGGCGACTGGGTGTTTCGCCAACCAGATCGGCTTTAACGTTTGTACCGAGTCGGGTAACTTCGGAACGAATGTGAACCTGGCGGCCGGTACCTACTGGTTGACCTTGGACAACGGCTGTTGCAGCCTGGGCGATCCGTATTACTGGGATCAAAATAGCGGTCCGTCGTTAGCGTCTGAGAACAGCTTGGGAACGATACCCTCCGAGTCGTTCACTCTTTTGGGATCGTCTGGATCATCCACCGGCACAACTCCTGAGCCCGGCGGCATCCTGCTATTCGGTTCTGGCGTTTTGGCCCTGGCGGGTATGCTTCGCCACAAGCTGTTCTGACAAACCGGATGCCCCAGGTCTCGCCGTGTTCGAGACCTGGGAATTCTAGCTTCACCAGCGAACAGCACGAATCCATCAGTTTCCCACCATGGCACAAGACCTTCGCCGGCCTCCTTTTATTCCCTCTGGCCAGCTAAGTCAGTAGCTAGTGGATAGAGAGGTTGGTGCCCACGTTCCCCGACATTGGCAAACGTGGGACATCATTCCACTCCACCCAGCTCAACGTTCAAGAGGGGACTCGAACCAGGGGTACCAGCGGAGTCGTGATCGACAGGAAACCTGATGCACCACGCGGGGCGCTATACTTGATCATAAGAGGATTGGCGTGAGTTCCCAGCAGAAAACCTTTTATATCGAGACCTTTGGCTGTCAGATGAACTTCCACGACTCCGAAAAAGTCGTGGGCTCGCTCATCTCGCAGGGCTACCAGCAGGTAGAGCACGAAGAAGATGCTGACCTGATCTTTTACAACACCTGCTCCATTCGCGATAAAGCCGAGCAGAAGGTCTTCCACCGCCTCGCCGACGTCAAGAAGCTGCAGAAGCAAGGGAAACGCTTCGGAGTTCTTGGCTGCGTCGCCCAACAAGAGGGCGAGAAGATCTTCGAGCGCGCGCCCTGGGTATCGCTGGTCGCCGGCTCAGCCTCGTATCGCAACTTGCCCGAGATGCTGGTGCAGATAGAGGCGGGCTCGTCGCGAGTTACCGGCCTGGACGACCGCGAGACCGACCAGACCTTCGAGACCGAATTCACCGCCCGCACCAACCCGCATCGCGGCTACATCACCATCATCGAGGGCTGCGACAAGTTCTGCGCCTACTGTGTCGTCCCTTACACGCGCGGCAACGAGCGCAGCCGGACTTCGCAATCGGTGCTGGACGAAGCTCACCGTATGGTTGACGCCGGCTATACCGATATTCAACTGCTGGGCCAGAACGTAAATTCCTACCGCGATCCTTCCGCAAAGATGACATTCGCGGAGTTGCTCTCGGCGATCGGCGAACTCGTGGGCATCCGCCGCGTGCGCTTCACCACCTCTCATCCCCGAGACTTCACCCGAGACATCATCGACGCCATCGACGCGGTTCCGGCGCTCTGCGATCACGTGCATCTGCCCGTCCAGAGCGGCTCTTCGCGCGTGCTGCGATCGATGTTTCGCGAATACACCCGCGAGCAATATCTAGAACGCATTGCCTGGATGAAAGCGACGCGCAACAAGGAGATCAGCATCACAACCGATGTCATCGTCGGTTTCCCGGGCGAAACCGAATCCGAGTTCGAAGAGACACTCGGCCTGCTCAGCGAAGTTGGGTATGACGGAGTGTTCTCGTTCAAGTACTCGCCTCGGCCGAATACACCGTCGCTGCAATACATCGACTCGATTCCCGAGGAGGAGAAGTCCCGCCGTTTGCTGCTACTGCAAGAGCGTCAACGTGAGCTGCAAAGGATCAGCTATCGTAGGCATTTAGGAAAGAAAATTGAAGTAATGGTAGAGGGAAGGAATGCAGCTCGTGGCCAGATGATCGGGCGGACCTCGCAGAACAAGACGCTGAACTTCACCGCTGACAGCACGAACGCGCCGGGCGTCGGAAGTTATGTGCAAGTTGAAGTAACCCAGACGTTCCCTAATAGTCTTTTGGGAAAGATGGTGCAGTAAGCATCCACAAAGGCGTTGCCGAGCGTCGGTAAGAAAGAGTATCAAGGACTGGAAAGGCGTTTTCACCACGGAGGGACAGAGGACACGGAGAAGAGCAAAAGAACTCTGTGTCTTAGTGCCTCTGTGTGAAGATTTTGGCTCAAGGCTAATGGCCGGTCCGAAGCACCTCGGGGAGGGACCACGATGGAAGTCGAGATGAAAATTCGCGGGTTGATGATGGACCCGATGACCAACATGCCCATCGTGGTGCTCAAGGAGCAGGGAAGCGAGTCGGTGCTGCCGATCTGGGTGGGAGTGTATGAAGCCAACGCCATCGCCCTGGAGATCGAGAAGGTGACGACGCCGCGACCGATGACGCACGACCTACTGAAGAATCTGCTGGTGGGATTGGAAACGGTCGTCCGTAAAGTCGTGGTGACCGAACTGCGCGACGATACGTTTTTTGCCGTGATTTGGCTGGAGCGCGATGGCCAGTCGATCTCGATTGACTCGCGGCCGTCGGACGCACTAGCGCTGGCGTTACGCATGGACTGTCCGATTTTTGTCGAAGACGAAGTGCTGAAGACGAGCAAAGTAGCAGCCAACGTGAACGACCGAGTCTCGGCGGACGAGTTGCGCAAATGGCTGGAGAACCTGGGCGAAGACGACTTAGGACGCTACAAGATGTGAAGTGGCTATTTAGCCAGTAGCTTGTAGCTCTTAGCAAACCCCGGGGCCAGATCTTCTCATTGTTGTCGTTGTGTTTCTGCCAAAAGCTAAGCGCTAATGGCTAAGAGCCGCTCGCCAATGCCTGATCCTGCCGAACAGCTGCAACGAATCTATCTAGCCGGTTTCGAGCTGCAAGTCTTCGATCGCTATCCCAATTCCATTGGCGTGATTCGCGATGGTTGCATCGCACTGCTGCGCTTGACTCCCGCTGGATTGCAGTTGATCGGCTCGCCTGGTTGGCGAATGGGCGAAGTGCTCGGTGTGTTGGTGCAGAAAGAAGGGAAGCAAGTCTTCCAGGCGAAGTCAGAGACCGTCGAAGCGACCGCTGAGCGTCTCGAAGCGTTGCAACGGTTCAAAGCTGATCTCGAGGACCTGATGACTGCGACAGCGTAACGAACATCAGGGTGCCCTCACTGTGATTTGCTGGGAGCTTCGGGAGCCGCTTGAGGAACGCGCGTGCTCTGCATGAAGACGATCTTCCATGTGCCTGACTGCTTCTGTAGCACCGCGGATTCGAGCCACTGCTGCTCATGTTTACCCGAAGCGTTTGTGATGCTGCCTCGGTTGACGTAAGCGATCCACGCGTTGTTGCCGCTGACGTGGACATCAGGATCGGTGACGTTCCACTCATAACGGTTTCCCGCAGCCTGCAGCTTTCGGATCAAGTCCATGATCGCATCGCCATCGAAGCGCTTACCGTTATCGAAGATGTAAAAACCTGGCGCGATAACGGAACGGAACTTGGCCATGTCGTTGGCTTCCGACGCGGCGAAGATCGTCTTTACGGTGCTGATCACTTGCAGTTGCTCGGAGGAGAAAGCCCGGTCCTTCTCCTGAGCGCTCGCAGGCTTGGCAGAAGTCATCGTCAGCAAAGCGAGTAGAACCGCAGCGCTGTAAGCGTAAAGCGTCACGCAGGACCTCCAGAAGCCACGAAATGGGATAGCAGTGTATTTTCATATACCTTTGCCCAGCGTCGCGCTGTCTTTCGACAGCGTGTGGAACCAAACGATTCGGCCGCGCGATTATGCGAGGCGGTGAAATGCTCAACGAGGATCTTTAGGTATCGATATCCAGAAGATTCAGCCTTAGACAGACTGATAATAGCCGCGTCAACGGCTTACTTTGCGCAGGTTAACATAATATCTGTTATCGGACATTGCTAGTGCCTAGCGATTGTCCTACTAAACGCGGGATGTCGCTCAAATCAGGACGACCTTCGGATGGAACAATGTTCCCGCCACACGTGTGGCCAGGCAGACGAGTTCGGTCTGCCCTGCGAAGACTTTGACCCAGCGCGAACGGGACATCTCCGGGAGGTTGATGGTGCGGCCATTGCGAATTTTGGCGACATCGGCTTCGGTGGCCGTCACGCTTGGGATCTCCGGCAACACGCGGCGCGGGTGGATGAGCAGATTCTCAATGCGAGATGCCGCGGCGGCTTCGCTAATCTCCTCCAGTGTATGACTGTTCTCGATGGCAAACTCCGCAACGGCCGTTCGGCGTAGGCTTGCGAGATGAGCGCCGACACCCAGTTTTTGTCCAAGTTCATGCGCCAGACTGCGAACATAGGTTCCCGACGAAACCCGGCAGCGGAACTCGGCTACGTTGTTCGTGAGACTCGAAATGAGGAATTCCTTCACCTCTACCTGGACTGGCTGGAGATCGACTTCTTTGTTCTTGCGGGCCAGCTTATAGGCGGGCACTCCTTTAACTTTCTTTGCAGAAAACGGGGGTGGTACCTGCTGGATCGGGCCCACGAAGGCAGCGATCCCCGCCTGAACTTCTTCGAGCGTTACTTGAACTGTTTGTTGAGGGCCTAGCTGTTCGCCATCCGCATCGTAGGTGTCAGTGGCGACTCCGAGTCGTATCGTACCTTCATAGGTCTTCTCGGAGGAGCTGTAAAACTGACACAGACGCGTCATACGGCCGAGGACTAGCGGCAGAACTCCGGTCGCCATGGGATCGAGCGTGCCCAAATGTCCGATGGAGCGCTCGCCGACCAGACGTCGCGTTTTGGCGACCACGTCGTGCGAAGTCCAGCCTGCGGGTTTATCCACTACCATTACACCGTTAAGCGGCATCCTTCTGCTATCGTGGAGGTTGAAAGGCTCGTTGGTCAAATCGCGTAGGGCCTTGCCCGGGAGCGAAGAAAGGGAAGCCGCTTCCCTGCTGCACCAGCTGTAGCGCCGATATGATTCCACTGAAGGACGACGCACCCCGGATCAGCACGCCATTCGTCAACTACACGCTCATTGCGCTGAATACCATCGCCTTCCTGTATGAAATTTCGCTGAACTCGTCGCTGCGCAACAGCCTGGTCTTTACTTTTGGCGTTGTGCCGGCCCGGCTGACGGTTGTCCTGGCGAATCATGGCTATGTGCCCTGGGACCTGATCTCTGGGCTGGGGACGCGCTACGTGTCGGTAGCTGCAGCCGTCATCCCGATGTTCACTTCCATGTTTTTGCATGGCGGATGGCTTCACCTGATCTTCAACATGTGGGCGCTTTGGATCTTCGGCGACAACGTCGAGGACTACCTTGGGCACGGGCTGTATCTGGTGCTGTATCTGGTTTGTGGGGTGGCCGCGGCGCTGTTGCATACGGCGTTCAATATCGGATCGACCATTCCCAGCGTCGGCGCCAGCGGAGCGATCGCGGGCGTGATGGGTGCGTTCTTCGTGCTCTATCCGCGGGCGCGCGTCCTGACGCTGGTGCCGTTCTTCTTCGTCTTCTTCATGTGGCTGCCGGCTTGGATCGTGCTCGGCTATTGGTTCGTCGCACAGTTTCTCAGTGGAGCGGCGACGTCGATTGCAGCCAACAGCGGCAACAGCAGCGGGATCGCGTTCTGGGCTCACGTGGGAGGGTTTATTGCCGGTATCGCGCTGATCAAGCTATTCCCTGCCCGGACCCGGCGATATCACTACGGGTTGTAGATCCCTTAGCGGTTAGCTCCTAGGAGAGACTGGTTCGGAAACCCCACGCAATCCTGTGCTAACCGAAAACCTGTGGTCCTTCTGGGATTCGAGAGCCTTCTTTGAACGCTTACCCAGCGCTGAAGCGCTGGGCTATGATCTTCCGCCCCCGTCGCCGGGGGCTCTGTCATAATCCGGCCTGCTGAGATCCCCATTACACCGCTGTTCCGGCGCCCCCGGGACCTTTCCGGAGGTTACGGCTTGGGATTCACGCCTGCAGAGATGGCTCCTGCTGTGGGAGTGATGAGAATTTCCGATAGATTTGCTTGGGGCGGCAGCAACACGGCGTAGAGCACCGCCTGCGCAATGGTTTCGACGTTCATCATGCCTTCGTGCGATGCTTCGGGCATAATCTGCTGCCAAATGTCGGTCGAGGTCGCGCCTGCCATCAGCGCCGTGACGCGAATACCGCGGGGCATCAACTCCTCGCGAAGAGCCAAGGTAAAGCCGTATGCGCCGGTCTTGGCGGCAGTGTAAGCCGAGAATTTGGGAAAGACATGCTTCGCGGCCGCAGAGAGATTGTTGATGATCGTGCCTCCCGAGGACATGAGCGGCAGTGCTGCGCGGGTACACAGGAACATTCCGTTGAGGTTGATGTCAATCATCTCGCGCCACAACTGAACCGAAGTGAGTTCGACTGACGTGGGAGGCTGGCTGATGCCGGCATTGTTGAGCAGAACATCGACGCGCCCAAAACGCGTCTGCACCATGTCAAAGACGGCTTCCACGGAATACTGCTCACGGACATCGCAGAGATGAGGGACGACCTGGCTTGAACCTGCTGAAGAAAGCTTGACCGCCGCCGCCTTAAGTTTTTCTTCGTTTCGGCCCGTGATGACGACATTGCAACCCTCAAGGAAGAATGCCTGTGCAATGGCATAGCCGATGCCGCTGCTGCCGCCGGTGATTACGGCAACTTTTCCAGCCAGACGTTCTGTTGGATTCGACCGCTCCGCTTTCGCAGTCATGGCTAGAAGCCGTTGGTGGTCTTGGCGTGGATCAGGGAGAGGAATTCCTGCCGCGTCTGCTGCGCGCGGAAGGCGCCAAGCATCGACGAGGTGACGGTGGCAGAGTGCTGTTTTTCTACGCCGCGCATCATCATGCAAAGATGTCGGGCTTCGACGACGACACCGACCCCCAGAGGTTGAATGACCTTCTGGATCGTCTCGGCGATCTGCACCGTCAGGCGCTCCTGTACCTGAAGACGGCGCGCGAAAACCTCGACCAGGCGGGCAGTCTTGCTTAGCCCGATGACTTTTCCTTTCGGGATGTAGGCGATATGCACTTTGCCGAAGAAGGGCAGGACATGATGCTCGCAGAGGCTGAACATCTCGATGTCCTTGACGATGACCATCTCGTCGTAGTCGACGGTGAACAGCGCGTCCTTGAGGATGTTTTCCGGATCTTCGCGATAGCCCTTGGTGAGGTCGTAGAGCGCCTTGGCGTAACGCTCCGGAGTCTTCAGCAGACCCTCGCGATCGGGGTCTTCGCCCAGGCGAACCAGCATCTCGCGGGCGAGATCATCGAAGCTGGCGCTGGTAAGGGTTGCGGTTTCCGTAGTCTCTTTCATGATTTTGCTATCCCGCTCGAGGCCAAAGGAGGGCCTTGAATTGGACCCCCACTAACTGCCTGTGTACTCGAAGCTGTTCATTGCGGTCTCTTCCAGCCTCACTTTTTCCAGATGAGCAGCCTTAAAGTTTTGCTTCAAAAGATCGTAGATAACTTCGCTCAGATTCTCGGTAGTAGGGACTTCTGCCGCGAATTCCGGACTAGTGTTCAAGTTCACATGGTCGAAGCGATCTAGGACGTCGCGGCGCACTGCCTCGTCCAGATCGACCAGATTGCAGACCATCCCGGTGGCCGGGTCCACTTGGCCGCTCACCGTTACCTCAAGAGAGTAGTTGTGCCCGTGCCCAAACGGGTTGTTGCACTTGCCATAAACCGCGCGGTTCTGCTCCTCGGTCAGGCCATCGGCGTGCAGCCTGTGTGATGCGGAGAAGATGTAGCGGCGAGTGAGATGGGCCTTCATGGTTCTCCATAGAAGTCGACAAACAGGTCTGGCAACTCGTACACGCGGACGCGGTGCAGTCGGGCGATGTTTAGCTTACTCTCCAAGCGCTTCCAGATGGCGATTGCCAGGTTCTCGGTTGTCGGGATCTGGTCGGCAAATTCGGGTACCTCTTTGTTCAGATGCCGATGATCGAGGGCGTCGATGACCTCACGGTTCAGGACTTCCTTCAAGTCTTTCAGGTCGACCACGAAGCCGGTGGTTGGGTCGACCTCACCTTTCACGGTGACTTCCAAGGTGTAGTTATGGCCGTGTCCGTTGAGGTTGGCGCACTTCCCGAAGACGCGCCGATTCTCTTCCTCGCTGAAACTGGGGTTGTGATAATAGTGCGATGCAGAGAATTCGCATTTACGCGTTAGATAGACCATAGTTATCGGGCCGTCGAGGCTTTCGCCTCACATCCTTCGGCGGTGGCCAATCGACAGTTGCCTCCGTTGGGAAGCAGATCAATTGTACGTGCCAGTGGGCCGCTTTTCCGAATCGTCAGGAACGGGCATATGGGCCGGATTGACGTCTCGGCCGTACTCCCTGCCCTTCCATCTCACGCTGCCTCTCTTGTGTGAGATGTCAGAATTGAGCAAAAGTATTGCAAAAAGCGGAAGGCCGAAGATTGCCAGCGCGTTTGACGGCCAGTCAAAGTGCGCACGTCGAATTCGACGCAGGAGAAAAACCAGCAGCGCTATCGTTGCCACCGTCACAAGTGCAGCTGGGATTTTCTCGCCATGAGCGAACTGCCACGTCGCAAGCATCGATCCCGCCAACGATGAGTGCAAACTCCGCCAGTCGTCGGAAAGCGAGCCAGTACGGATGCGGAAACAGCAGTGCGAGGTTCTTGGTCCAGCCTTCCCACATCTGCGAAAAGCTGCGGTACATGCGGGTCGACACCACATCAGAGACGCGAAAGTGGAGGAGACTTCCGCCTCGCTTTACCCGCTGGGCAAGTGCGACGTCTTCGAGGATCGCCGTGGCTACAGCAGCATGGCCACCGACGGCGTCGTAAATATCGCGACGGATGAGGAGGTACTGGCCGTTGGCAGCGGCCACCGGAGAGTCAGGATCACAGACTTTCTTAGGCCGATAGGTCGCCGCCAGTTCGGCAAAGATCACCGGCATAAGCGCGCGCTCGGCGAAACTATGAACTTCCTGCTTGGGCGAATAGGAAAGGAGCGATGCTTCAGAGGCGACGGCTTCGGTCAGACCGGCCGAAATGGAGTGGGGAGAGTGTTTGGTATCGGCGTCGGTGAAGAGCAGCCACTTCCCTCTTGCGATCTTCGCGCCGCACCAGGCAGCGTTGCATTTGCCGCTCCAGCCCGGCGGCAGAGGATCGGCAGAGATCACGCGGACGGGAAAGCTCTTGGCGATGCTGCGGGTCGCATCAGCGGAGTCGTCATCCACGACAATGATTTCGTAGGTCGGCCCCTGTTGCCCCACCAGGCTCTGAAGGCAGTCGGCCAGGCAGGCCTCCTCGTCCCGTGCGGGGATAATAACGGAGACGTCGGGATTCGTTGGAAGGGTCACGCGTTGATAGTGTCGCTGCCGTGCGGCTTTTGTTGTAGCTGTATCCGCGCAAATACGACATTCAGCGGCACGGAATCCATTATTATAAGAGAGTGAAGCGTCTGGCCTCATCGCTTGCCCTGATTTGCCTGTTTCTGCTAATCAGCTGCAATGGACCGCATCCTCCGCGCATTGGCAACGCTGCTCCCAGTTTCACGATTACTGACGCGGAGCGCACGGTTTCGCTGAATCAGTTTCACGGCAAACCAGTGGTCCTGAATTTCTGGGCGAGTTGGTGTCAGCCGTGCATTGAGGAGACGCCGTCGCTTATCGAGATGCAAAAGCTGGTTGGCGACAAGGTGACCGTGCTGGCAATTAGTGAAGATTCCGACGATGCCGCTTACAAGCAATTTATCCGCGATCATGAGGTAGATCTGCTCACTGTGCGTGACGGCCAGCGAACAAATGAGCTCTACGGCACCTTTAAGTTTCCGGAGACCTTCATCATCGACGGCAATGGAAAGATCGTACGTAAGTTCATCGGTGCGACTGACTGGACCTCGCCCGATATTGTCGATTATCTGAAGAAACTTGGGAACGGCTAGTAGGGTTCTTCCGCGTCCGAGATGCGGCCATTCAAAATCGGCTCTCCGGGCGAATATTATTCGTATAAGCTGCGTAGAAGCAACTAAACCGAAGCCTAGTCTGCAATTCCGCATCTGATGTTAAGCAGGTACAGGGAGATTTCGAACGGGATGGGTTTGAGCCGAAATGTCCGAGGCGTTTTCCTCGGTGCTTGGGGTTCGATTTGTCTGAGCCTCTGTGTCATCCTTGGCTTGGCGACAGCAGTCGAGTCGCAACAGTCAACGGTTCCGCAGGCAGCGCAGACCGGCAAAGCGGCTGGGATTCAGGCAAGCATCAGCGGAACCGTGGTCGACCAGCAAGGGGCGGTAGCGGTTGGAGCGAAAGTACAGCTCACTCGTCAGGACGGCGCCCAACCAGTGGACGTTCTATCCGGTGACGATGGACAATTTGCCTTTTCCAACGTGGCTCCCGGTACCTTCAAGCTGACGATCACGGCACAGGGCTTCGATACCAAAACAGTTAGTGGAAGCTTGACCGCGGGACAGATCTATATCGTTCCTGAGATCGTTTTGAACGTGGCCGCCACTACCACCGATGTGAATGTGGGACTTACGGGCGACGAGGCCGCTGAGGTTCAAGTCAAGGAGCAGGAGAAGCAGCGCGTACTCGGCTTTATACCGAATTTTTACGCCACCTACGTACCCGATGCCGCTCCACTGCCCACGAGGCTTAAGTTTCAGCTCGCCTGGAAGTCGGTAAGCGATCCCATCAGCATCCTGGGAGCGGGATTCTTGGCGGGAATCTATCAGGCGTCCGATCAATTGAACGGCTACGGGCAGGGTGCCGCGGGCTATGGCAAGCGCTTTGGAGCGGTATACGGTGATGTCTTCATTGGGACCTTCATCGATAGCGCCATTCTGCCGACGTTGCTTCATCAGGATCCGCGGTACTTCTATCGCGGCCCAAATTCCGACGGCTCCCGTTTTCTCTACGCTGTCGGCAATGCCGTGATTTGCAAAGGCGATAACAAGAAGTATCAACCAAACTACTCGGCCATTCTCGGCTCGTTCATTACCAGCGGCATCTCGCAGACGTATTATCCCTCCAGCGATCGAGGAACGAGCTTGTACTTCCAGACTGCGCTGATTCGCATCGCCGAAGGCAGCGTGGCCGGCATCTTCCAGGAGTACGTGGTGCCGAAGCTGACGCCTCGCCTGAAAAAACATCCGCCTCAACAGCAGCCATAGGCCCGCAGGGCCGAAATAAGCTTACTTGCTTGCGGCCATCGGTTCTGCCGGTTTAGCGGATGTCGCGGGCTTCGGGCTGGTCATGGCTTCATCGACGCGCTTCTTGAAGTCTCCCTGATCGTTGTGTTCCCACCCGCTGTAATTCGACACAACCTGCATCTCGCAACCTGTTCCTTTCGGCAGGAGGGTGACATGGTTTTTTCGCTGCAGCAGCGCTCCACTGATGTTGACGTGCGCTGAATGCTTCACGTCATATTCGGCTGCCATCTTATGGTCATCACTTACGGTAACGTTGTAGTTGTCGGGATTGCCGAGTGTGCTCTTAACCGCTGGCCAAACCTCGGTACAGGCAACGGGATAGGTGGTCTTGTAGGTTTTGCCGAAGGCTGGAAGTACCAGGCACATCGATGTCATAAGCAGACCCAACGTTATGATTTTCCTCATGATGAGTCCTCGTTTCCGGGCTTTGCGGAATGTCAAAACGGAGCAGAGGCTCCTGCTCCTGGGACAAGTGAACGATAATCCGCGGCGACGTTTTGTCAGTGCCGGCAATCACCTGCGGTGGTGATAAGACCGGAACCTAGATCTTTGTTAGTGCGCTCGCCCGTTACTGAATACGGGTGGGGTGACATCTGATGGTGTCTGTGGAGCCAGCCACAGACGCTGCGCGAGCCTGTGGCTATGGCTCGACTTTACGGTGCCTGGCCGCGGCCGGCCGATTCGGCGAGTACACCGGCAAGATGGTCGTTCGCTTCATCGATCGCACCAAAAGCATTCCCTTTGAGTTGGCTACAGTTCCCAGGAAAGGTGTTGCGAACGTGTTTCTCACTCCACGTTGAGGGTGACGCTACGTAAGAAGATCAAAGGCGTCGATCCGCGAACTTAACGGGTATCTGGGGCGGTTTGGCCAGGAGCGTTGCCCTTCGTTGTTCTGACGTTGAGATTCCAGGTGGAAAGTGAGCGTCCTCGGGTACGGATCCCTGAGGTTACTGCCGTGTCCCGGCCGCAGCGCGAAAAAAAGGAGAGGCTCTCGCCTCCCCCTTCCTTCCAACCATACCGATGTCAGTACAGCCGGAAGTTCACCTCAACATTGATCTGCACTGCGACCGGCTTGCCATCTTTCATCGCCGGCTCAAACTTCCAGTTGCGAACCGCTTCGATGGCTTTCTGGTCTAGTCCCATGCCCAGCGCCCGAGCTACCTTGATATCGCGCGGCTTGCCGTCGGGGCCGACGATGAGCCACAGGACGCAGGTTCCCTGATATTTTGCCTTGCGCGCTTCTTCGGAGTACTCGGGATCAGGTGTGTCGAGGGCGCGCGGCGCAGAAACACCACCACCTACACGAAAGGCGCCGCCCCCAATACCGCCTCCATGTCCTGGACCGACGCCAGGGCCGGATCCGGAACCGACTCCACCGCCGTTACCCGAGCCAATGCCGCCGCCGCCCCCGGTTCCATTGGAAGGCGGACCAGAAGGCACGGCTGACATCGGGTTACCGATGTTGGGCATATTGGAAGTCAGCTTGATTTGCGGAGGGATGACTACCGTCGGTTCTACCGGAAGCTTAGGGTTATCGTTACGGATGACCACCGCCGGAGGCGTGATCTGCTCCATCGCGGTTTTGGGAAGCTTGCCCTTGGGAGCCTGGAGTTTGTCGTGGTCGCCACCGCCACCACCCCCGCCAGAGGTCGTGGCATTCTTCTTGGTCATGGGCAATTGCGGAGGCGTGAGATCGGGAGCGATCAGGGTGACGGTCTCTTTCGGTTTCTGCGTGACCACCTTGGCGCCCACGATCGAGGCCGCAATGAGAGCGGCGATCATCGCGATGTGGACCACCAGCGAGACGCCCGCGCTTTCCTTCTTATAGTTGTATTCGCCCCAGATCTCGCGGACTTTAACCGGACGCGAGGTCAACATCAACGGGGGTAGTTTCTCCGGAAACAGCGCAGCACGAATGTTCTCTTTCAGCGACGCCCATAGGGATTCGTCCATCGTAGTCTGCGGCAGAAGATGCAACTCCTCTTCCTGCTGCGGCGGTGGCGGGGGAATCAACGTCTGATTAGCCATACAGGTTCTAGTTCCTTCGGTCTGTTCGCCGGCTGCTTGCACCGTTTCGCTGATACTCGATTAGCACTTCCAAGGCCAGGACACTCATCGCTAAAACCCACTGTTTCCGATGAGGTTGCGGGCCGAGCTCGCACCTGAGAATGTCCAAGTGAGAGTCGCCGCTCTTAAGCTTAGATGCGCAGCTACCCACATCGTTGTTCGGAATTTCTACCAATACTGAGACGAGCCTAAGGGGTAAAGGCGAGCCAGTCTTTTCCGTCGCTCCCAGCCCGTACGTGCCAGAAATCCAAGCAGTTATCCCCGCAGAGACTACCGGCACGAATGGACGCGCATTTTGCCGCTCCCTATAATGAAGAGATAACCGGTTGAACATTTATGTTCCGGTAACGGGAAACGAGGAAATCACGGAGTGCCGCTCGACCTGAAATCAACCCTGAATTTGCCGAAGACCGACTTCTCCATGAAGGCGAACCTGCCCAAGAATGAGCCCAAGATGCTCGAACATTGGGAGAAGATGCGAATCTATGACCGGATTCGCGAGGCACATAAAGGCCAGCCTATCTATGTGATGCACGACGGGCCGCCCTATGCCAACGGTCCGATCCACCTCGGCACGGCCCTCAACAAGACGTTGAAGGATTTCGTGGTCAAGTCTCGGAGCATGAGCGGCTTCGATGCTCCCTACGTGCCAGGCTGGGACTGCCACGGTTTGCCAATCGAGATCAAGGTCGATAACCAGTTGGGCCGTAAGAAGCTCGAGATGGACCCACTGGCGGTACGCGAAGAGTGCCGCAAATATGCGACAAAATACCTCGACCTACAACGCTCGCAGTTCAAGCGCCTGGGCGGCATCGCGCGCTGGGAGAAACCCTACTCCACCATGGATCCGCAGTACGAGAGCGTTTGCCTGGAGACTTTCTACAAGTGTTACCAGGAAGGAATCGTCTATAAGGGCTTGAAGTCGGTGTACTGGTGCGTGGTCGACAAGACCGCGCTGGCCGAGGCCGAAGTCGAATACGAGATGCATACCAGCCCCAGTATCTGGGTGCGGTATGCGATGACCGGCGATCCGGGAAAAATCGATCCGGCGCTGGTGGGAAAGAAAAATGTAGCGACTATTATCTGGACCACGACGCCGTGGACGCTGCCCGCCTCGATGGCGGTGACCTTCGCGCCTGATGCGGAGTATGTGGCGCTCGACACCGGGGAGTGGATTTACATCGTCGCGAAGGCACTAGCGCAGCAGACTATCGAGAAGTGCAACCTCTCGGAGGCCAAGGAGATCGCGCTGTTCCCCGGAACGAAGCTGGAGCATTCGACCTTCGCGCATCCGTTTCTGGATCGGCAGATCCTGGGCGTGCTGGGCGACTACGTCACCATGGACACGGGCACGGGCGCGGTCCATACGGCTCCGGCGCACGGTGCGGACGACTTTAATACCGGAGTGAAGTACGGCCTCGACTTGCATTCGAATGTCGATGACGGCGGCATCCTGCGCAATGGCTTGCCAGAATACGAAGGCCAGCAGGTATTCAAAGCCAATCCGCTGATTGTCGATCTGTTGAAGAGTCGCGGCGTGCTGCTGAGCTACGAGAAGATCGAACACTCCTATCCGCATTGCTGGCGCTGTCACAACCCGATCATCTTCCGCGCCACCGAACAGTGGTTCATCTCGATGGAAGGAAAACTACCAGAAGGTGGAACATTGCGCGCGCGCGCTCTTGACGAGATCAAGAAAGTGAAGTGGGATCCGTCGTGGGGCGAGGAGCGCATCGCCAACATGGTAGCGGGGCGCCCGGACTGGTGCATCTCGCGCCAACGCGTCTGGGGTGTGCCCATTGCGATGTTCCAATGCGAGGGTTGCAAGGAGTTCGTCGGCGATCCGGCGGTACACAAACTCGTTGTTGACCTGTTCGCTCGCGAAGGCGCGGACGCCTGGTACAAGTATTCTCCTGAGCAGATTCTGCCGGCGGGCACCAAGTGCGCGAAGTGCAGCTCGACAAAATTCCGCAAAGAGATGGACATCGTCGATGTCTGGTTCGAGTCGGGCAATAGCCAGGCTGCCGTGCTCGGTCACGAGCCCGGGCTGCCCTGGCCTGCCGATCTCTATATTGAGGGCGGCGACCAGCACCGCGGATGGTTCCAGTCCTCCCTGCTGTGCGCGGTAGCTACGAGGGGATCGGCGCCGTATCGCGGCTGCGCAACGGTAGGTTGGACGCTTGATCCGCAGGGGAGAGCGATGTCGAAATCGCTGGGCAACACGGTCGACCCTGTGGAGATTGCCGACAAGATGGGAGCGGAGATCATCCGGTTGTGGGTGGCGTCAGTCGACTTCCGCGAGGACGTGATGGCATCGGATGAGCTCATGCAGCGTATCGCCGACAGCTATCGCAAGATCAGGAATACCTTCCGGTACATTCTGGGCAATTTGGAGGGTTTCGATCCGGCTGCTGACATTGTGCCTTTCGGCGAGATGCATCCTCTGGATCAGTACATCCTGCTGCGTGCGGCGGAAGCGACGAAGGATGTACGGGAACACTACGACGCGTTCGTCTTTCATCGTTTGTATCAGCGGCTGAAGGATTTCTGCATTGTTGATCTAAGCGCGATCTACTTCGACGTGCTGAAGGACCGGCTCTATACGTCCGCGCCGAAGTCGACGGCGCGGCGATCGGCTCAAACTGCGCTGTGGAAGCTGGGCGAGGCGCTTGTGCGTTTGCTGGCTCCGGTCATGAGTTTTACGTCTGATGAGGTTTGGGGGTATCTGCCGGCGGCGGGACGGTTAGATAGTGTGCATCTCTCGCACTTCCCCGCTCCGGCTGACCTGACGGGTGCGTTGCCGAAGGGGTTCGACGCCGACGCGATGAAGAGCGACTGGCAGACCCTGCTATCGGTTCGCGACGAAGCGCTAAAGGCACTGGAGGCCGCACGCAATGAGAAGCGGATCGGCGGCAGCCTCGAGGCGCAGATTCGGTTGAGTGCTCCTGAGAGCATTTATCCTCTGCTGGCACGTTATCAGGACCAGTTGCGATATCTCTTTATCGTGTCGGCAGTGGCCCTTGAGAAGGCGTCAGCGAGCAATGGTGGGACCAGCATGACCTTCGAGGTAAGCAAGGCGCCCGGTGAAAAATGCGAACGCTGCTGGAATTACTCGACGCATGTAGGGGAAGATAAGACGTATCCTACGGTGTGTGAGCGTTGCAGTGCGGTGCTGAAGGAGATTGAAGCGACCGCAGCTGCCCGATGACGTGGCCATTTCGGCTGCTTCTTTCGCCGTAAGAGCTGCGTCTAATCAGAAGGAGAATTCGGTCCGCGCTATCGTGGGCCCTCGTCGAGATCGTGATGCGTAAGTATTTCCTGGTGATCGCCATTGTCGTGCTCTTGCTGGATCGTCTGGCGAAGTGGGCTGTCGCCAGCAACATTGCTTTGCGCGACAGTGTTGTTGTCATACCCGGGTTCTTTCGCCTGACCCATGTGGAGAACACCGGTGCAGCATTTGGCCTTTTCGCGGATTCCTCGGCGCAATGGAAAGTAGGAGCCCTGGTCAGCTTCTCAATAGTCGCGCTCATCGTGGTTTCTGCCCTGTTATGGAAGAACAGCCACGCCGTGAGCACGACAACGATTGGTCTTTCGCTGATTCTGGGCGGCGCGATGGGGAATCTGTGGGACCGGATGGTGAGCGGACGCGTCGTCGACTTTCTCGATTTTTATGTCGGCAGCTACCACTGGCCGGCGTTTAATGTAGCCGACACTGCAATAGTGATTGGAGCAGCCCTGCTGATTTCCGAAATTTTCTTTGCCAAATCCGCTAGCGAAACCGTAAAAACCAGTTCCTGATCGGTTCTCCCGCTTCATGCAGGCCGAGGGCGTCTCTGCGTGCTTTAGCCGCCGGACGCGCGTCGCGGCATTGCTCGGTCCGATCGAGTTCTTCGAACGCGGCCCACGCTCCAAGCGACGGTCGGCAGAAGAGCTAACAAAAGCCACATCGAGTTTAGCTGTAGCGCCAGATTCGCTCCCGATAGCACCAAGAGCGGTAAGAAAGGCTCTACATATTCCAGCGCTCGCGGTCGATTGTTGATTCGCTGCAGGCAGTACAGCACTCCTACAAACGCAAGCATTCCGGCAAAGATGGACGCGGGCTGAAAGTGCCAGCTGCTCCAAAGCGGTATGCCGGTTGCCGAGTAACGCACATCTTCTACGACCGCAACCGCAGCCACGCCAAGCATGCCTGCAGCAAGAAACGCGATGCCCGTGTGATCGTCGTTCTGTCGATGTTTGTGTCGCCTGCGCATGGCCACTTATGGAGCCGCAATCTGGAAACGCAGCACCGCCTCCGCAATGTGGTATTGATACTTGGCTGCTGCGAATTCAATCTCCGCCTGAGTCTGTTGAAGCTGCGCCTGGCTTAATTCCACGATGGAACTCAGCCCGAGGTTATAGCGGGTCTGCGAGAGGTCGAGGGCCAGGTTGGTCTGATCGAGGAACTGCTGACTCACGCCGACACGGTTGTATGCGGTGATGGCATTGAGCCAACTGGTACGCACGTCATTGGCAATGCGATCTTTCAGATCGCGTAACTCTTCGCCAGAGGCTTTCGCGCGATCCCCGGCCTCGCGCGACCGGGCCACGTATTGAAAGCCATTGAATATCGGTACGTTCAAATTGACCCCGGCGGCCCCGTACCAGGTCGGAAACTGTTGCACTCCGTTGAGCACACTGCCGTCCGGAGTTTGCCCGACCACTCCTATAGCCGAGACAGTTGGGAACAGCAGATCACGCTCGGCTTTTTGAAAATGCTGGGCGGCTTGATACTGAAAGGTCTGCGATGCGATCTCCGGCCTATTGCTGAACGCCTCATCTTCGAGTTGGCTGACCTGATCGGGCGGTGGCTTTAGCTCTGATTGGGAGTCAACCAGAGAAAGGTTCTGCTGCCGGGTATAGCCGAGAATCTGCGACAACTGCGATAGCGCTGCCTGATAATTGTTCTGCGCGTCGAGCAGGAGCAGCTTGGATTGAGCCAGGTTCGCGCTGGCAAAACTGACATCGAGCTGCGAGCGCAATTTGTTCTGGAACAGCGTGGTGATTTGGTCGGCGACGAGTTGGCGTGCCTTCACCGTCTCCTCGGCGACTCTCTGTTCTGCAAAGGTCTGCAACGCGTTGTAGTACGCTTCATCGACGGTAAGCTTGATTTGGTATGCGGTCGCGACCGCATTCATGTTCGCCGCCTTCGCTCGTAAAGCCGATGTCGCCACCAGATTATTGGTTCTGCCAAAATCAGTGATCATCTGCGAGAGGGCTAACCCGCCTGCGGCACGGTTCAGCAACCGGGGAGCGTTCAAGCTCCCTGCAGCGATGCGACTTCCCTGCTGACCTCCGACGGCCGTAAAGCTGCCATAGATGCTGGGGTAGTATGCTGACTTTGCTTCCCGGGTTACCTGGTTCGATGCCAGGTAGATCAAGTGATAGATCGAAATCTGGGGGTTGTTTTTGATTGCAAGCGCTTCCGCGTCCTGCAATGTCAAGCGCTGAACCGGACCGCTAGCTGGCAGCTGCGGAACAGCCGACGCCGTCGATATCTGCGGCTGCTGCTGAGATTGTGTGGGCGCGGTCATGTTCTGTTCTGGCGCGGTGGCCGGGCTCGTCGATTCTGTCTGAGCTCTCAGGCCGACCGCAACAGCCAGCACTGCAACTACAAGCGAGAGGATCGTGCGTCTCAAGCCTGCACCTCCTGCGGCGGGGTGTTTTCTTCGCGTCGATGAATTAGTAAATAGGCGGCTGGAACGATGAACACCGTCAATACGACCGAGACCAACAGTCCGCCAATAATGGATCGCGCCAGCGGTGCATACTGTTCGCTTCCGGCTTCGATGGCCAATGCCATGGGCACCAGTCCCAGCAATGTGGCGAGCGAGGTCATCAGGATGGGTCTCAGACGCACTCGGCAGGCCAGGGCCACCGCGTCACGAATCGGCATGCCACCTTCGCGGTAAGTGCGGGTCACATCCACGATCAGGATGCTGTTGGACACAACGATGCCCGTCATCATCAGCACGCCCATCAGTGACATAACATTCAGCGTGGTGTGCGTGATTAACAGGAATAGGATCACCCCCGTGATGCCTGAGGGGATTGCCAGCAGGATGATGAAGGGGTCTACGAACGAGGCGAACTGCGCCATCAAGATCAGGTAGACCAGCACAATTGCAAGCAGCAGGCCGACGCCGAAGCTCAGAAACGACTCATGCATCGACACAACCGAGCCGCGAAGGTCGATACGAATATTGGGCGGGAGTTTTGTGTTTTTGATGAGCTTGCCCACTTCCTTCGAAAGAGTGCCTAGGTCCTCGCTCTTCGGTGACACATAGACGTCAATAACGCGGAAGAGCTGGTAGTGATCCACTTCCGTTGGCGTGTTAATCATTTTGATGTCGGCGACGTTCTCCAGCATGGTTCCGTTGTCGTTAGCCGGAGCGTGCAGCGGAATCTGCTTGAAATCCTCCATAGTCATGGAGGCGATCTGCTTGTTGGTGTACTGCACAGTTAGAAAGTAATTGTTACCATTGTGCGGATCGACCCAGTAACTGGGGGCGATCATGCCGTTGGAGGTAAGCGCCGTGACGACATTGTTGACGACGTCGCTGGCTGTCAGTCCGAGGCGAGCGGCCATTTCGCGCTTCACATCCAACCGCAGTCCGGGATAGTTGAGGTCCTGCGGAATCAAAACGTCGCTCACATTGCGCATGCCCTTCAGCTTTTGGGCCAGCTGATTCGCGACGGCGTAAGCCTCGTGCTGGTTGTTACCGCTCACCTGGATGTCGATGGGCGCCGGCATGCCCTGGTTCACTACGGAATCTACGAGACCACCCGTGAGGAAATACGTCGAGAGTTCGGGAAGATCGGCGTTTAGCTTCTGTTGCACCTTTCGCATATAGGCAAAGGTGCTCAGATCGTGGTGCTCGGCCAGGCTGACCTGCACGAACGCTGTGTGCTGACCGGAATTGCTCGTATAGATCGACGAAAGATCAGGGGTAAGACCGATGTTCGAGACAATCATCTTCAAGTCCTTGGCGCCGATCACTTGACGGATGTCGTCCTCAACGCGTGCGACGTACTGATTCGTCATCTCCAGCCGGGAGCCGGTCGGAGCCTTCACGTTAATGACAAACTGGCCGGGATCGGTTCGCGGGAAAAAGGCGACTCCTAACAGCGGGAATAGCGCCAGGCTTACGGCGAAACTGGCCATGATGAAGATGACCGTGGCGAGTGGTCGGTCAAGGGCCTTGTTGACCGCCGTATCGTATTTCGAGAGCATCCGGTTGTAATGATGATTGAACCTCGCAACGAACCTGCCGAACGCCGATTTCGTTTCCTGGTGCCCTCCCCGGCCGTGCGCGACCTTGATGAAACGCGCGCAGAAGAGCGGCACTACCGTCATGGCCACGAGATAGGAGGCGGCCAAGGCGAGCACGACGCCCAACGCCAATGCCGTGAACAGGTATTTACTCACGCCGTAGAGAAAGATCACCGGAAAGAAAACGATAGCGGTAGTAAACGTGGCGGCGAGAACCGCAAGTTGTACCTCCTGTCCGCCGCGCTCGGCTGCGGTAACCGCATCCTCTCCCTCTTCCATGTGGCGGAAAATGTTTTCCAGCACGACCACGGAATTGTCGATGAGCCGCGAGAGCACCAGCGCCAACCCGCCGAGAACCATAGTATTAATGGTTCCGCCGAAAGCGTTCAGCAGCAGGAACGCGGCCAGACACGATACTGGAATTGAAATTAGAACCGAGATGGTGCCCCGCACTGATCCCAGGAAGATGAGGATCATCACCGCCGTCAAGATCAGGCCAATGCCGCCTTCACGCAACACATTGGTAACGGCGGTCTTCACATACTTTGACTGATCGAACACTACGTTTGCGACCAGCGATTTGGGCACATCAATCAGGTTCGTGATGCGGTTGCGAACGCCATTCACGATCTGGATGGTGTTGCTGTTGCCGCCCTGCTTCAGAATCGGCAGGTAAACAGACTTTTGTCCGTCGACCCGCACGATGTTGTACTGAATTGCCGAGGAATCTTCGGCGTGCCCGACATCCCCAAAGCGAAGCACGCTGTTGCCGATTGCCTTGAGCGGGACGGCGTTCATCTCCTTGGCATTCGGCAGTTGGCTGTTGCTGTAGATGTTGTAGTCGCGAGGCCCAATTCGTACGTCGCCTGCCGGCAGAATCGTATTCGCTTCGTTCACGATCTCGACTACATCCATGGGACTTAGCTGCGTCGCCTGCAGCTTGAGTGGATCGATGTAGAACTGGATCTGCCGATATTTTCCGCCGAACGGCTGCGGAACAGATGCGCCCTGCACATTCGCGATCTGGTTACGAACACTGAACTGCCCTTCATCGTGCAACTGCGTTTCGCTCAGGCCCTGGCCTTTCAAAGTCACAAGACAAACCGGCAAGCTGGAGGCATCGAATTTCAAGACCACCGGCGGCAATGTACCTTGCGGAAGCCGTCGTAGATCCGCCATGGCGAGATTGGCGATCTCACTCACCGCCGCGTCAGGATCAGTGCCGGGCTGGAAATAGACTTTGATCAGGCTGACGCCGGTGAGCGAACGCGATTCGATGTGGTCGATATTGCTGCCTAGGGTAAAGAAGCGCTCGAAGGTGTCGGTGATATCGCCTTCGATTTGCTGCGGCGGCATGCCACTGTAAAAAGTCGCGACTACAACGACGGGAATCTTGATGGGTGGAAATAGGTCGACCGGCATGCGAGCTACTGTCGTCGCCCCGACCACGACCACGATCAGGCATAAGGTCAGGATGAAGAACGGGTACTTGATAGCGAAGCTCGACATACCTATTCCTCGCTTCCGGTTGCGGGACGGCGCAGCTTCAACACGACGCGTTCGTTTAAGTCGATGCGGTTCATGGCTGCATCCTTTCGGGCTCTTCCTCCCTGCGGTGCATCAGATAATAGGCAGATGGCACCAAAAAAAGCGTGACGATAAACGAGAACATCAGTCCTCCGATGATCGCCCGCGCCAGGGGAGCGTATTGTTCGCTGCCCGCTTCCAGCGCCAGAGCCATCGGAATCAGGCCCAGAAACGTAGCCAAGGTGGTCATCATGATCGGACGCAAGCGCACGTGGCAGGCGTTGCGAATGGCCTCACGAAGGCCCTCACCGCGGCGGCGCAGCTCGCGCGTGAACTCCACAATCAGAATGGAGTCCGAGACCACGATGCCGATCATCATCATCACGCCCATCAGCGACATGATGTTGATGGAGGTGTGTGTCAGCAGCAGGAACAGGATCACGCCAGTGAACCCGGGTGGAACGGCCAGCAGAATGATGAATGGATCGCTGAAAGAGGCGAACTGAGCCATCAGGATCAGGTAGACCAGCACGATGGATAGGGAGAGTCCGATCGCGAAGCTCTTAAACGATTGCCGCATCGCCACCACAGAGCCAACCAGCTGTACGCGAGTGTTGGGCGGCAGTTGAGTGTGGTCGATGAGGTTATGCACCTGTTTCGAGAGTGCGCCAAGGTCTTCTCCGGTTGGCGAAACGTACAGGTCGATTACTCGGAAGAGCTGGTAATGGTCCACCTCTGTGGGTGTATTGATCATTTTCACGTCAGCGACGTTCTCCAGCATCGTCGGCTCGGCATTATTCTTCGCGTGCAGCGGAATCTGCTTGAAGTCCTCGAGTGTCATCATCCCGATTTGCTTCTGCGCGTACTGCACAGTGAGAAAATAGTTGTTTCCGGTACGCGGATCGATCCAGTAGCTGGGCGCGATCATGCCGTTTGAGGTAAGCGCCGTCACAACGTTGTCGACCACGTCCTTCGCGGTCAGGCCGAGGCGTGCTGCCATCTCGCGGCGCACGTCGAGCTTGATTCCGGGATAGTCCAGGTCTTGAGGAATCAGCACATCGCTCACTTGCGGCAGCTGACGCAGCTTCTGTGCCATCTCGGCAGCGACCGCGTAGGCGGCGTGCTGATTATTTCCTGTTACCTGGATGTCGATCGGCGCCGGCATGCCCTGGTTCACAATGGAATCCACGAGTCCGCCTGTCTGGAAGAAGGCCGAGAGCTCCGGCAAATCCTGCTGTAGTTTCTTCCGCACACGGTCGATATAGACGAAGCTGCTGGTCTTATGTTCTTTTTGCAGCTGCACCTGCACAAATGCGGTGTGCATTGCGGAGTTGGACGTATAGATGGCCGACAAATCGGCGTTGACGCCAAGGTTGGAAACGATCATCTCCAAGTCGTCGGGAGCGACAGCTTGTCGGATATCGTCTTCCACTCGCGCTATGTAGTCGTTTGTGAGCTCAATGCGCGTGCCACTGGGAGCCTTAACGCTGATGACAAACTGACCGGGATCGGTTCGCGGGAAGAATGCGACTCCCAGTAGAGGTGACAGGGCGAGACTGAGAACAAAGATCGCCATGATGGCGCCAACCGTCAGCTTCGGTCTGTCGAGGGCTTTTTCAATTAATTCGTCGTACTTGCGTAATACGGAGTCATAGCCGCGGTTAAAGACCCGCAGTGCGCGTTGCATGGCGCCGGAGTCATGCTCGGCATGGGCCGTCTTGATAAATCGCGAGCAAAACAGGGGCACAACCGACATCGCCACTAAATAAGAGGCTGCCAGAGCCAGGACCACACCCAGCGCCAGTGCGGTGAACAGGTACTTACTGACCCCGGTTAGAAATACGACCGGGAAAAATACAATCGCTGTTGTGAAGGTTGCGGCCAATACGGCCAGCTGAACTTCCTTACCGCCGTGCTCGGCAGCCGTACGAGCTTCCTCGCCTTCCTCCAAATGTCGAAAGATGTTCTCCAGCACTACGACAGAGTTGTCGATTAGGCGTGACAGCACGAGAGCAAGTCCTCCGAGGACCATAGTGTTAATCGTGCTGCCAAAGGCGTTCAGCAGAAGAAAAGCCGCCAGACATGAAATAGGGATGGAAAGCAGCACGGAAATGGTGCCGCGTAGCGAGCCAAGAAACACCAGGATCATGAGCGCCGTCAGGCCCAGACCCATGCCGCCTTCGCGCAGCACATTGGCCACGGCAATCTTGACGTACTCCGACTGATCGAAGACCACAGTTGCAATCAGATTCTTAGGAATATCCAGCAGCTTCTTGATGCGGCTCCGGACTCCGTCGACGATCTGGATCGTGTTACTGTTGCCGCCCTGGCGCAAAATGGGCAGGTAAACCGACTTCTGTCCATCTACGCGAACGATGTTGTATTGGATTGCCGACGAATCCTCGGCATGACCGATATCGCCGAAGCGAAGGACGTTGTTGCCGATGGCCTTTAGAGGAACGTCGTTCATCTCTTTGACGTTGGGCAATTGGCTGTTGCTGTAGATGTTGTAATCGAGCGGGCCAATGCGAACGTCGCCGGCTGGAAGAATCGTGTTCGCCTTGTTAATTGCCTGCACGACATCCATGGGGCTAAGTTGTGCTGCCTCGAGCTTTACCGGATCGATATAGAACTGGATCTGCCGATACTTCCCGCCGAAGGGCTGAGGGACCGATGCGCCTGGGACATTTGCAATCTGGTTGCGGACGTTGAACTGGCCTTGATCGTGAAGCTGCGTCTCGGTCAAACCCTCGCCCTTCAGGGTGACCAGACACACCGGCAAACTGGACGCATCGAATTTCAAGACCACCGGCGGCAACGTGCCTTGCGGTAGTCGTCGCAAATCCGCCATGGCCAGATTGGCAATCTCGCTGACGGCCGCGTCGGGATCGGTGCCCGGCTGGAAATAGACTTTGATGAGGCTGACTCCGGTGAGCGAGCGCGATTCGATGTGATCGATGTTGCTGCCTAGCGTGAAGAAGCGCTCAAATGTATCGGTGATGTCCGCCTCGATCTGCTGAGGCGGCATACCGCTGTAAAAGGTGGCGACTACTACCACCGGGATCTGTATCTGCGGAAACAGGTCTACCGGCATGCGTGCGACCGTCGTCACACCTACGACGACGATGGCAAGGCACAACATCAGGATGAAAAACGGATACTTGATCGCGAAACTTGACATCGCCCGCTACTCCGTACCCTGGCTGTTTGCGGCGTCGGTGAAAATGGCGCTCTTCGGCCTGACAATCTCGCCTGCCTGGTAGCTGCCGAGATTGCCGACGATAACGTGCTCGCCTTCCTGCAATCCGCTGAGTATCTGCACCTTATTGGGGCTCTCGATGCCGATCTGAATCTCGCGAGCCTGTACCCGGTTGTTGGAATCAACGACCAGAACCGTGGTCTTGCCACCCGAGCGGGATACTGCTGTGATCGGGATCGTGAGCGCGTCGGCTTTGCTGTTCGCCTCCAGAGTCACGTCGGCGTACATTCCGGGTTGCAGCTCGTACTTCGGGTTCGGAACGTCGATTTCGACCTGCATGGTCCGCGTCGAGGGATCGAGTGCATCGGTGAAACGACTCACCTTGCCCGTGAAGTGCTGTCCGTTTGCCTGTACGTGCACGTCGGCAGAGTCACCAATCCTCACCTTGGCGGCTAGCGACTCGGGTACCGGAATTCTGAGACGGAGAACGTCCACTTGCGCGACCGTAACCACAGGAAGCCCACTGGTGTTCGAAGTGCCTGCCTGGACCAGGGAGCCGGTGTCGGCATAGCGCCATGTGACCACACCTGCGTACGGAGCGGTGATGGTGGCGTAATCGCTTAACGCCGAGTAGTGCTGCTGATCGGCCTTGGCGACCTGCAACTGCTGCTCGGCCGCTGCCAGCGAGGATTTCGCAGCATCAACCTGTGCCTGCGACGCTCGGTCTTTCGCGGTGGCGTCATCGAGCTCCTGCTGGGCAATCAAGCCCGGGCGCGCCTTGTCGGTATTTACCAGCCGGTCGGCGTTGGCGTGTAGCGCAACGTTATCGGCCTGAGCGCGAGATACTTCACTCTTGGAGCGCTGGATCTCTTCCTCGGCGTGGTGCACTTCAGCCTTCGAGGCGTCCACCTGCGCCACTAACTCCGGGATCTCCAGCACAGCCAGCGTTTCGCCGGCATGGACACGGTCTCCGATGTCGACGTAAATATGTTTGATATAACCGGCAACCTTGGCGTGGAGTTCTACGTTCTGGTAAGGCATAAATTGACCGGCGATGGAGAGAGAGTTGGCGATCGTCTCCCGCTGCACCGGGGCGACGGCAGCGTATACGGCTCCAGCTTCAGCGCCGCTCGCGGCCTCGTCGCTGTGCGCATCTCCGGCGCGCACTCGTTTGGCTACAACCACGATAAGCAGCAGACAAACTGCAGCAACTCCCAACATGATCCACTTCCGCAGTGGACGCGCAGGAGCAGCCTGCTTCTGGTCAGTCAGAATCGGCATGGCGCCTTCCTTGTACCTGCCAACGCGATGTCAAAGGGCAATTCTGCTCAACGTGAGCTGATTAGCCGCGAAAACACCGAATCCTTGAAGAATGAAATAGGACCGACGGAGAGTTAATTCTGGAAAGGAGGAGGGCGTAAGAATCGATGCAACTGCCACAAACGGAGGTTGTCGGGGGACCTGACCACAACCGCGCTGCGGACCTTAGGCTCATGAAGAAGATACAGTGAAAACAGGCAGGTAAAGGCGATCCAGAAAAGCACGACGCCGGGGGAGAGTGGCGTCTGAGCTTCCATCTTCTGGCCGCTGAGCCAGAGTTTAGAAGCGGTGGAAGGAGTGGCCTTAGCCGGAGCGCCGCCGTTATAGACGGCTGTCTTGGCGTGCAATGCGAAAAAGAACACCAACGCGCATAGCCACAGTAATGTGACTCGCCACAGTAAGTTCTTTCGCATGAAGAGACGTTTCAAGATACGGTAATAACTCCGCTACCTACTTACTATACGTGGGAACCCTGATTTTGTAAGCAAGTTGCCCAACAATTAGAGCTGCGTCGAGAAAATGTATCGCGTTGAGACCTTGCTTTGCAAGCTTCCAAACGCTGCCGCCTGCTTTGTTGCCTCCGGCGAGCCGGGGCTCAATGCACATTTATTCAACACAAGGCACAAATCTCGGCGGACCGGCGCGGCCGAGCACGCCGAATCTCTGCCAGGGACCAGAAATTATCCGGCGCATTGTTGGAGTCGGCCTGAGCCTAGAACGCATAGTTGCTTGACGCGGCAGCCCGGTCAGACTCTTAGTTCTCGAGTTGGTAAAATACCGTACGGAGATAGCGTTGTGGAACGAGCGTGGGACACAGCCCGGTCAGCGATTCCGTGCTGCCAATGATGAGAGAGCCATCACGCGCCAGGCAGTGTGACAAGTTGTTAAACAATCGCTGCCGATCGTGCTCGGAGAAATAGATTGCGACGTTTCGGCAGAAGATAATGTCGAAAGGTGCGGGAAACGAGAACGGTTCCAACAGATTCATCCTGCGAAATGTAGCCAAAGCACGGATCTCGTCGCTAATCTTCCAGTCGCTTCCCACTCTTGTAAAGTGCTTCTGCGCTGCCTGAGACGGAAGTCCGCGTCCAATTTCAAGCTCACTGAAATGTCCACGACTCGCTGCCGCCACGGCGCGGTTCGAGATATCGGTGCCCAGAATGCGGATGTCATACCCGCTCAGACTTCCCAGTAGCTCTTTGAGCACGACGCCGATGGTGTAAACCTCCTGGCCGGTAGAGCAGGCAGCGCTCCAAATGCGGATCGACATCGGACGAATGCCTACCTTGCTGCGGCGGTCGATCAATTCGGGAAGCAGTTTGTGACGAAGCAGTTCAAATGGGCTGGCGTCGCGAAAGAACGAAGTCTCATTTGTTGTAATGGCATCGACTACCTTGCTCTTCAGGGTTCCGCTGGGTTCGGTTTTGATCTTGTAGAAGAGTTCACCAAAACCACCAGCGCCAGATTCGCGCAGCAAGCCGTCGAGTCGTGTCTCCAGGAGATAAGCCTTGGACTGATCCAGAACGATGCCACAGGTTTCCTGGATAAAGTGCGACCAGAGCGTAACTTCTTCCGACGTTATCGCGCTCATGCCGGCAATCCGCGAACTTGCTTACAGATGTTAGCCGCGATCTCCCCGAGCGGAGCGACTATATCGACTACCCCGGCCTCAATAGCGGCTTTAGGCATACCGTACACGACGCAACTTGCCTGATCTTGCGCAATGATGTTTGAGCCGGTGCGTTTCAACAATTTCAAGCCAGCTGTGCCATCGTCCCCCATTCCTGTCAGAATCACCGCTAAGGCCCTGCCGGGAAAATGGTTCGCCACGGAGCGAAAAAGATAATCGACGGACGGACGGCAACTGTTCTCTGGCGGATCGTCCGACAAATGCAGCAAACGGGATCCGGCCATCCCCGGGATCAAGCGCATCTGCTTGCCACCGGGCGCAATGTACGCGATACCGGGACGAATCTCTTCGTCTTGCGTGGCTTCGCGTACCGGAACAAGGCCATGAGTCGAAAGGTTTTCCGCCAGAAGGCGGGTGAAAATGGGAGGCATATGCTGCACGATCACGATCGGTACGCTCAGTTGCGGCAAATCGGAGAAGATCGTCGTCAGTGCTTTCGGGCCGCCCGTGGAGACCCCAATCACTACCAACTCCGGCTTAACACCACTCGGCGCGACAGGTGTCTTAGGTTTAGAACTTTCCAAGTCGATAGCCGGTATCGGCATTCTTTTTACGGAAAGCGAAAGGGGTGCGTGGTGGCTGCGCAGAATCTTTTTCACTTCCAGGCGATGTGCCAGTGCTCGCAATCTGGGCGCCAGTTCCGCACGAATCAATCGCTGATTCTCTTCGCGACTCGAACCATCTGGCTTGGTAATAAAGTCAAAAGCGCCGTTATCCAGGGCTTGCAGCGTCAACTGCCCGCCCGTAACCGTCACGCTACTGATGACCAGTACGTTTATGTCCACGCCTGCACGCCGGAGTGCATCCATGACCGCGATACCATTCATACCAGGCATCTCGATATCAAGCGTGAGCAAGTCAGGACAAAGTTCGCGAACCTTGCTTTCGACTTGTGCTCCGTTGGCCACAGCGCCCACTACCTCGACATCAGGCAGCGAAGCCAGCGCTTCTGTCAGCACCTTACGATAGAGAATGGAGTCGTCTACCACCAGCACTCGTATGGACATGGATCTCACCGGGACGCCGAAGTCGTCATCGACCGGTTTTCGCAGGGTTTAACAATAGGGCCATGATCGAGCAACGTCACCAGACCGTTCGCGCAACGATACACACCGCGCAGTGCGCCCTGGTGCAGAGCGCCGAGATTCCCCGGAGCGGGTGACATGTCCTCGGGCTGCAGGAAGATCGTGTCGTCGACACGGTCCACCAGCAGTCCCACAAGTTCGCCCTCAGAGTCGACAATCAGAATTCGACTGTCGGCGCTGCGCACCGCTTCGCCGAGTTCGAGACGCACGCCGAGGTCAATCACGGTCACGATTCGTCCCCGCAGATTGCGGATGCCGACCACAAACACGGGAGCGTGGTGAACCGCCGTAACGCTTCCCAGCTGAACGACCTCCTGGATCTGCGCGGCCGGAATTCCGAACATCGCATTACCCAGACGAAACACCGAAACCAACAAAGCGTCTTCCGTGCAACTTTCAGCCGACATGGCATCGTCCTCCAGAGTTAAACGGCTTCTGCCCGGCTAGACACTGAATTGCGCGATCAAGACCTTTAACTGCTCGGATAACCGCGACAACTCCACGGCGCTGGCTTCAACGTGTTCTCCGCCTTCGCGCAGGCCTGCGGTAGCGCTGTTGACACCGGCAATGTCACTCGCAATCGAACGCGATACCGCCGCAGTCTGGGCTACCTGATCATTCACTTCGCGCACCACCGCTGTAGCCTGGGCGATTTCGCCGGCCACATTCCTGGTCACGGTAGCTTGTTCTTCAATCGCGGCAGCGGTGCTGGCGACAGTATTGCCAATCTCCTTAATCACGGTGGTGATGGTCTCGATGTTGTGTACCGCACCGGCGGTCGAGTTCTGTACACCGGCGATCTTGGCCTTGATATCTTCGGTAGCTTCCGATGTCTGCTTGGCCAATTCTTTGATCTCGTTGGCCACTACGGCAAAGCCTTTTCCGGCCGTACCGGCGCGAGCCGCCTCGATAGTGGCGTTGAGGGCTAATAGGTTGGTCTGTGCCGAGATGTCGGTAATGGTTTCCGTGACCTTGCCGATCTCTTGCGCTGCCCGGCCCAGCTCCGACATGATGGTGGAAATGGTTTGCGCCTGGGCCATCGCTCTCTCGCTAATGACTCGGGCCTTCTCTGAATTTGAGGCGATCTCGGCCACCGTGGAACTCATCTGCTCAGTCGCCCCTGCGACCGAAGTGAGATTGGAGCTAGCTCGCTCCATGGAGGAGGAGACCGCGGTCGTCGTGGCGCAAGACTCTTCCGCAGCGGCCGCCACCGTCGAGGATCTTTCGGACATCGACTTCACGCCCTGCGCCGTCTGGGTGGAGGTTGCGGTTAGCTCGGTAGCTGAAGAAGCCACGGTCTGCACACCCTGGGAAATCTCGCGCAAGAGTTTTCGCAGGCTTTCCGCCATGATCTGGACGGAGTGGCCAAGTTCGCCGATCTCATCGTTTCTGCCCAGCATCTCGCCGGGGATGTCCTTGCTGACGTCGCCTTTGCTGATCTGCTCCAGAAACGCAGCTCCGATTGCAAGAGGCTTGCTGATGCTGCGGGTAATCAGCACGGAAAATACGATAGTGAGACCGACAATTACGCACGCTAGGATCATCAAAATCATGCGCACTCTGAAATCAACGAGGTCGGCGGCAGCGGCGGCATCGCGAGCATGCTGCTCCTCCAGATCACACAGCATTTTCAGTTGCTCGTCGACCGCCTTGAACTGCTGAATGCCACTTTCATTAAAAGTCGCGATGGCTTCCTGCTGCTTCCCCTGCATGGCCAAGTCCACAACATGCTCATTGACCTGGCGGCCGGCGGTCAGCTCGTCGCCGATCTTGGTCAGCAGCTGTTTGCCGGTTACCGTCTTTGACTCCGCCAACGCTTCATTCAGGGTCGCTCGATACGCGGTGCGCGATTGTTCCAGGACCGCCTTGTACTCCAGCTGAGAAGCCTTGTCTCTGGCCGTCGTAATATTCGCGATGGAAAAATAAAGATTGCCTACATCGTTCGCGATGATTCGGGCACGCAGGGCTTTATAGGTGAAAGCGATAGCTTCATCCTGCGCCTTGTTCAAGGTGACCAGGCCCCACCACGCTACACAAGCCAGGATCAGTGTTAGCAAAACCGAAATCCCAAAACCTGCAGCCAGCCTTTTACCAATGCGCATATTCGTGAGCTTCATCATTTTCGTGTTCCTCAATGAGCAGCGGTTGCTAATGACATTGTGTTTCCGTTGCGCGGCGGAGCCGCAAGAAGAGTGTGTACGCGACCCATCAGGGCATCGCGGTCAAGCTTGATCTGGTATTCGTCGATACCGGCGCTCTTGCCCACAGCCATGTCCTCATCGGAGGCCAGTGAAGTCACCGCAATTACCGGCAGGCCCGATACGCGGTCGTCAGAACGGATATGCCGCGTCAGCTCCAGACCCGACATATTTGGCATTTCGATATCCGTCACCACCAGCTGCACTTTGGCGGAATTCTTTTGCAGCAGGTCCCAGGCGATCTCGCCGTCGGCTGCATCGAGCACGGCATATCCGTCGGACTCGAGGAAGCGCTTCAGCTGGGCACGGAAGAAATCCGAGTCTTCCGCCAGCAGGATGGTGGGTTTGTCTTGAGAAGCAGCGGGGCTCTGCGCATGCGACTGACTGGATGCCTGACTCCACTCGGGATAAACGGCGTCCACCAGTTCCACCAGATCGGCGATCAGGGTAGTGTGGCCGCGGAGGACCGTAGAGCCTGCAATTCCCTTTTGGCGGTGCGTCGAACTGTCAATCTCAGCGACAGCTTCCGCCACATCGACCGGCATCGCCCCCAACAACCCGATTTCGTGTCCGTAGATATTGGAGACGATGACTGCCAGATCTTTAGCGCCTGCCAGTGTCTGTACCTCGGCAGTGTCCGAAAGTGTCACGAGCGGCAGAGACTGTTCCCGATAGCGCATGGTGCGACGGCCGCCGGCCAGTTCCACCTGATCCGGCTTGATCCGTTCGATTCGCCGGACGGCTCCCAGTGGCACTGCGCAGTGCTCGTCCGGAGTATTGCGGAAGAGCAGCAGCGCGTGTTTGTTTTGCTCGTCTTCACTTTCCTTGCGGACTTTTTCGTCGAGTTCCTTACTTCGCTGATCAGCCTGTACCGCGTTCAGTTCAGCTTTGGCAGCCAACCCGGCGGCATCGAGAATCAGTGCGACCGCACCATCGCCGAGGATAGTAGCTCCCGCATACTCGCGGGACTCCTTCAGATGGTGTCCCAGCGGCTTCACCACGATTTCCTCGGTGTTATGGAAAGACTGAACGACCAGGCCATACTGGGATCGCCCGGTGGTGATCACGGCAATTTCCAACACGCCACGCAGAGGACAGCGGCGCCCATCGGATTGACGCGCAACTGAGGGACCAGGACGAAGCACCGCGGCCTCGGCCTCTAGCTCATTTTCAATCGACGGGCGACGAGAGCGCCTGTCCGCCAAAGCCGTCCTGCGATCCAGCTCACACTCGCCCGTCGGTGGCGTCAGGTAGGTGGGTAGAACGCCGAGAAAATCGTCCAGCCGCAGCAGGGGAAGTATGCGGTCGCGCAGCAACAGCACTTCACTGCCCGCCAGCACTTCGATGCGGTTCTTGGTTTCCTCTGCGCGAATTCGCAACAGCTCTTCCACGTTAATTTGAGGAATAGCGAAGCGTTCGCCTTCTGCGGAGACGATCAGCGCAGGGATGATGGTTAGCGTAAGCGGCAGCTTGATACGGAAGATCGAGCCTCGGCCCAAAGTCGAGCTGATCTCCAGTTGCCCGCCCAGCCGATCGAGGTTGGTCTTCACCACATCCATACCGACACCACGTCCGGAAACGTCGGACACTTTTTCTGCGGTCGATAAGCCGGGCAGCAGGATGAGCGCAATCCTGTCCTGCTCGCTCATGCCTTTCAGCTGCTCGGCGGTGATTAGCCCCTTGGCCAGCGCCGACTGTGCGACCCGTTTGCCGTCGATGCCCTTTCCGTCATCCGCTATTTCGATCACGACCTGACCGGCTTCATGGCGCGCCTCCACCCGCAGGGTTCCGCCAGGATCTTTGCCATCTCTGCGGCGGTCTGCGGGCGATTCGATGCCATGATCGATGGCATTGCGCACCATGTGGGTTAGGGGATCGGAAAGTCCTTCGACCAGGCTTCGGTCCAGCGCGACTTCCCTTCCGCGAATATCGAGGGTGACCTCCTTGCGAAGACTGTTGGACAGGTCGCGCACGATGCGAGGCAGCTTGCTGAATACATTTTCGATAGGCTGCAGGCGGGTGCGCATGATGGCATCCTGTATCTCCGAGGTGACTTGGCTCAGCCGTTGTCCGGCCGAAGTCAACATGCGATGGTTGTTCTGTGCGATGGCCGCTTGAAACTGATTGCGGCTCAGCACCAACTCTCCGGCCAGATTCATCAACGCGTCCAGCAACCCGACATTCACGCGAAGAGTATCTTCAACCGCTGGTACAACATTGCCGGAGCCGGTAGCGAGCGTTTTCACTTCAGGACGGCTGGCGATCTCGGTCACCGTTGGCTGGGGCTTGGCTGACTGGGGAAGCTGCGCGGCTTCAGAAGTGACTGACAACGGCTGCTGCGACAGCTCCCGCAGAGGGCAGGAGGACGAATCTGGCGAGCTTGCCTCCCGCGTTGGGTCGAAGATGGTCCTGATCTGTTCCGGCGAAACGCCCACTAGACTGGGTATTGCCCCGGGAGCCGCCATAGTAGCGAGCACGATGACAAGCGGCAAACATCTTCCGATGACGTTGTCTAATCCGCCCAAAGCTTCGAAGTCAATCACCACATCCAGGACTTCGCCCACACTCTCCAGTAAATGAAAAAGCTGCAGTACATTCTTTCCCTGCCGCTCGATGTCGTGGATCAAGTCGTACTGAATCGCAAAAACATAGCTTCCAGATCTCCGGACCCGGTCCAGCGAGGTTTGCGGTAGCTTCAACGCAGCACCCGCCGCCGGCGGTTGTATTTGGATCTCCGCGGTAATGCTCGCCTTTTCCGTCGGCGGCAGATAAGAGGCCGCTAACTCGATCAGGCCCTTCAGCTCAAGCGTAATGTCGGCCTGTTCACTTTCGGCGGGTACATTGACCATCTCGCTTAACTTGTCGAACGCCGCCAGCAACACGTTGGTGATCTCGGCGTTCGGGCTTATCTTGTGCGAACGCAACATGTCCAACACGGTCTCGGCTTTGTGCGCCAGCTCTTTTACTTTATTCAGACCGAGAAAGCCGCTGCAGCCTTTGATGGAATGGGCGGCGCGAAATACTTTATTAACGAGCTCCGGGTCGGCGGCGTCGCCCGCCTGCTCGATGGCGAGCAGGTCCGCTTCGATCGTGGCCAGGTGTTCTCGTGATTCGACGATGAACCCTTGCAGCAGTTCATCATCCACGGCGAAGCCTTCCTCACTCATGGTTGGACTCCTGTCCGGGGCATCCGCTGACGTTCAGGCGTGAGACTAGGCGAACGGTGCGCAACAGCTTGAGAATTTCCGGCGCGGTATTGATGACCGCCATCGTTCCTTCGTTTCGAGTCAGGGTATTGAACGTAGCAATCAGCAATCCGATGCCGCTGGAATCAATCGTGCTGGTTCGCTGCAGGTCAAAGGTCACCTGCCGCGTCCCTTTCGCCAGTTCGGTCTTTAGAACCTGCTGCAGTTCGGAAACCAGCATGGAAGTGAGACCACCGTCCACTTCAATCCGACAACTTTCGTCTGTACGCATCGCCCGATAGCTCGCCATAGGGAATCAATCCTTTAATCTTTTCCGTGTCTGTCAGTTGCTCGCTTCGTTTCTTGTCTAGGTAGACTGCGACGACAGATACTCCTGCGACTCCTGTAGCAGCTTCGCTTCCTCGGAGCGAGCTTCTGCCATCGTCGGCTGCACATGCAGCCGAGTGGCCAGCCGCATGGTGTTTAACAGTTCGAAGATTTCTTTGCCTGCATTTATGACGCGCAGCGTGCCGCCCCTGCGTGCGAGCGCGTTCGTGGTGGCGATCATGAGTCCAATACCGCTGGAATCAAGCTTGGTGCTCTGTTTCAGGTCAAACACTATCTCGCTGATGGGTCGTTGCATGTGCTGATCCAGCGCAGCTTTCACCTCCGGCACGAGGATGGCGGACAGTGGGCCACGCACGGTAACTTTGCAATTGCTGCCGAATCTTGTAAGGGAATAGTCAGCCGTCATGGTTTCCGCCTTGCCGTCGTGCCGGCGATGTCGACCGTAATCAAGTTGCCTTTGCGGTTGAACGAGACTTTCTTCGCGTAAGCGCCAATGATGGCCAGTCCTCTTCCGCTCGGCGTGGAACTGGAAGGTGCAGAGCGGTCTTTGAACTTTTTCCAGTTGAAGCCACTGCCGTTATCGGCGACTTTCAGTGACACGCCGACCCGGCGGGCCATCACCCATAGCCGGATCCGACGGTTGGATTCGTGCCGGTTGCCGTGGTGGATCGCGTTATTCAGGCACTCCCGCAAAGCCAGCTCGGCTGCGAAGACAATTCCGGAGTGATTGGAGCGGCGCAGAAAATGGCGGAGCAGGAGGCACATGCCTTCCGCCGAACCTAGAGATGATGGTGCATCGCAATACAGGGTGCGCTCCTGGTTGCGCTTGTGCATCCGGCACTTCGTTTTCGTCTCCAAAACGCTATCCATCATTCACTTCCCGGTCTAAATTTCCACGCCCATCAACAAGGCGTCGTCTTTGGGCGGGCACGCCCGCAGTTGATTAGCGAAAGCGCCTGCGACCTGCTCATGCAACGACTCGCCGCGCAACCGCTGGAGGTCTTCGGCTAGCTTTTTCAACCCTACCGGCACGGTTCCGCAGCACTCGATCAAACCGTCAGAAAATAGGAACAAGCGGTCCCCTGGCTTTACATCCATCTCCAGCCGGGCAAAGCTCGCGTCGCTGAAGCAACCAACGACATCGCTTACCTGCTCGATGATCTGCGTTTGGCTATTGCCAGCCGCCAGATAAATCATCGGCGGATGTCCGCCATTCAGTAGGAGCGCACGACCGGCCGCACGGTCCAGCCGCAGGTAAGCCGTGGTGAAGAACACCTCCTCGGGGAGTAGCCGGATCAACGACCGATTAATGAGGTACAGCGCGTCGGCCGGCGAAAATGCCAGGTGGGAATATTCCGATAGCAGGGTCTTGAGCGATAGCGTCCAATAACTGGAAGAAAGATCGTGGCCGCTGGCGTCGGCCACTACGTAGTCGACCCTCCCGTCTACCAATTCCATTACGTCGTAGAAATCCCCCCCAGCCGTATGGACCTGCTGAAACGCGACTTCAAACTTCGCCGCCGGGACCTGCTGCGGTTGGGGCATACAAAACTTCTGAGCGCCGGCAAGCAACTGAAGATGACGCGCATGAGCTTCCGTCGTACTTATCAATGCGTGCTGAAGCCGGAGATGCGTCTTAACCCGGGCCACCAGTTCGGACAGCATCAGCGGTGTAGTCAAGTAATCAACTGCGCCATCCTCCAGAGCCCGCACCTTTGAGGCCGCATCGCCCTGACTGGAGATGATGATCACAGGAGCGCTTTGCTCGCGACGGTTACACTGCAGAATGCGCAACCAGTCGCCGGGAGCAACACTCGTCCCAGTCAGGTCCAGCAGCATAAGAGCCGAGCTAGCATAATCATCCGGCAGCATCCAGGGATCATCCATTCGGGCAGCCACTACTTCAATCCCAGCCTCCTCCAGCGCAGTCTGGATTTCAGCCACGCTGTCACTAGCAGACGCGACCAACACGAACTGCGCTCCGGTAGCGTTCGCCGCTTCTGGCTTAAGCGAGTTTCCCGGTTCGCAGCGTGGGCATGAGGTCGGGACGGCTGCTTCAGACTGCATATTTTCCCTTCGCTTCCGACGCCTTAAGGCAGACTTGCACAGCTGTCCTGCCGCACGAGGTCGCATGACATACATCGGCGGTTGCGTCTGGAACATCAATGACCGCGGATGGGAGGAGGGAAGACTATCGACGTCAGGGAAAACGAATGCAATCTCGCTCGAGGATCGCCGAGGGGAAGGCTGTCCAGTCACTCAGGAGCAGAGAAAGTCCGACACCTATTCGGCGGTGACCGTTCGCATAGCGGTCACCAATTGGTTGACTGGTCCGGAGATGTTGCGCTGCAGAATGTTGCCGCACCAGGCGCCAAGCATCATGGTGATGATCAAGAATACGGTACAGAGCCAGAGTAGATGTCTTTGTTGCTTGCGAAGATCCTCGGTGTCGGAAACAATCAGCAATTTGCCCACATAGCGTTCTTGCGCAGCACCGGACGCATTACTTCGCGAAACGGACCGCGCACCGACTGATAATAAGCACCATTCTGCGGGCAAAACATGGCTCCGGCGTGCTCGTAGCGGGCAAATAGGCGACCGGAAACATCGTAGAGACATGCGGAGACGATGTGCCCGTCTGCCCTGAAGGCCGACAGAACCTCAGCTCCGGCATCGGTATCGTGTCAGGGCCTGCCTTATCGTCCAGCCGCCGTCTGAACCTGCTTGAGCTGATCTTCGGGCAGCGCGCGTCGGTAGGCGATAGTGCGGTGAATATTGAAAGTTTCTTCGCGTTCTCCATAGCCTCCGGAGTATTGGAAACATTGGCCGCCTTCAAGATGAAAACGGACTTCTCATCTGGCCGAAGTTTGGGAGATCTATGCCATCCGACGTCCATCGATGACGGAAATCGGATAGCGACCATTCGCAGTTCAGTTTCTCCCTTGATGATCTGCGTCACACGTCACAAGTACGGAACGCCCGACTCCTCGTCGAAGTGGGTTGTTTCCCGATGGGCGGACCCGGCAAGCAGATGGCGGGCGCTCGGACACTCTTCTGCACTAGAAGCTGACCCTATTAGAGGTAGGTGAATCGATCCACCGCCGTCACCGGCGAGACGCCGCCGCTGGTGGTCACGGTGACATCGACCACTCCCGAACCGGCGGGCGAGATAGCGGTAATCTGGATATCGGAGTCGACCGTGAACGCCGGAGCGACCACGCCTCCGAAGGCCACTGTCGTCGCGCCGGTGAAGCCTTGACCGCTGATGACCACGCTCGTACCGCCCGCCGCCGGCCCGCTCGCTGGCGTCAGTTGCGCCACCGCTGGGATCGCCGCATAGGTGAACTGGCTCGCCGGACCGGCTGACGGGGAGACCCCGAGCTTAGTCCGGACCGCAACTTGGACAATCCCGACCCCCGGCGGCGCCGTCGCGGTGACAACGCTGTCGGACCAGAACTGAAAGGCGGCCGGCGTAAGCCCGAAAAGGACCTCATCGACGCCCGAAAAACCGGAGCCGCCGATCACCACAACGGTCCCTCCGAGGAAGGGCGCTTCTGAAGGCGTGAGCTGGCTCACAGCGGGCACGGCCGCGTACGTGAAGCCGTCCTGCGGAACGGCGGTGGAGTTTCCGATCGGGCTCGTCACGATGACGTCAACCTCCTGCGCAGTGCCGCCCGGCGCCGGTGGGCTGGCGGCAACGATTTGCTCGTCCGACACGACGTCGAACTGTGCTGCCACGCCGCCAAATTTCACTGCCGTGGCGTTGGTGAAGCCCGAGCCCACCAAGGTGACGAACCCGCCACCAGCAACGGCGCCGAAGTTCGGGGTGATGGACAAGACCGCTGGTTTGGGCGGCTTGACCGGGATATAGGTGAACTGGTCGGCGATGGAGGCGCTCGAGGCGCCGCCGGGGGCAGTCACCGTCACGTCGACCAGCCCTATCCCCCCAGCCGGGGCCCAGGCCCGAATCTGGCTGTCGCCGTCGACCTCGAAGTACGCCGCTGCTGTTCCGAAACTCACGGCCACTGCCCCGGAGAACCCGCTGCCGCGGATCGTCACCTCCGTGCCCGCTCCGCCGCTAAGAGGAGAGACGCCGCGCACAACCGCGACAGCCGGTGGATCGACCCACGTAAAACTCCCCGGCGGAGTGGTCGTCGAGCCTCCGGGACCGCTGACGCTGATGACCGCAGTTCCGTCGCCCGGCGGCGCGACCGCATCGATTCGCGAGTTATAGGTCGGCTGGCCGCTCACCGGATAGGCCGAAAAGACCAGCGCTGGCTGCACGCCGAAACTCACCGCCGTCACGCTGTCGAGAGCGTTTCCGAAGAGGCTCACGATCTGTCCGCCGGCAGTGCAGCTCACCGGCGGTTCGAAGGTGATGATCTGAGGAGCGGCCACTTGCTGTCTCCTAGGCGAAGATCGTGCCGTTCCAAGTCCGGCCGAGCAGGTTAACCACGGACGAGGCCGCGATCACCGCCTGCGGCCAGAGCAACGCCAACTCGGCGCCAAAGGTCGTCACATTCGGGACGAGACCGGTCAGGTTGTCGAACCGCGACCACGTATAGTCGAGCGCGTTGGCCGGCACGGCGCCGGGAGTGCTTTGGACGAAGCCGGCATTTGCCAGCACTGGGCTCAAAGCGACATAAGCCCTTCCGGCCACTGGCGGCGGCGAGACTGTGCAGGCGGAGGCGCTGCAGATCTGCGCGCTCCATGCCTGCGGCGCGACGGGTATTGGTCCGGCGCTCGCGGCTCGACTCACCGCTTGCCAAGGGCCGGCGGCCAGTTGCGCCACAGCCAACGCGTCAGTGTCGGGGTTGACCAGCGCCTGGCCGGGGGCGAGCCAAATCGTGCGGCCGACCAGGGGCAGCAGGTCCGTCGGCACCGCGGCAGTGGACGGCGGCAACACCTGAAGGGGCGATAGCAGAGGTAGGGCGCAGCCCTGGTCGTGAAGGGCCTGTACCGCCGTCTGCAGTGCGGGAGCGAAGTCCGCGCGAACCTGGATGCTCAAGGAAATCGAGCCCTGCTGCGGGCCGATCGGCCGGTCGTTGGGCAAGGTGAGCCAAGCGATCGGCGGCTGGTCGCCCAAGGTGCCGAGCGCTGGCGATGGGCCGGCGATGCCAAGCGCGCTGGCCAGCATCTGGCTGCGGGCATCGGTCATACCGAGCGTCCCCAGCAGGTTTATATAGCCACCCATTTCGCTGACGTTCAGAGGCGCCGGAAGCCGCGAAGGCACGACGTCCCCTTCTAGCGCCAGGCGCCGAAGCAGGAAGGCCTGGGCTTGCACCATATCCGGCGACTGCGAGGCGGTCAGGACATTGAGAAGCGTTTGCAGCGCCTGGCTCTCAATCGAGGCGTTGGGATTGGCGGGCGTGGTGTTGGCCATTGGCGCAATCTCCTATAAATCAAACATCCAGGACGCCGGTGTCGCCGTCACCCGTGGCGTCGCTGCCGGTGTCAGAATTATCCGTGGCGTCATTGCCGGTGTCAGAATTACCTTTGGCGTCATTGCCAGTGTTGGACTTACCTTTGGTCGACTTACCCTTTGACTTGTTTGCCGACTTCCCCTTGCCTCCGGAGCCACCGGTGGCGCCTGAACCGCCGCCCTTGACCGCCGAGGCAGCGCTCGATCCGGCGGTGGGATTGCCGCCATAGATCCCGCCCACAATGTTGCCCACCGTCGCCATGGCCTGAGATTGCAGGTCAGTCGCCGCCTTGAGCGCGTCGGCCCTAGCCGAATTGGAGACGTTCTGGGCATTCGTGAGCAACGAAGCGAGCTGGGTCTGGCCGGTGAGCGCGGTGTCGAAGTCTTTCTGGCTGGCGGCAGTCTGGCCCATGGCCTTAAGGAGGCTAGTGTCGGGGCTAGGCGCGGTAAGCACATTATTGATCAGGCTGGGCAGTTGGCCAAGCGTAGAGGGCGCGGTCAGCGTGTCGGCGATCGACGGCGTCGTCGTGGGCAGAGTGACCGGGGAGATCGTCGGCGCCGTGTCCGAGGGGCTGTCTTGCCAGTTCCAGAACCTCGTCAGGTCCAGCTTCTCGCCCGACGGGCAGTGGCCGAGCACCGCTTCGCCCAGAACGCCACGTGTCGGCAAGGCGATGATCGACTGGGGAGAAACGAAGCTCTGCTGCTGATAGGCCAGGAGCGACTGCTTGATCTGCACCGGATCGAACGTCGGCTGCTCCCCCTCCGCATCCCCGTTAGCCTGCTGCTGGTTGAAGGCGTCCGTCACGGATTGCGGGATTGAGAACGGCAGGATCATTGAATTGCCGAAGAATCCCAGCACTTTGTTCTGCACGCAGTCGAGCAGCGGGATCATCTGCGAAGCATCGGAGATTCCGTTTGGCGGTACACCGATGGTGTATTGGTCCAGCAGGATCGCCCGTTCCTCGTCGGTCAGAGACGCCCATACCGCCTTGGAGTAACGGGTGGTGTTGCGGACCACGTGCTGGGCCATCATCTCGATGGTAAGGATCTCGTTATAGCGCAGCATCGGCGCCAGTTGCAGAGCGGGCACCGGATAGGGGGTCGGCGGTAGGGTGACGCCAAACAAGTTGTCGTTGGCGTAGGTTTCACCCTTGCCCGTCGGGAGTGGGTTTCCCGAGGCGTCAAACTCCTCGATTTTGGCGATAAACTGGAACACCATCGGCCCACCCAACTCGCGTTCGAGCTGCGAGGGGTTCAGATGCACGGTGACCGGAGGGACACTCAGGGCGGGACCTTGGGCGGCGAAGAAATTCGCCAGCCAGTCGGCCGCGGTTCCCCCGAACACGCCGTTGATCTGCTGCAGATTTTGCAGCGCCGGCGAAGCGAGCGTGTAGTCGATCTGGCGGAAGGCCCGGGTGATCTCGAAACCTACAATCTGGGTCCTGTCGAGCGTCGGCGGCAGGGCCATGGCGCCACTGAATTGCGTCTGCACGAGCCGCAGCAATCTCAGAGCTCCCAGCACGTCGTCCTCGCTCTGAAACTGATTGTCGGGCAGGTTGAAGGCGCCGCCTGCAGGAGCGAGCTTCGCTGGACCGACGCGGGTGCCCATCGCGGTCACGGCGTTGATCCAGACCTCCTCGCCGGGGACGAAAGTGCCCAGCAGAGTGAACTGGATCACGTCCTCCGCCGCTCCGCCGAACGGCTCGACCTGGGCCGAGGGATCGCCGGCGAACTGGCGCAGGGTCGCGAGCCCCTTCTGGAAGCCGCGTGGAAGCGCAGTGGCCAGGACGTCGATGTGCTTGATGATCGCCGCATAGCGATTCAGCACCGCCTGGCGTGAGGCTGTGAGTGTGCCTGGATCGCCGACGGTGAGAGGCTGCCCCGGGGGCATGAAGCGGACGATCTGCATCGGCACCAGGCAGACAAAGTCGAGATCTTCGACCACGGTGCGCACGTCGTAGAGCCGTTGCACCTCCCAATACTGCACGGTTAGGGCATGCAAGTGGTTGTGGTTCGTGATGGTCTTGGTGGTGACTTGTTCGCTCTCACTGGACGTAGCCAGACGCATGCCGGTTCGGGCGGCGGTCCGCCGGGCGCTGGCTTGGTTCTCCGCCGCCGAATGTGTCGTCTGGGCGGCGTTCTCGGCCGCGTCCCTCTGGCCCTGCATCCACGAATTCGAGACGCCGTTGGAATCGGAGCTCCCGCCGCCGCCGGCAGCCACGAGGAAATTCACGCCCCAGCTCGAGGTGTCGGAGTGCGTCGAAAAGCTGCTCCCGCCGCTGGCGGCCTCATCGAAAGCGGAATTGAAGGTGGCGTTGGTCGAGGTGTCGGCGAGCGCGATCTGCTGCTGCGCCTGGCTCTCGGTAAGCGTTTCGCTTTCGAAGACCGAGGCGGTGTCAGTGCGCTCGAACACAGCGATCTGCTGCTGCTCGCCCGGCGCGAGCGGCAGCGAATAAACCAGATCGCCCAAGGCCAGGCCCTGGAAGGTCCACCGCTGCGCCAGCCTTAGGACATAGCCCAGACCAAGCGTCGCGGCCATCGGCACCGTCTCGTCGCTGCCGAAAGTTCCGCCGACGTCCAGTCCCATTATCTGGTCGCGGAAGCCGTCGATCGCCAGCGGCTGCTCCACGGGAACCCGATCGGCATAGGACGACGTGCCGGAGATGCCGACTTGGTTTTCGTAGAGGGGCAAGGGGATCTTGACGTCGCCGAATCGGGTCCAGTGAAAAGCCTGGACGATGCTCAGTTGCGGCGCCACTAGGCGAAAGAACACTCCATAGGGAAAGCGGTCGATCGCCGGCTGGCCGTTGTAGGTGAGCTGGCAGCCGTTGTCCTCTCCCAGGGTAACGGTGGGAATCGCTGTCGCGGGCGGCGGTGGTGCCGGCTGCCCGCCGCCCGAAAGGCCGCCAGCGATGTTGGCCAAAGAGGCAATGATGCTCTGCGGCATCGGCGCGACCGTGCCCGGCAGCACGATCACCCCGAGCGCTCCGTTCGAGGCGACCTGGTTGGCCGCCACAGTCACCCCGATACGCGTCGTCGCGCCCTGCACGGTCAACGGCAAGCCGCCCGCCGGGATCATCAGGCCCGGCGCCGGTCTGAGCTGGAAGTGACCGGCGCCATCAGTAAGCGCCCAGACCGGATCCCCAGTGGCGCCTAATGAGGCTGGCGCCAGCTCGACCTGCACCCCAACGGCCGGGCCGCCGCCGGGCTGCTCCACGAGGCCCAGCAACAGCGCCGGCAGCGGCTGCTGCTGCAGGATCGTCCCGATGTTGAGGAGGCTGCGATGAACCAGGTCGAAACCGCTGAAGATCTTGGTCACCGCCTTTGCGCGCAACGGCGTCAAAGTGCTCTCAAGCGCAGCGCCGGCTTGGCCGAGGGGATCGACCGACTTCACGATGCGCTGCAGATTGATTGCCGGCGCGGTCAACACTTCTTTGGAGACGTTTGTCGCGGTGGACGTCGCTGTGCGGGTGGATGACGGAGCCCGTTTGGATGGCGCCACGAGAAAGCCTCCTAATACGTTGCACCACGACGCAACAGACGTGCGACTGGATGCAGAAGCTACCTCATATCGTTTACACGTCCGGCCCTTCTCGATCGAGCTGGGACCGAGCAAGCCTTCGCTCGGCAGCCTGAACCCGCCTGAGCGATTAGGGCCAATAAAGTAGCATGACTATCGCCATCAGGCAACCGCAATTTGCAAACTCTGGATAGCGAAAGACGTGGCTCTGAAGGCCAATGAAAAGGAGAACAAAGCAAGCGCCACCATCCTGCCTTCGGACGCCGCGTCCGCTACCCTCGCAGAGAAACCCGGTCGTTTGGCCGAAGATGTAAGGTGCAGCGACATCGAACTCCTTTCTCCTGCGGCGGAAATTCGATGAGAACGAGCAGCCGGTGGTCCTTGACAGTTTCGGCACTGCTGGAATCGAAGCGTTCCAGATTCACTGCTTCGATGATCAGACCCGGACGCAGTTAGAACGACATTTGGAAACACGCGGTTGTGTTGTCCGCGTTGATGCTCTGGACGCGATACGGTACAGGCAAGCTGGGCATCATTGCTGACCGAGATCCGATTTAGTACCGAAACTTCGGCCGTATAACGGCCATCCCGCGGTCTTGAAAATCCTGCTACTTCGCGCCACAAGTACGGAACGCCGACAAATCATCCAGGCGAGTTTCCGAAGGAGACTTCGGGACAATCATCGGAAAATCAGATTCGCAGATCATCGGTCGTTCAGGATTATTGCGACATGGCTACGTTACGCTAACAATGCTGTTGACGAGCCGCCACCTCAAAGGCTTTCATTGAGTTGCTCGTTTCAAGTACGTAAGACTTGCCCCCAATGATCGGCCAAGCCCACTCGCATTACCGCATCGTTGAAAAACTAGGCGGTGGCGGGATGGGTGTCGTCTACAAGGCCGAGGATGTAATCCTGCACCGTTTTGTCGCGCTGAAGTTCCTGCCGGATGACGTTGCCCACGATCCCCAGGCCTTGGTTCGCTTTCAACGCGAGGCGCAGGCTGCATCTGCACTAAACCATCCTAATATCTGCACGGTCTACGAAATCGGGCAAGCGACCGATCAGCCCTTCATCGTCATGGAGTTCCTGGACGGCGTGACCTTGAAGCATCTCATTGCTGGACAGCCGCAGCAGGTGGGCGTTTTGCTCGATCTGGCGATTGAGATTGCCGACGCACTCGATGCAGCGCACTCGCAGGGTATCGTCCATCGCGACATCAAGCCGGCGAACATCTTCGTCACTCGGCGAGGGCACGCCAAGATTCTGGATTTCGGCCTGGCCAAGGTGACCGTCAAGACAGCGGCGGCCACCGGTGAGACTGCCACCGAGCTCGCATCCTCCGGACGCCCAGCACCTCACCAGTCCGGGAGCGATGCTGGGCACGGTGGCTTACATGTCCCCCGAGCAGGTAAAAGCCAGGGACTTGGATGTGCGGAGCGACCTTTTTTCCTTCGGGGCGGTGCTATACGAGATGGCGTCCGGAAAGATGCCGTTCAGTGGCTCTAGTTCCGGTGAGATCTGCAGCGCGATTCTCCGCGACAACCCTCCTCCGCTGCAGCAGGTCGATCCGGGGATTCTTCCGGAATTGGGAGCGGTGATCGGCAAGGCGCTTGAGAAAGACCGCAATTTGCGTTACCAGCACGCCTCCGAAATGCGCACCGATCTGCAGCGCCTGAAACGCGATATAGAGTCCGGGCGTCCGTCCAGCGGTGTCGCGAGTGCTACTACTTCCATCCCGCGGAGGACCGGTACGGGACGCTGGCGTCGAACGTTGGCCGCAGCTATCGCCGCGATTCTGCTTCTCGCCGTTGCTGCTGCGCTGTACTTTGCGCGGGAGAGGTTCGAAGCCGAGAAAATCACATCTCTTGCGGTGCTGCCTTTTGTCAACGAGACCGGCGACGCAAATAATGAGTACCTAAGCGATGGACTGACCGAGAGCCTGATCAGCACATTGTCGCAACTGCCCAACCTTAAGGTAATGGCGCGCAGTACGGTCTTCCGCTTCAAGGGGAACCAGGAAGATCCGCGGCAGATTGGCCGAGATCTCCAGGTAGGCGCCGTTCTAATGGGACGCATCAGCCAGCACGCCGAAGACTTGGAGATTGAAGCCGACCTGGTCAATACGGCCGACGGCACGGAGCTATGGGGCGCCCACTACACACGTAAGCTGCAAGACGTGACACAAGTGCAGAGCGACATTACTCGTGACATTTCCAATAGCTTGCGAATCCAACTCAGCGGCAATCAACAGAAGCGGCTGGGTGAGGCGGGGACAAACAATCCGGAGGCTTACCGTCTGTACCTGGAAGGGCGACAAGCCTGGTATGGCCGAACACCCGAAGGCCTCAAGAGGAGCATCGATTTATTCCAGCAGGCGATCGCCGCCGATCCCTCGTATGCGCTCGCCTATGCAGGGTTGGCAGACACTTACAATGTTGCCCCTGGCTACCTTCCTATCAGCTCGAAGCAGGCGGAACTGCGGGCAGACGAAGCGGCGCGCAAAGCCCTTGAGTTGGATGACTCGCTGTCGGAGGCCCATGCTGCGCTAGCCGTGGCCCTAACCGGCGCACTGAAGTGGAGTGAAGCGGAGCGGGAATTTCGGCGGGCCATCGAGTTGAATCCTAACAACGCCTCGGCCCATTACTTTTACGCCATCCGATTGCTCGCCCCTGAAAACCGCATTGACCAGGCGTTGGAGCGGGTCCGGGCCGCTTTATCTTTGGACCCCCTCTCCCCGGTCATTCGTACGAATTACGGCGGGCTGTTGACGATGGCCCGGCGCTATCCGGAGGCGGTCGCTCAGTTGCAAAACGTTCTCGCACAAAACGCGGGATTTGTTCCGGCACAAAATCGACTTGCGCAACTTTACGCTACGACTGGCAATTTTGCTGAAGCGGTCAGCGAAGCCCAGAAACTGTTCCCTAAACCCATTGCTGTGAGCGTGGACGCCAAAGGCTATCGTGATTTGATGATGAGAATGGAGTGGTCAGATCGCGCAACCAACATAGCCATCGCGGCGGCGATCTGTGGAGACCGCGACCAGGCGTTTCAGTATCTGGAGCAAGCCTATTCTGATGGAGACTACGAATTGCTAACCGACATTCGCCTTCCTGGACTGGACTCGCTGCACTCCGATCCACGCTTCGCTGACCTGATGCGCCGACTCGGGCTGCCACAGTAGCCGTACCCAATTGAGGTTCCAGAACTCCAGCCCCTAGTATCGACCTCCTCAGACGCATGGTGGGTGAAAATCAGGGCCGTGATATATCAGGGCGATTCGGTCCGCCCCCGGCCGGACTTGGCCACAAACTGGCATGTGCGAGATAACTCTCGCGAAGTCGGCCGGTGTCCGGTGACGGCACCACACGTCAACTTGACGTATAACGGCCGCTCCCCTCTCTTGCGTGATCTCTCAGGAAATGAGAGCTGCGAACAGAAGTAAAAACGGGACGGTGAAGGTCACGCTACCTGGAATCTTATTCGCACTGATGATTGTCTGAGGCGGTGTATTGCGATCCATTGGCTAACTTCCGAGGGTCGACAATGTGAACGACGAGCGAGGCACGGAGAGGATCTGAATGGGACCACCGTCGATTGGTGAAGTGCTAGAGATCCTCTCCAAGACATCTACCACCTAATGGTCGTCAAGGTGAAGACCGATCCCAAGTCTGCCCAGGCTCAGATGCGCCATCCGAGCCTAGGACCGACGCTCGAAATCTACGCCCAGACAGTGAAGGAAAAACAGCGCCGGACGGTCATCCAGTTGATTGCCGATATGAACCGGGACAGACAGAAAAGGCAGTCGAAAAGATGTTCCGATCAAGCACCAATTGGGACATTTTGGAACATAACTTCTGACCCAACCGTTTGTAACTTACTTGATTTTTTGGTGGAGCTAGTCGGGATCGAACCGACGACCTCATCGTTGCGAACGATGCGCTCTCCCAGCTGAGCTATAGCCCCACGAAGGCAGGTTCCCGTGCTCCGGAAAACAGCAACCGCGAGCAACTTCTCCATTATACAAGCAAGTACCGGAGACGAAAATCCTTCCGTACTGCGAGTCCTCGATGAATCGGATCTCTCCTGATAGCTTTCTTCCCTTCTATCCTGCCGCTATCGTAGTTCATCGAGTGCAGCGCCCAGTCGTTCCAGAGCGATGCGCGTCATTTCCGGATCACCGCCGATGCCGATGCGAAAATGCTGCGGCATGTCGAAGTAGCTGCCGGGAACCACGGCGGTCTCGAACTTCTCGCGCAGCAGTCGATCCAGGGTCTCGACGCTTCCGTGTCGCAATCTCGGAAAGGCGACCGTGCCGAACTCCGGGATAATGCACTCCAGATCATCGCGTGATTGCAGGAAGGCATTCAGTAGAGGACGATTCGCGTTGAGCAACTTCTTGGCCCGCCGCTCGACGCGTTCCAGATTGTCGAGCGCGATCACGCTCAGCAATTCTGCAGGATGCGCTGCGTTCACACCGTACAGATCGTTGATATGCCACATGCGGTCCGTTACCTCCGGATTTGCCAGCACCCAGCCGCAGCGCAGCCCACTCAAACCGAAAGCCTTGGTGAGACTGCTGGTGATCAGGAAGTGATCGCCCAGGTGAATCGCAGCCTTTGGCCGCTGTTCGTACATCGACTCCAGGTAAACCTCGTCCACCAACACGCGCGCACTGTGTCTCTTCGCAATATCTCCTACGGCGCGGAGCGCGGCTTCGTCGATCAAAGCGCTGCTCGGATTATGCAGATTTGTCAGCGCAATCAGCCGCGTCTCGGGGAGTGATCTTCCTTTCTACCTCCTCCGGGTCGACGCGAAATCCATCCTCCGCTCGCCGCTCGAAGTAGCGCACCTCGACCCCGAGATACTGCAGCGTACTTACCAGCAACTCGTAGGTCGGATGCTCGACTAGAGCCTCGTCTCCTGGCGCCAATGTTGCGGCCAGCGCGAGGTGGTTGGCCATCGAGGTACCCGCTGCAGTGACTAAATAATCGGAAGTCACGCCGCTGCGCTTCGCCAGCCTCTCCCGCAGTGGGGCGTAGCCGTATAGCGTCGGCCCATTGATCTCGAGGTCCTCGAGTTTTGCCGGCAGCTCGGCAAGCGGATAGCTCATGATTCCGCTGGTCGCCAAATTGTACTTGGCGGCCGAGCGTAGCTTGGCAAACTCCATGTAGGGCGAGCGGAGATGGGTGCGCGATACGGTCAAGCCTTCACTTCTCCTCTTCTCTTTTTGGCAGCCCAGAATGCATAGACTGGCAGGCCGAGCAGCAAAATGAATATTCCCAGCAGGCTGTTTCCCGGATATTTGTAGATCGTGTTAACGACCACCAGCCACGATACCAGTACGAACACCGCAGTCGTTAACGGATGTCCCGGAGCACGGTAACCAGGCGCCTCGTTGTTCTTCTGTCGAGTTCTAAGAACAAAGAGGCTGGCACCGGTCAAACCGAAGAACAAAAAATCCATGGACACGACGTAGTTCAGAATCTGTTCATAGCGACCTGATAGAGCAACAACAATCGTCCACGCGCTTTGTAGAATGATCGCCAGCACGGGAACGTGCGTTCTGCGATTGACTGTAGCGACACTGCGAAAGAACAGCCCATCGCGTGCCATGGCGAAGTAAACCCGGGGCGCCGTCAGCACTGACTGGCTCAGAAATCCCAGCGTCGATACAACGATCCCCAGTGCAATCAGGCGTGCGCCCGAATTTCCCATGGCTATGCGCATTACAGCGGTCGCGGGTACTCGCGTGTCGGCCAAGCCTTGCGGACCCAGGGTTCGCACGCAAACAAGGTTCACCCCGACGTAAAGGACGATGACTCCCGCGACGCCTAATACCAGAGCTCGCGAAAGATTGCGTCTCGGATCCTTGATCTCTTCAGCAATGAAGTTGGTCGTTTGCCATCCACCGAAGGCGAACAGCACCGGAATCATCGCGGCGCCGACCGCGGTTAATAAATCGAACGACACAGGGCGATCGAGCGCAGGATGCAGCATAGGATGCGGCGATCGCACCAGGAACAATCCCGCGCCTATCAGGCCCACAATCGCTGCAATTTTCAGCAGCATCAGCACACTTTGCATGCGGCTGCCCAGCTTCACCCCCATGCAATTGACTATGGTGAGCGAAATGATCGTAACCACTACGATGAGGCGCTCGGAGATCGACCAACCCGTCAGTTCCAGGAGATAACGTGCGAAGGTCACAGTTACTGCGGCCATGCCGCCGGTTTGAATAACTAGCAGCAAAACCCATCCGTAGAGAAAACCGACCACAGGATGAAACGCCTCTCGAAGGTACGCGTATTGACCTCCGACGGCGGGCCGACGCGCCGCAAGCTCCGCATAGACGAACGCGCCTAACATCGCAACAATGCCGCCTACAATCCACGCACCCAGAATCAATAGAGGTGTGTGTAGCTGCTGCGCGACGACATATGGATTGATGAAGATGCCGGCGCCGACAATACCGCCCATGACAATCATGGTGGCGTCAAAAAGTCCTACCTGGCGAAGCAGGCCAGTCGGTGCTGACTTATGCTGCGGGTTGGGGGCGGATGAGGTCAACGAGGCGGCCGCTGATCAAAGCTTCGACTGTAGCACGGTCGCTCGCATCATTGAGGGTTGCCAGTATCTGGCGCGGCCGCCCGTTTCAGGCGGTCTAGCACGGCCTCCCACTCGAGAGTGTCGTCTGGATTTTCTATGGCAATCCAATCGAGCTTTTCGTTATCGAGCTGGTGCAAGGTACCGTAGAGCCGACTTGCATAATCGGAAGAATCAACGGGCATCACTACCAGCCTCTGCACGTTCCGGGAGGGTGGGACTCGCAGCTGCAAGTAAGCACCTCTTCCTTGCTTTGGAACCACGCCGCCGCGCACCAGCAGAACTTTGGTTCGCGGGCTGTAGTGCCGCGGGTGCATTCCCGGCGATGGATGGGATCCGAGGCTGGCTTCCGTCTGCCTCTCGACGGGACCAATCACATCTTCAATCTCACTCAGCGAAGCTCCTCCTGGGCGTAACAGCAGCGGCCGCTCTCCAGCCAGTGAAAGCACCGTAGACTCGATACCGACTGTGCATTCGCCACCGTCCAGTATGTAATCCACCCGCCCTCCGAGACCCTGGCGAACATGCTCTGCGCTCGTCGGAGAGAGTTGCGTAAAACGATTGGCACTGGGCGCTGCGATGGGCAGTTGCGCTGTTTCAATCAAGGCCAGCGCTACCGCGTGCGACGGCATACGCACGCCTACAGTATCGAGACCCGCTGTGACAATAGGAGGCACCGCCGGCTGCTTCTTCAGCACCAGAGTCAGCGGACCCGGCCAGAACTTCTGTGTCAAAGCCTGCGCAGCCTCTGACCATTCGGCAACGACTGAGAGCGCCATCTCCGTGTTGCTGACGTGCACGATGATAGGACTAGTAGCTGGTCTACCCTTTACCTCGAAAATGCGCGCCACCGCCGGGGCGTCAAATGCATTTGCCCCCAGGCCGTATACCGTTTCCGTCGGGAAGGCGACCAACTTTCCTGCGCGCAAAAGCGTTGCGGCGCGCGCAATCTCGCTCTCACTCGGCTGATGCCGGTCCGGCATTGCTACTTGTTCCTTACCTGCGAGGGATCAGGCGAGTTAGCCGTGTCGACATCGAGGTACACTCCTGACTTCTGCGGCATACTTGGCGCGTAGCAATTTCCATCCTGTGAGTAGGTCTGGCGGCACGCGGCGGTCATCTCCGGACGTCGAGGCGATTGTGCAAACTGCCAGGCATCGGCAAAGCCGACGCCGCTCACGTTAGGCCGGGGAATCGGATTCGGAAAAACACAGCCCGGTGCAGGCGGACACTGATCATTGCTGACGAAAAAATGAATATCACGATGGCCGGCATGGTCGTGAATGTCGTTCGCGGTGACTACAGAAACAGTGCTCGACTCGTTGAACGGAATGCCGGAGCAATAGACTCCGGCGCGATATCCGCCGCGTACAACTTCGTCGACCCATGCCAGAATGTACGACAGTTGCTCGGGTAGCATCCGACCGCCCTGCTCCTGGTCGAGAAAGAGGATCACTCCCTTGGGAAACCCTTCATGTCTGGCCGACCATACCGCCGTGCCTCCGTCGCTTCTGCCGACGCGAGCAGCGTTCCCCGACGCCTTCAAGTAGGAATATTCGCGCCCATTAAAGAGCAGCAGAAATCCATAACCAAGAGCGTCGATGCTTTGGCGATTGCCCTGCCATGTGTTGTGCTTCTCGCCGGGAGGATTATTTAACCAGTATCCCGTGAATGAAAAAGTCCCGCGCAAGGTTTTCATCGCGGCATCCCCGGGATACTCATTGCGATCCATACCCAGATGGGTGCTCTGCGCATTGGCTGCGATTGCGATCAGTGCAACAGCCAGCAGCTGAATCCCGACTTTCCTTGAGACGTTCACATTAGTACTATCGCACGCGCGACGCTCGCCGGGCACTATCCGAAGATGTCGACCAAACATTGTCTGTTCTTCACGCTGGCGATCTTAAATTCTCCCGAATGCTAATCTAAGATTCCGATGATCCTCGACGCGCTGCATAAGCTCGCCAATCACTGCACCTCCCTCACCCGTGACGAGTCTCGCGAGGTGATGACCGAGATTCTACGCGGCGAGGCTACCCAGGCGCAGATCGGGGCACTGCTGGTCGCTCTCCACATGAAAGGTGAGACGGTCGATGAGATCGTCGGGTTAGCTCAGGCGATTCGCGCCGAGGCCACGCCACTGCAGTCCGACGATGGCGAGGCCCTCGCTCTGAGCGGTACGGGCCGGGACGCGCTGGTCGATACCTGCGGTACGGGCGGAGACACCAGCGGCACGTTCAATATTTCGACTGCCACGGCTCTCGTTATTGCGGGGGCGGGGGTTCGAGTGGCCAAACACGGTAATCGCAGCATCAGTTCCAAGTGCGGTTCCGCTGATGTAATCGAAGCGCTGGGAGTCAAGATTGACTTGCCACCGGCTCGTATCGCGGCGTGTCTAGACGAAACCGGCATCGCCTTTCTCTATGCGCCGGCCATGCATTCAGGGATGAGGCATGTACAGCCTGTGCGACGGGAATTGAAGTTGCGCACCGTGTTCAACCTGCTGGGTCCGCTCACCAATCCGGCGAAGGCGTCGGCACAAGTGGTCGGCGTCTATTCTGCAGATCTGGTGGAGAAGCTGGCGGAGGCGCTGTGCGAACTAGGGCTGTTGCGCGCGCTGGTTGTTCACGGAAACGACGGCCTCGACGAGATAACCATCACCGGACCGAGCAAGGTAGCTGAACTTCGCGACGGACAGGTGCGAGTGTACGAAGTCAGGCCCGAGCAATTCGGGCTGCAACGTGCCACCCTCGATAAGATTGCAGGCGGCGACGCGGTGGAGAATGCCGCGATCATTCGTGCCGTTCTCGACGGGGAGCGTTCCTGTCGCCGCGATATCGTGCTCCTGAACGCCGCGGCCGCCTTGGTGGCCGCCGGACACACCGACCGAATGGGCGATGCCGTGCCCTTGGCCGCTTATGCTATCGATAGCGGACACGCGCGTCAGCGCTTGCAGTTGCTGATGGAATTCACTAATCGAGAGTAAACGGGCGGTTGGTTTGCTCTGCCTCATTCATGTAAACTCGATACACCTTGACCCGCAAGAAATGTCCATAGTTGCGGACGCAATGGGCGGTTAGCTCAGCTGGTTAGAGCGCCTGCCTTACAAGCAGGAGGTCGCAGGTTCGAGCCCTGCACTGCCCACCACACGTTTTCCGCGACGGAGGGTGGGTCGACAGCGCAGCCGAGGCAGATCGACGATGATCGTTCGACGAGTCGTTTACCTGTGCGTGCTAATCGTTTCACCCCTTCATCCACTTGTCTGCCAGCAAGCAACCGTCAATCCGCAGAGACGCTCGCCTAAAAGTTCAGCTAGCTCGACTTTGATTGTGGGCTTTGGTCCTACTGTCAGTAATGCGGAAGGAAAACAAGCGGTCGAAAAGCTATTGCAAGCGCTCGGCGGTGCTACCAAGGTGAACGCTGTGAAGACGCTCCGTCAAACTGTGGTCGCGACAGAACAGGGACGGCACATCTACATTGAACAGAGCATTGTGTACCCCGACAAGCAGGCAGCGCTGATCAAGATGCCACAGGGGAGGGTACTCACTGTTGTCACTCCGAACGATGCTTTCCTGGTTACGGGAGGGCAGGCACAGGATCTTCCTCCGGATCAGAGAGCCTCACTGGACGCAGCTCTCAAGCATGATCCCATCAACGTGCTGCAACATCTTAACGATCCGAACTACGTCTTCGTGGCGACCGGCCAGCAACAGGTCGATGGCGTGCAAGCGACCGTCGTCGACGTGGAAGCCGCCGGTATTCCGACCCGGTGGTGGATTGGAGCCGATGGGCGACTTCTGCGGGAGCGCTCAAACGGCGAAGGCGGCAAGATGGAGACCATGATTTACTCGGCGTGGAAGACTTTCGACGGACTGCAATATCCCACAAAGTATGACGTGCTGAACGACGCAGGCCAGCCGAGGATGACCATGACACTCACTGGAATGCAAGTGAATCCCGTGATCAATCCGAGTCTCTTCCTCAGACCCTCGCAATAAATCTCACGACGTTTGTCTGCCGGACCTCTAAAGTTTTTGCCCTGGCGCCGATCAGATCTCGTTGTACCGGCCGGTTGGTAGGAAATCCCTTTCCCAAAGATCAGATGGGCAATTAGGAAATATGAAATCCGACGCATATAGCCTCTCCTAAGTAGCTTTACTTCAGCAGCTTGCATGGATACATTACGCGCACCTCGATATCACGCGGCGTGCCCTTGAACCCGGCATGAAATGGGAGCATTGTCTCAGTTGAAAGCGGGGGTTCCTTGCAGGCTGGTATACCCGTAATGTGCTAGTCGCGGGTAGGGCGGAACGCCGATAGGACCTGTCGCGCAAACCAGGGCGGAGAGTAATCTCCGGGCCACAAAACTTAAGACCCTCGATGCCGAGTTAGCGCCACGCTCGGGGGATCCAAAACCAGGAGGGTTGTTAGCGATGAAAGATCTGTTGCCGAACCTAAGGTTTTATTCCTTTACCGGACGCATCGGTTGCAAGTGCGAGACCTGCGGATGGACAGCCACTACTTCCTACGTTACGGGAGAGACGGCAGACCAGACCGTGCGGAGGGCATTCGGGAATCACATCTGCCGCCCGATCGAGACGAGCGACAGCGCAGCTGAACTTACCCACAGCCTCTAGGCTGTAGGTTGGAACATCTGAACAAACATCAGGCCCCACACTTATTGCAATCGTTAGAGGGCCCACCACGATCCCGTCTCCCATCCTGGGTTCTTCATCCAGAGGGGATCGTCACTCCGGCCGCGAGTCAGGCCACTTGCGGCCAGTCAAATTTTTCTACGTCTGACGATCTTCGTCGTATCTGTTACAATCAGTCTCGTCGCTGGCGATCACTGCCGCGAAGAGTAAGCGGGTTCCGCTACCGCTCAATAGCGGGGTCGTAGTTCAGTTGGTTAGAACGCTGCCCTGTCACGGCAGAGGCCGCGGGTTCGAGTCCCGTCGACCCCGCCAACATTCCTAAGAGTAACCGGAATGTTGGCTCAAGATTCTCCATCCCAGTTTCAATCCGGATAAAATCGCTGCACCGCGATTGACGGCGCGCCCTTGAGGACCTGCCTTGAATTGCATCGCCTTGTCCACGTCATTCTGCTGGGTAGGGGTCCAGAATGAGTAGGGTTCGTGTCACAAAGCATTCGGTTCTCACTGAATGGCTTCAGTGCTGGTCCAAAGCAGAGCCTGCCGCAAGGAAAAGATTTCTGCACCGGCGGAACTGCGAGCACAATTGGTCAATATCTCGTCCTTTCCGACCAGGCTGAAGTTGGCTACGTTTAACGATCGGAACAGCCTATCCTGCTCCCACTACATACGAAACTAGTAATTGTGATAGCGAACCGATCACGTCACAAACCATCCAACAAACCGCGCCGGCATGACCAGGTGCATATCTAGATTCCGCAAGCAGCGAAACCCTTTCCCTTTCACTGAAACCCTATTTTGCGCAGCACAGCAACGCGGTAAACTAGGCCACTCTGCATCCGGGAGGCATTTTTGCTGACACACCTGCGCCGCCTTTTGTCGCGACGTGCCATGACTCTGGCGATCGTTGCGTTCAGCGTTCTAACCGTCGCGGCACCAGCCCTTCACGCCGGAGACGACAGTGATGAACTGGATAGCTACAAGTTGCGGGTAGACGGTTTCTGGTTCTATTCCAACCCTTCTGGAACCTTCCAAGGCGCCGGCTCAGGAGACGTGATCGATATTGATCATGACCTGGGTTTTAATTCGTATTCGACGGTTAGCGCCTTGGTCGACTGGAAATTCACCCATAAGAACCATCTAACCTTTGCCGTCAGTCCCTTCCAGCAGTCGCGCTCGATTGCTCTCGACCGCACCATTACCTATCAAGGCCAGACCTACAATGTGGGAGCCACCGTCAATGCCAATCTGAAGGCACACATGTTCTCCCCTGGATACGCATATGACATCATCCGGCGGCGGCGTGGCCACATGGGAGTGGGTGTACAGATCGATCTCTTCGACACCAAAGCAAGCTTGTCCGCCCGTGCACAGGTTACAGGCGGAGGAACTTTTCAACCGGCCGCCTACGGCAGCGCTTCCCTGTTGGCTCCCATTCCGGTTGCCGGCCCGCAATGGCGACTCTATCTGACCAACTCCTCGCGCGTGTTCATCGAGGGCAATCTATACGGCATGTATCTGTTTGGTTATGGCAATTTTCTGTCTACCACCAACACGCTGGGCGTCACCCTCAACAAGCACCTGAGTCTGAATGCCGGCTATGGATTGGGATCGCGTCTTGTGGTGAATAATAACTCGACCACCCGGCTGGGCATCCACCTGATTCAGCAAGGAGTGCTGGCAGGATTGGAAGCTTCTTTCTAGAGGCTAAAGAATATGCGCGTCATTGGCGGTCGTCTCCGCAAGCAGCTCGTCGCATGGCTCGTACTTATGTTTGCGGGCCTTGCGCTCCAGGCTCAGAGCGATCCTCTGCCCTCGTGGAACGACGGTGCCGCTAAGCAGGCGATCCTCAACCTGGTACGCGTTACCACCGATCCATCGAGTCCAAGCTACGTTCCCGCCGGGCAACGCTTTGCGACGTTCGACCAGGACGGAACCACCTGGGTCGAGCACCCCATGTACACGCAGGTCGTTTTCGCCTTTGACCGCATAGCCGCGCTCGCCCCACAACATCCCGCGTGGAAGACAACTGAGCCGTACAGAAGCGTCATCGCTGGGGACAAGGCTGCGATGGCGAAGTTCACGATGAAGGACCTCATGACGATCTTCGTTGCTGCGCAGACCGGCATGAGCGTGGAAGAATTCCAGCAGATCGCGCGGGACTGGCTGGCAACCGCGAAAGATCCACGCTGGCATCGTCCGTACACCGAACTCGTTTACCAGCCGATGCTTGAGGTGATGAAGTATCTGCGGGCCAATGGTTACGAGACCTACATTGTGACCGGCGGAGGCCAGGATTTTGTGCGTGTCTACGCCGAGCAAGTCTACGGAATTCCGCCGCAAAACATCGTTGGCTCGGCGATCTCTACGCAATATGTCTACGACGCGGCCGGAGCGGGCGTCCTGATGCGACCACCGAAGCTGCTGCTCAATAACAATTTCTCCGGCAAACCCGAAGACATCCATCTCTTCATTGGCCGCCATCCGCAAGCGGCCTTCGGCAACTCTACCGGCGACCAGCAGATGCTGGAGTACACACAGGCAGGACCGGGCGCGCATCTGATGATGATCGTGCTGCATGACGACGCCCAGCGTGAGTACGCGTACGGGCCGGCGGATGGATTGCCGGCAACCGATGTTGGCACGTTCACGCAGGCGCTGTATGACGAAGCGAAATCCAAAGGCTGGATCGTTATCAGCATGAAGCACGACTGGAATCGCATCTTCTCGTGGGAAAGATGAGGGACGCTCGTTCGCTCTTCGCTTTTCGTCAAACGTGAACGCCCCGGTGTCACGTCCTCCTCGCCTGCCTTTGGCGAGAGGGTGAGCGACAGTCCCATCATCGTATAATTTTCCAACCGCTGAACAGGGATCGCGCGCGGAGAACGTGTCCAAGGGAGAACTGTGGCTGGATTCTGTATCGAGGTAAAAGCGATTGGTGACGCCTCCACGCGCAGCCTGCGACTAATCGACCTGCCACCGCGCGCAGCGGCTGACACCTTCCAGGGCGCCGGCGTTACCGCCGCATGGATCCATCCGCAGGAAAGCCGCCACTACTACATTCGCCGCTCCACCGATCGATTGTTGTTCATCGAGGGCGTTCCTGATCGGCTGCCACGCGAAGGAGAATCGCTGCTCGATTGGCTGACGGGACGCTGGGGCAGCTTCCGGGGATTCGAGATTTCATATTCCACTCCGCAAGGGCCAGCCCAACTTACGGCATTCGTCGATCCACTGTGTACGCGTCCTATCTTCTATCGCGTGGCGGCGGACCAGCTTCTTATCGCGGACAAAATTGCAACGCTTGCCCTGAATAGCGCAGACGATTGCATGCTGAACTGGGATGCCGTGCTGGAAGCAATGCTGTTGGGCTCGGTCTATCGCTATCACCTGACAACGCTGGTAGGTGGAGAGGAAATTGCTCCCGGCGAAGCGCTCGTCTTCCGCAATAACCAGATCGTCGCTCGACACACAAATAAATTACCGGAGGATGAAACTACATCGGCGGCTGCGGTCCGTGCCAATCCCGTCGGCTCGTTGACCGAGGCTTTACGGCGCAGTGTCCTCGAATGCTGGACCGACACCAACGCCGTTCTACTGCTTAGCGGAGGTCTGGACTCGCGAGCAATTCTTGCGCTTGCTGGCGAAGGCCGCAGGGCCGTCACCATTGAGAAGACAGCTCGCGAGACCGAAATAGCAAAGCAGATCGCCACTGCCTGTCACGCCGAATTGATCGCACTTCCCTATCGACAGGACGAGTGGCTGCTGCGAGCGCAACTTGGCTTCTGGCTGGCGAATGCGACGCACGACAGTGAGTTCATCAACGACGTTGGGTTGTCCGAGAGGCTGGCGCCGTTAGGTGTTCATGCGATTGCCCACGGATATCTCTTCGACACCATCCTAAAGGGCTGGCTGATTCGGCCGCTGCACCAACACGCCGATCTGTCGCAGACGGTTCTGGGACAACTGGGCCCCGCAGGCGCGCACTTCCGCGACACCAGTTCGCGTGCGTCCTTCTATTCCGATACTGACCTGCTCGGAATGCTCAGCCGGGAAGGTGCACAGCAGGCAATCGCACAGCTGCGCGGCACCGCCGCATCCCTTAAGCCGGCCAGCGACGGCCGACTGGATATCACCTTTGAGCGGCACGTGCTGCCGTGGGTTTCCAAACAGGTGCACTACGGCTGTTATGTTTCGTGGATGGAAGGGCTCGATCTGTCGTCTCCCGTGTTTCATCCGGCGCTGTGGAGTTGGTATTGGCACAGCAGCGCTGAGGACCGCTACCTGGGGCGCGCCTACCGTCGTGCGCTGGTCGGGTTGCAGCATCCGGCCTTTGCTGTTCCCGATGCGAACACTGGAGCGCCCATCAGCATTCCTAGAGAGCGCTGGACGGACACGGCGCAGGACCAGATGTGGTATCGCACCATGCGCAAGATCTACCGCGCGGTGCGCAAGGATCGTCAGCCGCCGTTTCGGGACAAGCGCAGCGACCGATTTCGCAGCCTGGAAGGACGCAAACTCTTCGAGTTTGGCGTGGAGACGCTGCGGGCAAATCCGTTGTTCGATCGTGCAGCGCTGGAGCGTTCCGTAAAAGAATTCTTCGACGGAAACGACCGGCCATTCGAGCCTTTGCTGACAATCACTGGAGTAGCGCAGTGGTATGACCTGGTGGCGCACAGCAAAACTGCCACGGCACCGCAGATTAAGGCGGTCGAGATCGCTGGTCAAAGCTCGGACCCTCGACCCTAGACGCGGTACATCCAATTCATCTGTGGCCTGGAGAAAATAATCGCAAGATTACGAAGGTACCGGATCCGCAATGTACTTTCGTAGCCGACGCTGAAGAAATTTCCCTAGGTGGGAATTATGGCGGAGAGACAGGGATTCGAACCCTGGGTACCCTTTCGAGTACACACGCTTTCCAAGCGTGCGCCTTCAGCCACTCGGCCATCTCTCCGTGGGAAGACTTGTTGTGGAAGCGCCGGAACCCCAACGCTTTCCCATTGTAACGTATCGGGCCGTCTCGTTCAGAGAACACGAGCTGCCACGCGCCAAAAAAATGTGGCGAGCATCGCGCTCGCCACTACTTTCTCGGCTTTCGAAACTGTCCTACTCGCCGTCGCCCATCTGCTGGGCCAGGTAGTTCGCGATGCCCATTTCGCTAATGGAGTGCAGTTGCGCTTCCAGCCAGTCGATGTGATGCTCCTCGTCGTTGAGGATGCTTTCGGCGAGCGTCTTGGACGCATTGTCTCCCTGAGCGACGCACAGCTTGATGCCGTCGTTCAGTCGCTTCACGGCGTCGACCTCGAGCGCCAGATCGTTCTTGAACTGCTGCTCAACATTATTGCCGATGTTGATCTTGAAGTAGTCGGTCATGTTCGGGGTGCCATCGAGATACAGAATGCGCTCCATGCACTTCTCGGCATGGACCATTTCCTCGATCGACTCCTTCTTGACCTTTTTGCCCAGCCGGTAATAACCCCAGTTGTCACACATCTCGGCGTGCAGGAAATATTGATTAATGGCCGTCAGCTCTGCCTTTAGTACCTGATTTAAGAATGCAATAACTTTTGGATCGCCTTTCATGATTGCCTCGCAAGAGTTCAAAGTGAAATGCAACTTCGTACAAATAAATTCGCGTCCGGCTCAGGCTGGTTGAAACGAGGCCACGGCCGAGTCTTCGTCCTCGACTACTTCGAAGATCGTGCACAGCTTGGTAATCTGCAGCAGATTGTGAACATGTTTATTCAGGTTCATCAACTTGAGCTGGCCGCCCTGGTTGCGGACCGAGGTGTAACAGCTCATTAGTTCGCCAACGCCGGCGCTGTCGATGTGGCGCACGTCACGCAGGTTGAGCACGATGTTCTTGTAACCCTGGCTTAGCATGTCGCGAACAATATTGCGAACCACGTCGGTGCCTTCTCCGAGTCTTAGTTCGCCGATCGTATCAACGATCAGAATATTCTGAACGATCCGTGTACTAGTCTTGATGCTCAAGCTTCGCCCCCCATTTCATGCCACACCGGGCTGGCCCCGGCCGAGGCAGAGCTGGAACAATCCGGCTTTATCGTACAACCTTGAGAGAATTCGAGGGAAAATAAAAAGCGCCTCGGGCAGAGGCGCTGTAAAAAACGGCTGTTGCACGGCTATTGCAACTTGAAGATCGCCACCAACAGAAATATGGCTTCAGCGGTTGCCAGCGAGATCCAAATCTTGCGGCGGAAGCGGGTTCTGCCAATGTCGCGAACGAGTTGAGAGCGCGTGGCGAGCATCAACGGATTGGCCTCCGCCAGTTCCGCAATCGCCGACACCACAGCAGGCGAAGGCTCGTTCATCAGAGCATTCGCGACCACAAGCTGAGGTTGATCGGGATGAAAGATCTTGGGGCCCGCGATCAGCGCGGACCAGTCCAGCAATTGCAAGCTGGCGTCGGCACCAAAAGCAGCGACTGGTTGCGCGGTGAGTTGGAGTGGAGGCAGCCGCTCCGGAGACAGGCGGTCGCGCACGCTCTGCAGCAGCGAATCCCACCAGCCATGACTCAGGTCGTCCGCTAAGAGCTCGCCCACATCGACGGGCTGTGAGGTCAGGTCCAAGGGCGGGAGGCGCTCCGGCGAGACCACATCACCAATGTTCGTGAATACTGTGCGATACCAGGGCAGCTCCAATTCATCGCCGGGCAGCATCACGGCAACTGGCTTGGAGGTCAGCTGTAAAGGAGGCAGCCGTTCGGGCGCAAAGCGGTCCGCAAAATTAATCAGCAAAGACCGCCAAAGAGAGACGGTCAGACCTTCCGGCGGAGAAAAATCAAGATCGAACATCCAAGTACGTGCCTGCTCCTAGTGCTTTGTGACGGCGGCAACGGGATTGCCGTCCTTAACAGTATAGTCCGACGGCACCTGAAAAAGCTTCTCGCTGGGGGCGCCCCGCACAACATTGGTCACTCGCATCAGGCTGTGACCTGACTGGCCGTCATCGGAGATGCTCAGAATAATCATCTGCAGGTCGCGCGAGTACCAGACTTCACTCACTGCAACGATGGGGGCACCCTCGCCGTTCGCAATCGTTCGCGTAGTTCGCGTACCGACGGCCGAAAGGCCCTCAATCATTCTGGTTCCAAGCGGCTCGCTGGTTGTCGGAGCGGCCGTACCGGGACGCGGAGCCGCGAAGGCTGCGCTACCCGGCGCAGTTTCCGGAGTTGACAGTAACGCTCTGCCGGACTTGGTTGGAATGCCACTGTAGGGCGCTTCGGTTACTGCCGCGGCGGGCTCACCCAAGTGATATACATTCGCCGTCCTGGTGCGTGCGTCGAGATGGATAACTTCGCGCAAAATCGGGTCCTGAATTGCGACATGCTCCAGATTATCGACACCGCTAAGAGTGGCGACCTGAGTCTCGGTGCGCACCCGCCCCTGCGAGTCGCGGAAAATCCTGCCGTGAGTCTCGCGATGAATGTGATTTCCGTTGGTGAAAACGTGATCGTATTCCGTCACCACCTGTGCCGAGAAAGGCGCATTTCTGACGGTCGTCGGAATTGCCGGGGCATTCGGCGGCAGTGCCGTCACACCTCCAGAGGTTTGCGGGCCGGACACTGAGAGGCACGGAGCAACGGCCAACGCGAGAAATGCCAGCGCTCGTACAAAGCCCTTGCTCAAGAGGTCGGAAGTGACGCTAGAACTTCCAGTGGCCATCGGCCATCCTTAACTACTCCGTCAACTATATTCACCACGAACGCGATCCGACTAGAGACCATGGTGGCGGAATAACGGAAGTTACGGGCTTTAGGCTACGAAATAGGGAGAAAGCTCCAGACCGGCCAATCGGGTCGATCTGGAGATGCCGCTACCCCACTAGGCTGTATGGGCCACTCCAACGCCCGCCCCCGCCGCCGCCCCAACTCCACGAATCACATAGTGCTGTTCAGGCACCTCGAATGCTGCGGCGGTGAACGTCTCCTTGATCAGGCGGTTCGTATCAAAATACACCTGCCAATAATCTTTATTGTTGCAATAGGGGCGCACAGCCAACACTGGTCCGGCCAGAGTAAAAGTCAGGATCTCGACATCGGGCGCCGGTGCGCTCATTACATTTGGAATTCCGGCGAGGGCCTTCTTCAGCATCGCCATCGCGATGTGCACGTCAACTCCATGTGCCAACTGTGCCGTGAGGTCGACCCTGCGGTAAGGATTGGTCGAGAAGTTCTGAATCACGTCGCCGAAGATCTTGGCGTTGCCGACGATGTTTCGCACATTGTCGAGCGTGTCGATGGAGCTGGCAAATAGGCCGACCTCGTGTACCGTGCCTAGAACTCCGCCGGCGTTCACCAAGTCACCTACCTTCAACGGCTGCAGGATGACAAGAAAAACTCCGGCTGCAAAATTCGAGAGCAATCCGCTCCACGCCAGACCTATAGCGACACCGGCGGCGGCTATCAGCGCTGCCAGGCTGGTCGTCTCCACACCGAAGAAGCCGAGAATGGCGATTACCAGGATAATATTCAACAGCGCCGCAACTGCGTTCTGCATGTAGCGGATGACCGTTGGATCGATTTTCTGTTTGGTCATGGCGCGGCCGATGATGCGAAGCGACACCCCAATCAACCAGCGTCCCACGATCCAAAGTACGATGGCTTCCAAAACTCGAATGCCCAGCGCAAGAGCTACGGTCCAACCAGACTGCAGTAAGTCATTCAGCTTGGTTTGCATGGTCTTCCTCCCAAGAAGGCGAAATTGGCGTTGAACGGCGAAGCGGGCAATATGCGCGGGATGGTATCACGGTTCAGCAGAACTGAGGACCAGAAACCAATCACTGGATAGCGAGGTTTTAACTGGAAATTAAAAAGCGGCCAGGTCGGCCGCTTCCCTTCCTACATTGTCTGGCTAGCCCCTCAATTCTCGGTATCTTCCAGGTTCGGCGGTTCCGCCTCATCGTCGGGCTGAGGCTGTACGCTACGCGGAGGCTCGGCAGCGGAATCGTCGCCGTCCTTTCTCTTAAGCCGTACCACGGTAATCTTTGCAAAGCCCTCTTCGAACTTAGGAGGCCGCAGTTTGGCCGCCATGCGCTGCATCACGTCTTCCGGAACGTTGCGATCACGACGGCGATTGCGTTCGATACAGACCTCAGGAGGGACGTCGAAGAAAACCGCCTGCGCCTCGTAACCGAAATCGTGTGCCAGCTTAATCCAACTGCGCCGTTCGTGTGGCGAAAGGTTCGTCGCGTCCAGATAATTCGAGGGGCGCCGCGCCAGCAGACGTGCGCGCAACATAGAACGAAGCGTTGAAAATACCAAGTCCTGATAGCGTTGCTCGGTGACATCGTCGAACAGCAGGATCCGAACCATATCGCTCGACAGCGGAAGAATGTTATGACGCTTGAACCATGTGCTCTTCCCTGAGCCAGGCAATCCGATCGAGAGAACTACTGCGCCTTTCGGTTGCTTCGACCGTGCCGCTTGCGTGGGCTGTGCCGCGGGTTCGGCTATTTCGGATGGAGCTTCGGCCTCTGCAGCTTCGCCGGTTGGACCCCCAGGCGAAGGTAGCGCCGGGGCTTGAGCTCCCTGGGTGCGTCCGCCACGCCCACGTCGTCCGCGACGCCGGTTGCGATCGCGCCTGATCTGCTGGGGACCCTCACCGCCGGGAGTCTCAGCCATGGGCTGCGATTCCTGAAGTTCCGACTCATCCGGTTGAGCTTCAAATTCCGGCTGCAGACCCTGCGGCGACTCGGCCATCACCGGATCCGGAAACCTGGGCTGCAGGGGCGCGGGGCCTTCCGGCTGTCCCGTCTTCTCAGCCGGCTTGTCACCCTGTTGTTTGCGCCGCTTGTTGCGGTCGCGTGTCCATCTTCGCATGTTGCTCTTGTAACACGGCCAGCTAGGCGGGAGCAATCGGCCGCTGTTGCACAACCGGCGACCGCAGGCTATCGCTGCAGCGCACCACTATCCGAAATTGAGATTGTTCCCCTTTTGTGGCGTGCACTCCGGGATTGTGATGCGTAGCATTGCTTCACCCCAATCCGGATGCTACGATTTTTTGTTTGATCAGTATCGCCGGACCGCGCTGTATGGCCCAGCATTCGATTTTTGTATTCAGATTCTTATTTCGCTGAAGGACGAGGTATATGGCAATCAAAGTCGGTATTAACGGATTCGGCCGTATCGGCCGCAACATTCTTCGCACCGCTCTCAAAGATCCCGGACTGGAATTTGTGGCCGTCAACGACCTCACCAGCCCGAAGACGCTTGCCCATCTTCTAAAGTACGACTCCATCCTGGGGAACCTGCCCAACCAGATTTCGGCTACCGACAACTCCATTACCGTCGATGGCAAGACTATTAAGGTATTCGCCGAGAAGGATCCCTCAAAGCTGGACTGGGAATCGGTAGGAGCCCAAGTGGTCGTCGAATCGACCGGCAAATTCACAAAGGCCGAGGATGCCAGGAAGCACCTGCGCGGGCCTGTTAAGAAGGTCATCATCTCGGCTCCGGCAACTGGCGAAGACATCACTATCGTGATGGGCGTCAACGAAGGCAATTACGATCCGGCAAAGGACAACGTTATTTCGAACGCGTCGTGCACTACGAATTGTCTGGCGCCGGTGGCAAAGGTGCTCCAGGACAAATTCAGTATTGTCAGCGGCACCATGACCACGATCCACTCTTACACAAACGATCAGGTCATTCTCGACTTCCCCCACAAGGATCTTCGTCGGGCACGCGCCGCCGCGCTATCGATGATCCCGACGTCTACAGGCGCAGCTAAAGCTCTTTCCCTGGTGATCCCGGAACTGAAGGGAAAGCTGGATGGCTTCTCCATGCGCGTGCCGACTCCGAATGTCTCAGTTGTCGATCTGGTGGTCTTCGTCGAGAAGAAGACTAGCGTCGAGGAAGTCAATAACGCGTTGAAAGCAGCAGCCGACGCCGGTCCGCTAAAAGGGATCCTGGGATATGAGACTGCAGAACTAGTGTCGATCGACTATCGCGGCGACGATCGCTCCTCAATCGTAGATGCTCCCATGACTCGTGTGGTGGCGGGCAACTGCGTGAAGGTAATCGCCTGGTACGACAACGAGTGGGGCTACTCCTGCCGCGTGCGTGACTTGATCCACTTTCTTGGCAAAAAAGGGCTGTAGAAGAGTTGTCAGTGGTCGGTTGTCAGTTGTTAGCTGAACTGGCTGTGTGCGGTTTGAATGAATCACAGGTCGCCGCCCAGATTAGTCTGTGACGACTGTCCCGGCCACTGTTTCCATCAACCAGGTTTTTATCGCACCCGGTGCCTCCGACCGGCAACGGATAACCGACCACTGGTACTAACGCTATGTCGAAATTATCTATCCGCGATCTTTCGCTGAACAATAAGCGCATTTTCATGCGCGTCGACTTCAACGTTCCCCTCGATGACGGCCGGGTGATGGACGACACTCGCATCCGCGAGACGCTGCCCACCATCGAGTACGCATTGCGGCATGGCGCCAGGCTCATTCTGGCTTCGCATCTTGGACGGCCCAAGGGTAAGCCGAATCCGAAGATGAGCCTTAAACCAGTAGCCGAACGTCTGCGAATTCTTTTGGACGATGTACTGCGGCGGGGAGAGAATGTTGGCTTTTCGCCCGATTGCATCGGTGTTCAGGCGGAGGAAATGGCCGAAAAGCTCGAGCGCGGACAATCGCTGCTACTCGAAAACCTGCGCTTCCACCCGGAGGAAGAGGCCAACGATCCGAACTTCGCCAAGCAGCTTGGACGTCTTTGCGATTACTACGTAAATGACGCCTTTGGCTCGGCGCATCGCGCGCACGCTTCGACGGAAGGCATCACGCACTTCGTTGAGAAGAGCGCGGCGGGCTTGCTGATGGAGAAGGAGCTGGAATATCTCGGCAAAGCCCTCTCACATCCGCAGAAACCGTTCGTCTCAATTCTGGGCGGCGCCAAGGTCAGCGACAAGATTGGCGTCATCAAGAACCTCATGGGCAAGGTCGATACTTTCATCATCGGTGGCGGTATGGCCTATACCTTCCTCAAGGCTCAGGGGCAGGAGATAGGCAAGTCGCTGCTCGAGGCCGACAAAGTGGAGCTCGCCAAGGAAACTCTGGCTGAGGCGAAGGCCCACCACGCGAAATTCCTGCTGCCGCTCGATCACGTTGTGGCCGACAAAATGGAAGCCGGCGCGCGCATCCAGAACATCGGTGAAGGCCAGCCGATTCCGCCTGACATGATGGCGCTCGACATTGGTCCCAAGACGATAGAGCTATTTTCGGATGAGATCAGCGATGCCCGGACCATCGTATGGAACGGACCCATGGGCGTCTTTGAGATCGAAGCCTTCGCCAAAGGGACAAAGAAAATCGCGCACGCCGTGGCGGAGAATGGTGCGGCGACCTCAATCGTAGGCGGTGGTGACAGTGTGGCAGCCGTGAAGGCTGCCAACGTTGCCGACAAAATCACCCACATCTCGACCGGAGGCGGCGCCTCGCTGGAGTTTCTGGAAGGCAAGAAACTGCCGGGAGTCGAGGCGCTCAGCAATAAGTAAGAACGCGGCCGGTTACTTGCTCTTCGCCGCCGTGCCTTGCTTGGCGATCACCAGGTCTTTAATTCCGTTGTAGGTCGCTTGCGGTATGACCTTCTTCGATACCAGGTCAGTTTTCGCGTGGTAGGGCCGGTTATCGATGATCTTCTGCGAGTACGCCGCCCCGATCCCGGGTAACGCCTGAAGCTGATCTTTGGTCGCGCTATTCAGATCAAGTTTTGCAGCACTGCTGGCGGCACTACTCGCCGATCCAGCCGCGGGTTTACTTGCCGTGGCGCTCGACGACTGAGCGAAGCTTAGCGCCGAGATCAAGAGCAACATCGAGAGAACCGCAGACCAACGCAAAAGTGTTTTCCTCATTACGCCCCTCTTTCTCGGATTTTGCCCGGCCAGGACGCCGGAAAGGATCCGAACCTCGTAATAAACCACTCAGCGCGCATTGTAGAACGTCGATGATTGATCTACTCAAGGGAAAGTTGTGCGCCGCGTCAACTCGCGGCTTTTTCCAGCAATCCGTCCACTCCTGCGATATTTGGGACCAGATTCGTCGGAATGTTATGTCGCTGCTGCAGGTACGCTGGGTCGTTGTACGTCAGCCTCACCTTGCCATTGAGATCTTCCCAGATAAGCGCCTTCAGAGGCAGATCGATCGCCGCAGTGGGCGCCGCCTGCATAAGAGGCGTGCCGCCCTTGGGATTTCCGAAGATGAGCAGCTTAGTCGGCCGCATCGCCAATCCCTGCCTTCGCCGCTTCTCCGCTGTGATCGATCAGCGCAAATACTTTAACGTTCTTCTCCTGAAGCAGAGCTTGCAGCCGCTGCACGGTTTCGTCGACCGAATGCTTACTTTCGAGATGGATGAGGCCGTTCTCAGTTGCGTTCATGAGTTCCCTTTCGGACCGAACAAACATTCGATGCGCTTCCGGCCGATGCGGCTGGAATTGATTGTGTGAGAATAACAGCATGCGACAGACAGCATGGGATGCAGTGATCTTCGATTACGGCCGTGTGTTAAGCCACTCTCCCACACCTGCCGAACTTGAGGAATTCGCCCAACTGGTCGGCATTAGCGAGCCTCCGTTTTTCCAGATCTACTCCGACACGCGCGACGAATACGACTGCGGACGGCATAGCTGTCAGCAGCACTGGGAGCATTTCGCCAAGGCCGCCGGAATCTCGCTTACCCCGGATCGCATTGCGCGAATTGTGGAATTCGAGAATCGCATGTGGGTGCGCGCCAATCCCTCGGCCCTAGACTTGGTACGCGAGATCAAGGCGCTAGGTATGCGTACGGCGATTCTTTCCAACATTCCATTCGATCTGCGAGCCGAGTTGCGCAGCGCTTTCGAGTGGTTGAACGAATTCGATGTGCAGATTTGGTCATGCGATCACGGCGTCATCAAGCCCGATCCTGCAATCTATCGAATCTGTCTCGATGCACTAGGTTGCGTGCCCGAGCGCGCCCTGTTCTTCGATGACCGTCCCCGTAATGTGGAAGGAGCACGCGCCGTCGGAATACAGGCGCACGTCTTCGAATCCGCAGAGCAGGCGACCGAGATCGTTAAGAATCAGAGACTGGTGGTCGGTTCTTAGCGAGCGGCTGAGGTCGAACTTCCTACCGCCTGATTCCGTATTATCCTGAGGCTGACACTGCTGCCCAGCGACACCTATGGTTTCCACCGCCTCGCACCCGATGTTCAGGCGAAAACCGCGATCCGGGTCGATAACTTTGGAGAGGCAGGGGCGGTCCACCTCTTCGCTCCCAAGTACGGCCTGCCGCAGGCGATCTCCGGACATCAAAACTATTGGCTATGGGGGCCTCGCGGATTCACCGGGGAGAGCATGCTGCTGATTGGCGAGGGCCGGCCAGAACATCTGCCGCAATACTTCGCACACGTTAAGAACGTGGGTCACCTCGTGCACCCTATGGCGCTGGAAGAGGCGGACATCTACTGGGGAGCGGATTGATGGGGCACCTGCAAGACATTTGGCCGGAGATGAAGCGCTGGCGAAACAGGCAGTGGCTGTTAGTCGATAGCCAGTTATCAGAAATCTTTGGCAGTATTTCCTGCGTGAAATCGTCATGAGCGAGGGTACGTGTTTCAATGTGCGATGACAGGCCGAAGCGGAAACGGGTTGAGACCTAGGCCAGTGCCTGCTGACAACTAATTTCTTTTGCCCGCAAGCTGCGGATAGCTGCCTCTGAACGACGGGGCTACTGTATGAACATGCAAACCGAACTTCAGAATAAATGGGAGCAGGTGATCGCGCGCGACGCCCGCCAGGATGGCCGCTTTGTATTCGCCGTGCGCACCACCGGAATCTATTGCCGGCCGTCGTGCCCCAGCCGAAGGCCACGACGCGACTCGGTCGAGTTTTACACGAACCCCAACGAAGCCGAACGCGCCGGCTACCGCGCCTGTCTGCGCTGCAAGCCGACGCAGATTTCGAAACAAGCGCAAGATGTCGCCAGGGCCCGACAAATCCTCGACAACGTAGAAGGCATTGTCACCCTCGCAGATCTCAGCAAGCGAGTGGGAGTCAGCCCCTTCCATTTGCAACGACTATTCAAACGCGCCACCGGCCTTAGCCCGCGCGAGTACCAATCAGCGCGAAGAATACGCCAGGTGAAATCGGGGTTGCGCCGGGGTAAGGACGTCACCACCGCTTTATACGACGCAGGCTTCGGCTCGCCCAGCCGCTTATATGAGAAGGCGTCGCCGCAGCTCGGTATGACGCCCGGGGAGTATCGGCGGGGCGGCGCGGGTGTCAGCGTTCGATACGCCATAGTTCCTACTTCGTTGGGCCGCATGCTGGTGGCCGCGACGGAACGCGGACTCTGCGCCGTGCGCTTCGCCGAAACTGTCGCCGATCTGGAGCACGATCTGCGCAGCGAGTTCCCTGCCGCAGACCTTCGGCGCGACGACAAAGGATTGCACGAGTATGTTTCGCCGCTGTTGGCGGCTATCCACGGCGACAACAGTACTATCGCTCTGCCGTTGGACATCCGAGCTACAGCTTTTCAACAGAAAGTTTGGGACGCGCTCAAACAGATTCCGCGCGGCGAGACCCGCAGCTATAGCGACGTTGCACGCGGAATGGGCGAACCTAGTGCCGTCCGTGCTGTGGCGCGCGCCTGCGCCGCGAATCCCGTGGCCATCGCAGTTCCCTGCCATCGCGTTGTCCGTAGCAACGGCGATCTTGCGGGATATCGTTGGGGCATCGATCGAAAGAAGAAGCTGTTGGAGTCCGAGGATTCGGCGCGAGCGTCAGGTTCGCGCCTTCCTTCTATGCGCTGACCGGGTGAGCTTGGCGGATCACGGGGCCCATTTCATTCGATCGAGGCGGTCGACCCGCATTCGTCTCGCAGGCTTTTGCGGCTCCGGGCAGCCTCTCTGCCCTAAGTTGCTTCCAATTACATGCCGGGCTCAATTGTGCTTCCAATTCAACTGATGCCGGCAGAAGGCGGGACAATGGCTGGTGAAGAAGCAGATCAGGACAATGCATTAACCAAAGTTGCTCGCACCGTGGGCTCGGCGTTGGGAACGGTGACAGCCAAGGTTTCCGACGTCGTCGGATCGAAGGCAGACGATGATTCCACGCCACACCCGAAGGCCGACAAAGAATCATCCGACGCGTCATCGAAAACCGAGAAAAGCGCTCCCAAGACCGTCAAGGATTCGGCAAAAGAAACTCCAAAGAAGTCGATTGCCAGGAAGACGACTAGCGATCACAAAAACCGCGCGACAGTCGCAGAAGAAGGCGAGGCGGGCCAAGCACCATCGCAAGCTGGGCCGAAAGACGCGTGGTTAAGTAACGCGACGAGCCATTCGACTCCACTCATTCGAAACCGCGAATGCGTGGGGCTCCGTCATTTCTCATTCCTACAAGACTGCAACCGATACGTCTCGCGTGCTGCTTATCAACAGAAGTGTAGTGAGAGTTTCCGCTCGTGTTACCATGCCCGCGCGTGCGAGGTTAATTTTCATGAGCAGACTGCAATCTTTCCTCTTCGGCCTTGCCATTCTCTGCGCGGCGACTTGCGCTTTCTGCCAGACCGGCAGTGGCCAATTACCGGACAGCATTCAGAAGATATTCAGCAAGCCCCTTTACAAGGGCGCGACCTGGGGCCTGCGCGTCGTGGCCGCAGACGGCAAGGTGCTGATCGACTACCACCCGTCGCAAAACTTCTACTTGGGCTCGGTGCGCAAGATCTTCTCCGTCGGCGAATTATTGAACCAGGTCGGCCCGGACCACACTTATGACACGCCGGTGTATCGTTTGGGAGAACTCGACAGCGCAGGCGTATTGCACGGCAACCTGGTGCTGGTGGCGTCGGGCGATCTGACGATGGGAGGCCGGACTAATCCTGACGGAAGCATCGCGGTCACCGACTTCGATCACAACGAAGCCGACTCGCTGGGCAACGCGGAGCTGACCGCTCCCGATCCCACTGCGGGCTACGCTCAGCTGGCGCAGCAGATTGCATCCGCCGGAATCAAGCGCATCGCGGGGGACGTCGTCATCGACGACCGGCTGTGGCAGCCCTGGGATTTTCGAGGTGAATTCAAGGTCTCTCCGATTTTCGTGAACGATGACGTGGTCGACCTCACGATCAATCCCATGACGCCGCAACGTCCGGCGCTGGTAGTATGGCGGCCAACGTCCGCTGCTTTTGATGTGAACAGTAAGCTCATGACATCGGCCGTAGGCTCGAGTTATAGCCTCAAACTAGATCCGGAATTTCCGCAGTGCATCGGGACGCCCGGTTGTACCGCATCTGTTACCGGCACTCTGCCGATGAACTATCAGCCGGCGTTCACGAATAAGTTTCCGCTCGTGCAGGTCTTCCGGATCGTAAATCCTGCCAACTACGCGCGTACTGTCTTCATCGAGAAGCTTCAAGACGCCGGCGTCACCGTCGAGGCTCCCGCAGTGAAGCAGAATGCGGCGCAGCAACTTCCGGCGCGCAATTCGTACGCCCGGGAAACCCGGGTCGCGCTGCTCAAGGGCATGCCCTATGCCGACTATGCGAAGCTCATCCTAAAAGTCAGCTACAACATCGGAGCCGACACCAGTCTCGTGCTCTTCGGCCTGACCCAGAAGGTCGACAGCATGACGGATGCGCTAACGGTCGAACAGAAAAATCTGGCTTCCAATTATGGGGTGGCAGCCGGACAGTATCATTTCGTTGACGGCAGTGGTGGAGGCCCGTCGACGGCGACTACCGTCGCGGTCACACAGATGCTTACGGCTTTGAGTCAGCTGCCGACATTTCCTGTGCTTCTTGATTCCCTACCGAACATGGGCATCGACGGGTCGCTTGGATTTGTCAACCAATTTGAATCAGACGCCAGCCTGGCAGGTGCGAAAGGTCATGTGCGCTCCAAGCCCGGGACGTATGCCGTAGGCTCGGACGCCGGACTGGTCATCAAAGGTCAGTCATTTGCAGGCTACATCGACGCCAAGAGCGGCAAACGACTGATGTACCAAGTTGTGGTCAACAATGTCCCGGTGAGCCAGTTGATGGACCTGCTGGAAATTTTCCAGGATCAGGGGACCGTGTCGGCGATTCTGTGGCGGGACAATTGATCGGGAGAATCTCTACCGACGAGCGCGCATGATGACTACGCAAGACACTGACGTTTTCTTCGGTGCGTATAGAGGTTGCTCTCGGTCAACCCGCTTCCCGAATCAGCACCTGTCCCTTTTCGGTGTTTCCATTCTTCCCCGCCGCTCATTTATACTTGCGAGTTTCGTACTATCATCCGAGCAGCAATTGAACGCGAGGAGTACTGGTGAAGATACTGGTCTGCATGAAGCAGGTCCCGCAGAAAGACGCCCCTCTCAAACTCAACGAGAGCGGGACGTGGATTCGCGACGATGTTTCCTACGAAGTGAATGAGCCTGACGCCTATGCCCTGGAAGAGGCGCTACGCCAGAAAGAGAAGCATGGCGGTGAGGTGGTGGTGATCAGCAGCGGTCCGGCGCGCGCCCAGCAAGTTTTGCGCGAGGCGTTGGCTAAGGGAGCCGATCGAGCGATTCATCTGGAGGGCGACAACTTCGTTACCCTGGATGCCTTTAATACTGCTAAAGCCTTTGCTGCTGCCATCAAGGAAGAAAAGTTCGACCTCATCTTTACTGGTTTACAGTCTGACGATTTCGGATTCGCCCAGACTGGAGTCATCCTGGCCGAGTTGCTGGGGTGGCCGCACGCCACCATCATCATGCAGATCGAAAAGGGCGACAGCGGCATCCGGGTTAAACGCGAACTCGAGGCTGGGTTTTTCCAGTTTGTCGACATGCCGCTGCCCGCAGTCTTGACTATCCAGTCGGGCATCAACAAGCTGCGTTATGCGACGTTAATTGGCATTAAGCAGGCCAAGAACAAGCCGCTTAAGAAGGTGAGCTTCGACGAAGTGAAGTCGGCGCTCGGCGACAACTTGCAGAAGATCGAGAAACTTTATATTCCGCAGAAGACGAAGAAGACCGAGGTAATCGAAGGGCCGCCGGGAGAGGTGGCAAAGAAACTGGTGGAGAAGTTGCGCAACGAAGTGCGAGTGATCTGAAGAGATCGTATTTTGTGCCTGGCATTTGGCGCCGAATCGTTCCTGATGCCTGGCTTCTTGCGACTGAGTTGAGTGATCGAGGCATTCGAGACCAGACAGTTAGGGTTTTTGGCTAAATGCCAACTGCTAATTGCTAGTTCGTTCATACGGCATCAAACTGGGTAAGACCATTTCCGCTAAGGAGTCTGCTCGTTATGCCAGGATTTGATCGCGATCAGGTTGCCATCGACAACACCGTTGAGAACCGTCAGCTGGGCTCGATCATGCTGACCATTGGCTGGATTCTGCTGTGGATGGATTCCATGCTAGGCATCTTCTTCTTCAGCAGCCTGCGGGACGGCTCGATGTTCTGGCCAGTGTGGCTGAGCATCCAGGGCTTGATCGGTCTGGTGCTGATTGGCATGGGCACGCGCTATCGTCACGCGATTGGTGCGACCCGCCTAGGACAGCGGGACATTGCGCGCACTACGCGGCAGGAGCGGCAGGCGGAGGCGGAGAACAACCGGGTGGCGTAGTCACCAGGCTCGGTGCCGCGCCAGAGTTTGGGTAGACCAAGGGTGGCGAGTCGCGATGCAGGGGGCGGCTATGTCATCGACAGAAGAGAAGCGCGACAACGGCTCGGTCACGATGGTGATTGGCTGGGTCCTGATTTTGTTTTCGTTGCTGGTTTTCTATTTTCATCCGGCTGCGATGAAGCTGGGTGAAAGCCGCTTCGGCGTGATCGCGGCTTGTCTCGCCGGTGTGGGCCTTGTACTCGCCGTGGTTGGAACGCGGATGAGGCGGAAGAATTCGTGACAGTAATTAGTGACTAGTTAGCATTTGGCAAAAACTCTCGCCGGAAAGAGCTTATCTGCGTGATGGAAAAAACCTATAAATAACGCTCTCAGCGAATTGCTAATTGCTAAGTGCATGCAAAGGAATAGGACTTTTAATGGCAGATACCATCCTAGTTGTCGTTGAGCAACGAGAGGGCAAGCTTAATCGTGTTTCCATGGAAACGTTGACCGGAGCGCAGGCTCTGTCGGCGGAGGCCGGCTGGACTTTGGAAGCAGCGGTAGTGGGCAGCGGTGTGAGCGGCATTGCCGGTGAGATCGCGAAGACAAAGGTTGCGAAAGTGTACGATGTCGAGTCGTCAAAGCTCGAGCCGTATACTCCCGACGGCTTCGTGGCGGCGCTGAAGCAGTTAGTTGAGCAAAAACAGCCGAAATTGGTGCTGATGCCGCATACCTATCAGGTGCGCGACTTTGCTCCCAAGCTTGCAGCAGCGTTGAATCGAGCGCTGATCAGCGATGCGGTTGGCTACAAGTATGAAGGGGGCAACCTGCTCTTCACCCGGCAGATGTTCCAGGGTAAGTTTGCGGCCGACGTTTCGTTTGTGGGCGATGGCCCCTCCTTCGCGACTTTCCAGAACGGCGCTTTCCGCGGCGACCAGGTACAGCAGGGCGACGCCGCCGCTCCGGTCGAGACCGTGAACGTCGAGATTGCCGACGGTGTGGTTCGTAACAAGCCTGAGGCTCCATTCAAAGAAGCCAAACAGGCTGTCGATCTTACGCAAGCGGAGATCATCGTGGCCGTGGGTCGCGGGATCAAAGAGCAGAAGAACATCGAGATTGCGAAACAGCTGGCGGATGCTCTGGGCGGCGAGATCGCTGCCTCGCGCCCGATCTGCGATTCGGGCTGGCTGCCGATGGACCGCCAAGTAGGATCGTCCGGACAAACGGTTGCGCCCAAACTGTATTTTGCACTGGGCATCAGCGGCGCAATTCAGCACGTGGTGGGAATGAAGGGCGCGCGGACTATCATCGCGATCAACAAAGATTCCGAAGCTCCAATTTTCGAGATCGCTGATATAGCCGTGGTTGGTAATTTGTTCGATATCGTGCCACCCTTGGTGGAAGAGGTGAAGAAAGCGAAGGGCGCATAGGCAACCGCGACCCCTCAGCTGAAGTTTGTTCCTTTAGTCCCTTTGCGGACATGGTGTCTGAATTCTGCGGTTTCCTTAAAGCTTTCGACGCCGGCTAAAAAATCTCAGGGTTTGCTTCGTGCGGATGCAGGAACTTGCCTCCTACTGTCCCCGTGTCTAGCCCTGACCTCGACCACAACTAACTCTGACAATGTGGCATGCGACCGCAAACGTTGTAAGATGACTAACTTGAAGGCTTCCTTGTCTTCATGGAATTGGCCTGATGATTGTTTTTCGTAAACCGCTCCCGGATGTTGAACGCCCGGTCATGGAAGCCGATGTCGTCATTGTCGGCGGAGGCCCTGCCGGCATGGCCTGTGCGCTCCGGCTGTCGCAGCTCATTGACCAGCACAATGCCAGCCATCCCGATAATCAGCTCAGCAAAGAAAATATTTATTTGCTGGAGAAAGCTCGCGACGTAGGCGCTCACTGTCTTTCGGGAGCGCTGCTCGACCCGCGCTCTATGCGCGAGCTGCTGCCCGACTTCGAGAAAGAAGCGCCGCTCGATGCTGCCGTGACCAAAGAAGCCGTCTACTACTTGACGCGCAGCGGCAAATTCAAATTCCCTATTACGCCTCCTCCGATGCGTGACCACGGCAACTACGTGATCTCGATCAACAAGTTCGTGAAATGGCTAGGCGGTAAGGTCGAAGAAGCGGGGGTCACAGTCTTCACCGGATTCGCAGGCTCGGAGCTACTGTTCGAATCCGGACGCGTCTGCGGCGTCCGCACGGACGACAAGGGCGTAGACAAGAACGGTCAGCGGAAGTCTAATTTTGAACCGGGCTACGATCTTAAGTCGAAGATCACGATCCTCGCCGAAGGTACGCGTGGCTCGCTGACGAAACAGCTGATCGGCCGCTTTCAGCTCGACCGTGACCGCAACCCTCAGACGTATGGTGTCGGCGTGAAGGAACTGTGGGAGCTGCCCGCCGGACGCGTCGCTCCAGGCGAAGTCATCTACACCATGGGGTACCCGCTGACCTTCAACGAGTACGGTGGCGCTTGGATTTACGGCTCGAAGGATAACGTCGTCTCGCTGGGATTCGTCACCGGACTGGATTATGAAGACCCGCGAATCGATCCGCAGCACGTCTTGCAGGAGTTCAAGAAACACCCTTTCATCGCGAAGCTTCTCGAAGGCGGCAAGATGGTGCGCTACGGAGCGAAGTCGCTTCCCTATGGCGGTTGGTGGGCTGTACCGCCCCTCGCGGGCGACGGATGGATGATCCTTGGCGACTCTGCAGGTTTCCTGAATTCGCAGCGGCTGAAAGGCATCCACTTGGCAATCAAGAGCGGCATGCTCGCCGCTGAGACCGCGTTTGAAGCGATGGCTAAGGGTGACTTCTCTCTGCCTATCTTAGAAACATTTCAGGCGCGCGTCGAGAACAGCTGGATCAAAAAAGAGCTGTGGCCGGTGCGCAACTTCCACCAGGGTTTTGAGAATGGATTCCTGTCGGGCATGTTCCACGCGGGCATTCAGCAGTTCACCGGTGGACGCGGCCTGAAGGCTCGGTATACCAACGAAGCTGGCCATCGCCACATGGAGCACCTGCGGCAGCTTCCCGCCGACGGCGGGCCCGAGGCGGCTATTATCGGGCCCGCCAAGGGCGACGGCAAGATCACCTTCGATAAGCTAACGGACCTGTACCACTCCGGTACGAAGCACGAAGAGGATCAGCCGGCGCATCTAGTTATTCACGACACCACAATCTGTAACGAGCGTTGTGTGAAGGAATTCGGCAACCCGTGTAAGAACTTCTGCCCGGCAAATGTCTACGAGATGGTCGAGGCACAGGACACGCCGAGCGGACTGGAGATCCACCTCAATCCCTCGAACTGCGTACACTGCAAGACCTGCGACATCATGGACCCGTACGAGATCATCACTTGGGTTCCACCCGAAGGCGGAGGCGGTCCGAACTACGAAGGCATGTAAGGGGAGGGTTGAAGCCCTTCGAGCTTTTAGCTCGTAGCCGTTAGCTCATTGTCGCGCGGAATACAATTCACCCATGCTTTCCAAAAACTGCGCACGAATACTCTGTACGATCGCGATGTCTGCATTAGGAGGTCTACTCGCAGTCGGTCAGACTCGATCCAGCCTAGGCAAACTTCCGGACGCGCCGCCAAACCGGATCGAGGTTCGCTTCGCGGTCGATAAGAAAACCGTCACGTGCGACCAATTCTCGTTGAAGGTGAGTCAGGGGACTAGATCCATTGTTGATGCGAGCTTCGGCTCGGGTTTTGACCTGTCTGCGGGAGAGCCTAAGAGCCCAACGCCTTCCTTGGCCGTTACGCTCAGCTGCGCAGGATATGTCTGGCACTTCGACCGCGTGCCCACGGCCATGTTTCAGCGAGGATGGTGGCTCGTGGGCACTGACTATCCCCCATTCCAAAGCGACTTCAGCTGCCCGAAGTTCGCGAACTCCCGATTGATCCGCTACGTGCAGTACATTCGCAATGACGGTAAGCGTTTTGACTACTATGAGACAGTGCCGAAATCGGACAGCGACGGTTCGGGCTGCACCGGCGGTTAAGACGCTGACCTGCCATTAGTCACTCGTGATACCTCCGCTGCTTTTTTTACGGCTGCGCATCATATAATTAGCGAATCATCGTTTCCTGGCACAATGAAATAACTGCCGCCCTTGCCGAAGGAGAGCTAAAACAGAGCCCCACGACGAACGCTTTTCGCTCTTGCCAGATGGCTGCGAGCTGGCGTGATTACGGCGAGAAGCGAACCGCGAACCGCATGTTCCTCCACGACAAACACGGCCGCCGCATTAGCGATCTGCGGATCTCCATCACCGATCGCTGCAATTACAAGTGCGTATACTGCCGCTCCGGCAGTGACGGACCACAGTTTCAGGAGATGCCAATCGCCGACTACCTGCGCATGGCGCGCGTCTTCGTAGGTGTTGGCATCACGAAAATTCGCCTGACCGGTGGCGAGCCGTTGTTGCGCCGCGGCCTCGTCGACATGGTGCGCGAGCTCTCCTCGATGCGAACGCTGGAAGGCGGGCAGCTCGACATCGCCCTCACCACCAACGGCCATTTGCTATCCGATCTCGCGCAGCCTCTGGCGGATGCTGGCCTGTCGCGCGTAACAGTCTCGATGGACGCGGTCGATCCCGAACACTTTGCCCGTATCACCCGAGTTCCTGATAGTTATGAGCGCGTGCTTGCCGGAGTCCACGCGGCGCAACGCGCTGGCCTAAATCCAGTGAAAATCAACTGTGTGTTGTTGCGGGGGTTTAACGACGATCAGATCACCGCCTTTGGCCGTTTCTCGCGTGAAGAAGGCGTGGCCGTACGTTTCATCGAGTTTATGCCGCTTGAAGAAGATCGCGTTTGGACGCCGGAGATTGTTGTACCTCTGGAAGAGATTCTCGAGCGCATGGCCGAGTTCATGCCGTTGCGACAAGTCGGACAGACGGGCAGTGAAACAGCGAGACGCTATGTGTTTGAAGACGGCATCGGCGAAATCGGAATCATTGCCCCGGTATCGCACCCGTTCTGTGGCCATTGCAGCCGGGTGCGGGTCACCTCGGATGGCAAGATTCGAACTTGCCTGTTTTCGGTTCGCGAGCATGACTTGGCCGCGTTAATGCAGAGCGGTGCCAGTGACGACGAGATGGCTGGCTTCATCCGCGAAGTGGTCGATCAGAAGGAAGCCCGCCATCACATCGGCGAACCGGGCTTCATCCCGGCTTCGCGAACGATGGTGCACATCGGCGGTTGAGCTACCAGCGGATCTGGTTGTCCGGGTCGTCGACCAGTACCACTTGGTATTGTTCGATCATCGGCATCACAATGTTTTCCAGTTCGCGCTTCCAGAGCTGTCCTTCGTAAAACTTCGCCTTCATGGATTCGCGCGATTCTAGGTCGGGAAAACCACGCATGAAGAAAAACGTGTCGGGGTCTTCGATTGACAGGAATGGCCCGACAATCTTCATACCGATCTCAGCATGCGCCGGCACGGACTTCGTACGGAATATCTCCAGAAATCGGGGGCGCATGCCCGCTTTCAATTTGTAGGTGCGCATTTCGACAATCAAGCCTATTCCCTTCGTCGCCGCCTCATGCCGCAGCGAGCAGGTTTGAATTATCGCCCAATGGTTGTGCACCTCTTGGAAAAGAATGCGGATAACCAGATGTGTACGGGAGAACGGGCGCATTCAAACCGTCGCGGATCAGCCTTGTCTCGGAGCTGATTGTCAATTTGGTGTCGACCCCTTGCAGAATCTTCATCCACGCGTAACAATTGAATGTTCCATGCCAGTTACGGAATATCCTGAGGAGTAGGCCGTGACGGCGGATCCCGCCATATTCGTTTTTGTAGCGTCTATGGGGGTTGGGACATCGAATGTAGTGACAGTAACGAAGCGTCAACTGGCAGCTTCAACATCCCCGTAGGTCGGGCGCGCAAGCGTGTGTGGATCTACTGGAGCCGCGAGTCAGCTTTCAACATCCCCGTTCCGGGGCGTGCTAATCCGACACAACGGAGACCGCGTCGCCGGGACTGAAGGCAGAGACAATAAGAATGGCTACAGCACCGATTACGGAAGCAGTATCCTGCTCGCTTGAAAACTATCTCGTTCTTCCCGATCGCTCGATGGACGAACGCATTGCCGCAGCCCGTGAGGCATTGGGCGACGACTGCGTAATCCTTGGGCATCATTACCAGCGCGATGAAGTCGTGCGATTTGCGGATTATCGCGGCGACTCCTATCGACTTTCGCAGGTAGCCGCCCAGACCAAAGGCAGCTACATCGTTTTCTGCGGTGTGCATTTCATGGCCGAGAGTGCCGACATCCTGGCGCGGCCCCGACAATCGGTGGTGCTTCCCGACCTCAATGCCGGCTGTTCGATGGCCGATATGGCTGAGATTGGCCAAGTCGAGGATGCCTGGGAACAGTTCGTGCGACTAGGGCTCACAGACGATGAGGGCGACGGCATTACGCCGATTACTTACATGAATTCGACGGCGGCGATTAAGGCCTTTTGTGGTGAGCGCGGTGGTCTGGTCTGCACCTCGTCGAATGCCAAGGGCGCCTTCGATTGGGCTTTCCGCCGCAACGAGAAGCTCTTCTTCCTGCCCGATCAGCACCTGGGCCGCAACACTGGTTTCGCACGCGGCATTCCTCTCGACCAGATGGTGGTTTGGGACCCGTACCAGCTACAGGGCGGCCTGACGGCCGAGCGGCTGCGCAAGGCAAAAGTTATCCTGTGGAAGGGTCATTGCTCGGTGCATCAGCGCTTCCTGCCGGAGCACGTGGACAAAGTGCGAGCGGCACACCCAGACATTCAGGTTGTGGTTCATCCCGAGTGCCGTTGGGAGGTTTGCCAGAAGGCGGACGGAATCGGTTCGACCGATCACATCATCAAACGGGTGAAGGAAGCCCCGGGCGGTGCGTCATTCGCCATCGGCACAGAAATTCATCTGATAAACCGGCTGGCGAAGGAATATCCCGATAAACATGTCATCACGTTGGATGACTCGGGTTGCCTGTGTACCACCATGTTTCGCATCTCACCGCAGCATCTGTGCTGGGCGTTGGAGAACCTGGTCGATGGAAATATTGTGAACCAAATTAAGGTAAAAGAGAGCGTAAAGAGGTGGGCGCGAGTCGCACTTGATAGGATGTTAGAGATCCAGTGATTATTCGTAAGCGTCCTCGAGAGAAATTCCTGCGGCGGGTTCCCCGGTATTGGTCCGATCTCCGGGAACACCGCCGTCGTGTTGCTGAACGGCTTTCTGCACAAACCCTGGCTAGGCTGGAAGAAGACGAAGACATGGCGCGAACGTTCACCGTTGCTGAGGCTGAGACTCTGCTACCCGTTCTGGAGTCGCTGCTGCGCTCCGCGATTGAAGCCAAGAAGCTGATCGAAGAGGTAGACGCTGAGCAGCAGGCACTGGCTAGCCGCGTGTTCATCAATGGCGGCACCGCCGTGGATGTCGTCACTGTGGCACGCCGCAAAGCCGAACGCGAGAAGGCACTACAGAGAGCGAAGGACGCGGTCGCCGAGATCGACGCGACTGGTGTGCAGGTGAAAGATCTCGACATCGGCCTGCTTGACTTTCCGTGCATCGTCGGCGATGAGGTGATCCTGCTCTGCTGGAAGCTGGGAGAAAAAGGCATTAAGCACTGGCACGGCACAGAAGAAGGTTTTGCCGGCAGAAAGCCAATCGACGACCGGATCTTGCGGGATCAGAAGAAGAGCAACTAGCTGTGATGGTCCGAGCCTTGAACAGGATCAATGGCCAACGCCGCGTCCAACGATATTGTCATCACGTCCAGGGCTTTAGCCCGAGGAAGGATTTGCTTCTGCCCGGCGGTGCAACAAGTCCCGACGAAAAGCAAATCCCTCGTCGGGCTAAAGGCCTCCTCGCGATGACCGTTTTTTGCTTGAACTTTTCCTCCTGCCATCTGTCATGATTCAACTCTCCTCCGCCGGCAAACGATTCGGACCCAAGCTTCTCTTCGAAAACCTCGACTGGCTTGTCACTCCCAATGAGCGCGTCGGCCTGGTGGGCGCGAACGGTACCGGCAAATCCACCCTGCTGAAAGTCCTTGGCGGCATCGAATCGCTTGATTATGGCTCGATCGTCTCCGCCAAAAACACGACATTCGGCTATTTACCGCAGGACGGCCTCCAACTCTCCGGACGCACCGTCTTCGATGAGTGCATGTCGGTCTTCGCCAACCTCCAGGCGCTCGAGCAGGAGATGCAGGACCTCGCGCACAAGATGGGCGAGCTCGATCCGTCGTCGACGGAATACTCGCACGTCGCGGATCGATATCAGCGCATCCTCAGCCACTTCCGCGTAAATGACGGCTACGCACTCGACTCGCAGGTCGGTACCGTGCTCGACGGGTTGGGATTCAAGAAGGAAGATTGGACGCGCTACACCGAGGAGTTCTCCGGCGGATGGCAAATGCGCATCGCGCTGGGCAAGCTGCTGCTGTCGAAACCTAACCTGCTGTTGCTGGACGAGCCCACCAACCATCTCGATCTTGAAACGCGCAACTGGCTCGAACAATACCTGCTCGAATATCCTTTCGCCTACGTTCTTATCTCCCACGATCGCTACTTCCTCGATGTTACGGTCGATCGCATTGCCGAAATCTGGAACAAGCGCGTGCACTTCTACAGCGGTAACTACGAGAAATATCTGTCGCAGAAGCAGGAGCGCCGTGACACGCTGGTCGCCGCCTATAAGAATCAACGTGATCGCATTGAGCAGCTCGAGGCTTTCATCAATCGCTTCCGGTACCAGGCGACAAAGGCCAAGCAGGTGCAGAGCCGCGTCAAGGAACTCGAAAAGATCGATCGCATCGAGGTTCCGCAGGACGAGAGGACTATTCACTTCACCTTCCCTCAACCCAAGCCGAGCGGACGGCTGGTGGTCGAGGCTATCGATGTCGGAAAGAGCTACGGCCGCAAGCATGTCTTCAGTAATGCAAGCTTTACGATTCAACGCGGCGACCGCATTGCTTTGGTCGGCGTGAATGGAGCCGGAAAATCGACGCTGATCAAGCTGCTTACGGGCGTCGAGCCGCTGACCGAAGGCGCGCTCAACCTGGGACACAACGTCGAGCCAGACTATTTCGCGCAAGACCAGTACAAGGAACTTGATCCATCGAGCCGCATGTTGGATGACCTCTCGAATGTCTCGCCGCAAAAATCGATTACCGAACTACGCGGCGTTCTCGGCTGCTTCCTGTTTTCCGAAGACGACGTCTTCAAGCCGATCGGCGTGCTGTCCGGTGGCGAGCGCAATCGTTATGCGCTAGCGCGAATGCTACTGCATCCGTCTAATTTCCTGCTGCTGGACGAACCCACCAACCATCTCGACATGCGGGCAAAAGACGTGCTCTTGGAGTCACTTGAAAAGTACAACGGCACAGTTGTCTTCGTGTCGCACGATCGCTACTTTATCGACAAGCTGGCGACGCGGGTCTTTGAAATTGGCGACGGGCGCGTCGAGGTCTTCCCGGGCAATTACGAGGACTATCTCTGGCGCAAGCAGCGGAAGGAATTGGGCGAGAGCGAAGAGGAGCAGACGGCTTGGGCTCCTACGCTATCGGATGTGCCGGGGTATGACGGGAAGAATGCCGATACGCAGCAGAAAAAGCGAATTAACCCGATCAAGCTGAGACAGATGCAGGAGCGTCACCAGCAGGTGGAGCATGGAATAGCCGAGCTCGAAAGGGGCATCGCCGAGTGCGAGCGTGAGTTGCAGTCGTTCGTCAGCGCCGATGAAACACAGCGCTGGACGGAATTGCTGGCAAAAAGACGCACCGAACTAGAAGGCTTAATGACCGAGTGGGAGAGCTTGTCGCAGGAACTGGAAGAAGCGAAGGCGTAACTCTCATCGGCCCGCCATGACCAAAAGATGGCTAGATCGGGGCACCTCCAGCATTCCGGAATAAAGCTGCCTTGCAAGAGTCAACTAGTACCCGGGAAATTCTGAGTGCGCAGCGGGATTGGTCTTAGCTGAGAGCTAACGGCCGATGGCTTCTTTCCTCATACTGCTTTCATCAGCATGCAGGTTATATCGTCGTGCTGCGGAGCGTCGCCGGTGAAGCGGTCAAGGTCAACCATTATGCTGTTCAACATCATCTGGGGCGAGAGCATGACACCGGCATTGATCATGGTCATGAATCGGATTTCGCCGTACTCTTCCTGATTGTTGTTTTCAGCCTCCACCACTCCGTCGGTGAAGACGGCGAGCCAGTCGCCACTCTCCAGAGTCACACTCGCTGATGCGTAAGGCGCCTCGTCCATAATGCCCAGCGGCATGCCACCCACATCCAGTCGCTCCATCGCTCCGGTTTTGCGCCGCAGAATGGGATTATTGTGCCCGGCGTTCACGTAGGTCAGCAGGCGAGTCGCAGGATCATATTCGGCGATCCATGCCGTTGTGAAGCGACGGCCATTTTGACTGTTGGTGCAGGCGTAGCGATTCATGCGCCCAACCAGTTCAACCAGAGTGCCGGGAGTGTTGGACAGCGTCCTAAGGCTCGCCTGGAAAGTCGCCATCAGCATGGCCGCGGGTATGCTCTTACCGGCGACATCAGCAATGGCAATCAGATACGTCTGGGAGTGTGGCTCGCAGCAAGGACGCGCGAACACGTCGTAGTAATCACCGGCTACGGTGTTTGCCGGCTTGGTGGTGAAAGCGATCTCGATTCCAGGCAAAGGCGGCGGCGAGGCGGGTAAAAGCCATGTCTGGATTTCCTTCGCAATCTGCAGGTCGCGCTTCATCACCACGCGGTCGCCGACCTCCAGGATCAACAACGCAAACATCAGCAAGCCGCCATAAAAATGCGTATCGAAGCCCACGACCTTCACTTCACCAGAACGGCTTTGCCAAGTCGCCTCACCACTCGGAATGATGATGAGCACCATCGCAATAAGCAGCAGGACCCGGCGTGCGGGGGTGAGCTTCTCAATGATGGCCCAAAAGAATTGTGCGACCACGTTGATGGCATGACGAGTGCGAGTTTGGCCCTCGACACGAGTCGAGTCCACGTCTTTGGAGTACAGGCGGTAGCTAGAGCGCGCGTCGGTGCGGAACTGAGACCAGAGCTCGCTGATTTGCATGCCCTCAGTCACGCGATCCCAGAAGTGCTCAAGACGCTTCGAAAAAGAGTCGGTTCTGGTGCCGGTCGATCGAGTTGGTGGAGGAGCTGTGGCCATTTGGTTGTCAGTGAATTATAGAGGGTGGAGACCGCACGGATATGAAGTACGGTGTGGATCGTAAGCCCTGACTCATCTCGGATATAGAGGTCCTTCGACTCAGGTGGCCAAAAGCGGGCCACCTGCCCAGGATGACGCCTGGACTATTAACCAGTGGCTTCGCTCACACACGCATTCACGCTCGATACGCAGAGCGATAAACGAGCCGTGAAGTGCGGCCTACTGCAACCTCTCCGGCCGTACCTGTTCATCCAGGAACGCGACCGATTGCACGCCTGAGACCTCGAAGCGCTTGCGGCAGCGGATGTTCTTGCAGGCCACTAGGTCATCGCGCCTGACCATGTATGAGCGTGCCTTGGCGAACTTGGCGCGATCGCGCTCATCGGCGCGTGGCGGCAGATTGCGGCGCTTGGTGCGCACGAGCCAGCCCAGATCGTATTCGGCGGACTGATGGCAGTGGGGACAGTTCAGCGTGGATTTCCGGGTTTCCTGCCGCTCGTCGTAAAATTCGCGCTCTTCCATTCAGCTCCTCCGCGTGGCCACACGTAACAGCTTAATCCAGCATTTTAGGCGCATTAACTCATAATTGCACTTCGTCATGAGGCGGTACCGACTCAGACAACTACCGTTCCGTCCCGCACTTACGGCTGACTCCCTCGACGTGCGGATTCTAGGTAAGCGGCAAACTTCCCCAGAGCGATTGCATCTACTCACCTTTGACATCAGAATTACCGCCGAGCGAACGAGCAGCCGGCTTTGGAACCCAACGATTCATTTTGAACGCAATGAAATTTGTTCTGGTAAATCCGGCATGGACATTTCAAGGCTCAACCTATTTTGGCTGCCGGGATCCGCATGTGCCCCTGGAGTTGCTTTTCGCTCACGACCAGATCCTAGCTGCGGGCCACCGGGCGCTGGTCATCGACGCGCAAACCGACAACCTCACAATCGATGACGTCCGCCACCGGATCGATCGCTTTGCTCCGGACTTCCTGGTGATCCCCACCGCGCCTTCTTATCTCTTCTGGCGATGCCCGCCTCCCGAGTTGCGCGTGCCGATGGAGTGGTTCGCTGCGCTGCGCGGTGGGAGAACGGCGGTTGCGATCGGCCCGCACAGCTCGGCGACACCGGCGGCGACCCTGCGCAAAACCGGATGCGACATCGCCATGCGGGGTGAGCCGGATCAGACGCTGTCGCGCCTGGCAAACGAACCGTGGGAGCAAGTCACCGGCGCGTGCTTCCGACGCGCTGACGGGACACTCCATATCAGCGCTGAGCTAGGCGTCACAGACATGAAAGCCCTCGGGCCGCTCGACTTTCACAATTACAGCGTAGAAGCTCACGGTCACCGGCACCACGTATTCACCGGCCAAGGCCGAGGAGCCGAACTGGAGTTCGCCCGCGGCTGTCCCTGGTCGTGCAATTTCTGCAACAAGACGCTATTTCGCAACAAGTTTCGCGAACGCAATGTCGACGCGCTGATTACCGAGGTCGATCGCCTGGTAGCTCGTGGTGTCGACTACGTCTATTTCATCGACGAGATTTTCGGCGTCGGTAAGAACGTTCTCAAGCTGCTGGACGCTCTCACCGAACGAGATGTGAAGATCGGCTTCCAGACACGCATCGATCTCTGGACCGAGGAGACACTCGACCTGCTGGGGCGCGCTGGTTGTATCTCGATGGAGGTCGGTATCGAGTCGATCACCGATGCAGGGCGCGACGAGCTGAACAAGAATTGCCGCATCTCCACCGAACGCATCACTGAGTTACTGATTTATGCCCGCACGAAGATTCCGTGGGTACAGGCTAATCTGATCCTGACCGACAAGGACGACAAAGCAGAAATCCGCAGCTGGCAAGAACACTTGAAATCGTGTGGCGTTTGGGTAAGCGAGCCAGTGCCGATGTTTCCCTTCCCCGGAAGTCCGAGCTACGTTGACATTTTTAAGGCAGCGCCAGACGATCAGGCATGGGAGCGCGCAAACCACTACTACACGTCGCTCTTCAGCGACAAGGGGTTCAGTGACATTCAGGAACAAAAGCCGTTGTCGATTGAAGAGCTGGAGTCGGCGCAGTCCGCTGCTTAGATAATCTTCAGAAAACACAAAGGCCCAACAAGGAGGTTGCTGGGCCTAGCCTGTATCTGCAAGTGAACTCCCGCAGGGTGGGTATGAGGAGTAGTACGTTGCCTGCGTCGCTTCGCCGCCTGCACTGCTCTGTTCTATGATCGGCGGCATGGTTCACTGCTGTTGATGTCTGCATCATGCCACCATGCCCGCACGCCAACAATCCCCTGATGGGCGTAGTCGTGTGCTGCTTTAGTAGCACCAGAGGATCGACAGCTATTTTGTGGCAGTCGCCGGTTGTTTCTGGAACTCTTCGCCCATCCACTGTTGGAATGCCGCCATGTTTTGCGGCCTCCCGAGGAAGTTCTTCACCAGGTCGTTGGCCGACATTGATCCGCCAGGCTCCAGCACCACTCGCCGATAGCGCATGGGAGCTTCTCCCGCTAGCAGGTTTTGCTTATCGAACTGCCCGTAGAAATCTTCGCTGATGACCTTATCCCACATGTATGTGTAGTAGGCCGAAGAGTAGCCCGCCAGATGTGTAAAGCTGGCATACATGTGTGCGTCCGAGTCGATCGGCTTGAACTGTGTGTAGCGCACAAAGTTTGTCGGCGCGATCGCGTCCATGTCGGTTTTATCCGGAACTCCTTTATAAAAGTCGTAGGAGACGGCTGACAATGCGTTCTGGAAGCTGATGCTGCTTCCGCGTCCGAAAGCCGCTGCTCGATTCATGCGCGCAACCAGGTCGGCGGGAATAGGCTCGCCGGTTTTGTAGTTGCGCGCAAACGAGGCCAGCACCTGCGGGCTCCGCATCCACTCCTCCAGCATCTGCGAAGGCGCCTCGGTGAAGTCCGCCTCCATCGCAATGCCGCTGATTCCCGCCCATTGCTGTTGTCCTCCAAGGATGTGATGCATCAAGTGCCCGAACTCATGGAAGAAGGTGACGACATCGCCATAGTCCATCAGCCCAGGATCGGTCGCGCTGGGTGGCAGGAAGTTACAGACCAGGATCGCTTCGGGTAGCTGCTTGCCACGCACGCCGTCAAGAATGGGCGACATCTGCTGATGACTGTACTTACCCTCTCGCGGAAACATGTCCAGATAAAAACGGCCAATCACCTTGCCGTTATCCAGCACATCCCAGGTTTCGACCGTCGGGTCCCACGCAGGAACGTTCTGCTCCTGGCGAAACGTGATGTGGAAGAGTGAGGCGGCAGTGTCCATGATGCCGCGCTTCACTTGATTGAAAGGGAAATAAGGCCGCACAGTTTGCGAGTCAAAATCATACTGCGACCGCCGCACCAGTTCCTGAAGGTACCAATACTGGTAGCCCATGATGTCGGTCGCGCCCGGATCGGCTTTGCGTTTCTCGGCCAGCAGCATGGTGTACTCGCGCTGCGCAATCGGACGCGCCGCGGCATCCAGATCGGCAACGAACTTTGCGATATTGCTTCCTTTCCCAATCATTTTGTCGGCGGCGTTATAGTCGGCCCACGACTTATAGCCGATGATATTGGCAATCTCGTATCGTGCCTGCATCATGTCGAGCAGAACCGCGCGATTCTTGGGATAGGCGCGCGTATTCCAGGCTTCCCAGATGCGCCGCCGTAGAGCGTCGCTCTTCGCCAGTTCCAGCACCGGAAACGTGTTCGGTTCATCGGCTGGGATCTGGATCTTTCCGTCGGCGCCACGCTTCTGTTTGTCGACGAAGTCCTTCGGCAGCCCCTCCAACTCTGAGGCATCCTGAACCTCAACGCTGCGCTGGTCATCGGAAATGTTGCGGTCGAACATCGACTGGTCATCGGTCAGGCGGTCGTTCAGTTGGTTAAGCTTTTTCCGCGTGGCGTCGTCTTTGTCGACGCCGGCCAGGCGAAACTCCAGCAATTGGCGCTGCACGTAGTAGCGTGTTGCGGGGTCAGCCTTGGAAACGTCGAGGCCGGTGAGCGCGTTGTAGACATCACGATTCAGAGACAGTGCCGATTGCGCGCTGCTGACCTTGGTGGTCATCGTGGTCGCGGCATCGCGATAGGCAGCGTCGGGATTCACCTGCTGCATCAGCGTGGAGAAGTAAACTGCTGTGTTCAATTGCCGGACGGCGTCATCATAGGGCGCGAGGGTATTGTCGATCGTACGAGTGCCTTTGACGGCAACAATCTCGTCGATCGACCGCTGCGCGGCCGCCATTCGATCGCTCTCCATTTTGTTGAAGGCGGCGATGTCCGGCTTGCCGGCCCACACGGCTGGCTGGTTTTTCAGTTCATGCTGCGCAAAAGCAGCGGCGGTCAATAGAAGGACGGCGGTAACGACGCGGTTAAAACCGATGGCGAGCATAGACGAATTCCTCTGTATACGAATCGGAAGCCTGAGGGCAGGAACGAATGGTACATGAAACGGAGGCTGGTTTCTGCGGATTTAAGTCCAAAGCTGGGACGAACGGCGTATCCAGCGAGGTAAGTCCAAACAGCTGCGATCAGGCGGCATAAAGCGCAGTCGTAAGTATGACCTTCCGAATGCCCGAGACGTGCCTTTCTAACGCTGGCCCCACTTCAGCTTATTGCGCAGCACATCGAAGAATGTTCGGCGCACTCTCATCAACTTAACCGTATGCGCGGCTTTGTGGCAGTGCACGCGATCCCCCTGTTTCAAGGGCATGCCCACCTGTCCGTCAATGCTGAGGAAAGCCTCTTCTGCGCCGGTCTCGACGTGCAACTCAATCTGCGCCTGGTCATTGACGACCAGCGGACGATGGGTCAGCGCATGCGGGCAGACCGGCGTCACCACGAAAGACGCAACGCTGGGCATCAGCACCGGCCCTCCAGCAGCGAGCGAGTACGCAGTCGATCCTGTGGGTGTGGCGATGATGACGCCGTCAGCTTTGTAGTGCAGGACGAAAGCCCCGTCGATCAGGAGATCGAAATCTACCAGGCGGGAGATCGCGTTTTTGTTCACCACCACATCGTTCAGTGCGAAGTGGTGGGCCAGTTGTTCGTTGCCGCGGAACACCGTGGCGTCCAGCACCGACCGTTCCTCGATCGGACAGCGGCATGCATCCACCGCCTCCATCGTCGCGAACATCTCGCTGAGAGGCACTTCAGTCAGGAATCCCAACGATCCCAGGTTGACGGCAAGGATGGGGACATCCTCGTGCGCGAGTGCGCGCGCTGCGGACAGCAGCGTTCCATCGCCGCCCAGCACCAGCGCAAAATCCGGATGCTTGGTGCCAAGCTGTTTTCGTTTCACCACCTCTTCGCCATCAATGTACTGAGCGGTTTCCTCGTCGAGGTAGACCTTGTAATCCCGTTGACGAAACCAAGTGAGGATTTCGGGAAGAATTCCTGCCAGTTCGGGCTTTGCAGGCTTGGAGATGATGGCCGCAGATTTCATGGATGTCGGACTTAAGCAGCTTACCTAAAGAATGGGATTTTCACCACGTCGGCCACAGAGAATAGGACCGCCGAGGGCAGCAGGAAGGAATTCCGTGATTTCCGTGTGCTCCGTGGTCGACCAATTTCTTCCTTACGCGCGACCGCCAGATAGGGCGTCCACAGTGTACGCGCCTTAAATGAAGCGTGCGTAAAGAAGAAATTCGCGGTTGCCCTCGGCGCCCAGTATCGGCGATTCAATCACTTCTGTGTCCGAGCCACCCAGTTCTTCCACTGCGCCTCGGACTTTCTGTACGGCCGACCGCTGAAGATCGGGATCGCGAACGATGCCGCCCTTGCCCACATACTCGCGCCCGACCTCGAATTGCGGCTTCACCAGCACGACCGCTGCCAGCTCCGGAGAGGATGGACGAACGCAGCCCAGAACTGCCGGCAGAACGAGCGTGGCCGAAATAAATGACACGTCCATCGTCAACAGTCCAATAGGCTCAGGAGTGGCGTCGCCCCAAAGCTGGTCAAGAGTGAGATAGCGCGCGTTCGTCTTTTCCAGCAAACGCACCCGGGGATCGCTGCGCAGGCGTACATCCATCTGCCCGTAACCGGTGTCGACGGCGATAACTCGCGCGGCTCCGGCTTGCAGCATGCAGTCGGTGAAGCCGCCGGTAGAGGCACCCACATCTATACATGTCTTGCTGGTCACATCGATCTGCCAATGCTCCAGTGCGCGAGCCAGTTTCAGCCCACCGCGGCTGACGTACGGAAGGTCGTTTCCCAGGAGGCGGATATTGACGTTTTCATCGACGGCGGCGCCGGCCTTTTCCAGCTTCTGCTCCTCGACCAGCACGCGGCCCGCGAGGATCAGCGCCTGCGCCCGCTCGCGTGAGGGGACAAGCCCGCGCTCCACAAGTAATTTGTCCAGACGCTGCTTCACGGCGTCAGACTAGCACGACAAGCCGGCTTCGGAATGCAAGGACGTCGCGCGAAAAATCTGCGCCGACACCGGAACGAAGAGCAAGTTTCATTTCCGCACTCACTTCGGTGCAGACAGGTAAGAAATTTTGAAACCGTGCAACTTAGCGGGTATGCGGGAGCTGTTTTCCACAACGTTATGCACATTTGTGTTGAAAACTGTCACATCCCCTTAATCAATAGTGCAAACAATTGCGCGTGTGCTCCAAATCATGTCCCGTTTGACAACGTCAGCAATGCGATCTTCCGCGTGCGATACAATGACCAATTCCCGGGGACGATGTGAATGGCAACCAAGACTAGACAGCAGACAGTAGAAGCACCGCGTAAGAGTAGTCCGACCAAGAAATCTCGGGCAAATGCTCCTGCAAAGCCGGTCAGCAGTAATGGGTCGTCGCCCTCCAGCCAAGAGACGATGCGCCGCCTGTACACTTCGCTACTGCGTTGTCGCCTTGTGCAGGAACAGGCTCGGAGTGCCTCCGGCGGCGAGTACGATCTGGCGATTGGCCATGAGGCCGTCATCGCCGGCCCAACCGCGGAGTTGAGCACGGAAGATACGATCGCCACAACGGGACGTAACTTGGCGGCATTGGTCGCGCGAGGAGTTCCCTTCGCCGGCCTGCTGGCGAAACCTGGTAGCAATGGAACATCGCGCCGTCCGTTGCTTCCCCCATCGATGCCCCAAGATCCGTTCAACCTGGCGACCGGTATCGCACTGGCCCACAAGCTGACGAAACAGCGCCACGTCGTGGTCGCTTTCTGTCCGCAGGAAAGCCCAGCGCTGGAGAACTGGCACGAGGCTCTCAAGTTAGCCGGCGTGCACAAGCTGCCAATCCTTTACGTGATCAAGAACGGCGTCGCCGATCAGCAGTCGTCCTCTGAGCACGCGCCGCACCTGGAAGCTTTCAGCTTCATGGCGAGAGATTATGGTTACCCGGGCATCATCGTCGATGGTCAGGACGTAGTGGCTGTCTGGCGCGTAGCGCAGGAGTCGATCCACCGCGCGCGGAATGGATCGGGACCCACGCTGATTGATTGCCGCACGGATGCCGGGCGCGACCCACTGGCGCACATGGAGCATTACATGAGAAAGCGGAACGTATGGGACGACGGGTGGAAGAAGCAGACTGAGGCGCAAATCAAGATCGAGATCGAAAAGGCCAGCGGATAGCCGGGAGCCGAGCGCTACATTGGGCCAGCAAAAAGCCGCTGCGGCATCCTTGACGCAGCGGCCTCCCACCTTCTAGTTGTGCTTACAGTTTCTCGTAGAACTCACAGGCCGAGCATGAGATATACATGCCGCCAGCAATGTCTCGCTCGCGGTCTTTCACGCGCTTAACCACCCGGGTAGGCTTGCCGCATTTGGGGCAGTCAGTACTCTTGGTAGTGTCCATTACCTTCTTGCGGTCTGCGGTTTTTGCGATCTTCGCCATTCTCTTCTCCTGAAAAGTACAGTTCTTTCCCGCAGGCTGCTGCGGTAGCAATGTCTACTTGGGCTGAAGTAAGTCGTGAGACCGAAGCGGATGGGCGCCGTAGCGCGAGATGCACATGTCTTGAGCCCACGCTCCCTTGGAAGCGGCTTCGACTGCAGGTGGTGCGTATTTCGCACCTTCTCTACTCGCCTGGTAGCAGGTTCCATTTTACATGAGTGACGGCAGAGTCGTCAGTTCACACGCTTGATTGGCAGCTCTTTGCCGTCCGTGTGAAGAACCCTTGTCGTAACCTGGCCGGCACTGTCGAATTCGAAGCTGTAGCCGTCGTCGGCGGACTTGGAGAAGAACCTTCCGCCGCCCTCTGCGCCAAGTTCCTGCCCGGGCTCGTCATTTTCCTGTACGAACAGCCGAGTGCCCTCGCGGGTGACCTTCAGCAAAACCTCTGGGGAAAACCGGCCTTCTCCCACTAGTTTTCCAATTTTTTCGGGTCGAGTCCCACTTCATTATGCTGAGTCAATGGGGGCCGTGGCGGAAGTTTGTCGTAGGGGGTAAAGCCCTCCCAGTCGATCGGCGTGAAAGTGTTATGCAGTAGAGTCTCCAGCAGCTCTTTGTAGATGCCCTCCCCGTTGGAGCTATTGATCATGATCAATACGCCGACACCTGAGCGATCGAAACAGACTGCGTAATGCCGCCAGCCCTCGTCATGGCCTTCCTTGAAAAAGGCTTTGCCATAAGGCGTCCAGTACAGGCCCCAGCCCAACCCGTAGCTGAGGCGAATGGCGTCGTTATCGGTTGTCATCTCGGTGTTAAGACTGGGAAATTCGTGCTTCGTTTTGATTCGGACCTGCGGGCTCAGCATGATGGCAAGCGTTTTCTGCTTAAGATCGCGTCCCTCCATCAGGGCTTGGAGGAAGTTTGCATAGTCGCGCAGCGTCGTCTGCATGGACCCTGCAGCGTCGGCGGTCTGGCGCCGCTCAGGACCCAGAGAGCGACCATATTCGTCATAGCCATTGGCAAAATCGCCCTCGAAGCGGCTTTCCCAGACCATACTGGTACGCGTCATTTTGTCGGAAAGGAAGAGTCGCTCACGCATCAGGTCGTTGATGGGCTTGCCGGTTACCATTTCGACGATCAATTGTGCCAGTTCGATCCCCTCGCCAGAATAGGCGTACCGCGAGCCTGGAGTGAAATTAATGTTCAGCTTGTGATCCTCGTTGAAGGCTCGCAGGTTGGGGAAGCCCGTTGTGTGGTCAAGGCACATCCGCAGAGTGATCAGTTTGTAGCGGGGATCGTCGGCCAGGTCTTTGTAGCGTGCATACTCTGGCAACGGCTTGGCCAGGTACAGGTAGACTGGCTTGTCCAGGTCGAGGATGCCTTCCTGCGCCAGCTGCATGGTCACGGTAGCGAACGCCGACTTAGTCAACGACGCCGCAGTCATGACCGAGTCCGGCGTGAGCGGAAGCCCCTTCTCGACATCCCGTAGGCCATAAGTCTTCAGATAGACAATTTTCTTATCGTTGAAGATGGCAATTCCGACGCCGGGCACCTCGGCGGCTTTCATGAGTCGGGTAACGGTAGAGTCGATCTGGGCGGAGGTGATGGCGCTGCCGTCAAGACGATGAATGGCCGGTTGCTGAGCGGCAACCGACAGGAGTGGAATTGCTAGGAAAAGTGAAAAGCCTATCCAGGTGCTTCGTCTGACTCTTTCCACCTCCCTCCGCAAGAATTGCAATGCCACCTCTTGCGCGGAACGGGAACGGGGACACCTAACCATGCTGAGGTGTACGCAACGGGTTTGTTCAAAGTTTCGTAGGAGATGTCCAGCGAACTGCACTCAGGACACTTTGGCTGCTCATAGTTCCCCACGCCGTCTACGTCGAAGTTCTCGGGAAAAGGTTCTTCCAGAATCTCCACGGCGGCCTCCGCATCCTCTGGCCGGACACACAATTTAGCGCCTCCGACCAGGTTTGAAATGAACCAGTCCATGCGAACCATGTTGTCGTCGCCAAGAGAGCACTCGATGCCAGCGGATTCCAAAGAGCCCTTGGCCAAAAGAGCCTCGGGCAAGTCGCGAAACTGCTTAACGACGACAAGATCTTTCCACTGAAGCAAGGGCGCGGCGGGTTGTGTTTCGACGGCGGCGGGCGCGGTTGGTCGGCGGCTTCTCTCGAGCGACAGCACTTCCTGTGCGACGTCGGTCAATGACGAGGAGTCTTCCGCGATGGAGTCCAACTCTTCGTCAGACATTGCGGCATAGAGTTCGGTCAACCTCTGACGTTCGTGCTCCTGGTCCGGGCTCATGGATGGCGAGGATAGCATACGGAGTTCGCTAGCTGAGGTTGAGCGCACTGACGGTGAACCACTCCCCTCGCCGCCCCGCTTGAGACGACACTCTCGCCTTAAATCCAGGGAATCAGAAAGGCGCAGCCCCGACGCTGCGCCCGTCTGAACTTAAGGTTGCCATACCACTATCGTTCTACTTCCCGGCAAAGTCCTGCACGAACTCCACCAGCGAGCGGACGGGCACGCCCGACGGGCCTTTCGCGATCCAGGGCTTGGTATCTTCCAACCACGCAGTGCCCGCGATGTCGAGGTGCATCCACGGAGTGTCGCCGACGAACTCCTTAAGGAACATCGCAGCAGTTGTCGCTCCGCCCCAACGTCCGCCGGTGTTCTTGATGTCGGCAATGTCGGACTTAATCATGTCTTTGTAGTCGTCTTCTGCCGGCAGCCGCCACATCTTCTCTCCTGACTTAGCCAACGACTGGTTAAAGCGGTTGTAGAAGTCGTCGTCGTTCGAGAAAACGCCTACGTTGACCATGCCGAGCGCTACCACTACTGCGCCGGTGAGCGTCGCCGCGTCGATCAGGTGGGTGCAACCCAGCTCTTTCGCGTAATGCAGACCGTCGGCCAACACCAGGCGGCCTTCGGCGTCGGTATTGATAATCTCAATCGACTTACCCGACATCGCGATCTGCACGTCGCCCGGCTTCTGCGCCTTGCCCGACGGCATGTTCTCTGTAGCGCAGACAATGCCGATCACGCGAAGGTTCGGTTTCAGCAGCGCGATGGCGCGCATGGCGCCAATCATCGCCGCGCCGCCGGCCATGTCGTACTTCATCTTCTCCATACCCTCGCCGGGCTTGATGGAGATACCGCCGCTGTCGAAGGTAATTCCCTTTCCAACCAGGCCGAGCACGCGCTTCTTCGGAGCCTTCTCCGGCTCATAGCGCATTACGATCAGCCGTGGCTCTTCGTCAGAACCCTGGGCGACGCTCCAGAAGGCGCCCATCTTCAGCGCTTTGATTTTGTCAGGACCGTAGATTTCGCACGCGAGTCCGGTCTCCTTGCACATCGCTTTGGCGCGGTCGGCCATGACGGTTGGCGTCATACGGTTGCCGGGCTCATTCACCAGGTCGCGGGTAAAGTTCTGTGACTCGCCGATAATGCGGCCGCGTTCGATACCGTTACTCCAGGATCTCTGGTTCGCACCTTTGGGGGTGATGATAGTCAGGTCTTCAATCTTCTGGTCCTTGCGGTCGCTACGGTAGTAATCGGCATCGAAATTACCGACTACCGCTCCTTCCACGATGGACTTAGCGGCGTCATCAACACCGGCTGGCGCGACGAACGTGAAAGTCTTCAGGTCTTTCGCTTTAAGCGAGCGAACTGCCGCACCTGCCAGTTTTCGCAGCTCGGCTGATGTGAACTTCTTCGCCTTGCCGCCGCCGAGCAACAACAGGCGCTTGGCCTTCAAACCCTGAGGCTTGTGCAGCAGCGTGGCTTCCAGCATCTTGCCCGTAACCTCACCGGAGGTAATCAGGTCAGTCGCAGCATCAGACACACCCTTGTCGGCAGTCTGAGCCTGCGGATTGGGTTTGGCATTCGGATCATCAGGTTGGTTGTCAGCCGCGTCGAGCACGACGACGACGAGACATTCGGTATCAATCTGCGAAGGTAGTGCCGAGCTCAATGTCGTATTCATGTGTAGTCCGTTCTTTATTGAATTAATGAATTGTCATCCCGAGCGAAGCCGAGGGATCTGTGGTCCGCCCGGCCCGAAGGCTGCCGGCCTTTCAAATACTGAGAGAAGGAGATCCCTTCCCGGACTCAAGCGTTCGTCGTGATAAGAACTACTGTGGGTCGCTTGCGACGCGCCTGAAGCTGTACCCTTCAAAAGCCTTCAACCGCCGCATCAACTGACAACGGCCACTGACATTGGCTCTCAGCTCTTGCGATTCCGCGCAATCGCCTCGCGCGCTTCCTTGTCCGCCGTCTTTCTGCGCTCGGTCTCGCGTTTGTCCCAGTTCTGCTTCCCCTTGGCGACAGCGATCTCGACCTTGACCCTGCCATTGCGGAAATACAGACGCGTGGGAATCAGCGTTAGCCCCTTGTTCCGGGTCTTGCCAACCAGCTTGTCCAACTCGTTCCGGTGAACCAGCAACTTCCGGGTGCGGAGCGGCTCGTGGTTGAAAATATTGCCGTGCTGGTAGGGGCCGATGTGCGCATTGATCAGCCACAGCTCGCCGTCCTTCACCAGGCCGTAGGCGTCCTTCAAATTTGCCTGGCCGGAGCGGACCGACTTCACCTCGGTACCGCGCAAAGCGACACCGGCTTCGAACTTCTCCTCTAGGAAGTAGTTGTGCGACGCAGTGCGGTTGACAGACGCGTCTCGCTCGCCGCTGGCGACGGGGTCGCGTCGGCCCGACGGCTTTTTGGCCGGTACGATTTGGGTTGGACGAGGCATGAGCGGCGTTTATCAGTGTAAAACGATCTGGCACGGAGCGAAAACAACCGTCGCGCAGACATTGAACTACGTCAATGCCAATCGGCTGAATCCCACGCCGGGACAGCTCGGGCACCCGGGCTCGCGCTTTATTGCGTTACGGTTAGGACGATGGTTTGGCTGTTTACAGTCTGCCCCGTAGTGGTGTTGGTGGTAGTAGCTGTGATGTTGGTGGTGCCCGCCGATTGAGCGCTCGCGATGCCGTTGCCACTGCTACCGCCGCTGCTGATGGTCGCCACGGCCGTGTTCGACGAAGTCCAGGTTACCGATTGCGTCACGTCGTTTTGGGCACTTCCATTGGCGTAAGCGTAAAACGGCAAGGTGCCAGCGGTTCCGTTAATGGTCGCCGTGGTTTGGGGCACTGTGCTTCCCTGGGTAGTGGTGATAACCAGGCTGGTAATGTTGGCCAGCGTCACATTGACAGTAGCCGTACCGCTTATACCTTGGGAACTCGCTGTAATGGTCGCCGTACCGATGGCTACCCCAGACACCTGACCGCCGGGCGAAGTGACGGTCGCGATGGTGCTGTCCGAGGATGACCAGCCTACCGAACTTCCGCTGATCTGATTCTGAGTGCCGTCAGAATACGTGCCATAGGCAGCCAGAGAAACCTGCTGGCCGACCCCGACAGTGACCGCTGAGGGTTGGATAAATATCGAACTGATGGAAGGCTTAATGAAGAAGCCGCCACAGGATGCCAGGAAGGGAGCTAGAAGCAGGCTTCCAGCCGCGGTCAGTACCAGCCGCCGGCGAAGCCGCAATGGCCGATGTTCGCCCGTACCAGAGGAAGATTCACTGCGGTTGTCAACGGACGAACTTCCAGTTCCTGCAGAACCCATTTATGCTCCCGACGAAATTTCGCGCCTTGCGCACGCGCGCCAACTCGATGGCCAGCCAAAATACCGCCGAAGCTGTGACAACGACTATCGTTTGACGGTATCTTCGATGGTTAGACGGTTATTCTATCAAACGGAAGCGGAAGTTTCTTTCATTTCAAAAAACAGTGCTGCTCAAATGCCATCTTGGTTCTCGACTTCAGCAGGTGATGCTCGGCCGGATTGCGGAAAGCGAATAGCAAACCAGCGGGTGCTCTTGTCTTTCCGGTCCGTCTAATACCAGTGTCTATGGCGAGGCTACGTCTGTCAGAGCGGTCGAGTCGTAAGGAGTCTATGAAGCAGTTTGTATTCGTCCTCTTGTTATGCGCTGCGTTCTGCGTTCCGGCAGCAGCCGCGCCTCTGAGTAACAATGCACGCACCGTGATCCCGCAGGCCGTACAGCAGATCATTTCGGTCGACTACCGGGAACTACGCGATTCGTCCATGGCCCGCGCCCTGAAAGACCAGGTCATCCCGGACAACGTAAAGCAATTCGAGACGGCGTTGCGGAGCGTCGGCATCGATCCTGATCGCGACGTAGAACAGATCACCTTCGTGAGCTATCGTGGGGCGAAAAACATTCCTTACGGCATCGGCATCGCGCAGGGACCGTTCCGGCAGAAGGATTTTCTGGCCAAGGCAAAAGCGAAGAAGATCAAGCCGGAGAAATATCTCTTGGCGGACATCTATTCCATGGGCTCGGGCTTTCAGATGGTGTTTCTGGACCCCATCACGATCTTGTTTGGTGAGAACGCGGCCATCAAAGGCGCCCTCGATGTGCGCGATAACGGCGCTGCATCGCTGGCTTCGAATGACACCCTGGACGATCTGATTGGCAGTATCGAGGCCGAGCCTGTGTGGAGCGTGCTCGACCAGAAAGGCACGCAGAATATGATGCGCTCTGCCCTCGGCCAAGCCGGCGCGCTGACCAACTTCGAAGCCGTGAAGAAGCGCCTCCTGGCCTCCGACTACATCATGAACTTCGCTAATGGTGTAACCTTCGACGTCGCTGTGAAGACCTCCGACAATGTCACCGCCGCGAGTCTCTCGGGGCTGATGCAGGCCGGCGTCTTGTTCAAGAAGATGAGCGGCTCACCCAGCGAGAAGCTGGCGTTGGAGAATACCACTGTCAACAGCTCCGACGACATGGTGCAGATGCATTTCGCGACCGATGATCAGCGCTTCCATGCGCTTATGAAGTCGGACCTGTTCGCAGCCGTGTCGCGATAAACATCCCACTGAAAGCCCATGAAGTCGTGCCGACCATCCTCACCGTTGTGTCATCCCGAGCGAAGTGAGACGGCTCAGCCGACGAACGTAGTCGAAGAACCGCTCTGGCCACGGATCCTTCGATAAAAGGGGTCCTTGACTACGCGTCCGCCCCCCTAAATCGCCATCCTGAAATCTAGCGGTGGATCAGGGGTCTTATTGCACAGTTAAGACAATGGTCTGGCTGTTCACGACCTGCCCTGCACTGTTGGTGGTCGTCGCGGTGATGTTGGTAGTCCCCGCAGCCACACTGGTCGCCAGACCATTGCCACTGGAAGATCCATTGCTAATGGTGGCCACCGCCTGGTTCGACGAAGTCCAAGTTACCGATTGAGTCAGATCGTTGGAAGCATCGCCATTGCCATAGGCATAAAACTGCATGGCTGACGGCACTGGCGGAATTAGCGCCGTGTTTTGGGACAAAGTGCTGCCCTGGGTTGTGTTGATGACTGCCCGATTCACGTCAGTGGCCGTCACGTTGACATTGACCGTCGCGGTCAGAGTCTCAGTGCTGGCGCCGTAGCAAGTCTTCGAGAGAACCGGGCTTCCGTTACTGATGCTGACCGTAACCTGACAACCTGTGCCGGGCAGCTTGGCGGTGGTTGTTGCGGTGATGGTTGCGCTGCCAGCCGAGGCGCCCGTCACAACACCGCCAGGCGAAGAGACGGTCGCTACTGTGGGATCCGAGCTTGACCAGCTTACCGAATCTCCGTTGACCTCTTGTTGGCTGCCGTCAGAGTACATGCCATGTACGACTAGCTGGACTGTCTTGCTGGTCGCGATCGTGGCCGAAGCCGGGTTGATGTAGGTGGTGCTGAGAGACGGAGGGATGAAGAACCCGCCACCGCAGGATGTCAGCAGCGCCGACAGGAACAGCGCTACGGCTACGGTCAGCACCGGCCCCCGGTGCACGCGCTTACGTAGATGTCCTCCGGCACCAGAGGAGAATTGACCGCGATTGCCGACGACGGAATCTTCTATTCCCGCAGAAACCATTTCTACTCCCGATGTAAGTACACTGCGACAGGCGTCTCGCGGGCAATCTTCAGCCCGCCTAAAACTAGCTCCGTCGTCGCTATTCTACTCCGCTTAAATCTAAACACATTGAGCGCCGGGATTGTTGCGCCGGGCACCGGTGCTGCGCAGATTTCGCGCTGTATGGAATGTTATAATCGCGTCGATCTTGTGTGGTCTGACCATAGCTGCGATGCGCAAACCGACGGGCGCGTGGCTCACGTTTGCGGAGCATTCAAGTCTTATCACCGGAGCCTGTATCGCTGACCGTGTACAGTCGACAGATCCGGCCTAAATTCCCTGGGTTTAAGGAACGTAATGAAACGTTTTACCGGTGTCCTGGCGCTGCTGCTAATCCTGGCAGTGTCGGCCCTCGCCTCGACTGTCAAGCAAGCCAAACAGCTGTACCAGAAAGGTGTGGACGCACAAGCTCGTCAGGACTACATCACGGCGTACAACTTTTACCACCAGGCCTACGAGCTACAGCCGACCGACCTGACCTATCGCTCGGCATACGAATATGTGCGGTTTCTGGCAGCGGCGTCGTACGTTCACCAAGGTGAATTGTTGATGAACGCCGGGAAACTGCAGGAGGCGCTTACCGATTTCGAGCAGGCTCTGGCGATCGACCCTTCGAGTTTTATCGCGCAACAGCAGGCCAACAAGATCAGGCTCATGCTCAAGCAGAGCCTCAACCCAACGGCAGTCCCATCTCCAACGTCGGAAACCGAGTCAGTCCTGACGCGCCGCATGGAAGAAGCCACCGGCCCAGTCGAACTGGCGCCAATCTCGAATACCCCGATTACGCTCAACCTCACTCAGGACTCGAAGACGGTCTACGAAAGCATTGGCCGCCTCGCTGGTATCAATGTTTTGTTCGATCCCGACTATACGTCGCGACGCATTCACGTTGATCTGAACGGCGTCACCTTGCACGAGGCGCTGGAGATTACGGCGCTGGAGTCAAAGACCTTCTGGCGTCCGGTTACGCCGAACACGATCTTTGTAGCGGCCGACACGCCAGCCAAGCGCAAGGAGTTGGAGCAGAGCGTCATCCGCACGTTCTACCTGAACAATCTTTCGCAACCGAACGAGCTGCAGGATCTGGTGAACATTTTGCGCACGCTGCTCGACACGCAGCGGCTGCAGCAGTTCCCGTCTCAGCAGGCTATTGTGGTTCGCGGCACGCCCGACCAGATCGCCATGGCCGAGAAGCTGATTGAGGATCTAGACAAGTCGAAGCCGGAAGTGGTGGTCGAAGTCGCCATCATGCAGGTGACGCGCGACAAGTTACGCAACCTGGGAATCAATCCGCCCACCAGTGTCTCTGTCTCTCTGCAGCAATCCAACGCGTCGTCGGGCACAACATCCAGCGTTACAGGCGCGGCGGGAAATACGGCAACCGCTACCACTGGCACTACCGCCCCACAACTCACCCTGAACACGCTGGGCAACCTGAATGCCACCAACTTTTCGGTCACCATTCCCTCGGCTACCGCGAACTTCCTGATGAGTGACAGCAGCAGCAAGCTCATCCAGCAGCCCGAGATTCGTGCGTCGGACGGACAGAAAGCCTCCCTGAAGATCGGTGAACGCGTGCCGGTCGCAACCGGATCGTTTCAGCCAGGCATCGGCGGCGTAGGCATCAATCCCCTGGTCAATACACAGTTCAACTACATCGACGTCGGTGTGAACATCGACATCACGCCACACGTGCACGGGATCGACGAAGTGACGCTGAAGCTGGCTATGGACATCTCGGCGGTCGACTCGTATCAGAATATCGGCGGCATTCAACAGCCAGTCATCGGTCAGCGCAAGATCGAGAATGAGATCCGCATGAAGGAAGGCGAGGTCAACATACTCGGCGGCATCCTCGAGAACACGGTAACCAAGTCGCTGTCTGGTATTCCAGGCCTGGCGTCGATTCCGCTGTTCAAGTATCTGTTCGCGGAAGAGCAGCGCGAGGTGAAGGACAACGAGATTGTTTTCATTCTGATTCCGCACATTGTGCGCGCGCAGGACCTATCGGCCAGCAACACCAAGGCGATTGATGTCGGAACAGCTACGAACATTCAATTGCGCACCAATGGCTCGCAAGCGCCGCAACCGGGCCAGCCAGGCGGTCAGGGTGCGATGGACGGTCGGCCGCCGCAGGGTATGCCGGGCCAACCTCAGGGAGCAGCTATGCAACCGGGCGCTACTGCGGCTCCGGCCTCGGCGCCGATCGGCAGCCCGATTGTCAGCTTCGACCCAGCTACCATCGACCAAGCCGTCGGTTCAACCTTCACAGTCAACGTGAACCTTGCCGGCGGTCAGAACGTGTCTTCGGTGCCTCTGCAGATCATGTACAACCCGCGTGTGCTCCAACTGCTCAATGTGTCGAACGGAACTCTGCTGGCACAAGACGGTCAAACGGTCGCACTGGTCAACCGCGATGACAGCATGGCGGGGATTCTTCAGGTGACGGCCTCACGGCCACCAGGAACGCCTGGAATTTCAGGCGATGGATCGGTCTTCACTCTGACCTTCCAGGCCAGAGGTCCAGGACAGTCCACGCTGGCCATTAATCGCGCTGTATTGAAGAACGCGGCCATGCAGAATAGCCCTGCAACAGGCTCGCAGGCCATTGTGACCGTTCACTAAACCATACGTCTAAATTATGGGTGAGAGGCGCGGCTACGGCCGTGCCTCCCGACCTCGGACCGAACTCTGCCAAGCACGGTAAAGCAGTCTGAGTGCGCTGCTTAGAGCTCGGCGTGTCTTTCACCGAAGGATTAAAATAGAGCCAGTGCTTTTCAGAAATTCCAACTGCGCTACGGCCGTTTTGGGGCGAGTCAGAACACGTCTGCCTTCAGCCCCCAGAAAACGTGTGCCCGGCAACCGCGGTTTCACTATGATCGAGCTGATCGTCGCCATGACGATCCTCATGATCCTCACTGCGATTGCCGCGCCCGTGATGCGAGTAACTATTCAGCGCGCGAAGGAGCGCGAGTTACGCCGCGACCTCTGGACGATGCGCGATGCCATCGATCGTTACAAGGACGCCGCCGACCGGGGCGCCTTCCAGACGAAGGTCGACAGCCAAGGCTATCCACCGGACCTTGATACTCTGGTGAAAGGTGTGGATGCCAACGGCAAGAAAATGCGGTTCCTGCGGAGCATCCCGGTTGATCCCATGACGGGCAAAGACGAGTGGGGAATGCGCTCCATGCAGGACGATCCCGACTCCGATTCCTGGGGCGGACAGAGCGTCTTCGATATCTATAGCAAGTCGGAAGGCACGGGACTAGACGGGACCAAGTACAAGACGTGGTAGTTCAGCTCATGAGAAATCGGTTACGGCAGCGCGGCTTTACCCTTATCGAGTTGATGGTGGTGATCAGCATCATCGTCATCCTGCTGTCGCTCGCCATCCCGAATTATTCCTCGTCGATCCTGCATGCCAAAGAGACAGCGCTGCACGACGACCTCTACACCATGCGCTCGCTGATCGATCAGTACACGCTCGACAAGCAGAAGGCGCCGCAGTCGCTCGACGATCTGGTGCAGGCAGGATACCTGAAGCAGCTTCCCAAAGACCCCTTCACCAACGCGCGTGATTCCTGGGTTCCTGTGACGGACGACAGCATCATGTCGCCCGACCAGACCGATCCCGGCATCATCGACGTACACAGTGGTAGCGATCAGGTCTCCAGCGAAGGCACAGCCTACAGCAGTTGGTAATCACACAAGCGACCCCAATCCGCTGCGTGGTTCTCTCCCGGTGAAATATTCGTCCCAACACGAAACCCATCCATAAACGGCTGGGCTAACATATGTGACGCCTACGGCGCTAAGATTCTGACCTCCCTCGCCGCTTTACGGCACGGCTAAGAGCCGTCGCGCTGGTACAGAGCTTGTCCTCCGTGCCTTCGTGGTGAAAAGCCCTTCTAGGGCGCAACCACCGTACTCGTCACCGGCTGCACCAGTTGCTCCGGATTGGTCGCCGCCGCATTCATCTGCGCGATCCGGATCTGCTCCTTGAAGTTGTCCGCCATCGATGCCTCAAGTCTCACTTCGGTGGGCTTCTTGGCGATGCTCATCTGGTCGATCTTGTCCTGCAACCGCAGTAGTCCATAGAACAGATTTTCCGGCCGGGGCGGGCAGCCAACAATGTACACATCCACCGGCACGATGCGATCGACGCCCTGCAAAACTGAATACGTATTGAATGGGCCGCCGACAGACGCGCAGGCGCCCATGGCGATCACCCACTTCGGATCAGGCATCTGGTCGTAGATCCGTCTGACCACGGGCGCCATCTTCAGGCTCACGGTTCCGGCGACGATCATCAGATCGCTCTGCCGGGGGCTGGGCCTAAATACCTCTGACCCAAAGCGCGCGATATCGAAGCGCGAAGTAGAGGCGGCAATCATCTCGATGGCGCAACACGCCAGGCCGAAGGTCATCGGCCAGATCGCGGACTTTCGTGCCCAGTTGAAGACATAGTCAACTGTGCTGACCATGAAGTTCTTTTCAAACTTGTTTTCGATCCAACCCATGGTTCTTTCTCTCGCTCTCAAGCTGCCGCGGGGCAGCGAGTAGTTAGCCGGCGAGAATGCCCGACCGTTTCCTTTCCTATCTTCGTCGAACGATGTACCGGAGGGCTGTGACGTAAATCACATAGGTCAAGCCAGAGCAGCAAACATCTACAACTCATGGGGGATCGCCATTACGGGCGCGAAGGCACGGGATCGATCGCTGAGGTCTCGAAGGAACTGGTTTCCGGCGGGTACTTCGCGCCTTTCAGCCACAGCGAAAACCCGACGGCCCAGATCCCGATCAGCATAAGGTTGAGCAAGCTGGCTTCCGGCCCGAAGCCGCCTCCAGTGAGCCACAACGAGCCATGAAAGCTGGCCTGTAAGAAATGGCCGTGAGCGGTCTGTCCACTGGACGGCACGCCGTAGAAGAAGACCTCACCCCAACTCCAAGCGGAGTGAATGCCTAGCGCCATCCATAGGTCTCCGGTCCGGCGGATGATAAGAGCGGTCACCAGACAGTAGGCGGTCGCGGCGAGCGGGCCCAGTCCGTGACCACCGGGGTTGAAATAGTGCGCGCCGCCCATCAGCAGCGATGTGATAACCGCGGCAGGCCAGAAGCCGATTCCGGTGGTCAAGGTGTACAGGAGGTAGCCGCGATAGAAAAAGTCTTCGAGCAGGGCCGCGAGGAAGAGCGGTGCCGTCCACAGCAATCCATATCTCCAGGCGTCGATACCATGTATGCCGCCGGAAACGAAGGACACTGCGCCCAGCGAGCGCATGACGAACAGCAGCAGCGTCAGTGAAAGAAAACTGATTGCCGCGCCCTGCCAGAATTGGAGGCAAAAGGCGCGATGCCAGGGCACGCCGTAGTCGGCCAGAGATCGATGTTCCAATCGGCTCATGATCCAGCTTGCCAGCAGCAGCGCGGAAACCAACGAGACCCCCAGGACAAGAAAGCCAAGCGGCGAATAAAAGTCCACCTCGAACTTGCGAAAAGCTATGCCCGCGAGCTGGCTTGCCGCGTATCCGAGGGGTAGAAGGATGACGAAAAAGAGGAGTAGGCGCCAGCCGGCACGCAGTCCGGCGACGCCAGGTTTCCGTCCCTCAGCGGCAAACCACAACATGCAACCTTGGACGTCAGGGTCGCTCCGAAGTCTCGCGGGGCCAGAAAATAAATGTCTTATGCGCTCCTCGCGAGGCAACCTTTCTGCATCCAACCTGATGAGAGTTCCGGATTTTATCCCGCCAACGCCACTTCGGTGGGTCCTGTTTAGCCGAAATTGACAGCTGTGATTAGGTCGGCTAGGATACGCCCTTGTGTCGAAGCTGAGGTGAACAGTCTTACCCGTCGAAGCAGGACTTTACGGGAAGACTGTGGGAGCTTCGGCGGTTCCGCACTCTGTGTAGACCAGAAGATCATTCATGGATAGAGTACCCACCGTTTCAGGAACGGCGAATCTGCTCGACATCCTTGACCGGGTGTTGGACAAGGGCTTGGTGATTGCCGGCGACGTTCGTGTGTCGCTGGCCAACGTCGAGTTGCTGACCATCCGGATCCGCCTCCTGGTGTGTTCCGTGGATAAGGCCGAGGAGATCGGATTGAACTGGTGGAAGTTCGATCCCAATCTCACTCATCCCGGTCAGCTGCCGGAAGTTCCGCGTACACGATTGCCGCGGGCAGGTCCGGAAGCAGAGTTACGGGCGGCACGAGTGCCGGCAAAGAAGGCAACCGCAGCTAAGAAGGTTTCCCGGAAGAAGAAGTAGAAAGCCCAGGAACGAAGATCGGCAGGAGGATCTGCAATGGCCGTAGAGCGAGTTTCAGGCGGGTCAAGTCTGATCGATGTACTCGATCGGGTCTTGGACAAAGGTATCGTGATCGACGCCTGGGTGCGAATTTCCCTGGTCGGCATCGATTTAATCACGGTGGAAGCGCGTGTCGTGGTGGCATCCATCGACACCTATTTGAAATACGCTGACGCTGTCGGCCTCACCGGACTGGTATCGCGTCCGCAACTTGGGCCGGGAGAAGAAGAGGAAATCACCACCGTCGAGACCACCAGACGCCCAGCACGCAAGCGGCGGTCTGCAGCCCGTTAATAGGAGTTGATTGCCAAGAGAGGTTGCAGTGGCTTCGCCGCAGATGCGCGTGCATTCCGATGCTCCCGAGCAAGCTGGCAAGAGCCGTCGTTCAGCCCTGCGCCTGCTCGATATTGAGCGGACCGAGGAGATCTACCCGGTCCTGCTGGAGGAGATTGTCGCCCTCGGGCATCCTCGTGCGTTGATTGCCAAAGTCAACTTCGAGACCTCGGAGATTGCGCCGGTCGCCAACTTCAATTTCTCCCGAGCTCTGCTGCAACGCTTCCGTACTTCCCTGTTCTCCCTGGAAAATCCTTTGGCGCGCATCCTGCATACCCTCGAACCAGAACTGGTTCCCGGGCCTGGCAAGCGCACTGGCGACCTTTACTATCACCCGCTCATTTATCGTAACCGCACCGCCTGCTGGGAAGCCGACCGCTCGCGCGCGGGTCGGTGCATTGCCGTCGAAAATTACCATTCGCGTCTGAAGCTGCAATTGCAGGAGCAGGTGTGCAGCATCTGCAACATGCGCGCCTACGCGGCCATGGCTGTCGTAGAAGTAAAACGTGGCGCCAAGGAAAGCGACCTCGCCGAGCTGCGCGCGCTGATCGAACTCGCAAACCGTTATCTCTCGCGGCTCTTCAAGGTCGAGCATTATCAGAACCTGATGCTCGACATGGAAACCACCATCACTCAGATGCAAACGGTGATGGAGAGCATGACCGATCCGGTGATCCTCACCGATCCGCAGCACCGGGTGATTACGCAGAACAAGGCTGCGGAACGATACTTCCGGCTGCCGGACGACGTGAGCGAGGGCCGCGTGCGCGCCGTCGAGTTGAATAACCTGCTCTTCTCGGCTGCCCTGTCATCGATGGCCGTCTCGGGTAACGATTCATCGCGCGACATGACGCTGGTCGATGCTATCGAAGGCGATGAGGTCCTTTTCGAGGCAGTCTCGGCTCCGAGCTTCGGCCCCGATGGACGACGGACCGGCATGGTGACGGTGCTGCGCGATGTGACCGACCTTCGTCGCGCAGATGAAGAACTGCGCGCCAATTATGAGAAGCTGCGCCAGGCCGAAGAAGTCGTGCGCCAGGACCGTGATCGCCTGAATCTGGTCATCGAAAACGTTGGTGACCCAATCGTCGTCTGTGACCGTGATGCAAAAGTCGCCTTGCTTGATCCCTTGGCGCAGGAGCTGTTGGGCTCCGAGCAGAACCGCACCACGCTGCACATGCGCAACCAGGCGAAGCTCGACGCCTACATCACGAAGTTCACGTACTCCTTCTCCGATCGCGAGAGTTCGCCTATCCAGCTCACCCACCCCGGTTCCCTTCAGGAGGTGGAGTACGACGCGCACTCCGGCAAGATCTACGACGAACGCGGACTCGTCGCGTATACGGTAACGGTTCTCCGCGATCTGACTGCCGTCCGCCGGCTTGAGCAGCTCAAGATGGAGCGGCGCATGCTCGAGATGGAGAAGTTCGCTGCTGCCGGACGGCTGGCCGGGACCATCGCCCACGAAGTCAACAATCCGATGGAGGCGATCAAGAACTGCATCTTCCTGCTGACCGATCAGATCAAGCCCGACGCCACGCCGGTGTACGAGATCCTCAAAGCTGAGACCGAACGCGTGGCACGCATCGTCCGCCAGATGCTCGGTTTGTATCGCAACACGGAACAGGTTGGAAACTTCGACGTGAATACCGTCGTGGAAGATACGCTTATGCTGTTCTCCCGTCAGCTTGAGCGCTCGGGGATTCGGGTCCAGAAAGAGCTGAACAACCTCTCTCCCGCACTGGGATCGGCCGACCAGATCAGGCAAGTTTTGTCGAACCTGGTCGTCAATGCCAAGGACAGCATGAATGGCGGCGGCGTGTTGCGCGTGCGGACTCGTGTGGTGCGCAAGACCAATGTGAAGGAAGTCATTCGCATCCTGGTAGCCGACTCCGGATGCGGTATTTCGCAGAACATGCTGCACACCATGTTTGAGCCTTTCGTAACAACCAAGGGCGAGCGCGGCACGGGCCTGGGTTTATGGATTGTTAAAGGAATTATTGAGAATCATGGCGGTAAGCTACGGGTTCGCAGCCAGTTAGATCGGGGAACGGTGTTTTTCATCGAGCTTCCCTCGGTGCAATAAGAATTGAGTAATGGCATGACACGTAAGCGTCACATTCTGGTAGTCGACGACGAACCGAACGTCCTCGTGACCTATCGGCTCATCCTGCAACAGCGCGGTTATGAAGTCAGCGCCGCCTTGTCCTCCGAAGAGGCTCGCCAAGTGCTTAGCGATGACGGTATCGATCTACTCTTGTGCGATCTCTCGCTGGAAAAGCAGGAGAACGGTTTCGATGTCATTGACTTCGCGCGTCAGAAAGACTCGCACATGCCCGCGGTGCTGTTGACTGGATACGCTACCCCGGAAGCCACCGATCGCGCCAAAGAACTCGGCATTCCCGTGCTGTTCAAGCCAATCGACATTAACGAGTTGCTGGAAACCATTGCCGCTCTATTGAGGGAGAACTATGAGCAACACGAAGCGGTCGGCTAAACCGCAGCCGGCTAAAACTAAGGCCGTAAAGAAGAAAGTGCAGAAGCGGCAGCCTATTGCTATGGTGCCCGCACCCGCCGTCGCCTCCATGCCAGAGCCGAAGATGGCGACCGTGAACGAATTCCTAAGCGGACCCGTGCCAGTGCCCGACGTACGGCAGGAAGGGCGCTACGTCTACGGAATCATTCAGTCGCGCGAGCCCATCTCGTTTGGCCGCATGGGCATTGGTGGCAGCGGAGAGATGGTCTACGTCGTGACCCACGGCGACATCGCCGCAGTTGTCAGCCGCACTCCGGTTTTCATCTTCGATCCGACGCGCGAAAACGCCCTCGCCCACGAGCATGTCATCGAGACGGTGATGAAGACGCACACCATCATTCCGATGAGCTTCGGCACCGTCTTCCGCACCGATGACGATATTCGCGAGGTGCTGCGCAGTATTTATCCCTCGGTGAAGGACGTGCTGAAGCAGATGTCGGGCAAGGTGGAGTTCGGCCTGAAGGTCACCTGGGACCGCGATCACATCGTCGAAGAATTGCAGCGCGAGCACGAAGAGATCCACCGCTTTCATCAGGAGATCACCCGGAAGCATCTGCAGTCGACCTATTTTGCCCGCATGCAGCTGGGCCGCATGATCGACAAGGCGCTGGAAGAACGCTCGGTGGAATACGTTCGCGAGATTTACGAGTCTCTGCGCGCTATTTGCGTCGCCTCACGCGACAACAAGCCGATCGGCGACAAGATGATCATGAATGCTGCGTTTCTGTTGGAGCGGGAACGCGAAGCGGAATTTGATGCGGCCGTAAATCGCGTGGCCAAGAAATTCGGCGACCGGCTGAACTTCAAGTACACCGGCCCCTGGCCGCCATATAACTTCGTGAACATTCGGCTAAAGCTGGAACCCAGCAGCGCTGGTTAGGGTGGAAGGGCGCAGCTTAGGCTGCGCCATAAATCCTCGTCTCGAATTAAAGGCAGGCTCTAGCCTGCGGTATATATGTTCCTCATCGACGATCTTCTGCTGTCTCCGATCTCGGGCTTCCAATTCATCATGCGCACCCTCGCGCGCGCCGCCGAAGAGCAATATACCGATGACACGCCGATCAAGGAGCGACTGCTCGAACTGCAGACCATGCTCGAAGAAGGCGAGATCACCGAAGAACAATACGTGGAAGAGGAGCGCCTGGTCCTGGCCGAATTGCGCGAGATCCAAAACCGTCGCATGCAAATGGCCGGCATCTCTCCTGAGGAAGCCGAACGCATGGGTCGGCCCATGCTCGAGATCGCCATACCCGTCAAACAGGCCGGCGAAGAATAACCTTTAGGGTTGACCGCAATGCTCCGAGCGATCAGTTAGTATCGCCCGTCCGGGCGACTCTAGCCCGCCGTTTCCGAACGAGCGCTTTCACTCTCCTGGGCCGCCAGCTTCCCCATCGGCCAGAAAACGCAAACCACGGTGCCGGAACTGGATTCGTGCCGGCGGCTGCGTATCTTGATTGCTCCTCCGTGCTTGGCCATGATGCCGCGAACCACCCACAGGCCCAGGCCCGTTCCCTTCTCTGGCTTTGTGGTGAAGAAGGGCTCGAAGACTTTTGCGATGGATTCTCCCGGGATGCCGCTGCCGGTATCGGCAATGGTCAGGCGGGCTCCGGCCTGCTTGAGGTTTTTCCAATCGCATGACGGCCGAACGCAGACCGTAAGGCGGCCGCCGTAAACGGAAGCCTCCAGAGCGTTCAACAGGATGTTATCGATGACCTGGCGAACCTCATCGGCAAAGCCGATCATGCTTGTGCCGGGCGTTAGTTTCTTCGTCACCGCAACGCCGGCGTGCCGGATCTTCTCGCTGAAGACTTGCAGCGAGTCCTCGGTCAATACGGCCAGATCCACAGGCGCCTGCGTTGACCCCTCGCGATAGTACGACAGGCTTTGCTTCACGATACGCGCAACCCGCTGCAATTCGCTTCCGGCCGTCTCCACCAGATACCGGGAATGTTCGTCTAACGCGGTCCGGCCCTTCAGCAGATAGAGCGCATTGATCACCGACGAGAGAGGATTGTTGATCTCGTGTGCGAGCGATGCAGCAAGCTGACCCGCGGCCGCCAATTTTTCAACCTTGTGCAGCTGCGCCTCGGTGCGCTTCAGTTCGGTAACATCCATCACCGAGGCAATCCAGCCGACAATCTGATTGGAACCATAGGTATCGGGTGTCCACACCACGTGCACATGACGCGAGCCAGACCTGTAGGGCAAAAGAGTCTCATATTCCACTCGCTGGCCCTTCATGACTCGATCTACATACGGCTTGATCTCCTGCAAGACCTCGGCCCCCATGACTTCGACGATTGGCCGGCCGACAATCTGTTCCACGGGAACTCCGACGATTTCGGCGTACGCCGGGTTGGCGGCGAGGTAGAGCATGTCGCTGCTGCAACGGGCCAAACCAACCGGAGCGGTGTCCAGGAAGCGCCGGAATTGCGCCGAGGTGGTGCGGAGCGCATCCTCCGCCCGCTGCTTCTCTGTGATGTCGATCGACTTGCCGCCGATCAGCCGCTTGCCGTCGGCATCGATGACCGGAAACTTGACCGTAAGCCAGGTATGCAAACCATCGTTTTCATCGGTCTCTTCGATGAACTCATGCGCCCGGTTGTCGCGCAGTACCGCGAGATCGTGCTCGCGAAACTGCTGCGCTGTCGCTTTCGGGAATATGTCAAAGTCGGTCTTGCCCACGAATCCGGATGCAAAGCGAGTCTTGTTGGTACGGTTGGCGTAAACATATGTACCGGTTTCGTCCTTTAGATACTCAGCTCCCGGACTATTATCGAGAAAGGTTTCGAAGAGTCTCCGTGTACGCCGCAGCTTGATTCGGGAACGACGGCTCCATTCGCCGCCGGCCACCATGACCGCACCGAAAATCAGATAGACGGCGGTGGCGATAAGGTTTGCGGGGTGTTCCCAGACAGTGAAGGAATGCCGCGGGGGCACAAACCAATAAATCACGCCGAACAGCCCCAGCACCACTGACAGCGCCGAAGGCCCAAGTCCTACATATGCCGCCAAGACGGCGACGGTCGGAAACATCGTGATGAAGGGTGTGTAATTGCCGAGGTAGGGGTCCAGCATCTGGCGGAGCAGCAACGCTATCGCCGTGACGACTACGGCTAAGCCGTATTGAAACAGTATTGACTTCGAGAACTGGGTCCACCGCGAAGCGAGCGCGTCCATCCTTCGGCCCCCAGGGCAACAATGTCTGTGCTGCAGATATGAATACGGCGACTAGGCTAAACAGATATTTGCTAGAACTATAGCAAACAGTGTGTCCCGCAGCCTGTGAAATTGAGCATGGGTTAGGCTGGGCTGCGCGAGGTTAAGTGAACAGGATCACCTTCGTTGGTAGGTGCGGGCAGCAGCCACAATTGCAGCATCGTTCCCGGCCCGGAACGGCGCTGCAAAAATGTCGTCCTTTGCGATGATGGCGCCAGCGTTTGGCGGACGTCCCCATACGATGTCACGACGTGCGCCCGTTTTTCTCACGAATCTAATTCTGCAACGCGACTTACTCTTCGTCCTGCTGCAATCGCGAGATCACGCCCATATCTTCCAGCGTGGTGGTGTCGCCCTTCACTTCCCCGCTCGAGGCCAACTCACGCAGCAGTCGCCGCATGATCTTGCCGGAGCGCGTCTTCGGCAGCTGGTCGGTGAAGCGAATGTCATCCGGCTTCGCCATCGAGCCGATCTCCTTTGCCACCCACGCCCGCAGCTCCTCCTTCAACTCAGGCGACGGTTTGTGACCCATCTCCAGCGTGACGAAGGCGGCCACTGCCTGCCCCTTGGTTTCGTCCGGGCGCCCAACCACTGCGGCCTCAGCGACTTTCTCGTGTGCCACCAGCGCCGACTCGATCTCCATCGTGCTGAGCCGGTGTCCGGAAACGTTGAGCACGTCGTCGACGCGACCCATGATCCAGAAGTAGCCGTCGGCATCCTCTCGAGCGCCATCTCCCGTGAAGTACATCCCCGGAATATCGCTCCAATACTGACGCACGTAACGCTCGGGATCGCCCCACACATTGCGCAGCATCGAAGGCCAAGGCTTCTTGATGACCAGATACCCGCCGGAGCCGAGGGGCACGCGCTCTCCCGCACGCGTCACCACTTCCGCCTGAATCCCGGGCAGCGGCCTTGTCGCCGAGCCGGGCTTGGTTGCCACTGCACCTGGCACAGGCGAGATCATGATCCCACCCGTTTCGGTCTGCCACCAGGTATCAACGATGGGGCAGCGGTTGCCGCCAATCACCTCGCGATACCACATCCACGCTTCCGGATTAATCGGCTCGCCTACCGTGCCGAGCAGGCGAAGGCTGCTGAGGTCGTGCTTCTTCGGCCATTCGTCGCCCCATTTAATGAAGGTGCGGATCGCGGTCGGTGCCGTATAGAGAATGTTGACCTTGTGTTTCTCGATGATCGCCCAGAAGCGATCGAACGCCGGATAGTTCGGCGCGCCTTCATACATGACGCAGGTTGCGCCGTTCTGCAACGGCCCGTACACGATGTAGCTGTGGCCGGTCACCCATCCGATATCGGCGGTGCACCAGTAGGTATCATCTTCCTTCAGATCGAAGACCCACTTCGTCGTGATGTAGGTGCCGACGGAGTAGCCGCCGGTAGTATGCACAATTCCCTTCGGCTTGCCGGTCGTGCCCGAGGTGTAAAGGATGTACAGCGGGTGTTCGGAATCGAGCGGCTCGGCCGGACAGTTGTCGCTGGCCTTCTCCATCAGCTCGTGCCACCAATGGTCGCGACCTTCTTTCCATGTAACTTCACTGCCGGTGCGTTTGAGTACTACGACGTACTTCACTGTGGGACACCGATCGAGAGCCTCGTCCACCGCAGGTTTTAGCTTGACTTCACTGCCGCGGCGATACGATCCGTCCTGCGTGATGACCGCGACGGCCTCCTGGTCGACAATGCGATCGACTAGGGCGTTCGCGGAGAAGCCGCCGAAGATGACCGAATGCACTGCGCCGATGCGCGCGCAGGCCAGCATCGCCACCGGCAGCTCGGGACACATGCCCATGTAGATGGCAACGCGATCGCCGGATTTAATGCCAAGCGACTTCAGCACATTTGCGAACTTGCAGACCTCGGTCAGCAGCTGCTGATAGGTATACGTGCGAACCTCGCCGGGCTCGCCTTCCCAGATGATGGCGGCCTTGTTCTTGCGCCAGCTCTGCACGTGACGGTCGAGGCAGTTATACGAGAGATTGATCTTGCCGCCGACGAACCACTTTGCCCACGGACAATCCCATTCCAGCACGCTTGTTCCACGGCTCAAACCAATGCAGTTCGCGCGCGATGTCGGCCCAAAAACCTTCGGGATCGGCAGCAGCGCTGGCGCATAGCTTGTCATATTCTTCCTTGCTGCGGATGTGAGCACTCTTACTGAATTCCGGCGGAGGAGGAAACGACCGCTTCTCGGTAAGGATGGAATCGATATTTGGGCCGGCTCCCTGCTGCGTGCTGGACATTGAGAATGCCTCCGTGTGCTCGTCGAAGTCGTCAGTGTTGTGCAATTTTATTGCGAAAAACAAAATTCGGATACTGCGACTGCTGTTCTTCCCTGCGCAAGTTCCCTGCTTGTCCCCTAGTTGCCGATTGGCGAACCACGATACCATCTCAACTCAGGTTCTACACCACGAGATAGAAAACGACAGCCTTCGTAATCGTTTATTAACACCAGACCCCACTGTTACCGCGTCCTTGCAACCCACATCTCCACCCACTCGATACTGCCCGGCGCTTCCGTCTCTGATCCGGGCAAGACCGACAAAAAACAGTGGCGGGAAGCGATGTGGGGTAGAGGAGAGTGGTCAAGTCTTCTTCCTGACGGTGCTTGCGCAAATCGAAATTTGGGATTCCGATTCCTGGTCTTGAATGCTCAGGACCGAGCCCGACAGGACGAAGTTTATGAGACCTCGCTTCCCGCCTTTTTGAGCCGTTGTGACCGGATTCTGCTTCGCCGGATGGGCCGGGGTCTGTGACCGCGGATACTTGCGCCTGTGACTCTCATCACCACGATCTCGTTTATCACGCCAATACTGCTTACAACGTGTTGACAGCCCTACGAAAGTACCCCGTAGCCGACACCTTCCGGCCCACGAATTTCTGAATGCACTGTGACTCCTACTTATAGGGGATGTGCAGAATCGGGAAAGTGCTAGCATACTCAGTAACGTCGGAGGAAATGTGGGATCACCTTACGGCTTTGAGCTGGTTGAGAATTGCGTAATTTGCAAACTCAGAAGTGACAGCTTCTTTTGCTCTCTTCCCAAGGCAGCTCTGGAAGCGTTCGACAAAATCAAGTATTCGGCGTCGTATCCCGCCGGAGCGGTGCTCTTTGTCGAGGGCCAGTCGCCGCGCGGAATTTACATGCTGTGCAAAGGCCGGGTGAAACTTTCTACCACCTCGGCCGAAGGCAAAACGCTGATCTTGAAAATCGCGCAAGCGGGCGAAGTGCTGGGGATGCACGCCACGGTTTCCGGAACACCATACGAGATTACGGCCGAAACCGGTCAGCCCTGCCAGCTGAATTTCATTAAGCGCGAGGACTTCCTCAACTTCCTGCAGAAGCATGGCGACGCTTGTCTGAAGGCCGCACAGCACCTTAGCAAAGATTGCCAAAGCGCGTATCAGCAGATTCGCAGCCTTGGACTATCGCACTCCGCGCCTGAGCGCCTGGCACGCCTGCTGCTCGAATGGACCGCGACCACGCACGACCAGCAGGAACCCAAGGTCAAACTGGCACTCACGCATGAAGAGATCGCCCAGATCATCGGCACCTCACGCGAAACCGTGACCCGCGTCCTTGCCGATTTTCGCAAACGTCAAATTGCGGTGCTGAAAGGCTCAACCCTCACCATCCGCAATAAGTCGGTCCTGGAAAAACTTGTCGGCGCCTGATCCGTCAGAGTAATACTTCCCCAAAGGCATATCCTGCGATATGCCTTTTTCTGTTGGCGGCGGAAAATGGCGCATTTGTCCCAGCGCCTGCCGCTCACCCGCTTTCCGTGCCAACCTTCTCTGCTGTTTAGGATTCCAACTGCTGTGGAGGCTAGCTTTCTTATGAATTCACCGCGCAAACTTCTTCTTATCGATAATGCTTCCGACCGCAAGGAACGAATCAAAGCCCTTGCCGATCGCGGCTTTACCGTCTTTCCCGCCCTGCGTATGGATGAGGCACGTAGCCGTTGTACCCGCGGCGGTTATGACCTAATCGTGGTCAATGCCGGCGACACTCCGGATCAGGCGATGGAATTCTGCGACCAGATACACCAGCAGTGTCCCAAGCAGCTTCTTTTGTTGGCCAGCGACTCGGCGATAAGCCGGGATTACGCCATTTCCGGAGGTATCTCGTCGCTAATTCAGCGGGTCGACGAGCTTCTGCGGGAAGGCACTAAGTCTTCTGACTTGGCCAGCGCGGCCTAATTGGCCAACGGCCCGATTGCCTTACTGTGGGCGAAATGTAGCCGCCAGTGGAAGTTGCTTTCGATGGGTCGTAATGATCTCCCTCGTCTGACGCACTAATTCCGGGAGACGAAGTTGAGCATTCCGCGACAGTCGATTGTTCAGCTCAAATGACCAGCCCGCCAAAGTGACGCAGATCGCTTGTGGCACCTCGCCATAAAGTTGCTCGGCGGCCGATACCAGCGATTGCGGATCGAGGTAATGGGTTCCGCCTCCCGGCACATTGGCGGGAGAGATATGCTGGCATCTCACCGTGCCGGGATCTTCGTCAGCCGAAGCATCCAAAAAAATCACCAGCCCACTTCCGGAGATGTCGTCGGCCATCTCCGGCGTCAACTGCTGGCAAGCAATGATTTCAATTTCAGGATCGTCGTGAAACTGTCTCTCCAGCTCGCGCGCTGCATGGAGTCCAACCGCATCATCTCCACGCAGGGCATTTCCATAAGCAATAATCAGGATCCCGGACACTTCGGCTCTCCAGGGCCATTTGCACCATTGCCCTGAGAAGGCATGGTGCTCGGCCCTCTTCATGGATATCCGTTCACGCCGATTTTGGATGTGCCATGCCTCACGTCGAAGCGTGATTATGGAGACCTGTTAACAGATTCTTGGCAACTGTTCTCCGCTTAGCATGTCGATAACGCGCTCTGTGCCCAGTTGCGTCTTCATCGTTACCATGCCTTCTGGACCGTCGAGCATCGTTCCGATGCGAACCGCTTCGCTGCTGACCGCACAACTCCGAAGGATGCTCAATGCGCGATCGGCGTCCTGCGGCGCGATGAAAGCCACGAAGCGGCCTTCATTCGCCAGATAGAGCGGGTCGAGGCCAAGAATCTCGCAGGCCCCGCATACTTGTTCGAGCACCGGTACTTGAGATTCCTCGATGCCGGCTCGCGTTCGGCTGGCTTCTGCGATCTCGATGAGACCGCTACTCAGCCCGCCGCGCGTCAGGTCGCGCAAGCAGTGGATCTCGATCCCCGCATCCAGAAGCGCTTTCACCGGCTCCCACAGAGGCGCACAGTCCGACTCGATCTCGCTCTCAAACGACAATCCTTCGCGCGTGGCCATAATGGCGATGCCGTGACGCCCAATATCGCCGCTCAGCAGGATCGCGTCGCCCGCACGAACATGCTTGGGCGAGATCGACACGGCGTGCTTCACCACGCCAATTCCGGCCGTGTTGATGAAGATGCCGTCGCCCTTGCCTCTGTCGACCACCTTCGTATCACCGGTCACCAGTTGCACGTTTGCCGCCTGTGCCGAGACGCGCATCGATTCCACCACCCGCCGCAACGTCTCCATCGGCAAGCCCTCTTCCAGGATTAGTGCCGAGCTGAGGTAGAGTGGCTGCGCTCCGCACATCGCCAGGTCGTTCACCGTGCCGTTGATGGCCAGGGTGCCGATGTCGCCTCCGGGAAAGAACAATGGCCTGACGACGTACGAATCCGTGGTGAAGGCCAGCTTGGCTCCTGCGATCTGCAGAGTCGCTCCATCATGCCTCTCCAGCAAAAGATCGTTGCCGAAGCTGGGAAGCAGCAGGTCCTCCAGCAGCTCGTGCATGCGGCGGCCGCCACCGCCATGCGCCAGTTGTATGTGCTCTGCTCCATTTACCGGAGCCGGACACTGCAGTTGAAACTCTTTAAGCTCAGCCACCCGCTTCACCTCCTGTGTGACCCTCGGTCCCCGTCCGCAATCGCCGGTAGCGGTAATAGGCTGCGCAGGCTCCCTCGGAGGAGACCATCGGCGCGCCTAGAGGATGATCGGGCGTGCAGCGTTTGCCGTACGCCGAACATTCCTCCGGCTTCTTCGCTCCCTGCATGATCAAGCCGCTGATGCAGTCGTGATCCTCTTCCGCCGTATACTGCGAGAGCCCGAAGCGTGTCTCCGCGTCGAACGCCGCGTACTCGGGCGCCAGACCTAATCCACTTTGCGGAATGCCGCCCACGCCGCGCCACTTGCGGTCGACTACGCGAAATACCGTCGCTACCATTTCCTGTGCGGGCGTGTTCCCCTCCCGGCGAACCGAGCGCGCATATTGGTTCTCAACTTCGAAGCGCCCTTCCTCCAGTTGCTTGACGCACATGTAGATACCTTGCAACAGATCCAGCGGCTCGAAACCGGTGACGACAATCGGCACACGATACTTAGCGGCGATCGGGTAGTACTCGGTATATCCCATCACCGCGCAAACGTGACCGGCGGCTAGAAACCCCTGCACGCGATTTTCGGCAGACCCGAGGATCGCTTCCATCGCCGGCGGCACCAGCACATGCGAGACCAGTACCGAGTAATTCGTGATTCTCGTTCTGTTTCGCGTAATACACCGACATCGCATTGGCGGGTGCCGTGGTTTCAAATCCCACGGCGAAGAAGACAACTTGCTTCTCCGGATTCGCCTGCGCAATACGCACTGCGTCCATCGGCGAATACACGATGCGGACATCGCCGCCAGCAGCTTTCGCGCTTAACAGGTCGAAGCTCTTATCGGAGCTGTTGGTGGACCCGGGCACGCGCAGCATGTCGCCAAAGGAGCAGAAAATGGTGTCGGAGCGCGCCGCGACTTGCAGCGCTTTGTCGATCAGCTCCACCGGAGTAACGCAGACGGGGCATCCCGGCCCGTGTACCAGCGTTACTTCGCGTGGCAGCAGCTCGTCGATGCCGTACTTTACGATGGAATGAGTTTGCCCGCCGCAGATCTCCATGATCGTCCAGGACTTGGTAACAATGCGATGGATACCGGCCACATATTGCCGAGCGGCTTCGGGATCGCGATATTCCTCAACGTACTTCACGGTTCCAGCTCCGCCAGCTCTCCCATCTGCTTCAGATATTCAAAAGTGCGCAGCGCCTCCTGCTCATCAAGCAGGCTGATGGCGAAGCCGACATGCACGATGGCGTAATCGCCAACGGCGGCCTCGGGAACGTAGGCGAGGCTGACATCCTTCACGATTCCCCCGAAGCTGACCCGCGCCGTGCGGGCGAAATCCTCGCCTTCGATACTCAGGATCTTTCCTGGAACTGCCAGGCACATAACCAGCCTCCCTCCGGCTCTAGGGCGAGAGCCAGGGCCAGCTTCAGGGTAGGCTCTGGTATCACAGGTGTCTGTGACGTATGAACATTCAAGGTGGTTGGCACATCACCACCAAGTGGGCATCACATCCAGCAACATAGATTGACGGCAATGGCGAACGCGGGTAGCAGTTCAACCTGTTAGACTGACGCCTTTATCGGACCCATCTTTGTTCACCTGCACAAATCCTCGATTGTCCGCACACGTTAATCAGCCGCAGTTCGGCGGTACTGTCTCTCGCTGGAGGTTCTATGCACCTGCAAGCACTTGATTATGTGCTCTGGGTGCTGGTTCCATGCTTGCAGGGCAGTGTGCTGTTTTTGCTGCACCGGCGCGGGCTCGCGCGTCAATTCCCTTTTTTCTATTGGTACACGCTGTTTGAAATCGTAAGCGACGTCTACCTGTTGATAGCCGAACGACTTCTCGTATCGGCTTTACTTCTACTCCTACTGGATCGGCGCGGCGGTGGCCGTGTTGTTCACCTTCGCGATTATCGATGAATTGTTCCGCCTGGCATTTCGCAACCTGACGGCAGTCCGTAACCTCGGTAGTTACATATTTCGTTGGGGCACCATGATCCTTCTCCTAGCCGCCTGCGTCGATACTCTGAGCTTCTCCAGCAGCACCCGCATGGTCGGATTTAGCGGCCTGATCCTCACGGGCGACCGCGCTGCTCGAGCCATGCTTTGCCTGCTGGCTTTCCTGCTGCTGCTGGGTGCGCGCCATCTGCGCATCCCCGTGCGCAGCACGTTGTTCGGTATAACCCTGGGCTTCCTGATCTACATGTTCAGCAAAGTATTTCTGGACACGATCGCCATGCAGCATCTCCGGTCTCCTAATTTCATCAATCGAATCAGTGGCGCCGTCTATCTCACTTCTTGCCTGCTGTGGTTGTTCTATGCGAAATACGGGGAGCCGCTGCCGCAGGCGGAAGGATCCTTGCAATCCGGCACTGCTCCTTCCCTCATTGACGCAATCAATGCGATGGTTGAGCAGTCCATGCATCGGGCGGGAAAGCCGCTCTGACGCGGCGCCTTCGTTACCCTCTATAATCAAATGTTTCCACTTCCTGCCTTGCAGTCCATAGGCATTAGGAACAACTGTGGCACTCGACGAGAAAATTTACGAACTAAGAAGAGAAAAGCTGAAGCAGATCGAAGCGCTGGGGCAACTGGCTTATCCCTATCGCTACGAGACCACTCACGCGATCCCGCAGATCCTTGACGAATTCAGCGCGAAAACCGCGCCTGAACTCGAATCGCCTCGCGTTGAAGTCAGTGTCGCCGGACGCCTGATGTCGATTCGCGTGCAAGGCAAGGCTGGCTTTGCACACCTGCAGCAGGGCGGCAAGCGCCTACAGATTTATGTGCGCCTCGATGCGGTCGGCGAGAAGGCCTTCCAGCTCTACAAACTGCTCGATATCGGCGACTACATTGGCGTGAAGGGCTATCTCTTCCGCACTCGGACAAACGAACTTACCGTCCATGTCGAAGAGCTCACCTTTTTGGTGAAGGACCTGCTTCCTTTGCCCGAAAAATGGCACGGACTCCAGGACGTCGAGACCCGTTACCGCCGGCGCTACGTCGATCTCACCATGAATCCCGAGGTCCGGGAGGTATTTCTGAAGCGTGCCAAGGTCGTGCAATCAATGCGCCGCTTCCTCGACCAGAACGGTTTCGTCGAAGTCGAAACACCGATGATGCACGCCATTGCCGGCGGCGCTGTGGCTAAGCCGTTCACGACGCACCATAATGCGCTGGACATCGATCTCTACCTGCGCATTGCGCCCGAGCTGTATCTGAAGCGCTTGGTCGTCGGTGGTATCGACCGCGTCTACGAGATCAACCGCAACTTCCGCAATGAAGGCATCTCGACCCAGCACAACCCGGAGTTCACCATGCTGGAGTTCTACATGGCCTATGCGGATTATCGCGACATGATGGACTTTACCGCCCAGATGCTGGCGCAGATCGCGCGTGACGTGAACGGGACCACCGTCACGCATTTTAACGGTCACGAAATCGATTTCGCCAACGTGCAGCGGCTTTCGATGCGCGAGGCCATCATTAAGTTCTGGCCGGAGAATGCCGGCGAAAAGCCGGTGATGTCCGACTTCTCCAGCTCGGAACAAATTGCGGCCATGATACATCGCTACAACGCGGCCAACGCGCACATCCCGTATGACTCGGCAGCGCCCAACGGCAAGACTATCGCCGAGATCTTCGAGTTCGTCGCCGAACCGCACTTGATACAGCCGACGTTCATTTACGACTTCCCGCTGGCGATCTCGCCGTTGTCGAAGAACAAACGTGAGCCGGAGGAGAATGCCGACTGGGTCGAGCGCTTCGAAATTTTCGTCGGAGGCCTCGAGATCGGTAATGCCTTCAGCGAACTAAACGATCCCGAGGAGCAGCGGCGGCGATTCGAAGGCCAGCTCAGCGAGCGAGCCCGCGGCGACGAAGAAGCTCACCAGATGGATGAAGATTATATCCGGGCATTGTCGTACGGATTGCCGCCGACCGCAGGAGAAGGAGTCGGTATCGATCGTCTGACCATGCTGCTCACCGATTCGCGTTCGATCCGCGACGTAATTCTCTTTCCCTTGCTTCGGCCGCTGAAAAAGGAAGAGGAAGAAGAGCTGGAGATTTCCGAGGACACGCCTGCCGGCTCCTAGTTAAAAAAGGGAGCGGCTCACCGCTCCCTTCCTCACACATTCCAGTGACTATCGTTTTCTTTACGGCAGCGTCGGCGTGTACAGGTCGCGCTGACGATAGGTCCGATAAGAAGCGGTTGTTCGCCTGCAACTGATAGACGATATGACCACTCAAATCGACCTCGCTCGCCTGGGACCGTTTCCGAAAGCAAGACCATTGCCATAACTGGCGAAGGTTCCATAAGGTGATGCCAGCAGCTGCGCACTTCCCAGGGCGGCAGAATAACGCGCCCAAGTCTGCTGCCGTTTGAATGAAGACTTTGCGGGTCGATTCGGTTACGTACAGCACCATGCCGCGGCTATTGCCGCTACCGCATTGCTGGACGCGCAGATTGCCATCGTCGAACGTGGTGAAGACTTCCGGCAACACGTTTTGCCTCTGAAACGCGGCATCGTGCTGGTGCGTGAACCAGCTGAATACGTTGGGATCGCCGCAAGGATTGGGCAAGGGATTCACGATGGTGAAGTCGCCATCGTGACCCAAGCGCCATATCACCGAGCCATCTCCCGTGCCGTTGGCATAGTTGATCTTAAGTACCCAATCCTGGGAACGCTCGGAGATCAAGATGTTGCCGTCAGCGGTGAATTGCAGCGCATTCGAGTGAGTCCAATCGTTGGCTACGCTGAAGTTGGGGTTGAAGGAGGGGCAACCACCGGTCCCTTGGTAGCATTTATCGTCCAAGGTGGCTTCACGAGAGAGATCCTGGTGTGAAAATGAATCCCAAGCCCATAACAACTGCATGTTGTGATCCAGAACCAGGATCATATCCCCCACGATGTCCACCGGGTCGTCCGGTGTACCCCCTTGATAAACGGTGGAGGTTTCGTCGCGTCCGCCGAAAATCAGCATATTGCCGTTGGGCAATATGCGTGTTTCGTGAATGTTGAACGAGGTGATCTGGGGATAGCCCTTGGCTGCGAGTTGTTCTTTCAAGATGTTGTCGTTGGTTTGCAGCAGCTAAATTTCCCGCGAGATCGTATTCGTTCAGCTGAGTGGGACTCATGGTGAACAAGTTTCCGCCCAACTGCATGCGAGTGATCAACTGTCGGGTAAGGGAAGATACCAGATCACATGTCCGGCGACATCGGTCGCGGCCGGCCAAAAGGTAGGCTGCCCCGTGACCTGAAGCAGATGGAAGAGTACAACCGGGAAAGCTGTATCCCTCTGGGTGGGCGGCACGTTTACCGTAAAGTGTTCCGTCGGCGGGAAGCTCGCAGGAAGAGGTCCAGTCGTAAACGCTTGATCTGTCCCCGAGCTGACGACCTGATTATTGGCCAGTTGCTCCCAGTGCATCAGGTAGCGAGTTGAAGGCTGCATGCCGGCGACCAGAAAATTGGCACTGCTACTGGAGCAAGCAATCGAATTCGTAGTCATCGATGCCACGCTCGCCTGAGTATGAAAACGCACCCGGATGTTATCGCCGGTGGTACACGGGCCCGCACTAAATAGCGCGACCAGAGGATGCGCGGTGGGATGCACTGCCGACCCGCCGGATTGCGTAACCCAGGGGTTAAGCACGTACTGCACTGATACCGGTGGATACACGACGTAAGGATTCTGTGAGACATCGCGTACCACTACCGTAACGGCATACGTACCTTCCACCTGCCATGGAACCCAAACAAATGAGTCGAATACATCGAAATCTCGTACGATCTGGTTCGGTCCGTTTGGCGGGGTGATACTGAATTGAAACTGATAACTGTGTCCCGGAGGCCCACCGCTGACAAAGCTCACCCATTCAATCGAGGTGCCTAACACAGTCGGACTCGGTACAGTCGGATCGAGGGTTATGGTAACAGTTGGACTTTTTACGGCAGCGAGGACGTTTAGGGCAACGAATAGGATCAACCCCAACACGACGGCATCGAAAAAGCGAGTCATCCTTAACATTCGCGAACCTCCAACTTGGCTGGACTTGGATGGACGACTGGCGGCGCTTGCGGATTCTCTGCCGAAAGCAGCAAGAAAGCAATCCTGTTTTTTGCTTCCGCCACAAAAAGTCGCCTTGTTTGCTTTCACCGGATTCGCATCGCTGGCGGCGCGCCCGCGACGTCACTCTCTTCCCTTGCTGCGGCCGCTGAAAAAGGAAGAGGAGGACGAGCTGACTAACCTCGCTCCCGATGACCAGCCATAGGACCGACTCGAATCGAGCACAAAAAAAAGCGGGCGCTGAGGCCCGCTTTTTCATGCCAATTGGAACTTTCCTTTAGGGCGCCGTCGGTGTGTACAGATCCCGCTGACGGTAGGCCCGGTATGTCCAGTAGGGTGCCTGGATCTGGAAAATAATGTTGCCCGACAAGTCGGTTTCGCTGACTTGGGCCACGGTTGACGGCTGAAGCAGAAAACCATTGTCGAAGCTGGCAAAAACTTGGTTCTGCGGAGTGACCAGCAACTGCGCGGCTCCCACTGCCTGCGAGTACCCACCCAAGTCAGCAAGCGTCTGAATGAAGACCTGACGCGCCGACTCGTTGACATCCAGCACCATGCCACGGCTGTCCCCGCCTCCACACTGCTGAACTCGCAGGTTGCCATCGTCAAATACGGTCATGATTTCGGACGAGCCGCCCTGTGTTTGGAAGGACGGGTCGTGCTGGTGCGTAAACCAGGGGAAGACGTTGGGATCGCCGCATTCATTGCTCGGGGGATTCACGATGGTGAAGTCGCCGAACGGACCCATGCGCCAGATCACCGAGCCGTCTCCCGATCCGTTGGCATAGTTGATCTTGAACACCCAATCCTGACTGCGCTCAGAGATCAGAATATTCCCATCCGTCGTGTATTGGAGAGCGTTGGCGTGCGTCCAATCGTTTGCTTCCGTGAAGTTCGGATTGAAGTAGGGGCAACCGCCCGTGGCGTGAAAGCACTTGTCATCCAGTGTAGCTTCGCGGGAAAGGTCCTGATGGGCGAACGAGTCCCAGGCCCAGAGCAACTGCATGTTGTGATCGAGAACCAGGATCATGTCACCGATGATGTCAACCGGATCGTCGGGCGTTCCTCCCTGGTAAACCGTCGAAGTCTCGTCGCGGCCTCCCAGGATCAACATATTTCCGTTCGGCAGGATACGGGTTTCATGATCGTTGAACGAGGTCATCTGGGGATAGCCTTTGGCTGCCAGTTGCTCGTTCAGAATTTCGACGTCGGTGTGTAAGACCTCGTTCCCCGCCAGGTCGTACTCTGCCAGGTCGGTGAAATTCATGGTGAAGAAGAAGCCGCCGGGCTGCATACGCGTGACCAAGGCCTGCGCGGGGTAATACCAAATGACATGGCCGCCAACATCGGTTGCCGCGGGCCAGAAAAATGAGGTTTGTCCCTTCGCAGGGATCACGTGGAACAGCACTACAGGAAACGCGCTGTCGTGCGGCGTGGCCGGAACGTTAACCGTGAACCGTTCTGTCGGCGGGAAGGTTGTAGGCAACGGGCCGCTGGCGAACGACAGTGGGGCCGCGCTATGCACTACCTGGCCACCCGAAAGCTCTTCCGAATGCATCAGGTAATGCGCCGAGGGCAGCATTCCTGCCACCAGGAAGTTCGCACTCTTGCTGGAGCAAGCTACCTCATTGGTGACGCTGGAAGCGACCGAATTGGCATTCTGAAAACGAACTCGGATGCTATGGCCGACAGTGCACGGGCCGGCGCTGAACAAAGCCACCAGAGGATGGTTGGTCGGATTGACCAACTCGCCGCCCGGAGCGGTAACGATGGGATTGAGCACGTAAGGCACGGTCACTACCGGATAGACCGTATGGGTCGTGGTATCGCGCACCACGACGCTGACACTGTAGTTCCCCTCAACCTGCCACGGATACCATACAAAGGAGTTCGGCAAATCGAAGTCGCGAACAATCTGGGTCTGGCCTTGTGGCGCCGCACTGAACTGGTAATCGAAGACGTCTCCCGGAGGACCGCCCGAAACCGTTGCAGTCCATGTGATGTGGGTACCCAGGGCAGCCGGACTCGGCACGCTGGGCGTGAGTGTAATGGAAACGGCCGGACCTCGGGTGGCTGCTGCGGCTAGAACCGCTGACAGCAAACTGAAACTCAGGACGGCAAGAACATGGGAGCGAACAACCTTGAACACTTGCTAACCTCCGATGCAGGGGCTGGAGTTTCGCCTCACGGCGCTTGCGAATTGTCCGCTGCTTCGCGCCGGAACGCAACTGTTTTCAATAGCAAATCTGGCGCTGCGCTTCCAGACAACGGGCGGCGGCCTCAGAATTGGCAAAGCGGTGCAACTGACGCAGCGTACGACGGCCGATCAATACTAACCGACGGACGCCGCATATAAAAAAAGCCCCTCTTTCGAGGGGCGAAGTCTTGCAGAAGAGAGGGGATTGATACGACGAAACTTGTTATTTGGCCAGCAGCTCGCGCATGCGCAACCGCGCCTGGTGCAGCCCTTCGATGGACGATTGCAGCGAAATGCCCAGTAAACTTGAGATGCGGGTGTGGTCATACCGCTCCACATCGTGCATCAGGAAGATCATCTTTTCGGTGTTGGGCAACTGAATGACGGCCCGTTCCAAGTCGACGCGCAGGGTGTTGCGGCGAACCGAGAGCACTCGGTCGCAAGGCGCGCACTGCAGCGTCAATGCTCCCAGGGACATGTACTGGCGAAGTTCGCTGATCAGGGCGCGATCGATCTCGTCGGCGGTCGGCTCCTGGCTGGTCGCAAATGCCCGGCAGAAAGTCTGCGTCATGAGTTCTTCTGCCGCCAGCTCATGGTCAGTCATCCAGAACGCCAGGGAATATACGCGGTGACGGTTCTGTTCGTAGACCTTGCTACGGATCTCTGACTTGGTAGACTCGAGAAGGGCAGGTCCGTACTGAGCAATACCGTTCATCTTTACTTCCCTGATGCTGAGGGTCATATTCTCTCCTTCGGATTTCGACGCTTCGCTTCGATCTGTCCGCGAACACCTTAGTACTAAGCAATCGAGCTGCCCAAACTGCTGCATCTCGCCGATCAAACTTCGCATCAGGCGTAAAGCGTTGATAGGAAACCGCTAAGGCGCCGTTCTATTTCGGAGAAGCTGACAGTCTCCTCAGCGAGGCCGGCCGTTCCGAAATTGGAACGGGGATAGTTTGGCGTTGCAGTGCATCGAAGTGGCATCTCGATACCACTCCTGCCAATTCTCATATGTAACTTTTGCCAGAGACGGCCGCAAACTGCGTCTTAATACGTTTGGAGGCAGCTAGCAGCACATAAAAAAATGCCGGGCTGCATTTTCACGACAAGTGAGTACAATCAACCCAAGACGTAACAGTATTCAGCTCCCTTACCCCTATGGCCGACCAACGTATTCTGGTTGTCGACGATGAAACCCCTGTCCGGGACGCGGTATGTTCCATCCTGACGCAGGCGGGTTTCGAATGCCGTCCCGTAACCTCGGGACGCGACGCTCTCACCCTTCTACGCTCGAATGAAAGCATTTCGATCGTGCTCTCCGATCTCATCATGGAAGGCATGGACGGCCTCACTCTGCTGTCGAAGATGAAGGCGGACTTCCCCGAGATTCCCGTGGTGATGGTTACGGCCGTGCACGACATCAGCGTCGCGCTGGCTGCGATCCGCAACGGCGCTTACGATTATCTGCTCAAGCCATTCGAGAAGGAGCAACTGCTGGCGATGGTGCGGCGCGCGCTGGAGACCCGCCGTCTTCGACTGGAGAACCTTGCGTACCAAACCAAGCTGGAGTCCCTGGTCTCGGCCCGCACAGAAATGTTGCGCAAGGCACTTGCCGACCTCGAGCGCTCATACGACATCACGCTGGAAGCGCTGGGCGATGCGCTCGATTTGAAGGACGCGGAAACCGAAGGCCACTCCCGGCGCGTTACGGCCTTCACCATCGCCATAGCGCGAGCCATGGAACTGCCGCAAGAGCGCGTTCGCATCATTGCTCGCGGCGCGTTTCTGCACGACGTGGGAAAGATGGCGATTCCCGATGCTATCCTGCGTAAGCCAGGCCGCCTCAGCGCAGACGAGCAAGCCATCATGCGCGAGCACGCCTTCCTGGGATATCAGCTCTTGCGCAACATACCGTTTCTTCAGGAAGCCGCCGAAATCGTCTATTCCCATCAGGAACGTTATGACGGCAGCGGTTATCCCCGCGGACTGCGGGCCGATCAGATTCCACTGGGAGCCAGGATATTTGCGGTCGCCGATACTTTCGACGCCATGACCTCGGACCGGCCTTACCGCGCGGCGCAATCGATTCCCTCCGGCCGTCGCGAGATCGAGCGTCACGCCGGAAAGCAATTCGATCCCGAGATTGTGAACGTTTTCCTCTCCGTCCCGGAGCATCTTTGGCAGGAGTTGCGCACCGAAATCGAATCGCAGAACGCCAAGCGGCACTTCGGGCGCTTCACGCGAGCGGCGAACTGAAGCTATACCTCTAAACCAATGAAGCGCATTAGCTCCAGGCCATTGCTCTTGGTGACGATGCCATCGCGTAGCTTGTAATCGAACTTCATCGCTCCATTTTCGATCTCGTCCTGCAAGTGGACGTTATGCAGATGCCCGTCGAGCGAGCCGCCAATCTCCGTCAGCGAAAGATCGTGCGTGCTGATCAGGCCGATGGCTCCGCGCTTCAGCAGAGCATGTACCACTCCCTCTGCTCCGATGCGGCGGTCTTTGGAGTTCGTTCCCTGTAGTAGTTCGTCCAGCAGAAATAGGAGCGGCGGATCGCCACCCGCAAAATCGAAGATGCTGCGTAGCCGCTTGATCTCGGCATAGAAGCGCGAGCTGCCTTCGCGCAACGAGTCGTTGATGCGGATGCTGGCGCCAACATGCAGCGGCGTGAGCACAAACCGGTTCGCCCTGACCGGCCCTCCCGCCATCGCCAGCACCACGTTCATTCCCACCGATCGCAGCAGTGTGCTCTTGCCCGACATATTGGAGCCGCTCACCAGCAGAACGCGCTCTTCCCCGCTGATCGCGACATCATTGCGAACGCAACTGGCCGCGGGAATCAGCGGATGCCCGATTTGTTCGGCCGAGAACGAAGCCGGGCCATCGCTAAACTCTGGGAACGGATCTGCCGGATGTTCGAAGCTGTAGCCGGCCAGCGAGAGCAGCGCCTCGATCTCGCCCACCGCTGCCAGCCACGCTCGCACCGACTTGCCGTAAACGTGTCGCCAACGCTCCGCGGCAAAGGCCACTTGCACCGAGTACATCAACGGAACATCCAGAGCTTTGAGAAACAAATTGTCGCGGGAGTTAATAAGGTCGACCAGCGATCGCAACTTGGCGATAGCTCGCGACGCCGGCATCGTCTCCGAACCGAGTTGGTGTTGTAACTCCTGCAACGGCGCCGAGTGAAATGTGTGGGCCTCCATTCGCGCCAGCACACCGGAAAGCAGATCGAGATCGTGAAACGCCTGCTCCGTTTCTTCCAGCACGGAATCCACCGGCTTGCGCAGGCGATACTTCAATACTCCTTCGATCACGACTAGAAGCAGAAACGGGGTGGCAATCCCCCAGTATCCCCAGACGAAAGCCGTGAACGCAGCCAGCATGGCCAGAACAGGCGCAACGCGTGGTATCCAGGAAGATTGCAGATGATTGGGAGCCTCAGCCCACTTCACCAGCGAATCCGGATGCACACCAACACCGGCATCCTCGCCCAGCACCGCCAGGTCTTCGCGTAGATCCAGTTCCCCGCGCAACTCCGTCACCGACGCCTGCCGCTGAAGCACCTGCTCGACCGGCGCAGGCGAAAGCAGCCAGGCAGCCAGCGCCTCCTCGCCGATGCGAGTGCGCGCCGCCGAGATCAGTTGAAACAGGCTGCTGTCGCCGAAAAGGTCGAGATCACTGGCGTAGACGTGATGCGGATCGTCGAAGCGCTCGCCGGTTTCTCCGATGCCACTCCAGCGGTCCTCCACGCGCGCCAGGCCTTTCTGGTAGAAGGCTACCGAACGCTGCGCCAGGTCGCGATCGCGAAGCACGCGTGCGTGATAGGCTGCGATTCCCATGAAGCCAACCACAGGAGCCACCAGCCACCACGGCGAAAGCAAGTGCCGTCCGAACACCAGCCATCCAAGAATGACGGTGAGGATGGCTATCGCCAGGCGAACGTTCCCCAGCCGCAGATGGATCTTTTCGTGCTCGGCAACGCGCATCTCGCGCGCAGCCAGACGACTCGCGTATTCCTCCGAAGGGGCCACGGCTTAAACTCTAGCAGGTCGAGGCTGCGGCAGCAGTGATGGCCCCGCGTTCTTCTTTGGAAGATCGCTTCGCCGTCTTGCATCGCCCTGTCGAAACGCTGATCGCCAATCCCGTATTTCAGAGCGACTGTGCCAAATGTCACGGTAAGGATGCTGAGGGCCGCTTCATGGCCGGACGGTCGCTCATCTCGGGAAAAGCTACGGCGCTTTCGAACGACGACATCCGGAACATGATCGCGAACGGCGAAGGCAGAATGCCAAAGTTTGCCGACAAGCTGGTCGCCGAAATCAAGGCGGCAAAGAAGTAGTCCTGCACTCGCATGTGCCACAACCGTGAATCGTTGACTTGACCGCTGGCCAAACGTAAGATTCGCATTCACGTGCTTGGACAACAGATCTCGCACTACCTGGTCACAGAAAAGCTCGGCGGCGGCGGAATGGGCGTCGTCTACAAGGCCGAGGACACACGCCTCCATCGCTTCGTCGCTTTAAAGTTTCTTCCCGAACAAGTCGCCAAGGACCCGCAGGCCCTGGCCCGATTTCAGCGCGAGGCGCAGGCTGCTTCCGCTCTGAATCATCCCAACATCTGCACGATCTACGATATCGGCGAGCAGGACGGCCAAGCCTTCATCGCCATGGAATATCTGGAAGGCACGACCCTGAAGCACTGCATTTCGAACCGGCCGATGGAGCTGGAGACCTTGCTATCGCTTGCCATCGAGATTGCCGATGCGCTCGACACCGCGCACGCCAAGGGGATCGTCCACCGCGACATCAAGCCCGCGAACATCTTCGTCACCGATCGCGGCCATGCTAAGGTCCTGGACTTCGGTCTGGCCAAGGTGATGGAAGCCGGCGGTGCGCGATACGGCTCCTCGGCCAGCACCGTCACGCGCACGCACGATGAGCAGCACCTGACCAGCCCTGGAACCGCGCTCGGCACCGTCGCCTACATGTCGCCCGAGCAGGTGCGCGGAAAGGAACTCGACGCCCGCACCGATTTGTTCTCGCTGGGCGCGGTGCTGTACGAGATGTCGACCGGTGCGCTGCCCTTCCGCGGCGAGACCTCCGGCGTCATCTTCAAAGCCATTCTCGATGCTGCGCCGGTGGCGCCCGTTCGCCTGAACCCTGAGGTTCCGGGCGAGCTGGAACGCATCATCAATAAATGCCTGGAGAAGGACCGCGATCTCCGCTATCAATCGGCTGCGGAATTGCGCGCCGACCTGAAGCGCCTGGCGCGCGACAGCAGTTCGAAGCACAATTCGGTGATGCAGCCGGCGGACAGCGGCTCCCTTTCTGCTGCCTCCTCGTCTTACGCGACACATCCGAGCAGCGGCGGCCAGGCGGCGGTTGTCCCGCGCCGCAATTGGATTTCATACACTGTCGTGGCCGCGGTGATTCTTATCGCAGGGTTCATCGCTTACCATTTTTGGCCGCGCCCCGCTACCAGCACCTCGCCGGCAAGCATCACCAAGCTCAGCGAGTGGAATCGCCCCATCGGCAGCCCGATTCTCTCGCCCGACGGACGCACCATCGCCTTCACCTCATCCGTAAACGGATATGACCAGCTCTTCGTAATGCTGACCTCGGGCAGTCAGCCGCTGCAATTGACCAAAGACGAAGGCAATAAACGTCCGCTTGCTTTCTCCGCCGATGGCAACGAGATCCTGTTTGGCCCCAGTCTCGGAGACTTCGAGATCTGGGCGATCCCCACCCTCGGAGGCTCTCCACGGCGCATGGGAAACGGACAGGTCGTGACTCCGTCCGCCGATGGGCGCTCGCTTCTGATCGCCACCTACGACCATCGAATCCTTCGCTCCGACCCCAGCGGCTCGAACATCGAAGATCTCGCCACGCTTAAGGAGCAGGACAATGTCGTCCAGCTTCTGGCGTCGCCCGACGGCAAAGGTGTCTACATCTTCTGCACTGGCCAGGGTAAATACCTGGTCAAGAAACTTGAATTTGGTTCGCCCAATCCCGTGGAGGCCGGGGAGATCCCGGATGCGGTGAATCGGACTTCCTGGGCACAACCCGGCAAAAGTCTCTACGTCAGCCGGCTGGTGAAAGGCATCGTCAACATCTGGGAGTACTCGCTCGCCGATGGTGCGCTGCGGCAGATGACCTTCGGCCCCGGTCCCGACACCGATCCACTCGCCGATCCCTCGGGCAAAGGACTGTATTTCGTCAATGGGCGCGCCTCGGGCGTCCTCACGCTCTACCGCGTCGCGACCCGGCAGAGTTCCGATCTCGTCAGCGAACTCGCGACCCAGCCTCTTATCTCACCGTCATCCCACAAGGTGGCATACATTACGAATTCGGAATCCGGCAAGCGCGAGCTCTGGGTCGCAGACATCGATGGCGGTCACCCAATAAAGGTTTACGAATCGAACCGTTACATCGATACGCTCGGCTGGTCGTCTGACGAAACGCAGTTCATCTTTGCCGAGTTTGAAGACCCTGCGGAGGGACGACTCTTCTCGGTCCATCTTGATGGAACGCAGCTTCGGCAACTGCCCGCGCCGCCCGGCCGCCCTGCGTTTGCCGCGTTGATGCCGGGAACAACCTACCTGCTCCTCACGAACTACAAAGGCATAAATGCGCAGGACGCTCTCACCTGGAAGCTCGATCTGAACGATCCCAACGCGAAGCCCGAAGAGTTGTATACGGGCTGTAACGGCGCGCTCGGCGTCTCACCCGACGGCAACTACATCATCGGACCGATCCTTTGGGGAGACCATCCCGGTATCTATCAGTACTCGCTGCGCGACAAAAAGTGCACGCAGCTGAAGCCCAACCTCCCCAGCTATTTCGCCGAATACGGGCGCGACGGAAAGTCATTCCTTTTTGAAAGCACTAAGGGCGGCCAGACAACGATCTACCGCCAGCCCTGGCAGAACGGCGAGGCAACGGGAGAGCCCAAGCCCGCGCTCGTCTTTCCGTTTGTTGTGCGCGAAGATTTCACCGGCAACGCCGCCGCCATCGCCCCCGACTTGTCCGCCATTGTTTACGCGCGGCCGAATGGTCACGACGACCTATATTTCATGGCCACACACTGATGGATGAAGTTCATTTACGCCAGTGAGCCCGGCGCGAGAGCGCCTCGGTTCCGCGATCATGGTTCCGCCGCTTTACCTAGGGCGTCAGCCCAATGCTCTTCATCATCGCAATGTAGCGCGGGTCGGAACGCAGCGGGTCAAATAACGGATTTCTGATTTCGTAGGGGAACTCGACACCGTGGTTCGCCGCAGCCTTTTGCAGCGAGGCAATTGCGGATTCATGGTCCCCTTCCACAACCTGAGCCTCGGCCCACAGCATGTCGCCAATGTAACCAGTTTTCTTCAGCTCGCTCAAGTTGTACTTCACCAGTTGGGCCCAACCCTGTGGTGATGCGTTCACCTGCGGCGGGTTTTTATTGCCCATCGCCACGGTGAAGGCCCGGTATTGCTCGATCGCCTCCGCCCACTTGCCGGTGAGCACATACACATAGGAAAACTTTCGATGTGCAGAGCCGAAATTAGGATCGATCTCAAAGGTCTTGCGGTACTGAGCTGTTGCGTCATCATACCGATGAGCCACAGTCAACGTGTATCCGTAATTCATATTGATGACGGCCGAAAGCGGATCCAGCAGCAGAGCGGTGCGAAACTCACTTAGCGCCGCGTCCGTCTGCCCTACCGCCACCAGATAGGACAAGCCGTACATGTAGTGCAACTGGGCGTTGTTGGGCTCTAATTCCAGGGCATGTTGAAACGCTTTCTGCGCCTCCGCCCATTGGAAATCGTCGGCGAACGCCGCACCCTGTGCACCATAGGCTTCTGCCAGTCGCGGATCGAGTTCCAAGGCTTTGCCGGCGGCTGCAATCGCCTGCCTGTTCGCTTGCTGCGAATCCATCCCCGTCCACGAAGGCGCAATGGTGTACGCATTCGCCAATCCGGCGTACGCCAGCGCGTATCCGGGATCGGCGGCGATTGCCTGCTGGAACAGCTCGATACTTTGGTTGATGTTCTCCACGCCGCGCTTATTCAAGAGGTAGCGGCCTTTCAGGTACGCCTGATAAGCGTCGGGATTTTGCGTCGTGCCACGCGCGATCTGGACCTGCTGTTCGCCCGTCAGGCGTGAACGCAGCTTCGCCGCCACATCGCGCGTGATCTCGTCCTGAAGGGTGGATACTTCTGACATCTTGCGCGTGTATTGCGAGCCCCACATCTCCGAACCATCAGCGGTCTTCACCAGGTCTGCCACAACCTTCACTTCATCGCCCTGCTGGGTGATCCGGCCCGTGAGCACGGCGTCGACCTTCAACGTCTCCCCCACCTTGGCCGGATCTTCGTCCTTGCCTTTGAAGCGAAAGACCGTACTGCGCGCCATCACCTTCAGATTCGGCACCTGCGAAAGCGTGCCGATCAGGTCCTCGGTCAAGCCGTCGCTTAGAAACTCGTTGTTCGCATTCGACGTGGCATTCACGAACGGCAGCACGGCCATGGAAGAAATCTGCTTCGCTCCCGCTCCGCGCCACAAGAATCCCGCCACCACGGCCGCGATGATCAGCACAATTGCCACACCGGCGATCCAATACTTCTTCGAAGCGTTCGCGGCGGCGGGAATCGCGTTGGTTGCGCTGGTCGCCGCACTCACCATTCCGCTCGACGCGGCACCCATCACCGCACTTCTTCCGGAATCCGTGTCGCGCTTCAGCCGCTGCAAGTCGGTCCGCATGTCCGACGCAGTCTGGTAACGCATCCGCGGATCTTTTTCCAGCGCCTTGTTGATCAGGTCTTCGAGCTTCGCTGGAACTTCGGGGTTCAGACGGACGGGTGGTACGGGCACACGGTTCAGGATGGAATCGAAGATCGCCGCGCTGGTGTCGCCGCGAAACGGCAACGTGCCGGTCACCATCTCGTACAACACCGCCCCGAAAGAGAACAGATCGGTGTGCGCGTCCAGGTCCTTGCCCAGCGCCTGTTCCGGCGACATGTAGGCGGCCGTGCCCATTGCCGTCCCGGGGCTGGTCAGATGCTCTTCGGGGACCGCGACCATCGTCGCTGCCGAAGCGACTGCTTCCGCATGCCGCTTTGGGGCCACCACCTTGGCTAAGCCAAAATCCAGAACCTTGGCGTGACCTCGCCGGGTGACAAAAATATTGGCAGGCTTGATGTCGCGATGGATGATGCCCTGCGAATGCGCCGCATCCAGCGCATCGGCGATCTGGATTCCCAGCTCAAGCACCTGCTCGACCGCCAGCGGCTTGCTGCCAATGAGGTGCTTCAGCGTGACGCCGTCCAGGTACTCCATCACGATGAAGGGACGGCCGTCCACCTCGTCGATTTCGTAGATGGTGCAGATATTCGGATGGTTGAGCGCCGAAGCCGAGAAGGCCTCGCGCCGGAAGCGCTCCAGCGCCGCCGGATCTTTGGCCATCTCGTCGGGCAGGAATTTCAGCGCCACATGCCGAGGCAGCTTGAGGTCCTCGGCGTCATAGACCACACCCATGCCGCCACCGCCGAGCTTGGCGACAATACGGTAATGGGAGATCGTGGTATCGATCATGTCCTGAGTGGCGAACGGATGCCTGATGATAGGGTGCTCGCGACAGGCAGTCAATTGCGCGTTTTACCTGCTGGGTGCCCCATGTCTCGCGGTTTTCGAGACATGGGGATTTCTCGTCGAAGGTGCAAAGACCGCAGGTCAGGCGAAATTCGCACTCGATCTGTTCCGCCGATACTTTCGTCCGATGCTGCCCCATGGAAAACCCCAGGTCTCGAACATCGCGAGACCTGGGGCACCCGGATTACCTCATCTCTAGCTCTGAAGATTGCTGCAAGAATATGGCGGAGAGGGAGGGATTTGAACCCCCGATACCCGTTAAGGTATGGCCGCTTTCGAGGCGGCTCGTTTCAACCACTCACGCACCTCTCCGCGCGCGGTTGCACTGGCCGGAGTTGCCAGCCCATCCAGTTTAACAAAGGTAGGTCAGCAGGTCATGTTGCGAGACACGAACCTCCGTGGAAAAACCGGCGTGTCCGGGTAGAGCTGGCCTTCAGGCCAGCGTCCACGCTGTTTATTTTAAGATTCAAGCGAGGCGGCCTTCAGGCCGACGAGCCCACTCGGACGCGGACCTGAAGGTCCACTCTACCCGACCTGCGGGTGGTTGCGCTTTTCGCGGAAGAACGTTTGCATCAGATCCATGCAGCGTGCCGCCAGCACCCCCGACATCACTTCCACCCGGTGATTCAGCCGGGGATGATTAATGATCTGCAGCATGGAATGCACCGCGCCCGCCTTGGGATCTTCGGCGCCATAGACCAGGCGGCGGATGCGCGCATGGGTGATGGCTCCGGCGCACATCGCGCAGGGCTCGACGGTGACATATAAATCGCAATTCAGCAGGCGATAGTTGCCGATGGTCTGCCCGGCCTCGCGCAACGCCAGGATCTCCGCATGCGCCGTGGGATCGTGCGCGCTGATTGGCCGATTACATCCGCGCCCCACCACGCGGCCCTCATAGACCACCACGGCTCCCACCGGCACCTCGCCTAGCGCGAGGGCGCGCCGTCCCTCGCGCAACGCCTCTTCCATCCAGAGCTCGTCAGGTTTCGCCATCAGCGGGTTTAATCGTCGCTTTCAGAGGAGTGAGCCAAAGGAACTATAGATGAGGAATCACGGAGCACCAAGAACTTCGTCGCGAACCCTTCCGTTAAATCGCGCAATTCGTCCCTTCCGTCGCGAGATACCCATCTCTGTAACCATCAATTTCGTTGACGCCACGTGGAGCCCTTTGCTAATGTCGCGCACATACTCAACCCGAGTTCTCTAGCCTGAGGAGCTACACCCATGAGTAGTGTCCTCCCTGCGTTCGCTCTCGTGTAACCCCGGCAAGAGAACACGTGCGCCACCGGCTTTTCGCCTCGTAGATGCCCACAGTTAGCTTCACCAGTGGGAATGAGGACCATGATGAGCGGGCTTTTCGGGCTGATACTTCTGTTGCTGTCGATCGCGGGACCCCGCGCTGTCGCGCCTGGGGCTTGGCAGGAAAACGCTGCGCCCGCTAAAGCCCCCTCTTCGCAATCATCCAGTACGCCCGCATCGGCGGACGGAACCTACGCACCCAACGACATCTGCCAGACCTGCCATCAAGAAGTTTGGGACAAGCACTTCTACAACACGCCGCACTCTGTCCTGCTGAAGAACGGCGAGCACGGCTGCCAGTCGTGCCACGGACCGGCGCAGGCGCACGTCGACGGCGGCGGCGATATCACCAAGATCATCCGCTTCGAAACTCTGAGTCCGGCACAGACCGCGGCCATCTGCCTGAAGTGCCATCAGTCCAGCCTGCAGACGCAAAACTTCTCTAAATCCGAGCACCTGGCCAATGGCGTCACCTGCACCAGTTGCCATAATCCGCATAGCTCGGCGGATGTGAATTTTATGCTGGTGAAGAAGCAAACCGACCTCTGCTACAGCTGTCATGCGCAGCAGAAGGCCGAATTCGCGCGGCCCTTCCGGCATCGCGTCGACGTTGGTCTGATCCAGTGCAGCGATTGCCACAACCCGCATGGAACGCAGACCGGCCACCAGGTGCGCACGGCGGCCGGACAGTTCGCGGTCTGCACCAAGTGTCACACCGACACCATGGGCCCGTTCGTCTTTGAGCACGCGCCGGTAAAAACCGAAGAAGGATGCCTGTCGTGCCATACCCCGCACGGCTCGACCAATCCCCGGCTGCTGCAAGTCAACAACGTGAATTTTCTCTGCCTGCGCTGTCATACGGTGAACACCAACGGCGCGGCGCCGGGAGCGCCCTCGTTCCACAACCAGGCCACAAAGTACCAGGCCTGCACCTTATGTCATACGCAGATCCACGGCTCTAATTTCGATCCCGTGTTCTTCCGCTGAGGCATGACCATGGACCGTCGCCGGAGATTAGCCGCTTGCGAGTTCGGATTGGCGCTGCTGACAGCCTGCTTCTGCCTGCTTGGTCATACCCTCGCGCAGAGTTCCGGGCAAGCAACGACGCCGCCCCCGACGACGGTATCGACCAGTTCCGATTCCGGCTCGACCGAGGGGAAGCAGATTGGCGACTTCCAGGTAACGCAGTCGGTTGAGGTCGGCGGCCGCATCTCCGACGTAACCGGCAGCCAGGCAATGTACGACACTTTGGAAAATTATCAGACTGGCGCGCGCATCCTCGAGCAGTCGCTGACCATGCGTTCGCTCACGCACGAGGATTTCTTCGACACGCTAACGCTCAACAGCTTTGGATGGGGTGGCGATCCCGAACAGGCAGCGCGCCTGCGCATTGCGAAATATAACTGGTACACCTTCAGCGGCACGTATCAGCACATGCAGAATTATTTTGATTACGACCTGTTCGCCAACCCGCTGAATCCGCCGACCGGAACGCCGCCGGTGCCCATCCTCAATTCGCCACACGGCTACTACAACCGCCAGAATCTTTATAACTTCGACCTGGTGCTGCTACCCATGCAGCGCATTTCGTTCCGCATCGATTACAACCGCAACCGCTTCATCGGCCCGGCATTCAGCAGCGTGCATGAAGGCACGGAGGCGTTACTCAACGAGAACACGAACAACACGCTGAATGGCTATCGCTTCGGTGTCGATATTCGGATCACGAAGAAGACCACGCTCAGCTATACCCAGATGTTCCAGTACTACGCGGGTGACACGTCTTACTTCCTGAACCCGTTTAACTCTTTCCCGCTATCCAACGGCTCGTCCGTCAGTCTCGGCCTGCCCTGGTTCAACAACGGCAGCCCGTGCAGTACGCCGCTGACAAACGGCATCGTCAATCCAACCTGCAACGCCTTCTCGAACTACAACCTCTTTCAGCAGCTTCACACCATCATTCCCACAGAGCTGTTGAACTTCACGTCGTCATCGCTGAAGTGGCTGGACTTCAACGGCCAATACCAATACAGCCATGCAAGCATGACAACGCCGTTCGATGAAACATTCGGGGGCCTGGTGAGCCGCAGCGGCACCCTCGGCTCCAGCACCGCGGGCAGCACCGCCAATGCGAAGTGGAACTCGTCGTCGGCCGATGTCTCCGCCGTCATTCACATCAGCGACAAGCTGCGCCTGGTGGACACCTTCCGCTTCCGCAACTTCAGCGTCTCCGGCACATACCTCGACTTGGAGGCGAACTACTTCAACGCGCTTTCCCAGGGCTCGGCTTCCCTGCTGAATTCCATCGCGTTCTTCCCAGGTTCGATCCTCTCTCACACTTCCAGCTCTCCAGCCGATCTGATCAACGAGTTCAACGTCAGCATGCTCGGCCAGAACACGAAGGAGAACGATTTCCAGGTGCAGTACGACATCACGCCTTCGCTAGGAGTACGCGGGGGATTCAATTGGCAAGGCTTGAACGTCCAGCCGGGCCAGAACTACCAGGTTGCGCTGGGCGACATCTTTTATCCCAACATGCCCAATCGCGGCGACTGCGCCGGCCTCCCGCTGAATCCTAACGGCAGCTGCACCTTCACCGGGGTCATCACGCCTTGGGGAGGGCCGACCACCGGCATCAGCACCTTTTCCGGAGTGCTGGGGGCGTGGTATCGCAAGGGCACGGCACTGCATGCGAATCTCGATTTGCAATTTGGAGGCGCCGATAACTGGGTCTATCGCATCAATCCGACCAGTTCCTTTAACATTCGGGGCAACGTGGCTTACGCGCCCAAGTCATGGCTGACCTTCAACGGCAATCTCCAACTCCAGCACAGCAAGAACAGCGACAGCGATATCGCCTTTAACCAGCACAACTACTCGGTGACCTTCGACACGACCATCATGCCGAACCAGCACTGGGGACTCGATATCGCCTACAATTTCGCCGCCATCCAGCAGAACACCAACGTCTGCTTCGCGGCCACGCCGGCTCCCGTGGGATCCTATACCTGCACGGGCGACCCCACGCTGCTGGAGACTTACGGTTTCTACGAGACGCACACCCAGTACGGATATTTCGCGCTGGACCTGACGCCCGTACAGCGCCTGAATATCAAGCTGGGATACAGCATTGTCGACAACCAGGGCAGTACGACGGAGTTTAATCCGCTTCAGCCTCTGGGCCCGCTGGCATCGACCTTCCAGTCGCCGCTGGCTGCCCTGGCCTTCTCAGTGCACAGGAACGTGACTTTCAAGGCCGGATGGAATTACTACCAGTACGCCGAAGATTCGTTTGTCGGGCCCACGGCTCCCCGCTACTTCCACGCCAACAACACCACGCTCGGCCTGCAATACGCGTTCTGATCGATTGATTAGTGAAGGCTCTTCTGCCGTCGGCCGAACAGCTTGCTGAAAAACTCTCGCAACGTGGGCTTTGTGTCTGGGCACGGCCTCAGCCGTGCCGATCACCGATTTATTCCTGCCTTCGGCGAGGCGGATTTCAGTCCGACGAGTCAACCGATTCAAGTTTTTTCAGCAAAGTGTTCAACCGGCGACACGGAGATGGAAACACTCCCGCGAGGCAGCATCGTAGTGATAGTCTGAATGGTCGAGCGCTGCGGTCTGACGCGTTCATGAGGAGAACTCGGAGACTATGTCCTCTCTACGTTTGCGTGGCAGAAATCTTTCTTACTTGGCAACTTGTTTTTCCCTGGCGGTGTGCGCGGCCCTGCTGCCCTTAAGCTCCCGCCCCAGCGTGGCCCAAGACAACAAGGCCACGGCCAGCGGCGGCGGCGACATCGCACGCGGCAAGTACATCGTTGAAGATGTCGCTATGTGCGGGACCTGCCACACGCCTCGCAAGGCCGATGGCTCGCTGGACCGCAGCCGCTGGCTCGCCGGAGCGCCGGTTCCCTATCTGCCGGCCCAGCCGACGAACGACTGGCCAATCCTGGCGCCGCGTCTCGCAGGAAATCCTCCGGCTACCAATGCCGGCATGGTCACGCTTTTGACGACGGCAGTCTGGACCACCGGCAAGCCTCTCCGCGATCCCATGCCCAAGTTTCACATGACGAAAGCGGACGCCGAAGCCGTCGTTGCCTACCTGCGCTCGTTGAGTTTGAACCCTTAGATAATCGATAGGCTTTGAAGGGGCCTGGTGCCCCAGCCGACCGACCTCTCAGAATTCCTTATGGAACCAGGGATGGGTCACGACCTCGGCAACCACCAATAACAGGGTCAAGATCGCGGCGCTCAGTTGAAACCAGCGCACCCGCCGCTGTTTCGGAGTCAGCGGCTGCATACGCCACGCGGCCGACGGATTGCGCCGCAGCTTCTCTTCATTCCACAACAGCAGCAAGCTGAGCAGCGCGCCCACCGCCCCAAGGATGAGAAGCGGCACCCGTATCGCCTCGCGATGCCAGCCGTGCGCCGGACCGCCAGCCCCCGCCGCCAACAACGAGCTCAGTCCCAGCGCCACGCGAACGCCACTCAATCCAACTGCCGCAACACAAAGGCTTTCTGCCGCGGCCAGCGCCAGCGCTCCCCAGGTTAAAAGCAGCCTCCCGGGCTTCGATCGCGGCCTCCCGTCGTCTGAATCCGATGACATAACTGCGCCGTACTCCTTATAGAATCCTCAATACTATACGGCCCGGGAGCCGCTCTGGATGCCTGTAACCTTCCGGAAGTTAGGGACTCTAATCGGGTGCAGTCGGGATAAAGCAGAAAGAGGAAAGTGATGCGGAAGTTATCGTTACATGTTGGACTGGCGGCCCTGCTGATGGCCACGGTGATCGGCGTCGCCTGTCGCAGCTCGGTGGCTGCCAGCGAGAAGGTTACCAACCTGCCGAAGCCGGCGGTCGACGAACAGATGGCGAGCAAGCCCGGCAGCCAGACCGCGGTCTTTGCCGGCGGATGCTTCTGGGGCGTGCAGGGCGTCTTCCAGCACGTCAAGGGCGTCATCAACGCGACGTCAGGTTACTCCGGCGGCTCGAAGAGCACGGCCGAGTACGAAACCGTCAGCACCGGCCAGACCGGCCACGCTGAATCGGTCTCAGTTACCTACGATCCGTCGAAGCTGACCTACGGCCAGTTGCTCCAGGTATTCTTTTCCGTCGCTACCGATCCTACGGAGCTGAACTATCAGGGCCCGGACGAGGGCACGCAGTATCGCTCTGTCATCTTCTACGGCAACGACGAGCAGAAGAAGATCGCCGACGCCTACATCGCGCAGTTGGGCGAGGCCAAGGTCTACAAGCACAAGATCGTGACCGAGGTAGTGCCGTTCAAGGCGTTCTATCCGGCCGAAAAGTATCACCAGAACTACGCCACGCTGCACCCGGACAATCCGTACATCGCGCGCTTCGATCTGCCCAAGATCGAGAACCTGCAGACGATGTTCCCGCAGCTTTATCGCGCGCAGATTACCGAGTCCGCTTCTCAATCGCCGGCAATGGCCGCGAGCAAGTGAGTACACTATGAGCAATCGCAGAAGTTTTCTAAAAACCAGTTTCTTAACTTTGTCAGGAGTAGCGTTCATGAGCTTATTCAAGAGTTCTGAAGCCGAGGCCGCGCCGACCAAGACCGACTACGTCGAGATCGTCGAGTTCAAGGATGATGGCGAAAAGATTGGACCCAAGCGCGTGCCCAAAGTCGTAAAGACCGACGCCGAGTGGCGGGCGCAGCTGTCCCCCGAGCAGTTCGAGGTAGCGCGCAAGGCCGGCACCGAGCGCGCCTTCACCGGTCAGTACTGGGACCTGCACGCCAAAGGCATGTTCCGCTGCGTGTGCTGCAAGAATGCGCTGTTCAGTTCGGCGACCAAGTTTGATTCGGGCACCGGGTGGCCCAGCTTCTGGGAGCCGATCGCGAAGCAAAACGTCAGGACGTCGAACGATATGAGCCTGGGGATGTCGCGCGACGAAGTGCATTGCACCGAGTGCGACGCCCACCTGGGACACGTCTTCGACGACGGCCCGCGTCCGACCGGACTGCGCTATTGCATGAACTCGGCGTCGCTGGAGTTCGTGAAGGCGTAAGCAAAAGAATGGCAAGCGTGCGAAGTAGAAGGGCACGGCTTTCGCTGTGCCCTTAATTTGCTGCATTGTGATGGTGTCATCCCGAGCGAAGTCGAGGGACCCCTATTCCAACCAGGCGGTAGCGGCCCTTCGACTCCGGATCGCAAACCCGGCGATCCTCCGCTCAGGATGACAATCGATTAAGGCCACTCAGCGGCCGGCACTAACCGATCCCCGCTACTTCCCTCCAAAATCCGCCACGCCAACCTTCACAATCGTGTGCGGACGAAAACGATTTGGCGGCGCACTCTTGTCCTTCGGCTCCTCCAGGGGCGCAACCTCGGTCCACACTCCGTATACCTTGTTATTCAGCGCCGCTACTCCAATGTAGTCGCCGAGAAAATCGTGCGTCGTCGACACAAACGGATCGCGAGTCCACGCGTAATTCGTGAATGTCGCACCGCCGTCGGTCGACCGCGCCAGCGACACTGTAGTATTTCGATTGTCTGTATCTCTTCGCCGATCGTAAAAGATCACGTTCACCGCGCCGGTCACCGGATCGACCGCCAGCCACTGGAAGAACTGGTCGGTGCCATCGTGCATCGGATTCGAATTCACTCGCGCAGCTTTGCTCCACGACTTCCCTTCGTCATCCGACGTCGCGCTGTAGACGCTGATATCGCCGCTCCGATAATCGCTCCAGGTCACATACAGTCGTCCATGCTTGCCGCGATGTGGATCGATCGCCATCTGCGGAAATCCGTTGGCGCGCTCCAAACCCTGCACATCGAAGTAAAGCGGCGCCGTATCAATAACGCTGCGGCTCTTCCCGAAAGTCTTGCCGCCATCGTGCGAGGACGCGAAAGCCAGCGAATCGCCGTCTGCCCAAACCGCGTAGACCGTTCCGTCCGCTCCCACGGCCGCCGAAAAACCTTCCACCGCCCCGTTATCGTCGCGCGGGAGTCCATGATGCGTGCTGATCTCGAGGGGCGCAGACCAGGTCACGCCGCCATCGCTGGAGCGCGAAAATAGAATGACACTCTCGTCGATGCGAAACTCTGTCCATCCGACATAGAGATTGCCGGCGTACTTGCTGTCGGTATCATCAGCGGTGATGCCCGGCTTGTCTTCGAACGGAATGCCCGGCTTGGTGGGCTGCGCGATCACCGCATGATCTTGCTTGTCCCAGGTGGCGCCGCCGTCGGCAGAGCGCCGAATGAAGATCCCGTTGCGGGTGGCGCCGCGTGCCCAGTAGTTCATGCTTCCAAGTCTGTCGAAGGCGATATAGCACAGGATCGCCGCTCCATGCTTGTCATACACCGCCGCCACATCGCCAGAAACTTTGTAGTCGGTGGAAGCCGTTCCGGTCGCGCTCTTCCACGTACTGCCGCCGTCCTGCGAGTACGAGACGCTGGTCGGCTGGTAAGCTGCGAAGGCTTGCTGCGGATTCGCCGCGTTTGCCGCGATGGCCGGCTCACTGTAGTAGCTCGATTCTTTGGATACCGTGAATGTCTTTCCCGGCACGGCCGGCAGCAGCTCTGCCGCTGATGAAGACGAAGTTTCCTGCGCGATCACGGTCAGGGTCAGCACGGTTGCAAGAAGCAGCACAGCGAAAGTACGAAGCATGATTTGTGGCTCCAAAACCTTGAGTGTACGACATGCTCGCTCAGGAGAATCCGTAGCTTGGGGCCAGGAGCATCCCTGACAAGATGAGGAGCATCCCACCCGAAAGCCACTTCTCTCTGTAACCGGCCGCCTCGCCCGTCGAGGCATCGCCAAACCACCAGCGCTACCGACGCCGATCGTCATTGAAAGGATCGTGCTCCACATGACTCTGGTGCGCAAACCCGCCGGCGGAGAACTCATCGACCTGCTCGACCGGGTCCTCGACAAGGGTATCGTGGTGGACGCTTCCAGCCGCTTGAGTCTGGGCGCGGCTAACCTCATCAGCCATAAAAGGCATGTCGTAGTCGCTTCCATTGAAACGCATCTACGGCATTCCGGGGCGCGCGCTGTAACCAGGTTCGCAAAGCGGCGCGCCGTCGAATCCGAAGAGCACGCACCCGAGGATCGCCGTCGGCGCAGCGCACCCCGCGGCGGCCGTTAAGCTCCCAAACCCTGCCACCCTATTTGTCGAAAATTTGCTGGGCAGGTATAAAATTCCCCTAACCGGGTAAGCCCATGGAAATTTCTGTTGAGGCGAACTTCGGGGGCGTCTTGGACGCTGCCCCGGACGCCATGCTTGTCGTCGACCAGCAGGGCAGAATTGTGCTCGCTAACACCCAGTGCGAGCAACTCTTCGGCTATCCTCGCGCCGAGCTTACCGGACAAAAAGTCGAAGTGCTGGTTCCACCGCGTTTTCGCTCCAAGCATCCCGGCCATCGCTCGGGCTATTTCTCCGGTGATCCGCATGTGCGCCCCATGGGTGTCGGCCTCGAACTCTATGGCCTGCGCAAGGACGGCAGCGAGTTCCCCGTCGAAATCAGCCTGAGCCCGCTCAACACGCCGCAAGGTCCCATGGTGATCAGCGCCATCCGCGACGTAACCGCGCGCAAGAGTTCAGAAGACAAGTTTCGCGCCTTGCTGGAATCGGCGCCCGACGCCATGGTTATTGTGGATCAGCGCGGCCGCATTGTTCTGATCAACTCGCGCACCGAGGAGCTGTTTGGCTATCCTCGCCACGAGCTGCTGGGATATCCGGTAGAAGTGCTGATCCCCGAACGCTTCCACCATCGGCATCTTCACCATCGCACGTCGTTTTTTGGCGATCCTCGTCAGCGGCCGATGGGCGCAGAGCTCGATCTGTTTGGCCTGCGAAAAGATGGTTCTGAATTCCCGCTCGAGATCAGTCTCAGCCCCATCACGACTGCCGACGGCGTCCTCGTCGCGAGCGCTATACGAGACATCACTGTGCGAAAACAAGCCGAAGAAAAATTCCGCTCCCTGCTCGAAGCCGCGCCCGACGCCATGGTTATCGTCGACGACAAGGGAAAAATCACGCTGGTGAACGCTCAGACCGAAAAGCTCTTCGGCTATGCCCGCTCCGAACTGCTGGGCAAAAGCATCGAGATGCTGATCCCGGAACGCTATCGCAACCAGCACCCGCGCCATCGCGTCGACTTCTTCGCCGAGCCCCACGTCCGCCCCATGGGCGTTGGCCTCGAACTCTTCGGACTGCGCAAGGATGGCAGCGAGTTCCCTGTCGAAATCAGCCTCAGCCCGCTGCACACTGAAAACGGCACTTTCGCCACCAGCGCCATCCGCGATGTCACCGAACGCAGACTTGCCGGAGAGCAGATTCGCAAACTGAACGACGAACTCGAGGAGGCGCTGCGCCGCTCCGAGCGCCTGGCAGCTACCGGCCGGCTGGTCGCCACCATCGCACATGAGATCAACAACCCTCTCGACGCGCTCACCAACGTCATGCACCTGCTGAAGAAGAGTCCATCGCTCGATCACGATGCCGCCGAACTGGTCGATCTCGCCGAGCGTGAGGTGCATCGGCTAGCGAACATCAGCCGGCAAACCCTCGCGCCGCATCGCGAGACCAAGCTGCCTGTCGTAACCAAGGTGTCCGAACTGCTCGACGACGTTTGCGCCATGTATCGCCCCCGTCTACAGGCGGCGAGGATTGAGGTCGAGCGCAACTACCAGATCGCCGGAGAAGTAACGATCTATCCCAGCGAGTTGCGTCAGGTCTTCACCAACCTGATGACCAACGCCGTCGATGCCATCGGGCAGAAAGGCAAGCTGACCCTCTCCATCGAGCCTGGGCCCGCGAATGAAATTGTCGTGAAGGTCTGCGATACCGGTTGCGGCATCCCGGAAGAAAACCTGAAGGTGATCTTCGAGCCCTTCTTCAGTACCAAGGGCGATCAGGGTACAGGTATCGGATTGTGGGTGATTAAGGGCATTGTCGACAAGTTGAGTGGCCACATCGAGGTCACAACCTCAACCACGGGCGAACACCGGAACCTGCTTCAGCATTTATCTGCCTGCCACGCACCGCAGCACAGCGCCCGAAGTCGAGCAGCCAATGCCCAGCATTGTCCCGAAGCGGACATCGCAAGCCGGCTAGAGAAACTCGAATAGGTTCTGAAGGGGCCGATATTCAGTGCTTGGACGGGACCGTGAAGGGGACGGCTTTACAGGCTGCTGAGAAACTCCGGAGGCGTGAGCCTTGTGTCAGGGCACGCCTTCAACCGTGCCGTAATGCCTTAATGAAGGTCCAAGCGAGGCGGACTTCAGTCCGACGCGCCTGTCCTACTTTAGAAGTCCTTGTGGAATCGCCCATCGAGACTGAAGCCGCCATTTTCGTCGCGCACTCCACTCACGGACCACTTGCGGTTCAACTGATACTGCAACTGCACCGCCGAGAACTGCGTAGTCGTCACATCGGTTGAGAACGTCACGTACAGCTTGCTGGTCACCCTCTGCCGCACCGTCAGGCGCGCGCCCTGCTGCTGGTTACCGGTCGTCGCCCCCAACTGCGGATCAAGCGAGATCTGCGAAACGCCCAGCGCTTTCTGCACACGGCTGGTCACCTGGCTGCTCACCTGCGACGCAATCAGCGACTCTGCCCCCAAGGTACTCGACTGTGCGGGTGCAGCATTGGCCGCCTCTTCCGTGTTGCCGAAGGCCAGCAGGTGAATGATGTCGGCCGAAGACAGCGCCGGATCGGAAGTGTAGGTCGTGTGGATACGATCCATCGTTCCGCGGAAGCGCATGTTGATGTTGTACTGCTTGATCGTCGTGCTGGCTTGCAGGTTCACCACCGGCTCAATCTCGTTGGTGTTGACGAATGCAATCGTACCGCCCTGGATCAGATAACGGTTTCCCATGAAGATCACGTCGCCGCCGCTGAGGTTCGCGCGGCCAACGATCACCGGATCGTTGGCGGTTCCAATCACCCGCAGGTTTGCCGAGCCTTGAATGCTGACCGTCGGGCTCACCGCGTTCAGCTCCGAGCTCGAGCGTACAGCTACATTGAGCCTTACATTGTCGGCGAAGCTCTCGGTCGGTGGAGGCGTAGCCACGCCGCCAAACTGCGTCATGAAACTGGCCAGGTCGAAGTCGGGTGTGAAGTAAATCTGGTTGATGTTTACCTGGCCCTGCACCACGGCGCCGTCGGTGTCCCCGGTCATCGCGATATTCAAACCAAGATCGGTCCGCACGCTGGTGGGATACAGCAGCCGCAGATCGTTGCCCTTCAACCCAATCGCATACTGAATCTTCGGCTGATAGGTCACGCCGCCGGACGCCGTCACGGTTCCGCCGCCGACGTTGCCGCTAAATTGCGTGATGTCCAGCCGGTCGCGGCGCAGCGTCAACACCCCATTCGCATTAGATAAACCGACAGGCGCATCGGGCGTTGAGAAGCTGGCGTTTACGATGCGGATTTGCCCTTGCACATTGGGCTGCGAACGATAACCCTGCGCGTTGATGTCGAAGACCATCTTGCCGCTGGTTGATATCGTGGGATCGAAGACCTGCGCGATCGCGAGGTCGATGCCACCCTCGACTTTGAGCGTCGACTCGGCGTTACTATTCACCGGCAGCTTTCCCTGGAAGCGAATGTCGGTGTCGGTACCCTTAATCTCGCCGGGCTGCAACGACAGCACGCCGTCGCTGTAATCGGCGCGGATCGGCGTGACTGCCGCAATCTGGAGCGTCGCCGGATGCGCGCTCGCCGCCGTCTTATACGTCACGCCCAGCGTCGGCACATTGAGGTGCGCCTCCAGCAGCTGCTTGTTCTTCAAGGGCCCGTGCAGTGTCGCGTGAATCTCGGTTTGCCCGGTGATCTGCGCCGCCTGCGCCGGTGCATACGCGGCCAGCAACGGCTGCAGCGGAATCACCGGGGTGTCCAGACTGATGTCGGAGTTATAGTCGCCGACCAGCGCGATCTTTCCCTGCGCCCGGAGCGGAGTCGAGATCAGCTGCGAAGCCAGCGTGAACGTCGCTTCATGATTGGCGACATTGCCGTTGAATTTGATGTCGTTGATCTGCTGCTTCTGAACATTCAACTGCGGAATCGTCAGTGATGCCGTCCCTTGCGGATTGCTCAGCGTGCCCTTGCCGCTCGCCGTCAGGCTGAGCGCGCCGCTGATGTCCATGTTGCGCTCGCGCAACGTCTCAACCTTCGCCAGCTGAATGTTCGCCGCCTGCACCAGCACGTCGTAACCTTCCTGCTTGGGATAGTAGGTGAGCTGGCCGGTGGCGTTGCCCGCGCTGATCTGTACCAGCATGTTCGCGTGCACCACGTCGCCCGTGCCCGAGAATTTCACCTGCGCGGACTTCACCGGCTCACCCGAGATCTTCGCGTTACGCAGATTGATGTCGCCCTGCCCGATCGGGTTCAGCTGCGTGCCGTGCGCCACGACGTTCGCGTTCAAGGTGCCGCTAATCGGCGTTGACACCTCCGCCGCCTTTGTTAGCGCCGCCACCGAAACCTGCGTGGCGTGGAGGTCTACGGCAAATGGGCTGTTCGGCGTGTGCGTCCAGTCGCGCAGGCCAGTCTGGAGGTTGAAAGTGACGCGGCCTTGCTGTGGCGCCAGTTCCAGATCGCCATTCTGCAAGCTGACCTGCGACGGGCTGGCCTGCACACCCGTGCGCAGCAGCCGGAAAGAACTTCCACGAACCTGCACGTTCTTCGCGCTAAGCTGCCCCGCAATTTGCGGCGCGCCGGTTGAGCCCCGCACCGTTCCGTTGAATGCCGCCTGGCCTTGCAATCCGAGAGGCTGGCCCGGCGGCGCAAACATGTCGGCAAGGGTTTCCAGTTCATGCAGATCATTCGACTCCAGGTTGACCTGCAACGCCGAGCGCGTGCTCACCGTTCCATCCGCTTCCAGCGATGTCTGCGGGAGCCGCACGTAACTCTTACTCAACGCGACTTCCTGCGTTTTGCCGTTGTAGCGCGCGTGAATCTCCGCATTCAGTGGAATCGCATCGCTCGATTTCGTCGATCCAAGCTTCCCTGCCGCCGTCGCGTCCGCGCGAGCCACCACGTTCCTCACGCTGCCCGTCCAGTCGGCAATCATGGAAGCGCTCAATCCTCCGGAAATCACCACCGGCTTAAGCCCCGAGGAATTGGCTACACGCTTCAGATCGGCAAGCGAGATTCCACGCACTGCCGCTACCACGCGACCCTGCTGCTCGCCGGTGATGTTGCGTACCGACGCATTGGCCCTCACGGAGCCGCCCAGCAAGATTGCAGTCAGATCGTGTACGTCGACATTCCCGTGCGCCAGCGCATACGTGCCATCGATGTTACGAATGTCGGCGTTCAGACTCGGCGTACGCACTTGCAGAATCCGGCTGTGAACCGAACCCTCCATCGACGCATTCTCCAGCGGCGCCTGCCCGGGAACGCTGGCGTAATCGGCTGTGCCGTTTACCAGCACCACCCCGCTCGGAATCGTCGCGTCGTGCATCTCGCCGCGAATCTGGTTCAGCGCCAGGATCACTACGTATTTCGCATGCAGCCTGGGATTGCTATAGTCGTTGAGCGTCGCATTCACCAGCACCTGCGACTGCCCGCTGGTCAGCTTCACATTGCTCAACGTCAGTCCGCTGCGATTGGCGTTGAAGTGTGCTTCCAATTCGTGCGGGATAGGCTCGTACGTGTCGTACTTCAAATGCCCGTTGCTGTAAGACACCACCCCGGAATACTGCCCGCCATTGCCGGCGTCGTAATTCGAATTGAACAGCAGATCGTGCAGATCGGCGTCCAGCGTGTTCTTGCGGTCGTTGACGTACACTTCGCCGTGGTTGATGGCCATGTGCCGGATCGCCAGGTCAAACAGGTTCGTATTGCTGCTGCTGTTGCTCGACTGGAAGTTCGGCAGGTTGGTCTGCCCGTCGGCATTGACGTAGAGGTAGACGACGGGGCTGTCGACCGTAATATCCGTGGGACTAAGTCTGCGATGCAGCAGATCGCTGACCGACACCCCGAGATGCATGTGCTGCACCTGGAGCAACGGTCCGGCGGCAGCTTGCACATTTGCGTTCGGCGGCAACGCCGACCCCTGCACCGTCACACCGTATAAATCCACCGTGCCGAGCAGCGGATGCAGCACAAAATTCTGCAACTGCACTGGAGTATTCAACGCCGCACTGGCTTTCTGCTGCACGAGATTCTTTACGTAGTTATGAACCGGCCCAGTATGCAGCGCCGCGTAGATGCCGATCGCCACTACGACCATCAGGATCAGGACGGAGACGCCCGCCCACAACAGCACTTTCCTCCACATCGCAGTTTTGCGCGGTGGAACCAACTGCGGTCTGCCCGGCTCGCGCGGTGGAATGCCAAAGTCCCGAATCGCCATTAGAATGCCTGTCCCAGGGTGATGAAGTACTGCGTAGCTTTGATTCCGGGCACTGGATTCAAGTTGCGGCCAATATCGATGCGCACCGGCCCAACCGGCGTCGCATAGCGAAATCCGATGCCCACGTTATTGCTGTACAGCTCGGTGAAGTCATGAAACCCGACGAGCGGAAAAACGTTGCCACCATCGTAAAACGTAACAATCCCCAGCCCCTGCTTGATGAAGTTCAAGGGATAGCGCAGCTCGCTATTGATGATCAGCAGCTCGTTGCCGCCGCTGGGCACCGTGATCTTCGAGCACGTCGATGGATCGCTCGGGTTGCCGCACACCAGGATGGGACGCTGTGGTCCGGCACCGTTCAGCGGGAAGCCGCGCAGCGTGCTGCCGCCGCCAGCGAAGAATGCCGAACTGATTGGCACCTCGCTTCCCGCAAACGGCTGCTCCAATCCAATGCGCAGGCTATTGGCCCAGATGATTCCCTTCCCAATGTTCTTGTAGTAAGCCGACTGACTGACAAACTGGGCAAAGCTGAAATTCGAGCCCATCCAGTACGGACTGACATCGATTTCGTAGTTGAGATAAATGCCTTTGTGCGCGTCCAGCACGTCGTCGCGCGTGTCGTGTACCCAACTCGCCGCCAGCGTCGACAAGTGAACGTTCAACTGGTTCGGGGGCACCAGCTCGGGGATCAGAAGATTGGTGATGTGGGTGTATTGAAAGTTGTAGCGCAGAAACAGATTCGTCGTCTTCTTGCCGTGCAGTAGTTTGCTTCGCAGCGGACGCTGCAACTGGAAGCTCAGCGTGCCGATCCTGTCGGTGAAGATCGGGTTCTCGGAATCGTGCTCGGCCGAAATCAACGAACTGCTGTGCCACTGCGATCCCAGAAACGACGGCTGCGTATAGCTTAGGCTGCCGCGCTGATCGAGCCGCCCTACAAACGTCGAAAAGTTTAACGTCTCGGCCAGCCCGCGCATGTTGCGCCGGGTGTACTCGAATGTCCCGTCCGGCCCCCAGAAAGTTTTCTGGCTGGTCACGAAGTTCGCCGGCAGTCCGACCGGCGGAATTCCCGGCACCGCAACCGTGCCGCTCGGGATAGCGCCTCCACGATTCAACACCTGGAACCCGAAGCCATAAACGATGGAGTTACGCTTGGCTTCGTGAACTTTCACCACCACGTCTTCGCTGCTCTGGTCGGTGATGGCGCGCTTGGGATCGATCTCGGCCCAGTCGAAGATGTTCATGTCGTACAGACGGCTCTCTGCGCTGAGCATCGAGTTCTCGCTCAGCGGCTCGCGCGTCTGCAAGCGCACCGTCTTGTCGATCAGCGATTGCTTCGTATGCTGCCGTCCATCGGTGATGATCGTCGCCGTCTCGACGCGCGGGCCTTCCGTGATCTGATACACCACATCGAGTTGGTGCGGATGTCCCGGCACCGGCTTGGCCGTAGATTTAAATCCGGCGTTCAGATATCCCAGCGTCAAGTACTGCGCCACGATCAGGCTTCGGTCCTTGGCTACCAGCGTCTGCGAATACGGTTTGCCCGGCCCCAGATTCAATCCGCGCGGCGCGAATTGCGATTGCGCCAGCGTCTGGTTCCCTTCAATCGTCAGGTTCTGCACGACGTTCAACGGGCCCTCGGTCACCTGGAAGGTCACATCGACGTTGCCGTTATCGCGCTTGACGGTTGGCACCACCTCGGCCTCACTGTAGCCGGCGGCTTTGTAGGTGTCGGTCAGGTTTTTCGCGCTGGCCCGCACCAGCTGCTCGCTAAACGCCCCGTGCGAGAACCACAGCCGACCGGCTTTCTGAACGCTCAAGTATGGCTTTAGCTCTTTCTGGCTAAGATGCTGATTGCCCTTGATCGCAACTTCCTGCACCTTGTGCCGCTCGTCCTCGTGGATGTCGTAGACGATCGACATGCCCTGCGGAGTCGTGTCTTGCTTTACGTCGACCTTCGCGTCGAAGTAACCCTTCTTCTGGAAATACGCCAGGATATTCTGCTGCCCTTCGCGCACCAACTCGTCGTTGACGGCGTTCTCGGCATACATCGGCAGCAGGCTGCGCCGCGTGTGGCTCCATAGATGCGCGCCTGTGGTCGTAATCTTCACCACCGGACCGGTCTCGATATGAAACGTGATGTCGGCGCGATTGCTGTCGGCGTTGTATTCGGCGGAGACCAGCTTCACCTGCGCGGCGATGTAGTTCTGCTTCCCCAGCTCCGACTGCATGTAGCCGTTGGCCTTCTGCAGCCGGCCGTAGGAGTACGTCATGCCCTCCTTCAGCGAGCTGCCTTTGAGACGTGCCATCACGCTGCGCAGCTTGTTGCGCAGATACGCCGTCTGCTCCGGCGTCGCGCCAACCAGGTCGACCTTGCCAATCTTCGCCCTCCGCCCCGGCGTGATCTTGAAGATCACATTGATCAGACCGTGCTCGCGATCTTCGTCGAGCTTCGTCTGCACCTCGGCTTGAAAATATCCGTGCTGGCGGAAGAACTGCGTGAGCGAGTCCTCGGCCTGCCTGATGTCGGTGGCCGAATACGGGGTTTGCGCGTTGTAATTGGCCACCTGCAACAGGCGGGTGTAGGTGTACTCCTTGAGCCCACCCGGAAACTGATACATGCCGATGTACATGGCTGGCCGCAACACGAACTCCACCTGCACCCCGTCAGCCGAGGGCTGGAGATCGACCCGCACGTCGGTCACTCCCGGGCTCGCCTTCAATGCCGACACGCTGGCGTTTACCGCGTCCTGGGTCAGCGGCTGATTCGGTTTCACCGCAATCACCCCCTGCACGCTGTCCAGCGTCACATCCGGGCGGCCCGCAATGTCGACCGACGAAACATTCTGGCCCTCATACGACGACACCCCGGTAGCGGGAACTTCCTGCGCGCGAGCCTCGGCTCCGGCAAACACCACAAGCGAGGCGGCTACCAGCGCCCACCACCATGCAGACTGACGAATCGACATAAACGAAGTTCAGACCTTTGCTTTCCGCGATTTGCCTCGGATACTTGGATGCGAATTCCTGCCCAGACGCCGGGCCAAACCCCCGCGACTCCGGGAGGCAACCCGCAGAGTTGAATTAGAAATTGTCCGGATGAAAATCAGGTCAACGCCGCTGACTCGCGGCGAGAGTTCAAAACCGGTAACGGCCATGCGGGCGGCCGCAGCCGTAACCCCGAGCGCCGAGGCGCGATGATAATCTGGACCCGCACGAAGCGCAGGGTACTCGCCCCCGGAGAAATACCAACCCGAACGCAGACGCGGGCGTGAGCCCGTGAGCCTTCCAAAAACACAAAACCCAGCCGCTCGGGCTGGGGCTTCACAACTTCGACTCTACTTTCAGCATATCAAATCGGCTACCCTTTTCAGCACGTTTTCCTGGCTTTATATCTCCCGTGAAACCTCGTATTTACGCGGTTTCTGTTGCGTTTCGCATCTTGACATGTAAGAACTGCCCGGTAACTAAAGTAATGCCGGATGGTGCTATCTACTGCGCCGCATCCAGCGCTTTCACCCACTCCGGGCGCTTGGCCGCATCATCCTCGTCCGACGGCTGGTGGTCGTACACCGAAACCGTCACTCCCCCATCCACATCGTGCAATTCGTAGTGAACGCCGCTGTCTCCGTGCACCGTCTCCTGTTTGAACGCAATCTTGCCTCCGGGCAGGAAGCACCACTTCCAGATCGGCAGCCCATGTCCGGCAAAGCGACGCACGCTGCCGCCGAAATACATCACCAGGTTCAGTGGAACAGGATGCGAGGTGGAACTGTTGGGATACAGAGCTAGCCAAGCCACGGCATGTTTATCGGGAGAGACCGCCGGCTTGTCGAAACCAACCTGCGTCGGATCTTTCGCCGGCGTGATCTCGTTCCCGTCGGTGGTGCGGATGTGAAGTTGTCCCCGTGCATCCACCTCCGCCGAAGCGAAGAGCACGTCGCGTCCTGGGACCGCGGACGTCTGGGCAACGCCGGAGATGGTCAGCAGGCAGCAGACGATCGATAGCGCAAAAAGCTTCTTCATCGGCACCCCCGATTTTATCGCGCGGTAATGTCTGGCTGTCGCCCCGCCTTTTCTAGGGTTGGCATCCCGACCGGAGCGTTCGCGATGCTTTTCGATCCGCCGCCTTTGCGCCGATAACTGCGTGGATTTTCAGACCGCGCGTTTTCCTTGACCTGCTTCAGCAAACCCCGGACAATCGACTTCTTGAAACTTCCATATCTGCGCGCTCAACTTTGCCTGGTCTTATCGCTGCCGCTTCTGCTCACGGCGGCTGACAAACCATCAACCCCGGCGGTCTGTGCCGACTGCATCCGCAAAAACCTCGACTACCTCGCCGGACCCGATCTTCACGGCCGAGGCAGCGGTACCGAGGACGAGCACCGCGCTGCGCAGTACATCGCCGCGCAGCTGAAATCCTACGGACTGAAACCTGCCGCCGGAAAGCGCCAGTACATCCAGGTCGGCGCAATCAATTCGCGCAGCGTCACTGGCACGCCGATCATCAGCTTCGGCACGGACTCGCAGGCCGTTACGCTCACGCAAGGCAAGGAGTTGGCACTCCTCTCGGCAACCCAGCCCGACGTCACCGCTCCGTTGCAGAAGCTGGACCTAAGCGACCCTTCGGTCTCGCCGGCGTCGGTGAAGGCGGGAGCCGCGGTCATTTTCAAACTCAAGCCGGATGCCGCCAAGCGCAGCCTGGAAGGCATCATGGGCGCTTACATGCACAGCAAGGCCGCCATTGTGCTCTTCCCGATGCCGGCCGATACGCAAATCATGTTCGACCGAGTGGTGCAGGCTGGCCTGAGGCCGGAGCGCAAAATAGGCGATGAGCCCGATCGTCCTGATGGAGGCTTAATTACCAGCGCCGCCGCCGCCCAGCTCTGGTCGCTGGCCGAGGGCGCGCCCATCAAGTTCCATGCTGACGTCACCCCGTGGGAGACGACACACACCTGGAACGTGCTGGCCAAGATCGACGGCAAGCAGAACCGGCAGCAGATCATCTTGCTCAGCGCGCACCTCGATCATCTGGGCGTGAAGAACGGCAAAATGTATCCCGGCGCAGACGATGACGCCTCGGGCACGGTCGCGGTGATGGAACTGGCGCGCGCTTTGTCGCAGGAAAAACGACCGCAGCGCACCCTGGTGTTTGCGTTGTTCGGTAGCGAAGAGGCAGGACTTGTCGGCTCGCGCTATTTCCTCAAGCATCCGACGTTCCCGGTGAAAGACATTGTCGCCAATCTGAATTTTGAGATGATCGGGCGCGCCGACGCGAAGGTGAAGCCCGACGAGCTGTGGCTCACGGGATGGGAGCGCACCAATCTCGGACCACAACTGGCTGCACATGGGGCCCAGCTCGTCGCCGACCCGCATCCCGACGAGCGATTCTTCCAGCGCTCGGATAATTATTCGCTGGCGAAGGATGGCATCATTGCACAGTCAATCTCGAGCTTCGGATTGCACAGCGACTATCATCAGCCAACCGACACGGTAGACAAGATCGATTGGGAACATCTCGACAGCGCGATCGGGTCGATGATCGGCCCGGTGAGCTGGCTGGCCAACAGCGACTTTACCCCGCAATGGAGCCCCGGCGGAAAACCGTAGAGCGATTTTGACCGCTCGGAAGGGGCGCGACTTTCAGCCGTGCCGCCAATGCCCCTAACCGATTGTCATCCTGAGCGCAGCGTCCGCGCCTTTGGCTTTCCGCCGCAGCTTTCGCGGCGGGCGGACGCGCAGTCGAAGGACCCCATATCCGGAAGCGCCCTCGCTCATTCTCCCGTCTTGAAGCGGATGGCTCGTCGGTGAAAACGCCGCCTCGCTTGGCACACAACAAAGAACTGCTGACGGCATGGCTGAAGCCGTGCCCCTTCAAAGCAAATCCCAAACGCTCCTCAGTAGCAGCGTGGCTTTGCAAGGCTCCCTCATGCCGCATTATTTTTCTTGTACTCGTCGAACGCCGCCAGGAAACTCTCCAGATCTTTCTGCCGCAAATAATACGGCGTCGACAGCCGCAGCTTCGACGGCTCGCCTCCGCGAATCCTGATCTTCTTCGTCTTCCACAACCAGTCCTCCAGCTTCATCCGCTGGATGGGCGGCACGTTGACGGTCACGATCGCGCAGCGCAACTTCGGGTCGGGCGAGGTCCACGACTCCGCGCCGCGCTTCGTCATCTCTGCCAGCATGAAATTCGCCGACGCACGATGCCGCGCCTCGATGCGATCCATACCGATCGCATTTGCCATCTGGATCGCCGCCCGCAAGCCATCCAGCGAGGGCACATTCGACGAACCGATGCGCTGAAAGCGCTCGGCGCGGATCTGCTTTTCGTTCCAGCCTTCGGTGGCGATGGTGTTCCAGAGATAATCCGTCACCTCGTTGCGCACGTACAAATAGCCGGAGCCCTTGGGCGCTTGCAGCCACTTGTGCGGGCTCGAGCTATACATGTCGCAGCCTATGTCGTGGATGTTGAGCTTCATCATGCCGGTCACGTGCGCTCCGTCCACCGCCGACATAATGTTTTTCGACCGCGCCAGCGCGCAGATTTCTTTCACCGGCAGCACAACGCCAGTCACTGTGGTGATGTGGCTGCAGAAGATCACGCGCGTGCGCGGTGTAATCGCGTCGTTAAAAAGATTCAGCACCTGCGGCGCATCCACCACCGGCTTCGGCAGCGTCACTTTTCTCACCACGATGCCATAGCGCTTGGACTTGAGTTGCCACGGCTGCTCGCCGCCCGGATGCTCCTGGTCGGTCATCAGGACTTCGTCCCCCGCCTTCATGTCGACGCCGTTGGCGATATAGCTGTTCGCTTCGGTCGCGTTCCGCACCAGCGCAATCTCGTCGCGATCGCAACCTACAAATGCCGCCAGCGGATCGCGATACTCGTTCCACGGCCCGTAGCCCCAGATTGGATAGTCCTCAGGATCGGTCTCGTCCAGCTTCTCGGTCGAGGTGTAGCCGTCGAATACCGCCCGCAACACCGGCGCCGGACTGGAGCCCACGGTGCCGTTGTTGAGATAGACCTCGTCCTCGGGAATCAGGAACTGCTTGCGCAGCTCCGCCCAGTACGCCTCATCGTTGTTGACGTACTGCTGCGGGTCGGGCAACGAGGACGGTATGCTCTGGAGTTGCGCGAAAAGATCATGGCGAAAAGCGAAAGCGGCGGCCAGTCCGGCGGTGTGGGTAAGAAAGCTGCGGCGATCGAGCAAAGAAGCCTCCATCCTGCGAACGCAACATGGTACACCGCCAACGCGCCAGCTATCTTTCGATTTTCAGGTTGGGATCGAATACCAGCGCCGGCTCGGCGCTCAGCTGCCGTAGATCGAGATACAAGATGAACTGTCCGGCGGTGGTGGTATTTTCTCCGCTCTGCGCGTCGTCCATCCGCTTCTGCTCCAGGATGAGCAGCGTGCCGCCGCGTTTCCAGTAACGGCCGTCGCCGGTGGATGTCGCGCCACTATGCAGTTGAATGTCCTCGGCCGTCTTCCAGACGAAGTGACCCGGAATCCAGCCAGCTGCGTTCAATCTATGCCGCACCGATTCCACATAGCGATCGAAGTCAAGCCGCGTCAGTTTCTGCGGTGAGACGCCGATGTTCAACGCGGCCAGGCGTGGGTCGCCATGCTGACCGGTGATCAGCCAGTAGTAACGGGATTTCGGGAAGCGTATTCCGGAGTCGCCGAGCTGATAGTCGAAGACCGCCTCGGCAATGCAATACGTCTCGCCGGAATTCTGCACCGCGAACGGCTGATGCAGCCTGAGCGTGGATTGCTTCTGCACTTGCTCGAGCGTCATGCCGATGTCGGCGACGAGTACGCCTTCGGACTTGAGCGAAGGCGTCCACTGCAGCATGCCCGAATCCAGCAGCGCCGCTGGAATCGCGATCAGCACTCCCAGCCCGAGAAAACCCCAGGCGCAGAACGTCACCAGCCGCTCGTTCTCGCGGAGAAACTTCACCATGCCGACGTTCGCATTGCCCATGCTGCCCTGCAGGATGACGAAGGCGTGAATCATCAACCCGATCAGAGCGAAACCGAAGACGCAGAACAGGAGAATGACGACAAGCTTGAGCGTGTTCTGGACGACGTTCTCGGGCAGGCCCGCCAGCACGAGCAGGTGCGCAGCAATCGCGGCGACAAAGATGCCGGCGAACGATGCGATGGCGGCAATCACCTCGGCTCGCGTGAGCGATTTCACTTCCGCCTCCTGCGCGTCAGAGGCGCATTCTACCCGACCCCGCCGTTCCGTACCAGAAACAGCGCCGATTGGACCGGGCGCGAAGCATAGTTCTGCGGCGGACATCTCGCATCACCGAAAGAACCCGATTCACAACTCCAAGCATCTCTAACCTTCTGGCACAGACTCAACGGCCGTCTTACAGTTCATGAGGAGAAGTGAAAATGAAAAAGCTGGAAGGTAAAGTTGCACTTGTAACCGGGGGGAATAGTGGTATCGGATTAGCAACCGCAAAACGTTTTGTCGACGAGGGCGCGTACGTCTTCATCACCGGCCGCCGTCAGGCCGAACTCGATGCGGCGGTCAAGACAATCGGCAAGAACGTCACCGGGGTGCAGGGCGATGTCTCCAAGATGGCCGACCTCGATCGCCTGTTCGAGACGGTGAAGAAAGAAAAGGGACACCTCGACATTGTGTTCGCCAACGCCGGCATCGGCGAGTTTGCTCCGCTGGGTGCGATCACCGAAGAGCACTTCGACAAAATCTTCGACGCGAACGTAAAGGCTGTCGTCTTCACCGTCCAGAAAGCGCTGCCCCTATTGCGCGAGGGCTCTTCGATCATTCTGAACGCATCGATCGCGGGCTCCAAGGGACTGCCGGCGTTCAGCGTCTACAACGCGACCAAGGCGGCTCTCCGCTCCTTCGCACGCACCTGGACCAGTGACTTGAAGGGACGCAACATCCGGGTGAACGCCGTCAGTCCCGGTCCGATTACTACGCCAGGCTTCAGCGGGCTCGGCAAAACCGACGCGGAGAACGAAGCGAATCGCCAGGCGCTCATCGCCATCACCCCCATGGGCCGGTTCGGCGATCCCGACGAGGTTGCGAAAGCAGTCTCGTTTCTCGCCTCCGACGACAGCAGCTTCGTTACGGGGGCCGAATTGTTCGTCGATGGGGGCGCCGCTCAGGTCTGAGGAATTCATCGCACAAAACAAAAGGCCGGGAGTGGCTCTGGGCCGTGGTACCTGCTACTGAGTGCCTCGAGCCCAAGCGCCCGGCCTTGATTTCACGCCCCGCACGACACGCAACACCAGCCTTCAGGGACGACAGATGTGGCCGCCGAGGTTGCGGCTTTAGCGCAGGTGAAAGAAGTCGAAGAATGCCGCAACAATTTCCGCCGGCAGCTTGGAGGTTTTCGATTTTTGCGGCAGGCCGTGCGCCGCGCCCTCGATTGCCATCAGCTTGGTCTGCACCGGGATCAACTTGATTGCCGTTTCGAGTTCCGCTATCGATCCGAAAGCGTCTTTTGTCCCGCTGACAAACAGGGTTGGCGTCTGAAGCTTTGGAAAATGTTCGGTTCGCAACTTCTCCGCGCGTCCCGGCGGATGCAGCGGATACGAGAGCAGCAGCAAGCCGTCGACCAGCGTGGCATCGGCGGCGACCAACATGCTGGCTTGGCGCCCGCCATAGGATGAACCGCCCACGAACGCTCGGCCCGAAAATTCTTTCCGCATCAGCTCAATCGCGCGTCGCAGTCCTTCCTGATCATGCTTGGCATCGGATGGCGATGGAGGCCCACTGGGCTTTCGCTGACGATAGGGGAGATTGCAACGAAGAGTGTTCAGGCCGGCGCCCGCGAAGCCCTCCGCCAAAGCCACCAGCAGCGCGGCGTTGCAGTTCCCTCCCGCACCATGCGTCAGCACGAGAAATGCTCCGCCGCCCGATTGAGCGCGATGCAGAAACCCCTGCACCGGCTCCTGACCGGCTTCGCGATTGACGAACGATTCTGAAGTAGAAGTGGTCACGACGATTACCGAACAAACACTTTGTACAACAGCACGTAGATAATAACGCCGGTCACCGAGACGTACATCCAGATCGCGAAGGTGTAGGGCGCGATGGCTTTGTGTTTGGCAAAGCGGCCCTTCAGCGCGCGCGCCAGCGTGATCAGGATGAACGGCACGACCACAGCCGCAAGAATTGTGTGCGAAATCAGCAGCGCGAAGTAGAGCGGCCGGGCGACGCCCTGTCCCTGGAAGTGCGTAACGCCCGCTCGTAATACCAGGTGATAGTACAGATACGAGATCAGGAACAGCGTCGAAGTGACGAACGCCGCCAGCATCATGCGCTTGTGCGCTTCCCGCCGGCCGCGCTTGATGAAGTACAAGCCCGATCCAATGAGTACGGCGCTGGAGCCATTCAGTACCGCGTCGAGCGCCGGATAAAACGTGGGCGATATCTGCATCAGGCTGCCGGTTTGGTGGTGCGCCGGTTCGCGATCAGGAATGACAAAGCAAACATTACCAGGGTAAACAGCGCCAGTACCGCAAAGTTGCCGCTCAGCGAAAGATCGGTCGAAGCCGACGCGGGAAACAGCAGCGCCCGCAGCGCCTCGGTTCCATAGGTCAACGGATTGATCCGCATCAACAGCCGAATCCACAGCGACGCTCCGGAGAGCGGAAACAGCGAGCCCGAAAGCAGCCACAACGGAATCAGAAACAGGTTGATGATGGCGTGAAAGGCCTGCGTGGAATCCATGGGCCAGGCAATGATGAAGCCGAGAGCGGTCAGCGAAAACGAAACCAGGAAAATCGCCAGCACCGTCAGGCCGAAACTCGCGAGCGTGAAATGTACGCCGACGAACGGAGCGAAGACCAGGAAGATCATGCCCTGCAGCGTGGCCAGTGTGGCTCCGCCGAAGACTTTGCCCAGGACAATCACCGAGCGGCTCACGGGCGCGACCAGCACGGAAAGCAGAAAGCCTTCCTTGCGGTCTTCAATCACCGACATCATGGTGAAGATGGCGGTGAAGAGCACGATCATGATCAACGCGCCCGGGAAGAAAAATTCCAGGTAGTGCTGGCCGCCCGCGCCGCTGGAGCGGAACGAGGTGCCGAAGCCGGAGCCGATCACCACCCAGAACAGCAGAGGCGAAGCGATGACGCCGACCACCCGCGCGCGCTGGCGATAGAAGCGGACGACCTCGCGCCACCAGAGCGAAGCAGCGGGCATCAGCAGGCCGGCGCTGGCGGGAGTGACGGTTGCGGGGAATGTTGCTGTACGAGTTGCCATAAAGCAGTTGTCGGTTCTCGGTTGTCAGTTGTCAGTTAAGGTGTCATCCCGAGCGAAGCCGAGGGACCCCTATGCTCAGTGGGAGTAGCGGTCCTTCGACTCCGGCGGCGAAACGCCGCCTCCGCTCAGGATGACACCTCACAAAATCCCTATTCTCCCCGGTGATCCTTGGCTTCCCCGGTTACAAATCATTCCTTTGCCTCTTCGCGATTCTCGTCCGTCCAGAACCTGTGCCCGGTGCGGCGAATGAACACGTCCTCCAGGCTGGGCTTGTGAATCGAGATGCCTTCGATCTCGCCGGGGAACGCTTCGACCACATCAGTCACGAAGCGATGTCCGCTCTCGATCTCCAGACGCACCTGATGATCGAGCACGGTCGGGTGCAATCCGAAGCGCTGCTCGATGTGGCCGGCCAGCGTTTCTGGCTCTTTCGCCTCCAGCATGATCACGTCCCCGCCGATCTCGGCCTTCAACACCGCGGGAGTCCCCAGCGCCACCACGTTTCCGTTCGCATAAATCGCGAGGCGATCGCAGCGCTCTGCTTCTTCCATCAAGTGCGTCGTGACCAGCACGGTCACTCGTTCTTCATCGCGCAAGATTTGGAGATACTGCCACAGGTCGCGGCGCGCGCCGGGATCGAGTCCGGTCGTGGGTTCGTCCAGCAGCAGCACCGAGGGATGATGCAGCAGCCCCTTCGCCAGTTCCAGCCGTCGCTGCATGCCGCCGGAAAATGTCTCAGCTTTTTCCTTGGCACGATCAGCCAGCCCAACGCGAGCGAGCATCTCGCCCACGCGCTTCTTCAGCGCCGCACCGCCGAGCCCGTAAATATGTCCGATCACGGTGAGGTTTTCTTCCGCCGACAACTTGGGATCGATGCTTTGCGCCTGGAATACCACGCCGATGTTGCGGCGCACCTGCGCGGGCTCGCGGGCGACATCGTGTCCCATGATCAAGGCGCGGCCACCCGACGGCACCATCAGCGTCGAGAGAATGCGAAACGTCGTGGTCTTACCGCTGCCGTTTGGGCCGAGTAGTCCGAAGATCTCCGCAGGACGCACATCGAACGACACGCCGGCCAGCGCGACGCGGTCGCCGTACTGATGGCGCAATCCTTTGAGTTGAATGACGCCGGGAGCAGAAGGATCGTCGGGCGAATATCCAGAGGCCTTACTGTCGGCAGCGGGAGTTGTTGTACGGGAAGCCACAGAACAGTCTATTACGTTGTTGCGAAGGCGGTCGAATCCTGTTGCGATCTCAAGTCTGGCCGCCGGGCAAATCTTTCTGCAACGGCGCCCCACACTTCGGACAGAACTCCGAACGTGTGAACCCACGCGAATAGATCGTCGCCCCACATTGCTTACAGAATAGGGTGTTGCGGAAGTTCAGATACATAATCACAACGATCGCGGCGACAAAAAACAGCGGGACCTTGCCCTGCATGATCCATTCCGTAAATCCCAGGAAAATGAGGCCGAAGGCGACGATCAAGAACGGATGCGCCGATTTCTTCGTCTCGTAGCTGGCCTTTGCGTAGAAGATCCACGAAGCGATTCCTATCACGATCCAGCAGATCATGAAGACGACAAACGCTTTCGGCATTCCTGCTGGAGTATGCGGAGATGAGACTTGAACAGAGGCGGTCAACACGCCTCATGATAATCAACCGAAGTGCACGTGCCCAGCATTTATGCGCGGTTGATCATCATCAGTCCGAACAACAGCGGGAGGTAGATGACGGAGGCCTGAAGCACGTGCCGAGCGCGCAGCTTCGACTCCGGCTCGATCGGCGTCAGCTTCATCGTCCACATGCGCAGGCTGAACCACAGCATACCCAGCCCGAGCAGCAATGCGCCGGCAAAATACGTCCAGCCCGACATGCCCAGCAGCGTCGGCGCCAGCGACACCGGCACCAAGGCAATGGCGTACATCACGATGGCGAATGCGGTCGAGCGGCCATCGCTCTCGACTACCGGCAGCATGCGGATGCGCGCGTTCTCGTAGTCTTCGCGATAGAGCCAGGCGATGGAATGGAAGTGCGGGAACTGCCAGAAGAAAACGATGGCAAACAGCACCAGTGCGCCCAGGTCGAGGCGGCCGCGGATGGCGGTCCAGCCCAGCACCGGCGGCATGGCTCCGGGAAACGCGCCCAGGAAGGTACAGATCGGATGAACGCGCTTCATCGGCGTGTACACCGCGAGGTAGCTGACGGAGGTGAGCGTCGCCAGCGCAGCGGTGAGCAAGTTGGTGGTCCACCAGAGATAGAGCACGCCGCCGATCGTCATGCCGTAAGCGACGACGGACGCGTGCAACAGGCTCATGCTGCCGGTAACCAGCGGACGGCGGGCGGTACGGCGCATCAGCGCATCCAGATCGCGTTCGACAACCTCATTAATGGCAGCCGTGCCGCCGCTGACCAGACCGATGCCGATCAGCGCATGCAGCAGCGTCCAGGAGAGCAGCGACACGCCGGATTTCTCGGCGGCAAAGAACGCGCCCGCCCATGCGGTCATAACGATCAGAGTGGTCACGCGCGCTTTGGTCAACGTGGCGTAGTCGCTCGCCAGCGCAGCCAGACCTGAACGTGGAACCGCAAGCGGTTGGCTCGCACTGCTCATGCGATGACCGCCTTTCCGGTAGCGCGTTGTGTCGAAGGCTCTGCGGCGTGCACGCTGATCATGCGCCGCGCCTCAATCGCCAGTACCACGGTCACGGCCATCACCAGCGCGCCGCCAGCAACGTGGGCCACGGTACTCGATACCATCGCCGCCATCGGCTGTACCGCGTCGCGTCCCCAGATGATGCGCGTAAGGTACGCACAGAAGCCCAAGCCGAGCTGAATCATCAGCAGCGCCAAGAGGAGTTGCGCGGGCTTGCGCAGGTGATCGCTTTTGCCATAACGCGTCAGTACGCGAACGATCGTCCAGCACAACATCGCGGTGACTACGCAGGCGCCGATCAAATGCGGCAGCAGTTTGATGCCGGAGTGACGAAAGGCCGCGCCCAGAATCAACTGCACCCACACGCAGGCGGCAGCGATCGCGGCCAGGGTCGGCGTGCCAGGCACCGTATTTGTTTCGACGATAGGTTCGGAATCCTGCAGCCAGCCGCGGCTGGTAAACAGCGCCATGGCTACCACGATGCAGAAGATCATCTGGCCCAGCGTGGCGTGGGCGGTAGAGATCGACCACGGCAGGAAGTTCAGAACCGTGAGTCCGCCGAGGATTCCCTGCCCGATGACTGCGCCCAGGGCGGTCCACCCGAGCACGCGCATCCACTTGCGTTTATCGACGCGCTGCGTCCACACCGCCAGCACGATGATCAGCAGGCCGATGAACTCGGCGATCATGCGATGGGTGTGTTCGTACTTCACACCGCCGACCATAGGCGGCAATTTGTAGAGTGAGCCGAAGGAAGTCGGCCAATCGGGAACGGAGAGACCGGCCTCGTTGCTAGTGACCAGAGCGCCGGCGATGATCAGGAGGAACGTGGCCCAGGCGACAATAACGGCGAAACGATGATGGCCCGGATGATAGTCGATATGATCAGATCGCGACGTCAGAACAGGCTCCTATAACGTAGCGTCCGCGCAAAGCGAAAGTGTCGCTTGTGGGGCGATTTCTAAAGCCCTGCGGCGGTACCCTGCCGGCTGGGCGAACTTCATTAACGATGTAGAAAGCAGAGGCTCAAAGCTGCGGCGAACACCGAATCCTCAGCGACGTTCGTGGGAACATTGTAGCAGACAAGGGTCGGGGAAAAGCAGGGCTCGTTCGGCTTCGCCTTCTCAGTACGCCGAGGATGACGCCGGTTGAGATTGCTCGCGGCGAGTGGATTGAAGACGCGCCTTACTCCCCGCTGCTGACTTCGGCGGCCAGCCAGTTCAGGTAGTCGTCGCTGCCGCCCACGATCGGGAGCTGCACACACTCCGGCAGATCGTAGGGATGCAGGTCCTTGAACGCCGACCGCAAGTCGTCCGCATGTCTCGTCGTGGTCTTGATGATCAGCAGATATTCCGCTTCGTTCTGCACCTTGTGCTTCCAGCGATAGATCGAGCGAATCGGCCCGACGATGTTGACGCACGCCGCCAGTCGGCGCTCGACAAGTTGTGTGGCCAATTTTTCGGCAACATCTTTCAGACCGACCGTGGTGAGCACAACGCGGACATTCGTCATGGGAGCTCCTCGCACGTTTACGCACAGAATGTAGCATGCAGTCGAAGCAGATGGCAGTGAGATCGACGGCGTCGCTCCATGATCTTCGCCTATTCATCGCTTATCGAAGCAGATTCCCTCACACTCGTATTGTTGGAACTCTTCTTGACTCTATCTGCAAAGCGAAGTCCACTGGAATCTGGCAGCAAGGCCGCGATATCGGCCAGCATCGCGGCTTTCGGCCTGCCCTTAAGGACGTTCTATGAAGATCACTGTTCGCATCGCCGGGCGCTGGTTGTACCAGATGCGTCGCCTGCTGGCGACTGTCTGCATTGCCCTGCTGGCCGTGCTCATTGGATATAAAGTCGTCTTCGGCGCCAACGGCATGAAGGTATGGCAGACGAAGCGAGCCGAAGTCCTGAGTCTGCAGAGCGAGATCGACCAGAAGCAACAGGAGCAGCAGCAACTCCAGCATGAGGTCGATGCGTTGCAGCGCGGCGACCCCAGCGTGATCGAAAAAGAGGCGCGCGAGCAGCTCGGCTACGTGAAGCCGGGCGAGGTCGTTCTTTACCAGCAAAAGAATAAGCCCGATCCGCGAACAGCTCCTGCCGTGGCTGAGAATACCGGCCAGAAATAACAAGATCCCCGATCAGATCCCATCCCAGCTCGGTGGCAATCTCCAGCTCTATGGGGGTAGTTCGGCTGCGCGTCCGCCGCTCCGCAAATGCGGCTCGAAAAGAGTCGGGTGTCGGCACGCCCGAAGGCGTGCTCTACCTGACTTCACTTCGTCACGCTTTCAAACTTAGCCATCACCCAATGCTGCGGCATTTCACTTTGCTCCACCACGATCTGGCGGGATGGAATAAACTTGTCAGCACGTGATCTGATGGGGTGGTCCGCGTCGTAATGCAGTTATGACGGAAGTGGGCGTCACCGCCGGTCAATGCCGACGATCCGCCTCTGGCTGATTCCGTTCCTTAAGAAAACCGGCCGTCCGGGTTAGGCGGCCAATCACATAGGAGAAGGAATATGAAGACAAGAGTTCTAGTAGTGATCGGGCTCTATCTGTGCTGCATGACGGCGCTGGCCGTTGCCAAGGACCAGACCTGGGATGGATGGATCAGCGATTCCAAGTGCGGCGCCAAGGGCGCCAATGCTTCGCACGAGGCGTGCGCCAAGAAGTGCATCGGCGCGGGCGAGAAGCCGGTGTTCGTTACCGACAAAGATATGAAGGTTGTGCCTGTTTCGAATCCTGACGCATTGCAGGATCACATTGGCCATCACGTGCAGGTGACCGGAACGATGGGAAGTGACGGCTCAATGCATGTGGACAATGTGAAGATGCTGTCGCAGAAGGGTGGTAGCGGCGACGGTATGGGTGACATGCACTGATCGGTTTCAGTGGAACTGATCTGTTTCAGGGGTAATGAAAAAGGGCGGCTGCGGCCGCCCTTTGTTATTGCATCATCGGTACGCTGTCATCCTGAGCGAAGCGTCCGCGCTCTTGCAGTTTCGCCGCAGCTTTTGCGGCGGGCGGACGCGCAGTCGAAGGACCCCTACCCTTCCAAGATCGTCATCCTGAGCGAAGTCGATGTGACAACTCATGAGGTACAGTCGAAGGACCGAGCCTGTTACGAAACTCACCGAACGTTACGTTATTTGCGGGACTGATTGCTGGCGACAAGCCGATTCTCGATACGAATCTGGCTCAGCCTTTTGATCAAGGCTAGCAGGCAGTCAGTATGGCGAGAGAGAGTTGAAGAGTGTCGTCACGCTCTGACCTCGACGATTCGAAGTGAGCAGATCTCAATGGTCTTCCGTCCTTGAATACGCGGACCACGGTTAGCTTTAGCGAGGCGGTGGTGACTCAGGATCAAATTGCCTTAGAGCAGCGTCGTTGTCCCTCAATCTTCACCCATGATGTGTATGATCGAAAAAGATTTTGCATTCGAGGCACTACCCTCCGATCGTATAGATAAGTGAGCATGCAGGAATGACGTTGGAATCGAGCGAAATTTGCAGACTGAACGCTGCTTCGCACCAATGAGGACATCGTCTCACGTCACTCTTTACATCAAGAAAGTTGCGTGCATTTTTGCGCAGAGGCCCTGGACATGAAATCGTCTATCGAAATCTTCTACAAGGCACTCTCGATCTTACCGGCCGCAATGCTGGTTTGTGTGTTCGGGTTTTCTTCGGCCAGCTTCGCGCAGACCGCCGCCGCAAAGCCTCTAGATCCGGTAAGCGGCATTATCGATGCGTTCAAAACCCACGATGTCGTTGCGCTCGGCGAAGGCGATCATGGCAACGAACAGGGCGCAGCATTCCGCACGAAACTCTATCGCGATCCTCGCTTTCAGGCTGTCGTTAACGACATTGTCGTCGAGAGCGGCAACGGGCGCTATCAAGCGATGATGGATCGCTACATCGCGGGCGAGACCGTTCCCGAGAAAGAACTTCGCATGGCGTGGCTGGAGACGACGCAACCCAACGATGTCTGGGACCGCGATATCTACGCCGACATGTTCCGCACCATCCGCGAGATCAACCAGAAACTGCCTAAGGAAAAACAACTCCGTGTGCTGCTGGGGGACACGCCTTATCCGTCCGATCCCGCCAACCCGGGGGCCCGGAGGGGACGCAGCGACACTTTTCCTGCGGAGCTGATCGAGCGCGAAGTGATCGCGAAGAAGCGCAAGGCACTGATCGTGTATGGCCAGATGCATTTTCTGCGCAGGATCCCGCCGCCGATGCCTAACCAACCTGCCGGAACAATTGTCGGCCTGCTTGAAACGGCAGGTGTAAAGGTCTTCTCAGTTTGGACTTTCACAGCGCTCGGAGCGGATCTTTCCACCCTGCAACCCGACATCTCGACCTGGAAGAAGCCGAGCCTTACGCTGATCAAAAACACACCGCTCGGGACGGCGCCTTTCACCTTCTACCTCCCGAAGGACTCGGACATGACGATGCGCCCTGGCCCGAACGGGCCGATCATGGTCGATCTGGGTGAGGCGATCGGCGGAGAAATGCAGGAACAGTTCGATGCTGTGCTCTATCTCGGCCCGAAAAGCGAGATAACCTACGCCGGGCTGTCCAAATCACTATGCGCTGACCCCGAATATGTCGAGATGCGCGCCGCCCGCTTGTCGGCGATGCGGCCGCCAGGGACGCCCACCACGGATCCTTCTCCCGCCGACGACTTCCGCCAGGCCTGCAAAGTGGCGTTGGAGGGCACGGGCACCGCAAAGGAGTGAAGAATCCCTTGACGGCATCCGGCTCAAAGCGGACGATCTACCGTAGCGCCAATGACAGGCAAACGACAATGCCTAATCAGAGATTTTCGTTCCGGTTCAGCGGGGCGCGTACTGATGTTTCGATCTGACCTGTCTCCTCCTGCGCGGACGGATAGGAGCTCGCACCGAGCTCAGCCTCGCGGTCATGGCCTACAACCTCAAACGGATGGCAAATGTCCTCGGTAACGCCAAGCTGACGCGGGCGCTCCGGAACATCTGATCGAAGCTTAGCTTCGTCCGCTCATAAGCGGCGAGAAAACCAGATACCGAGACAGTTGGGGTTGTAGAGTTCCGTAACGGACTCGGACCGCTATCCTGGATCCGCTACTCCACCTCGTGCTTTGCCGTATATCCATCGCGCGCGACGACGGTGTACTTGATGTCCTTGTTCTTCTGGTCTTTCACCACCAGCGGCTTGTCATCCGGCCCCACCAACGAAACCTTCAACTTGCGATAGGTTCCATCCTGCTTGCTGTTCGTGGGCTTGTAGGTGATGGTGTACTGATTGCGAATCGACTGCGTCACCTGGCGGAAGATGTCGGGCAACTCGCCCATCAGCCGCGGCGAAAATGAAAGCCCACCGGTCATGCGGGCGAAGGCATTCATCTGATTCTTCGCCTGGATGTAATCCAGCTGGTACAACGCCATCTCCTGGCTGCCGCCACCCATGGAGTCCAGAAATTCCAGGTAAGCCTCTCCGGTGCAGATGGTGTAGATGGTCACGTTGGGCGTGGCTTTGATCTTCTTCAGTGTCTGGTCGAGGGTAATTTTGCTGAACGTATCGCGGCCGCTGGCCACCACCACCAATTCCTTGTGACCGGGAATGCGATCGAGGCGATCGAGCGTGTCGTACATGGCGTCAAAGATGTCGGTCTCCTGGAAGCCGGGCACGCGCAGCGTGTTCAGAGCCCCGAAGATGGCCTGCTTGTCCTGGGTGAAATCGATGAGGATGTGCGTCTTGATATCGAACTCGATGATCGCGACCCAGTCCTGTGGCTGCAGCATGGACGCGAAGACGTAGGAAGAGTTCAACGCGTCGTACATGAAGTTGTAGTTGGTGGCGGCAAACTCAACCAGCAGCACGGCCGTAATCGGCGCCTTGCTGATGGTGACGCTCTGGATCTTCTGCGGCACACCGTCTTCCCACACCCTGAAATGTTCCTGCGCCGTCTCCAAAGGAAGGTTCATCACGTGGCCGTCCTTCATCAGGATCTGCGCGTCCACGGTGACCAGCGGTACATCGACGTGCAACGAGTACTGCGGGATGTCCTCGTGTTTCGGCTTAGGCGGAGGCGGCGGCTCTTCGCCCTCGGGCTTCTTGGGGACAGCGATCGGCCCGGATTCGCCGGCAGGTCCGCCGGCCTCGGCCGGCATCTGGTCCTGCTGGCCTTGCGCGGGCTGTGATTGCTGGCCCTGCTGCGCGCCCGAACTGCTGCCGCTGGATTGGGCGTAGCCAAGACTAGCCAGCAAAAACACGGTCGCCAGGAGGATGAGAGCCGCAAGCCATGAGCGGCCCGCTGAAGTAGGTGAATTACTTGTAACTTCTAGGTGTTTCTCAGGATACATCGGGGTGCCTCATAGGGCGGACTGTCTGGTAGTATAAATCCAATTTCAGCCTCTCTGTTTCGGTGTGGGGACAGCAGAAACACCTGCTTGCTGTTAGACGGACGTGTTTCCACAAGGAACGGTGCAGGGCCAAGATTTTCCGGGGTGCGGACCTGGAGTCTGGGCAAGGAACAAGAAAGCATGCTCCACCGCGCGTTCGCGCTGCTCGTCGTCGGCCTCTCGTCGATCACCTCTTTCTGCGTCCAACCCAAAGTTCAAATCATGCCGGAAGACCAGGTAAAGCCCGGGATGCATGCCGTGGCCTATACCGTCTTCGAAGGCGTGAAGCCGGAAGCCATGGACGTCGAAATCCTCGGCGTTTTGAAGGACATGGCCGGTCCTCAGGCCGACGTGATCCTGGCACGCCTGCATGGCGCCAAGGTTGAGTACACCGGCGTGGTCGCCGGCATGAGCGGCAGCCCGGTTTACATCGACGGCAAGCTGGTGGGCGCTATCGCCTACCGTATCGGCGAGTTCTCGAAGGAGCCGATCTGCGGTATTACTCCTGCGTCGAACATGCTGGAGATCGACGCGATGGACAAGTCCGCAGGCGATTGGGCCAAGGCCGGCAACGAAAGCACGCGTCAGGTGGCGAGCCCGACCTCTGGACCGGGCCTGCCCAGCGCGGCAACGCCGCAGTCGCCATACGCGAATCTGCTGAAGCCGATCGATACTCCGCTGGTCTTCAGCGGCTTCAGTCCCGATACTTTGCGCGTCTTCGGCAAAGACTTTGCCTCGGCCGGCGTGGTGCCGGTGATGGGCGCGGGCTCGGTCAGCAACGACAAGCAGCCTGAGCCGCTGGTAGCGGGCTCGGCGGTCAGCGCGATCCTGGTGCGCGGCGATATGAATATCGCTGGCACCTGCACGGTTACCTATATCGACGAGACTCACCTGCTGGCTTGCGGACATCCGCTGCTGCAGTCGGGCTCGATCGATATGCCGATGACCAAGGCGACGGTGCTGGCAACGCTTCCCTCGCCCGAGAATTCTTTCAAGATCGTCAATACCACCGAACCGGTGGGCGCATTCGTGCAAGACCGCCGCGCCGGCATCATGGGCCGCTTCGATCGCGAGCCGCACATGATTCCGGTGACGCTGACCTTCCGCGGCGTCTCGCATCCTAAGAGCTTCCACTACGAAGTGCTGAACAATGCCAAGATCACGCCGGCCGCGATGATGGCAACCGTCTTCAACGCGATTCAGGGCATGAACGAATACGGCGAGGACACGACCTATCGGCTGGACGGCGACATCTCCGTGCTTGGCTATCCCAAGCTTACGGTGAAAGACATGTACGCGCCGCTCGACGGCTCGACTCCCACAGCGTATGGCATTGCTCTCGCGCTGGGCGAGCACTTCAGCCGCATCTTCGAGAACCCTTACGAGACGCCGAAGATCGAGGGGGTTGAGCTGAACTTCGACCTCATTCCCGATCGACGCTCGGCGCGCCTCGAGAGTGCGCGCACCGACGTTACCGAAGCGCGGCCCGGCGACGAGATCACGATTGAAGCTCTGCTGCGTCCCTATCGCGGCGAGAGCATTCTGCGACAGATCGCAGTCAAGATTCCTACCTCGGCACCGCGCGGCACGCTGCACATTCTGGTGAGCGACGGCGACACACTGGACAAGATGCATCATCTGTCCGCGCCGATGACGCGCCACCTGGACCTTGGCTCGACGATCGCCCTGTTGAACAAAGAGCACTCCAACTCCGACGTGTATGTCTCGCTGCTGGAGGCGAACCCGCAGGCGATGGTGGAAGACAAGGTCATGCCGACGCTGCCGCTATCGGTAATGAACGTAATGGACGGCATGCGCGGCACCCAGGACATGGTGGTGGTGGGTGAGTCAGCCGTAGACGAAGCCGCCACGCCCATCGACTACGTGGTGACGGGCTCGCAGGTAATCACGCTCAACATCAAATAAAGCAGCTGTGGGCTATCAGCTATGAGCTCTGGGCTTTTTAGCTCTTAGCTTTTAGGAGTCCACGCGCCGGGTTCGCCCGAATCGCAAGGACTCTGCCATGCAGCCCTCAAACCCTGGCGGCCGTTGATCGCGTTTGCGGCATAGAGATTGCCGGCTGCATCCATCACCCGGTTGGGGCGCTGCGCCAGGCTCGCCGAGGATATAGAGGTGGTGTGAGCCCGTCCATCGAAGATTTCCGGTATCGGCCACCCAGTCGATTCCGGCCGGAAGGCTTGTTTTGCCTTGCCTGCCCACCGCTTCCCAAGTACACTTCGCTCACCCCATTATTTTCTGACTAAGATTTCATCAGGGACTACTTTGCAACAGTAGGTCTTGCAGCTTGCACAAACTAATTCGGCCTGGCCGCCGAGAGTGCATTCGCTGAATCAGGGCCTTACTAAGAAAGGGACTCCATGTTCCACAAGCCACTTCTCGCGACCGCGCTATGCCTTGCTTTTCTTGTAGTCTGCGTCCATCCAAGACCGGCAGCCGCTCAGACTTTTAACGTGATTCACACGTTCCTTGGGCCGGAGGGCGCCACACCCACCACCGGCCTGACCATGGATACAGCCGGCAATTTCTACGGCGCTACTGCTCAAGGCGGAATTAATGGTCAGGGCGTCGTCTTTAAGCTATATGTTCATGGGTCGGCGTGGCTTTATTCTCCACTCTACAAGTTCACCGCAGGCGCGGACGGTTATACGCCCGAAGGAAGAGTTGTCTTCGGACCCGACGGCCCACTCTATGGAACAGTCTATGAGGGCGGCGCCGAAGACTTCGGCGTGGTGTATAAGCTGCAGCCTTCTCCCACTCCACCACACTCCACTCTGACTTTGTGGAACGAAAAAACTCTCTACACCTTCCGCGGCGGCAGCGATGGAGCGTTCCCCATCTCTGATCTTGTCTTTCGGGGAAACGGCCTTCTCTATGGGGTGACCTCTCTAGGCGGACAGGGGACTTGCACGCAATACGGCTGCGGCACCGTCTACAAGTTGACGGAAGCTAATGGAGCGTGGAATGAGACGATTGTCTACAGCTTCGCTGGAGGAAGTGATGGCGGATTGCCCGACGGCATTGTCTTTGACAGCGCCGGAAACATTTTCGGAACAACCGACTCGGGCGGCGATGGCGGAAATCATGGGACCGTATTCCAAATGACTCCGTCGGGCGCGGGCTGGACGGAAAGCATTATCCACCGCTTTCAACCTTCGACCGACGGAGTTAGTCCGTCGGCAGCGCCAATTCTCGACAACGCCGGTAACCTTTACGGCAGCACTTTCTGTTCAGGTCCAGGAGGCGGCGGGACCGTCTTCGAACTCACGCCGTCGAACGGCAACTGGGTCTTCAATGTAATCCACAGCTTCACGGCGAGTTGCACCACCGGACCCAGGGCAGCGCTCACCATGGACGCGGCCGGTAACCTCTATGGCACAACCTACGGCGGCGGCGCATTCGGCCAGGGCTCGGTCTTCAAGCTCACGCCCGGTAGCGGCACCTGGACTTTCACTTCGCTGCACGACTTCACCGGCGGCAGCGATGGATCGGAGCCCGAAGGCAAACTGCTCGTCGATGCCAACGGCAATATTTATGGCACAGCTTCGGCGGGTGGCACAGGTTGTTCAGCCGTGGGCTGCGGAGTCATCTTCCAGATCACGCCATAAACCGGGGTTGCGGCGGCGCCGGCGGAAAACACGGGAACCATTTGCCTGGCCATTCGTATTGGAGATGTGACTCTCTGTTGACGAGGTTACGCTCCTATGAATTCCACTGTTGCTGCCTATTCCGATTCCACATCGCGCATTGGCGTGCCCGAGCTCTCGCTCTTCCGCCTGTATACTCTGCGGCTGTGCTACTTCATCATGGCGGCCGGACTGGGCGTGTATATCTGGCCCAGCGTGATTCATCATTCCAGCGAGTTGGCGATCACGGCCGGCATACGTCTCTCTCTGCTGGCAGGACTGGGAGCAACATCGGCACTGGGCCTCCGGTATCCGGTGCAGATGCTGCCCATCCTGTTATTTGAATTGACCTGGAAGGCGATCTATCTCGCAGCCTTCGCCCTACCGCTCTGGCTCAATCACCAGGTAAGCGCCGCGGTAGCTGAAGATATCCGGGCCGTCGTCATGGTCGTGATCTTCCTTCCGCTTATTCCCTGGCGCTATGTTTTCGCCAACTACCTTTTGAAGAGTGGAGATCGCTGGCGATAGGAACTACCAGACATTGATACAGCTCGCTGGTTTCACCGAGAAACGAACGTAATTTCCTCTTAACAAGTTGGTTCGCAAATTGAGTAGACTGCTCCGGTCGAAGGTGGCAGCAATCTCTGCTGACGCCAGGAGGTCTATCATGGCGAACCAACCTACCCCTTCTGCCTTTCAGGCCCGCAACGCACTCTTGAACGTCGGCCTCGGCATGGCGCTTAGCTTTGCATGGTTGCTGGCTGCCACTCAAATCGGCCAGGCGCAGACCTTCAGCAATCTTTATCAATTCAGCCTGCAAAGCGGTTGGGAGCCGTATGCTGGCGTGACTCTCGACGTCGGCGGAAACCTGTACGGCACCACCACCGGCGGCGGAACAGATCCTGGAACGGTGTATCAACTGAAGCGAACCCAGAACGGCTGGATCATGAACCAGCTGCTCTCATTCGAGCCGCTTGGCGGTGCCAACAGTGGCGGATCGTGGCCGTGGAGTGGGGTCGTTTTCGGACCCGATGGAGCGCTTTATGGCACCACGACCGAAGGCGGCACTAGTAACGACGGAGTCGTCTACCGGCTCGTTCCACCTCGGACTACCTGCAGGTCTACTCGTTGTAATTGGACGGAGACCGTTCTCTACAGCTTCGCGGGGGAAAGCGACGGCAACAGCCCCGCAATGGGCAATGTTGTTTTCGACAGCGCCGGCAATCTTTACGGCACGACCTCAGGAGGGGGTTCGAATCCGGAGTGTCGATCCGGGTGCGGCGTAGTTTACAAGCTGTCCCGCTCTGGCGCGGGTTGGACCGAGCAGATCTTGTATCGCTTTGGCGGGGGAGTCGATGGAGCAGTTCCGTACGGCACACTTCTGGTTGATGCGGCCGGCAACATCTACGGAACGACCGTGATGGGTGGAGGATCTGGTTGCTACAACCAGGAAGGATGTGGAACTGCCTTCGAACTGAGTCCTTCCGGTTCCGGATGGACGGAGCGGGTTTTGTACCGGTTTCAAGGCGGCAGCGATGGCGCGAATCCGTACGGCGGCTTGATTGCCGATCAAGCCGGCAATCTCTACGGCGCTACGGCCTTCAATGGTTCTCCCAACGGCGGCACCGTATTTGAATTGTCACCGGTCGGCGGGAATTGGAACTTTTCCGTTCTGTACGAACTGGGACCTGACGAGTACGGACTTGGTGGTCCCTTTGGCGATCTTGCGATGGACGGTGCAGGAGCCCTTTATGGCGTCACCGATGGCGAAGGCGTCAACGGCACCGGAAGCGTTTTTAAACTCACACCCCAGAATGGTGCTTGGACCTACACCCTTCTGCACAGCTTCGACGGCGGCCTGGGTATTCCGGGCGGTTACGAGCCGCTGGGAACACCGGTCCTGGACAGTCATGGAAATATCTACGGCACAACCTCAGAGGGTGGAACTCAGCAGTGCGATTTCGAAATCCAGTGTGGCACGGTCTGGGAGATCACGCCTTAGCGTATTCTGCTGATTGTCGCTGAGCCATGCCGCGAATCGCATCTCACTTCGCGATAGATTGCGATGGCGTCGAACGTCCGGCTGGCGCGATCGCAAGAACGTACAAATCCACACTGCTGATCCGCTACGCGTTGTTCGCCTGCATTGCCCTGCCGGCCCAAACGCCGGTCTGGCAGCCGTCCGCGGGACATACGCAGATCACGATATGGCAGGGCACGCCGCGAGCCCGCCAAGCGCCTTGCGAATGATATCTTGCGCAATCCGCTGCTTGCCTCCCGCTTCCGTAGCGCCGCAACTGGACGATCGATCAGGACAGGATTCAGCCCGGCAATCCGCCCGCGGACGTGTCCCTCCGCATCCGTGCTACGCTTTTGTTTCCTGCTTGTACCCATTAGGACTCACGATGAAATTGCTTCGACTGGCGCTTGTTTGCCCTTTGCTGCTAGCGATGGGCTGGGCGCAGACCACCCGCACCTGGGAACAGAATTCCTACGACGACTTTGAACGCGGCACCGCTCACGGTATCGCCATCAGTAGCGATGGCACGCTGACTTTGGCTCCGTCCTTTACTTCCCTGTACACCTCGCCGTCAACATTTATCTGGGACATCGCCTCCGACGCCCAAGGCAATGTTTACGCGGCCGCGGGGTCGCCCGCGCGCGTCTACAAGATCACGCCGGACGGCAAGGCCGGCATCATCTTCGCCCCACAGGAGCTCCAGGTGCAGGCGCTGGTGGTGGACAAGGGCGGCGCCATCTACGCCGCTACTTCTCCCGACGGCAAGGTCTACAAGTTGGTCCACGGAGGTCCCACACCGGGGCAGGCGCCCGAAACCCCGCACACCACGGCCGAGGTCGCTGCCGCACAGGAAGGCGCGAAGGCTCCGGCTCCCGGCGAGAAGCCGCGCACCTCCGTCGCCGTCGATCCCAGCTACAGTGCGACAGTTTTATTCGATCCCAAGACGAAGTACATCTGGGCGCTGGCGCTGGATCGCCAGGGGGAGCTTTACATCGGCACCGGCGACCGCGGCGAGATTTATCGCGTCGACCGCAATGGCAACGGCTCGCTGTTCTTTAAGAGCGATGAAGCGCAGATTCGCGTGCTCGCGCTGGACAACGCGGGCAATCTGCTGGCGGGGACGGATGGCAGCGGCCTGATCTATCGCATCTCGCCACAAGGCGAGGCCTTCGTTCTGTATAGCGCGCCCAAGAAAGAGATCACCGCGCTGGCTGTCGATCATGCGGGCAACATCTACGCCGCCGGAGCCGGCGAGAAACGTGGAGGTGGTCCTCCGGCCGCTGCTCCGGCGGGAGGTTCGGGCGTCGTGATCGTGACACCTGGCTCGGCTCCGCCAAGCGGCGGCATTCAGATTTCGCCTCCAGGCCCGTCCGGCGCGGGTCCTACGCCAACGGCTGTCGCCATCCCGACGGTCGCAAGCCTGGGAGGATCGGAGATTTATCGCCTCTCGCCGGATGGCTCTCCCGACACGGTGTGGTCCTCGCGCGATGATCTGGTTTACGCACTCGCCTTCGACAACACGGGCCGCCTGCTGGCGGGATCGGGTAATCGTGGCAGGATTTTTGCTATCGCCAAGAACCAGCAGAGCGATCTGGCCGAAGCCAGCGCGAGCCAGGTCACGGCATTTGCCGCCAATCCCAACGGCGGCCTGTACGTTGCCAGCAGCAATGTCGGCAAGATCTTTGTGCTCGGCCCGAACACGGTGAACGAGGGGACGTACGAGAGCGACGTATTCGACGCCAAGAATTTCTCCAAGTGGGGACGCGTGGAGGTTCGCGGTACCGGCAGCTTTCAGCTCTTTGCTCGTAGTGGCAATGTCGACAATCCCGATCGTAACTGGAGTGCGTGGAAGCAAGTCGACCTGGGCAACAATCAGCCGATCGACGCGCCCGCCGCGCGCTTCATCCAGTGGAAAGCTGTGCTGCACCCAGGCAATCGCGCCCCTGTGCTCGACAATGTGACGGTCAACTATCTGCCGAAGAATGTGGCTCCGGAAGTGGACGAAGTTACGGTGGTGGCCGGCGCGCGTGTGCCGGCGGCAGCGCGTTCCGACAGCAACGCTTCAGCTTCAGGCTTTGAGCCGGCTACTCCCACAGTGAAGGACAAGGCTTCTATCGCCGTAAAGTGGAAGGCACACGACGATAACGGCGACACGCTGGTCTACGACATCTACGGCCGCGGGGATGGCGAAACGCGCTGGAAGCTGCTGCGGTCGGGCGTCTACGACCGCTACGTCAATCTCGATTCCGACATGTTTCCGGACGGGGGCTACACGATTCGAGTCGTCGCTTCGGACTCGCCTTCGCGCGCCGCGACAGATACTTTGACCGGCGACGCTACCAGCGCGCGCTTCGAAGTCGACAACACTCCGCCACGCATCGAGGCACTCGGCGCCAAGGTAGAAGGCGATAGTCTTCGCGTGACCTTTCGCGCGGTGGATGGCTTCTCGGTGATTGATCAGGCGGAGTACTCGATCGATGCGGGCGATTGGCAGGAGGTCGAGCCAGTGGGACAGATCTCGGATTCGAAGACGGAGAGTTACGATTTCACGATTCCGATTCCGGTGAATACCGCCAGCGACAGCACGATCCCACAGCCGACATCAACAATCGGCGAGCACACCATCGTCGTGCGAGCCTATGACCGCTTCGACAACGTAGGGAGTGGGAAGGTGACGGTCAATGTTCCGGGACGGTAAACTGGGGTAGAACACGCCTTCAGGCGTGCAGGAAAATTCTCGCAAGTTGAGCTTTGTGTCAGGGAACGGCTTCAGCCGTGCCGATAAGCCCTCATATTTTATTGATTTCTCCGAGGCGGACTTCAGTCCGACGAGCGTGCGCAAATGAATGCACCGTTGATGCGGTGCCCCATCCTGAAGAATTGCAACGGTAGAGGTCCTTCGACTCCGGCGCAACACCGCGCCTCCGCTCAGGATGACAACTCTATGTGTAGGATCAATCGCCGCCCAGACGGATCCGGCTGATAGCTGACGGCCGGCAACTATCCCGGAACGACTTCGAAGAACTGCGCCATGTTGCGGAATTTGCTGTAGCGCGCGTCGAGCAACTCCTGGCTCGACAGCTTCTCCAACTCCAGCAAATGCCGATCGAGCACGTCGCCCAGCGTCTTCGCCATCGCGTCGTGGTCGTGATGTGCGCCGCCCGCGGGTTCGGTGATGACCTCGTCGCAGATGCCCATCTCCAGATTGTCTTTCGCGGTAATACGCAGCGCGGCGGCAGCAACATCTTTCTTCGACGAGTCGCGCCACATGATCGACGCGCAGCCCTCGGGCGAAATCACCGAGTAGATGCTGTTCTCCAGCATCAGCACGCGATCGGCGACGGCGATGGCCAACGCTCCGCCGCTGCCGCCTTCGCCGGTGATGATGGCGATGAACGGCACTGCCAACCGCGCCATCTCGCGAAGGTTGTGCGCAATGGCTTCGGCCTGTCCGCGCTCTTCGGCGCCGAGGCCGGGATACGCGCCGACAACATCCACCAGCGAAATAACCGGATGCTTCCACTTCTCGGCAAACTTCATCGCGCGGAGCGCCTTGCGATAGCCCTCGGGATTCGGCTGGCCGAAGTTGCGATAGAGCCGCTGCTTGGTGTCGCGTCCCTTCTGCGTTCCGAGCACCAGCACTTCCCTGCCGCGAAAATTCGCCATGCCGCAGATCATCGCCGCGTCGTCGCCAAAGGCGCGGTCGCCATGAATTTCGCTGAAGCCGGAAAACATGCGCTCTATGTAATCCAGCGGGTACGGGCGATTGGGATGACGCGCCAGTTCGGTGCGCTCCCACGGGGTCAACTCGCCCGACATCTGCCGGCGCAGCGAGTCCACGCGATCGTGCAGCACCTGCAGCTGTTTTTTGGCGTCCTGGTTGTTACCCGCAGCGCTCTGCAGCTGTTCGATCTGCGCCTCGATTTTTTCCAACTCGTCTTTTGCTTTTGAAGCAGCTTCCATATTAGGGTCGTTGTCTCTGTTGGCGGCGTGGAACATGGCCTCCGCCGCGTACATCCAGAAGTCGAGCGCGGACAGCAAACCAGTTTGTTTGGGCGATAGTTGCTGTTCGTCGGCCACGGTCATCAGGTCAGCGCAATTTCGATTTGTCTCGTAGAGCGACCCTTCAGGGTCGCGTCATAGCGCAAAGCCAGTTTCGGAGGTGGGCTTGAGATCGCAGATCTCGAACGCGCCTCCAATCTCTAAATATGTCCTAAGACGCAGACCCGAAGGTCTGCTCTGCCCGAACATCAATCGAGGACGCGCACGCTGCCGCGTCCGCACAACTCTTCCACGCGGTTGATGAACGCCCGGTCCGGCAACACATTATAGCCTTCCGCCTCCATCACGGCGGTGAAGTCGCCCTTGCGTTCCAGATCGAACAGCACGCGCGCCTCGCCCTTGCGCTCCTGGCAAATCGAGTGCAACGCATCGATCGTGGCTTCTGACGCGGTTTCCAGCGAGACCTTTATGCGCAGATGGCTGGGTAGCTTCGGCTTGGCATCTTCCAGCGGAGTGATGTCGTCGACCATCAGCTTGGGATTCGAGCCCTCTTCCACACGCACGCCGCCCTTCACCAGAACCGGCACGCTGAGTTTCAGCTTTTCGGCGAGCCGCTTGTAGGCGTCGGCAAAGCACAACATGTCGACCGAGCCGTTCATGTCTTCGATCTGCCCCTGCGCATAGAGGTCGCCGCGCTTCGATTTCGCCACGCGGATGCCCTTCAGCACCCCGCCGATCGTGACCTCGCCCCTGCCGGTCGACGACTTCAACTCGCCGATCTCTGACGTTGTCAGAGCGTGGAAGTCGACCAGCTTCTCCTGGTACTTCTCCAGCGGATGTCCGGTGATGAAGAAGCCCAGGATTTCCTTCTCGTAGCCCAGCCGAGTGTGTTCGTCCCAGTCGGGTGTGTTGGGCAGCGGCTTTTCGTTGGATTGATTGTTGTCTTCTTCCTGGAAGACGCCGAACAGGCCGTGCTGTCCCATCGCCGCATCGCGCTGCGCCTTCTGCGCATTGTCCATGGCGTTGTCGGTGACGCCCATCAGCTGCGAGCGCCGGCCCAGGGCATCCATCGCGCCACTCTTGATCAGCGACTCGACCACACGCTTGTTGAGCAGGTGCAGATCGACCTTCTCGCAGAACTGGTAGAACGACTTGAACGCGCCGTGCTCTTTGCGCGCCTTGACGATCGAATCGATCGCGTTGTGGCCGACGTTCTTCACCGCGGCCAGTCCAAAGCGAATTGCTTCGCCATGGGGCGTGAAGTAAGCGTCGCTGACGTTGATGTCGGGCGGCTCGACGGCAATACCCATCTCGCGGCACTCGTTGATGTACTTCACCACGTCGTCGGTCGAACCGGAGACCGAGGTCAGCAGCGCCGCCATAAACTCGACCGGATAGTGCGTCTTTAGATAGGCCGTGTGATACGCCAGCAGGGCGTACGCCGCCGAGTGCGACTTATTGAAGCCGTATCCTGCGAACTGCTCCATCAGGTCGAAGATCTTCTCGACCTTTTTCGGCGGGAACTTGCGCTCGGTCGCGCCCTCAATGAAGCGCTGGCGCTGCTTGGCCATCGCTTCGGGATCCTTCTTGCCCATGGCGCGGCGCAGCAGATCGGCATCGCCGAGCGAGTAGCCCGCGAGCCGGTTGGCGATCTGCATCACCTGCTCCTGGTAGACGATGACCCCGAGTGTCTCCTTCAGCACCGTCTCCAGTTCGGGCAGTTCGTATTCGACCTTTTTGCGGCCCCACTTGCGCTCGATGAAGTCTTCGATCATGCCGCCCTGGATAGGCCCGGGGCGGTAGAGCGCGTTTAACGCCGTCAGGTCTTCGACCGCCGTCGGCTTGTAGCGGCGCAGTACGTCGCGCATGCCGTGCGATTCAAACTGGAAGACGCCGCTGGTAAGGCCGGTGTGAAAGACCTTCTCGTAGGTCACCTGATCGTCGAGCGCAAGCGTCTCGAGGTCGAGCTTGACGTTGTGTACCTGTTCGATCAGCCGCAGCGCGTCGTCGATGATGGTGAGTGTGGTGAGCCCGAGGAAGTCCATCTTCAGCAGGCCCAGCTTTTCCACCGCCTTCATGTCGTAGGCGGTGACGATTTCGTCGTTCTTGGTGCGATGCAGCGGCACCAGATCGGTGAGCGGCTGCGGCGAGATCACCACGCCGGCGGCGTGTACGCCCGAGTTGCGCACCAGGCCTTCGAGTTTCTTGGCGGTATCGATCAGCTCCTTGGTCTGCGGCTCGCTGTCGTAGGCGGCGGAGAGCGATGGCGAATCTTTCAACGCCTGAGCGATGGTGATGTTCAGCGTCGGCGGCACCATCTTCACGATGCGATCTACGTCGGCGTACGGAATGTCCATGGCGCGGCCGGAGTCCTTCATCGCAGCCTTCGCAGCCATGGTGCCGAAGGTGATGATCTGCGCCACCTGGTCGCGACCGTACTTCTGCGTCACGTACTCGATGACCTTGCCGCGACGATTCATGCAGAAGTCGATGTCGATGTCGGGCATGCTGATGCGCTCGGGATTGAGGAAGCGCTCGAACAGCAACTCGTTCGCCAGCGGATCGATGTCGGTGATCGACAGCGCGTAAGCGACGAGCGAGCCAGCCGCCGATCCGCGGCCCGGGCCAACGGGGATGCTTTGCTCCTTGGCGTAGCGAATGAAGTCCCACACGATGAGGAAGTATCCGGGAAACTGCATCTGGCGGATGATGTCGATCTCGCGCGCCAGGCGTTTTTCGTAGTCCTCGAGCGAGTGCTTCAGCCGGCCCATGGTTTGCAGCTCGCGCAGAACGCCGAGCCGTTTGGCAAAACCTTCGCGCGTGACGTGCTCGAAGTAGTCGGGAATGGTGTAGCCGGCGGGCACCTCGAACTGCGGGAAAGGATCTTTGACCTTCTCCAGGCGAACGTTGCAGCGTTCGGCAATCTCCATGGTGCGCGCCAGCACGCGCTCGTAGCCGGAGAAGACCTTCGCCATTTCAGCCGGACTCTTCACGAAGAACTGGTTGCCGGTGAACTTCAGGCGGTTAGTGTCGTTGATCGACTTGCCGGTCTGGATGCAGACCATGACGTCCTGCGCGTGCGAGTCGTCTTCGCAAAGGTAGTGACTGTCGTTGGTCGCCACCAGCGGCAGACCGAGCTCCTGCTCCAGCTTCAGCAGGTTCGTCTGAATGCGCTTCTCTTCCTCCAGACCCTGGTCCTGGATCTCGAGGTAGAAGTTGCCCTTGCCGAAGATGTCGGTGTAGCTGGCGGCGGCTTCCTTGGCGGCGTCGTACTTCCCTTCCGTCAGGCGCTCGGCGACTTCGCCCTTCAGGCAGGCCGAGAGGCCGATCAAGCCCTGCGAATGTTCGGCGAGAAATTTCTTGCTGATGCGCGGCTTGTAATAGAAGCCGTGCAGCGATGCCTCGGAGACGATCTTCACCAGGTTGCGATAGCCCTGATCGTTTTCGGCCAGCACGATGAGGTGGTTGTAAGTGTCGCCCTCGGGCGCGGCGCGATGATCTTCCTTCTTGCAGACATAGAGCTCGCACCCGAGGATGGGCTTCACACCCGCCTCTTTGGCGGCGTTAACGAACGACACTGCGCCGAAGATGTTGCCGTGGTCGGTCATGGCGACCGCCGGCATTTTTAGTTCTTTGACACGGTCGACCAGGCGCTCGATTTCGCAGGCTCCGTCGAGCATGGAGAAATCGGTGTGCAGATGAAGATGAACGAATTCTGTTTGCGGCATCGCTATTGTTATTTTAAGCGTTCGCAGCGTCGTCTGTAGGCTGCGGAAAATGTGGAAAACAAGGACGAAATACACTACCTTCCGCTCGACGCAGCGATTCTTGTTGCAGACATCGCTTTCGCTGCTACGATTCGCCACAGAATGCAATGCCTATTCCCGCTGCCTCCGCAGGATGACTAGGCTGACACCTCCGAAACCGCCAGTCAGCTCGCTGCGCCTGACCGGCATTGCATAGTGTATAGTGTTTGTGTACAGTATACAGTGCAGAACGGGACATCGATTGAAGAACCCGATTCGGCCTTGGGGGCGATCTTGAACCAGAAAACAAAAGGCATTCTCGCCTTTCTATTGATGGCGTTTGCATTGGCTTGGATTCCCTGGGAGATCGTTATCCGCATGGGGATCTCCGTTCATTCCCCAACCTTTCAGCTTGCTTCTTTCCCCAGCGCGTTTGCGCCGGCCTTCGCCGCTTTTGTAGTTCGCAAGTGGGTCACACGCGAGGGCTTCGCCGACGCCGGGTTGCGGCTAAACCTGTCGAAATGGAAGTACTACGTTGTGGGATGGATCTTGCCCCTGGTCGTAGTTGGCTTCATCGTCGTCGCGGCGCCAATGCTCGGAATCGGCAAGGCTGACTTCTCGCTGGTACGAGGACTAAAGTCGCTGCTGCCGCCGGGGGTAACGCCTCGTCACGCGCTTAACGTATGGGGCCTGCTCCTTCCGCTGCCGATTTTGGCGATTTTCGTCGCGCCGGTCTCATTCGGCGAGGAATTTGGCTGGCGCAGCTATCTGCAACTTCGGTTGTTTCCGAACCAACCTGTGCTAGGCGCAGTGGTGACGGGCTTGATCTGGGCTGCATGGCACTTGCCCGTGCTGGTTCGGGGATACGCGTTTCCCGACTATCCCTATTCCGGCCTGCCGGTCTTCGCCGTCAGTTGCGTGCTGCTGTCGATCATCTTTGGATGGTTGCGTCTGAAGACCGGCAGCATCTGGTCCACCAGTCTGGCGCACGCTGCAACGAATGCTGTGGCAGGAAACATGACTTTCCTGTTGTTCAGCGGCGGCGCAAGTATGCTGCTTGTCTCAGACCTCGGAATGCTCGCCTGGATACCGCTGGGCGCGCTGAGTGCCTGGATTGTCTTCACTGGGCAACTCAAGCCGGCAGCCCTGCCCCACCAGAGCAATGCCGCCCACGCTGTCGCCTGATGCAGTTCGGTCTATGATTTCAGGGTGAACCACGAGGACCAGAACTCGCGCGAAACTCTCAGCGCACGTCCTGCTGAACTTCGCTCGATCCGCCGGGCGAGATCAGCTGACCGCCGGTGATGACCTGGCCCGGCGGAGTCTGGCGGCCGATTTGCGGTTGCGATCGCGATTGGTTGTGAGCGCGATAAGCAAAGAGCACGGCGAGCAGCGGGGCGGCCAGCAACAGTCCCCAGAATCCGAAGACGAGACTCAGCAGGATGGGCACGATCAATGACGCCCAGATGGGCACGCGCGCCGTGCGCCGCATGATCAGCGGCTGAAGCAGCAGGCCGTCAACGACGATCACGACGCCGTAGAGAATCAGCACATAGAGCGCGCCCTCGAAGCCATCCGAAAACAGGGCGGCGATGGCCGGGCCGAAGAAAGCCAGCACCGGTCCGAAGTGCGGGATGAACTGGAAAACCGCGGCGAGTAGAGCCCAGAAAGGCGCGAACGGCACATGCAGATACCACAGCCCAGCCCACCACAACGCGCCAATCGCCAGCGAGTTGTAGCACTGCGCGATGAACCATTGCTTCAGCGCGCCGCCGGTGATGTTGATGTGACGTGAAAACTGCATTAGCTACTTAGATGCTCGCTCTAAAAGGATGGCCCAAAACCCATGCTACACTCGAAATAGCAGCAACTAGTGATTAGTAATCAGTAATTAGCAACTGGGCTCAAATCCATAAGTAGTCCGCATTTCGTGCGGGCTTCCTCGCCGGCGAGCCTTAGCTAACTACTAATTGCTAATTGCTGGTGTTCCTATGAAATTCGGCGTCATCATCTTTCCCGGATCTAACTGCGACCACGATGCCTTCTGGGTCGCCTCCCAAGTTGCGAAGCAGCCTGTGACCTTCCTGTGGCACGACTCACCTGATTTGCAAGGTTGCGATGCGATTATCGTTCCCGGCGGCTTTGCCTACGGCGACTATTTGCGCACGGGTGCGATCGCCAAGTTCTCGCCGGTGATGGAGTCGGTGAAGAAGTTCGCCGCCGACGGGGGTTTGGTGCTCGGCATCTGCAACGGCTTTCAGATCCTGTGCGAAGCCGGCCTCTTACCTGGCGCGCTGATGCGGAATGCTGGATTGAAGTACGTCTGCAAGCCCGTACACGTGCGCGTCGAAACGACCAACACGCCGTATACGCAAGGGCTCACCAAGGGTGAGGTGTTGGAGATTCCCATCGGCCACATGGAAGGCAATTACTTCTGCGATGAGCGCACGCTGGCCGAGTTGAAAGAGCAGGACCGCATCGTGTGGCGCTATGTCACAGCCGCGGGTGAAGTCACGCCGGAAGCCAATCCCAATGGCTCGCTGGAGAATATCGCCGGCATCTGCAATGCCGGTCGCAACGTGCTGGGGATGATGCCGCATCCGGAACGAGCGGCTGAGCCGGAGCTCGGGATGACCGACGGGGCCAAGGTGTTTCATTCGCTGGTTGCGGCGATGGTGGCGAAGTAAGAAGGCTGTCGGCCGTGGGCTATCAGCCGTCAGCGAAAGCTCTCGCTTTACCTTATCTCCATTTCCAATTGTTTATTTTGTGAGGGTGTCATCCTGAGCGGAGCGTCCGCCTCCCTTTTCCGACTCGCCGGTTTTGCGAGTCGGGCGGATGCGCAGTCGAAGGACCGCTACCCACGGCATTGTGTCCCTGCCGGGACTTTGGCCTTTAAAGGAATGCTTGCCCAGGACTTCGTCCTGGGCTGAGATGAGTCGTCCCGCTGGCGGGACGGGGCCCTTGTCGCTTGGGGCTCAGCTCCGAATGGTGCAGATCGACAGCTCGGAGGCGGGAAGATTCCTACCTGTCGTGAAGTGGGTGCCCCGTTCTAGCCCGCTTTTGGCTAGGGCGGGCTGGAAGATCGCTGCTACAGATTCTTCTTCGTCCATTCGTCAACGCGCTTCAGCGCTTCCTGCAAATGCTCAATTGAGTTGGCGATACTGAAGCGCAGGTAGCCTTCACCGAACGATCCGAACGCCGTGCCTGAGAGTGCCGCCACTCCTGCTTCGTCGAGCAGCGCATCTGCAAGTTTCTTCGACGGCCAGCCGGTCTTCTTGATATTCGGGAAGGTGTAGAACGCGCCCATAGGCAGCCGGCAAGAGAAGCCCTTGATCTTGTTCAACCCATCCACGAAGACATCGCGTCGCTTCAGAAATTCCTGACGCATGCGCTCGGGTTCGGTCTGGTCGCCGGTTACGGCTTCAATGCCCGCGATCTGCGTGAAGGTCGCTGTGCAGGATGTCGAGTTGGTCGCGAGGCGCGCGATATGGGTGGCCAGATCAGGCCGCATCACACCGTAGCCCAGGCGCCAGCCGGTCATGGAATACGTCTTCGAAAATCCGTCGAGGATGATGGTGCGCTCTTTGAATCCCGGAACCGACGCGATGCTGAAGGGCTCGCCTTCAAACAACAGGCGGCTGTAAATCTCATCGCTCAGGATCATGATGTCGCGATCGCCAATGGCCGCGGCGATGTCCTGAATGTCCTGCTTGGTGAGGATGCCGCCGGTGGGATTCTGCGGCGAATTGATGATGATCAGCTTGGTGCGGTCGGTGATCAGGTCTTTCAGCTCGTTGACGTCGAGACGGAAGTCGCGATCCTCGCGCAGATGGATCGGCACCGCTTTGCCGCCGACGAAGTTGATCATCGATTCGTAAATCGGGAAGCCGGGGTTGGGATAGATGACCTCATCGCCCTCGTCCACCAGCGCGGTGATGGTGAAGAAGATGATGGGCTTTCCGCCGGGGACTACGACGACCTCGTCGGCGTGTACGTCGATGCCGCGAGATTTGGCAACGTCCTTGGCGATCGCCTCGCGCAGATCGGGCAGTCCCGCCGAGGGGCCATAGTGCGTAAAGCCCTCACGCAACGCGTTGACACCGGCCTCCACGACATTAAGCGGAGTATCCATGTCGGGCTCGCCGATCTCGAGGTGAATGATGCTTCGTCCCTGCCGCTCCAATGCGCGAGCGCGCACTAGCACTTCGAAGGCAGTTTCAGTTCCCAGGCGCGACATCCGCTTGGCCAGATGCAGTTGTGTGTCAGTGGTAGTCATAGGCAAACCTATGGATTATACCGCGAGGCTGGGCGGCCGCTTTACTTCATGGCGTGTCGGATCGGCCCACGAACGATGTGCTGCTCAGCTTCGCTTTCCGCCCCAAACCTTGAAAGCAATGAGAAGCAGGCGTTAAGTAGGATGACTGTTATTACCCTGACACGAGCAAGACATGTAGCGCGGACCCTTGTAGTAGAGATAAGCCCCAGCGTAACGGCTTCTTTCCTCACTCCACGTACTCAATCACGGATTCGATCTTCGCGGTCTTCTCCAGCATTGCCGAGACCGAGCAGTACTTCGTCTCCGACAGGCTCACAGCATGTTCCACGGACGTGTGGGCCACCTTGCCGGAGATGCGGTAGACCACCTTTATCGATGTGAAGACTTTAGGAAACTCTTCGGAGCGCTCGGCCACGGCCCGGACGTCGACGCTGGTAAAGGGTTCGCGCTTTTTGCGCAGGATGCTGACCACGTCGCTGCCGGTGCAGGCGCACAGGGCTATCAGCAGCAGTTCGACCGGGCTGTTGGCGGTCTTGTCGCTGCCGGCATCGACGATGATGGCGTGGCCGCTGGCGGCCTCGGCAAGGAAGCGGTCGCGGTCGGTCCAAAGGGCGTGGGCTTCGATCAAAGGATTTTCTGCCTTTCAATTGTGCTAACGCGTCTTGCGGTTAAGAGAGGTTGCGCGCAGGAGATAAAGCCATGTCGTCCTTATGGGACTCGGCCCCTAGAGGACACTCAACCCGGAGCTTACGCCCCGAACTCAATTCTTCCCGCCACTTCGCAGCTTGGTTCAGGCCACTTCATTCGACACGTCGACGCATGACGCAATTGCTTGAACCGACAGCTGACAACCGATAGCTGACCGCTTACTTGTCCGGAGGCGTGCTGCTCGATGAACCAGAACCGCTGGGTGGCGTACTGGTCGTCGTGCCGGAGTTGCTGGGCGCTGCGCCTGTCGTACCGTTGCCATCGTGTTGCTCGTAAATCGAATATTGTCCTTGTGGCCGTCTTAGGCGGATGGTGATTTCCTGGTTCGGCTGGCTGATCTGGTAGTCGTTGCCAAAGGTCTGGAAGCCGTGTGCGATCACCTGCACTCGCAGCAGGCCAAACGGAATACCGTCGAAGTGCGTTTTGCCGTCGGCGTCGGTCTTCAGCTCGAAGCCGCTCTTGCCCTGCTTTTCATTTTTCCCTACAGGATGCAGCACGACAGCAGCATTGCGCACCGGCTTGCCGCTGTCGTCCTTCAGGATGACAAAGCTGGTCGACGACATTCGCGATTCGTCTTTTTGATTTCGGGCGAACAGGCTGGTCGAGAACACAGCAACAGCAAGAATTATGAGCAACGGGCGGGAGGATCTCATAGGCGACATTGTAGGCAAGGAACGCGACAGGCCGCAACGCCAAGGCCTATGCCTGGACCCCTAAGAGAGGTGTCATCCTAAGTGAGGACTCAGTCCAAGTCGAAGAACCTGCTGTTCTGTTCACGCTGGTATCGGACGGCAGGTGCGTCCGATTCGTTACAGAAAAAATTCGGATCAGCACGGCTCGTCGGACTGAGTTTCCCCTCGCTGAAGTCAAGATCAAGATAGAGAGCTTATCGGCACGGCTGAGGCCGTGCCCTGACACAACGCTCATGTTGCTGGAGTTTCTCTGCAACCTTTGAAGCCTTGGCCTTCCAAAATTTAGCGGTGCGGGAAGATGCGCTTCGCCCCATGGGCCAAGGCAGCGATTCGTACGGTTAAGCCAATGGCGATTGCTGCGATCACCAGTCCCATGCCAAGGTTTACGGCGCTTGCCAGTAGCGGGAGAACATTCATGGCTACTTCCCTCTCTTAATCCGAAGTTGAGGACGGATTTCGCTTCAACACCGGCCGATCGTCAGGACTGTTTGGCGTACCCGAGGCTTGCGCGGCATCCGTCGAGCCGTTATTGGTGGTCGTTGAATCCGCTTGAGGGGCCGTCGTCGAACTCGCTCCCGCGGTGTTCGTAGTGGAGTCAGCGCCCGTGGGCGAGGTAGTAGTCGACGATGGCGCTCTTTTCAGCGTCGGACGCCCATTGTCGGCGGGGCTTTGCGAGCCGTCGTCGGAGCCGCTGGAAGAACTGGTGCGCTTCAAGAGAACGGGCCGGCCCGGTGTAGGCTTAACGCCGCCCAGATGGCGCGAATTCTCTAACATCTCCAGCCGCGCCTTCACGCTCTCGAACTCGCTGGTGTCGACGACGTACTCGGGACGGTCCGGCAGATATTTGCGGATCTCGTCCTGTGCGGCTTCGATGCGATCGACATTCATCGGGTGCGTCGCGAACGCCTTGGCCACCATGTTTGGTTTCTTCTTCTCGACGTTGAGCTTCTCGAAGAACTCCACGAAAGCTTCCGGATCATAGCCTGAGGCGTAATCGTATTGCAGACCGAGCAGGTCGGCTTCGCGCTCAGCATCGCGAGAAAATTTCAGAAAACCCAGCGGTACCAGAAGTCCCGCGGCCTCAGCGACGGCGTAGGCCACCGGTCCGCCGACAAAGATGAGCGGCACGGAAGCGAAGTTCCAGATCTGCGCCCGCGTCATATTCTTGGTGGCGTGGCGAGCGGCGACGTGCGCGATCTCGTGCGCCATCACGCCGGCAAGTTCAGCCTCGTTGTCGGCGGCTAGAATCAGTCCGCTGTCGACGTAGAAAAATCCACCGGGAAGCGCGAAGGCGTTCACTTCGTCATTGTCGAGAACCTTGATGGTGAACGGCACACGCGCGTCGGAGTTGCGCACCAGGTTCTGGCCGATACGATTGACGTACTCGGTGATGATGGGATCGGTGACCAGCTTGGCGCTCGACTCGACCTGTTGCGAAAGCTCTCTGCCCAGCGCCATCTCGCGCTCAAGCGAGTAGAAGTCCAGGCCGCTACCCACATTGCGCTGTCCGATCATCGCCACGTTGTATTTCGGAGCCAGGTTCGGCTGGTTGGCGTCGACTCCGTTCGGTGCAGAGGGCGTAGCAGGCTTGGCGTCCTTGGCGTCGGCTGCGGCTGAGGGATCGGCGGCTCCTGCAGCTTCAACCTGTGCCGACGTGGGAATTGATCCACTGGGCGCAACCGGTGTGGGCGCAAGGGGCGCGGCTGAGGGATCGGGCTTTTCGGGCGTGGCAGTCTGCGTCTGCGTTGCGGCCGTGGGATCAGAAACGGGAGAGGATGATGACTGCGTCTGCGCGAAGCCGACGCCCGTTAAGCAAAGCGCTGCGAATACCACTCCCAGTGTCGCTTTCAACGGGAGCGTGGACGACGAAGAATCACGAACACCAGGGTCGACTGGCACAATGGCACCTGAACTAAACCCGATTATCCTGCGAAGCTCGGGGTTATGGGAACTATAAAGTTCACCGCCGTCAGAACAATGAGTGATTGCCGCGGAACGTTGCCAGCTGTTCGCAATAGATGCTGCTATTCATGCCCCGGGATATCTTTTTGCAACGACGCTTGCACGGGCGCCGATCCACGTTCCAATTCGCGACGCTCGGCCCGAGAACCGCTGCTTGACCTAGTGTAAAATGATGATAATAAGACTAATTAACACGATATTAAGAATATGAGTGAATTACGCTCATGTATGTCTTGACTTTGGCTTACGGAGTCGCTATCATTAGCACTCGTTGGGAGTGAGTGCTAACAGAGACTCTGGAAAACTCTCTTACGAGAAATCCCGCAGTACCCAAGCTTCAGAACGATTGCCGCATTGAACCTGCTGTTGCGGGCCATGAGCGGCAAAATATTAAACGGAATACAACTGACTTCAAGAGATCGAAAGGAGTTCCAAGAATGGCGACAAAGTTGACTCCCCTGCACGACCGCATTGTGATTCGCCGTGTAGAAGAGGCTGAGACCAGCCGTGGCGGAATCATCATCCCCGACAGCGCAAAAGACAAGCCGCAGGAAGGCGAGATCATCGCCGTCGGCCGTGGCAAGAGCAACGACAAGGGCGAGACCTTCCCGTTGGCGGTGAAGGAAGGCGATCGCGTTTTGTTCGGCAAGTATGCCGGCACCGAGATCAAGATTGATGGCGAAGATTTCCTGATCATGCGCGAGGAAGAAGTGCTCGGCATCCTGGAAGGCGCCAGCAAGCCGAAGGAACACGCCGCGAAGAAATAGGCGCGCGTTGTCAGTTGTCGGTTGTCGGTTCTCAGTTAGAACATCGCTGACCGTACCGACCCTTTCCCGCAGGCTGATTGAAGTTTTAGCCGCGAGAGAGTTTTCCCGGATAGCTGACAACAGACAACCGACAACTGACAACAGTTTCACTCAGCATTAAGGAGAAATCTAGAAATGGCAAAGCAGATTCTGCATGGAGAAGAGTCGCGGCAGTCGATTCTTCGCGGCGTGAACGTTCTGGCCGATGCGGTGAAAGTTACCCTCGGACCCAAGGGCCGCAACGTCGTCATCGAGAAGAAGTTCGGTTCGCCCCTGATCACCAAGGACGGCGTGACCGTAGCTAAGGAAATCGAGCTGAAGGATTCGCTCGAGAACATGGGCGCGCAGATGGTGCGCGAAGTCGCCTCCAAGACCTCGGATGTTGCCGGTGACGGCACCACCACCGCGACCGTTCTGGCGCAGGCTATCTATCGCGAAGGCGTGAAGACAGTTGCTGCCGGTGCGAACCCGATGGCTCTGAAGCGCGGCATCGAGAAGGCCGTGAGCGCAGTCGTCGGCACGCAGGATGAAGACGGCAATCGCAAGGGCTCGGCTCTCGATAAGTTTTCGCAGAAGGTTTCGGGCGAGATGATCGCGCAGGTTGGCACCATCTCCGCCAACAATGACGAGACCATCGGCCGCATCATCGCAGAAGCGATGAAGAAGGTCGGCAAGGACGGCGTCATCACCGTGGAAGAGTCCAAGACGATGGAGACCCAGCTGGAAGTCGTCGAAGGCATGCAGTTCGACCGCGGCTACCTGTCCCCCTACTTCGTCACCGATCCGGAGCGCATGGAAGCGGTTCTGGAAAATCCCTACATCCTGATCCACGAGAAGAAAATCTCCTCGATGAAGGACCTGCTTCCGTTGCTCGAGCAGATCGCCAAGGGCGGCCGTCCGCTCATCATCATCGCGGAAGACGTGGAAGGCGAAGCGCTGGCGACCCTGGTGGTCAACAAGCTGCGCGGAACCCTGCAGGTTGCTGCCGTGAAGGCGCCTGGTTTCGGCGATCGCCGCAAGGCCATGCTGCAGGACATCGCCATCCTCACCGGTGGCAAGGCCATCACCGAAGACCTCGGCATCAAGCTGGAGAACGTGCAGATGGCGGATCTCGGCCAGGCCAAGAAGGTCACCATCGACAAGGACAACACGACCATCGTCGAAGGTAAGGGCAAGGCCGGCGACATCGAAGGCCGCGTGAAGGAGATTCGCGGACAGGTCGAGAAGACCACGAGCGACTACGACCGCGAGAAGTTGCAGGAGCGGTTGGCGAAGCTGGTGGGTGGCGTTGCCGTCATCAAAGTCGGCGCCGCGACCGAGACTGAAATGAAGGAAAAGAAGGCCCGTGTCGAGGACGCGATGCATGCCACCCGCGCTGCGGTTGAGGAAGGCATCGTACCTGGAGGCGGCGTGGCCCTGCTCCGCTGCTCGGATGCCATCGAAGCTCTGAAGCTCGAAGGCGACGAGAAGATCGGCGCGAACATCGTGCGTCGCGCACTGGAAGAGCCGCTGCGCCAGATCGTCGGCAACGCCGGCGAAGAGGGTGCGATCGTTGTCGGCAAGATCCGCGAGTCGAAGGAAAACAACTTCGGCTACAACGCCCTGACCAACAAGTTCGAAGACCTGGTCAAGGCCGGCGTCATCGATCCGACCAAGGTAACCCGCTCGGCTCTGCAGAACGCAGGTTCGATCGCGGCCCTGATGCTCACCACCGAAGCCCTGGTAGCCGACATTCCGGAAGAGAAGAAGGAACCGGCAATGCCTCACGGCGGCGGCGGTATGGGCGGAATGTACTAAGACAGTGGTAGTGACTAGTCACTGCCGACTCGAAGACCGACGGGTGCCCCATTCAAGCGCGCTTTTCGCTTGAGTGGGTCGCTCGAAAGACAAAGGCCTCGCAGCGATGCGGGGCCTTTTATCTCTGACAAACGATGCTCTCCGGGTGCTCGCCCGCGCGCGCCTGGTTCGCACCGCTGGGCTCCTGATCTCCGACGCTGCGACGTTTTTCCATTTGCTATCATCGCCCGCATGATCTTTGCCCGTGTCCTTCTTGCTTGCACCCTGCTGGCGGCTTCGCTGCCCGCGCAGCAGGTACAGCAGAGCTTCCACATTCAGCCGCTGAAGCCTGTCTCCGTGCTTCGGGCCGAGGCGCTCAAGGCGCAGCCTCCGGTGGAGCAGGGCGACTTCCTCAAGCCCGATCTCGTAGAACTCATCAAGCTCGATCCCACGCTGAAGCTCGACATCCATTACGCCTCGTCGAACAACTTCCTGGGCACGCCGCTCTATGAAGAGGCGCGCGCGTTTCTGCAGCGCTCAGCGGCTGAGGCTCTCATACGCGCCAATCGCAAACTTCATCAGCAAGGTTATGGGTTGCTCATCTTCGACGGATATCGGCCGTGGTATGTGACCAAGATCTTTTGGGATGCGACGCCTGCCGCCGATCACATGTATGTCGCCGATCCGGCGCAGGGCTCGCGACACAATCGCGGATGCGCCGTTGATTTGACGATCTATGACCTGAAGACTGGTACGATTTTGCCGATGCCCAGCGGTTATGACGAAATGTCGGAGAGCGCGCATTCGGACTACACGGGTGGGACGGCGGAGCAACGGGCCAATCGCGCGCTCCTGCGAAGTGCAATGGAAGCGGAAGGATTCACCGTGTATCCCACAGAGTGGTGGCACTTCGATTACAAGGACTGGAAACGGTATCCGATTCTCAACGTCCCCTTTGCGCAGATCTCGCAGACAAGCGCACGCTGATGCCTGGGTTTCCGCGCGTCCAGGCGGCATCCGGAGCAACCTACTGCCTTCCATCTCAAGGCGGTGGCCACCGCTTCGCATCTGTATTAGGTTTGGGAGTTTGCTGTCACATCACATTCAGGTATCGCTCGTGAAAAAACTTTGCCTCCTTGCAGTTCTGTCGATGCTCCCTCTCTGCGTTTATGGCCAGGCTGCACAATCGGCCACCGATCTGCTGCATGCCGGACTGACGGCCATGGGTGGTGAGGAAAAGATTCGCGCTCTCAGCGGTGTTTACGTCGAGGCGATCGCTCAACGAAACATGCTGGAGCAGTCGGAGCGTCCGGAGGGCCCGTACTTTGTCGAAGAGGACAGCATTCGGGAGTGGCGAGACCTGACCCATGCTCAGTGGAAGCGAGAGACCAGGGCCAGCGTCGCCATGCAGCCGGCATTCACCATGACCGAGACTGTCTCCGGCGACGTGGCGGCACTGCAATTTGATTCGCAGGCTGTGCCCGCATCGGGTGAGCAATTACAGAAAGCGGCGGAAGCCATGGCGCTTAGTCCGGAACGCGTTCTGCTAACGGCTCTGGCGAGTCCCGACCTGCGCCGGCAGACGGATGTGGTCCTTGCAGCACGTGCCACATCAAGTCGTAACGTTTACCTGGCAACGCTTGCCTATCCGTGTCTATCTCAACGCCGACACGCACCTGCCTACAGCGGTCGAGTGGGTGAGCGCCTATCCATTCGGGATTTTCTGGAGCATTTGGGGAGACGTGACAACGCAGGTGTTTTACTCGTTCTGGTGGCTACAGGATGGCATTCACTATCCGCTGCAGAGCGACATTGTTCGCAATGGAATGCAGGATGAAACCATTACGATCTCGAAGCTTGACTTTAAGCACAGCTTCGCGCCAACCGATTTTGCCATCTCGCCCGAAACGCGCACGGCATTTGCCGCCAGCGCCGGTAAGACAATCGACGACCGGGCGCCCAATGCCGCAGCCGCAAAAGAACTTGCTCCCGGCATCTTCTTTTTTCCAGGAGCCTGGAACACAACCATCATCCGGCAAGACGACGGAGTGGTCATCCTTGAGGCGCCGATTTCTTCCGGCTATTCGGCCAAGGTACTGGAGATTGCCAAAGGCAAGTTCCCGGATCTACCTGTCAAAGCGGTGATCACCACATCGGATTCGTGGCCACATATCGGCGGAGTGCGCGAATACGTGGCGCGCGGTATCCCGGTGTATGTCCTCGATCGCACCGTTCCTCTCATCGAACGAGTGGACGCGATGCCTCGAACGATGTACCCGGATGCTCTGGCCAAATCTCCGCGAACGGCTGATCTGCGGCCGGTTTCGGAGAAGACCGTCGTGGGCACGGGCGCCAATCGTCTGGAGATCTACCCCATTCACGGCGAGACCACAGAGCGGCAAATGATGGTGTACTTCCCCGCTCTGAAACTTCTGTATGGCAGCGACGCGTTCCAACAGATGCCGGACGGCAGCTGGTTCTATCCGCAAACGGTTTCGGAGTTGACCGGCGCAGTGGAGCGCGAACACCTGGTTGTCGATCAATTCTTCATGATGCACGTCGGTCCGACGCCCTGGTCGAAGGCGGTGCAGGCAGCTCAGTAGATAGGTCTGGCGTGGCTTAACGCGAAGCTTGGCTTATGACGAGGCTGCCAATCTGCTTCAGCATCGCTACGCGCTTGCTATCGGGGCCATCGCATTCCGTGATGTAGGCCGCAACGATGATGGGCTTGCTTCCTGCGGGCCAGAACACCGCGATGTCGTTCATCGTGTTCTCACCGTTATTTCCGGTTTTATCCGCTGCTCGCCAGCCATTGGGGAGCGACGCGCGCAGTTTGTCGAGGCCGGTTTGATTCGCCTCCATCCATACGGTGAGTTGTCCTCGCGCGGCGTGCGACAGCACGTCCCCCAGCAGAATTCTGTTCAGGTCATTCACCATTGCCTCGGGTGACGTCGTATCGCGCGGATCGCCCGGCAGCGCCTGGTTCAGTGAGGTCTCCGTCCGGTCCAAGCGGGTTACCGTGTCGCCGATTGAGCGGCAGAAGCTGGTGAACCCTGCAGGTCCTCCAATGGTGTCGAGTAGAAGGTTGGCTGCCGTGTTGTCGCTACGCGTAAGCGTGGCTTCGCAGAGGGCGGAGAGGGTCATGGTGCCGCCAGCGTGCGGCTCGGTCAGCGGCGAGTTGCCTACCAGCGGCTTCGGCGGAATCCCAATCGCGCGATCGAGCTTTTCCTGGTGGCGATCGATGCGCTGTAGGACCGCTGCGACGAGAAGAAACTTGAAGGTGCTGCACATCGCAAAGCGCTCATCCTGACGATAGCCGGTGCGCTCGCCTGTCCCGGTATCGAGAATGGCCACACCCAGGCGACCGCCATTGCGGCGTTCCAGCTGCGCAAACGCCGCCGACAAAGCGCCGTGGGTCTGTGTGGTAGCACGGAGTAAGGCGGGGAAACCGAGGGCGGTGACGGCAATAAAACTTCGGCGACTGAGCATCTGTCGAGTAGAACACGGCGCCGACGCGCGACCGTTTCACATCCTGATTCCCTGCTTCCGGTATGGGTTGAAGGGCTGCCAGAGTGTGATGGCCGCAGATCTACGCCGTTTGCAGCCGTGTTCACCTAGTTTCATATCCCTACTCCGACATTGTGGTAATACTCGCTATAACCTCGCCACTAAGGACTCTTGAAGGAGTACAATTCCGGCAATCAAGTCGGGCGCCTGACTTCGAACTTTATTTACTGCCAAGGCCCGCCTAAGGGAACGCTCCCTTTTCCACCGTGGCGGACTGCACACTGTCGTTATTTGGCTACTCTTGGTTTCGGGGTGAGGTCATGTCCAGGGGCGTACCGGCAGCATGTCTGTTCTTCGTCTTAATGTCCATGGTTTCTGCGACCGCTCAATACAAGGGCGACGACATTCCCGGCTCTCTCGGCTTGCAGAGCGGAACCCAGGCGCCTCCCGGCCTCTACGTTGGGAACCTGCTGTGGATCTATCCCACCAGCACCGTCAAGGACAGCCACGGTAATACGATCAACCAGCGGGGCAGCCTGACGTCCACGCTCGACGGCATTGTGCTTAGCGGTGTGACCAACTGGAAGTTCCTGGGCGCCAACTACGGAGCGTCGGTCATCATACCCTTCATCTCCAACCGTCTCCAGCTGGATTCGCTCAACGTCAACACCGGCATGGCTTTTACCGACATGATCGTCTCGCCGGTACAGTTGGGATGGCATCGCAAGCGCGCCGACTTCCTGGCCGCTTACAACATCTACATTCCCACCGGCCGCTACTCCGCAGGCGGCACGGACAACAGCGGTCTCGGCATGGTGGGAAATGAATTCTCCGTCGGGAGCACGCTCTTTCTCGACGATGAAAAACGCTGGAGTCTCTCCGGCAACTTCGCACTGGAGTTCCACACCGACAAACGCGGCACCGACATCAACGTCGGCGACATGGCGACCGTCCAAGGCGGCCTGGGCAAGACGTATTACCACAAGGTCGACGGCCCGATTCCGATGATCATGAATCTCGGCGTCGACTATTACGCGCAGTTTAAGGTCACGGGCGACTCAGGCTCCGACATTCCGCCCGCGCTCCTCGGTTTCAAGGACCGCGTATTTGGCCTGGGCCCGGAGTTCAACGTCTTCCTGCCTAAGCCGCGGCTGACGTTTCTCGTGCGCTACGAACCGGAATTTGCCGCGCGCGTCCGCTCGCAGGGCCAGACCATCGTCTTCACCATCGCGTGGGTGGCGAAGTCGCTGGTGAAGATGCCGCCAGCTCCGTCGCCACCACAACCGTAACCGTTAACCCCCACGGCATCGGCGCGAGCTAAGGTTTCACCTGTTCGCGGCCTTAATCTGCAGCCTTCAGTGATCAAGAAATCAACTTTAAGGAGAGGGTCGATGAAAAGGATCGTGGCGCGGAGAATCTGGAATTTCAGCCTGGCTCTGGCACTCCTGTTCGTGGCGGCCTGCAGCGACGAGAAGAAGACTGAAACCGCAACCTCCGGCCTTGCGGCAGCCGACGCTCGCGCTATTGCTAAGGAAGCCTACATCTACGGATTCCCCATGGCCGTCAATTACCAGACCATGTACAAGCAGTCGATCGACACTACCAACAAGGACTATCGCGGCCCGTTCAACACCTTGAACAGTTCGAAGTCGGTCGCGACCCCGGCCGACAAGTTTGTCGTCACGCCAAATTCCGACACGCCCTACTCTTATCTTTGGATGGACCTGCGCGCCGAGCCCATGGTCATCACCATGCCGAAGATCGCGCCCAATCGTTACTACACGGCGCAACTGGTTGATCTGTACACCTACAATTTCGCCTACCTGGGCACGCGCGCCTACGGTAACGACGGCGGGACATTTCTCATTGCCGGACCGGGATGGAACGGCGCAACCCCGCCCGGCATAAAAGCTGTCATTCGCTCGGAGACGCAATTCGCTTATGCGCTCTTTCGCACCCAGCTGTTCAACCTTGCCGACCTGCCGAACGTGAACAAGATTCAGGACCAGTACAAAGCCCAGCCGTTGAGCGCCTTCCTGCACCAGCCCGCGCCCGCCGCTGCTCCTGCCATCAATTGGCCGAAGTATGCCGACGATATGTCTACGTCGCCGGCTATGTTCCCGCTGGTCAACTTTCTCTTCCAGTTCTGTCCGCCAAATCCCTCGGAGAGCGCTCTGCTGGCGCGCTTTGCCAGGTTGAACATCGGGCCCGGTCAGACTTTCGACTTCAACAAGTTCTCACCCGAGATTCAGCAGGCGATCCAGGAGGGTATCAAGGACTCCGCCGCCGACGTTGCCGAGGTGATGCAGAAGATCAACACTGACCAGATCCTCAGCTCCGTCCTCTTCGGCACACGCGAAGACCTGAAGGGTAACTACCTGTATCGCTACGTAGGAGCCAAGCTTGGCCTGTACGGCAACACCGGAGCTGATGCCATCTACTTCGGCTACTTCGTTGACGCAAATCACCAGCCGCTGGACGCCTCAAAGTCGAGTTACGAATTGCGCTTTGCCAAAGGCGATCTCCCGCCCAACAAAGCTTTCTGGTCGCTTACCATGTACGACGGTAAAACGCAGTTCCTGGTGGCCAATCGGCTGAAGCGCTACCTGCTCAACTCGACCACGATGAAGTCCTACAAGTACGGCAGCGATGGCTCGCTCACGCTCTATATCTCACCGCATGATCCGGGCGCGGCGAAGCAAGCAAACTGGCTGCCCGCACCCAATGGCCCCTTCTACTGCGTGCTGCGCGTTTACCTGCCTGGCGAAACGGTGCTCAATGGCACATGGAAGAAACCGCAAATGCAGCCGGTAGAGGCGAAATAATGGGGCGAAATGAGGAAGCGAACACCAGCCACAGCTGGAATCTTTGCCGCGAGGTGATTCACACTATGAGGAATACCTCACCAGCCAAACTGCGCATTGCTTTGTCCGCCGCGTTGTTGTTGTTGTTGATCGGCGGCCAGCGCTTGAGCGCCGCACTCGGCTACGTCCCTTCGGCCCAGACAGCCACTCCTGAAGCCTGTGCTGACTGCATACCCGTCAACGCCGACAATTTTGTCCGTGCCGAAAGCGACCTGTACTTCAGCGCCCAGGCTCTTAAGCGTGGGGCATTCGGAAAATTCGTCCATGACCGCACCCCCGCCCCTATCGACCAACAGACCGTGATTCGTCTGAACCGCGACACCTTGTACTCAGCGGCTGTCTTCGATCTCGACGCCGGACCCGTCACCATCACGCTGCCTGATGCCGGCAAGCGTTTCATGTCGATGCAGGTCATCAATCAGGACGAATACACGCCGATGGTGGCTTACGGAAAGGGCACGTACACCCTGACCAAAGAAAAAGTTGGCACCCGCTACGGCATAATCGCCGTTCGAACCTTGGTCGACCCTACCAGCCCGCAAGACCTTCAGCAGGTACACACCTTGCAGGACGCCATCCAAGTCAAGCAGAAGGAGCCCGGCAAGTTCGAGGTTCCCAGATGGGACATGGCGAGCCAGACCAAGACACGCAACGCTTTGTTGCTGCTTGCCGCCGGTTTGCCCGATACCCATTACATGTTCGGCACGAAAGAACAAACCAAGCCGGTGCGCCACCTGATCGGTGCGGCATCCGCCTGGGGCGGAAATCCCGAGAAGGATGCGCTCTACCTGAACGTCACCCCCGCCAAGAACGACGGCAAAACTATCTATCGCCTGAAGGTGAAGGAGGTTCCGGTAGACGGCTTCTGGTCGATCAGCCTGTACAACGCGCAAGGCTATTACCAGGAAAATCCATACAATGCGTACGCGTTGAATAACATCACCGCGAAGAAGGGCGCCGACGGTTCGGTCACCGTCCAGTTCGGAGGCTGCGACGGCAAACTTCCCAACTGCCTGCCGATCATGCCGGGCTGGAACTACATGGTCAGGCTTTATCGCCCGCGTACCGAGATTCTCAACGGCAAATGGAAATTTCCTGAGGCACAGCCGATTTCGTGATCTCGAGCGATACGTCCAGAAACATTGAGGTTTCCCTAGTCGCATTCACAAACAACGACTGAATTTCGTTCTGACAATCCTGCACCACTGACAAGGAGTTTCCCGATGAACGTCCAGAAAGCCAAACGAACGTTGATCAAGGCAGTCCTGATCGCGATTGCGCTGTTCACGTTAGGTTGCTTTTCCAGCGCGCAAACCAAGCAGCCCAACATCATCGTCATCATGGGAGACGACATTGGCTGGTTCAACATCGGCGTCTACAACCAGGGCATGATGGCCGGCCTGACGCCGAACCTCGACAAACTCGCGCCGCAGGGCATGCGCTTCAACTCCTACTACGCGGAAGCCAGTTGTACCGCCGGCCGCGCCAACTTCATTACCGGCGAGCTGCCGATCCGCACCGGCATGACGACTGTTGGCCAAGCCGGCGCCAAGATCGGCATTCCCGACCAGGCCGTCACCATTGCGACTGCTCTGAAAGCCATGGGGTACGAAACCGGGCAGTTCGGCAAGAACCACCTCGGCGATCGCAACGAGTATCTGCCGACGGTTCACGGCTTCGACGAGTTCTGGGGATACCTTTACCATCTCGACGCAATGGAAGACCCTTTCCACCCCACGTATCCGCAGAATACTGAATGACAAAGTCGGGCCGCGCAATCTGCTGCACACGGTTGCCACTGCGACCGATGATCCTACGGTCGACCCGCGCTGGGGAAAAGTCGGCAAGCAAAAGATCGAAGACGATGGTCCTCTGCCGCCGCATCCGATGGCAGGGCGATCAAGTACAACATGGAAACCGTCGACGACACCATCCTCGACTACACGCTGAAGTTCATGGATAAGTCGAAAGCCGATGGCAAGCCGTTCTTCATCTGGATGAATCCGAGCCGCATGCACGTCATCACCCATCTCTCCCCGAAGTACGAAGCCATGCGCACGCTCCGAGAATGGCTGGACGATCTAAGAAGCCGGCATGGCGCAGCTTGACGACGATTGTCGGCTCAGTCATGCAGCATCTGAAAGACGCCGGCCTCGACGACAACACCATCGTCGTCTTCACGACCGACAACGGCGCCGAAAACTTCAGCTGGCCCGACGGCGGCATGACTCCGTTCGCCGGAGGAAAAGGCAGGTGCTGGAAGGGGGCTTCCGCGTGCCTTGCCTTATTCGTTGGCCGGGACATGTTCCCGCCGGGACGTTGTCGACAACAGCATCGTCAGCGGTCTGGATTGGTTCCCGACGTTCGTGGCAGCGGCCGGCGATCCGAACATCAAGGAAGAGTTGAAAGCCGGCAAGCAGATAACGGTATGAACTACAAGGTTCATCTCGACGGCTATGACCAAACCGCTCTGATTACCGGCAAGGGACCGTCAGCGCGCAGCGAGATTTTCTATTTCGCGGAGAACACGCTGGGAGCGGTACGCGTCAATGACTATAAGTATCGCTTCATCGATCAACCGGGCGGTTGGCTCGGCAATACCGTCAAACTAGATTGGCCGATCCTGATCAACCTGCGACTTGACCCGCTGGAGCGCACCAGCCTCCCGCGCAATCCATGGATCCAGGCCAACTGGTTCGGCTTCGAGTTCTGGCGGTTCGTCCTGGCGCAGCAGGATGTCGGCCTTTACGCGCAAAGCTTCATCGATTTCCCCCCATGCAGAAGGGCGCCAGCTTTAACATGGAGCAAGTAAAACAAGAGCTTGAAAAGAAGATGGCCTCGCAAGGCGGCCAGTAAGAAGCGCTCTAGGGTGGCGCCCGCTCACTTGATTTCGAAGTGTGCGGGCGCCCTCGTGCTTTCGGACTCGCTTGGGCCTGACCCCTCTAAGGTGTTACGCTGAACCACCAGGTTGAAGCAGCCGTGAGGCTGCGCGCTCTCTTCATCCTGTAGTGATTTGATTGCGCCTCTGATTTCCAAACTACCCGTTGGGGAGGAGCCGCCTTGAGTAAGCCAGTCAAGATTGTTGGCATCGTGGTCGCCATCGTCATCGTTTTGCTGCTGATCATTCCCTTCTTCATTAACGCCGACAGCTTCCGGCCGATGCTGCAGTCCAAAGCCCAGGAAGCGCTGGGACGCAACGTACAGATCGGCAAGCTCGACTTCTCGCTATTCTCGGGTGCTCTGAGCGCCGACGGCGTCACCATCGCCGACGATCCGAAGTTCAGCAATGCTCCCTTTATCACGGCCAAGTCGCTGAAGGTGAGTGTCGACGTCATGCCGCTCATCTTCTCCAAAGAGCTGCACGTGAACAGCATCAAGCTGGAAGATCCGCAGGTAGCCCTGATCAGCAATGCCGAAGGACGATGGAATTATTCCAGCCTGGGCGGCAACGCTGCTCAGCCGGCACCGACGCCGGCGCAGGCCGCGCAGAAGCCTGCTCAGAAAGCACCTGCACCGAGCGCAGAAAAGCCGGCGGAGTCGTCCTCGAACTATGCGGTCGATGAAATCGATATTTCCAACGGCAAGATCAGCATTTCCGAAGTTCCGGCGAAGCAGCCGACCATTGTTTACAGCGATGTGGATTTGACGCTGAAGAAGTTCGCTCCGGGATCGAAGATGCCTTTCACCATCTCGCTCAAAGCGCCGCGCGGAGGCACGGTCAAAGCCGAGGGCACGGCCGGCCCGATCGATCCGAACGACGCGTCGCTCACTCCGCTGGAACTTGATCTCAAGAATGACGCGGTCGAGATTGCAGGACTGGCGCCGACCTCCGGCATGTCGGGCCTGCTGGATATGAATGCGAAGTTTAACTCCGACGGCCGTCAGGCCCACCTGGCGGGCACCGGACAGATCAAGAATCTCAAAGCGGCATCCAACGGCTCTCCGGCGAAGGATCCGCTCGCATTCACTTACAACACCGCTTACACGCTGGCCAGCCATGACGGCACGCTCACGGCGAATGTGTCTGCCCGCAAGAGCACTGCGAAGCTCTCAGGAACGTACCAGTACCGCGAAGCGATGGTCGTGCACATGAACCTGAACGGCCAGGGCCTTTCGATCGACGAACTCGAATCGTTGTTGCCGGCCTTCGGTGTGGTGCTTCCCAGCGGATCCTCATTGCGCGGAGGAACGCTGACCGCGAGCCTCAATCTGCAGGGCCCGCTCGACGCGTTGAACATATCAGGACCCATCAGCCTGAATAACACCAAGCTGGCCGGATTCGACTTGAGTTCCAAGATGTCGGGCATGGGCCAACTGGCTGGGATCAAGACCGGCTCCGATACGACGATCCAAACGCTGAGTTCGAACGTGAACGTGACCCCCGCGGTGACGCGCGCCGACAACATCAACCTGGTGATGCCTGCATTAGGCGACGTGACTGGCGCGGGGACGGTCGCGAACCAGAACCTCAACTTCAAGATGATCGCGAAAGTTCAAACCACGGGCGGTGGGCTGCTCGGCGCCGCAGGTGGCGGCAAGGCCGGCAGTCAGAGTGTCCCCTTCACCATCACGGGCACAACTTCGAATCCGAAATTCACAGCGGACACCAGCGCGCTGGTGCAGAGCGCAATCCAGAGTCAGATCAACCAGCGATTGGGCGGCAAAGTACCGGGGAACGCCGGCAGCATCGGAGGAGCGCTGGGCGGCCTGCTGGGAGGCAAGAAGAAGTAATAGAAACAGTAGCCAGCAATTGGCTACCGTTGACGCTTATCCCTCTGGAAAACGGTTTGTGCTTCATCGCTTCGAAGCGGCATCTTGCCGACGCGCCTTGGCTTCTGCAAAGCAAACGCGCGCCTCGAAAACCGCAGCTCATCTTGCCTTTCCCTACAACTAATTGGAACCTGGGCGCGCTTAAAGACGTAGCTAGTTTCAACCGGGCGGAGCGGCGAAATTCCCTGCCGCCAGTCCATCAACGTCCGCTGCAAGGTTGAAACAAGATGCTTCGGGATCTTCGTTACGCTCTTCGCCAACTGCGAAAATCTCCGGGGGTCGCCCTGGTAGTGATCCTCACCCTCGCGCTTGGAATTGCCGCGGTCACCACGGTAATGACATGGGCGAACGCGATTATGTTCAATCCGTTTCCCCAGGTCCAGGACGCACAGCAGCTGCGCTTCGTCAGCGCTCAGGTAAGCACCGGCAGCGGATATTCGCAACATTACGATCAATACCAATACCTCCGGGAGCACGCGAAGAGTTTTTCTGCTTTGACCGCGCATGAGATGGCGCCGGTCGATCTCTCCGGCAAGGGCTCAGCGCCGGAGCGTTACTGGAGCGGGATTGTAGCCAGTAACTACTTCGATGCTTTGGGTGTGCGGCCCATCCTGGGCCGTGCCTTCACGCCCCATCAGGACCGCGCTTACGGCAGCGCTCCCGAGGTAGTGATTGGCTACGATCTGTGGCATTCGCGCTTCCATGGCGACCCCTCGATCGTCGGCCAAACAATCGAAGTCAACCGCCGTCCGTTGACGGTGGTGGGAATCGCGCCGCAGGGATTTGTCGGTATTTATGGCGGGCTGGCGCAATCGCTCTGGGTACCGTTGTCCGAACTGCCGGAGCTCGCGCCTGACACTAAGGATCCGCTGTCCGGGAATTTCGCTTTGCAGATTGCCGTGCGTCTGCGTCCGGCCATCAGCACATCGCAAGCCTCGGCGGAGTTGCACACGCTGGCCCAGCAGTATGCGCAACAGCAGAAGGCGTCGTATTACAGGCATTGGGACCTGCTGCTGGACGACAGCTCGCATATGAACCGCGGTATCTATGGGGAGGTCGGCGAAGAGATGCCGTTCCAGGCCGGCGCAGCACTTCTGCTGCTGGTGCTCATCTGCGCGAACGTCTCCGGCCTGCTCATCCAGCGCAGCAGCCGCCGCGCGCGGGAGATCGCCATCCGCACCGCGTTGGGAGCGCAGGCGGCACGACTTGTGCGGCAGATGCTGGTGGAAACGGCGGTACTCACGCTGTTCGCCGCTGTCGGCGGCTGGCTGCTCAGCCTGGTGTTGTCGCACGCGCTTTACGTTCTGCTGCCGAACTTCGGAATCGCCCTGGCGTTCAACCTGCATCTCGACTGGCGCGATTCTGCTCTTCTCCGTCGCGATGACCGCGGCAATCGTGACCGCCTGCGGACTTCTGCCGGCGCGCCAGGTCTTGCGCATTTCGCAGCCGGAGACGCTGCACGCCGGGTCTGTTTCCGTCCTGGGTTCGCGTCGCGGATTCGCCGCGAACTTGCTGCTCAGCCTGCAGCTCGGCATCTGCTTTGTTTTGCTAATCGCCTGCGGGCTGCTGGTGCGAACGCTGTGGAATGTCGTGCATCGCGATCCGGGCTTCAACACGCAAAACACGCTGGTCGCTTCGCTGGACCTGACGCGCGCGGGCTACACAAAGGAAAAGGGACTGGCTCTCCAGGAGGCGCTTTGGCAGAAACTGCGTAGCGCTCCGGATGTGGAGAGTGCCAGCCTGACCAGCTACGTCCCGATGGGCGCGACTGGTGGCGGCCACGTGCGCGATGTCGCCATTGCGGGATACGAGCCAGCCAAGGGCGAGAGCATGAGCATCGTTACCGATTCGATAGGTCCGGATTACTTCCGCACCATGCGGATTCCAATAATGCAGGGACATGAGTTCACCGGCCAGGATAGCGCCAGTGCGCCCTGTGTCGTCATTGTCAACCAGAACATGGCGCAGAAATATTGGCCGCACGGCAATGCGCTGGGAGGCCAGATCACAGTCAGCAACCAGGCCTGCAGTGTGATCGGCGTGGTACACGATACGATTTACCGCTCGGCAGCATGGGAAGATACCCCTGATCCCGTCCTCTACCTTTCCCTGCTTCAGGACTACCAGGGCTGGTTTAACGTTGTCATGCACAGCCGCACCTCAGCCTACAGCGTGCTGCCCGAACTGCAATCAGCGGTTGCTTCGCTCGACAGTACTCTTCCCATTACCGATGTGGAGTCTCTCGAGGAACACATCCAGGTGTCGTATGCGAGCCAGAAGGTTCCGGCAGAGATGGTCGCCGTGTATGGCCTGTGCTGTCTGCTGGTGGCGATGCTTGGCGTCTATGCGGCCATGGCCTATGCCGTAGCGGAGCGCACGCGCGAGTTCGCCCTGCGCATGGCGCTCGGTTCGCAGCGTTCCAGAGTGCTGGGGCTCGTCATGATGTCGGGCGTGCGGGTCGTATTGGGCGGATTGTTGATCGGCGCTGTTGGCGCTTTCTTCGGGGTGCGCGTGTTGAAAAGCCTCTTGTATGGCGTCTCCAGCTTCGATCCCGCGAGCAGTCTGCTGGCGGCCCTGTTGATGGCGCTGACGGCACTGCTGGCGGCATTGTTACCCGCCCGCCGTGCGGCCTCCATCGAGCCGATGACCGCTTTGCGCAGCGAATAAGCGCCTGCAGATCTTGGACAATGGATGCGTTTTTCGATATCCGGTGCGGCCTATGCGCTTTGCCAGAGGATCCGCTGGTATAGAGTAATCTCTGCAATTTCGGAGGATGGTGTGTCGAGCTCGTTCACCTTTCGCAGATACGTTGCAGTTTCTATCATCACAATCTTCATCACTGCTACCACAGCCGCCTACGCGCAGAAATCAACCGGACCGAAACCGGCGCCGCTGCCGCCACCGATTATTGCTCCGGTCGATATGCCGTACCCCGGAACCATCTCGTTGAACGTGGACGCCACGAATGTTAGCGATCGCATTTTCAATGTGCACGAAACGATTCCGGTGAAGGGCCGCGAGGTCACGCTGCTTTATCCGCTGTGGATGCCGGGCACGCATTCGCCATCGAATGCGGTGCTTAATCTTGCCGGGTTGGTGATAACAGCAAACGGCACGCGCCTGCCCTGGGTTCGGGATCGCGTGGAGATGTCGGCGTTCCACGTCGCTCTGCCCGCCGGAACGACCAGTCTCGACGTCAACTTCCAGTATCTGGCGCCGACGAATCCGAAGCGCGGCCGTATTTCGTTAACCTTCGCCGACCTCACTTGGCAAACGGTACTGCTCTATCCCGCAGGGTACTTCTCGCGCGACATCAAGTTCTCGACTACGTTAAAGCTGCCGGAAGGATGGAAGTTTGCTTGTGCCCTGGAAGTGCAATCGCAGAATGGTAGCCAGGTACAGTTCAAAGAGACGCCGCTCAATACGCTGGTCGATTCTCCGCTCTACGCCGGTCCTATCTTCAAGCGAGTTGACCTTTCTTCGGCGCCCGACAACCAGGTGTTTCTGGACGTCTTCGCCGACAAGGCCGCCGACCTGGAGATGACGCCCGAGGAATTGCAGTTTCACAAGAACCTGGTCATTGAGGCGCAGAGGCTCTTCAACTCGCATCACTACGACCATTATGACTTCCTGTTTTCTGTCAGCGATGTAGTCAGCGGCAAGGGTCTGGAGCACCATCAATCCAGCGAAGATGGCGCGCGGGCGAATTACTTCACCGACTGGTCTGCCGGAATCGGCGGCCGTGCGCTGCTGCCGCACGAGTACACGCACTCCTGGAACGGAAAGTTCCGCCGCCCGGCTGATTTATGGACGCCCAACTTCAATGTTCCGATGCAGAACGATCTGCTGTGGGTCTACGAAGGGTTGACCGACTATTACGGCAATGTGCTGACAGCACGTTCAGGCATGCGCACTCCTGAGCAAGCGCGCGACGAGATCGCGGCGACCGCTGCGGCCTTCGAGGTCAGCCCCGGCCGTACCTGGCGCTCGCTGGACGACACCACCAACCAGCCCATCATCTCGACGCATGGAGCGACCGGCGAGGATTGGCCGAGTTGGCAGCGTTCGTATGACTATTACCCCGAGTCTGATTTGATCTGGCTCGATGCCGATACCAAGATTCGCGAGTTGAGCGGCGGCAAGAAATCTCTCGACGACTTTGCCAAGGCCTTCTATGGGATCGACAATGGCAGCTTTGTCACCGTTACCTACACCCTGGACGATCTGGTCAAAGCGCTGAATCAGGTACAGGCGTTCGATTGGGCGGCATTCTTCCGCACACGCGTATATGACGTTGCGCCGCAGGTTCCGACCAATGGCATCACGCAGGGCGGATACAAACTGGTCTACAACGACACGATGCCCGACGACATGAAGCACGCTGATCCCTCGCGTGGAAACACTTTTGCGACATCGTTAGGCATTTCGGTCAGCCCTACCGGCGATATCAACGATGTTTGGTGGGACAGCCTTGCTTTCAAGGCCGGCATTAGTCCCGACATGCAGATCCAGGCGGTGAATGACCAGAAGTACAGTGGCAGCGTGTTGCGCGAGGTCATACTCGCCGCCGAGAAGACGCAGGAGCCCATCAAGCTGTTGCTGAAGCGCGACGATAAATTCCTGACGATCTCGCTGGACTACCACGGAGGAATGCGTTACCCGCATTTGGAGCGAGTGGATGCGGCGCCAGATCTGCTGACTCCGATCCTCTCGCCCTCGAAATAGCCCCGTAGGCAGCCATAGCGAAGGCCTCGCGTGTTGCGAGGCCTTCTTATTTGCTGTCAAGAGGTTGTACTTAAGGAGTGATCTCCCAGATGATGCCGCAACCGGCTGCACATGAGCCCCCACCGCCTTCAGTCGCTACACCGTAAACGTTCCCGCTGCCGTCCAGCATCAGGTTACCGTAGGAGGAAACTCCGTCACCCCGCGAACCAAAGCTATGGAGAAGGACATACGTCCAGCCTCCCTGAGAATTTGGCGTCAGTTCAAATATGCTACCGGAATCGAGGGCGCCTCCGATCGGAGTTCCGCCAAACAAATTGCCGGCTGAATCTCTGACTACGCCGCCGGTAGGACCGCCCAGCTCAACCCCTGAGCCCGGCAATTGAATGATGTCTCCGAAACGCCATCCGTTTCCGGAAGGGCTAACTTCGAAAACGGCGCCGTAGAGCGCCTCGGTTGTTCCATAAAGATTGCCCGCAGGATCAATGGTCAGGCCAGCCCAGGGATCACCCTGCTCGCCGAAGGTAAAGGAATTCAGGATGGTTTCCGTCCAGCCGGAGCCATTGGGCGAAAGCTGATAGACGGTTCCATAGCCGTTTTGGCCTCCGGCGGTGGTGGTGCCGTAAAGATTCCCGCGCGAGTCAAGAATCAAGCCCCCGTAAGGGACTTCCCCGTCGTCTCCACCTTGGAATTCGTAGATCACGTCTTCCGTCCAGTGGCCGCTCACCTCTAACAGCTTATACACGACGCCGCAACCATGCGATGGGCAATTGCTGGAGCGAACGCCGCCTGCAGACGACGTGCCATAGATATTGCCCGCGCTGTCCAGAAGCAGCGTGCCGAGCCACGGAGTTCCTCCATCGTGGCCTCCACTGAATCGGTAAAGAGCTGTTTCCGTCCAGGGACAGGTGGGAAAGCCGCAGGCATGTGGTGAGAGTTTGAAGACCATGCCACACCCCGTGTATCCCTGCCCACCGGTGCAGTTGCCTGCCGCACCATATCCCGTGGTGCCGTAGAGGCTGCCATCGGATCCAATAGCAAGCTGCGATGTGGGCCGGGCGCCGTCAATGCCTCCATGGAAGCTATAAATGACAGAGTAGACCGAACCACCGCCCGTGCGGGTGAGTTTAAAGACTGTGCCACAGCCGTTGCTTCCGCAGCCGGGGCCCGATACGCCGCCGAAGGCTGTGGTGCCGTAAAGGTTTCCTGCCGAGTCGCTGACCAGCCCGGCTTGCGGCGACCATCCTGCACTGCCGCCGGTTAACTGGTACAGAACTCTGTAGGTTTGGGCTTGCGCACTCCCAGCCGTAAACATGGCACACGCGGTAGCAACTAGGATCGCAACCGCGAGATACCGTGAGCGAGAATTTATGGGGAACGGACCAAGTAGACTGTGGGCCACAATACCCCCTCCTGATCGTTGAATGTTGGCCGCTAAGTTGAGGCTTCTGAAATTAATGCGGCCGCACCGTTTTACGGAGTGAACTCCCACACCGTGCCACAACCGAAATCGCAGAAGTCGTAGTAAGCGCCACCGCTCAGGCTGCTTCCAAAAATATTTCCGTTGGCATCGATAATGACGTTTCCGTTCGCATCGTAGCCATCGGTCGTACTGAAGTCATGCAAGTGGGTCTGAGTCCATTGGCCAGCCGAGAACGCCAGCTTGTACAAGTAGCCTAGACCATTGGCGCCACCTTCCGCGGTCGTGCCGATAAGTTCACCGAGGCTGTCAATTGTGAGACCGCCGGAGTTGTTGGGCAGGCTGAAGGTGTAGAGCACGTTGTAATCCCAAATGAATTGCTGCGGCTGCGACAGTTCGTAGACGACTCCGTAGCCGGATGAGCCGCCGGTCTCGGTGACGCCATAAAGACTTCCCACACTATCCATCGCCAGGGTGCCGATGGGATCGCTGCCGTTGCCCGATTGAAAGAGGTAGAGATTCGTCTGCCTCCAGCCGCCGTTCTCAGGTGTCAGCTCGTAAAGGAGACCGCTGTTGTGTAATCCGCCTTCTGAGACTACGCCAAAGAGGTCGCCGGCGGCGTCCATGACCAGGCCGCCGCTAGGATAATTGCCGGCCGCCCCGCCGAAAAACCCTGAGATCACACTTTCTGTCCAAGTGTTGCCGGAAGGCGTGAGTTCATACACCACGCCGCATCCCAGAGTGCAGCCCGTGGAGCCGCCGTGAATGGTGACACCATAAAGATTTCCGGCCCTATCGAAAATCACTTCGCTGTTCGGATTTCCACCGTCGCTGCCGCCGGTGAATTGATAGAGCATCGTTTCAATCCAGGGGCAACTGACTGCCGGACACGTTCTAGGCGGTGGTTGCAGTTTGAAAACTGTGCCGCACGGGCCGCCCTCCTGGCAATGTCCTATGCCACCGTAGTATGTCGTGCCGTAGAGCGCGCCATCGGGGCCAAAAACTAGCCGGCTGACCGGCGGCTCCAGCGCCACGAGCGAATTCAATATCCAGCCGGAGCCTTTTTGCGAGATTCGAAATACGCCGCCCGTGGAGAACAGGCCGATGGGACCGTATAAGTTTCCGCCTCGGTCCATAGTCAGACCGGCGGGTGGATTCGCTCCGTCTGTTCCATCAGTGAACGTATGGAGAACGGTAAAAGTCTGCGCCTGTGCTGCGGATGGAGAAGAGATAACAAACCAGCACGTCGCGACCAGCATCATCCAGCAACGAAGTACAACCGTAAACATCCGCCCTTCTCTCACTCTCATGGGACACCACCCGATACACATAATTGAAGGACCGGCGCCAACTTATTGAGTGACGCCTTCCGAGCGCGCAATTATGGTTCAGACATCGGAGGAAGACAAGTCCCCTTCGAAAAGATTTTCAAAGCAGGTTTTGAATACGCGCTACCAGGTGTAGTGTACCGAGTAACTCATCAACTGCTCTCCATCCGGCGGAATTTTGGCGGCGAACTCCACGGTGTGGCTATCTTTCTTCGTGTACTCGACCGATTTTTCCGTGATCGTCCAGTTGTCGCAGCGATACATGTGCTCCACTACCTGCACGGTGACGGCTTCTTTCTTGTGGTTGCGCAGCTTGATCTGGTAGGTCTCGTCTATGTGGCGCTGATTGCTGTCGACGTGAAAGTCCGTACGCGTGCGCTCCGCCGTGATGTCGAAGGCATTGCCGGTGTAGACGCGCACGGTCTCGTCCTTGGGCGTGTGCGAAATCACGTTCTCGCCGATGAATTGCAGGCTGCCGTCGGTGTCGCGGCGGTAAAAGCGCATGCGTCCCTTGGGCAGCGGAATGCCGAGGTGATCGGCGGCTGAGTTGCGGAATTCGCGCATGATGTACACCTGCTTATTGCTGGTCATTCCTACGTTCGGCTGCTGAAATTCGTAGGCCCAGTTGTTGCGCAGGTAATCCGGAAGCAGGTAGCCCTCGTAGACATAGATTCGCTTCGACGGAACACCGGTAGCGCTCAGAAATTCAACCTGCTTAGTCTCGCCGTTCTCCAGCGTCGAGGGACGCTCCAGGGTGTAGAGATGATATTCATCGAAGGCCTTCTCGGTCGCCGCCGCTCCTCCGATAAGGGGGGCGGCCGAGGTTACTTCTACCGCCTGCGACCTCGAGACGAAATCCGTGGCGGGAGCGATCTTATTCACTTCGCCCGCCATTAACTGCAAGCGAGCATTCTCGAAGGTGTGCCCGCTATGATTTTGCAGCGTGATCCAGGCGACCATATCGAGCACGTCGCCGCTTTCCGGAGCGATGACGTTGTAGCTGGCCTCCCAGGTCAGGCCTCCGGTGATGTAGCTGATTTCGGCATCGACTTTGGCGGCGCGGTCTGACTGGAGCAGCCAGGTCAACGCAGGACTTAACAGCGCCTCGTTCTGGAGTGCGGGAAAGATGGGCGTCCCCGGAACTCCAAACTGGATCTTCCCATCGACCTCGACGATGGTCTCCCCCGAGTATCCGCAATTTCCGTTGTAACAACCGTTGCCGCCGTACATCGCTCCTCCGGCTCGGATGACGCGACCGCGAACGATCTGGCCGGGAGCCGTCTGAAACTCGATTTCCTTGCCCTCGTATGCCCGCAGCAGGTTTTGTTGCGAGGCTATATCGGTGCGGTAATTCTGCTCGAGAATGCTGAGGCGCACGCGGCCGGCGGGATCGCGCAGTACCACCGAGCTGGGCTCGACGAACGAGGTAATTCCATCGAAGCTGACCTGATTGACGCCCGCGTTCAACTGCAGCGGAACGAAAGCGCGCACCACGGCGAAGTTCTGGTTGTAGATAGTGAGCGAAGGAGCCGATGAACCTGACGAAGATGCTGGTTGGGCCCATCCGGCAGCGGACAACAAGAGGCAGGCAACGAAGCGTTGGTAGCGCATGGCAGTCTCCGATCGTGGGGAGTTCCTATTCCCACAACGTAGGAACGGCCGCAGTGCGTAGACTTGCAAATTAGTTTCTGGAATTGCCACAGGCCGGGCGCTACACTCTCGCGTTATGGTTGGCCTCAGACATAGCGCCATCATCGCCCTGGGGGTCTTATTTTGGACCGGACTAGCTTCGCAGACTGCGCTCTCCCAGGCTGGCAGTAGACCACGGACGACAACCTTTACCAGCCCAGCGGGCGATTTTCAGTTTCAATATCCCGCTTCATTGATTAAGTGTGAGCACTACCGTGACGAAGACTGGAGGCCCAACGACTCCTGCATGGCCTTCGTACCCATATGTTCGGAATTAAGTTGCAGCTCGAAGGGAACGATCGCCTGCATCGCTTATCCCAAAGAGCAGGAGGGGAAGAACACAAACTTTGAGGGTGCTGCTTTTACGGTGAATGTAGTGAAAGAAGCGGCCAACAGAAAGAAATGCCTGAGCATGCCAGACCCGCCAGCATATGGCCCTTCTCGTTCAGAAGTGATCAACGGTGAAAGCTTTACTATGCGGCACGTCGACGGCGTTGCAACGGGTCACGAGTTAGATGGCAAAGCCTACAGGATATTCCGCGAGAACACCTGCTATGAATTGGATATTAGAATCACTGCCAGCAATCCGGGAATTTCAGACCCACCGCCCAGCAAGTTCGATTCTGAGGCCGTACAAAACGAACTGAAGCAGGTGCTCCAAAGCTTCACGTTTCTCAAATAAGAAGCTGAGGGGCGGAGAGCCGGCTCGCCTCCATGAGCGGGTGCATAGGGGTCCTTCGACTCCGGCGGCCAACCACAGGCCGCCTCCGCTCAGGATGACGCCTTTGATGGGAGCGATGGAAAACTCGCGACGGAGAGAACTAATTGGCAACCGGCAACTGATTTCTAATGCTTGATCGCCCACATCACCCAAGCGGCCACGATCACGCCGCCGATGAACATGCAGAAGCAGTAGGCGCCGTAGCGAAGCATGTCGCGCGAGGTATTGCGCTGCGTGATCCCGAAGACGATCGAGGCGCACAGTGCGAACAGCAGAGCGGCGTTGAAGTGTGAGAGTTCGAAGGTCATTCTTTTTTCCCGATGGCGATGTGGTGCGCGTCGACAATGGCGATCACGTTAAGCAGCCCAGCCACGACGATGTACTTGGTGCCGTAATCAGCTACCGCGCGGTGAATGTTGCCGACGCCCCAATCCATGGCACGCGCCGCGATGTACAGCAGGCCTGTGCCCAGGTCGCCGACAAAACCCAGAATGTCGAGCAGGTCTCCGGTATTGAACGCGTAGACTTTGCCCTGCATGCCCAGGCCGACGAAGAACATGGTGAAAATGGACGCCATCAGCAGCGCGCCGCGAATGTAGCGGCGCTGGATGAGGTGGCCGAGACCGGGCACCAGCCAGGCTGCAATCGGCGCAATCATCGTCATGGAATTGGTTTGCGGCGCGGCTTTGGTGTTACGCGGCAGCGCGGAGCTTTGCGGATTCGCCATTAAATGAGCACCAACTCGTTCTGGATTCTGCCCGTCACTTCGCCCTTGCCGTTGCGGATCATCATGTTGACCTCGCTGCGCACGCCGAACTCCGGCAGGTAGATGCCAGGCTCGACCGAGAAGCAGGTGTTGGGCAGGATCTCGCGATCGTCCTTGGTCTCCAGATTATCAAGATTCGCGCCGTTACCGTGAATATCGCTGGTGATGGAGTGCCCGGTGCGGTGGATGAAGTACTTGCCGAAGCCTTTCGATTCGATGAACTCGCGCGTCGCCTTGTCGACTTCCCAACCGTGGATCTTACGTTTGGCCTCGAAGGCTTCCTTCACGGTATTGATGCCGGCATCTCGCGCGCCGCGAACGATGTCGAAAATCTCGCGCTGCTTGTCGCTGGGCGCGCCGACCGAACCAGTCCACGTGATGTCGTAGTAGACGGAATCCTCGGGCTGCTTGCACCGTGCCCAGATGTCGAGCAGCACGAAGTCACCCGCCTTGATCTTCCCCGACGTGGCCGAGGTCGGCTCGTAGTGCGGGTCGCCGCTGTGTTCGTTTACGCTCACGTTTGGAGGATCGCAGGTGTCCAGGCCTTCGCGGCCGAAGGCTTCCATGATCCACTGCTGCATCTCGAACTCATGGGTTCCGCCGTTGCGCGCTCGCTTCCCTACCTCCTGGAAGAACGCGGCCGTGATTTTGTCCACTGCATCGCGTGCCTTAAAGTGCGAGGCCATCTGCGCGTCGGTCAGGGTCGCTTCAAACAGAGCGACGAGGTTCGCCGAGCTGACGATCTCCTTGCCGAAGCTGCGGACTAACTCCAGCGTGCCCGCGTCAACCAGCGATATATAGGGAATCTGGTTGTTGGGCGAGTACTGCATGACCACGCGGTGATACGGCTTGAGCATGACCTCGAGGTTCTGCCACAACTCCTGCCAGGCCGAGTACTCCATCTTGCTGCCGGGCAGCGAATCGAGATGATGGCTCTCGATGCGGTGGACCAGTTTGACGGGTTCGCCCTGCGCGGGCACCAGGTAGAACCAGCGGCGCGTGACCATCATGGTCGGCGAAAGGCCGAGCACGCGGTAGGCGATGGGATCGCGATGATGATGATCGTAGAACAGCCAACATTCTTGCCCGCTGTCGCGGAGCGCAGCCTGGATATTTTGGAGATTCATTGCGGGATCAATTGTAAATGAAAGGCGGCGAAGGGGCGACGCGACTGGCAACTGGCGACTAGCCGTTGGCTTTTGGCACTTGGCATTTGCCATTTGGCATTTGGCTAAAACGTTATGAGCCTGCGGACGCATTGTGTCAGGGCACGACTTCAGCTGTGCCGATAGGCTCGCCGGAGAATTCGGCTTCGTCCTTGCGGGTTGGCGAGTGCCAGGCAGAACCGCTGGCCGCCCGTTTACCTGCGACGGCGATGTTATGCCAGCCTGGCGGCCCGATGCGCAATATTGCTCGCGTCGCGCGGAGTTGAAGGGGAATGAGTCCGAGCCCAGAGGGCGGCGGTCATGATAGCCCAGGATGGAGCGCAGCCGGGGTCCCCGATTTGAGCCGAATTTGCGCAAATTGGGGTGGGAAGCGAAATCCTGGGTAGGCGATCCTATTCGAACTAGAGCCGGCTTCAGCCGGCGACACATCCCGCCCCTGCCGGGACTCTAGACCCTTCAACAACGTGAGCCCAGGATTTCGTCTCACGCTAAGCTGTGTTGTCCCGCAGTCGCGGGAGCCAATTTTGCCGGGGTGATCCTCGTGCGCCCACACATGCTGACGATGTGTGCGAAGCGGGTAACTTACGCTAACCTGGCGACACCGTTCGATGTGGCGAGCTTCAGACTACGGCGCCGAGTTTGGGGTAACAACTACATACGACAGAAAAGCGGTGTTGTCACCATGGTTCAGCCCCATGAACTGGATGGTATGGACGCCGTCGGTAGTGACCGTGAACGTTGTCGTCTCTAGCGAAAACGGCATGCCGCCCTCCGTAGTCCAGGTGCCGACTACGTTGCCATCGACCAGCGCTGCAACCCTCTGCGAGCTGTAGCACCGGCCGCCGAGATAGAAGCTGAGGGTATAGTCGCCAGCCGTAAAGCCCGAAACCCCCTGTGCGACAAAGGAACCGAAGTCCTGCAAGACGACTGCCTGATTGAAGGGCAGGCCGTCGAAAGAGGGTGGGCAGAACGCAGTGTTGGGACCAGTGAGCCCAGGTCCACCGGCCCCAATCTGGCCCTGGCCGTATACAGACAAAACTGACCCCAGGATCCAGCCGAAGCCGGGACTGGCGTTAAAGTTTTGCGAGGGGCCCCAGTTAGGGCGCGAGCATGATGTCATCGGTTGTTCGTATGCATAGCCGCCCGCGCACACGATGCGAACGGCCCCGAAGTCGAAGTTCACGATGTTGGGCTGCGCAAACGCAGCTTGCGTAGTAATTACGATCGACAGGACGATGAGGAACGCGCGAAAGTGAGACATCTTTCACCTCCGAGGTGACTGAAAAAGTTCCCGAACTGCCAAAGCAAGGGAAGGAGCCTGCACAAGTCGGACAGGAATGCTGGCGACTCCCTTCAGCCCATTTAGCGCAGGCAGGCGGCGCTTTGTCAGTGACCGATGATGCAATGGGAGGTGATAGCTGGAATGCCGAAGCGGGGATCTCAAAGCCACCCTCACGGTAGGCGTTCTTGCAGCCGGTTGCACGGAGATTAATAAATACCACTTAGGATTAAAGCTGGCTCCTTATCAACCGGCAGTATCACAAGTTACGCACGACGCTATCAGCCGCGCGACTGTACTGCATCAGACCACTCTTGCCGGTTACCCCGTTCTACATCCTCTTCTGGCGTAGAGCGAGAGTGCTTTTCCCTAGGACTCTCCCTTTCACCGCTTCCGGCAGCGTCTCGCACGCCGTCCGCAACACCAGCCGCGGCGCGCGGTCGCGAATCGTCATCAGATACTTAACCGTTATCTCAGGATTAAACTTTGCCGCTTCGCGCAGCAGCCAGCCCAGTCCCTTCTGCACCATGTCATCTTCACTGGGCACAAGCATCTCGGCGATGCGCTGGATATTCGCGAAGTGTTTGTGCTGACGTGTGCTGTGGATCAGGCTGACGGCGGCGGCGCGCTGATGCCAGCGCTTCGTCGACTTGGCCCAACGTGCCGGACGCGGCAGGTAGTAATCGTCGCTGGCGATCATCGGCCCGATCAGGTAATGCACCAGCGCGTCGTGGTCGGCCCAGGTGTTGACACGATCGAGCCAGCCTTCAAAGAGCTTGAACTCCGGCTTGGCGAAACTGTCGACGATCCCTTGCAGCATGGTCACGGCAAAGATTTTCTCCTCCAGAACTTCTCCCCGAAACAACTGGTCGGCCACCTGCACCAGAAATTCCTGGCCGCTCTCGGCAAGAATTGTGCGGCGAAAGCGCACGGAAAGCCTGCGCAGCTCCCGGGTGTACCAGCCTCGCGACCGGATCTCGTCTTTGAAAAATCGCTGAACTTCTTCAGTATGCGGCGCCGACGCGCCGTCGAGCAGCACGCGCCGGATGTGGCGGGCAATGTAAGCGGGGGTTTTCGGCATACGCTCAAGTAGTCCCGCCCTACGCCAAAAGCAGGCGTAGAACGGGGCACCCAACTCAATCCTCAGGCGCTAACTGCTAATCACTAATTGCTCGCTGCTCTCAAGCTCTTGTCATACACCCACAGCAGCACGGTTGTCAGTAATCCAATGCCGATAACGATCCACCACATCATCTGCGGTTTGTGTTCGACTTCGCCGTAGTGGTGCAGCAGGTAGCCGCCGAAGGGCCCCGCGATCAGCGATCCCACGCCGAGCGGCAGAAACGCGAAGCCCATGTACGTTCCCTGCTGTCCCGGCGGCGCCAGGCGCGAGATGTATTCGTAATAACGCGGCGACTGCGTAATCTCGCCAAGAGCGATGACCACCAGGGTAAGCACCACGCCCACCACCGTCGGATGCAGGATCATCACGATGGGCCCCAGCGACGTAAGCAGTGTGCCGAGAATTATCGCGGTCAACGCCGGGATTTTCTGCGTCAGCAGATTGATCGCGACGGTCAGGCAAATCACCAGCACGGGCCCAGTCACCAGCAGGCGTTCGGTGTCTGCAGCCGCACTGATGTAATCGTGAACATACAGCGGCAGCGTAATAAAGATCTGCCAGTAGACGATCCAGTAGCCCGTGAAGATCGTAAGGAACAGCATGAAGCGGGGATTGCTTAGCACGGTCAGGAAGTTTTTCCCAGCCTGGGCGAGGCTGGCTGTTTCAACTTCATCGTGCTTCTTCGGCTCTCGGAAGAACAGCAGCACGCCGATGAACATCAGGAAGACGCTGAGGGCTGCGACGCGGAAGACGCTCTCCACGCGCAAGTGCTGGTGCACGTACGACGCGACCAGCGGTCCGGCGGCGCCTCCGATGTTCACCAGGGTGTAGTAAATCGAGTAGCCGATGGAGCGAACGTTTTCCTTCGACGCACGCGCCGTGGTTCCGACAACGCTCGGTTTGACCAGTGCGATGCCCAGTGCCGGCAGCGCCAGGACGAACGTTGCCAGCACCACCAGCGGCACGGCGTTGCGCACCGGCGCCAGCCACGGCGCACCCAGCGACCCCAGCAGGAAGTACGAACAGGTCAGGATCAGGTAGGCCAACGAGAGAGCGCGCCGGAAGCCCATGCGATCGGCCAGCGTGCCGCCGAAGACCGCAAGAAACCAGACCAGGCCGCCGAAGAAGCCGGTGAGGGTTGACGCCCGCTCGACGGGAAATTGCAGAGTCTCGTGCAGGTAGCGCGCCAGCGAGGCGAAGGCCGCGTAGTAGGAGAGGCGCTCGAAGAGTTCGCTGATGTTGGCGACCCAGAAGGGCCGTTCGAAACCGGTGCGGATGTCGTGCCAACGCTGGGTCAGGGTCATGAGTAGTCGTCGGTTGCCAGTGGCCAGTTCAAACAGCCTGCACAGTGTACCCGCTTCGATTGCAGGCCGCGGCGATTGGGTGGAGCACGCCTTCAGGCGTGCATTCACGCATACCATTCTTAGGAAGTTGACAGGTCTCTGCACTCCGAAGGAGTGCACGCCCAAAACCTATTCCAGCAACGGTCGCAGCTGAACCTCTACCTCTGCGGCCTTCATGCCTGCGAGTCGAATCACTTTGTTGCGGCTGCTTTGTCCGGCGGCTATGGTAACTGACGGGCGCGGTACATTCAAAAGCTCGGCGAAAAAGGCGATGCACGCCTCGTTCGCACGGCCTTCGAGCGGAGGCGCCGTGAGCGCGAGTTTCAGCGCGTCGCCCACCTCGCCGACGATAGCGTTCTTCCTGGCGCGCGGATGCACCTTCACCTGGAAGGTTGCGCCCTGCGGAGTGTCGCGAATTGGGATCACAAGCTGTCTGTTGTCCCTCCGGGATTCCGCCCTTTTAACACGCACCAAGGACTCCGCTTCGCTACGTCCTGGGCTAGACCGACGCCGCGCCTCCGGCGTTTGAGTCGCTCAATCGCCAGGGCTGATGCCCAAAATCCAACTTCTGACCAAGCTTCTACACAGTCTTCTCCCGCTCGCCAAAGATCGCGGTTCCGACGCGTACACAGGTCGAGCCCTCTTCGATCGCCACTTCAAAGTCATGCGACATGCCCATGGAAAGCAGTTCGAGTGTCAACCCTGGCAGCTTTCGGGTGACGAGCCGGTCGCGCAATTCTCGCAGGCGACGGAAGTAGGTACGGGCGCCTTCGGGATCCTCGGTGAATGGCGGTACGGTCATCAGACCCTGTACGCGCAGGTGCGACCACCCCGGAGCGGCTTGCAAAATCTCCTCCAGCGCGGGCGAGTCGGGTGCGATACCACTCTTCGCCTCCTCGCCGCCGATATTGATCTCGATCAGCGTGCCAACAATCTTGGCAATCTTCGACGCGGCGGCATTGAGCCGGTCGCCGAGTTTGGCCGAGTCAAGTGAATCGATGCTGTGAAATATCTCGACCGCTTTGCCCACCTTGTTGGATTGCAGATGGCCGATCATGTGGAAGTCGGCAGATTGCAGATCGGCAAGCCTATCGAATTTCCCGGCAAATTCCTGCACCCGGTTTTCACCGAAGAGACGATGCCCGGCATGGTAAGCCTCGATGATGAGCTCGGGCGGATGGGTCTTGGTGACCGCCATCATCGCGATCTGCTTCGGATCGCGTCCCGCACGCCCGGCGGCAAGGGCAATGCGCTGACGAATGGCGGCGAGATTTGCGGCGATGCCCATCAGAAAGCTCTCAGTCATTCTAGTCGCCGGACGAAAAGAGGGCCCATTACGTCAAATGGGCATCGGCTGATTATCCTGTGGGCTTGAAGTACAATGCGGCCACGCTTTCCGAAGTGCGTCGTGCAATTTTGCTCGTGAGGTGCTTCATGGCATTCGAGGTACGTGGCTTGGCTCCGCTCTTGCAGGTTTACGACATGCCGACCTCGGTACGCTTTTATCGCGATCAGCTGGGGTTCGAGGTCGTGACTACATCGCCCGCGATGGGTGAGGATTTCTTCCACTGGTGCCTACTGCGGCTAGGTGATGCGGAACTGATGCTCAACACGGCTTACGAGTTCAATGATGAGCGTCCGTCGCCCCCTGATGCGGCACGGATCGCTGCTCACGACGACACGGGGTTGTTCTTCGGATGTCCCGATGTGGATGCGGCCTATATGCAGCTACGAGCGAAAGGCGTCAAGGTCGACAGAACCGAAGATCGTACCCTATGGGATGAAGCAGATGTCCGTGCGCGATCCCGATGGGTATGGGCTGTGCTTTCAGTGGACGGCGAAGAAAGATCCCGAATGATTGGGCTCGTTCACGGCAACAGGATCCTTGGACTCCTGAGCGAGGGCGGCGCCTCCGCTCAGGATGACAGCCCGTGAGGGGATGATTACGGTTCGATCGAGACCGTGCCCTTTCAGAGCGACTCAATTCACCCGTCCGCTTTTCCCAGGCATCGCAATCAGCTATGGTTAACTGACCCAGGAGTTACAACGTGTCGCACAAATTCGCGCATATCTGCGGGCGCTCGCTCGCCGTGCTTCTGCTCGCATCATTGCCTGCGCTGGCTATTGAGCGCGGCATCATGATCCGCGCGGGCGTCATCTACGTGAACCCCAGCACCGACTCGGCCAAGCTCTCCGACATCGGACGCGGCCGCGAGGTTGCCATTCTAGAGCACACACCGGGTTGGGTGAACGTAGTGGGCACAGTGGCTGTCAGTCCCGATCCCGAGAATGAGGGCGACCGCAATGTCACCGGCTGGATGATCGATAAAGGCGTGATCACGACGGCCACGCCGGATGGAGACAAGATCATCTACGGCGAAGCCTTCGACTCAGAGCAGGAAGCCAGCCATCGCGGCGGCCGTGCGGGCGCTGACCTAGACGCCATGCGACTCTATGCGCGCCTGGTGGAGTACTTCCCGCAATCGCCGCTCGCAGCCGAGGCCGCGTATCGCGCCGCCGACATTCGTTGGCAAATCGAAGCCGCCGACGCTGCGTCGCGCCCTTCGGCCAAAATGCAGGACCCACAGCTGCATCACCAGATCGATGAAGACTACATGCGTAAGGTCGTAAAAAAGTATCCAGGAACGAAGTGGGCCGACCTCGCTGCATATCATCTTCTCGATAACAAGCTCTGCGGCGACTGGGAGGCCCAAGCGAAGTGTCCCGAGAATGAGGGCGCGATGTACCTCAAGTACGCCGACGAACATCCGCAATCGCCGCGCGCGCCCGAGGCACTGTACAAGGCTGCGTGGCGTTACTCTGCGCTGATCTCGATTTATAAGGTTAACAACGAACCGAAGAAGGCCGACGAAGCGATGCAGCGCTCTCTGACCATCGCCAAGAAACTAGTTGCGCAATACCCCAGCGATGTTGACTGGTCCAGTCGCGGCGAGCGTCTGATATACATGGTGACGAATAAAATTCCCACATTTGGGACCACGGTGGAGTAGCTTGCCCATATTCGAAGCGATTGTCCTGGGCATCGTTCAGGGCCTCACGGAATTTTTGCCTGTATCCAGCACAGCCCATCTGGCACTGGTTCCATGGATCGTCACCAAGCTGGGTCTGGCGAACTGGAGCGACCCTGGATTGACCTTCGACGTCGCGCTGCACGCCGGAACATTGTTCGCCATCCTTCTTTACTTCTGGCGGACCTGGATCCAGATCATTCGCGCGGCCCTGGGCGGCAAGGTCGTGCGCTTCTCTGAAGTGAGTGACGACCAGCGTGATCTGACGCCGGAAGAGCAGCGTCGCGAACGGCAGTTGTTATGGTTCCTGATCGCCGCAACGATTCCTGCGGCTATTGCGGGTGCGCTTCTTGAGAAGCGTATTGAAACGACTTTCCGGGCACCGGTGCTGGTGGCGGCCATGTTGATTATCGTGGCCGTGATCATGTGGATCGCCGAACGTGGCAGCAAGTTCACCAAACCGCTTTCGGATATCGATCTGACCGATGCCTTGACCGTCGGCGTGCTGCAGGCATTCGCCGTGATTCCCGGCGTCTCGCGCTCAGGCATCACGATCACCGGAGGACTGTTTCGGAATTTCACCCGCGAGGCCGCCGCACGCTTCAGCTTCCTACTGTCGACGCCAATCATCGCGGGCGCTGCGCTGTTGAAACTGCACCATGTGATGAAGACCGGGTTGCCGCCTGGGATGGCGACCGGATTCGCCGTCGGCATCATCGTGTCTGCGATTGTGGGCTATGCGACCATCGCATGGTTCATTCGGTATCTGAAGACGCGGACCTTGACCGTATTTATCGTGTACCGGATTTTGTTCGGGATCGCGGTCCTGCTGCTGGGATACATGGGGCATTACGCGGGGTAGCTTTGCGTTAGTCCGAGCCAATAAGCAGCGTGATAAGTGAAACCCGGGGAAAAGATCCTCGGGTTTTGTTTTTGGGTGTCATCCTGAGCGCAGGAGCATCTTTTGCGCCGGAGTCGAAGGACCCCTGTACTACCGGGGCTGTGAGGGAATGAGCGGTGCCTCAGCTTCGGTCGGGGATGACGCCTACTCACGCTTTCGGCTGCCCTCACCCAACTCCAGAGCAGCAGCCCTCATCCAACTTTAGTTGTCTGACTACCTTCGACCCAGGTTTCCCTATGCCCACTTTGCCGAACAAGAATTCGCAGGAGCTTCACGTACTCTCGCAGTTGACCCTCAATCCGGCGACCGCCGAGCCGGCTGTCACCTACGTTGCCGGACTCTCCACCCAGCAGCGCGACGCACTGGTTTCGCTAGCCGACTCGAACCACGTCGTCGTTCGCGCCTTTCAGGTGGTGGCTCAGATGTCGGGCGGCAATACAGAACTAGCGGCTTGGGCCAACGGCGTTTTAGCGAAGGAGCAGGCGCGCATTCAGAATGCACTGACCTATCTGCATCACATCTGCGATGCGCTGGAGCAGGGCGGCTGTCCCACTACGGTCATGAAGTCACTGGACCACTGGCCGGATTTGGGCAATGACCTCGACCTCTACACCACCGCCGATGAGCGGCTGGTTACTCAGGTGATGACCTCGCGCATGGGCGCGCATATTGAGCCGCGCAGTTGGGGCGATCGTCTCGCCAACAAATGGAACTTCGCCGTTCCCGGATTGCCCGAGTCCGTCGAGGTCCACGCGCAGCGCCTGGGTCAGACGGGCGAGCATATCGCGATGGCGCGACGCTTCGTGACCAGACGCGTACCAAAGAGCGTTGCAGGATTAACATTTCTGGTTCCTGCTCCCGAGGAGCGGGTGATCGTGGCAACACTACAGCGCATGTACCGGCATTTTTATTTCCGGATCTGCGACATTTTGAATACCTCAGCACTGCTGGAAGAAGGCTCTCTGGATTTCGCCGAGCTGAAGAAAGCCTCTGATATGGGCGCGATCTGGCCGGGTGTGGCGACATATCTTAAGATCGTCTGCGATTACGTTCGCGAATATCGTGGAAGCGCGCCAGAGCTGCCGAAAGAGGTACTCGCGGCCGCCCGCTTTGGCGGAGAGGTGATCCAGGCGCGCGGCAAGTTCCTGCGCGTGCCCATCCTGCCCCATGGCGCGGATCTCTACACGCGCCAGGTCACGTACACTGCTTTGCGCGGCGATGTTCCGGCAACTCTCCGGCTGTCGCTGCTTCCCTACCTTGCCTCCGCTGCCGCCGTCGCTTTTCGCATCACGGGAAGCGATAAAGGAATTTGGTGAACCCGACGCCAGATCACGGCATCTAGAGGTAAAGTTTTTCCGGAATTAGAGAGTAGTTGCATTGCGTGTTGGCACGCACGTGCCAGCAACCCGACAGCAACTCGGTTGCCAACATTTCGTCACATGACGCTTGCCGCCTTGTGACATGGTAATGATAATAGCCTTACGTTTTGGGGAGAGGATCAAAAGACCATCTTCCTCTAACGTGTTGTAACAAGTTTTTCGTTGCATGATTGATTGCGCCGTGAAAGCCAGCATCTCTTTCGGCCGTCTCTGCAATTACCACACTCTTCGTCTGCCTGCGCCGCACTATTCGAGTGCCATTCTGCAAGTAACTGACAACAAAACAATAGACAACAAATTCACTCGAGGAAGAGGAATTCACTATGCCGGTCACTCGCATCGATTTCCCTATTGACGAACTGACGCGTCCTCAAAGCGAGGAAGAGATCCAACGCAAGCTGGCGCAGGAACGCGCGCGACTGGCGAGCATGATGGGACTGGACAGCGGTCCAGTTCGCCACTTCACGCGACCGGTCGAGCGCCCCTTCACCGCAGAAGAGCGTGGCAAGGTGACCATCCTCTTCGGTGGCCTTACCTGGAAGCACGAGCGTGTGATCCAGGCAGTGTTCGAGGGTTGCGGCTATCGCTGCGAGATCATGCCGGTGCCGAATGTGTCGGCCTTCCAACTTGGCAAGGAATACGGCAACAACGGTCAGTGCAATCCCACGTATTTCACCGTGGGTAATTTGGTGCAGCATCTCCAGACGATTGAGCAGACGCGCGGGATCAGCAAGCAGGAGATCATCAACAACTACATCTTCTTCACTGCCGGCTCGTGTGGGCCCTGCCGCTTCGGCATGTACGAAGCCGAGTATCGCCTGGCGCTGCAGAACGCCGGATTCGACGGCTTCCGCGTCCTGCTCTTCCAGCAGAACGACGGCGTGAAGGCTGCCTCGGGCGAAGCCGGCTTGAAGTTCACTGTCGATTTCGGCATGGGCATGTTCAATGCACTGAACCTCGGCGACATCATGAACGAGATGATCTATCGCATCCGTCCGTACGAAGTAGAAAAGGGCAAGACCGATCAGGTCTTCCAGACCTCGATGGACACTCTCTGCGGCATGCTGCGGGACCGGAAGCCCTTCGAAGATCACGAAGACCTGCCGGAGTGGATGGCGAAGAAGGTTCGCGCCAACAAGGGGAAGAAGTGGGAAGTCTGGGTCAACTCGCTGCTGAAGGTACGCGAGCAGTTGTACGGCGATCCTTATAAAGAGGCGCTTGCCGCCGTGCGGAACGAGATGGCCACCATCGAAGTCGATCGCCTGAAGGTGAAACCGGTGGTGAAGATCATCGGTGAATTCTGGGCGCAGATTACCGAAGGTGACGGCAACTTCCACATGTTCGAGTTCCTGGAGCGCGAAGGCGCGCAGGTCCTGGTAGAACCGATCGGCACCTGGGTCATGTACATGATGTATCAGGTGAAAGCCCGTGCCGCGGCCCGCCGCTCGCTCGACGCTCCGTACAAGGACGTGAAGTGGTACGAGCTGCAGAAGCTGGCGAAAAACGAGCTGAAATTCAAACAGAAGCAGTGGATGATCGGCGCCGGCGAGCGTATTTACGCCCGCCAGTATCAACGCGCCGTTCACGGTCTCGGTGACATCGCACACGAACTGGTCGACCAGAAGATGATGGCCGACATGGCGAACCCGTTCTACAACCAGTTCGCGCGTGGCGGAGAGGGACACCTGGAAGTCGGCAAGAACGTTTACTACACCAAGAACCAGCTCTGCCACATGGTGCTGGCGCTGAAGCCTTTCGGCTGCATGCCTTCGTCGCAGTCGGACGGTGTTCAGTCGGCCGTCGCCAATCACTTCAAGGAAATGATTTTCCTTCCAATCGAAACCTCGGGCGAGGGTGAGATCAACGCTCACAGCCGCGTGCAGATGGCGCTGGGCGAAGCCAAAGTCAAAGCGCGCATGGAATTCGAACAGGCGCTGAAGACGACCGGCAAGCGCCTGGACGACATTAAGGATTACGTGGCCGAGCATCCAGAGCTGCGAAACGTCTTCTACCCCGTGCCGCATCGTCACGGATATGCAGGCGTGGCTGCGAGTTTCGTCTTCCATGTGAGTGATCTGATGAACGGCAAGACGAAGTTGAAGCGCGTTCCGGCAGCCAAACAAACTCGCAGGCTGGCCGCGGCTGCGGCTTAACGAGAATAGAAAAGATAAAGACCACGGCCCGCGGGACGGCATAGCCCTTGTCGTCGCCGCGGGCAATAACCGGGCTATCGGATACAGGTGTTTGAGCTTGATCAGGGTTCAGCCAACCGCCGCCATAGCCGCAGAACGGGAGATTGCGCTGCATGTCTGAGGTGCAGACACCTGAGGGGACTCAAGCCGCCCCTAGCTATCGTCTTGACGTCGAACTGCACGAGCTGCTGATGAAGCCGCCGGAGACACCGCGTCTGCTGCCTCCGCCAAAAGAAGGAAAGGAGCAGACATTGCCGGAGCCGGTATTCCCGCAGCATCCGGAGCTGATGAATGCGCCTGATGAAAACTATTTTCCCAAGAACGGTAGGCGCTCCTGGGACGCTAAGCACATCTATCGCGCGATGCGGGGATGGGCGTTCCCCTGGATTCGCTCGCGGGTTTTGCCCGGCGATTTTCACCCGATCATTGCGTACTTGTTCAACGAGTGGAAGTGCAACCTGGACTGCCACTACTGCTGGGCGTTCGACAACAGTGTTCGAGGCATGACGGAAGACACAGCGAAGCGTTCGATCGACTGGCTGCGCGATTCAGGCGCTGGAGTGCTTGCGCTGATGGGCGGCGAACCGCTGCTGCGCCCCGACCTCGCGCACAAGATTATCTATTACGCGGTCAAGAAGGGCTTCTGGGTTTATCTGCCGACCAACGGCCGGCTGATGTGGCCCAAGGTGATCGACAAGATTGCTGACGCCGGTGTGGGAGTAGTCAACCTCGCAGTGGATTCCTGGGACGACGTTCCGGGCAAAGGGCTACCCAAGGCCATGGTGCCGATTCGGAGCCATTTCGATTACCTGGTGAAGAAGCAATACAAGTACGGATACTCGGTGTTTCTCAACATTAATATTTGCGCCAACAATATGGACGACGTCCGGCGACTCACGGAGTTGGCACACGACAACGGTATCGCGACTGATTACCACATTTGCGAGTCGCCGATGACGGAACAGCCGCATTTCAAGCACCTGTACACAAATCCGACGTTCATCCGCGAAGAACACCATGCCCAGGCGGCGGATCTGATCGACTGGCTGATCGAGAAGCAACAGTCGGGCTATCACATGGTCAATTCCGTAGAGCGTCTGGCTCAGATGAAAAACTTCATTCACGGCGATCTGCACGACTGGGGCTGCCGCGCCGGACACAATTCGCTGATCGTCCGCGTCGACGGAACCTTGGCCCCATGCTTCCCCATGTATTCCGCCGGCTACGATTGGGGAACGATCGAGAACCACAAGTTCGACACAAAGCAGTTGAAGGAAATGAAGAAAGAGTGCCAGAAGAGCTGCTTCTCGACTCTGAATCATATCCTGGCGTTCTGTTACAACGACCGTCGCGTGATCAACTGGATGCTGAAGCAGGCGAAACACGGCTTCCGGAGGGTCGAGGGCAACTTCGGCGAGGCATAGGGCTCGCGACAACTTTATCGGCGTTTGGGTTTAACCCAATCTTTTAACGCTGGTTTGCAAGCGGGCATTACGACCCGCAACATCACGGAGGCTAAGTGAGTCACTCTCACCAACCCGGATCCTGTGAACACGGCCCAGAGAAGGTCGATGTCCGCCTCGAATCGTTAGTCAATTCCGCGCCCAAAGAAGATTCCTTGCCGGCGCGCATCCTTGCCAAATCGCGCGAGGTCGCCGCCCAGTCAGGCCACCGCGCCGTGTACACGGTCGGCATGGACGTCGGCTCGACCACGGTGAAGGCCGTTGTGGTCGAAGCTGAAACCGACAAGATGATCTGGCAGGACTACCAGCGCCACGAAACCAAGCAGCCCGAGAAGCTGCTGGAATTCCTGAAGCGCATGCAGGACGAAGTTGGGATTGCTCCGCATAACTGCCGCATCTTCATCACGGGCTCGGGCGGCGGCGCGCTCGCGAACCTGGTTGGCGCGAAGTTTGTCCAGGAAGTCACCGCAGTCTCGCTCGCCGTGGAGAAGCTGCACCCGGAAGTAAATTCCGTGATCGAGCTCGGCGGCCAGGACGCCAAGATCATCGTCTTCAAAGAGGACGAGAACACCGGCCGCAAGAAGAAGATCCCGTCGATGAACGACAAGTGCGCCGGAGGCACGGGCGCTGTCATCGACAAGATCAACGCAAAGCTGAAGATTCCCGCCGAAGAGCTGTGCGACCAGGGCTACACCGGCATCAAGCTGCATCCGGTCGCCGGCAAGTGCGGCGTGTTTGCCGAAACCGACATCAACGGCCTGCAGAAGCAAGGCATCCCTCCCGATCAACTGATGGCTTCCCTGTTCGACGCCATCGTCCTGCAAAATCTGACGGTGCTGACCCGCGGCCACACACTGCGTCCGCACGTGCTGCTGCTGGGCGGACCGAATTCGTTCATCCGCGGCATGAAGGAAGCCTGGCAGATGAACATCCCGCGCACGTGGGAAGAACGCAAGGTCCAGATCCCCGAGGGCCTGAAGCCGGAAGACTGCATCAAGGTCCCCGAGAACGCGCAGTATTTCGCGGCGCTGGGAGCGGTCGAGTTCGGCAAAGATGAAGAGCCGGAAGTCGGCATTTACATGGGCACCGAGTGCCTCGAGGACTACATCACCGTCGGACGCCAGGCGGAGAAGGCGAAGTCCGGCGCTGCCGGCCTGAGCACCTCCGACGCCGAGCTCGCCGAGTTCAAAGAGAAGTATCGCGTGCCGAAGTTCAAGGGCTCGACATTCACGCCGGGTGACACGGTCCGCGGATTCGTCGGACTCGATGGCGGCTCGACCTCGACCAAGGCCGTTCTGCTCTCCGAAGACGGCGACGTGATGTGCAAGGCCTATCAGCTTTCGGGCGGCAATCCCATCCAGGACACCATTGACATGTTCGTGGCGCTGCGCACGCAGGTGGAGGCGCAGGGCTGCACCCTGGAAGTGTTGGGCGTCGGTACCACCGGTTACGCGAAGGATGTCCTGAAAGACGTTCTGAAAGCCGATGTGGCGCTGGTGGAAACGGTCGCGCACACCGAGTCGGCCATGAAGTTCTACAAGGAGCCGCACGTCATCGTTGACGTCGGCGGTCAGGACATCAAGCTCATCATCCTGAAAGACGGGCGGGTCAAGGACTTCAAGCTGAACACGCAGTGCTCGGCGGGCAACGGCTATTTCCTGCAAGGCACTGCGGAGTCGCTCGGCTACAAGGTCGAAGACTACGCCGACATTGCCTTCTCAGCCGGTACCATGCCGATCTTCGGATACGGCTGCGCGGTCTTCATGCAGTCTGACATCGTGAACTTCCAGCGCCAGGGATGGCGCGGCGAAGAAATCCTTGCAGGACTGGCGAACGTACTGCCGAAGAACATCTTCCTGTATGTCGCCGGCATTCCCAATCTCGCCAAGCTGGGTTCGCGCTTCATCCTACAAGGTGGGACACAGAAAAACCTGGCGGCGGTGAAGTCGGAGGTCGACTTCATCCACTCGCACTTCCATGGTGCCGGGCACGAGCCCGAGGTCATCGTCCACGAACATTGCGGCGAGTCGGGCGCGATAGGCGCAGGCGTTGAGGCGATCCGTATCTACAAGAACGGACATCGCACCACGTTTATCGGCCTCGAAGCGGTACAGAAAATTGGCTACAAGACGACCCGCAACGAAGACACACGCTGCTACTTCTGCAAGAACAATTGCCTGCGCACCTTCATCGACGTCAATGTCGGCGACGGAGCGATGGAGCCAGCTTCCCCGCTGCCGGTCTTCAAGTCGAAGGTTCCTCTACAAGCTGGCGAGCGCCGGTTGATCATCTCGACTTGCGAAAAGGGACAGGTCGAAGACGTCAGCGCCATGCGCGGCATCAAGGCCGGCTTGGACGCGATCAAGAAGCAGAACCCGAACTTTGTCGATCTCGCCGCCAATGAAGTTTGGCGCTCCCGCAACCCGCAGAAAGTCGCGGATGATGCGCCGACGCCCGGACGCTGGGATTTCGGCAAGGCGAAAGCCGCCGTGCTCGAACGCGTCGAACTGATGAAGAAACGCGAGACCATCCGCATCGGCATGCCGCGCGTACTGAACATGTACCTGTTGGCGCCGCTGTTCAGCGGCTATCTCGAAAGCTTGGGTGTGCAGCCCGAGAATCTGGTCTACTCCGAGTTCACCGGACAGGAGATGTATCGCCAGGGCGCGGGCCGCGGCGCGATCGACCCCTGCTTCCCCTCAAAGATCGGCATCCCGCACGTCTATAACCTGATCTTCGTGAAGCATCAGAAAAAGCCGCTCGATGCCATCTTCTTCCCCATGATCGACACCATGAACCAGCCGCTGAAGAACTGCAGCGGCGCGAACGCATGCCCGACCGTCACGGCGACCCCGAATGCCGTGAAGGCAGCTTTCATCAAGGAAGGCGACGTCTTCAAGGACAACGGGATCAAGTATCTCGATCCCATCCTCAACATCGACGACAAGAAGCTGCTGGGCCTGCAAATGTTCCAGACATTCGGCCCGCTGCTCGGCCTGTCTGAGCAAGAAAACGATCGCGCACTGGAAGCCGGCTTCAAAGCGTTCGACGATTACGACCTCATGATGCGCAAGCGTTCGCGGGAGACTCTCGATACCCTGGAGCGCGAGAACCGACTGGGCATCGTCATGCTGGGCCGCGTCTATCACCATGATCCCGGCCTCAACCACGAGATCATGGAGGAATTCCAGAAGCTGGGCTACCCGGTGTTCTCGCAAAGTTTGCTCCCGATGGACGAGGACATCCTGGATCGGTTGTTCGGTGAGGAAGTCCGCTCGGGCGCAATCACGCACGCCCTGGATATCCGCGATGTATGGAAGAACGCCTACTCCGGCAGCACCAACATCAAGATCTGGGCGGCGAAGTTTACCGCACGGCATCCCAACCTGGTGGCGCTCGAGATCAGCAACTTCAAGTGCGGACACGACGCGCCTATCTATAGTGTGGTCGAGGACATCATCGAGAAGTCAGGCACGCCGTACTTCTCGTTCAAAGATCTGGACGAGAACAAGCCGACGGGTTCGATCAAGATTCGCGTCGAGACCATCGATTACTTCCTGAAGCGCTATCGCGAGGATCTGCTGAAGAAGGCCGATACCGCAAAACAGATGGAAGAACGCCTGGCCGAATACGAGCGTGCGCTGCGCATGAACCTGACGCACAAGTCGGTGTCGCAGGAAGCAAACCTGGTTCCCTTCCCGGCGCCGATGGAGGAGCCGCACGCGGCAACGGCACACGGAGACGACTAAAGGCAGCAATTAGCAGTTACGGGTTTTCGGGTGGAGCACGCCTTCAGGCCTGCGTACCCACAGAATGCAACGCTGAAGCGGTGCTCCACCCAAACCAAACACGAGCACAAGGTCCCTATGCCCCTGACCACTGACACCAAGAAAGTGATGTTCGAGATCTACCGCGACAGCGATTTTGGCGGGAAGTTCAAGGTCGTCTACTTCACCGAACTCGGCGAGCACGACAAAGAAACCGAGATCGAAAACGCCATGCGCGGCCAGCACATCTTTGACGGCTTCTTACTGCATCGCGAACGCAATCAGGCCAAACAGGTAGTCGACGAAATCCTCGACCGTCTCAACCGAGGCGAAGCCGTCGACGAAGGCACCATCCGCGAGAGCCTCCAGGGATTTCTTGCCTAGCATTCGTCTCTGACCCCGATAACTCCGGTTCCTGCTCGTACAGGCTCGTCCTGGCATCGCGACATTCTGCTGTACCATCACAGCTACGTGAAGCTTGAGCGCGCAGGACGATACATCTTTGCCGGTCTGTTCCTGGTAAGCGGAGCGCTGCACTTAGTAACTCCGCGTCTATATGCCCGCATCATCCCGCCTATGTTTCCACGCCCGACCCTACTCGTATTGATCAGCGGCGCAGCCGAGATCTTGGGCGGCATGTGTCTTTTAATCCCACGCGTTCGCCGGCCGGCCGCTTACGGATTGGCGATTCTTCTGGTGGCCGTGTATCCCGCAAATATCTACATGGCGGTCTGTCACGTACCGTCGTCGGGATTGCTGGGGAACCGCTGGCTGCAATGGCTACGTTTGCCTCTCCAGTTCCCGCTGATCTGGTGGGCCCTGTATCACGCCAGACGTCCCGCAGTCTTCGACTCCGCGAGTGCAAGCGATTAGCGACCTTAACCCTCTGCGCACTGCAGGCGTGCTGATGGACACCTGCAAGCGGTAGCTTTGCATCCAAATTGGTTCAATTGCGAACTGGGGGTAATGGCCGCATGAACAAGAAGGAAATCAACTCTCCGTGGTTAACCGCGAACTTCGTCATCTGGTTCTGTGGAGTCGGATGCGTGGCCCTGCTGCTGTTTCTGGGCCACTATGTCTGGAGAGTTTTCTGATCTCACGGTGGCAAGCGCATTCGGGTTGCAAAGCCACGCGACAGCCATCCGCGTTACGAGCAGCCATGCCAGGCGAGGCTGCTTTTCTTACGGATGCCGGTGGAGTACGTGCGTGGCAATATCGGGCCAGAACTCGCGAAAGACATTGGTCAGTGCATCGCGTCCGATGGCCCAGCCATACTTCTCAGCCAGATCTCCTGCACTGCGGTCGCCGGCGGGATAGTAGCTTGCGGAAATTCCCTGGGCTGCGGCTCTCCCTAAGATCTCCGATGTGTTGAAGCCATTCCTGCCCTCATAGTTCGGCGTAATTAGCACGCGGCTTGCTGCATAGACTGCGCGCTTGAGGAAAGGTCCCTCGCCCATCGAGTAATAGCGTTCGTCCTGATGAAAGATAGTCGGCATCAGGAAGATGACCATGTAGTTGCCATCGGTTTTGTCCACGAAGCCGCGCCAATAATACTGGCCGAAGCCACCAATTCCCTTTCCGAGTGCAGGGTGGGCGTTGTTTCCTTCCGCAATTGCCGACGTAATGCCTACAAAGATGAAGGACGAGTAGTCGAAGCTATTTTGCGTAGCGATCTTGAAAGCTTCCTTGGGCGTCGGAGGCGGAGGTATTGCGCCCGCGCTGACGGCGCGATAATTCGGCATGATTCCCAGAATTCTCTTCGGCTGCTGCTTCGAGGGATCAACTTCCTGATTCGCAGCGTGGGTGCTGGGTGCATCCGGCAGTGTCACCACGCCCGCCTGAGGCTGGGGCGGCGCGCTGGTCTGGTTCGGAGTAGGGGCAACAGCAGGTGGATTATTCGGCGGATTGCTTTGCTGGCTGAGTCCCCAGGTAGTTGTCAGTAATATTACGGTTGCTAAAACACAACGCAAAAGCTTCCTCCACACACTCTCAGGGATGATGCGATCGGATACACAGCAACCCGGGTTAGACACACCGCCCCAAAATCCAATTATTGAAGATTGGATGCCTATTTCACGGAGTGATTGCTGGGTTGTTCAGCTGGAATAGGTGTACTTCAAGGTTAACAGTCTGGCTGAGTCAGAGTTGTTCTTCGCAGCAAATTAGCACCGTATTTGGATATGTTCACTTAATTTGCAATACCGCCAAGCCGTTTACCGGCAGTTGCAGTATCAACGAACCGTCCTTCAGGGGCTGAATCTCCGGTGGCGGCAATTGCGAGCTCTGTCGAAGACTCGTGAGTTGCTGTTGCGCGGGATAGCGTGGACTGCCCATCGCCTGCCAAAGCCCCAATGTGTTGCCGTGATTCTCATCGACCCGCTGTACCGACGCTTGTGCACTTGCGCCGAGGCCTTTGAATCGAAGTTGCACACTCTTCGCCGCGCCCGTCGAACCGGGGTTGACGATATTCCAGACTGCCACGACCAGCGAGCCGTCTTTGGCCTTGGTCACCAGCACGTCGGGATCCTTGTTCTCGACCCGCTGATCGCCCAGATGATGTAGGAGTTGCATCGCGTAGAACGACGGCTTGGGGAGGTTGCCGGCAGCAATCAGTCCAAAGCCGCCGTAGAAGGGAGTCTTCACGACGCCTTGCTCTTCGAATACGTCGGAGAAGGTCCATAGTGACATCATCTGGGTGAGGCCGTCGCATTGGGCGATAGTCGTCGCCAGCCACGGTCCCATGTAGATGGAATCGGTGACGGCGACCTCGTTGTCGTAAGCGGCGTTGAACTCGCTCCAGATCAGCGGCATGTTCGGCTGCGAAGAAGTCTTGATCTCGTCGTGAACCTTCTTCACTGCGCGGCAAACCATCTGGTTGCGCGGAATATTCTCGCTGGTTCCGAATATATCGCTGGCGCTGTCGTTTCCGTAAACATGCGTTGAGACAAAGTCCAGCGGGACCTGCGCCTGTTCAGCGTGCTTGATCATGTCGGGAATCCAAGCGGCCTGCGCGGTCGCGGGACCGCCAATGCGCAGCCGCGGGCTGACTGACTTGATGTCTCGCGCGGTGTGGTCGTAAAGCACAAAGTAGGTTTTCTGCCGCGGAGCTCCGGCCCAGAAATCGAGGTTCGGCTCGTTCCACACCTCGAAGTACCAGCTCGCCACTTCATCAATGCCGTAGCGATCGACCAGGTGCTTGGCGAACTGCGTGATCATGTCGTCCCAGATCGCGTAGTCCTTCGGCGGAGAAATGTTGGGGTGATACCAGAACGACTGCAAGAACTCCGAGCCGGCCAGCTTATAGGGCATGAAGCTGATCTCGACGAAGGGCTTTACGCCGGCGGCCAGCAGGCCGTCGTAGATCTGATCGACGTAAGAGAAGTTGTAGACCGGATTGCCGTGTTTATCCTCGCTGTAGATGCCCACATCGTCATTCAGAATGCCGTGAAAGCGGATGTACTGAAAACGGGTGATGTTGTGGACAGCCCAGAGATCCTGACGATAGGAATCGCGCAAGCTGAGGATCGCTCGTCCGGAGCCAAACATCTGCTCCCAGAAATGCGGGAACGGGTGCGCCGGCGCATTGGCGTCGATAGTGATGGTTTCAGTGGGCGTCTGCCCCGCCAATGGAAGGCCAAACGCGATGACGAGAATCAGGGAAACGATTCGGGCTCGCATCTTGATCGAATGAGAGTGCAACGGCTACCCCTAGGATGATTATCGACAGTCTCCAGTTTTCTGCAATCCAGCCGAAGGCCGCGGTTCGTGTTCAAAAATCTCTGCGGAAATGCGTTGTCACAGCCGAAACCGCGGCGGCTCGCCGATAATCTAAGAGCGGAGAGGATTCATTGTGAAACATAGAACGATCGGCAAGTCTGAGCTGCAGGTCTCGGCTATCGGGCTGGGGTGCAACAATTTCGGTTACGTCGCCAGCATGGATGTTCACGCCTCGCGTCGAGTCATCGATAAAGCAATCGATTCCGGAATCAACTTCTTCGATACCTCGGACAGCTACGGCACATCCGAAGATATTCTCGGAGAAGTGCTGGGCGAGCGCCGAAAGAAAATCATTCTGGCGACGAAATTCGGTTCCAAGCAGAATGCCCTCGGCGAGAAGAGTGGCGCCTCGCGCGGATACCTGCTGGCTGAAGCCGAGGAAAGCCTGCGCCGCCTGCGCACCGACTATATCGATCTCTATCAGATTCACTATCCTGATCCAAAGACACCGATCGAGGAAACGTTGCGCGCGCTTGACGATCTGGTAAAGAGCGGCAAGGTTCGTTATGTCGGATGCTCGAACTTCTCTGCCACGCAATTGCAGCAGGCCGAAGATACGGCCGGCAAGCACTCGGTGAAACGCTTCATCTCCAGTCAGGATGAGTACAGTCTGCTAGTGCGAGACATTGAGCGCGAACAACTACCTCTTATCGAGCATCTGGGGATGAGCGAACTTCCCTACTTCCCGCTGGCGAGCGGACTGCTGACCGGCAAGTACAAACAAGGACACACGGCGCCGAAGGGCACGCGACTCGGCGAGAAGCAAGCCTTGGCTGATCGCTATCACACCGAATCGAATCTGGCGAAGGTGGCTCGTTTGCAGCAATTTGCCGAAGAACGCGGACACAGCCTCTTGGAGCTGGCATTCAGCTGGCTTCTCTCACGCAAAGTCGTCGCTAGCGTGATCGCGGGTGCAACCAAACCAGAACAAATCGAGGCCAATGCGAAGGCTGGCGACTGGGTACTCGATGCGCGCGAACTCGCGCAGATCGACGAGATCACGCAAGCTCCAAAACCGGTGCTACAGTCCGCATAAGTCGGGAATGCAACCTCAGGATGGCTCGGCGAGTCGCTTCGTGCAAGCCGGACGCGGATGGCGTCTTGAGACCCGAAATCTCTCCGCTCGGTCGGCACTGAGGCCGCTTCTAGAAATATTTCGTTGCATCGTACTTGCAACTCGTTGCAAGCTGTTGCGTCCGAGGTGCAAGTGGCCAACGACTCTCATGGCACCCTTGGGACGGCCCTCCGCCTCGGCCTCGCGCCCTGGCTCTTACTTCCGCTGCGCCCTGGTCGAAACGCTCAGGAGAATTTTTTCACGCTTTTCGCCTGAAAACCTATCGCCCACCCGAGGCTGGGGCACAGCTACCCTTCACCATATTCAGAAGCGCAAACTGTTTACTGCCAAATAATTACAGACGCTTGTACTACTATGATCCGTAGTACTTTAGCGCCCACTTGCAACAAGTTGCGCAACTTTGCATTTAGTGGCCCGATCGACAACAAACAAGTGCTTTCTACCGCTTGTAGAGCTCGATATATCCCGCTAGGATGCATCTCGTTTCTGTTCTTCTCCAGAGGAATCAAACCACATGAGGTTGCAATTGAGATTTGCACTGGCAGCGCTGCTGTCGGCGTCCTTGGCGACCGTTGCATTGGCGGCAGACAAAAAGCCCGCTCCGTCGCCCTCGCCTGCGCCCGCCACCTATCTGATCACCAATGATGATGACAGCAACACAAACAGCTATGTGAGTTTTTTCACGCCCGCTGGAACCCCAACCGCCCCCACACTGACCTTCTCGACCGAGGTTAATACGGGAGGCTTGGGACTTGGCGGAGGCTTTTTCCCGCTGCCGCGTCTCGCCCTGCCAGTCGATGGCTCTTCGCCTTGCGCCTATGCCTCCAATGCCGGCACGGGCGATATCGCCGGTCTTAATATCCAGACGAAAGCGATAACCGGAAACTTCATGGGCTCGAGCGACGATGCCGGTGACACGAACGGTATCGGCCTGGCAGTGAATGACAACTACCTCTATGCCGGGTACGGCGCGTCGAATACCATCGGCACGTTTGCCGTCCTCTCGGGTTGCCAACTCTCGTTCCTGGGAGACACACCGGCTGCCGGCCTGAACGGTGGCTCGGTTTCCGGTATGGCGTTGCATGGCCAGATACTGGTCATCACCTACGCCGACGGCTCCATCGAGTCGTTCAATGTCTCGAACGGAATTCCGGTTTCGAATGGCGACGAGCAGAATTCCACCGCCTTCAATCGAAACAGCACTTACTTTCCCGAGGGCGTGGATATAACCGCCGACGGGCACTACGCGGTCTTTGGCGATTCGTCGCTGGATATGGTGGTTGAGGTTTCCGACCTCTCTTCCGGACACCTCGCACCTACAACCGCCTACACGCTGAACGTAATGAACAGGACGCCCTCGGCGGCGACCATACCTACTCTTCGGGGAGCGAATTCCGCTGCCGTGCGCTTGAGCCCCGATGAAACGTTGCTCTACATCAGCAGCAACGAAGTGGGAGCTGTTTCAGCCGCGTTCTTCAATGCGCAGACCGGCGCGGTCTCTGGAGGCTGTAGTTCTCCCAGCTTGAATGGGTTTTACAACCCGTGGACCTGGGGTGGAGCCCTCGCCTTGCGTGACAACACTGGGACCGGCAACGTGCTGTATGTCGCCGAGTACAGTACCGACATCTCCTCCATTGGGGTCATCACAGTCAACGTCACCGGTGGTCGCTGCACTTTGACGGAATCGACCGGTTCTCAAGTCCAGGATCAGTTCAGTTCCGGTCTGCTGTCGATTGCGACTTACCCCTCGAGGTCGTTTTGATTTCCGGCGGTAGTTGTGGGACCGCTCTATCGAATCCGTCGCGCGCAGCAATGTGCGACAGCGTGAAAACGCAAGCGAAATCTGTCAGGGAGTCAGGAATGCGAGCAATTGTTCGAGCTGCTTTATTGGTAACACTATGCGGGATGTCGTTGGTCGCGGCCTCGGCCCAGGCTCCAATCTGCCCGGTCCGCCCGCTGCCGGGCGATCCCGTCGTGAATCCGGTCGACCTGTACAGCGCCAACGGTGTTTTGACGGTGAATTTCACCATGCAGAACGCCCTCGACATACAGGGCTTCATGCACTACTGCTATGACTATATTTACCAGGGGCAGCAGATCGAAGCGCCAACCCTGCGTGTCAACCCTGGCGACACGCTGGTCTTGAACCTCACCAACAATCTTTCGGAGCCGACTCTCCAGGCCAAAGCCAAGCCCATGCATATGAACATGCACACGGTGCCTGGCAGCCCCGCCAACGACTGCAGCGGAAACCCGGTGATGGACACGTCCACAAACATGCACTTCCATGGACTGAACGTTCCGCCGACCTGTCACTCAGACGACGTGATCAATACGGTCATCGAAAGCGGCGATCCGCCTTTCCAGTATTCCGTTCAGATCCCGGCGAACGAGCCTCCCGGACTGTACTGGTACCATCCGCACATTCACGGCATTACCACGCCCCAGGTCAATGGCGGCGCGTCGGGTGCCCTCATCGTGGAAGGCACCAACCCGCTGACCCAGGGGTTGAACGAGCGTGTTCTGGTCTTCCGTGAGCAGGGCAAGGCCAGCAACGCACAGGATCCGGATGCGAATACGCAGCTGACCCTGAACTTTCAGCCTGCGGTTTATCCCGAAGGCGGCTTGGCTCCCTCAATGACTATGCAGCCTGGCGCCCGTGAATTCTGGCGCTTCCTGAACGCGACCTCGAAACAGTTCGCTTCCCTGCAGCTGACCTACAACAACGTTATCCAGCAGATCGAGATAATTTCCATCGACGGTGTACAGCTTCCCACACCGATCTTCAGTAGCACGCTCAACATCCCGCCGGCAGGCCGCATGGAGTTCATCGTTCCGGGTCTTCCCGCTGGTCAGACCGGACTGTTCTCGACCCTGGGCTACGATACCGGCGCGGTTGGCGACATCAACGGGCCTCAGTTGCTGGCCAAGATAACGACAGGCGGCAACGGAAACCAGCTGCATGCACACCAGTTGGCGGAATCCCAGCATCCGGTGAAGCCACCTACGCAGCCGGTGCGTTTCTCCAACCTGGCGAATGTGCCTCCGAATCTCACCCGCAACCTGTATTTCTCGGAGCAGAACACTGGAACGCTCGGCAACACGCTGTTCTTCCTGACGGTAGCGGGCCAGACACCCAGGCTCTTCCATATGTCGGATCCTCCGGCGATCGTGACCAACACCGGTAGTGTTGAAGATTGGACTCTTTCCAATCGTTCGGGCGAGGTTCACGCCTTCCATATCCACCAGATTCACTTCCTGGTCATGGCAATCAATGGCGTACCGGTGCCGAATCCCGAGATGCAGGACACGGTGATCATTCCCAACTGGACGGGAACGGGACCATATCCCACCGTTACCGTTCGTATGGATTTCCGGGACCCCAACATTGCGGGGACTTTCGTTTATCACTGCCACATCCTCGATCACGAGGACGGCGGTATGATGGCGAAGATTCAAGTAAACCTCGCAAACTAACCTTGATCGTGTGACGCAGCACGATCAGGGCCGCAGCCGCTGAGCTGGCAGACTCGGCGGCTGTTTTTCGTTATCGCCATCTACGGTAGCGATAGTCTGCGGCCCAATGCGCTTCTACTGCGTCTGCGGAAAGCGGCCTGGTTAACGAATAGCCCGCAGTCAGGCAGATTCGAAGGTTGAACATGTATAAGCGGTCATTGCTGCGTTCGTGGTTGCTCTTCGTGATCTGTGGCTGCGCCTGGGTGACAGCCTACGGCCAGCTGCCAAACTGTCCCTTGCGCCCTCAAATGGGCACGCTGGTCGTCAATCCGCCAGACCTTTACAGCCAGAACGGCGTGCTCAGCCTGGATCTGGCGCTGCAGAACGCCATCGACAATGAAGGGTACATGCACTATTGCTACGTCTACATGAATCAGGGACAAGCAATAGAAGCGCCCACGCTGCGGCTCAATCCCGGCGACCAGCTGCTCCTGAACTTCACCAACAATATTCAGGCTCCGTTCGACTCGTTCCCAAAGACCTTCAAACCCAATCTGAAGCAGCTGCACGGCGGTGCCGTCCACATGCAGATGGCGGGCCAACACAAGGCGGGCGTTCCGGACGATCCCTGCAACGCGACCGAGGTGTTGCCTTCCTCCTCCAACATCCACTTCCATGGCCTGAACGTTGCCCCTGTTTGCCACCAGGACGAAGTGGTGAAGACGCTGATCCAGTCCGGCGATCCGCCGTTCCAGTACAACATCACGATCCCGGCCAACGACGCTCCTGGATTGTACTGGTACCATCCGCACCCACATGGCTTCACCTACCCCCAGGTCAATGGAGGAGCTTCAGGAGCCATCATTCTCGAAGGCAGCAATCCGCTTACCGATGGGCTTACCGAGCACGTCATCGTAATTCGCCAGCAGTTTGGTCAGGGGAATGGAGGAGATCCGGACCAGGGTCCCAGTACGCTCACGGTGAACTTCGAGCCTACCGTCCGCGATGAACGGTTCCCGTATCTCTACGCGCAGGTCGGCCACAAGGAATTTTGGCGCGTGGTGAACGCCTGCAGCGCCGCGGTTCTCAACCTGCAGCTGTTGTATACCGGCTTTCCCCAAGCGATGCAGGTCGTCGCGCTGGACGGTATACCTCTGAGCCAGCCGGTTAACTACACCACCATCACTGTGCCGCCGGCCGGGCGTGTCGAGTTCATAGCGCCTCCTTTGCCGGCAGGTCAGCAGGGACTGTTTCAGACAACCGGTTACAACAGCGGCCCCATCGGCGACCTGGACGCTCCGACTTCGCTCATCACCATCAGGCCGTCAGACCAACCTATGCAGTCGGTACCAGTAAAGGGCCGGCCGAGTGTCACCACTCCGATCGGCACCAGGCGCTTCGCTGGACTGAAAGACCAGACGCCCACGGCACAACGCTCCCTGTATTTTTCCGAGGAGACGATCTCTTCGAATGGACCAACTTCCCTTTTCCTCACAGTCGTGGGACAGAAGCCGCATGTCTTCCACATGGACGACCCGCCGGCGATCACGACGAATGTTGGAGCGGTTGAGGATTGGACCATCGAGAACCGCTCTGGCGAAGTCCACGTCTTTCACATCCACCAGATACATTTCCTGGTGACGGCCATCAATGGTGTTCCAGTGCAGAATCCCAACCTTATCGACACTCAGCCCATTCCCTCCTGGAGCGGGACCGGGCCTTATCCGAATATTACGGTGCGTATGGATTTTCGAGATCCCAACATTGCGGGGACCTTCGTTTATCACTGCCACATCCTCGATCATGAGGACGGCGGCATGATGGCGAAGATTCAAGTCAACCCCGCAAACTGACCTTGATCGTGTGACGCAGCATGATCAAGGCTTGCAGCCGCTGAGCCGGCAGACTCGGCGGCTGTTTCTTGTGCGAAGTGTTAAGGATTGTAGCGCGCCAGCCAGGCAGCGATCTCGCGCACCACGTCATGGCGCTGCTCCCACACTGTGGGAAAGTGCGGCGAGCCCGGATATGTAACCATGCGCGTCACTTTACCGCGTGCCGCCAGCACCTCAAACAATTCCCGCCCCTGATAGGTCGGAACCCGATTGTCAGCCGCGCCGTGCAGGATCAGCAGTGGTGTGTTGACGCCCTCAGAATGCATTGCCGCCGAGAACACCAGAAACGCATCCGGATCCTTGTCGGGCCAGCGCGCGTCGTAATCGAACTGCTGAATGTCGCTGGTCCACATAAAGCTCAGCCAGTCCGTGATGCCGGCGCCTTCGATTGCGGCTTTGTAGCGGTGCGTCTGGGTCACCGACCACGCCGTCATAAACCCGCCTGCGCTCCAGCCAAACATGGTCAGACGATTCGGATCAGCCCAGCCTTGTGCGACTGCGTAGTCCGTAGCGCTATCGACGTCGCGATAGGCGCGATCGCCAAAGTGTTGATAGATGGCGTTCAGAAACTCCGTGCCATAGCCTGTCGAGCCGCGGTACTCGGGCTGCAGGATCACGTATCCCATGCCGGCGAAGATCCTGGCAAAGAAGTCCAGTTCGAGAGTGTCGTTGGCTTCCGGACCGCCATGCGGGAGCACCATGAACGGATATTTCTTGCCTTCGGCATAGTCGGCCGGAAAGGTCACGATACCCTCGAGCTCAATACCCTCCTTGCTCTTCCAATGAACGGCCTTCTCGTCGCCCAGTGCGATCTTGGCAAGCTGGTCGTCGCCCTCATGCGTGATCTTCTGCAAGCTGCCGGACGTCGCCAGGGCGACATTCGAGGTGTGCCGCGGATCGCTTACCGTCAGCACTCGCACATCCGGCCCTGACGCAAGCTCCGTCGCCACGACTCCGCCGTCGACGGTCCCGCCAGGCCACTTGTAGGTTGCAGTGAGCGAGTTGTTCTGGAAGGAGTCGATCTCGATCTGCACGCCACGCGCAACGTCAACCCAAAGATTTCCGTGAGCGTCGCCAGATAAGTGAATGGCGCTTGCGGGCAGCGAAGGCGTGCGGTCCTCGGGCGTTCCACCCGATGCGGGTACCGTCCAGACATGGTCCGGAGTCAGCACCTGCGTGGTCGTGCTGAGAAATACGAGGTCCTTGCCGCCGTTAGTCCAGGCGATGTTCGATGAGGCGTTGTCCCGCGTCGCAACATGTCGAGTGCCGGACGCACTGCACACGTCGATGTCGGTGTGGATGTAATGGAAGCCGATCTTGGGCGTCTGCGACAATACCGCCAGGGAGCTGCCGTCCGGCGACCACGCAATGCCGTCGTCGGCCACATTCTTCAATGTAGGACACCACCACGCGCCACCCGATCCGTCCGCGTTGATGACGTAGAGGCTGACGGGCTCGTTTTCAATGACGGTATGCAAGTCATCCAGCGGATCAGGCACTCGTGGGTCAGCCATCAGCGCATAGTGGCGACCGTCGGGAGAAAGCTGCACGGAATTGATGCCACGCGGTAAGGATGTCAGCGGCGTGGGAGTGGCAGCGGTGGCCGCAGGAGTATTCGGCTCAGCCAGCGGCAGGATCGCCAATTGCCGCGCCTGCCCCATCTGCATCGTTCCATACAAGGCCTTGCCGTCAGGAGTGAAGCCGAGAGGCTTGAAGTGCTCGGGAAGGCTGAGCTGACGGGCGTCTCCGCCGGCTACTGGAATCAAATACCAATCGCGGTTATCCGGACCCTTTGCGCCTCCATAGGTCACCACATAGAGAACTGTCTTGCCGTCCGGCGAAACCGCCTCAGCTTGCGCGTGCCGCAGGGTGGCCATATCGTCATAGGTGAAGGGGTGCCGGCCGGTTTGGGCGGCGACCGTTGAAACCGCAAATACCAGGAATGCAAGCGTCAGCTTTCGCATGATCTCTCCAAAGACTTTCAAGAGCAGAAGCATAGCAGCCTGCGGATACCAACACAGGCCGTCACGAGTGATACGAGTTGTTGCCAGGTCAGGTTCGCGGATAACGCTGCGGTGAGGCGGTAGTCACTCGCGCTCTCAGCCGATTCGGCGCGCGTGTATAATTTTGGGAGTGCGCCCGTAGCTCAGCTGGATAGAGCGAACGCCTCCGGAGCGTTAGGTCGGGAGTTCGAATCTCTCCGGGCGCACCAGAATCACCTTTGCTATCCGCAACCGTTTTATCTCGCCGAGGGTGTCCTGCCTTTCAAGTTGGGGTTTGTGCTCCATTTCCTTTCAGTAATTTGGAAGGCTCATTAGTCCTTTCTTCTCTAGCCGAGACGTGCTATCCCACAATGTGGCCCTCAGTGGTCTTGTAGTTGCACTACCAGGCAAGTAACGTAGTGCCCAGTTCAAGCAGCCGCACAGCGCGCCACTTACCCGCTCAGCGGCAAACCATTGAGGAGATCACAAATGATTGCAGCACTGAAGACCCTTCACAGGGAAGAATCTGGCCAGGATTTGGTGGAGTACGCATTAATTGGGCTGATCATCGGACTCGGGGCATTGACAGGAATGGGTAAGATCGCCAGCAGCATCAACGCTGAGTTCAGCAAGATCGCAGGGAAACTCTCTTAGTCCCAAGTTTGCCGGTTGCAGCTGGAATAGCGAAACAGCCAAACCTGGCTGTACGGCTGCAACTGGTCGAGAGCCGCCGGGAGACGTGGCTCTCATAAGAGGACCTGAGTGAGATTCCCAACAACCATTGGATAGTCTCACTCCAGATCCCCTTTCTTCCCTCTCTTATTTCTTTCCTCCAAACATCACGGCGCGAAGTATCCCGAAATATCCAGAATCAGCTGCGTCAGCTGCGAGGCATAGGCGTCAATCGAGCCGTTCGCGGTCGGCACAATTGCCATGTTTGACGTCACCGCTCCGTCGATAGCATTCAGCGTCGACACGTTGGGCTGTGCCTGCTGGTCGGGCCATAGCGTCAGGAAGCCGAGACGTCCGCTCGGAATCACCGTAGCATTCAGCACATATGCCTGAGCGTTGACCGAAGGCGCGCAGGCGCTGCCCACCACGTTCACCGTAAGTTCGCCACTGAACGGCTGACCGCCTCCATTGCGAGTATCGATCACGCGGCAAGGGGTTGTCGGATACAGCTGCATTCCGCCAGTGTCCGCTGTCGCAAAATAGCCGTTGATGTCGACCAGCAAATCGGTGCTCTGTGATGGATAAACCGCGATGCGGCCATCAGGCGGTGCAGGCACAATTGCCGCATTCGCAACGTTGGTCGCCGTCCCGTTGTTCAGCGTAGAGACCGAAGGCTGCGCGCCGCCCGCAGGCCACACCGTCAGAAAGCCCAGGTGCTGCCCCGGCGGATTGGGTATTACGGTGAAGTTGAGCGAGTAGGCCTGGGGCTGTTGCGGCAGACCTCGCAGGCAAGGACTATCGAGCAGGGAAAAATCGCGCTCCACGGCGCCCTGTAAGAATGGGCCACCGAGACCACCGTTGGGCCCGCGCGTGTCCACCAGACGGCATGGCGGCAACGGATAGAACTCGTAAGTTGATACAGGCGTTGTCGAGGTGAAGTAGCCATTGATGTCGAGCAACACGTCGGTCGTGTCGGACACATAAACACTCACGGCGCCGCCGGTCCCCGCCGGAACGATCGCAGCATTCGCCTTGGTGCGGCCATCGGAGTTCATGGTCGATACCCCGGGCTGGGGCTGCCCCGTCGGCCAGATGGTCAGATATCCGAGCCGGCTGTGGGGGACAACGGTGACGTTGAGTGAATACACAGCAGCGCTGTCGGGAATGTTACAGGCGCCTTGTGGCAGAGCGAAGCTGCGCGCCGTGCCGCCTTGGATTGACGGCCCGCCGAACGGGCCGTCCGGGTTGCGTGTGTCGACCACGCGACACGGAGTCAACGGTACGAACTGGACCGGAGTCGGCGGAATGCCCGGATTGAATGCATATATCGTTCCTTCGTCGTGGCCTCCGCCCGATGACGCCGTTCCATAGAGATTGCCGTCGGTGGCTTGAATCATCCCCGCGAACGGCATGTCCCCGTCGGTAGTGTGGTTGAAGCTGTGCACTGTGGTGAAACTTCCGCCTGGTGTGATCCGGAAGATCGTGCCACAGCCATTCGAACAAATTGTATGTATCCCGCCTAACCAGGTTGTTCCATAAAGGTTGCCATCGCTGGCCTGCACTAGCGAGCCATAAAAGGGATTTTTGCCGTCGGTGCAGTCGGCTTGCGTGCAGAAGCTGTAGAGGCTGGTGAAAGTGCCGGTCGGCGTGATTTTAAACACCGTCCCACAACCACCATTGAGGCCGGGGGAACAGTTCGCTCCGCCCTGCCAGGTTGTCCCGTAAAAGTTCCCGTCGCTCGCTTGCACCAGGCCGGCGTAAGGCCGCACGCCATCCACGCAACCGGTCTGGGTACAAAACGTGTACAGCGTCGTTAAGACACCCGCTGGTGTGATCTTGAACACGGTGCCACACGCGTCGAGGCCGTCACAGTTGGCATTCACTCCGCCACCAACCGTTGTGCCATAGAAATTTCCGTCGCTACCCAGGATCAGGGCGCCGTAAGGGTTGGCTCCGTCACTGCTGCTGAAGCTGTACACCGTGGTCAACACACCCGCCGGAGTGATCTTGAACACCGTTCCGTAACCGTTCGGCCCGTTGCTACTGGTTGTCCCGTAGAAGTTCCCGTCTGTGCCTTGCACCAGTCCGCCATAGGGCCCAGCGCCATCGGTTCCGGCGAAGTTGTGCAGTACGCTGTAGCTGCCGCCCGCACTGATTACAAAGACCGTGCCGGCCCCAGGGTGAGTTCCTCCCTGCAAAGTGGTTCCATAGAAGTTCCCGTCGCTACCCTCCACCAGTCCCCCGATAGGGGACGCACCGTCAGTGAGACTGAAGCTATGCAGCGTGGTCAACGCCCCTCCGGCAGTGACGGTGAAAATAGTGCCGTAGGCCCTGGCGCCTCCGCCGCCACCGTAGGTCGTGCCGTAGAAGTTGCCATCAGTCCCCTGGATGACCGGGGATTCCGGGGTAGCGCCGTGGGTTCCGTCGAAGTTTACGAACGTGGTCAACGTCTGCGCAGACAGCCCAATCGCGGCCATAGTCAGAATCGCCGCGTGGCATAACAACACTTTGAAACAACCCTGCATGACAATGTCTCCATTCGACTACGCGGCTTGCACGTCAGGCGAAGTCGTGCGAACCGACAGCCGGGTGCTCGAAGTCAGGTACTGGTTAATAAATGGGGCCCAAAGAAATACGAAACGGTAGCGCGCCAAAAAGGCAGGGAGACGACGCGGCTAGAGAATACCTGGATTGGTCATGCTTATACCCTAATTCCTGTGCGGATGCCAGACATTTCCGCTACGTACCGTCGGTGTGTACTCCCCGGCTTGAGCTAGCTCCCCGCCTGTCATCCGTTGTTAATATCAATTTTGTATACTGCTTTCGTTTGCGGAATTCCGTTTGCGCGTTCTGATCGCACGGTCGGAATGGCCGATCGCATCCGCCTCTCTCTCATGCTCTTTTTACGACTAGCGTTCGCACTGCTCTGCTCTGCCGTTGCTGTATCCGCTCAAAACATACCGCCGGGAACCGCTCTGCCGGTTACGCTCGGCTCATCCCTGAACGCTAAGAACGCTAAGCCCGGCCAGAAAATCGAGGGCAAGCTGATGCAGGAAGTGATGATCGGCGAGGGCAAGCTCAAGTCCGGATCGCACGTCACCGGGCACGTGGTCTCGGTATCGCGGCCCGGGCCGTCGGGAGCGCGCATCGTCCTCCAGTTCGATCAGCTCCAGGATGAGCACCAAACCATTTCGCTGCATGTGGGCGCGCGCGCCGTCGCCAGCTCGCAGAGCGTCTTCGCCGCGGGCCTGCCCGTAGACACAAACTCGGACGACGAAGGCTCGCAATCATGGGTAACCAAGCAGGTCGGTGGCGAGTACGTATTTCGCGGCCGCGGCTATGTCAGTTCCGATCAAGGGAAGGTCGGTATCTGGTCGGGTTCGGGCGTGTGGGGTCGGCTGCCTGAGGTTGATGACTGTCCTGCCGGCGATAAAACGAACCCACAGCAGGCCCTGTGGATTTTCTCAACCACAGCTTGCGGCGCCTATGGCTTCGAGCACACCAAGCTCGAGCAAACCGGCCTTACGGCTCCCCTCGGTCAGATTGTGCTGAGCTCGCCAAAAGACATCGACCTGCGCGGCGGCAGTGGCTGGCTGCTGATGGTGGTTGCTGCTCCGGCTGCTGCCCAGAACTAAGCGCCTGACGCGGGTTTTCCTCTGGCTTACAATGTGTGTTCGTAATTAGCGCCCCTGATACAACAGGAGAGCGACGGAATTGTTCTAAGTTATTTCACACTTACCGGGCTTAACTTTGAGGTGATTATGCAGAACTGGAAGAAGGCACTTGTATTCGGATCGATTGGAGCGGGAGCGGTTCTAATTCTTACCGGTCGTCGGCCCGTCGGCATGGCCTGCGCCGCCGCGGGATTGGCTGTGCTGGCATCCGAATATCCCGAGCGCTTCGAAGCCGTGTGGGAGAACGCGCCCGACTACCTGCAAAAGGGCATGCAGATCTTTGGAACGCTGCAGAAACTAGGTGAGAACTTCGCCGAAGAGGCCGAGCGCCGCAGCGTTGATACCTGGCGCACCATCCGCTCTGAGTACGGCTCGTAAGTGAGAAGCTAGGAGTCCGCCGGGCGCGGCCCGGGATGGATCGTCTCGATGCGGCGTTGATGTTCGGCGCTGCTGGGTTCCGACCAGCCGTTCTCCTGCTCCACCACCCGCACGATCGGTAATCCACTGCGAGGGGCGGTCGCCTCAGCACTCTGCGACTGACCGACGTTGTCGCTTGACCACACCCGCTGCAGCATTCCGTTGACAATCCTCGCAGTCATCGCCGGAGCGCCTCCGGTGGCGATCACTACTCCGCGATCGGCCTGTTCAGCCGGCACCAGCACCACGAAGCGCGACTTCAACACCTGCTCATTGAAGCTTCCAAAGACAAACTGGAATACCTCGGGATGCTCGGGAATGCCGCCGTCTCCGGCGTAGTGAATAACGTACTCCTGATCGATAAGATCGCCGGGAATTGGCGCCACCGCGGGGCTCGTGGCCGTATCAGAAAGATCGTCAGCCGATCCATCGGCGTGCAGAACGCGAAGCGTCAGCACTTCGGCGCCTGGCGGAGCCATCAGGCTGGCAGCTTGTTGTGCGGTTTCTTCCGATCCCAACCGCGTGGTGCTGTGAACATACAGCGAGACGCTTCCGTCCGGCCGCGAGATAGCAACGTGATCGTCCAGCAGTTCGACGGCGGCACCGCCCGATGTACCGTGGTTAGCGATGGCCGACGCGTCCCGCCGGTAGGGCGCATAGAACAGAACTTCTTCCTGCTCCGCCGATCCTTCATCCGACCCGGCAGCCGCCAGCCTGTGATAGCGCTCGGCATTCGGAGCGATATGCAGCCACTCGGCCGCCGCCTGCTGTGCCTCGCGATCCTCTCCCGCAAGTTGCATCTCGCGGACCAGCATCAGTCGTGCGGCGCGATTCAGCGGAGCGGCAGCCACCAGTTGCTGTAACGCCTGCGCCGCCTCGGCGTGACTTCCCTGCTGGGAAAGCATTCGCGCGTAATCCAGCGACTCTGGAGCGCAGCCGTCGAGTTTGCGCTGCACAGATTGGGCAGCGGAGACCTGACCGCGAGCTCGATAAAACGCGGCTGCATTTTGCAGCGTCTTGCACGAAGGATGGGCGGCAACCTGACGCGTCCAAAGATCGGCTTCGCCCGGCGCTGTCTCAATTGACGCACGACGCGCATCGGTGGCAAGCTCCAGAGCCTTCGCATTGCCGGGCTGCGCGGATAAAACCTGATTCGCCAATCGCAGAGCGGTAGCGCTGTCATGCTGATTGAGCGCGCTCTTAGCCAACGCACTGTCGGCCGCCAGAGCTGCGGGGGCTAGCACATGCAGCCTCTCCCACGCTGTCAGACTCTGTGACGAGCTTTGTGGCGTGGACTCGGCAAGCAGAAACTCAAGTGCCGCCGATGCATTCGCCGACGGAACAGCATTGATCTGGCTGGCAGCGTCATCATAGTCAGCGGCGGCATAATGTCCAGCCGCCAAAAGATAAGCCAGCTCCTGCGCGGAAGCCGCCAGCGGCAATCGTGGACGCACCACATCCTCCACCGGCGTGATCGTCACTCGCAGTGGCGTGGCCGCCCGCGTGAACTTCACCAGTACACGATGTGGTCCCGACGAGGCTTCGAATGTATTGCGGCCTATGCCGCTCCGGTTGGAGTCCCGCAGCACCGGCTTGCCGTCGACATAAATCTCCAGGCTGGCCGCCCCTTCGGCAGCCACACGCCAGGTCGCGTTCGTTATCGATCCAAAATGTGCAGCCGCAAAGAACGTGCCATGATGCGAGAGGTAATCCGGCAGTCTAATGCGACCATCGGGAAACTGAAAATTCTCGACGGCGCGATTCTGATAGAGCGCCTGCGAAAGATCGCCGAAGTTGGAAATGGAATCTTCGACATCCAACGGACGCCGCTCCAGCGGGCCGACGATCCGCCAATCCGTCAGGATGCCCCCCGACCGGGAAACCGCGTAGGGATCGAGACCCGGCGCTCCGTCCATCGCCGCTTGCAGCAGGGCTGCGTGCAAATCAGGCCACGCCTGCTGCGAATTCGCCAGTAATGCCTTGATTCGCGGAATCGCCGCCCGAAACACCGGAGTGTTCGCGGCCGCCTCCCGCAGGCGCGTAGCCGCCAGCTGAACTCGTGGATCGCCGGGCGACGCCTCTCCTGCCTCGCATAGCTGCATCGCCGCATCCAGCATGGGCGCGGTGTCCAACTCCATCGCGGAAACCTCCATGCGAACAAAGAGCGCCTCAGCGTCCTTCGTATTACGGTGCAATGCCTGCGCCGCCAGCGTGCGCGCGCGATCAAGGTCTGACCGCACAAACAACGCATTCGCCGCCGCGCGCGACACCACACTCTCCGTCAACGTAGTCGATCGGCCCGAATGCGACGCGTGTGGAGCGTTCCAGGTATTGCTGATGCTGGTGTGAGGGAGATCGGCGCTGCTCTCGCGATTGAGGCGCGCAAGCGTAGTCTCCTGCGCAGACGCTGCACTGCCGGATACAATCGCAAGGCTCAGAAGCTGAGTGACGACAAACTTAGCTTTGCCACGGGCCACCCTGCCCATGGAATCGAGATGTGGCGCCAAATCCTTACCGCCTGTCTCTGAAGATAGCTGACAGAGTACCCGAGGACCCTCGTATTGGAAATAGTGTTTTTGCCTGATACGGCTACAACTTTCCGGTGCCTGGCGGAGCAAATCAGTGCCTGGCCGCGTCCTTCTTGAGGCACCATTCCCCAACCTAGCGTCATCCTGAGCGAAGTGTCCGCGCCTTTGCTCTTCCGTCGCGAATTTGCGGCGGGAGGACGCGCAGTCGAGAGCCCCCTCTACCCGCAACGGGCTACCTTCGACAGCAGGTATACTTTCTACAACCCCATGCCCACCAAGCTGGAAGAAATCGTAGCCTCAGCGCGGCGCAGCATTACTACTTCCAAAGCCGCGGCTGATCTGCGCGCCCTGCGCGAGGCGGCCGAACGTCATCAGCCGCGTGGCTTTCGTGGCGCCCTAAAGAAGAAATCGGCCGCCGGAGTGGCCGTCATCGCCGAGTTGAAGAAAGCCTCCCCTTCGAAGGGGCTGATCCGCGCCGACTTTCCCGTGGCCGAGCTGGCCGCCGAGCTTGAGGCCGGAGGCGCTACCGCGCTGTCCGTCCTGACCGACGAACATTACTTCCAGGGCTCGCTTCATAATCTCCAGATCGCATCGTCGGCCACCGGTCTTCCCTGTCTGCGGAAAGATTTCATCGTCGACGACTTCCAGATCCTGCAGGCACGCGCTTACGGTGCCGACGCCATCCTCCTCATCGTTGCCGCTCTTAGCAACGAGGAATTGAGCAGCCTGCGCTCACGCGCCGGAGAACTTCAGCTCGACGTCCTCTGCGAGGTACACGATGGAGAGGAGATGTGGCGCGCCGTCGACGCCGGCTTCGATCTGATCGGCGTGAACAATCGCAACCTGCACACCTTCCAGGTCGACCTCAACACGTCGCTGCAACTGGCCTCGCGCATGCCCGCCGGCGTAGTGAAGGTGGCGGAGAGCGGAATCGAAACCCGCGACGACATTGCCAGGCTGCGCCAGGCGGGATTCGATGCCTTCCTGATCGGCGAATCGCTTATGCGCGCGCCGCGTCCGGGTGAGGCCTTGCGTGACTTGCTCACACAATCGGCGGTCGCAAGCTAATGACGCGGCAGCAGTCCATCTGGGTGAAGGTCTGCGGCACAACCAGTCTGCGCGACGCCCAGCTCAGCGTCGCTGCCGGAGCCAACGCCTTGGGCTTCATCTTCGCCTCCAGTCCTCGACAAGTGGAAGTTGAGACAGCGAAGCAAATCGTCGCCGAGCTCGCGGGGGAAGTGGAAGCGATCGGCGTGTTCGTGAATCAGTCGCCGAAAGAAGTGGCTGACATCGCGGATCAGGTAGGCCTCACCGGAGTGCAGTTGCATGGCGACGAAACCTCCGTAGAGATGGCGGAATTCCGCCACGAACTCGGTCAGCGTAAAATCATCAAGGCACTATTAGTCAGCAACTTGCAAAGCAATAGCAACATACAACTTGAGGGTTATCTAAGCGAGCGTAGCAGTCTTGACGCCATTCTCCTCGACTCCGGATCGCCGCAGCAACGCGGTGGAACGGGCGTTCCCTTCGACTGGGAAGAGTGCTGCGCCGATAGCCGCGCGTATTCGCGAAAAGATGCCGCTTATCGTCGCCGGTGGGCTGAACGCGAGCAACGTAGCGCGGGCAATCGAGTTGTTCCAACCCTGGGGCGTTGACGTCGTATCGGGCGTCGAGATCGCACCAGGCACAAAAGACGAAACCAGGCTGCGGCAGTTCATGTCCGCGGTACGGCAACACGCATAAGTGTTAAAGGGGACCATGGAAGAGACCGGCTCTGAACCAACTTCATCGGCGAACGTTACTCCCACCGGGCCGGCCACGGCGAAGCAGCCGCGCGCGACGGCCGGACGATTTGGCGCGTATGGCGGCCGCTACGTCCCCGAGACGCTGATGGCTGCCCTGCAGGAGCTCGAAGCCGCTTACGCAGCGGCGCGCAAAGACAAGTCCTTCCGCGACGAGTTCCACCGCCTTCTGGCCGACTTCGCCGGCCGACCCACGCCGCTGTTCCTCGCCGAGCGGCTGACAAAGCAACTGGGCGGCGCCAAGATTTACCTCAAGCGCGAAGACCTGCTCCACACTGGCGCGCACAAGATCAACAACTGCATCGGGCAAGCGCTGCTGGCTCGGCGCATGGGCAAGCATCGCATCATCGCCGAGACCGGCGCCGGCCAGCACGGCGTTGCCACTGCGACCGTCTGCGCCCTGTTCGGGATGGAGTGCGTCGTTTACATGGGCACCGAAGATATGCGGCGGCAGGAGCTGAACGTCTTCCGCATGCGCCTGCTGGGTGCCGAAGTGCGCGGCGTCGAGTCGGGCTCGCGCACACTGAAAGACGCCATCAACGAGGCGATGCGCGACTGGGTCACCAACGTCCGCACCACGCATTATTTGCTCGGCAGCGTGCTGGGCGCGCATCCCTACCCGACCATGGTGCGCGACTTCCATCGCGTCATCAGCCAGGAAGCGCGCAAGCAGATTATCAAGGCCGAAGGGCGGCTGCCCTCGGCGGTAATCGCCTGTGTCGGCGGCGGCTCGAACGCCATCGGCGCGTTCTATGAGTTCATCAAGGATCGCGACGTGAAGCTGATCGGCGTCGAGGCCGGCGGCCGTGGCCATTCGCTGGGCGAGCACGCGGCGCGCTTCGATGGCGGCGGTCCCGGCGTTTTACAAGGAACGTATTCGTATGTTTTGCAGGATCAGGCGGGCCAGATTGCCGCAACCCATTCGGTATCCGCGGGACTCGACTATCCGGCGATCGGTCCCGAGCACGCTCTGCTGCACGACCAAGGCCGAGCGGAGTATGTGTCGGCCACCGATAAAGAAGCGCTGGACGCCTGCCAGACGCTGGCGCGGCTCGAGGGAATCATCCCTGCGCTGGAGTCGTCGCACGCAATTGCCGAGTGCATCAAACGGGCTCCCACAATGTCGCAGTCTGACATTGTGATTGTGAACGTCTCCGGCCGCGGCGACAAAGACATCGGAATCTTGCGGGAAAATTTGCAGTTCTAGTTCGATCAGCCAAGAGGAACTCACCACGGAGGCGCGGAGTACACGGAGTTTTTGCAGTCATTAGCCCAGGTTATTCGCCGCTATTTCTTAAATGTGTCTCCGTGGTGAATTGGAAGTTTTCAGGGGAAATACATTTGGCTCTCAAGTTCAAGCATCGCCCCGGCCTCGTTGCCTACATCACTTGCGGCGACCCCGATCTCGACACCTCGCGCGAGGTTGCGCTGGCGGCGATCCGCGCCGGCGCTGACGTCATCGAGTTGGGAGTTCCCTTTAGCGATCCGGTCGCCGATGGCCCGGTTATCCAGCGCGCCAGCGAGCGCGCGCTCCAGCATGGCACGAACCTGGCGGGCGTGCTCGACATGGCCAGGCAGATCCGCAGCCAGTCCCCCGCAGGCCTCATCATCTTTTCTTACCTGAATCCCATCCTGCAATTCGGGCTCGACAAGTTTTGTGCGACAGCCGCTGATGCCGGTGTAGATGGAGCGCTGGTCACCGACCTCCCCATCGAAGAGGCTGCCGGCTATATCCATGCGATGAAGGTGCATAAACTCGCGCCCGTGTTTCTCGCTGCGCCAACCAGCACGGATGAACGCTTGCGTCAGATTGCCCGTCATTCGCGAGGATTCGTCTACGCCGTCTCGCGCACTGGCATCACTGGAGCGCGGCAGGAGCTGGCAGGCGACGCGCACTTGCTGGTGGAGCGCTTGCGCCGCTGCACGAAGCTGCCCATCGCCGTTGGCTTTGGAGTATCCACCCCGGAGCAGTTCGCCGAGGTGGGCGCTTTCGCCGATGCCGCCGTAGTGGGTAGCGCAATTGTTCAGCGCATTGAACAGAATCGCGGTAACGAGGCGAGCGCTGTGGCAGAATTCTTGACATCCCTTACAGCGGCCGCACGACACGCCGGAGCAAGTTCATAGGCGGAAGGCGCGTTCACCGTACCTGGATTTTATTGGGGCAAGCAACAAAGCGTTATGGATATCGCGGATTGGCGCAAGAAGATCGACGAGCTCGACCACAAGCTGGTACAGCTGATCAACGAGCGCGCCACTTGCGCCGTAGAGATCGGTAAGCTCAAGCAGAACTCGGCGATGCCAGTGTACGAACCTGATCGCGAGCGCATCATCTTCGACAACATCGCGCAGTTGAATCACGGGCCGCTCTCGCAGATTCAGTTGCGCCAGGTTTACGAGCGACTGATCGACGTGATGCGCCAAGTGCAAACGGTGGAGATGGAGCCGGGTGACGGAAGCAGTAGTAAGTAGTCAGCCGGCCGATCTGTTTTGTGTTCCGTCATGGCGACCAGAGCATCAGTTGACTTGAGCTCGCGGGACGGATGCCGAGGGTAGCGGTCCTTCGACTCCGGCGGCGAAAGGCGCGCGCCGCCTCCGCTCAGGATGACACCATTAGGAAAGAGTGCTAAGAGCTAAAGGCTAATAGCTAAGGGCTAAATCATGATCGTAGCGATGTGGGAGACGGCAAGCGAAGACCAGATCCAGGATGTGACCAACCATCTCATGAAGATGGGGTTTGCCGTACATCGCACCACGGGCGCCCGCCAGAGCGTGCTGGCCGCGGTCGGTAAGCGCATCGACTTCGACATTCGCGAGCTCGAGGTGCTGCCTGGAGTGCAGGGCGTACACCGCATTAGCGCGCCTTACAAGCTCGTGGGCCGCACCTTTCGAGCGGAGAACACCGTCGTCAGGCTCGCTAACGGCGTCGAGATCGGCGGAGAACGGATTGTTGTGATGGCCGGGCCCTGCTCGGTGGAATCGCGCGACCAGATCTTCCGCTCGGCCGAGATGGTCAGCAAAGCCGGAGCGAAGGTCTTGCGCGGTGGAGCATTCAAACCGCGCAGCTCGCCGTACACCTTTCAAGGACTGGGACTCGAGGGCCTCAAGCTTCTGCGTGAAGCCGGCGATGCCTACGGGTTGATGGTGATCAGCGAGGTGATGGAGATTTCGCAGATCGAGCTGATGCTGCCCTACATCGACATCTTCCAGGTCGGCGCGCGCAACATGCAGAACTTCAACCTGCTGCGCGAGGTGGGCAAGGTTCGCAAGCCGGTGTTGATGAAACGCGGCATTGCGGCAACCATCGAAGAGATGCTGCTCTCGGCCGAGTACATCATGTCGGGCGGCAACTACGATGTGATCCTGTGCGAGCGTGGCATTCGCACTTTCGAGACCTACACGCGTAACACCATGGACATCTCGGCAATTCCGGTCGTGCACAAGCTTTCACACTTGCCCATCACGGCCGATCCGTCGCACGGCACCGGACTGCGCGACAAGGTGGCGCCGATGGCTCGCGCGTCGGTGGCGGCCGGAGCAGACGCCCTGCTGATCGAAGTGCACCCCTCGCCGGATGAGGCCCTGTCAGATGGCGCACAGTCCCTTTTCCCCGAGCAGTTCACGGAATTGATGGAGCAACTGCGCATGATCGCGCCGGCGGTAGGGCGGACGATTTAAGGACTGACGGGATTTCGGGTGTCATCCTGAGCGGAGGATCGCTGCTTTTAGCGATCCGGAGTCGAAGGACCCCTAGCCACACCGGAGCTGCGCGCATTTTGGCGAGCAATAGCGGTCCTTCGACTTCGTTCGCTCGCTGTCGCGGCTCACTCCTGCTCAGGATGACACCATGGAACACAGATTCCGCGATCGCACCTCCTTGGGTTGACAATTAAACCGAGATTTCCGCAGCGTAGGCTACAGGTCAGCTCTTTCATTCATGCCCATTCAGCAAATCACGATCGTCGGGACCGGCCTCATTGGCGGCTCGCTGGGACTTGCCTTGAAGCAAGCGGGCTTTGCGGGCGAGATTGTCGGCAGTGACCGCCGCGCTGTCCTCGACGTCGCCGCGTCGCGTGGCGCGATCGATCGGGCGGAAGCCGATCTGAAGCAAGCGATCGTGGGCAGCGATGTGATCGTCCTCGCCACTCCCGTGGGCTGCATTCTGGCGCAACTGGAAACCATCGCGCCGCTCGTCCCGCCGACGACACTAATCACCGACGCGGGAAGCACCAAGCAGCGATTCGTTGAGCGGGCGCGTGAACTCTTCGGTGACGCAAGCCGCCCAGCGTGTCCTGCCCGGCCATCCCATGGCAGGCAAGGAATTCGGCGGCATCGAACACGCCGACGCCTCCCTCTTCCGCGACGCAGTCTGGCTGGTTACTCCTATCGACGGCGACCGAAAACTACTCTGCGCGCCAGCAGGAGTATCTCGAGCTGCTGGGGGCGATCGGCGCTCGCACGATCGCCATGGATGCCGAGCGGCATGATCGCCTCTGCGCCTGGATCAGCCATCTGCCCCAGATGATCGCGACGGCTCTCGCGTCGGCACTGCGCGATGAGCTTGGCGACGAAGATGCGGTCACCCGGATCGGGGGCCGCGCGCTGCGCGAGATGACCCGCATCGCGCACAGCCCGTATTCCATGTGGCGTGACATCGCTCTGACCAACACAGAGAATATTGAGGATGCCCTGCTGCGCTTCGAGCAGCAACTGACGCACCTGCGCGAGAACCTAAGGGGCCCGGAGCTGCGCAAGCTGTTTGAAGATGCGAATCAATTCGGGAGAGATGGTGGATAGCGAGCAGCTAATTTAGTCGCCGCTTTTCTTGACGCAGAAGCAAAGGGCAGCGCGAGGCTGCCCTGCTCCCGAACCGCCTGCGGAATTACTGCTGCTTCATCTGATCCTGGGACTTCGTGTTGTCGTTCTTCATGTTGTCGTTTTATTGGACATGTTGTCCTTCTTCATGCTGTCGCTGGACTGGCTCTTCTTACTGGACTTCTTCTTGCTCGACGACTTCTTGTTGTTCTGCGACATGTTGTCGCTCTTCATGTTGTCGTTCTTCATCGAGTCGCTGGACTGCATCTGATCTTTGTTGTCCTGCTTCATGTTGTCCTGCGCAAACATCGACATCGAACCGGCCAGCATGCACATGGCCATCAAGCTCATGATCTTCTTTTTCATTCCATCCTCTTAACTTTGAATTGGGCGCTGATCGCCGCCAAAGATGAGAATCGCAAGCCGCGCAGAAGTTACAAAGGATATCTAGACATCATACGAAGGTTTGGTTGTCACTCCTGAATGTTGGCTGTCATCCTGAAATACAAAGTGTCATCCCGAGCGCAGCGTCCGCGCATTTTGCGAGCGCGAGACGAAGGACCCCTACCTCACCTCGAAGCCGCGCCGTATAGCCGCGGGATAGCGGTCCTTCGACTACGTTCGCTCGCTGTCGCGGCTCACTCCGCTCAGGATGACACCGATCCTAAAGATTGTCGCAGCTACGCGGCTAAAGCCGCGTCCTCGTTTCGACGTCTGGTTCCAAGCAACTCTTAAGTCGTGCTCGGCAAAGAGCCTCGACGCATCATTGTTGATACGCGACGACGCCCGCGCCCAGTATTTTCATGTTCGCTGAATCCTGCACCAGCACGGCCACCTTCAGCTTCGCGGGATCCCAGCCGTTCTGCTGCGCTACGTCGACGGTCTTGTCGAACCTGCCATTCGCGAGGTCGCCAATCTGGCGCAGCTGCCGAACCACGGCACCATGATGCAATGTCTTCCCGCCGTTCTCGCCTTTTGCTACTTCTGTGCTCAACCCGTTTTCGGTGATCGCCAGCAGCACCTCCGCCTTCGCTGCCTCGGACGAATTCACGCTGACCCTCAGATGCCCCTTTCCCTCCCAGGTCAATGTCACTTGCGCTGGCTTAGGCTTTTTCGCGGCAGATGCGATCCTCGACTGCACCTCCGCTGCATCATTGCCGACAAACTGTTCTTGACCATCGATCACCATCTGGGGCGTATAAACCTGGGCTCCCAGGGCCTTGGCATACTCGCTCTGGCGCTCGCTGAATTGCTTCGACGAGAAGCGGTCGGTCCATCCGATATAGTTCCAATAGTCCACGTGCTCACCCAGCACAATGACCTCTGCCCCTTTCATTGCTGGCTGCTGGCTCAACTGAAGCAGCACCGCGTCCGCAGGCGGGCAACTGGAGCAGCCTTCCGAAGTGAACAGTTCCACCACCACCGGATTCTGGGCCGCACCCAACCCCTGCAAACCCAGCACCAGCGAACCAATAGCAAGCATGACCTGAACCAGCCTTTTCATCACAGAGCATATGATCCCCGAGCCGGCAATTTGTTTCAGCAGTTTGGCTGTATCTTTTGACGAGCTCGCGTGTCCAAATCTTGTGGTGTGTAGAATTCTCTGAAATCATCGGCTGAACTCTCGTGACCGCACAACCACACAGCCCGGATCCCGCTGCCGTCTCGCCGGCCTCTCGCGACGCCGCTCTGATTGCGCGCATCCTTGCGGGCGAGCGTGAGTTGTTTCACGAGCTGGTGCGGCCGTACGAAAAGAGCATCTACTTCGCGGCATTCTCCATTCTGCAGAACGAGCAGGATGCTGAAGACGCAGCGCAGGAAGCCGTCTTGAAGGCGCTAAAGAATCTGCCCAACTTCCGCGCCGAGTCCAAATTCAGCACGTGGCTGATCGCCATCGCCATCAATGAAGCACGTGCCCGGCTGCGGCATGACCGGGTGCTCAGGTTCGAGTCGGTCGACCAACCCGCCGAAGATGACGACGGCAGCTTCACTCCGGCGGTCATCAGCGACTGGCGCGAGGTCCCGCTACAGGCGCTGGAGCGCAAGGAACTGCGCGAGATGCTGCAGAAGGCGATCGCCGGCCTGCCCGAGATCTATCGCGAGGTGCTGCTCTTGCGCGACGTGGAAGACATGAACATCGCCGACACCGCGAAGGCGTTGGGCGTGAGCGATGGGGTCGTGAAGACTCGGCTGTTACGGGCGCGGCTTATGATGCAGAAGATTCTGGCTCCGCAATTGAAATCGAAAGCCGGTAGCCGTGGGTTGTTTGGATTGTTCCGCAGTAAGGCAGGTGGCGCATGGTTCTGAATTGCCAACACGTGTGGGGTCAGATTTCGAACTACATTGACGGCGAAGTTCCGCCCGAGATGCGGCAGGCCATCGAGGAGCACTTGGCGCATTGCCGCCACTGCGCTGCCGTGCTCGACTCGACGCGGAACATTCTTTACCTCATCGCCGACGATCGCACCTTCGAGCTCCCCGTAGGCTATAGCGACCGGCTGCATGCGCGCTTACAGGAGGAAATCGGAGGCAGCGAATAAGTCCCGCTACTTCGTACGAGTAAAGCTTTGCACTGGCCGGAGCGGTCTTCCCTTACCCGGAAAACGTCACACTGAAGTGACTCGCGTGTCACCGACAAGAAATCCCCTGTGGTGCGTAATACGCATGGGAGTCTCCGGAGAAGCTCTCGGCTTTTTTGCCACCCGATTCCGATCCCTTTGTGGTGAGCAGTAACCCTCTTCCAGCTTTCTTCCAGAGTCCCAGCGCGCTTTCCGCTTCCTGAGCCACAGTTCATCCGCACCTCGACTTGAAGGAGGATGCCATGCACGCCCATCGACACGTCCACCACTCGGGCACAGGTACTCGCTGGAGCCCGGCAAATGTCGCACTGGCTCTGCTGATCGCGTTGCTGCTCCTGACCTTCGTGCTGCTGTTTCTGATCATGACGGCAACGCCGGCCCAGGCGCAGCAGGCGGTACCCCCTACTACAACGCAATCCGCCCAGCTCCCGCAGTTCGCCGCCAAACTGGGGCATCGTGCACAACTACCTACAGGCGCGCACCAGGGCGCGAGTGGGGCCGAGTCCCTGCTGTACACGTTCACTAACAATGGCGATGTCGACGGCTACTCGTCGGGCGGCCTGGTCGAGGATCGCCACGGCAATGTTTGCACACGCGGCGCCCTGTGACCGAACCCAGTTCGTGCGATATACTTCGCCCAAGCAGAACCTTCCTGGGGTGCCAGCGCATCCAGTGACTCTGGGTAGTTCTTCCCCCGCTATCGCATGAACGAGACGCTCCAATTCGTGGTGCAGTACGGCTATGCCCTGCTCTTTGCCTGGGTTCTGGTTGAGCAAGGCGGGCTGCCGATTCCCGCCACACCACTGTTGATGGCCGCCGGTGCGCTCGCTGGTCGCGGAAAGATGCACTTCCCGCTGGTGATTCTGATCGGCACGGCTGCCTGCCTGGGAGCCGACATCTTCTGGTACCACTTCGGCAAGCGGCGCGGTGCCGTCGTGCTGAATCTTCTTTGCCGCATCGCCCTCGAACCTGATTCCTGCGTACGCCGCACCGAGACCCGCTTCGCCAACTGGGGTCCGCGCACGCTGCTGATCTGCAAGTTCGTTCCCGGCCTGAATACCGCTGCGCCTGCTCTGGCCGGCATGGTGAATCTCCCTTACGGCCGCTTCCTGCTTTTCGACGTGATTGGCGGGCTCTTGTGGAGCCTGGCCTTCACCTCGCTGGGCTTCATCTTCAGCAAGCAGCTCGATCGCGTCGCCGCCGATGCCCATCTCCTAAGCGGCTGGCTGCTGATCCTCTTCCTGGCCGGGGTCATCGTCTACGTGCTCTATCGCTGGCGCGAACGGCAGAAGTTTATCGAGCAGGTGAAGGGCGACCGCATTACTCCGGACGAGCTGAAGCATCAGCTGGAGGCCGGCGAGCGGCCGACCATCATCGACTTGCGTCATCCGCTCGATGTGCTCACGGATCCCCGCACTCTGCCCGGCGCATTGCAGATTTCACCGGAAGACCTGGAGAAACGTAACAGCGAGATCACGCGCGACGGGGAGATCGTCCTCTTCTGTACTTGACCAAACGAAGCGACCAGCGCCCGGGTGGCGCTGCAACTCCGCAAGCACGGAATTCGGCACGTGCGTCCGCTGCTGGGCGGCTTTCACGAATGGAAGAGTCTGGGCTTTCCGCTGGTAGATATCCCGGAGCCGGGTGAGCAGGTATCTCCCGGGAGCGGCGGTCTGGCCGAGAGGCCGGCGTAGAGAACCAGTTGTCGGTTGTCAGTTGTCAGTTGTCGGTCGTCAGCGGCGGCTTCAGCTCTGCATTCTTGTTCTGTCTGTCAGATCTGGGGTGTCATCCTGAGCGGAACACCATCCTGACGGGGGTGTCATCCTGAGCGGAGCGTCCGCGCCTTTGCTTCTCCGCCGCGGTTTGTGCGGCGGGCGGACGCGGAGTCGAAGGCCCCCTACATCTCTTTATGCTGTCCGCCTGAGGAAAGACCCGACCTCTCTTTTATGCCGCGCGCCTGTAGGAACACGCGCAGCTGAAACCACGGTGGAAGAGCTGGCCTTAAGGCCAGCGTTCCCGGCCATTTTCCTTCGAACGAGTCGGCTTCAGCCGACGGCACGCTCCGCCTCCAATTTCGATAGCGATCTTTTCCATTCGGTGAAACAATTGGAGCACTGAAAAGCTACTGACGGAGCATTGCGCCACAATGCCGAATTACAAAGAGAAGCAATTCTTCTGCGAGAGTTCATCCAGCGGCTTCGACAAACTGTTTAATCCCGGCGAGCTCGCCCCGTTTCCTGGAATCTACCGTTGCGAATCGTGTGGATATGAGTGCGTTTCGCAAAGGGCCCACGCTCTGCCCCCGACCGACACCTGTGCCAAGCACGAATCGACCTGGAGCAGTGGTGATAGTCCAGTGCGCTGGCGGTTAGTCGCTGCTGCCGTCCACAGGAAACGGCCTTCGAGCTCAAGTCAGCCTGCTACAAAATAGCCTCTACTTCTTTCGCTTCCTGATCAGCAGATCGAAGCTGACCACGCCGTTTTCATCCCGCATGCCTTCCAGCGTGTATTGGCTATTGATGTTGTATTCGAACTGAATCACCTCCTGCGCCGAGCGCGCCAGGTTGGTAATGTAGGTCAGCGTGATGTTGTTTGACACCTGCTGTTCGATGGTCAGACGCGCGTTCGGATCGTTATCCACGCCGCCGACCGACGGATTGATGCGAATCGAACTCGACCCAAAGATCTTCGACACCCGGTTCGTCAGCGTTTGATTCAGCGCCGCGCTCAGCAACGCGCCCGAAGCTCCCTGTCCCAGTCCCGACGACGACGGCACTCCGCCCATCGCATTTTCAGTTTGCGTTTTACCGAAGGCCAGCAACGAGATGATGTCGTCGCTCGATAGCGGCGGGTCCGAACGATACGTGGTGTTCAGCCTTTCGATGGTGCCGTGCAAACCGATAGTGATGTCGTAGTCGCGCACTCGGGTCGTCGCCTCCACGTCCAGCACCGGATCGATGCGCACCGGATCGATGAAGGTAATGTCGCCGCGTTCCAGGTGATACTTGGTTCCCGCCAGTTTGATATCGCCTTCGGCAATGTTGGCGCGGCCCAGCAGCACCGGGTTCGCCGCCGTCCCTCGCAGGCGCAGATCGACGTCGCCCGAAAGTTTCGCCAGCGATGTCTGCACCGTGAGCTCAGGTGTCGAAAGAATCCGCACTTCCAGATGAAGGTTGTTCAGTGGCGATTTGGGGTTCGGAATGCGGGCGGGCGCGTTGGCCTGCGCAAACAGCGAAGAAAAATCGGCGGAAGGAATCTGTGCCAGCCGCGTGATCGTGATATTTCCTGACACCATCGCACTCTGCAGCGTTCCGGTCATGTGCAACGTCTGATCGGAGGTGAGACTGATGCCGGAATACCGGAAGCGAATTTCTCTACCGTCCATCGTGAGGTTGAAGCCAACCTCCCGGCCGTAGCTGATGAAGCCACCGAGCGTCACGTGGCCGCCGCCCATTCGTCCGGTAAAGTTCTCCAGTTCCAGACGATCCTCATTGAAGGCGAGCGTGCCATTCACCTCGCCGAAGCCGAGCGGCAGGTCGATCGTCGACAGCCCTGCGTGCTGTACGTCAATGCGTCCGGTGATTCGTGGATCCCCCATGGTGCCATCGATCTTCACATTGATATTCGCGAGTCCGTACGATGTCACTTCGGGATCGAGTGTCTCCGCCAGTTTCAAGTCGAGCGAGCCGTTCGCCCGCAGATCGAGCGGCCGCTCGCCCTTCAGGCTGGCGGTTCCGGTAAGCGTGAAATGTGTCTCCGCGCTCACCAGCGTGCAGCGTTGTACACTTACCGTCTCATTGGCGAGGGTCAACTCGATCGGCCCGTCACTCTTCAGCGCGATGTGCTCCACCTCGACGGTGAACTGCTGAATGTGCAGCCTGCCCTCGAGAAGCTCAGGCTTCTTGAACGGCCCCTTCAATTCCGCCTCGCCGTCAAGCGAAGCGTGCTCGGTCACATCGCTGCGGACCGCGCCCGGCAGGAATGGGTTGATATCAAGATTGGCGAACTTCAACGTCGCGCCGCCGGGCATGTCGCCTTCGAGATCGACATTGCCATCCAGAGCGAACGTTGCCTTGGGGAACTTCGAGCGCGCCGTCAACGTAAGCTGCCGGCCGCGCGTGACCGCATCGGCCACCAGGTTGCCGACCCGGTCGCCGTTCAGCACCAGGCTCGCAATCTCCACATGCCCGTTCAGCACCGGATGCTCCAGCGTGCCCGAGCCTTTGACCGTGAAATCAGCCACACCGGCCGTTTGCAGGCGTGGCAACTGGATCTCCGGAATGTCGGAGAGATCGATGCTCTGGCCGTTAAGATCGAGCTTCCCTTCCTCGGTGTGGAAGTTGTAGGCCGCCGATCCGGCGACGGTCCCGTGCGCCGCCTGCAAGCGAATGTCGTTGAGCTCGCCCTCGTGGTTCGCGAAGGTGATCTTCGAAGTGAAGGCCTTGATCGGCCGGCCATGCGCCTCGCCATCTACCAGCGAGATGTGTCCCTGCCCATGTGGATCGGCCAAAGTTCCGGCCGCCTGCACTGCGAAGTTCAGCTTGCCCCCCAGCGGATAATCTGTTCCTGCGGCATGTTGCAGGGCGGCAATGTCGGCGTCTTTTACCGTAGCCTGCACATGAAATGGCGAGTCGTCTGTGAAGTTTCCCTTGTCCAGCGCCGTTGCGCCGTCGATCTTCAGTTGCGCGCCGCCCTCCTGAATCACTGCGTTGTGCAGCGCCGCTTCTGCCTGCGAGTACTGCACGTCACCCGTGAACTGATCGATGTGAATGCGACGTGGCGCCGTCGTGGGCGGCTGCGGCACGGGTGTGGGCGCACCCTTGGGATGCAGCCACGAGCGATGCTTTGCCTCAGCGGGAGCCGCTGTGGGCTGGATCTGTGCGGGCTTCGGGGCCGGCGTGTACAGGTAGCTGAAGTCCGTCGCCTCAACGTGTCCGGCGATCTGCGGAGCGCGCCAGCGCCCGTTCACCGTTCCCGCGAAGTTGATGCTGCCACCCAATTCAATCGGCAGCGGCGCCGCGCCAAAGGCAGCCAGCAGCGGCTGGAAGTCACCCAGGTTAGTCGTGTTCGCCTTCAACGCAAGACCGACAGTCGTCGCTCCCAATGTGCCCGAGGCGCTCACTTGAGCGTGCGGCGTAGTCAGGTTCAGCGCTCCAAGATCGGTGCGGCCCGAGACCGCATTGTAGCGGGCCTTAACGTTGCCATTGATCGCCAACTGGTTGTTCGCCACCTGGGTCGGTGCCGCAACGTCGAGAGCAAGATCGGCAACTGAGTTGGCGATCGATTCCTTCCATGCGAGATTGACTGAACCGGCGACACGTCCCGCAGGGTTGAGCTTGTCCAGCGGCATCGAGCGCGTCGAGAAAACCCGAGCCACTTCGTTCAACGACAACCCGCTGACGCGCAGGCGCGCTGTACCTTCCTGCTGCGACCCGCTTGCATTGGATGGCGGAGCACGACGGCCTGCCTTTTGCTTGGGCAGACTCACCACGGGCTGCGGCGTGGTGGCCGCGGATTCGATCACATTGCGGATGTCGGCGTCGCCCGTCACCTCTCCGCCCAGCATCCGCGCCGCAATGCGCGAGAGCTGAAGGCGATTGTTGCCGTAAGAGAAGTTCGAGTTGAGGTTCGCGTTTCGCAGCACCAGCCCGTTATCCGCGTAATCCAGATTGCGAAGCTCGACCGCCCCGGTCGAAGACGGACCTGCCGCCTGAGAGTAGCTGCCGGAGCCACTCATCTGGACCGTGCCGCCGCGAAGCTGCGGATCGCGAATCACCGCCCCGATTTGCGCCAGGTCGAGCGAGCTTGCATAGGTAGCATCAATCTGTGGCTGCTGGAAGTTGGTCAGCTTTCCGCTCGCTGTGAGCGTCGATTTCTCCGAAGTCAGCTTTAAGCTTTGCAGCTGAATTGCATTGGTCCAAAGGCTGAACTGCAGATCGGCTGTGGCCGGAACGTCCCGATAGTCGGCGTATTTCAGATCCATCTTGCCGACCTGCACGCTGCCGTCGTATCGCTTAGCGATGGAATCGTAGGTCATCTTCGCAGCCAGATCGTTAGCGGCGAAATCCAGCGGTAGCTTGCGCTCATTGACCAGCAGCATGCCGTCGCGAAGGTCAGCGCGAGCAATCGCCAGGTCAAACAACTCCTGCACGCCGGATTTATTGCTCTCAATCTTTACCTTTGGCACGGGCGCATTCGTTGTGCCGTCGGCGTTGATGATGACGTGAATGACCGGATGCTCGAGCACCACCGATTTCAGGCTGACCTGCCGCTCGAGAAACGAAATGATATGCAGGCGGATCAGCGCCCGATCGATGTGTGCATACGGCAACTGGTTCGGAGGCTCCAGGCCGTGCACGGTGAGATCGTTGGCTTCGAACGAAAGCCGCCGCAAGTTCCAGCGGAACGACGCCATCTCGACCCGGCCGCCGGTTGCGTCTTCGATGGTCTCCACGAGTTTGCTGCGCACGAAGTCAGCGAAGTACGGACTCTTCACGAACCAGCCGAGCCCGATGAAGATCGCGAGCACGCACACTCCGATTGTGGCTTCAATCCACAGCCGCATGCGCTTGCGCGATTTCTTCACCTGGTCGGTCATAACTAGTTCGTTCCTGACGCCCTGGGAGTTTCATCCGGAGCATTCACTCCGGGAACGGCAATCGTGCTCTGAATGTCAGCCTGCTGCCGCAGATTGTGTAGCCACGCATCCAGCATCTCGTCCATACGCTGCTGCGTGAGCAGTTCGCGGATACGGGGCGCAACGTCGGGCAACGCAACTACTGTGCCGCCGGTCTTCTCGAGATCTGGAATCAGCTGGTTCCTGTAATAGGCCTCCACGTCTTCGTCCTGTACGTGCACCGTGGGACGCAGACGCACCTCGATAAAGTTCATCGTCTGGAACTCGGTCCGCAGGTGCTCCTTGAGATCGGCTTCATTCAGGCCGTAGCTGGCTAGCAGCTTCTGCCACGCCCCATCGTCCTTGCCGTTCGGCACCTGCGCGCGGACTTTGTCGATGTCTTGTTGCAGCGCGTCTTCTTTCGGCTGCATGTAACTGGCATCGCCCATCTGCGCCTTCAATAGCTCGCGGTCGATCAGATGTTGCAGTGCCAGCACGTGGTCGGCGTCGCTTACGTCATCCAGCTTTTTCTGCTGCATGAAAGCTTCAAAGCGAACCGCCTGGTCCCAGTCGCTGCGCAGAATCGGCTGCCGGTTCACAGTAGCCACAATGCCGTCGATCACTTCCCCGGCGAACAGTGGAGCGGCAGCAGCCATCAACACAAAAATGCAAATTGCGAATTGTAGAGCTCGTTTCATCAGAACGTTTGTCCAATACTGAAAAACACATTGATCCGGTGCAGAGAGAGTGTCTGATCGGTCTCCTGCACGGGATAACGTGTCGGATTCAAAGCATAGCCAAGGTCGAAGCGCACCGGGCCGACGGGCGTCTTGTAGCGAATGCCCATGCCCAGCGCCTGCGAGTCGTAGTTGAAGTTGCACGGAATCTTGCTGCCCGGCGTCGCGCAGTCAGCAATCGATTCCTGATGCAGGCGCAGCATCCCGCTGATGATGTGGTTCGCCGTATCGAACACGTTACCCATGTCGTGGAAGAAGACGAACCCCAGGTTATTGCCCACATACGGCAGCCCAACCGGCGGCGTGCGGATCTCCAGGTTGTTGACGAACAGTCCCTGGCCGCCGATCGCGTAACCGGTCTGCGGATCGCGCGGACCCGCCTGGTTGATCGAGAAGCCGCGCAGCGAGTTACTGCCACCCGCGAAGAACAATTCCGGCAGCGGAATCTGTGTCGCCTCCACCGGAAGCGTGCTATCCGGCGGCAGAACGATAAAGTCATTGGTCCCGTACGGCTTCTCGATACCGACCTGCGTGCGCCGCGCGAACACCCAGTTTTTGGCGAAGCTGTAGTACGTCGAGTTATCCAGCAGTACTCGGCCGAAATTCGTCTGCGAGCCCAGCACGCTGGTAGCCAGTCCAAGGTTCAACGCGTTGTAACTTCCCTTCGTCGGATTGATAGGATCGTCTCGCCGATCCCGCACCCCGGTAAACACCGGCATAGCGATGAACACAGGCTTCGAGTACAGCGCGATCAGCGTGGGATCGATCACCAGGCTGTTGGGATCGACCTTCACCCGTTGAAACGTCAGACCGTATAGCAACGTGGTGAAACGGTTGTAACGCTGCTCGGCCTGCACCGCGCCTTCCAGTCGCTCCGAGGCGAAAGTGTTGACGTCGGCGGTGTTGTCGTACAGCGCCGTGAAAATGATGCGCCAGTTCTCGCGATGAAACAGCCGCGGCGCATCGTAGCTGGCCAAACCTCTGCGCGTCAGCAGACCCAGGCGGCCGCGGAAGGTGAGCGTCTGATCGCGGCCAAATAAATTCAGGCGCGTAACTTCCAGCACACCAATCGGACTGACGCCGGTCTTCCCGTTGGGATTGCTGGTTGTCGGAATATTGCCGGTTGCAAACTCGATGCCGCCGCCGTACCGAAACGTCCAGCGCCGCGACTCCTGCAGATTGAACAGCACATCTTTGCTCGGCTCAATGCCCTCAGGATTCTGCACCGCCATGTCGACTTCGTTGAACAGGCCGAGGTTGTACAACCGCCGCTGCGAGTCGACCATGCGGTTCTGGCTGAGCGGATCGTCAGGCTGAATTCGCATCTGGCGATTCACAATGTAAGGCCGCGTGTAATTCAGCCCACTCACCAGCACGCGATTCACGAAGACGCGCTGACCTTCGGTGACCTTGTAAAGCACGTCCATGCGTTGCGGATTGGCTGGATCCGGCGTGGCCGCAGCTTCGAACTCCACATTCGGAAATCCCTGGTTGTAGTAGTAATACGTGACTGCGTCGCGATCGTTAGCAATGTTGGCATCGCTGAATGGCTGCCCCTGGACATTGCTGATCTTCGACTCCAGCCGCTCGTAGTTGATGCTGCTCGCCCCTTCGAGCTTTAACTGACCGACCAGCGTCTGCTTGCCTTCGTCGACGTTGACCAGCACCTCCATCTCATCCTTCTTGCCGAGGTAGTCATCGACGAGCTCGCCGTTAACCTTCACGTCCAGAAATCCGTTGGCCAGGTACAGATACTTGATCGAGCTCACATCCTCCGACAGCAGTTGCTGGCTGAAGCGGCCATTCGGCAACACCAGGCTCGAAGGCTCAACCCCCATGCGCTCGCGAATCGCTGCGGTGTCGAAATATTTATTGCCCTCCACCTTCACCGCAACCAGCTTGTGCCGCACACCCGGATCGATCTTGTAAATGATGTCGAGGTGGCTTTTCTCCGGCATCGGCTGCCGCTCGACTTCGACCGTCGCGTCGAAATATCCCTTGGTCTGCAAGTAGTCGCGCAAGTTGCGCCGGCCTTCGTTCAGCAAATCGTCGTCGACCGAATTCTCCTGATACACCGGCACCAGCTTCTTCAACTTACCCTTGCTCACGCCGTCGCCTTGCGTCGCAATGTTGACTGTCGGCCCCTGCTCCACCTGGAACACATAGTCGAGCCGATTCGTGTCGGTGTGATACGTGCGATCGATCAGCGTGACCTGCGCCTCGAGGTGGTCGTTCTTCTGGTAGCGCTTGCGCATGCGCTCCAACGCCTTCGTCACCCGATCGGTGTTGACCCGCGCGCCTTCTTTCAACTTCGTCAGGCTTCGCACCTGGTCTGGAGGGATGCCAGCATCGCCCTGGATCGTCACCGCTCCCACGCGAGCCAGATCGCCCGGCACGACGTGAAAGGTGATCGCCATCTGGTTGTCGGTTGGGTTCGGCTTCAGCGTGTACGTGATGACCGACTCGTAATAACCGTTGTCGGCCATGATCTTCTTCATCCGATCGACCGAGCTGACCACCTTGTCTTCGGTGAAGATATCTCCCAGATCAAGCTGACCGGCAGCGACCAACTGGTGCGGCTTGGGATTACCCTTCTGCGGTGTCCCCTCGACCGTGACCACGCCGTTGAAGTAGTTCTCGGTGACGACGAAGATCAGCTTGACCCGGTCCTGCGAAACCGGATCGGCCTCGACCTCGAGAGTGGCGAAGCGCCCGGTGGCGTAGAGCATCTTGATGCTGGCGCGCAGCTTGTCATGGTCCAGCGGCTCGTCGACCTGTTGTGCCAGCAACGGCCGCAGCCGCGCCGGGTCGGATCCGGTTATGCCCCGGAAGTCGATCGACGTAACCGTCTTGCCTTCGTATTTGTTGAGGGAGCCGGTGGAGTACGTCGTCTCCGACTGCCCGGTGTCTGATCCGGCCGAGGATTGTGCATGCGCCGAGCCGCCTGACAGGCTGTAGAGAATCGCGAGCGTGCACAACAATGGCGTTATCGGCGTCTTCAAACTCTGACCTTCAGTGCACCCGTTATCCGGCCGCACTTCGTCGGACCGGGTCTGCCAAGTCTTTATCGCCCACGCACATGCGAGTCGGGCGCCGTGCAACTGCGGAGACTTTCATTCTCAGCCTGAGAAGGCTCACTTGAAGTGGAATACCTATAATAAACAAGTCGGCTCCCGCTAAGGAACCCAATCGGAGCCGGTGCCACCGGAGGTATCGCTGTTGCCGTCGTCCGAGCGTTATTCCCGCCAAATCCTCTTTCCGCCCATCGGCGAGGCCGGCCAGGCGCAATTGGCTAAAACCCGCATCGCCCTCGTCGGTTGCGGCGCCACCGGCTCGGCCCTGGCATCGCTGTTGTCCCGTGCCGGCATCGGCTACCTGCGCCTGATCGATCGCGATTACGTCGAACCCAGCAACCTCCAGCGCCAGGTGCTCTTCGACGAAGCCGACGCTGCCGCATCGCTGCCCAAGGCTATCGCGGCCGCCAGAAAGATCGCGGCCTTCAACTCTGAGATCGCAGTCGACCCGCACGCCGACGACCTGACGCCCGACAACGTTGAGGATCTGCTGGGCGAGGTCGATATCATCCTTGATGGCACCGACAACTTCGAGACACGCTACCTGATCAACGACTACGCCGTGAGCAAGAATTTGCCGTGGATTTATGCCGCCGGCGTCGCCAGCTACGCCGTGACCATGACCATCCTGCCGGGCGAGACCGCCTGCCTGGCCTGCATCTTTCCCGACTCGCCGCGGGGCCTGGTCGAAACCTGCGATACCTCAGGCATTCTGAACTCGGCGGTAAACTTCGTGGCCTCGGTCGCTGCCACTGAAGCGATGAAACTCGCCGTCGGCGCTCGCGACAAGCTACGCCGCACTCTGCTCTCGTATGACGTTTGGACGAACGACTACGCGTCGGTGAAGACCCACAAGCCGCGCGCCGATTGCCGCTGCTGCCAGCAGCACGACTTCGTCCATCTAGCCGGAGAAGGCCGCCCGCATATCTCGATGTGCGGAAGAAACTCGGTACAGATCCACGAACGCCAGCGGCCGATCGACTTCGCCGACATGACCAAGCGGCTCGCGCCACACGGTACCGTGAAGCACACCGAGTTCCTGCTGAAGTTCTGGCACGATCCGTACGAGATGACGCTCTTCCCCGACGGCCGCGCCATCATCAAGGGCACGACCGACACGGCCATCGCCAGAAGCCTGTATGCGCGGTACGTGGGGAGCTGACGTCAGAGGTTGTGTGGAAGACGTCGCCACTCACTCATTCGGGTGCCCCGTTCTACGCCCGCTTTTGGCGTAGGGCGGGTTCTTCTCCCCTTGAAGATTCTTGGGTGCCCATCTCCTCGCCCGACTTTGGCGAGAGAGTGGGCCAACGATCACTTCCGCTTCGCCTCGGCCGTGATGTACGTCTTGAATGCCGCGCGATCGTTTGGCGGAGCGATTTCGAAGATCAGCTTCAACGTGTCCGCGCCCGTCTTGGTGTACGTCAAGCGATATCGGGGCCCTGGCTGTGCTGCATCGCTGACAAACACCAGCTTGCCCGCCGTCACCTCGGCGACGTAATGAATCACGTGTCCTTCGTTGTCCCAGTAGTCGGCGCGCGTCTTGTCGCCCTCGGAGTAAATCACCATCAGGTCATCGTGCCGATACGCGGCCTTCTCCTTCGTCGCCGGATACTCGGCGTAGTTATGCCGCTCCAGCACCGCGCCCTGCAGCTCAGGCTCGAAGGTAAATTCGCCCGATCCCTGACCCGGCTGGCCGCTGCCGACCCCAACCCACGTTCCGAGGAACGGCTGCCACTCCGCCCAGTGGTCCTTCGGCTGCGTCTGAGCGGCGGCAAGTGATGCACACAACATGACGCCTATAAGCATCCACCGTTTCATGCTATCTCCAGCCCTGAAGCTGAGCGGCCAAGTAACCCCGACCCTCAACCCAAAAACAAAAGAGCCAGGGAAGGATTACTCCTTGCCTGACTCTATGAACACATTATAGCAAATTCCATTGGCATTTCGGCACTTTCGACCGCAACTCTATTGCTACTGTCTGCTATCGATTAGCGCGATTTCATCACCATCGTGGGGCTTGACAAAAGTTTCCCGAATCGAGAATTTGCACCAATTATGGTGCATCGTGGCGGATCACACAGCAAGTCTTTGCCGAAAGCTCATGACTGACAGCTGACAGCTTTCTTCTGATATCTTTGCAACTTCACCTGAATCGAGGCCGCACTTAATGTCCGTTGCCCAAACCACGCGCGAAAGCCGTCCCGAACCCACTAAGTTTTTTCGCTGGCTGGTGCTGATCTTTCTCAGCCTGGCGATGTTCGGCAATTATTACTTCTACGACGCGCTCGAGCCGCTGGCCAAGCTGCTGCAAGATCAGCTTCATTTCTCAGCCGGAAACATCGGCACGCTGCAAGCCGCCTACAGCTTTCCCAACATCTTCACCGTGGTGCTGGGCGGCATCCTGATCGACCGCATCGGCACACGCAAGGCGCTGTTGATCTTCAGTGTGCTCTGCCTGATCGGCGCCATCATGACCGCCTTGGGCGCGGCCTTCCCCATGATGGTCGCCGGACGCTTCGTCTTCGGCATGGGCGCCGAGTCGCTGATCGTCGCCATCACCACCGGCGTCGCGAAATGGTTCAAGGGCAAAGAACTCAGCTTCGCTCTCGGCATCAACCTGATGATCGCGCGCGGTGGCACCTTCCTGGCGCAGAATTCGCCCACCTGGGCCAAGGGAGCTTATAACTACTGGCAGAATCCGTGGCTCATCGGCGTCGGCTTCGTAGCGCTGTGCGTAGTCGGCGCAATCGGCTACTACATCCTCGAAGTGCGGGCCGAGAAAACATCGTCGCTTGCGCCCGACGGCGAACAGGACAAGATCGTTTTTGCCGACGTCAAAGCCTTCAACCTGTCCTACTGGTATCTGGTGGGACTGTGCGTCGTCTTCTATTCGGCGATCTTCCCCTTCGAGACGTTTGCCGTCACCTACTTCGTCGATGCCAAGCACACGTCGCTCGCGCTCGGCGGATGGATGCTGAGCACGCTCACCATGTTCACCATGATCGGCACGCCCATCGTCGGCCTGTTCTCTGACAAAGTGGGACGCCGCGCCACCATCATGTTACTTGGGCACGCTGCTGCTGATCCCGGTCTTCCTGCTGATGGCCTACACCAACGTTTCGCTCTACGTTCCCATGGCCATGCTGGGATTCGCCTTTACCTTGGTCCCGGCCATCATCTGGCCGTCCGTCGCCTACCTGGTTCCCCAGCGCACCCTGGGTACCGCGCTGGGCGTGATGACCATGATTCAGAATCTCGGCATGACGGGAATGAATGAAGTACTGGGCAGGGCGAACGACTCGGCAGGCGCCAGCGCGACCAACCCCGCGGGCTACCTTGCGATGATGAAGATCCTGACCTTGCTCGGCTTCGTCGGCTTCGCCCTGGCCTTCCTGCTGCGCCAGCGCGAAACCGGCCCCAACGGTCACGGCCTGGAAACCATCACCGCCGGTTCACACGTCGCCGCGTAGAGGGCGTCGCTTCCGGTGTTGTCATCCTGAGCGTAGCGTCCGCTTTCTTTTTCCGACGCGCTTGCGCGGCGGGCGGACGCGCAGTCGAAGGACCGCTACAGCTGGAAGCACACCTCACGCTTGCGTCGGATGATGTCCTTCCGTGCGACGGGGCATTGATTTTGGTATAGAGGTCCTTCGACTCCGCGGTCGCTAACGCGCGCGCTCCGCTCAGGATGACAATTCATAAGATTTCTACCTACTGGCCACTGACAACCGCTTCATCCCGGCTCCCACCAAAGGGTCATCGTCGAACCCGCATCGCAGCTTCCCTCACGACGTATGCGGCGTAAAATCGGAGTGTGACGCTGGCCTGCGCCGTCAGGAGAAATCCGAAGTGAGTGCCAACACGGAAATCAGTTTGAAGCTGCCCATCTACATGGACAACCACGCCACCACGCGCTGCGATCCGCGCGTCGTCGAGGCGATGCTTCCCTACTTCAGCGAGACCTATGGCAATGCCGCCAGCCGCAATCACGAATTCGGCTGGGTGGCCGAGCAGGCCGTCGAAGAGGCGCGCGTCCGCATCGCCAAACTGATCGGCGCTACCTCGAAGGAGATCATCTTCACCTCCGGCGCCACCGAGAGCGACAACCTCGCCATCAAGGGCGTGGCCGAGATGTACCGCGAGAAGGGCAACCACATCATCACCCAGCAGACCGAGCACAAGGCCGTGCTCGACAGCTGCAAGCGGCTGGAGAAGCATGGCTTCCGCGTGACCTATCTGCCGGTCGAGAAGGACGGACGCATTTCGCTCGACGCGCTGAAGGCCGCGATGGATGACCAGACGATCCTCGTCACCATCATGGCGGCCAACAACGAGATTGGCGTGTTGCAGCCCATCCGCGAGATTGGCGCGCTCTGCCATGAGCGTGGCGTGCTCTTCCATACCGACGCCGTGCAGATAGTCGGCAAGGCGCCGTTCAACGTAATCGAGGACAATGTCGATCTCGCCTCGATTTCCGCGCACAAACTTTACGGGCCGAAGGGCGTTGGTGCGCTGTATGTGCGCCGCAAGAATCCGCGGGTGCAACTGGTAGCGCAGATCGATGGCGGTGGACATGAGCGGGGCATGCGCTCGGGCACGCTGAACGTTCCCGGCATCGTTGGTCTGGGCAAGGCGTGCGAGATCGCGGGCGCCGAGATGACCGAAGAGGCCGCGCGCCTAAGCGCGCTGCGTGATCGACTGAGAGACGCGATCATGAGCCAGCTCGACGAGTGCTACATCAACGGCTCGATGGAGCATCGGCTGCCCGGCAACATCAACATCAGCTTCGCGTACGTCGAAGGCGAATCGCTGCTGATGGGCATCAACGACGTCGCGGTCTCGAGCGGATCGGCCTGCACCTCGGCAACGCTGGAGCCGTCCTACGTGCTGAAGGCTCTGGGCGCGGGCGACGATCTGGCGCACAGTTCGATTCGCTTCGGCATCGGCCGCTTCAACACCGAAGCCGAAGTCGACTACGTTGCCAAGCGCGTCGTCGAGACCGTGCAGCGCCTGCGCGAGTTGTCGCCGCTGTACGAGATGGCGAAAGAGGGCGTGGACTTGAGCAAAGTGAAGTGGGCCGCCGAGCCGACGCACTGAGACTTGAAGGGGCACAGCTTTAGCTAGCCGTCAGGATGCGTTTTTCTCAAATTGTCATCCCGAGCGGAGCGAAGCGCAGCCGAGGGATCTGCGGTTCGTCCCCTGGGATACGATCCTTCGGCCGCCGGCAAACCGCGGATCCCTCGACTTCGCCGCACAAACTGCGGCTACGCTCGGGATGACAACTTTGCGTAATTGAATACGACTTTCCGCACGGGAGCACGCATGGCATACAGCGACAAGGTCCTTGACCACTACACCAACCCGCGCAACGTCGGCACGCTTGACAAGAACAGCCCCGAGGTGGGCACCGGCCTGGTGGGCGCGCCCGAGTGCGGCGACGTGATGAAGCTGCAGATCAAGGTCAATCCCGAGACGCACATCATCGAGGAGGCAAAGTTCAAGACCTTCGGCTGCGGCTCGGCTATCGCGTCGTCGTCGCTGGCCACTGAGTGGGTGAAGGGCAAGACGGTCGACGAGGCGCTCGCCATCCGCAACACCGACATCGTGAAGGAGCTGGCGCTGCCACCGGTAAAGATTCACTGCTCGGTGCTGGCCGAGGACGCCATTCGCGCCGCCATCTCCGACTGGCGCAAGAAGGCTGGCGCGGAGCAGAAGCAGGAAGCATCGACAGAACAGAAAGCCTAGGACAGAAAACATTATGGACAGCGTAAACATCGAGACGACAACCGGAGCCGCGGCGCCTGCCGAGCCCCAGGGCATTCAGGTAACGGACAAGGCAGTCGCGCACATTCGCCGTGTGCTGGAGCAGGAAAAGATCTCGCCCAGCGAAGGCGGGTTGCGGCTGGGCGTGCAAGGAGGAGGCTGCTCGGGCATGAGCTACGTCCTGCGCTTCGAGAGCGAATCCGACAAACACGACAAAGTTTTCGAGTTCGGTGGCGTGCGCGTCTTCATCGATCCCAAGTCGTTTATCTATCTGCGCGGCATGACGCTCGACTTCGAAGAGACTCTGATGCGCCAGGGCTTCGTCTTCAACAACCCGAACGCCACGAAGTCGTGCGGCTGCGGCACGTCGTTCTCGTAAAGGTGGAGCACGACTTTACAGGCTGCTGAAGAAATTCCTGTGCAGGAAGGTTTCGGGTAGAGCTGGCCTTTAGGCCGGCGTCCAAGCCCTTTATTTCTTGATCGGAGCCGGCTTTAGCCGACGGCGCCAGAGTGGCGGGACGAGTTTTTCAGCAAGCTGTTCAGCCGTGCATGAGATCCAAATCCCTTGGAATTGTCCTCCCGTGCGGAGTCCAGGGATGTTTGGTTCCAGCGCTTTAGCGCTGAGAGCAGCAGCCCATTTTTGGATTGTCCTCCTGAGCGTAGCGTCCGCCCCGATTTTCCGCCGCTATTTTTGCGGCTCGGGCGGACGCGCAGTCGAAGGACCTCTATAACCGTGAGGATGCTGACCGCGTAGTCTTTCAACTTCGCAGCGCGAGCGCGGCGCTGCGCTCAGGATGACGCCACAAATACCCATGTCCACCTCCGATCACCAATCCGATAGCGGCATCCTGGTCGCCAGCCCCAGCAGGTCGACGAAGACCAACTGCTGGTCGTGCGGCGACATGCGCGCGGCGCACTTCTGCCAGCAATGCGGCAAGGTGCAGCCACCGGCGCCGGTCGACTACTTCGCCTTCTTCGGCTTGCCTTATCGGCTCAACCTCGATCCGGCAAAACTCGAGCGCGAGTTCTACAGCCTGAGCCGTCATCTTCATCCCGACATCAACGCCATCCGCTCAGCGCAGGAGCAGGAGTGGAGCCTGGAGCAGAGCTCTTCGCTCAACGACGCCTACCGCACACTGAAGGACCCGCTCGCGCGCACCGAATACCTGCTGCGGCTGCAGGGCATTCATCTCGAAGAGCAGTCGACGGCAGCGACGGAAGAGGCGCGCCGTAGCGGCAAGGCGAAGAAGCAGGTGGTCCCGCCCGACCTGCTGGAAGAGGTCTTCGAGCTGAACATGCAACTCGAAGAAGCTCGCATGAACCGGAAGATGGGCGAGCCCGACCGCTCGCTCGACGCCGAACTGCGCGACACGAAGACGAGACTGCAGACAAAGTACGACGCCATGATGAACGAATTGCAGACCGCATGGAACGACTGGGACGCGCTGGTCGATCGCGCCCAGCAGGGCGGCAATGTTCTCGAAGAAGATCGCATCGCGGTGCTCGACCGGATGCTGGCCATCTTGAACCGCCGCGCCTATGTGCGTAATTTGCTGCGCGATGTGGATGAGGTGCTGGAGAGCTGAGGCGCGCTTTTCGCTATTCGCTGGTCGCTCTTCGCTGCTCGCTTTATTACTTTTCGCTCTTTGCTTTTCGCTGTTCGCTTTTTGCTCTTCGCTTTTCGGTCTTCGCCGCTCGTTGTTGGCTTTTCGTCTTTCGCTTTCCGCCAGAGTAAGCTCCTGTTACGGTGGAATGCTTGAAGCGAATCGATCCAGCCGCATAGCGGCGGCTATGAATTTGAAGCCCGGGGCGCAAGCCCCGGGTAAGGTGGAAATCGGAGTGAGCCGCGTTAGCGGCGATACAGTCCCGTAGGGACATCACCCGCCCTAGCCAAAAGCGGAATGGAACGGGGCACCCCCAAAATTTCGGGGCGTCGATTGGGGTTTAGGGGTCCTTCGACTCCGCCGCAAAAGAGGCGGCTCCGCTCAGGATGACACCTCGGGTGATTATGCGAGTGCAGCGGTAGGCGAATGGCCTGGTCGAACGGCGAAGGGCGAATGGCGAATAACGACAAAATCATCGGCATCGATCTCGGCACTACGAACTCGCTCGTCGCCTACATGGAAGGCGATCGCCCCGTGGTCATCCCGGGCGAAGACGGCTCGAACCTTGTGCCATCGGTCGTCGCGCTCGACGCGACCGGCCAGATCATCGTCGGCAATGCCGCTCGTAAATATCTGATCGAGACTGCCGACCGCGCCATCTACAGCGTAAAGCGCCTGATGGGCCGTGGCGTCGAAGACATTCGCGACGAACTCAGGCTCTTCCCTTTCCGCCTTGCCGAAGACATCGCAGCCGGGCGAGGTGCTGCGCATCAAGCTGGGCGACAAGACCTTCACGCCGCCGGAGATCTCGGCTTTCATCCTCCGCCAACTGAAGCGCAACGCCGAGCGCTACTTCGGTGCGCCGGTCAGCAAGGCTGTCATCACCGTGCCCGCGTACTTCAATGACGCGCAGCGGCAGGCGACGAAGGACGCGGGGCGCATTGCCGGCCTTGACGTTCTTCGCCTGGTGAACGAGCCCACGGCCGCCGCGCTCGCCTACGGTCTCGACAAGAAGGAAACGGCGACGGTCGCGGTCTACGATTTCGGCGGCGGCACTTTCGACATTTCGATTTTGAAACTGCATGAAGGCATCTTCGAAGTCATCGCCACCAACGGCGACACGCATCTCGGCGGCGACGACATCGACAACCTGCTGATCGCCATCGCGCTCGACGACATCCAGGGCGACCTCGGCTCGGATGTCCGCCGCAACGCCGAAATCGTGCAGACAATTCGTCAGTCGGTCATCGACGCAAAGATTGCTCTCTCCTCGAACGTTGCGACCAGACTCGACGTTGAATTGCCCGGCAGTCGCCGTTATCAGCGCGAGATTACGCGCGCGCAATTTGAGCAGCTCATCCAGCCGGTCATCGAACGCACCATCGGCCCGGTGAAGCAGGCGATGAAGGATGCCGGCCTAAACGCTGCGCAAATCGACGAAGCCGTGCTGGTCGGCGGCTCGACACGCATTCCACGTGTGCGGCAACTGGTCGAAGAACTCTTCCAACGCAGACCGCACTGCGACCTGAATCCTGACGAAGTCGTAGCCTTGGGCGCGGCCGTTCAGGCTAACATCCTCGGCGGACGATCGGAAGCGACAAAGGAGATGCTGCTGCTCGACGTCACGCCGCTCTCTCTAGGCATCGAGGCGCTGGGTGGCGTGGTGGCGAAAATCATCCATCGCAACTCGACCATCCCGGCCTCGGCCACCGAGCACTTCACCACCGGCGTCGAGGGCCAGACGAACGTTGCCATCCACGTGTTGCAGGGCGAGCGCGAGTTGGCGAAGGATTGCCGCTCGCTGGCACGCTTCGACCTGAAGGGAATTCCGCCGATGCCGGCGGGACTGCCGCGCATCGAAGTGAAATTCCTGATCGACGCCAACGGCATCCTGCATGTGTCGGCGCGGGAGTTGCGCAGCGGCAAGACCGCCGAAATCGAGGTGCAGCCCAGCTACGGCCTGACCGACGACCAGGTCGAGAGCATGATCCTCTCGTCGTTCGACAATGCCGAAGAAGACTTCCGCGAGCGCCAGGTCATCGAGGCACGCAACGAAGCTGAGACAATTCTTGCGGCGCTGGAAAAGGGTCACAAAAATCCTGCGTGGGAGCAGTTGACGCCGGTGGAACGCGACAATATCGACAAGCAGGAGACGGCTCTGCGAACGGTGATGATGGAAAGCGACTATCGGGCGATTCGCACAGCCGTCGACGCGATGAACCAGGGCACGATGCGGCTGGCCGAGTTGATGATGGACTCCGCCGTCAGTTCGGCACTGAAGGGCAAGAGCATGGAGACAGCCGACGTGGGCGAAGGCCCGGCAGCACCGCACCCGATCGCGAGGGCGGAGATTGAGTGAGGCAGGGCATAGTGGATAGTGTGTAGTGGATAGTGGGTAAAAGAAAAACTTGTTGCGGCGTTGCCGTTTGCGGCAGCATGAAAACTAAAGAGGTGTCATCCTGAGCGAAGCATCCGCCACGCTTTTCTGACCCGCTGTTTTTGCGGGTCGGCGGACGCGCAGTCGAAGGACCGCTACCCTCACATGATGCCTGGGTGAGGTAGGGGTCTTTCGACTCCGACGTGCAACAGAAGCACGCCTGCGCTCAGGATGACACCACATGAAAATCCATGTCGGACGACCAGCTCCAACCCGGCGGTATCACCACAACGGCTGAGGCTCTTGCTCCCAATGCCGTCCGCGTTACCTTTCTTCCCGACAATCGCACCTTCGAGTTCGAGCACGGCAAGCTTCCCTACCGGGAGCACGGAAAACCTGAGTCGATTCTCGACATCGCGCTGAACTTCGGCCTCCATCTGGAGCACGCCTGTGGTGGCAATTGCGCCTGTACGACTTGTCACGTTGTGGTGAAAAAGGGACAGGAGTTGCTCAACGAAATGGACGACGAAGAGGCTGATCGACTCGACCTGGCCGCCGACCTGCAGCTAAACTCGCGACTGGGCTGTCAAACGGTGATTGAGAAACCAGGGGAAGTCGTGATAGAAATTCCTGCCTGGAACCGCAACTACGTTTCCGAGGGTGACTAGCGGAGGAACGACATGGCTGCTGAATTGAGATGGGACGACGTGGAAGACATCGCAATCGCGCTGGCGGACAAGCACCGCGAAGTGGCTCCGCTGGAAGTTCGCTTCACCGACCTTCGCCGTTACGTCATCGAACTGCCGGGCTTCGCCGATGATCCCATGGCATCGAATGAAGCCAACCTCGAAGCCATTCAGATGGCCTGGCACGACGAGTGGGAAGACCGGACGAGGTAGACGATCAGCGACAATCAAGATCAACCTCATCGCCGCAGTTTCCGGCCCGAGTGCCCGCTCCAGTATCAAAAGGCAACTTCGCCTGCGATAGAATTGGGGCACGTATGCCCGATCTCGACGCAGTCGCGAGCCGTCACGGCCCGTCGGCCGCCGCCGCAACCAGCACAACCGGAATCCTCCGCCGTCTCGCCAGCAATTGGGACATTCTCTCCGTGTTTCTTCTGATCGCGGCAACCGTGCCGCCCATCCTGTTTTCGCCACGGAGCCTCTACGTGGTCTGGCGCCCCGGCCTCTTCGACGACTCCTGGGTATTGGACACCAGTTTCAAAGCCGCGCGCGGTATCTGGTTCGGGCACAACGTCGCGTTCAACTGGGGGCCGCTCTTCCAATGGCTATCGAGCGCACCCGCGCGCTGGACGGGCGTCTCCATGGGAACCGTTTACGAGACGTTCAACACGCTGCCGATGTGGCTGGGGTTCCTGCTGACCTACGTGGCCGTGCGCCTGCTGCTGGCGGAGCAGGCTGCTTGGAAGCGTTTTCTTCTCGTCCTGCTGCTCTCGGTTTACTGGTCGCCCTTCGATCTGCGCGCACCGTTCGCCTGCTTCCTGTTCGCTGTTTTTCTGCGTGGCTGGTACGCCCTCCGTCAGCAGCGGATCAACGCGGTGCTCTTCTGTTCCGGTGCAGCGCTACTTTGTGTCATCGCGTTCCTGAACAAAGCCGACAGCGGTGTTTATGGTGTGGCCGCGCTGCTCATCACTCTCGCCGGCGTCGCCTGCGAAAACTGGAATGCCGTACCCTGGCGACGATATGTTTACGCGCTGGTGAGCTTCGCGCTGGTGCTGCCGCTGCTGGTGATCGTGGTCAATTCGCTGCTGGTTGCGCCGTTTGATTTTCGATTCTGGAAGGAGTCGCTGGCGTTTGTTAGCGGCTTCCGCTGGAGTGCCGCTGCGACGATGAGCGATGCCGGCACCACGTATCTCCTCGCCATCCTGGTTGGCGGAACGGCAGTGCTGGGCTGGCGGGGGTTTGTCTCGAGAGAGCGCGAGCAGGTGCTTGCGGCGCGCCCAGGCTATCTGCTGAGCGCGTTTGTTTTTGCGCTGCTGACGCTGCAAAGTGCAATCGTACGCGGCGACCACAACCACATCCAGTTCGCAGCGTTCCCCATGATCTTCCTGGCCGGAGTCGCGCTGTTTTCCTTCCGAGCCAAAATCATGTCGCTGGCGGGCGCCGGCGTCGCTGTCGCAACTTCTCTGTTTTTCGGAATCGCGATGATCAATGCCGACGCGTTGCGTTATCGCTACACCGAGCTGCGTCATCCAACCACGAGCTGCCCATCCGGCTACCGCGAAGTCGATCGCGCCTGCTATCCCGAGCGGCTGGCGTCCGATATGCGCAGCGTTGCCGGATATCTTCAGCAGCACTCGACCTATCAACAGAAGGTTGCGGTCTTTCCCTACCAGTACGCATTTGCTGACGCGGCGCAGCGCGATGTTGCCGACGGAGTGGAGCAGTCGTTTCTTGCCGCTACGCCCGTATCTCCGGCAATTGAATGTTGAGGGTTCGGCGCGATCCGGCGCTCCGGTGGGCCTCTACTTCCCCGACGGCGAGCGCGGGTCACATGGCGGGAACCAACCTGAGCTTCCCGATCGATGGCGTTTCCAATTTCACGCGCAGTCCCGAGGTATGGCTGTGGCTGTTCCACCATTTCCGCGCGGATGCGCCCGTCGCACCGGGCGTCGTCACCATGCAGCGCGATGACTCGCGTGAGGGGCGCATCACGATGCAGGCCAGTCCCGTACTCCTGCAGCGGACGAGCTTCCCTATTGCCGATCGCGAGAGCGTGCTGGATCTAGGCACACCGAATTGGCCGGCCAGTGGCGCTGATTTCCTGAGGCTGCGTTTGAAAGTGAACTATGGCCCGCTATGGAAGCTGCGCAAGCCCGAGAAGATGGAACTGGAGATCACGCGTGCGGACGGCAGCCGCGAGTTGAAAGGGTTCATCGCCGAGCCGAACGTGGCGACGGATGTCTGGATTTATCCCTGGAGCGAACAGGAACTGGGGAACTATTTCCAGGCTGATGAGAGCCTATGGCGACAGGGATCGCGATCCGCCATCGTTGGGTTGAAGCTGTTCTTAACGCCGCTCGATTGGGTTTCCGAGACGCCACGGTCGGTAACGATTGAAGCAGCCGATGCTGTGCGCTTCGATATGAAGAGCAATTGACGGAGCGAGCAGCTTTAGAAGGTGCGCGACTCAATCGCCCTGAAAGCACGCTTAACTGGTTGTCATCCCGACCGCAGTGTTCGCAACGTTTTTCGATCCGCCGCTTTTGCGGATCGGCGAACGCGGAGTGGAGGGACCTGCTGTTCCACACAGCGGCAGCAGCTTGTGCTCACGAGAAATCCTGCCGCAGGTAGCGGTCCTTCGACTTCGTTCGTCGGCTTCGCCTCCTCACTACGCTCAGGATGACACCGAGTTTGGGGGGTAGGAGTTGCGAACGCTGGCCTGAAGGCCAGCTCTACCCACAATGCTCGGTACCCGCGAGTTTCTTCAGAGCTTTGCGAGCGTCGAGCGCCTTCAGCTGAACCGTCTGCCCAGCGCTTTCAGCGGAAAGCCTATCCCCTCGAACAGAATCTTGCTGGTGAACTTCGATTTGCCGGCGTTGCGTTCGTGGAAAGTGATGGGAAATTCGGCGAAGGGCACGCCGGCCTTGTGGAGGCAAAACTTCATCTCCATCTGGAAGGCATAACCCTCCGTGCGAATCGAATCGAGGTCGATGCGCCGCAACGCCTCGGCCCGGTATCCCACGAAGCCCGCCGTCAGGTCGTGCGCGGGAATTCCGGTCAGGGTGCGGGCATACAGGTTTGCGCCGAAGCTGAGAAAGTGCCGCCGAGCGTCCCAGCCCTTGGCTCCCCCGCCGCTGATGTAGCGCGAGCCGATCACCACCGGGTGCGTCTGCACCATTTCGATCATTGTCGGCAGCAGCTCGGGCGGATGCGAAAGGTCGGCGTCCATCTGGATCAGGTAGTCGGCCAGATTCTCGCGCAGGACTTTCCTCATGGCATCGCGGCACGCCGATCCAAAGCCGTTTTTTCCCGGCCTCTGCAGCAGATGAATGTTGGGATCGGTGGCCTGGATGCGGCAGATCTCGTCGGCCGTGCCGTCGGGAGAGTTGTCGTCGATGAACAGGATGGGCTCGTTGCCCACCGCCCCGCGAATGCGGCTGACGAGCGTGGCGATGTTATCGCGTTCGTTGTAGGTAGGGATGGAGAGCATGGCCCGTTCTTACGTTGCGCGCGTGAGCTTACGCTGTTCATCTTATCGTAGTCATGATTCTGCGCCAGTCCCCGCTAAGCGCTGTGGTTCCGTGATAGTCACTGGCCTTCAGTATGCCGTCGGCTGAAGCCGACTCAACTTCCGGAAACGCGCTGAAGGCCAGCTCTAGCCGAACGGATCTCAATCCCGTTACGTTGCCGATGAAAATCACGGCTCGGTAGCAGGCGGAGCGAAAATTTTTCTAGCCCCGCGCGGAAGCGCGCGGTAAGCGGCCATGAATGGTCCGAGTGCCTTCAGGGACGACACACGCGCGGCAGGCAATGGAAAGGCTGCCGTCGGCTGAAGCCGACTCGGACCCGAAGGCAGTGGCCTTATTGGCACGAGTGAACTCGTGCCCTGACACGAGGCTCGCACAGCTCCCGAGGCCCCGAAAAAGCCTGCAACTTCCCTTGCTGCCGTCACATCTAAACATTGACAACGATTCACTCAAGTTCTATAGTAGCTCTGCTATAAGGACCGAGGTTGCTGGATTTACTACCTAATTTATCAGCAACTTACAAAGTTTCAAACCCTTAAGGAGGGTGGCTGCAATGGGAAAGATTATCGGAATTGACTTGGGCACGACCAACTCGGTCGTCGCCGTCATGGAAGGCGGCGAGCCCAAAGTCATCCCTAACGAAGAAGGTGGGCGGACGACGCCCTCCGTAGTTGGCTTTACGAAGAACGGCGAGCGGCTGGTCGGCCAGGTAGCCAAGCGCCAGGCGATCACCAATCCGGAAAACACAATTTACTCCATCAAGCGCTTCATGGGACGTCGCTTCGACGAAGTCAATGAAGAGATGAAGATGGTGCCCTACAAGGTCGTTCAGTCGGGCGACCACGTTGCCGTGATGGCGCAAGGCAAGGAGTACACCCCGCCGCAAATCTCGGCCATGATTCTTCAGAAGCTGAAGAAAGCCGCGGAAGATTATCTGGGTGAGTCAGTCACCGAGGCGGTCATCACGGTTCCGGCGTACTTCAACGACGCACAGCGCCAGGCGACCAAGGACGCGGGCAAGATTGCCGGCCTCGACGTCAAGCGCATCATCAACGAGCCGACGGCGGCCGCGCTGGCCTACGGGCTCGACAAGAAGAAGGACGAAACCATCGCCGTATATGACTTCGGCGGCGGAACGTTCGACGTCTCCATCCTGGAAGTGGGTGAAGGCGTCATCGAGGTAAAGTCCACCAACGGCGATACCCACCTGGGCGGCGACAATATCGACCAGCGGATCGTGGACTGGCTCATCGACGAGTTCAAGAAGGACGAAGGTCTGAACCTGCGCGACAAGGGCAACGAAATGGCCCTCCAGCGTCTGCGTGACGCAGCCGAGCGCGCCAAAATCGAGCTGTCGACCACGATGCAGACCGAAATCAATCTGCCGTTCATCACGGCCGATGCCAGCGGTCCGAAGCACCTGGTAAAGACGCTGACCCGCGGCAAGCTGGAAGAGATGGTGAAGGACATCATCGATCGTTCTATCGGCCCGTGTAAGGCGGCGATCAAGGATGCCGGTATTCCGGTCGACAAGATCAACGAAGTGGTGCTGGTCGGCGGCCAGACGCGTATGCCTCGCATACAGCAGCTGGTGAAAGAGATCTTCGGCCGTGAGCCCCACAAGGGCGTGAACCCCGACGAAGTGGTCGCGATCGGTGCTGCGATTCAGGGCGGCGTGCTGGGTGGCGAGGTAAAAGACCTGCTGCTGCTTGACGTAACGCCATTGACGTTGTCGATCGAGACGATGGGTGGCGTGGCGACGGGGATGATTCCGCGCAACACCACCATCCCGACCAAGAAGTCGGAGATGTTCTCGACCGCGGCGGACAACCAGACGTCGGTGGAAGTTCACGTCATGCAGGGCGAACGTCCCATGGCGCGCGACAACCGTACGCTGGGCAAGTTCCACCTGACCGGCTTGCCGCCGGCTCCGCGTGGCGTGCCGCAGATCGAGGTTACGTTCGACATCGATGCCAACGGCATCCTGAACGTGAACGCGAAGGACATGGCCACCGGCAAGGACCAGAAGATCACGATCACGTCGTCTTCGGGTCTGAGCAAGGAAGAGGTCGAGCGCATGGCGAAGGACGCCGATGCACACGCTTCCGAGGACAAGGCCAAGCGCGACGAGGTCGAAGCGCGTAACCAGCTCGACGGCATGGTCTACAACATCGAGAAGATGCTGCGCGAGCATGGCGACAAGATCAGCGGGCAGGAGCGCTCGGATGTCGAGAACGCGCTGGCTGACTCCAAGAAGGCGCTGGAAGGCACCGACGCGGCAGCTATGAACAAGGCTCGCGAGGCGCTGACGGCGGCTTCGCACAAGCTGGCCGAGGCGATGTACAAGGCACAGACGCCTCCGGCAGGGCGGACCGGCTCCGGGAGGAGACGGCCAGGCCGACGGGCGGCACTGAGCCGAAGAAGGACGAAGGCGTCATCGACGCCGAGTACGTCGACGTGGACGAGAAGAAGTAAGCTGTCGGCTGTCGGCTGTCAGCCGTGAGCCAAAGGAGGGGCGCTCAGTGCGCCCCTTTTTACCAAGCGTTCTTTCACAGGCGTCATCATCGTTTCGGATGTCACCTTAGCGTAGTGTCACCCTAGCGACCGATGATAGGCGCGTACGCATCACTGCTCGCGTGACGCAGAACCAAGTCTCGCGAAGCGAGACGGTCGACATGATAGCCCAGCACGGAGCCGCAGGCGTAGTGCTGGGTACGGTGTCCCAAGTGGACTTGAGTCCCTTCAGGGACGACATAGGAAGACGCGGGCTTCAGCCTGCGAAACGTAACCAACAGGACTCCCCGGAACTGCAGGAACAATTTGAGATTCGACGTAAACAATCAGTCGTACATGTTGCATTTTGATCAGCGATCACAGCCGGTGGTACATGGTGACCTCGGGAATCGACGGCCGCATGAAGGCGATCCCGGTGATCAGCGACGACGACATCGGATTTATGCCGAACATGGTGATCCCGATGGGCGAAGAAGGTCAGGCGAGTGTGAACTGAATGCCCGACTCCCACTCTACCGCCAAGATCGGGCGGTAGAATGGGGCACCCACTAGTTCAACGACAATGGCGACGAACACCAACAAAGACAAAGATTATTACGGCATCCTCGGAGTCAAGAAGACGGCGTCGGCGGACGACATCCGCAAGGCGTTCCGCAAACTTGCGCGCAAATATCATCCTGACGTCAATCCCGGGGACAAGTCGGCCGAGGAGAAGTTCAAGCAGCTCTCCGAAGCCAACGACGTGCTGAGCGATCCCAAGAAGCGCAAGGTTTACGACCAACTCGGCTTCTACTCGGACAACATCGATCCGGCGGCAGCCGAGGCTTATGCGCGTGGCGGAGGCTTCGGCGCCGGAGGTTTCGGCAGCGCCGGCCCGGAGGCTGGTGGCGGATCACGCACCTACACACAGGAAGTTCCCTTCGACTTCAGCGGCTTCGACTTCAACGATTTTTCCGAGGGCGCGGGTGCAGCAGGACGACGCGCTGGTGGTGGTGGCGGCTTCCGCGACATCTTCTCCAACATCTTCGGCGGCGGAGCGCGTGGCGGCGAAGCCGTGCAGCGTCCCGAGGCGGGCACCGATCTCGAGTATCAAGTCAACGTCGACTTCTGGCAGGCGATCCGCGGCGCCGAATTGCAGCTCAGCATCCCGCGACTGGAAGTCTGCGGTAACTGCCACGGCAGCGGTTACATCGAGCAGCCGGGACAATGTCCCGAGTGCCACGGCAAAGGCCAGATCACGCAGAAGAGCGGCAGCATGAAGTTCAACGTCACCTGTCCGCGCTGCGGCGGCACCGGCAAGAACCGCTCGGTGTGCCCGGTGTGCCACGGCGAAGGCCGGCTGCAGCGCAGCGAGTCACTCAAGGTCCGCATCAAGCCAGGCACGCGGGACGGGCAGCGTATTCGGCTCCAGGGTCGCGGGAATGCGGGAGTCATGGGCGGCCCTGCCGGCGATCTGTACATCATCGTACGCATGGGCGAGCACCCGGTGTTCAAGCGGGAAGGCGATGACATCCATCTCACCGTGCCGGTTACGCTGAGTGAGGCGGCGCTGGGCGCGAAGGTAGAAGTGCCGACGATTGACGGGCGCGCGTTGCTGCGTATTCCTCCAGGAACGCAGTGCGGCCAGAAGCTGCGGCTGCGCGAGAAGGGTGTACCGTCGGCGGTGAAGGAAGGTCAGCGTGGAGATGAGATCGTCGAGATCCTGACGGTCACGCCCAAGGTGAGCGATGAACGCTCGAAGGAAATTCTGCGCGAGCTGGCGAAGCTGAATGCGGAAGATCCGCGGGAAGAGTTGTTTAAGAAGATCGGCAATTAGCAGTTAGCAATTGGCAAGAACCAGAATTTTGGGTTTGTTTGTCGACCCACCCTACGTAGTCTGAGCAAGTATTGAGCTTTGTGAACGAAACCGAGCGTCTGACGCTTCGCGAGCTTACGCTCGACGACGTGGATGCCATGTTCGCGATCATCGGTGATGCGGAGACGATGAAGTACTATCCCCAGCGGTTCAGCCGGGACGACGCGGAGGACTGGGTCAAAAGGAATCTGGAACGCTACCGGCGTGATGGCTTCAGTCTTTACGCCGTGTGCCTGAAGACGGACAGCAGCGATGTTATCGGGGACTGCGGATTGATCCGGCAAGAAGTAGAAGGCGACTCCCTGATCGAAGTGGCCTACCATTTCCGCCGCGACTGCTGGGGGCGAGGGTATGCAACCGAGGCCGCGCGGGCTTGCATGAGATATGCCTTCGAACAGCTGGACGCTCCTAAGGTGGTGTCGCTGATTCGGCCGGAAAATCTGCCCTCACGCCGTGTGGCCGAGAGAAACGGCATGACGGTCGAGAGACAGGTCACAGTTTTTGACGCGCCGCATCTGCTCTACGCAATGCGGCGGGAGAATTATGGGCAAGCGTAAAAAACAGGGCGCGTACATGATCAGCTCGGTGGCTGAAATGTATGGAATCCATCCGCAGACGCTACGTCTCTATGAGCGCGAAGGGCTGTTGAAGCCGTCGCGCACCGAGGGCAATACGCGTCTGTACACCGACGAAGACCTGGAAAGGCTGGAGCTGATCCTGTCGCTGGCGCGCGACCTGGGTGTAAACATCTCGGGCATCGCCATCATTCTGCAGATGCGCGAGCGCATGGACGAAATGCAGCGCCAGATGGGCGAGTTCGTGAACTACGTCCGCAACGAGGTGATGACCCGTGCACAGAATGCGACCGCTGATCCGTCGCGCGGAGCGATTGTGCCGCTGCGCCATTCGGTGATTGTAAAGAAGAAGCAGTAGCCAGCTGCCAGTACCCAGTTGCCAGCTTCCCGGAGAAAACCGGCTACTGTACTGGCTACTGGCTACTGGCTACTGGCGACTTTTTCTTCAATTTTTCCAGCGCTTCCCTGGATTTCTTCGCGTAGGGGCCGTTGGGTAGGATCTTCAGATACTCTTCGTAATTCTCCGTCGCACCCGCGAAGTCTCCCGTCTTGTTCAGAACCATCGCGAGTTTGTACGTAGCTTCTCCGTCATGGGGCTTGAAGTCCAAGGCCTCACGATAGCGGCTGATCGCCGCCTTATAGTTCTCCTGCTTGTAATACCAGTCGCCTACCTCGACACTTTTCATCGCCTTCATCGGGTTGTAGGGCGTGAACTCATCGACATCGGAGTCGGAGCCCAACCCGGCTTCGGGATGCGACTTGGCGTCGTTCGCCGGCGCTTCGATGTCGATCTGCGTTTGCTTGCTGGAACTTTCACCGGCAGGAACATTGTCAGAACGCGGAGGGGAGGCGGCATTGTTCTTGGGCACGGGCGAGGATTTGTCGGTGGGAACCTGTTCGACGGGTTTGTCGTCCTGGGCCGCAGCCAGACCTGCACAGCACAAACAGAGCACTGCGAGAAAAAGAAATCGAAACCTCACACTCATATTGTAAAAGAACCCGGAAGTGCCGTGCAGGACTCGCTTTAGTGACAAGTTGTTCGATCACTCTGGCAACCTTAAAGCAGCAGCTCGCTTCTTCATAGAAGTGTTTCTTTCGACTTGATTCACATGATTCCAAATAACGAGGGCCCTTTTGTATTCGCTTCTCGCGCTTCGCGAAGAAGATTCGAAAGCAGGTGTGCTGGATCCGGCCGAGCCGACCGGCCTGGGGGCGCGCCTGCGAAAGCTTACGCCCGGCATCGTTGCGGGCGCGGCCGACCTTGATCCAGCCGCGGTTCTGACGGCTACGGTCGCCGGAGCGTCGTTCGGATATTCCATCGGCTGGGTAGTACTGGTCGCGATTCCTGTCCTCTGGGCTGTCTTCAGCGTAGCCGGGCGCATTGGGCATCACAGCAACCGGGGCCTGGTGGAGCTCATTCGCCGCACCTATGGCAAAGGCGCGGGATGGGGCATCGCGATCGCCATGATCTCGGTCAATATGACCATGATCATCGCCGACCTGATCGCGGTCAGCGACGCTTTCTCGCTCATCCTGCAGCAGCACCGTATTTTCTTCCTGCCGATTGTAGCCTTCGCCGTGTGGTATCTGCTGGTGGTCGGCGACTACCGCAAGTCCAGCCGCGCGCTGATCTGGTTTGCGCTGTTTCAGGGAGCTTACGTGGTCGCCGCGGTTATGGCGGTGAAGTCGTGGACCGGCCTGCTGAAGGGCATCCTGCTGCCGCACATAACATTCAGCTCGGCGTTTATCATTGGCATCATTGCTGTCTTTGGCTCTCTGCTGACGCCCGACGTGCTGGTGTGGCAAACCAGCTCGCGCCGCGATGAAAAGGCTTCGGGTGGCGGGCTGCACTCCAGCGAATCGAAAGTAGGAACCTTGGTCGCCGCGGTGATCTCGCTGTCGGTGATCATCGCGGCGACTTCGCTGCACGTCGCCGATCCGACGCACATGTCGACCTTGACGGCCGCACAGGCTCTGGGGCCGCTGGGTTCGCTGGCGCCGGTTATCTTCTCGCTGGGCATCATTGGCTCCGGACTGATCGCCCTGCCCATCTTGGTTGCGTCAATGTGCTTCAGTATCGCCGAGGCCGCGAATTGGGAGGCCGGGCTGACCGTTCCGGCGTGGGAGGCCCGGCGATTCTACGTGCTAATCTCGGCGTCCGTCTTCATCGCCGCGATCATCGACTTCGGCAGCATTAATCCGGTGACGGTGCTTTATTGGTCACAGGTTTTTGCCGGATTTCTTGTTGTGCCGGTGCTGGTCTTTATCGTAATGTTGGGCAATAACCCTCGCCTGACTGGCCGCAGGAATACCACCTCGGAGAATTTCTGGCTTGGCGGTGCCATAGCCGGAATGATTGTCGCCAACCTCGTCTTTTTCTGGACGCAGTTTCTGCACTGATCGAGTTTTCGCAAGCGCCGGGGCACGGTGATTTTCACAGGCTCCAGCAGCCCACGATGGTGCAGCAATTGCGGGCAACTTTGTGGAGGTCTCAGTGAGCAACGGCGAGGTCAGCATCGGTCAGGCTTTCCAGTTCGAAGTGGAGAAGCTAGCGCGCAAGAAGCAGGTCGTCTTCGAGTATTCCGAGCGCTCCAACGAGCAACTTCGCTTCGAGATGATCGACGGCGTTCCCTGCATCGTGGCGAACAAGCTGGGCATTCTGGCGCTGGCAAAACTCCTGATGACCATCGGTGCGGCACAGCGGCCCGAGGGCTTCTGCCTCCATCTGCGTCAGGATTTTGACGGAGAACGCGACGAGGTGATGCGCGTGCAACTGGAGGAGAAGAAGGCCGACACCCCTGTAACTGCTGAGATTACGCCGGTTACCGTGGTCTAAACGGATGCCGGTGTGCCCCGCTCTGGGCTGAACTTTCGGCGGACGTGAAGTATCTTCTCGACCTCAGCAACCACCGTGCCCTCGCCATCTTTCACTTCAATGCGAAACACCGGTTCGTACTTGTCCAGGCTGGCAGCCTTGTTGCGGATGTCATCGAGTTGCTCCCGGGTAATCCGGAATTCCGCTCGCACGGTTCCCTTGCCCGGCTTGCGGAAGCGGATCGACGCGGCCTTGTCCCAGACGATGTAACCCCCGCCTAGATTTTCCATCAGCATCAGCATGTAAAAAGGATCAGTCATCGAGTAAAGTGATCCGCCGTAATGCGTGCCGACGTAGTTGCGATTCCAGAAGTGCAGGCGCATTTCGACGGTGGCGGAGCGCATATCGGCACCCCAACGCACATGGATGCCGGCAGCCAGAAACGGAGGCCAGATGTTGATGGAGCGCAGCATGAAACGCTGAAGTCGGGAGCCCATAGGACCATGATAGAAGCAAGTTGCTGGTGCGAGCCGTTCAACCTTTTTCGGTATTGTTCATTCAAACTAGTCATCAGACTAGTCGTATAATGATGGTCGAGGTGAAGAATGGCTGCTTGGCCGGTTCAAGACGCGAAAGCGCGATTCAGTGAATTGCTGGAAACAACCTTGAAAAAAGGACCCCAAGTGGTTACGAAGCGCGGCATCGAGGCGGCTGTGCTGGTTCCAATTGACGAATGGCGACGACTACAGAGATCGACAAGGCCCGACATTAGAGAAGTTCTACTGGGCGAGGGGCCACGATTTGATCTTCCAAGTTCTCGGCGGCATTTCCGAAGACGTCCTCCGGTGCAATTCGAATGAAACGATACCTTCTGGATACGAACGTCGTCTCGGAGACGCGCAAGGCCAAGCCGCATGGCGCCGTTACGGCTTGGATATCCGGTCTGCGGCCGGATCAGATTCTGATCTCTGCGGTGACTTTCGCCGAATTGCAAGACGGGGTAGAGATAATTCGCGATCGTGATGCCACAAAAGCAAACGAGATCGAACGGTGGATAGACCGCTTGGAAGCAACCGCCCAGGTGCTCCCCATGGATGCGCTTTGCTTTCGTGAATGGGCGCGATTGATGCGACACCAACCTGATCACCTGTTCGAAGATGGCATGATCGCAGCCTCGGCGCGCATTCATCGACTCATCGTCGCCACTCGAAACGAGGCAGACTTCCGCCACTTTGACGTTCCCTTGATTAATCCATTTCGCCCTGGGGATTGACGCCACGTCTTGTCAAGCAAAACTAAAAGGCCGCCCACTTTGGATGAGCGGCCTTTTCCGATGGCCCTGTTCAGACCATTGGCTCCGGGCTGAGGAGAGATCGAAAAACTTATTGCTGCTGCGGCTTCTGTGACTGCTGCTGCGCCTGGGTCGCCGGATTTGCCTGTGCTGACTCTGTCAGGCTATTTGCCATCAGGCGAACGTCAACACGACGGTTCTGCGCGCGTCCCGAGGCACTGGTGTTCTGCGCCACCGGGTTGTCCTTACCCAAGCCGATCAGGAAGATCTTGTGGGCGGGAACGCTGTACTTGGTCGCGAGGTACTGAATGACCGCATCGGCGCGGCGCTGGCTAAGCTGATAGTTGTAATCAGCCGGGCCGGTGGAGTCGGTGTAACCCTCAACCTGGACGATATAGTGCTTCTGGGTCTGCAGCTGCGCGGCGAAATCGTCCAGCGTCTGTTTGTCCTTGCGGGTCAGCTGCGCTTTGTCAAACGCGAACTGAATGGTCGTATCCGAAACTGACTTGTAGTTGTCCAGGTTCTCGACCGTGCCGGCCAAGCTGGTCACCTGGTTGGAAGCGTGAGTAGCGTTTTGGTTGGCCTGATCGGCGCTCTGACCGGCGGCCATCGCCTTCTGATCCGCAGCGTCGGCCTTCGAATTCACCTGTGCGATGCCCTGCTGCGCGCGGGCGTCGACGTCACGGATATCGTGAGTATTTTTCGCGGTCTGATCATCTAATTCGTTAACGTTGTTGATAATCGGCGTGGTCTGATTTCGAACATACTTCTTGGTGGAGCAGCCCACAGTAAAAGGCAGGCTGCCGGCCACCAGCACTGCGAGTACAGAGTAGCGGTTCATTTGCGAATGACTCCTTGCCAACTTTCGGCCTCGGCGAGCGACCAGCCGTTCCGGCCTGCCCAAGTAAGGAGCAAGCCGGTGGCCAACCGGTCATACTGCGGTTAGTACCTTGTTTTGAGCAGGTTACGGCGGATTTGAGGAAAACCCCATAGCTCCCCGGGAGTTGGTCCGGATAAACCTGACGCGCGGAGTAGAATTTTTACATCGACCGAAGTGGGTGCTCGCTTGCCCCGCCACAGCATTAAGGACATTCAGCTTCTCTCATCTGAGTTCAATGGATCTTCAGCAGAAAATTCGTACCCTTCCGACCTCGCCTGGCGTGTACCTGTACAAGAACGCCGAAGGCCAGATCATTTACGTGGGCAAGGCGATCAACCTGCGCTCGCGAGTGCGGTCGTATTTTCTGGAAGGCGCGGCGATGAACGCGAAGACAGGCTCTCTGCTTCGCGAGGCCGTGGATGTCGACTACGTCGTCGTCGATAACGAGAAAGAGGCCCTCGCTCTTGAAAACAACCTCATCAAGCAGAAGAAGCCGCGCTACAACATTCTTCTGCGCGACGACAAAACGTATCCCTACATCAAGCTGACTATTGGCGAGCGCTATCCGCGTGTGTTCCCCACGCGGCGGCTGCGCAAGGATGGATCGCTCTACTTTGGGCCTTACTTCCCTACCAGCCTGGCGTACCGGTTGGTCGACCTGATCCATCGGCACTTCATGATTCCGTCTTGCAAGCTCGACCTGAATCGCTACTATCCGCGTCCGTGCCTGCAGTACTACATCGGGCGCTGCCTGGGACCTTGTGTTGAAGGACTGACGACCCCGGAGCGTTATCGCGAGGCTGTGCAGGACGTGCGACTGTTTCTTAGAAGGCCGCGGAGCTGATCTCACCCGCTCGCTGCATCAGCGCATGGCAGCGGCGGCCGAGCGCGAGCAGTACGAGCTGGCGGCAAAGTATCGCGACCTGATCTCGACCGTGGAACTGCTGGAGCAGAAACAGCGAATAGCAGCAGTGGAAGGCGATGACGCGGACGTTTTCGGCTACCACTACGAGAACGAGATGATGGCGATAAACCTGTTTCACATGCGCGGCGGCAAGATTGTCGATAAGCGCGAGTTCTTCTGGGAGGACCTGCAGGATGTAACCGGAGACGCCTTCGATCCCGGAGACTTCTTCTCATCGCTGCTGAAACAGGTTTACCTCGATCAGCAATATGTGCCGCACACAATTTATGTGCCCGTCGATTTCGAAGATCGCGCCACGCTGGAAGAAATGTTGTCGGAGGGCCAGAAGCGCAAGGTACAGATTCACGTTCCGCAGCGCGGCGATAAGCGATCGCTGGTCGATCTTGTGGGCCAGAACGCCAAGCAGGCGTTTGACCAGCGCTTCCGCGTCATGAAGCCGGCGACCAAGGCGATCCAGGAGGCAGTGCAGGACGTATTCATGCTGCCGGAGTTGCCGGCGCGCATCGAGTGCTTCGACATCTCGCACATCCAGGGCGCGGAGACAGTGGCCTCGATGGTGGTGTGGGAAGCCGGCAAGATGAAGAAGTCCGACTACCGGAAGTTCATCATCCGCACCGTCGAAGGCGTAGACGATTTCGCCTCGATGCGCGAGGTTGTCACGAGGCGCTATCAGCGGGTGCAGCGCGACGAGCAGAAGATGCCGAGCGTGGTGCTGATCGACGGCGGCATTGGACAACTGCACGCGGCGGCCGACGCACTGGAAGCGCTGGGCATCGTGAATCAACCACTGGCTTCAATCGCCAAGCGCGAAGAGATCATCTACATACAGGGTCAGGAAGACGAGCCGGTGATCCTTGACCGGCATTCTCCAGTGCTGCATTTGGTGCAGCTGATTCGCGATGAGGCGCACCGTTTTGCGGTGACCTTCCACCGCAAGCGGCGGCAGATTCGTGATCGCAAGACGGAGCTGCTGGAGATTCCGGGCATTGGCGAGCGCACCACGCGCCGTCTGCTGCAGCACTTTGGAAGTTTGCAGGCGGTAAAAGAGGCGGACGCGGCTTCCCTGGCATCGGTACTCAATCGGACACAGGTAAACGCGATTTTTCAACATTTTCACAAAGACGAATTGCTCGTGGAATCGTCTCAACCTTCAGGGCCGAACGGCATCGAAGTAAAGTAAGGGTTTGCGATGGACTACGGCAGAGACTCAAGGGCGCGACTGCTTGCTATTTGTTTGCTGGTCGTCGTGCTGGTGTGGTTGGTCGGCTACGGCTTCGATCGCTTGCTGACTCACGACGGCGTGACGCGCTTCGATATTCTGCTGATCACCAACGGTCTCACCGGTATAGTAGCCGGCTTTCTGTTCTACAGCCTGACCAACTACGAGCGCATGCGTCGGAACGTCGTGAGCCAGCGCCTGCGCACCATCGCCGAGATGAATCATCACATCCGCAACTCCCTCCAGGTCATCACCTATGCTACTGCGGCACAAAACAACGCGGAGTCGGTAGAGATGATCCGCAACTCCGTTGAGCGCATTGAGTGGGCGTTGCGCGAGGTTCTGCCTGGCCACGTTGAAGTCCCTGCCGCTGCACCCGAGCCGGTGACCGACGAAAACGAAGCTCTCCGTAGTCGATAAGCGGCTTAACGCCTTTTCATTAGGGTGTCATCCTGAGCGCAGCATCCGCTGCTTTTTTCGACGCGCTTGCTTGGCGGGCAGATGGGGAGCCGGGTGACCGCTATCCCGCGTCGAAGCCACCCGTGTCCCTAATGGCTAGCGAGTGACTGCCCCGAGGCCTCGAAGACCGCAAGACCTGTGACCCCGGATTCTGAGTAGCAAACATTGTTCCGAACGTCCATCGGCGGACACCACACGAGTAAGCCCGCGTTGGCACGTTGACAAACGTCCTCCTGCTGTAACGGCCCTGTTGTTGACCTTGATCCCTATCTGTGTAGCGGTCAACCCAATTCACAATTTGTTAACGGAACCTTTCGCGGGCTCGCCCGTATATAGCTGCAGAAGATGATTTGTGGACCAAGAAGCATTCCGGCGCAACCCCCGGAGTTCCCGCGAAAGCCTCGACGGCGAGCGGGTTTCAGGCCACTGTAAGGAGAAGTATCAAATGGACGCGAAATACAACTGGCTGATCGACAACCCGGCAATCCGCGTCACCCTGAACATGGCGGCGTTTGCGCTTTGGATTGCCACGGCAATTGGAATTATGGAGTTGGCTGCCAAGCTCTAGACGTGCAGCGAAACAAAGCCCGCCAGTTTCTGTTCCCTCGGATCTGACGGTGAACGAAAACCCCGCTCTCCTCCGGGCGGGGTTTTGTATTTCAAGCGGAATTGACTCTTGACGGCAGGAACCCTGTTCCGCATCCTGTTGCGATACGCAGGAGGCGATGTGGGAAACGAGGTTCGCTGCTCCGTCCGTTCCGGAGACAAGACGCTCACCGGCCGAGCCTTGCTGGAGACTGATGAGATCGTCTTCCGTGGCGACGTGCAGCTAAGAATTCCGCTGGCGTCGCTCAAGTCGGTCTCGTCGCGCAAGGGCGAACTTCATCTCAGCTGGGCCGATGGCACTACAGTTTTCGAACTTGGCGAGCATGCCGACAAGTGGGCCCATAAAATCCTCCACCCCAAGAGCACGGCGGAAAAACTCGGCATCAAGCCCGGCCTGGTGATCTCAGCAATCGGCATGAAGGATAACGATTTTCTGGCAGATCTGCGCAAAACGGCACACCGCTTCTCCAGCGCAAAGCCATTGAAGGATTCTGATTTGATTTTTCTTGGCGCCGATACGAGAGCCGAATTGTCGGCGGTGAAGGGGACACCATCGAGTCTTGGCAGCTCAGGCAGCTTGTGGATTGTCTACCCCAAGGGCCTGCAGGAGATTAAAGAGCAGCATGTGCTCGACGCCGGCAGGAGCGCCGGATTAGTGGATGTAAAGGTAGTCAGCTTTTCGGCAACCCATACTGCTTTGAAATTTGTGCGCCCGAAAACAAAACGCCCATCGCATCCTGAGACACGACGGGCGTGATTCGGGTGACCCATCCTCCTCCGCCGCTTTAGCGGACAGGGTGGGACGAACCTTGATTAACGCGAACTAGCCGCGCGTAGTTTCTACTTCGCGCAGGCGGGCAGCCTTGCCACGCAGGGCGCGCAGGTAATACAGCTTAGCGCGACGCACGTGCGCCGAGCGCAGCACGTCGATCTTGTCGATGACCTTGGAGTTGGTCGGGAAGATACGCTCGACACCCTGGCCGAAGCTCATCTTGCGAACCGTGAAGCTGGGCTGCGCGCCCTGCCTCTTGGAAATCACCACGCCCTCGAAGGCCTGCAAGCGCTCTTTGTCGCCTTCCTTGATCTTGACGTGTACCCGGACGGTGTCGCCGGGCTTGAAGTTGGGCAGATCCGTGCGCCGCGTCTTGGCGAGTAGCCGGTCAATAATTAGAGAATTCGACATTGTAAGTTCCCTTCCATATGGCACGCCTCGCGGCGGCGAAAATCGGCAATTAGCACTTGGCAATTAGCCGTTAGCTCTAAATCTCAAAACCGTTTTGTGTCGGGGCACGACTAAAGTCGTGCTCTGATACGAATCCATTACTCCGATTCAATCTCTCGCAGCAGCTTGCGATCTTCCTCGTTCAACCTGGCTGCCTTCAAAAGATCGGGACGGTTTCGCAGCGTTTTGCGTAGCGCGCAACGGCGCCGCCACTTCCTGATCTCATCGTGGTTCCCGTTCACCAGAACTTCAGGAACCGGCATCCCGCGAAAATCCGCGGGACGCGTGTAATGAGGATAATCCAGCAATCCGCCCGAACCGCAAGTCGAACTCGGCGGCTCGCCCTCCTGCCGCGCCAACTCGGCGCCCGTGGTGAAGGACTCCTGCTGCGACGACGCCGCGTTTCCCAGCGCTCCCGGAACCAGTCGCGCCATCGTGTCTACGATGATCGCCGCGCCCAGCTCGCCGCCGCTCAAAACAAAGTCGCCTACCGAAATCTCGCGATCGGCAAGATGCTCGCCCACACGCTCATCCACGCCTTCATAGCGTCCGCAGATCAGGATGACTCGCTCCAGGCTCATCATTTCCTGAGCCACCGCCTGGGTAAACAGCCGGCCTTGCGGCGAGAGCAGCACCACCGACTCGCGGGCGTTCTCGCCGACCCGTTTTTCTTTCGGCGCGACGCTCAAGGATTCGAGGCACTCGAAGATCGGCTCCGGCTTCAACACCATGCCTTCGCCTCCGCCGAACGGACGATCATCTACGGTGCGATGGCGATCGTGCGTGAAGTTCCGCAGATCGTGAATCAAAATTTCAATGAGCTCAGCCTCGCGCGCCTTGCGCACGATACCGTAATCCAGGGGCCCGCGAAAAAAATCCGGAAAGATCGTCAGGATCTCGAATTTCATCTGTCATCCTGAGCGGAAGTCAACATCGTCTTCACCACGGAGGCACGGAGGTCACGGAGTAAGAAAATGAAATTTGCAATTCCGCCGTGTACTCCGTGCCTCCGTGGTGAAACTACTTCCCTTTTCGTCTCTCGCCCGCAGCGCGCGCCTCATCGGCTTCCGACTTCTGGCGCTGCTTTTCTTCCACGCTCAGCGGCCGGTCTACTTCCAGCAAACCTTCGGGCACTTCCATGTCGATCCGCTTCGTGGCCACATCGAACTTCTTCACAAACTCTTCGGCGAAGGGCAGCAGCACTTCGTTCTGCACTGCGCACACCGGCAACTTCACCACCAGCAACGGAGCTTCCCCGGCGCCAAATTGCACATCGCTCACACGTCCCAGGAAGCGCTGGCCCTGGTTGATCCAAACGTCGGAGCCAACGATATCGCTGACGTACGCCGAGCCCTTTTCCAACTTCGTGCGCTCTTCGCCTGGCACTTGTACCTCGAATCCCTTCAGCCGCTCGGCATCGCTGATGCTGTCGACACCGGCGAACTTCAGCACTACGCCGCCCTTATGGAACCAGTGCTCTTCCAGCTGCAGCTCACGGCGGCTGCCGTCGGCGGCCAGTCCCCACAACCTGCGGCGCTCTTCGAAGCGTTCAGGAAAGTCGGTATGCAGCTCCGCCAGAACTTCGCCCCGGCGTCCCTGCGGCCCCAGCACCCGCGCCACGGTAATGAACTCGCCGTCTATTCCACAATCTCCAGCTGATAGCGCTTGCGGGTTCGCAGGCTGGCCGAATGTAGAATCGTCCGCAGGCTGCGCGCGGTGCGCCCATTGCGCCCGATCACGCGGCCCAGGTCCTCTTCCGCCACGATCAGCTCAAGCACTGTCTGCCCGTTCTCTTCGAAAGGCTCGACCGTGACCTCGTCCGGCGCTTCCACGATGGCCTTGGCCACCGTCTCCATCAGCGCAACCATATCAGGCTTGCCATCTGACATTGTGGGATCTCCTGTATCGAGCCAAAATTAGGCAGCGGCAGTCGGTTCCGGAGCGCTGGCTGCCGGAGCCTTCTCGACCAGCTTGCGCACGCGATCGGACAACTGGGCTCCCTTGGAGGTCCAGTAGTCGATGCGCTCGCGCTTGAGATCGACGGTCGCGGGGTTGGTCCGCGGGTTGTAGGTGCCTACCACTTCCACCGAGCGGCCATCGCGTGCCCGGTCTTTCTCGATTACCACGATGCGGTAGTACGGCTGCTTACGCGCACCGCGACGCGCTAGACGAATCATTAACACAGAGAATATTTCCTTTCCTGCTGATGAGCCAGACAGAGCCGGCCTTTTAACTTGGCCTTCGCACGGGTAGAGCTGGCCTTCAGGCCCGCGTCCAGCCACGTCCTTGGATACTTTAAGCAGGCTTCGGCCTGCGACACAACACGGGAAACGGCGGGCTTTGCTGACTAAAATGAAAGCTCAACGCTGAATTCCGGTGACAACATTTCCTCAGGTGAGATGACCGGCTTTACGGGCGCTCCAGCGATCTAGTCGCTACCGCACCCCAATGAGCACAGCAAAGGCGCTCATCGGACCTCACATAGCTTGAGGCAACAACTTGATTATTATTGCGGATTTGGCCGGGTTTGGCAAGCCAGGGCCCAATTTATGCAAGGTGTATCTCGAAGGATCCCGACATTTGGATGCAATATCCCGTCGAATACTTCATCTCTGTTGTAAAGGCTCCACACAACACCCCATTCCTGTAGACGCCTTCGGCTGAAGCCCTTACATTGCACTTGAGGTTTTGTGTCAAGATGACCGACGTTCCCGATCGGATATCAGGAAGCTTCTCTCCCGCTAGGAACAAGATTTCCTTTTCATAAACAAAGGTGTTGGGATTCTGCTCGCTTGTGGAAAGTTGGGAATCAGTTGACACCATTTCGAAAGTGGCGAGTCCGAGGCGCTCATTAAATTCCTGCAGCGAACGGCTGGAGCCTATTGTAGTTACGAAGGCTACCATCCTGTTTCCTTCGTCTCTCTCGATCGCCCCTTCGCGAACCATCGTCTGAATGTCATTTAGCAGCGGATCATCTAGGCTGTTTCGTTCGAACCTGATGACACCACTCGTGATGCGAGAAATAGACCGCAGCCCGTTTGCGAGCGGAATTCCAAAGTCCAAATTAGCCTCGGGAAAGTCTCGCAGAAGCGCTTGCGGACTCAACGTGTTTTCGACCAACAAGTAACGCTGTTCCATCTCCTCATGATTCAAATTCAAAATTGCAGGCGCGTTCGGCCCCTCCACCGTCTTGTAAGCCATGAGGTTCCGTCCGTTGCAGATAACAAAATAAACAGCCCTAATCTCAGGATGGCTGGCGTAAGTCCAAGCTTGCTGAATATCATCGATTCGAATTGACGCACTAGGCGGTTTAGCTTCGATGACCCAAGTTAACCGCTTCTTGACCTCCAAAACATAGTCGGCCTTTCCGCGTAGTTCGGGGTCTTTCTTGATGTCCTTCCGTCCGAGAAACTGCCTCGGATAACGCAATGACTGCTCTCGGATAATGTCGTAGTCACTTCCCGATGAATATCCTAGGCGGCGCAACAAAGGGGCGATTACTTCTTCCCTTACATCGGCCTCGTTCATTCGCTCGAACGCAGGAGTCTTGTACATACCCTCAGCACAATCATATTCCCATAGTCGACGTGTCAAGGAAGTATTACAAATCTCAAACGCGTAGAAGACCAGTCAGTCCGGAATGATTCGATGTACATTGGCTATGGGATCTTTTTCTTCTATCGATGTTATGCGCAAACTTCTCTGCATCACCGCTCATCCCGACGACGAGGCTGGCGCCTTTGGCGGCACACTTCTGCTCTACGCCGAGCGCGGCGTCGAGACCTCCGTCATCTGCCTGACCGAAGGCACAGCTGCGCGCAATCGCGGGGCGGCAACGACTGACGCCGAGTTGGCCGCGCTGCGGCGCGCTGAGTTCGCCGACTCGTGCAAGGTTCTCGGCATCCAGCACGGCGAGGTGCTGAACTATCCCGACGGCAAGCTCGATCGCGTCGATCTGTACCAGGCGGTTGGCGACCTCGTGCTTCGCATCCGACAGCTTCGCCCTCAGGTTCTGATTACCTTTGGACCTGACGGCGGGCTTACTGGACATCTCGATCACGCCATGGCCGGCAATTTCGCGACGATGGCATTCGAGTGGGCCGGACGCCCCGACCGCTACCCGCAGCAACTCGATCAAGGCCTCACGCCGCATCGCACGCAGAAGCTTTATTACCACACAGCCGACTTCATTCTGCCGGACCGGCAGCCTATTTCGCAGCCTACCGTGACCACGCGCATCTGGATCGGAAACGCGCGTTTCGAAGTTAAAGCGCAGGCCTTTCAGCAGCATAAAACGCAGACCCCGCTCTTCGAGAAAGTACGCAAGAACTTGGGCGAAACGTTGGGAGGCGTCGAAATGTTTCACCTGGCGGCGACCAGCAGTTCTCGCCTGGCGAAGACAGAGACCGATTTGTTCGAAGATGTGGTGGAAGAGTAAGGGCGCAGTGATTGAAATTCTTACGACGGAGGAGAGTCGTCACGGGGCAGCGCGAGTCGTCTACGCGGTGAGGGTCTTAGTCCGCGCTTACTGCCCCAACTCCGGGTGTGGGTCAATCGATTGAGCGATGCGGTCGAGGGCTGCCTGAATTCGATCGAGTTCGGCATCGATGCCCTCGTTCAAATCCCGCCAGCCTTCCGGTGATGTTTGAAATCTTTCCCAGAGACTACGTAGAGTGGTGCGTCCTCGTTCGCTCAGCAAGAACGCGCCTGCACTGCCGAGTCCCAAGACTGTAAGTGGCAAAAACCAACGGCGCATCGGAACCTCCGGTGCGACGCCTACTACATAAAGCGGCGCCTACCAGCAACTTACCTCGATTTGATTCTCAATTACAAGGATTGGATGACTGGAATCGCAGAAAAGTCGTGCCCAGATTGGTTCCGGGAAGGCCGCTATTCGCTCTTCGCCATTCGCCATTCGCCAGACTTCACGGACGCAGGATAGCGAGCGCGAAAATTTCGGTTTCTCGATTGACACTGTGCTGTGGTCGGCTGAAGAGATTGCTGAAAAGCGTTCAACCTCTAAGCTCGTCGGCATAGCTGACGCCGTGGCCTGACACAATGCTCACGTCGCGGGAGTTTTTCAGCAGCCTGTGCAGCCGACTCGGTTCTGCTAATCGATGCGTTCGACACTGGCCTGAAGAACATCTCTACCCGCGCATTTCGCGATCGAGCGAGTTCTGATCGCGAATCGGGGTGTGCCAATCCTCCGGCGAAAAGCGAAGATCGAAAGGCGCCTTTTCTCACTTCACCCCGAGCGTCGCGAGATCCTCCTTCTGGAATTCCTGCCACTGCTCGATCACCGCCTTGGTCGACGCATTCACCTTGGGCACCGCCGCCGCGGCCTGGGTCGTTGGAGCCGCATCAACTTCCTGTAACGTGGCGAATAGCCCGAGGATCTGATCGTGCACGCCGCTCAGATTCTCGGCCTGCGCGCCCCGCCGGCGCCTGCGGCCGCCACCAGCGATCGCCGCCAGTTCCTTGCTCGCCGCCTGCAGCTTCTCCAACTCGGCTCCGGTCGCCTTTTGCTGCATGTCCTTCAGCTTGGTGTTCGCGTCCGCTGCTTTCTCCATCACCGGCTGCAAGGCCATCAGGTCTGCGTAAAGTTGATTCGACAGATCGAACTGCTTTTGCAGATCGGCCATAGACGCCTTCACCCGCGGATCCATCTGCACCCGCAGCGACTGGGTGTACTTCTTGCCGTCGACGGTCAACACCACCGTGTACTTGCCCGGCATGATCCACGGCGAAGTCGGAGCGGGAGCGGTGTCATGCTCAACGGCCGCAATCGGGTACTCCCGCGGAACACCCGCTACCGGCGCGAAATGCATGTCCCACAGAAAACGATGGAAGCCCGGCGCCGCTGAGAGCCCCTGATAAGGACGAACCCAGTACTCCGGAACCGCCAAGTCGGGATCCGGCTGAGGCGCTGGATCAGCACTGGAGAAGCGCCGCACGATCTTCCCCCATGCGTCCATAATCTCGAGAGTGACCGGCGACGACGAGGAAGATTTCAGGTAATAGTTCAGAATCGCCCCGTCGGGCGGATTCTGCCCGGCCGGCTCATCGGGAGGCAAGGGGGTATCCGGATTCGTGTTCCAGCGGACGCGATACGTCAGCTCGGGAGCGAACAGGTAGGCTTGCACGTCCGCGCCCACAAAGTTGAGCTGCCGCAGCGGCGTGATGTCGTCGAGGATCCAGAAGCCGCGGCCGTGCGTTGCGATCGCAAGATCGTCGTTCTTGATCAGCAGATCACGTACGGAAGTCGCCGGCAGGTTCAGCCGCAACGACTCCCAGTTGTCGCCATCGTCGAACGAGACATAGACCCCGCCCTCTGTCCCGGCGAACAGCAAACCCTTGCGCCTGGGATCTTCGCGAACGGAATTCACATTCTGATTCGTTGCAATGCCGCTAGTGATCTCCGTCCAGGTTTTACCCGAATCGTGCGTGCGATAGATGTGCGGGCGCAGGTCGTCGATGCGCAGCGTATTGACCGCAGCATAAGCGGTCTGTGGGTCGGTGTGGCTGGCCTCGATCACGGAAACCTTCTGCCAGGCCGAGAGCTGCGGCGGAGTGACGTTGTTCCAGTGCGCGCCGCTATCGCTGGTTAGCCAGATCAGCCCATCATCGGTTCCCGCCCACATCATCCCTCGCTGGATCGGCGACACCGCCAGGGCGTAGATGACGCCGCGCTGCTTTGCCTCCGCCGTCGGATCGCTCTTGTAGACGCCTACCGACGCAGGCAGGTCGTAGGTCTTGCGCGTGAGATCGGGACTGATCTGCTTCCAGCTGCGGCCGCCGTCGGTCGTCAGCCACAGCGTGTTGGCGGCAAAGTACATCAGTTGTGGGTCGAAGGGATCGAAGACAATGGGCTCAGTGCGAATCACGCGGAAATCGGGGCTGCCCAGCGGCAGTGGAATAATGTTCTGCGATTGCGCTGTGCGGCGGTCGTAACGAGTCAGCTTGCCCCCGAAAATCGTGTCGGGATCGCGCGGATCGGGGACGACGTAGCCGTACTCTTCCGCGTCGACCGGATGCCAGTCGCGGAAGGTGATACCGCCATCGTTGCCACGGCTGGCGATGCACACCGATCCGCTCTCCTGCTGTCCGCTACACAGGCGGTACGGAAACGCATCGTCGGCATTTACGTGATAGAGCTGCGCGGTTGGCTGGTTGTACCACGAACTCCAGGTCTGCCCGCCGTTCACGCTAATGATGGCTCCCTGGTCGCTGGTCAGGGCGATGATGCTGGGGTTGTCGGGATTGATCCAGATGTTCTGGTAATCGTCGCCGCCAGGGGCGCCGCGAATGCCGGTCCAGGTTTTGCCGCCGTCCATCGATCGCCAGGTCACGATGCTGACCACGTACAGGATGTCGGGATCCTTGGGATCGAATCGCGGGATGCAAAGATCGCCGCCACCGATGCGGGTCTTGGGGCGCGAGTCGGTGGTTACGGTTGACCAAGTCGCTCCCGCGTCCTCGGAGCGGTAAAACTCGACCGCATTCTTGACGGCGACCGTGGCGAACAGCCGCTTGGGATTGCTCGGCGCGATCGTCACATAGGCCTGGATGATGTCTTTGGGCAGACCGCCAGCGAGTGGCTGCCAGGTCGTACCGCCGTCGGTGGATTTGTAAATGCCTCCACCAGTGCCGTCCCAGGCTGCGTTCTCCCACGGACCTTCGCGGCTGTCCCACAACGTGGCATAGACAACATTAGGATCGGACGGATCGATCTCGACATCGTTGCCGCCGATGTTCTCGTCCTTGTAGAGGACTTTCTGGAAGCTCTGCCCGCCATCGGTCGAGCGATAGATACCGCGCTCGGATTCGGACCGTAAGGGTGTCCGGCGACGGCGACGAAGAGCCGATTCGGATCATGCGGATCGACCGCCATCATCGAGATCTGCTGACCGTCGCGCAAACCGAGATGCGTCCAGGTCGCGCCCGCGTCGACCGACTTGTAGATGCCGTCGCCGACGGAGAGGTCGGGACGATGCAAGCCTTCTCCACTTCCGACATAGATGATGTTCGGATCGGAGGGAGCGATGGCGATAGCGCCGATCGAGCCTGTGGGCTCACGATCGAAGATGGGATTCCAGGTGCGGCCATAGTCGTCGGATTTCCATACGCCGCCATTCACCGCACCCGCGTAAAAGACATTCGGCTGGCCGGGAACGCCGGCAAGGGCGCGCATGCGGCCTCCGCGAAACGGACCAACGTTGCGCCAGCGCATGCCCGAGAGCTGCGATGTGTTGATCTGCTGGGCGGGCAGCGGAAGCGTGAAGAAAAGAGCGGGAAAAAGCAAACAACACAACGCGATAAGAATTCGTTTTGTCGAAATCAAAAAGTCACCTGCACGTGCGGAGAAACGACGACTGAAGTTTGATGCGAAGGCGCAAGGAACCGGGCCGATTGCGTCGCACACCGATCTCGCGAAAGTGTAATCTATCTGAAACATCTTTGCAGGTTGAAGGATTCCCGCTTGGATCACTACGTTAGACGGGCGGCCGCGATGGCCGCTGTCACTTTTACTGCGCTCTTTCTGAATATTCTTGCCGCCGCCCAGACGGTGCCGCCTGCGCTTCTCAACGGCCTGCAATGGCGATTGATTGGGCCGTATCGCGGCGGCCGGGTGGCCTCGGTCGCCGGGGCGAGCGACGGCTTGACCTTCTATTTCGGCGCGGTCGACGGTGGTGTGTGGAAGACCAGCGATGCCGGTCTCACCTGGAATCCGGTTTTCGACGGCCAGCCCATCGCATCGATCGGCGCAGTCGAAGTCGCGCCGTCGGACCCCGCTGTGATTTACGCCGGCACCGGTGAGTCTGACATTCGTTCGGCACTGAGCTCCGGCGACGGTGTTTACAAGTCCAGCGATGCGGGCAAGAGCTGGAAGAATGTTGGCTTGCACGATTCGCACCAGATCAGCCGCATCGTCATCGATCCACGAAATCCTGATGTGGTGTACGTCGGCGTGCTCGGCCATGCCTACGGTCCGAACAGCGAGCGCGGAGTCTTTAAGTCGATTGACGGCGGCGCCACTTGGACTCACGTCCTTGATAAAGGTCCGACCGTCGGTGTCTCCGATCTGGCGATTGCGTCGGCGAATCCGAATGCTCTGTTTGCCGGAACCTGGAGTGCGCATCGTCCGCCGTGGAGCACCTACGCACCGCTACAAGGCTCCGGCGGAGGTCTCTATCGCTCGACCGACAGCGGCGCAACCTGGTCGCAACTGAATGGCAACGGCCTTCCCGATGGCGAGTGGGGACGCGTGGGCGTTGCGGTCGCTCCCGATGGAAAGCGTGTGTATGCACTTATCGATGCCGCAAAGAAATCGGGACTCTATCGCTCCGACGATGGCGGGAATACCTGGACACTGGTTAATGGCGATTCGCGCATCACCAGCCGCGGCTGGTATTTCATGGGCATCACCGTCGATCCCAACAATCCTGACGTGATCTACATGCCCAACATCGCGCTCTACCGTTCGGAAGATGGTGGCAAGACTATCTCGATCGTGCGCGGCGCGCCTGGCGGCGACGACTATCACCAGCTGTGGGTCGATCCGAAGAATTCGTCGCATCTGATTCTCGGCACCGATCAAGGAACGACCGTCAGCCTGAATCGTGGGCAGACCTGGTCGTCATGGTACAACCAGCCGACGGCGCAGTTTTACCACGTCATCACCGACAACGAATTCCCCTATCACGTCTACGGTGCGCAGCAGGACACGGGCTCCATCGCTGTCCCCAACCGCACCGATCACGGACAGATCACCGGACGCGACTGGTACATGGTAGGCGGCGGCGAGAGCGGATGGCTGGCCCCCGATCCCACGGACCCGAACATTCTCTATGCCAGCGGCGTCTACGGCAGCGTGGTTCGCTGGGACCGTCGCACCTCGCTGAGCCAGGACATAACACCGTGGCCGCTGCCGAATTTCGGCAGCGAAATCAATCAGCGCAAGTACCGCGCCACCTGGACTCCGGTTCTGGTGCGTTCGCCGCTGGAAAAGAACACGCTCTACTTCGGCACGCAGTACGTGATGAAGACCACCGATGGCGGCCTGCACTGGCAGGCGATTAGCGATGACCTCACTGGATCGGAGCCTGCCACTCCCGCCAAGTCAGCGGGGCCTACAACGAACGACAATGCCATGCAGCGCGGCTTCGGAGTCGTATTCAGCATCGCGCCCTCGCCGCTGCAGGCGAATACGATTTGGGCGGGCAGCGACACCGGGTTGCTTCACCTCACGCGGAACGGCGGCCAGAGTTGGGAGAACGTTACGCCTCCGGGCCTGAGTCCGTGGAGCAAGATCGCGATGATCGAAGCTTCGCGCTTCAATCCGGCTGTGGCTTACGTCGCCGTCGATCGGCATCGGCTCGACGATCAGAAGCCTTATCTCTACCGCACACGCGACTACGGTAAGACGTGGACGCCCATCGCCAACGGCATCGCCGGGAATTCGTTCGTGAATGCGATTCGCGAAGACACTGAAGTCAAGGGCCTGCTCTATGCGGGGACCGAACTCGGCGTCTATGTTTCGTTCAATGACGGTGATCAGTGGCAACCGCTGCAGTTGAATCTGCCGGTCACGTCGGTGCGCGACCTCACGATTCACGAAGATGATCTGGTCATCGCAACGCACGGGCGCTCGTTCTGGATTCTGGACGACATCACTCCTCTGCGCCAGATGGGTTCGCAACCGGCGTCTGCGCCGCGGCTCTATAAGCCGTCGACGGCAATTCGCATCGACAATGATGTTTTCCTGGGCTCGCCGCTTCCTCCCGAAGAGCCGGTGGCGAAAAATCCGCCCGACGGCGCCATTATCGATTACTACCTGCCCTCATCGGCCAGGACCGTGAAACTGGAGATCGTCGATTCCGCCGGCAAGCTGGTGCGCAGCTTTTCCGCCGCGCCAAAGAAGGAACCGCCCCATCCGCCGATGGCGATTGCCGAGCGCTGGATCGCGAAGCCCATTCTGCTGGAGAACACGGCCGGCGCGCACCGCTTCGTGTGGGACCTTCGCTGGGGCAGCTCGGGCGAAAATGCCGACGCTGACGATGACGAGGGTTTCGGTGCTCCGCGTGGTCCGCGGGCGGCGCCCGGAAACTATCAGCTTAAGCTCACCGTCGACGGAAGCACGCTCACGCAGCCGTTGAAACTTACGATGGACCCCCGTTCGCAGGCGACCACTGCCGATCTGAACGAGCAGCAGCGGCTTGGCTTGGAAATCTTCTCCGAGTTGCGTAGCACTCGCAAAGCGCAGGCAGAAATCGGCGCGGTGAAGAAGCAGATTGCAGCACTGCCGGCGCAGCTGCTATCGAAGCATCAGGAGACGTTGACTGCGATCACCAGCCTGAACGGTCAGATCGAACGCATTGAGAAGGGCGAAAAAGCCGCGCCCGGCGGGGTCAGCGGACTGGAATCGGCATCCATGGGACTGGGCGCTGCCCTGCGCGTCGTAGAGAACAGCGATCGCGCTATCCCGTCGCAGGCGATCGAGCTGTACCAGGAGTCAGATCGGGCGGCGAAGAGTGGCGTCGCGGACTGGAATCGCCTCAAAGGCGAGAGCCTCAACAAGCTCAATGAGTCGCTGAAGAAGGCCGGGCAGGCGGCGATTCAGATCTCGGAGATCGAGCGCGAGGTGGAATTCCTGTTGTCGCAGTGATGAATCGTTGCGTGGCGAAATGAACGGGTGCCCCAGGTCTCGCGGTGTTCGAGACTTGGGGGTTTTATTTGCCCATCCCACGGAATCCCCATGTCTCGAAAAACGCGAGACATGGGGCACCCGGATTTACCGTTCCACTAGCCGCTCCAGATCCTCGAAGAATGCCGGATACGAAATCGCGACACATTCGGCGTTGTGAATCACGCTTTCGCCCTCAGCCTTCAGCGCCGCAATGGTGAAGGCCATGGCGATCCTGTGGTCGTCGTAGCTCTCAATCTCCGCCCCATGTAGACGCTGGCCTCCGGGAATCACGCCATCCGGCTTCGGTTTGCTCGACCTGGGCTCCCATGGCTTGAAGATTTTTCGTCACGGCGCTCAGACGATCCGATTCTTTTACGCGAAGCTCGCCGGCATCGCGGACTTCCAGGCCTCCTACATTGTAGGGGGCGATGGCCGCCAGCACCGGCAATTCGTCGATCAGTAGGGCCGTCAGCGCTCCTTCGATCAGCACATGTCTTCCCTGCCCCGGCACCAGCGCGATTGTGCCGACGAGTTCTCCATGACTCTCTTCGACGCGCACCATCGAGACGCGACTGCCCATCGCACTCAGGACATCGAGCAAGGCGGCACGTGTTGGATTCAGCAACACGCCATCAATCACCAGATTCGACTCGGGAAAGATCGCCGCCGCACACAAGAAGAAAGCCGCGGATGAAATGTCTCCCGGAACGTAGGCTTCCAACGGCTTGCACCGTCTGACCGCCCCGAATGCTGACCGTGTTGCGATCACGCTCCACTTCCACGCCGAAGGCCCGCAACGCCAGCTCGCCGTGATCGCGCGTGCGCGCCGGCTCTTCGACGGCGGTCTTCCCTTCCGCCAACAAGCCCGCAAACAACACTGAGGTCTTCACCTGCGCGCTTGCCACCGCTGGTCGATACTCGATCGCACGCAGCTTTGCGCCGTGAATCTCCAGCGGCGCATGATCTTCGGCGGATTTGATCTTCGCGCCCATCTGGGTCAGCGGATCGATCACCCGCTTCATCGGACGCCGCGACAGTGACGCGTCGCCGACCATCGTGCTGCGAAAAGTCTGCCCTGCGAGAATGCCGGAAAGCATGCGCATGGTCGACCCGGAATTGCCGCAGTCGAGCGGCGCGCTTGGCGTCTGCAACTCCAGCCCGCGTCCTTCAATGGTGACGATTCCCTTCTCATCGCGTTCGACTCTGCAGCCGAGCGCGCTCACGCATCCCAGCGTGCTCGCACAATCCGCGCCCGGCGCGTAGTTGTCGAACCTCGACTGTCCGTTCGCCAGCGCGGCCAGCATGGCATAGCGATGCGAAATCGATTTGTCGCCCGGCACGCGCAGACTGCCCAGAATGTTCTTAGCAGGACGAATCGTTACTGACTTGCTTTCGTGCATTGTGTTCTCAACCAAAAGTATTGCTATTCACCAACCGGTCGGACCGGCCGGCCCTCCCGAAAAGCTCGGCTTTTTAAAGCATGACGGCACCTCTGAACTGTACAACATCCCAAATGACCAACACTGTCCCGCCGCTCGGCTTTTTGCCGCCGCGCACCGGAAGCATCCCAGGCGTTACAATTTCGCTCGGGTACTGCTGCTTGGACAATAAGACCATCGCGCACATTTTCTACGAAACCGCCGACCTGATGGAGGTCAACGGCGACGACTCCTTCCGTATCCGCTCATATCGCCGCGCCGCCGAAGCACTTGAAGGCCATTCGCAACAAGTCGCCGGTCTCTGCGCGGAGACTAAACAACTCCTGGAAATCCCCGGCATCGGCAAAGGTATGGCAGCTAACATCCAGGAGCTGTGTCGCGAAGGCAAGCTGACGCAACATCAGGAGCTGCTGAAAAAGTATCGGCCCAGCATGCTGGAGCTGCTGAAGATCCAAGGGCTCGGGCCCAAGACAATCGCAATGCTGTGGAGCGCCTTCCAGGTCAGCGACGTCGCCGGCGTGGAACAACTGGCGCGCGACGGCAAGCTGCGCGAACTGCCTCGCATGAGTGAGAAGAGCGAGCAGAAAATCCTGAAGGCGATCGAAGATTACCGGCGCATCTCAGGACGCTTCCTGCTCGACGAAGCCGATCGCACGGCCGAGAAGCTGACGGAACATCTGAAGCACATCAAGGGCATCGAGAAGATTACGCCCGCCGGATCGTTGCGCCGCGGCCGTGAGACTGTCGGCGATCTCGACATGCTGATCACTGGGCCCTGCTGCGTGGATGACGAGCAACGGGCCGCGCTGATTGAGGACGTTCTGCGCTTCCCCGGGATCACCGACGTGCTGGCCAAGGGCGACAACAAAGTCAGCTTCAAGTTGCGCAGCGGCATGCAGGTCGACGTTCGCACGCTCGCGCCCGATTCTTACGGCGCCGCCTTGCAATATTTTACCGGCTCGAAGGGCCATAACGTTACCTTGCGGCAACGAGCGCTGAAGATGGGCTTGACGCTGAATGAGTATGGGCTGTTTCGGCTTGAAGATAATAAGCGTGTAGCCGGCGTGACGGAAGACGAGATTTACCGCGCGCTGAAGCTCGACTGCATTCCGCCGGAGATGCGCGAGAACTGCGGCGAAATCGAGCTCGCCGCCGAACACAAGCTGCCGCAGCTGATCACGGTGAAGGACATTCGTGGCGAAGTGCACATGCACACCGTCGAGACTGACGGTAAGTGCACCATTGAGGAGATGGCCACGGCGGCGAAGCAGCGCGGCTATAAGTACATCGCCATCACCGACCACTCGAAGAATCTGGCCTTCGCCAACGGACTCGATGACAAGCGGGCGGTGGAACACATGGCGCGAATCCGGGCAGCGAACGAGCAGATGCCCGGCATTACGATCATGGGCGGCATTGAAGTCGACATCCTGGCTGACGGCGAGCTCGATCTCTCCGACTCGGTGATGGAGCAAATGGACGTCGTGGTCGCCAGCGTCCACTCGGCCTTCAACCAGGAGCCGCAGCAGATGACCGATCGATTGCTGCGGGCACTGGACAACAAGAACGTGTCGATCCTCGGCCATCCGACCGGGCGCCTGCTGTTGCGACGCGACGCTTATCACTTCGACATGGACGCGGTCCTGAAAGCAGCGCTGAAGAACAAAGTTGCCATGGAATTGAATGCCTATCCCGACCGACTCGATTTGAACGACGTACACCTGCGCATGGCGCGCGAGCGTGGCGTGAAGATCGCGATCAATACCGATGCCCATCACACCTCGCACTTCGAGAAGATCAAGTACGGCATCCTGCAGGCGCGGCGGGCATGGCTCACGCCGGCCGATGTGCTGAACACGCTGCCGGAGAAGGAATTTCGCAAAGCGATAGCCAGGGGATAGCGCTTAGAGGGTAGCGGAGAGCAAATTAGGTTGTGGTTTGGGTCGTGCGGACTTTCAGGCCCGCGTCCGCGTGGCAAGTTTTTGTATTGGTAAGCCGGCGGCAGATCGGCGCGACAATCTTTTCGTGGCGATGTTGAGGACGTTTTTTCAGGGCCTCACATCGCGCGATGAATTCTGACGTTTTCGTCATTTGGAGAGGACCTATGGCCGGTAATCCAACGCCTCCAACACCCCCCACTCCTCCGCCGCCCGCGGCGGCCCGCAAGAACGCCTATGACGAGTTCGGAACAGCCACGCGGAACCTGCCGCCGGTCGCCCCGGTGGCTGTGGCCATTGTCCTGGTAGCGGTGGTGGTCGGCATCCTCGTCTACGTCAATCGCGCCAAGCCAGCGGCGCAGGGCAGCATCGACGGTGTCTACTTCAGCCAGCCCACGGGCATGCCGAGCCCCATGATTCTGTTTGCCGTGACCTTACGCAACACCGGCGACAAGACTCTTTACATCAAGACGCTCAGCGCCGCGGTCGAAACCGATCAGGGCAATCAGTCCGACGACGCAGCCGCTGCGCGTGATTACGAACGCTATCTCGCTGCCTATCCTGAGCTTCAGGGCCACGGCCATCCTCTCGAAGTGGAGATGAAGATCCCACCCGGTGCCGTGCAGCAAGGGACGGTGCTGATCTCGCCGTCCGTTACCAAAGACCAGTTCGACGCCCGTAAGGACGCGACGGTCACAATTGAGCCCTACGATCAGCGGCCCATCGTGCTGCACGAAAAAGCTGCGGCTGCAAAGTAGCGGCCCAGTCACATAGGTTGTCATCACGACGACCGCTTCAGCGGGAGGGGGGGTCTGCTTTTCGTCGCGAACAGCGGATCCCTCGTCGGGCTAAAGCCCTCCTCGTGATGACAATTCTTTTCGGCGGAATGAAGCCCAAGTCGGCGACGACATAGCCGCAATGCGGCGATGGGTTTAGGAAAGGGCGTCAGCCCCGGCTGGTGCGCATCAGAAGGACACGGAGCCGCGGCACGGGCGACAATCACGCCACAAAATACTTTGCCGCCGGATGATGCACGATGATCGCCGAGGTGCTCTGCTCCGGCTCCAGGAGGAAGCCCGTGGTCAGATGCACGCCGATCGTCTCATCGGGATGCAGCAGCGCGAACAGTTTCGTTTGGTCCTCGAGGTTCGGACACGCCGGATAGCCGAACGAATACCGCGAGCCGCGATACTTCTGATGAAACAGATCGCGCGTATGCGGCGCATCGTCGCCCGCAATCCCCAACTCCTCGCGAATGCGCTTGTGCGACAGCTCGGCCAGCGCCTCTGCGGTCTCCACGCTCAGGCCGTGCAGGTAGAGGTACTTGGTGTACTCGCCGCCCTCAAAGAGCTTCTGCGTCTCGTGCGAAGCCTTGTCGCCGATGGTCACACACGACATGCCGAGTACATCCATCTTTCCACTCGCCTTCGACAGGAAGAAATCCGAGATACATAGCCCACGGCCCTCACGTTGACGCGGGAAGGTGAAGCGCAACGCCTCGGCGGGAACCGGATCGCCCTGCTTCCAGCCTTCCGGCAGGTTGTAGACCACGACGTCGTTCCCGTCGCCCTGTGCGCCGAAGTATCCGTAGACCACCTTCGGCTCGAACCAATCGGCGGCGATGACTTCTTCTTCAAGCCCCTTCAGAATCGGCCGGTACTTGGTTTCAACCAGGCGCCCATAGTCTTCCTGTGATGCGGTCTTGAGCTGCCACTGGTTCTTGAAGAGCGCCGTTTCGTTAATGTAGGTGAAGATTTCTCGCAGATCGAAGTCTGCCGGCTTGAGCACCCGCGTGCCCCAGAACGGAGGCTGCGGAATATTGGGAGCCGCGGGGATCTCGATGTTCGGCGAGGTACCGCCTCCACCTTCTCCAGCTCCGGCGACGGCCGCACGCGCGAATTCCTTGATGACCTTGCCTTCTTCGATGCGCTTCTCGCGTGCGCCGTTCGGCGACGACAGATCTTCCATCAGGTGCAGGCCGGCGAAGGCATCATCCGCGTAGAAGACGCCGCCGGTATATTCGCGTCGCAGATCGTCCTCGACATACTTGCGCGTCAGCGCCGCACCTCCGCAGATCACCGGGAAATCCAGCTTCTGGTGATGCAGGTCCTGCACCACGTACTTCATCTCCAGCGTCGACTTCACCAGGAGTCCACTGAGACCGATGGCGTCGGCCTTCTGCTCCTGCGCGGCCTTGATGATCGCGTCTGAGGGCTGCTTGATGCCGAGATTCACCACCTTGTAACCGTTGTTGCTGAGGATGATGTCCACCAGGTTCTTGCCGATGTCGTGGACGTCGCCCTTGACGGTCGCAAGGACGATGGTTCCCTTCTGCGAGCCCTCAGTCTTCTCCATCTTCGGCTCGAGATAAGCGACCGCGGCCTTCATCACGCCCGCCGAGTCGAGCACCGACGGCAGCTGCATCTTGCGCGCGCCGAACAGGTCGCCGACGGTCCTCATGCCGTCGAGCAGAATGTTGTTGATCAGATCGAGCGGCGAGTAGTTGACCAGCGCCTCTTCCAGAATTTCGTCGAGCGACTTCTTGTTCGCGCCTTCGCCCACCGACTTTTCGCCGTTAATGATTGCCCACTTCAGCTTGTCCTCGACCGAGAGCGTGTCGACGTGCGCGGTCGTCGTCTCCTGCTTGCCCTTGGTTCCGGCGAAGTGGTTCATGTAGACCTGCAGTGGGTCGCCGTTGGACTGGTCGTAGAAGATCAGCTTGCGCGCCAGATCAACTTCCGCTTCAGGAATCTTGTACAACGGATAGATTTTGCTGTAGTTAACAATGGCCATGTCGAGGCCATGATCCACCGCCTCGTGCATGAAAACACTGTTCAGGACGCGCCGCGAATAGACGTTCAGTCCGAACGAAATGTTGCTGACGCCGAGGATGGTCTTCACCTCGGGCAGCTCCTGCTTGATGGCCTTCACGCCCTTCAGCGTCTCGATGCCGGCGGTGCGGTAGTCTTCCTGACCGGTCGAGATGGGCAGCGTGAGCGCATCGAAAATCAGGTCGCAGGGCCGGATACCGTATTTGTTCACCGCCAGATCGTAGATCCGCTTGGCGATGGCCAGCTTCTTCTGCCACGTCAGCGCCATGCCGTCTTCGTCGATGGTCAGCGCGATGACCGCGGCGCCGTAGCGCTTGGCCATCGGCAGAACTTTCGAGGTGCGCTTCTCGCCATCCTCCAAGTTAATTGAGTTGATGATGGCCTTGCCCGGTATGCGCTTCAGCGCCTCTTCGATCACGTCGGCTTCGGTGGAATCGACGGTGATAGGGGCGGGCACACGCGTGGCAATCTTTTCCAGGATGTTCGAGATGTAGCCCTTCTCGTCCTCGCCCACGATGGCGCAGCACAGGTCCAGCATGTGCGAGCCTTCGTTCACCAGCTTCTTGGCGAGCGTGAGGATGCCGTCGTAATCCTGCGCGCGCACCATGTTCTTGAAGTGCTCGACGCGCGTGGTGGTGTTCATCTCCTCGGCCACGATCAGCGGCTTGGGATCAAGGTCGAGCGGCACCATGGAGTACGCACTGGCGGCCGCGGCAACAGTCTTCACCTCGCGCTTCAGCGGCTCAAGGTTGGCGCAGGTATCGGAAACTGCCTTGATGAAGGAAGGGTTCGTGCCGCAGCACCCCCCGACGATGCGCACACCGTACTCGGTGATGAACTGCTTGTGATAATCGGCCAGTTCCTGTGGCTTCAGATCATAGACCGCGCGCCCACCCTCGTTGCGCGGCAATCCGGCGTTCGGCAGCACCGACACTGGGCGCGGCGAATTGAATCCCAAGTAGCGAACGCCGTCGTTCATCTCCTTCGGCCCGGTGGCGCAGTTCATGCCGATCACGGCCACGTCGAACATCTCCAGCGACGTCAGTGCCGCGCCAATCTCGGTGCCCAGCAACATCAAGCCAGTGGCCTCGAGCGTCACCTGCACCTGAACCGGAACATTCTTACCTGTTTTCTTCAGCGCGTCGAAGATCCCGACCAGTCCGGCTTTCGCTTGAAGGATGTCCTGGCAGGTCTCGAGCAGCAGCACATCGACGCCGCCGTCGATCAGCCCAATCGACTGCTCTTCGTACGCGGCCGCCATGTCGTCAAAGCCAATGTGTCCGAGCGAAGGCAGCTTGGTCGTGGGGCCCATCGATCCCGCGACGAAGCGCTTGCGACCCTTGTTCGAGTAGCTGTCGGCAACCTCGCGAGCCAGCTTCGCCGCAACCATATTCACTTCGTGGACGCGGTCGGCCATGTCGTATTCGGCCATGACGATGCGCGTCGAGCTGAAAGTATTCGTCTCAACGACGTCGGCGCCCGCGTCGAAATAGGCGGCATGAATTTCCTTCACCACGTCGGGACGGCTGAGCACGAGGACATCGTTGTATCCGTCCTTGTCCCAGAACTGGTCGAGCGGAAGGTTGTAACCCTGAATACAGGTGCCCATCGCGCCGTCGTAGATGACCACGCGTTCCTGCACGGCTTTTAAGTAGTCGCTCATGGATCTGTTAGCGCGAGCGGTTCCCTTTTATCGAGGCGTCATCGTGAGCGGAGGCGAGCGGTTTTTGCTCGCCCGACTCGAAAAACCCTTACACCCAGAATATCTCTCTCGCCGCCGCCCCATGGCGGTCGTGCGATTTACCTGCTTGCAAAGGAAGAGAGGGAGACAGCTCGCAGCTTAGAGTTCAAGTATCGCAGTTTGCGCGGCTTTGCGAAAGCCAAGCGCAGCTAACGGCAATGCTTGCAAGCGATTGGAGAATTCCAGCATCGGACGTCGTCTTCGGACGCTCTCGGTCGGTACCCAAGATTTCGCTGGTGCCCCAGGTCCAGCCATCTTTTGGCCTAACCTGGGTCCAATCGAAACTCACTGAATCTTGATCAGCTCCACATCAAACACCAGGTCTCCGTACGGCGATGACGTGCCCTTGTACGCCAGCCGCTCGGGAATCCAGAAGCGCGCTTTCTCGCCTTCGACCATCAGTTCGATACCCTCAGCCCATCCCGGAATCACGCGGTCGAGCGCGAAGCTGGATGGGGCGCCGCGCGTAAGCGAGCTGTCAAACATCTTGCCGTCGGTCGTCCAGCCGGTGTAATGCACCGTGACCGTATCGGCCTTGATGGGATGATGCGTACCTGTGCCCGGCCGTAGCACTTGGTAGAACACACCGTTGCCGGCGGGCTTGGCATCAGCTGGAGGCGCTTTCACATCGGCGGGTGCGTGGGTGGGAATGTCGATCAGAGTGACGTCGAAGACCAGAGTCCCTTGCGGCTTGCCCTGCTGGCCCTTGAAAGCCATCTTCTCGGGAATCCACAACCGGCGCGTCTCGCCCACCTGCATCAACTCGATACCTTCGGCCAGGCCCGGCAGCATGTTCTTCACCGCCATCTCCGAAGGACGACCGCGTACCACCGAGCTGTCGAACATCTTTCCGTCCGTCGTCCACGCGCTGTAATCGATGGTGACTGCATCTTCTTTACCGGGACGCGCATTGCCGGTGCCTGGCTTCACCACCTCAGACGCAAGGCCGTTCTTGCTCTTCGCAGCACTAGCAGGAGGGGCGGCCACATCGGAGGGCGCGGCGATCTGTGACGGTTTGACCTGGGCAATAGCAGCCGCGGACAGAAGAATGGTGGCAATAGGGCGGAAGATTCGCATGGGGACATTGTAATGGCAGGAGCCGGCTGTTGGTCGTCAGCTATCGGCCGTCAGCCGGATGCCGGGTTCCCCATTCATTCACGGTTTTCGAATGAGTGGGGCGCGAGGCCGTCCCTTACAGGACTGGAAAGCTAAAACGAGAGAAACGCCCCATCCAAACCTAAGACTGGTCTGGAATGGAGCGTTTGATTTTTCTAGCAACCGACAGTGATTACTGCTGCGGCGGCGCTCCCTGGGGAGCCATGCCACCCTGATGGCGCATCTGTTTCGACTCCATCTGCTGCCACTTCTGCTGCTGGTCGCCCGTGAGGATCGGGGTAATCTGGCTGTTGGTGCTCTCGCGAATCGACTTCATCTTCGCCATCTTGTCATCGCGTGACATCGACGAGTCGGCGCGCAGCGTCTGCATCTGCTGCGACTCGCTGTCGAGGATCGGCCGAATCTTGGTCTGCTGGTCGCTGGTGAGGTTGAGCATCTGGGTCATGTGCGCAAGGCGCTCGTCGGTGGTCATGGGCATGCGGTGCATCCCGCCCTGTCCCATTCCCTGCCCTGAGCTCATGCCCTGGCCTTGACTAGAGCCATCCTGGGCGTAAAGTGCCGTGCCGCAGCAAACCATGGTCAGGCTGAGCAGGGCGCAGATCATTACTTTTTTCATACGCTGAAACTCCTTGGAAACTCGTTGCCACGCACCCGCCGCCACGAAGATTGCGGCCGTCGAGAACGGGGAACTTGAGGTGGTCATCAATACGACAACTGCGTTCAGTCTTCGCAACAAGCGCGAGGAATTCATGGTTCCGCTACCGGATTCGAGATTGAGTACATCGGCTCAAACCCCGCGCCTGGTCATTAGTTTCCGGCAGCATGGTGTGAAAGAACTTTTGGAACTGATGCGCCTATTCGGGTGAATCGTTGGCTTCGACGCGAAAACGATAGAAGAGCGCGGCCGTCCGCGCCCTCTGTCGAAATCCGAAGCTGCTTGTTTACTGGCCGCGGCTCGCTGGAGGAACCACTCCGTTCATGCGCAAGTACTCAACCATCTGACCGTAATGATCGAAGGGGTGGCTAACGGCGATGAGCGAAAGTCCCATGCGCGAAACCTTGTTGGGACCGAACGGGCTTTGTACCTGGCCGAGAATGTTCGTCTCGTCGATACTGCCGAGCGCCTTGTGCAGATAGGCGAACGAGTCTTTCAGGAACTTTACCACGTCAGCCTTCGAGGTGATGTTGTCGGGACCATTCTCGCTTCCGAGGTTAACCGGAGGCTTCTCCGACAGGATGGCTGAACCGAGCAGGTAGTTCACCGCAGCAATGTGCTTGGCCTGCTGCGCGAAGGTGCGAACGCCCTTGAATTCGCCCTGTGTCGGCGCGAAGTTGAACTTGTCGTCGGGCATGGCCTCGACTGCGGGAACGACTTCTTTCTCGATACCCGAAAGCGTGCGATCGTAGACCATCGCGAAGGTGGGTTTCTGGTCGCCGCCCTTAGCTTGCGGCGTCGCGGCCGCTGTGGCGCAAATCGAACTGCCTAGGGCCAATAACAGGATTGCCATCATTACTTCTTTTTTCACGAAAGCCTCCACTGAAAGTCGTCATGGAAAAAACAGGGCCGGGGAGTTCAGTCGATTCTATACGAATCCGGTAGCTCTCGCGCCGCACCGATCTGCGAATGCAAGTCCTGGGTTCGGGGCGAAAACAGCGGTTTGCTAATCCATTCCCGCAGTGCTGGGTTGAAGGTCGGCAGTATGCAGTTTGAACCACGCCGCCGCAGGCAAGCCGATGAGCAACGCGATCGCGGCATAGGTCAGCGAACGTGGCGTTCCGACGAGCTCGGCGATTTCGCCCCACAGCGCCGCTCCGCCGGCGAGTCCGCCCTGCAGCACCAGCAGGTACATCGAGATAGCGCGGGCACGCATGTGCGATGGACACATGGTCTGCGCGGCGACGTTCAGGCTGGCCAGAATCTGGATCCACGCTACTCCGGCGACGAACATGGTGAGCGACAGCAGCGAAAACGTGCACCACTCCGGTGCGGCGAAGGTGGTGAAGGCGAAGACCGCAGTCGACACTGAAACCAGCGCATCAGAGGAAATATGGCGCCGCAAAAGCGGCATGACAGCCGCGCCGGCGAGCGCACCGGTTCCGAAGAAGCCGAGCAGTAATCCGTAGCCTTGCGATCCGAAGGGATGCGCGAGCAGCGGCAACAGTGCAGGCAATGCGCTGGCCGAGACACTGAACACCGCGCTGCGCACCAACACCGCTTTGACGGATTGCGAGCCGCGCATGTGCGTGACCCCGTCGAACATGGTGCTCATCATGCGTCGGGTGGTGAGGACGACCTTTGCCGGTTCCCGCTTCCAGCGATAGAGGAAATAGATGACGCCGAAGAACGAAGCCGCGTTCAGAAGGAATGCGATTCCCGAGCCCGCAGCAGCGATGATCAGTCCGCCGAAGGCCGGTCCAATCGCGCGTGCTACGTTGAAGCCCGCGGAATTCCAGGCAACACCCGCAGCGAAGTTGCGCCGCGAGACCACCTCGGGCGTAATCGCTTGCCACGCGGGATCGTTGAGCACCGCGCCGAAGCCCATCAGGAATGTCAGCACCAGCAGCAGCGTCGGAGTGATCTTGCCGGCGAGTGTGAGAGCGCCGAGACCCGCGGCGGCGAGCACCATCCAACTTTGGGTAAAGAGCAGCAGCTTGCGGCGGTCGACCATGTCAGCCAGCGCACCCGCGGGTAGCACCACCAGAAAGACGGCGATGCTGCCCGCGGCTTGCACCAGGCCCACCATTAACGGCGACATGGTGAGCGAGGTCATGAGCCAGGCCGCGCCAACGTTCTGCATCCAGGTCCCGGTATAGCTGACGACGGCGGCGATCCAGAGCGTGCGGAAGAGCGGCTCGTGCAACGGACCTAACGCATTGCGCGGTGACGAAGTGGTCGGGAGATCAGGGCTGAAGTCGCGGAGCGGATCCGGGCCACTCGGTTGTGCGGTAGCGGCATCAAGACGAAGCGGTTCAGGAAGTGAGGGACTGCGCTCGCGCCATGCTCCGCTGGTGGCCATCGATAATCAGACTTCGGTTGTAGGAGAATGTGAGCTTTGGTGGACGCGAAATCCGGGAAGTTGTTCTGAACAGCCTGCGGCGCGTGACCAGTTGCGATAGCAAAATTTGTTTCAGCAAACTTCCGTCCCGCCTGCGGTGGGGTTCACACCGGTGGTTGCGAAGGGCCATTCTTTCCTGCGCCAGGAGCGCACGAAGTAGATCACCAATCCGGCGACCAGGATCGCGATCGCATAACGAATCTCGCGCTGAAAGTTCTTGCGCGCCAGAAGAACGAAGAGAAAGCCAGCAATTGCCACCAATGCCGGAGCCGGATAAAGCCACATGCGAAAAGGCCGTGGCATATCCGGACGCCGCCGTCGCAAGACCAGCAACCCTACGGCCTGCACAATGAATTGCAACAGAATGCGAATGACGACCAGCGCGGCAATGACGTCGGCGAGCCTCAGGAAGCAGAACAACATCGCCACGCCGCCGAGCGCCAGCAGCGAAACGGTGGGAAAGCGGCGCCGGGGATCGACCCGCGCGAAAGCCCGAAAGTAGTTGCCGTCGAGCGCTGCCGCGTAAGGGACACGCGAGTATCCCAACAGCAGCGAGAAGACCGACGCGAACGCCGTCCACATGATCAGTCCCGCGGCAACGCGTCCCGCCCATGTCCCGTAGATGCGTTGCATCACGATCGACATGACGTAGTTGTCCTGCTCGGCGGAGTGCGCGGCCAGCTCGCGCCAAGAGATCACGCCCAGCACCGAGATGTTCATCGTGATGTAAATCGCGGCGACGGCAAAGATGGAGATGATCAGAGCGCGTGGAATGGTCCGCGCGGGGTCTTTCACTTCCCCGCCCAGGAAGCAAACGTTGTAGTAGCCCCAATAATCGTAGGTCGCAATCAGCATCGCCGCGCCGAGGCCCATGAAGAAGCCAGGCGAAAGCGTGAATGCGCCGGGTGGAAAGTCGAAGGCGCGCGCCGGCGCTGAAGTGTGTAAGTCCGGCGAAGATTACCCATCCGACGGCGAGCGCAACTCCGACCCAAAGCAACTCGGCAAGCTTGCCGACAACGCTGATCTGCCGATACAGAAGCAGAACCACCAACAGCGCAGGTGGCGATCGCGACCCAGGTCGCGGGCATGACCAGCACGCGCGCCTCGAGCGTGCCGATCAGCGGAAGCCCGAGATGAAAAGTGTGCGCGGCGATGGTGCGTTCGAGTCCCGGCCACAGATATCCCGCATAGTGGGACAAGCCGATGCAGCCTGAGGCGATGGAGAGCGGCGCGCTGAAGGATAACTGCCAGATGAAGAGGAACGACAGCAGACGTCCCAGGGACTTCGGTCCGTAGCTTTGCTTGAGGTACTCGTAGGATCCGCCGGCGTTGGGCATGGCGGCGCCGAGTTCGGCCCACACCAGGCCGTCGCACAGCGCGAAGATAGCGCCGAGAATCCAGCCTAGCATGGCCTGCGGTCCGCCGGCGGCGGCGATGATCAACGGAATGGTGATGAACGGGCCCACACCGATCATGTCGATCATGTTCAGCGTGGTGGCTTGCACCAGCCCGATACCGCGAACCAGTTCCGGATTGCCCGCGCTTGAGCCTGACGGAATTTCCGGTGGCTGCGGTGGACTACTTGGGCTCATGGCCTACACTCAGCAGATTCACGTATAAGCGAATCGCTCCCGGCACGCCGAACGGCAGTTGCCGGAAGAACGCGTACCCAGTGTAGATGTAATAGCCCTTACCGTATTGCGCTACGAGCAGGCCGCCCTTCTGCGGCTGCTCGCCGGGATCGTTCGCACGCCAGCAGCGGCGTGTAATGCGAATCCCACTGATCCATGAAGTAGAGCCCGCGCTCCTGGATCCAGCCGTCGAAGTCGCGCTGCCCGATCTGATTGGGGTAATGAAAGACAGGACTCTGCGGATCGAGGATCGTAACCGGAGCCTGTTCAACCGTGACGCGCTCGCGGCTGAGCTGCGCCGGATACGGTGTGTAGTGACCCTGGTTGAAGTCGCTGGGCGAGGTGTTGTATTGCACCAGCAGCGTGCCGCCATTCTTCACGTACTCGAGTAGGCGCTGATTGTTCTTCTTTACCGCCTCTTGTGTATCGTAAGCGCGAATGCCGAGGATGATGCTTCCGAACCGACTCAGGTCAGCGTGTTCAACGTCGTCGGTCGACAGCTGGGTCACGTTTAGACCGAGCTCGCGCAACACGTCGGGAATGTCGTCGCCCGCGCCCATGATGTAGCCGATCTTGAGCTCCTGCGGGATCTTCACCTCGACCAGGCTGGCACGCTGGCGAGCCGGCTGATAGTAGAAGAAGCCTCCGATGTCGGGACGCGTGACCAGGTCGTAGCCATCACCGTAGTCGCGGCCATCGGCAGCTAAAATCGCGTGAACCTGGTAGCGGCCCTCTTTGGCGCCGTCCGGCAATTCTTTGAATTGCGCGGATTGCTGTCCCGGAGCAGTGAACGTGACCGTGGCGTTTTTCGGCTCGATGGTCCATCCCTGCGGAGCTTCGGGATGGACGGTACCGTTGCCACGATCGGCCGTAGTGCGAACATCGACGGCGAGATTGGCGGAGGGATTATTTCCCGCGAGCACAATCTGCGTAGCGGGCGAAGCGTGCACAGAATAAGGCGGCACAACCGCCAGCGGCATCGACCACACTTCGCCCTTGGTGTCATGCATGGGAGTTCGCGCGAAGTTGCGAATCACACCTTCCGCGCCAGCGATGCTGTAGACCACATGCACGGCTACCGGCGGCGGCGGAAGCGCCAGCGTCAGATACTTGGAATTGTCGATCTTGTAAATGGCGTCAATTTCCGGATTGTCGCGATGGAAGTAGGCCTTCGTCGGCTGCGCGTCGATGGGGGGCGTTACACGGAAGGTCAGCGCGCAACCATCGCCAGGGGCAATTTGCTTCGGAACCTTGTCCATGAACAGCTCGGACTTCCACCCGCTGGGAACGTCGACGGCAAACTGCTTCAGGTCCATGGGCGACGCGCTGCCGTTGTGCAGCGTGGCCCGCAATAGAAACGGCTTCCCTGCCGTAATGACGGCGGCCAGCACATCACCACTGTCGGTGGGAAACTCCGCAGCCATTGGCCGGCCGTCGGGCGTTCCCGGACCAAGCTCCAGTTCGTTGCCGAACGCGAGATTTGCGGCCTGCTCGAATTGATGTTCCTTGGTGCGCAGGCTGGCCAGCAGATCGGCCTTCTCGGCTCCAGTAAGGGTTGAGGCTTCAACCTTGCTGATAAGCGCACGCGTGAGGCTTAAGCCATGCAGCAGCGGCGCACCGGCGGATTGCGGATCTTTGTCGGCAGCAGCGGTTGCGGCGTCCACGGTTTTGGCGATCGCCTGCAATTGTGTGGACAGTCCAGGAACCTTCGACTGATCGGCTCCCAAGCGCGCGGCCAATCCCGGTAGCGACGTGTCGATTCCATCCAGGAAGTCGGCTTCATGCTGGTTCGCCGGAATAGGCTTGCCGGAAGCGGTATCGATCAGCTTGTAGTAACTGTAACGTGGGCCATCGAGGTTGAAGTGCCACGAGCCCGCGCCCTGTGAAAGCTGATGCTGCAGTCCCTTCCAGGCGAACTGCACATAGGTCTCGCCGAGCAAAGGGTCACTCTGCGACGTTTCCAGCTTGATCGTCCAGTCTTCATTCGCGCGAACGTTATCCATGTACAGCTTTTTCGCCTGCCAAGGTTGCAGGCCTTCGCGAATCTGCTCAGGAAAACGGGTGGGATCGGCGGCGGCGTGGAAGGCTTCACGCGTCAGGATTCCCGACGCCTGGTGATTGCCGTGTCCGTCGCGCTCGGAGCCCTGAAAGCGAGTGCAGATGACATCGGGGCGAAAGGTGCGGATGACGCGCACCATGTCGCCGAGAGCGATGTCATGGCCGCCCCACTCCTGAAACGTCTCTTGCGGTGTCTTGGAAAAACCGAAATCGGCAACCCGAGTAAAGCGCTGCTCTACTCCGTAATAGCGATCGGCTGACAGCAACTCAAGCGTGCGAATGATGCCCAAGCTCGTCGAACAGGTCGCTGCCCACCATGTTCTGTCCGCCCTCGCCGCGGTTGAGCGTCAACTGCAACACGCTGTCACCGTGACCACGCGACTCCAGCGTCAACATGCCGCCGTCCTCGTCGTCAGGATGCGCGACGGTATGCATCAGGCGAGCCGTGGTGTGCAGGCGACGCAGCGTCAGCTTGAGGCCGGTCGCTCCGGTATCGACCGCCAGTGGCTTGGTGTCGACCCAGGGCGATGGCACCTGCGCTGACGCAGCCATGCAGCACACCATCAGCAGCAGGATCGGCGAGGCAATTCGTGTGATAACTGGTTTCGGGCGTGCAGCGTGAGTGTGAAAGATCATCGTTAAGGACTGTTATCAGCCAATACAGAGTACAAGAAAATACGCCATTCGCTATTCGCCTTTCGCTTTTCGTCGCAATGCCGGAGTCGACTCTTGCTTGGAAACACAGCCAATTGAGAGATTAGCGAAAAGCGAGTAGCGAAGGCGTTGTCTCAAACATACGCCTCGTGTTCGTAGCACCATTTCCAGCTACCGGATTGAAAAGCCTGCATCACGGGATGGCCGGTGTCTTTGAAGTGCTTGTTGGCGTGCTGTCCGGGCGAGGAGTCGCAGCAGCCGACGTGGCCACAGACCAGGCATTTGCGCAGCTGCACCCAGCGTTGTCCGCTCGCGAGACATTCGTCGCATCCATCGCCGCTGGGGGCGATGTCTGGATTTGCCTGTTTGACGTGTTCACAGCTCGGCATAGGTCCTCCTTTGGATTAAGTCCTTTGGATGATTGCCGGCTACTGGCGGATTCTCGCGGGCCTCAGAAAGCACAGCTGGCAAGCGCTTGTCTATAATGAGGTTTCGCGAAGAACTCCTGACGGCAATGGACGCACAGCGCCGGCGTGTCGAGTTCTCGCAGCGGATTTCGACATGATTCAGACCCTGTTCGGCAGCACAGAAGAGAAGCCCAGCTTCCTGAAGCGCATGAAAGAGGCGGTCACGCGCACGCGTGAAAGCCTCAGCGAGCGCATTGAAGAAGTCGTAGCGCTTCGTAAGGAAATCGATCGCGATACCCTCGACGATCTGGAAGCCACGCTGATCTCGGCGGACTTGGGAACGGCGACTACGGCTACCGTGCTTGAAGCGCTGCGCGAGAAAATCGATCGCAAGCAGGTAGAGAATGTCGACGAACTGAAGCGCGTGTTGAAGGACGAGTTGTTGGCGATCCTCAATGCCGCCGACAAGCGACCCGTGCAGAAGGTCGATGGCGAGCCGGAGGTCATCCTGGTCGTCGGCGTGAACGGAGTTGGCAAGACTACGTCGATCGGCAAGCTGGCGAATCTTCTGCGCTCACAGGGGAAGACGGTGTTGCTGGCCGCTGCCGATACCTTCCGCGCGGCGGCCATCGAGCAACTTGAAATCTGGGGCGATCGCACCGGCACCGAGGTCATCAAGAACAAGCCGGGCGGCGATCCGGCGGCGGTGCTTGTTCGATGCGCTGCAGGCGGCCAAAGCGCGCAACATCGATTACGTCATCGTCGATACCGCCGGCCGTTTGCATACCAAAAGCAGCCTGATGGAAGAATTGTCCAAGATGCGCCGTACCGCGCAGCGCTTCAGCGCCACGGCTCCGCACGAGACTTTGCTGGTGATGGATGGGACGACGGGGCAAAACGGCCTGCAGCAGGCGCGGCTGTTCACGCAGTCGGCGGGCGTGACCGGCATCGTTCTGACGAAGCTGGATGGCACCGCGAAGGGCGGAGTGGTGGTGGCCATCTCCAAAGAACTGGGCCTGCCGGTGCGCTATGTGGGTGTCGGCGAGAAGGTGGGCGATCTGCTGCCCTTCAATCCGCAAGACTTCGTGAACTCACTCTTCAACTAAATGACCGAGCGCCTGACCGACGAACAACTCATGCAACTGGCTCTGGAGTTGGCCCGCGCAGGGATTGCGCAGGCCTCGCCGAATCCTTGCGTGGGAGCGGTGCTGGTCGCCGCAAACGGTGAGATTGTCGGCCGTGGGACGCACACCTATGCGGGCAAGACTCACGCTGAGGTGCTCGCGATCCAGGAAGCAGGAATACGCTCCCGGGGAGCCACTCTTTACCTCAACCTGGAGCCGTGCTCCCATGTCGGGCGCACCGGCCCTTGCGCCGACGAGGTGATTGCCGCGGGAATTCGGCGCGTCTTCGTCGCCATGCGCGATCCGAATCCGCTGGTCGGCGGCCGCGGAATTGCCCGGCTGCAAGCTGCTGGAGTCGAGGTCATCGAAGGCCTGGGCGAGGCTGAGGCCAAGAAGCTGAACGAGGCTTTCGCGAAATACATTCGTCACAAACAGCCGTTCGTAACGTTAAAGACGGCGATGACGCTGGACGGAAAGATCGCGCCGCCTCCGGGAGAGTCGGGCACGCCTTCGGCTCTGGGATCGCTCGGCGCAACCGGCGGGTGGATCACCAGCGAGGTCGCGCGGCAACACGTTCACCAGATGCGGCACGCCAACGACGCCATTATGGTCGGCGTCGGTACGGTGATCGCCGACGATCCTCTGCTGACTGATCGCACCGGACAGCCGCGCCGTAGACCACTGCAACGCGTAATCCTGGATTCACGTCTGCGGTTGCCGCTGGACTCGCGGGTGGTGAAGACGACCCACCATGATCTAATCGTCTTCTGCTGCTTCGCCGAGGAGAACAAGCGGCGCGAGTTGGAATCGCGTGGCGTCGTGGTAGTGCAAGTTCCGATGAAGCGGCCGCCCGGGGACAACACCATCGTCTTTCCCGCAGGAGCGCCAACGCTGGATGGCCGTCCCGACCTAGACCGTGTGATGGCTGAACTTGGCAAACGGCAGATCACCAGCCTTATCATCGAAGGCGGCGCGATGGTGAACTGGGCGGCGCTGTCGGCCGGGATCGTCGACAAGATTTTTTTCTATTACGCTCCGAAGATTCTTGCGGGTACAGGCTCGATTCCGTTTGCGCTCGGCGCGGGCTATCGCCGGATCAGCGAAGCGGCATCGGTTGGCTCTTTGACGCTGCACCGCTTTGGAGAAGATTTCGCCGTGGAAGGCTACTTGCGCGATCCGTATCAGGACGAGATTAGGTTGGTGCCATCCTTGAGCGACGAAATTTAATAAGTGGCAATCGGCACTTAGCTTTTACAAACTTGGTTTGCTTCTTTGCTGATTTGCCAATACACCCAGGTCTCGAAACCCGCGAGACCCAGGCACCGTGCTTTTTTTCGAGGTCATCATGTTTACCGGATTAGTCGAAGAAGTTGGAACCATCGAAAGTATCGTCGAACACGGCGGGAATCATCGCATCACGATTCATGCGCCGGCTACTGCAAAACAATTGCACGAAGGCAACAGTGTTGCCGTCAGCGGCGTGTGCCTGACTGCGCTCGACATCAAGTCTGAGTCATTCTGCGCCGACCTGGCTGCCGAGACTTGGGCGCGTACTTCCCTCTCTCGGATCACCCGGGGGGCGCAGATCAACCTCGAGTTGCCTCTGAAAGCCGACGGGCGCCTGGGCGGCCACATCGTGCAAGGCCATGTCGATGGCGTCGCACGCTTCGTCGGACTGGAACCCATCCCAGATGCCGACGATTTCTGGCTGCATCTCGACATCCCCGGTGAGCTCGAGAAGTATGTGGTCTTCAAGGGATCAATCTCGATTGAAGGCATCAGCCTGACAGTCGCCAAGCTCGAAGGCTTGAGGCTCACGATCGCCATCATTCCTCACACGGTAAAGATGACGAACCTCGATTCGCTCAAGCCGGGCGATCCGGTAAACATCGAAACCGACATTGTGGCGAAATATTTGGAGAAGTGGACGAAGCGCGCAGAGGGAAATCCGTTAACAGTCGACCGCCTGGTGGCACAAGGTTTCTAACGGGACTGGTTAGGTTTCGAAACAGCCCAACGACAACTGTTTTTATCGTCGGCAGAAATTCATCCCATGTTCTCGCGCAAACGGATAGTCGTAACGGTTGGTGTTGCATTGCTTGCGCTTCTGATTGTTCTGGCAGCGTCAGCAGTTCTACGCCCCTTATTCGGCTACACTCGCCCGGTGAACACTGTTAGATGGTGGTTATGGTCCCGCTCCTACAAGGCGGAGGTCGAGGCACAGCCGAATTCCCCAAATCAAGAGCTGAAACATATCGAGTGGGATGGATGGGGCTGGGGCGGAGAAGACACGGTCGTCTATTTGACATTCGACCCGTCCGATTCGCTGTCGGCGGCATCGTCGGCACATCGCCCCGGCAAATTCAACGGTATACCGTGCAAGGTCCCCGACGTCGAGCGCAAGGAGAAGAATTGGTACCTGGTCCAGTTTTATACAAACGAACGATGGGGCCAGATCAACGTGCTGAATTGTTCGGGAGGCGGAGGTTGACTGTTGTGATATCGCCTCTGCACAAGCCGCCCAATGCTTGAACCCACGTTTCGCTTCTACCCTTCAGCAACCTCGAAGCGTGGCTGATGTTCTGGTCGCCGCGCTCCAAAGTAGCGTTCGAAGTCGAGCGAGTCGAGTTCCAGAAACTCCTGCACGATCGGTTCAGGAGATTTCGCCATCTCCTCGAACGTCCCGAAGAATATCGCCTTGGCTTCGTAGAGGAACAGGAGCCGATCGGCAAGTTTCTTGGCGAGCGCCATGTCATGGGTGACGACGATGCTGGTCAACTTCAACTGTTTCTTCAGCTTCTTGATCAGGTCGCCGAGCAGGTGAGCCATCAGCGGGTCGACCATGGTCGTCGGCTCGTCGTAGAGCACGGCGTCCGGCTGCGCGGCCAGGGCACGCGCAATCGCCACCGAACGCTTCATTCCGGTTGACAGGTCCGAAGGCAGAAGATCGCGAAACTCGCGCACGCCAACCATGTCGAGCAAGCCGTCAACGATCTGGTAGATCTGTTGCTCTTCCAGGCCTCCACGCTCGCGCAACGGAAACGCCACGTTCTCGCCGACGGTGAGCGAGTCGAAGAGCGCGCCATTCTGGAAGACCATCGTAACTTTTTTACGAATGCGCTCCATCTCTTTTTCTGGGTAGTCGGTGATGTCTTCGTAGGCGACCCAGATGCGCCCGCTGTCGGGCTTGAGAAAGCCCATGATCTGATGCAGCGATACCGATTTGCCCACGCCGCTGCGGCCGAGAATGCAAACCGTTTCGCCGGGCATCACGTCAAAGCTGACGTCGTTGAGGACGACATTGCTGCCGAAAGCTTTGTGGACATGCTGAAACTCGATGTAGGGCTTCTGCTCGCTCACTTGGCTTGCCCTCCCCCAGGTGCTTCGACCCTTACGGCCTGGCGCAATAGTCGCTCGTACTCTTCAGGCGTGTTGACGTTCTGAAAGATAATAGCCGAAAACCCGGCGCCAACAATCTCTTCTTCCGTGATTACACGGGTGGGTAGCTGGGAAAACAGCCGTCCGATCTTATAGTCACCGTTTTTCAGCGCCTGCTCAACCGGCTCGAGAACGCCTCTCCGATATATGGCGCATAACGGCTGCGGGCCGCCCGCCGCATCCGGAACGACGATCAACTCCTGCGCTGTAACCGCTTGCGCCGTAAGCCAGCTCAGGAACTGCGGCGTCATGAGCGGCATATCGACTGAGAGTATCAGGTTGAGGTCGGTGCTGGTTACTATGAGAGCAGCATGAATTCCGCCGAGCGGCCCACATCCGGGATAGATGTCTTCTACAACGCCACCGAATCGGGCATAGATGCTCTTCGGGCCTACGATTCGGGCCTGGCCAAACGCATCGGACACCGTGCGCAGGGTGTGCTCGAGCAGGGTCTGGTCGCCTAAGGGCAGGAGTGCCTTGTCAGAGCCCATGCGGGAGCTGCGGCCACCGGCGAGGACGAAGGCGCTGAGGTCGGGCATCGGCAGATCATACAACGCTTTTCGTGAGATCACCGTCCGCTGTTCGCCAGAAATGGCTATTGGCTGTCAGCGATCAGCCCAAGCCGTCTCACCCTAGTCCGAACCGGCGTTTCCATTGACGACCGGACAAGTCTGAAATACCGAACCGTGGGAATGACTTACAAACGAATGCTCCCTGTACGGAGGTGGTCCTCTTAAATCGACGGTTATCGCCGAGAGCTGACAACCCTTTCCTGGCGATGAGCGAAAAGCGGCTTCTCTATGCCCGTGCCGGAGTGAACGTCGTGGTCTTCGGGATGCAGCCATTGATTTCAATGGCGACGATGCGTCCGGCATGGTCCAGTTCGAGGGTGGCGGGAGCGTTGAATACCGCATCGCCGTTCAGGCCTGGAATCGAGATGAAGATGCGATTCTCCACGCAGTTTACCGAGGGGTCACGCTTGAGGTAGGAGAGGGAATATTCGTTGCGGCAGGCTTTGGGAAGCATGAAGCACAGATCGGCGACATCGCCGGTCTCGGATACCGACACCGCCGCCTCGATCGAGATTCTGGACTCCACCTCATCTCCCTCCACTTCTATGGGAGGCTTGAAACAGATGTAGTACTCAAACCCCGAGTCAGGATCAAACGCGCTTCTATCTACCTGAAATGCCATTGCGCCCTCCAAGGCGCCTACCAGCAGACAAGCGAATGGTAAATGAACGGCGGACCCTGCGCAAAGGCGTTATTTGGCAACGGCACACTTTCCGCAACCGCACACCACACAAGTGGATTGTCTCGCCGTGTTCGGCAAAGCGTGAGATTTTGGGTTGCTCTGGTATAGTTCGTTGATAGCTGTCTCGACCCGAGCATGCCCATTTTTTCGCTAACCGACTTTGCGAAGGAGCAGGTCCAGGCGGTGCAGGATTATTCCCTGCTCGCCGGCCGGTCCATCAGCAATCTTCTCACTCAGCCTCGGTACTTCGGCGACACGCTGATGCAGGCGGACCTGGTGGGAGTAGGATCGCTGCCCATCGTGGTTCTGACCGGCTTCTTCACCGGCGCCGTTCTGGCGCTGCAAACCTCCAGCACACTCCAACAATTCGGCTCTCTGTCTCTAACCGGGCAATTGGTATCGCTGTCGATGGTTCGCGAACTCGGTCCGGTGCTGACTGGATTGATGGTTGCCGGCCGCAACTCTAGCGGCATGGCCAGCGAACTGGGGTCCATGAAGGTGACCGAGCAGATCGACGCTATGCGCGCCATGGGCGTGGATCCGTCCAAGAAGCTGGTAACCCCACGCGTCGTGGCTGCCGTCATCATGCTTTTCTTTCTCAGTATCATCTCTGACCTGGTGGGACTGACCGGCGGCTTCATGATTTCGTATCTGCTGCTCGGCTTGGATGCAAATCAATATTGGACGACCGCGTATCAGTCGCTGCGATTCGGCGACGTGGTCATGGGACTTACTAAGCCGGCGATCTTCGGCTTCATCATTTCTACGATTGGCTGCTACTACGGCCTGTCCGCCAAGGGCGGAACGCAGGGTGTAGGCCGCGCCACCACGCAGGCGGTGGTTGCCGCCTCGGTGCTAATCCTGGTGAGCGACTTCTTCCTCACCCGCTTGCTGATGGGCTTTTTCCAGTACTAATCATGCCGACTACCGATCTTCCAGTTGCCGAGCGCCAGCCTTCGCCGTCCGACGACACGGCCCCGGTGATTCGCTTTGAGGACGTGGCGATCGCCTTCGATCACCCTGTGCTGGAAGGCGTCTCCTTCGAATTGCCACGCGGCGAGACCAAGATCCTGATGGGAGTTTCGGGTACCGGCAAGACGCTGATCCTCAAATTGGCGTTGGGACTTCTAAAGCCGGATTCTGGACGCATCACGGTATTAGGTCAGGAAGTGTCGAGCATGCAGGAACAGGATCTCTTCGAACTGCGCCGCAGCATTGGCATGGTGTTCCAGGAGAGCGCGCTCTTCGATTCTCTCAACGTGGAGGAGAACGTCGCTTACCGCTTGATCGAAGAAACCGGAGAAGTCACGGAGGAGATTCACGCTCGCGTGCTGGAAGCGTTGCGATTCGTTGAACTGGAACACACGGTTTTTCTGTTCCCTTCCGAGCTTTCCGGAGGCATGCGCCGCCGCGTCGGCATTGCGCGCGCCATCATCACGAACCCGGAGGTGCTGCTGTATGACTCGCCTACCGGCGGCTTGGATCCCGTGACCTCGAATACGATCATCGAGTTGATTGTGAAGCAGCGCGATCTGTACCGGACCAGCTCGCTCATGGTGACGCACCGGCTGCAGGACGCCTTCACCATGGCCAGTCACTATTTCAACAAGGAACAGAACAAGATGGTGCCGATCGGGGACGATGGCGGGAAGCGCGACGTCAACACCACGTTTCTTATTTTGCGCGACGGCAAGGTGATCTTCGAGGGCACGGCTGCGGAGTTGCTAAGGAATAAAGACCCGTACATTCGGGAGTATCTGAGCTGATCGACCCCTACCTGCTTCGATTGTCATCCTGAGCGTGGCGTCCGCCCGCCTTGTCCGACTCTGCGATTAGGGCGGCGCGCAGTCGAAGGAACCCTTTTCATACCCAGCAGCAAAGTTGCGCTCAAGAAACCGTTACGCGGCTTGAGCCTGCTACAGACAGCAAACCCGGGGCTCGCGCCCCGGGCTCAATTCGAAGTCGCCGCTCAAGCGGCTCGGTTGTACTGCATCAAACTTCCTAGTCTGAGACACAGCCTGAGTCGCCTTATTTCGCGGCAGCGGCCATGCGGGCCATCATTTCTGCGCGGCGCTTCTGGACGCCGGCAATACGCTCGCGGCCCTGCGGCGTGGCCTCGACCACCTGCTGCACATTCTTGAAGAACTCCGGCGAGTTGAACTTCGCCCGAAATTCTTCGATCACCGGCTGCATGATGGCGTACACGAAGTACATTTCGCCCAGCGTGTCGAACGCGAGATCTTTATTCAATGTTCCGTGAATGATGAGCGCTGCCACCATCTCCCAATAGCTGCAAACCTGGCGCAAGTAGGCATTACCTTTGTTAGTGAAGTCGGACATCACCTTCATCAGGTCGTCGATCGACTGCGGATTGAAGGTCGCCATCCAGTTACGCGCGTCGCGCATAACGGATTCACGGCGGAGATCGTACAGCTTGAGAACCAGTTCGGCATCGTGGTGGTTAGGCAGTGACGTGTTCATGTGAATTCCTCCAGGCGAGACTTGATTGAGTGAGCCACCATTGCTGGCGGCCCTTTTTCAGGTTTGTTGTCGGCTTGCTTTACTTACCGGAACCGAGGCTTACTTCTTGGCCATCTGCGCGAATGCTTCCTTGGCGCGGCGCTCCATCTCCTCGGGTGACACATCTTCTACGTGCTGGCCCAAAGCCCAGCGATGACCAAACGGGTCGGTGATTTGTCCGTAGCGATCGCCCCAGAACTGATTCGCCAGCGGCATCGTAACCACTGCACCAGCCTTCACCGCCCGGTCAAACAGCGTATCGACGTCGTCCGAGTACAAGTTCAAGACTACGGGACTTCCACCGAGTGACTTCGGAGAGAGCGAGCCGAAGGACGGGAACTCGTCGGCCAGCATCAGCCGTCCGCTCCCGATTTTCAGCTCGGCATGCATCAATTTTCCGTCAGGTGTGTAATGCACTCCGGTGGCCTCGGCTCCAAACGCATTTTGATAGAACGCGATGGCTTCGGCTCCGTTGCTGACGACCAGATGCGCCAGGATAGGAGTGATGCTGTCAGGAATGCCTTTACCTTGTCCTGCCATAGTTCACCTTCTCTTCATAGGAATGCCCGGCAGAGCTCCGCCGGGCTTGGGATGACGTTGTTCCTATTATGCTACCGCTTCGGGCTTGATCTCCCGCGAGTAGTCACATTTCACTGTGCTTTCATCCGCAGGTTTCTTCTTCCCGCGGCGTTTCGGCTGATCGGCTTCGGCCGCATCGGTGCGCTTGCTGTTGGGGCAGACCAGGAAGGTTCCTGATTTCAGGTTCTTCTCCAGCAAATACGGACTGCCGCAATCCGGACAGGTTTCGTTCACCAGCTTATAAGCTGACGTGAACTTGCACTTCGGATAGTTCGAGCAGCCGTAGAACAAATTACCGCGGCGCGCTTTCTTCTCGGCCAGGTCACCGGTCTTACAGTCCGGACACTTCACGCCAATGTAGTTCTGCTTCACCCATTTGCAATCGGGATAGCCGCTGCAGGAGATGAACTCGCCGAAGCGTCCGTGACGAAGCAGCAGATTGCGGCCGCACTCAGGACATTTTTCGTCTAACGGAATGTCCGGCACCTTCTTGGCCTGATCCAGGCGTCGAGTGGTCTTGCAATCGGGATAGCCGGTACAGGCCATGAATTGACCGAAGCGGCCGCGCTTCAGCACCATGGGACGTCCGCAGTTCTCGCAATACTCTTCCTGCGTCGTCTCCTGCACGTCAGCAGAATCTAGGTCCGGCAAGTCGATCGGATTCTCTTTCGTGAACGTGCAGCTCTCAGGATTGGTCTTGTCGTAGGAACTGCACGCGTAGAACGATCCGTGCTTGCCCCACTTGATGACCAGCGGGGAACCGCAGCGCTCGCACTTCTCGTCAGTGGCCTTCTCCATCCGCTTCACGTTCTCCATATGCTTCTCGGCATATTGGAGTTCTTTGGCGAACTTCTTGTAGAAGCCCTTCAGCGCGTCGGTCCAGGTTTCTTTTCCGTCCTCGATCTCGTCAAGCTCTTCTTCCAGACGGGCGGTGTACTGCGGATCGAAGATGTCTTTGAAGTTCTCGACCAGCAGGTCAGTCACGACAAAGCCGATCTCGGTCGGAATGAACTTCCCGCCGATCTTCTGTACGTACTGGCGCTCCTGAATGGTGCTGATGATGGCGGAGTACGTCGACGGCCGGCCAATGCCGCGCTCTTCCAGCTCTTTCACCAGCGACGCTTCGTTGAAACGTGGCGGCGGCTCGGTGAAGTGCTGTTCGGGGCTAAGTCCCTTCAACGTCAGCTTCTGGCCTTCGACCAGCGCCGGCAGCTTGTGTTTGAGCGCTTCATCTTCCTCGTCCTTGCTGTCCTTCGATTCCTCGTAAACCTTGAGGAAGCCTTCGAACTTCAGCACCGAACCGGTGACGCGAAAGCGATATGCGGTGTCGCCATTTTTGGCGTCAATGTCGACCGTAGTCTGATCGAAGATCGCCTGGTTCATCTGCGACGCCACAAAGCGCTGCCAGATGAGCTTGTAGACCTTGTACTCGTCTTCCTGCAGGAACTGCTTCATCTCGTCAGGATGACGCGCAACTGAGGTCGGACGGATAGCCTCGTGGGCTTCCTGTGCGGCCTTCTTCGACTTGTAAGTATTCGGCGCCTCTGGCAGGAACTCTTTGCCGAAATCCTTGCCGATGTATTCGCGCACCTCGGCGAGGGCGTCGTTCGATACCTGCGGCGAGTCGGTACGCATGTAAGTAATGAGGCCGACAGTCCCCTCCTCGCCCCCCAGATCGATGCCTTCGTACAGGCGCTGGGCGATCATCATGGCGCGCTTCACGCTGAAGCGCAGCTTGCGCGAGGCATCCTGCTGAAACTTGCTGGTGGTAAACGGTGCGGCTGGACTGCGGCGACGCTCGCGTTTCTCGACCGAGCGGACGCTCCAGTCGGCGCTCTCAACCGCCGCCCTGATCTTCTCGGCGTCCTCGGCGTTGATGATCGCCGTCTTCTCATCGCCAATGCCGATAAACCTCGCGTCAAACGCGGGCGGCTTCTGGCCCTGCAGGTTGGCGTCGATAGTCCAGTATTCTTCCTTGACGAAGACTTTGATCTCGCGTTCGCGCTCGACAATCAGGCGCAGGGCGACGGTCTGCACGCGCCCGGCGGAAAGACCGCGACGAACCTTATCCCACAGCAGCGGAGAAATCTGGTAGCCCACCAGCCGGTCTAGGACGCGGCGGGTCTGCTGTGCGTCGACTAAATGCGTGTCGATATCGCGGGGGTGCTGGAACGCCTCCTGCACGGCGCGCTTGGTGATCTCGTTGAAGGTCACGCGCCGGATGACCACGGCGTTCTTCTTGGCCTTCTTCTTGCCGTCGACACTGTCGCCGCCGAGTTCTTCGGCCAGGTGGGCGGCAATGGCCTCGCCTTCGCGGTCCGGGTCAGGCGCCAGATAGATGGCGTCCGCCGTCTTTGCCAGCTTCTTCAGCTTGGCGACAACCTTCTCTTTGCCGGGGATGACGACGTACTCGGTGGAGAAATCGTTGTCCAGATCGACGCCGAGAGACTTCTTCGGCAAGTCTTTAATGTGGCCGAGCGAGGCTTCGACCTCATAGCCCGAGCCTAGATATTTTTGGATCGTCTTCGCCTTTGCCGGCGATTCGACGATGACTAAACCTTTTGCCAATGGAACCTCAATCTTGCGGAATTACGTTATGAAGCTAGCACGGTTTCGCTGAAAGGCGAAACCTGGCCGTCGGCTTTCGGCTATTGGCTGTCAGCTAAAGCATTGCTACATATTGTTTTACGCCAGCCCGTTTCGACCTGCCGGAAGCAGCTAAACAGTTTTGAAGGCGATTCATAAGCGAGCTCAACATTCGCTTTATTCTGATCAGCTCATCATTCATAGCTTCGTATTCATCTGTAGGGACAAATCCCAAGTCCCTTGCCAAGAGAAGCTCGTATTCGACCTCGCACGCTGAACCGAACGCTATCTGAACGAATCGTCCAAATTCGGCTTGGGTGCGTCCGCATCCTTCCGCTAAATTCGTCGCAACCGATGCCGAGGCGCGGCGAAGCTGGCTGGATAATCCAAACATTTCTGATCGCGGAAACCCGTCCGTCAATTCGTAAACTCGGAGGGTCAGCTGATGCGCCCGGCTCCATACCTCCAAATTCCTGAAATCCTGCATTTCGACTCCCCATACGATTGCCGATTCGCTTTAGCCGATAGCTGACAGCCGACGGCCAAGAGCCCGGCCTACATCGCCCTCACATAGTATTTCCCTGGCAGGGCTCGTATCCGGCCATTGAGCTCCAGCTCGAACAAGGCCGTAAATATCTCAGAGGAGGAGAGGTGAGACTGCAGGCGTTCCACGATTAGGTCGATATGCGTCGATTCGTCCGCACGCAATAGCGCCAGGACCCTCTTTTCGCCCGGCGGCAGGTCGGCTGCCTGAAATAATGATGCCCCAGAACCCTCCGCCGATTCAGCGGGCTCCGCCGGGGTCAGGGCCAATCGGACGTCCGCCGGCAGCTCTTCCCACACGTCTTCCCAGGTTGCCACCAGCGCAGCTCCCTGTTTTATCAATGTGTTAGGGCCCCATGACAGCTTATTAGTCACGTTGCCGGGAACCGCGTACACCTCGCGTCCCTGCTCCAGGGCGCAACGGGCAGTCACCCGCGTTCCGCTGTACTCTCCGGCTTCCAAGACCAGTACTCCGATCGACAGCCCACTGATGATGCGGTTGCGAATGGGAAAGTTCTGGGGTGCCGGAAATGTGCCCAGCGGAAACTCGCTGACGATAGCTCCCCCAGCTTCCAGAATCTGCTCGCTGAGCTTCTGGTTCTCCTTGGGGTAGATGACATCGACCCCGGTACCCCAGACTGCGATGGTGGGGCCGTGGCTGCTGAGGGCTCCGCGATGCGCGGCGGTATCCACCCCACGAGCCATGCCGCTGATAATGACCAGACCGCGGGCGGCCAGATCGCAAGCCAGCCGTTCTGCCATGCCCAAGCCGTACGGCGTGGGGTGACGGGTGCCGATGACGGCAATCCCAGGCTGGTCAATAATTTCCGCAGTTCCTTTTACGTACAGGACGAGCGGGGGATCGTAGATCTCCAGCAGCCGGTTGGGAAATTCCGGGTCGCCTCGAACAATAATCGCGGCGCCCATCTCCCGAATACGGTCGTATTCTGCTGAGGCCAGCTCGAGCGACTTGCCCAAGGCAATGCCCTGCGCAGCAGCCGCTGGTATCCCGCAGGCTTCCAACTCGGTGAGTGACGCTGCGAAGAGCCGATCGATGGTTCCGAAGTGGTCGACGAGCTTTCGCCCTCGTCCGGCGCCAATGCCCGGCGTCTGCGAGAGCGCCAGCCATTGCAGTTTGCGTGTAAGGGCGTAGTCTTCGGCCCGGACCGGTACTTCTGCCTGCATGAGCGACTCCTGCGTCCGGCTGGGCCCAGACAAAATCGCAGGGTAACCGCTTGGATGGTTACCGTCAAGGATGGGCGTCACGGGCAAGAGTGAAAGGCAAGATTCACCACAGAGACACGGAGGACACGGAGGTTTCATATTTGGACTCAGGGCTCACGTTCCCGATATCGACAGCGGTGTCTGTGTGCGTAAATCGTCTCCCGGAACATCGCCAGCAAACATGATCGCCCTTCCTCCGTGCCCTCCGTGCCTCCGTGGTGAAAAATGGCGCTTCGAAAGGCGACGGTCTTTCTCCATCGCTTTTGTTAGACTCGATCTTTCATGCAAGGCCTCCGCATCTCTGCTATCTCCTTCCTGAACACCGCGCCGTTAATGTGGGATTTCGAGCACGGCGATGCCGCGAAAGATTTCAGCATCGAGTACACGATTCCTTCCGCCTGCGCCGCGGCACTTGCCGCTAACGAGGCCGACATCGGCATCATTCCGGCCTTCACCTACGCGCAGATCCCCGGGCTGGTGATCCTGCCCAACATCGCGATCGCGTCGAAGGACTGGGTGCGCTCGATCCTGCTGGTGAGCAAGAAGCCGATCGAAGATGTCCGGACCGTTGCCGCCGACACCTCGTCGCGGACGTCCGTAGCTCTGACACAGGTGCTGTTCACGAAGTTCTTTGGAGGGCCGCGTGAGTTGCGGCCGCATCCTCCGCAGCTCGAAGCGATGTTGCGCGAGAACGACGCGGCCCTGCTGATCGGCGATCCGGCATTGCAGGTGCCGAGCGATACCGGCTACCACCTCTACGACCTGGCGCACATCTGGCGGGAGCGGACGGGCTTGCCCTTCATCTTTGCCGTTTGGGCCGTGCGACTCGATGCGCTGAACCGCAAACCCGATGGCCTGTATCTGTCGAAGGTATTTCAGCACTCTCGCGATCACGGACTGGAGCCGCAGAACCTGGACGTCATCGCCCAAGAGTGGGCGCCGAAGCTTGGGCTGACCGAGGATGATGTTCGCAGCTATCTCACCGAGAACATCCATTATTATTTGGACCGCGAAAATCACGCCGGCCTAAAGCTGTTTCTGAAATACGCGCAGGAGATTGGCCTGATACCCGCAATCCCTGAGTTAAGATTTCTCGGCCCGGTGGCCTTCGGCGGCGTCCGCAAGTAAACGTTGTGATTGGCTTGTCTGCTGATGAGACCGCAATTCTAAGACCTCGGCTTTTCGAAACCATCCATCGAGTGCGCTCCAAATAAAAACAGCGGCCAGAGCCGCTGTCGATTACCACGGTCTTCGCTGCTACTTATCGCCGTGCGCCTCGACGTGCTGCTTGGCGGCCTCCGAGGCATGATGCGTGGCGTGCGCATGATGTCCCTGTGCCAGGTGCGCGTGATGTGCTGCTGCCTCGTGCTGGCCGTCTTCATGATGCTTTGCAGCCTCCCGATGATGGTCGGCCGCCTGGTCATGATGCTCGGCAGCTTGCGTGTGATGGTGCGCCGCTTCCTTCGACATGTATTTTTCCTTTCACTCGAAACTTGACAACGAATCTGCCGAGCATTGTGCGGTGCAATGATTGCGCTCGGGTTGCGAGGCTGTGAATTGCCGGTGAATAGTACGAATAGAAACGGCGCTGGCTCTGGGCTCGCCCCGAAGTCCGCGCAAAATAAAAGCGGGGCTAAGGAAAGCCCCGCGTCCATGCTGCACTGCGCTGTCACTGCTCAGATATCAGCGATGGAAACCTCCGCCCCCACTGAATCCGCCGCCATGGAAGCCACCTCCGCTTATCACACCAAAGTGAGATGCGCCAACAGCGGCATGTGAAGGCCCGCTAAATCCCTGCGGATGTCCGAGATAACCGGGGCGAGCGGCAGTTACATACGGGCGATGTCCGCTGCCGTTCGCACGGTATCCGCCGGCCCAGGGGCGACCCCGGTAATAACCGTAGGGATAGCCGTAGTAATACGGCGCGTAGCCGACCCACAAAGGCGAGTAGAAGCCCCAGCCAAACGGGCCTCCGAAGAAGCCGGCACCGGGAATCCAGGTATAGCCCCAGAACGCGTTATCCCAATACCACCCAGCGCCGATCCAGCCCGCGCTACCAGGCCAATAGAGACTAGCGGCGTCCACATTCGCTTCGGACAGGTACTCTGACCGCAGATTGCTGAACCGGTACAGGTCGCTATCCTTGTACTCGGTTTCATCGAACTTTGTGGTCTTCAACTTGTCATCAATTGTCCCGTTAGCCAGAACGAGTTGATGCCCGCCTTTGACATTCGTTTGGCGATCGCCGTCCTGGACCAGAGCTTCACCCTTATAGACCCGAACCGCACCGTTAGTCGCGTCAAATTCGTAAATGCCGGTCTTCAACAACTGGGTGGTTGCACCGTCCGTTTGCACGCGCAGCAAATTGTCCTTATGGATATTGTCGACTTCGACCATCGCGTGGCCCTTGGCCAACGATATTTCCGTGTTTGTCAGACTGGGAGAGATGAGCGTTGCCGCACTATCATCTCCGAGCCGGAAGAACACTCCCGGCGTAAGCAGCACTTCTGCCTTGCCCGCGGCGGTACTCAGAGTCTGACCGGCCTCGAGGTTCACCGATCCGACAGACTTTGCATTCAAGGTTTGGTCACCGATGGAAGCCTGCCCTTCGACGTAATTCAACGTTCCTGGCAGCGCTGGAGTCGCGCCCCATGCGGGCGCAGACAGAATCGTTGCCAGGAACAAACTCGCAATCAGCTTGACCCCTGACAGCTTCATAATCCTCTTGGTTAACCTCTGTTAATTAGATGCAGAAGGGGCTTTTCGGTCGCGTGAAGCGGTCTGGAACAAAGTCGCTTGAAACGAGTACAAAACTCAGTTAATTGCAAGGAGTTAACTGCAGCTAATCAGATGTGAGACACCGGAGGGTAGGTGCAGCCGGGCTCCCGTAGAAGCCCGGCCTTCACTGAAGACGACCATTCGCTAATAGGCCACGTAGGGACCGGTTTGCGCCGGAGTACTCTTCTGGTCGATCGCCACGAAAACGTTGCGTCCAAAGAAGAAGGGCAATCCCCAATCGAACTGCACTGGAGGAGGCGTGTATGGGCCGCCCAGCGTACTCCAAGCTGTGTTGTTGGACTGGAACAGGTTGTCGGCATTCTCAACTGCGAAATTGACCGCGACCGCACTTCCCGTGGGCTGCTGGTTGTCGTTCTGTCCCTGGTTAGTAGCAGTCAAATTGTCTGGTGAGTTCGAGGGACAATACCAGTCGGAGTCTTGTCCGGAACACGTAGCTATACCCGTGAGACTGGTATCGAGGAAGAACAGTCCGTTCGAACCGCTGTCGATAAAGCTCAGGTTGTACGCCTGTCCGTTGTACGTTGTGATGATGTCGCCGAGATTGTTGGTACTACTGTTTTCGTCGGGCACCTGGTAAATGGTGGCATTCCCCAGTCCGTTGTTCGATTGCGTTCCGATGCCAAAGATCAGCGACCCGGGCACATTCTGCGAGCCACCGTCAGGTACCGAGGGCAACTGAACCAGAACTCCGTTGTTGTCGCCGCTGAACAGGACTACTGGATTTGTGACCTGTTGAGTAAGCGTGGCGTAGGTCGGACTGCAGCCCGAGCTCGGGCAGTCATAGTACCAATCGGGAATCTGACCATTTTGTGAAGTGCAATATAAACCGCAATCCTGCTGGAAGAAACCGACTCCGATCAATCCGTTAGCGCCAAGATCGCTGGCGCTTCCGCCTTCGTTCGAGCCGGTGGTCTGACTGGAACAACTGCTGGGCACACCCGGTGAACCGCTATCGGCAATTGTCATCTGCACCGGCGTGCTGCCGGCCTTTTCTCCAGCGATGTAGATGTCCGCCGTGACCACTGGCCCCCAGACGTAGCCGTCCAGGAATATGAGGCACTCGTCCAGTGGATTCCCGCTGGAGTCGCTGCTCTGAGGCAGGGAAACGGTCAGCACGCTGGATGGAATTCGTAACCCGGACGATCCGGTGTCGACCTGCACGTGATCGATGTTCTGACAATTTGAACTGGGGGGAACGCTTCCCGGGGCGCAGACCGTGATCGTCGCATACGCGATATTGGCTTCCGACAACCCCGAAGGGCCGGAGTCAACAATCAGCGGGGCGACATTGTTCGCTGTCGTGCCAGGGTTAACCGTCACTGTAGCTGTACCTGACTTCGTCGTATCTTCTGTGGAGGTCGCGGTCAAGGTCACGACCAGACTCGTGGTCACTTGAGGCGCGCTCAACAGGCCAGAGGAATCAACGTTCCCCGCAGAAGTAGCCCAAGTGACGCTCGAACTAAAATTTCCGGTACCGGATACCGCCGCCGAACACTGGCTTATTCCTCCTGAGGTGACGGAAGAGGGCGAGCAAGTCACACTGACGGCCGTGATGGTTGGGGTAGTGTTGGATCCGCCGCCACTGCTACCGCAGGCAGCCATCCAGAGCACATTCGTCAAAACAAGAAAAAGCCCGACTTTGCGCACGATGATCCTCCCTGCTAGCGGATGTCGCTGGCCTGAACGCCTTGCGGTACGAGTTGTGGGATGTAAGCTGCTCCGTGGAAGCTGCGCGTATGGCCGGCTTCGTAGAGCACCAGTCCAGGAGTATCGACGGCGACCGGAGCGCGGTGTGCACGTGGAGTCTGCTGCGCGGCATTCTGCTGCGCGAGTTGCGCCTGCGCCTGACGAGCTTGCTTGGCTTGCTGATAGTAGGGTCCCAGCAACTGCTGCAAATCAGGGGGCTGCTGCCCTTCCCAGGCGACACCGAATACCGCGCCGCCTGGTGTCACGAACTCGCGTACCTTTGCGCCAGAGGTCGCTGTGATTTCGTGGACGACGTAAGTTCGATTGTCGACGCTGCGCACGGTACCTTTCATGCGGGCCTGGTCCGTCAATACCGAGGACGCGTTATCGCCCAGGGTGGCCCACATCGGTAATGGAAGGGTTAGAAGCAATGCGCTCGCCAGGGCTCGCGTAGCGCGCAGTCGTACATGAGAAGTTCGCAACTTCATCTTCCGCCTCTTTCACCGTATTTCATTGCAGGCTCGCCTGGCCGAAGCAAATCTGCGAGACTCTGGGCCAACAAACCAATGCAGTTATAAACTCAAGCCAGACAACATTGTTGCGCATCGCCGCCTTCCGGGCAACGAGTCGAGGCCAGACACTTTCCCTTACAGTGTCAGAACGCTAGAATAAGCAGTGGGGTTGCAACCCCGTGCCTTCTATGTCTCTTACAAAAGCCCAAGCGCTGGACATGTATCGCTCCGACGACCTGATCGGCATCGGCATGGAAGCCGACGCCCTGCGCCGCAAACTGCATCCTGAAGGCGTCGTCACCTACATCATCGATCGCAATATCAACTACACCAACTTCTGTACCGAGTACTGCACCTTCTGCGCTTTTTACCGTCCGTTGAAGGGCAAGCTGGCGAAGGAAGGTTACATCCTCGACCTGGAGACGATTTACGACAAGGTGCAGGAGACGGTGGAATTGGGCGGCACCGGCGTGTTGTTGCAGGGCGGACTGCATCCCGACCTGAAGATCGACTGGTATGAGGTGATGCTGAGCGGATTGAAGCAGCGCTTCCCTCAGGTGCACCTGCATTGCTTCTCGGCCTCAGAGGTCATCTGCATCGCCGAGGTCAGCGGCTTGAGCATCGAGGAGACGATTCGGCGCCTGCGTGCGGCCGGATTGGATTCGATCCCGGGAGGCGGCGCCGAGATTCTCGACGATGAAGTTCGCTACAAGATCGCGCGCCTGAAGTGCCTGACCGAAGATTGGCTGAATGTTCATCGCACCGCGCACAAGTTAGGCATGCGAACTACAGCCACGATGATGTTCGGCGTCGGCGAGAACTACGAGAACCGCATCAACCATTTCCAGGCGGTCTACGATCTTCAAGAAGAGACTGGTGGATTCACGGCGTTCATTCCGTGGTCATTCCAGCCGCAGAACACGGCACTCGGCGGCCGAGGATGGGATGAGGCGACGGCGGTGGAGTATCTGAAGACGCTGGCCATCGCACGCCTCTTCCTCAGCAACTTCGAGAACGTTCAGTCGAGCTGGGTGACGCAGGGATTGAAAGTCTGCCAAACCGGCTTGCGCTTCGGCGGCAACGATGTGGGTTCGGTGATGATCGAGGAGAACGTGGTGCGCGCCGCCGGGGTGCGCAACTGCACGACCGAGGAAGAGCTGCGGCGCATCATTCGCGACGCAGGATTCCGACCGGCGCAGCGAGACACTTTGTATACGAGGTTCTTTCTGAACTAGCTAATACTGAAGGAACCAAAGATGCTGAGCCAAATCGAGCTTTGGCACAGTATAATGATTCCGAGCTCAGTTTGATTCACCCCAGTTGATAGTCGGTTCCGCCAAGCAAGCGTCACCTCCTTTCTCGTGGCAGCGATTCTTCCTCAGCAGAAATTCAAAAAAAGCAGGAGCATCAATATGGAACAAGGAACAGTTAAGTGGTTCAACGACGCCAAAGGTTTTGGCTTCATTTCACGTGAAAACGGCGAAGACGTTTTCGTACACTTCTCAGCCATTCAAGCTGGCGGCTTTCGCAGCTTGCAAGAAGGTCAGAGGGTGCAGTTTGCCGTCACCAAAGGCCCCAAGGGTTTACAGGCAGAGAACGTTCAGGCTGTCTAAACTGGCTGTGGAGTGCCCGGATATTCGAAAGCATAATCGGGCACTCGCCTTAACTTGTGTAATCGGGATGTTACGCCAGCTCCATCCGTGGCGTCGAAGCTGTCCAGCAGCGTCTCCGCCCAGCCCCCAACTGTTGTAATCAGCGAGATCGCAAGTTACGTCTTTGGAGTGTTAGCGCTTCATTGACAAAAATCGGCGACCTTCTTCAGCTTGAGGATGTGGAGCACGACAGGAACGCCCTGCGGTGACGATGCGTTGCCCGCGTCGGTAGTCCCTATAATCTCGACCTGTTTGCCGCTGTAGCCTAGCAGCGTGTCGTGCTTCCCCTTCAGCACGTAGGTCTTGTCGCGAGTGAGCAGATGGAATTCTCCATTCACGTTCATCACGCATCCCGCCACGGTGACGCTGTGCTTCGGCTGTTGGCCAACGCACTGCGCCAGGAGCAACAACGCGATCACGAAAATTGATCCTTTACGCATGTTCCCTCTGTGAAGAGATTGCCGCAGCCAACATGGTAGCGTCTCGCGAAAAGCGAAGAGCGAGCGGCGAAAAGCGTACTACCGCAACATCCCCATCTTATCGACCGGCCAATACCCGAAGACCGCTTTGCCGTAGATAAAGTCCTCATCGACGGTGCCGAAGTCGCGGCTGTCGTTCGACAGGTTGCGATGGTCACCCAGCACAAAGTAGCTGTGGGGCGGAACAATCGTCTCGGGATAGGAGCGCACGTCCTCGTACATGCGCGGCACGTAGTCTTCGCTCAGGCGGCGTCCGTTGACATAGACCACGCCGGCGTCGATCCGCACGCGGTCGCCGGCGACGGCAATCACGCGCTTGATGTAACTCTTGGAAGGGTCGCGCGGATAGCGAAAGACAATGACGTCGCCGCGCTCGATAGGCTCCAGCTTGTACACGAATTTGTTGATGAAGACGCGCTCCTGGTCCAGAAGCGTGGGCATCATGCTGGTGCCTTCTACTTTTACGGGTTGATAGAGAAAGACGATGAAGAACGCCGATACGGCCAGAGAGATGACCACGTCGCGCAGCCAACCGGCCATAAAGGGCCGCGGCGTTAAAGGCCGGGCGCCGACCGCGGCGGGTGCGGGAGAATCTGCTTGCCGGGGTGGTGTCGAGCTGACGGAAGTCTGTGGCCCGGGAACCGAACTCATATCAATACTTTAGACGGACAGCGTCCATTATAGTTTCGCCGTCTCCGGTCACGAAGCCGATTCTGCCCATCGAGAGCATATTTCTGCTCATCTGCCAACAAATGCTTCCAGCTTGTCCAGTTCGTGACTCGCTAAATCCATAAAGTGCTGGGCGCGATCGGTATCCATTCCATCGAGCGCCTGCTTCGCTTTGTTCAGATCGATTTGCATGTTGGAGCGTGAAGCCACGATGTCGCCGCGCAGTCCGAGACCACTCTGATGCATGGATTGCTCAAGTCCCGTGAGACTGCTCTCGACGGCCGACGCTCGACTCTCTAATTGGTCCGCTTGTTTTTCCAGATCGTCCATCAGCTTCTTCTGAGCCGCAATTTCCTCGGGAGTCGGGCCGTTGTTGATGGGCTGGGCGTTGGGCGTTTGATTTGCCGGGGTCTTGCGCGGCGGCGGGGGCGCGCTATTCGCCATTGCATTGGCGGGTGCGGGAGTGGTTCCATTGGGCGGAGTGATGTTGGGAGGCGTTGCGTTGCCCGGCGTCACATTCGGTGGCGTTGCCGGAGGCGTTACCTCCGTCGGCGGCGTTGGCCTCGGAGGCGAGGTGGTGGAAGTCGGCATCGATGATTCCACTGCCGCATTCTGCTTGTGCGTGCGATAAACCTGGCTTCCGCCAAACAGCGCCACAAGCACTATGATGGCGACCACAACGATCCATCCAATGTGCCGTCCGCCGCCGCCTGCCGGAACCGGGGTGGGCGTATAGGCTGGAGCCGGCGTTGGTGCGGGAGTCGCCACTGGCGTCGCGAACGGCGTCGGTGTCGCCGTAGAAGCTGTCGCAAGATGCGGTTGCGGAGTTGCCGCCGCTGCCACAGCCACTGCGGCTGAACCGCTCACCTGCGACAACGCGTTGCGGAAAGCTTCCGCGGTCTGGAACCGCTGAGCAGGATCTTTGGCGACCGCCATCATAATGAGGTCGCTTAGTCCCTTCGGTACCGAGGGCTGCACCTCCATGGGTGATTTGGGAACTTCCTTCACGTGCGCTTCCATCACCGAATAGCTGCTGGTGGCGCTGAACATGCGGTGTCCAGTAACCATCTCGTACATGGAGACGCCAACGGAATAGATGTCAGAGCGTGCGTCCGTAAGCTCGGATTTCACCTGCTCCGGCGACATATAGTCGAGCGAGCCCATGGTGGTTCCGGTAACGGTCATGCCCAGGTCTGTGGTTGAGCGCGCGATACCGAAGTCCATCAGCTTGACCACGCCCTGCGGCGTCAGCATCATATTCGCGGGCTTAATATCGCGATGAATGATTCCCTTGGCATGCGCATAGCTGAGCGCACTCAAGACCTGGGAGATGTAGTTCAGAGTGTCGGCAGTCGAGAAGGCCCCCATCTCCAATCGATGGGCCAGGGTGTCGCCTTGGACATACTCCATAATCATCACCAACTGATTGTCAGCAGTGAAAGCGGTCCGGAGTTGCGCGATGTTGGGATGATCGAGGCTGGCCAGCAGCTTGATCTCACGCATAAATCGGTTAGCTAGATCGCCTTGCTGGACCAGGTCGGGCAGCAGGACCTTCATGGCCTCAATGCGGTCGGAGATCAGATTGCGAACGAGGAAAACCTGCCCCATACCTCCGTGGCCCAACTCCTTGACAATCTCGTAGTCGCCAACCCGCGATCCCGGTTCCGTCATAGAAGATGCCTCCTCAGCAGAGTCCTGCGAACATTGGTGGGGAATTTACGATGTAGAAGACACCATTCGGCAGATGAAAAGATGGCAATCTTTTCAAATTCCCAAGTTCTCGCCGCGTCATTATGCGCTGCACCCAGCCTAGAATCAAGCCGAAGTTGCCATTCCGAGGCGTATGCCGGTCCGCTTTAGCGGATGGCTCGTCGGCTAAAGGTCGGCTAACTTAAACCCTCACAGCAGGAGTATGCGGCACGGCCGAAGCCGTACCTTTCAAAGCCAGTCTTCACCAAGGTCTGTGGCGCCCTACTTCCCATCCCATTTGGGAGCTGCCGCTGTTCTCCGATACAATGCAACGCAAAGGTTTTTTCCTCCATGCACAAATCTGCTTTGTTGATTTTTGTCGGATTGCTGGCCGCAGTCTGCTTCGCACAAACCGACCACGTGCCGGCATACAACGTCGGCCCGGTGAAGACCGGAGAAGCGCAGATTCTTCCCCAGGATCAGCTTTGGGGCGAGTCGTTCCAGTACCCTTATCAGACTCGGGCGTACCAGCTGGCGGCGAAAATTCCCAACGTGCTGAACCAGATTCCTTGCTACTGCTATTGCGAGCGCATCGGTCACAACAGCGTGCATAGCTGCTTCGAATCGACTCACGGCGCGCATTGCGCTATCTGCATGAAAGAAGTTTTTTACGCTTATGAGCAGAATAAGTTGAAGAAAACACCCGCGCAGATCAGGGCTGGAATCATTAACGGGGATTGGAAGTCCGTCGATCTAGAGACAGCGGCGAAGACCGACTGAAGCCTTTCGCTTACCGCTCTTTTTGGGGTGGGTTGACGAGTTCCTGAGATGCGGGTATAACTCAGCCCAATGCCCTGCGATTAAATCAGGCTCCTCCCTGGCCTGCGGTGATTCCGACTTACAAGACGACCCGAGGGAAGCTTGCCCCGATGACTAAAAAAGCGTCAGAAAACGTTAAGGAAAGTGATTCCAAGTCTAACAAGGCGAAGGGATTACACATGGCCGCTCCAGAGGTTAAAGGGAGAGGAGCCAAGCCCATGAAGGTCGGCGACGATCCACGGTTTACGCAAGCGGTGCAGAATTACGAAGCCGGCCTGAAGGCGCTTCAAGTCCACAAGTACGATCGGGCGAAATCTTATTTCGAGAAAGTTCTGGCCGGTCCCAGTCCTGAGTTAGCGGACCGGGCTTCCGTGCACCTGAGCAGTTGCAATCAGCAGATGAACCGGGCCTCTAATACCTTCAAGACGCCGGAGGAGCAGTTCGACTATGCCGTCTCGCTGATGAATATGGGCGACTATGTCACGGCTCGCGAGAATTTCGATCTGCTGACCACGAAGTTTCCCAAGCTTGATTTCATCTGGTACGGAACTGCGGCGCTGAACTGCCTGACGGGACATTTTCCCGAGGCCATCAGCAATTTGAATGAGGCGATCCGGCTTGAATCCCTCAAACCGTTATCAGGCGCGAAATGACTCGGATTTCAAGAATCTGGCCGACGATCCTCGGTTCACCGAATTGCTCTACCCCGATACCAGCGCCGATACGCCGAACGAACCGGATAAGTGGCGTTATTAACTTCAGACCATCCGACTTACCATGCCGGGCTATTCCATCACCGCCGACACGCGGGCCGTCAAAACTGTGGCAATGGGCGGCGGCACCGGCCTATCCACCTTACTGCACGGGCTCAAGCAGTACGTCATCACGGCGGGTGAGGAGGCGGCGCCGGGTATCGTGCGTTGCATCTCCGATCTTTCGGCGATCGTAACCGTCAGCGACGATGGCGGCTCAAGCGGCCGGCTTCGCAAGGAACTCAACCTTCCCGCCCCCGGCGACATTCGCAATTGCATCGTGGCTTTGTCAGAGGAAGAAGCGTTGCTGTCGCGTCTGTTTCGATACCGCTTCCCTGCCGGCGAAGGACTGGGAGGACATAGCTTCGGCAATCTGTTCCTCTCGGCGATGAGCGCCATCACGGGTGACTTCAGTCAGGCGGTTGAGCAGTCTTCCGCGATCCTGGCGACGCGCGGGCACATTTACCCCTCCACCACGGACAACGCGCAGCTTTACGCGATCATGGATGACGGCTCGATGGTGCGCGGCGAGACAAACATTACAGCCAGCGATAGGCGCATTGTTGAACTGCACATGGCGCCGGCCGACGCTAAGGCTCTGCCCAAAGCGCTGGAAGCGATCGAGAACGCTGACCTGATCACGATCGGACCGGGTTCCCTGTTCACCAGCCTGGTGCCGAATCTGCTGGTGCGCGAGGTTGCGGAGGCGATCGCCCACTCTCACGCGGTGAAGGTTTTTGTCTGCAACCTGATGACTCAGGCCAACGAGAGCCTGGGCCTGACGGCGTCCGATCACATTCGCGCCCTTTATCAGCACGCCCACCATCAGTTCTTCGACTACGCCCTGGTGAATCGCACACCCGCATCACCGGAATTGGCAACCAAGTATGCGGAAAAGCAGCAGTCGCAGATTGAGCCCGATGTGGAGCAGATTAAAGCTCTCGGAGTAAAACCTGTGCTCGGCGAGTATATGACCGAAGAGGTCCATCCCAGCGAAGGCTTAATTGCCCGCCATGATACATACCGGGTGGCGAAGGATCTGCTGCGCCTGATGATGGAACTTCGCGACGCACCCGTACATGCGATCCAGCAGCAGCCGTAGCCTTGCCGCATGTCGGAGCAGGTTCACCACGGAGACGCGGAGCGCACCGAGATCTTGTTTTGACAAATCCTGTTGGCGTCGATGCGCTGGGCTAACTCAGTCACTGTTGCTACAGCATCTGCTACCTGGCGTTTACACTGGTAACAAACGATACAATCTAATCTCATCCAGAAGCATCGAGATCTGAGAACCAGGGAAATTCTCCGTGCCTCTGTGGTGAAATCGCCTTTAGCTTTCCGAACCGATGACTAACACTTCCTTCGCCATCGTCATTCTCGCCGCTGGAAAAGGTACGCGGCTGAAATCCCGTCGACCGAAAGTGCTGCACGAAATCGGCGGCAAACCTCTGCTGGCGCACGTGGTCGCAGCGGCGTCCAAGGTCGTCGCCCCGCAGAATATCTTTGCCATCATCGGACACGAGGCCGAGAAGGTGCGAGCTGCGCTTCAGTCTTCTGGTATTGGCTTCGTCTTGCAGCGCGAGCAGCGCGGCACGGGGCACGCCATGATGGAAGCCGCCGCGGCCCTGAAGAGCTTCGATCATGTGCTGGTGCTGTCGGGTGACGTTCCGCTGATTACCGAAGAAACCATCACGCGGGTTCGAGACTTTCACCTTGACCGCGGCGCTGCGATGACCATTCTTACGGCGGAGCCCGCGGACGCCACCGGCTACGGACGAATCTTTCGTAAGCGAGCCAACGGTGTTGAGACGGACGAGGTGGAGCGCATCGTCGAGCAGAAAGCGTTGCAGAACGGCGAAACAAACCAGCGTGAGATCAACTCCGGCATTTACGCATTTGCTGTAGGTTCGCTTTACGCGGAGATAGGAAAAATCGGAACCGCGAACGCTCACGGTGAGTACTATCTGACCGACATCGTGCCTTTACTAGACAAGGCCGGCGAAAAAGTTGTGGCCCTTCGCGCCGAGGATTCAGACGAAGTGTTAGGCGTCAACACCCGGATGGAATTGGCCGAGCTCGATGCCAAGCTGCGCGCTAAGAAAGCCCGCGAACTGATGCTGGCCGGTACCACGATCTTCCGTCCCGAGACCTGCGATATCGATGCCGACGTAGAGATCGGTACTGACACGGTCATCGAGCCGTTTGTGCAGCTCATCGGCAAGACCAAGATCGGCTCGGATTGCCGTATCCGTTCCTACTCCGTGATCTCTAACTGCGAGTTGGGCGACAATGTGCTTATCCGCCCTGGCTGTATGCTGGAGGACTCGATTGTGCGCGATGGTGCGGAACTGGGTCCGTACTCGCATCTTCGTCCGGGCTGCGACATCGGCGAAGGGGCACATGTCGGCAACTTTGTTGAAACCAAAAAGACGCGCCTGGGTAAACGATCAAAGGCCAACCACCTGACCTACCTCGGGGACGCCGAGGTTGGCGACGGGGTGAACGTCGGCGCCGGAACCATCACCTGCAACTACGATGGTGTGAACAAGACCAAAACTATCATCGACGATGGCGCTTTCATCGGAAGCGATACCACCCTCGTCGCTCCCCTGCGGGTTGGACGAAATTCTTACGTCGCCGCAGCTACCTGCGTCACGGAAGACGTTCCTGAGGATGCCCTGGCAATCGGCAGAGCTCCACAAGTGAATAAGACGGGCTGGGCGAAGGAACGCCGAGCCAGAGTAAAAAAGCAGAAGGAATAGCTCACCACACTTCAGCTCTGGAATTTGCCGTGCAGCTCTCAATTTCCATCCATCGGTCTCGGATGGAGCGCCATCCTACTTCTTCAAGGAGTCGTGTATGGCAGAGAAAATCAACAAACAATCCAACTCTCCGGATGCGGGAACGAACCCGAACTTCGGATCCCACGCGGGCGGCATCAACCCGTCCGCTCCTTCCGTCGGTACTGCAGGCTGGGGCACAACCAGCGACGAGCGCGAGGTCATCCCAACCGACAATCCCGAAGCCACGCGCGCAGGCCAGATGAAAGGCAATCTCGGCGACGACATGACGACCGCTTCGCAGCGCGCGAGCGACGCGGCAACCACGAATAAGCGCCGGTCAGAGGATGCAGGCGGTAATCAGGCCGACCTGTCGCGACGTACCAGCGCCAGCGCCCACTCGATGAATACGAGTCACGGTGGAAAGGATCACACCTTCCGCTGCGCCGACGTGGGCAATAGCAACTGTCGCTGGGAGACGAGTGGAAAAACCGAAGAAGAAGTCATGGAGAAAGTGGTGGAACACGCGCGCAACGATCACGGCATGACCGATTGGACGGATGCAATGCACAACCGCGTACGCGACGCCATTCATCACCGCAAGGCGGCCTGATCGACCAGACTTCCCCGCGCTGCACAGGAAGCCGCTTCTTCCGGGCCAGCCCCTGTCACTCAGCTGACACAAAAAAAGAAGAGGAGGCCTGAGCCTCCTTTTCTTTCGCGAGCTTTCGAACTATTGATTGTCCTGAGATTCCGACTTGCCTGAACGCTTCACGGTGATGGAGTTTCCAAGCTTGAATGTGACCACCGACTCGGCCGGGATCTGAAGCTCCTTGTTACCAGTGAAGGCTGCACCCGCGGTGCCTGCGCCAGCTCCTACCAGACCGCCGATCAACGCACCCTTACCACCGCCCGCGAGTCCGCCGATCAGCGCGCCAGCTCCGGTACCGCCGCCGGCCATAACGGCCGTCCGCTTGCCTTTACCTTTCACAGTTTGTGTATAGGTCGAGCTCTGAATTGAAGTCGGCACTCCACGAACGTTAATCGAGGTCAGTGCTACAGACAGCGTGCCTTCGCCCTTGAAACGTCCAGGCGACTTGGAGTCGACCACGGTTCCGGCTACGCCTGCGCCAGAGGGAATGGCCACAACGCCGTCGACTGCCACGGATTGAGCCAGGGTACCGGTAAACGAGTCTCCGGTATTCGCCGTTTTGGTATTGATGGTGTTACCCATGCGAACGACGAGGCTCGCACCAGCCGGAATAACCAACGGCGGCGGGGGTGGTGGAGGCGGCGGCGGAGCCGGAGCGGCCTGCTGGACGGGAGCCGCCGGTGCCATCTGTTGCTGCTGCGACGGAGCCGGTTGCTGGTTCTGAGCATTGCCGGCAGGAGGCTGGTTTTGCGCCATCGAGTTGTCGGCCGCCGGCGGCTGGTTCTGACTTTGCTGCTTGTTGCATCCTGTAAAAGCTAATGCCAAAACTAAACTGAGCACGAGCGCTGACATTCGGGAACGCATAAACTCCCCTTTCGTAGTGATGGCGGACCGACATCTGTCCAGCCAGCTACAGCGAGAATCCACTCAAATGCACCAGAAAAGAGCATCCGGCAACGTATGTGTTTTTTCAAGCAATGCGACGGAACGGCATTGTCGTGGGCTAGAAAAGAACTGTCAAATTGTAACGCGTTTATCGCCATCTGGGCTGCCGTTTATTGAGAGTCACCGGTAGCAGTCGATTCGGCGCGGATCTCGGAAGCTTGTTCCTGCTCGGGCACTGTGGCCTCCCGCAATGTCAGATAGCCAAGTACACCCGCAATCACCGACGCACCCAACACGGCCGTCTTGGCTTCCATCAAGTGGATAGCATCGTCGAAGGCCAGCGAACTGATGAAGATGGAAACCGTGAATCCGATGCCGGCCAGCAAACCGACAGCATTGAGTTGCCTCCAGGTGACGCCGGGCGGCATTTGGGCTAAACCCGCTCGCACCGCGGCTTTGGCGAAACCGATGATGCCGAGCGGCTTGCCTATCACCAGTCCAATCACAACTCCCCAGGCAATGCGGCTGGTGAGCAAATCCTTCCAGGCTCCGCCAGAAAAACTTACCCCCGCATTCGCCAGTGCGAAAAGCGGCAATACCAGGAACGACACCCAATCGTTCAACTGGCGCGTCAGCCTCTCCGATGTAGACTCGGTACCATTCAGCAACGCATCGAAGCCGCCAAGCAGATTCTTAGCCCCCTGCAAATCATTCCTCGACATGGCGTCGCGGAAATCTCTCGACATGCCGGTCGCGATGTCCTGAAAATCAACCAGCGACAACGTTGCTGTCGTGGGAACCATGAATCCCAGGATGACACCAGCGATTGTCGCGTGAATTCCAGAGCGTAAGATCGCCACCCAGAAGCCGACACCCAGCACGAAATACAAAATCGGGCGATAAATCCCCAGCTTCAAGAGCAGGTAGATAACGCCGAGTATGAGGATCCCGACGAATAACGCCGTGCGGTCCAAAGAGCCGCTATAGAAAATCGCGATCACAATAATGGCGCCGATGTCGTCGGCAATTGCCAGCGATAACAGAAACACCTTCAGGTCTGACGGTATTCCCTTCACCATACCCAGCACTCCGAGCGAGAAGGCAATGTCGGTGGCCATGGGGACGCCCCATCCGTGCTGTCCAGGCTGGCGAAAGTTAAACGCGACGAACAGAAGCGCGGGAACAATCATTCCGCCCAGCGCGCCGAAAATGGGCAACGCCGCACGACGAATGTCGGCCAACTCACCGTGGACGATCTCGTGCTTAATTTCCATGCCAACTAAAAAGAAAAAGATCGCCATCAACGCGTCGTTGATCCAGGCGTGCACAGGCAGCCTCAGACCTGAGAGTGTTAATTCCACTTCCCACACATGATGGTAGGAGGCCTGCCACGGAGAGTTTGCCCAGATGAGGGCAATGATTGCCGCAGCCAGCAAGGCGAAACTGCTGATTCCCTGAATATGGATGAACTGCTGGATCGGCAGGACAACTGCGCGTGTAACCAGCGACTCGCGCAACTTGATCTGAAGCGCTCCGAAGGTGCGTGGCGGAATACCCATGGTAGTAGCAGCTACTCCCAATTACAGCGGCGCTATTCATTGAACGCATTCGACGCTTCCAAGTCAACGCTGAATGGTTCCGCATTGGCAACATGGAACACCTCGGCTATGCTGAGAGACTCTTATGTACGCTTCGATTCGCAATGTGTTACTGATTTTTGCCGCTCTGCTTCCCATCGTGAACCCGCTGGGCATGGCGCCGATCTTCGCCGAGATGACGCTGGGCTATCCGGCGAAGGTCCGACGCACGGTGGCCATGCGCGTCGCGGTCAACGGCGCTGCTCTGCTGGTGGCATCGCTGTTCATCGGCGGATACATTCTGCAATTTTTTGGTATCAGCTTGGCTGCAGTTCAGGTTGGCGGCGGACTTGTAGTTACTTTCGCAGGCTGGACCATTCTTAACCGGAAAAGCGACATGACCGAGCGCATCGTCGACTCTCCCAATCATCAGGAAATCTACTCGCTGGCCTTCTATCCTCTGACCATGCCGCTTACCGTCGGCCCCGGCTCAATTGCCGTCGCGCTTACGCTGGGCAGCAATCTTCACGAGGAGCGTCACCTGCAGCTGATCGTGAATGCCCTGACAGCGGTCATTGGAATCGCACTGATCGGCCTCGCGATCTTCCTGTGCTACTGGTTCTCAGAACGACTGCAACAGTTGCTTGGCACCACCGGCACGAGCATCCTCATAAGGCTGTCAGCCTTCCTCGTGCTCTGCATTGGAATCCAGATCATGTTCAACGGGCTGGAAGATTTCTACACGGTCTTGAGGCACGCCGGCGGTTAGTCAACAAAGTCGGACGACGAATCCTGCAAAGAAAGAGTTAGTGGGTTCGATTAGTGAACGAGGCGTTCGAGTGCCTGATGCACCAGCGACAGGCTGCCGGGCCAGATGACCATCACGGCCACAGCAGACCCACTCAGGGCTGTGACACTGCTCAGGAAGGCGACGACTTCGCGCACGGGCTTCGCGGGCTTAGGTTGAGGACGCAGCAGCCGATCAACGCGATCGGAGAGTTCCTGATTGCCGCCCACCAGCGAGCACGACAAATATCCCATGCGAGGCCGGGATCCCATCTTTGCGACCCGAACCAGGGCAGCCGCTAAAGACAGTGCGCGCTGCGGGTCTCCAGCGCTGGCCTGATCGTCTGCAGCCCACTCCGTAAATTTCGACCAGCCGCGATCCAGGCTACGGAAGGTGGGTAGGAACGGTAGAGCCTCTGGAGCCAGCAGAATCAGGAATCGCTTCAGATTATCGGCGGAGGCGCAGTGCGCGCGCTCGTGACTTAAGGCGGCCTCTCGCTGCTCGCTAGACAGGCCACGCAAAACCGGCCTGGAGATCACCAGTTGGGGGCGAAGAACGCCTGCGACAGCCAGCACCGGAGCTTTGTCAGCCAGCAGCCAGGCGGGCGAATCGGCGCCGCGCACGTTGATCTTGCGACCGTGCCGTTCGCATTCGTGCAGATAGCGGTTGGTGCCTCGGACGGCCCCCGTGACCCGCCACAGCGACAGAACCCAAATGGTCACTCCAAGAAGGGCGGTAAAGACGCAGAAGAAGCCGACCTTCTCGCCGGTCGCCTCGGGCTCAAGCCAAAGGTAACTGGGAATGCAAAATGCCAGGACGGCGAACAGCGTCAACACCAGCGGCGACATGCGCAGCACGAACAGAAACCGCGCCGCGGAGCTCGGCTTCAAATGCTCAGCAATCCGCAGAGCTGTACCTGCGCTCAAACGCGCGGCCCATGCCAGCGCCAAGTGAATCATGAAGAATGAGGCGCAGCAGAGGCACAGCAGCCGCATGGTGTAAGGAAGGTTCATTTCACAGAGGCCTTCAAAAGCTCCCGTCGCTTATTCCGAATCTTCTCTTCCAGTTCGTCCAGCAGCATGGCATCGTGCTGGCCGACAGCATCCACCAAAGAAGAAAGCAACAGGTCGCGTGAAGGTTCCGGTCCCGCCAGGAAACCAGCTACCAGGTCGCCGGCCCGTCTGCGTTCCCAATCCTGGCTGCTCAGACGGGGAGAGTACAGAAAAGCCCGTTCCGACTTGTGGCGATCCAGTAATCCCTTCTTGAACAAGCGATCCAGCGTGGTCATGACCGTGGTGTATGCGAGTTTGCTATCCAACTTCTCGACTACGTCCCGCACACTGCTCTCTCCGCTGCCCCAAACCACTTCCATGACCTGGATCTCAAGCGGCCCCAACATCAATTGCTGGCCCAAATGCGTAGGTGAAGTCCTTATCAAGGCAAAAGTCCTCGTGGGATGAGGCTAAGGCTCATGTTCGTGATTGTCAATTCAAACTTGGAGTCATGTGGGGTCAAATTTCCTGCTCCCTGACCAAAAAATTATTCACGGTAGTACTAACAGAATAGTGGTGCGGGTAGACCCAGGTTACCGGGCATTCCAAGTAACTTACTTTGGCTCGATAGTATGGCAGCTAAGCAAGATCACGCGAGAAGACATTTGTTCCAATCCGGCACCAAATTCATTTACTACGTGATTAATAGTTGCACGGCATGGAACCGTATGGTAAAAATTCTTACACCTGCCAAAGGCACTGCGTCGACGTACAAACGCTAAGGATGACGTTGCAGTCCGTTCCTATCGAAAACGTTAACCAATAACAAGCTGCTGTCGCGAACGTTCTCCGGGCACGCTCTCAATCGAAGCAACGAGCCACGGGGGAGGATGGAAAAAGGAGAATGGGAACAATGATGAGGAGTAAAACAACGGGGCTGGCGCTAGTCGCAATGGGTTGTCTCATTGCTGGCTCGCTGACGGCCACCGCGCAGGAAAACAACACATACATTCAACACGCCACACGGTTCGCCATTTCGCCGCCGTTGCGGGACTTGGCCAAAATGCAGCAGGCGCCGGTTTATGGTCTTCACCTGGCAAACCCCGTCCGCCGCATTCCTAAAGCTGCAATCGGACCGGTGGTTGACCCCGTGGAACAGAGCCGCGCTGTCACCCCCTCGGCTAACTACAGCGTCATTGCAAACATTCTGGGCGTCGGCAACGGCTTCCCGAACTATCAGGTTCCTGACGCTCCCCCGGACACCACCATGGCGGTCGGCGACACCCAGATCGTGCAGTGGGTAAACGTGTCGTACACCGTCTGCTCGAAGACTGCTCCTTACACTTGCGGCCCTGCCATTGAAGGCAACACGCTGTGGAGCTCTCTGGGCGGAATTTGCGCCAACAACAATGACGGCGACATCATCGCGCAGTGGGACGTTGTGGCCCACCGTTGGCTGCTGACGCAGAACGTATTCAGCGGTAACTACGGCGTTTGCGTTGCGATCTCGACCAGCAACGATGCCACCGGCAGCTACTACCTGTATCAGTTCCCGGCTCTCAACAATGGCTTCCCGGATTATCCGAAGTGGGGCATCTGGGTGAATAACTACGCTGAAGCCTGGAACAACTTTGGCCCTGGCGGCAGCGGCTTTGTCGGTCCGGTTCTCTGCGCTTACAACCGCACCAAGCTGCTGGCTGGCGATAACACCGCCGAGCAGATTTGCCACCAGTACACCAGCGGCGAAGACAGCTTGCTGCCTGCCGATCGTGATTCCATCGTCGCTCCTCCGTCTGGCCAGGATCAGTTTGCCATCGGCAGTCTGGGCGATGTCGACGAAACGCACGTCTCTCTGTACTCGGTTCACATCAACAACCCGAACGACTGGACTCAGGGCGCAACGTTCACGGGTGACGGCAACTCGCAGCTGCTGCCCATCGCAACCTATACTCCGGCCTGCAATGGCGGCTTCGGCGGCGACTGCGTTCCTCAGAAGGGCATCACCGATAAGGTTGATTCCCTCGGCGACCGCATGATGTATCGCTTCGCTTATTGGGAAGACACACCCGCGGCCCACACCGGTCCGAGCAATCCGCCCCAGCCACTTGCGCAGCACTGGCTCGTGAATTGGGACGTTACGGCCTCTGGTGGACAGGGTGGAGTTCGCTGGATGGAAGTTACCGCTCCCATTCGTGTAGTTGCGCCTTCTTCGCTTACCGTGTTCCAGCAGGGCACCTTCGCTCCTGATGGAGTATGGCGCTGGATGGCCTCCATCGCTCGCGACAAGATGGGCGATATCCTCGTTGGCTACAGCAAATCCTGCGGCGACACCTGCCCGAACGGCACGCCTACCTATCCGTCGATTTACATTGCCGGACGGACAGTGGCTGACCCGATCGGTCTGGGCAACCTCGAAGCGGAAGTTGACCTGGTCGACGGCAGCGGCTCGCAGCCCAGCACAGCCAATCGTTGGGGCGATTACAGCTCCATGCGTATCGACACCAACGACGGCATGAGTGGTTGCACCTTCTGGTACACCCAGGAGTATTACACGGTTACCCAGCAGTTCGACTGGAGCACCCGCATCGGTTCGCTAAAGTTCGCCAACTGCCACTAAACCGAAAAGCCAATCGCGGTAAAAACTTTGGGCATCCTCACTTGAGGATGCCCAAATTATTTGTACGCTCAAAAATTTGACCGGGGCTGCTACTCGTTGCGGCGCTCGCCCGAGGCGCAATCGAAAACCCGATGCGCAATGCGAGTCGCCCGTCGACGCTCGATCGGCTGGCACACGTGACGTAGTTCCAGGTGACTGAGGTCGAGCTCGCGATAAGCGCGAGCCACCGTCAGGTAGCACAGCTTGCAGATCGAGTCGAGTGTACCGTCATAGTTGCGACGGTGCGCGTAGTGATCAGGACTCTGGGTTTCGGTCGCCACGGTCTTGCCCACTATTTTAAGGAACGTCACTGGAAGTCACTCTTGCACTCTGGGATGCCATAACTGTATCGTGAACGCAAGAATTCGCAAAGAAATACTCGCAAGTTTCTTGAAGCGACTGAGCCAATTCCGGCAATGTGCCTCCATCCTGCCGAAGAGAGCTGTTAGTAATTGGCGACTGGAATAGACACCCCCACTCCACTTGTATGCCAAGCTACAGGACACCTTAGGGTTGGGTGCCTTTGGGGGTCTACGTCTTCAGCCAATCTTATAGGGTGGGTGGCTCTTGGATAGCACGAGGCGATTTTTCCGCTTCTTCCATGGCTCGGCGCGGATCCCGTCCAGTCACCGCCTTGAACCACGCGGGATGATGGGTCCATGCCCAGGCTTCGCTGACAGTGCCGCGCGTCATGGCCTGAATCGTCCCCGGCTCGCCAAACGTACTCAGGTACACGTGGAAGAAGATGCCGAACAGCATGATCAGCGCCGAGATGTCGTGAATCACATACGCGATCGAGACCAGAATCCGTCCAAACTGATGCGGAAACCACATCATGACGCCAGTAATTACGTAGGCCGTGGAACCGATGACGATTTCCCAGAACATCATCTTCTGGCCACCATTGAAGAAGCCGGTCTCGGGCGACTCAACTGAATCGGTTCGTGTGATGTAGTCCTTGATGTCCTTCATCCACTTCGTATCGGACGGCGTCCATCGCATCACTTGTAGCCAATTGATAGCCTGCAACGCAAAGAAGAATACGAATCCCAAACCGAACCACGGGTGCAGGAAGCGCGTCATGGCGCCGCCGCCAAACAGCGGCGTAAAGAAGCGGAAGATCCACGGCAGGTAAATTCCGAATCCGGAGAGCAGCGCGAGGAAGAAGAAAATCCCGACCATCCAATGCAGAAAGCGTGTGTAGACCGGGTGGCGCAGCAGTTCGCCTGCATACACGACGGTCTTGCCCAGTCGGTCGATGGCGTTAGGACGGTGTTCGAAACGATTTGCTGTAGTCGCCATCTAGTTCTCCCTCCCTGCGGCCTGAGGAGGCTCGATTACTTTGACCGGCGGTGTCGGTTGAGTGCGGCGCGGCCCTTCAAAAACGTAGTGCATTACCACGCCAACAAAACCGAGCATCGCGCCGAACAAGCCGATCGGCTTAAAGATGTCTTTCCAGATCGTGAAGGCCGGCGAGATGCGCGGCTCCTTGGGCAGATCGCCGTATGCCTCAGGCTTGTTGATGTTATGGAGTACGTATATGACGCCGGTGCCGCCGATGGTCGCGGGATCGTATACGCCCGCGTCCTTAAAGCCGTAAACGTCGCGCAGCTGCGTTGCACGTTTCTCGGCCAGAAACTTCATGTCGTCCTTCGTGCCGAAATGCAGGCAGCCCGTCGGGCAGGACTTGATGCACGCTGGCTCCAGCCCGGCTCCCACTCTGTCAGAGCAGAGGGTACACTTGTAAACCTTCTTCGTGCTCTCGTTGTACTTTGGGATATTGAAGGGACAACCCGAGACACAGAACTGACAGCCAATACAGTTTTCCTGCTGGAAGTCGACGATGCCATTGGAATACTGCACGATGGCGCCGTCTGCTGGACATGCTCGCAGGCAGCCAGGATCGGCGCAATGCATGCACTGATGCTTCCGCATTAACCAGGCGAAGCTGCCATCCTCATGCTCGTCCTCGTTGAACTTGATCAGGTTCCAGTAATTCCAGTCGGTGTCGGGCATCGTCTGGTAGGTGTTGTCGAAGTGCGTCGTCTGGAACGGCATGTCGTTCCATTCCACGCACGCCACCTCACACGCCTTGCAGCCGATACAGGTGGTTGTGTCGATGAGTTTGCAGACCTTGTCCTGGCGTTGCGTGCCCTCACCGGGAATCGGGCCGGGATGCGCCGAGATTTGCTGAACCCGTAGTGTGCCACGATCGCCCATCTCGTCTCTCCTCTAGACCTTCTCCAGCTTCACCAGGAAGCCCTTGAACTCCGGGGTATAAGCGTTGGGATCGATGACCGTCGGCGTCAGACGATTCGTCGGCATCAACGAAGTGCGTCCTTCGCTCTCAGAAATTCCCTTGAATCCCCAGTGAATCGGAATGCCAATCTGATAAGTCTTCTTGCCATCGACCATCATTGGCTTGATGCGCTTCGTCACCATTGCCTTGGCGATGTAGTCGGCGCGAATGCTGCTGACCTTCACCTTTTCGCCGCCGCGAATGCCCATCTGGTCGGCGAGTTCGGCCGGAATCTCCACGAACGGTTCCGGCACCAGCTGAACGTTCATAGGATTGTTCTTGGTCCAGTAGTGATAGTGCTCGGTCAAGCGATACGTCGTGCAGACGAGGTTGTAGCCTTCGCCAGTCTTGGCGTACTTGTCCATGTCCGTCTTGAATTTCTTCACTACGGGATTGTTCGACTGATCAGGGTGCAACGGGTTCGCGATGGGGCTTTCAATCGGCTCGTAGTGCTCTGGGAACGGTCCGTCCGTAACTGCTCCAATGGGAACAAACAGTCGCCCAATGCCCTCGGGATTCATGATGAATGGGCCCATATGCTCTTCCGGCTTGGAGTCGGGCTTGAAGTCGGGGACATCGTTCCCCACCCACTTCTGCGCGGTTTCGTTCCACCAGACCTGCTTGCGGGTGGGATCATAAGGCTTGCCAGTGAGATCGCAGGAGGCGCGGTTATAAAGCACACGGCGATTCATCGGCCATGACCAGCCCCAATTCGCGTAAATGCCGAGTCCTGATGGATCGTCCGTCCCACGACGCTGCATCAGTGGACCTGCCTCGGTCCACGATCCGCAGTAGAGCCAGTTCCCCGACGAAGTAGTACCGTCATCGCGCAAGGCTGCAAAGCCTGGCAGCTGTTGGCCTGCTTTCAGGGAGAGATTCGTCTTCTCGTCGCTGATGTCGGCGGTCGCTTTGCCGTTAATTTCCTTTGCGATCTCCGCCAGCGACGGGTGATCGGGTATCGTGTAGGCCCAAGTCGCGTTTAAGATCGGATCGGGGAACTTGCCGCCTTCCTTTTTGTACAGCTCGCGAATCTTCAAGAAGATCTGCGCCAGGATGTCCTGATCGAGCCGGCAGATCCCCGGTGGCGGGACGGCAGCGTTCTTCCATTGCAGCCAGCGTGCCGAGTTGACCATGGTCCCGTCTTTTTCGGCGAAGCCTGCTCCCGGCAGCCGGTAGACGGTGGTGTTGATCTGCTTCATCTCCTCGGGCGTTGTTCCGGGCGCTTCCCAGAAGGCGCTGGTTTCATCCGGATAGATTTCGCACACCACTAAGAAGTCGGCCTTCTTCAGCGCATCGATGTTCTTCTTGGAGTCGGGACCGATCATGACGCCGTTCATGCCGAAGGCGAAAAATCCTTTGACCTGGCCCAGGTACATGTCGTTCCAGTTTTCGACCCAGGAATATTTGCGGTCGATTTTGGGCAGGAAGTTGAATGCAAAATCGTTGTCCTTGGTCGCAGCGTTGCCGTACATGGCCTTCAGGAACGACACGGTAAACTTCGGCGTGTTCGACCAGTAGTTAAACGACTCCCATTCGCCCGGCTTGGATGCCTTCGGCGTGACGCGATCCAGATAAGTCTTCAGGTCCTTGTCGGCCGGCGTTGGCATCTTGAGGTAGCCGGGCAAGATATCGAAGATGCCGGCCAGGTCGGTCGCGCCCTGAATGTTCGAGTGTCCGCGCAAGGCATTAACACCGCCGCCGGCGCGCCCCACGTTACCCATCAGCAACTGAACCATGGCTGCGGTGCGAATGATCTGCGTGCCGAAGCTGTGCTGCGTCCAGCCAACCGCGTAGATGATGGTGGCAACCTTCTTCAGGTCGCCATCTTTGCGAATCGAAGTGAATTGGTCCCACGCCTTCAGAAGCTGGTCCTGCGGAATGCCGGTGATGCGCGACACCATCTCAGGCGTATAGCGCGAGTATTGTTGCTTCAGCAGCTGATAGACGCATCGCGGGTGCTGGAGCGACAAGTCATAGGCGACATTCGGCGGCAGGGACGGCGGAGGAATCGGACCGCCACCCACTCCCTTCGCGCCGGCCGGTCCTGCTGCCTGATAACCCTGGCCTTCGGACGGATTGTGGGTGTTGCTTCCCTCCTTGCCAGCAGGAACCGCTCCCTGAGGCTGATTGGCCTTTGGAGCTCCCTGAGTTGCGGGCGCCTCATTCACCGGCACCGCGACGGCTTTACCGGTTTCATTGCCCCCCTCTTCGTAGTTCCAGGTGGCCTTGTCGTAGGTCTTCGTCGCCGGATCGAAACCTGAGTACAGCCCATCCTCCGGCAGCTTGAATCCGTCTTTGATGATGAAGGCCGCGTTGGTGTAGTTGACCAGATATTCATGGGCAACCCGATCGTTTGCGAGAGCGTAGTTGATCAGTCCGCCGAGGAACGCGATGTCGCTGCCGGCTCGAATTTGCAGGAAGAGGTCGGCTTGCGAAGCCGTGCGCGTAAAGCGCGGATCGACGACGATCAGGTGAGCATCGCGGTTGCGTTTGGCTTCGACCACCCACTTGAAACCGCAGGGATGGTTCTCGGCAGGATTCCCGCCCATGATCAACATCATGTCGGCGTTCTTGATGTCGATCCAGCCGTTAGTCATCGCCCCGCGTCCGAAAGTTGGTCCCAAACTTGAGACCGTAGGGCCGTGTCAAACCCGCGCCTGGTTTTCCAGGCGCACCAACCCCATCGAACGCATTGTCTTCACGACCAGGTAATTGAACTCATTGGTATCGGTGCAGCCGCCGGTGAAGGCAATGGTCTCGCAACGGTTGACTGTGTTGCCCTTGGCGTCCTGCTCGATGAACGAGGCGTCCCGTGTCTTCTTCGTCCACACCGCGATCTCGTCGATCGCCTGATCCCACGAGATGTCTTCCCAGTGATCCGACCCCGGACGCCGCACCTGTGGCTTCAACAAGCCGGCGGTCATTCTGAATGTCCTGCTGTAGCGAGGCGCCTTTGGGGCACAGCGTGCCGCGGTTGATGGGATGGTCGGGATCGCCTTCCACGTGTACCACCTGCGGCGTGACATTCTTCGCCTTGTCGCCGATGGTGTGGATGATGATGCCGCAACTCACCGCGCAGTAGGGGCAGGTGCTGCGCGTCTCGGTGGTACGCGAGATCTTCAGGCTGTCGGCCTGCGCCAGAATCGGCTGCACATCGAAACCGAAGACGGTAAATCCCACTGCGCCTGCGATGCCAGTTTTGAAAAATGTGCGTCTAGAGACATCCATGAGACACGCCTCCCGCGAGGACAACAGCTACAGGAACGTTAGAGATGGCAAGAGTTTTAGCGTTGCTGGAACGCACTAACAGAGGATCGAAAAGGGAGCGCACAATGCGGTTCTTCATGTCGAACGCCGCAGGAGCCGCGGCCACGAGCCCACATCGCAATCAAATTGTTAGGAGCCTACACCCGCGAAATGACGCCGGTCAATTCGAATATCGTGTCGTAACAAAGAAACTAACGGAGGTACTTCAATTGTTAAAATCCCGTTACATTTTGATGGATTTTTCGGTAGCCGTTCTCATTTGCCCAAAGATCCAGGGCAATCGTTGCGATTTCGTCCACCTCAGGTACGAGCAATCCATCTGCCGTCATATCGAAAGACTTCAGGTAGAACTTGCAGGTATCACAGGCTTCCGCGCGAACCGCTTTTGGCTCTTCCGGCGAGTATCGCGGAAGTTTGGCGTAGTCGACTTCTGCACAGGCTGGACAAAGAACTCGGCGAAACTCCCATTCTGTCAGGCAGAACGAGCATTGCAAATGGCGCTTGCCGCCATCGCCTTCAGGACGTAGCACCGCAAGCTGAGGCCAGCCGCCACAAATCGGGCACTTCGACTCGGAGCCGTTCGTGCTCACCTTGTACTGGGCCGCGAGAAACTCAGCGATAGGCTGCCAAATAACACGCGCAAGAAAACGACCGCTGTCATCACCAGTCTCTTCTTTGTTCACGTAGTCGGCGAGCAGCTGTCTCTGATGCCGCGAGTCTGCAACGGCAATCCGATCGGCCTCGGCAGCCAGCTTCGCAGGGCCGTGCCGACGAACCACATCCAGCACCGCAGGCATCCAGCGCATCGCGTAGTCCGTGTCCAGCCGTTCGCGGAGCGATATGTCTAACGATACGGCTGCCGCCGGCCTAGCTGAAATGTCCTGGTAGATCCCGCGCTGAGCTTCGAGGATGTGCCGATAGAAACTGAGCACCTCGTGCGCCGACGACGCGCGTTCGCTGAGCTCGCCGGCACGCCGAATTCGTTTGTCCCATCCGTTGCTATCCATAATGACGAGATACGCGACAGAATCATAGCAGCGATGCTTCCCTCACCTCTGGCTGAAAAATCGCTAGAGGCTTTGAAATGCCGAGGCGTCATGCCTCGCCGGAAACCTCGACAGTGAACCGCTTTGAAAGGGCACGGCTTCAGTCGTGCCGCTCAGGCCCTCTGTTATGGTCCAAGCGAGGCGGCCTTCAGGCCGATGAGCCGTTCGTTTCATCGCATTGGCGGAACATAGGCGATGTAACGCGCAAACAACCAGCACATAAAGAACACGATCGGGATATGCACCATCATTTGCAGGACGGTATAGCCCACGATGTCCCGCGCCTTCAGCCTAAGAAGTCCCAGCAGCGGCAACATCCAAAACGGATTCACCAGGTTCGGCAGCGCCTCTGCCGCGTTATAGATCTGCACCACCCACCCCAGATGCACCTGGTGCAGGTTGGCGGCCTGCAAAACGTAGGGCGCTTCGATGATCCACTTGCTACCGCCGGAAGGAACGAAGGTCCCCAGGATCGCCGAGTACATGGCCACCAGCAGCGGATAAGTCTCGTGAGTCGTGAAGCGCGTGAACAGGCCCGCCAGCCACGCCTCAATTCCGGTGCCGACAATCATGCCAAAGATAACGGCGTAGAACGGGAACTGGATGAGCACACCGCTGGTGGCAGGCACCGCTTCGGCGACTGCACGTACAAAGCGGCGCGGCCTCCAATGCAGAAGCAGCCCGGCAGCGATGAAGATGAGGTTGTATGTGTTGAGGTCGAGAGCAGCCAATGCTCCCTGTGGTGAGCTGCGAAACAGGTCGATCAGGTACCAGGCTATGAGTGCGCAGACGAACCACGTCAGCAGCGGGCTATACTCCAGCCACTCCCCCGGGCGGGTGCGAGGCTCGTCGACCCGAACGATAGCATCACCAACAATTCCGAAATCTTCAGCGGTCCGGGCTGTCGCGGCCGAGGGCGCCGATAGATAAGCAACCGTCACGGAGACCACGATCAGCACCGCCGCCATCACTATGCTTTGCCAAAGGAACAGCGTCTGACGCAGTGGGATAACTCCGGAAACCGCCAGCAGCGCGGGAGGAATCGCACTCTTCGTCGCCATCAGCATGGCAGCCGACGACGAGAGGCCGAGCGCCCAAGTCGCACCCAAACCAAGATAGGAGGCGGCGCCCGCAGCTCGATAATCCATTCCCTTCACCTGCCGGGCCATCTCACGCGTAAGCAGTCCACTGAAGATTAGGCTCAGGCCCCAGGAGATTAGCGAGGTCAGCATGGAAAACAGCGCGATCATCGCAATCGCCGAACGGCCGCTCTTCGGCACTCGGGCCAATGCGGCGATCAGACGATTCACTACGGGAGTCGTGGCAACGACATATCCACCAATGATGACCATCACCATCTGCATGGTGAACGGCACCAGGGTCCAGAAGTTCTTCACGCCCTGAACGGCGAGTTTGCCGGCCGATTCGTGCAGGCACACGCCAGTGAGGAAGACGAAGAGAATTCCCAATAAAGCGAAGACCAGGGGATCGGGAAACCAGCGCTCGCTCCAGGTGGCGAGGGCAAGACCAACCCGCGCCAGTCCCGGTTCCCGGCCGCTCTGTTTTGGCATGCTTGTGACTATAGAGAGTCGCAAATGCTTTGAGCGAGTGAAATCGCCGAGGCCTTTCATGCAAGCCCGCGTATCAAGCACCTACTCTGCTTTTCGATTTCCCTCATGCATTTCGCTTCCCTGCTTTGATATAGTTCTCGCACTGTTGAGGTGCGCCACCCGGTCCCGATGGTCGCGTTTGCCAGTCGAACCCGCGTGCTTGACGGCGTCCTCGCGCGACTCAATCCAAACTGCAGTCTGTGCGTTGAAGAATTCTGGTATGCGAATCCGTCTCCGTAGGTATTTGCTCTCGCCCGTCGCGCTCGCTGGCTCAATTATCGCGACGCTGATGGCGATTGGGTCACCCTTGGCAGCCCAGACGTTCGTACCAGCCCGCACCCCTACCGGTGCTAGCGATGGAGTCAGGTTTGATTCTGGGTTGGCGATGGACCGAGCAGGCAATCTCTACGAGACGACTTTTGCCGGAGGAATCAGCAGTTGCTCCGACGGTTGTGGTGGCACCTGGATCATGTTGCCAGGTCTGAAGGTCGCGACAGCGTCGTTACCCGGAGCGACCATTGGACAGGCATATCAGGCACAACTGACCGCGAGCGGTGGTCAATTGCCGTATCGCTGGGCAGTGATCAGCGGCAACCTGCCGAGCGGCTTGGCCGTCAACCTGAATGGCGCGATTACAGGAACGCCGACGACCTCCGGAACTTTCCCATTCACGGTTCAAGTCACCGATAACCGCGGAACCCGGGCGAGCAAGGCTTTGTCGATCGCCGCATCGTCGGGTCTCACCATCACAACCACGCAACTCCCAAACGCCACACAAGATGTTCCCTACAGCACAAGTTTGTCAGCCGCCGGAGGAAGTCCACCTTATACCTGGAGTATTGTCTCCGGAGCACTCCCGTTGGGATTGACCCTCAGCGCCGGCGGCGCGATCCAAGGAACTCCGTCAGCAGACGGCCTGTCGAACTTCACAGCGCAGGTGAAGGACGCCGCTTCGAACAGCGCTCAAGCTCTGTTGCAGATCTTGGTTGCTACTCCGGTAAGTAACGCAACCCTGAGCGGGCATTACCTGATCGTGCTCAACGGCTTCAACGCCGCCAGCCGATTCATCATGGTCGGGTCGGTCGCCGCCGACGGCAACGGTAACATCACCGCCGGCAAGTTAGACGTTAATTACGGACAGGGAGAGCAGAACGACTCCAGCCAATGCCGCGGAAACCGCAACTGCCCCATCGCGGAGGTCATTCAATCGCCCGGTTCAACTTATAATCTGAGCGCGGCGAACGGGCTGGGAACGATGACCCTGATGACGCGCGACTACTCCGGGAATCTGCACACTTATCAGTTCTCCGTCAGCGTGTCGGGCAGCGGCTGCTCACCCAGTCCCACACTGAGCGACTGCGGACGGCTGATCGAGCGTGATCCTTCGAATCCGCAAGTCTACGGATCGGGAGCGCTGAAGGTGCAGGACCCCCAATATTTCTCGGTTGACGCCTTCTTCCCTGGAAACTTCGCCTTCCTTGCCTCGGGAGAAGACCCGAATGGAAATCGGTATGCTGCCGTGGGCGCTCTGGCCACTAATCGCACCACACTGGTCGACATCGATTGCACCAGTAACGGCTGGCACCTGGACTATTGTCCGCTCGACGCCAACGATAATGGGACGATCTTTTCGAACCCGTTCCGTGGAACCTTCTCGGCCGATCTCGATGCCAACACGGGCCGTGGTAACTTCGTGAACCTCGGGTTCCCGAACGACCCCAATGGAGTTTGCACCGGAGGAACCACGCCGACCTGCGGCTATGCGTATTACGTCGTCAATCAGCAGGAGATGATTTTGATTTCCGGCGACGCGATATCCAAACCCGGCATACCGGCGATCTGGGCGCTCCGGCGGCAGCCACCAATAGCCTTATGGACGACCAGCGTTCTTACCGGAACGTCCGTCGAAGAACTTACGGGCGCTCGATCCGGCAACGCCGCCGACGTCAGCATTGGCTTATTTGCTGCCGATGGCGCAGGTGACGCCACACTTGCTTCGGACGAGAACAACGCGGGCACGATGACCCGGCAGAGTTCGAACGGGACGTATTCCTTCGACTCCGTCGGTCAGAAAACCGGCAAAGCTACTCTCAGCGGATTTGCTCAATTTGGATCGGGCGGCGCGGAACTCTATCTGTACAACACGAACTCCGGATATTTTCTGGGCAGCGATGCGGCCGTCACCTTCGGCGTCTTCGAGCCGCAGTCCGGCTCGCCCTATTCCAGCGCTTCTGTGAGCGGCAATGTCATTGGAAGCACGATATGGCCGGCCGCATCCGGAGTTACGAATTCCGTGACTTCCCTGTTTGCCGATGGCGCAGGCAGTATCGCGGGAACGCAGAATACAAGCGGTCCTGCCGGTCCCGGCGGTCCTAACAACCTGAACCTCACCTATCAAGTCGACACAACCGGCCGAGCCGTAGTCCTTCAGAATGGAAGTCAGTTTGGCATTCTCTATGTCGTCGGACCAAATAAACTCGTACTGCTGCCCAACGGCAGCGCGCCAGCGCTAAACGTATTCTTCACGGGCCAACCGGACTAAGACCCGGCATTCCGATTCGCGCCAGTGTCCGCAGGTCGGCCTTCTGCACCTCATATTGTGCGACACGAGCGACTGACTGAAAACTCTGGAAATCGCCAACTGCTCGACGTGCTGGGAGATTTTGAGCAACCGTAACCATGGGCAGCTTCACGGCAGTCGCTAGACAAAATGTCGCGAGATTCGTGAACCACTAGTCCGTAGAAACCTGAACGTTTAAAATGACTCCGCCGACGTCTGACGCATTTGATAGCAGTTTTAATGCGGGGAAATTCCTCTGTCGTTGGGGCTTGCGTGCGGAATCGGCTTAGCAACTCAGCCCGCGCTCAACTTGCCCGGCGTGCTTGAGCGAGAATCAAAGCTTCACCTTAACGCCTCCGACCGCCACCCATCCTCATCCCGCCACCGCCCGTCCTTCCGCCGTAGCTGCCACGCGACGAATTGAAGTTCTGGTTGCGCTGTGCGCCCTGCGTCCGCATTTGCTGCTGACGTTGCAGATTGGCGTCGGGCTTACTGGAAGATTGCCATCCGCTGCCGGTGTTAGACGACCAGTCGCCGCTTTGGCGGTTATAGCGATACACGGTGCCATCTTTGCCCGCGTAGATGTTGTTCTTGCCGCCGGCGACCCCCGCGCCGGTGTTCGTGTTATAGGCGAAGCCGCCACGCCCGGCTGTCCCTTGGCCGCTGTAGATGTTGCCCGCGTATCCGGCACCGCCGCCGGCCACAATGCCAGTGTTCGGGTTGTAGGTCGCGCCACCGCGATATCCGGCGGTATTACCGGTGTAGATATTGGTGTTGTATCCACGACCGGCAACGGTGCTTCGGCCGGTTTGCGTGTTGTGGTAGGCGCCGCGGCTGCCGGCTCCGTAATTGCCGGTATAGGGATTTGCCCACGCAGCCGCGGTACGTGAGTAAGCTGTATTGCCCCACATCCCATAAACGTTGGCAACTGCTGCACCACCCCACGCGCCCCATCCGTAGTACGGATACCAGCCGTACCCGTAATAGCCCATCGGTCCCCACCACGGGTAGTACCAGGGGTAATAGGCATATCCGTAACCAAAGCCGAAGCTCCATCCCGTCTCATCTGTCCAGTTGAAGCTGGCTCCCACACCGTATGTGTAAGGCCAGCCATACCACACTGTAGGACTAATGTATGGCGGGTAATACCATCCCGTACCATAGACAACGGTGTTAGTGCTCGCCGAGACAACCGTTCCGTAATATCCAGGGGTGTAGCCCACATACACGACTTCCGGCGTGGAGTTGTAAACCCTCACGTAGGTCACGTAGTAGATGGGAGAACTTGGCGGGATGGTGTAGATCTCTTCGGGCACGGCGTCGACGACGGTCCATGCTCCCTGCGGAGATGTCGCCTTGAACCAGACTCCAGCCTCCACGCAGTAGTAACTGTTCTCACTGACCTTGAGGACTGGAACGCTGGTGTTCTTGGCGTAGAACATGGCCGTGCCTTCGACGGGAGCGAACGCAGGCTCGCCATCATAGACAACGGTTAGCTTTGCTTCGGATCGCGTGATAGTTGCTGTCTGAGGTATGGAGTTGGCGATTATGCCCTCTTTCGACTGCGGTGTGCCCGGAACCGAGGCCAGCACCGTGGCTTTCGGACTGCTCTCGGGAATCTTGGCGAAGTCGGGCGGCATGTCGGTTGCACTTACAAAGGTCCAGGGACCTTGCCATGAAGGGCCTTTGAACCAGCGCCCGGATATCAGAACGTAATACTGACCGTTGAAACGGAAGAAATCGCCGTTTGTGTTTTCGGCATATTCCAGTTCAGTCCCTGGTATCGCCTTGAAAACGGGGTCGCCGCGAGTCTCCAGCAGTTCGGTCGGGCCGAAGGCAACGTACACAGTAGGGATCTCCCCGTTCTTGCCTGCTTCTTTCAGCGAAGGCTGAGCCGCGGCACCCTGCCCCGGAGCGGTAGAAGACGAACTGGTCTGTAGTCCCTGTCCGCCTGTCTTGTTGACGACATATTCTTCGGCTTTCTTCATGTCGTCGGGCAGCTTCTTCGCATAGGTCCACGGCCCTTCGAGATTCGGCGACTGCAGCCACCAATCCGATACGCGCAGGTAGTACAGCTTCTTATCATTCTCAAAGAGCAGAATCGCCCGGGTATTGATCACGCGTTGCAGATCGGTCCCGTCGATCGCGCGCAGCTGGGCCGGTCCGTCGATCAGCACTAGCACCGAATGCTTAGTCGAAAAGATAATCGCAGGTGGGTCATTCTTTACTTCCACGGTCTTGACGGGCTCGCTGTCCGCTTCGGCAGCTGCGATGAGTCGATCCAGTGAAACGACTTTGGTCAGGTTCGGCAGCTTGGCGGTAAGCAGCTGCGTCAGCTCGGAGTTCTTGCTGGGCTCGGCTGGAAAGTTCACCTTTGTCAGCTCGACCTGGTCGAGAGTGACCGTACGATTGAGCTTGTCGACCTCAGTCCTGGCATTGAACCAGATGACGCCATAGTTCGATGACTTCGCAGTCTTGTTCTCGACTTCGACGGCAGAATAAAGATGCACGCGGTTCCCATCCCACTTTTCGACCTGTGGCTGGTAAATGCTGAACGTGTCAGCCCCGCTGGTGAAAGTTCGCGGCCAGCCTTTATCGGGTGCAGGCTTAGAGGCGGGCGTTGAGGCAGCCTGTTTCGCTTTCTGCGTGCTAGGAGCGTCGGGCAGGGTTTGCGCCAAACTTGCGGAGGATCCCATCGAACACGTAAGTAGAAGTAATCCGCAGCGCCGCACAATTCGGCGTAGCATCGCACTGCTCAGGTTCGAAGGAAGCACGCACTTGTACTGCGCCATTAAGTTCTCCTTACGGTTCAATGGAGTCTCCGCTACAGCATAGACGAACGCCATCGGAAAAGATTGGTACTGACGACGCTTGTACTGTAATGGGTGTGACAGGTGTTCTTGTCGGACTGGCGTTAAATATGTAGATGTACCTGCAGGAGAAGTGGAGAATAAGGCTAATGTTTACCGGCATGACGATCAAATTTCTTAGGGAGTTCGGTACCGGCCTTTGGGTCGCCGCTCCTCTACTGTTGAGCCTGGCTATGGTGATCGTGGTGCTCGGCCAGTTTGTGGGAAGACACGAGGGTTGGACGCGTTTCGACAGCGTTTACTGGTCATTCGTTACGGCGACTACGGTGGGTTATGGAGATGTAAGGCCGACCAAGCGACGGTCTAAAGTCATAGCAGTTGTCATCGCAATCCTGGGGTTGCTCTTGACCGGCATTCTCATTGCCATAGCGGTTCGCGCTGCCACGATGGGTATGCAAGCGCAGGTGTCGGGACCGGGGTCTTAATTCGACGCCACAGCAGTTCACGACACAAGCAACGTATAGTTTTTGCAATCTGGCTGCGTCATTGAGCGCAAGGAGTCTGTCATGTCGCGGCAACATCTCATTCCCGATTGGTTGACCAAGTACGACAAGGGATGGCTCCGGCTTGACATCATCGCCGGTCTGACCGCAGGCGCTGTCGTGATTCCCAAGGCGATGGCCTACGCCACAATTGCCGGCCTGCCGGTAGAAGTGGGACTGTACACGGCGTTCGTTCCCATGGTGATCTACGCATTCCTGGGGACGTCAAGACCGCTCAGCGTCAGTACGACGACCACACTTGCGATCCTAACCGCGGCGGAGTTGGGCGAAGTCGCCTCAACGGGGGATCCGACCGCCCTTCTGAAGGCGTCGGGGATGTTGACTTTGCTGGCGGGCGGCTTCCTGCTGCTTGCTTCCGTGTTGCGGATGGGCTTTATCGCAAACTTCATCTCCGAGCCCGTCCTCATCGGCTTCAAGGCGGGAATCGGGGTTGTGATCGTTCTGGATCAGTTGCCGAAGATTCTGGGCATCCACTTTGAGAGAGGAACTTTTCTGCAAAACGTGCTGTCGACGATCCGCGGAATACCGCACACGTCACTGGCCACTTTGCTCGTCAGCCTGGCAATGTTGGCAGTGCTAATCGGGCTTGAGAAATTCCTTCCTCGAGCCCCAGCTCCGCTGATCGCTGTAGCAACGGGGATTATCGCCTCTGTGCTGTTCAAGCTCCCGTCACACGGTGTGGAACTGGTGGGGCGTGTCCCATCCGGATTGCCGCACATCGCAATGCCCGAATTTTCATTGGCGGCTCGGCTTTGGCCTGGGGCACTGGGCATCGCCCTGATGAGTTTCACAGAGACCATCGCCGCAGGGCGTGCTTTCACCAAATCGGACGAGCCCACTCCGCAAGCCAACCGTGAGCTGCTGGCAACGGGATTGGCGAATATTGGCGGTGCATTCTTTGGCGCCATGCCTGCCGGCGGTGGGACCACGCAGACGGCTGTCAATCGTCAAGCCGGCGCTTGCACGCAGGTGTCCGAACTCATCACAGCAGCGATGAGCCTGGTAACGATGCTCTTTCTTTCCCCGTTAATCGCATTGATGCCTCATGCAACCCTCGCCGCCGTAGTGATCGTGTATTCGATCGGACTGGTGAAGCCGCAGGAGTTTCGCGACATTCTTCAGATCCGCCGAACGGAGTTCATTTGGGCCCTGACGGCATTTGGCGGTGTGATGCTGATGGGCACACTCAGGGGCATTATTGTCGCGATCATCGCTTCGATGGTTATGTTGGCCTACCAGGTATCTGACCCGCCGGTCTACGTGTTGGGACGTAAGCCCGGAACCAATGTCTTCCGACCTGTCTCTCAGGAACATCCGGAAGACGAATCCTTCTCTGGTCTCCTGCTCCTTCGCTTAGATGGACGTCTCTTCTTCGCCAACGCTGAACACATCGGGCAGAAGGTCAGGCCTCTCGTCGAACGTGCAAAGCCGAAGGTGATCGCTGTTGATCTGAGTGGCGTACCAGACCTGGAGTACACCGCGCTAAAGATGCTGACCGAAGCGGCAAACCAGCAGCGCCAGGCCGGAGTAGCCGTATGGCTCGTGGGTCTTAATCCCCAGGTCCTGCAAACGATCCAGAGGTCATCACTCGGGGACATCCTGGGACGAGAGGGCATGCACTTCAATCTCGAAACGGCAGTGGCGAAGTATGAAGGCAAGGGCGTCTTGGCTTCGGGCGGAAACACGGATTGATCGGCCAGTGCCAGTCGTGCCCGGTCGCGGTTCGCCAGAATTTCACATGACGATTGTCGGGGACATGCCAATATGGACGGAGGCAACCACCTCGATACCAAAAATTATTTGTAGACAAACGGGAGCAGGGCATGCAGAACAGCGTGAGAGTAGGCCAAACACCTGCCGAATTGAAACAGGCGATTCTCGATAACCTTTACTTCGTTCAGGGTCGCACTCCCGAACTTGCTACAACGAATGACTGGTATATGGCGCTGGCTTTCACGATCCGTGATCGCATGATGAGCGACTGGATCGAGGCTTTCACCCGGGACCGCCAGTGTCCCGTTAAGGTGGTCAGCTATCTTTCGGCCGAATTCTTGATCGGGCCCCAACTCGGAAACAATCTACTGAATGTGCACGACATTCGGGATGCCGTGGCTCAGGCTGTCTCCGACCTTGGGCAGAGCCTGGAGAAGTTGCTGCGGCACGAGCCCGAACCTGGACTTGGAAACGGTGGCCTTGGCAGATTGGCTGCGTGTTACATGGAGTCGCTTACGACCCTCAACATTCCGGCTATAGGCTACGGCATTTTCTATGAGTTCGGCCTTTTTCATCAAGAGATTCGGGATGGTTGGCAGGTAGAGAAAACCGACAAGTGGCTGAACATGGGAACCCCCTGGGCGCTCACCCGGCCCGAGATTTCCCACTATGTCGGTACCGGCGGCTATACGAAGCCATACCAGGACGAACACGGCCGATTCCGGGTGCAGTGGATCCCAGAGCAATTAGTCAAAGGCGTAGCCAACGATATCCCGGTTGCAGGCTACGACACCCACATGACGAACTTCCTGCGTCTCTGGTCGTCCGAAGCAGTGGACTCATTCGATTTTCAGGCTTTCAACAAAGGCGATTACTACGAGGCCGTGCGGGAGAAGACGCTCTCGGAGACAATCAGCAAAGTCCTCTATCCGAATGACGAACCTGAAGCTGGCAAGAAGCTTCGACTCCAGCAGCAGTTCTTCTTTACATCCTGTTCGTTGCAGGACATGATGCGCATCCATTTTCTGCGCAAGCAGCCCATCCAAAACTTCCACGAATTCTTCGCTATCCAATTGAACGACACGCATCCGTCCATCGCAGTAGCCGAGTTGATGCGGCTCCTGATCGACATCCACGGCCTGGATTGGGATCCTGCGTGGAATATCACGCAGAAAGCATTGGCTTACACAAATCATACGTTGTTGCCCGAGGCCCTCGAAAAGTGGCCGCTTCCGCTTTTCGCCAAGCTGTTGCCGAGACATCTCGAGATCATCTACGAGATCAATGCTCGATTCCTCAACCAGGTCCGCGCGAAGTATCCCAACGATAACGATCGTATTGCCCGGCTCTCGCTGATCGACGAACACGATCAAAAATATGTGCGCATGGCGAATCTGGCCACGGTCGGATCACACGCGGTGAATGGGGTGGCAGCTCTTCATTCGGAGCTACTGAAGAAGACTATCCTGCATGATTTCTATGCACTCGATCCCGGCAAGTTCTTCAACGTGACCAATGGCGTGACGCCGCGACGCTGGATGGCGTTGAGCAACCCTGAATTGTCGGAGCTAATATCCAGCAAAATCGGATGGAGTTGGCTGACACACGAGAACGAACTCCGCAAGCTCGAGCCGCTCGCCGAAGACGGCGGATTCCGCGAAGAATGGCGAAACGTCAAGCGCACTCGAAAGCTCCGCCTTGCCGCTCTAATAAAGGAGCGCACGGAAGCGCTGGTCGATCCGGGGACGCTCTTCGACGTGCAGGTAAAGCGGCTGCATGAATACAAGCGCCAGCTCCTGAATGTGCTTTACGTAATCACGCTCTTCCATCGCTTGCGCAGTGGCGGAAACGCAGAGATCACTCCCCGCACGGTAATCTTCGGCGGCAAGGCAGCCCCCGGATACTTCATGGCAAAGCTAATCATCAAGCTGATCAATTCGGTGGCCAGCACGATCGATTCTGACCCAGCCACCCGTGACCGCCTCAAGATTATCTTCATCCCTGACTTTAATGTGAAAAGCGGGCAGCTGATCTATCCCGCCGCGGACCTCTCCGAGCAGATTTCGACTGCCGGCAAAGAAGCCTCCGGTACCGGCAACATGAAATTTTCCATGAACGGTGCGCTTACCATCGGCACGCTGGACGGCGCCAACGTCGAGATTCGGGAGGAGGTTGGTCACGATAACTTCTTCCTCTTTGGCCTAACTGTTCCGGAGGTTGCTGCGCTCAGACAAAGTGGGTATAGGCCTCGCGAGTATTACGAGCGCGATTCCGAATTGAAATCCGTAATCGATGCAATAAGCTCTGGCGCGTTTTCAAACGGGGACCGGGAATTGTTCCGCCCCATTGTGGATTCCTTGCTCAATGACGATCAGTATTTGTTGCTGGCAGATTACCGATCATACGTCGACTGCCAGGAAGAGGTGAGCAAGTGTTATCGCGACCAGGAGCACTGGACGCGCATGTCCATCCTCAATACGGCGCGCATGGGTAAGTTTTCGTCAGATCGGTCGATTCGCGAGTATTCCGAAAATATCTGGCATGTGAAGGGACTCGAGCTGTAACGGAACCCTGACCACCTGGCAAGAAAAACATAATCTTGTTAGCTCTCTGGGTGTGGCTTATCATAAGGCCCTATTTCCCTGCACCTTTGGAGTTTCGGCGTTGAACATCGTTCAGCGGCCCTGACTGATTTCTGGTCAGGTGACGACCTGTCGTGCGCGTTACACGGGCAGCGCGGAATCGATGCCGCCGTTTGGTCTAGCTCGTGGTGTTGTGCTCGTCCCGGGAGGCGGCCATGACGCTACCAGAAATGAATCAAGACAAGGCGTATCTAAAGCGGGCGCTCGAGGTGACCATCAATATCGGGCTTGTCGTCCTGCTTGCCGTCACTTGTTTCCTGATCCTTCGTCCCTTCGTGCCGCTGATTAGCTGGGGCATCATCATCGCGGTTGCCATTTATCCGGCCTTTCTAAGGCTGCAACGCGTTCTGCACGGTCACGGCAAGTCCGCTGCCGCGCTGTGCACAATTGTGTTTCTTGCGGTTCTGATCATCCCCGCGTTTTTACTGACAGATAGCCTGCTTCAGGCGATTCAAAACGTCAGTGTGCGGCTGAAGCAGGGCGGATTAGTTATTCCTCCTCCTCCACAGAATGTTGCCGCATGGCCGATTGTGGGACCGCCGCTAAGCGGCATCTGGGCACTCGCTTCAACCGATCTTTCGCAGGCGATCAGGAAAGTTGCGCCCGAACTGAAAGCGGCAGTTCCGGGATTGATTTCCGCTTCTGCCACGCTTGGACTCACTGTACTGCAACTTTTTCTGTCGATCCTGGTCTCTGGCGCTCTCCTGGCAAAGGCCGAGGCTGCCGCCAAAGTCGCACAGGCGTTGTCGAATCGGCTATTTGGCGATAAGGGTCCGGAATACCAGCAGTTGATCGGCCAGACTATCCGCAGCGTCACTTTTGGCATTCTCGGGGTCGCACTTATTCAGGCTGCACTCGCTGCCGTCGGCTTCCTGGTTGTAGGATTGCCCGCGGTCGGTTTCTGGATCGTCACCTTTCTGTTTGCTGCCGTGCTACAGGCGGGAGCGCTTGTACTCATCCCAGCGGTCATCTATGTGTTCGCTATCGCCAGCACGACGAAGGCCGTCATCTTCCTCGTCTGGTGCATCATCGTCGGACTGATCGACAACATTTTGAAACCCATCCTGCTGGGACGCGGCTCGGCCGTGCCGATAGCCGTGGTTTTTCTCGGGGCCATAGGCGGTTTCATGGGAATGGGCGTCTTAGGACTATTCATTGGGGCGATTGTTTTGTCGGTTGGCTATAAGTTGTTTCTGGCATGGCTCGGAGAGGGCGCGACTGGCCGTTTAAGGAATGCCTGGCCACAGCATCGACGACTGGGGGTTTTCCTAGTTGTTAATGCCAAGGTAGTGCAGTATAAAGCGAAACGTGGAGCCTCGGCCGAGGACTCGCGTGACTCCTGCCGGGCTCTCCTAAGGAAGCGATATGAATGCCAATTCGCTGCATCCTCGACATATTTTGGCTATATTCCGCGAACTCACAGCATGCCTGTGCATTGCTCTCCTCTGCCTCGACGGCGGGAGTTTCGCCGGTGCTCAGACGCAACAAGCGGTTCCAGCGTCCGCGGATCAATCGGCAGCCAACCTTCCGGCGGATCAACTGGATTCTCTAGTCGCGCCCATCGCGCTCTATCCCGACCCAATGCTGAGCCAGGTCTTGATAGCTTCGACCTATCCTCTCGAAGTCATCCAGCTAAAGCAGTGGCTGGACCAGAACAAGAACCTAAAGGGCAAAGCTCTGGCTGACGCGGTGGAGAAGCAGGACTGGGACCCGAGCATTCAGTCGATGGCCGGGCTGCCGGAGGTTGTCAAACTGCTGTCAGAGAACATTAAGTGGACCACCGACTTGGGTAACGCGTTCCTCGCGCAGCAGGACGATGTAATGGCTGCCGTGCAGCATATGCGTAAAGTCGCTCAGGACAAGGGCAACCTGAAGTCTACCGAACAGCAGAAAGTCGAAGTCAAGACTGTCGAAAGCAAGCAGGTCATCATTATCGAGCAGGCGAGTCCGGAAGTGGTTTATGTGCCCAGCTACAATCCCACGGTTGTCTATGGTGCTCCAGTCTATGCATATCCTCCCATCGTCTATCCTCCTGTCGGCTACTACGCAGCAGGAATGGCGATCTCTTTCGGCGTTGGCGTCGCGATGGGAGCCTTCTGGGGTGGAGGAGGTTGGTGCTGTGGTAGCAGTTGGGGCGGCGGTAACAATAACATCAACATTAACAACAACAATACCTTCGTAAGGAATTCCAACCGGCAAAACGTAGGCAACGGTAATCGCGGAAACGGTAACCGAGCGAGCCAGCTACCGGCCGGCGGCAGAAGTAATTGGCAGCACAATCCTCAGCACCGTGGCGGAGCTCCTTATGGGGACCGCGGCACCGCCAACAAATTCGGCGGTACGGCGCGCGGCGACTCAATGCAAGATCGTCAGGCTAACGCGCGGCAGAACCAGGGACGCAATACTGCGCGTCAGCAGCCCGCAGGCGGAAATCGCGGCAACGCAGGCGACCGCGGCAATGTCGGCAACCGTCAACCGGGCGCCAGTGCTCGAGACACATCTTCACGTGGCGGTGCAGGCGGCAACGCGGGAGCAAATCGAGGCGGTGGAGACCGCGTCGGCAACCAGCGGGTGCCCAACAGTCCCAGCGGCGGCAACAGGAGCGCATTTGGCGGATCGGGTTCGAGCGGAAGTGGAGCACGGGCCAGCCAGTCGCGCGGCTCTTCCAGCATGGGAGGCTCTCGAGGTGGCGGTTCGCGCGGCGGGGGCGGTCGTGGCGGTGGCGGCGGGAGGAGAAGGTAGTCCCATGCGAATCATAAAGAGTGAGGGGAATATGAGATCGACATTGTTTAGCTCTTTCGCACCGGCTATTACTCTCGTCCTCGTGGCGTGCCTTCTGCCGGGTCTAGCGGTTGCACAATCCCAGACCGCAGCACCTGCGCCGGTAAGAGGCCCAATGGCATTCGACACCCCGCAGCAAGCCGCCGATGCAGTCATTAAGGCAGCTGCCGACTATGATGTGCCGCAACTGATGGCGATCTTCGGGCCGGATGGCGAAGACTTCGTCTCCGGCGGGGATGCGGTGCAGAGCAAGAACAGCGCCATGGAATTTGGCAAAGAGGCCCAGGCCAAGCACTCCATCACGATGGAGAGCTCGAAACCGGGTCAGCACGTCGCCGTCATCGCCCAAAATGCCGGGAGCTCCACCACAACCAGTGCTCCGGCACAGAACCGCGCTGTCATTATCGTTGGCGAAGAAGAATGGCCCTTCCCCGTTCCCCTGATTAAGAAGAACGGGAAGTGGTATTTCGACGCTAAGGTGGGACGGCAAAACATTCTCTACCGGCGCATTGGCGCGAACGAACTGGATGCCATCACGGTTTGTCGTGGATATGTTTCCGCACAACTGGAATACGCAGCCGAGATTCACGATGATTCTGGCGTCAACCAGTACGCGCAGAAAATCTTCAGCACTCCAGGCAAACAGGACGGCTTGTATTGGAAAAATGCGGACGGCACATCGGCGGGACCAATCGGTGACGCTGTAGCAAAAGCCTTAGAGGAAGGATATTCCACCGGCAAGAGCGGCTTTCATGGCTATTACTTCAAAATTCTGAAGGGCCAGGGACCGAAGGCACCGGGCGGCGCGATCAACTATGTCATCGAAAACATCATGATTGGCGGCTTTGCCCTGGTAGCCGTTCCCGCCGAGTATCGAGTGACTGGCGTCAAAACGTTCATCGTGAGCTACGATGGCACCGTCTACCAGAAGGATCTTGGTCCGAATTCGCTCGAGATCGTCAAACAAATGGATCTATACAACCCGGATAACACTTGGCAGGCAACGGATGACGGATGGCCTGCCGACAGTACGGATCAAGCCTCGTCCGAATAGTTACGATGACTCTGGGAAATTACGGTTGAATTCGACGTGGGGAAAATACCAGGGCCGCTGATCTCGGCATCAGTGCCAATTTAACCAGTTAGCACAGAGGCTTCGCGCGACCAAACCCAGTCTCGGCGATGGTGTTGCGGAGAGAAACTT
>CAWIAN010000009.1:0-271802 GCA_963834135.1 uncultured Acidobacteriaceae bacterium | reverse complement strand
GATGCCCTTCGTTCTGTCTGCCGCCTGCACGCACATGAAAATGTCGCCTGCCGAAGCCATCACCGCCGCCACCTACAACGGCGCATGTGCTCTCGAGTTGCAATCAGCCAAGGGCAGCCTGGAGCCGGGCAAGGATGCCGACGTCGCGATCTTCGACGCGAGCGACTATCGCGAGCTGGCCTATTGGTTTGGCGTGAATCGCTGCTGCGAAACGCTGGTGAAGGGCAAGCGACTGTCAGCGACTAGTGACTAGCGACAAATTCGCGCGAATATTCCGCCACTCGTGTCGCCGGCTAAAGCGGGCTCTGTCTCAAATTTTCGCGCGTCACCCCGGGCTTCCGCCCGGGGCTACAGATTGTTTCGCCCTTCGGGCTAATCACCAATCGCCAATTACCAATCACTGATCGCTGCTTGCCGGCCCTTGGTCACTGATTGTCCTAACCGCTAACCGCAATTGCTAATTGCGAGCCGTTCCTCACCGCCGATTATCCGTAATCGGCTCGGGATGAATCAGCACCCGGAATAACTCAGGCACCTCCTGCCGAAACCGACCTTCCACCGCCGTCTGGATATCGTGCACGCGCGACAACGGCAGATCGTCCTGCATCGTGATGTGCAGCGAAAGATAGAGCCGCCCGCCAACCCGCTTAAACATCAGATCGTGCATGTCGACGACTTCGGGAAATCCCTCGGTGACCGCCTGTAGTCGTTGCTCGAAGCTCGGCACCTTCACCAGCCCGTCGCTAGTCTCAATCGTAGCCGGCTCGCTTTCAATGTGCGTCAGGATGTCGGAAATCTCCGGCACATCGCGCTTCATTTCTGCTTCCAGCCGGGTCACGCGATCGTGCGCCTCTTTCAGGCTGAGCCGCTCGTCCAGTTCCACATGCTGTTCCACGTGCAGTTTGCCGCTAATGTCCTGCACGCTGATGTCGTGCACGTTGAGATTGTTCCTGGTAGCCACCGCGCGAATCTGGTCGAAGAGACTTTCCTGCCGGCTCGCCCGAGCTACCGCATTCACAACTACGTCGGCTTCCGGCAGCAATCCGCGAATGCGCGACGACACCTCGTTGGCCACCTGCTCCGACTTCTGAAACGTCACGTTTCGCGACATCGCGATCGAGACGTCTGCAAAATATCGGCTGCCCGAGCGGCGGATGCGTACACGATCGACCTCGAGAACGCCATCGACGCGGTGCACCTCTTCGATGATGCGATTGCGCACGCCCGCCGGTGCCGCATCCAGCAGAGTGTCAACCGTCTGAAGCGCCAGCCGCGAGCTGACATAAACCACGATGCACGCGACGAAGAGCGCCGCGATCGGGTCGGCTTTGGCCATCCAGTGCACGTCATACTTGCGGCCCGCCAGCACCAGCGCCAATCCTAAGATGACCACCGAGCTCGACCAGATGTCGGTGCTGAAGTGAAGCGCGTCGGCCTGCAACGCCTGACTGTCATACCTGTCGGCGATGCGCCGCAAACGCCGCGACCGCCAGACGTCCACAAGAATGGAGATGCTCATCACCACGAACGCCCATACCGTTGGCTCAATTTCAACCGAGTGGAAGAAGAGCCGCTTGCCCGCCTCGTAAACAATCCACACACAGGTCAGCAGCAACAGGCCGGTTTCGACGAATGCCGAAAAGCTCTCGATCTTGCCGTGCCCGTATTGGTGTTCGGCGTCCGCCGGCTTGTCAGAGACACGCACCGAAAAGTACGTCACCATCGCAGCCACCAGGTCAAGGCCGGAGTGTGCCGCCTCCGAGAGAATGCCCAGGCTGCCGGTGCCGATCCCGACCACCACCTTCATCACCGTGATGAAAATGGCCGCAAGAATCGAATTCAAAGCGACGGCCTTCTTCTCGCGCTGCATGTTGGCGGTTCTGGCCGCGTCACTCATATCCCTCGATTATTCACGTTCCCCCGCCATCCGCCAACCTGCGGCCGGCACAGCCACTCTCCTGCGCATTGTGTTACGATTTTTGCGTCTATCTGCTCCGCCCCAGGCGGTACTATTCCCGGAGGAACATCTCTTCATGTTACGTCCTACATTGTTGGCGCTCGCCCTGTCGTGTGCCATCTGCAGTCCCGGCTATGCTCAAATGAGCCCAATGCAGCCGACGACCCCGCAATCGGCGCCGCCCGCAACTGGTCAAGCCGCTGCACCCGCGCCGGCCAAGGCGACCACGCCGTCCGTCAGCACAGTTCCCATGACCGAGCCTGTCCTTACCCTGAAGGGCGCTTGTCCCGCTAAGAATGGCGTGGCTCCTAAGGGCTGCGTGTCGACCATGACGCGCCAGCAGTTTGAGCAGCTCACCAACGCTCTGCAGCCCGCCGACAAAGGGCCGGTGCCGCCGGACATCCGCCGTAAGTTCGCCACTCAGTATGCCAAGCTGTTGACCTTTGCCGATGCCGCGCGCGAGCTCGGACTGGAGAACGACCCCAAGGTGCAGCAGATTTTTCACTTCGCTCAAAATCAAATTCTCGCCGAAGCATTGAATCAGCACTACGTCGAGAAGTACGCGCACCCGACCGATCAGGAAATCCAGGCCTACTACGATCAGAACAAGAAGAAATATTTCGAAGCTACGCTACAGCGCATCATCGTGCCCATGCAGCAGGCGACCGCTGACAAGCCGAAGCCCGATCAGGAAGCGCAGAAAGCTATGGCCGAGAAGCTCCGCCAGCGTTGGGTTGCCGGGGAAGATCCCACCAAGCTGGAAAAGGAAGCGATGGACAGCAGTGAAGTGAAGACTTCACCGCCTGACGTCAACGTGGGCGCGCGCCGTCCGGGATCGCTGCCCGAAGCGCATGAAGGCGTGTTCGATCTGAAGGCCGGAGAGATTTCGCCGGTCTATGCCGATCCCGCCGCCCTCTACATTTACAAAGTTGTGTCGGTTCGCCAGGTGCCGCTCAGCGAAGTGAAGACGCAGATTTCGCAGACCGTGCAGCGCGAGAGCTTCAGCCAAAAACTCGAAGCGATTCAGAAAGCTGTCACGCCCGAATTGAACGATGCGTACTTCGGTCCGGAAACGCCCGCGTCGCTGCCGCAGACGATTATTCGTCCCGGCATGCCGCCGCGGCCTGGGCGTCCCGGTGCTCAGCCTCCGCCGGCAAGCGCTCCGCCTGCACCGCCTGCGCCTGCGCCAGCCGGTGCGACTCCTCCTGCGTCAGACACGGGAGCCTCGCCTCACTAACCATGCCCGCAAATCGAAGTATCCTGGTCACCGGCGTTTCAGGAAATCTGGGAACCAGGCTACTTCCTTTTCTGACCGACTTCCGCGTGGTGGGCGTCGACCTGCGTCCACCACAAATTTCCTCCCTCGTCCGCTTTGAGCAGATGGACCTGGGCCGCGAAGCCAGCTGCCTCGAACTCATCGATTTACTGCGCACGACTGGTGTGCAATCAGTCGTGCATCTTGCCTTCGTCCTCGATCCGCAACAGACGGGCATTCTCGACGTCGAGCGCATGTGGCAGATCAACGTCAGCGGCACTGCACGCGTCCTGGAAGCCATAAGCGTCGTTAATCGTACCGGCGGCAACATCAAGCAGTTCATCTATCCCAGCAGCGTCGCCGCCTATGGTCCGGAGACCAACGGTCCGGTCAAAGAAGATGCGCCCTTGAAAGCGCATACTCTTGCCTACGCCATTCATAAACGCGAAAGCGATGAAGTCGTGCGCTATCGCGCTGAGAGCCTGGGCGACTGCCGCATCTACATCTTGCGGCCGCACATTTTCTCTGGCGCCAGCGTGCAGAACTACATAGTCGGGGCTCTGCGCGGCACCCCTGCCGGCAAGAGCAAGCGCGCTGCACGCATGCGCGAGCAGGGAAGGCGTCTGCCCCTGATGCTGCCGCGCGATCCCAAGTACCTGGAGAAGCGCTTCCAGTTTCTGCACGTCGACGACATGGCGCGGCTGCTGACCTACTTGCTGTACCGGCCCGACAGCGATCCCATGATGACTATTCTGAACGTCGCCGGCCGCGGCGACTCGCTGACCATTCAGCGTTGCGCCGAGATCGCACAGGCCACCATCAAGCGCGCTCCCTCGAAGGCGGCGTTTCGCTCGGTATTACAGTTTTTGTGGAGGTTCGGGATTTCATCGATCCCGCCCGACGCACTGCCATATCTCATCGGCTCCTACACTATGGACACCGCTCGCCTGCAGCAATTCCTCGGAGCAGACTATTCCCGCGTGATCCAGTACACGGTGGAGGACGCGCTGAAGGACAGTTTTAAAAGCAGTGGTTAGGGGATAGTGGGTGGTGGATAGAAAGTGCCCCGAGCGTGATCGACTGCCATTAAGAAAAAGTGAGCTTCGAGCCTCGAGGGATTTGCTCTTCGCTGCCGTGAAACGATCCCCTAACAGTAATCTCTATCGCCTACTCCCTATCCCCTTCTTCCCTCGATATAATCCCGCAATCCCAAACGTATACGGCGTCCACGACACATCGACGTAGCCCGCATCGCGCATGCGTTGCAGCATCTCCTCGGGAGAAGGGAAGCGCAGTACCGATGCCGGCAGATACGCATATGGGCCGCTCACGCCCGAGATCATGGTGCCGATCGCGGGGAGTACGCGTTTGAAGTACAGCCGATAGACCTTGCCGATCAGTCCCTTTCGGCTCGCCGAAGTCGAGGATGCCGATCTCGCCTCCGGGCGCGAGCACGCGATAAATCTCCGCCAGCCCTCGATCGTAATTCGCGAGATTGCGAAAGCCGAAGGCAGAAGTCACCAGCTGAAATCGGTCCGACGCGAAACGGCAGGTTCAGCGCATCGGCTTCAACCCACTTAATCTTGCGGCTGCCCGTCTTCTCTTCCGCACGCACCAGCATAGCGTGTGAGAAATCCGCGCCGACCAGCTCGCCGCCCTTCATACGGCGATGCGAGCGCGAAGGTCATGTCGCCGGTACCGCAGCACAGGTCGAGCACCTGCGCATCCGGCCGTCGCAGAATATCCGAAAACACGCGCGCCGTACGGTTCCACCACAGGCGGTCTACATTCATCGAGAGCACGTGATTCAGCAGATCGTAGCGCGGCGCAATCGAAGTGAACATATCGCGCACCGCGTCCGACGCCGCGGCCTCATCGCGCGCGCCTGCTGGGGCCGCCCCAACAATGCGCTGCTGCGATGCTTCGGATTTGTGCTCGATCGTCACTTTGTCTTCGCCTTGCGGCCGAGGACTTTCACGGCCTCGATCACGGTTTTCGCGGGAACACTGTTCACCACTTTCACCTTGCCGATCGCCGTCGCCAGGATAAAGTGCGGCACTCCGCCAACAGTCTTCTTGTCCACGAGCAGACGCTTGAAGACGCGGCGCGCATTGACATTGATCTTCGGAAGCGGGCCGTACGCCTGAACAAGATCGACAATGCGCCGCGCAGTTTGTTTGCCGGTCAATTCCATGCGTTCGCCAATTGCAGCCGCAGCGATCATGCCCCAGCCAACGGCTTCGCCGTGAAGCAGGCGCTTGTAGCCGGTCTCAGCCTCAAGCGCATGTCCCACAGTGTGGCCGAAGTTCAAAATCCGACGCTCGCCGCCCTCCCGTTCGTCCGCACTCACCACGTCGGCCTTGACGCGAATGCATTCCGCGATCAGCGTCTCCAGCAGTTCGCCATCACGCTTCAGCAGTTTATCGCGATGCTGCTCCATCAGATCGAAGATCGCCGGATTGCGAATCACGCCATACTTCATCGCCTCGAACAATCCTGAGCGATACTCGCGCTCCGGCAGCGTCTCCAGAACATCAGGATCGACCAGCACGGCCAGCGGCTGATGAAACGTGCCGATGAGGTTCTTGCCGGCTTTCAAGTTGACGCCGGTCTTGCCGCCGATCGCCGAATCCACTTGCGCCAGCAGAGTCGTCGGGATCTGCACCACCGGAACTCCGCGCATGAAGATCGATGCGAGAAAAGCGCCGACATCGCCGACCACTCCTCCGCCCAGTGCGAGCAGAACCGATTGCCGATCGGCGCCCGTCCGCACCATCTGCTCGGCAAGCTTTTCCAGGTTTGCCAACGTCTTCGCCCGCTCGCCGTCAGGCATGACGAGAAACTCGACATCCCGTTTGGATTTGCGGAAGCTTTTCTTCAGCGGCTTGGCCCAGCATCTGCGAATCGTTGGCGACGTCAGGACGAATACGCGCGCGTCATGCGGGACGATGTCGCGCAGCGCCGTCGCTGCAGAGCGAAGCAGGCCGCGCTCCACCAGCACGTCATAAGATCGCGACGGAGTTTGAACAGGGATGCGAATCAAGTTTCTAGTGTAATGGAAGGTGCGGTGGCCAGCAGCGATCTAGCTCATTCCCGTTTTGCATTTTGCCCGATGATATGTCTCCTTTCTCCGCTCCCACTGCGTGCTACCATAAATTCAACCGATGAACCCTCTTCCAGCCGAAACCGATTTCATCGTTGTGGGCGCGGGTATTGCAGGTCTGCGCGCATCGGTGGAGTTGGCCTCCGCCGGCCGCGTGCTCTGTCTCGCCAAGCGCGAAGTCACGGAATCCAATACGCAATATGCGCAGGGCGGAATCGCCGCCGCGCTCAGCGATGACGATGAAGTTTCGCTCCACCTCGAAGACACATTGAAGGCCGGCGACGGCCTGGTCAACGAAGCAGCCGCGCGCGTGCTCGTCGAAGAAGGCCCTCCGCGCATCGAGGAGCTCATCGAGTGGGGCACCGAGTTCGATCGAGCCGGCAGCAAGATCGTCTTCGCGCGCGAGGGTGCGCACAGCCGCAACCGCGTCTTGCATGCTCATGGTGACTCCACCGGCCGCGAGATTGGGCGTGCTCTGTACCTCAAAGCCGCGGCGCTCAAGCCCATCGACTTCCGCGAATTTGAATTCACCACCGACCTGCTCGTCGAAGACGGGCGCGTTACCGGCGTGCGCGTTCTCGATCAATCCGGTCAACTGTCCGAAGTCCGTGCAAGTTCCGTTCTACTGGCCACTGGCGGCCTGGGCCACGTTTACAGCAACACCACGAATCCCGAGGTTGCAACCGGCGACGGCGTGGCGATGGCGTTTCGCGCCGGAGCCGAGATCAGCGACATGGAGTTCGTGCAATTTCATCCGACGGCATTGTTCCTGAAGGGTGCTCCGCGTTTCCTCCTTTCCGAAGCGCTGCGTGGTGAAGGTGCCTACCTGCGCAACCTTGAGTTGAAGCGCTTTATGCCGAAGTATCACGAGCTGGCCGAGCTCGCTCCGCGCGACGTTGTGGCACGCGCCATTACGCATGAGCTCGAAGTGGCGAAGCGGCCCGACGCTGCCGTTTACCTCGACCTTACGCATCTCGATGCCGACCGCGTGCGCAAGCGTTTCCCGACCATCTACGCCACCTGCATGCGCTACAACATCGACATCGCGGCTGAGTTGGTGCCCATTCGCCCGGCAGCGCATTACTCAATGGGCGGTGTTCGCACCGATCTGTGGGGACGCACTTCGCTGCCCGGTCTGTATGCAGCCGGCGAAGTTGCCTGCACCGGCGTGCACGGCGCCAACCGCCTGGCCAGCAACTCGCTGCTCGAGGGTTTGGTTTACGGAGCCCGCGCTGCCGACGACATGCGCAAGCACGCCGGCGGCAAGAGCAAGCACGCCAGCAGTCCTGCCAAGCTTGTCGAAACGAGCACCAACGGCCAGTCGGCTGAGACCGAGAAGCTCATCCGGAAAATTCAAGATTTGATGTGGCAGAACGCCGGCGTGGTCCGCGACGGAAAAGCGTTGCAGCAGGTCGTTCTCGCGCTGCGTGCGCTTAAATCGCAACTGCCGACGTCAGGCGATCGTCGAGCCCACGAGGCCGCCAATATTCTCGAGGCCGGGCTGCTGATCGCGCGCTCGGCGCTGGCGCGCGAAGAGAGCCGTGGAGCTCACTACCGTCTCGATCATCCCCTCAGAAACGATGCCAAGTACCAGAAGCATTCCGTCGTAAGCGGCGACAAGATCAGCTTCCAATAGGCCCCGCCTGTTTTACTCCAGAAACACAAAACCCTGCCAGATTGGCAGGGCTCAACTTCAACTCTAATACCACTATAGCACATTTAGTGGGTCAAATGGCACAAATTATCAGATTTATATTTATCATGCCGACATAGAGTTACGAGATTACTGTTGTGTTTTGCCTCTTGACATATAAATTTTACACTCGAAGCGAGTATTGCTATTATTCCGGCGATCAGGACGCCGAAACGGAAGCCTTCTTGGGAAATATCAGCGACAACGCGACCGAAACCGCCAGCACCCCAGCCACCGTCGCCAGCGCGACGTAGGTCGGCAGATCAATGAGATTCGATACCAGCATCTTGCAGCCGATGAGGATCAGAATTACCGACAACCCAAAGTGCAGCAGGTGGAAGCGGTCAAGCATTCCCGACAAGGCGAAGAACAGCGAGCGCAATCCGAGGATTGCGAAGACATTCGAGGTGTAGACGATGAACGGTTCGCGCGTGACCGCGAGCACCGCCGGAATCGAATCGACCGCGAAGAGCACGTCGGTAGTTTCCACCACGATCAGCACCAGCATCAGCGGCGTGGCGAACCACAGGCCGCCGCGGGTCACGAAGAACGAGCCGCCGCTATAGTCGTCGGTCACGCGGAAAAATTTGCGAAACACTCGCAGCAGCGGGTTCTTCTCAGGATGAATGTCGGCGCCATGTTGCCGCATCAGGTTTATGCCGCTATATACCAGGATCGCGCCGAAGATGTAGATGATCCAGTGAAAGCGATCCAGAAGTTCGACGCCGGCGACGATGAAGACCGCGCGCATGACCAGTGCGCCCACCACGCCCCAGCTCAGCACCTGCCGCTGATGCTCTTGCGGCACGCTGAAGTAGCGGAAGATCAGTAGGAAGACGAAAAGGTTATCGACGCTCAGCGACTGCTCGATGATGTAGCCGGTGACAAACTCCAGCGTGAGCTGCGAATTCGGCCGCGCGGGATGCGGCACCAGGTGATGCCCGAAGAAGTAGATCAGCACGGCGAAGGACGCGGCCAATCCGATCCACAGCGATGTCCAGGCGATGGCCTCGCGAAACCCGATGACGTGGGTCTTGCGATGGAAGACGCCCAGGTCGAGCGCCAGCATGGCCAGCACGAACAGGTTGAAGACCAGCCAGAAAATCCAGTTTGCGGGCATCAAGGGGATCCGAAGTAGCAATTCTATTCGCAGCCCGCGCTGCGGGAGACCTGCACTACCCAGAATTTGAACTTGGGCGGAACGAAGAACTTATTTGTGGAAGGTTCCCATGTATTCGGTCTGCGCCAGCACGTGGCCTTTCATCGCAGTGTCGAGTTGCGCGCGGTCTGCGTCAGCCGAAAGATTCAGCTTCACGTCGAGCGCATACAGTCGAAAAAAGTAGCGGTGCGTCTGGCCTTGTGGAGGACACGGTCCGTTATAGCCAATCTTGCCGAAGCTGTTGCGCCCTTGTTGCGAGCCATCGTCCAAAGTGTCGTTCTTCGCTACTGCCTCTTGCAGAGACGTTGCTGATCGCGGCACATTCCACAACACCCAATGCACCCACACTCCCGCGGGAGCATCGGGATCGTCCATGATCACGGCGAAGGCAACAGTCTTTGCGGGCGCGCCGCTCCAGTGCAGCGCTGGAGACAGATCTTCGCCTTTGCAGCTGTGGCGAAGCGGAATCTCTGCGCCGGAGGCGAACGCCGATGAGGTTAAAACGAAGGCCATGACAGCGCCTCCTTTTGCCGACGAGCCGGATTGCTGCGCCACGGTCAGCAGGGAAGTAAAGATCAGCAGGGATGCGAGTTTCGGCCAGGCCCGCATAGCAGCCCTTTCTACTGCGCAGTTTCTAATTCGCCTTCCAGCTTCGGCAGGTCGACGATGGTAATCGTGCGGCCATCCATTTGGATGAAGTTTTCCGATTGCAGGCGGCTCAGGTTTCGCGAAACCAATTCGCGGACTGTGCCAATTTGCGCCGCCAACTCGTTGTTGTTAGCGGGCAGAGTAATCATGATGCCGCCGCTTTCTTTTTGTCCAGCAGACTTAGCCAGCCGAACCAGCATTGCCACCAGCCGCTGGCGAACCGTCGTGAACGATAGCTCTTCGATGATGCCTACCAGGCGGCGCAGGCGCGCGCCCACTACGCGCAAGACTTTGAGCGCCACATCGGGATGCTGCAGACAGAGCGATTGGAAATCTTTCTTGCTGAAGAACAGCAGCGTGCAGTCGTCCACGGCCTGGGCCGACGCAGGATAGTTTCCCCCATCGAAGACCGGCAGTTCCGCAATGGAGCTTCCGGGGCCGTCGATCGACAACACCTGCTCGCGCCCTCCGGCCGAGCTCTTGAAGATGCGCACATTGCCCGACTCGACTACATAGAGTCCGGCGCACGGCTCGGCCTCGCCGAAGATCAGCTCGCCAGCTCCGAACCTACGCTGTACGACGTGGGTCGTGAGGAAGGCGAACTCCGGCTCGGTGAGCCCGGAGAACACAGATACTTTCTTGAGGATTGCCGCGGCCGAGGCGCTGGGGGAGATGGCCATCGCAGGTAATCGTATCACCAGCGAAATCACGCGGGCGCTTGCCACGTCGCCAAGGCGGCTCGGCACCACAACGTCGCGGTCGTCACCTGTGGAGTTTGCGTCGGCGTCGAACATTCGACCATTCCGCCGGGAAGGGCACCTGCCAACCTGAGCGGTTCGTGGGCAGCCGAAACACCCGGCCGTTCCGGCGCGAGATGGTTCGTACTCTCCACGACTTGCAATTTGACGTGTGCATCTGGAACAGACGGCTGTTCCGGCGCATCGCGGTCCGTACGATCCGCGACCGAATCCCGAAGGGATGACAGCTTCTAAATGAGAAACGCGGTGCAAAGAAGCACGCCGAACAGCAGCGACTGCCCCAACTCGGTGAAACCAAGCTTATGCACGTCCAGAGGTTGCCGCTTGCGAACGAACCACAACGTCCCACGCAGTAAGACCGGCAGGAAAGCCACAGCAGCGGCACCGGGGAAGAAGCTGAAGCGGCAGGCGCCGAGCACCACGGCGATCAATGCAATCTGCGACAACAGGAAGGGAAGTCCCTGCTGTACTTTTTCTTCGAAGCTGGAGGCGCGACTCGAGTGAATGCGCAGCTGCACAAAGTGAATCTGATCGGCGGCGAACAGCCAGTTGCCGACCCACAACGCGACAGCAATTCGGTCGAGACGTCCAGTAGCAACGTAGTAAGCTCCCGCGGCGGTTGAGGTCAGACCGATCGCGCCGATGATCTGCGCCGGCATCCTGCCCTTGCGGCCAAGCTTCTTCACGCCTGCCTGCGCGGCAAACGCCAACACCGCAATTGCGCCAATCACGATCAGCCCGCGATTGCCAGACCATAGCAGGGCCGCAACGCTGAGCAGAGCCAAAGCCCCAATCCCAAGAATCGTCCGGAGGACCACGGTGCGCTCGTGTGCATTGTGCGCCTTGATAGGCGAGGTGCCCAGCCAACTTTCCACCGGAGTCCGCAACCAGAAGAGCGACAAGGCAGCAGCCACAAACAGGGTGAGCGCGCTGCCATTCACGCCGCTGCGCGCTGCTGCGATCGCGCCCGTTGCCAGCGGGACCAGGAGCATGCCCCAGGCGCCATGCTCACGTGGAATCACCATGGTTCGCATCCGAGATGTTTGTGTGGTGCTGATATGAGCTGCCATGTCTCAATCGTAGTCTGGCTGTGATTCGCAAACTATGACTTAAGTCTCAGCGGGCAGATTTGATTGCCGTCTCGCGAATCATCTGGTTTGAGGTGCCGGGTTCGTAGACGCAGAACGGCTCCTCCGCCAGGAAGTCGCCTGTGGCCGCGTAAGCGCGCGCGCGGCAACCCATGCAGACGTGGCGGAACTCACAGCATCCGCATTTACCTTTCAGATTGTCGTCATCGCGAAGCTGGCCGAATACTACGGAGTCGTTCCAGATCTCGGCAAAGCTCTGCTTGCGCAGGTCGCCGGCGATGGCGGGCAGATAACCGCAAGGGAAGACCTCGCCTTCGTGCGAGATGAAGCAGACGCCGGTTCCGGCAAGACAGCCCTTGGTCATGGCATTCATGTCGCCGGGGTGGCCGCCAGGATGGCCCGTTTGACCCGTGTGTCCGGCTGACGGCCCGCCGCTCGGCTTTAGGGAGATTCCTGTGGAGCCCGGCATCATCATGTCCGTCGGGCCAATGTGATTTGAATCGGAAATTGTTGGCGCGGCGTGCTCGCGCTCGGCCATACGGTCTGCGGCGCGGCGTTGACGCATCACGCGGAAATAGTGCGGCGCGCAAGTCGCCTTCAACTCGATCCCACCTTCCAGTGACTGATCGTAGAACCAATTCAGCATGCGCTCGTATTCTTCAGGAGCAACCATCTGCTCCGTCGCGATATCCACACCGCAGCCGACCGGAACCAGCAGGAACGTGTGCAGCGCATCGGCGCCGAGGTTACGGGCCAGGGTGAGCACGTCGGGCAGTTGATGCGCGTTGTGCCGGGCGATAGTGGTGTTGATTTGCACCGAGACACCGAGCTGCTGCAGGTTGCGCATGCCATAAACAGCGGCGTCGAAAGCGCCAGGAATTCCACGGAAGGTGTCGTGCGTGATTGCGTCGGCGCCGTCGAGCGAGATCGAAACCCGCTTGATGCCGGCATTCTTGATCTTCTCGGCAACGTCCTTGGTCACCAGTGTTCCGTTGGTCGCCAGTGCCGTGCGAATGCCGCGGCTGGTGGCGTACTCCGCCAGCCGGAAAATGTCGTGACGGTACAGCGGTTCGCCGCCGCTGAGCACCAGGATCGGGTTGGAGAATTCGGCAATCTCGGAGATGATGTTCAGCGCCTTGCCCGTCGGCAGATCGGCCGGCGACATCAGTTCGGTCGCCGTGGCGCGGCAGTGGATGCAGCGCAAGTTGCAGCCTTTGGTGACTTCCCAGAAAATCAGGCGCGGTTTGTATTCCTTCTTGCCCGCCGTATGAGTACTGCCGTTACCAGCTGTCATGATTGCTTTTCCTCCACCAGCCCCCTGCGGGCTACCACGGCTCATTTCTATGCTTCCAAGATAGGATTCCGGCGACCCAAGGGGCCGTGAGTCTTATCACCGGGGGCTGTGACGGACGTCACTTTCGGCTGCCGGCTGTCAGCCATCAGCTAAAGCAAATAGTGATTTCCCAGATGAAGGTGTCATCCTGAGCGGAGGCGCGCTTCTTGCGCCGGAGTCGAAGGACCTCTACAGCCAAGCCGATCGTTCCTCGCAACGGAACCGCAGATTCCTCGGCTTCGCTCGGGATGACAAGCCAAAAACAAGCCGCCTTCGGAAAGGAAGGCGGCCCTGACAACTAGCAACTAGCCACTGCTTTACGGCCCGACTCCACCAGTGTGGCAGTCTGAGCAGTTCACATTTTTCAGGTCCCCGATGTCTACCGGATGCTTGAAAGTTTGTGTCGGCAATTGTGCGATCTGCGTAGTGCCTTCCACCTGTTCGAGAACCGAGTGGCAGGCATTGCAGTCCTTGCTGATGACCTTGCCGTCCTTGCTGACGTGATTACCATCGTGGCAGCGGAAGCAGCCTGCGAAATACAGATGCCCGATGTTGTTGGGATGCGTCTTCCAGTTCACCTTCATGTCAGGAAAGAAGGTGGTGTCGTAGATGCGCTGCAGTTCGGCCACGGCGCCCTTCACGCTGTCAGCCTTACCGGACGCGATCTGCGGATACTTGTCCTGATAGAACTTGTTGATGTTGACGGAGATCGCTTTCAGTGCGTCGTCTTTCGTCTTGTAATCGGCAGTGAGCACCTCGACGCCCTGCTGCTTGATGAAGGGCAGGCTGACATCGATGGTGTGGCCGCTCATGCTGCGATCGACCGAAACGTCGGGAGGTGTATAGACGTGCGACGGCCGATTGTGGCAGTCGATGCAATCCATGCGTCGCTTGTCGGCCTTGTCGATCTGCGCCTGGGTTGGCGGACTGTCCTTGGTCGCGTATTCGGTCACCTGGCCCTGAGCATTTTCCATCCGCACCCAGGGAATCACCTGCCGCTGTTCGTCGGTAGCGAAGTAGGTGATCTTGTTGGCGATGTTCATGTGCCAGTGAATGCCTTCGCCCGCCTGGCCCAGCGAAGGATCGCCGCCGCCGGTCTTGATCAGCAGGCGAATCACGCGCGGCGTGTTCTGCTCGTCGACGCCATAGTGCGTGAAGGTCTTCAGCTGTGCGCCCCAGAACTTCTTGGGCCAGTGACACTGTTCGCAGGTCTGCGGCGCAGGACGCAGGTTCGCAACTGGAGTGGGGATGGGCCGCGGAAACGTGCCCATCGCGGTGTAGTACACCTGGCGCGCGCCTGACAGCTTCGACTTCACATACCAGCTTGCGCCCGAGCCGACGTGACACTCCACGCAGCCTACACGCGCGTGTGGCGACGCTTGATAAGCCGTGAATTCCGGGTGCATGACCGTATGGCACAACTGCCCGCAGAACTGGACCGAGTCGGTGAACTCATACGCTTTGTAGCTGCCCACGGCGCTCACCAGCGCGAAGATCACAATGAAGGCGAGCACGAACGCCACGGTGCTACGCTGCGCCGGATTGTTCAGGTCCAGCTTCATGTAGGCGGGCGTGCCCACAGCCTTCGCGCGTCGGCGCCGTTCTACCACCTCGCCGATCGGTATCAACAGCAGGCCCAGCACCAGGAAGGCGGGCGCCACCATGTAAGCGAGAATCCCGATGTAGGGGGCGGGATTGGTCGACAGGACGTCGATCAGGAACAGGAAAAGAATGTTGACGAATGCGACAAACGCGATAGCGACGCCGATCAGGCTGATCGGATTTCTGATAAGTTTTTGGGATTTGGGCGAATTCGTACCTTGAGGATTCACCCCCAGAGCATCCTCACTCATTGTCTTGCTCCCCCAGTGCAAAAAGTGCGCACAAAGTGTTGCAGAGATTGCCCGGTGGCAATGGTCTTGCACCCGGAAACTAGAAGCAATCCCACTAAACGGGTGGTAGGCATTTTTTTCACCTAGCGCTCCAGTTATCGTCTACTTGCGGCTGCCAGTCGTCTCGGCAGCTTCTTCTTGAGCCGGCTCCGGCTCTTCTTCCAATCCCCGAGCTTTCACGATTGCGCCAATATCCATCGGGTGTTCGTGCTCATAGTGCTCGATCGACATCTTGCCGTCGAACCATGCCCAGTTCATCGGGTAGGCATCGGGGTCGAAAATCACTCCGTACAGGTGCCACACCACGATGGCCAGGGTCGCCAGCACCGCTTCGTAGAAGTGGACGGTGATAGCGACATCCACCCACCATCCGGGCACGCGCTCGCCGACCCCGACTTTGAACCAGGCCATCAATCCGGTCGAGGCCATGACAAACATGCCCCACACCAGGGCCCAGTACTCCATCTTTTCGGCGTAGGTGAAGCGGCCGAACATCGGGCGTTGGTCGCTGTATCCCAGGTAGAAGCGGAAGGCATCGCGTGCGTCGGTGACGTCTTTCCAGTCAGGCAGCATGTCTTTGATCAGCTGCCGGCCTTCCGGCTTGGCGATGACGTACCACAGGTGAAACAGGCTGACCGCGATGAGCACCACGCCGGCGATGCGGTGAATGTAGCTGCGCACCAGCTCGTTGATGAAGATCATGGCCAGCCACGACTGCGGGTAGCGCAGCGCGAAGCCGGTCAACACCAGGGTGAAGAAGCTCACCAGCAGCGTGAGGTGCTGGATGCGCTGTCCGAGCGACATGCGGAACATAATGCGTGGCTGCCCGATGCGGTGCAGGATCAGCTTCTTGCGGAAGACGATAAAGTTATGCAACACCATGCCGCCGATCACGGCGAAGATCATCCACAAGTAAAATTTCTTGATCAGGCCGATGAATTTGCTGCCGACATCGGCCTTGCTGGTGGCGTCGAGGTGAACCTTGGTGGTAACGAATTTGTCGTTGGCGCCGGGGTGGCACTGGCCGCAGGTCTTGGCCAGGTTCTCGTGATTAATCGTCGAGCGCGGATCGCTGGAGGGCAGAATATTGTGTACCCCGTGACAGCTGGCGCAGTTGGCAACGGTGTTCGAACCTACCTCCGACGCCATACCGTGATAGCTGGCGAGGTAGGAAGAAACTCTGCCTCCGGGCACGCCGAATTCTTTCGACAACCGCACCCCTTCGTGGCATGAAGCGCAGGTGTTCTTCACGTTGGCCGCGGCGACGGAGGAGTTCGCGTCCTTGGGAGCCTTGATGGTGTGGATGCCGTGGCAGTCGGTGCAGACCGGCGCCTGCCAGTTGCCGCGCGCAACGGCCGTGCCGTGAATGCTCTGAATGTACTCGGCCTTGACGTCGGCGTGACACTTGGCGCAGGTGGCCGGAACGTTGAACTTGTTGATCGGCGACTTCGGATCGACGGCGCTGAGAATGTCGTGCTCCCCGTGACAGTCAGTGCAGACCGCGGCCTTCTCGGAGCCCGCGGCGACCGCCTTGCCGTGAACGCTTTCCTGGTATGAAGTGTAGGCCGCCGCAGTCATGCCGCCGGAAGCCATGGCGAACTTCTGGCCGTGGCAGGTGCCGCAGGTCGCGGGAATGTTGGTGTGCGCGACCTTCGACTTGGGATCGCTGGCCGGCAGGATCTCATGTACGCTGCCGTGACAGTCCTGGCACTTGGCGACATTGGTGTTGCCGGCAGCCGCTGCCTTCGCATGGACGCCGCGATCGTAAGCCGCTTGCTGGTCGGCGTGACAATTGGAGCACTTCGGCATCACCGGCGTGGGATCGTGGGGGAAGGCCTTGATGTCGGCGTGGCAATCGGTGCAGCCGAAGACGCTGTGGGTGGAGGCCTTGAACTTTGCGTCATCGACGTGCAGGCTGATCGACTTGCCGTTCTCGTCTTTCGAGAGCGTCGGATCGCTATGGCACGCCAGGCATTCGTCGTTGCTCATCTTGGCCGCCGCTTTAGCGGACTTTTTGGCCGGTGCCTGGGCCGAGAGTTGAGGGACTGCCGCTGTCATTATCGTCAGCAAGGCAGCAAGGAAAACCAGACCGCAGCGTTTCACGAAGCCCCCGCTTCCATCCGGGAGAGTACGCACCGGAGAACATTCCAAGATCGCCGACATAGGCACAGAGGGGCAGTGAGTGTACTCACGTCCGCATGTGATAGGGGTCACACGGACCCTGGTTCTCACAACCCCGGGTGAGCCGGATCACGGAAGTCCGGCCCGCAGTTCCATACGACGAAGCGGCAATGAGCATGCGGGTTTTCGCAGGATCGAAGAAGGCGAGAGAGCAGTCGTTTAAGCCGTTCGAGAAAAACATGCGGAGTAAACGCGGGGAAATTCGAACGTCCGTTCCGCGCGGTGCGTGCCGCAATGTGAGCTCGGCAGCCCGTCCGCTACGAGAGGTGCGGGCAGCTAGAACCAAGCTGAGCGCTTCGATGTGCAGGCGTTTCCATGGTGTCGGCGCCTCGGGCGCGAATTAAGAAAGCCCACCGCTTCAGCGGTTAAACGACCGCCCTCTTGTTCGATGCGCTTACGCTAAACGCGCCGTATCCTTCCTGCCATGCGAAAGAAGATCCGCGCTGCGTCATCCAGCGGGGACGACGAGGCAAAACAGCTTCGGCACGGGCCGCTAGACCCGTGCCGTAATTACTACGAGCTTGCCGGTTCTTATACCATCAGCGCGCGCTGACGGAAGCCGATGCGGGGGCGGCGCGTATGCACCATGGCGATGGTGCGAACCCGTTCGTAAGCTCCGTGCAGGTCTTGGCTCAACATGCGCACGATCTCCAGGCACACGGTGCGATTCTCGCGTAGGAACTTCAGCAGATCTTTTCTGCGCACGAAGACCACCTGCGAGTTATCCAGCAGCTCCGCCGTGACTTCGTAGGGAGTGTTGGACAGAGCGGCGCCCAGGCCCAGCACTTCGCCCGGTCCTGCGATCCGCAGAGTGAGACGCTTTCCGGTTTCCGAGCTGATGGAGAGTTTGGCGCGGCCGTCGCACAGGATATAAATGCCGCGGACCGGACGTCCTTCGGTGAACAGGACCGTGCTGCGTGAGAAAGACGTAAGCGATTTAATCTCGTCGAACGCCTTCAACGACTCCGCGGGCATGTCGCAAAAAAGGCGATCGGGACGGAATTCGCAAGACAGGCAACTTGATTGAATCGTGCTTTCCATAGATAGGTAATACCGCTCGGCCTAGAACGTCGCAGTGATTGCAGTCACTGTTTTCCGTGACCTCATGCACATGGAATGGGCAAATAGCTCACCAGCAGGCGGATAGGCGAGGCTTCCCGGCGGGATAGGAATGGAACAGTTTTTCCGGCGGGCACGATTGTCCCGTTCGCAGATAATCGGACGGCGGCGACCCCCCTACGGTGCAATCGCCATGGCCTTCAACGCGGCCTTGTTACGAATCAGCAGGGTTGAGCCTTTAGCCTGCACGATCTGCCGCTTCTTCAAGTCCGCAAACAACCGAGTCACGGTCTCGCGCGAAGTGCCGATCATTTGTGCGATCTCTTCGTGGGTCAGCGCCAGCTTCAGACGCGGCTCGGTGCGGGCGGCCTCGCCGTTGCGAGCGCTCCACTCCAGCAGAAGCTTCGCCAGCTTCTCGCCGGCCGAGTGCGACAACCCGAGCGAGCGGATCTCGCGGCAAGCCGAGTTGTACTTATCACTCAGCTGTTCGGCTACGCGCAGGCAGGCTTCGCTATGCTCCTTGAGGAAGCGCAGAAAATCTTCGCGCTTCACGAAGTTCACCTGGCAGGGATCGACGGTTTCCGCAGTCAATTCGTAAGCTTTGCCGCTGACGGTGGCGCTCAGACCGAGAACCTCGCCAGGTTCAGCGATCTTCAGGATCAGAGTTTTGCCGTCAGTGGAGCAGATGGAGAGTTTGACGCGGCCTTTGCACAAGACGAAGATGCCACGCGGGGTTTGGCCTTCTACAAAAAGAACGGCGCCCTTGGGATAAGCCGTGGCGTACTTAATGGATTCGAAGGATTGCAGTGCTGCCGGAGTCAGGTCGCAGAAAATGTGTTCTGCGCGCATCTTGCACGCCAGGCAGCTTTCGATGATGTCTAATCCGTACGGTGTGAGCACGATGACCCCCTGAAAATCCATCGTATCGCCGTGCTTGACGGCCGGAACGCGTGCGAGTCGTTCCGAGGGACCAGAAATGTCCGTGTCGTATGATTTTTCGGTCGTAACCCGAGCGGAGTGCTGACGATCACCTGTGCGGGTGATTCGCTGCAATCACGCTCGCAGGCTGAAAACATTGCCGTTATGACTTCGACCGACGACTTCCGGCATTCTCTGGCACTTCTCCAGATACACCCCAGCGGAACATTCCGGGCGCACATGCAACAAGTGCATTCGTCACAAGCAATTGTGACAAGTAGGAGTTGCGGCCGGCCCGGGGGCTGGGCACGCGGGTCGATGCCCGGACGAATTGGTGTAAGCTGGGGGTCAGAATTTTCTGTAGAATCGGCTCGCCGTTTACATATCCCCCTGCAAAGACTATGCCTCTACCGCCATCCGTCGAAGGTCACGCGACTTCCTTCGTGACCCGTCGATCTGCTCCCCGGTGGTGTCCGGGTATGCCCGGTTGGGGCGGCGTCATGCTCGGTGTGGCGATCGTCGCGGTACTGGTGGAACGGTTTACCGCCGTTGCCAGCGATCTGCAATTGTGGGGCGACGGGGTATGGGTGTTCGTAGAAATTGTCTCCCGGCGCAGCTATTACTTCTGGGTAGGCGATTGGAAGACCCGCATCTTTCAATCGCGACTGTTCACGATTCTGGTGGAGCAAACGCCCACGGTGATTGCGACTCACCTGCGCATCCATTCGCTCCATCTGCTGTCTGTAGTGTACGGCGTTACCTTGTACAGTCATGCCTTGCTTAGCCTGTATCTGTGCTATCGGTATGCGCGGCGCCGGTGGTACATCCTGTTCCCGTTGCTGAGCTTCTTCGCGGGACCGATGAACGTGGAGACGTATCTTTCCACGGACAGCCATCTCCTGGTGTCGCTATATTGGCCGGTGTTGTTCATCCTGCTTTTCCGCGAAGAGTTGGCGGGATGGACGCTGCTGTTGCTGCTGGCGCTTTCCGTTCCTATGCTCATTGCCTACGAGTCCATGCTGTTTTTTGGGCTGATCCTGGCGGGCATTTGCGTTTGGAGGCTCAGGCACTTTCCGCGGCAGCGCGCGCTGACCGCGGCGCTCGCCGTGTGGTATGTGATGGGCGCGGCAATCGCGGTGGTCTCCATCCTCCGGCCCTTCGACTCTTCGAACCGCAACGGGTTCCTGGGCAGTTTGCAATATCTGCTTCATTCGCCTCATATGCCGGGCAAGATATCGCTGCTAGTCCTCGTCTGCGGGATGGTGGTGCTGGCAGCGCCTGATCGCCTGGCAGTGCTGAGAAAAATCGCGACAGTGATTGGGCTGGCGGCAGTGGCCTATCTCTGCTTTGCCGTGCTGTTGGGCAACACTCCGGCCAGTCTCGACGGCGAGGTTGCTGCCCGGGTCTTGAACCTGCTGGCACCGCTTGTGGCCACGGCGTTATTACTTCTGGTGGTGGCTGGGTATTTAAGTCCGGATAGAAAAACGATTGGGCTGGCGGCGCTGCTGGTGGGAGCACTCGGTTTCGGACAGGCCGTGTGGAATCTGGCGGCAATTGGAGAGTGGCAAGGATACCTGGCGACCATGCGCTACGATTTGCTGTCGCACGAAGGCGTAGTTCCCTACGAGCAGTCGGTTCTCTCGCAGCTGCAATTCGGTCCGCTGGCGCTGCAGCATCTCAACATGGACTGGTCGTTGCTGCCGTTGAGCCTGTATGAGACTAGTCGCGGCGAGGTTCGATCGATCATCGCGCCGGAAACTCGAAGCTGGTTTCCGTTCGATCCCTATGATCCCCGCGACCTGCCCGATTTGTCGCGCTACCGAATTTACTACAACTCCTACAAGCAGACGATGGAGCGGAATTGGCGCTACCGGCTCGGGGAGACGCTGAATTTTCAACGCGGCGCAAGCGCTGCCCGCTATATGCGCGGCGATTGGTACGATCCGGAGGACTGGGCCACATGGGGCGGAACCGACTTCGGGGTAGATTTGCCTATCGCGGCAGACGCGCTTCCGGAGACGGCGACGCTATGGGTAATGGTCTCTCCGAATGTGTCAGCGGCGTTTCCGAATGTGCCGATCGAAGTCTTGGTGAACCAGGTTCCGGTAGGCACGTGGTCGTTTAGCGCGACGGCTCCGGGAGAATTCGCTACCAGAACTGTACAAATTCCGAAGGATGTATTGGCGAGGGCGAATCCGGTGCGAATCCGGTTTCGAGTTGTCGGCCCACTTCATTCGCCTGCCGAGATGGGCAAAGGCCCCGACCCGCGGAAGTTGAGTCTGGCGATGTTGAAGTTACGATTGGATGCGTCGAAGTAGCGCGAGAGTTAGTGCGGCAAAGTTGGTCTTAACAGCAGCCGTGCGGCTGGCTTCCATTTTCGACCAGCCATAGGACCTCTATAAAGCCCGCTCACTTCGTGACGATGGAACGTCGGCGTCCGCGCGATTGGCCGTTCGCGACCACGCCCAAACCGCGATGATGAATGCAATCAGCCAGAACCAGGCACGCAGCCAATCCTGCGTGCGGGCCAGCATCATGTTGGGGTAGATGCTGAGGATGCTGTACATCGGCGTGCGAATGTGATCGTGGAAGAACTCCACCAGCATGCTCATCGGGTAGAGCACCCAGATCGACGGCGTGCGCAGTACGGGATTCACCGTGAACATGATCGAGATGAGGAAGCTCCAGGCGGCTAGAGGAATGACGATCCAGCGCACCTTGCGGTTCAGCACCAGCGCCGCGGCGGGAATCATGAGGCTGACTGCCGAAACCAAATAACGCGCCGGCGGATTCCAGCCGGCAAACCAGTAACGGCTGAAGGCAATGAATGGCAGATAGCCGAGAACTGGCAGAAAGAGCATGGCGGAGGCCCAGCGATCGCGCCGGTAAAGCACAACCATTCCCGCAGCCACAGCAACGTATAGCGGAGCCGTCGGCAGCAGGCCGTACGACTGATCGAAGAGCATGCCCAGTAACCCACGCAAGGGATGAAGGCCGAATTGCGGCAGGCTCTTCGACAGCAGGAGCATCGAAGCGTTTGGCTTGTACGTGTTGAACAAGTGCTTGTCTAACGCCGAGAATGCGCCGAGGCCAATAATGTTCGGCACGGCCAGACAGCACAGCCGGGTCAGCATGGTCGTCCACTCGCCGCGGTGCCGATGGATGATCCACGCGCTCAGAACCAGGAACGCGGGCCCGCCCAGCGACCACCAGCGGATATTCATCCACGGTAAGGCTGCAATCAAGATGCCGGCCAGTATCAGGTAGCGCTTACGTTCGCGTTGCCGGTAGCGGAAGAACTGTAGCGCGATCCAGAGAATGCCCGAGGCCGCGCAGAGGTCGACATACGTGGATTGCGTAAATACCCAGTAAGGGCAGGTGAAGCAAAGCAGCACAACCGTCAGCAGGGCAGAGCAGACGCCAACGCCCAGGATCAGGCAGATCTCGCAGACGGCGGCGGCTCCGGCCGAACCGATCAGCGCCATGGTGAACAGCGCACCCTCGCGCCCATCCAGCGCATATCCCGGAGAAATCAGCATGGGGAAGCCGGGATCGTGCTCCAACATCAGCTGTCCGCGAAAGTTCCGTACCACGTGCGGGTCATGCGGCAGGTACGAGATGTTGTCGTGCTCGATGGAGGCGTAAGGGTAGCCGCGCATCTCGCCCGGAGAGGGCGGCGGAAACTCCTCCTTGTAATCGCCATTCGCATAGTTGTCGCCCACGTCGAAATCGTGATCGAAGACCAGGCTGTGGGTCAGGATCATAAAGTGGGCTTCATCGCCTTGCGGAGAGCTCGCCAGCGACAGCCACGGAACAATTCCGCCGTAAACGATAAATGCCGCCGCGAAGACGATAACTGGCAGACGAACGGTGGTGGAGGCGGAATTGCGAGCGGCGAAGAATAGTAGCTCCGCAGTGCGGCAAAGCAGGAAGACCACGTAGACCAGCGCGAAGAGATGAAAGGTGCGTGCCTTCTCGCCATTGCGCAACGCCGCCATTACCAGGGGCAAGAGCGAAATGGCGAGGTCGAATTTGAGAATCGGCGGCAACGCATTCTGCCAACGCCGAACGGATGCCAGCCAGAGGATTGCCGCCGCTCCGGCGACGTTCACGACCAGGGCGGTCGCTAGTACGCGCGCGAGTCCATGGTTAATGGGCGTGGCGACATGGTGAAGGCGGCTCACCACCTGCATCAGCAGAATGAGGTTCACGACGGCGGCGGCCGCAAGATACCCTCGGATTGCCGACGGGAGATTGCTGTTGGCGCGCGCGTCCGTGAGCGGTCTGGACTGAGGCATGGCTGTACTGAGTTCCCCTGCGTAATTCCGGATAGTTTAGGCAGTTCTGATGGGTAAAACTAGGTTAACAGATAGTGCCGGAAGCTTTGTGAGTGTGGGTCGAGCAATGGCGGCGGGTGCGCTGTTGATGGTACAAGGGATCCTTCGACTTTGTGGCGCAAAGACAGCGCCGCTGGGCTCAGGATGACGCTAGATGTTGAGGAGTCTGGCGAACAGCGAACAGCGTCTTCACGCCTCACATCTTCCAAGTGACATCTTCCACCTGATTCGTGATTTCTTCCGGCGGTGTGCCGGGTAGGAACGACATGGGCTTACCGATGACAACCTTCAGTTCGCCAGCGTGCGCGATCTTCCGGCCAGCCATCTTCATGTCGTAAAGGCCGTCGATGCGAAGCGGGAGCACCGGGATGTTGAGCCGCGCGGCGAGCATGCCCAATCCGGAGCGGAAGGGCGAGGGGCCACCGTCGGGCGTGCGCCGGCCCTCGGGATAAACCAGGACGCTGTAACCGCGATCGACTGACTCGCCCGCATAGGCGAAGCTCTCTCCCACCCCCGACTGTTGTGGTAGCGGGAAGACGTTGAACAGTGCCACAGCTAGGTAATATCCCACCCAGTAAGACAGCCGCTTGAACCAGTTCCAGCTTTGTGGTGGGCGCCACATCTCCCACAGCATCTCGCCCCACATGCCGACGGCGAGCTTGCGGCGCATCCTGGGCGGCAGGGCTTTCAGAGCGAATCCCAGATCGATGTAAGTTACGTGATTGCAGCTGACTAGGAATGGCCCATCAAGGCCGCGCAGATTTTCTCTGCCGACGATCGTGGGATGAGCCATGATGATGGTCGCCGGCCAAGTGAGCAGGTAATAGATGAATTCGCGAATCCAGGTGATGGGCCAGCGCTGCGCCCAGAGCGGATAGCGATAGCCGTTCTGGGGCGATTTCTGCGGCTCGTGCAGCAGGCGTTCGAGATCGCCGACGGTGCTGACATTAGCGAAATTGGCTTCTTTCAGGTCGATCTGATAGCGGTCTTCGAGGGCGCTCATCAGCTCGACCCTGTCCATCGAGTTCAGGTTGAGATCGCCCTCCAATTTTGCATCGGGAGCTAGCGCGCCGACGTTGCGTCCGGTGATGCGAGCGATCAAATCGCTTAGACCGCTTTGCGATGCAGCGCTGCCGCCTTCGCCCGCAGCGAAGTGCTGTTGCACGGCAGCCTGGATGACGGCAGTCTTCGGTTTTTGCGTCGGCGTGCGTGGGAAGTCTTCGTCGGGCCAAACCATCCAGCGCCGCATCTGCTGGTATTCCGCGAGCCGCTGGTTGGCACGCTGTACCACATTGTGTGGGTCTGCGGAGTTCCGCAAGATCAGAACGGCGCAAGGTTCAGCGTTGCCGCCCTGGTCCAGTCCGACCACCGCGCAATCGCGCACCTCAGGCTGCTGGCGCAGCGCGGCTTCCAAGTCGTCGGGATAAACGTTCATTCCTTCGCGGGTGACAATGACGTTCTTCTTGCGGCCCTTGAAGTAGAGATTGCCCTCGGCATCGAGCTCGCCGATGTCGCCGGTGTGGAACCATCCCTCTTCGTTCAGAACGGGTTTCAGCTGTTTGCTCTGCCAGTAGCCGGCGGCAACATTTGCGCCGCGCACAAGAATCTCGCCGTGCTCGTCGAGCTTCATTTCGCGGCCTTCGAGTACCTTTCCGATCGAACGTTTGCCAGTGCGGAAGGGATGGTTCAGGGAGATGAGAGAAGTGGTCTCGGTCAGTCCGTAGCCCTGAATGACAACGAAGCTGAGGCGGCCCCAGAATTCTTCCGTCTCGGCGTCGAGCGCGGCCCCACCGGAGATGAAGGCCCAGAACTTCCAGCCGAAGCGGTTGTGGATCCCGCGGAAGCGCCACCAGCGTTTTACGAAGTGCTGATCTTTCGCTGCCGCTAGCTGTCGCCGGAACCACTCGAGTTTGCCCTCGGCTTCGAAGTCGCGTTCGATCTTGTCTTTCAGCGACTGCATCAGCCGCGGGACAGCGACGACGACTGACACGCGCTCCTTCTTGATGATCTGCATCACCTCGGACGGATTCAGCGTGTCCTGAAAGATGACGGTCGCGGCCAGCAGTTGCGGCAGAAAGATGCCGAGAAACTGTCCGAAGACGTGGCTGAGCGGCAGCAAATTCAGGAAGCGCAGCGGATGAAACGGGCGCTCATACTTGAGGTAGTTGCCAATCTCGCGCTCAAGCGGCTCGAGGTTGGCGAGGATGTTGCCATGCGAAATGACGACGCCGCGCGGCTCAGCCGTCGTGCCCGAGGTGAAGACGATCTGCACGATGTCATCGCGCGTGAGCGGAGGCAGTGTGACTGGAGCATCGGAACGTCCGGCGAGATCGTCGCGAAGGGTTTCGAGGTGAAGAGAGGGAACGCCGGTGACCTCGTTGTGCGGCGAGCCTACGCATAGCCTGGCATCAACCTGCCCGGCGATTCGTTGCGCGAAGTCGGGTGCGGCAATTTTATCGATCGGAACGACGATCGCGCCGCGCAGCAGGCATCCGAAGAATGCGGCGATCCACTCGGCGCAATTCTCACCCCAGATAAGGACCTTGTCGCTTTTACCGATCTCGCGCGACTCCAGTTCACGCGCGAATCGGTAGGCGGTGCTCAACACGTCGCCGTAGCTCCAGCGCTGCGTCCGATATCCGCGGCGGTGGACGTAGGCGGTCTGGCGAGCATGGCGGCGAAAATTGTCGAGGTAGTCCAGGATGGTGCTACGAGCCATCTGTCCCAGTGTAACTGGTCGGCCGAATCAGGCCGTAGACAATGCGATTAGAATTGGTTCGCCGCAAAGTCTTGTTATCGAGGTCGCATAAATCCATGACGATTCGCCTACGAACGCTGTCATCGCTTTTCCTCTTTGTACTCTTGCTGGCCACCGCTTGCTTCGCCGTCAATCCCGCCACCATGCGCCTGGACTACTATCACACCGGCAATGCCACGCAGGAGATGTGGAGCTTCGATCGCGTGGTCATCGAGCCGCTGCCCTGGCCGGGCAACATGTCGAAGACACTCGACGACACCAACCTGGGCAATTACCTCTTCGAGGTCCATGATCTGGACAGCGGAAAGCTGCTGTACTCGCGCGGCTTCGGGTCGCTCTTCAGCGAGTGGGCGGATACCGACGAAGCCAAGACGCTGAATCGGACTTTCTCCGAATCGCTGCGCTTTCCTCGGCCCGACAAGCCGGTGAAGATCGTGCTGAAGGAGCGTCGCGAAGGTAAGGACGTCGACTTCCACGAAGTGTGGACCACCACCATCAATCCCCGCGATAAGTTTATCGACACCGTGAATCCCCCATCGCCCGGCCCGCTCTTGACCATCCAGAACAACGGCGAGCCCGAGACGAAGGTGAATCTGCTGATCCTGGGCGACGGCTATACGGCATCGGAACGCAGCAAGTTCGAAGACGATGCGAAGCGCGCGACCGAGATTTTATTCTCGCGCTCGCCCTTCAAGGAGCATCGCAAAGACTTCAACGTCTGGGGACTGTGCCCGGTAGCTCGTTCTTCCGGGTATCTCGCGCCCTTCGACCGGCGTCTATCTTCATTCGCCGCTGGGCACCTCGTACGACACCTTCGACAGCGAACGTTACATCATGACGACGGACAATAAGGCGCTGCGGGATATCGCCTCGTATGCGCCGTATGAGTTCATCGAGATCCTGACGAATTCGAAGACATATGGCGGCGGCGGAATTTACAACCTGTACGCGACTGTCGCAGCCGACAGCGAGTGGATGCCGTATGTGTTTGTGCACGAGTTCGGGCACGAATTCGCCGGACTGGCCGACGAGTACTACACCTCGGATGTCGCGGTCGGATCGCCGGAAAAGCGTATTGAGCCGTGGGAGCCGAATGTGACTGCGCTGCTCGATCCGGCGATGCTGAAGTGGAAGGACCTGGTGACCGCCGGCACGCCAATTCCGACACCGTGGAAGAAGGCCGATTTCGAAGCCTACGAGAAGGACATCCAAGCTGAGAGGCGGCAAATCCGCAAGGAGAACCGTTCTGAAGCAGAGATGAACGCGCTCTTCGAAAAGGAGAAGAAGCACGAAGACCAGCTGCTGAGTACGGACCAGTACTCAGACCGGGTGGGTGCTTTCGAGGGCGCAAACTATGAAGCGAAGGGATATTACCGGCCGCAGGAAAACTGCATCATGTTCACTCGATATGACAGATTCTGTGCGGTGTGCAGTCGGGCGATCGAGCGGATCATCGCTCTGTACGCAACGCAGTAGGAAGGAACAGCGGTGGGCGCCGGTTACAGCTTGTTGGGGTTGGCGCCCACCTTGGATTTGGGTTACAGCTATAGACGCGCACGCGTAAGAAAAGTTCGACGTATTGGGACGAATTGCACAAGTTTTACAAAAGTTCACAAAGCAGTGGCCAGCGGCCAGTAGGCAATCAGCGATCGCTACTTACTGCTCGGCAGAATGATCTTCTCCAGATATTCGATCGGCAGCGGTCCCTGGTCCAGGGCGCGGTCGTGGAACTCTTCCAGTGTGAAGCTGTTGCCCTTGGCTGCTTGATACTTCTTGCGCAACGCCCACCACTGTTGCGTCCCGACAAAGTATGTTGGAAGCTGCGTTGAGCTCAGCTTGGCGCGCACGAGCTTGCCTTCGGCTTCCGCCTCGGTCTGGAAGCATTCTTTCGTCATCAGGTCGAGCGCCTGCTGATCGGTCATGTTCATCGTCTGCAAGCGGATGTCGAGGATGGTGTTGGCGACTGCGCGGAGCCACACCTTTTGCCGCACCAGGTGAAACTTCGGATTGAAGTCGAGATAGCCTTCCTGCGTCATCACGTCGGCGCCGTACTCAGCCCAGCCCTCGACGTAGGCTCCATTGCCGAAGAGATTGCGCAGCACGCGCCGCGTGGGAGGCTGCACGTCGTCGGCGTGCTCGCCCTGGACGTAGTGGCCGGGCAGAGCTTCGTGAATCGTCAGCCACTTCAGCGTGTAGTTGTTGTACTCGCGCAGCTTGCTCTCGGCTTTCGCCTCGGGCATCTTGGGATCGATTGGGGTCACCCAGTACTGCGCCTCGGCAGTGGGCTCGAGAGGCGGAGCACCGTGGAAGCCGGCGACGGAGTAGATGCCGCGCTCGAACTCCGGCGTGGGGATGACCTTCAGGTTGTCGCGATTGCTGAGCGTAACAATTTTCTTGTCGATGATGAACTGCCGGATGCCGGCCACGTCCGCTTTGACGGCCTGGATGAGCTGATCGCGCTGCGGATGCTCGTCGCCGATCTTGTTCAACACCGCGCTGATGATCTTGTTTTCACGCTCCTGCTGCGGAAGAGTGGCGTAATCGTCCTGGCCGGGAAACATTTGCTTGTAGAGCGGCAGGGCAATGTTCAACATCTCCGCGCGTACGGTTTTTACCTCGGTCTCGGCGTCGGCCAGCAACTGGGTTGGTTCGATCGAGGTTTCCATCACCAGATGAAATTTCGCTGCGTAATCTCTCTCGCCCAAGCGCCAGGTGCGGCCATTGGTAGGCTTCTTGGCGAGGTCGTCCTTCATCCAGGCGTTGAAGTCGTTGAGTGCCTGCTTGGCCGTCGGCGCGGCTTTGTCGTACTGCGCTTTCAACGGAGAGCCCGCCGGAATATCGGCGGCAACGCTGTCCACCAGGTTGATGTTGCCCTCGTTCTCATCGATGGCGGTTGAGATGAAGATAGGATCGGCGTCGCTGAGCTGCGACTTGGCCTGGTCGAGGAAGCGGGGGATCTGACTGATGCGCGAGATCACGTCGCCGACGCGCACCTCCTTCGAGGCGTATTCCTGCGTCAGCGGAAGGAACAGGCCGCTGCCCAGCAGTTCAACGTAGGCCGTGGGGTTGTGCTTGTAATTCTGGATGGTGTTGTACTCCAGCAGATTCAAGCCGATCTGGTCATCGATGAGGCGAAAGTCGGCGGCATCCTGCGGGTTCAGCGCATCGATGGGCGTCTCCGTCTGGAAGCGCTTTCGCCACTCGCTGTAAAACTTTTCCTGCGCGGCGACACCGGCGGCGCTGACGTCGTCGAGTTGCGCGTCAAGGTCGATCGTCTTGCCCGTCGCAGGATCGGTGTGCTTGTGATAGCCGGCTTGCGAAGCACTGACCGGCGACAGCGCCAGCGAGTCCTTCACGAACGCGTCGGTCATCTGCGCGAACTTGGCGTTGGCTTGGGCGTTGGGTTTCATGTTCTGCGCTATTACCACGACAGATGCGAGTGAGAGAAAGAAAAGTACACGAGTGAGGTGTTTCATGGCGCCTCGCGGGAGAAGAAGTGGCAACCGCGAAGTATAAACCTTGGAGAGAGGGAAGCAGGTCAAATGCGCCGAACGGAGGATCGGCAAAGGGATTTTCTTCCAATGATTGTCACCACGACGAGGGCTTCAGCCCGAATAGGGGTCTGCTATTGCTGTGCGGCGGGATCCTTCCACGGCAGCGAACAGCAGGTCCCTCCACTCCAGCGGGCAACGACGGCCCACCTCCGGTCGGGATGACAACCAAGTCAGTGGCCAGTCGTCAGTAGGCAATCGTCAGTAGCCAGCAGTAGTCGCCGATTGCTAATCACCAATTACTAATCACTCATTACTAATTACTTTCACGCCTTCGCGACACTGCATACAGCAGGCTCAGTACGATCAGCCAGGGAATGCCTGACTCCATCGTGGGCCTCATGCCGTCCACCCACCAGGTCGAGATAATGATGGCCAGCACCGCCAGCGCGCCGATGATCGTAGTTACGGGGAAGAACGGCATTCTCACCGGCAGCGTGCGGCCGCCTTGCGCCTCCCACTTGCGGCGGAAGAACAGGTGGGTGATGAAGATCATCAGCCAGACAAACAATCCGCCGAAGAGCGCAATGCCAAACATGTAGACGTAGGCGGAGCGCGGGAAGAGAATGGCGACCACGGTGGCGATCGCCAGGCCGAAGGCCGACACCATCAACGCTGGGATCGGCGCGCCGTGGCGCGAGACGCCTCCGAGAGCCGCGGGCGCGTAGCCTCCGCGAGCCAGCGAGAAGATCATGCGGGTCGCCAGGTACAGGCAGCAGTTCATGCCGGAGAGCGCTGCCGTCAGGACGACGAAGTTTACGATCTGTGCGGCGATAGGCACATGCATCACGTCGAAGACGCGGACGAACGGGCTGACGGTGATGCTCTGTCCGGGCTGAATTTCCGTCCATGGAATCACGCCGACCAGCACGGTGATGGCGCCGACGTAGAAGATGACCAGCCGCAGCAGCATGGTGCGCATGGCGCGGGGCACGGAACGCTCGGGGTCAAACGCTTCGCCGGCGGTGACGGCGACGATCTCCGTTCCGATGAAGCTGAAGATGACGAAAGCGAGCGCCATCCAGACGCCGAGCCAGCCGTGCGGCAGGAAACCGCCGTGGGTGTAAAAGTTCGCGAGCCCGATCGGCTGGCGCTGATGGATGCCGAGCAGAACTCCCGTGCCCAGTACAATGAAGACGCCGATGGCGGTCACTTTGATCGTCGAGAACCAGTATTCGAAGGTGCCGAAGGCGCCGACGCTGGTGGCATTCACCAAGATCAGCAGCACGGAGTAGACCACCACCCAGGCCCAAACTGGTGTGCTGGGAAACCACCACTGCGTGTAGATGGCCGCCGCTACTGCTTCTCCGCCGAGTGCGATCGACTGCGCCGCCCAGTAGGTATAGCGCACGACGAAGCCCGCCCAGGGCGATACGTAGAGATCGGCATACACGCCGAACGAGCCGGCGGTGGGATGCGCGACTGCCATCTCCGAGAGGCAGTACATCAGCAGCAGCGCGATGAGCGAAGTGAAGATGTAGCTGAGAATGACGGCCGGCCCGGCAGTGCGCACGGCGAGAGCGCTGCCGAGAAAAAGTCCGGTGCCGATGGCGCCGCCGAGCGCGATCATGCCCATCTGCCGCTCGGTGAGCTTGCGTGCGAGGCCGTGCTCGTTGGCGACAGCTTCGGCGCGGCGCTCGGGAGTCGCTATGGGAACAGGATCGGCAGCCATCAGGTCCGCGCCTCTCCCTGCTGCCGCACGAACGTTGCCGTGCATTCCACCAGTTGGTCGAGATCGTCGGTGTTGTTGAACAAATGACACCCGACGCGCACGCCGCCGACGTTTGAGGTATAGCGCAGCGAGACCAGCACCTTGCGCTCGCGCAGGAATTCGATCAGGGCGGCGTTCTGCGCCGCGGTCGCAAGAGAGAAGGTGACAATGCCGGAGCGATAGCGTCGGTCTTCGGGCGTTACGACTTGGATGTTCGCCTGATGAAGGCCGGCGATCAAGTGGTCGGTGAGCGATAGCACGTACTCGGCGACGTTATCGATGCCGATTTCGTTGAGGAGCCCGACCGATTCGGCAAGCCCGATGGCGCCTGGATAATTCGACGTGCCGCCGTTCTCCCAGCGCCGCGCCGAGTGTACGTACTTGAAGTCGCCGACGGGCGAAATCGACGGCGTTTCGAAGTACGCGCCCCAGCCGCCCACAGGGTCGGCTACGGAAAGATAGCCGGCCAGCGGCGCTCTAACCTTGGCGCGAAATTCTTTGCTGAGATAGAGGAATCCACAGCCGAAGGGCGACAGCAACCACTTGTGTCCACCGCAGGCGAGGGCATCCACCGGAGTTTTTTTGACGTCGAGAGGAATCGCCCCGACCTGCTGGATAGCGTCGACGACAAGAAAGACGTCGCGGTCGCGGCAGAGTCGCGATAGGGCATCCAGATCGCAGCGAAAGCCGTTGTTCCATTGTACGGAGCTGACGGCGACGATGCGAGTGTCGGGCGTGATGGCGGCCTCGACATCTTCCACCAGAAGCTTTCCCTCGCGATTTGGCAGCACGTCGATAGAGATGCCGCTTTCATCGCGCTTCTGGAGCCAGGGCAACGCGACTTCCAGGAACTCCAGATCGGAAATGACGACGCGGTCGCCGCGCCGCAATGAAATCGCATTGGCGGCGAGGTTGAGTCCGTGCGTGGTGCTCTCGACCAGCGCGATATCATCTTCGTCGGCATTGATCAGCTTGGCGATCTGTGGACGCGCCGCGTTGCGCATGGTGTCCATGTCTATGTGGTGCTGGGTGGACGAGCCCGATGGACAGAATGCAGCGATGTCGAGGAATTCGCGCAGCTTATTGACGGTGCGTTGCGGAGGAAGGCTGACGCAGGCAGAGTCGAGGAAGGCCTGCCGCTGGAGCGCGGGGAATTCGTTTCGGGCGTCTTCGATTTTCATGTGGCGAGTCGGTGGTTCGGTCATTGTACAGAAGGCAGGAGTTTCGCCGCTGGTGCGGCTCGAACTGAGAAGGGGTAGGTCCGGCACGAGGAGCCCCTGAAAAACTCATTACGCGGACCTGGTGTCGTCGGCTGAAGCCGACTCTAATCGACCAATAAACGGTCTAGACGTTGGCCTGAAGGCCAGCTCTACCTAAAATACCGCCGCACACGAGTTTTTCAACAGCCCGTGAAGCCGGGCACCTTCAAAGAGCGTCGTTCGGCCATAGTACTGTGAGGACGGAACTCACGTTAGCGTCCAACGTCGGGACGCGAACGTGGGGCACCACTATGCCTTCACGATCTCATAGGGGCGCATCATTTCGTTGTCTTCGTGCTCCAGGATGTGGCAGTGCCAGACGTAGCGTCCGGGATAGGAGTCGAAGCGGACGATGATGCGGGTCACCATTTTGGAGTCGGCGCGGACTGTGTCTTTCCAGCCTGCCTCCCATGGCTCGGGTGGGATGCGCGGTCCGAGAAAGAGAAATTGCTTCTTGGTGAGGTAGGTCCACGGCTCGTAGTGCTGGCGGTCGAGGATTTGGAAGCGCACGGTGTGCAGATGGATGGGATGTGTGTCGTCGGTGGGATTGACGAAGCTCCAGATCTCGGTTGTGTTGACCGTTGGATTTTCGCTGATGGGATCGTGCCAGTGACTTCCGTTCAACAGCATCAGCACCGGTTCACCAACCCGGTTGTCGATTTCGTCCAGGGTCAGCAGGCGAGTCTTTACTGCATCGGATTCCGGAATCTTCGGAACGGATCGCAGTTCGGCCGGCAGGGAGCTGTTGTCGGTCACCTTATTCGCGGAGACGCGGAATTGCATGACCGTGAAAGCGTCGTTCATCAGCACGATCTGTTCGCCGCGGCAATCGCCGAAGTCAACGATGACGTCGGCGCGCTCGCCCGGCGCCAGCGCCACACGTTTCACCGGCACAGCGGCGGGCAGCAGCCCCTGATCGGTACCGATCTGCTGGAAGGTGAGGCCGTTCTTCATCCAGAAATGGTAGAAGCGGGCGTTGGAGGCGTTCAGGACGCGGAAACGATATTTGCGCGGCTCCACTTCGAGGTACGGGAAGAGCTTGCCGTTCACCAGAATCGCATCGCCAAAAAGCTCGGGGATCCAGGGTTCCTTGGGATTGGGAGAGACGGGATAGTACAGCTGACCTTCGGGGGTAATCATCCGGTCGAAGATCAGCAGCGGCACTTCGTAGGCGCCGCTAGGCAGATTCAGCTTTTCCTCGTAGCTGTCGCGAATAAAAGTTGCGCCAAATAATCCAGCATAAATATTCAGGCGATTAATGCCCATGGCGTGATCGTGGTACCAGAGCATCATCGCGTCCTGCTGATTGGGATAGCGATAGAGGCGCGAGCCGCCGGGCGCGAACCAGTCTTCGGGAAAGCCGTCGCTGTCGGCGGGCACGCGGGCTCCATGCAAATGCGAGACGATGCGCACCTGGGGATTGCTCGCTTCAGCGCCGTGCAGACGATAGTCGATGGGCAGGAAGTGATGTTGGGGAAGCTCGTTCGCCCATTCCACCAGCACCGGCTCATTGCTTCGCATCTCCAGCGTTGGTCCCGGGACCGACGGGCCGAACGACCAGAAGTTGGTCGGCTTAAGATCGCGATGGATTTTCATTTCCATCGGGCGAGCGGCGAAGCGATAGTAAGGAACTTTCGCTTTGGAAGAAGCGAGCGTGCGCATGCCGGACGGCTTGGCGACTGAAGGCAGCGGCAGCGAATCTACAAACGTCGGCAGCGTGCTGACATTCAAAGTATTGGCGGGAGCCGGAGCGGCGTGCTGCATGGCTGAGAGAAAGCCATTGCGGCCGAGAACGAGGCCCCCGGCGACAGCGGAACAGTGCTTCAGAAACGATCGTCGAGTGGTCACCAAGTGCCTTTGCAAGCGGGAATCGGAAAAGCGCGAAACGGCAAACGAGCGCAGCCATGACGCTGCGCTTGTTGCCATTCTAATTGCCTGTCAACAGACTACGGTCTTGCGCAACCCTTTTGGGTTACCAGACCAGTGGTGTCGTTCAGCAGCACGTAGCGGAAGCACGACGTGGGCTGGCTGAAGGACATCAGCGATGCAATCGAATTGGTAACGGTGTCGAACGAACCGTTGCCGATCCGCTGGCCGCCGAGCCAGTTGTCTTCGACGAAGCGGATAACCGAAGACTGATCGAGCAAGGTGTGATCGACCTGGTTCTGACGTGCGTAAGGCGAAATCAGCATCATCGGGATACGGGGTCCGTAACCGCAGCGGCCCTGAGCATGCGATGCCGAAATGCCGTCGAGGAACGGTGCTACCGTGCCGCACTGGCCAGCACCGGTGAGAGCATCCGCGCTGGTCTGCGAAGCGTTCACGACCGGGCCAAGCTGATGGTCGTACCAGCCGTCGGAATCGTCGTAGGTGATGACGACTGCCGTGCTGGCCCACTCAGAGCTCTGGCTTAGGAAGTTGATGGTGTCGACGATGAACTTCTGCTCGTCGAGCGGGTCGGAGTAGCCGGCATGTCCGTCCTGATAGCCGGGGGCCTTCAGGAAGCTGACGGCCGGGAAGTTGCCGGCGTTGACCGCGTCGAAGAAGTCATGCGTGTCGTACTGGTGATTGCCGGCATCGCCCTGCTGCCCGATGGTCGCGATTGAAGTGGGACGCGTGTGTTGCCAGTTGGCGGTCGAGGTGTAGTACTGGAACGGCTGATGGTGCGGGATGTAGTCGGCCTTGGTCTGCCCGGTGATTTGCGACAGGGTAGAACGATGGCAGCCCGTGGTGCCGTTGGGGTTGGTGATGGTCAGGTCGAAGCCACCTTCAAAGAAGCCCCAGCTTACACCGGCGGTGTTGAGCAGATCGCCGATATTCTGTCCGCCCATCTGCAAGACTTCGCCGCTGGTGGTGGAGCAGACATCGTTCAGCGGGTCGGCATCGCTGATGAGGGTCAAGCCACCATTGCCGTCGCCGATGACCGCACCCGTGCCGTTTTCATTCTGCACGACACCGTTGGTCTGGCCGGCGATGAGATTGAGCGCGCCGTCAGTTGATGGGCCAAAGTTGGTGCCGTACGAGTTGTCGTTCATGGCGAAGGTCTGAGCGTAATTCCACAGGGCGGTGACGGTATTGCCGTCGTAATAGCCCATCACCAGACCGGTCGTGTCCACAATGCCTCCGCCCGTCGGGGGCGGACCGGCAACGCCGGTATTGAAGGGGAACAGGTCCATGAGGCCCTTATCGAAGGCCATCTGTTCCGGCGTGTAATCGTGGTCCTGATCGTTGGTGGCGGCCTGCGAACGGTCGAGGCGGAAGGGATTGGTCGCGCCAGTTCCGTTAGCAGGATTCAGATTGGGGTTGGCTACGCTGAGCAGGCCGGAAATTCCATTTACCGAGGGAGTGTTCGGCAGCGGCGTGAAGACGGGCTCGCCTGCCGGGTTGGTGGCCTGAGGGTAGGTGCCAAAGTAATGGTCGAAGGAAACGTTTTCCTGGAAGATCACCACCAGGTGACGGATGGGAGTTGCTGGTTGACCCGCGAATGATTTGCTTGACGGCTGGGCCGCTGCGGCATTCGCGTTGGTCAGCGGTCCGAAGGTCATAACCGCCATTAACGTTGTAGCCAGAATCTGACGCATAGTTCTCCTCACCTCTTGTCCTCAGGCATAGATTCTGAGGTCTAACCTTGATACTTGGCGGACGTGAACTGCACTTGAAGCGAAGGTTAAAAGTGAGTGAATGGCGAAAAAGTGTTCGGAATTGGATAAGGCAGCGCGGTAGTAACTAGCAACCAGCAGCAGTCCGTTCCCTCCCGGCACATGGGGCACCGAATTACAATCCGGTGAAGCAGCGGCGTTGATTTTTTAACTAGCTGCCAGTTGCTATCGGAGGGTTTGCTTGAAACGCGTACTTGTAGCCACTTCGAACCCGGGGAAGATTCGTGACCTGATCGGTGCTGCCGCTTCACATAACGTGCAGATCGAAATGCTGCCCGGCTTCGCATTGCTGCCCCCTGTGGTGGAGGATGGCGACACCTTCGAGGCGAATGCCCAAAAGAAAGCCGAGTTCTACAGCAAACATGCGGAGGGTGAGATCGTCATCGCGGACGATTCGGGCCTGGAGGTGGATGCTCTGGGCTGTGCGCCGGGAGTTCGCTCGGCTCGCTACGCCGCCGACGAGCACAATCCAGGCGAGAACTCAGGCAATTCCGATGACGATGCCAACAATGCCCGCCTGTTGCGCGAGCTGCACGAAGTTCCTGATGAGTTTCGTACCGGACGCTTCATCTGCGTGATTGCCGCTGCGCGCAATGGACACACGCTGGCAACGTTTCACGGCAAAGCCGAAGGTAAGATCTTGCACGCCGAACGAGGATCGAACGGATTTGGTTACGATCCGCTGTTCTACTTCCCGCAGATTGGGAAGACTTTTGCCGAACTCACTGCGGAAGAGAAAGCAGGATACAGTCATCGCGGAGCCGCCTTCCGGGCCTTTCTGGAGTGGGAGGATGAGCAAAAGGAGCGGCATCCGCATTAAAGCGCTTATTCACCACAGAGGCACGGAGACGCAGAGAATCTCCTGTCTTCTTTTGTCTCCGTGTCTCCCTGTCTCCGTGGTGAACACGCTGTGTTTTTTCATACCTCGCCTTCCAGCTCCGGCAGCGTTCCTTCAGCCAGCTCTTTGCCGGCGTCGTGCACCTTGGCTGTCGTCACCAGCGCTACTCCAACGACGATGATCATGGTGCCGCCCAGCATCCAGCCGTCGAGGTGCTCGCTGTGCAGCAGCCATCCCAGGAACACCGCGACCAGCGGATTGACGTAGGCATAGGTCGCGACCTTCGGCGTCGGAACATGCTTCAGCAACCAGATGTAGGCCGTGTATCCCACCCACGAGCCGAAGACCACGAGGTAGAGAGTCGCCATCATGGCGCGTTGGGTGACGACGATGTGCCGGTACTCGCCGGTGAGCATGGCGACCAGCGTATTCCCGACGGCAGCGAACAGCATTTGCCATCCTGTTGCGGTGAACGGATCAACCTTCATCTGCCATTTGTGCGAAAGCACGGAGCCGACCGACCAACTGAACGACGAAAACAGCAGTGTGCCGGCTGCGAGCAGCGGCATGATGCCCAGCGCGGAGCGGTCCTGAAACTTCGACCAGAACAGGAGTGCGACTCCGGCGATGCCGAGAGCGACGCCGAAGACGCCGCGTGCCGACAGGCGGTCTCCGCGAAAGACAAAAGTCTCCAGCAGCAGGAACCAGATCGGCGTGATGGCGATCAATAGCGCGGCGAAGCCGGTGGGGACCCATTGCTCGGCCCAGGCGAGTCCGCAATTGCCGCCGACCAGGAGAAGGCAACCGACCGTGGCAAGTCGAAGTCCCTCGGCGAAGGTAATCCGGATGCGCCGGCCCATCATCGCGCAGGCGGCCAGCATCAGCGGGCCCGCAATGAAGAAGCGCATGGCGCACATCACGGCCGGGGGAAGATGCTCCTCGTCGGCGATGCCAATGGCCAAGTAGGTCGAGCCCCAGAACACATAGACCAGCGCGAACGCGAAGATCACCTGCCAGCGATGATTGTTCCGAATATTCACGCGATATAGATGCCTGCGGGTATCGATCTTAGGGCCGAATGACGTGAGCTGCTAAGCGACGGGTTTGGGCTGCACTTTGCGCAGTCGCTGTCCAGTCAGGAGGACGTAATGCACGCCGGATATCGTAGTGAAGGTGAACGTGGCGTAGAGAAAAAATTTGACTGCCAGAAACACCCACGGAGTCTGCATTACCTGCGATAGCACGACAAAGAAAACCGCCGCGATCTGGCAGGCTGTATTGATCTTGCCGAAGATGCTGGGACGAAAATCGCGAAAGCCGACAGTGGCGTAAAGCACGATGGCGGTGGTAACCAGCCCCATGTCGCGGCTGAAGACCACGACCGTGTACTTCCAGGGAATCTTCTTTATGAACGAGAGCACCAGGAACAGCGAACTCAGGAGCATTTTGTCGGCCAGCGGATCCAGGTACTGGCCGAGCATCGTCTGCTGATGCAGAGTGCGGGCGAGCAGGCCGTCGAGGGCGTCGCTCAGGGCCGCGGCGATTAGCAGACCCAGCGCCCAGTTCCAATCGCCATCGAAGACTGACATGATGACGAAGGGAATGAAGATCAATCGCAGCAGGGTGATCTGGTTGGGTGCCGTCCAAAATTGATTTTTCAGCCGCGTGCTCTGAAGGAGTGGCATGGGTTTGGGAAAGACGGACGGCAGCCACCGCGGGCAGCCGAACTAATAGGGCTCCCTTCGATTGTGACGGGTTTGCCAGCCGCTGGCAATGACTATAAGGATTACGAAGGACCACCCCGAACCTCAGGCCGGACGGGTTGTTTCGGATCTAACTTGGTGATTCGGCCTGGCGATGGATGATGCGGATCCAAGTGCAGTGGATCGTCGGGATTCTGGATACCCCACGCTGTGGGAGGGGGAAATGGCGCGCCAAACCGCGACAGGACGGCCGCCGAAGCCAGAAAGTTATCTTGCCAAGTAAGTCGAAGCTTCTTCCGATTTGCGAGCATCGGTATAATGGCGGCAAACATCTGGCTGGTCGCTGGAGAAATGAAGACGCTCCCCTCTCATTTTGACGGTAGACGATTTCGAAACCTGGTTCCGCGACGCAATGGATTTGGCGCGTTGCTGCGGTGGCTGCTCGCCCGAAAACAGGGACAGTGGCGCGCTCGCAATGATGGGTCCCCATCGTCCGTTCCTCCGAGAAATTCGGAGCGCCTGCGCGTAACCTTCATTAATCATTCAACGTTCTTGATCCAGCTCAGGGGCATTAACATCCTTACGGATCCCATCTGGTCCGAGCGTGCCAGTCCCCTGTCGTGGGCCGGTCCGCGGCGCTATCGCGCACCGGGTGTTCCCCTCGAACATCTGCCCCCCATCGATCTGGTGCTACTCAGCCATGATCATTACGATCACATGGATTTGAAGACGCTGCAGCGCCTGGCCAAGGAGCATCGGCCAACCATCTACACCGGATTGAAGAACGGGCACATTCTCGCTAAGCACGGGATTGGGAACGTCGTGGAGTTGGACTGGTGGCAGGAAGCGGCTGCCCGCAGCGACATGTGGGTCACGGCGGTTCCGGCGCAACATTTCTCTGGACGCGCCCTGTTCGATCGCGACAAGCGGCTGTGGTGCGGCTTCGTGTTGCAGACGGAAGACGACGCGCTCTACTTCGCCGGCGACACCGGCGCGGGCCCGCACATTGACCAGATTGCGGAACACTTCCCCGATCTTTCTCTTTCGATCCTGCCCATTGGATCGTTTCGTCCCGAGTGGTTCATGGGAGAAGTTCATATGTCGCCGCGGGATGCCTTGAACGCACACTTTGCCTTGGGGGCGCCGGTGACCGTGGCCAGCCACTTCGGCACGTTTGCTCTCGCAGACGACGGAGATGACGAGGCCGTAGAAGACCTAAAAAACCTTGTGGGCCAGACGCCGATGCGGGGCACCGAGTTCTGGACGCTAGGCTTTGGCGAGGGGCGCGAGATTCCGGTGCGCTCGCTCTCCGTGGGGCAGCCGCGAGGCATCGCGTAAAGCCTCTCCGGCAGTGGCGATCATCTACAAGATAACCAATGGACACGAACACCTACGCTGCCTTGTTGCGCGGGATCAACGTCGGCGGCAAACACAGCCTGCCGATGAGGGATCTCGTCGAAATTTTCTCGGCCAGCAAATGTAAAGACGTTTGCACCTATATCCAGAGCGGCAATGTTGTTTTCTCAGCTCCCGCGGATTTGGTGAAGGGGCTGAGACCGGTGTTGGAGAAGAAAATTGAGGAGCGTTTCGGTTTCACGGCCCCGGTGATTTTCCGCAGCCATGAACAACTGGCGAAGGTCGTGCGCGACAATCCTTTCCACAAGGCAGGCAAGCCGGAGATAACGCTGTATGTCTCGTTTCTGGCGGATGTGCCGGGCGCTGAGGCGATCGGCAAACTCGATGCCAATCGCTCGCCGGGAGACGAGTTTCGGGTTATCGGCAGAGAAATCTATCTATACCTGCCGAACGGAATGGGCAAGTCGAAACTAACCAATACCTACTTCGATTCCAAGCTATCGACGATCAGTACTGCCCGGAACTGGACGACGGTGCTCAAGCTGCTCGAAATGACAAAGAGCCGAAACGGTATTAGCGAGACCAGGTGAGGCCGCGTCCCAGTACAAAGATGAACAATGCGGCAACCAAAGCGCCCGTGGCGATCCAGGGAATGCTGCGTTTCAACGGCGCTACGGCTTCCTCTGGAGCGACAGTGTTCTTGCGCATGATGCTCGGCAAGCTCAAGAGTCCGGCATTAGCGCCCAAGGTAGAAGGCAGAGCTGAAGCGATAACGTAAAAAAGCCCGGCTGGGTTCAACAGGCCGGCAACTCCCGCGAGAACGCCATCGGTGAAGTAGGGAATCCAACACAGGCCTCGCATACGGGACGGCGGCTCATGACTGCCATGAAACGGCTTGAGCTCGGCGGCCACTAACAGCATGGACAGGTAATACGATACGGCGCCCAGCAGTATCAGCCCCACACGCCACGCCCAGTAAGGCTCCAGGCCGTGGATAACGGCGGCCCAATCGCCGAAGTTGGCGACGCCCGAAAAGAAGAAGTAGCCCGTTCCCGTGAACAGGTTGCCCATCATTGCCAGCACGAGAAAATATCGCAACGTGGGCCTATAGCGCGTGCCGCCACGAAGCAGCAGCCAGAAGACGGCCGCAAAAATCAGGTTAACCAGAGTACCGTTCGCCGAGATCCAGCGCGTCTCGATGTCGCTCTGCAGCGCCACCGTGCTCATGGTCACATGATGGGCGCCGCTTAACCATGCAGTGACGCCGTGACCCAGGCCCTCGTGCAGAACGTCCTGAAGAACGCAGGCGAGCACGGAAATCGCAATGACCGTAAGACGGTCGTCATTTACAGGATGCTCGCTGACGGGCACGCCTCCTCTTGTATCACAAGGTCGGCGCAATTGCCGCCGTGCCTCGGGAACGATACACTAGGCGATTACAAGGGGTTCCCCAATGCTTATCGTGATGAAGGCGCACGCCACCGAAGAAGAGGTGAAGCGCGTCTGTCAGAAGATCGAGGGTTTCGGCTTTCGCGCCCACTCCATCCCGGGAGCGCAGCGCACCGCCATCGGCATTACCGGCAACGAGACGGAACTGGATCCCGGCACCTTCGACGAAATGTCGGGCGTGCAGGAAGTCATCCGCGTCAGCAAGCCTTACAAGCTGGTGAGCCGCGATGTGAAGGAGGACGACACGGTGGTCCGCTTCCCGAACTCGGATGCGACCATCGGCGGGGAAGAAGTAGCCGTGATGGCCGGCCCGTGCGCCATCGAGAATCGTGAGCAGGCCTTTGCCACAGCCGAGCACGTGGCCCGCGCCGGAGCGCGCTTCTTCCGCGGTGGCGCATACAAGCCGCGCACTTCACCCTACTCGTTTCAGGGCTTGGCGGTTGATGGCCTGAAGATTCTTGCCGACATTCGCGACCGCTTCGGCCTGATGATCGTCACCGAAGCCGTGGACAACGAGTCGCTGGAACTGGTTGAGCAGTATGCCGACATGATCCAGATCGGTGCGCGCAACATGCAGAATTTCTCGCTGCTGAAACGTGCCGGCCGCGCGCGTAAGCCGGTACTGCTGAAGCGCGGCATGTCTGCAACGGTGGAAGAGTTCCTGATGGCGGCCGAGTACATCATGAGCGAAGGCAATTACAACGTCGTGCTCTGCGAGCGCGGGGTGCGCACCTTCGCCGATCACACTCGCAATACGCTGGACCTGAGCGTTGTGCCGGCAGTGCAGCGGCTGAGCCATCTGCCCATCATCGTCGATCCCAGCCACGGTACCGGCAAGCGCAACAAGGTAACGCCGTTGTCACGCGCGGCGGTTGCCGTCGGAGCCGATGGCTTGATCATCGAGGTGCACCCCGATCCCGATCGCGCGCTGAGCGACGGCAAGCAGTCGCTCTATCCCGAACAGTTCGTCCAGCTCATGGATGAAGTTCGCCAGATCGCCAAAGTGCTCAACCGTTCGATTGCCGACCCGGTCGCCAACCCGGGCGCGCGGCCTCCCAGCCCGGCTGTGACCAATGCCGGAACGGCTGCCGCTCGCTGATGAGCAAGAGCAGGTTGTGGCACGACGCGAGAGCCTGTGTGCTTTTCGCGCTCGTCTTGTCCACAACCACCTGTCATAGGAGTGCGACAGTTGTACCCGGTTATCACGAGTACGCCTACGTCGCCAATGGCAAAGGCAACTCGGTCAGCGTCATCGATCTTCTTCAACTTCGCAATGTAAAGACGATTGCCGTTGGCGCAGGTCCCACCGGGGTCGCTGCCAGTCCGACGCGCAACGAAATTTACGTCGCCAATGCCGACTCCAGCAACATCAGCGTCATCGACGCTCAGACGAACCAGGTAGTCTCGACCATCGGAGTTCACGCGAAGCCTTACTTCGTATCGGTTTCCTCGGACGGCAAGCGCGCTTACATCGCCAACGCAGGTTCGGCCAATGTTTCCGTGATCGACTTGGCAAAGCGGGTGGTCATCGCGACGATTCGCGTCGGCGGAGCTCCAGGAATGGCGGGGGTTTCGCCCGATGGCAAGCTGGTCGTCGTCAGCAATCGCGCCGACAATTCCGTTTCGATCATCGATGCCGACAAGCTTACCGTGAAGGATACGGTTAAGGTTTGCGAGCAGCCGCAGGACCTCGTGATCCTTCCCGACAACAGCAAGGCATTCGTAGCCTGTCCGGGTTCGAACCAGGTTGCGGCGATCGATCTGAACGCCGATCGCCTGCTGACGAATATGGACGTTGGAGAGCTGCCGGTACACCTCACCTTGAAACCGGATGGCGGTGAGCTGTTCGTCAGCAACTTCAACAGTGACAATTTTTCGATCATTGAAACGACCACCAACGAAGTCGGCGGCAGCTATCTTATCGGCGATAATCCGTCGCAAGGTGTGGTCACGGCCGACAATAGCCTGCTGTACATGACGAATTTTGGCTCGGACACAGTGAGCGTCTACGCGATCGATCAAGGGCGTGTGATTGGCGCGGTGCAGGTCGGCAGCCATCCTGACGCGTTGGCGCTAACGCCGGATGAGGAGCATCTGCTGGTCCTGGATTCGGGATCGGGCGACGTTGCGGTGGTACGTACGGTGAAGACACGGGACAACTCGAAGATCAGCGCCGATCGCGCACTCGTGACCTTGATTCCCGTGGGCAATCAGCCGAATGGGATCGTGATCAAGGCGTTTACGGTCAAGGGACGGTGATTGCTTCTTCCGACGTTGCTTGCGGGAGTGGAGGTCCTTCGACGCCGGCGCGCAAAAGCAGCGCGCCTCCGTTCAGGATGACGCCTTCAGGAATAGATGGCGTCAGGACTCAAAGCTTCGGCGCGATCTTCTCGGCGGTTTCCTTTGAAGTAAAAACGGGATAAACCTCGAAGTCGATCAGGTCGTTCCATTTCGCGAACCATATATCGAGTAGCGCGCGATTACTTGTCTCCATGACCTGGTAGCAGTGCGTCATCTTGTCGTCAATCCAGCTCGACACGTAAGCAAGGCCATCGGGAGCCATGCGGCCCTGGTCGCGGAACCTCCGATAGACGGGAACCGCGTCACCATTCTTGAAACGCTCGATCACCATGTATAGGGCCATTGGTGCTCCTCTCATGCCAATAAGGCTGCCGTCCCTGAACCGACTTCAACTTCGAATCGAACGTGACCCCCCTAAAAGGTGGGGCTATCACCTGTCACGCCTGCGACGCTGGATTGTGTCCTGGCGTCCTGGCCATTGCCAGACGATAACGTCCGCCGAGCGCTTGCAATCAACCTCTGACGACTGACCACCATGTTGAGAACTGCCAACTGCCTTTCTAGCTCACTTCCGCTTCCAGCGCACGCCGTCCTTGGTATTTTCGAGGATGATGCCGTTCTCCGCCAGCTCTGCACGGATTGCGTCGGAGCGCGCGAAGTCCCGGTTCTTCCGCGCCTGCGAGTGTTCGACTACCAGCTTCTCGATCTCGTCGTCAGACAGCGAAGCTGCTTTTGCCAGTTCGGCCGTCTCGGGGCTGATCTTGTCTTCGAGCCCCTCTTGTTTTGCCCACTCTACAGTCGCGCGTACCTTTGCGGCGTCGTCATCCTTCAGCACGGCGAAGATTTCTTCAAACTGCCCCAGCACATTCAGCAGCGCCGGAACATCTTCCTTGCGAACCTCACCCGCGTCGGCAGCGGCGTTTACGTCACGCACCATGTCGAAGATCGCACCCAAAGCTTGCGCGGTGTTCAGGTCATCGCTCAATCCGGCGCGCATTTCGTCGGCGGTCTTCTGCGCGAGTTCGGCAATCTTCTCATTGTTTCCGTCGGGAAATTGCGAACTCTCCAGCCGCAGCTTGAAGTTGCGCAGCCGCTCCACCGAGTTCGCCGCCTGGGTCAGCCCGTCGAAGGTGAAGTTGAGCTGCTTGCGATAGGGAACCGACATCAGCAGAAAGCGGATGGACGACGGCTTGTGGCCCATCAGGATCAGGTCGCGAACGGTGAAGAAGTTGCCCGCGCTCTTGGCCATCTTCTCGCCTTCGACCAGCAGGAAGCGCGAGTGTACCCAGACGTTTGCAAACTTCTTGCCGGTCATCGCCTCCGACTGCGCGATCTCATTTTCGTGATGCGGGAAGATCAGGTCCTCACCACCCAGGTGAATGTCGAAGCTCTCGCCCAGAAATTCCATCGACATGGTCGAGCATTCGATGTGCCAGCCCGGGCGCCCCGGTCCTATTTCTGTATCCCACTGCGCCTCACCCGGCTTCGGCGCCTTCCACAGCGCGAAATCGCGGGCGTTGTCCTTGTCGTACTCGTCGACATCGACGCGGGCGCCGTCTTCCATTCCGGCGAAGTCTCGTTTCGACAGCTTGCCGTACTGCGGAAACTTCGCGATGCGAAAGTAATACGAGCCATCGTCCGTGCGATACGCGAAGCCTTTGTCGACCAACCCCGCGATGAAGTGCCCCATCTCCTGTATGTGGTCGGTCGCATTCACCAGCATCTCGGGATGTTCGATGTTCAGCGCGTCCGAGTCTTCGATGAACGCCTGGCGATACTTCTTCGTGTACTCCTGCACAGTGACGCCGTCGCGAGCGGCATTGCGGATGATCTTGTCATCCACATCGGTGATGTTCATGACGTGCTTCAACTGAAAGCCGCTTTGTTTGAGGAATCGCCGCAACGTGTCGACCACGACGAAGGTGCGGAAGTTGCCGATGTGGCCGTAATCGTAGACCGTGGGACCGCAAGCGTACATGCGGACGAGGTTGTCTTGCAGTGCATGGAACTCCTCGACCTTGCCGGAGAGAGTATTGAAAAGCTCAATCGCCATGAATTCGTCCTGTATGAGTACGGAATCCTCGATTGTAGGGAAGTGCGGGAAAGGGGGTCAAACCAGGATCGCGCTCGATTTGAAAATTGACCGCTTATTCCGTGCGCGTGAATCGCGCCTGCCGGCTGAAGTTGTTCACCCGAAATTCACGCATTCTGATATGTTGGCGCGAGGATTCTTGCATGGGATCTGTGATCATGTTGTCGGGGCCGGTCGGCGCAGGCAAGACTACCGTCGCTCGCGAACTGATAGGGCTCATGACCGGCGAGGTGGCATCCATTGAAGGCGACGACTGCTGGCGTTTTTTCGCCAAGAGTACGCGCACTCGAAGAGAGAACGCTTTCGTTCTCATGCGGTCCATCACGGCAGCCGCGTTGCCGCTGGCGCGCTCCGGGTCTGACGTTGTGCTCGACTTCACCATCCCTCCGGACTTCTTGCCCACGGCGCAGAAGATTCTGAAGGAAATTCCCCTCGACTTTGTGGTCTTCCGCCCGAGCCTAAAAGTCTGCCAGCATCGCGCCGCCAATCGTACCGAGGGAACCATTTCCGATTACCAGGTGTACCGAAGCTTTTATGCGCTGTTCGAAGCGGCCGGCGAACGTTTTACGATCTGCCATGACACCGCCGATGCCAAAACTGTATCGGCGCTCATTCTGGATGGCGTGCGCCAAGGCCGCTTCCGGGTTGCTTGATCTCTGCCCTTCTTTCTCCTCGCAGCAGCTCTGATTTCGCACCAGCGGTTTTCGACAGACATCCGCGCCAGTTGAGAGCTGCATCCCAAATACCTCTGGACGAGACGAGTTCTCATCCGTTGCAAAGGAGAATACGATGGCATTTAACAAACTTGGAACGTTCCTGACCGGTGCCGTTTTCGCGACTGCGCTCTCACTAAGCGCCATGGCCCAGAGCCAGAGCACCACGACGACGACTTCGCAGGACAACACGATGGCGCCTCAGACGCAGAGCACCACCACGACCACGTCGCAGGACCAGCCGCAGAGCACGCAGACCACGCACACAACCACCAAGACCAAGCATCATCACCAGAAGACGACGACGGACTCCACCACAACCACCACCACACCGCCGCCGACTTCCAGCTCGACAACGACTACAACGACTCCGGCGCCGCAGTCCAACTCGACCACCACCACGACGACCACCAATCCTCAGCAGTAGGGCCCATTTTGCCCACCCTGTCGCGATGTCATGTGCGACAGGCGTGGGCGCCATGATTGTTTGACTGTCACAGACCCCTCTTCCGCCATGCGATTTACAATAACTGCATGGACTCATTCGTTATTGCAGGCAGACAGTTCCGCTCGCGCCTAATCGTGGGCACGGGAAAGTACAAGTCAGGTCAGGAGACCGCGCGCGCCATCGAGGCCAGCGGCGCCGAAATGGTCACGGTTGCGGTTCGCCGCGTGAACCTCGATCGCAGCAAGGAGTCGCTGCTCGACTTCATCGATCCGAAAAAATATTTTCTGCTGCCCAACACTGCCGGGTGCTACACCGCCGACGAGGCGATCCGCACGGCGCGGCTGGGACGCGAAGTAGGCCTGTCGGACTGGGTGAAGATCGAAGTTATCGGCGATCAGCAGACGCTGTTTCCCGATGTGCAGGCGACGATCGAAGCTACCCGCGTGTTGGTGAAAGAGGGATTCACTGTGCTGCCCTATACGTCTGATGACGTCGTGGTCGCCAAGCGCCTGGTTGATGCCGGAGCTTCGGCCGTGATGCCGCTGGGCGCGCCGATTGGTAGCGGTCTGGGATTGCAGAATCAGGCTAGCATTCGCATCCTGCGCGAGATCATTACCGCTGTTCCGCTGATTGTCGATGCAGGAGTCGGTACGGCTTCCGATGCCGCAATTGCGATGGAGCTGGGCGTCGATGGCGTGCTGATGAACACCGGCATCGCCGGCGCTCAGGAACCGGTATTGATGGCCGAGGCGATGAGGAACGCCGTCATCGCCGGACGTCAGGCGTATTTGGCCGGACGCATGCCGAGGAAACTCTATGCCACCGCCAGTTCTCCGCTGGAAGGCGTGGTGATGTAGGTAGTTGAAGGGAGAAAATCCCCGCTCAAGCAAAAGACGCTTGAACGGGGCACCCGCGCTTGGTTTATCGAACTCTCTACTGGACAGGCTCAGGAACGATCCACCGCCCACTGTCTTACTGCACTCGCACCGTGACGGTCGCGGTGGTGCGGCCATATTGATTGGTCGCGTACAGGGTGTAGATGGTCGTGAGTGTGGGATTGACTACGACGCTGTTACCGCGAACTGCTCCCAGCGAAGGTGACACAATGTAGTACTCCCCGTTTGTCACAGTCCAACTGAGCGTTACCGGCTGTCCGCGTCCGCCCGAGGACGTCGCGGTAAAGCTGTTGATCGTCGGATTGGGGCCGGTAGGAACGTTCTGCGGCGTGTACAGCGGCGAGATCTGCAACACCTCGAAATCGGAGGCGGTGACTCCACGCAGATCGCCGAGGTGATCGTTGTTCCAGCGCGAGTCGGTGGTGCCGCCGATGTACATCGAAGTCCCGTTGTCAGCCATGATGGCGCCGTATTGCTTGAGGGCGGTCAGGATCACCTGATCTTCCGGCGGGTAGCCAGAGATGTCGAAGCTCGCCTTCAGCCGCATTCGCATGCCCATGGGCGCAGCCAGGGGATTCGAAGAGGTCGCCGCCCAATGCGAGGCCGGCGGGGTGAATGCCTGCAGGCTGTTTTGCAAGGTCATGCGGATGGCATGGTTGATCTGGCCGGCCGCGACCTCATCGTAGCGAACCAGGCCGGGGAAGATCGGCAGTCCGGCGGCATCGGCCGAGGTCCAGGTGTAAGGCCGCTGCTCATTGGCTTCGAGATCCCACACTGCGGCCGAAGCGGCGGTCCAGTATCCGGCCCCTTGTTCGTAGGCGCCGTAGAGTTCATACAGCCAGCAATTTCCTCGATCGACGATCAGGACGTGCCGATCCCCAGTGGGATTCGGGTAGCCCTCGATCGGTGCGTCCATCGGGATCGGCATCGGACCAGGATCGCTTTCGGCGCCGTAGGCCGTAAAGCCGAGCTGGATGAAGGGTTCAGCTACAGGTACCACAATGTAGGGGATGCCGAACGTATGGCCCTGGTACAGTCCGGAACCGAAATCAGGGTGCAAGGGTGTGCTGCTGCCGATGAAGCTGATGATGGCTGTGGAATTTGGGTCGACCGGAGCATTGGAGATGTTGGTGTTCCAAAGACTGCTGGCCGGGAAGGGCACGAAGCCGTTCAAGCTGCCTTCGGGTCCGATGCTGAGTACGCTACAAGGATTGCCCTGGGCCGAGGCGGCAATCGCAAGTAGCAAAAGGCTGGCAAGGAGTAGGCAAGAGCGAGATCTCACGTGCATGACGGGTACTCCACTGTTGGTTTGTCCTACGCACGGTAAGAACTGGGATTGGTGTGAGGATAGCACCGGCCAAGGATGTGGCTTAGAAAAATCGAGGGTAGCTGAAACCGTTGGTTACGATCGATGGGTAACTAAAGTGCAGGTATGGTGGTGAGAGAATTTCTTCGCCGATTACCGCTCGACGTGCAATAAAAATCCCCGCTCAAGCAAAAGAGGCTTGAACGGGGCACCCTGTTGTTTCTTTCCGATCATCGGCTACTGATTGGTTACTGACAACTGACAACCGACCACTGGCAACTGTTTTACTTCATCACCAGTTTGGCGATGGTTTGCAGTTGCATGTTGCTGGTGCCCTCGTAGATCTTGCCGATCTTCGAGTCGCGGAAGAACTTCTCCACCGGATAATCTTTCGTGAAGCCGTAGCCGCCGTAGATCTCGACGCAGAGCGACGCGACGCGCTCGGCCACCTGCGAGCAGAAGAGCTTGGTCATCGCAGCTTCCTTCAGGAAGCTCATGCCGGCGTCTTTCATGCGAGCGCAGTTGTACAGCAACATGCGGGCAGCTTCGATCTCGGTGGCCATCTGCGCGATCTGGAACTGGATGCCCTGGAACTCGGAGATGGTGCGGCCGAACTGCTTGCGCTCCTGCGCGTACTTGACCGCGAACTCCCACGCTCCGCGCGCCAGTCCGAGCATTTGCGCGCCGATACCGATGCGGCCTTCGTTCAGCGTCTCGATCGCGATCTTGTAGCCCTTGCCGACCTCGCCCAGCACATTGTCCTTGGGCACGCGGCAGTCGTCCATAATCAGCTCGCAGGTGCTGGAGGCGCGAATGCCGAGCTTGTCTTCTTTCTTGCCGACGGTAAAGCCCGGGAAAATTTTCTCGACGATGAAGGCCGTGATGCCTTTGTATCCGGCAGACGGATCGACGGTGGCCAGCAGAATGAAAACGCCCGCCTCCTTGCCGTTGGTGATCCACAGCTTCTGTCCGTTGAGCACGTATTCGCTGCCCTTCAACTCGGCGCGGGTCTGCAAGGCGAAAGCGTCGGAGCCTGAACTGGCTTCGCTGAGCGCATAAGCACCGACCGTGTCCTTGCACATCTTCGGCAGGTAGCGCTTCTTCTGGTCTTCGGTGGTCCAGCGCAGCAGGGCGTTGTTGACCAGCGTGTTCTGCACATCGACGACGACGCCGGCCGAGGGATCGACGCGCGACAGTTCTTCCACCGCGAGAATCGCCTCGAAGAACGTGCCGCTGCCGCCGCCATATTGCTCGGGAACTTCGATGCCCATCAGGCCAAGCTCGAAGAACTGGTCGATCAGCGAGTGTTCGAAGACGCCTTCCTCGTCCATCTTCTTCACGTGCGGGCGGACACTTTCGTCGGCGAACTGGCGAACCGTGTCGCGGAAGAGCTGCTCATCTTCGGTAAGCGATACAAGCGGGGCGGGAGGATTGGCGGCTTGCGTGGTTGACATGATTACAATCCTTCAAGAAGAAAGTAAGTAAACCGTTGATTTTAGCATTGCGAAAGCGGATTCTTGGGTCGAGTCTCGGTTTCTGGGTAGAGAAATGGTCCTGGAGCGGCTAATGAAATCTCGACGCCTGCTGTTGTTTCTCGTTCTAATTGGGACGACGGCTTGGGCGCAGCAACGAGCAATCACTTCCGATATGCCGGTAGAGACGGCGACGTTACATCAGTGGTTGAACAGTGGGGATCCGCGCCTAATCGCATGGGCTGCGGATTTTACGCGCAGAAATCATGACGCCGCCCTCATCGCCGAGATGCCGGCATGGCTTGAGAGTTGGACGATGCCGCCACAGTCGAGCGGCGATGGCCCACAGGCCGATAGCAGTCGCGCGGTGCAGGCAGTACTCGACACGTTAATCCAAGAAAATGCTGTCGTCCCATTGAAGGCTATCGATGCGGTCACGGTGTTCTATCCGGCACAGGCGGCGATTCTCGTCAGTCGGCAACCGCTGTCGGAGTCGAGAATGACGTTGGATGAATGGACGGCGGGAAGAAGTTCTACGTGGGGTGGTCCGATTCTGGCGCGGATCGCGACCATGATGCTGGCCAAGGATCCCGGTGACAGTGAGGGATACGATCCGGAGAGTTTTGAACCGCGCGGATTGGTTGCCAATGTGGTGGCAGCGTCGGAAGTGGACGTCTGGATCCGGGTCAGCAAGGACGGCGAACCTCCAGAGCAAGTGAGTCCCGCCGTCTGCGGGGATAACATCGGCTATAAGCCGCTGGTCGGGTGGCCGATGGTCTATGGTTACGAGCTTGAGGAGAACTCTAACGGGACGGGTCCCTTGGTGGTGGATCTTGCCGGGGACCGCATCCTGACTTCGCGCCACGACGAGAGTGGGGGCTGGGGCACCTGTCATTACGTTCAGCCGCTAAATCGCTTCACGCGACATCGCCTGCTGGCCTACTGGCTGGGCGTTCCCGATGATCAGATGGCCTGGAGAACCGATGAGTTTGTCGGAATCGTCTACACCAGCAAAGCAGCCTATGAACGTCAACTGGCGAGGGTCATCGAAAGCGAGAGGCGCAAGCTGCAAGCAACTGTAGAGGCATTGCGCGTACGCGGTTTGCTGAGCAACGGCTGGACGGACGATGTAATTCCGAAGCTCGTGGTTACCGTTCAATGCGATATCAAACCGTGCCCATTGCAATAAGGAAGCAGTTCAAAGAAGGAAATAGATTACGCCGCGGTTTGAATCCTGTGACGCACGGTCTCTACGAGGAAACCGATCAGTGCATAGGTCAGGGCATTCGCGACCAACGTCCAGTAGATAGAAACGCCGAAACCAAATTGAAGGCTGGCGAAGACAACGGGACAGCTGAGGCGAGCGACTGCCCACACGGCAGGTCGGTTCGCAATGATGTTCGCTGCCGTCGGGAAGAAGTAAATCGCCCAGAAGCCCGCAATAAGAAAGCCCACACCGGCCCAAATCGCAATCCGGTATTTCATTTGGCCTCCAAAGTCGCGTCGACAGTCGCGCGGTGCAATGGTCCCACAGATTCCGGCTTAGGCCAATCGTAATCGGCCTAAGCCCTGATGGGCGCTCGCAGCTCCGGAGACCCTTTAACGCCAGCTTTCAGGTCGGGATCGTTGTTTACCACTTCCATCAGCTTGCGCGTTACTTTGTCGTCGATATCGGCGGCGTGCGGAATCTCGACCGGATAGCGGACGGTCAGCTCCAGCCCGGTGGGTATCAGATTCAGCTGCGCTTTGGGTTCCGGTCTGGCTACGGATGTGTCGAGAATGCGCTCCACCAAGGCGTGCTGGCGGTCGATACTGTGCTCGTAGCTTGTGTACACCGACTTCACGGCGTCGAGCAACTTCTGCTCAACCTTGGCGTAATCGGCGTCGGGCGCAACGGTGACGGCGACCTCGTGCCAGGCATAGGCGGTGCCGGGCAATTGCTTAAAGAACGGCGCTGCCTGGAACATGACCGAGTTCGAGAACACGACCACGCGGCCGGTGGGGTAGAGATCGATACCGGTGCCGGCTAACTCCATCAGGTAAAGACGGACGAGTCCGACCTCCACTACATCACCCGTGACGCCGGAGACCGTCAGGCGATCGCCGATACGGACGCCGTAGCGCCCCACCAGGAAAAAGTATGCCGCCAGCGACAGAATGATCGTCTGCAACGCGACGGCGATGCCGGCAGTAAGAAATCCGGCGAACGTCGCGAGCGAGCTGAACTCGGTGATGAAGCCCCCGACGACGATGAGGGCCATGAGGAAGCCCATTACGAAACGGCGTATCAGGGTGAGTTGGCGCCGCCGCCGCGCGTCCTTGATGTAACGATAAGTCGCACGGCGCCAAAGCTGCGACAAGCCGAAGACAATCGCCAGCGCGAGCAGAATGCCGCCCACGCGAAGCAGCAGCGAACGCAACACACGTTTGTATTCGGCGCTGATGGAGTTGCGCCACTCCAGCAGTTCGCCGTGGCATTGATCGAGGATGATGACTTCCTGCCGCAGTGGCACGGCGATGTCGGCGACTTCCTTGAACTGCGCGGTCAACGCAGCAAAGTCCCGCCGGGTTGCGGCTGTAGCTGCCGGGTCTGTCGTGTCGGGACGGTTCACGATGTCCTGCCCCTGCTGCAACATTCCTTTTAGTGAGTCCCGCAGAGGCGCTTCGAGTTTGTCGGCCGTAGTGCGCAAATGGTTGGTCTGGTCCATCAGCTGGTCGATCTCGTGCATGTCGCGCATCTGGCCGAACAGGATGGACGTTTGTCTGAACAGTCCGGCATTGTCCGCCGAATTGGACCTCGAAGCCTGGACGACCTGCGTCCCTTTTTTCGACGATGCGAACACTTCCGGTACCGACTGCTTGAGCTGGGCAATCTGAGAGGACAGCCCGCTGCCGGTACTCTCGTTGTTGGCGACGGCTGCGATTCTCTGTAACGAATCCTGAATCGTCTTGTAGAGATCGAGTTCGCCCTGCAGTGCGTCGCGCTGCGAGATCAACGGCTGACGCGTCTTGCTGTTGGCCTTAGCGATCTGAGTATTCAGGTCGGTAATCTGCGCCTGGAGGTCGGCGATGCGATTCGTAGTGCCGGTTAAAGCTTTGGCTATACCTTGCTGTTGATCCGCGGACTGGGTGGCTTCCGTAGAATCCGCGCTTTTACCTGCACTCTTCTTTTGTTGCGCCAGCAATGCCGCATGTGCCGTGGCAGATTGAAACGCTAGTTGAAGCGCCTGCGTCGCTGAGCTGCGTGCATTCTCGAGGTAGAGAGTGTCGCTGGGCTGGCCAGAGGCGATGTCCAGGGCTGCAATCCGGTGATACCAACTGATCGCCTGATTCAGATGGGCGAGGATCAGACTGCTCTGGGAAGGCGGTGTTTGCGCCGCCCACGTCCCGACTGCGAGCGACATTGCGAAAAAAACAATAAGTCCGCCTCGGCTGAAATAAGCCTTGCGTTTCAGTCTTGCCACGCTGCCTCACTGGAATTCTGTTCTGGATAGTGGGATGCAAATTGCAGAGCTTTTGTCGGCTCAGCAAAGACGCAACATGAGGTAAGGAAGTACAACGCTTATCGATAAGGAGTTGCGGGGTTTACGTCGAAGTCACGTTGCTTTTTTGAAGACGATCTTGAGCTTGTCGGCTTCGAGGATGCGGGCTACCTGGTTGCGCGCATGTACGGCCCATGGCCCGGTATTGTCCAGTTTGAGGTAGGTCTTCCAGTGCTGCAATGCCTGCCGAGCTTCGCCCTTGCGTTCGAAAGCCAGCGCAAGATTGTAATGAGCATCGGCGTATGTGGGTGCCAGTTGAATCGCAGTTCGATAGGCGGCGATTGCGTCCTGCACGTTGCCCGTTTCGTCGAGCACATTGCCCAGGTCGAAATAAGCCAGCGCATAACGCGGGTCGGCTGCGACTGCGGCGCGATAATGTTTTTCCGCCGAAGCGAAGTCCTGCCGGTTGTAATACAGCGTCCCGAGATTGATGTGCGCAGCCGCGTGCAGTGGCTCGACTTCCAGTACGCGAAGATAAGTGCGAATCGCCTCGTCGTGGGTCGCCGGATGCTCTTCCATCGCGATACCGTGCGTAAAGAGTTCTGCAAGGTTGTCCAGGTCGGCGATGGGCTTGATCTTGTTATTCGAAATGACCGTGCTGGTGGAAACCACCGTGCCAACCGGTCCGAAATCCATGATGAACTGGCCGGCGATGGGCTCAACCGAGTGGCCTTCGTGACGGTAGGCGATACGCGATCCGACAGTAAAGGCGCTAGCCTCGACCAGCGGATTCTCCATGCCGGCTACCTGCTTCTGCATGGCCTGAAGCGACTCGCGGATGACGGCCGGACGTACACGCTTGGCGCGCAGGTCGCGAATCTTTTTAAGCTGAAGGAGGTCGTAGAAGGTGAACGTCTCGGAAACGGGAGCAAGTCCAGCACGCTGCCAGCCAAGGAGTTGCTTGGCCGTGATGTGCAAAATCCGAAGGACGTCCGCTCGACAATATTGGTTCATGTAAGCTCGGAGTCACCAGCAGAGCTTGTCACTATTATCGGAGGGAAGGCAGGTGGTGAGCAAGTGCAAAACCACTGAAAACAGTGGAAAACGGGGGCCTATGTCCCTTTACGGTAACCTCCCGGACATTTACAATCGAAGCACAGTTACCCCACTCAGGCGTCGCGCAAGGATGCTCGTCGGGGATCAGAAGCCGACGTAGCTCAGTTGGTAGAGCAGCTGATTCGTAATCAGCAGGTCATCGGTTCAAGTCCGATCGTCGGCTCCAGAATTCACGAACTGTCCTCCCATTTAGCTCAAACGATTTATTGCTGCACTCCTCGGCGGGTGTAGCATCGCCTCTCCGACGACAATGGCCGCTAGTCCGTTCTATGTTACAAACATAGCTCACCATCAGCGGGGGACACTTTTGGAGTGCGGGTCCGTTTCCGGAGCGCCGGATGAGATTCACTCGAACTCGGGTTGCCGTAGCGCTCTCCGTCGCGGTTGTGGCGGCGGGTGCGGCCTGGTACTTCCTCAGACGAGATCCCGCCCGGCAGACCAGAGCCCGGTACATCAAGCGCGAATATCGCATCCCGATGCGCGATGGTGTAACGCTGTTCACCCAGGTTTATATTCCCCGAGACACATCGAAGGCGTACCCGTTTCTGGTCCAGCGCACGCCGTTCAGCGTGCAGCCGTACGGCGCTGACAAGTATCGGCCGCGCCTGGGGCCGGGGCCGGAGTTTGACCGAGCGGGCTACATCTTTGTGTTCCAGGATGTGCGCGGACGCTTTCAGTCGCAGGGCGAGTTTGTCGACATGCGCCCACACATCGATCACCCCTCGCCAGATCAGACAGATGAAAGCACCGATATGTACGACACGGTGGAGTGGCTGCTGAAGAACGTGCCGTCGAACAATGGCCGGGTTGGCATATGGGGTATGTCGTATCCCGGCTTTTATACTTCGGCATCCATCATCGATTCGCACCCGGCGATCAAGGCCGCTTCACCCCAGGCGCCGATGACCGATTTGTTTCTCGGAGACGATGCCTATCACAACGGCGCCTTAATGCTGGCGCAGCAGTTCCAGATTTACGCCAACTATTTCAAGCCGCGTCCCGACGGACCGGACTTTCCGTCGCCCAAGATCGGCAGCTTCTTCGACTACGGCACGTCGGACGGATACCAGTTCTTTCTCAAGCACGGGCCGAGTGTGGATGACGTCGCTCGTCTTGCCGGCAATCCTCTGATAGAAGAGAACATCAAGCATGATACCTACGACGACTACTGGCAGGCGCGCGACATCTCACGGCACATCCATGAGGTCCATTGCCCGGTGCTGATCGCAGGTGGGTGGTTCGATGCTGAAGATCTCGCCGGCACATTCCGCACATATCACGCGATCGCAGAGAACAATCCCGGCTCCAAAGTTTTGATGGTGATGGGGCCATGGGGACACGGAGACTGGCTGCGCTCACCCGGCATAAAGCTTGGCCCGATGGATTTCGGCTCCCAAACCGGAGTCTACTTCCGCGACAAAATTCTCTTTCCCTTCTTCGAGCACTATCTGAAGGACGCGCCCCTACCCGATTTGCCCGGTGCGCTTGCGTTTGAGACGGGGACCAATCAGTGGCGGCAGTATGAAAGCTGGCCTCCGGCCAACACGCAGCCCAGAAGTCTTTACCTTCACGCCGATGGAAAGCTCACGTTCAATCCGCCCGACGCCAACGAGAATTCCTACGATGAGTTCATGAGCGATCCGGCTAACCCGGCGCCTTACGTCGAGCACCCGCCGACCGAACTCGCTTCGGAGTACATGTATGCCGACCAGCGGTTCGCCTCGCGGCGCTCCGACGTGCTGACCTATCGAACGGACCCGCTGGACAAGGATGTGACCGTCGCCGGCCCCATCGCCGTCCGCCTGCATGTCTCCAGCAGTGGCTCGGATGCCGACTTCGTCGTGAAAGTCATCGATGAGTATCCAGACAGCGGCTCCTCGCCGGGTTACCAGCTGCTGGTGCGCGGCGAGCCTATGCGGGCGCGCTTTCGGAACTCATTTTCGAACCCCGAAGCATTGCAGCCGGGCAAAGAGACGCAGGTAAACTTCGCGATGCCTGACGTCAATCACGCGTTTCTGCGCGGGCACCGAATCATGATCCAGATACAGAGCTCGTGGTTTCCGCTAGTGGATAGAAATCCGCAGACGTTCGTGAACATTCCCAGCGCGAAGTCGACCGACTTCGTCAAAGCGAAGCACCGCGTTTACCACACTTCTCAGGCCGATTCCGCCATGGTTCTGCCCATTCTGCAGAATTGATGGCACGCGTCAGCGAAGAACTACCGCTAGGTGCTCAACGTGGTGCCTTGCGATGCGTCTGTCAAGGTCATGTGACCGTCCGAGGTGTGATTAGGGCGCAACCTGGAACAGCCCGACTTAGGGTATGAATGAGACAGCAGGGACGAACTACGTCGTCCCCCCAGGATCCGCCTTTGGCATCGCAACATCGGGTTATGAGGTATAACGGCAAGTTCAAGCCCTGTTCCCGCGAGGGCATGCTCCCCTCCGAGGCAGACGAGCGATCGCGGCTACAGGGCGAAATTTGTGCATGGTTGGAACAGTCCAGAATCATTCCCTCGCTTCGCACAGCGGACAATTTGCCGGCGGCCTGCGCCTCCCCTTCCAAGATCATTTTTCTTCTCTTTGGCACGCCGTTGCTTATTGGCGATCTGATCTCTCAGTTGCGGGATGCCGGCAAGTTGGCCATTGTCAACATGGATCTTCTTTCGGGTTTTGCGCGAGACGCAGCAGCCATCGAGTTTCTCGCGAAGTCAGGCGCGGCGGGGATTATTTCCACTCACCAGGACACGCTTCGTACGGGGCGATCACATGGCTTGCTTGCTTTTCAGAGGACGTTTGCCCTCGACTCGATCGCAGTCTCGAACAGCGTTCGCTCGCTGGAGCATTTCTTACCGGACGTCATTGAATTGCTGCCCGCGATTGCAGCTCCTTTCATCCTGCCGATGCTGCGTACGGCGCGGCCGAAGCTGCCGGTGATCGGCTGCGGCTTAGTTCGCTCGCTCAACCAGGTCGACCAATTAGTGAAGCAGGGAATTACGTCCGTCTCGGTGAGCGATCCGTCGCTCTGGATTCTGTAATTTTGCTTGATGGTTCCGAATCGGAACTTTACAGCGTTTTTTATGCGCCCTGCGGGATATATGTTTTGTGTAGGCTGATTGGTCGTATATAGAATTTTATTGCGGCAAAGACATCGTAGATAAAGCCGCTCTCCGGTATCCAACGTTATTTCGGAGGGCGGCTTTTTCTCGTCTGCAAGAAATCTACCGGCGCAAACCGGTGATGTAACGGCAGACGCTCGTCTTCTTCTGCGAGTGCGGTGACTTAGCAAACGCAAAACGTCGACTGTGCTCGCTCAAAAGCTGCAAGCCGCACGGCCGCATGAGTAACGCAATCCTAAATTGAGGCGAATCTATGCCAAAGAGTGTGATCAGTCTGTCAGACGTGGAGCACGCGGTGCTCACGATGGCAGCCGTCGCGTTCAGCAACGAGAAATACTTCGGCGACCTGGATGGAGAGATGGGCGATGCCGACTTCGGCAAATCGCTGGCCCAAGGCTTCCAGGCTATTCAGGCCGAGTTCGACAAAATCGATCATTCCGACATCGGAGTTTTACTCGTGAAATGCGGAATGATTTTTGCAGCCAACGTCGGAGGTTGTTCCGGTCCGATCTGGGGAACAGCTTTCATGCGGGCGGGGATGACCGCGAAAGGCAAGCAGACGTTGACTCTCACCGACGTTGTGGCCATGGGACGGAATGCCGTCGAGGGCATGCGTGCGCGCGGAAACGCCTCGGCGGGCGACAAAACGTTGCTCGACGCCATCATTCCCGCCGTCGACAGAATCGAAGAGCTTTCCAAGAAAGATCCCGACGACGTGTTGGGCGCCCTGCGTGCTGCCTCCGAGGCGGCCACGGCTGCAATCGAGGGAACACGCGGGTGGGTGGCAAAGCGTGGCCGAGCTTCGTACGCGGGAGAAAGAACGGTCGGAACTCTCGATCCCGGCATCGTCGCGGTCGCGACCATGGGAGTGGCAATCGTGAAGGAGTTGGAATCTGCAGAAACACTGGCAGCCGCACATGCGTGAGTAGCGACCGCGCAGCATGTGATAACTAACCGCAATAAAACATAGTGTGAAACGAGGAAGCGATACATGAACAAATTCATGAACGATCCGGCAAACTTTGTGCCCGAGATGCTGCAGGGCATTTACATGGCGAACCAGGACAAACTGAAGTATCTCGCGAAGTACAACTGCCTTTATCGCGCCGACCGTCCCAGTGACGATCACGTCTCTATCATCCAGGGTTCGGGCAGCGGACATGAACCGGCGCACGTGATGGCGGTGGGCAAGGGGATGCTCGATGCAGCTTGCCCTGGCAATGTGTTCTCGGCGCCTCCCTCCGATTTTCCCTTCGAGGTCACCAAGCTGATGAACTCGAAGAAGGGCGTCCTGCACATTGTGAACAACTACTCCGGCGATCGCATGGTATGGGACATGGCGCGCGAAATGTGCGAAGCCGAAGGAATGAAGATCGGCGTTGTTTTGATGGATGATGATGTCGCCGTCATGAACAGCGCTTACACGGTTGGCCGTCGCGGTGTGGCTGGCAACTTCTTCTCGATCAAATGCTGCGGCGCCGCCAACGAAGAGGGAGCCTCTCTAGAAGAGCTGGTCACAATCGGCAAGAAGGTGAACAGCGTCGTTCGCACCATGGGGGTCGCGATCTCGGGTTGCACGCCTCCGGGCAAAGACAAGCCGATCTTCGAGTGCGCGGATGGCGAGATGGAATTTGGCGTGGGTATCCACGGTGAAAAGGGTCGTCGCCGGGCGGCGCTGCCCAAGGCCGACGCGGTGGTCGACGAACTGTTCGAAGCCGTTGCCGGAGATCTGCCGTTCGAGAAGGGCGACAATGTCGGCCTGATGATCAATGGACTGGGCGGAACGCCTCCCAGCGAGCTGTTCCTGCTTTATCGTCGCGCTGCCTGCCGCGCGAAGGATCGCGGGCTGAATGTTGTCCACAATTACGTTGGTAATTACTGCACTTCGCTGGAAATGGCAGGTTTCTCGCTCACGATGATCCGGCTGGACGCCGAGTTGAAACGCCTGATCGAAGCTCCTGCTGAGATTCCATGGCGGGTCTTCTAAAGCAAATGGTGTTTGGTTTTCCGAAGGCCTTTGCCGCATCGTTGCCCAAAGGCCTTCTTTTGGGAGAAGAAATCATGGCTGTCGTATCGATGAATGAGCTGCTGCGCCCTGCATTTGAAGAGCGTTATGGTGTGCCGGCTTTCAACATTGTGAATGATCTCACGATGGCGGCTGTGCTGGAGGCCGCGGCACAGGCGAAGTCTCCGGTGATTGTGCAGGTATCGGTCAAAACCGTGAAGCTGTTTGGCGCCAAGCTGATTCAGCGGATGTTCGAGGAGATGGCGTCCCAGGTTTCCATCCCCGCAACTTTACATCTGGATCATTGCCCTGATGTAAAGATGATCAAGACGTGCCTGGATGCAGGATGGAATTCTGTTCTCTTCGACGCTTCCACACTGAGCTACGAAGACAACCTGCGTCAGTGCAAGGAAGTGGTAGCGATGGCGCGCAAAGTTGGAGCTGCGGTCGAGGGCGAACTGGAAGCCGTCCGTGGCGTGGAAGACGGCGTTGGCAGCGAGGAGGAAGGCGGACTGGTTCCTCTCGACAAGTGTGTAGAATTTCTCGAGCAGACCGGGATCGATTCCTTTGCTCCAGCGATTGGGACCGCCCACGGTTTGTACAAATCGGCACCGAAGATCAACTTCCAGCGCGTGCGCGAGATCGTCAACGCACATCCGACGCCGATCGTGCTGCACGGCGGCACTGGGCTTGCCGATGACGTGTTCAAGCGGTTGATCGCCCAAGGCTGCGCAAAGGTGAACATCTCCACCATGTTGAAGATCAAGTACTGCGACGCGTATCGCGAGTACCTGGATGCGAAGCCGCAGGAACACGATCCGCTGAAGGTAATGATCAGCGTCAAGGAGACGCTGGTGCCGATGGCGAAGGGCTTCATGGAAGTCTTTGGCAGCGCCGGCAAAGCTGAAATGGCGGTACACGCCCATGGATAGAGCGCTCATTTTCGATTGCGATGGAGTCCTGGGAGATACCGAGCCTGACGGACATCTGGTCGCGTTTAACCGGATGTGGAAGAAACTCGGCGTTCCGTGGCAGTGGTCGAAAGAGCAATATGGAGCCAAGCTGGAGATCGGCGGCGGCAAGGAGCGGATGGCTAGCCTCTTTAACGATGCCGATTTTCGGGCTCGCTTTGCTCCTCCTGAAGGCGAGGAAGAGCGCAAAGCGCTGGTGGCGAGCTGGCACAAAGAAAAGACAGCGATCTACCAGGAGATCATCAACTCGGGACAGATTCCTCCCCGTGCCGGCATCAAACGCTTGTCGCAGGAGGCTCTCGATGCGAGATGGAAACTCGCTGTAGCTTCCACTTCGGCGCCGGGAGCGGTCGAGGCGGTGTTACGCCGCGCAGTTGGCGAAGAATTGGCCCGCGAGTTTCTGGTGCTCTCCGGAGATATTGTGCCGAAGAAGAAGCCCGCCCCCGATATCTACAACCTGACGCTGGAGCGCTTAAATCTGCCGCCGCAGAATTGCGTGGCGGTGGAAGATTCGCGCAACGGTATGCTGGCGGCCTATGCCGCTCACATTCCGGTGATCGTGACGGTGAGTGAATACACGAAGAACGAAGATTTCAGCGAGGCTGACTTCGTGGTGGATTCGCTGGGCGAGCCGGCTGGTCCGAAGGCGAAGGTGCTGGCAAATCGCGCCGGAGCCAACATCTCAGACTACGTAAGGCTCGAGCACTTGACGGCCCTGGTCGAGGCCACAGCGAAGGTCTAATGCAGCATTACGAATGTGAACCTGCACACGAGTTGAAGGGAACTCGTGTGCAGGTCCTTCTAACCCGCAGTGTTCGGTTCAATTAGTCCTCAAGCGCCGAAAACCCGTAGACATTGGCCTACTGGCGTGGCACAGTTCCGTCTAAATAAAGGGGCATTCCGGTTGCCGTCAAAATGTACTTTGCAAATTTGGCTAAGGAATGCGACCCTCTTGGGGGAGTAATCACTCGCCGACAAATGCTGAACATGACGACCCAGCCCCAGGAACATACAAAGTTTGAGAAAAAGGTTTTAACGGCCAAACTAACGAAGTCGGTGCTGGTTTCGCCCGACTCCAAACACCTGGAGTTCAAGGTGAATGAACTGGAGCAGTTTCCCTTCAAGGCTGGCCAGTTCGTTTCCATTCGCGAGCAGAAGCCGGACGGCAAATGGCACACTCGCGCCTACTCCATTGCCTCGCCGCCACGGACCGACGGCACCTTCGACGTCGTCCTCAACCGTGTCGAGAATGGCTTCATGTCGAATTGGTTGTGCGACATCGAAGTAGGAACGGACGTCACCTTCCACGGTCCTCATGGTCTGTTTGTCATGCGCGAGCCCAAGCATGATGCCGTGTTCATCGCCACCGGAACGGGGATCGCGCCCTTCCGCAGCATGGTGCAGTGGTTGTTTGCCGAGCCCGAGCGTAATGAGGGCCGGCACATCTGGCTGGTGTTTGGAACGCGCTACGAACATGGCATCTATTACAAGGAAGAGTTCGAGCAGATCGATCGCGAGCATCCCAACTTTCATTACGTCTGTACGCTGAGCCGCTGCAAAGACGAGTGGCAGGGTTGCCGCGGTTATGTGCAGGACCATGTGCGGGAAATTGTCCGCGGACATCCGGAGATGATTGCCTACATTTGCGGGTTGAACGACATGGTGGATCATAACCGCAAGATGCTGATGGAAGAGATGGGTTGGGACCGCAAGCAGATTGTGTTCGAGCGGTACGATTAAACACGCAATTAGCAGCTGAAACGGCTTCTAGATATGTTGCTCCCGCCACGATGAATAGCCGTCAGGTCAGAATCGAGTGTCTCTGGCAGTCTCGCCTCCATCGATTTCTTCTGCTTTGTTTTCTGATCGCCGCCTGTAGCACCGCTTCTGCTCAAGACTGGAAGAAGGTTCACCGGGCCGACGAGGAGAAGTGGGCAAAGACAACTGGGCTCGATCCGTCTCTGATTCGCAAGATGTGGAGGATGGCCTCCGATGGAACGGATGAAAAGGACGACAATTCGCGTATCGGAAATGTCGACCTCGAAGGCCTTGCCAGCCGGCATGACGTGTTGTTCGTCACCTACGCCGGCGAGAAAAACTGTCTGACCATCAACGTTTTTCGGCAGTTCTCGGCGACACAGTTCAAGAAAGTGTGGTCCGTGCAGCAGCCTCCCAACGGCACCGGGTTCTGCGATACGGATTTCGGCAGCGCGGCCGCCGATGCGACCAACGGCATCATCGCTGTGAGCGTCCCACGCTCCAGGAAAGACGGCGACGTTATCTATACCGTGTACGCGTACGACTGGAACGGCATCACCTATCATTTCGCTGGGCAGAAGGAAGTGGAGGGAAGATAGCCGTTTCCCTTACTTCAACGCGTTCCCAAGAAACCCCGAGACTTCCTGCTTGAGATGGTCCAGCGAGTCGCTGCGGAGATACATCATGTGCCCGGCCTCGTAATAGCCCAGCGTGATCTTCTGATGCTGCTGTGGCTCCAGGTTCATGTGGTTCAGCGTGTATTGGGTGGCGAAGTACGGTGTCGCCAGGTCGTAGTAGCCTGAGGCGACGAAACAGCTTCATGTATGGGTTCTTGATGAACGCCTGGCGCAACGATTCGCTGGTGTCCGGAAATCCCTCTCCGGCCGAGCCCCAGTCCCAGTGCGGCAACCCTTCGAGCACGTTGTATTCAACGTCGCTCTTATACCCAAGGTCGGCGCGCACATAGTTGTTAAAGGTCGCAGTGAACGGCGGACGTATCACGGCCATCGTCGGGTCGTAGAAGTCGCCTTCAGGACCGGTCGAAAGCGGTCCCGTGAACCGGCTGTCCAGGCGGCCCACAATCTGCCGCTGGTGGCGCAAGAGCTCGCCGCAGAAGATCCACTGCTTGATGCGGAGATCGTTTTCCTCGATGACGCTGCGGTCCAGACCGGTGAAGCGGGCGAGTTGATCGACAATGTTCTGGCGCTCCTGCGGCGTGAGTGTGTCGCCCTTACCGAGCGCAGCAGCGTAGGGGCCGGAGGCGAACTCTTCGGCCTCGCGCAATACGCTCTGCAAATCCTTCTGCTGCAGATCGGGCGGCAGCTTCTTGTGGAACCACGCAGTGGATGCGTATGTCGGCAGGTACACCTCATAGGGCAGATCGTTGCCACGGGAGAACTGGAGCGTCTGGAAATTTAAAACAGAGGAGACCAGCACAACGCCGCTCAGCGCAATGCCTTTATCGACAAGGTATCCGCTCAACCCGGCCGCGCGCGTGGTGCCATAGCTCTCGCCCACGAGGAAGAGCGGTGAGGTCCAGCGTTCATACCGGGTGAGGTACAGGCGGATGAACTCGCCCACGGACGAGATGTCGCCCTTCAATCCGTAAAACTTCTTCTCGAAGTCTTTCTTGCTGGCACGGCTGTAGCCGGTTCCTACGGGGTCGATGAAGACCAGGTCTGTCTGGTCGAGCCAGGTCTGCTGGTTGTCAATCAACTCGAAGGGCGGTGGAGGCATGCTTCCGTCGGGCAACATCTTTACGCGGCGCGGCCCGATTGCGCCGATGTGCAGCCAGATCGAAGCCGAGCCCGGACCTCCATTGAACGAGAACATCAGCGGACGATTGGGCCCGGCATTGTCCAGCGTATAGGCGACGAAGAACATGTTGGCTTCGACTTCGTCGCTTTCGCTGTTGCGGATCGGCATCATTCCCGTGGTTGCGGTGTAATGCAGGACGCGTTCACCTACATGGATTTCATGGTGAGTGACGATGGGCGGCGTTTCCTTTTGCGTGTCGCCTCCCTTGGGCGCTTCGGTTGCCGGTTTCGACTTATCGACCGCCTGCGGCGGATTGCCGGCGACCTTCTGCTCGGCATCTTTTTCCTGAGCGGCCAGGCCCGCCAGCAAGCTCAGCGATACCGTGGATACGGCAACCAAGTGACGCAGCTTCATCCCCGGGCCGCCTTCCGCCGCTCACGCTCGACTTTTGAAGCTTCGCGACGGCGCTGCGCGCCCTCGTAGCGGCGTTTGTCTTCATCGGTTTCCGGAATCACCGGCGCGACCGCCAGTTTCCGGCCATGACGATCGACGGCAACAAAGGTCAGATAAGCGGTCGCCACTTTCTGACGAGTGCCCGAAATATAGTTCTCGACCAGCACCTTCACGCCGACTTCCATCGAGGTGTGAAAGACGCGGTTCACCGCCGACTGCAGGATGACCATGTCGCCCACATGTACAGGCACAAGGAAATCAATGTGGTCCATCGAGGCAGTGACAGCGTAAGAGTGCGAGTGCCGATGCGCAGCCAGCGCTCCTGCCAAGTCGATCCAGTGCATTAGCCGTCCGCCGAGCAGCGCTCCCAGCGGATTAGTGTCGTTCGGCAGAACGAGTTCGATCATCTCTGATTTCGACTCGCTCACCGGCCTCGGTCGTAGATTCGTTTCCGTTTCGTCGTTCATATCTTTTTTTCACTAGTCCTGAACGATAAAGCCGTTCAAGATCAGGGCTTGACGCGCCGCTGCAACTGAATCTCTACATAACACTCCGCCATGCGCTGCACGCGTGCGTCTTCATGTTTGAGCAGCCACGTCGTCGATGTTTTTTCATACAGTAGCTCGCCGTGTGAGGCAGGAAGGTAGGCGAGCTCGCTGGCAAATCGCACATGCAGGATGCCGTCGCACTCTTCGCCGAGCGCAAAGCGGATTGCATCGGCGTGGCGATCGGCGGGAAGACGCGTGCAAGTCTTCGCGTAACCGAGATTGCATCCTGATTTCAGTTCATCTTCGGAGGGATGAACTCCGTCGTGGCCGGGAGCGGTACACACTCCGGACCATCCGGCAGCCAGTGGCAGGCGCTGCGGAAAAGGCCAGTCAGATTCGATTCGTTGTTCGGGCATGAAAAAAGGACAGGCCACGGCTTCCTCTTCGATTCGTAAGTAAATGCCAATTGTAATGGGCGTACTGTTTCGCCACCAGCGAGGTGTGCACTTCCCAAGCTCAGGACCTCGTGCGATGATCGACAACGGAGAGTCGACATGCCCGACGAGAGCCGTGTAGCCGCGTTAAAAGAGCTTCTGACCGCCAATCCTGATGATGCGTTTGCCCGTTATGCGTTGGGGCTGGAGTACTCCGGCTCAGGCGATACTGACGCGGCCTTGGCCGAATTCCAGCATTTATTGGCGTCGCATCCCGACTACACAAATGGCTACTTCATGGCCGCCCAGACGCTGGCACGGGCAGAACGCAACGATGAGGCGCGCGCCATGTTGCAACAGGGAATGGAGTCGGCCCGGCGAACCCGTAATCAGCACGCCCTGGCTGAAATGGAAGGCATGCTGGACGAGTTGGATCGCGCCTGAGGACGCCTGTCTCGAATCCGTTCAAATCTCGCGACTTTAGGCGATAATGGCGGGAGAATGCTCCAGCTCCCATCATCGAGGGCAAGGTTCGGCCGCCGCTGCTTCTGCATAGTCATCTTGTGTGCGGCTATGTTGTGCCTGACCGTCGAGGGAACGGCGCAGACTTCCACGGTCAAGTCTCTGCTCGGTGTAGGGCAGTCTAAGCCTGCTCCGGCACCGGCGCCCGCGCAGACTGCTCCTGCCGCTCAGACTTCTGGCGCTCCGGCGGCAATTTCGCTTCCAGATGTGGCTTCGGCGTCGGAGGAGCTGAAGCGCAAACTGCGCAGCGTTACCGATCAGCTACCTACGCAAGCGCAACTGGCCGCCATCAAGTCGACTCTGGACGAGCGCGACGAGTTGCTGCAAAACAGGCAGAAGGCAGTTGACGAGTTGCTCTCCGGTACGCCTAGTGCGCTGGAGCTGCGCGAGGAGGAAAACTACTGGAGGGCCAAGCAGAAGGAGACTGGCGACCTTCGGAGTCAGTTGCTGCTTTGGGCGAATGCAGCCCAGACGGGTGTGCAACAGCTGCAAGCTGAGCAGCCAACCTGGAACGAGACTCTGAAGCAGAATGATTCCACGCCGGACCTGGGTCCCACCTTGGACGTGCTGCAGAGGTCGGTCACGGATCTGCAGCGTGTCACGAAGCTTGCGCAGGATGAATTGCGGCTGATCGTCAACCTGCAGATCCGCGCTGCCGGCCAGGACCAGAATGCGATCGACATCTTGGATCGCCTGCAAAAGGCGCGCGAAGAAGTCGACAGCCGAATCTTCGAGCGTGACAGCCTGCCGCTTTGGCAGCTGGAGCAGAGGAGGCAGAGCGGCGAAAATAAAGAACTCTTCCAAAGCGCCAACAGTCGTCTCCAGGGGATACGCGCCTTCCTCACACAGACTCGCGGCGCGATTTTCGGCCTGCTCGTGCTTTTGGTATTTTCTCTTGTCGCTGCTTACCGCTTGTATTTGAGCACGCAAGGTATGCGGGCAGAGACCGATGAACAGGCGCAGGCACTGCACATTGCGCGGCACTGGATTGCTCTGGGAGTAATGCCGTCGCTGCTGTTTGCCTACCTGCTGGCCCCGCTTGCTCCCCTGTCGCTGATCGGGTTGGTGATTCTGGTGTCCTTTATCCCGATCTTGATTCTTCTGCCGCCTCTCATCCATCCGCGCTTCCGCATACTGCTCTACTACATTGCCGCGGTCTATACCTTCAACGCGATCGTCGCCTGGATTTCTTTTTCGCCGACGCACAAGCGCGAGATGCAGTTTCTGGCGAACGCTGCGGTCTTCGCGTTGTTCGCTTATCTAGTGCGGCCAAAACGTATCTCCCAGAGCGGCAAATTGAGCCGGATGGCCTGGCTTCGGATCTTTGGAATTCGTGTGGCCGTGGGACTGCTGGCGGCGTCACTGGTGGCCAACCTCTTCGGCTTTGTTAAGCTCTCGCAGTTTCTGGGCATTTTGTGCGTCTACAGCACCTTCATCGCGATCAGCATGGTGGCTGGGGTGCGCATATTCACTCTCCTGGTGATGGAAGGTGTGGAGAGGCCGTCGGCGCAACAGTTGGCGGTTGTTCGCATGTATCACGACGGCATCGTGCGCTGGGTTCCTCGGGTATTTCAGTGGATCGGCATCCTGATCTGGCTGATTGCCACGGTCAACCTGCTGGGCTGGAGCGACTGGATCGGTGACGGCATTACCGCTGTGCTGGGTTTTCACATTGCCGGCGGATCGGTAGGGATCACCCTGGGCGGCGTGATCGGGTTCTTCGTGATACTGTTGGTCGGCTACGGCATGTCCAGCGCCATTCGCTTCCTGCTGCGCGAGGAACTTCTCAGCCGGTTCCATCTGTCTCGCGGACTGCCTGAGCTCATCTCCTCGATGCTTCATTACCTGCTGCTGCTGCTGGTCTTCTTTTTCGCCATCAATACCGGCGGAGTAGAGCTGAACAAGTTCACCGTCCTGACCGGCGCGCTCGGCGTCGGCGTCGGTTTTGGATTGCAGAACATCGTCAACAACTTCATCTCCGGCTTGATTCTGCAGTTCGAAAGGCCGATTCACATTGGCGACGTGCTCGACGTCGACGGCACGACCGGCAAGGTTACACGTATCGGGATTCGTTCCAGCACCGTCAGAAGCTTCCAGGGCGCCGAGGTCATTATTCCGAACGGCAATTTCATCTCGGGGAAGGTCATTAACTGGACGCTGTCGGAATCGCTGCGCCGGGTGGAACTACCGGTGGGCGTAGCCTACGGCAGCGACGCCGCGCTGGTAGTGAAATTGCTCGATCAGGCAGCCACTGCCCATGAGAGCGTGCTCACCTCGCCAGCTCCGGTGGTGTATTTCAAGGAATTCGCCGACAGTTCACTCAACTTCGAGCTCCAGTTCTGGGTCATGCAGGAAAGCAACTGGACCAAGGTGAAGAGTGACGTGTCGCTTACGATCATGGAGCTGTTGGATCGGGCGGGTATCGAGATCCCGTTCCCGCAACGCGACCTTCGTCTGCGCGCCGTGGATCCCAGCGCCGCCGCCCTGCTGATGGGGAACGGCTCCGAGGCCGCCCCTGAAGGCCAGAATGGCGATCAGTCGCAATCCAGCATGATTGTCGACGAAGCAAAAATCCGGCCGCTGGGTAAGGGATAGCGCTGTCGGCTACGGTTCACGCTTGCACTTCCGCATCGTCACGCACCCAAACTGCTTCTAATGGTGCAGTCCAGCTCTCCGCACAACGTCGAACTTGCTGCAGGTGATTACGGTCACTCGTGCCTGTGATCTTCGTAGGCGTAGAATACGGACATTCGTACTCGTCACATCCGCCGCAACCAAGGTGCGGAGGTGACCGGGAGGTATCCAGCCCTTGAGCAATCTTCCACAGACTCTGGCCGAGCTTCGTCGCAGCGAACAATTTTCTGAAGAGCGCATGCGCAACCGTCGTGTGAAGGACGAGATGCGCGATAACCTGATCGCTCGGCTGCGCGATGACGGTCCCATTTTTCCCGGCATCGTCGGATATGACGACACGGTTGTTCCCCAGATCGTCAATGCAGTCCTTTCGCGGCACAACTTCATCCTTCTGGGTTTGCGCGGCCAGGCCAAGAGCCGTATCCTGCGGGCGCTTACGACACTGCTCGATCCGCAAACACCGTATCTTGCCGGCTGCGAGATTCACGACAACCCGTACGATCCAATCTGCCGGCACTGCCGTGAATTGCTGGCCGGCAATTCCGACAACGCACCGATCGCTTATCTGTCGGCAGCTGACCGCTACGTGGAGAAGCTGGCGACGCCGGACGTGACGATTGCCGACCTGATCGGCGACATCGATCCCATTAAGGCGGCGAAGAGCGGTCACGAACTGAGCAGCGAGTACACGGTGCACTACGGTCTCCTGCCGCGTGCCAATCGCGGGTTGTTCGCCATCAACGAACTGCCTGACCTTGCCGGAAAAATTCAGGTCGGCCTCTTCAACATCATGCAGGAAGGCGACGTGCAGATTAAGGGTTACCCGGTGCGTCTGCCCCTGGATGTGGCGATGGTGTTCAGCGCCAACCCCGAGGATTACACGGCGCGCGGCAAGATCATCACGCCGCTCAAAGATCGCATCGGCTCGGAGATTCGCACGCACTATCCCTCGACCGTGGACGAAGCGATTGCGATTACCACGCAGGAGGCCTGGACCGAGCGAAATGGTCACCAGTTGCAGGTGCCTGACTTCGTCCGGCAGGTGATCGAACAGATTGCCTTCATCGCCCGTGAGGACAAGCGCATCGACAAACGCTCTGGTGTCAGTCAACGTCTGCCGATCAGCGTGATGGAAAATGTCGTATCGAATGCCGAGCGGCGGGCGATTCGTTCGGGGGAGAAGCTGGTCGTGCCGCGCATCGGCGATATCTACGCTGCCCTGCCGGCGATGACGGGCAAGCTCGAACTGGAATACGAGGGCGAGCTGAAGGGCGCCGACAACGTGGTACGCGAGATTATTCGCGCCGCGGTCGCACGTTCGTATGACAAGTATTTCCACGGCAACAACAACATGAACCAAGTGGTGCAGTGGTTCGACCTGGGCGGCGAGATTCAGCTGCGCGACTCGTCCGGGGCGCAGGAGATGCTGCACAAGCTGCGCGGCATCCAGGGCCTGCTCGACAAGCTGAGCGGATTGGGCCTAAGCGGCAAAGAGCCTTCGGAGGTTCTGGTCTCGGGTGCCGAGTTCATTCTCGAAGGGCTGTACGCGCATAAGAAGATTGGGCGCAGCGAGGAACGGATGTTTACCGCGGGCGAGAAGCAGCCGAAGCGCGAGAAGCAGAACTACCGCGACGAAGAGGAAGAAGAACGAGCGTTTCGCCGGCAGAGAAGAGATTTTAACTAGCGGCGGTTGGCAATCAGCACTTGGCAGCTAGCAACTGGCAACTAGCCATGTGCGACCAGTCGGTGTTTCTCTTTCGCCGGTGTTTGCCGCTCGATGCTATGCGTCGGTTTTTTGTTCAGCTTGATAAACCAGCTGCGAAGCGGCAGCTATGAATTGAGCCGGGGCGTCAGCCCCCGGGTGAGCTTCTCTAAGAGGTTGAGCCGCGTCAGCGGCGACAGGGTTCTAATGGCCAGATTCATCAAATACAAGAAGTATGTTCCCGAGCCCGCCTCCGAAATGAGCTTGGAAGACCTGCTCAAGGCCTTGTCGGATTACTTGCTGCAAAGCGGATTTCAGCAGCAGTACATGGATTCCTACAATCTGGACGACGCCGAGCAAACACTCGACGATCTGCGCCAGGCGATCGCCGATGCGATGCTCAATAGCGACATGCTGGATGAGCAGATGCGCGAGCAGATCGAGAACATGAGCGTCGAGCAGCTTGAGCAACTGATCGATCAGCTCATCGAGCGCATGGAGCAGGAAGACTACATTACCGTCGATCAACCGCACGACCCCTCGCGCTCGTCGACTGCCGGCGGGCAGGTGGGCGACGCACAGTCGCAAGCGCGTTTCGAGATCACCGACAAGGGCCTCGACTTTCTTGGCTTCCGCGCGCTGCGCGACTTACTTGGCTCTCTCGGCAAGTCCAGCTTTGGACGCCACGATACACGCGACACGGCGACCGGTATCGAAGCCAGCGGCGCCTCCAAGACCTACGAATTTGGCGACACCATCAACCTCGACATCACGGCGACACTCTCCAACGCGATTCAGCGCGAAGGGCTGGGGCTGCCGCTGAACATCGAGTACAGCGATCTGCAAGTGCATCAGTGCGAGTATCAGTCGTCGTGCGCGACGGTCCTTATGCTCGACTGCTCGCACTCGATGATCTTGTATGGCGAAGATCGCTTCACGCCGGCGAAGAAGGTCGCGATGGCGCTGTCTCACCTCATCCGCACCCAATACCCTGGAGACTCGCTATCGTTGGTGCTCTTCCACGATTCGGCGGAGGAGCTACCCCTCTCGCAGTTGGCGCGGGTGAAAGTCGGGCCGTATTACACGAACACCCGCGAGGGCCTACGCATGGCGCAGCGCATCCTGCAACGCCAGCGCAAGGACATGAAGCAGATCGTCATGATCACCGATGGCAAACCTTCGGCGCTGACGCTGGAGGATGGGCGCATCTACAAGAACGCTTTCGGGTTGGATCCACTGGTGGTGAGCGAGACGCTGAAGGAAGTGTCGAAGTGCAAGCGTGCCGGCGTGCTGATCAACACGTTTATGCTCGCCTCAGATTACGGCCTGATCCAGTTTGTGCAGAAAGTCACGGAGATGTGCCGCGGCAAAGCTTACTTCACCACTCCTTATACTCTTGGTCAGTACCTGTTGATGGATTACATGTCCCGGAAGACGAAGACGGTGCATTAAGGCGGGGATATAGGCCCTCCGACAGATCACGCCGATTCAAATCCGACTGACCTATCCCCGAGCCTCTAGTCCCTGCCTTCTACTGCCTGGGCGCGTAGTATCCCTTCCTGGCGCGTACGTGGTACTTCTTGTTGTCGGCAATGATCTGAATACTGCGATATTTGCCGTCGGCTAGAAAGTCTGCGGGCTTGTAGGCGATGGCGTATTGGCTACGCAATTCGTCCGAGATTTCGGTGAAAGCGTTCGCTACGTCCTCGATCTTGAAAGGGAAGAATGCCTTGCCGCCGGTCTGCTCGGCGAAATGCTCGAGAACCTTGTCGCCGCGCAGCTTCAAGCCGCTGGTGTTCGTAGAGATGGCGTAGATGATGACCTCGGCGCGTTGCGCCATCTCGACAGCCTCTTCGCGCGACACCCGGCTCTGATTGTCCTCACCGTCACTCAACAGAATGATGGCGCGGCGGGTAGCCATCACGCCGTTGTCTTCCTTCATCAGTTTGTCACGACAAGCGAAATAGATGGCATCGTACATCGCCGTTCCGCCGCCCGCGCGCAGCATGCGCACGCCGTGGGAGAGCTTTTCGGCACTGTCGGTGAAGTCCTGGGTGACCTCGGGCGTGGTGTCGAAGCCAATCACAAAGGCCTTATCGTATTTTGGGCGGATGATTTGATTCAGGAACTCGATCGCAGCTTCCTGCTCGAACTTGAAGCGGTCGCGCACCGAGTTGCTGGCATCGATGAGCAAGCCGACGCGGAGCGGCAGGTTGGTTTGACGGCTGAAGGAACGAATACTGAGCGCAGGCTTGTTGTCGTCGACTACGTGAAAATCGTTCTGCGTCAGGTCCTTCACAAAGTGATCGCGCTTGTCGGTCACGGTGAAGACCACGTTCACTTCGTCGACGCGCTTGCGAATCGTCGTGATCGTGTCATCAGGCACATCAGAAGACGCCGCGGCTGATCCCGCACTCCCCGTCCCATTGGTGCTCGAAGGCGCGGAGCTGGAGTTGTTCTGCGGAGTATTGGAGGGAGCGGACTGCTGCGCTCCGGACTGGCTGCTCGTGTCCGGTGGTGGCGGAGCCGGAGCAGGAGGAGTGCGCGCAGGTGGTGGATACTTCGAAGCCGAAGGCGCGTTAGGGAGCTGCTGTTGCCCGCTCTGGGCGACGAGCCCACACGGCAACGCCGCCGACAATAGCAGAATCAACCAAAGTTTCATGCGAAGCTTTATTATAGCTGCTACCAGCTTGCGACCCGTTCTAAGCAAGCTACATTTAAGCTGGCTGCGCGTCTATTGCTCAGTAGAGCTCCCCCACGTGCGGTCTGAACGTTAGACGATCCATCAGCGGTTTTGTCGGTCAATAAAGTACCTCCTGATTCAATGAAAATACTCGGATTCCTTCGCTCTGGCGTACTTTGCGGTATGGCAGCCCTGCTGCTGAGCTTATCGGCCCTGGCCAGCACCGGCCGGCCGCACGAGATCACCGACATTCATTTTGAGAACGTGACCCAGACCACGGTCGATGTCGTCTGGACGACCGCGCATCCCGGCACCTCGCAGGTACTGATCGCGCGCAGCACGGATTATGAGCCCGAACGCTGGGCGCCCGAGACGCCCGACAAAGCGCTGGTAACCGCCCATCGGGTAACGGTTGACCATCTGATTCCGTTTAACCCGAAGAACAATGATGGGCAGTATTACATCTACGTGGCGTCGGCGGACGCTAAGGGCGAATTGTCGACTGCTCCCGGCCCGCAGACACCGGATGGCAAGAACCCGTTTATCACCATGCGGACTCGCCCGAGCGACACATCGGGAGAGCCGAAATTCGATCTCTACACGCTCGGACCCAACGAGGTCTATGCCGGTCACGACATGTACTTTCTGGTGCAGTCGATCCTGATCTCGGGGCCGGTTGAGAACCTTTACGTGATCAATCGGGCCGGCTACAACAACGATACGGACGGCGTGGTGAAGTCGCTGGGGCCAAGCAGCGGAAATCCGGACACCATCGGAGTGCACTTCTCCTGCACCTGGACGAATGCCAGTGGTGTCGACACCAGCGAGCAGTCGCTCGATCGCGGCCGCAATCTTGGATACTGCAACGATTTGAACAACAACATCCGCGACCTCAACTTCCGTTTGCGCACGCTGCCGAACACCGCGCCCGGCAAGTACTCCGTCACCTTCACGCTTGAAACCAATAGCCAGAAAAAGATGGGGACCTTCGAGTTCACGGTGCTTCCACCAGCCACGGCGCCTTCGCATCCTCAGCTCGCGATGAAGCCTATCCCCGGCCTCGGCATCTGGGAGAAGCAGATGATCGAACAGGGCAAGAAGTGGTGCGCTTATCGAGACGAGCAGAACATTGCCGGCAACTTCGTCGACAATTGGGGCTGGACAGGCGATGCGTGGTTCTACGACGGCGGCCGCACCTTCGAGAACATCGATACGTACACAGCCGCAGCTGACCATCCTAATCACGCCGTGTGGCAGCACTGTGCCATCAACATCCTGAGCCCCTATGCCAACTGGAACGTGGCTAACAACGCGGCCATGGCCGGGTATTCGACCTTCACGTATGGCATGGCGATGAACTACATGCGCACGCACGATGACGTGATGCGCAAGGCCATTTCAATGCTCGCGACCGTGGGCCCGCAGCATGTCGGCGTGGGCCAGGTCGATCCGTGGGGAATCCGCGAGAACTCGTATCGCAGCAATGCCTGGATGACCGACGAGATGCTCGGGGCGCCGCGCTGGCCGCTATTGCAGCGCAATATCGACAAGATCATGGGCAACCTCAACCTTATCGCCCGGGGACAAGGCGGTGTAGCTCATCCCTTCATGGTGGGATTGGCGATGGAAACGCTGATTCACTGGTATGAACTGAATATGGCCGAAGGGCATCCGGATTACCGTGTAATACCGGTCATCAAGCAAGCCATGGATGGGCTCGATAAATACTACTGGCTTCCCAAGCAGCACATGTTCAACTACAACCGCTTTCGGTTGCCGCCGAATCCCGATATTTCGTTCACGAACTTGAATAACCTGGTTTCGGTTGCGTACGCATGGTATTGGCTGCAGACGGGCGACACGGCAGTGCGCGACCGCGGTGACGACCTCTTCGAGCATGCATTTGATGCACCGTATTCAATTTGGACGGGAAAGCAATTCAGCCAGGAGTTCGAATTCAGCTTCGACTACGTGCGCTTCCGTAAGGGCATCAACAATTCGACGGTGCTGCCGGCAAACAATCCCTACACCGGCCCTTACGCCGATACAGTTCCGCCGATCAGCGAGAAGGTAAACTGCGATCCCAACTACTTCAAGGGCTGCAAGGCGGGCAGCATTACCAATACAACGGCGACCATCTTCTGGGGCACCTTCAAACCCGCGACAACCCAGGTGATCTACGGCAAGAGCACGTCCTACGGGCAAGTCTCGCCTGTGGACAAGAGCATGACGCTGGAGCATTCTGTGACGCTTACAGGATTGCAGCCGAAGACGACGTATCACTTCCGCACGAAGTCGGTGGACAGCGTGGGCAATGTGGGATCAATGCGCGACCTGACGTTTACGACGCTGCCGTGAGCCAGGGCCAGCTAGTCAGAGTGGGATGCGCGGGATGGAACATTCCGCGCGATTCGGTGGGCGAATTCCCGGCTGACGGTACCCACCTGATGCGGTACTCCCGTGTCCTGAATTGCGTGGAGATCAACTCGTCGTTTTATCGCGAACATAAGCTCTCTACCTGGGCGCGCTGGCGGGAATCGGTGCCGGCGGACTTCCAGTTCTCGGTGAAAGCTCCGCGCGCGATCACCCACGAGGCCAGGCTGAAGGTCAACGGTGAATCGCTGTCGAAATTCCTTCAACAGATTACGTTGCTAAAAGAAAAGCTTGGGCCCATCTTGTTTCAGCTGCCGCCGAGCCTCGAGTTCGAGCCGGCAGCGGTTACAGATTTCCTGAAGCTGCTGCGGCAAAATTTCGCGGGAGATGTAGTGTGGGAGCCACGACACAAAAGCTGGTTCGAAGACGATGCCACCGAATTGTTGAGCAGCTTCAGGCTCGCCCGGGTAGCTGCCGATCCGGCATGCGTTCCCAAGGCTGCTGATCCAGGAGCGGCAAGTGATGTCGTCTACTTTCGATTGCACGGCTCGCCGCGCCGATACTACTCGACTTATGAAAGCGATTTTCTGGAAACGCTGGCAATCAGGCTGGCGAAGTCAGCGGTCGCGGCCAAGACGTGGTGCGTCTTCGACAATACGGCTTTAGGGGCGGCGACCCGCAATGCGCTGGAATTAGCGCGCCGACTCGCTCCGAGAAGCTGTTAGCTCAACGCAACTGGGCCAGGAATGCGGTCAGTTCCTCGGGGAGTGGGGCGTCAAGAGCGATTGGTTTTTCTGTCGCCGGATGTTTGAATTCAACTGCAGCTGCGTGCAAGAAGTTCCTTCCCAACGTGATCACGGCTGGTGCGCCCGGCGGAGGTTTCAGGTTGCCTCGCTTCAGGTCCTTGGGTGCGCCATAAAGACTGTCTCCCACGACAGGGTGCCCGATCGAAGCCATGTGCACTCGAATCTGGTGTGTGCGGCCGGTTTCAATGCGCACATCGACGAGCGCAAACTTGCCGTAAATTGAATCGACGCGCTGCCGCACCTCGTAATGGCTCAGGGCGGAACGGCCTCCGCTACCCTTCGTCGTCATTCGAATGCGACGAATCGAATCGCGTGCAATGGGAGCGTTGATAGTGCCGCGGTCTTTCGCCGGCCAGCCGTGAACCAGCGCCGTGTAGCGCTTCTTGATCTCGCGCTTGGAGAATTGTTGCCCGAGTTTGCGATGAGCAACGTCGTTTTTGGCCACGATGATCAGGCCGCTGGTTTCCTTGTCCAGTCGATGCACGATGCCGGGCCGCATCTCGCCGCCGACCTCGGAAAGCGCAGCGAAGCGGTGGAGCAGCGCGTTGACCAAGGTGCCGCAATTGCGGTCGTCGTCAGTCGCACCCGCACCCGCGTGAACCATCATCCCAGCGGGCTTATTGACCACAGCGAGATCATCGTCTTCATAAACGATGTCGAGGGGAATGTCTTCGGCGATAGCGCGCAAAGGGCGCGGCTGAAAATCGCCCAGGATGGTCACCTGCTCGCCACCGCGCAGTTTTAATGATGATTTTGCGGCCACTTCATTCACCAGAGCCTTTTCCTCAGCAAGCATCTGCTGCACGCGGGCACGGCTGATGTCAGGAATGTGGCCGGCGAGAAACTGGTCGAGCCGCTGGCCGGCAGCGTCGTCAGGCACAGAGATCGTCAGGGGAAAGCGCTCAGCAGGCATTCGGATTGAGCATACAACAATGCAGTACTAACCACGGAGACACAGGGAAGGCAGATCGTCCTACTTCAAATGTCGGCAGGAAACCTCTCAAAAAGAAAGTTCTCTGTGTCTCGGGGCTTCTGTATTGAATTATTATCTTGTCGCCTTGAGCGGCACCGGCGCACCCTGCTCGGGACGGCGCATCCAGAGCAGCCCACCGAAGATGACCAGGCAGATTGCGATGACCTGCGTTCCGCTCATCCATCCGAGAAAATTATTTCCGCGGCCTTCATCGCCGCGGAAGAACTCGATGAAGAAGCGTCCGATACCGTAGGTGATCATGTACGTGCCAATGATCTCGCCCTCGAACTTCTTGCGCCGGATCAGCCACACCAGGAAGACGCAGTTACAGAGCTCCAGTACCATCTCGTAAAGCTGCGTAGGGTGAAGCGGAATGTGCAGGGGGGTGTCGCTGACGGAGTGCGCCAGCGGATTACTGAAGGTCACCGCCCAGGGAACGTGAGTCTCCCGCCCATAGCAGCAGCCTGCTGCGAAACAGCCCACCCTTCCAAAAGCGTGACCCAGAGCCAGTCCCGGAGCGAACGTGTCGCATGTGCGCAATACCGGCATGCGGTTCACGCGCATGTACCAGATGCACATGACGAGCGCCAGCAGAAGTCCGCCCGACCACACCCCTCCCGCTTGCAAGGTGGCGAGTGTGAATATCTCACCGGGATGGGAGGTGTAATAGCCCGCGTCCACCAGGATCATCAGGAGCTTGGCGCCGAGAATACCCGAGAGGATGGCGATGATGCCAAGGTTCCAAAGCTTGTCGGGATCGAGGCCCTGCTCGCGGCCAAGTTTTACGATGAGTAGAAGGCCAAAGATAAGGCCAAGCGCTGCCATCGCGCCGTAGGTAGGAAGGCTGAAACCGCCAAAATGCACTAATCGGGGAAACACAGTTCTATTTTAGATGCAAATGGCCGGTTGGCGCTTCACGCCGACCGGGCTGTCAGCCGTCAGCTCTCGGCTAAAGCAATCCGTGTTGCACACTGCTTAGGCGAAACTAGCTCCTGCCAGATAGTAGAAGTCAACAAGACATGGCGCTACTGCTGCAGCGAAGAGGTGACGATAAAGGGGTACCAGAAAGAAAGTGACTTGCCAGTCAAATGCAGAGTTCGGACTTGCCGGCACGCCTGGTCAGGAACAAGCTGAGAACTGACAGCCGATAGCCGACAGCTAAAGAAAAGCCGACCCGCGGGGCCGTGATTTGGTGGGCCGTCAATGAACCCGCATTATACGGTGGGAACCCGCCGCAGCTCTTTAGGCATCTCCGCGTGGCGGAGCATCGCACACCGAACCGAATACGAGTCGAGCTCCCTGTTCATTGAGCATTGGTTCAAAAAACGGTTACCACCAACACCAACTTTGCAGGCCGGCTTACTGATCAGATGCTATGGAAAAGCCAGGAAGATGACAAGAGGCTGGAGGCAAATAATTGGCGAACAACGTGCTAAAACTCTGGAGTGTTAAGGCCGTCGCTTGCCCCGCTGACGAGAAGTGTCGAACCTATCCGGCCCGTCGCTCGTCCTGCAAAACCTCGTCCAGCGCGCCCTCAAGATGTCCGGCCTTCTCGTTGTAGTCGCTGGCGATTGAGTCGTACTTGCGCCGCAAGACATGCAACTCGTCGGCGATGTTCAGCGCGGCCAGCACGGCCACGCGGAGCGAATCCACCGTCGCCGCCTGCTGCGCGATGATGCGCATCTTGTTGTCGACATACTCACCCAGTTGCGCGATGTACTCCGTGTCGGAGCCGCGCAGGTGATATGTCTGGTCGTAGATGTCGACCCGAACGTTGCCGCCGCCGTTCCCGTTACCATTTCCTTGGCTCAAACGACCCTCCTGGGAAGTGGCTAGTGGTTAGGGGTAGTGGACAGGGAAGTCAAAGCCGACAATTCCGGCCACTATCCGACACCTACTGGCCTACTCCTCCTCGGTCAATGACTCGATCTGGCCCAACATCTTCTCAACGCGGCTGCGTACTTCCTCGCGCTCGCGACGAAGAGCCACCAGTTCGTGGCGTGTGCTTTCCATCTCTTCCTCGCGCTCGTTGAGTTGCTCGCGCAGGCGGACGGCATCGCGTTCCGCAACGGCCTTCGCCTCGCGCGCCGACTTCAGCAGCTCGATGGTGCGCAGAATTTTTTCTTCCAGCGACTTGAAATCCGCGGTAGAGGGAGCGATTTCGACTGCGTTTGCAGACATATTCGTGCGACCTTGAAAGAAGTGGTTTGATGTTTCTGAGCGCAGTATATCGCAGAAGACTGTGTGCAAAACTGTGCAACTTGCGATTGTGACGCGATTTTCGCAGTACCGAACCTGACTGTGCAACGCCCTTCCCGTATCGCAACTAAACTGACAGGGAGGGTTCTTTCCTCTGGATACGGGATGGTTGAATTCCTGAAGAAAAGTCTTCGGCCGAGAAATGGCAGGCTCATCTGCCTGCTGTTGTTGTTCGTCGCTACTGTGGTGGCACAGGAAGAGCCGACGTTTCGCACGCAGTCGAATGTCGTGCTTGTGCCTGCGCTGGTCCGCGACAAGGCAGGCGAAATGGTCTATGGGCTGCAGGCGAAAGACTTCATCATCGAGGATGACGGCGTGGCGCAGACGGTCCACCTGGACGAAGCTGCCGAGGATAACCCCGTGTCGGTGGTAGTTGCAGTACAGTGCGGACGGCGAGCCGATTTCGAATTGCCGCGCATGCACGGCCTGGCCGCGATGCTGCAGCCGGTCATGGACCAACCTGGAAGCAAGGTTGCCGTAGTAGCCTTCGACAGCACGGTGCATCCAGTAGAGGACTTCACGAGCGACCAGCAGGCCATTCGTCACGATCTGACAGGTCTGCAAGCTGGGGACGGTGGAGCGGCGATTCTCGACGCGGTGAGCTATTCCGTGAAGCTGCTCGACGGCGCGCCCAAGGATCACAAGCGCGTGCTGCTGCTGATCAGTGAGACCCGCGATCACGGCAGCCATAACGCCACGGTTGACGATGTGATCAAGGAAATCGGTAACAGCAATACGGTTGTCTATACGCTGGCATTCTCGCCGGCGAAATCGAACCTCCTCGATACGCTGAAGGGGAATAACAACCCCGATCTGCATCCGGAACAGACTGAGGTCCATAACGATCCGAATTTGTTGGCCCCGTTAATACTGGCAGCGCAGGCGATGCGGAAGAATGTAGCCAAATCGATCGCGGCGCAGACGGGCGGTGAGTATGAGATGTTCGATTCAGCGAAGGGTTTTGATGAGCGGTTGAACGATTTTTCGAATCACCTGCATAGCCGCTACCTGCTCAGCTTTCAGCCGTCCCATCCGCAACCGGGACTGCACGAGTTGACTGTCAAGTTAAGAGCTCCGGGGAGTGCAAGCGTGCTGGCGCGCAGCAGCTACTGGGCTAAAGGCACGCAGCCGTAGAAATACCGCCATTCGACTCTCGCACTTCGCCTGCACTGGGGGTGCTCGATTTCAAGGATGTGCGCTTAGGTTGGGTGCGAGCTCCTGAAATTTGTCGTCGCGAGGGAAACTTCAGTCCGACGAAGGATTAGCTTTGTTGCAGCCCGGCCACGCTGCTGGCTGATAGAAGATACTTACTTCCTATTCAGGTTTTCGCGCCAGAATATAACCGCGACGGCTGGGGTACTCGAATTCGTACGGATCGCGATCCAGGCTTTCTTCGATACTGAAACCCACGGCCTCCACGCGTCGCCGCATCTCTTCCAGGCTGAAGAACGTGACATGAAGAGCGATCTTCGGGCCATGTCGTTCGCTTTGGCTGTGGTACTGGTCGACGTGGACCTCGCCTTCGCCACCGTGAAATGAGATTAACAGCTGTCCGCCCTTCCTTAATACTCGGAACAGTTCGGCAAGAGCTTCGGACGTTTGCGTACGTTCTATGTGGATCAGAGAATAAAACGCGGTAATGCCAGCGAACGTCGAATCTGAAAATCGGCAGGCGAAGCATATCGCCTTGCTCGAAAGTGAGTGAGGGATTGAGCCGGCGAGCCACGTCGACCATAGACGGGGAAATGTCGACCCCCATCGCATCTAGACCCAGTTCTGCGAGATGGCGGGCGATGTGTCCCGGGCCGCAACCGATATCGCAGACACGGCCGCTGCCATTCGGAATCAGGCCGGCGAACTTCGCCAGCAGCGCACGATCGAACGGCTTGCGTCCCAGTTCGTTAAAGTAGTCGACAGCATACTGCTCGGCAACCGTGTCATAGCTCGCGATGATGTCGCGATACCAGTCAGAATGTTCCGAATCAGACGGCATATCAGTATTAGATTAAGGCCGCTTTAGAACTAGCTGTCCTTCTTCGGTGCTCTTCTTCGTGCACTCCGCGATGGAGCCTGCCCTGAGCGAGCCGAAGGGCGGTGAACACTCCTACTGAGCGCGCAGCACACCGCCTAACACTTCGAGTTTACCGATGATCTGCGCCGACCACTGCGCCACTTCGTCGTCGCGCAAGGTGCGCTCCTTCGACTGGAACTCAGCATGGAGCAGGACCGAGTATTTGCCCGGTCCAACTTTCTCGCCACGATAGATCTCTCCCGGAGCGAACGCCGTGAGTTCGTCGACTCCCAGCGACTCGACAGCGGACTTGATTCTCTCGAAGGAGACAGCGTCGTCGAAGACGAAGGAGAAGTCGCGACCAACTGCCGGGAACTTCGAGATACGCTGATAACGTGGCTCCCGCAGAGGATGTTTGTAGAGCCGGTCGAGCATGACCTCGGCGAGATAGACTTCCTGCCGCAGCTTGCGTGCAGCCGCCTGCTCGGGATGCAGCTGCCCGAAGTGCGCCACGGTTTTGCCATCCATAACAGCTCGCGCCGCGCGACCAGAATGGAAGTATCCCGGCGCCTCAGCGTCGAAATGAAGTGATGTGTGCTGGAAAGCCGCCAGCAGCTCTTCGATGTCACCCTTCATGTGGAAGAAGGTGTATGGCTGCACAGCCGAATGCACCGTCTTCGGCACCGCGTCGCCGGTTGCGACAAACCCCAGATGCCGCCGCTCGTCGCGACTGTCGCCGGTTTTCTCGAAGACCTCGCCCGCTTCGAAGAGCCGGACATCCGTCGTGCCCCGGTTCAGGTTATAGCTGACCATGTTGAGCAGCCCGGGCAGCAGCGAGGTACGCATATAGCCGGCCTCTTCGCTCAGCGGATTCGCCAGCGCAAGCATCTCACCTCGACCAAACGTTCTGGCTTCTGCTTCTGAGATGAAGGTAATGGAGATGGACTCGTCGTAGCCGAGCGCCAGCATGTTCTCGCGAACCTTGGCGTTCTTGGCTTCGTCCGGGAGTGCGACCACGGCGCCTACAAAGGGCGGAAGAGTATTGGGAAACTTGTTGTAGCCGTATATCCGTGCCAGCTCTTCCAGCAAGTCGATCTCGCGCTCGACGTCGAGGCGCCAGGTGGGAATCCGGACTTCGAAATCGGTATCGGAAGTATTTTTCTGGGAAGCGCCGCCGATTTTCTTACTGGTAAGATTTTCTTCGTTTGTCTTACTTGTAAGATTATCCGCCGTTGCCGGGTCTACCTCGAAGCCCAGGCTGCCCAGGATCCGCCCGATCTCGCAGGCTTTCATGTTAATGCCGAGATTTCGCCGAACCTCGGAGCAGCGCAGCATGATCGGGGAACGCTTGGGAGTGCGAGCGACGGCGTCAATGCGCTCTCCCTGCAACTCGCCCCCGGCGCTCGCTAGAATAAGCTCAGCCACGCGATCGCAGGCCAGCGGCGTAATGCCCCAGTCTGCGCCGCGCTCGAACCGATGCGAGGCGTCCGTATGCATGCCGTGCCGCTTGGCCATGCTGCGGACCGTAGCCGGGTCGAACCAGGCCGACTCGATCAATACATTCTTGGTCTGCTCGGTGATCATGGTGTCGAAGCCACCCATGACACCCGCCAACGCGACTGCCTTATTGGCGTCGGCGATGACGAGGTCTTCGGCGGTGAGCTTGCGCTCGACGCCATCCAAAGTCTTCAGCACCTCGCCTTCGCGGGCGCGACGAACGATGATGGTGCCGCCCTCCAGCAGGTCGAGATCAAACGCGTGAGTGGGATGGCCGAGTTCGTTCAGCGCGTAATTCGTCGCATCGGCGGCATTGTTGATCGAGCGCGAACCAAGCAACTCGAGACGCTGCACGACCTTTTCAGGCGAGGCACCAATCTTGACCTTACGAATGACTCGTGCCGTGTATCGTGCGCAGCCCGTCGCGTCTTCAATGCGGATAGGGAACTTACCATTTGTCATCTCGACGGGAGGCGTCCCGGTTTTGGAGGCCGGAGCGGAGGGACTTGCGGTTCCCGGCAGCTTCGTCTCAACCGGCTTGAGTGCCACGTTGTAAATAGCCGAAGCCTCGCGCGCGACGCCGTAGTGATTCATGGCATCGACGCGATTCGTCGTCAGATCCATCTCGTAAATAGTCTCGCCGTTCTCTTCGCCAACCGATTCAACGGCGATGCCGGCTGAGGTCAGGTCTTCGGCGAGCTGACGGTCGTCGGCTGCGACATCAACGAACTCACGCAACCATGCGGGTAGGATTCTCATAAGTATTCCGATCGTGAAGGGCGCAGCTCAGCTGACACCAAAACTTTATTTATCTGTGTCATCCCGACCGAGGGCTTCAGTCCGAGCGGACGGACCCCTACCCTCGAAGAGCCTCATAGCCGCTATAGCGGTCCTTCGACTCCGGCGCGCAACAGCGGCGCACATCCGCTCAGGATGACAACTCTAGCGGAGCGGCATTTGTGGCTGTCGCTATGCGAACTGCTCCAGAAATCGAACATCGCCCTCGTAGAACAGCTGAATCTCTTCGACCTCGTACTTCAGGATCGCGATGCGCTCCACGCCCATCCCGAAGGCGAAGCCCGAAATCCTCGAGGAGTCGTAACCGTTCTCCTTCACGAAGCCGAAGACATTCGGGTCGACCATGCCGCAGCCCAGCAGCTCAATCCAGCCGCTGTTTTTGCATTTTCGGCAGCCCTTGCCGCCGCAGAAGATACAACTCACCTGCATGTCGGCGCTCGGCTCGGTGAAAGGGAAGAACGACGGGTAGAAGCGCGTCTTCACCGACGATCCGAACAGCGCCTTCATGGCGTGATCGAGCGTGCCCTTCAGATCGCAAAACGTGATGTTCTCATCTACCGCCAAGCCCTCGACCTGGTGGAAGACCGGCGAGTGCGTCGCATCCAGTGGATCGTTGCGATGCACCTTGCCGGGGATGACGATGCGCACCGGGGGCGGCTGCTTCTCCATAGTGCGGATCTGCACCGGCGAAGTATGCGTGCGCAGGAGCAGACGATCGCGCGATGGTTTCTGTTCCTGGCCGGCAATGAATAGCGTGTCTTGCGTGTCGCGCGCTGGATGGTTCGGCGGGAAGTTGAGTGACTCGAAGTTGTAGTAGTCGGTCTCGACCTCGGGACCTTCGCCGACGGAGTAGCCCATCGCCTTGAAGACTGCCACGATCTCGTCCATCACCCGCAGCACTGGATGCTTGACGCCGATATGACGCTGGATGCCGGGTAGCGTGATATCAAGGCGCTCGGCGCCGAGCTTGGAATCGGTAGAAGAGGCGTGCAGCTTGGATTGAGCATCTTCAATGGCAGCTTCTGCTCGCTTCTTTAGTTCGTTGACGCGCTGTCCGACCTCGCGCTTCGCCGGACCGGGAGCGGCTTTCAGCCAGGTGTCGTTGACTTGGGTCAGGACGCCACTCTTGCGAGCCAGCCAGCGATCGCGAAAGGTCTTCCAGTCGGATTCGTCGCGGAGCACAGAGGTTTCGGAGTCGAGCGCCGCGAAGAGATCGGCAACCGCGCGATCCAGAGCCTCAGGGGAGTAATCGTCGAGTTTAGGAACGTTGTACATGGTCGTAGAGATCAAACACAACGGGCGGCCCGGCGGCCGCCCTTGTCGTGACTGCGAATTTCCTGAGGCCGGGTGGCTATGCCGTGGCAGTTTGCGCCTGTTTGCACAGCGCCGTAAACCCGGCTGGATCATTGACCGCCAGATCGGCCAGGATCTTGCGATCCAGCTCGATGCCGGCCTTCTTCAAACCGTTGATGAATACGCTATAGCTCAGCCCGTTCAGCTTGGCGGCAGCGCCGATGCGCACGATCCAGATGGAGCGGTACTGGCGCTTCTTCTGTTTGCGGCCGCTATAGGCGAACTTCAGGCCGCGTTCCACCGACTCTTTTGCTGACCGGTAGAGTTTTGATTTTGTTAAGAAATAGCCACTTGCACGCTCAAGAATCTTTTTGCGGCGCGCGCGGCGCTTGGTACCACGTTTTACGCGAGGCATTGCTGCTCCTTTTGAAAACCACTAAAGCGGCTGGAGGCAAGAAGTTGACCACGCTCGTAAACTGAGGGGCCGGAAAAGCCTCTTCACACGCTGTTGCCCGTCATGGCCTGGTGGCTGATGCCGGGTGCCGCACCATGCGGCGAATGCTTAATCCTAGTAGGGAATCATCCGTTCGATCTTCTTCTGATCCGCCTTATCCAGAATCGTATCCCTATCGAGCTGGCGCTTGCGCTTGGTGCCCTTCGAAGTCAGGATGTGGCGTTTGAAAGCGTGACCGCGCTTAATCTTGCCCGTACCTGTCTTCTTGAAGCGCTTGGCCGCTCCGCTATGTGTCTTAAGCTTCGGCATAATGATCTTTCTATTACAACATAAAACGAGTGGATTCAGCTACTCCGGTGCAGAACCTTACCACCCGCATGCCGCGCCAAAGGATTGGCTTGGGCGCGCATACTTCAGATGAACGATACTGAAGCCGAGGTTTATCGCTGCTGTTGTGTTGGTGGCGCTGAAGAAGGCGGTTGCTGCTGCCCGACGCTTTTCTCCTGCTTGGGCGCGGCCGGCTTGGCTCCCGGTTGCACCTTCGGCGGAGCTAGGATCAAATGCAGCGTGTTGCCTTCCTGCCGCGGTCGGAATTCCACGACCGCCTTGTCGCCGAGATCCTGGATCAAACGGTCCAGAATTCCGCGGCCCAGGCTCTGCCGGGTCATCTCGCGTCCACGGAAGAAGATAGTGGCCTTTACCTTGTCGCCTTCGCCGAGGAAGCGCAGCACATGGTTCTTCTTGGTCTCGTAGTCGTGATCGTCCACGTTGATGCGGAACTTCACTTCCTTGACCGTAATCTGGTGCTGGTGCTTCTTGGCTTCGCGCTCACGCTTCTCCTGCTGGTACAGGTATTTCCCGTAGTCCATGATGCGGCAAACAGGAGGTTGAGCGGTGGGAGAAACTTCTACCAGGTCGAGGGTTTTTTCGCGGGCAATCTTGAGCGCGTCATACGGTGTCATCACGCCAAGCTGATTTCCCGCGTCGTCGATGACGCGAATTTCGCGGGCACGAATACGATCATTCGTGCGGATAAAACGTTTATCGATACAGTCCTCCGCAGTAACTGCAGTTCTTTGAGAAGTATAGCATGGGTTCGGCAGGAAAATTGTTAGACAACACTAAGCAATGACGGTTGTGGCAGCGATTAACGCATCGCTTTCCACGGTGTGAACTCTGCTGCTGATCCAGCGATTGGATGGATGCTGGCCGCGCAGGCGAAGTTTCAGGTAGTTATCGGTGAGAGCTTCCGTATATTCGCCATCGAAGTGAGTCAGAGTAATCGCCTCCAACTCCTGACCTACGAACGACTCCATGAACCCGCGTTTCTTCCTGGCGATCAGCTCGCGTAGTACGCGATTGCGTTCGCGGGCGACTTGCACCGGAACCTGCTCGGCCATCTCAGCCGAGGGCGTGCCTGGCCGCGAGGAATACGTGAACACGTGCAAATACGTAAACGGCAATCGCTCAATCAGCGCTCGCGTCTGTTCGAAGTCATCGTCGCTCTCTCCGGGAAAGCCAACCATCACGTCGGCGCCGATGGCAGCGTCTGGCATTGCGTTGCGAATCCGCTCGATGCGATCGGCGTAGTGCCATGGACGATACTTGCGATGCATCCTGCGCAGGATGTTGTCGCTCCCCGATTGCAGCGGCACGTGCGCGTGCTTGCAGATGCGAGGCGAGGACGCGACCAAATCGATTATTTCGCTCGTCCAGTCCATCGGTTCGACGGAGCTGATCCGCAGTTTCTCGACCTGCGTCTGCCCGAGAATTGCGCGAAGCATTGCGGCGAAGTCAGTTCGTGGCGTAAGTTCGCGCCCCCAACGACCCAGATTAATGCCGGACAAAACGATTTCGCGATAGCCCTTCCCAACCAGAGCATCGACTTCGCGCAGTACCTGATCTAGTTTCAGCGAACGGCTTCTGCCGCGTACGTAAGGAATAATGCAGAACGAACAGCGGTTGTTGCAGCCATCCTGCACTTTGAGGGTTGGACGCGTCTTCTCATAACCCCCGCCATCGAAAACCGGCGCAGCGGTCAGTTCAGTATGCGCGAAGATGTCACCAACGATGACGGGCAGATCGCCAGCGAGGCGTTCCAGCGGAACGAAGCCCGGCTTCTCCGCAGGCAAAGAAACATAGCTGGCCAGTTCGTGTTTATGCGAATTGCCGATCACGATACTGACGCCCGGCAACTGCGAGATTTCTTTGGGAGCGCGTTGGGCATAGCAGCCGGTAACCATGATTTGCGCATCAGGATTTTCCCGATGAATGCGGCGGATAGCGGCGCGAGCGTCCTGATCGGCCGATGCAGTGACGGTGCACGTGTTGAGAACCACTACCTCGGCCTGGTTGGCCGAACCGGCGCGCAGCAAGCCGCGCTCGAGCAATTGGCGCTCGATGGCCGCGCCATCGGCTTGGGTGGCACGGCAGCCGAAGTTTTCAACGTGATAGGTCGCCACGAACTGATTATACCGAGCGCCATGATGCGCCTAAGTTTTACCCCACGCGGACAGCGGGTGTAGGATCAATTCTAAACAGTCGTGAGGATGCGTAACTACGAAGAGCAGCAACCCTGACCAGAGTAGCTGGCATCCTATAATTCCACCGCTGGCAGGTGGCATCTCCTGGAGTTCCCATGAAACGTCGTATTCTGCTGGTTGATGACGAGTTGGCTATTCTTCTCACCCTCCGCGCAATTCTGGAGATGAACGGATTTGAAGTAGACACCGCCGCTTCTGCCAAGGAGGCGCAGAGCAAGCTGAAGAACGGCGTCTTTGAGATGGTGATCACAGACATGCGGATGGAGAGCGAGACCGCGGGTTACGATGTCATCCGCGCCGCCCGTCAGCAGCCGTACGATCCGGCCACCGCTCTTCTGACCGCCTATCCCTCGCTGGGCAATGACTGGAAGAGCAAGGGTGCGCAATCGCTACTGGTCAAGCCGGTCAACACCGAGGAATTGTTGCGGCAATTGGAAGCCTTGCTGATCACGCACCAGGACCAGAAGATGCTGGCGCAGAAGGGCGCGAAGAAAGCTCCCGTCGCAAGTCCGAAAGCCGAACGTCACGCCGCAGGCAAACCCGCCGACTGAACCCTGTCCACGATTTCCATGCTGACGATGCTGCCTACTTGGTGGTGGCTGCCGTGTCTTTCGTTTGAGGTAGGGCCGGTAACGGCAGAGCCCACAGTTGCGCGGGATCGAGATAAGCGCCCTGCCAGCGCACGGCGACATGAAGATGTGGTCCCGTGGCTCGGCCGGTAGCTCCTGACAAACCAACTTCCTGACCCTTCTCTACCTTGTCGCCTTCCTTCACCGACAAGCTCGAAAGGTGCATGTAGATGGTCAGGAATTGCTGGCCGTGGTTAACGATCACGCAATTGCCCTCGTAATACAGGGGCGCGGCCAGGACCACCTCGCCGGCGTTGGCGGCCATGACAGGCGTGCCGGGAGCGGCATGGTAGTCCATACCTTTGTGAATGCTGGCGAGTTGGCCATTGAATGTGCGACGCGTTCCGAAGCCTTCAGAAGGCTGTGTGTTGACCGGAACTTCGAACCGTCCCGACCATTCGGCGACCGGCACCTGTTGGGCGAAAGCAGTCTTTTTTACTTGCCGGTCCGTTTCGATACGAACCAAGGCTTCGGGGTCGGGCTTCACAAAACGCTCAGGCACACGCAGTATTTCGGTCTTGTACTTGGCCGCGCTCACGATGACGTTACGCTGGGTGCGTTCGATACGACCATCTGGAAAGGTAGCGACCAGAGCCAGTTCATAGTTACCGGGTTTGGCCTCAACGTCGACGCCCGCCAGCGCGTACCAAACGCGCCGATCGCTGGTGGGCAAGAACGATAGAGGTTGTTTCTGCCACGTTCCTTCAATCGAAGTCGGCTCCGCTTGCATGGTGATCTCAAAGAGGCAAGGCGAGCCGGACGCAATCGTCTGGGGCGTCCACGCGACGTTGCCCGAGAACGCCGGACTATTGCCGGCCGAGCAGATGGTAGTGAGTGCAAGAAGAAATACGATGAGTTTGACGAAGACGCGCAATGGCTCCCGTGGCCCCCGACTAGCATAGTGCAAGTCACCGATCGAAGACACAAATTTTCCTGCGTCTCCTCAAGGAGCGACGGGCGCTACGAGATAAGTGAATCTACTGGTCAGGCAGTGGCAGCGCTGGTCCGTTTTTGCTGGAAGCACTCCCGGCAAAAAACGGGGCGGCCTTGCGTGGGCTTAAAGGGAACGGTAGTTTCCTTGCCACACTCCGAGCAGTTGGTTCGAGTTTCCACCTTGGGATAGTTGCCGGGGGTGGTTGTACCCAAACTGGAGGCCCGCTTCGCCTTGCAGGCTTTGCAGCGCTTGGGCTCGTTTTTGAACTGTTTGTCGTGGAAGAACAACTGTTCTCCCGCGGTGAATACGAAGTCAGCGCCGCAGTCAATACACTTCAGAACCTTATCCTGGAATTCCATGGAGAGTTGCTCCCTTCAGCCCGCGACTCCCGAGTACACAGAGGGGGTGAATTGCAACCGACAGGAGAAACCGGACTGAACGTTCAACCTGACGGTCGCAAATTCCGGTACTCAGGTAAAGCCCTTGGGTTCGGCCCAACCATGCTTAACTACATGGCACCACTGATATAACTGCGATGCGACTATGAACGAAGATTACCGGCGACGGAAAAGCAAAGGCCGCCATCTGAACGGCGGCCTGCTCTAACTTAGTCCTGCTCTTTATGAGCTTTTTTGCGGGTGCGTTTGCGCGCCATTGCTTCTTTTACACGCTGCTTCTCGCCCGGCTTGAGGTAGTAGGAGTGAAGTTTTACCTCCTTGATCACATCCTCTTGCTGGACCTTGCGTTTGAAGCGTCGCAGGGCATTCTCTAAAGATTCACCCTCTTGAATGCGAACTTCCGCCAAACAGAAAACACCCCCAAACTCGTCCCACATGGACAGTATGTAGTTATCCCTAGGTTCCACAAAGAAGTCAAGCAAAGACTTCCGCCATATAGTGCCTGAAGGAGCGGGCACGAAAGCAGATTTTTGCCTATCGTGCTTAGAAACTGAGTCTTAGCGCGAATTGCACCTGGCGCGGGGCATAGGCGTTGGTCGGCGTCAGGAATTTCGAGTTCACCAGGAATTGCCCAGGGTAAACCTTGTTTCCCACGGTCGCGGAATAGGCGACAAATTGTCCGGCTGAATTGTAGTAGCCATCGTCGCTGATCTGCACTCGACTATTCGTGCGATTGAAAAGATTGAAGGATTCAGCCATTAGATTCCACACCACATGTTCGCCGCACCGGATGCTGCGCGTGATACGCATGTCGGTGCTGAAGTAGTCGGGACCAATAAATGCGTTTCGGGTATATCCCGGTAAACGATCGTTATAGATATCGCCGTCGCCGTTGGGATCGCCCGCGATGGTTGCGTTCACCGGCCTGCCGGAGCCCGCAGTCAGCACACTGGAAGCCGTCCAATGATTCAGTAGCTTGCTCCACGTTCCTTGCTGGAAGTGAAACTTGGGTTGCGCGACCCAGGCGGCTACAAAGCGGTTGCGTTGATCGTTAACACTCGGTCCCCATTCGAGCGAAGTTGCGTAGGCGTCCTGCACATTGCCTGGGCGTCCCACTACCAGTGCGTCCGGGCCGTCGTCCATGGCTTTCGCCAGGGTATAACCAACCTGGAAGTACATGCCATGATTCATCTGACGTTTCAGAGAAATCGTCATACCGTTGTAAAGACTGCTGGATTCGCTCTCGAACGAATTGATCGCACCCAACCGCGGATCAGGCCGCTGCAGCGGGTTGAGACACGGTGGATAGGGGCAGGTGAGCGATGGAGTGGTCTGCCAGGTCGTAAACGATGCGACGTCGTACATTCCAAGATAGACGGATCCGGTGTCGTTGTAGACGGGATATTCCGTGATGACCGGCTTGGGTAAGTTCTCATCGAGCGAGCGAATTTCATTTATGCCGTGAACGTAGGTGTAGCTTGCCGTCAGAACGACGTGGCGGCCCAGTTCCCGCTGTACGGACACGTTCGCTTGTTCGGTATGTGGAGTCTGAAAGTTCGGCGAGAAAGCCGAAATCTGTGTAGTGAGGTAGGGCGCCAAAGATGCGGGTGGCGTGCATACCAGCGTTCCGGCCGGACAATTGACCAGCGGCGCTGGATACTTCGGAAAGAGCGCCGCCTGTGCCGGCTGAGTCAAGTTGAGAAAAAGCTGGGTCTGCTGCAGCCCATTGTCGGTCGCTACCTGAGAGACATACATCGATGGAATCTGCATGTAGAAGATCCCAGCTCCTCCGCGGATAACCGTAGTATGGCGATCTCCTGCCGAATAAGCGAAGCCGATGCGCGGCGAGAAGTTGTTTAAATCCGTTGGAACTTTTCCCGATGGTGCATAAAGCGGATTACTCTGTAATGCGCCCGGCTCGAAGGTCTGCAGGTCGTAACGCAAGCCGAGATTAAGGGTGAAGTTACGCGTCATCTGGAACGTGTTTTGCGCGAAGGCTGCGTAGGACCTCGAGTTTGGATGAGAAACTGCGTTTCCGAAGTCCTGCATGTAATAGCGTGGCACGTCGTGCGCATAGGCACGAAGCGGCGTTAATGGCTCTCCATATACCTCAGGCGCAAACGTCCACGGATTTACCTTAATGTCATCGAAGTAATACTCACCGCTAAAGAGGTAGGGGTAGTAGTTATAGATCCAGGCTTGCAGGAAATCTCCACCGAACTTCCAGTGCATGCGACCGCGCTCATAGCTGACCGTATCGGCGATGTGCAGCTTGTTCTCGCGCGTGTCGCGGGGAAGGATGCTGGAGCCGCCAAAGCCTGCGACCAGGTCGTAAATCTTGGTCCAGGGCTCGTCCGAATTCGCTGTGGATTGTTGCAGGTCGCGTGAGAACTGCAAACGCAGATTGGTGGCTAGATTGGTGGTCCATGAACTGATGAGGGAAGCCGCGATGCTTTCGGTATGCACCGTTTCGGTACCATTGCCGGTCACCGCATAGTTTGTGATTGGACTGGAAGGATCAAAGAAAACATTGTTCGTGCCGGTAAGCTGCGAAGTGCTGAGACGAACAAAAGCGAGCTGCCTGGGCGACAAATTGAAATCGACTTTGGCGAATCCTGCATTACCCTGCATGGTAGTCGGATAGGTTCCTCCCATGTTGGTCAGTTGTTGTGCCGCTGCGAACACGAGTGCCTGGTCCTTATAGTCATAGTCGCCTGGCTGGGGAACGATGCTGCTCGTTCCGTTGGCAAACTGTACGACCGAAGGAACGGTCAGCAGGTGCTGATCGAAGCCGGCGTAGAAGAAGACGCGGTCTTTACGAATCGGGCCGCCCAGGGTTGCTCCGAACTGCTGCTGGCGGTCGTCGGGCTGATCGGGCGCGTAGGGCTGCGCAGCATCGAAGTCGCGATCGCGCAAAAAGTAAAAGCCGCCGCCATGCCATTGGTTCGTTCCCGACTTGGTAGCGACGTTGAACACGGCCCCGCCGGCGCGTCCCAACTCTGCGCTGTATGAGTTTGTCGAAACCCGGAATTCCTTGATGACCTCGTCGCTGAACTGATAAGGAGCGCGATAGCGGCCTCGGGCCTGCGCGAAGAAAGAGTTGTTGTCGTCTGTCCCATCGACCAGAAAGCTGTTTTGGAAGCCGCGCACGCCTCCGACCGACAAGTCGCCGTTGGAATCGGAGGTGAGCCCGCGTGGGTCCTGGGTCACGTCGGGGGAGAGAAGCGCGAGATCCGTGAAGCGCCGGCCGTTTAGCGGCAGATCCTCGATCGCCCTCTGTGTCACAACATTCGATACGTCTCCGGTATGGGTTTCCGCCGGGGTGGGGGTCGCCGAGACAGTGATGGTTTGGGTCGGCGCTGCCGGAACCAGGCGCAGCTGCACCGTCGAAACTCCTCCTACCAGCAACTCAACTCCTCGACTTGTGCGCGTCGCCATACCCGGAGCGGACGCGGTCACGTCATAGCGGCCAGGTGGGAGCATGCCGAAATTGAAGGTGCCTTGACCATCAGTGATTGTCTTTAGGTGCAGCCCCCGATTTGGATCGGAGACGGTGATGGAGGCCGCGACAATGCGCGCTCCCGTCGCGTCTTCGATAACGCCTTGCAAGGAGGTGGAACCGTCTTGGGCGTTCAGGTCGCAGGAAACGACAAGAATGACGGCCAACAACAAGCCGACGCAAATAAGAAGGACCAAAACAAAATGAGAGTGGCCAGAAAGAACCTTACCGGGAAGCGTGCGCATTCAAAAGGGGCCCTAGTAGCTGTAGCTGCCCATCATTTTCAAAGAGTGCGGAAGCAGCGTCTGTGATTCGAGCGTCACGAAAGGACAGTTGCAAAAAGGGAAGCACTTGTACTTTGGTAACCGCCCATGTCCTTGACAGACCTGGTATGCAGCGCGCCTGAATCCAGGATTTCGAAATGCTCTTCATGACCACTCAAAATGCCACGACACCCGAACCGGGAACGATTTTGCTCTTCGGATCGGGGCTGGCTGGTCTCGCAGGCATGGCCTGGCGGAGGCGTGTTCTGTAGCTGAGCGATCGACTCGACGGCGCGAGTTATCCCGAGTGGCAAAAGGGCTTTTTCCCGTAATGCAAACGCGGTTTGCGGCCGCGTGCCGCCTCCGTTGACCACCGAAAATCGCGCGTGTTACCGTTGTGGGTTGGACCAACCTCAATCGCGCGTTCTGTGCGCCAAAGGAATTTCCGATTGTCTTCTGATACCCAAGTGGCCGCACCAGTTCGCAAGACTGCTTTGAACGCCATTCATCGCCAGATGGGCGCGAAAATGGTCGATTTCAATGGCTGGGACATGCCTGTGGAGTACCCGTCCGTTGGCGGATTGATGAAAGAGCATCTCGCGGTCCGCAACGGCGTCGGCATCTTCGACGTCAGCCATATGGGCGACATCCGAATCTCCGGTCCACAGGCGCTCGAGGCCGTGCAGCACATCACGATGAACGATGCGGCCGGGATGGGCATCGGCCAGTGCCGCTATTCGGCGATGCTGTATCCAGAGGGGACTTTCGTAGATGATGTGATCGTCCACCGCATGGGCGAGGAAGATTACATGCTGGTGATCAACGCCGGCACGCGCGAGAAAGACGTCAACTGGGTGACCGACAACACGCGCCAGTTCGACTGTAAAGTCGAGAACCTGAGCGACGATTTCACCCAGATCGCAATACAGGGCCCGAAAGGCGTCGACACACTGCAGAAGCTGACCGATGCGGATCTGTCCAAGGTGAAGTTCTATTGGTTCACGCATGGGACCGTTTGCGGGTTAAAGAACATTCTGATCGCCCGCACGGGGTATACCGCGGAAGACGGCTTCGAGATTTACGTTCCGACGGACGAAGCCACCAGCGCGCGTGTGTGGAATGAAGTCCTGGCAGCCGGAAAGGAATTCGGCATTGTGCCGGCCGGTTTGGGCGCGCGAAACACTCTGCGCCTTGAGGGTAAGCTTCCGCTTTACGGCCACGAAATCTCGGACACGATCAATGTCTGGGAGGCTGGCCTCGAGCGCTTCCTCAAGATGGAAAAAGGCGAGTTCGTAGGCCGGGACGCGCTGGAGAAAACGAAGTCCAAGGGAGTTTCGCGCACGCTGGTTGGTTTGGAGTCGGTTGACCGCGGCATTCCGCGCGACAGCTACAAGGTTCGCGATTTAAGCGGCAACGAGATCGGCTACGTGACCAGCGGGTCGTATGCTCCTTTTCTCAAGAAGAACATTGCGCTTGCCTATGTTCCCATCGAGCAATCGGAGATCGGAAACGAAGTGGCAGTTGAGATTCGCAATCAGCCGGTGAAGTGCAAAGTCGTACCCACGCCGTTTTACAAGCGTCCAAAGAAGCAGTCCTAGTTCGTTTGTTAGCGAGCGATCATCCAATATTTTTGCCGCCGCACCGTCGGGTGCTGAGGAGGAAAGTGCATGGCTTATCCCGCGGATTACAAGTACACGAAAGAGCACGAGTGGCTGAAGATCGACGGCAAGACAGGCGTCATCGGCATTACGGATTATGCCCAGAACTCGCTCGGCGACATCGTTTTTGTTGAGCTGCCCAAGGTCGGCGCGGAAATTTCGGCCGGCAAGACGTTCGGTTCGGTTGAGTCGGTGAAGGCCGTCTCGGACCTCTTCGCTCCCGTCTCTGGCACGGTGACGGAAGTCAACGACGCGCTGAATACCGCACCCGAGCAGGTCAACAAGGATGCGAACGCGACCTGGATGATCAAGGTCAGCCTGAAGGACCCGAACGAAGCGGGTGGGCTGCTTTCTACCGCCGATTACGAGAAGTTCATCGCCGAAGAGGGCGCGCACTGATTTCTCCGGCTACCGTGATTTGGTTTCATTCTTAATCAGCTGCCGGCGGTTCGGCTTCCGGCAGCTCCCTCTTACAACATCGCCCAGGAAAGCTACAGGTACAAATGCGCTATCTTCCTAAATCGCAGTCCGACCGCGAGATTATGCTGCGCGAAATCGGTGCGAAATCGATCGACGACCTATTCGAAGCCATTCCGGCCGAGTACCGCCTGAAAGGCGATCTCAAGATCCCGCGGCAGTATGCCGAGAGCGAGATTGTGGAGTTCTTTCGCGACCGTGCCGCCAATAGCGCGCAAGGCTTCGCCATGTTTCTCGGCGCCGGCGCCTACTCGCACTACCGTCCTGTTGTCGTCGACGCGCTGATTTCACGCGGAGAGTTCTTTACCTCTTACACGCCGTATCAGCCCGAGATCGCCCAGGGCACGCTGCAATCGATCTTCGAGTTCCAGACCATGATCTGCGAGCTGACCGGCATGGACGTTGCCAACGCTTCCATGTACGACGGCTCAACCGGCGCTGCCGAGGCCCTGATGATGGCGTCGCGCATTACTGGCCGGCCCAAGGGCGCGGTTGCCAAGACGGTTCATCCCGAATATCGCGAGGTCATCACCACCTACTCGCGGTATCAAGGAATGCCAATCACCACATTCGGCTACGGCAAGAACGGCCGCGTCGATCTGGAAGAGCTCGAAATGGCGATCGACGACGAGACTGCAGGCGTGCTCATCCAGTCGCCTAACTTCTTCGGCACGATAGAAGATGTGAAGGCCATTGGCGAGATCGTACACAGGAAAGGTGCGCTGCTGATTGTGTCCATCGCCGAGGCTGTTTCACTCGGCATAGTAAAGCCTCCAGCCGAGGCCGACATTGTGAGCATGGAGGCGCAGTCGTTCGGTGTGCCTTTGGGATACGGCGGACCCTACTGCGGAGTCATTGCCACCCGCGACAAGTTTGTGCGCCAGATGCCCGGGCGACTGGTCGGCGAAGCGCGTGACCGCGACGGCAAGCGCGGCTTCGTGCTGACGCTGTCCACGCGCGAGCAGCATATCCGCCGCGAGAAGGCCACGTCGAACATCTGCACCAACCAGGGCCTGGTTGCCTTGATGTGCGGCATCTTCATGACCATCTACGGCCGTGAAGGCATGAAGGAGTTGGCGACGCAAAACCTTGCTAAGGCGCATTACGCCGCCGAGCAGTTCAAGAAGAGCGGTGCGACGCTGCTGTTCGAAGGGGCTCCGCGCTTCAATGAATTCGTAATTCAGACCAAGACCGACCCCTATGCCATCAACGACCATTTGTTGGGGCAACGGATTATTGGAGGCTTCCCGCTGAAGAAGTTTTATCCGGAACTGGAGAACGCCTCGTTGTGGTGCTGCACCGAGACCACGGCGAAGGCCTCGATTGACGCGGTGGCCAAGGAGGTGGCGCTGTGAACCCGAACGAGAAGATCACGAAAGCCACCACCCACATCAGCCAGAACGAGGGGCTCATCTTCGAGAAGTCATCGCCCGGCAAGAAGGCGTACAAGCTGCCGCCGCTCGATGTTCCGGAAGTCGATCCTGCCGCGTTGCTCGGCGACCTGGCTCGCCAGCACCTCGGCGAGATGCCGGAGGTCAGCGAGATCGAGATCATCCGCCACTACACGCGCATGTCGACGTGGAACTATGCGGTCGATCATGGCATGTATCCGTTGGGTTCGTGCACCATGAAGTACAACGCGCGCGTGAACGAATATGTCGCGCGCCTGATGGGCCTGGCTGAGGCGCATCCTTATCAGCCCGAGCGTGTGAGCCAGGGTGCGCTGCGTATTCTGAAAATGCTGAGCGAGCAGCTCATCGAAATCACCGGCATGGATGCGATCACCTTGCAGCCAGCGGCCGGCGCGCATGGTGAATTCACGGGCATCCTGATGATTCGCGCCTATCTGGAATCAAGGGGTAATCCTCGCAAGAAGATTCTCATTCCCGACTCGGCGCACGGAACAAACCCAGCAACAGCGGCGATGTCCGGCTACACGGTTGAAAACATCAAGTCGAATGCGGCCGGGATGGTGGATATCGCCTCGCTTGAGGCGCAGGTGAACGAAGACGTTGCCGCACTGATGCTCACCAACCCGAACACGCTGGGCGTGTTCGAACAGGAAATTCACAAGATTGCTGACGTTCTTCATGCCAAGGGCGCTCTGATGTACATGGACGGCGCGAACATGAACGCTCTGGTCGGCAAGGTGCGGCCCGGCGATTTCGGCGCCGACGTCATGCACCTGAACCTGCACAAGACCTTCTCCACGCCGCACGGCGGCGGCGGCCCGGGGTCCGGGCCGGTGGCCTGCAAGAAGATTCTCGAGCCATTCCTGCCAACGCCGATTGTCGTGACTAAACTCGATGGCACGCTGGGCTTCGACTACAACCGTCCCAAGTCGGTGGGCCGGGTGCGCATGTACTACGGAAACTTCGGCATGCATGTGCGCGCGCTGGCATACATCATGGCGAATGGTCCCGACGGACTGCGGCAGACCACGGAAGATGCCGTACTAAACGCCAACTACATTCGCAAGAAGCTCGAAGGCGTCTACGAACTGCCGTATAACACTCCAACGATGCACGAGGTCGTATTCAGCGACCGCAAGCAGACCGGCAAGGGCGTGAAGACCGGCGACATCGCCAAGCGGCTGATCGATTACGGGTTTCATCCCTATACCGTTAGCTTCCCGCTGGTGGTGCACGGCGCCCTGATGATCGAGCCGACGGAGAGTGAGTCGAAGGAAGAGCTCGACCAGTTCATCGATGCAATGAAGTCGGTGGCCGAAGAGGCCGAGCAGAATCCGGAGATCCTGGTGCAGGCGCCGCATAACACGCGCATCTCGCGGTTGGATGAAACCGCAGCAGCCCGAAAGCCGGTGCTGCGCTGGAAGCCGCAGAGTGAGGCGGCAGGGAAGTAGCCGCTTGTCCAAGGCTATTCACCACGGAGGCACGGGGTTCACGGAAGCCAAAATATTTGTACTCCTCCGTGCTCTCCGTGCCTCCGTGGTGAAAAAGCACTGTCCTCAGGTTCGTTCCCACAGCTCCGAAACCAATAAGCCGCCCAACGCATACTCCTGCTTCCGTAGCTCGAATCCTTCAGCTTGTAGCGCTGGCCGGTAATCCGGCAGCCTTGTCACTCGCAAACCGGTGGTGACACGGAACGCGCCGTACAGGCTGCGTATGATGGCCCCAGTCCAAAGCTGGCCTACCGGTGTCGTCGGCTGGCAGAATTCCGAAACGATCCATCGCGCTCCCGGAGCGGCCCAGCCGGCGATGTGATGAATCACCGCGCGCGCTTCGTCGGTGGAGAAGCAGTCGAGGAAGAAGTGCGTTGCGATCAAGTCGAACGGTACTTGTGGTGGAGCGAAGTTATGAATCTCGCCGCAGCGGTAATCGACGCGATCGGGTAACCCACCTCGTATTCGCATAATTCGACGGCTCGCGACCTCCACCATCTTTCGACTGGCATCGACGGCATTCACCTCAACCCAGGCGTTGGAACGAAGGAGTGCCGCCGTAAATCGGCCATCACCTTCACCGCAAGACAGTGCCCTGCGGGCATCGTGAAGATCCTCGAGGAACGCATTGCGCCTGCGTTCGAGCGCTCTTCCAAAGCAGAGATGCTCTACCGGTTCGTACCAGGGCGCGATCAGGTCGCAGTCAATGGCTGCCGTTCCAAGTTGCAATGACGAAGCCGGAAGCGCGTGTAGCGACGAATCGACGGGCACGCGCAATTCGATTTGTTCTTGTGTGTCGATCATCTGTGCAGAAACAGCAATACGACCGCGGGGGTCAGCAGCGTCGCGTCTGCCAAGACCCTGACCGCGTTAGTGGAAAGTTTTTGCCAGCAGAACGCCAGCCCGGCGAGCGCGATCGCACTGAGCGAAATAGCCAGCAACACCGAATGCTGAGTGTGTGTCGCTCGCAGTTGCGCCAGGCTGAACGCAATGATCGCGACACTTGCACCAATCGCCGACAAATGTCGTCCGGCCGCGAGCGTCGAGCTGTGCGGCGTTTCAGAGCTGCGTTGACGCAAACCTACCCATTCCGCGCACTCGATCAGCGTCGTGTTAAGCCAGCAGATTGCAATAAAAAGACCCAGGGTGATCGCCATCTCGGCATTCGATTCGCGTGCTTTCAGCCAGGCTGGAAAGAAGGTACCGATCCCGAAGACCACAGCGACGACTGCTTCCTTGGGAAAGCGCAGCCGCCATCTTCCACGCATCTGGTGAACAGCCGCAAAGTAGCCGGCAACCGCCAGCATCAGCAACGTACCGAACGTCAGCGTACGCGCGTCCAATTCGAAGCAGACGCAGCAGGTGAGCACCAAAACGCCAAACAGAATGGAAAACCAAGTCCCACGATGAACGCGATAAAACTGGTGTCGGGCCGACAGGGCCAGTGGTCCGGCGTGAAGCCCATCCAGCAGTCGGTCGGCGATATAAATTAGCCAAACGACCAGGCCGAGGGCCAGAGTGACCAGTGGTGAAATCCGGATTTGCCCGGAGACGGCGAGCAAATATAGCCAGAGCACGGCGATTAGCGGGGCATCGAGGCTAAGCAGGTTAGGCCACAGCCACAGAGGCCGATTCGACAACACGGCTGGAGCCGCGACCACGCTCTTGTTTCGAAAGGGTAAGACGTGCGCCTTTTTCGCCCTTTGCAGCGAAGGCGGCTCCGGGCCGGGCTGGCGATTACTATCGCGACAGGCATATTGTTGGCGGAAACGAACAGGACGTGCCGGAGACATCACTAGTTCAACTGTGCGGCGTAGTCGATGGGCTTGTCAAATGCCCGTACCCAGCTGCCTTTAGCGGAATCGTGCTGTCTCCCGACCTTGCATTTTCTTCGGAACTAACTCGAGTGCGCCTCCGTCTATTACTCCGACTTTTCTCGTCCCGGGGAGCTTCCTATGCATTCCTATCGGCAGGACCTTCGCTTCGCACTGCGGCAATTGCGCAAGTCTCCGGGTTTCACAATTGTCGCTGTGCTGACATTGGCACTGGGCATTGGCGCTGCTACGGCGATGTTCAGCGTGATTTACGCCACTGTGCTGCGGCCGCTGCCGTTTGCTGATCCGGACCGCATTCTGTTCCTCGAAACTCACGCCGCGGCGTCCTACATCCAGCCATCCTCGTGGCCGGGCTTCTTGGACGAGCGCGCGCAAAATCAGAGTTTCGAATATTTGGCGGGGTTCAGCCAGATCGCCGGGGTCAATCTTGAAATTGGATCGCAAGTGGTCCATCTGCACAACACCTCGACCAGCGACCATTTCTTCGATGTCTTCGGTGTGGCTCCGCTGCTGGGGCGTACTTTCCTGCCCGGCGAAGAGCAGGACGGCCGCAACAATGTTGCCGTGCTCAGCTACGAGGTGTGGCAGCAAAATTTCGGCGGGAATCCCAGCGTCATCGGCTCGTCGGTTCACATTGATGGCTTTCCCTACACCATCGTTGGGGTTATGCCGGCAGGGTTCCGCTTTCCGCTGGGCACCCCGAATCTGGTTTACACTCCGCTGCGGATTCCTAAAGAGCTGCGCACTTCCCGAGGCGATCACTGGCTGCAGGTTGTGGGCCGGCTAAAGCCGGGCTTGACCGTTCGGCAGGCGCAAGCCGATATAAATCATGTTCTGGCAAATATCGCCCAGAGTAATCCGGACTCCGACAAGGGTCGCACTGCTCGCGTAATGCCGCTGACCCTGCGCATCACCGGCGAAGACCAGCGGCAGGCGTTGTGGATCATGGCTGCCGGAGTGCTGTTCGTCCTGCTTATTGCCTGCGTCGACGTTGCCGTGATGTTGCTGGCGCGCGGAGTCGGACGCCAGAGAGAAATGGCCATTCGCACTGCTTTGGGCGCAGGACGGGTGCGGATCGTGCGGCAGATTCTCTTCGAAAATCTCGTGCTCGGGCTGATCTCTGCGGTCGCCGGGTTGCTGCTGGCATGGGGCCTGACGATGGGAATGTCGCAATTCCTTATCAAGTCATTTCAGCGAGGGGGAGCGATTCAGTTGAACTGGGCCGTATTCGCCGCGGCATTTGCGCTCGCCGTCCTGTCCAGCCTGCTCTTCGGCATGATTCCGGCGAAGAAGATGGCTGCCACCGATCCCAACCGATCGCTCAAGTCAGGAGCGGCGGCAGGCACCAATCGCGGCGACTATCGCCTGCGCTCCGGCTTTGTTATTGCAGAGGTGGCGCTCTCGCTCATGCTACTGGTTTGCACCGGCCTGGTGCTGATGCAACTCTGGCACATGCAGCATCTGGACTTCGGCTATACCACCGACCACCTGCTCACACTGGAGATCAACGTCTCTTCTGGAGATTACGCCGGCAAAGACCTCGATGCGTCCCTATATCGTCCGCTTGAGGAAAAGGTGCGGGCGATTCCGGGAGTGAAGGGCGTCGGGTACAACCGGCTTATTCCGTTGATCGAGTGGGGCTGGAACAGCGGCATCACCATGGTCGGCAAGCCGCCCGATCCTCCGGACCATGAGCGGCTGGCGGAGGTACGTATGGTCTCGCCGGGCTGGTACCAAGCCATGGGCCTACGCTTGCTGAAAGGGAGGCTGCCTGATCCGGCGATCGACAAGCCAGGAGCGCCGGATGTCGTCGTCGTAAATCAGAAGTTCGTAGACACATTCCTGCCGGGCGAGGAGCCGATCGGCCAGCAGATTAAGCAGGATCCGACGAACCAAACCATCATTGGAGTAGTCAGCAACGGCCGGCAATCAGTAGAAGAGGAAACCTCGCGCGCGGAAGTCGACTATCCCATGTCGGAGGTGCCGCTCAAAGACAGCGCCGAGACGCTGACTCCAATGGCTTTATTTGTTCGCACCACCATTCCGCCAGACACCATCGTTCCGCAGCTTCGTCAGGTCCTGCATGAAGTAGCGCCGACCGTGCCCTTCGAGACACCCGAAACCATGGACGACGTGCTCGCCGATGCGCTGGTCTTCAACCGGATGCAGGGCTGGCTGTTCAGCATCTTCGCGGTGATTGCCCTGATTTTGGCGCTGACCGGAATCTATGGCGTACTCAGCCAGGAGGTTTCGCTACAGACGCGAGACATTGGCCTGCGTATGGCGCTGGGAGCCTCAAGGCCCGACATCGTGAGGCTGGTGGTGAGCCGTGCAGCATTGCTGATGTCAGTCGGGGTTGTGATCGGTGTTGTGGGAAGCATTGTCTCGCGACGCCTGCTGTCTAGCGTGGTGCCCGTGGAAGTAAGCCGCGACGGAATAGCGATTATGCTTCTCGCGCTGGGACTTACCATTGTCGGCCTGATTGCAAGCCTCCTGCCGGCGCGGCGGGCGGCATCGATTGAGCCGATGCAGGCACTACGCAATGAGTAGCTGATTAGTCCGCCACGCAGCCGCGAGGTCACTGAGGGCAAGTCGGCCTATGAGGAAGTCTGGGTTTGGCATCGTTTGCTGTGCACTGGCTATCGTTTCATGCGCTGGTGTTTCGCCGCTGCGCGCGCAGACGGAACCCGGCAAACGTGTGAGTCTGGGAAACTACTCGCTTAACATTTACTGTTCCGGTCATGGCAATCCCACGGTTGTTGTCGAAAGCGGACTAGGCGACTTTATCTCCGATTGGGCGCTCGTGCAGCAGCGAGTCGAACGTTCGAATCGTATTTGCACTTACGATCGCGCCGGCTATGGTTCCAGCGATCCGGGACCGGTGCCGCGAACCTTCGCGCAGCTGAATCTGGAACTGCATGAGTTGCTCCAGCGCGCCGGCGAGAAGCCTCCTTACATTCTGGTAGGCCATTCGTTTGGAGGGCCCGTCATGCGCAATTATGCCGTCCGATACCCGGAGGAAGTGGCCGGAATGGTTTTGGTGGAGAGCGTGACTGAACATCAACCTTTGGTAGTCGGGGGCAAAGCGGTGCTGCTGAAAGATTCAGCGACACGGCGGTCTATTCCAGAGCCCAGTCTCACCGGTACGATTGAGCTGGTTCCAGAAAAGCGGACGGATAGACAGCCAGAGCCGCTTCCACAGGAGTATCTGGCTTTGCCTTTATCGGCGCAGCAACTCCATCGCGAGTTCGAGACAAAGGCCGCCTTGGAAGCAGCAGAGGACAGTCAGCGTGAATGGTCTCCGGAGTATTTCGCCGAGTGGGACGAACATCCACAGGCGGGGCTGCTGGGATCCAAACCGCTGGTCGTCATGACGCGCGCGTCATCCGGCTACGATGCTAGTCCCAACTATTCCCTGGAGAAAGTAGACGGGCAGCGACTGCGCGCACAAACCGAACAGTTGTTGCTCTCGTCCAACAGCTTGCAACTCGTTTTGCCTAATGGTCACAACCTCCAGTTAGAGGCGCCGGATGCGGTCGCTTGGGCGATCACGGTCACCGCCGCTGCCTCGCATACGCATAGTGCGCTGCTGACTGCTTTGAGCGGATTACCGGAAAGTTCGACGGGCGGCAAGAAGAAGGTTGCGGGCAAATAAGTTGCGCTTGGGCGCGGAAGGAACTAGTTCCAAGCATAAGAAAAGGCGGGCTTTTGCCCGCCTAACGGAACTTGAAATTACCTTACTTCGCTTTGACGGCCTTCACGCGCGCGCTAAGGCGGCTCTTGTAACGACTGGCGGTGTTCTTGTGCAGAACGCCCTTCTGGACGCCCTTGTCGACGACCGACACGGTCTCGCGATAGGCGGTCTGGGCAGCCGCCTGGTCGCCCTTGGCAATGGCCTCACGCAGGGAGCGCAGGGCTCCACGGAGGCGGGACTTATTGGCGCGGTTGCGCGTTGTCTTGGTCTCGGTCTGACGCGCACGCTTGAGCGCCGAAAAATGATTCGCCATACTTTCCTGTAGTCCTCAGTTAGAAATCTCGACAGATGCCGAATAGCCGATTTTACAGGATTGACGCGCTTTCGGGCAAATCGGCCTAAACCCTGCGCGTCGCGTGCCGCCGATGAAGAAGCAAAGTCGCGCAAGAGAGGCCTCGGTGACAAATGAGTCTTGCCTTGGCCCAAGGCAATTTCAGCCGGGTAAATTCATCTTCCATTTATCGCACCCTGCTACCCTGACGATGGTGGCAACTGGCCTCCCGGCCGCCTGCTAAGCGGCAAAACCCCTTAGGACAGCGCTCCCTTTGGCCTGCGGGATCATCTAAAATTAACGGAAGGGGAATTTGACAGAACTGTCAGCGAACGTACCTCAATCGGCATCGAAATCACAGCCTGCGGGATTGACTCCCGCCCGGTTCGGGGATACGCTAGCGGCCAATGAGAGTAGTTTCTGGCTTGGACGAACTTCCGGCCGCCATCCAGTCTTTCGTTACTCCGCGTTCCCCTGCATCCCAATGTCAGACCGAAGTGGTTGGTCTGTTCGTTGTCCGACCGGCTTTCGGAACCTTGTGCTTCAGCCATCCCGATCCGCGAGCAGTTGGCGCGAACCGGTTGTCGCGACACAGTTGGAGGCTGTCTTCCGACCCTAGATGAAGAAGAATATCGAAATCAGCCCAAATATCGAAACCCTCTTCGGAACCCGAGATGAAAACCTGCGTCTGTTGGAAGACGGTCTGAAGGTGACCATCAACCTGCGTGCCGATTCCATTGAGATTGCCGGAGCGGCTGCCGATGTAGCTCGCGCCGAGCAGGTGTTTACCGACTATCAGCATTTGCATCGGAACGGTCACGCCTTCGTGAACGGCGATCTGCCCGACATGATTCGCGTGCTGACGACGGATGCGACTGCAACTTTGCGGGGCTTGGCCGAAGCCGGTAAGCAACGTTCGTTTGGCAAACGGACCGTGCAGCCCAAGAGCATCAACCAGCGCCGCTATCTCGAAGCCATCGAGAAGCACGACATGGTCTTCGGCGTTGGGCCAGCTGGAACCGGCAAGACCTACCTGGCGGTCGCGATGGCGATCTCCGCGCTGATGACGAAACGCGTGAATCGTATCGTGCTGGCGCGCCCCGCGGTGGAGGCAGGCGAACGTCTGGGCTTCCTGCCCGGTACCTTGCAGGAGAAGGTCGATCCCTACCTGCGTCCGCTCTACGACGCCCTGTATGACATGCTCGATCCCGACAAGGTCGATCGTTACCTCGAGAAGGGTGTGATCGAGATTGCGCCAATCGCGTTCATGCGCGGCCGCACGCTCAACGACGCCTTTGTGATTCTCGATGAGGCGCAAAACACCACCTCCGAGCAGATGAAGATGTTTCTCACCCGTCTGGGCTTCAACTCCAAGGCGGTGATCACCGGCGACGTCACACAGATCGATTTGCCGAACGCCAACCGCAGCGGCCTGGTCGAAGCAATGGATATCTTGCGGAACGTTGAAGGTATTCGCTTCTGCCTCTTCGACGAAGGCGACGTGGTGCGGCACCACCTGGTGCAGCGCATCATTCGCGCTTATGACGATCACAAGGGCCGCAATGAACAGCTCTCCCTGTCTCTGGAACTGAAGAACGGTAGCGGCTATGCGACCGCGCGCACCAGTGACGGCCGCGTCTACACCACCAGCATCGAGACGCCGCTGGCGGAAGTCCCTCCGGCCCAGGTGCTGCCGCCGCCAGATCGCATCTCAGAGTAAGAACTTGGTACCATAGTGTGGGAGGGCGTACATTGCCCTCCCATTTGTTCTTGAACGAAAGTGATTATTCTGGAGCACGAAGTTAACGGGATTCGCGAACGCGCCCTGGCCCTGTTTACCACTAAGGCCAGACGGGCGGTAGGCGTGCGCGGAGAACTGAGCATCCGCATCACCTCCAATGCGGAGATGCAGGACTTGAACCGCCGCTTCCGCCGCAAGAACAAGCCTACTGACGTTCTGTCTTTCCCAGCAGACATGCCGAAGCTCGCCGGTGATATTGCGATCTCGGCTGAGATTGCTTCAGCCAATGCCGACGAGCTGGGCCATTCTGTCGAGACAGAATTGAAGGTACTCATCCTTCACGGACTATTGCATCTGGCCGGGTACGATCACGAGACCGACGACGGGGAGATGCGAAAGCAGGAAGATAAGTTGCGGCAGCGTCTGAATCTGCCTGTCGGACTCATTGAACGGGCGAACGGCCGGCCGGCCTCGGCTCGGCGAAAAACTGCTGCGAGCGCGGCGCGCCAAGGTCGGCGACGATGAATCTGCCTTTAGCCATCCTGCTGCTGGTACTGCTAGGCCTGCTCGCGCTCGTCTCCTACGTCGACCGCCTCTACGCCGAGATGGGCAAATTTCTCTCTCGCGACTTCCAGGAAAATATTGAAGCTTATGAAGAGCGTGTCGAGCCGCGTCTCCATGTCAGTCGCGACCGGGCTGCGATGTCGATGACGGTGCTGGCCCAGCTCTCGATGGCTGGCATCGGCGTGCTCATCGGCTACGTGCTGTTCAAGGAAAACCGCTGGGTAGTTCTGGACCTGGTGCAGGCAGCTGTCAGCCTGATCTTCATCATCGTCATTTTTCACCAGCTCATCCCACATCTCTTTTTCGTCCGCACTAAGGGCGAGTGGTTGGTGCACTGGACGCCCGTGTTGCGTGGCCTGATTTATCTGGCGTTGCCGGCAACGCTCATACTCGGCTTTGGATTGTCGGTTGCATCCTTGACGCGTGAGCACGGCGAGAAGCATCCGGAGCATCCATCCGAGGCCGTAGATGCGCTGATCGAAGCCGGTCAGGAAGAAGGCATCCTGGAGGAGAGCGATCGCGACCTCATTCAGTCGGTGGTGGAGTTCGGTGATAAGACCGTACGCGAGGTGATGACCCCGCGCCCCGACATCGTCGCCGTGCCTGTCACCATGACGATCGCCGAGCTGACGGAGCTCATGGAGAAGTATCCGTACTCGCGCATACCGGCCTACGAAGGCAACATCGACCACATCAAGGGAATTCTGTATGCCAAAGATTTATTGCAGGTGGCGGATGTTGAAGCGCATACCCGGATGGTTGGCGACCTGATGAAGCCGGACGTGTACTTCGTCCCCGAGACCAAGCTGGGCAGCGACCTGCTTCGCGAAATGCAGCGCGACAATGCTCGACTGGCGATCGTGATCGACGAATACGGCGGCGTTGCCGGATTGGTGACGATCGAAGACCTGGTAGAAGAAATTGTCGGCGAGATTCGCGATGAGCATGAGAAATCCGAGATCATAAAGGAAAGCGACACCTCCTACATCTTCAACGGAAACACGGATGTTGATCTGCTGGATAAGCTGCTCGGCATCCGGCCCGATGAGAAAGAGGCCACGACCATCGCCGGCCTGGTGAGCGAACTGGCCGGACACATTCCAAAAGCCGGAGAGGTCTTCGAGGAAAAAGGCCTGCGCTTCGAGGTGCTGGAATCAACCGAGCGCCGCGTCGATCGTGTCCGCGTCAGCCTGCAACCCAAGCAGGTAGGAGCGTAGGCCCAGCCGAATTACCGCAAGTCACTTTCGAGGGCACGTAGCTGTTCGATTTCTGATTGCATCTTCTGCAGACTCCGCCTTCTCCGAGGAATGAAGATGGCGAGCCACACCGCAAGCAACACGAAGATCGGTGCGAAGTTCAACAGGAGCCGCGGACTTCCTATGGTCTGGATCAGGGAGGGCAGGAGAAATAGCGTCGCTCCCAGGAAACAAATGACTAGCCCACCCTTGAGCCAGATCTGGCGGACGTAATCGCGCTGCTTTTCCAGTTCGGCTCGGTAACTGCGCACGGTAACGCCTGGCTCGGCCTCGGATTGTAGCCGCCTTGGCCATATCCATCGATATCCATGCAGCACGTAATAGAGACTCCACAAACTGAGCAGAGCTAAACCGATACGGGAAACAAGTTCGTGTACCCGCATGGCGCCCCAGGCGAACCATCCGCAAAGGATGAGTCCGATAATTGTTGCTTTCAGGACGTTAAAGCGCGCCGCCCGTTGCCGCTTCTGCGCTTTTCGGTTCAGTTGTTCTAGCGACATTTTCAAAGCCTCCGTTGGTTGTTCTTGCCAAATGGTCTGCGGCTCGCTTTCGGAGAAATTAGCTGACATGTGCTCCTCCTTCGACGAACCAGCGCTTCAGAATGTTCTTGATTCTGTGGATCTTCATGGCAATGTTTGGCGCTGACAATCCCGTGATCTCGCTGATGGAATTCGCGGTCATACCTTCAAGGTAGGAGACGATGATTTGTCGATCGAGTGGCTTCAGATGCTGAATCAACGTCGAGAGACGATCTAGTGCCTGGGTGTGGCTGGCGCCGGATTCATGATCGCTGCCGCGCGCAGCTCGACAGCCTCTAGATCTTCGAGGCTTACAAGTCGGTTCCGGACGCGACTTTGTCGGATTACGTGCCCGGTGGCGACATTATGAGCGACGCGGTACACCCAGGTCCGCAAGGAGCATCGCTGATCGAAATTAGCGAAGCTTCGCCAGAGCTGCAGATGGATCTCCTGCAGCAGGTCGCGCCGCGTCTCTGCATCCAGTTCATAAGCGCCAGCGAGGCGGGCGAGGGCAGGGCCGTAAGCGTCCACAGCCTCTTCATACAGCGAGTCCTGGCTCACGCGCCCAACCGATCTGGCTTCCGTTCCCTGCACATTAAGGTAGTAAGCCGGGGAGGAGCTTTCTAACACTCCTGCCGAGAATTTCTATACGTTTCCCCATCCGTTGCAAAGCTCCTATCCCTGCTGGCTGCTCGAAAGGTTTATTCTCGAAAGGTAATGCCATTCCGCTCCGGATTCGTTTCCATTATCGGCCGCCCCAACGCCGGCAAATCGACGCTGCTGAACGCGCTTGTCGGCGAGAAGCTTGCGATCGTCACGCGCAAGCCGCAGACTACCCGAAATCGCATTCAGGGGTTCGTCAATGTCGAACACAAAGGGAAAAGGCCTGCAGGCCAGATCGTCCTCATCGATACTCCCGGCGTGCACAAGCCCATCAACTCACTCAACCGGCGGATGATGAAAGAGGTCTACGACTCGCTTGAGGGCTGCGACCTGCTGCTGCTGATCGCCGATGCCACGGCAAAGCTCGGCACAGGCGACCAGTTCGTTCTCGACATCGTCAAGAAGAGCGGGCATAAAACCTTTCTGCTGCTGAACAAAGTTGATGCCCTGAACAAGCAAGACCTATTGCCGCTCATCGCGCAATATCAGGAACTCCACGAGTTCGCCGAGGTGATTCCAATCTCGGCGCTCAAGGGTGAAGGACTGGACAAGCTGCTGGGCGCCGTTATCAAAGCCCTGCCGGAAGGCCCTCGCTATTTCCCGAAAGATCAAGTCACCGACCAGCCCGAACGTTTTCTGGTCGCCGAACTCATTCGCGAGCAGGTGCTGCTGGGAACCAATCAGGAGGTGCCCTACGCCGCGACTGTTCTGATCGAACAGTACGAGGAGAGCGCGAAACTCACCCGCATTGCCGCTACCATCTACTGCGAGCGCGAAGGACAGAAGGCAATCCTCATCGGCAAGCAGGGAAGTACGCTGAAGAGAATCGGCACTGCAGCGCGACTGCAAATCGAAAAGCTGCTGAATACGAAAGTGTTTCTCGAGCTTTTCGTTAAGGTGAAAGCGGGCTGGCGAGATTCACGGCAGTTCGTTCAGGAGACCGACTGGCGCACCCAACTCGAGCGAATGTCGGAAGCGGAAGTTAACGCTGACGCAGACTCCGATCTTGGAAGAATAGGCTCAGCCTTCGGCGGATAGATTTCCCACTATCGACGTTACCTCTTCCACGCTCCACTCCGGCGTCGCTCCTGGGCGGCTAGCGACCAGGGCGCCCACGGCATTCGCAAAGCTGCCGCAGCGAGGCGCACCCCATCCCTCTTCGACTCCATGCAGGAAGGCTGCCGCGAAGGCGTCGCCGGCGCCGATGGTGTCGGCCACCTCGACCTTGCGGCCGGGAACTTCCGTGTACCGGCCCTCGTGGTAAATGCCGCAGCCGCGTTCGCCGAAGGTCACGCAGATGGTCTTGCAACGGTATTGCTCACTCCAGCGCCGGCAGAAATGTTCGACCGATGCTTCCAGTCCTTCGCCATCCAGAGAGGCGTCCAGGAATTCGGCTTCGCTGTCGCTGAGCTTGATGATGTTTGCCTGCTGAGGCAAGCTGCTCAACGGTGGTGAGATTCCAGTTTCCGTCGCGCAGATTGACGTCGAAAAACTTCTTCGCATCGGGCAGGTGTTCGAGCAGCCTGAGAGTGCTCTCCAGCGCGTGGCGCGAGTTGTGGAACAGCGTGCCAAAGTAAATCCAGTTAGGCCTCACTTCGGCGATACGCGTTATGACCGTAGGGTTGAGATCGACGAAGTCGTAAGCCGCCGGCCGCATGATGCGGAACATTGGCTTGCCTCCGGGATCAAGTTCGACCTCCGCCGTGCCGGTGCGTTTTCCGGGGATCACCTGAACGAAATCGGCGCAAATCCCGCACTTGTCGAGGCCTTCGAGGGCGCGGCGGCCGCGGTCGTCGTCCCCCACCGCGCTCAACAGGTAGACCTCATGCCCCAGCTTGTGTGCGTGCGCCCCGAAATTCAGCGGTGCGCCGCCCAAGTATTCCGACGGGGCTACCACGTCCCAGATAATTTCCCCAATGCTAAGAATGCGCAAGCGCGTCTCCGCCGTCCTACCAGGCCTCGCGTAGGTCATCTACGGCTCCTGAAATCTATCAGAACTGCCGATAAAAGAAGTGCTAAGGTGGCGAAAACCTTGCATTCGGCGGGAATTCCGCTATGATTACGGACTCCGTTGCTTGATATGAAACTATCTTTTCAACACGAACGTACCGCCGCTTCGCCTATCGCACCTACTCGGGCGGAATTTCCGCCGCTTTCCGGAGCCGATATAGCCGGCATGGTCACCGGTCAACGAGTGGGTGGAGACCTTTACCAGTTCCTGCGCGCTAATCGCTGCCGTGTGATTTTCGGCATGCTCGACGTGGCTGGCCGCCTCGAAGAGAATCACAGCATCGTTGACGCGGCGCGCCGAACCTTTCAGGAAGTAGGCCAGGAGAAGTTTGCCTACGAAGAGATCAACGAGGCCGATGCCATGATGGAGTTGTGCCTCGAGTTGAATCTCAGCATCCGTCGTGCTGCCGCCGGAGTACGCTCCTGCGCTGCCTTCGTGGGCTGCTACAACGAAGAACTCGGAACCATCTGCTACGCCAACGCAGGTCACACGCCCGGGCTTCTGCGCGATCCCTCAGGCATTACTGAGCTTCCGGCTACGGGCCTTCCGCTCGGTCTGTTCTCGGCATCGACGTACGAGGCTCCTACCGCCGCTCTACAGAGAGGCGCTTCACTGCTGCTGGTTTCACGGGGAGTGGTGGAAGCGGCGCACAAGCACAAGAAGGAAGAGTTTGGTCTAGCCAGGGTGAAGGAAAGATTCACCGCGGCGCCGCCGGAAAATGCCAGCGAGATCGCGACTGACATCCTGAGTGCTGTGCAGCAGTTCCTGGGAGCTCCAGCGGATCACAACGATGTCACTGCGCTGGCCCTGGTTCGCGCCTCGGCGGCCCGATCGGTCGCCAGCGCTTAACGTCGCGTTACAGCATCTGCGTGCCCCATAGGTCATGCAGATGCAGTACGCCCACCAGCCTGCCGGCGTCATCCACCACCGGCAAAGACGTGATCTTCTTCTGCTCCATGATGTCGAGGGCGGCGATCGCGAAAGTATCGGCGTCCACGACTTTTGGCGACCGCGTCATGCAGTCGCCTGCCTTCATCTCGAGCAGTTCTTTTCCGTGATGCTCCAGCAGACGGCGCAAGTCGCCGTCGCTGATCAGGCCGATGAGTTTCCCGCCTTCGACCACGGTCGTCATACCCAGGCCTTTGCGCGACATCTCGTAGATCACATCGCCCATCGAAGTCGCCGGCCCGACGCGAGGTACCGCCTCACCGCTGTGCATTAAAGCCGATGCACGTGCGAAGCGCTTGCCCAACTTCCCACCGGGATGCAGGTTGGCGAAATCCTCTTCCTTAAATCCGCGGCGTTCGGAAAGAGCAACCGCCAGAGCGTCGCCAAGAGCGAGCATCGTTGTGGTCGATGCGGTCGGAGCCAATCCCAGAGAGCAAGCTTCGTTCGCGACGGAGCAGTCGAGCGCGATATCCGCCGCCTGCGCCAAGCTCGACAGGTCGTTCGTAGCTCCTGCCGTGATCTGGTCGCATGTCATCGTAATCAGCGGAACGCCCAGCCGTTTCACCGTGGCCAATAGTTGCAAAATCTCCTCGGTCTCGCCGCTGGCCGATAGCGCCAGCACAACGTCGCCACGAACCACCATTCCCAGGTCACCATGCATCGCTTCCGCAGGATGAAGGAACAAGGCAGGGCTGCCAGTCGAGGTCAGCGTCGCCGCGATCTTGCGGGCGATCAGCCCGCTCTTGCCCATGCCGGTGACCACCACGCGACCCGCGCAGCAGTAAAGGAGTTCGACCGCGCGATGAAATACGTCGGCCATCGGACCAGCCAGCCGGTCGGCCAAAGCGCGCAAGGCTTCGGCCTCGATGCGAACAACATTTTCGCCGGAATGATTCATGCTTTGGTATTTTGTGGAAGCAGATTGCGTCACTGGGCAGCCGCCCGCGCCAGCACGCCCCGTGAATCGAACACCAGCGTCTGCGGATCGTTGGCGCCGCCGCTTAGCGGAACAGCCTTGCCGTTAAATGCGACTTCTATCGCGCCGGCATTTCCAGTGTAGAAGATCACTTCGTTGGAGGCGTGGACGGTCTTTACATCCGGCGGCTTGATGATTCCCCTCACGATAAACTTCCCATCGCATTTCACGGAGACCCAGGCGGGATCTTTAGGTCGGATCGTCACCTCAAAGGTGCCGGCCGCGGCGGCGGTGGCCGCGTTTGTATTCGACGCACTCGTTTCGTTAATGACGGCCGCGGCTGGTTTCTCAGGCGGAGCAGACGTCGCAGGCGCCGGGACGGTGTTGCTTTGCGGCGACATTTGTGGCGAAGATACTTGGCTTGCGGCGGTGGTTTGCGATCCGGAATCAGGTGCGCTGGTCGTGGGCGCTACAGCTGGTGTCTCGGCAGGTTTTGTCGCTGCCAGTTGCTCCCGCTCGCGCTGATGGTTGTGATACACCTGCCAGCCCCCAGCAGCACCAATCGCCACTACCAGCAGGATGAGTACCGGGAGAATAGGGAAACCTGACCGCTCCGGCCTTCGTTCCGAGTGGAACGCATGCTGATGTGCGATCACTTTGGTGTCGGGAGCAGGCTCTTGCGCCGCTTCGAGATATTCGGCAACCGCTTCGTCCTCGTTCATGCCTACACACTTCGCATAAGCTCGAACATAAGACTTGTTAAATATGCCGCCGGGCAGCAGATCGAACTGCTCTTCCTCCAGCGCCAGAAGCAAGCGGCGTCCTATCTTCGTTGTGGCCATGATCTGATCGAGCGAGATTCCGCGCATCTCGCGCTCCCGACGCAGATGTTCGCCAAATGAGCCCACCTGGTTCACCTCTCGAACGCCCCACTTTAGTCTACTCGGAATGTCTGCCGAATCATAAGAATACGTCGGGGGAGTGTCAAACCGGGGAACCCATCCGCCGCCGTCGCCAACGTGGTAACTTTTCGGGAAATCAATGGAGAGTTACCGTTTTTGCCAGCAACGAGAACAAGGCTTTTCCAGTAATATTGAGGGCATTGGGGAACCTTGCCGGACCTGCTTGCTGGTGATTGCGCCTCGTCAGCATTCGGGATGCGTTTGAGTACGCAGATCAGGGCTTTGCGCCGCAGCTCCGATGACCGACCAACATCGACAGTCCGATGAACTGAAGATTTTCCATGACGTCGCCAAGGCGCTCACGTCGTCGCTTGACCTCGATACTGTTCTCCAAACCATCCTCGAAAAAATAGCCGCCTACTTTAAGCCGGACACCTGGGCTTTGTTGCTGCTGGATGAACAAACTCAGGAACTCTATTACACCGTTGCCGTTGGCCCAGGTTGCGACAGCGTGAACGCTTTGCGCCTGACCACCGGCGAGAGCCTGGCGCGATCAGTGGTTGAGAAGGGAGAACCTCTGGTAATCCCGGATGCCAGCCATGACTCTCGGATCGACTCCGGTACGCGCGATGAGTTTTTTGCCGAGAGCTGTTCGGTGCTGGCAATCCCAGTGCGAGGCAGCGGCAAGGTGCTGGGAGTGATGGAGTTGGTGAATAGCGACGCGGCCATCTATACCAGGGCGGAGATGTTGCTACAAGCCTTGGCAGATTTCACCGCCATTGCCATTGAAAATGCGCGAGCTGTGCACCGCATTCAGGAGCTCAGCATCACCGACGACTGTACCGGAGTCTACAACTCGCGCCACATGTTCACGGTATTGGCGGAGGAAGTCAGAAGGTCGGAACGATTCGGGTACGAGTTCAGCGTGCTCTTCATGGACCTGGATCACTTTAAGGACATTAACGACGAGTACGGTCACCTTGTCGGCAGCAGATTGCTCGGTCAGTTTGGACAGTGTTTACGCAGAAACCTCCGCCTGGTGGACGCAGCCTTCCGCTACGGTGGCGATGAGTTCGCCGTCTTGTTGCCGCAAACCGGGAAGGAGGCTGCAATTCGCGTGGCGCGAAGGTTGATCAAGACGATTCGGGAACGGGAGTGGCTGAAGGACGAAGGCTTCTCGTTAAAGCTGAAAGCAAGTGTAGGAATCGCTAGCTACCCGCACGACGGCACGACTCCCCACGAGATTGTGCAGAGCGCCGACGAACTGATGTACACAGTCAAAGTGGGAGGCCGAGACAGCATCGCGGCTGCCGGCCGGGGCATCATCGGTCTCGAATAACCACCGCGCCGCCGAAATCAATTGGCCGGTGTAGGTTGCCAGGTATTCGGATTCGCCGGAGCGTTAGCATTGACGCCAAAGTCCCAAACGTACAGGTTCATCTCCTGCGGCGATAACATTTCTACGACGGCATATTCACCTGGCGGTAGATTCTGCTGCGGGGTCAGCTTGATCCATTGTCCGGTAGTCAGCTTCTCCACCTTAGCGGGCAAAAAACTGGCTTGCTCGGAAACCTTGCCGCCCATGCTCACTTTCGCACTGCCAATCACGCGTGCATCTTTCTTCACCACGACGCGGACCAGCCGAAAGCGCTCATTCAACGTGGCATCGTTGATAGGGCCCTCATCGATATCGATGTAAACCGTGGGACGGGCAACGTGCGACTGTATCTGGGCGTGTTCTCCCTTGATCTCAAATCCTTGCTTGCTGCTGAATGGACTCACTGCGGAACGCAGCACACCCTTCTTCGGATCCTTACTGGCTTCGCTGCCGTTCTGAACAATCTCGGCCACTTCCGGCTTGCCCTTAAATTCATCAAAGAGAAAAACGCCGCCGGTGCCTGGCAGAGTCACACCCGGCGCGATCTCGGGAGAGTTGGCCTCTTCTTTCTCGCGAGCTTCCTTCTCTTCGGGTGTCTCGACGATGCGGGGCTTGAGCTTCCCGCTGGCTAGTTCGTCGTTGTACTTCTTGGTCGCGTCCCAATCCACTAACGACGCCGGAATGTCTTCCCACTCGTAACGTTCCGCGCTCAAGTAGTGCACCCGGTCGCCCTGCATCTCGTATTTCTCGACCGACTGATAGCTGCCGTCCTTCAGGATCAGTCGTTCCGTCGTCTGTTGCGCGCGAGCGACACTCGCTGCGACGAACACGAACCCGGCAACTCCCACCATCACCAGAAAGCGAAGCGCCGAACGATGAAACCTGAGCTTCATTTCTCTTAGTGTAGACCCGCGTCAGGCTCGCGGGTGAGCTTGAACGATGGCCCGTTGGCAGGGGTTAGGGTCATTGTGGTTCCGCTCGGCGCAATCACATAGCCCAGCGTCCCCGGTGTCATGGTGGCCTGGCAGGTGAATGGCCCGGCCTTTTGCACGTGCGAGGCGGCGTTCAGAATCTGGATGTGATCGGGGCTTACGCGTATATCGGCTTCTGCCTGAGAAACCAAAGTGTCATTTCCTTTGGTGCAGGTCGCGATCTGCCGAATTTTGCCCTTGGTTGGATCCGTTCCTGCATAAATCACCAGGCGCATCTGTACCTGTGTTTCCCGGTCGAGTTGGATCGGCAGAGACCAGGTTCCGAAGACATTTGAGGGCAGCACACTGCTGACGGCCGCATCCTGCCGCGCCAGCTCGATAATATCGGGAGTGCCACCGGGATCGGTGATGGTCAGGCGATTGTGATCGTCGGATACCGTGTAACTCCACAAGCCCGGCTCGATGCTGGCCTTGCACTCCGAATTCAACTCGCCCTTCTGTGTGTCGGAGGAGCTCTTCAAAACTCGGATTGTGCTCTGGGTCACTTCGATCGGAGACGTTGCCTTGGCGATTACCGCGCGATAATCTCCCTGGCAAATCCGCGTCACTATAATTTCGTCCTTGTTGGTGGCCTGATTGTGGCGAAACTCGTGGCGGATGGGGTCCGTATCCGGATTGCCTAACGGATACGAATACCAGGTTCCATACAGATACTCCGAAGATGCCGTCGTTGGCGGAGCACTCTGTGAAGCCCGCGGGACGGGTGACGCCGCGCACCAGCAGGCCAGAGAAGCCGCGACCGCACTCAACTGTAAGAGCCGCTTAGTGATTAAAAGTAATCGTTTGAGACAGGTCCGGTCTGAACGCTCAGATGTAGTTTGTCTGAGCCTTCGCCGCAGGTGTAAGCGAGGAGGTAATGTCGTCCAGCCGTCGATTCGCATTCAGTACCGAGCTCCGGGCGGCGCGCTTGGCCACGTACATCGCTTTGTCCGCGGCAGCATGCAGCTGATCCGGATCGCTTCCATCATCAGGATACAACGCCAGCCCGATACTGAGTCCGGTGCGTACCTGGAATCCCTGAACGCTGACGGGAGCAGACAAGGCCGAATCGAGCGCAGACACTAGCGCCGCGGCGCCATGCTCGTCGCTTACTTCGCTGACCACGGTAAACTCGTCTCCTCCCGATCGAGCGAGAGTATCGCTGGAACGAATCCTACCGTTGAGCTGAGCCACTACCGCCTGCAACGTCATGTCGCCCACCCGATGACCGAACGTGTCATTGACCTCTTTGAAGTGGTCCAAGTCGAGCAACAGGACGGCGACTTTATTTCCGACGCGCCGTGCGTGAGAGAGCGCCTGATCCAGACGATCATCCAGCAACCGGCGGTTAGGCAATCCCGTGAGATCGTCGTGATAGGCGAGATAATTGCTGCGCTTGATCTGATCTTCCAGCAGCGTGAGGATCATTCCCAACGCAACCAGGTATTTCGGTATGTTCCAAACCTCCGATTCCACTTTCACCGAGGGCATATAAATCTCGATCAGCACGGAGGAGGGAAAGACCATGGCCCACAGAACGAATCCGCCCACCGTGGTTAGTACGCCCGCCGTCGTCCGCTCGTGATGTCTCCAATACAACACTGCGGCAGCCAGGTTCAACACGGTCAGTATGATCGTCGGGCCCAGGTCTGCGTTGCCGCTTCGCACCGCCCACACGGCCACGGCCGCCGTAGTCAGTGTTCCCGCCGCTACTCCCGCTGCGTAGAGGTCGATCTTCTGGTAAAGGCGCCGAAACACCTCCAGCGGCAGAATAACTCCGCAGGCAATCACAAAGTAGTAGAAGACGGAACTCTTGATATCCCACACTGTGGCATTGGTGTAGGTAAGACAGGGAAAGCCAATAGCAAGCGCCAGCGCCAACTGACGCTGCCAGGTTGTAGCCGCTCTCGAAACGGAAATTAGGAATGCGACACCCGCAAGCAGCAGGCAGTCGAGACTGGCGGCTATCAGCCAGTTCGATCCGTCACCATTCGCCGGAGTAAGAAATTGCGCTGCGAAGTGAAGTAATACGAGGAACCAGCCCGCGAGCCAGAGATGGAGCCGCTCGGCGGTTTCCTTTCGCGAGATCGCCCAAAACACCGCAACAAGCATCGCCAATGCGGCGAGGTTGGGAAGCGTAGAAAAGTTCATGGCGCAAAAGTGGCTTAATTACCCAGAGTATGACAGCATTTTCGTCTAACTTCTAATCAAAAATGGTGCTGGAGAGAGGAATTCTGGTGCAAGTTTCAACGCAATCTAAGAGATTTAGCCATTTTATGCCACGGAAGTTGTAGGTTGGGCGGACGAAGTTAGAAGGAAGCCGGAGTTTCCCCGGCTTCCGAGCAGTCATCGATTCTTGCACTGTGCTGCGACTCTCACGTCAGGTTCAACCGACATGCCCGGTCGCAGCAATCCGTCTTTGTTGAAGTCGGGCTTGTCGTTTCCATCGAAGTCAACTCGCACCGGGATACGCTGTACGACCTTCACGTAGTTGCCGGTCGCGTTCTCTGGAGGCAGCAAACTGTACTTGGCTCCCGTCGCTCCTCCGATGTTTGAAACGTGACCATCCCATTTGCGGCCCCCATATGTGTCGACGATGATCTTGACAGGCTGGCCCGGACACATATGCGCGAGCTGCGTCTCCTTGAAGTTTGCCGTGACCCACACGTCCTGCAGCGGAACGATCGCCATCAGATCCTGGCCGATCGCAACGTTCGACCCTACCTGCACCGAGCGTTTGCCGACGATGCCGTCCACCGGAGAAGTAATCGTGGTGTAGGAAAGATTCAGCTGCGCCTGATCGAGAGCGGATTTATAACGTAAGGCCTGTGCGTCGGCCGACTCTGCCTTGGCCTTCGTGGCCGCAACCGTGTTAGGAGTGGCCTGCGCATTTCGAACTTCCGCGTTCGCCTGCTCAATCCTCGATTGCGCTATCTTTACCTGCGCCTCCGCAGCCAGCAATGAAGCTTCGCGAGCCTGCACCGTGGCGTTCGCAGCCGTCGCGGCTGCCGTCGCCGCATCAAACTGCTGCTGCGAAATCTCGCGCTTGCCCAGCAACTGCTGATAGCGCTCTACGTCCGTGTTCAGCTTCAGCGCATCGGCTTTGGCCTCCAACACCTGGGAACGAGATGCCTCAACCTGCTTCTCCGCCGCGGCTACTCCAGCTTGCGCCGAAGACATATCGGCGGATGCCGAACGGATCTGGCTGAACGATCCGATGCTCGACACAGGCACGCCAAACCGCGCCGCTTGCGCTTGCGCCTGCGAATCCTGGTAGTCCGCGCGTGCGCGTTCCAGAGCGACCGTGTAGTCCGTGGGATCGATCACCACCAGCACGTCCCCCTTGTGCACGATCTGTCCGTCATCGAAGTTCACCTTAATGACATGACCGTTCACGCGAGCGCTAATCGGATAGATGTGGCCGTCGATTTGCGCGTCGTCGGTGTCTTCCCATTGCCGGCTCTCCCACCAGAACCAGCCCACGAGAACGACAGCAACAATAGCCACCAGGAAGACAATGGGCTTCGCCGCGGGATGCTTCTGGAAGAAACCCCGGCGGTCTTCCTCGCGTGGCCGGGCCTCCGGGTCGTGATGCTCCTCGTTAGTACGGTCGTTCTGCGGCGCTGTGCGTTCGACATCTTCAGGCTTGGCGGTTGTCGGACTCATCTTGTCTTCACCTGTTGAGTGCTCCGTTCTATTGGCGTAGGCCGGGAGCAATTATTCATTATGATTTCCAGCCGTCTCGCGGTGACTCTGATTGTCCGCCTGCGACGGCGCAGTGCTGCTCATGGGATTGAATGCAGATGCAGGTGCCATCGTCTGCGGCGTTCCGGAAATTCCCGAAGAGCTTGCCGCATGGTCGGGATTTGCTGCCGGTGCGGGCGATGGAGCGCTCGGGTTACTAGGAGTGGTCGCCGGAGTGTTCGGACTTCCGGGCCCGGCCGGCAATACGCTTCCCGGCTCCGCCAAGTATTGCCGCACCGCCTGCTCGGCATTTCCGATCGCGCGAGCCAACAGAACCTTCGCGATATTGTGGCCGTAAAGACTGGCGATATATTGCTCGTTCGCCGAAGCAAGCTGCTGCTGCGCCTGGATCACCTCCACGTTGTTGGTGACTCCGGCGGCAAAGCGGTCTTGCGACTGCTCCAGCGTTTGCTGCGCATAGTCCAGCCCCGTCTTCGCAACCTCCACCTGTTCGGACGCCGCCTTCAGATCAAGCAGAGCGTTCTGCACATCCTGCTCGATGCTGCCCCGTAAGTTGTCGACCTGCGCCTGGCGCTGCTTCTGGATTGCCCTGTATTTTTCGACATCGGCTTCAACTCTGCCGCCTTGAAAAATCGGAATCGACAACGTCGCCGCCGCCGTCCAGTTGGGAGCCATAGAGTCCGGTTGGAAGCCGAGAACTCCGTAGTTGCCGTCGAAGCCGATCGACGGTAGGCGCTGCTGCCATGCCGCGGTTTGGCTGTATTGTGCCGAGCGCAAACTGGCCAGCGCCGCCTGGTAGTCGGGACGGGTTTGCAGTGCCCGCTCGTACGCATTCTCCGTGGCCGCTTCCGGCAGAGGTTCGTACGGAACACGGTTCACCAACCGGAATTTCTGCTGCACTGGCAATCCGATCACGCGAGCCAGCGAAATGCGCTGCTTTTCCAGGTCGTTCTGCGCCTGAATCAGTATCGATTGCTGCGTCTGGAGTTGAACTCGTGCTCGCAAAGTATCGATTTGCGGAGCGATGCCGGCGTTCTCCTGGTCGACCGCAAGTTGATAAAGTGCCTGCGCCGCCTTCAATTCGGCCTCAGCCGAGGTCACGCGGGACTCGTTGGCAATTGTTAGCAGGTAGTTTGCTCCCACCGCCAGAACCACGGTATCGCGCGCGTCGCGGTAGCTGAACTGCGACGCCTTCACGTCTTGCGCAGCCGCATGCAGGTTGTTGATGAAATGCATGTTCAGCGGAGTCCAGCTTCCGGTCGCCTGCAATTCAGTAAGGCCAAAGGGACCGACGGAGCTGGGGAATCCCGGGAAATTAAATCCGAATGCCTTGAGGTTGATCCTCTGTTCTTCTTCCGTGAAAGCACCGTTGATCACCGGCATCAGGTTGCTGAGAGCGCGAAGCCGTTCCGATCGCGTCTGTTCCGTGGCGCGCTCGCTTAAGTAAAGTCCGAGGTTATATCTCAAGGCCCGGTCGAGGGCATCCTGGATCGAGAGATCCAGCACCTCATTGGTCGCCTTCCCTTGCGGCAGCGATCCGCTGAACGGGTCTTGCGCTCGCTGAATGACTTGCTCGGCTGAGGGCAGCGAGGTCAGGCCCGGGCTCGAGGTCTGACCCATAGCCAGGCAGCTGGACAGTAAAACTGCTGCGGCGGAGCTTAGTGCGATCCAGCCGAATCTAAAGAATTGCTGCGGCGAATTGCTTTCGGATCGTTCCATGTTGTAATTAGTACATACATGCATGTATCAAATCCAACCGGCTACCTGCGTTTAGATGTGCGTCGATGCAGTCGCGTTGCGTTAAATCTGCATCCAATACGGCGGCCGTTCAGGCACCTCTTTGAGGATAAATGAAATCGCGTTCCGCTACATCCCGCCACCAGGAGCGTTCTGATGCCACCCGCGCGCGCTTGATTCGTGCGGCGGAGAAAATCTTCGCGCGCGACGGTTTCGAGGCCGCCAAGCTTGAGGAAATCGCAGCCGAGGCGGGCTACACGCGCGGAGCCTTCTACGCTAACTTCGACAGCAAGGAGGATTTATTTTTGGCCCTGCTCGAAGGTGAAGTCTCGTCGCGCATCAACACCGTCGAGCAGATGACACGCAGCGTGCCAGACCCCGAAGCCAAGCTGCTTGCCTTTCGGGAGTTTTTCCTCACGATTTGCCAGGACCGCCGCTGGAGCCTGCTCGCGCTGGAATTCAAATTGTTCGCGGTGCGTCATCCCGAAGTGAAAGCCAGGCTCGCAGCGATGAATCGCCGGTTGGTCAAACCAAGAATCGGCATCTTGCGCGACATTATGGAAGGCACCGGGCGAAAGCTTCCGATTTCTCCCACCGCGCTCGCCATGTCGCTGTCCGCCGTGACCAACGCGCTCAGCCTGGAGCATATGCTTGACCGCGGTCTCATGCCCGAAGCGGCCCTGAAGCAGATTTTGGAAGCTTACTTCGACAGCTTGCTGGGCGCGCATCATGACATCGCCCCTGCCAACGGGCACGGCAGAAAAAAGTAGATAAAGCTAAGGCTGTTAGGAAACGCGTTGGTTTGAAATTCGCTCGGTAATCTTGGGTCGAGCACGCCTGCACCGCTTACTCCAGAGAATATCGATTGAGCTTGGTGTACTTAGCGCCGGACGGCGACAACTTGCTTTCGTAGAGACAGAACTCGCGCGCCGTCATCGCTCCGAACTCGACGGGCGGTTGCTCCTCAAGCTTGATTCCCACTACGCGCAGTCCTGAGGCACTGCGCTCTCCGCGAACCGGTCGCGGTCTGCCGCTGCCTGCGCGAGCCAGTGTAAGGTGCGGCATGAAGGGCGTCGTCTCCCGCTTGAATCCTAGAGGCTCCAGAGCGCTGCCGATTGCGCTGGCGAGTTGCTGAAGCTGCTGGTCCGCGTCGATACCCACCCAGAACACGCGTGGCGATTTTGGGCTAGGAAAGAATCCCGTTCCGCGAAAGGTCAACGGAACTACATCACCGCGAACTTGTTGCAGCGCGCTGTGAATTGCGTCGTGCTTATCGGTCTCACCCAGAAACTGCAACGTAATATGGAACGTCTCGGGTCCCACCCACCGCACGTCGGGAGCATAAGGGCGCATCTGATCGCGAAACTCTGCGATGCGCCGGCGAATCTCAGGATCAATGTCGAGAGCTACGAAGAGTCGCATAGGCTACATCAGCATGCGGCGGACCATGTCGAGCGCCATCTGGCTGGCCCAGCGCCGCACCCGCTCGCGATCGCCGAAGAAGCGTCGCTGCATCACGTCCTGCTTATGCCCATTGGACACCGCGATGAATACCAGCCCTACCGGCTTATCGTCGGTACCGCCGCCCGGGCCGGCGATGCCGGTCACGCCAACTCCGATGTCGGCCTCGCAGATCTCGCGAATATTCTCAGCCAGCGCCAGCGCGACTTCCTTACTGACAGCGCCGTGAGCCTCGATCATCAACGGCGGAACATCGGCGAACAGCGTCTTCAGATCGTTGGAGTACACCACCGCTCCGCCGAGAAACGAACGCGAACTACCCGCCACCGACGTAATGCGTTCGGCAATCATGCCGCCGGTGCAGGACTCGGCGACCGCCAGCTTCACGTTACGCATTTGCAGGTAATAGTTGACGATTTCTTCCAGCGACTCGCCCTGCGCCGAGAACACCGCGTCCTCAAACTCATCTTCCAATTCACCGGCGAGGTGGTCCACCGCGGCCTGTGCCTCGCTCAGCGTTGCCCCGGTTGCTCGCAGATGAAACTCCACTTGACCCTGCCCGGCCAGCACCGTGGTCTCTACATTCGGATATTTGGTGTAAATGGGGGCTGCCCGTTGATCGACCGCCGACTCGCCCATCATCGCGACCTTTAATATGCGTGAGGCCATCGTAGCCGCGGGCACCTTGTTCCGCAGACGCGGCATGCACTGCTGCTCCCACATCTCGCGCAATTCGTGTGGCGGGCCTGGGAGAAGCGCGATCAGTCGCTCCCTCCCTTCGAACTCGGTGTCAAGCCATTGTCCGGGAGCGGTTCCCTTGGAGTTTGGTAGAACCACGGCGTCCGTCAGCATGTCGGCTTGCTGAGCGTTGTTCTCCGGCATGGTGATGCGGCGGTCGGCGAAGCGCTTGTACATCTCGGCAACCAGAACGTGATCGCGCTTCAACTCCGTGCCCAGCGCGGCGGCAACTGCCTCTCGCGTGAGGTCGTCTTTGGTGGGGCCAAGGCCGCCCATGAAGATGATGAGCTCGCTGCGAGCGATTGCGGTGCGCGCGGCGGAAATCAGGTCGTCGAGAAAGTCGCCCACGACCGTCTTGAAAGCCACACGAATCCCGATCTCGTTAAGCCGCTCGGTGAGAAAAAGGGAATTGGTGTCCTGGCGGTACGGAGTCAGCATCTCCGAACCAATGGCGATGATTTCCGCGATCACAGATTCAGTCTAGCACCGGGATTTCAGGGCGGCATTCGCAGAACATTGATCGGTCGGCCAGCCGCGTGCCGCTTAATCATGCGTCCGGCAGGCAGTGACTTTGAATACCTTGAACAACGGGAGAATAATCTAAGGATATGGCCGTAGTCCGACGAAAGAGCATCATGTGGTACTTCTTTCGTGCGCCCGTCTATCTCTACCGCTGGCACTTGGGATGGATCTTCGGGCATCGGTGCCTGTTGTTGACGCACATCGGACGTCGCAGCGGTCTGCGGCGGCAGACTGTATTAGAGGTCGTCGAGTACCGCGAGGAAGGTCCCGAGGTAGTGGTTGCCAACGGTTTCGGGCGCGATTCGGATTGGGTGCTCAACATTGAAGCCGCTCCCGGCGAAGAGATCACCGTCGCCTCGCGGCATTTCGTCGCGACACATCGGTTCCTTGGCGAAGACGAAGCGGTCAGAGTTATGGCAGATTACGAGCGCCGCAACCGCTTCATCGCGCCGGTCGTGCGTGGCGGATTGAGTTGGGTCCTGGGCTGGCAATACCACGGGACCGACAGCGATCGTCAGAAGTTGGTCCGGCAGATACCGCTTATCGCATTTCGGCCTTGTACTTCCCGCGCAGATCTTCCAGTTTCAGCCTCGCGTACCGCCTGAGCCAGGAATCGGAGCCCGAATTCCGCGACCACGATTGGACCACTGCCCATTCATCGTGGGCAGACAATTCTCCCGCGCGAAATCCGTTCCTCTTTCTCCTCACGTAATCCAAATGAGCCAAGAAATAAATCCACTGCTCAGAGGATGGCTGAAGATGAAGAACCCAATGCGGGTTGTCCTGATTGCAACGACGTTGACTCTACTTTCTGCGGCGGCTCTCGCCCAGAACACTCCCATGGTGGGTGGCGCGGCTATGTATCCCACCAAGAACATCGTGGAGAACGCCTCCACCGCCAGCAACCTGACTACGCTGGTCGCGGCAGTAAAAGCCGCCGGGCTAGTGGAAACGCTGGAAGGCCCTGGCCCGTTCACGGTATTCGCGCCCACTAATGACGCGTTCGCCAAATTGCCCGCGGGCACCGTTGACACTTTGCTGAAGCCGGAAAACAAGGATCAACTGACCAAGATCCTCACCTACCACGTGGTTGCGGGCAGGATCAGCGCGTCCGACTTGATGAAGCAGATCAAGGCCGGTGGCGGCAAAGCCGAACTCAAGACCGTGAATGGCGAGATGCTGACGGCCTCCATGCAGGGCAAGCACATCGTCCTGACCGACGCCAAGGGCGGCACGGCGATGGTCACGCAGGCCAACGTATTTCAGTCGAATGGCGTAGTCCACATCATCGATGCAGTACTCATGCCCTAAAGATTGGACGGTTGACCAGGGGGATGCCTCATCCGGCTGCAGCGGTCCGGGTGAGGCATTTTTTAATTGCCGTGCTGGGCTGATCCATTGGCTGAACCCAGGTTAACGTTAAAGGTGAGACCCGGGGCACCATGTCAATCAAAGCCAATCAGTCTATCCCCTAATCCCGTTCTATCCCCTATTCGGGCTTGAATCCCACGCTCTCCCACAGCGGCGCCGGATTGTAGAGCACGCCATTGGCCAGCACCTGTCGTACCGTGCGCACGTTATGAATATCGTCCAGTGGATTGGCGTCAAGCACGTCGAGATCGGCACGCTTGCCTACTTCGACGCTGCCGCTGTCGGCGTCGACCTTCATGGCACGTGCAGGAACGATGGTCGCGGCCTGCAGCGCCTCCATCGGCGTGAAACCGGCCTCATGATAGAGCTCAATCTCGCGGTAGACCGAGAAGCCGGGAACGTTCTGGTCGGTGCCGGCGACAATTGGCACGCCCGCCTTATGCAGCGCTCCGATGACAGCGAGCATGCGCTGGAAGATTTGCTGTCCGATCGGCGCGGCTTCGGGCGGCATTCCACCACTAGTTAACGCTTCGCGCAACTCGGGAGCGACGCGTGCGATCCCCGGCTCGGTTTTCGTTGCCGGCTCGTCCGCCGGACGGAACTGCATCTCGTAGAGCGATACGGTCGGATCGATCACGGTATGATGTTCGGCGAAAAACGCAACCGCCTTCTTACCTTCCTCGGAATTGACATCGATCGAGGCCATCACTTTCAGTCGTTCCGGCCGGCTGAGCTTCTTCATGTCGATATTCTTCGGCATAAGCAGGTCGGTGATGTAGTGGATGTGGTTGATCATATCCATGCCGTCGTCGACCCCTTCGTAGGCGTTCATCCCATTCGGTATGTGGCCGGTGACCGTCATGCCAAACTTGTGGGCGTCAGCGCAGATCGCTTTCACGTTGTCGGGCTTAACTGAACTGTAGATCTTGATCTGTTGGAAGTTCGCATCGTGATACTTGGTTACCCACATCTGCGCGTCGGCTGCATTGTTTACGCGGTTGATGCCGATGGCATAGGGCCCGTCGCCATCCACGATGCCCGCGAGGAGCATGTGCGGACCTAGCGCCTTGCCGCTGTTGACCGCGTTGCGCACCTGGGTGATGAAGTCGAATTCATTGCCAACGTCGCGAACGGTGGTAACTCCCGCGGCCAGGTATATCGGTCCCCACTCCACTTGCTCGTAATGCGCGTGCATGTCCCACAGGCCGGGGATGATGTATTTTCCCGCGACGTCGATGCGCTGGGCGTCTTTCGGAATCTTCACGCTGCTGGCTGGGCCGACGGCGACGATCTTGCCGCCGCTTGTAACGACAGTCGCATTCGGAATCGCAGCTTTGCCGGTGCCGTCAATGACCGTCGCGCCGATGAAAGCGAACGTCCCCGTCCGGCGTCCGGCAAACGAGGTGCTTAACTCGGTGAGCAGCGCCATTTCATCGTGGGCGGCGCTGGCTACGAACGTCGAGAGCGCAGGCTCGTAGTCGTCGCGCACCGCTTCGAAGTGATCGAATTCGGCGTCGGTAGAAACCAACGCGGCCAGGTTGTTGGCCTCGTCCATCCACAGAACTTCCATGCCCCAGATCAGCCCCTGCACGGTGTAGCGCTCCACCTTCACGGGCTTGCCGTTGACTTCAACCATCTGCGAGCCACGGTCCTGGATGCGAACCGCGCCCTGCGGGAGCGTCGTCATCTGCGCCGGCTTGCCGTGTGACAGCCAGTAACGCATCATCTCCATCTGCACTGCGACGGGCGCATAACCCGAGATGGTGAAGAAGGTCGCAGGCGTCGAAATGGTGTGCGTATCTTTGCCCTGCTGAATCGTCGTGTTCGTACCGTTAACTGTCACCCCGGTTTCGATCTTCGACATACGCGACGTATTGCCCTGGATGACGAAGCTCTGGGGCACCCAGCTATCAGAGGTGCGCAGAGTGGCCGACAGCGGAACCGGGCTGCCACGATCGGTGAATTTGAAGTCGGTCTTGAGTGTCAGCGCGGTGCCGTCGGGCGTAATAGTGTAGTTTTCTTCGCCGATGGCCTGCTCGAACTTGTGCAGGCGGAACTTCCCCGCTTCATTTTGCGGGGCGGCTTGGGCAAGCAGAACGGCAGGCGATAGGACGAGTAACAGCAGACAGGCGCGGCGAAGACGATTCACGCGAACGGGCTCCTTGATGAGTAGAGACACACGATTACAACACATTAAACGTAATCGCGAGGCCCGCGGTTCCCGAGGAAATCATTGGGCGCTATTTTTTGGTGGGCTTCGGCTTTAACGTCTTCGCGTACTCGTAACTCAGGTCGAGATACTTCGCCAGCTCCTTGGTTTTCTTCAACAGGGCGTCCGGAACCGCGACATATTCCTTCATCACTGCGCCGTAGGCCTGGAACAGCCCGGTCTTGTATTTCTTGATGAACTTCTCGCGCTCTTCGGGTGACAGACGGATGGCGAGGTCGCCGTTCGGCGGGTTCAACAGCGTGAACATATTTCCGTTCAACGAGGTGTAGGGATTGTTCGCGCCCTTGCGTTCGATCTTTACATTAGTAGCAATGAGCTTGTCGTAAAGCGCGACTTTCTCCGGGGGAATGCTGCTCTTCTTAGCAGTCGGCATGGCGGCTCCGCGGGAATGATGGCCGCAATGATACAGGACAAGCGCGAAACCTGTGTCACCGAAAACTCACTATCCACTTTCTTCGCGCTATCATCTAATTTCCCGTGGCCGGCCCCAATACGTTGTCTCCGACAGCTCCTGACGTCTCCGCATGGAAATTTGCGGTGCGCGCCTTGCGTTACCGCAACTACCGCCTGTTCTTCGGCGGACAAAGCGTTTCTCTCATCGGCACATGGATGACGCGCATCGCCACGGCCTGGCTGGTGTATCGGCTCACGCACTCGGCCTTCCTGCTCGGCGTCGCCGGCTTCTCTCTACAAATTCCGTTCCTGATCCTCGGGCCATTCGCCGGTGTCTGGGTCGATCGCCTTGATCGTCACCGCACTCTGGTTATCACCCAGATACTGTCGATGATCCAATCCTTCTGGCTGGCGGCGCTGGCCCTGAGCGGAAGGATCACCGTTCCCGAGATTATTGCGCTCAGCCTGCTCCAAGGCGCCATCAACGCGCTTGATATGCCCGCGCGGCAGGCATTCGTGGTGCAGATGGTGGAGGATCGCGCCGATCTCAGCAATGCCATCGCGCTGAATTCGTCGATGGTGAACGGTGCGCGCCTCATCGGCCCGTCGTTGGCCGGCATCATCATTGCCGTCTTCGGCGAAGGCTACTGCTTCCTCATCGACGGCTTCAGCTACATCGCCGTGATTGTCTCCCTGCTCCTGATGCACGTAGCTCGCGAGCAGACGCGCGCCGGACGCTTGAACATGCTCGACGAACTAAAAGAGGGCTGGAGCTACGTCTCGCATTTCGCACCCATCCGTTCGATTCTGCTCTTGCTCGGACTGGTAAGCCTGGTGGGCATGCCGTACTCAGTGCTGATGCCGATCTTCGCAGGCAACATATTGCACGGCGGCCCGCACACGCTGGGATTTCTGATGGGTTCGGTCGGCGTCGGCGCGCTGATGGGAGCGCTGATCCTGGCGACGCGGAGGTCAGTGGTGGGACTGGGCCGCGTAGTGGCTATGACGTCAGCCGGCTTTGGCGCCGGGCTGATCGCCTTCTCCAACTCACGCTGGCTGCCGCTGTCCATGGCGCTGATGATGATCACCGGCTTCTGCATGATGACGGAGATGGCCTCCAGCAACACCATCCTGCAAACCATCGTGGAAGAAGACAAGCGCGGCCGCGTGATGAGCTACTACAGTATGGCCTTCCAGGGGACGGCGCCATTCGGCAGTTTGATCGCCGGAGCCGCCGCCTCTCGCATCGGCGCACCGCGCACACTGACCATCGGCGGCGGACTGTGCATCGCAGGAGCAGCCTGGTTCTACACCCAGCTGCCCCAGATCCGCGCCATCGTTCGGCCCATCTACCGCAAGATGGGCATCATTCCCGAGGTTGCAAAAGGGATGGAGGCCGCGTCGCTGCTGCCGCCGGAGGATTGATGCGCTGCCCCTCCTTTAAGGAGGGTGTCATCCTGAGCGGAGGCATCGCCGACTTTGCGATGCCGGAGTCGAAAGCCCCCTACATCCTTGTAGGAATAGTGGCCCTTCGACTTCGCTCGGGATGACGCCATTTGAGTTGTTAACGTGCGCCCTTACTACGCCCAGGTCCCTCAACCTCTACCGCACGATGTCGTACCGCGGATAGTTCACTCTCGCTTCCTTGTCGTACAGCATCTTGGCGGTGTGCACGTTGAACTCCTCCTTCGGCATCAGCGCTGTCAGGGTGAACACCATATAGTTGTCGCCGGTAATCTCGGCGCGACGGAAGACGCCGGGATCGGTTTCAATCACTTCGCGATTTCCCGACATGCGGTCGAGAAAGGCCTGGGCCTCTTTTTCGTCGACCTGCTTTTGCTTGCCCACGGTCGTCAGCGCCTCGGCGGCGTAGGACCGCACCAGCTTTTGCCAGTAACGCAGCAGCAGATCGTTGCTGGCGAAGAGGTCGGCCCACACCAGCTCTCCGTTAATGGCAACCACCACGCCCTTCGCACCACTCTTGCGCAATTGTTGCAGAACCGCGTCGTAGTTTCCGGCGACACTGTCGATCTTGGCCTGCACCTGCGGGATTGCCATCGTGGCCGCATACGAAGTCGTGCGGTGCGTCCTTGACGAAAGATCGTTGCCTCCATTCGGCGTGATCATTCCCTGTGAATACGTGGTAGCCAGGTCGGCGTTGTCCGCCGATACCAGCGGAGCCGCGGCCGTCACTTCCACCGTCGTGCTCGAACTCGCCACCTTGTCCCACACCTGTTGCTGGTTCTTGGCAGCCATCGCGGGCACGCGCACACTGGGCTGCGCCATCTGCGAGTGCATGCTGGCGAACTGATCGCTGCGTCCCGTCCAGCGGCCAGGCTCGACACAGAAGACAGACAGGTCGATAGGGTCGGACTTCGGAGGCACGATCCGGTCGACGCCAATGATGCGGTCCTGCTTGCCGCCGGTGACGATCTCACCCGCCAGCAGCAGCAGCGGGCGATCGGAATCATTGACCAGCACCAGCTGATTGACCTGTGGACCCGATCCGCGACTCGCCTGCTGCGGACGGCGCACCAGGCCCCGTAGCGAACCCTGCTCGGTGACAATGACGCTGCCTGCCTTGGTGCCCTCATCGAGTGTCATGATGTGCGAGGTGTCGTAGTCAGGTCCGCCGACAACCGGAAAGATGGTCAGGTTGCCGTGAGTGATGGGCGTCAGCACGTGCAGCGAATCGTGCGTGGGAATGCCGGTGAAGCCCATCACCGCACCGGAAAGCGCAAAAGCCAGGGATGCCAATACCTTGTGGTTCATCGAGGACCTCCTCTTATGCCAGAGGAACGCGAGCCCATGTCTTTCTTGCAGGCAAATTGATAGGATTCGCACATATGGCCTCCGCCCCCACCTCGCGCTCCGGTCCGGCCGCCTCTGCGGCGGTGCAGGCCTTCGCCGCCGCGCGCTACGGTGAGAGCGGCGCTGGGCAATTCGAGATCGACGTGGCGGGATTAGCCTCGATGCTGGCGGAAGTCTTCGAGCAGCGCGGTCCCGGCAGCGAGAGCGAAGCGGCGCTGCAGTCGTTGCGGCTGGAGGAACTGGTGCTGGCGCGCGCCTGTGTCGCCGGGCACGAACGCGCGTGGGAGATCTTCATGGCGCGCTATCGCGAGGCCATGTACGACGCGGCCTACAAGATCGCGCACGATGAAGCTTCCGGACGCGCCCTCGCCGATTCGCTCTATGCCGAACTCTATGGGCTGACCGATCGTGGCGAAGTCCGCGCCTCTAAGCTGCAGTACTACCAGGGACGCGGCTCGCTGCTGGGATGGATGCGCACCGTGATGGCGCAGGAGTACGTCAACCAGTATCGCCGGACCCGGCGCGAGACCAGCCTGGAAGCCGCGGTGGAAGAAGGCAAACAGTTCGCCTCACAGCAGACGGACACGCAGCAGACCGATCCGCAGATCGAAGCGGCAACCACGGCGGAGTTAGCGGCGCTGGAAGCTGAAGAGCGCTTCGTGCTGGCCGCGTATTTCATCGACCATCACACGCTGGCCGAGATCGCCAAGGTGATGGGCGTTCACGAATCGACCGTGAGCCGCAAACTGGAGCGCGTCACCACCGGCCTGCGCAAGCGCATTCGCAAGCGGTTGATCGATGAAGGCATGTCGGCGCGGCAGGCCGATGAGGCCATGCAGGATGCCGACGTCCGCGATTTGAACATCAATATCGGCGAAAGTTTAGGGCAAGAACGCGGCGATTGGGCGTTCTATAAGAAGAGCGGGGAAGAAGGATGAGTAACGGAATTCCAAAGTCGGCACGCGACGTTCTGGCAAAGCAGACGGCGGCGGACGCGCACCTTTCTCCCGATCTGTTGAATGCCTATGCCGAGCACTCTTTGACGGAAGCGGAGAAGCAGCAGGTTACGCTGCATCTGGCCTCGTGTGCGGACTGCCGCGAGGTTGTGTTTCTGGCCAGCTCGGCCGGCGTGGAAGAACTCGATCCGGCTCTCGTAGCCGCCACGCCCCCTCGCAGCCTGCGCCCCGCAGTAGCAGCCGCGGCGCCGCAAGCCCGGCAGCAGCCCGAGGGTTGCGCCGTCCTCCAGCCCAGGCCGAAGCCGCCGAACCAGTGGTGGAAATGGGCGCTGCCGTTGACTGCTGTAGTGATTCTCGGCGCGACAGCGCTCGTTGAGCACGATCTCCTTTCAAGAAAGGCGGCCCCGCTTCCTGCCTATACAGCCTCCTCGAAGCAGACACCTGACCAGCAGGCTGCAGCCACAACTCCGGCAAGTCCGACTGGGAGTTCCGCAACTCCCGAAACGAGTGAGCTGCCATCGCGCGAGTCAGAAACTCTCGCCAGCCGTTCCGCTATCGCCAGCAAATCGAGATCACAAGCTGCTAACAAAATTGACGCGGGCGAGCAGGCGCGCGTCGCCAAGCCCGAAAGGCCCGCAAACGAACCGCTGGAGCTTCCGGCCGGGCTCGATTCGAAGGTAGGTAGCGTGCACTCCAACGCGTTGGTAGCAGGCGCGGCTGCGCCTCCGCCGGCATCCGGTACAGTTGCATCCGCTGACGCAGCCAAGGTTGCGAGGGCCGCGCCTCCAGCTTCGACTTCGCAATCGGCGGAAGTCACCTCCGCTGCGCCCCTCGTGCAAGCCGACAACGCCGAGCTGACCCAGGCTCAGGACCTGAAGACGCAAGCGATGGCGAAAAGCTTGACGGGCGATCAGCTGGGGTCCTTGACGACTCTTGAAATGGAACGCAATCCGGCGCCTGCAAAAACCCGGTGGCGCATCAGCAAAGACGGCCACGTGGAACATACTGTCGGCCCCAGTACCTGGGAGCGGGTGATGGCGGCTGAACCAGTGACCTTCCGCGTGGTGGCCACGGTCGGCAGCAGCGTCTGGGCGGGCGGCAGCGACGGCGCACTTTTCCATTCGACCGACGGCGGCAAGCATTGGGACCGCACAGTTTTGGCTGGCGAGCAAGGTGCGATCACATCGATCCACTTCAACACTGCGCAGCAGGGAAGCCTCACCAGCGATTCCGGTTCAACTTGGACAACCATCGACGGCGGCCAGACGTGGAGTAAACAGTAGGCTGCCAGGTTCACACTGCGAATTCATCACAGAGACAAGGCGACTCAGGGAATACTCATGAAGTTTTTCTCCGTGCCTCGGTGCCTCTGTGGTGAGCTTTTACTTCGCCTATTTTCATGCGGCGAAATATCCGGTATGCTTCGCAAGTTCACATTCATCATCCGTTGACAATCCGTCGTCGCAGGAGACGCCATGCCCGATGCCGCCCCTTCCAAGAAGAAAAAGCAAGCTGCCAGCGCGCCAGCCGGGGCTTCCGCCCCGGCGCAGGGCCCGCGAACTCTGGCCGTCGACATTGGCGGCAGCGGCGTAAAGACGATGTTGCTGGATGCAAGCGGCAAGCCTCTCAGCGATCGGCTGCGGGCGAAGACCCCGAATCCGTCGAACCCTAAGGCGATCAGCGCGATCATCGCCGGTTTCGCCAATCAACTGGGCAACTTCGATCGTGTCTCAGTCGGTTTTCCCGGCGTCATCAAGCACGGAGTTGTTTTCACCGCCGCCAATCTCGACAAAAAGTGGCTGCAATACGATTTCGCCGGTAACCTGTCGAAGCAGTTGGGCAAGCCGGTGCGCGTGGCCAACGATGCCGTGGTGCAGGGCCTGGGCGCAGTGACGGGCATGGGCGTCGAGCTGGTGATTACGCTGGGCACAGGCATGGGCGCGGCGCTGTACCTCGAGGGCCGGCCGATCCCTTCGCTGGAGATGGGACATCATCCCTTCCGCAACGGCAAGACCTACGAGGACAAGCTCGGCCGGCACGCGCTGGAGAAAGAAGGCCACAAGAAGTGGAACAAGCGGCTGGGCGAGGCCATCGATCAGCTCTATCGACTCTTTTATTACGACCGCTTGTACCTCGGTGGTGGCAATGCCGCAAAGATCACGATTGAGTTGCCGAAGAACACGACCATCATTTCTAACCAGGATGGCATTCTCGGCGGCATCAAGCTGTGGGAGCACGACCTCGACGAGCTGCGGCAGTGAAGCAGCGACTAGTAATTAGCAACTAGCGAAGTGCGGGTGTCCCAGGTTTCGCGACTTTCGCGACCTGAGGACTTTGACGGCAGTCCGCTGTTCCCGAGACCACTTCAACGTTGTACTTTGGATCGCTATCCTACCGGCGACTTCCGGAATTCCTGCTTAAGCCAGTTAGTAACTGAAGAGATGCAGTAAGACTAGCTTCAATAGTAATTCCGGTGTATCGTTCCCCATCCGAGCTACCAAAGCTGCATCCGTGGCTTGATTGCCTTGATTCTCAGATGTCGGTCCGTCGAGCCAGTCCTGCCTGGGATGCATAGCTTGGTACTAGCAATCTCAGGGGGGCGAAATGCGGCTGCTGACGATCATTCTGCTAATCCTGGTCATACTGCTCCTGGCAATTCTCTTTTGTTGTCCCTTCCGTGACTGGTTCTGCCAGCATGCCCGCGTGTGGCTTCCCGCAAAACCTTGCAGCATCTGCGCGGCTTCGCCCGAGGGACACGCCAAACTTGAGATCGAACAACTGGGGGTCTCCATCTGGAAGGACGGCACAGTGGCCATAGCCGTTCCGATCAGGAACGTGGGCGATCGCGGGGCCGGCGATGTTCATGTGAATAACGTCCAGATCTCCGGCGGCGTCCGCACGCTGCCCGCGACGCTGCCCGTCGCTCTGGGCGAAATGTTTCCGTTGCAGCGCGGCGTTGTCCAAACAACGTTCAGCAGCCTCGGCGTGCCGGGAACGTACAAGCTCACAGTTGCAGGGACATACTACGACCGTGGTCAACTAATGCCTTTCACGGCGGATGTCCCGCTGCAGCTTCAGGCGCGTGCTCCGGGTCCGTTTGCTTCCACGCCCGGCTCCGTCAACAAGCAAAAAACCAGCGGGGTTGCCGGGCCACCTCATCCCGTGCATCCGGAGGTGGACGAAACCAACACGGTTGGGCCGCCGATCCCACTTGGACCACGAGTCTCGCCATTTACCGTTGCGCCCAACAACACTCCGGTTTCGCACGCGCCGCCGGCGGGTGGTAGCGCAGCCGGCATCAAGTTCTATCAGGACACGGCTTCGAATAACGGAATCAACAACGCACCGCCGGATCCCTCGACCGTTGCAGCGTCGGCTGCCAACGTCGTGGTCGACACCGACAACACCATCATGTCCTACTCCGTGGATGGCGGTGCGACCTTCACGCAACTCGATCCCACGACTATTTTTCCGCAGAGCGATGGAGGCATGTGCTGCGACCAGGTCGTGCTCTACGACAAAAAGGACAACTTGATCTTCTGGTTGCAGCAATACAATTCCGGCTCTGGTTCTTCGGGGACTAATCGTGAGCGTGTAGCCTGGGCCAGCCCGGAATCGGTGAAGTCCAACCCAAATGCCTGGACCTACGCCGACCTTACGCAGCAACTCTTCAACTCTGGTGGAGGGCTCGACTATCCCGACCTGGCGCTTTCCAACAACTACCTTTGGGTCAGTGTCGACGGCACCGACAAGAACGGCAAGAACGCTGGCTTGATTGTCGCCCGCCTGTCGCTGTCTGACATTGTGGGAGCCGGCGGCACCGTGAACTTAGGGTATTTCGGCCCCAACGAATCCACCGACCAGACCAGTGCTCACGGCTCGCACTTGGCGCAGAACAGTACGGACGGCGGATATTGGGCGGGCGGAACCGACTCCAGCGATATGGAAGTCTTCCACTGGCCGGATAGTTCCGGCAACGTCACCACAAACACCACCTCCGTCAATAACTGGTGCACCAGCGCGAGCGACTACGCCAACCTGCCACCCGACGGCATGCAGTGGCCTGATACCGGCCATCTTGGCGGCGCCGGGAACATCGTCGCGGCCACGCTTGTGCCAGGGATCCTGGGAGGGAATGCGCAGGTCTGGTTTGGCTGGGGGGCCGGTGCCGACGGTTCCGACTGCAGTCAGTCCGGCCGTTCGCGTCCCTTTGTGAAGATCGTCAAGGTCGATGTCACCTCGCTTAATTCCGTCGGGGAGTATCACATCTGGAACAGTGCCTATGCGTTCTCGTATCCGGCGTTGAACACCGACCCGATTGGCAACATTGGAGTTTCTGTCGCGTACGCAGGGCCCAGCGACTACCCATCCTCCACTGTGGGATACCTGGGCGATTATGTGGTGTATTACGTTGAGGCGAGCACCGTCTCGCTCAAGTTCTATATCTACGCCTCGGGAGCGAACAAAGGCTCATTTACGTTCACAAATCCGGGCGATGGCTCGCTCCAGACCGATAGCAGCGGCAACCCAATCGTGTTCACTCGCTACGGCGATTATTTCTCCGTGCGCAATTCAGGTTCGGATGGCAGCTTGTTCTCGAATCAGGGATATGCGGTGTCTCTCGTAGACTCCACCAAGTCCACCACCTGTTTGACGACACCGGGTTGCACTTACCATCCGCACTACGAGCAATGGGGACGGCCGCCAGGTCCGCCGATTCGATAGCCATGGATTTCTAGGAAATAATCTGGGCACCCCGGGTCTCGCGGTGTTCTGAAAGCTGGGCGTCCGGTTGCGGCTGCGCACAACATCGCCGTATATTCCGCGTCGAATCTTCGCTTCGAATGATGGCGGGCTTGATTGGCGATATACCTTTGCACCGCGGCGACCGCCGACGGGCTGACGCTGAACGCACCATATCCCTCCTGCCACGTGAACAGACGTGAGTGCTCCCGCATCATCCGGCTAGAGTTCGCTTTCAAGACACGCGCGGCATCCGCAACTGACAAGTCAGCCGGAAGCATTGAGCGTCAATCAGGATGAGTTGTGTATTTCTCGCGCCGTGCGGATCGGTTAATGCAGGAAGCCCTGGCGAAGGACAAAGAGCACGGAGCCAAGAGCCAACAGGGAAAAGCCAAAAGCAAAAAGCCCAGGAGCAAAAGCCAAAAGCCCAGGCCCACAGGTCACGCCCCAAAGCTACCTTTTAGCAGAGCTTCCCGTACATCGACGTGTATTGCAGCCCGATCTCACCGCAGCTGCACTGCTCCACCGAATACACAATGCAGGAATCGAATGGCTTGGAATACACGTGCAGGCTGACGGCACGCTCGTTCCACTCGCGTGGATTGGAAACATCGTGTACCGGGTTCAGCGGATCGACAGCTACGGGATTCTCCACTGTAATCGTGGCTTGGTCGGTTGACTTGATGTTGCAATGATGCGCCGCCAGATCTTCTTCCATCAGCTTGTAGTTTTGCACTAGCAGTCGTCCCATGGGCGCGGCCATCCAGCAGTTCTGTCCCTTATGGTTGTGGATGGAGCTCTTCATGCCGGGCTCCCAGCACAGTGCCAGCAATTCGTAGAGATCAGTTTTGTCGATGAGGTTGCGGGTGTAATGCTGCGCGTTCCAGAAGAGATATGGCTTCAGCGTTTCAGGATCGACGTGAGTGGAACGCAAGTATCGCAGCGTGCCTTCGACCCCGGTGAAGTCGCTTTCGCTAAGTTTGTGCAGACCGCGGACGAAATCGTCGATCGCAACCGTCTGTGCGGTTTTTTGTGAAGCTGTAGCCATAACGCCTCCTGTGGGGACAAAACGCTCATTCTAACCCAGTTTCCGCAGATTCGAGCTGTGAACCGCGAATCGGCAGCCCTGTCGCCTCGCGAAATCTTTGCAACTTCAACAGAGTAGCGGAAATCCAATGCGCCACGTTGCGATTCCAAGCATATAATGAGCGCAACTAAACACCAGTAAGGTGTGGGCTAGCTTTTCGGCACTGGAGTTTCCCATGAAGTCACATGCTCTCGCAGCTGTGATCGCGGTGCTGGTGGTTGTCAGCGTTCCGGCGTTGACACAAGACAACACCCAGTCGCAACCGTCAACCCCCGCAACCGTCAACTCCACCGATTCCTCAGCCGCACCGAGTGCCGCACCAGCAGCGGACACGGCAACGGCGGCGAACGCCTCAACCACGCCTCCGTCTCCGGTCGACGATCCTGACAACACGGCTGCCACGGCGAACGCTCCCAAAGAGACGCACAACAAAGACAAGAACGACATCGACGACATCGGCAACCGCAAGGTTGGCGGCACCGGCAAGAGCATGGGTGACTGGTACTCGATCGACACCGATGTGAAGCTGGGCAAGCAATACGCCATGATGGTCGAGGCCAGCGCGCGCATGATCCAGGACCCGGTCGTCGTCGAGTACGTGAACCGCGTCGGCCAGAACCTGGTGCGCAACTCCGATGCCAAGGTGCCTTTCACCATCAAGGTTGTCGACTCCGACGACATCAATGCATTCGCACTGCCCGGCGGATTCTTCTATGTCAACAGCGGCCTGATTCTCGCCGCCGACAATGAAGCCGAACTGGCCGGTGTGATGGCGCACGAGATCGCGCACGTTGCCGCCCGCCATCAGACGCGCGAAATGACGCGCTCGAATTACGTTCAGTTCGCCTCTATCCCGCTGATCTTCGTGAACAGCTGGGGCATCTACGAGGCGGCCAACGCCGCCATGAGCCTGGCGGTGCCCGTCACCTTTATGCACTTCCAGCGGGTCTTCGAGTCCGAAGCCGATTACCTCGGCCTGCAATATATGTACAAGGCGGGCTACGATCCTCAGGCGTTCATCGACTTCTTCGAGAAGGTGAAGGCGCTCGAGAAAGAGAAGCCGGGAATTCTGTCGAAGACGTTCTCCACCCACCCGCCCACGCCCGATCGCATCCTGAAGAGCCAGGAAGAGATTCGCAATGTGCTGCCTCCGCGGCCGGAATACATCGTCGATACTTCCGAGTTCGACCAGGTGAAGGCGCGGTTATCTGCGTTTGAGAATCGCAAGAAGGCGTTGCCGAAGGAAGATCTCAACAAGCCGACCTTGCGCAAAACGCAGACCGCGGATAACGGCAGCAACAACCCGAATCCCAACGGCGACGATCGTCCAACTTTGAGCCGGCGCGATGATGATTATGCATCGGCAGAATCGCCGGGACAGTTTTAGAGAGCCGCCTTTCCGCTAATTGCTTTTCGCTTAAGCCAGACCGAACCAGGTCTGGCTTTTTATTCGGATTCGGCTTCGTCCGGCACCCTCAAAACCGAAGAGCTAAAAAGCGCCTTCCAGTTGTCACAAAACGTTGACAAACCCTTCATGTGGGCATGACAAGCCCCTCCGGTTCCCACGTTACGATTCAATGGAAGTCGCCTACTACGTCGGAGGGTGTAGGAAAGCCAGTGCGCGCTTCACTGTGCTTGACCATCGTTGCGGCCCCGCAGCTGTCCAGGTTATATCTGCGCTCGCTGTGGCCGGTTGTCGCACACGGAAGACGTCGAACTAGCCGGCGGAGCTCGACTTCAGGCGTGCAAGAAAACGCATGTATCCGGCTGTCGGCTTAGTTGCCAGGGTACGCAGGCAGAGACGATCCCTGGTGGCTCAGAGATACCTAGAGAGTGCGCCCGCTCCTGCACGCCTGAAGCCGAGCTTTGCCCTATATGCAGTCAATCGGCTCGCAACCCCTCCGAACGCTGACCAGCGAACACTCTACTTCGCCACCAGTTCGAACACAGGATACTCAGAAGCGATACCGGCGAAGGCTTCGACGCCGGCGCCCGCGGCGAGAGGGAAGTAGCGTTGCACTGCCATCTTGAATTTCTCCAGGTAGGCTTTCAACAGCTCTGGCTTGTCCCCGTCGACGACGGGTCGAATGCGAAAGCTCTGCTGGAAGCCGCCCCGCTTGAGCGTGATTTCTCCGGCGGCTTCGGCGTTGCGCACCCATTGCGTTCGCCCTCGCGGCGCCACCAGGAAGCGCTTGCCGTTGAGTTCGAGCAGGTCGATGGGCGTTGAGTGCAGAGTGCCGGACTTTCGTCCTCGCACCTGCAGCAGGTAGTTGTACTTGGGTCCGAGCCCCAGCCCCACCAGAAATCCGAAGAGCCGGTTAAACAGTTGCTCGATTGCCGTGGGCTGCCGAAAGCGGGCGCCACCTGAGCCGTCTGACATCCTGCCATTGTACCTAGTAATTCAGCGCACCCATTTTCGTTTCAGGTGCTTGCACCATCTTTCACGCTGCGCGAAATCCAAATTTGCTTTGCCTTTGCTGGCGCACTCTGGTATTGTGCGCGGCTAGTAGTGGTTCGGGAATGATGATCGGCCAGTCGTTTCCGGTAAGCCACGCACATCTGTTCCGATCCGACTCAGGGAGGGTTTAATGGCGTTCTGTGCTAATTGCGGTACGCAAATGGCCGATGGAGCGGCCTTCTGTCCCAGCTGCGGCAAAGCCACGGGACAAGCGGCGACCGGGGCAGCCGTAGCAGCTCCCCCCGCGCCTCAACCGCCGCCGCCACCGGTGGCGGCCAACACTGCGGTAGCTGCCGAGCCGCTGGCCGAGAACATCGCAGGAATGCTGGCTTACTTCACGATTATCCCCGCCATCGTGTTCTTGCTGGTCGAACCTTATAACAAGAATCGCTTCGTGCGCTTCCATTCGTTCCAATGCTTATTCACGGCCGGAGCCCTGATCGTGCTTCACGTCGGACTGTCGATCATCAGCTATGCGTTGCCGCTGCTGATGGTGCCGATCTTTATGCTGCTGGGTCTGGCCGAACTGGCGCTGTGGATCCTGCTGGTGATTAAGGCGTATCAGCACCAGATATTCAAGCTGCCCATCGTCGGCGACATGGCGGAGAAGCAGGCAGGGGCATAAGCTTCACGCGCAAGTTGGAACTCAGCGGGGCCTCGTTGCCCCGCTTTTACTTTGCAGGAAGAAGAGTTCATCCGGGGGCACTGCGAGCACGGAGGTTTCTCTCGCTAACTTCTTCGTGCGCTCCGTGTCCTTAGTGGTGAAGATTCTTCGTCGCCCGGCTTTCCCCAGATGACCGTTTCGCTCTCACTAACGACGCTGCTTCAGCATTTGCTGTTTATCTTCTTGCTCGTGATCGCGCCCGCCTGGGATTACTACGACACGCGGAGGCTGAAGCGAAATCCCAGTTCCGAGGCGAAGACCCGTTACTACGCGACACTATGCACGTGGCTATGGAGCGCGGCGATCGTGGCTTGTCTTGTTGTAGGATGGCCGGCGCTCGCCATCGTTAGCCCGACGCCGCAGGAGATGGGTTGGCTGTTGCAGCACATCTGGGTGCGCTACCTCGTCGTGGTGGTGCTCTTCGTGCTTGCGGCGATTGTCGTCTGGACTTACCTCGCGGTTTTGCTGATGCGCGTGCGGCGCGAACCGCGCAAGTACGCTTCATCTGACCTGATGCAGAAGCTCAGCTATGCCTACTTGTTTCCGGCGACCCGCGCTGAGCGGCGGTGGTGGGTGCTGATCGGCCTCACCGCGGGCATCTGCGAAGAGGTCCTCTTTCGCGGCTTTCTACTGCACTACCTGCATACGTCTCCCTGGCAACTTGATCTCACGCTGGCTCTGCTGGTGTCATCCCTCATCTTCGGATTGCAACATCTCTACCAGGGCGCAAAAGGGGTGATCGCTACCACGCTCTTGGGCGCGCTCTTCGGATTGTTGTTCCTGCTGAGCGGCAGCTTACTGCTTCCCATGATTCTGCACGCGGCGCTCGATCTGCGCCTGCTGGTTATCCTGCGGCCGGCGACGGAGTAGCACGCCGGAAGTCGACTGGATTTCGGCCAGCGATAGAGTAGGTTCCGCAGACATCAGCCGGATTCCCGGTGGAAGCGCGGGCCTTCAGGCTGGCGAAAGCGAGGAGCTTTAGAAGGGCGGCTTCAGCCGCGTCCGCGGCCAGTTAAAGTCCACGTTTTATTGCGCGCGGAACTCCCGTGACTAATCCGCGGCCTCTTCCGCTGTGGCCTCGCGACCCACCCGGTGCTGCACGTGCGACCACACGAAATATGCCGCGGCAATCACGATCACGCCAAGAATCAACGCATCCAGCCGATGGAACCACATCTTCAGCCGCGGATCGGTCTCCCAGCGCTCGCCCAGTCGCATGCCGATATACGCCAGCATGAAGCACCACGGCCACGATCCGACGAAGGTGTAGATATGAAACTTCAGCCGCGGCATCCGTCCGATGCCCGCCGGCAACGCGATGAACGTTCGCACTACCGGCAACAGGCGTGCGATGAGGACTGCGATGGCTCCGCGCTTCTCAAAAAATCGATCGGCAACGTCGAGATCGTGTTTGCTGAGGAAGATGTAACGGCCGTAACGCTCCACCAGCGGCCGTCCGCCGAAGTAGCCGATCTCGTAAGCCAGCACCGATCCCAGGTTGCAGCCCAGCGCACCCCACGTCGCCACCGCCAACAGCGAGAAGCGTCCGGTGTAGACCAGGTAGCCAGAGAACGGCATGATGACCTCTGACGGCAACGGAATGCACGCCGACTCGATGGCCATCAACAGCATGACGCCAAGGTAGCCCGAGGCGGAGATCACGCTGACAATCCAGGCTCCGACGATTTCCAGAATGTGAGCAATCATGTAGTTGAGAATTAACTCCGAATGAGATTCGCGCCGCACCCTAAGCGGAGATTACGTGTCCGTGCGTAGGAAAAGACGACGCGGTTGTATGCTGTCCCCGAGCGACTCCGAGGACGTTCGTGCAAGTTACCTCTCAAGAGGTGGGCTTTCTTATGTCGCGCTTTCGGCGCTGAACAGCCGTGAGACTGTAGGCTGCTGGTCGCTAATTACTCGCTACTAATTACTAATTGCTGCCTCCGCTCATCCACCTGCCCAGCTCCGCCACCGGCAAACGCAGCCCGATGAAGAACTCTCCGAACTGCGCATACTCCGCGCTGACCTGATCGAAGCGCATCTCGTAGATCAGCTTCTTGAAGACCAGCGGCTCGGGAGCGAACAGATCCACGCCCCACTCCCAGTCGTCGAAACCGACCGAGCCGGTGATGATCTGCTGCACCTTGCCGGCATAGCGGCGGCCCACCATGCCGTGCTCTTCCATCTGCCGCTGCCGCTCTTCGATGGGCAGCATGTACCAGTTCTTCTGCTCCCCGCGCGTGCGGTTCATGGGGTAGAAGCACAGGTAGTGACTGTCGGGAATCTTCGGATAGAGCCGCGGACGCATCGCCTGGCGCTGCCGCTCCATCGTCTGCTCCATTTCTTTGTTCCACTCTTCCGAGAACGGCGCAACCCCGCGTTCGGTGAGTTGCCGGAAGAGTTTCACGCTCGAGTCGTACAGCCCTAACTCGACCACCGACAGATACGAATGCATCGGCTCCAAATATTCCTGCAACGCGGTGCGGTTCAGCTTCAGTTCGGCGGCATTCAACTCGTCGAACGAATCGCGGAAATGCACCAGCATCAAGTCGCCCTTGTGGCCCAGCATCGAATACAAGGCGCTCTGCCCGGCTTCTTCTGGTCCGGCCAAGGCAGCAACGGCCTCGAGCGCGATCTCCTGCTGACGCGACGGTGTCAGCGTGCGCCACTCCGGCCAGCGGAAGCGGAACATCTGGTGCAGCACGCTCAGGCCCTCAAGCGTGAGCGGGACCGCGTGCAGCTCGGCGGTCTGTATAGCCGTGTCGGAAGCCATCACGAACTCCAGGATTCAGGATGCGGGTGCAAGCCTCATTGTAAACGTGCCGTCGACGAATATCCGAAACAGCGCCATCGCGGGTGCCCCAGGTCTCGCGGGTTTCGAGACCTGGGAGATGTCTGGATATAATCACCGCTCATGTCGCAATCGGCCCAACCGCCGCTGGATCCCGCGTCCGAAGCGCTCTTCCGCGAAATGCGCGACCGCGTTCGCGAGATGTTCGACTATGCTCTCGCCGAATGCAGCATCCCGCGCGCCTTCGGCAAAAAGCTCAAGTGCGACGGCAGCTTCCTAAGTGCCGGCAATGAGGTGTACGACCTTGGCGGCTTCACCCGCGCCCTGGTTATCTCGATCGGCAAGGCCGGCCACAGTATGGCAGAAGCCTTCGTCTCGATCGTCGGCGCAGGTCTGAGCGGTGTTGTCGCTTGTCCGGACCCGCCACCGGCCCAGCTCTTCGGCTTCCGCTACTTTGCCGGCGGACATCCCCTGCCCAACGAAGATTCTCTCCGAGCCGGCGACGCCATTCTGCGCGCCGTAGGCTCCGCATCGCCCGAGACGTTGATCATCTACCTCATCAGCGGCGGCGCATCCGCTATCGCCGAGAAGCCGATCAGCTCTAACATCTCGCTTGCCGATGTCGTTGCGACCTACAAGGCGCTGGTCCATTCCGGCGCCCCCATCGCTGAGATCAACGCGATCCGCAAGCATCTGTCGGCCATCAAGGGCGGCCGCCTGGCGCGCGCCGCTTCGGGTGCTCACCAGCTGTCGGTCCTTGTCTCCGACGTGCCGGACGATTCGCTGGATGCCCTCGCCTCGGGTCCGACTATGCCCGACACGACCACCGTCGACGACTGCTACAACATCGCGAAGCGATACAACTTGCTGCCGCAGCTACCGCTTCCAGTGCACTCGCTTTTCCAGCAGCACCTGTTGCAGGAGACTCCCAAGTCGCGCGACTCCGCCTTCGTGCGCGCCCAGTATCTGCCGGTGCTTTCGAACGAGACAGCCGTCCATGCCGTGGTGGAACGGGCCGCGCTCGCCGGATTCGCCGTCGAGGTCGACAACAGTTGTGATGACTGGGATTACCACGCCGCCGCCGATCACCTGCTCCGCCGCCTGCGCGAGTTGCGCCGGGGAGTCTCTCGCGCCTGCCTCATCTCCGGAGGCGAGGTGACGGTGAAGCTCGATGGCCCGTCCGGGGTCGGCGGACGCAACCAGCAGTTTGCGCTTTACTGTGCCCAGAAGATCGCCAGCGAGAACATTACCGTCCTAAGCGCCGGAACGGACGGCGTCGACGGCAACAGCCCCGCCGCCGGGGCGATCGTCGATGGATCGACCCTGTCTCGATCCAAAGCCCGAGGATACAATCTGGCAACCGCCGCCAGCCAGTTCGACGGCTTCCCCCTATTTGAAGCGGTAGATGACGCGATTGTGACCGGACCGACCGGGAACAACGTGCGCGACTTACGTATCCTGTTGGCCTACTGAGACTTACATAACGCACATGCCCCGCAAAAACAAAAAGCCCAACCGGACAGGCTAGGCTTTCTCATCAATTCTGAACTGATTATATCACAGGGAATGGGCTATTTGGCGCTAAATCAGAAACTTATATTTCATTGCAGATCATATGCTTACGTGATTATTGTTGCGTTTCTCTGCTTGACATGTAAATAATGCACTATTAGATAGTAACACTATCAATGCTGACAGTTCTTGAACTAAATCGGCGGGTGAATCCCTGCTTCAGGTCGCTGGTCCGCTTTCGACGCGATCCCACCCGCCGATACCCTTGCACTTCTTGCCAAGAACAATAGCGGCAACGCAAGTCCAGTTTGTCAAAAATTTGTTAACGATTTGTCCAATGTTGGTTATCCGAGCCAGCGAATGTAAGAACTACCTGAAGCCACAACTTCGGGTTGTCACACTGCGCGGAGATTGCGCTGTTTGCGATCCGGAGTCGAAGGACCCTGTCCCGGTCATACCCACCCGGTCGCAGATCACCTTCATCTGAAATTGGTTGCGAATCCCCGCCCTACTTCTCCCCATGCTCGCGATAACTGGCCCGCAGCTCCGCGACAATCTCCTCCGCCGCTTTGCGCGCTTCGTCAAAGCGATTTGGCGGAAACGAAATCGCTCCCACTCGCGCGTGTCCGCCGCCGCCGTAGCGCTCGCAGATCTTCGCCAGGTTCTCCATGTAGGTCGCCGTGGTCCAGGGATTGGAGCCGACGGACACCTTGGTCCGGAAGCTGCTTTTGCTCAACCCCACGCTGTAAACGCCCTCGGGATGCAGATAGTAGGGCACGAACTTGTTGTAGCCCTCGAGGTCGTATTCGGTGACGTCGAAGAAGATGGTGCCGTCCTTGCACTCGGCGCGCTCGCGCATGATCTCGATCGACTGGCGATGCCGCTCCAGCAACGCGGGCAGGCGCTCGGCAATTCCCGGCTGCGCGATAATTTCGGCAAGCGGCATGTAGGCCAGCTTCGGGATCAGCGAGGGGATGAACTGCGGATCCTGGTTCGACTCGATCAGCATGGTCAGCCGCGACGCCGGCGCCTTCATCTCCACCGCCGACTTGGCGTCGTCATAGAGCGCGCCGTCGATGATGTCGGCCCACTCGATAGTGTCGGCGACCGGCCGGGGATCGAAGCCGAAGCGCTGCTCGGTGACCACTGCGATGAACTTCGTGCAGGAGCGGAAGTCGGGATCGTAAAACTTGGTGTTGCTCTGCTGCTGCTCGAAGTGTGATGCGTCCTCGGGCGTGAGGAAAGCGCTCTGGTGATGATCGAACCACCAGGTGATGCGCGGCGACGACGAGTACTTGAAGTCGACGATGGCGTTCTCGTCGCCGTTGAAGTCGGCTTCGTCGAAGAGGGCGCCGGCGCGATGCACCAGCCCCTGGTACTCGAACTCCACCTGCTCGCGGATGCGCTCGCGATAAAAGCGCGTGAACAGCGCCGCCGAACAGGCGCCGTCGAAACACTTATCGTGGTAAAAGACCTTGATCCTCACAGACCCCTTTCGCAAATCACCCTTGCAGCGCAAAGCTGTTCAGTATAGACGACGGATAGGAAAAGCACCACGCGAAGACGAGTTGTCACCACGGTGGCACGGAGAATACCGAGGGTGATTTGAAGGGGCGCACCTTCAGGCGCGCCGCCGAGACTCTCTTGAATTTGTCATCCCGACCGACGGCATTGCAGACTGCTGAAAAACTCACGCCACGCGAGGTGTGTGTCAGGGCACGGCTTCAGCCGTGCCCGTTCAAGGGCGGCACTCGCACGCGTCATTCTCTACGACGACGCCGTCAATCCAAAGAACCGCCGGAAATTCTCCGAGGTCTGCCGACCAATTTCTTCGGTTGCGAGATTTCGCAGCTGACCGATCTGCCGTGCCGATTCCACCACGAAGGCCGGCTCGTTGCGCTTCCCACGATGTGGGACAGGCGCGAGATAGGGAGAATCGGTCTCGATGAAAATGCGATCGAGCGGCGCCATGGCCGCGGCATCGCGGATGTTCTGCGCCTTCGGGTAGGTGATGTTCCCGGCGAAAGAGATCATGAAGCCGAGATCGAGCGCCGCCCGCGCGTGCTCGACCGAGCCGGTGAAGCAGTGCAGCACCCCGCCCATCCCGCTCGAGGCCCAGTGCTCGCGCAGCAGGCGAAAAAGATCTTCCCAGGCATTCTCGCTGTTGTCGGACGGGCGGTTGTGGATGATGATCGGCAGCTTCGCCGACCGAGCCATCTCCATCTGCTGCACAAAGACGCGCTGCTGCACGTCGCGCGGCGAGTGATCGTAAAAATAGTCGAGCCCGATCTCACCCCACGCAATTACCTTCGGATCTTTGACCAAGCGCTCGAGCTCGTCGAAGTCTTCCTGTTTTGCCAGCTCCGCCTCGTGAGGATGAATGCCGACAGTCGCGTAAACATTTTCATGCTGCTGCGCGAGCTTGATGGCGCAGTCCAGCGTGCCGGTGCCCGGGCCGTCGCCATTGCCGATGGCCAGCAGCGTGGTCACACCCGCCTGTTGCGCGCGCGCGAAGACATCGGCGCGGTCGTCGTCGAAGCGCTTGTTTTCGAGATGGCAGTGGGAGTCGGTGTACATAAGACAGTTGTCAGTAGTCGGTTGTCAGTTGCCAGAAAAGAATAACCGAAGCGCGGCGCCTCCCGCCCCGCGGTGTCTTTTGTGTTAGGGCGCGACTTCCGTCGTGCCGATCACCGCTCCCCTGTTAAGTTGTCATCCTGAGCGGAGCGTCCGCAATGTTTTTCGCGATTCGCGAAGCGAATCGTGCGGACGCGCAGTCGAAGGACCGCTACCCTGAGAGATCCTTTCCGGGATAGCGGTCCTTCGACTTCGCTCGGTCGCATCCGCGACACTCACTTCGCTCAGATGACAAACAGATGAAATTGCGCTGTCGCTCAACCGAAACCGACTTACACCGTCTCCAGCTCTTCTTCCAGCAGTTGCTTGTTATACAACTCGGTGTAATAGCCGTCGCGCGCGATCAGTTCGTCGTGCGTGCCGTACTCCACGATCTCGCCGTCGTGCAGCACGGCGATGCAGTCGGCGTTGCGCACCGTCGAAACGCGATGCGAGATGAAGATGGTGGTGCGACCGCGCATGATCTCGCGCAGATGATTCAGGATGCGGTCTTCGGTCTGCGTGTCGACGCTGGCCAGCGCGTCGTCGAGCACCAGGATTCGCGGATTGCGAATCACGGCTCGCGCGATCGCGGTGCGCTGTTTTTGGCCACCTGAGAGTGTCAACCCACGTTCGCCGACGACAGTGTTGTAGCCGTCAGGGAAGCTTTCAATGTCCGCCGCGATATTGGCGGCCTCGGCGGCGCGACGCACGTCATCGAGCGTCGAGTCTTCGGCGCCGAAAGAGATGTTCTCGCGGATTGTGTCGCTGAAGAGGAACGTTTCCTGCGGTACGAAGCCGATGTTGCGGCGTAATAGAGCGAGCGGGAACTCGCGAATCGGGCGGCCATCGATTAGCACCGTGCCAGGATCGGCATCATAAATTCGCGGGATCAGAGATACCAGCGTCGACTTGCCCGATCCGGTTGGACCGACAATCGCGAGGCTGGTCCCGGCAGGCACGCGCAGGTTCACGTTCTTCAGAACATCTTCGTCGCCGTGCGCTCGACCGTTGCTCTTCTCGGCCGCCTTGATGGTGTTGCCGTAGTGGAAGCGAAGATTGCGGAACTCGATGTCACCGTGAATTTCGGTCGGAACCCCCATTCCAACCCCGGCGTCGGTGACCTCGATCTGCTCCGACAGAATGTTGTGGATGCGGCCCATCGATGCGGTGCCGCGCTGGAAGATGTTGATCACCCAACCGAGCGCGATGATGGGCCAGGTAAGTTGGACCATGTACGTATTGAAAGCGACGAAGCTGCCCAGGCCAATCCCGACATGCGGGTTGGCGTTGTGTTGGATGACCTCGCGTCCGCCGACGTAGAGCACGATGATGATGGCGAAGCCGAGCAGCGTCTCCAGCGTCGGCCACAGCATGCCCATCAGCCGCACCAGCTTCAGGCTGCGCGCGATGTATTCGCGGTTGTCGGTCTCGAAGTTTTCGATCTCGGCTTCTTCCTGCACATAGGCGCGAATCAAACGGGCGCCGGAAAAATTCTCCTGCGCACGCGCCGAGATATCGGAGAACATTGCCTGGATGCGCTCGAAGCGCTCGTGGATGCGGCGGCCGAAGTACTGCACCACGATGCTGAAGATGGGCAGCGGCGCGAAGGCGAACAGCGTGAGCTTGGGGCTGATCGACAGCATGAAGACCAGCGCGCCGAGGGTGAACACGATGGTGTTGGCCGTGTACATGATGCCCGGTCCGACCAGCATGCGGACGGCGTTCAGGTCGTTGGTGGCGCGGGCCATGATGTCGCCGGTGCGGGTGCGCTGATAGAAGCTGTACGAGAGCCGCTCCAGGTGCGCGAAAAGATCGTTGCGCAGGTCGAATTCGATTTCGCGTGAGACGCCGATGAGGATCCAGCGCGTCAGGTATTGAAAGATGGCTTTGATGCCCGCGACCCCGAGCAACATCAGCGAATATTTGAAAATGTCGTGCCGGATGACTGCGGGGCTGTTGTGTTTGGTAATGCCGGCGTTCAGCACGTCGATAGCTTTGCGAATGATCTGCGGAAAGAGAATCCAGACGCCGTTGTTGCAGAACACGCAGACCGCACCGATGAGGAAGGTGACGCGGTACTTGCGGAGATACGGAAACAGCGGTCGCAGGTTCTCGAACATGAAAAAACTATCAGCTATCGGCCGTCAACCCTTGGCGAAAGAAGCGAAGAGCTACCGTTTAGATGTTACGCCGGTGCTACGGATTCGGGTCAAATAGTCAAGACCTTGGTGATGAGTATAGACACGTCGCGAAAGGTCGCCGCTCCGCAGCGCAATGTAATTTCGAAACGGGCGAGAGGCCTACGTCCGTCTCGCGGTTTTCGGAGATTGCGGTAAGTTATCCCGCAGCCGCTTCCGCGTACGCAGGCTGCTGCACCGGATATTCGCCGTGCTGCTCATCCAACGAAGCACTGGTATCTACGCGAAAACCGTACGTGACCGCTGCCGCCAGTCCGCATGCCGCAGCCAGGAAGACCAGCAGCTTGGGAATACCGATCTCCGCTTTCAGAATAGGGAAGAAGAAGGTGCCAATGACCGCGCCTAGTTTCGCCATTGATGCCGCAAATCCCGCTCCAGTGGCGCGGATTGACGTGGGAAAAGTTTCACCCGAGAGCAGATAGGTGGTGGCGTTCGGTCCCATGTTCATCAGCGCATTGAAGATCATGAATCCGCCGAAGATCATCCCCATCTGACCGCCGGAACGCATTGGGATACAGCGACGAAGCGCCCACCATCAGCAGTCCCAGCGCCATTCCAAGAAAGCCCACGATCTGCAGCGCCACTCGGCTGATGTGGCGGACCAGCACGATCGCCAGCATGAAGCCGACGACCAGCAGCAGATCGACCGCCGCCGCTCCTTCAGTCGCGCCCATGTCTTTGGCGATAAAGCTCGCGCCGCCGCCCAGCGCCATCGCAGCCATAATCGTCGGCGTGAAGATCCCGATGCCGTAGGTCGAAATGTCCTGCAGAAACCACGGCACCGAGGCGAAAATCGTACGACGAATGTAGCGTTTGCTGAACAGCGCTCCGAACTTCAGTCGACGTTCGACCTTGGGAGAATTCTTCTCATTCAGAGTGACGGGAAACTCCAGCAGTGCGCTCGCCGCATGTGAAGCCTTCTCATAATTGCCGCGTGCCAGGTGCCACCGTACGCTCTCCGGCATTCCATCGCGCATGAGCACCACGATGACCGCGGGTAGCACGCCAAAGGCCAGCATCACCCGCCACACGCTTTGCGAGGGATCGAGCTTCAGAATCGCCAGCCCTACCAGCACGCCCAGCAGCGATCCCAGCGCCTGAAAAGCGAATGCGCCCACGATCAGCCGCCCGCGCAATCGCGTAGGCACGCACTCTGCGATGTACGAAACCCCTATGGGATAGTCAGCGCCGATGCCGACGCCGAGGATGAAGCGAAACGCAATCAGTGACGCCGGGTTCCATGCCGCAGCCGACGCGGCGGAGAAGACCACAAACAGAATGATGTCGACCAGGAACATCCCTTTGCGGCCGATGTTGTCGGCGACCTGCCCGAAGACCAACGCTCCGAAGAACGCGCCCGCGACCGCAGCCACCGCAACCAGTCCCTTGGTCGTCGCGCTCATCTGGAAGTCGTGCGCGATCAGGGGCAGCGCCACGCCGATGATGAAGAAGTCGAACCCATCCAGCAGCACGCCCATGGCGGACAGGATCCAGACCTTCTTTTGGGTCTTGGTAAAAGGAGTGTCGTCCAGATGCTGCTCAAAGGACTTAAGCGCTGAGATGACGGTACTCATGGGTCTCCGGCCAGGTGGCAAGTGCAGAAGTGTGGAAGGATTGTAACCAGACGTGCGTGAAAAGTGTATGAAAAAACGGGGACAACGCCGGGAGCGCTACCCCAGAAACAATCCGGTCGATGGGACGGGCGACGGGCGTAAACGATGGACCAGGGTCGCTTGCGACAAGGCCTGATCACGGCAGTTATCTTCCCGCCCTACAGCAGACCTCACGTAGAATTGGTGCGGAACCGCTCCGACATCAAAACTTCATTGCGCGTACGGTCATCGCAGAGGTGACGGCGCGGGCGGCTAACCCTGAAGGAGAAAAAGGGCATGCACTCTCAGACAACCGCCGTGAAGTTGACTCTGGCCGTCCTTGCCATCTCAGGCATATTCCCGGCAACGCGGGCCTTCGCCGCCGATGTACAGGGTCGAGTATCGGGTGGAGGAGCGCCTATCGCTCAATCCACCGTCACGCTTTGGGCTGCAGGTTCTGACGCGCCCAAGCAGCTCGCGCAAACCAAGACTGACAACGAAGGCCGATTCCAAGTAAGTACTGCGGGAGCGCCTACCGATTCGAGCCTCTACCTCACGGCAGCGGGAGGCATTCCTGCGAGAAACAAGGCGGGTGGCAACAATCCTGCGATCGCGCTGCTGGCCGTAGTAGGCGTCAAAGCGCCGGGACGCGTTGTCATCAACGAGTTCACCACCATCGCGTCCGTCTGGACACACGCGCAACTCATCGACGGTATGACGATCAAAGGCGCACAACTGCAGCTGCGCATTGCGGCGGGCAACGTGCCCAACTTCGTTGACTTGGAAACTGGCGGGTGGGGCGACATCATTCAGGATCCGCTCAACAGCAGCCAGACACCGACCATGGCCAACTTCGCCTCGCTGGCCGACTTGCTCTCCGCGTGCGTCAATCGAGTGAAGGCGGATGCCTGCAGCAGTTTATTCGAAGCGGCCACGCCGCCGGGTTGGAGCGCTCCAACTAATACCCTAGGTGCTGCCGAGAATATCGCGCTTTTTCCTTGGCACCAGCCCGACAAACTTTTTGCGCTGCTTCGCCAACTCTATGCCGTGTCGCCGAGCAATCACATGCTCGAAGTTCCGTACATGCCGTACCTCAACTGGGCGCCGAGCGCGTGGGTGCTTCCGCTCAAGTTCACAGGCGGTGGGTACGTCGCAGGTGGCAAATGCATGTTCGACAGTGAGGGCAACCTGTGGGTTCCTGACAACTTCAGTGTTGGGTGGCAGGGACAGGACTCGCTGTGGCAGGGACACGCGACCAAGTTCGCGCCCAACGGCCGACCGCTTTCGCCGATTACTACGGGTTTTATGGGCGGCGGCATGGAGGGGGGTACCTTTGGTGCCGCAGTCGATTCCCACGACAACGCGTGGTTCACCACCTATGGCAGCAAGACCATTTCCGTATTCGACAAAAACGGCAAGCCTTTAACGCCGCCTGAGGGAATCAACTTCGGCGGGCGCCTTGGCCTGATGCAGGGCGTGATCGTGACGCCCAAGGGAGATGTCTGGGTGTTGGGAATCGAGAAAAGACAGCTTGTCTACTTCCCACAAGGCGACATCACGAAGGGCCGGATTCTCTGCGAGGGCGACAGCGGTGAGCCATGCAAGTCGTTCATGGCTCCGTTTCACCTCGCTATCGATCAACAGGACCGGATATGGGTTTCTAATAGCGGCCTTCCGCACGTTACCCGCTTCCCCGCATCCGACCCGACCAAGGCCGAGAACTTCGATACCGGAATTAACAACAGCGGCCTCAACATCGACAGTCAGGGCAACGTGTGGATCACAAATCGGTTCGGCACCGGAGCGCTGGGCATGGCGCACCTGGTGGACATGGGGGTGCGACTGAAGGCCGAAGGAGTTGCCGCAGCCTCTGACTACCTGACGAAGACGATGTCGCAACAGCAAGGAGGCTCCGCCGACGGTGGCAGCGTCACGCTGCTGCGCCCTGACGGAACGCCGTATCCGGGTTCGCCTTTCAAGGGCAGCGGCCTTCCAGGACCTTGGGCGGTAGTGCTCGACGGCAATGACAATGCCTGGATTTCAAACTTCGCGATGCCAAGCAGTCCCATCGTGGAGTTGTGCGGCGTGCGGACCGAGCACTGCCCGCCCGGTATTCATACCGGGGATCAGATCTCTCCTCCTGGCGGCTATGTCGGTGGCGGCTTGGAGATGCAGACTGATCTCGGCATCGACCCGGCGGGAAACGTCTGGGTGATGAACAACTGGCAGGACATTGACAGCTGTATCGGCACGCCCAAGGAGGCGCTATCGACACGCTGCGGCGGCCAGGGTGTGGTGGTGTTCTACGGTATGGCCAAGCCGGTACGCTCGCCACAGATTGGCCCAGCTAAGGCTTTTTGAAGATTTAGGGCACTCCCCTTCCGCATGGTTAATAAAGTGCGATATTTTCCATACTTTACGAAGCGCCCGGTGGGAGGGGGTACCTGGTCCGCGGTCGGTGATTCCGAAAATGGCAAAAATGGGAAGCCACCCGAAGCGGCGATCAGGCTAGCTCCACTTCGATTGTCTTGGCTTCTGGATCCAGCTTGGCAATGCGGAAGCTCCGTACTTGTCCGGCGCGAATCGCTTCCGATTTAGGCTTCTCGCCCGCGCTGGAACCGCCTTTCCACCTCGCCTGCAGCATGGAACTGAGCGAGGACAAATCTGCCTTTGCCTCGGGCTTGCTTTCCTGCTTCACCGCGGCTGGTGCCGTCACACGGCAGGTGGCGTGAATGCCTTCGCCTAACTCCACGCGCGCGCTGCCTGCGTCCTCCTCCATGACTCGTCCGGTGACGACATCGCCGGCCTTGTGTTCGGCGATGTATTCGTCGATGCTCGTCGGGATCAACTGCTTCATGCTCAACCGAATGTTGCGCTTCTCGCTGTCGACGGCCAGCACCATCGCCTGCACCACCTGTCCAACTTTCAGCACGTCCTGCGGATGATTGATACGCTTCTCGGCGCTGATCTCACTGACGTGGACCATGCCTTCGATGCCTTCGGCCACTTGAACGAACGCCCCGAACTTCATGATGTTGGTCACGGGACCTTCGACGGTTGAGCCGACAGGGAAGTGCCGGGCAGCATCGGCCCAGGGATCGCCGAGCGCCTGCTTCAGCCCGAGTGAGAGTCGCTGCTCGCCGGGATTCATCGCGAGAATCACGACTTCCACGGTCTCTCCGGCTTTCACCATGTCGCTCGGTGTGCGCACGCGCTTCGCCCACGACATTTCGGAGATGTGGACCAGGCCTTCCACGCCGGGTTCCAACTCAACGAAGAAGCCGAAGTCGGCCAGGCGGGTTACGGTACCGCGAACCCGTTCGCCGGTTTTATATTTGTCGCCGACAGACTCCCACGGATGCGGCTGCAACTGCTTCATCCCGAGCGAAATGCGCTGCTTGTCGGAGTCGACTTTGAGGACCTTGACCTCAATCTCTTGTCCTGCAGATAGAACATCGGAGGGACTGCTGACGCGACTCCAGGAGATATCGGAGACGTGCAGCAGACCGTCGATACCACCGATGTCGACAAAGGCGCCGTAATCGGCGAGGCTGCGCACCGTGCCAGTAACAACATCGCCCTCGCGAAGCTGGGTGTAACGCTGCTCCTTAACGGACCGCTCTTCTTCCTCCAGCACGGCGCGGCGATCGACCACCAGATCCTCGTCGGTCACATCGAGCTTGGTGATGCGGCAGCGAATCTCCTGGCCGACAAGCTTCTCCATGTCGGCAGCATCGCGAACGCCGCTGCGGGACGCGGGCATGAAGGCGCGCACGCCGACGTCGACGCTGAAGCCGCCCTTGATCTGCGCGGTGACAGTTCCGACGATGCTCGATTTGTCGGCGAAGGCGCGCTCCAGTGCGCTCCAGTCTTTCGGGCGAGCGACCTTGAAGCGGGTCAGCTCGTAGTAGCCTTCCGGATCGCGGCCCCTGACAGATACCGGGAACTTGTCACCCGGCTTTACGCTTTCCCCGGAGCTTTGGAAGACGGAGAGCGGAAGGATGCCTTCGGTTTTGTAGCCGATGTCGAACAGCACAGAATCGTCGGTGACGGCTACGACCGTGCCCTGCAACTGCCGGCTACCGTCGTCGGCTTTAGCCGCATGGCTGCGCTCATACTGCGAGAGCAAGTCGCCAAAAGACTCGCTGGATTCGTTGTCGGATTGAGGATTAGAAGGATTCTGATCAGGCATGAGAAACGTTACAGCCTCGTAAAAGGAAGGTTCTAAGCAGGATAACATCTGGACCCGGCATCGATGGGCAGGACAATTGTGGACGGTCGCGCTTTGCGAACTACCCACATCATGGGACAATCTAATAATGCTCAAATTCTCGACATCTCCACTCCACCTTTTCATTGCCGGTGCCTTGCTGACTTCTGGAGCAATGGCCCAGACCGGCGCAAGTTCCACGCAGGCTCCGGCAGGACAAACCGCTCCGGCAGCCGCTGGCCAGCAGAGTGCGCCTGCGGCGACTCCTGTTATTCCCGGACTTCCTACTAAGAAGGACCAGGTTAGCTACGCTATCGGCATGAATGTCGGTAAAGGCCTTCACCGCGAAAATATCGACGTCGATCCCAGTGTTATTACGCAGGGATTGAAGGACGCGATGTCCGGCGGCAAGCTGTTGATGACCGACGAGCAGGCCCAGCAGACACTGACGCAGCTACAGGCCGAAGTACGCGAACAGGAAGAGGCAAAGCGCAAGACCCAGGCGGTCGACAACCAGAAAGCCGGCGAAGCTTTCCTGGCCGCGAACAAGACCAAGCCTGGAGTCGTCACTCTGCCTAGCGGACTGCAGTACAAGGTCATCAAAGAAGGGACCGGCCCGAAGCCGACCATCGCCGATACAGTGACGTGCAACTACAAGGGCACCCTGATCGATGGCAAGGAATTTGACAGCTCCTACAAGCGCGGCGAGCCTGCGACCTTCCCGGTTCGTGGCGTCATCAAAGGCTGGACCGAAGCGTTGCAGTTGATGCCCGTGGGCTCCAAGTATGAGTTGTATCTCCCTCCCGATCTCGCGTATGGCGAGCACGGAGCGGGTGCCGACATTGGACCGAACGAGACACTGGTTTTCGAAGTAGAGCTGATGTCCATCAAGCCGGCCGACCAGAGCCAGCCGAAGGCGCCGAGCCAGCCCAGCCAGCAGTAATCGAGCCGAGGTTCTGAAGTGCTGCGGAAGCGGGCGAGTGCCTATTGACCGAATCGAAGTTCGGTCGCCTCGCCCGTTTCGTCCTGCTGCTCGCGAATCTTTTTCAATCATGTCCGCACAGACGCGCCGCTCCCAACCTATCCGATCGATGCTGAAACGTTTGCCGGCTTACACGGCATTCAAGCAGCTCGGACATTATCCGGATTACTGGTGGTGGAAGGTTCGCGGCGAGCCTCGCCGCATCCCGCATCTGCTAAAGCAGCGCGCGGTGCTGGAATATGCGCGGAAGTATCAGCTGACCACACTGGTGGAAACCGGAACCTATTACGGCGAGATGATCGCCGCTGTGCGGAAGCGCTTCCACCAAATCTATTCAATCGAGCTGGATCCGCGACTGGCAAAGCTCGCGCAGCAGCGCTTCCGCGGGAACGCGCGCGTGGAGATCATTGAAGGCGACAGTCAGAGAGTCGTCCCGCAATTGCTGGATAGGATCAACGAGAGCTGCCTGTGGTGGCTCGATGCCGGTTATTGCGGCTGGACAGGAGAAATCGGCAATCCCAATCGGCTGGGTTCCGAGCTGTATTCCATCCTCTCCGACCAGCGCTTTCCGCATGTTGTTTTGATGGACGACGCGGATGGCGTGAATGGCGAAGGCGGTTCACCAACCCTTGCCGAGCTGATTACCTCGATTCAGGCTAACTATCCGGATCGGCAAGTCGAAGTAGTGCGCAACATCATCCGCATCACTCCGCGGCAGTGAGATTTTGCCGATCGTTACTCCGTTACGGTCAGCGTGGTGGTTCCGACAACTCCGCTGGCGGAAGCGCTGATCGTGGTCGTGCCGCTGGAGACCGGCGAAGCGAGTCCTGCGCTTGAGATAACGGCAACGCTCGTAGCGCTGGAATTCCAGGATGCACTGCTGGTCACATCACCCACGGTACCGTCCGAGAACGTGGCGGAAGCCGTGAACTGCTGGGTCTGACCGGCGGAAATCGAGATGGTTGGATCGCTGGGGTTAACCGTGATCGCAGTAATGATCTTATTGCTCACCGTGATGGGCGCGGTCGCAGTAACGCTGCTGTTGTTCGATTTGGCAGTGATCGTCGAAGTCCCCAGTGCCACGCCGGTAACGAGTCCCGAACCGTTTACGGTCGCAATATTGGTGGCCGAAGAACTCCAGCTAACCTGAGAGGTAACATCTCCAGTCGTGTTATTGCCAAAGGTCGCGGTCGCTGAAAACTGCTTCGTGGCTTGTGGCAGGATGTATGCGCTGGTAGGAGAGAGCGACAGTGAGACGATTTGATCGGAAGCCGGGAAGAATCCGCCACAGCTGCTGAGTAAGAAGGCCGTCGCGAGTACTACTGCAATTCTGCTGGACAACCTGACCGATCTCATTCTGTTTAGCGCTCTCCACCTGTGTTGACAGGGTTAATCACAAAGATAATCCACCCATCTTACTATGCTCGCTTCTCTCTTGAGACGACTCGCTGCAAATCAAGTCAACTAATTGGCTGTCTATTACCTGCTTTCGCTGGCTAGATCGAGTTAGCTTCTGGGTCTTCTTCGCCGATTGTCATACGTGCGTTTCAGCACAACAGTCGTGCGTCATCCGTCACAGACAACTCGTAATTCCGAGCGGAAGATTGAGAGTGAGCAGCCCCGGCAGCAGGGTCATTCGACGTCGAACGGCGGCCGGATGGCTCGGCCCCACGCTTGGGGCTGCTAGTCACACTTTCGAAAGAGGAGGCTTACCTTTATGAAGAAAGCACTCATTCTCCTCGTGCTTGCGGCCGGCGTCCAAGTGATGGCACAGGACAAGGCGACCATCACGATCAAGAGCTCCGAAGTCAATAATGGAGTCGTGATCATCACGGCGATCCAGCCGCCCATGGGCGATCAAGCCAAGGTATCGCTGGAATTGCATTGCAATAAAGGCGCTAGCGCCTGCAAGGCACCTGAGCCAGGAACGTATCAAATGGTGCGGTTGCCCAAGAATTGGGGCATGTACGATTGCCAGAACGTCGACTTGTATGCGGCTTCGGCAGATCCGGCCACCGACCAGAAGATTGGCGAGTATTGTCTGAACGAAAAGTGACGAAATCCGCTCTGCCACGGCGGGCGTCCTAAACCCATAGCGCTCCGCGCCCTGGCTGGGCGCGGGCGAGGGGATGCGCCGTGCGGCATCGGAGGCTTCCAGTTAAGATGTTAATTATCATATATTTACAAGAATTTTCGCAATGGGAGGTTTAATCAAATTTCAGGCTGGTGAGGCACCCACCTGACGTGAGTTTTCGATTATCCTAGTAGTAGGCGGGAGGGCCGCAGAAGGGGCGGAACTTCCGGCAAGCAGGGCTAGAGAATTGAGATGCGCAGATGTCCTTCTTCAACGACGAATGTGACCTCGTCGATGACGATCAATGTGACCTTTTCACCTTATTCACTCAAGTAGAACGACGCAGCAAACATACCAGTAAGCCGGCGGAAGCAGCGGCAGCAGAGCCGACACGCACTAACGGCCGGATCAATCATCAAGCAAGCAATCGACCAAGGCGAGGAGGCGAATAGCCTCCTCGAACCTTCTATGGCCGTCTTCTGATCTTCGGCGATTTAGAATCGACCTGCGTAGCATGAAGCGTTCCGGCAGCGCCGATCCTCCCTTGCACGGCGGTCGTGTACCCGTATGGCTGGCGGAGCACATGACGCTACTCGGATTGCGATCGCCGAGCAAATCCTAGCCTCATACGGCGTTTCGGAATTCCTTTCCCGCCTCAGCGATCCTTTCTGTTTCAGGCGTTCGGAATCGCTGTCGGTGCTCCGGCGAGCGCTGGATGCGCCCCGCGTTGCCCACACCGAAAAGCCATCGAATAATTAGCAACCAGATAGTTGCGTATTGTCTGGGGGTATATTAATATGCAACCAGGAGGTTGCATAAAGTGGAGAACCAGATCGAGAAGAAGATTGAACTGAAGGCGCCGGTTTCGCGGGTCTGGCGCGCGCTCACCGACTATCGGGAGTTCGGCGAATGGTTTCGCGTGAAGCTTGACGGACCGTTCGTTCCCGGCAAGGCTTCGACCGGTTACATCACTTGGCCCGGGTATGAACACCTGAAGTGGGAGGCGGTGGTGCAAGACATGGAGCCTGAACAGTATTTCTCCTACACCTGGCATCCGTATGCAATCGATTCGAATGTCGACTACTCGACGGAGACGCCGACGCTGGTGGAATTTCGCCTGGAAAAAACCGCTGAAGGCACGCTGCTCACGGTCACGGAGTCCGGCTTCGAAGACGTTCCGAGCGAGCGCCGTCTGGAGGCCATCCGCAAGAACGAGGGTGGTTGGGCTCAGCAGATGCAGAACATCGAAACCTATGTCACGCAGAATGCGTAATCGGCGTGCAGTACCGATGCGGGGGCGCGCGCCGGTTTTCGCTGCGTTGGGGGACGAGACGCGGCTCGCCCTGCTGGCGCGTCTGTCCGACGGGCGTCCGCACTCCATCACCCAGCTGTCGAGAGGCTCAAGACTCACACGGCAGGCGATTACCAAACATTTGCGGGTGCTGGAGAGCGCGGGGGTAGTGCACAGCGAGCGCGCCGGCCGGGAGAGCCGCTTCGAACTGGATCCCAAGCCCATCGCAGACATCAGGGAGTATCTTGATTTGGTTTCCAAGCAATGGGATCAGACGCTGTCCAGGCTGAAGTCGTTCGTCGAAAAGTAAGCGCTTTCCCGACGGAACTACACAGGCTGAAAGGCGAAAGGAGATTTCCTCCTCGGTCTGAAGGCGTCGTCGTGATGACAAATCTAGAGCGGCTTCTACGCTTTAGAAGGCGGTGACTCGCACCGTGAACTGCACCTGCCGTGCGCTGCCGATCTGATTGGTGTTTGGAGCGAACAGCGCCTGCCCGGCGCTAAAGACCGGCGCACCCGGCGTCCCGAAGACGCTGATCGCTTCGCTACCAAAGTTGCGATTCGCCGAGTTGGTGATGTTGAAGATGTCCATGAACAGGTCGAGGTGACGACCTTCGCCCGGCAGTTTGATGTCTTTGACGAAGCGTATGTCCAGATCGAAGAAGGCAGGCTGGCGCAGGCTGTTGCGCTGCGTGACCATGCCATTGAGCAGCGCGCGATCATTCCAGTCGTTGGCGTCATTTTGCGTATCGAAGCCGATGATGGGTGTGTAGGGCAGACCCGAGCGCGCGATCAGGATCGGATTGAATTTGAAACCCAGTGGCAGGTTCGTAATTGCACTCAGGTTAAAGCTGTTGCGCACATCGAAGTTCGAGTAGCCGGCCTCAGCGGCGAGATTAAACGGGTTCAACGCGGAGACCAGTGTGAACGGGCCCAGATTTGAATTGTCGTCGCGCGCTCGGGCGAGCGTGTAGTTCGCAGACAGCTGCGACCGGTGCGGAAGTTGCAGATTGGCCGTAACCAATAACCCGTCATACGTCGAGTGAGCTGAAGACGTGTTCACCAGCAACTGTCCGACGGTGGGATCGGGACGCAGCGCTGGAAAGATCGGCATGCCGCTTGAGTCGTAGGTTGGCGGAAACAGATTCTGGTTCAGCAACTGCTGCAAGTCCCAGGTGCTGTTGTGCACATATCCGGCGGTAACAGATATCTTCGGCGTGAACTGCTGCTCGACGCTGCCGGCAACCTGGAACGATCGCGGGTTGCGAAAGTCGGGCGCCATGCCGACCACGAACGCCCCAGGCACAGTCAGGCCGGGCGGAGGCGCCGTAAGCGCTGTGTAGTTTCCTCCCGAGGTCACCAGCGGCAGAATTTGCGGATCGAAGTAGCTGTCGGCGACGACGGTGTTCACGGCATTGTCGGTGAAGACACGCTGGAAGATGTCAGCGGGAGTGGGCGCGTCGTAGAGGCCCGCCGACAGCCGTACAACCGTGTTGGACGCGGGATTCCACGCCATGCCCAATCGTGGCTGCCACTGGCTCAGATCGTTTGGGATGGTGGTCGTCTGGGCGATCGCCGGGTTCGGATTGGGAGGCTGCGGATTCCATTGGCCATCCCAGCGCAGGCCGGCGGTGACGGTAAGCTTCTTGCCGAGTGGAAACCTCGAATCGACATAGAAGCCTAGTTCCTTCACCGCGCCGTCATAGACGGGATTGCCGGTGATGAAGGTCTGCTGATAGCGCCTGATGTTTCCGTCGAGATAATCGACCAGCGAATTGAAATCGAAGACGCCGTTGAGATTGGCTTCATGCTGAAGGCTTGCCGGGTCGTAGGCGAAGTCTGCGCCGAAGCGAAGGATCGTGCCGCCGCGCGTGATGGAGAAGTCATCGCTGTAGCGATTGATGTTCGAACTGTAGGATTCGTTGGCGATCGAGTTGCCGCCGAGCACGCCGAATCCGTTGATCACGAACTCGGGCCCGGTGGAGTTTGGAAGCAGCGTTCGCTGGTCCTGCGCCCACTGCGCGATGAACTGATTCACCCTGGTCGATCCAAGAACGGTGGTGAGATTTCCGCGCACCCAGTAGCTGTCGCCGGTGAGCGCGGCGCTGTTGTCGAGCGGGGCGGTAGTGCGAGTCGATCCGTCGAGGTCGACATCGTTGGCATTCACGCGATTGAAATTGAATTGCAGGTTGAGAGTGTTGGCCTGGTTCAGCAGGAAGTCAGCGCGCGTGAATACCGAAGTCGGATCGCTGGTCCCGACGATCTGCCGTTGCAAGCTGGAAAGATAAGAGGGAACAACAGTCCTGGGTGCCTGTGGTTCGAACTCCGTCCAGTAAGGAATGTTGACGTAGTCCTGCTCGGCGCCGACATAAAAGTAGCTACGGTTTTTCTTGATCGGGCCGCCAAGTGAACCGCCGAATTCGTTCTGCGCATTATCCAGAGAATGTCCAAAGGCATCGTCGGCAGTCCATGCGGGACGGCCTATAAAAAATGCTTCGCCGTGATACTTGTTGCTGCCTTCCTTGGTGACTACATTCACGAAGCCGGCATTGGTGCCGCCGACTTCCGCCGTCGCTCCGGCGTGAATGACCTGGAACTCACGGACTACTGTCTGAGGAAAAAACAGTGAGCCATCCTGCGCGCCACGTTCGCCGCCGTTGAGCGGATCGTTGAAATCAACCCCGTCGACTGCAGCGCTGAAGGCGTCGGGACGTTGCCCGGCAACAATCAAGCCGGTTGAGTTGGGAGCGGGCTGCACGCCAGCCGCAAGCTGCCCAAACTGGCTGAAGTCACGATCGCGGTTGGGCAGATAGGTGACCGTCAGTCCGGCCAGCGTGTTGCCGACCTGGGGTGTCTCCTTGTTGACCGCGGGCGGCAGCGTATTGCCCTCTACAAGCGGTCCATGGCCCGATACAGTGACGTTTTGCGAGGTTCCGGCCACACCCAGCTTGATTGTCACCTGGACGCTGCTGCCGACCCCTAGGGTCACGCGCACGGGTTTCTTCAAGGTGAATCCCGCGGCCTTCACCTCGATGGTGTACGCGCTGGGATACAGCATGGCGGCGGTGAAGGTTCCGTTGCCGGAGGTGGTCAGCTGACGCGACGATGCGAAGTCAGTGCTGCGAATCGTGACCTTCGCCCCGGGGACAGCGCCGCCTTGCTGATCGGTGACGGTACCGCTGATCACTCCTCCAGCGGAAGCCGACTGCGCTGACGATGTGTGCGGAAACGACAGCAGGAGAAAGACTGCCAGAAAGGGAGCCAAAAGACGTGCAAACTGGGATCGGTTCATCCGACCCGCACCTGTAAACATTCACGCATGGGGAATATCGATTCGAAGAAATAGCCTAACAAAGAAATGACAAAGCTCAGGGGGTGGTTGCCCCCTGAGCGGTTAGCTGGCTGCCCAGAGCATGGCTCGCTTACAACTTGAGACTAGAAGACTACGCGTGCCATGAATTGCATCAGGCGCGGTGAGCCAACGTTTGCCAGGCCACCCATCGGTGTCGCAAAGGTTGGGACCGGCGTCGCTGCATTGCCATAGACTCCGTTCAAGGTGTAAAGGTTCAGGTGATTGGTTGTGTTGTACGACTCCGCGCGCAGAATCAGGCTAGCCCGTTCCGTCATGCGAATCGATTTCTGCAGTGCGAAGTTGAAGTCGTAGGTCGCCGGAGCCTGCCCTGCGTCGCGCGGAATAACGACGCCGTTGATGACTGGGCGGTCCGAGGTGTTGCCGTCGCCGTTGTTGTCGACGCCGGTGGTGATGTTAAAGGGCAAGCCGGACGCGGCTTCCATCCATCCCGACAACATGAAGCCCCAAGGCAAGCTGTAGGTAGCGCTGACGGAGGCGCGATTGGTCTGGTTGAGCAGGCTGGTAGCCTTTTCGCACGCCACCAGGCAGCCGTAGTCGTTGGGATTCTGTCCGGTACCGTCCCACTCCACTGTGTTGATATCGTGCGACCAGGTGTAGGTGCCGAGCAGCGAGACGTGACGGGTGAGTTGCTTGGTGACCCGGACTTGAAGTCCGTCATACCAGGCCGAGCCGGCATTCACATATTGCAGCACCTGCTGATAGCCGCCGGGGACGGGAACGATGGGCCGGGTAGCATTGGCAGCTGCGACGGACCGCACTTGTCCGGGCGCCGTGCGGATAAATGGAGACGGTGAGTTCAGGTCCACCGGCTGCTCGATGTGAATGGTGTGCGAGCCGATGTAGTCCATCGCAAACAACCAGCCGCCACCCAGGTCATGTTCGAAGCCGAGGTTCCACTGCTGCGTGTACGGGTTCTGGAAATTGTTATCGCAGAAGTGAAGCTGATCGACCGGCAGGAACTGGTTCAGATAGCTGCATTGCCCAGCCAGGATGGTAATGCTGCGCGCCGGCAAAATCGCTCCCGGCGGGAAACTGATAGGCGCGAAGGTCGTCGGGAATCCCAAGCCTCCGGGCGCTGCGCTGTAGGTAAACGCTCCCTGCGGACCACCCAACGCCGCCGAAGCATAGAGGTCGGTACGCTCTTCCGAGTAGTAAATACCGTAGCCGCCGCGGATCACGGTGTTGCTGTTCGGCAGCCGATAGGCAAAACCGGCACGGGGAGAGAACAGGGCATTCTGCCCGGTGAAGGTTTCACCATCCCAGCGGATGCCGAGATTGACGTTAAGGTTCGGCAGGATGTTCCAGTTGTCCTGCGCAAATACGCCGAACAAGGTGTCGGTCAGGTGGTAGCTCTGATTTCCGAAGGACTGCGTGAAGCTCAGAGCGAGCGGCGGTGCACCAGCAGGCGCTCCCGGCGGCGGAAGCGACGGATTCAGGGTAAGAACGGTGGCGATGGGCAGCGTCTTATACAGAGGGTTGATCTGGAAACGCCCATCCACATAGCCAGCGCCGAACTCCTGTCCGTAGCCGCCGGAGGAAGAGTTCATGACGTCGAAGCCGACCTTAATTTGATGTTTGCCGCGGCTCAGGCTCAACGTGTCGGCATATTCGTACTGATGATTCATCAGGTCGGCAACGCGCGACTCACCATAGGTGTAATAGCCCGAGACGTAAATCTGCGGACCGAGATTGACCGGTGTGAACTGGGTGATGGGATCGCCCAGCAGGAACTCGACGCGCGCATCGTTCAGCGTATTACTGTTAATGGCCCAGGTGTCCGCGACGGCCGCCTGATAGGTGTTGCGGGTGAACACGCGGGCGGTAGTCGGCAGAGCCACGCCACTGACCGCATCTTGCGGGTTGCTATCGCTGAAGCGATCGAAATTGGCTCGCACGTAGAGGTGGTTGGTCTGGCTTAGTTCCTGATCGAGGCGCGCCAGGAAAAGCGTTTGACCGAAGGTGCCGTTATAGAATGCACCGGGATCGACCGGCGAAGTAATGACTGCGGGGCGGTTCTGGTTGGTGTATTGCCCCGCCACCATGAAGTAGGTCTTGTCCTTCACGATTGGACCGGACAGCATGCCGCTGCCTTGTGCCAGGGTCTCCTGCACCGGTTTGGCGGCCAGCGGGATGCTGGCATTAGAGAAGGATGGGCTGCCCATCCCCGTGAAGTCGCCATGCCAGTCGTTCGATCCCGATCGGGTGACGACGTTCACCGCCGTGCCGGCGTTCCATCCCCACTCTGCCGAACTGGCGTTGGTGTAGACGGTGAACTCCTGCACCGCCGAGAAGGGCAGGCCGGCAAACATAGACTGGCGCCCCCACATATCGTTTGCCGTGGTGTTGTCGAGTTCGTAGGTGGTCTGACGGCGCCCAGTGCCGTTGATGACGAACAGCGTCTCGTTCAGGAACAGATCGCCCGTAGTCTGCGCTGGGCGAACCGAAGAGTTGAGCAGCGGCAGAGTAGTGATCTTGCGCTCGAAGACGGGAGTGTCTTCAATTTTTTCCTGGCTCAGTCGCGTCGAGACCTGGTTCGATTCGGTCGCAACTGTTCCAGTGGTGCCGTAAACGTTGACCACTGTTTTCCCGGCGGAAACGTCGAGATTGAAGTCGAAGACAGCAGTGCCGCCCGCCCGAAGATAAATGTCTTTCTGCTCGGCTTGCTGAAACTGTGGAGCGGTCACGGTGACAACGTAGGATCCAGTCAACGGAACGCCAATGAAGGAGTAGTTTCCGGAACTGTCCGTCTGCACGGTTCGTTCGAATGCCGTACTGGGATTGTGCAGCTTCACCGTGGCGCCCGCGATGGCCTTGTTTTGCTGGTCCTGCACATGACCCTGCACTGCGCCCAAATCGGTTTGTGCCGTTAATAAGGTTGAAGTCGAATAAACTGCAAACAACGCAAGGAGAAGACGCCCCACAGCCCTGATCGTTCTATTCATAAGCAAAACAGGCTAATTTTCGCGACCACCTACTACCACAGCTAGTACGAGAATAGGTTGCAATATGTTTGCAGCCGTATCACATGCGAAAACATGCTCCCGTTTTACGATTCCAATCAGCTGGGCGCGGTTACGGTGTCCATTCCTAGACACCCCCGGTCTATTGATTACGGGTGCAATCGTTGTCTGGTGAAAATTTGGCCGCCCTGTCGCTGGCAGATATACTTCGCGTTCTGGATAACAATTCATGAGCTATCGCAAGCTGACAGTGTTCTGCGTCTTAAGACGGCGGGGATCAGCTTCGACCGCGCTGATCGGCCACATGGGAAGAACGGACCGGCGGTGGTTCACGGCGCTCTCTTCGGGCCCAACTAGGTGAGATAGCCGATTCAGGAGACGAAGTTTCGAAAACGACGCTTGGCGTCGTTAGCTCTCTGATCTTTCCCCATTTGGGTGGACCATGTCGTTGGTTGCGTGAACATCGCTAGTTATGTCTCCGGCGCGCTATTTATAGTGGATCTATGAAGCGGGTTCTTCTTTCCTGGAGCAGCGGAAAAGACAGCGCGTGGGCTCTCCACACTCTGCGTAATCGTGGTGATTGTGAAATTGTCGGCTTGCTGACGACCGTGAATACGCAGTTTGATCGCGTGGCCATGCACGGCACACGCAGGTCGGTCCTCGAGGCCCAGGCGAAGGCTGCCGGCCTGCCATTGTGGAGCGTGCCTTTGCCTTGGCCATGCTCCAACGAGGACTACGAACAGAGCATGCGCGAAGTTTGTGAGCGGGCCGTCAGCGAAAAAGTCGATGCCATGGCGTTCGGCGATCTGTTCCTGGAAGATGTGCGCGCTTACCGGGTGAAGCAGTTGGAGCCCACCGGACTTGAGCCGCTGTTTCCCTTGTGGCTGTTGCCGACCGCTGCCCTTGCCCACGAGATGATTGCCAAAGGCGTGCGCGCCAAGTTAACTTGCGTCGACACGCAACAGCTGCCCTCTGGGTTTGCGGGGAGGGAGTTCGACGAGGTTTTTCTCAACGATTTGCCTCCTGAAACCGATCCCTGCGCCGAGCGCGGAGAGTTCCACACCTGCGTATACGCCGGGCCGATGTTCCGTGAGCCGATTGAATTGGATCCGGGAGAAGTCGTCACTCGCGACCGGTTTACTTACGCTGACTTCTTATTGCGTGCAGAGAAGGCGTCCGGCCGCTGAGCGGCCGGCGCAGGGCAATGCGACTCCTGTCGCGAATTCAGCTTCCGCCGATAAGTGATCGGGATCGTCGCCATTATCGCTCAACCCCGGATTCGACACTCGCGCCCGTGCGAAAAAACAGGTCTAAGAACCTCTTCTCGCCCAGCACTCTGCGCAACTCGCGGAAGGCAAACAGCGGAAGGAACGTGCAAAAGACGATAACGCCACGGCCCATCAAGTCATTTATACGCATCATCGAAAGTGCCCCCGCGAAGTGACCGGTGTGCAAAAACCGCTTGACCAGTTCCTCAACCAGATGAAAGCCGAATACCAGCAGTACAAACAAAATTGCCTTATAAACAGACGACATGATCAGCGGATGCTGTTCATATCTCGTGCCAATTCTGACGTGCTCCCCGATAATAATGACCTTGGCGACCACCAGCGCATTGATCAGCGCGAAGCCGAAGTTCAAATATCTGACGTGAAAATCCCGCAGCAAGAGCAAGCTGTAGAGCTCGAGCGAGCAGAAGAAGAACGCCAGGTACAGAAATACCCAAGCAAGTTCCCATAACTCGTGGATCGTTTTTTGTTTCAGCCCTTTGCCGGTGGAATTTTCAGTGCTCATGAGGGTGAACCATCGCGTTCTTGATATTCCGAATCGCGAGTGTCGGCAAAAATCGCGACCCCGCCGCCTTTAATCCGTAGCGGTCCCCGCCCACTCCGCGCACGCCTTCGTGGGCTTGGGGACAAGGAAACAGTTCCGGAACAACAAGTCTTCAGTAGATTAATCAAGGCGCTCCAGTATCATGGTACAGGGCCGCAATATCTATGTCCCATGCTTCTGATGGGGGTGGCGCTTACGGGAATTGTGTCCGGGCCGGTTCGCGGTCGCCAAGAGATTTTCATGAGCGTCTGAGGTTTGGCCTGGCAGCTTTCGTTCCGGACGCGGGTTTGCCGCCTGGGTCGCTTTTCAATGCTTGACCACTATCACAGACAAATCCCAGATGCTCGGTCACAGTTAATAGCGTAGTTGATCCAAGAGATCGCTGTAAGACGTTTTCCAGGAGGATTTACGTGAGCATGACAGCAAGCACCCGGCAGGTCGGTGACGTTACCATCGTTGACTTGAGTGGAAAGATCAAGCTGGGCGAGGGCAGCTCAATCTTGCGCGATGCCGTCAAGGACTTGTTGGCGAAGGGTCAGAAGAAAATTCTGCTGAATCTGGCTGACATCAACTACATCGACAGCTCGGGTGTCGGCGAACTGGTCGCGGCCTTCACCTCGGTACGGCGCCAGGACGGCGAGTTAAAGCTTCTGAAGCTTACTCAGAAAGTTAACGACGTGCTTCAGATTACCAAGCTGTACACGGTATTTCATGTGCTGGACGATGAGGCTACGGCAGTCGCTTCATTCCATAGCTAGTCTCGCGACGCGACGAATCCTGACGGCGGCCGACGAACTGCACCCCCGTCGGCAGACGCCGCTGTTTAGTAGCGATCAGCCTACTTGCCAGAATCCGCGGCCGGCGATGCTTGCGGCGAAAAGCCCACGCGATTTTCGCGAATCAACCGTGAGAAATCAGGACTGTTGCCGGCAGCTCTTGCCGCTGCGTTGATATGCGCCTGCTCCTTCAGCGCGGGCAGAGGCAGTCCACCGGTGAACAGAGTGCCGTGCTCGTACATCATCTCATCCATTTTGCCGTTCAGCAGGATGCGCCAGTCGAGTCGCGTGCGTATATCCTGTGCCTCGGAGGCCGAGACAGCGATGTTGGTGGTGCAGTTGTTCGTGATCGCGTTGTACCACTCGGGCCGCGCGTGCAGTTCGTTGACGCGTTGCAGGTAGTCGAGAAACACCTTTTGGGCCAGCGCGGGCGAGACCGTCGTGCGAAATAGATATACCTCTTCGTGTTTGCGGTAGTTGGTGCGCAAACGAATCACGTCGCGCTCGTCGGTGGCGATGTACGTAAGCGCGTATTGGCGGAAAAATCCGCGGACCGCCGAGTAACTCTGGCCAACTTCGTCGCGGGTTTCAATCGACATGGCGACATGGCCCTGATCGCCGAAGTCGAAACTAACAATCGGGTGAGCAATCCACGGCGATCCCCACCAGGTGATGAAGATGTCGGCCTGGCGCAAGTTCGTCAGATTGTAGGAACGGGTCTCCCAGCTGCAGGTGTAATCCGTCTCGGTCCGATAGTCACAGTTGCGGAAGTTGTGGATGGTGATCTGGTCGCCATTGACGTCGGCGTAGGCGGTTTCGGCGTTGTCCGGTTGCCAATCGCGGTGGTTCGATGGCTTTATGGAGAGCCACAAAAACAGGATCAGGATGAATCCGGCGCAGGCGATCACTACTCCCTTGTAGCTGCGGCGCAGGAAGACGATAGCAGCCAACATGATGAGCAAGTAGATGCCAGCCGCGAACGGCTTGAACGATCCGAGCGGGGAATCGAAGTAAATTGCCGCCGCCGCCCAAACTGTGAGGCCAACAGAGACAACGATAGCGACTGCGAGCACGATCTTACGAAACCATCTCAAGCTGCTGACCTTCCTATCTGAATACCGAAATAATAAATGTGTGAACGATGCATATCAGAAGATCCGGCCCACCTGGAAGAAGAACTTGGCATGGCCGTAGTCGCCGACCGCGCCGCCCACTTCCACCGGTCCAAAGAGAGTGTTCATGATAATCGCCCCAACAACATCTCCCGGCAGATAGGGCGGCTTAGGAGCGTTTGGTATCGGCAACTGATAGGTCTTGCCAAGCTCGAACATGCCAAGGAAATTAATACTGCTGCCAAGCAGGGGAGGCAGCTTCTTCAATTCCCGGATGTAGCCGAGTTGGCCGAGGAAGTATTGATCGGTGAGCAATTCGTTGGTTCCGAATGCGACAAAGCGGTTGACCCCGCCTAACGGGAATGCCGGGATTCCGGTCTTATATCCAAAGCTGCTTCCGCCATAGGCGTTCAGGAATACCGAGGACGGATCGCTGATGCGGAAGAAATTCTGGACCTGCAAGTCGGTAAGCGGAAATCCGTGAGGCGCGGCCGGGTTGGCGTTGAAGTACTTGGTGTAGAAGATAATGCTTTCGCCGCTGCGGGGAAGCACCGGATCGTCGACTGTCTGGAAGGTGTACTGCAATCGGGTATCGCCGGTGGTTCCGGAGACCGTCGGCAGCACATTCGAATTGCCGATCTGCGGTGACAGGTGCTGATATCCACCCTCATATCCCAATCGCAACTCGCCGGTACGTCCGAAGGCGTAACCCAAATCCAGTCCACCGAGCGCCGTACGATTTCTATACAACGCGAACAGCGTGTTTCCGTTATAGAGCGGATACTGAGCGCTATTGAATCCAGCACGCGGCGCTATGAACCAGTCACTGGTCGCGGTAAACGGACGGTAATACTCACTGCTGATTCCATATTGTGAGCCAAAGATCACATCGTTACGCAGCTCGCGGCGGTATCCGCCAAAGTTATAGAAGGTAATGCGCGCGCCAAGGCTGAAGAAGACGTCGTTATAATCGGAGCCGTTGATGGAGATGAGGGGGCGTACGACCGGAGGCGAATAAGACTTTTGCTCGGCCTCAAGGTTCAGACCTGACTTGCCATCCTTCTGGACCATCGAGTAGTTCACACTGGAGAAAGGTCCAGTACCGTTCATTTCCATGATGTCCTGATCCAGTTGGACGGTGTCCACGGGATGTCCGGCCAGATCGGACATCTGGTCGGCCATGGGATGAGCGATATCCGGAGGTACCCCGGTGACTTCCACGAATTGTGGCGTGACGGCCTGACGGCGGCGAGCGTCGCGCTCCATTAAATACTCCCGCCAGGTGGCCTCGTCGACGGACAGGGTGGCAAGCTTGTCGGCATTCGCCGCTGCAGCGTCGTATCCGGCCTTGATGATCGCGTTCGCCTTGTCATAGTCCATGGACGTGTAGTCCTGCAGCGGTACGACGACCAGCATATCCGCATCTTTCATCGCGCGCCGCTCATTCGCAGCGATCATCGCCGAAATTGATGCGCCGAGGACCGCGAAGCTGGAAAGCGTCGCGTCGGGCTTCAGCGGCGCAACTTCCAAGTGGATCCCCAGGACGATATCGGCTCCCATTTCCTTCGCGACGCTAACCGGAATGTTGTTCATCAGTCCGCCGTCAACGTAGATGTGACCCTCGGTGCGAACCGGGCTGAAAATTCCTGGCAATGACATCGTAGAGCGCAAAGCCAGTTCCAGAGGGCCGTCGCGAAAGACATGTTCGTTGGCGGTCACCAGATCGGTGGCTACACAAGCGAACGGGATCGGCAAATCGTTAAAGCTCTTCAATTGCGAATAGGGAAGGGCTATGCGGTCGAGGATGAGGTCTACCTGCTGACCGGAATTGAATCCGGCGGGCATCTGCAACCCCTTGTGCAAGCCAAACTCCAAGGTGCTGGGATAATCGTGAGCGTCCTGTTTGCGCCGATAAGAGAGATCGTCGAAAGGAGTTTGGCCGCTGATCACCTGGTCCCAGTTGATGCCTTTGATCACATCACGCACTTCCGCCGCATTCCGCCCGGTGGCATAGACGCCGCCGACCAGGCCACCCATACTGGTGCCCGCGATATAGCTCACCGGGATGTGATGCTCCTCCAGATACTGGATCACGCCAATGTGAGCGAGTCCGAGAGCGCCGCCGCCCTCGAAGACCAATCCGAGTTTTGGCCGTGGCCCAGGTGATGGAACCTTTTGAGCCATTACTTGGGTTGATACGAGAAGGGCTAGCAGCAGGGCGACAGAATTTCCAAATTTAGATGACATCACTCGATCCCTTTTCTTGAAGCGGGTTCGATCAGCTCCGCAGACGTTACTTGTAAACAAGCGGAGACGGGACGCTGGTGCGCCCCGCGCGCTCAAGTTCGGTTCGATATCCCAAGTTGTACTACGTAAGCGGCGGGATTGCTAAGGGCGGCTTTTAATGTATTACGCCCGCGTTTACGGAATCGTTTGAGCACCGCAACGGCCTTGGGGTCGATTCGCGATGTACCGTCAACTGCTATCGCCACCGAAGCGAAGATTGCAGCAGCAGCCGATGAACGTCGATGCCCGATTCGCATTTACTCACCTACTCCTCCTCCGAAACCAGCAATGGCCGAAGCTTTCGACCTGCTTTATTTTGGAGCATCCTTCCCAGGGTGCGCGTGGTGACTGAACAGACTTGGCGACACAAACTCGCGGTTGGCCAGGGCCTCGTGAATCGCCGTGACCAGGTCAATCGTCATGTGGCTCTTAATTACGTATCCGAGGGCACCCGCCGCCAGGCCGGCACGAACAAACTCAGGGCGACCTTGCACGGTGAGAAAGACGATTTTCGCCTTGGATTCGGAAGCACGCAGTTGAATAGCTGCCGCAATGCCATCCAGCAGCGGCATCGAGATGTCGAGCACCACAACGTCAGGCTGGAGGCGCCCAGCTTCGCTGAGCATCTCGCGGCCATCGGCTGCTTCCCCCACCACTTCAAATTCGTTATGCAAGAGGGAAGACGCCATCTTGCGAACGGCAGGGTGGTCGTCGGCTAGCAAGATCCGAGCCCGCGTCAAGTTATCTCCTTAGCATTGAGAATGCCGGCTGGAAACTCAGTACCGACGGCAGTCGGTCTGGCCATTCCTGCCGCTAAGCACCATGCTCGACGCTGAACGGCAAGTACCGCTACTAGGAAAACTCCTAGTGATACTCACGGTCCGCAGGGTGGGTATTCCAATAACTACTTCAATTTGGCTTTCGGGAGAAAGTCTGCGAGGAAATCAGGCCGTTGGTAAGGGCGAAAAGTACAAGATCCGAGTTGTTTCGCAGATGGTGAGACTTCATGATCTGGTATTTGTGGAACTCGACAGTTTTCTCGCTGACGCGGAGGACGTCAGCGATCTCCTTCATGGGCCGTCCTTCGGCCAGCAATTGCAATACGTCGCGTTGTCGTTGCGTCAGATCTTTCGAGGCCTGCTGTGCCCGTTCTTTCTGTACTGCCCAGTTCGCTGGTTTAAGCCGCGCGGTGATGAAAGGCTTGCCGTGCATTACTTCGTCAATGGCTATGCGTAACTCGGAGGCGGCGGAACTCTTAAGGACGTAGCCGATTGGTCCCAATCGTAAGGCCGACGCGGCCAGGTTAGCGTCGTCGATCATCGTCAGGAATACAAATCGCATTCGCGGCAACACTTGTTTGACCTGTTCGGCCGCGTCGATGCCATTGAGCAGGGGCATTCCGATGTCCGCGACGATCAGGTCCGGCTTGACTTCAAGGGCTTGCGTCACCAGTTCGCGGCCGTCAGTAACCAGGCCGATGACGTCACAGTACTCGCACAATAAGCTGCGAAGCGCTTCCGCCATTACTGAATGATCGTCCGCCAGTAAAACGCGAGGCCGACTTGGGGTGGACGCAGGTGGCAAACGATATCTCCTCAGATTTCGACCGCGACAGCTACTTGAGCCTCTTGGCAGGGAACCTCTACGCACACCCGGGTCCCAGCTCCAGGCTGGGTTTGAATCTCGACGCTGCCTCCTACCGCCCGCAGCCGCTCTCGCATGCTTCGCAAACCCAAGCCCACCTTGGATAATGACCGTGCAGGATCAAAGCCGATCCCAGTATCGCTGATGGTCAGCGCAATCTGATCACCGTCGCCAATAAGTTCTACCCGAGCTTCCCTGGCGCCGCTATGTTTCTGCACATTTCTCAGCGCTTCCTGCGTGATACGGAAAAGAGACAGACCAGTGTCGGAGCTCACGTTCCGGGGAACATCGCGCGTAATGAACTCAACTTCTATACCTTGTTGTTCGGTAAATTCGGCGCAGAGGCTACGGACACCCTCAACCAGGCCAAGGACGTCGAGGGTCGATGAATGCAATACGTGACACAGATTGTGAAGATCGCTGCCAATGTCGATGGTCTGATCGCAGAGATCGCGCATACGTTCGAGGGCCCTGGTTGCATCCTCCGGAATGATCAGCGCAGTTTTTTCCAGGTCGATCGCCAGCATCGCCAATCGCTGATTGAAGTCGTCGTGGAGTTCGCGGGCAAGCCGACTACGCTCTTCCTCCTGGGCTGTAATCAGCCGGCTACTGAGGTCGATCAAGGCCGATTCTGCTTTCATCCTCTCGGCGATGTCCTCTTCGAGCGCTCGTTGCGCCCGGCGACGCTTTGCCCGCTCGAATAAGAGGTAAATCAACAGCGCGGCCTGAATAAGAAGTAACCCAAGGACAACAACAATCGGCTTCCTATATCGTTCCCAGACCCCAGGCTCCCGGTTTACCAGTATGCTGTTTGGGGGCAGACTGGAACCCGCGATCTGCCAACGATGGAGTTCCTTCCAATCGAACATGTAACGATTGGCCGCCGTGACTGTAGGGATGTTCTCTGGATTTTCTCCCTTCAGGACGCGAAGTGCCAGCTCGGCGGCAAGCGGTCCTTGATCGGCAAAACTGGTTACTCGTCCTCCAACGAATCCCAGGCCTACGCCTTTGTCGATGAGTCCAAAAACGGGCACATCGGAAGCGCCGGCGACCAAGGGTAGGTTGTATCGAGCGAAGAGGTGACGTTCAAGTCTGTCTTTGGTGACGGTTAGGTACAAAATAATCGTGGTATCCGAGAAGCTGCGTACCTGACTCAGAAGAGATCCGAGATCAAGGTCGGTCAGGTACGTGACATCCACTCCCTCATAACCCTGAAGTTTTTTCTTTACCGAGTTCGTTAGTAACTCATCGAACAGACCGGTACCCGCAACTATCGCGACATGCCTGGTTGCGGGGAACATCTTCCGAGCCACGTTGAGCGTTTCCACCGGATCGAAATCCATCCAAACTCCGGTGGATTCCGGACCTGCGGCGCTGTCGTGCTCCGGTTTTATGTCTCCACAGAACACAACTGGAACGTTGGGGAAGAAGCGTGCATGTTCCGCTTGCAGGAATTTGTGCGATTCCGGACCGATCGCCACAACCAGATCGAGCTTTCGCTTCGAATATTTCCTTTCGTACCACTGTTTCACTTGCGCCTGATAATTGCCTTCGGGAATCAGTATTGTGTCCAGGCTCTCTCGAAAAAAATCGATTTGATCTGGCGACTTCGAGGTAACTTCCGTCTCGAAAGATCTGGCGACGAGTTCGATTGCTGGGGCCGACATCTGATCTTCGACCAGCAGAACTTGTTTAGCTTCCTTTACCTGGGCAGACGCCTCGGGAAAAAATAGGATGGGTAAGAACAACAATAGGACAAACCACAGGCGAGTGCTTTGGAAGGCAGCACATTGCAACATTCGCACAGCTACTTTCCTCGCAACTTAAATTTTAGTGCGGGCAAAAACCTTCTGCGTCAACAACTTCTCATCGCGGTTCAAAACAGGAACGCCGCGAAAAAACTCACTACCGCTCCCCTCTGGACGAATTGAGGCGTATCGATTCTAACGGTCCAGGGTGTATCTACCTGCTGGAGCTAACTGCGCCCTGCACTAGGAGTTTTCCTAGGTGACGTGCCTTGCGCTGGCGATTATGGTTTGCGCAGCGACAACTATGTGCGCCGTAATCATCGTGGCAGACGTGTAGCGTCATGTTCAAGGGAATCCGGCCTTGAACCCTGCAACTTAAGTGGCATCGACGGTGACTAGATTGCTTTTGCGCAATCTCGAATCAGTCGAAGTCGTGTTTTTGGGAGCTTTGAATGAGTTTTTTGCGAAAAGTGTGGCTGCCGATTTTATTCGTCTTATCTACATGTCTGTTTAGCTGCGCGGCCGTCACGGTGGGCGCCACCGACCAACCCGCCGGAGCCGATGCTCAGGCGCAGACCACAACCGACTCGACTACGACGCAAGACATTCCGGCCGGGGATGACGACAAATGGCATCTCGTGGTCAGCCCGTATATCTGGTTTCCGGGAGTCAGTGGCACGGCGGGCGCTCGCGGACACAATTTGAGCATTCATGTCAGTCCGGGAGACTTGCTTTCCAACTTCAAGTTCGGCTTGGCCGGAGCCGGAGAGATTCGGAAAAACCGCTTCGTCATTCCCATTGATTTCATGTGGATCAAGCTTGAGGCGGATCGTGCGACTTCGTTCGACCCAGGAGTGAGTTACGCAAAGTTCACGCTGGGGGAGACGATGTTCACCCCGGGTGTCGGATACAGAATCGTTGATCACGAAAAGCTGAAAGTCGACGCCCGCGTCGGTGCCCGCTACTGGCACCTGGGACAGAACGTTACCTTCTATCCATCCGGAATACTGAGCGGTTTTTCACCGTCCGCGAACTGGGTGGACGCGATTGCCGGAGCCAAGATCCAGGCGGCGCTGTCTCCTAAAGTATTGGTGACCATCGTCGGAGACGCAGGCGGAGGCGGCGCGAACTCTGACTATCAGGCTGTTGGACTTCTTGGGTTCAAGGTCTCCGAAAAGGTAATTCTTCAGGCCGGCTGGCGTTACATGGATGTGAACTACCGTACCAGCCCGCCACAGCTTTTCGTTTATGACGCTCACATGAGCGGTGCTATTGCTGGCGTGACCTGGACTGTGAAGTAGGCCAGCCACCCAGTGCACCCCTTAACCTGTTCTGCAACTTAACCGTTTTGAGGAGAGAGAGAATTTATGAAGAAACACAAGCTACTCAGCCTTGCGGCACTGGCGAGCCTGTTCGTACTGATCACATGCTTCAGCGTCGTTGCGTTTGCCCAGTCCGTAAAGGTCGAAGGCATCATCAAAGGACGCAGCGGTAATGACATCATCCTCCAGACATCCGACACGCCGAAACTGATTGTCGTCTTGAACGATGACACTCAGGTCAGTCAGGCTGTGGGTGCACTCCGCAAGAAAGACATGTCTATGGCTGCTCTCATCCCTGGTCTTCCGGTCCAGGTCGAGGGAACTTACAACGCGCAAAACCAACTGGTGGCCAAGTCGGTCAAGTTCAAGGGCGATGATCTGAAGCAGGCCCAGGCCATCCAGGCGGGCGTGCACGAGACCGCGAAAGCAGCTGCGGCCAACGAAGCTGAGTTGAAGCAGCAGGCTGATGCGCTAGCCGCCCAGAACGCCGCCCTGAAGGAGCAGCAGGCTGCCATCGATGAGCAGGCCAAGCGCAGCGCGGCTAACAAGGCGGCCATCGCAGCCAATAGTGCGCGCTTCGGCCAGATGGACGACTATTACATTCTCGACGAAGTAACCGTACTCTTCGCTAACGGCAAAACTAAAGTTGATCCGAAGTATGTGCCGCAGATTACCGCGATGTGCGAGAAAGCTAAGGGTTACAACGGCTACATGATCCAGGTGAAGGGCTACGCTTCTTCCACGGGCAGCGCCGAAGTAAACCAGAAGCTCAGCGAGCAGCGTGCCCTCGCTGTTACGAACATTGTGACTCAGCAGGGTCATGTTCCTTTGACCAACATGCTGGCTCCCGGAGCCATGGGCGAGAGCCGGCAGGTAGGGACGGACAAGACTGTCGAAGGACAGGCTGAGAATCGTCGCGTCGTGGTTCGGATCCTGCAGAACAAAGGCATCGCTGGCACGCAGGGCGCCCCCGCTGCCGGGCAGTAATTCGAGGACGTTTCGTTATGGCTGGGACGGCGTCGACCGTCCCAGTTAGAGTTCCCGACTCTCGAACACCTCCATAAGCGCCGGTTGCAAGACTTTGTCGCTCATTGAAGCAACTGACAATCAACCTAGCCAGGGCCAATCGAGAAATCCGATTGGCCTTTTTCAGTGTCTCGAAACATTCGGTGCACTCAAGTCAGAGACTGAGATGTCAACGCGTGTTGGCCGCCATTGGCCGCGATCAGAATCCGTTGTGTTTGTAGCAATTCCTTCATGCATGGGAGGATGAACCTCCGATAGAAACTGGAGTGCGAACTCATTCGGATACCAAAGCCATTTCGCTTGTCGGTACTTAACTAGGAGTTCTCCTAGGTGACGCCCTCTCGCGTCCACACCACAATGAAACTGCATAATCGCAGACACGTTGAGATGGATTTAGCGATGGTTTCGCTCCGGATGCCGTGCTGTGTCGATGCCGGATGAAGTGCTGGTGCGGCGACACAGAGGAGCAACAGAGTGTGGTCCAAGCCGGTTCGGGTGCTCCCACGCCTGATGCTGTTACAGTACTTCATCAACTACGACCGGTAGAAAAGCAGCATCATTGCGCAGTTCCACGGCAATGCGGTATATCCGGAGGGGGAGTTGACGTTGGGGCATGGGGTTGCAGATTGCATTTCTTTTTTCCCAAGCTCATTAAGGCGCAACAGAAGATGACGATGGAGCAAAAGTTGAAGCAGATGGAAAAGGAAGAGCAGCAGGGGCGCCGTTAAGTCACTTGATTGGATGGATGCGCGCTCTTAACAAACTCGCGCTTTGCATGGTAGCTGCTTTGTTTGCGGCGCATTCCGCTCGCGCACAGGATCTTGCTCCCCGGGCATACATGATCACTCCCGTACACGGCAACGGGATCACGTTGACTTATTCCTACTACACGGGATCGATCGACTTCAACGGGGCAGCGCCCATCACCGGTGCGACCGGCCAGTACAGTGTGCCGTCATTCGCTTACTACCATTCCTTCAGCTTTTTCGGTCGTTCCGCCAATGTCCTCGGGGTCCTGCCCTATGGTGTCGGAAATTTCGAAGGCCTGGCGTTCGGGCAGCAGAAGACCGCCTACCGGTCCGGTCTTCTGGACACGGGGTTTCGTCTTTCCGTGAATCTGAAAGGTGGACCCGCGATGGGACTGCCGCAGTTTGTGAAATGGAAACAGAAGACGCTGATCGGCGCCAGCCTGAAGGTGATTGCTCCCACCGGTCAGTACAATCCAGACTTGCTGGTCAACTGGGGAAGCAATCGCTGGTCGTTTAAGCCCGAGGTAGGTTACTCAAAACGGTTTGAGAAAAAGTGGCTGCTGGATGCATACGCCGGAGCCTGGTTCTTCACTACCAATCAGCAATATTATTCCGTGCCTCCCCCTCCTAAGCCCCAATCGCTCTCGCCGGTCGGCTCCTTCGAGGGTCATCTCAGTTACGATTTCAAGCCCTTCCTCTGGGCCTCACTGGATGGCAACTTCTGGTTTGGAGGCACAGCCACGAACGGCGGTATAACCGTCCCCGCCACGAAGCAGACCGCTTCGCGAATTGGAGTGACGGGATCGTTTCCGCTGACCAAGAGATCGGCCAAGGAGCAGCAGTCGATCAAGGTCAGCTTTAGCCGCGGAGCCTACGTTCGCTTCGGCGGCGATTACACGAACGTTTCCGTTGCCTGGCAATACTCCTGGCTAGGGAAACCCAAATAGCTCATCACTGACAAGCCACTCCTTACTAGAAGTTTTCCTGGTGTCGGCGTGTTCGCCGCAGCCTCTTTTGCATGATTTGGAACTTACTCCAGGGGCTGGACTTGGAAGACGAAGCTCTCCTGTTCGGTGACGAGACCGGCGATCAATAACGGCAGGGTGACAGCGATCCAGCGAGGATGAGCGCCAACTATAATCGTCAACCAATTGGTGCCGAGAGGGGAACCTCTGCACTACAAATCGGAAGTGAATGGAAATCCCGACTTTCCAACCGTTAGTGACTGGCTTTGTCAGTCGATTGTCAGTTGCCAACGGAGGAACTTGCAATCCCGCTAGACCGAAAACGTTTTCAGCGTAAACCCAGACAACACCATGGCTACGAGACCCACTCGCCCTGGCGCATCACCGGCTCTGTGTTTCCGGCCGCGGTGATGCCGTCGATGTCGAGGTGGTTCGATCCGATCATCCAGTCAACGTGGATGAGGCTGGTGTTAGCGCCGCGCTGCGCAAGCTCTTCCGGCGACGCTTTATCGCCATCGATCAGGCACGACGTGTACGCCTGGCCGAGTGCGATGTGCGATGCAGCGTTCTCGTCGAAGAGCGTGTTGTAGAACAGTAATCCGCTGCTGGCGATCGGCGAAGAATGTGGGACTAGCGCCACTTCACCGAGACGGCGGGCGCCATCATCGGTGTCGATGAGGTTCTGCAGAACTTCCTGGCCACGCGAGGCACGCGCGTCCACAATGCGCCCGGCTTCGAAGCGCACGTGAATGTCTTCAATCAGCGTTCCCATGTACGAGAGCGGCTTGCTGGCTGAGACGGTGCCGTCAGCGCGATCCTTGTGAGGCGTGGTGAAGATCTCCTCCGTCGGAATATTGGGGACGCAGTAAAGCCCATTCGCCGCCGTCGTGCCGCCGCCCAGCCATAGATGACCGTCAGAAAGGCCGAGGCGGAAGTCTGTTCCCGGCCCGCGGTATTGAAGCGCCGCATAACGCTTTTCGTTCATATACGCGGCGCGCTTCTGTAGTCCGTCATCATGCTTTTTCCACGCGCTCACTGGGTCCTCGATGTCAACGCGCGAAGTCGTGAAGATCGCGTCCCAGAGCTTGCTCATCGCAAGTTGCGGAGCATCATTCGGGAACATCGTGCTGGCCCACGCCGGCGTAGCCGCGGCGACGATCGTCCAATTGATGTCGTGGCGAACAATCGGCTCCTTCGCCGCCCTCGACGCAGCCGACACCGCGCGATTGGAACGTGCAACCTTGTCGGGATTTTCGTTTGACAGCAGCATCGGATTCTCGCCGGCAATGGCCAACCGCGCCACGCCACTCTTGAATGCCGCGGCCATCCCCTCGTAAAGCCACGTGGGAGCCTTGTCGAAGGCCTCGCTCGGGGCATAGTGGTAGCGCGACAGCACCGCTTCGTCGTCGCCGTAGATCGTGGTGACCAGCGACGCGCCCGCCTTATACGCCTGGGCCGTGATGCGGCGGGCCAGCGGCAGTGCCTCCAAGGGAGACGTCATCAGCAGTTCCTGGCCCTGTGCGAGGCCCAACCCTACGCGAATGGCGACTTGCGCAAGCTGGTCCAGTTTCTGCTCGAACGTGAGCGTGGTAGCAACAACAGCGGAATTATTCATGCTGCCTCAATTCTACCCAACAGGACATGTGTGAGCTGTGGAACCGGCGTCCTCGCCAGTTGGAGATCGCGGCAGAGGCTACCGGGACGAATGAGTGTGATCGATTCACGCGGGCCTGTCGGCCTCGTGAGAGTTGGTTGGTCAAGCAATTAGCGCATCGTAAGTGATTGGGTATCGCGGATTCACGTCCGGTATTTCCTTGACAGATAGTTTCCGTGGATACTATGTTGGTTTCCATGGAAACCGTATCGCGAAAGACACCGGCCCCGCCCCACCTTGAGAGCCATCTTGGCTACTGGCTCAGACGCATCTCCAATGCGGTCTCAGGATCGTTTGCCCGTGCCCTGCAGGAGAAACAGACTTCGGTTGCGGAGTGGGTGCTTCTGCGTGAGCTTCACGAGCGCGGACAAGCCGCTCCGGGCGAGTTGGCCGATAGCCTGGGATTGACTCGTGGTGCAGTTTCCAAAATCGTCGACAAGCTCGATGCGAAGGGCTGGATCCAAACGGAGGCAAAAGAGGGCGACAGCCGCTTCCGCCTGCTTTCTCTCACACGGGCGGGACGACGCAGCCTGCCCGTTCTTGCTGAGATTGCTGACCAAAATGATGCACGCTACTTCGATTGTCTGAGCGCAAGGGAGAAAGGCACTCTACGGGAACTACTTGCCAAACTTGCAGATCGTAACGGCATCCGCGATGTCCCAATCGAATAGGAGAAATTTGATGAGCAACGCTATCGACACTCTGATGGAAGCCATGAAAGTTGCTAAAGCAGGCCGTCCCCGTGTGGGTGGATTCCCGTATCTCGCCGAGGTTCTCCGGAGAGCTGGCGTGACTCGTAACGTCTGGTCGCTGCCATCCTGCCAGAGCCTCTACTTGACGCAGGAGGGACCAGTCGTCGTACAGGGCACACCTTTGGTCAACGGAGCCGTCGATGTACCGGCCTTCGATGAGGAGGCCCTAATCAGGGCGCTTCGCGTTGATCAGGCTGGTGCAAGTACATTTCCGGAGTTTCTGGATGCCACTTGGCGGGCTGGAGTCGTGCGCTACGACGTAGATCTGGACGCACGCACGGTGGCCTACCTAGGTTGCAATGGAGAGGAATACATCGAAGCCTATCCAGCAATCACCGTCGCCTAATGCGAGCTGACCGTTGCGCTGGTTGCCTAATGGAAGAATTCGTACCCGATGGAACGGTGATCGTTAAGAGCTTTCTGGGGGGTGCATGTTCAAGTTATCTTTACGCTGATTGCGATTGTGGGCGCATCTCTTCACCTTGCGTTCTCACCCGAACGCCGTAGCAGTGGAGCGGCAATTGTCGGTACATACCTTCTGTATCTGCTCTTCTTCCATGTTGGCCTGATGGAATTGCTCACCGCGTATGCACACATCTTCCGTTCCCGTTGAGACGTCGGCGTCCATAGTGGGTCAACAAGTCCTTACGAATACGAAGTTGGAATGTCAGACCTCACCGTTGGCGTTTTAGGCATTTTGTGTCTGAAGTATCGGGCCGACTTCTGATTAGGGACAGCAGTTGCAAACGTAGTCTGGTTGCTGGGAGACGCCGGGCAGAGAATTGGCCGTTCTGGATTTCACGCACTTACAACAGCGAGAGGAACACTGGGCCATAGTTGATCTGGTTGGCAAAGGCGGCCACATTCGAACCGTACCTGTGCCCGAGTAGGTCAAGCCTTTGCGAAGGATGCTTCAAGCCGGGGAGATTCGTGCGTCGAGGTTGATCGGCCCCATCCTCGTTCATATCGAAGATTGCTTTCCCTACACCGGATTGGGATATGCGATTGTCGTGATCAGTGCATTTTCCGACTGCCTGGAATCCAGTCTGGTATGCTGCGCCACAATCGGAACGTCGGATCGGATCACGCTGGCATAGTCCTTTCCGCGCGGGACCATCTCAGGATCACGCAGATCGTTAAAGCGTTGATGCAACGTGCGTCGTGCGGGAACGGTGATGTGATATGGCCCAACCGGCTCTCGATCCGAGTAGTAGATGGTTATCTCTACATGTGCATCATGATCTGAAGTATTCAGAAGACAGACCGTCTCGTGGCTGGTCATCTGAGGCTCTGGCCCATTACTTTCCTGGGGAATGTATCCCTCGGCAATGACCCAAGCTTTGACCCCGGTTGGCGTATTCACGGTTCCTCCTTACGTGTGAGATCGAATCCCGTTGCCGAGGCCTAATCTCCCGGCAATAGGCTGGATAGCGAATCGACTACTCGTTCCATTGGCCCGGCAGTGAGCGACCACGGGCTTGGCTGTCGCACCACGTGCAGAGAACCTCGTTGGTCTAGCACTTCGTAGCTGCTTTCACCGTCCTGTTCACGACAGAACCGCAAGGCGACGACCGCCGAGCCCACGTGCAGATTGCTCAAGGTAATCTCGGGTAGCCACTCTGGAAGGTGTGGATCCACGAACAAGGCGTTCAAGGGTGCGTAGGGATACAGACCCAGCATGCACTGCACCAGGGTGAATACCGTCGATGCCGACCAGGCCTGCGGCCAATTAGTTTTGGGATAAAGTGCGGGGAAGGGATGCTCATCATCCCTTTGGTGGCCGGAGAAGACTTCAGGCAGGCGTTGGAAATCAAAAAGCGCAGCTGCCTCGAAAATCCCTCGCGCAATCTTCTCGAGTTCTGAATGAAGGCCGTAACGCATAAATCCCATGGCAAACGAGCCATGTTCCACTGGCCAGACGCTGCCCCGATGGTAGCTGAATGGATTGAAGGCTGGATGTTTGGCGGACAGGGTTCGCACGCCCCAGCCGCTGAACATCTCACTCGTCAACAAGCGGGCCACGGTGGGTCGAACCAAATGTTCATCGACGATGCCGGAGCCTAGGCAGTGTCCCGGGTCGGAGGCGATGGAGCGTATTTGCTGCTTCTTCGAATCCAGTCCCATCGCAAAGTACTGCTCGTCTTCCATCCAATATGCATCATTAAAACGTTTTTTTAGCTCTGAGGCTTCGTGATACAGCCGGTTCGCTTCTTCCTTTCGATCAAGCCACCACAGCATCTCAGCCATATGGAGCTTGGAGACATAGACGAAGGCCTGTTCCTCGCACAGCGCAATTGGAGGTTCAACCTGGCTGCCGTCCGCGTACACAATGGCATCCCCGGAGTCCTTCCAGCCCTGGTTCTTCACACCTTGGGAAGAACGAGAGAGGTACTCGTAGAAGCCGTCGCCATCCAGATCGCCCCACTCATCCTGCCATCGAAGAGCATCGAGAGCCGGGCCGATCAAAGGAGCCACGGCATTCGTGTCGCCGGTCCAATGCCACATCTGCGCGAGCACTGTGGGAAAGAATCCCGACGTGGTCACCGAGCCGTAGTAGCGGGCGCGCGGATTGAATCCAAGCTTCGCCAACGGCCCGGTATGGGCTTCGTGCAGCATCCGCCCGGGCTGCTCGTCTCGCCAGTCATCGACAGTTCGTCCTTGCAACTGGGCGATTCGAGGTAGCGTGCCTTGCATCAACTGCCTGCTCATCGCTGCCGATTGCCAGGCGGCCGTAAGCGTATCTCTGCCAAAGAGAGCGATATAAATCGGAACGCCCGCTGCCGGCACCCACGCTCGTGCGCTTTGGTCGAGGTCATGCAGTCGAAGGGCTGCAAGGTCACACTTTGCTTGATCCAAAGCTCGCCCGATTACATGGCTTAGTGTCTCTTCATGAGGCACGCTGAACTGCGTGGACTCTTTCAGAAAAATGGTTCGCCCGGTGTCGGAGGAGCTCTCTGCAGGCTGAAAGGCATAACAACCGTACAGTGGAAATTCAGGCTCGTTTTCGACGTGGGGGAACATACGAATGCAGGCGTGCCAGGATTCGAGCGGTTTAAGTGCAACCGGGAAAGAAATTGTTTTGCCCGACCACGACGGCTCAGAGCTGCAGTTTGCCACTTCGATCGCGATCGATCGATGTATTTCAGCGTCGCCCTCGTCCTGCTGGTGTTTGTAGTGATGATGAGCACGGTAACTGAAGATAAGCTCCCAGTTCTGTTGCTCATTGCGGCGCCACGAGCGCTTCAGCTCCCCGAACTGCTTCCGTTGGTGCACTGTCTCGGCCTGATCCGCAAAATCAGCGTTCAGCTCCAGGCTGAGCTGAAACTCCACGCGCTTTTGGGTGAAGTTCGTAAGGTCGACGTCCTCATGGACCCCAAAGGAAACCGAGCGGGACAGGCGAAACTCCACCGATCGTTCCGAAACGGCCGCCATTTCGCCGCTCCCACGATCTTTCTGCTCCACGTTCAAGTCAGGCGGCAGTTGAATGTAATAGCCCAGCCAGGAATACTGTTCGACATTTGACAGCGCACTTGCCAGCGGCTCAACGTTGTCGATGCGCCAACGATAGCAGGAGAGCATCCTGGTCTGATGGACAAAAAGTCCGGCTGACGTATCCGCGGCGATGAAACCGTCGCGTTGCGTCGATAGCACGGTGCGGCCCTGACTTACTTGAAAGCTGCCTTCTCGCGGATGAAGGCGTATAAGCTGCGTCGGTCGGATGCGTGTAGCCGCTTCAGAAATCCGCTCGCCATTTCTGCTCAGAGCCATCTAAGCCACCCTGCGTTGCGGCACAGATTTTGGCCTAGCAGGCTTGCTCCTCATCGTTAGAAGTGACGCCGCTCCCACTAGCGCGGCCGCCGCTAGCCACTGCCAGTGCGTCTCAGCCCACAGCTCCAGGCTGTGGCTTTTCGCTCGAGCGTCGAACCGTCCGTGCGCCCCGTGATCGCCGGACACCGGTTCCCAAAGGTTATTGGGACGATCTGGATCATCGGGCCCGTCGTACTGTTGAGAGTCGTAGCCGTTGCGGGCCAGATAGCGATCAGCAAACGATGGAGCGATCTTATTGCCGAAGATGGCTTCGACAACCGACCATGCCGGGTAATACTCGCGCCTCTCGGGATGGTGCGCTGCATAAAAAATGGCACGCGCGGCAACTTCGGGTTGATAGATTGGGGGAACGGGCTGCGCTTTGTGTGGCAGGCGGCTTTTCACCCAGCCGAATTGCGGTGTGTTGAGCGCCGGCATCTGCACCATTGTTGTCTTTACGTGACTGCCATCGTGGATGAGTTCGGTACGCAAAGACGCGAAGAATCCCAGGATGGCATGCTTAGACGCGCAATACGCAGCCTGCAGCGGGATACTGCGGTAGGCCAATGCCGAGCCTACGTGAACAATCGTTCCCCTATCGCGCGGCAACATACGTTTTAACGCAGCCAGAGTTCCATACACGTAGCCTAAGTAGGTGACCTTGGTGACGCGCTCGAACTCTGTCGCGGTCATCTCCTTTATTGGGGAAAAGACCGATGCCATGGCGTTGTTTACCCAGATGTCGATGGGCCCAAGACGCGCTTCTACTTCTTGGGCGGCGGATTCGACATCTTCCGCATTTGCCACATCGGTCGGGAGCACAAGAGCCTTACCGCCCATGCTTTCGACTTCACGACGGGCGGCCTCAAGACCATCCTGCCCGCGAGCGATAAGACCAATCCACGCTCCGCGACGTGCGAACTCCCGTACCGCCGCACGACCCACTCCGGCTGATGCTCCAGTGATGACAACAACTTCACACTTTTTCATTCGATAGCCTCTACACCAGCTCCCGTATTTTGTCGGACGCAACTGTTAGCGCGATGTCGGTGCGGTTGGGCTCACCCCGCGCCAGCGACTCGGCGAACTTCAGCGCTTGCTCGGGCATGATCTTTCCGGGCAGCGGCGGCTCGTACGGATCAACTAGCGCCTCCAGAATTGCCGGCCCCGGCGTGTTCAGGAACTGCTCGACCGCGTCGCCGCACTGTGTCGGATCGTCCACCGAGAAACCCACGCCGCCACAGGCACGCGCGAACGCGGCGAAATCAATGGGCAGCAGGTCCACCCCGTACTCCGGATTGCCGAGGAACACCATCTGCTCCCACTTGATCTGGCCCAGAGTGTTGTTTTTGATGACAACGATCTTGATCGGCAGCTTGTATTTCACGGCAGTGGAGAAGTCTGCCATCAGCATCGAGAAGCCGCCGTCTCCGACGAAGGCCACGCACTGACGCTCGGGGTAGGCTATCTGGGCCGCCAGCGTGTAAGGGAGTCCCGGAGCCATCGTCGCCAGCGTGCCCGAGACGCTGTGCTTTTGACCGCGTTTGACTGGGATCTCGCGTGCCCACCAGGTCGCAATCGTGCCACTGTCACAACTGACGATGGCGTCATCACGCAGGCGCTTGCCGAGTTCCCATGCCACCACCTGCGGCTTCATCGGCTTGTCCATTCGGCCGGCGCGGGTTTCAATGACGCCCCACCACTTCTTCATCCCTTGCTGCGCTTTGTCGAGGAAGGTACGATCGTCCTTCTTCTCAAGCATCGGAATCAGCTCCTTCAGCACCGTCTTGCTGTCGCCGATCAGCCCGACCTCCATCGGATAACGCAGAGAGAGCCGGATGGGATTGATATCGATCTGCACGCCGCGCGCCTTTCCCGGCTTTGGCAAATACTCGATGTAAGGGAAGGAACTGCCGACCATCAGCAGAGTGTCGCACTGTTCCAGCGCCTCCTGGGAGGGAGCGGTGCCGAGCAGTCCGATGCCGCCAGTCGTGTAGGGACTATCGTCTGGGACGCAGGCTTTGCCGAGCAGCGCCTTTATGATGGGCGCGCCGAGGATCTCTGCCAACTGCTCTAGTTCGTGGGTGGCGTCCAGTGCGCCGCGCCCGGCGAGAATCGCGACTTTCTTCCCTTCATTAAGAATGTCGGCGGCGTGGTGCAGTTCGTCTCTGTCCGGAATCTTGTATGTGCTAGTCCGAACCTCATTGGTGTGATGGCTGAGATTGCGCTTGGAGCGGTCGGATCCCTGGACCTTCTGGTCCTGGAAGTCGACGGGAATGGTGATGTGCGCCACTCCGCTGTAGGAGAGTGCGGTGCGGCAGGCCAAGTCGACGACGTTATGTACGTGCGTCGGACCCATCACGCGCTCGTTGTAGACGCAGACGTCCATGAACAGCTTGTCGAGCGCGACATCTTGTTGCGTGTGCGTGCCGATCAGGTCGTGAAACTGCAAGCCGGTGATCGCCAGCACCGGCGCTCCGTCCATCTTGGCGTCGTACAAGCCGTTGAGCAGGTGAATTCCGCCCGGGCCCGACGTCGCCAGGCACACACCCAGCTTGCCCGTGTACTTGGCGTAGCCGCATGCCATGAAGGCGGCCGTCTCCTCGTGTCGCACATGAATGAACTTGATGTTGTCCTGATGGGTCCGCAGCGCCTCCATCACGCCGTTGATCCCGTCTCCGGGCAATCCGAAAATGACTTCCACACCCCAATCGATCAGGCACTCTACGAGTACGTCGGACGCGTTCATCGGTCACAATCCTCTCTGCTGGTCTGTCGTTTTTCTCTGGCAGGCGGCACTAGCTAGATGGATGCGGCGCCGCGCACTGCGCGTTTGCTCGAAAGCGACGTGGACCTTCGTTTCAGCAGGCGTAGTCACGCTTCTGGCGGAAATATCGCGTAACGATACATAACGCACGCGCAGCTTGCGTGTGAGATAACCTCGTCACCGTGCGCTTCATCCTTGTAAGTGAGCGATGAAGTACTTTCCAAGACACACGTTCCCTTCCATGAGCAACTCGCGATGAGAGACACTTCTTGTCGCGTTTCGGTCGAGCGCCTGAGTGTGGCTGTATATACGGTACCTACCGACCTGCCTGAGTCCGACGGAACTCTGGAATGGAACAAAACGACGTTGGTGATGGTGCAAGCTGTCGCCGGAGGGAAAACGGGGATCGGCTACACCTATGCCGATGAAGCCACGGCCAAGCTTATTCACGAGACGCTGCGCAAGTTCGTCGTCGGCGCCAACGCCATGTCTCCACACTCGGTATATCAGACGAGCTGGGAACACGTGCGCAACCTCGGCCGCCCCGGCATTTGCTCGATGGCGATCTCGGCTGTGGACTGCGCGTTGTGGGATTTGAAAGCCCGGCTACTCGATGTGCCGCTGGTCACGCTGCTAGGCCAGCTCCGGTCCGGAGCGGTGATCTACGGCAGCGGAGGATTCACGTCGTACTCCAACGAGCAGCTTGCGAAGCAGCTGGGTAGCTGGGTCGAGCAGGGAATTCCGCGGGTGAAGATGAAGATCGGGCGCGACGCCGAGGCTGATGTGGAACGCGTGCGAGTGGCTCGCGAGGCGATCGGGCCGGCGGCGGAATTGTACGTCGATGCCAATGGCGCGTACTCGCGAAAGCAGGCACTCTGGCAGGCTCAAATTTTCGCCGATGAATACCGCGTCGCCTGGTTCGAGGAGCCGGTCTCCTCCGATGACCTCGACGGCCTGCGGCTGATTCGCGACCGCGCCCCCGCCGGCATGGACATCGCCGCCGGAGAGTATGGCTACGACGTGTTCTACTTCCGGCGCATGCTCGGTGCCGGCGCGGTCGACGTGCAGCAGGCCGATATCACGCGCTGCGGCGGTGTAACTGGAATTCTGCAGATTGCGGCGCTGTGCCAGGCGCACAATGTGCCGTTCTCCGGCCACACCGCCCCGGCGCTCCACACTCACTTGGCCTGCGCTGTTCCTCTGTTCAAGAACCTCGAATACTTTCATGACCACGTGCGCATCGAGCGCATGTTCTTCGACGGCTTCCCGCAACTTGTCGATGGGGAACTCCGGCCCGACCTGTCACGGCCAGGTATGGGGCTGGAGTTGAAGCGCGCCGACGCCGAAAAGTTTGCCGCCTGAGAGAGAATGATGTCCGCCAACAGATCTTCGCTGATCGCCCCGGAAGAACTCACCAAGAGCAAAGTGAACAGCCGTCATCCCTATTGGACCTCCGCGGCCAACGTAGATGCCGCCGGACTGGAGGTCGAGCTGCGCAAAAATGTCGAAGGCGAAGTGCGCTTCGACGCGGGCAGCAAGGCGATGTATGCGGTCGACGCCTCGAACTACCGCCAGGTTCCGATCGGCGTGGTGGTGCCCAAGTCGAAAGAGGATGTGGTGCAAACCGTGGCGGCCGCGCGCAAGTTCGGCGCTCCTTTGCTTTCGCGCGGTGGCGGCACCAGCCTCGCCGGCGAGTGCTGCAATACCGCCATCGTGATGGACTGGTCGAAGTACATGCATGGCGTGCTCGAGATCCATCCCGGTGAGCGCTGGGCGCGCGTCCTGGCGGGCACAGTCTGCGACGACCTGCGTCATGAGGCGCTGAGGCAGTCGAACCGGAAGCTGAACTGGGGACCCGACCCGGCCACGCACAATCACTGCTGTTTCGGCGGCATGATCGGCAACAACTCCTGCGGCGCACACGCCCAGATGTCGGGCAAGACCGACAACAACATCGAAGAGCTCGAGGTGCTGCTCTATGACGGAACACGTCTCACGCTGGGCTGGATGACCGATGCTGATTGGGACGAGCAAATCCGAAAGGGCGGGCGCGTCGGCCAGCTCTACCATGGCGTGCGCGCGCTGCGCGACCGCTACGCCGAGCTCATCCGCAAGAACTACACTCCAATTCCGCGCCGCGTCTCCGGTTACAACCTGGACCAGCTGATTCCCGGCGACGACGGCCGCTTCAACCTCGCGCGCTCGGTTGTGGGCAGCGAGGGCACGCTGGTTACGATCCTGGAGGCGAAATGCCGGCTGATCGATGCCAAGGCGGAGCGCGTGGTCCTCATGCTCGGCTATCCCGACGTGTACGAAGCGGCAGATCATGTGCTCGACCTCGACGAGTTTCATCCCACCGCGCTCGAGGGCATCGACGACAGGCTGCGCGACAACATGGAGAAGAAGGGTGGCCCGCACCGTAAGTACGTTCGCATGCTGCCGGAAGGCAACGGCTGGCTGTTGGCCGAGTTTGGCGCCGACACGCACGAGGAGGCGCTGGACATCGCGCATCGGGCGATGGAGATGCTGAAGGGCAAGCCCGGCACGCCCCACATGCAGCTCTACACCGATAAGGCCGACATGGAACATTTGTGGGAGGTGCGGGAGTCTGGCCTCGGCGCAACCGCTTTCGTTCCCGGCGAGCCGAACACCTGGCCCGGATGGGAAGACTCGGCTGTTCCTCCCAGCAAGCTGGGCGCGTACCTGCGCGAACTCCGCGCGCTCTATAACAAATACGAGTACAATCCCGCGCTCTACGGGCATTTCGGGCAGGCGTGCGTTCACTGCCGCGTGGACTTCGATCTGACCAGCGAAGGCGGCATTCGCAAGTGGCGGTCGTTCATGGACGAGGCGACGGACCTCTGCGTGAAATACAACGGCAGCCTGAGCGGCGAGCACGGCGACGGCCAGGCGCGCGGCGAATTTCTCTACAAGATGTTCGGCTCGGAGCTGGTGCAGGCCTTCTGCGATTTCAAGACCCTCTGGGATCCAGACTGGAAGATGAATCCGGGCAAGGTCGTCGAACCGTATCGCATCGATCAGAACCTGCGCCTGGGCACGCACTACAAACCGTGGGAGCCAGCGACCCACTTCCAGTTTCCCGAGGACGGTGGGAGCTTTGCGCACGCCGCGCTGCGCTGCGTCGGCATCGGTAAATGCCGCCGGAAGGAAGGCGCCAGCGGCCAAGACGGCACCATGTGTCCCAGCTTCATGGTGACGCACGAAGAGCGGCACACCACGCGCGGCCGCGCGCACCATCTGTGGGAGATGCTGAACGGCGATGTCATCGCCAAGGGCTGGCGTGACGAAAACGTGAAAGAGGCGCTCGATCTCTGCCTGGCCTGCAAGGGCTGCAAGGGCGATTGCCCGGTCAACGTCGATATGGCGACCTACAAATCCGAGTTCCTCTCGCATTACTGGGAGGGACGGCTGCGCCCGCGCTACGCGTATGCCTTCGGCCTGATCGACCGCTGGGCGCGGCTCGCGTCGATTGCGCCCGGGTTCGTGAACCTGTTCACGCAGCTTCCCGTGTTCCGCTCGATCGCCAAGAAGGCAGCTGGCATTCCCGCCGAGCGTAAGATTCCGGCATTCGCGCCGCAGACCTTCCGCTCGTGGTTCAAACAACGCCAGCCACGCAATCAAGACGGGCCCAAGGTCACCCTGTGGGCCGATACCTTCAACAACTACTTCTTCCCAGAGACGGCGCAGGCTGCGGTCGAAGTGCTGGAGCACTACGGCTACAACGTCCAGGTACCTATGCAGCACTTGTGCTGCGGACGTCCTCTGTATGACTACGGTTTCCTCGACGAGGCCAAGCAGTATCTGACGAACATCCTGGATACGCTCGCGGATGACATCGATGCGGGGACGCCAATGGTGGTACTGGAGCCGAGTTGCTGCTCGGTCTTCCGTGACGAGCTCAACGGCCTCATGCCCAATTCCCAACGCGCTCATAGCCTGATGGAGAGCACGTTTACCCTGTCGGAATTCCTTGAGAAGAAAGTGCCGAACCATCAGCCGCCGAAGCTGAAGCGCAAGGCCATCGTGCAGGGCCACTGCCATCACAAGGCCATCATGCGCATGGAGAACGACGAATCGGTCATGCACAAGATGGGGCTCGACTACGAGGTGCTGAATTCGGGGTGCTGCGGTATGGCCGGCTCGTTCGGTTACGAGGCCGACAAGTACGAGGTCTCGATTGCCTGCGGCGAACGTGCGCTGTTTCCCGCGGTACGCAATGCTGGAATCTCAACGATGATCGTTGCCGACGGGTTCAGCTGCAAGGAGCAGATCGAGCAGGACACGCCCCGTCACGCGCTGCATCTCGCCGAGGTGATGCAGATCGCGCTGCACCAGTCACCGGGCGAGGCTACCTGGATGTATCCGGAGCAGAACATCGTGGCCAAGCGAACAGCCGCACAGCGAAAGTCGATGGCGCGAGCCGCATGGATGTCAGGAGCGGTGTTGGCAGCGGGAGTTGGTCTATGGCAGTGGCTGCGACAGCGCTAGAGGCACGGTTGAGGTCACCATGGCAAACCCGGTCCAGTGGGCCCTGATGGCGCACCATCCACATCCAAGAGGTTGCTCGCATGAAGCCGATGCCCCTTCATGATGACGTAAAACGGGTTCTCGGCTAACAGTCTAGAACTTTCAGACTCTGATTGCCGCGTGGTTTCGAAGTGCGGTGGGATCAACTTGCATCAATAAGTCACGTCCATGATCGAGCTTGCATCGGTTTGTTATTTGTGGCGCTGGAGCAGATATGGGTGGGGGTTGTAAGCGGGTGAATCGACAGAAGGGACATCATCAGAGGTCTGAAAGCAGAGGTTACAGATGGAGTAAAGGCCGAGGCGAAGGCCAAGCGGCCGAAGCCGGGCGGCGGGAGCAACAAGAACCTCACACAAACCTGTCGAACGGGTAGTAAATTTCTTATTGCTATCAAGGACCATCTTGTCGAACAAGCGCCAGGAATTCCCTATGACCATGCACACACATTCAGCCCTATTCTTTGCAGGCTTTTTCCTCTAATCTTCCCCCCTATTCGCAAATGAAAATCCACCTCTCTAGTTCTCTAAAAGCAACCCATCATCAGGAACCAGCCAAGCACGGCGACTGCAGGCTACCCGGCGAAAATCCCGTTAAGGCAGCGAGAAACGGCAGCAAGTCGTCAGCGGAGCACCAGCACGCGAGAGAAAGGACAGGGTAAAGCTTGGTTTTACGGCCTTTGAATGAGGACTTAGGCGACCCCGAAGTTCTGGAAGGGGGAAGTGACGACCTGCCACGGCTGAATAAAGCGGGCCACGAAGCTGCACTGCATCTCGGTGACGGTGTCGTCGATGGACACGCCGGAGCCCTCATTGAGGATCTCGACGCCGGTGATCTTCATGCACTCGAAATCTGTTGTCGTGTCTGCAACTAGATTGTTTTATATCAATAATTTACATGGTGCCGAGAGGGGGACTCGAACCCCCACAACCGTTTCCGGTCCGCGGATTTTAAGTCCGCTGCGTCTGCCAGTTCCGCCATCCCGGCTTGTTCGCGATGCGAAGCTCTTTTCTCCTGCACACTTGCGACACAGCCTCAGTTTAGCAGTTTCATCCGGCAGGCTTGGCGATCCCGCAACTCGAAGCCGCTTCGCCCGTCGACGTTCGGCTTGTGCTAGACGCCAATGAAAGTTGCTGACGTTCGTTCCCGCAACGTCGTTTCAACAGAGATTGACGTCAGGGCCACGCTGCCCTGAACGGGAACTCGGCCCCATTGCGGCGCCAATCCCTTGCCGATCACTGCGTCTTGTGATCTCAATCACAGCCGGTAGTGCCGACCCCAACGAACAATAGTGACATGCCGTTTCCGCTGCCATTGCACTCATAACCTAGTGCGCAGCCCTGTCTGCGCGACATTTCTTATCCGAGGCCTCTCGATGGATAGCGCACTTTTGATTCACCGTCTGCAATTCGCCTTCACCATCACGTACCACTACCTCTACCCGCAACTGACCATGGGGCTGGCGCCCTTGATCGTGGTGCTGAAGACCATCGAGCTCAAGACCGGCGATGAGCGCTACGGAGCTGCCGCCCGCTTCTGGGCCAAGATCTTCGGCATCAACTTCGTGATCGGTGTCGTGACCGGAATTCCCATGGAGTTTCAGTTCGGCACCAACTGGTCGCACTTCTCGCGCTTCGCGGGCGGCGTGATCGGGCAGACCCTGGCTATGGAAGGCTGCTTCGCTTTCTTCCTCGAATCCACATTCCTCGGACTATTTCTCTATGGCGAGAAACGGCTGAGCAAACGCATGCACTGGTTTGCATCGCTAATGGTCTTCCTGGGTTCGTGGATGTCGGGCTACTTCATCGTCGCTACCGACGCCTGGATGCAGCATCCGGTGGGCTACGAGCGCGCGGCCAACGGTTCGCTGCAACTCAGCAGCTTCTGGCAGCTGGTGCTGAATCCCTGGGCCTGGTGGCAGTACGCGCACAACATGAGCGGCGCCGTCATCACCGGCGCGTTCGTGATGGCCGCCGTCGGAGCGTTCTACTTGCTCAGCCAGAAACATGTGGAAGAGGGCAGGATCTTCGTGAAGGTAGGTGTGATCGCCGCGCTGTTTGTCAGCGCGTTCCAGGTTGTGCCTACGGGCGACGCGCAGGGACGAATGCTGGCGCGCAATCAGCCCGTGACCTTGGCCGCGATGGAGGCACTGTGGGAGACGCAACCCGGCGCGCCACTGGTAATTCTGGGCCAGCCCGATGTCGCCAATCAGCGCATCGACAACCCGCTTGTCGTACCTAGAATGCTCAGCTTCCTCACGTGGCGCAGTTGGGGCGCCGAGGTGAAGGGCTTAAATTCGATGCCCAAGGAAGATTGGCCGGAGAACATTCCGCTGCTCTACTACACGTACCACATCATGGTCGGGCTCGGAACCATCTTCATTGCAGTAACTGGTATCGCCTGTCTGCTGTTGTGGCGCAGGAAACTCTACGAATCGCGCTGGATGCTGTGGATTCTGCTGCTGATGTTTCCGTTCCCCTACATCGCTAACACCGCAGGCTGGATGACGGCGGAAATCGGACGCCAACCCTGGCTGGTTTATGGACTGATGCGCACCGTTGATGGCTATTCGAAGATGGTGTCGGCCGGCAACGGCTGGTTCAGCTTCCTCGGCTTCCTTGGCATGTACACCGTTCTATCGGTCCTGTTCCTCTTCCTGGTTCGCCGCGAAATCGAGCATGGCCCTGAGCCGGTGATGTCACCTGAGTTGCGCAGACAGATCGAAGCAGTTCCCCTAACTCCCGCGGAGGTGCGATAACCATGTCGACAATCTGGTTCATGATCGTTGCAGTGATGGTCGCGATTTACGTTCTGCTGGATGGCTTCGACCTGGGCGCAGGCGCAGTGCATCTCTTTATCGCGCGCACGGACGAAGAGCGCCGCATGGTGCTTCGCGCGATCGGCCCGGTATGGGACGGAAACGAAGTCTGGCTGCTCGCTGCCGGCGGCACGTTGTACTTCGCCTTTCCGCTCTTGTATGCCTCCAGCTTCAGCGGCTTCTATCTTCCCCTGATGATGGTGCTGTGGCTGCTGATGCTGCGCGCCATCGGCATCGAGTTTCGCACTCATATCGAGCAAGGGTTATGGAAAGGTTTTTTCGACGCGATCTTCGGCGTCTCGAGCATTCTGCTGGCAATCTTCTTTGGTGCGGCGCTGGGTAATGTGGTTCGCGGCGTGCCGCTGAACCCGGATGGCTATTTCTTCGAGCCGCTGTGGACCAACTGGCGCGTCGGAGCGCAGAACGGCATCCTCGACTGGTACACCGTTCTGTGCGGAGTCGTTGCCCTGGTCACGCTAGTGGTTCATGGTTCGCTTTATCTGGCCACCAAGACGCAGAACGAGTTGAATGTCCGCGCGCGCAAGGTAGCGTCGGTGTTCTGGCCGGTGCAGGTGCTGCTGACCATCTTCAGCTTGATTGCGACCGTGTATGCCGTACCGCACGTGCTGGAGAATTACTCGAAGTGGCCAGTCGGCTACCTGGTTCCGGCAATCGTGATCGGCAGCCTCTGCTATATGTACTTCGCGCACAGGAGTGGGCAGGAGAAAGGCGCGTTCCTGGCGTCCTGCACGTATATCGTCGGCATGTTGGTGGGAGCGGCCTTCGCGCTCTACCCCAACGTGTTGCCCGCCAGTACCGGACCGGAGCGCAGCCTGACAATCTACAACACGGCTGCGGGAGCGCACGGACTAAGTGTGGGCTTCGTGTGGTGGTCGATCGGAATGGTCCTGGCCGCGGTGTACTTCAGCTTTGTCTATCGCATGTTCCGCGGCAAGGTGCGGCTCGAGGGCAGCGATCACGGGTACTGAGGGTGGCTGACGGCGTCGGGCTGCAGCGTCAATGAGTGCTATGGCGATATTACGACAGTTATCATTGATGCGGAGATGGAGATGGACAGCCGTCGCCCTTGGCCGCCAAATCAGACATAGCCTTCAGTTCTTCATCCGAAAGCGGCCTGTTCTTGTCACCAATGGGTTTCATGGCTATCTCCAGCTTCGATTCCTGCCCTTGCGCTATCCGAAAAGAATTGTTGCCATCCTGATTTCGATAGAACCACGGTTCATATCCTGCTTCGCAGACGACCAGGGACAAGGCGGTGTTTGCCGGGACTAAAAGACGAAAGCTCGACGTAACCAATCCTGTGCCGCTGAAAAAGATGGACGGCTCATCTTTCCAACGCAGCTCTGCCCACGGCTGGAGCGACTGATGCGTTTCAGAATCGACCACGATTCCGAATATCAATCCGGCTCGTTCCCCAAGCCGCACGGTCACATCCTGATCGAGGTGATTCGAGTCAAGCTCGATGGTCACAAGGTGGGAATTCAATCCGGTATAAAACTGATTACTCTGGTCAGGGTAACCGTCTTGCTCCTTCGCGGCGGTGACGTAATACTTTCCAAACGGCAAGTGCTGAATGACGAATTGGCCCGAGCCATCCGTGGTTGCGCTCGGCACGATTCCGTCGAAAGCGCCGGTATAGGTTGCTTTCACCTGAGCGGCTGCAACAGGATTGCCAACCGCATCGACAACCACTCCTCGAACGATCCCACTGTGGTCTGATGCTGGTGCGCGAGCCACGACGGCCAATAACACGGCCACTGCAACCACGACCTTTAGGAACCGACAGACGCAGCTCACGGGGTCAATCTACGCTCCTGTCGTTCATTTTTCCAGATGACTGGCGATAACAGGCGATTACACTCAAAACCCTGCGGCCGTACTAAGCGCGGCCGCGATATAAACTTGTTCGGCCTTTGCCAAGAAGCTGCCGGCAAACAGCCGAAACTACGCGCCCACCGCCGCGCCTGACGCCACCGGTAGCTTCTCTTTTTCCCAGGCGTCGAAGCCACCGATTACATTGATCACGTTGTGTCCTGCGCGTTGCAGCAGGCTGGCGGCGATCATGCTGCGGTAGCCACCCTTGCAGTGCACGGCGACGGGCGCCCCTTTCTGGAGCGACGGAAGCGCTGCTTTGAAACGGTCCAGCGGATAAAAGCCTGCGCCTTCGATGTGTCCCGCATCCCACTCGCCTTGCCTGCGGACGTCGAGCACCTGCACATCGCCGGCGTCGAGACGCTTTCGGAGTTCCTCAACCGTTGCCTGCGGCATTTGCGCCAAGTCGAATCCGGCTTGCTTCCATCCTTCAATACCGCCTTCGAGATAGCCGGAGAGATTTTCGATACCCACGCGCGCCAGCCGCATTCTTGCTTCCGCTATCTGCTCTTGCGTGGCGGCGATCAATATCGGGTGCGACGACAATCCCAGGACTGCGCCGGCCCATGAGGCGAATTGTCCTGACAGCGCGATGCTGACCGAGCCGGGAACATGCCCGGCAGCGAAATCCTCGACGGGACGAACGTCAAGCGCGATCTTGCCTTTCTGTAACTGACCCTTCAGATCGGCGGGCGAAATTGCGGTTAGCTCCGGAAGATCAGCCAGAGCCGCGGCTCCAGCGCGGTTGATGGCAGCATCTTCCAGGAAGTAATCCGGCCGTGCAGGCAGGTTCGATGTCATCTGCCGAATGAATTCGTCGCGGTCCTTGATCTGTAGCGCGTAGTTCGTCAGCCGCTCCGTGCCGATGGTGGAGGAGCGTTCGGCGCGCATGTTGCGTCCGCAGAGCGAGCCCGCTCCGTGCGCCGGATAGACTTGTACTTCGTTCGGCAGCGCCATCAGCTTTTGCAGCGAGTCGTAGAGCATTCCGGCTAGCTGCGGCGGCGTATAGGTCTTCGAAAGATCAGGACGCCCGACATCCCCTATAAAAAGGGTGTCGCCGGTAAGAACTGCAAAGGGTGTCTGGGATTTCTCTTCATCGGTGAGCAGCAAGCAGAGGCTTTCGAGAGTATGACCCGGCGTGGCAAGTACGCTGACGCGACATCGCCCCACATGAACTTCGGACCCATCGACAACGCCGATGTGCGGGTAGCTGGCTTCCGCCGCTTTGCCGACGTAAATGTTAGCGCCGGTACGCGCAGCCAATTCGTTATGGCCAGAGACAAAATCAGCGTGCAGGTGAGTCTCGAAAATGTAGCGAATCTCGAGCCCCTGCCTTTTGGCCGCTTCGATGTAGATCTCGACATCGCGTTGTGGATCCACCACCGCCGCTTGTCCATCAGAACCGAACAGATACGAGGCATGGGCCAGGCATCCTAGATAAAACTGTTCGAAGTACATTGATCCCCTCTAGTTGCGAAGGATATCTTATCGTGTCTTGCGCCCAAAAGGCAGTTGGACTCGCGGAGGGTGACGCTAATCTGAATTGATTAACCCATTGCCCGTCGGGTGGAGCACACCTTCAGGCGGGCAGTTCCGAAGCCCGTCATAATTGGCTTCAGCCCTGAGGTCAAGGGAGATCACCTCAATCGCTAAAAGCGAACATCAACAATCGGCCCGCAGCTGTACGCCTGCAGGCGTGCTCCTGACATAGGCCAAACCGATCCATTAGGGGGCGCTACGCTCGTAAGTCTCAGCCCACTGCTTCAATTGTGAGCTGCTTGCTGAATGCAGCTGGTCCTCGCTAAAGCGCCAGCGCCAATTTCCCGAAGAACTACCGGGCAGATTCATGCGGCCTTCGCTACCAACGCCCAACACATCCTGTAAAGGGAAGAGCACGGTGTCGGCTACCGACGCCATCAGCGTGCGAATCATCACCAGGTTGATATCGTGCCCATCAGTGTTGAGATAGCGCTTGGCATAGGCCTGTTCCTTCTCAACGTCAGCCTCCGTGCGAATACTGCCTGCGCCCGCCTTGCTGTTCCACCAGCCAATCACCGTATCATTGTCGTGCGTGCCCGTGTAGGCGACCAGGTGGTGGGGATAGTTGTGCGGCTTGAAGTCGGGAGCCTGGGGATCGTTGCCGAAGGCGAATTGCAGAATCGCCATGCCGGGAAAGCCGAATTGATTTCGCAAAGCTTCCACCGGCGGAGTGATGACGCCGAGATTTTCAGCCACGATCGGCAGGTCGCCCAAAGCATTCTTCACCGCCTCGAACAGTGGAGCGCCCGGACCCTTAACCCACGCGCCGTTGATCGCCGTCGTCTCTCCCGCCGGAATTTCGTAGTATGCCTCGAAGCCGCGGAAGTGGTCGAGGCGAATCAGGTCGAACATCTCGAGCGTCCGACGGAAGCGTGCGATCCACCACGCATACCCGGTCTTGGCGTGTGCCTCCCACGCATAAATCGGATTGCCCCAAAGCTGCCCGGTCGCGCTGAAGTAGTCTGGGGGAACACCCGCGACCACACGCGGCCTGCCGTCAGGCTGCAACTCGAACAGCCCGCGGTTCCCCCACACGTCGGCGCTGTCGAGCGCGACGTAGATAGGCATGTCACCCATGATCCGAATCTCGTTGCGCGCGCAATGCGCCTTCAGGTCGCACCATTGCCGCTCGAATTCGAACTGGATGAATTTGTTGCACTCGATGTCGTCGCTCAGCTTTTCGCGAGCCTGCGCCAAGGCGGCGGGCTCACGAAGCGCCAGCTCGCGCTCCCACTCCATCCAGATGACTAGATTGTGAGCATCCTTCGCCGCCATGAACAGTGCATACTCATCCAGCCACGATGCATGCTGCCGGCAGAATGTTTCGAACTCCTGGCGATCTCCCGGCGAACTATGTCGAAAGTTTTCGAACGCCTTCTGCAACAGCGGCCGCTTCCAAGCGATAACTGTTCCGAAGTCGACGACACCTTCGGGAAATTGCGGCTTGCCGGCAAGATCGAGCGCGTCGAGGTAACCGCGTTCCACGAGACGGTCGATGCTGATCAGCAGAGGATTGCCGGCAAAAGCGGAGAAACATTGGTAAGGAGAATCGCCATAGCCGGTGGGACCAAGCGGCAAGACCTGCCAGATGTGCTGGCCCGAATCATGCAGGAAGTCGGCGAAAGCGTGCGCCTCCTGGCCGAGTTCGCCTATGCCATAGGCACCGGGAAGAGAAGTGGGATGCAGCAGGATGCCACTGGATCGCGTGAAGTTCATTCGCTGAGAAATGCTCCGCGTTAGGATGGTACCGCAAATGCTTCGATGCGGTTTTGCGGAGGCGCGGCTCTCTCATTACCAACAATACAAAAGCCGCAACGCAGGCGCGAGGCGGCTTTTCTTGATCGTGAATTGTTAATCGTTTGCTAGTCGCTAACGGATGCTTTTTCCAGCGGTACTGAAAACTGCCGCTCGATCTTCTCGCGGTAGCACGGCCCGGAGTTATAGGTGCAGAACGGGTACAGCTTGCCGTCCGGCGTAGCGTAGTGAATCACGCAACGCTTCACACGTTCGATGTCGTAGTTGTACGCGTCCTGAAAGTGCATGCCCGCAACCAACAGCGTGCGATAGGTGTAGGTGCCGTCTTTGCCGTCACGTCCCAGTTTTTTATTGGTCAGACCCTGCAAGGTCTGCAGGAATTTTGTGAAGGTCAGTCCCGGCGGCGCCAATTCTTTCTTGAAGTGCTTCTGCATGGAGTTCCAGGCCTTCATCTTGCTGTAGAACTTGAAAGTCGCCTTGCTTGCCGAGCGCGACAGCTCTTCCATGTCCTGCAACATATTCGGGACGTCGACAAACTGCGTGATGGGTACCGCCTTCTTCGACTTCTCATCGACAAAGAAATAAGTCCCGAGCGAGCAGTGGGGATGCGACGAGATGGTCGGCACGCCCGTCCCGCGCAGCGCAGCCGTGAACTTCGAGAACGGAGTGACGCACGCCAGCGGGAACCAGTCTGAGCGAGGATCGGTGATGCCGGTCTGCTCGCTGACGCAACGCGCGAGATCAGACAGGGTAAAGCGTTTGGCCAGCAACTCGTGCTTAGCGATCCGTCCGGTGAAGGCAACCGGCTGGAAGCTGATCCCCGAAACCGTGTCGACGTTTTCAATTGCGACGCGAACGATGTCGCCGACTTGATGATCGTTCAAGCCCTTAACGATTGTGGGCACGAAGACGATCTTCATCCCGGTGGCGCGACAGTTCTCGATGACCTGCATCTTGATGGCGAGCAGCGACTGCCCTCGCACCCGCCGATAGATGTCATCATTGATACCGTCGAATTGCAGGTACAACGTTGCCAGACCTGCGGCTTTCGCTTTCCTGGCGAACTCCAGATCCGCCAGTTCGATGCCGTTGGTCGCGGCTTGAATGTGCGTGAAGCCCATCTCGCGCGCCATCGACAGAATCTCGAAAAATTGCGGATGAATCGTAGGCTCGCCGCCGGAAAACTGCACCACGCGTCCGTCGACCGGACGCTCGCCTCGCAACGTGCTGAGCATGCCGCGAATCTGCTCCAGGTTTGGCTCGTAGACATAGCCGGCGACATTCGCGTTGGCGAAGCAGACCGGGCAAGTCAAATTGCAGCGATTCGTGAGGTCGACATTCGCCAGAGCGGTGTGCGAGGTATGCATGCCGCATAAGCCGCAATCATCTGGACAGGTGACTCCGCCTTCAACCTGCGGATTTGATAGGCCGAGATTGTCACCGAAGTTCCACTCTTCCATCTTGAGGTATAGCTCGATATCACTGAAGACGATGTCGCGGAATTGGCCGTGCTCGGGGCACTGCTTCTCCATTACGACTTTGCCGTTGTCCGCGAAGATGTTCGCCGGGATGACCTTGGTGCACTCGGGGCAGAGCGACTCAGTCTGCTTCGGCAAACCTTTTTGCAGCGGCTTAATCGGCGCGCCGGTGTAGGTAACCTCCGGCTGAAGAATGCGCAGGCCGGGCCGTTTGCCAGGGGTGGGTTGCTCAGATTTCGTCGACGAGATAGGCAGATTCACTTCAGGCGACAATGTCTGGGTGCTCATGGGTCCTCGCTGAGATGGAGTGGGCGCGGCAGCGGATAAAGTGGGGTTGTCAGTATCGGATTATGAAAGGCGCACCGCCGCGCTCCTCGATGACAAGATTGTCTCGCCACGGCCTGGTCGAAGGCTGTGTCGTCCCTCACGTATTGGAGTGAAGCGGGTTGACAGCGAACGGGCCTGAGGTGCGTTCGGAGGGCTGAATCAGCGGCTGAACGGATGGAGTGGTTTCAGGCGGCAACCGGCTACAGGTACGACGGTCGCAACAATTCCCCTGTTACAATCGAAGAGTGGGCCCATCGCCCGCTTCCTCTTATCCATGAAGTGTCCGTTCTGCGGCTTTGAAAACGACAAAGTAGTCGATTCGCGCGAAAGCAAGGAAGGCGAGTCCATCCGCCGCCGCCGCGAGTGCCTGAAGTGCGAAAAGCGCTTCACCACTTACGAGCGCATCGACGAAATCCCGTACATGGTGGTGAAGAAGGACGGCCGCCGCGAGAAGTTTGAACGGCAGAAAGTTCTGGCCGGCCTGCTGAGGGCCTGCGAAAAGCGTCCGGTCTCGATGGGCAAACTGGAGCAGATCGTCAACGACGCCGAGGGATTTGTCGTCGACTCCCAGGACCGCGAACGAAAGACCAGCGAGATCGGCGAGTTGATCATGAACCGGCTGAAGCACATCGACAAGGTCGCCTATGTGCGCTTCGCCTCGGTTTACCTAGACTTCAAAGATGTGCGCGAGTTCATGGAAGAGCTGAAAGAACTGCTCGATACCAAAGAAAACTCGTCCGCCAAAGCCAAGTCCGGAGATTGATCCGGCATCAAATACTAAAAGGAAGAATGGCACACAAAGTTACTCTGATTCCCGGCGACGGTATCGGCCCCGAAGTGGTCAACGCCTCTGTTCGCATTCTGGAAGCAACCGGCGTCAAGTTTGAGTGGGAGAGCTTCGCGGCCGGCGCCGAAGCGTACGAAAAGTACAAGGAATACATTCCGAAGGAACTGATCGCATCGATCGAACGCACCTGTTGCGGCCTGAAGGGTCCGGTCACCACCCCGATCGGCGGTGGCTTCCCCAGCATCAACGTCGCGTTGCGCAAACAATTTGAACTGTTCGCGAACTTTCGCCCGATCCGCAATCTGCCTTCGGTGGCCACGCGTTATCCCGGCGTCGATCTCGTGATCGTCCGCGAAAATACCGAGGGACTTTACTCCGGCATCGAACACGAAGTCGTGCCCGGCGTGGTCGAGAGTCTGAAGATCATCACGGAAAAAGCTTCGACCCGCATTTCCCGCTTTGCTTTCGAATACGCGCGCAAGCACAACCGCAAGAAAATTCACGCCATCCACAAAGCCAACATCATGAAGCTGTCGGACGGCCTGTTCATTCGCTGCTCGCGCAATATCTCGAAGGAATATCCTGAGATCACCTACGGCGAACACATTGTCGACAACACGTGCATGCAGCTGGTGATGAATCCTTACCAGTACGACATGCTGCTTCTGGAGAATCTTTACGGCGACATCATCTCCGATCTGTGCGCGGCTTTCGTGGGCGGCCTGGGTCTGGTTCCTGGCGCGAACTTCGGCCATGACTGCGCGATCTTCGAAGCCGTACATGGTTCCGCGCCCGACATCGCCGGTAAAGACATGGCGAATCCCACTGCGGTGCTGCGTTCAGGAATTCTGATGCTCCGCCACCTGGGCGAGGAGAATGCTGCGAATCATATCCGGCTGGCGCTGGAGAAAGTTTACGGCGAGAAGAAGCACATTACCCGCGATGTCGGGGGCACTGCCGGCACCAGTGAATTCGCCGACGCCATGGTCGAGGCGCTGCACACCATTCCGCCGCCCAAGCCGGTGTTGCAGGAAGTGGAGTTGTAATCGATTACAGCAGATGGGCCAACGCCGACGGCCAGGAAAAACGGCGCCGCGACAAACCCCTTGCATTATTCCGTATCGCCTCCGCGCAGAAGGACGGGACTTACAACTTGTGCGGGCTAGGTCACGCTGTGCGTGGTATTGTTCGGGTGCTGCTTACTCCACTGCTTCTGCTGCTTCTTCTGATCTTTGGACTGCTGCTTCTGGAGGTGTGACCAATACTTCTGCTGCTTCTTCTGTGAGTTAGACTTGGCATTAGCCAGCGTCGGCGCGGCAAGAGCCACAAGCAGGAGCGAGAACAGAGCAACAGCAGTCATTCGTTTCATAAAGTCACCGCGAAGTTGACGTTAGCCGTATTCTACCGCGATTCCCAAGTTACGCAACCAAATACAGCACGCAAGTCTAATGATCGTAGTGGCACTTTCGTGATATTGCAAGGAGCTGATACGCGCTCCTCGCCTTAGTCCAGACCGATCAGATGCCAGTGCCCGTCGCCATCGCGTACGTAATCAAACCGTAGCGTCGATCCCGGCGCATGGTTACCGGCGATCCCCAGGGCGCGGGTCAATTCGGTGTCGCGCATCTTCACGTTGTCGCCGAAGGTCAGGCGGCCATCGCCTACGTGACGATTGGGATCCATCGATTCGATCGGCGCCTCCTTGGCAAGAAATCTAGCGCGACATTACGGCTTGGCGTTCTTGTGAATCTCCACCGTGCTCCAGGTCTTGTCCGCTGCATGGCATAGCGTTTCCAGCGGACACTCCGAGCATTTAGGACTGCGCGCAACACAAATCGCGCGGCCGTGATGAATGATCTGGTGAGAATACAGGATCCAATGCTCACGCGGGATCACCTTCATCAGGTCTTGCTCGATCTTCACGGGCTCGTTGTTTTTTGTAAGCTCCAGCCGGCGCGAGATGCGATGCACGTGCGTGTCGACCACCACGCCAACGGCGATTCTGTACCAGGAGCCAAGCACCACGTTGGCGGTTTTGCGCGCGACACCCGGAATCGTCAGCAGCTCGTCCATGGTTCGCGGCACGTCGCCGCCGAAGTCGCTGATGATCTTGCGCGCGGCGCCCACCAGCGATTTCGACTTGTTGCGAAAGAAGCCGGTGGAGCGAATGTCGTCTTCCAATTCCTCGGGCTGAAGCGCAGCGAAGGCGTCCGGCGTCGGATACTTCTCGAACAGCGTTGGGGTCACCATGTTGACCCGCACATCGGTGCACTGTGCCGAGAGGATCGTCGCCACCAGCAGCTCCCATGCGCTGTTATGGTGCAGGGCGCAAACAACGTCGGGATAGCGCGCATCGAGCCGCTCGAGAATCGCGTTAATGCGCTCCGGCGCGACCGGGTTATAACGCTTGGTGACGATCGCAGCCTTGCGTGAAGTCTTGGTCGGAGATTTGGCAGTAGACCTGGAAGGGTTCACGGGTGCCCCACGCAAGCCGGTTTTGCTTGAGTGGGATTTAGACGGAGTGTCCTCGAGAATTCGAGCTTTGGCTTGACTTACTTTGTCCTGACGTCCGCTGCGCGAGGGCTGGCGGGGCGTGATGCCGCGTGGCATAAATGATTTCTCCGTGATGATGAGAGGCGATTATATCGAGTTGGGACGGAGGCCGTGGCGGGGCGGATCAAGCGTCTCGAAAATCGCGAGACGCTTGAATATCCTTTCCCTGCAGATTCTCATCACGAGCGAAGCGAGGGATCTGTTTTCCGCTGTCACAACAGCAGATCCCTCGCTTCGCTCGTGATGACAACTGCGAGCGGGGAACGGTGAGAACAACAAGCAAATAGCGACTAAGAGATCTCGACCAGCTCGGCGATTTTTGCCTTCCACTCACGCGGGCCGCTCTCATGGACCGAGTTGCCGTTCACGTCGACCGCAACCGTCACCGGCATGTCGTGCACCTCGAACTCGTAGATCGCCTCCATCCCGAGATCGTGGAAAGCCAGCACGCGCGACTTCTTGATCGCCTTCGACACCAGGTAGGCGGCGCCACCGACGGCCATCAGGTAGACCGCTTTGTGGTCGCGAATGGCTTTGACCGCTTCTTCTCCGCGCTCGGATTTGCCGACCATGCCGAGCAGGTTGGTCTCGCGCAACATCTGGCGCGTGAACTTGTCCATGCGCGTTGCCGTCGTGGGGCCCGCCGGACCGACAACCTCTTCGCGCACCGGATCGACCGGGCCGACGTAGTAGATGAAGCGGTTGTTGAAGTCGACCGGCAGCATCTCTTTCTTATTGAGCATGTCGGTCATGCGCTTGTGCGCGGCGTCGCGGCCAGTCAGCAGCTTGCCGCTGAGGAGCAGCACGTCGCCCGGCTTCCAGGTGGCAACGTCCTCGCGCGTGACGGTGTCGAGATTCACACGGCGCGCGTTCGCAGGATTGTAGGTGAGCTTCGGCCAGTCCTCAAGCGACGGCGGCTCGAGCGCAACCGGCCCGCTGCCGTCGAGCACAAAGTGCGCGTGACGCGTGGCGGCGCAGTTGGGGATCATCGCGACCGGCAGATTCGCGGCGTGCGTGGGATAATCCTTCACCTTCACGTCGAGCACGGTGGTCAGACCGCCGAGACCCTGCGCGCCAATGCCGAGCTGGTTGACCTTCGTGTACAGTTCGACGCGTAGCTTTTCGGCCGTGGTCTTCGGGCCGCGGGCGATGAGATCCTGAATGTCGATCGGATCCATCAGCGATTCTTTCGCCATCAGCATCGCTTTTTCTGCCGTGCCACCAATGCCAATGCCGAGCATTCCCGGCGGGCACCAGCCTGCGCCCATGGTCGGCACGGTCTTCAGCACCCAGTCGACGACCGAGTCCGACGGGTTCAGCATGGCGAACTTTGACTTGGCTTCCGAGCCGCCACCCTTGGCGGCGATCAGCACCTCCACTTTGTCGCCGGGCACGACCGTCATGTTGATAACGGCGGGCGTGTTGTCGTGCGTGTTCTTGCGCGAGCCGGCGGGGTCGGCGAGGATGGAGGCGCGCAGCTTATTGTGCTCGTGCTTGTAAGCGCGGCGCACGCCTTCGTTGACCATGTCTTCGACGCTCATGGTCGCGTCCCACTGTACGTTCATGCCGATCTTGAGGAAGACGGTGACGATGCCGGTGTCCTGGCAGATGGGGCGATGGCCTTCGGCGCACATGCGCGAATTGATCAGGATTTGCGCCATGGCATCGCGAGCGGCGGGAGACTGTTCTTTCTCGTAAGCAGCGGCCATGCCTTTGATGAAGTCGGCTGGATGGTAGTAGGAGATGTATTGCAGCGCGTCGGACACGCTTTGGATTACGTCGTCTTGTTTGATGATAGTCATAGAAACCTGGCGAAAATCGTATGTACCACTGGGCACAGAGGACACGGAGGTAAAAGAAATTATAGCGGTTTGGGAACAGCCGGCCTTGTGATTTGTGAACCTTGCGATCGGTTAGGCAGGTCGAATGGAAGAACTGCCCCCAAAACTAGGCGACTGCATTCTGGTGGCGTAATTCCGCGGACGACGCCATCCGGTCGTACGCATACTTCAACAGGAACGGTGTAGCGAACGTAGTGACCACTGCCATCAACACGAGGATGGTGAAGAGCCCGCGCCCAATGAAGCCGTTGGTCAGGGCGATATTAGCAATGACCAGTTCCATCACGCCGCGCCCATTCAGTCCCGCGCCCACCGCCCAGCTCTCGTCATTGCGCATGCCGGCAAGTTTTCCGCCGAGGTAGCCTCCGAAGATCTTTCCGACAAACGAAGCTACCAGGATCGCGATCACCAGGCTCCAGTGTTCCAGAGTGCGCGCGTCAAACTCCAGTCCAATTGCGGCAAAAAAGATCGGCCCCAGAAAACCCATGGTCACATTCGAAGCAGTCTTCTCAATTTCCTCGAAGTTAGCTCGACCGAGCAATTGGTGGCTCAGCAGCATCGATCCAAAGAACGCTCCGATCACGAAGTCCAGTCCGAGAAACTCCGAGAAGCTGGCGAAGGCGATCACGAACACCAGTACGACGGCGAACAACGTTTCCTTGCCCTTCAGTCTTGCGAGGAAGCGGTGGATCGCTGCTCCGGGCCGGAAGAAGCGTCCCAGCGGATATCGCTTGACGAGCCTGGCGGCGATAAATACTACCGCCATAAACAGCAACGCTTTCGCCAGCGCCAGGCCCATCGATTTGAAGAATGCTTCCCGGGTGCCGCTGCCGCCCTTGACGTCGAGAATGATGCCCAACGCCAGCAACGAAACCACGTCGTTAGCGACAGCCGCGGAAACGATCTTCTGCCCGACCTCGGTCTTTAGCTTTCCCAGGTCCATCAGGATGCGAACGCTGACCGGCAACGCAGTAATCGCGATACACAAGGCGATGAAAATCGTGCGTGTCTGATCCAGGCCGAACCCTACTCCCACGAGAATGCCGCAGAGCAACGGGATCACGAAGCCGGCTGCGCTGACCCAAGCACCACGCCCGCGCACCGAATCCCATAGCGCGTCCAAGTCCATTTCCATGCCCGCGATGAACACCAGCAGCAGAACTCCCAGCTGGGAAATTGCCTTGATGTCGGTGCTGTAGTCGACATAGTTCAGGACAGAAGGCCCCAGAATCACGCCCGCCAGGATTTCGCCGATCATGACGGGCTGTCCGAAGCGCGCAGCGATCTCGCCGAGAACGCGAGACAGCACCAGCAACAACAGCAGGGCTTCGATCAGGGGCATGGGGGTCTATACCAACGTAACGAAGGGTTCGCCTAGTCTAAATCTCGAATGACGGAGAAGTCGATTGCTTAAACAACTGGTCGGGGACTTCTAACTATGAATTTTCGGTTACCTCAGTATCGATTCCATGACGATTTAACCGTGAGTAGGGAGATGCAGAAAAGGGCGCATCGAAATGCGCCCTTCCATAAAACGCTAAGCAGTTGCACGAATCGCTAGACGCCCACGCCGTCGGAAACCAGCGACAGTCCCGAGGGCGTGCGCACCGTGCCATTGCGGCTGTTGGTGGCATTGCGCCAGTTCACCTGCGGCATGAACACCGACTGATCGATGCGGCTCTTGTACTTCAGGGCCACGTTGATCATCGAGTCGATCAGCGAATCGCTGAGCATGTGCGGCTTCAAACCGAGGTCGATCAGGTTCGAGTTCTTGGCGTTGTAATAATGCGCCTCGGCTTCCACGCGGGGGTCAGGCAGATGATCGATTTCAACCTTGAGATCGAACTTCGTGCCCGCGGTCTTCACCATGTTGGCCAGCTCCAGTACCGAGAACTGTTCGGTGAACTGATTGAAGACGCGGAACTCGCCCTTGTTCGCCGGATGATTGCAGGCGATCTCGATGCAGCGAATGGTGTCGCGGATATCGAGGAAGCCACGCGTCTGGCCGCCCTTGCCGTAGACGGTGATCGGATGGCCGACCGCCGCTTCAATGCAGAAGCGGTTCAGCGCGGTGCCGAATACTTCGTCATAATCGAAGCGATTGATCAGGCCTTCGTCCATTGCCGTCTCATCGGTGTTGGTTCCGTAGACGACGCCCTGGTTTAGATCGGTTGCGCGCAGTCCCCAGATGCGGCAGCAAAACATAATGTTGTGCGAGTCGTGCACCTTCGACAGGTGATAGAACGACCCGGGCTGTTTGGGGAAGGGAAGCACATCGCTACGGCCGTTGTGCTCGATCTTGATGTAGCCCTCTTCGATGTCGATGTTGGGCGTACCGTATTCGCCCATGGTGCCCAGCTTAACCAGATGGCAGTCGGGGTTGATTTCACGCAGGGCGAAGGTCAGGTTCAGCGTGCCGACGATGTTGTTGACCTGCGTGAATGCCGCGTGCTCGCGATCGATCATCGAGTACGGGGCCGAGCGCTGCTCGGCGAAATGCACGACGGCATCGGGCCGGAAGTCGCGGATATGCGCGGCGACGAAATTGTAGTCGCGCATGTCGCCCTCGTAGACCTCGATAGTCTTTCCGGTGAGCTCCTTCCAGAGCTCGACGCGTTGGCGCAAGGGCAGAATCGGTGTAAGGGTCGAGACGCCCAGATCGATGTCCCATTTCCTGCGGATGTAGTTGTCGACGATGGCAACGTCGTTGCCCTGCTTGGACAAGTACAGCGCGGTTGCCCAACCGCAGTAACCGTCACCACCCAAAACTGCAATTCTCATGAATCCTCCTCAGGGCCTATGAAGAATAGTGAGGCGAGTGTTGGATTGCCTCACGTCGATTCCGCAACTCGCGGAGCCCTGGTTATAGTGCAGGGGCTGAACCCCAGTATTTTTGCTGCTTTCGGCGCGGCTGAAGCCGTGCCAGTTCAAAACCTGGTCCCGAAGTAAGTATCCCTTCTATTCTACCGGGTTTGGCGGGCAAATTGCGCTTCCTCGGTTCCGCCGGCCGTGTCCAACGTTGTTCAACTCAGGTCTGGTAGAGCGGGCCTTCAGGCTCGCGTCCGTTCTACCCAAGCTCTGGTAGAGCGAGCCTTCAGGCCCGCGTCCGTTCTACCCAAGCTCTGGTAGAGCGGGCCTTTAGGCCCGCGTCCAGCAGCTATTTTGAACTTTGAGTCGGCTTCAGCCGACGGCACAGTGCCGCCCGCTGAAGCGGGCTCTTCAAATAATTCATCGGGCCCTGACGCGGCGCTGAAGCGCCGCTCTACCCGCACGGTATCTGTCTCACCCAGGTTTCGAAAATCGCGAAACCTGGGGCACCCGGTGATCCTTCCAGGCGCCGACCTGCGCCGGCAGGAGCCTTGAGTTCGGCAGCGGCTGGTTGGTGAACACGTACTTGCCGCCACTGAAGGCGACGACATTCAGCTTGTCGCGGCCCAGCTCCGCCTCCAGTCCCGGAATCTTCGTGTGACTGGTTACTAAGTAATATCGCTCCGGCCGCGCCCACAGTTCCCTTAATTGCGAGTCATTGAGGAAGACTTTAGGTGCGTCGGGCGCCGAGGCTCCGTACGACATATTCAGGACGTTGCCGTTCAACATCAGAAGCGGCTTGTCGGTATAAAACGCCACCGACGAATATGTGTAGTAGAAGCGGTCGATGATCAACTGCCCATCGGGCGCTTTCAAGATCGCCTCCGCCAGCGGTCGCGACGAGAGATACGGATCGAACGTGACCAACGCTACTCGGGCCGCCTGAAAGAACACCACCATCATCAACGCTGCGGCAAAGTAAGCGCGCCGAGGTTTCGCGCCGAAGGTCCCGATTGCGCCGATCAGGAACGCGATGGCTGCGAGAATCAACGGCGGCCGCAGATATGCGAACGACTGCAGCGTGAGGTCTTCCATGTGACCGAGCGACAGCGTGTACGCGCCCGGATGCGAGGTCAGCGCGTTGAAGATGTCGCCCGGCGTCGCGACATTACGATCGAGTACCAGGATGGTGATCACCGCCGCCGCGCAGAGTGTGCTGACGACTGTGAGCACGCGAGTGCCCCACTTGATACGTCGGCTGTCCTCGACCAGCATCGCCGAGCCCAGCAGCAACGCCATCGCCGGATACGCCGGCATCGAGTAATACTCCTGCGTCGTCGAGAAGGTGAAGAAGACCAGGATGAAGCCGATCCAGCACAGCGCCAACAGGCGCACGCGGCCGGCGCGATCGACCGGCTTGAACGACAGTTTGGCGATCGCCGGGAAGTACACGCTCCACGGGAAGAGCCAGATCAGATGGAAGAGCCAGAACCAGATGCGCGGCACCGTGTTGTAGTCGCGCGGATAGCGCAGGTTCAGGAAGCGCAGCAGCTGCTCATTGATGAAGAAGAACCAGAGGAAGCCGTGATACTCGCCCGGGCCGCTGTGCATGGAGAACGAGAAGTACGGCGGATTGCGCAGCGTCGCCAGCCAATGCCACGGCACCGAGATCAGCAGAATGATCGCCAGCCCGCTGAACGGACGGAGCCGCTTCCAGGTGCGCAGCGAAAAAAGCTGCCTGGTGAAGAACAGATACAGCACGGCCGCAGCCGCCGGAAAGACAACTGCGATCAGGCTCTTCAGCAGCAGTCCGGTGCCGAGACTCGCGGCCATGACAAACGCCCAGGCTCGCGGATGCGGCTCTTCCTCATCCAGCGCACGCAACAGCGCCCACATTGCCAGCGTAATCGTAAACGTCAGGATTACGTCGGGGATGAGCACGCGCGTGAACAGGTACAAGCCGATGCAAGTCGCCATCACCAGCCCGGCGTAGAAACCCGCCTTCTTGCCGAACGCCCAGATACCGAACGCTGCCGTCAACAAGCAGACGCCGATGCAAAACAGCGCAATGGGCAGGCGCGCCGCCCAGTCGTGTACGCCGAAGACCTTGTAGGAGCAGGCCATCATCCAGTACACGAGCGGAGGTTTTTCGATGTAAGCGATGCCGTCGAGCCGGGCCGTAACCCAGTCGCCGGAGCGGATCATGTTGCGCGCTATTTGTGCCTGAACGGAGTCAACGTCATCGGACAACGAGGGAGGAGAGATGATTCCGCTCAGGTAGACCGAGGCCGCGATCAGAAATAGCGCTAGGAATAAGCTCCAATAGCTGGAGCGAACCGCGCTGCCGCCGCCGGCTTCGGTGCCCGAACGTTCCACTTTTTCATCCACAACAACAGAATCATCAATCCCCATAGGTGATAGCCAATATTGACTCGCCTTTCCAGGTGGTCCTGCAGATGGCCTTCGAGGACCGCAGGACGGAAGAGTTCGGGATATTCTTTTGCGCCGGAGCGCAACGTTTCTACCGCGAGATTGCGCAGCGGTCCGCGCAGCCAGTCATGCGCGGGAATGTCGAAGCCGACTTTTGGCCGATTGAGGACAGCCTGCGGCAGCTTATTGCTCATTAGCTGCTTGAGCACGATCTTCTGCTGCGAGCCTGAGACCTTCAGTGATGCCGGGATCCGGTTGGCAAACTCTACGATGCGGTGATCAAGAAAGGCCGGCCTGACCTCGACCGAATGGGCCATGCTGATGCGGTCCGACTTAACCAGAATATCATCCGCCAGGTAGTACTTCTGATCGAACCACAGGTACGCATTCAGGTCGCTGCCGTTGCGCCCAAGCTGCCCCCGCAGATCGGCGAGCACATCGTCTAGCGCCAGCGGAAGCTGATCGGCGACCAGTTGCCGTTTCTCGGGATCGGAGAACGTGCCATTCCAGAAGACGTGTCCGCGCTCGGCCGACATCAGGCTGCCCGCCAGCAGACGTTTGATCTTGTACTCCAGCGCAATCTTGTCGTCGGAGACCGGCCACAACTGCATCAATCCTTGTCCCAAGCGCAGCGCCGCGTTCGGGAGCCTCCGCAAGTTCGCGGCAATTCGGCTGGCGCGATACGTCAGGTAGCCGCCGAACAGTTCGTCTGCGCCCTCGCCGCTCAACGCGACTTCCGTCTGCGTACGGCTCAGCTTCGCCAGAAACCACAGCGGCAAAGCGCCGGCATCGGCGCTCGGTTCATCGGAGTAATACGCAAATTCCTGGATCGCGCCTTCCAGGTCCTGCTCGGGATTCAGATCTAGCTCTTCGTGCTCGGTGCCGTACTCTTCGACCATCTTGCCGATGTAGCTGCTCTCGTCGAAGCTGCGTCCGCGAAACGAAATCGAAAATGTTTTCAGCTTAGAAGAGGTCGCCTGCGAGGCGTAGTGCAAAATCGTCGACGAATCCAACCCGCCGCTCAACCACACGCTTAGCGGGACGTCGGAGAGCAGGTGCTCGCGCACGGAGCTTTGCAGCAGCGAATCTAATTCCTCAGTCGCCGACTGCATGGTCATCTTCTCCGCGTGCGGAGCCGGCAACGTCCAGTAATTTTCCGACCGAACCGCGCCGTCGCGCCACTCTACCCAGGTGCCGGGCATGACCTTGGTAATTCCTTCGATCATGGTCCACGGCGCCGGAATGTAATTCAGCGCGAGGTAACAATCCAATGCCGGCAGGCTGATGCGCCGCTCGATTTCGGGATGCGCCAGGATGGCCTTCAACTCCGAGCCGAAATACAACTCCTCGCCCTGCTGCGAAATGTAGAGAGGCTTGATGCCCACGCGATCACGCGCCAAGACCAGTCGTCGCCGCGACTCGGTCCAGATGGCGATGGCAAACATGCCGCGAAGCCGCTGGAACGAGGCGGTGTCCCACTCCAGAAAAGCGTGCAGAACCGTCTCGGTATCGCAGTGAGAGTGGAAGTTGTGACCCAGCTTCTCCAGTTCGGCGCGAACTTCCAGGTGGTTATAAATTTCGCCGTTGAAGACGATGACGGAGTCGCCATCAGGAGACTTAATTGGCTGGTCGCCGCCGGCTATGTCGAGAATTGCCAGACGGGTAGCGCCCAGCGAGCAGTAGGCGGACTCGTGCACACCCTGCTGGTCTGGTCCGCGATGGACCAGCGTGGCCGTGGCTTCGGCGATCCGTTCCGGACGCCTGAGCCCATTCTTATGTGTAAATCCTACAATCCCGCACACGTGTTTTAACGGCCTGGGGGCTAGCCAAAAGCCTTGTAACTAAACTATCACAATGGATACGCTGCAGCCGTCCTACGACAGTGGTACGCCACTCCCCAGACACCCTCTTTTCTATCTATCTATTTGACGCCAAATGCACCCCGTGGGGCGCATGACTCTTCATTCATCGAAGCCATCGCCAGCAACCCGAGCGTCTGCCGCCAGTGGTGGCACTCTGCCATGTCACCGCTCGCGCCATACCCTTCGTGTACGATAGTTACAGCCCACAAACCCTGACGGCTGATCGTAAGAATGCACACTCGCCTTCATTTCAAAACCTATTTCCTGATTACCATCATGATCATCGCCGGGCCGATCGGTAACCTGCTGATCGCCAAGGGTATGAAGAATCTCGGTCCGATTAATTATTGGCCGCCTTCAGAGCTGCTGGGGGTTTTCGTCCGGGTTTTCAGCTCCTTGACCATCTGGATCGGCATTGCCTCGCTCATCGCATTCGTGGTTTGTTTCATGCTGGCGCTCTCGGTAGCTGACTACAGCTTTGTTCAGCCCGCCGCTGCCGTCGGCTACCTCGTCATCGCCATTCTCGGAGTGGTGGTGCTTCACGAAAAAGTATCGCCGCTGCATTGGGCCGGCATTGTCGTCATCTGTCTCGGAGTATCGTTCATCCGCGGCACCAACCCGCGCACCACCGAGACCTCCAATTAATGCTGGCCTTCGTCCTATTTGCCCTGATCACCGTGGTCGGCACGTGCGGTGAACTCTGCCTCGGACGGGCCATGAAGCAGACCGGCGAACTCGAGCGCCTGCACCCCGGACACGCTGCCAGCCTGCTCTGGCGAGCCCTGCGCGTAAAGTGGATCTGGATCGGCGTCTCCATGATGGCGGTCGCCTTCTTCTCCTTATTGTTGCTGCTCTCCTTCGAAGAGGTTAGCTTTGTAGTTCCGGTCACTGCCTTGAGCTATCTGGTAGGTGCCATCGGCGGTACTTTCTTTCTGGGCGAAAAAGTCAGCCCGCAGCGCTGGCTCGGCATCCTTCTTGTATGCATCGGAGTGACCCTGGTTGTCATCGCTAAGTAGTACGTATTTATGCCGCCCCTGACCGCACCGCCGACGTCGCGCACTTGGCCGCCGATCTCTCGCTTCGAGACCACGCGTAGGTCCATCGTCTTACGCGAGATCCTGACCATGAGCCTGGACTCGTTGCGAGCCGACAAGGTGCGGGCGGCGATGACGGCTCTGGGGATGGCGGTTGGAACCGCAGCGGTGATCCTGGTCGCAACCATTGCGCTCACCGGCAAAGGCTATGTGCTGGCGCAGATCGAAGCCGTGGGCACGAACGTAATCTGGGCAGAGTACGCGGGCGTCTCCAGCGCCGCCACCAGCACCAGCGCCGCCGACGACCTCACCGTGAACGACATGATCGCCGCCGAGCAGCAGGTGCCCGGAGTCAAAGAAGCTTCACCCGTATTGAATCTGCACGAAAACATTGCGCTGGCGGGCGGCAAGGAACAGGACATCCTGGTACTCGGTGTCTCTCCGCAGTACAAGACTGTCCGCCGCATGGTCGTCAGCGCAGGCAGGTTCTTCGATGAGCAGGATTCGCAATCCGGAAACAAGGTCGCGCTGATTACCGAAAACCTGGCGCGCACTCAATTCGGCTCTCTCGATCTCGCCCTGGGGCAGACCATCAAGATCAGCGAGGTGCCCTTCGTCATCATCGGCACGTTCCGCGAGAGCGTCGACACGTTGGGCCGCTCCGAGATTGCCGACGACACCATCCTCATTCCCTACAGCATCGCGCGCTCCATGACCGGCACACCCGCCGTCAACCAGATCTACTTCTCCATGTTCGATTCGTCTTCGATCCCGGCGGCGACCCAGAGCATTCAGCAGGTCATCGCCGCGCGCCACCGTCCCGAGTCGGTCTACAACGTCAGCAACATGATCGAGATTCTGCGGCTGGCCAAAAAGACAGCCACCGCATTCACCTCGGTGCTGCTGCTGTTTGCCGCAGTGACGCTGATCTGCGCGGGCGTAGGCATCATGAACATCATGCTGGCGACGGTTCACGCACGCATCCACGAGATCGGCGTGCGCAAGGCGATCGGCGCAACCCGCCGGTCCATCCTGCTGCAATTCCTCTCGGAGGCTGTGCTGATTGCGCTGCTCGGCGGCGTCATTGGCACCATCGTCGGCCTTGCCATCCCTATCTCGATCGAGCTCTTCGCAAACGTCCACGTGCCTATCTCCATCCCGTCGGCCGTCATCGCTCTTTTTGTCTGCTGTGTCGTGGGCATAGCCTTCGGCATTACTCCGGCGAACAATGCCGCCCGGCTCGATCCCGTCGAGTCTCTTCGCCACGAGTAAGCTAATCCCTCGTCGCATCATTTATCCTTTGGCGGGTAAGCCATTGGTCCGAGATGCGCGCGACGCCAGGTTCGAGAAGCCGGTGACGACTTTGCCGCACGGCGAACCAGCTGCTTCGACCGTAAAGGCATACAACGGGCGATGATCCAGCTGCGAAGCGGCGGCCATGGTTTGAGCCCGGACGCAACCCCGGGTGCAGTCCAAAAAATGGACTAGAGTCGCGTAGCGGCGACTTACCCACGATGGAGACACATGGACTATCGCAAACTCTTCGCCGTCGACCCCGGCAAGCGCGTCAAACTCACCGACATCGATCCCGGCTATCACGGTAAGCACATCTCCGAAGCGCAAGCCAAAGCCGAGACCGAGAAATACCGGGAACAGATCAGCACCCTCCAGGATCTGCTCTACGCCGAGGGCCGTCATTCTCTGCTGATCGTTTTGCAGGCCATGGACGCGGGCGGGAAAGACGGAACTGTGGGCCACGCCATGAGCACCATGAGCCCGGTGGGCACCATTGTCACTTCATTCAAACAGCCGAGTGCCGAAGACCTGAAGCACGATTTTCTCTGGCGAGTGCATCCTCATGCGCCTGCGAAGGGCATGGTCTCCATCTTTAATCGCTCGCATTATGAAGATGTGCTGGTGGTCCGAGTTCACAACCTCGTGCCCCCAGACGTCTGGTCTGAGCGCTATGGTTTCATCAACGAATTTGAGAAGCTGCTGAGGAAGCAGAATGGAACCCGCATCATCAAGTTCTTCCTCTACATCAGCAAGGATGAGCAACTCGCGCGCTTCAAGAGTCGCCTTGACGATCCCACTCGCAACTGGAAGATCAGCGAAGACGACTATCGCGAACGCGAGTTCTGGGACGACTACATCGCCGCCTACGAAGCGGCCTTCCACAAGACCAGCACCAAGCACGCTCCCTGGTACATCATTCCGGCCAATCACAAGTGGTTTCGCAATCTCGCCATCTCGCAGATCGTAGCCGCAACCCTGCAGGATCTGGGCATCGAAACGCCTAAGCCGCAGGTCGATCTGGAGGTGATTCGCCGCCAATACCACGCGGCCGAAGAGGAAGAAGTGCACGTCCAGCCCTCGAAGCGGAGTCAGGACCAGCCCGGAAAGAAGAAAAGCAAGAACAAGAAATAGCGTTGGACATTTGACGCGGATGTTACATTCTCAACAGTTGGCGAGAGCAGGGAGATCCCGTCGTGCCCAGCATTCCATCGCTGTTGCAGCAGATTCCGGACGCATTCAAACCGGCGGCCGCGCTCGGCATCGGCGCTCTGATCCTGGTGATCCTCGTCATCTTCCACGGCATCAGCCTGCATAAAATTCTGGTCCACTTCAAACGCCGCGAGCTCCGTCTCCAGGCCGGCCGTCCCCATCTCTGGGGAGCGGCATTCCTCTTCGGCTGGGCCATCTTCATGATGCTGTCGCTGCACATCGTGGAGATCATGGCCTGGGCCGTGGCCCTGCACCGGCTGGGCTTGATCGTTCATCCTGCCGACGCCATTTATTTCTGCGCCAATGCCTATACCACAATGGGGTATGGATCGGTCGATCTCAGCACTCAGTGGCGGAACATTACAGCCGTCATCGCCATCTCCGGACTGTTTACCTTTGCCTGGACCACCAGCTCGCTCGTGACCATGGTCGCCAACTACATGAAGATCGTGGAACAGCTTGAGCTTGAGCGCATGAAACAGCTCGACCTGCGTTCAGCGGCGCGTCACGCGGAGTGGGAAGCGATCAATAAGGAGCGCGACGCCGAGCGCCAGGAAAGACAAACAACCCGCGACGCAGCCAAGACTCTATCGTTCTTCGACCGGCGCAAGCTCTGGCGGGAAGAAAAACACAAAGAAGAGCAACTTCGCCAGGCCGCGCAGGATGAGGTCAAGCATCTTCGCGTTCAGGAGCGGGCTGACGAAGACAAGCTCGGGCAAGACTTTCCCGACGATTCCGGAGTTACGAAGTGAGCGCTGCGGGAGCGCCGCGACGCTCGTTCTCCTTCTTTCAAAGCGTGCTACCGATCGATCGCAAGCGCTCTGTCCGCGACGCGCTTGCCGGGGTGCAGCTGGCGGCGATGAATATCCCGCAAGCGCTGGGCTACACCAAGATCGCGGGCATGCCCGTCGTTACCGGCTTCTACACGCTCCTGTTGCCGCTGGTCGCCTTCGCGGCATTCGGGTCCTCGCGATACCTCGTCGTCGCCGCCGATTCGGCGACCGCAGCGATCCTCTCCGGCGGCCTGTCCGCACTCGCTCCCATGGGCAGCGCTCACTACGTGCAGTTGGCGGGCATGGTCGCGCTTCTAACCGCGGCGTTTCTGGTCATCGCTCGCTTACTTAAGCTGGGCTTCCTCGCGGACTTTCTTTCCCAGACGGTGCTTGTTGGATTTCTCACTGGAGTCGGCTTCCAGGTCGGCATCGCCGTGCTGGGCGAGATGCTCGGCATCGAAGTCACCACTCACCGTACCGTGTTGCAGGTGATCGAACTCTGGCGCAATCGCGCCGGGCTGCACTGGCCAACCCTCGCCGTTTCGGCCGCTGTGGTCGCGACGATTTTTCTGCTGGCCCGCCTCAGCAAGAAAATTCCTGGGCCGCTGATCGCAGTTCTAGGCGCGGAGATCGCCAGCGTGGTCTGGAATTTCTCCGGGCGGGGCATCGCCGTGGTCGGCCCCGTAATCGGCGGCCTGCCCCGCATGGGTTTGCCGCATGCGAGTCGCCATGAGTGGGGCGCTCTCATCGGAATCTCGGCGTCGTGCTTTGTCATGATCGTGGCCCAGAGTGCAGCAACGGCGCGCTTCTACGCTTCCCGTCATCACCAAAGGTTGGACGAAGACGACGACCTGGTAGGATTGGCAGCCGCCAATGCCGTCGCGGGCCTGAGCGGCACATTTGTCGTCAATGGCAGTCCCACGCAAACCGCGATGGTGGAGAGTTCCGGCGGACGCAGCCAGCTGGCGCAGATCTCCACTGCCGTTATCGTCGCTCTGGTGCTCTTGTTTCTGACAAAGCCTCTGCAATTTCTGCCGCGCTGCGTGCTGGGCTCCATCGTCTTTGTCATCGCAATCCGGCTCATCGACTTCAAGGGCATGTCCAGCATCCGTCGCGAAAGCCCAGGCGAATACCTTTTGGCCGTGATTACGGCGACGGTAGTTGTGCTGGTGGGTGTGGAGCAGGGAATCATTCTCGCGATGGTCTTGTCGCTGCTGCGCATCGTAAAGCACACGTACAGACCGCACACTGGCGTGCTGGTTGCCGACGGAGACCTCTACTGGCAGCTTGAGCCGCCGATCGAGGGCGCCATCACCAAACCCGGCCTCATCCTCTACCGCTTTGGCGCGCCCTTGTTTTACGCTAACGCCGGCCGCTTCGCCGAAGAGATCCACACCATCGTCGGCCCGCCCACCCCGCAGATGACCTGGGTAGTGGTGGATGCCGAAGCGATTACCAATCTGGATTTCACCGCGGCCCGGATTGTAATTATCTTGCAGCAAGAGCTGCACGAGATCGGTGTGACCCTGGCGTTCGCCCGAGTCGGTCCATACCTGCAAGCGGACTTCGATCGCCATCACGTCACCGGAGTCATCGGCAAGGATCTTATTTTCCCGCGCCTGCACGACGCTCTCGAAGCATTCGAACGTTTGCACCCTACAGCTACGCTAAAGCCGTAGCCGCTGAGGAGGATTGATGAATCGCTGGTCTCGATATCCCACAGTGTATGAAATCAATACCTGGGTCTGGCTGGCGGAGCTGCCCCGGCCGTCCGGCGCGAAGATGGACCTGAGCACCGTGCCTCCCACAGAGTGGGACTCCATTGCTTCTTACGGCTTCGATGCGGTGTGGCTGATGGGCGTCTGGCAGCGCAGCCCGGGCGGCATTGCCATCGCCAATCGAAATCAAAACTTGTTGCAGGATTTCCGGCGCGCGCTGCCGGACTTTCGAAGCTCCGACAATGTCGGATCTCCATATTGCATCCGGAACTATGCGGTAGATGAGAACCTTGGAGGCGCTGAAGGATTGGCCGCCGCTCGCGAGCAACTGGCCAAACGAGGAATGAAGCTGCTGCTGGACTTTGTACCCAATCACGTGGCTCCTGACCATCCCTGGGTCGTCCAGCATCCCGAGTATTTCATTCAAGGCAGCAGTCAGGACGCGGTAAACTCGCCAGGGTCTTACATTGAGGTACAGGGACAATACTTCGCGTGTGGTAAAGACCCATACTTTCCAGCCTGGCCCGATGTTCTCCAACTGAATGCCTTTCAGCCGGGTTTGCGGAAAGGCGTTGCCGAGACGCTGGCGAACATCGCCGGGCAATGCGACGGAGTGCGTTGTGATATGGCGATGCTATTGCTGAACAACGTATTCGAACGCACCTGGGGCAGCCGCGTTGGCCAGCCGCCATCGACTGAATATTGGGATGACGTCATCCCGGCGGTGAAGCGAGCGAATTCCGACTTCCTCTTCATCGCCGAAGCTTACTGGGACCTGGAGTGGGAGCTGCAACAGCACGGCTTCGATTTCTGCTACGACAAGCGCCTCTATGACCGTCTGGAGCAGGACGATGGCGAGAGCGTGCGCCAGCATCTCTGTGCCGACCTGGAATATCAGGGAAAACTTCTACGCTTCCTTGAGAATCACGACGAACCTCGCGCGGCAGCTGCATTTCCCGGCGCAAAAGAGAAAGTCGCAGCCGTCACGACCTCGACCCTGCCGGGCGCGAGAATGTTTCACGAGGGCCAGTTCGAAGGACGTAAGGTGCGGCTGCCGGTGTTTCTCGCTCGCCGGCCGGACGAGCCGGTCGACGAAGATTTGAAAGCGTTCTACGGCAAGCTGCTCAAGGCCATCGACAAACCGGTATTCCGCGGCGGAGAGTGGAGCCTCTGCGAGCGCAGTGGCTGGCCCGACAACCCCAGCTTTCTAAATCTGGTGGCCTGGAGCTGGATCAACAATAATGAGCGCTACCTGATTGTCGTGAACCTGAGTGACAGCAAATCTGAGGGACAAGTACATTTGCCATGGACCGAAGGCCGCGACCGGATGTGGATTCTCACTGACCTCCTGTCAGACGTAGCCTACGAGCGCAGCGGCAGCGAGATCATCTCGCCCGGGTTATACGTTGAGTTGGAAGCCTGGGGTTACAACGTGTTTGAGTGCAAGCTGAAGTGAAACGGCAGCATCGTTGTCGGGGTCGATCGTGACGCCGCTCCGGCACGATTTTCGCGGTTACCCAGGGCTTGCGCCCCGGGCTCACTTCGAAGCCGCCGCTTCGCGCCTAGATTTGGATGTGCGAATCGTAAACGTGGTATCGGGCGTCTCAGCCCGACCAACTGACCACTGGCTAATGCCTTTCAAACTCCAGCACATCGATATCCGCGAATTTATGCACCGACGGAGCTCCGTAAACCTCCTGCAACTTCGTCTGTACCGCTGCGCCGTGATCGAAGTACTCCAGTTTGGTGCCATGATCGGCCATCAAAATCCAGACATGCTGGAAGCCGCGTGGGTTCTCGTTCAGCGCCTGCAGCAGGTTTCGCGCATCCTCGCCTCCACCGTAAAAAATCGGAGCGAAGACATGTATCGGAGTCGCGCCCGCCGCGTGCTGGCTGGAGTAGTAATCCAGCATGATGCGCGTGTAGAAGGGGAAGAACGCAACCGCGTCGCCCGGTGCGGCGGAACTCAGAACCAAGCCGGTCGCACCACGCCAGTCCTCACGCGGCTTGTTGTACTTCCTTACGATGGTTGGAATACAGGCGGCGCACAGAACAATTGCCAGCACCAAACCAATGCGCCACTTGCTCAGCAGGGCAGCGCCGACGCCCGCCAGCAGCGCCGTTGCCGGCAAAGAGAAGATCATGTAGCGCTGCAGGAACATGGGCTCGCGCAGTGAGATCAACGCGAGAAGCACCGGGGGAGCCACAGCCCAAAGCACCAGCAAGCTGCCGCGCCATGCGACCGCTGCTGCGCCCTCGCGATGCGCACGAATGACGGCCGCAATGCCCGCGCCCCAGAGTATGCAGGCCAGCGCAATTTTTATCCCGCTGCCGCCGAAGAACATTGCCAGGTGCCAGAATTCTTTCGGGCTTGGTCGCGGCATCCAGAGGAAATGCAGGTTCTCCGCGGGCGCGCGAAAAACATACGTCAATCCGGGAACCGCCGCGAGAAAAATAACGACGCCGTACAGAATCGTCCGCCGCCAAGGTACCGGCGGCGCTTTGAACAACAACGACGTCACTTGCGCCACCAGGACCAGTGCCGTTAAATCGTGACTGTAAAACGCCGCGATCCCGCAGACCGTCCACAGCGTCCAATCCCTACTGCGATTCTCCTCCACCGCGCGCACGAAGAAGTACGTGGACAGCAGCACCACCAGGATTCCCAATGAATAGCTGCGTGCTTCCTGCGAGTAGTAGACCGCGCTGGGGCTGAATGCCACGAGCGCCGCGGCCACCAGAGACGGCATCACTCCCGTGAACTTTCGTCCGACTACATACATCAACGGTATCGTGGCGATTCCAAACAACGCCGACGGTAAGCGCAGAAATCCTTCGCTGCTGCCCAGGTGGATCCAGCCGCGCATCAGCAGGAAGTAGATGGTTTGCAGATTAGCTTCGCCGTGCCACCACACCCACGCGAAGTGCTGCCACGAAGCACGTGCCAACGCAACCGTGGCGCCCTCATCCAGCCACAGGCTCTTCGCCTCCAGATGCGACAAACGCAGCCACGCGCCGCCGAGGGTAAGCAGCACAAGAATCAAGGGTGCGGGACTGGTGCGCGGATTGGCAGGCGTCGGCAACGACGCCGAGTTAGCTAGCGGGAGCGTGCTGGCTACAGGCATGAAGACGAATAATGGCGACGAAATTTTCAGAATCGGAGCACGTCTCTTGTATCAGTCGGACAAGCGGTTCGCAACAAACATTTATCCAAGTTGCAGTATGTTGCAACACATAGTTAGCGGGAGCGTGCCAACACCAAGGTGACGTCGTCGGGCTGTTCCCCGCCGGCGATCCAGTCCGTCACTGCGCCGGTAACGACCTCGCTAATGCGCGACAGCGATTCGTTGCGGTGCTGCAAAATCAGCTCAACCAGGCGCTCTTCGCCAAATTCGCCAAACTCATTTTCCGGCTCGGTGATGCCGTCACTGTAAGCCACGAAGATATCGCCCGGCCTCATGACCACTGTGCTTTCGCCGTAGGTCATGGCATCGAACAGGCCCACCACGGTTCCCGACGTCTCGGACCGGCGCACGCTGCCGTCCTCGCTCAGCACCAGTGGCGGCAGGTGGCCTGCGTTGGAGTAGGTCAGCGACCGGGACACGGCGTCGTAGCAACCGAGGAACATGGTTGCGTATTTCTCCGGCGGCGTGCTGCGGTAGAGCTGATAGTTCAGTGTCGCCATAAGGAACCCGGGAGAGAGGCAGCTATTGGAACCGCCGTCGCCGTCTAGCGTTGCCACCACGTTGCTTTGCGAGCTACCGGCGCCCAGCGCCAGCGAGGCCAGCGTCTTCTCCGGCTCCAGTGAGTAAGCACGCACGAACGCGTGTACCGTCGCCATCAGCAGCGCCGCCGAAATTCCCTTGCCACTGATGTCGCCTACTGCCAGTATCAATCGCTGTGCGCTCAGCGGAATGAAGTCGTAGTAATCGCCGCTCACGGTGCGCGCCGGACGGCACACGCCATGCACCTCCAGCGAAGGCAGCCCGCTCAGGTCGGCAGGGAAGAGCAACTCCTGCACCTCGTGCGCGATGGCCAGTTCGCTTTCCATGCGCTGCTTCTCTTTCTGCTCGGCGATGAGGCCGGCCAGCGAGGTCGTCATGGAGTTGAACGACTGCTCCAGCGCCGCCATCTGATCTTTGTTGCGCACCTGAATGCGGTGTTGCAGCTCGCCGCGATTGATATGCTCGGTCGCACGATACAGCTCTGCAATCGATTTCGTCATGCTGCGGGTAAGTCTCACGCCGATAAACAGCGCCACCAGTTCTATAACGCCGAGGAAGATCGCGATGCCGATCAGCACCTGTTTGGCGGCTTCCGATTGCTCGCCCAGCGTGGCAAACAACGTGGTGTAGAGCAGCGACGGCCGGGTATCGACCGCAAGCAGTCCTCCCTCGGACCTGCCACTCGGCCAATCGATGAAATCGAAGCGCGTGCCGAACGGAAACTGCACGTCAAACGCGCCCGACGGCGCAGGCAACGTTCCGGCCTCCAGCGTCAGCTCACTTCCGTCGGCAACATTGAACTTCGCATCGCCCAGGTCGACGGTGACGCCCTTAGGATTAGCGGCTGGCTGCGGCCCAGTCTTCGTCGCTCCAGAAGCTGCAGCGAGTTTCGTCTGATCGGGAAAATAAAACGTGATGGATCCCAACTCCACCGTCGCGTGGCGCAGCAGCTCAGGCGTGATCGGCAGATTCGAGATGACCGTCAGGTGGTGCGCGCCCTCCTCCAATCGCTTAACTACTCGCATCTGCAAATGATGGTCGTCGAGGACGAAACCGGCAAAGTCGTTTTTCAACCACGACGACGGCTTGATCGGGCCCTGTTGCGCAACTCGTCCCGACTCTGACAGCGCGAAGCCTTTATCACCGTCCCACACGCTGACCGAGCGGTGACGAAAGTTCTCGTCGGAGGCGCTGGCAATCTCGCCTGCAAGCTCCGGTGTCAGACGCCCACCTTTCGCCAGGCTGCGAAACTGAGAGGCCATGGAACGATTGGTGGCTTCCAGGTGTTGCAGCTCCGATTGCAGGTCGGTCATGGCGACGTAGGTGGCGAACTGTCCGGCAAAGAGATAGCTGGCAATCACGCCCATCCCAATCAACAGGATGATCGGGATCACGCCGATGAAGACGTAGGTCACGATGAGCCGGTTGCGGACGCGCCACATCATGACGCGGCGCAGCCAGCGCAGACCCATCAGAAAAGCGAAGCAGAGAAACACAAAGCTGATGAAGCTGGACCAGCCGCCCAGCAAACTGCCTGAACCTGGCCGAAAGACGATGCGCAGAATACCCAGTGCCGCGGCCAGATAGCCGAACCAGAGCGTAGTTTTCCCCAGCTTGGTTTTGGGGTGGAGCGTTCGCCGTACGAAAGCCCGCACATCGCTCGAGTCAGGTAGTTGCATAAGCTAGTTCCCAGTTTCCAGCAGCCACAATCCGGTACCCAGTAGTCAGTTCTCAGTAAGATTCTCAATCATGATTCCCGCTTGCCCGGCGTCCGTTAATTCTAATCGTTTCTGCGAACTCCCGGCTGCGGCTACGCTGCGGGCCTTATTTCGCGTTGTCCCGGCCGATGGCTGACAGCCGATGCCCGGCGGCTATAGAATCCTCTGGGCACAAGCTCTGCAATTCTCAGACACACAAGCAGTTATTTCCCCCGCCTGCGCCGCTTGCATCTTCCGGCGCAGTGGAGAATCAAACGAATCCCTATGTCCGACAACATACGCAATGTCATCATCATCGGCTCCGGCTGCTCGGGGCTGACCGCCGCCATTTACGCGGCCCGCGCCAATCTTAGCCCGCTCGTCATCGACGGCCACGAGCCCGGCGGACAGCTCGCCATCACCACTCTGGTCGAAAACTTTCCCGGCTTCCCCGAGGGCATCCAGGGACCCGAGCTCATCGACAACATGCGGGCCCAGGCCACACGCTTTGGCGCCGAGTTCCGCACCGGTCACGTCGCCAGCGTGGATCTGAGCCGCAAGGCCGCTGACGGCAGCAAGAAGCCGCTCGAAGTGAATCTCGGACGCGAGACGCTGCAGGCCCGCACGCTGATCATCGCCAGCGGCGCATCGGCGCGTTGGCTCGGCCTGCCCAATGAGCAGGCGCTGATCGGTCACGGCGTCTCGTCGTGCGCTACCTGCGACGGATTCTTCTTCTCCGGAAAAGAAATCGCCGTCATCGGCGGCGGCGACTCAGCCATGGAAGAGGCGCTGTTCCTCACGCGCTTCGCCAAGAAGGTGACGCTCATTCACCGCCGCGGCGAATTTCGCGCCTCGAAGATCATGCTCGACCGCGCGCGCAAGAACCCGCAGATTGAGTTCCTTACCGACACCGTTGTCGACGACGTGCTCGACGTCAGCAAGAAGGAAGTCACCGGCCTGCGCCTACGCAACCTCAAGAGCGGCGAGCAGTGGGACCTGCCCACCAGCGCTATGTTCCTCGGCATTGGCCATACGCCCAACGCCGGATTCGTCGGCGACCAGCTCAAACGCGACGGCGACGGCTATCTGATCCCCGAAGGCTACGTGTGCTCGAAGGTGCCTGGCGTCTTCATCAGCGGAGACGTAGCCGATCGGCATTATCGCCAAGCCGTCACCGCCGCCGGCACCGGCTGCATGGCCGCACTCGAGGTCGAGAAGTACCTGGAAGAGATCGGCAAGTGAGCTGCAGGCGGAGGGGTTCAGGCCAACGAGGGGTCTGCTTTCAGCCGGCCCTCGCAGAAACCCTCCTCCAAAAGCAAAAGAGCCAGGCAGGCGGTCTTCCGCTTGTCTGACTCTAGATACAGTATACCACGTTGAGGTACCTTTTCGGCGCAATTTCCGGACTTTATATTCCCCACGCCCTCATGCTCTTACGAGCTTATTGTTGCGTTTTGCCTCTTGACATGTAATTCCTACATTGTGGGACATTCGTTTCACTTCGGGAAAAATCTTCGCCGCACTCCGCAACCGAGTTGCTCCCTATGAAATAACGTATTTGTCATGAACGCTATCCGGAAACGGGTGTAAAGTACTAGGCCGTCCGTACTCGAGGGAGGCCGCACTGTGATTTCGCCCAAGTCCTGTACATCGCTTGCCGGCAAGCTGCTTTCCGGGCTGTTGTTTATCGCTTGCACGTTCACCCAGTTGGGACACTCCCAGACCCTGACCGTGCTGCACAGATTCACCAACGGAACAGATGGGGCAATCCCATACGGAGGCGTCACCCTGGATTCCGGCGGAAATCTCTATGGCATGACGTGGCTTGGGGGAACCGACGATGAGGGGGTGTTGTATCAGCTCAAGCACGCCGGATCGGGATACATCACGAATACGTTGCATAGCTTCACGGCGGCCGGCGACGGAAGCTATCCTCACGGCGACCTGACATTCTCCAGCAGTGGAGCTCTGTACGGTGCAACCACGGCGGGTGGATACCTGGGATGCGCAAGTCGAGGCTACTACGGATGCGGCGTCGTGTTCAGCGCCCGGCCACCGCAGACGATTTGCCGGGCCGCGTTCTGCCCCTGGACGATAACTCCGGTCTACTCCTTCCATGGAAGCGGCGACGGCGATAATCCCTACTACGGCAAGCTGACGTTCGACCGGGCGGGCAACATCTACGGAACGACTACCGACGATGGACTATACGGCGGTGGTACTGCCTTCGAGCTCACGCGATCGGGCAATGGCTGGATCGAAACCATCCTGCACAACTTCGGCGCTCCCGGCGACGGCAGTGTGCCGTTGCATGGGGTGATTTTGGACGCCGCGGGAAATCTCTACGGCATGACTCAAAACGGTGGCGCGGAATCAGCCGGGACCGTCTTTCAGTTGGTACACTCCGGCGGGAGTTGGACGGAAAACATTCTTACCAGCTTTCCCTCCTCCGGTGGTATTGGTGGCGGACCGCTAGGTGGCCTCGTCATCGACCAGGCGGGCAATCTTTACGGTGCTACCTCCATCGGCTTGGACGGCAGCTCGGTATTCCAACTTTCGCCCTCCGGCAACGGCTGGCAATTGAACGTGCTGTATCAATTTGCTCCTGCCAATCAATATGGCGTCCTCGGAACGATGGTGATGGATAACCTTGGCAACCTGTACGGCGCGACTTGGGGCTACGGAGCGGACCTGAACGGCATGATTTTCAAGCTCAGTCCCAGCGGCGGTGGCTGGAATTTCACCGACCTGCATGACTTTTTCTACGATGATGGCGCTCAACCTTATGGCGACCTTGCGATCGACGCGAGCGGCAATCTCTACGGCACAACCAGTGCGGGAGGTTCAAATATTTGCGGCGGCGGATGCGGTGTGGTGTGGAAGCTGACGCCGTAATCGGTGACCAGCGATTAGCCGCGCCCGCTATGCTGCTCCCACGCGCCTGCTTCCGATCCGGATGATCGAGGGTAGAACAGTTGGTATCGGCTGACTTCTGCAGGAAATAAAACAGCGCACCCCGCGGTGCGCTGCAAGTAGAACTCGAGATCCACTCAGACTATTTTGCGTCGACCATCGGGATCTGCGACGCCAGCTGTAGCTGGATCATCAGGTCAACCCGGTGATCGATCTGGCAAAACAGAGCCGTCTTCTTCGGCGAGATCACTTTCTCGAACATCGGAACATACTTCATGCGCAGCGTGATCACCTTCTGCTCGTTGGCAGCCTCGCGCTTGATATATTCCTGCGCCTGCGCATCGGTCATGGTGCTGTAGTTGGTTGCGTAGTCTTTGATCAGCATCCAGCGCTCGTCGCCGTTCTTGCTGGCTTCCTGCCGGTACTGGTCGTAGATGGGCCAGAACTTGGTGGCCTCGTCCGGAGTGAGCGGCAGGTTGGCGGCGGTAATCTGTTTTCTCTGCGCCTGAATATTCTGGCGCAGCATCTGAAGGTCACTGTCGCTGGCCGACGAGGGCGGAGCGCTCGCAGCGGGTGCGCTCTGCGAACTCTGCGCACTTTGCGCACAAACCGGTACGGCAGCGAGCAACATTGCGCTGACCACGATCAAAAGAAATGCAAAATTTTTCTTCGGCATTTTTGCCTCCTGGTTTTCCGTGGAACTGAATCTAACTGGAATTGGGGTACTGGCGGTGCGGCGGTGACAGATCTCATCCCGGTAAGCCCAGACGAGAGCCGAATCCGCTGTTAGTGATGCAGCAGGATTATATCGGATCGGTGTTACAAGTTCGGGCGCCGGCCTGAGGTACACTCGGCTCAATGCACGTCCCGTTCCAGTCCGACGACTTCTCGCGCGCGGAAGAAGCCGCACAATTTATCCTGGCGCGCATCGACTCACGTCCCCGCGTCGCTGTCGTTCTCGGCTCGGGACTCGGCAGCTTTGCCGATGAACTTCGCGATCCGGCCGTCACTCGCGACGAAGAAATCCCGTACTTCCCGAAGAGTACGGCGCTCGGACACGCCGGCCAATTAATTGTGGGTAGCATCGAAAACGTTCCGCTGGCTGTCATGCGCGGACGCGTGCATCTCTACGAGGGCTACACCGCGCATCAGGTCGCATTCCCGATTCGCGTGCTGGCCCGCATGGGTGTTCGGGCCGTTGTTCTGACCAACGCGGCCGGCGGTATCAATGCCGACTACGACACCGGTGCGCTAGTGGTGCTGCGCGACCACATCAATCTGCTTGGCCAGAACCCGCTGACTGGACCGAACGACGATCGGCTCGGCCCGCGCCATCCCGACATGACCGATGCCTACAACCCGGAGCTTCGTCGCATTCTGCTTGACGAGGCGCACGCGATTGGCGAGAAAGTTCACGAAGGCGTATACGCAGCCGTTCCCGGGCCCAGCTTCGAGACCCCGGCCGAGATTCGCGTTTTGCGCGCCATCGGCGCTGATTTGGTCGGCATGTCGACCGTGCCGGAGGTGATTGCGGCGCGACACATGGGCCTCGAGGTGCTGGCGATCTCCTGCGTGACCAACATGGCCGCAGGCATGACCGGTGAGAAGATCACCGCCGAAGAAGTGCTCGAGACCGGCGAGCGCGTGCGCGGAAAATTCCTCGCGCTGCTGCGAGCGGTGTTACCGGGGATTGAGAAGTATGTGGATCGTACGCACTAGACGCCGCATTGTTCTTGGGTGTCATCCTGAGCGCAGTGAGGTCGCGCAGCGACCGAACGTAGTCGAAGGACCGTTATGGCGGCAGTGATGCGGAAGGTAGCGGTCCTTCGACTCCGGCGGCCAACACCGGGCCGCCTCCGCTCAGGATGACACCAAAATGGAAAGGAGCTTTCCCTACATCGCTAGTCGCGAGTTGCTAATTGCTAATTGCTAATTGCTAATTGCTAATTGCTAATTGCTAACGACCCGCTAATCGCTTCTTCCTCGCAAACCACGCAATACACCGGCAGCCCCGCCAGAATCACGGCCACACCCCACGCCGAGTTGCGAATATTTTCGGTGAATGTGTAATACAACAACACCGCGGCGGCAATGATGAACAGCGCCGGCACCACCGGATATCCCCAGGCGTGATAGGGCCGCTCCGCTTCCGGTTCCTTGCGCCGCAGTACGAACACCGTGCTCGCCGCGATCATATAGAAGAGCCACTCGGAAAATATCGCCAGCGAAAACAACTGGCGGAAGCTTCCGGCAAACAGCAACAGCGCGACCGACAGCACCAGCTGCACGATCAGCGCGACCGACGGCGTGTGATAGCGCGGGTGCACTTCGGCCATCGCCCTGAAGAAATATCCGTCGCGCGACATGGCAAACGGGACGCGCGCTCCACTCATCACCGTTCCGTTGAGCGACACCAGAATCGACAACGCCATTCCCGCCGACACAATCGCCGCTCCCCACACTCCTACAGCGATTGCGGTAGCGTCCGACGCCGGCCGTTGCGACGCCGCGATACTGGCAGCGGGTAGAACGTATTGCACTGCGGCGTTGGTCAGCATGTAGAGCGCGGCCACCACGCCCACGCCGACGATTAGCGCGATTGGAATAGCGCGCCCCGGATTGTGTATCTCGCCGCTGACCATGTTGAGGTCGTTCCAGCCGTCGTAGGCCCACAGCGCCGCGATCAGAGCAGCCATGAATCCGGCAAAGCCGCCGCGCGCTCCCCCGAAAACGGTGGCGAAGTTGTGCCACGTCCCGCTCGACGCCGTAAACGCCACCAGCGCGATGACAACGATGATCACGATCTTCAGCGCGGTGAACACCACCTGGAAATCTCCGGCGCGCTTAATGCCGATGTAGTTCAGGCCGGTCATCAACGCGGCGGCGGCAATCGCGACCAGTTGCCCGTAGCTGATCGTCAGTGGCCAGGTGGCTGCGATGTGATTCAGAAAGTCGAGAGCAGGGAAGGTTCCGAGAATGCGCACCAGTCCGGTGGTCAGCGTGGCGATCGATGCCGGCTTGGCGATGGCGAACCAGGTCCAGGCGTAGAGAAATGCCGGCATCGGTCCGTAAGCATCGCGAATGTACACGTACTCGCCGCCGGCATGCGGCTTCATTGCGCCGAGCTCGGCGTAGGTGATGGCCCCGGCCAGCGAAAGAATGCCGCCGACGATCCAGGCCACGTACACCAGCGCGGCCGAGCCCACAGCCTGCATCATCTCCGCCGGCACCAGAAAAATTCCGCTTCCAATGATGGTGCCGACCACAATGGCGGCAGCGTGCCGCACGCCCAGTACGCGGGAGAGAGCGGGAGCAGATGGTTCAGGTGTCGGAGCGCCAGCCATGAGGTCAAGAAGAGTGTAGCGGAGATGTTAATGGCAGAGCGAAGGCGCAGCCGGCGGACGCTCCGTCATCCCTGACGAGCCTGCTGCACCATCTCGACGAAAACTTTGCGTGCGTCCTCCGGATTGCGCACCTCGCGCAGGAACGCGATGCGGGCTCCATGCATGCCGTCCTGCGCTTTCAAGCGAACGTGGAAGCCCAGGCGATCGACGGCGGTCATCTCCACTTCTTGCGCCTCGATGCCGGCGAAGCGCTTTACGAGCAGCAGCAACGCATCCCTGTGATCCGCATTCATATGCTGGATAATCTGCGCCTTGTGCTCTGCCAATGGATCGGATTCCGCCTGCGCATACTCTGACGCAGGCACCCATCCCATGACTCCAAAGCCGCCAACGTAATACAGATCGAGCACATCCATTCGGTAGAAAAAGAAGTCGTCGAAATCGACCCAATACTTGCTATCGGGATAACCTGCCAGATAGACCGTGCGGACATCCGCCAGCTCCGGGTCGGGAATTCTGCTGACCGTTCCCACCAATGTCACTCGTGATGACCCCAGCGGATCGCCCGCCGCGTCAGGCTGGGTTACAAACAGGCTGGCTCGTGGGTCGGCCAGCAAATTCTGCGTGTGCATCGCCATGGTGCTGATCAGGAAGATCGGGCGGCCCCGGCCGTCAAGCGCGTACGGCATCAGTGATCCGAAGGGGAAGCCCGATTGCTTTCTCGATAGTGTGGAGAGGCTGCCAATGCGGCCCGAGTGCATCAGCGTCCGCGCTCTCTCGGCGAACGAAGGTTCGGGAACGGCGGGCTGATTCGACGTAGCACCACTGGCGTGTTTTCCAAAGCCCGAGGAAGACATGGCTGATCGCCTCTCAAGTCTTAGAGCGAATTCCGGCGAGCCGCACTACTGCCGGGCAAGCGCAAGAATCACGCCCTGCTATGAACTATCTCATGATCGGCGTCGTACAAGACAGCAGCGGGAGCTGCGGCTTGGGGAATATCCGTGATCAATGCTGACAGCTGCCGTTCGGAGTGGGAAAGCAGATGATTAGCGATCAATTGAGACAGGTTCTGCGCAGGCTAGGCCGGGCGCCGCTTTTCACGACGATCACCCTGCTGACGCTCGCCGTCGGCATAGGCGCGAACACCATCATCTTCAGCGTCGTGGAGGGCGTCCTGCTGAAGCCTTTGCCGTATTCCCATCCCGAGCAGTTGATCGGCGTGTGGCACGCCGCGCCAGGAATCGGCATCAAGGAACTGAACATGTCGCCGTCGATTTACTTTATCGATCGCGAGCAGAACACCACGTTCCAGGACATCGGCGCTTATGACGGCGATTCGCTTAGCGTAACCGGCTCGGGCGAACCGGAACATGTGCGCGGGCTGGATGTAACCGATGGCACGCTGCCGGCCCTGGGCGTTGCTCCAGTGATCGGACGCCTCTTCACGCGCCAGGATGATTCGCCCGGCGCGCCGGCGACCGTGGTGCTTTCCTATGAATACTGGCAGTCGAAGTTTGGCGGCGCCTCTTCTGTCCTGGGAACTGCGATTACGGTTGATGGAAAGCCGCGGCAAATCATCGGTGTGCTGCCCAAGGGATTTCATTTTCTCGATCAGCAGGACGCCGCGCTCGTTCTGCCGTTCCAGTGGGACCGCAACAAGACCAAGCTGGGCAACTTCAGTCAGCGCGCGCTGGCGCGTTTGAAGCCGGGCGTCACCCTGGCGCAGGCCAATGCCGATATGGCGCGTCTGCTTCCGGTGGTCCTGCGCACTTTTCCCGCCCCTGAAGGATTCAGTGCCAGCCTGTTCGAAAAAGCGAAGATTGTTCCGAATCTTCGACCGCTGAAGAAGGACGTGGTTGGCGATGTGGGCAAGGTGTTGTGGGTGCTGATGGGATCGCTCGCATTGGTGTTGCTGATTGCCTGCGCGAACGTCGCTAATCTTCTATTGGTGCGGGTGGAGGGACGCCGGCAGGAATTGGCGATTCGCTCAGCGCTCGGCGCCGGCTGGGGTCGCCTCGCGAAGGAATTGCTGTTCGAGAGCTTCGTACTCGGACTGGCAGGCAGCCTGATTGGCCTGGCAGTCGCCTATGGAGCGATTCGAATTCTGGTGGCCATTGCGCCGACCGGTCTGCCTCGAATCAACGAGATCGGCATCGACCTGCCGGTATTGCTCTTTACTCTCGGACTCGCACTTTTCACCAGCCTGTTGATTGGGGCAATCCCGGTTCTTAAGTATGCCGGCGCAAGAGTGAACAGCGCGCTTCGGGAAGGCGGACGCGCTCTTAGCCAGAGCCGCGAGAGACATCGTGCACGCAAAGCGCTCGTCATCGTGCAGGTTGCGCTGGCGCTGGTGCTTCTCATTTGCTCAGGACTGATGATCCGGACGTTTCGTGCGTTGATGCACGTCTCTCCCGGCTTCGATTCCCCGGATGCCGTGCAAACGTTCCGCTTCTATATTCCCGAGACGCAGATTCCCGATGCTCAGGCCGAACGTGCCGTGCGGATGCAGCAAGACATTCTCGACAGGTTGAAGGCCATTCCCGGAGTAACGTCGGTCAGCTTTTCGAATTCCGTTCCCTTGGATGGATACGACACGAACGATGTACTCTTCGCGCAGGACCGCACCTATACGAACGGCGAGTTTCCACCTATACGCCGCTTCAAGTTTATTTCTCCCGGGTCGTTCGCAACTCTGGGGACGCGCCTGATTGCAGGACGCGATCTGACTTGGGAGGATACGTATCAGAAGATTCCGGTTGCCATTATTTCTGAAAACTTCGCGCGCGAATATTGGCACGATCCCGGCAACGCGCTGGGTAAGCGGATTCGCGTGGCCAATACCGACGATTGGCGCGAGATTGTCGGAGTCGTCCAGGACGTGCATGAAGATGGCGTCGATCAGCCCGCGCCTTCTACTGTCTACTGGCCGGTGATGCTGGCGCGGTTTGAAGGCGAGCCGCTAGCCCTGCATCGCAGCATCGCATATGTGATTCGCAGCCCGCGTGCCGGATCGGAAGCCTTCGTCAAAGAAGTGCAGCGCGCTGTTTGGTCGATCAATCCAAATGTGCCCTTGGCCGACATTTCCACGCTGGGCGAGCTGTACACGAAATCGATGGCGCGTACCTCCTTCACCCTGATCATGCTTTGTGTAGCGGGCGGGATGGCATTGCTGCTGGGAATCGTCGGGATCTATGGCGTCATTTCATATTCGGTTTCGCAGCGTACCCGCGAAATCGGCATCCGCATGGCGCTGGGAGCGCAACGAAATACCCTGACGGCGATGTTTGTGCGGCAGGGCCTGGTGCTGACGAGCGTCGGCATCGGCTGCGGGTTGGTGATCGCATTTATGGTCATGCGCCTGATGTCATCGCTCCTGTTCCATGTGAGTCCGATCGATCCGCTCACGTATGTGACGATCACTGCCTGCGTAGTTGCCAGCGCCTATCTTGCGTGTTATTTGCCTTCCCGGCGTGCGGCCACGGTCGATCCGGTGAACGCCTTGCGCGCAGAGTAGCTGCTCGCGGCAGGCCGCAACTTCAGTACAGGGGAACGGTGTGCTTTCTGAGCAGAGGAGTGAAATTCGGACGATTCGAGTCATTTAGCTCAGGATGAGACTCAAGTAGCGTAGACTCGGCACATGGAGCCAAAACCGACCGGCAATATTTTCGCGGCAGTTCACACCAGAATTGCGGCCATGAAAGACAAGATGCGCGCGGACCAATTCGCCGCGAGCGGCGTCCGTGAGCGGGACGCGCGACAGGAGGCCGCGGAGAAAGCTGTCGATCATTCCCCCGAGAACCTTCCGGCTCCCGATGACGAAAGCAAACTGACGCAATAACCCAAAACTCTTCCGTGCTGACCTTGCATCCTCGCTGCAAGCATCCCTCCTGGGTTGTCATCCCGACTGGAGGCGGTTTTATTTGCCCGCAGGAACGGAGGGGCGTGTTTCCTCTGCCCGATCGAGCAACGGCATCAGTCGTAATTGTTAATGCCCGGTTAACAAGCTGCGACGTGCCAAGGAACGTTCAGCACGTGGGCAAAAAGACGGCACAAGCGGCGGTTCAGGGTATATATTGTTTCGCACTCAGGGCGCCGACCAGAAAGTTCCAGTCGGCTAAGAAAGAGAGAACGAAAGAATGTCAAACCATTTCACTGGACTCAGCCTGGGGCCGCCACTCGGCGACCAGCGACTCGATCTCTGCGATCTGTACGCATTCCAGTCTCCTGCCGATGCGAGCAGAACCGTCATCATCCTCAACGCAAATCCCAATGCGGACGCGCTCCATCCCGACGCCATTTACCGCGTCAATATCGATACCGACGGCGACTACCTGACGGATATCGCGTTCAGCTATGTATTTTCCAAGCCGGAGAATGGCAAGCAGACGGTGAACGTATTTCTAGCGAAGGGCGAAGAGTCGCGTTCGGTCGAAGCGGTAGGGACGAAGATCATCTCCGACGGCGAAGTTTCCTTCGGCGCCACACCCAACATCATGAAGTCGGGCGCTTACACCTTTTTCGCCGGCAGCCGCAGCGACGCGTTCTTCTTCGACTTCGACGGAATCAAGAATCTGTTCGACACCCGCGGCAAGCGGAACTTCACCGAGCCTCATCTGGGCGGCAAGTCGCCATGGACCGGCGTGGATTCGAACACCGAAGCCAACGTGTTTTCAACCGTGATCGAGTTGCCGACTAGCGAACTGAATCCCAAGCCCGAGATCCACATCTGGGGACGGTGCAGCGTGCGCGAGAACGGCAAGCTGATTCATGCGGATCGCGCCGGACATCCGAGCGTCAGCAGCTTTTTCAATACCGACGATACCAAGCTGGAATACAACGCGAGCGAGCCGGTCAACGATCGCAATCGATGGCTGGAGATGTTCATACACTTGATGGGGCATACCGGAAACTACACGCGTGAAGAAGCGATTGCCGCGATCGACACCGAGAGGACACTTCCCGACGTGCTGAGTTTCGATCCGACGAAGCCAGCCAAGTATCCCAACGGCCGTGTCTTTACGGATGACGTGATCAACTACCGGCTGGCCTTCCTGACGAAAAATGAGTGTCCGCCGACGGGTCTGAAGCCGCACACTGACACGCTGAAGGAGTTTCCGTACATCGGCACGCCGCACGGCAAGAAGTAGATGGTGTAAAGCAGAGATCTGTCGGCTACATCTAGCCGGAGCGTGATTTCTTAACGAGCATGACGAGCAGCCGGGGACGCATCAGTCCCCGGTTTTAATTGTCGTTGGCGTCCGAGGGGGAGAATCGCTCTCGAACTCTGGCTCCGGTTTCCTGGGCTTTGTCCATGATTGAGCGACGCATCTGCTCTCCGCTGGCGGGCGCGAAGAGCATACCGAGCGCAACTCCTAAGCCGATTCCTGCGGCTATGCTCATCGCATTTCGCAGCGTATGGTCTTCCTCGCCGGGAAATACCTGCCTTGCCCGGTCGGTTATGTCTTCCACTTTGTCTTTCACCTGCTCCCGAATTCCCGATGTCTTTTTCTCCGATTGTTCCAGGAGGTAAAGACTTGTCTTAAGTGCGGTTTTCATAACTTTATTCAGGTTCACAATGTCTCCAAATTAAGAACAACGACGTACGCGGTAGTGCGAAACAATTCAGCCTAACATTGAGCGAAAATCTTACGTTGTTGAACAGGGCTGGTCAATGAGATGAGGGAATTGGAACGGATGGATGCTTGTTGAGAAAATCACGGCTCGCAAGTAATGTGCTGCATAGCGACGGGGGCCCTCGTCGGACGACACTTGAGAGGAGGGAGCGATGGAGTGGAAACGCCTGATCCAATTTGTGCTGCTGGGCGATGCCAATCTGCAATCGTGGGCGATTTTGCTGGCCCGGGTGGCATTGGGAGTATTTTTCGCCATCTCCGGAGGCGGCAAGTTGTTTGTCGCCGAGCGAACCGAAGCAATGTACAAAACACTGGTCGAAGCCAAGGTCCCGCTGCCGCGCCTGATGACCTACTTTGTATCGAGCGTCGAATTCATCGGCGGCTGTTTGCTCATCGTCGGACTGCTATCGAGCCTGGCCTGCCTGGCGTTGCTGGGCGACATGCTGGTCGCGATCATGACCACGACCTTACCCGGCATGTCAAAAGGAGGTTCGCCTCTTAGCTGGCTCGACGATTTCCTCTATCTTCCAGAACCGCTCTACGTCTTATTCTTTATCTTGCTGATATGCACCGGGCCGGGGAGATTCAGCGTGGATTACCTGATCGCCGCGAGATTATGAGACGAACTCGAGAGCTTTCCTTCCTGTTTGATTCTGCTTCGAACAGCTGGAAAAAGAATGAGCCGCTTAACTTCGCGTAAGCGGCTCAGTGAGCGGCGATGATATTTTGATGAAACTAGTGTCCCTGGGCATCCGGACGCCGGCTCGCCTCGAAAAGAAACCAGGTCCGGCGTTCCGTTTCATCGATCCACACTTCAATCAGGCTGGTGGTGGCGACGTCTTCGTGCTCATCACAAACGCCATGCGCTTCGCGTAGCCGCGCCGTCAGCGCCTGATTGTCTTCGCGCAGTTCCGCGAGCATGTCTTCGGGCTCAACATAGGAGGCGTCGTTATCCTCCACACGTTGCAGGCGAGCGATGTGTCCAATCGAACGAATGGTGGACTCGCCGATCTTGCGGACCCGTTCGGCGATGGGATCGGTCATCGCGAAAATCTGGTCGGCCTGCTCGTCAAGCAGCAGGTGGTAATCGCGGAAATGAGGCCCGCTCATGTGCCAGTGAAAATTCTTGGTCTTGAGATAAAGGGCGAATACGTCGGCGAGAATGGCATTCATCGCGCCGGCGATGTCGCGGGTTGCGGCTCCGCTCAAATCAGTTGAGGTGTGCAGAGGAGCAGCTTGCTTGCGTTCGAGGGTTGCAGTTGAGTTTCCAGATTTCTTCATCGCATATCTCCTGCTTAGATTTTTCCAGACATGAGAATTCGGTATTGGTTGGCCGTGCAGCAAAGAGCTCTCTGTGTCGAAGGCTCTGGTGGCTATTGATGATTGTCGCGGGCGGTAAGTTTCGGCGGCTGAGAAATCGCGCTTCCGCCCGCATTCCTTGCCTAAGCCGCATCACCTGAAGTCTTACCCCGCTTAGATTCCTGGAGATCCGCCATGAAACGATGGGCATTCCTGATGGCACTCACCTGTGAACTGCTCCTGGCCTCCGCTGCCGCACGGGCGCAGTTAATTTCTTGGCTGGCCTCCGGACGGCACATTTTCCTCCAGGTATCGCACGATCAGGCTGTGTATGTGATACGACGTGCCCGGCCCTTCGGAAATCGAATGCGTCCGGTTGGGATAATCCATCATGTCGAACGGCTTTCCTAACTCGACCAGGCGATTGATCAGCAGTTCCGTGCCTTGAAAATGTACGTTGTCATCGCCGGAACCGTGAACGATCAGCAGCTTTGCGTCAAGCCCCTGCGCAAAATTGATTGGCGATCCATCGTGATAGCCCTTGACGTTCTGCTCAGGCAAACCCATGTACCGTTCCTGGTAGATGGTGTCGTAGTGACTCTCATCGGCGACTGGCGCCACCGCGATGCCTGCCTTGAACAGACCGGGGTAACGAAACATCATGTTGAGCGTGTTCGATCCGCCGCCACTCCATCCCCAAACCGCCAGGCGCGACGAATCAACGTATGACCGCTCCTTCGCCAGCTCTCGAATCGCCGCTGCCTGCTGCTGCGACGAGAGCACGCCTACATCACCGTAAACACTCTTTCTCCACTCACGACCCTTGGGGGCCGGAGTTCCCTGATTGTCGAAGCTAACGACAAGATATCCCTGACGAGCGATAAGCTCATGAAATAGTCGCCCGGAACCACCCCATCCGTCAGTAACGGTCGCGCCCGCAGGCTCGCCGTAAACGTAAACCAGCACCGGATATTTCTTGTTGGGATCGAAGTCCGGAGGCTTGATCATCCAGCCGTCCATCTGAACCCCGTTGTCGACCTTCACCTGAAAGAACTCAGTCGGAGTGGGAATCATCTCGCGCGTCTTGTGAGACAGCGCGTCATTCGCCTCAAGAACGCGCACCACCTTGTGGTCGGGCAAGCTGACGAGCTGGGTCACCGGCGGAGTGTCGAAGGTAGAAACGTTGTGAAAAGCCCATTTGCCATTCGGCGCGATGTCGTAGGAATGTGTGCCAGGCTCGTTCGCGGGTGTAACCCGCTCCGGCGATCCACTGCCATCGACGCGCGAACGGTAAAGATACTTGCGCGTCGCATCGTCTGGCGACGCGATGAAGTAGAACCATTTGCCCGTGTCGTCGGCGGTGATTTCGGAAATCACGTCTGCGGAAAAATTCGTGATCGGCGTTACTTTGCCATCCGGCAGGGAGATGACGTAAGCGTGGCGCCAGCCGTCGCGCTCGCTCAGCCATAGAAGTCCCTTCCCGTCACGCACCCAGTCGAGTGATCTGACATAGTCGACCCAAGCCGGATCTTTGTCTTCAAACAACGTTCGAACCGCGCCAGTTTGAACATCAGCCAAAAGCAACTGGTTGAGGTTTTGCAGGCGGTTCAGATATTCGAGGGCCAACTGTTCATTGGAGTTCTTGACCCATTCCATGCGCGGAACGTAGTGCTGACGCGGGTCTCCAGGTAAAGCCATCCATTTGGTGGGGCCGCCCTTCGCCGAAACAACGCCGATCTTTACCGCAGAGTTTGTAGTTCCTGGCTGAGGATACGGGTAAGTTGTGACCACCGGGTACTCTTCGCGAGTGTCGTTGATGAGAGAGTATTGGCCCACGCCCGTCGTGTCGAACTGCCAGTACGCAATCGACTGGCTGTCGGGACTCCAGCGGAAAGCGTCGCGCAAACTCAGCTCTTCTTCGGTCACCCAATCGGTCGTGCCGTTGATCAGGGTGGCGGAGCCGTCGTCGGTCAGCGCTCGAACCTCATCCGTTGCCAAGTCTTGCACGTAGATATTGCTGGCTCGAACGAAAGCGACGCTCTTGCCGTCGGGAGAGAACTTGGCAAACATCAGCGACGACTCGGGAGCTGTACCTCCCAGCTTTTTCAACTTGCCGCCGGGCAGATCCAGCACCCAGTAGTCGCCGCGCGTATTTAAACGCCAAACCTTCTTGGTGTTGGTGAAAATCAGGAGTTGTTTGTTGTCGTCCGACCAAACGTAGTCATCGATCTTCACTGGCGCGGCGCCGGGCGTTGCCAATAGCTTTTCGGCTGATACCAGGACAGTACGCTTTCCCGTGGCGGTGTCGTACTCCACGATGTCCTCGCCTTTCGCGATCGTGGCCGAGGGCTCGACGGTGGTGTAGGAAGCCCCGTGGTTAAGCCAGCGCGCCGGCCCGAAACGCTTGGAGTCGAATTCGTGTTTGTTGAAGATGGCAGCGAGGCTGTCGGAAAGTTGTTGCGCGTGAAGCATGCAGGGGGCGAGACAGAGGACGAGCGCCGCACAGGCGAGACGAACGGACAACAATTTCTTATTTGTCATAAGGAGGCAAATTTCAGATCGTTTTCGGATGTTGACGAAGGCAGGAAGAATTCTAGTTGCCGTAACGAACCTTCGCAATCCGATTAACGGCAGGACGACAAATTGCCGCGATTAATGAGGCCGCGACATAGGTCGCGAGCGGGGTCTCGCGGCGCAGGGCAATGCTACAATCCCCACTACTCGCGCGACCGATGGCTGTCACTTTTGCAACAGCACGGAAAGCATTGTAGGAAAGCATTACCGCGACTCACGAAAGCAGTTCTTCTCCGGATGACCTCTACTGCCGACATACTTGTCATTGGTCTCGGCGCTGTGGGGAGTTCTGCGCTTTATCACGCCACTAAATCGAAGGCACGCGTGATTGGCATCGACCGGTTCTCGCCTCCGCACGATCAGGGCTCCTCTCACGGTGACACCCGTATCACCCGGCAAGCCATCGGGGAGGGGCGCGAGTTCGTGCCTCTAGTCCTGCGCTCCGATGAGTTATGGCGTGAGGTCGAGCAGGTGGCTGGCCGCAGCCTCGGGGTACGCTGCGGTTGTCTGGTTCTCGCATCGCCAAACGTGCCTGGCGATCATCATGGATCGCGCTCGTTTCTACAGGACACGATCGATGCCGCGCAACACTTCGGTATTGCGCATGAGTTGCTGAACACGTCGGATCTCGAACAACGCTTTCCCCAGTTTCGCTTGCAAGGCGATGAGGTCGGTTACTTCGAGCCGGGCGCAGGTCTGCTGCGTCCCGAAGCTTGTATTGAAGCGCAACTCGATCTCGCGCGACGTGCGGGAGCGCAGACATTCACCAACGAGGTTGTCACAGCAATCAACCAGTCGAGCAGCGCCGTCGAGGTGCGCACGAATCGCGACACCTATTCTGCCGCCCGGGCGATCCTGACGGCGGGCGCGTGGATCCCGAAGTTGCTTGGTGAGAAGTACGAACCCCTGTTCAGAATCTACCGCCAGATGCTCTGCTGGTTCGCGGTCGCGCGCAATTACTCGGCCTGCACGCCAGAGCATTTTCCCGTATTCATCTGGATCACGGGGAATGAACCACGGGACATGATGTATGGCTTTCCAGCTGTCGACGGACCAAACGGCGGAATGAAAATTGCCACCGAGCAGTATGAGCGAACCGTCCATCCGGACGCAGTGCCGCGCGAGGTCTGCGACCGGGATGTAGCCGCGCTGCACGCTACTTACATCGCGCCGAGATTTCCGGACGTATCGAACCGCGCCATACGCACCGCGACCTGCCTGTATACCGTCACACCGGACGCAAAGTTCGTTATCGATAGCGTTCCCGGAACCGAGCGCATCTGGTTTGCCTCAGCCTGCTCCGGTCACGGGTTCAAACATTCGGCAGCCATCGGCGAGGCTCTGGTAAGCCAGGCATTGTCGCAGACGCCGCTCGTTGATTTGTCCCCGTTTCGCCTCACGCGCTTCTGAGACCGCATGCTGGCCGGTTGTGGCGAGAGTTCATGGAGTTCGACCAAACCGCGGAAGGGAATGGCGGCGGCGAGAGCCGCCAATTTCGGTACTTGGCTAGACCAGCTAAGCGATTACGTCGTACGGTCTCATCATTTCGTTATCTTCATGCTCGAGCATGTGGCAATGCCATACGTAGCGTAGTGGTGTGCCGGGCTTGACGTCGGCGCCGTCGGGTAGATCGAACTTAGCGATCATTCGAGTGATCGTGCCGGGATAGGTCTTGACCGTATCCTTCCAAGCCGGTCTCTCATTAGCTTCCGGAGCTCTGGGTGCTCCGGCATACACAATCTTTTTGCTCTGAAGATAAGCATTTGCGTCGAAAGGCTGGCGATTTAGAACCTGAAACTTAACTAGATGCACATGGATTGGATGGATATCACCGGTAGTATTCGCGAACGACCAAATCTCAGTCGATCCAGCTTTGGGAGTTTCCGTTACCGGATCACTCCAGTGCTTATCATCTAACATCCCCATCATGGTGTAGCCGTCGGACGGGCGCTCCATCTCGGTGATGGGCAGGAATCTTTCGCGAACCGCGTCATCCGGATTGAGGAGTGTCATGGGTGCGAGCGTGTCGGGCAGTGCCGACGTATCTTTGGCAGTTAAAGGTTTAGTCACACGGAATAACATGACCTCGCGCGATATGAATTGTCCTCCGCGAGGATATGGCGCAGGAGCGTCATTGATGATAGCTATGTTTTTACCGGAATGTTCGCTGAAATCAATCACGAGATCAAAACGCTCTCCTGGAGAAATAATCAGATAGTGCAGAGGAAGAGGCGTGGGCAGCAGGCCGCTATCGGTTCCAACCTGATAGAAAGGAGGCGCGCCTACAGACTTTCCGGTTAGGTTGCCATTGTCATCGGCCGGCGCCATCGATAGATGATAAAAGCGGGAATTCGAAGCATTCAGGATACGAAATCGATACTTCCGAGGCTCAACTTCCAGGTATGGAGACACCTTGCCATTTACGCAGTTCACATTGCCGAAAAACTCCTGAACCCACACCGGATGAGTGCCGTTAGACGCCACCGGATAATACAACGAACCATCGGTATTAAACGTGCGGTCCTGCAAAAGTAGTGGAATGTCGTAGGCGCCGCTGGGCAAATTAAGCTTTAGCTCCTGCTCGTCTTCGATAAGATAGAAGCCCGCGAGTCCGGCGTAGATATTAAGGCGATTGATACCCATGGCATGGTCGTGATACCACAGGGTCGCGGCAGACTGCTTATTCGGATAATGATAGGGTGACGCCGAGTATGCAGGTCCAGTCTTGCCGTCGGAAGTGATCCATGCCTCCGGGTAGCCATCGCTCTCCGGCATGACTTGTGCTCCGTGAAGATGGGCCACAGTTCTGACTTCCGGGAGGTCCGCTTCGGCTCCATGAAGGCTATTGTCGATTGGCAGGAAATGCCGAGTGGGAAGCTGGTTAGGCCACTTCACCGTAAGTGGCTGTCCGCTTCGAACTATCAGGGTTGGTCCGGGCCAGGTGCCGTTGTATCCCCAGATGCGGGTCGGTTTTAGGTCGCGGTGAGCCTTATGGTACGATTCGCGAGCTGCCACGGATAATCGCTGTCCAGGGGTAGTTCGGATCGCTTGTGGAACCGCAAGCGGCGTAACGTATGCCCGCAGGGCACCATCTTCGACCTGCGGACTCAATGACGTAAATCCGGCCGGCAGAGTATTCGCAGCAAGCAATGACCTGGCTGCGAAACTTTGGCATGCCAGAGCATAGGCTGACGACCGCAATCCAAATTGTAGAAAGTCCCGCCTGCGCATAGGTACTTCGGTCCTCCGCACGATCCGCGAACATGACGTACGCCGGTAGATGCGTAATCGCATCCACCGGCGTACGGTTCTAGAGCTGTCTTGCTACAACTATCGGCTCATACCTGCCGTACCACTGTGTGAAGCGCTGGCAACTTTCAGTCTCTGCTGACCTGGGTTGAAGTTAAAGGCATCGAAAAGGTCGTCGAGAGCTGGGGTGTTGAGCGGCACATAGGGATTGTTGGCAGCGGTTACAGGGTTGGGGAAGTTGTCGCGGCTGCGGTTGGTCAGCGGCGTCAGCCCCCAGTTACGCTCGATGAACTTGATGATCGAGACGTGGTCCGAATAAGAGTGGTTGATATGGCCACCCGTCGAGTAGGGAGAAACGATCAGCAGCGGAATACGCGTTCCATCGCCGAAGAAATCGACTGGCTGAATGTACCCGGAATCGTAGTATCCACCGCCTTCATCGAAGGTGATGAAGATCGCCGTATCGGCCCACAGAGTTGGATTGGACTGCACCAGCGATACGATTTTCTGGGTGAAGCCTTCAAACAAGTCGAGCTTGGAAGAGGCAGGATGTCCATCGGTAAAGCCGCTCGGCTTGACGATAGAGACTGCCGGAAGATTGTTGGTTTGGATGTCCTCGAAGAGGTTCGGGACGTCGTTAATATGCTCTTCCCGCAGCTGCGGGTTAGTCATAATCGAGGTAGCGTACTGGAACGGATTACAGATGTTGCAATACCGGTCATAGGTATTTGCATCTGTCGGATCGGTTACATACAGGTCCCAACCCTCCCCATAGTACTTCCAGGGGATATTCGCGGCTAGCAGAGAATCGCCAATCTGGCGCACCGAAGTCGGAGGGATCGTAAACGGAGAGTATTGGCTGGCCAGGGTACCATCGCCGTTGTAGCCAGGATTGTAATTGTTCAGCAGGTAGTAGTGTCCGCTGTCGCAGCGAGCATCGACCGGGGTAGGGAGCGACTGCAGGTAGTTAACAACTGCGGGAACGCCCGGCTGGGTAGCATCGGCGCAAGCGCTATAGCTTCCGCCGGAGTATCCATCCTGATCGTACCAATTGTTGGTTCCAGGCTCTGGGTTGGGATTTTCAATCTGGTTAGAAGGAGGAGTCAGCGCATTTCCGGCTCCGTCGCTATACCAGATCGCGTCGGCGAAACCGAACATGATGTGGTTGGCGCCGGTGCCACCCATTACGGACTGATGGAAGTTGTCGCTCAGGGTGTATTGGTCGGCCAGCTGCTTCATATAAGGCGCGTCACCCTGCTGCACGTTATAGAAGGCCATAGCCGTGGAGCCTTCGCCCGTGTTGAAGGAGGCGGGGCGGATCAGGGACTGGCCATTGCTACCTGCGCCGATCGTGGTTTCGACCCAGGGAAATAAATCGCCCAGGCAACCGCTGGGGTTGTTCGCCGTGGCATAGGCGACGTTGCAGTCTACCTGCTGCCACATCTGGTAGAAGCGATGGACTGGGCTGGAAGCATAGTCATCGTAGGCGATGCTGGGAGTGAGCTGGTAGACACCTTCTCCCAACTGTCCATTGTTGGCCAGGCGAGTGTCGAGGGCGCCGTGCGGCAATCCAGTGGCGCCCGTCAGCAGATACTGGAAGTAGTCCTGCGGCAAATTCGGTTCGGCCCATTCTGCAACCGCTAGAGTCTGGAAAGGTGCCGGATCAGAATCGCTGGGCGCGGTCGGTGCTCCACCGGTCAGGACCGCGGGGATGTTGGTGTAGACCTCTTTTCCGGACGGGCTAATGGAGAACTGGGTCCGGTCAACGGCACGATATTGGGCGGTGAGATTGTAGTTTGGTCCCTTGCTGCCGTCGGCATTGACGATGCCTTTCGAGAGCAGGTTGGAAATGGTGTCGCCTGAAACTGGTTGATAGGTTGCATAAACGTGATCGAAGCTTCGGTTTTCTCCGATGATCACGATAACGTGTTTGATTGGCGTCTGAGTTTGCGGTTCCGATTTTTGATCTTGAGCCAGGGCGCCTGCAGGAACCACCACTTGGCTGAGAAGTGTCAGGAGAATCGCTCTGGCGGCAATTCGCCAGTGCTTGGGTGCGACGTCATTCAGCATCGTTAACCATCCTCCGTGATGGTTAGCCTAATGTAGGTTTCTGTAAAACGCTGGTGGTGAACAGTGGATTAAAAGCTGAAGAAAGAAATACCTAGATCGATTACAAATTTGCACCTGATGTTAATAAACTTCTTGAAGTCATAGGTCAGTCATATTCCGAATATCCCACCATTGATATAAGCCCATCAGAGAGTCAGCCGAGAGCTTGCTGTTCAGCTCAAATGAAGTCGATCAACTCGCCTGTAACCTGCCGTTAAAGTCACTGTGAGAGCCTTAGCGTGTCTCTGCGGAGTGCCATCGCGGCATGACTTCTCCAGCGTCCGCAGAGTCAAGATGTAAATACGAAGTGACGGCCGGGAAAATATTTATGAGTTGTGTTCTTAAGCGCAAAGCATCGTGGGCAACAGTTGCAGTTCTCAGCCTGCTTGCCGTTGGGCATGCAGTGACTTCGGATGCACAGACGGTTGATCAGCGCGCGGACTATCACGTATCGCAGCGCTGGAAGCTAGCTGGCACCGGCGAATCAGGTTTCATACTGCTAAGCGAAAAGGAACATCGTCTTTACATTCCACGCAGCACTCGAATCACGGTGATTGACACCGACAATGGCTCTCAGGTGGGCGAAGTTCAAGGATTGACCGATGCCCGCGACGTGGCGCTGGATCCGAACGGCAAACTGGGCTACGTCTGCGATGGGATCACCGGAACTGTCCGCTCATTCGACAGATCAACTTTTCAGTTGGTCGCGTCTGTGCAGGTCGAAGGGACGCTGGAAGCTCTGGTGTTCGAGCCGAAGACATTTCGCTTGTTGGCCTTCGATACCCACAACAAAGTAGTTGCCGTAATTAATCCTGCGGATTTGCGAATCATTGCCAGGTTGACACTGCCCGGTAGACCGGCGACCGCTCTGGCGGACGGAGCCGGGTCGGTATTCGTCAACCTATCGAGTAGCAGCCAGCTTGCGCGAATCGACGCGCGCACCATCAAGTTGCAGCAAGTCACATCACTCAGCCCATGCGTCGGGCCATCCGGCATGGCGATCGATTTGGTGCACGCGTATGTCTTATCGGTTTGTGAAAACAAGAAGATGGTGGTCGTCGATAGCCGCACCGGCGGCCTGCTGGCGACTGTGCCGGTCGGCGAAGGGGCGAGAACGGTGGAGGTCGATGCGAAAGACGACTCCATCTTCAGCGCCAACGGGGAAGGCACGCTAACGGTAATCAAGCGAGACGCTGCTGGCAAATATTCGCCGAGCGAAACCGTCAAGACGGAGCCCGGCGCGCGTACCGTGGCGTTTGATCCAGATCACCAGCAGCTGTATCTGCTGTCGGCCAAGTTTGGCCAGAGAACCGAGCCAACCTCGGAAGAGTTGCAGTTCAGGCCTACTCCGGTTCCAGACAGTTCGGTGGTCCTGGTAATTCGACCCTGAAAACAGTGGCAGCGAGCATGGGAAGGCGCGTCAGCTGGCGGGCGCGGGTAGGTCGATGCTTCGATACGAACTAGAGGCCAGATGATCGGCGGCTCCGAACGTTCGGCTGTGTTCAAACCAGGTGATCCCGTGCCGCTTTGCGGTCAGTACTGGATCCGCCACGAGCAGCATCGACTGGCGCATCTGGCATGCGTTCCTGCGGCTGTTTTTCCGCAGTGTGTTCGATGCGGCGCCAGGGTTCGATTCATCGCCGCAGCCAAGAGCTTCTCTGACGTCCCGCATATCTTCGACGACCGCGATTTCAAGCCTGCGGCAGCACGCTAGCCAGGGGTGAACGGCAGTCCAGGTGGTAGACTCCCTCAAAGCAATTTGGAGGAGGCAACGTCTGAAAGCGTCGATTTTCTATCGAATCGCTGCTGTGCTTATGGTGTTGTTTGCCATGGGACATACGGTTGGCTTTCGCCAGACCAATCCAGAATGGAGAGTGGGAGCGCTTCTCGACTTAATGCGCTCGACCCGCTTCGATGTGCAGGGATTCACCCGGACGTATTGGGACTTTTTCAGCGCGTTCGGCCTTTTCTTTACCGTGTTTCTGTTGTTCGCGGCCGTGCTGGCGTGGCAGTTGGCTTCTCTTCCGGCGGAGATGTTGCTGCGCATGCGCACCGTCGCATGGGCACTCGCCATCAGTTTTGGCGCGGTCACGGCTCTGAGCTGGATGTACGCCTTTACCACCCCCATCGTTTTCTCAGTTCTAATCACAGTGTGTCTGGTGGCGGCGGCGTGGCTTTCACCAGGCAAATCTGACTCTGTCCGCCCATAAAAAAATCGGTATGGCGTGTCGATCTCAATCCTCTTCGTTCGACGTCAGAATAGGGAGAGAGCGGACGGTTTGGAACGTCCCCGCTTCGCCTTAATCCGAGAGGAGGAACTGTAAATGAGATTCATGATGATCATGATCCCTAAGGGATACGAGAAAGCCAAGCCCGGGACCATGCCGGATCCGAAAGCCGTCACCAACATGATGAGGTACAACGAAGCCCTGCAGAAGGCCGGAATTCTGCTGGCCCTGGACGGCCTGCATCCTCCGTCCATGGGAGCGCGGGTTACATTCTCGGATGGGAAACCTAAAGTGACCGACGGACCGTTCGCCGAGGCGAAGGAAGTGATCGGCGGATACTGGATGATTCAGGTCCGCTCGAAGGAAGAGGCGGTGGAATGGGCCTCGCGCTGTCCCGCGTCCAATGATGAGACCATCGAGCTTCGCCAGGTGATGGAGATGTCGGAGTTTCCGGCAGAGGTGCAAGAGAAAGCTTCTGAAGTCTTCGGAACTGCCGCCCAGTCGAACAGCAAGCACTGAAATGTGGGTTGAAGAAATCTGAGGTGGGCTGTCGATTTCGATTCAGCTCGTTCGACGTCTCAATGAAGGCTGGATTTCGGCGGCGATAGCAACCGGAGTCCTGTCACTGAAAAAGAAATTCAATAGGAGAGAACGCAATGAAATTCATGATGCTGGTAAAGCATCCCGAGAACTCAGGCCCTCCGCCGCAGGAGCTCATGGACGCGATCGCAATACTCAGCCAGGAAGCGGCTGCTAAACAGAGCATGCTCGGCAGCGGCGGCCTCGCTCCCACCGCGCAGGGTGCGCGAGTCAGGCTTGCGGATAACAAGGTCACCGTCATCGATGGCCCGTTCACCGAGGCGAAGGAGATTATCGGCGGCTTTGCGCAGTTTGAATTCGCGACGAAGAAAGAAGCCGTCGACAGCGCCGTGCAGTTTATGGAGCTGCACAGAAAATACTGGCCCGGATGGGAAGGCGAGACGGAAGTTCGCCAGATCTTTGGGCCGGAAGATTTCGCTAACTGCATGAAGGAACGTGAGGCGGTAAAGACCGCATAGCGTCTGTGCCGCGCTTGCGTCCGACAGTCGAAGCGTGATGTGATCGGTGGCAGTGGCTGCCGACGCACATCACGCGATAGACGCGGTCTGGCGCATTGAGTCGCCTCGCCTCATCGCGAGCCTTGCCCGATTCACGCACGATGTTGGCGCCGCTGAGGATCTGGCACAGGACGCGCTCGTAGCCGCGCTGGAACAGTGGCCGAGTCAAGGGATTCCCGATAATCCTGGAGCCTGGCTGATGGCCGTCGCCAAGCGCCGCGCCTTCGATCACTACCGCCGCAGCGCCGTACTCACTCGCAAGCACGAAGAGTTAGGGCGCGAACTGGCAGCTAGAGAGATGGCCTTCCCGGATTTTGAGGCGGTGTTCGACGCCGGCAACGATTTTGGAGACGACTTGCTGCGCCTCATCTTCGTCTGCTGTCATCCGGTGCTTTCAATGGACGCGCGCGTCGCGCTCACCCTGCGTTTGCTGGGCGGACTAAGCACTCCGGAGATTGCTCGCGCATTTCTCGCTCAAGAATCGAACATAGCCCAGCGCATCGTGCGAGCGAAACGCACCCTGGCCGCAAAGCAGGTTCGCTTCGAAGTGCCGACGGGCTCTGAACTCGCGGTTCGTTTGTCGTCGGTGTTAGAGGTCCTCTATCTCATCTTCAACGAAGGATATTCAGCTACGGCGGGCGACAACTGGATGCGTCCCGCGCTGTGCGAAGACGCGCTGCGACTGGGCAGAGTGCTGGCCGAACTCGCTCCCGCCGAGCCCGAGGTCCACGGCCTGGTGGCGCTCATGGAGATCCAGGCCTCTCGCTTCGGAGCGCGAGTCGGTGAAGATGGAGCTCCAATTCTGCTGCTTGATCAGAATCGCGCTCGCTGGGACCAGCTTCTGATCCGCCGAGGCCTGATGGCTCTCGAGCGCTCCGAACGGGTTCGCAGTCTTAACGAAGGCCGTCATCCGGGATGGTACGAATTGCAAGCGGCGATCGCCGCCTGTCATGCGCGAGCGCGTGACGCCAGTGAGACTGACTGGCCAGAGATCGCCAGACTGTATGAGGAACTCTCTGCGCTTTCGCCTTCGCCGGTGGTCGAGTTGAACCGCGCCGTAGCGGTGGCGATGGCGTTCGGTCCGACGAAAGGTCTCGAATTGGTTGACGCTCTCGCCTCTGAACCGTCTCTGCAGGCTTATCATCTGTTGCCGAGTGTGCGCGGCGATCTGCTCGAGAAGTTGGGACGCAGGGACGAAGCGCGAGACGAGTTCGAACGCGCCGCCGATCTTACCCGCAATGCGCGCGAACGTGAGTTGCTGATGCAACGAGCCAGAAGCTGCACGACAGGCAGAACGTCAAAACCGCCTACGGCCTGATTCCGCCGTCCGCCATGGCCGCAAACTTTGCTCGCCACCGAGCTTCATGGCACGAGGAAAGTCGAGCACCTCGATATACTCTGAAAATGTTCCGACACGGTTTCTCAACTCGATTGATCAGAGCGGCGGTCGTGATCTGCTTTGGCCTGCCTGTTCTGGCCAATACGCTTCACGCTCAGAAGTCGAATGCGGGCACGAGCGGCTACTTCAGCAAACAGAGTGTTCCCGACTTGACGGGCATTGTTCCTCCAGCTCCAAAGACGGGCGACGCTCGGGATGAATCCGATCGCGCGATCTTTCGAGCTACGCGTTCACTTGAGGGAACAGCGCGCTGGTCTCTTGCGCAGCAGGACAACATTTCAACGGTTGCCGCTTTGTTGCAGGACTTTTCCTGTTCGATGGGGATCGAGCTTACTCCTCAGGATGCTCCGCGTCTCAGCACGCTACTTCGCCGGGTTGCGGCTGACACTGACTTAATCAACAACACGATGAAGAATCGATTCAAACGCAAGCGCCTCTTTCTGACCGAGGCTGGGCCCATCTGCATAGCTAAGACCCCGAGTCTAATCAACTCGTACGATTACCCGTCAGGACATGTGACCCTCGGTTGGGTAACCGGTCTAGTTCTCTCCGAACTGGTACCTGACCGGGCGGCGGAAATTTTGGCGAGAGCGCGTGTCTTCGGCGAGAGCCGCATGGTATGCGGCGTGCACAGCGCCAATGCGGTAGATGCAGGACGGACCCTGGGCACAGCGATTTTTAGCGTGTTGAATGCTGTGCCGGAGTTCCGCACAGACTTGGCAGGCGCCCGGGAGGAATTAGCAACTTTGATGTCGAAACACAGACCTGCGGAATCAGCCACATGCAGCACCGAGCGACAACTGATTAGCGTGAGCCCGTTTGATTCGCTTCAGAGCTACACAACGCCGAAGGCGCATTAAGGCCTGCTTCAGCGGGGCAGGGCTGCGGCAAAGCCAACGATGCCTGGATCGAAGTCGCGGAAGATTTGGCCGAGCAGGCGCTATGTCGCGCACTAACTCGGGCGGACTCCAGGGAAAAGCCGCCGCCCTGGTTTAGAAGTCAGATTATGGCTTTGTCACCCAGGATAATTCGTAGTTTCGGCAGGCCGGACAGCGAAGGTTGGGGGCCTACTATCGTGAACAGGCGATTACAGGCACGCCCCGTTGCGCTTTGAATTTCATTGCAAGCGGAAGCTCATCTCCACGTTCATCTGCACGGCAACCGGCTTGCCGTTTCTCGTCGCGGGCGTGAAGGCCCACTGCCTTACGGCATCAATCGCTGTCGGCTCGAGTCTGGAGTCCGACGAGTGGACCACCTTAACATCCTCGATGGCCCCGTTTTCATTAAGGGCCAAAGCCAGGGAAATGCTTCCAGTTTTTAGATTCGTCTTGCCGGCAATCTCCGAAAAGTCGGGATCGGGATCGCGGATTATTTTCGGTGGGCGGATTCCATTCGCCAGGGGCAGGTACCGGCAAGTGTCGTATGGCGTCGCCGCAGTTGGTGCCAGAGGCCGGCACGGTTGTTGCTCCGATGCGAACGAAAACAAACCGACACAGATAAAGAGTGAAGCGAGTGTTTTTGTCACAATCATCTCCAGACTTTCAATGAGCGTCAGCGGTCAATGAGCGTAATGGCGATATAAACGCCAATCATGCCCCTACAAAACGCAGCCGGCGATGCGGTAGAAATCCTTGCCTGCTGTTCAGTCAAAACGCGATTAAAGACGTATGCGCCTCTGACTTGGGAACTAATTCCAAACCGGTTCTGTATTCATGGAAGTTAAGGCGCAACAAACGGCGTCGGCGTCACCCTTTGCCGCACATCCCCGCTTCAGTCCTGACCAAGTCAGTTTCCCACGAGTTCAATTTCACCAGGTCTCCATGACTTATCGAACCACGGCTCCAGCGGGCCATACAGTCTCAGGAGTGTGTACCAGCCCTTACCCGGTATCGTCTGAATCCAGTTTGCTTCTTTGCCTTCAGGCGGTTTGGGGCCGAAGTAAATATAGGTGGAACCGTCGGGGTTGCTGATGAGCGGATTGCGCTTGTTGTTCTTGCTCGGAAAGGGCTGCGTGGTTTGCAGTTCAGAGCGCGTTTGGGGGTCGTATATGACAACAGACCAGAAGTCCTTCGCAGGCACATTCGCCGGAATCCGCAATCGGTAGTTCTTTGAGCCGTCCAGGTAATTTCCGTCCGCGTCTTGTTCCGTGTATGCATATTGGGATCCCACCCCTGGGGTCTTCAACACCATGGCGGGCGTGTTCACGGTAGCTTGATAGAAAAACAGCGTCCGGGCGTCCAGATTACGCCCACCGATGCCACCGTCGATAAGCCATTTGTAATCCCCACCGACGAAAGCCATCTTCCACCGGCTGTTTTCATAGTAGAAAGCTTGTGGGTCGCGGGTTTGAAATGCGATGGCGCGTGCGGTTGCGTTGCCTACGGCAGCCGAGCTGGTGAGGATAGCTTTCATGCGCGCATCAGGAGCAAATGGCTTGTCTTTACGAATGCCAATGCTCGCGGCCATGCCTCGCAACTCCGCATCGATGAAGTCGATCGGTTCCTTGGCAATGACAGTCGCCAGTTCTTCGTAAAACATTTCGTTGTTGGCGTGGATGGTGTTGAATGGCTTCCCGGAGCCGTTAAAGAACTGCATCTCCGGCGGATTGCTGGCCTGCGACAGCGGGTACACCTTCAAGTGTTCTTTGAAACTCTTCGCCGCGGCATCCGGCTTTCCGTCCACTAAGAATCCACGCAGAATCAGCCAGTTGATATACGAGGTAGACCGCCCTACGAAATAACCTGCCGGCACACTGCCTTTGTATTCCGGAGGCAGAATGAGGTACTTACCGCCTTTGCCCCTGTCGGGTCCAGGGGCCCCCATGTCGATCACAAACCGGAAAAATGCATCATTCACTGTCCCTGGCCCGCTTCCGGGAGGAATCTCGACAACTGTTGGACCGTCTTTCTCCAGATCGAGAATCACCGATGCGTATACCGTGTCGGTATTGCCGGTCAGCAACAAAGGGCTGGAGTCCAACAACTGCTCGAAAATTAAGCCCTGATTGGACTTGGTCGCGCCGATTTCCACCATTCCCCGGCGCACCGCCTCGATGGACGCAGCCGGAACGAAGGTGAGGAAGACTTCGGTACCGCGCATGAAATCGAGGTTGTCGTACAGCTTTTGGGTTGTTTCTTTGTTCGGAAAACCGTCAAAGAACTTAAGGGTACCGATCGGCGTCTCGACCGTGTCAGGCGTCATGATTTGCGGCGGAATGGAATGGTTATAGCCGGGTGTGTTCTGCGCCGACGCCGCAGCGCAAAGGCACAGCGCGAAACTGATGTGCGTGAGCGCGGTTCGTATCGTGCCGTTCTTCATGTTAGGGCCCCCGATTTTAAGAAGTGAATGCGTTGTGTATTGGGAAAGAGTTAACACGAGAGCGTAACACCGCGGCAAACGGGCGTCACGTACCTGCTCCAGCTCAACCTACTCGTTCTTGATTGGGGTTATGAGCAACGATTTGATGCCGCGATGCAGAGCGCAAGCGAGAAATCGGGCGATTCGTAGTTGTTGTTATCAGGGCAATAGCGTAAGTTTGCGCCGTCTGTTCGCCTAAATTGAACTGATTCGCCTGTGTTTGTTTTGCAGAAGGCGAGAGTTTCTCCGAGGCGATTTTAGGTGATGCGACAAGAACGACGGCGTGGCTGGCTCGGCACATCGTTTGCTTCTCGCTAGGGTGTGATCTCCCAAACCGTCCCCTCTAAATTGACTCCTCCCTTGAACGCGGTGCCAAAAATATTCCCGTTGCGATCAAAGGCGGGATTTCCTATGGGGCTGGCGCCGTCATTGCCGTTAGTAAAATCATGCAGGCTACTGTAGCTCCAACTGCCATTCGCGTGCGCAAGTTTGAACACGGCTCCATATCCGTAGGCACCGTTCGTGCAAGTCGTGCCATACAGATTGCCGGCCCTGTCGAGCAACAGGTTCGCCTCCGGCCCCCAACAAAAAGCTCCGGGCTCACCCGTTTTTGGAAAGCTGTAGAGGGTCGTCAGCGTCCAGTTGCCGTTGGACGGGGTGAGTTCGAAAATGGTGCCGCCGCCGTTTGCGCCATCTTGCACTGTGGTGCCGTAAAGATTTCCAGCGGCATCCATGACCAGGCCGCCGACGGGGCTGTCCCCATCGTTTTGCCCCTGGAACGAATACAGAACCCGTTCTACCCAGCCGGATCCGGAAGGACTCAGCTCGTAAATCGTGCCGCATCCGCGTCCGCTGTTGCAGCTGGCATCCGTGCCACCGTCTGTCGTGGTGCCGTACAAGTTTCCATTGCTATCGCGAATCAGGCCGCTTTCAGGACCGCTGCCATCGGTCCCGTTTCCAAACTGATGAAGTATGGTTTCACTCCAGACGCCGTTGGAGCGCGACAACTCGAACACGTTACCACCCGACAGACCAGATTGTGGCCAATCGTCACTTGTTGTGCCATAAATGTTTCCGGCTGCGTCGAACAGAGGATTGACGAAGACAGGCCATATTCCACCGTCCGGAGTGCTGTAAAAATCCCACACCGTCGACGCTGTCCAGTAACAAAGAGTCGTTATGCAGATGCTTACCGGAGGCCGCAGATTGTAAACGTTGCCGCATCCCAAATCGCAACCGATGCCGCCTACGTAGGTCGTTCCGTAAAGACTGCCATCCGGGCCGAAGGCTGGCGGAGCCAGTGGGGTATCTCCATTGGCGTAGCTAAACGAGAACAGCAGGGAGAAGGTCCAGGCCCTGTTCCGGTTTGAAAGCTTAAAGACGCCACCCTCTCCAGCGTAGGTGGCGCTGATCGTCCCGTAGAGATTTCCGGCCGCATCGATAGTCACTCCCGAAGCAGGTTCCACCGGTCCGGGGTACTGAAAGGCGTATAGGACATTGAAGGTCTGAGCGTGCGCAGTCCCGATCAGTAACAGCGTGGCGACCAACAGCAGCACGTGAAAATTGCACAGACGCATTCGAGCAGAAAGAATATTTCGAGATCGCTTCATGGCTCTATTCCCCCATTGCCTCTTGCTTCTCATGGCCAATCTCCCAGCAAATCGCTCGCGAGCGGGCACACTATATAACTGAAAACTTGGGGAGTCAAAAGAATGGGACCTTATCGACAGAGAAGAATCGAAATTCGATAAGCCGGGCTGCTGCCACTGTAGGAGGGCACAAGAGTAAGGCGGATAGAACTCCCTCATCACGCTCACTTTACACCCACGCACCGGTTGGATTTCACATAGCTGTTGCAATCAGGCGATACCGTAAGTTACGCTACGCGACTCGTCAATGAGTGATCGGGCGATTTATCGCCAGCTAATTGCACACCTTGAGCAGATCGGACTCTGCACCTATCCGTTTCTCAAAGACGTACTCTCAGCAAAATGATGTCAGGCCACCAGCACGATTTTCCCTGTACCACCCTTCTCCGCTGCTGCTTGAGCTTCGGCGGCTTCACTGAGTGGTAGTTTCAGGCTAATCGGGATTATCAGCTTGCCATCTCTTACGGCTTCGCCCATGAACTCGAGAGTTTTCCTGTCGAATTTCGAAAATACCATCGCCACTTTTACAGATGGGTAGGCTGCGGCATTCTTCGGTGTCCCGACAACGGAAGCGTAGATCCCTCCGGGCTTTACCCTGGCGATCAGTTTCTCGGCGGTTCTTCCTCCGACCGTGTCCGCCACCGCATCGAGCGGCGTGAGATTCGCAATCGCGGCATCGTCGTCGGTTGCGACGAACTGATCCGCGCCGACAGTCTTGGCGTCATCGATTTGCCTCTTCAACACCCCCGCGATTACGGTTGCTCCGCGTGTCTTGGCGGTGAATACTGCCGAACGTCCGACATTTCCAGCAGCGCCCACGACGAGCACCGTCTGGCCCGCTTTGATTTCCGTAGCTGAGAGGAGTTGGTTGCCAGTCGTCGTCACCAGTGGCAAGGCGGCCGCCTGAATCAAGTCGAGCCCCTGGGGAACTTTCGCCAGAACCGTGGCTTTCACAACACAAAGTTCGGCGTAAGTATTGTCCGCCATGGCGAACACCTGGTCGCCCACAGAAAAGCCCTCCGCGCCCGGCCCCATCTTGACCACAGTGCCCGCGAGATCAACTCCTATAAGCCCGGGAAACTTCATGGGATAAAAATCCTGCGTCAGTCCAGCGCGTCGCTTATAGTCGATTGGATTCACGCTGGTGGCAGCGACCCGCACCAGCACCTCGCCCGGACCCGCAACCGGGTCAGGATATTCTTCGAACTTGAGTACTTCAGGACCCCCATATTGGCGGACAACGATTGCTTTCATCTTTCATCTCCTTGACCCACAGCGTGCTCTCTTTCTATCACGTCGAGAATGAAGCCTCTCGCGCTTCGGGCAGAACATTAATCGTAGTAGTGTAACGTTCGCGCAGGTAAGCCGGATGTACTCTGCCTGTGAATGCCTGCGCCGGGCGAAGGTCAAGCAGCCACACTGCTTCTGCAAAACTCCTCAAGCCAAATTCGTTGCACGGCGGTTGCAAGCAAGCCGAGTAGGCGTATACTTTGCGGGTTTGAAGCAAAAACGGAAGTTCTGTGGACAAGCGACGTCAAGTTTCCTGGGCTGAGTGGAGGTACGGCTTAACCGCCGAATCGATGACTGAAAAGCAAATTCGCGAAAGCGGACAAAGGAAAAACTATGACTCGAAGACTAAGTACTTCTTTGCTGATGATGGTCGCGCTTGTGTCGCTCCTGAGTATCGTTTGTCAGGCGCAGCCGCAGTTGCTGTTGACGCATCATGTGCGTGAAGCAACGCACAATGGACAGGCGCAGTATGTTGGACCCCTGCCCGCAACCCAGCCCATGCGTCTTGTGCTTACTCTGCCCATCCGCAACCAGGCCGGATTAGATAGTTTTTTGCAGCAAGTCTACGATCCCGCCAGTTCAGCTTATCGCCAGTTCCTCACGGTAGAGCAGTTCACCGCAAGGTTCGGCCCCAGCCAGCAGGATTATGACGAGGTAGTTCGTTTCGCGGAGACCCACGGCTTCACGGTCGACAGCACTTCCCGCAATCGCCTGAACCTGGATGTCACGGGATCGGTGGCGAGCATCGAGAATGCTTTCCATGTGACCATGGGAGTCTACTCGCTGCCTAACGAAAATCGGACCTTCTATGCTCCTGACCGCGAGCCCACGCTGGATCTGTCGGTACAGTTGTGGCACATCTCGGGTCTGGACAACTACTCGATCCCGCAACCTGCGATCGTGCGCAGACCGCTGGATGGACGTCCACTCGCAACTATAGGATCCGGCCCTGGCGCCTCGTTTCTCGGCAGCGATATGAGAGCGGCGTACTACGAAGGAACCGCTCTCAACGGCAGCGGCCAGTCGCTCGGCTTGCTGGAGTATTACGGCACCGATCTGGCCGATTTGACTACCTACTATTCGAACGTTCACCAGACTAACAATGTCCCCGTCACTCTTTTGTCCACGGACGGAACCAGCACCAGTTGTGTCTATCCGAGCTGTGACGATACCGAACAGACCCTGGATATGACCCAGGCGCTCGGTATGGCCCCCGGCATGTCTAGCCTGGTGATGTATGTGGGATCTACTGACGCGTCCATCTTTAACGCGATGGCTACACACAATCCACTGAATGCTCAGCTGAGTTCCTCGTGGACGTGGAGCCCAGCGGACCCCAACACCGACAATCCCTACTTTCAGGAATTCGCGGCGCAGGGTCAGAATCTTTTTCAAGCGGCGGGCGACAGCGGTAAGTGGTCATCGTCTTCCGAGATCTACCCGGCAGATGATGTCTATGTCACGTCGGTCGGCGGAACTGACTTAGACACCAGCAGTGCCGGTGGCCCCTGGAGTTCAGAGACCGCATGGGTCGATGGAGGTGGCGGCATTTCGCCGGATAAATTTGCGATCCCGTCGTGGCAGGTGACTGCAGCTAACGGTTGCTCGTCATGCTCTAAGAGCTATCGCAATGGGCCGGACGTTTCGGCAAACGCGAATTTCAGCTTTTACGTCTGCGCCGACCAGACCACCTGTACTCAAAACGAGTACGGTGGAACCAGTTTCGCGGCGCCCATGTGGGCCGGCTACCTGGCTCTGGTCAATCAGCAGGCAGTCGCCAACGGGAATCACACGGTTGGCTTCATCAATCCGACTCTCTACACAATCGGTGAAGGCTCAAGCTATGGCTCTGACTTCCACGATGTAACCAGCGGCAGCAATGGCTATTCGGCGACCGTTGGATACGACCTGGCGACCGGCTGGGGCAGTCCCAATGGAAGCGGACTGATCAGCGCACTTGCCGGAGGCTCGTCAGGAGCAGGCTTCAGCCTTTCAGCCTCTCCTTCTTCCGTCACGGTAGCTCAGGGTAATGTGGGTACCTCTACCATTACCAGTACGGTGACAGGCGGGTTCGACTCAGCTATTTCGCTGTCGGCCAGCGGTCAGCCGACGGGCGTAACCGTAACCTTCAACCCAACCTCGATTACTGGGGCTGGAACTTCGGCCATGACGATGACCGTGGCCTCGTCCACGGCACCCGGCACCTATGCGATCACGGTGAAGGGAACCTCGGGCAGCACGGTTGAGACCACCACGGTCTCGCTTACCGTGACCGGCACGAGTCCTAACTTCACCATCAGCGCATCGCCCACGTCGATCACGATTAGTCCGGGCAACTCCGGCAACTCTACGATCACTACCGCTATTTCTGGCGGCTTCAACTCGGCCATTTCCTTGTCGGCGACTGGCGAGCCCAGCAGGGTAACGGTAAGCTTCAGCCCCAGCTCCATCCGGGCACCGGGGTCGGGCTCGTCGACCATGACAGTCACGGTGAATAGAAGAGCGAGGGCCGGAACCTACAACATCACCGTAAAGGGGACAGGAGGAGGGTTGTCGCATACGACTACCGTCACCCTAACTATTCCGTAGCGGGAGCAAGGCGTTTCGGTGTTACCTGCCGAAACCTTGCAAGTACAAAAAGCCTGGACCTTATGGGTCCGGGCTTTTTTGGTTCGCTAATATCGCCTGAAACGTTTAAATATCGGGTATCGATTTCGGTGCGGGAAGACGTGCGGAAGCCTTGATGATGGCACCATTCGGACCTGGTCACATCACTTACGACATGACGATGTGACGCCAATGGTCCAATCAAAGTACCGCAACCTGTTTGCAAACAGAAACAGGTTTAGGCTCCGTTTATGGTGTGTCTTACACGCTCATTCGACGCTGAGTTAATGTAATCCGCGGGCTTCAGTGTTAAGGTACCGCAAGCGTCGCAATCAGTTCATACCAGAAGTTACCGGAACGACGATGCGCCACCTGCTCAGTGAGTGCTGAGTTTCCACACTACGCCGCAGGTTCCCTCGCCATTCAAACAATCCGCGCCCGTGCCGCCGTACTCAGCGGTGCCATACAGATTGCCTTCGTTGTCCAGCACTACACCTCCAAACGGGAACGATCCATCAGCGCCGCCCGTGAAGTTATACAGGTTGCTGTAGACCCAGCCATTGCCCGAAGGCGCGAGCTTGAAAACGGTGCCGCAGCCGTTAGTACAATTCTGATTTCCCTCGAATGACGTTGTGCCGTAAAGGTTGCCGGCGCTGTCCATCGTCAGGCCGCTGACCGCGCCTGCCCCCTGAGCGGCCGAGGGAAAAGCGTAAAGGAGATGGTAAGTCCATGCGCCGCCTGAGGGTGTAAGTTCGTAGACCGTTCCCGGATTGTTGGTCTCGGGGACCCAGCCGGTAGTGCCGTAGAGATTTCCGGCAGCATCCATCACCAGGTTGTACTCCGGTCTACCGCCGTCGTTGCCGCCCGTGAAATCGTATAGCACGGTCTCGGTCCATGAGTTTCCGTTGGGCGTCAATTCGTAAACTACGCCGTAGACGCTTGTGCCGCCCCATTGGGTTGTGCCATAGAGATTGCCGGCGTGGTCAAAAATGACTCCACCATACGGCTGGGCCCCACCCATATCGTTGCCTACGCCGAAGTTGTAGAGTATGTCTTCCGCCCAGCTGCCGTTAGAGGGCGTCAGTTGGAAAATCGTACCCTCGTCACTGTACCCGCCAAACCAGGTTGTTCCGTAAATGTTGCCGGCGCCATCGAACAGCAGTTGGCCGGAAGGATAGAAGCCATTCGTCTGGTTGAACTTCACCATTTGGACTTCGCGCCACGGACAGGAGGTACTTTTGCAGTTGGTTGGCGAAGGTTTCAGGTTGAACAAGGTTCCGGCATTCGCGCTTCCGCCACCATGAAGCGTGCCGCCATAGAGAGTGCCGTTCGGTCCGACGGTTACTGGAATTTCCGGATTGGCACCGTCGTTGCCGCCTTGGAACCGATAGAGCGAATTGTAAATGTAGCCAGAGCCCGCGCGTTTGAGCTGAAAAACGTTTCCGCAGCCGTTATTGCAAAGAACGCCCAGGTTTCCCCCGCTTGACGTGGTTCCGTATAAGTCGCCTTGGACGTCCATGGTTAAGCCGACAACAGGATTGGCGCCGTCATTGGGCTGGCTACCAAAGGCATGCAGTACGGTGAACGTCTGGGCTGCCGCCTGCGCCGTGGCGAACGCCGTCAGCAGGCAAAACAATGCAACCGCGAAGGTCAAACGTGACTGATACGTGAAGCTTTGCCGGGTTCTCATGGGACTCCTGATGGATTATAAATTCTGGCGATGCCCTGATCGCCTTTATCGTCGGCCACTATAGGCGCTCTGGAAATTCGCCGTCAACTTAATCTTGTCTTACGACTCAAGCGATTAATGTCAATCGACTTAGCAGGTCGAGTAAGATTTGGCGGCGTTAAGACTATAGGGAAAGCGGCGCAGGGCTGGTGATCAAATAGCGGTTAACTGTCGAGAACGAGCGACTTCATTCAAATAACACATTCGGAGTCAACAAGAGCTTCCGCGTCAAGTGCACAGGCATTTCCGAGCGCGTAGGCTCGGATGCATTGAACCCCAGCACGCCTTGATACGGCTCCATCGCGTAGCTATCCTGCGGAGCCCTTCCTATCTCTTCGTTTCTTACGGAGCGAAGTAACTAGAGATGTCCAGGATCAACTGTGTCAGTGCCGAGGCGTAAGCGTCGATCGAGCCATTGCTGGTGGGCACGATCGCCATATTGGAAGTGACGGAACCGTCGGCGGCATTCAGCGTCGACACCAGCGGCTGGTCGTCACCATCAGGCCAGAGCGTCAGGTACCCGAGCGCGCCCGGCGGTACGACCGTGGCGTTGAAGACGTAAGCTTGCGCACCTGAGGGGGGCGCACACGGGCCACCGCTGATATTGACCGTCAACTCGCCGATGAAGGGCTGGCCGTTACCCACGTTACGTGTATCGAGGGCCCGGCAAGGAGCGGTGGGATACAGCGAAAGTCCACCCGAACCCGGCGTGCCAAAGTAGCCGTTGATATCGATAAGAAGGTCGGTGTCGCCATTCGGGAAGACGGCGACGGCTCCGCCCGTACCGGCTGGCACGATGGCGGCGTTCGCCACAGTTGTTCCCGTGGGATTGTTCAGCGTGGAGACCACGGGCTGCGGTGCGCCGGCCGGCCAGACTGTAAGGTAGCCCAGTCTCTCATGCGCGGGATGAGGCACGGCGGTTACGTTGAACGAGTACGCTGATGCCGACAATCCTGAAGGAATGCAGGAGCTTTGAGGTATGGGGAAATCGCGCTCCACGTTTGCTTGCAGGTAAGGACCGCCGAGAGGTCCGTTCTGCTGCCGGGTATCCACTATTCGGCAGGGCGTGAGCGGATAGAACTGAAGGCTCTGCCCACCTGGAGCGGCGAAATATCCGTCGATGTCGAGCAGCACGTTGGTCGTGTCGGTGGCATAAACGCTGACCGCCCCTGAGGTGCCGGCGGCCACGATGGCGGCAGTAGCTTTCGTGCGCCCGTCCCTTGAGTTAATGGTCGAGATGGCCGGCTGATTCTCGCCGGTGGGCCAGATGGTTAGGTAATGTAACGGTCCCTGAGGAACGACGGTCACATTTAACGAATATGCCTGGGCCGAGGCGGGGATATTGCATTGACCTTGAGGAAGCGTGAAACTCCTCGAGGTTCCACCCGGTATAGGTGGACCGCCGAACGGTCCGTCAGGATTTCTGGTGTCGACCACCCGGCACGGTGTCAGGGAGACAAACTGTAGCCCTGCAGAGAAGACTGCGCCAACCGTCTGGTCCTGGCTCATTGTTACTGTGCATGCTCCACTGCCATCACAGGCGCCGCTCCAGGTCACGAAGACGTTGCCCGCAGCCGGCTGCGCGTTCAGCGATACGTTGGTGTTGGCAGGGTAGGTGAAGCTGCAGTTCGGCGGGCAACTGATATGGCCATCCGTGCTGGTGACGGTTCCCGATCCGGTTGTGGTTACCGTGAGGGTGTAGTTCGCCTGTCCCGCGGGGTTGCCGATGAATCCGTGAGGGACATCACCGATGAGATAAACCCCCGTTATATCTGCGTTATTGTTGATTCCTAATATGCCGATAGGAGAGGAATAATTGATGGTAATAAATTGTTGAGACGAGGTGACCCAGAGAAAACTTACTGCGTCTCCGTCGGAACCGTCGTCGGCGTATCCAGCGACCAATCCATTGTTGTTGATACCGGCCGCGACGGTTGTTGACAGCCCTGGATAGTTGATCGTCGTGCAGACGCCCTGGTTGTAGTAGTAGGCATCCCCGACTCCCTGTATGTCCGGCCCGACCACTTGTGATTGGTCGTTGATACCCCAGGTTTCGATGGGAGCACCCGAACAACTGATGGAGGTCAAGACCTGGGTGTTGTAGTTGTAGATAAAGCTTTGTACCCCTTGAGACGAGGCATACCAGCCGTCGACCTCTCCGTTGTTGTTGATCCCGTAAACCACGGTCGCTTCGTCGAGACCGAAATCCAGTTGCGTGAATTGTTGCCCCGCCTTGATGAAGCCATGTGCCCCGTTGCTGTCTTCGAAATATCCCGTGATCACGCCCGCGTTATTAACACCATAGACATAAGTTCCAAGGGTACCGTTTCCCGGTGCATCGAAGCTTGTATATTGGCCGTTCCCTGAATAGATAAAGCCATGGGTGACTGACTGCGTGTCTGTATACGAGCCTACGACCAGGCCGGCGTCGTTTATGGCGGTGGGTATTGTATTGCCTATGATTCCTGGGTAGTCAATGGTAGTGAAATTGTAGTTTCCGGTTTGCGCTACAGCGATCGCCGGCAACAGGAAGCCCAGCAGACCAAGAAATAAGACGGAGCGACGCGACATGGAAATCTCCGACGCTAGAGGGATTGTCTTGGAAAAACTCCATGAGTAATGCGGCACACCGCGGCATGCCGGTCAAAAATGTCCAGCGATTGTACCCCGATTACGTTTAAGAACGGACAGAATTCGGCCTCCGTTTTTTAAACGATCGCTAACGCGCGCCGCTTAAACACTTCCTGAATGCCGGGTTAATCACTATCGTGGTGCTTGCGGGCAGACGTTCGGGGGCTTCCATCGGCTTTTCGCCCCTCACCGGATTTATCAACCGGCCATCAGCGAGCGACGCCAGCAGCGGCTCCGACTACGGCTTGCACCCAGGATTATAGTTAGCCGTACTCTATGGCGTGATCTCCCCACCGTGCCGCAATCGTGGGGGCAGTTCCTCGAGGACGTGCCACCACCCAAGGTTGTGCCTGTTTGTTCCCCTATCGTGTGAGGTTTCGAGGCATCGAGGCGACTGCACCGCATCGATGAGTGGCACGGCGATTTATCAAAAGTAATCGCCAAGCTCTTCGTCTCAACAGAATGTCGATCGCGCTTCAGACCGGCAGGGAGGATTCAATCGATGTTGGGTGCTGAGACGCCTCTACAATCGGTGACACGGGCAGGGTGACCAGGAATATTGTTCCTCTCCATCTCGGGTCGAAGCTACTGCGCACTCTGATCGTGCCCCGGTGCTTCTGTACGATTGAGCGGGACACCCAGAGACCAAGACCGCTGCCCTTAAATTCTTTTGTCGTGAAGAATGGGTCGAAGATCTTCTTACGTATGGCGGGGGCGACCCCAGACCCCGAGTCACAAATGCTGACTATCAAGCGTTCAGTGCCGCCTCTGCCGGATGTGCGAGTTCGTAGCGTAATGAATCCGTCGTGGCCAACCGCTTCGACGGCATTCTCGATGAGATTCTCAAATACCTGACGCAGTTCTCCTCGATACGCATTGATAACCGGAGTGTCGGAAAAGACGGTTACGACGTTTATGTTTCTCTCCAATACCGTCTTCTGCTTCAACTGTAGAATCTGCCGCAACATTTCCGTGACGTCGGTTGGACTCTGTTGTGTGGCCTCTTTGTAGAAGCTTAGAGTCCTGTGCGTAATATCAGCTGCCCGCTCTGTCTCACGGAGAAGGGCATCCGCGTAGCCGCGGGCATCACGGTCCAGACCGGGATGATTGGAAATCAGAAAGGCGAGATTTGTGATTGCCTCTAGAGGATTGTTGACCTCGTGCGCCAGACTCGCCGCCAGCCTGCCCGTGGCTGCCAGCTTTTCCTTTTCCATCAGCGCAGTTTCGGTCGCTTTTCGGTCGCTTATGTCGCGCACGATTTTGGACGCACCGATCACATGCCCGCTATCGTCGCGCACGGGAGACACGGTCAGAGAGACATAGAAAATCTCACCATTCTTGCGCATCCTCTTCGTTTCAAAATGCTGGATACGTTCGCCGGCACGCAATTTGCGGATGATCTCCGGCTCTTCTCGATAAAGCTCGGGAGGCATCAGACGCAATACGGACTGTCCGACAATCTCCTCGGCCTTATAGCCGAACATGCGCTCGGCCGCCACATTCCAGCTGGTTATGGTGCTGTCCAGATTTTTGGAGATAATCGCATCATCGGAAGATTCGACGATGGCGGCCAGGCGAAGGCGGGCGTCGTCGGCCTGGCGACGGGTGGTGATGTCGCGGAGGATTTTCGAGGCGCCAATGATTTTCCCGTCATCATTGCGGATCGGAGACGAGGTCAACGATACTTCGATTCTCTTGCCGGATTTGTGCAGGCGCCGCGTTTCCAAGTGCAAAACTCTATTGCCCGCCCTGACCTGCCCTAAAATCATCGGCTCTTCGTGCTGTAATTCCGGCGGGATGATCGTCAGGACTGAACGCCCAACGATTTCCTCTGCGGTATAACCAAACATTCGCTCGGCGGCAGCATTCCAGCTGGTAATGACCCCGTTGAGATCCTTGGCAATAATGGCATCGTCAGATGACTCTACAATTGCGGCCAAGCGAGCGCGCAGAATTTCTTCCTGCTGTTGCAGCAGTGAGTCACGCATGATGTGCGCTGCTCCAACCACCTGCCCAGAGCCATCTCTAAGGGGAGACATTGAGCGAGTAACGCTCTTCTTGTCGCCGCCTTTCGCCATGATGTGGTATTCGTGAGCCTCAACAGTCTCGCCCCTGCGTATTCGTTCGAATCGGTTCCTCTCGTCACCATGTAAGTCGGGCGGGGTGATCAAGAAAATGGACTGGCCGACCATTTCGTCAGCGGAGTATCGAAACATGAGGGTAGCTGCATCGTTCCAGGTTTCAACTACACCCTGTGTGTCCGTGCTGATGATAGAGTCGCTGGCTGAATTGACGATCCCTCGCAAGCGCTCGAGGATCTGTTCGGCGTTCAGTCGGTGGGTTGCCAATACTTCTCCGGGAGTACGCTGAGTCGCTTCCGACGTTCCTGTTCAATTTTACTGCAACATGCTGCGCCCATGGGCGGGAGAGAAGCAGGGAATCGTGAGTCACGATGACGCCGAATGGCGCGCTGTTCCTGCACCAGACTACGGATATCGGCAGATTAACAAGCGCGGTCGTCCCCTGACTGGCCGCGCTTGCCGATTGCGCCTAAGCTATCCCAACATCTGTCTCATGATTTGTTACTTGTTTGTTGGGGCATTATGGCGGAAAGGCGTCCGTCTGAATTCAAGGATTCGTCGGCCGCGGCTACCTTCGGCTGCCCGCTCTACTTGCTCTCCAATATCTCGCGATCGTAAACCGGTTGGGTCGGCCTCGCGTCGTGGCGGTAAACCGTCTCGAATTTTGCGATTCCTTTCGCGGAAACGGTACGGCTGCTTCAGGACGAACCAGGTTACACCTTCGCTACAGGGCGGCGTGGTCAACGATCCTTGAAAGGTGTAATAGCCCTTATCGGCGGGCAACAGTTGATTCAAATCAATCTGAATGTCGTTGTGTATTACTTCTTTGCCTTTTTCCGCCGGCAGCTCGCTCCACAACTCTTGCGCCAATTGGTTATCCGCGCCTTTTTGCACCAGAACCGCTACCACTGCCAGATTCCCGGCGTCATCGGCGTGCACCATGTGCACGACCATGTCGTAGGTTTTGCCATTGATCTTTTCCTCGCTGGGCTTGTGGAAGTGGAACTGTTTCAGCTGATACTGCTTGCCGCCTACGCTGATGAAGCTCCCCGGAGCGTAGTTAATCATGATGGTGTGACCGTTATCGATAATATCCAGCGGCGATGGCTTGTAGTGGAACTCAATCGGCGGCAGATCAGACTTCTTGGCGTTACGAATATCGATGGGTGATTGGCGATGCCCCACCTTGCACGGCGCAAAGTTTGGATTCAGATCCCCCCAGTGGCTGGGACCATCGGCGCCGTCGTAACCCCACTCGTGAGCGGGCTGTGACGATTGCGCAGACATAGAACCATTCGATACGGCCAACGAAATTACGAGCACCAAAAACAGATAACGTTGAATTTTCATCCGATCCCGATCTGCGATTCGCTATGTGCGATTGCCATTTCCGATGAAATACATAAGGCTAAGCTTTGCGCCAGCAGATCTGAATCAATACTGCCGGCTACAGCGATAGCGACGCTTCTTGCTCCAACGATAGGTGTCACGAGCATATGCGAACGGTGGTTCTGGCCGACCATGAAATTCTGTCGTGTACCCGCTTTTGCTCTGACTGTTCTTGCCGATGGAGTCATCGTTAATCTTTTTGAGGTTAAGGTTGAAAAGCTATTTCTGAAGTATGACCCCGCTGCAGCGGCGCGTCAGAAGTGTACACCACTCCTCTGCGCGATAGATGTTACCGGGCAGAGTGCGCACGGCTTCTCTTAAAGCCTCCAGCGACATGATTTTGTAGCCCTTCGGCCACTCGTCGTAGCCCTTCCCAAAAACCAAGTTCCCAAAAGTGCAGTCCAGAATACCGACAATCTTCGTCCTACTTAAGTGGTGGTGACTTTCGGGTTTTCAGGCCATATAAAAGCACTTGGAGGTAGGACTTTTTGGTAGGGTTCTTGTCCGGAGTCGGCAGAACCGACCGGAATCCCACCTTCCCGCTGCGCTCTCGCGGTTCATGCCATCTGCCCGGAAAGCGACAGGGGAGCACCGCGATTCGCAACGACGGTGCAGCTTTTTGCCGCAAGGAGAATGCATGGTGCCTGAAATTCTCGTCCTCCGCGTGCTGTGTGTTCGGTCCCTTTCCCAATTTTTGTCTTTGGCCTGGGC
>CAWIAN010000008.1:0-355790 GCA_963834135.1 uncultured Acidobacteriaceae bacterium | reverse complement strand
CTCGATACGAACGTATTAAGTGAAGGATCTCATAGACCAGATCGTGAATAGGCTTTGCAATCGAATAAACAACACGCAATCTCTTCAGCGCTGCCTTGAGTCGTCCCTGGCGTGGAGCGGGTGCCGAATGACAGTCCGAAGCCGTACCGCGGTGATAACTCCAGATGATCGGATAGCTTTGCAGGCCATGCCGCTGAGCAGTGTCCTCAGGATTTAGCGAGAATGCTACCAACCGAGCTTTGGGCTGACGCCTTCTTATGTTCGCAATAAATGCTTCCTGGACCGCGGCATCTCCCATGTTTCCCCACCCCATGTGGTCCAGCAATCCGATCTTGGAATAGGTTGCTCTCACGGATCTTTCTTGCGAAACCGGAAAAAGGGGAATAGCAGGATGATGTTTCAGGAAGATAGCGGGGGCTGGCTTGCTACTCAGCGGTCGTAGGGTTCACAACAAAAGCTTACGGCAATAAAATGCCTCGGCATATCCGCTGGTAGAGTTACATTCCATGCCGCGCAGTCGCATTATAGCTAGAAAGGTACTCTCTTCAAACCAACGCTTGGTCCGCTGCGACTCGAACTCTGTCATGAGGATGGAGATCTTCTTTTGGTAGAGCGAGGCATCCAGAGGAACGAAAACACTCGGCCGGCCCAGATCGCCATCGTATTTCGGAATCTCGTATTCCAGAATCAGATTGTTGCGAAACGTGTTCCATACTAACTCGGCCACCAAACGGTGATCCTGATGGGCATCGTCCTTCGAGGGACACAGAATCAGATCTGGAGTTACGCGAGCCTTCAAACCTTCACAAATGTCCTTTATCTCGGCACCTGCATATGGCAGGAATCCATCTCTAAAAGACTTCAACGTTATCTCGCCCAAGGCTTCGCCGGCAAACGCGCTCGCAGCCTTTCGCGCCTCGTCCTCACGAGGGCCGATCGCACTCAACACCATCCAATGAAAAACCGTGCCCGGATATTCCTTGGCCAAGTGAAGGATCGTACCGCCGCACCCGATCTCGATGTCATCGGAGTGAGCGCCTACGCAGAAAACATGAAGGGGTCGGGTTGGTGGATGTTGAAGTGTGAGCTGAATCATATCGCGGCGGTGACCAGGTCGGGGACATTCGCGGCCGTTGCAGCTCCGCACTTCCAGACTTTCCAAGGTGGCGTCGTCTGATTCAACTCTTCCAGCTGCTGCTTATCCTTAAAAGTATCCATACACTGCCAAAAACCAGTGTACTTATAGGACAGAAGCGCTTGCTGCTCGATGAGCCGCTGGAAGGGCTCCCGCACCAGTTCATCTCCCGGATTCATATACTGAAAGATCTCCCGACGCAATATGAAAAAGCCTCCGTTAATCCAGATGTCGCTTTGGGTCAGTGGACATACCTGCTCGACGAGACCTTCTTTGCCTGCGGTAACGATGTCGAAGCTGGCGGTCGGCTGAACCAGCAGCAGAGACGCAATCGCATTGCTTCGCTTAAATGTGTCCAGCATTGCGGGCAGCGGAAGATCACTCACCCCATCGCCATAGTTTGCCAGGAACATGTCCTCGCCTTCAAGGTATGGTTCGACGGCTCTCAGTCGCTCGCCGATGGTAGCATTTGCGCCAGTCTCGACAAACGTGATCGTCCAATCGTCAATGTCGCGGTTCATGAATTGAATCTTCTTGCCGCCATTGGACCAAATAAAGTCATTGGACACTGACTCGTCGTAGTTCAGGAAGTAGTCCTTGATCACACTCCCCTTATACCCGAGGCAAAGAATGAAATCTTTGTGGCCAAAATGTGCATAGTACTTCATGATGTGCCACAGAATAGGGCGCGAGCCGATCGTCACCATCGGCTTCGGGACATCGTCCGCATATCCACGAAGTCTCATGCCTGCGCCGCCACAAAAGAGGACTACTTTCATTTTGATCACCTCGTCCGTATCAGTAGACGGTCACTTCTGGGATAGGCACGACAAAGCGGCCGCCCCACTCTCGAATGCCCCGAAGTTGCTGAATAATCTCGTCCTTCAAGTTCCACGGCAGAATCACGACATAATCCGGCTTCGTTTCCATAATACGATCGGGGTGATAGATCGGGATGTGACTGCCGGGCAGATATTTGCCTTGCTTGTAAGGACTTCGATCTACCGTGTACTCGATCAAGTCACGCCCAATACCGCAGTAGTGGAGCAGCGTGGCACTCTTTCCCGGTGCTCCATATCCAGCCACGCTCTTGCCCTCCCTCGCTGCTTTGAGCAGGAACTCTAGTAGAGCGAGTTTGGTTTGTTTCACCTGGCGCTTGAAATTTTCGTAGGCTTCGGGGGTGTTCAAACCAGCTTTCTTCTCGTCTTCAATCACCGTGTGAACGCTTGGCTGTACTGGATGACTGCTACTCTCGCTTCGGCAGGCGTAGACGCGCAATGATCCGCCATGGGACGGAAGCTCATCGACATCGAAAACTCGGAGCCCATGCCGTTCCAGGATCTGTACGGTAGTGAGCAGCGAGAAATACGAGAAGTGCTCATGGTAGATGGTGTCGAACTCATTCTGCTCCATCAAGCGCAGCAAATGGGGGAATTCAAGAGTCAAAACACCTTCTGGTTTGAGGACAATTCGTAGTCCTTCGACAAAATCATTCAGATCTGGAACCTGTGCCAGAACATTGTTTCCCGCCACCAGATCGGCAGTGTGTCCCTTAAGAGCAAGTTCGCGGGCCAGACTGACGCCAAAGAAACTGACCAGCGTGGGTACGCCCTTGTCGTTCGCGACCTTGGCCACATTGGCCGCGGGCTCGATGCCCAGCACCGGAATCTTCTCGCGCACAAAATACTGCAGCAGATAGCCATCATTGCTGGCGACTTCGATGACAAAGCTGTTTTCGTTCAAGCCAAACCGTTCTTTGGCCTTCGCGCAGTATTTCTCACAATGTCTGAGCCAGGAATCGGAGTAAGAGGAGAAGTAGGCGTAATCGCTGAAGATGTTTTCTCTGGTTTCGAACTCCTCCAGTTGCACAAGAAAACACTTGCCGCACACATAGGCATGGAGCGGATAATATGTTTCGCCGCGGTGGAATTCCTCTGCCGAAGGATAGCTTTCGCAGAGAGGAGACATTCCCAAGTCAACAAAAGTCTGCCGTACCTCGGCGCCACAAAAGCGGCAGGGCTTGATCGCGGTTAGCTGTTCCGTCTTTACAGGTAACGTCATCGTGCTCATTGATGTGATTCCTCTCGTCTCGGCTACGCGCAGACAGTTGTGCTGGTCAATTCCTTAGCCTGCCTCAGCGAACTGTCGATCTGCTTGGCATTTAGAAGGCGTTGTAGCTGCCGGATACGGATGTAACGTCCATATTCCATATCCTCACTTGTCAGATTCGCCTCTCGATATGCTTCGTACAATTCCTGGGCTCCTTTACGTGCCGTCCATTGAGGACGGAAGCCCGGCAGCACCCGCTGAATCTTGTCGCAATTAACCCGGTAACAGCGTTTGTCGGGACCTCCATCAGGGGCGTATTCAATACGCGCGCCGGGGATGGTCTCAGCGACAATTTCGGCGAGCTCACTGATGCGATAGTTCTCATCGGTGCGGCCCACATTAAAGACCTGGTTGTGGACGCCGGCCTGCGGCGCTTCCAGGGTCGCCATGATCGCGGCGACGATGTCGCGGATGTGCACGATCGGTCGCCAAGGCGTTCCGTCACTCTTGATGTGAATCTTGCCGGTCGTATAGGCCGACGCCACCAGGTCGTTCAGCACGATATCGAGTCGAAGGCGAGAGGACACCCCGTAAGCAGTCGCGTTGCGAAGGTAGACAGGACAGAAGCTTTCGTCCGCCACTTGCATTAGGTCGCGTTCAACCAGGACCTTCGACTCACCGTATGGTGTAACCGGATTGAGCGCCGCAGCCTCGTCGTGGAATGCATCGCCGGCGGCTCCATAGGTACTACAGGACGAAGAGAAAATAAACCGCCTCACACCAGCCGCCTTTGCAAGTTTTGCCATGCGAACTGACGCTTTGTGATTGATGCTATACGTCAAGCTAGCATCAAGGCTGCCCAGGGGATCATTGGAAAGCGCTGCCAGATGTACTACGGCGTCAAAGCCCTCGAGATCTTCAATCGTCAGGTCCCTAATGTCTTTACGACTTTCCGGAATGGCCGGCGGCACAACTCCAAAGTCACAACCGGCATACAAATCGGAGTCGACGCCCTCTACGTCGTGCCCCGCTGCGGTAAGCATAGGCCCGGCTACGGCGCCGATATATCCCTTATGTCCGGTAAGAAGTATTTTCATTTAATTTGGTCCTCGTTATTTGGCCTGAAGTATTGCGATGTTATGGGAGTACGGGCATACATTGAGTTGCGACATCGATGGGTCGAGAAATAGACGGGCCATCGACGAGAGCCAAGAGGCCTCTCGCCTGCAGCAACTCTGCGGCGTCACGAACTAGAGAGAATGCCAGTCCTGAGCGTTGGGCAATATCCAGTAGCGAGTGTTCGCCGTCCGACAGATTCAACACCCACAACCGGGCATGAATTTCTTCTGCGATACTCTGACCGCCGCCGGTATGGCAATATAGGTCTCGCTTGCCAAGCTGTGGTTCGCAGTATGGGTTCAGATTGCGGTAGCGGCGATTATTTTCCAAAATATCGAAGATCTGCAGACACAGGCGCAGCGATCCTTCGAGCTTGTCGGACCGAAGAAATTCAAGGTTGTCGGCCGATGTATGGTATTCAGGAAACGTGCCCCACACACTGCGCATCAGGCAACCGACCGGCAAATTGAAGCCAGGAGAACAATACTGCCGCTCATCATATCCGTAGGGCGAAAACTCCAATGACTCCGCCGGCTCACTCTGGTCTCTGAGGGCTATTGCAACAGCCCTGTCCACTTCAGCGTTGCCTCGACGGCTCTTTTTATAGTGAAAGCCGCCAGCATCTCCGAGACAGGTCAGCACCAAGCCGTGCCGGATGCGGTCTACAGCATTCCTGTTTTGATGTAACCAGGTAATCGCACCGATCGTCCCGGGGATGAACACGAAGCGGTACGAATAATAGAGCTCCTGTTCAGCCAGATAAGCTGCAAGAAAAGTGGCAACAGACAGACCGGAGAGATTGTCATTCGCCAACGACGGGTGGCAGGCATGACAAGACACCAAGATTTCTTCGGGGCTCTGACCAGGGAGGAAGCATTCTCCATAGGTCAGGTTTCCGCTCTCCAAGGAAGAGTCGATACATACGTCATATTCTGACTCCTCATCCATTTGCATCAGTTGGTCGTGAGAGAGGCACAATCCCCAGTCTTCCTTGTAGTACGAAGTGCGATATGGAATCCAAGTTGGGTGCTCCGGAATGGTAAACAGATGAGGCCTGAGTTCTTGAAATGACATCTTCCGGTGCAGGGGGACGCTATAACTCATAACATGCAGGCTGGAGTTTCGAAGCTCAATCAGTCGTGTGCCACTCGCATTCGCGATATAGGCATCCTGGATATTCCATTCTTTGGGAACTACCCAATCGAAAACTTCGGTTCCTGTAGGGACCTCGACTTGCTGCAGGGGGATGCGCTGACTGATGATCTCGAGCGTCTTGCGGATGCCATTGCCCGTGATGCTCCGACAAATCGGATACAATTCGCGCGCAAAGGCGTGCATCTCCCGTCCGACATCCGCAACGTCTGGCGCGCCAATTGTCTCGCTATGGTTCACTATAGAAGCCCGAAATCTGGATAGGTACGGTCGCGCTCGGAAATTACCTGCACTGCAGCAGGCCACACAATCTGGAAGGCAGGATCGTCCCACCGTACTCCGCGTGCAGCTTGTGGCTCGTAGAACTCAGACATCTGATAAAACACTTCGGTGTCATCGGTAAGGGTCAGAAAGCCATGCGCGCACCCTTCCGGCACGTAAAGCATATTGTGCTGATCGGCGCTCAAGACTCTGCCTACCCATTCCTTGTAGGTGGTCGATCCGTTCCGCAGGTCTAGAACCACATCGTAGATTTCGCCTCGAATACACTGTACGACTTTAGCTTCCGCATGTGGCTCGGTCTGATAGTGCATGCCCCGAAGCGTTCCCTTGTGAGTGTTCACGGAAAGATTGCACTGTACTAAGCGAGGATTCAGGCCATTGACTTCGAACTCTCTCTGACACCAGGTACGTGCAAAAGAGCCGCGGTCATCACTCTTAGGTTCGGGCACGACTTCTACCACGCCGGCAAGTTTGGTGGAATTGAATTTCACGAAAGCCTAGTGGCGCAACGTCGCGCGTGCGTAGTACTAAACAGCGGCGCTCGCTTCACAGAGTTCGGACTGCTTAAGCCCGGTCTTCATCGCCGATTTTCCGGGCGTGATCTGGAAGGTCGCTGCATAACGCGTCTTCCAGTCCGAACGGCTCTTGTCCATTGGCTCGAGGCCGCCGTAGTGAAACGGCCAATAGCCTCGCATACACGGGTCGCCCTCATGAATTTCTTCGAGTTGTTCCTCGACGGGTTTCCAGTTCAGATCGTGCGCAACTTTTGTCCTTACGTCGAGATCTACGCCCGAGACGAACAGATATGCATTCGGCGACGCTAGGCGCGCGATGTTTCGCAGGCAGCGTTCGGCTTCGATCGGCTGCATATGGCACAGAAAATTATTGGCGATCACTATGTCCTGGGGGCCTAAAGACTCGATGAGATCCGGATCGCCCGCATCTCCTACATGCCAACTGATTCCCTGCTTGATCCAATTCTTGATGGCAATGTGCTCGCCGTCCTGGTCGAAAAGAGAACCCATTTCCTTCTTGGTGACTCGCTCCACGATCGTTGTTCCGGACAATTGCGGAGTGGTGAGCGAATACACCCCATCCATGGCGAACTCGACTGCTTGTTTTGATATATCGACAGCTTGTAACTTGAGCGTCAGATCCGGCCTCGCAGACTTGATGGTCCACGCAATAGAGTAGGCCTCGGCGCCCGTGCTACAACCAAGCACCGCGACCTTAACGGTCTCACCACGGCCTTTGCTCTTTAGAAGGTGAAGGATGAGGTCCAGCTCCGGCCGATTCCGAAGAAAGAATGTGCTGAACGCCTGGGAGCGGAGGCCCTGGGTACGGGCCAAGGTATGCAGAAGACGGCCGTACGCGCGGAGCGGACTGGTCCTGACAACAGCGGCCGGTAGGGCGTTCCACACCTTCTCATTCAGCCGCAGGTACGCTCCTATAGGAGACTTTCCACAAATCCTGGCTTTTATAAGTCGTCTACGCCATGACACCTGGTCATCGGTCCAGCGAACATCCTGACCCACAACGTCCGCGTTCCACTTTGTGAATTTGTCATTGCCGCTGAACCAGCCCGGCCGGGCGAAGGCGAGAAGCGTCATTTTGCCCGAATAGCAATACTCGACCTTCGGGGGGACCTCTACCAGCTCACCGGGGTGAACATCGTATCGCTGGTTATCGATGGTGAAATAACCGCTTCCTGCGAGTACATAGTAGGTTCGCGTGATCTTCTTGCTGATCATGAAGACGTCGTGGCCTTTTTCTACCTCGATGAAATAAACATTGAGGTCTTGCTTCAGAGGGCCAAAACTGTAGCCAAGAAGACCTTTGCCTGTAAACGAAACCGAAGTCGGAAGCGAGTGTACGTATGACATGTTTGTCGTGTTTTCCCCGAGCTGAACTGTGCTGGAGTGCTGTTAGCGTGAAGTCAATTGTGCCGCCGCCGAGACATGCTCAGCAGTAACATTGGCCGCAAAGCCGTCTGCCACTGCCTGCTCAACCGCATCACACAGAGCATGGCCGAAAAGAATATGGCACTCCTGTATGCGAGGTGTCTCACTGGAGGGTGCGGCGATCAGCACATCAACCAAGTCACGCAGCCGACCGCCTGAGGCGCCGGTTAACGCTATTGTGAACAAACCCATCTTGCGAGCTTGCAACACAGCTTCCACTACGTTCGCTGAGTTACCGGATGTGCTAATTCCGACCGCAACATCTCCCGGACCAGCTAGCGCAGCCAATTGCCGGGCAAATACCTGCTCGTATCCGTAGTCGTTACCGATTGCGGTAATTGCCGAGCTATTCGCATTCAGCGCAAGGGCCGGCAGCGGTTCACGCTCTCGGAGATAGCGTCCTACAAATTCTGCCGCCAGATGCTGTGCGTCGGCCGCGCTTCCACCATTACCAAAAAAGATCGCCTTGTGGCCCGAGGTATAAGCGGACACCAGAGCGTCAGCAGCCGTGGACAGTTGTGGTAGGCAGCTGTCTATGAGCCGGCTGTGAACTTCGATGCTGCGCTCAATATTGCGGCGAAGTATATGGGTGGTCATATTGAATTTTGTCGGTCGACATCTCGAAATTAGATGGAAGGAAACTACTATATTGCGACTGCTGAATCGTGCTCCGGCGACCGTTTGCTACGGGTGGCTCGTTTGGATGGAGAGCTGAGCTCTTTTCTCCACCACCTCAGCATGTCTTGCAGAGTCTGGCTCAGGCTGACCTCGGGCTGCCATCCGCTGCACTGCTGGAATTTAGACATGTCGCCGGCGATCACGGGCTCATCGCAACCGCGTACTAAGAGAGGGTCTTCTTGAATCACGAATGGCTGTTTAACTTCTTTTTGAATGGCTTCGATGATTTGTTGAATCGAGTAAATCTGGCTCGCTCCGAGATTGTAAACATCTCCCGGTTCGCAACAATCGGCGGATAGCCACAACCCCCGAACCAAATCGCGAACATCGATGATCGCCCGACGGGTCCGATTGCCAACCATCAGGGAAGGAGGCGTCAGTCCGAGTTCGATTTCCACGGCACGCCGAGCAAGATCGGAACACACATCTCCGAGCTTGCCAGGACCGGTTGTGTTGAAGATTCGAATTCTGACACACGGGATCTTATAGTTCGCGAAATACTGGGCCGCAAGCAGGTCCTGGCCAACCTTGCTCACTCCGTAGGGATGCAACGGACGTAGAGGATGTTCCTCGCGCACCGGCAGATTCTCTGCCGCAACCGGCCCATACTCGGCGCTCGAACACGCTACCACCGTCATCGGCAATTTTGGAAGTGTCCGCGCAGCCTCGAATAGATTGACCGTACCGCCTATGTTGATATCGAGCGTCTCTCTTGGCTGCTCCAGGGAGACCGTCGGATAGCTCTGTGCGGCCAAGTGAAAGATCCGATCAGGCTGAAAAGCAGTTACGAGTTTCGAAAGTCGATCAGCATCACGAACGTCACAGTGTTCGAACGAGCCACCATCCCAGTTAGCAGGTTCGCTAACGCCCAGTCCGAGCACGAGACATCCGGAATCGAGGCAGTGTTTCGCTAGAAATCCGCCGATAAAACCTGCTGCCCCCGTAATCATGACCTTCATCGTTGGCTCCTTTGAGGAATACATGCTTCCCTGTCGTCGGCTTCTACATATGCCAGCGCGCTTTGCGCATGGCTGTAGCGGTCGGGTGTGCCGATGTCGATACAGTGTCCGGCAAACACGAAGCCTTGGATGTTCTTACCCTCCCGCAGCCATCGCGGAAAGAGGTCTTTCTCCAGTGAGACCGCCTTATTTGCGGGAATATCAAGAAGTATGCGGCGCGACAACAGGTATATGCCGGCATTAACGTAAGAGCCTTAGCGGGGGCTTGCTTCTCGTCGAAACGCTTCATCCGGCCAGTGCTGTCGAACGAAAGAAAGCCACAATCCTTGCGTCCATCTGCGGGTACTGCTACCACGGTGGCATCAGCTACCGCCTCACGATGGCGATTCGAAAGGTCGGCAAGATCGACGTTCGTGTAACTATCTCCGTTCATCACGAGCACGCTGTCCGACTCGATCCACTCCTCTGCATTACGCAGAGCGCCGCCGGTACCCAGGGGGCTCGCTTCTTCCGAGTACACCAGGTCAAGACCGAAGGCGTGATCACCGAAGTGCATTCGAATCGTGTCCCTTTGATAGCCGACAGCCAGAATCGCGCGACGGAAGTCGCAGCGGTACAACTGCCGCAGGAGCAGTTCCAGAAAGGGGCGTCCCGCAACCTCGGCCATGCCCTTGGGAGCGGCACCAATCACGCTTCGCAGGCGTAGTCCCGCGCCGCCACAGAGTATGACTGCGTCGGGCATGTTATGCATAGACAACTTTTCGCTCACTCACCAGCGACTGGTCATAAATCGCCTCGGGCTCGTAAACCACAACGTGGCTACCCTTAGTCGCGCAAGAAAAAGGAATGCACAGCAACTTCTGCAGTCGCTTCCGTAACTCCTCGCGCCGCTCGGGCGGAACAAAGAAGAGCATGAAGCCTCCGCCACCAGCGCCGAGCAGCTTGCCGCCCAAGGCTCCGGAGCTCATCCCGGTCTGGTAGATCTCGTCGATAATGGGGTTAGTAATGCGCTGCGTGAGCGAGCGTTTAATCTGCCAGCCTTCATGCAGAAGGCGGCCAAAATCTTCCAGCGGTCGTCTTGGCTGTGTCAGAATGGCCTCGCCCTCATCTACGAGCTGCAACATGGCGCCCAATTCCTGCTTGCGTTGCGGCGTTACTTTGACTTGTTCCTGAGCGATCTCTGAAGCCGTGCGGGCAAAGCCGGTGAAGTATAAGGCCAGGTTCTGCTCCAACTCCGTCAAGCGACTGGGAGGAATAAGAACGCGCTTCACCTCGATCGAACCATCGGTGTGGAAGTTGATGCGATTGCAGCCGCCGTAAGCCGCGCTCACCTGATCCTGTGCCCCGACGGCCTCTTTCAGCAGATCCTGCTCGACGTGAATTGCGTCGGTGGCCAGCGCCTGCTTCGCACGCATCTTGTCCTGCAGTGCATAGAGACCGAGAAGGAGTCCCACCGTAAACGCTGAACTCGTGCCCAGGCCGGTTCGAGCGGGCAGATCGGCAACGTGCTGAATCTCCACTCCGTCCTCAATACCCATGTACTGAAGGCAGGCCCGTACCGACGGGTGTTCGATGTCGGCATTGTGCCCGACGTTCTCGACCTTGGAATAGGAGATCCGGCTGTGATACTCGAAGAACGGCGGCAACCATCGGCAGGTGATGTAGCAGGACTTGTCGATCGCAGTCGACAACACCGCGCCGCCATGCTCTCTATACCACACCGGATAGTCAGTTCCGCCCCCGAAAAACGACACACGAAGTGGCGTGCTCGTGATAATCATTTAGTCTGCTTTCTTGAGATAACTCGAACTACAATGCTGAATACGGATTGGGTAACGCGAAGCAGGTGTCACGAAGAAGTTGATATGTCAGTAGAAATTTTCGGCACTTCGCAGGTGGCATCATGATGATATGGATCGACTGCACCGATGAGCCTGGCATAGATAGCCATCGTTATCTGGCCGACAATTTCCCACGAGTGCCGTTCCGTTGCAAACTGACGGATCTCGTTCCGTCGGCTGCCTAGCTCGCGATATAGATCGCTAGAAAAATAACGATCGATTGTCTTTGTAAGATCAGCGGGGTTGTCTGGCCGAAATACGAAACCTGTTTCTCCATCCACAATATCGTCTTTCAAAGATCCCACATCCGCGGCTATGACGGGCAAGCCGAAGCTGTGCGCCAGGAACAGTACTCCGCTCTGGTAAATGTCCTTATATGGCAACACAATTACATCGGCTGCCTTAAAGTAGATCTCAGCCTCGGTATCTGGAATGTATGTCGCGCAGATTGAGACTTCCTTGCGATTGGCACAGTCTCTAATTTTGGTCTGGACGTCTTGCCAATATCCTTCGCAGTTATCAGGCCGACCAGCGACAATCAGTCGATATTTGCAACCATCCCTGGGCAACCGGTCGAAGGCTGAAACCAGGTACTCAAGGCCCTTATAAGGAGTGATCCTGCCGAAAAAGAGGATCGTTTTTTCGTTCTGCTGTATGCCGAGCCGTGCTCTGGCTCCGTCGGTAGTCAAGTTAGTCGTGGGTATCGAATTGTTGATACCGAAAGGGATTACTGTGACGCGATCACCTGGCAGAGCAAACTCGCTGCACAGTTCCTGCTTCATCTTCTCCGTGTGAACGAAAACATGCCGACTCAAATGATATTGGGCTTTCAGGGTGAGCCGGTTGAGGAGAGTGTCATGGCCGTCCCGTTTGGCGGCGTTGACATTATGAGCTGTCAGTACAACCTTCTTGCCAAGCCCGCGGTAGTAGAGCATCAGGAGCGTGCGATCGAACCACTCGAACTTGTTGTTCCACAAAATGTGAAACACTTTGGCATCGGTCGTCGCTGCATACTGCATCAGCCGTGCGTAGTAGCTCGCGATCCTCGTGATTTTTGCCAGGAAGCTGGCATTCAACTGTTGACTACCCCGCAGATTGAGTACGGTGACGTTAGGTTCACTCTTGAATCCGAGGTCATCTAATTCGTCACTGCTAATCAGATCAAGCTTGAGACCACGGCTTACCAGCTCCTTAGTCAGACCAAAAACGTATGGTCTGTCGCTGCCCCCGGTTAACAGGCTCAGCCATCCCTCCTCGGTTGGGTTATTCGGCAGTGCTGACTTGCCTCCGTGGGACGACATATTCTGCGTGACTAGCGTGCCTGAGTGCATGAATGGAGAGGATCGGAGGTTTGTAGGCTATACATCATTTTGTCCCACGCCCTGATACAGGAACCTTTGAGTTGGGGCAATGTTCTTTGAGCGACCTTTGCCGTTTTCCAGCCGAAAAGAGGTCGCATCCAGGCATATTTCCAGCGCAGCTGGGGCTCTTTCAGACAGCCGTTCAGTTCGGCCGCCAGGGCCTGAACTTTAGCTACTAAGTCCGGCCTTTCCGGATAGAAGACTTCATACCAGTTTTGCAGATAGGTCAGGCACGCGCGACGTGTGCGCTCACTTTCTTCCATCGACCGCAAATATTTCGTGTACAACTCCATAGACTTGAGCATCGCGTCTTTTTTCTTATCGGATGTACCGATAACGCTCAAGTTATTTGAATTGGCAACTCGATAGAGGACACCGGTTCCACCAACGAATCGGGTTCCTTCCGACGCCATTAGCACCCGACAAAAATATTCGCCGTCATCGTCGGACAGGAGCCTTGTATCCCACGGGCCGGCGGCTTCCGCCAACTCTCGGCTCATGAGCCAGGTAGCAGTCTGCATATGGAGATTCTCGCTCATCTTTCGCAAGAGCCATTCGACCGGTGAAAGATCCTGGCAAAGCGAGTTTTGGACAAAGCGGGCACGGCTGGTTCGATAGTAGAAGTACGCCCAAGGCGACGAGAGCAAAGTTCGCCGGCTATCGCTTGCCTTAAGGGCTGTAAGCTGGCGCTCGATTTTGTCAGGGGCCAGAAGATCGTCGGCATCCAGATACTGGATGTAGTCTCCCTGACTGAGTTGCAGCGCCAGATTCCGCGTTGCCGCCGCCCCCTGGTTTTTACTGGCGACGACCCGAACGGAATTCGATTCATATTGCCGGGCGACGGCTAATGTCCCATCCCTGGAGCCGTCATCGACGACGATGATCTCTTTACGTCGCCACGTCTGAGACATCGCCGATGCGGATTGTATCGGCGAGCCATTTCTCAGCGTTGTAAGCCGGAATGAGGATTGAGACCAATTGTTCCATCTTATGTGCGTGTCTCAGAAGTCGAGAGAGTAATACCTGTACTCAGGAGATTGACCATGAATCTCGTAACGTTTCTTCCTTCTTACTTCTTATGATCGAATCTAGCCGGTTAAGTAACTCCGTGCTCTCGTCAGAAAATTTTCGAGCAAACAACGCTTCTCCACGACCAAATTGATCTTCGACCCACACTCGGTCGGTTTCCGCGAAGTGTCTTATGTGCCTATCGTCAAGCATCGTAGGGTGGTTCCCAGTATTGCTCCAGTCCCGGTAGAGAAGGCTGTGTGCAATTCGACACCGAAACCGCGAGTTGCCCAAAATGCTATGAAAGAACATTTCATCAGCCGTGACCGTCCTGCTGAAATATTTTTTCAACCAAGAATTGTGCCGAGCGAACTCCAGTATATACTGGCATGCTTCTCTTGATAGTGCCCAACAGGCATCACCAGCGAATGGTTCAAAATGCCCCAAGGCCTTCCGATAGTCTCTGCTCGCAAGCCCCATTTTTCCCAGCGCTTTTGATACAAATCGAAGTATGGGCTTATCAGACGGGAACCTGAACTCATTGATTTTCGAGAGTGGGTATCCAGGCGCGGGCATTCGTACCATGCTGATGAATTCTGAGCCGCGATTCCTTTCCAAATAGTTTTGAATGTATGTACTACTTCGTATTGGATAGTCACTTCCTTGCAAAAAGGCACAATACTCGAAACCTATGGGCGAGTTTAGCGCCTGTTGTATCAGCGCTATCGTCGCTTCTACTTGCGAGAACTCGCCCCAGTACACTGGTATGCGCTGCGTAACAAAAAATACGTTCCTTCCACCAACATTGCAGAATGCTTCAATGTTCGCCTTTCGATCTACATGAATAAAAAAGCCCGAATCCGTCGACGAAAGCGTGGTGACCGCCCTTTCAAGAAGGCGGGGGTTACTATGAACTAGGATCAAGTACGCTATTTTCATCGCTGCGCGGTTGAACCGACCAGTCCAAGCTCTTTATCAACGGCCGACCGAGGCTCTAGATGCAACTTTGGTAATCTCTGGTAAGTTACCTCAGTAACATAATTTCTCCAAAAACTAGGTTCTTCGGCTTCAGCGCAGGTGACAATATGTTTTGCAGACCATCAGAGGACAGACTCATGAGACGGACCGGACAGGTTGCAATTTGGGCACTTTTATTAGTGTTTTTCTTCATCACGGAGGTACACGCACGAACGATTTCGGCGGCCTCATGCAGCGGCACGGATGTTCAAACGGCTATAAATTCTGCTGCAACCGGAGACACTGTGAGCGTTCCGGCAGGAAACTGTTCATGGACAAGCGTAACCCTGGCCAAGGCAATTACTTTTCAAGGCGCCGGCCAAGGTTCCACGAACATCAACGTGGGCGGAGGCAATCCGGTCTTCACAATAACAAAGCAGTCGTCTGGGGCTACGCGTATACAGAATTTTACATTCTCCGCGAGCAACAACAACAATCTGCCCCATCCCATTGTGGTCCAGGGATCGTGGCTTAACGCACAAGCCGTAATTTTTCAGGATGACACCTTCACATTGAATGCGGCCACCATGCTCGATGTAACCGTCGCCGGAGGGGTAATCTTTTCTCATATCACATTCAATGGCCAATGGAACGACTTCCTGATGACCGTAAAAGACTTATCTGATCCAAGTTCGTGGACCACGGCAGATAGTCTCGGAACCCACGACACGACGGGGCTAATGAATATCTACGTCGAGGACAGTACATTCAACGGAGGCAGCAACGGGGTTTTCGACTGCGACGATAACTGCCGTCTTGTCGTGCGGCACAACAGCTTTGTGGAGTCCGGTGGATTTAACAGTCACGGAGAGGATAGCTCGCCCTACGGAATGCGAGAATTCGAAATTTATAATAACTCATTTACTTTCCCTGATAAAACCTGCTCCAACGGCAACGCCAGCTTATCCAACATCAATCAGTATATCTGGCTTCGCGGCGCGAGTGGAGTCATTTTTAACAATAGCTTTGATCCTCTCTACAGCTCGTGCTGGGGAGATAAGCCGGAAATAAGAATCAGCATCCGTGGCGCAGAAGATGACCGACCGCAGGGAACTTGTAGTCAAGTCGCCTACCCGGTTCCCCACCAAGTTGGACAAAACAACAACGGCGTTAGAGACTTTACCGACCCTGTATCCTTTTGGGGAAACACCGGTACGCAAGGGCAGGATGGTGGCGGCTATACAGTAGAAGTCAACGGTGGCTGGGGATGGGGTAATCCCTGTGGATTCAACTGGAACACATTTTTCCAGTGGGGGCGGGACGGAGCTAATACCTCCCTCACGCTGCCTATTACGTTATCTCCAAGCGGTGGTTCCGTAGAAGGCATCGGTGGAACGCCAAAGTCCGGTTACACACCGTACACGTACCCGCATCCTCTAACTCAAGGTGGAGGCGATCCGCCTGCTCCTCCGTCAAATCTTCAGGCCGTTCCGCAATAGACGGGATTGATGCTCGCTGAAGGGCGCGATTTAGCTCTGACGCCGCCTGCTTTCGGATTGTCCAGAAACAGGCGGTGCAGAAGTTCCAGCGTCAGCAGTTTATGGATGTCTGTGGTGTAGTTTCGGTCGCCCCTCACATGACCTCGCACCAAAGTTTCGAGTGATTTTCGGTCGATGTAAGATCTCGAAAGGCTGCGTGGATCGAGCAACATTTCCTGGACATACCCAGCCAAAGCATCTCGGTACCACGTCCGAAAATGAAATATTTTGTGTCTTCCGAGGAACAGTTGTTCCAGGCGAAGCCGCGAAACACTGTGGTCGAGGCGGGCTAACCACTGCGGCATCCCCATATCGTACGCATACTCGGCCTTGAAAAGAAACTCGAGCGAAGCCCGAGCTATTGCCTTTGCAACGCGCCCTCGCTCCCCCGCTAGTCCGCGGTCCGTTCGAATTCGCATAAGAGCGGCATTCCCTTCAGCAATCAATCGCAGGGAAATGTCATTTGAGGCAATACTCGATTTTGGAGCGCGAAACACAGTTTGGACCAAATCGTTGTCGAGAAATGGAGTCCTTACCGAATATTGCGTCTGCTCCAGGGCTAGTATTCCATGATGATACCAAGGAGCTTGTTTAAATACAGCAAATGAGATCGGATGGGTGCTACGAGCTTCTGCATATGTTTCGCGCGCCTGGTGTACAGAACACTGCAATTCTGGGGTAAGCAATCCCGGCATCATCTGCTCCGGCTTGAACGCCAGAACCCCTCGCAACACCTCGCTGCCGTATAATCCTGTCATTCTAATTGGGGCGATTTCACGAGCCTTTTCGCTTAGATAGAGATCGGGAGAACGGCTTACATCTGCGTATCCGTCGGTGACATAAACAGTGCGCTCTGCATAGTAAGGAAATTGCGAGATAAATTCTTCATTTACCTGGATCGTTTCATGAGGCTGCTTGCACACCGCCGCCACTTCGCGTGCTACCACTACATCCTGGCAATCCCGACGCATTCCACCGAAGGTGTAACAAGGCAGCGACCCGGCGTCGCTTCTCTGCCAAGCCATTATCATCCGGGTATCTAGTCCACCCGTCAGAGACATTCCGATCCGCTCCGAACCTTGAAAATACCGCGGCAACTTTTGTGAAAACACGCTCCTTAACTCTTGGTAATAAAGCTCTGGATCCAGGCACTCTTGCGCCTCCCATTGCTGAGGGCTGAAGTAGCTTTCCTTCCGCTCTAGACGAGCATTCTTAAAGACCCATTTTGCTGCTCCCGGCAGAACATGAACGTCATTGAACAACGACCTCCCGTCGAGCGTGCAGCCACAGGCTACGAACTCTCCCAACCCCTGAGGATCTATTCGTCTGGTTTCAGGATGTACCGCCAGAATAGCTTTCGCCTCTGCTGCGAAGTAGAATGCATCTCTCGATTCGTGATAGTAGCACCGGTGCATTCCATAGCGGTCGTTGAAGAGTACTGCCACGCCCCGATCTCGATCCGTGATCAGTCCCTGAAATCTTCCATTAAGCGCTTCAGGAAACGAGCGGTCTTCTTCGTAGAGATGAATCAGATAGTCAGGTCCGTGAATATCACATTCATGTCCTAGTCCCCTCAGGCGTTGGACTGTGCCCGGCGGCGAGAACTCTTCTCCGGAAAATACAAGGGCGACTTTTCCAGATTCACTTCGCACAGGCATTGCATTCGAGAACGGATTACCTCGTGCGACCCATCCTACATACACTCCGAGCGCCTCCTCGCCCCACATTCCCGCAACATAAGAGCTCTCATGATGCAGAGCATCGACCATTTGCAGAACCTCTGCCTCTGCGCGCTCACGAGGCATCCGAGTTATACATCCTACGATTCCAGGCATCGAGAAGAGTTGGCTTTACAGCGTCAAGATTTGAGACGATGTGTTACAGCTTGTGATCGACGTCTTACCTACCGCTTGGCGACCGCCGACTAGGCGTTCTGAAAACCAGGAAATCTCCTCGCATACCACAAGCTACGGATCTGGCGATACCTGGCAGCGATCGGCTCGGGAATCCACTCTCTGACACCATGGTGGACACCTAATTGCAATGCCAACCGCCCGGTAGCTGTCAGAGGCACATAATATCTCGGTATCTCTACCTTAAGAAAACCGTTGTGTCGCTTGAAATCGGCTAAGCTATCAGTTTGTTTATTCCCGTACGAGAAGTTTGCATACCAGAGATGAGGAATTGATCGTGTGGAACACGACCTGACAGCCTGTGCGATCAGCGCGTTGGTCGGGGCCTTATCCCGGTGTTGAATCATCGAGATTATCTGCATCAGACCTGCCTGCTGCCCACTTTCGTCGCTCACGAGCTTGACAAAGCCAATCAATCTGTCCTCGAAGAATGCGCCAATAAAAATGCTTCTATCCATGAAGGTGCCGTTCATTCTACGAATGGCATCTAAGTCCTTTCCGTAATGCCAAAATCGCTTTCCCTGACGGATTGGAGACTCGTTGTAAATGGCATGTACTCCCTGGATGAGATTGGTGTCGAAGGGGACTTCGCGAACGATGACGCCATTCTTTTCGGCTTTCCTAACCTTGTTTCGTACTTTGAAATCAATTTGAACTTTCATCCAGTGGTCGAAACTAGATATCGGAAGTGCTGCCACATTGTCCGACTCAGTCGGATAACAATGTCTCGGCGAGGTATCCGCTACCCTTGGGATAAACGTGAAAAGATCTACAGCCCTCTTGGATTCCTTCAGCTCCTCCAATGCAGACTTCGGGTCTTCGAGGAACTGATATCCTTCGCCATCCAGGCGGGCGATTCGAATCACCGTTCCGTCGATTTGAATTTCTTTACCGCAGACGTATTCCATTAGCGTGTCCTACTGAACAATTTGGTTCGTTATGTCGTTACTGCCAGCAGGCAGCCGGAAACCGTTCGTCGACGAGCAGATCGTCAGTTAAGTCCTCTTCGACGGGCCTGACTACAGTAATGGCACTCGCCAAAAGCATCAGCCACAACAAGCCGCCTTGAAAGGCGGCTTCGGTTACGTTGTAGAACACCAGGACGGTCCACACTGCCAAGCCGAATACCCCAAGACTAGAGAAGCGACTGCGACTTCTGCAAATGTTCTGGTAACTAGCAATCAGGAAGATACCAAGAAGAACCAACCCGACAGAGCCTAGATTCAGATAAACGTCGAGATAGCCATTGTGGCTCTCGTTGATCCTTCCTACTTCGGGTTGCTGCCAGAGCCATTGCAGCCGCGGGCCTAACCAAAAACTCTGGTAGCCCGTACCGACGAGAGGATTGGTATCCATGCCCAGCAGAACCTTCCAGATATCGGTCCTGCCCGTAAGTGTGGGGTTTCGCCCGAGGGCTTCAGCTAATGAGGCGTTAATGTCGACTCCTAAGCCGAACACCAGAAACATGTACAGGCAAATGCCAACCGGAATCAGAGTTTTGAGGAACCGGGACCACCGCCCAGCATCTTCGCGGTGGGCTGCTACCATCACCAGGCACCCAAGCAAAAGACACGTACGGGAGGTGGCGCTGTCAGAGAGGTGCAGCAGCCACAGGGTCATCACCAAAAATGCGGCATTTACCACCAAGACTCGCCGGGTCTGCGGTTCAGTCCGGCAGGGCCAGCGCTTCAGGGTATCCCAGACGAAGAACAGGCCACTCACGAGACATAAAACACCCAGCATGTTTTTGCTCGTTGTAGCTCCCACGTACATGGCCGTGCCCTGCCAATTGTCATACTGCCTTCCCATCTCCGGATAATACTTAACGAGTAAAATACAAACTGGAATCAGGAGGTAACAGAGTCGCCGAAATACGGTACTAACCGCTTTCACAGGGTCCGGCGCAGATATCGCGACGAGAATGACTAAGTAGTTCCCGAGGTCTCGAAACCAACGCTTTAGCGATATAAAAGGAAAGTCCGACCAGCAGACGCTTACCAAAGCGAAACACAATAGTGCCATTAGGGCAAGGTTGCGGCTGAAAAACTGGCCCCAATCGAAGGACCGTGAGAGCAAGATCCAGATTGCAGCTAGCATCAAGATGAGATAGACGCTTCGATCTAATGAGTTCCCCTCTTGAAGGGCATCGGCCGCCTGCCCCACCTGCCCACCGAGCCACTGTGAGGGCAGGCGGGATCCGAGAATAAACAGCCAGATCACTGGTACCCATAACGCCGAAGAAGTGCCGGGATCCTTTGCCGGATCAAAATATAGAAGTAACACGAGCAGAACAGCCCAAAGGAATAGCGCCAGCGAAGGAGGCATGTCTTTATTCACGTACCGCTTGTCTATCCGGGAAAAACACAAGCAGTTTGGTCAGCGGAACTTGGGTGGCGTGGTCTTAGTTCGTCCTGGTAGCCACTTTTCTAAGGTTTGCCGCTGCAGAATTTAGAAGCCGACTTTCGGAAAGATAGCCGTCGCGAAACTCACAGAGCAGCCTTCTGGCGGCCACGGAGAGTTCGAATCGCACCGATCTGTCCGCGGTTCCTAAATCAGTGGACGGCCGATAGACCACTTCGAACCGAATTTCGCTATTCGGCTGCATCCTGTGGCCAAAGACAATTTGGTCACCTTCGGCAGACCAAGTGACGGGTTTTCCGTCCGACAGAATTTCGACCACAAGGTCGGAATGACTCTCGCGTTTACGGACCCTTAGCTCTTTCTCTCTGCTGAAGCGATTGTGAATGTAAAGCTCCTTGCCGTACATTTCCACATCTTCCACTTCGCCGGCGGCTGCGCGCCGACGGCATGCACGTCGGATGACCTCTCCCAATGGACGCCACTGCAGAGTGCAGTTCAGCGACCGAAGCTTTTCAATTAGCTCGACTAGTTCTCCGCCACCGTCTTTGAAGAAGTCATGATGAGAGACAATCAAGCAGGGTTTTCCCAAGAGGAGATCGAATGCAAAATTCTCCAGTCCATGAGAGGCATAGCGCCGCGTGAAGATGGGAAAGCCTTCGTAGGTTTTGATCGCTACGTCCCAAAGATCCCGGACACATGGGCGAGCACCCTCGTCATCTACCGGAACGATTTCGGTGTTTACCGCCGCTAGAAAGCCGTTGCGTTTAAGGACTTCGGGACATACGGATGAGAACACTCCCTGCGGGAAAACCATTACCGGATCGTGGTGAATACCCGTGCGCGACTCATGACTTCGCATTCTCGATTGAGCCAAACTCGCCCGGCCGTCCAGTATCTTGGAAGACGTCGTACCAAACTCGTCTTTGATATGGTCGCACCCATGGATTGAGACGGAGAAATATGCTGACTCGCGTGCAAAAAACGCTGCAGCATCCGCCGAAGTGCGTCGCCAGTTCCAGGGTATAAAGGCGATGTTGGTTGTGAATGCATGTTGCAGCATCAGATCGCGCAGACGCTGAAAATCACAGTAGCCATAGCGCAATCTCAAGAGAGGGTCGTCGATGATCAAGCAAGCACCAGACTCTTGTGCATGCCAGACTTCATCCTGGAACATGTGCCGAAGGAACATGACGAGGGGAATCGCGGAGGCAAAATGTGACTTGACATCATAAAACCCCGGCCCTACAGGTTGGTCGATATCGACCATGTTGGAACTTGCGCACAGAAAAACAGGTACTCCGCTATATTCAAACCGGTGGAATATCGGGGCGCCTCCGGCTGAAATGATCGTGGATGCCCTTCCGTCCGTTCGGGATGCGGCATCGCCCACGACAAAATCCCCGCGCCGCAAGCGCAATGACAGCTTTAGGCCCGCCATCGGCCCGGCTACGTCGGCCAGTTCATCGGAAATCCGAATTGCGAGATCCACCGCCGGCGCTTCGTGAAGGTCGATATCCGCATTCCCGGATAAAAACCGTAGAGCGGGGGTGTTCTTGCTCAGCGACTCAGTAGGATAGGCATATACCGCTGCGGCATTTTGCAGGAGATCATGTTCGAGCGGCTTTTCCTGCTCGAATGCGCCAGAGATGCAGGGTAAGGATCCGAACACCACATGCTCCCGAGCCTCCACCCAGGCGTTGGCCATCTCAGTCACTTGGACGGTTTGGCGAGCCACTGCAAAAAAGTCGAGAATGCTCGCGAGCCGGAGCTGCACCGGGGTAAGGCTGCCCTCCGCCAAGATGATTGCTGATCTGGCCAAACGTGATCCTTGTCGACTCGATTGAGACTGGTTCTAGGGTTCAGGCCGGCTTGCGAGCAATCACTAAAGACCGCATCGCGCGACTGCGAGCTACCACATTGAGGACCGGACCCGCGACTCGACAACAAGTGGTGAGCATCGGTCCGGCGGAATGCGGAGTCCAGCAAAAGTTTCCGTTCCGGACAATCTTGAAACCCTTACTTCTGAACGGGCGCGTGTATTCTTCGAGGGAAGGCAAATAACATTCCAACGGATCCTGCTCGGCTGCTCTGAACCGGCTTCGAAACGCTGGGAAACGGTCGTTCATGTCGATGATGACGCACATTCCTCCCGGCCGGAGCAAGCGATAGATGTCTGCCGCACAATCCTCTTCCTTATGCAGCCGATGGCAATATCGGAAGGTATTAACCCCTACGATCAGATCAAAGGAATTTGTCAATTGCGCGGAACTCTTGCCAACCATGGCGGCCAAGTCTTCTGCCAGTTCCTCATTACGCGCAACGTGGAAGCTTAGCTTTTCCTTCAGCGAGCGCGGAAGAAAAACCTCGGACTCATGCTGCGCAGCCTGCACTAGGCGGGGAGAAAAGTCTGTCCCGTAGGCACGGTCTATGGGTACGCCTGCTTCGTCCAAAAGGGATAGCAGGCGGGTGATGTTCATTCCACCGCCGCAGCCGAATTCGAGCAGGCGCAGAGGTCGCACTGGCTTCGTGCGCAAGGCCTCGACAACATCCAGATAGATGCGGGCGTAATCGTGGCTCAAGAGGTACGTAATACCGTACCCAGCGGTTTCCGTCGTGTACTTGCGTACTGCGTCCTCCGACGTGTATTCATCTACAAACTTCTCGTACATCTCTGCAGTGTTTTGCATAACTTTATGGTTTCCTGTCGATGGTCTGATTAACAGCCGCTAGCTTTCCATTCTGAGACTTGAGAACTTATCGATTAGCGATACAGGGCCTATATTCCTCAGCAGTACTGCTGCGGAGTGTTCCTTGAGAGTGGAAATCCTGATGGTCGAGGTCAGGTGGCTTTGTGACTCGGTGCACTCGAATTTGTAAGCCGGGCAGATTCCCGCCCTGTTCCGGATCGGTCTTTATTGCCATTGCATCGGCGCCGTCTTTAACTTCCCACACTGCTGACCGTCGCTTGCGAAACCAAGCCACAACCTCTCCTGCTGTCGCGAACCAGGCACCGCGGCCCTTCAGATGCTCAATCAACTCACGATACGGAGTTCCCCACAATCGCTCTGGGGCGGTGCTGCGATCATGCCAGTTGATGGTGAAGCATCCACCAAACTGGACTGCATTTTCCGCCATCTGATACAGAGCTTCCTTAGCTCGGCTTGGGGACAGATCGAGATAAGCAGGGTAAAAAAGAGCGGTATCCATCACGTGCAACGGCAACTCCAACAGACGACTCGCATTGATCGGCTTGTATGGCTGGGTTGTACCGGCTCGATATCCGACAGTCTCGTTGTATCCAACTGAGGAATCGTATGTCAGGCCCGCCTCTTCCAGAATTGCGGGCGACTGGTGGTCAAAATACAACCAATGCATTCTTCCACCTATTTCGGAATTTCCGGTCAGGCGGCAGATCTCACCGATCTCTTCACGACCCGCGGAACTATCCCTCCAGGCATCAATTCCGTGGAGCCCTATTTCGCGGCCGGCATTCTGTAATCTTCGAAGGGCTCGGGCGATATCCTTAGCTGCATACTTTGCTGCGCGCCGCTGCACTTCCACGCCGCGAGCATCGATGCCTGCACGATCTCTAAAGGGGATTACAAAGAACGTCGACTTAAGACCGCCCTCCAGATTTAAGTAGGAATCGTCAAAGCTCCCCCAGAAATCTTTCGCCAGGCCGCAGTACACAAAAGGCAATTTAAAGGCCGCAGCCCAGTTCTTACAGAGATCTCTTACCGAAATCCGGCCGCGTGCCAGGTTGCGCAGAGAGCCCACGACCGCGCGGTACAGGAATCCACATATCGTATGGTCCCAGACGTGCTGCCGAATCAAGGGGTGATCAATGTCGTGTGTCAGACATACTATGCAGTTATAACCCTCGGGAACGGGCGGGATCTCCGAAAGAGAAAGACCGGAACTAGTGATCAGGTCTCTTAGCAGTGCGATGTGCAGCTCCAGCGTCGGAATTTCTGCGTTGGATGCCGGCTGACCTACCGTCAACAGCGTCCGGAGTTCGTTGAAAAGGTCGTAACCAACACGGCATATCAGGGTCCCGCTGGACATTTTTTGATGCGAGACCGCTATCTTCGATTCTTCATCTATGAGAAAGCTGCTCTCCGCCCCCGGGAACGCCGACGCAGTTCCGTAAATTGGGATACGGTTTCCACGATATGACAAGACTAGTCGCTGCTTCCGCTGTGAGCCCGTGGAAACTGGAAAGTCGTCATAGACCGTATGACTGGAGGAATAAACCACTACCAACTTCGCGGTTCCCTCGAACCGGCTACCGCCACTAATCAGTACTACGTCATAGTCTGTACCATCGCGGTAGAATTCCCATGGAGTTTTAAAAAGCTCGAAGAACTCACAGACACTGTTCGTCTCTTCGGCACCTGCAATCACACCTATCATAAGACAGTCAGTTTACGAATGCGGCTTGCGGCTCGCCCTGCACTTGCAGCCATTGTTCCAGCACTACGAGGCTAAACAGGATTTTATGGTTGTCCTGACGTCCCGTAGCATGCTGCTGGAATAGCTGACGCACATTGTCAGGACGTAAATATCGATAAATCATTGAACTGCCGTCGAGAAGAGACTCTGTCATCTTGCTATTGATACTATCTCGGAACCAGCTATCTACTACGTTGACAGCAAAACCGCGTTTGGGGCGCTTCAGGATTGAGCCAGGCAAGTATGCGCGACACACTTCTCGATGTAGCCACTTGCCAGAGCCATTCCTGACTTTCAAATTGGCTGGCGTCCGCTCTACGTATTCCACAACCTCTTTGTCTAAGTATGGAACCCGCAGCTCAAGACCATGGGCCATAGAGAGCTTGTCAGCATACATAAGGAGTTCATCAGGCAAACTCGATCTCACCTCCAGGAACTGGAGGCCGCCCAGTTCGTCCGTAGTCGACATCAGGTGCTCCAGATCTTCCCAGCACTTCAGGATGGCTTCGCCGGCGTCGGCATGTAATAACCCATGTTGGAAAAGTCCGTCCACTTGGTCGCCCGGCAAAAGGGAGAAAACATGCTCGTATCGCCGCATCCGGTCTGGGATCGCCAAAGCATAAGCTCCGCGTTTAAGCATTTCGTTTCTAGGAAGCGCGTTGATCCCACCAGATATCAGGCTGCGCATCGGCTTTGGCATTTGAGACCACAGGGCAGCATAGCGAACCCCCAGATGACGACGATATCCACCAAACAACTCATCGGGTCCCTGTCCAACCAAAGCTACCTTGACGTCATGGCGGGCTCTTTCGCAAACAAAGTACATCGGTACGATCGAGGAAGTGGCGACCGGCTCTTCTAGGGCTGCTACGATCTTGGGCAGTGTTTCCTCGAAACTTGTTCTCGAAATCCTAATGCTGGAATGACTAGAACCCAGTAACCTAGCGGTATCCGCCGCATCTGACAATTCGTCATCCACGAAGCTTGAGCCGTAGCCAACCGTGTAAGTGGGCCAGGAAGACCCGGTCAAATTCATTAATGCCAGTAAGAGTCCGGAATCGAGCCCCCCACTGAGTAGCAGACCTACCGGTACGTCACTAATCAGTTGACGGCGAACCGCACGCTTGTAGATTGCTAACAGCTCTTCGGTTGCCTCGCTGGGTGACTTTGCGGGAGAAAATGGATGTGGTTGGAATTTGTACCACCGGTTCACCTCGTAGTGCCCATCCTGTACGATTAGCTTGGTTCCGGGCGCCAACTTCTTCACACCTTTGAAAATGGTGTGTGGGGAGGGCGTATAACGGTAGCGGAGGAATAGATTGAGCGCCAGGGGATCTAGATCAGAACCTTGCGACATCGACGCACGGACTGCGCGAATCTCCGACCCAAAAAAGAGCTGGCCCCCTTCTACGCTGTAATACAGCAACTTGATGCCGAACGGATCGCGTGCCAACACCAGGCGTCGTCGGTGCGCATCCCAAATCGCGAGCCCAAACATGCCGTTGAGGTGATTGAGTACATCGTCACCCCACTGCTTGTATCCGTGGATAATAACTTCCGTGTCGGACTTGGTCCGAAAAATGTGCCCGTAGCCCTGCAACTCCTGCTTGAGCTCCGGAAAGTTATAGATTTCGCCATTGAAGACCACCCAAACAGACTCCTCGTGATCCGACATTGGCTGATGGCCGCCGGCAAGATCGATGATGGAAAGCCTGCGAAAACCGAGGCCGAGGGCACCATCGAGGAAATATCCTTCGTCATCGGGTCCGCGGTGCACCATAGCGCCAGCCATCGCTTCAATGTCGCGACGCCGCACCGGAGCCTGATTTCCGTAGTTATATTGTCCGCAAATGCCGCACATAGTCTTTTAGGCTGTGATGCTTTCAAAGGAAGAGGAGAATGCAGTCCCGCTTGTAGGCTGTGGCGCATTTTGTGACAGGAAGAAGCACAGGCTTCTAAACAGCTGCGCCTGAGCCCACCGGTGCATCGGGACGTTATCCCATCCAAACAGCAACTGCCGGGCCCGGAATGATCCGTCCTGCTTTTGCCATTGTTTCAACAGTTCCATAAGGACGCTGGATAATGTTCTGTCCAATTGTGGGAACCGTCCCTGCATGAGTACGGCCAAATTCACGCACTCGGCAAGATCGTAAAGCTCGCGGCGATAAACCGTCATTCGCGGCGCCTTGGAAAATGGCAGTGGCAGACCGGCAGTGTCAATGAGGTTTCTCAGGTAGTAGGTAACACCGCGCTCGATCGCCAGGCGGCAATCAGCGCAGCCAGTCAGTTGCTCGATTTTTGCTAGGGCTTTGAGAACAAAACACGTGTGGAAATGATCCACGAAATCTCGCTTGCCATCGATCGAATAAAACCATGAACCGTCCTCCTGCTGAGCGCCAATAACAAAGTTTAGATTTCTCTTGGCACTCGCCAGATAGCGCGGCTCAGAAAGCTCGATGCCTGCCTTCGTAAGCAGAAAAGCGCGATAGGCGCTTGCGTTGATTACGCCGCAAGCATCGTCAGGCGAGGGAGTATAGCCACAACTGGCGGCGTCATCCCCCGTTGCTAAATCGCGATAGGAGCTGAATGCGTGGTGAGCGACAGATTGCATGACACGAAGCCACTTGTCGTCATGGTCAAGAGCATAAACCTGAGAGAACGCCTCATAAACGTACGGAACTGTCGTTATAAGTGGCGTTGCCGTTTTGATCGTTCCGGTCCTGGTCTGCCAGTCAAACGGATATCCCCAGCAACAGTCTTCGTAACCAGGGCACCGTGTCACCTCGAGCACATTGAGAAAATGGACTGCGCGCTGATAGTGTTTATCGCTGCCGAAGAGGCCTGCGAGGAAGGCGAAGCCCATCGCATAGTGAGCGTCGGCAATTGGAAAGCGTTGCCGTTTCCAGAAGAGACCGCGAGCGGTCGGCACGAAAGCCTCGCAGAACACCATAGGAGCTACTGCGACTGTTCCCAGTAGGGGTTGGGTATAATACAGCGCTTTACCGGCTCTACCGAGCTTACCCGCATAGAAGCTCTGATGGTCATAGGAGGTTTCTCCATAGGTATCGAGCCATCCTATGAACCGGTTGACTGCAGAAGCGATCTGTTCGGTTGTAACGTCAGCCACAGTTTTAGTCTCTCAGTCTGAGGACTGCCTACTGCTCTGCAAGCTTAAAGCTGTCGACCCGCTTAAATGTCAGGACTGACTTTAGGATGGCCTTGAGTTTGGCCAGTTGTTCCCTGCGATGAAAAGCCATGAGTTCACGAGAGACCGGGCGGGGCGTCCTCTTTAGAGATGCCCAGCAGTAGCCTAAGCCGAGACCTAATCCATCGATAAGATAGGGCCTCTTGGTGCTCCGATAGGCAACGCGAAATAATTCCCATAAAGGATGGCCACCGAGATAATAATCCTTCTCGCCATAGGAAAACGCTGACGCGAAGACACCTCGTTCTGCTGTTCCAAGGTGGCGGTGGTGGAAGAAGCACTTTCCTCGAAACGACTCGGTCTTCCAGCCCATCATGCGCGCGGTCGTAACCGCCATCCAGTCAATGCCACCGGCACGGTGGGGTATATATCCACCGATCGCATCCCAGCATTCCTTGCGGAACAACTGGCACTGACCCGAAACATGTTTATGCCCTTCGAAGCTATCTGTCTCCGAGCTATACCCTTCTTCCTTGAAAACCGTCCCCGCGACGCCGAGAGTCGTATCTGCGGCGAACCGCCCGAGCAGGAATTCGAAATGATCTTCGTCAAACGAAATATCAGCATCCAAATTTCCGATGATTTGATAGGGTAATCCCTTAACCCTCTCATAACCGGCATTGAAGGCCTGCACTTTGCCGGCAAAGCTGCGGTCGCGCCGCTGCGGCATCTGGACCATCTCCATCCAAGGACATTGGCCGAGATACTTCCTGACGATGTCGGCCGTCTTATCCGTCGACCCATCTTCCACGATCACCCACTTTAACGGGGGCACAGACTGACGGATCATCGAGCATATAGTCTTCTCGATGAAGGCCTCTTCATTTCGGGCTGGCGTGACAAGAACGTAGGGGGGCAGCGAAGATCTCTGCTGAGACACTATGGTCGCCGGCGCACCGGAGGGTGCTGTCGGGCTATCGGCGTTGCGTTGCTGTTGTAGATTCTTCATGGAATCAATCTATTCTGCCGCGTTTTACTAAAACTTTCCGACTGTGTCCTCGCCAAGTTGCTGAATCGGACTGGCGACTTCTGCCGCTCTCATGGGATGAGCCACGAGGCCGACAAGCAAGGCAACAAGCCGTTGCCTCTCTGTTTGCCAGCAGTGCTCGCGATATACTTCCTGGCCGCGGCGCACAACCTCGGTAACCGCTTCGGGATGCGAGAACACGTATTTCAACTGCGTCGCCAGATCCTCTGCGCTTCCGAGTTCAAAGAAAACCATGGACTGCTTGTCGAAGTAGTCTGAAATCCCGCCGGCTAATGGCGCGACCACTGGCTTTCCCAACGCCAGATACTCGAAAATACGCGTAGGCGTATTAATCTCGGCGAAAGCATTGCGATGATTGGGGATCACCCCGACATCACAAGCTTCAATTTCCCCCACAAGCGCTTCCAAGCTCCTGGATCCCAGATAGCTCACATGATCAGCAAGTCCCTGAGTGCGAGCATCTGCCATAACTTTCTCCAAGAATGGCGTTTCGCGACCAAAGATTCTTAGCTTTATGTTCGGAATGGCCACACGCAGCTTCGCGACGGCTTCAACGGCTAAGTCCAGACCATTTCGCTCGACTAAGGAACCGTGGTACATCACGACAAATTCTTTGCCGGGTACGCGGCTGATAGGACCCGAGGACCTCGTAGTCGTGAACGGGAAGATAGCTTCGTCGGGGGAATTCATGATGACGCCGATCTTCTCGGGGAGACAACTACGCGATCCGAAGATTCTCTTGCAAGCCCCATTTACCGTAATGACAAGATCAGCGCAGGCGATGCTCCATTTTTCAAGCTTCGTCAGCAGTCGCACACCAAAGCTACTTTGATCCAGACCAAAGATGGTCATCATGAGCTCGGGCATGGGGTCGTGCTGGTCGAGAATGACCTTGGCACCCAGCAACTTGGGCACCAATGCACTCGCCACGAGCACATCTGGCATATTGTTTACATAAATCAGATCGTATCTACGCCGAATCGTGCGCATTGCCAGAATTACTGCCGACCAGGCAATGAAGGCCGAGTACTTGTAGATATAGGACAGTTTGCCGCCACGTCGGTGCGTCAGCGGCACACGAATGACATCTAAGTTTCCAATCGTCTCGCGCGCAGGCGAATTGCCATCCTCGAGGCAAATCAGATCCACACTCATTCCTTCCTTCAGCATCGCCTCGGCCGCCCGGCGCGGACGGGGGTCTGCCGGGTAGGAAGAGTACAACAGCATTCCCACCCGCTTGCCTTTGAGGCTTCGGCCAGGGGCGACAGAAGGCGATTCGGAATAATTACAGATGTTAGGGCTGACATGGCGATCGCACGAATCTAAACGAGGGCAACTTCTTTCTTAGCCAGTAACTCACGGTCGACCTTCATCTCGTTGGAAGCCTTGACGGCATTGAGCAGCGCAGAGGGCTTCAGTCGACTAAGAATCGCAATGTTCTGCATGACGCAATGGCCGCCGATGACACCTGGAAAATACTTAACCGGGGGAAAGAATCCAATTTCGTCGTAGAACGATGCGACCTCGTCATAGTTCGCGCCCCACTCGTCGCAATAACGCTCGACTTCCTGCGCCCAGGCGATCATCACTCCGAAGTATGTCGTCTCCGTTAGCTTGGCCAGTTCAGTCGCTTCGGGCGAGGACAGAACTTTCGTGTTCAATCCGAGAGACTCAAAGTGCTGGGCAGCGCGCCGCGCAGAAGCGGGATCGGTCCCGCCGACGAACTTTACGTACTTCTGCATGTCTTGAAGCATGCGGGCATGTTTGCCGCGTACTGGGCTGTTCACCACTGGTGACTTCGCCCGTTCTTCAATCGCTCGCGTCGTACCGATGGCAACCGTGCTGTTGATAACAGTGAGCACAGGTTTGTACCGCTCGATATAGCGGGCCGTCTCTCCGACAAAATCTTTGATCTGGAATGGGTAGCAAATGTGCAAGACATCGACGACTCCGGGAACCTCTACCGGTTCAATGTCGACACCGATCGTATCGTGATACTGTGAGGCTAGCTCAAACAGAGGCTTTCCGACCTCTCCCAGTCCTACTACAACAATCTTGGTCTTTGTTTCCACGCGCCTCGTCTCCTTTGATAGCAACTGCTCTGCGGCAACTTAATTTTTCTAGCCAAGCTGCCGGTACAGCATTTTTCCGGCTGCCGTTAAAACGGCCTTGGGCGCATGCGCCCATACATACTTTCCGATTGAACTTCGATAAGTTTTGGCCAAGCGAGCCGACGGCATATTGCCGTATCGGCTATAACTTAGGATGCTCTGGCTCCGCACCCCAGCGATCCTTGAACGCCACCAGGCCGGAATCGGACATGTCGCTGCGCCCGAGATCGAATTCCGTAAGGCCATCCTGCATGGCGCGCTGTATCGCTTGCCACAACAGCAATTGCATTCCGCCTAATGCGCGGAATCGATAATTCGCTCCGCCGTACTTGTAGACTAAGGTGCGGTTATGCCGGATGGTGATGATTCCTGCGATGGGGTCGCCAGCGGAGGAAGCTATGCTGACAGTCAGGTTTGATCCGAATTCGGCGGCCAGATTCCTGAACCACGCATATGGTTGTGCCGGCAGGCCGTGGCGGCGCCGTGTAATGACTTGAAGCCGGTAAAAGTTTTTTAGCAAGGCATCTGTCGTTCCATTTTCTACTGTTAGGCCGGACTCCTCCGCCCGCTTAATTTTTCTCCGTACGCAATCCCTATGGAGACTTGTGAAAATCTCTTCAGGATTGCGCCGGAGATTCAGTCGATGAAAGACAAAACGTTCGCTGCCTTCAAGCCCCAGGGTCGTCGCTATGGGTTCGGTTGGTCTGAGTTCCAGGTAGTCCCATTTTTCCGCATCCCGCTTTGCTCGCAGATGTGCAGTCAAATGTTTTAGCTGCTCTGATGTATCAAACAGTGGCTGGCAGTGGTCTGAGAATGGCAGTGATACCAGCCTTCTCTTGCCGAAGTATCCAGTCACCTCGCAGAACGGAATCGCGGCACTCAGCCTACTTTCATTTTGCGCGATCACGACCGCGCGTGGGTTATAGCCGTAGGTCCGTTGTAACGTCTGCAGCCATGCTCGCGTGTGGAAGATGGAAGCCTGTAAATGATCTTGTACAAAGCTATCCCACCGTTGGTCGGCGGTGGGATCTATTTCAAGGACGTTCATCAGACACACACGAGCAAACTTGGGCGGTCTCACTCACCAGCCAGTGCTAGTCGCCGACCGTTTGTGGAGAGCCGTTGCTCACGGGTGCGAGGCAATTTTTCAGCGCCTCGACCACCGTGGCCTGTTGCTTCTCAGAGAGTTGTGGGTACATCGGCAGCGAGAGAATTTGAGCACTCACTTTTTCGGTGATTGGCAGGTCCCCATTGCTATACCCGAGATATTGGTAGGCTTGCTGAACGTGGAGCGGAACCGGATAGTGAATGCCTGTGCCGACGCCCACGGACTTTAAGGAATTCTGCATTTCCTGGCGATCTGGTACCTGCACAACATAAAGATGATAGACGGCCCGCGACCATGACGGCTCGAACGGAATCGTCAACCCTTCGACATCCTTCAGTTGCTCCGCATATCGCTTTGCGATCGCGCGGCGCTTCGTATTCCAATCTGCCAGATGCTCGAGCTTCGCGTGCAAAAGTCCAGCTTGAATGGTGTCGAGACGCCCGTTATAGCCCTCGATGTCGTGATAATACTTCGCCGCTTGTCCGTGATCGCGTAGCTTGCGGCAGATCTCGGCCACCTGTGGATCATTAGTTGTAATCGCACCAGCCTCGCCGCAGGCCCCAAGGTTCTTCCCCGGATAGAAGCTGAAAGCAGCGGCCTTGCCGACTGAGCCGGCTTTTCTCCAACGCTGCTGCTCGTTCGAGAAATATTCGGCGCCGTGCGCCTGGCAAGCATCCTCAACCACAGTCAAGTTGTATTCCGTGGCCAGTTGCAGGATGGGATCCATGTCGGCCATCTGACCGTAAAGATGTACCGGAACGATTGCAGTAATCACGCGTCCGGTGCGCCGAGAAACCGGTCTGCCGGAAGCGCCATCGCGATCGCAATGCTGCTCCAGATACTGCCGCAGTTTCTCAGGATCGATGTTGCAGGTTCGCTCCTCGATGTCGACAAACTCGGGAATCGCGCCCGCCTGTGAAATCGCCTCGGTTGTCGCAATAAAGGTATTCGCGACGGTCAGGACACTTTCGCCCGGCAGGACGCCCGCGGCCGTAAGGGCAAACCGCAGAGCGTCAGTTCCGCTACCTACGCCAACGCAGTACTTGCTGTCACAGAAGCTGGCGAAGGCTTCTTCGAAGTCGGCCACCGGCTTCCCACCGATAAAGCCTGCTGTGCGGAGGGCATTACGGAATATGGCAACCAACTGCTCCTCCATCTCTACGTGAGGAGTTACCAGGTCTAGAAACGGTACGTCGATATGATCCATGTTGAGTCTCCTATAAGAACTGCCGTTCCCTATCCCAGCGAGGCCGCGGCTGCTGCGGCCGGAGGAAGGGAGACGCCTACGACGGGGGATTGCTTGGTCTCCACAAGAGAGGGTGGATTCGCCGAAGACGTCGGAGACGCGTCGAGTTGAACCGCGGCACCACGATGCCTCAGCGAACGATTGGCCGCCTCAAGCATTTTCACAACGCGGAGGCCAGCCAGACCATCGTTGAACGGCGCCTTACCCTTGTTGATGCACTCCACGAAATAGCCCAGCTCATGGCGCAGGGCTTCCGTCGGCTCCAGATGCGGCGCCCACATGTCCCCCGAACGATAGTTGACAAGCAGGTTGTACACACCCTCCTTGCTGGTCACCTTCACGCCCTTGTCATAGACCTTGATTTTTTCGTCAGCTTCCAGGTCATTCCAGACGAGCATCTTCTTTTCGCCGCCTATCAATGTGGTCCTGACTTTGACAGGAGAAAGCCAATTCACGTTGATGTGGGCGATCACGTCGTTGGGGAAATACAAGGTGATGAAGGCCACATCTTCATGTCCGTTGAGGTGCGTCTGGCCGGTGGCAACAATTTGCTCGGCATTTCCTTCAATCAGATAGTCCATGATGGAAAGGTCGTGCGGAGCCAGGTCCCAAATCACATTCACGTCGTGCTGAAACAGCCCGAGGTTGACCCGCGTAGAGTCATAGTAGTAGAGCTTGCCGAGGGCACCTTCTTCCAGCAGTTGCTTGATCTTTCGTACAGCGCCGGTAAACAAGAACGTGTGATCGACCATGATCTGCAGGTTCTTGCGGGCAGCCAGATTGATCAGCTCTTCGGCCTGGGCCACGTTGCTGGTGAACGGCTTTTCCACAAACACATGCTTGCCATTTTCGAGTGCCGCTTTGGCCAGTTCGAAATGGGTCCACACCGGTGTGACAATGGCAACTGCGTCAACGTCCGGCGACGTGATGACATCGTTGGCATCGGCTGTCACCAGAGTCCCGTGCATGGCTTTTTGCGCGCGAGCGCGGGCGGCGGGGGACTTGTCGGAAACCGCGACGATGCGGGCTCCCTCCAGGCCGTCAAGATTTCTGACGACATTCGGCCCCCAGTAGCCATAGCCTATGGCACCGAAGTTAACAAGATTGCTTCCGCGCTCTGGCTTTGCGACGTTCGCTGGAAAGTACTCAGTGGCGGCTGACACGATAGAGATCCTCCGTTGGAGATTGGCCAGGATTTAGATCTGGATAAAACAGAGCTGGGCCGATTAGTACGCGCCCTCACCGGCAATAACAGCGCGTGGTGTGCGAAGCAAAATCTTTAGGTCAAGCCAGGGCGACCAATCCCGGGCGTACCGAAGATCAAGTCGAACCATTTCGTCGAACTCCACGCGGCCGCGGCCGTTCACTTGCCACAGGCCCGTGATGCCGGGTTTAACTTCCAGAACCCGACGGCGATGCCATGTCTGATAGGCGGCAACTTCATAGGGGATTGCGGGACGCGGTCCAACCAGCGACATCTCGCCGCGCAAGACATTGACCAACTGCGGCAACTCATCAAGGCTGGTACAGCGCAGAAATGCCCCTACTCGCGTGATGCGCTCATCCTTCGTAAGTTTGTAAACGCCTTCTCCCTTTACGCTGCCGGGGTGACGCTGTGCCTGTCCAGCGATCAACTGCATCACATACCTTTGGTGAACGCTGGGGTCGTTGTTCACATACATCGACCTGAATTTCAAAAAGGTAAAGGTCTTTCCATATTGCCCGACTCGCTGCTGGCGATATAAAACCGGGCCCTTGGACGACAGCTTGACTGCAATCGCGGACGCCAGCAGAATCGGTGACAAGAGCGTCAACAGCAGGAGGCTACCTCCAACGTCCATGACCCGTTTCGTCAAAGTGAACAATTTTGCGAGCTTATTACCGTGCGATAGATCGGGATAGAGCATGGGATTGCTCGGTCTTTGTGAGCCGTTCTGATCCCACGTATCGGGGAAGAAATGGAATGAAATGCTGATCTGACTGAACTGTTCCAGGCTCAAGTTGTCTTGGAGCAGGACTGCCAGCCGGGACAGCATGGTGCTGAGTATCGACTTCTGATCGAAGATCACGAGCTGCGTAAACATAACCCCGACGCTGATGTTCTTTCTATGCCAGCCGATAACGTCGGTTTCGCGAGTTGCGTTCGACAGCGCGGAAATGACTTTGGTCAAAATCGGTAGGCTCTTCTCTTCGCTACTCTGCTCCCCAGTCTCCAGCAGCGTCAGCAGGAATGGCTTGGAGGAACGTTCCGTCCGCTTGCGTTCGAGAGCTATCATTCGCTTGAACGCGTCTTCCTGCAGTATCTCGCGCTCCGCCGTTTGGGCCGGGTTCAGCAAGGGCTCGGGCATTGCATCGTTATTTCTCAGATGTTCGCTCACGCAGATACTCGCAAGTAGAAGTGGATGGTTTCGCGATTGAGAGATGGGCTCGATAACTGATCTGCTGATCAGCTGATCAGCGAAGCCGCTTCTTTGTCGGATTTGACGCTTCGCGCGCCGGCAGCACGGGGAGAGTAGTGATGGTAATAATGGTTCGCCGAAGCTTCAGCGGAGGCGTTCAGCACAGAGCCCAGCAGCTTGGAACGTTCGATCGCCTCGAGGCTCCGTTGCAATTGCTTCTTCGAAGTCACCCCAGGGCGTGTCACCATTAGGATTGAATCCGCCAGTCGCATCCAGATGCTGGTATCCGCCATCGGTAAAACCGGCGGAGAATCTATGACAACCCAGTCGAAGCCGCTCGCGATTCGATCCATCAGCTCCGCCAGCCTTGACGACTCCATCAATTCCAAAGGATTACTGTGCACATCACCGGCCAGCAGAACATATAAAGCCGAGCCGTCGAGCCGGTAAATATTCTCCCTGGCACCTACGCTTTGCAACATCTGGCTCATTCCCGGGAGATCCTGCAGGCCAAGCTGTCGACCCAGGCTGGGCCGCCGAAAATCTCCTTCCAGCAGCAATACCTGCTGTTTTCCAGTGGCTAATGCGCAGGCCAGGTTGGCGGCCACCATGCTCTTCCCTTCACCGGGAACGGAGCTGGTGATAACCAAACGTTTAACCGAATGTTTCTGTTGCAAGTGCCGCAGGCGGGTGGCTAGGAAGCGAAACTTCTCTGCTGCCAAAGAGTCCGTCTGGCTAAAGCACACGAACCTGCTGTGAGCCGGCAACGTAACCTTCACAGTCGGCAATACCCGCTCCGCGCCGGCCGCTGCTACTTGCGTGGACGGAGCATCGATAAGCAAAGCGGAATGCGAATTCTTTCGCTCTACAACTTGTAGCAATTCCTTGGCAGCGGAAAAATCCCGTCCGCCTTGCCCGCCGCGCTCCGCCGCGGACTGATTCAACGCATCAAATATCTGACTCATGATTACTCTTTTGAGAGTCCCAGGATAGACCCAGTCTCAAGGCGCGACGAAGGTCGTTTTAGGTGGGAAAACAGCTCCAACAAAGTCTTCGAGGCTCGTTGGGCAAAGGTTTCGTCGAACTCCAACGGGATGTCCATCACCGGCAGGTGCACCACGTCGAGCCGAAGATCTGCAGCCGTGTTATCGACAATTTCGGAAGATACACTCCGCATTTTCCTGGCATATCCCGTGATGAGGGCGTTGTCGCAGATCGTATTGATCAGGCGCGGAATCCCACGTGAATGGTGAAATACCCTTTCGACGGTGTCCGGCGGAAAAAGCGCGTTGCCGGGTTTTGCCCCGGCAATCTGCAGGCGCCAGTCGATGTATCCCTGCGTATCGGCAAGGTCCAATGCTGAGAGCTGAGCTCGGTGGGCGATCCGCTGCTTCAACTGGCGCAGATTCGCCGAGTCGAGCTTTTCGTCGAGTTCCGGCTGACCTACTAACAGAATCTGCAGAAGCTTTCCCCGAGGAGTTTCCAGATTCGTCAGCAGGCGAATCTCCTCAAGGATGTCGGCGGAGAGATGATGAGCCTCGTCAACCACCAGTACCGTCGTCAGCCCTTTGGCTGCCCGTGCGACAAGAAAGTTACTGAGCTCAAAAAGAATTTGGGTTTTGTTCTTTCCAGCAACCGAGAGTCCGAAATCAGTGCCGATGTATTCAAGGAATTCGCACGGCGACAGCCGTCCATTGAACACATAGGCATAGCCAATATCATTGCTCTCTTTAAAGAGCTCGAGGACGCAGCGCAACAGCAATGTCTTGCCCGTCCCTACCTCACCGGTGAGCACGACAAAACCCTTGTGTCCTCTTACGGCGTGATACAGGGCGGCCAGCGCTTCGTTGTGCCACGGTGTCGCGAAGAGAAAAGCCGGATCTGGGCTGATATCGAAAGGGTTCCGCGTCAAGTTATAGAAGGTCTTGTACACAGAACTTAACCTTTCAAGTAACTTAGAGCAGAACCGGCCAGGATGGCGCTTACGACGACAGCTGTCGTCGCCCATTCGATCCATGTCCTGCGCTGCCGCTGCTGCTCATCAGCGGGGTCGGCGATCACCGGTAGTTCCGAAAGGACCAGCACCGGCAGCAGCTTTCGCAGCTCTAGCTCGCTGTAAACTCGGTCATCCATCATCTCGACGATCCAAACCAATCCGGCGCCCAGGATCAGTCCAGCCATCAAGCCGTAGCCACAAAACTTCAGGCGGTTGGGAAAGCTAGGCTTTAACGGCAGACTAGGAGGGTCGATAACGCGAAAACGTTCTCCTTGCTGCAGCAATTCCATGCTGGTTGCCATCGCCGAATCATTCTTTTTCTTTAGTAGGTCGTCGTAGGATGCCTTGGATTGGTCGTAGCCGCGCGTCAAGTCAGCAAGCTGCTGTTCACGAACCGGTTCCTCGTTAAGACGGCCTTGGTATTGCCGGATCTCGTCGGTGAGCGACGCGATCGCCTGCTCGCGATTCTTGATCTCCGCCTGGTTCGCCTGTAACTGCCCTTGCAGTTGAACCATCGCAGCCGGATCCTTCGGGCCGACCACGGGAGTTGTATCTGACTGCGTCATGCCCCCCTTGCTCTTCTCCTGCGCCAACTTGTCGCGTTGAGTTTGTGTCTTGGCGATCAGGTCCTTTACGCGTTTCACCTCTGGGTACTGTTCGTTATAGGTTGAGGTCAGATCTCGCAGTTGGGCGTTCAACCGATCCAGCTGCTCATCGAGATCCGCAACGCTTGTCGCTGGGGCGTCACCATCCTTCGCCGGCTGCTTCATGGACCGGTACTGGTTCAGCAGCGTTTCCAGATAAACCCGCTGTTGTTTACTCGTGTTGAGCGCTTCCGATTGCGCCTGCAGCTGAGTCTGCAGCCCGCTGAGAATTTGTAGATTGCTATTCAACTGGGTCGGCAGCTGACCGATGTACTGCGCCTTGAACTGGCGGATTTGCTCTTCCTGGGCCTCCAGATTGCGACGAGCGGTCGCCAGCTGGTCTTCGAGAAACTTGGTGTTGCCTTCCGATTCTTCCTGGCGAACCTCGAGATTCTCGTTGATGAACAAGTTGGTAAGCTTGCTGGTAACCTGCTGCGCCAGGGCCGGGTCGGCTGCTGTGAATGAAACGTTGAAAGCGCTGATCCGATTGTCGGTACCCCGCACCAGTTCGATATCGATATTTTTTCGCATGCTCTCAACTACCTCGTCTGGCGCGCGTTGTACCTTTTGTTTCGGGTACAGGTTCACGTCGTCGACGATGTGCAGTAGACGAGACCGGCTGAGGATTTGCTGGCTAATGCTCTGCATTCGCTCCTGCAGATTGTCAGCCACGTTGGGCATCACGTAGTCTTTCGGCATCGTGGGTTGTTCTACAAGAATCAGCGTGCTCGACTTGTAAAGAGGCGGCAGGATCCAGCTGACTCCCCACACCGCCAACCACCCAATAAACAACGGGATCAGAAAAAGCAAGGATCGACGGCGTACCGTTTCCAAGCAGTACTGAATGCCAGCTGACTCAGGAGTCTTTGCGTTATTACTATTCGATTGCATGGCTGTCATTGAAGAGGCTTCGCGAAGGTAAAGTTGAGAGACACGAAGACCCGGTTCATATTCGGATTACTCGTCGGATTCAGTGTGTTCAAGTAATTCTGCTGCGTCCAGCTATATCCAAACTGAATGCCCATGTAGCTCTTGAAGGTACGCTGCAGCGACACAGTGCCCACGAACGAGTGCCCGTTTGTGGTGGCAAAGAGAAACAATGGAGTCAGACTTTGATAATTCGCATAAGACGCCGAAGCCCCAGCCTTCCAGTTCCTACTCATTTGGCGATTGAACGTGGCTGCCACGTCATTCAGGCTGAAAGTGCCGCTTAGGCCGCCGCCGCCGCTCACGGTGTGCGAGTAACTGCCGGCAAAGCTATTACGCTCATTTCGCCAGTTCATGCTGACCATGACTAGCGGTTGCCATGCGGCCGCTGTGGGAAGAAGGCCTTGGGTCGAGCTATAGTGCTGGGGTCCGCCCGACACAGAAACTGACCAGTTTGGATTTAAGTAGAACGTATAAAAAAGAAAGACAGTCTGAATTCTGCTTTCGGTGCTTGGCAGACTCGCCTGGAAAGACAGGTAATTCTGATACTGGTAGGTCACTCCGAGCGCGTTCCTGTCGTGAATGCGCGTCGAGTAGAAGAATGAACCACCCGCGGAGCGGGAGTTATACAAGCCGGTTGCCTGCTCTGGGTTTGGGTAGGTCAACGTATTGTAGTTTCCACTTCCACCAATCATGCTGTCAGCGCCCATCTGATATGTGAGTTGAGCAGCACTCGAATTCGTCATCATCTCGGCTAGCGGCGAAACGACGGCAACAGTGGACACCGGTACCCCACCTGAAACCGATGTGGTCGCCAGCGGATTCGGCTGGTTGAAAACGTTGGACATTTTCTGAAAGCTTTCCGTAACGCTAGCAGTCAGATTAGGACTTAACCGATACTGCAGGTCGGCGGCAAAATTTTGATCCGCTTGGTTCAGCGAGTTTGTCCTCTGATACATGGTGAAGCCGGGTGCGTAGTTCACCGTAAAATGGGTACGGTAAGTCGTTTTATCCAGAGAGATTGTCGGCCATACGGAATAGCTCATGTCGCCGACGGGCGTACTGCTCAAGTACACATTGCTGGAATAGGCGCTGGTGAAGGTAATTCCGCCGCGAAGATAATTCGATTCCTCCGCGCCCTCAAAGCTGCTGTCGTAGGCCTGGCCGCTAACGGGCGGGGGCACCGAGAGCTGTGACTGATCATCCGATCCGTTATCCGTTCCCGTGGCGGTCGTCTCCTGACTCCATGCCGGAAGACAGACCAGCAGACAAACAGCGAGACAGATTCGCGCCAGCATATTCATTCTCACGGTACGACGACGGTGTCACGCGGCTGCAGATCTATGTTTTGGGCAGTGTTCTTGCCCTTGATCACATCCTGGTAGTTGAAGGGCATGCGCGTTTCCGACCCGTCGGGATGGCGGCGCAGGATGTAAATCGATTTCTGTTTCGCGAAGTCACGGCAACCACCCGCCAGAGCGATTGCGTCGAGGACCGTAGTTGGATTCGTCAGCGGATACGAGCCCGGCTTTGCTACCCGGCCCAGAATGTTGAACTTCTGGCTGTTGATCTGCTCGACGATTACCGTAACTTCCGGCTCGGCCAGATACGGCTTGAACATGGCGGTCAACTGCTCTTCCAGCTTGGCCGGAGTCTGCCCGGCCGCCACGACCTCTCCGATTAGAGGCAATGAAACCTTGCCGTCGGAGCGCACGGGAACCGCCCGCGACAGATCCGGCTGCTTCCAGACGTTGATGTTCAGCACATCGCCATTGCCAATTACAAAATCCTTATCGTGCGGCACGGGAGTGGACGCACTCGCCGGCTTGGCGGTCGATGAGACGTCAGTCGGCACCAGATCGCGCGAACTCGAATCGCTGGCGACTTGCGTTTGAGCCCATGCACTTCCGGCCAGCAGCAAACCCAGCAGCCCATAAGCCACGACGTGACGTTTCATCGCATTGACCATCGTTTCCATAGTTGAACTCCTCGCGATTGACCACCAACCCCCGATGACGATTTACCGAAGGTGCCCGCTGCCATTGAAGCCGTTACCATTTGTCCTGACTCCCGGGCCGTTTTGTATGAGAGAGGCATCGGGCGCCCTCATCTGGTACTGCTCAATCTTGTAGAGCAACGTTCGATAGCTGACCTTTAACAAACGCGCTGCAGCCTTGCGGTTCCAGCCGGTCCTCTCTAACGCAGCAGCAATCGCATTTTTCTCCGCTTCTAGCTTGACGTTCTGAACTAGAGCTTTCAGGGAATCCGAACCCGAAGTACCGTTGGCCGGCGCAATCGGTGCCGGAACGACCCGTTGGCGAACCTGGGTTTCGCTATTCAGTGCGGCCCTGATTCCGGAGTCGCTCCCGAACGGCAATTCTTTTCCACCCACTAGCAGATAGCGCTTCACGAAGTTTTCCATCTCCCGCAAGTTGCCGGGCCAGGAGTGAGCCTGGCAGGCTTCCAGAACAACCGGGGAGAATACCCGTGGCGACAAGGTGTATTGCTTCGAAAGCTGTCGCATGAAGAAGTGCAGCAGCAATGGAACTTCTTCCCGGCGTTCTCTGAGCGGAGGAACGTGGACGGTATAAGCGCTCAGGCGGTACAGCAAGTCTTCCCGAAGCTTGTTATCGGAGATTGCGGGTTCAAGGTTGTTGGTACTGGCCGTCAGAACTCGGACATTGACGGAGACCGAAGTCCCGCTTCCCGGACGGGTAAACCGCTTGGTCTGCATGAGCTCGACCAGCTTCCTCTGCAGGCCCAAAGGCATCTCGGTGACTTCGTCGAGAAGAATTGTTCCCTTGTCGCACAGCTCAAGTTTGCCTGTCTTCAACTGCGACAGTCCGCTTCCCTTGCGGTCATATCCAAAGAGTTCGACCTCCAGCAGATCGCTGGGCAAAGCCGCGCAATTTACCTTGGCAAACTGAAATCCTGAACGTATGGAGAGCTGGTGGATCAGGCGTGCGACCGTATCTTTGCCGCTACCCGTCTCGCCGGTGATCAGAACGGCGTTGTCGGTTTCGCTCAACGACTCAATCTGCGCCCGCAGTTTACGCATGGTAGGACTGGCGCCCACAAAGGCAACCTCTCCGTCCACATGCTCCACGTCCTCGCTGCTTATGCTGACCCCACCCTCGCCATCGCAGGCCGAAAGCAGCTGGTTAATGGTCTGCTGCAAGATTCCGCTCTCCACCGGTCGCGCCAGGCATTCTCTTGCACCCAGGCGAACTGCTTCCTGTTGCGTGGGAGCGTCCTCCCCATCGCACAACACGAGGATGGGGAGTTCGGGTCGAAGCCGGCGGAGCCAGCGCAGGAAGTGCAAACCGTCTCCATCAGCGCGCGGCAAGTCAAGGATCAGCAGGTCTGGGGTTACGCCCGACTGCACCCGTTCCATCGCTCCCCAACCGTTCGTCGCGCTCTCCAGGTGCCACTTCCTGGCTTCACCGATGGACCAGAGCATCGACAATACGGCGGATTCACGAGTAATGAGCAGCAGCCGTACGGAAGCTGCCGCATTTTTCGGCACTACTGTAAGGGTTCCACGCATGGGGAAGGAGGGTAAAAAGCAAGAACTAAAAGCTAGACTGGTTCAACGTCGTAACCTTCAATACGGAGGCTCAAGGAGCGCTGAATTGCGTCCAGCGAAACCACCAGGGTTCGCTCGCCGCTGCGACCCGTAAGGATACCTTCGACGCCAGCCAAGGCGCCGGAGCGAACGCGTACACGCTGGCCGATCTTGAGGAATGGATGAGAGCACATTGGCAGCTGCTCTTCGGTCAGAAGCCGAACCGCGTCGATCTGCTCGTCAGGTATCGGCACGCCCATTCCGTGGGGTCCGATGAACCGTATCACTCCGTTCACCCGGAGTACCTTGAGACGCTCGCGATTGTCGGGAACAATTTTGACGAAGACGTAGCAACTGAACAACGGAGACTCAATAACCTTGCGCCGATCCGACCACTGCCGCACCTGCTTGATAGTGGGGAGAAACGTCGTGATGCCTAAGTCACGAGTTTCCTGGGCCACTACTTTTTCATGTTTCGCGTAAGTATGAACTGCAAACCAAGTCTCGGCCGCCGAATCCGTAATCGCAGCGAAGGCCGGACCTTCCAGAAGATTCACGTTCGCAGTAGTGGTAGACATAGCTTCGCCCTCTCAGTCACATTGCGATCTTGGCCGCAATTGTGAAAGCCTTACCTTGCAGGCCGGCGCTTGCGATCCGAACCTGTACTGCACTATGAGCCGCTTACAACACTGCCGAAGCGGGTTTTTTGAGTCCGACGGTTACTACCTGGCAAGGGTTTTGAGTTGATGACGTAGCAGCAATCTAAGTGGGTTTTTAAAAGGTCGCAAGAGGCACACATCCTCCGCGACGGTCTACTCCCCTCTCGCAGAGGTAACCGTCTCCGACCGCGAAGCTGTTCGGACTAGAGACGATCTTCTCCTATCCCGTCCACGGCCTCGACAGGGCGCTTTGGTTGTTTGCTTTCAGAGAATGGGCGGCGGAGATCAGACAAGTTTGCCCTCTAAGTGACTGAGATATTTGCCCGTGACGAAATCGCTTCTCTTACGTCAAACGGATACCCAGGGGCGGTTCACAGGAAAGTATAGCGGTAGAAGTCAACACCTACGTGCGTGCTGCATACCACACCAGATGTGTGCAGAGAGCAACACCATCGTAGTCTTGAATATACCGGAAGAGTGATATACGCTCTGCAGCATCGAGAAGACTCTGGCCCCTTACTAACTTTGCTTGAAAACCCTCACCACGCCGGGGGTATGTCAAACAATTTAAGTTTTCTCAAAAGTTGTTCCAAAACTTCGTCTGGAGCACGACATGCGCCACCAGTCCGATTCGGTACCGATTCGTGTCCTCGTTGCAGATGACACTCGGGTGCATACCGAACTTCTTGCAGATGCTTTAAAACGTAATGGCGACCTGGAAGTCACGACGTTATTGTGTGGCTCCGATGGGTTGACCTCAGGCATCGATTTCAACGACAGCGACGTCCTCGTCATCAGTTGCAACCTGGATGAGAAACCGGGTCGCGGCTTTGAAATCCTGCGCGGCTTACGAAGCCTTCACCCCGACCTCCGGGCCGTGATGCTGCTGGATACCTCCCAGGGGGAGATGATCCTGGAAGCATTTCGTTCCGGCGCACGCGGTATCTTCAGCAAAAACGATTCGATAGAAACCTTGGGCAAGTGCCTGCGCAAAGTTTTCGAAGGCCAGATCTGGGCCAATTGCGAACAGATTTCCACGCTAGTCGAAGCATTGGCTTCGTCCCATAACATCCGAGCAGTCGATGCCAAAGGCCTGAACCTGCTTTCGAAGCGGGAGACCGAGGTGGTTCGCGGCGTAGCGCAAGGGCTTTCGAATCGCGAGATCGCCGAGCGTCTGAAGCTTAGCCAGCACACCATCAAGAATTGCCTTTTCCGCATCTTCGACAAGTTGGGGGTATCGAGCCGGGTTGAACTCCTGTTCATGACCCTCAGCCAGGAGCGGCACGCCCAACCTCCGTCTCATTATTTCCTGAATGAAAAGCCTTACGACATTCTTCAGGATGAGGGCGCCCTGATCGCCTGCCAGAATGCGGCCAGGCGGGGAGTTCTCCTGGCGCAGCTCGCATTAGCTCAGTATTACGGATCCCAGCGCGATCCCGAAAGCTCGATGCAGGCGTACATGTGGTATTCGGCGGCGTCAGAAGCTATCGGCACCGGATACAAGGCGCTGGCCAAGCGCCTCACGATGGAACAATTGTTACAGGCCGAGATGATGGCGTCGGAGTGCCTGAATACGCCCGATACTCTAGCAGTCCGGGGCAGAACCAAACACGCGCCGCGATTATTGAGTCGCGAAAAATTGCGTGCCGCCTCCGGCGACTGACGACTACCTGATTAAGGCATCCGGTGCTCCTTCCCCTCCCGTTTGAGCACCGGGCCATCACAACTCTCAGCCAGATCCGTTCCAGCGTTGCCAAATTCCAGGTGTTGCTGGGCGCATAAAATGAGTCTTCAATCTTTGACGATGTCCAAGGAAATCCTATGAAATCAAGCTCTTATTTTGTACATCCTCAAGCTTTAGTTGAAACCGAATCTATCGGCGAAGGCACGCGGGTGTGGGCCTTTGCGCACGTCATGCAGGGAGCCAGGATCGGCCGCAACTGCAACATATGCGATCACTCCTTCGTGGAATCGAATGTCGTCATTGGGGACGGCGTCACCATCAAGAACGGCGTCGCTATCTGGGATGGTGTCACGCTCGGAAATCACGTCTTTGTCGGACCGAATGCTGTCTTCACCAACGATTTGAATCCGCGGGCTGAAGTGAAGAAAGGCCACGACCAGTTCGTGCCGACACATATTCAGGAAGGAGCCACTATCGGCGCCAACGCCACCATCGTCTGCGGCGTGACGCTTGGCCGATACGCCTTTGTGGGAGCCGGCACAGTGGTGATTCGTGACGTTCCCTCTTACGGTCTCGTCGTTGGCAATCCCGGTCGACAAATCGGCTACATGTGCGAGTGCGGTGAGCGTCTGCCTGAATCCCTGGTGTGCGTCTGCGGTAATCGTTTCGAGTCCGCCGAATTTGGCCTCAGAAAAGTCGCCGCAGCCGCGGTACCGATCGCTGCAGGCTCTCGCTAACCGGCGACGATTTAGCCAGCCATGCTTTGAAGCGAACTCCAGTCTCTCAACCGAGACATCGGAGTTCGCTCGCCATCGGCGTGCGCCAGCATGTTTTTCTTGGCGGCAACTTCTTCATGCAGCGTCTGCTAAATACTTATCGCAATGAACTCAGCGTGAAGGCGTTACCGCAGGAGCTGAGCAACGCTGCGGACGGCACGATTGCCTTCCTGCAATCGCAGGCTGCTCAGGTCAGCGTCAAACGGGTGCACAACGATGCCGCCAGGCTGGATGCCGAGGTCGTCGTCAGGAACCTCACTGGCCACAAAATGCCGACGGCGTTCCCTTCCCGCCGCGCCTGGCTGCACTTTGTCGTACGTGACCGCAACGGCAAGATCGTGTTCGAAGCGGGCGCTCTTAATCCCGACGGCTCGATTCAAGGTAATGACAACGATGCGGACGCGACGCGTTTCGAACCTCATTACCGGCGGATTGATCGCAGTGATGAAGGGCGATCGCGTGCAGTACTCAGTCGCACTTGGACAGGCCGAAGGCCCATTTCAGATCGCGGTCGAACTCTGGTATCAGCCTATCGGCTTTCGCTGGGCGCACAATCTTGCACCTTATGACAGCGTAGAGACAAAGCGCGTTGTCCACTACTATGATTCACTGGCTTCCATCGGTGCGGTCATGCTGACGCACGCGGAAGTTACACACTAAGGCTCAGCGCACATCCACATCGCCGGAGCCTGTCGATACTTCGACGTCCGGACCCCCGCCTTTCACCGCTCCCTTGAGTTCATTCTTGCCCAGTGAACCCTGCACAGTGATCGGCATATCCGTGTGAATCGATCCTGAACTAGTATGTACGTCCAGGTTAAAGCCACTCCCGGTGCCTACCGCCAGCGTTATATTTCCTGAGCCGCTGTGCAACTGCCACGGGCCCGTCACGCTGCCGTCGGTTTCGATGTTGCCGCTGCCGGTACGAGCACGAACTCCTCCCTTGATCCCACGCACCCGAATCGTCCCCGAGCCCGTGTGAACGTCGACATCGCCCGAGCCCGTCAGGTCGGCCTCAATGTCGCCACTCCCCGTCTGCGCCCAGAACGGTGCGGCTACGTTGTCCGCGCGAATATTGCCACTGCCTGTTTGCGCGCGCACCTTGCTGCCAATATCGTGCAAGCGAACATCGCCCGATCCGGTCCCCACCTCCGTGGCCGACCGTAATCCATCGGCACCGACATTTCCCGAGCCGCTATGCGCCTGTAGGCTAGTGTCCGGTGGAACCGTAATTTCGTAATCGATCGAAACATGTCGCTTCACATCGTCCGGCAAGTTCTGGCCGATTCGGATGCTGTTGCCGCTCTGCTCAATCGGAGGGTTCGATTGGACCTTCTGCACGGCGCTGTCGTCGCCAAAGATCCAGTTGCTGCTGTGAACTGTTCCGTGTATCACCACTTGGTTCGAGCTGCCAGTCTTCACGACGATATCGCCGGAACCCGTACTGACATCAAGACTGACTGAGCCGTTCACCTGCAGCGTACGGTCGAAATGCCCCTCAGCTTTGGCATACAGCACTACAGGAAGAAGCAATAGACCGATCAGGACAACAGAACTCCGCTTGTTCACGATGCCGCTCCTGTCTTGATTGAACCGCAAAAATTTGGGCTACTCTCTCGAGCAGCCCTAGGGAAAATGCCCGCCATTACTGTTGCAGGACGACTTCCTGTCCCTGCTTCAGGCCTGAGTCAATTTCCGTCTTTACGCCATTCGAGATGCCGATGGTAACCGCCACCTTACGCATTCCGTCTTTGGCGCTGGGATCGGGTAGATCGACGGACGCCTTCTTATCCTTGTCGTATAGGATCGCGGACTCCGGAATCGTCAGCACGTTGTGGTGCTCGTCGAGGATGATTTCGGCATTGGCCGTCATCTCCGCCTTCAATTCGCCGCCAGGATTGTTGATCGAGACGCGTACTTCGAAGGTCGTGACGTTGTCTTTCTCGACGCCCATGGGCGCAATCTTGGTCACATGCCCAGTGAAAGTCTTGTCTTTGAACGTTTCAACACGAATCCGCGCCGGTTGTCCGAGATACACCTTGCCAATGTCGCTCTCGTCGACCTTGCCCTTGACGTAGACTTGGCTGGTATCGCCCAGCGTCATCACCAGCGTCGCGCCGGAACCCAGTACCAGGATCGAGCTGACCGCGTCGCCCATCTCCACATCGCGAGACAACACGATACCGTCAATGGGAGCGGTGATCGTCGTATAGCTGAGCTGCTCCTCGAACTGCTTGAGGTCGGCTTGGTCCTTTTCAACTTGTGCCTGGGCCTGCGCGACCTTCGCCTTGTTCACCGTCAACTGAGCGCGCGCTACGTCACGCTTGTTGACCGCCATGATGTAGCCTCTCTGAGCATCGTCTAGCGTCGACTGCGAAACCACACCGTCCTTCGACATCTCTTGCGCACGCTGGTAGGCGCGCTGCAGCGTAGGAATGTCGACGCCCTGGGCATCGACCTCAGCGCGCTTCTGGTCGGCCTCGGCGCTCTTCAGATTCGCCTGAGACGAGAGCAGTTGTGCTCGTGCAGAGTTCACCTGCGCCTCGATTTCAACCTTGTCGAGCTCGGCCAACACCTGCCCCTGCTTCACGTGGTCGTTGACGTCGACGTACAGCTTCTTCACGATGCCGCTGGCCTTCGACTTGATCTCAACCTTGGTGATGGGCGTGACCTTGCCGGTTGCCACCACGCTCTTGGTGATATCGCCGCGCTCGACCTTGGCCAGCTTGGTCGGGTCGATCTTGGTTCCGCCACGCGTCGCGGCCACTGCTACCACAATCAGCAACAACACCGCGACCACCACCACGGTAGTAATAATCCAGCGTTTCTTCTTATGATTCTTACCGTTCGCCACTGCACCCTCCGCCAACGGGCAGCCTTTCGGGTTCACTCGTTAATACGTTGAAAGATAGAAATTTGTTCCGTTCGGAAGTCAGGAATCGGGCAGGAGGCATGGTCGCCGTCTACCCTGTTCTATTAGACAAGTTATTTGGCGATTTCGATAGCAGAACGAGTGCAACGCGGTGTTAGAAAAAGGGTTGCGTTCCGATTCGGATGGTAAACGCAACCCCGGGGCAAATTCACCGTTGAACGGGTCAGGGCGTGATTTCCCAGATCACGCCGCAGCCGCCCGGACAATTATTGCTACTGCCTCCGAAGCCGGCGGTTCCGTAAAGGTTGCCGCTCGGATCGAGGGTCGGGCCATCCGCGGGAGCGAGGCCCTCTGTGCCGCCTGCAAAGTCGTGCAGATCCGTGTAGAGCCACTGGTTACCGCTGTGCGTCAGCTTAAAGACGCTGCCCATGCCAACGGCGCCTTCGCTGCCGGTCGCGCCATATAGGTTGCCACTGCTGTCCAAGGCGAGAATTCCAACCGGACCGGACTGGCTGCTGGATCCCGCGAAGCTGTAAAGCACCTGGAACGTGTAACCCCCATTGGAGGGACTTAACTCGTAAACGGTTCCGCCTCCGTTCACGCCGCCGTTCCCTGTACCACCGTACAAATTTCCCTCAGCGTCGGCAATCAACCCGCCAGAAGGATTGCCTCCATCCGTAGCATAGATAAAGGTATGCAAAACAGACTCGACCCAGCCCGAAGATGTGTGCGTGAGCTCGAAGACCACGCCGCAGAAGGCAAAGGTGCAATGGCTATCGCTCGCGCCTCCAGTTTCTGTCGTACCGATAACGTTTCCGGCCTGATCGATCGCTAGATTGCCTCTGGGATATGCTCCATCCCCAGAATACTGAAAGTTATAAAGATTAGTTTCGGACCAGCCTCCCTGAGACGGAGAGAGCATGAAAACCGCGCCCGCGTCGCCTTCGGCGCCTAACTCGGTGGTGCCGTAGACATTCCCTGAGCTGTCGAAAACCAGCCCGCCGTTGGGTTCGTAGCCATCCCTGGGTCGATTAACCGGATTGAACTGATAGAGCGAAGTTTCCGTCCAATCGCAGGAAGTCGTTTTGCAAACGGTACGCGTGGGTCGCATGGCGAAGACCAGCCCGCAACCGCCTCCGTCCAGGCAATCTGGAATTCCCCCGGCTAGGGAGGCGCCATATAAAGCGCCACCTGGACCAAACGTCACGCGGCCTGCGAGAAAATCGCCGTCGGTCCCATTGAATTGGTAAATGGGCGTAAATATCCAGCTCGTACCTGTGCGCTGCAAGCGGAAAACAGCGGTATTTCCAGCACCTCCGAACAGGTTGGACGTGCCGTTCAATGTCAGGCCGGCACTCGGATAATATCCGTTGGCTCCGCCCGTGAAGTTATGGAGAATTGTGTAGGTTTGAGCACGAGCCGGCAGTGAGAAAGTCGCCACCGCGCACACCAGAAAAACAGCCGCCAGGCTTAACTTGCGCCTGACGGAACTAACCGGCAAACATTTTACCCAGGACATTAAGACGCCTCCGGCAGTAAGGAGCCTTTGCAAAATCGAATGCCCGACACTATACCTCAATCCGGCACTGGAGGTAGGCTGGTTTCAAACTATCAATGAGACGAGCCGTCTCGGTGGCGAGACCTTCACAAGCACTTCATCACAATCATTGTCATGTCATCGGCCTGGTAGCCCTTGCTGAACTCTTGCACCTCGGCAACGACGCCGTCCAGCATCTGTGCCGCCGGCTGAGCCTGGCGCTGGCGAATGCTTGCAATCAGGCGCTCATCGCCAAACTCTTCCCCTTCTTCGCCCTCCGCAGCTTCCGAGATGCCGTCGGTATACATCACCAGCACATCACCAGTCGCCATTTGCAGCTCGGCCACGGTGCAGTCCCACTGCTCGAATAAGCCGAGAACCGTCGCGGTCGCCTCCAATCGCTCCACGCTTCCGTCCGCGCGCAACAGCATGGGCGCATTGTGGCCGCAATTAACATAACGCAGCGCGCGCCGCTGCTCGTCATAGATGGCGAAGAACATCGTGGCGTAATTGCTTGTCTCGGTGTTCTTATAAAACAGGTAGTTCACCGAGCGCAGCAGCCGCGGAAAGTCCTCCATGGCCAGCGCATACTGACCGCGCAGATTGGCTTGCAGGTTCGCCATCAACAATGCCGCCGACATTCCCTTGCCGGAAATATCGGCCAGCACCATGCCAAGCTTGCCGGCGCCGAAATCCAGGAAGTCGTAGTAGTCGCCGCCCACCGCGCGCGTCTGAATACACTTGCCGGCGCAATCCAGTGTTTTCAGCACCGGTGCCTGTTGCGGCAGCAGGCGACTCTGCACCTGCCGGGCAATCTGCATCTCCTGTTCGGCGCGGCGTTCGGCCTCCATGCGCTCCGCCATCTTTTCGGCCAATGAAATGCTGCGCATAGCAATCCCAGCCTGACTTGCCACCGACGCCAGCAGCCGCTTATCACGCGTCGCGTAAGGTTCCTCGGACAAGCGCGGCCCTAGAACTGCCAGGCCCTGCAACTGCCCATCGCTCGATCCGCGAATCGGGACCAGACAATCGACGCCGAGATGTTCCATAGAAGTTCCGCGCAAGGTTTCGGGAGGCAACTCAAGCGGATCATGACGGCCGATTAACTGCTGCAGCGCGGAGTCGTTGACCGCGAGTTCAACGTTCTCCTCCGGCGGATGACCGGCATACGCGTGAAGCTTCCCTTCGCTCGATAGCAAATAAACGAACAGCGGCATGGGGTGCAGAGCTTCGTGTATTTCTCGATGCAATAGCGCCGCCAGCGCCGGTCGGTCACTGACCGTCAGTGTGGTCGCGGCCAGCGTCTCTAGAATTTGTTGCGCGTCGTAAGCGCTCCGGAAGAAGGCTTTGTCCAGCCGGGTACGCACTTGCCGATGCACCTGCGTCGCGCCGGTGATCAGCAGCACCCCCAGGGTCGCGCCAATGGGAATCGCCGTCTTAGCGCCTGCAGAGAAACGCCGCGCAAAAGCCTGTCCAAACCAAAGAGTGATTCCCACCGAGATAAGGAAGATGACGATCACGAACCCACGCTCAACCAGGAAATAGCGTGCGCTACGCCGTAGCAGGACCGGGATGTCCAACACCCGGTGCTTGACCACGGCGTAAGCGAAGGAGAGCGGTAACAAAAAGAGGAAGGTTCCTTTGACAAAGCCGAGCCAGAAAGGCGTTTCCATGCGGGCTAAGTCGATTGGAATTCCTATGAGTACCGCGGGAACTATCCCAACCAGTGTGCCCCAAACAATCACTTTAAGTTTGCGACGGTCGTCTACGTTGGTGGTGCTGATCATGTTCCATAACAGCGCCAACAATCCAAGAACGACGCTGCCGTAGCCGAGAGTCAGCCTGGTTAAGCCGATCGCGTGCCTTCCAAAGACTGCATTCAGAAATGCGGGCGCATCCAGATCTCCAATGCCGATTCCTCCTATTCCCAGGATGAAGCTGAGCGCCAGCAGCAGCCATTTAAGCCATGGAAGCTTGCGATCAATGGGCGAGCGCGTGGGGAACACGGTAAAGAAGAAATAGAACAGTCCGGGCAGAAGACTCCTGCCGACGGTGACGTAGGCATATAAAAAATGTCGCACTATGTCCGGAGTTAGGGAGAATCCCACAGGCAGGTCCGCCTCAGCGATCAGTCCGCTGAATACCAGAGCCAGCAGCCATGCATTGGGATCTTCGACCCTTAGAAATAGGACGGAGAGTCCGACCACCAGAAACAGCAACGGATAGAAGCCGAGAACCTGAATCGCGCCGCGCCGGGCCAGCGATAAGGTATCGCCAGCGCCGTGTATCGCTCGAAACGACGGACGAATGATCTGGGGCTGTTCCAATCCGGCTCGACGGATCTCGAGTTCGACGACGTCACCTGGGTGGGAACGGAACCATATTCCATTCAGAATGTCGGTTCCGGAAGGGCCGGCGACCTTCTGGCCATCGATCGCCACGATTAAATCGTTGGCGCGCAACCCCGCTCCCTCCGCCGGAGAACCGTGCCAGACGTCTCTCACCTTCAGGCTGTCAGGTAGCGCGACGGTATCCATACCCACTTCGACCGTAATCAAGGCGCGGACGTAGTACATCCAGGCGATGCTGTAGCCGACGGTGGCCGCAGCGACAATAATCGCCAGGGCCATCAACAACGACCGGCGGGCCGTTTTTGGAGGCGAAATACTGGTTGTCGTGACAACTGGCGACGCAGAGCTCATTCGGCAGTAGTGTAGTCCATCCCGTGCCTTCCAGACTGCATCCTCATAACCAAGGCGGCGCGCACGAGCCATTACAACTGGCGCCGACCAACGGACGCCACAGGAGGATTTTTTCATGCCGGAGAAAGAGACATTGGAGCGAGCCCAAGAGGACGCACGCGAAGGAAAATCACCGAGCACGCAGGCTGGTGAGTTCGTGAAAGAAGAAATGGACCACATTCGCGAAGGCAAACATGGAGCCGCTTCGACCAAACAGGCCATTGCCATCGGGCTCTCTAAAGCACGCCGCTCAGGTGTGAAGTTGCCACCGCCAAAGAAAGGCAAGACCTCGGCGGCCACACGCACCAAGGCCGAGCGCGACGTGAAAAAGGGTCAGTCGTCGGCGAAGAAGAAGACCTCCGCGAAGCGTTCGCGTGCGGTTTCCGCAGCTCTGAAGCGCGAGGGCCACTCGGCAGCCTCACGCAGCGCATTGTCCAAACAGGCGAAGACCTCGGCTCGCCAGCGCGGACCGGCATCGCGCAAGCAATCTGCTAAGAAAGCCGTCCGCACCAAGGGAGCGGTAGGTCGCAGTCAGGCAGCAAAGAAAGCGGCACGCACACGCGCCCGGCGCGCACGTTGAGGCGACCTTTCGCGAAGCAGCTTCATTAACACTATTGGGCCGCCCGCCTGCCATCGGGCGGCAGCCCTTTGTCCTTCCTTCCGTCAGGAACTTGCACGCCGACGCCGGTGTCTAAGACCTCATGCTTGAGGTGCGGCGGCTTACGAAGCGATACAACAGTTTGCCTGCCGTCCAAGATGTCTCCTTCAGCATCGCTCCCGGACAGGTGCTCGGTTGCCTCGGTCCAAACGGTGCTGGCAAAAGCACCACCGTAAAAATGCTCATCGGCTTGCTGGAACCCAGCAGCGGACAGGTTATCTTCAACGGAAACGAAATCCGTTCGGACCTGGTCTCGTATCGAAAACAGCTCGGCTACGTACCGGAGGAGCCCAACCTCTATCCCTACCTCTCCGGGCACGAGTACCTCGAGATGGTAGGCACTCTGCGTGGTATGGAACGTAAACAGCGCGAGCAGAAAATCGCCGATCTGCTTCAACTGTTCGCGATGCATTCACATCGTGATGGCTCCATCGCTTCGTACTCGAAAGGCATGCGGCAGCGAATCCTGCTCATTGCTGCCTTGATGGACAATCCCAACCTGCTCATCTTCGATGAGCCATTGTCAGGACTCGACGTCGTCTCGGCTCTCATCTTCAAGAACCTGATTCGACGCCTGGGTGAGTGCGGCAAAGCCGTGTTCTATTGCTCGCATGTGCTGGAGGTAGTCGAGAAAGTCTGCTCTCACCTGTTGATCCTTCGAGGCGGCAATGTCGTCGCCTATGAGGCGGCTGCCGATCTGCCCAGAGTTCGAAAGGAAGCTTCGCTGGAGGAGACCTTTGCCCATCTGGTCAACGAGGTGGACGCCGAAAAAGTTTCGGGCGAGATTATCGAGGTGCTGATGTCATGAGAACTCCGGGGACCGCGGACCCTAGATCGCAGCGGTTTGCCGATTCCCCACTCTATCAACTCGTTAAGCTCAAGCTTCGTCGCATCCTCTATAGTGCCAACGCCGACAGCGAGGACATGGACGCCGGCATCGGCGTCGCTCTGACGGTCCTTACCCTTCCGGGCGCGTTTCTCTCCCTGCTACTGTTCAATAAATACGGAAGTCTGCTGCGGTTCCTGCGTGGCGAGGTCCGCTTCGATCCCTATGCGGCTTCCCTGCCTGACGAATACCTCTTCATCGTTCTTGCCATGCTGGTCAGCGGCGGCGTTGCCCTGTGGAAGTGGGACACAGTCTTCCCGGATCGCCGCGACCTGTTCAACATCGTCCCGCTACCGGTTCATACTCGCCAGATCTTTGTCGGCAGTCTGCTGGCGATCCTGCTCTTTGGAGCCATCTTCTGTATCGATGTCAACGCAGCTTCAGCTGTCCTCTTTCCACTGGTCGTGAGCGCGTCACAGGAGTCGTTCCTCTTCTTCGGCAAGGTCGCGCTCGGTCATGGCGTGGCGATCGTCACCGCCAGCCTGTTTACCTTTGCCTCGGTGTTCGCCATCGCCGGGATATTTATGGCAGCTCTCCCGGCACGCTTGTTCCAAGCTGTCTCGCTCCACGTCCGTGCGGCGATTGCCATCGCCTTGCTGGTCTTGTTTTCCAGCGCATTCACGGTGTCGCAGAGTATCGCCAGCGGAGCCGACCTGCGGCCTTCCTTGCTTCGCTACCTGCCTCCAATGTGGTTTCTCGGCACCTGCCAGTGGGCTCGCGGAGTGGCGAACGAAACCTACCGGCACTTCGCATTCGTGGGATTCGTCGCTGTGCTGCTGGCAGGATTGCTGGGATCGTTGGCCTATGCTGTTGCATACAAGCGCCATTTTGGGCGCATGCTGGAAGTCTCCACGAATAGAAGTCGCAGAGGATCGCGGGGTCTTAGTTCGGTTGTCGGTCGTAGTCTCGATCGCTTCGTTCTGCGGAGCCCGTTTGAGCAGTCTGCTTTTCGTTTCACCGTTCGGACGCTGGCCAAGAGCGACCGACACCGCGCGGCCGTTGCGGTATTCGCCGGAATCGGTTTCGTTGCCGCGAGTCACTATTTGACCTGGAGCGGCCTCGACCGTAACGGTCCCACGACAGCCGAGTTCGCAGCGCCACTCATCGTCCTTTACTGCTGCATTCTTGGCATTCGGTTTGCATTCGACATACCAGTCGAACTGAATGCCAACTGGATCTTTCGTTTTCTGATTCCTCCCACGCTGGGCGAATGTGCGGTGCTGGCCGGAAAATCGATTTTGCTGCTCCTTTTACCACTCATCATCGCTGCATCGATGCTGTTCCTGTTTCGTTGGGGCATGATCGCCGGTATTCTGGAATTTCTCGTTCTATCGGCACTGTCGGCGACGCTCACCGCTGGTTTGGTTGTCTCTTTCCGCAAGCTTCCCTTCACCTGCGCAAAAGCTGGATTCCAGCAGAACGCATTACTCAAAGTGTTGCTCTGCGTTCTCGGCGTATTTGTCTTCGCGCTTCTGCCCGCGAGCATCGAGCACTGGTCGAGCTCGAACCCGATTTATTTGCTGGTTCTACTTCCATTGCTGGCATTGGTCTGGTGGGGTATCTACGAGGCGCGGTCGAGCCAATTAGACATTGAACGACGGATCATATTTCACGACTCGGCACAAAACGAAATCGAGCTGCTGAAGCTGAGTGGATAACGTTCGCACCTCACGCCAACTCCAGCCAAGCAGCAACGCGACCTGTCGCCAAAGAGCATCGCGCACCGAAGACACGATTTTGGTCTACGATACCTAGATCAATTCTGATCGCCTGGGGCCGAATGCCTGCACATTCCGCAATTTTCAAAGAACTGTCGTACGTATTCATCGCGGCTATTCTCGGCGGAGTGCTGGCTTGGCGTCTGCGGCAGCCACTGATTCTGGGATATGTTCTGGCCGGAATTGCCATCAGCCCTTATACCCTGGGCCCACGCGTCAGCGAAACCCAAACCTTCCAGGTCATCGCCGAAGTCGGTGTCGTCTTCCTGATGTTTTCCATCGGGCTGGAATTCTCGATCGCCGAACTGCTCGAGGTGAAGTGGGTCTCGCTGATCGGCGGCCCGCTGGGCGTCGTGCTGCTGTCGCTGGTCGGCGAGGGCCTTGGCATCTTGCTGGGCTGGGGAGCCATGCAGGGACTGGTGATGGGCATGATCATCTCTGTCGCCAGTACCATGGTGCTGTCGCGCCTGCTGATGGATGGCGGCCAGTTGCAATCGCCGCACGGCAAAGTGATGATCGGCATCACCCTGGTCGAAGACCTGATCGTCGTCGTGCTGACCATCCTCATGCCCGCGCTGGTCAGTCTGACGCCGCATCATCTGCTGGGAGTGGCGTGGGCGCTCGCCAAAGCTGCGATGATTCTCGCGCCCATCGGATTTCTTGCGGTCTATCTCGTGCCGCGATCGCTGGCAGGTATCGCACGCTCGCAGAACAAGGAGTTGTTCTTGCTGATCATCCTGGCCATCTGCCTGGGAACCGCTGCTCTAACCGAAGCGGTTGGGTTATCTCTGGCGCTGGGAGCGTTTGCTGCCGGGCTGATCATCAGTGCTTCCGACTATGCTCACCGCGCCCTCGATCAACTCTTGCCATTGCGCGACGCTTTCGTTGCTCTGTTCTTCGTAACCGTCGGTATCCTGATCAATCCACGCGAGGTGCTGCGGAATCCGTTGCTGCTGCTGGCCATCCTCGCATTGGTCATTGTCGGAAAGTTCTTGGTGTGGACTGGCGTGGTGAAGCTGTTTGGTTATCCATTCAAGACGGCCGTGCTGGTCGGGACCGGGCTCACGCAAATCGGCGAGTTCTCGTTCATCCTGGTGCAGGTCGCCCGCAGCAACGGTCTGGTCGGCGACGAGTTTTACCATGCCACGCTGGCCGTGTCACTTGTGTCGATCCTGATTAATGCCACCCTGGTACGATCGGCTCCCCGGTGGCTTGCTGCGCCGAGGAGAGTCGTGGCGAGGCGGTAATCGAGCGGATACTCCCCGCCCGCAGGCCTTGAATCGGCACTACAAGGCATCTACAATTGCACTTACTCTGGTGCTTCTCCCGCCCTCGCTGTCCTTTCCCATTTTGGAACTGCCAGCGTTTGCTGCAAGACCAGTGCAATATGCTGCGTTTTGCACAGGATAGGTACAAGATATGGTGTTTTGCATCTTGACCCCTCCTCGCCCTCGATCGTAAAGTTGGCTTGTCTTAGGGAAAACCGTGGTTTACGGCGACGACTGCCCCAGATTGCCCGCCGACCTTGGCCCCGAAGACGGCAACTCAAGATCGTCCTGCGCCGGCTACATTGAAGGAGTTCGCCTTGCTGAAACTGAAGAAGCTGCAAATCCTCGGGTTTAAATCGTTCTGTGATCGCACCGACCTCCGCTTCCAAGGCGAAGGTATTGCGGCCATCGTCGGTCCCAACGGCTGCGGCAAGTCGAACATTTCCGATGCCATCTCGTGGGTACTGGGCGAGCAGTCAGCTCGCCTGCTCCGCGGCGTTCACATGCAGGATGTCATCTTCGCCGGCACGCGCGATCGCAAACCGACCGGCATGGCCGAGGTTTCGCTGACCCTGGTCGATCCTGAAGTTTACGGAGATTTCGTTGAGCCCGAGATCGACATTCAAGACGACATGCCCGATGACTGGGATGAGTCGGCCTTGCGCGCCGAGAAGGCAGCCGACGTCGAGAGCTACTCCCAGGAAGTTCGTCCCGGTCAGAGCGATGAAGAGTCTGGCGACGCTCCCGCGCCCGAGCAGTCCGTAGAAGCTGCGGTCCCGGCTCCTCAACAGGTCGTGTTAAAGATCCGCCGCCGCAAATTCAAGCGCGCCTTCAAGGCCGGCGAAATCCAGGTCACGCGTCGCCTGTTCCGCTCCGGCGAGAGCGAGTACCTGCTGAACGGCAAGCTCTGCCGCCTGCGCGACATTCAAGACATCTTCATGGGCACCGGCCTCGGCCCTGAGTCCTACGCCATCATCGAGCAGGGACGCATCGGACAGATTCTCAGCAGCAAGCCCACCGATCGCCGCGCCATCATCGAAGAGGCAGCTGGCATCACCAAGTACAAAGCGCGCAAGCGCCTGGCGGAAGCGCGTCTCGAAGATGCCAAGCTCAATCTGAACCGTATCAATGACATCTTCGACGAAGTCACGCGGCAGATGAATTCGCTCAAGCGACAGGCGTCGAAAGCCGAGCGTTATGCCAAACTTCGCGATGAGATGCGCGACAAGCTGCGCATCGTGCTGGCCAGCAAGTTCGCGCAACTGGAAGCCGAAGCGACTTCGCTGGAGCAGCAACTCAACGAAATCGCCGAAGAGATTCACGGCAAGTCGGAAGCGGTCCAGCAAATGGAAGCCGAGCACGGCGATCGCACCCAGCGCGGCTATGCCATCGAACGCGAAGGCCAGGAGAATCGCGAGAGGCTCAATTCACTCGCGCTTGATCTCGATCGTGCCGCAGCGCGCCGCCGCACCAACGAAGAGCGTTGCGCTGAACTCGACGCCCGCTCCGCCGGAGCGCAAGCCGAGATCGCCAACACCGAAGAGCAGTCGGGCAGACTGCAACAGGAGCTCGAGACCGATCGCGCGACACTTGAGTCTGCCAATGCCGACGTTGCCGCCGCGCAGCAGGAACTGCAGCAACGGCAGCAGGAAGCAGCAGCGGCGTCTGTCTCGCTCATTGAAGTTGAGCGGCAGCAGGAGGAACGGCGCGGCGCGATCATGCAAGCCGTCTCAGCGGCGTCCGCCTTACGCAATCGCATCACCCAAGCCGAAGAACGCATCGCCGCTCTTGATCGCGAGGCGAAGCGTTTGCACGATGAGACAACGGCAGCAAATCAGCAGCTCGAAAGTTTCGGCGGCCAGCGCGGACAGCTTGGTCTTGAGTTCGAGAGTGCGTCGCAACGTGTTGCGGCTCTGACAGCGCAGATCACCGAGACGCGCCAGCAACTCGAGACCAAGCGCGACGCAGAAACAGATTCCAAGCGCCACCTCGATTCCCTGCGCGGCCAGTACGCCACGCTGATGGGCAAGAAAGGTTCGCTCGAAGGCGTCATCGCCGAGCACGGTTACGCGACCGAGTCCGTGCGCAAGCTCTTCACCTCGGGCGGACTGCAAGGCGGCCGCGCGCCGGCAGGTGTGTTGGCCGACTTCCTCGAGGTCGAGGACCGTTATGAGCATGTGGTCGACGATTTCCTGCGCGATGAGCTGAACTACATCGTCGTGAAGTCGTGGGACGCCGCTGATGAAGGTCTGCGGCTGTTGCGCACCGATGTCGATGGACGCGCGACCTTCCTGGTGCATCCGGAGGATTCGCAGGCGAAGTTTTCGTTCCAGTTTGACGAGGCGGCGAATCATGTCACGCACAGCGACGCCGTGGTTCCGCTGAAAAATTGCATTCGTGTGCTGGACGGCTTCGGCAAGTCGCTGGAAGTGATTCTGCCCAAGCTGGGCAACGGCTACATCGTTCCCGATCCCGAGGTCGGCCGCAACCTTGCGCTGGAAAATCCCGACGCATTCTTCCTGTCGCAATCGGGTGAGTGCTTCCACAACGTAACCGTCACCGGCGGCAAGCAGCGCAGCCAGGGCCCGCTCTCGATGAAGCGCGAGTTGCGCGATGTGCTGCTTCAGATGGCCGAACTCGAGCGTGCCATGGGCGAGAAGGAAACGTACATCGCCGCCCTCGGCCGCGACATCGCGGAGATGACTGGCCTGTTGCAGCGCCTCGAAGACGAAAAGCGTGAGTCCGAGCGCCAGGCCATGACGTCCGAACACACGCTGCGTCAACTCGAAACCGAGATGACGCGGGTACGCGAGCGGCTTTCGACCTACGAGCGTGAGTTGCAGCGCGTCGGCGAAGAGCATGGCGAGCGCGAAAACTTTATTACTTCACAGCTCGGCGAGCTCTTCCAGCATGAGGAACGGCAACGCGCTCTGGAAGAGGAGATGCAGGCCGCGCAAAGCAGCTTGGAATCATTGCGCCAGCGGCGGGATGAGTCCGCTCACCTGGCCAGCGAGGTGCGCGCCAATGTCGCCACCATGGAAGAGCGGCGGCGCGGAGCCATGCTCGCCGTGCAACGGATCGAGGCGATGCTGTCGGAGGTGTCGGCGCACCTGGCGAAGCTGAAGTCGCAACTGGAGTCGGCGGCGGCGGAGAAGCAGCAGCGCGAGAGCGAGAACGTCCGCTTGGCGGAGCAGGTTGTAGGCTGGACCGCGGAGCGCGAGATCGCCCAGCAGCGGGACCGCGAATTGCAAGACGAGTTGCAGGCCGTCCGCGTACGCATCGCTGAGTTGGAAGAGGCGCTGAAGTCGGCACGCGAGGCGCTGGATGCGGCGCGAGATCGCCGCGGCGAATTGTCGGCCGAGCAGGCGCGCGTGAAGTCCGACGTGCAACACATGGCCGAGACCTGCGTGCAGGAGTTGAGCGTTCAGCACGACGAGCTGATGACCGACGAATCGCTGCCACGGCTGGCGGGCGAAGAACTCACGACTGAAGACAATGCCTATCGCGAGATGCGCGCGCGCCTCGATAATATGGGTCCCGTCAATATGATGGCGCTCGAAGAGTACAAAGAAACGGCGCAGCGTCACGACTTCCTCGAAACGCAGCGGCAGGACCTGCTGCAGTCGATCGAGAACACGCAGAACACCATCAAGGAAATCGATACGATCTCGCGGCAGAAGTTCGAAGAGGCCTTCAACATCATCAACGAGAACTTCGGTAAGACGTTCAGTAAGCTCTTCGGCGGAGGTCAGGGCTTCATGCGGCTTACCGACCTGGAGAACTCGATGGAGAGCGGCATCGATGTAGTAGCGTCGCCTCCCGGCAAGAAGCTTCAGAACGTGCTGCTGCTCTCAGGCGGCGAGAAGGCTCTCACCGCGCTGGCTCTCCTGGTCGGCATCTTCCAGTATCAGCCCAGCCCGTTCTGCATCCTCGACGAAGTCGATGCGCCGCTCGACGAAGCCAACGTCGGCCGCTTCACCGAACTGGTGCGCGAGATGAGCGTGCAGACGCAATTCATCATCATCACCCACAGCAAGAAGACCATGAGCATGGCGCCGGTGATGTACGGCGTGACCATGCAGGAGCCTGGAGTTTCTAAGCTAGTGTCGGTGAGATTCCACGAAGAGTCACCGAAGCTGGTGGGGGCAACGGCATAGGCGCTTACGGTAATCGCGGGTCCGCAACAGCTAAGCTTCTTGAGACGCCTTAGCGCCATTGGCAAATTTCTCTTCCGTCATTTGCTCCAGCAATTGGAAGTAGCCGCTGAGCTTTCCCACCTTCCCACGGGCCCTAGGCGGACTCCCTATCAGCATCATGTCCAGCGTCCGAAGCAATCCGGCGCTGACGGTTAGCTTGCCGCCGCTCGTCCGCAGGCCCTTCGCCAAGGCGGCCTGATCAAAGTTCGTAGGATGCCAGCCCTGAATACTTTCCAGCAGCACCACACCCAGCGAGAAAATGTCGGAAGCGCAAGATAATCGCCTTTCCCCTTTGGCCTGCTCCGGCGACATGTAACCTAAAGTTCCTCCATGCCAGAACTGCTCCGGCAAGCCGGGCGTGAGCGGTCGAGGTCCGGCCTGCTCTTCGAAAAAGCTGGCGACACCGAGGTCGATAAGGACGGCGCTACCCGACTCTCTCAGCATGATATTCGACGGTTTTATATCTCCGTGAACAATGCGTTGCGCCCAAAGAGCGTCAATTGCAGCCGAGGTATCGCGGCCGATTTGTAGCACTTCGGATTCAAGCAAGCGCCCGGCTTTCAACCGACTCTTTAGCGACTGTCCTTCGATGAATTCACACGCGATGTATCCGGTTTGCCGGCCAGCCACGTCGCAATAGCCATGTTCGATTAGCCGACCGAGGTTGGGATGCGACAGGCTCTCCATCGCGGTGATCTCGCGATCTACGCGAGCGCTCTTACCCGCGGAGAGGTGGAGTTTGAGAGCTACCACGTCATCTGTCGCGGTGCCGTCAGGCCGGGAAATCCGGGTCGCCTTATAAACTGCTCCCTGGGATCCGACGCCAATGCCGGGACCGACGACGTATCGCCGATCGAGCGCGGCTTCTATCTGTTCCGGCACAAACGGGTGGAGAGCCATAGCTGCCTAGGGGTAAGCGAAAGCCGCTCACGCCTCCTTTTCAGATGACGCGTGTAGCACTTTTATAGAGTACACCCGTGAATACTTCCGCAAATCCCTTAAGAGTGGGACGGATTGCTACCAACGAGGTCCAGCACTTTCGTTCCAGATGCGGACTGCCCGCATTCGCGATTTTCGAATGTGTGGGTGACAAGACCGTAGGCCTGCGCAGCGTCCGTGAGATTCATAACACTCCAGATCGCTCAGAGCTCGCGCGTGTCGCAGGACTACATGAGACATCCTGAGCTGGCTGTCGAGAAATCCCTGGCCATATGCAATTGGGGCTTGGCCCAACGGGTACAGAAAACCTACGATATCGCCGGTTCTCGCCCAACGTGGAACAATTTGGCTGTTCCAGGTGTCTGCCACGTATGCCTCGAAGTGGCAATGAAAAACTCGCTTCAGTTGATGCCGCTGGTCTTCATTTTGTGCCTTCCAGCCGTGTCGCAAGCAAAGACGTTCGTGGGCACTTGGCAGGCGGGAGTTAACATCACCGTGACGATTGTTGAGGACGGAAAAACACTTTCAGGCAAGATGGTGTTTCTGAACCCTGACCACACGCGAACCGAGACGAACATCTCGAACCCGTCGGTGGATGCTAAAACATTCTCGTTTCAAACGACATTAGGCGGAGGCAACGAGCCATTCGATTGGTCGCTGGTACTGAAGGGCGAAGGCAGGAGTGCAATCTTGAAAGGCTATGGACACGAGATGCTCGTCGAGCACAATGCACTAAAGAAATAGCCGTTATAACATCGCTCTCATGCAAGGCCCGGGCCAGAAAAGAATCCCCCACCCAAAGCCAACAAACGGCCTTGAATGGGGTACACGAATCTCAGGATGTTTGATCGGTGCGACGCCGACGAATTACTCTCCAGCGCTAGCGCTAGCCGTCGCCGCTGTGTTGAATCCCACCGCGGTCTGCTGGCCTTCAAAATCGATTTCGGCAACTCGCGGAATCTTGCCGCTATTGTCCAGCGTTACCGAAGTATTCTCAGACTTCTTCGCTAGCGAAACATTCGGGCAGCCGGTGACCTTTGCCACCTGCTTGCCATTCTGCAGGAAACTCACTTCGCTGGTGTTTCCGGTCGGCATTACCTTCACCTGATACGTACCAGGATGCAAGGTAACATCGCCTACCTGCGTCGCCTGATAGATGTGTACTTCCGTGGACCTGTCTTTGGCGAATGCTCCTGCCGGCAAAAGTAATGCCAGGCAAAACAGAAACGTAGTTAGAGAAATGCGCTTCAATCGATTATCTCCTTAGCTTGTTGCTATCTACTTCGACGGCTTCCGGCCAGCTTCGATTCGTGATCGCTGTCCGGAAGCGGCGTTAATTAATGAAAAGCTCGATCAGCGTGGAAACAAACAGGTAGAGACGAAAGGGAGCGCGTGGCCCCCTTCCCATTCCCGTCATGTTTTCCTAATTGGTGCCGGCGGACATGGTGCCCGAGTCGAAGGTCACGCCCGTACCGCTGTGGCTGAAGTCAATCTCGCTGATGGTGGAAGCGCTGCCCGAAGTCTGCGTGATGACCTGGGCATGATCGGGACGGCTGGCAAGCTGTTTCACCATCCCGTTCGCGGTGGCAACTTCCTTACCGTTTTTCAGAAAGGTTACCTGCGCGTTGCTGCCGGTGGCATCGTATTTGACCGTGTATTCTCCGGCTGGAAGCGTCTTGCTGCCAACTTGAGTGTCGTTGTAGAGCTTCACGGTTTCGGACTTCGACGCAGCAAACGCGGCGACCGACATGGTTAAGGCGAAAATGAACAGGGTGGCACGAACCAGTGTACGAGTCATCGTTGTAATCTCCTTACGTTGATGTCGTTCTGGCGGCCCAGGCGTGCGTGCCCGGTCATAGCCGGACGCGCGGTGTCGCGGAAAGACTTGCATTTCCGGACGCGCTGCATAGAATGACAGCGGGGTTAAACAGTACAGGGACGCCTACACGACTCCCTCAAGTTTGTCTCGCCTGGGCCGCCAAACCGCTGGCGAAACATTCTGTTTAGCCCCTTCACATTTCCTGCTGCACTCGAAGTGCCAGCTTTACGCCGAACACTCTCCTCTTGTATCCCTTTGGAATATACGAACTGCCCACGAGGAAAGTTCACAATGCCAAAAAGTTTTCGTGATAGGTATTGGACTACCGAACGGCCTCATAGGAAGCGCGAGTCGCAACACCGGAAGAGCGGTTCGCGTCGCATAGAATCACTACTCGCGGGGCCATGCGAGAAATAACGGCCGAATGTGAATTTTCGTGAATTAATGTTGCGCGGCGGCGCGTTGCTTCCACCCCATCCGCTCACGCAACGAGGTGATATGCGCGAGATGATGTCCCGAGTGCCACGCGTACATCGCCAGCATACGGTCTAACGAGACCACTCCGTGTTCAGGATGGTACAGTGTGCGTCCGAAATCGGACGGTTCCATCGCCTGCAACACGTCCACCCAGCGTGAGTGCAACGCCGCCAGTAGTTGTAGCGACACTTCGATCGGTTTGCTGCTGTCGGGAAGTTTCGCCCATGCTGCCTCGTTGTAAGGCTTGATGGGCGGCTGCTCTTCGGTGAGCGCGAGTTTGAAACGGACGTAAGCGTTCATGTGACTGTCCGGCACATGATGTACGACCTGCCTCACGGTCCAGCCCTCGGGACGGTAGGGAGTATCAAGTTGCTCGGATCCGAGTCCCTGCACTGCCCCACGCATCAGCACCGGAAGCTTGGCCAGCACGTCGATGTACCGTATGCGATCGTTGACGCTCTGCTCTTCACTTTCCGGCGGAGTCCATTGAAAATTGCCGATGGGATAGCGCGGGTCGGTCATCGCAGTCTCCTCTACTAGCGCTATCCTATCGCAAAATGAAGAGCATTGTAGATCGCCGGCAACTCCGTTTAGTCCGAGCTCTTAGTTCAACGATCGCACTTCGCTCGAGGGCACGAACTCCAGGCTACACGGACCCGGCGATGCTGTTCCGCAATGCAAGATTGCTCTCCGCACCGCCTGCACCTCAACGCCCGGCGGGAACTTCATCTTCACATCGGATTCTTGCAGCGCATCACCCAAGCTCTTCAGGGCGTCATCTCCCTTGATGAACTTCACCTGCTCAACCTTGCCCGGTGACATGAGCAGGTAGAACTCGGCTGTGCCCTTGCCAGATTGAGATAGCGGAATCGTACGCAGTTTTTGCAGATCGGTTCGAGCTGCAGCCATTCTGCTGTCCGCGTTCTGAATACCTAGCCTCGTAAGCCGGGTTCGCGCTTCCGAATCCGGAGTGTCGGAGATGAGCGAGAAGATGTAGTAGCGGATCGCCTCGTCTTTCTTCCCGCGCTTCTCGTAGATTTCTCCCAGGTGCTCGGCCTCATCGCCGTGTCCAGCGGCCAGGAACGCAGGCAAGACGTAGCTTTCCGCGGCATCAAGGTTACCGCGTTTAAATTCGATCCAACCCCTGGTATCCCATGCGTTGAAGAGGAAGTCGCTGGTGGCCAGATCCTGCATGCGCAAAGAGTCGAGGTTGACGTCCCGCATCTGCGTCTCGGTCGCATTCAACGCAGCGTCAGAATATTTGCCCGCGCGATCGAGTTGAATGTCTTGTTCGGAAAGCGAATAGGCAATGTTGTTCCAGGTCATGGGAACCGGCGCCAATGCGACGGCCTTGTCGAATGCGGCCATTCCTTTGTCCGTCTGATTGGTGGCGATGTATGCCTGGCCAAGCGAGATTTGTAGCAGCGGATTCTTGGGATGAATGTCGACAGCCTTCTGCAGCTCAGGAACCGCTTCGGCGAAGCGCCTTTGATTTACGTAAAGCAGCCCAAGGTTGGCGTGCGCGTTCTGGTCCAGCGGATTGATCTCAATCTGCTTCTGGAATTGCTTGATGGCTTCGTCATACTTCGCCTGGCGCTGATCGACGAGGCCCAGTCCGTTATATGCGAACTCGTCGTAGGGGTTGATTTCGATCTGCTTCTGGAACGCCTGCGCAGCTTCGTCATTCTTGCCCAATGCCAGGTAAGCGCGGCCGAGGTTGTCCCAAGCCGACTTGTACTTCGGATCGAGCTTGACCACGCGCTGCAACAAGTCAATCGCGAGATCGTAGCGTTGATTGTTGATCGCTTGTAGGGCCGCTCCGTTGAGGTCGGCAGCCGATTCGCTGCCACCTGCGCCCGACGTTCCGGGCTGCGTGTTCTCCAGCGAGACTTGCTGCCCTTCGTCCGATTTCACCACGCGCTGGAAAGCCGCATAGTCATCGGCGCGGCTTTGGGGGATCTCGCGAACCATGAATTTCAGGGTTCGCTTACTGACGAACTCGTTCCCCTGATTGCTATACACAGAGTGATATTCGGCGTAATCGCGCTTCACATCCACCGGAATGGGAACGCGCAACTTGTATTTTGCAGGAAACGTCAGCTTTAGGTCCGCCTGGATTTCCTGCGCGGCTCCGAACTTGATGGGTTCGTCAGCAGCTCCCTCATCATCATCGTCGGAGTCGTCCATTTTCGGCAGCGCGACCGTTGAAAGCGGCAACGCGAACTTCGAGTCGGCAGCCGACCAGTCAAAGTAGTTGTAATCAGTGATATCGAAGTCGACGTGAATAGGAGTGTCGGTGTCACTCGGATCGCTGGCCTTGAGGTTGGTGATTTCGGCTCCGCGCATCCCGACGTGCTGCATCATGTAGTCAAAAATATCTTTCCAGCGATTGCTGGGCATGCGACGCATGGCGAAACGCAGGAACATCTCGTTGTCGCCGCGGGAGGTGATGCTGACGTGTCCCGTGATCTTGCCAGTGTCGCTCACGTCGCCCACGATCGAGGTGCGATCGAATGCGTCGAAGGGCAGGTCCGTGGGCGTCCATACGAGCTCGGCCTTGCCGTCGGGCGAGATGGCGAGCGCCTGCTTGCCGCGAAGGTTTGCGGAAAGCATGCGAAAGGGGGCAATGCCCGGCGTGCTGTCGAGCCATATCTCTTTGCCATCGACCGGCACGCGCGTGATGACGTGGTCGAACTGCATGGGCGAGGGCACATCAGGATCGAGCTTGCGCTTGGAGCCGATCAGCACCGAGGTCGACTTGAATCCTTCGGCATCGAGCAGCGCCGCCAGCAGTGTGTTCTTGTCTTTGCAATCACCATATCCGTTAGATAAAACTTCGCTCGCTGCGTGTGGCTGAATGCGACCCAGTCCGAACGACAGGCTGACGTAGCGAATGTTGCGCGATACGTAGTCGTAAAGCGCCTTCACTTTCTGCATGTCGTCCGTCTTGCCCTTCACCAGTGCCTCGGCTTCGGCTTTGACGGCGGAGTCGGGGATACGACGCTCGCGCTCAAGATTGGCGTACCAGGTTCCCACTTCCTGCCAACTCTTGAAGGTCGTCAACTGGACAGTGGGAATTTCGTCCTGCTTCGGCTTCTTCTTGCTCTTGGCGTCGTCTTCATCCTTCAGCCGCGAATGCGTCCAGGTATAGATGCGGCGGTCGCCTTCATCTTTCGTCACGGGCACGTAGCCGGGTTTCGATTTGAGCGTGATCTGGCGATCTTTCGGAACGTTGATGATGAGCTGTTCCTCCAGCACGATGCCCTTATCCGCGAAGCTGAAGCTGGTCCAAAACTGCCCAGGAGTGAGCGGATTGACCACCGTTCGGATGAAGCGATACTCGAGCACGTCACCGGGACGCAGCGACGGAACGCTGATGTGCTTCTCGTGGTAGTCGGTGTAGACCGGCGCGTCCGGAAAGGTCAGATCCTGGATCGCCGATTCCTGCGCCTGGATCACCGTGCCATCCGGCTTGTGCACGCGCACGTAAGCGATCTCGATTTTGTCACTTAGCGCGCTGTAACCGACCTTGATCTGGCCAAGCGCCTGCACTCCGCTTTCGCTCACGACTTTGATGGTGGCATCTGTCTGGTCGCTACCGGTGCCGTCGTCCTCAAAGCGCATGGACTCGCTGAAATGTTGGACGACGTAGGACTGCTGCGAATAGTCGGGTGGCGCAGGAGCCTGTGCGGGCCCGGATTGCGCGGTGTCTTGGCCCGGAGCCGGCTGGGCCGATCCGTTGGTTGTGCTCTGCCCTGCTGGCTGCGGGGTAGTGGCCGGGGCCTGCTGGGCCAAAACGGTTGCGAAAGAAAAAAGGAGAAGGACGGCTACGGCGACCACAGGTTTCATAGCTATTTGGCTGGCGATTCCATCCTACGCGAGTCACCTGAGAACGCCAAACGCTGGGCTCAGCTTGCCTGTCTGGCCCGCGTGTGCGAGATTGTCCCGTGGCTCGGTTCATCTTCTTTATCGGCAAGGGCGGGGTCGGTAAGACGACGGTGTCGTCGGCTTTTGCCCTGCATCGCGCCGCAGCGAATCCCCGCAAACGCATCCTCCTGCTTTCGACCGACCCGGCGCACTCGCTGGCCGACGTGCTCCAAATAAAACTTGCAGATTCCGCCAAACGGCTACGCACGAAAGGACAGCTTTGGGCACGCCAGATTGACCCTGACCGCCAGATCAAAACATTCCTGAATCGTGAGCGGGCCGACATTCTTACGCTGCTCAATAAGGGCAGCCTATTTACCAGCGACGAATTGGAGCCCCTGCTCGACACCAGCCTGCCGGGAATGGCTGAGGTAGCGGCCCTGCTGGCTATTCACGAGTTGCTTGCCGGCAGCTTCGACGAAGTCATAATCGATACCGCGCCCATGGGTCACGCTATTCGTCTTTTCCAGATGCCCGAACACTTCGCCCGTTTCCTCGATGTGCTGGAGGCGGCGGCCTCACGCAACGTGGTCCTGGCTCAGCACTTCGGAGGACACGTCGAGCGTGAGCCGGCGCTCGATCGTTGGACGCGAATGGTGGCGGAAGTGGAAGAAGCTTTGTCGGCGCACGGCTCCAAGGTAGTGCTGGTGACGACGCCGGAGCCGTTCTCGCTGAATGAAGCGGCGCGATCGGCGTCTGCGTTCTCCAATGCGAGTACGGCGAACCAGATTACCGAGGTTGTGCTGAACCGGGTTGTCGAGAGTGCCGCCGGTTGTCCCCGATGTAAGAGGCGCATCGGTGAGGCTCGGGCAGCACGGAACTTTCTGCGAAAGCGTTTTCCCGAGGCCAAGATGCTCGTGGGTGAGGATCCTGGATGTCCGATTCTCGGGACTGGAGCGCTACGCACTTTTGGCGCACACATCTTCGAGCGCAAGAAGCTTTCCGGGTCCGTCATTACGAAAGCTCCGAAAGTCGCCAAGCTGAAGTTCGAACCGGCTGAGTGGCCGAGGCTCGCGACCCCGTTGACGCTGACTCTGGGCAAAGGTGGCGTGGGAAAGACCACGATCTCGGCAGGGCTGGCGTTTCATCATCGGCACTCAGCGAAAGAAGAAAGCGTCACGATCTGCTCGATCGATCCCGCACCTTCGCTGGACGACGTTTTCCAGGCAAGCATTGGTAGTCAGCCGAAACCTGTGCTGAATGATCGCAAGCTGTTAGCGGCCGAGTTCGATGCGATGGCGGACTTCCGGGAGTGGGCGGAGAAGTTGCGCCGAAAGCTGAACGACGCGATGACCGGAGAAGAGCGCGGCATCCATGTGGACGTCAGCCTCGATCGCAAATTCCTGCTGGCGCTGCTCGAAGTCGTGCCGCCGGGAGTCGACGAAATCTTTGCCATCTTTGGCATTCTTGATTTGTTGCGAGCCGGTGGTCGCGTGGTGATCGATATGGCTCCAACGGGACATGCACTGGAACTGCTGCGCACACCTGCGCGATTGCTGGCGTGGACGCGCCTGCTGCTGAAGACGCTGGCTGCGCATCGTTCTCTGCCGATGGCTCAGGATGCGGCCGTGGAATTGGCGAAGCTTTCGCAGAATGTGCGCGAATTGGCGGCGATCCTGCGAGATAGCGCGCGCAGCCGGGTTGTTGTCGTCACCTTGCCAGAGCCGCTACCAGATTACGAGACGCGACGCTTGATGAAAGATCTCGATGCGTTGGAAGCGCCGGTCGGAGCCGTGTTCCTGAATCGGATACTGATCGGCGATCGTGGTGCGTGTGCACGCTGCAGATTGACGGAGCAGTGGCAGGCCGCCTCGGTAGCGAGTTTGCGGCGGCAAATGCGCGGCGGTGATGTCTTTGTGGCGCGAGAGTTTGAGGAAGAGATTGCAGGAGCGGACGGCCTGAAACGATTTACGCAGGAGCTCTGGCGGATACAAAGTTCTGCGGCAGAGCGGAAGTAACTATTTCTCGGAAAACCCGGGCTTTTGGCTGCTTCCCTTCTTCTCATGCAGCCTCCGCACCATCTTCGGCGTCATGCTGCGCGGCGCAACCCGCAGCGACTCGACCACGACGCGGTTCTTCCATCCCGGAATAACCAGGCGCTTGCCGCGCTTCATGCCGTCATATGCCGCCTGTGCCACATCGCGCACATCCACCAGCAGCGGTCCGTGCAGCAGATTTGAATCGGCAATGTTGGCGCGCTTCTGGAAGTTGGTCTTCACCGGTCCAGGACACAGACACGTAATGGTCGCCTTGGTTCCGCTCAATTCCTCGGCAATCGCTTCGGTAAAGTGGAGCACGAAGGCCTTACTCGCGTAGTAAACGGACATATACGGTCCGGGAAGGAATGCGGCGGTGCTGGCAACGTTCAGGAGCTTGCCTTCACGAGCACGGACTTGCGGCAGAAAGAGTTTGGTCAAGTGCGTCAGCGCGACGATATTGACCTGCAGCATCTCCGCTTCGACATTCCAGTCTGTCTCCAGAAACGCTCCCTCGGCGCCAAAGCCCGCATTGTTGACCAGCACATCCAGCACGACATTCGACTCCTGAAGCTCCTGGTAGAGCTCAAGCGGAGCCGCGGGATGCGCCAAGTCCTTAGGCGAGATCCAGACCTCGGCGTTGTAACGTGCTTGCAAATCGGTAGCGAGTTCACGCAGGGCACCGCGGTTGCGCGCCACTAGCACCAGCCGATAGCCGTCGCGAGCAAACAGATGCGCCAACTCTAGCCCAATACCGCTGGACGCGCCGGTGATCAGCGCTGTCTTCGGCGCGAAGAATGGATTGGTGGCACTCACCTTTCTGTTATATCGGATTTCGCAGGCGGGCTGCAGTAAGGAAAGAGATTTCCTGACGCCAGGCTGCTAACAGGCAGCCACTCGTCTCACTTTGACTGGAGAAATGTCACTAGCTGCCACTTCTGCTGCTTGGTGAGGTTGGGCCACGCCGGCATGCCCGAACTAGGCTTGCCGTTGGTGATGAACCAGAATAGCTCCCCCGGATTGGCGGTGCGAACGTGCGGCGAGTCCAACGCGGGTGCCGGTCCCATGCCCTGGCGATTGTTGCCGTGGCATTGCGCACAGATTTTCCCATAGATCGCCTTACCGTCACTGGACGCGGTAGCGTTGTTGGCATATGGATTCTTCATCGCCGTCGCCGAGGCCGGCGCACTACGGAAGGTGGATTGCTGGGCCAACGCAAGTTTCGAGCTGAAGACTGCCGAAATTATGGTTATGGATACGGCAAAACTTAAGATCAGGGCCGGAATTCGCAAGGTCGATCCTCCAGGATCATGCTTCATGATTCTAAAAGAGGATGCCGGCAATTCGCCCGCGGCTTCCGAAGATCAGGCGAGAAAAAATAAACACTCGCCTAGCTCAGTACTGTCTTGAGTCTTCAGTCCACTTGCAAACGGCGTCACGCTCAGCAGGCGTGACGCGAGCGTTACGGTGCACCAATAGGTACTTGAAGTCCGGCATGTCGCCGTTGGTAAGCTGCTCGCAGATGTTCTCCAGCTTTTCTTCTCTTTTGTTCGAGGGATAATCGGCCCACACGGAAAAATTCATCTTCTTGCGCGCATCGTGTACATCGCTGGCAATCATCCAGGATACCGGCGCAACATAGCTGTACCACGGCCATACTGTGAGATCGGAGTGGCAGTTCGCGCACGATCCTTCGAAGACGCTCTTCACCTGCTCCGGCACCTTCTCTTTCGCATAGATCGAGTGCGACTGATCCAGCTGCGGATTGTCCCGCTTAATCGGAACAAACTGCGCCACTACCAAGAACACCAGAAGGATGACCACCCCTCTCTTCAACCATACTGTCGCCGACTTCACTTGGACGCCTGCTCCACATGCAGCGACCGAACGTAGGTAATGACCTGCCAGATCTGCGGGTCGCCAAGCTTCGACCACGACGGCATGCCATGGCTCATGTAGCCGTTCACCAGTAGCCAGTGAAGGTCGCCTTCGCTGGCCTGCTGTTGCACCCGTTCGCTCCGGAGCGAAGGCCGCTTTTTGGTGCCCTCGGCATCCTCTCCATGACAATGCGCGCAGTGATCGTGAAAGACACGCTGTCCGGCGGCGATTGCGTCGGACTGGCTCCCGTACGGGTTCGTCTTGTCGCGGTCCTTCGCCGGCACCTTATTGAGCCATGCACCGTCGGCAGTGGCCGAGGCAAACACACTGAGCGTCGCCAGAACGAACAGACCCGAAATCAGAAACGACTTTGCGCTGCGCATCATATCGCTTACTTTTCCACCTATTGATGAATTAGTGATGAAAACGGCTGAACACCTGTTCGATCTCGTAGGAAACCGAGAAGCGAAACAGGAACGGAATGCTGTATCCGTTAAGCCCAAACTGTGGCGACATGCCAATCGTCATCCCGTTGGGGGCAGTCCAGTTAATTGTGGGCCCCAGGTATTGCGAAGTGAAACTGGTACCGAAGCCGTTCGTAGTGCCTAAACCTCCGTACATCTCGGCTCCCGCCTGAAATTTTTCCGCACAGAAGACGCACTCCTGGGCGCTGGCCGCCAGCTTCAGGGGACGGCTCACCCCGAGGGCATAGCCGAACTCCCACGGCTCACCGTTTTGAAGATTCTTCTCGGTAATGAAATTCTCGCTGATGTTCCAACCTCGAACATCACTACCCAGGATCAGCTTCAGTTCCATCTCGCGTTCTTTGTCCATGCGAGCGATCCCGTTGGGTACCAGCATGTCATCGTTGCCATCGTGACCAACCACCTCACGCAGCGTCTTATCGGCGCTGGTGTCCTCGAACTCTGCATAAAGGACAGGATTGATCCAGTGCTCCCCCATCCAGGGACGCAGGCGATTCTCCCAACGGAAGCCGGTAAAGATCGTGCTTTGGCTCGCCGTGGCCTGGCCGTCGAGGTAGAACTCGGTGGTCCACCAAGTCTTGATGCCGTATTCCAGTTCAGCGTCGGAACCCATGAAGGCGTCGCCACCCTTTGGATTGCCAACCACACTGAAACTTTCGATGTCGAGATTACCCGGCTCCTCCATGTCCTGCGAATAAGTCACGAAATAGGGACGCTCTTGTGCGTGCAGACTTGCCTGAAAACCGAACAAAATTTCAAGAAACAGAAGAACCGCAATGACCGATATCCCACGGAGCGCGGTCGTCATGAAAAACTCCAAAGAGTGCGAATCTGATTGACCATGCCAAGAAGTTAACGCTATACTTACAAAAGCATTACAAATGCAACCACGTTGCAACTGCTTCTTACTTATTAAACGACAGCCAGAAAGCAAAGACAATAACCTGTACCAGAATTTGTTGCAACAATGTTGCAGTTCACTGCAGCCAAGGTGGGTTACGAATGCCGCTACCACAGACTGAAGCTCCCGGCGCCTTGCAAACTGCTCTCTTAAGCCGCGGTATCCGCATGACGCGCCAACGCCGTGTCATTCTGGAAATCATTGAAACCGCCAGTCAGCACCTCGATGCCGCCCAGATACTTCGGAAGGCGGTGCGCATCGATCCGAACATCAATCGGGTTACCGTCTATCGCACTCTGGGCCTGCTGAAACGTCACGGCCTGGTCGACGAACTCGACCTGCTGCACGTGAAGGGTGAGGGACACTTTTACGAACGGCGTCCGCAACGCGCTCACATGCACATGACCTGTTTACGTTGTGGCAAAGTACAGGAATTCGAGAGCGACCTGTTCGATCGGGTGAAGGGACAAGTGGAGCGTGACTGTCACTTCCACATCCTGCTGGCTCGCTTTGAGATTGGCGGATACTGCTCGGCTTGCCGCAAGTAAACCGGAGTCTGTTTCGCAAGAAGGCTGATCGGGGCGAGATCGACGAGCGCCGTAGGGCTAACGGTCCTTGCGCATTTCGCGGCTGCGCCTCACCAACGCTGTCACCAGGCCAGGAACGGTATACTCCTTGGCTTCGATGTCGACCGACAATCCGAACTCCCGCAGCGTGGCAGAGGTGATCGGTCCTATCGAGGCGCTTTGAACGCCCTGATCCTTGGCGGACTTCCGTAACGCCGCGCGTGCCGCGCGTAATCCCAGCAGACCGACGAAATTCTTCACTGTCGAAGAACTAGTGAAGGTGATTGCATGTGGTTTATTTGTGCGACTGGCCAGCACCGCGCGTAAGCGCTCCCGCGAATTCCTGGGCGCTACCGTCTCATAGGCTTCGACAACATCTACGCTCGCACCCGCATTACGCAGCTCTCGAGGAATCACATCGCGCGCCACCTTCGCACGCACCAACAGCACCCGCTTGCCCTTGACCCTTCGATGCAACGCACTAACAACTGACTCGGCGACATACTCCTTTGGCGTCAGCTGAACGCTCACACCTTGCGTCTCGATGGCTTTCTTCGTCGCCGGACCGATGGCTGCAATTTTCAGGTGCGCCAGGTCGCCGGCATCCAGCTTGAGCCTTTCCATCCGCGCGAAGAGGGCTTCGACACCGTTGACGCTAGTAAGAATCAGCCAGTCGTAGCTCTGAAGATTTCGTAGCGCTGTATCGAGCGGCTGGTACGACCTGGGCTTGCGAATCTCAATGAAAGGGATTTCGATAACATTACAACCGAGCTCGCGCAGGGCCGAAGAGAGAGCGCCCGCCTGCTTCTTCGCGCGCGAAACCAGCACGCGGCAGCCGGCGAGTGGGAAATTTTGACTGCTGTGATATGCCTTGGCCAAGTAGGGAGTCCTTCGACTCTGGCGGCGACGGAAGGCCGCCACTGCTCCGGATGACAATCCCGTTGTTGATTACGAATTAACTAACTACTGGTAACGATCGACGGGCAATTGCTCAGGGCAGTGCCACGTCAGCTTTTCCACCGTACACGTCGCCCAGAATCTTCGTTGCGCCGCGGAGCAGGAGCGCTTCGCCTACGGCTTCGCCCAGCGCCACCGGGTCGGCCCCAGTCTGGTGTTCCCGCAGAATTATACTGCCGTCGGGTTGCGCGACAATGGCGGTCAAGCACAGCACACCATCCTTCACCTCTGCGAAGGCACCAATCGGGACCTGGCAGCCTCCACCCAGCTTATTCAGCAGAGCGCGCTCACAGGTAGTGGCAGCGCGCGACTCCGCATCGTTGAGAAACGTCAGATAGTTTGCCGTAGTTACATCGCCGGCGCGGATTTCAATTCCCAGCGCTCCCTGTCCGGCAGCCGGACACATGAAGTCTTCCGACAACACTTCTCTTACCAGTTGCGTTTTGCCCAGGCGGGTAAGACCAGCGGCGGCCAGAATGATGGCATCGTACTCGCCCTCTTCCAGCTTGCGAATACGGGTGTCGACGTTGCCGCGCAAGGGATGAATCACCAGATCCGGGCGCGCTACCTTCAGCTGCGCCTGGCGTCGAAGGCTGCTGGTTCCCACCCGCGCGCCCTTTGGCAGGGATCTGACACTGTGGTAGTTCACAGAGAGCAGCACATCCCGGGGATTTACACGCTTGGTGATGGCCACCAACTCGAAGCCCGGCGGAAGTTCAGTCGGCAGGTCCTTCAGGCTGTGCACGGCAACGTCCACGCTGCCTTCCGCAAGCGCGTCCTCGATTTCTTTGGTGAACATGCCCTTGGTACCGACCTGTGCCAGAGCGACGTCGGTAATCTTATCGCCGGTGGTCTTGATGATTTCGATTTCGACTTCGTGTCCTTGTTCGCGCAGCAACGCCGAAATGTGATTCGCCTGCCAGAGTGCGAGTTGTGACCCCCGCGAACCGATTCTTAGCTTCGCCATCAGCCTCTCGCCCTCGTTTTTCCGCCGCCGACTGCGGCTTCACTTTCCTTTTCTTTTGTGACACTCTTCACGTCGTGCAAGCCGAAGAGCCTGCGCACCAGGTCAATCACGGTGGTCGCCTCGGACGACTCCCGGGCCGCGCTCTTAAGCGTGGTAATCGGTGTGTGCATGATTTTGTTCACGATGCCCCGGGTCAACGCTTCGACGGCCAGTTCCTGCTCCGGACTCAACGCCCCCAGCCGGCCGCGCACGCGATCGATCTCGGCCTGCCGAACCGTCTCGAGATGCTCCTGCAGAGAGACGATGGTAGGAACCACATCCAGCGTTTGCAGCCGTGCCTGGAACTTATCCACTTCGAGCTGAACTATGGCTTCGGCACGATCGGCTTCGACACGGCGATCGGCGACATGCGACGTGACTACTTGCTGTAGATCGTCGATGTCGTAGACGAAGACGCCGTCGAGCTTGTTCATCTCCGGATCAACATCGCGCGGAACAGCAATATCGATGAAGAACATGGGACGGTTGCGACGCTTTGTCAGGAAGCGCTCGCCATGCTCCTTGCGGAAGATCGCATGCGGAGCACCGGTGGAGCTGATGACGATATCGGCCCGCGGAACCGTATCGTACAAATCGTCGAACGGCAACGCTTCGCCGTTGAACTTCTTCGCCAGGGTTACTGCGCGGTCGTAAGTGCGATTGGCGACGTAAATTTTTTCTGCGCCGTGAGCCAACAGGTGGCGCGCCGCAAGTTCCGACATCTTGCCTGCGCCGACCAGGTAAACGCTCTTGCCCTGCAGGTTGCCGAAGATCTTCTTCGCCAAATCTACGGCCACCGAGGCGACCGAAACAGCCGAGGTAGCGACCGCGGTTTCGTTGCGTACCCGCTTGGCCACGGCGAAGGCACGGGTCAGCAGTGCATCGAGCTGCGAGTTGACGCCGCCCAGGGCGCGCGCGGTCGCATAAGCCTCTTTCACCTGGCCCAGAATCTGCGGCTCGCCGACAATCATCGAGTCCAGGCTGGAGGCAACGCGAAAGACATGCCGCACGGCTTCGCGCTCGTGGAACTCGTACAGATGCTGGCGAAAGGGTTCGGGGTTGACGCCATAGAACTCGCGGAAGAACTCATCCAGGTCGACGTGCCCGTCGTTTGTGCGAGCCAAAATTTCCACCCGGTTGCAGGTGGAGACGATCATGCCCTCTTCTACACCGGGACAGCTGGTCAGCGCCTTAACCGCCTCCGGCAGCCGCGCCTCAGGAATGGCGAACTGCTCCCGCACCTCAACTGGTGCGGTACGGTGATTCACGCCGATGAGGACAAGGTTCATTAAGCAATAAACCTATGGACGCGACTGAACGTGTTCGCCGCCCAGGCACAAATCGCAATGATGAAAGCGAAGGTCGCCAGGAACGCCGCGCGACGGCCCCGCCAGCCCGAATTCCAACGGGTGTACAGCAACAGCATGTACACCGCCCACATGATGAACGACAGCAATATCTTCGGATCGGAGAAAAACATGGGACCGTAGCGCTCGATTGCGAGCACCGATCCGGTGATGATTCCGAACGTCATGAACGGAAAGCCGAAGAGCAGCGCGTGATAGCCGATGTCGTCGATGGTCTGCAACGGCGGCAGCCAGGTCAGCAATGCGGTCTGCTTCTTGGACTTCAGGGCACGTTCCTGTGCCAGATAAAGCAGGCTGGCGCCAAAGCTCAGGAACAACCCTGCGTAGCCGGTGAAAATCAAGATCACGTGAACGAAGATCCAACCGTTGCGCAGCAGCGGTGAGGTCAGTGTGACCGGATGCTGGCCAATGGCCGATGCGAATGTTAGAACGAAAACGATAGGGAAAATAATGATTCCCGGCGCCGTGGTCCGGTAGCCAACAAAGAAGACGAAGAAAACCACCATGGCCAGGAAGGCCAGGATCGATTCCGAATAGTGAATTGAGGCCAGCGACAGGTGGCCAATAAGAATCGTGGACTCCACCAACGAAACGAAGTGGAAGATAAGCCCCAGGCCGACAGCGGGTTCCACCACCTTCGCCAGCAGATTCCCTTTTTTACTCAGCAGCAGTAGCGAGTACAGCAGACCAACGCCATAGCAAACCACCGCAACTCTAAGCCAAATTAGCGGCATAAACCCCATGAACGGTAACGGCTACGTTGTACCCGTTCCTATGGACTAAGTATAGCGGCAGGGAGAATCTGGCCGAGGATTGATGTCACTGGACCGTGTGACGTACGTCACAATGGTGGTGCAGCTGCCGCATTTGAACAAACGATGGTCTACGCCGGGTAATGGAAGTGCACGATGTGTTGCGAAGCGATAGTTACGCCGTCTCGAGTGGCCGGGTGGAAGTGCCAGCGCTGCAACACTTCCAGAACCTTTTGTTCCACACCGTAGCCCATTCCCTGCAACAGCTTGGTGTCGACTACGTTACCCTGCGGGTCGATGGAGACTTCCACGATCACGTCGCCCTGAACCCCAGAAGGCAGGTCGGCGCGCGAGATGGGAGGGTCGGGATAAACAACCGGAAATGCCGGAACCACCTCGTCGCCGGTTAGAGGCGAACCTGGTACATGACCGAACAGCGATCCGCCACGGGCGGTCTGCAAGGGGGCGTCGGGCGCGGTCGCTGCCGCTGTTTCCTCGGGCTTGGGCTCAGGCTTCGGCGGCTTGGGTCTGGGGGTCAGCTTCGCCCGCAGCGCGAGCTTCGGCTCCTGGGGCGATGGTTTGGCCTGCTCCGGCCCAACTGGTGCCAGATAAACAATAGATTGTGATCCCCTGGAATGAGGAATGCCAAGATCGACGTCGGAAGGATTGATAAAGGCCGGGGCAGCCCGATAAAGCAGGCCGCCGAGAAAGATCAGGTGAGCGGCAAGTGAGAGCATCATGGAACGGCTCCATCGCTTGCGACCTGAATTCGGAACTGCCTCGAACATCGCCATCTCACCCGTTACTACACAATTATGGTCCGGATAGGGCCGGCCTGCACAGCAATTATCGTGGTACTCGTCACAAACCGCGCATCGGCCCTCATCGGCCATTCGACTCCGTATTAGACGAAAGCGGCGGCAGGGTGGAAGCTGTGGCTCCCGATATTCGCGGTAAGAGCTGGTAGCAGGCCGTTACGACTCGATCAATCCACGCCAATCGAATCCAGTAGCTGCAACAGAATTTCGCCGTCCAGCTTCAAACGCCGGCCATCTCTCATCATTTCCGGGATCTCGTCCAAAGCCTGTAGTAAACGCAGCTTCACTCCGGCGTACCGTTCGGGGTCGGTCAGATTCCGGCCCCGCATGGCCGCCCAGTGATCCGCGGCCGATTGAGGAAGGAAGATGCTGACCGCGAAAGTCCTCTTGCGGTCAGCGATTACATCGAAAACATATTCCGTGGATGGCGCCTCGGGGTCATCGGCCAGCGCTGCTCGCTGTCCCACAAAGTAGTACTGATAAACATAACCGGTGTCGGCGCTGTAGGTTTTGAGCTGGCTAGGCATAAGCGCCCGCTGTCGGACTTACTTGCGGTCGATGACCTCAAGCATGCGTTGCACCACGTATTCACTTGCCTGCTCGGCGTTCATCGGCTCGCTGCCTTGGGAGCTCACAACCACAAGGCGATTATCCGGCGCAACGCGGAACTGCAGATGGTAAGTCCCATTGTTCAGCGTCGTGCAACGAATCTCCGCCATGCCACGCTTGAACATCAGATCGGTATAGGTTTGACTGAAGGCTTTTCCGGGGCGGTTGATCGTCACTCGCAAGCCTCCGCCAAACACCGTAGCCAATCCGGAGAGATTGTGCTCCGAGACAGCATCAGCTGCTAGATCCAGCTTCTCTTGCAGGGCGGTCCAGAATTCGGGCGCAGTCCGCTCGATCAGCAAAGAGGCTTCCTTGTCGGTTTGCTTCTGTTTCGCCCAAGCCGGATCCAACGAGTCGCTCATAGCGTTTCGTCCTTGAAGAGATTATGACGCCCCGTGGTCTATTCCCTGAGCAAAGGGCCCGCGTTCATACCGGAGGAGCATATCGTTCTCGACGTTACGGCTACTTCCCTGCTGCCGGTCGCTGACTCATTCCGCGGGCCGCTCGCGCAGAATCGCCGCAGCCGTCTCTGAGCTGACCGGCGAATAGTACACCTCTTTGAAGGTGTAAGACTTCGCCTTGTTGCCGAGGATCGGCAGGATCTCCAGGTGCCAGTGATAGTCGTCTTCAATGGTCTTCCAGAAACCAAGCGTCTCGGATTTGTGCATCGTGTTTGGCGAGGTATGCAGCACCATGTGGAAGCCGTCGGCGATTGTGCGAATACGGAAGAGCGTGCGCCGCAAGAGCGCGGCGAAATCACGCATGGCGCCTGACTTCTGCGCGGTGCGTTCGAAGTATGCCTCGTGATTGCGCGGAGCAATCCAGGTTTCATACGGGACGCGCGGCGCATAAGGACAACCGGCAATGTACTCCCCGCGCACCTCGACCACGCGGAGTTTCTGCTCCTGTTCCTGCCGCAGAATGTCGCAGAAAACGCAGCGCTCTTTCACCTGATAGTGCTGCTTGGCCGAACGTAACTCATACAGCACGCGCCGCGGAACAAACGTGGTGGCCACGATCTCTGAGGTCGGATGATCGAACTCCTGACCCGACATTGGTCCGTAATTCTTGAAAACCGAGATGTACTTGAAGCGGACGTCGCCTTTCAAGTCCTGGATGCGCTGGCCGCAGAGGGCAAGATACTCCTCAATCTCGCGGTCATCGGCGTTCCACAGATGCCGGTCGTGTCGCGCGTTCTCGACGATTACCTCGTGCGCGCCCACCGGCCGCATCTTGTCGTAGAGTCCATTGCCCGAGCGGCCCGGCTCGCCATCGATGCCGTACAGCGGATGCGGATGCACTACCGCGCGCGCCGACCAGGGGCTTCCATTTACGGTCGGCGAGGTCGCGACTACTTGAAGCGGCAGCCCAGATTCCGGGCAGAAAGGACAGAATGATCCGGCCGACGAACCGGTTTCCGGCTCGTCGCCGCAGATAACCCACGACCGCGTGATGGGATCCTTGCGCAGTTCCATTAGCTTTACTCTACGTCGGCAAGCGTCGCGCTGGGAAGAGGCATTCGCCCGCAACGCCGCCCGCGAGCAGTGACGGCTCCCGCTTCGGGCTTGGTTTGCAAAGCGGGCAGCAATGGATTCCGGATGACGCAGTGTCCCAGAGCGGGAGTCAGACCATTCCCGGAGTTTGCTGAATTTTCCCTATGCCGAACTTTGCCGATATCACTGCAGAGACCTGCCTGTTCGCATGAAATCGTTGTGGAGAAGACTTACGGCCATGACGAAAGTGAATATCCCCGTGCAATTGCTGCCGCTAGTTCTTGCCTTGGCGATGCTTCCCGGATGCGGCGGCTCACAACAACCAGCTCCTCCCACTCCTGTCCCCTTGAGCGCCGACAATCTCAACTTGATCTTTGTTGTGACCGAGGACCTGGCTCATCACGCTGACGGCGACATGAACTCGCATACAGCGAACCTGACTAGCCGCGGCTTGCAGCGGGCGCTCGCGATGGGGACATTCCTGAAGCAGAATGTACTGGGCGATCATGACGCAAGCGGCATCTTTGCTCTGGAGCCGACGACCCACCCGCAAACCGACAATCGCTATCCCGACATGGTCCCCCTCGAAACGATTCAGCAGTTCGCTATGCTGAATCAGATCACGCTGTCGCACGCAAATGATTCCCCTGTCGTCGCTAACAGCTTTCCGCTGAACGTCTCGTACTCGTCGGACGATGTCCCTGAGGGAGTAGCCCGGCCATTCATGCTGTGTACGTCACAAGCGGGACTTCCGCACACCTGCCAGGGTATTGATTTTCGCGATCTGGGCCGAGCCAATGAAACATTGCTGCACGATCTCGTCACGGCAAACCCGTCAGGATCCTATGTCTTCGCGGCGCCGTGGGAAACCGTGATTGCTATGATGGCCAGCGTTAATCGGGCGAACGGCGAACCTCTTACGCCACCTACAACCTACTTGGGACCAAACTACGTCTATGCCGTCACTATTACACCATCCGGCGCAGCCAGCCTGGTGACATACGACAGCAAACTGGACCCGCTATCCGCCTACCCGGCGCTACCTGCCGGGGGCATTGTCAAGGCAGCCTGCTTACCGGCCACAACGCACACAACGTTTTATATCCAGATCACCGGTGGCATCGACGGTGCCATAGTTCCCGCCGGCATCAATACCAATGAGACGGTTTACTTTGTTCGCCACGCGGAGGCCCATCCCAAGTCCTGGTGGGAAGACGGCAACTACATCGGAGCCGGACAGTGGCGTGCGCTCGACTTACCTTACGCACTACAAGGCAAGATCCAGCCAACTCAGGTCTACTCAATCGATCCAGCCCAGGTTCTTCCTGGCAGCCAAAGTTCAATCGGAGATACCTATTCCTACGTCAGAACCAACACGACGGTCCTGCCGTACGCCATCGCCAACAACTTGCCTTATAACCTGGCGTCAAGCTTTTCGATGATTGCGCAGAACCCGCCACACTTGGCCACACAGGCCAGCGACTTCTTCTTCACCGGCGGCACGTTCTCGAACCAGACTTTGCTGGTAGGGTGGGAGCACGATCATATACCGACCACGGTCAATGCATTGCTCTCTACCTACCATGGCGGCAAAACCGTACCGGACTGGCCCGGCGACGACTACGACACGGTCTGGACGGTTAAGCTCGACAGTAATGGCAACGTAAGCGTCGACAACTCGATTTGCGAAGGAATCAGCTCCGCCGATTTGCCGGCAGCGCCGCCCCAATTCTGAGTTCTGTACACATTCTGAGCATCGTGGAGCAGCTCGGGTAGAGCTGGCCTTCAGGCCAGCGTCTAAGCCGTTCATTCGAGACCCTCGGCGAGGCGGCCTTCAGGCCGATGAGCTTTGCCGGTCCCTTGATAGCGCCGCTTCTCTGCACACTGTTAAAATAGAGCATCTTGAGCCGCTCCGTCCGCCTTATCGCCATCGACATCGACGGCACCTTACTGGACTCGCAAGCCCAGGTTTCCCAAGCCAATCTGGATGCGTTGCGTCGTGCCCATGATGCTGGTGTCGAGACCGTGCTGGTCACCGGACGCCGACATCGCTTCGCTTTGCCCATCGCCGAATCGCTTGGCTTTGACCTCTGGATCATCAGCTCCAACGGCGCAGTAACCCGCTCGACGCACGGCGAAGCTTTCCATCGCGACCTGATGCCGCAGGCTACAGCTCTGAAACTTTGCCGTCACATGCTCGATTTCCGCAACTACTCGGTCATTACTTTCGATCGCGAGGGAATGGGCGCCATTGTCTGCGAAAATCACGATCAACTCTACGGTGTCATCCAGCGTTGGATGGAGAAGAACGCGCCCTACATCGAGTACGTCAGCCCGGTCGAGAAAGCTCTGGTCGAAGATCCGATCCAGGTGATGTTCTGTGGTCCGGTTGACCTGATGCAGGCCGCGCAAGAGCGCCTCATGGACGCGCCGTTCGCTGACGAGATCACGGTATTGCGCACCCAGTATGACTACCGCGACCTCACGATCGTTGACATCCTGAACGTGGGTTGCTCCAAGGGCCACGCGCTGGAGCGCTGGGCCACGCACCGCGGGTTGGACCGCTCCCAGGTGATGGCTATCGGCGATAACTACAACGATATCGAGATGTTGACCTTTGCCGGACATCCGGTGATCATGGGAAATGCGTCTGATGATCTAAAGCAGAATGGCTGGACGATCACGCTTCATAACGATGAGAGCGGAGTGGCCGCAGCCGTAGAGCAGGTACTGGACGCGAAGGCAGCCAGTTTGAAGATGTAGACGCGGGTATGCAGAGTTTATGAAATTGTCATCCCGAGTGAGCGTAGCGAGTGGAGGGATCTGCGGTTTGTTGATCGCAGGCACGATGTTCGCTGCTTCTCCGCTTCAGGCCGCGGAACTCGCCAACCTGCGTAACGGATTCAGCCTGCGCCACGACCATCACGAAGTGGTGGGCGAAACCACGCGTCTTTACATGAGTGCTGACGCAGCAAGCGGCTACGTCGACGTTCCCACTGACCAGATTGAAGGCTACGAGCCTGCGCCTCCCGATCCGCAGGACGCTCCGGAGCCGCAAGCGAAGGCTGTCGACGTGAAGGCCATCGTCGCCGAGGTCAGCGCACAGAACAAAATCGACGCAGACTTTATCGCCAGCGTGATCGCCGCGGAGAGCGCCAATAATCCTAACGCGGTTTCGCCGAAGGGCGCACAGGGCTTGATGCAACTCATGCCTGGCACCGCCAGCAAGTTAGGGGTGAGAGATAGCTTCGACCCAGCGGAAAATGTCGACGGCGGCGTGCGCTACCTGCGGCAACTGCTGGAGCAGTATCACTTCGATGTAGCCAAAGCCCTGGCCGCCTACAACGCCGGACCCGGGCGCGTGCAGCAATACCACGGTGTCCCACCCTATCGCGAGACGCATGCCTACGTAGCGCGCATCATCAAGGACTACAACCGCAAGAAATTGGCTGAGCAGAAAGCCTTCGCTGTAGCCAGGAAAAATCAGGACACCGCCCAGGCGAAAACGCCCGCTGCGACGCACATTGCGTCAACTCGTGACGGCGAATAACAGCAAAGGCTTATCTCAGCTTCCTTCCTGACACCTCCATTTCTACGCTAAAACGATTTGGCAGGGCCGTATGCGAGCCCCATTTGCCGAAGACAATAACGCCAGATAACCCCGTGTTATCAGCACTTTGTGCCGTAATGCGAAATTAAGTTGACCCTGCCGGTGTGAGCGTAGGAAATTAGCCGCGTCGCCGCAAAATGCAGATACGCTATGAGGCGATAGAAGCCAAAATTGTCGGTATAGGTGACTTATGACGCGCTCAAGGCAGCATCGATTTTTCTCAGCCGTGTCCCCGATCGGCCATCGCGGTTCTCGTCGGAATGGTGGTTTTGCCCATATTCGCCGTTCCAGCGGCGCAGGCTCAGACTTACACAGTCATCCACAACTTCACCGGCGGTTCCGATGGCAGTGAGCCCACAGGCGGATTGATCGTCGATGCAGGCGGAAATATCTACGGAACTACATTCGGGGATTTCGGAGGACGCTGCGGCAACCAGTGCGGCACCGTCTTCAAGATGAAGAACACCGGGCAAGGCTGGATCCTGACCACCCTGCACAAATTCGCCGGAGGGGCAGATGGGGCTAACCCCTGGGCCGGCGTCGTCTTCGGTCCCGATGGTGCTTTGTACGGCACTGCCGAATTTGGCGGGTACTCCTGCCGAAGTGACGACCTTAACGAGTCCGGATGCGGCACTGTCTTCCGGCTCACGCCTCCGCCCACAGTTTGCAACAGCTCCTACTGTCCCTGGAGAGAAACCGTGCTCTACACATTCCTGGGCGACTACACCGATGGAGCTTTCCCGATCGCCCGGGTTGCCTTCGACCAGGCAGGCAACATTTACGGCACCACCTTGTCAGGCGGCCATTTCACGCCCTGTTACGCCTTCGGCTGGTGCGGCACCATCTTCAAGTTGACGCACTCGAATGGCAGCTGGACGGAAAGCATACCGTACCGCTTCACCGGTGGTAGTGATGGCGCAAGCCCGTATGCCGGAGTCACCCCTGACGCCGCCGGCAACTTTTACGGAGTGACGACGTTTGGCGCAAGCGGCAACAACGGCACCGTCTTCCAACTCACGCCATCCGGCCTTAATACGCTCGTCGAGCTTCCCACCGACGCATCTGAACCCCAGGGCGAGTTAATCTTTGATCCCGCCGGAAATCTCTATGGCACCACGTCGGACAGCACGAGCGGCGGAGGCGCTACGGTTTTTGAAATGACGCCATCGGCTGGAGGATGGAATTTCTCCGTGATCTACAGCTTGGGCGGATTTTACGACGACGATGGCCCCACTTCAGCTCTCGTTCGAGACAGCGCCGGCAACCTGTATGGCATGACCCACAGCTTGGGGTCCCACAACGAGGGTACGGTATTCAAGTTGACTCCGTCGAACGGCGGCTGGACTTATACTTTGCTGCACGAGTTCTCGGACGCGGAGAGTGGCGAGTACCCCGTCGGCGGCCTGGCGCTTGATGCGCAGGGCAATCTCTACGGAACCACCGCAGAAGGCGGCACCTATAGCGCAGGTGTGGTTTGGGAGATCACACCATAAGATTTCACTTTTGCGGAATCGGAGTTGTACTCAGGCGTGTCAGAAACAGCGCGGGCGCATGATTACTTCTCCCAGCTTGCGTTTTGCAAGACTACACGATAGCCATCTGGATCTTCGAAGGTCAGAGCTTGTCGATCCCAGTAAGGATTGAACGAGGTCACTGGAGCAAAGCCGGCGTCGCGCATTCGCTGCACCGCGGCATTCCATTCGTCAGGGTCGGGAAGATAGAACACCAGCAGGTTGTCCGGCGTGGGAGCGCGGCCGGCCACGTGTCCGCGGGCACGCGTGAACTCCAAGTGATACGGTGCACCTTCGCGGCCCAGCATAATCCCGTCAAAGCCTTCGTGGTCTTCGAAGTGAGCTAACAGCGAGAGACCAAGCCCTTGGCGGTAGAAGCGCAGCAGCGCCTCCAGATTATCGGATGGGCGGGCGATGCGAAGTACCGGTATCTTGGTCATAGCTTAAATGATGCTCTCTCACTCTCCGCGTCGCTACCTCCTGCGTTTTTTTGGGACCAGCCAGTGTTGCTGAAGATCAACCAGCCGTTTGACCTCACTCTCTGGCTCATTTACCTTGACCATTAGCTCTGCGCAGGCGACTCTTACTCCTTCTTCATGAATAGAAAAAACATTCTGGTTTTCGGCATTGTGCTGGTCGTCCTCTGCGCGCTCATCTATCTGCAAATCCGCGCGTGGAAGAATTTCGATTGGGCGATGTTCTGGAGCCGGACCGAGCACGTCAACTGGCTCTATATTCTCGCCGGACTAGCGTTTACCTATCTCGCGTATGTGCTGCGGGCCGTGCGCTGGCGGATCTTTCTAAAACCCGTGAAGGAAACGACCACGGCACGATTGCTGGCGCCACAGTTCGTCGGTTTTGCTGCGCTGGCGCTGCTAGGCCGTGCCGGCGAGATGATTCGCCCTTATATCATCGCCAAGAAAGAGCGGTTGACCTTCACCTCGCAGGTTGCTGTCTGGGGAGTCGAGCGCATCTTCGATATGGGCTCCTTTGCAGTAATGCTCTCGGTGAGCCTGCTCTCGCCAGACTTGAAGGCGCTCTCGTTTTATCACCGGCTTCGTGAAGGCGGATTTTTCCTCATGGGCCTGATCGCCGCAATGATTGTCGGCTTAATTATTGTGCGCCGCTCTGGCGACGCAGTGGCCGAATTTCTACATGCGCGCATTGTCGGCTTCGCGCCTAAACTTGCCCATCATGTTCGCGAGAAGGTGCTGTCGTTTAGCCATGGCCTGGAGACAATCCAGGACTTGAGCTCAGCGTTGCAATTGGTCGCTGTCTCGCTATTCATGTGGATACTGGTGGCATTTGCCTACTATGCTGTTACCCACGCTTATCCGGGCGAGTTGCAGACACTCACGCTTCCCTACGAGATCGTGCTCATGGGCTCCAGCATGGTCGGCTCCATGCTGCAATTGCCGGCTGTCGGCGGCGGCTCGCAACTGGCGACGATAGGTATGTTGAGCGCGGGCTTCCACATCGAGCACGAGCTCGCGGTCAGTTGCGGCATGATGTTGTGGGCCGTGACCTTCATGTCAGTCATCCCCACCGGACTGGCGATCGCGCGTCACGAGCACGTCTCCATTCGCGCTGTCGCCGAAGCCGAAGAACAGGCCGCAGCGCTGGCGGAATAATGAGGTCCTGGTAGAGCTAACCTTCAGGTCAGCGTCCAAGGCGCGTTTTGTTGCTCGGAGTCGGCTTCAGCCGACGGCACTGGCTTGCATCTCTGTCAGCTACAGGTGTTTATTTAGAAATTGAATCGCCCGCCGTCCCGCGTCCATAAACTGCATACCGTTGAAGACATGCCCGGCTCCGGGATACAGCTTCATCTCATAGGGCGTACCTGTGCGCTCCAGCAACTGCTGCAGCTTGACAGCTTCGCTGACGGGCACAACACGATCATCTTCTCCGTGAAGAATCAGGACCGGTGGCATTCTCGGCGTGCCGTGCAACTCCTCCGGTAGACCGCCAAAGAAATCCACGACAGCCTTGACGCGCGGATCGACCGACGCCACCGCCAGCGCCAGGAAGGATCCCAGAGAGAAGCCGAGCAGACCAATGCGATCGGCATCGACCGATGGATTCTGTGCCGCGAAGGTGATGGCGTCGCCGACGGTTCGCATCCAATCAGGAAAATAGCGCTGCGTAGTTTCGTAATCTGCACGGACCGTGCCGGTGCGATCAAAGAAATGCAAGAGAAAGACGGAGTAGCCCTGCCCCGCCATCAGCGAGGCCGGCTGCGTGGACCAGCCTTCACGAATGCCTCCCGAGCCATGCAGCGCGATGACCGCGCGATGTTTGCCGGGCGTCGCTGGCAAAAATTGCTCGACGGCAATCGGATGTCCCGAGCTTTCGAAGGTTGCGCTGGAGGTTCGAACTTCGCTTCCAAAAATATTCACTCTATTAGCATGCTCCCCACCACCGAATACGGATCGAGCAAGCAGCTCGAACCTCTCGGCTTGCCCCCACAAGGTACAATCAGCTCATCCTCATACTACAAGCTGGCAGTAGCAGGGAGGCCTCATGGCTAAGCACTCCGGCAAGAAACATGCGAAGAAGTCAGCGGTCGAACCCGTTGCCGATGCTACTCCGCAGAAGCTGGACAAGAAAGAGTACGAGCGTCAACTCTTCAAGCTGCAGGTGGAGCTCGTTAAGTTGCAGGAATGGGTGAAGCACTCAGGCGCGCGCATCGTCATCATCTTCGAAGGCCGCGACGCCGCGGGCAAGGGCGGCGTGATCAAACGCATCATGGAGCGCGTGAGCCCGCGCGTGTTTCGCCTGATCGCGCTACCCGCACCCACTGACCGCGAGAAGAGCCAACTCTACTGGCAACGTTACATCGCGCAATTACCCGCCGCAGGCGAGATCATAGTCTTCGATCGTAGCTGGTATAACCGCGCCGGCGTCGAGCACGTGATGGGCTTCTGCAGCAAACAGGATTACAAGCGCTTCCTCATTGGCTGTCCGGCGTTTGAAGCCACCCTGGTCAACAACGGCATCATCCTGCTGAAGTACTGGATGGACGTCTCGGAGAAAGAGCAACACCGTCGCTTCGTGGGACGCATCAAGGACCCGTCCAAGCGCTGGAAGCTCAGCCCGATGGACCTTGAGTCGCACCGCCGTTGGTATGACTACTCACGCGCTCGCGATGCCATGCTGGCCGCAACCGATACGGCTCTTGCCCCCTGGTACATTGTCCCCTCCAACGATAAGAAGCGGGCACGTCTGAACTGTATCGCCGATCTGCTGAGCCGTATTCCCTACGAAGAGATTCCATACACGCCACCCAAGCTGCCGCCGCGCCAGAAGCCAAAAGACTACGAGGAGCCGAGGCTGCCGCACCAGGTCGTAGCACAGCGCTGGTAGCTCACCGGAATGGCTCCGGGCTTGATTCCGGCGGTACAATAAGCATAGGCAGTTACTATGCAGTTAACAGTATTACAGCCCCAGGTTCATGAAGCGCGCTGGTGGGCGACCATGCCCGACGGCCGCATCCATTGCTACCTCTGTCCGCGCCACTGCCACATCGGCGAAGGTCAGAGCGGCTTCTGCTTTATCCGCAAGAATGACGGTGGACGCCTGATTCAGCTCGGCTACGGCCGGCCCGCGGCGCTGGCGATGGATCCGGTCGAGAAGAAGCCGCTCAACCATTTCTTCCCCGGCACCAGGATCCTTTCCATGGGCACCGCCGGCTGCAACATGGGCTGTTTCTTCTGCCAGAACTGGGACATCTCCAAGGCCAAGGCCGATCAGGTGAACTCTCTCAGCCTCGATCCGGGCGACGTAGTCGAACTGGCGCTCGAGCACCACGCACCGCATCTCGCCTTCACCTACAACGAGCCGACGATCTGGGCCGAGTATGTCATCGACATCGCCCGCGAGGCGCACCGCGCGGGCCTGAACAACGTGATGGTTTCCAACGGCTACATCACGCGCGAGGCGTTCTTTGATGTCTATCGTCACATCGACGCCGCGAATATCGACTTGAAGGCCTTCACGGAAAACTTCTACGGCAAGATCACACTTACGCATTTACAACCAGTACTCGACACGCTGAAATGGTTGCGGCACGAGACCGGCGTCTGGTTCGAGATCACCAACCTCATCATCCCCACATTGAACGACGGCGACGACGAGTTCAAGCAGCTCTGCGGCTGGATTCTGGAAAACCTCGGCAACGATGTTCCCTTGCACTTCACCGCGTTTCATCCCGACTTCAAGCTGCGCGACAAACAGCCGACTCCGCCTGCCACATTGCATCGCGCGCGCAAGATTGCTCGCAGCATGGGATTGAAGTACGTGTACGAGGGCAACATCCACTCCGATGGCGGAAACACGATTTGCCCGGGATGTCAGCAAGTCGTAATCACACGCTCGTGGCACTCGGTGATGGCGAACCGGCTGAAAGATGGCTGCTGTGCAAATTGTGGGACGAAGATCGCCGGAGTGTTCACAACGCACGAAGCGGAGAAGCGGCGCGAGTGGGCGGCTAAGCTAGCCTAGATAAACTCGCCAAGTCTCCCAGTTAATTGTCATCCTGAGCGCGGGAACATGCCTTTGCGCTGGAGTCGAAGGCCTCTATAGCCACATGCAAGTCTTCCTCGAGGGCGGCGCGAAGACCCGCTAGAGCTGTCCTTCGACTGCGTTCGGTCGCGGGCGCAACCTCAACTTCGCTCAGGAGGACAATCCAACAAGGAAGCGCAGCAGCTAAGCACAATGTTATCGCTCTTCCCTGCCAATCCATTTCGGCACGGGCTCTGCCTCGAACCTCGCCATCTTCCCCAACAGCCGCGCGGGATCGGAATCATCCAGCACCAGCCGTCGATTCTCTTCCCGCACAAACCGCTCGCGCACAGCCTGATCGAACAGGTCGAGCAGCGGCGCGAAGTAGTTCTCCACATTCAAGAGGCCGCACGGCTTAGACTGAATTCCCAACTGCGACCAGGTCACCACTTCGCAGAATTCTTCAATCGTCCCGAAGCCGCCAGGCAGAGCAATAAATCCGTCCGAGAGATCCGACATGACGGCCTTGCGTTCATGCATGGAGTTGACGATGCGCAGCTCGGTAAGCCCCAGGTGCCCAACCTCCCTCGCCATCAGCGACTCGGGAATCACGCCGATCACCCGGCCTCCAAGTGCCAGCACTGTGTCGGCAAGCACTCCCATCAGCCCGACGTTGCCGCCGCCATACACCAGTCCGATCCCGCGTTCGACGAATAGTTCGCCTAGAGTTTCCGCAGCTGCACAATACTCGGTTCGAGCTCCCATGCTGGAGCCGCAAAAAACACACAGTCGCTGAAAGCGCATAACCTAAGACTACAAAAAACAACGGCGCAGTGCTCGCACCTCTAAGCTTTAGTGCTCGTGCTTCTCGGGCAATCCCAGCCGTTTGGCGGTCTCGCCTTCGAAGTCGAATTCGATGAGGACTGCGGGCTCATCTCCAATCACCCTGCCGTCATGGCCAGCTTCGATGACGACCACCTGAGGTGCGACAAAGTCGCGCGTGCAGCCATCGGAGAACGTCATGTGAATTCGCCCGCGTGCCAGGAAGCCGACATGAGCGTGCATACAGGCTTCGGTTCCGACCAACGGCTTAATGTCCTCCGCCCAGTGAAAGCCGACGGGATAGATGGACCGCTTCACGCGGGCGTTTCCGGTGCGAACCACATCCAGTTGCACTCCACCGAAGTCGCGGTGCTCCGCGTCAGGAATCGGAGCGAGCAGAGCATCGTTGGCGCCCATGGGCACCTCCTTTGGACAAGAGCAGAGTCAGAGCATACAAGAGGCACGTGCCGAGTGGGTAGTGCGACGTGGCCTTTCCCTCCTGTGCAATTTTTGGCGCAAAGCCCAGGTCCTCGTTTGAGTTTCGTTTTGTGACGCACGTCATAGCTTCTGCTATCGGCAAAGTGTTACGAATATTCGTTTGGCGTAGGGATTTTATGCGCGATGCCGTTCTTAAGCTTTGGCCCGAACTTGAATGGATTCAGTCAGTTGAACTGCGCGAGCAGGTGACGCGCACCTGGGAACGCGCGCTCGATCTCAGCCCGCTCACGCCTGAAGATCTGAACCGCATTCCCTTCACCCTGCTTGTCCCGAATTGTCCAACGACATTTATGGAACACAAGCGTTGCGTAGTCCACATCGCACGCAAGGCGGCGGAGAGCATGACCGAGTTCATGGGACGCGCTCTGCCGATCGATATGGACACGGTCATTGCGGGGGCAATTCTGGCCGACGTCGGCAAGCTGCTGGAATACGAGAAGGGGAACAGTCAGACGAAACAGAGCAAGCGCGGCGCGATGCTTCGCCACCCGTTCACCGGCGTAGCGCTGGCCATGGCGTGCGGCGTGCCGGACGCGGTATGCCACATCATTGCTGCGCATGCCGCTGAAGGCGACTTGGTAAAGCGAACTACCGAGGCCTACATCGTGCATCACGCCGACTTTATGGCATTTCAGCCGTTCAAGAATCTGGGGGAGTAGCGGAGACAGTTTCCATGGCGACCACCACGGCCCCGACGAAAGCGCCGACCAAACCGACGATCACTGCCACAATGTCGGAGTGGGCGGCAAGTCTGACATTCGAACATCTCTCCGCCGACGCGGTCTATCAAGCTAAGCGTTTCTTGCTCGACAGCATGGGGTGCGCCCTCGGCGGCTATCAACAGCACGACGTGGAAATTGCCCTCGACGTGCTCGACGAGATCGCAGGGCCGGGCGCAGCGACGCTGATCGGCAGCGGCAAACAAGTCGATCCGGTTTCCGCAGCCCTTGCCAATGCCTTGATGATCCGCTGCATGGACTACAACGACATTTACTGGAAGCAGGATCCATCGCATCCCTCCGATATTTTCCCTGCTGCCATCGCAGCGTGCGAGCGAGCCGGAAGCGACGGCCGCGAACTCATCGTCGGGCTTGTGCTGGGTCACGAATTCGAGATGCGACTCTGCGAGGCTGCATTTCCCGGCATTCGCGAGCGCGGCTGGCACCACGCAACCCTGACGGCTTTCGTTTCGCCCATCGTCGCCGGGCGTATGCTCCATCTCACGCCATCGCAGATCCAGCACGCCATCGGTATCAGCGCCAGCCCTCGCGCGACCCTGGGCGCGGTCACGGCCGGCAAGCTGACGATGATGAAGAATACCGTCGATCCCATGGCCACGCAGAGCGGCATGCTCGCCGCTCTGCTGGCTGAGAAGGGATATACCGGCCCGGAACACGTCATCGATGGCAAAGAAGGGCTCGTACACTGCTTTGGTCCGGAGTGGAAGCTTAATCTGCTGACCGACGGCCTCGGCGATTCCTGGCGTATCACTCAATGTGGGATGAAAGCCTTTCCCACGGAAGCCCTGACGCACACACCGATTTCGGCGGTGCTGGCCCTGGTGAGAGACCACGACCTCAACCCCAACGACATCGCCAGGGTGGACATTCGCACGACCGCGCGCGGGGCAGACATCCTCAGCGATGCCAGCAAGTACGATCCGCATACGAAAGAAACGGCGGACCATTCTCTGCCCTATGTGATCGCTGCTGCTATCGCGGAGCGCCAGGTCACGCCCCTGCAGTTCACGCCCGCAAAGATTATGGATCCCACAATCCGGGAGCAGCTTAAGAAGATTGTGGTGGCCGCCGATCCCGAAATCGAGAAGGTGTTCCCTTCCCTGCAACGCGTGATCGTTCGCATTCTCACGATCGATGGGCACGAGTTTATGCAGCAGCTCGACTATCCGAAGGGCGATCCGCGAAATCCGCTGACCGACAAAGAGGTCGAAGAAAAGTTTGAGGCACTCGCGGAGCCAGTGATGTCACGTGGAGCGCGGCGTCGCGCCATCGAGGCCATATGGAATCTGGAGAAACAGACAAGTGTCATCGAGCTGATGAAGCTGTTCCGTGCGGATCGATGAGACGCACGACGGTTTGACGGGGCACACCCTCAAGAGCCCCATTGATACGAAAAGGTTGTCGCGGGCTGCAGCACGCGTCAGAAGGCAATAACCATGCCGCAAACCATCGTCGAGAAGATCGCCCAAGCTCACATGACCGAAGGCCCCAGCCGCCCTCTACGCGCGGGAGACTTCCTTTCCATCCGGCCATTCCATGTGATGACGCACGACAACACCGCGGCGGTGATGAAGAAATTCAAGGCAATCGGAGCCGCGGACGTGCACGATTCGAGACAGCCTGTGTTCACTGCCGATCACGATATTCAGAATACCGAAGAATCAAACCTGGCAAAGTATCGCAGCATGGAAGCTTTCGCGCGCGAGCACGATATCGATTTCCATCCGCCAGGCACGGGCATCGGACACCAGATCATGGTGGAAAACGGCTACGTGCTGCCCGGCAGCTTCGTCGTCGCGTCCGACTCCCACTCCAATATGTACGGAGCGCTGGGCGCAATCGGAACACCGGTCGTAAGGACGGATGCGGCCGCGATCTGGGCTACCGGCGAGTTTTGGTGGCAGATTCCGCGCTCGATTCAGGTAGTGCTGGAAGGCGAGCTGTCGCCCGGTGTCACTGGCAAAGACGTGATCATCACGCTCTGCGGTTTGTACAACCGCGAAGAGGTGCTCAATGCGGCGCTCGAGTTTAGCGGCCCCGGATTAGCGTCGCTGCGTATGGATGCGCGCCTCAGCATCGCCAACATGACGACTGAGTGGGGAGCGCTGGTCGGCTGGTTCCCCGTCGACGAGATCACCTTGGCATATCTGGAAGCCTGCGCTCAAGAATTGCGAGCTCGAGGCGTAACGCGCATTCCCGAAGAAAAGCTACGGGAGTGGCGTACCAGTCCACCCGAGCCTGATCATGGCGCCACGTATGCCGGTCGGATCATGCTCGATCTCTCGCAGGTGACGCCTCACGTCTCCGGCCCAGACACGGTGCAGGTCATGCAGTCCATCGCCGACATTGCGAAAAAGAAGATCGCGATTCAGAAGGCGTATCTGATCTCCTGTGTGAACTCGCGACTCGAAGACCTCGAAGCCGCTGCACAGGTACTGCGTGGAAAGAAGATCGCTGACAGCGTGCGATTCCACCTGGCTGCGGCGAGCCACTCGATTCAAGCGGAAGCGGAACAACGCGGAATCTGGCAGACGCTGCTGGATGCCGGCGCGCAGCCTCTTCCCTCCGGCTGCGGACCGTGCATTGGCCTCGGCGCGGGGCTGCTGGAACCCGGCGAAGTCGGAATCTCCGCGACTAACCGCAACTTCAAGGGGCGAATGGGCTCTCGTGAGGCGCAGTGCTACCTGGCAAGCCCGGCGGTTGTAGCAGCGTCGGCGATTGCGGGCTACATCTGCGGAGTCGCCGAGATCACGTCCACCAAAATAACGCAGAAGTTCGAGGAGTTCGGCCCCGCTGCCGCTGCGCCCGAGAAAGTGGAGATCATAGCCGGCTTCCCCGCAAGTATTCGCGGGCGGCTGGTCTTTCTGCCACAGGACAACCTGAACACCGACGGCATCTACGGCAAGGACTACACCTATCGCGAAGACATGACCTCCGAGATGATGGCAAGCGTGGTGATGCAGAACTACGATCCACAATTTGCCGCGCGAACCGCCGCAGGCGACGTGGTTGTCGGGGGCTTCAACTTCGGCACCGGCTCCAGCCGCGAGCAGGCGGTGACTGCGCTTAAGTGCAAGGGCATACCGCTGGTCATTGCCGGCAGCTTCTCGCAAACGTACCTGCGCAACGCCTTCAACAACGGCTTCCTTTGCATTGAATCACCGGAGTTGGTGAAGCGCCTGCGCTCGCGTTTTGAAGATCCCGTGGTGCGCCGGGAGCGGACCATCATTTCTGTTGTGCCTATTGAAGTCGATTTCGTCAACAGCACGATTCGTTATGCAGAAGAGGAGTTTTCCTTCCCAGCGCTGGGCAGCGTGCCGCAGTCATTGGTCGCGTCCGGCGGAATCGAGAACTTAGTTCGCCAGAGGTTGGCGCAACGCGCTAGTGGCGCGAGGGTGAGAAGTCTTACAGCGTAAGACTCATAGAGATATCAGGAGCAAGCCTTCATGGCAAAACATACTATCGTAACCATGCCCGGAGACGGGATCGGAAACCAGGTGTTGCCCGAGGCACTACGGGTGCTCGACGCGGTCGGCTTTGATGCCGAGTATATACACGCCGATATCGGCTGGGAGTGCTGGATCAAGGAAGGCAACGCCCTTCCCCAGCGAACCATCGATTTGCTAGCCAGGCACAAGGTCGGCCTATTCGGCGCCATCACCTCCAAGCCCAAGAAAGCAGCGGAATCCGAGCTGAGCCCCGCTCTAAGGGGCAAAGGGTATCAATACTTCAGCCCGATCGTCTCGATGCGGCAGAAGTTCAATCTCGACATCTGCATGCGTCCGTGTTTGTCGTTCCCCGGCAACCCGCTGAACTTCATCCGCAAGAACCTCGCCGGCGGCTTCCAGGAGCCCAAGGTTGACGTTGTGGTTTTTCGCCAGAACACGGAAGGGCTTTACGCGGGCGTGGAGTGGAGCAATCCACCGCAGGCGGTACGCGAAGCACTGCGCACCCACCCTAAGTTCAGGCCCTTCGAGAATGTTGCAGGTGAGGACCTGGCGGTCTCGGTGCGCATTATCACCCGCCCGGCGGCGCGACGTATCTGCGAAGCGGCGTTCAAGCATGCGCGACAGTTCGGCTACAAGTCGGTCACCATCTGCGAGAAGCCTAACGTGCTGCGTGAGACCTCCGGCCTGATGGAGGAAGTTGCCAATCAAGTGCAGCAGCAGTACAGCGACATCCAGCTCTGGTCGACGAACATTGATGCGCAGACGATGTGGCTAACCAAGAATCCGGAAGAATACGGAGTGATCGTCGCCAGTAATCTCTTCGGCGACGTGATCAGCGACGCGTTTGCAGGACTTGTCGGCGGGTTGGGCTTCGCCGCCTCGGGCAACATGGGCGATGAAGTAGCCGTCTTTGAGCCGACGCATGGCTCCGCGCCGAAGTATGCGGAACTCGATCCACCCATCGTCAACCCGGTCGCAATGATTCTTTCGGCGGCCATGATGCTCGATCACCTCGGCGAAGGCGACAAGGCAAAGAAAATTCGTACGGCTATTTCAACGGTCATCGCCGAAGGCCACGTCCACACCTACGACATGATGCGAATTTCTGGCGGTGCGAAATCGATTGCACAGGGCGCCGCCTCCACCAAGGAATTGACAGACGCAATCTTGGCCCAGCTTGGCGTCGAAGTGGAGAAAGTCTATGCCGTCAGTAGCAGAAGCTAGCGCACTCAGGCGCGGGGAAGCGGGACGTGCGGGCGGCGACGTCCGCTCGGACCTGCACGTAACGTTCGAGGAACGCTCCTCTGGCGGTATCCAGATCAACCTGCATTCGCGCGTCGACTTGTATTACGGCGACCACATTCGCCAGCAGACTAACGATGTCCTGCACTCCCTGGGTGTCGACCACGCTAAGATCACCATCGTCGATGAGGGCGCGTTACCGTTCGTTATATCCGCACGTATTGAAGCAGCGGTGCGACGGGCCGGTCTAGAGCAGGACAAATTCGCATTGCCGTCGACTACCGTTCTTCCAAAGCCATCACCTCGGGATCGGCTACGGCGCTCTCGTCTCTACCTGCCGGGAAACGAACCGAAGTACTTCATCAATGCGGGCCTGCACGCCCCCGACGCAGTGATTCTCGATCTGGAAGACTCGGTTCACTACGGAGAGAAAGATGCGGCCCGCATTCTGGTGCGCAATGCTCTTCGCTCGGTTGATTTCGGCAGCCCGGAACGCATGGTCCGCATCAACCAGCTGCCTTTCGGCCTTGCCGACCTCGAGGAGATTATTCCGCAGGCGCCCGATCTCATCCTCATTCCCAAGGTTGAAATACCCCAGCAGGTGTCCGAGGTCGCGGATCGAATTAGCTGTATCTGCAAACGCTGCGAGATCGCACGCCCGATCTGGTTGATGCCGATTCTTGAGTCCGCACTCGGAGTGGAGAACGCATTCGCAATTGCGACTGCATCCGATCGCGTTGTCGCTCTTGCTATCGGCCTTGAGGACTACACGGCCGATCTCGGCGTGGCGAAAACATCGACCGGTACGGAGTCACTCTACGCGCGCATGCGGGTGGTGAATGCTGCTCATGCCGCGCAAATCCAGGCAATCGATTCGGTATTTGGCGACGTAGGCGACACCGATGGCCTGCTTACCTGGGGCGAGAATTCGCGTGCCATGGGCTTCGAAGGCATGGGATGTATCCACCCGATTCAGATCGAGATCATTCATCGCGCCTTCGCTCCCACAGCGTCAGAGTTAGAGAAAGCACTGAAGATCGTCGCCGCCTATGATGAGGCGCAGTCCCGTGGACTCGGTGTAGTTAGCCTGGGCTCCAAGATGATCGACGCCCCCGTAGTGCAACGCGCGGTCAAGCTGGTGGCTCGTGCCAGGCATATGGGCTCGGTTCCAGAAGCCGCCACGGCGGCAGGAGATTGAGGATGGGCGCAGCAGTAGAAACTGAATTGATTACCAATGCGATCGGTCGCCGCGTCCCGAACAACATCAACGGCCGCGAAGGGGTGCCCTACCAGGGCGTCGACGCCTGCAAGCCGGCTGGCAGAAAAGCCGGGCCGCCTATCCGTACGAACAGCGATTACCCCGCCAACGGCGACAAGCGCGTGCCTGACCTTGAAACGGCGCTGCGGCTTTGCGGGCTGCGCGATGGCATGACCATCAGCAGCCATCACCATCTGCGCAACGGCGATCGCCTTGCCCTGACAGCGCTCCAAACTGCTTCCCGTATGGGCGCCAGAGACCTCGTCTGGTTCCCCAGCGCGTCGTTTCCCTGCCACGAACCGGTCATCGACCTGATGAACTCCGGCGCCGTACACCACATCGAAGGCAGCATGAATGGCCCGCTCGGCGATTACTGTTCGCACGGTCATATGCGCGGACTCGGAGTGCTGCGCTCCCACGGCGGCCGCTGGCAGGCGGTACAGGACGGCGAAGTTCGCATCGACATCGCCGTAATCGCCGCGCCCACCGCCGATTATTTCGGTAACGCCAACGGATCGCACGGCCCCTCGGCCTGCGGGTCGTTGGGCTTTGCGCTCGCCGACTCCGTTTATGCGGACCGCGTCATCGTCGTCACCGACAATCTGGTTCCCTTCCCTTGTGTTCCCTGGCAGATTCAGGGCAACAACGTCGACTACGTTGTCCAGGTAAATTCGATTGGTGACCCTTCGAAGATCGTCAGCGGCACTACACAGATCACGCGCAGTCCCGACCGCCTGCGCATCGCCGAACTGGTTGCCCGATTCGTACGCGACAGCGGAATCATGCGGGAGGGCTTTTCGTTTCAGGCGGGCGCAGGCGGCATTGCTCTTGCCTTCGTCGACTATCTCGCGCGCATGATGAAGCAGGCGAATGTGAAGGCCGGCTTCGTGCGCGGCGGATCGACGAAGTACCTGGTCGATCTTCTTCAGGAAGGTCTCATCGGTTACATCCTCGACGGACAGACCTTCGACCTTGATGCGGTGCGCTCGATCGCGAGCGACCCGAGGCACGTGCCGACCAGCCCATTCACCTCCTACAATTTTCACGGCAAAGGCAATTTCGCCTCGATGGTCGATGTCTGCGTGCTGGGTGCGACCGAGGTTGACGCGAACTTCAACGCCAACGTGGTAACGCACTCCGACGGGCGCCTGCTACATGGCATCGGAGGCTGGCAGAACTGCCTCTTTGCCGGCTGCACGATCCTCGCCGTGCCGTCATTCCGCGATCGAATCCCCGTAATCGTTGACCAAGTGACCACCGTCTGCGGGCCGGGCGAGTTGATCGACGTCATCGTCACCGAGCGTGGCATCGCCATCAACCCCAAACGTCGCGATCTTCTCGATGCCGTCAAAGGTAAGGGCCTCCCCATCCGGTCGATCGAGGAAATCAAAGCAGAGGTCGAGAATATCTGCGGCGGCAAGCCAGCCAAGCCTCGCCTGCTCGACAATCCCGTCGCCGTCGTGAAGTGGGTGGACGGAACCGTGATCGACACGGTCTGGCAGGTGGCAGACGACAATTCGTATGCGGCTAAGGTTGGCAGCGGCGAACAGGTACCCGAGCACAGAAAATAAGAAAAGCCGGGCTACTAAAGCCCGGCTTAGCTTTTGCAATTGGACAACGTCACCCTTTCGGTGGTTCCTGCCCTGGCGTCTCCTGCTTCTGCACCTCGGCCACGGCCTTCTCCGCACCCTGAAACCCTATGCGCGAATGCGTGCCGTCGCAGAAGGGCTTGTTGGTCGAGCCACCGCAACGGCAAAGAGAAAAGGCAGTTTTGCCGGTCAGGTCATATGGATTGCCGTCTGCGTCCACCAACTCAACCGATCCTTCGGGAGCTTCCACCCGGAACGGCCCGTTGTTGCGGACTGTGATTTTAACTTGCGCCATTGATCCTCCAAAGCGTTCGGCGCCGACGCGCCGTTCGATCATTGTAGTGGATAGTGGCTAGTGAATGGTGGATAGAAAGGCCCGGAGAGCCGGGCCAGCGTCTCCTTGCTCCGTCAATGCCACAACTCATTTGCGTCAGCTGAGAGCCAACGGCTGATAGCCGATGGCTATTTTTTGAACGCCACATTCACCAGCAGCTTCTCGCCCTCCACATCCACTACGTTACAGAAGGTGCGGTCGCCACGGCGGCTGAAGTCGAGTCCGACGCGGCTGGCGCCAATGCGCAGATTGCGAATGTGCAGATGATCGAGCCAATCCGGCAGCTGAGGATTGACGATGTTGAGTTCCTTGCGCGGCGCGCTCGGATGAATGCCCAGCACCGAGCATAGGATCAGGAACATTGCACCCGACGCCCACGCCTGCGGTGAGCACGACACGGGATAGTGCACCGGCTCGTCATACTCGCGACGCTGCACCCCGCAAAACAGTTCCGGCAACCGGTAGTCGCGGAAGTTCGAGGCTGCCTGATAGAGCGATGTGAGAATGCGCAAAGCGCCATCGCGCATGTCATTCACTGCCATACCGTGCGCGATGATGGAATTGTCATGGGGCCACACCGACCCACGGTGATAACTGAGCGGATTAAACACGCGCTCTTCCTGCGACATGGTGCGCCAGCCCCAGCCGCTGAACATGTCATCGCGCATCAGGCGGTTTGAAACCACGCGCGCGCGTTCCCGGTTGATGATCCGCGTAAATAGCAAATGACCAGGGTTCGACGAGATCACTTCCAGGGGTCTCTTCTCGGCATCGAGCGCCATGGCGTAAAAACCCCGGCTCGGCACCCAGAAAGCGCGGTCAAATCGTTTTGCCAGCTCTGTTGACTCACGCTTCAGACGATCCGCCGTCTTGATGTCGCCGAACGCTCGCAGCAGCGACGACATCCGGTACTTCGCGTCGTAGACATAGCCTTGCACCTCGCAAAGCGCGATTGGCGTCTTGGCAACCGATCCGTCGCGATGCATGTTGGCATCCCAAGAGTCCTTCCATCCCTGGTTGATCAAGCCCTTCGGCGAACGCCGCTGATACTCGACGAAGCCGTCGTCATCCAAATCGCCATACTTATCGATCCACTCCAGAGCCGCATAAGCATTGGGGAGCAGCTCTTCGACCAATTGTTCATCGGCCGTCCAGTTAAAAGTTTCACCCAGCAGAATCAGGAAGAGCGGGGTCGCGTCAATCGAACCGTAATACGGCCCGAAGGGCATCTCGCCGTCGCGGGTCATCTCGCCGTCGCGATACTCGTGCAGAATCTTACCCGGCTCTTCGTCGCGCCAGTCGTTATATTCCTTTCCCTGGTATCGCGCCAGCACACGCAGGGTGTCGACGGCCAACTGCGGATTCAAGGACAGAGACTGATATGCCGCAATGATGGAGTCTCGGCCAAAAATGGTTGCGAACCACGGAATGCCGGCAGCTATGATGTGTTCCTCGCCGTCCGGAATCTGCAATGCGTGGAAGTCGCCGACCCCAGTCTTCAGCAAAGCATCGAGAACGTCGTTGTCGGTCTGGAAGTTTGTGGAGGCTGATTCCCAACGCGCGAAATTCGCTCGCCGCTGACGAAGCTGATGGTCCATCTCGTAGATCTGGGCGCGCGATTTACGGCCTTCCACCAGCGGAGTGACATTCAGATCGAGTTCGACGCGCTTCAGAGGCTCCAGACGCAGCTCCCAGCGAATCGTGCGTTCCTTGATGTCGGTTGGCTTGGGCGAAACCTTGATCATTGTCTCGCGCATCACGCCGTCCAGGCCACGATAATAAAACGCGATGCCATTATCGGTGACCACGGGCTTGTAATACTGGCCATGTTTCTGACGTGCTACGCCGCGTACCTGAAATACATCGACGAAATCTGCGTCGAGCAGCATCTCCACCGTGAAGTCCACTGGAGTGAGATTGAAATTCTCGAAGGTCATGCGATCGAAAAATATCTCTGAAGAGAGCAGCTGTTCGCGGCGGATATGGACTGTGTTTTCGGGAAGGTCGAACGAGTCGCGTAGCGTGATATTGCCGGTGGTCAGCTCGATTTGGGCGGAGAATGTTTTTTCCGTAGCCGAGGAAAGCACTACGGTGCGATGGCCGCCAATCCTCAGCTCCAGTTGACTGAGGAAGCGCGTATCGTCATGGAAGAATCCGACATCCGGCGAGCCCGGCGGATAGATATCGCCGGACACGCTGGTTGCGCTAAATGTCTTGCCGTCAATTAGCGTTAGGTTGTCGACCTTGCGCGGCTCGATGGTCTGAAATGCGAGCCGCGGCTCAACATGCGGCGATGGAATCTCGATCAAATCGTCATAAGGAATTGTCAGGTGCGAGCTCATGCCTGCGTGAGCAGCCTCCTACGCTACCATGGTGATTCGGCTGGTCGATTGCTGTAACGGACTGTCCTCATCAATAATTCTCTGGTACAGCGCGACATAGTCTGCCACCATTCTTTCGACCGAGAAATACTGCTGGCAATATTGACGCACGTTCGACGGGCTGAACGTCCCCGGTAAATCCCTCACTCGCCGTGCCATCTCGTCTACCGACTGACACAGGAGGCCGGAAATATTGTCGCGGACGACCTCGCCGACGGCTCCACCCGGAAATGCGAGCACCGGAGTACCGCACGCCATTGCTTCAATCATGACTAATCCGAAAGGCTCGTCCCACTGGATGGGAAACAGCATGGCCATGGAGTGGCCCAACAGCTCATTCTTGGCGGCAAGATCGGCTTCGCCGACATACTCGATAAACTTGCCGTCAATGTGCGGCTTGATCTGCGTATCGAAATAATCCTGGAAAATGGGCTGCACTTCACCGGCGATCTTCAGTGGCATCCCCGACTTCTTGGCGACCTCGATGGCCAGATGCGTTCCCTTGATTGGAGCGATCCGTCCCAGGAATGACAAATATTCCTGCTTCCCGCTTTGCAGCGGATAAGCATCCAGATCAATACCGTGGTGAATGGTTTGCATGCGCGGCATGCCCTCGCGCTGGCGCTGAAATTCGCTGATGGAAACATACTCCACCTGCGGAAAGAAGTGGTACAAGTCGCTGAGCTGCGGCTCGTGAACGTGGTGAATCGTGTAAACGAATTTCCTGTCCGGCACGAAACGTGTGAACATTAGTGCCGAAACGTTGTTGAGGTGAATGATGTCGCAATCCGCCGCGGCATCGGAGACTGCCCAGGAAGCGTGGTTAAAATCTTGGAGATTATCGAACACCTCTCCCTCGATCGGCCATCGCTGATTTTTGTACAACCACCGTTTCTCGACACCGACCGTGGACTCGCCGTTGGAATAAACGACCACATCGATCCCTGAGCACTGCAATCCTTCCGCCAGCTGCGCGATAAACAGTTCTGTCCCACCATATTTCTTAGGCGGAACTGGCAGGAAAGGAGGAGAAACCAGAGCAACTCTCATTCGTGGACCCTTTTGATAGACAAACTGATAGTTGGAGATAACCTTCTCGTACTGACTATTTTGGAGAGCTTACTCAACTGAGTGTTTAGATGCAGGGATGAGAGGAACTTTTGCCAGCGGAAGGAAAGAATCCGGTCTGGGATCTCGCTTGAAACCTGCTCTGAATCGCGCTGTTTAGCGGCGTTTATTCTTCTGCCGACCCGCTCAGATAATTCGATGTATCGAGGGCAGCGGATACTACAGCTTGCGAATGGGACACAATGCTTTCCACCTCTCGTTCGAATTGGAGCGCCCGATGCGCACTCGTATGCTCAGCCAGTACACGTGCGTGGGCGTTCTCGCCGATCCGGCGCGAGTCTTCGACGCTAAACTCCGTCAGGTAACGTATGACGTCGTCCTCGCTGGTCGGCACGAGGATCTCTTTCCCAGGCGTGAAGAAGCAGTCGAGCCCAGGCCAGTTGTCGGACATTATGGTCGCGCCGCAAGCAGCCGCTTCAAAAAGTCGCACCGAAGGCGAGTAGCCTGCCATCGTCATGTCCCGCCGCGTTACGTTCAGCGTGAATCTTGAAGACGAATAGAAGGCCGGATGCCACAGCGGGCTAAGGTGCGAAATGTGCTCCACATTGTTCGGCCAGCGTAAAGTGTCCGGATACTGTGGTCCCGCCACAATGAAGTTCCGCTCCGGCAATCGCCTTGCCGGAGCGCATAAGAATTCTTCGAGCTTTGGCTGGCGATCCGGAGCGTACGTGCCCATATAGCTCAAATCGCACGCGAACTTATCATTCACAGCGAGACGCCGGTACTCCTGCGGATCGAACGAGCAATAAAGCGGTACGGCACGTCGCGCTCCGAAACGCGATTCGATCTCGCGTAGCATCGGACCACCCGTGAAACTGAAGTAAATGTCGAGCAGCGGAATCTGACTGGCGTCGACATAGTCCGCTCGCCCGTGCTCGCGAAGCGTCGCCATGGTGATGGGGGTGTCGATATCGTAAAAGCTCTTGACCGGTACATCGGCGCCCGCAATCTCGTCGAGCGCGAGAATGCCATCGGGAAAGTAGGAACCGACAACGGCGACCTCGGCGTCTCCCAGCTCACGTCGAACGCGGGGTAAAATCTCGTTCCAATCTTGATAGAGCCGGACATTGCAAAACGTCGGATGTGGCAAGTCGCGATTTGAGGCGTACCACTCGACATCTTTCTCGAAGAACGTAATCTGATGCCCACGCTTATGCAGCGCGCTGAGAAGCGCACGAAAGGTAGTTCCGTGCCCATTGCCCCAGGTGGAGGTCACCGATAATCCGAAGACAACGATCTTCATGATAGTGGACAGTCGATAGTAGATAGAGCCAGCATTTTTGCTGGCCACTATCCACTAGCTACTGCTTTCTACGCTGGCTGCTGCAACTCGCGGCTGCGCCAAGCCAGCACCTCTCCAGTGGATTGCCGCAGGATCTCCCTCACGTGGAGCGCTCGCAAGGAGTACGTATGTTCCAGCAGGGCACGCTTCCGCATCGCATCGCCCATCTCTTTGGCGAGCCCGACGTCCACCGTTCGCAACAGATCAACGATGTCGCGGGCATTGCGCGCCACCAGGATTTCGCAGCCCGGCTCAAAGAACGTATCGATGCCCTGCCAGTCGTCAGTAATGACGCAGGAGCCAGCCCCGGCCGCTTCGAACACCCGCGTGGGAGGCGAGAATCCAACGCTGGCCATTGATTCGCGATTGAGATTCAACACCATTCGCGCCGAGCAGTTCACGACATTGTGCTCGTTGGTTCCAACATGGCCGAGCCAGCGCAGGTTCGCCGGAAATCGCTTCCCGCCCCAACCTTCGCCGCCCAGAGCAAAGCTGAACTCCGGCGCCAACTCCGCCGCCGCCAGGAAGAAATCTTCGACCCGCTTCTCGCGATCGGGCAAGCGATTGCCAACAAAAACCAGGTCACACCTCTTCGCTGGATCGGCTGCGACAGGATGATGGCTGGTCGGGTCGAGAGCGTTATAGATCGGATGACAAACTCGTGCGCCCAGCCTCTCATAATGCTCAACCACCGGCGGTCCTCCACCGTAAGTGAAGACGTAGTCGTACTCCGGAATCAGCGCGCGAAACGGATGCAACACATTGGCTTCGACGCTAGCCAAAGTCGCCGGTGCATCAACGTCCCAGAAAGCTACCTGGGTATTGCGCGACTTACATTCCAGCACGCGTTCTTCGAGCAAAGCATCGTCGACTCCGACACCGCTATGCTTGATCACCAAATCAGCGTCGCAAGCCCGCTCGATCAGCGCAGGAATATCTCGCGGCGAGTTATAAACAATGATCTCCGCGTAACTGAAATCTTCCTTGTCCCGATGCTGTTGCCGCCCATAAGCGTCCGGCTCCGCGAAGGTAATCTGAAAACCTAGTTCTGCCAGATTTTTATAGATGCCCCGATAGTAGGTTGCTGCCCCATTCCAATAGGAAGACGTCAAACTTGACCCAAATACAAATAGCTTCATTGATTGAGTTCCTCGCAGATTGCGACCAGCTGCTCTGCTCGATGCGCGCAGGTGTGTCGCTGCAGGATGGTTTGCCTGCCGTTCGCGCCAATCTGCCGGCGCGCCGAATCGTCTCGAAGCAGGTGCTGTAATTCTGCCGTCATCTCAGCGCCCGATTTCACGACTACGTAATCCTCTCCCGGCCGAAATAGCTGCTCCACATCCGTCCACGGAGCGCAGATGAGGCTTGCGCTGCAGGCCAGGGCTTCGAAAACTCGGATGGTAGGAATGCCACTCAACCCGTTACTGTATTGACGTCGCGGAACATGCAAGGAAAGCGCGCTTCGCGAGTATGCGCGCGGAGTCATCAAGCTTGGAAGATATCCGCGATATTCAATTCCCGCTTCCGTAAGCGAGCGGCGGCTTTGTTCCGAATAGCGCACGCCATAAGCGACCGCCCTGCAATCGCGCAGCTCCGCAACCGGCGCGATCAAGTATTCCATCAACTCGGCGGAGCGCTCTTCGTCGCCCCAGTTGCCAATCCACAACAAGTCACTCTCTCGCAATTCGTCGATGGGATGGAAGTGCGAAACATCGGCCGCTTCGTGAAACGTCCACGCCTGCGGCACTCCAAAGCCATCAAGATAGATGCGCCGGATGGGCTCGCCAAACGCCAACACCCCATCAAAGAGATGCAGCGGAAATCGCAGGATGTCTCCTGCATTGGTGTAAGCGCGGTGATGCGTATCGTGAAACAGCGCGCGAAATCCGTACTGTGCTTTGTAAGAAAGCACGGCGCTTGCGATCTCGGGATCGGTCCACTCGTGAATGATGACTACATCGGCATCGCGCAGCTCCTGCTCGAGCGTCTCCTGCAAGGTGTCATCGCGCTGGTAAAAGCGAACGTCAACTTCGGGAAATTCGCAACGGAACTGCTCGATCGCGCGGCTGGCAATTTCGCCTTCCTTCATTAAGTTGCTGAGCGACCAGGAGCCCAACTCTTCATAGCAACGAACTTCATGTCCCAGGCGTACCAGTTCGCGCACGAGGCCGCGCAAGAAATGAGCATTCCCATGATTCCAGTCAGACAACCAGGAATGCGCAAAAATGCGGAAGCGCAGCTTGCCCCTCATGCAGCTATTAACCTTTTCGAGCTAACTGACTGATAGACATCAAGATACTCATCGACCATCCGGTCGGCGCTGAAATGGCGGCGCGCTCTCTGATGGGCCAATTCCGCTTGATTACGCAGCCGTGCGCGATCGTTTCGTAGCACCGTGATCACGTCCCGCAAGTCGTCAACATCGTCGCTCTGGAAGTAGCACGCCGTCTCGCCCCACAACTCTCGAAATGGAGGGATATCGTTCGCCACAATCGCGCAGCGCGACAGGGCGGCTTCCACCAGTGCCAGCCCAAACGGCTCATAGCGAGAAGTGGCCGCATAGATCGCCGATCGCGCAAACAGCGAGCGTAGCTGCTCAGGAGTCTGCTTACCCTTCAACTCCAGCATGCCTTCACACACCACCCGCTTAGTCTCCGTGCGATAGGCCTCATCGGGATGCTGGGTCTCCCCGGCGATGAGGGCAGGCCATCCGCAATCGCACTTCGCCAAAAGCGATACCTGCTTTGCCGGATCCCACAGCCGTCCGACCGAGAGTACGAGGTTTTCCTTCACGCCGTGCGGATTGAACCACTGCGGACTGCGGCCGTTATAGATGACGCGGCTATTCGGTCGCGGCCCATAATGTTTCTCGATTTGCGACAGCATCCAGCGTGACGGAGCCAACACCGTAGTTGCGCCGTTCAATCCCCGCTGAACGATCTCGCGATACCAGCCAATCCAGTCGTTCTGCGTCGGCTCCTGCCCGTGCACCGCAACCCACCAGCTCACCACGTCACTGTGAGCTACGACGATCTTCGGCACATCGACGTCCAGAGGCTCCATAGCAATACTGGTTCAGGTGCAAAAGGTCAGGGCGTGTTTCCCTGATCACGTTCAGCAAATATTCGGAGGAAGCGGCAATGTCCTCCGCAGAGTCTTGCATCCATTCCAGGCGAAAGGCGGTCGGCCGGAAATCTAAGTTGCGCAGCCCTTCCATCCATTCGAGCTGGCGTGGCTCCGGCATGTGCCCAAAGCTGACCAGCGTGACCTGCGCACCCCGCCGAACCAGGCCTGTAGCCAGCTCGCGCGCGTAGGTCCAGACGCCTCCCACTGTGTCGGCTGTGAGTAGAACTCGCATGATTACGCCGTCAATCCGTAGGCCGTGAGTTCATGCACCATCTGCGCCGCCTTATCGACGGCAGTCTGCGAGCGCAGCCACTCCACCAGTTCGGCAATACCGTCGGCAAAACGATATCGCGGCGCATAACCTAACACCTCTCGCGCTGCCGAGATGTCCGCGAAGCAGTGGCGAATATCGCCCGCGCGATACTTGCCCGTGATCTCCGCCGGAATCGCTTCGCCCATGCAGCCCGTCAAATGCTGCGCCACGTCGCCGATCGTGATCGGATGTCCTGAGCCGATGTTCAGCGCCATGCCATCGCCCGCACGGCGCTCCATGGCCAGCAAATTCGCCCGCACCACATCGTGAACACTGACGAAATCCCGCATCTGGCGGGCATCTTCAAACACCATGGGCGCCCGGCCATTCAGCAGGCGTGAGGCAAAAATCGCCGCGACGCCGGTGTAGGGATTCGATAGCGACTGCCGAGTCCCGTAAATATTGAAATACCGCAAAGCTACCACCGGAACTCCGTAGGTTCGGCCGAAGAGCAGCGCTAGCTCCTCCTGATCTTTCTTGCTCAGGGCATAAACCGATGTGCACTGCAACGGCTTCGACTCATCCGTCGCGATCGGCTGCAACACCTGCCCGCACAAGGGACACAGCATCTCCCAATGCTTCGACTTCAGCTGGCTGCTGGTACGAGGCGCCGGAGCAACCTCTCCGCACTCGCCGCATAAATACTTTCCCTCGCCGTAGATGGACATCGACGAAGCCACAATGAGCTTCTCGATCTTGACGTTTGTATCCAGCAGAGCCTGCAGTAGATTGGCGGTACCCTGCGTATTGGAGCCCATGTACTGCGCAATCTCGTACATCGACTGCCCCACCCCCACCGCCGCCGCCATATGAAAGATCACATCCACGCCGTCGACCGCATGCTTTACCTGGTCCAGGTTTCGCATGTCACCTGACACCAGCTCGACATCGTCCGGCAAGTAATCCGGCCAGCCGCCGTGATGTACTTGAGGCGTGAGGTTGTCGAAGATTCGCACCTCATGACTTTGTCGAAGCAGCGCATCGGCGATATGCGAACCGACAAATCCGGCGCCACCGGTGATCAAGACTCGTTTCGACATCTATCGTGCCCCCACCGAAAGATCCATGAAATCTCTCAAGAACCTCGCGCTTTGCGCTGCTTGTACACCCTCGTTCTCCACCTTGCGGCTCCCAGCCGCGTAACGCTCCACTGCCCAACTCGCGAAGTCCGCAAAATCCTGCGGGTTCTTGGGCGGGCTGGCATAATGACGCTCCACTCCCAGGTGCTCCGGCGTAAAGCAGAGCGTCATGGTGACAGCAAACTCGTCGATGGCATTCATCTGCCGGTCGAACCACTTTTCGGAATCGGCTCGGAACCAGTCTGCCCAACTCACACCGGTGCGAAGGTGACGCACACCCAGCCGGCGCAGCCACTCAACCGACGACTCCAGCCGATGGTCCTCGTAATGAAACCACTGACAGATTCCCATTCCCCCGGGAAAGCACTCTGTCGCCGGTTTCGGCGAACCATCTTCGCGCAACAGGCCCATGTAGTAATGACGGTAATAAGAGCTGCCCTCGGCTTCTTTATGCCGGGTGGTCGCTGACCACGAAGCCGGCAGGTCGTGCAGGCTGTACCAGTGCACCCGCTCAACTTCCCCCAGCAGCAACTCGGCCGTACGTTTCATACCGAAGGTCTGAACCTCTTCGGCGCCGAATGACGACGCGCCCGCCTCCGACACCCACACCGGCTTGCGCGTGACCGCTCGTACCTCGGCGATCTTGTTCGGCCATTCATCGAGTTTCCAGTGGTTCCAGTCCAGCGGAAAACCGTGTACTGCTACCACGTCGATCTCGTCGATCAGCCCGTGGGCCGTCAGCAATTCAATAAAATGAGGATCGATGGGAGATATTCCTCCCAGCACGATCTTGAGCTCCGGATTGACAGCCCTGATGGCGCGCGCTCCGGCCTTCGCCATTTCGGCAAACATCTTCCAGTCGGGATCGATCTTGAAATCCCAATGAGAAAGATTGTTGGGCTCGTTCCAAAGCATTACCGCTTCCACCATGCAGTCTTTCCTTTCGCTGTCCTAAAGCGTGCCCTTCAATTCAAGGTCGACAATGTATTCGCCGCCGCGCATGGTCTCGCGCGGCGAGCATATCCAGGTTTCGGGCTCAGGATGTTCGACGATCTCAAGGCCCGAACTCCGCAGCATGGCCTCGGCTGCGGCGCGATTCGGGATCCACCAATTTGTCTGGTCGTTTGCGTAGCTGTGCTCGACGAAATGCATCGCCGGATACGCCGGATCGGAGAACATCTTGGTCTCCCAGAACAGATAGTCCTGCTGCCACGGCTTCACTTCGTCTGAACCGCGCAGCATCGACTGAAAGATGAGCCGGCCTTCGGGACGGATCTTCTTCACCACCTGGTCGAGCGCATACAGCGGATATCGCAGGTGATAGAACACGCCCATGAAGAAGACGTAGTCGAACTGCCCGATAATGTGCTGAACTTCGTACACCGAGCGCTGCTGGAACTCCACCTCAAGATCGAGTGTGCGGGTGGCGAAGCGTGCCTGCTCCAGATAGCGCTCGTCGACATCGATTCCCAACACTCGCTTCGCGCCGCGCCGCTTCATTTCGATGGAATAAAAACCCCCGTTGCAGCCGATATCCAGCACCTCAGCGCCCGAAAGATCCTGCGGAATTGCCTTGGCCAGGTGCTGCCACTTTATGTTGGGAAAATCTCCTAAAAAGTGGTCCGGGGCTGTCGGCACACCAAAAAGATCGATGTTATGAAACCAGTCGCCGAGCCGCCGAACCTGCTGCTCCAGGAGCGAGCGATCCGAAGCCGCGGACTGAGGGTTCAATGCAATTTGGACAGGTACCGGAGATATTTGCATCGCTCGAAGCGGGCGCGCTCATCCCGCACAAACTTAGAACGCAAAGGATGTACTTACGTTGCCCCATCTGCTTGTGAATCCATCACTTGCCGAGAAATGACGGAACCTGCGAGCCGCGATTGGCGTATTCCTGTCCATAAGCGGACGTAGAGTTTCGTCGCCGGACATTGCGGTCACGCCGCAACAGGTGTAAGTGGCTGATACATCGCGATTAACCTTGGCCAGCTTCTTGCAGTGATTCCCTCGGACGAGTTCGCTGCGCGTTCACTCTGGTAGGTCAAAGACCTCGTATGTGGCAAGACCTTCGATTCGCCTTACGTCAACTCCGTAAGTCGCCGATCTTCGCGCTGGTCGCAGTGCTCACTCTGGCACTCGGCATCGGCGCCAACACGGCAATCTTCACGCTGCTCGACCAGGCGCTTTTGCGCACGCTGCCGATCAGTCATCCCGAACAACTCGTCCGCTTGCGCTACGAGGGCCTGCATAACGGCAACGTAAATTACTACGGCGGAGATGAGCACGACTATTTTTCTCTTCCCGCATATCGCGAGCTGCGTGACAAGAATTCTGTCTTTTCGGGCGTAATCGCCAACAGCGAATCGCAAGTGGGCGTGCGTTGGAACAACCAGCCGGAACTGGCTTACGGCGAGATGGTCACCGGCAATTATTTCGACGTGCTGGGAGTGCGACCAGCCGCTGGACGCCTCCTCATTCCCGCTGACGATGTTTCGGAAAACGGCGTCCCCGTTGTCGCCCTGAGCTTCAACTACTGGAAGAGCCGCTTCAACTCCGACCCAAGCGTTGTGGGCAAAGCGCTGCTGGTGAACGGACAGCCGTTCACGATCGTAGGCGTAGTGCAACCCGGCTTTAAGAGCGCGATCTCCGGTTATGCGCCGAATGTCTTCTTTCCACTCAGCGCCACGAAGCTCGTTGCCCCTGGGATGTACGAACCGAGCGACTTCAACTCGGCGTGGCTGACGATCGAGGCACGCCTCAAGCCGGGTGAAACACTGGCGCACGCGGAAGCAGCCGTCAATCCGCTGTGGCAAGGCATCCGCAAAGAGCAACTAGCCGGGACGGACCAGTCCGAGCAACTCCTGCGCCGCGGATTTCTGCAACAGACAAAACTCCTCCTGATCGACAACTCCCGCGGCTTCTCACCGCTGCGCGATCAGCTTCGCGTTCCACTTCTCATCCTCATGGGAATGGTTGGGCTCGTCCTGCTTATGGCTTGTGTGAACGTCTCGAGCCTTCTGCTGGTCAGGGCGGCCGGTCGTGTGCGCGAGATGTCCGTGCGCTATTCGCTTGGCGCCAGCCGCTGGCAGGTTGTGCGGCAGCTGCTGATCGAAGGACTGGTGCTCGGGCTGCTCGGCAGCATATTAGGGATTGTGTTGGCGCCGACCCTCTCATCAGTCTTGATTCGCAAGGTCGTGCAAGATCCCACCAGCGAGCTCCCCTTCTCGGCTCATCCCGACCTGCGGGTCTTGTTGTTTAACTTTGGATTGGCGTTGCTGGTAAGTTTGCTCTTCAGCCTGGCGCCCGCGCTGCGCTTCCTGTATCCCGATCTCGTCAACTCACTGAAGCAACAAAGCGCCACGGCGACGGAAACCAACCTTCGTTTCCGTCGGATCTCTGTGGCTCTACAAATCAGTTTGAGCCTGATGTTGCTGATTGGGGCGGGGCTTTTCGTGCAGACGCTTCACAACCTCCGCAGCGTCGATGTCGGCTTCGTGAGCGAACATCTGCTCAGCTTCGGCATCGATCCTCAGCTCGCCGGATACAAGACCGAGCAGGTGCCCGAACTCGATCAGCGCATTATTCGCACGATGTCCGCGCTTCCCGGTGTGCGCTCAGTAAGTGCGAACAGCGATCCCGAATTAATGGGAATGGACAGCATGACCGGCGTGATCCTCCCCGGCGGCGCGCTCAGTGACGCGGTGATAGTCGAGGGGCCGTGGACGCTTCCCGGCTACTTCTCGACCGCGGGCATCCCTCTGCTTGCTGGACGCGACTTCAACGACCAAGACCTTTCCAACAAACCGAAGGTCGTGATCGTAAACGCGCAATTCGCGAAGAAATATTTCGGGACTCCGCAAAATGCGATCGGCAAAACCCTGCGGCACGGCAATCGCCTCGGCATTGCAGGCTTTGAAATCGTCGGCGTTGTCGGCGACACCCGGCACGTCGACATGCGCACCGCGGTGCGGGACACCGTTTATCGCGCCGAAACCCAGACGCCCGATCCTGGCTTCCTCCAGTTCTATGTGCGCACCTGGCAGTCGCCCGACGCAGCCAAGGCTGACATTCGCTCGGCGATGCAGCAGCTCGATTCCAGGCTGGTGGTCGACGGCTTGCGCACCATGGACGAGCAGATATCGCAAAGCGTCTCGAACGATCAGGTGGTCGCGATGCTGGCGGTGAGTTTCGGACTGCTGGCAACGTTGATGGCGGCCATCGGCCTGTACGGTGTGCTGGCGTACAGCACCGCGCAGCGCACGCATGAGATCGGGATTCGCATGGCGCTGGGAGCGCAACGCAGTACGGTTGTGAGGCTGGTGGTATCAGATGTGCTCTGGCTCGCCGGAATCAGCGTGGTAGTGACCTTGCCCGTGGCCATGCTGCTCTCACGCGCCTTGCGCAGCCAGCTGTACGACGTGAGTCCCGCGAGTCCCCCGGTGATCGGCGCCGCAGTGTTGATCGTGGTTTTGGTGGTGGCAGCGGCGTCCATGCTACCCGCGCGCCGCGCGGCGTCGATCGAGCCGATGCGAGCGTTGAGAACGGAATAGGACGGCAAATCGCACTCGGCGCGGACCGGTTGATGACGGCAGTCTTGCCAAGTGCTGAATGCTAATCGTCAAGTGCCCGCATTCTTATGATTCGTCAGAATATTCGCTTCGGCCTTCGTCAGCTCCGGAAATCGCCCGGCTTCGCGCTGGTCGCGATACTTACGCTTGCGCTCGGTATCGGCGCTAATACGGCGATGTTCAGCGTGGTCGACGCCATTCTTCTGCGGCCGCTTCCCTACTTTCAGCCTGACCGGCTGATATTGGTCTCTGAGACCGGAACCGTTGCTCCAGGTGAAGAGCTTGGGGTGTCAGCTCAGGAATATCTCGATTATCGCGATCAGAATCGTTCGTTCTCCAGTGTGGCGGCCTTCGAAAGCGACGGATTCAATCTGACCGGCGAGGGCCAGCCACTGAGGATACGCGCCGCTCGAATCTCCGCCTCAGCTTTCCCGACGCTGGGGGTTTCGCCATTGATAGGCCGCCCCTTCACGGCCAACGAAGATCGCGCTGATTCCGGTAATGTCGCCGAGCTTTCGTACTCGCTCTGGCAGAACCAGTATCACGGCGACCCCGGCATTCTCGGCCGCACTATCAAGCTCGATGAGAAGCCGTACATCGTCATCGGGGTCATGCCTCCGTCGTTTCATTTTCCATTTGACGGCAAGCCGTTCTCCGAGAGCGCCGACCTGTGGCTGCCGATCGGCTTCTCGCCCACGGTGCTGGCTCCGCAAAATCGCGTCATGGAATTTGGCGTTGGGCTGATCGGCCGCCTCAAGCCAGGCGTGACTCTCCAGCAGGCGCAGCCGGATGTCGATCACATTGCCAACGTCTTTCAGCAATCACACCCCGACAGCTACTCGGGCACGGTGCGCGTGATGCCGCGCGTCTATCAGTTCTCCGCCTATACGGTGGACAAGGCGCGTCCGCTGGTGCTGCTGCTCGCCTGTGCCGTGATCTGCGTGCTCCTCATCGCTTGTGCTAATGTCGCGAACTTGTTGCTGGCGCGAGCCGGCGCGCGCAGCCGCGAAATGGCGATCCGCAGTGCCGTCGGAGCGGCTCGAACGGCGCTGCTGCGTCAGTGCCTGACGGAGAGTTCTCTGCTGTCCTTGCTGGGTGGATGTGCGGGGATTGCACTGGCTGTGTCCTTAGTTGCCGGGTTGCGCAACTATGGGCCAGCCGGTGTCCCCCGCCTCCACGAAGTCACGCTCCATCCCACGACGCTTCTCTTCACGCTAGGGCTCTCGGTTCTCACCACGGTGCTATTCGGATTCATCCCCGCATGGCGCTTGTCGCATGTCGCTCCACAGGCATTCCTGAAAGACACGCAGCAGACCGGCTCCTCGCGAAGCACGCAGAGACTACAGAATTCCGTTGCGGTGGGAGAGATCGCGTTGGCTCTCTTGCTTCTCATCGGCGGCAGCCTGCTGGTGCGCAGCTTCCTGCACGTCTTAAACACACCTCTCGGCTTCGATCCTAAAGATGCGTTCGTCGTTCGCACCATCTTCGATACGCAGCGATATCCCGACCCGGCCAAGCGTATGGCCGTACAGAAGGTACTGCTAGCCCGATTGCAGACTTTGCCGGGGGTGACCACCGTCGCCGCTGCCAGCCATCTTCCGTTGAGCGACGAACGCGGCATTGGCTTCCGGCTGGAGCACGCCGCCGCTGACGACTTCCACTTCGCGCAGAACTCGCTGGTCACGCCAGGCTACTTCAAGGCGATGGGCATCGGACTGCGCGAAGGCCGCAGCTTCAGCGATCAGGACAGCCCGAAAGCCCCGCTGGTGGCAATTATCAGCGAGGCCATGGCGAGCAAATATTTCCACGGCCTGGATCCGCTTGGCCAGCGTTTTTACTGGGGCGATCGCGGCCTGTTCACCATCGTTGGTGTCGCGCAAGACGTGCACATCTCCGCCCTCGACGCCGATCCGCCCGCAATGATCTACCAATCCATGTTCCAGATGCAGACCTGGACCGCGGGCCACACGGCATTCCTACTCCGCACCAGTCGCGCCGATCAGGGCTTGTTCAGCGAGGTGCAGCAGCAGGTGTGGTCTGTCGACAAAGAGCTGCCGCTCTACCGGAGCACGACTCTGGCAACGCTCGTATCCGACTCCCTGGCACAGCGGCGCTTCACGATGATGACCCTGCTGGCCTTCTCCGGAGTGGCGCTGCTTTTGGCGGCGATCGGTTTGTTCGGCGTGATCTCGTACCTGGTTTCGCAACATCAGCGCGAGATGGCGCTGCGCATAGCGCTGGGCGCGGACCGCAGCGACATCCATAACATGGTGCTCAAGCGCGGCTTGTATCTGGGCGCCGCAGGGTGCGTCATCGGGTTGCTCCTCTCGGTTGCGGGAACGCGACTGTTGAAGACCAGCCTTTATCAGGTCAGTCCCTACGATCCGGCAACACTGGTCGCAGTGCCCGCGCTGCTGCTGGCCGTGGTTCTGCTGGCGGCATACCTGCCTGCAAGACGTGCAGCGTCCGTCGATCCGATGCAGGCGTTGCGAACGGAATAACAGGCAGCAATTAGCAATATCAGTCCCAGGGGTGAGCGCAATGCAGACATTTCTCCACGAGGTTCGTTACGCGTTGCGCCAACTGCGCAAGTCGCCGGGTTTCGCCTTGATTTCCGTGCTTACGCTTGCCCTGGGTATCGGCGCCAACATCGCGGTGTTTTCGGTCACCAATGCGATCCTCCTGAATCCCAGCGGCATTCCGCATGCCAGCGGATTGGTTGCCCTGCGCGCCCGCTATCTGGCCCTGGCTGACTTGAGCAACATCGGCATATCCGCTCCCGACTTTGCTGATGCGCAGTACGGCAAAGACATCTTCCAGTCCGCCGGCGCGCTGCAAGTCGCGAACATGAATCTCAGCCGCGAGAATGCCGGGCCCATCTTGCTGGCTGCCGCGAAGGTTTCTTCCGGCTACTTCGACGTCTTTCAGGTTCGGCCGTTTCTCGGACGCGCCTTTACCGCCGCCGAGGACCAACCCGGTGGCGAGCACGAAGCCATCCTCGCCTACCGCACCTGGAAAGCTCAGTTCGGTTCTGATCCAAACATCGTTGGACGCACCCTGATGCTGGACCAGCAGCCTTACCGCGTGATTGGCGTGATGGGCGCCGAGTTCAACTGGCCCAACCAGGCTGAGCTGTATGTCCCTCTTGCTCTCCCTCTCGGGCGTTATCACGATCACGAGTACCGCTACAACGAAAATCTGGGCGGCTTCGCTCGCCTCCGTCCCGGAGTGACACTGCAAAAGGCCAACGCCTATTTGGATATGAAGGCCCAGCAGACCATTCAGGCTGAAGGCAGTAAAAGTTACGGCCGCGCGTCGCGATGGGGCATGTTCTCTATTCCGCTGAATGAATTTGCCGCCGGGCCCATGCGCCTTCCGCTGACCATGCTGCTGATCGCGGTCGGCATGGTGCTACTCATCGCCTGCGCCAACATCGCCGGCCTGCAAATCGCTCGCGCTTCTGCCCGCGAACGCGACCTTGCGGTGAGGGTGGCGCTGGGAGCATCCAAAGCGCGCTTGCTGCGGCAGGCGTTGGTCGAAAGCGTTCTGCTGACTTCGGCTGGAGTAATTCTCGGTTTCGCCGCGGCGGCTCTGACGGCGCCACTTCTGCTGCACTCGCTACCCATGATACTGAGCGCGCAACTCAATCCATCGCTACACGGTCCTGTGCTGGTGTTCGTTCTCGTCGTTGCGGTCGTCTGCTCGGTGTTCTGTGGAGTGGTTCCGGCTTGGAATCGCACCAGGGCTGGATGGTTCAACGCGTTGCAGGAAAGCGGCCGCTCCGGAGGTACGAGTCGTGGCAGCCAGCGCGCGCGTTCCTCTCTCGTCGTGTCGCAGATCGCACTGTCGCTCCTCCTGCTGGCCGGCGCCGGCCTGATGCTCAGCAGTCTGCAGGCGGTGCAGCGCGTCGAACTCGGCTTCGATGCCCGCGACCTGTTTTCCGGCAGCGTTTCCCTTCCTCCCGCGGTTTATACCAACGACGAAAAGAAGGCCGCGTTCTATTCCGCCCTGGTGGAACGTCTGCACAACATTCCTGGTGTCAGTGGTGCAGCGCTCTCCGACGGTTTGCCCTTCAGCAACAATGGAGGCTTTTCAAGTTTCGATATCAAGGGAACACCTGTGGCGCCAAACCAGCCCGGTCCGCATGGCGGCATTAGAGTCGTGACCGCGGATTACTTCTCTACTCTCCGTGTTCCCCTGCTGCAGGGGCGCACCTTTACCGATCAGGATCGGTTGGGCACGCAACTGGTCGCCGTCGTCGATGACTCTCTGGCCCGCCAGTACTGGCCCGGACAAAATCCGGTCGGCCAATATATCGGCTTTGACGCTCAGAAGGGTCCCTGGTACCAGATCGTCGGAATCGTGAAGCACGCCAAGTCTTCTTCGCTCGAAGCTGACGGTGATGAGGGTTTCTACTTCCTGGCGCTGCCGCAGAATCCCGAGACCTCGGCGTCCATCGTAGTGCGCAGCACAGAATCTTCCGAGAGCCTGACTCGTGCGCTAGCTGCCGCGGTGCAGGCTGAGGATCCCAGCATCCCTCTCTATGACGTCAAGAGCATGCAGCAGCGCGTAGATGACTCGCTCATCGGCCGACGCTTCGTAGTCATCTTACTTACCTGCTTTGCCGCGCTCGCGCTGCTTCTGGCGGCGATTGGCCTGTACGGTGTCATCAGCTATTCCGTAAGCCTGCGCACTCGCGAACTCGGCGTACGCATGGCCCTGGGAGCTCAGCGGGGATCGGTGCTGCAACTGGTGCTCATGCAAGGCATGCGCCTGGCGGCGGTCGGCGTTGTTTGCGGAGTGGTCGTCGCCCTCGCCATGGGCCGGGTTTTCGCCAGCCTGCTCTTTCAGGTTGGCACGCTGGCCGTCCTGCCGTGGATTGCGGCGATCGGCACCCTGGTCCTGGTCGTGCTGTTGGCTACCTATTTGCCGGCAAGAAGAGCGGCATCCATCGAGCCTATGCAGGCCTTGCGCTCGGAGTGAGAAAGCTGCTTTGGGCTATGAGCATACTCGCTAATTGCTACCCATATGGACATTCGTTACGCCTTACGCCAGTTCCGCAAGTCGCCGCTGTTTACGCTGGTTGCGGTGACCACCCTCGCTGTTGGCATCGGCGCCAGCACCGCCATCTTTACCCTGCTCGACCAGGCACTCATCCGCTCGCTGCCGGTCAGTCATCCCGAGCAACTGGTGCGATTGCGTTACACCGGAGAAACACCCGGCCACACCAACGACTACGGTGGAGACGAGAAAGACTTCTTTTCGTATCCGATGTATCGCGATCTCCGCGACAAGAACAGCGTCTTCAGCGGACTGCTGGCGAACGACGAAAAATATGTTGGCGTGCAGTGGAACGATCGCTCCGAGCTGGCCGAGGCCGAACTGGTCAGCGGCAATTACTTCGGAGTGCTTGGCCTGCAACCCTCGCTGGGGCGCCTGCTGCTGCCCGCCGACGATGTAACCAACGGCAATCCGGTGGTCGTGCTGAGCTACAACTACTGGAAGATGAAGTTCGGCGCGAATCCCGACGTGATCGGAAAAGCTCTGCTGCTGAATGCGCGGCCCTTCACCATCGTTGGTGTGGTGCAGCCCGGCTTCCACAGCGTCGTGGCTGGCGAAACGCCCGGCATGTTCATTCCCGCGTCGGCGAAAAACATCATCACTCCGCGCTGGCAGGATTTCGAAGACCGACAGTCTCATTGGGTCACCATTGTTGGCCGCCTGAAACCAGGGGAGAGTCTGCAACAGGCACAAGCCGGTCTGGAGCCGCTGTGGCATTCGATTCGCGCCGAGGAGCTGAAGCAGTTCGGCTATCATTCAGAGCGCACTCGACGCCTGTTTCTCGACGAATCTCACATTCAGCTGCTCGACAGCGCGCGCGGGTTTTCGCCCTTGCGCGATCAGATCGGCACCCCGCTCTTGATCTTGATGGGCATGGTGAGTCTGCTGGTGCTGATGGCCTGCTTCAACGTGTCGAGCCTGCTGCTGGTACGGGCCGCTGGACGAGGTCGCGAGATGGCTGTTCGCTATGCCCTGGGAGCAGGACGTTGGCAGATCGTGCGCCAACTGCTGCTGGAAGGCTTATTGCTGGGAGCGATCGGCGGAGCGCTCGGGCTACTGCTGGCGCCTGTCGTCGGCAACATTCTGGTGAAGATGGCCTTCACTGATCCGATGACTGAGATGCCCCTGTCCACTCATCCTGACACGCGCATCCTGATCTTCAATTTCGCCGTAGCCTTCGTGGTCAGTATTCTGTTCAGCCTGGCGCCGGCCCTGCGCTTCCTGCGGCCCGATCTTGTCACTTCCCTGAAGCAGCAGAACTCCACGGCCACCGGCAGTCCGCTTCACTTTCGCCGTATCTCCGTGGGCGCGCAGATCGTGGTCAGCCTGCTGCTGTTGATCGGCGCCGGCCTGTTCGTACGCACCCTGAGAAATCTGCGTGCGGTCGATGTCGGCTTCGCTACCGACCACATGGTCGCCTTCAACCTGAACCCCCGTCTGGCCGGATACCAGGCTTCGCAGATGCAGGCACTCAATCAGCACATTCTCGATAGCCTGGCAGCCCTGCCTGGCGTTCGTGCGGTCGCGGCGACTGACGATCCCGACTTGGGGGGAGATGACGAGACCGGCGGCGTCTCCATCGCGGGCGTAAAGTCGAGCACCGACGGTGACGAGTTCGAGGAGCCCTGGGTCTCTCCGGCGTATTTCACCACGATGAAGATTCCGGTACTGGCAGGCCGCACGTTCACCGATCAGGACCTGTTGGGCAAAGCAAAGGTTGCGGTGATCAACCTCGCCGCGGCGAAGCAGTATTTCGGTACTCCGCAAAATGCGCTGGGGCACATGCTGTCGTTCGGTGGAGTGGCCGACAGCCGATTCGATACGCAGATTATCGGCGTGGTGGGCGATACGAAACATCATTCCGTGCGCGCCCCAGTTGAAATGACGGCTTATCGGCCAATGCTGCAGAGTCCGCAACTGAACAACATCTCGTACCTGGTGCGGACCTGGCAACGGCCCGCTGACGCTGAAACGGGAACACGCTCGGCTGTGCAGCAAATCGATTCCAAGCTGGCCGTCAGCAATCTTCAAACCGAAGATGAGCAGGTCGACAACAGCTTGTCGAATGAGCGGCTGATTGCACTGTTGTCGTCCAGCTTTGGCGTGATTGCCGTCTTACTCGCGGCGATCGGCTTGTATGGGGTCCTGGCGTTCTCGACCGCGCAGCGCACGCGCGAGATAGGCATTCGGATGGCAATGGGTGCTCAGCGCTCCAGCGTGATGCGGATGGTTTTGCACGATGTGCTGTGGATTTGCGGGGTCAGTGTCGCAGTATCAGTGCCGCTTGCGCTGCTGTTGGGACGGCTACTACAGTCCCAACTCTACGGAATTCACGCAAGCGATCCCGTCACATTACTGAGCGGAACAGTGCTGATTGTCGCGGTCGCGCTGTTTGCGGCCCTTATTCCGGCCCGTCGGGCTGCGTCGGTTGAGCCGATGCAGGCATTGCGCACGGAGTAGACGAGGCAGGCCTCGAGATGTTGGCCTTCTAGCTTTCGGGCTGTGAGCCGTGGGCTATGACCCAGTGCTTGGGAGACCGTCTTTGACGACAAGCCGCGAGTTCCCTGCCAGCACTAGCGTTTTTGATCTCGCGTATCTCGCGCATACCCAAGACTGCGTCCCGAGCTAAGCTAAGTCGTGAAGCGCGCGGAACGGAAGCATACGCGGTATGCGGAACAGAAGCGCACAGGACGCAAGCACCACGCGATGAAGAGGCCGCGGCCCTGCTTGGTCGCGGCAGACTCGCGTCTAACGCTAGCTAGTACCTCGCGACTAGTTACCAGCTTCTGTTAGTCGCTAGTTACTAATTACTAGCTGCCTTGTTCAGACCGCTCTTCGTCCCGTGACCAGGTTAATGATGAGCACTATCACCGCAACCACCAGCAATAGGTGAATCAGGCCGCCTGCAATGTGAAAGCCCCAGCCCAGCAGCCATAAAATCAGCAGGATCGCAAAGATTGTCCAAAGCATGAATTCCTCACCTCCGAGGAGATAATCTTCAAGAGATAGGAATGCTATTTCTACTCTGGAGTTGTACGTCAGCGCTCAATTCGCGGCTGCCGAATACGACGTGACACCCGGACTCACTCGGCAGCGAGACCCGCGTTGCTGCTCCGCCGGCTCAACAGGTTGCTGAAAAACTCTCAACCGCCAGGCTCGTCGGACTGAAGTCCACCTCGCCAAAGTCAAAGATAAAGGCCTTGTCGGCACGGTTGAAGCCATGCCCTGACACAAGGTCCGCGTTGCGAGAATTTTTCAGCAACCTATTAACCGGTTCCGATCCACCCGCCTTCCGTGGCAGCCCCATCCCCAAACCCTGCAACATCAGAAGTGTCAGGGATGTTCGTCGGTCTAGAATGTCAGGAATGTCCTTGGCCCTTTATCCATTCCGCCGCGTCGCGGCTGGAGCAGCCTGGGTTGGGGGCGCGTCCCTGACGCAGCATTCTTGCTGGCATGGACTGCGAACGCAATACAACTCAGGCGTTACCGAGTTGCGTGCGCATCTTCTCCGCCAGGTCACGCACCGATTTGACCTTCTCGGCAACATCGGGAGAAAGCGATCGCTGCCGTAACGCCAGATCGGAGTTCAGCAGGATGCCGGTCAAATTACCGCGCAACTGACTGCCCAGTATCTTTACGGCCGATTGCATGGCCAAGAAGCGCTCGCTCTCAAAGCGCCGTAGCGCGACCTGGATTTCGCGAACCACCCGCTCGCTGCTGTGCAGGGCGAGATTCAGGTGTACCGGCATCGCCATGCCGCAATGATTCAGCAAGGTATCCAGAGCCCGCAGATCCGACTCCAGCAGCGATTGATCGATGGCCAATGCATCGTACTCCGCTGCCTGCAGGCGGCTCACTGCCTGTGGCACCGTGCCGGCAGTATGCGTCTTATGGCCGGTACCCAGCTCTATCGCCGCCGCACATTCTTTTGCTCGTGAAGATGTGGTCACCAACAAAATCATCGTTTCTCCTTTCGCCCCGTCCGGGCACACTACGCCTGTCTGGCAGGGCACGGCTTTGCCAGCGTTGATCGGATGACAGCTGTTCGGTTTTTCCCGGCTCGCGGTGGCACAGAAAATTCTGGGCACCTTCGGGAGAGCCGTACGTTATAGATCAGAGCGCCGAACCGTACTCCTTCAACTTTCGGTACAGCGTTGTCTTGCCGATGCCCAGGCGACGCGCTGCTTCCAATTTGTCGCCGTCCAGCACCTGAATCGCGTGCAGAATCGCCTGTTTCTCCATAGCCTCCAGCGGAGTAATCTCGGTGGGGCTGGCCTCACCGATCGCTGCCGGTGCAGCCACCGTGAAATTTCTCAATTGCGTGGGCATGTCGGTCACGTGGATCAGGGGCAGCGAGCAGGTTGTGCAGGCGCGCTCCACGCAATTTTCCAGCTCCCGCACATTCCCCGGCCAATCGTATTCCAGCATCAGGCGCAGAGCATCGTCGCCGATGGTGTGCTGCATCTGCGTCGACCGGTTGATGCGATCCAGGATGTGGCCGATCAGCAGCGGAATGTCCTGCTTGCGTTCCCGCAAAGGCGGAATTCGCAGAGTCAGGACGTTCAGCCGGAAATAGAGATCGCGGCGGAAGGTGCCCTGGCTGACGGCGGTGTCCAAGTCGCGATTCGTTGCTGCCAGGATGCGTACATTGATAGGCACGGCCCGGGTGCCACCCACTGGACGGATCTCCTTCTCCTGAATCGCCCGCAACAACTTGGACTGAAGATCGATCGACAGTTCGCCAATTTCATCCAGGAAGATGGTTCCGCCTTCAGCGGTCGCCAGCAAGCCTTCCTTCGGCCGCACGGCGCCGGTAAATGCGCCTCGAACATAACCGAAGAGCTCACTTTCGATGAGCGTTGGCACCAGCGATCCGCAATCCACGGGAATAAATGGCTTGTCCTTGTAGGCCCCGGAGTAGTGTATGGAGCGGGCGACCAGTTCCTTTCCCGTGCCGCTCTCGCCCAGGATGAGTACCGGGTGCGTGCTGTGTGCCGCCTTCGAGATAATGCGGTAGAGCTTCTCCATCTCCGGCGAATGTCCTACCAGTTGCCCGAATCCCTGCTTCGACTTCAACTGCTCGCGCAGCACACGGTTCTCAGCCGTCAGCTTCAGATGTGCGGTGACCCGCTCGAGTTCCAGCCGCAATTCCTCAAAATTAAAAGGCTTGGTGATGTAGTCGTAGGCGCCTAGCTTCATCGCCTGCACTGCCGATTGCACGGTAGCAAAGCCGGTCATGACGATCACCACCGCTTCCGGCGAGCGCCGTTTCAGGTCCCGCAGCACGTCCAGCCCACTGCACCCGGGAAGCCGCAAATCCAGTAGTACGACATCGGGATGGCTCGAATCCATCGCATGATAGGCTTCCTCGCGGGACTCGACCACCTGCACGGCAAAGCCAAGAGAACGCGCAACCTCCCGGCAGCACTCCCGCACAGATCTTTCATCCTCAACAATCAAAAGGTTTAACAGGTTGGTGGCAACGGTCCCCTCGGCGACTGGAACTTCTTCAGCAATCACGTGACTCGCCCCTTTACGGCGGACAGCCATGGCGCCGCCGTGCTGCGCCGAATTTTTCAGCGCCTGCTCCTATCATCCCTTTTTGGGAAAAAGCTGCTAGTACACAGGTCACAATCAACTGTGAGGTCGGAGTCCGTTTTCACCTGCCGCAACGTCCTCCCGGCTTCGAGCGCAACCTGTTTCATCGCGGTTTCTCGTTCAAGCCAACGCCGGCTTCCACGGCCAAGCCGACCATTAGCACCTCATCCGGGACATCATCTTCCGACCCCGCTGGGCGTAGGACAGTCTCATCCGGGTTGACGTAGAAACCTCCGAGCTGATGATCGACGGTGGCCAACCGAACCTTAAGCCGTTCCACGTCACGCTTAAGGCCGACGATGTGGCGACAGCGCTCGATGGAACAGAGCAAGGTGTGGCGCTCGAGCTCTAGTGACATTCGGTCTTTCACGATGGCTCCTGCCGCGCCGAGTTCCTCTCAGCAGACCGGTTTATCAGTCGCTTCAGCAGTTCGCCGCCACGCTGCGCGTTCCGCTCCACCTCGCGCACCGAACGCTTCAGGTGACTGTAGGGCGGCAGCTTCCATCCCAGCACCTGAGCATTGCTCAGCACGCCGGTCATCACATTGGCGAGCTCGTGCAGAACCTCCACGCAGCCGTTACAGGCAAAATGCGAGGGACATGCCATATCCTCGGCATGCCCCTCGCCATCACCGCAGGAGGAGGACATCACTCTGTGCTGCTGGAACTCGTTGGGCAGCGGATCACGAAGCTCGGAGGTTAAGGGCGCTGCGCTTTCTGGATCTGGAGAACTTGCCGCCGGGCTCAGGCGCCGGCGACGATTCGCCGACTGGCCCGGACCCACGGTTGAACCTAATGATCTGTTATTTGCCTTCATCGTCCGCTGCCCATCTCAGTTTGAATTTTTTCCCGTAACGCCATTCTCTAAAGCACGCTGCAGACCAAAACCTTGAGCTGCGCTTAACTCATTTCTTTCGAGAGGTTGGGCAAAAATTTCGGGCAGCGGTGATGGCGGAGGGTTTGCTCTTCGGTTTCAGATTGAAACCGCTCTCGAGTTGAATTCCCCGAAAACCAAGGTTTGGCGCGGGTTTGGCGGGATTCCGTTTCGGGTATCGACGGACTGAGTTTTTCCCGGATCAGGCGCGGTTAAGAATCTGCCATCCCCGTGCAGTCCGTGCCGGAGCTGGAGATCAACGTAAGAAGCCGACCCAGGATTGATTCCTGGGCTTAGCTGAGTCGCGCGGGACGGGAGCGCGCAGAAGAGGGTCGTGATGCGATCCACGGCGATCTAGGAATAGGTCGCGTATCGCGGCAGCTTCGTCCCCGCGTCCAATGACTGAAACTGATCTTCACGCAGTCTGTAAAGGACCACGACATCAATGCGTGTTCGCGGCCGGGGCATGGCTGCCAAGAAAAAAGAGAGGAGCGTGTGCCCAGGTTCGCATCCCGATTTTGGACGCTGACCTGGGATCATCGCTCCCCCTTTACAACCGTAATCTAACGCTACTGCCGGCCGGCGCTCGTCGCCGCTGCACCTGCGTTAGCCGTCTCGGCGCTCGCGCTTCCGCCGCCCTGCTGGACTAGCAGGCCGTTGTAGGACGAAGCCACCAGTAGATGACCCTGGAAGTTCAACGCCGCCCGGATCGACACTCCAGTGTCGGGCGAAAGCTTCCAGGTGTTGCCGCCGTCTTTGCTGGCATAGACGCCGTGAGTGTGTTGCGCCGTCGCCAGCAGCTGCTGCGATGCCGGATCGTAACGCACCGCATAAACGTTGCGCGCCGGCAGACCGCCCAGCACGTGCTCCCAGGTCTTGCCGCCGTCGTGCGAGTGCAGCGCGCCCTCGCGCGTGCCCATCCACAGCGAGCCGTCGCCAACTTGCGAGAGGCCGTACAGCCCAGTCACATACTGCGGAAGACTGACTGCGGTCCAGGTCTTGCCATGGTCCTGCGACATGTACGCGTGCTTGGGAGCGAGAACGGCCACCGTGCCGTCGGTGAAACTATTCACCGCGATGAACTCGCGCTCGCCCTCGATCGCTGTACCGTACCACTTGTGTCCACCATCAGTGCTGACGAAGATGCCGTCGGTCGTGGCCGCATACCATGTGTCGCCGTTCAAGTCGAAGGCCAGAACGCGCGGCGTTTCCGACAGCGGAATAGCCTTCTCCGCAACGGCCTTCCGGGCCGCCGGATGTGGAGTTACGGTGCGCGTGACCTTCTTCCCGGACTTCAAGGTGATCGTCTTCGTAACCGGCTTTTCTTCTGCTTCCGGCTGTGGCACCGGGCCCAGAATCATGCTGGCCGGCTCCCATTCATCACTCACCGACTTCAGGAAAAAGATGCCGTGATTGGTGCCGGCGAACATCACGCCATCACGCTGCTGCTGCAGGCTGAGAATGTCGCGCTCGTCCAGGCCGCGATTGGACTGACGCCAGGTTGAGCCGCCATCGTCGGAAAAGAAGAAACCGCCCAGGTCCTTGTCGTTGACCACGCCAACATAAATCCGGTTCGGATCTTTGCTGTCGACCACCACGCCGCCGATGATGCGATGGGCGAAGCCGCGATTGGAAGCCTCGTAGCTGCCGAAGCCGTTGTTGCTGGCCAGCACGCCGCCGCGATCGGTGGCCACCAGCACGTGCTCGGGATTCTGCGGATTGATCATGACGTCGTTGACGACCACGCTGTCATCCGTGACCAGCTTCCAGTGATCGCCGCCATCCAATGTCTTCCACAATCCGGCGACGGTGCCGGCATAAACCGTGTTCGGGCGCTGCGGATCCTGCTTCAGGACGCGGGTGCGGTGCGCGGGTGTCGGCAACGACATATAAATGCGATGGAAGTATTCCGCCTTGTTGAGACTCTTGTACATGCCCGAACAGGCGCTGGCATATACCACCTGGGGATTGTGCGGATCGATGATGATGCTGAACATGTCCGAGTCAAAGGCAATGCCTTTGCTGATACTGTGCCAGGTGGCGCCGCCGTCCTCGGTCTTCCAGGGCAGGTGCCAGGTGCCGGCGTAGATAATGTCGGGATTCTGCGGATCGATGGCTAGCGACTCGACGTTCCTGATATCGGTGTAGCTCTCGGGCGAGATGCGCTGCCAGCTCTGGCCACCATCGTTGGAACGGAAAATGCCGTCGAGCGCGCCCACTACCAGAGTGTTCGAGTTGCTGGGAGCCATAGCCAGAGCGCGTACCGACTTGCCATGTACGCCGGGGAGCGCACGCCAGGTCTTGCCGCTATCGTCGGAGCGGAAGACGTCACCTTCGTCGGCGTTATACAGGCTCCAGCCCGCGACGTAGATGGTCTGCGGATGGTCCGGATTGAAGATGATGTGGTCAAGAACATAATCGTCGCCGGGCGCCAGATGAGCGAACAGCGTCCAGGAAGCGCCGCCATCTTCCGAATTGAAGAGTTGTCCAGCGCTGGTTCCCAGCAGGATACGGTTCGTGTTCGACGGATCATACGCCAGGCTGCGGACATCGCCGCCCTCGGGACCGATCAAACGCCAGTCCGAAGCGCCGGCAAAGAGTGAAAGGGTAAGAAGCAATACGGAGCAGAAAATAGCCCTTACGGCAAAAACAGTCGTCTTATGCATATTCCTTCGGTACAGATAGCGCAATCTTCCTTCCATGATAAACCCAAGTCGCTCACCTCTCCAGACGCCGAATGCGCTGTGAACCAGCGTCGTTAAGTGGGACTTCAAAACCATGCCTGAGGCACTGTAGCACCCGGCTTAAGGGGACCCAAAAACCCACGCCGAGCCGGTCCTCTTAGCACAAGCAACGGCTACGAGGGATGTCGCTACGATACCTGCACGTTGCAAAACGGGCAATCAGGTGAATGCCTGCGACGGGCAGTAAAAAGCCGGTGGGAGTTGGCTCCCACCGGCGGGGTTAGGTCCTTAGCGGACTCTGGTTATTGAGCAGGAGCAGCAGCCGGTGCGGCCGCGCCCTTCTTGTGGTGCTTCATCGGAGCCGCCGCCTTCTTCGGTTTCGGATAGGCGTTCTCGCTCGGCTTCACCACGCTCTCATCAACCGGCGTCGTGTTCTGCAGATCAGCACACGCGTTCTCGTCGGCTCCCTGCGGTACCCAGATGATATCGGCTACCTTCTGCTGGCCGGTGCCCTGACGGACCTCGACGCGGCTCGGGTCGATACCCTGCTGCTGTACCAGGTAGGCCTTCGCGTTCACTGCGCGCTGCGCTGCCAGGTTCATCGGATGACGCTTCTTGCCCGTGCCTTCCATCGGCGCCTTCTCGCCATCCGCATAACCCACGATGACGATCTTGGCGTTCGGATCGGCCTTCAGACGGCTAGCTACGTCGTCCAGGATGGCCTTGGCAGTGTTATCCACACGCCACGGTCTCTTCAGATCCGGGAACTGGATGGAGTTGGCCTTGCTGCAAGTCGGCGGCGGCGGCGGTACTTCGACGCCCACCGTGCAGGTGCCGGTGCCAGTCAAGTTGCGTGCATCCGTCGCGGTGACGGTTACAGTGATCGGTCCAGCTGCGGCGCCTGCGGTATCCAGGGTGGCCGTGGTGCCAGTGCCGCTGATCCGGCCGGCGCTCGAGCTATACGAGTATCCGGTGATCTGCGCATTGTCCGGGCTGCTGGCCGTCGCCGTAATCGTCGACGGGCTGCCACCCTGCACCGTGCTCGGGTTCACCGAGCAGCTGACCTGCGGCGGATTCATCGGCTTCGCCTTCACGGTGTAGTTCGCCGTGCAAGTGGCCGAGCCGCCCTTCTTCTGCTTGGGATCGGTAATGGTCGCATTGGCGCTGTAGCTGCCGGCGGCCACGCCCGTGGTATCGATCTGGGCCGACTGCTTGTCGGTGGCGTTCAGCTTGCCGCCGTTGGTCGTCCAGGCGTAATTCGTGGTGTGCTTCGGGTTGAAGTTCGTACCCGTCGCGGTCACGGTTACTGGCTCGCCTTCGGTCACTTCCGTGGGCTGCGCCGTGCAAGCTGCCGTCGGGGTCGGCTCATAGTAATTGCCTAAGCCGAACACAATGCCGGTCGACAGACGTACGCTGTTCCACTGGTGAGTGCCCTGCTGGAACGGTTGAGGCGTAACGAAATTGCTGTAGATGTAATCGGCCTGCACGACGCGAATCGAGATGTGCTTGCCGATGTAGTAATCGAATCCGCCGCCCGCACCCAGAGCCGGGTTCCACTCGCTGTAGTTGAACGCGTTCTGCCTTACCGCGCCAACAAAGAACTGGGCAAACGGGGAGAAGCTATCGGTATGGTACTTGTACTGCAAACCACCCAGGAAGTAATTGATGTTCTGGTGGCTGACGCTGCCGAAGTGCTGGCTAAAATCAGCCAGGAGGCCAAGGTTATGAGCCTGCGGCAGATAGTAGACAAATGACTCGTCAACGCCTTCGGTGTGGTCGGTGGTGTTGATTCCTTGAACGTACGCACCACCCGGGTGCAACCACGAATACCCGGCGAAAACTTCAGCTTTTGGCTGAATGGTGACCTGCGCCGCGGCAAAGGTGCCAAACAGGCACAACCCAAGCGCAAGCGCTATAGTTGTTGCAATGCGGCGTGTCGGGACTACTCCAATACTAGAAGACATTCTTGATCCTCCGGAACTCAGCAGTACCGTTAGCAAAGTGGCTTAGCTCGGTCCCAAATCCTATTTAAATTTTTGATACAAGTGCAGGTAGAAACCCTGCTCGCAACAGCAAATGATTGTACCCTAACGGCTAAGATTAACAAAACTTTTATCTTGTGACTCCCTAGATCGTATCTTGCAGTAGTTACTGATCTTGTACCCGAAGAATCATCGTAGTCCCGGCGTCGAGCTTTAAGTCCTTATCGCTCGAGGTAAGCACTGAATTCGGTTGCAAAGACAAATACTTCATTCCGACCACGCCTGTTGATTGCGGGCCCAACTCCGGTGGATTCGTCGTATCTGGTTGTCTTGAAGGAGGTTGTCCCTGGGGTGCCTGCGGCTGCGGATACCCACCCGGGATGTTCATCCCTCCGCCAGGATTCGGAACTCCCGACGGGTTGGGTGTCCCCGGACCCATGATCGGAGGCTGACCCATGCCTTGATTGCCATTAGCAGGGTTACTAACAGGCCATTCCGGTGGTGCGGCAACCGCCTGAATAGTGGCCTTTAGCGGAATCTGCTGGCCATCCTTGAGCACAATGCTGTCAAAGGCTATCCCCAGCGACGATTCCTGTATCCCCTTCGATCGCGTGACCGCCTGGGTGACGTGACCCTCCACCGTCGAGCCGATCGGGACGGCCTTGCCGCTGTCGAGGCGAAACACTGACGTGATCTTCGCTCTTACGACGTCACCCGGTTTCAGCTTTTTTGTGTCGAGCGACTTGCCCAACTCGATCGCGATCGTCCGATGCCCGCTGTTCGCCGTCGACGCCGATGAAGAGCTCTGCGAGCCCGCAGGATTCTGGCCCGCGCTCGACGACGAATCTTGTGCGAAGCCAACGCAGCCTGCCAGGAGCGCCACCGACAAAATCATGATGTGACGATGCATGCCTTCTCCCATCCGCCGGCAACCGCGTGCCGCCTCTAAACATTAGCATTCCTGCATCGGATTTGCTCGGCCCGGCACGCAGTCGCTGTGGGGAAGTGTTACCTTAATTGAGACAGAGTAGTTACTCGTGATCGAAGCTTGCTTCTGTCGCGGCGTGAGACAGGGCTGCTGCTACGGATGTCGATCCAGGTTCAATTCGCATCTAAGCTGCTGGCCCGCTGCAAAGGTCTGAGCGAATTTCGCTCAAGGTGCTGATGGTGCGAGACGCTCCCATGACTCTAGAAAAAGTTTTGATTGTCGAGGACGAAGAGAACGAGCGAACGGGCTTGGCGGAACTGGTTCGCGCCTGGGGGTACGAGGCGGAAACCGCCAACGATGGCGTCGAAGGACTACAGGCTGTCGAGGTCTGGAATCCGGGCATTGTCATCACCGATCTGCGTATGCCGCGCATGGACGGCATGCAACTGCTCGAGAGTATCGCCGCGCAGCCCCAGCAGGTTGCCGTCATTCTGCTGACCGCGCAAGGCAGCATCGATTCCGCCGTGACCGCCATGAGGAGCGGCGCCTTCGACTTCATCGAGAAGCCGGTGAACCCCACCCGGCTGCGCAACATTCTTCAAAACGCCTCGCGTTTGCGCGGTACGGAACGCGAACTGGAAGCCAGCCGGCGCAAGCTGCGCGACATCGGAGTTCTCGGCTCGCTGGTCGGACCTTCCAAGCGCATGCAGGAAGTCTTTCGCCTGATTGAAATGGTTTCGCCCAGCACCGCATCTGTACTCATCACCGGCGAGAGCGGCACTGGCAAAGAGCTGGTCGCCCGCACCGTTCACTCGCTCAGTACCCGCAAGGCGAAGCCATTCGTCGCCATCAACTGCGCTGCTATCCCTGAGACGCTGATTGAAAGCGAAATCTTCGGCCATGAGAAAGGCGCGTTCACCGGGGCGCTCGAGCGCCGCATCGGCTGCTTCGAGTTGGCCGAGGGCGGTACCTTGCTGCTCGACGAGATTGGCGAGATGCCGATCGGCACGCAAGCCAAACTGCTGCGCGTTCTGGAAGACCGCAAGCTGCGTCGCCTGGGCAGCAAGAGTGAGACCTCGGTCGATGTTCGCGTGTTGGCTGCGACCAATAAAGTTCCGGAAGATGCCGTCGCCCAGGGCCATCTTCGCAATGATTTGTTTTACCGCCTGAACGTCTTCAATATTCAATTGCCGCCGCTGCGCGAGCACAAGGAAGATCTGGTGGCGCTGGCGCAAGCCGTCCTGGCCGACATGAACGAGAAGCACAACCGCACCGTCGGCGGTATGAGCGAGCAGGTGATGGCTGCCTTCCAGGCTTATGCCTGGCCGGGCAACGTGCGCGAGCTACGCAATACGCTGGAGCGCGCAGTCATTGTTTGTGACGGTGGCGTAATCGACATGAAGCATCTGCCGCCGGGCTTCGGGCAGGTTGTGCCGCGAGCGCCGGTGCAGGAAGCGAATGCGGTTCGTCTGGGAGTGGGCACCACAGTCGACGAAGCCGAGCGCCTGCTGATTCTGAAGACGCTGGAAGCGACGAACAATAACAAGACGCGCGCCGCCGAAATTCTCGGCATCAGCCTGAAGACGCTGCACAACAAGCTGAAAGAATACGGCGCACAAGGCGAAGCGGCCGAAGCAGCAAGCTGAGAAGCAGCTGTCGGCCGTCAGCTGTCAGTTTGGATCTTCGGTCTTGGCTTTTCGCTGTGAGCTCTGAGCCGTGAGCTTCTTCTTACTCGCTCTTAGTCATTAGCTGTTAGCAAACATCACCCGCACATCTTGTCATCCTGAGCGCAGGCGCCGCGCCTTTGCGTGCCGGAGTCGAAGGACCTCTTCCCTCACAACCATGCCGCACAACGCTCCGGCGAAAAGCAACTAGCGATCAGTGAAGAGCGAGCTGCATTGCGAATCTCGCCTCGCTGCCTGTACAATCAGTTTGCCTCTTGATCAGCGAGTTGCTCTCGCTTCCTCAAGTGCCGAAGTGGCGGAATTGGCAGACGCGCGTGGTTCAGGTCCACGTACTCGCAAGGGTGTGGGGGTTCGAGTCCCTTCTTCGGCACCAGCTAACTCAGCATTTCTCCGGTTCTTCCTTTTCTAACCTCACGGCGTGATCTCCCACGCGACGCCCTGATTGTCGGTGCCACCCACCGCCCCCGTCCCGAAAACGTTTCCGTGAGCATCCACCGCCACCGCACCGTAGGGTGACGCTCCATCGTTGCCGCCGGCGAAGTCGTGCAGGTCGGTCAGCGTCCAACCGTTGCTGCCGGGCGTCAGTTTGAAGACTGAGCCCAAGCCGAAGGCGCCATCGCCGTTCGTCGCGCCATAGAGGTTGCCATTGGCGTCCCAGGTCAGATTGTTATACGGTCCGCCATACCCGCCGGTGAAGCTGTAGAGGACCGTAAACGTCCAGCCTTGGCGCGAGGGCGACAACTCGTACACCGTGCCTCCACCGTTGACTCCGCCATCGAACGTCGTGCCATAGAGATTTCCGGCCTGATCCAAAATCACGCCGCCCACGGGATTCTGTCCGTCATCAGCGCCCTGAAAGTTATAGATGACGCTCTCTCGATAACCTTCCTGGCTGTGCACCAGCTGATACACCGCGCCAACGCCATTAGCGCCGCCAAACGATGTTGTGCCGAAAACGTCGCCCGACGCATCCAGGCTCACTCCGGCCACGGGATTCACGGCATCCGTGCCTCCGACAAAGCTGTAGATCAACGTCTCATTCCATATCAGCCCGGATCGCGTGACCTTGAACACCGCGCCGTTGCCACTGGCTCCGCCAAGATTATTGGTTCCATAGACAGTCCCATCCGCATCGAGCACCACGCCGCCGATGGGCTGCGACCCGTCCAGTCCATTACCAAAGCGATGTAGGACTGTATCCTTCCACGAACAGCTGACTGCGGGGCAGGTGGTCGCCGCCGGCTGGGCGCTCCAGACCGTTCCGAAAACGCCGCCGCCCTCAGTGGTTCCGTAGAGCCGGTTGTCAGGCCCGATGGCAAGAGAGCCGAAGGCCGGTCCAGCGCCATCCGGCGTTCCCAGAAAACTGTACAAGGTCGTGTAGACCCAGGAAGTACCGTTGAACGTAAGCCGGTAGACGCTTCCTGACCCATCGGCGCCACCGAGATTGGTGCTTCCGTAAAGATTTCCAAAGGCATCGAGCGTAGGACCCGCATACGGAGTCGCGCCGCCCAAATCTCCGGTGAAGTTGTAAATCACGTTGTAGGTCTGCGCCTGTGCCGGCTGCAACGCGATGACTTGCAGGAAAAACGCCCCGAGGATAGCTGAGAAAAGTAAGCTGGCGGTTCGTGCTTTTGCAAAACGGCCGTGTGAAGATTGCAGCATCGTGCGCCCCCTGAGTAGATGTTGGTCGTCGCCCGGCCAGTAGCGACGCCAAGCATTATCAACCAGCGGAGGCGGATCGGTATATCGCGCTTTGCTAAATTGGGGTGAGTCGCGAAAAATCCGGAGCTGAGTTTTCCATGCCCGCACATGTCGATCTCTACAACAACGCTTATGGCCACTACAGCGACGAGATATATCGCCAGGTCCGCCTTGAGACCTACGGAGAGGACCTCGGCCAGACCAGCTGGGTCAGCAGCGCAGAATCCGCCGAGATCCCTCAACTCCTGCGGCTCACCTCGAGTTCTCACGTGCTGGAAGTCGGCTGCGGATCAGGACGTTATGCCTTGCAGCTTGCAGAAACCATCGGCTGCGACATTCTGGGCGTCGACATCAACCACTCGGGGATAGCGACGGCCAATCAACTGGCGCAGTCGCGAAACGTGAAGCAGGCGCGCTTCGAACATTGTGACGTTTCGCAGAAACTCCCATTCGCCGATGCGGCCTTCGATGCCGTGTTCTCCAACGATGTGCTGTGCCACATTTCCGGCCGCGCGGCGTTGCTGGCTGAACTCTTCCGCGTGCTGAAGCCCGGTGCGCGGTTGCTGTTCAGCGACGCTCTTATCATCGGTGGAATGGTGACGCATGTTGAAATCGCCACCCGCAGCTCGATCGGCTACTACGTTTTCAGTCCGCCGGGTGAGAATGAACGCCTGCTGCAGCAGACCGGTTTCGACCTTGTCAGCATGACCGACACCAGCGCCGAGGCCGCCGCAATCGCTAAACGTTGGCATGATGCCCGCGCGAAACGCGAAGAATCTCTGCGCTCGATCGAGGGCGAAGAAAATTTTGCGGGCGTCCAACTTTTTCTGCAGTGCGTTTACCAGCTCACGAGCGAGAGACGACTGTTGCGCCGGCTCTTCGTCGCGCAGAAACCTGATTGAAGAATCGTTGAGCGGCCGTTAGCGACGCCCGCCATAACTGCGCCCGCCTCCGCCGCCGCGATTGCCCCATCCGGAACGATCACCTTGGGAGTAGCGCTGGCTTTCGCTTGCGCCTCGCTGCCGAGCCTGCGCTTCGCTGTTCAAGTCGCTCGTCGACCCCATGGGCTTTTGCTGCCCCGAGTAGTTCCCTGCTCCGTTCGTCGGATGCTGCTGCTGGTAGCTTTGGGTTTTCTGCTGGGCTTGTTGCTGCGTTGGCTTGTTGACGTCGTTCCAGCTGCCGTTATCGTACTTCTGCCAGCCCGAGCCGGTGTTCTTGTAGACATTCCCGTCGTGACCCGCGTACATGTCTCCGCTCGAAGTCTTCCCCGCGGCGGTGTTTCCGTTGGCTGTACTCACGCCCGCGGCCTTGCCACCTTGCGAGGTCTGCACAGATCCGGCCGTTCCATACGCATTCGATGCATGCTGGGTGTAAGCCGTGTTGCCGTTCTTGCTGACTACCGACTGCCCCCACGATCCGTAGGCATTGCCGCCCTGGCGAGTCGCTCCGTACGCTCCGGTGTAGGGGTTGTAGGCCTGTCCGGCAGCACGATATCCATACGCATTCGAAGCGCTTGCGCCGCGAGCATAGGTTCCCGTGTTCGGGTTATACGACGTTCCCCAGTGAGCGCTGCCATAGGGTCCATAGGCCGCGCCTCCATAGCCATAAGCGCCCGTGTAGGGGTTGTAGGTGTGATAACCGTAGGTCGCAGCGTAAGGATAGTAATACCCGTGGTAAACGTACGGTGGATAGTAATATCCCGTTCCACTGCACACGATCGCACCCACCGTCGCTCCCATGATGAATGCGCCCATGTATCCCGCGGTATAACTCGCCTGCACCGTGCCCGACGAATACACCTGAGTAACGTAGGTGACGTTGTACACAGGCGAGCTCGGTGGGATGGTGTAGATCACCTGCGGCACGGTCTGCGCTACCACCCACGGTCCAGACGGTGTCGACGAGAGAAACCACACGCCCTGATAGCACAGGTAATACTGCGACCCAACCTGGATTACCTTGTTCGGAGTGTTCGTCGCATACAGCATGGTCGTACCCGTGATCGGCACGAACTGCGGCGCTCCCACGTACGACACCTGCACTTCCTTGGCGGCTTCCGCCGGATTCACCGTCACCGTGGTCGGAACCTGCGCAATCAGCACCGCGTCTTCTGCTTCCGGCGTTCCGGGCACGGAAGCCAGCACGGCTCCGGCAGGACTGTTCTGCGGAATTTTCGCGAAGTCGGGAGGCAGGCTATAAGTGGCGAACGTCCAGGGTCCGCGCAGCGGCGTGGTCGAAGTAAACCAGCGTCCCGAAGTCAGGAAGTAGAACGCTCCCGTCGGTGCGTACTTAAATACGGGGCTGTCGGTGTTCGACCCGTACGACAGCTGCGTTCCCGGAATCGCGGCCCACTCGGGCCGTCCCTTGAAGACGATGATCTCGGCCGGGTTGGCGCTGTAATAGACCATCGGCGCGGTTGCGGCGCTTCCTGCCGGCGGCGGGATAAAGCTTTTCAGGTCCGCAAAGTTCGCGTTCTGCGGAACCTTCGACATGTCTTTAGGCAGCTGACTGGCAGCATTCCACGGCCCTTGCAGGGCTTTGGATGTCTGCCATCCCTTGCCGTCGAACAGATAGTAGTTGGAACTTGCCTGCTCGAAGAAGAGCGGCCAGTTGGCGTTGACGACGAACTGCAAACTCGACTGCGCAATGGGCGCCATCGTCGCCGGTCCGTTCACCAGCAGCAGGATTGCCGGACGAAGGCTGACGAAGATCTCCGGCGGATCATTCTTTACCGACGTCACTGGAGGCGCCTTGGTCTTCTTGACGCTGGCCACTAACCGCTCGAGCGAAATGGTCATCGTGGCCGACGGATTGAGGAACGTCTTCATCAGCGTATCCATCTGCGCCGTAGTCGCGGCATCGAGCGATGGAAAGGAAATGCTCATGACCTTGGGATCGCTGAGAACGACAGTGTGATCGTCCATGTCGACGACGGACTTCATTTCGACCACCACCACGCCTACATGGCTCGCACCGCCGACGGGCGTGAGCGTGAACGCCATGCGCGCGTCGACCAGCTGAAAATTCTTCCAATCGTCGACCTGTGGCTGGTAGAGAACAAGCTTGCCGCCGGGCCGGGTAAGCTGCCGCGGCCATTGCTGGTCCTGGGCCAACGCCAGCCCTGACGCCAGGCACACGACGCACAAGGTAATGATGGCTCGCCGCACGAACCTAAGACGTCCACACGCTTTTTTGTCGATCTGCATGATGAATGGCTTTCCTCAGGAGGAACTTTTTTGCGTTCCTCAAGCAAGTGGCCCCGCGCAGACATCCGCGCATGACCGTTACCAGCTTCATTCTGATGATTGGTGGGCCAACGATATCACAACCGGCCGCTAGCGTTGCTTCTAACTTCAGCCATGAGCGGCACACCTAAACACTTGATTACACCTGACCGTTATCTATGGCATTTAAGGCTGCGCCCCTAGGGCATTGTTCTTATTGTGAGTACCTGTTCAACGGCTGATAGTTAAGGCGTCGCGAACAACACTGCGCAAGCTGCGACCTGCGGAACTCCCGCTCCCGAGAGTTTGATGAAACTTGCCCTGCTGTTTGCCCTGTGCCTGACTGCGTCCCTTGCATCGGCACAAGCCTCTAACGGATTGCCCATCCCGCCCCCCAGCGCAACCGTGTTCAGCCAGATCGAGCAAATGTCCGGATGGAACTCGTGCGATACGCCGAGCTGCGCCGGCGGCGACGGCGGCGGAACCTACTGGATGGCTCAGAACCAGACCACTCCATCCCTTTCCGGTTCCTCCACCGAGGTCTACAACTCCGGCGTGTGGAACAACGCCCTGTGGTGGAACAAGCTGGGCGCACACGACACTGCGACCAACTTGCTTTGGGATTTCTACGTCCAGCTCGACAGCAACGCCGCTGCCGGCGCGCAGTCACTCGAGTATGACTCGTTCCAGTTCGTCGGCGGATACAACTACATGATCGGCAGCCAGTGCAATATCGCCGCCGGTGTGTGGGATGTCTGGGACGAACTCAACGGACACTGGATCCATACCACGATCGCCTGTCACGGCTTCCCCGCAGGAACCTGGCATCATATTCAGTGGTACGTCACCACGAACCACACCAATCACACTTACCACTACGCCACGCTGGTAGTCGATGGCGTCGCGCACTTCGTGAACGCGACCTACACCGCGAAGGACCTGAACTGGGGCGACAACATCGGCGTGCAGTATCAGCTCGATGTAAACGCCAGCGGGCACGGCTACAGCGAGTGGTTCGATCAGGTAAAGCTAACGGTCTGGTAGAACGTTGCTAACCGGCAATGCAATTCGAACCGGCAAGGCAAAAGGCCGCTCGCGAGCGGCCTTTGCTGTTGGCCCGAATTCCCCGTCGTAATGAGAATTCTTGAAATTGCCTATCCTGGACCTGCCCCCAGCGCCAGAGGCGCGCCGATAATCTAGCCCAGGACGGAGCGCAGCGCAGTCCTGGGTAGCTCGGCTAAAGCGGACTGAGTCCCGTAGGGACGGCAGACGTTGGTGCGGCGTCACTACGGAGACACGAAGCCTTGATTCTCGCGTCTTCCTCTGTGCCTCTGTGCCTCCGTGGTGAACTAGCTCTTCGCCTTCTTCATCGACTCCTTCGCCTTGGCGACGACGTTGTCCACCGTGAACCCGAAATGCTTCATCAGGTCCTTGATCGGAGCCGACGCGCCGAAATCCGCGTGCCCTACGACCAGCCCGTCCGAGCCGACATACTCCTTCCATCCGAAGGTCGTGCCCGCTTCGACGGCGACACGCGCTCTGACCTCCGGCGGCAGCACTTTCAGCTTGTACTCCGCCGACTGCTGCTCGAAGAGCTTCCAGCACGGCATCGATACCACGCGCGCCTTCACGCCGTCGGCTGTCAGCTTCTCGTACGCGTCCACGCACAGCTGCACTTCCGATCCGGTGCCGATGAGAATCACGTCTGGGGTTCCGCCCGAGTCGGCCATGATGTACGCCCCCTGGGCGACGCCCGCCGCCGACGCATACTTCTTCCGATCGAAGGTCGGCACTCCCTGGCGAGTCAGCGCCAGCAGCACCGGCTGTTTCTTGAGAGGCATGATCACGCGCCAGGTCTCGGCAACTTCGTTGGCGTCCGCCGGACGGAAAACCAGCAGCCGCGGTATCGCGCGCAACGACATTAGTTGCTCGATGGGCTGATGCGTCGGTCCATCTTCCCCCAATCCAACCGAATCGTGCGTGTAGATGAAAATCGGCGGAATATCCATCAACGCCGCCAGGCGAATGGGCGGGCGCATGTAGTCGGTGAAGATCAGAAACGTCGCTCCGTACGGACGCAGCCCCGATAGCGACATGCCATTCAGGATCGACCCCATGGCGTGCTCGCGAATTCCGAAGTGGAAGTTGCGCGCCCCGTAATCGTTCTTCTCGAAATTACCTTCACCGTTGATCAACGTTTTGGTCGAGGGATACAGATCGGCCGCGCCACCCATCAGGTAGGGCACGTTCTTCGCGACTGCGTTCAGCACCTTCGAGTTCGACTCGCGCGTCGCCAGTCCCTTCGCATCCGCCGGGAACGTCGGAATGTCCTTGTCCCAACCCTGCGGCAGCTCGCGATCGAACATCTGCTGCCACATCTTCGCCAGCTCAGAATTTTCCTTCGACCACGATTTGTATTTGTCGTTCCACTCGTTCTCCCACTTCGCGCCGCGTTCGATGGCCTTGCCCATGTACTGCTTCGCCTCGTCGGGAACCAGGAACTGCGCATCCGCGGGCCAGCCGTAAGCCTCTTTCGTCAGCTTGACCTCATCCGCGCCCAACGCCTCGCCGTGCGCTTCCTTGGTGTCCTGCCGGTTGGGCGAACCCCAGCCAATGTGCGTGTCGACAATCACCAGCGTGGGACGCGCGACCTCGCGTTGCGCCGCCCGGATGGCTACGTCGACCAACTCCAGGTCGTTCACGTCGGCGATGTTCAGCACGTTCCAGTGCCAGCCGCGGAATCGCGTGGCCACGTCATCGCTGAACGCCAGCGAGGTGCTGCCCTCAATCGTGATGTGGTTGTTGTCGTAGAACCAGATCAGGTTCGATAGCCCGAGGTGTCCCGCGACCGACGCCGCTTCATTGCTGACGCCTTCCATCAGATCGCCGTCCCCGCAGAAGGCGTAGATGCGATAGTCGAATGGATTGCTGCCGTTCTTGCTGAACTTGGCGGTCAGCCAGCGCTGCGCCATGGCGAAACCAACTGAGTTCGCAACGCCCTGCCCCAGAGGTCCGGTCGTGGTCTCGATACCCGGGGTCAACCCGTACTCAGGATGGCCGGGCGTCTTCGAACCCCACTGGCGGAACTGCTTGATGTCATCGAGCGAAAGGTCGAAGCCGGTGAGGTACAGCATGGCGTACTGCAGCATCGAGGCGTGGCCGTTCGAGAGGATGAAGCGATCGCGGCCCGGCCACTGCGGATTGTGCGGATTGAATCTCAGGTAGCGGTCCCACAGCACGAAGGCTAGCGGCGCCAGCGCCATCGGTGTTCCGGGATGTCCGCTGTTGGCCTTCTGGACGGCGTCCATGGCCAACGTGCGAATGGTATTAATGCAAAGTTGTTCGAGTTTCTTCTGGTCGGTTGATTGGTTCTTCGAGCCGCCCGCCGAGGGATGTTTTTCTTCGCGCGGCTTAACTTCTACCTGACTACTCACCCGTGTGCCACCTTTCTTGTCGCATTTGAAGGGGCACGGCTTAAGCCGTGCCGCATGAATCTCTGTTATGGTCCGGACGAGGCGGCCTTCAGGCCGACGAGCCCGTCGCCGACTGCTTCAATGCTTCCGCCTTGTGCTCCACCTGCACCGTGAAATCAGAGCCTTGCCACTGATTGTCGACTGGCCAGTTAAACGTGAAGCGCAGCGGCGCCTTCTGCGACGCCTCCACCTGGATGTCCACATATTCGATGCCCAGCGCCGTCATCGTCGACGCTTTGTCCTTCGCCGTGTTCCACTCGTCGTCACTCCAGTGCAGCACAAATGGCGACGACGCCTGAATGCGAAGCAGACCTCCTGCCGGAACCGAGCGCACCTGACGGTTCATCTTCCATACTTCGATTACCGGACGCGGTTTATCGTTGCAATAGCGCTCCTGTACCGGGCCGATGCAGTCGAAAATCCTGTTGTCCACAACCGAGCGCAGCAATTTTACATACTCGGCATGCGCCCACATCAGCGGAATTGCTGCTCCCGTGGCCTTTCCAAAGAACATGTGCTCTGCCGGAATGTCAGCCGCGTCCCAGATCTGCTCTGGAAACAAGCCGACGCCGGTAGAGAAGCTCTCGGCCGCGCGCAGGTACACGTCGATATCGCGGCCGCAAGCCAGTTCATAGGTCGCGCGTTCCAGCATCAGCAGCGGCCAGGCGTGACCAACGCCCCAGCCCTTGAACGATGTTCCGTCGGCTCGCTGGCCGTAGCCGTCGTGGTTATAGCGCTTCCAGCACGGGCCATACGGCGTCTCGACCTTCAGCAGAGCGTCGACGACTTTCAGCGAGTCTTCGATCAGCGGATCGCCCGGCTTGCGAATACCGAAGCGCACCAGCTCCAGAAATCCGGCATCGATGATCTGGTTTGCCGGATACAGATACCGATCTCCGGGCTTCTGGTTCGCCAAGCCCAGTTCGCCGGTATCGGGATCTTCATCGCCGCGCGAGCCACCGTAACTCGATGCAGGATTGATGCGCACATAATGCTTCGTGATTCCCGGGACCAGTGTGCCCTCGTTCGTCACCGTCCACTGCTCAACGTGCGACTCCAGAAAATCTGCATAGGTGCGCACGAAGTCGGCCGTATGTTTATCGCCGCGTGCCTCGATCATCTCGGCGGCGCAGATGAGCGCCGCAATATTGGTAGCCAGCGTGGATGGCGAGTAACCGCCGGCTTCCTCCCAGCGCTCCTCAGCCGTGGCTGGTCCTTCGCGTATCAGGTAGCCGCAGGCGCGGAAGACCGTGTAGTAGGGATCGAACTCGCCCAGAGCCTTGTCCTTCCACAAGCGCCAGCAGCCGATGATAGGAAACGACACTTCGTCCAGCTGGATGCCCGTCCAGTAAGGGTCTCCGTCGATCCAGAAGTTCTGATAGAAGCCGCCGTCGTCACGCTGTGCCGTGGCCAGGTAGATCATGGCGCGGAGAGTGGTCGCTGAATCGCCGGCGGCCATGAGGGCGCTGGCGCAGTGCACCATATCGCGCGTCCACACCAGGTGATAGCCGCCGAGTTCGTCGTCGCTCTTGTCCTCGCCCCAGGGAATGCTCATGCTGGCGATCATGGCTCCGGGATAAAGCTTGTCCTCATGCGCCAGCAGCAGATTGATGCTGCGGGCGAATAGAAGGGCCGAAGCCGGGGAAACCTTGTCGTGGTTCATGTCAACGAGGGCCGATCGCCGCCTGGTGCGGTGCCACTGATCGACAAAGTTTTTTACATTCGCGTCAAAGGGAATACAGAGCGACTGAAAAATCGTCGCCCTGGCGGCGTGCAATGTCCGGCCAAAGGCCACGCCCAGCGTGAATTCGTGCCCGCGAGACAGATCGATTTCGCCGGTAAGGGCGATGTTCCCGTCGGTGGCCGTGTCGTACTGCCAATCCATCTTGAAGTTATGGGCCAGGTCGGTCCAGCCGTCGCTGGCGCCCACGTAGCCGCAAGACAGTTTCACGAACCCGCAACTGGCCGCCAACACCATGTGAACGTTGTCGCGGTAAGCCGTCAAAAAGCGACGCCCCTTCTTCTCGACCGCTTCTCCGTTGTTGTGCCATCCGCCAATGTTCAGATGAGGGGCGCAGATGACATACAAGTGCAGCAGGCCTTCCCACTGCGGCGCCACGGTGAACTTAGTGCGCACCAGCAGGCAGTTCAAGTGCGGGTCGCCAATGATCTGTTTCTCGATGACGTAACGGCCCTGAGGATCTTTGTTCGTGATCTTGAAACCCAGGGCATCGGGATCGATGGCCTCGATGGTGCTTACGGTGTTGCGGCGCTCGTCGTGGAAGAAGGTCTCGCCATCGCTCACCATGTATTGAATGTCGCGGATCTGCGGCGTGTCGATGGTGGGGTAATAGACTTCGGTGTTGATGCCGTTGGCCAGCGTGTACCAGAGACGGCTCGACACAGAGTAGGCAGTTCCTACGGCGTCTTTCGCGCCACCTGTCCAACGTGGTTCGATGCCCGGTCCACCCGGTGCTGGATTTTTTCCGCTCAAGACTTTTTTTCTCCTCGTGCCATGGTAGTGGAAGCTGTCATCGCTCAACCTTCGGGCAGCCAGCTTATCGTAATTTTCATTTTTGCGTCGCCGCTAAACTAGCGGATTTTGGCAGTTTATCGCAGCGTCGACAGATGCCTTCGCATCGGCGATGAGTCGCACCGCCGCCGAATTTCATCTATCCCCGCAGAAGGTTTTCTGAAGTGTGAAAGATCGGTTAAAGCCAGATTTCACGCTACCAGGTAACCAGTGGACCGAAGATTCGTAACTCGCTGCGTAAAGATATGTTAAGTAGTGTTTCTGCGCAGATTTTGGAACTGCTTCCAGCATTATCATGAAACCCAAGCAGCATGTAGCAACGGGGCGAGTCGATCCATCATGCTATGTCGTCGTTAACTCTTGAGTAGTAATACCGTGACTCGCTCTTTTGAATTTGCGGCTCACGCGCCACTTGTCGCCCACTATGACGCAGGAATTCGAAGCCCTCGCCCGGAAGTATTTGGCGTTGATGGAAGTGTCGCGAGCCATTGCCTCGCATCGCGACCTGTCCGAGCTCTTCGACCACATGGCGGAGTCGCTGCACCAGTTGCTGCGCTTCCACTATCTGAGCGTCGCGGTGTACAACGACGAGCTTCAGCAGATGCGCGTGCACGTGCTGCAATCTTCCCTCGCCCAATCTGCCACGCAAACTTTCGACTTGCCGGTCGACAGCTCCACCGCGGGCGACGTGTGGAAGACGCAGTCTGTCCGCAACCTGGGCTCGACCGACGAGTTGCGCACATTTCCGCGCGCCTTCGAGCTGTTCCGCGAACACGGGGTCAATTCCTTCTGTGTTTTTCCGCTGACCTCAGCCCACCGCCGGGTTGGAGCGCTGGGCTTCGGACGCGCCGAAGAGGGTGGGTACAGCGAAAAAGAACTGGAGTTCGGCAAGCTGGTGGCCGCGCAGGTTGCCATCGCTCTCGATAACGCGCTGCATTACGACGAATCACTTCTGCTGCAAAAGGAATTGGCGCGCGAACGTGACCGCCTGCAACTGATGCTCGAGGTCAACAACAGTGTGGTCTCGAACCTCAACCTGCGAGATCTCTTCCACGCCATCTCGACCAGTTTGCGGCGGCTGATCTCGCACGACTCCGCTACCCTGCTGTTGCCCGATCCGCACGACGCCGGCATGTTGCGCGTCTATGCCCTCGATTTTCCCGACGGCCGCGGCTTCGTCCATCAGGACATGCAGCTGCCCATGACCGACACCAATCCCGGTAAGGCGTTCCGCGAGGGCCGGCCCTTGCTGGCGGGAAACGGCCCGGGATACCTGCCGTTCTCCCCGCAGCGCATGAAGGTGGTCGACGCCGAAGGTTTGCGCTCCAGCATGGTGCTGCCTCTGGTGTTGAACCATGAGAGCTCGAAAGTTGTTGGCGTGCTTGCGCTGGGCAGCCGCTCCGACGCAGCCTTCACCCAGGCCGATCTCGATTTCCTGTGGCAAGTCGCGCACCAGGTCGCTATCGGCGTGAAGAATGCGCTGGAGCATCGCAAGCTCTCCGAGCGGGCCGAGCGCGTCAGCGAGCAGAAGTCTTATCTGGAAGAAGAAATCCGCGCCGAGCAGGACTTCGAGGACATCGTCGGCGGCAGCGCCGTGCTTCGTTACGTGTTGCAGCAGGTAGAAACCGTTGCCCCCACCGACTCGACCGTGCTCATCGAAGGAGAGACCGGTACCGGCAAGGAGTTGATCGCGCGCGCCATTCACGACCGCAGCTCACGGCGCGAGCGTACTTTCGTCAAGATCAACTGCGCCGCCATCCCCATGGGATTGCTGGAGAGCGAACTGTTCGGCCACGAACGAGGCGCGTTCACCGGCGCGATTGCGCGCAAGATCGGGCGCTTCGAACTGGCGCACCAGGGAACGCTCTTCCTCGACGAAATCGGCGACATCCCGCTGGAACTCCAGCCCAAACTCTTGCGCGTTTTGCAGGAGCAGGAGTTCGAGCGGCTCGGCGGCAATACGACCCAAAAAGTGGATGTGCGCGTCATCGCCGCCACTAATCACAGCTTGAACTCGATGGTGTCGGAAGCGAAGTTTCGCGGCGATCTCTTCTATCGCCTGAACGTCTTCCCGATTCATCTGCCGCCGCTGCGCGAGCGGCCCGAAGACGTTCCGCTGCTCGCCCGCTACTTCACCAGCAAATATTCGCGCCGCATGAATCGCAATGTGCAACGAATTCCGCAGGAGACCCTGGAATCGATGACCCGTTACGCGTGGCCGGGCAATGTGCGCGAGCTCCAGAACTTCATCGAGCGCGCCGTCATCCTGAGCAACGGCATCGACCTGCAGCCACCGCTGGGCGAGTTGAAGCTCCATTCCCTGGCGGTTGAACCGGAACAGTCCAACGGCGACGCCGCCAAGACCCTGCGCGACATGGAGCGCGAGCACATCCTCGAAGCGCTTCAGAAAACCAATTGGGTGATTGGCGGCCCCACCGGCGCAGCCGCTCGACTGGGCATGAAGCGCACCTCGCTTCTCTATCGCATGGAGAAGCTGAATATTTCTCGCGGCGCCGTGTCCCGCATGGTGTCGGATGTCTGACTCGACTGTCGAAAACCTGACTCACGGTTTTGACACTCGCTCCCCCGCGTTCTCTGTTGCAACTTCGTACCTCCGTCAAGGCATACGTTCTCAGCCACTTGCCGAACGTGTTGCAACAAGCGAGAACTGGCGCTTGAGTTGCAATTGTATCTGCAACATCCGATGGCAGCGCCCAGCGGCGAACCATGAGTCTCGAAGCGCGAGCTGGCAGCGGAGTGCAGGAGGACGACAGGTGTTACGCATCAGCGTCGAGCGCCAGGCAGAAACTCTCTCGCTGGTTTTGGAAGGCCGTCTGGTTGGTCCCTGGGTGGATGAGCTGCGACGGGTCAGCTGTGAGCTGAGCGCCTCTGATGGCGCTTCCCTCACCGTCGATCTCGCCGGCCTCACCGCAATGGATGCAAAGGGACAGGATCTGCTCGATGAGTTGCGTCAGGCTGGAGCGACTCTGCGATGTACCGATGTCATGAATCAATACCTGGTCGAGCAAATGGCGCGCCCAGCCGGCGATGTGCGGGAAACATGCCGTCCATGCCGGAGTTCTTCGAGCCAGAAAGACTTGCCCGTCACCGCAGAAGACGCTCTTGCCTCTTCGCGGGCAAGTTAACTCGATTGCGCAGGTACCTGGAGTTGAATTGCGGTTTTTCTAATGGAGGATACGTAAGTGCGAATTGCAATTGCTTCCGATGAAGCGGCTCAACAGGCCAAAGAACAGCTGACTGCAAAGCTGGTTGCCGCCGGGCATGAAGTGTCCGACTCCGCTCCCATGGTCCAGAATCAGGGACGGTCCGATTATGCCGAGCAGGTCGCCCTCTCGGTGCTTCGCCACGACGCCGAGCGCGGAATTATCGTGAGCAGCCGCGGCGTCGGCGCCTCGGTTGCCGCCAATCGCGTGCCCGGAGTTCGCGCCGCGCTGTGCAATGACGCCTTCTCCGCTCATGTGGGCGCAAAGACCGAGGGCATGAATGTCCTGGTGCTCGCGCTGCATTCGCTACAGAGCGATCTGGCGGAAGAAGTGGTGGACGCCTACCTTGGCGCCACGCTGGCGCCCATCGAGGTCGTGGGCGGATTGCCGCCGCGCCGTCTGCAACGCGTCTTCCAGCACATTCGCGAAAACATCGCTCGCGATCTCTCGGTCGCCGAACTGGCGCAGACCGTGGGCATGAGCCAGTACTACTTCTCCAAGCTCTTCAAGATGAGCACCGGTACCACGCCCCATCAGTACGTTATGCGGCAACGCGTGGAGCGCGCCCAGGAACATCTGCGTGAAACCCGCACCATGCTCGCCGAGATCGCGACACTTGTCGGCTTCGAAACCCAGAGCCACTTCACTAGCGTCTTCCGCCGGCTGGTCGGCGCAACTCCGAAACACTATCGCGAGATGCACCAGAACGCCGTGCACCTGAGCGACGTGACAGGGCAGGCAATGGAAAACTCCGCCACGGCAGCGTAAGGCAGTGGATAGGGCTGATGAACGGTGACAGCTCAGGCGCGACTTCGGTCGCGCCTGTTGTTATTGATTGCCATTTTGAAATTGTCATACTGAGCGAAGTAAACACACGGAGCGTCCGAACGCGGTCGAGGGATTTGCGATTCCCGCACCTGGTACCACTGCCGACGAACAGCAGTCCCCCCGCTCCGGCTAAAGCCGTCGGCCGAGATGACAAATTCTTTCCTCAGGAGATTCAACAGCCGAACATGGCTGTCTTCTTCCATCCAAGAAAAATCCCCACCCAAGCAAAACCGGCTTGGATGGGGCACCCGTTGTTTCTATCCACTATCCACTACCCACTATTCACTTTACTTCCCGACCGGCTTCACCATCCGCGTCTTCGAATGCGGCTGCGCCGTCATCGCCACGCCCAACTCCTGCAACAATCCATCGGCGTGGTAGATATTCTTCAGCGACTCGGTGATCGCTCGCGAATCCACTTCCACGGCGCGTGCCACTTTGTCGGTGTAGGCAAAATTCCACGCCAGCGACTCGATGTTGCCGTCGAAGATAATGCCAACCACCTCGCCCGCCTTGTTGATCACCGGGCTGCCCGAATTGCCGCCAATGATGTCCGACGTCGACACGGTGTCATACACGGTCTTCAGGTTGATCTTCGGCTTCGAGTTGATCCAGCTCTCGGGCAGCTCATACGGCGGCTTGCTGCCGTGCTCGGCCGCGTGCTCGTACGCTCCGCCCATGGTGGTGAACCACGGAACGCTCTTACCGTCGAGCTTGTAGCCTTCTACCGGCCCGTAGCTCAGCCGCAGCGTGAAGGTAGCATCCGGCGGAACGCTCAGTCCCTTCTGGGCGAACAGAGCTTTGCCAACCTGGCCGCCACTCTGCCGCAAGACTGCCTGCACCTGGTTTTCGTCGCGCTCGTGAATGGCGTCTGCGTCCGGCTCGATCTCGCGCAGCATGACGATCATGGGATCGGTGCTGGCGTTGACCGCAGCTTCGCCGCCTTCATAGAGCTGCTTTCGCACGGCAACGTCATCCAGCTTCGTTCCCTCAATGAGTTCCTTGGCGCGGTCGTCGGGAGTCTTGCCGGCCAGCGTCTTCACCACATCGGGATTGTCGGCGCCGAGTTCATCGCGCATTTCGCCGAGACTCTCCGCCAGCAACACCTGATCGAGATTCTTGTAGATGGGAGCGGTGGAGAACAACTGCGTCTCCAGCGTCGGCAGCTGCGAATCCGTGTACTGCCGGAAACGCTGGTTGTTAGGCTTCTGCTGCTGATCGGCCGAGCGCACGATCAAACGCGCATAACGCGCCAGATCGCCGCGGAAACCGCCCATCAGGTCGATATAAAGCAGCTGCTTGTAAGTCTGCTTCTGCACATCGACGGCCTGCGAGATCTGCGCCCAGGGATCGCCGAACTCCTGCTTGCGCTTGGGATCAGAGCTGACGAACTGTTGCAGGCTCTTCTCGTCGGCAGCCTTGCCGGCCATGAGCTCTTTGTCCTTCAACCCGCCGAGGTATCCGGTCACGGCTTTGAAGGAGTTCTGCAAGCCGAATACATCGCTCTGCGCCTCGCGCTCGTTCTCCGGCGATTCGGCGCTGAACTTCATCAGCACATCGATTCGCTTCTTGTACGAGTCGAGTTGCAGCGGGTACTGATAGTCGCGCAGGAAAGCAAGCTGGTCCATCGTCAGCAGGCGGCCGGTGCGGCCAGGATGCCCGGAGACGAAAGTCAGCTCGCCATTGCTTGCGCCATTCGGCTGCCACTTCAGGTAGTTCGACGTCTTGGCAGGCTGGCCGTTCTCGTAGGCGCGGAAGAACGAGATGTCGAGATCGTAGCGGGGATACTCGAAGTTATCGGGATCGCCGCCGAAGAACGCGATGGAAAATTCCGGCGCAAACACCAGCCGGATGTCGTCATACTTTTTGTATTTGTAGAGGTTGTACATTGCGCCCGAGTACAGCGTCACCACGTCGCAGCGAATGTCGCCGCTGGAGCACTGCTTCTCCAGCGCAGCCATCGTTTCGCGCTGCGCCTTGCCGGCATCGGCGGTCGACATGCCCGGCTTCGCCGCGCCGTTCACCTGCGCGGTGACATCGGTAATGTCCTGGAGCACCACGAACTCCATGCCCGGACACTTGGCCTCGTCAGCCTGGGTCGCGGCATAGAAGCCATTTTTCATGTAGTCCTTGCCGCCGGTCGACAGATCGTGAATACACTCCTGCGCAATGTGATGATTGGTAAAGATGAGTCCGTCGGGCGAGACAAACGACGACGAGCCGTTTGGGGCGCGCGCCGACGACAGCCGCACATGATCGAGCCACGCCTGATCGGGAGCCCAACCATATTTCGCCTGGACCTTATCTTTAGGAAATGCGTTGAACAGCCACATACCCTCATCGGCGTAACTGAGGGTGCCGAGCCCGATGGCGAGCAGGCAGAGAAGAAGCACAGCACGTTTGGTCATGATGACTCCGGACGCGAAGACTTCGCGCGCGTTTCGCATGGAATGTGTCCGGACGCACAGACCCGGACCGGTGAGGAAACCCTCAACTATAAGCTTCCGGACAGGCGGCAGGCAATGACGTAAGAGCAGGGGTTAGATGCTAGTGGCTAGGGATAGTCGATCGCAGAGAAGGCACGGTGGAACGCGCGAGGGGAGTTAAAGAGGGCTTACCGATCCGGAAATCAAACTTCACACTGGTGTATCCTGAGCGGATTCAATCTGCCTTTCTGCCGAGCTTTTGGGATGGGTGCCACCTTTATGACTTTCTTATGGCTTTCGGGTTAAACTTGATTCAAAGACGAAGTAATAAAAGCCCCCAATCGATCGGCCAGACGTTTGGGGGCTTCCCCTTTTCCGGCGCTGCGATCCCCCGCTACTTGATCACCTGCAGCTCATTCTTCACACTGAACACGTTGGGAATCTCTTTGATGGTGATGCCGGCAAGGTCCTTGTCGCCGACGCTGTCGACATAGCCTTTGAGCGTGACATTCGAATTCCGCACGATGATGCGGATGCTGGGCGCCGCCTCCCAGAAGTATTGCGACAGGCCGCCGGTATTGTTCAGCTTGCGATAAACCTGCTCGCGGATCTGCTGATCGAAGGGCGCCGGCGGGTCGACCGTGATGTTATTGATCACCTTCTCCACGCCCTCGATTTTCTGCACCGTTCGCTCGGCATCCTGCTTGGTCTGCGAATGCGTGCTGGTCACGCTGCCACTCAGCGTGACGGTGCGGCCTTGCACGCTGTATTCCAGGTCGTCGAAGAGCGAATAGTAGGGCAGCATCAGCAACTCGTGACGAACTTCTGTGGCAATCTTCATCTCGGTCGGATGACCGTTCGGCGGCAGCTTGTTGCCGAAGCCGGCGACGACCGGACCATTGCTGACGATGGCTGGCTCCGAGGCAATGTTCGATTCCGCGGTTTGCGCTACCGCTCCTGCCGTCAAGCCGAGCAGCAGGGTAAATAGCACCAGTTTCTGCATGACTCCGTGTCTCCTTCTGTACACACGTTTTAGATGTAGGTACAAACCCGGCGGGTTCCAGAGCCGCGCTGATTGGCGCATAGCTTTACAAAATGTAACGGTGGGATGCGGGTAAAACGGGGGTGCCCCGTTCTGGGCCATCCTTTGGCCTAGGACGGGTCTTTGGTCAGGACGATCTGAAATGTGGTTTCACCAAAGAGACTTCCGCTCAAGCGAAACCCGCGCTTGAATGAGGGCACCGCCATTCACTACTGACTAATGCACTCTAGCCCTTACCCTTAAACAGGTACGCCAGCTCGATGATCAGGATAATCACCACCATCACTTCGAGCACGAATCCGCGGCTCTGGTGGAATTCGTCGATGAGAAAACGATACAGATTCTCGGCGGTCTTCAATTTTTCGTTTACGAGATTCTTGTACTCGGGCACGCCAACCTTCGCCGCCGCCAGCCGATACAGCCGTGCCGAATACATATCGCTAACAAACTTGATCGCGTTGTCGGCGCGCTCCACCAGTTCGGTGACCTCAACCGTGACTCCGTTCAGCCGCATCGCCTCGGAGCGCATCTTCCAGCGCCGCACAATTCCCGCGCGCTCCTTCAATCCCGCATACACGCCCGCCAGCTCGCGCGTCAGCAGCTCGTCGTAGTGGCGAAACTCCAGCAGCTGCGAGTTGGCGTACTCCAGAATCTGGATCGCCGTCTGCGCGCCCGCCGGCGTGTCATACACCAGCGCCGCATTCCATCCCACCGTGACCAGATCGTTCGGATAGTAGAAGACGCTGGATTGCAAGGTATCGTCGTTGACGGCTGATGCCAGCGCGACCTGCTCGCCGCGCAGCACCTGGGCGATCTCCGCTCCCCGCTCGCGCGCCAGATCGATGCCCTGCGGATGACCCGCCACCTCGCTCAAGTGGAAGATGTAATAATCCTCGTCCAGCCAATCCTTGTATTGCCGAACGATGGCCGGAGCGATTTTGTCGAGACGCCCGCGCACGATCTGTAACGCCACTTGCTCCAGCTCCGGGCTCGGAACCCAGCGCGACGCCAGCCGCACCAGGCCTTCCCAATTGCACTCGAAGCTGAACTCCAGCAGCACGCTGATGACGCCGTACTCGTAATACTTGATCTGCGGCAGCAGGCGCTCGCCGCTGCTAAGCACCACCGGCTCAACCTGCTCGACCACCGGAGGCTGCTCGAAGCGAACGTATTCAGGAGTGGCGTGCTTGAAGCTGGGCTCGACGCGGCGCGCGCCCAGAATCTGGCGCAGCGGCTCCAGCCGTATCTCTTCCGAGATGTCGTGCAGCATCAGGGCCAGCACCGACCCTTTGAGGGCCGCTGCCGATGTGACGCTCGCGGTGCGCTCCTCGGCTTGCATGATGAGGTGATTGTACGTGAGCAGGAAAACGGGGAGGTTACAAGTGAAACGTCACGTCTTCAATTCGAGGTTGTCATCCCGACCGGAGCACTCGCGTAGTTTGCGAGTGCGGAGCGGAGGGACCTGCTGTCCGCCGGCAGCGGCATCAAGTGCGCAGACAGCAGGTCCCTCCGCTCCGGCTGAAGCCGTCGGTCGGGATGACAACCTCAGAGAGAAAAAACCGTGGTACTATCTCCGCAGCGCGTGGGGCGCATCCGGTCCGCGGAAAGGACAGAAGTCCACCCGAGCATGACAACTCGACTCTACGAACTCACTTTCTGCCCGTAAATGCGGACCTCGGGCGCATAGAAAGGAAGTTCGCCATGCCGGTCCATCCGCTTCCCCCAAATCCCAACCTCGATCATCTCAAGCATCAGGCCAAAGACCTGCTCAAAGCGCATGCCGCTCGTACGCCAGAGGTGGCGCAGCGGATTCGCGAGTTTCATCCTCGCCTCGCAAAATCCAACGACGCCGAAATTTTTGCCGCCACTCTGAAGCTCGCCGACGCGCAGCTCATCATCGCGCGCGAGCGCGGGTTTGCCAGTTGGGCCAGGCTGAAGCGGCGTGTCGAGAAACCAACTCTAACCGACCGTCTCGACCTGCCTCATCACGAGCGCATTGAAGATGCCGCGTTTCGCCGCGCCGTCGATCTGTTGGACGCCGGCGATGTCGAGGGCTTGCGCGCTCAACTGAAGCAGCATCCGAATCTTGCACACCAGCATGTCGCGCTCGAAGGCAGCAACTACTTCACGAGTCCCGCGCTGCTGGAGTTCGTCGCCGAGAATCCCACGCGGCGCGGCTCTTTGCCTGCCAACATTGCCGAGGTCGCGCGAGTCATTCTCGAAGCCGGTGCGACACAAGAGGTGCTGAACCGGACGCTGGAGCTGGTGGCCAGCAGCGCCGTGGCGCAGCACTTACAAAGTGCAGGCCCCGCTGATCGAGCTATTGTGCGGCTACGGCGCCGATCCCAATCACGCCAGTCGAGTGGCGGCGATCTATGCCCAGCTCGACGCCATCCATGCGCTGCTGCGGGCGGGCGCACGCTTCACCTTGCCGCTGGCAACCATCATGGGACGCGTCGAAGACGCCCGCCGCTTAATCGCAGAGGCTGATGACGACGACCGGCAGTGGGCCATGGCCATCGCCGCCCAGTATGGAGACGTGGAAATCATGCGGCTGCTGCTGGACGCAGGAGTGGATCCCAATCGCTACAACCCTCTGGGAGGACACTCGCACTCGACGCCGTTGCACCAGGCGGCAGGTTCCGGCCATCTCGCCGTAGTCAGGCTGCTGGTGGAACGAGGCGCAAACCTGGATTGGAAAGACACAATGTGGGACGCCACTCCAGCCGAGTGGGCGCAGCACGAAGGCAAAGCCGAAGTTGAAGCGTACCTGCGCGAGCAAGAGAAGAGAGTTCGATGAAGCGAACGGCCGTCACCAAGCGAGAGGTTGTCACCACGACCGGAGCGCAGCCGAGTGGAGGGACCTGCTGTCCGCCGGCAGCGCCATCAAGTGGGCAAATACCTGCTCCGGCTGAAGCCGTCGGTCGGGATGACAGTCCCTTAACGGGCACTAGCAGAAGATCGCACTCCGTGTCTTTCTTGAAACTATCCAGTTGCTCATTGCGTATGACATTCTTACAGCACGAGGAGAGCCTTGAACCCTGACACGTTGCAACCGCTCGCACCCGAAAGCGCCCTCGAACCGGTCGCTCCGCCCCGGCCACCGCTCCTGCGCCGCATCTTTATTGGCGCCGACGGACTGCGCGCCGGCTGGAGCTTGCTTATCTTCGCGATCATTTTCGGCGCACTCATGTTCTGTGCCCGCGAAATCGCGATCAAGATCCATCCGCCGCATAAGGGAGAAGCCCAGCAAGAAATCGGCGTGCAATTCGCCATTTGGAACGAGCTCATTCCGTTTGTCCTTCTCGTGCTCGTGAGCTGGGTCATGTCGAAGATCGAGCGTCGCCCCAACTCGGCTTACGGTCTCGGAGGCAGCCACAGGGTCACGCGCTTTTTCGCCGGGCTGGGCTGGGGCTTCGCCTGTCTCTCGACGCTCTTCCTGATTCTCTGGAGCAGCCACCTGCTGATCATCGACCGCCGCCTGCTCTTCGGCGCCGATATTCTGCGCTATGGCGCGATCTGGCTGCTCGGCTTCCTGCTGGTCGGCTTGTTGGAGGAGTATCTGACGCGCGGCTACCTGCAGTACACGCTGACGCGCGGCTTCGCCGGCCTCTATCGCGTGATCTTCAAGACACGTCATAGCGAGGCGCTGGGCTTCTGGACCGCCGCCCTGCTCTTCTCCGTACTGTTCGGGCTGGGCCATAGCGGCAACCCGGGCGAATCGCCGATCGGCGAGGCTTGCGCCGGCGCCGCCGGATTACTGTTCTGCTTCAGCCTGTGGCGTACGGGCTCGCTGTGGTGGGCCATCGGATTCCACGCGGCCTGGGACTGGTCGCAATCGTTTCTTTACGGCGTGGCTGACAGCGGATTGATGGTCCAGCACCATCTGCTCGCAACCCACCCGGCAGGCAAGCCGATTCTCAGCGGCGGCAGCACCGGCCCGGAAGGCAGCGTGTTCGTGATCGTGGTGATGCTGCTGGCCGTGATCATCATTGCGACGACCTTGCCGAGGCGGGAGGGGAGTTATTTGCAGAACCGCGTCATTGCGCGTTAGGAAGGGCCTAGGCGCCACAAGTTCTCGGCGGCAGAAATGGCGAACCCGTCAGGATCAGGTCAGAAACAGGAAACCCGTCGGGTGTGTGACGAAACGACGGCCTTCGAAGATTGTGACCGAACGAGATGAGGGCCTTCGGAATTGTGACAAAACGGGGACCTTCGGAGATTGCGACGAAACGAGACGAGAGGCCTCGGAGATTGTTACGGAATGAACTAATGACCCACAACGCACAAAGCGCCGCAGGCGCGTGTCATGACAGCCCAGCACGGAGCGCAGCGGAGTGCTGGGTGACGCGCCCTAAAAAGACGCAAGTCCCGTAGGGACGAAAGCCTGCGAGCCTCAGTTGGGCTTTAGCGAACGTAACACCTGCACAATGCGTGCAAAGAGATCGGTGTTCCTGCTTGCGAGGTTTAGACGGTTGCCATCCGCGACGTAGGATTCAGGTTGGATCCAATCCAGCTGCCGCCAGAACAAATCTGTGAGATCGTCCGCGTTAGGATCGTGGAAAGCAAAGCCGCCGAAATTCACAACAGTTGAAACTTGTCGTTCTTGCGGGCAGATATCGAAAACGTTCCTGTTCCCTGGGTCCATGCCTCCAAGATCTGTCGGGCGATCGAACACATACCACTCCTCGTACTGGTCGCGTGGAATGCAGCCGAAAGCCGATAGTTGCGGACTGTACGCGATATCGTTTCGGCTCTTCCAACCTGCGATGATGTCTTCAGGGTTGAGGCCGAGCGGTCCGCTATCGAATGACGTGACGGCGATGTATTTACCGACCACTAGTTCTGGACAAGCTTGAAGTATCTTTTCGAGAGAATGGCCGGTGACAACCCAATCGTAACGGCCATTTTTTCCGATTTGCAGCATTGATGTGTCGCCGGCTGAAGCCGGCTCTTGCCCTAATATACAAGCCTACCCAGCATTCCGCTTCGCTCCATGCTGGGCTGTCATGACACGCGCCTGCGGCGCTTGCTAATCGCCGCCCTACCGCGCGAAGGTCTTTTCCCGTTGCGTGTAGTGCCGCTGGTAGTAATCGCGATACTGGCCGCTGCGAACGTCGCTCAGCCACTGCTGGTTGTCGCGATACCACTGGATGGTCGCGGCCAGGCCCTTATCGAACTGCACCTGGGGCGTCCATCCCAGCTCGCGTTCGAGCTTGGTGCAATCGATGGCATAGCGCAGATCGTGTCCCGGACGGTCGGTGACGTACTGGATCAAGTCCTCACCGCGTCCCAGCGCCTTCAGGATCAGCTTGACCACATCGATGTTCTGCATCTCGCAGCCGCCGCCGATGTTGTAGACCTCGCCCTCGCGGCCCTTCTCCAGCACTGTCAACAGCGCGCTGCAATGGTCGTCGACATGAATCCAGTCGCGCACATTCGCGCCCTTGCCGTACACCGGAACCTTCTCGCCGGCCATTGCGTTGGCGATCATCAGCGGAATGAATTTCTCGGGAAACTGGTACGGGCCGTAATTATTCGAGCAGCGCGTGACGACGCCGGGAAACTTGTGCGTGTGCACGTAGGCCAGCACCAGCAAGTCCGACGAAGCTTTGGTCGCCGAATACGGACTGTTGGGCTGGATCGGCGAATCTTCGCGAAACAGCCCTTCGTCGCCCAGGCTGCCGTACACTTCGTCGGTGGAGACGTGCACGAAGCGGGGCACGCCCGCCGCACGGCAGGCTTGCAGCATGTTGTGTGTGCCGTCGACATTCGTACGTACAAAGGCCGACGCGTCTTCAATGCTGCGGTCCACGTGGCTCTCGGCGGCAAAGTGAATCACCGCATCGCAGCCGCGCACCTGCTCGACGACGCCGCGATCGCAGATGTCCATCTGCACAAACTCGCAGCGGCTTTCGCCCAGCTCCGGCTCGAGATTTTTGAGATTGCCGGCATAGGTCAGGCTGTCGAGCACGACCACCTTCCAGTCCGGATGCCGGGCAATCGTCTGATGAACGAAGTTGGAGCCGATAAATCCTGCGCCGCCCGTAACCAGTAGCTTCATTCGCCACGCACCCCGGCAGCTTCTTTCGTGCCGCGCACAACCTTCTCGCGCACCATGTTGCTGGCGTGCCACAGCGATTCGAAGGTGCCCGCGTCAGTCCACCAGCCTTCGAGCATGCTGTGATGCAGGGTGCCTTCTTCGATGTAGCTGTTATTGACGTCGGTGATCTCGTACTCGCCGCGCCCTGAAGGCTTCAGCCGGCGAATGCGATCAAAGACCGACACATCGTAGAAGTAGACGCCGATCACAGCGTAGGACGATTGCGGCTTCTTGGGCTTCTCTTCGATGTTGACGATGCGGCCATTCTTGAAGACCGGCACGCCGAAACGTTCCGGATCTTCGACTTGCTTCAGCATCACCATCGAGCCCTTGTCGAGCTGCTCGAACTTGGTGGCCGCGTCCTTGATGTCGCCCTCGATGATGTTGTCGCCCAGCACCACGCAGATTTTGTCGCCGCGCGCCCAAGGCTCAGCCAGGCGCAGTGCATCGGCAATGCCGCCCTCGCCCTCCTGATAAGCGAAGCTCAGTTGGCCCAGGCCGAATTCCTTGCCGTTCTGCAGCAGGCGCAGGAAGTCGCCGGCGTTGCTGCCGCCGGTAACAATCATGATGTCGCGGATGCCGGCGTCGACCAGAATCTGCAACGGATAAAAAATCATGGGTTTGTCGTACACCGGGAGCAGGTGCTTGTTGGTGACGCGGGTAAGGGGGGATAGGCGCGAGCCGATACCACCCGCCAGGACTATGCCCTTCATAGATCTCCGTTTCGAGCAGATTTTGGCGAAAAAGCATTCACCACGGAGGCACGGAACTCACGGAGTAAGAAAGATAGAAATTTCTCCGTGCTCTCCGTGCCTCCGTGGTGAGTCGAACCCAATGATTTCAAGGGGATCAGAAGTGTAACCGTCATTATCAGCGAATCGCGTCCTGCATGGCAAGCCGCAGCTGGTTGCGCCACTCGGGCATAGTAATGCCAAAGGCCGTCTGAATTTTCGCGTTCGACAGCACGGAGTTCTGTGGACGCTTGGCCGGCGTGGGATATTCCGCGGTCGTGATATCCACCACCCGCTTGGCTTTCAGCTCACCGCCGAATTCGCCCGTCTCCGCCGGCCAGTCGACCAGGTCTTCGTAGTCCTCAAGGATCGCTCGCGCGAAGCCTGCCCACGTAGTCTCTCCCGCCGAGGTCAGATGAAAGACGCCGCGCGCGTCACAGTCAACCGAGCCCAGGTGCCGCAGGATCTGGACCGCGATAGCTGTTGTCGCCTCGGCGATGGTACGGGCCCAGGTCGGCGCGCCGAACTGATCGCCCACCATGCGCAGCTCGTCTCGATCCTTGGCTAATCGCAAAACGGTACGCAGGAAATTCTTGCCGCGAACATCGTAGACCCAGCTCGTCCGCAGGATGACATGCTGACAGCCGGTCGCGATGATTCCCTGCTCGCCCTCAAGCTTGGTTCGGCCGTAGACGCCCAACGGACCCGTCGGGTCGGTCTCGACATAGGCGCCAGTCTTGCTGCCGTCGAAGACGTAGTCGGTGGAATAGTGAATCAGCGTGCCGCCAGTCTTCACCAGCTCAGCGGCCATACGAGCGGGCGCCAGCGTATTGATAGTGCGGGCCAGATCGGGTTCGCTCTCGGCTTTGTCGACGGCCGTGTATGCGGCGGCGTTGACCACGATCTTCGCGCCGGTATCGCGAACCGTCTGCGCCACGGCATCGAGATTCGCAAGGTCGAGCTGATCGCGCGTGAGGGCGATCACTTCGCCCAGCGGTGCGAGTGTGCGCTCCAGGTTCCAGCCAACCTGTCCGTTGGCGCCGGTGACCAGCAGGCGGGTTGGCGTTGCGGATGAGGCGCTCATCCCTGGTATCGCGGCAGGTTTTCGTGCGCGATTTCGTTGAGTGGCAGATAGCCTTTGTCCTTGTCGGAGAGGATCGGATCGGCCGTCTGCCAGTCGATGCCAATGGCCGGATCGTTCCACAGCACGCCGCGATCGTCAGGGCCGTCGAAGTAATCGCTGCACTTGTAAAGGAAGTCGGCGGTCTCCGAGCGCACTACAAATCCGTGCGCAAAGCCTTTGGGGATGTATAGCTGCTGATGGTTCTCGCTCGACAGGACGACGCTGACCCACTTGCCGAACGTTGGCGAGCCCAGGCGAACGTCGACTGCGATGTCGAGCACTTCCCCTTGCGCCACGCGGCACAGCTTGGCCTGCGGATGGCGCAACTGATAGTGCAGTCCGCGCAGCACGCCGCGCGAAGAGCGCGAATGATTGTCCTGCACAAAGTTGTCGCGGATGCCAGCCTCGGCCAGCACGTTCTGCCGGTAGGTTTCCATGAAGAAGCCGCGCGGGTCGGCAAAGACTCGCGGCTTGACGATGAAGACTCCGGGCAATGCGGTCTCGATGATCTGCAAATTCGTGTTCCCAGTAACAACAGTAGCGGACATGCGATTGTCATCCCTGACGGCGGGTGAAGGGGCACAGCTTCAGCTGCGCCGGACAGTTCTCTCCTGTAAGTTGTCATCCTGAGCGGAGCGCTCGCGCTTTTTGCGAGTGCGGAGCCGAAGGATCTGCGGTTCACCGCGACGGTAGGATCCTTCCACTAAGCAGGAACCCCATATCATCTTCGGGCTTAAACCTACCTAGAATGACAAATTCGAGGAATGGACCAACAGCCACTTCCACGCCCGCACGATTATAATGCGTCCTTCCCGGAAACTATGCGCTGCACGGCCATTGTCGTGACCTACAACTCTGGCGAGGCCATCGCCGCCTGCCTGGAGGCGCTGGTTCGCGAGGACTGCGAGATCATCGTCGTCGACAATGCTTCGACAGACGACACACTCCGCCCGGTGGAGGACTGCGCCAAGGGGCATCCCGTGCGATTGCTGGCGAACCAGCAGAATCGCGGCTTTGGCGCGGCTGTAAACCAGGGCGCACGCGAGGCTGCCGGCGACGTCCTGCTGATCCTGAATCCCGACGCGATTGCCGAGCCGGGAGCAGTGGCCGCGATGCTCCGCTGCCTGGAGTCGACCGGAGCCGATGCCGTCGGCGGCACTCTTCTCGAGGCCGACGGTCAACCTGCGCGCGGCTTCGCCTTTCGCCGTCTGCCAACGCTATGGGCTTTGATCTTCGAAGCGACCCTGGTTAACCAGCTATGGCTTGGCAATCCCGTGAACCGCCGCTACCGCTGCCTCGATGCTGATTACTCGCAGCTGCAGGAAGTCGAACAGCCGGCCGGCGCATGCTTCGCGATCACCCGCACGGCATGGGAGAAGACTGGCGGCTTCGACGAGCAGTTCTTCCCTGTCTGGTTCGAGGACGTCGACTTATGCAAGCGACTCCACGATCAGGGTGCGCGGATCGTCTACTGTCCGGACGCGCGCTTCCGGCACAGCGGGGCCCACAGTGTGGGACAGCTGTCATTCCGCGACAGGCAACTCTTCTGGTACACGAACATGCTGCGCTACGCACGCAAGCACTTCAGCGGCGGACAGGTGTTTCTGCTGCGGCTGGCGATTATCAAAGGCATGGTGCTGCGATCGATCGGAGCGCTCTTCGGCGCACGGAACGTTCCGTTAGAAGAAAGCCTGCGCGCCTATGGGGCTGTGATCACGCACTCGTTCGAAAATCGCGTATGAGCGGAGCAGCCCAACTCAAAACACTTGCTCTCAAAGGTAAGGAGAATTAGGATTAAGTAAGGAATCTAGCTATGCAAAAAGCAGCGCGCATTACCAGCAAAGGTCAGGTAACCGTCCCCCGCGACATTCGGCGGCTGTTGGGACTGAAGACCGGCGACAGCCTTATCTTCCAGGCCGATGAGCAGGGAGTCCGGGTTCGGCCGTCCCGCAAAGTAAATCCATTTGCCAAATATCGTGGCATCGGGAACCCGGGGATCGCGTCCGGGCGGAAAGCCATCCGGGAATGGACGCGAAAGATGCGCGGAGAATGACCACCGCCGTCGATACCAACATAATCGTTGCTCTCTGGGACAAAAACAAGCTGCTGAGTTTAGCCGCCGAATCGGCTCTGGAGCGCGCGTTGGCCCTTGGTGGTCTTCTGCTGAGCGCGCCGGTCGTCGCGGAGCTTATGGCTGCGCCCGGCCGCTCCGAGACGTTCGTTAACGCTTTTCTTCTCGATACCGGCATTAATGTTGATTGGGGTCTTGGCGAAGAGATCTGGCGCAACGCTGGACGGGCGTTTCAGAAGTATGCCTCGCGGCGACGAAGCAGTTCCGGTGCCGGCCCACGTCGAATATTGGCCGACTTCCTGATCGGCGCTCACGCTCTTGCCCGAGACTGCCCCCTCCTCACCCTTGACGATCGACTATATCGAGCCGCCTTTCCCCGCTTGCGACTGATTGGAATCTAATCTCACTGGCCGAACAGCGTGGAATTTTGGCGGCGTTTCAGGATCGCCAAGGTTAGGGCCGCACTGCGACTTTGTCATTGCGCATGGACCCTACTGTAGAGAAAAGTGCAGAAATGCGGACATGGCAAATCTTCGTGGTCGGCACGGCGATCTCGAGTGCCGCTTTGCTATTCCGTTTTCCAGTCCTCCCTTCCCGGCGCAATGACCGTCGCCTTGCCCGTTGTCGTCCTGTTTGGATTCGTGCTGCGTCCGCGCAAGGAAGCGTTCATCCTGAAAACGACCGTGATTTTCTTCGACGCCTTGGGGCGACGTTGCTTACAGAACGACCAGATTGCCGTAAAGATTGAACTCATCCGCCTGTGGATGCTGTTTATACCGACGTTCGCGGCCGTCGCCTTTTTGATCGCGCAGTCGGTTCACGAATCGCGGTGGGCACTCGACCTTCTCGACCGTTTGCCGCCAAACGCTTTCCTGCTGATGCTCATCTGGCGCGGGGGCATCATCCTGTGCGTCTCCGTGGTTGCGATCATCTCAACCTGGATATCCGAGCGGTGGGTGTTGCGCGACGCGAACGCCGGCAGTGTCAGGTCATATTCTGTTCATGCAGGGCGACTTAACTACGCGTTCCTTGATCCCAAGGAAGAGTTTTACGGTGGCGATGGCGTGCTGTTTGGCGGTAAGCAGCCGCTTCAACGGTCGACGATCGTCCCCTATCGCGTTGACAAGCCCGAGTTCAACAAACTCGGGATGGGGTGTTTGTTCCACAAGCTTGTGATTGTCAGCCACGGCGTCAACGATCTGGACAAGGCAACGGTCAGGCGCCTGCGCCTGGCTGCAGCGTTGGAACCGCCGGCGGGTTAGCCATTCGCCTACTCCCCCGCTGCGTCCTTGTCGGCCAGCAGTATTGCCTGGGTCTGGCTGATGCGGCCTCCGGGGATTGATGGATCGGCAGCGCGCAGCTTCTTCATCGCGTCGACTTTGTCTTTACCGCTCACCAGCCACATGATTTTGCGAGCGCGATTGATGACGGGATAAGTCATCGTCATGCGCGTGCGCCCTTGATAGACGCCGGTGACGGCGATGTCGCGATCAGTGACCTTGAGCACGGGATCGCCCGGAATGAGCGACGCAGTGTGGCCGTCGGGTCCAAGGCCCAGATGAGCGAGGTCGAGCACGGGCGGCTTGCCGGCAACACTCTCCAGCGTCTGAGCATACTGTTTGGCTGCGGCTTCCGAATCCGGCTGTTCCACCGGCATGGCGTAGATTTGCTCCGGCGGGATGGGTGCGTGCTGCAGAAGACTGTCGCGCAGATGAACGTAGTTGCGGTCGGGATCGCCGGCGGGCGCGATGCGCTCGTCGATCTGGAAGACATGCACGTTGGCCCAGGGAACATCTTCGTCGGCCAAGTCGGCCAGCATGACCCAGGGACTCTTGCCGCCGCTGACAGCCATGACGAAGCGGCCGCGAGCGGCGACTGCGGCCCGTGCGTCAGCTGCAATCACGCCAGCCGCGCGCTTAGCCAACGAAGCGGCATCAGGATAAATTTCAACGTTCATCGTTTCTCCTGGGAGTGGAAGTCGGAAGTGCGATCCCCAGCGGAGGTGCCTTCGTACCTCGCAAGAACTTTGTCATCCTGCGCACAGCAGTGCCGCTTTTGCACTGCGGAGTCGAAGGACCGCTACCCTGAGAAGGACCTTCCCACCGGTAGAGGTCCTTCGACCCTGCATCCGCCCGATCCGCAAAAGCGCGGATCAAAAAATCAGGGCGGACGCTCAACTCAGGGTGACAATTCGTGAACGAAATTTGTTTCTACTTCCCTGCGGCCTTCTCCAGATGGCCACCAAACTCGTAGCGCATCGCCGACAGCAGTTTGTCCGCGAAGTCGGCTTCGCCGCGCGAGCTGAAGCGCTCGTACAGCGCAGTGGTCAGCACTCCGGTCGGCACGCCTTCGTCGATACCGGCCTTGATGGTCCAGCGACCTTCGCCCGAATCCGAGACACGGCCGGCAAACTTCGCCAGTTGCGGGTCGGCAAGCAATGCCGTCGCCGTCAAATCCAGCAACCACGAGGCGATGACGCTGCCGCGCCGCCAGACTTCGGTTACGTCGGGAAGGTTGAAGTCGTACATGTAGTGCTCGGGATCGCGCAGCGGCGTGGTCTCGGCGTCAATCGTTTCCTTGTGCTTGCCGATGTTGGCCGACTTAATCACATTCAGCCCTTCGGCGTACGCGGCCATGATGCCGTACTCGATGCCGTTGTGCACCATCTTGACGAAGTGCCCGCCGCCATTGGGTCCGCAGTGCAGATAGCCCTCTTCCGACGTGCCGCCAGCCTTCTCGCGGCCGGGAGTGCGATCGATGTTGCCGCGTCCCGGAGCCAGCGTCTTGAAGATGGGATCGAGATGCTGCACCTGCGCCTGCTCGCCGCCGATCATCATGCAGTAGCCGCGCTCCAGGCCCCATACGCCGCCGCTGGTGCCCACATCGACGTAGTGGATGCCCTTCTTCGCGAGCTCTTTCGCCCGGCGAATGTCGTCGATGTAATACGAGTTGCCGCCGTCGATGAGGATGTCGTCCTTCTCGAGATGAGGAACGATGCCGGCGATAGTCTCGTCGACGACGGCCGCGGGAACCATCAGCCAGATGGCACGCGGCTTCGAAAGCTTGCTACAGAATTCCTGCAACGAAGACGAGCCGACGGCCTTCTCTTTCACCAGTTCTTCCACTGACTTCGGGAACACGTCATAGACTACGCACTCGTGTCCCGCCTTCATGAGCCGGCGAACCATGTTCGCGCCCATACGTCCCAGACCAACCATTCCGAGTTGCATCGTGAGCTCCTATTCCAAACTTGTTTTTTGAGTGCAGAAACCTTCTCCACCACGGAGGCACGGAGAACACGGAGGTTAGAGAAAATGAAATCGATTTTCTCCGTGACCTCCGTGTCTCCGTGGTGAACTCGCTCTTACTTCGCCAGCACCGCGCTCTTCGACTCGATCACCTTCATCAGCTCATTCCACGAACTGACGAACGACTTCGCGCCTTCTTCCTGCAACTGCGCGGCCAGCGCGTCGACATCGACCCCGGCCTTCTGGAACTCGGCCAGCACCGCTTCGCAGTCGCCGCCGTCGGTCGCCATCAACGCGCCCACCTCGCCGTGGTCACCAAAGGCCTTCAGCGTCGCCTCGGGCATGGTGTTGACGGTGTTGGGAGCGGCCAGCGCCTTGATGTACAGAATGTCGGACGCCTTCGGATCTTTCGTGCCCGTGCTCGCCCACAGCAAGCGCTGTGGATGATAGCCGGCCTTCACGATCGCCTGCCAGCGCGGCGTGGCCAGCAGATCGACATACGCCTTGTAGATACGACCGGCGATCGCGATGCCCAGTTTGTCCTTCAGATTGTCGGAAACCGTCTTCGAAACCGCAACGTCCCAGCGGCTGATAAAGACCGATGCGACCGAGTTGACGTTGGTCGGCAAGCCTGCGGCAATGCGGCGCTCGATACCGCGCAGGTACGCTTCAGCGGCGGCGAGATATTGCTCGCGCGAGAACAGGAGTGTCACATTGACGGACACGCCGGCGAAGATTGACTCTTCGATCGCGGGCAGACCTTCCTTGGTTCCGGGAATTTTGATGAACAAGTTGGGGCGGTTGGCGCGCGCGTGCAGACCTTTCGCTGCGGCCAGCGTGCTCGCCGTGTCGTAAGCCAGCAGCGGCGAGACTTCGAGCGACACATAACCGTCAACACTCTTCGTCTGGTCGTAGGTCGGACGGAACAGATCGGCGGCGCGGGTCAAGTCCTCCAACGCCAGCTCGAAGAACAGCCCTTCGCCGGACTTGCCTTCGCCGAGCTTCTTCTGAATGGCAGGATCGTATGTTGCACTCTTCTTGATTGCCTGGTCGAAAATCGTAGGGTTCGATGTGAGCCCGGTCACCGAGAGCTCGTCGATATAACCCTTCAGCGTACCGCTGTCGAGCAGGTCGCGTGTGATGTTGTCGAGCCAGAGACTCTGGCCGCGATCATGCAATAATTGCGTCGCTTTCATTGCGTCACCTCAAATGGCAGGATGGAAATCTATCAGTCAGCCAAGATGCGTTCAACTGGTAAAAGTTGCAGTCAGAGTTGCTGTCGTCACAGAGCCGGCGAAGCAAAGAGTATTGCGACACTATACAACGAGTTCGTGGAATTTATCAGGGTATTCACAATTTGCTGGGGTGACGCTCGGATGAGCGCTTCGCCTATCATCGAGGTGTCATCCTGAGCGGAACAGCGCGGCTCTTGCGCTGCGGAGTCGAAGGACCGCTACCCCAGGAAAGATCCCGACGACTCTAGGGGTCCTTCGACTCCGCACTCGCAAACTGCGAGTGCTGCGCTCAGGATGACACTTTTGATTATTGTGAGAGGGGTCGTTCGAGGGAAATAGGAAATGCAATGCCGACTTCCGCTGCTGAACTCAATCGCCGTTTTGGAATACCGGACTTCGCCACCGTGGTCGAGGGCAAAGGCGGCTTGGCGAAGGTGCGAATTGCTACGCCCGCCGCGTCGGGCGAGATGTATCTGCATGGCGCGCATGTCACCTCGTGGAGACCGGACGGGGCAAAAGAAGTTCTCTATCTCAGCCCGCGTTCGCTGTGGCAGGATGGCGCGGCCATCCGCGGAGGAGTGCCGGTCTGCTTCCCCTGGTTCGGCGACAAGGCCGACGATCCGAAGGCGCCGGCACATGGCTTTGTGCGCACCAAATCGTGGCATCTGGATTCCATCGAGCATAAGGGCGATGAGGTCTCGGTCACCATGTTTACCGACAGCTCCAAGAGCACGCAGAAATGGTGGCCGTCGGATTTTCGTCTGCTGTATCGCGCGACCTTCGGCGCGGAGCTGGTGCTGGAGCTGATTGCGAGCAACACGGGCATGGCGCCATTACGCTTTGAGGAAGCGCTGCACGCGTACTACAAAGTGGGAGATGCCACCAAGACCAGCATTTCCGGGCTGGATCACACGCAATATCTCGACAAAACCGATTCGTTTCGTGAAAAGACGCAGACCGGCGACGTGCTGGTCAAGGCCGAAACCGATCGCGTTTATCTCGATACCGAGAAGCCATTGCGGATGGTCGACGGTGTCTTACAGCGTAAGATAGTCGTCACCAAAGAGCACTCCCGTACCACGGTCATCTGGAATCCGTTTCCTGAGAAGGCGGCGGCCTTAAAAGATCTGGGGCAGGATCAGTGGAAATCGATGCTGTGCATTGAGGTCACGAATGTCGGGGATTACGCGGTTGAGCTCGCGCCCGGCGAGCAGCACAGGATGGTGGCACGGGTGAGTGTTGCGGGGTAGCCAGCAGCATCAGAATCGAAATGGTTGATTATGTCGCCGGAGGCGACGCACAGGTTAGCCCCGCCGTTTACGGCGGGGAAAGCGTAGCTCATGCAGGCTCAAGTGCCGTAGGCACGATACCCATACCTGTGCCGTTCATCACCGAAATCCCATAAATAATTTGGATATGGTTGCAGGGTGGCTCATACCTATTCTTCCCTGCTCGTCCATTGCGTCTTCAGCACCAAGGAGCGTCGGGATATCATCCGTGATCCGCAGCGTCTCTGGCGATACATGCAAGGAATTGCAAACGGAAAAGGGATTCCGCTCCTCGCTGCGGGAGGCACGGCAAATCACGTGCATCTCCTGTTGGATTTACCGACCACCATGCCCATCGCGCAAGCATTGCAACACCTCAAAGGCAGCAGCGCGCATTGGCTCAACTCCGCGGCAACTCCGTTTGCATGGCAGCAGGGATATGGCGCGTTTGCGATCGGCCGATCGCAGCGGGAGACCGTGCTCTTTTATATCGCCAACCAAGAGGGGCATCACAAAAAATACAGCTTCGAGCAGGAGTTCGTTACGCTGTTGCAGAAATACGGCATCGAGTACGACAACAAATTTGTTTTCGGCTAGATGTCGTGCCTACGGCACTCCAAGAGCCAAAATTATGCGCGAGCCCCCGCCGTGAACGGCGGGGCTAACCTGTGTGTCGCCTACGGCGACGGGTCGTGAAGTGATGAATCGCCAGGCTTTTGCACCCCCGCATCTACCCTTCTTGGGTTTACCGTGGTTTGTGAGAGCATTCTCCGCTTCAGGCTGTCGTAGATAGGCTCGCTTTGCAGCAGCATGGTCACCATCATTGCCGTGAGCGATGCTCCCAGGAGGCCGAGGGTCAGGTCGGCGCGGCCCGTCATCTCCACCGCCAAGACAATGCCGGTCAACGGCGCACGCACGCTGGCGGTGAACAGCGCTCCCATGCCGACGATGGCGCAGGCTACCGGCGAGATATGCGCCGACGGAGCAACACGATCGACGATCGAGGCAAACATCGCGCCCGACGAAGCCCCCAGCAACAGCAGCGGCGCAAACAGTCCGCCGGGACATCCCGCAGCGTAGGACCACGGTCCAATCAGGAAGCGCACCGCGAAAATCGTGACCAGCGTGGCGAGTTGGAATTGGTTGGTGAGGATGGCCTGGGTGATCAAGTCGCCGCCTCCCACCATCGCCGGTACGAACCATGCGACCAGGCCGACGACCGCTCCGATAATCGCCGCGCGTTGCAACGAAGACAGCCGCGCCATCTTGTCGGTGATGCGCAATAGCCGCATGATGATCAGGTTGTAGATTGCGCCGAGGACGCCCATCTCCACGCCGAGTGCGAGGAACGGCCACTTGCTCCAGCTTGCAGTGGGGCTGACCTGCTGCACGTCAAAGCTCAGGTTGTTTCCCAGCATCACGCGCATCAGCCACACGGCTACAGTCGCCGAAGCCAACGTCGAAACCAGCAGCCACGGCGTGATACTGCTAGTCAGCTCTTCGAAGACGAAGATCGATCCGCCGATGGGAGCGTTAAAGGCCACGGCCAGTCCCGCGCCTGCGCTGGCTGCCTGCACCACGCGTCGGTCTTCGCCTTCCGGCAGCAGGTAGCGCGAAACCAGCACGCCGAAGGTCGCGCCCATTTGGACGGTCGGACCTTCGCGTCCGAGCGCCAGGCCGCTGCCCATGGCCAGCAGTCCGCCGAAGAATTTCACTGGAACAACAGCGGCCGATGCGGGTTCGACTTCGCCGCTAAAGACGGCTTCGACGCGCTGCACGCCGCTGCCTTCGGCGGTGGGCGCGAATTTGATCACCAGTAAACGTGCGAGGCACGCCCCCGCAGCACCGAGCGCCACGGGCAGGATCCAGCCGAGATACACGTGCTTGTGCGCGTGCTGCACCAGTTCGGTGCGCCAGGCGTCAGAGAGGATGAGGAAATAGCGAAAGAGTCCGCCGACGACACCGATAAGCAGGCCGCCCAGAACGCTGGCGGCGACTACTCGATAGAGCCGAGGGTAAACGAGTTTCATGGGCGAACGCCGGTGGGGCTAGGACATTCTACTCGGAGGTGGAAGTGGGAGTGACGCCTCGGGATGGTTCTTGTGAGGAGAGCTGCCGGCACACCTGAAGCTGTGCCCTTTCAAAACCCGGTTCTTGGTCTTCAACGGAATCTGGTTTCTTCGTCTCCCACCCTAGCCCAACATCGGGGTCAGGATGGGGCACCCGCGTTCTTGGTCGGTCCGATTGTTCTTCCTTCCAGATCTCGAAAGTCGCGAGACCTGGGGCACCCGATCTTTACGGTTGCGCGGGATCCCAGCCTCCGCCTAGAGCCTGGTAGAGCTGCACGTAGTTCTGCATCTCCAGGAACCACGCTTGCGAGAGTTGCAGCTCCGAGCTGAAGTAGTCCTGCTCAGTCACCAGCACTTCCAGAAAGCTGGTGACACCGCCCTGGTAGCGCACGTTCGCCAGACGGGCGGTTTCTTTGTAGGTCGCCGCCTGTTCCTCGATCTTCATGCGGAAACGGCGCGAGTCGGTGTAGCCGACCAGGCTGTTGGAGACGTCGCCAAAAGCCTGCAGCACGGTCTTTTTGTAAGTGAGCTCGGCCTCGTCGCGCTGCGCCCACGCCAAGTGATAGTTGGCGCGGATGCGGCCGCCCTGGAAGATGGGCTGCGTGACCTGTCCACCGACCGCCCAAAAAGTTGCCGGGCCGGCGAGGAAGCTGGAGATTGCGGTGCTCGCTGCGCCGAACTGTCCGGTCAGCGAGATCTGCGGAAAGAACAGAGCCTTGGCTACGCCGACGTTGGCATTGGCGGCCACCAGCGACTCTTCATCGCGACGCACATCGGGACGCCGCTCCAGCAACGCGGAAGGCAATCCCACAGGAACATCGGGAAGATGCGCCTGATCGGTCAGTGCCAGCCCGCGCTGTATGTCCTGCGGATTCTTTCCCAGCAGCAAGCTGATGTTGTTTTCCGTTTGCGCGATCACCTGCTCCAACGAAATGACTTCGGCCTGGGCTTGCTGCACCAGCACCTGCGCCTGATAGACATCGGTGATGGCTGCGTCGCCGCCCTTGTACTTGATGGTGTTCAGCTTGAGGATCCCCTCATAGGCGTCGACGCTGTCCTTCGAATACGTGAGCTGCGCGTCGTACTGGCGCAGCAGGAAGTAATTCTGCGCGACCAGCGAGATCAGCGTGGTCTGCACCAGGTCGCGGCCGTACATGGTCGAGAGCAACTGAGCCTTGGCGGCCTCAGTCGCACGACGGTATTGTCCCCAGAAATCCACAATGTAGTTGAGCTGAAGTCCGGCTGTGTCGATGGTCGGCGAGCCAGTGGCCAACGGTGTGGACTGCTGATTGACGATGGAGAAGGTGCCGTTCAACGTGGGAAATTGATTGGCACGGGTGATGCCGAGGTTCGCACTGGCTTCCAGAATGCGCGCCGCGGCGATCCGCATGTCGTAGTTATTGGCCAGGGCTTCCTTGATGAGCGCCTGGAGGACGTCGTCCTGGAAGACGGTCCACCACTTCATCTGCGCGAAGTCTTCGGCGGCCTGCTGCTGCGCGGCGGCACTCGGTTGCTGCGTGGTTGCGTCGGGAGCCACTCCACGGTATTGCCCGGGCACATCCAGAGGCGGCCGCTGATAGTTTGGCCCCAGCTTGCACGCGGACAACGAGAGCAGCAACACAACGACAGCGGATAGTCTCACCTTAGTCATGTCCGGCTCCTTTCGCGCTGGAGCTGGTTGCAGGCGGCGTCTGACCCGGCGGTAATTCCTTCTTCCCTCCCGACAGCCAGAGGCCAAAGCGCTCGACCACGTCGAACGATACCGGGATGAAGAAAATCGCAAGCGCGGTTGCCGCTAACATGCCGCCGATCACGACCGATCCCAGCACTTGTCGCGAAATGCCGCCGGCGCCAGTGGCCGTCCACAGCGGAACGCAACCGAGGATGAAGGCGAAGGCCGTCATCAGGATGGGTCGCAAGCGCAGCTTTGCGCCGGTCAGCGATGCCTCGATCAAGGTTGCGCCCTTGTCGTACTCCATCTTGGCGAATTCGACGATCAGAATCGCGTTTTTCGCGGACAGTCCAATGAGCATGACCAGCCCGATCTGCGCGTACACGTCGTTGTCGAGGTGGCGGAAGAAGAGCGCGACGAACGCACCAAAGACGGCGATAGGCACGCCCAGCAGGACGGAGAACGGCAGCGTCCAGCTTTCATACTGCGCGGCCATGATGAGGAAGACGACCAGGAACGAGAGGCTGAAGATGGTGGCCGGGCTGACACCCTGCGCCGCCTTCTGCTGCTGGTACGACATGCCGCTCCAGTCGTAACCCATCTGCGTCGGCATGGTCTGCTTGAAGACGTCTTCCAATGCCGCCATCGCCTGACCTGAGCTGTAACCGGGCGCGGCGTTGCCGTTGATCTGCACCGACTGATACAGGTTCTGACGCATGATGAATTCGGCGCCGGAACGCGGTGTGGTACTGGTCAGCGTGCTTAAGGGCACCATGTCGCCGGCGGTGTTCTTCACGTAAAACTTGCCCAGATTTTCGGCGCTGGTTCGGAATGCACCATCGGCCTGCACCCAGACCTGCCACTGCAGCCCGAACTGGTTGAAGTAATTGATCAGCGCGCCGCCCATGAATGCCTGCAGGGTCTGGTAGACGTTGCTCAGCGGAATCTGCTGCGTCAGCACCTTCGCTTTGTCGACGTCGACGCCGACCTGGGGCACGCCGAAGAGCGCGGTCGTCATGATGCCGGAAAGTTCAGGCCGCTTACGGGCTGCCTGGATAAACGTCTGCGTGTTCTTCGCCAGGAAGTCGGTGCCGCTGCCAGAGCGGTCTTCGAGAATGAAGGTAAAACCGCCCGAGGTTCCGACGCCCAGAATGGCGGGTGGCGGAAATGCGAAGGCGATGCCGGAGTTGACCTGCGAGAGCGCGCGCGCCAGGTGCAGCTTGATCCCGTCGTAGCTGGTTTCCGGAGTCTTGCGCTCGTCCCATGGCTTGAACGACACGAAGAAGAACGCGCTGTAGGTGGTCTGGACGCCGCTGAGCAAACTGTAGCCGATGATCGAGCTGACGCTCTGCACGCCCGGCGTCTTCATCATGATGTCCTCGACCTGGCGCGCCGCTTCGGATGTGCGTTGCAGCGAGGAGGCGTCGGGCAATTGCAACCCGCCGAAGACGTAGCCTTGATCTTCATCGGGCAGGAAGCTGCCGGGAACTTTCGATCCGAAGAAGGCCGCGCCCACGCAGAGAATGCCGAGCAGGATGAAGGCGAATCCGGCTTTGTGAATCAGATGACGGCAGATGCCGACGTAGCCGTCGGTCGCACGTCCAAACATCCGGTTGAACCAGCGGAAGAACGCCCCCAGCGGGCCGCGCGATTCTTTCTTCGGCCGCAGCAGCATGGCCGACAGGGCCGGGCTGAGCGACAGCGCGTTGAACGCCGAGAACAATACCGACACGGCGATGGTTACGGCGAACTGCTGGTAGAGCTGTCCGGTAATGCCGGGAACAAATGCCGTCGGAATGAACACGGCGGCGAGAATCAGGGCGATGGCGATGACCGGGCCCGATACCTCTTCCATCGCCAACTGCGCCGCGTCGTGCGGCGTCATGCCCCCTTCGATGTGATGTTCTACGGCTTCCACGACGACGATGGCGTCATCGACCACCAGTCCGATGGCCAGCACCAGTCCGAAGAGCGACAGCGTGTTGATGGAAAATCCGAGAATCGGGAAGACGATGAAGGCGCCAACGAGCGAGACGGGAACGGCCAGCAGCGGAATCAGGGTCGCGCGCCAGCCTTGCAGGAAGATGAAGACGACGAGGATGACCAGTGCCAGCGCTTCGAAGAGCGTCTTGCGGATTTCGTCGATACCGGCGGTGATGGCCAGCGTAGTGTCGAGTGGAACGCTGTAGGTCAGGTCCTGCGGGAAGCGGCCGCTGGCTTCCTTCATGAAGTCTTTCACTTCGTTGGCGGTCTGCAGCGCGTTGGCACCCGGCGTCAGATAGATGCCGAGCAGCGCCGCCGGCTTGCCGTTGGAGCGGCCTTGCATGGTGTAGGTCTGCGCTCCGAGTTCCAGCCGGGCGACATCCTTCAGGCGCAATATGCCGCCATCGGGAGTGGCGCGAAGGATGATCTGGCCGAACTCTTCCGGCGAAGTGAGACGGCCGGGCGCGCGCACGTTGTACGTAAATTGCTGTCCGGGAGGAACTGGCTGGCCGCCGATCTGGCCGGCGGGATTCACGGCGTTCTGCGCCTGGACGGCGCTGATGATCTCTGGAACCGTGATCCCCAGATTGGCCAGCGTGTCAGGATTCACCCAGATACGCATCGAGTACAGGCCGGCGCCGAAGACCGACACCGAAGCCACGCCGGGAAGACGCGTCAGGGCATAATTCAGATTGATGTTGGCGTAGTTGGCCAGGAAGATGTTGTCGTAGGTGCCGTTGGGCGAGGAGAGCGACAGCAGCAACAGCGGCGATGAGGTGGACTGCTGCACGGTGATGCCGCTGTTGATGACGGCGCTGGGCAACTGCGAGTTCGCCTGGTTGGTGCGCATCTGCGCCAGGATCTGGTCGGTGTTGGCGACCGTGCCCAGCGCGAAGTCCACCGTCAGCGTCATGCTGCCGTTGCTGGCGCTGGTGGAATACATGTAATTCATGCCGCTGACGCCAGACATCTGCTGCTCGATCGGGGTCGCGACCGACTCGGCAATGGTTTGCGAATCGGCGCCGGGGTACGTCGCCAGCACCTGGATCTGCGGATCGGCAATGTTCGGGAACTGGGCCGTAGGCAAGCTGAGCATGGACACCACCCCGACCAGCACCATCAGGATGGAGATACACATCGCCACGATCGGACGATTGATAAAAAATTTAGGCATGATCAGTTGCTCCCTGGAGCGCCACCGGCCGGCGCCGCGGGTGGCACGTACGGCTTGGCAACCACCGGAATCCCCTGGCGAGCGGCTTCGGGGTCAAGCGCGGCGAACTGCTGAATCTTCAGCAGCCCGTCAACCACGACTTTTTCCCCGGGCTTGAGCCCGTCGGTGATGATCCAGTTGGTGCCCACACGATCGCCCACCTTCACCGGACGGAAGACAGCCTTGTTCTCGGGAGTGACTACCAGCACCTGATACATCGACTGCACCTGCATGACGGCCGGCTGCGGCACCAGCAGCGCGCCGTTGTTCGTTCCCGTCAACAGGCGCACGCGCCCGAAGCCGCCGGGACGAAGCAGCGCGTCAGGATTGGCAAACTCGGCCGCCATCTGGATGGTGCCCGTCTGCGTGCCCACCTGGCGGTTGACGTAAATGATTTTGCCCTTGGCGGGAAAGACCTGATCGTTGGCCTGAATGTACTCGATGCTCATTTGACCGCCCGCCTTCGAGATCGGCACCTTTCCCGTGATGACCTTCGTGACCTCAGGGGCAAACCCGAGGAAGCGGCTCTCGCTGACGTTGAAGTACGCCCAGATGGGATTGACCTGCGAGATGGTCGTCATCTTGGTCGCCGTGCCCACCAGGTCGCCGACCTGCGAAGCCGATACCCCGGCGATGCCGTCGATCGGGGAGTAAACCTTGGTCCAGCCCAGATTCAATTCGGCGTTGGCCACCGCCGCCTGCTTCGCTTTCACTTCCGCTTCCCACGACTGCTGGTTCGCGACGTCGTTGTCCAGCTGCTTTTGCGGGATGGCGCTCTGCGCCGCCAGGGGCGTGTCGCGCGCCACGTCAGCTTGCACGCGGGAGAGGTTGGCCTGGGCCTGGGCCACGTCGGCCTTCGACTGATCCAGCGCCGCCTGGTACTGGCGTGGATCGAGCTCAAAGAGCAACTGCCCCGCCTTCACGAAGTACCCGTTCTGATAATCCTGCCGCAGCAGGTACCCTTGCACCTTGGGCGTGATCTCGGCGTTGACCGGGCCGTTCAGCTGCGCCACATACTCGGTGTACTCCGGCACGTCCTGCTGCATAGGCGTCACCACGCTGACCTCGGGTGGGCCGGGCTTCGGAGCTTCTTCCTTCTTTTCGCATCCGGCCAGCAGTGCGAGCGCGGCAAGCAAGGTCAGAACAGCCGTAGCGCGGCACAATCTCCGCTCGGAAGAAGCCGAACGGGACGAGGGGTCGGGACGTGAAGGCGCAACTGCGGTTCGCATGACAGACTCCTGCCTCAGACTCAGCGAGGATTTGGACACAACTCGATTCGCCAGCGAGGATTATGAGCTTTTTTTCTAGCTGAATCCGGCTGGTTTTGCTACTAGTAATTTTCTTAGTTGCTTACATTTCGCGGGTTTTGTAGAGTTCTAGCACTCGCAATCTCACCGTACACCGCAGCTAATCCCGAAAGTTGAGCTGGACCGATGAAACACGTGGTGATCGTCGGCGGAGGTTTCGCCGGATTGAACTGTGCCCGAAAGCTGGCAGCGCATTCGGAAATCCGAATTACGCTCATCGACAAGAATAATTACCAGCAATTCCAGCCGCTGCTCTACCAGGTGGCCTCGGGATTTCTCGCGCCCAGCAACGTCGCCTTCAGTTTGCGCAACATGCTGGTGCGCCACCCCAACGTCGAAGTCACCATGGATGAGGTGGTCTCCGCCGACCTTGCCTCGCGTACCGTCACCACAGCGCACGGCAAAACTTATCAGGGCGATTACCTGGTGCTGGCAGCGGGATCGGTCGCCAACTTCTTCGGCACGCCGGGCGCCGATCAGCATAGCTATCCGCTTTACTCGTTGCACGACGCCGAGCTGCTGCGCTCCAGAATACTTGCGGTGCTCGAGGCCGCCGACCGCGATCAATCGCTGATCGAAAAAGGGGCGCTGAACTTCGTGCTCGTGGGTGCGGGTCCGACAGGCACCGAAATGGCGGGCTGCATGGGCGACATGATCCATCGCTCGCTCAAAGAGGAGTATCCCAACCTGCCGCTCTACAAGGTCGGCATCCACATGGTCGACATGTGCGGCGCAGTATTGAATGCCTTCTCGGAAAAAGCTCAGGTGTACGCCGCGAAGATGTTGGAAGAGCGCGGCGTGAAGATTCATCTCCACATGGCAGTGAAGGAAGTGGCGGCCGGTCACGTCGTGCTGTCCGACGGCAGAGTCATTCCAACCCACACCGTAATCTGGGCCGGTGGACTGCGGGCCGCGGACCTGTCGACCAAGGTCGGCGTGCGTCCGGGACATGGCGGGCGCCTCGACGCGCAAGACGATCTGACGGTGGAGGGGCATCGCGACGTATTCGCGATCGGCGACTTCGCCAATATCACCGAGCGTGAGAAGGTTCTGCCACAGCTGGCGTCGGTGGCCGAACAGGCTGGCAAGTGGTGCGCGAAAAATATCATCGCCGACATGAACGGTGACGAACGCAAACCGTTCAAGTATTTCGACAAGGGCATCATGGCGATGATCGGACGCAGCGCCGCCGTCGCCGAGATGGGTCCGAAGCGCTATGAACTCGAAGGTCCGATCGCCTTCACAGCCTGGCTGGGCGTACACGCTGCCCTGCTGTCGACGACGCGCGCGCGCATTGAGGCGTTCGTCGAATGGGCCTGGGACTACTTCAGCGAAGTGAAAGGCGATCAGGTGCTCGACCGCTTCAGCCAGGAAGACATCGACTGGCACGACGATGCGGAGACGCCGGCCACTACGCCGGCGCAAGCCAAAAGCAACGACGGGTAGGGGCGGAGACCTGCAATGTCATCGGAATTCCCCAGCGCAGTGCCCGAGATCCCGGTCGAGGATGTAGACCAGGCTGTCGCGTATTACGTGAAGCACCTCGGCTTCAAGTTGGACTGGCGCAGCTCAGACGATGACATCGCAGGAATTTCCAGGGGCCATTGCCGGCTCTTCCTCACTGGTCACAGCTTTCGCGAGGGATACCGGAACGCCGCACCAGTGGTGATCTGGCTGAACCTCCAGAGCATTTCGGAAGTAGACGAACTGCACGAACTGTGGCGCGGGAGTCAGGCGAAGATCGTCTCTCCGGCGGAATCGAAGCCCTGGAACCTGCACGAGTTCACCGCTGCTGATCTGGATGGCAACCTGTTGCGTGTCTTCTACGATTTCACGCACGACGCCTGAAGACCACTTGTCGTCACGGGTGTCCGATTCATTCGCGTTTTTCGAATGAGTGGGATGGAACAATTCTGCAGCGCCGCATCGAAGCTAAGACTTTGGGCTAGTGGAAAACGAATCAGTCGGATCGTGGTTGTTATCGCGGCCCCTATCTCCTAACGACTATCCACTACCCGATACCCACTGTCCTACAATGGTCGTCACCGCATGCTCTCCCCAGCGCAAGCCGCTCTGCTCTCCTGGTCCATCCCACCGGCTGCGACTTTTGCGCTGACGCTTACGGCGCTGATTTATCTGCGCGGCTGGCTGCTGCTGCGTCGCGCCAGAGTTCCCTTCGTTCCGCCGTGGCGTGCTGCCAGTTTTCTGCTGGGACTGCTTGCCTTGTGGGTGGCGCTGGCTTCGCCCTTCGATACGCTCTCCGGATTTCTCCTCACGGCCCACATGCTGCAGCACATGACGCTGATGATGATTGCGCCTCCGCTGCTGCTGATGGGCGCCCCACTGGTGCCGCTGGTGCGTGGCCTGCCGATCTTCGCTGCGCGCGAGTTCGCCGGGCCCTTCCTCAACTGGCGAGTCGCCATACGCGTCGGCAATGCGCTGATTCATCCGGCGGTCGCATTGATCATCATGGGCGTGACTATGTTTGCCTGGCACACGCCGCGGCTGTACGAGCTGGCGCTCGCGTCGAGTTCGTGGCACGAGTTCGAGCACGTCTGTTTCTTTGTCGCTTCGCTGATCTTCTGGTGGCCGGTGATCCAGCCGTGGCCCAGCCGCTCAAAGTGGGCGCGCTGGATCGCGGTGCCGTATCTGCTGATCGGCGATCTGCAAAACACGGCACTGTCGGCGATCCTGGTCTTCGGCGATCGCGTGATCTATCCGTCCTATGCGACCACGCCGCGGCTCTTCGGTTTCTCGGCGTTGGCCGACCAGGCCGCTGCCGGCGCGATCATGTGGGTGATTGGTGGGACCGTGTTTCTCATTCCCGCGGCCATCATCGCCATGCAGTGCCTGTCGAGCCGCAAACTTTCGCCGGCCCGAATCAAGCGGAGTGAAGGGCCATCGCTCGATGCCGTTTTTGCCGTGGGACGCGGTTTGTCGTTTGCTCCACGAATGTTGCGCAACCGCTTTCGCGCCTCGACCGTCGAGGCGATCACCTTCGTTGCGATCTTTGTCGTCTCGGGATTGTGCCTGGCGGCGTTGGCGTCGGGAGGATCGGACGATGACGACGTAGCGCTTCGCCTGTCGCAAACATCGGGGCCGTTCGTCATCTCGGTGTTCGCGTTGCCGGGAGATCTCGATGCCGGGCGATCCGAGTTCAGCGTGCTGGTGCAGGACCGCGACTCATTGCAGGTCGTGCAGGACGCCGATGTCGAGTTGCAGGCGACGCAGGCTAGCGGCTCGCCATCGACGGCGCAAGTCAGAGCCAGCAGCGACGAGTCAGAAAACAAGCTGCTTCAGGCCGCCGCCGTAGAGTTGCCGTCCGAAGGAGAATGGACGTTGCAGGTTCATGTCGCGCATGACGGGCAAAGCTCGGAGGTGTCGTTGCCCGTTCGGGTGGTGAAGCCCGAAACCGGAGTTACGATCCGATGGTGGTACGTGGTGTTCGTAGTCTTCGCAGGGGTTTTAGGATTTACCTATTGGCGAAGGCATCGCGTGCCGAGAGTGGTGCCTGGTGGGGTGCTTCAGCCGGATTAGGTTGTGAATGGTCTGTAACCAGAAACTTCCGTTGCTTCGAAAGTCAAAGGACTCCCACACAAGCTAAACCCAGGCTTGTATGGGACACCCGTTCCAGGATGGGACCCGAAGTAAATTCCCCAGACGTCCGGTGATAGTTTCCCGGTTTGGGAGGGAGTGTAGGATTTACATGTCAAGCTGAGAAATGCAACAGAAACGTCCTAACAAGCTGACAATAATACAAATATAAAGTCAGAAAATCGCGCCAAATACCCCATGCAATGTGCTATAGTTGAGGTAGAGTTGAAGTTCAAAAGCGGCCATTGGTGCCGCTTTTCTTATTGACCCGGCAAACGCCGGGTTTTGCTGTTTCTGGAGCTAATTTTCCTGGTCTGGCCATGGTACAGCCTGGATTGCACAGCCAAGCTCTCGCCAATTAGGCGGTCAAAACAGACGCCGCGGTCGACCTGAGAATCAGGCATTTCTTCTTCTGCCGAAAAGCAAGGGCGGCGCGAAGGGCATACCACACTGTGGCACAAGCTATCGTCACGGAAGCCGGCAACACATTTGCAACTTTTCGCCTGCGTGTTGGTTTATAACGGCAGGCGCCGAAAGGACTCATCGCATGAATCGCCGCATCTTTGGCTGCACTGCTCTGCTTCTGGTGATTGCGGCCGGCGCTTATGCGAAGAAGCCTAAGCCTAATCAGGCTGCCGATCAGCAGAAGCGTGCGCTGCATGCAATCGATCGGTTGACCTTTGGCCCGCGGCCGGGCGATGTGCAAGCCGTGATGGCGATGGGCGTCGACAAGTGGATCGATCTCGAATTGCAGCCCGACAAGATTGATAACAGCGCCATGCAGGCGCGGCTGGCGGAGTATCGCACGCTCACGATGAGCACGCACGACATGGTGCTGGCCTTTCCGACGCAGCAGATCGCGAAAGAGGTGATGAACGGGAAGCTGGCGATGCCCAGCGATCCTTATCAGCGCGCGATTTACGTTGCGGCGGTCGATCGCGTATCTGAAAAGCAGGAGCAGAAGCAAACGGCGGCTGCTACACAGAATCCCGCCAGCGCGGGCCCGCCGACGGACCTCTCACAACGTAGGACAGAGCGGCAGCAGGCACGTGGCGAAGTTGATGAGCTGATTGCGCTGCAGCCGAGTGCGCGCATGCAGCGCATCCTCGCGCTTCCGGTCGCCGAGCAGCATGATCTGCTGCAAGGTATTCCGTATCCCAAGCGTCAGGCGCTGCTCGACGGTCTGACTCCCGAGCACCGAGAGACGGTGATCGCGCTGAATCATCCGGAAGCGGTGGTTGACGGCGAGCTGCAATCGGCGAAGTTGTTGCGGGCGGTCTACAGCGATCGGCAGCTGGAAGAGGTTCTCACCGACTTCTGGTTCAACCACTTCAACGTATTCATCGGCAAGGGCGCCGACCGTTACCTGGTCACCGCATACGAGCGCGACGTGATACGGCCGCACGTGCTGGGCAAGTTTCGCGATCTGTTGATCGCCACCGCGCAAAGTCCGGCGATGCTGTTCTATCTCGACAACTGGCAGAGCGAGGGGCCGAACTCTGACGCGGCGCTGGGCAAGCCGGCGATGGCCAACAATCCGCGCCCCTTCGCACCGCGGCGTCCGGGTGCGATGTATCCGATGCCTCGACCGCAGCAGCCGGCTGTGCAAAATCAGAATCAGCAGCGCCGCAGCGGCCTGAACGAAAACTATGCACGCGAGTTGATGGAACTGCACACGCTTGGAGTCAATGGCGGATACACGCAGCAGGATGTGACCGAGGTCGCGCGCGTGTTCACCGGCTGGACCCTGGATCAGCCGCAGCGTGGCGGTGGCTACATCTTCCGGCCGCGGCTGCATGAGCCCGGCGATAAGACTGTTCTCGGCCACCACATCAAGCAAGACGGCGAGCAGGAAGGCATCGAGGTGCTGACGCTGTTGTCTCGGCAGCCGGCGACGGCACGCTTCATTTCGACGGAACTGGCGCAGCGATTTGTTTCCGACGATCCGCCGAAGTCGCTGATCGACGCGATGTCGAAGACGTATTTGAAGACAGATGGCGATCTTCGCGAGGTGATGCGTACGATGTTTCGCTCGCCGGAGTTCTGGGCGCCGGAGGCCTATCGCGCACGGATAAAAACGCCGTTTGAGTTTGTGGCATCGTCGCTGCGGGCAACCGAGGCGGAGATCAGCGATCCGGTGCCGCTGCTTCAGGTGCTGAACAAGATGGGCCAGCCGTTGTATGGCGCGCAGCCGCCGACAGGTTATTCGACGAAATCGGATGTGTGGGTAAATTCGGCGGCGCTGCTCGATCGCATGAACTTTGGGCTGGGGCTGGCGACCAACAAGATTCCCGGAACAAGTTTCAATCTTGCGCAACTGATGAACTCAGCCGCGCCGGCCGGTGGCGGAGCGCCAACCATAGAGAACTCGGCCGGGTTCGGCGATACCTCTGACCCGTACCAGGTGGAGCTGAAGCTGGAGCAGATGTTGCTGGCGGGCGACATCTCGAAGCAGACGCACGACGTGATCGAGCAGCAGATCGTCACGCCGCAACTGACAGACGGCAGGACAGACCGCGCCGAGCGCGCCGAACGTCAATGTGATCGCCGGACTGCTGATCGGGTCACCGGAGTTTCAGAGGAAGTAGCTGGGATATGGACTATGGGCAGGCAACCACAAATTCTATTTTGCTGAAGGCTAAGAGCTAATAACTAAGCGCGCATTATGCCAATTACTCGACGAGCATTTCTGAAGAATGGTGCGATGGCCGTCATCGGCACGGCGGCGGTGCCTTCGTTTCTGACGCGGGCGGCGTGGGGTGTTGCGAATCCAGCGTCGAACAAACGGCTGGTGGTGATCTTCCAGCGCGGCGCGGCGGATGGGCTGAACATCGTGATTCCGCACGCCGAGCCGTCTTACTACACGATGCGGCCGAGTATCGCGATTCCACGCAACCAGGTGATCGACCTGAACGGTTTCTTCGGGCTGCATCCCGCGATGACTTCGTTCAAACCGCTGTGGGACCAGGGACATCTGGCGATCGTGCATGCCGCGGGCTCGCCCGATACGACGCGCTCGCACTTCGACGCGCAGGACTATATGGAGTCGGGTACGCCGGGTGTGAAGAGCACGACCGACGGCTGGCTTAATCGCACGCTGCAGTCGGAAGCCGCAGCCGACACGCCGTTTCGCGCGGTCGCGCTGGGCACTTCCCTGCCGCGCATTCTTTCGGGCAAGGCTTCAGCGGTCGCGGTAAGCAACGTTAACGGGTTCTCGATCGCAAATGGAAACCCGGCGGCCGCGCCACTGGGCAATACGTTTGAAGCGATGTATGCGCAATCGGTCGATAGCGTGCTGCACGGCACCGGCAACGAAACCTTCGAGGCCGTGAAGATGCTCAAGTCAACGGACCCGCAGCATTACACGCCGGCCGCGGGCGCCAATTATCCCAAGGGGCGATTCGGCGACGCGCTGCGACAGACCGCGCAGCTAATCAAAGCGAATCTGGGCGTGCAGATTGCATTCACCGATATCGGCGGTTGGGACCATCATGTCAACGAAGGCGCGAGCGAGGGTCAGCTGGCGAATGTGCTGCGCGACTTCTCGCAATCGATTGCCGCGTTCTGGACCGACCTGGGACCGCTGGGAGAAGACACGGTGATCGCGACGATGTCGGAGTTTGGCCGCACCGCGCGCGAGAATGGCAATCGCGGTACCGACCACGGTCATGCCAACGTGATGTTCCTGCTTGGTGGTCCGGTCAAGGGCGGCCGCGTCTACGGGCAATGGCCGGGCCTCGATCCTGCGCAACTCAACGAAGGCCGCGACCTGGCGCTGACGACGGATTTTCGCCGCGTGTTGGGAGAAGCCGTGTCGAAGCATCTGGGCAATGCGCAGCTGAGCACGGTGTTTCCAGGATTCGCGAACGCGCCGCGAGAGTTCGTCGGATACACAAAGACTTAGTTGATAGTGGGGAGTGGATAGTAAAAGTCGCACTCTGAGGCGCCTCTTTACCGAGGCGCCTTTTCTATTCACTACCCACTATCCACTGCCCCAGACATCTGTGCTGCTGGATTTCTCATCCAAATTTCTTGGCCCAAATATCAACTTCTATGTTCGACTCGAAGATTCATTTGCGTGCGTTTGTGTCGGCGGCGATGGTTGCCGCTGTTTTCATCACCGTTGGCTGTCATCGCACCGGCGTGAAGTCGCCGCTGAATGCCAACGCTTTCGTTGGCGACGGGGGACAGCAGCAGCCCACCATGCTGGCGGCGTATCTGCCATGGTTCGGGCAGGCGGGTCACATCAATGTCGGCTACTCATCGCAGGACCGCGTGGTGATTGAGAAACAGATCGAGCAGGCGAAGCAGCTTGGAATCTCCGCGTTCGTGGTGAATTGGTACGGGCAGCATCACACCTTTGAGGACAAGGCTTACACGCTGATGCAACAGGTGGCGGCGGAAAAACAATTCAAGGTCGCCATCATGTACGACGAGGATGATTCGGATCCGGCGAACGAGACGGACAACATCATTTCGGACTTGCAGTATGCCTACGATCGCTACATCGGCCCGAAGGCGCTTGTGCCGCGCGACGCGTATCTGCAGTATCAGGACAAGCCGGTGATTTTCATCTTCCCGAAAGGCGGACACGCCGATTGGGCGCGCATCCGGCAGGCCGCGAACTCGTGGGAGAACCCGCCGCTGCTGATCATGAAGGACGTTCATCCCGAGTGGGCGAATTATTTCGACGGATTTTATGCGTGGGTGAATCCGGGCGCGCAAGGCTGGCAGCCCAACGGCAGCGCCTGGGGCCAGCAGTATCTCGACAACTTTTATAAGACGATGGTTACGAAGTATCCCGACAAAGTTGCGGTGGGAGCGGCGTGGCCCGGGTTCAACGACTCCAAAGCGAGCTGGAGCCGCAATCGCAAGATGGATTCCCGCTGCGGCCAGACGTTCAACGATACGCTGCGCATGTTCCGACGCTACTACTCAGCGGAGCATCAGCTGCCCTTCCTGATGATCGAGACGTGGAACGATTACGAGGAAGGAACGGACATCGAGCGCGGCGTGGACACGTGCAAGTAAGGCCGCTATTCGCTTTTCGCTATTCGCCAAAGCGAGAGCTGCCGAATCAGTGAGAGTTAAAGAAGATGGACGGTTTACGAACGGCGATCCGCGCATCGCGCTATCGAGTCGCAAATCGTTTCTGGCGAAAAGCGAACACTGAACAGCGTTTCTAAAACGCGCACAGCAATCCTTCCGCACTAGCCCATTCGAACTAGGGTTCATCAGCATTCGTACTACGTCCATTTTCTTCGCGTAAATCCAGCTCCATCAACTCAGGCCGGCGGTCAGGCCGACTATAATTAAGACAACCCACTTCACCTTTTAACCTGCGGTTCGGTCGCGGTCGTCCGCCTTTTATCAATCCTTACAATTGATGGAGTCAGTGAGTAATGCCGTTTGGTTCGTCCGAAAATCTATGGCAATCCTTGTGCGCAATTCATCGTAATTTCTGGTTAGCGATTCTTTCCGTGGCCCTTTTAGTCTCATTGACGGCGTGCGGAGGCGGCAACATGGCCTCGACACAGTCGCCGGCTCCGACTCTGCAACCTGCGGGATCGGGCGCCGCCGGGCCTACCGGCTCGGGCGGGGGCGGTTCAGGTGGGGGGCAAAGTTCTCCTCCTCCTGCTCCCGCACCAGCACCCGCGCCTTCCGGACCTCCGGGAGTACCAACGGGAGCGACGACCATCTCGGCGGTACAAACTCTTTCCGGCTGGCAATGGTGTACTGCCCAGTTGGACGGGCATGAATGCGCCAGCGGCTTGGGCAATGCCACTTCGAGCATGACGCCGAATCAGAATGATCCGGCGCTGAGCGGCAAGTCGGCATGGTTCACCCTTGGCGGTCCGACGCGATATTCGAATGCGCTGTGGTGGCGGCAGTTCGGACCGGACACCACGTCCACGCACTTCGTTTACGACCTGTACTTCTACATGAAAGATCCGAGTGCTCCAGAGGCACTGGAGTTCGACATCAACCAGAGCATGAACGGCAGCCGCTGGACGTGGGGCACCGAGTGCAGCTATCGCGACACGGGATATTGGGACATCTGGAACTCGGAGACGCTGCGATGGGAGACGACATCAGTTCCCTGCCCGGTGGTTTCGGCGAACACCTGGCATCACCTCACCTGGACGGTCGAGCGAGTGAATGGACAGGCGCACTACATCAGCGTGGAGCTCGATGGCGTGATTACGCAGGTGGACAAGTATTACGACCCGCAAGCGCACTATCAAGGTGCGGGGGTCAACATCGCGTTCCAGATGGATGGGGATTATCGGCAGGATCCGTACTCGGTTTGGCTGGACAACGTCAGCTTGTCGTGGTGGTAGCTTCGACAAGGAGCTTAGCGACGAACAGCTGCCTTGTATCAGGGCACGACTTCAGTCATGCCGAAGATGCATTTCTCAAAGAGTTATCGTCCCGAGCGAAGCGTACCTGAGGGATCTGCGGTTTCCTGCAGGTGAATGTAATGCTGCTTCGCACGAACCGCAGGTCCCTCCACGCGGGCTGAAGCCCTTGGTCGGAATGACAATTCCTGAAGGAGGAGCCGGCTATCTTCTACACCGGCACTTGCTCTTCGCGCAGTTTGTGCTTCAGGTCGGCGGCGATCAGTTGGCCGTGGAAGCGTCCGTTCTCGATGAAGATCTCACTGGTACGCATGCCCGCGACTAGCACGCCGGCTAGATAGATTCCTGGCACATTGCTCTCCAGCGTCTGGCGATCGACGATGGGCTTCTTATCGGCATTGCCTTCCAGCTTGACGCCGAGCGAGCAGAGAAATTCGAAGTCGGGGTGATAGCCCGTCAGCGCGAAGACGTAGTCGTTGGGCAGCGTAACTTCGCCTTCGGGCGTGTCGAGAATAACGTGCTCCAGCGTAATCTCGCGCACGCGTGAATTGAAGTAGCCGGCGACCTGTCCGGCCTTGATGCGGTTCTCGATGTCGGGCTTGATCCAGTACTTCACCGACGGGCTGATGCCCGGCCCGCGATGCACCAGCGTGACCTTGGCGCCGTGACGCCACAGTTCCAGCGCAGCGATGGCCGCTGAATTTTTTCCGCCGATGATGAGCACATTGAGCCCGAAGAACGGATGCGGCTCGCGGTAGTAGTGCATGACCTTGGCCAGGTCTTCGCCCGGAATGTTCATGTAGTTGGGGCGGTCGTAGTAGCCGGTGGCCAGGATGAGCTTGCGCGCGTGATATTCGCGCTTATGCCCGTGAATGTTGGTGGTGTGCACGACGAAATTGTTGTCGCTGCCTTCGATCTTTGTGACCGGCTCATACTGGCGCACGTCGAGTTTGTAGTGCTCGGTGACCTTGCGGTAATACTCCAGCGCTTCCTGGCGAGTGGGCTTCTGGTTCGGGCTGGAGAACGGGATGTCGCCGATCTCGAGCAGCTCGGGCGTAGTGAAGAACGTCATGTTGCTGGGATAGTTGAACAGCGAGTTCACCAGGCAGCCCTTGTCGATGTTGGCGACGGTGAAGCCGGCGCGCTTGGCGTCGATGCCGCAAGCCAGGCCGGTTGGGCCAGCGCCCACAATGACAACGTCGAGATGGAAGATGTCAGTAGGAGTGCACTCCATGAGGTTAAGGATACCGTGTTTCGCGCCGCCGCTGAGTGAGGAATGATCCTGAGGGTGCCCCATCCTAGCCTGCTTTTGGCTAGGGTGGGGATTTTCGATGGCGCGAGGGGCACGTTGCCGGGTGATAGAGGAACGCTTATCACCCCAAGCATTCGTGAATACGCTATCAAGGCGCACTGGCCTGTGCCTGTAGCCATGTGCCATCGCTCACTCAACCTCTCCCATGTCTCGAAAACCGCGAGACATGGGGCACCCGGCTATTCATTCAAACGATCCCGGCCAGCCGGGTTACTAGTGACATGGCGATTTCTCGGCAGCGATCATCCCGCATTGCGTCGATTACGGACTGCATTGACGATATACACGACGCCAGCAACCGACATTAACGGCCCGAACGTCGAAAGAGCGATCATCCCGGACGCATTAGGACAGCCGCCGCGTAGGAAGAGCCACGCAATCGTCTGGCCCAGTCCAATACCTGTGAATAATCCCGATCCGATCAGCCGCCTCTCATTCATGATTGGCTCCGCAGATTTCGCATTGTGCCTGTATTCCTTTGTCCGTAACTCCGTCACTTGTGTAATGGGGATTTATCAACAGCTAGGTCCCACCATGACCAATCTGCTTCATCGCATTTCAGCCGGAGTCCCCGCCTCGAGTTTAGTAATTGTCATATGTGCCGGCAGGTGCGCAGGACGGTTGTTAGCAACCTGACCTCCGTTCGCGACACGCTTGTTATGAACCAACTGCCACCGCTCGACGCTCGCGCATCCATCTTTCGCTTCGGTACCGAGGACAATAGATCCAGTTGGTGTGGTGCCGATTATATGCAGGGTTGCGGCACAATCGCGACTTAGACGACTTGTAAATGGTGCACCAAGCATCACCGATCTCACAGCGTTCAGGAAGCCGCCGGGAGGCACGTTAGTCGTGAGGTCGTATTCGCCAGCCGTGATCTGCGCTGGGTAATCGCCTTCGGATAGGAAGATGAATGCGTGTTTGCCGTCGGGGGAGAACCCTTCGATCCGAAACACGAGTGGCCTATCCCACTTATCATCGGAAGACAGAAAGCCGAGCACCGACGACGTGCCATCCGGACGGGTGACTTGAAATGCGTACTTGACCATGCAGTCGTGGGTATTCTTGCCGTGGTCGTCGTCAGCGTTCATTGTAAGAGCAACCGTGAAGCCGGCACTGCCACGAACCGGCGCGGTCTGGCCTTTCACTCCTACACCACAGGCAGGCACGTCGTCCGACGATCGCTCCTGGGCCACGGAACAGCAAGATACACACAATGCACACACAGACATCAACAAGATCGCCGATCTAGGCATGGCTTTCATGACAACATTCGAGGTGGACAGATATCGAAGGTCTAATGATAGTTGGCGATAACAGGCGATATCGTAACCGATCTCTCGACTCCCGGCTTACCGCGATCGAGAGCCTTCATCGATATACAGCGTCAGGTCAAATTGCCGGGTGGCTTTGGTTGCCTGTATCAGCGGATGAACTTTCACGTTTGAGTAGCCGCGTTTCCGGTAGAAGTCCTGCACGGTGCTTGGCGCGTCATCGAGGCCGCGGCAGTCGCCCCGGCGCATGTCATCGAGCGGCAGTAGTTGCTCGATGTCTTTCAGCGAGGCGGCCTGCGCCCATTGAATGCGGAAGTTGCGCAGTGTATAGCGAACGCCGTCTTGCACCGTGACGTACATTACGCCTGCGTTGGACGAAGCGTCACTCCGGGACAGAGTAGTCAGGTCAACATCCGGATAAAGATAGCACTGGCTCTTTAGCGCGGCGGTCAGCGAATAGTCTCACCCTATCCATCAGATCTTTCGACGTGCCCTGCTGGTCGACCACCAAAGCTTTTGCTTCTTCAATCTGAGAGCGAGACAGATCGTTCGCTCCCTTGATAACCACCTCTTTAACGGTAATCTGGTCGTCGGAAGCAAGAGGTCGCGAGCGGTTGAGCGGCCGGCGAAATCAAGAGAAGCACGACCACGCAGAATGCCACTTCGCAGAAACGGTTCATTGTTCCCTGTCTCACAGATTTTTCTAATGACCTTCGGCGTCCGTCGGCGCCGACATGCCGGAGATGATTTGCCACGTCCCGTCGGGCTGGCGCTGCCAGGTATGGATGATGCGAACGGTTGTGGGCCGACCAGCCCCGCTCTTGTCGAACCAGGCTCCGCGAAGGCGATAGGTCGTGGTGGCCAGGTTGTCGCTGACCTGGATCATCAGAGGTTCCAGCTTCTCGGTCTTGAAGGTTTCGCCTTTGCTGGTGTGAGCGGCGATCCAGTCGGTGATGTGGACTTTCCGTACCGGCTCAGGGCTGTTGAAAGGCCAGCCGATGAAGTCCGCGTTCCACAGAGTGCGATAGTGCTCGAGATCGTTCGCCTGCACGTACTGCCAGTAGGAGTGTTCCAGCGACCACACTTTCGTTTCGTCGGCAGCGTGCTGTGCGAATGAGACCGATGAAAGCAGTACAACAGCCGTGACAAAAGCAGCGACTCGATTCATGGCGCCTCCGGGAACGACGAAGGCTAATCATAGCGCGCCCGGAACTGAGTAACGCCTTGAATTTTTGGGGAGTAAATGGCGAAGTTCAACGAATGCCGAAATGCAACGGCGGGGGATTTTCTTGATCCCCCGCCCTGCACGCGATCTTCGCGGCCAGTCGTCGGATCGCGTAGCGCGATCTCAGAATTCGTTGCTTAAGTCACGGCGATGAAAGCGAGGCCCATAGCCTGTACGCCATTCACGTTCTGACAGTTCGCAGTCACGACGTACGTTGCTTTCAGCGTGCCGGCGGCGAAGGTGGCCGTATTCGGGCCGCAGCTCTCAATCGCATTCTGCTGCCCGGTCGACAGCCACGTGCAGCTCTGTACCTGGCTTCCATCGCTGAAAGAAGCGGTGAACACTTGCGAACTGCCCGACGACATTCTCACCGGCGAAGGTGTGATACTAACGGTTGGATTGGCGGCACTGGCAGACACGACCCAGGCCAGGATAATCGAGCAAAGCAGCGCTTTCTTCATAAGGTATCTTGTCTCCTCCGATTAAGTTGGGCATCACCCCAGTAGCGGCGGTTGAGTGGCTCAAACGTCCGCATGGTGGGCACATGATGCGCAGTTCGCCGGAGGGTTTCAAGACCACGCCGCCCCATATCCGCGTGAAGGACAGCAATCCTTACAAGTGGGCCGAGGATCGGGACTTGTCGTCAAATGTATGCAACAAGTCATTACCCAAGCCTTACAGCGGATGCGGATTTGCGGGCCAGTTTGGCACTTTCATGACTCTGTTGGATATGCGGGACAATGCGTGAAAAGGCGCAAATGCTGCTGCTCCGAAGCCCTGAGCCGTCGCTGAAGCTTGCTACTTTTGTGCCGCGAGAAATCGAGATACACTTACCGACGCTTCGTTAACCCTGCGCCCTGAAGGAAGAACTCGTCTATGAAGAATAATCTGGCCTGCAGCAGCAATGGTGTGGCTCTCACTAAGAAATTTGAAGGCTTGCGGCTCGCCGCATACAAGGATTCGGTTGGCGTGTGGACGATCGGGTATGGGCACACTGGCCCCGACGTTCATCCCAACCTCAGCATCACCGAGGAGCACGCGAATCAACTGCTGTTGAGCGATATCGCCAAGGCGGCCGAGGCCGTCAACCGCATGGTTGCGATTGAATTGACGCAGAATCAGTTCGATGCGCTGGTGGATTTTGTTTTTAACCTGGGACCGAACCGACTCGCCAAATCGACACTGCTTCGCGAACTGAACGCAGGAAATCACGCCGTCGCTGCCCTCCAGTTTGCGGTGTGGGTGCATGCGGGAGAGGATGTGCTTCCGGGTCTGGTGGCGCGCCGCGAGGCGGAGAAGGCGCTGTTTCTGTTAGAAGAGAAAGCCGGGCAGAGCGCTAGCGCAAGCTCGTAAGCTACACCAGATCCATCACCTGTCGCTCGCTGCCACCGAACTATCCTCACCATTTGCGATGTGCGATGTTCCAGTCGTTGATTGGATCGTCATGTCGCTTGCCGTACCCGGCTCGCGAATTTCAAGTGGGAGCCGCCAGTTCCTGGCAGAGACGTGCCCGGCGTGTATCCAGGCAATGCGCGTCAACATTGAGCCTGCAACGCTGGAGGCCGCGGCGATCTTGCGCAACTGGCGCGAGCGCCGCTTGCTGGTGAAAGCCGACGCCACGCGCAGTGCCAGCGGGATAGGTCCGCTCAGCATGCCGCCCAGGCGCGTGATCAAGCCGCTGGGTCCGCGCTTCAGCGGATCCATCACCGGCTTGCGACTGGTCTCGATGCTGATGCCCTCGATGGTCTCGATCGCGGCAGCTCCCACACCCAGCGTGTTCAGCGCAGAGTTGTCGTGCCCCAGCAATTCGAGGATCGAGACTGCCGAGTTCAACCCCGACATGCCGAAGTGAATGGGCAGCGTGCTGACATTCTCATTCCACACAGGAATGACGCTGGCGCCGATGAGAACTCCGGTGTAGTTGGAAAATGGCAAACCAGAGAGCGCGGACAGCCCTTCCGAGACATCGCCAAGCACACGGACCGGAAGCGAATCGAAACGGCGATCCAGCAGCTCGGCGAAAGCCGCGGCGGCCGAGAAAGTTCCGAACACCGCAAGCGTCCACGCCCCCATGGACATTGGGCTCTGCGGTTTGAAGACGCGCATCATCGCGAGAAAGCGCTTCGGACGCCCAAGATCAGAGATGAGCAGCACGCTCGACACTGCCGTGCCGATGGCGGCGACATAGCGGCAATCGCGCGTCAGCTTACGGTCGCCGCCGATCCAGCGCGACACCATGCCGAGGACGGCTGCCGATCCGGCCGCACCTCCGGCAAAGAAATACGGAGGAATCTGCCAGGTCCAAGCCGGCTCCTTCAACATCGGCAGTCCGTAGTATCCGGTCTGCGGCGACGCTACGGGAAACGGCGCGCCAGCGGGACGAATGCCGGCGCCCTCGACCCGGCCTTTCTTTCCGGCTTCGTGTCGAAGCTCAAAGAGACGCTTTTCGCGTGCCAGATCGATGTACCCCGTTGTGGGATGCTGTACCGGATCGCTCATCGTTTCGCGCTCCCCAGAAATGCAAAGACACTGCCGACAAGCAGCAGCCCGGCGGCGACTGCGGCGCTGGTCCATCCCGCCTTCAAGTATTGCGTGGGAACCTCCGGATTCGGCGGCAGATTATACTGCCGCGGATCGCCGCGCACGATAAAGAAGGCGTGGATACCTCCCACACTGGAGTACTGCGGATCGTAGACCTGCGCGTCTTCCATGCCGCGCGACTTCAGCTCTTTCATGCGCTCAACGGCAACCACATGCATCTGCTCCAGCGGACCAAACTTGATGGACTCCGTTGGGCAGGCCTGCGCGCAGGCGGGCTTCAGCCCAACCTTCTGCCGGTCATAACAGAAGGTGCATTTGAAGGCGCGGCCGTCATCGGGATTGCGCTGCACGACGCCGAAGGGACAGTTCACCACGCAGTATCCACAACCGTTGCAGACGTCGGGCTGTACGAAGACGCCGCCAAATTCGGTGCGCACGATGGCGCCCGTGGGACAGGACTCGAGACAGCCGGCATTTTCGCAGTGCTTGCAGACGTCGGAAGAAAACTCCCAGGAAAGATGATCCGGCGCATTTCCGCCGAAGCCGGGCTCAAGCTCGCCCTCGACGAACTTCACGTGGCGCCAGGTCGAATGTCCGACCGCGCCTGTGTTGTCATAGGAATTGCCGGACCAGTCGAATCCATCCGCGGACAGACCGTTCCATTCCTTACAGGCGACTTCGCAGGCCTTGCAGCCAATGCACAAAGTCGAGTCGGTCAGAAAGCCTGTGATGGTTGCGCTCATACGGGCTGCTCCATTTTCTCTTTCAGCTCCTCGACGACGGCGGGACCGCGCGGGCGGCGGCCCGGTTCGATATCGCAGAGCAGCGCCTTGGTCTCCATAATACGGACGTTGGGCTCCTCGGAAATCACCAACAGATCATTGGTGCTGTCGCCCGTCACGACACCGTTGTACCCCCAGTGATACGGCAGGCCGACCTGATGCACCGTGCGACCTTGCACCCATAGCGGCCGCATACGTTTGGTGACCAGCACGCGAGCTTCGATCACGGCGCGCGGCGTGCTGATGGTCGCCCACTCTCCGTGCTCGAGACCAACCTCGGCAGCAAGCTCAGGTGAGACTTCGCAAAACATTTCCGGCTGAAGCTCCGCAAGATGCGAGAGCGTGCGCGACATGCCGCCGGCGGTGTGATGCTCGGTTAAGCGATAGGTTGAGGCGACGTAGGGGAAGCGCTCGTCGGCAAAGTTTGCGTAGGGATTGTCGGGCCGTTCCTTGCGATCGGCGGCGGGATTGAAGACGCGGCCGGGATACAGCGGATTTCCGAACTGCGTTTCCAGAGGTTCATAGTGCGTCGGCAGCGGACCGTCCTTCAATCCGCTGGTGACGAACAGCCACGCCGTACCGTCGGGATGCAGGGTGAACGGCTTGTCGCCGGCGATAGCGTCCATGCCCTTCGCGCCAGGCTTCGGACGGTAGTCAGGCGCCTTGTTCTTGTCGAAGTCGGGCACATCAAGTCCGGTCCACTCGCGCTTCTGTTCGTCCCACCAGACCAGCTTTTTCCGGTCGCTCCACGGCTTCCCGTCAGGGCGCGCCGAGCAGCGGTTGTACAGAATGCGGATATCGCTGGGCCAGGAGAAGCCCCAGCCGTGGCCGAGATAATCTTCCGGCTCGCGCTGGTTGGCCTTGTTCACAAGCTCCTGCGGGTAAATCCCGCAATAGATCCAGCAACCGCTGGCCGTGCTGCCATCGTTCTTCAGCTGCTTGAAGTTCGGAAGTAGTTCGCCGGTGGAAAGGTCGCGGCCATTGATCTCTTTCAACACCTCGTTGACATTGGGCTCGTCGTGAATGCCATGCGTGCCGTAAGGCCAGTGCAAAGCGTTCAGCGGCCGGCTGCGCAGACCAGGATCAGCCGTGGCCTTAGCCTTCAGTCGCCGGTAGAGATGATGCATAAACCAGGTTTCGCTGCGGGCATCGCCGGGCGGATCGACGGCCTTGGTGCGGAACTGTATCAGCCGCTGCGTATTCGTCATGCAGCCATCTTTTTCGGCCGAGCCGGCGGCGGGAAACAGGAACACTTCCGTCGCGATTTCTTCCGGCTTCAACTCTCCGCGTTTGACCTCGGGCGAGTTGTACCACCAGGAAGCGCTCTCCACTTCGACCAGATCGCGCACCACAAGCCACTTCAGCTTCGACATCGCAGTGCGTTGCAGGCGGCCATTGGACGCTCCCACGGCGGGATTCTGACCCATGATGAACAGGCCATCTACTTTGCCGTCCTGCATGTCGAGCCAATAGCCGAAGTGAGAATGGTCGCCAGTAACACGCGGCAGGTAGTCGAAACACCAGTCGTTCGCTTTCGTCGCATTATCGCCGTACCACGACTTCATCAGGCTGATGAAGTACTTGTCGAAATTGGACCACAGTCCCGCTGTCGCCTTGTGCTTCTTGATGTAGCTCTTAAAATCGTTGGCGTCCTGCTCGAAAAAAGGCATGGGCAGGTAGCCTGGCAGGATGTCATACAATGTGGGAATGTCGGTAGAACCCTGAATGGATGCGTGTCCGCGCAGGGCGAGGATGCCGCCGCCGGGACGTCCGATGTTTCCTAACAGCATCTGGAGGATGGCCGCCGAGCGAATGATCTGCACGCCCTTGGAGTGTTGCGTCCATCCCACAGCGTAGCAGATGGCGCCGGTCTTCTCTGGACCAGAAGCATTGCAAAAAGTCTCCGCTACTTTCAGGAACAGCTTCTGCGGAACTCCGGCGTGCTGTTCCACCAGCTCTGGCGTATAGCGCGAGAAGTGCCGCCGCAGGATCTGGAAGACGCAGCGGGGATGCTGCAGCGTGGGATCCACTTCGTAGTCCGACATCTGGGCAGCTTCACCGCCGCGATCTTTGCCATGACCGCCGTCGGCTTGCGAATGACCCGCCTTCGCGCCGCCCGAGGATTGCGCGTTGTCCCCGTTCTTAGCGCTCTTCGGAAGCCATGACTCTGGATCGTATTTCTTCTTCTGCTCGTCCCATCCCGAGAAGACGCCATCAAGGTCTTCGGTGTCGCAGAAATCGTCGCTGACGATCATGGCGGCATTGGTGTAATGCTGCACGAACTCGTGGAAATACTTGTCATTCTGCAGAAGATAATTGATGAGACCGCCGAGGAAGATAATGTCGGTCCCAGCGCGCAAGGGTACCCAGATGTCGGCTGCAGCCGAGGTGCGGTTGAAGCGCGGATCGACGTGAATGATCTTGGCTCCCCGTTCACGCGCTTCCATTACCCATTGAAAGCCGACAGGATGGTTCTCGGCCATGGACGATCCCATGATGAGGATGGCGTCGGCATTCGCCAGATCGGTTAGCGCGGTGGTCGCGCCGCCGCGTCCGAATGAGGTGCCCAGACCGGGCACCGTGGAGCTGTGTCATATCCGGGCTTGGTTGCTAACGCAAACCATGCCCAGACCTCCTGCAAAAAGTTTCTTGATCAGGTAGTTCTCTTCGTTGTCGAGGGTCGCACCGCCCAGGTGAGCCACTCGGGTCGTGTGCATGACCTTCTCGCCGTCCTGCTCTTCCTCAAAGCTGGCTTCCCGGCTCTGCCAAAGACGATCGGCCACCATGTCCATCGCCTGTTCGAGAGGAATCTGCTCCCACGCTGTGGCATAGGGACGGCGATATTTCACGCTCATCAGGCGTTTGGGGTGAGTATGGAGTTCGAAGGTGTCAGAGCCTTTAGGGCAGAGGTGGCCACGCGAGATCGGCGAGCCGGGATCGCCCTCGATGGAGATGAGCGAACCGTCTTTGTGGAAGACCATCTGGCCGCAGCCCACGGCGCAGTAGGGACAGAGCGAACGCGTGAATTCGGCATCCTGATTTTTGGGGAGCAGGGTTTTCGTGCGCTGGCTCATCGCCTCCGGGCCGGTTCCATCCCCTCCGTCGCGGATTTGGCGTATGACAGGCCAGCGTTCAAGCAAATCTTTGATCATGCTGAATCGAATACCTCATGCTGCTTTGATTGACCGAACTTGGTCAGAACCCCGGTGACTTTCGGCGCGTTCATCGAACTTATCACACGCACCGGGAATGGCCGTCTCGGTGGATTCGATGCAACTTGGCTGTGGAGGTTTTTCTGCCGGAAGGCTTCAGCTCTGGTTAGGCGACCGATCGAAAATGTGCATTTTCGTTATGCGCGGTGGAATGTCGAAAACCTGCGGTGCTGGTCCAGACTCAAGCTTCCACATGTCAACGTAGCTCCTAGTAGCATTATCATTCGAGTCTCGGTTGCAAATTGTTTGACACGGACTTTCCCCATGAAGCAGAATTCTGACACTTTGTTTTCCGGGCCGCAGCACGCCGCTGCCGCTCTCCTGATGAGTTTCCAGCACTGACTTCTTGCTACGTTGCGAGTCGGTTTGGAACGGAACTATACAGACATTGTTGTTCTGGCTGTTTCGACTATTGAGAGAGAAGAGGACTGTCTTGACAAAGAGATTCTTGCCTGCGCTTACGGCGCTTTTACTTGCCGCTTTTTGCGGATCACAAGCCCAAACCTTGACCAACCTTACTCACCCGGCGCCCGATGGCGCTGAACTTGAAATGCTGATGACCGATGGAACCGTGATCGTGCAGGGGAACCAGGGTCAGGACTTTTACAAGCTCACTCCCGACAATACGGGCAGCTACGTAAACGGCACCTGGACGCAGCTTGCGAGCCTGGAGTCGAACTATGATCCTTACGCGATGGCGGAAGCTGTTCTGGCTGACGGCCGGTTGTTGATCGAGGGTGGCGAATACAACTTCGGCCAGTTCTCTTTCACCAACCTGGGCGAGGTCTACGATCCGGCCACGAACACGTGGACGCCGCTGACGCCGCCCGCCGGTTGGGATTACATTGGCGACTCGCCTTGCGCAGTGTTGCCGAACGGCGACTTCATTATTGGCCGCAAGTTCGATATGCAGATGGCCGAGCTCGATCCGCACACCATGACGTGGACGGCGTTGGGATCGACCGGCAAGAGCGACTGGAACGCCGAAGAAGGCTGGACGCTGCTGCCCGACGGCACGCTGCTGACCGTCGACGTATTGAACAATCCCAACTCGGAGCGCTACATTCCGTCGCAGCAGATGTGGGTGTCTGACGGCAGCACCATCGCCAACCTGCAAGGTCCGCCGGAAGTGGGCTGTATCAATTACGGTGGTGGCCAGTACTGCCCGCCGGGAGAAACCGGCAACGCAGTTTTGCGTCCTGATGGATCAGTGTTCGCAACGGGTGCAACGCATTCGGGCGCGCGCGCCGGACACACCTCGGTTTATCGTCCCGGCGCAACGCCGCAAGATCCGGGCACGTGGACTCCTGGACCCGACTTCCAGAACGGCGATGATGCCGGCGACAACTGGGCAGTTCTGCTTCCCAACAACAAAGTGTTGGTGGAAGGCAACAGCGGCCGGTTCTACGAGTGGGACGGAACCAACTTCACCCCGACGCTGAGCAGCTTCGGCGGCCCGCTGATCGTTCTGCCGAACGGACAGATTCTCGTCGGTGGTGACCAGGTTTACATCCCCAGCACCGGCGGTCCGCAGATCTACGCGCCCAGCGTGCTGTACGCACCGACCACGATAACCCGTGGCCAGACGTATCACACGATCGGCCGCGGATTTAACGGCTGGTCTCAGGCTGCCTCGTTCGGCGATGAATTCCAGACAGCGACCAACTACCCGCTGGTCCGGATCGTCAACAACGCTACCGGGCATATCTTCTATGCCAAAACCCACGACCATAACACGATGGGCGTTGCCACTCGTTCGTACCCGACGTACACCTATTTCGACGTTCCGGCGAACATGGAAACCGGTGCGAGCAAGATGTATGTGGTGGCCAACGGTATTCAGTCGAACGGCATGCCGCTTACCGTGAACTAGTCATAACCAACCGTGGTACAAACGTTCTCCTCCTGCGCAACAGACCTTTGGTCAGGCAGGAGGAGATTTTTTTGCGCAAAAGAAAAACGTGGCCGCTGACCTGGTCGCATGTCTTCGCCGATGCGCCCTGGAAAGCGGTGTGGATGGTGTTGCCGGGCTGGCGCCTAACTAAGCATTGTCTTGCTGCGAAGAATCGGCGATGCTAGAGAATCGGCGAGTTGGTTGTCGGCTCGGCTCGCCCCACCTTCATGGACGTCCTCAAAAAGCTTTTCGAGAAGAGCTTCGGTGCTCCTGCGGAATTCGTGCGGCCTCTGCGCGCAGACCTGGGGGGATCGGAGCGAAAGCTCTTCCGCCTGGGTAACGCCACGCAGACGGCGATCGGCGTCGTTTACGGTTCGCGCGAAGAGAACATTGCCTTCCTGGAATTCTCCCGGCATTTCCGCCGGCATGGGCTGCCGGTTCCTGAGATCTATGCTGACGATCTGAAGCGTGGCGCTTACCTGGAAGAAGATCTCGGCGATCTGACGCTGTATGAGTTCCTCTCCAAGAACCGCGCGGGCAGCGCGATTGCGCCGGAGGTGATGGCGGCGTACCGCAAAGTGGTTGCGATCTTGCCGCGTTTCCAGGTGGAGGCCGGCAGCGATCTGAATTACAAAGTCTGCTATCCGCGCGCGCGCTTCGACCGGCAATCGATTGCCTGGGACCTGAACTACTTCAAGTATTACTTTCTGCGGCTGTCAGGTACGCCATTCAATGAGCAGCGACTGGAAAATGATTTTCGCCGGTTGACGGCTTTCCTGCTGAAGGCGAAGAGCGATTACTTCCTCTATCGCGACTTCCAGTCACGGAACATCATGCTGCGCGGTGGCGATCCTTTTTTTCTGGATTACCAGGGCGGGCGTCATGGAGCGTTGCAGTATGACATCGCTTCCCTGCTCTTCGATTCGAAGGCCGACCTGCCGCCGGATTTCCGCCGGCAGTTGCTCGACCACTATCTCGATGAGTTGAGCAAGTTCGTCGATCTGGATCGCGACGAGTTTCTGCGCTACTACTACGGGTTCGTTTATATCCGCATCATGCAGGCGCTGGGGGCGTACGGCTTTCGGGGACTGTATGAGCGCAAGACGCATTTCCTGCAGAGCGTTCCGTATGCGCTGGCGAATGTGAAGTGGCTGCTGAACAACGTTGCGCTTCCTATCAAGCTTCCGGCGCTGATGAAGGCGTTTGCGGCGATGCTCGATTCGGAATCGCTGCAACCCGCGACCGAGCCAGAGCGGCTGGCAGTGCGGGTTTCCAGCTTCTCGTTTCATCGCGGAGTGCCGCAGGACAACAGCGGACACGGCGGAGGCTTCGTGTTCGATGCTCGCGGGCTGCCGAACCCTGGCCGCGAAGAGCGCTTCAAATCGCTGACCGGGAAAGACGCGCCGGTGATCGAGTATCTGGAGCAACATCCAAGCGTGCATCAATACCTGTCTCATGCCGAGGCTCTGGTAGACGGCAGCGTCAGCAATTATCAGCAGCGCGGCTTCAAGAATTTGATGGTGTCGTTTGGCTGCACTGGTGGACAGCATCGCTCGGTATACCTGGCGGAGTCGCTGGCGAAGCACCTCCGTTCGCAAGGGATCGACGTGATTCTGCGGCACCGGGAATTGGAGAAGATGCCCTAATGCGCGCCATGATTTTGGCAGCGGGACTGGGGACGCGGCTGCGACCACAAACCGACGATCGTCCGAAGGCGCTGGTCGAGATTAACGGCCGCTCGCTGCTGGAGATTGCGCTCACCCGGCTGCGCAGTTTCGGAATTAACGACGTCATCATCAATCTGCATCATTTTGCCGGCAAGGTTGTCGACTATCTGCAAGCGCATGACAACTTCGGCATGAGGATCGAAGTGTCGCGTGAGGAAGAGCTGCTCGACACCGGGGGCGGGCTTCTGAAGGCGGCGCCGTTCTTTCTGGAGAGCGGCGCGGACGAGCCGTTCCTCGTGCACAACGTAGACGTGCTCAGTTCCATTGACCTGGGCCGGATGCTTGAGTTTCACGGCGAGCGGCAGGCACTGGCGACCTTGGCTGTGCAGCACCGCGATAGCTCGCGTCAGCTTCTGTTCGACGATCAGTCGCGGCTCTGTGGACGACAGTCGCTTTGGGGACGAAGCTGAGATGTCACGCTCAGCCGGTCAGACCGAAGCGCTCGCCTTTTGCGGTATCCATGTGATCTCTCCGCGCATCTTCGCGGAGATCGAGGAGCGAGGCGTGTTTCCGATTGTTCCGGTGTATCTCCGTCTCAGCTCTCAGGGTGAGCGGGTTATAGGATTTCAGGCAGACGAATATTACTGGAGAGATCTGGGTAGGGCAGAGAGTCTGAAGCAAGCTGCGCGTGACTTAGAAGACCAGGTTGTACGCCAGTAGCGTGTTTCGGCGCACGGTGGTCGCGGTTGCGAAAGCGCCATCAGGTTCTGCCGTCGGCTGAACAGATTGCTGAGAAACGCTCAACCGTTCGGCTCGTCGGACTGAAGTCCGCCTCGGCGAAGTCAAAAATAAGTGGCTTATCGGCACGGCTGAAGCCGTGCCCTGACACAAAGCTCTTCCCTTACATACCGTTGTTTCACGACTGTCATACCTTCGTCTGCACGGTGAAAGCGACAGCCTCGGGAAAATCGACGGTACCGTGCCATTTACCCTTCAAAGGCTATTGGTAGCAGTCCACAAAAAAGAGGGCAGCTGATTGGCTGCCCTCTCGTGAAACGTGGATGGATGCTCCCTTACTGTGGTTCGGGAACGCTGGCGAATTCGACGTTCTGGACCTGAACGCCGCCGACGGCCACGCGGCCATCGGTCCAGGTGACGAAGGCATGCTCGCCCTGGGCGGTGGCATAGTCATAGTCACCGGCGTAGCAGGGCTGGACGCCACCGTCGTTCTGGGTGGGCTGAAGAATCAACTGGTCGCTGATCTGGATGTTGGCAGCCCAAGTTGCGCCGTTGTCGGCAGACTGGACGCCGTAGCGATAGTAGCTGCATCCGGGATCGGTGGCCGTGTTGCAAGCCGAAGTGGCCTGACGGCGGTCATACCAGGAAACCGTAATCTTGGCTTCGCGGAAAGAACCGGTGGGGTTGTAGTTGACCGACAGGGAGGGCATCCACTGCGTCTTATACTGGCCACCCGGATCGTCGTTCAGCTTGATGGGGCTCGACCAGGTCTGGCCGTTATCGGTGGAGCGAACATAGTAAATGTCGCCGTGGTCGTTGGCAGCCTGTCCCTGACCGGCATACACGTAGTGCACGACATTACCCGGGCCGACGCCCGGCTCGCCCCATCCCATGTGACGCCAGATAGGAGCAACATCAGCAAAGTAGGGATTAGAAGAGCAGGTGCCGTCGCCAACAGCGTTGAAGCGCGGACCCATGGTCGTAGAGGTCCAGGTTACGCCGCCATCGAGCGAACGGAACATGATGTTCTGGCGGCTGGAAAGTCCGCCGCTGCCCTCATCCATGCCAGCTACGAAAACCGTGCTGGTATAGCCCGTGACCGGTGCAGGCGGTGCAACCGGAGAGCCGGTGACCTGTACGTCGCGGATAAAGGTACCGCTGTTGTTGAGAGTGACCGTAGTCCAGGTGGTACCGTCGTCGGAGTACACAAGCTGCAACGCGCCGTTGCCAACTTCGTAGTTGCCGAATGAAATGTACATGCGGCCATACTTCGAGCTAAACGGATTGTTGTCGACCCACAGGGACTCGCGATCATCGGCTCCGCTGTTGTGGGCGCAAGCGCCTACGCTCCAGTTCATGCCATCGGGCGAGGTCCAGAGACCAATACCCTGACCGCCGCAACCGGTAACCAGGTCGCCGGCGAACCACTTGTTCAGTCTGGAGTTGAAGACGACGATCGGATCGCCGTAGTTGGTGCCGTGTCCGGTAGCGAACGGGGCGGGTATGATCTCGGTGAAGGTGGCCCCGGCGTCTAAGGAGTACGACGTTCCCGAGTAGTTGTTGCCGTTGTGATCGTTGTAGTTGACCACGATGGTGTTCTCACCGGCTCGCGTGCTCTTGTACACCATGCTTTCGCTCTTGGTGCAGGAGCTGCCGGAGGTACAAGTACGATTGCTGACCAGAACATTGGGGGGCTGGGGAGCGTCATTGTCCGGCGCGTCACCTTCCACGTCGACATCGGGACGCGGAATGACACCGCATTCCATCAGCGCCAGGCCGGCGCGCATGTTCTCCTGCTGCAGCAGGTGCAAGGTTGAAATTTGTGAGCAGTCGATACCGGTTGACGTCATCTGCGCCTGGGCCAAGTTTGGCCCGAACGTGCACGCCGCCAGCATCGCGGCTGGAAGCGCGAAACGGAGCATACCTCTAGAATTTGTACTCATTTTTCTCCTCTCTCCGCGCCAGATTTGCCCTGGCCCGAAGCTTCAGGCTGCGTACTGGAAGTGGGCACCGGAGCTTTCGAGGCAAAATACTCCTCGTCCATCCAGATACCGGTTTTCTCTTTTAAGGCTTTTAACTCGTTGCGCAAATTATCCGCTTCGAGTGTCTTTTCGATCTGCGGGGACACATCGTTTAAATCTTTACGGCTATTTTTAACAAGCTGGATGAAAACGAATTCGTTCGGGCCATCGGCCAACTGCGTCCACTCCCCTTCTTTCAAGCCGAAGGAAACCTTGTCCATCTGCGGCGGCAACTCTCCGCGCTGGAAGGTGAGCGGGTCGGTATCGGCGACAACATCGGTGGTGCCATGCGGTGTCGATTTGAGAATGGCGAAGACGTCCTGTTTGGAGGCGATCGCCTGTTTCACCTTGTCGGCCATCGCTTTCGCCTGCGCCGGGGTAAGGGTCCCCGCAGCCGTGGGGTTAGGATTGCCCATGATGAAGACGCGGCGGATCTTGACGACATCGTAGTCGGCAAGGTGAGCGTCGTAATACGCCTTGATCTGCTGGGGCGTCGGCTGCGCTTGTTCCTTCATCTTGCCGAACTCGGCGTTGGACAAAATCTGCATGCGATCGATCGCCAACTGACGCTGTACCTGCGGAGTGTCCTGCAGGTGATTGGCTGTCGCCTTCTGTGAAAGCGCCAACAACGACGAGTAATTGTCGGCAAGACTCTTGCGGCTCATGTCGGCCGGACCTTGCGAACTCTCCAGATCGGCAACGTACTGCTCGAAAGCAGCTTCGGTAATCTGAAGGTCTCCGACTTTCAGAATGACCTTGTCTTTATTGCCTGAGGCTGCATTCGTGGTAGTTGCGGAGGAAGCATTTTCGGCGGGCTTGCCGGAGTCAGAACCAGGCTGCGCCTGCGCCTGACCGACGGCCGCGAAACAAACGCTGAGCAGAAAAGTGCGGTAGACAAATCTACGAAGGCTGTGTGAAACAGCTGAATCCCTATACAAGTAATAACCTCTCGCCCCAAGGTACTTCGAACTGGCTTTCCTGCTGCGGTACTGCCAAGCAGGTTCGACCGAGTCTTAAACCTGGTTCTTCCGTGCAGTAATGAGTGGGAATTTATAGTTTCCAGCTAGAGACAGCGTTTGTCTCAAGCCCCTATCGCCAGAAACTACATGCGATAGTAGCTGAGTCTCGGGATTCCAGCAACTCTAAAGTAGTGTTCCTTTTGCGAAATACTGTCCTAAATAATGGCGCCATAAGACTGGCCGCGTGGGTGCCAATGTTCACACTTGGACACCTCGCGATCTGGGCCTGCTCTCCTTGCCTGGGTTGCGATCGTCGTGACACTGTCATCCGCCGCGCAGAGTGGGCCCATACAAATCAAAATGGCGTGAATTTCCCGGGTTCCACGGCGCGCACCGGGATTCGAAGCAACACGCCCAAGCTGCTGCTCATCTACCCGGACGTTAGTTACTTGTGCTTTGAGGCCCCCTCATGTTTCGCCGCGCCCTTTGTGTAATTTCCCTGCTGGCTGCCGCACTATTCCTGTTAACAATCAGTGGTTGTGGAGGCGGAAGCTCCAGCGGCAGCGATGGCAATGGCTCTGGTGGTTCCGGTACGCCTCCCGTGTCGATCGCGATCTCTCCAACCAGCGCAACCGTTGCTTCCGGCGCCACGCAGCAATTCCAGGCTACCGTCACCGGCTCAAGTAACACCGCGGTGCAGTGGGAAGTTAACAATGTTGCCGGGGGAAATACGCAGAATGGAACGATTTCGAGCAGCGGCCTGTACACGGCGCCTACGACCAACGTAGCGCTGCAGGTAACGGTGACGGCGGTATCGAGCGCGGACCCGACCAAGAGCGCGAATGCGACCGTGACGGTCACCGCAGTGGTAACGCCACCGCCTCCACCACCTCCGCCTCCGCCTCCACCTCCGACGATAACCGTGACCATCGCTCCGACCACGGCGACAGTTGCCGAGGGTGGCACGCAACAATTCGCCGCCACCGTCACCGGCACGACCAACACCGCTGTGAACTGGTCGGTCGATGGCGTGAATGGCGGAAACAATACCGTGGGAACGGTCAGTACCGGCGGATTGTATACGGCTCCATCGGCGGCTGGGGGACATACAGTCACGGCGACGAGTGTCGCCGACCCAACCAAGAGCGCGAGCGCGTCGGTAACCGTTATCACGATGACGATTTCGCCACAGAGCACGTCAGTAGCGCCGTTCGGGACGCGGCAATTCACGGCGACGGTGGGCGGCTCGGGTAACGACGGCGTGACCTGGCTGGTCGATGGAATAGCGGGCGGGAATAACGCTGTCGGCACTGTCAGCAGCAATGGCCTTTACATCGCTCCCGGCACGACCGGAGCGCACACCGTCACAGTGACGGCCGATGTGCTTCCGACTTATGCGGTGAATGCCAGCGTGTCGGTGATCAATGCGCCTCCGGGCGTAGTTTCGATGCTGACTTATCACAACGACGACGTACGCGACGGGGTAAATCTCAACGAGACGACACTCAACTTATCGAACGTCAACACGCAGCAGTTTGCGAAGCTGAATGCACTGCAGGTCGATGGTCAGATCTATGCACAACCCCTGTACGTGCCAAACCTGACGATCGGCGGAGTTCAGCATAACGTGGTGTTTGTCGCCACGGAAAATGACACGGTCTATGCCTTCGACGCCGATGGACTGTCGGACTCGGCGCTATGGAAGCAGCATCTGGGAACGCCCATTCCGATCAACGACCAGGAGGGTATTCAGCCTTCGCTGGGAATCACCTCCACGCCGGTTATCGACAGCACGACGGGCACGATCTACGTTTTGACGGACGGCTTGGAAAGCAATCACAAGGTGTATCGCCTGCATGCGCTCAACATCGCCAGCGGCGCGGAGAAGTTCGGCGGCCCAGTCATTGTGACGGGCACGGTGGCGGGCACAGGTTGGGACAGCGTGAACGGGCAGATCACGCTGGAGACCAATTGCTACCAGCGCAATGGACTGGCGCTGGATCCGGCGACGAATGCCATTTACATCAGCTTTGGACATTGCAATCACGGCTGGGTGCTGGCCTACGACAAGGCGACGTTGCAGCAGACGGCGATTCTGAACGTCACTCCCGACGGCGCAGGCGGCGGGCTGTGGGGAGGAACGCCGGCGATCGACGACAGTACCGGCGATATTTACCTGATCACCGGCGTCGATCTTGGCGATCCGGCGCCCGACTACAATGACTCGGCCATGCGTCTGCAAGCCAGTGATCTGTCGATACTGGATTACTTCAAGCCGTCGAACGAAACCATCCTTCGCGAGAATGATGCCGACTTCGGCAGCGGTTCACCGATCATCATGCCGGACAATCCGTCACCATATCCGCACGAGTTGATCGGCGGCGGCAAGGACGGCCGCATCATCGTGATGAATCGCGACAACATGGGCGGCTACCAGGAGACGGACCATGTGATTCAGGAGGTACAGACCGGCACGCAGGAGTACGACAACATCTTCTCCACGCCGACCTTCTGGAACGGCACCATCTACTATCACTGCGCTCAGGATGTAGCCAAGGCCTACAGCTGGGACGCCACCACCGGCATGCTCTCGACCGCGCCGGTGTCGGAGGGCCCTGATGTGTATGGCGGGCACGGAGCGACCTCTTCCCTCTCGTCCAATGGCACCGGCGACGGCATCTTGTGGGAGATCGAATCGACGAACGCGCAAAACGGCGGTCCTGCCATTCTGCATGCCTATAACGCTACCAATCTGCAAACCGAACTCTACAACAGCTCTGCAACGGGCGGGCGCGACACCGCTGGACCGGCAATCAAGTTCAGCGTGCCGACCATCGCCGATGGACACGTGTACGTCGGCACCCAGACGGAGCTGGACATTTACGGTCTGCTGCCGCAACCGTAAGTCCTGGCTGTAAGAGAGCGGGCCCGCGGGCCCGCTTTTATGGTGGGGATTAGCGCCGCTTCGGGCTTTTCTTCGCGGCCTTCTTCTGTTTCCGGGTTGCAGCCTTCTTCTTCGCGGCTTTGCTGCTCAGCCGGTGGCTTTTTTGTTCGCTGTTTGCCCTCGTTATCCAGTTCGTCGAGACCGAAAACGTTCAGCACCAATCCTTCGATGCGATTGTCTACCGTGCGATAAGGGATGAGGCGCAAGTCGCACCAGCGACCATTGAGATAACTGCCGATCTTGGCGGCGCGCAGGCGGCGGTCTCAGCCGTTCTTCATGGGCAGCCTGCGCGCGGGATCTGTGACAGCGTCGATCTTTACGGCATAGGTGGAACGGCCGGCGATGTCTTTGTCGGTGATGAGGTGCACATCGAGCAGGCCTTCGGAGCGGAAGCCGGTGCGCAGGAAATTCATCTCCGCCAGGCAGCGGCTCCAGCCCTCCAGCCACAAGGTCAATTCCCGGCGCTGATCTTCGGTGCCCTCAAAATGCAGCAGGATATCGATATCGCTGCCCGGTCCGGCGGTGGCGTTCTTGGTACTGCCGATCAGGTAGAAGGCCTTGATACCGAATTGCCGGGGATCGAGTTGAGCGGCGATGCGCTGCGCCATGCGATAACGCCAGCGCCAGTGTTCGTCGCCCGAGCGCCCAAGGCTGGCCATTCCAGATTCCACCTGCACGGCTTCTTTGAAAGGCGGAGCGAGGAAGGCGACCGCCTGGTCTTGCTCGGCATTCATCAGCACGCGCAGAATCTGGCCGTTGGTTTCGTGGGGAACGTCGATGACGCGCAGCGTTTCGGAGACATGCGCGAATTCGGGCAGGAGTTCCTCCAGAACATTGTGCGATTGCTTGAGGAACGATTCGCGGAAAGCATTTCCTTCGTCGTCAGGATAGAGAGGCAGGTAACGAATCGATGCCTCAACCAGGTCCTGAAAGAAATGCGTACCGAAAGACAGGTCGGGCAGATAGTTTCCCTTCTGGCGAGCGACCTCGATGAGCATGGCTGTGTTGTTGATGTCGGAGTAGGTTACCGGCACGCCGAGCTTGACGTCGCCACGACTGCCCCAGCGTCCCGGCCCGATCAGAATGAACTGCCGCTTGGGTAAAAGCTTGTTCAACCGACCGACCGCGCGCCCGATATCTCGCATGTGCTTTTCATCGGGAAGATGGCTGTAGCCTTCCAGGTCGACGTACACGATGTGTGTGATCTCAGGAACCTTGCCGTTGGAGACGAAGCGATTGGCGGAAAAAATCACGCGCTCTGGAGCCAGATCCGGAGGAATGGCTACGGGTGCGGCATCGACACTGTAGCTCTGCGGACGGCATTGCAGGAGATAAAAATCGTTGCCGTCATAAGCAAATTCGAGATCGACCGGTTCGCCCAGCTTGGCTTGCAACAGGCTCAGCAATTCGCGAACGTAACTGACGAAAGGCGTTTTGCGGATAAGGCCTTCGAAGGTGAAGACAACCGTCTGCTTGTCCAGATCGGGTAATGGTCCGACCGGCTGCTCGATGCGGTCATGGTTCACCAGCGAGACGATGTACCGCATCTGCGGATACCGGGAGCCGCAATAGCGTAGGAGGTCGGTGGCGTCGACCGTGTCGAAGGAGTTTGTCTCCAAGTTGATGACATCGACACGGCGCGGCGAGTAGCGCAATATCTCTTCGACCGTGACATTGGCACGCAGGTTGGGTTGACCGGGAGCGATGAGGACCGGGTAGTCGTCGGCCACGCGATCGACCGCGCGCGTGCCGAGACCGGGGACCAGACGGATCAAGCCGTCGCTGCGATTGATGCGCGCGGACCAGCGAAACTCGTTGTTGCTGAAGGCAACACCAGAGCACGCGGGGAAAAAGTATTTGCCGATCGCCTGCCCGACGACTTCCTGGATCAGAATCCCCATCTCTTCGTGGACATCCAGAAGACCGCGCTCCGCACGGTACTCGGTCGGGTCGGGTCCGAAGATCGACGCATAGACTTCGGCGATGGCGTCCATAAGGGCCGCCATGCGCTCTTCCTTCGTGCCCTGGTTTCCGAGAAAGAGGCTCTTGTACTTGCCGGAGAACGCCGAACCAGCGCGGTCTTCCAGCAGGCTCGAGCTGCGGACGATGATCGGGCGATCTCCCAGATCGTCGAGCGCCAGCGATAATCCCTTGGAGAGTTCTGACGGGAAGGATGAGCTCTTGAACAGCGCGACCAGGTGCGGATATTCCTGGCGCACCTGATCAATTTCCATGTACTTCCAGTTGAGAACGTCTTCGAGTTCGTTGTGGTGAACGAAGTGGAGAATCCAATCGGACGTGATGTACCAGGTCTTCGGGACCTTCACCTGCCGCAGGACGCTGTCGACCGGCGCGTGCTTATCGATGATCTTCTTGGCGAGAAATAGTCCGGCGCTCTTGCCGCCCAGTTTGCCGTGACAGCGTGGCGGAAAGATGATCTTGTTGATGAGATCGTAGAAATCCTTAACGGTGATGGCGTTCTTACCGACGTTGATGAAGTCCAGGCTTTCGGAGAAGAAGCGGCGGATAAGCGAGACCCGCAGACCCTTTTGCGTCGACAGTGACAGCTCGCTCTCATCGATCTCGATATGGCGATAACGCTCAATGGCCTCGATGATGTCGCCGAGTGGGGTGTCCAGTTGTTCGAGGGCGCGCACCAGGAAGCTGGATTTCTCTTCCTTGATCCAGGCCGTGACGCAGGCCAGAATTTCGTTCTCGCTGAGATGTTCGCTGGCCAGCTTAAAGGCTTCGGCGGTCAGGTCCGCAGTATGAGTGGCGCGTTCGCGGCGTAGCGGCCGATTTTCTTCGCCGACCACTCCTTCGCTGGCGATGGGCCCAATACCGGCACGCTGCAGCAATTCCTTGGCGTCGCCAAATCCTTTCCAGCTGAGATGATTGACCAGCTTGCGCGAGATCAGTTGCAGCAGGACAGGGTCGGTGTCGCGCAGGAACTCCAAGACGAAGCGCCAGTCATTGCGCTGAGTGGCACGGCCATCACGAGCCGCAATCAGGCCATCGAATGCGGACTTCAGACGGCGCTGCATGATGTGTCCGGAGATGCGCTCGGCCACCGTCTCGATAAGTTTGCGCTCTTCCTTAAGGAACGGGCCTTCATTGGAACGCGGCATCTGCTGGCGATAGGAGACTTCGACAGCTCCGACGGGGACGCCCTGGACGACGAGATTGGCGCTCTGCGTCCAGCTGGTCGGCTGGAAATTCACCGACTCAATGATGTCGTTTTCGAAGATGATGCGCGCCTGGCAATCGTTGGGATACTGCCAGCCGTGCGGAAGGATCTCGACGATGCTGCGGAAGACTAGTTCCAGCGGCAATTCGGGCCGGTTCAGCAACTCGTCGACGCGATAAAGGCAGTTGAGTTCCTTGGCGCGCTCCTGTAGCTCGCGCAAAATGGTCGCTACCTGCGTCTCATCTCGACTCATGATCCTTGTCCCTGTGCCACGGGCATTAGCACTTTTCCTGCGCAGTTGGAAGCACGGCTTCAGGCGTGCACAGACACCAAGTTCGAATTGTCATCCCGACTGTGCAGCGGCTAAAGCCGTGCTTGTACGCATCTAACCGGCACGACCAAGGTCGTGCCCTGACACCAAACTTGTCTATCCTGCCATCACCACGCCGCGCGAAGTGCGCCCGTCCACGCGAACGGTAATTGGAAGCGCCGGCTGCACGTGCCGCACCAGTTCGGTTTCGCTGATCACCGGCTGCCGGTTCAACCACTCCCAGCGGATGGGAAACTGTCCATCATGCCGCACCATGAAATAGGTCGCCCGAAAGCTCGACAGGTTATGAAAAAAGTGCGAGCCCTGGCTCAGTTCCACATTCATGTCCGGAAGGGTCGTCTCGACAATGGCGCGCGCTCCTGAAATCTGGCTCCAGTCTACTGGAATGCCGAGGGAAGGATGAGAACTTCCCCATCTGCCAAAGCCGATCAAGACGTAAGGGCGATGATCGTCACTCAGCTTTCGGTTGATTGCCTCCAGATCTTTCGCGATCTCCGGTGTTCGCATGGGTGAGAAATTCTCCGGACGCACAAAGACGATGTCGCGAATACCGGTTTCGATTCCGTTTCCCATTACGCGGTCGGAGGCCACAATCGCATGAGTATCGAGCAGTTCGTCGGCACTGACTTCGACGATTTCCGAAGAAACTGCCATGGGACGAACTTGCAGAAACCCGAGCCGGAACCTTGCGGGCTCGTTCAGTGGCTGCTCCATAGTCGCGGCGAATTCGATCTCGACTTTTGCAGAGAGCGCGCGTTCGGCTGCGACAAGAAGCGCACGGACAATACTGTTGAGGGGAAACTGCTCCAACACCAGCAGCGGAGCGAAGTCGATGACGCGTCCTCCCCGTGCGCCGGTCCCCGGGATCATTCGATTGCGAGAGGGATCAAAGGTGGAAGCAACGAAACGAAGGGTTTCGTCTGCTTCCGCGTCTTTGAGATTCGCGCGCAGCATGTATTCCGTTTCGCTGACGGGATCGTAGGCCGGTGGCTTCCCCATGTTGACGGCCCAGAACTCCGTCTGCGTGCCACGGAACATGTCGTTCACCGAAGCAAACGGCGGCGGCTTTCGTGGATAAGCGGGCGAGTAGGTCCAGGTGATGCCGCCGTCGACAATGGTCTTTCCTAAGCCGAGCGCGAGATTGACCACACCGTCTTCCGGCGTGGCTGGAGGTGAAGAGTAAAAGTTGTAGGAACGCCCTACGCCGGAGACATCGGGATAAAAGCGATCGTCGTGGCGGCGTCCCACGATCTCCTGAACGATCACCGCCATCTTCTCTTCCCGAGGATCGCATCCGGTGGTGCGGATGTAGTCTCGCGCTTCGCGGAAATAAGTCGACGCATAGACGAACTTGATGGCCTCGACCAGGCGGCGAAAGCGCGCGTCTGGATCGAGCTGATTGTTCGGGATCATCTTGGTGGCGTAGACGCCGGCGAAGGGACGATCGAGTGCGTCTTCCAGCAGGCTCGAGGAGCGGATGGCCAGCGGCGTCTTGACCTGATCGCTCAACGCGCGCAGGTCGCCCAGCAACTCAGCGGGCATGTCTGCGTTCTGAAAGACATGTCCGATGTAGTCGTCGGAGAGCTCGTCAAAGTGCAGATCGGAAAGATGATTAAGCTGAAGAAAATCGTGGAAACAGTCGGCAGCCACGACTGCCATGGTTGGGACGTTGACCTCAATGCCGGGAGACGCGGCCGAGCCGATTGCCTCGGCCAGCAGATCCTTAATAAAGACCAAGCCGCCGGCTTTACCCCCGAGCGATCCGGTACCGATCCGCGTAAAGCGAAAGGTCCCGTCCCAGAAGTTCCGGTCGAATGCCGGAAGATCGGCAGATTGAGGCTTGGTGTCGATCACGACTGCCTCCGACCGCCAGATGAGAAAGCCGCCACAGCATGAAGCGAACTGTGGCGGCTACTGAATTAGACCCAACCGCGTTCGTGGCACGCCTTGGCAACGCGGCCAATGGCAATGGCATAAGCGGCGTCGCGCATGTAGAGATTCTCGCGACGGGCGAGCTCGGAGACGGCGAAATAGGCCGAGGTCATCTTGACGTCGAGTTTGCCCAGTACCTCGTCCTTCTCCCAGAAGTAGTTCATGTTGCTCTGTACCTGCTCGAAGTAGCTACAGGTAACGCCGCCGGCATTGGCGAGGAAGTCGGGGATCAGCAGGATGCCGCGAGCGTGGATCTGCGCGTCGGCGTCGGGAGTGGTCGGGCCATTGGCGCCTTCTACGATGATGCGCACGGTGGAAGCGATCTTCCCGACCGTGTCGCCGGTGACCTGGTTCTCGATTGCCGCGGGAATCAGGATGTCGACCTTCTGCTCGATCCAGGCGTCGCCGGGCAAGAGCTCATAGCCGGCGGCGACGGCTTTGTTCTTATCGATGCCGCCAAAACGGTCGGCCATCTTCCGCAGCGCATCCAAATCCACACCCTCCAGCTTGCGATAAGTGTGCGAGATCTGGTCAGCCTGGTCCCAGCAAGACACACAGATAACTTTGCCGCCAAGGCGCTGGTACAGTTCGATGGCATATTGCGCCACGTTGCCGAAACCCTGCACGCTGGCGGTAGTGTTCTCGGGACGAATGCCAAGCTCCTTCAGGGCCTCACGTAGCGTGAAGACAAGTCCATAGCCAGTGGCTTCGGTGCGTCCCTGCGAGCCACCCAATTCGACTGGCTTGCCGGTGATAAAGCCGGGATAACGGCCGCCGTGAATTTCTTCGAATTCGTCCAGCATCCAGACCATGTGCTGCGCATTGGTCATGACATCGGGCGCCGGCACGTCGGTGATGGGGCCGACATTCTTCGCCACCTGGCGCACCCAGCCGCGGCAAATCTGCTCTTGCTCGCGTTGGCTGAGATTGTGGGGATCGCAGATCACTCCACCTTTGGCGCCGCCCAACGGGATGTCGACGACCGCGCACTTCCAGGTCATCCACATGGACAGGGCGCGAACCGTGTCGACCGTTTCTTGCGGGTGGAAGCGAATGCCGCCCTTGCCCGGACCACGCGCGTCGTTGTGCTGAACCCGGAAGCCGCGGAACACTTTCACGCTGCCATCATCCATGCGTGCCGGAATTGCGAAGTGGAACTCGCGCATGGGGTAACGCAGGAGTTCGCGGGTTGCCGGGTCGAGACCCAGATACTCCGCTACCTTGTCGAACTGTATTTGGGCGATCTGGAATGAATTAAAGGATTCTTTCTTCTTGGCGGGTGCGGCTTCGGAATGCTCTTTTGCCGTCTTGCTTACTTCGGGGGCTGCAATCTCAGGCATAATGCTTCTCCAATTTCATATAAATGCTCAACCTCTGATACTGCTCTAAGCCATAGGGGCCCACAGTGACTGGCCGCACATGAGAATGTGACCATGTACCGCAATCTTCTATGCTATCAAGACGGCAGGCTTAGCCCCAGCATCTTTATGAGATTTCCCACTAAGCGGCTGATTTAGAGGCCTGCGGGCGGGGATTTCGAGGGGGGATGAAGTTCGGCTCGACCAGTTTGCACGGCGAAGAGCAGACTAGCCGAGCCGATTTGAATTGCTACTCGTGACTTTGAGGCTCGGCTCCATTCAAGCGGTAGACCATCGCCGTCTTGGTGACGCCAAGCTGCAACCAATCCTGTACATCGCGCTGCAGCGAGACGTAGAACTGGGCCGCGAGCTTCTTCTGCTTTTCCGCAACGGCGGTGCGGTCGTCAAACTTGACCTGGAAGGCGAACTCGCCTACCAGCGGTCTGTGTTCGCCCCGCGTGCGCCACAGGCCGACGTCACACTTAGCGACCATGCCTTTGCCGAAATCCAATATCCCCAACGGCAACAGCACTTCTTCGACAATGCCACCGTTTACCAGTTTCACTCGCTCTCCATCGACCGTCTTCAATTTGGCGAGCGGCGGGAAAATCTTAACGAGGGTGTCCATCGAGGTTGCATCGCCCTCATGTGCCTGGCTGATACCGAATTGGCAGTTATGGGAGTACAGGATGCGGTAGCCGCCCAGCTGATCTTTCAGCGGCAGCGCTTCCGCTTTGAACTTGATGCGATATTTACCGGCGATCCTCGGCCGCACATCGACAGCGGTGGCAGCCGCTTCGTCGGGGTGACGAAACTTGAAAACGACTTCGGGATCTCCTACGGGAAATCCGTCGAGGTAAGAGATGCGACGGCGCAGGATGAACGCATTGTTGTAAAGACGGAAATCGGCCGTGTCGATGAAAACAATTTCTTTGACTTGCGGCCTGAGACCGGTCTCCCGGTCGGCGACAAATCCGACGCCCACCCGCTTCGCTGTCTCCTGCACCAGTTTGCCGAAGTTCCGGAAGCTCTCTACGGAGTTGAAGCGGTCCGGCTTCAAAATCAGCTTCGCCTCCAGATAGGTAATGCGATCGAGCGGCGAGCCGTCAGCATAAGTTGCGGCAGTGGCAGCACTCATGGGAGTTACAGCAGCGCTCATCTCTTCTACGGCCGTGCTGCTCTTCGACGCTTTGGTCTTGGCTTTGCCGTCTGCCTTGTTCTTCTTATCTTTGCCTTTGACCTTGTCCTTGGACTTGTCTTTCGATTTGTCCTTGGCTTTGTCTTTCTGCTTTTTGTGTTTCTTGTCCTTGTCGTTCTTACTCACAGCTGAACCTCCACAATTCCGGTGAGGCAGATTTGATTGACCCTAATATCAGGGCTGCAACATTACGTTCCGGCAATGCCCTTGTTCTGGAGCACGCGTACCACCACGCGACGATTCTGCGCCTGGCCCTCGGCAGTCTTGTCGCTTCCGACCTGCCGGCTTTCGCCCATCGCGCCCGGAGCCAGCATGTTAGTCATAGGAATGTGTCCTTGCTGCAGCAGAATGTTGGCGACGTTATTGGCGCGGTCTTCACTCAGCTTCTGATTCAGGGCAACGCTGCCGACCGATGAGGCATAGCCCTTCACCTGGATCATGTAGCCGGTGACGGTCTTGCCTTTCTCAGCCAAAGCAGTGAGTTGCGGAATATATTTTGGGTCGACTTTTACTTGTCCGTTGGCGAAGTAAACCGTAACTTCGTCCATGATGTAGTAGTCGTCAAGCTGACCGAAGCGAGCCACGTTGGCGGCGATGGCGGCTTTGTTAGCCGCGATCTTCTTTTCCTGCTCCGTCACCTGCGCCTGCTGCTGCTGCAAGGCTTCGTTCTGCGCCTTCAAGGCGGCGTTCTGCTCGGCCAACTCCTGCTGGTTTTTCTGAGTCTGTACCTGAGTTTCATGCAGGCCTGCCTGGATGGACTGCGCCTGCTCCAGATCGTTGCCCTTGAAGGTTACGGAGTTTGCCACCAATTCGTTCTGTTCGTTGTACGCTCCCTCGACCTGAACGGGCAATCCAGGAATAAGCGCCGCCATCGACATCTGTTTTCTGCGAGCCTTCAGCATCCCTTGAACCTGCTGGACCTTGGTGGCCTCGGTCAGCAGAACCACCAGCTTTGGGGAGTCGGACGTCTGCAGAATCATGGTGGCGCCGCTACGGCCCTTGATGATGCCTTGCACCTTCAAGTTTTGCGCAAACAGTGCTGTGCCGGACAGCGTTAGTACGATCAGTAACAAGATTACGGTTCGTGCGACCTCTCCTGTCCTACGTCGAGTCACGATGTTCTCTCCTTCGAGTGTGAGTTCAAAACCTGAAATCGTTTGTAAGAGCCGGGAATCTCGTAGCAGGGCTGCCTCCCGTCGGAGCGTTCGCGGCGGTGCCGTGCGATCTTCCTCGCGGCAGGAGGTAGCCGGGATCTTGGGCTCTTATTTATGTAGCCCACGCGAAGCAAGTGCGCTACTAGGAAAATTACTAGACGATGAATGCGGGACAGCTAGTTCCTCCGCTCACCCAATGCCACATTGAACTGGGCTCCGAGGTCGCAAGTGCCCTCAGACCGAGAAGCGGTCGATCAGAAGGCCGTGACGTAGCCCGCGATCGCTGACCGACAGTTTGTCCTTTTGAAGCTTGCCCATTACCGTCTTAACGATACAGACGCCGGCCAGAATTACGTCGGCTCGCTTGGGCTGCAAACCGATGATGGCGCGGCGTTCGTCCAGAGACTTTGAGCGGTAGAGCTCGATCTGGCGCTCCACCTCGGCACGTTCGATCACCGAACCTTGAATGATGTTGGGATCGTACTTCGCCAGGCTATGCTTCACCGCGGCGATATTGGTGATGGCGCCGCCCATGCCGACCAGCACGTCGGGGGCAGGTCTGCCGTCGAGACGGTCCAGGTCGACTGCGATCGCCTTCAGAGCGGCTTGAAGTTGTTCCGGAGGGACGATGCCGGAGAGTCCAAACTTTTCGGTGTAGCGAACGGCGCCCACGTTCACGCTGAAGCGCTCCCGCACCACGGAGCCGTGGCCGAAGGTGAACTGCGAGCTTCCCCCACCGGTATCGAAGATGGCAAGAGAGCTCTCAGCCAATCCCAGCCCCGACTTCACCGCGATGTAGGCCAACCTTCCCTCTTCATCGCCGGAGATGACTTCGATCTTCACGCCACAGCGCTGTTCGACAGCGTCGATGAATTGCTGGCTGTTGCGGGCCGTGCGCATGCCCATGGTGCCGACGGCGGCGATCTTGGCGACATCCTTCTTGTGCGCCTCGTCTACCATGGCGGCTATCGCGGAGACGGTACGCTCCATGGCATCGGGGCTGATTTCACCAGTCTGCTCGAGGTCCTCGCCGAGGCGCGTGATCTCGGCGCGATCGATGATGGTGAGCCAGGTGCCATCGTCGCGACGCTCGCTGATGTTGAACTTTACGGAGTTGGTGCCGATGTCGATGACCGCATATCGTGGCATGGTGGCTCCTTAGCTCGCCATGCCGACGAGCTTCTTTAGGCCTCGCGGGTAGCTAATGTTTTCGTAGCGGTCGAGCCCGAGCTTGCGAACCGTGGCGATCACCTGGGCGGCGTCTTCCAGCTCCATCGCGATGGTGTGAGTATGCTTGCCGTCGGCAACGACCTCCGCCAGCTCCGCCATGCATCCATCAACCGTGTAGCGGGTGCGGGTCTTGTGTACCTTAACAACCCGCATGCCTTGGACGGGCTGGATCAACTCCTGGATAAACTGATCCAGCGTGTATTCGGGCCGTGACAGCTTCGGCGGAGCAACGCCCAGAATGTCAAATACTTTGCTCACGTCGGCTGCAGGAAACGGAAAGCCCTGCTTCAGGACGGGCTTCCACTGCTCGAGACCATCAGGATTGGCGCTCTGGAATTTCTTTATATCCATGAGGCCGTCGCGAACCTTCACGTTTTCGGAATTGACCGGCGACAGGAAGTAGATCTCGTCGCTCCCCTGCGTGTCGCCGGCCTTGAAAGCGGCAAACGGGTTGGCCGAGCCCGCGAACTTTTCGCCGAAGGTGCGCCATTCCCAGCGCGGAATAATCTCTTTGCTCATAATGAGTCCCCAGTTCCTCGCGAGCTGAAGCTCGCTCGGAGATAAAAATAAGTGGCTTGGACGCTGGCCTGAAGGCCAACTCTACCTGAATCACGACTATGAATCCTGCTTCGCGATCAGCTTTCGCAACGCAGCGCGGTCCGGATTCAGCAATTGGTCGATCCTGTCTGCGTCGACGCTCGCAACGATGATCAGTGCCGCCTCGGTGTCGACCTTATTAAAGATGCCCAGCCGCTTCATTTTCTGCGCCTGATGCTGATTGTCCTCTGTAGGGCTGAGGTAATGCACCAGGCCCGCCTTGTAACGATGAAGCACAAAGAGATGGGCGAGCGTCATGAGCCGCTTCTTTCGCAGCGATCCGTCGAAGGTATTCATGTCGCGGATGGAGAGCAGCTTGTGGCCGTGGCGGTCGTGGACATCGGCGAAGATCAGGTTGGCCGCCTTTTCGGTTCCACCGTTCCAGATGCCAAGTTCCAGGAAGTCCGATCCGGCGGCTACCGGTCGCAGCTGCACTCGGTAATCCGGAGACAGACGATTCTGTTCCGCCCAGATCCTGAGCCACTCCTCAAGCAGCTTGGTTGGAACCTCGGTCTGCACCAGGTGCTGGTGCTGCGTCGAACCCTTGCCCATCGCCTTCGTGGTCGCCGTCCTGCCGGAGGCCGCCATCAGCGCAGCATCGAGACGCGGCCCACCGACCAATGTCTGCGGTGTGCGGTAGGGCGATTCCAGCAGGCGCAACTTGCGTTGCAGTCTCGCCAGGGAAAGCATTCCGTCCTGTTGCAGAGCGGAGGCGAACTCCTCGGCCGCCAGGCCGTCAATCTGGTGGCCGCCGTAGGTGATGAAGTTGAAGACGAAGCCCAGCTTGCCCAGCTCTTCGGGAAAGCGCTTCATGTCTTCATCGCTCATCCCCGTGGTGTCCCAGTTGAAGGATGGCGACAAATTGTAAGCCAGCATTTTGTCGGGGAACTCGGCGTGGATAGCGTCGGCAAATTCCTTGGCCTCGTGAATGTTTGCCGTTGCCGTCTCCATCCACAGAATGTCGGCGAAGGGCGCCGCCGCCAGTGACTTGGCGATGGCGTACTCGAGGCCTCCCTGAACCTGGTAATAACCTTCCGGCGTCTTCGCCCGCTCGCAATCCCAGGGAACATCGACGCCCATGGCCGCGGCCTTCTCGCGCGCAGAGTACCACGACGCTCTCTCCGAGAAACTCAGCCACTGATCGGGATTCATCTCGTATGATTCGCCCTGGCCGGTGCCGAAGACGATCGCCTCAGCGACTGCCTGCCGATAGGTCCGCAGTTCGGCTTCCGACTGCCAGGCGTCCAGAACTTTTCCGACCATCTTGTCGAGCGTGCTATCGATGCCGCCTTCGTGCTTTTCGCTGAAGGCTTCTGCGCTCTTCCTGATCTCGGCCAGCAGTCCTTTCTTTTCGAGCCAGGCGGTTGCGGCAGCGTACTGTGTCTCCGGCATGGCAAACATCAGATGGCCTCGCACTTCATCCACGCCCGACTCGAAGAAGGTGCGATGAACGGCGAGGAACACGGACTTGTAACTCGGCACATGCACATTGGTAACGCCCAGAATGAATGGCTGATCGCGTTCGTCCGCGCAGCCGTCAAGCAAATTGGCGGCCTCGGCGTCGGTGCGGGCGACGATGATGCCGGCGACCTGCATGACATCCAACTGGAAGCGGGCCGCATTGAGGCGTTGAATCTGCTCATTCTCGGAGACGAGCACCTTGCCACCCTGGTGACCGCACTTCTTCACGCCCGGCTTCTGATCTTCTATGTGATAGCCGGGTACGCCGACCTCCACGAAGCGGCGAATCAAGTTGCGGACATGCGCGTCGCCTCCGTGACCGGTGTCGGCATCGGCGATGATGAACGGCCGGAAGTCGAATTCTGGAGTAGTCTCGCGTTGTTCAGCGGTCATGCGGGAGCGGGAGAACAGTTGGTTGCGGTCGGCAGTCAGCAACGCGCGAACAATGGACGCGGCTTCGTCAGGAACCTGGCTCAGCGGATAGCTGGCCAGATCGGCGCCGGGATCTTCCGTAATGCTGCCCTTGGCAGAAGTCGCCCAACCGCCGAGGTAAATGCCTTCGATCCCGGAGCGCTTGATGGTGACGGCTTGGCCGGGCGAGTAGGGACCAAACGTGGTGATCGACTTCCGCCCTTGAAACAACTCCCGGAGCCGCGAATAGAAATCTTCGGCGGCTTTCCGTGCGACAGGATAGCCGGAGGGCATGGTGCCTCGTTGTTCGGCCACCTGGCGCGCCGAGTACAGACGGACGATTCCCTTGAAGCGTGGGCTCGCAATCCACTCTTTCACCTCGCGCACTCGATCTTCGAATGAGTTCATATCGCTCTCCTGATCATGGCGGTTACCACTAATTCCCCGCTACTTGCGGATCAACCCTAAAGTTCTACTTCACACCATGCAGCGCGGACGCCCAACCGGAACCGGTTGGTTTGCCCCGCAAAGGCGAACTAACTATGCACCGAACCATAAAGGCTGGCGGTGAGAAATGTCACGGCAAATTGTGATGGGGGCTGGCTCAATTCCCAGTTCGACTCGGTGTCAGGGAGGGGAGAGGCAGCTGAGCCCGGCTACCGACCGGATTTGCGCGAGCCTACGTTTCCCGAAGCATGATCCGCTGAACAGCCGTTGCGCGGCCAGTTTCGGCATTGCAGTCGATCAGCGTCGCGCAAAGCCGAACGTCGCCCGTAGCGGGCTCGAAGCGCGACGGCATGTTTGTGAGAAAGCGCTGCAGGATCAGTTCCTTCTGCACGCCGATTACACTTTCATAAGGACCTGTCATGCCAACGTCCGTCTGGACCGCGGTGCCTCCCGGGAGAACCTTTTCATCGGCGGTTGGGACATGTGTGTGCGTGCCCAGAACGGCTGTCACTCGTCCCTCCAGATACCACCCCAGGGAAATCTTTTCCGAAGTTGCCTCGGCGTGGAAGTCGACCAGAACGACCTTCGCCGTGATGTCTTTGAGAAGCTTATCGGCCAGACGAAACGGGTCGTCGTTGTTGGCCATGAAGACGCGGCCCTGAAGATTGATTACTCCGTAAGGCACGCCACCGCGGGTACGGCCCTGATACCAGCCGAAGCCCGGCGAGCCGGCGGGATAATTTGCCGGGCGTAATACCCGGCGGGCAAGCGAAGCTTCGTTGCCGTTCGCCGAGTTCATGTAATCGATGATCTCGCGTTTGTCCCAGATGTGATTGCCGGTGGTGATGACGTCGATGCCGAGTTCAAACAACTCCTCGGCGATTTGCGGGGTGATACCGAAGCCTCCGGCGGCATTCTCGCCGTTGGCGATGGTGAGATCGACGGCATGCTCTTTTTGAAGCTCGGGCAGGCGCTCGTGAACGATGGTCCGGCCCGGCCGGCCGAAGATGTCTCCGACGAAGAGTATCCGCAAGGTACCAATCCTTAGGCGCTAAGTGAAATCGATGGTACCACGCGAACCAGGCGCTGGAAGCAGGCCAAAGAACGTTCACGGGCGCAAGAAAAGGCGGCCCGTGGGCCGCCCTGCAATCGACTGCGATTACTACTTGTGCGCACTACCGCTACCGCTGGCCGAGCTATGAGTCGAACTCGCCGCGGCTCCAGTGTGCATGCTCCCCGCAGAAGCACTGCTTCCATGGCCGCCATAGGCCGGAGACATCATGCCTCCGTCCGCAAAAACGCTTCCCGGCGACGGCTGAGCGAAGACGTGGCCACCGGTGCTCGAATGCGCAGAGGCGACTCCGGAATGAGGTGCGGCAAAAACCGAATGGCTGGCTGCCGTCGCGGGGGTACTCGGATGTACGGGTCCATGTGCGGCGGTCGCGGTCACGGCACGTCCCGGAATTACGCTGCCGAAGTTCGGAGGAATGCGTCCGCCCGGAATCGAGAGCGGCGCAGTGCCTGCCTTGCCGACCAGGACCGTCGGCGATGAAGTTGCCGCCGCCGCCGTTGCGGGCGGAGCAGGCGCCGTCCAACCGGTCGGTGCCTTAGTCACACGCGGAACAACTTGATAGCTGTTCGCGTACCATTGCCCGGTATAGCGCCCGGGAACCCACGCCCATCCGGCGCCGTTGATGAACGCCCATGAGCCGTAATGGAACGGCAGCCAGCCCCAAGGATATGCCGACGCCCACGAATAACCCATGCCGGGATAAAACATCCACGCGCCGTTCATATAGGGATTCCAATTCAGCATAGAGCCGGCAAATCCGTAGGGCTGCCAGACATTGCCAAAGCCGGGAGCATAAAAGAAGTCACCGTAGTAGTTAAGGTCCTGCAAGCCGTAAGCGTGGCTCGGGCCTCCGTACCCCTGATTGTCGGCGTAGGTCTTGCTGTAGTCCTCGCGCTCCTTGTTCCAGTTATCGAACTGGTTCTGCTCAACGCCTTTGGCTACCACGACCTGTGACGCCGCCTTCAAGTCAACGGTGAGCGTTTCTTTCTTGTGCACAATCGTTGACCCGTCTTGGCCTTCGAACTGGACGTCGCCCTTCAAGACTGAGACCTGGAGCTGATCTGGAGTAGCGTTGATTCTCATCAGGGTGTCGCGCCCGGCCGTCAGGTTGTGATCGCCGACCGTGAGCAGGTAGCTGTCGTCACCCTTGGAGGCGGTGTCGAGATAAACCAGGCCTTTTTCCACGGTGATGCGATTGGTCTTGGTGCCCGCATCATTCATGATCAGCTGCGTGAACTTCACTTCCGAATTCTCGGTGAGGCGCAGCGCGCTCTGATTCTCGAACTCCACTTCGGCCAGGCCATCGGCGCCGGTGACAAGACGCGTGCCTTCGACAATGGGCGTGTTGAGGATGGCGCGCTCCAGACCCTGGCCGGTCGCGCGATCGATCTGGACATCCCCTTCCACGGAGCTGAGGCGAACGATTCTGACGTGAGAGTCGGCGAAGGCTGCGCCCGAAATTGCGGCCACAACGAATGCCAGTAAAACGAGTCGAGGGAGTCTGAGATGCGGGTTCATGATGTGTACTCCTGGGCCCTGGGTCCTGACCTGGAGAGACGTTGCCGGCGGCCCATGGCTGGACGAGGCTCGTCGCGGCCTTCTCTGCTTACCTTTATTAAACACCAGTTCGGATTGAAGTATTCGAAAATCGGCCCCGCGATTGTCAAATCTTCGTGCCTGCAGAGTCTTGGCCCGCTGTCATTGCTGGCCGGCCTGCGGCGATTCGTCTGGGTGCGTCATTTTCTCCAGAATGTGCCGGGCACTCTGACGGGCGATGTTCATGAGGTTAGGATCGGCAGCAATTTTGCGCAGCATGGGCGCGAGCACGTGAAGCTCGTCCACTTCGTGGCTGGCCTGGAGAGCTTCGAGTTCCTTGAGACATTGGTCCATGCCCAGCTTGTCATAGCGATACTGGAAGGCGAGCTTGCGCTGGTAGTCGAAGGTGGTCGCGATCCCGGAGAACAGCTTGGTCAGCTCCTGCACATCCGGGTTTTGCGAGTAGTTATACGTAGATGAGCCGTGTACCTGCGGCGATTGGTATTGCAGAGTTTTGCTGCCGGTCTGCGCGATGTGCTTGATATGTGCGTCGAAGTTTCCCTGAAAGTAATTCAGCTTCTGCGCCAACTCGAAGATCTTCTGCCGAGTAGAGTCCCACGTGGTGAACTCCTGCTCCAGCGGATCGGTGTCCGTGTCTTTATCGTCGGGATGAGGAGTGCCGTTGAAGTGGGCCTTACCGTCGGATTGAACCGTGATGGAGTACTTCGTCCACGGAATGCCCTGCGGCCAGTCGAAAAGATAAGTGACGCTGGGGCCGGCAGTCGCGGGCGCGGCTGGCACCGAACCCTGCTGAGCAGTTAGCGGTATCGCGGCCAGAACAAGATAGAGAAGACACAGCCGTTTCATTCTGGGGAGAGATTCTATCAGCGCCCGGCCGCCTGCCGCTGAAGCGTGCTTGCAGTATGAAGATGACAGATGGCGATGGCCAGCGCGTCGGCGGCGTCGGGAGGCTGTGGCGGCTCCGGCAGATTCAAAAGCTGCGCCACCATCACCTGCACTTGCGACTTCTCAGCCCGGCCGTAACCCACCACGGCCGACTTGATCGACAACGGCGAGTAGGCGATCACTTCGAGTCCAGCTTGGGCCGCGACCAGCATTGCCACTCCGCGGACGTGTCCCAGCTTGAGAGCGGACTTGGCGTTAACGGCGTAGAAGACATCTTCGATGGCGACCTGCTCGGGCGCGTGGGAAGCGATGATCGCGTGCAGGCCTTCGCAGATACGCTTGAGGCGAAGCTCGAGCGCTTCGCGCGGCGACAGGCGAATGGCGCCGCTGCAAAGATGATGCAGACAGCTGCGATCATCCTGCTCCACCACGCCGTAGCCGGTGTATTCGCCTCCGCAATCGACGCCGAGAACACGCATCAAGAGAAGTCTAACCAAGATGCGAATGGAATCACAGCAATCATTCGTCCAGCTGGATTAACTAGTCGTGGGCAGAAGGCAAGCGAGAATCCGCGTGCCGGCACCGTCAACCGATTTCCCAGCGCAATTCGGGAACCTGAAGTCGAAGAACCTTTCTGCCGACTTGGAACTTTTGTCAAACGACCGCCGTAGTTAGAGTGGGCACGGGAGTGTACACTGACTGCCGACGTCTCATAAGCTCTTTCCAATTCCCGCTGATGCACCCCAGAATCGAATCCGCGACGCAATATGAACGGGAGGCCCTTATGAACCGGCTGGTACTCCGGCTTGGTTTTCTTTTGCTGTTGATTTCCGCGAGTGCGGCTGGCCAAAGTCCGTTCGCGCCCCAGGTGAGCGGCCCGCTCTCACAGCGTGTGGTGGCCTACCAGATCGACGCCAAGTACAATCCGCCGCAGCATACCGTCGACGGCACTGAAACCCTGACGTACCACAACCTGACCGGTCAGGCGCTCGACACGTTTCCCTTCCACCTCTATCTGAATGCCTTCCAGCCGCAGGCCACCTGGATCCATGAGGCGCACCGCGATGGAAATTTCCGCAGCAGCAATCTGGAGGAGTGGAAGGATTCGGACTACGGCTCGAACACGGTTACGTCATTCGAGGTCGTGGGGATGGGCGACCTGACCAGCCAGATGAAGTTCATCTCGCCCGATGACGGCAATCCGTACGATAAGACGGTTTTTCAGGTGAAGCTGCCGCGGCCCGTCGCGCCCGGACAGGATGTGACGTTCAAGATTTCCTTCAAGGCAAAATTTCCTGAGGTGATCGCGCGTACCGGCTACAAGAGAACGTTCCTGTTGGCGGGGCAATGGTTCCCCAAGGTCGGCGTGTGGTGGCACGGTCAGTGGAATTGCCATCAGTTCCATGCCTTGACCGAGTTCTTCGCCGATTTCGGCACCTATGACGTGAAGGTCACGCTGCCGAAGGACTATGTCATCGGCGCAACCGGAGTTCAGATGGCCGATCAGGACAATGGCAATGGCACGAAGACGGTTGCTTTCCACGCTGAGGATGTCCACGACTTCGCCTGGACTGCCGATCCTAATTTCAAGGTGATCAACGAGACCTTTAACGGCAGCGTGGGCCCGGTGAAGATCCGGCTGCTGAGCTACGACAGCCACGAACACGAATGGCAGCCCTACATAAAGTGCGTCACCGACAGCATGAAGAAGTTTGACGAGTGGTACGGGCCGTATCCCTACGCGCAGCTCACGGTGGTCGATCCGCCGCATGGCGCGGAAGAAGCGGGCGGCATGGAGTATCCCACTTTCATCACGGGCGACAGCGGCTGGTACATCCCCAAGGGCGTTCACCTGATCGATCTGGTCACCGAGCATGAGTTTGGCCACCAGTATTGGTATGGGATGGTCGCTACCAACGAGTTCGAGAATGGCTGGCTCGATGAGGGCATCAACAGCTACACCGAAGTGAAGGTGATCGACAGCTTCTACGGTCCGGACGTCAGCGTGGTCAACTGGCTGGGTGGACAACTAGGAGAACGCGAGATCCAGCGCATGGGTTATCTGGGCTCCCCTGATATCGATCCTCTTTCGAAGTTCAGCTATCAGGTCATGAGCATGGGCACGTACGGCGACATTACTTACGGCAAGACGGCGACGATGCTCATCACGCTGGAGAAGATTATTGGCGAGCAGACGCTACAGCGCGGCGTGCACACGTACTTCATGCGCTACCGCTTCAAGCACCCTACGACCGAAGACTTCATCAACACCATCAGCGAAGTCGCCGGGCAGGACTTGAGCTGGTATTGGAAGCAGGCCGTCTACGGCACGCAGGTCATGGACTACGAAGTGCTGCGCGCCGATTCCAATCCGGTGAACTGGTGGGATGCAAACCTGAAGGAGAAGAAGGGCGAGACCGAATACGAGACGCAAGTCATCCTGCATCGCAAAGGCGATTTTGTCTTCCCGGTTGAGGCGGTAGTGAAATTCGATAACGGTGACTCCACGATCGAGCGCTGGGATGGCAAAGAACGATGGGTGCGATATGTCTATCGCAAAAAGGCGCAGGTGGAGTCGGTGCAGATCGATCCGGCCTATCAGGCGACCATGGACCGCGACTATCTCAACAACAGCCGCGTGACGGAATCGCAGCATGGCGCCGTACATAAGCTCACGGCGTACTGGATGTTCTTCACCCAGTTTCTGGCCCAGATGATCAGCTGGTTAGCTTAGAGGAGGCGAAATGGCAGACGAACAAAGAGGCGTTGTAGCTGCCGGATTCCGCCTCTTGTGGCGGCGGCAGGGCGTTTTGTGGTGGGTCTTCGTCGTGAACCTGGTGTGCGGCGGCCTTGGTGCGGTGCCCGCAATGGTCGCGCTCAGCCGAGCGCTCGGGCATTCCCTGGCCGGAGAAAAGCTCACCAAGGGCTTTGACCTGGGCATGCTGGATGAGTTGACGCGATTGCCGAATGTCAACCTGATGCGCAATACCGTTCCCGTGTACATCATGGCGTTCCTGTTCCTTCTGTTCATGCTGTTCGTGAGCGGGGGGATCCTCGAGACTTATCGGGAGGACCGTCGCTTGACTGCCGGCGAATTTTTCGCCGCGTCAGGAGCGTTCTTCTGGCGGTTTGTGCGGCTCGCGTTACTTTCGATCATTCCGTTCGTGATCGTCAGCATGATTTATCAGGGACTTTCCAAGGCGGCGGATCATATTGGCGACCGTGCGATCGCCGACCAGGTGGGGATTTTTCTCAGCTTGGCAGCCTTTGTCATCTTTCTGCTGCTCGCGTTGTGGATACGCTTGTGGTTCGACATCGCGCAGGTACGCGCAATCGTGATGAACGAACGCGGCATGTGGCGCAACACCTGGCGGTCTTGGCGGATCACCTGGCGAAGCCTGCGCCATCTCTACCGCATTTACATCTGCATCAGCCTGGTGGCATGGGTAACGCTGATCATCGGAGCGGTGATCTGGGCGCATCTGCCACCGACTACCACCGGCCTGACGTTCCTCGTACTGGAGCTGATTGTCTTTGCACAGCTGATGACGCGGCTCTGGCAACTCTCGAGCGCGATGACCTGGTACCAGCGGCATCCAGAGCCGGTGCCCGTGGTAGAGGTCGTGGAAGTCGTGGCGGTTGAAACGCCCGAGACTGTTATCCCTGAGCCATTACCCCCGGGCGTGCCCGATCCGGAGCTCCCGCCGGCCGACGCGTAGCTCGCGGGACTTGAGGATTGCCGGCTGAGAGGATTGTCAGCGAGAGCTGCTCGAACGTGGAACATTGGCTACAGCTGGCGTGAACGAATTCCCATTACAATGTTCAGCAGCATGAAGCTTCGTTCTCTTTGTCTCTCTTATACGGCTCTGCTGCTGATTGCTGGGCTCGCCGGCTGCAGCAAGTCGCAGCCGTCAACCTCCGACGCTGCTTCCGGGGGACAATCGGCTGCGGCTGCAGCTTCGACACAGCCTGCTTCGGCGACCTCCAGCCCCGTCAACAATAATGTTCCCGTCCCGAATATCGATGGGAACAAGTCCATGCAATACGTGAAAGAGGTCGTGGCCTTCGGCTCGCGGCCGCCGGGTAGCGAAGCACATCAGAAGCTCGAGAATTACATCGTCTCTAAGTTGAAGGGCGTCGACGTAGAGCAGGACAAATTCACCGCCGATACTCCGGTCGGGAAGTTTCCCATCAATAACATCATCGCCAAATTTCCCGGCAAGAAAAACGGCATCATCGTTGTAGCCGGTCACTACGACACTAATTACCCATTGCCGAAAGATTATGTCGGCGCCAACGATGGCGGCTCCTCGACTGCGTTGCTGCTGTCCCTGGCAGACCAGCTGCGCGGCAAGGATCGCGATGGATACAGCGTCTGGCTGGTTTGGACCGACGGCGAGGAGGCTTTCGTTAAATGGACCGATAGCGACAGCCTTTATGGCACGAAGCACTTAGCGCAGAAATGGCGTGCTGACGGAACGGCCGCCAAGATCAAGGGATTCATTCTTGTCGACATGATTGGGGATGCCGATCTCGACATCCAGCGTGACGCAAACTCGACACCCTGGCTGACGGACCTGGTGTTGCAGGCAGCGACGAACCTCGGGTACCAATCCCACTTCTTCAAGCAGACGGTCGGGATGGAGGACGATCACATTCCATTCGCCAAGATCGGCGTTCCGGTGGTTGACCTCATCGATTTCAGCTACGGTTATAACAATGTATTTCATCACACCGCCGAGGACACGATTGACAAGCTGAGCGCGCAGTCCATGGCGATCACCAGCGACGTGGTGATGGAGACGATCGAGCTGCTGGATCAGCGATAGCGCCGCCCTGCCGGCAAAAGTTTAAGCCGACAGCAGCTATGATGGATGCGATCAGCCAAGCTGACTCGACGTTCGCTACTTCATGACCACTGTTCCCTGGCAGGGGCAAAGTCCATCGCGCAAGGCACGGCTGCTTGTCTGGCTGTTGCTGCTCCTTCCCGTCGTTGTGGCTCTTGTGTACCCGGTCGCGCAGAACTATCTCCAAGCCGCTTCTTTGCTGGAGCGGGTTTCCGATCCTCATGCCAGTGGCTGGATCGCTAACTACGACGTGCATCCGGTCGACGTACACGACACGACATTTGATTTTCGCGGCAACGCAATTGCGGCACGCGTGTATCTGCCGCGGGGGGTCGCGTTTGCGCCGGGAATCGTCGTCGTCCACGGTATGCACGAGCTCGGCATCGACGAGCCGCGCCTGGTGAGCTTTGCCCGTTCACTTGCCGCCAGCGGTTTTTTCGTGATGACGCCGCTGGTTCCGGGTATTGCGGATTATCGGATACAGGCCGAGTCGGCGGACGCAATCGGCAGCGCGGCGCGCGCTTTCGCTCAGCAACTGGAGGTACCGAAGGTCGGCATCTTCGCGATCAGCTTCTCGGGCGGCCTGGCGCTGCTGGCCGCAAGCGATCCGCAATACGCCCCAAACATTGCCTGGGTGGCGTCGATTGGTGGCTATTACGACCTGGCGCACGTGCTCAGATTTTTCGCTACCGGTGATGCTGTTCGGCCAGACGGCACCGTGGAACATCTACAAGCGCACGAGTATGGTCCTCTGATCGTCATCTATGACGAGCCGCAGGACTTCTTTTCTGCTCACGATGCGCCGCTGGCGCACGATGCTCTCAAGCTCCTGCTGCACGATCAGGGCAAAGCTTCCGAAGAGTTGACGAAAAAGATGACGCCTGCCGGCCAGCAGATCATGCAGGAGATTTATCAGAAGCACCGTGAGAGTCTGGCACCCGCGATCCTGGCCGAGATCGATAAGCGCAGCGAGCAACTGTCCGCAGCGTCTCCTGCTGGTCATCTAAAATTCCTGCGGGCCCCGGTACTCTTGTTACACGGATCGGACGACACCATCATCCCGCCGACGGAGATGCTCTGGCTCAAGCGCGACATTCCGCAGGATGAATTAGTCGAAGCTCTCGAGACACCTGCCATCGGCCATGTCGAAGTGGGCAGCAAGATCTCATTAGGCGAGCGGCTCGCTCTCATGCGCTGGATGGCCTTGATGCTTCACACCGCGCGGAGCAGTGACTCCGGCAAGGGCGCGGCGAGCCTGCCCGCAGGGACTTGGATTGCGAATGTGAAACCTGTTTTCTAAATCGGCGAAGCGCGTCGATTTCCTCTGCATCAAATTGGATCGACACTCAACATGGTGACACTTTCCGACATTCAGCAGGCACAGCAACGGTTGCGCGGCGTCGCGGTGCGCACGCCGCTTATACCTTACTTCCCTCCTCCAGGAGCCGAGACGGCGGAGTCTCGCGGCCAAATCTGGCTCAAGCCCGAAAGCTTGCAGCCAATCGGCGCATTCAAGATTCGCGGCGCCTATAACAAAGTCGCCTCACTCACGGACGAGGAGCGCGGGCGTGGCGTCATCACCTACTCCAGCGGCAATCATGCCCAAGGCGTCGCCTACGCGGCACGAGCTCTGGGGGCGAAGGCCGTCATCGTGATGCCACGCAACGCTCCGCGCCTGAAGGTAGAGAGCACGGCAGCTCTGGGGGCGGAGATCGTAACCGTCGGGCCTGCATCGACTGAGCGCCTGCAGAAGGCGGAGGAACTTGCGCAGCAGCACGGTTACGTTATCGTGCCGCCGTATAACGACGAGCAGATCATTGCGGGGCAAGGTACGGTGGGTCTTGAGATTCTGGAGGACTGTCCAGACGTCGATCTGGTGCTGGTTCCCAGCGGCGGCGGCGGTTTGATCAGCGGCGTCTCGGCGGCAATCAAGCTGAGCGGCTCGAAGGCGAAAGTCATCGGGGTTGAGCCGGAGCTGGCCAATGACGCGCAGCAGAGTTTCCGCAAGGGAGAGATTGTGGAGCTTCCGCCCGATCGCGTTTCCAGCACGCTGGCCGACGGTCTGCGCACCCAGTCGATCGGCCCAATAAACTTCGAACACATTCGTCGTTATGTCGACGACATAATCACCGTCAGCGAGGACGAGATTCGTAGCGCGATGCGGCGCATGGCGCTGAACGCCCGCATTATCAGCGAACCCAGCGGAGCGGTGACCTTCGCGGCGTGGCTCTTCCACGCAAAAGAACTGCCCGAATCCCAAAAAGCCGTTGCGGTGGTCAGCGGAGGCAACGTCGATCCGCAGCTGCTGGCGGAGGTGCTGGCCGGCACGGACTGACCTATCCTGGCGCTGGTAAAAAGCTAGTTCACCACAGAGGCACGGAGGTCACGGAGGAAGGCTTTTCTCTTTTGGTTTATCGGAAGCGGTTCTTCTCTTCGTGGTATCAAAACCAAAGCGTGCCATTACTTCTCCACAATTTTGAGTTCACGTCCAAAACCTCCGTGCCTCCGTGGTGGAATCGGGGTTTGCTACTGGAAATCAGTTTTTAAGGGGGCACGACTTCAGCCGTGCCGTTCAAAGCCCCTCAATGCGGGCTTTAGCCGCTGAGGGAAACCGAGGTTTACGTGTTTGGTCCATGATGAGATAGCTTCTACAATAGAGTCATGACACCCCGCATTTCCCGCCTCGACAAAGATCAGGTCGACGAGGAGACCGGCAAGATTTACGACGTTTATCTGAAGGAACGCGGCAACGTGCCGAACATGTTTCGCACGGTCGCGCACCGGCCTGAAATCTTCCGCACCATGATCGCGCACTTCCGCGCAGTGATGAATACCGGTACCGTGCCGGCGAAGCTGAAGGAGCTGGCCATTGTGCGCACTTCGCAGCTGAACGGTTGCGAATATTGACTCGCCTCTCACACCGCCTTGGCAAGGCGGCACGGCTGGAGCGAGGAGCAAATCAGCGATCTTGCGAACTTCCGCAACCGCTCCGATTTCACCGACGCCGAGAAAGCTGCAATTGAACTGGCAGAGCGCACTACCCTCGATTCGAACCGGGTAGACGACGAATTCTGGCAGGAGTTGCGCCAGTATTACGACGAGGGCGAGATCATCGAGTTGCTGGCGGCGATTGGGTTATTCAATTACTTCAATCGCTTCAACAACGCCTTGCACATGGAGCCGACGAAGTAAGGCGGCATTCACGTTCCTGCGATTCGCCAAGGGGCCTGCCGTCGGCTAAAAGCCGACTCAAGAGGATTAGAGCCACGCGCTGACGCCGGCCTGAAGGCCAGCTCTTCCATGTCTAAGAGCTCGGCGCCGCTCCACCTACAACTCCGTTGCTAACCGCTTATCGCTAGCTGCTCCTTACCGATTTTCGGCGCGAACCGCATACCGTAGAACAGCACGGCAGCCGACAGCGCTACTGCCACCACCATCGAACTCAAGCCGATCTCCAGGTTGGTGCGGTCGGAAATATAACCGATCAGTGTCGGCGAAAAGGCGTCGCCGAGCGCGTGGATGGTGAAGACATTCACGGCCAGCGCGGTCGCACGGATGCGCGCGCTCACCGAATTCACCAGCGCGGCGTTCAGTGGCGCCGTGTTTAGTAACAGGAAGAATTCGCCGAGAAATATCGCCGGATACATCGCCGGGCCTTTCCAGAACACGGCGACCATGATTGCGGGTATCGACAGCGCCATGCCAATCGCCGAAACCAGTTGATACGCAGCGGGCGTTCGGCGCAGCAGGCGATCGCCCAGCCAGCCACCCAGCAGCGTAGCCACCGTGCCTGACACCACGGTCATACCTCCGAAGATCAGGTTGGCCCGGTCCAGATTGAGATGCCGCATTTTCACCAGAAACGTCGGCATCCATACCTGCAAGCCGCCAATCGCGAAGGTCATCATGGCAGCGCCCAGGGTGATCGTCCAATAGGCCTTATTCCGCGTTAGTCCGCGAATCGAACCGCGCTCCGCGCTATCGGCCATGTGGTCACTGCCGCCACGAACCGGTTCGCGCAAGGCGAGCACGCCCAATCCCAGCAAAAAGCCAGGCAGCCCGCAGATCATGAAGGGCGTACGCCAGCCGTAGTGGTGGCCAAGGTAGCCGCCGATAATGAAACCCAACGCGCTGCCCACGGGTGTCGCCAGATAGAAGAAGCCCATGACGCGCCCGCGGATCTGCTCGGGAAATAAATCAGCGAGGAAAGCTGGGGATATGGCGACGAATGTCGCTTCGCCGATACCGACGATGACATGCCGAAGAAGGAGTTCGTGATAAGTGTGCGTGACGGCGCTGAGCAAAGTGGCCGCGCTCCACACGAAAGCTCCGGCGGCCATCATCCATTTCCGCGAGTAACGGTCGGCCAGAGGCGCGATCAGCGGAGCCGCCACCATGTAGCAGACGAAGAAGGCCGAGGTCAGAAAGCCGACCTGTGCATAGTCGAGATGAAACTCCTGTTCGATCAGCGGCTGTACGGCGTACAGCACATTGCGATCGATGTAGTTCAGGAAGTTCAGCCCGGTCAGCAGCAACAGAGCGGCGATGGCACTCTTCTTCGACGGCATCGGTGGGCGGAGGATACCATGCCGCAACCAATGCCATGTCGCTCGCCGCGTAAAAACTCTTCCGAATCGCGGGATGAACGAATATGCTGTGGTACGGCGAGGAGAACCGGTCAGTCATGGCGGAATCCCAATCCGCGCAGCCGCGCGGCAATGCTGTCGCTGTATCTGCCGCGCGCCACTTGTCTAACCCTTCTCAGCTAGAGCATTCCCGGCAATCAAAATACTTTTGTGGAGAGTTCATGAAGCGCCTGCTGCCGTTTCTATTCTTGATCGTGTATTCGTGCGTAGCCTTCGCCCAAACCTCCGACACCCCTGCCACCGCGACTGCCACAACGCAGTCGGCACCCGTGACACAACCTGCGCCATCCTCGGCGCCGCAGGAGCGGCTGTTCTTCCCCAAGGATTGGTATTGGGGCTGGGCAGAGTTCGATCTCGCTCCGCCGCACAACGAGATCGACCCGAATCTGTGCGCCGCGAACGCCGGCAATTACGGGGGCGTCAATGCCCAGTGCAACGCGTTCGCGCGCTATCAGCTTTCGGGAACCATTGAGATTCGTCCGATCGGCCGCACCATTGCGCGCCGCCTCAATTTCTTCTTCGACCCGAATTTCCTGTTCGGTAAGAACGTTCCCCAGACGCTGTACACATGGTCGTGGCAAGGAATCGGCATGGAGTACAAATGGGGCGTGGGCATCGACCTGCCGAAACGCTTCGAATTCCGCTTCACCCAGCATCCCAACATGGCGCGCTTCGGATCGCGCGATCAGCCGCTGGGACCAGCATGGCTTGGGCCCAATGGTCCGTGGGGCCAATACAACACCATCGGCATTCGCAAGTATTTCGGAACCCGACGTGAAGATACGTTCTAGGGAGCTCGACTTCGTGCGGGGGCGGGGCTCCGGCCCGAAGAACGCGGAGTTTCGGTTTCGCGATTCCGCACGACACGGCCGTGAGTTTGGGCGGACTTATTTCTTTGGTCTGGGATATCGCGCGATCACAACCGTTCCAATTCCGCCACGGGGACGAAACTCGCCCTTGATCTCCGCCCACTTGGGTTTAGTCGCGCGCACTACGTCTTCGAGGACGCGGTTGACGATATTCTCCTGGAAGATGCCGAGGTTGCGATAGCTGGTGAGATATTCCTTCAGCGACTTGAGTTCGAGGCACTCCTTGTTGGGCATATAGCGAATCCACAAGGTGCCAAAATCAGGCAGACTGGTCTTCGGACAGACAGAAGTAAATTCCGGAACGTCGATCAGGATTTCGTAATTCGGAAACTGGTTCGGCCAGGTTTCGATGTCGGGAAACTTGGCATCCAGGCCCGCCTCGGCGTGCTCCGGGGTGTAACGCTGACTCTTTGCCATACCTATATTGTAGCGTCGATCGAAGGCCGCGAACGTGAGGTGCTATCCGGTGCGGCGTTGCATGGCTTCGTCCTTCTGCACCGGAAGTGCGGCATCAGCCGTGGTCGCGGCAATCGGCTTCACCTTGTCGGGTGGAGGCTGCTTTAACAGCAGCGTGCCGTCGCCACACTCCTGAATAATTTCTGAGTTCAGCTCTGCCCCAAGCAGAATCAGGAACCCCGACCAGTAAAGCCAAATGAGAAAAGCGATCCCGCCTCCCAGCACGCCATAAGTTTTATTGAGGTGGGCGAACTTGTGCAGGTAAACGCTCAAGCCACTGGATAACAGCATCCAGCCAACCACGGCAAGCAGCGCTCCCGGAAGAATGTCCACGGATCGCTGTTTAAGGTTGGGAGCCAGAAAGTAAAGGGCGTCTACAGCAATAACGATGAACGTAATCGCCAGCACATAACGGAGCACCGGCCAAATCATGGCGTACACGGGCGCAACGCCTGTACGTTCCGCAAGGAACTGCCCGAACCTGGGTCCCAGGATCATGAAGGTGAAAGCCAGCGTCACGAAAACGCCGATGATGAAGATCAGTTCGATCGCCAGCAGGCGCGTCTTCCACCACGGGCGGGTCTCGGGAACATCGTAGGCGACATTCAGCGCCTCAATCATGGCGGAGAAGCCGCTGGAACAGGTCCAGACGGTTCCTATCAGGCCAAACGACAGAAAAGCTCCGCGGCTGGGGGTGATCACGTCGGCGACAATCTTGCGGATCAGTCCCATGCTCTCCGGTGGCACCACGCGGGCCAGCGTGCTGACGATGGTGTTGAAAAGGTCAGGCACCGGCAGGTACGCCACAATGGCCGCCAGAGCAATCAGCGCCGGGAAGAAAGCCATCACGAAGTAATAAGAAAGAGAGGCAGCGAAGGAAAGAACATGATTCAAGACAACATCGTTCGCCGTGCCCACGATCACTCGCTTGACTCGCCCCAGCAGCATAGTGGACCCCGAGTAACGTGCGCGTACCCTTGCTCGGATGACAAAATGCCGCCGAAGGTTTGAGTCGAGTTCCCACTTCTGCGTCTTCCTGAGCCTCGCGACATCAGATAAATAACGGGTAACTGAGATCGGACAACGCCGGCTACTCCGTACCCCCAACATCCAGCAACTTCTCAGGCCAAGGTGACGCAAGCGTAATGCGTGGGAAGTTGTGTCCTACGTTATACTTATAGTTTCGAAAAGAAATGGCAGCCGCATCTGATAACGGCCTTCGGCCTGTGAATGGTAGGCGAACGGGACTTATTGTCCTGGTCGTGGTTGCCGCCGTGATCGTCCTGGCGGCCTTCGTCTCGCTCCATCGTTCCCAGGTAACCATTCGAGTTGGCCAGGCGGAGCGCGAGACCATCACTGCCAGCATTGCCACCAACGGCAAGATTGAGGCCCTGAACAACTTCCAGGCATACGCCCCGATGCCGACCACGATTAAGAAGATTTACGTTCAGCAGGGTACCTGGGTAAAGCCGGGACAGATGCTGTTGCGCCTCGATGATGCTGACGCCCGCTTGCAGGCGGCAAAAGCGGAAGCTCAGCTGAAGGGCGCCCAGGCCGACCTTACTGCGGTGCAGGGTGGAGGCACTCAGGAAGAACTTCTGACTACTCGCAATGGGCTGGTAAAAGCCCAGACCGATCGTGAGGCTGCAGAACGAAATCTGCAGGCGATGCAGAAGCTTCTGCAAACCGGGGCCGCTTCTCAGGGAGAAGTGGACGCTGCGCAAAATCGCCTAAGGGTCGACGACGCGCAGGTTCAACTCCTGCAGCAAAAGCTGAAAGACCGCTACTCCACTCAGGAGATCGGACACGTTGAAGCGCAGCAGACAGAAGCCCGAGCTTCGCTTCAGGCCGCTCAGGAAGTGCTGAAGAACGCCAATGTTTCCGCGCCGCGAGATGGCTTGGTGTATTCGCTGCCGGTCCGGGAAGGCGCCTTCGTCAATACTGGCGATCTGCTTGTTCAAGTGGCAGACTTGCACAAGGTTCGGGTTCGCGCTTTCGTTGACGAGCCGGAGATCGGCAAGCTTCAGCCGGGTCAGCTGGTCGAGATTACCTGGGACGCTCTGCCGGGCCGCGTATGGAAGGGCACGATCGAGACGCTGCCAACTACGGTGGTGCAGCATGGCACACGAATGGTCGGCGAAGTGACCTGCGTGGTGCAGAATGACGATCTAAAGCTCCTGCCGAATACCAACGTGAGCGTCGCCATCATTACTATGCGCCAGCAGAATGCGCTGACGGTTCCGCGGGAAGCGATTCATCAGGATGCCGATGGTCAATATGTCTTTGAAGTCGTCAACGGAGAACTGAAACGCCGCGATGTAAAAACGTCGGTATCGAATTTGACGCGGGTTGAGGTAACGAGCGGCCTCTCCGACAACGCTGTAATCGCGTTAGGCGCGCTCAATATGCAATCTTTAAAAGGCGGGATGGCAGTAAAACCAGCTACTCCATGAAATTTGTCTTCTTAAGATTTTTTACTACTTTTGCGCTGTTATTCGTTTTTGCAACTGCCAGCCTCGCTGATCCCGAGGCCAGCCGGCTGCTCTCGACCGGTCACGCCAGCGAAGCCGTCACCGCGCTGACCAGCCACGACGACGCGGAATCACTCAATCTCCTGTCTCGCGCTTACTTTTCCATGGAGTGCTGGGATGATGCGGTTAAATATGGCGAACGCGCCGTAATCCTCGAGCCGCAAAACGCCAGCTATCATCTGTGGCTCGGCCGGGAGTATGGCCGTAAGGCGGGAAATTCGAATCCGCTGAGTGCCGCTGGACTGGCCAGAAAAACCAAAAGCGAATTTGAACGGGCCGTGCAGCTCGATCCCGCTAACGTTCCGGCTCGTGTCGATCTGGCGGAGTATTACACCGAGGCTCCTTCCTTCATGGGCGGAGGAGTCGACAAGGCGAACGCGCAAGCTGCGGCCGTGCAGTCGTTCAATCCAGCTATGGCGCATCTGATCCGGGCGCGTGTTGCCGCAAAGGACAAGCGCTATTCGGATGCCGAAAGCGAATATCAGGCGGCGATCCAGCAGAGTAGCAACCCAGCAGACATGTGGCTGCAACTGGCAGCTTTCTACCGGCAGCGCGGACGATCCGAAGACATGCAGAACGCGGTGGCGTCGGCAATGGCGCAGCCTCACAAATTTGGCGAGTCGTATTTCGACGCCGGTAACCAGCTTTTCTTAGGTAGCCGCGATTTCGCCTCGGCGATGGATTACCTGCAGAAATATCTGTCGTCGGGCGAACTGGTTGAGTCCGCGCCGGCCTTCCGGGCGCACTACCTCATGGGTCAGCTCCAGGAGAAGATGGGGCATAACGGAGCAGCGGCAACGGAATACCAAGCCTCTCTGGCATTGGCCTCGGGCTTCATGCCTGCCAAGAAGGCGCTCAGCCGCGTGCAGTGAAGCATACCTTCGCGTGTAATCTAGAGCACGGGATGTACTCGAGAACCCGGCATTCCGGAACCAATCCGATAACCCGGCGAGCGAGGATCGTAGCTCTCGCTTGCGTCCTGCTTTCCGTGAACGGGTTGTGCATGGCCGCCGACGCGCCTGTCACTCCAATTCCCTTTCGTAACGCGGTCGACCTGGCTCTGCAGCACAGTGGAGTGATGGGTATCGCGGCAATCAACCAGTGGCGAGCCGAGCAGGCTTACAAAGAGGTTCGCGCTAACTACATCCCTCAGCTTTCGATCGGCTCTGCCCTGGGCTATTCCTACGGCTTCCCGTTGACTCTGGAGGGCTCGGCTCCTTCGGTCGCCAACTTCAACGCGGTCCAGTCGTTCTACAATCCCGCGCTCAAGCTATTTGTTAAAGCTGCCAGAATTGACTGGAAGGCCACCTCGCTGGACGTGCGAGACAAGCGCGACGCCGTCATCCTGGACACTGCATTGAGTTATGCGCAACTGGCGCAGCTCACGGGCAAGATCAGCACACTAACTGAGGCGCAAACAGCGGCGGACAAGGCCCAGTTCGTCAGCGAGCAGCGCTTGCAGGAAGGCGTGGACAGCAAGCTCGAGGTCACCAGGAGTCAACTGCTCGCCGCACGAATTCGGCTGCGCAGCGCAGAAGCCCAAGGCCAAGCCGACGTGTTGCGTGAGCACCTCTCGCGTCTTTTAGGAGTGCCCCCCGATTCGATCGCAGCCGATCCAAAATCCATTCCGGAGTTTCCGGCGCTCTCGCAGGATGAAGATATGCCGGCGCGCGCAGTGGCCAACAGTCCCGCGGTACAGCTGGCGCAACAGAAAGTCGACGCCGCACAGACCCGGGCCTTGGGCGAGCGCAAAGCGGCATATATGCCTACTCTTGATTTAGCGGCGCAATACGCTTATCTGGCCAAATTCAACAATTACGACCTGTACTATCTCAACTATCAGGCCAACAACTTCAGTGGCGGCGTGAACCTGCGAATTCCCATCTTTAACTCCGTCCAGAAGGCGAAGGCCGAGGAAGCCAAGGCCGATGCCCTCATGGCAAAGAAGCAGGCCGATCTGACGACTGACAAGGTTCGCGAGGACACCCTCAAGCTTCAACGCTCACTGCGGGAGCTCTCGGCTGCCCGAGACGTAGCCAAGCTGGAGTGGGAGGTCTCGCAGGGAGATTTGGACGCGGTTAAGGGGCGAGAACAAATTGGGCAGGCCAATGTCCGCGATGAGCAGAATGCAGAGCTGGACACCGATGACAAGCACGCAGCTTATCTGGATGCGGAATTCGAGCTCAGCCGGGCCGAGTTGCAGCTGATGCGGCTTACCGGTGAACTGGAGAATTGGGCCGTTCCGACCCCATAATCAACCGTTTACCGGGAACCTGGAATCACATCTAACATTAGGAATCTCAATTAGTTCCACGCGCCTCTAACAATGGTACGATAGTTAGAGAGCTTTTGACTTTGGTCTGCTGATAACGCTCGGGTAATGCCTGTCTAACGCCGGCCGCAAACGTCAGAGTGAAAGCGGCTGCCGAAAATGTTACCCCGGTGTAAAAGCGCATTTCCTGCGCAGATTGAGTTTGAGACTTAGCTAATACTATGCCTTTGAAAACGCTGTTCCTGAATCCCCCTTCTTTCGAGAACTATGACGGCGGCGCCAGTTCGCGCTGGCCTGCCACCCGCGAGATCGAGTCCTACTGGTACCCGGTATGGCTTGCCTATCCGGCAGGCATGCTGGAGGGCTCGCGCCTCCTCGATGCTTCTCCTCACAAGGTGAATGCACAGGAGACTATCGAGATCGGAAAACAGTACGAATTCCTGGTGCTGTTTACCTCGACTCCGGGCTTCCAGGGGGACATCAAGCTGGCCGCCGCGATGAAGGCCGCCAATCCCAAGCTGAAGATCGCTTTCGTTGGCCCGCACGTCACCACGCTGCCCGAGGCTTCTTTAAAGGAAGGCGAGGCGATTGACTTCATCGTCCGGCGCGAGTTCGACTACGCGAGCGTTGAATATGCCAACGGCAAACCGCTGGATGAGATTCTTGGCATCTCGTATCGCGGAGCAAACGGACAGATCGTGCATAATCCCGACCGTCCGGCCGTCGATGACCTCGATGCTTTGCCTGATGTGGTTGATGTCTACAAGCGCGACATGGATCCGCGCCGTTACAACGTACCGTTCCTGCTCTATCCGTTCGTTTCGCTCTACACCACTCGCGGCTGTCCGGCGCAGTGCACGTTCTGCCTGTGGCCGCAGACCCTCAGTGGACACCCTTGGCGCAAACGGTCCTCCGACGCCGTCGCGGCGGAAATGAAGAAGGCCAAAGAATACTGGCCTTGGGTGAAGGAATTCTTCTTCGACGACGACACCTTCAACATCCAGAAGGCGCGTACGATCGAACTCTGCGCCAAGCTGAAGCCGCTGGGACTGACCTGGTCCTGTACCTCGCGCGTCACGACCGATTACGAGACGCTGAAGGCGATGAAGGAAGCGGGTTGCAGGCTGCTGATCGTCGGTTTCGAGTCGGGCGATCCCCAGATCCTTAAGAACGTGAAGAAGGGCGCCACCGTTGAACGCGCGCGTGACTTTACGCGAGACTGCAAAAAGCTCGGCCTGGTCATCCATGGCGACTTCATTCTCGGACTTCCGGGCGAGACCAAGGAGAGCATTCGCCGCACCATCGATTTCGCCAAGGAACTCGACTGCGAGACGATCCAGGTATCGCTGGCGCATGCTTACCCGGGCACCGAACTTTACGATTACGCCAAGGCCAACGGCTTCATCCTGAATGAAGGCGCGCAAATGGTGGACGAGATGGGGCACCAGGTCGCAATGATCGAGTATCCCAACATCTCGCGCGATTACATCATGGAAATGGTTCATCGCTTTTACGATGAATACTATTTCCGGCCGAAAGCGATCTTCCGCATCGTCAAGAAAGCGGCTTTCAACTCCACCGATCGCAAGCGTCTGTACACGGAAGCCAAGTCGTTCCTGAAGTTGCGCGCCGCGCGAAATCGTTCCGTGAAGGAAACGCGCAAGCAGCAGGCAGCCTCCGGTTCCATGCCTCCTCCCGCCGGAGGATCGGGGGCCAGTAGCGAATCGAAAACCGTTGAAACGGTCGGCGTCTAAAGGACAGGCGTGACCGTTCGCAAGTACCTGGTCCTGCTGGCCGTAACCGTTTTCGCTTCGCTCGGCAATGTGTGTCTCGCACGCGGTATGCGAGCCTTTGGGGCAGTGACGGCAAAGAATTGGCCTCTGCTGCTGACCGCGTTCGCGAATGTCTGGACTGCGACGGGTATAGTCCTTTTAATTCTATTTTTTGTCAGCTACCTGAACGCGCTATCCTGGGCCGACCTCACGTACGTTCTGCCGGCAACGGCTCTCGGTTACATTCTGACCGCTGTGCTGGCCAAGCTACTGCTGCAGGAACCAGTGCCACCAACGCACTGGGCCGGCATTGTGCTCATCACCATCGGAGTTGGGTTCGTCGCCACTGGTCCGTCCGCGACGACCCAACCCTCTGCCAGCCACGATCCTAAGCATTCCGTTCCGGCGCACCTGATCCGTGAGGACACCGGAGGTGCAGAATGACCGCGGCAATCACTTGGATGGGGATCGGCTCCATCGTCGTCACCTCGACCGCAGGTGACGTACTGCAGGCTCACGCCATGCGTCAGATTGGAGATCTTGGCGCGATTCGTCAAAGGCACGGCCTGATGGAAGCGTCTCGTCGAGTCCTCACCAGCCCCGCATTTATGCTGGGTATGCTGTTCATGGCGATGGCCTTTTTCAGTCTGCTGATCTCTTTGTCCTGGGGCAGTGTGAGTGTAGTCGGGCCAGCGTCGGCTTCGCTTACCTTCATCGCCAATGCTTTTGCCGCGCAGATTTTTCTGAAAGAGCGCGTGGATCATCGGCGCTGGCTGGCGGCGTTGTTTGTGGCAGCAGGAGTGGCGTTACTGGCGCGATAGGCCGGCCGTTAGCAACTGGCGATAACAAATTGACATCTGGTTAAGACAGAGCATTGTTTTCGGTTCATCTGTGACCAACGGCAATTTGCGCAACATCTGACGCGGGCCCGAAGTCCGACTCGATAGAAAGGCTGGCTGGTTTCTGGCGTATAGCCGATCGTTGCTCATCATGAAGAAATTCTCTTTCCTTTCTACTGCGGCCCTGGCTTGCATCGCGGCCTTAGCTCTAACTGCCTGCTCGTCCAGCACACCCGCAACGTCGCAATCGTCTCCGGCTGCCCCTAAGCAAGCAGAATACGAAACGGGACGCGTTGCTTTTCAGAAGCTGTATCTTTCGGCCCGCGGTTGGAACGGCGACGCCACTCCCTTTCGCTTGCAGTCTCAATACACGTCCGATGCTCCGTTGAGTGAAGGAAAAGCGGGCTTGTGGCGCGCGTCTTTCGCCTCGCCGGCTCGCCGCATGATGAAGATGTTTATTTGGTCAGGATTGGTGGGCGCGGACGCGCCAGAGCAAGGCGTCACCTTCACGACGGAAGACTCATGGAATCCCACAAACACGTCCACTCATATCTTCAACTTTGAATTCTTGAAGGTCGACAGTGACAAGGCTTATGAAGTGGCCGAGAAGAATGGCGGCAGTAAGCTCACCAAGAAAGATCCAAAGCAGCCGGTATTCTTTGTGCTCGATTGGGACAATGCCAAGAATGTGTTGCTGTGGCACGTGATCTACGGCACAACGCAGGACGATGCCAAACTGCGGATTGCCGTGAATGCCTCGACTGGGGACTTTGAACGAGTCGAGAAATAGGTTTCCCGAATGAGCGCTTCACGCTCATGTGCTCCCTGTTGCGCCAGTTCAAGTATGCCGGCGGTGAGTTCTGACTACTTCTTAGCGGCTTTCCAACCTACCCAGACGGGGACACCGCTATCGTCTCTCAGAGTCGTAGTGTTGTTGCCGATGGTAATTTCGCGAGCCAGGATCTCTTCGCCCTCCGTCCCCATGTTCTTGGCGCCGACGACTTCGATCTGATCGCCCTTCTTGAACGACGCGTCAATCTCTTTCAGAAAGTCTGCTGGAGCCAGCTGAACCAGAACCGTCCCGGTATCGGTTTTGACTACCAGGTGTGTTCCCTCGAAGGCGCCAGGGGTCTCGTGAATGTCGTCGATAACGCCTTTTATTTTCACTTGGTTGGCTACGTCGTACTTCGGTCCTGTGTTGCTGGCCTTCTGCGCAAAACCCGACGGAAGGCACGTGAATAGAACGGCAACCGCCAGAAGTATCTGCAAATTCAATTTTGCTTTCATGTTTTGTACCTCGTCCTTCAACCGACGCGAAAGTCTGCGCATGAAGAAGGTTGCAAAGCCGGGGAGCGCACTTTGCTCGTAAATAGCTCGAGATATCGTGTTAAACCCTCGCGACTCCAAGAGTTTAGTCCACGCTTCTCAAAACCGGGCAGCCACTCTGCGACACCCGGTTTCTCAGTCAATGTTGAGCCACAAAGCTCTTCAACTCAAGCCCCAAATTAACTGCGGGTGACCCAAAGCGCAGTGAGTTCGGTCACCAAAAGTGGTGACCGCGTGTATCGATTCGGAACGAAATTGCCCAGTCCGTTCGGAAACTTAGTTCGGATATAGCGCTTTCGTGTCATAATCTTGCCACCAATTCAAGACTGCTGTGAATAGAGCACACGTTTGGCCAACCTTGGGTCCTAGGCTTCTGTCGCGGCTTCGAGTCGTCGAACAGAAATACCAAGACTTGCGTGTTGAACGAATTCTCGCATTTTCGCGGCTGTTTCTGTCACTAACGTGTCTGGCCTCTTGGTTTATCGCTCCCGTAAGAACCGATTCGCAGCATCGCGTTGGAATGGTATTGCTTACCGGATACGCCGTCAGCAGCCTGTTGCTGCTGCTTTGGGTGGAAGCGGCCAAGCCTGGCCGGCTCTTCACGTCTTGGGCGCAGGTCAACGATCTGGGGTGGCCGGCCCTGCTATGCCTGTTCATCAATGTCTCAGACCGCCCCTTCTATGTGCTGTTCTTGTTCGCAATGATTGCGGCCGCATTTCGCTGGGGTTTCATTGAAACACTTGGGACCGCTCTTTTCAGCGTGGCCTTATTGCCGTTTCAAGTCCTTCTCGCCACCCATGGACCGGCCAATCTGCGCTCCATAATGGCTGGCGCGACGGAACCGGTCCGTGTGGTATTGCGGTGCGTGTTTCTGTTTGTCGCCGGCACTTTGCTGGGGTTCCTGGCTGAGACCGAAAAGGAATTGCGGGCCGAGATCGCACTCACAAACCGGTTGCTTTCGCTGGCGCGAGTCGGCAATCGCTTCTCCACGGTCTTACATAGCGTCCTGACGGAATTGGCCCGTGTCTTCCAGGGAAGTGCTATTGTCGAAGTGGTGGCGCAAAGCAGTACTGGGCGGGCGTTTCGCTGGGAGATGCCCACACTGTCACAACCGAATATTCATGCGGTCGAGATAGCTCCCGCCGACAAAGCTTCCGACCTGATGGCGGGCTATCCGCACACGTTTTACATGCAGAGGAACGGCAGCGCCAGCAGCTGCCACGTTACAGCGCTCGACGAGGAAGGCCGCCGGCTGGAGCCCACGCAGACGAAGGATCTGGAAATGCCGATGTTCGGCGCAGATTCCCTACTGGTGGTGGGTCATGAGATGGGCCGTGACTGGACGGGACGGCTGGTCCTGGTAAACGCATGCCTCGGACGGCAGCGGGAGTTAGAACTCCGATTAGCGCAGGATGTAATGCGCCAGATCGCACCGGCACTGTATTCTGTTTATCTGCTTTGGGGTTTTCGTACCCGGGCGGGAGCGACCGAGAGAGCGCGAGTAGCCCGGGAGTTGCATGACACGACGATCCAGTCCCTGATCAGCATCGAGATGCAAGTGGACGTGCTTCGCCGCCGCAGCAGCGATTCGCAGGTGGCGAGTGAACTGGACCGTATCCAGGGCCTGCTTCGGCGCGAGGTACTAAACCTGCGCGAGCTGATGCAGAACATGCGCCCGGTAGATATCGGACCGCATCAATTTCTTGACTTTATTGCCGATCTCGTGGAACGTTTCTCCAGAGACACTGGCATTGCCGTACGCTTCATATCGGAATTGCCGGAAGTGACATTGCCGGCGGCCACCTGCCGGGAGTTGGTGCGAATTGTGCAAGAGAGCCTGGTGAATATTCGCAAGCACAGTGGCGCGCAGTCGGCAGTTGTCCGCTTCGGCTCGCAGGATGGTCTGTGGAAGCTGGTGGTGAATGATGATGGGAACGGCTTCCCTTTTGCTGGACGTTTAGGCCTCGCAGAACTCGATACTCTGCGACGGGGACCAGCCGTCATCAAGGAACGAGTTCGCGCTGTCGGAGGAGACATGATCATCGAATCGACTCCCGGGCACGGATCAAGGTTGGAGATTACCATTCCGCAGAAAGGATACGAATCCTATGGATAAGAAGGAGCCGTCAGTGCGCATCGTAATCGCAGATGATCACACGATCTTTCGCGACGGATTGCGACGTCTGTTAGAGGCAGAGCCGGAGTTGGAAGTAGTGGGCGAAGCCGCAGATGGCGCGGAAGCTGTTGCGCAGACGCGGGAGTTACGGCCGGACGTGCTCCTGCTGGACTTGGCCATGCCGCGAGTGCCAGGAATGGACGCAATGCGCGACCTCTCCGCCGACGGCGATAAGGTAAACACGAAAATCATTGTGCTCACCGCCGCGGTGGAGCGGATGGAAATCGTGCAGGCGTTGCAAATGGGCGCCCGAGGCGTGGTCATGAAAGAAGCGGCGACGCAGCTGCTCATGAAGGCCATCCGCACGGTTATGGCGGGACAATACTGGATTGGGCGCGAAGCCGTCGGCGACATCGTCGAGTTCATGCGCACGAATCCTTCGGGCGAGAAGCCGCCGCGCAACTTCGGGCTCACCAAGCGCGAGATGGACATTCTCACTACGATTGTGGCCGGTCTCAGCAATAAAGAAATTGCCCGCAAGTTTTCGCTCAGCGAAGATACGGTTAAGCACCATCTGACCAATATCTTCGATAAGGTCGGGGTCGCAAGCCGTTTGGAGCTGGCTTTGTTCGCGATCAACAATCGCCTGACCGAGCCGCCGTCCTCGTCCTCGACGTAAGCACCAGATGTGACGCAACGGATGCACTCCGTTGTGTAATATCTGTGACACTTTCCTGCTACGGTATAAAGTCGCACAACAACGTTGTGCGACTTTTTCTTTGAACCTGCTCCGCTTTCGTTCATCCAATGTACGCGTCTCTTCCTCAGGGAGTGTTTCTGCGGGGCCCACAGCGACAACCGTGCCTTGCTCGTGTTCATTCACTAAGGAATTGACCCACAGGAGTAGTAATGAGGACCAAAGGCCCTTTGTCTGTAACCCTGGCGCTGATATTAGCGCTGAGCCTCGCCATGCTGGCGGGATGCTCGCGCAAGGCCGAGCGCACGGATGCCCAGGTTGCAAGCGACGTACAAAACAAGATCTACGGTGATCCCGGCATTCAGAGCCGACAGATCAGCGTCCAAGCCGCTGGCGGCGTAGTCACGCTGAGCGGCGATGTCAACAGCGATGTCGAGCGAACCGCTGCGGCCAACGATGCAGGCGCGATCGACGGCGTGCGTACCGTGATTAACAATCTGCAGGTGCAGCAAGCAGAAGCGGCTCCTCCACCAGCCCCTGAAACTCCGATCCCGCCGGCGGCAAAACCAACTTCACGGGAGAAGAAGCGCACGCCTAAAACGAATACTCGGCATCATCGCGACGGGGGAGCTGACCAGGCGAATAGTGACGCTACTCTGGCAAATAGCATGCCGCCTCCGGCGCCAGTGACGCCCCAACCCGAAGTACAACCCGCGCCTCCGCAGCCTCCTCCTCCGCCACCACCGCCGCAGAAGATTACCATTCCGGCGGGAACACAGTTGTCAGTGCGACTCAATGATTCTCTCAGCTCGGAAACGAATAAGACAGGCGATACGTTTCGTGGATCGCTGAGTACGCCGATCGTGATTGACGGCGAAACGGTCATCCCGTCCGGGGCAGACGTGGTTGGCCGCGTGGCGAACGTTCAGAGCGCCGGCCGGTTTGCCGGGCAATCCGTGTTGACGCTGGAGCTGACCTCATTATCGGTCAATGGCAAGACCTACAACGTCCAGACCAACCAATGGTCACGCCAAGGAAAAGGCGAGGGGAAGAACACCGCCACCAAGGTCGGCATCGGTACGGCGGCGGGCGCGATTCTTGGCGGAATTATCGGTGGAGGTAAGGGAGCCGCGATCGGGGCAGCCGGCGGTGCCGGAGCCGGCACGGGCGTCTCTGCCGCCAAGAAAGGCGAGCAGATCAAGCTTGGTCCGGAAGCGGTTTTGAGTTTTCAGACCATCAACACCCTAACGGTCGTTCAACAAACCAAAAATAACCATGATGCCAGCCGCATCCCTCTGTCGTAGGTAAATTTGCTTTGCACAGGCGCAGCCACTATACCCGGCTGCGCCTTTTTGCATCTCTCCTTGTACACAGCTGGTTCCAGCTGCGATATTCTCACTTGGACGGTCCATGCCAAAAATCAGCGCCCTTCTACACACTCATAACGATGCACTGCGTCTCGGCCGCGTTCTGGATTCATTGCGCCCATGCGATGAGGTGCTGGTGATCGACAATGCCTCGGAAGACGATACCGAACGAGTCGCACGAGAGCATGGAGCAACCTTCAAAACCGCGATCCCCGGAGTCACCTCCGGCGCATACGCGATGGATGCCGCCCATGAGTGGATTTTCTGCCTTCGCTCCAATGAGGCGCTCTCCGATGCCTTAGAAGCCACCTTGCTGGAGTGGAAAGAGCAGGAGCCAGACGAGAGCTTGGCCTGCTATAGTGTGCCCATCCGCGAAGAGAACGGTACCGGCTGGGAGAAACACCCACCCGAGGTACGGCTGGTCAATCGGAAGCGAATGAACTGGACAGGAGAGATGCCCCCAGAGCAGTCCTGTGGCGCAGTCCTGAACGGCGATCTTCTGAGCTTCCGTGAGCCTTAAATCGTTAGCGAGGAATTGCGAAAGTCTACTTGGACCGACTGCTTGAATGCGCGATCTTCGTGGTTGGTCTGATATTCGGGAGCTTCCTGAATGTTTGCGTCAGCCGTATCCCGCGCGACGAATCGATTGTTTCACCGCCCTCCCACTGTCCACGTTGCGGCGCTGGCATCCGTTGGTACGACAATCTACCTCTTTTAAGCTGGTTCGTACTTCGCAGACGCTGTCGGGCCTGTGGTGAGCCGATCTCCATACGATATCCCGCTGTCGAGCTCCTGACAGGTCTGTTTTTCGTCGCGTGCTATGTCGCTTTCGGACCGACGTGGTTGACCCTGAAATTCTGCATATTCAGCTTCCTCTTAATTGGCCTGATCTTCATGGACGCCGAATCCGGACTGCTGCCACGCGAGTTCACCTACCCCGGTATCCTGCTCGGCTTCGCTCTGTCTTTCGTTGCACACACGGACTATTCCGGCACAGCATTTGTTCTGCGTCTGTTCGGACTGAGGCCTTGGGCCCCCCCCGTTCTGTCGTTCACGGACGCAGTTCTGGGCGCTGCAGTCGGAGCGGGCTTTTTCTATTTTGCGTGGGCGGTATATTACCTCGTGCGCAAGCAGCACGGCCTCGGTTTTGGCGATATCGCGCTCATGGGAATGTCGGGTGCATTTCTCGGTCTTAAGCTTGTCGTTCTTGTGATTGTTCTGGCGCCCATCTCTGCGATTTTCTACGTTATGTTTCTTCTGGTGAGAGAGGCGTTCGTCTCGGATGTCAGCGAAGAAGCCAAAGCCAAGGCGGAACAGCCGTTCCTGGGTCGCGAGATTCCCTTCGGCGTGTTTTTGGGCGGATGTTCGATGTTTGTGATCTTTGCGGGCGAAATTCTGTGGACGTGGTACTTGGGATTCTTCTAAGCCGATACTCGCCGCTCGGCAGCAACTCCTGTGCTGCGGGCACGCTCAGCCACTTGCTTTAAATGATGGCGTGTATGGGTGCGATGAAAGAGTCGCCACTCTTGCGCATTCAACGGTCCCAGGAATGGATGATCGAGCAGTTTTGCGCGCCGGCCGAACCGCCGCTCGGCATCGAACAAGGTGGAATCCATGGCTACCAACGCATCATAAAAATGCCGCATCGAATCTGCACTCAGGCCGTCGCCCGGCATGATCTGTTTGAAGGCCTCGCGGCCGCCTGGCATATATCCGAGTTTCGTTACGGCAAACTTACGCACCCGGTGAGGCAAGGTAGAGACGCTGGCTGTGACCGTTCCGTTGTCCAATGCCCGGCGCAAGCCCTTGGTGGTACCCGTATAGGTGAGCAGCAGATGCTCGAAGATTTGGGCGGTGGTCCACTTCCCAGGTGGCGCTCGATACCATTGCGTATCGGTCCAGCCGTGCGTGATCCTCTCTACCTCGCGGCGAATTTGCTCTAGCTCCGGAGCCACAAATACCCCACATCTAGATCGCGCACCTGGGTTGAACGCGACGCCAGCACTATGAACGAATCCCAGACTTTGTTCAATGCCATTATTACGCCGCTCTGGATTGTTTCAAAGTTGTTGCAACAACTTGCAAGTCCTCAACAAATCGCACAAATTCCTGATGCCGGCTTTCTTCGTCGGGAGCGCGCAATATCGAGGATGGATGAACCGTCGCCATGATCTTCATACCGGCATCAAACGCTCGCATTTGCCCGCGATCCTGTGTAACACGAAAACCTCTGCCCAGAAGCGCCTGTGCCGCTGTTGCACCCAGACACACGATCACCTCCGGCTTCACCAGCGCGATCTCGGCGTCCAGCCATTGCCGGCAGGCGGCAATTTCGATGGAGTTCGGCTTCTTATGAATGCGCCGTTTGCCGCGCGGCTCCCACTTGAAATGTTTTACGGCGTTGGTGACATAAGCTTGCGTGCGATCGATGCCCGCCTCAATCAGGGCTTTATCCAGCAGTGCCCCAGCCGGACCGACGAATGGCCTGCCGGCTAAGTCTTCCTTGTCGCCAGGCTGTTCGCCCACAAAGAGAATTCGCGCGTGAGTTGCTCCCTCGCCGAACACGGTCTGAGTCCCGTGTCGCCAGAGATCACATGCGCGACAGTCTCTCGAAGCTGCCCGGGCGGCTTGAAGCGTCGGGAAAACAGGAAAAAGTTCGGCTTCCGATTGGAGATGTCGACGCGGCATGACTTAAAAGATGCCGAAATCCGCGCCGTGAGTTGTAGAAACAAGCGGGCACGTAGGGTACCCGCCATTCCGAACTTAACAACTCGCTCCGCGAAATAATTCTTCGCCTATCGAGGATTCGGTTCCAGCGCCACCGAGCGGGGAAAGAGGATGTTGTTTTCCAGATGAATATGCTGATGCAGATCGGCTTCAAATGCCTTTAGCGCGCCATACAAAGCCACATAGCTGGTGCAGGCGCCGGCAGGGATCGTGTAATCATTGGTGAGAGTGCGCAGCTTCTTGAGCACGTCCCCGGCGCCATCGTGTTCCTGCATCATCATTCGGACCGGATTCATCACGTTACCGAAGATCGCGTGGGGTAACGGCTCGTGTGCAGCTACTGCCTTCTCCATCTGAATCACGTAGGGGAACAGGATCTGCTCCTCCTTTGTCAGGTGAAGGCTGAGCTCGTTAGCCAAAGCAACAAACGCCTCCTGAACCTGCAGCAGCTCGGGATGGTTCTTGCCATGGACGGAGACTACTTTGCCGGCCAATCGTTCGATGCGCGGGCACTCCTCGCGCACAAATACATGGTGCGTGCCGTTGATATGAGCGATCAAGTCGGCGAGCGGTTGGGACTTCCAATCACGATCTTTAGTGGCGCCAGTGGCCGCGAAGCCTTCTTCCAGTCGTGACAAAGCTTGTTCGACCGGTATGTTGGCGTCCGCACAGGCCTTGCCTAGGGTGCGACCTCCTCCGCAGCAGTAATCAATTCCAAGCTTTTCAAACTCGCGAGTTGCTCCTGGCAGGGTTGCGGCCAACTCGCCAACCGTTTGCGTTACTTCCACGGACATTGTTGTGTCTCCTTTGTGATTCGGATGGTGGCGCCCCGGCCTCGCACGGCCGGGGATACTGCTCATCGGGAGGTCTGGGTCGTTGCCACACCTGAACTGTAGAAGACACGGATGTGAGCGCCTATGACTTTGGTCACGCCGGCGAACCGTTTGCGTTTCGAACAATTTTCGGGATTGAAAGAAAGATTTAAAGCGGAAGGACGTAGGATCTGGCGGACGATGTCAATGACTTGGGAGGAAGGCCGCCAGCATCGGCGACCTTCCCTTCCTCGCCAATTCCTATGCCGCGCTTACGGCCTTGCGTAACGCCAGCGACATCATCAGGCGAGTGACGCCTGACATGAAGATGCTGATGCCGAACAGCGTCCCAACCACCCAATCAGAGTTGAATGGCCAGTGTGCCCAGATGAGAACTCCCAGCAGGATGGTGACGATGCCGTCGAATAACACCCATCCCCAGCCGCCGCGCGGTTTAATCTGGAACGCCAGCACCAGTGCGAACACTCCGTAAACCAGCAGGAACGAAGCCAGGATCAGAGTCAACGCCAGCAGGCCTCCAACAGGATGCATCAGGAGGTAAACACCGGCAATGATGTAGATGATGCCAAGGAGAACTTCCAGAAGAACGTGCCAGCCACCATGCGTGCGGACACCAAAGATGATCTGCGCAATGCCATTAAAGATCGCGGACCAGCCAACCACGATCGTAATGACCAGTCCGGCTTCCCAGGGAGCGAACATTGCGATAATGCCCGCAATGATCATCAGAATACCTAGCGCGATCGACCATCCGGAAGCCCGCTTCAGAATTGCTTCAGCCATAGTTCCTCCATTGTGTTTGTGGGCGCAGGCAGACACAATTGCCGGCGCTGAAGCCAAAACAGCTACATCAAACCCAGGTTAAAGGGATGCCCTCGAGAGTCGCAGCTATTTTCCGCGACCAGCGAATGATATTCAATGATTTAATCGTTCGACCACCGGTTCGATAATGTCGAATAGCCGCATATCTACCGCGACCTTCCCCTTCTTGCCACGACCCTGGGCGAAGCGCTTGGCGGCATCGGCCATGAAAGCGTTGGCGAAGCGCGCACCCCAGACAATATCGTCGAAAGTGTAAGAGGTCCTGGTCTGAACGATCGTGGAAAATGTCTCATCAAACGCCTTCAGCAGGACCAGGATTTCCGCGTTGGAATTGCGCATGGAATCCGCGGTCTCGCTGAAGAGAATGCTGTCTTGTTCGATAGGATGAACCACGGTCCAGGTCAACGGAAGAAAGACCACCGACTCCCGTTCCAGCTTCAGCGGGTAATAACGCCGGGTGTGAACGCCATCGACCTGTTCAAAGCGGCTGACAATCACCTTGGCCGACACTTCGATCAACTCATTGGAACGGGCATTCGCCACTCGAAATTCCAGCGCGGTAATCCCCTGATACGGAGCCACCACCGCGTGGCTGCTGAAGAGCACATTGGCGGTTGGCCGCGAGATGCGAGCGAATAATAAGCCCGTGACAATCGCGAAGCCGCCCAGCCCAGCCAGCGCCTCAGTCGTTACAATCAGATTGGCGGCTATTCCTGTGGGCACTACGTTGCCGTAACCAATTGTGGATATCGTCTCTACACTGAAGAAAAATGCACGCCAGAAGGGATGGTAGGCGATTCCGGGGCCGGTGCTCACCAACGCCCCAGAGCCGCAAGCAAGATAAGCCAGGGCAAAGACGACGTTCGCCAGAACGTACCAGCCACAACCCAATGCGAAAAACTGCCACCACGGCATGGTAAGGAGAACGTGGTAGGGACTAATCGACTCCAACAGCGAGAGCCCTTTACGCTCCACGTTAAAACTGCCGTCGCGATTCAGCAGGCGCTGTTGGCTCTCGCGCGAGACTACTGCTCCAAAGCCAAGATCGCGCAGGTCCTGCTCGGTAAGGGGTTGAGCTTGGGAAACCATGGGTTCATTGCCGCAGATCGTGCGGCGTTGCAGCAGTATACCTATTGCGGGAGAGTTAGAGAAACCTACGCGGAGCGCTTGTGTACGCGCTCCTGACTCAATACCAGCACCTGGCAGCGCTGGTGATCGAACACGACCCTGTGCGACTGGGCACACTTGCTGCACAGCCACACCACTTTCTGCTTGATGTTCGCAGGCAGTCCCCAAGCCAGCGGCTGCTGCACCGGATGCGTGTAGATCCTGCCGGTGCCGAGGCGCTTGAACTCGGTCCCACATCCGGGATTTATGCACTTACCCAGCGCTGACACGCTCATACTTGATTGGGATGCGCCTTCCACTCGAAAGGTATAGTTCCCAACAGCTTGCAGTGATACAAATTCCAAACCTGTAGAATTTGCATCAAAGAAGTGCGGCTCCGCAACTGCTTCGGAGGAAGAATGGAACGTCCCTGCTTGCCGGGCAAGCCGTTTCCCCAGGGTGCTACCTGGGACGGAACCGGCGTGAATTTCGCACTTTATTCGGAAAATGCTACGAAAGTTGAGCTCTGCCTTTACGACGGCCGTAGTCGTCGTGAAAGTGAACGTATTCAATTGCCCGAGCAGACAGCCTTTGTCTGGCACGGGTACGTACCGGGTTTGCAGCCGGGTCAGCTTTACGGTTACCGCGTCTACGGACCGTGGGACCCAGCTCGAGGTCTACGCTTCAACCCAGCCAAGCTGCTGATTGATCCGTACGCCAAAGCCATTGCCGGCCGGGTAGATTGGGGCAAGCCGATCCACCCCTATCGCTTCGGCGGCGAGAACGCCGATATGGTCATTGACCGGCGCGACAGCGCTTCCGGCATGCCAAAAGGAATCGTTACCAGCCCTTACTTCGATTGGGAGCATGATCGTCCCCCGCGTATTGCTCTCAGCGACTCCATCATTTACGAGATGCATGTCCGCGGCTTCAGCATGCTGAATGAGCAGATTCGAGAAGACCTTCGCGGTACTTACGCGGGACTGGCCTCACCGGCCGCGTTGAAATATCTGAAAGGTCTGGGCATCACGGCTGTCGAATTGATGCCGGTACACCAATTCGTACACGACAAGATGCTGGGCGATCGCGGTCTCCACAATTATTGGGGCTACAACACGCTGAACTACTTCAGTCCAGAGTCGCAGTACTGCTCCTCCGGAGACTTAGGTTCGCAGGTGCCGGAATTCAAGGCCATGGTGAAAGCTCTGCACCGCGAGGGCATTGAGGTCATACTCGACGTGGTTTACAACCACACCGCAGAGGGCAATCAGCTTGGCCCGATGCTCAGCTTCCGCGGTATCGATAACCCCACGTATTACAAACTGGTGCCCGACAACCCGCGCTACTACATGGACTACACCGGAACGGGTAACAGCTTGAATGTGCGCCATCCGCAGGTGCTCAAGCTGATTATGGACAGCCTGCGTTATTGGGTTACGGAAATGCACGTCGATGGCTTCCGCTTCGATCTGGCTGCGACGCTGGCCCGCGAGCTGCACGATGTCGACCGGCTGGCCGCATTCTTCGACATCATTCATCAGGACCCGATCATCTCGCAGGTGAAATTAATCGCCGAACCCTGGGACGTAGGCAACGGAGGCTATCAGGTCGGCAACTTCCCGGTTCTCTGGGCGGAGTGGAACGGAAAGTATCGCGACACCGTGCGCCGGTACTGGAAGGGCGACGAGGGACAACTTTCCGATCTAGGCTATCGCCTGACCGGCAGCAGCGACCTGTATCAGAATGACGGACGGCGGCCGTACGCCAGCATCAACTTCGTTACCGCTCACGATGGCTTCTCTCTCGAGGATCTGGTTAGCTACAACGAAAAACATAACGAAGCCAACGGCGAGAACAATCAGGACGGAGCCAACGATAACAACTCCTGGAATATGGGAGTGGAAGGACCGACCGACGATCCTCAGATTATTGCAGCTCGCGAGCGCCAGAAACGGAACTTCCTGGCGGCATTGTTTTTGTCGCAGGGCGTTCCCATGCTCTGCGGAGGCGACGAACTCGGGCGCACGCAGCTGGGCAACAACAACGCCTATTGCCAGGACAACCAGATTAGTTGGTATGACTGGAAACTCGATGAGCGCCGGAAAAAGCTTCTGGAATTCACTTGCGGACTAATCGAATTCCGGCAAAAGCATCCCAACCTCAGGCGACGCAAATTCTTCCAGGACCGCGAGGTCTATCATCGCTCCTCGCGCGATATTGCCTGGTACCGTACCGATGGTCAAGAGATGACCGAAGAGCAGTGGAACACCGGTTGGATGCGCAGCTTGGCAGTGATGCTGAACGGCTCAACCCTGGCTCAGCTGGATGAGACGGGCGAGCCTATCACCGACGACACATTTCTGGTCATGCTGAACTCCTATGCGGACTGCGTCACGTACACGCTGCCGCAATCTCCCCGCAACCGCGGCTGGAAGCTGCTGATGAATACCCATGATCTGGATGACCCGTTCGGAGAAAAGCTTCTTGATGGCAGGCTCGACGTGGCTGGACGCTCAGTGGTGGTGTTGCGTGAGCTGACTCAGGCTGAAGCCAAGAATCCGGAGCTGGGGCAGACCGATCAAAAGCCTGAGCAGGCGGCGTCGGCAGCTGAGACGATAGGGGAGCCGGCCGAGGAAACAGCAGTTCTGGAAGAAGCGTGACCTGTCACTGCTGGGGGTCTCAGTAAATCGGGCAGCCGTCGATGGTCGTCACTGTAATAGCGACACCTTAAGAATGGGCGTGGTCGCTGCCGGATTCAGCGCCATGGTAAGCGCGCCGCTACCAGTTAATTGCATTTGGTCGGTTATGACGTTGCCCCAAATCAGGGTGCCGTTGGTCGTTCCTCCGGGAATCTGAAAAATCGTCGCGTAGTTTGAGGAATGGAAGTACAGGGTACCCGAGTATGCAAGGGTTCCTGATCCTTGCAGTTGCGGCGAGGCCGTGTCCGCGTGATCCATGAACATCAGCAGGCCGCGGACCTTTCCGGTCGAGTCCGTCGTATCTCCGGTGGTGTCATAGTACGTGCCGTTGGCTGTGCATTGCGCAAGCATGATGTTCGTGTCGAGAGCGCTGGCGAGGTTCAGATACGACGGTGGGGCGCTGCCATCGCAGGTAAGATCCGTAACCGGCACTTTATCGACGCGGGGATAAGCCGGAGCGCCGGATGCTCCGCTGATCACGGGTTTAGCGCTTCCGTGGAAGTAGAACATTACTCCATCAGTCTGGTGCCACGTCCAAGGCCCTCCACCACCTGCGCCATTCGGACCAGCGGTTTGAGTTAGCGGACTGCAGTTGCCCGTGCTGGGATCGGTGTTCACCACCCCTTGTGAACTGGCGCAGGCCTTAGCCATACGGATCGAATCGCTGCCGCCGATGGAAAGATCTCCGTCCAGGTAATACACGCCCGGAAGAAACGTGATGACGTCTCCACCTCCCTCGGAGATGCCGTTCGGGTAATAACCGGGCGCATATTCCTTGCAGCCCCGGCAATACCAGGGCTTGCTTCCGTACTTGCTCAAATTGCAGGTCCAATAAGTGCTGTCGTTATAGCTGCCATAGTTGGTGGGGCTGGTATCCGGACACCCGTCCATACCAGGAGCGGCCAGGTTGTAATATTTCGTTCCATCGCTGTGTGACGCTTTAGTTGCCGGAGTAATGTTCTTCGCTCCGCTGGCCGCTGGAACTCCGGCATAAGGATCGGCCACCGGTGTCGCCGGCCAGGCCCACTTCCCGGTTGTCCCTCCGCTGAAGCCCGCCGGCAATCCGGTGTTGCCATTCGTTCCGTAACACCCGGTCGCCGTGCCGGGAGCAACATGCGGGCCGCCATACGTACCGACATCCGACCCAGTGAGGTTTGGGCCCCCTTTCCTGGTATCGATCACGCCGCTTGAACCACATTGCACGGCCGTTGTGCTGCTGGAATTGACTACGATGCTGCGCGCCGGGCCTCCAATAATCGTGAGGGATGCGCCGCCGGTGTAATACAGCGCTCCGGAGATCTTAGGATTGAGAATCATGATGGGAGCGCCTTGCATGACCTGGGTCAGACCGCAGGTGGCAGTGGCTCCGACTTGTTGTGTCTGATTGCCCGTCAGCAGCGTGCTGAAATAAGTCTTCACCGGCAGCGATACCGTCACTTGCAGGTAAGGGTTGGAAACAACCGAAGACGGAGGCGGAGTGACGCCGGATACGGAACCCGGAAAGCTCCAGGAAACGCTGGCGCTTCCGCCGCTATACCCGTTGAACCCGTTCTTGCCGGCATACCAGCACATGCTGGGACCTGCCGAACCGAACGTATTGCAGCTGCCGGCGGTGCCAGGCACAAAGCCGATCGGTGGATAGCTCGCACCGCTGATGAGCTGGTACATATCCATTGCACCCGCCTGACATGCGGCGTCGGCTGCGGTCTGAACCTGCTGCCGCTGAAACCAGATATTCGTGTAGTCCACGGCAAACGCCAGAACTGCCAGCAGGAACAAGCTCAACATCAGGATGACCAGAATGGCGGCCTGGCCCGCGTCATTGCGACCTCTGCGAAATTGTGGCATGCGTGAGTTCATCGTGACGCCTCACTAAAAGACAATCCTCCCCTCGGCGGTGACCTGCATGCTGGGCGCGGCGAAACCCGGCAGCGTCAAATAAGAAATGTAGGGATACGAGATGCTGACGATGACCCGGCTCGAAGGAGTCGATGTTCCGTCAGGCCAGGACGGCGTCACCGTCATTCCACTGATGTCGTGGAATGTGACCGTGGCATAGCTCTTTACCACCGCTGAAACATTGCTGCCGGCCGCGTCGCTACATCCCGATCCCGGGCCGCTGCAAGCGGCGCTGTCACTCCCGTGAACGATTGCGTAACGAACGCCCTCGCGTGCAGCATTCCCCAAAACGCTGTAGGTATACACCGTCATACAAAATTCGAAGATCAGAAAGGTGAGCAGAAACAGTGTCCATATCGAGAGGGCAAATTCGATCAGCATGGAGCCTCGCTCGTCTGTGAAGAGCCTCGGTATGGAGATGGTCGGCATCAGTCAAGCGCTCGCATCTCGGCCTGCCAATGGACCGTCAGTGGCGGCATTGAAAATAGGAAAAAGTCGACTGGAATGGGTGGACTGACGGTGTACACCACATCGACTCGCTGCGTCAGCATTCCATAGTTCGACTCCGGATCCTGGTCGGGAGCGAAGTTCAGTGACCCGGATGGAAACGTGCTGCAATTCGTAACGTATCCGTTAGAGGTCTGAGTGATGCCGAGCTTCTTCGAACAAACCTGAACGTTGGTTTTCGTGGTCATATTGGCCAGCGCGGCCAGATCGCCACCCGCCAGTCCAGCAACTCCTGCGGTGTCGCTCAACGATCCTGATCCGGCCGATGGCAGCGACAACTGGCCCGGCGAGACAAATCCTTGTCCCGAATAAAGCACCGCGTTGCGCGACGCGGACACCAGGTTGGCGGCCACGATGAAGAAATATCCTATGTCGATGGCAAAGCACAGAATAAGCACGAGGACAGGCACCACCAACGCGGTCTCGACCAGGCTGGAGCCGTCTTCAATTCGGATTGGCCGCCATATCTTGCAGAGCATTTCTGTCCTGAAGAAATGCTATGACTCTGGCCGTGTACAACCAATATCGAATCGACCATTCGCCATAGATACTCTTCCCGTTCCGACCACTTTTCAGAATGGGCCTGCGAGAAAGAAATTCGCTCAGGCACCCTGCTTGTATCTCTGGCGTGAGAGATCAAGTCGGCGCTAGCCTGACCAGTGCAGCCGGAGTGCATCGGGAACGAGCAAGACGAATCGAGGAAAGACGCCACGCCGATAGCTGTCGCCGGCGTTAGCAAAACTGTGTGGACAAGGGTCTTCTCATTCCCTGTCTTGCTAGCCGTGGCTTTGGCGGCGTGCGTTTATCTGTTTGACAGCGGCAGCATCGCCGATCCGGACATCTGGTGGCACCTTCGAAACGCGGAGGTGCTGGTGCAGACTCACTCCGTTATTCGCCAGGACGTTTACTCTTTCACCGCTGCCGGCTCGGCCTGGATCAACGAAGCCTGGCTGGGTGAACTTCCCTTCTACCTCGGATGGCGATGGCTCGGGATTCGCGGGATCTACCTCGTGATGCTCATCGAGACCGAGCTCATTTTGCTCGGCGTGTTTGCGCTCTGCTGGGTCGTCAACGGAAACGTTAAAGCGGCATTTCTCGCGTCCTCGCTTGCGGTCTGGCTGGCCACGGTGTCGTTCGGACCTCGCACGCTATTGGCCGGATGGGTTTGTCTGCTGGCAGAGCTGTTTCTGCTGGAGGAGTTCAAGCGAGGCAAAGACCGGCTTTGGTGGCTGATACCACTGTTCATTCTCTGGGCCAACCTGCACGGCTCATGGCTGATTGGGATGGTGCTTTTCTGGACGTTCTTCGCGTGTGGTTTCGCTAGCGGCAGTTGGGGACGAGTCGAGGCCGTTCGTTGGACTGGAGCTCAGTTCCGCGAGCTGGCTCTGGTTGGTGGATTGAGCGTCGCAGGTTTATTCCTGAACCCCTACACCTATCACCTCGTTTTCTACCCATTCAATTTCGCCTTCCAGCAAAAACTGAATGTCGGACACGTCGAAGAGTGGATGAGCGTCGACTTCCATAGCGTGCGCGGAAAGCTGTTTTTCTTGATGCTGGCGGCCACGTTCGTATGCGCGCTTATACGCAAACGCCGCTGGCAGTTGGACCAACTCGTATTCCTGCTCATCGCCCTTTACGCAGGATTGACCTACAGTCGTTTCCTTTTTCTTGCCGCGATTGTCATCACTCCGATGTTGGCCGGGGAGCTCGACTTCCTTCCGCCGTATCAGCCAGAGGTTGATAGACCGTGGTTGAACGCTGTACTCATCGCCGCAATCATCATGGGCTGTACGAGGCAGTTTCCCACCGAAGACTATCTGTTGCGGGACACCTTGCGAACCTATCCGGTCCAGGCACTTGAATACCTCAAGGATTTTCATCCCGAGGGGCGAGTGTTGAATGACTACCTCTGGGGTGGATACCTGATCTGGAATGCGCCTCACATCCCCGTCTTCATCGACTCGAGGGTCGACATCTTCGAGTACAACGGCGTATTCGCGGATTATCTGGAATTGACGCAACTCCACAGTGCTCTTGGCATTTTGGATCGATACAAGATTCGATACGTGCTCTATCGGAGGGACAGTCCAGTGGCGTATCTGCTGATGAACACTTCAGGCTGGAAGACGAGATATCGGGACGAAACGACTGTCTTGCTGGAGCGGACGAATCCGCGAGCCAACGGTGAGATTAGGTCGCCTTGACAGCTTGGGAAACGGGAGCGCGAAACCCTGGCTTCTGGACGTGCCCGTTTCCATTTCGGCTGCTCGAAGTGTCGTGTGGAACATCGGCCCTGCCGACACTCGTGTAGAGAAAACCATGCTCGGCCATTTCGTCGGGACTGAACATGTTTCGTCCATCGATCACGATGGGATAGCGCAGCAGCGCGTGAAGTATCTTGAGATCGATCGCGCGAAACTCGTCCCAGTCGGTCAGGACCAGCAGAGCATCAGCGCTCCTGGCTGCATCCATAGCTGACTCGACGTATTCGATGCCGTCGGAGCCCAGCATTTCACGGGCGTTCCCGGTCGCTGCCGGATCGTATGCTTGAATTTTGCAGCCCTCGCTGATGAGCGCCTTCACCACAGCGATTGCCGGCGACTCGCGCACATCGTCGGTGCCGCCCTTGAATGCCAGACCGAGCACGCCAAGGCGCTTCCCTTTCAAAGTCCATAAGGCATGACGCACCTTGCGGAGGAAGCGTTCGCGCTGCTCGTTGTTGATGTGCATGACTTCTTCCAGCAGGCGAAAATCGTAACCGCATTCGCGCGCCACAGCGCGATAGGCCGACAGGTCCTTGGGAAAACACGATCCACCGTATCCGAGACCCGGATTCAGAAACTGCCGCCCGATACGCGAATCGGCGCCAATTCCCTCTTTCACCTGGTCAACATCGGCTCCGACGGACTCACAAAGAGTGGCGACGGCATTGATGAAGCTGATCTTCATCGCCAGAAAGGCATTCGAAGCGTACTTGATCAGCTCGGCACTCTTCGCGGTGGTTGCAATCAGCCGTGCCGGTCCGCTGACCGGCTTCGGAGCAGGAATCACGTCGGTCCGGCGATAGTAGCTGCCGTCCGTCAAGGGCGCATAAATCTGGCACAAACGATCAGTGCACGAGGAATTGTCAGAACCGATAACGATGCGATCTGGATAAAGAAAATCAGTAACCGCCGTGCCTTCGCGCAGAAATTCAGGGTTGGAAGCGACATCGAATAGATGGTCTGGAGCACCATTGAGCAACATGACCCGGCGCACCCACTCGCTGGTGTACACGGGAACGGTACTCTTGCCGACAACGATCTTATAGTCCTTGATATTCGCAGCTATCTCGCGCGCGACGGATTCAACGTAGGAAAGGTCAGCTTCCCCGTTCACCGTCGGGGGTGTGCCCACTGCAACAAACATCGCTTCCGATCGCTCTACGGATTCAGCAAGGCTGTCAGACAGCATCAGCTTGCTACCCAGATGCCGCTTCAGCAACTCGGGAACGTAGCGCTCGTGGATCGGAGACTGCCCCTGTCGCAGCGCATTCTGCTTCGTCGGGTCGTTGTCGTAGAGCGTCACATCGTGACCCAACTCGGCAAAACAGACTGCCGTGACTAGCCCAACATACCCGGATCCGATGACCGAAATGCGCATTCTTGGCTCCCAAACCTAGTGTGCCGAACAGGACTGTCCCGCTGAAAGCGCTGCTCGCGCCTAAATGACGTGGTTATTGTACATGCGATTGGCACTGGCAAGTATAGGACCCAACGGACGGGAGACGAACCTCCCTACAGGGCAGTCAATCGACTCAACTCGATTTTTCCTAGCAGACGTTTAACGATGAGGCCTTGGTACTCGCGCAGGGTCTTGATCGGGTTCATCTTGCTCTGACTCTTCTTGAGTCCGTAATCATAACGCAGCGGCACTTCGCTGAAGCGCGCGCTGAAAGGCAGGACGCGTAGCAAGACTTCAAGATTCGCGGCAAAAGACTTCGTGGTGACGTAATTGGAGCCGTAGTGTGCCAGGGCGCGCTGCACCGGCTCGGCGCGGTAGGCGCGGTAAAAAATGGTGTAGTCGGTGATACCGCGAACATGGAAGAACGTCGACAGCACCATGTTGACGCCCCAACTTCCCGCCGTCCGCTGCCAGGGGAAGTTGAGATAGCCGCCGCCGCGAATGTACCGCGAGGCCACCACCACGTCGTCCCCACCATAGACCCGGCGCGCCATCTCCGGCATGCACTTCAGGTCGCTGGTGCCGTCGCCCTCGATGATGAAGATGCAGTCGGTTGGCTCGGCCCGCTTGGCTGCGGCAACGAGTCCATCGTAAAAGGTCATGGGCACGCCGAGATTCACCGGATGCGTGACGATCTCGAGGTCCATCTTGCCGCTGAAGCGCTCGGCCTCTTCCAAAGTATTATCGCGGCTGCCGTCGTTCACGACGATCACGCCCAACGGAAAGGTAGCCGACAACTGCCGCAGGTCCTGCAGCACGGCACCCAGGTTCGGCCCTTCATTGTAGGCAGGGATGATGACGTAGCTCTTGGGCATCAGGTCAGGAAGACGACGGTACTACGATAACAGAGGCGGCACGCGGTGGAAGACTGTCATCCCGAGCGCAGCATCCGCGGCGTTTTTCGAGCCGCCGCAGTTGCGGCTCGGCGGATGCGGAGTCGAAGGACCTCTATTCAGGCGCAAAATCTTCCGGATATAGAGGTCCTTCGACTACGTTCGGCCGCTGCGCGTCCTCTCTTCGCTCAGGATGACACAACATAAGGACGCCATTCCACGCATCAAAATGTCGCCACCACGCGTTCCACGTCAGCGCGGTTCTCCTGTATCCAATCGATCAACATGCCGATTCCCGGCAGCGGATCGATCTCTGGGCGCCAACCCAGCTCGCGCTCGGCTTTACGAATGTCCGCCACGAAGACCGGCTGATCTCCGGCACGCGGCTCCGCGTGACCAATGGGAATTTTCTTTTCTAACCGCTTTTCGAGGAACGCAAGCAGTTCGACGAGGGACAGCGTCCGTTTCGGCCCGCCACCCATGTTGAAGATTTGTCCAGCCGAACGGTCGGGCTTTTCAGCTGCTGCCTTGTAGGCTGCAACCAGATCGTTCACGTGCAGCAGGTCACGAATCTGCAATCCATCCCCGTATATCGTAATCGGCCGTTCCAGCATTGCGGCGATCGAGAACCATGCCACCCATCCTTGATCCTCCACGCCAAACTGACGTTGTCCATAAATACAGGACTGCCGGAAGACTACCGTTGGAATGTCGTAGATGCGGCCGTAATCGTGAACATACTGATCGGCCGCGCCCTTGCTGCAACCGTAGGGCGAATGGAAATCCAGCGGCTGGGTCTCAGGAATGCCTTCGGGGAAATCCCGGAACGTCCACCGGGTCGGACCCTTCATGCAGACCACCTCAGGCATGCCGCCATAAACCTTGTTGGTGGAGGAATAAATCACCATGGGCTTTCTGCCCGACTCGCGCACTGCCTCCAGCACGTTAAAGCTGCCGTGAGCGTTGATCTCGAAGTCTTCGATCGGTCGCACGATGGACGTCGTAACGGCGACCTGTGCCGCCAGGTGGAGCACCAGATCGGCCCGCGACACGGCGTGCAGCAGCCCCAGCGAGTCGTAGCGGACGTCGCCCATGATGAATTCGCAGTTGTCTGGATATTTCTGCCGAAGGTAGCGGAGATTCAGGTCGGTGCCTTTGCGGGAGAGGTTATCGAAGATGATGACTTGCCAGCCGTCGCGGATAAAGGCTTCCGCGGCGTTTACGCCGATAAAGCCGGCGCCTCCCGTGACTACGACTGTTCTGGTTGCCACAGCTTGCTCCTGAGACAGCAAAGTGTGAATGACCGTCCATTCTACGGGCAAAAAAACGGGAAGGGTATTCCTACCCTTCCCATAGCTTTACCTCGGAACGGCTATCGTCCGCCGCGCCGGGGTCCGCGGTCACCGCCGCGTCCGCCTCCTGGGCGTCCACCACGGCCACCACCTGGGCGTCCACCAGGACGGCCGCCTCCGCTACGCTCACGGCGGTCGCCGCCGTCGCGGTTGAAGTTCGGCTCCGAGCTGGGCTCGTCGGCGCGCTCGTGTCCGCCTTCAAAGGTGACGCCGCCGCCAGTGCTACCTTCGGCGCCTTCGCCTTCAGGAGGAGCTTCTCCGCCGCCCATCTTGGCGCGCTGCTCCTTCAGGATCGCCTTACGCGACAATTTGATGCGGTTGCCGTCGACAGCCAGCACCTTTACGAGGACCTGATCGCCCTCTTTCAGTTCGTCGCGAACGTCGTTGATGCGATGCTCGGCAACTTCGCTGATGTGCAGCAGTCCGTCGGTACCGGGCAGAATTTCGACGAAAGCTCCGAAGTCCGCCAACCGTGTGACCTTGCCCAGATAAGTCTTCCCCACCTCAGCAGTGGCAGTAATGTCGCCGATCATCTGCAGGGCTTTTGCCGCTGCCTGCTGATCGCTCGACGACACGTTGACCTTGCCGCTGTCTTCGACGTCGATCTTCACGCCGGTCGCTTCCACGATGCCGCGGATCACCTTGCCGCCGGGTCCGATCAGATCGCGGATCTTGTCGGTCGGAATCTGGAGGGTGTAGAAGCGAGGAGCGAAGTCGCTGATCGTGGTGCGGCCTTCGCCAATCACGCCGGTCATCTTATCGAGGATGTAGAGCCGGCCGGCACGTGCCTGCTCCAGCGCCTCCCGCATGATCTGGGGAGTGATGCCCATGACCTTGATGTCCATCTGCAGGGCGGTGATGCCGTCCCGCGTTCCGGCGACCTTGAAGTCCATGTCGCCGTAGTGGTCCTCGGCTCCGGCAATGTCGGTCAGGACGGCATACTGATCGCCTTCCTTCACCAGGCCCATCGCGACGCCTGCGACAGCAGCCTTAAGCGGAACACCGGCGTCCATCATGCTGAGCGATGCTCCGCACACCGTTGCCATCGAGGACGAGCCGTTGGATTCGAGAATGTCGGAGACTACGCGCATTGCATAAGGCCAGTCGGTGTCGCTGGGCAGAACCGCGAACAGCGCTCGCTCAGCCAGTGCGCCGTGGCCAATCTCACGACGGCCCGCGCCGCGCAGAAACGCCACTTCTCCAACGGAAAACGGCGGGAAGTTATAGTGAAGCATGAAGCGCTTCTTGGCTTCGCCTTCGAAGGCTTCCAGCCGCTGCATGTCCTCGCCGGTACCCAGCGTGGTCGTGACCAAGGCCTGGGTTTCGCCGCGGGTGAAGATCGCCGATCCGTGGGTGCGGGGCAGCACGCCGACTTCGATCCAGATATCGCGGATCTGATCGAACTTGCGGCCATCCGGCCGACGCTTCTCTTTGATCACCTGCTCGCGGAAGATCTGCTCGCGCAGCAGATCGAAGTATGAGGTGGCCTTTTTGCGGCCTTCCATATCTTCGTCATCGACAGTCGACTTCAACTCATCCTTTAACTTCTTGATGAGGCCGTAGCTTTCGTTCTTGGGATATTTTTCGGTATTCGCCGCATCGGCCAACCGCTCGCCCATCTTGGTGCGGAGATCGTCCAGATATTCCTGATCGATCATCGGCGGCTCGACCTTACGCTTTGCCTTGCCTACCTTCTCCGCCAGTTTGCTGATGGCAGCGCAGATTTTCTTGATCTGCTGGTGGCCGAACTCGATCGCGTCGACGACCACGTCTTCCGTGACCTCTTTCGCACCGGATTCGATCATCACGATGCCTTCGGAGGTACCGACGACCATCAGGTTCAGGTCGCCCGAACGCTGTTCATCGTAGGTGGGATTAATGACGAACTCGCCATTCACACGACCCACGCGTACGGCGCCGATCGGCCCGTGAAACGGAATGTCGGAGACGCTCAGCGCAACCGAAGCGCCGTTGATACCGGAGACGTCCGGATCGTTCTCGGTGTCGGCCGAAAGCACCATGGCGATGACCTGGGTCTCGCAGCGGAAGCCTTCGGGGAACAGCGGACGGATGGGCCGATCAATCTGGCGGCTGGTCAGAATTTCGCGCTCGCTGGGACGGCCTTCGCGCTTGATGAAGCCGCCCGGAATGCGTCCGGCGGCGTAGGTATACTCGCGGTAGTCAACCGTCAGCGGGAAGAAGTCGATGCCCTCGCGGGGCTCGGGATTGGCGCAGGCGGTAGCCAGAACGACGTTCTCGCCCATGCGCACGATGCAGGAACCGTGGGCCTGCTTCGCTAACTTTCCGGTTTCAAAGTGGATGGATTTACCGCCAGGCAGCTCAACGCTGATTTCTTGCTTATTGACGCCGTGTAAGGTGGCCGTCATTTCTTCGTTCATTTCCTGATTTCCTTCTGTCTGAACGCAACCGTCAGAGCCGGTCATCCAATTCGGGTGTCATGGCTGGGCGGGTGGTCGAAAACCATGCCGCCATGGCCCGAGCGACGATACGGAAGCGGAGTGTACTTAAGGTCAGCCGAGAGAAGCTGAACGAATCACGGGCGCACCCCGCGCCCGAAGCCGGTGTACTCCGAATACAGCCGGGCCAAGTAAAGGCCCGGTTCCTAAAAAGCACCGTTCTGCATCTGTGAGAATGCATTACGCCCGAAGCGTGGTAGTTCAGGGCTGGCAAACAAACTACTTGCGGATGCCAAGTTTCTGAATGACGGCTTTGTAGCGTTCGGTATCGGACTTTCTGAGGTAATCGAGCAGGCTGCGACGCTTGCTCACCATCATGAGAAGACCGCGCCGGGAGGCATGATCCTTCTTGTGGGTCTTGAAATGTTCTGTCAGCTCACCAATCCGCGTACTCAGGATGGCGATCTGGACCTCCGGTGAACCGGTATCGTTATCGGCTCTCCGGTTGTCGGCAATCAAAGCGGCTTTTTTCTCTCGGGCTAACACTGACTCGGCTGCGCTCCTACTCTTTTTATCGTATCTTGTTACGCCATCAAGAATAACATGGGATGGCGGGAACGGCAAAAGGGGGACGATTCCACTGAACACCAGTCAGAGATACCCGAGGTATTCCATGCTGCCACAAAGCATTCGCTGTTGGATTCAAATCGTTGGTGCCGCGTGCCTTTACTTCGCGTTTGGCTCTTCACTTCTCGGCGCTCAAACCGAGAAGACCCTGTGGAGGTTTAGCGGCGGCGCCGATGGCGCAAATCCCACAGCTGCGCTGCTCTTCGACAGCGCCGGAAACCTTTACGGAACAACCTCAAAGGGCGGCTCCGGGGAGGTCTGTCCTTTGGGCTGCGGAGTGGCGTTCGAATTGACCGCGAACAGCGACGGCACTTGGTCCGAATCCGTTTTGCATGCCTTCGAATTCAGTGACGGCGCAAACCCTGATTCCGCGCTCGTCATGGATCGGTTAGGGCGACTCCTCGGAACTACACCCGGGGGAGGTGCTTATGATTACGGCACCGTATTTCAACTCGCTCGGTCCGGCAGCACCTGGACTGAATCCTTGCTGTATACCTTCGACGGACAACATAGCACCAATCCGATGCATGGCGTGACCGTGCAACATGGCGCGCATCTTTACGGTACGGCCTATACCGTGCCTCCCCATGCAGGCGAGGTTTTTGATTTGGGTGCGATCACAACACATAATTGGTACAACCTCACTCCTTACATTTTTTCCGGGAACCTCGACGGTGCAGCTCCGAATGGTCCGTTGATCGCCGACGGCGAAGGCAGCCTTTATGGGTCTACCCTAGACGGTGGCGCTCACGGTTACGGCACGGTGTTCAAATTGACCCCCGCCGGCCAAGGGTGGTGGACCGAATCGACTTTGTATTCCTTCCAGGGCCCCCCTAACGATGGTGGCAACTCGGTAGCGGGAGTTGCTTTCGACTCCGCAGGGAACCTCTACGGCACTACCATGCTGAGTGCCGGCTTCTGCACGCTGGGATGGTGCGGCATCGTTTTCAAACTGTCTCCCAATCCAGACGGCACCTGGTCCGAGAGCGTGCTTCACGTCTTTCAGGGACATTCTGTCGACGGAGAACAACCTGAGGCGGGAGTGATCGTGGACGCGTCCGGAAATGTCTACGGCACTACGTATGGCGGCGGCCCTTATGGCTTCGGCACCGTCTACAAGCTAAGCCCGTCGCCAACCGGCCAGTATAGCGAAACGATTCTGTGGTCATTTCAAGGTCTCCAAGACGGAGCAAATCCCGTTAGCGCGCTCATCATGGACAGCGCCGGCAATCTTTACGGTACGACAGGAGGCTCCAGTAACTACTACGGAACCGTTTTTGAAATTATTCCGTAGGCGCAAAAACGCCTAACCGGGGCGATTAGCTTCCGGAACCGCCTTGAAGCAATCGCGAGTACCAACTCTGCCGGCGTCTCATCCCTCTAGTCATAACCAGTTATTGAAACCGTGGTTCTGGATAACGTCGGTCAGGAGTAAAGGACACTGTTTGCAATGATCCTGAAGAAGAAGGTTGCGAGAAGAACCGCACCCGGCACCCCGGCCCGCGCACAACTACGCCCCATTGGCGTGATTCGTTCGACGGTCAAGACCCGCGCTCAGGCTCCCAAGCAGGGGCTGGAAGGAGCGCCTGACGTATGGCTGGACGTTGATCCGAAGTTTGCCGAGTGTCTCGACGGGCTTAAAGCTGGCGACGAAATTATCGTCATCACGTGGCTGCATCAGGCCCGCCGCAAGACCATGAAAGTCCATCCGCGCTCCGACCCGCAGAACGGGCTCTGGGGGGTCTTCGCCACCCGATCGCCGGACCGGCCCAACCCGATTGGGTTACATCCGGTCAGCATACGGAAGATCGTCAAGACGCGGTTGCGCGTCGGGCCAATCGAAACCATTGACGGTACACCTGTGGTGGACATCAAACCTGTGCTGTGCGGGGTAAAGGATTCGTGAGGTGCCGTCGACTGAAGCCGGCTCCGGTCGGTTATGCCCGCGTACCCAGGGCTTCCGCGCTGGGCTAGTCTAAAAAATCGTTTCGCCCTAGGCTCGGGTTTTCGTACGACGTGAAGTTTCTTCACAGCGAAAGCGAGCCCTCCAATTCCGTCCCAACCCGAGGATGAGCGAGCCCACACCTCTCGCTCATTCGAGAAGCGCGGATGAGCCGGGCACACGCGGACTCGCGTCATGTGGGGTTGAAGCCCAGCGCGGAAGCGCTGGGAATGCGAGCTCAAATTTATGGCGAGCCCCTTCAGGGGCGACACATACGTCCCGCATACTTCACGCTGGAACGATAAGAGATCATCTCCCTCATGCCGAGAATGCGCGCGGCTGACCCCCACAGCTTCCATCTGCCGTCCCTACGGGACTGGAGCCCAGGTTTCTGGCCGTGTACCCAGGGCTTCCGCCCTGGGCTAGAAAATCACGAAGCGTTCAATGGGACACGACTTTGATCTCATACAGCTTCGGCCAGAGCTTGCCGGTAACGAAGAGGCGATTATCTTTCGCGTCGTACGCGATGCCATTAAGCACGGCGTCGGGATTGGCCGTCGTGCTCTGGTCGCGCAAACCGGTCAAGTCGATCCATCCCAAAAGCTTTCCGGTCTTGGGTGAGATGCGGGCGATCCGGTCGCTATGCCAGACATTGGCGTAGATCTCGCCACCAACATACTCCAGCTCGTTCAGGTCGGGAATCTCTTCTCCACTCGGAGTGGTGACATGTATACGGCGCGTCTCCTGAAATGTCTTAGGATCAAGAAAGCGCAGGTAGGACGTTCCATCGCTCATGATGAGCTGCTTGTCGTCGTGCGTCAGACCCCAGCCCTCGCCAGAATAGGCGAACGTTCGCAGCAGAGCGAAGCTGAAGCGATCGTAGACAAAACCTTTATGGGCCTGCCAGGTGAGCTGCACCAGCGTGTTGCCCCAGTCGGTAAGACCCTCGCCGAATTCCTGTGCCGGCAGATCGTACTTCTGCAGAACGCGGCCAGAATTCAAATCGAGCATTCGAATCGACGACTGCCCGCGCAACCCGGTGCTCTCGTAGAGATGGCCGTCAACATAGAGCAGGCCCTGCGTAAATGCCCGTGGATCGTGCGGGTAAGTGTGGACGATCTGATATCCCCAGATCTGGGGAGCGACTGACTTGGCTGTGCCCGCGATCGCAACAACGAGTAGAAGTGCTAGAAGGAAATGCCGACGCCGAAACATGCTTCGTCAGCTTAAGGGAATGACGGCATCATCGCAAACCGGTGGGCTGGTTCCCTAGCTCTTGTGGGTACGGTGGGCGGACGACTTCTTGTGTGTCAGGCTGGCAGTGTGTACGGCCGCAGCGCGGTGCTTCTTGCGACTGTGGTACACCAGCGGGTGAACCTCGGCACGAACCCGAGCCTCGGATTCATAAGGATCGCTGGTATAAGTGGGGTCGAACATTGCGATAACCGAAATAGCTCGCGTGCTGTAGCGGCGCGCCCAGTCGGTATGTATCAGCGTTCCCTGCACCGAGTTCCAATACTCGGCATTCGCGTAGGAGTCCTGTCCGCCTTGTGCTGAATCGAACTGCGGAGAGGTATTGATCGCGCTCAGAAAGTTTGTAAACTCCTCAAGGTTCACGCCCATCTGGTACACCATCTGGCTCAGCGCCATCTGCTGCGGACCGGTCAGCTGATCGAAATTGCGGCAGTACGCCCTGGCGTTATAGACCGCCTGAATGGCATAGATCCGCAGCAGCTTGGTAGCGTCGTCCTCGTTCATCTGCGGAAACAGCTCGTGCGTCCGAATCTTGCTGCGGAATTTCTTCTTGTTCCAGGCGTCGAGTTCCCGGTTGAAGTCTTGCAGCATGGTTTGCAGCTGCTGCGGCGGAAGTCCGGCGGCCTCCCACAATTGCGCCGACGAGGGCTCCAGGAACGGATTCGGATTGAGCGGGTCCCGTTGCGTATGTTCTCTCGCAGGCAAATCCAGGCTGAACCCGGCGCCGATCAGAGGACGGCTGGTCTTGGGGTCGGGATACGCGGCGAGCACCCAGCCTTCATGACGGTTGTCGCGAAGAGTGTCCATCAACGTCTGCAAATTGAACTTGATGTCAGAGCTCTTGAAGTTGACTAACGGATCGAGCTCCCAGTTAGCTTTCGGCACCAGCGCCGACAAAGCCGCAGCCGCATGTTGCAGCGGCACATTGTAAGCCGTCACTCGAGCTTGTGGAATCGCTGAGCGTGCCGGCGAAGTCTGCGCGCTTCCTGGCAGCGAGCTTGCCAGCGCCACACCCAGTACCGAAAGCGCAACGCGATGTCGACCGATGCTCATCCTCATTCCACGGCTCTGGCTACACATTAGCTCAGATCCGCTCCGTAACAAAGAGGCTTTTGTGGTTACGCCGGCGTCGCCCTAATAAAAAACCCCGCCTTGCAGCGGGGCTTTCGGCCGTCTGAGAGAAATACGCACTTAGCGGGAGCTGACGGTCGGGGTGAAAGAGACGCCGCGAAGCACTTCGCCAAAGCCAGCGGCCTGGAACGTAGAGAAACTCTCATCCGGCGGAAGGCTGGTTGCGCTCACCTGATCGGTAATCGCGACCAGTTTGTTGGGATCGGCGCCTTGGTCGCCGTTGCCGCTGACGGTTGAAGTGATGGCATAGATCGTTACCGTGCCGTCGCCGTTGGCGATTCCGGTGAGATTACGAAGACCATCGGCACCCGGCGACCATGGCAAGCCGGTAGCAGGGTTGTTGCCCGTCGGGTAGTTGGGCACCGTGTAAGGCATGCCCAGCTGCAATCCGGACTGCAGAACGTAAGCCAGGTTCCACTGCCCTGCTACGGGATCGAAAATCCACTTCTGAAGGCCGGACAGGGGATTCCCTGCAGCTTTGGTGTACACGCCATTTGCATAGGTGTTGTCGCCATCACCTTCGTCGGCAACGTACAGGGTGTTGGCATCCGCGAACCAGACGCCGAACGGGAACGACGTCTTCGACTTCAACGCCGTCGGGAAGCCGTTCAGGATGCACATATTGTTCGGATCGAGTCCTTTGGTCTGCAGAACGCTCGGATCGTAGGCCAGCGGCGCGGTAGGTAAAGCGGCGTTCGCGGGAGGCAGGCCGATACCATTATTGTCATTGCAAACCGCGAGTGTGGGATCGACAAAGTAAACCGTATTGACACCGTTGCTGCCGCTGCCCTTGGTGAAATACAGCACGTTGTTGAAGATGGTGAGGCCGCGGAAATTGTCGTCCTTGCCGATCTTGTCCTGCGGCTGGCCGATTTGCGTGACGTTGAAGGACGCGAGCGGAGTAGGCTGTCCGGTCCGCTGCGAAACCTCAGACTGCGTCAGCGGGTTCAGGATCTGCGCGCCCGCTCCGATGATGATGCCATCGGGTTGAGGATTCGCACCGTTTCCAGCGTTGCCCGCCGTGTAGAAAAAGTCAGCTCCGTTCGAGTTGTTCAGAATGGCGGCGCGCCCATTGTTACCGCTGTAAGCATTCGTCTGCGTGAAGGTTGCGTTGCCATTGACGTCGATCTGAGCGACTGCGCGGTAATAACTGCGGCCGACAGGATTCGTCGGATCCACCACCTGGTTCGTATTCGAGTTCGAAACATCGATGTCATCGATGGGCGCGACATAGCCCATGAAGGTTAAGTACTGCCCATCCGTCGAAAGATTCAACGCCAGCTCGGACTTCGAAGAGAAGCTGGTGACCAGTTGATCGCCGATGAGCGTGCGGCCTACGTTGGCGCTGTTGGGAATCTCCAGTGAATTCACCAGAGAGCCGGCCGGGGTGTACTGATCGAGGATCATCTTGGATGTAATGCCGAAGCTGGCGTCGACAAGATCATTGTTGAAGACCGTCGGATAGGTCCCGTCGTTCGTTGCGGGGCCCGCACAACCGCCCTGCGTGGCCTGACAATTGGGCGGCAGTATCTGTCCCACCCTGACGTTGTTGGGATTGTTGTCATACACACTACGGCTAACCACCAGGTTGCCGGGCGAAAAATAGGTACTGCCATTTTGTGCCGCAGCAGGGACGCCGGCGACGGCAACAGACGCAGAAATCAATACGAGGGCCCGCAGGCGATCGTGGTTCTTCAGCAGATTCGCTGTCACAAAATTCTCCTTAGAGATTAGTTGATGGAGCGGAACCCAATGACGGTCATGGGTCCTGTCGCTATGCTGACAGCGGGATATTGCAGGGTGTTTGCGAAACGATCACGGTCTGGTGAATGTGGAGCACGAATGCAGGAAATTGCAGCAAGCGTAGCCGATTCCAAAACAACTCGTCGCAATCTTGCTAAGAAAAGAGGCGTTCTACTGCGGCTTCAACGTGAATCTTCGTCGTGTCGAGAAGTGGGACACCGCCGGCCGAGTCTTCGGTCAGGATCAGGGGCAACTCTGTTCCAGCCAACAGAACTGCCTCGATGTTGTCGTCCTCCTTCATTCTCCGTATGAGCCGTACCAGTTCGTCGCGAGTAGCCGAGAGACAGATTCCCTTCAACAATTCGTTGATGTATTTTTCGTGGACAAAGGCCACTTCACCGTCGTTGGGTATCACAACAGCGATACCTTCCCGCGAGAACACGTCGGGATAAAACCGTGCCCGCATAGTGAAGCGCGTTCCTAACAGACCGATGCGGCTTATCCCGCGCGCCTTGGCCTCGGCACAAGCGGCCTCAACAATGCTGACGAGCGGAATCGACGACTGCGCCTGGACTTCTTCAAATACGAGATGGGGCGTGTTGGCACTAATAATCGCGAAATCCGCTCCAGCGTTCGACAGTCTGCGAATCGCGTCAGCCAGATATTCGGCCAGCAGATTGAGCTGGTTCGCATCCAGAAATGCCAGACCGCGATACACGTCAACGCTACTAATGAGAATCGAGGGCAGTGATTTGTCGCCCGCACGCTTCTGATAAGCAGCGATAAGTTGGCGATAATACTCAATGGTAGATTCGGGGCCAAGTCCGCCGACCACTCCAAGGGTCTTCATGAAATTCCTTCCGTTTGCCCGGCCTCAGATTCACACTGGCGATCGCCCGAATGCGCTATTGCGCCGCAACTCCGGCAGCCATCGTTAGTAGCCATCCACTGCCGCCGGCGATATGAATATTGCCGTCCGATCGCAATTCGATGCCGCCATCGCCGCGTTGCACAATCGTGAGATCCGAATAGCCATAGGTGCCGCAGGACCAGGGAGAGAACAGCCAGAGCGCCTGCTCTCGTTCGCTGTCATGCTTACATCCGAGCTTCGGCGCCGCCATTAGCTTTGCTGTGACTGCGCCATAGTCTGTGGTCCGTCCAACAATCGTGTTGCCCTGCACGACCTCACCACTTCCGCGATAGACCCCGGCTCCGCCAATCTGGACGGTGTTCCAATCGCTGGTCGATGTTCCGTAATCGTCGATTGCGTTCGTTGGGAGTTTGGCCTCGAATACCTGGGCAGGTGAGGCGAGCGCACGCAACCCTACAGCGATCGGAATCTCACGCCCTCTCATCTTCACCCGGCTAAAGGTGACCGCAAGATACGACGGCGAGGCGGTCATCGAGCCGCCGGCCCTAACGACGGCGCCTAAGACAGTGCTTCCCTTCGGGATTCTGGAGCCATCCGGCAACGCTACATCCTGCATGATTTTGCCGCTGATCTTCTCCCCGGGCTTGGAACGCCGCGAATCGAGACTGCTGTTCAACATCACCGGTAGGACAGTTCCTACTGGAATCTGCTGGGCAAAAGCACTCCCGGTCCATGACGCGAAGACAGCGGCAAGAATGAACCAACGTAAGGACCGCATATCTTTGTGGAACTCTTCCCCAACCTTAGAGCAAATACCGTATACAAGGGGATTCGGTTTTAGGTCGTCTCGCAGTACTAAACGGCGGCCGGATTTTTACAAAACTTTACCCTGCGTTACCAGAGTTTACTAACAAATCGGCGGCGTCGGGGTTTCAACGATTGACAGAGGAACTGTCGACAAGGAGAAACAAAAAATGAAGACCAAGTTTAAGAGCGTTGCCGTCGCCTTGCTGGCGCTGATGCTTTGCGGCACCGCCGTAATTTCTTCCGCGCAGCAGAGTGACGCGAGCGGCGCTCAGGGCTGGGCCGGCCATCGGCATTCACGCATGGCGCGCATGGCTCAGGAATTGAACTTGACCGACGCGCAGCAGGCGCAGATCAAGACCATCATGCAGTCGCAGCGTGCCGCCGTACGTCCGCTGATGCAACAGCTGACGCAGAATCGCATTGACACGATGAACGCCACCGCAGCCGGAGCTTTCGATCAGGCGAAGGTGCAGGCTTTGGCGACCCAGCGCGCGCAGATCATGGCGCAGCTCGAGGTGCAGAAGGCCCAGGTTCACAGCCAGATCTACAACCAGGTCCTGACTTCGGACCAGAAGGCGAAGGCCGATCAGATGCGCCAAACCCGGTTGGCCCACCTGAATCAGCGCCTGCAGAAGATGTCGGCGCAGTCGGAAGCCGCTCCGCAGGCCCAGTAAGCGTGTGACAAAGTTCGAGAGTTCCTTATCGGGTCGGGAGCTCTCGTGGTGAAGCGGTCCGCCGCAACGGACCGCTTTTGCTTTGGAAGTCGCTTTACCGTGTCACGACGCAATTTGGCGGAATTGGTGCAGTACCAATCAACCAGAGAAACCCGAGTCCCACAGCCGCCATGCTGACAAGTAATCTTTTCGTAACGTCGCCGAAAGCCGCAATCGACAAACCTAAGAAGCACAAGATAATCCCCACGCTGCGCCAGAGGCGAAGCTGGTTATGAAAGTGTTGGCAAGCCAAGAGATATCCCGGATCACTCCTGTGCGGAACCGAGGAATAGGCGAAGATCGAGATAGGCCACGCTGCAACTGCGGCCAGCAGGAGCATCACTCCAATCAGCGTCCGACGGCCGCGTGTGGATGAGTAGTAGTTTCGCCATCCTCGAAACCCAACGATGGAAGCGACGAGCAGCATGACGGCAACTGAGAGCAGCAAATTTTCTGCGAAGATCGCCCAACCCGACGGATCGCTCCTAAAGTAAGAACTCATGCCATGTCTCCATCGCTGACATTCTGCCTGCCCTCTAATCCCAACTCTCCAGCAATTTCTTTCATCGCCTCAATACAGAAAGCAATGTGCTCATCCAGATCGACGCCCAAATCCGCGGCGCCATTCGTAATGTCCTCGCGACTCACGGATCGCGCGAAGGCTTTGTCCTTCATCCGTTTTCTCACAGACTTGGCATCGACTTCGGCGAGAGACTTGTTCGGCTTTATCAGTGCCGTAGCAGTGATGAAGCCCGCTAACTCGTCGCAGGCGAATAGCGCCTTCTCCATCTGCGACTCGCGTGTAACGCCGGTGTACTCGGCATGCGACATGATCGCGCGGCGAACGTCATCGGGATAACCGCGTTCCTTCAAAATCTCATTGCCCTTGTACGGGTGCTCCTGGGCGCTAGGGTATTTCTCATAATCGAAATCGTGGATTAATCCGACAAGGGCCCACTTCTCTTCATCGCCACCGAGCTTACGGGCGTACGCGCGCATGCATGCTTCCACGGAAAGGGCATGCTTGCGCAAGCTTTCTGACTGCGTGAACTCGGTTAGCAGTTTCCATCCATCGTCTGTACGTTCTGCATTTTTCATAACAACCCTGAGAAGTCCCCTTCCTGTCGAAGGTTCTACGGCTTCGACTCGGAAAGCACAGATCGTAGCAAAACTTCCGCGCATCCGTCTGTGGCGAAACTCAAGCAGAAATCCGCCAAGTGTAAGACCATTCGGCCATGTCGATTACTACCGAAAAGGCACCAATGATTTCTGGAAATCACCATAAGAGTGCTTAAGAAATTCACCCTAAAACGGTGGTTATTCCCGGCCACTATTGCCCCATGTTTTGTTACCTATAACTAATGGTATAGTCCGACGTTATCTTCTCCGCACTGGCCTGTGATGCTCGGAACAACAATTTCCCACTATAGAGTTCTCGACAAGTTGGGCTCCGGTGGCATGGGCGTAGTGTATCGGGCAGAAGACACGCGTCTGGGACGCGAAGTCGCGCTCAAATGTTTGCCACCTGAAGTGGCTAGCGACCCGCAGATGGTGCAACGCTTCGTACGTGAAGCTCAATCCGCTTCTTCCCTGAACCATCCCAACATCTGCACCATTCACGAAGTTGATCACGCCGACGGGCATCACTTCATCACCATGGAGCTGCTCGACGGTGAGACTCTGCGCGAGCGGATTGGTGAAGGCCACATCCCTGCGGAAGAGCTCATCCGTATCGGGATTCAGGTAGCTGACGCGCTGGATGCGGCGCACAAGAAAGGCATTATTCATCGCGATATCAAGCCGGCTAACGTATTTCTGACTCGCCGCGGTGAAGCCAAGGTTTTGGATTTCGGTTTGGCAAAGCTGGAGACGCCGAAGCTCGCCGTCACCGCTGCAGGTATAACGGCAGCGCCTGCCGGCAACCCCGATTTGCTGACCAGCCCAGGTCAAACTGTCGGAACCATCGCCTATATGTCGCCGGAACAGGCGCGCGGCCAGAAGCTGGATGTAAGGAGCGATCTGTTTTCCCTGGGTGTCGTGCTCTACGAGATGGCGGCTGGCGAGCTACCTTTTAACGGTCACACCACGGCACTGATCTTCGATGCGATTCTCAATCGCGAGCCAGTTCCGCTCTCTCGCTTCAACACAGGTCTGCCGCCAGCGTTCTCCAACATCGTGAGCAAGCTGCTGGAAAAAGATTGCCGGCTTCGCTATCAGAGCGCGTCCGACGTCGTGGCCGATCTGCATCGTCTGCAGCGGGACGGAAGCCCAGTCAAGGCGGCACGCCCGAGTGCTCCGGCCACCCGCAAGGCGGGAAAGGCTATCGATTCGCTCGCCGTTTTGCCATTCGCTAACGAAACCGGCAATGCGCAACTCGACTACCTTGGCGACGTGATCGCGGAAGGCGTAATCGACGGAATCTCCCATTTGCCGAAGCTTCGGGTGGTTCCGCGCAGCAAGGCTTTCCGCCATCGCGACCAATCCGATGACTTGCACGCAGTAGGAGAGGCGCTCGATGTTCGCGCCGTCCTGACCGGCCGCATCAGTCTGCGCGATGACCTTCTGTCCATTCGCGCGGAGATGATTGACGTGGCCAAGGATACGCAGCTATGGGGCTCGCAATTCAGTTGCACCGCCCGGGACGTCGCGAGCGTCCACGAAGAGATCGCTCGCCGGGTCGGGGAAAGACTCGCACCCTCATCCACCGAGACCAAGAAAGCGTCTCGCAAGTCCTCTCCGGAACCTATTCGCAATGAGGCGGACGAGCTATTCCTGCGTGCCAACGATCAGGCGATCCAGTGGACTCCGGAGGGATTGCAGCGAGGCATCGAGCTTTACCATCAGGCAATCGAAACCGATTCGCACTACGCGCCTGCCTACGCGTGTATGGCTATCGCATACGCCATGCTGACGGTTGTGGACCGAGTCGATACCGTGCAAGCCCTGGGCGAAGCCAAGGCCTGTGCCCGCAGGGCGATCGAATTAGACGGCGGTCTTTCGGAGGCTCACGCGGCCTTGAGTCTTGCGGAAGTTTTCTGCGACTTCAACCTCGCCGAGGCACTTTGGCAGGCAGAGAGGGCGCTGGAGCTGAACCCCGACTCCGCTATCGCGCGCTACGCATGCGCGCAAACCTTGTCGGCTTGTGGACGGCTGGACGAAGCACTGGAACAGGCAAGAGAAGGTTGCGCGATCGATCCGCAGATGGCGCCTATCAATTATTGCTATGGATTAATTCTTTATTACCAGCATCGCTGGGACCAGGCAGAAGCACAGCTGCAACATACATTGGAGATTGCTCCCAATTTCCAAATGGCGCAGGCGGTGCGTGGCCTTGTTCTTGCACGTTCGGGACGATTTTCGGAAGCCATGGCTCAGATCCATGCGCTTCTGAATAAAGAGCACGACGGCACGTGGGAGCTGCTGCTCGCCTACGTGTCCGCTCTCGCCGGAGAGCGCGAAGAAGCAGAAAGCATTCTCGCCCAGCTGGACTCGACGGCAGTCGCGGACGGCGCTTATCTGGCGGCGACCATCTATGGCGCTTTGGGCGAGCTCGATAACGGTTTCGCGGAGCTCGAGCGAGCTCGAGATCTTGGCTTTGCGGTTCTCGCAACGGCTGCGGTCAATCCATCGCTCGATCCTTTTCGCTCCGATCCACGCTGGGGGCCATTCCTGCGAAGTGTGGAAGACCTGGCACAGGCAATCAGGGAATTGCAGGGGACCGATTAGCAAGGCAGAACGCTCTCGCCATGCTTTTGGTTTTACGCGATTGACCAGGCTTAGAAAGATTGCCGAGCGCCAGAGCACACAGCCAATCGTCGGCTGATAAACGTAGTGTCGGTTAGGGAGTGGCATCACAGGAGGCAACCATGGATCATCCGTCTAAAGGCTCGAACGAACTACGACCCGGACCGCTGCACACTTCCGGGTCCACCGCAGCGCGTCTGGATTCCTCGCCGGGCGTCAGAAGCGAGCCCCTGCCCGGTCCGCTGCACACCTCCGGATCCACTGCTGCGCAGTCGGCACGGCTGAATTCTGCGACCGCTCTTAAGAGCGATCCACGAGTAAACCCGCTGCATACTTCCGGTTCGGTCGCCGCGCAACCGGGACGATTGGATTCTTCTTCCGGAATCCGAAGTGGCATCCGGCGTCCATTGCTGCGATCCAGCGGATCGGTTGCCGTGCATCCGCCTTCCGGAAATGATCTGTCAGCTCCGCCAAGGATCCCAGCCTGGAGAGGTCCTGAGTTAGCTCCCGAATCCGTTGCGGAAAGCGGAGTGCGCCAGTCCCTCCTGGAAGATTTGGCATTGAAGATCCTGTGCTTGTCTGGTCCTCTGTCGCTGCGTGAGTTGGTGGCGCAGACCCGGTTGAGCTTCGGTGTGGTGAACGAGCTGCTCCGCCGGCTGCGGTCCGAGGGCCTCTGCGAAGTCACCGGAATGACCGGCAACATTCCTCAGATTGCCATCACGTCCCCGGGCAGATCGCGCGCCCTGGAATTCCTGTCGGTGAATCACTATGCGGGGCCGGCTCCGGTCTCGCTGGAGAACTACCGGCAACAGGTTCGCGAGCAAAGCGTCCGCAACGTGGACGTAAATCCGCCCGCGGTTGAGCGAGCATTCGCCCACCTCGTTCTCGACGAACAGATCCTGGAGAAACTCGGGACCGCTCTGAATTCAGGTACGTCAATCTTCCTTTACGGACCAAGCGGTGCGGGGAAAACCACCATTGCGGCAGCGATCGCACAAGTGCTTTCAAACGATCGAGTGTGGATACCCTATGCGGTGGAAGTTGAGGGCCAGATCATCAGCGTCTACGATCCGGATGTTCACGCAAAGGTCGAAGACCCCGCCGCACAGAGTGGAGATGCACGTTGGGTACTCTGCCATCGGCCAACTGTCCTGGTGGGCGGAGAGCTGTCGATCGAGATGCTGGAGTTGCAGTTCAATCCGACGACAAAGTTTTACACCGCTCCAGTACAGATGAAGGCCAATAACGGAGTGTTGATCATCGACGACTTCGGCCGGCAGCGGCTGCGTCCCGAAGAACTACTCAACCGCTGGGTCGTTCCCCTCGATCGCAGGATCGATTTCCTGAGTTTGGCGGGAGGCAAGAAGGTAGAGATCCCGTTCGAGCCGTGCGTTGTCTTTGCTACCAACCTGGATCCGTCCACGCTGGCTGACGAAGCCTTCTTACGGAGAATTCAAACCAAGATCAAGGTCGGAGCGGTCTCCGAGCAGCAATTCCATGCGATCTTCCGGGCGGTGTGCAGCACCTGTAACCTTCAATGCGAGACTGATGTGGTCGATGAACTGATCCGCGTCATCCGCAGGGAATTGAAGGAGCCGCTGCGAGCGTGTCACCCGAGAGATCTGGTTAACCAAATCTGTTGGAAGGCGCGGTACAAACAGACCGAGCCTTGCCTGGATCGCGACGCCTTGCTGGCCGCAGTCGATTCCTACTTCGTTCGCGAGACCGACGAGCCGGAAGCGGAAGTCTCCTAGATCTCTGATCTCTGTGCCGTGCGATTGCGGAACGGCGCCTCCGCAATCGCACAACAAGAAAAATGCGCGCGAACATATTTAGTAAACATCGCGCGCAGCCGCGACGCATTCCGTGTTTCTCCTGAAATTCGCGGGTTTTCTCCGGTTCAACCGGAAAGACTCTGATATCACCGAGTTTTCGCCTCTTTTTCCACCGACTACGTACTTGACTCCTGAAGCGTAATGCCGCAAAGTACGCATAAGTTGTTGTGCCTGCTCTGGCACTCCTCGAACCTGAATGGCTACCACTCTCGCACCCGTTGATTCTCGGGAAGTGGTCAGATGCGACGATTGCCATCTTGTCCAGTTCAAAACCATCAACAATTTGTGCCGTCGGTGCCGCGCGTCGCTGGATGAGGACGAGCCTGAACCAATCTTCACACCTTCTATACCGATGGTGGAGGCGGAAAGCACAAGTCGCTCCGATGTACAGGTAGCGAAAGCCATCCGTAGCTTGCGTCAGCGCTCCGGACTGAGCCAGCGGCAGCTTGCGCTTCGCATGGGAGTTCCTCGCACCTACGTCTCGAAGATCGAGAACGAAAAAGCCACGCCTACTCTGTCGTCACTCGCCAGGCTGGCGAACGCTTTGGAAGTTACTGTGCCCGATCTGCTGCACGAGTGCGGTCCTTCCCGCGAAGACGAGATTACCGAACTGCTGGCCGATCCGTTCGTCGCCGAACTGGTCGAGTTCACCTCGAAGCTGAACACCATGCAGCTCTCCAGTGTGCTAGCTCAGGTGCGGGATATGGTGACGCATCCGCGGCGCGGCGCGTAGACGCTTCAAACCTCGGCCCAGCTTTGATCAGCGGGGCGTTGAGCGAAGTCACAAGATAGTCCTGACCCAAGCCGGGGCATTAGCCTCGGCTTTTCCTCGTTCCTATCTATTTCTGCCTCTTTAAGCAATTTCCGAGAAAAGGAGGCGGCTAAACACACATGGTTAGGTGTAGATTTGTTGCCATAAACAGCAGCACAGTTTCGGGCCCTTCAATTACCGGGAGTGAGCAAGGTGATGACCAGTAAGTCCAGTCGTTATCCCACCCGCGAAGAACGGCGGCAGGCAGGCCGTCTGGCACGCTCTAAAGTCTCGCGCATCGCCCAGGCGGAGTGGAATCCCGCAACCCGGAAGCACAGCGTGGTCGAGACCATACTCGCCTCCGAACAGGGTCGCGTACCCCGGCTATTACCCATCAAGCACGAGCGCATGTGCGTTTCGCCGTTTACGTTTTACCGCGGTGCGGTTCCATTGATGGCGGCCGACTTGGCTCTCCAACCCAGGACCGACCTAATCACCCAGCTGTGTGGCGATGCCCATGTACATAACCTGGGGTCTTACGCCGCGCCCGATGGGCGAATCATCTTCGACTTGAACGACTTTGACGAGACCATCCAAGGTCCTTTCGAGTGGGACGTGAAGCGAATGGCCGCCAGCCTGGTACTGGCCGGCCGCACGGCAGGCGATAGCGATCGCCAGTGCCGGGCAGCGGTGGTGCAGTGTGTGGCGAGATATCGGCAGTGGATGAGCAAGTTCTGCCAAATGCCGGTACTCGATCTGGCCCGGTTTCAGGTATCTCGTTTCGTGAAGGGATCGCCGGTAGCTGCAGTCTTGCAGAAAGCAGCCCGTATCACCAACCTGTCGAGCTTTGGAAAGCTGACCGTGGTGCGAAAGGGGCAACACTATCTGCGAGAGCAAAGGCCGCTACAGTACCCAGCTCCTCCGGGCCATCGTCAGAAGGTGGAGCAAGCTATCCACGATTATTCGCTCACTCTAACTGCGGAGCGGCGACACTTCTTCCTGCAATATCACGTACAGCACGTGGGCTTTCGAGTAGTTGGTTGTGGCAGTGTCGGAATGCGTGACTACGTAGCCCTAATGCTGGGCGGAGGAGCCGACGATCCTCTGTTCCTGCAAGTAAAAGAAGCGACCCGATCGGCGTATGCCTCCTATCTGCCCGAAGCGCGAGTGCCCGCGAACCAGGGCGAACGCGTGGCCGAAGGACAGCGCGCTATGCAGATGCAGTCTGACATCTTCCTGGGTTGGACTTCGATGGACGACCGCGATTATCTGGTCAGGCAGTTGCGTGATCACAAAGCCAGCATCGAAGATACGGATCTGAGGGGGAATGGCCTGGCGGAGTACGCTGAGGTTTGCGGTGAGCTGCTCGCCAAAGGGCACGCCCGGGCTGGCGACCCCTGTGCCATATTCGGCTACGTCGGAAATAGCCCCAAGTTCGACCGGGCCATTGCAAAGTTCGCCATGGCTTATGCCGATCAAACCGAAAAGGATTACGAGGAGTTCAAGCGCACCTTGCGCAGCAAGGCCCCTCAGAAGTCGAAATCGAAATCTAGCCCGAAGACGAGTGTTAAGAAGAGAAGTCGAAGCGCTCGGCCAGCAAAAGGTCGTTAAGTCCACCGTTTCTCCCGCGTAATGCCTTCCCCGCTTCGAGCTGACACCTACCACAGTCGCCCCCGGCCCTGAGCCGAGCGTTTTCCGCGAACGCATAACCCATTGCGCCGAAAAATCTCGCTTTATGAAAGTACTTTGTATGATAAAGTAAGAGATCGAAGCTCCGATTAGGATGCGAAGGCGGTGGTTCGATGAATTCCAGACAGGCGGCCCTCTTGCTGTCATCAGCACAGGAAACTACATTCGAGCCGGCGGAGCCGAGCCGGCAATTCCCTCATCTGAACACAACCGTTCCAAGCCAGCTCGAGGCCTCCCCGGCTTCGTTGCAAGCCAGTGAGCCCTATGCTACTTTCAAGGGTGATTCGAGGTACGCTTTGCGCGCACAAGTGCCTGCTGGGCTGAACCGCAAAGAGGCCGAGATATACTCCCGCCTCGATCCGGAGCGGCTGCCCCACCACATCGCAATCATCATGGACGGCAACGGCCGCTGGGCCAAGCGCCGCCACCTGCCCCGTATCGCGGGTCATCGTTCGGGTGTGGCTGCAGTGCGTTCCACGGTCGAAACGGCGGCGCGGCTTACACTTCCAGCGCTCACTCTTTACTCCTTCTCCGCCGAAAACTGGAAGCGTCCGAAAGGCGAAGTGCAGTTTCTGATGAACCTGCTCCGGCGTTACCTCAAGATGGAACTGCCGACGCTGATGGAGAACAACATCCGCCTGCAGTACATCGGCCGCCAGCACGAACTGCCGCAGGAAGTGCAGGAACGCATGGCGTGGGCGCGCGAGATGACCGAGCGCAACACCGGTATGGTGCTGACCTTGGCTCTCAACTACGGCTCGCGCACCGAACTGGTCGATTGCTTCAACGCGCTTGCCAATGAGGCCTCGCGTAACGGCGGCATCGATCACATGAAGGTCGATGAGCGTTCGATCGCACGCCATCTCTACACCAACAACCTCCCCGAACTTGATCTCGTCATTCGCACCAGCGGCGAGATGCGCCTCAGCAACTTTCTGCTGTGGCAGGCAGCCTACGCCGAGATCTACGTTACCGAGACGCTGTGGCCCGACTTCCGAGGCACGCAACTGCTGGAAGCGATCGAGGCGTTCCAGAAGCGCGAGCGGCGCTTCGGAGGATTGATCGGCGACAACGGACTCCCCTCGTGAAGCGCGTCCTCACCGCAGCCATCCTGGTTCCCATCGTTGTGCTGGCTCTGTTCCGGGCGCCGCTGTGGCTGTTTGCGCTGCTGGTGCTCGGGGTAGCGTTGCTGGCAGCAAGAGAGTACTTCGACATCGCGGAGAAGACCGGGTTTCGGCCGATGCGGGGGTTGGGGTACGTGGCTTTGGTTGCGATGTTCGGGGCAGCCGCCGCCAGCATGGAGTTGGAGCGTTCCAGCGGTCCCGGCTTGGGATGGATTGCAACCCTGACCATGTTCGCCATCGTCCTTCTATTGCCGTACATGCTTGCGGCACTATCCATGCGATCTGAGCCCCTCTCGAGATCCCTTGGCGACGTAGCGGTCTCGTCGCTGATGCTGCCTTACATTGGGGCGACCCTGTTCGTCCTGTTGATGCTTCGCGAGCTTCAGTTCGGAGCGCTCTTTGTTTTTTACCTTATGCTGATGGTGTGGTCGGGTGATATCGCTGCCTACTATGTGGGACGCGCCATCGGACGGCACAAGCTGGCGCCTCGCGTGAGTCCGGGCAAGACTTGGGAGGGGGCGATTGCGTCAGCTGTGGGTGCTAGCATCGTCGGGTTAGTGCTCTTTCATTACTCCTCCACACTTTTCCGCGGCTTCGCGAGCGTTGGACTCTACCACGAGAATGCAATTCAGAATCTTGGGAACCCACACGGTCCGGACGTTCATCAATGGCTTTCACATCCGCCGGCAATCCTGGTGATCGCTTTCGCTCTATGCATAAACGGCGCTGCTCAACTGGGCGACCTCTTCGAATCCGCGATTAAGCGGGGAGCAGGTGTTAAGGATTCCGGAAACCTATTGCCCGGGCACGGTGGAGTCCTCGACAGAATTGATGCTCTGCTGTTTGCGTTGCCGGTGGGGCTTTTTTTTTACCACATTATGTCGATCCGGTAAGCGCACAAATCCTGTCGCCCCTGAAAGGGGCTCTGCCGGAATGTTTACTGTTTTACCCAGAGCTTCCGCTCTGGGCTATTCACTCTCGCGGCCTTGGTTTCGAGAGCGATTGAGGGCCCTTCGCCCATCGGCGGGCTGTGCATCGCCTCGCCCTCGCGTCCGCTCGTCTTGACCGCCTTGGATAAACCGGGTTTGCGCCGACTTCCCGAATTGGCACTTTTAGGACTGGCTGAAATACACATTAATGCTATTTGCTGCCATCTGGGATGTCATTTGCTGCGCATTACAGCCAGTCTGGCGAATGACCGCCTGCCCGAAGGCACTGGAGACTGTCTGAAGACATTTGCGCGCCTTAAAACGACGGAAAACGCTGTTTCCCATTTCGGGACAATAACTTACGCGAGCTCGCACACCACCCGCGATTAAGCCTGGGCCACCCGGGGAAGGAACACGACGAAGGCATCTCCCGAGCGCCAGCAGATCGAAACACCTACTCAGAATGAGAGGGCCCAGTTCGGAAAGACTGTACGATTCGTGAACCCGGTGCGCCCGTTCGAGGTGCAAGTCGTCGCGGACGACAAACAGTTTCGCACACAAGCCAACTTCCGTTCGTCGTCTCGCATCAAATTTCGCAAGGCTGCAATATTAACCACTCCGTCCATCTGACCACGGCCATTCGTATTCGTTAAACGGCGGTTTTCTTTTACGACCATCTCAGTCGATCAAGGTTTCTACCGGCTCGTGTTCATGTGCCTCGCAACTCTTTCATCGTCACGCGAAGAGTTTCGTTGCAGCGCGCGCTGAAACCGCTTGAGGCCAACTTGACTGATCTATGCTTCGGTATTCCAATGGCGTCTGGTCTTGCATGCAAGCAGGCGTCGTGGGGCACTGGCCGCCTCACTACATTATCTTTATCCAAGGCCGGATGACCGACCGAATGCGTGGAGCAGCTACTGAGGAGAATGATGAATCGTGAGCTGGCTGTGAAGATCGCAAACACAGTGCTATACGAAGGGTCCAAGTTGTACCCGAATCGGCCATCGGCGATCAAAGACCGACAGCGCTGGAGCTTCGGCATTCTCTACCCTGCAAAGTACGACGACGTGAAGAGAGGAGCCGAGCGCTCACAAATGCACTCCGAGTGCCTGTTAAAGATGCCCGGCGAAACCCTCGTGCACGTTCAGCTCCGGTTTCTACATCTGCTTTCCAAAAAGGCGTTACGGGCTGTCGATGGCCGCTTCGAGCCGGCGGCTTCGGTCATTGTCGATGGCGAGCTGGTGGAACCGTGGGATGAAACGGTCGAGCGTTCGGTGGAATTCGACGTCTTGCCGTCGGACGAATTGGAGCAATTCTTCCAGTTCAGCTTCGATGGATCGAATGACTCGGAATCACTGCGCGATGTAAACGGAGAGATCGCTGCCGAGTTGACCCGCTCGCAGGCCGAGATCCAGGGCACGATGTTGATTTCTTGTCAGCTCGTTCGCAACGATGTCCTGAAGCTGAGCATCGATGTGGAAAATACTACCGCCATTCCTTCGCACACGGCCGACCGCGACTCCGTGCTGCTCTCCTCATTTCTATCCGCGCACCTGATTTTGGCCGTTGATCACGGCGAGTTCGTATCTCTGCTCAAGCCGCCGGACGAGCTTCTGCCTGAAATTAGAGCCTGCCGGAACGTGGGTGTCTTTCCTGTGCTGGTTGGATCCGAGGATCAGCGAGACATGCTTCTCTGTTCGCCAATTATGCTGGGCGATTATCCCCAAGCGATCTCCGAGAGGGGGGAAATGTGGTCGAACGACGATCGTGTCCGCACGATGCCACGGAATGACGACAGCTCGCACGAGCGGCCATCGAAGGCGCACGGAAGTGCAAGAAGCCTGAGGCCAGCGAGCGAGCAATGATTCGGCGTTAGGTTCGTTTCAAATCGGCAGCGAGCAGACGGTGGAATAGATGCTCGCCTGCTTCGCGACGCACCGATAGTCTTCCTGCACCATAGGCTCGTGAGTGCAAGCCACGTTGCACCGCCTCGCAGATTCCCACATCTTCGTCATTGACCCGCTCCCCAACCGACACGCTTTGCTGATTGGCTTCGGTGGCGGATTCGCTGACGTCAGCGAAGTAGAAATCGAAGATCACCTTGCAGCAATCGACTCCGTCTGGCAACACCAGGTTGGTGTCCATGTAGCCGCGATAGATGTTCATCATGAAGTTGGGATACTGCCAGAAGTACCAGGCGCGGTCGCCCGTGCGAGTGGCCGCGGTCAAAGGGTCATCGTCTGAGGCTGACATAGGGCTCGATTGCAAGCAGTAACGTCCATTGTTTTCGATGGTGTAATGCTTGTAATCGAGGACGCTGTTCAGGCTTTTGTGAAGATGCGGTACGTGATAACCGCCATCAAGATAGTTGTCGACAAACACCTTCCAGTTACATTTCAGGCTATAGATTCGCCGCTCGAAGAAGTGCAGCGTACCGATGTTCAACGGCGCAATCCGCTGTACCAAGCCTCCTAAAGACTCGCCTAGCGACGGCGCCTGGGGATCAAGGTTCACAAAAACGAATTGCTCCCACGTTTCCAGCCGCACAGGCAAAAGGCCGTTCTGGGATCGGTCAAAGCCGCAAACTCCCTCAAACTCGGGAGCACCTTTCAGAGAGCCGTCGAGTCCGTAGCTCCATCCGTGATAGGGGCAGCGGAGAAGATTCGTTGTGCCCTGCTCTTCGGTGGCGACGGCGGCCGCATGATGCCGGCAAACGTTGAAGAAGCCGCGCAGTTTCTGATCGTTGCCGCGAACAATTAGCAAAGGTTCTCCGGCTAGTTCCGCCGTCACATATTGACCAGGAAGGGTAAGCTGGTCCGCTCGCGCGCAGGGCTGCCAGTTGCCCCCAAAAACGTTCTGCCGTTCCAGCTCCTCGACGCGCCCGTCGGTGTACCAGGAGGCGGGGATGGTATGGGCCTCCTCCAGGGGAGCTTCCTGGTTGTAGAGCATGAGCAGTTCGTTCAGAGAGGGTTCCATGGATCAAACTCCGCAGGCGCGGCCAAATGATAGCAGGCGGAGATGCGCAAAACAGTTGACGCGCTAAAGCAGGCGTGTTCCCTTGTCTCGCGGTCATCGGATAACGAAGACGCTTTTTTGCTGGGCCTTCTTATCAATCCTGAATCAAACGGCGGTCTCCATTATTAACAGAGAGTTGATCCAACCGGGGCAACGGACGTGACTTCCGTCTCATCTGTTTTGGGGACTTTTACGGTTACTCGGCTGTATCGGTCGCGAAGCGGAGATGTGATTACTGCGCTGGGGGGGCGAGGAACAACTTTGCTCGACCTTGTTTGCAGCCACTGGAGGATGGAGTGAGTTGCGCCGATTCTGGGTTGGCGACGGCCAGAGCTGCAACATATCCGGTTCAACTTCCGTCGTTCTTTGTGGTCGGACCTCCTCGCACCGGTACAACTTGGATCCATAACGTGTTGCAGTGGCATACCAGTTTGCCCGCACCCACGAAAGAAACTCACTTCTTCGATCGGCACTTTCACCGTGGGGTCGATTGGTATCTTGCACATTTTCCCGAGATCCGTCCGGGCTGTCCCAGGGGTGAAATCGCTCCGACCTATTTCGCTTCGCCCGAGGCCCGTGAACGTATTGCGCTAACCGTTCCGGGCGCAAAGCTGATTTTTGTCTTTCGAAACCCGGTTCACCGGATCGTCTCGCTCTATCGGGCTAAACGCGCGTATGGCCTAATTCGTTGCAGCCTGGAGGAAGCTCTCCGTCGCGACCCGGAGTTGGTCGCATCAGCGCAATATGCGACGAACCTTCGAAAGTGGAAGGACGCGTTTCCCGGAGAGCGACTACTTGTCACGCTCTATGACGATCTTTGTGCATCGCCGCAAAGCTACATTAGTCGCTTGTTCGCGTTCCTCGACATTCCGGGCGGCCTACTTTCCGAATCCGAATTGCGATACATCCACTCCTCGCAGCGAATGACGGAACCACGAAGCTTTCTGCTAACCCGTACAGCCACTACGGTTGCCGATTGGTGCAAAGCCCGCAACCTCGACAATCTGGTCGCGAGTGTGCGCGATTCTCAGTTAATGCGAGTATTCCTGGGTGGCGGAACGCCATTTCCGGAAGTCTCTCCGGAGGTTAGAAACAAGATCAAGGAACTGTTCCAGCCGGAGGTTGAGAGCCTCCAAAAGATGATCGGGCGTGACCTTACCCTATGGAAATGGTGAGCTGCTTTTTTGACTGCCTACCGGCCAGCCCTGCCAACGATCAGCCGCGAGCAAAACGGTGCTGCTTCACGATGGAAGCGAGAAATGCTTCCCAATCCTTACGCAAGTATGGCAACGTGACCCGGGATGAGGCATTGCCGGGCGCGTTCGGCGAAGCCAATTCGTTCACGTACCACTCCAATAGTGCCTCCGTTGTGATTTCGGGATCCTCAATATCGAGCGGACCGGAATCCGGGCTGCCATTTTTCTTCGCCAATGCGGCTGAGGCTGTCGCTTCGAATTGACCGCTGATTCGCAACCAGTCGATCATCCAGCGATGTGGAAAAGGACAAGGCGTCAACGCGGACTCGTGTTGCAGAGCTTCATGCTGGATCAAGTCTGCGAAATCTGCTGGGGTCATATGGTGCCGGCTAAGCCAATGCTCAAACTCCGGCTGCTCTCCGATTCCTCGATCGGCGCGGAACGCCGCTTCAACAGCTGCAATCTTCTCCTGCGATACCGTTGCGCCGCTCAGCTGGGCTGCCTGCCGCACAAGATGGCGGATGGCGGCGTATTGGTATGCCTGGAGGCACAAGTCGGGGTCCGCCCAAAGCTCGGCCAGCACTTCATCGGTGGATAGATCGCCGAGTCGGTCACTCTCTCCGTGCAGAAATCCCGCCGAGTTTACCAGCGAGTTCCAAACCACGGTGCGTTCGAATTTATAGTCCACCATCTTGGGAGCAAGTCCCTCCAGGAGGGCAACGCGCATCTGACGCAGCATCGTCACGGCGTCATTACGTTTCTGGTCGATCTTGCCATCTGGTAGCCAGGCGCGAAAGGCATCGACCTCGGAGGCAGGTAAGTCCGACTGAGCGGCGATTTCGAAGACGCGGGCGTAAGAGCGATCCGGATAAGGAAGGCTTTTCGCAATTCGCTCCAACGCAGCACGAACAGCGGGATCGAGTACCCGGTCGTTTTCCGCGCGCAGCAGAGTTTGTCGTATGTTGACCATCGCGTCCGACATCGCGCAGAAGCCGTCTTCCCTGGTTCCGTGAACCACTGCTACCTCGTCATCGTCTTCCAGGGAGCCATTCTGATAATTGCGGAAGATTTCGCCGACTCCGATCATTCCGAACGCTGCCAACTCCGCAGCACGAAGAGCGCCCATGCTGGCAGAGCCGAAGACGTGGATGCCTTCGCTCATCGCCCATAGAACTTCTTTGTGCCAGACCGAAGGGACATGATCAAAAACACCATCAATAATGCCGATGGCCACCGGCCGATTAAGGGCGGCGCGATAAACGTCTCCCTGGGCGGCGGGTGGCAGATACGTCGCCTCCAGCTCTGCCCGGGCGGCCTCCTTCGACAATGTGGGACCGGTGAAGACAATGACGTTCATTGTGGCTTAGTCCATCGTGCTGCTCGCGCCCCGGGTGAGTAGTCTGCCTCAAAGATGACACCTTCTAACCCAGGTATGACAACCTTGGCGACCGAAATCTGAAATTCTTCGCGAGTCAGGTCGATTACGATCACCCGATTTATTCCGCAAACCGCCAAAGAATTCAGCTCTCGTTTGAGATCGTCGATCAGGGTCTGTTCTTCCCAGTCGACGACAGACGAGTAGGCCCGTTTCTCCGGCGCCTCAAGATCAGGCGCCTGCGCTGGCGGCTTCGAGTTCCTCATGCGCTCGTAGCCGGAGCGCGAAACATCGTCGCGCGAACCAGCGATGTAGGTGAGCCGCGCCTGGGCCGCTTCGGTTAACGCTCGAGCCAGAGCGACAGCACGGCTGGGGTGGCATCCAAACCCTCGCGCAGAGTATCCGAAGTGCAATGGATCCTGCCGGCTCTCGTCGATGAGGCAGCGAAAGCATGGAAGCTCTATATCGCTGGTGACATCCCACACTCGCACCGCGATCCTTGCGCGTACGAATTTCTCCAGCAGCTCGCAGCACAAACCGTCATTCACGGTGTTCAGATCGAGCTCGGTCTGGCTGCGTTCTTGCTTGCTGCGCAAGCTCCACAGGGTTATGGCGTCACGCTCCACGACTTCGCAAAGACCGTGGCTGATGGCTTCCAGCAGGTTATTACCTGACGCCAACCCGTTGGAGTTGGGCGGGAAACAACCATATCCATCCGGGAAAGGCAGCGTGAAATCGGTGCTCACCATCTCGTACGGCACCCACACTTTTTCATGGTGCAGCAGATCGTATCCCTCGACCCAAAGCAGGCGACGATGCTTGTCGAAGAGGCCGTCTTTGACGTGGGGCAGCTCGGCAGCATCGACCACGGTCACGGTTTGCCGCAAACCTTCGTAGCTGCTCAAACGTAATGGCAGGCGAATATTTTCCGCGTGGTAGAGCTCGACAGACTCCATGGCGGCAGACGCCTTGGCGGCATCTAGTGTTGCGCCCTTTCCTTGGGAGACCGATAGCGAACGCGAGTTCGGGCGACAAGCGAGCGCTACAGGAATACCGATGCGGTCAAGACCAGTGATGTTGGCAATTCGCGTAATACCCATCTTGGCGAGATGGGGCTTGACCCGCTCAAGGGTTTGACGCGGATCTACGCAGCGATGAGTGCCGCGGCGATAAATTTTGGTGACCGCTTCCTGTTGGTTGAGAAATAGCGAATCAGCATCAAGATGGTCCAGTCGCAGCATAGGAGATTTTAGTTTGCTGCTACTCGATAGCCAATTTTTTCCAACAGCTGCAGGTATCGCGGATGCTGGCGCAAAGGCTGCAGATGTGGTGTCGCCTCGACGACAGCACGCAAGAACACTATTTTTGGATCGCGTTGCTCGAACGACTGATCCAGGTTATCGAAGCCTTCTTCCACCAGGTTCAGGGCCAGACAGAGCGTGCCAACGTCATAACGTGACTGATAGCCTGCCTGGGAAGGTGCTTTAATCTCCGCTAGTATCTTGAGCGCCGCTTCCGTGTCGCCGGACATGGCGTACGCCGTACCCAAATTTGACTTCGCCCACGGCCACGGCTCGAAAAGTTTGATTGCTTCCTCGAAGTTGCCCTTCAGCAGATGGGCCTCTCCCAACAGCACCTTGGCCACCAGATAACCTGGGTCAAGGTTCAGCGTACGCTGTAATTGCTCAGTGGCCTCGTCAGCCTGTCCCGCGAAACACAATACAAAACCGAGCATAGAACTGACTTGAGGGGAAAGTGGATCGAGGTCCATCGCCCGGCGGGCTTCGCGAATCGCCCGCTCGTGCTGCCCCTGAATAATCCAGTAGATGCCCTGGAACAAATGCACATAGGGATCGTTGGGAGCAAGTGTGGCGGCGGTGCGGAGTTCCTGCTCCACAGCATCCCACCGCCATTCGTACCATAAATAAACCATCGCCATCGCCAGGTGAGCGTCGGGCAAAGTTTCTTGAAACTCCAGCGCTTTGGCGGCCGCGGCCCTGGCAAGCGTAAATGCCTCCTTGGGCGGCATAAACGAAAGATGGCCGGAGGTGGCGTAGCAAAGAGCTAAACCGGCATAGCTGCGTGCATACGTGGCGTCCTTGTCGAGGGCGCGCCTGAACAGTTCGATCGCCAAACGATAGCTCTCAGGCGATATCTGTCCCATCGCGTGACGGCCTTTGAGATAGAGGTGATACGCCTCCAGGTTCTCCGGCAACCGAACCGAAGCAAGGCTCGAGTCTGACAGCCCGGAAGGAAAGCGAGCCCGCAGGGCGGAGGCAATCTGCTCGGCAACCTCTTTCTGCACCTCGAAGATATCCGCAGCCCTAAGGTCATACGTCTCAGCCCAAAGCTGAGAGAGATTTGAAACGTCAACCAGACCGACCAAAATTCGAATCCGGCCTTGGAAGAAACGAATACTTCCTTCCAGCACGGTTCCAACTCCCAGTTCCTGTCCTATCTGCTCCAAGGTCTTATCGGAGTTCTTAAAGTGCAGCACAGATCGCAAAGCGATTACGCGAAGGCTGGAAATCTTGGCGAGACGAACGATGATCTCTTCCGTCATGCCATCGCTGAGGTAGTCGTTCTCCTTGTCGCCGCTATGATTCGCGAAGGGGAGTACCGCGATCGAAGGCCCCAGGGGTCGGATGTCCGGAAGCGACTCATGCGGCCGGGCACTCACCGCTCGCAATGCCAGAAGGAGCTCTGACACTGTCTGGTAGCGGAACTCTACCGACTTTGCCAGCATCTTCTGCACAACCTGCTGCACTCCAATCGGACAATGCGATCCGGTGACGATAGCGGGCGGCTGATCGTGCATGATGGCAATTGCGGTCTCGAGTGGCGAATGCCGGCGGAAAGGATGCGAGCCCGTCAGCATTTCATAGAACATGATGCCTAAAGAAAAAATGTCGGAGCGCTGGTCGAGACCGCAGCCCCGGCATTGCTCCGGCGACATGTAGGCCAGGGTGCCAGAGATAAATCCGGGATTGCTCAGGAGCGTTTCGGTTGCGTTCTGTTCTTCGCTGAGTTCGAAATGCCGAGCCAAGCCGAAGTCAACGACCTTAACGTGCGCGTCGCGCGTGAGCATGACGTTCGAGGGCTTCAGGTCGCGGTGAATAATTCCGGCTTCATGAGCGCGCGCCAGGGCCTCCGTGACCTCGATGCAAACACGCAGGGCCTCTGACAGCCCGAGAGGACCGGTTCGCAACTGTTCGGCCAGGCTGAGGCCATCGATGAACTCCATGGCGATGAATGCCACGCCATCGAACTCTCCAGCTTCATAGATCTTGCAGACGTAGGGATGATCGACGCCGGCAGCCAGTTGGGCTTCGCGGATGAAGCGCTGACGGCGAATCGGGTCTTCCTGGAGCGAGGTGGGCAGGATCTTAAGCGCGACCTTCCGCCGTAACGACGGGTCTTCTGCCAGATACACTTCTCCCATGCCGCCGCGTCCGAGCTTTCCTCGGACGCGATAGCGAGAGAACACCTCCGGCATCGTTGTCAGGTTCAATTGGCCCTAGGTTACTTGTTTCGCGCAGCCGCTGCGACGATGACGACCACGCAGTTGGAAGATTCGGTGTCGGAAGCCGGCGGCACGGGAGCAGCACCCAGCTTTTCACGCAACGCGTCATGCAGTTCCTGTTTGCTGAACTCATAACCGTGTTTCTTGGCAAGACCCAGCACGACATCGCCCGATTGTTTAAACATCTCTTGCCGCAATTCGGCATTGCGTCCGACTTCCTCGATAAAATCCTTGGCGTTCTTCGCCATGGAGTTCCCCTCCTTGATAGCCTTTACCACCAAGACTCGACAGCCCAAGGTACTTCATTTTGCGGGTAAAATCTATCGTATATCGAGCCCAAGTCGTGCCAGCATTTCTGCATCAAGCGAAGGTTCGTGAGCGGCTGGGATGAATAGTGTCGAGATTGGACTTACGGGACAGTTTGGAAGGCTGCTGAGAGGCGTTCTGCGAACTACAGTGTCACAAACAGGTAAAGTTGCCGCTTCATAGATTGCCACTTCGTGAAAAGGGGGATAGAACGTAAGAAGCCTCTCGGTCAGGATCTCCAGTCCATCTGCCCGGCCGACCCCGCACTTCACCTGTCCGATCACTCCTATCTGCCATAAAATCAGTGCCGCAGCCACATCGGGAAGTTTGGCGCATATCAGGAAATTCGAAGCTTCGAAGCACTGATACCCGGATTGGGACAGATCCACTCCCAGGTCCGCGACCAGACAATCCTCCGTGGATATTCCAGGAAGCATGTCAGCGTCATAACCTTCTGCACGAACGCGATTTATCGCCATATGGGAAGGCTGAACGAATACCCCTGGATGCCCATAAAAAATCGCGCACACGCGATGCCCACTGTGAACAGCAGCCACGATGCGCTCCACCATTTCGTTAAAACTTTCTTGCCGGTCCTTGCCTGGCACAAGGTGGATAGAGAGCGACTCAGCCGCTGAATTTAGCCTCAGAATCCAAGCTTTGGTGAGGGGATCTACAACTAGAAAGAATACCTTGTCCGCGTGGGAGATATGGAAGCAAGTCTCCTGTGTAGCATGTCTGAGTGCAGCGATGCCGCTGCCCACGACAATGAGACTACCCTTGGCCATAGACTAGCCGCCTGATCCGTCGAACACGGAAAGCAACCATTGCAGGACAATTCCCGAATCGGGCGTCTGATCGGCGACCACTTCTGAAATTTTTCGCGGATCACGACTCGCAATTGCCAGCTTCTCTGTGTCGCTCAGCGCAGTATAACGCAGCTCCGATTCGGGATCGGCCTTGAAGCGCGCACTTCGATCGGGATCGGCCGCAAGTTCCAAAAGATAGTCGACTAAGTTCGACATGACGATGGGATATTCAACAAATCGCAACCTGAACTTAGTGCCCGTCGCTGTCGACTGTCAAGGAAATGGATTGATCAATGCTGATTAGCTTACGCTCGAGTTTGGCCTGCCCTTCGTAATTTTGGATCGTGTGCACGTCCGCCTGAGAGATTCAGATCAGTTGGGAGAAAACTACAGGCCCAGATCACTCAATCCAGGGTGCTCGTCGGGGCGGCGTCCAAGCGGCCAGTGATATTTGCGATCTGCTTCCGCGATCGGCAAATCATTGATCGACGCAAATCGTTTAGCCATAAGCCCGTCATCGTTGAACTCCCAGTTTTCGTTGCCATAGGATCGATACCAGTGACCGGAATCATCGTGCCACTCGTATGCGAAGCGCACGGCGATCCGGTTTCCCGTGAACGCCCATAGTTCCTTGATCAGCCTGTAGTCCAGTTCCTTGGCCCACTTGCGGGAGAGAAAAGCGATAATATCGCTCCGTCCGTTAACGAACTCCGCACGGTTTCGCCATCTCGAATCAATCGCGTAGCTCAGAGCGACCTTCGCCGGATCGCGAGTGTTCCAGCCATCCTCGGCCAGACGCACTTTCTGAATCGCACTCTCGCGCGTGAACGGAGGCAACGGAGGCCGCGTCGTTACACTTGCAGTTGCCATAATTTTCTTCTCCTTGAGCCGTTCGACTCTATCGCAAAAACAAGTCATCCGACGGCCAAAGTAATTCGTCTGGAAGAGCGGCATTTTCAGCACGCTCGCAGACAGGGATGCCGCGAATTTTAGTGACGATTCTTAAAAAGCTAAAGGCGGGCACCAGCCCGCCTTTCAAAGGATCATCCGTTGCCCGGATTAGTTGGGGAATGCTACGAAGCCGCTGTTGATCGGCGACGTACCGTAGAAGCCCACCAAGGTTCCCCTGTCGTTGATCCCGTTAACGATCGTCGTACCGACGCCGTTCGGATCATCCACGGATGTGAAGAAATTGCCGTTGATGTTGTAGACGAAGCCGTGGGTATTCCCTCCCGCGTCCATGTAATCGCCTACCACCTGTCCGGCATTGTTGAGCCCGAGAGCCTGCGTGAACGTGCTGTTTGGATAATCAAGCGCCTTGAATTTACCGAAATTCAGCACGAAGCCATGATTCACATTATTGGCATCGATGTAGAAACCACAAACCTGTCTCGAGTTGTTCACGCCGGTCGCCTGTGCCCCGCCAACCGCTCCCGGAATGTAGATGACCTCGAATACGCCACCCTGTTCATCGTAGACATAGGGGAAGTCTGGGGTCGAGTTGTTCTGGCTCAGGCTGTAGTAGCCGGCGGCCTGGTTCATATCGTTCTGGCTCAGAAGCTGATTGAACGGCGTGCCGGGAAAATCGGCCGTCGTGAAAAGGCCTCTGGCACTCCGGTAGAAGCCATGCGTGTTGCCGTCGTTGTCGACATAGAAGCCGGAGGTGACGTTGGTATTGTTGATGCCGATGACCTGGGTCATCATTGAGTTCGGAAAATTCTCTGAGGAATAGCCGTTAGGCAGGCGCAAAGTGAACCCCAAATTGTTGTTCACATTGTGGTATCCCGCGATGGTCAGATTGTTGTTAATGCCCAGCAGCTGAGTGAAGCTGTCGCCGGGGTAGTTGATGGTTTGAAAGCTGTACGACTGTGCCCACAGCGAGGTGCCCAGTAACAGCGTGAGGACGAGAGCAAAGTGAATGCGTTTCATGATCGTTTCTCCTAGCGTGTTTGCGGCGCCGAGCCGGAAACTGATTTGGAATTCGGGATCTAGCACAAAAGGGGGAGTGCAGCGTATGGCCAGCGCCTCAACATCCTCCATCTACATATGTGACATCCATCTTCGAATCCCCTCATTCGGGCAGAAAAAAATCGCGCATCACGCCGATCAACAAGAAAGGAATTCGATCACTGTTCTGTTTGGGGTATAATCCTGCGCAGAAACCCCCTCGATCGTGAGGGTTACCCACCTCATTCGCTTTTTGCGCCGGTTCTTGCAGCCCCGGCCTGGCGATGTTGTTTCAACCAACGAATTGGGCCCAAAGGGTCGCAAGTCAGGCAAACCAGGATGTCTCCCGATCGGCAAGACGTGACGAGTCTTCTTCAGCAGTGGAGGGGTGGAAATCGTGATGCGCTTGACCAGTTAGTGCCGATCGTCTATGACGAGCTTCGCCGGCTCGCTGACAGATGTTTAAGGTCGGAACGGCCTGGCCACACCATGCGCGCAACGGCCCTGGTGCACGAGGCCTACATTCAGTTGATGGACGCCGATATCGGCTGGCAGGATCGTGCGCACTTCTATGCCGTGGCCGCGAAAGTCGTACGCCGCATTCTTGTGGAATACGCCAGAACGCGCAGCCGTCAAAAGCGTGGCGGAGGCGAAATCCCGGTTCCCCTGGATGAAGCGGTAGTTGTAGGACCGGAAGCTGCGTCGATTGTGCTGGATTTGGATGAAGCCCTGCGTCGGCTTTCATCCCTCGATCCGCGCAAGAGCGAAATTATCCAGCTCTTGTTTTTCGGTGGATTGACCTACGATGAGGCCGCCGCTGCCATGGATATCTCTCCGGCGACGGTTCATCGTGAACTGAAACTAGCCAAAGCATGGTTGTATCGGGAGCTAGCCGAAAACCAGTTGTAGAGAAACCGCCGCATGTCTGCCACCCATGATTGGCGCCGGGTCGAGGAATTGTTCTACGCCGCGCTCGAGATCGACGAGCGGGATCGTCCCGCATTTCTCCAGCAAGCCTGCGCAGAAGACACCGCTCTTCTAAGAGAGGTGCAATCACTCCTGGACGCTTCCGACAAGCCGATGGATTTTGTGCCGCAGGCTGTACTCGAGATAGCGCACAGCGTCTCTGCCGAGGATCAAACCGCTGCCGGAATTCCATTGGCACAATCCAAGACCGTACTTAGTGCCGGAACCCTGTTAGCCCACTACCAGATTCTAGCTTTGCTTGGCGCTGGAGGTATGGGCGAGGTTTATCTGGCGCAGGATACGCGGCTCAAACGGAAGGTCGCGCTGAAAGTGGTGTTGCCAGAACTGACGAATGACGAGCGTGATCTCCGCCGGTTTGAACAAGAGGCTTTAGCCGCTTCTGGATTGAATCATCCCAACATCCTGACCATCTACGAATTTGGCCGGGATGAAGGCTTGCATTACATCGTTTCCGAATTCGTAGACGGAGTAACCCTTCGTCACAAGATGGCAGGCGGAGGGCTTCCCCTCAATACCGCAATCGATATTGCAATACAGATGGCAAGCGCTTTGTCGGCCGCGCACGCGTCCAACATTGTTCACCGGGATATCAAGCCGGAAAATGTGATTATCCGGAGCGACGGAATTGTAAAGATCCTCGACTTTGGAATTGCCAAGCTGGGCTTACGCACCGGACAGACGGTTCGGCGAAGCGCCGCCATCGCCCTCTCGACCAGCGAACCTGGAATCGTCCGCGGTACGGCCAGATACATGTCACCCGAGCAGGCGCGCGGAATCGCCGTAGACGCCCGCAGCGACATCTTCAGCCTGGGCTCAGTGCTTTACGAGCTCGTCACCGGCAGAACAGCTTTTCAGGGCGACACTCCCAGCGATGTTATCGCTGAGATCTTGAAGGTTGAGCCCGCATCGCCAGCAGAATTCGCGCCCGATATACCACCCGAGGTCGAGCGCATCATCACCAAGGCCCTTCGGAAAGACCGCGAGAGCAGATATCAATCCGCGAGGGAGTTCCAGGTCGACCTTCAGGCACTTAAGGCAGAGAGAGAATTTCAAGCCAAACTAAAGACGCCTGTCCGAACGCGGCTGGACGGAAAAGCATCGGACCGAGCGATGCAGCCGACTGACCAGGCCACCACTACTGAAATCGGTTCGCCAAGGAGGCTTCGGATTTGGCAACTGGCAATGCTGTTGTGCCTTGTGCTTTTGCTGGTTGGCTATTTCTCGGTCAAAAGGTCCCACGCTCATCCAACTTCCGCCGGACCGCGTAGCTTGGCAATCCTTCCCTTCCGAAATCTGAACGGCGACCCGCAAACCGACTTCCTGGGCTTTTCGCTGGCGGACGAGATTATCACCAAATTGGACTATGTGAACTCCCTTACGGTCCGCCCGTCGTCTTCGGTTGATAAGTATCGCAACCAGGTCGTAGACATGAAGAAGGTCGCGGCCGACTTGAATGTGGATACTCTGCTCACCGGCACCTACATCAAGGATGGCGATGACTTGAGGATCACGGCCCAGTTGGTGGATGTGAGACCAGACAAGATTCTGTGGCGCGAAGCGATCGATCTGAAGTATGACAAGCTGTTGACGGTCCAGGACCGTGTGGCAAATCAGATTATCAAGCAATTGGAATTGAATCTTTCGCCTGCGGAAGCCGCGAATCTAAAGCCTGAAAAGCCCATCAGTACCGCTGCCTATGAAGACTACCTTCGCGGAATCGACTTTTATGCGCTGAACGACTTCGCCGCAGCGATTGACATGCTGGAGAAAGCAACGACGCTCGAGCCGACCTTTGCTCCTGCGTGGGCGCATCTAGGACGCGCGTACACTACGAATGCTTCGCTACAATTTGGAGGCCGCGAGCACTATGATAAAGCGCAGAATGCGTATGAGAAGGCGATAGCCTTAAACCCTGCGCTGGTAGAACCTCGAATCTATTTGGCCAACTTATTGACCGACACTGGCAGGGTTGAACAAGCAGTACCGCTACTGCGATCGGTTCTTCAGGATAGCCCTAACAACGCCGAAGCACACTGGGAGCTAGGCTATGCTTATCGATTTGCCGGCATGCTGAAGGAGTCTGTAGAAGAATGCGAAAAAGCCCGTCAGAATAATCCTGAGGTTAAGATAAGCAGCTCGGCTATTAATAGTTTTCTATATCTCGGCGAATACAAAACATTTCTGCGAAGCTTACCGGCCAGCGATTCTGCCTATATTTTGTTTTATAGGGGCCTGGTCGAATATTACCTGAACGAGCATACGCAAGCCGCCAGGGACTTCGATGATGCCTTCGAGAAGAACGCTTCTCTGCTTCCCGCCGATGTAGGAAAAGCTCTTAGTTATTCGATCAAGGACCAAAGTGCCCAAGGCCTGAAGTTCCTTCGCCAAGTCGAGGAGAAAATCGAGGAGCGGGGAGTAACCGATCCCGAGGGCATTTACAAAGTGGCCCAGGCCTACGCAGTTCTGGGAGATAAGAACTCCGCGTTACACATGCTGCGTCATAGCATCGGAGGCGGTTTCTTTTGTTACCCTTATTTCGTGAATGATCCCTTATTACAGGGCATTCGTGGCGAACCAGAGTTCAACACGCTGCTGAATCAGGCGCGCCTGCGCCACGAACAGTTCAAAGCTACCTTATTTGCTAACCGAAACTAATGGTCACCTGCATCAATCGATAATTCTGCAGACGTTCTAGACCGGAATTGCACCCAATTTTCGCTACAAAAGTTGGTCTTCCGACCTACTGACCACCGGGGCTTGGATTGACGTACTTGATGAGCAGCACTTCGTTACCGATCTCGCTGAAGATCAACTCGTCCACAGTCCCCCCAGCCAGGAGTAGTCCGTACCCGCCGGGGCGCATTCCTTCCTCCTCGCGCTGCATAATGTGTGCCGCCGGATCGTCCGCCGGATTTGCGATGGCTGCGTGGGTAAGCGATTCGCGGCGGAAGCCCGCGCCAGGGTCACGTACGTAAAACACCATGGCCCTGCCGGTGCGAACGGCGGAGACCTCAATCACTTGCTCAGGATTGAACGCCGCCCCGTGTTCCATCGCGTTGAGTAATATTTCCCGAAACGCCTGCATCATTTCCTCGCGCGTCTCCTCCGGCAATTGAGCACTCAACTCCTTCGCGAAAGTCATGAGACGTTCAGCCGAGATGAGGCGGCAATTTACCCGGACCGATACCCAGCCGGGCTTCGCCGATAAAACTTGGATGTCTTCCCGCCACTGACTATCAGACGCAGCTTTGCATGCCAGATTCGCAATTTCGTCCGCGTCAAAAGGAGGCGTAAAGCAGGCGAACACTCGCGCGCGCAAGGCGGCAATGATCTCGGCCGGCGTGCTGTGACGGGCCAGGACGATGCTTTTTACTCCCGGCCTGATGGCGCGCATCTCTTCCAGCAGCGCCAAGTCTTCCTCGACTGCACTGTCGGGGCTGGTGATGACGACTCCGAACGAACGCATGCGCAGGCGCTTTATGGTGTCGGCATACCCGGCGGAATACTCCATGGGTACATCGGCCGCGAGGAGTGCATCGCCGATCTCCCGGCTCACCGGGTTGTCGCTTCCAATAATGAGGATCCGGCTCATAGTTTGCTCCGAGGCTATGGAAACTTGTTCAGAAGATCATAGATCAACCCATGCAGCTAAGTCGGACTCGCAGAGTTAACATTCGTCAACAACCTTCGGCTAAGCACCCGACCATGAGCCTGCCCAAAGAAACGCGTATGCTGTGTACGGAGGCTTGGAGCGATGGAGCCTGACCGCCCGCCATTTCGGCGCCCCATGCACACGGTGCGACAACCTCAGCCGCCCTCGACCCAGCATCATCGGTGGTTGTGGCTGATCGTCGCTGCCATCGCTTTGGTTGCGTACGGCGGACGGACCTGGCTGTCGTATTACGTCGACAGCCTTTGGTTTGGGTCACTGGGATATGCGGCCGTCTTTTGGAAGACCGTAGGGCTTCGCTGGGCCGTCTTCGCCATATCCGGCCTCGTGACCTTCGTCTTTGTCTACGGCATCTTCCTGATCCTCAAACGCACCGAGTTCTCCGGTGACACGCGCGGTCACACCATCCTGATCGGCGGCAGAGTGGTGAAACTGCCGGTCGAGTCCATCCTGCGGCTGGCGGCCCTTGCCGGTTCGCTGTTTGTAGCCGCCAGCATTGCCGGCATCATGATGGCCGACTGGCAAATTTTTGCGCTCTATTTTTACGCTCCACGGACCGCCGGATTCATCGACCCAATCTTCGGCAAGCCGCTGAATTTTTACCTGTTCACCCTTCCCGCATGGCAGTCGGTTTCAGGATGGCTGCTGATGATGGCGCTCTTAGGCTTCGCGATTGCCGGCTTCTTCCTCCTGATTAGCGGCGGGACGCGGGCACTGGAAGGCTACGTTAACCGCTACGAACTGGTTTCCTGGCGCGGTCTTTCGCTCACATTTTCGTTCGTCCTGCTGGTAATCGCATTGCGAGTTTACCTGGGACGCTTCGATCTGTTGACCGAGGACCACACCGTATTCGGCGGCGTCACCTATGCCGATGCGCACATCTTTATTCCCGGCCTGCTTATCGTTTCTTTGGCCTTCGTACTGGGCGCTGGAATTGCGGCTGCCAATGCCTTCTGGCTCAAACGCGGGCGCTGGCTTATTGGAGCCGTCGTTCCGGCCATCATCTGTTATGCGCTGCTGCAAATTACCGGATGGTATGTTGGCAGCTTTATCGTCAAGCCCAACGAACTTGTTCGCGAGACGCCTTACATCGTCAACAACATTAAATTGACGCGGCAGGCTTACGGACTGGACAAGATGTCGCAGCAGCACTTCCCTGCCGAGATGAACCCTGAGGCAGCTGAACCTGCGCAAAACCAGGCCACGCTCGACAATATTCGCCTGTGGGACTGGCGTGCCTTGCAGGACACTCTGCGCCAGATACAAGAGATTCGTACCTATTACGACTTCCCGGATATCGACATCGACCGCTACATGATCGACGGTAAGCTCACGCAGGTTATGCTCGCGGCCCGCGAATTGAACGTCGACAAATTACCGGAGAGCAGCCGCAACTGGATCAACGACAAGCTGATCTACACCCACGGTTACGGCCTCACCATGAATCGGGTCAACGGCTTCACGCCTGAGGGTCTGCCGACGCTGCTGTTGAGCAACATGCCTGTCCAGAGCACGATTCCCTCCCTCAACGTTAGCCGCCCAGAAATTTATTTCGGCGAACTGACCGACACCGATGTCTACGTGAAGACCCGGCAAAAAGAGTTCAACTATCCGGAAGGCCAGACGAACAGCTTCACTGAGTACCAGGGCAAGGGCGGCATCGTACTCGGTGGCTGGCTGCGCCGCGTTGTCATTGCGCTGGATCGCGGCGACGTGGGCAAGCTGCCGTTCAGCGACGACGTCAACGACCAAAGCCGGCTCCTGATGCGACGCAACATTCTTCGGCGTGCTTCGGAGCTTGCACCGTTTCTCACCTTCGACCCGGATCCGTACATTGTGGTGGGCGAAGATGGCCGTCTGTCCTGGATCCTGGATGCCTTCACCACTTCCGACAACTATCCTTACTCCACGCATTACCGGCTAGGCGACAATTCGGTCAACTACATGCGCAACAGCGTGAAGGTTGTCATCGACGCATACGATGGCACCACCACGTTTTACGTCTTCGACAGCGAGGATCCAATCATTGCTGCCTATGAGCGGGTGTTCCCCACCCTGTTCAAGCCTGCGTCAACCATGCCGGCGGGGTTGCGGAAGCACGTGCGCTATCCGCAGATGCTGTTGGGAGTGCAGGCGGAGGTTTATGCGCTCTACCATATGACGGAGCCGGAGGTCTTCTACAACCGCGAAGACTTGTGGAACGTAGCGAACGAAGTTGTAATGGGCGACAACGGCGAGCAAGTTACGAATGTCATGCAGCCCCACTTCGTTCTGATGAAGCTACCGGGCGAACCTGGGGAGGAATTCGTGGAGATTCTCCCCTTCACTCCCTCGAACCGCAACAACCTGATCGGCTGGATCGCCGCTCGCTGTGACGGCCCCAATTACGGTACCGCGCTGGTTTACGACTTCCCAAAGACCAGGCTGGTCGACGGACCGCTCCAGATCGAGGCGCGAATTGATCAGAACGCTCAGCTCTCCGGTCAATTGACGCTGTGGAATCAACAAGGCTCGCACGTCCGCCGCGGCACTCTACTGGTGATCCCCATCGGACGAACTCTGCTGTATGCCGAGGCAATTTACTTGCAGGCCGAACGAAGCCCTATGCCGGAGTTACGCCTTGTTGTACTTGCACTTCAGGACCGGCTGGCCTATGCTCCAACCTTTGAGGGGGCGTTGGCAGCGCTTTTCGGAAACGGATCGTCGACCCTCGAAGCGGCAACATCAAAGACAAGCGCGCAATCGGTCTCTCAGCCGACTGCTACGACTAGCACTGCGCCGTTGCCTACTGATTCCAACACGCTAATCGGCGAGGCCGCCAAAGACCTCTCCGACTATCAAAAATTGACTGCCGAAGGAAAGCTCGGCGAGGCAGGACAGAAGCTCGAACATTTAAAGAGCGTACTCCAGAAGCTGAACGCCAACTCAAAATGAGCCTATTCAGCATTGCTGACGCTCAACTCCATGACGATTCCACAAACTGAGTTGGCGGCGATCGTGACGTAAGATCCTAGAGCTTCCTTTGCTTTGTTTTCGAGACTCGATACTTATCGAAATCCGCAGCTCGGGAAGCGGCCCTTCTTTCGTACTCTGCATCTGTATCTAGTGTTGTTGGGGACAGATCTAGTGTTGTTGGGGACAGCGATGCGATAGTTGCCCTCCTACGCATTCGCTGCCAGTGTCGTTATGTCGGTTAGCCGCTGAGTTTCAGGAGAAACCCGAATGCGCTCGATTACCCGTAATAGCCTTCCGTGGTTAGTCTTGGTCGTTTTCCTTCTGATATCGTTGCCTTCGTTTGCGCAGGTTGCGATAGTTGTAAATTTCCCTCCGCCTGCGTTACCGGTTTATGAACAGCCGCCTTGCCCTGCCGAGGGTTATATATGGACGCCTGGTTACTGGGCGTACGACCCTGACTATGGCGATTATTACTGGGTTCCGGGTACCTGGGTAATGGCTCCTCAAGTGGGTCTACTCTGGACTCCTCCTTATTGGGGTTGGGGCGGAAATGGCTACGCCTTCTACCCGGGCTATTGGGGACCTCAGGTTGGTTTTTACGGCGGAGTCGCCTATGGGTACGGTTATTTTGGCCGAGGGTATGAGGGCGGACGCTGGAACAACGGCCAGTTTTACTACAACCGCTCGGTGAACAACGTAAACGTTACAAACATCCATAACGTTTACAACACAACCGTGAACAATGTTACGGTGAACCGCGTCAGCTACAACGGTGGCAACGGCGGCATTCAGGCGCGTCCGACTGCGGCCGAGGAAAGCGCTACCCGAGAGAGGCATGTCGCTCCGATAGCTGCCCAAAATCAGCAGGTTCAGGCCGCACGCGGCAATCCGCAGCTTCGAGCCTCGGTGAATCAAGGCCGACCTCCCATTGCGGCGACTCCAAAGCCGGGAGCATTTACCGAACACGGTGCAGTCGCAGCCAGCGAAGCGGGCGCACCTTATCATCCTCCTGCAAATCATGCCGGAGGGAAGCCCGCGGAGAATGCTGCGGCCCCTCATGCGGAAGGCACTCCTGCGCCGGCTACTCCAGTACATGCTAAGGATCTGCCTCCCCATCAGCCCGCCCCGCCCCCGAACACCGGAAATGCAAAGCAGGACCAGAAGTATGAGAAACAGCAGCAGAAGCTTGCCGCTCAACAACAGAAAGATCATGAGAAGCTGGCGCAGCAGCAGGAGCAAGAACACCAGAAAGCTGCGCAGCAACAAGCGACGGCGCAGCGCAATCAGCAGCAGCAAGCCATGGCGGAGCGCAATCAACAGATGGAGCAGAAGCATCAACAGCAGACGCAGCAGATGGAGCAGAAACACGCACAGCAGCAGCAACAGCTCAATGCCCGGCAACAGCCTCCAGCGAGTCATCCGCCAGCTCAAATGGAATCGCCACATGCCCCGACGGAGAAGCATTGATCGTCTTTAGCTGCTACTTAAAGTTTCGACGTGAATATTTGAGACGGACATGAAAATACTGGCGGCGTGTCTCGGTCAGCGATACAGGCAAAGGCCGAGACATTGCTCGCCGTTCTAACAATTCAAGCAAGGTCGAATCCCTCCGCTGATTGATTTCGTCTCCACTCCTTCCAGAGCAACAGCGAGCTAGATGCCATTTCTAAGCGGTCTCGGCGATGCCGGACCCTCAAAGGTGCTTTCTCTTTCAGCTGCAACCAGGCACTGAATTGCCAGATTTAGCCTTATAAATACGCCCAACATGGTAGCTCGGCGCCACGCTTATCTACCCGCTTTGTAGGTGTTCTGCACCAAACCTAAACGCCATAGACGGCGGCCCAAACAGAGACCTACCTTTTCTATAGCGGAGTCGGAGTGCGCCAATGAAAAAAGAAATGCCAACGTTGCTCTTCCTGGTAGGTATCGGCCTTCTAGTGTTTTTCCTCTATGCTGTGTTTTCTGTCGGCATGGATATACGGACGACTATCGCAACGAATCGGAGTACTGTCGCGACTCTGTCTGATGCGGCGCTTCGATTCATCAGCGACAACAAGATAATCCTGGCCATTGCTGCGGGAGTGTTGATTATTCTGAAGCTGTTCAGCTCTTCGCCGGGACCCGCTCGTTCGTAATTGCGATTCGCGCTTGCGGTTTTTCTGGATAGACGGGTGACCGTACCTCTTCAGGCACCGGTGCGGGTTGGCTTGCCAGGAAAATCGATTTGCTCTGCTATCCTCTAGCAGAGGATCCGCTCCGTCGATGAGTTACGTGCCGATTAACGGCTTGCGTATGCTCGCCGTTGAAACCAGTATTCTGCTGGCAACCACCGTACTCGCATTCCTGTTCCTCCGTTTCTTTCATCGTACGATTCTCCGTCCGCGCTGGTTGAACGCGATCCTGGCCCACAACTGGCGAGCGGTCCTGCTGGTCATTGCGGTCGCTCTAGCCGGCCGGGCGCTGCTTCTGCCTCGGGTTGGGGTGCCGTATCCTCGCATCGATGACGAATACAGTTACCTGCTGATGGGGGACACGTTTGCCCACGGAAGACTGGCGAATCCCACCCCGCCGGCCTGGCAGCATTTCGAGACGTTCCATGTAAATCTCATTCCCACCTACCATTCCAAGTATCCGATCGCACAGGGTCTGGTCCTGGCGGTCGGCGAGGTCATGTTTCACCAGCCGTGGGTTGGGATCTATCTCAGCACTGCGATTTTGTGCGGCGCAATCTGTTGGTCGCTGCAAGCCTTCGTGCCTTCCGGCTGGGCGCTGCTGGGAGGATTGTTCGCCGTATTTCGTCTGGCTCTTTTTTCCTACTGGATGAACTCATACTGGGGAGGTTCGGTCGCCGCAGCCGCTGGCGCACTGGCGCTCGGAGCCGTGGTTCGAGCGTTTCAGAAAGAGCGCTCGCAGCGTAATCGCGTCCTGCTAACGTGCCTATTCGCTTTTTCCTTACTGGTGCTGGCGAACTCACGTCCGTACGAAGGTTTCGCCTTCTCAGTCCCCCTCGTAGTTTATTTCGCTTACAAGCTCATGGTTGGTGTCAGACGCCATGAGTTTCAACTACGCTCGACGCTGCTTCCCTTCGTCGCGGTTGGATTGTTGGGGGCAGCTTGGATGGGGTACTACAACAAGAGTACAACCGGCAATCCTCTGCTCTTGCCTCACCTTCTGAATGAGCGTGTCTACTCGCCGCTACCTTTGTTCTTCTGGCAACATCCGAAATCGGGTCTGACCTTTCGCGATCCGGTGTTCGAGAAGTTCTATGACGTCACGCGGGAAGAGTATAGCTACGAAGAAACAAAAACATTTGCGGGAGTTGTAAGCACCGAGGCAATCCGCCTGGCGACAAACTGGTTTTTCTATTGCGGGCTGGCCTTGTCGTTCCCTGTCATCGTCGGTCTGTTATCTCTCTGGCGACGCGAGGATGGGCGACTTGCCATCTTCGCCGCCGGATCAATGGCAGTCGCCGTCGCCCTGTGTACCTACACCATGTTTCATTACGCGGCGCCTGCAACGGTGGTGGTTTATCTCTGCGCGGCAGAGGGCCTGCGTTACCTGTGGCAGCAGCGAACAACGGGCGAGCATGCGTTTGTTCTGGCTGTTTGTTTCACCGTGCTCCTCACGAGCCTCACTCGCCAGACGGGCAGCGCGGCGGTCAATGCCGTATTCACCTTCCCCGATAACCGTCGCTTGATCGAACACCAGTTAGAGAACAAGCCTGGCCGGCAACTGATTCTGGTGTCCTACGACCTTGAGCATCATTACCCCGGCGAAGAACTGGTGCACAATTCGGCAGATCTCGGAACGCAGAAGATTCTGTGGGCCCGATCCAAAGGTGCGGGCAACGATTCGGATCTCTGTGCCTTTTATGCGGACCGGGCCTTCTGGAGCGTCACCAGCAACGACGTGAGCTTTACTCTGAAGCCGCTTGATCTTTGCGGACGTCAGGATCGATCGGCAGCAGGACACTGATCCCCCCGGCCGCCCGGCCCCGCTCGCATCGGTAGCTACTCTCAGGCTGTTTGGCGGAATTCAGCGGGCTTCTTCTTTTGCCGGCTAGAACCATCTTCAGTGTTGTGCGCCAGAAGCTGGAGTCGTCTTATGCCGTCGCTCACGATGTCGGGCACCAGATGTACCAAGAAGACATAAGGACCACCCTGGCAATGGCGGAGGGCCAATCTCCACAATCGTCCGCAGCTTAGACCGGCGCTGAAAAATAACGGGTGATGATTTTCCTCAGCCACGCTGAACCTTCCTTCGAATCAATGACGAGGCATCTGCGAGCGAGTGCGCACTTTCCATCCGCCATTCTTGCGGCACGCGCGATTCGAACACCCGCCCTTCACGCGTTTCCGGCGAAGGGCGGGCAAAGCAAGCTATCCTGCGCTGAGCGTCATCGTCGCCACGGTGACGTGCGGCCACAGAACGTTATTGAAGATCAGGATCACGACCTGCGAATACTGCAACTGCAGAAACGTGGCCTGGGGAAAGAACGGCTCGATCGCCGCAATCGCCGGATTCGACGCGGCGGCTAGTGGCGGCATACCCGGCATGCTTACCCACTCGATCCAGAAGGTCGCACTCGCCTGTGAGACGAACGCGTTCGCACTGTTTGGATTCTGCGGCACGGTAGCGTTCGGAAGTCCCAGAAACGGGATGTTGCCGATGCTGTTGGCGACATTCTTGGTCGATAGCTGAATGGTGATCGTGCCCAGGATGTTCTGGCCGGCGATCGCATCCCGCAACACCGAGTTGGGATCATTGATGAATCCCTGAAACGCCGCCGGGAACGGGCCTGTGCTCTGCGACCCAGCGACGTCATTCGCAATGTTGACTTCCGGAACAATGTGCTCCGCGCTATTGCCGCCGGGCGGCGGGACGTCGACAGGCTGGATACCTAGCCCAAGCGCGCCAGCTGGCGGAGTGAACGTCGGAAGACCGGCAATCGGGTAGATGGAGGGGATTTTCGGAGGTCCCGGCACAGGTGTGGTGCTTGGTGTTTCCCCTTGCATCATCACGGTCACTCCATGAGGGATGCTGGCCATGCGCACAATGTTGAATGTGTTGCTCCCCCCGCCGCTGCTGGCCAGACTTGGAGGCACGTTCATGAACAGCCCGGGTTCGATGTGCAGGGCCTGCCCCGCGGTTTCGAACGGCGGCTTATCCGCATCGGTGACCCGCTGGAGGTAGTGCAGTCCATATAGGCTGAGATCGGGTTGCGGGCTCAAACCGCGGTTGGGCACGACACCCGGAATCACATCGAATTCGAATGTCTCGCTCGTCAGGTTGAGTTCCAGGAAGCGCTTGATCTGGCCGCCTACCGGCTGCGAGCCTGGATTGTCAGGACGCCAGATCGCGTTGAAGCCAGTGCCTGCCCAAGTGCCCACCAGTGGCGCTAGAGGCCCGAGTTGCAAGGCAGTTGTCACCGGCCCCTGCTGGAACCGCGGCGGCACGACCGCAGATGCAGCTGCGGCGCCTCCGGTCGAAGGGTTGTTCGGCATAGGGATTTTCCTTTCTATCGTTTCGGCCTTTTCGGCCGGGCGAACCAGGATCGAGCTATCGATCAAGGGAAGGTGGCGCCCAGCCCGATGATGCCGGGCAGACGGCACAACTTCAGTTAGTTCCAAGGGAGCGCCGTGGCCATGCGCTGCCAAGTGTGCGCTTGCAGCGACAGGCTGTTCTTATCAGCAGCGGCGATTTCGTAAGCAGGTTGGGTGTTGCGCTGGAATGTTGCTTTACTGTCTCAGCAAGCTTCGATTGACACCCGAAGTTGCTGTCAAACTAGTTGTAAGATGGGCCTGAATATTCAGCTTGCAATTCGCTCACCATGCTTGTTCGTACGTCGTCTCCCGGGCTTGCCGTCGGTAAGCACCTATACATGCAGGGATAGAACGTAACTCATCGCGAAGTGGGCGACGCATGCGTTACTGGCAAACTATCCGGCTGGATAGGAGACAATCCTATTCGTTAGGACGAATGGTGCTATGCCACTCCCAGTCGATGGTCCACATCGGTACCGGCAAATTTGCCAGAATCCACCGCTCCGAACCCCGTAACCGGAGAGGTCGCGACCCGGGATCACTCCCTGTTAAATCGCTGGCGTAATGCCCACAGATGTCGGACAATCTGAGCAGTAACTGGTCTGCCGCCGGCCATAAAATTGGGGTTCAAATTCGAGGGGAATGCAATGAAAATACTGAGTGTTATCGCCGCTGTACTGTTGTCGGCCCTGTTTTCGTCGGGGCAGGAGGTAACGGTTACTCCTGGGAAGGACAGCGTTGGCCTCAGTGTTTCGGCGCAGAAACCGTACGAACTTCTGGCCGGCCAAAAGAAGGTACCCGTGCTTAGTATTCAGTGCGTCCTGAAGAGCAAGAAGAGCGTGCACCTGATAACCTTCACCGCCGGCGAGGTATTGGCTGAAAATGACGCGGAAAGCGCTCCCAAGAATAAATCGTTTGTTCTGCACATGGTCGTTGGCGGAAAATCGATGGCTACCAGCTGGATACCCTATAACGATCCAATCACATACGCTTACTACGGCCAAACCGAACCCGAGCGTGTCTCATTTCTCCAGCTTCTTCTTAACTCTCCCTCTGCCACGATTGAGTTCACGCCCTTTTTGACGGGAGCGTTGGCAACCAGTGTTTTCGATCTCAGCAAACTGCACGATGAAGTAAACAGCCATCCGGAGTGCCTGGCGAAGTAGCGCTTCGCCTCTGTAGTGGATGTTGACGAATCTTGAGGACGATTTGCTGATTCTGTTCCGTTTTTAGGGATCGTCCGAGGCCATTTGGACGTATCATCTCCCTGACGAAACGAGCGGCTCAAGGAGAAGCACAATGAAAGCCATGTTCGTCCCAATAGTCGCGATTGCCTTGGGAGCTGGGTGCACCGCCGTGGCCCAGGATATGATCGAGTACTCGCACGCAGCGGCCAAACCTCCGGTCGGCATGCAGACTTTGGCCAACAGGACGAATGCTGCCCTGGAAAAGGCGGCCGGTGACAAGTCCGGATCCTCCACATCCGCTGCCCCTCAGGACAAGAAGGTCGTCGCCGGACAGGAACTGGTTGGAAAGCCTACTCCCCCGGCGGTTTTCATTCTTTCCAACGGCACGCGTCTGGAGTCCAGCCACTACGAGCTTACCGCTGAAAATGTAAAGCTCCAGGAAGGCGCCACCGAACGTACCATCCCGCTCACCGCGCTTGACCGGAATGCAACGATTGCCGCCAATCAGAAGCGAGGTATCGACCTGAAGATACCTACAAGTCAGTCGCAAATTATGCTTAGTTTCTAGTCATTCGGGGGCCGTGTCCAAACTCGTCCTTGACCGGCAACTCTGGACGATGTAGCCTTAACCTAATCAGCCCTTCGTTCGGCGCCTCTTCGTTTCGAGATATCGCGAATCCAAGTTTTCGCGAGCGAAATGGAGGCTGTCCATGGGTTCTCTCCCGGTCATCCACACTTCTGATCTTTGGATCGCCCTGCTATACGTAGCCGTGATGGCTGCCACGCTGTCTCTTACTGCGGGCGCTATGTTTGCGTGGCGACGGCGGCCCGTCAAGAAAGATGAACTCCAGCGTTACAAGCTGAACGAAAGGCTGATGCAGCTATCCAGCGGAGAGCCCAAGAATCTGCTCTAAGATACGATCCTCACTCGTGCTGACGGCGCCTATTACCCGAGATTCGTCCGCTGACTCTGTGAGGTAGTATCGGCCGTCAGGATCTCGCAACACGCCATCAAGATCCTTCTCAATTTCAAGCCGTGAGAAACCATAGCTGTCGTCGTCGCCAGTTGGCGAAAACTAGGGTAACGTTTATAGGAGGTACCCACCGAATTCGCCTTGGAAGGACTACGAGATGCGTAAAGGGTTTACCAGAAAACCCCGAGAAGACGAGCCCGCGACCCGAAGCAAGAACTACATAACGCAGAGCGGGCTGCAGCGCCTCAAAGATGAGCACCGTTTTCTGCTCACCAGGGAACGCCCGGCCGTGACGGAAGTGGTGGCGTGGGCGGCCAGCAATGGCGATCGCAGTGAAAATGCCGACTATCAGTACGGCAAGCGGCGGCTGCGGCAGATCGATGGAAGAATTCGCTTTCTCACGAAGCGAATCGAAGCCGCGGAAGTGGTGGACCCGGAAGCTCCGAGAACGGGGCAGGCGGCGCAGAGGGTATTTTTCGGAGCGACAGTGCGCTATGCCAACGCCGCCGGAGCTGAGCGAGTAGTGAGTATCGTAGGCACTGACGAGGTGGATCTCAACCGCAATCACATCAGTTGGGTGTCACCTCTCGGACGCGCGTTGATGAAGTCGGCAGCAGGCGACAGCGTAGTCCTGCAAGTGCCGCGCGGCACAGAATACCTGACCGTGCTGGAAGTGTGTTATCAGCGCATTTCTGTGGAACCGTTCCGTGAACCAGCTGGGGCCGAGGCCTCGGCGAAGGGTCTCCCTCGCCAACGCTAAGGCGAGCCGCTTCGATCGATCCAACTCACAATTGCGTACATGTTGGCAAGCAGTGGCAACATTTGGAATGGCGGACGCTTGTTCCTGGTCAGACTGGATTCTCTCTAATCCCACAATAGAAGCATCCCAATCGGGGGTGTGGATGGAAGTATTTTCTAGGATCTGACCCGAGGCTCTGGCCTGCACGTTTGCGGGAGGCCTGGCGAGCACTAAACGGGAGGTGACTCCGTCCCTCTTGTGGTTCGAAAGCTGGGGCTAAGCGTCCACCGTCGGTGGTCTAGACAATGCACTCGGGCGCACCTAATCTCTGTCTATTCAGCATTAACAATTAATGAGGAAACGCCACCTCGTGGGAGACTTCTATGAACTGGTCGATGGGATCTGACTCCACTCAGATTTGGGTCGTTCTGCTATGCACTGTGGTCGCGCTCGCAATCGCGACCGGGATATTTTTTCTCATCACTTGGAAGAGAAGGTCGCTCGACGAGGATCCTCTTCCCCACTGCAACTTGGAAGAGCGTCTGAGCCAGATTGCGCAAAGCACAATGCTTCAGGCGAAGAAGTCCGCGTAGGCTTAACTCCGCCGGTTCGGTAGGACGTTGCATCGGTTCTCGAGCGGTAGGGCCGTCCTGATACGCGCAGAGCCGTTCGCCTTATCTAAAAAAGAACCCGCCTCTAACCAAGGCGGGTTTTTCTTATCGCTTTGTCCCCGTGCGCCGGGTACGTCGCCAGCCCTATTCAGAGAGACGCAGAAGGATCTTTGAGGCAATCGTCTGGAATGCCTGGTTAAGGCTAGCGGTGCAGGTGGAGGATGGGCAGTTAACCACGGGCAGGAATAGTCCGTCAGGCTGCGCCGAATTATATGGGTTCCCCCACTGTCCCGTTGGATCGTTGGCCAAGGTCGCCAGGAACTGCTCGGTCGATGCCGTATTGATCGAGTTGCCCAATCCGATGACGTAGATGTAGGTGGCAACCGGGGTTTCGTTCCGCATTTGATTTGCAGTGTAGATCGCTCGATACTGCGCGTCAGCGGTAATCGCGCTACGGCTAAATGCCACGTTGGATCCAGTACTCTGAGAAGCGAACAGGGTGATTCCCTTGCATGAATACGTCGCATTCAGAGGCGGATTGCCGTTGCAAAAGCCCTGGCCGCCATTGCTGCAGCCCTTGCCCGATCCCGCAGACCCGTTTGTGCCGGCATACAGATAGCTAAGGTCGCCTACCTCGTAAGTATCCTTGGTTGGATCAAAGAAATCGAAGGTAGAACCGCTGTCGTAGCCACCGAAATTGTAGAGTGTCGCACCCGGACCAGGGGATCCATTCGTGCAATTAAGAGTGTTTTGCACCGTATTCATTAAACCATCCGTGAAGTAAACCACAACCTTCACATAAGGCTGGCCCGTGGGGAACGTCACCGTGCTGTTCTGATGGTCGGCCAAATTTAAAGGAGGGCCGTGGACTACATCATAGGTGTTGGTCCCGGCGCCGGTGCCGAAGGTTCCCCCATCCCACACCAGCGAACTAACCGCAGAGTCTATGGGTGTGACGAAATTTGTGGTGATCGGGACGTCAACTCGTGCGTTGTCAGCAAAACTGATCATAGCTAAGTGATCAGTGCCGTTGGTAAAGTCTCCAACGAAGGTTGGTACTGCTGATTGCAGTGCCACGCCTCCACAGTCACCACCACTGCTTCCACCGCAGGCCATCGACCCGGAGCGGTCCAGGACGATCGACATGATCAGATTACTTCGAGTGGCCTGACCTGTATCGCTGAGACTCCACTGCGCAAATCGCGGTAGATAAGCCATGAATGTCGTGTTGACAGTGGTCGTGGCTTTGAGCGTGGAGCTGATTGGAGAGCCGGTTGGGCAAGACGGATCCGTTGGACACCAGGTCCAGGCCAGAGTTGGGGTCGCACTGCCGTAGTTAGCCTGGAACATGTCGGTGCCAAGGCTTTGCGCTGTGCCTGTGCCCTGCGAATAGTTTCTGGCGCCAGTCAGGACGGCAGCATCCACCGCATTGGACAGCTTGGCCTTGGTCTGGTAGATGAGCCCCATATCCAACGCCATAGCGGCGAACAAGATGAGCAGAGGCAAACCAAATGCCAGCCACAGAATGACCTGTCCGTCTTCTTTACGATGAAGTCTCATTCGCATACGCGCCCTTTCTTAGTAGTACGCGACACTGTACAGCTGCGTGGGCAAGAAACTACTTACACTCAGGAAGCTGCCAATCGGCGTCACCGGGGAGAATTTGAAATAGACCTCGGTGATGTACGCGTTCGGGTTAGTACTCGACTGCACCACAGTCTGAACGAGAGATGGAATTGTCGCATTTCCGCAGCTGGACGGTGGTGGGAAGCACCCAATCTTGCTGCTTGCCGAGTTGCAAACAGTAGAGTATGCCTGCCCAGTGACTTTGTACGAGCCCGAGGTAGGACTCGCAATCGACGTCACAATGACGCAACCATTATCTGCCATGTCGATATCGGCGTCAGACCAGACTGCGGCGGCCGTAGCGGCAAGACCGGCTCCACGCGAAGCCATGCTCGATCCTTCGCCGGCGAGGTTCGTTATAACCTCCTGGTCGTAGAGCGCGCGAGTGTAGTCTACGATTCCAAATACGAAGATCATCAGCATCGGCATGATAAGTGCCAATTCCACCAACGCCTGACCAGAACTATTTCGTCGCAACATTTTCACAATTCCTCCTTTAGCTGCTGGGAGGTGCAAAGGATTCGTTCTTAAATGTGGAACTCACGGATAACGTGTAAGACCCACCTGTGAAGAACCGGCTCAGAATGAAAGGATTCCACACATATGTCGCCGTGATTTTCACGAAGTCATCCGGTCCCCCAGCGTTACCGCCCGAACCTCCGGAATACCCGGGGCAGCTCCCAGAAACGCATGCCACGGTGATCGAAGGATTGAGAAAGAAGGAGTAATCTGTCACCGTCTGGATAATGATCGGCAGACGGTTACCACCAGTACCAAAACAGCTGCCACCTGAACCGCAGTTACCGGTGATGGCGTATCGACCCGCCTGACGCACCGCATTTTGCAGGGTCACCTTCGCGAAAAACAGAAATCCAAAGTCGAGGGTGGCAAAGATAAGCAGGAAAAACACGGTCGCCGAGATCGCAAACTCGAGTAAGGTCTGCCCCGAATCCCCAGTCTTATCTTTTCTAAAGATTCCACGTCTCAGGCTGAACATAAGCTGCTCCTTCAAAACACGCGACTCATTGACAACCACCGCCCAGCCGCGCAAAACGGCTGACATTCTTCATCGACGCCGCTTACCGGTAGGAGCGTCGATACGGTTGTGCAATTGACTACAAATCCTGGACTCGTCCGAACCCGAGCAGGTCCGCCCCGGATTGGCCCGTTGTAATTCGGCCAGCCGTCAGCGCACCCGCCTTCTACCACACAGAAAAACACCGGCTGCGATTCTGTAGGTGATGTTGCGCATACTTGCTCGCAGCGCTTACACCTGGCAGCGAAGCACATCCCCATCGCAAACCTGGACCTGGTACCGCTAAACCCGCCTACGTCTCTTCACGAGACGCACAACTGGTCACCGACGGTGGTAGAGGTCTGGGCTATAACTCCAGCCGGCAGCTCTATCACACATCGTGCTTTCCAATGAACCCCGGTCAGCCGGAAGGGAACCATCTCCGACCGTGTAGAAACCACCTTCCATTTGCGGTCGACAAAAATGACGTCGATCGCGAATCGCATGGCTACGGTATGTATGGCCTGCGACGGAAAAATGAGCAAGCCGGTTCCCGGTTCCAGGCCCTTATCCCGCAGCAAGCCAACCATGCGACTCAGACTCGTTTCGGCAACCCTGATTCGCTCACCAAGGACGGTGTTCCTCGTTGTATTCGATATGGCGACGGTCTCGCTCGCCATTGTTATCTTTTAGGCGTCATTTTTGACGAGGACATCCGCTTGCGTCTCGCCACGATAACTCCGAGCAGAACCACAGCAAGTGCTCCAGCGACCACGCGAATCATCGTTACTGTATCCATCTGTATAGCTTCTCCCTTTGAGTGATTTAGCTGCCTTCTAACGTTTTCAGCACGGTCAACACACCCGGTCCTAGTAGTACGATAAACAGGGCCGGAAAGATGAACAAAGCCAGCGGAAAGATCAGCTTTACCGTCGTCTTTGCCGCCTGCTCTTCCGCCAACAACAGTCTCTTCGTGCGTAGCGAGTCAGCGAACTGGCTAAGAGATTGAGCAATCGGCGTTCCCAGACGTTCAGTCTGCACCAGCATGGCGACATACTGCCGAACCGTGTCAAGGTCTACACGATCCGACATGCTGCGCCAAGCCTCCAGGCGCGGCTTGCCGGCTCGCTGTTCATATCCGATGATGAGGAGCTCCTCACTCAATTCCGGATAGACAGATTCGATCTCTTTGGCAATTCTCATGGTGGCTTGATCAATGCCCAAACCGGCTTCCATGCAAACCACCAACAGATCCAGAGTATCCGGCAACGCTCTGTTTATCTTGAGCTTTCGTTGCCCCATCTTCCAGAACAAGAAGACATCGGGAACAAAAAAACCTGCCACGCCAAACAACAGCGCCATAAAGATGAAGTTGCTGGAGCCGAAAAAAGTGGCGATCAACACTCCCACAACTGGCGCCAGCAGTTTACAGCTGAGAAAAGTGTCGGCATCCTCTGGCTTGCGGAATCCAGCTATGCCCAGCCGATAGGAAAGCTCATCATCCCTGGATCGCAGCCAATCGCGAAAGGGCGCCAGTGGCCGGGTCATTACCGAGAATATGTCTTGTACGTCGAAAGATGCGGAAACGTCAGTTTCATCATCCGTCATCAAGCGGCCGGAGCTCAGCTCGGCAAGCCGAAGTTCGGCAGGCGAGCGCTCGCCAACGGCCATGAAGATGATCAGAGCGATCGCCGCGAACACGGCGACTGCCAGGCAAATTGCCATCAGCAAAACATTCATGTCAGTACTTCACCTGAATGATCTTTCGAATAACTAGTGCACCGAAGGTTATGCTGATCAGGGTCCCATAAAGCAGCTTATGACCCATCTCCGTTTCAAAAAGTGGGGCGGTGTAACCCGGACGAACCAGATTCAACAAGACGAATGCAATGAACGGCAGCGCTATCAAGATGGCCCCGGTCATACGCCCCTGGGCGGTATGAACTCGTACTTTCTGAGCCAAAGTGATTCTCGACCGCATCACGGCCGCGGCCTTGTCGAGCAACTCCGCAAGATTGCCTCCCGTCTCTCTTTGCACGAGAATTGCTGAAATCAGAAAGTGCAGGTCCTGCAGAGGAAAGCGCTTGAACACGTTGTTCATCGCTTCTCGGAAAGGCAGTCCGAAATTCATCTCGTCAGCACATTGCTGAAATGCCGGTCCCAAAGGATCGCCAACCTCTTCGGCCACCGTAACCAGAGCGCTCGGCAATGAATGGCCAGCGCGAAGAGATCGTGCAATCAAATCGACAGCGTCGGGAAGCAGCATATTGAAGCGCTTGAAACGGGCCGACCGCTGGTACATGATCCAGCAAAGAGGCGCCAATCCGAGAATCAAGCCTGGGATCCAGCCAACGAAACCTACCGGAATCCAGAAATTTCCGACAATGGCCCCAAGCAGCATCGCGCAGGCGGAGTAGAAGAAGAATCGTCCAACCGTCCAACCTACCTTCGCCTGCTCCAGCATCAACTGTAGCTTTAAGGCCGGCTTATTCTCGCGAAGGTAGCGGTCGAGCCAGGCTATACGACTGAAGGTGACGTGCTTTACGATCTCGGTATGATGATCCTCGTCGCCCTGCATGACAGGACGATCGAGCCCGCTCAGTCGCTCCTGGATTCTTTTCTCAGCTTCGGAAGGCTCCGTGAAATAGGCGAGCGTAGCGAAGATAGCGACCAACAGAATAAAGAACACGCTAATCATCGACATAAATTACGCTCCGCTCCTAAATCTCAAAGGAGTGTTCAAAAATATTCTGTGGAAGGACAATGCCCGCCTTCTTTAATCTGTCCGCAAATTTTGGTGAAACGCCGGTGGCCTTGAAGCGGCCGAAAACGCGGCCGTTCACATCGATACCCAGTTTCTCGAAGATGAAGATATCCTGCATGGCAACTACATCGCCGGTCATGCCGGTGATCTCAGTCACGTAGGTTATGCGGCGAGTTCCGTCACTCATACGGGCGATCTGGATGATCAACGCGATAGCCGACGCAATCTGCTGCCGAAGCGCTTTTTCAGGCAGATTGAGATTCGACATCAGGGCCATGGTTTCCAAACGCGCTATGGCATCGCGGGGACTGTTGGCGTGAATCGTAGTCATCGACCCGTCGTGACCGGTATTCATCGCCTGCAACATGTCGAGAGCTTCTTCGCCACGAACCTCGCCGACGATGATCCGATCCGGTCGCATACGCAATGCGTTGATGACCAGTTCGCGTTGGCGGACAGCGCCCTTTCCTTCAACGTTCGGAGGGCGGCATTCGAGACGTACGACGTGCTGCTGCTGCAACTGAAGTTCTGCGGAATCTTCGATGGTAACGATTCGTTCAGCTTCGCCAACATACCCGCTAAGCACGTTTAACAAGGTCGTCTTGCCGGCGCCGGTTCCACCCGAAATGAGGATATTCAGCTTGGCCCGGACAGCCGCCTTCATCGCATCGAAAATTGGAGCCGTAACGGTACGGTTCGCGATCAGCTGATCGGTGCCGATCGGAATCTTGCCAAATCGGCGAATCGAGAGGATCGGCCCATCCACAGCTAGCGGCGGAATGATGACGTTGACACGAGAGCCGTCAGCGAGGCGAGCGTCGCACATCGGAGAAGACTCGTCCACGCGTCTTCCGACTTGAGAGACGATTTTGTCAATAATGTGGCGAAGATGAGCGTCGTCCTTAAACGCGACGTTAGTCAACTCCAGTACGCCGGAGCGCTCGATATAAACCTGCTTCGCCGTATTGACCAGGATGTCATTGATTGTGGGGTCTTGGAGCAAAGGCTCGAGCGGACCCAATCCGAAGACTTCGTGCAGGACTTCGCGCGAAAGCCGCTCTTTCTCGGCGGTACTCAGAGGAGTATCTAACTTAAGGATGAGAACCTGGATGACTTCGCGCAACTGGGCACGAGCCTTCACATCTTCGAGCGATGTCAGTCGCTCCAGGTCAATCTGCCCCAACAGTTCCCGGTGAATCGCAGTCTTTAAGTCCTGGTAGGCCCGTGCGGAAACACCGATGCTGCGTGGTGTCGCCCACGTGCTACTCCCAATCCGCATATCCGGGCCGAACGTTTTTGTGTTCGCCATTTAATTCTTCCTTAACTAGCTCCCAAAGAGACTGAAGAGCTTTCGCGATCCACCATTTTCACTTGCTGCAACAGGCTCTTCCCCGATCAGCCGATCAGCCCAGGCGTCAAACGCAGTCGGCAGCTCGGACTTGCGCGCCCGGTCAATCGGAATGCCGGCATTGATCGCGGTGACAATCTGGGCGTAATTGTTAGGCACCCGCACGGCGATTGTCCGACGCAGGGACGCCTCGATCTCGCGATCATCCAACGTGCTTCTCCGGGAATAGCGATTGAGCACGATGTCAATGCTGTCGCCGGGATAGTGCAGGCCGGTCAGATACTCAATCGCGCGAATCGCGTTGTGGATTGCCGGTAACTCCGGGGTGATGATGATCCCCAGACGATCCGACTGCCGGATGGAGGCACAGGTATCCTCGCTTAGCCCTGGCGGAGAATCGACGACGATGAACTGGTAGCTTTCAGCCAGGAACGCCAGCGTGTGCTGAATTGCATCGGGGGAAGTCGCGTCGAACGCCTGGATTGCCTGAGGAGCATCCAGCACATGCAAGCCGCTGGGGTGCTGCAACAGGAAGCCCTGCAGAAGCTCGGCGTCGAGCCGGTCCATATTGTGAACCAACTCGTAAAAGCTATACTGATGCCGGCCCAGCCCTAGACAAAGCGACACTTCGCCGAGCGCGGGATGCTGATCGACCAACAGCACCTTCTTGTGGTGCCTTTGCACCAGACTCATCGCTAAATGCACGGCAAGGGAGGTCACGCCCGCTCCACCCTTGGCGCCCATCAGGGTAACAACCTTTCCCTTTTGTCCAGCTGCCTTTCCCTGACGGGTAACCTGGATTTGACCTAGCGCCTCCGTCACTTGCTCGGAATGAAAGGGCTTCGTGAGAAACTCCGAACATCCCGCACGCATGGCGGCGATTATCTGGTCGGGCCGAGAATCGCTGGACGCAGCAAACAGGGTTACACTCGAATCACATTCTTCGCGAAGTTTCCGGGTAACCCGAGCACTGTCTTCACCGTCATCGAAATCGATTACGCAGATTCGATGTTGGAATTGATCCAGTAGCCTTTTAACTTCCCGCGGACTGATGTGGCGGTCCACATTGTCCACGACATGAGCGCCCGGAGTCTGCGCAACCAATTTCTCAAGACTTTCCCTCGAGACGGGATCCAAGTCGATACAAAGAATCCCGGTAAGACGCTCCGAACTACGTGAGCCCCGAATTATCGTCTCTTGACCTGTAACACTCATTTCACTGCCTCAGGTGGATTAGCTGCGTCCGGCAAGCCTTTCTGGAAGTCCTCGAGATCAAGGTTCTTGGTCGGCATAGTGACCTGAGGCTCCGGCGCAACGGTCTGGCCGCCGACCGGGTCCACAATCACAGGAGTAACCAGAACCAGGAGCTCTGTGTTCGAGAGGTTAACGCTTTTTGACTTAAAAAGCTCACCTAAAATCGGGATATCTCCGATTCCGGGGATCTTGCTCATCTCGATAGTGGTGCGGCGATCCAACAGTCCGGCGATACCAAAGCTCTGCCCGTCTCTCAGCTCGATCTCGGTCTCCGCCCGTCGAGTCTGGATGGCAGGCATGGTGAACCCCGAGATGATGATCGCGTTACTGTAGTCGAGCGAGCTCACTTCAGGAGCGACCTTTAAGTGGATAGTGCCATCGTCCTCGATCGTGCCCGTGAACTCCAACTTAACTCCGTAGGGCTGGAACTGAATGGTGATGGCCGGAACGCTTCCGGCTGTACCGCCCTGTACCACGGGGTAGGGGAACAGACCGCCAGCCAGGAAGTGCGCCGGCTGCCCGCTCAGAGCCATGAGATTCGGCTCCGCCAAAATTTGCAGAACGTTCTTCTCTTGTAAAGCTTTGATCGTCGCGCCCAAATTGATGTCGGGGCGGAAGATGAAGATATTCAACAGATCGGACAAAGTGAAATTCGTCGAGGTGCCGCCGGAGCCATTGCTGATGCCACTACTCGCAAGCGGGCCGAATTGCTGGGTGCCTATCGTACCGATCGTATTGGTTGCGCCCGTGCTGAAGAGATTGAAGCCCCACTCACTCAGCTTTTGGCGGTCGGCTTCGGCGAATCGAACCTTCAACATCACCTGCTTCTGCCGTCCGGGCAACGCGATACTTAACCCATTGACGACATCCTTAGTGAAGTTGGAGGCCATCTTCAACATCTGATCGGCCACATCCTTCGAGGCCACTGTGCCTACCAGAATGACCTTCTCGCCCTCCGCCTGCACGTCGACGTTGCTGTGCGGAAACGACTGATCGAGACTGTTGCGCAGCGACGTAATGTCGACGTCGGCGTATACGTCCAGGCTCCGATTTCGTCCACTCTCATCCCACAGCATCAGGCTGCTGCTGCCAGCTTCCTTCGCCGTTATAACAAGCTCTTCCGGTGAGGTAACGACCGATTCGATTACCGCCGGATTGCCGGTAAGGATGCGCTTTACCCTGCTAGGCGTCCGAATCAGCAGGGAATGCCCTACCACGATATGTACGCTCTGCTGATTTTGATCGGCAGGCGGAGCAGCTTGTGCCGGAGGCGCGGCCGGTTGAGCTTGGGTGGGCGCGTCGGAGGCCGCAGGTTGTTGAGCGCTGGCGATTAATCCGCAGAGACAAACCATCATCCCCACGACGAGCGTGAAAGTTACACCACACGACAGCAAACTGTTCTTGATGTTGCGTCTCGTTGGTCCCATGGCAGGCTCCATTTCACACCGCTCTTAATTTTTAGAATTTCACCGTATTTTTCTTGGTCCCGTCGTACGTTTCAATTTCGTAGATATTCCGAGGCTGAGCAGGCGCTGGAGCCTTTCTCACCTTTACTGGAGCAGAGGCAGCCGGCGCCGCAGTAATCAGATCCTTTAGCTGTGCCGGTGGCTGCTGCGCTTGCGCTTGATCATCTCCATTACGCATCACGAACTGCACGATACCCTGATTCGCAGCCAACACCAGCTTTTCCGAGTCGTCCGGACTCAACAGCATGGTTACCTGCCGTACCTTCTCCGGCTTTCCAGACGGATCAGGCTGCAGACGTTCGCCCGTGCTAAGGACCTCAATGTTCTGTAGCACCGTCGCCGTTACGTCTTCGTCATTGCGTCCAGTTTGAGGCTTGAACGTGACCAGAACATCAACGTGACAACCGGGGTATAGGAATCCCGAAACGTTGGCCACATCATTTGTTTCAACGGCAACCGCTCGCATTCCGCTTGGAATCTTTCCCGCCAGGCCTACGGAACCCGGAGCCGCTAATAGCGCCTCGCGAATCGGTTCTTTGGCAGCCACAGGGAACATGACCATCCGGCCGACGGCATCCTGCGTCTTCGTCATGGCTCCTTCGACCGGGAAGTTGACCGGCCAATCCACCAGAGCCACAGCGTCAGCGGTAATCGTGGCACCCGGATCCAGGGGCTTTATTGCCGCCACGATCCTCACAGGCTGGGTGCTCTGCGCGTATTGCCGCTTTATGCGGTTGTATAGAAAGTAGGACACAACGATGGAAATCACCAACGCCATGACCAGAGCTAGACCTAGGCGACGCTGCTTCGTAACTCACCTCCACCACATCGCCAGGAACGTGTACAACATCCCTAGCGCGATTGCTAATCCATAAGGCATGCGTAATGTTGCCGGGTTATCCAAGTTCAAATCGGGATGGGCTTGCAGCCCTGCCCAGGAGTGAAACCGCAGTACCGAACCAACATTCTTGAGCGTGGATCCTATCCGTCCGCGATAGATTGCGTATGCAATGCCCAGCAATCCTCCGAAGATCGCTGTAGCGAGGAGCACTGAAACTATATAGTGGGGTCCAACTAGCGACCCCAGGGCGGCCATAATTTTGACGTCGCCCGCACCCATTGCCCGTACTGCGTAAAACAAAAACATAATGCCGCCAGCTAACAAACAACCTTCTACGGCGCCCAAGACACCTTGCCAGCCGAATAAGACGCCGCGCATCGCTATGCCAAGCGCGATGCCAGGATAAGTAAGCCAATTTGGTATTCGGCGGTGCTGTACGTCGATGATCGCGGCTGCGACAGCGAGAAGTAGAGATACGAGCAGAAGAAAAAAGTCGCGAGTCATGACGCAATAATTGTTAGTTCAAAGTTTGGAAGCAAGCCACGAGGTTACGATCAACTCGTAGCAACACGCCCGGCCAAGCGCGCTTTTACCGAATGCTTGCGTGCGAACCGCTGCGATTCTCCGCAGTTGCTCCGCCTACATAGCCTGCTTCCACAGGCCCTAGTTTCGTTAACTGAGGTCGCCGGCAATCTTGCTGAATTCGGCATTGATGGACGATGCCACCGTGCCCATTCCCGCCAACGCACCCAGTGCAATGATCAGGCCAATCAAGGCGTACTCGATTAGGTCCTGACCCGATTCCTCTTTATGGAAGCTCACTAAGCCTTGCCACATACGCACTCCTTGCGGCGTAAGAGCACGCGCCTCTCAGCACGCGCTGTAAAGAGGGTCTTGGTTTCGACTAGCTGAGTTTGCCAGCGATCTTGCTGAACTCGGCGTTGATGGACGAAGCCACCGTGCCCATGCCAGCCAGTGCGCCCAAAGCGATGATCAGACCGATCAAGGCGTACTCGATCAAATCCTGACCCGACTCGTCTTTATGCAGGCTCTTCAATAGATTCATCATGTGTGTAGCTCCTTTTAAGTTTTTTACTCGCTGCTCACAATCAACCTCACTCCCACCACAAAACACACGAATCCCACCTAGTCACAGAGGAGGGGAGAATGAACAGAGAGTGGGCATACTGTAGCAATGGACTTTCCCATTAGCAAGAGAAAAATTTAGAAAGTTCCAAACTGGGAAGTCTCGATAGGAACTAGTTACTTTGGCCCTAGACTGTTACTAAAGTTGTATGCAGCCCAGCAAACCCTTCATTTCTGCCACACCGGTAAGTAGAAGGTAGAAATTCCTCAGAGTCGAGTGACTCCGGCATTTTATGGCGATAAGTTTATAAGTTAGTTATAGCCTGGAGGTGCGGTCTAGTGGCGCTAAGCTGCCACAGCCGTACAGTTCGATGGCTGCGCGACTGCGCTCCGACCAAGGCGAAATCTCTATTCTTCGCCGAGATTAGTTTCAAAATTAGTACCGAGACATGAAACTCCAAGACTAAAAACTCCGGCAGAGATATGGCCCATCGTGGCCACTGACTCGGAGCGTTTACCCGGCCTTGCGGTGCCAAATGGAGTAACGACCGAACTCGGCGACTTGCGTGTAGTCCTCCCGAATGCCGTCGTCCAGAGTCGTCACCCTGTTGTCTACCGAGCTGGAGTTGGCCTCTTGCGACGCCGGAACTTTGAATAGCACCACATATTCGGTCTTTTGGCGGCGCAGGTTCTCGAGTATCTCCGACTGCGCAGGAGCACTATTCGTGATTCCCGGAACGAACATGTCAAAGCGCGTCGCGGATGGACGGTCCGCTAGAAAGTAAAAGATGGCGTCGTTGTACCACGCCATACCGTGCCTATCAGCTCCAACGTAAAGAGACTGACCAGGCGCCAAACGCCGTCTGATAAAGGCGACCGCCTGCCTCTGGTCATCGGCTAGACGTATAGGGCCGGCGCGTGGAACGTAATCAGCGGCCTCACCTTCCCTATAAAGTACGGTGGCGGTGTGCTCGCTGCCGGTTTGATTTGCGCCCGTGATCTGGAAAATCCAAAAGAAAAACGGCAGGATCGCATAGCAGACCACCGCTCCCGAGAACAACAGTACTTGCGCGAGCCTTCGTGCTCGCTGGGGAACCTCGTCGATGCAGAGGGACAGTAGCAGCAGCGAGAAAATTACTACTGGGTACGAGTGCGGAGCGTCCAGCCTTTGAGCGGCTTGGGCAAGAACCGCTCCGCTGAGAACCAGGAGCAGCAGTAGAGTAGGCCTGCGTGTCGAAGAGGCTGGACGAAAACCGACGATCGCGGCCAGCATAATTGCCAGCGGAAGATACAACACCGACCAGGCGAGGATCGATCCCGGTCCTGGAAGGGGGACGTAACGGCCGGCTAAGTTCACTCTCGGAAAATCGATAAAGGACTGCGCCAGCGCCTCGTGAGGAATTTTGACCCAGAAGTACAAGCACGGCAGCACCAGGATGCCGAACATTCCCGTAACAAAGATCAACGTCGAACGAATCAGCTGGTGTCCTCGTTCGACAATGACCTGATACCAATTCGCAATCAGTATGGCACCCGCGAGGCAGACGCCGAGATCGTGACGGTACAAGGTCGCTCCTCCGGTTGCCACTCCCGCCCAGAAGAGCCATCGCAGTTGACGCCGATTCGAGTGCTGAACCGCACACCAGAGCGCGACCAGCGCAATGAGGACGAAGCCGCAGGTCGCGCTGTTCGTCATCGGATACAGGCGAGTTCCGCACGAACCGGTGACCATGCCGATACAGATCAATGGCAATAAGCGAATGCTCTGTCCTGGTGTTGCCGCTTTCGCCAGCGCAATCGCCATCACGAAAATAGCCAGTCGCCATAACGTGTCCCAGACTCGCGCCGCGAGGAGCTTTGTGCCAAAGGCAGAGAACACAGCGGCGACGGTGTAAAACTCCGCCGGAGCGTAGCCGGTATTGAAGTCCCGATAGGGCAGTTGACCGTGCAGAATCCTCACCGCGCCATCAACGATGAGGCCCTCGTCATAAATGTTGGGAGGGTGCAGTAAGAGCGCGAAAAAGTACCCCACGGTCAGCAGCGCCAGCAGCACGTGCCAGATCGTCAATATGGACAGCCGGTCTCGCATCCCAACGGCGAAGCTTGGGGCCTTCCGCGGATTACTCTCGGATTGCTGGTCAGTCTCTGGCATCGTTGGCACAGCAAACGTAGATTGAAATACCGCCAAAAGCGCGATTCAATCGATATCCATTATTCAGCAGCGCAGTTCGAAAGCTGTCTCCGTTGTCCCAGACGTTGGTGTTCCGTTGATCGGTCGCTGGGGAAATAATCTGATTACGCAGCACAACCACTCGCGGCAGGTGACGAGCAAAATCGGAGTTAATCTCGTCCGGCGAAAGCAGATGATACTGCGTCCGCTGCTGGGCGGTGAGTTTTCCGGAAATCGGCAGGCCGAAGGGATTCTCAAATCCCGAGACCGGAGTGGCCTGCGTCTGGAAAATGTCTCCGGGCCAGAAACTTGCCACCTGTTCGCCCGGACTCGAGATCTGATCGACGGCTCTGGAGACCTCAATCACGCGCGACAACTTCCAGTCGCCTTTATCGCTGGCTGCCTTCACACCCGGCACAGCTTCGCCGGTGCCGAGATATCGCCGGAGATCATTAGCTCCCGCCGCCAAATAAATCGCCAGAAGAAACACACAGGCGACCCCAGCGACCATCTTTTCGCGTCGAGTTGTCAGGCGGCCGAACACGTCGTTTGCGGAGCACACAGCGAGTACGATCAGAAACGGAACGCATAGGCAGAAATACTGTACGTAGGCGGGAGTTGGCAGCAAGCAAATCAACGCCAGACTGGCCGTAATCAGCAGCGCCAGACGCGGTACATCTTTCTGCTTCGATCCCGACATCGCCAGCCCAAAACCAATGAAGAACAGCATGCTCCACTGCAGGCCGTTCCCTTCCCCGCCCCAAAGGAAGAGTTCTAGCGAGATTACAAACTTCTCCCACCACCAGCCGACCAGGCCTTCGCTCGACCTGATTGCGTGATATCCCAGATTGTTGAAGAGGAATGCGGCCGGCGAGTTCAAGAACAGTATTAGCGAAGGCACAAGGCCCACCGCGAATCCTGCCAGGAACCGTACCAGCGACGCCGACCTGTCTCTTGGCAGCCGATTGCGAAAGATCCACCAGACGAAAACCGGCAACAGGAGAAGCAGGTAAGAGCGTGTATCGACGGAAAGGCCCAGCATGATCCCGCCTGCCGCCATCATCCAGCGCGAAGCTGGCCCTTCCCATTCGACGGCCAGGTACGCCGCAAACAGCAAAAGGCCGGCCAGCGAATAGGTCTTAGCGATCGGGAACCACGCGAAAATAAGGGTGCTCGACCCAAAAAGAATGACTGCCGCCGCGCCCGCCAGCCACTTGCGCGTCCGGCGAAGAATATCCACGCATACCAAAGTGCCGATTACCGCAGTCAATAGAGCGGAGAACAGCTTGGCCGATCTCCATGACACGCCGGCGAACCTCATCCAGGCTGCATACGCATACGGCAGCAGCGGCGCCTGGTTGTAAAAAAAATCAACGTACGGTTTTTTGTGCAGCAAGACCAATCGCGAGGCTAGAAGATAAGACCCTTCGTCTGCGTCGATGAACCGGTGGAGCGCGACAAAAGCGAATACCGAAAGCTGCAGGACAAAAGCACATCCGACAAGGAATTTTGCTCCGCGACTCATAGCAGTGTGGTGACCGATCTTAGGAAGCCCGGAGATCTCCTCCAGCGACGTGAGGTTACGCAACGCCGTTCACCGACTTCTTTCGATAAACAGTTGCGGATCATTTGTGTTCACCATCGGTGAGGAATCAGGTATGCTGCAGTCAACCTGACCCTCTGCAACCACTGCTTATAGCACACCCCCTCGCCCTGCATATGGTGAATACGGGTGCTGAAAGGACGCGCGTTGCTAACGACTCATGTTCGTGAAGACTCGGGTCGGGCTCCCTTTGGCTCTAACACCAGGCCGCCCGCGTTTGGATGAAATAACTGTATGAAGACTCGCACGGCGATTCTGGCCCTTATGTGCCTGGCAGCGTCCTGGTATTACGCTCTGTCATTGGCCGCAGCGGGTGGTAACGGCATCAAACCGGGATTTGCGAACGACTACGGCCCAATTTGGAATGTGAGCCGGGCGATACTAGGCGGCGTCGACCCCTACGGCCCGGCGGTCACCGAACAGAATCAGATTTCCGAATACGGAGCCACCGCCAAGGTAATCGGCGATAAGAACGATCAAGTCTTTCCCTATCCCGTGCAGGCTGCCTTCCCCTTTCTTACCTTGGGCCTGTTGAGCTTTCGCGTCGCGGACGCAATCATCTTCTGCACCTTCGCCATATTGGTGGCGCTGTCGGTCGGCTGGTTGAGAGGCATCTGGGACAGCACTACGCTCTTGTACGCAATATTGACGTTGGCCAGCTATCCGATTATCTCCACCCTCCAGATGCGGCAGCCTTCGCTCTTTTTCTTCGCCGTCGGCGTCGCCAGTCTGGCCCTGCTGCGATCGGGACGATTCGTAGCTGCTGGCCTTCTCGCTGCTCTCGTAGTGGGCAAGCCGCAGGTTAGCGGATCCATTCTGCTGCCGATGCTGATCTGGGCTCTCGCGCACTGGTCGGAACGCTGGCGCTTCGTGGCTTCGGTAGCGGCCTCCGCCCTAGCTATATTTTGCGTGTCGATTCTCGTGGTGCCGGGATGGATACCGCACTGGTTTGCGGCGCTGCGGTCGTATTCGCAATACGTTCAGCCGTCACTTCCGGTGCTGGCATTCGGGAAGCAACTTGGGTTGGCGGCCACAGTGGTTGTGGCCCTAATTCTTCTCGCAATGCTTTGGAGATACCGGCACCGCGATCTTCTCTTCCAAGTGGCATTTTGCGCCACAGGGTTTTATCTGATCACGCAGTTTGTCCTCTGGAATGCAATTGTCTTGCTGATTCCTTCGATATGGATCGCGGATAATTCCCGCTTCATTGAGCAGCGTCAGGGCGCCGGGCAGCTGGCCTTGGCCATCGTACGAGTCGCGTTCGTGGGTTTGTGGTTGAGCGCACCTTTGGGCGCGCTGTTGCTGCACACAGGCTCGCTAGGGGTGAAGCTGGGTTGGGTCATTCCGACTGCTGCGCTATTCCCGCTCTTCGTCTCGATATCGGCATTGATTGCCATTCAGTCTGTTTTGTTACCAGCCAAAACGGACTTGGCAGTTTCCGGGCTTGTTGCTAACGCTGAGCGACCTGGTGCTCCAGATTGCACCCCACGCGCAGATTGGCAGCGAGTATGAAGGCGCGCACCACCATTCCGGCGATCGTGGCTCTGGTAGTGTGCTGGTATTTTGCCGGCTATTTTCTGGCAACAGTGGGTGTTCGACTCCAGCACTCCGACTTCTTTCCTTTATGGAATGGGTCCCGAGCCATTGTTCATGGCGAGAACCCATACAGCCATGAGGTCACGATTCAGGACCAAATCGCTGCCTACGGCACCACCGCCGAGGCTATCGGCGAGAAGAACGAACAGCGATTCGCGTATCCGGTGTATGCCACCTTCCCGATTATGCCATTGGCGCTGCTAAGTTTTCCCCTTGCTAACCGCATCGTCTTCTGTCTGATCGGCGCTCTCGTTGTGCTCTCGGTGGGATGGATCCGGGGAAAATGGGACGCGGTTACCGGGCTCTATATCATTTTCGCCTTCGCAAGCTATCCCCTGGTCTTCGGTTTGCAGATCCGGCAGCCGACGTTGTTATTCTTCGGCATCTCGGTCGCAAGCTTCGCACTGCTTCGATCGGGGCACCTTTGGACGGCCGGGATATTGGCGGCTTTATCTACGAGTAAGCCGCAGGTTGCATTCGCGTTGCTGCTGCCGATGATGATATGGACGTTCGCAGCGTGGCGCAGGCGCAAGGCATTCGCTATTTCGTTTGGCGGGGCGGTGATTGCGATCCTTGGCCTGTCCGAGCTTGTGAGCCCGCACTGGATTCCAAACTGGCTTGCGGCTCTGAGGGCTTATGCGCAGTATCACCGGTCGCCGTCGACCATTGTCTATATCTTTGGTGATAAGGCGGGGATCGTAGTTTCCGGAATTTTACTGTTCGGCCTCATCGGTGTTCTGTGGACACGACGAAAGTCAGACCTGCTTTTCCAGGTTGCACTCTCGACTGTAGTTGTCTATCTGCTCTTTCCCGAACAGGCATACAGTGCAATCGCTTTGCTCATTCCCACAATCTGGGTAGCTGATAACGCATCATCCATCAGAACTGCCGGTGCCGTTCATCAGCTCGCGCTCGCGGCGATGAAGATTTCTCTAGTCGAACTCTGGCTCGCGACTCTGGTGGGCGCCGTATTCCTGCATGCCAGCGCGCAGTTGAAAGCCATAGCTTGGTGGCTACCGGTAAATGCAACTTTCCCTTTGTTGGCCTCGCTTGTGGCCGTGATGATCGCGCAGTTATTTTGTGCCGCTAAAGTCGCCGAACCGGATGGACTGGCCAGAGACGCCAGCTCTCACCGTGCGTCCGTCGCCACGGTTAGTTGAGTAACTTGCTTTCAGATGAACTCTGAACAACTATCTGCGAATGCTGCAATCCGTGAGCCCGAGCCGCTGCCGCTCGCGACCCGCCGTGGAATCGCCGCCAAGGCCTTCTCCTTTCCGGTGATGTGCATGTTCTTACTCATCCCTGTAATCTTCGGGTTTTGTGTGAGAAATATTGCGGAGCCGGATATCTGGTGGCATTTACGTAACGGCGCGCAGATCGTACTTCACCACACTATCCCGCGAGTGGATACTTATTCGTTCGGCGCGGCCGGCGCCCCTTGGATGGACATCGAGTGGCTAGCCGAGGTGCCATACTTCCTCGCCTTCAAAGCCGCTGGCCTGCGTGGTTTGCTAGGCGTGTATTTCGGCTTACTGGTGCTGATCTATGCGGGTGTTTACTACCGGTCATGCCGCGCTGGTGCCGATTGCAAGTCGGCCACGCTCACAACACTACTGGCCATCCTGTTGGGAGTCGTCTCGATGGGCCCGCGCATGCTGCTCTTCGGGTGGCTCTGCATGGCCGGCCTGCTGCTCGCACTCGATCACTTTCGCCGAACTGGCCGGGGCCTCTGGTCAGTCCCACCATTATTCGCCTTCTGGATCAACTGCCACGGATCTTGGCTGTTTGGAATAATTGTCTTGGGATGCGCCATCGCCTCCGGCATGATCGATGGCTCATGGGGTCTTATAACCGCGCACAAGTGGAGCACGGCTGAACTGAAGAAATTGTTTGTGGCTCTAGGTCTGTCGGTCGGCGCCTTGTTTATCAACCCGTTCGGCTACAAGCTTGTCTTCTATCCTCTCGATTTCCTAGTTCATCAGGCCAGTAACATTAAGTTCACCCAGGAGTGGCAGCCGGTAGACTTTACTACCGGAGGCGGTAAGGTTGCGCTGATTTTGCTTTTTGCAGTGCTGGCTTCGGTCTGGTTCTCGCGTCGTCGATGGACCTTGTATGACACACTCTTAACGGTCTTCGCTTTGTGGTCGGCGTTTTCGCATGTCCGCATGCTATTTTTTGCCGGCCTCATCATTCCGCCGCTAATCGCTGCCCGCCTGACCTTCTTCCCTGTCTACGATCCGGATATCGACAAGCCTTGGCTTAATGCTGCGATTATCGTCGGATTGGTCGCTGGGATGGCTTTTTACTTCCCCACCACCGCTGAGCTGCAACACGACATCGATGGAAAATATCCTGCCGGCGCGATCGCGTATATCGAGCAGAACCATTTTCAAGGGCGGATTTTCAATCCCGAGTGGTGGGGTGGATATATGGAGTGGAACGCTCCAGACCTAAAGACTTTTCTCGATGGCCGAGCGGACATATTCATTTACAACGGCAGTTTTGACGATCACATCAAGGCTACTCTCATCGACGATTCTCTCGAAACAATGAACAAATATGACATTAGCCTGGTTCTCATAGAGCCCGATACACCCCTGGCCTATCTTCTCAGTCACTCTTCGCAGTGGAAAATAGTGTACTCGGACAAAGTTTCTATCCTGTTTGGCCGAACCGGCAACCTGGGACAAGCTGGCAATGAGTCGCACGGTGAATAGTCGCGAAACCAGTGTTCGGCTTGAGGCTGGGTCGGGTGCCATGGGCATAACCGGGAACAAGGCGCGGCCAGTCGCCGCCGCTTGCATTATTTTCGCGACCATTGCACTTGTGCTTGGAATTTTTGAAATCGGCGTCTCGGACTATACCGCTGCCAAGCGCGACTTCATTGAGTATTGGGCGACTGGGACGCTGCTCCTCCATGGCAGCAACCCTTACGATATTGAAGCTACTCTCCAGCTGGAGCATGAGGCAGGGTTGGAAGGCACGAAGCCGCGAGTAACGTTCAGCCCTCCTGTGTTGCTTTTCCTGCTGCTGCCTCTGGGGCTGCTCAGCGCGAAATCCGGCTTCATCTTGTGGTCACTGATGGTACTTTCGTCCTTGTTTATATCGGTCTGGTTGCTCTGGATTCTCAACGGACGCCCCGATAGCGGCTTGCACTTTTGCGGCTACATGTTTGCACCGGCGATTGCTTGCCTGATGGCAGGTCAACTAGGGACCTTCCTTCTTCTAGGTATTGTTCTGTTCCTTTACTTTCATGAGTCCCACCCTTATCTTGCCGGTTTGGCGCTCCTGCCTTGCGCCTGGAAGCCGCATTTGTTCCTGCCGTTTTTCATCGTGCTGACGCTTTGGTCGGCCTACCGACGGCAGTACAGGATCCTGGTGGGCTTCGCCGTCGTCTTAATGGCCGGTGGCGCCGTCACGCTGAGCTTCGATGCCCATGCTTGGTCTCAGTATTCGCAGATGATGGCGATGACCGGTGTGCTGCACAGCTTCGTTCCGACTTTAAGTGTTGCCATGCGTTTCTGGGTCGACCCAAAGGCTGTATGGCTGCAATTCCTGCCGGAAGTGGTGGCTTGCTTGTGGTCGGTATGGTATTTCTGGACGCGCCGTGATCGTTGGGCATGGATGGACCAAGGCATGCTGTTGCTTCTGGTATCGGCGCTATGCACTCCGTATTCATGGTTCACGGATGAAGCTGTGCTTTTGCCCGCCGTGATGGCAGGGGTCTACCGGGCAGTCGCTTTGCGGCGATCACTTATTCCGATTGCGATAATTGCGACCGCTGCCCTGCTTGAGATTTGCGCCGTCGGAAACATTGCTTCCCACTACTATCTCTGGACAGTTCCGGCATGGTTTGCGTGGTATATCTACGCAACCTGGCAACCGGGAAGCAAAACGGCTTAAAGGGCATAACGGCGGCAAGCGTTGCCTGTAAGCAAGGGAGAGAAGTTTTTGGCCACTAGCCCTAAGTCCGGTACGAACACGAGCGAGCTGAGCGTCGGTTCTCGAAGCGCTCTGGCCCTCGACGTGTTCAGCTTTCCTGTCATGTGCATGGTGCTGCTGGCCGGCCTCGTCCTTCCTTATGCGTCTAAGGGCATCGCCGAGTCCGACATCTGGTGGGTTCTACGGAACGCCCAGCACCTCGTATTGACGCATTCGTTCCCTCGAGTGGACTCGTACTCCTACACGGCGGCCGGATCGCCGTGGCTGGACAAGGAGTGGCTGTCGGGACTCGTATATTTTCTCGGCTACAAGGCCAGGGGCTTACAGGGAATCCTCTTCGTCTATTATTCCGTCCTCGTTCTCATCTATGCCGCCGTCTACGTTCGTTGTTACCGCGCCGGCGCCGACTGCAAAGACGCCGTGGTTGCAACGTTGGGAGCGGTTTGTCTCAGCGGCGTCTCGATTGCGCCTCGCACCCTGCTATTCGGCTGGTTGTGCATGGCGGGATTGCTGCTTCTGATGGACCGCTTCGAGCGCGGAGACAAAGGCCTGTGGCTGATACCGCCTTTGTTCGCTCTCTGGATCAACCTCCACGGCTCCTGGATCTTCGGCATGGCCGTGTTGTTTATACCGATCGCTTGCGGCCTTATCGAAGGGGAATGGGGGCTGGTGGTCGCCACCCGCTGGACACGGGCGCAATTCACGCAGCTGCTGATGGTCTTTCTCGCTTCCGCCGCGGCTCTGTTCGTCAACCCGTTCGGATACAAGCTGGTTTTATATCCCTTCGACCTCGGATTTCGGCAGCAGTCGGTCGTTAAGTTCATGGACGAATGGCAGCCGGTCGCCTTCAACAGTTGGAACGGCAAGCTGGCGATGGCGCTCATCATCGGTCTGTTGGCAGCGGCCCTGTTCTCCAGTCGAAAGTGGAAGCTCTCCGAAGTCGCTCTGACCTCGTTCGCGCTTTGGGCGGCGCTCTCCCATATCCGCTTCCTGTTCTTTGCCGGCCTGATCATCGTGCCGATACTCGCGCCCCGGCTGAAGCTCTTCGACCCCTATCGCCGCGACCTCGACAAGCCCTGGCTGAATGCCGCAATCATTGCCGTCGTGATCGGCCTGGTGATCTTCTACTTCCCTTCCAACGCCAGCCTGCAACAGAGGGTCGACGCCGACTACCCTAAGCAGGCGCTCGAATTCATGCAGCAACATCACATCGACGGCAGGATCTTCAACCAGTACAAATTCGGCGGATACATGGAGTGGCATGCGCCCGACATCAAGCCCTTCATCGACGGCCGCGCCGACATCTTTGTCTACAACGGAGTCTTCGACGATTTCATCAAAGCGACCGCGCTGAGCAACACCCTCGAAATCCTCGACAAGTACAAGGTTGACTATGTCCTCTACGAGCCCAAGCAGCCGCTGACCTACCTGCTGGAGCACTCTTCCGGGTGGCGCCAGATTTATTCCGATCCATCAACCGTGTTGTTCGAACGCACGCATCCACTGCAATGAGAGCGCACCCGGCGACTGGTGTAGCACACTCTCCGCGCTATTACCTCGTCCTGATGATCGCGGTGTGTTTGGCCGGCGTGCTTCTGCTGGCCGCTCGCCTCCACGTCGGCTTCCTTCCACAAGACGATCCAGCCTTAGGTCATGTTGCCGAGCGAACGCTTCACGGCGAGCTGCCAAATGTCGACTTCTTCGACGACTACACCGGTGGCCTCAGCTACCTGGATGCACTCGCGCTGAAGATGTTCGGCGTCCGCTTGATCTCGCTGCGGATCATGTTGCTGCTCTTCTTCATTCCGTGGATCGCCAGTATCTGGTATCTCGCGTCCAGGATCGCGTCTCCACTCAACGCCGCTGTGGTAACGCTGCTGGCCGCGGTCTGGAGCGTGCCCGTCTACCCCACGCCGTTTGGCTCCTGGTACAACCTCTACTTCGCTACTTTCGGGACGGCCGCGCTGTTCCGCTACATCGACACTCACCGCCGCCATTGGCTGCTTTGGGCAGGCGTCTGCGGCGGACTGTCGTTCGTGGCCAAGACTCTTCGCCCTGTACTTCATGGCCGCCGCCGCGCTCTTTCCTGATCTTCGACGAGCAGCGCGAGTCGGCCCGTAACGCCAACCGGCAGACCGCCGGCGCAAGGATTTATTCCATCTTCCTCAGCGCGGCGTTGGCCGTCTTCGTTCTGGCGCTGATGAAGCTCATCCATAATGCCGAGGCGGGCAACAGTTTCCGGCCGTACCTTCCGCCCTACTTTCATTTCGTGCTGCCGGGCGTGGCTCTCTCGCTGCTTCTTGTTTACCGCGAGTGGAGTGCGCAGCGCGGTCCTGCGTCCGCTCGCTTTGCCGGCCTCGGCTGCCGTGCGGGCTACTTCGCCGTCGGAGTTGCCCTTCCGATCGCCGTCTTCCTCATCCCTTACTGGCGCCGTCACGCGGTCGGAAAGTGGCTGGCCACGCTGCTGCTCTCTTCCGGCAGGTTGCATCACACCTCCTTCGCGCCTCCGGGAAACGTGGTTGCCGTGCTCTGCATTCCCGTGCTGCTGATCTTGTGGGCGAACGCCGCCTGCACCGAACCGCGCACGCGCAAGCTGGCCATCGGCGCGCTCTCGGTTGTGCTGGCCCTGCTGCTCATCGCCGTTCGGGGACACCTGCTGGCTTCGGGACTGGTCTTCTTCTCGCTCTCGCAGTTGCTGCCCATCCTGGTGGTGATCGGCGTCATCGTCCTGGCGAGGGCAAACGATGCCGCCAGCGATGCCTCTTCCCGCCTGCTGCTTCTGCTCGCGGTCGCCGCCACGCTCGCGCTGTTTCAATTCCCGGTGGCCGCGCCTATCTACTTCTGCTTTGTGGCGCCTTTCGTCGGACTGGTCCTGATGGCGCTGGCCGAGGCGACCGCGCCCTCCCGCAATTCCCTTTCGCTGTTACTGCCGGTCTTCGGCTTTTATCTTTTCTTCGGATTGTTCGTCATTCTTCCGGGCCAGTTCTATCGCTCGTACTTCGACAACCGGCCGGAAGCCGCCCTGACCCTCCCGCGAGCTGAGGGCTTCATCGGAGATCGCGATATGGTAGAGATCAACCAGCGGGCGGTGGCCGAGGTGCTCCGTCATGCGGGCGAGGCTCCCATCTACGCCGGCCCCGACTCGCCGGGATTTTACTTCCTCGCCGGACGCGCGAACCCGACGCCCATCTACATGGATTTCCTGGCCGGCGACGACGCCCAGCCGCAGCGCATCCTGGACGCGATCGACCGCAGCGGCGTGCGCGCGATCGCCATCAATCACGCCGGAACGTACCCCGGATATTCGCCCTACAACCCGTCCGGACCACCTTCGCCGGAACTGCTCGCCGGACTGCGCCAGCATTTTCCCAACGCAACCGTCGTCGGCTACTACGAGATTCGCTGGAGACCGTGAGTGGTGGACACCTGTAAAGCTCCGTCGATTTCGGCCGCTCTGACCAGTGAGAAGCCTCAGCCAGCCACAACCCGCATTCCGTCGCTCGATGGCCTGCGTGCCGTCTCGATCTCCATCGTCATTCTCGGGCATCTGCTGGGCGGCACCGGCCTGACCGGACAATTTGCGACCTTTGGAGTGCAGGTCTTTTTCGTTATTTCGGGATACCTGATCACCAGGCTGCTGCAACAGGAGCGCGAACGCAATGGACGCATCAGTCTTACGGCGTTCTACCGCAGAAGGTGCTTCCGAATCTTCCCGGCGGCCTACACCTACATCGCCATCATCGCGATACTCTCGCCATCATCACGCCGCGGGCTGTTTTATGCGGTCACCTATCTCACCTCGTACCATGCCACCTCGATGCCGATGCTGTTCACGCATCTGTGGTCGCTGTCGGTGGAGGAGCAGTTCTACCTGCTCTGGCCGCTGGCGCTGGTGATCGGCTACCGTCACCGCGCCGGGATCGCGTGGTCGGCGATGCTGATCGCCGCGCTGTTCCGGCTGGCCATCGCTTTCAGCCCTTATACCTCATTGGGGTACATTCACTATTCGTTTCCCGGCACCATGGACAGCATCGCCGCCGGATGCCTACTGGCGATCTACGAGCCGCGGCTGCGCGACTGGACGCACAAGCTGACCGACCTGGGGATGGTCTTCCTGCTGTCGCTGTCGGCTTTCGTGCTGGAGTTCGTGCTGTGGGGCAGTCCCTATTCCAAGCTGACGCGCAGCGCCTGCGCCCTGGCGGGCATCGTTCCGCTGCTGATCGCGATCTGCATGTTCGCCCTGATTCAGCGGGAAGACTGGATTCTGAACAATCGCGTCGTCTCGACGATCGGCGTGTTGAGCTACTCGCTCTACCTGTGGCAGCAGCCGTTTACGCGTGAAGGGAGGCCGGTGATCGCGAGTCTGCTCCTGCTTTCCGCCTGCGCGACCGCGTCGTACCTGCTGGTGGAGAAGCCGATGCTCAGGCTGGGCGTCACTAGCTCGTCGTGGCTGATTGAGCCGCGCCCTTGGGTTGCGCTCGCCGAATATAAAACCTCACCGGCTTTGCGCCCGGCTTCAAGGTCAGATTGTCTACCAGGACATAATTTGCGTCGATGAATTGACGAAGCTCCGGGTCGGATTCGTAGCCATCCTGCTCGGTCCAATGGGCCAAATCGAAGCGCCTTTCGCAACTCCGTCGATGAAAATATCCGGAGGTTGCCATCAAGTCCTGAGAAATCGTCCTCGGTAAAAATGCTGTTTCGGGCCCGGACTGATCACAAAGTGATCGGCTGAATACCGCGTTGCCGGCGGTATGTCGGTAATGACATACACTCCTGGCTGCCAGCCCCATATCGCTAAGCTCCGGGCGCCGTGAGTCGTCCGAATATTCGTCAACCACGGCTGAGATTTGTTCGTTGGCGTTTGGTAGCACCCACTTTCGAGGCCCGACAAACACGGTCAACAGGTCGGAGAGTCCCGGGCGAACATCGGTTGCACCTGTTGTTCATCGGAAGAGGCTTGATCGTCCACCGCAGTCGCATCCTGCGACCACTCTCGTATGGTGTTAACGCATGCCTATATATCGGATTACATACGCCGAGTACAGCGCTATGACCGCAATCATTGAAATCGTCACCTGCAGCCGCCAAGCCCGAACTGTTTTTCTCTCAAAGACCACCCTTCTCGCGGCACCATCCCAACCAAGAAATAAACGACTGGAGGCACTAGAAAGATAATGTGGTGAGGAAAGAAGTAATTCACCCTCATACGGCGAACGCCGCACTGGCGTGAAAACGATAACAACGCGACATACCCAAGGTTGACCCTCGAAAAGAACAATCTTCTTTCCTTTCAATAGACATAGTACGCCAGAGGCAGAAACCTACAAGGAGGAGCTATGAATCGGTTGATAGCCACACCGAGATCAGATTCCGAAACTGTGCGTAATAAATTACGCTGCCTGCATGGCTGATGTTCTCAATGTGGTTCCAAAAGTCCCGAACGCACCCTGCGATTCAAGACTGACAGCATGACGCAGCTGGTAATACTGCCGCCTAGAAAAGCAGGATGCCCTCGCGGCCGCTGCGTGACGACGCGAAAGAATCGCCCGAGCGCAAGAATCCCGAGCTTCCCGCTGATCGGACTTGCGACAGCACCTTGCACCACTTCGCATCCCCACAGCAGGTCCGCAAAGAAACAGTCCATGACTGGCCGCGCGACGAACTCGATCGACTCGGTGGCCCACACGACTTAGAATTTATTGCCGATGGTCAGTAGCAGCTTGAAAGCAGCTCACCGGAGTAATGCAGAAAATCCATTGGTATTTAGCCGTGTTAATTGCAACCATCAACAGCGCACCAAAAGGCGCACACTTCGCAGTGCGACTTGTCGCATTGTCAGATAGCCAGTACCACTTCAGGCACACCAGTATGGCTGGCTACAGTTTGCAGCACTAAGCTCGGCTTGATTCACATGCAGAACGCGAAATTACATAAGATTAAGCGGCCCGAGCTGGTGGCCTCGGCCCGACAACTAGGCCAGGATGACGGCGAATTTCATCGCCTGACTTAGCAAAAGCTTTCGATCGACTTCAGTTCAATGGCAGAGGGCACTGTGGCATAGAAGCATAGTGATTGAACAGCCTAGTAGTAGGCCGGTGACATACCGTTTCGGCCACGAGGGATCGGAAAGACGCGAAATTGTCTTCCACTTGGTCCAATCGCGACAATCAGAGTATTTCTATGGAAACCTTAGACCTATGGCTTTACGAATCACCTGGTATTACGCGGAGGAACAGTGAGAGATCGCGAACAAGTATGACATCAGCGTAGGGACGACGGCCGGATCGCCCCTGTCTCCGGCGTTAGCTGAGATCGGCGGCGATCTTGCTGAATTCGGCGTTAATGGACGACGCTACCGTCCCCATACCCGCCAGCGCGCCAAGGGCAATGATCAAGCCGATCAAAGCATACTCGATCAAGTCCTGGCCAGATTCATCCTTATGTAGATTCTTCAGAAGTGGCACGTCAGGTTCTCCTCAGTTGAATTTGGACTCCTGTGGAACACCATTGAGCGATATGATTATGGCACCGCCGCGCTACAAAGCAACGCCAATACGTGCTGAAGTGGCAACAATGTTGCCAAATTAGCTAAAGTTATAGCAGTTTTTCGACATTCCTGGGGCTCAAATTCCATTTTCCTAGGCAGACTTGGTCTGTTAGGATGCCCCAAAATCGGCCCTTTGACGGGCTCGGGCACTGAGCCGTCCGCCTGGGCATGCGAGGGCAGCCCCATGTCGAAGGCGATCGGCGTTTCGAGAGCGGCTTTTCAGTACGTCACACAGATTCCAACAGGGGCGTATTGCGTTGCCGTAAAGGAAAACATAAACGTGGGTGAAAATGTGGCAGTCGAGAGTCGTGCTGTTGCTCCGATCGCCGCAAATCGAACGCGCTCGCCAATTGGTTTGATCTCGCTCTTTGCCTGCACCATATTTCTCAGCGCCTTCCTGCTTTTTCAAATACAACTCATCATCGCGAAATATATTCTTCCCTGGTTCGGTGGCACGCCCTCTACCTTTACGACCTGCATTCTGTTTTTTCAGGTCCTTCTGCTACTCGGCTATCTATATGCGCATTTCATCGACGCATATCTGGGCCCGCGGGGCCAGGCGATCATCCATTCCGCCCTGATCGGTTTGGCGCTGCTGGCACTGGCATGGCGAGCTGTCGACGTGGGGCTCACCGCTTTTACCCGATCCCAGTTGGAAGCCGCCGGACAGCGAGCACCCGTTGCTCCGCATCCTTGCCCTTCTGAGCGCCAGTGTCGCGTTGCCTTACTTCCTGGTCTCGACCACCGGTCCCTTGCTGCAAGCCTGGTACAGCCGGATTTGTCGCGGCACTCCCTATCGTTTGTATGCTCTGTCGAATGCCGGTTCCCTGCTTGCACTGCTTTCGTATCCGGTGTTGGTCGAACCCTTCTTGCCTTTACGAATGCAGGCACACGTCTGGGCATGCGGGTTCGGCGTATTCGGCCTCGGCTGTGCGGTCATCGCATGGCGGGCTGCGCGCGAACGTGTTCTGGAACTTGCCGACCCCCTGACATCAGGCATAGAGCCCGGCAATATAAGGATCGGTTGGCGGCGCAAATTGCTTTGGCTGTCTTTGGCGGGGGCAGGGTCGCTCAGCCTGCTGGCAACTACGAATCGTATCTGCCAGGACGTCGCGGTGGTTCCGCTGCTTTGGGTATTGCCCCTCTCGCTCTACCTGCTATCGTTCATCGCGTGCTTCTCTTCCGAGCAGTGGTATTCGAGAAAACTGTGGTCGATCGGAATGGGAGTGGCAGTGCTGTCAGTGTGCTTCGTTCTTTACCATCCGAATACCGGCATTTTGCTGCAGATCCTGATCTATTCGTATGCCCTTCTCGCATCGTGCATGATCTGCCACGGCGAACTTGTGGCGTTGAAGCCGCCGAAAGAATACCTCACGTCTTTTTATTTGTATGTGGCGGCGGGCGGCGCGCTGGGAGGATTTTTCGTCAGCATCATTGCTCCGCTCATTTTCAAAGGCTTCTGGGAATTTCATCTGAGCATATGGCTGTGCTCTGTTTTGTTCTGCTTTGTTTTGCTCAGGGATACGGCTTCGTGGGTCTACCTGCCTAAACCCATCCTACTGGCATTTGCTGTACTCCTGATGGCTTGCGGTCCCACGCTGGCGGGAATTGGATCGAAACCGCTTCCGCTACTGATCCTGGTCGTGCTGGTAGCCGGGCTCATCCTATTCATGTGGTCCGGGCCATCCGCCGCTGCCTCTATCCAGCGGCAAAACGGGCCGCGGTTTTTAGTGTCTGCTTCGTCGCTGTTCTTTTGGCCGCTGTTGTTAGCTTATCCACCGTTCGCCATGGACCATCGTGCAATTGCCTCGGCGCGCAATTTCTACGGCGTTGAGACAGTAGTATCCGATGTGTTTGAGGGCCTATCCAGGCGGGTGCTTCGTCACGGGAAAATTCGTTCACGGTTTCCAATTCTCTGACGCTTCCAAAAAGCGACTGCCGACGAGCTACTACGCGCCCGGGAGCGGGATCGGATTGGTGCTTACCGATTACCCGGGAAGGGCTGCGGGAAAGAACCTTCGAATTGGTGTTATCGGCCTGGGCGTGGGAACGCTGGCAGCTTACGGAACAGCGGGAGATGAGATACGTTTCTACGAGATCAATCCCGATGTGATCGAAATGGCTACGCCCGGGCCACGAGAAATGTTCAGCTTCATTTCCGATAGTCCAGCACACGTACAGGTGATTCCTGGCGACGCCCGGATATCGTTGGAGCGGGAGCTTCAGCAGAAGCATGCTCAAAACTTCGATGTACTCGTGATCGACGCATTCAGCGGAGACTCCATACCACTGCATCTACTGACGAAGGAAGCATTTCATTTATATTTGCAGCACCTCAGTAAGCCGAACGGTATCCTGGCGTTTCACATCAGTAATGCGGCGATCGACTTGCGACCCGTTGTGGCAAAACTTGCGGCCGATTCAAATATGTCAGCGTGGTGGTTGGAGTCTGATCCGCCCTATACCAGCGTTTGGGTCATTGTTGGACACCGAAACCGGGATGGCCCCATTCCCGGAGTTCAGTCGATGACGCCGATTCCGCCGAACCCGAATTTTCCATTGTGGACGGACGACTATAGCAATCTCCTGCAAATCATTCGCTGGCGATAGTTGCTGTGGACGTTCCGCGGCATCGCCTCCGCTCAGGCGAGCTAGTGAGCGACGCGATAAATCTGGGCAAAGTATCCGTGCTCTTCGTCCCCCACGGTGCCTGCCAGCGTGGCATTCGAGCTGACGAAGTTCTCCACCGCTGCACTTGGCGTTTGCGCGCTCTTACCGACAATTACATAGTCCGCCTGCGACAGATACTGCCGATAGGCGTCCTGGTCAATGGGGATATTTGGCGGCAGATATTCCCGCAGGCTCAAGTCGGGGCGGTCTTTCAACCCGAAATATAGGTCGGGAGTCAGACACAGCAGCACCCTCGATCCGGACGGAATTTTCCTGCTGATCTCCAAAGACCACTGCGCGTAGTCGGTTTCCGAACGGTAGAGAACGTTCTGACGATAGTTCACGCGTAACGTGTGCCGCACATTGGTCACGACGAAACCGACCACACAAAAAAGAACTAAGAGCGCGAGCGGTGCGGCCCAACTGCTTCGCGGCGGCGAAAGCGTGGTGTTCAGAAAGTGAATGACACCAATCGCCGTAAGCGGGATGACGTAGACGATGTACCAGACCTGAGCGCTCCACAGGACCAGGGCCATGATCAGGATCTGGGCGCCGTAAATCAGATACAGGTCACGGCGTCGTGTGTCGGAGGCGGGCATCGCGCGGGCGGCGTCTCCGAGGCCTGCCAGTCCCATGATCCACAACGGCAAGACCCAGAAGATGTCGCTTACGCGTCCGCCATTATTTGCGTACTGTCCGATCAGGTAGAAAAAGAAACTCAGGAAAGAATCGCGGAGGTTGTGGTTTCTGGCTTTGCGTGCAAGTTGTCCACCGAATTGCACCAGGAAGTCATTGGGAGCGAAGCTAATGTAGACCAGCCAAGGGAGAAACGGAATCAGTACGCCCGCCACGAGAGGCAGGAATGCACGCCGCGTGCGACCCTGGGGTGTCAGCAGAAACAGGGCGACGACGGCGACGGGAGCGACCGCGCCCACCGGATGGGTAAGGGCCGCCAGGGCGCTGATAATTCCCGTGACGAAGGAATTCCACGGCGTCATGGATCTTGTGGCCATCCACAATGAAAGCAGGATGAAGAACAACGTCAACATGTCCATCCGGCCAACCAAGGCGCCGCGCAGAAACATCGCGTCGAGCGCTACCAGACAAACAGGGAGCAGCGCCAACCAGCGCCCCAGTCCCGTACGGATGCTGAGTAAGTAAGTCAGGAAAAGGACTGCTAGCCCCGCAGCGATGGAAGCGAGCCTGAGCGCGACCAGACTAGGACTTGAGAGTCGAAAGATCGCAGCGATATATAAGAAGTAAAGCGGCGGCGTCCAGTAGGTGTGCAGCGCAATGCCCGGAAGCGCGCCGGAAAGCAGATCGGTTGACAGCGTCCCATGTCGTAGCAGATTGATCGCAGGATTCGCGAAAAGCGCCTCATCCACGCTGACCGGCGGATACTTGATCAGGAGAGCTTTGGCGAAATGTCCAAACCAGGCAAGGCTCGCCAAAGTTAGAGCAAAGACTGCGGCTTTCCCCCAGGCCCCGATTGGAACGTGCAGCCGGCTGTCGGATCGGGATGAGGTCTCTAGCACAAGCGGTCTCGGCTGTATTACTTCAAGTTGTCGGGTATTTCGGACTCGTCCAGGATTCGAAACTCGCTAACCTTCCCGTTGGCGTGCAGTAGGAGATAGCCTTCGGTCCCCGCGGGGACAGGCCGGGGCTTGCGGAAGATGTATCCCGCCATCTTGTTGGTGGTGCCGACCAACTCGGTGCCCTCGCTTCCGGCGCCGATCTCACCGTGAGTAGCCCGGCAAGGATTCTCGCAGATCGCGATAAAGGCTGGAATATTCAGCGGGCCGTAGATCTTGAATCGCACGGCGACTTCTCCGGGACCCTGGTTCTGCTCGGTCCAGTAAATCTTGGGCAGCTTAGGGCTCTGCACCTTCACCGTGGCGCTGATGTCGGCAGGGCGCGCGGCTGGCGCGGGTTTCGTCTGCTGCTCCTGCAAGCTGGCAACTTGGGCGGTCAAGGCGCTGATCTGCCGCTCGTACTGGTTGACGTCACCCTTGGCCTTGGTTGCAGCCTGTTGACGGGCCTCCCCTAGCTGCACGGCCATGCTTCTCTCGTGCTGGAGGGTGACCACGCTGAGCAGGATGCCGACGACGCTCGCTCCGATCATGGACTTGACGAAGCGCTGCTCTGAGGTCCCAGTCGGCGGCATCCGCAACGCGAAGTATGTGGCGCCGACAGCCACCAGCAGCGGCATGACAATGACGAATAAGCGGAGCATCAACGAGATCCCCGAATATCAGTTTGAATTTCGATAACCGGATTCTGCGCTGTCGCATCGCGCACGTCAAGAAACACCTTGTTGCCGTTGATGACTTTGAGAATACGGAACAGTAGTTGGAACTGGAATCTGCTGCGGATGGAAGCCGATTGTTGGTGGCGTTCGCCGATCTGGTTAAGGACTTTCACTTGAGGTTTGCTGGAATTTCGGACTCGCCCAGGATCCTGAAATCCGTAACGCGTGCGCTTCCCGGCTCCAGGATGATGAAGCCTTCACTGCCCGCCGCTATTGGCCGCGGCTTACGGAACACGTATCCGGCAATCTTGCTCGTCGGGCCCACCACCTGGATGCCCTCGCTTCCAGTTCCGATTTGACCGCTGGTCGCTCGGCATGGATGGTCGCAGGTCGCGACGAACGCTGCGATGTTCAGCGGTCCGTATACCTTGAATCGCACTGCAGTAGTACCTGCGCCTCCGCTCTCTTGAGCCCAATAAATCTTAGGTAACGCCGAATTCTGCTGCTTCGTGGCGCTGGCGATCACGGCTGGCTGCGCATTATCTCCCTGCTTGGCAAGTTGCGCCTGTAAGCTGGTCACCTGGGCAGTCAAGGTTTGGATCTTCTCCTTGTACCCTGCCTCCTCCGCCTTGTCCAAGTCAGTCTCGGCCTTTTGACTCGCAGCGGCCCTCTGCACCTGCTGGATTTGATCGGCTACGGTCGTCTGCTGCCACCAAATGATGGCGCTGAAGAAAACTCCGATGGCAAACGCGCCGGCGATGATCCTTCTGGGATGATCGTGCCCATCGCCTCGCGGCGGCAACTTCAACGCGAGCAAGGCGCAACCGACTGCGACTAAAGGCGGTATCAGAATGACGAGCAGACGCAACATGCCTTCGCTCCAACTGCCTGACTTGAAGTTGATAATCGGATTCTGATCTGTCGAGGAGCAGACGTCAACAAAAGTGGAGACGCCACGACGCGGACGAGCCAATCTTGGCAATAGTAGTTACGCTGGTGCTTGGTGTCCTGACTAGTGTGTTTATCAACCACCTGCGGTGGGTAGCACTCGTTAACGGATTACCGAAAACGAGGCTTCAGCTCATCTCTCGACGGGCGAAAGTTCCCAGATCACACCTCCGCTCGCTGTGCCGCCGCGGTTCGTGGTTCCGTAAAGTGTGCCATCGCTGCCAACCGCAACGTTGCCCATGGGTAACGTCCCATCGTCGTTCACCTGTCCGAAATCGTGCATCGTTGCGTAGTTCCAGTTCACACCATCAAAGGTCAGCTCGAAGACATTGCCGGCGGAGTAAGCGCCGTCCGCCGTCGTGGTGCCGTAGATATGTCCCTGCGCGTCGACGCTCACCGGCGCCATCGGGCCTGACAATCCCGGGAAGTTTGCCGTATTGGGGAAATTTTCGAAGACGGGATCGGCGGCTCCGTGGAACACGACTCCGCAACCGAAGTTGTTCTCGAACTGGTCTTGGCAATTTCCGTTGCCGCCCGACATGGTCGTTCCGTAGAAGCTGCCTTGGCCGTCGGGCGTCAGGCTGGCCTGTGAGAAGGACCACCCGTTGTTGAAAACTGACACCGTCTGAAAGTTCGAGCCCGATGGCGACAGCTCGTAAATCATGCCGCCGATACAGAAAGCCTCGTATCCGCTGCACATGGTCGTTCCGTAGAGATTGCCGTTTACCAGGATCACTCCGCCAAACGGTAGACGCCCGTTGTCCTGCAGGGCGCTGAAGCTGTGAAGAACACTTTCAGTCCACGTATTGCCGGACCGCGTCAGCTTATAGACCGTGCCGTCGCCGTTGCTGCCTCCGGCCATGGTTGTGCCATAGATGTTTCCTGCCGAGTCGAAAATCAGGTCGCCTGCTCCCGGATTGGCACCGTCATCGCCTCCCGTGAAACGGTAGAGCACTGTTTCATTCCAGGGACAGGAGGTAGCGGCGCAGGAATGTGCCGGCGGTCGCAACTTGAACACTGTGCCGCAGCCGATATCGTAACCCTGATTGCAGCCGCTGCCTCCACCTGAATAGGTCGTGCCGTAAAGGCTGCCGTCGGGCCCGAAGACAACCCGCGCCCAGGGGTCTGAGCCGTCCTGGCCATCTTGAAACGTGTATAGCGATGTCATGATCCAGCCCGAGCCGCGGCGGATCAACTTGTAGACCGCGCCGCAGCCGCCACGGTTGAGACATGGCCCCGTCGTGCGGCCGCCGAAGGTGGTGGTGCCGTAAAGGCTGCCGCCGGCGTCGAGCGTCACACCCGCCATCGGCGTCAACCCGGTCTGCCCTTGGCTGAAATTGAAAAGAATGTTGTAGGTCTGTCCTTGCAGGCTGGCAGTCGCAATCACCGTCAGGAAGCAGAGTAAGAGCGAGCGCAACAGTCGCCGATCGGAAGACGTTGAGATTTCGGAATGAGCTTTCATCGTTACGCGGCCTCCAGGCCCCGGGGATGAGTAGTTCACGCGGCAGGAGTTTATCATTGTTTGCACAGTCCAGTAGTCGAACAATTAAGCAAAAACGATGGGCGCCATTCGTCGGGTGAGGCTCAGGTCGTAGTCAACGGCGAATGACTCGCCGCCCCCAAGCGACGCGTAACAACGGCTGAGCAGCCTGCTACTGCAACTTCGCGTATTCGGCTTTGGCTTCTTTATAGATCGGAATGTCGGGATCGGCGTCCTTCCAGAGAGTGAGAAACTCCTTGTAATTGGCGAGCGCCCGCGAGTGAGCGTCGTCGTTTGTCCCGTCCTGAGAACTCCTGGCCTGTAACACAGTCGCCCTGGCCAAGCCTAGGTGCGCCAGCGCTCCCGTCCAGCAGTTCCGCACCATGCCACTGTGATTGAGGATTTTCTGGAACTCGGCAGCTGCGGCCGGTCCGTCTCCTGTCGCCAGATAGGCCTGTCCGTGGATGTAGGTCGGATAAAGGCAGGACAGATTATTCCCGAAGCCGGTTGTGCCGTATTCGATGGGCGGATACGCGCTTTGCAGATCATCGACGGCTTGCGCTGCATCCTTGCGGTTCAAGGCTAGTTGCGCCCGAATGGCCGGCAGCCAGAGCGCCTGCATCTGGGTATCGAGGGGGTAGCGCTGGTTCAGTTCATCAGCCATCGCTTGCGCCCGCTGCACGTCGCCGCTCATTGCATACGCTAAGGCAGCTTGCACCTGAACGCCCTGACTGTCGGGATACAGCTTCAGCGCTGCGTCCGCGGCCTGCCGGGCTTCTGAAACGTTGCCGAAAGCAGCTTCGCGCAAAGCCGCGTTTCCCCACCAGATTCCCCCAGACTCTTTGCTGTCGGTCCGTACAGCGGCGTCGACGGATTGCTTGGTCAGCTGTCGCGCTTTCTGAAGGTGGCCAGCGTATGCTTCGGAATCGGCACCCAGCGACAGTCCAAACTGATCGTACTCAGGATGGGCCGCGAACCACTTTAGCTGCTCGGCCATGGCGCTGGAGTCGCCTGCGAGAAAGCCAAAGACGTAGAGTTCCAGGTGTATTGGATAATCGTCCAATTTGTGGTTCTGAGCCTCGCGCATGGCCGCCCGCGCTTCTTCCGGACGTTGCAGAGCCATCGAGAAATCAGCCAGCTGTTCGTACAAATACATAGCATCGGGAGACAGGCGCTGCGCCTGGCGGACCATATCCAACGCCTTCTCAAAATTACCCTCGGCAGCATAGAAATTTGCCAGAATCGCATAAGCGTCCACGTGTCGAGGATAACTATCGATCAATTGTTGATAGGACTGCGTCGCCTTATCCAGCTCTCCGGTCACGCTGGCGAAGTAGTCGCCGGTGATGGACAGCTTCTCCCGTTCCGTAGCATGGTCGCGAAGTTCAAATGCCTTGACGAGATACTCCCTTGCTCGTCCTTCTTCGCCGAGGAAGGTGTAGTTGTTTCCCAGGGCGTCGTACGCCATGGCAAAGTTCGGATCGATTTGAATGGCACGTTGAAAGTACGGCAACGCGGTCTCGACACCCTTGCTACGGAGTGACTCCAGACCCTGGCTGTAGGCTTGCAACGCCTCAAGCGAAGAAGTGGTTGCCTGCTCCAGCGGAACATCCAGCTTCTGCACGCTGGCCAGCGACTCGCCCAGTTCGCCACGCAGCTTTGCCGCTGCGTTGCCCACGGCGTTCAGCACTTTCTCTTTACCAGAGGCCGTCAATTGCTGCTGCGCCAAAGTGTCGCCACTCTGGCAATTCACTGCCTTCAGGCCGACTACGAACTCACTTCCCAGGCTGGCAATGGAGCCGGCAATGTACGCCTTGCTTCCGGCTCGCTGGCAGAGGTCGTGGGCAACTTCAGGAGTCAGCTTCGCGTCCGCCGGACGGGTCATCAGCTTCAGCGTCTCCGCCACCTTGCTATCAGACAGCACTTTCAGAAATGGAGATTGCTGAAGCGCCACGGTCAGCGCCGTTTTCAGCGTGTCGTCAAAGACTGCATCGCCGGTACTGTTGGCGAAGTCCGCTACGACGATCGTGTCCTTGTCGGTGAGAGCAAGCGTCTTGTGCGAACGGTAGTAGAAGCCTCCTATGGCGAGACCGGTTAAGACAATCACCGCGCATGCCGCCAGAATCCAGGAACGCTTGCGGCCTCCAGCCGACACCGGAATTCCCGAGCCCGTCGTCGCCGCAGCCTGGCGCCCGCTGTCACTGTCGCGCTTCAGCCGTTGCAGATCAGCTCGCAGGTCGGAGGCATGCTGGTAGCGGAGATTGCGATCTTTCTCCAGCGTCTTGCGAATGATGGCTTCGAGTTCCGGCGAAACCTGTGCATTGATCTGCGCTGGCGGCGTAGGTTCATCGCGCAAAATCGCGCTGCACGTCTCGCCCGGAGTGGCACCCGCGAACGGCATCCTGCCGGTCGCCATCTCGTACAGCACCGCTCCGAAGGAAAACAAGTCGGTGCGCGAATCCAGCTCCTTGCCGCGCACCTGCTCCGGCGACATGTATGCGACCGTGCCCAGCATCGCGCCCGGGACAGTCAACTGGCCGGCGTCGGCCGATAACGTCGCGGCTTCCGTCTCGCCACCCGACGTGGGACTTACTTTCGCCAAACCAAAGTCAAGAATCTTGGCGTGACCGCGCCGGGTCACGAAGATGTTCGACGACTTGATATCGCGATGAATGATGCCCTGACCGTGCGCTGCATCCAGCGCGTCGGCGATCTCAACCGCTAAATCCAACAGGAGTTCGGGATCGAGCGGCTTGCCGGCGATGCGGTCTTTCAGCGTCACGCCATCGAGAAATTCCATGGCGATGAAAGCGCGGCCATCCTGGGTACCGAGATCGTAGATCGTGCAGATGTTGGGATGATTCAGAGCGGAAGCAGCGCGCGCTTCACGCCGGAAGCGCTCCAAGGCCTGCGGACTTTGTGCGACTTCATCGGGCAGGAACTTCAAGGCGACAAAGCGATGCAGGGATACATCTTCAGCCTTGTAGACAACCCCCATTCCGCCTGCGCCCAGCTTTTGCAAGATGCTGTAATGCGAATTGTCCTGGCCGGTCACCTGGGCTGAAATCTTAGGGCCAGCGATAGAGCTAGTCAATGAAGGCGCCGCAGCCGAAGAAGCGTGGGCCGTTCAATAAGCAAACTGTATGAGAAAAACAACCAAACGACGGCTGCGGCTCGTTGAAGTTATCGCCGCTGTTGTTGTGTTTTTCTGGTGGCAGTTTTACCGGCTCGGAGAAGGTCTCAGAACCGTGAGGATCGGAAAGTGAGAATTTCAAACTGACCCATTGCCAATGGCGTTTGGACTGAACGCTCTAGAAAGTCTGAAGCTAGTCTTGTCTAAGGTTAAGGTGCTACCACTTAAGTACAAGATTTCAAAAAACTGTTGACACATTAGCGCTAGGGTGGGAGACTTCGCGTAACCGACCCGACGACAATTTAGCGACCCTACTTCGTCCACTGCTCTTGTGGTTCGCCTAGAGTTGCGTCGAGTCGCGAGCCTAACCGCGAAAGGATGACATTCCCATGGCTGGCCGAGTTCTCGCACTATCTTGCGTACTTATACTTCTGGCACTGGTTGTAGGGTGCGGCCAGAGCGCGCAGCTGACCGGAGTCAGCATAACGCCAACGACTGTAGAGTTCGAAACCAATGTCCCAAGTCCAGATTTCCAACCTACCAGCGTGACCGCACAATTAACGGCCACCGGCACTTACCAGAATGGCAAGAACGGTACGGTATACACCCAGGACATTACAGATCAAGTGGTCTGGGAATCCAGTATCACAGCCGTTGCTACCGTCTCTGCTACCGGAGTAGTTAGTCCTACGGGATGCGGCGTGACGACGGTCAATGCAAAAGCCGGCAATGGTGGCCTGATCGCTACCGCCTCTGTCAGCGTTTGCACGCAAACCGGAGGCCTAATAGGTTCCCTGACGTCATTGAAGATCATGGCTCCGCCTCAGACGTTGAGCAACCGGGGCGAGAAAGCTCAGTACATCGCCATAGGTACTTATGCCGGTTCGAACGAAACCAGAGATCTGACTGATCAGGTGAAGTGGTCCATCAGCGATGGCCGCGTAGCAACGATCAACTCCCTCGGACTGGTGACGGCGTCCGCGCCCTGCACCAATGTGGGATCCGGCCCAGAGACGACCATAACAGCAGTTGCGCCAGGTAGCAGCGAAAGCTCGCTCACGGGAACGGCAACATTCACCGTGGGGGCATGCGGCTCTAGCAATATGCCATCTTTGACCGTCCACGAGTCGGGCGAGGGATCGGGCAAGGTGATCAGCAACCCGGCTAGCATCAACTGCGGAGGCGGCGAGGCTTGTACCGCCAACTTCGCATTGGACGCTCCGATCACGGTCACTGCGGCCCCGAACTCGGGCTCGACCTTTGGCGGATTCTCCGCTAACTGCACGCCCGTCATTCCCGACCCCAGCGGTTGTCCGGCGAGCCTTAGAGGTGCCAACGTGAAGTCGTGCACTTGTGCGACTAGGGTCATCAACAGCGGCGCTGTCGACGCAGTATTTAACACTGCGCGTTAATTCGTTCCAGGCTCGACCTGCGGCCAGCCAATTGCTGGCCGCAGTTTTTTGTTAGGACGAGTCCTTTCTCTAATCGAGTACTCGTCCAAACTCAAACTGCACTGCTACTGTGACCGACGAAACGCCAGGCTAGCCCAGTCCAGAAATTCTCAGACTCGAAGATCTATTGGTACCTACCCTGGAGCTGACCATAACCAGCTTCTAGTTTTGGGCTTGGCCTCGGCCTCCTGCACCTACCCCCTGGACAGCAACTACACGCGGTGCGGCGCGGCTGTCTGCAAAATTGTCATGGAAGTGGAATGAAGGAGACCACTCACAGATGGCCGTCGTGCCAAGCGCGAATCAGTTCAGCGGCTTTTCCGACGGTTCACCCCAGACCGAGTGAGGTCTCGGCTGGTGGCCGGCCCAAACGGTCCAAAGCAACGTCGCCGCTACCAGCCCTGCAATCAGGACCCAAGCCAGGACGTTCAGCGTCGCCCGAAGGCCGGCATTCGAATTTCTCGCCATCTAAGAGAATTACTCCCCACGCAAAAAGGGCCGGAGGTGACAGGCCGCGGGTAACAATTGTGACTACACAAATTTAATCGACATGACAGATGAAGATGGGTTACGATTCGCTCCGATTTTCGGGAAACGATGGTTGAGTGAGCTTCGTCATACGGATTCGACATTCGCCCCCGCTACTGTCCTGGTCGAGGGATAAAAAGATGAAACGCATGACCGCATTCTATGCCGGCTGGTTCGCCGTGTTTGTTTTGACGTCTCCACTGCTGGCGCAGGAGCCGGATGCTGGCAAGACACGAGTTCACCCGCTCGTGCACGTTGTCTCCACGCCCGGCGTTCCCGGAGGCCCGACCGGCATTCTTCCACCTCAATATAAAGTGGCCTACGGATTCAATCGCATCTCGAACCAGGGACAAGGCCAAACTATCGCGATCGTGGTTGCCGACGATGCCGTCAATATCGAGTCCGATCTGGCCGTCTATGCCAATTACTTCCATCTGGGGCCATGCACTTTCCAAAAGGTGAAGGTCGGAAATCCTACCCGGAATGACGGCTCGGCCTTAAGCGCATCGGTCGGCGTCGAGCAGGTCTGTGCTATGGCGCCGCAGGCCAACATTCTGCTGGTCGAAGCCAACAGCGACACCCTGAGCGACTACTTGCAGGCGGCCAGTGTCGCATCCTCGGCACCGTACAACGCGACTATTGTCGCTGTGATTTTCGAGACCCAGGAGTTTTCCGGCGAGCAGCAGTTCGATAGCACGTTTTGCGGTGTGGTAAACGGCAACCACCAGCCGGTGACCTTCCTCGCACCCACCGGGGGCTGTTCGGACCACTTCGGCGTCTATCCCGCCGCTTCTCCCTGTGTTTTGGCGGTAGGAGGAACAGCCCTTACGCTCTCGTCGTTCCCTCCGTCCTACAACAGCCAGACATTGAATTACAGCAGCGAGTCAGCCTGGGGCGGCGGAGGCGGCTCTGTCAGTCCCTTCGAGCCGCAACCCGCATGGCAGAACTCCGCTTGCGCGCAATTCTCAACCACCAATCGCTGCACGCCCGATATTGTCGCTGACTCCAGCACCCTGACTCCTGTGCCGGTTTATGACACAGCCGGTTACGGCGGCTGGATCGAGGTTGGCGGCAATTCCATATCCACTGCGGATGTAGGCGCTTTCCTTGCAATCGTTAATTCTGTGCGGGCAAGTGAAGGCCACAGCCTGTTGAGCCAGGCCGCGGCCGACCTGTACGACATCTACGGTTCCGGAAACTACTCAGACAATTTTCATGACGTCACTTCGGGCGGCTGCTCCGGGCCCGGATATGATCTGGGAACTGGGATAGGAAGCTATAAGGCTGACACTCTCTACTCCACTTTGGCAGCGAAACCGAATTAGGCGTGAATGTATGGAACCTGTGATGCGGACGGCAGTTTGGTCGCGACAGGTTCTTCAAGTTAACGAATCCGGAGGATCCCGGCCGCTTCCCTATCTTTGCGACTTCAACGGCGGC
>CAWIAN010000007.1:0-1146426 GCA_963834135.1 uncultured Acidobacteriaceae bacterium | reverse complement strand
CGACGGCGTGGGCGAGGTGCCGGGGTTGTAGTCGGTGGCGACAGCGACGGCGACGCCCGCGTCGATCAGCTTGCGCGCGGGAGGAAACGATTGCAGCCCGAGAAAATAATTTGCCGCAGGCAGCAGAGTCGCGACCGTGTTGCTCTTCGCGAGCGCCGTGAGATCGGCATCGCTCACGAAATCCATATGATCGAGTGAGGCGGGATGGAACTCGAGTAGCGGCGCGAGGTCGGCGGGCGTCAGCTGGCAGACGTGCACTCGAACTCCCAACCCATGCGCGACTGCAGCGCGCAAGATGCGTTGCGACTGCTGCATGGTGAAGGCCCCGCGTTCGCAGAAGACGTCGACAAAGCTTGCCAACTTGCGCTTGGCCGCCGTGGGAACCATCTCTTCGCAAATGATGCGCACGTATTCGTCAGGATTGTCGCGATACTCGGGCGCAACCACGTGTGCGCCCAGCAGAGTTGGAACCGCCGAGCCCGGCCACTGCTTAGCAGCGTCGGCGATGGCTTCGAGCGACTTGATTTCGGCTTCGACGCTCAGCCCGTAGCCTGACTTGGCTTCCACCGTGGTAGTACCGTGCGCCGCCATTTCGTCGAACGCATGCAGAACGTGGGAGGCGAGTTGCTCTCGGGACGACTCACGTACTCCGCGAAGGCTGGCGCGAATGCCGCCGCCGGCCGCGGCGATCTCCTCATAACTTGCGCCGGCAATACGTTTCTCGAAGTCGACCAGACGGGGAGCGGTGAAAGCGGGATGAGTGTGAGAGTCCACAAACCCCGGCAGCACGATTTTGCCGTGACAATCGATCTCCTCAGACGGCTGGCTCAACAGTTCATGCTTCGCGACTTCGCTGGTGGGACCGACGGCGACGATGGTTTTGCCATCGATCAGAACCGCTCCGTCGGCGATGATTCCGAGGTCAGACATGTGTGCGCCGCGACGGGGAGCGGCGTCCGGCCCGCGCAGGGTCAACAATTGCGCGGCGTGCGTGAGGAGGATGGTCATGGTTCGTTAACAGAGTATCTGCAGTGGGAGATGATTTCCAGAGTGCCGGGCCTGAACCGCTGATTACGCGAGTAAACTACCAAGGGGAACGAGACAGGATTGCGTGACTCGGATACAAACTGAATCCCGAACAAAGAACTCAGGGGTGATTTGATGGCTAACGAAAGTGTGCGGACCACGTGTTGTGTTGTGGGCGGCGGCCCTGCGGGTGTAATGCTCGGCTACCTGCTGGCGCGAGCCGGGGTAGAGGTTACGGTTTTAGAGAAGCACAAGGATTTTTTCCGTGACTTTCGAGGCGACACTGTGCATCCCTCGACGCTCGAGGTTCTGTACGAACTCGGCATCCTCGACGACTTCTTGAAGGTTCCGCATCAACAGCTCACCTCAGTTGGCGGTGTTTTTGGCGACTACCGTTTCCGTGTCGGCGACTTCAGCTCTCTGCCGACGCACTGCAAGTTTGTCGCGCTGATGCCTCAGTGGGATTTTCTCGACTTCCTTTCAGGCAAGGCCAGGCAATTCCCCGAGTTCAACCTGAAGATGGAGCACGAGGCAGTCGACCTGATCAAGGAAGATGGCCGCATTTGTGGAGTCGTGGCGAACACTCCAGGGGGAATGCTGGAGATTCGCGCCGACCTGGTTATTGGCTGCGATGGCCGTCACTCGCTTACCCGGCAGGCTGGACACTTCGAAGTGCTGGAACAGGGTGTGCCCATCGATGTGCTGTGGTTCCGCCTCAGCCGCACTGGCAACGATCCGGAAATGCTCTTCGGAAACATCAACTACGGCGGAGCCCTCATCATGATTCCGCGCGGCGACTACTCGCAAAACGCCATGATCATCCGCAAAGGCGGGTTCGGACAGATCCAGCAGGATGGCCTGGAAGCGTTTCGTAATCGGGTGGGCAAAATCGCCCCATTCCTCGGCGACCGGGTTGAGGAACTGAAAGACTGGGACCAGGTTAAGTTGCTTTCTGTCCAGATTAACCGTCTGCGGCAGTGGCATCGGCCGGGACTGCTTTGCATCGGCGATGCGGCGCATGCGATGTCACCGGTCGGCGGCGTGGGCATCAACCTCGCGATTCAGGACGCGGTCGCCACTGCGAATCTTCTGGCCGATCCCCTGCGTGAAGGCCGTGTAACCGAGGCGATGCTGGCGCGAATCCAGCGGCGCCGTGAATTTCCTACCATGGTCACTCAGTTTTTGCAGGTGAACGCGCACAAAGGATTGCAGGCGATTTTCCGCAATCCCGGGCCGGCAGTGGCGCCGTGGCAATTCAAAGCGATTGTCAACATTCCCGGCATTCAGAAACTTCCGGCGCGCATTGTCGGCGTGGGCGTGTTGCCGGAGCACATCAAGGGCGCGAGAACGCAAAAAACGTGCTCGATGCCATCGCTGAAGAAGATTGCGATCGGCGTGGGATTGTTGGCCGCCGGCGTGGTGATCGGAGCGAAGATCGTAAATGGACAACGCAGGAAGCGGTACGCGTGGACGGCGGATAGAGTTGGGTTTTAGAGCTGCGATTCGGAGGAGAGGATTGGCTTTACGAGCTGCTGAAAAACTCGATTAGATGGCTCGTCGGCCTGAAGGCCTCCTCGTGCTGACAAGTTCTTAACTAGCACGATCAATTTTAAGCGGCCAGCAACGTTCATCAACTCTCAATTTGACGGGTATGCGGAGTGGTGTTAACTTCGTCCTACACTGGAAAGGAGGGTGATCCAAAATATGATATCTGACAGTCATTGTTGTAGCTCAAGTGAGGTGGCTGAGGCTTAGGGCTTCCGCTCTAAATCCTCGCAAGACCCCTGGTTTTTCGGTGTCTGCCGCTGGGGCCACACAGAGTGGACAGCCTCAGGCCAATTCCAACAGCTAACCGGAGAAGACCCGCTGGCGCCGCGCGCTGCGGGTCTTTTTCTATTTTGCGTGTACTCTTTTTGTGTCGAGGTGAATCATGCAAGCTGCTGTCCGTCTCGCCGGTGAAGTTCCCGTGATCGAAACCGAGCGTCTCCGGTTGCGCGGACATCGTCCTGAAGATTTCGCGCCCTGCTGCGCACTGTGGTCCGACCCCATCGTCAATCGCTATACCTCAGGCAAGCCGTTGCCGCCCGAGGACGTCTGGGCGAAGATGCTGCGCTATCGCGGACTTTGGGCGATGCTGGGCTATGGGTATTGGGTGGCGGAGGAAAAGGTGTCGGGCGAGTTCGCCGGCGAACTTGGTTTCGCCGACTTCAAGCGCGAGGTTCAGCCGTCATTGGAAGGAATGCCCGAGATTGGTTGGGCACTGATGCCGCGAGTGCATGGCCAAGGTTACGCGACTGAGGCCGTACAGGCGGCGATTGCCTGGGGAGATGCACAGTTCGGCGAGCGGAAGACCTGCTGCATCATTCATCCCGAGAACGCTGCATCCATCCGCCTGGCAGAGAAGTGCGGATACCGCGAGTGGCAAAAAAGCGTGTACAAGGAGCACGAAGTGCTCCTGTTCACGCGATAAGAATCACACAGCCATCAACAATCTAGCGGGGCGCGCTGGGAATGCCGGCCTTCGATTTACCGGTACCGGGCGCGGGCGGATTGGACTGGGGCGCCGCACCAGCCGCGGGCGTCGCGCCATTGGCCGCAGTCGCGGTAGTTCCCGGCGTCGCTGCCGTCTGCTGCAATCCGTGCTTGCCGATTGCCGCTTCCCCTGGCTTCAACTTGCGGCAGCAACCGCTAACCATGTCGCCTTGCGGCAGATTGACCTGGGAAGAATACGGATAGGTTTCGCCGCGGATTTTATCGTGGCATGCAGCTTTGGTAATGGTGCCGGAGAGAGCGAAGCCGCCATTCATCGGCGCCAAACCGTCTTCGCGATGCCAGTTCCATACCTTCATGTCGGAATCCCAGTAGAACGTTCCGAGGAAATCCTGGTCAGGCTGGTTGACGCCCAGGTAGCGTGCGGCACCATCGGTGAACTGCACGCTCCACTTCGGGCCATAGCCGAAGCAGACGATATCCGGCGGGTTGGGCTCCTTCACCTCGTTGAAGTTCTGGATGCGCGCTCCCTGGCTTACCGGAGCCGCGGGTGCTGCAGGTGCTTCTGTAGTTGGAGTTTGCGCCGCGGGCGCCTGCGCCGCAGCGGAGATCGACAATGCCAAGCAGACCAGGAACCCACTCGGCCAAGCGGTCATTCGTGCCATTCCGGCCCTCCCGAAAAGTGATGGCTGAAAGATGATGTTCTCCGGAAAACAGCCGGCAGTCAACTGAAACTTTTGCCGGAGATTGCTAATCCTTTTCTGACAACCTGTTCAATTGACTCCCGAAGTCCCATCGCGGGAAGGGCTTCAGCGGCGACCCAGCGCGCGTCGCTCACGTCGCTGCCGGCGTGGGCTTCCCCGAAGAGGGGTTTGCAAAGGTAATCGATCAGTACATAGTGGTACTGCGTGCGTCCGAGCGCGTCGGTGAAGATGCTGTCGAAGACGTCGAGCACTTCCCCGACTTCAACCTCGACTCCGGTTTCTTCCTGGACCTCGCGGCGGATGCCGTCGCGCAGTTTTTCGCCCAGCTCGAGCATTCCTCCGGGAACCGACCATTCGCCGCGCAGCGGTTCGGTATCGCGACGGACAAGCAGGACGCGGCCGGCCTGCACGATGACGGCGCCGACGCCAATGATGGGATGTTCGGGATAGTCGCGTTTCACCTGGTACCTGTGGTCGGCTGAACCGATTGCTGAAAAACACTCCAGCCGCTTGGCTCATCGGACCGACGTCCGCCTCGCCGAAGTCAAGAATTAAGGGCTTACCGGCACGGTTGAAGCCGTGCCCTGACACAAAGCTCACGCTCCCGGAATTTTTCAACAGCCGGAAAAGCCGACTGCGAATAATCTAAATCAACTTGAACGCGGGCCTACAGGCCCGCACTACCCGCACATGACGTCTTGGACGCGCCTGAAGGCCCGCACTACCGGAACACGAAAACCTGCAAGCGAACCCGGAGGTCGGCCGCATCCGAGTCCTATCGGTGGCTAACGCGCCTCCGGGCGATCGAGGCTGAAGAAGTCTGAAGGATTGAAGCCCACTATCTTCCAGGCGCTGCCTTCTTGCTTTAACTGGAAGCGCATCTGCACGCTGCGGCGCGTCGATATCGCCGTCCCGGGATACGGGATGGCATCCATGTCGATGTCGGCCGTTGCCGATGCGTGATCTTTGTCGATGGCGGCCTGCAAGATCTGGTAGCGGAAATTCACTTGCTCGTACTGCCTATAGAAGGCGCGCAACTGCTGCTCCAGATCGCCGTAGCCGGAGAAGTCATGCTTGTCGAAGATCGACAAAATTTGCTTGATGTTTTGGGTCTCGACGCCGGTCCGCAGAGGTTCCAGCACGTCCTGAATAATCTGGTCGCTAAGGGCTGGCTTGTCGTCCGGCGAAGGACTCTGAGGAGCAGTAGTAGCAGTATCTCCTGACTGCGATTGCTGGTGCGGTGGGATAACGGCCGCAGCCGTTGATGCGTGCAAAACATTGCACATGGCGGCAAGGGCGATCATCAGCATCATTCGGGAATAGAATATTCGCATTCGGATTTCGTCAGGCCAGGTGCGGGCCTGTCGGCCTCTCGTGCATAATACTGGGTTAGCTGCCGCGATGCAGTAACTCCAGAAGGTTCGGTTTAAAATCGGGTTCGCCTGGTCCAAGTGGTTGGCCGTAAGCTGTTTGAAAGCGTGCCGGCTGCTGGACCTCCCGAGGGCGGGCAAGAATTGGCATGTTAAGCACGCAACTTTGTGGCGTGTCAAGGGTTACTGTCGATGTGGGCAGCATCGCATTAGATCGAGTCGTGCTGGTCGGGGGGGCCGCTCAGGGGACACCGGAGCCGCCGGCCGCTATACGGGGCGAATTGGCAGAACCTGTCGTTTTAGAGATGCTGAGCGATGCCGAAGTCATGCTGCGCGTGGCTGCCGGCGACGATACTGCGTTCAATTATCTGGTGGAGAAATATCGCCGCCCGATGATTAGCTTCATGTACCGCATGACTCACAATCAAGCGGTGGCGGAAGAGCTGGCGCAGGAAGTGTTCCTGCGCGTGTATCGCTCGCGCCTGAGTTATGCGGCGAGCGCGAAGTTCACGACATGGTTGTATCGTATCGCCACCAACCTGGCGGTGAATCACGCGCGCGACACAAAGTACGAGCGGCCCGAGAATACTGTCAACATCGATGAGCCGGACAGCGACACCGGCATGACGATGGATGTTGCCGACAGCGGTTTGAACGCCGAGCAGAATATCCTTCGCCGGGAACGGCTGGCGGCGATCCGGCAGCAAGTGGAAGCGCTGCCCGAACGGCAACGTATGGCCGTGTTGATGCACAAGTATCAGAACATGGATTACAAACAAATCGCAGAGGTCTTAAAGCTGAGCGAATCGGCAACCAAGTCGTTGCTGTTTCGCGCTTATGAGACTCTGCGGGAAACACTGCGGCAATTTATTTAGCGGAAGTAGGGTGTGGCTATGAAGTGCGAACAGCTTCGTCAGGATTTCATGGAAGTAGTGCTGAGCGGCATGCAAAGCGTCTCGCCTGAGACGCAGGAGCATCTGCGCAGTTGTCCGGCTTGTGCCGGCGAACTGGCGTCTTTGCAGCGGACGATGAGCTTGCTTGATGAATGGCAGGTACCGGAGCCCACCCCATATTTTGCTACGCGAGTGCAGGCGCGAGTACGAGAGGAAGCTCTGTCTCCGACGCGCAACTGGTTTGCCTGGCTGCGCCGTCCGGCGCTGGCCGCAGTGGCAGCGGTGCTGGTAGCGGTTGGGGTTGGACTGCTGGAATTGAACCCGTTCAATCACGGCGGTACAGTGCCCACGAAAGACGGCAGCGTGGTGCGCGTAAGCGCGCCCGGGACCGCAGTCAGCGACCTGCAGTATCTCGACAAGAATGCCGATCTGTTTGCAGATTTTGACGCTCTTGATGGACAATCCTCAACGGAGTAAGTAGAAAGTCGTGCGCCGGGCTAACTTCATCTCGCTGACCCTCCTGCTGGTGCTCAGTGCGGTGCCGACGTTTGCTTTGTTTCCATGGCAGCATCATGGAGGCGCGGCGCCGGCGCCGCCTCCGCCTGCTCCACACCAGAACCCTGCGCCGCCCGCGCAGAATACAGCGCCGAGTGGGGAGAACCCCAGCAATTCGTTCCACCTGAAGGGCCCCGGTCCGCACCGCGGAGATTGGCTGCGCAAGTACATGGCATTGCCGCCGGCTGAGCAGGAGCAGAAACTGCAGAGCGATCCCGCTTTTCAAAGTCTTACTCCAGAGAAGCAGAACCGCCTGCTGGAGCGCCTTCGCAAGTTCAACAGCCAGCCTCCGGAAAAGAAGGCGCAGATTCTGAACCGGATGGAAACCTTCGAGCACATGACGCCGGAGCAGCAGCAAACGGCGCGCAGCCTGTACTCCCGCTATCGCAACCTGCCTAACGATCAGAAGACAAAGATCTCGCAGGCCTATCGCCAGTTGCGCAGTATGCCGCCGGCAGCGCGCGAGCAGTTGCTGAATTCGGATGAATACCGTAACAACTTCACGGATGATCAGCGCGACCTGCTACGTGGCATGGCGGACCTGGACGTGGGACCCACAAAGTAGTCGGACTTTACTTCGGCCAGCCCGATTTCAGCCATCCCTTCGAAAAATCATTTACCATTTAAGTTTCAATCTGTCTGTGGCTGCCTGGGGGAGCTGGCAGAGTGGCACTATCTTGTTTATGACTGAATTAATTCGCGATACCTATCGATACCGGGAACTGATCTGGGCCCTCGCGCTCAAGGAATTAAAGATCCGCTATAAGCGCTCGGTTCTTGGTTTTATGTGGGCCCTGCTGAATCCGGCCTTCATGATGCTGGTGTTGACGCTGGTATTTTCCAGCATCATGGCCTTCCCTATTCCGCATTACGCAATCTTCCTGCTAAGCGTCTTGCTGCCCTGGACTTTTTTCGCGCAAACACTTTCTTACGCGGTCGAGGCGATCGTCACCAACGGCGACCTGATCAAGAAGGTAGCCGTTCCTAAGCTCGTGTTCCCGATGGCAGCAGTCATTTCCAACATCATCAATCTTCTGTTGTCGCTGATACCGTTGGCACTGCTTGTCCCCATCATGCGCCATCCGTTTTATTGGACTTGGCTCTACCTGCCGGTGCCGATACTTGCGCTGGTGATTTTCACAGCCGGCCTGACTTTCTTCTTTGCCGCGGCCAATGTTTACTATCGCGACGTGGCGCACATCCTCCAGGTCGTGCTGTCGGCGTGGTTTTACGTCACGCCCATCATTTATTCGCTCGACATGATTCCCGCAAAATACCGCTGGCTCATGAAGCTGAACCCCATTATTTACGTGATCAACGGCTTCCGCCTGGCGGTGTACTACGGTCAACTGCCCAAGGCGCCTTCGATCATCGCTTCCTTCGTCTGCGCATTTATCAGCCTGGCGATAGGCTTTGCTCTTTTCAGGAAGTATCAGGAAACGTTTGTCTACTACGTCTAAATTACCCATGTCTTACGATTCGCCCGTAATTCGATTAGAGAACGTCACGCAGCGCTTCCGCGTCATCCACGAACGGCCGGATACCATGCGCGAACTGTTCTCCAGGATGTTTCGCCACAACGCCAGCTTCCACGACTTCGAAGCGGTGAAGAACGCGTCGCTGGAAGTCCGCAAGGGCGAGGCCCTGGCGATCGTCGGGCGCAACGGTTCCGGCAAGAGCACCATGCTGAAGATCATTGCCGGCGTCTATCACCCGACCTCGGGCACAGTGGAAGTGAATGGCACGCTGGCGCCGCTGATCGAACTCGGCGCTGGGTTTCACCATGAGCTGACGGGTCGCGAAAATATTCTGCTGAATGGCCTGCTCATGGGTTACACCAAGAAAGAAATGCTGGAGCGCCAGCAGAGCATCATCGAATTTGCTGACATTGGCGAGTTCATCGACGCTCCCGTGAAGCAGTACTCTTCGGGCATGTACATGCGCCTGGCCTTCTCGGTGGCGACGGAAGTTAATCCGCAGATCTTGCTGGTCGATGAAATTCTCGCCGTGGGCGACATCGGTTTTCAGGAAAAGTGCTTCGACCGCATCATCAAGTTCCGCGAGGCGGGCAAGACCATTGTGATGGTCACGCATGCGATGGACAACGTACGGCGGATTTGCGAGCGTGCCGTGCTCATCGATCATGGTCAGATCCTGCTGGATGGAACGCCGGATGAAGCTATCGGTCTCTTCAGCAACCTGATGAACGTGGAGGTTGTCGCTGCCCACTAGGGCGACGCCCGAAATGCACGTTGTCTTCGTGCTTCCCCGATTCTTTCCCTATCGCGGCGGGTATGAGAATTCCCTGCTCGCCCTGGCGAAGTACATGGTCCAGCACGGCCATCGGGTTACGGTATTCACCACCGTCGCCAACGACCTGGAGGCGTTCTGGCTTCCGGAGTTCCGCCGCTTTCCAGAAGGACAAATTGAGGTCGACGGAGTAGTGATCCGCCGCTTCCCCATCGACTACAACAAGCTGCGCCGGCGTGCCAGCCGCTTGTTAGGCGCGTTTCCCTACTGGAGATGGAAGGCGAAATACTGGCGGCCTTCCTTTCGAATCCCCGGCATGGTGGATGCGATGAGCAAGTCCGGCGCCGACCTGATTCACATAGGACCGCTGCCTTACACAAATCTGATGTATGCCGGATTTGAGGCTGCCGAAGTCTGCCGCGTTCCCGTCGTCGCTACGCCTTGCACTCATCTGGGCGAGGAAAATAACGACGAGGTTGCCCGCCACTATGTTCAGCCTTACCAGATTGACCTGCTGAAGCGCTGCGCCAAGGTGATCTGCATGACCAGGACCGAAATGCAGCGTCTTGCCGGCTTTGGGGTCACCTCCGAGAAGCTTGTGGTTGGTCATGGCATCGATTTTCAGATGGCCGTCGGGGGCAATCCGGACTACCTGCGTTCGCGATATGGAGTGGATGGCCCCGTAGTCCTTCACCTGGGAATGAAGGCGTTCGATAAGGGGTCCGTGACCGTAGTGGAAGCGATGAAGACGCTGTGGGCCCGCGGGTCGACGGCATGGCTGGTGATGGCCGGCCCCAGCCTCTCCGCTTTCGACGAGTGGGCGGCTGCGAACGCGCAAGGATGTCCACGATTTCTAAACTTGCCTCCCTTCGCGGATGACGAGAAGCGCGACTTCCTGGCTTCAGCAACATTGTCCGCGCAGCCCTCGCGCGTGGAATCCCTGGGCCTGGTGTTAGTGGAGGCGTGGGCGAACTACAAACCGGTAATTGCGGCCGATACCGCGGTCGCGCAGGAGCTTGTTGGGGAGAGCCAGGGCGGATCGATCATTCCCTTTGGTGATGCTGCACAACTGGCGACTGAGATCGAAGCGATGCTGGGCGATCCCGAACGCTGCCGTACGATGGGGGAGAACGGACACAGGAAAGCTTTGGAGTATGAAGGCAGCCGCCTGTGGCAGCGCAACATGGAAGTGTTCGAGAAAGTCGCCAACAAGAATTGATAGCGGTCACTCTTATGCCCAACATTTTCAACCAGCGCAAGCCCTGGAATATTGATTTCCCCAAGAAGGCGACTGAAGCCGACGTGGTTTCCTGTTTTCGGCTGCTGCTGGGGAGAAAGCCGGGCGAGCAGGAATGGGCTGGGCACAAGTGGAAGATCGGCGAAGAGCTGGGATCGGTGGTTAGTTCGTATCTGAACTCGCAGGAGTTCGCCAAGCGGCATCTGATGGATTCCGGAGCGGGACGTTGGCAGCTTGTCAGCATGCCGACCTTCAAGATGTACGCCTCGCCGGACGACAAGTCGATCGGCAAGACCATCATCTATAAGCGCGAATACGAGCGGCCAGTTACACAGATGTTCAAGAAATATCTGCGCCCGGGAATGGGTGTGTTAGACCTTGGGGCGAACATCGGCTATTTCAGCCTGCTGGCAGCGTCTCTCGTAGGTCCCACCGGTTTTGTGCAGAGCTGGGAGCCTGCTCCTCTCAATGTGCGCGCGCTTTGCGCCAGTCGCGCGGTCAACGGATTCGCAAACGTCGAAGTGGTACAAGCTGCGGCAGCCGAAAAGAACGGACTCCTTCAATACTTTCGCAACTCGATTAACGGCAGCGTCGCTGCCGTGGCGAACGCCAATCCAGACGATCTGTTCACGGCTGAAACCGTGATGGGACTGCGGGTCGACGATTTTATTCCGCCGGACGTTCCTGTTGGTTTTATCAAGATTGATGTTGAGGGTTACGAGTACAAAGCCTTGCTGGGTGCGCGAAAAACGATTGAGCGTTGCCGGCCGATCATCGTAAGCGAATTCGCGCCTCCGAATCTGGAAGACTCTTCCGGGGTTTCCGGCCGCGAGTACCTGGAATTCTTTGTAGGTCTCGGATACCAGGTGTTATCCATGACGACGTTTCGCATGAAAGAAGGGAACGTCGAAGAGATACTCACCCGCTTCCAAGAGAGCGGCAAAGATCATATCGATATAATGCTGCTTCCCCGCGCATAAATCCTGCGGCTTTAACGCCGCTGTAGCGAGCGCCGCCCAGCGCACGCGCGAAATATCGTTGCACTACTACGACAACCCTTAACTAGTCGCGTAAATCGTGCTTATAGGGAAACCCCTCCGCACCTGCACATATAAGATATTTTGTGTGGTCCGCTTGACCGACGCTGCACAGCGGAAACAGCAATGAGGCGTGAAAGATGTCTTCCCACGCAGAAGAATCCGTTCGCAACAGCGAGGGTACCCAAGGGAATGCAGAGCGCGTCCGCGGAAATATGATTACGAATACGGTTGCGGCACCAGCACAAGTACACTCCGACGAATCGGCTCTGCGCGTTGACAATGCCAGACAGTCGACTGGCATCGGTGAAATTCCCGCCCTCCAAAAACAAAACCTGGACGCGGTTGATGAGGAGTTGAATGCAGCTCTGGCCGCGCATCGGCAAGTCGGGCAACTGAGTGCGAGAGAACCGGGCGTCGGCAATAGTGCGCTCCATGCCGTCAAGAAAGTGATTCGGCGCTCGCTTGCGTGGTACACGGTCCCGCTTCAGCTTTTCCAGGGAGCTATCCTGCGCAGCCTACGCGGAATTCTGGCGATACTGGAGGGGCACGAATCCAACCTTGCGGCGATGACTACCGAACTCAACGAACTGCGCGAGAAGCATACATCTCTGAGCCAGGATGTGAGCCAATTGTTGATTACGATGGACGTTCGCCCCAGACGATCAAGCATGCTCAAGGAGAACGCCAAAATTATCGCGTACTGGGATAATGCAGCCGCAACCGACCCTATGCGTGAAACGGTGACCCAAGCCGCGAATGAATCCGACGAAGCCTATCAGGAAAACTGGAAGAATGTAGGCGAGTATGTTGCGTCGAAGATCATGTCTTACTCGCCTCCGAATCCTGTGGCGCTGGAGATTGGACCGGGCATGGGACGCATTACCGTTCCTATGTCTCGGTATTGCAGCTCGATCACTGCATTAGATATTTCCGCGGAGATGGTGCGACAGGCGCGCCAGACGATGGCGGACGTGCGGAATCTGGAGATCAAGCTCATCCTCGATGAAGATCTCCAACTTCTCCCCAGCGAACATTTCGATCTCGCATATTCGATTTCGTGTTTCCAGCACGCGGAGAAGAAAACGTTTTATCGTTATCTGGAGGGAATACGCCGCGCCCTGAAGCCCGGAGGCGTGCTTTTCTTTGGAGTATTGAATCTCTGTTCGGAGATTGGTTGGGGACATTTTTCTGCTATCGTCAAGAACGACTATCCTGAGTTTTTCCATACGCCCGATGAGATTTCCGCTTATCTGCAGCGCGCCGGCTATAGCTCCCACAAACTCGTCGAGGAAGGCGAGACGTTGTGGGCGATCGCCTATCGCTAGGCATCTTATAATCCGGGCATGAAGACCGCGATCATCACCCCCGCCATTCAGAATCCAGGCCAGCTATATGGGGCTGAGCGGCATTACGTGGGCATGGTCCAGGCTTTCCGCAAGAAGGTCGACACGGAATGGATCCAGGTTCCAATCAGCGAATACAACTGGGACGCGGTGCTGCAAGGCTACCTGGATTGCTACCAGCTTGACCTGTCGCGCTTCGACGTCGTCGTGTCCACCAAGAATCCGACGTACATGGCGCGGCATGAACATCACGTGTGCTGGCTGCTCCACCAGATGCGGGTCTTCTACGACCGCTTCGATGACGAATACGGGGGGATGCCGGCACAGGCATTAGCCGAGCTGCGGCGGCAACGCGAGGTGGTTCATCGGCTCGACACTCTGGGATTGCGCGGGGTCCGGCGCATCTTTACCAATGGCTACGAAACCGCTCGCCGGTTGAAGTTCTACAACGGATTCGACGCCGACGTGCTGCATCCGCCGGTTTTCGCCAGCGGTCACTACTGCGGCTCGCAGGATTATTTCCTTTTACCGGGACGTCTGCACCGCTGGAAACGCGTCGGTCTGGCGCTGCGCGCCATGCAGCACATCAAGGCCAATATTCCGTTGCTCATCGCCGGAACGGGAGAAGACGAAGCCGAGTTGCGTAGACTTGCCTCTCGCGATTCACGCATTCGTTTCCTGGGATTTGTCGGCGATGCCGAATTGCTCGACCTGTACGCCAATGCGTTGGGCGTGCTGTTCGTGCCAAAGGAAGAGGACTTCGGGTACATCACGGTAGAAGCGATGCTGAGCAGCAAGCCCGTAATCGTGTGTAAGGACTCGGGCGAGCCGGCAGCAATTGTGAAACATGACGAGTCGGGTTTCGTGGTCGATCCGGATCCGGCGGAACTTGCGCACGCCATGGACACGCTGATCGCCGATCGACAACTCGCCCGCAAAATGGGCGAAGCTGCCCGCCAGACCGCTCCCGGGCAATCGTGGGAGCCGATCGTCGACCGTCTGCTTGAGGCCGCATTTGAAGAGCGCCAGGCTGAGAAGATCGCTGCGCCGGACTCCGTCGGGCTGCCGCTATTGCTGCAGAGGGCGCAGGAGCCGGTTCGCGTGTTGGTTACCGACAACCAGGTACTGGATCCCGCCGTCGGCGGCGCGAGAGTCCGCGTCAAGGAAATTTGCAAGGAGCTGTCAGAGCACTTCCCCACCGAGTACATCGGCGCCTACGATTGGCCCGGACCGCCGAGCACGGATGAATGGCCGAAGCCCATGTGGCACTCTCGCGTGCTGGCGTTGTCACCAAGCCATTACAAAGCCGCAGCACGGCTGCAGAAGTTCGTGCCGGGCGGGTCGGTCATCGATGTGAGCTTTTCGTGGATGGCGCGCCTGTCATCGGAATTTATTCGGACCGTACATAAGAGTGTTGAGCAATCTGACGTTGTGGTGTTCACGCACCCTTGGGTCTTTCCCCTGGCGAAACACCTGCTGAAAGACAAGGTGGTGGTCTACGATGCGCATAACTTTGAATACGGTCTGCGCTCACGGCTGCTGTCATCCAGCTTTGCCGGGCGCAGGCTGGCAGCCAATGTAAAGCGGGTGGAAGGCGAATTGGTACGGCGCAGCAATGACGTGTGGGTGTGCTCAGGGGAGGACGCTGACGCTATGGTGCAGACCTACGGAGCGCCTCGCGAGCGTTTTCATCTGGTGCCCAATTGCGCCGACACTCGTCTGCTGCGTCCGGCGAGCGAGAATGAACGCGCCGTGGCCAAGGGACTGCGGGGCTGGAGGGATCGTGACGTCGCGGTCTTCGTCGGTAGCGGTTACGGCCCCAACACCGAAGCGGCTGCCTTCATTATCGATAAACTTGCTCCGGCATTCCCCGACATGGTGTTCGCGATTGCGGGAAGCGTGAAAGACGATTATCTGCGCAGTCATTCCGCAGCGCTGCCGCCGAACGCCGAACTGCTGGGAGTGTTGAGTGAAGAAGAGCTATATTCGCTTTTTGCGGCGGCTGATTATGGCTTGAATCCGGTTGAGGTCGGCTCGGGAACAAACTTGAAGCTGGTGCAGTACATGGCGGCGGGGCTGGCCATTGTATCGACCGAGACCGGAGTGAGGGGCATAGAACAAGCGTCGGAGATTTGCGTGGTTGCGGAGCGCGCGCAGTTTGCAAAGGCGCTGACCATGCTGCGGGAAAATCCCGCCAAGGCACGGCGCCTCGGCCTGCTGGCACGCAGCGAAGCCGAGCGTCACTATGATTGGTCGGCTGTGGTCCGGGGAGCGGCGGAGAGAATCAATGCGCAGATGCGTTACCGGCGTCGCATGGATCCGCCTACGTTCTCCGTCGTAATCCCGAGTTATAACCGCAAGGATCATCTGGTTCGCGCGCTTGACGCGCTGACGCGGCAAACCTTCCCGGATTTCGAAGTTGTGGTGATCGACCAGAGCGATCCGCCGATCGAGATTCCCGAGGTCTATCAACGCAAGTTGAATGTCCGATGCGTCTACTCGGAAGAACGCGGGCCCGCTCTGGCGCGTAATAAAGGCATACGAGAGGCTCGCGGTCATATCGTTGGGTTTACCGATGATGACTGTATTCCGGAAGCCGACTGGCTGGAGAAAGCGGCGCGGCACTTTGATGAGCGGCCACTTGCCGGATTGGAAGGAAGCATTCGCAGCGAGAAGCTTGGCGATCCCAAGTGGCGCACGGTGTCGAACGTCGGCTCCGAGGGCGTCGGCTTCATGACCGCCAATATGTTCTATCGTCGCGATCTGCTGCTGCGTGTCGACGGATTTGATGAAACCTTCCACGACTTCCGCGAGGACACGGATCTGGCCTGGCGGGTTATGGAATTCGGCGAGATTCCTCATGCCGCCGACGTAGTGGTTTTCCACCCTCCGCATCCCACGACCGTCGAGCGTGAATCGCAAATGGAACGCGCGAAGATGTTTCGCCTGGATCCGCTATTACTGGAGCGGCATCCCAACAGATACATTCAGTTACTGTGCATGGAAGGACATTATCGTAACAAGCCGGGATTCTGGAGTCACTTCGCGCGAGGCTTGCGGGAGTCGGGCGCAGATGCGCCGGTTGGCAGGCTGTTGCAGTTTTTGCGCGTTCATGATCCGGAGTGGTGGTCGCAGGTAACTAAGAATGAAGGTCGCGGCAAGCAGATGACTCCAGAGGACTTGGCGGCGATACAATCACTGCTCGCGACTTACGCGCCGACTGCTGCAAAGCAGCAGGAATTAAACGCATAGCTTGCGTGCGCCGCGCCCATTACGGATGGTCAGCGAACTTGATAATTGTGGAACGGTGAAAGGAACGGTTCGAGAGTGACTATGGATGTGAAGCGTAATGCCTGGGAACTTGCGGAAGGCGAGGATGGACTGCTGAAATTGGCTGGCCACGCGACGCGTGAAGAGTTCGACCTCGACCGCCGGCAGCATGCGAAGGAGATCGTTCGGTTTTGTGCCATCACTCGAGATAAACGAGGATTCGAAATCGGCAGCGGCGACGGTACCGTTGCGCGCATGCTGGCTCCCCAGTGCTTGTCGCTCGACTGCAACGACATTAGTGCGTCGTTCTTAGAGAAGGCCCGTGCCAACTGCGCAGAGTATACAAACTTGTCGTTTCACCGCATCGAGGATAACTATCTGGACCACCTGCCGGCCGAGAGCTACGACTTCGGCTTCTCGCTGCACGTTTTCATTCATTTCAACGCATATGACGTCTTCAATTATCTGCTGGCGGTGAAACGACTGCTGAAGCCCGGCGCAATCTTTTACTTCGACGCGTGTACGTTGGGCGAGCAGACTATGCCCATCTTCCGGGAGCACGTGCAGATGTATGCGAACGCCCCCGAAACCGTCCGCGGCTTGCTCAATTACAACCATCCGGATACGTTGCGCAAGATCGTCCACGAAGCCGGACTAAAGATGTCGAGCGAATCCCAGCCCTCTCGTGAGGGGTGGATGAAAATCGTTACGACCAAGCCCACGGTGGCTGGATTTCGGCTGCTGCAGCGATAACCGAGGCCGGCAAAGCGCCGCCTTGCACGCGCGCTGTGTACAATCGGCAGCGTAGCCGCGTGAAGACCGTCACCATCACCATTCCGTCTCTGCATCGGCCCGATCTTACCGGGCGCTGCATCGAGTTCATCCAGAAGCAGGACCTGCCCGCTTCTGAATGGGAGGTCGTGGTCATTGAAAATGACGCGCAGGCCGGACAAACTCTCCCCGATCCGCTTCCACGGAACACGCGCCGCATCGAATTGCCTGCGAATGAGGGTACTACCGGCTCCATTAACCGCGCCGTGGCTGCTACTGAATCGCGTTACATACTTCTGCTGAATAACGATGTCGAGCTTGAGCCTGACTATATCGGCAAGCTGGTCGCGGCGCTCGATGCTGATCCACAGCTTGGGTTCGCGACCGGCAAGTTGCTGCGTGCCACCGAGCGAACGGACCTTGACGGCGCCGGAGACGCGATGCTGATGGCCGGAGCCGCCTATCGGCTGGGACATTTCGATCGCGACAACGGACAGTACGACCGGCAAATGCCGGTTCTCTCAGGATGCGGCGCCGCGGTCTTGTATCGTCGTACGGCTTTCGTGAACAGCGGCGGCCTGGACCCTGATTTCTTTGCCTATCTGGATGACCTGGACCTTGCATTGCGCGTGCAATTAATTGGCTACGACGGCCTGTATTTGCCGGACGCGGTGGCCTATCACATCGGCAGTGCGACGCTCGGGAACACGCTTCATCCGCGAGTGATCGAATACATAACCCGCAATCAGATTTATTTGTTGATGAAGGATTATCCTCAGGCAGTATTTCGCCGGATGCTGCCGCGGATTGTTGCTTACGAATGTATGTGGGCTGTGTTTGCGATTCGCCGTGGCGGCCTGGGAACATATCTTCGCGGAGTTCGGAGTGCGTTCGCGAAGCGTGAAGATATGCGGCGGAGGCATGAAGATCTGATCGCAAAGCGGCGAATCAGTGATGATGAGTTTCTACAGAAGCTGCGTGATTCCGAGCGGCAAATCTATGCCTGGCAGCAATCGCGAGCGCCGCAGGAGCGGTCATCTCTGCTCGATGCGTACTTCCGGTTATTTGGTAATCGTTGAGAATTAGAACGTGGTTGTGAACCGCACGAAGGCACTGCGCGAAGGTCCAATGGCGTTGCCGGAGAATAGGCCGCCGAAGTCGATGAGGTTGAGTTCGTTATTCAGATTCTGTCCGTCCACCTGCACCTTCATGTCGATCTTGTCGGTCTTGTACACGTCCGCACCGGCCGACGCGCTCAACAGCAGTGATGGAAGGATGCGCCCGCGTGCGAAGTTCACCCGGCTTAAAACCTGCGGGCCGTACTCTTCCAGCGCCGTCTGGTAATCGCCATCGAATTCAAATGGCAACCCGCTGCCATACTGCACTCCGCCGGCAATCCAGAAACGCGGCTTCACTTGATAAACCCATCGCGTGAATAGCGTATTGCGCTGGTCCTGCGAATCCGGAAAGTGGCCTGTGGTTTGGCTTTCTGCGTCCTGCACGTCGTCGCCCAGAAACAACCCACCGGTAACCGGGAACCAGACATTGCCGACCATGTACGAGTAGCTGACAAACCCCGACAGCCCATGCCAGTTCGGCACTTCAATCTTCGCTTCAGCGCCGTAAATTAGCGCCTTGCGAAACGCGATAGGAAAACTGATGGTCGTATTTTCGATCTGGTCGTCGTCCGCGTAGTTGTTAACGTTGCGCAGATAGTAGTTCACGTCTGCACGCAGATTATTGCCAAACGCCTTCGAAACTCCGGCTTCGTAATAATTACCCTGCGAGGGCTGGACGGGGACCCGCAGGAAATCCGGGTTGATGAACGACACTTCGAAAGAATTCGACAGCAGGATGTTTTCAAACGAAGGAGTCTGGAAGACGCGATCATAAGAAAAGTGAGCGCTCAGACCAAGCTTCGGGAAATAACGCGAAATCGCGAGTCGCGGATCGAATGACTGCTTGTTCACAATCAACTGGTAATGGTCCCAACGCAGGCCGGCGTTAATGGTCCAGTTCCCCAGTCGAATCAGGTCCTGCACGAAGGCGGACTGCTCGAGATCGGGCCGCTGTCCCTGGCTGGGATACGCTCCGGGAAAGCTGAAGGTCGGCGCCGTCCCGTCATCGAACTGACTTGGATCGGTAATGATGTAATTGAAATTTTCGTGCAGGAAGGCGTTGTCCGATTCCACTCCCGCCTTCCACTCGTTGTGCCCGTGATCTATGGTGACCATGCCCTTGAAGTACAGCTCGTTGAACCAGTTGTGCTGGAAGAGAATGATCGGTGTCGACAGCGCGTTCGAATAATAATCATTGGCATTGTTGCGCACCATGCCATTGAAGTCGGCCACCACGTTCGACGAAAAAATGTGCCGATACGAAGTGATGAACATGGGCTCAAAGTTGTTGGCGTTCTGCTGCTGGCAGGGCGGGCCCACGGTCTGTCCGGGCGCGTAACACCAGGTCTGCTGCACGATCTCGTTCGGCAACTGGTAACGCGACAAAGCATATCGCCCGATGAAGTCGATGCGGTCGTTAGGCGTAAGATCGCGCTGATAGTTCACCGAGAAATCGCCGAGCGTGCCGCTGTTCGTGTAGTTCTGCGGTACGACCGGGTTCAGGTAGTGGTCGGTCTCGGAACCTGAAGCGGTAAACCCGAGTACATTCTTCCCCCAGGCGTATTGGGCCTGCGTGAAGGCCGCTGCGGTGTTAAAGCTCCCTCCCGAGAGAACGATTTGGCCGTGAAACCCTACCTGTGGGTCGCGTAGCGTATTCAACTCCACCACTCCGCCCATCTTGCGGCCGTACTCGGCGGGAAAGCCGGCGGTGTAGATGGTCATCGAGTCCACATCGTTCGCGCCGATTTCGGGGCCGAAGCTGGGCGAGCGGTTGTCGGTGAGCGGTATGCCGTCAATCACGAACTGCGTCTGATATTCGGAACCGCGCGGATGCAATACGGCATTGCCTTCATACAGCCAGCCTGGCTGGGAATTCACCAGGTCCTGGATCGAGCGGCCGGGCAGCGCAGTCAACCGTTTCTGAATTTCGGCTGAACTGATCTCGTTGACGGACCCAGCCTGCTCGGGATCGATTAACGTTCCCTGCGCCTGCACGGTGACGTTCTCTTTCACCGAAGCCAGCTTGAGCTGGACCGTATACTGCACCGGGATGGCGGAGTGAACTTCCACTGTCGCAGTCGCAGGCGCGAATCCCGAGACGTCTACCTGAAGCTGATAAAGTCCGAACGACAGCCGCTGCACATTCAACGTCCCATCGCTGCCGGTGCTAAGGACGTTGTTGTAGTGGTTCGCTTCGTTGGTGATCTGCACCGGCACTTTCATCCCGAGTCCGGAAGGATCGACCACCTTCACATGCAGCTCGCCGATGCTGGTCTGAGCATCAGCCACGACAGAGCAGGACAAGAAGCAGACACTCAATAACAGGGAAAGGAGACTGGATTTCAGCATTCAGGATGACCGGCGAGCAGGCTTTCCCCGGAACACCGGCGGCGAGCCGCTCTTCTGAATATTCCTCGCACCGGCAATTTGTTCAGCTTAGTTTAACCAGATTCGTGAGCTTTGTTGTCACCCGGGCTTCGGTGAACAAAAGATATACTGAACAAATCGCTCATCCTGGGAATGTACGAATAGGGATTTTGCGTGTCCGAAAGCTACAATCCGGAATCGGTTATTCGCCTTACCCGGCCCGTAGCCGCAGCACCTGCCGCCGAAGAACTCACCGAGCTGCAGCGTGAGGTCCTTGCGCTTTTCGACGAGCTCCGCAGCCGCTTGATGCGTTACGTAGTCGCCTTCGGACTTTCCAGCGCTGACGGCGAGGAGATCATTCAGGACGCTTTTCTGTCACTGATGAAACACCTGCAGCAGGGACGCTCGCGGCAAAACCTGCGAGGCTGGCTCTTCCGCGTAGCCCACAATCAGTCCCTGAAACGCCTGGCCAGCAATGAAAGACGATTTGTGCGCGACGGCTCCGCTGAGCTTGAAACGGACTCCCATCCCGATCCTGCTCCAAGTCCAGAGGCGCAGGCCACGCAAGCGCAACGGCAGGCACGCCTGCTGGCTGTGCTCAAGGCACTTCCGGCACAGGATCAAAGTTGTTTGCGCTTGCGCGCGGAAGGTCTGCGTTACCGCGAGATCGCCGGAGTTCTGGGAATCTCGCTGGGAAGCGTCTCGGCGTCGCTGGCACGCTCGCTGGAAAAGCTAGCCCGGGTCGATGAGAGGTAGCTATGAACCTTTGGGATCGTCACATGTCGGCCGAACAGCTTCTGCGATTCTCTGATGGAGAACTTTCTTTCTTCAAGGCGGTCGTGGCTAGAAGGCATTTGACGGGCTGCTGGGATTGTCGAACAAAGCTGCGGCAGTCGGAAGACGTGATCGGCGAGATTGTTCACTTGCAACACCGCACGCTTGATCCCCAACTGCCTCCGGCCGCCGGCTCACGCGCATTGTTGAAGGCACGACTCAAGCAGATGCAACCTTCCGGCGAGCGCACCAGTCTGCTGAGAGTTCCAGCGTGGTCGCGAATCGCCGCAGCCGGAATATTTTTCGCGCTTCTTGTAGGAGTTTTGCTGACGGGGCAGCGCTGGACCAGATCCAGGGCGACGAATTCCAGGCTCGCACTCACGTCGTCCGTCGAGCCAAATCGGCAGCTGACGCCCGGAGCAACTCGTTTCGTGAGCGCTCAAGAGCTTTGCGCGACCGAGTATAGCGACGACGCCAGCGATGTTTTACCCGAGATCAAAGAGCAAGTCCTTAAGCAGTACGGGCTCGCCGGTCATTTGCCAACCAATTACGAACTTGATTACCTCATCAGCCCGCAACTGGGTGGGACGGAAGATGCCAGCAATCTTTGGCCGGAACCTGCCGCCGCGACGACTTGGAACGTGAAGACCAAGGACGCGCTGGAGAATCGGCTGCGCCAAATGGTGTGCCGCGGAAACCTCAGCCTGGACACTGCGCAGCGAGACCTCGCAACAGACTGGGTCTCAGCCTACAAGAAGTACTTTCACACTACCCAGCCGGTTAGGCCGCTATAGCGCTTCCACCAACTCGCTCAAGCAGGTGTGCGGAGTCTCGCTCAGATACCGCTGGAATTCGTTATGCTTCCCGACGACGATCTGCCTTGACTCCACCGGCTTCTCGGTGAGTTCGAAGCCCATGATGATAATCTCGTCGCCTTTTTTGATCAGGTGGGCTGCCGCGCCATTCATGCAGACGTCGCCTGCGCCGCGGGGGCCGGGAATCGTGTAAGTCTCAAGGCGGGCGCCGCTGGTATTGCTGACCACCAGGACGCGCTCTCCCGGGATAAGGCCAACCATGTCCATCAATTCTTCGTCGATCGTGATGCTGCCAACGTATTTGAGATCGGCTTCGGTAACTGTGGCCTGGTGAATTTTAGACCGTAACATCCATCGCATGGTTCTCGACTTTCCTCTCCGTGTCCCGCTCTCGTAATGCGGATGCAGGCACTCACCCCTATGTTAACAGCACATCCACGCAGCCGTTAAGAGGGGTGTTCCACCAAAAATAGATGCAGCCGGCGGCTGCACGATACATATCTGCGGGCAGTAAAAAGCCGGTGGGAGTTGGCTCCCACCGGCGGGGTTAGGTCCTTAGCGGACTCTGGTTATTGAGCAGGAGCAGCAGCCGGTGCGGCCGCGCCCTTCTTGTGGTGCTTCATCGGAGCCGCTGCCTTCTTCGGTTTCGGATAGGCGTTCTCGCTCGGCTTCACCACGCTCTCATCAACCGGCGTCGTGTTCTGCAGATCAGCACACGCGTTCTCGTCGGCTCCCTGCGGTACCCAGATGATATCGGCTACCTTCTGCTGGCCGGTGCCCTGACGGACCTCGACGCGGCTCGGGTCGATACCCTGCTGCTGTACCAGGTAGGCCTTCGCGTTCACTGCGCGCTGCGCTGCCAGGTTCATCGGATGACGCTTCTTGCCCGTGCCTTCCATCGGCGCCTTCTCGCCATCCGCATAACCCACGATGACGATCTTGGCGTTCGGATCGGCCTTCAGACGGCTAGCTATGTCGTCCAGGATGGCCTTGGCAGTGTTATCCACACGCCACGGTCTCTTCAGATCCGGGAACTGGATGGAGTTGACCTTGCTGCAAGTCGGCGGCGGCGGAGCTACTTCGACGCCCACCGTACAAGTACCGCTGCCAGTCAGGTTGCGAGCATCCGTCGCAGAGGCGGTGATCGTAACCGGTCCGGCCGGCAATCCAGCCGTATCGAGAGTAGCGCTGGTACCGCTGCCGCTGATCTTGCCGGCGCTGGCGGTGTAAGAGTAGCTGTTGATCGGTGAGTTGTCGGGGCTGGACGCGGTTGTCGTGACCGTTACAGCGCCACCACCCTGCACCGTGCTCGGGTTGACCGAGCAGCTGACCTGCGGCGGATTCATCGGCTTCGCCTTCACGGTGTAGTTCGCCGTGCAAGTTGCCGGCTTAATAGGATCCGGGTGGCCGATGAAGGAATGTTCGCCGGCGTCAAGATTTCTGTTGATTTTGGGGTCGGTAAGGGAGGCAGTCGCTGTGTAGCTTCCTGCCGCCACGCCCGTGGTATCGATCTGGGCCGAGGCTTTGTCGCTGGAGTTCAGCTTGCCACCATTCGTCGTCCAGGAATACATGACCGTATGCTTGGGATTGAAACCCGAGCCAGTCGCGGTCACGGTTACCGGCTCGCCTTCGATGACTTCCGCGGGCTGCACGGTACAGGCAGCCGTCGGTTGCGGTGTGTAATAGCTGCCCAAATTGAACACTACGCCTGCTGCCAGCCGAACATTGTTCCACTGGGTGCTGTGCGTGTTGCCGCCAATGTAGGGGCTGTAGTTGGTATAGATGTAATCGGCCTGGGCGACACGGATGGAGAATCGATGTCCAATCGCGTAGTCGAAGCCACCGCCAGCGTCAAGAGCCGCATTCCACTGGTTGTTAAAGTTCGGCGGAGTGGGAGGGAACGCCGGCGACAAGTTCGCCGCGCCTGCCATCAGGCGGAAGAACGGCATGAACGAGTTGGTGTGGTATTTGTACTGGAGTCCGGCAAAGGCAAAGCCGACGCCAGTGTAGTTGGGCGCACCTGTAGCGAAGTGGCCGCTGCCGTCGAAGATGATGCCCAAGTTGTGCGCCTGCGGCAGGTAGTACGTAACCGAGGCGTCAAAGCCGGTAGAGATATCGTTCACCTTATGGTCGAAGTCAGCGTAACCGCTGACGCCCAACCAGGAATAACCGGCGAAGATCTCATATTTCGGCTGAATGGTTACCTGCGCTGCAGCAAACGTACCGCACAGGGACAACAGCAGGCACGCCGCCAAGGCTATCGCAAGCTTTCTGCATGAGGGCATCACGTTGGTTCCTTTTCGAAGTGGAAATCAGGAGACCATTCTAGGGGTTCCTGGGCTTTGTCGCATCTACATCTGGGAGTGTCTACCTAGAGACCCTCCCGCGTTGGAACTCTAACAGGGTAGTGCCGCAACTGCACTAAGTGCTAACACTTCTTATTGTTTTACTTAGCCGGGGTAGCCACCGATGGTCGGGAATGATGGCCGTCCACAATTCTAGCGCGAGACTCGCTTCTAGCATAGTCTATCCAGCAAAGTTCCTTTCGAGTCAAACAAGGAGACGTCCAGAGCTGGGATGCCGATGGCATGGGTCGAACAGCTCAAGCAAGGATCATAGGCGCGCACCAGCGCGGACACCCGGTTCAACATTCCCTCCTGCAGGCGATCACCTTTGATGAAGTGCTCGCTCACCTGGCGAACGCCGTCGCTGATGGCCCGGTTGTTATGACCGGTCGCGACGATAAGGTTGGCCCAGCGGATGGCGCCGTGTTCATCGACCTTATAGTGATGAATCAGGGTTCCGCGCGGCGCCTCGATCATTCCAACTCCTTCCAACGCGTTCACGCCAGCCTGGGCGCGCACGTGAGCATCAAGTGCATCTGGCTCTTGTAGAAGGACTTGCATACGCTCGAGCGCGTAAACAATCTCGATCAGGCGGGCGTAATGATAGAGGAAGGAGCTGTGTGCTATCGGGCCAAAGCGCTGGCGGAATTCGACTAATTCGGCATCCGCGCGAGGCGTTCCCATGGCGTCGGCGGCGTTGATGCGGCCCAGCGGGCCGACGCGGTAGATGCCTTGAGGCCATCCCTGCGGCTGGTAAAAGGGTGCTTTGAGATAGGAATTACTGATGGTGGCTTCGCCGATGAATTGGTGATAGTCCTCGGCAGCAACGCCCTCTTGCACGATGCTGCCATCGGCGGCGCGGAAGCGAAGCACTCCGTCATACAGTTGGAGCCTTCCGGCACCGTCCACCAGCCCGGCATACATTGTGGGAGTCGAACCGAAGTTGGCAATCTCTTCCGCAAACGAGCCGAGCACACCCTTAAAGATTCCCAGCGTCTTCTCGGTGGTCGCCATGGCAGCCGGGATGGCGGCGAGGAAGCGGTCGCGCGCCTGCGAGGTCATCGGCGACTTCACTCCGCCGGGAACAATCCAGGAAGGATGCACGCGCTCTTCGGCGAGTCCTTCGATCACCTGCAAGCCAAATTTACGCAGATCGATACCGGCGCGCGCCAGCTCGGGATTCGCTTCGATCAAGCCGGCAACATTGCGAATCGCGGGATCGGCATCCATCCCCAGCAGCAGATCGGGAGCGGAGAGATAGAAGAAGCTGAGAGCGTGCGACTGCACCACCTGCGCACAATGGATGATCTCGCGCAACAGTTGCGCCGCATGGGGAATCCGCACCGCCATAATGGCGTCGCAAGCCTTCGACGATGCCAGCTGATGACTGATGGGACAGATCCCGCAGATACGCGAAGTAATGCCCGGCATCTCGTAGAAGGGACGGCCTTCGGTGAACTTCTCGAAGCCGCGAACCTGGGTCACCTGAAACGTCGTGTCGGCAACCTTGCCATCCTCGCCAAGCTGGATGGTGATCTTGGCGTGACCTTCAATGCGGCTTACCGGCTCAATCGTAATGCGCTTCATAGACAAAATCCTTTTCACCACGGAGTCACGGAGAACTCGGAGTTCTCAGAACTTGTTCGGGTGCGATTCCCATTCGTGTTGATCTTGTGTGTCGGGAGCGACGCGTCGAACGTAAAGCCTACATTCCGACTCGAAGCTTCTCCGTGTTCTCCGTGCCTCCGTGGTGAACTCATGGCCTCGGTCCGAAAAAGTCCGGTGCTATCCGAACTTGATCTTCTGGTTCGCCTCAGGCTTGCGCCCTTCCAGAAGATTGGTGAGGAACCCGGCAATCACCTTGTTCTGCGGCGGACAGCCGGGAAGGCAAACGTCTACCTTCACGAAATCATGTGCCGGCCGCGCCTGTTTAGCCAGTTGTGGCAGACCCTCACGCGGAATCGCGGGATCAGCATCCGCGCCGTCGACGTAGATGCGTTGCAACAGCTTGTTCACCGGAAACACATTGCGCATCGCCGCCACGTTTCCGGTCACGGCGCAGTCCCCTAACGAGACCAGCAGCTTGGTGCGCGCCCTGATCTGATGCAGCCGCTCCACGTCCTCCGGGGTGCTGATTGCGCCCTCAACCAGGGTCACGTCGACATCTTCGGGAAACTCCTGCGCGTCTACCAACGGCCCATAGACGATATCGACCTTGCGCACGATGGGAATGAGGGCGCCATCGAGGTCGAGCAATGACATGTGGCATCCCGAGCAGCCGTCGAGCCAGACAGTTGCCAGCTTGAGTTTCTTCATACGCGGGCTCCTCTATGCCGGGCCAAGGCCGTGATGGCCGCGCTCGAGCGGGTCATCTCCTCGATAGCTTTGCCCTTCTCCGCCAGTGCGCCCGTCGGGCAGGCCTGCACGCATTTGCCGCAGTTGGTGCAGGTGCGCGCGTCGCCCCATTTCTGATTGAGGTCGGGAACGATGTGGGCATGAATGCCGCGCGCAACCACCTCCCAGACGTGCGCGCCTTCGACTTCGGCACAGGTACGCACGCAGCGGGTGCACAGGATGCAGCGGTTGTGGTCGAGCACGAAGCGAGGATGAGAAGCGTCGACCGCCAGCCGCGGAAAGTTATAGGCGAAGCGCACACTGGTGATGCCCATGTTGTAGGCCAGGTCCTGCAACTCGCAGTGACCGTTGGCCACACACACGGCGCAAACGTGATTGCGCTCGACCAGCAGGAGTTCGACCGTCATCCGGCGATAACGTGACAGCCGGGGCGAAGTCGTGACCACCGACATGCCGTCCTGGGCCGGCGTGGTGCAGGCTGGAAACAGGCGATCGATGCCGGCAACTTCCACCATGCACAAGCGGCAGGCTCCTACCGGAGTGAGTCCCTCCAGGAAACAGAGCGTGGGGATCGACTTACCGCTGGCGCGCGCCGCCTCGAGGATGGTTTGCCCTTCAGCGGTGTTCACCAGCTCACCATCGATACGCAGCGAAATTTTCTTTTGCGGCAAGGTGCAACTCCCTCCCGATCGAGAATCCCTCTGAAGCTTCGTAACCGCAGATCCTTTGTCTGCCTGCGGGCCTCCTCAGGACGACGATTCAAGAAGCTTCGGTTCGGCGCAGCTAGAGCTGCGCCCGCTTCACTCTCAACGCGCCACCGTCACGCCGGCGTCGCAACGCAGGCAGCGGCAGCACTCGTCGTGAGCATCTTCGGCTGACAGGCCCACGACAACTTCCTCGAAACAATGCGAACGATCCGGCGTCGGCATAACCCGTGAATGGTGGCGGCGGCTCTCGCTTGGCTGCTTAGGCGGCATCTGTTCGTAATGCATCGGCCGGAAGAGTTGCTCCCAGCGCTTGGTATCCATCAGCTGCTCGTCAATCGACTTTGCCGCCTGCTTGCCATAGGCCATGGCATTCGAGACATTGGAGGCGCCAGTGACTAAATCGCCGCCGGCAAAGAAGCGCGGCCGGCTGGTCTCCAGACTGAAGTGGTTCACCACGACCGTGCCGCTTTCCTTAATCTCCAAGCCAGACGCACGCGCGAAATCGAGGTCGACTGTCTCCCCGACTGCAAGAATCACGGAGTCGCATTCGAAGCGCTGCACTTCGTCGGTAAGGACTGGCTTGCGCCGGCCCGAGCGGTCGTACTCGCCCAGCCGCGTCTTGACCACCTCCAGCGCCCGCACGTTCCCCTTGGCATCGCCGATGATGCGATGCGGCGCAGAGAGGAAAACGATCTTCGCGCCTTCGTCCTCGCACGCTGCGGTCTCCTCCTCGATGGCGGGCATATCCTTACGCTCGCGCCGATAGACAACCGTCACGTCGGATCCCATACGCAGCGACGTGCGCGCCGAATCAATGGCGGCATTGCCGCCACCAATCACCACCACCTTACGACCCAGCGGCACCAGGTCGCCCTTGGCCACCGACTCCAGGAACGGCAGCGCCGGGAACACGCCTTTCAGCTCCGTGCCCGGGAGATAGACCCACGACTCCTTCCACGTACCGATGGCCAGGCACACGGCATCGAACTGCTCGTCCAGCTCATTCAGCGAGATATCGAAGCCGATGCGGGTGTTAAGGATGAACTTCACCCCCAGACGCTCGATCAACTCGACCTCGCGATGCAGCACGGGTTTCGGAAGGCGGTATTCAGGTAGAGCGAAGCGCAGCATTCCGCCCGCCTCGGTGAGCGAGTCGTACACGGTTACATCGTGTCCGAGTAAAGCTAGATAGAAAGCAGCCGTCAGCCCCGCCGGTCCCGCGCCGGCGACGGCAATTTTGCGTCCGGTGGCCTCCAACTTATGCGCCAGTACGCGCCTCACAGCTTCATCGAAGTTGTCGCCCAACAGGACGTAGTCGGCGATGAAGCGATGGACCTCGCGCATATTCACCGCATCGTCCATGGCCTGACGGCGGCAGCGCTCGTCGCAGGGATGCTGGCAGACCCGGCCGGTCGAGCACGGCAGCGGGTTGTCCATAATGATGGACTCGAACGCCTCTTCCAGTTGCCCTTCCTTATAGAGCTGCAGGAAGCGCGGGATGTTCATATGCAGCGGGCAGCTGTTCTCGCAGGGTGATAGCGCCAGCTCGGTGCAGACGCCGGCCACGCAGCGATGCGAGACGATGTGGTCTTCGAACTCCTGCCGGAAGTGCCGCATCGTGGTCAGTACCGGGTTTGGAGCGGTCTGCCCCAATCCGCACAGCGAGCAGTCACGGATGTAGCGGCTCAACTCATCCAGCCGCTCCAGATGATCCATGCGCCCGGCGCCTTCGGTGACGCGGTTCAATATGCGCAGACATTTATTCAAGCCCACGCGACATGGAATGCACTTGCCGCACGACTCGGAATTGGTGAACTCGACGAAGTAGCGGGCGACATCGACCATGCAGTTGTCTTCGTCCATCACCACCATGCCACCGGAACCCATGATGGCGCCCAACTGCGCCAGGCTCTCGTAGTCGACCGGGGTGTCGAACATCTCGGCAGGAATACAGCCACCCGATGGGCCTCCGGTCTGCACGGACTTGATGGCGCGGCCCTCGACGCCGCCTCCGCCTATGTCATAGATGAAGGTTTTGATCGGCGTTCCCATCGGCATCTCGACCAGTCCGCTGTTGTGGACTTTGCCGACCAGCGAGAAGACCTTGGTGCCGGAGCTCTTAGCGCTGCCAGTTTCGGTAAACCACGCCGGACCCTTGGTGATGATGGGCGCGATGTTGTACCAGGTCTCGACGTTATTGATGTTGCTGGGCTTGCCCCAGAGCCCCTTCTGTGCGGGAAATGGCGGCCGCGGGCGGGGACGGCCCGCCTCTCCTTCGAGCGATGCGATCAGCGCCGTCTCTTCACCACAGACAAACGCCCCCGCTCCCTCCACGAGGTCAATATCGAAGTTGAATCCGCGGCCGAGGATGTTATTGCCCAGCAGACCGTATTCGCGCGCCTGCTCGAGGGCGCGATTCAGGCGGTGTACCGCCAGCGGATATTCGGCACGAACGTAGATGATGCCTTGCGTGGCGCCCATCACGTAACCGCCGATGATCATGCCCTCCAGCAAGGCATGGGGATCGCTCTCGATCTCGTTGCGATTCATGTAGGCGCCGGGATCGCCTTCGTCGGCGTTGCAGATGATGTACTTCTGGTCCGAAACAGCTTTGCGCAGAAACTCCCATTTATTGCCAGTCAGAAATCCAGCGCCACCGCGACCACGCAGCTTGGCGGCCTTGATCTGCTCGATGACCATCTCGGGTTTGTCATCGATAAGCGTTTTGTAGAGCGCCTGATATCCCCCGACCGCGATGTACTCTTCAATATCATCGGGATTGATCAGGCCACAGTTGCGCAGCACGATCTTCCTCTGGCCCTTGAAAAACGCGACGTCGCTCCACAAGGGCACATCGGGGAAGGCGTGGCCGTAGCGTAGGGCACCGGTGATATGGTCCCACTCCTCGATTTTGCAATAGACCAGGGCGGGATCGAGAGTACCCGCAGTGAGATCGTGCAAAATGCGGCCGGCATCGTTAGCCTGGACGCGATGCAGGATCAGCAGCGGCCCACCGGGAACGCGGACATTCACCAGCGGCTCGTGGCAGCAAGGTCCGAAGCAGCCCACGCTGGTCAGATAAAAGTTCGTACCGCTACGGTCAATCTGCTCCACGAACGCGTGGTATAAACCCTCGGCCCCGTTGCCACGTCCACAGGTACCCGTGCCGACAGCGATGCGCGGAACCGGTGGGAGCAACTTCGCCATACCGTTTTCGCGGACGGAGTTAAATACGCCAATGTCCTCGATGCGCGGCATCACTCATTCTCCCGTTCCAGCGAGCGGACTTCACGCTGCAGCGTCCGTTCGTTGACATGCCCGCAGATCCGATGGTTGATCTCGACTACTGGCGCCAGGGCGCACTGTCCGAAGCAGGCGACAGTACGCACTGTGAACTTCTTATCGGGCGTGGTGAGCGCCAACTTGTCCGCGTCATTGGCGTCTTCGCCGTCCGCTCCCAGCCCGAGTTCCAGCCGCAGGCTTTCTAAAAGCGCTCGTGAGTTACGGGTGTGGCAGGCCGTGCCCCGGCAGATGCAGATGGTGTTGTCACCCTGGGGTTCCAGGTTGAAGAGCGCGTAGAAGGTAGCGACGCTATAAACGCGAGAGAGCGGAATATCCAACCTGCCGGCGACATATTGCAGCGTTTCCGGAGAGAGATACTTGTGGAGGTTGCGCTCCTGGACCGCCTCCAGAATGCCGAGCAATTCGCCAGGCCGTCCGCTTTGTTTGGCTATGACTTGGTCAATGAACGCCTGCTCGGCGCTGTCGAGGGAGATCTGGGCAGTTGCCATGTGCGTGGCGCTCCTTTCTGGGTAGGAACCAGCACGTTTCCGGGAGTGGCCGCACACTCTCGACTCATTGAGTCAGGAGCGGTGTACCGGCAGTCCCGTCAAGCCCAAGATTTCATGGAGGGGAGCGGAAGCTCAGTGCCCTGCATCACGTCGCGGCGTGACCGCTGATGCCAGATCGGAACTCTGCCAATGTGGGAGTGTTACGAGACGCAAAAAACAAGGCGCTCCATGAGCGCCTCTGCCTGCGTTTGTTTGTACTGCATCTGCTTCGCTAAATAATCTTCCGTTACGCCGCCTTTGGACCGGAATAGACGGGCGCGGGATTCATACTGGCCGCTCCTTTACCGTCCACCATCTTCATCTCGTTCCAGTCGTATGCGAACTCCTGTCCGCAATCCAGGCAAACCACGTAGGTTCCCGTTAAAGAGGCCGCTACACTGCGGCGCTGCTTTCCGCGAACCGTTATCGGAAAACTACAGCGTTTGTGCGAACAACCGAAGACCACGTCGAACAGCCTCATAACCCATCTCCTCGCCGCAACAGTTCAACCCGGCAACTGTTGGGCTGGCCCCAGAACCAACTTCGCACCCCAGGCACAAAACCGGCTACACGGCTTAGATTCGAAGAATCAGGAAAAGGTTTCGCAGCTAAGGTGACGACGGCTTGCAATGCTTCCCGGAACTGCAACTACCTGAAGACGAAGACAATTAACCCTGACGCGGGCGGGGCGCGGGCTTCAGCAACGACGGTTCGTCGTATTAACAAACGTCTATAATCGAAGCACTTTGCAATATTTTTACCTGCGTTTAATTCAACGGTTTGGCTTCATTCTGGCGGCCGTGGGCGTGCTTGCCGCGCTGGCTGCCGCACAGACCCTTCCCAGCACTCAGACTTTAATGGTCATGCCGTTTGAAAATCAGTCGAGCGCTCCGGGGCTGGAATGGATTGGCGAGTCATTTCCAGAGGTCTTGTCCCAGCGCATGGCTTCGTCCCACCTGTACGTCACCAGTCGTGACGATCGCGGTTACGCCTTCGATCACTCCGGTGTTCCCTCAACCGTAGTGCCGTCGCGGGCGACGATTTACCGTGTCGCCGAGCAGATGGACGCCGACTATGTCGTCATGGGCAGCTACACCTTCGACGGCAAGACATTCAGCGCCAAAGCACAACTGCTCGACATGAGGAAGCTGCACCTGTACCCGGCGGTGGACAGCAGCGGGCCGTTGCCCAGCCTCATCGAGTTGCAGACAGCACTGGCCTGGCAACTGCTGCAGCAGATGCCAACGCATCCGGCGATGACGCGCGATCAGTTCATGACAGCCTTCCCGCCCATCCGGCTGGACGCCTTCGAGAATTACATTCGCGGTATTTTGGCCACCAGCTATCAGCAGCGCATTCACTATTTTCACGACGCGGTAAAGCTGAATCCCAACTACACGATCGCCATGCTGCAGCTGGGCAAGACATATTATGGCGCCCATGAGTACGAATCGGCTTCGTCATGGTTTGCACGCATTCCGAAGACCAGCGAAGCGGCGGGCGAGGCCAACTTCCTGCTGGGCATGTCGGAGTTCTATCGCGGCAACTTTGATAAGTCCTATGCCGCGTTCAGCTACCTGTCGACGCGGGTACCGTTGACGGAGGTCTACAACAACATGGGAGTGGTGGAGGCCCGGCGCGGTCATCGCGCGAACGCCGTGGAATACTTCACCAAAGCGGTAACCGCCGATCCCAATGACGCTGATTACCGTTTCAATCTGGCCGTGGCGCTCTACAACAACGGTGACAATACCGGAGCATTGCGCCAGCTCAAAGATGAATTGCAGCAGCGGCCCAACGATTCGGAAGCCAAGTCTCTTCTGGACATGATCAATCGTGGCGTTCCGCCGCCGCCTGCGGCATCCACGAATAATGTCGCAGCAGCGTATACCTTGCTTACGTCGAGCCAGTCGCACGTGCCAATGGAGCGTATCAAGCGAAATTACGATGAGGCTTCCTATCGCCAGCTGGAAATGGAGATTCACAATCTGGCGGAGGCGCGCCTGGCTAAGACCGACCCTCGCACGCACGCTGCTTATCATGTGCAGCGCGGCAAGGAACTGCTGGCGCAGAATATGCCTGACGAAGCGGAGGTTGAGTTCCGAGACGCTATCAGCACCGACTACAACGACGATGCAGCTCATGCGCAGCTGGCAATGCTGTTGGAGAAGAAAGGTGATGTCAGCAACGCACGGTCTGAGGCCCAGACGTCGGTGCGTGTGAAGCCCAACGTCGATGGACTGCTGGTGCTGGCTCGGTTGGACCTGAAGCAGAACCAGATATCGTCCGCTCAGAGCGAAGTGCAAAAGGCGTTGGCGATTGAGCCTGCTAATGCGACGGCGTTGCGGCTAAAAGAAGATATCGCCAGAGGGCAAACGGGTTCAAAATAGAGAAGGGATTTGGTGGAGGGCGCCGTCAATCGCGCACGGAGAGTCTTCCACCTCTTTGAATTGCTCTCCGGAAGGAGCGCTTATGTTCCGAATTCGGCTCTTCTTGCTCTGCAGTTTTATTGTAGCGCTGGCTTGCGGCACATCTTTTGCCAGCACCGTCGTCAAAATCACCGTCGACGACACCATTCAGCCCATCAGCTCCGAGTATATTGCACGCGCTATTGAACGGGCGCGCCAGAGCAATGCAGATGCTGTGCTGATCGAGTTGCACACGCCTGGCGGGCTGGTTGACTCCACTCGCGAGATCATCGCCAAGATCCTCGACTCGCCTGTACCGGTCATTGTCTACGTCGCGCCTAGCGGCGCAAATGCGGCGTCGGCGGGATTTTTCATCCTGGAATCGGCAGACGTGGCGGCGATGGCGCCCGGAACCAATACGGGTGCGGCGCATCCCGTGCAACTGGGCGGCGAGAAGATGGACGACATAATGAAGACGAAGGTCGAGAATGACTCGGCTGCCTTCATGCGTTCGTTCGTCGGACCGCGCGGCCGCAACGTACAACTCGCCGAGAGCGCGGTGCGCGAATCGAAGTCGTGGACCGACCAGGAGGCACTGCAGCAGCACTTGATCGACATCGTCGCCAAGGACCAGGACGACCTCTTCCGGCAAATCTCGGCCCGAACCATCAAGCGCTTTGACGGCAAACAGGTGAAACTGGATTTGGTCGGCGCGAAAGTCGACGATATGCCAATGACGCTAAGGCAGCGCATCCTCGACTTCCTGCTCGATCCCAACATTGCGTTCATCGTGCTGGCGATCGGTGCACTCGCGCTCTACACCGAATTCAATCATCCCGGCGCGGTCGTGCCCGGAGTTGTCGGCGTGGTTTTCATTCTGCTGGCGCTGTTCGCGCTGAACCTGTTGCCCACGCGTTATGCCGCATTCACATTGATCGTCGCCGCCTTTGCGCTGTTCATCCTGGAAGCGAAGTTCGCTACGCATGGGATCCTCGGTATCGCCGGCATTGCCTGTCTGACCTTAGGTGGATTGCTGCTGGTAGACGGTCCCATTCCGGAGATGCGCGTGAAGCTTTGGACCGCGCTGGGAGTGAGCATTCCACTCGGAGTAATCACCATCTTCCTGATGACGATCGCACTCAAGGCACGACGCAACAAAGTCGTGACTGGAGTGGCAGGACTCATCGGCGCGATCGGCGAAGCACGTACCGACATCGATCCCGAGGGCAAGGTCTTCGTGCTCGGGGAATTGTGGAACGCGCACGCTCCGTCGCGTGTGGGCATGGGCGATCCCGTGGTTGTGCGTAAGGTGGAAGGGCTAGAGCTGGAAGTGGAGAAGAAGTAGCTGTCGGCCATGAGCTTTGAGCTATGAGCCATGGGCTAAAACCGATTGTTTCGGATGTGAGACGCTGATCGCGTCACATGCCCTTCAACTGCGGCAGTGCGACTTATCTGCCGGCCTCTAGTAGTAAAAGGCTGTGAGCTCACACCTCAGAGCTCACGGCTGCTCCTCTGTTACCCACTTGGGTTCCCGGCCACTTGGGCCTACAATCCGCAGTAGTACCCGTTCTAAACTTCAGAATAGCTGGAGGCACCTCGTGCCGAGCATTGCTGTGCTTGTCGTTGTTGTTATCTTTGCTCTTTACATCATCAACTCGATCAAGATCCTGGCCGAGTATGAGCGCGGTGTCATTTTCCGCCTCGGCCGTTTGATGGGCATGCCAAAGGGGCCGGGCGTAATTCTGGTGTTTGCGCCCATCGATCGTATCGTGCGCGTCTCGCTGCGGCAGGAGGCGCTGGAGGTTCCGCCGCAGGATATCATCACGCGCGACAACGTTACGTTGAAGGTGAATGCGGTCATCTTCCTGCGGGTAATCGATCCGAACAAGGCGGTGGTAGCGGTTTCGAATTACATGTACCAGACATCACAGTTCGCGCAGACTACGCTCCGCTCAGTATTAGGCGAAGTCGACCTCGACGAGTTGCTGGCGCATCGCGAGAAGATCAATCTGCGGCTACAGTCGATTCTCGATCAGCACACTGATCCCTGGGGCGTGAAGGTGACCAACGTTGAGGTGAAGCAGGTCGACCTGCCGGAGACGATGACCCGCGCCATGGCCAAGCAGGCCGAGGCGGAGCGCGAAAAGCGGTCGAAGATCATTCACGCTGAAGGCGAATACGCGGCGGCGCAACGCCTGATCGATGCGGCGCACCTGCTGGCGATGGAGCCTACCAGTATTCAGTTGCGTTATCTGCAAACGTTGACCGAGATCGGCGTGGAGAAAAACACGACCATCATCTTCCCCGTGCCAGTGGATTTGCTGGCCGGACTGCAGAACCTGGTAAAGGCGGATACGGCGAAGCTCACGAGCTTGCCACCGCCGGCTGACAAGAAAATGTAAGCCTCCAAGTGAGGGAGGATTGCCGTGCATTCAATGGCGTCGGACGATACGGAAATAACCCTCGGCGTAGGCAAGCTGCTAGGCCTGTTTTTCCTGCTGGCGGCAATCTGCGGCATTTTCTTCTCCATCGGCTATTCGCTGGGGAAAAGTTCCGGGCGCGAGCAGGCACTGAACGATCAACCCACATCCGCTACCGTCTCAGCCGACACAGGATCGTCGAACTCCGGCAATCCCAAGCCTTCGGCGGCGGTGGCCTCAAAGTCGCAGAGCGAGGCTTCGGCGGCCGATGACTCTAGCGATGGCAGCAAGCAAAGCAATTTGACCTTCTACAACGCGGTCAAGCAGAACGATAACGCTGCCCCGGCTACGACGGCTCCGGCGCAGGCTGCTCCGCAAGCTGCAACGCCGGCTCCGAAGGTAGTAGCCGCAGCCGCAGCACCGACGGCCGCTCCAACGCCCCCCACGCATGCGGGCGATGTGATGTCCCATACATCGCCTGTGACGGGACCGGGAACCATCGTGGTGCAGATCGCAGCGGTCTCGCGCGAAGACGATGCGGTTGCGCTGGCCGGCGCCTTGCGTAAAAAGAACTACAACGTTTTCGTCGTAAACAATCCTGTGACGAACGACAAGTTTTATCACGTGCAGGTCGGGCCGTTCTCCACCATAGCCGACGCTGAAGCGATGAAGGCCAAGCTGGTCGCCGAAGGTTACAATCCAATCATCAAGCGATAGCCAGAAGTATTGGCCGGATTCTTGCTATCTCTAGGCCGATACCCCAACTGGCAGACCAGCATCGGTACTGCCTTCGCCTCCAACTAATTCCTTCAGCTCCAGGCTAAAAGCGGTGTACACTCTCGGCGATCTTGTAGGCCCCCTCTGAAAGCTGCACTTCTGCCTCGAAGGAGCTCTGCAATGCGAAAGATCGTCGCGACATCCGGTCAAGTTCTTGTGCTCTATCTCGTCTTCTCCGCTGCCCTGAACGCCGCCGCGCAAAACACCCTTTATGAAAACGGTCCCATCAATGGCGAGGTTCTAGCGTGGACCATCAATGAAGGATTCTCTCCCAGCGACAGTTTCACACTCGCCAACGCGAGCACAGTAAACGGTCTGACCTTTGGCGCCTGGTTGTTCACAGGAGACACACTTGAGAGCGCGCAAATCGTTCTTTCTCAATTCGCCATGGGCACGGGCACCATTTATTTCAATCAGCAGGTGGACTTCACGCAGTCCGGCTGCTTTACAAATGGCTCGGGCTTCAATGTTTGTACCGAAACCGGCGGCTTTAACGGACCGGCCCTCAACGCTGGAACTTACTGGCTCACGATCGGAAACGCCATCGACACGGCCGGCGATCCAGTGTACTGGGACCAGAACAACGGAGTAGGCTGCCATTCCCTGGGCTGCCCATCGATGGCAATAGACTCCAGCCTCGGATCGATTCCGTCGGAATCCTTCACCCTTTCAGGGTCGCAATCGGGAGGAACAGGAACTACCCCCGAGCCCAGCAGCTTGCTCCTGTTCGGAGCTGGCGTAATCGGGACCGTTGAGTTCGTGCGAAGGAAACTGATCTAGCGTCGAAGGGCCGGCTTCACGCTTCACTTACGCCTCCGACGACGACGCTCTCAAGTCTTCAGATATTTGCGTGAGGAGTTTGATTGGCAGATTACAGTCTGGTCATCAACGATCATCTCCTCGCAATCTGATCTCGTAGTAATCCTACGTCGCAACAATTACCACTTCGCGTTTTCACGCGCGCTAAGCTTTCTTCTCTATTGACAAGAAGCGGCCTTGATCTAAGATCACAACCAAGCGCCTCGTCGACCGTAAGCTTTTCCAGCATTTGGTGGTTATGGCCGACCAGCTTATTGTTCGCGTGTATTTCTCAACCGTCGCGAAAGTATCCGGCCTCGATCATCGTGTCAGACCAGATTGCGCGGCGGAGTAACTGGAGATCGCGTTGCCTTCATCTGCTCGCTTCGTTTTTTCTGCGCAACCAAACTGAACCCGTGAGCTAAAGCGACGGCGCTTGCTTGCTAATCATCTTCCTGCCGCCACCGTCTCTGGGAATGAGAGACGAAGCCAAATCTCGTTTGAACGATGCGCTTCTTTTGCGCTTGGGGAAACGCTCGCACATCCCAACCCTTGACGCGGTCAGAGGTATCGCGGCATGCCTGGTTGTGTTTGCCCACATCTTTGGACCACTCAAACTCGGCGGCATGGCTGTCCTGATTTTCTTTGTTCTCAGTGGATTCTTGATCACCTGGTTGTTGCTGAGAGAGTTGGGACGCACCGGTGAGATATCCATACGCAATTTCTATGCTCGCCGCACCCTTCGTATTTTTCCCGCGTTCTATGTGTTCTGGATCGTTTGTGTCCTGGTCGCAAACCTAAGCCACGCGCCATTTTCGTGGGCGGAGGCGATTGCGTCGTTCTTCTACATGGGGGACTACTACACCGCAATGCATCCCAGCCACGCTCACCAGATCATGGGCATAACCTGGTCGCTGGGCGTGGAAGAGAAGTTCTATCTGTTGTGGCCGGCGATCTGCCTGATACTGCGCAAGGACTTGGCAAAGCTGTTTCGCGTCTCGCTGTTTCTTACCGGCTTCATCTGGATTTATCGAGCGCTGGCGTGTGTCTACCTGCACTTGCCTGTCGACTATTTGCGCTATGCCTTCGACTCACGTTTTGCCGATGTATTGCTGGGCTGCGCGTTCGCACTTGCGCTGAAGTTGGGTCGGCTTGAGCCCGTGCTGGCGGCGGTTGCGCGGGTAAAGACATTTCCACTTTGGCTGGTTGGCGTTCTAGTAAGCCTTACCCTGCTCGAGCGACACATGAGTGACCGGCTCTTTTACGCGATTGCCTTACCGCTCAGTACAGTTGTTGTGGCTGTCCTGCTGGTTCAACTCATCTTTCAAGCCGACGCCCCGGGATATCGATGGCTCGAACATCCGCTGTTCCGTTTTCTGGGCCGTATCTCGTACTCACTGTATCTGTATCACGTCGTGGTCATCACCGCCATTGAGCATCTTTTCCCACATCTTCGCCTGCGCTGGGCTTATCCCCTGATGTGGATGGGATCGTTCGCGGCAGCTTACCTGTCCTATAGATTTATCGAACAGCCGTTCCTTCGGTTGAAGAACTACTTTGAAAAAACGACGAACGTACGCAGTTTGGTGCGAACCACAAACTCGCGCGAATCAAGTGACGGCAACGAGAGGGCGATGGGCACGAATTCGGCAGCCTAACGAAACGAACTACGGCCGAGCGCTAAGGGGCCTGTGGCCTACTTACTCGTACCGCAACGCTTCGATCGGATCAAGACGCGAGGCCTTGATCGCCGGCAACATTCCGCTGACCAGTCCGACCAGCGCCAAAATTATGGTCGCAGCAATCACGGTCGAAGGATCGATGATCAAGCGAATGTCGGCCGCATCGGCGTTCTTCGCGATCGCGCTATAGAAGGTGATACGTCCTACGCCAAACGAGATTGCGTAGGCCATCACGATCCCGGCGATCCCACCGACGAAGGTTATGGCGAGCGCTTCGGCCAGGAACTGGAGGAGAATGTCTCGACGCCGGCCGCCAAGCGCTTTCTCCACCCCGATCTCGCGCGTGCGCTGCGTGACCGCAACCAACATAATGTTCATTAACCCGACTCCGCCGATGCCGAGCGTCAGCGTACCGATAAAGCCAAGCAGTATCTTCAGTCCCATGGTGATGATCTGGAACTGCTTGAGCTGTTTCATCATGTTGTAGACGAAGACCGCGCGTTTGTCGTCGGGCTTGAAGTTGTATTGCTCCGCCAGCGCTCCGCGCACCTGCTTCTCAACCAGTTCGAAGTCAGTGCCTTCGTACGACATCCAGATTCCGTCGAGATAGTGAGTGTCCTTGAAGTCGCTCATCGCGCTGAACGGGATGTAGACGGTCTTGTTTACACTGTCGTCGCCTTCCTGCATGTGCGGCGCGAGCACGCCGATGACCTTGTAGCTGATGCCGTCGATACGGATGTTCTGGCCGATGGCATATTCGCCGGAGAAAAGCTTGAGCTTCGCATCGGAACTGATAACTGCAACGCGAGCGCGTTGCTCTTCGTCCTGGGCGTCGAACAACCGGCCCTCTTCCAGCTTCAGTGCCAGGATGTTGAACAGGGTCGGATAATCACCCTGAATGGGCAGCGTGTAGGTGCGCACGTCGCGCTGCACGTTCGAATCCTTGTCAACTTCGGGCGTGACGTGGTTTACCAACGGTGCGGCCGCGGTGATGCGACCAAGGTCATCGATGGTGAACTTGATCTTAGTTCCGGCCTTCTGTCCGCCGGCCTGTTGCGAAGTGCGTCCGGGAAAGACGCCAATGATGCGGGTCCCCCAGTTCTCGAAGATAACGTTGATGGCGCGGCCGAATCCGGCTCCGTAAGCCAGCAGCAGTACCACAGTGGCGATTCCCCAGGCCATTCCGAGCATGGTCAGCGCCGTGCGGCGACGGTTGTAGCGCATCGCGCTGTAGGCTTGCGACATTAAGTCTCTGACCATTTGCAGTATGCCTTTCGTGGTCGTTGTTCGCCGTTCGCCAGAAGTTACTAACGAATAGCGGCTGCTCTTACTCCTGCCTCAATGCGTCAACCGGCTGCAACATGGCGGCCTTACGCGCGGGATAAATTCCGGCCACGACACCGGCGATCGCCAGCGTTCCGATAGCCAGCATCGCCGACATGAACGACATGGTGGGCGGATCGAAGCCAGGAACCTGTCCCATCCCGCGCATCAGGTACATCAGCAGGCCGGCCGCCGCCATTCCGAAGCCTCCGCTGATCAGCGTGAGAAAGGCCCCCTCCAGGAAAAACTGCAGCAGGATACTGCGATTGGTCGCGCCCAATGCCTTGCGCAACCCGATCTCACGGGTGCGTTCGCTGACCGCGACCAGCATGATGTTGATCACGCCGATTGCACCCAGCGTCAGCGTCACCAGACCGACGCCACCGAGGAAGACATCCATCGCGTCGAAGATTTTGGCCACCGTCTCAGCACTCTTGATGGTGTCCCAATCCTCGAAAGCATCTTCATCGTGCCAGTCGAACGCGTGATTACGGGCGATAATTTTTCGCACCTCGTCGCGCGCCAGAGTGTGTTCCGAGCGGGTTCGCGGCTGATAGTTGATAAACGACAGGGCGTTGTCCTGGCCTTCCTTGATCAGCGGGAAGAACTGGCGCATCGTGCTGAAGGGCAGGAACACGCGATTGTTGGTGGAGTTGTTGTCGCCGTGCCCCACACGCTGTACGACGCCGATCACCTGGAAGCCAATACCGTTAAGCAGAATCGTATTGCCGACCGCTGGCCTTCCGGGAAACAGATTCTTCAGCATCTCGTCGCCGAGAACAGCGACCAGTCGGCGCTGCGATTCATCATCCTGGTTGAGCCAGCGGCCTGCGGAGAGCGGCAGGTAGCGGATCTCATTGTACTTGGGAAGCACACCGCTGACCTCGCCATTGGTATTTCCGAAGTCGCTAACCTCGCGAATGTCCATACGGGAGACGACGGGTGCAACGGCGCGAACATGTGGCGCCTCCTGCAGAATGTTGCGATAGTCCTCGTCCGTGAGGTTATAGCTGCGTCCCGAACTCATGTTCCCCGCGATGGCCGGAGCGCGCCCCGGAAAGACGAACATGATGTCTTCGCCCAGCGAGTTCATCTCGCGGCGATTGCCCGAGCGGAAACCCTCGCCCAATCCGACCAGAAGCAGCAACGATCCAACTCCCCACGCGATGCCGAACATGGTGAGGAACGAACGCAGCTTGTGCGCCCATAAGGTGCGGAACATCTGCCGGAGTATCTCGAGGAAGACCATGGGCAAGGATCGCTTCTAGTGGCGTCAGCAGAACCGGAAGTTGACCTTGGCTAAGAAACTACACTTCCGTGTCGGCTAATTTGATATACGCTGCTGTGCCAATCTTGGTTCCGCTGTGACTTGCAACTCAATCTATTGGACACCACTAAGTGCAGAAACGATAGCGGGTTATCGATCGTTGAGATGCAGCGCGTGCGGGGCATGTAGAGTTGATGAATTTTGGGGAGAATGGCACGTTCGCTCCCCACAAATGGGGCAGAATTCGGTTATAGTGGAGATAACACATCTGGCCGCGGCGCGACCCTGTATCCGCTCCGTTCTGGTGTGTAAATCTTTTAGAATCTGGGAGTTAAGTACGATGCCGAAAGCACCACGAGACAAGGAAACCGCAGCGCCGAAGAAGCGGAGCCGCAAAGTGACGCCAAGCAATGGAAACGGCGTCCACGCGGAGAATGGAAATGGCGCCGCGACGACCTCAGTTACCGTCTCGACTGAAGTCATCCGCGAAGTTCAGGTCACCCCTCAGATGGAAGAGCAGATCCGGGCACGCGCCTATGAGCTATATCTCCTGCGCGGCGACAACGGTGGTTCTCCGGAGCAGGATTGGTTGCGGGCAGTGGAAGAGATCTGCGGGCAGCAGCGCACAGCCTAGAGTCTGTTCGTAGGAGAAGTCGAGCAAACAGGTCTTGGATCGTCATCCGAAGTGCCGGAAGCGTCGTCTGAGTTACCGAATCCGGTAGTGCTTGCCGACACGGTTCGCGCCATCGGCGCTTCCCATGCAACAGCCGCTTGCGATTCTGTATCTAATTGCCTGGCTTGCGGTTTACGACGGAAGATACCATTTGCCCTCAATGAGCCCGGCTGGGTCTGAATCTTGCGGAATCGTTAAAACACGAGGAAGGGCAGAACACGACTTGAGGCAGGTTCTTCTTATCGACGATAATCCCCTGCAGTTGACCGTTCGCGAAGCGATTTTACGCGACGCCGGCTTTCAGGTATCGGTAGCCACCACAGCCGATAGCGCTTTGGCCACTCTTCGGGGATTGCCCGACCGTATCGGCGTGGTTGTCACCGACCACATCATGCCTGGCTGCACTGGCTTGGAGCTGGTGCAGCAGATCCGCACCCTCAACACTTGGCTGCCAGTGGTGGTCTTGAGCGGATTGCCTGAGGCAGAAAGCGAATACCAAGGCTTAGACGTGGTTTTCCGCGCCAAGCCCTTCCCTCCTTCCGAACTGATCGAGTTGGTCCGGACCAGCCTGGAACATTCCGACCGTAGCCAGGGCGCAGCTTAAGCCCACCCTCGTTTACCCCATTCGTATGTGACTAAAGTCACATGGCTTTGTGCGTACAATAGGGGTATCTTTATTTCATCGCACCCGCCTCTCGGGTGATAAAAGGGGTAAGGCGGCATGTCTGAGCAGGGACGCAGGTATTTGCGCTTTGGCGCTGTGATGGCCGTGATCCTCATCGCACTCGGCTATCTCGCTTACACCGGCGTGCAGGACAGCAAGAGCTACTACGTCACCATCAAAGAGCTTAACGGGATGGGCAACAGCGCCTACAGCAAACGGCTGCGGGTCGCCGGCAATGTCGCTCCCGGATCGATCAAGCGGCAGGGCACGCACATGCAATTCGAGTTGGTCGAGCAGGACCGCATGCTGCCTGTCGTCTATAGCGGGACGGAAGCTCCCCCCGATACCTTCAAAGACAATGCGCAGGCGCTAGCCGAAGGCCGTTTTGGACAAGATGGCGTCTTCCATGCCACCAATATTCAGGCCAAGTGTGCGTCCAAGTACGCGCCCAAGCCGGGCGGTCAGCCCGCGGCCGCGCAGGGTCCGCAGAGTACAGCACAAAACGGAGCGGGCTCAGGCATGGGCCAGTAGTCGCTTGCAGTCGAGCCTCACGGAAACGCGATCCATGGCAGGGACCAGCGAACCAAATTTCTCGCCTGTCATTATCCTCGAAAACCTGGTGAAGTTCTTTGGCCGCTTTGCCGCGTTGCGCGACATCACAGCCAGCTTTGCGCCCGGACGCCTTTATGTCGTCGTGGGCGACAATGGCGCCGGCAAGAGCACATTGCTACGCGTCGTCGCCGGCTTGATTGAGCCGAGTCAGGGCAGCTTTACGATTTTGGGAACCAGGAAAGTTCGAGAGGTCGCGCGTCGTGTCGGCTACATGGGACACGCGCCGCTGCTCTATGACGAACTCGACGGCATGGAGAACCTGCGGTACTTTGCCGGCCTCTATGGCATTCATGATGACGAGGTCTGCCGTAACGCGATGCGCACGGTCGGGCTCGATCCCGAACTCTCTCGCCGCATCGGGCAGTATTCGCAAGGCATGAGACAGAGGCTTTCGCTGGCTCGCGCGGTTCTGCACGATCCCGAGTTGATGCTCCTGGACGAGCCGTTCTCCAACGTCGATGTGCATTCTGCACGCGATATGGCTGCGGTGCTGGGGCAAGTCCGCGATAAAGGCAAGACGATTTTCGTGGTTACGCATCAAGCTCCGCTCATGGAAAATGTTGCGGATGAATTCGTGCGCATGTCCGCAGGAAAGATTGTCGCCCGGGAAGAGATGGCCCGCGCCGTGACTGCCGTCGATCCTCCGGTGAGGGCCAGCGTATGAGCACGCTCGGCGTCACGCGATCGACGCTCGCAAAAGATCTGCGCATGGAATGGCGCTCGAAAGACGCCATTAACTCCATGCTGTTTTTCGCGCTGCTGGTCGTGGTGATCTTCAGCTTCGCCTTCAATCCCACAGCGGAGGAATCTCGGCATATTGCCGGCGGACTGATGTGGGTGGCATTCCTGTTCGCGGCGGTAGTCGCGCTGAATCAGACCTGGGCGCGCGAACTCCGCAACCAGGTACTGGACGCGTATCGCGTGTCGCCGGCACCGGCGAATTCTCTCTTTGTCGCCAAAGCCGTCGGAAATTTCCTCTTCGTAGTCATTTTGGAATGCTTGATGGCGCCACTGTTCGTAATCTTCTACGAACTGCGATCGATCGGGCCGGTGTGGCAACTGGTGGTGGTTGCGCTGCTCGGAACCTGGGCGCTGGTGGTGAACGGAACGTTCTTCGCGGCGCTTTCGATTCGCACCCGCAATCGAGAGATCATGCTGCCTCTAATTCTCTTCCCTATCTCGATTCCGGCGCTCCTGGGAATGGTGGATGCCACCACTTCAATTCTTACCGGCGAGGCCTCACCTGTCTTCTGGATCAAGCTGCTGGCGGTTTACGATATTGTGTTCACGTCGATCTGCCTGCTGCTGTTCGAAACGGTTTTGAACGCTGAATAACGCGGAATACAGAATGAAAAAAATGGCATTCATTTCGGTTCCTCTGATCTTGATCCTGCTGGGCTCGACCAGCTATTGGAACCTGGCAGTTGCACCCACCGAAGCCACGATGGGCGATGTCCAGCGCATCTTTTACTATCACGTTGCCTCGGGCTGGGTAGGCATGTTCTGCTTCTTCATCAACTTTGTCGCTTCCATCTGGTATCTCTGGAAACGAAGCGTACAGAGCGACGCTCTGGCCGCGGCGGCGGCAGAGGTGGGAGTCGTCTTCTGCGCCATGTTGCTGCTCCTGGGTACATTGTGGGCCCGTCCAGTCTGGGGCATCTGGTGGACATGGGACGCACGACTGACGAGCAGTCTGGTACTGTGGCTCATCTATGTCAGTTATCTGGTATTGCGGCGCTTTGCCGCTGGCGGGCAAACCCAGGTACTTGCGGCCGCCTTCGCGGTTTTCGGATTCGCCGATGTTCCTCTTGTGTACTTCTCGATCCGATGGTTTCGCACGCAGCATCCCTCTCCAGTTCTTGGTGGAGGTCCCGACTCCGGACTAGCGCCTCCTATTTTGCATGCGCTCCTGTTTAACGTTGCGGCGTTCACTCTGGTGGGAATCACTTATTTGATCATGCGCTACAAGCTACAAATGCAGGAACAGGCGCTCGAGTCGGCCCATGCGCAGGCGGCTCTGCGAGGAGTTGCTTAATGAACTCAATCATCTTTTTGAAAGCGGCCTACACCATCGCCTGGCTGGTCTACCTCGGCTATCTCGGGCGAATTCTGCTTGGCATGCGGCGAGTAGAAAACGAGCTTAAGGAAGTGACTGGCGGCAGCTCCGCGCCTGCGGGGAACGCAACTCCAGGAGCACAGAGACAACGCGCGTGAGCTCTGAACGGCGCGGCACTCTTCAATTCATCGGCGTAGCGAACCTCATTATTTGCGGAATTTTCGCCATCCTCAGTTTGCCCTTCTTCATGGGACAAATTCACGTGCTGCGTTCGTGGCCGGTCACCAAGGCTCGGGTGATCAACAGCCACGTCGTCACGGTTCCCACGTCCAAGCACGATCAACTTTACGCGGCGATGTTGCAAATCGAATATGCAGTGAACGGCAAAACAATTACCGCCGACCTCACTAGCTTCCAGAGTAGTAACTATGCGGAGACTCAGCGTCGGGCGGCGGAGTTTATCGTCGGAAGCCAGCCCGAGATCCGTTACGATCCCGGGAATCCTGAGCAGGCGCGCATCGGCGCCGGCTGGAACCGGCGCTTCTTCGCGGTACCCCTCATTACTCTGGGTTGCGGCCTGGCGTTCGGCCTGCTGGCCCTTGGGTTCTTTATCGCAGCCGGGCTCGGAACCCAGACTACCAAAGTCACGGTCTAGCTGATCACCGAGCGGACAACGCAATAAGCCAGAACGATGGCGATGATGTCCTCGGGAATCGCAATGAAAATATCCTTCACCTTCAGGCTGTTATCCAGGCCACGGCGAACATAGTAGCCAGCGTAGGTTCCGATAAGCGCTCCGATGACCCCAAGGATTGCTCCCGTGATGGGCGTCGCAGCCGCCGCGGCATAGAGACAGGCGCCGCAAAAACCTCCCATCACCATCCGAATAATCAGCGACGGTATAGCCGTGCGAGGCGGTGTCTTCGGAAGCTTGTCGTTGATGATCTCGCCGATAGCTGCGAGTGTAAAAATTCCCACTGCGATGGGCGAACCCATGAACGACAATGGACTGCCGTGCAGGTTGATCCATCCCAGGTGAGCCGCCCAGCTCACCAACGCGGGCGCTGTCATCGCGCGCAAGCCCGCGACGAAGCCTATCGCTATCGCTAGAAGAAACACTTGATGCATTTCGGTGTACCGTCCTCTGCCCCTGACCACGAGGCGGTCTAATGATGTGAGCCTGAGATGCTCCCCAAACGTAAGTGGTCGCAAAGTATAGCGCGGATGTTTGTCGTTCGGAAACTAGGCCCGGACAAGGGCAGCATCATCGCAGAAGAAAAACATCGGTCGCCACCATAGCTGTAAATTGTCATCACGAGGAGGGCTTCAGCCCGATGAGGGATCTGCTTTTCCCCGCGCTGGCGACACATCTTCGACGGAGGTGTGACAACTGCTCAAAAAGCGAAAGGCACAGCCGAAGCTATGCCTCCCCAAAGTTAACTGAGAGCCGACAACCGATGGCTGCCTTAATTCGGCTTCCGCGGCATGATCTGCTCGTCGCGAATAAAGAACTGAGCCGAACAACGCTCGGATCCGCAGATCACGGGAATCAATCCGCCGACCTGCTTGCGCGTGACCAGCCCCAGTTGTCCACATGACGGACAGGACAGGACAGCCCAGTAAGGATCTTCCTTCTCCCCGACCTCGCCGGCATTTTCCAGGACGAAAATGGTTCCAGGCTCCATTTGTTCGGGGATCCATTCGCTCAGAATGCTCAGTTCTCCGATCATGTGCCCTCCTTCAGGACCGTTCAAGAAGCCATGCGCGCCGTCTTACTTAAGATGACGCACGGAACCGTTTCGCTTGCCTGCCGCACGCAATTCGGCACGGACGGGCGGCCGCCGTTGCGAGCTGCTCGTCTGCCCGCTCCGGCGTGGACGCGTGCTGCTCTCCCGATCGACCGGGTCCATCACTCGCTGAATGGCGTCGCTCAAACACACAGTTAACATCGGCTGGCGCGCATTTTTCAGCAAGTCGACCACGCCTCGAGCGGAGTCTTCCAGGTAAATATGTTGACCGTCGGTCAATAGGTGATACTCCGACGCAGCGGTCACCGTCTCCATCAGGCGCTTGCCCAATTCCTTCTGCAGGAAGCGGATAACTCTGCGTATCTTTTGGAGGGAGAAGCCGCGTTCGCGCAACTCGCAAAGGATGGCGACTTCGGCCAGGTCGTCGAGCGAATAACTGCGCTTGTGACCGTCACGTGCCGGAACCACAATGCCCTTCTCGTCCCACCATTGCAGTTGGCGCAGACTGATGCTGGTCAGCGCCACAACTTCGTTGGATGTGAACGTTCGCTGCATTGCGTCACCGGTCCAAAACATATCCGGCAGGAAATGTTTCAAACATCATAGTGCAGCCGCGTGCACTGTCAAGGCGAATTGTTGATTAAAACGGCACGTCCCGAGATGAAGATTGGAAGAAATTACCGTTAGCAGTTGTCAGTGGCCGGTTGTCAGTTGTCAGTTAACGCCCAACACCTCTGCCTCGTTCAGCGGTGCTGCCCGTGCATCACTCGTTCGTGTGATGGTGACACTTTCTGCCTATCGGTAAGCGGGTCGAAGATAGAACGTAACTCCAACTGGCCACTGGCGACCGGCCACTGGCAGTTGTTTTAGGAGGCTCTATGGAACCGTTTCGCTATCACGCATTTGTCTGCACGCAGGAAAAATCCGAGGGCGCGACCTGCTGCGCAGGAGGGGGATCAGCCAAGGTTCTGGAAGCGCTTCATCGTGAACTCGGCGCCGTCGGCCTGTCGGATGACGTGCAAGTTTCCAGCTGCGGCTGCCTGGGATTGTGCGAGAGCGGCCCGGTGATGATCCTCTATCCGAACGGTGCCTGGTACACGAAACTGACACCGGAGGCAGTTCCAGAGATCGTTGCCTCTCACTTCCTATATGACGAGCCGGTTTCGAAACTGGTTCGCGAAGATGCCTCGGCGATGAAGGCCGAAATCCTGGAGCACCGCAGAAAGTATCTGGAGATGCTGAAGAAGAAAGTCGCTGAGCGGCGCGAGGAAGAACCTGTGCAACAAACGTCCGGAGCTTCCGCGACCGGCGATGCCAGGGTGTCCGCAAGAAAAAAAGGCCCACCCTGCCGGCGCGGCAAGGTGGGATACGGCTTTTAAGTTAAACCCCGATTACGCCAACCAGCTCTTTCACGGAATCCGCGCTCTTTTGCAGAGCTGCCTGCTCTTCCGCCGTCAGCTTGATTTCGTAAATCTTCTCGATGCCGTTCGAGCCCAGCTTGCAGGGCACGCCCACGAACAGGCCGTTGATGCCGTACTCGCCTTCGAGGTAAGCAGCGCAGGGGACGATTTTCTTTTTGTCCTTCAGGATCGCCTCAACCATTTCCGCCACTGCGGCCGACGGAGCATAGTAGGCGCTGCCGGTCTTGAGGTGCTTAACGATCTCGGCGCCGCCGTCACGCGTGCGCTGCACCAGACGGTCGATCGTTTCCTTGTCCATCAACTCGGTGATCGGGATGCCGGCAACCGTCGAGTAGCGCGGTAGGGGGACCATGGTGTCGCCATGCCCGCCCAGGACGAAAGCGGTGACGTTTTCCACCGAAACGTCCAGCTCACGTGCGATGAAGGCACGGAAGCGCGACGAATCCAGAATGCCTGCCATGCCAATGACGCGATTGCGGGAGAAGCCGCTGAGCTTGTAAGCGGCCTGTGCCATGGCATCCAGCGGATTGGAAACGATAATGATGATGCAATTGGGCGAGTACTGCACAACCTTGCCGACGACATCACTCATGATCTTGTAATTCGTGTTGAGCAGGTCGTCGCGGCTCATGCCGGGCTTACGCGGGATACCGGCCGTGATTACCACAATGTCAGAGTTCGCGGTATCGGCATAGTCGTTCGTGCCCAGAACAAAGGAATCACGTTTCTCGATCGGCATAGCCTGCAGCAGGTCGAGACCCTTACCTTGCGGGACGCCTTCGATGATGTCGATCAGTACTACATCCGCATGTTCCTTCGAAGCCAGCCAATGAGCCGCCGTGGCACCTACGTTCCCTGAACCAACTACCGTAACTTTCTTGCGCATTAGTCCTCACAGTATCGCCCAATATCGGGCATATGGAATCGTTCCATTCAATGATAATTGCTGCGGGACAGCCGCGGCTGCCCCGAAAGAACTCAGCAAACTTACTTCGTCGCCAGCGCGGCCACAGGAGCCATGTTCTGGATCATGTGGGAGGCGAATTCGCTGGTCTTGACCTTGGTTGCGCTCTCCAGCATGCGCTCAAAGTCGTAGGTCACCTTCTTCTGCTGGATGGTCTGTTCCAGAGAGCTCTCGATGAGATGGGCGGCCTCGTGCCAGCCCATGAACTCGAACATCATCACTCCGGAGAGCATGACCGAGCCGGGATTGATGACGTCTTTATCGGCATACTTCGGAGCGGTTCCGTGGGTAGCCTCGAAGATCGCGTGCTGATCGCCGATGTTGGCGCCGGGAGCGATGCCCAAGCCGCCAACCTGCGCCGCGGCGGCATCGGAAATGTAGTCGCCATTGAGGTTCGGGGTGGCCAGCACGGAGTATTCGTCGGGACGAGTGACGATCTGCTGGAAGATGCTGTCGGCGATACGATCGTTGATCATCAGCTTCGACTTCCACGCGCCCTTACCGTGCGTGCTGTAGATGCTGTCGATCACGCCCTTCACCTCGATGTAGAGAGCATCGCGGAAGTCTTGCGGTGCGAACTCCAACCCCGGTTCCACTAATTTGGCATTCTCTTCGATCGATAGACCAGGATTCTTATCGAGATTGTCGATGATCCAACTTTCGCGCTCGGTGATGACCTGCTGGCGAAATTCCTGCGTCGCCAGTTCATAACCCCACTCGCGGAAAGCGCCCTCGGTGAACTTCTGGATGTTGCCTTTATGCACAATCGTCACAGCCTTGCGATTGTTCTTCAATGCATAGTCGATGGCCATCCGCACCAGTCGCTTAGTGCCGGTGATGGAGATCGGCTTGATGCCAACGCCCGAATCTTCGCGAACCCGCTTATTGGTTCCGGCCAGCATCTTATTGTTGAGGAAATCGATCAGCTCCTTAGCCTTGGTTGTTCCTTCCTTCCACTCGATACCCGCGTAGACATCCTCGGTATTCTCGCGGAAGATGACCATGTTCATGCGATGCGGATTCTTCACCGGGGAAGGGATGCCCTGGTAATACTTCACCGGCCGGACGCAAGCGTACAGATCAAGAATCTGTCGCAATGCCACATTGAGAGAGCGAATCCCTCCGCCAACCGGTGTCGTCAAAGGCCCCTTGATTCCGATGCGCAGATCGCGGAAAGCCGCTACAGTCTCGTCCGGCAGCCAGGTCTTGAAGCGATCCATGGCTTTCTCGCCGGCAAAAACTTCGTACCAGGAGACACGGCGCTTGCCGCCGTAGGCAATCTCGACTGCTGCATCGAACACTCGGACCGAAGCCTTCCAGATGTCGCGGCCGGTGCCGTCGCCTTCTATGAAAGGAATAATGGGATTGTCAGGGATGACAAACTTACCCTCATAGGTAATTTTGCTCCCGCTGGAAGGCAGAGGAATTCCGTTATAAGAAGACGCCACGAGGCACCTCGAGGAAATTTAGTCGAAAGGATCCCGGGCTGAGCCCAGCCCCACGTCGGGATTGGAGGAGCAAACAGAACCGGCAGAGCCGGAGAACTGACGCGTTATGATGACACCGGAAGCCGATCGATCAAGGCCGGCTGCTCCGGATCAGATAATTACCGCCTGATCCCGTACCTTTTAAAGCTATCACTGCCCGTTGTGAGGTTCAATCGAAACCGCTGTTCATCCATCACACATCCGTGTGAGAGATGAACGTGGATGTGCGAATCTCTGTCGCGCCGCTATTTATGACCGCAGATAAGTCAGATAGAGGTCGCGGTTGCGCCGCATGACCTCCGCCAGCCGTATCTCCGGATTGAAGCTGTCGCTGGTGTTCAGCACTGTCCACAACAGCTTCTGCACGGCACGTCGAGGATGGTCGGCCACCGGCAGCCATTTACGGGCTCGCCCGCTCACCAGGCGGACCAGATGCTCGACGGTACGCAGAAATCGAGCGCTATCGATCAATTCCTGGCATTGCTGCTCCGGTATCAATCCGTGCTTCTGGAGCCATCGCATACGCTCCGATAAGTTTCCGACAAACCAAAGCTGATATTTCGCTTGCAGCAATCCGGCTATGTAGTCGATGTCGTAGCTGCCGCCCGCACCGGTTTTCAGATTCTGCGGAGATTCGCTGCGCTCCAGCCTTGCCCTCACCTCGGACAATTCTGTCTCGAATTCAATTCTGCTTGCCATCTCGGCAATTCCAGATTGGACGCTGTGCAGGATGCGGTCGGCGAGTTGCCGATCCCCGGCAACATAGCGCAGCTTCAAGTAGGTCAGCGCCTCCCAAGGCTTCGCTTCCTCCTGGAAATAGGCTTCCAGTTGCGCCGGAGTGACGATCAGTTCTCCTTCGCGCCCATGTGGCCGCAACCGGGCATCGATTGGAAACACCGTTCCATCCCTGGTGTAAGCGGTGAGCGCCTCCATCAACTGTTCGGCGGTGCGGCTTATAACTGTACGGTTGCAGCCGCTGTCGCACACAAACAACACATCCGCGTCAGAAAGCAGATCGAACTCACTCGTACCTAGCCTGCCGAGCGACATGACGGCGAAGCCATCCGGCGTTCCAGCCATGGCCAAGGCCGCGTCAATCGCCGCGTCGGCGGCCGACGTGTTGTCTTTCAGCGAATCGAAGATATCGCGGCGGTGGAACAGATCAAGCGCTCCCGATAGAAAAATTCGCCTGCGATATTGCTGTCTCAGGATCGACATGGCTTCCGCACGGTCGACGTTGCCTTCCGCAAGGTAGCGAAAAACGGGATCATCCGCCGTTGCCCCGGTTTGATCGAATCCCGAGAAAAACTTCGGTTCGTCCTGCGCAACCCGTCCCTCGATCTCGTTGAGCAGAATAACGGCATCCGGGTGCCGAACCAGGATGTCGCTCAGAAACTCGCTGTATTCGAAGATCGTTAACGCTCGCTCCACAGCCGGAGCAGAGCGCAGCACGGCACCGTAGCGCTCCGAGGTGGTACCCGCCGAGCTGAGGAAGCGGTCGAGATTACGGCGCGCATGCTGCGAGAGGTCGGCGCGTGAGGCAATCTCGCGCAGCTGGGGCGAATCTACCGCGAGCCTTTGCATCATCTGGCTGTATGTGCTCTCGGGTGTGGCGACGATCTCGGGACGCAATTCAAATTCAGTCGTGGCCTGGTCCTGGGCTTGCTCGCGATAGATGATGCGTACATAAATCTCTTGAACCGCTGCCATCCGTCGCTGGACATGCGCTACAAACTCTTCGGGAGTGGGCGCTGTAGCCCCTTCCGGAGTGAGGCTGCGGGCCAAGTCTTGCAACTCTGCACGGGCTTGCGGCAGGCGGTGGGTCTGCTGCCCATGTCGAAGCTGCAGACGGTGCTCCAGATTGCGAAGAAACTCATAGGCATTGGTGAGGTTATGGAAATCTTTTCCGCTGATGTGCTCCTTATCGTGCAATTTCTGTAAGGCAAAGAGAGTACCGCGTGATCGCAGCCAGGATTCGCTTCCCCCGTACACCCGCTGGAGGCACTGCACCAGAAACTCGATATCGCGGATCCCACCGCGATCAACTTTCACGTCGACGCCGGTTTGAGCTACTTCCTTCAACAAGTTCTTCCGGCGATGTCTACCAATCTTCTTGCGGGTTTCAAGCGCGGTCTTAATCGCGACAAAATTGACTTCGGCACGATACACATACGGCTGGACGGCTCGCACAAACTCCCGCGCCAAGCCAACGTCGCCAGCAGAGTGACGAGCCTTGATCATGGCCTGTAGCTCCCAGTCGTGCGCTACTTGCGAGTAGTAATGGATTGCGTGAGCCAGCGGAACAGCCGGCTCTCCATCAGCGCCTTGCGGACGCAGACGCAGGTCGATGCGAAAAACCGGTCCTTCGCGAGTGTGACGCGACAGCAACTCGGTGAGCTGTTGAGCCAGCCGGACGAAGTATTCGCGGTTGGAGATTTCTGCTGTACGGGGTTCTTGCCCTCCGTCGTAAAGATAGAGCAGATCAATGTCCGAGCTATAGTTCAGTTCACTACCGCCCAACTTACCGAGAGAGAGAACGGAGAAACGCGAAGCTACTACCCGGTTCTCGCGATCCAGTCGTTGCGGGGCACCGAAGCGATGCTGCAGATGGGCGTCAACCTCCCGTAGAGCTTCTTCGATGAGGACGTCAGCCAGCGCCGATATTTCACCGGTCGTCTCGGCCAACGTGGCGATTCCGAGAACGTCGCGCAGCATGATGCGAACGTATTCGCGACGCTTGAAGCGGGCCAGCAAGGCCGCGATATCGGTTTCGAACGAACGGGAACGCATTCGTGCGAATCCTTCCTCAAATTCTTCGCGGGAGTGGGTGCGATCGAGGCTGCGCTCGCGCGCGAAACCATAAAAGAGGTCGGGATTCTGCATCAAGGTCTCGCCCAGCCAAGGGCTATGACCGAACACCACCACTGCGTAATGCACCAGCGAAAGGTGCTGATCGAGCAGGCGCATGAGCTCAGCCGATCCAGTTTCCGCAAGCCGCTGGAATTGGTTTACCGTCGTGTCAGGATCCGGAGCATTGGGTAGTAAAGCCAGGAATGAGCGATGAACGCTTTCGGGAACCAGGCGGCGAATCTGCTCAAGATCGCGGGCGGTGGCGGCGGGATCGGCAAAGCGAACATTACGGGCGGTTCCGGCCTCGGGATGTTGGGTTCCGGCCACTAGGCTGGATTCTATCTTTCCGGACCCTTTACCCATAGACGAAGCCAGGATTGCAGCCTGCAAAAAAATAAGGCACCCAAGCTGGGTGCCTTAAGATTCCGTGTAAACGGTCGGATTATCCTCTGAGTTTCCGGCGAACCATTCCGCCGAGAGCCAGAACGCCGCTACCCATCAGAATAAAGCTGCTGGGCTCAGGCGTAGTTCCAGTTCCGCCGCTCTGGCTGACCGAAACGTTGTCCAGGGCCATATAGCCAGGATCGTCGCGGAAAGCAAACTGAATCGTGTCGGTGCCGGTACCAGTGACCGAATAGGTGTACTGGCTCCAAGCGCTGCCGGTATTTGGATTGGAGAGAGAGAGCAGCGCAGTGCCGTCCCATGAGGCGCTGAAGTCGCTCGGGCTATCGCCTACAGAAGCGAACCAGAAGCTGAAGGTGTAGTGAGCACCAGCGGTGTCGGAAAATGTCTCGCTGAGCGTTCCATCGGTTGAGACAGGTCCTAAGGCAGCATAGAAGTTGCCGTCCTGGGCGCCCGTGTAATCGTAGAAAGCGCCAGTCTCGACAAATGTATCTTCAAAGTTTCCGCCGGTGGTCCAGCCGGTAAAGTCACCGGTCTCGAAGCTACCGTTGGTTACAAGATTTTGGGCGAAGGTCTTCGGCGCAGTTAGTGTAAAAGCAACTGCCAGAGCGACGACGACCAGCAGGGTTTTGGGTCGCATACTTCCTCCGGAGTGGGTGAGGTAGTCCTCCCCCATGCGTAGTAGCGCAATTAGTGTTCCAAAAGCGGACACTTATGTTTCAGCAGGTTACAAGTTGTCGATTCGGGACGAAGCGCAGGTTTTTGCGATGTGTGAGAAGCTGATTTGCCAAAACAGGGGAAAAGGCCAAGTGCGCATGCCCTGCCTCTCGAGGACAGAGAGCTCGAGCGATCCCGGGGTGTCTGCCATTTGGAACTTGTTTAAATATAGTGACTTACAATACCCGTCATTTGCTTTCCCGGCTCTGGTATCAGGTTGAAACTTCGCTATCGCGTTTAAATCATGCCACGCGTACTATCGGCGTGAATGGAGCGCCCTACTAACGGTTTGTTTCGGTATTTTTCCTTCTCTCAGCACAACACTTCTCTTTCTCGTGAGGTCATTGCCGGTCTAACTACCTTCACCACGATGTCCTACATCGTCGTTGTGAATCCGGCGATCCTCTCATCTGCAGGTATTCCGGAAGGACCATCCTTCGTTGCGACCGCGCTGGTAGCAACATTCGGCTGCTACCTGATGGCCTTCTATGCCAACCGCCCCTTTGCCATCGCCCCGTACATGGGCGAGAACGCATTTATTGCTTTTACGGTATGCAAGGTCCTGGGGATACCTTGGCAAACCGCGCTGGCCGCGATCTTCATCGCCGGCTTGGTGTTCGTTCTCATGACCGTGCTGCACTTGCGGAAATGGGTGGTCGACGGAGTGCCGACGTCGCTGCGCTACAGCTTCGCGGTCGGGATGGGGTTGTTCCTGACATTCATCGGACTGAACGAAACCGGCATCGTGCGACTCGGCGTCCCGGGCGCACCGGTGCAGGCCGGACATCTCACCTCCGCTCCTGTACTGGTAGCGATGTTCGGGCTTGTATTGCTGTCTATTCTCGTCATCAGGAAGGTTCCTGGGGCAATCCTGCTCGGCATCGTCATTACGTCCATCGTGGCTTTTATCACGGGCGTGGCCGCGACGCCGCACGGCCTGGTCAGCATGCCGCCCAGCGTGAAGCCGATCTTGTGGCAGCTTGACCTAAGGGGGGCTCTCTCCTGGCAGACCTTCCCGGTGGCGCTTACGATTTTTGTGATGGCATTCGTCGATACGATGGGAACGCTAATCGGCTTATCGGCACGCGCAGGCTTTCTGGACGCGGAAGGGCAACTGCCGCAGATCGAGCGTCCGATGCTGGTAGACGCCATCACGACCTGCCTGGCGCCAGTGCTGGGAACGTCCACCGCCGGAGCCTACGTGGAGTCCGCGACCGGAATCGAGGCAGGAGGCCGAACTGGATTTACCGCGTTCGTCACAGGCACTTGTTTCCTCCTGACCCTGTTCTTCGCGCCGTTTGTGGCCACCATTCCTCCGCAGGCCTATGGTCCCGCGCTCATACTTGTGGGGCTGTTCATGCTGGCGCCAATCACGCACATTGACTTTACCGACTACACCGAATCGATTCCCGCCTTCGCCGTCATCTCGCTGATGGCTTTCACATTCAACATCGCCATAGGTATCTGCGCAGGGTTCGTGCTGCATCCAATATGCAAGCTGGTTAGTGGCAAAGTGCAGCAGATAAAACCGGGCCTTTGGGTGCTTATGGTGTTGTCTCTTATGTTTTTCATCCTCTACCCGTATCACTGACGTCGCGCGTGGCTGAGTTTGGCAATTCGCGCGATTGCCTCTATGCTTCCATAAGGTTGCCAGACGCCGTTTCTCAGGGGAGAGCACTGTAGATGAATTCACCTTTCGTTGCCGCGGGGCGGCAACTCGTGTTCGTTTTGTGCGTTGGCCTTTTCTTTCTAAAGCCAGTTGCAGCCCAAACCGCGCAAGCACCTTCCAACGACAATTCAGATGAAGGCAAGTCGAGCATTTCGCGGTATATACGCGCTGTTCCTCGGACTCCGGCCGATTACCGCGCCATCACCGCCGAAGGAAGATTCTTCTGGTTCGTCCGCTCCACGGTAGGGCCTCGCAGTCTGGTGGCGGGCCTGTTTTCCTCCGGCATTGGAACTGCTACCGACAACCCTTCCGAGTACGGCACGCACTGGGTCGGCTTCGGACAGCGCTATGGAATGCGCCTCACAGGCGTGTCGACCAGCAATGCAATCGAAGCGACTCTCGGGGCGGCGTGGGGAGAAGATCCGCGATATTTCCACACCGTTCATGCTCCATTTAAGGAGCGGGTCAAGAACGTCATCGATCTCACATTCCGCGCTTATCGGCAGGACGGGGAACGCCACCCTGCTTATGCCAGGTATGTGGCGGTTGCCGGCAACAACTTCCTCTCTAACACCTGGCGCGTTCCCAGCGAGGATGATTGGGACAACGCGCTGTTACGCACCGCCGAGGGCTTCGGAGGCCGCGCGCTCTCTAACGCCTTCAGCGAATTCTTCCCCCAGGTATGGCGAAAGGTTCGCCACCAGCCCGATCCCGGATCCTGCCGACGTGCATTACCCATGAACTCTTGCTGAGTCGGGTCGCGATGCTTGCTGCGCAGCTATGCTGTTGCGGCTCGAGTTCAGCCTAACCGGGAGAAGAACATGCCTAATTATTCCGTAATCGAAAGCCTTACCAATGCAATCGAAATCCCTAAAGATGGCACCCTCAGCCGCACGATTCGCCGCGACGATCGAGTCAAAGTTGTGTTGTTTGGATTTTCTGGTGGACAAGAGTTGTCGCAGCATACTGCCGCCGTTCCAGCGATGATCGAGATTGTTCAAGGCGAGGTTCGGCTTACACTCGACGGCGACGAAAAGGAACTTACCGCCGGATCGTGGATCTTTATGGAAGCCAACGTTCCTCATGCCGTGTACGCGAAGACCGACACGGTAATGTTGCTGACCATGTTGACGGCCGCTGAACCGAAATAATCCTGGACCGGAAGCGCCAGGATGCTATGCAGCGGTGCTGCGCGCAGCGTGCGTCTTGCTGAGGTACACCACAAAAACCGTTCCGCTCTTATCCGCGCCGGTCCGGCTACGGAAGCTTATCCTCCCGCCATGGTTCTGAACGATTTCTTTGCTGATCCAAAGTCCGAGCCCGGTCCCAACATCCTTCTTGGTGGTAAAGAACGGCTCGAAAATTTGCGCTCCAGCTGCTTCGGGGATTCCGGAGCCGTGATCGGCAATTGCGATTTGAACTGCATCGCCGAGCGATTTAATGCGAATTCTGACCTGCGAGCCTGTCGGGGATGCGTCGATGGCATTGCTCAGCAGATTGGAGAGGACCTGACGTAACTCGCCCGGCACTCCGTGCAAAAAGACAGCGCCGTCGCTCTCGACCGAGGCGCTGATATTTCGAGAAGTCAATTTACGGCGGAATACGTCGACCACGCCTTTCAGTAGCTCGGAAACATCGATCTCGACGGGAGAAGTTGTCTCACGATAGAAACCAAGAGTCTGGCGCGTGATATGACCGATTCTCTGCAGTTCATGATCCGCGGCGTCAAGCAACCGCTTACTCGAGTCGAGCGACTGCTCTGAGCGGGCGAGATAGATCAAGTTCGTAACCGCCTCGAGAGGATTGTTGATCTCGTGCGCAATGGTAGCGGCCAGCCTTCCCGCGGCGGCCAGCTTCTCGGTTTTCCGCAAGGCTTCTTCCGTATGTTTGCGAGTGCTGATGTCCATGGACATTCCCGCCATGCGCATCGGTTCGCCGTCGGGGTTGTACTCGACGGAGCCGCGAGATGTCGTCCAGCAGTACCGGCCGTCCGGACGACTGGTGCGGTACTCGAGCTCATATTCTTTGTGATTGCGGACCGAGTCTTGCACCGTCGCCAGTGCCCGATCCCGGTCGTCTGGATGGATCGTTTCCAGCCAATTCTCCAGCTGTCCACGAAAACTCCCGCGAGGCAGGCCATGCATATCTTCCACTTCCGGCGACCAGCGCACCTCGCCTTTTCGAATGTCCCATTCCCAGTCGCCCATGTTGGCAGCCGCCTGCGCGACAAAGCGGCGACGCAAGCGATCTAAGTCTTGCAGCTTTTCATTAGCCGTGCTCAGCTCCTGATTGGCGCGGGCAAGCTCAAGTGCCCGGGTTTCCGATAAACGTATGTTTTCAATATTGTTGAGAATCTTCGGCAAAACCAGTGGCAAGGCCACCGCGGTGGCAACCGAAGCCACGGCGGTGATTACTTTTAGGTAGGCCGCAGCCCAATACACCGGGTGCCAGAGGGTTACGGCCTCCATGAAATGCGTGCCACCGCACGCGATGATGAACGTCCCAAATGCCAGAAACATCCAGTGGAACGGAATCGCTCCTCGGCTGGCCCGGACGAGGTAAACCAGTGTCAGAGAGATCACGACGTAAGAGGCGCCGATCAGAAGGTCGGAGACAAGATTGACACCGATGAGCGTCGGATTGCCAAGATAACAAAAGACGTGCGGCATGAACTGATACCGCTCGACGCCCCGACCCAGGACAGGCCAGATCAGCGCGCTTGCAGCCAACAAGGCTAGTCCGCCAATGAAGTATTTGATCTGTAAAGCTTGCTGACCTTCGGGATTCGCACCGCTAGCAGACAAATGGGTCTGGCCAGACGTGGACATGGATACTCCGTCGAAACTCAGATATGTGGGCGAATGCTCTCCCACTACGCAGTCACGAGCACGACACTACGAAGTGCACACGGCTTCGGAGCGGGATAAAACCTCTCAAGCCGTAAGCCTAGTCGCCAGATTAAATTCTGTGACTCGATCAAAGTCAAGCGCAACGACACGCCAGAGCGGTGCGCCCGAAGTCCGAGATAAGAAAGTCGGCACGCCTAAGGTGTAGTGCTTTGAGAAGGGTGGCCGACTTCTACTTCCTAGGTTGAAGGCGCATCTAAGCCGGCGGTGTCGCAACCTGCCCTTGGGCGAGGTACTCTCTCGCTTTAGGACGGGCGAATGCGTTCGAAGGGTTGTGCGTATTGATCGACATGATCTTCTGGTAGTAGTCCCGGGCATGTGCTTTGTCGCCCAGCTTGTCATAGCATTGCGCCAGCAAGCTCAGAACGAAGGGGTCCTTCTGGTTGGCCAGTTGCAGTTGCTTGATCGCGGTGGCATAGTCGGCACCATATAGAGCCACGTAGCCCGCCAGGTAGGGATAGAACTGCATTTGGTCAGGATTGTCGCCCTTGTCAAGATACGTCTTGCACATCGTGAGGTATTGCTGCGCCTGCTCGCGCTGTCCGCGTCGTATCGCGATTCGGGCCAGCGCCGCGTTCCATCGAAAGTTCCAGAGATCCTTCTGCGCGGGAGTGAGATTCGGAATCTTCGATGCGGTCGTGTTACCGATCTGATACCACTGAAACGCATTGTCCAAGTCGCCGAACTCTAAATAAATTCGACCCAGCTCATCGGCTGTTCCCGCAGCGTCCGCATACTGCTTCCAGTTGTTCTGAAGATCGAAGGCGCGCTTGTCGTACTCGGCCACTTTGGCCATATTCCGCTCGAAAGCGTACGAAACCGCCATCACACGCAAGGCCTGTACCGTCTGCTCCTGCGAAGCCAATTCGATTGCCTTCGCCAGATGCTTTCGCGCCTCCTCGTACTTGCCTTGAAGATCGAGAGCGACTCCCATGAAGAGCTGCGCCTGGTAGAGGTTCGGATTGAGTTCTACCGCGCGTTCAAACAGGGCCAGGGCTTCGTCTGGTTTGCCATTCTTGGCGAGTTCTTCGCCTTGCTTCACCAGTTCTGCAGCGTCTCCCGTTTTCGATGGCTGAGCTGCCGGAGCCTGAGTTCCCGGTGATGGCTGGGCCTGAGCGCAAAGAAACATACTGCAGAACAACAAAACCGTCACCAACGACAAGCAAAACGCGCCTATTCTCGCTCTCATAGGGCGAATTATTGCACATCACGAGTTGCATGTTGTTTCAAGACACGCGGCGCGTTAAACTTTCGCGCACTCAAAATTCCTTCTAAGGAAACCCTCCATGAGTAACGGCTCTACCTCCGACCGCACATTGTCGAGACGTCGTCTATTGCAACTGGGAGTTGGCGGAACCGCTGCCGGCATCGTCGCAGGCGCAATTCCGTTTGCCATCCCTACGCCGGCGCAAGCCCAGGATGTTTCCACACCCGATGCCGCGCTGGCCGAACTGATGAGCGGAAACAAACGCTACGTCTCGAATACCCTGACATCTCCACAACACGATCTCGATCTTCTGAAGGCGAACACGGAAGAGAAGCAGGAACCTTTCGCGGCGGTGCTGTCGTGCGCCGACTCGCGCGTGCCCGTCGAGTGGGTGTTCGACCAGACTATCGGTCATATCTTCGTCGCCCGCGTTGCCGGAAACCTTATTACGCCCGAGATTATCGGCAGCCTGGAATACGGCGCGGCGGTCCTCGGGACCAAGGTGATCCTTGTGCTGGGACATGCGAGTTGCGGAGCCGTGAAAGCGGCGATTCAGGGCAAGGCTGTCCCCGGCCAGATCAGTTCCCTGTTTCCCCACATTCAGCCGGCCATTGATCAGGCGGGTCCGGACCTGACGGCGACGATCAAAGCGAATGCACAATACCAGGCAAGGCTGCTGCGCGAATCGTCGACCGTGCTCGCACCCATGGTGAAAGAAGGCAAGATCAAGGTCGTTGCGGGATATTACGATCTCAGCAATGGAGCGGTAACGTTGCTCTCGTAAAGTGGCTGCTCCGCCGCAGAGGAAGTACAACGTTGGTAGGAGAAGCGATGAGGTATGGGGTGCCCCATACTTGCCGCCAGCCGTTGGCAACAGAGTGGACGAAACTTGGTGCCCCAGGTTCGGTTATTCCTTGAAAGCGATCACTCGTCCCGCAACGTCCTCATGGGATCGACGCGTGATGCGCGATACGCCGGCAGCGCGCTGGCCAGCAGGCCGATCGCGGCCATCAGCACGGCAACGCTGACCAGCGTCGTCAGATCTCTCGCGCTCACCCCATAAATCACGCTTGCCATAACGCGTCCCAGGGCGAGCGCTCCCGCCAACCCGATCCCCACGCCCAGCAACGTCGGCTTCATACCCTCGACCACAATCATGCGCAGCACGTCGCCAATCTGCGCTCCCAGCGCCATGCGAATCCCAATCTCGCGCACCCTGCGCCGCACCATGTATGACAGCACGCTGTAGATGCCTACGGCCGCCAGCAAGAGCGCGATCGCCGCAAATCCCGTCAGCAGCAACATGGTGAAGCGCTGCTGGAGCAGTGAGTCGTTAACCGTGTCTTCCATGGTCTTGATATTGAGCACCGGAACATCCGAGTCGAGTCCGTGCACAACGTCGGTGATGGCCGACACGACGCTGGCGGGCGGCGTTTGCGTTCGGGCAACCAGGGTCATCGGAAATGCATGCCACGGATAGCCCCGGGGACTTTCGACCTGCGCCGCCGGCATGTAGAGCATGGAAGCCGAACGTGTCTGGTTCAACCCGTCCTCTTTCACGTCACCCACCACACCGACTACCGTGCGCACGATGTCGGGGAAGAAGTACAGGGTCAACTGCTTGCCGATGGGATCGTCGTGCGGCCAGAACTGCGTGGCCATCGACTGGCTGATGAGCACCGCACCCGGTTTACCCGCGACGTCGGCGTCGTCGAGGTCGCGCCCGCCCATCACTGCAATGTGCATCGCGCCTACATATCCGGGGCTGATGATCCGAACATCAACTTCGGGCTGATCGGCCATGGGCACGATTGGCTGGCCCGCAATCTGCACCGGTTGATGCGAGCCGTTGCCGGTGAGCGGCAACGAGTTGGTCAGTCCCGCTGCCTTGACACCGGGTACGGCACGCACGCGTTCCAGCACGTTCTGGTAGAAGCTGGCCAGTTGCGGCAGGGCGGCGAACTTATTCCACGACACCGACAAGTCCATGGTGATCACATGGTCGGCCTCGAAACCGGGATAGGTGGAACGCAGGTTCCACAGGCTGCGAATCAGCAGGCCCGCACCAGCCAGCAGCATCAGCGAGAGCGCGACTTCGGCAATCACCAGGGCGTTGCGCGTGCGGCTTCCACCAGAATCGGAAGCGGTACGGCCAGCGCTCTGCTTCAAGGATTCGTTCACGTCGCCGCGGGTCAGCCGCAGCGCAGGCAGCAAGCCCGCAGCCAGGCCGGTCAACAAGGAGACACCAAGTGTGAAGATCAGGACCCAGCCGTTCAACCCGATGCTGCTCGAACGCGGCAGTTGTGTGCCTGCAAACTTCACGATGAAGGCTGCACCGTAATGGGCGAGAACCAGTCCGAGAGCGCCACCGATCAAGGACAGCAGGACAGTCTCCGCCAGGGCCTGCTGCAGCAGCCGGCGCCGGCTTGCGCCCAACGCTGCCCGGATCGCCACTTCCTTGCGCCGCGAGAGCGTTTTTGCCAGCACCAGGTTGGCGATGTTGGCGCAGGCAATCAGCAGCACAAAGGCCACTGCGCCCAGCAGGATCAGCAGGGGCGTGCGGACGTCGCCAACGATGTCCTGCCGCAAAGCAACTACCGTTGCACCCCAGCCCTTGTCGTCCTTGGGATACTGCTGCGCCAGACGGTCGGATACGGCATTCATCTCGGCGCTGGCCTGCTCCAAGGTGACCCCTGGTTTCAGGCGCGCGATCACGCCAAGGTTGTGGTTGTCCCGAATGGCGGCTTCCTTCGGGGTCCAGCCCTGCAGCTTCCACATTTGCGGGCGAAACTGGGGATCACTGACGAACGGGAACTCGAAACCCGGCTGCATGACGCCGATCACCGTGTAGGGTTCGCCATTGAGCTGAATGTTGGTGCCCACGACGGCTGGATTGGCGCCCAGATGATCGCGCCAGAACCCATAGCTGACCAGCACCTCATGTTCGTGGCCCGGCTGGTCTTCGCTCGCCAGGAAGTCGCGGCCCAGCAATGGTTGCGCGTGCAGAAGCGAAAGCAGACCGTATGTCGATGACACGACGGGCACCGTGATGGGCTGTCCGTTGCCCGTGAGGGTGTAATTACCGAAGCCGTAGGCAGCCATGCCTTCAAAGCTGTGGGCGTGACCGCGCCAATCCAGGAAGTTGGCCGGCGACACGGCGAATTGGGAGATGCCCGGGAAGCTCGCTTGCGGCGGGGTGTGATAAAGCGCGACCAGCCGGTCGGGCTGATTGAAGGGCAGCGGCTGCAGCAAGACGGCGTTGACTACGCTGAAGATTGCGGTGTTGGCTCCGATGCCCAAGGCCAGCACGAGCACGGCAACGACAGTGAACCCCGGGCTCTTACGCAACGTGCGCCAACCGTAACGGATGTCTTGCAGCAGATTCGTCATCCGAATGCCTCCTCCGTTTCACTACGCAGAGCGAACCGGTGTAGTTCGCAGGAAAAGAGGCTAGTGCAGTTTGGCGGCCAAGTTCGTGATTTTATAAGTGGCGCAACGGGCGGCGGTTAGGTTTTTCAAAGATGCTGGCCGCTTCAAACTTTTGTCCGGCAATGGACAAGGGTGGCCGGAGGAGAGCATTCACCGACACGGCGTCCGCTGCCCCTTCGGTCGAATCATTTGTCGGACCACGGCGGCACCACGCCGTTCACTCGAGCATACGCAACCAGTTGTCCCATGTGCTCATTGGCATGAATGAGAAGGCGGAGGTATAGACCCTCGTCTGTGGTCTGGTGATCGAAGAACTTCTCCGTCTTCTGAAGCTCTGCCGGAGTGGCTGCGGCATGCGCATCGCGCACGGCATCTAAAGAGCGTTTCAACCACTCGATCACCTTAGCTTTGTCGGTGGCGACTTTCGCGACATCCAGGGATTCGAAATCCGCAGGTGGCTTATGCCCCATGCGGTTCAAGAGGAAGTAGTTCGTGCTTGCAATGTGCAGGAACACTTCCCCGGTGGAGCGCACTCCCGGAGCCGGACGCCAGGAATATTTCTCCGCTGGGATGGCTTCCGCCAATGCGATCAGTTGCCGCGACACATGAGTCCATTCGCCGTTGTAACCCTGGCCGAGACCTTCCACGAACTCCGGTTTTTGCGCTACCAGGGTCGCCGCGGCGAGCAATACGAAAGCGATTACGCCTTTCACCGGTTCTCCTCTTTGCGTGCGCAGACGTACGGCGGAAAGTTTTCGCTGGTGCCCCAGGTTCGGCCTTCTTTTGGCCTAACCTGGGATGAGGAAGGTGCGTGGCGCTGAGCGGTGCGCTTTCGTCTCGCGGCCCCGTCGTTTCCACCCGGTCAGGTTATCGAATCCCAGGTTAGCGTCCGAAACAAAGACGCGAACCTGGGGCACCAGTTATTCCAGGTTTTCGGGGTCGAGTCCGAAGCCCTTTTCGCCTGCCGCTTTCTTCTCCCAATACTTGCGGACCCAGGCTTCCCAACTTCTTCCGGCAGCGGTGTCACGACCGCTGAAGGCCAAGGCGGCGATATCGGAGTAGGGGATCGAGATCTTCTCGCGCGAGTTCTGCGGGATCAATCGCACGACAGACTGCGCTAGCGTGGGGGCGTTACGACGATCGAAGATGTAGCCTTCCACCTTCGTTCCGTCCTTACGCGTGATGGTCACGTCGCCGCGGTAGTCGAAGGCCTTCTCCAGCGCGTCGCGGAGTTCAGCTTCGCCAGCCAGCTCCGGAACCCAGCCTTCGATCTGCTCGCGGTCGCGCCCATCGACGACTTCCAGATGGTCTACGGTGAGGTTGTGTTGTGGTTCGGACATGGGATCGCGGTTCGCCTTTCGCTCTTCGCCGAAAACGTTTTGTTCACCACAGAGGCACGGAGATCACGGAGGTAACAACTGGCGTCATCCTGAGCGCAGGTTCGCTGCTTTTGCGAACCGGAGTCGAAGGACCCCTATACTCGCCCACAATTCTTTCGCCCAGCAACCTCGAATTCACACGGATGTCAGGAGCCCCAAAAGACGAACTCGATTTTCTCGGTGTCCTCCGCGCCTCGGTGGTGAAATCGCCTTTTACGCGTGCAATTCCGGCCGCTCGCTCGATGCAATCTGCACCAGCGGATTGTAGGTGTGCACCGGCCGAATCTCTTCGTTCAGCATGGCCAGCGCCTCGTCGTCCTTGTACTTCGTAGAGAACGTCGCTTTTACAGTGCCGAGAAATCCCTTCCACGAACCGAATGTGTCATGCACGGCCGACGCCTCGTATCCGCTGTGCACCATGCAATTGGCGCACTTGGGATTGCCCGACTCAGTGCCGTACTTGTGCCATTCCGTCTCGCGCATCAACTCTTCGAAGGTATCGGCGTAGCCGTCCTGCAGCAGATAACACGGCTTCTGCCAACCGAAGAGGTTGAAGGTCGGCATGCCCCAAGGAGTGCAGGGATAATCCCGCTTGCCCATCAGGAATTCCAGAAACAGCGGCGACTGATTGAAAACCCACTTGGCTTTGCGGTTCGACAGCATCGCCCGAAACAACCGGCGCGTGCGGGCGCGACCCAGAAAATGTTTCTGGTCGGGCGCCTTCTCATAGGAGTAGCCGGGCGAGAGCATCATGCCCTCGACTCCGAGGTCCATCATCTGATCAAAGAATTCACGGACGCTGTTAGGATCGGCGCCATCAAACAGCGTGGTGTTGGTCGTCACGCGGAAACCACGGCTGACGGCTTCCTTAACGCCTTCGAGCGCGGCGTCAAAACCGCCTTCGCGGCAGACAGAAAAGTCATGCTGCTCGCGCTCGCCATCCATGTGGACCGAGAAGGTCAGGTACTTGCTCGGCTTGAACAGGTCGATCTTTTCTTTCAGCAGCAGAGCGTTGGTGCAGAGGTAAATGTATTTCTTGCGGGCGACCAGGCCTTCCACGATCTCGGCGATCTGGGGATGCATCAGCGGTTCGCCGCCCGGGATAGAGACCATGGGAGCGCCGCATTCGTCGACCGCGCGGAAACACTCCTCGGGGGACAGGTTTTGCTTCAGTACGTGAGCGGGATACTGGATCTTGCCGCAACCGGCACAAGCCAGATTGCAGCGGAAGAGCGGCTCCAGCATCAGCACCAGCGGATAGCGCTTGCGACCCTTAACGCGCTGCTTCAGGACGTACGTGGCGACCGTCCACATCTGAGACACGGGCACAGCCATGAAAAAGACCTCGTAACAAGAACGCGAACTCTCTTTCGTTTTTATCGCATTTATGGGATGATGTCAATGGCGCCCCGCGTCGCCCCGCGTGCCCTTTCCAGAGATAAACGACTAAGTTTGGCGGTTGCAAGATGCTCTATCTGCGGCACTTGATCGCTGTCACGTCAACCTCCGAAGAGCGGTAAGTCGGAGTCCGTGATCGAGAAACGCGATAACCATGTCTGACGATCTTGAAACTACGTCGCTTGCGGAGAGCAGTTCGCCCTCTCGTCGCCGCACTCCGGTCCAGTCTCGCAGCCAGCAGACGGTGGCTCGCGTACTGGATGCCGCCAGTTCCCTTCTGACTCAGATGCCGCTGGAGGATGTCACCACAACTCGTATCGCCAACGAGGCTGGACTGTCAATCGGCGCTCTTTACCGCTTCTTCCCGGACAAGCAAACCATCATCGACGCGATTGCCGTGCGGCACGTCGAACAGTTTCGCGCGTCGCTCGAAAACTCAGTGATGAAGGTGCTTGAACGGGAATTCGCCAACCTCGAAACCTTCGATCCAGCGAAGATCCTCGACAGCGTAGTGGACGCCTACGTGGTCTATCTGGATGCTCATCCCGACTTCCGCACCATCTCGTTCGGGCGTTACGTCAGCGCGGCTACTAAGGAACACCAGGCTTCCCCGACCATCGGCTTGCCGGCTCTGCTGAAAAATTTCATGCTGGAGCGGCTGGCCATTCCCAACACTCCCGAACTCGACCTGATGCTAAGGGTGATCAGCGAAGCCGGCGAGCGGTTGATTGCCTATGCCTATGAGCAACCTACCCGGGAAGAGCGCGACCGTATTGTTGCCGAGATGAAAAAAATGCTGGCCAGTTATCTGTTCTCGTGATCGGCGTTCGAGCGGCGACATCTGCAGAAGGAGAGACTGTGCTTTCCGTTTTCATGGCGAAGTTCGTCAGGCGAATTGCCTGGATGGTGCTGTCGGTCACCTGCTTCGCCGCGACGGCGCTAGCGCAGGACGCAGGCAACTGCATGGCTCGTGATGCTTCAACCAGGCCAGATTGTCCGGAGGCGATCGCTTTCCTGCTGAAGCTGCAGGTTGCCGTGAACGCCGGTGACAAGGCGCAAGTGGCTTCAATGGTGAATTATCCGTTGCGCGCCGGTCTAAACGGCAAGAATGTCCAGATCCGTACGCGAGCGCAGTTCCTTAAAGACTATCCGAAGCTATTCACTCCGCAGGTCATCTGCGCGATCACATCCGCTAGAAACTCCGATGTGTGGGGCAATTATCAAGGCTTCATGATCGGCAACGGAGTCATCTGGTGGGATCAAATTGTGCCAACTATACCGCCGTCGATTAAGAGTCGGGACGTCGATTCTGGAAACTATCCATTCAAGATCATTACGATCAATAATGAATCCGTCATGGTGTCGGGCTGCAAGCATTAGCAAGCCCTGGCTTTCAGCGCATACCTCGAATCTCACCGCTCCCAGCGCTTCGAGTCGTATACAAAATCCACCAATCCATCGCGGTAATCGATCTTGATTTGCAGCATGTACAGCGTCTCGAATCCCAGAATTCCCGAGACTTCCGTTCCCATGTGCCGGCTTAAGTTCGAGAGATCGAAGCTTATGATGCCCTGATTCTTTTGCGAAAGGTGTCCGAACCTCAGCATGACCTTACTTGCTCGGTAAACTCTCGACACGCTTCCGTTCAGCCCTTTCACTTCTGTATCCGGATCCTGATGTATCGATGTGAAGTGCGTCGCCTCCCGCTTGGAAAGCATGGTCATCATCGATCCGGTATCGATCAGAAACAACATGGACGGCGAGGCATCGATGTGCGTGGGGATGAGCAGGTGAGAACCGAAGCGGAAGACAGCGGTCCAATCCGTCATTTCCGGCGCGACATAACGATCCAGCGGCTTCGGCTCTTCCGGGGCGGCGCCAGCCTTGCTTTGAGCGGCAGCGGGTTCGGTTTGCTTGGAATCGCGAGCGCTCTGGTCTTCGCCGGAATCAGACTCTTCCTCCGTCTTCAGCGTAGCGGGAGCGCTGGTTTCGTTCGGCCGTCGCGGCAGCGGAGACAGCTTTAGCTTGTGATCCGGAATGTCGATGTCGATCAAATAGGAACTGAAGACATCGGCCCCGATGAGGCCATCCTCGCTCGTAACAGAAACTCCATCGGTGACGTCCACAACACAATCATGAAATTCCAGATCGCCGACACGAATGTCGTTGGCGATGGCTGAATACCCACGCCGCACCCCGTGATCACCTAGACCGTAATACTCCTCGTCGGAGACGGAAGTCAGGCCTGCTTTCGCCGCGGCCCGGCGACTGATCACGATGCCGGACGCGCCCGTGTCCAACTGCAGCCGCGTGTCGTGGCCATCTACGCTAACGACCAGGCCCACTCCAAAATCGTGCGTGGGATCCGTGCGCAGGGTCTCCAGCTTGGTGGTTGTTTGCTCGACTTTATTAACCAGCTTGCAAGCATGCGACTGGGCGGCCGTCGCCTTCAGAAAGACGAGGTAGCGCTGAAGTCCGCCCGTCTCTTCCGGATCATCCGGGTGCGGTCCGGCCAGGTATTTTTCGATGGCAGCGATACGATCCTTCTTCGGCAGTTCGCGAAACCACATGCGCTGCACCTCCGGATCATCCGGTGCTAATTCGTGAGCTCGTTGCAGGCAGGCGTAAGCGTGGCCATAGAGCGAGTACGAGCGGTAGATTCGCGCCAATCCCAGGTAGGCATCCACGTTTGCTGGGTCGAGCTTGATCGCCTGTCGATACGAGATCTCTGCCGGAGACATTTCGCCCCAGCGAAACTCAACCTCCCCCATTGCCGCCAACAAAACGGCTGAATTCGGCTGGGCAGCCACGGCAGTCTTAGCGAACGACATTGCTTCGTCGATCTTCTCCAGCCGCAGCAGCGAGCGAATCAATCCGCTCTGGGCCGCAATCGAGCCGGAATCGGTCTTAAGGATGGCTTGGTATTTCTCGGTCGCGCCTGTGAAATTACCGGAACGATAGAGCTGATCGGCAACCGAGAGATTGCCGTTGTCGACGGCGGGCGTCGTCGCTTGCTGCAAACCGAGCAATCCGCCGGGAAACGAAAGGCAGACCAGTAGAAGAAGGGGCAGGAGTCGAGTCATCAGGAGCAGGTCCCAAGTAGCGCAGTCGCAATCAATGTCGCTGCGTGGAGTGGCCGATCACGCAGTCGCGGCGCATGAAAGCAGGAACAACATAGCAGAGCTGTCACGTTCTCGCAGCTGTTTTTCGTCGTCGCAGATGAGGGCTGCGATCACAGGACTTAGCGGCCAAGGCGCCAACGCTCGCGTCCAACGGCAACAACCTTGTTCGGGCGTGGACACTGAAACCGTGGGAGATTGTCGTTTCCAGGAAAGCGATAGCCCCATCTCCAGACGTTTGAGGATGGGGCTATTGGCGCGCAACGTCGTCTTGCGGTATCTACTCTGCCGCCTTGGCAGACGTAGCACCCGCTCGCGTGTAGGTGAACGTCATAGCGTCTTTCATGGAGTTTTCGTTTGGTCCCATCTTCATTTTCATCACGAATGAGTTGGGCTTCCAGTCCGTGTAGATGAACTTGGTAATCATCTTCTGCCCGTTCATGTCTCCGCTCATGGTTCCGATAAGGTTGTCGCCGTCCCATTTGGTCGTGCCGCTCGCGTCACACCCGCCGGGTGTCATGCTGTCGCACCATACCCCACGGTAGAGCTGCGCCCTGGAATCCCACCAGAAGGTTCCGAAGCCGGTGAAGTTGCTGCCCATCACCCCCGACGAGTGATATTTCTCCATCAGCGACATGCCTCCGGGTCCAGCCGTCAGGACTGCCATGCCTTTGCCTGTCCCGCCCTTGGGCATCATTGGGCTGGGATCGGCCTTCTCTGTCACCATCCAGTTGCCGGCCATCATCTTGATCATCTTCGTCATTGCGGGATCGGGCTTGGGCATGGGCATCGTCGCATCGGCTGCGGGCTTCGTCGGCTTTGACATCGCTTGCTTGTCTTGAGACAACAGTCCCGACCATCCGAGCGCTACGGTTACCAAAATAAGGGTTCCTTTGAGAATGGGCTTCATAGCTCCTCCTGAGAGATAAATTCCAGCGGCAGGAATGTTATACGAACGGGAACAGCTAGCAAACTGTTTCTGCTGATTGGTCCTGAACACCGTGACCTGTACAGGTAACGGCGCCGACGAGTGAGACTCCAACTTACATAACCTGTGTTATCGTTATTGACGGTTAGGAGGATACGTCGCATGTCGGAACTGAATCGGATTCTCAATCACTACGATGGTGTGCTGAGCGGAGATGCATGGCACGGCGACCCAGTCTGGAAAATCCTGGAGGAAATCCCGGCGCAAACGGCAGCTGCACGACCCCTGCCCGGGACGCACACGATTTGGGAGCTGGTCAGCCACATGACGTTTTGGGAAGGCGTGGTAACCGAGCGACTCGCGGGACTACGGGCCGGCCTGATAGAAAAATTGAATTTCCCGCCTATGCCGGCAACCACCGAAGAAAACTGGCAGAAGACACTCGACGAGTTCCGCGCATCCAATCGAACATTCCGGGAGGCACTGGCCGGGCTCGATCCGGCCAAGTTGGAGCAGTTGACGGCAGCGGGCAAGCGAACCTACTACGACGAAGCGCACGGTATCATCGAACACCACGTCTACCATTTGGGGCAGATTGCCATGTTGAAGAAAGCGCTCGATATTCCTGCAAGCTGACCGTTGCGGGAGTCTATGTTCTCTTGCTCCTGAGTCGGTTTTGCAGGTTTGTAATTCGCCATAACGGGTGCTAGCATCTGGACTCGCGGGCTTTTCGAAGGAGGCATTATGTCAGATCGTGATGGCAGCGGTATTCTCTGGTTTCTTGCAGGGCTAGGTATTGGTGCGGCGGTGGGAGTATTGTATGCACCTAAGTCAGGCGACGAATTACGTCAGCAGATTCGGGAAGCAGCCGAGGATGGCCGGAACACCGTAAAAGACCGGGCTCGCCAGGCGCGTGAGCAGGCAGGTACTTGGGCTGACAAAGGCCGCGATTACCTGAGCCAGCAGAAGGACCAGATCCGTACTGCTTACGAAGCCGGACGCCAAGCTTATCGCGAAGCTACCGGCGATCAGGTCGAAGGCGCAACTCCCAACGTTCCGTAGGGTGCCGCTGCGTTCCACAAGCCGGCGACATCTCTAATGTGCCGTACGGTTTCCGGGTATCGTTATGGATGAGAAGCTGACAATTTTTATCGCCGTGACTGCATCCGCAGTTGTGCTGCAGATGCTTATTTTGTTTGCCATGTTCTTGACCATGCGCAAGCTCGGCGCCAGAATGCAGGCCCTCGCCGGCAAAGTCGAGGAAACTGCAACAATGGTCCAAACGCGCGCACTGCCGGTGATCGACGATGCGAAGGCCATCCAGCAGGAGGTCAAGAGCTTCCTGGATACGGCCCGGCCCAAGATCGAAACACTGATCGACAACGCCAGCCGGATGAGCTCCACCGCACGCGCGACAGTCGAGCGTTTCGACGTTACCGCCAATGACGCTATTGATCGCGTTCGCCTTCAGGTGATTCGCGGGGATGAGATGTTGACGCGCACCATGGATCGTGTGGAAGAAACCTCTGAGAAGGTGCAACACACGGTGATGTCGCCGGTGCGTCAGGTTTCAGGGATTATGCAGGCTATCAGTTCCGGCTTCGGCGCCTACTTCAACACGCAACGGCGTCGCCGCAACGGTGGGCCGTCGGACGAAATGTTTATTTGAAGGTACCGCCTTAGAATCAAAAAGCAGCGCTCGTGCGCTGCTTTTCTTTTTGCGAAGCAATCAATAACTAGCTTTTTACGCTCGGAAGATTGATCGGAACAATGTCCGTATTCTGAAATGCGGAGATGAGCCAGCGTCCGTTCTGCTCAACAAACACGCCGGTAATTAAACCATGGCGAACCGCGCTAAATTTCACTCCCGCGGGCGCTTCATGTCCGGTCATTTCCCAGCGGATGTGTGCTAACACAACATCCGACGCGAGTGGACGCAAGGAACAGTTCAGCGTCCGCAACGTGCTGTTACGGAAAATGGTGCGGTGCACATCGGCATGACGAGCTTCGATTTCAGGCCGCCCCCTCCAGCGCATACCAAGCACGTTGACGAAGTCGGCATCTTCCGTAAACTGGGCCGCATATGTACTCATGTCGTGACTGTTCCAGCTGTCCGTTAGAGCTTTGACGACAGTGAAGATTTCGGCTTGAGCTTTAACAGCGAGCTGAACGCTAGCGGCCATGATTCGTCCTCCATATAGCGTCTGCGATGATGCCTCGGAAACGTACGAAGCAGTTAGCTGATCCACCCACCACCGACGACCGTATCCCCGTCGTAGAACACTGTAGCCTGGCCGGGGGTAATCGCGCGCTGAGGTTCATCGAACGTGACCAGCACCTCGTCGGCGCTGCTCTTCTCGATGGTTGCGGCCGCAGCCTCGTGACGGTGACGTATCTTCGCCTGTATTCGAGCGGGTGCGCGCAGGTCGTCTATGGCAATCCAGTTCAGGCGCTTGGCGCGCAGGGTTCGGGACAACAACTCATCTCCCCCGCCGACCACTACCTCTCGCTTGTCGCCGCGGATCTCCAACACATACAGCGGTGATCCTGTAGCGACGCCGAGCCCCTTACGCTGTCCGACAGTGAAGTTGTGAATACCGGTGTGGCTGCCGACAACCTCGCCAGTGGTCGTGACCAACTCTCCGGCTGTATCCGGAATTGCCTCGCCCTGTTCTTCCAGATAGGCATCAAGAAACTGCTTGTAGTCGCCGCCGGGAACAAAGCATATTTCCTGCGAATCGGGCTTCTCAAACAATCGCAGTCCAGCGCGCTTGGCCTCTTCGCGAACATCCGGCTTGCACATCTCCCCCAAAGGAAACAGCGTCCGCCTTAACTGTTCCTGCGTCAAGCCGAACAAGAAGTACGTCTGGTCCTTCGTGCGATCCGCCGGACGCTTCAATATCCAGCGGCCGCTCGCCTCATCGAACTCGTTCCGCGCGTAATGTCCCGTCGCAAGCAACTCAGCGCCAATTTGGCGCGCAGTGATCAGTAGCTGGTCAAACTTCAGATGGTTGTTGCATAAACTGCAAGGAATCGGTGTGCGTCCCGACAGATACTCGGAGACGAACGGCCGCACTACATCCTGCTCGAAGCGCTGCTCCTGATTGACGACGTAGTAAGGAATGCCGAGCGTCTCGGCTACCCGTCGCGCATCGTAGACGTCATCGATCGAGCAGCAGCGTCCCTGTACCGCCTCCGGCATGCCCTCATGACCGGCCAGCCGGCGCTGATTCCAAAGCTGGAGCGTCAGGCCGACGACGTTATAGCCCTGCTCACACAAGAGCGCCGCGACGGTGGAGGAATCCACACCGCCTGACATGGCTACGGCTATGGTCTGCTGCTGGCTCACTCTTCAATTCCTATTGGTTGACTATCAGCTGAGAGCTGAGGCCGATTTCTTGTAAACAGGGCTAATTTCTCTAAGGCGCGAAACCACTTCCGGCACTAGACCGAGAGCGAATTCCACGTCTTCCGGGGTGTTCTGCTTTCCCAGGCTGAAACGGATGCTACCCCGCGCGCGATTCGGCGACAACCCCATTGCCGTCAAAACGTGCGAAGGCTCGATGGCTCCCGAAGAGCACGCTGCTCCGGTTGAGACCGACAGGCCTTTCAGATCGAACGCAATCACCATCGCCTCGCCTTCGATGCAATCGAAGGAGATGTTTGTCGTATTCGGGACGCGGAGCGCACCGGCGCCGTTCACAGCAACATGCTCGATCTCTTCCAGGATTGTATTTTCCAGACGGTCCCGCAGATCTCCCATCCGAGCCACGCCCTCATCCGAGAAGCCCTGCCTCGCGATTTCCGCAGCTTTACCCAATCCCACGATGCCAGCCAGATTCTCGGTTCCCGCCCGCCGCGAGCGCTCGTGGCGCCCGCCGTAGAACAACGGTTGCAGCAACGTACCCTTTCGTACGAATAGAGCTCCCGTACCCTGCGGCCCGTGAATCTTGTGCGCGGAGATGGTCAGCAGATCGCAGCCGATCTCCTTCACGTCAACCGGTACTTTGCCTGCCGCCTGTACAGCATCAGTGTGAAAATAAACGTCGGCCTCACCCGCGATCTTTCCGATCTCCGCAACTGGCTGAACAACTCCCGTCTCATTGTTCGCCATCATGATGCTAATGAGCTTGGTCTCGGGCCGTAGCGCGCGACGAATGTCGTCAGGGTCGACCAGCGACCGCCCATCGACGGGCACATACGTAATCGAGCACCCCAACTGCTCCAGGCGACAACATGAGTTGAGCACCGCGTGGTGTTCTATTGCCGAAGTAATCACGTGGTCCCCGGCCTGAAGAAGCCCAAACAACGCGAGGTTATCGCCCTCGGTTCCACCGCTGGTGAAGACAACCTCGGCAGAACGACAGTTCAGCAACTCTGCAACTTGCTCGCGAGCGTGCTCCACTGCAGCGCGGGCCTGCTGCCCCTGCTGGTGGATAGACGATGCATTCCCGAACCCTTCGAAGAAGTGCGGACGCATGGCCTCGAACACTTCCGCGAGAAGCGGGGTCGTTGCATTGTTGTCGAGATACACCCGGCGCATATTCCCTCTATTCTAGCTGTTTCATTGGATTCAGCGCCGGGATTGGGCGATTCGCGGTGGTTCAACTGCCTTTTCTGTCGCAGGTCAGGCTATGGGTAGAACTCTGTCATCTGCGGCGCGGAGCCGGCTCCGTTCGGTATTGTGCTCACGCCAAGAGCGGTCATGCTGAGGCCCAGCAGACTGCGATGGTCGTACAACACGGTACCTTGATAGCCGGTTTTTATCCCGGTACCGATAAGCAGAGTCGCCACATGTCCGCCGCCATGCGCATCATCCGTGCGCGACTCATCCGTTGTAAGGACAAATAGTCCGCTCTGCTGAAACGCCGGATCGGCCAGCAGAGGAGCAATATTCGCCGATAACCAGCTGTCGGCTGCCGCTACCCTTACACCGACATCGCAATTCGAACCTCCGCCCGGACAATCGTGGGCATCATGCTCTGCGTCGGGAACGACGAATGAGTAGGCAGGTAACTGCCCGGCCGACAGGTCAGCCTGGAGCTGCGAGAAGTCAACAATGTTCATGTTCAATTGCGAAGGCGGCTGAACATCGGAAAAGTAGGAGATGGGATTATGACGGCGCAGATACGGGTAAACGTCTCCTCCAAGATATCCCTGTTGCGGGAGACTCTGCGCGTAAACCTTCCAGGACTTCGAAGCGGCCTGAAATTCTCGGACGACGTTGTCGATGGGAACGATGCCGTTGAAGTTGTCGTCGGTGCTGTAAGCCTCCCCCGCCGTCATGATGAAATAGTTTCCGATCGACGGGTGAACGTTGGCGTAATAATTAACTGCCAGGCCGCCCTGCGGAATTAAGCCGTTGATGTAGGGTGCATTGGGACTGCCAACTACGTCGTCGTAATCCAGATTTTCCAACACCACAATGACGACGTGCTGGACCTGGGCTATTCCGTTGCCAGTGCCACCGCCGCCTCCACCACCCGAGCCGCCCGAACCGCCGCTTCCACCCGAGCCGCCACTACCTCCGGAGCCGCCGCTCCCCCCGGTACCACCCGTTCCACCACTCCCGCTGCCAAGAGAACCGGCACTCGAACTTCCGCCACCACAGGCGGACATTGCGAGAAAAAGTGTGACGCTGAAGATGAGAAGCAGAACCCACGATGCCGTGCGCTGGCGGGCAGGAATCGCCATGTTGCACCTCGAAAACTGAGATGCAGTTCTGTTTGCCGGGTCTGTCCGCAAATCTCGGGGTGACAAGACTGTAATCTGAGTCCGGGCAGCGTACACAAAATCTGTGAGGACCGCCAACCCGAGCCTCGATCTGCTCTAGAATCTAGTTAACCCTCCACGTGAAATCGCAAAGCGCAAAAACGGCCAGCAGAAAGGCTGATTCCAAGCCAGTCTCCAAAGCTACTCTCAAGCTTCGGCTCCTCAAGAGGCTGAAGTGCACGCTGAAATATGAGAAGTCCGTTTGGGCCTCGGGCGCGAAACTGGTCGCGGGGGTGGACGAGGTAGGCCGTGGATCCCTGTTCGGTCCGGTGGTTGCTGCCGCGGTAATCCTCGATCCCGGTTATCGCATTCGTGGCTTACGCGATTCCAAGTTGCTGGACCGCGAAACGCGGGAAAGACTGGCGCCTCGCATTCGTGAGCATGCCGTCGCTTGGGCTATCGCCGCAGTCGATGTTGCGACCATTGACCAGATCAATATTTATTGGGCGTCGAAGCGCGCGATGGAGGAAGCGGTTGCCTTACTCTCGCTCAAGCCGGACCATCTACTTATCGACGCGCTCCGCATCAACTGCGATTGCCAGCAAACTCCCATCATTCATGGCGATGCTTTGTCGGCGTCAATCGCAGCGGCTTCCATCATCGCCAAAGTCGAGCGCGATGCCATGATCAGCGCATGGGATCCGGTATTTCCCGAATACGGGTTAGCCTCCAACAAGGGCTATAGCACGCCCAAGCACCTGAGGACTTTGCGCGAGAAGGGGCCTACCCCGCTGCATCGGCTGTCATTTGCTCCGGTGTGGACATCGTCGGCCCCGCAGGAAGTTCTCGAGTTCATGCTCGACGATAAGCCGGAAGAAGTTCTGGCAGTCAGTGGCGACGCTCCCCTGCCAGAAGTTCGATAATCGAAAAACTTTCGCTGAATCGCATCGTGAATGCGCTGCTTTGTGACGAAATGCTGCCGCGGCTATTGAATTCCTGACACGAATCGGAGCAGAATTCTGCCACCCTCCGCCTTCTGCTGGTCGCGCGCAATGCCAAGCGACATGAAGAAGCCCTAGGGAATCTTGGCCTCGTCCGCGGTTCGCTGCGACATCGGCTAAGCGCCAGGTTCGTCCGGAGCCATGCTTGCATCCTCCGTGCCGATACTCAAGGAGCCGTTTCATTGATATTCGATCCGAAACATCAAAATCCAAATCGACCCCTCTCATTCAGAATGCCGATGGTGATCGTTGCCTTCACTTCTGCGTTACTTTTGACACAGTTTGCAGCCGCTCAAACGTTTCAGGTATTGCATAACTTCACTGGAGGCTTCGATGGAGCCACGCCTCCTTACACGCTGGCACAGGATAACGCCGGACATCTGTACGGAACGGCAAACATGGGCGGCCGAAATGGCACCGGAGTTGTCTTCCGTTTCGAACACGTGAACTCAGGTTGGGTTCTTACTCCGCTATACAACTTCAGCGATCAAGATGGACAGCCCGGGTGGGGGCTCACGCTCGCTCGTGACGGCACAATCTATACCGTGGCATCCTATGCCTCGGTTCTGGGCGGGCCGTGCGGTACGGCAATCCATTTGCGCCCGTCGCCTATTCCTCCGCGCTCGGTCTTTTCCACTTGGAACGAAACGGCGCTTCGCACTTACGTGAAGAGCCAGGAAGGGTGTCCTACGGGGAACCTCGTGCTGGATTCCGCAGGTAACGTATACGGCGTGACGCAGGACGGCGGTCCGAATGGGTGGGGATCGGTCTTCGAACTCACCAACAGCGGCGGGACTTGGACGGAGACGATCCTATATGCGTTTCACGGTCTGGACGATGGCGGCGCTCCCTACTCCGGCCTGATCATGGACAGTGCAGGTAATCTTTACGGAACCGCTTCTGCGGCGGGCGCGAACCGGCAAGGCGTGGTGTTCGAGCTGAAGCATTCGGGCGGAAGTTGGAGCGAACAAGTGCTCTACACGTTCCAAGGCGGCAATGACGGGGGTCAGCCCGTCGCCGGTTTGATCTTCGACAACGCTGGAAATCTCTACGGCGCCACCGCATCGTGGGGATCGGGTGGCGGGGGTACAGCCTTCAAACTAGCCCCCTCCGGCGGATCGTGGACTTACAGCGTGCTGGCCAGCTTTACGGGAAGCGACGGGCCCGTGGCCTCGCTGACCATGGACGGTAGCGGAAATCTGTATGGCACGACGTTCATGGACGATTCCTATGGGTATGGGTCGGTCTTTAAGCTGACTCCCTCAGGCGGCACCTGGACCTACAGCGACCTTCACGACTTCACTGGCGGCGCCGACGGGGGATACCCCGGAGGCGGTGTGGTCATCGATTCCAGCGGCAATCTGTATGGAACGGCGGTTACCGGCGGGACGAACAATCTCGGGGTCATCTACGAAGTTACTCCGTAGTAGGCTTTCGAGTTGAATCGTGCCGAGGCGCCCTGGCGAGGGCGCCTCTTTTGTTCAGCGCCGCCCAGAGTCTTAATGGATAAGTACTGCGTCTCCCCGCTTTTGTGCATCTCTTGCTACAGTAGATATCAAGCCTCACATGCCCTCTGCGACAGACAGTGCGCTCGCTATCCACCGTTGTACGCGTTGTGGAACCGACTTCCCTACCGACTCGCTTGGCTGTCCTTCATGTGGGCGCGTCGCCGGCACGCAGTCCGCAAGGATCACGTTGGCTATAACCCTTTTGCTGATTTTTGTTGGCGTCGCTTTCACACAATACTTCGTCAGCCTGCATCGGACTACCGAGTCATCACTGGCAAATCGGTGGTTCGTGCGAGGCGGCCAGGCGATGGAAGCACATTTGCCGGACATCGCCGCCAATGACTACCGCACGGCTCTCAGCTACGATCCCGAGAATCGAGAGTACCGGCTGAGCCTGGCCGAGGCCTTGCTGGCCGGCAATCATTTGAACGAGGCTCGCGCGCATCTATTGAGTCTTTGGGAGGAAGAGCCCTCAAGTGGAGAACTCAATCTCGCTCTGGCGAGACTCTACGCCAAACGCGGTAACTTCAACAACGCGACGCGGTATTACAACAATGCTATCAATGGTGTCTGGCAAGACGATCCGCGCAAAGAACGCATTGCTGCCCGCTTCGAATTGTCGAACTATTTCATGCAACAACAGAAGTCTACTCAGGCTCAATCGGAGCTAATGGCGCTGCTTGCCGACGCTCCAAGCGAGACAGCCGACCGGCTTCGGCTCGGACAATTGCTCCTTCAGGTGCACGAACCCGAGCATACGCTCGATGTGGACAACGGAATTCTGGCTAAGGATCGCACCAACGCCGAAGCGTGGCAGCAGAAGGGACAAGCCTTACTCGCGCTCAATCGGTACGCTGACGCTGAGCTGGCGCTGAGCAACGCGGTCGAGCAGAATCCAAATCTGGATGATGCGCGCCGGCAACTGGATGTTCTCCGCGAAGCATCGAGGTTGGATACGTCCCGCCGAGGCTTATCACGGACCGACCGTGCTCAACGAGCGATCGAGAGTTTCCATGCCGCGATGAGCCGATTGAATAGCTGCGCGGCGCAACAAGGGGTCAGCCTGACAAATCCGGAAGACACTCCTGCTGGCAGCAGTCAAACTACGCGTACCACACCCGTCCCTGGCGCAACTCCTCCTAGCCCTCTGCAATTGCTGTATAGCAGCGGCTCGCAGAAGCAAGAGACCGTAACCGAGCGCAACCTGCGCGAAGATCCGGACGCTCTCGACGGAACCGTGCAATATGTGTTTGAAGTCGAGCGAACGACGGCGCCCATTTGTCCGACGATGAGCCTAACGGATAAGGCGCTGCTGATGCTGGCACAACACGAGGCGAAATGAGCCCGCAGGAAGAAATCTCTAAACCCAAGGACGGCGGAACTCCGAAGCCGACGGTCTCCACTCCGACTCGACGCCAATACTGGAGCAGCCTCCGGACCATGCTTTCGCCGGAACGTTTCAGCCTTCGCGAAGAGCAGTTCTTCCTGCTGCTGGCAGTTTTGATCGGCGTCGCCTCCGGTCTGTCGGTAGTATGCTTCCGAATCTGCATCGACTTTCTGCGTTTGAAATTGCTGGGCAGTGGTTTGCAGCCGTCTGTGCCGCGAGTCTTTTTAGCGCCAATGTTGACCGGTCTGGTCATCGCGTTTCTGGTGATCAAGTTCTTCCCGCGTGCGCGAGGCAGCGGCGTCAACCAGACCAAGGCGGCCCTCTATATCTACGATGGCTACATTCCGATGCCGACCGTCATCGGAAAATTTATCACCAGTGCGCTGGCCATTGGCAGCGGCCAGTCTCTGGGGCCGGAAGACCCATCTCTGCAGATTGGCGCCGGCCTGGCATCCGCGCTCGGCCGACGCCTGAAATTGTCTCGCGAGAAGCTGCGCCTGATCGCCCCTGTCGGCGCCGCGGCGGGATTGACGGCCGCGTTCAATGCTCCGATCACCGCGGTGTTGTTCGTGATTGAGGAAGTCATTGGGCGCTGGACTGCCGGCATTCTGGGTGCTGTCGTTCTCTCCGCCATATCGAGCGCGGTTGTCGAGCGTTGGTTTATCGGCGACGAACCTCTCTTCCGCGTTCCGGCTTATCACCTGGAGCACGTGGGTGAGTTGGGCGCCTATGCCAGCCTGGGCGTCATCGGCGGATTTGCCTCGCTGATATTCGTGAAATACATCGCCTATCTGCGTCCAAAGCTTCGCGAGTTGCCGCCGTGGACACAGTTTTTTCAGCCGGCCGCCGCCGGACTGATCATCGGCTTGATCAGTATCAAGTTCCCGCAGGTGATGGGCGCTGGTTATAGCTACATGGACCAGGCCATGCACGAGCAGTACACCTGGCAGATTCTTGCGCTGCTCGGCGCTTTGAAGATCGTCACCACCGGACTTTCATTCAGTAGTGGAACCCCCGGCGGTCTGTTTGCTCCCACGCTGTTCATGGGCGCGATGATTGGCGGGGCCGTCGGCATGGCTGAGCATCAGATCGTTCCCAATCTCGCGATTCCCGTCGGTTCGTATGCTTTGATCGGCATGGGAACATTGTTCGCCGGAATTTTGCGCGCGCCCATGACCTCGGTCTTCATGATCCTGGAGGTTAGCGGCAACTACAGCATCATCGTTCCCGTGATTATTTCGAACGCGATCGCCTACTTCATCTCGCGAACTTTTCAGCCGACTCCGATATTCGACTTATTGTCGCGCCAGGATGGTCTCGATCTGCCTTCGCTTGAGGAAGAACGGGAACTGCCGCTTCTGCGCGTGGAAGACGCCATGCGACCGCCGCTCGGCCAAATTCTTACCGGCAGGATGACTCTGAAAGAGGCCCAGGAACACGTTCAGGGTTCAGCCCAGGAATTCTTCGTCGTCGGAATGAGCACCGACGATTGGTCGGGTATCAGCCGAGCGAATTTGATGGAATTGTCTGCGAATCCCGAGTCTCCGTTGTCAAAGCTCTTGCATGTCCCGCTTCCCTATCTCCATCCGGACCATCCTCTCGACACCGCACTCCGTTTGATTGGCGAATGGCCGCTGCTCCCCGTAGTGCATCGTGCTAACTCGCAACGACTCCTGGGTGTGGTGTCTCTCGGCGATGTCATGCGGGCCTATCGCGGCGCCGGGCTTAGCGAGTCGCATGCAGAAGACAGCGTCGTTGTTCCCTGATCTGACGCTGAACGAGCGCCTCGCACCACGCCTTTGAACTCAGCCAGCTCACAACTCGAGTTGCTGCTCAACGCGTCTAAGTAACTTTGCTCGGCGCTCTTATGCCATCGCTGCGAACTGCTATAGCCCGCACTCCGACCGAGATGGATGCACTCGCACCGCTGTGGGAACGCTTGCTTCGTCAACAGCCGCATAGCCTGTTCCAGCGCTTTTCCTGGAACCGTTTGGCTGCCCACGTCTTCGCTGATCGGCTTGCGCCGTATGTAGTATGCGTGCAAAGCGACGCTGGCGCCGCAATCATTCCTGCGGCCATCAAACGCAGGGAGGATCATTTCGAACTACTGGGAGAAGTTCTTTTCGACTACCGCGATGTGTTGCACTCCGGCGATCCTGACGTCCTGAGTCTCGCCTGGCAGCGTCTGGCGCAGCAAGAAAAACCGCTGCACGTCATTAGCATCAATCATAGTTCAGCGCGTGAACGCTGGCCCGACTTTGACCTGGCCGCTTTCGCTCTCGCTCCCGAAGTGAAAGACGTAGCCGAAGACATATTTCGGCTGGCGCACTCGCGCCTGGGCCGTCAGATGCGACGCTTACAGAAGCGTGGCGTTGCCCTCCGAATTTCCTCCGGTAGCGACTCCCAAGTTGTTCGCCATTTTTACGAGTGCAAGCGAACCCAGTTCGCCGCCGACGAACGTGACAATCTGTTTTCGGACGCCCGTCGCTGCGAATTCATGGTCGCTGCCGCCGCTCTTGAAGGAAGCTCGTGCGAGATCTACACCCTGGAGAAAGACTCTTCTTTGGTTGCCGGGCTGGTAACGTTTCGTGACGAAGCCATCCGTCGGTTTTACACGATCTACTTCAATCCCGCATGGGCCAACTATTCTCCGGGTCAAGCATTGCTTTACGAAGTAACGGCTCAATCGCTGGCCGCAGGCTTGCATTGCGATTACATGACCGGCGAATATCCCTATAAGCTCCGCTTGGCGAATGCGTCGCGACCGCTGTTTCGCGTCGATCTCAGCGCTAAACAACTGGCAGATATCGCGAACCACGAACCGACCGCGAGCGCAGCTTAAAGCCGTCACAGGGTTTTCAGAAAAAGCTTCGCACGATCGAGTTCTGGAAAAAGCTTCTCTTCCGCCTGAAACTCAGGACCATGCACACAACGGCGGCTGCCACGCAGCTTCACCGGATGCTTGAGGTGGAGCATCTCGTGATACACGATGTACTCTACCGCGTAACGCGGCACCCGGGGGTGATCGAAAATCCGGCTGACCACTATCGCGTTGTGCGCAGGATCGTAGTGACCAAGGCTGTTGCGGGCGTGCGAGCGGCTCCACGTCATAACCGGACGAGCCAATAGTCCGTAGAAGAACCTCAGATTCAGCGACTCGAAAACCTCTTCCAGATCGAAACAGGAACCCCGTGCCGACTCAATCCTTTTTCTACCCCTCACTTGACGGACGAGGTGCGCCTTAGTTGCAATGTCGTGACTGGACACATACCGCCGGTAACGCACGGAGTGCAACGACTCAACCGGTTTGCGATACATTTTGGCCAGCAGGATGTGTGCGATTGCTTCGATGACGCTTTGCGGCGCACCTTCCAGAAGATCCGAAATGCGGGCATGAATTACGCCATCTCGCAGCCGAATCGTACTGTTCACATTGGCGAATGCGTAGAATTCCACGCGAAAACCCGGCATCGGAGCTCGTGGACGAAGCTCGCGATACTTCCTCTCGAACAGTTGCTGAAGGCTTTCCCGCAAGATGCTATTAACCTACCACGGAAACGTGGTGGCACTTTGCGGCGCAGGTCGTGGCTCTTGATGAAGCAGGTACTAAGGTTTCGGTGCTATTGAAGCAGGTCGACATTGTCTGTTACGGTTTCAGAGTAGTTCTTGCAGTTCACAATTAAGAGAGGCCGCCACAGGGGGAAAATGGCGGCCTTTCTGTTTTGCCCTTCAGTCGTGCCGTTCCGAGTAGACCGTCGTCAGCTTTTTCTGTTTGGCCAGCTCGTTCTGCTCCTGCAACTCCTGCCTTGCATCGTCGGCCATATCCTTGACGGCATCGGTGGCGTTGGTGAGTACGAACGAATACTGATCCAGTTCCTCAGGGGGCGATTGCTCTTTCAGCCGCCGTAACTGGAGCTGCCATTCGCTGTTTGCTTCAACCAACAGCGTTAAGCCCCTCCGCATGTCCGCCTTATGAGAACCGTACATGTCGACGTTGTCCTGGATCTCATCCAGCAGGGCGGTGAAATCCTCCAGCAAATCGTGGATCTGCATCGGACGGTCTTTGGCAGTTTTTCCATTGGCACGCAGTTGCTCGACCGCAGTCATACGGGCGCGTGTGAACTTCACCATCAGTTCGAGACGCTTGTCCGGCAAATCAGCCGACTCTCGCATTTCATCGACTTCTTTTTCATTCAGCGGATCCCGGTGTTGTGCTGCCATCTGCCCAGCGCAGGCGAATAGGAGGACTGTCAGGAAAATGGCGTAAGAAGTCCGTCGATGTTTCATGAACTCCCCTTCGGCTCCGCGTCGGGGCCCCACATCCTCACCAGCAGCTTGGAGCGAATCTGCTGCAGCTCTTCCACCGCCTGGCGGACCGGCTGCCGATCTTCGAAGGCCAGCGTCTCACCAATGTCGTGCATTCGATCGGCGAGTTTCCGGAGTTTGATCTCGGTGTCTTTCAGATGCTTTCCGGAAGAAGAAGCCGCATCCGCTCCCTTCCCTGCATAGGTGACAACTTCCCGAATGTCGGCCTGCCCCTGGTCGGCGTCTCCGTTGTTGAACAGAGTGTTTGCTGTTTCCAGTTGCACGCGCGCGTACTCCAGGCACGGCTTGACGGCGTCCCCGCCATGCGCGGAGTCGGCACGAGCCTTCAGGGCAGCTGGAGTTTGGGCGGCGCCAAACGAAAGGATGTTGACCATTACTAAGAATGCCGCCAATCGGACTATGCACGCCATGTCACTTGACCTTTACCCGATATTTGTCCGCGTGTTGAGGATCGATCGCGATAAGCCTGTGCCGCGCCTGCCATTCCTGGTCCGGAAACTTACCGTCATCGACCGCCAGGAACCGTTGATAATATTCCACCGCGTGAGGTATGTCTTTCAAGTTGTCGAACGTGGTGGCCCTTAAGAAATAAGTTGCTGGAATCTCGGGCAGGTACTTGGCGCGAGCATCCAGTGCCCGAAGGGCCAGAACATAATCCTTATTCGCCGCTGCCACCACTGCGAGCTTGCCGTAAGCATCGCCTAAATCCGGTTTCAGCTTCACGGCGATGAGCAACTCCCGCTGGGCCTCCTCATACTTCTTCTCGTCCATCAGCAGGGCGCCGAGCGAGTAGTGTGCCTGGGCATCCTGCGGCATCTTCTGCACTGCTATACGAAACTGCTGCTCCGCCTCGGCTTTCTTCCCCGCGTCCTGGTAGATCGCTCCTAGCTCCATCGCAACATGAGGATCATCGGGATTGGCTTGCCCTGCCGCGTTCAGCGCCTTGGCCGCTTCGTCATTCTTACCTTCGGCCGCCAAGACTCGGGCGAGTTGCAAGCGCGCCGCGCTGTTCTGAGGATTGGCCGTCAGCAACTTATTTAACGCCGCTTCGGCATCGGAGTACTGCTTCTGCGCAATAAAAATGTTTACCAGACTCGACATTGCTGATGTGGAAGTTGGATCCAGGCCAATCGCTGCCTGATACTCACGCGCCGCTCCAGCCGGATCGTTTTGCCGCGCGAGCAGTTCTGCGGCAGCTACGTGGGGTTCGGGGTCCTGCGGCGCGAGTTTTGCCGCTTCCGCGTAAGCAACCAGTGCGAGCTGCGGATACGATGACTCCTCGGTTCGTCCCAACGCCTTCCACGCCCGGGATAATCCCTGTTCCGGCTTCTCCGTGGGCTTCAGTTGAGTAGCCGCTTTCAAATAATTGGCAGCTTCTGCGTTGTCTCCCTGCTTCGCCAGCAGCAGACCAAGGTTGAGATTTGACTCAAACACATCAGGCTTAGCTGCGACGGCCTTGCGATAGGCATCAATTGCATCTGCCCGGCGCTGCGTCGCGTTGTAGACGTACCCCAGATCGAACCACGCGCGGTAGTCGTCAGGCTTGGCGGCAACCACTTTTTGGAGTGCAGCCTCGGCGGTCGCGAAGTCATTATGCTGCATCGCTGTCTCCGCCTGATCGATCAGGACGGCGTTGGGATCCTCAGGCGTAGTCTCTTCAACGCGATGGTGCCGAATGGTGGGTTTACCCTCTTGCGATTGGGCACAAGGTGCGACGGCGGTCAAGATGAACGCCGCCATCAGCCACGTCGAACTCGCTTTAGCCACCATCAGAATGCGCAGGGACCGGTAAAACCTGTGCCAGCCACTGACCCGTGTAGGAGTTCGGAGCACCGACGATCACCTCTGGCGTGCCCTCGGCTACCACCTGCCCGCCACGAGAGCCGCCTTCCGGCCCAAGGTCGATCACCCAGTCAGCGGTCTTGATCACATCAAGATTATGCTCGATGACCACAATCGAGCCGCCCGCTTCGATTAGACGGCGGAAAGCGGCAAGTAGCTTACTGACATCGTCAAAATGTAGGCCAGTTGTCGGCTCGTCAAAAATGTAGAGCATGCGAGGCTGCCGCTTGTTCTGCTCGCTGCGGGGCTTGCCGATATCTCGCAAGCGCGGCTGTAGATGCGCCGCCAGCTTCATACGCTGCGCTTCTCCACCCGACAAAGTCGTCGCCGACTGCCCCAGCCGCAGATATCCCAGACCCACCTCTTCCAGCACGCGCAGCTTCTCGACGATCTTAGGCACACCCGAAAAAAAATGCAGGGCCTCCTTCACGGTCATCTCAAGCACGTCGTGAATGTTCTTGCCGTGGTAGCGAATCTCGAGGATCTCCGGCTTGTAGCGTGTTCCCTTGCACTCTTCGCAAATCAGTTCGACGTCAGCAAGGAACTGCATCTCGACGGTTACGGTGCCATCGCCCTGACATACCTCGCAACGTCCGCCCGGAATGTTGAACGAAAAATGCCCCGCCGCGTACCCGCGCTTCTCGCTCTCAGGCAGCGCAGCGAACAGTTCGCGGATGGCGTCAAATGCTTTGATATACGTGACCGGGTTAGAACGCGGTGTCCGCCCAATGGGCGACTGATCGACCAGCACGACCTCATCGATCCACTCTGCTCCTTCAACCCGCTCAACCTCGGCGCTTGGACCCCCTGTGACCTGCTGCTTTTCCGCCGCGAGCGCGTTATAGAGCACATTATGGACCAACGTAGATTTACCTGATCCCGAAACTCCCGTGATGCACACGAGCATCCCAAGAGGAATACCAACACTGACCTTCTTTAGGTTGTGCGCTCGCGCTCCGATCAGCTTGATCTGGCGGCCAGTGCCGGTTCGCCTGTTCGCTGGAAGCTGAATGCGCAATTCGCCGCTGAGATATCGGCCAGTCAAGGACGAAGCATTGTGCAGAATCTCATCGTAGGTCCCGGCAGCGATTAATTTTCCGCCGTTCTCGCCAGCCCCCGGACCGAGGTCGAGGATGCGGTCCGCCGATCGCATGATCTCAGCATCATGTTCGACCACCAGGATCGTGTTTCCGAGGTCGCGGAGATCGTGCAGGATTTTGATCAACCGTCCTGTATCGCGACTGTGAAGCCCAATCGAAGGCTCGTCCAACACGTAAAGCGTTCCCACCAGCCGCGATCCAAGCGACGTTGCCAATTGAATTCGCTGCGCTTCGCCACCTGACAAAGTCGACGCCAGCCGGTCGAGCGTCAGATATTCCAGACCAACGTCGTTCAGATAGCGCAGCCGATCGTTGATCTCTTCCAGCAGCTTGCCCGCGATGTCGCCCTCTTGTCGCGAAAGCTCCAGCTCAGAAAAGAAGCGCGTAGCCTGCTCAACGGTCATGGCCGAGACCTGACAGATGTCCTTGCCGCTGATCTTGATCTGCCGTGCCTCACGACGCAGGCGCAATCCCCCGCAGTCCGAACACGTCGAATAGCCGCGATAGCGACTCAGAAACACACGAACATGCAGCTTGTACTTCTTGCGTTCCAGGTGCTCGAAGAAGCCGCGCACGCCCCAGAACTTGCCTTCGCCACCGACGATAAAGCTCTGCTGATCGGACGAGAGGTCCTGCCAAGGAACGTCCAGCGGAACGCCGGCCGCGCGCGCATAGCGCCGCATCTCAGTCGCCAGCGGCTTGTACTTCGGCTTCGTCCATGGCTCGATCGCCCCCTCTGCCAGCGTGAGCGTCTTGTTTGGAATTACCAGATTCAAATCGAAATCGATAGTGTTGCCGAAGCCCTGGCAGCGCGGACACGCGCCGAATGGGTTGTTGAACGAGAACAGCCGCGGCTCAGGCTCTTCGTAGCGAATGCCGCACTGCTTGCATTCGAAACGCTGGGAGAAGCGCACCTGCTGCGGAACCTCGCCCTCGCGAGGCGACGTCGCAAAAATAACTTCTCCTGCCTCCCGGTATCCCTGCTCTACCGCGTCAACGATTCGTAGTCGTGCGTCGGCCGCGACCGAGATACGGTCGATCAGGATCAGCACCGGTTCGTCGAAGTTCAGGTCCAACAGCGATTCAGGAGTGGAGAACTCAAAAATCTGTCCATTTTGGTATAGGCGGTTGTAGCCGCGCTTACGCAGTTCAAAGAGCCGTTCCTTTACTTGTGCATCATCGGCCGGGCTTTTCGACTTCTTCTTTTTCGCCGCTCGCCGCGCTTTGGGCTTCTCGGGTTCCGATGGCTTCGGCGGAGGCTGCAACGGGAAAAAGACCTGAACGCGAGTGCCCTCGCCCATGGCCAGGATGCGGTCGGCGACTTCATCCACCGTGTCCTTCTTCACTTCCTGACCGCAGTTCATGCAATAGGTGCGGCCAACGCGCGCGTACATCAGGCGGAGGTAGTCGTAAATCTCAGTGGCGGTCGCGACCGTGGAGCGCGGATTGCGGGTGGTGTTCTTCTGCTTGATGGCGACAGCGGGGGCGATGCCGTCGATCACATCGACGTCCGGCTTTTCAATACGTTCCAGGAACTGCCGAGCGTACGCCGAAAGCGACTCTACGTAGCGGCGTTGCCCTTCCGCGTAAACCGTGTCAAACGCGAGCGACGACTTACCCGATCCGGAGACCCCAGTCACCACCGTCAACTGGTTGTGCGGGATCTCAAAGTCGATGTTCTTCAGATTGTGGACGCGTGCTCCGCGTACGATGATGCTGTCGTTGGACATGGCCCTGAACATCGGCAGACTCCAAGGTGGACCCCTACAGAGTCGCCCCCAGCGGACCGCCGAAACTTCTTATTATATCGGTTAAGTAGGGATGACGGAATTCCGACGCGATCGCTTCCTTCACCACGGAGGCACAGCGAACACCGAGGAAAACGAAAGGCCAGAAAATCCCCGGACCCTCCGTGGCGAAAACGTTGCCCGAAAATTCTAGGCCTTGAGCCGCTGCGCGTACTTTTCCCGGATCTTCTGCACCTTGGGGGCGACCACGAACATGCAGTACGGCTGCGTTGCATTGTTCGCGAAATAGTCCTGGTGGTAATTCTCGGCAACGTAAAACGTAGACGCGGGTTCGACGGCGGTGACGATGGGATCGCGGAAAAGCTTGTCCTGAGTCAATTCCTTAATCACTTCGTTGGCTGTGTTCTTCTGCTCTTCGTTCAGGTAAAAAATCACCGAACGATATTGTTCGCCCACATCGTTGCCCTGCCGGTTGAGGGTTGTGGGATCGTGAAGGGTAAAGAACACGTGCAGCAGGTCGCTATAGGTGATGATCGCAGGATCGAAGACAATCTCGGCGACCTCTACATGCCCGGTCTTGCCTGAGCAAACCTGCTGATAGGTGGGATTGTCGACACGTCCGCCCATGTAGCCCGAGCGCACGGACTCGACTCCCTGAAGTTGCTTGATGGCGGCCTCAACACACCAGAAGCATCCGCCGCCCAGAATTGCAGTCTCAGTTGTTGACATAGTTATTCGATGCGTGAACCCGAAATCCGTTACGGAGATGTGGCATTTGGCAGTTGGCCGGAACGTGTAAAAAACTGGACCTCACGTCGTTAGCCAAGTCCCAAATGCCAAATGCCAAGTGCCTCGTTTACAGGCCCACTTCAATCCTCGCGCGGGGATCCAGATAATCCCGTAAGCCATCCCCGATGAAATTAAAGGACAACACTGCCAGCATGACCGCCAACGCCGGGAACAGCACCAGGTGAGGCGAATCAAATAGGTGCGAGCGGGCATCGTTCAGCATCGCTCCCCAGCTTGCCGTCGGAGGTGGCACACCCAACCCGAGAAAGCTCATGGTGGCCTCGGCCAGAATCGCGCCGGCCATACCGATTGCCGCCTGCACAATGATCGGCTGAATGATGTTGGGCAGGATATGGCGCATGATGATCCGGCTGTCGCTAGCCCCTAACGCACGCGCAGCTTCGACGAATTCACGCTCGCGCACCGCCAGCACCTGAGCACGAACCAGTCGCGCATAGCCCACCCAGCCTCCGAGAGACAAGGCAAAAATCAGGTTGAACACTCCCGGACCGAGAAAAGCGACGAACGCGATCGCCAGCAAAATTCCGGGGAACGACATGAAGGCGTTCATCACCACCACGTTGAGCAGCCGGTCGGTTATGCCGCCGTAATAGCCCGCGATCGACCCTAAGATCAGCCCCAGTGTCAGCGAGGCCGCGACCACGCAGCTGCCCACCAGCATGGAAATTCGTGCGCCATAAATGATGCGCGAGAGAATGTCGCGGCCCAACTCGTCGGTGCCAAACCAGTGCGAGGCCGACGGTGCCATCAGCCGGGCAGGCAAGTCGATGTGGGCGGGATCTTGCGGCGCAATCCAAGGCGCGAAGAGGGCGCAAATCACCAATATCACGACCATCACCACACCCGAAGTCGCCAGCAGGTTATATCCGGCGGCCCGACGCAGCGACACGACTTGAATCGCGGAACTCACTTCCGGCCATGTTAACAGGCTGGCAGTTGCTTCGCCGTAGCTCTACAATTACAGGTTCGACAGCGGCCCATGCTTCCTTTCAAGCTCGTCTATAGCGAGAAGTATTTCCTGCCCATCGGCGAACATGTCTTTCGCGCCGACAAGTTCCGGCTCATTCGCGAGCGTCTCCTCCAGCAGCACGTAGCCGACGAGAGCGATTTCATCGTGCCTGGTCCTGCAAGCGAATCCGATGTCACCCTGGTGCACTCTCCTCATTACGTGAACAAGTTGATGGAGGGTGGCCTGAGCGCGCGCGAAGAGTTGCAGATGGAAATCCCTTATTCGCCGCAGGTGGTGGACGCTTTCCTGCTGCATACCGGAGGCTCGATCCTCGCGGCCGAGCGTGCGCTCGAAGATGGCATATGCATGAACATTGGCGGCGGCTTCCATCATGCCTTCCCGGACCACGGCGAAGGCTTCTGCATGATCAACGACTTCGCCGTCGCGATCCGCGCGATGCAAAAGCGCGGCAAAATACGCCGTGCCATGACAATCGATTGCGATGTCCATCAAGGCAATGGCACAGCTGCCATCTTCGGCAACTCCGCGCACAAGCCGAACGTGCTGCCGTCGTCGTCCGCGCCAACATTGGGCAGTGCCTCACAAAGCGCCTCAAGCCCAGCAAAAGATACGGACGTGTTCACCGTCTCGCTCCATCAGGAACATAACTATCCCTACTTCAAGCCGGCGTCCTCCATCGACGTCAGCTTGCCGGACGGTTGCGGTGATGCGGAATACCTCGCCTGGCTGGACAATGCTTTGAGCTCCGGGCTACGGCAATTCGATCCGGAACTGATCTGTTACGTCGCCGGAGCCGACCCATTCAGCGAAGACCAACTCGGTGGGCTGAACCTGACTATCGGAGGGCTGAAGCAACGAGACGAACTCGTCTTCCGCGCGGCCCGTGCCCGCAATATCCCCGTGATGACTACCTATGCCGGCGGATATGCCTGTCGGGTGGAAGATACCGTCACGATTCACTGCAATACGGTGCTGGCTGCCGCCGAGGTTTATCGCACAACCAGCAACGAACAGTCTCGCTGATACCAGCCGTCTACCCCACTAAAGGCAGGCCCGCATGATATTCTGAAAGCGAAACGCGGAGCTCTACGCGTCCGCTATCCAGCCAGTTTGGACTCCTGACAATGTTCGAGAACTTAACAGATAAGCTTCAGCGCGCGTTCAAGAACCTGCGCGGACAGGGCACGCTAACCGAAGAAAACATCGGCGAAGCGCTCAAAGAAATCCGCATGGCGCTGCTTGAGGCCGACGTCAACTTCAATGTAGTCAAAGAGCTGATTGAGCACATACGCGAAAAAGCTGTTGGCCAGGAAGTCCTGACCGCACTCTCTCCCGCCGAGCAGGTGGTGAAGATCGTTCGCGATGAACTGGTCAACCTCCTCGGCAAAGACACTTCCAAGCTGAAGTTTGCCTCGCAGCCGCCCACGGTTGTGCTGATGGCGGGCCTGCAAGGCTCCGGCAAGACGACCACCTCTGGCAAGTTGGCAAACTGGCTGAAGCAGGGCGGCCACCGCCCAATGCTGGTGTCCGTCGACGTGTACCGCCCGGCGGCACGCGAGCAGTTGAAAGTGGTGGCAGCCGCGATCAAGGCTAATCTGTACGAAGGCAAGGTTGAAGAGGCGAATACCGCGACCGTGGAGCGACTGGTGAAGGAAGCCCGTCGCGAAGCCATCAACAATGCCTGCGACGTCCTTATCGTCGATACCGCTGGCCGTCTGCACATCGACGAGCAGTTGATGGACGAGATGCAGTCGCTGAAGAAGATCCTGAATCCCCAGGAAATCCTCTTCGTTGCCGACTCCATGACCGGGCAGGACGCCGTGCGTTCCGCCGACGAGTTCCACAAGAAGCTGACTCTTACCGGCGTCGTGCTCACCAAGATGGACGGCGACGCCCGTGGCGGCGCTGCCCTGTCAATCCGCAACGTCACCGGTCAGCCCATTAAGTTCATCGGTGTCGGCGAAAAATACGATGCGCTCGAACCCTTCCACCCTGACCGCATCGTAGGCCGCATCCTCGGCATGGGCGACATCCTCTCGCTGATCGAGAAGGCCGAAGCCAAGCTCGACAAAGGCAAGTCGGAGGAATTCGCGCGTAAGGCGCTCAGCAGCGACGGTTTCTCGCTGGAAGACTTTCGCGGTCAGTTGCGGCAGGTAAAGAAGCTGGGATCGTTGCAAAGCATCATGGGAATGATGCCCAAGATCGGGCCATTCGCCAACATGCAGCAGGCCGCCGATAAGGTTGATGACAAGCAGATCAATCGGGTCGAAGCCATCATCAACTCGATGACGCCCTACGAGCGTGAACATCACGAAGTCATCAACGGCAGCCGTCGCAAACGCATTGCCCGAGGCTCGGGAACGTCGGTCCAGGAAATAAACCAGCTTCTGCGGCAGTACGCGCAGATGCGCAAAATGTTCAAGAGCATGAGCAAACCCAGCTTCGCCAAACGACTGGCTGGCATGAAGATGCCCGGAATGTAAGAAGCGGGACTAGATCACCTAGTCCCGCCGTCTAACCTCGCCAAATAGCTTTGTTTCCGCCGTTACTCTCCTCTTCCACTTCTCTCTACATCTAGTTGCTCCGAAAGTGCTTCTAAAAGAGTGCTGCTCTAGCTTTAAAACTCAATTATGCGCCTCTTTGCATCACTCGTGCTCGCAGGCTCGTTCTGGCCGTGGCTGCAGCGTCTCGGCGGTCCGGGACTAATCCTGCTCGGGGTTCTGGACAACTCAGTCATCCCGCTGCCGGGAAGCATGGACCTGCTGGTTATTCTTCTCTCCGCGCATCGCCGCGAATGGTGGCCGTACTATGCGTTGATGGCAACGGTGGGCGCCATTGTCGGCGGCTATCTTACTTACCGCCTTGCAGAAAAGGGTGGGGAAGAAACTCTCGAGAAGAAGGTGGGCAAGCGGAGGGCCGAGAAGGTTTACAGCCGCTTCAAGAAACACGGTTTTGCCACAGTAGCCGTGGGTGCAATCCTGCCTCCTCCGTTCCCTATCGTTCCGTTTCTCCTCGCGGCGGGAGCACTGAAATATCCCCGCAAGAACTTCATCGCCGCACTAGGCGTGGGTCGGGCAATACGATTTACAGCCATAGCTTATCTCGCCCATCGCTACGGAAAAGGGATAGTCGGCTGGGTGTCGCGTTACTATCAGCCTCTGCTTTATACGCTGATCACGCTTGCCGTGCTCGGCGGGATCGCTGCTCTGACGTACTTCAAATGGTATCGGCCGAAACATGAGAAGCCAGGAAAGAAACCGGCGCCAGTAACACGAATGCCTAAGCGGTCCGGCGGGACAACCAAGAGGAAACGGGCGTAATCAGGGCGATTCGGGAGGGGGAAGGTTGGTGGCCCCTGCCGGATTCGAACCAGCGACCAATCGATTATGAGTCGACTGCTCTAACCGCTGAGCTAAGGGGCCTCACTACGCTTATAGCACAGGGTCTGTGTCGCCAGGAGGTTTATCGCGCGAGGAAGGAATCGGAGAAGGAGTTCAGGCGGGTGAGACGGCGTTTAGTGGCTGGCTCGGCGGGCGCCGAAGGTTGTTGGCCACCAGGTAATTTGCACCGAGCTGGTGAAATCGTTCTGGCGGGTAGGCGCTAAAACCGGGATCAACCAGGTTTCATATTGCACGAAGGGTTTAATCTCCAGGTCTTTGCGCGGCCATAAATCGCCGCCAATGCTCCAGTCCCACTGCGTACTGCCGCCCGGGATGAAGTCGTTCGAGATCTTCGCATTGCGCACCGCGACCTGGATGCTGCTTTGTGGGCTCAGATGATAAGTGCTCCATGCCTGATAACCCTTGCCCTCGCGCCCGATCCAGCTGCCCATCAGGTATCGATCATTCAGGTACAAGTCGTGGTAGACCTCTTCCCAGTAGATGAAGAGTCCGCCATTACTGTTGGGCGTCGGGGGATCGGTGTAAACCGCCTCGGCGCGGAAATCGAGTTTCGGCACACCGGGGAAATGCGTGAGATAAATGCCGGGGTTTACCGCGGACCTGCGTGGAGCGCTCACCGGCGATACGTCGTCATGGACCAGCGAATCGCTGTAGAGCGTTAACCAGCGACGCAGGTAAGGCAGCCTCCACGAAAAGTCGAAACTCGCGTGACGCGCGCCGGGATCGTTGCGGGAAAACTTCACGGCGGGCGGAACGTCATTGAAACTAGTAAAGGCATTCCAGAACGAACCGAACGTCAAAGGCACGTGTCCCTGCCCGCCAAACACGTCATCGCGGGTGAAACCAAACTCCAGGTTCTCGGTCGGCTTAAAGCTGACCTTCTGCCCAAACATGTAAGGTCCAGCGGGAAACTGGTGTCCGTCCAGCGCTCCGAAGAAGTTCGACGTCTCGAATGGTCCCAAGAACTTCGATAGCAAGGGGATGTTCGTCGGCTCCATACGGTTAATTTGGAATCCCCAGAACGGCACCGCATTGTCGCTCATCAGCAGAGCACCGCCCTCGTCGGGACTCCACCACATGCTTTGCCTGCCAACCGACCAGTCGATGCCGGCGTATTTCATCGTCGCGTAGGTATTGAGCAGTCTGAATTGATTAGCGACGACCGGCGTTGGAGGCTGTAGCGGGTTCTGATCGACCGTGGCGATCACCTGCCGCACCGACAAGGGATAGCCGGGGATCGTCGGCGAGTACTGATACTCACCGTCCACATAGAAAGCAAACCGGCCAGTGTTCGCGCTGGCGCTGAAGCCGGTAATGTTGTTCCAACCCTGCCAGTAGGGGCGGCCATAGTCGTTAATCAGCGTTTGCCCAAAGTGATAGCTGTCGTTTACCGGCTTCCCGGCAATGTTCGTCACTTGCGTGTAAAGCGAATCGAGCTGGATCGATTCGGTCGGGTGACCTTCCCAGGTCGCGATCTCGGGCGCGAACTCCTGATCGAGAGTCTTCTTGAGCTTCCAGATTTCCGAGGGAACGTCGGTGTGATATTCCACCTTCTCGTTCATGTCCATCAGCATCTTCGCGCACGACATTCGCGACCATGGCCTCAGGCCCAGGAAGGCAGTATCGATGTATCCGCCGCCGATCAGGCGCTCCATCGCCGGATAGATCCAACTGTCGAGAGGGACGTTAACACTGGCAGAGTTGGTTGGCCGCGGCGCTGATGTCTCATCGGCCACGATCTTCAAATCGTCATCAATCTCAGGATTGTGCCGGTTCTTGTATATCTGCCGCCCGATCTGATATCCCATAAACCCGCCGATAAATACATCGGACAGGAAATGCTGATCGGCGGCAGCTCGCGCCAGACTGACCCCCAACGCTAATCCGTATGCACCGATCTCAGCAGCCGGATGCGGATATTCCTGGGCGACGATGGAGGCGAAGGCCCAGGTCACTGCTGCGTGGTCCGATGGAAACGATGTGCCCCCGTGAAAGAAAATGTTCTGGAAGTCCGATGGAAATGGACGCTCGCGCCCGGCAATACCTTTCAGCGCGTAATCGACGCCCACCGCGTTGATCATTGCTTCCGTGGCAAGCACACCCGTTTCGCGAGCTCGCTCATTGTGGGTGATGCGGCCCCAGAAATAAGCTGCACCAGTAAGCCCCAAGGCGGTTCCCACACCGGCATCCGCGGCAAGATTCAACGGGTGCTGATGGTCCAGTCGCATGGCGTAAGAACTTTGCGGATCGGTAACGAATAATCCCGTCGCGATGCCGCTGACTGGAACCAGCCACTTGGCGTCGGCGGGCTTCAAGTGGAATGGGCTGGTCCAGATATTCTTCTGGTCGTCAGCGAGATGGAGGAAGAACTTGCTCTCGTTAGGGTGCAGGAATTTGTCGGCCGGCTGCGGCGAGGCAGGCTGGGATTGCGGCTGGGGACTCGCCGGAAGTGGAGCCTGTGGCGCCGCCGTCGCCGGAGCCTGCTGCTGCCCACTCGCAAGAGCAGCCGCGCAGACACTGACAGCAGCGAGAGCGACGAAGAACCTACAGCGACTCTTCAATAGCGCCCTCGGGCTTCAGTCATGATGGAACGTCTATGTTCCCTGATCATGCGGAAACTTTGTAGTAGCGAAAAATTCGGGTCAATGCGGAGGCGACATCGGCAACATCCTGCTGCGACATTGCGGGCGAGAGCGGGAGCGAAATTGTGCGCTCTCCGACGAATGTAGCACTCGGGAAATCGGAATCCTTGAAGCCGAACCGCCGGCGATAGTACGGATGCTGATGCACCGGGACATAGTGAATGCCGACACCAATTCCCTCCGCATCGATGGCCGCGACGATCTTGTCCCGTCCCACGGAAATCTTTTCCAGCTTTAGCAGCGGCGTGTAGAGATGGTACGCGTGCCGTGAACCAGCCTCCGGCGAAGCTGGCAACTGGAGAGGCAATCCGCTCAGGCTATCGTTGTACATGTGCCATACCTGCTCGCGGCGCTTCCAATTTTCCTCCACCACTTCCAGTTGTGGCAGGGCCAGCGAGGCGGCAAGATCGGTCATGTTGTACTTGAATCCTGCGTCGACTACCTCATAACCGGTAGGCCCGCCCACAAACCGGCTCCAGGCATCGGCGGTCATGCCGTGCAGCGACAACACTTTCACCTTCTGATGGAGCGCTTCATCCCGAGTCGTTACCATACCTCCATCGCAGGTCGCAATGTTCTTGGTGGGATAAAAGCTGAAACAGCCGGAAGCTCCCATCAGCCCCGCGGGACGGCCTTTGTAGGTTGATTCAATAGCGTGCGCGCAGTCCTCGATAACATGCAGTCCGTGCCGCTGAGCGATTTCCAGGATTGGATCCATCTCGCAGCAGCGTCCGCACATGTGCACGACGATGATCGCCTTGGTGCGCGGGGTAATGCGCGCCTCAATCTCCCCCGGATCAAGGTTCAGCGTGTGGGGATCGCAGTCCACCAGCACCGGCTCGGCGCCCGTGTGAACGATTGAGTGAATGGTCGAGCAGAAGGTCATCGCCGGACCGATTACTTCATCGCCCACTCCAATAGCCAGCGCGAGAAGCGAGAGATGAATGGCGGCTGTCCCACTGCTTACTGCGACTGCATACGGCGCTTGCTTATAGCGGGCAAACGCATTCTCAAAGCGTTCGACGCGGGAGCCTAAGCCGATCCAGTTGCTTCGCAGACATTCGACAACGGAAGCGATCTCCGCATCTCCGATCACCGGCGCGCCAAAGACCAGGCGGCGTTCAGGCGCACGTATAGGGGAACCACCGGCGATGGCGGGGAGTTCATCTTCCTGCAAGGGAATTGTGTGTCCGCCAGACAGCGGAGCGCGTTTCATAGAATTCAGTGGCCGTTTTTCAGGAGTATTGTGCGTGCTGATTGTAATTTATTTTTGGGGGCGCTGGCACGACGCGTCACGCCGTCACCCTCAGCTATACTGCCGGAGACGAAGATTTTCGTTCAGAACATCGCGCAGGAGATATGTCTCCACGTGCGCTGAGGTTGTAGCCAACAAGCTCTTTGGATGCCATTCACGGTTTCCCATGCCGCAGCAGTCCTGCCGTTTCGCAAACTTAACCTCGTCTGGTCTGCGTTCATCATTGGCAGCATGGCGCCCGACTTCCCTTACGTCCTCGGGAATACCGCGAATCGAGGCTTTGCACATCGCTTTCCCGGGCTACTGGAGTTCACCATTCCGGCATCGCTGATCGCACTCTGGATGTTCCACAACATCATTAAGCGCCCAGTGACTGGCTTGCTTCCCTCCGGCATGCAGCAGCGTCTGCGGGACCAAATGGGCCCCTTTCCCTTTGGAGGATTTCGGCGCTTCGGTGCGATACTCGTATCGATTCTGCTGGGCATCGCAACCCATCTTGTGTGGGATTCCTTCACTCACGACAACACCTGGGCGTTAGATCACGTGCGTTGGCTTCGCGGATGGGTCTATGTGCCGTTCGTCGGCTACATGCCGATCCATTCGGCGTTGCAATACGTCAGCTCGATTCTGGGCCTGCTTGCTCTCACGGTGTGGGTATGGATGTGGTACCGAAACACTCCCGTTGCGGAACCCCAGGCACGGTCTCGTCCGAAATCTCGCTTCGCGCTTGCAGTAGCGATGCTCGTGCTGGCAGTCGTTATCGGCTTCATTCGCGCCCTGTTGGTGGTCGGAATGCCGGCATTCCGCTCCAACGCCCACCATTTTCTACTGGTCTTCGGAGTGACATCTTTAGCTCTGGCGTTCTGGCAGTTTCTGCTCTACTGTGTGCTGGTTTCGACTCACCAGGTGTGGATTATTACCTGAGCCCGAACGTCTCGTCTTATGCCTCTGGTCAGCGTCATCATCAACGTTCGAAACGGCGCCGCCACCCTGCGCGAGGCGATCGATACCGTTTTGCAGCAGACGTTTCAGGACTGGGAACTTGTCATATGGGACGACCGCTCCACCGATTCCAGCGCCACCGTCGTTGCCCAATACAGCGATCCCCGGATCCGCTACTTCCTTTCGCCAGACGATGTACCCCTAGGACAAGCAAGAAATGATGCCATTCAGCAAACCGTTGGGGAGTGGATAGCGTTTCTCGATCAGGACGATCTCTGGTTAGCCCACAAATTGGAGAGGCAACTCGCTCTCGCCAAAGATGGCGTGGGCTTGATTTACGGGCGCACCGTGCGGTTTTATCCCAGTGGGTTCGAGCGCGATTACGATCAGGCTCATGAGTATGCACTGCTGCCGGAAGGCGACATCTTCACCCAGCTGTTTACGAAATCATGCTTCATTGCCATGAGTTCCGCGGTGTTTCGCCGATCTGCGATCGAAGACATAGGCGGCATCCCCGACATGATCCAAATTGTTCCCGACTATTACCTTTACACTGCCGTCGCCAACCGGTACCAGGCACGGGCGGTGCAGGAAGTCGTTTGCCGGTATCGAATGCACGCCGACAGCATGTCCCATACAGTGGCTCTGGCCATGCATCGCGAAGTCCTGCGACTGATCGAGTATTGGGCGGAAGAAGTGCATCCTGAGACCGTGGCCCTCTGCCAAAAGCGCCATCATACTGCTATCGCACTCGAAGAAATGCGAAGTGCAGGCACCCGCTCCGTTGGATTTATGCGGCTGCTTACCAAGGGGTCTGTCGAATCCCAGCTCATCCGGCCCTTCACCTTCGCCTTTCACGTAGTTCGTCGAAATCTTCGACCACCGTACTGGAAGAAACTTCCGAAGTGCTCGTCCGTGTAGGATCGAACTGTCATTGCGGCGACTCATGCCCACGGTCAGCGTAATTATCAACGTTCGTAACGGCGCTTCATACCTGCGCGAAGCCATCGACAGCGTGCTGGCGCAAACGTTTGCGGACTGGGAACTCGTGATGTGGGACGATTGTTCGACCGACGACAGCGCGAAGATCATTGCCGCGTACCGCGACCCGCGGATCCGATACTACTTATCTCCCGATGACACCCCTTTGGGAGAAGCTCGCAACCGGGCTATCGCTCAGGCTACCGGCGAGTGGCTGGCTTTTCTCGATCAGGATGACATTTGGCTGCCGCGCAAACTGGAGAAGCAACTGGCGCTGGCCGCGCCCGATGTCGCGATCATCTATGGCCGAACGGTGCTGTTTGATTCGCATCGGGGAAATTTGCGGGACTACGATCACTCGCACGAATTCAGCGCCTTGCCGGAAGGGAACATCTTCTCGGAGCTCTTCAGGCACGCCTGCTTTATCCAGATGAGTTCAGTCATGCTGCGAGCCAGCTCGCTGGCAGAAATCGGCAAGATACCATCTACCATCCAAGTCGTACCCGACTACTACCTCTACGTCGCTCTCGCACGCAACTACAAGGCACGCGCTGTCCAGCAGGTGGTCTGCCGGTACCGTGTCCATTCCGGCAGCATGTCGGCATCGCATGAATACCGGCGCCGATTGCATGAGGAACCGCCACTGATTATCCGTCAATGGGCTTCGCAGGTGAATCCACGAATCGTGCGCTCCCGATTGAGAAAATACGCCACCGCGCTGGCATTGGAGGAAATCCGAGACGGCCGGGTAAGCGGGTTTCGCAGATTGCTATTGGAGGGTTCGCCGGGCTGGCTGATCTCGCGGCCGTTCGCCATTGCCTGGCGGGCCACACGGCGGAGGTTGCGCCGCCCCTATTGGCTGGCGACTGAATTCGCATCCGATCCCGACTGAGAGAACGAGGGCACGGGCGGCTTTTCGCGGCGATGGTGTTGTTGCACCACTGGACTGCTCGTCTCCACCAGTAGCGCAATGTGCTCGGCCTGTTCTTTGCTGGGACGGCCGGGCCCCTTGATTACCCGCTTGTCGGAACTCACATAATAGCCAAGGACCTTCAGGTAATAACGCGCCCGAATGCCCAGCCGCACAATGAATTTAATGAAGCGGCCCTTGCCGAAGTAATCGTAAGCATCGCTGAAGTCAATGAATCCCTGGCACTGTTCGCGCAGGGTTTTCAGGACATCCTGATTGACCGTCTGGCTGCCAAAGTGAATCACCTCGGCACAGGGCGTATAGAAGAGCTTATAACCTTTCTTGCCCAGCATGTATTCGTATGCCAGATCGACCATTGCCCAACGGAAGCGCTCGTCCAGCAAGCCGGCGCCCTCCCACGTGGAACGGCGCATAACGAATGCCGTGGTGCCGATGGCTTCCACTTCCTGGGCTCGCGAAAAATCGAAGTCGCTGGCGTAGTAGCGAGCCATAATGCGGCTCTTCGGAAATAGCTTGTGCCAGTTTAAGGTCTGCAGGAAGAAAACACCCAGACCGGCAAAGCGGCGGATGTCATGCTGTAAGGTTCCGTCGGCATTCAGCAACTTCGGACCACAGGCTGCCGCTTCGGGAGTCTGGTCCATAAACTTGACCAATGACTGAAACGCGTTCCCAGTCAGCATCGTGTCGCTATCCAGCAGGCAGGCGTATCTCCCACGAGCGATGCGAAGGCCTTGGTTTACGCTCCGGCCGTAGGATTCATTGCACTGGTTGCGAATCAGAACTACGTTCGGGAACTCCTGGGCAATCATGGCAGCGCTGCCATCAGGAGAGTTACCGTCCACGCAGATAATCTCGAAGCTGATCCCCTCGGTCAGACGGTAAATGGAATCAATGCAATTCCGCACCAGGCCGCGAGTATTGTAGTTCGGGATTATGACCGTAAGATCGACAATAGGCTTCGCCATTCCTAATTCCTAGTTCCTACCGATGATGGTACTACCCTTGCCGGAACGCCGAATACTGTGCGTCGTGGTTCAACTGAACTCATCACGACCGAATTGGCGCCAATTACGGCGCCATTCCCGATACGGTATGGCCCCAAGACTTTGCAGCCCGCACCCAGAACGACGTCGTCGCCGATCTCGCATCGCAGCTCGCGGCTGAAACCCATATCCGGGTGGAGAGCCCCGAGTCCCACGCCTTGAAAAATCATCACGTTGCGGCCGATCCGCCATGCTCCGATCACACAGCCCACCGGATGAGCGAAAAATACCCCTGGACCGATCTCACACTTGGGGGTTATTTCCAGCCCGAACAGAACAACGTTCAAGTAGGTTAACAGCTTTGGCAAAACTGGTACACCTGCGAGCATCGCTGCCCGGCTGCTCCGGCAGATCACGTTGGGCAGGTAGCGGAAATGGAGCAGGCGTAACAAAACTCTCGCGAAGTTGGGCGCGGTATCGCTTCGCCCCTCCAATTCGTACTGCCGCGCCAAATCGGCGTAGAGCAACTCCTTCAGCTGCGACATGCGTCGAACCGTGTGCTCCAGATCAAAATATTTGCTTCTCGCTTCCTAACGCACTCTGTGCTGATAAAGCTATTGGCATTCGCGGTAAAGCGCTAAGGTTTGTTCGCCGCATTTGTCCCAGCTATATCGAGTGACTACAGCTTTCCCAGCTCTCACGGCCTGTTCGCGTGCGGGTACGTCATTCAACGCTCGCAATAATTCCCTTGCGAAAGCATCCTGGTCTGCCGCGTCGAAGTAGAACGGCGCATCGCCGCACACCTCCGGAATTGAGCCGCCGCGACTGGCCAGCACCGGACATCCCAGCGACATCGCCTCGAGCGGCGGAATGCCGAATCCCTCGCTGAGCGACGGATAGACGAAGAGCTTCGCTCCGGCGTACGCCTCGGCCAGCACCTCATCAGAAACTTTGGGCATACTGACAACGCTGTTGCCAAGATCCAACGAACCGATGAGCTTTTTCTCCTCACCGCTGATTTCCCCGCCGCCGATCACCAGCAGATCGACAGAATCGTGCAGTCTGGTGTCATGCATCGCCTGCAATAGGCCCCGAAAGTTCTTAAAAGCTGCTCGCATCCCAACATACAGGATGTAGTCCCGGCGTATTTGCTGGCGGAGTTTGGCGGCCGCTTCGACACTCCGCGGCAGGGGAGTGAATGCGTCGTAAATGACCCGGGTCTTCGCCGGATCGACATTGTAAAAGTGCAGCAGATCTTGCCGCGTCGACTCCGAGCAACAGATGATTGCGTCCACCCTGGGGAAGAGCCACTTGCGCGCCCACAAGACTTTCTTGCGGTCGGGAAATAACTCCGGGAAACGCTCGTGCGTGCATTCGTTATGGGTGGCGATTACGCGGTGAGCGCGCACCATCGGCATACGCAGATACGTAGTTGGATGGTAGATGTCGAATTTACCCAGCATGGTCGCCCTAAGATTGCTCCATGCCTCGTTGGCAGCGTAGCGCAACGATCCCGGGGACAGCCAATTGGGTAACGCCGTCACTCGCGTCCTCGTGGTCTCCAATTGGCGAAAGGGATACACGCTGCCATTGATTCCCATGAGAATCTGCGTCTCGACGTCGGGTTTGCCGGACACGTATCTGGCAAGCTCGTAAAAATAACGGGAAGCGCCTCCGGCATCCTGCAACGAAAACACCTGATGGTCGTAGAGGATGCGCACCAGAAGGCCTAGGCAATCAATTCCGGTATTTGTTCCGGTTGAAGCGTCAGCTCCTTGGCGGAACGGCCGGCTATAGCCAAGCTCGCCAGGAAGATCATGTATGAAACCAGCGTGTTCACAGCCGCCGCAGTCGCTCCATGTGCCGGGATGGAGAAGAGATTCAAAACAACGTTGCTGCCGGCGGCAATCAGGGTGCAAATCAGGATTTTTCTCTCCATACCCCAAGCGATATAGGCATTAGTGAGGTAGGACGTTAGGAAATCCAGCGGTATCGCCCATGCCAACAGCATGAGCAGCAAAGTCGCGGGCAGGAATTCGTGCCCGAACAGGATGTTAACAAGAGGCCGCCTCACCAGCGTAACGAATCCGGCAACCCCCACGCCGAGGCCGGCGAGACTAAACAGGATGGTCGGACGCAACATCCGGCGGCGTTGAAGCTGGCCTTGGCGCGCAAGCTGCGGATACAGGACGTTCGTCATCAAATAATACGTGAATAATACTTGGCTCAAGATTCGATAGGATGCGCTGTAGAGCCCGACTTGCCTCGGATTCGACATCAATCCGAGCATCAGCATGTCGATGCTGTTAAATGCCAGGTTGCAGAACCAGGCCATGCCCATCACACTGGTGTGGCGCCAAGCCAGCGACTCCCGGATCAACTCCAGTGGAATGTCATACCCTTCCCCGGGTCGATTACGCCGCCACCAGATTTCGAAGATGGCCGCCTGCACGAGATTGCCAAACACATTTCCCGCAACCAGCCACCACAATATGTAATTCGAATTGAATCCCAGCAGCAACGCGACGAGAATACTGGCTGGTACTGACGCCCTGCCGAAGCTGGCTAACCTAAGATGTTCTTTGCCCCATGCCGCCCAATCGAGCGAGCCCGCGTACATCGATCCGGCGATTGCGAAGGCGAACAGAAACGCCTTCGATCCCGCCGGCAGCTTCACCGACATCGCGTACAGCAGCAGCATGGGAGTCAGTAGCGCCGCCATCATTAAACGCCGCCGCTGCACCTGCCGAACGATCTCGCGTCCCGCCTCCGGACAGCGCGCAATCAAACGCGCGCCAACGTGTCGCAGTCCGAAATCGATGAAGGGATACGAGTACTGCACCATGCCCTGCGCCAGGGCATAGACTCCAACAAAAACCACGCCAAACTTACGCGCCAGGATCAGCAGCGTCGCGATGCTGCACAGCCGAGCCAGCGCCTCTCCCGATCCGAAATCCAAGATCTTGCGCGCTAGTTGGCGAAAAGAAGTTTCCATGCGTGGAGCTATGAACGGCAATCAACCGTGTGACCCAGAGAAGTTGGAGCTGTTTGTTTAGCTCGACTGATGCTACGAACACTCGCAATCGCCGATACGATCATAGTCTGAGGTACCCGTTCAGAATACCCACGCTACGTTTCCAATAGAGGCTGGCTAGGTCCAAATCTCCCTTGGAAGTATTGAACAAGGCGCCACCAATCGTTCGGGTCAGGACGCCACATAACCGAACTAAACCGCAGCCATGCAAGCGCAACGTATAACCCATTCCGAGAGCATACGGATATGTAGTCCGTTGTAATCGCGCCAAATCTCGTAATTCGACGTGGAAAACGCTGATGGATGGTTCGAACCACATCCGGAAACCCGCCCTCAGGGCACGCAAGAAATAGTCTGTCTCTTCCCCGGACTGATATTTCGTAGCCGCGCCCACACCTATGTTCTCGTTCAGCTCACCTATGGCATCCCGCACTCGTCGGCGAATAAACACCATCGACGACTGGGCGATCCAAGCACTCCTGATCATGCGTATGCCGATGGGCTCGGGCATACACGGTCCCGGCGAGAGGGGAGCTTTAGGTACCATGGCTTCTCCCTTCTCGTTGCTCTCCCTAACGCAGAGCAAATCATAGTCAGGATGTGCGTCGAACCAATCTGCCACCTGTTGAAGCAACTCCGGGGAGTACCAGCAGTCGTCATCAGGAATTCCGATAATGTCGCCTTGAGCAATGCGGAGCCCAACGTTTCTGCCGCGCGCCGCTCCACGTTCGGAACGAAAATACTGGCACGGGAATGAACGGTCTCGAAGCAGCGCCGGCAAACCATCCCCGTCATTCTGATCCACGATCAGAAGCTCAAAGCCACGATATCTCTGACGATCTAAAGAAGCCAGAAGCCTTTCCAGCTCCTTTAAACGATTGCGCGTACTTACCACCAGCGAGATCATTGAGCGCCCAGCGAGTCCTCAGGATTCCATTTGTAAGTTGAACGCGGCGCTTGCTTCAACCACATCACCAGCGAATAGGCTTTCCAGCCGACGGTCAGCACCGCCAGGAACAGACATGTTCTGGCCAGCACCGACAACCAGTCGAGCAGATCCCCCCTGGACATCGAGAGAATGTCGGGAAGCAGGATCACCACCACAAAAAGCGAAAAGACATTCCGGCTCAAGCGGTACAGCGTATCGAGCAGGCATCCGATCAGCAGCGAGATCAACGCTACTGCCGCCACTCCGCCGATCATGTACTCCTCGGCGATGTACGATCCGGCGGTGCCCAATCCGGTTTCAAAAGCGGTGGCGTCCAGCAGTACTGAGACGTCGTGCCCCAATTCTCGACCGCGGAAGTAGTGCTGTAGATCGTGGGGTGAAAAACCGAACGTCAATTCGTTCCATAGATAGGTAGCCGTGTAGGGCGTGAATATCGCTCGATACTTTACGACAACTTCGGTCACGTCCAGCGAATTCCCCGATAACGTCACAAATTTCAAGGGATCGACCGCATAGGCAGTAAGACTGTCGGAATCCTCTCGCAGAGCCTGAAAAACGCCGGCAATGATAAATAATCCCAAGGCGAGAATCAGAACTGCAGCCACCTTGGTCTTCCGTCCTGACTTGATCCTCGAGGCATACCAGAGAGCCACGATCAGGCAAAGCGTGCCCATCCGGCTGCCCATCAGGAGAATCAGCAAAGACGATAAAAAGTAGCAGGCGGTCGCGAGGTAAAGATATTTCCTCCGCTTCTCGAGAAGGAAGATGCCGACAAAACTCGGCAGCGTGAGCAGAGAAACCAGCCGCACCCAAAGAGGCACCGAGGCGGCAAACTCTCCGTGGTTTACCCAGAAATACATGTAACCGCCGTTGTCCTGGGCATACTGGTAGTAGCTGTAATTCTTGAATATCTGTACCGGCACGCTCAACCAGAAGAGCAGATACAGATAGGGCAGGTACTTCTGCGCGGGTGCGATGTCGGGAATTCCAATGCGGCGGTAGCTCAAACGGCACACCGCGTAAATGCAGACTGCCGACAACGCGATGCACAATAACACCGTGCCCTGCTGGTCATGGGAGAGATCAAACGGGACTCGCGTCTCCATGCGCACGCGCAATGGGTCTGGCTCGCTGCCCAGGCTGTATGCCAGGAATCGCCCCCCCTGACACAACAGCAGCATTGCCATGAAGAGAAAACAGGGATGCCGGCCCTGATCGAAATTCCTCCACGAGAGGCCGAGCAGCAGAATCAGCAGCAGTGCGTTCATAACCACGCCTTGGTTAGGCGTGATCCACTGCACCATGAAGGCGATAGTCGCCGCCCCCACAGCGGCGAACAGCAGTAGCACCTCAAGGGCCGGAACAGGCATTGCCCAGGAGCCATGCGGCACAGTGAGAACGCTTTGGGAAGGATTACTCACGCGTGGTCTAGTTTGCCTACGAGAACCACAGATAGTGGCGCAGTAATGCCAAGCGCGCGCGGAATTGCGAATCCTGCTCCTGATGCCGTCGCAACGATTCGCTTATCAATAGTCCCGCACAAGCCAGAAGAAAAGCCACCAAAGCCGCCAGCAGAATGATCGTTATCCGGTGCGGGCCGGACTTGCGCTCCGGGACCACAGCTTTGTCGACGACCTGGACTACAACCGCGTCCTTGGCTTCGTCGATGCGCGCCGCTTCCAGTTGCTTGCCGAGGAATTCGTATAAGGCCTCGTGATATTTCAGATCGCGTGCCCGGCGTAGATACTCCAGTTCGGCTTGCGGCAGCTCGCGGGTGGGAAGGTCGAGATCGCCGTTACTCGATTGACCGCCGCTGCGCTGCATTTTTGCTACCTGCGCACGCAGACCTGCTAACTGCTGCTCGGCGCGCCGCAGTTCGGGATTGTCCTTGGTGGCGTACGTGCGCATGGCCTCGATCTGGACTTCCAGTTCAGCCACCTGAGCCCGCATGTCGGCCACACTCTGGATAATGACGCGCGCCTGCGCATCCGGCTGCAGAAGTCCGGTCCGCTCCTCTGCCTGCTTCAACTGCACTTCGGCCAAAGATAGGGCATCGCGTTCCGCATTCACCTTTTCCTCGTAGAACAGCCTGCGCTGCCCTGCCTCGGAAATCGCCAGCTGCGAGTTCAACGTGTGCAGCTCATCCACATAAGCGTTGGCCATCGCCGCTACCCTGCTCGGATCATGATCATCCACGCTGATCGAGATCAGCCCTTCCTTTTCGGCAACGATATAGGTATGCGCATCCAGTTTCTTCCGCGCATCCTGGTAGCGCTTTACCCGATAAACCTTTCTCAGATCGAACTTGTCGATTAGGCGGTCTTGAATTGTCCGGCTGTGCAGCATGCCGATGAACAAATCTCCTGGATTCTTCAAGCCCAGGTCGGAATCGGTTAGCCCGGCAATGGAGCCGATCTGTCCCAGCATCGCGCCCAGGGAGGACTGTTTCTGTTCCGGCGGCACGATAGTAGCTGTCGCGGTATAGGTGTTGGGGATGAGGAACATCACGACGGCCGTTATCACGGCCACGGCAAGCGTCACCTGCAGAATCGTCTTCTTCCGACGGGAAAGAATGAGCAGTAATTCCATGCCGTCGATTCCGTGTTGCGACGCAGCTTCCGCCTCAAGTCGCGATTCTGCGATCGCGTCTTCCGCGATCGGGTTGTTTCCTCGAGTTCGCTCGGGAATCTTGGAAGTCTCAAGCATATGTACCATCCCAAGGCGCTTTCGTTAGCAGGCGCCCGTAATACTGACAGCCGACTATTGCGTCAGCACCTTTACTGCCGCGGCTGCCAACCCGAAGTTAAAGAGTATCTGCGACCAGTCCTTGAAGTTCCGGAAAGCGGCGCCCGGGTTTAACTGCTCCGGAACCACGACCGTATCGCCCGGCATCATCACCATGCTGCTGAAGCCGCCTGACCAGAAACCGCTGGCAGCATCTTTGCTCACCACCGAGCCGTTGGCCCGCACCACAAAAATCTTGCCTTTATCGGCATTCCGCGTCGGTCCACCAGCGTCGCGCAGATACCGTACCACCGTCTTTCCCGGCCGCTGAATAAACGAGCCTTGGTTATAAACATCGCCGACCACGCTGACCACGATAGGACGGCTCGGAATGTAGAATTCATCGCCATCCTCCAGAGGCAGCGCCGGAATGGAATCCACGCCGGTGTCGTCCGGATGTATCGTCAGGATGATTCTGCCGTCGGCTTTCAGTTGACGCATCTTTTCCAGACTCGAGCGTTGAGCCTCCATGGTGGCTTTAGCTGCGTTCGCCTCTTCTGGCGTCCTCGCATTTTGTGAATTCTGAGCTGCCTGCCGCGCCAAGTCCCGCTCCATCTGGACAACGACCATGTCGAGCCGCTCCTGCTGCTGGATGCGCGTCGATTCGCGGGTAAACACTGCCGCGTAGAGGTACGCCGAAGGCGCCAGCCCTCCCGCACGAACCACCAGGTCGCGCAGGGTTTCTCCCGACTGCGCCCGATACACACCGGCCGAGGAAAATTCTCCTTCCAACCTCACCAGCTTCGTTTGCTGATCGCGTGGCACACGCAGATCGGCTTGCGAGAAGATGGTGACGATATCGCCCGGCTGTAGCTCCAGATTAGCGGAATCCTGGTGCTCCAAAACCGCCTTGCCCAGGTTAAACGGAATCAGCTCGGTCGACAGGTCCTGCTTGCTCATCCTCTGAACCACCGCATAATCCCAGTTGATTTCCGGAGCGTTCCTCCTCACATCGTTGATCGGGCCTTTGTCCATCTTGTCGATCTGGCTCTTATCGAGTTCTCCGGAGGGCTTGGTGGCATTCGTTTGCAATTGCAATGTGAGCGCATTCTGCTGGCTCCAGTATTCACGCGTGATCAGGAACTCGCGGTTCGGGATCAGGTCCGTCACGCGCATACCTTCACGCCATGGATACCGTCCAGGTTGCGCTACATTGCCTCTCAGGGTCACGGAATCCACGAATCGCGGAGAGATAGGTGTAAAGTTCAGAACGTCTCCATCCGTTAGAGGTCGCTGTAAGCCAGCCTCGTCCAGTTTGATCTCCTCGATACCGCGGTCTTCCCGGTTCTTGATCTGCTCCACGTACACCTTGCCACCATAAGCCGTGACCGCAAGCCCGCCAGCCATTTGCAGTACATCGTTGAGGCTGGCCTCGTGCTTCAACTCGTAGATAGCCGGATTGTTGACCTGACCTCCCATCGCCACTTGTGCGCCAACCGGCGCGAAGTAGATGACATCGCCGGGCAGCAGCTGCACGTCCTTGCTCTTGTCTCCCTTAAGCAGCAGATCGTACAGATCAAAGTCGGTAATGACCCCCGAGCCGCGCTTCAACTGAATGTGCCGCATCGATCCGCTGGTTGACGGCCCTCCCGAGGCGAAGATTGCATTGGCTAGCGTACTCAGCGAACTGATCGTGTAGCGCCCGGGATGAGCGGCCTGACCAACCACGAAGACATCGATCGAGCGCAACTCTCCCATGCCAACGTTGAGGTCGAAATTCTGATAGATGTGCCCGATGTGTGATTTCAGAAAGCCCTGCAATTGATCGAATCGCAGGCCGGCAACGTTCAAGCTGCCGACTCGAGGGATGTAGATGGCTCCATTGCGGTCGACCCGCGCGTGCACATCCAGGTCAATCTGTCCCCAGGCCCGGATTAACAGCTCATCTCCCGGACCAATCACGTAATCCGCCGTCACCGGAGCATGGTCAACTGGAGCGAATGTTGTCGGCGCTTCCTCGAACAGGTTCATGCCGTAAATCGGCAGTGTCTGCCCCAGAGAAGTGGCCACCATCTGCTGGAAGTCGGTCAACTCGACGGTTCTTGATCTGGGCTTGGTCCGGAGCGGGAGTTGGCTCTGCTCACCCTGCTTCGGCGCATTCTGTTGCTGCGGAGGCAGCGTGCGCGAATCATCCAGAACGACCGTCGGGATCGAGATTGGCGTTCCCTCTTGAGTTTGCGCCGGACTGCCTGTCGGCTGCTGGCCCAGCCCCAAGGGTAACGTCTGCTGCTCTTGTTGATACTGATCGTCCCGGCGATCACTGGCGCGCTGGTCGGAGGCTTGCGGCACCGCGCACACCGCGACGCTGGAACAAGCCAATACGATGGGAAAGGTAAAAACCAGGGAGCGAGAGAGCATGATCGGGAAATTACGCCTCATCTTCAAAGTCGAAAAGCTGTTATCGCATCTCAAGAGAGATTTCAAAGTCGTTCTCCAAAATCCCACGAAGTTCATAGCAGATTGTGTTTTCGAATCCGGAACCGCTCGCATTACTTGTGGCCGTCAGCACTCGGCGGCGCCTGCGACTTGCGTCGCTGGCGTTCGCCGACGTAAAGCATTGAGCCAGAACTGCGCATAGGCGGGCACGAAGGCTCGCGAATCCACGGGCAAATCGCGCCCGGTAAATAGTTGATGCAGGTTGCGGTGCGCGCTGACCGCTCCGGCCAGTCCCAAGGTGGCAAATGTCGGCTCCAGGTCGCAGATAGCACCGCGTGCCGCGCATCGGCTGAAGTAAGCGTTGACGGCATCGAAGATCGGTCCCAGGTGGTCGCGAAACATGCGCTCTGAATCTGGGAATTCAAATCCGGCAACGTAGAGCAGCCGCATCAGCTCTGAATCTTCAGAAATCTCCTTCACCACGAAGTCCACTAGCATCGGCAGGACAACCTCAGGATCCAGATCGGTTGCCAGACCATTTTGCAATTCTCTGCTCAGCTTCAGGCGGTTCAATCGCGACTCCGCCGCAGCCCAGAACAGATCGGTCTTGCGCGCGAAGTACCTGAACAATGTGGCTTCATTCACACCGGCAAGGCTTGCGATTTCACGTGTGCTCGTCCCTTTATACCCCTGACGGGAAAACAATTGAACAGCGGCCTCGACAATGCGGACTTCGGTGACACTCTTCTCCGCGGTGTTTTTCACGGGAGTCGATCCTTTACTTGTGGTGAATTGTGCAGGAGGTTACTGCTGCAGCGGCTCGATTTCGTCGATGCCGATCTCGACGGAGACGCTCTGGCGTATCAGATCCAGGGTCAGAACCACGCGAAATTCGTTTTTCTTCCGCACTAGAACGCCGACCATACCTTCCAGAGAACCGGAAGCGACGCGGACTTTCTCGCCGGCCACTAGATACGGATGCGGCTCGAATTGCCGGAGCGGCAGGGCCGCCTGCAGTGCTTCGATTTCGGAGTGCGGCAGAGCGGATGGTTCTCTTCCGGCGCTTACGATCGACAGCACACCTGGCAACTGAAGAACCTTTACCGAATCGCGCCGGGCTAAGTGCACGAAAACGTAATTCGGAAAGAGCGGCTGGTCAACTTTGACGCGACAGCCGTTCTTCCGCCGCCGCACCGAACTGTATAAGGGGAGGAACGACTCGACCCGGCGAACATCCAACTGCCGGACGACCGCCTTCTCGTGGCGTGGAGTCGTGTAAGCGGCGAACCATCTTGGAGATCCCTCGACATCGACCGCGTTTCCTTGCAGCGGCGCGACAGGTGTATTCAAAACCTCGGGACCATTTGCCAAAAAAGACAAGGCTTCGCCATCCTCAGTGAGAGAGGTGATTTCTTCCAGCTTCGCAACGGTCTGCAACCGAACACTTCCCAGTTTGGCGATGGGCGACGAACACAGCCCTCGAACTCTCTAGGAATGTGATAGTTCGACGCGATGCTCTGTGCAAGTACCCACTTGCTCAGCGCGTTGACCAAGGCAGAGTTGGTCGAACCGCAAGCATAGGCAAAGCTCGGATTTGGGTCAAGAGAAAAAGCCGCTTGCGGCGGCCTTGGCGTCCCGGGACGGGCAGTCGATTCGAACTTGGGAAAGGGTGACACCGCAGCCGCCCTCGATTTTGGAGATCGCGTCGCCTATCTCCGCCAAATCCTCTGGAGAACCTTCGCTGGCTAAGGGAAATGACTTCACGCAAACAGATATTCAAGATGTGCGAGTAGGGCGAGGCCTTACTCGCCCTTGCCCAACGCGAGTGTGATCAGCGTCTTCTGCTCCATCTCATGAGCTTTTGCCGATCCCGTTGCGGGCGTCGCGTTCGCCGCTCGCTTCACGCTCCGCAACTTCGGCCCGAGAATGCGCTTCAGCCGCGGCGTGACAAACGAGAGCGCTCCCATGTTCGCCGGCTCTTCCTGTACCCAGATGAACTCTGTCGCGTTCTTGTACAAGCCGGGAAGCTCCTGTACCTCGGCCTCCGGAAATGGATACATCTGTTCCAGCGAGACAATCGCCGGGCCGCCCATCTTCAGCTTCCTGCGCTCCATGCGCAATTCCTGGCCGATCTTGCCGGTACACAGCAGCACGCGCTTGGCGTCCAGCGCGGTCTCGTCCGGAATGACGTTGAGGAAGCGCGGGCGTTCGAGATCTGACAGTGGCGACAGTGCTTCGGGATGCCGCAACATGCTCTTCGGAGTGAAGCAGATCAGGGGCTTGCGCCACTTGCGCAGAGCCTGCCGCCGCAGCAGGTGGAAATACTGGCCTGCCGTCGAAGGCTGGCACACCTGCATGTTGTCGCGTGCACAGAGCTGTAGATACCGCTCGATGCGGGCACTGGAGTGTTCCGGGCCCTGGCCTTCATGGCCGTGCGGCAACAGCAATACCAATCCGCTCAGCAGGTCCCACTTGTCCTCGCCGGCAGCAATGAATTGATCGATGATGATCTGCGCGCCATTGGCGAAGTCACCGAACTGAGCTTCCCATGCGACCAGCGCCTCGGGATAATCACGCGCGAATCCGTACTCAAAGCCCATCACCGCAGCTTCGGACAGCTCCGAGTTGTAAATCTCTACCCGCGCCTGTCCCTGCTCCAGATGACATAGCGGCACATATTCCTTTTCGTCGACGATGTCGATCAACACGGAATGCCGCTGATTAAAGGTGCCGCGACGAGTGTCCTGTCCGCTGAATCGAATCGGCACTCCCGCCATCGCGAGCGACCCAAGCGCCAGCGCTTCGGCCATGCCAAAATCCAAAGGCCGCTTGCCGTAACCCATCTCCCGGCGTTGCTCCAGCAACTTCTGCACCTTGGGATGGATATGGAAATCTTCGGGGTACTTCGTCAATCCATCAGTGATCTTGTGCAACGTCTCGGCCGGCAAACCGGTGTCAACTTCATCGGCAGGGTTATAAGGGCCGCCGTGGAACGGAGCCCAATAGCTGGGCAGCTGACGCATGACCGGTTTCTTTTGCAGACTCTTGCCGGCTTTCTCCGCCGCATCCAGCTCCGCTTGAAACTTCTCGACGTACGGTTGTGGATCCTGCTCCGTGTTCTTGGCATAGGTCTGGTAGAGCAGGGGATGGTCCTTGATCTTGCGATACAGGATGGGCTGCGTGATCGTCGGATCGTCAACCTCCGAATGACCGTGACGGCGGAAACCGATGAGGTCAACCACCGAGTCGCTGCCAAACTCGTAGCGGAACTCCAGAGCCATGCGGCCTGCACGCACTACCGCATCGGCATCCTCGCCGTTCACATGGAAAATCGGGATCGGAAGCCGCTTCGCCAGGTCTGAGGAGAACCGGCTCGAATACGCGTCGCTCGGGTTCGTCGTAAAGCCGAGCAGGTTGTTGACGATAATGTGTACCGTGCCGCCAACGGTATAGCCGCGTAGATTGGCCAGGTTCAGTGTCTCCGCCGTAATTCCCTGTCCCGCGAACGCCGAGTCGCCGTGCATCAGGACTGGAAGAACCTTGGCCTTGCCGTCGCGGCCCAGACGCGTCTGCTTCGCCCGTGCACGCCCCAACGCCACGGGATCCACCGCCTCGAGATGGCTGGGGTTTGAAACCAGGTGAATCCGGACCGGCCTTCCGCTCGCGCCCGAGTACACACCGGTCGCACCGATATGATATTTCACGTCGCCGCCGCCGAGTACGCTGCGCGGATCAACATCTTCGAACCCGGCGAAAATTTCCGCTGCCGGACGCTGCACGATGTTGATGATGACATTCAGCCGACCGCGATGGCTCATAGCCAGCACGGCCTGCTCAGCGCCGTAGCCCGTCGCGGAGTTCAGAATCTCGTCCAGCAGCGGAATCAGCGCGGTATTGCCTTCCAGCGAGTAGCGCTTAGTGCCGATGTAGCGGGAGTGAATCGTCTGCTCGAATACATCCGCACGTACGAGTTGATCCAGAACGCGACCTCTGTCGACCGACTCCTGCCGATCGGCTTCCATGCGTTCCTGGATCCACTGGCGCTTCTCCAGGTCCGGAATATGCATGAACTCAACGCCGATGCTGCCGCTGTAGACGTGACGCGCAGCCTCAGCCACATCGCCGGAGATGTCCAGTTCGGGATGGGCCAGCGGAGCAAAGTGCCCCAGCGGGTCTAGATTTGCCTGAAGGTAGCCCCAGCGCCGGAATGCGTCAAAAACGCGCTCCTTTTTTTCGCTGTCAATATTCATCATGACGGTGGACAAGGATCAACAACTCCCCGGCTCGTTCACTTCGGCAAACGGGCCGCATAGCACTTTAATAGTTATAGATTCCGTACCGATCGGACGGTTGCGCACGACAAGTTTGAGTGAAGCCGCAACCTTTCCAGTATATAGTGTGGGGTTTTGAGTTTGCTAACCGCGGCGGTACGGATGCTTGGTACTGGCGGACGAGCGACTCGCTGTAAAGGAGAGTGCATTATGGATCTAAGAAGCGCGTTAGGCCGCACGCTGGCCATTGCGATTCTTTTTTCTGGCGCAGCTTCATTTGGCGCCGAGACGGCGAACTCCCCCAACGACCGCCAGCCGACCGATCCCAAATCGATCAATTCGGATTCCAGTCCCTCGGCGAGGCCCATCGCCATCGACGACCTGTTTTACAGCCGGCGAGTCACTTCGCCAGCGTGGTCCCCGGACGGAAAAGAGATCGCCTTCAGCACGAACTTCACTGGCCGCATGAATTTGTGGAAGGTCAGCTCGGACAGTGGCTGGCCGCTCCAACTCACGGTTTCCGATGATCGGCAATTCGGCGCGGTATGGTCGCCCGACGGCAAGTGGATCGTTTACGAGCAGGATTTTGGTGGCAGTGAATACTATGATTTGTTTGCGGTCCCCAGTACAGGTGGCGCGCCAATCAACCTGACCAACACGCCCGATATCTCCGAGTCGAACGCGCAATTCTCTCCTGACGGGAAAATGCTTGCTTTGTCGTATAAGCCTAAGACTTCACCAGTTACCGATATTGCGCTGATGGATTGGAACTCGCGCCAGATAAGGAACATTACGAACGAGAAAACGAAGGATCACCTGTGGCAACTTGACGTTTGGACGCGCGACGGCAAGTACCTCATCGCTAGCCGCATGAATGCAGGCTTTGACGACTCCAGCATCTATCGCATCGATGTCGCCAGCGGGCAGACAGAAGAGCTTACACCTCACCAGGGCAAGACCCTGTTCTTCGCCGGCGGCGTCTCGCCCGACGGCAAGACGATTGTGGTGACGTCCAATCAAAAGGGCGGATACCAGAATGTCGCGTTGCTCGACGTCGCCAGCAAGCAATTGAAATGGATTACCGACACCCAGTGGGAGGCGCAAGGCGGAGAGTTCTCACCGAACGGCAAACTGGTGACCTGGGTCCTGAATGCCGACGGCGTCACGACCACGAACCTCTACAACGTGTCCAGCGGAAAGTCCGAGGCAATTGCGATGCCGCAGGGATTGACTTCACCGGACGGCACGCCTAGCGCCTTCTCTCCCGACGGCAAGTATCTGCTGCTCGGCTTTCAGAATTCGCAGCGGCCATCCGATTTCTGGGTCTATGACGTGGGAACTCGCAGGGCACGCCAGGTCACGTATTCCGCCGTGGCTGGACTGACGCCCAGTTCAATCCCCGAGGCTCAGCTGGTCCACTACAAGAGCGTTGACGGAAAAATGATCAGCGCTTTCCTGTGGATGCCGTTCAACCTCAAGCGCGATGGTTCGAACCCTGCCGTCGTCTTGCCGCATGGCGGACCAACGGGTCAGACGGTCGACTACTTCAACTCGCAGGCCGCGGCGCTCGCCACGCGCGGCTACATCTGCATCGCCCCGAATGTTCGTGGGTCCACCGGTTACGGCATGGAATTCCAGAAGGCCAACTACCAGGACCTCGGGGGAGGCGATCTACAGGACGAGGTGTACGCCACAAAATTCCTGGTCGACACAGGTTATGTTGACGCGAAAAAAATCGGCATCACCGGCGGCTCCTACGGCGGATTCATGACGCTGATGGCAGTCGGCAAGACGCCTGATGTGTGGGCCGCCGCCGTGGAAGAGTACGGCATCATCAACTGGTACACCATGCTGCAGCACGAAGACCCATTCCTGCAGCAATACGAACACACGCTGCTGGGCGATCCGGAAAAAGATCGCGCTATCTACGAAGCCGACTCGCCCATCAAGTACATCGGCCAGGAAAAAGCGCCTCTGCTGGTTCTGCAGGGCACCAATGACATCCGCGTCCCCAAGGAAGAAGCCGAGCAGGTCGTGGAGATCCTGAAGAAGAACGGCCGCACTGTGGATGCCCACTACTACGAAGCCGAAGGACACGGCTTCTCCAAGCGCGAGAACCAGATTGATTCCCTGCGTCGCACCGTCGACTGGTTCAACAAATACCTCAAGGGTGAGTCGGCGACGCAGGCGTCCGGAGCGCAATGACCCAGCCGCTGTCGCCGAAGGACCGCGTCTTTGTGCTGACCGGCGCGGGCATCAGTGCGGAGAGCGGTCTGCCCACATTCCGCGGCGCCGAGGGCATCTGGCGCGGGCAGCGCGCGCAGGACGTGGCTACTCCCGAAGCATTCCGCGCTAATCCCGAGATGGTGTGGCAGTTCTACTCCGAACGCCGTAAGCGGCATTCCACCGTCCTCGCCAATCCCGGGCACTTCGCCCTGGCTACGCTGGAGCAAGCACTCGGAGAGCGCTTCTTTCTCTGCACGCAGAACGTCGACTCGCTTCATGAACAGGCGGGATCGAAGCGCGTGGTTCACATGCACGGACGCCTGATGCAGACCCGCTGCTCGCGCGAGGGTTGCCGCACCAAGCCCTTCGAAGACGACCGCATGTACACGAGCTGGATGGAAATTCCCAACTGTCCGGAATGCGGAGCCATTCTGCGGCCCCATGTGTGCTGGTTCGGCGAGGTGCCTTACTCGATGGACCGCATCTTCGAGCAGCTCCGGATTTGCACCGTACTCCTCACGGTGGGCACGTCAGGTGTGGTTGAGCCGGCCGCCAGCTTTGTACGCATGGCGCGCATCAATAACGCGCGGTCGATTTACGTCGGCCCGGAAGAGCCCGCAAATCGAACCTTCTTCGATGAAGTGGTTTTTGGGAGGGCTGGAGAGGTCCTGCCAGGACTGGTACAGCAACTGCTCCGCGGCAGTTGATCAGTGCACGAAGTGGCCAACGATGTTGTAGGCCGCGAAGGCTGCGATGTAAGCCACGGCGGTCATGTAGCTAAACTGCAGCACCGGCCACTTCCAGCCATTGGTCTCGCGGCGCACCACTGCGATGGTCGACATGCACTGCATGGCGAAGGCGAAGAAGATCAGCAGGGCGACCGCTCCTGCGGGCGTAAGCTCGTGCTTTAGGGCGGCCTGCAAATCGGTGGCGTGCGATTCCGGATCGACACCGTGCAATGTCCCCAGGGTCGCGATGATGACCTCGCGTGCCGCAATCGACGTCAGTAGCCCAACTCCAATCTTCCAATCGAAGCCGAGAGGCCGGATCGCAGGCTCTATCGCATGTCCAACCTTCGCCACCACGCTGTCCTGCACGGCTGGAGGCTGACCATGATGCATCGGGAAGTTCGTCGCCGCCCACAGCAGCAGCGAGACCAGCATGATCACCGTGCCGGCGCGATACAAAAACGCCTTCCCGCGATCCACCAGCCGTAGCCCTAACGATGCCAAGGTAGGCCAGCGGTACGGCGGCATCTCCAGAATGAACGGAGCGTCCTTGCTCTTCAAAATCGTCGACTTCAGCAGGCGTGCGGTAAGCACCGCCATCAGGAACCCGAGGACGTACAACCCGAGCATCGCTGCCGCGCGAGTTCCCAGGAAGGGCCCCAGCAGCGGATGATCCGGCAGGAATGCCGCGATGACCATGGTGTAGACCGGCAAGCGTGCCGAGCAGGTCATGAACGGCGCAATCAGAATCGTGGCCATGCGGTCGCGCTTGCTCTCGATCGTGCGCGTTGCCATGATCGCCGGCACGGCACAGGCGTAGGCCGAAAGCAGCGGGATAAAGCTCTTGCCATTCAGACCGACACGCGACATGGTGTGGTCCGCGATCACCGCCGCGCGCGAAAGATATCCGGAGTCTTCCAGAATTCCGATCACCAGGAAGAGCAGCAGGATCTGCGGCAGAAACACCAGCACCGACCCGGTACCCTTCCAGACGCCATTCACGATCAGCGACTGGAACATTCCTGCGGGCAGGTGGTTCCCGATCTGGACGCCCGTGGTATCAAGAAACTTCTGCAAGAGATTGGAGAGCGGCTGACCCAAGGCAAAGATCACCTGGAAGACGCCGATCACTACCAGGCCAAAAACTACTGGTCCCCAGATGCGATGAAGAAAGAGCGCATCCAGGCGCGCTGTCCATACCGGAGTCGCGGGACGGCGATAGCCGGCATTCTGTCCCACCCGAACCGCCCACTCGCGATACCCGCGAGTGCTGCCCATCACCGGCAGCTCCAGCGGCTCAGGGCTGGGTGCTGCGGAAGTCAGGAAGTTCTGCACCGCAATCAGGCCTTCACCCGTCGTAGCGCTGACCAGGGCCACCGGCGTTCCCAGCTCTCGCGCCAGCGATAGCACATCGACATGGCCATCTTGCTTATGCAGTTCGTCGGCCATGTTCAGCAGCACCAGCGTAGGCAGCCCGAGAGCAATTACGCGCGCCGCCAGCACCAGGTGCGTGTTCAGATTCGTAGAATTCAGTACCAGGATGACCGCATCGGGCGCCGGGGTGCCGCGCATTTTGCCGGTCAAAACATCGACAGCAACTTTTTCGTCTTCCGACTTGGGTGTGAGACTGTAAACGCCGGGCAAGTCGATCAGCGCAACTTCTTCCCCATTCGCATCGCGGATGTAGCCGGTGTGATGTTCGACGGTGACGCCAGGGAAATTTCCGACCTTCTGGCGCAGTTTGGTGAGACGATTGAAGAGAGTGGTCTTGCCGGAATTTGGCGGTCCTACGACGGCGATGGTGCGATAAGAGCCGAGCGCCTCGTCCCGCGGCTGGGCCACGGAATGGCAGCTCATCGTGGACACGCCCATGCGCTTAGTCTCCGAACGCGGGAGCGCCGAGCAGCTCCACGTGAATATGACGTGAAAGATCGCGGCGCATGGCAACCTCGGTTCCGTCCACGCGATATACACGAGGATCGCCGCCTGGGCCGCTGCGCAGTACCTTCACCACCAGCCCAGGAACGAACCCCAGGTTCATGAGATGTTCGGCGACAGGAGGAGAAACCTCAAGTTCGGATAGAACCGCACTCTCCCCAACCCGTAAATCGGACAACGCGTGCGCTCCGGCCTTTGAATCTGACTTATGACGCCCGAATATGAAGTTGAAAATCATTTTCAATTCCAACTCTATTCTAATCCTTCTGCGCCGCCCGGCAACGACGAAAGTCACACCCGTTTGTGATATCCGAACGTTTCGGGAACCCGTGTTGAAACGATATAAACCATTACCAGCCAAATAGTTGCGTTCCGGTTGCAGATGCCCTGAAACAGAAGCCGCGTTTGAGCCCGCTCCTACCACTTATTACGTACCGTTTCCCATACAAGTCGTAGAAGGCCAACAGTACGGATGCATTTGCCGCTTCTTTCGCTTCCCCGCAAGCGATTTAAATTGCCGCCGTTTCACCGCGTGTCTTCGTGAACCGCTCTCCATTCTTAGCTAGCGGACGTCAACCCGGACGGTAAAGGTCTTAATCGGCGGAACGTTGTATTCCCATGAGCGGCGGTACACCAGGGTCAGCGTCGCCAGTCCGGACGAGTTCGCGCTCAACTGAAACACTGACGTGCCGGAAGCGCCCACGGTGCTCGCTTTGGTCTGGCTTTTGCGAAACGAGGTCTTCTGCAGCTTCAAAGGGGAAGGCTCGCCAACGATCGTCCAGTTATAGCCGGTCGACGGATTGCTTGGCAGCTTTACCACCAGGGTGCTGCCGATTGTAAGATCGATATCTTTGCCGTTGTCCTCTGCAGTCAGGACGACGTTACGGGAAGCGGGCTGTCCCTTTGAGACTGAATCCGTCTGTTGCCCGAGTGAAACGTTACAAATGGCAATGAGCGAAATTAAAATGAGCGACGGACGGAGAAACACCGGGCTGAGCCTCGCATACCTCATCGACAAACCCTGAGGGTGATCGTTGACCGCCGGATTGTCAATACAAACCGGCACCAGAATTTTGCTTCCAATAGGAAACCGGCAATTCAGGATCTGACCGCAGCGCAAGCTGAAAGAGCAAGGACAATCCGGCATGACCTCGGCCCTTGGCCACTCCCTCTCGCACTGGCATGTTGTGGTTGCCTGGACCATCTTTCTGGCCAGCTATCTGGTCTTCGCCATCGGCCGTCTGCCCGGCACAAAAATCGACCGTCCGGCGATGGCGATTATCGGGGCGGTGATGATGTTCGTCTTCGGCGTGCTGTCGCCCAAGGCCGCCGTCGAGAGCATCGATTTCACTACCCTCGTGCTGCTCTTCTCGATGATGCTCATCGTGGCCAGCCTGCATCTGGCGGGATTCTTCGAGTGGATTACCCGGCTCGCTATCGAGCACCTCGGTCCTGCGCAACTGTTGCCTGGCATTATCTTCATCAGCGGAATTCTGTCGGCGTTCCTGGTGAACGACATCGTCTGCCTGATGCTCGCGCCGCTGATCCTGGGGCTGTGCAAGCGCATGCGATTGCGCCCGCTTCCCTATTTACTGGCTTTGGCTACGGCCTCCAACATCGGAAGTACGGCGACCATTACCGGCAATCCGCAGAACATCCTCATCGGCTCCATCTCCGGCATACCGTATCGCACCTTCCTGGCTCATCTCGGCCCGGTCGCGCTGCTGGGTCTCTTCGTCGACTGGGCTCTGCTTCACTGGATCCACCTGCGAAATGGCAATGGGACAGATCCTTCCGCAAGTACCAAAGACGAAGAGACGACGATCACTCGCGAGCCCGAGATGCATCCGGCCTTCCCCATCATTGTCAGCCTCGGAGTGCTGGCGGGATTTCTCTGCGGATTTCCTCCGGCGCTGGTGGCAGCCACCGGCGGAGCCGTCCTATTGATTCAACGCCGTCATTCGCCGCAAGCGATTTACGGCGACGTGGACTGGTCGCTGCTGATGTTGTTTCTCGGACTTTTCCTGATCATCGGTGGGGCTGAGCAGGCCGGAATCACCCAGCAACTCCTCGGCGTTGCCGAACGTCTGAACCTGCACAATTCCCTGATCTTCACCGCCGTGGTCACATTGCTTTCAAATATCGTGAGCAACGTTCCCGCGGTCATGCTGCTGAAGGGACTGATCCCACAATTTCATAATCCCCAGAACACCTGGCTGATGCTGGCGATGAGCAGCACCCTGGCTGGAAATCTGACGATCACCGGCTCCGTGGCCAACATCATCGTGGTCGAAAAGGCACGCGGCGAAGCTCACATCGGATTTCTGGATTACATGAAGATCGGCGTTCCTGTCACCCTGGCGACGCTTGCGATCGGCCTGCTATGGCTGCGTTTTCTACAGTACTAATCGGTGCAAATGAAAAGGGAGAGGCTTTCGCCACTCCCTCGCGGAGGTGAGAAACACTATTAAGTTATTCCGTATATGGCTTCCAAGTATCGTTACTGCCTTCGATCAAAACCAGACTCGCCTTGGTGGGAGCGCCGCGGTAGAAATCGACGCCATAGGACTTGATCAACGTCGCACGGTCCCAGGTAGTGAAGCTCTGCACCAAGCCGCTCGAAGCATCGAACTCTGCGCCCAGCCGATTTGGCTCCCACTTCCAGGTGTAGTCGACCTGCGCCAGGTGCGGTTTGATCATCGTGACCTTATCGACCGAGACCAGTTTGCGCACCGCCAACGGAACCAGGTAACTGGTGGTACCGTCAGCATTCTTCTGCTTCTGCACGCCGTTGATGTCGCTCAGCAGTTTTTCGCCCGGGCCGGTCACGTTGACGATCAGCGAATTGGCTCCTTTCGGCTTGGTGACAATCACACCAGCCTTGGACAGCAGCTTGTAGTGGGGATCGAATGGCTTCTCATTGATGCTGGCAACCACGGTTCCGGCAGTGAAACGGATGGTGGCAGGTCCTTGATTTTCTAGAATCTGCTCGACCGTCGTGGTCGCTACGGGAGTGGTCAGGACATCCCGCGCTCCCTTAACCAGGTAGAAAATCGTCCCGCCAACCACGACCAGCAGGCCGAAAATCAGCAGCACAGGCAGAAAGTTGGAGCTCTTGCTCTCCATCTCGATTTCGGCCGCGAAGAGTTCCGGCTCGTTGCTGGAAGGCGTTACGAGTTGCGGTTTAGGTTCATCGCCTTTGGGTTCGGTTACGGTCGGCATAAAAAGCACCTCCGATGCGACCGGGGATGTGCACACTTCGCCCCCGGCGAGGATCCATTCCGGCCGCTTTGCCGCGAATCGCTCGCACCGTGGGCGGGTGTGGACCCCGCATATCCCCAGTATGGACTTTATGAACGGACGCGCAGTGAGCGAGGTCACGAGGGATTGTGAGGAGTGAACGGAGAGTCTAGAGGATAGGGACCAGGGGATAGGGGATAGGCGTTAGAGGCTCGCTTAATTTCTGACCCAGATTTATAAGCCGGTTCAAAGGTTCAGGCTCTTCTCTACCTCAATGCGGACCCAAACCTCTATCCCCGAGCCCCTATCCCCTGCCTTGCAGCACTTGGCACGAGTAGGTTTTCACCACCAGCCACACGCTTTTCCCTTCTTCGAGTCCTAACGAACGATGCGCGGCCGGCGTGAGATGCACTTCGATCTCCACCCCGCAAGCGACATGGGCGATCACCATTACATCCCGTTGTTCGAGACTGGCGATCGTCCCTGAAAAGATGTTTCGCGCGCTCAGACCCTGCGGCTTGGTTGACGCCAGCAAAATGTCGCCGGCGCGAATTCCGATTCGCAATGGGCGAGAGCGGTTGAGACGAGTCAATGGAACCTCCAGCGACAGCGCCGACCCTCCCACCCAGCAAGTCATTGTTCCCTGCTCGGGGTTTTCGGCGAGGAAGGTCGCGTCCAGAATGTTCTCGAAGCCGGCCAACTGCGCCACACTCTCCAACTCGGGCCGCTGCAAGACCTCATGCGGCGCACCTTGCGCTGAGATTCTCCCCACCTCCAACGCAATCACGCGATCACCCAGCGCGAACACCTCCTCGCGCTGATGAGTGACGTAGAGGATGGGAATTTCCTGCTCGCGGTTCCAGGCTCGCAGATCAGCGACGATCTGCGACTTGGTTACGGCATCGAGCGCGGTCAGCGGCTCGTCGAGCAGCAAAACTTTGGGACGCATGACCAGCGCACGGGCAAGCGCAGCGCGCTGACGTTCCCCGCCTGAAAGCTCGGCGGGCCGGCGCTGCGCCTGATCGGTGATTCGAAACGACTCCAAAATCTCGCAGCTGCGCCGTTCGCGCTCAGGCTTCGCCACCCCATGCAGTCCATACTGCACGTTCTCCTGCACGGTCATATGCGGAAACAAGGCAAGCGTCTGCAGCAGGTAGCCGACATTGCGGCGGTTGGGCGGAAGGTCGATGCGCTCTTCCGAATCGAACAGCGCCATCTCTCCCACCGCAATCCGCCCTTGCTCGGGAGTCTGGAGCCCGGCAATGCAATTCAGCAACGTCGTCTTCCCCGCACCCGAAGCTCCAAAAAGAATCGTGAACCCGGCGCTCGCCGCGAATTCAACCTCAAGGCAAAACGACGACTCACGCTTGCTGGAAAGATTCTTGCGGACGCCCACGCGCAGTTCCCCGTTCTTCGCGGTACCGTGAGAGGCATTCATTTCCAGCCCCACAGATTCCATGCCGCGCGCCCCCGCAATCCGTAAAGAGTCGCCAGCAGCGCAAAGCAAATTGCCAGCAATAACAGCGCCGTGTGATTGGCTGCTGTGTAATCCAGCGCTTCCACCTGATCGAAGATCAAAATCGAAATCGTGCGGGTTGCGCCGGGTATGTTGCCGCCTATCATCAGCACCACGCCGAACTCGCCCAGCGTATGCGCGAAGCTGAGCACGAGTCCGGTGATCACGCCGGGCACTCCCAGGGGCAAAACAATCTTCCAGAAGGTACGCCAGCGTGAAGCTCCGAGCAGGGCGGAAGCGTCCAGCAGCTTGCGGTCGACCGAGGCGAACGCGGTTTCCATCGGCTGCACGGCAAACGGCAAGCTATACAAAACAGACCCCACCACTAGCCCTTCGAACGTAAACGCCAGCGCGTGTCCGGTGACGGATTGGTACCAGCGTCCCACAGGACTCAGCGGTCCAATCGCAACCAGTACGTAGAAGCCCAAGACGGTGGGCGGCAACACAATTGGGAGGGAGACGATCGCCTCGACGAAGAACTTCCAGCGCTTTCGCGAGAACGCCAGCCAGTACGCCAGAGGCACTCCCAGCACCAGCAAAATTAGCGACACAAGTACCGCCAGCCGCAGCGTGAGCGTGAGTGCCTGAACGATCATGGATGTGCAGGAAGTCCGAACCCGTACTGCTGCAGAATCTTCGCGCCCTCCGGGGAAATGATGAAGTCAAGGAAGGCCTGCGCCGTCTGCTTGCGCTTCGAGGAACTGAGGATGCCCACTGCCTGCTGGATCTCCGGATAGCTGTCCGCTGGCACCTCCCAGAAACGTCCCGCGCTTTTCATCGCAGGAGACAATGCCAGCGACTCGGCAATCAATCCGGCCTGCGCATTTCCCGACTGCACGAACTGCGCCGCCTGGCTGATGTTTTCGCCCAATACAAACTTATCGCTGACCAATCCCTTCAACTGGAAGTGCTGCAGCGCAGCCACGGCCGCCCGGCCATACGGCGCATGCTCGGGATTGGCGATCGCGATCTTCTGCACCGAAGGCTGAAGCAGGACATCCATTTTCAGTTTCTGCAGATCTAGTTGCGAACTGTTGGGAATCCAAAGGACCAAATGACCGAGCGCGTAGATACCCAGCGATGTCTTGTCGATCTTTCCGGCATCGGCTAGCTTCTTCGGATACTCGGCGTCGGCGGAGAAGAACAAGTCATAAGGAGCGCCATTCTGAATCTGCGCATAGAAGTTTCCCGACGATCCGAAGGAGAGCGCGACTGTGTTGCCGGTCTTCTGCTGGAACTGCGCCGCCAGATCCTTCATCGCGTAGTTCAAATCGGCGGCCGCCGCTACCCTGATTTCCTCGGCGTGAACCGGAACGCCGGTGAGAGAGACGAGGATTAGGAACAGTAGAGCTTTCTTTAGCGCCATTTACACTTCTCGCGAGAAATCATCGAGCAAATCGTTATGAGTGTACCTAAAATCACAATCAATCTTCGATTTTGAGCGAATCGCCAAGATCAGCCAGAATCACGGGGTCGAGGGCCGCGCACCTCAGCTTGTACGGTCGTTTGTAGCTATGCCTGGATCCGACGCCCCCTCGCACCACTCCGCAGACTGCCGCTCCATGATCATTTATTGCATCTTTCGGTGACTTCCTTCCACCAAAGAGCTATGGGTCCGGGTCATCGTGGTGCTTTCCCGCTTGACCCATGAGCGCTTTTCTGTAAAAGTAGCCCCACGCGAGTCATACGTGGGAAATCAGCAACGCTTTGCGCCTTTCCCGTCGTAGAGTTCGATCGCTCCAAACTGATGATACGCATTGAGGTCACGCTCAACGCCGATCCGACCGCCATAAGTCCGGTGGTCGAAGGCATTATGGAGATGGCACGCCGCCTGGAATGCGCGGCTGGCAAGGAATTTGAGATTGAGACCGCCTTGCGTGAAGCCCTCGCCAACGCCATCGTTCACGGTTGCAAGAACGACCCCACCAAGAAAGTTCAGTGCTGCGTAGGCTGCGACGAAGAGCGCGGTATGCAGATCGTGGTGCGCGATCCCGGCGGTGGATTCGATCCCTTCGCCATTCCCGATCCGTGCAATGGAGAGAATGTTTACTCCAATCACGGCCGCGGCATCTACCTGATCAACCAGCTGATGGACGAGGTGAAGTTTGAGAAGAACGGCGCCGAAATCCACATGCGCAAGTACTAAGCCATCCGGTTTCCGTACCCCCCAAATAATTGTTCGAATTCGCGACAACTGAGACCAATTTCGATGGTATTGCCGTATGCAATTAGCCTTATTAACTGAAGAACACGCCTATATTGAGCGGACACTCGGAAGCTTATCCGACTTGTCGCTCGCGGGCTGTTGGATGTACCGCCATAGCCCTGGCAATCTCTTTCGCGTGCTCCACACTTCAGGCAAAGTTCTCGAAATCGAGATCAGCCACAAGCTGCCCGAGCAGCACACGTATAAGCTGATCAAAGAGCACGCTTCTCTTTTCTCAAATCTTGAATCTCTGGTTAGCAGGCTAGTCTGTTGATGAGACGGTTTTATTGATCTCCTGTTCGAGTCTCGACGGAAGCGGTGAAAGAGATCTGTTATTTCTCTTGGATCACTTTCTTGATCCGATCGAATGCCCAGGTGATTTCCTCGCGTGTAATCGTGAGTGGCGGCGCGATGCGGATCACGTAGTCGTGGGTCTCCTTGCAGAGAATGCCAAGCTTCTTCAGGGCTTCGCAGTATGGACGGGCGGGAAGATCCAACTCGATGCCGATCCAGAGGCCCTTACCGCGCACCTCGCGCAGATGCGGGCCGCGTATCGTCTTCAGCTTGGCCAGGAAGTAGTCGCCGAGTTCAGCCGAGCGCTCGACCAGATTCTCGTCGATCAGCACCTGTAACGCTGCGCGTGCTACGGCGCAGGCCAGCGGATTGCCGCCGAAGGTGCTTCCGTGGTCGCCGGGATGAAAGACGCCTAGAACCTCTTTCGAGGACAGGACCGCCGACACCGGATAGAAGCCTCCCGACAGCGCCTTGCCGACGATCACTATATCCGGGCAGACGCCTTCGTGCATGTAGGCGAAGAGTTTGCCGGTGCGCCCCAATCCGGACTGAATTTCGTCTGCAATAAACAGCACGTTATTCTTGCGACAAATTTTTTCAGCCTCTTTCAGGAAGCCTGCCGGCGGAATCACGATGCCGGCTTCACCCTGAATCGGCTCAACCAGGAACGCGCAGGTATTTGGTGTGATGGCATCGCGCAGGGCAGCTGCGTCGCCGAAGGGGATGGTCTCAAAGCCAGACGTGAATGGTCCAAAGCCGTCGCGATACTGCTCGTCGCTGGAGAAGCTGATGATGGTCACCGTACGGCCATGAAAGTTGTTCGAGCAGACAATGATCTCGGCCCGACCCTCGGGAATACCTTTGATTCGGTAGCCCCATTTGCGCGCGGCTTTGACCGCCGTCTCCACGGCCTCGGCGCCAGAGTTCATCGGCAGCGCCATTTCGTAGCCGGTCAGCTCATGCAATTTCTGATAGAGCAGCGGCAGCTGATCGTTGCGAAATGCACGCGAAGTCAACGTGACCTTCTGCGCCTGGTCAATCATGGCCTTCAGAATCCTGGGATGGCAGTGTCCCTGGTTCACGGCAGAGTACGACGCCAGGCAATCGAGATAGCGGTTCCCTTCCACGTCATACACCCAAATACCCTCGGCGCGTTCGATGACCACGTCGAGCGGGTGATAGTTGTGAGCTCCATAACGATCTTCGAGCTCAATAAAATCCTGAGTTTGCGGGCGATCCATAACGGACATAGTGTTCCTTTGGTTAGCGATTGGCAGTTGGCAGTTGGCACTTAGCAATTAGCTCTCAGCTGTCAGCTCTCAGCTGTCGGCTCTCAGCTGTCAGTTCAAATTGCGAGCTGTCGGGCGAGTTCTTCAAAACGGCCAAGTGCCAAGAGCCGGATGCCCACGTGCTAACTGCCAAATGCCAAGTGCTAAGTGCCAACGGCGCTTTTACTCCATCAACATCGTTAACAACGCCATTCGTACGAAGAGTCCATTCGCCGCCTGGCGGAAATACAGCGCACGCGGATCGTCGTCCACCGTCTTATCCAGCTCCACGGTTCGCGGCAGCGGATGCATAATCAGCGCGTCGGATTTCATACGCTGGAGCAGCGACGAATTAATTGCGTAACGCTGAGATCCCGCAACGTGCGGCACGCGTTCCGGCCTGATTCGCGTCTGGTACACCACATCCACTTCCCCCACCACGCGGTCGATGTCCGACTCCATTTCGTACCGCACGCCGTGGCGATCGAGATACTGCAGGATGTCGTTCTTCATCTGCTGCTCGGGCGGGCTAACAAAGTAGATCTTTACCCGCTCGAACTTCGCCAGCAGATAGGTCAGCGAACGCGCCGTGCGACCGCGATCGAGTTCACCGATGAAAGCGACGCTCAACCCATCGAGCGGACGCTCGCGATAAATGGTGTAGAGATCGAGAAGCGCCTGGGTGGGATGCTGCCCGCCGTCGCCATCACCCGCATTGATGATGGGCACGGGCGAGACCTTAGCTGCGCGGGCCGCGCCCCCAGTCTCATGATGACGAATGACAATCACGTCGCAGTAGCTGCCGATGATACGAATCGAATCCTCGACCTGCTCGGCTTCAATCTCCGACGAGAAAGCCCGGGCATGTTCGGTGGAGAGCACGCGGCCGCCCAGCCGGTGCATGGCCGCTTCGAAGGAAAAACGCGTGCGCGTCGAAGGCTGATAGAAGAGGCTGGCGAGGATACGGTTCTGGTAGTCCAGCGTACCTCCGCGGGCCACCACTCGCTCCATCAGCCGCGAGCGATCGAACAACTCCATCAATAAAGGAACCGTGAACTGCTGCGACTCCACTATGTGTTTCAACGTCATACGGGAACGTCCTGCCTTATCTTTTTCGTCCCGCAGCCTGACCGGAGCATGCGATATTGGCATCACCTACCGGAGAACCGGCACCTCCTCTTCTGATGAAGCCGTCTTGCGGCCCGCTTGCGAGTCGGCAAAGATGCGCGTACCCGCGTTGCCGGAGACAGCGTCGCAGAGATGTTCGAAGGAAGTGATTACCGCTTCTTTTCCCCCGCTGCGTAAGAAATGAATGACCGACTCAACTTTCGGCCCCATATTGCCCGCGGGAAAATGTCCCGCATTGTGGTACTTTTCCATCTGAGATACCGTGACGGACTTCAACGGTGTCTGATCGACTTTCTTGTAGTTGAGATAAACGTAGTCGGTGTCGGTCGAGATGGCGAACAGATCGACGGCCAGCTCGGTAGCGAGCAGGGCCGAAGCCCGGTCTTTGTCGATGACCGCTTCCAGGCCCTGCAGTTCACCGCCGACCCGGATGACAGGAATACCGCCGCCGCCCGTGGAGACCACGAGCACATCGCGCGCCACCAGCGAGCGGATGACATCCAGCTCCACAATCTCCAGAGGCTCCGGCGAAGGTACCACCCGCCGGTAGCCGCGCGCTGCGTCTTCCACGATGTGCCATCCGAGGGTTCGCCGCTTCTCTTCTGCATCGGCCCGCGAATAGAACGGTCCAATCGGCTTGGTGGGATGTCGCATCGCCGGATCTTCCGCAGAGACCACCGTCTGCGTAACCAGGCTCACCACCGGAACATCTAGCGCGGCGGCCGTGAGTTCATTACGCAGAGACTGCTCCAGTAGATAACCAATCTCGCCTTGACTCGCTGCACCGCACAGGTCCAGCGTCTGGCTGTAAGCTACGTCCGACGCGCGTTCTGAGCGCAGCAACTGCGCCCCTACCTGCGGTCCATTACCGTGAGTGATCACCAGCCGGTATCCCCGGCGAACGAGATCAACCAACGCCTGGGCTGTACGCCTGGCATTGGCCAACTGTTCGGCGGTCGTGCCCTTCTCACCTGCTCGGATGAGAGAGTTGCCTCCAACCGCGACCAGCGCAGTCTTCGACGACATAAGTTTCCTTACGGACGCGATTCGCCTCTCGCCTCTTGGCCCTTCGCCAGATATTCGAGGTCGCGTCGTACGCAATGGTGAGCCGCGCCGGGACTCTGGCGAAGAGCACAAGGCGAATAGCGAATGGCCTCTTTCTCTTACCTCACCAGTTCCAGCATGGGCTCGCGTACGACTTCGTGCTGCGGCGCTCGTGTCCACTTCATCAGTTCCAGCATGATCGCTTTCTGCGCGTGCAGCCGATTTTCCGCCTGCTGAAAAACAAACGATCGCGGACCATCGATGACATCGTTCGTCACCTCATCTCCGCGATGCGCCGGCAAGCAGTGCAGGAAGATCGCATCGTCCTTTGCCAGGCCGAAGAGTCGCGCGTTCACCTGATAGGAAGCGAAAATCTTCTTCCGCTTCTCAGCCTCATCCTCCTGACCCATGCTCGCCCAGACATCGGTGTAGACGACATCGGCGTCGCTGGCCGCGAGTTCGGCGTCGTTCGTGACTGTGACGCTCGCTTCCCTTTCCAGACAATGATTCTTGGCCCAGCCAATTGCATCGGCGTCGGGCTCGTATCCGGCAGGAGTCGCAATCCAAACATCTGCTCCCAGTAGCACGCCCGCCGACATTAACGACCGCGCGACATTGTTGCCGTCACCGATGTAGGCGATCTTCAGCCCGGTAAAGCGCCCCTTCACCTCGAGGATGGTCAGGTAGTCGGCCATCGCCTGGCAGGGATGGCTGTAATCCGTTAGACCATTGATGACGGGGATTGAAGCATGCCGCGCCAACTCCTCCACCACCTCATGGGAGAAGGTGCGGATCATGATGCCCTGCACCATGCGTTCCAGGTTCTTGGCCACGTCATACACCGATTCCCGCTTGCCCAAGCTGATCTCGGCAGGCGAGAGATACAGAGGATGGCCGCCCAACTCCTCCATCCCGACATCGAAGGTCACTCGCGTACGTAACGACGGCTTCTCGAAGATCATTGCCAGCGTCTTGCCCTTCAGCGCCGTGTGATACACGTGGGGGTAAGCCTTCACCTGAGTAGCTACATGCAGGTAGTGCCTGATCTGCTGCGGCGTGCAATCCCGAATAGCTAGAAAATCCTTGACGGGCATAGCTATCTCCCTACCGTGACCAGCTCCGGTTTGTTGGCATGGGTGAATTCCTCGATCAGCTCGGGGATTGCCGGGTTTCCAAGCTCCTCGACCTCGTAGCGAACACGTACGCTTGGCTTGTCCAGCTTGATGGTGCGCGCCAGATCAATCGGCGTCGCCACCAGCACCAGGTCGCATGGCACGCGCTTGATCGTCTCTTCCAGTTCATGCCGCTGAGTATCGCTGTAGCCCATTGCCGGCAGCACGCGCCACAGGTGAGGAAACTTGCTGAAGGTCTTCTGGATGGAGCCGATCGCATACGGCCGCGGATCAACCAATCCCGCTGCGTGATAACGATTCGCCGCCACTACTCCAGCGCCATAGGCCATCTCGCCGTGAGTAAGCGTCGGGCCATCCTCCACCACCAGTACGGTCTTGCCGGTAATTACGTCCGGGCTGTCCACCGACACGCGGCAGGCAGTCTCGATTACTTTCGCCTTTGGATTATGCAGCGCAATGTTCTGACGAACCGTTTTGATGCCGTCGGGATCCGCCGTATCGACCTTATTAATGATGAGCACATCGGCGCTGCGGAAATTCACTTCGCCAGGGTAATACCCGAGCTCGTGACCGGCGCGATGTGGATCCAGCACCACGATCGACAGATCCGGGCGATAGAACGACGTATCGTTGTTGCCGCCATCCCACAGAATGACGTCCGCTTCTTTCTCGGCTTGCCGCAGAATCGTCTCGTAGTCCACCCCCGCGTAAACCGGAGTGCCTTCCATGATGTGCGGCTCGTACTCTTCGCGCTCCTCAATCGTGCATTTATGCAGATCAAGATCGGACAGCGTTCCGAAGCGCTGCGCCCTCTGCTCGGCCAGGTCGCCGTACGGCATGGGATGACGAATCACCACCGGGTGCCAGCCCTGGCTGCGCAGCTCGGCGGCAATGCGCCTCGATACCGGGCTCTTTCCGCAACCCGTACGTACCGCGCAGATCGAAACCACCGGAACTTTCGACGCCAGTTGCGTGCGCTCCGCGGCCAGCAGCCAGAAGTCGGCTCCTGCGGCCGAAGCTCGGGACGCCAGGTGCATCAATGTCGGATACGCCACATCGCTATACGCAAAGACCACCACGTCGACCTGCTCGTCGCGGATGATCTCTTCCATCTTGCTTTCTTCCAGGATCGGAATTCCGTCGGGATAAAGTTCGCCTGCCAATTCGGCGGGATAACGGCGTCCAGCAATGTCGGGGATCTGTGTAGCAGTGAAGGCGACTACGTGAAACTCAGGATTATTGCGAAACACTACGTTGAAGTTGTGAAAATCTCGTCCAGCCGCACCAAGGATGAGGACTCTCTGCATAGCGCGCTAAAAGCGTCATTAGACCCATGAGGTGGGGACACTTTTCTCCTTTGCCGTGATCATGGACCGGACGGAAAACTTCCGCTGTGAGGGCGGTCACGTCGCCCTGTGCAACTGCGGGAGGGCCCGCGCCGCCAACGTGTCCCACCTCACGTCGCCATGTGACGCCCATCACTTCGACCTGGGCAGTACCTGGTCAAGAATCGAACTATCGTTCGGTACGGGGTGAGCCTCCAAACCGATACGTAACTCCAGGTGGGATGGCCAATCGTCAGGTATAACGCAATTCCCGCGCGATGGTCCCGCATTGATAGAAAGGGCAGCAATGGCCAAAGGTTCAGTCCAGATCGTGGTCGAACGGTGCAAAGCCTGCGGTTTCTGCGTAGAGTTTTGTCCTACACATGTGCTGGCGCTTTCCTCCGCCTTCAACGCCAAGGGATATCACACCCCCTACATGGTTCATCCGGACAAGTGCAGCGGCTGCGATCTGTGCGGCATGTACTGTCCGGACTTCGCCATCTTCGGTTATAAGGAAGCCCCGCCCCAAGCCCACCCAAGCAACGGAAGCTTGGATGGGGCACCCGCGGCTAGTGCGACCGAAGCAGACACTAAGGAGGAGCAAGATGCACGCTGATCCAGCCGGCGTCCTCACCGGTTCGCATTTCCTCGACGGCGATCACGCCTGCTGCGAAGGAGCCCTCGCCGCCGGAGCGCGATTCTCCTCCGGCTATCCCATCACGCCATCGACCGAAGTCGTCGAGCGCTTCGCCCAGCGCATTCCCACCGTCGGCGGAACCTTTATCCAAATGGAAGATGAGCTCGCCGCCTCGATCACGCTGCAAGGCGCGGTTTGGGCTGGCGCGAAAGCCTTCACGGTAACCTCCGGGCCAGGCTTTTCGCTAATGATGGAACACATTGGATACGCCGCCATGACCGAAACGCCCTGCGTCTTCGTCGATGTGCAACGCGGCGGACCTTCCACCGGACTGCCGACACTCCCCGCGCAGGCCGACATGATGCAGGTTCGCTGGGGATCGCATGGCGATTACGCCATCATCGCTCTCTGCCCCAACTCGCCGCAGGAATGCTTCGACCTCACCATCACCGCGTTTAACTTCTCCGAGAAGTATCGCTGCCCGGTCTTCGTGATGCTCGACGAAGTGGTCGGCCATATGACCGAGAAGGTTGTTATCTCCCCGCCCGAGCAGATCGAGGTTGAGCCGCGGCGCTACACGACGTTGCCGCCCGAAAAATTCCTCGCGTATGAGCCCGGCGCGGACCTGGTTCCCGACATGCCGCACGTGGGCCAAGGCTACAACGTGCACGTTACCGGCCTCACCCACGACGAGCGCGGCTATCCGGACATGCGGCCTGTGGTGCAAGACCGCCTGGTGAAACGCCTGGTCGAGAAGATCAACCAGAACGTCGACGACATCGTCCTCTTCGAAGAGGAAGGCATCGACGGCGCAGACGTAGTCGTCGTCTCCTACGGCATCACTTCGCGCATCGCGCAACGTGCTATCGAGATGGCCCGCAACAAGGGTCTGAAGGTCGGCAAGTTTCGCATCATCACCGCGTGGCCTTTCCCCGAGAAGCAAATCGCCGCCATCGCCGCGAAGGTGAAAGGCATCGTCGTCCCCGAACTCAACCTCGGCCAGATGGTGCGCGAGGTCGAGCGCGCAGCGGCCGGCAAAGCCATTGTCCGGCTCGTAGGGCATGCCGGCGGCAGCGTACACCGGCCCGAAGACATTCTGCAGACCATCATGGAGGTGGCGCGATGAGTGAGACTGTCACGATCCAGAACCCCGTCGAGCAGTTCCTGCGCATGGACCGCATCCCGCACATCTGGTGTCCAGGCTGCGGCATCGGCACCAGCGTCAACTCGTTTGCCAACGCGCTGATTGAAGCGAAGATCGATACGAAGAATCTGGCCATCGTCTCCGGCATCGGCTGCACCGGCCGCGTCGCCGGATACACCAAGCTGGACTCGTTCCACACCACGCACGGCCGCGCAATCCCGTTCGCCACCGGGCTGAAGCTGGCGAATCCGAAGCTGAACGTCGTGGTCTACAGCGGGGACGGCGATCTATTCGCCATCGGCGGCAATCATCTGATTCACGCCGCCCGCCGCAATCTTGATCTCAAGGTTGTCTGCATCAATAACCTGATCTACGCCATGACTGGCGGCCAGACTGCGCCGACCACGCCCGGCGATGTCGTCACCTCCACCAATCCTTACGGAACGTACGATCCGGCCTTCAACCTGCCTTATCTGGTCGAAGCCGCGGGCGCTGTGTTCGTTGCGCGCTGGACCACCTTCCACGTGAAACAGCTCGCCCGCTCCATGCAGGAGATGTTCGCTAAGAAGGGTTTTTGCTTTATCGAAGTGTTGTCGCCGTGTCCCACGCTCTACCAGCGCCGCAACAAGATGGGCGACGGGCTGGACACCATGAAGTTCTACAAACAGGTCAGCAAGGTTCGCAACGGCTGCCCCACCAAAGATGTGGCGCTGACCAAGAGCGGCGAGATCGTCGTCGGCAAGTTCGTCGACCGCGAGCGCAATGATTACGGCGAACTGATGCACGACAAGTTCATCGACTCACTCGGCGACGAGTACGTAGAAACGGAGTGCTGCTCATGCCAGTAACAGAGATCCGCATCGCAGGCTTTGGCGGCCAAGGCGTCATTCTGTCGGCCATCGTCATCGGCAAAGCCGCATGCATTTACCAGAACGGCTATTCCACCATGACCCAGAGCTTCGGCCCGGAAGCGCGCGGCGGCGCCTGCAGCGCGCAGGTCATCCTCTCGGACAAGCCCGTGCTATACCCGTATGTCACGCAGCCCGACATCCTGGTCGTCATGTCGCAGGAGGCTTACACCCTCTTCAGCCCGCAGCTTAATCCCAACGGCATTCTCGTGATTGAGGAAGATCTGGTCCGGATCAGCGAGCTGCCCGTGGGCGTGCGCGTCTATAGCGTTCCCGCAACCCGCATCGCCGAAGAGCTGGGCAAGAAGATGGTGCTGAACATCGTGATGGTCGGCTTCTTCGCGGCCGTCGCACAGGTACTGGACCCCGAAGCCGTGCGCAATGCCGTTGGTGCATCAGTCCCGGAGGCCTATCGCGACCTGAATCTGAAGGCTTTCGACCGAGGCTTTGACTACGGCGCGAAAGAGTTGACGCAGACGATCGTGAAGCAGGAGTCCCGAGTTTCGGTAGCAGCGTTGGAACTATAAGCAGCGTGCCCCAGGTTCGTCCCGCAGTTGGACTAACCTGGGCGACTACCGGATACTGAGACTCCAATCGGCGGCACGCTCTCATTCGTAATTCTCGAATGAGTGGGATTCCGCCCCTTACGTCCATTCCGTATTTCGTCAAAGAACCCACAAAGCTGCAAGAAATGCCGATTGAGGTCCTGGAACTTATCCCGCCATAGGTACAAACGGAACTGCTGGGAGCGGGACAGCTTACGGATCCGAATGCCATGCCACTGAAAGACTTTATCACCGAGGTGATGAACATCCTCAAGAACTCCCCAGAAGCGGCTGAGATTTCTGTGGAACGGGTGAAGCCTTTGCGGCAAGCAGAGGCGAGCGGCAACTACGATGCCTTCCACAAGACCTCAACGAGCGGGCAGGATCCTCATATACCACCTTATAGGGAACTCTTCCCAGGCAGACCTGACCGGTCACACCCCGAAAAGTATACTGTCTAAGCAACAGCGACTCGCCGTTCTATCATCTTGCTGTCAGGAGAACTCATGCCAAATACAAATCAGAATGCTCACGATGAAGATGCCGGCAAAGGTGCCGTTGAGCAGGACGACCGCAGCGAGACGACTAACGTCTCAATCACCGGGCAGGTTGGACATCGCGATCAGGACCCGCTGCTGAAGTCGAGCAACAGCGATTTTCCCGAGCCCGGACAAAACGAAGAACATACCGGCGAGCCTCATACCAGGAACGATCTCCAACGCGACACCGATGCCTGACGCAGGACCAGAATCTCAGTAGAACGAAAATCAGGACAGGATCCGGACGCTGGCTCGAGAGCGCGGGCGCTGTTCACGCGGTGTACTTGATCATCAGCACTTCGTTGCCGACTTCGCTGTAAATCAACTCGTTCACCACGCCCTTAGCGATGAGGATGCCGAAGCCTCCGGGCCGCATTCCCTTTTCGTCGCGCACTTCAATATGGTGGGTGAGGTCGCCTTCGGGGTTTCCCACCGCAGCGTGCTCGATCGTCTCCCAACGGAAGCCCGATCCCGGGTCGTGCACATAAAAGACGATCGTGCGCGCCGTATGGACCGCGGCCACGTCGACCACCTTGCCGGGACGAAACTCTGCTCCGTGCTCCAGAGCGTTCATTAGGATTTCGCGGAAGGCCATCATCAGCTCTTCACGTGGAGCTTCCGGCAATCCGGTTTGCAGTTCGGTGAGAAACGCGATGAGCCTCTCAGCGCTCAGCAGCTGTGAATTTATCCGCAATGAGATCCAATTGCGATGCGCTGACAGCACCTCGATTCCCACCAGAGCGTCGGAGGTTGTGGCGGCTTGCGCAGCGTAGTTGGCAATTTCAATGGGATCGAACGGAGCCGTCTTGCAGAGAAAGACGCGTGCCCGCAGTGCTGCGATGATCTCCTCTGCCGTGCCGCTCGGCGCCAGCACGATTACCCGCACGCCCGGACACGTGGCTCGCATTTCTTCCAGCAGCGCGAGATCTTCTTCGATGCCTGTCTTTGGGTCCGTTACCACGACCGAGTAGCAAGTCCTGCGCAGCTTGCGCATGGCGTCCAAGCCGCCCGCGGCGTACTCGAACACGCAATGGTTCGCGATAAGACTCTGCTCAAAGGCCTGACCAAGTTGCGGGTCCTTGCCAATCACGAGCACGCTGCCAACTGCGGGCCTGCAATCGATCTTCTTCGCCGAAACCGCAGAATTTGCGCCAGTCATCGACACACCTCCACGAGCCAACTACGAGGATTTCCGAAGACCAGTTTACGCGTCCGCGGACGTTGCCAAACCTACTGTTCGCCACTGTTGAACGTCTGCATGGCAAACGCGAAACCATCCGAACTCACTCTGACGTCGCCCTGATACGGCCGATCGATGTCGGCGATCGCCACCAGCACCAAGGCGATCAGGAAGCTCAAGACCGTCACTTGCAGAAGATGAAAGCGAAAGTTGGGAACGCCGAAGAAGCATGCCGCGGCAACCGTGATCACTCCGCCCGCAATCAGCACCGCCCAGAGAATCGGCGGAAGCATCTCGCGGCTCTGCATGATGCGAATGCGGCGATGCTCGGTGAAACCGCGCATCGTGGCGATCAACTCGCTCAGGGCAATCTGCTGGTTCACGTTCGACACCTTGATCGTGCCGGCCTCTTTCCACATCTGCGCTATCAACTGGCCACCTTGCGGCGGCAAGATCATGTCATTCAAGGCCGGAAATTCCGTCTCGATCGCGTTCTTCGCATATTGCAGCGCCAGACTTTGGATCTGCCGGCGCGACGGATCGTCCAACTGCGCACTGATGCGATAGACATTGACCAGGTCATTGGCCTCCTGTTCGGCGTTGATTTGTGCCTGCTCGAACATAGTCCAGACGCCGGAAAGCATGAACGCCAGCAACACCGCGTAAGTCGTACCGATGACCGCGACAACAGCGCCGGTAAAGTCGTTCGACTCCTTGCGGGAATGCGCCGGCGACGTACGCGTCACCGCGAACAGAAAACCGATGGCTCCGGCGACACACGCGAGGACGATGAGGATGTTGACCCACATGATGATTGGCCCGTCAAGGGTGGCGATAAGCTTACACCGCTTCGGCAGTGGCGGGAAGAAGCCGATCAAGGCGGCCGCCAGGAGCGGCGAAGCAACTACCGCTCCGAGCGGACGTGTGGGTTCGGGTTACCGGTTTAGCTTCTTCGCCTGGCAGGCAACCACGACCTTTGTCGGATCGATGGCGTCATCGTCCAACTGCATCTCGATCACCTTGCCATTTTTATCGATCAGGTAGTTGACCCGGCGCGCGGCTTTGTATTCCGGATCGTAGAGACCATATTCCCTGGTAGTATCGCCGCCCCAATCGCTGAGCAGCGGAAAGGTCACTCCCAGCTGTTGCGCCCAAGCCTTGTTCGAGAAGGGAGAATCCATGCTTACACCCAGAACCTGGGTGTCTGCGGCTTCCAGTTTCGCGAGGTTCGCCTGGAAAGCCTGCATCTGTTTGGCTCAACCACCGGTGAAAGCGAAGATGTAAAACGCCAGCGCGACATTCTTCTTGCCGCGGAATTCGTGCAGCGATACCTTCTTTCCATTCTGATCTGTCAGCGTGAAGTCGGGAGCCATGTCGCCCACTTTGATCTTCGGCGCCGGGGTGGCATCGGATTGACCTGCGGCATAACTTGCCGGCAACAGAAAGCCGGCCAGAAGCAACGCCAGTAACAGCTTCTTCATCGATTCTCTCTCCTCTACGTTTTTCGTTCATCGACTACGATGGGCAAGGCTAGCATTTTCCCATCAACCTGTTAGTGAATTGTCAAGGACGGATGACCTGCCGGAACGGCTTTGATTCCATTTTCGGAAATGCCGTACGAAAGCCCAATTGCGGAACCTTTCGCCAAAGATTAAAGTGAATGAGTACTCATTCGGTCGCAGCTCCCGACTGGCTAACGCGGATTTCAAAGAGCATTCGCAAAGCCACTTCCGATCTTCTGCGAAAACCAACGGTGACGAAAAACGAACCCAATTCGGCTTCGGAAGCAAGTCCGGCTCCCCAACCAGCCAATCGCAGCAATGACAAGTACCAGCGCATTCTGGATGCCGCCGTTGCCGTGTTTGCCGAAAAAGGTTTCTTCAGTTCGCGTGTCGCCGACATTGCAGACCGCGCCGACGTCGCCGATGGCACGGTCTATCTCTACTTCAAGAGCAAGGAAGAGATTCTGATGACCGCTATCAACACCGCCTTCGACGCTTTCATGAGCCTGGCACGGACCGAGCTCAAGAAGCTGTCTGACCCGACGGAGCGGCTGCGGCGCCTCGCCTTCCTGCATCTCGATGCCCTCGGCTCGAACCGCAGCATGGCGGTCGTCTTCCAGATGGAGCTGCGTCAGAGCACCCGCTTTCTTGCGGAATTTTCGCACCACCACATGATCGAATATCTCGCGCTGGTGCGCGAGGCCATCACCGAAGGCCAGGCGCGCGGCATCTTTCGTCCCGGAATGTCGGACAAGTTTGCCGCTAACTGCTTCTTTGGCGCGCTTGACGAGATGGTGACCTCGTGGGTCTTGAGCGATCACGAATATCAACTCTCCAATGTGGCGGATGTGGTGGTAGATATTTTCTTGAATGGGATGCGCACGACATAAACGGCCATGAATCTTCGGACCCTCAATGATGTTTTCTTCACCATGGTGGAGCGGAACTCCGACCGTGTAATGCTTAGCCGTGAAGACGGCGGCTGGAAAACTATTTCCGCGCTCCAGTTGCGCAACTGGGTTTACGCCACTGCACGCCAGTTACAGGCCTGGGGAATCAAGAAGGGTGATCGCGTCATCCTGCTTAGCGAAAACCGCCCGGAATGGGCGATCGCCGATTTCGCCTGCATGCTCCTGGGCATCGTGGACGTTCCGATTTACGCGACTCAGACCAGCGACCAATGTCTCTTCGTCCTGCAAAACTCCGAGGCGCGGGTTGCCTTTGTCTCCTCGCGCCAGCAGTATGAAAAGCTCGCTGCCATTCGCGCACAGACCAGCCTGGAATACATCGTCATCCTTGACGATGCATCGGAGATCACGGCAGCGGTGCCCATGCAGAGCTTCCTGCGGTCGGCTCCTGCGCAAGACGACCCTGAGCTTGCGGCACTAAGCCAGCAGGTCGATCCGGACGATCTGGCAACACTCATCTATACTTCGGGCACAACCGGTACGCCCAAGGGCGTGATGCTCACGCACGGCAATCTCGCCTCCAACATCAATGTCTCGCTCGACATGTATGAGTTCGACAAGAACGATCTCTGCATCTCGTTCCTGCCGTTGTCGCATGTTACCGCCCGCCATCTTGACTATGCCTTGATGAATGCCGGGGTGCCGCTGGCTTATTGCCCGGTTGTCGATCAACTGCCGCAGACGATGAAGGACGTTCATCCTACGCTGATCGTCGCGGTGCCGCGCGTCTACGAGAAGGTTTACAACCAGGTTCAGAACAAAGCCCACGGTATCAAACGCAAACTGATCCGTTGGGCGCTGTCGGTGGGCGCGGCCAATCGCGAAACGATCCTTCGCGGTGAGCTACCAACGTCATTGTCCTGGAAGCTGGCAGACAAGCTGGTCTTCTCCAAAATCCGCGAAGGAATGGGAGGACGCGCGCGTGTGTTTGTCTCCGGCGGCGCACCTCTGGGCAAAGAGATCGCGACCTGGTTCGCCGACATCGGCATTCGTATTCACGAAGGTTACGGGCTGACGGAAACCTCTCCCGTGGTAGCGCTAAATAATCCCATCAATCATCGCCTCGGAACGGTGGGCAAACCGATGTCGAATGTCGAGGTGAGAGTTGCTGACGATGGCGAGTTGTTAGTGCGCGCGCCCTCCGTGTTCAAAGGCTATTGGAAGATGCCGGAAGAAACTGCGGGCGTGTTCGAGAACGGCTGGTTCAAAACCGGGGACATCGGGCATCTTGACGAAGATGGCTATCTGTCGATCACCGACCGCAAGAAAGATCTGATCAAGACTTCCGGCGGCAAGTTCATCGCGCCACAGCCGATCGAGAACTCGCTGAAAGTAAATCAGTATGTCTCTGAAGCAGCTCTCCTCGGCGACAAGCGACGCTTCCCCGCGGTGCTCATCATCCCCAGCTTTGAAGACCTCGAGGGATGGGCGCGCCATCACGGTATCAAGTTCTCTTCGCGCAGGGACCTGGTGAGAGCTCACCAGGTACAGAAGATGTACGAGAGTATCGTCGAGGAATTGAACCGTAATTTGGCGCAGTTCGAAAAGCTGAAGAAAGTGCTGGTGGTTCCCGATGAGCTCAGCATTGCCGACGGCACGCTTACGCCCAGCATGAAGCTCCGGCGGCGCAACCTTACCGACCGATATAAGAAAGAGATCGACGCTCTTTACGCCGAATCCGATACGCAATCGCGCACCGCGACTGTCAAACGTTGACCGACAACCTTAGCACTTTGGGTGTATATATCTCATACCCGGAATGGGGTATACTCCGCACACTTTGGACATTCCAGCGCTGGTCGGAATGCCATCAGTCAGGAGAAAAAACATGCGGAGTGAATCTAGAACTCACACGAAACAGACATGGATCGCCAGCCTTGCCGCGATAATTGTATGGCTCGCGTGTACTAGCTTTTTGAACGCTCAGTTGCGCAGTGGAGTTGGCATCTATCCGCCGTCAAGTATTGAACAGCCCGCGGACGTCGGATTGAAGATGCATACCAACTACATCATTTACGCACCAACAGGATCGATCGCGCCCGCAGCTCAGCCCGGCGGCGAGACGCCCGCATCCTTAGGTTGCGTGTATAACCTGGTTTCCACGCGAGTCGCAGGATGTCCGATCAATGGCACGACCGTGAATCCTACTGGTGGCAGCGGCGTGATCGTGATTGTCGACGCGTACGATTACCCTTCAGCGGCGACCGATCTTTCGACCTTCTCCAGCACCTTCGGTCTGCCGCAAGCTAACTTCTCCGTTCAATACGCCAGCGGACGCAAGCCGTCGAATGGCTGCAGCTCCGGATGGCAGGGCGAAGAGGCGCTGGACATCGAGTGGGCACACGCGATGGCACCGAACGCCCAGATTGTGCTAATGGAAGCTTCTTCCGCTAGCAACACCGCTCTCTACCAGGCAGTGACCGCGGCGAACTCCTACATCGCCTCTCATGGCGGTAAAGGTCAGATTTCCATGAGCTGGGGTGGCAGCGAAACCCGCACCGAGACTAGCAGTGATTCCTATTTCAAGCAGTCTGGAGTCGTCTACTTCGCATCGTCGGGTGATTCGCCGGGCGTGATCTATCCCAGTTCCTCGCCTTACGTCGTTTCGGCAGGCGGCACGCAGGTCAATCGCAGCGGTGGGAATTACGTCAATCAGACCGCGTGGAGCGATGGCGGCGGCGGCGACAGCAAGTACGAATCGCGGCCTTCGTTCCAGAGCTCGATTCAGAGCATTGTAGGCAGTTATCGCGGAACGCCCGACCTCTCCTTCGACGCCAGCGGCGGCTCGCCTGTGGCTGTCTATAACTCGAACTGCTACGGCGGCTGGCTGCAAGTCTACGGAACCAGCGTCGCTTCTCCTTCGCTGGCCGGCATCATCAACAGCGCGGGACAGTTCAAGACCAGCAGCAATGCTGAGAACACGCTGATCTACAGCAATATGGGATTCAGCTCCTACTTCACCGATATCACATCTGGCAGTTGCGGCACGCATAGTGCGGCTTCCGGCTGGGATTTCTGCACTGGAGTCGGAGTTGATAACGGTCTAGTCGGAAAGTAACTGGTACGAATAAAAGAAGCCCGCTTCGCAATAGGCGGGCTTTTTGTTAGCCAAGTGTCGCGACTCGACTGGCAGGTTGACTCACGCGCCTACTTAACGCCCAAGCTCGGATTCCACGAACCTTGCAGCTTGCGAATGTAGACGATCTGCCCGATGTGATAGGCATTATGCATTCCGATGTGAGCGATGGTCGAAGCCCATTCCGCGACCTTCTTGTCGTCGGCCTGCTCCACAGCCTGTTCCCAACCTGTCATGACGTCGTCCATCTGCTTCACCAGCGACGACCACTGTTTGCTGTCGAACTTATTGAAGGTCTCATCGTTATTGCCGTCGAACTTCGGCGGCGTCTGGCCTTTGAACTTCATCAACTCATAGTTGTCCCAGTAGACAATGTGATTCACTTCCTGCCCGACGGAATGGTTCCCTTTGCCATCGGTCCAGTTCGCCTGTTCAGCGCTGAGGTCCTGGACCGCGACATCAGCCGGCACAAACCAGTCCTTCACGTTGTGAGTGTCTTTCAACTGTTCGAGCAAAATACCTTTCAGCGTTTTGGGAGAGTTCTTGTCCTGGGCATAAGCACAACCGGTGAGAAATACGACCAGCACCATCAGAATTCTTTTCATCGCCGTCTCCTTTGTCACGAGCATCTGCCCAACGTGACCCAGTCTATGCCTCGCAATGCCACGTTCGGCGCGGCTCTTGCCCAGGATGTTACGAACTGCTCCTAAGCGGCGACGTTCTGCGGAAATCGGAACCCCGAGATCGACTCAGACCAGAACTGCGCCGCCATCGACCGTGATGACTTGTCCGGTGCTGAAGCCTTCCTGCATGAGGTAGAGATACGTTCGCGCAATATCGCCGACCTCCCCAACTCGTCCGACCGGCAGACCCTTACCGACGCTTTCGTACATACCCTCGCGTTGCTGCTCGTCGAGGTTCCGCCAGAGATTCGTGCGAACAATGCCTGGCGAAACTGCGTTCACGCGAATCGGAGCCAGCTCCATAGCAAGCGCGCGGGTCAGCGCAGACATCGCTCCGCAAACACTGGCGCCTAAGGCCCAGCCTCCCTGAGGGCGATCTCCGGCAATTCCGGTGGTTAATGTGATCGAGCCACCACGCCGAAGGCGCGGGCTCCCGTATTTCGCAGCCGCGAGCGCACCCCAATAGCGCAGCTCAAACGCGTTGCGAGCCTTCGCAAGATCCATTGTGGCGAGTTCGGCAAGTTGCAGCGAATCGCCTGCGGTGAAAACCAGATGATCGAACTCGCCGACTTTGGCAAAGAACCGCGCAATGGCCGCTCGTCGGAGACGTCGAGTGGATGACCCTGAGCGTTCCTCCCTAAGTCGGATGCGACCTGCTGAACGCGTTGCCGGTTGCTGGACGCGATGACTACCTGCGCTCCTTGCGCGATAGCTTCTTGTGCAACCGCCAAGCCGATTCCGGATGTGCCGCCGATCACCACGACCCGCTGGCCCGTCAAATCCGCATTAACGGTCGAAGTTATACTCGCCATGATTCGTTCCTCCTTCAATAAAAACTTCCCATTGCGATCAGATCGGCTTGAAAGAGTATACGTTTCATGCATAATCAACATACTAGATATGCGCTTAACACAACTGCAAACGATCGATCTAAACCTTCTCATTACGTTTGTTGTCATCGCCGAAGAGAAGAGCATCAGTGCAGCCGCAACCCGACTCTTGCGCAGCCAGCCTGCGATCACTCGCGCCTTGCAACGGGCGCGCATCGCTCTGCAGGATGATCTGCTGGTGCGCTCCTCGATCGGCTTCGAACCGACATTGAGGGGAAGGAAGATACTGCAGGAACTCGAGCGGTTGCTGCCACGCCTGGAAGATATGATGGAGCCGCGTGCTTTTGATCCGCAAACCGAGTCCAGCCATTTCAGACTCTGCGGTCCGGACAACATATGCGCAGAAATTATTCCTGCCCTTTGCCGCAAACACTCCGTAGAAGATTATCTCGTGACCTTCGACTTCGCGCCTTGGAGTTCCGATGCTCTCGACGCGCTGGAAAAAGGGAAACTCGATCTCGTGCTCAGCATCGATGACGGTCTTTTGCCTTCACACTTCCAGTCTGAGAAATTGGCCCGCGAAGAATGGGTCTGCGTAGTGGCCCGAAACAGTAAGTTTGGCAATAGTTTCACATTGAAGCAGTATCTCTCCGCCGCTCATCTGGTTGTGGGAACGCTGCCGGGCGTTCAGACCATTCCCGACAAACAGCTGAACGCTTTGGGCGTCAAACGTCGGTTTTCGGTACGACTGCCCTACTTCGGAGCGGCCTTGAACTGCTTGTCTGGAACGAACCTCGTCTTGACACTTACCAGCGGGATGAGTGATTTGGCAACGTGCAGCTCGCGATTGCGGCTTGTACAAGCACCACGGCAACTCGAAGGCTTCCACTTTCTTATGGTCTGGCATCCGCGAGCGAACAGCGACGCGCGACATCAGTGGCTGCGACAGGCAGTGCGAAACGCAGCAAGCCGATAAGAATTCGGTTGGGCGTCATTCAATCGGTTCAACCGCGATCGTCGGTTCGGCGGGAGCTTTGCGGTCGGGAAGTTGGATCACGATCGTAGCCGCCAGCACAACACCGATCCCCACTACCTGAATCAGCGAAACCAGCTCGCCCAGAATCATCGCCGTCAGCAGAATCGCCCAGACAGGCTCGAGGCACGCGGTGACAATCGCGCGCGTCGCATCCAGATGCTGCAATCCCGCGAAGTATAGCGAGAATGGAATCAGCATTGAGGTGATCGAGAACAGCACCATGAACAGCCACTGCGCGCCGCTGTAATGCTGCGCGGCAATCTTCCACGGAGGATTGACCACAATCCAGAACACCGCTGCGCCCAACAGCGAGTAAACCAGCACCGTCCAGCGCTGATAGATCTGCACCAAATGTTGCCCGTAAACGTTGTAGAAGGCGAACGAGATCGCCGCAGTTTCCGCAGCCATCAGTCCTACGGAGTTGATCCGCAAGCCTGACATCGTGAGCCAGGGAAACGCGCTCCGCGTCGCAACTTCGCCAACTGCGACCGCACAGCCTACAACTGCCAACACAACACCGCTGATCCGAAGCACAGTGGGACGCTGCAATCGCCGCATCAGCATGTACAGCAGCACCCAAACTGGCGCGACATATTGCAGCACAATCGCGGTCGCGACTGTGGTCTTCTCGATGGCGAGATAGTAGAAGTAGTTCGAAGCAGCCAGTCCGAGAATTCCCAGCAGGAAGAACTGCGCCAGATGAAAGCTCTGCAGGCGAAGCGATGGTCGATTCCTAAGCAACAATATAGGCGCGAGAATCAGCAGCGCGACGGTTGTACGGCTTTGCGCGAGAACCAGCGGATCGATAGGACGAAGCGCGTGCGCTCCGCCGAAGAAGCGTCCGGTGAACATAGCTCGACCCATCGCTGCGGAAAATCCCCAGCAGAATGTAGCCGCAGCAATGTAGAGGTAACCGCGCGTGGCGTGAGAGTTACTGCTCAAGCAGTTCGTCGATGCGTTCAGGGTCGAAGCCGATCACAACCTGGTCATCGATCACCACAGTGGGCGTCGACTGGCTATTGTACTTCTCCTCGAGTTCGCGCACGAGGTTATCGTCGTGGTCGATCAGACGTTCTTCATACTTTGCCTTGCGGTCTCTGAGGAACAACTTGACCGCCTCGCAGGGCAGAGAATCCGATTGGGTAAAGACGATGATCTTGCGCGTCGCCATGCTACGTAAGATGCGGAACTACGTTATTGCAGAGTTAAACCTGAGGCCCGAAATCCTTATCGGCAGCTAATCAGCGAGCGCGCCTTGACTGTGCGAAGAGCGCAGCACGCGATCGACCGTGTAAGGCGCGCGCTTGCTTGGCTCGTGGAAATGCCGCACCTGCAACTCTCCCAGCAGACCGAGCGCAATCAACTGAACGCCGGCGACGATCAGCACCGCGCCAAATACCAGCATCGGACCGTGTTCGTCCATCACGTTTCGTCCGCGGATGAACTTCTCGATCAGCATCCAGAAGGCAATCAGCAATCCGGTGAATGAGCTGATCGCGCCGAAGCTGCCGAAGAAGTGCAACGGCCGCGACATGTACTTCAGCAGGAAGCGGATCGTGATGAGGTCGAAGAAGACGCGGAAGGTGCGTGAAATACCGTAATGCGATTCGCCGCGCTCGCGGTTGATGTTGCGGATCGGAATCTCGCAAATGGTCGCGCCGTAAGCCGAAGCCAGCGCCGGAATAAAGCGGTGCAGTTCGCCGTAGAGCGGAACTTCCTGCACTACTTCGCGGCGATAGGCCTTGAACGTCGTGCCGAAGTCGTGCAGATTCACGCCGCTCAACTTCGCCATCAACCAATTGGCGATGCGCGACGGAATCCGGCGCATGACGAAGTTGTCGATACGCTGTTTGCGCCACCCGCTGACGATGTCGTAACCCTCGCGCAGCTTCTGCAGGAACATCGGAATGTCACTGGGATCGTGCTGCAAATCGCCATCCATGGCGATGACGTATTCGCCTTCGCAGTGATCGAAGCCCGCGGCCAGCGCGGAAGTCTGGCCGAAGTTGCGGCGCAGCTTCACTACTACGACGCGGCGATCGACCGAGGCAATCTGCTGCAGCATCCAGAAGGTGTTGTCGCGACTTCCATCGTCGACAAACACCAGCTCGAAGGTTTCTCCCGCAGCTTCCATCACGACCTTCAGGCGGTCGTAAAGCTCGGTGACATTCTCTTCCTCGTTATGAAAAGGGACGACAATGGAATACTTAGGCACAGACAACTATTATACCGTCGAATTCGCCGTCTTGGGCGGAACTTCGTCACCAGTTTGTGACGGACAACACTGGTCAACGGCAGCTAAACTCCCACGAAGTCGGGGTTTATCGCGCGGCAGCAACAAAGGCCAGCAAACGCTTCATTCCCTCGACAAACTCCGATGTCGGCGTGATCAGACTCACAACTAAATGGCCATCGGCTGCGAAGTCGTAGAAATGTCCTGGCTGAATCAACACATTCTTCTGGCTGATCAGCGCAATCGCGAGATCCTCGTCCGAGCCGCGCGCCGGAACTCGCAGAATCGCGTACCAACCTCCTTCAACCTCCAGGCGATGACACAGATTCTGCGTTCGCAACTGCCGATCGAGTTCCGCCAGATTTGTGCGCACCCGTTCCAGCAACTGCGGCTGAAGGTTCTTGCGCTCGTCGAGCAGCGCCGGAAGCGCGAGCTGAATCGGCGCATTCATCGACAGGTAAGTGTCGGCGATGACCTCGAGTCGCGCGAGCGCGTTCTCCTTCAGCGCTGGAGGTCCGCTCGCGGCGATCCACGCGACTTTCATCTGCGGCAAGCCTGCAATCTTCGAGAGTCCGCTCAAGGTGAACGTCAGCGCATTCTCGTTTGCCGCAAACGTTAGCGGCGCTTGCGCGGCAAGCGCATAGTCGAGGAATACTTCATCGGCGATGATCGCCATATCGTTCTCGGCGCAAACGCTGTTGAGCAATTCCAGTTCGCGCGGCTTGAGATACGAACCTGTCGGATTGTTGGGATGAACCGCGAGCACCGCGCGACAGCGCGTGCCCGCAGCTTGCGCGCGATCGACCGCAGCGAACAGCGACGTGACCTCGATCTGCCAACCATGGTCGTAAACCAATTCGTACGGAAACAGCTTCACATCCTGAATGTCGGCGAGGAAGTCGAAGAGCGGATAACTTGGCGTCGGAACCAGAACCGCGTCTCCTGGATCGCAGAGCAGGCGAAAGAGGAACGAATACGCTTCGCTGGTACTGGTCGTCAGGAAGAGATCGTCAGGCGAAATCTGCGCCGCGTGTTCCGCATAGTAAGCGGCAATCGCTTCGCGCGCCGCAAGCAAGCCTTTCGGCTGCGGATCGTAACTGAGCGCTTCGCGACTCGCCAGAGCGCGCAGCAATTCGTCTTCGCGATAATGCAAGCCGATGTTTGTGGGATTCGACGCGGTGAGGTCGAGCAGTTCGTTGCCCGCGCGACGATGCGCGGCGAGCGCTTCCGAATAGCGATTGGTCGCGAGATTCCAGGAAGTACGCTGCGCGAAGAAACTGTCCATGGAAACGCAGATTATAGTCGGTCGCGAAGCACGGGTTGTGGAGGCCTTAGAGAGCTAGTCACCTTCGTTACTCCCCGTCTCTCGACTGAGCTAGACCATTGAAAACAAGAGCTCCGTACTCCTGCAAAGTCTTCAGAGCATTGGAGTTAGGGGTTAAAGTCTTGCAAAATAGGAACTTGATTGGCAGCGTGGGACGTCACCGCTGACGCGGCTCCGACCGGTTTCCATGCCTACCCGGGGCTTGCGCCCCGGGCTCAAACCGTAGCCGCCGCTGCGCGGCTGGGCTGTGCCCGTTTCAACGTGTTGCCGAATCCCGAAGTCATTGCCGCCGTCGTGGATTCGATCTGCGTTCCATTGCCTTCTGATGATGACAATCCGGAACGATGGCGCGAGTTTTTAGCTCGTGACGAACAGCAGATCCCTCGTCGGACTGAAGTCCTCCTTGTGATGACAATTCAAAGGGAGTTGTAATGACAACTCAATAAGGGAGCGCGTGGGAGCGTTGACTTGTGCTGGTTCGGCCTCGTTTGCTGCCGCCTTCCGCTTCCCTCTTGCCAGGCGTGTTCCAATAGAGCTGGCAGGTTGCGGAAAAGCTCTTTGCCAGTTCTGTATCGTCGGCTAAACAGAGTGCTGAAAAGCTCGATTGGGTGGGCTTGTCGGACTGACGTCCGCCTCGCCGAAGTCAAGAGTAAGGGGCTTATCGGCACGGCTGAAGCCGTGCCCTGACACAAGGTGCCCGCACCCGTGTTTTTCAGCAGACTGCTACAGCTTTTTTGACTCGCGCCCGGATTGGAGCCCTTCGTCTATGCGCGTTGCGCTGATGACTACCTTTGCGGCCAGCAGGAAAGAGCCGCTGCTGGCCATGATGGATCGCATTCACCAGGGGTTCGTGGACGCCGGTCTGGCCGAGCCCACGATTCATTTCAACTTCGGCGATCCGCAAATCGGAGGCGTCTCCAGCGTCGCTCGCGTGCTCAAGCGGCATCCTGAGCTGGAGCGCTTTGTGACCGATGCCCCGCCAATGCCTGGCCTGCCCGGATCGCGGCGGATTTCCAATGGCCCCCTGTCGGCGGGCGCGGGCGAGAGCGTTCCTTACGCGACGCTCCAGGAGATCACCGCCGGAGTTCCGCGCTCGTTTCCGTTTCACAACATCGCCCTGCATTTCTATTCGCCGGAATTTGGCGAGCCGGTGCCTGCCGCTGCTGCAAGGCCTGTGGGGGGAATGATGGTCGGCATCAAGTTGACCGACAGCTGGTGGGTAAACGGGCGCAATCGGTCGCTATCGGCGTGCACGGTGGTCGAGGCGGAGCCGGGTCAGAAGAAATTGCCACCGCATCCGGCCGCCGTCGCTACGGTACTGGCGGCCTGCGGCAAGGCGCGCAAGACGGTGCAGGCGCCGCTGCCTGAGAAGTTGGGAGAAGGCCCGGTGCCCGCGGTTCGCATTCCTACCGGAGCGCTGATTGCGAGCGCCGATCCGGAGAAAGCAAAAGCGGTTCACGAGGTGGTGCTGCGCTACCGGCAACAGATGCCGGAGATTGTCGAGCGCGCCGGCCTGCCGCACGACCTGCCCGATCCGCAGGAGGCGTGGAAGCAGTTTGGAGCTGGGACCAGCTCGGGACCGAAGAAGCCTGTGCTGGAGAGCGTCTTCAAGCCCATGGGCTATACCATTCGCGGCGAGGCGGGCGACTTCGCGCTGCGGCGGCGCACAGCGTCGAACCTGAGCGTGTATGTGAGTGTCTCGATCGGTTCGTGGGGCAAAAGTGTCATGGCGCATTACAGCGTGTGGGGATTGGGGTACAAGGCGCTGCTGTCGCTGCCGCCAACGGCCAAAGCCGGGCCGCAAGGGCAATATGCCGCCGGCGATGCCGAGCAGTGGCAGAAGATTGCCGAGAACCTGGGTGCGCTGGTGGCGGAGCTGGATCGGTCGTTTGTGCCGGAGATCGAGAGCGTAGCGGGGCCGTCGCCGGAGTGGTATAAGCCGGTGAGTTGAGGTTCTTACCTTGCGACAAGCCTCCCTCTCGGCTGAAAGTCGTTTTCACCACGGAGGCACGGGTCACGGAGGTTTCGTTTTCATTCTCTCCGTGCCTCTGTGCCTCCGCGCTGAATGCGCTCTTCGTCACGACAACTCAAATTGTGCGTGTGGGATTGTTGACTTGTTGGCGAAAAGAGCGTGCCGCCGGCTGAAGCCGACTCGGATCAGGGAATGGGAGGCGTAGACGCTGGCCTGAAGGCCAGCTCTATCCGAACTAGCTCTACCCGGATGGTTCGTGCTCTAACATCTCTTAGCAGCTTGCTAGGCCATTCCGGCGGCGGCGTGCTTGCCGCACCAGTTGCCGACGGCGTTTAGAAGTTTCTCCGCGGACTCGCCTGGGTCGGCGCCGAAATGCTCGTCCAGCACCAGCAGCGAAATGGCGGGATCCACTTCCTCCAGCAATTGCTTGGTTGGGTGTCCGTGACATATTTGCAAATGCGAGGAAAGTACCACCAGCTTGGCCTTGGTGGCCTTCAGCAGAACGCGGCCGTCGCTGACGTTCCCGGCAGTCAGAGCGTTGTAGCCGGAACTGCACAGCAGCTCGCGCAGGAAGGTACACATGTCGAAGGAATCGTAGATGCAGAGAATGAGCGGGCGCGTGTCTCCTTCGGCGCCCCGGCAGTAGCGCTTGCCCAAATAGGCTGCGGTGATGGCCTCTTCCACCGAGTCGTAGACCTCGAACTGGGAGAGAAGATTGGTCATCTTGAGCGTCTTGTGGATGTAGGGCTGGAGGCCGCTCAGCTTGACGTCTTTGCCCTTGGCGCGCGCGGCCTGCACCAGGCGCACCATCGCGCCCAGCCCGCTGCTGTCGACAAATTCGACGTGATCGAACTCGAGCACGACGTCGGCGTACTTAGTCAGCGAGTCGCCGACGAAGTGATGCAGCGACAGAACCTCTTTGCCGGCGATGATGCGTCCCTTGCACTGCACGACCAGAACGTCTCCAACGGGCCGCCACTCCATGCTGAACGACATGAAGCCTCCGAATGAAATCGCGAAGTATGGTTCCGGAATCGGGCGGCGAGGTTCAACGGCTGCCGCCAGGTGCCTGCGACGCACTTAGAAATGAAGGCAGGAAAACTGCCATAGCGGATGCAAAAAACCGTCTGCGCAGCGCGGCAGAAGGACCCGCTAATCGCACAACTCAGCTTTGTCGATTTGCGCGGCCAATACGTATGGCGCGAAATGTTGGCCGATTATGCCTGTGAGGTGGGGCAATTGCAATAGGCAACTAGGAGTAGCTGAGCATTGCTCGTCGGCGTGAAGGCCGCCTCGCTGGGACCATCACAAAGGGCTTAACGGCACGGCTGAAGCCGTGCCCCTTCAAATCATCGCCTACTCCGTGCGCAAGGCCTTGACCGGGTTGATCGACGCGGCGCGGCGCGCAGGAATGATGCTGGCGATCAGCGCGCATACGCACAGAGCCACGATCGATCCGCTCAGCACCACCGGGTCCCAGCCTTTCACGTGATAGAGCTGAGCGGCGATCAGGTGCGCACAGCCGATCGAGATAGGAATGCCGATGAGCAATCCGATCAGTATCTGTAAAAACGCGCCGCGCAATACCAGGCGCACCACGTTGCCGCGGTTCGCGCCCAGCGCCATGCGCACACCAATCTCACTGGTGCGGCGTTCCACGGAATAGGCGGTGACGCCGTACAGTCCAACGGCGGCCAGGATCAGCGCAAGGATGCCGAACATGCCGGTCATCTGCGCCACCGCGCGCTGCTGTTCGAACTCAGCGTCGACTTGCTCCTGCAGTGTCTGCACCTTCCGCAGCGTCAGGTTCGGGTCAATGTCGCTGAGGATCTGCCGCACCTGCGGCTCCAGGCCTTCGGTACTGCCTTGCATTTCCAGAACCGCTCCTTCGATGTAGTGCGTGGTGTCTTCCACCATCTGCATCATGGGAGTGTCGTAGTGCACGCGCTGCGCCAGGGGCACGAAAAAGATGGGGCGTGGCGGCTCGGTGTTCGCGGCGTCCTCGTACTTGGCGTTATGCACGATGCCGACAATCTCGTAGGTGCCTCCGTACTTCGGCAGGTCCAGACCAAAGCGCGTGCCGATGGGGTCTTCGCCCGGCTTATAAAACCGCTTCACAAACGTTTCATCCACAACCGCGACAGGACGCGTTGATGCGGTGTCCTGCTCGGTGATGCCGCGCCCGCGAACGATTTGCTGGCCCAGGGTCTCGAAGTAGGTAGGCGTGACGTGGTCCCATGAGGAGCCGACCTGCTCGTTCACGTTCGGCATGCCGTGGCCTTCGCGGATCGGAATTTCACCCCAGTTGTCCTGGAGCGGCGTATAGAGCGCGAGGGCAGCACGCTTCACGCCGGGAATGTGTGACAGCCGGTCCTGCAGCTCGCGATACATGGCATCAAGCTTCGGCTGCGGATAACTGGAGTAAGGACCGGTAAGACTGATCGTCACCCGGTGATCGGTCTGGTAGCCGAGTTCCTGATGCTGGAGATTTTGCAGGCTGCGCGTCAGCAAGCCCGCGCCCGCGATCAGGACCACCGACAGTGTGGCCTGCACGATCACCAGAATCTTTTGGGATAACGAGGAGCGATCACGCGTGCTGCGGTTTACCCCTCGCAAGGCATCGGCAGGATTGGCATGCGAGGTCAACCATGCCGGCGCCGTGCCAAAGATCATTCCGGTGACCAGCGACAGCAGGAAGGCAAAACCCAGCACGGTGAACGATGGCGTAGCGTCGATGGGCACAAACTTGGCGTCGCTGAAGGCGATGGCGACAATTGCTTTCACGCCGGCGTAAGCCACGCCAAGTCCGGCGATACCGCCGAGCACGGCGAGCACCACGCTCTCAGTGATAGCCTGACGCACGAGTCGCTGGCGCGAAGCTCCCAGGGCCAGCCGCACGGAAGTCTGCGCGCGGCGCGAAGCTCCGCGGGCCAGCAGCAGGTTCGCAATGTTGGCACAGGCGATCAGCAGCACCAGGCAACAGACGCCGAGGAGAATGTGCAGGCTGTCGCCGTAATTTTCTTTCATCACCGCGACGCCGGTTCCTCCTGGAATAACGTTAATGTGCTGCTTCGGCAGGCCGGCCTTGATACCCGACAACCAATCCGCGGGCATGCCGCTGTCACTCACTAACCAGTTACGCAGCAGGCTGGTCAGGCGGTCGGGAACGGCCTGAACCGATGCTCCCGGACGCAATCGTCCGATCACCCGCAGCCATGCGGGAAAGCGATTCAGCAGTGAACTCTGGCCGCGGAACAGAGGCTCCTGTTGCAGCGGAACCCAGATCTCGGGAGGATCGCTGCGCAGCGTCTCGCCAAAAAAGCCGGGCGGAGAAATACCGACCACGGTGATGGGGTGGCCGTCGAAGATAAACGTCGAGCCAACGACGCTAGGATCTGAGCCATACTGCTGTTGCCAGGCGCGGTAGCTGAGCATCGCTACCGGCGGCGCTGACGGCTGGTCATCCGATGGCGTGATGGTACGGCCCATGAAGGCCGGTATTCCGAAGACGTCGAAATAGTTGCCGGTGACAAACTCGCCGCGCATGGGTTTGGCGATACGATCCGTTTCTCCTCGCCGAACGCTGAAGTCCCATCCGCCAGCCTGGAATGCGGCCAATTCGCTGAACTCTGGCGTGGACTCCTTCATGCGCTTATAGAAGGGATACGAGAACATTCCCCAGTTTTCCTGCATCGCGCCCTCGACGCAGCAATCCGGTCCGTCACCGATGCGGTAGAGGCTTGCGGGATCCGCAGCCGGTAGCGACTTCAGCATCACCGTGTGGATCAGCGAGAAGATCGCTGTAGTGGCGCCGATGCCAAGCGCCAGGGTAAGCATGGCCGTCAAGGTGAAGACCGGGGATTGCCGCATCTGGCGGAACGCGTATGCAATGTCTTGCCGCAGAGTTTGCATGGGGATTCTCTCCCCGACAAGTACGAAGGCAAGTTGACGGATGTTCCCTATAAGTAGGCGTTGAGGATTTCGCGGCGCTTGGCGGCATGGCTCGGGCTGGTGCAATCAGCAGGATTCGGATAAAGTAATGCCGCATTCGGTGGGGGAACGATGATCTCCGCAAAATCGCTGTTTACCGCTTTGCTCTGCCTCGCTCTACTCTGTGCTGTCCCGGCGCTCGCTCAAGACGATGACGAGATGCACGCGCATCATCACGACGCCGATGAGCAGTTGGGCACGGTGTCGTTTCCGGTGTCATGCTCGCCGGCATCGCAACAGGCGTTCAATCGGGGCGTCGCTCTGATGCACTCGTTCCAGTACGAGGATGCGGAGGCGCAGTTCACCGAGATCGCCAAGAGCGACCCTTCATGCGCGATGGCGCATTGGGGCATCGCGCTGAGCTACTTCCACCAGCTTTGGGACCGCCCCCAAGAGCCGGTGCTGAAGCGCGGTCACGAACAGATGCTGATGGCGCAAAAGCTCGGCGCCAAGACCGATCGCGAGAAGGACTACATTGCGGCGCTTGCGATCTTCTATGACGATCCCACGTCAACCGACTATAAAAAGCGCGTGACCGGCTATTCGGATGCAATGGGTAAGCTGTATCAGAAGTATCCGACAGACATGGAGGCGGGAGCATTCTACGCCTTGTCGCTGCTAGCTTCGGAGCAGCCGGACGACACTTCGCTGGCGAATCAAAAGAAAGCCGTCGCCATCCTGCTGCCGCTCTTCCAGCAGGATCCGAATCATCCCGGGCTGGCGCACTACATCATTCACTCCTGCGATAATCCGCAGATGGCGCAGACCGGACTGCCGGCGGCACGCGCTTACGCGGGCATCGCGTCTTCCTCGGCGCACGCCGTGCACATGCCGTCGCACATCTTCGCGCGCTTGGGACTGTGGCAGGAAGACATTCAGGCCAACCTGAAGTCGGTTGCGCTCACGCAGAAATCCGACGCCATGTACATGGCCGGACACGAACTGCATGCCATGCACTTCCTCCTGTACGCCTACCTGCAAACCGGACAGGATGCCAAGGCCAAACAGATCGTCGATCAGGCACTGCAAATCGTGGCATCAGCACCGAAGACCGACGACGAGAGCGGCATGATGCGATATTACGGTTACGCGCAAGCGGACTTCCCCGCGCTCTACGCACTGGAAATGCATCACTGGGCAGACGCGATGGCGTTGCAGCCCGCGGCAGGCGCGCCTCCGCATATGCAAACCATTACCTACTGGGCGCAGACCGTGGGCGCGGCGCGTGCGGGAGATGTCGATGCGGCGCGCGTAGCCGCGAAGAAGTTCGACGAGGCGCAGGATGCAATTCGCAAGTCAAAATACGCTTACATGATGGACGGGCCTAATCTGGAACGCGACGAAGTGCAGGCGTGGCTCGCCTTCGCTGAGAAGAAGAATGATGATGCGGTGAAGACGATGCGCGCGGTCGCCGAGGCGCAGGACAAAGTTGGTAAGGCGGAGGTCGCCATCCCTGCCCGCGAGATGCTGGCCGACATGCTGCTGGAATCGAACCAGCCGGAGCTGGCCTTGGTGGAGTACGAGAAAGCGATGAAGTCGGATCCCAATCGCTTCAACGAACTTGCCGGAGCGGCGCGCGCGGCGGAGATGGCGCATCAGCAAAAGAAAGCCGATGCCTACTACGCGCAGCTGCTGAAGAATTGCGATGACGGCAAGTACTCGGACCGTCCGGCACTGGAACGCGCTAAGACGGTGCTGGCCGAAAATAAACAATGACCCGCGGAACTCGCGAATGACAACTCAGACGGACAACCAACCCCGCTTTTTTCGGAAGGTAAAATCACTGATTTCCGTTCGCGATGGGGGAGTGCAGACCGGGTTTGTCGACGAACCGCGGCGAGCAGTGGAGGACGCCGACAACGGCGTTGTCCCGGTATGACGTTTGTCAGCCATATGAGGTGGTTTGGCAGAGCTGCTGTTAGTGAAATGACTTTTGGACTGACGTGAGCAGGCTAAAGAAGTGTGAGTACGAAAATTGATATCGATCCTGCTCTAACCGGTAATGAGGGACCGCCGGGCGACGGTCCCGTTGGTTCACTATTTCGAGACCGCCGCGAACAGGTCCGATCTCAGCAGCGACTGGAATTGTTGGTCGTTGCTCTTGAAGTGCATCTGAACCAGGTCGTTCGAGCTCTCGACCGTGGTCTCGTCCATCGCCATCTTCTCCGTTGGCGTGCCACTCATTTTCTTGTACAACAGTCCCGCCTTCATTAACCCGGAGATGCTGGCCGCAGTCACCGAATCCGACGTCTTCACGTTCAGATCAAAGGTGACACCACTGTTGAAGTTCATGGTGTAGTCGGAGGCGAGAAGGCGCTTCTTTACTGTGTCGTAGTCGGTCAGCGATCCGGCCTGACCCAGGGCCGAGCGCATCATGTTCTGGGTTCCCTGCTGGTCAAGCACGCTCCAGATGGAGGCGTTCTCAACGCTGGTGATGAGGTCGTCGATGACACTATTGGTCTGCACCGACTGGGCACCATTGTCGCGCACATCGATCGCGCCCTTGATGGCCAGGTTTTCGCCAAAGAGGATGGTCGTGGGATCGAGGAAGACCATCTGCATCCCGTTGCCCATCGGGTAAAGATCGGACAGGAGATACTTCTGCGGCTTGACCTTCTTGACTTTCATCTTGGCCAAAAATTCCCGCTGCTTGAATGGCCCCTGCGCAATGCCAACGCTGCGCAACATGCCTTTATCCGCGCGATAGCTGACGAAAGTGAGCTGCTCGACATCCTTGTTGGGATCGATGCCCGCGCCCTTGAGCGCCGCTTCGAACTGCTTGATGTTGTCGGGCATCACGCGGTCGCGCAGTGCCAGCGCTGTTTGCGAATCGCGCAAGTCGCGATAATCGACCGAGATGATCTGCTGCACCGCAGAGGGAATGACCGTCTGCGCGTTGCTGCTGAGCGATGCGGCGGAGGCAGGCAGGCTCATGGCGCCGGCCAGGACCAAAGAAGTGATCAACTGCTTCATAGACATACTATTCTACTCGACCCTTCCAAGCAGAGATGCTGATGGATTCGGTGCTGTTGCCCTCGGGCGCTTTGCAGGCAACAGATTAGACGGATGGGATGGGGGAACATCAACGCGGGAGTGGCGCCGCTGACGCGGCTCGGGTTCGTTTGATGCGGATAGGATAGAGCGAAGTGTCGCCGCTAATGCGGCTCAGGTCGTAATGGATCGGACACCCGGGGCTTGCGCCCCGGGCTCGATTCATGGCCGCCGCTTCGCGGCTGATGTGGTACCGATTCTAGTCCGACTCGAATTGGACCCTACGAGGTGAGATGTTACGGAATCCCACGTTAGCCCAACAGATGGGCGAACGTGGGGCACCAGCGATTTATACCCGATAAATCTGCTCAGAAGTGAAATCCTATCTCCTATCCTCTACGCCTGCCCTACCGCACCGTCGCGACTCTCTGCTCCACGTCTGCCAGGAACGCTTCATCCTTGATGTCGCCAAGGTTGATTTCGACATTCGCTAGTGCGCCTTGGATGGCTGCGTTTGCCAGCGCCACACCTACCGTCAAATCGGAGGCCATCTTCGGATTCGTCATCGGGCGTAGGGACTCGATGATCTGGCGCGCCTCCTTCGCCCGTTCGGCCACGACCAGCGGAACCAGCGTTGCCTTCTTCGTCGCGGCTTCGACCTCTGCCTGCGCTTCCGGATGTTCCTTCGTTTTCTTGAAAGCCGCCATCACCTCGTTAAACGATTCGGCGTCGGCATCGATTGAGGCTTTGAACTGCTCGCGCAACTCGGCCAGACGCGCCAGCGCGTCGCTCAGTTCGCGCTCGAACTGAAGGTAGGCTTTCTTGCCGCGCGACATTCCGGCGACCATGCTGCCCAGTCCGGCAGCCATGGCTCCGGCGGCTGCCGAGGCACAGCCACCACCGGGCGCTGCTGTGGGCGCGGCGAGTTGCTCGACGAAGGGCTCGACTCCGGCGCGAATTCCGCCAACCGCAACCTTGCCGGTCATCACCGCCGCCAGCCGGTTCTCCAGGATCAGCGACGAGTCGAAGTTCTCGACCTGCAGGAACCACTCGGCGGCATCCTCGAGTGCTTTCTTCGGAATCAGGCCGACGATCTCGCTGGACAGAGGCATCACGCCATAGCGGGCGGCCTCGCGCTTGACGTATTCGTAGACACGCGCGATCGGCGTCTGGTCGGTATCCGTCAGGTTCATCGAGACCTGCGCCAGCCCGCGCACCGGCACACCCATGCCTTTCACGTAGCGCAGGCCGCCGTTCGAGAAGCGCACGGCCTTGCCGATCTTCTTCGCAATGTTGACGTCGGGCGTGTTGAGATAGACGTTGTAGGCGACGAGGAATTTGCGCGCGCCCACGATCGTCGCGCCGGCCGTGGGATGCAGCGCGGCTTCGCCGAAGTCGGGCCTGCGCGCGGGATTGGTCTTCACCTCTTCCCGAATGCCTTCGAACTGCCCGCGACGAACGTTCTCCAGGTTCTGACGTTCGGGTGTCTGGGCGGCGGCTTCGTAAAGGTAGATGGGTACCTGGTAGCGCTTCCAGATTTCTTCGCCGGCACGGCGCGCGATGGCGGCGCAATCTTCCAGCGTGAGACCTTCGATGGGAATGAACGGAATCACGTCTGCCGCGCCGAGACGCGGATGCGCGCCGGTGTGTTTGGTCAGGTCGATCAACTCGGCGGCTTTGCCAACGCCGCGGATAGCAGCCTCGGCGACGTTAACCGGATCGCCGACCAGGGTGATAACGCAACGGTTGTGATCGGCATCCATCTCGCGGTCGAGGAGATAGACTCCGTCCATCTTCATAGCTTCAATGATGGCGTCGACGCGAGCTTTGTCGCGCCCTTCGGAGAAGTTAGGTACACATTCGACGAGTGCAGGCATAAGCATCAGGATAAAACAGAGGGGCAAGTTCTCTAAAGTCGCGTCACCGACCGCTGTGATACCCAGTCATCGACATGGCCGGCGCATGGCAACGCGACGACCAGGATCGAGCCCACGGCTGGCTTCGTGCTGGAGCACGGAATGCAGGGCCTCGCTTAACTCCTGCGATGGTATCTCGGCGAATCCGAGGCGCGCGTAGAAGGGCATGTTCCAGGGCACTTCACGAAACGTTGTGAGAGTAACTGCTGCAAATCCGCTCGCAGCAGCCCAGTCGCAGACGGCCATAACCAGTTTTGTTCCAAGACCGCGGCGCCCGTGCTCGGGATGAACATCGATCTCGTTGAGATGGGCGACATCGTGCTCGAGTAGTTTAACCTGAGCAAAACCCACAGCGACGTCGTCGGCGAGGGCCACCCAAAGATGACCGTGCTCGAAGCACTGCTGCAGTTGCGTCATGCTTGAAGCTTCGGCCAAGACAGATTCCGGCGCATGCCCCGCGAGAAGTCGGGCTGCCATGAGCTCGATCGCCGGGATGAGCGGGATATCCTGCGGGCGAGCTGTGGTGATTGCGTACTGCATCATGATTTGAGTGACTCTGCTCCGCCGCGGATTCACACGAATTAAGCTGGTAATCTGTTACGTCGTCGCAAACAGCAGGGATGCGCAAGGATCATTCCGAGTGTAGCGGTCTTTCGACTCCGGTGCGCAAGGGTAGCGCGCCTCCGCTCAGGACGACAATCGAGATTATTGATTCATTGCACGGAGGGATTCATGAAAGATTCTGGTCTACGCAACAAAGTCTTTATTGTCACCGGAGGCGCCAGCGGCATTGGCCGCGCTACGGCGCTGCGTTTTGCGCAGGAAGGCGCACGCGTCGCAGCCTGGGACGTAAACGAGAGCGCCGGCGAGGCCGTGGTGAAAGCGTTGAAGGATGCCGGCGCCGCCGATGCGCTCTTCCGCAAAGTGAATGTCACTGATGCGGCGTCGGTGCAGGCGGGTGTGGATGAAGTTCTGGCGCGTTGGCAGAGCATCTACGGGCTGGTGAACAACGCTGGGATCCTGCGCGACGGCTTGCTGGTGAAAGTGAAGGAAGGCACAGTCGTCTCCACATTGAGCGATGAACAGTTCGATGCCGTCATCAACGTCAACCTGAAGGGCGTATTCGTCTGCACCCGCGCGGCCACGCCACACATGATTGCCGGCGGCGGGGGCGTGGTGCTGAATGCGTCGTCGGTGGTCGGACTGTACGGTAATTTCGGGCAGACCAACTACATTGCGACGAAGGCTGCTGTGATCGGCATGACCAAGACTTGGGCGCGCGAGCTGGGCCGCTACAAGATTCGTGTCAACGCGGTTGCACCGGGCTACATTGGCACCGAAATGGTGAAGCAGATGCCGGAGAAGATTCTCGACGTGATGGTGTCGCATACGCCGCTGGGCCGGCTGGGTAAGCCGGAAGAAATCGCCGAAGCCTATTGTTGGCTGGCCTCGGACGGAGCGTCCTTTATTACGGGTACAGTATTGTCCGTCGACGGCGGCGTAGTGGTTGGAACGTAATCGAAGAGATTTCGTAGGGATGGGCGGGCGTTTTGAGCCCGCCTATTTTTTTTGCGAGTGACAACTATTTCCAGCTCACGGGCAGTAGCTGCCCTGCGGCTCCCGAAGACATATTCACGCCGGCCAGTTGCAGGGCGCGCGCGAGCTGGGGATCGGCACCGGCTGCCAGCTCTTCGGGAGCGGGCAAGAGGACCTCGTCCGGAACCACGCCGTGATGCTCCAGGCTATTGCCGTCGGTCATCTTGAGGTCGGCGACGGTCATCTCCATGGAATACGGCAGAAATTGCCCAAATGCTTTGTCCTGCGAGAACGGATAGCGGCGCGCCTCCATCACAGCTCCTTCGGACCGATCTCCAATGACGGTACCGCGTTTTTCGAGTTGGATGACCCGGGCGAAAAGCTCCGACGCCGATGCGGACCCGCTGTCCACAAGTACGATCAGCTTGCCAGTGTAGGCGCGGGTTCCCTGCGACTTGGCGATAAACGGCTTCGACCCCTTACGCTCGATGCGGTCGCCGACTTTCACATCGTGATCGACAAAACCTCCCAGCAGCCGGGATAGATTCTCTTCTGCGCCGCCTGGATTCCCTCGCAGGTCGACTATCACCGCTTTGTAGTTTTTGGTCTTGCGAAGAAAGGCATCGATCTGCTCATCGCTCAAAAGGAAAATCGGCAACTTCCAGACCAGTACATTCTGCACTTCCACGCTACGAACCATCATGCGAGCTTCGTCGTCTTCCGATAGACGAATTACTTCCCAGATGTCCGAGCCTTCCGTGAAGTCGTAGTTCTTGGGAAGATTCTTGACAATCGACATAACCGTCATCTCGCGCGGTTGCGCACCTGGGCTGACCACTACAAGCTTCAGTCCCGAGCGTGGCGCCAGCGTATGGAACGCGTAGTTCAACTTCCACCAGGTGTCGCGGGTAGGACGAAAGCCTTCTATGGCAAGAACCTGGTCTCCAGGCTTTAATCCCTTGGCGGCGGCGTCCGAGTCCGCTTTCACAGCGGTGATCATGCAGGCGTCACCTACGAAACGCGCCTCCCATCCGTCCCGAACAAGGTAAGGGCGCGAGGGAGGATTGAAGAAGGTGTGTGAATCGTTTAAGGCATCAAGCATCCAGGCTATATCGCCAAAAGCCTCGCTCAGCGTCTGCGCGGAGGCGATTTTAGCCTTTGCCTGCTTATAGCGGTCCTCCAGGTTAACGCCGTGATAGGTGGGATCGTAATACTCTTTGGAAACTTTAGCGTAGACATCCTGCAACATCTGCAGCGCCTGGTCGCGCTGGAGAGAGGACATCGTGTCGCCAGATTTCTTTTCCGCGCTTAAGCTTGCGGGACCTATAAGGACACTGGCCAGTAGTAGAACGATAGAGGCAGAGAATCTCGAGTGGCGGATCATGCCCGCAAATTACACTAGAAATCCAGAGTAGCGCAATGGGAGAAATAGCTTAACGATAGCTTCAACCGAATTAAGCTATGGGCATTCCCGTAATAGACTTAGCGCAAGCTATCTGCCTTACTTCACGCCGCCACTTCGCCCGGCGACATGTTATCCACATAGCACCAGATCCAGGTCTCACCCGGCTCGATGGAGCGAATCAGCGGATGCTTCAACCGGTGGAAATGCTTGGTAGCGTGCTTGTTCTTGGAGGAGTCGCAGCAACCCACGTGTCCGCACTCCAGGCAGAGGCGCAGGTGGACCCAGGTGTCGCCCAGTTTCACACACTCTCCGCAAACGTGGACGTCAGTTTCCGTTACCTTGATGGTGTTGAGATGAGTACATTTCTCCGCCATTTGGCTCCTCCTTTTCGGATGGCTCACCCGACTTTCGAAAGACGGCATACAGATTACCGCACTTCACTCACCTGTGCTCAGGGGGATGACGGCTGGAAAAAATTAGCGAATCCAGGTATATGTATATACATCTAATTTCTAGGATAGGAGCCGGCCATATGGTGGTGAAGCTCGATTGCTTGTGCGCCAGCTCGCGACGCGCATCCCGGGTCTTGACCCAGTTTTACGAGGAAAGGCTGCGGTCAACCGGATTGCGAGCCACGCAGTTCACCATTCTTCAGGCGCTTACCCGGGCGGGAGAACTCTCGCAGGGCGAGCTCGGCGCGATTCTGGCCATCGACAGCACTACGCTGACCCGCACGTTGGGGATCATGGGGAAACATCACTGGATCGCCGAACGCCGTGGCAAAGATCGCCGAGAGCGGCTATTGCGTCTTTCGAGCGAAGGCAGGAGCCGCTTCGAGAAGGCACTTCCCGTCTGGGAGGAGGCGCAGGCATTCTTGCGGCGTCAGCTTGGCACGCAACACTGGAACGAATTTCTGGAAACAACCAACAACATCACTCACCTGGTCAGGAGCACGGAGGTCCTATCATGACGAACAAGACTTATGCACGATTGGCGTTAGCGTTGATTGCGGTTTGGTTTGTGTGCGCACTTTCTGCCGCGGCCTTACATGCCTTCCAGCCCGGTCCTGACGGCATACCGATGAAGTTGGGATTGGGCGCGCTCACTCCCCTGCTCGCGTTCTTTATCTGGTTTGGCGTTTCCCCGAAATTTCGGGCGTTCACGCTGTCGCTGAATCCGCGCTCGCTAACCGTGGTACAGGCGTGGAGGACGGCGGGCTTTGTCTTTGTCACTCTGTACAGCTTCAGCATTCTGCCCGGCGTCTTTGCGCTGCCTGCCGGCTGGGGTGACTTCGCAATTGGCCTGACTGCGCCCTGGGTGGCGCTAAGGCTGGCTGATCCTGCCCATCGCGGAAGCTTTATTCTTTGGCAGCTGCTGGGGGTTTCCGATCTGGTCCTTGCAGTCTCTCTCGGCACCACTGCTCAGTTCCTCAATCCGCACGGAATATCAACCGCCCCGATGACGGCTTTGCCCTTGAGTCTGATTCCGACCTTTGCCGTACCGCTGTTCTTCATCCTCCATGTCATTTGCATCGCGCAGGCCACGCGCTGGAGGGAGGTCGCTCACGTGACAGGAACGAAGCGGGCGCCGGCCATGGCGTGATGGCCTGAGGCCGGACGGTCATGGATTCCTCCGATAGGCGCCCGCCCGGCTTTAACGTTCGAGAGAGCTGCGATCCCAGTTGCCCAGATCGGCCGCTGCCTCGTAGGTACTCTGCAGAAATGCGAGCAGAGCGGCGTTGGGCGACTTGGCAATGCGCACATCGTCGTACAACAGCAAGAACTCTTTCATCACCGGGTGATAATAAGCGGCCGGGGGATTCACCTTGCGCTCGCCAAATCCTGCGGGCTCGGGCGCAGCGTAGGAATAAAACGCGGGTCCTTTGATGTCTCCGCCGCCCGGCCAGAAACCCGCGCTGCTGACTTCGTGCGAGTAGGCTTCCTGGGTAACGGGATCGGCGTCGGGACGCGGCGGCGCGCGGCGTCCGGAGAAACGCGTCACGGCAAGATCGAAGCTGCCCCAGAAGAAATGTACGGGGCTGGACTTGCCGATGAACGACGCACGAAATTCCTTCAACACACTGTCGGCCCAGACCAGGATCTGCCAGAACTTGCGCGTCGCCTCGGCATCGTAAGACTTGTGCACAGTGTCCTTCTCGAAGGGAATAGTCTGATCTTCGGGAAGCTCGCAGGGCCGGGTCCAGATGCCCACGGGCATGCCGAGTTGCGAGAGCGTCTTCATCAGCAGCTGGTAGAAATCGGCGACGCTTTGCGGCTTGAGCTCCAGCTCTCGAATCTCGCCATCACTGGTCTCTATGATCAGCTTCTGGCCGATGAAGTCGAAAAATATCTCGAGGGTGCGGCTGCCGTACGGCATAGACGAGGTCGTCAAGCCGCGGGCGTTCACGTAAAGCGGCACATTCCACCAGTGGTTCACCAACGGCGTGAGGCTCAGGCGGATCTTGCCCACGATCTGCGTCCACATGTGCAATGTGAAGAGCGTGTCCTTCCAAGAGTCGTAAGGGAGCTCGGGAAGGTTTGCGCCCTGCACCACAGGATCGCTCATGCGACACCCCTTTCTGCGTGGACAATACTGTAACCGATTTTGTGAATATGGAGTTTGCTCGTCGACGCCAATCCGGGTATGGTTTGGCGTTTTGTGAATTCGTTTCGCGGTGGATTACTCTGGTCAACAGCTCTCTTCGGGAGGAAGCGAAAGAATGCGTCGCCTGCTGCTAGCCTGTGCTGTGATAACCCTCTTTTCCGCGACATTTGCGATGAGCCAATCCCCTGCCAATCGGGGCTGCACCACGACGAAACTCCGCTTCGAAGCCTCCTTCTCTGCGCAGCAGAACGACAAGGCGCTGGATGGGCGCGTGTACGTTATGTTGTCGACCAATGCCGATAAGGAGCCGCGATACCAAATCAGCGATGATCCGGACTCGCAGCAATTCTTCGGTGCCGATGTCGACGCGCTTGCCCCCGGCCAAGCAGCGGTGGTGGATGATGCTGCGATTGGATATCCGGCCTTAAACCTCGGCTGCATTCCTGCCGGCGATTATTACGTGCAGGCTTTGCTGAACATTTATCAGACCTATCATCTCGCCAACGGGCACACGGTAAAGCTTCCACCCGAGCGAGGCGAGGGTCAGCAGTGGAACAAGAAGCCGGGAAACCTTTACAGCAAGCCGCAGAAGATCCACATCGATCCCGCCAAAGACGGCAGCGTCAAGATATCGCTGACCGAGACCGTCCCTGTGCTGCCCGAAACGAAAGATACGAAGTACGTCAAGCACCTGCAAGTGAAGAGCGCCTTGTTGAGCAAATTCTGGGGAACACCTGTCTCCATCGGTGCCATTGTTCTGCTGCCGGAAGGCTTCGATCAGCATCCCGAGGCGCACTATCCAGTGATCGTCTACCAATCGCACTTTCCTCGTGACTTTAGTCTTCCCTTCCGCGAAACTCCGCCGACAGCTGACCTGAAAGGCCGTCGCCGCATGGTGGCCGAATACAGCTACGCTTTGTATCAGGATTGGACTTCGGGCAGGCTGCCGCATGTGATCATCGTCGAACTGCAGCATGCCAATCCCTACTATGACGATTCCTACGCGGTGAACTCTGCCAATGTGGGACCTTACGGCGACGCCATTACGCAGGAAGTGATCCCGGCGGTCGAAAAGCAATTCCGTGGCATTGGTCAGGGCTGGGCGCGCGCGACTTATGGCGGCTCGACTGGCGGGTGGGAAGCTGCCGCCATGCAGATTTTCTATCCAACGTTCTTCAATGACGCCTTCATCGCCTGTCCCGATCCGGTGGACTTTCGCGCGTACCAGATCGTGAATCTTTACGATGACCCCAATGCGCTATGGCTGGAGAGCAACTGGGGCAAGGTGGCGCGTCCCTCGCAGCGCGAAACGGATGGCAGCGTGGTCAGCACCATGGATCGCATGACGCGCCGCGAGCTGGTGCTGGGCACGCATGGGCGCTCGACCGAGCAGTTCGACATCTGGCAGGCGGTTTACAGTCCGGTGGGCGACGATGGCTATCCTAAGCCGATCTACGATCCAGTTACGGGCGTCATTGACCACGATGTCGCCAATTACTGGAAAGATCATTACGACTTGCGCTACATCCTGCAGCGTGACTGGAAGACGCTGGGCCCGAATCTTGTTGGTAAGCTGCACTTTGCCGTCGGCGACATGGATTCGTACTACCTGAACAATGCCGTGCACCTGATGCAGGACTTTCTGGAGAACACCAACTACCCTTATTACGCCGGAGACTTCGACTACGGTCCGGGACGTCCGCACTGCTACACCGGTAAAGACGACTTGCCGGTCGATGCAGCCGGCCTTAGGTGGACGCAGCGCGTGGTGCGCCAATCGGTCGAGCGCATGCTGAAAACTGCACCGCCCGGAGCGGACGTATCGAGCTGGCGGTACTAACAAACGCCGATGGCGATGTTGGAAGAAACTTTCCTGGCGATTGCAATCAACCGGGCATAACCGGGGGCACATCGGAGGGCAACGCCGCTTCCGGCCCGAATGCGTAGCGCCGGGTGACGAGGTAGTAGATCGCGATCGCCGCCATAAGAACGGAGACGATCATCCCCGACCATGCGCCGATCATGGCTTGCGATATCGGTTGCTGCATTTTTGGGAGATGCCAGATCTGTGACGATTCGGTAAGCAGGCGCTGGAAGCGCTCTTCGCGCCGGGGCAGCACATAAAACAACAGCGTATTCGCGCAGCCGAAGATGTTGAATGCGATTGCCACCAGCCGACTTGCCTCAACCAGTCGCCACAATCCAATTCCGATATAGAAGATAACCACCGCGAATGAGAGATATACAATCCTGGCGCCGGCTCCATCCACGACGATGCCGAAAAACGCAATGGGAAATGCCATCCAGGCTCCCACCAGCATGAACGGTATCCCGATAAAGCTCCACACGGACAGAATCGCGATGGATAACGGACGGCGGCTCATCGAGGTTACGTCGCCGGCATGTGCGCCTTCGAAGCGCTGCTTGATGTTCGCGCGCGTGAAATAGAAAAGCCACCATCCTCCTAACGCCGCGACCGCCAGCATCATGACGGCCATAATGCTCTTTAAGATGATTGCGAAGTTTGGAGGGAGTTGAGCGTTTGCGTCATTCGGCGGAGCGGGAAACGGCATGATTGCGAAAGTCACTGCCGTGATTAGTCCCATGACGATCAGAAAGCCAGCGAAGATCAGTGTGGAATACCTGGCCCAGCTTTTCAGCAGGAAAACGCCCACTGCGGTTGCCAGTCCGATACAAGCAAAGACGAAGTATCCGGCGCCGACGACGAAAAAGAGGCCAGACGGCAAGTCGGGTTGGGCGGGACTTTTGGGCGCGAAGTGCGGAAGGAACGCGGTGGTCACAGCCGCCAGTACGAAAAATAGACTACCTAAGCCTTGCAAGACAGCAGTAACAATCGTGCCGGCAGGTCGCTTCATGGTTTCGGCTCGCGGGCAGTATAGCCTCGCAGCAGCGAATTGCAAATAGGCAGAGCACGACGTTTTGTCGTGCCCCCTGGCTGATCAATCTCAGCCGCGATTAGCTTTTCACCAGTGACGTTTCGTTGTCGACGCTCTCTTTTGCGATCTCGTCCTGCTTATCGTCCTTCATCGAACTTTTGAAGCTGCGAATGCCGTCACCCAAGCCCTTGCCCAGCTCGGGCAGCTTCTTTGGCCCAAAGATCATCAGGGCAATGAACAGAATGACCAGCAGGTGCATCGGCTGAAAAAGGCCTTCCAACATACAGTTCTCCCTTCGTGGCAAGCCACAAAAATACGGGAGGGACGCGCGTCCGCTCCCGCCGAAATGAAACTAGGACTGACACTTCACGGTGCCGTTCATGCCCTGCGGATAAAATCCGCCTGAGCAGTTGCCGCCGTGATAAACGATGTTGAGGACCTGGGCAGTGGTACGCGAAATCGCCAGGCTGTTGGCGTCGACGTCGAAAGGATGGGAAGCAGTTGGCGGAACATCCTGGCCGTCCACCGCCGGACTATTCACACCCCAGTAAATACAGGCGAAACGAAGGGCTCCCGCATGCTCGGCCTCCGTACCAAGGATGCGCGCCGCAGCCTCCAGGTAAGTCTTGCTGCTGATGAGCGGAGCGGCTCCGGCGTAGGCACTCACACCGACATCTTCAAACTGACGGCCGAGTTTCAGGAAGTCCGAGGGGCTGGAAAATCCGTAGCCCAGCGCATTCAGGTTGATCGCCGGTTTCTTGACGGCGTTCGCTCCCAGCGCCGAGCGCAGGTATTTCACGTGATTCACTTCGTCGGTGCGCAGGCCGCTGGCTGCGAAGGCGAAAGGCGACTGCGCGATGCCGGGCACCTTCTGTCCGCCGGTGGTAGGACCAGTAGTTTCGGATTCGGTCAGAATTCCTGCGCCTACCAGCGTCGTGCCCCAGGTGGCCATCAGGTAGAACTCTGCCTCGAGGTATTCGAGGTTCAATGCGAAGTTCAGGACGTCGGCGTCGGTGACGGTGAGACCGGTGGATTGGTCGAGATCCTGGGCATGGGCGGAAACGGCTTGCAGCACCGTTCCTCCCAGGACCGAAGCTCCTGCCAAACCTGCGGCGGCAAAACTGATTCCCTTGGCAAATGAACGGCGGCTTAGAGGAGTCTCCGCTAATTCAGTCAGCTTATCTAGCTTACTCATGGGTTCCCTTCCTTCTACATTCGGGTTGCTCTTGCGGAACTGGGTCTGCTGCAGCCGTCAGGAATCGACTGCAACGTTTCGCTTGCTGAGAAAGTGGGACTAGCCTTCTCGTACGGAGGGAACGGTATGATCGGCTACTTGGATTTGAGAAACGCGAAAAAATCGAGAGCTGAATCTTCAGCGAGCCAGTCCAGAGCTCGTTATCGCGGAGCACCGGCACAGGGAGCCGCGTGAGCCGGCGGAGCCGGCGCGCAGGACGAGTTGCGGAACCGCGCTGCCAGTTGCCGAATCTCCGCTATTCCTGAAACACTCCAATCGCTATGCCAACTCAAGCTGAAAAAGGCCGCATCTTCCGTGCGCTCCACGAGCGTGAAACCGCCTTTATCATTCCTAACCCGTGGGACGTCGGCAGCGCCCGCATCCTGGCGCATCTTGGCTTTGAAGCGCTGGCCAGCACCAGCATGGGTTACGCGTTCTCGATCGGGATGAAAGACAATACGGTCGGGCGCGACGGAATTCTCAAGCACATTGCTACGCTGGCTTCAGCGACGGAGCTGCCGGTCAGTGCGGACCTGGAGAACGGCTTCGGCGACGATCCAGCGATTGCGGCGGAAACGATTCGTCTGGCCGCGGCGGCGGGCGTGGTCGGAGGCTCGATTGAGGATGCGACCGGCCGCGAGGACGGCCCTATCTACTGCTTCGAACACGCTGTGGCGCGAGTTCAAGCAGCAGTAGAAGCGGCTCGATCGCTTCCGTTCACGTTCACCCTTACTGCACGTGCCGAGAATTATCTGCATGGCCGTCCCGATATCGAGGACACGATCAAGCGACTGCAGGCTTATCAGGAAGCGGGAGCGGATGTGCTGTACGCGCCCGGCTTGCGTACTCGGGATGAGCTTGTGGAGGTGGTCCGTTCGGTTGACCGCCCGGTGAACGCGCTGATGGGACTGCAAGGTGTTCGCTTAAGTCAGGCTGAACTGTCGGAGATTGGCGTGAAGCGGATCAGTGTGGGCAGCTCTCTGGCTCGAGCTGCGCTGGGAGGGTTCTTGCGTGCAGCGGAAGAGATGAAGGAGCGCGGGACATTTACGTTCTCGGATGAAGCCGCGAGCTCGAGTGAGGTTAGCAAGTTGCTGGATTGAGGCTGGATTGGTCGATAGCGGTCCTTCGACTTCGCAGCGCAAAGACGGCGGAGCTGCTCCGCTCAGGATGACAAACCAAACTATTGTCCCGTTGTCATCCTGAGCGGAGCATTCGCGCAGTTTGCGAATGCGGAGTCGAAGGACCCCTCATAGTCACTCGAAATCATCCCTGCGCGATCCGCTCGCTCACAATCCGCGCGGCCTTCACCGCGCCCACTACCTTCCCCGAGAAAATATGTATCTCGCCCGGCGAGGTCTCCTGCACGTAGAGCGTGCGGCGGTCCTGAATCGGATTGTTCTCCACGACGCGCACGGTGAAGCGCGAGCCTAGATACTTGGCCTCGGCCGATGCCGGCACCGCGAGGATCGCATCCTGCCGCATCGCTTCAAAGCGGCTCCACGATATGGGCTCGAAGGTCGGCCGGTTCAGCAGCGGACGATACTGCTCGGGGATGGGCTCGTTCGGATCGGTCGTCGTCCAGTGGTTCGTATTCTTGGCCGAGCCCCACAGCGAGCGCTCGGAATTGCCGTAGGGATCGAATGCCGTGAACGGCCCGTCGATGACGACCAGCGAGACGTGCTGCAACTGCTTTGGCAACTCGATGAGAATCTTCTCGGCGACCTGGAACTTCACCGACTTGAATAACCCGCGCGAAGGCCCCAGCCCGTACACCGCCCAGACGATGAAGTCGTAGTCGCCTCGCATGTCCGCTCTGAATTCGTGATGGTGCAAGCGGATGCGCAGCGATTCAATCTTCTTGGTCAGCAGCTCCCGCAGGATCTCGGGATCGTAAATCTGCTCGTCGACCTCGTAACACTTATCGATGAAGTCAAAGTTCATCCACTCGGGACGGCACGCCCGCAGCGACATTTTGTATTCCGTCATGACGCGTTCGAACAGTTCGGGCGACGTCTGCGAGCCTTCGAACGGGATCGCGTAGTAATGCTTGCTGGTGCGCACGATGGCCGGCTCGTAGGTGTCCATGAACTCCTGGCGGGCTTCCATGGTTTCACGAATGGTCTCGGGACTGCGGGGGTAGTGATATCCGGAATGAATGCGGAACTGGTTGATGGCCGATGCGGCATTCAGGATGCCGATCGGATCGAAGAGATGAACCTCGTGGCCTTGTTCCGCGAGTCGAATGGCTGTGGTTGCGCCGTAAACGCCAGCGCCGGCGATAGCAACCTTGGATCTCTTAATAGTCATTCAGCGATTTCCTTCTTGGGCGCTGAGTGTGGATAGAAACAAACCTTACTTTCCCAACGGCGTGTTTGCCGGATTCACCGGCACCAGAATTCCGTCGCGGATGGTGTAATCGTAGCCGCGCCAGCGAATCGTATTTCGACCGAAGCTGGCAATCCAGATCGAGAACGCGACCAGATCCCACAGCGGAATCATCACCATCTTCGGCCACAGGCCTTTCTGCTTCATGCCCCAAATGCCGATCAGGTACGTAATGATGATGCGCACGACGAGATACGTGCCGAGATATCCGATCGCCACCGGCCACGTGGGATGCACCGCAACCGCAATTAGCGCCCAGATCAGGCCCCAGGTGAAGATCAGGCCACGATGCCCCTGGCGCCGCACCAATCGCATGACCGTCATCCAGCGCACGCGCTTATAAAACAAATCTTTCAGCGACTGAAAATCGGCCACCGTCTTTACGATGTAGGGCAGCAGCTTGACTTCCGCCTGCTCTGCGACCAAGCGGCCTACGTTGAGGTCGTCGGCTGGCCGGTTTTCGATTGACTCGTAGCCGCCGAAGCCCGCGATCTTCTGCTTCGTGGTGACGATCGACTGGCCGAACATAAACTTCACGCCGTCGAGCTGCCATGCGGTCATGATGCCGGCAAAGAAATCCGAAATCATTCCGACCGATTGCAAATGCTGAATGAAGCTGGTCTCTTCGGTCGATACATAAAGCGTCGTCGCACCCCCAACCTTCGGATCGCGGAAGGGATGCGCGATGGCGCGCAGGTAATCGGGACCGACGCGGATGTCGCCGTCGGTGATGTCGAGTAAATCGTATTGCGCTTCGCGCACCAGGCGGGTCAGGCGGCCAATTTTGTCGTTGATGGCATTGCGTTGCGAGCCGAATAACAGACGGATCTGGCGATTCGGAAAATCGCGCTTCAGTTGTTCGAGCACAGGAAGCGCGGGATCATCAGGATCGATGCAGAAGACGACTTCATAGTCACCGGGATAATCCTGACGGCAGAAGCTGGCGTAATTTTCGTAGGCGTCTTCATCCAGCCCGCGAATCGGCTTGAGGCAGCTGATGGGGGGAAAGAAATCCGTGTTAGGCGGGTTCTCGCGCCGCGCGACCCGGAAGTATCGGATGGAACTGAAGATTACCAACAGGTAATAGATGCCGGGAATGGCGGCGACCGCCAGGACGACATAGCCCGCGATCGTCAAAGCTTTTTCTCTCGATGTACCGTAAACTGCCTCACCAAAATACGATGGGCCGGGAGCGAACTGCGCGACTCCAGCGCCGCGACTTGGTTGTGAAGCGTGTCAAACGAAAGTATAAGCTAACATACGGGCGAAAGGCGGGTCGAGGACGGGAGGCGGCTATTGGCTGTCAGCTCTTTGCTTTTAGCTACCAAAAAACAGCCCATGACGGCATTGGGCAGAGAACGCCTTCAGGCGTGCCGGTAGGGCTGCCCGCTTCGCGCACGCTTAGCGCCTAAGGGAAAGCTACCTCAGCGGCTCGAGTTGACGGTCAATAGGAACTCTTTATCGCGGCGCTGAAGCGGTGCTCCGCCCTAATCTGTCGCTTGGTTGTATCAAACTCTGAGTTCTCTATGCACGTGTGCGTCACCGGCGGTACCGGATTTCTGGGTTCGTATCTGCTTCGCGATCTGCTCGCCAACGGTACGAACGTCCGTGTGCTGGCGCGGCCGTCGCCACGTTCCGAGAGGCTTGCGGCGGCGGGTGTTGAAATCGTGCCCGGCGATTTGCGCGATCCGGAATCCATCGCGCGCGCGGTTCGCGGCGCGGACATCGTCTACCATCTCGCTGCCAAGGTCGGCGCCGCTCCTTATGAAGATTATTTCGAAATGAACGTCGATGGCACTGCACGTGTCTTAGAAGCCTGCGCCGCAAACGGAGTCGGCCAATTCGTCTACGCCAGCTCACTTGCGGTATACGGGCCCGTCGCCGAGGGCACACGCATCGACGAGCACACACCCTTCGACCATAAGCCGGAGCTGCGTGATCCTTACTCCGAATCGAAGATCAAGGCCGATCAGCTCGTCAGTGCGTTCGCGAAGCAGAGCGGCATGCCGACGGTGATCGTGCGCGAAGGCATTATCTATGGTCCCGGTCGACAGTTGCCTGCGGGCATCTTCGCCTTTCGCCTGAGCGGCACCGACGTCGTCTTCGGCAAAGCGGAGAACCACTTCCCGCTGAACTACGTCGAGAACCTGATCGACGCGATGCTTGCGGCCTCCACGCCGGGTCCCGGCCTGCGCGAGTTTAATGTCCTGGACGACGACGCTCTCACGCTTGGCCATTATCATCAGCTTAAGCGCGCGGCGGATCATTCCTCGACGCACTTTGCATCCGACTGGCCACTCCACATCGCGTCGCCGTTTGCCGAGGTGCTGCGGCCGATCATTCCGATGGGCGACACCCGTTTATCCCGGCATCAACTCGAGCGCTCGTTGCAAGACCGCGTGTACGACACGACCCGCATCCGGCGCGAAACTGGATGGCAGCCGAAGGTGGGTTTGGAAGAGGCGATACTGCGAACTCTGAGCGGCAGCAAGCCGTTCGGAGGAACGTCTCAGTGACGAATGTTATGGCGGAACCGGATCTTTACAATCTGCAACGTTTCGTCGCCGCGCAGGAGCCGGTATATGGGCATGTCTCAGCCGAGTTGCGCGCCGGACTTAAAACCAGCCACTGGATATGGTTCATCTTTCCACAGCTTGCCGGACTCGGCTACAGTCCAATGGCACAGCGCTTCGCCATCTCTGGACGCGAGGAGGCGGTGAGCTACTTGCAACATCCGGTGCTCGGCCCTAGGCTGGCAGAATGCACGCGCCTGGTGAACTCACACGCCGGGCGCGACATCGTCGACGTGCTCGGCGACATCGACGCAATCAAGTTTCGTTCGTCGATGACCTTGTTCGCGATGATCGCCGGGGAAAATCAGATCTTTCTCGAAGCGCTGCAGACGTTCTACCGTGGCGAGATGGATGAGCTGACCCTGGCGAGGCTTTGAGGTTTGGGGGCTTTGAATTCGGCGTGGCTGTAGCGGAGCTGCTGTTTAAGCGGGCTGGCTTTGAAGGGGCACGGCTTTAGCCAGCGACAGGCTCATCGGCCTGAAAGCCGCCGGTACAACCCTATGCGCCACCGACGCTATCGAGCTTTAGTGCGAATTGAGGCAAGATTTTGACTGACCGTCTCTACTATACCGATTCTTTTCTACACGACTTCGAGGCACAGGTCGCGTCGGTTGCGACTACCGACGGACGAACCGCGTTCGTTCTCGACCGCTCTGCCTTCTATCCGGCCAGCGGCGGCCAGATCTTCGATACCGGCTGGATTGACGTTCCCGACGGTCCTGATGTCCGGCGCCTGCACGTCACCGAGGTTGCCGAGAACGAGCAAACCGGCGAAGTCATTCACTACCTTGAAGCCGAAATGGCATCGCTGAAGCCTGGGACCATCGTGCACGGCAACGTCGATACCGAGCGCCGTCGCGATCACATGCAACAGCACTCGGGCCAGCATGTCTTATCAGCGGCATTCGAGAAGCTGTATGGTTTCGCCACTGTGTCCTTTCATATGGGCGACGAAAGCTGCACCATCGATCTGGCGCCTGAAGCTGTCACTGCCAAACAACTTGTCGCGGCCGAGCAGTTGGCGAACGAAGTGATCGCAGAAGATCGGCCGGTGGAGATTCGTTTCGCCACGGCTGACGAAGCACGCACCATGGGCGTGCGCAAGATTCCTGCTGCCGAACGCGAGAAGCTGCGCTTGATCGATATTCGCGACTTCGATCTGAACGCCTGCGGCGGAACGCATGTGCGCAGCACTGGTCAGATCGGCTCCATCTTGCTGCGCAAGACTGAAAAGGTTAGACAGGGTACGCGGGTGGAATTCGTGTGCGGGTTGCGCGCGGTAGCGACGGCGAGGCGTGATTTCGAAATGCTGACGGAATCCGCCGCGCTGTTCTCCACGCACATTTGGGAGGTACCGCAGCAGATCCGAAAGTCGCAGGAAGAGAGCAAGGCAGCGCAGAAGACTCAACATCGCCTGCTGGAGGAAGTAGCCGAGCTACAAGCCAAGCAGATGCTGCAATCGGCCGAACGGCGTAGCGCACAAAAGCTAGTCGTCGAGTACTTCGCCGAGCGCGACCTCAACTTCATCAAGATGCTGGCGCAGAAGCTAACGAAAGCCGGGCCGTGCGTCGCACTCCTGGCTTGCGGCGGCACGCAGCCGTCGCTGGTCTTCGCGCAAACGCCGGGGCTGAGCCACGATATGGGAGCGCTGATGAAGCAGGCCGTTCAGGCCCTCGGCACTCGAGGGGGCGGCAATCGCGACATGGCGCAAGGCGGAGCGCCGGATGGGCGGGCCGCCGAACATGCGATACGCGCCGCGGCGGAGAAGATAACATAAAGGTGGGGATAGAGGTTAGGGGATAGGAAAAACATTATCGAAGGCGCTTGCAGTTCTGACCTCTATCCCCTAAACCCTTAGCCCCTGTTTTTTATGGACCAGAAACTCATTCTCGTTACCTTGCTGATCCGCCTGGGTGTTGCGGCGGCGATCAGTAGTGTGCTGGTGCGCGCGCGCCGTTTCCGCGTGCTGCTGTTCCGCGAGGAACGCACCTCTAGCGAGAAGATGGAAATCGTTTTCATCGTCGGCACCCCAATCGCCTTGGGCGTGCTGGCTCGCCATTGGGTCCATAACTTCTACGCTGCCGACATTGCGTTCGTCGGCGCGATCCTGATGGGGGTCATCGGCGGACGTCTGGTCGGTACAGCCGGAGGTATTTTGGTGGGACTGCCGTCCCTGTTCTGGGGAGAGTGGCTGGCGCTGCCGATGTATGTTCTGGCCGGCACGACGGCGGGGATGCTGCGCCACATCGCTCGCGAACGCGAAGCTATCTGGTCATTTTCGCCGCTCTTCGATCTCAGCATCTATCACTGGATCCGGCGCAGCATTCGAAAGTCGTTCATCGATTGGCAAACGTCGTTTTTCTTCCTCATTCTCTGCCTCGAATTCGCTCACATCCAGTTGTACTTGGGGTGGCCGAGGCGAATTTTCGCGCTGTACTCGCCCAATTTCTGGGTAAAGTGCGCCATCTACGCTGGCACGGTCATGGCAGTCGCCATCGCGCTGAAGGTGTTGAACAACGTTCGCATCGAGATGAAGTTGGAACAGCAGGAACGCCTGTTGCTGCAGGCGCGCATGGAGGCGCTGCAAAGCCAGATCAATCCGCATTTCCTGTTCAATACGCTTAATTCGATTTCGTCGCTGGTGCGTGGCAATCCCGACTCCGCCCGCGACATGATTGTGAAGCTGGGAAACATCCTGCGCCGCCTGCTGCGCAAGGGCGATTCGTTTGTGCCGCTAGGCGAAGAGTTCGAATTTCTCGACGACTACCTCGACATCGAGGTGGCACGCTTCGGCCGCGACAAGCTGCGCGTGGTGAAAGAGCTGGAGCCGAAATCACTCGACCACCTCGTGCCCAGCATGATCTTACAGCCGCTGGTGGAGAACGCAGTCAAACACGGCTTCGCTTCCAAGGTGGAATGCGGCAGTATCTATCTGCGCAGCCGCTGCGCCGAACATCGCCTGGTGATCGAAGTAGAAGACGACGGTGTCGGGATGCCTGCCGAGGGCGCTAGCGCGTCAGCAGGAACCGGCATCGGCATGGTGAATGTTACCGAGCGGCTGCAAGTCGTCTACGGCGATGCGGCCGAGATCAACATCGAAAGCCAGCCCAATCGCGGTACGCTGATTCGCCTGGTGCTGCCGGTGCTGGAGGCTGAGGAGTTGGGTGGGTCTGTGCTGGGGGCGATCTACGAAGAGCGCGGCAGCAAAGGGTGAGCGCCGCTTGCTGAATGGACCGCGCATAACGTGAAAGGCCATCCGGGTATAGGGATCCTTCGACTGCGTTCGCGCGCTTCGCTTCCTCACTTCGCCCAGGATGACAATTGTGTGGGGAGGGACGGTGCGGCACGGCTGAAGCCGTGCCCCTTCCAAGCCCGGCACTGAAGGCAAGCGCTGCCCGACATCTAGCTGGAGCGCTCCAGCACTTCGCGGTAGTGCCTCTCGTACATGGGAATGATTTTGCTGGCGCAGAAACGCGCCTGCGCGCTGGCTCGTGCCGCCTCGCCCATTCGCTTGAGGCGGGCGTCATCCGAGAGCAGCTCAATGGCGTCTCTCGCCATGGCGTCCACGTCACCGACGTTTGCCAGAAATCCCGTCTTTCCGTGATCGATGACCTCGGGCACTCCGCCTTCGTTGGTTGCGATGGGAACCACCTCGCAGGCCATCGCCTCCAGCGCTGCAAGTCCAAACGACTCAAGCTCGCTAGGCATCAGCATTACATCAGCCACGCCCAGCTTTTCGTGAATGCGATCCTGCTTGCCGAGAAAATCCACCTTATCGTGAATTCCCTTGTTGACCGCCAGCCACTCGGCACGCGAGCGCTCGGGGCCGTCGCCGATCATCAGCAGCCTCGCCGGAATTTTCCTCTGCACGCGATCGAAAATCTCGATGACATCGGGTATGCGCTTCACCGGCCGAAAATTGGATAGATGAACCAGGATCTTCTCGTCGGGCTTGGCGTAATCGGAGCGATGCTTCATCACCTCCGGCGTGCGCTCATACAAGTCGCAGTTCACGAAATTCGGAATGACCTGGATCGGCGTCTCAACATCGAACACCTCGACCGTCCGCTGTTTGAGGTAGTCGGAAATCGAAGTGACACCGTCGCTCTGATTGATGGAAAAGCGCGTGATCGGCAGATACGAAGGGTCGGCGCCGACGAGCGTGATGTCGGTGCCGTGCAGCGTGGTGACGTACGGCAGCCTGCGCCTTTGGCGAGTGTGATCGCAACAGAGCATCTGTCGGGCGAGCATCGCGCTTACCGAGTGCGGAATCGCGTAGTGAACGTGCAGCAGATCGAGCTCGTAAATCTCGGCAACTTCGGCCATGCGGGTCGCGAGCGCCAGATCGTACGGAGGGTATTCAAACAGCGGATATCGCGAGACCTCGACCTCGTGATAATGAATGTTGGCTTGCGGCTCGGTCAGGCGGATGGGTTGCGAATAGGAAATGAAGTGGACCTGATGGCCACGCTGTGCCAGCTCGAGTCCGAGTTCGGTGGCGACGACACCGCTGCCGCCATAAGTGGGATAACAGGTTATGCCAATTCGCATGTTGTCGAGCCGATCAAGCCGCCGGCCTCTCCAGAGTCGTCTACAGGTGTACCGGAGATTGGATGGCGGCGCAAACTTGGGGATTCAGCGACACATGGCGAAAAGCAGGCGATTCACTACCGAAAGGGGTGACGATCTTCGACGTCGCGGAGGTTTGGGAAGGAGGAGAGATTCGCGGGGGGCCGATTTTGAAGAACGTTCGTTCGATTTCTTGTCAGGAGACTCAATCCGTCTCCTGCCGGCGTCGTTCACCGGGCAATCAAGTTGTCAGCACTCTTCGTCAGCAGGACGCCATTGGGATGGGTGGGCACCACGTCGGACAGTCGGCTTTGTGTTGCTGCTTCTGAAACGTTCGACGACCGCCTGCTGCATGTCCTCCTTCTTCAGCTTTGCCAGCAGCTCTGGACTGATCTCAGGAACTGCGTGGCTTTCTTCGACAAGTACATTTTCCTTGAACATTCATCCTCCCATTGATTTGGTCATCACTCTTCGCTGTGTCGCTCCCGGACGGTCAGGACCGGGCAGGGCGACTCGCGAACAATTTCTGAGGCGTTCGGCCACATAAACCGGCTCAAAACCGGAAGAGCCGGGCGCACACCTACAACAAGCACGTCGGCTTCCAATTCTTCGGCCGTGTGCAATACAGCGGGAACCACGCGTCCCGACTCGATGCGTAGCGTGCAGGGCACAGAGGCTTCGGGGCCCAGCAGGGCTTGGAGTTTGGCTTCCATCGCTTGCCGAATCCGATCCGGATCCGGGCAATGCTCCAGCTCCTTGGGATTCACCACGTGAAGCAGAGTTAGTTTGGAATGGTGTTTCGACGCAAGACCTGCGGCATATTGCGCTGCCCGTTCCGACACCGGAGTGAAGTCCGCAGCCACCAAAATGTTTTTTGGCGCCAGCGCATGATGGACATGCCTGGCATTCGGCCCGATCGTTAGTACCGGAACGGGAGATCCGCGGAAGACCAGTTCGGACACTGAGCCCATGATTGCCTTGCCCAGGCCGCCGCGGCCGTGAGTCCCGACTACAATTAGGTCGATATGCTTCTCATGGGCGAAGTTGAGGATGCTCTGTGCGACGTCGCCTTCCAGCAGGTAGAGGTGATAATCCTTGCCTTCTTCGCAGCAATGCGATGCCTTTAGCTCGACCTTAAGATTCTCCAGATCACGGCGAGCGGCTTCCTTAGCGGCGACGTAGGCCTCGGGACCGGCGAGCATGAATTCGTCACTGGGTACTACAAAGACTACATAGGTCTGGGCTTTGTAGCCCTTGGCCAATTTCAGGCCGAAATCGAGCGCCTGATTGGAGTAGCGGGAAAAGTCTGTCGCGATGAGCACATTGTGAATGCCCACCCCGATCGGTGTGAGCTGCGCTGTGGCCATGGTGCGACCATTCTCCCCACCTGGGGGTGGGGGCGGTTACGGGAAGCGGCCGCGCACCAACGGGAGAGGGTGCGTCCAACCTCTTCCACTTCTAGCTCTGTTGTAGCGCGATTCGTACCGAAATGCTGTGATGTAAGTCACTGGAGGCTCAACGCCTGGACCTACGGCATCTGCGGCGATCGCATTGAAGGACCGCGGGGCTTCTGCTAGGTTCGCATAACGAGGCCTGTGTATGGCACAAGCGGCTAATGAGAACGTTTCGGAACGAACACCGCCGTATGCTCGGCTCATTGCCCCCGTTATTCGAAGCTTCCCGAACTTCGATCTCTTCTTCATAAAGTCTCTGCGTGAGCGAGCCGTTCAGTTGCTTCGACTCAAACCGGGAGACCGAGTCCTCGATGCCGGGTGTGGACCGGGAGGCAGTTTTCCGTACCTGGTTGACGCGGTCGGCCCCTCCGGTGAAGTAGTCGGGATTGAGATAAGCCCGGAGATGGCGGCCGGCGCCCGGACGAGAGCCGCGAGAAACGGTTGGCACAATGTTCAAGTCATTGAGTCACCCGCCCAGACCGCTGCGCTGGAAGGCACTTTCGCCGGGCTGGTGGTGCTTGGTGCGCCTGACGTGTACGCCTCGCCTTCCGCGCTGGCCAACCTCTTACCGCACATGGCCGCCGGAGCGAGTGTGGTTGCCTTCGGGGCGAAGCTCTCCAACCGTCCGCTGGGAGGTTTGCTCAGCTCCCTGGCGGGACTAGCACTTTCGAAGCTGTCGTTTGCTTCGACGCCGCCGCTGGCTTATGAACCCTGGAAGTTGCTGGCGGATCACACAGGGGAAATGGAAGTCGAGGAGCACTTCTTCGGCTGCATGTTTCTCGCTTCTGGAACAATGAAGTTGATTCGAGAGAACGAACCTCATTCGGAAAGTGATCAGTAGCGACCTATGCGGTTCAGACGCTCTTTATCGGCGCCTTTTCGCGCTCCAGCATTGTCTTCACGATAACGTACAACACCGGAATGAAGAACAGGTTCAGAACGGTGGAAACGATCATGCCGCCGAAGACGGTGGTGCCGACGGAATGGCGGCTCTGCGAACCTGCGCCGCTGGCAAATACCAGCGGCAGCACGCCGAGGATGAAGGCGAACGACGTCATCAGGATGGGCCGCAGCCGGATGCGCGCCGCTTCAATCGCGGCGTCGTGAATGGAAAGTCCTTTCGCCCGTAGCTGCTCGGCGAATTCCACAATCAGAATGCCGTTTTTCGACGCGAGGCCGATCAGCATCACCAATCCGATCTGGCAATACACGTCGTTAAGTTGGCCGCGGAGCGACTGGGCAATCAGCGCGCCCAGCATGGCCATAGGCACGCTGAGCAGAATGATGAACGGCAGGACAAAGCTCTCGTACTGCGCCGACAGAGTGAGGTAAACCAGCAGCAGTCCGAGACCAAAGAGCAGTGCGGACTGCTTGCCCGACTTGATTTCTTCCAGCGAAAGGCCCGACCACGAATAGTTAAAGCCCAGCGGCAACTTCTGCGCGACCTGTTCCATGGCTTGAAGCGCCTGGCCTGAACTGTAGCCCTGTCCGGCCGAGCCGTCGATTTCGGCCGAGCGGAACAGGTTGTAATGATTGATCACCTGCGGCGACGTCGACTCCGTGATGTTCACGACATTGTCGAGCGGGATCATCTCGTTGGTGTCGGAGCGCACGTAGAACTCGCGAATGTCGCGTGGGCGCCGGCGGAAACTTTGATCGGCTTGCACATACACGCGATAAGCGCGACTGTTGAAGTCGAAGTCGTTGACGTAGGCCGAGCCCATATACACCTGCAGGGCGTCGCTGATTTGCTGAATGGGCACTTGCAAACTGCGGGCCTTGGCGCGATCGATCTTCACCACGAACTGCGGATCGTTGGCGGTGAATGCGCTGAACAGGCCACTCAGATCTTTGCGCGCGTTCCCCGCCCTCACCAGCCCCTGGGTTACGTTATAGAGTTCCTGCACGGAGTTTCCGCCTTCATCCTGCACCTCGAAGGTAAAACCGCCAAAGCTGCTGATGCCGGAAATCGCCGGCGGAAGAAACGGGAACGCCTGGATATCCGTCAGTGACATCAGCGGTCCGCGCAAACGGTTGACGACGGCGGCAGCGGAGTTCTGTTCACCCTTGCGCTTGTCGATGTTGGCGAGGTTCAGGAAGACCATGCCCTTATTCGCGCCGCTTCCGGTGAAGCTGAAGCCGACAACGCTGAAGGCGCCAACAATGTCCTTTTCTTTCGCGCACACCGCTTCCACCTGCCGCATGGCCTGGGATGTGTACTCCACCGACGCGCCCTGCGGAGCCTGCACCGTGATCATGAACCAGCCCTGGTCCTCATCGGGAACGAAGCCGGTAGGCACCAGCTTGTAAACCACATACGTTGCTGCTAATCCTGCGAAGAATAGAACCAGTACGAGATATCGCAGCTTGACCGCTCGGTTGGCGCTCGCCACGTACAACTCGGTGGTGTGATGCAGGATGTGTTCCACACCACGGAAGAACACGTTTTTCTTGCCGGTTTCCGGGCGGAGCATAAGCGCGGAAAGCGAAGGCGTGAAGGTCAGCGAATTGAAGGCCGAGATCGCAATGGAGAAAGCAATCGTCAGCGAGAACTGTTTATAGAGCAGGCCCGTAGTTCCGGGGAAGAATGCCACCGGCACGAACACCGCAACCAGCACCAGCGAGGTTGCGACGACAGCGCCTGTCACCTCCCCCATGGCGTTCGAGGCCGCGACGCGCGAGTCGCTGTGCTCCTCACCCATGTGCCGCTGAATGTTCTCGATGACGACGATGGCGTCGTCGACAACCAGTCCCGTCGCCAGCACGATGCCGAACAGCGTCAGCGTGTTGATGGAGAAATCTAGGAGCTTGATGAAGGCGAACGCGCCCACCAGCGACACCGGGATGGTTACCGCCGGAATCAGCGTGCTGCGCCAATCCTGCAGGAAGACGAACATCACCAGCATGACGCAGAGGATGGCCTCAACCAGCGTCTTCAGCACCTCGCGAATGGAGTCGCCGACGAAGGTCGTGGTATCGAATGCGACAGCGTATTCCAGTCCAGGAGGAAAGCGCTTCTTCAGCCGATCGAGTTCGGCACGCACGGCTTTGTCCACGTCGAGCGCATTCGCCGTGGGCAACTGGCTGACACCGATGCCGATGCCGTTGTAGCCGTTGAAACGGAGTTTGCCGCTGTAATCCTCGGCGCCCAGCTCAGCGTGTCCCACGTCGACCAGGCGAACCAGGGCGCCGTTGGACCCGGGCTTCAGAATAATGTCGTTGAATTGCGACGCCTCGGTAAGCCTGCCAACCGCCCGTACGCTGATTTGGTACATCTGGGTGGTTGCGGTAGGCTCAGCGCCAACCTGGCCGGAGGCGATCTGCACATTCTGCTGCTGCAACGCGGAGACCACATCCGACGCGGTTAGTCCGCGCGCCGCAAGGCGGTTCGGGTCGAGCCACAGACGCATCGAGTACTTGCGCTCGCCGAAGATCTGCACATCGGCGACACCGTCGATACGTTTGATCGCGTCCTTGACGTAGATATCGACGTAGTTGCTTATGAATTCGTCGTTGTAGCGATTTCCCTGGCTGTAGAAACCAGCGGCGAGAACGAACGAGGACGCCACCTTGTTGATGGTGACACCGGTAGTCTTCACTTCGTCGGGCAGGCGTCCCATCACGCCTTGAACGCGGTTCTGCACATCGACGGCAGCCAGGTCGAGAGGTCGCGTCAGCTCGAACGTAATGTTGATGGAGCTGCTGCCATCGTTGCCGCTGGTGGAGGTCATGTAGCGCATGTCCTGCACGCCATTGATGGCCTCTTCCAGAATGGTGGTCACCGAGGATTCGACCGCAGTGGCGTTCGCTCCGGTATAAAACGCGGCTACTGAAATCTGCGGAGGGGCCAGCTGCGGAAATTGCGCGACCGGAAGAAATGGAATGCACACCGCTCCCGCGATCACGATGAACAGTGAGGTCACTGTAGAAAAGACCGGGCGCTTGATGAAGAAATCAGCAAACAAACCGAGTGCCCCTTGTGCGGGAATTGGTGGAAGAACTGGCCTTCAGGCCTGTGTCGAAGCGGCTATTCAACTTCATCCTTAGCCGCGGCCTCCAAACAGCCAACTACTCACTGTTCAATCTGAATCGGTGCGCCGTCGGCGAGATTCTGCCCGCCTGAGACCACAACCTTTTCGCCCGGTTTCAGGCCACTCTGGACGGAGTAGTTGTTACCTACAATTTCCCCCAACTCCAGCGGCCGTTGGCGGGCAACCATCTTTCCATTGTCGTCTTCGGCGATGAATGCGAAAAACTGCCCGCTGATACGCGAAACAGCGATCACCGGGATCGTCAGTCCGGGATGCGTGTTCCACACAATGCGCGCCCGCACTAGTTGCATATTGCGCAGGATATCCGCCGCTTTGTCAGCCGGCGCTTTCACCAGGATTGACTGGGTCGCGGTCTCCACCTGTGGCGAGATGAAATAGACATTGGTCTTCAGGAGCACCTTGCCTGCCTGATCGATCACCTCGACCGGCGAGCCTAGCTTGATGTCGCGCGCGTGCTCGGACGGAATCGAGATATAAACCTCAAGCCCGTTCCGTTCATCGATGGTGGTGAGCGGCGTGGTGTTGGTGACGCGGTCTCCGACGTGCACCGGAATATCGCCCACCGTGCCGGCGGTGGGAGCAAAGACGCTGTAGTACTTCAACATCACCTTCGACGACGTAATCTGCGCGTCCATGGCCTTTACATCTGCCAGGGCGCCGTCGTAGTTCGATTGCGCCTGCTCCAGGTCCTGCTTGCTCACGACTCCGTTCGCCGCCAGCGCCTTGGTGCGGTCAAGCTGAGACTTTGCCCACTGCAAGGCGGCTTCCTTCGACGCTTTCTGCGAGTCATAGTTGGAAACCTCAGCGCGTTGCCGGCGCGGATCGATCTCCATCAGCGTGTCGCCGTTTTTCACCTGCTGGCCGGAATGAACGTGGATGTCGAAAATCCATCCCTCAACGTCGGACATGATGGTTGCAGAGTTGCGCGATTTGATGGTGGCCACGTACTCGGAGGCATCGCCGATCTGCTGGTCCTGTACCGTCTGAACTTTGACCGGCATGGCCATGGGCGCTTGCGAAGCCGCGGCGTTGCTGCGATTACATCCGGAGGACAGCAGCGCCAGCGCTGTCACAAAGAGGAGGGAGGAACCGAGTTTCCAGACGCTGCGACGCAATTCGTGCCCCGGCGCTTCAACACTGCAGTGGACCATAAACACCGATCGCCCCGATTTCAGGCCGACAAAGAAAGTGGTCTGGCTGTAATGCTCAATTCTAACCTGAGCTGCACCTTTCTGGCGGCAATGTCTCGAAACATGGGATCAACGGGAGCGGGTCCGGGTCCGGGAACGGCTCGGCGCAGCCGGCATTCCTTAAACCTTTTCAACAGAACCGAATCCAACGTAAGTGGTACCCGCGGTTTCAGTGCCAGGCGGATGTCTTGCTACACTGAACACTATGGCTGAGAACACCTTTGACATTGTCAGCAAGGTCGACTTGCAGGAAGTCAGCAATGCCATTCAGCAAGCGCTGAAAGAAATCCACACGCGCTACGATCTGAAGGACTCGAAATCCGACATCCAGCTTGAGGACAAAGAGGTGCTCGTCCTCACCTCGGCCGACGAGTTCAAACTCAAGGCTGTCAACGACGTGCTGCAGAGCAAGCTGGTGAAGCGCAGCGTTCCTCTGAAGTCGCTGAACTACGGCACCATCGAACCTGCGGCCGGTTCAACCGTACGGCAGCGCGTCACCATGCAGCAGGGCATCCCGATCGAGAAGGCGCGCGAGATCGTCAAGCTCATTAAGAACTCCAAGAAGAAAGTGCAGGCCGCGATCCAAGGGGATTTGGTTCGCGTCAGCGGCAAGGACCGCGATACACTGCAGGAAATCATGGCGTTGCTGAAGCAGCAGGATTTCGGGATCGACATGCAGTTCACGAACTATCGCAGTAATTGACGGGCGGAGTAGTGCACGTTCACCACGGAGGCACGGAGTACACGGAGATTTTGGTGTTTGAATTAATTTCTCCGTGAACTCCATGCCTCCGTGGTGAAATGCTTGCCCAAGTGGAAAGGCTGCCGGAGGCGAATCGAGCTTGAATACCGTAACCCGCAATGCCAAGGAAGTTTTCGACCTGCTGCACGACGACCTCGCTGCTATCGAGCGCGAGTTCGGTCGCGACACGGTTTCCGGCGTGCGGGCGATTACCGAAATCGGCGAGTACCTTCGCGCGGGCGGCGGCAAGCGGCTGCGCCCTGCCCTGCTGCTGCTCTCCTGCAAGCTGATGAACTATAGCGGCCAGGGCGCGATCAAACTGGGCGCGGTGGTCGAGATCATTCACACTGCGACGCTGGTTCACGACGACATCATCGACGAAGCGCAGACCCGCCGCGGGCGCCCCGCCGCCAACACGCAATGGGGCAACGCGAAGTGCGTTCTGGCCGGCGACTGGCTCTACATGCAGGCCTTCAAGATCGCCGTGCAGGAACGAAATTTCCATGTGCTGGACGCGCTGATCGACCTGACGCAGGCGATGGTCGAAGGCGAGTTGCTGCAGATTGAGCGCCTAGGCAAAGCGATTTCGCTCGATGAACATTTTGAGTTGATCCATCGCAAGACAGCCTTTCTGTTCTCTGTCTGCATGAAGCTGGGCGCGATTCTTGCCGGCGCCAGCGATGCCGATCAGAATCGCCTGGCCGAGTATGGCCGAAATCTCGGCATGGCATTCCAGATCGTCGACGACGTGCTCGATCTCACGGCCTCCGAAGAAGTGCTGGGCAAGCCGGTCGCCAGCGATCTTCGCGAGGGCAAAGCGACCATGGCCGTGTTGCATGCGCTCGAGCGCTGCGAACCCGCGGAGCGCCAGATTATTCAGGCTGTCCTGAGCGAGGGCGGCTTCAATGGAACCAAGCCCGCCGATATCGTTTCCATCCTCCAGCGCCACGGCTCAATCGATGCCGCTTATGCTCTGGCTGTCGATTTCTCCAACAAGGCGCGCGAAGCCATCTGCACCTTCCCCGACTCCGAGATCAAACGCGTACTGCTCTGGGTACCCGAATTCGTGGTGGAACGGGAAAGCTAAAGGCAGGGGATTGTGGGGTAGTGGATAGCTTCTGGAGTTCCACTCGTCACCGCACAATCTATCCACTACCCACGATCCACTACCCACGATCCACTACCCACTATCCCCTGATTTAGACTTTCTGCATGGCTACCCCGCAGGAAATCGAAATCAAGTTCATTGTTCCTGATCTGAAGGCGCTCGCGCGGAAACTGGAAGAACTCGGCTTCAAGTGCGAGACGCCTTCCACGCACGAGATCAATACACTCTACGATCTGCCCGGACAGAAGCTGCGCCGCAAAGGCGAAATCCTGCGCCTGCGCAAGTATGGCGACGAGTGGAAGCTGACGCACAAGGCTAAGGGTAAAGCGGGACGGCACAAGTCGCGCGCGGAATCCGAAACCGCCGTCTCGGACGGTAAGCAGATGGACAACGTTCTACGCGCTCTGGGATTTGTTCCTTCGTTTGTCTATGAAAAGTTTCGTTCCGAGTGGACCGACGGGGAGGGACAGGTCGTTCTCGATCACACACCGATCGGCGACATCGCCGAGATTGAAGGCAAGTCGCGCTGGATCGATCGTACTGCGCGCGCACTGAACGTTGACGCCAAAAACTACATCACGAAATCGTATGGTGAACTTTTTCTAGATTGGAAACGTAGTACAAGGTGCAAGGCAAAGAACATGACGTTTCGCGAGTGCGGTGAATGCATGAAGGCCGCGAAGAAGTCGGCGACACAAACGCGCAAACGTGCTTCTTCGAGCGGGCATCCATCCCGCTCCCGCCCTCGCTGAGTTTCCGCGGAAGCCTGCGCCGGCTCCGGAGTTTAGACCATGCCGGGCCTGAACCGGAGCCGGGAGCAGTGGATAGTGGTTAGGGGATAGTGGCTAGAAAAACTTTCACAGGAATCGTTATCACTATCCACTTATTATTACTTCTTCACTCTCTCCAGCACCGCTCCCGCAATCAACGGTAATCCAACCGTCGCGTCCAATAATACTTCCGCAAACCGCCCACCCTCCTCGGGAGGAACGAACTTGCCCCACGACACAGCTTCGCTATAGGTACAGCCGGACAGGCCTCCCCAGTTCACCGGCTCGGGGCAGATGCGCACCCCGTAATGGAAGCGCTTCAGCGGCAGGTCTTCGCCGCCGCGACGATGGCGCAATTCGATAAACGGCCCGAACTGCTGCGCCCAATTGCGCGGCACGCCGCCGCCGATGGTGAAGATGCCCAGACGCTCCTGTTGCAGCAGTGTGTCGGCGTAGTGCTCAAGATCGACGAAGGGATCGAAATGCAGCGGCTCCTTGCCGGCTTTGCGGCGCGCGCGATTGTGCAGCGCGACGTCGAGACCGATCTCCGAATCGCTGAAGGCCGGCACAAACACCGGCACGTTCTTCTCGAAAGCCGACTTCAGAATTCCACGGTCTTTCACATGCTCGCTCAAGTAGCGGCCGATCTCGCGATTGATCTTGTACGAGCAGATGACTTCGCTGTGGTCCCATCCGTTCAGAATCTTCGCAACAATCGTCTCCACAAAATCGAGATTGGTCTCCGGCTCCAGGGTGTCGTAGACGCGGTTGTAGCCGGCCTCATACAGCTCGACGTCATCCATCTTCGGGTCGTACTTAAAGTGCGAGCGGCCGGCGGCTTCGACCAAGCCGTGTGCCATGAGCGCTCCGGTAGAGATGACAGCCTTCACGATGCCGCGATCGATCAGCTCGGTGACGATCATTCCCTGCTTGGCGACAGTCATTGCACCCGCAAGGGTCATCACCACGAAGCAATCTTTATCGCGCGCCATTGCCTCGAGAACGTCGGCGCCTTCGCCTACCTGGCGGCCTGTGAACGCAGTGCGGCCCATCGCGCGAACCATGCCGTCGATGCTGTGAATCTTCGTGAGATCGAGCGGCTCCAGCGGCTCCAGCTTGTCGGAGATGGGATCGTGAAGGATGCGCTCAATGCCTTCACCCTGAGTCTGATCGTGCTTGTCGCTCAAAATTTCACCTCAGAGAATTCGAAACATATGCGCGTCGAGCGCACAGATTTGGAAGTATTGTTTTGCAGCTGCTGAACAAACGAAGCTACAAGGTCATGCGATTTGAGTCAATTGGCGAGGCGTTTTCATCTAACGTTAACAACTGCTGACGGAGCTTGAGTGGCGCTCTCAAGATGCTATGCTAGCAGTGATTTTTTGCCCGGAGAAAAATTTGCACGAGCGTAATTTCAAAATCGGCATTGTGCAGATGTCGTGCTTGCCCGAGCCTGAGCAGAACATGGAGCGCGCGGTCGAACATGTTCGCGCCGCTGCGGCTAGGGGCGCCGAGATCATCTGCCTGCCAGAACTTTTTCAGACGCAATATTTCTGCCAACGCGAAGACGTGGCGCTGTTCGACCTCGCTGAACCTATTCCGGGTCCGGCGACGAAGCGCCTGGGCGATGTAGCCCGCGAACTGAAGGTCACCATTATCGCGTCTTTGTTTGAGCGCCGCGCGCCCGGCATCTATCACAACACGGCTGCGATTCTCGACGAGGGCGGAAAGCTCGCGGGCATCTATCGCAAGATGCACATCCCCGACGATCCGCTCTATTACGAAAAATTCTACTTCACGCCCGGCGATCTCGGATTCAAGGCCTTCGAAACGGATTTCGGAAAGTTTGGCACGCTGGTCTGCTGGGACCAGTGGTATCCCGAGGGCGCACGCCTGACGGCATTGCAGGGCGCGAACGTGCTCTTCTATCCTACGGCGATCGGATGGCATCCGGACGAGAAGGCGCAATACGGCGAAGCACAGTACGATGCTTGGCGAACGATTCAGCGCGCGCATGCCATCGCGAATGGAGTTTACGTCGCCGTGCCCAATCGTGTCGGCTTTGAGACCGGTAACATACGCGGCAACGAAGCGCCGGGTAAAGGATTAGAGTTCTGGGGTGGATCGTTTATCGCCGATCCCTTTGGGCAGATCATCGCGCAGGCCTCGCACGACAAGGAAGAGATTCTGGTCGCAGAAGTCGATCTTCACCGCATGGAAGATGTGCGACGCAACTGGCCTTTCTGGCGCGACCGGCGGGTGGACGCTTATGCACCGATCACGCAGCGGTTCATGGTATGAAGGCATTGCCTCACAGGGTAAGAGGGTCTAACGCGGGCGGCTCGTCGGCCTGGAGGCGCCTCGCTTAGATCATAAGAAAGGCCTTGCGGCACGGCTTAAGCCATGCCCTTTCAAATCGACTCACGATGAAGTCATTCACCAGCCCGTGAGGACATGTTCCACTCAAGGTTCGCAAGATTAAACTGATGCCCAAGAAACTTCTCACATTGCCGGACACACCTGCTGCGCTGGGCTATCGCATGCCTGCCGAATGGGAGCCGCACGAGGCCACGTGGATCGCATGGCCGCACAACCGCGCCGACTGGCCGGGCAAGTTCGACACCGTCCTGTGGATTTATGCGGAGATCGTTCGTCACCTGGCGCGCGTCGAGCAGGTCAACATCCTGGTCGACAACGAGGCGGCCGAGACGAAAGCTCGCCAGGTGCTGGTGCGCTCGCAGGTGATTCCGGAGAAAGCCGCGGTGCCTGGCAGGAACATCGGCAACATACGCTTCCTCCGCATCCCGACGAACCGAGTGTGGACGCGCGATTACGGTCCGATCTTTGTGCGCCGCGAGTCGAAGAAAAAAGATCTGCCTGCTATCGCGGCGACCGCCTGGCGATTCAACGCCTGGGCCAAGTACAACGACTGGAAACTGGACGCACCGGTGGGAACCGACATCGCCGGCCGATTGCGCATGCCTGCATGGCAGCCGCATCTGCGCGTCAATGGCGAGATGCACCGAATTGTGCTCGAGGGCGGCAGCATCGACGTCAACGGCCGCGGCACACTGATCACCACCGAAGAATGTTTGCTGAGCGATGTGCAGCAGCGCAATCCCGGCCTTTCGCGCGAACACGTGGAAGAGATGCTAGCCGACTATCTTGGCATTGAGAAGGTCATTTGGCTGGAGCGTGGCATCGCCGGCGACGACACGCACGGCCACGTCGACGACATCACGCGCTTCGTCGGACCGCGCACCGTCGTTACCGCTTATGAGCCGGATCCCGACGATGCGAATCACGAGCCGCTCAGCGACAACTTCCGCTGGCTCAAGAAGAGCACGGATCAATCCGGCAAATCGTTGAAGGTGGTTAAGCTGCCGATGCCAGCGCCGGTGTACTTCGAGGACCAGCGGCTTCCGGCAAGCTATGCCAACTTTTACATTGCGAACAAGCTGGTGCTGGTGCCGACCTTCGGCGATCCCAACGATCGCGTCGCGCTGAATACGCTGGCGGAAATGTTTCCGGATCGTGAGATCGTCGGCATCTACTGCCGCGACTTCATCTGGGGACTGGGTGCACTACACTGCATGACGCAACAGCAACCTGCGCCGTAGACGGTGGCCGTCAGGCGGCTTTGCGCTTCATCATGAGCTTCGCCACGAAGTAGGCTCCTGCGGCGACGCCCGCGTAAAGAAAGCCATTACCGAAGACAATTGAACTTGCGGTGACTACCGCCATCAGTTGGGCGTCGGCCATCGGGCCGACGGCGATGGTCAGGATGTAGGGCGGGCAGAACAAAAGGACCACCGCAGAAACGCCTCCGCTCAGCGCGGGCGGGAGGATGCCGCGGACCCATCCTAAGTAAACGCCGATTGCGATCGCCACGCCGGCGAGAAAAGCCAGAGATAAAACTGGTAGAAAGTATTTGTCCTTCGTTTCGGGGGGCTGGGCCAATTGAATTACGATCTCCTGCTTCAAGTTTAGTGCTTGCGCCGGAATCGCGCACCGCCTCGTGGTATGCTGCGGCAAAACCGCACGAGGAGGATCTATGAGCACCAGCGCTACTCCAGGTACGTCTTTCGGGGCCGCAGTTCCGCATAACATGGTGACCACGGCGTTCACGCTCGACGGTTACAGAATCGTCAGAAACTACGGTTTAGTGCGCGGCATCATCGTGCGTTCACGCTCTATCGTGGGCACCATCGGAGCGGGCCTGCAAACGCTCATCGGCGGCAATATCACTCTGCTGACCAATCTCTGCGAGAAGACGCGCGAGCACGCCTTTGACCTGATGCTCGAGCATGCCGCACAGCTTGGCGCAAACGCCGTCATCGGCATGCGCTACGACGCGACCGAAGTGATGCAGGGTGTGACCGAGGTGCTGGCGTATGGAACGGCGGTCTATGTGGAGAAAACCAGCAATTAGCAGCTAGCATTTGGCGCTTGGCCAAAGCGCTGCGAGGCAGCCTCATGAAGATGTCTGCATCCGGAAGATATTGATGATTGGGAAAAAACTCAACCAGAAAGGTCAAACTAAGACCTAATTGCTAAATGCCAACTGCTATCTTGGTGAGCCCGGCAGGAATCGAACCTGCGACCCACGCATTAAAAGTGCGTTGCTCTACCAACTGAGCTACGGGCCCACAATAGCTAATCTAGCATAGAAGCACTGGCCTGGCAGACTGCGACTGCCCACCAAATTGTCACTTCCTCCCTCTCGGCGCATCTGATTAATGTGAGGCGATGAACGTGAAAGCTCCCCTGCAGATCGTGATTGTCGGCGCCGGATTCGGCGGTTTGAGGGCAGCCGAGGCCCTGGCGTATCTGCCCGCGCAGCTCATCGTTATCGACCGTAAGAATCATCACACCTTTCAGCCGTTGCTCTACCAGGTTGCAACCGCGGGCCTGTCGCCGGCCGAGATCGCTGCGCCTATCCGTGAAATCCTGCACCGGCACAAGAATGTCGAGGTCCTGCTGGGCGACGTGTTTGGCTTTGACCTCGAACGGCGAACCGTAAAGCTGCACGATCACGAGATCAGCTACGACTACCTGGTCGTCGCCGCTGGCGCGACGCACGCATACTTCGGACATGACGACTGGGCACCACTGGCTCCTGGATTGAAGACTCTTGAAGACGCATCTGGAGATTCGACGCCGCGTCCTGCTGGCGTATGAGGTGGCGGAACGAGAGGCGGCTCTGACCGGCACGCATCGCCCGCTGAACTTCGTCATCGTGGGGGCAGGACCAACTGGCGTCGAGCTGGCGGGAACGCTTGCGGAGATCGCCCGCAAGTCGCTGCCTAAAAACTTCCGCAACATCGATCCGGCGAAGACTCGCATTCTGCTGGTGGAAGCCGGCTCGTCGGTCCTCAGCTCCTATCCTGAGGACCTGCGGCGAAGTGCGGTCAGTCAGCTGCAGCACCTGGGGGTGGAGGTGCGCACCAACTCAGCTGTAAGCGATGTGCAATCGGGACAAGTGCGTATCGGCGACGAGATGTTCCCGGCGGAAGTGGTGTTGTGGGCTGCCGGAGTTTCCGCATCCCCGTTAGGACGCGCGCTGGGCGCTCCGGTCGACAAAGCCGGAAAAGTCCTAGTGGAGCCGGATCTCAGTCTGCCCGGCCATCGTGAGGTCTTCGTTATCGGCGACCTGGCAACGCTGAAAGACAAACAGGGCAAACCACTTCCCGGCGTGGCGCCGGTCGCCATGCAGGAGGGCACGTTCGTCGCACATCAGATTAAAGCGGACCTTGCCGGTAAGCCGCGCGAGCCTTTTCGTTACTTCGACAAGGGATCACTCGCCACCATTGGGCGGGCCGCGGCTATTGCCCAGTTTGGTAAGGTGCACATCTCCGGATTTTTAGCGTGGCTTACGTGGTTATTTGTGCATATCATGTTCCTGATCGGATTCCGTAACCGCATCGTGGTCATGCTGCAGTGGGCCTGGAGCTATCTGACGTACGAGCGAGCGGCCTGGTTGATCACTGACGCAAGCCGTGTGGTTGCGGTGCCGTCGATGGAATACGCCGAGCGGGCGCGCACCCCGCACGATATACCTGCCGAAGACGCGGAGATCGTGCAGCCTGTCACCAAGCGCAGCGCCTGAGCAGCGGCCAATCAGGACGACATGCCAATCAAAGACGATGCCCGGCCTTCCGGTATTAAGGCACTCAGCATTCTCTTCATATTTGGGGCGTTCATGAGCGGTATGAGCGCCATCCTTCTGCTCTTCCCTGGCAGCATCACGGATCAGACGCACGGCAGCACTCAGGTGCACTCGGGATTCACCGGTATAGCAAGCTGGACCTTGCCGTTGATGACACTGGTCTGCCTGGCATGCATCGCGGCGGCCGCCGGCCTATGGCGTTTGGCGCCCTGGGGTTGGTGGACGGCAGTCGTTATCCTCGGCGCGAACGTGGTCGGCGACGCCATCGGCATGTTCTCCTCGCGTGACTGGCGCACCCTGCTCGAACTGGCGATTATGTGCTTCCTGATCTGGTATCTGGTGCGGCAGAGACCGCTGTTTGAACCGTCAGGGCAGCCGGCACTAGCGCAAACCGAGGATCGCTCTGCGCACACGTCGGCGTGATCGCCGCTACGGATGTGGGTCGAAGCTACGGGTGGCTGACTCATTCGCGTTTCTCGAATGAGTGGCTGAGCGAAAAAACTTCCGTGACGTCAAGAGTCAAGAGACCCACGTAAGCAACATCGGCTTACGTAGGGCACCCGATGATCATCGGCTGAACAAACTCTACTTCTAACCTACGCTGGCTACCGCCGCCGCCACCCTTGCGCCCTCGGGAGTTGAGCTGTCCTGCGCGTCAACCACCGCAATCGTCGCGATGTTGACGATCTCTTCTACCTCGGCGCCGCGCTGCAACAGATGTACGGGCTTCGCCATTCCCGCCAGGATGGGACCTAGCGTCTCCGCTCCGCCCAAAGGACCTAGCAGCTTGCAGGCAATGTTGCACGATTGCAGATCCGGGAAGACCAACACATTGGCTCCGCCCTTCAACGTGGAGAATGGGAACGCCGCTTCCAGCTTCTTGGCGTTCACGGCGATACCCGCCTGTACTTCGCCATCGATGATGAGCGACGGATCGGCGTAGCGAGCGAGCTCAACCGCCTTCTGCACCTTCTCGCACAACGGATGCTTCGTACTTCCGAAGCTGGAGAACGACAGCATGGCAACCCGCGGCTCGATATCGAACCGGCGCGCCTCGGCGGCGGCACACAACGCGATCTCGGCAAGGTCTTCGGCTGTGGGATCGACGTTCACGGTTGCGTCGGCCAGGAAATACAGATCGCCTTTGCGCGTGATGATGAGATACACGCCGGAGACCTTATGGATACCCTCGCGAACCCCAATCACCTGTAGTGCGGGCCGAATCGTCTCAGGATAATTCTGCGTGACTCCCGAAACGATGGCATCGGCGTCACCCATGCGCACCATCATCGAGCCGAAGATGTTGCGATCGTTCATCAACTCGTCCGCCGCTCCCAGCGTCACTCCGCGCCGTTGCCGCAGCCGGTACAGCTCGTTGACATACTCCTGGTGCCGGGGTGCGGTCTCAGGGTCGATGATGGTAATGCCGTTCAGGTTCAGACCTGACTCGGCGATCTTGCGCTTGATCTCACTGGGCCGGCCGAGCAGGATCGGCACCGCAATCTTCTCTTCGAGCAGCACGTGGCAGGCGCGCAGGATCTTCTGATGATTGCCCTCGGGAAACACGATGCGCTTGGGATTGGTCTGCGCCTTGTGGATCATCATGCGCATCAACTCGTGCGCTTTGCCCAACCGCTTCTCCAGCTGCTCGCGATATTCCTTGAGATCGACCGGATACTGCGCGACGCCGGTGTCCATGGCGGCTTTCGCCACGGCGGCGGCCTCCCACACCAGTACCCGCGGATCGAACGGCTTGGGAATGATGTAGTCCTTGCCGTATTTCAGGGCCTCCACACCGTAAGCACGGCAAACTGAGTCGGGAACATCTTCCTTCGCCAGCGCTGCCAGCGCATACGTTGCCGCCTGCTTCATCTCTTCGTTGATGGTCGTGGCATGAACATCAAGTGCGCCGCGGAAGATAAACGGGAACCCCAGAACATTGTTGACCTGGTTGGGATAGTCGGAGCGGCCGGTAGCCATAATGATGTCGTCACGAACCGCGCGGGCTTCGTCGTAGGTAATCTCAGGATCAGGATTCGCCATCGCGAAGACCACCGGTTGCGGCGCCAGCGAAGCAATCATCTCAGGTGTGAACGCGCCCTTCTTCGACAACCCCAGCAGCACGTCAGCGCCTTTGACCGCGTCGGCCAGCGTGCGACAGGGCGTTTCTTTGGCGAAGCGCTGCTTGTAGGCGTTCATGCCTTCCGTACGTCCCCTGTAGATGACGCCTTTCGTGTCGACCATGGTGATGTTTTCGCGCTTCACGCCCAGGCAGATGTAATGCTCGGCGCAGGCTATGCCTGACGCCCCGGCGCCGTTCACGACTACCTTAATCTGCTCCATGCGCTTGCCGGTCAGCTCTACGGCGTTGACCATTGCTGCACCCGAGATGATCGCCGTCCCGTGCTGATCGTCGTGGAAAACGGGGATCTTCATCGTCTTCTTGAGCGTCTCTTCAATGTAGAAGCACTCGGGAGCCTTAATGTCTTCCAGGTTGATGCCGCCGAATGTGGGCTCGAGAAGCTGGCAGGCCTTGATGATTTCGTCCGCGTTCTTTGTGTTCAGCTCGATGTCGAAGACGTCGATGTCGGCGAAGCGTTTGAACAGGACGGCTTTGCCTTCCATCACCGGCTTACCGGCCAGAGCTCCGATGTCACCTAATCCGAGGACCGCGGTGCCGTTCGTGACCACCGCGACCAGGTTGCCCTTAGCGGTGTACTTGAAGGCGTCTTGGGGATTCTTCTCGATCTCGAGGCAAGGGTCGGCGACGCCGGGTGTGTAGGCGAGACTGAGGTCCCGCTGGGTAAGACAGGGCTTGGTGGAAACGACTTCGATCTTACCCGGCCGTGGCCCATCGTGGTAGTCGAGTGCATCCTGCTTGGTGATTGCCATACTTCGAGCATGTCCCTGTTTGGGAAAGTTCCATAGTGCAATTGTCACAAGTGCCTGTGAGGAGGAGCACGTTGGAAGCGCAGTGGGTCGTGGGTAATGGTTGTTAGGGGATGGGGCTAGGGGATAGTGAGAGGAAGCGTGAGCGAGAAGGCCACGGTACGGACAATTCAAATCTACAGACAGCTGGCGGCCTGGCAGAAGTCTGTCCAGCTTGTGGTGGATGTTTCCCGCATCACACGAAGCTGCCCAGATGATGAACGTTACGGTTTGATAAGTCAGCTTCGGCGCGCAGCTGTTTCTATTCCGAGCAATATCGCTGAAGGACACGGCCGTGCGACACGGGGGGAATACATTCAGTTTCTCTGCCACGCTCGTGGTTCGGTCTTTGAGCTGGAAACGCAACTTATAATCGCGGCGAGAATCGAGTATTTGAATTCGGAAATGCGAGGAGCAACTTAATACCGGCACAACCGAGATCGCCTGCATTCTCAATGGATTGCTCACAGCGCTGGGAAAGAAGAGCCACAACCCGGTTCGCTCGGGGCCGCCCCATCCCCTATTCCCTATTCCCTATCCCCTGATCAACATTCCCACAATGCTCGCCGACATCAGGTTCGCCATCGTCCCTGCGATCATCGCCTTGAATCCCAGTTTCGCCAGGTCGTGACGGCGCGTCGGAGCCAAGCTGCTGAGGCCGCCGATCACGATGCCGATCGAGCCGATATTCGCGAAGCCGCACAACGCAAAGGTCGCGATAGTGAAAGATCGGGGATCGAGCGAGGCCTTCTGTCCGGTCAGCATGGTGTAGGCCACCAACTCGTTCAGCACCATGCGCGTGCCCAGCAGGTTTCCGATTGCGAGACAATCATGCCAGGGAATGCCGATGAGCCAGGCAACAGGCGCGAAGATCACACCGAGAATCGTCTCCAGCTTTGCCGGAAACCAGCGAAAGCCGTGTGCCGCGAGAACATTGTGCGTGCCGCCAAGAACTCCGTCCAACAGTGCGATGATCGCCAGAAACGAGATCAGCATCGCCGCCACATTCAGCGCCAGATAGAGGCCATCGGTCGTGCCCTTGGTCGCCGCATCGAGGACGTTGACGGGCCGCTCCTCCAGTTCCGCAACATCGATCTTCACCTTCCCGGCCGTCAGCGGTTGCTCGGTCTCAGGCACCAGCATCTTGGCAATCAGGATTGTTCCCGGCGCGGTCATGATCACGGCCGTCAGCAGATGCCGCGCCTCGATCCCAAGCAGGATGTACGCGCCCAACATTGCGCCGGAGACGTGGGCCATACCGCTGGTCATAATCGTCATCAGCTCCGAGCGCGTCACCTTCGGCAGGTATGGACGAATGGTCAGCGGCGCTTCGGTGATGCCCATGAAAATGCTGGCGGCGACGTTGAGCGACTCGGCTCCACTGGCGCCCATGAAGCGCATCATCACCCGCGCCAGTTGCCGGATGATGAACTGCATCACGCCGTAGTAATAGAGGATCGAAAAGAACGCGGCGATGAAGATGATGATGGGCAGCACCTGGAAGGCGAAGACCAGGCCAAACTTCGACGCTTTGACGCCGAACTCACCGAAGACGAACGACGAGCCAGCGAAGGAATAGCTCAGCAGCCGGTCGATCGCATCGCCGACAACCGTCATCGCCTTCACGCCAAAGTCCACACGCAACACGAGCACAGCAAAAATGAATTGCAGGCTCAGCCCGACAACGATGGTCTTGATGCGGATGGCTTTGCGATTGGTAGAGAAGAGGTAGGCGAAAAGCAGAATCGCGGCGATCCCAAGCACGCCGGTCAGACGTGACATGGACTAATTGTCCACCGGTGCGCCGAGCTCCTGCACAATCTGCACGCTGGCGCTGGTGCCGATGCGGTTCGCTCCGGCCTCGACCATCTCGAGCAGATGCGCCGCGGTCCTGATACCGCCGGCGGCTTTTACTCCGATCTTCAAACCCACCACACCGCGCATCAACGCTACGTCGTTCACCGTCGCACCGGATTCGGCGAGTCCGCTCGACGTCTTCACGAAATCGACTCCCGACTCGGCGGCCAGCGCGCACGCCAGAATCTTCTCTTCCTGCGTGAGCAGCGCATTCTCGAGGATCAGCTTCAGTAATGCTCCGTTACGATGCGCCAGGTCGGTCAGGCTGCGCATCTCAGTCTGCACCAGCAGGCGATCGCCGGATTTTAGCGCGCCGATATTCATCACGATGTCGAGCTCGTGAGCGCCTTGCCGCAAAGCGTTTTCGGCCTCGAACAATTTGGTGATGGTGAGATTCGCGCCCAGCGGAAAACCGATAACGGTTCCTACTTTTACACGAGTCCCATGGACCTGCGCAGCGGCCAGCGCGACGTTCGACCGGATTCACCATGACCAGGTGAAATCCGTAGCGCTTCGCCTCGTCGCAGACACTTACAATCTGAGAGCGGGTGGCGTCAGGTTTTAGCTGGGTATGTTCGATCAGACTGGCAGCTGAGTGCCAATCATTTACGGCCAAGGCCGGGAGTCCGGCGACAACGGGCGAATACACTGACATAGCCAGGTTAGATTCTATGCCCCGTCAGAGTTAGTTTCCAGCACACAGACATCTGGCAGATTACGATATCGCTCGGCAAAGTCAAGTCCATATCCCACTACAAACTCATCGGGTATCTCGAATCCCATGTAATCGGCACGAATAGGCTGTATCCGACGCGACTTCTTGTCCAGAAGAGTCGCAATTTTGACGCTCTTAGGTTGATGCGCCTCAAGCAGCTTCCTGATATACGTCAGAGTAATCCCGGTGTCCAGAATGTCTTCCACCAGGATGACGTTCTTCCCTTCCATCGAGTGGTCCACGTCTTTGACCAGCTTCACCTCGCCACTATGCTGTTTGCTGCCACCGTAACTGGACACGGCTATGAAATCGAAACTGCAGTCCAGCTTGATCGCACGAGCCAGGTCGGCGAGAAAAATGGTCGCGCCCTTCAGCACGCCGATCAACACAACGGACTCGCCGGCGAAATCGGCAGAGATGTGCTCGCCAAGCTCGCCAACTTTCGCGGCAATCTGGTCGCGGGTTAGGACGATGCGGAGTCTTTCCATGACCAAGCCTTAGGCAAACTTGGATGGTAGAAAAAGATCATTACGGTGTAAAGTGCCATCGCGATCGCCTACGGCGTTACGCCTTAGTCAGTCGTCCGAGTCGCCAGTTCGGCGATACTGCCATGGCTAGCAACAACAGCGCTCCGCCGTACAGCAGCGTATCGAAGACATAGTTCAGTCCCTCCACAAGTGCCGCAGTACCCCGGCCCATGGCGAGGATTGGGACGTACAGAAAGAGTGTGAGCAGAACGATCCAAAGCCCGGCTACAGCCGCAGCGGTTCGAGTGTATCGATTGACAAGGATGGCGAGGCCCGCAACCACTAGAACCGTGCCGGTAAGGTAGGCCCAGAAGTAAGGCACGGGCACCCAGGCCGGCGTCATCTTCTCAAGAGGCACCCCCGGCGCATTTGCGGGATGCAGGGCATTCTCGGCGCCATAGGCGATCATTCCGATGCCGATGATGATCCTGGCAACCGTGGTAGCCGCATTATCGCTGCCCGAAGACGGGCGCGGCATCATGGCTCCGGCAAGCGCCAATGCTCCGGCCCCGAAGCTGGAGTCGCGAAATACGAGGGCCCAGAAGATTCGGTCGTGAGGATGAGTCACCACTCCCGGGATGTGCATCATCGCGACGAATAGGAAGAACATCAGAGCTGTCAGCAATCCCGCCAGGCGCAGACACTTTTTCGCGCTGATCGCTAATCCGGCGGAAATCAACGCGACTCCTACAAAGTAGGACCAGAAGAGGCGAGCGAACATCCAACTGGGTATCAGCTGGGCGATATCGGCCGCATCGGTGAGATGTTCGGCGCCAAACACGGCGAGCGGAGCCGCATAGAAAACGAAGGCCAGGGCGATCACCCTGTCGAGTCCACGGCCGCCGGCCACTTCTCTTCTGGCGACGAGCGCGCCCAAAACCAGGGAGACCGCGGCGGCTACGTACATCCAAATAACGATGGGCGATGCCATCTCCACTCCTGTGCAACAGAAAGTCGGCAGATTCTGAAGATAAATCCGAACGTCGGCCAATAGACGGCTCAGGCCGCGGAATCGGTGTCGCTATGCTGCCGTTCTGTGACCAACCGCAGTAGGAGTAAGGAATGACGCGAGGATTGCCTATGGATCGGCAACCTGATGCGGAGAAAGTGGAGTTCCGCGGGCCGTTTATAGGTAACTCGTTATTTCGCCGGATCAACCGGGGGTCTTTTTTTACGCGAAGCCGGGTGTAAGTCCACCCGTGCGAACTTGCACCGTGCATCGGGATTAGGCGCTAGGGTTTGCAGCCGTCCTCAAGCCATTTGGCAAATAGATCAATGCGAGATTGCGGCCAGGGACCTTCTCCTCGCGGGGGCGGTGGCGGCATAACGGCACCACCAATTCCTCGAATTCGGTCGTAGATGGCCGGTGCATGCGCCTTTACTTCCTCATAACTCGCCAGGTTGAATCCCTTGGCCATCCCCTGAATATCTCGATCGGTAAAAAGCGGGCGAATGTCCGCTTCGAAGCTCGTTAGCTTGGTCATTTTGCGTCCTCCTGTGTAATGCAAGCATACGGATGGCTGCGCGATGTTGTGTCTAGCGCGCCGATGGCTGGCACGTAAGCGGACATCCGTTAGTGCATTTACCTCCGCGCCTCCCTTTCGGGCCGACTGTTATCCGTACGTGAGGTCGGTGCTTTGTCCTACTTCGATAATGTAACCATCAGGATCACGGATGTAGCAGCGTATCTCGCCGTACTTTGGTATCGGTTCCGTGATGAACTCGGCTCCTCGACTTTTCCACAATTCATAGCACGCATGAATGTCGGCAACGCGGATATTCATGAAGCCGTTGATCCTATCCGGGTCGGGGACGCTGAGCGTTACCGTGGGCTTGTCGGGCGTCGGGCCGCCTCCGACGTTGACCAGCAGCCACGTATTCGCGATCTGAATATAGGCAGGCGCGCCACTACTGTCGCCTTTGCTCAGAATGCGTCCGCCGAAAACCGTTTCGTAGAAGCGAGCCGATCGCTCGATGTCGGCGACAGTGAGAAAATGTGCGACGCTGATGCCTTCCCGCGGGGGCATTTCATAGCTCTTCTGTTCGACCTGTACGGCATTCATGAATCACTCCTTTCGATACAGTGCTGATCACAGATATGGCAGTGGCACTCATTAAGCCAGAAGCGCGACGACGAGTCTATTGGACGAACGTATCGGGGGATACCGAAGTATTAGTCGGACATCGAGCGCGGGCGGCACTCCAACATTGTTGTGAAATCCTCGCCAGAAGACCGGCCTTCCGGATCACTCTGCTACATCATCCGATCTTTCTGTTCCTTAATAACGCTCCCGGCGCGCATTGTCACTTTCCGGTTGACGTAAGTTCCTATAAGTGGCTATATATCGCTTTGCGTACTAGTAGTACGTTTTTAGGTCTACTATACCGCACGGTATATCCGAATGCTGAGGAGGACACCGATGAGATCCAGAGTGCTGCAAATGACTGCTTGTGTGCTGCTTTCGTCTGCCATGTTGACTGTGGGAGTGCTTGGGTGCCAAGCGGCCGAGTGTGGCGGGCGAAGGTCAGGCGAGTAGCGCGCCGTCGGCCCACAAACTCATTCCACCTCCCGGTAACAAGCCGATGCAGGTTGCTTTTGTGCTGACCGACGGGGCTACCGTGATCGACTTTGCCGGGCCGTGGGAGGTCTTTCAGGATGCCGGTGGTCCTGACGGTGTAGATCATTTTCACCTATTTACTGTCGGCGCTACGAAGAACCCGGTCCGCGCCTCAGGCGGCGTGATGATTGTTCCCGACTACACTTTCGACGACGCACCCGCGGCCCAGATTGTCGTGATCCCTGCGCAGCGTGGCGATCCAAAGCTGGCCGACTGGCTCCGCCTGCGGGACAAAGACGCGGACGTGGTGATGTCGGTGTGTACCGGGGCGTTCCAGTTGGGTAAGGCGGGTCTGCTGGACGGCAAGCAAGCTACTACACACCACAACTTCTACGACCAGTTTGAGAAACAATTCCCCAAGGCGACTCTGGTGAAAGATCGCCGCTACGTGCAAAGTGACGCCGTCATCTACACAGCGGGCGGCCTAACCTCGGGCATCGACTTGGCGTTGCATGTATTGGTGGAGTATTTCGATCGCGATTTTGCCCAGAAAACCGCCGACTACATGGAGTATCAGAGCACGAGCTGGTGATTCGTCGAACCACTCACTCAGGCGCAAGAGAGTAGAGCCAGAAGATACGGCAGGTGAGACGTCTTTTTCACGCTGACGCTGCAAGTTTACCCGGCAGCTTCGTTCCCCCCATGAAGGCAAAGTCATCGAGCAAGGGCAGCGCGCTCGGCAAGCGCGGTCTGCCGCGGAGTTCCCATGGACCAGCGTCGGAAGGCATTGTGGGTAGTGGCTGTGGTGCTTCTGTTATTTTTTGTAGCCATCGGCTTGTCTAATTTGACCCAACCGCGCCGGCAAGACACCAACTACGTAAGCCAACGGGACAGACCATCGACCAATGCGCTGGCTTATATGGCGCAAGACGCTGCCGGGCCGGTTAATCCGGGTGTTCCTGCCGACAGCACCCGCACGGTTTCTGACCGAAAGCTGATCCGTAACGCCGAGCTGGGACTGACCGTAGCGGACGTGCGTGCGACAGCCGAACAGATTCGGCGAATCACCGAAGCGGGCCGGGGCGAAATCGACAATCTGGAAATCACCGAAAGCGGCGGGTCGCCGGCCGCAGTCCTCGTGGTTCGTGTGCCGGAGTCGGGCATTGAAAGCGCGCTGACGGAATATAAAAAGCTTGCGGTGCGAACCGATCATGAGCAGCTCAGCGGGCACGATGTCACGCGGGAGTTCTACGACAATGAAGCTCACATGCGTAACCTGCGAGCCGAAGAAGAACAGTGCCGGACGATCATGAAGCAGGCGCATACCTTAACCGATATCCTGGCTGTATCGGAAAAGCTCAGCGATGTGCGCGACCGGATCGAGCGTCTACAGGCGCAAATCCAGGTGATGACCCACGACATCGCGATGCCGGCAGTGAGCATTACACTGACGCAGGAGTCTGACACTCGGGTACTTGGCATCCGATGGCGGCCGTTGTACAACGCAAAAGTTGCGACCCGCGAACTGCTGGTAGGTCTGGGCGACTGGATGGATTGGGCGGTCGCTCTCCTCATCAGGCTCCCGCTGATCCTTCTGTGGACGCTGACGGTCGGTGCGCTTGTCTGGATCGTCTGGAAGATCGGCCGGTCAATATGGCTGCGGTTACGGCAGCCGGAAAACTCGAGGAAGGGCACATCGACTCGGCCCCGGCCTTCTGGTCCGTCAAACTTTCAGCCGGGCGGAGAGTCTATACCGTGACGTAGGAGTCATTCGCATTTCATCAGTGATCGTTCAGGGCTTCCGTGGCACAATGGCTCCGACGATCTTCATGCCAATGGCACGTTCGCCTCTGCATCTAAGCAGCTTAGCCCTGGCTGGCCTTTGCGCTGTCGGCCTGTCCACATTTCGACCAGCGGCCTTCGCACAGTCCGCCGGCGCGGCCTCGACCGAAATGGACGCGATTCTGTTCGTCCAGTCTTTACCGACCAACGATGGCCGGGATGCGATTCAGCTGGCTTGGATTCCACAGCCCATTCAACGGCTGTGTCTTGGCAAGACCGCCGATCGGTGCGCCAGCATTGACTATTGCATTCGAACCACGAATCGCAATGTCAGCATATGCCGAAATCTGGGCATTCCGCTATCGGAGCTGCCGTCTTACCCTCCGGGGATGGTCCCGCGCCGCATGGTAAGCGTGACCCTCACGCGCCTCACGCCCGACCACTTTGCGAACCTGCAAGAGTTTTTTCACCATGCATCCAAAGCATCGCTTGCAGAATTGTCGCTAAGCGCCCGGGTCAAAGCTCGTGTCCAACTCACCCGCACCTCGGACGACGACAACCTCTATGTCCAGGAGATCCTGGCGGTCGCACCCTTCTGATTCCAGGGTCTCCCCGACGCCCGCGGTCCGCCGCGCTGGTATCATCATCCCCGTTGTGAAATTTGATTTTCGCAAGCCCCGAGCGTTCATGAAGATTCGCAGCCGTGGTGCTGTAGGATTCCTGGTCTGTTTCGCAACTCTGGTCGCATGTTTGCCGACAAATGCCGCGACCCCGGCAGCTACTTCCGCCGAGGCCCGCACTGCGCGCTACTTTGACAGCATTCGCAATAATCCCAACCTGCTTCTGCTTTTTCTGCGCGACATGCCGAAGGGCGGGGACCTGCACAACCACCTGGCCGGTAGCATCTATGCCGAGTCGCTAATCAACTGGGCTGCAGAAGCCGGTGACTGCGTCGATCCGAAGACAGCGGAACTGAGCCCGGCGCCCTGCCAGCTTCCGCTACAGCCGGCGTCCAATGGATTCTCCGACCCAGGTCTTTATGCAAAGATGATCGACGGTTTCTCGATGCGCAACTGGCAGTACTCCGGTCAGTCGGGGCACGATCACTTCTTCGATACCTTCGGCAAGTACGGTCTGGCGGAGCAACACGCCACCGGTAAGATGCTGGCGGAAACCGCCGCTCGCGCCGCTTCGCAGCATGAGATTTATCAGGAGCTGATGCACACGCCCGGCGGCAAGCAGATCGATGCGCTAGCCAACTCGATTGGCTGGGATGACGACTTTGGACGCCAGGAGCAGAAGCTAATTGCGGCAGGTTTGCCGAAAATTTTGACCGAGGCGAGCGCCAGACTTCGTGCCAACGAGGCCGAACGCGACAAGATCTTACATTGTGGTACTCCCCAGGCTGACCCCGGCTGCCAGATCGAGCAGCGTTTTATCTACCAGGTTGCACGCGGACGCGCCAAAGAGGATGTCTTCGCGGAAATAGTCTCCGGCTTCCTGATGTCCGGTGCCGACCCTTCGCTCGTGGCGCCCGATCCGCACATGCTGGGCTTGAATCTGGTTATGCCTGAGGATTGGTATGTGCCGATGAAGGACTTCTCTATCCAGATGCGGATGCTTGGCTACCTGCACGAGAAGTATCCCAAGGTCCACATTACGCTGCATGCGGGCGAGCTGGTACAGGGATTAGTACCGCCTGAAGGATTGCGCTTCCACATCCGCGATTCGGTTGAGATCGCACATGCCGAACGCATCGGCCATGGCGTCGACGTGATGAACGAGACGAACCCGGAGGATCTGCTGCATCAGATGGCGTCGCACCACATCATGGTCGAGATCTGCCTCACCAGCAACGCTGTGATTCTCGGCGTGAGCGGCCCGCAGCATCCGCTCAGCCAGTACATTCGAGCGGGCGTTCCGGTCGCGCTCGCGACTGACGACGAGGGGGTGGCTCGCTCCGACATGACCCACGAATATCTACGAGGCGCCGAAGACCAGAAGCTCGATTATCTTGAGCTCAAGAAGATGGCGCGCACTAGTCTGGAATATGCGTTTCTGCCCGGTGCGAGTTTGTGGAAGGACGGTAAAACCTTCAGCGTCGTCAGTGAATGCGCGAAGGATGTCCCGGGCGCAAAGCCGCGATCGGTCGCTTGCGACAAGCTTCTGCAAGGGAGCGAGAAGGCCCAACTGCAATGGAAGCTGGAAGCTGAGTTTGCCGATTTCGAACAGCGGCAGGCAACGATGGCAACGGCTCCTGCTACAGTCGTCGTAACATCGGGAAAGCGCTAGATAAGGGCACGCTTTACAGGCTGGTGAAAAACTCGAGCGCAGTGGTATTTCGGGTAGAGTGGCCTTCAGGTCAGCGTCCTAGCCGTTTATCTTTTGATCGGAGCCGGCTTTAGCGACATAAGCGCTACATCGGCACGACTGGACTCGTCTTGGCGACCGAATTCGTAGGCGAGGAGGCGGCCCAGAAGACCCGCATTACTCGAGGCACTCAATGAGATTGCGTTGCCGTTGCTCCAACGGGCTTAGGTTCAGGCTTGCTGTCGAAGTTCTCCCCGCTCTGTAGCCACGCCGAGTACCACATGTCCCGAAGCATCGTGGATCCCGCCGCAAGCCGCTGGCGGATAAATTCTCGCGACGCCGGCGTGCCTTCCCCGTCGAAGCCGCCTTCCTTCTCCAACTCGTACGCCGTCTCCACCAGCTTGTGCGAATCGTAAAGATAGTTCATGTAGTCCTGGAACGGATGCGTCAGCTGCTGTGGCTGTGGCGCAACCAGATCGGCAAACTGCAGTTGCCTGAAATTTGCCGCTACGAAAATTCCTTCCATCTTCCAATGTACGGTGTTCGACGTGGTGTATCCCTTGGGATTCGCGCCCATCCATCCGTTGTAATGAATGGAAGTGTGCATTGGGTTGGCGCCGTCTCCGACATAATGGCCTAGCCACCCCGCGTAGAAAATTGCGTCAGCTTCCGGATAGGCAGGATTCTCGTGCTCCAGCAGCGCGCGCCGATACTCGCGGAAGGCCACCACCAAGCGCTCGTACACTTCGATTGTGGCATAGGGTTGCAAGCCCACACGCTCGGGCAACAGATCCTCAGGATGGCCGGGCGTCTCGGCGCGACGGGCATCTAAGGCGCGATAGAAGCTGTACCGATCGGGCGGCAACTCCATCCCCTGGATGGCTTCCAGATTGATGAAGTGATCGGGCTCCTGAAATCGCTTGAGCGCCAGTTCCGAAGGCTTCCTCCAGCGATCGGGCTCCGGTGCGATGTAGGCGAGCTGATCGCAGGAGTTGCGCAGGAAGGCCGGTACCGTCGGCGGCAGCTTTTCACATGCTACTCGGTTGATAGCGCTGTGCCCTTCGTTGCCCCAGGGAAATGCGGATTGCACGCAGCATGTGAGAAGAAGGAGAACGAGAAAGGCGCGACGCGCAAAGGGATTCATTCGTTTCACAGCTCGGTGCGGTCGCGCGACTTTTGTACCGTCGACTAAAGCCGACTCTAGTCTGTAATAAATCTATCCGAACTGACACAGAGCTTGCGCGATGCCGCTTACGGCACGGCCGGAAGCCATGCCCTCTCCGCGAGCACAATCAGTATGCGTCAGACTCGCGCCAGATGCACGCCGAACCACTTCTTGCGGTCGCACCAGGTGTGCTCCCGCTGGAAGCCGCCCTCATTCAGGATGGATTCGAGCATCGCGTCGGTGTACTTGTAACTGTTTTCAGTATGGATGCGCTCGCCGGCTTTGAACCGAACGTCGAGATCGAGAGCAGGGATAAACGCTGTCTGCTCGACCAGGCTCTCCAGGTAAATCTCCATGCGCGAGCAAGGCTTGTTCCAAAGCGCAACATGCCGGAAGCTATCCAGATCGAAATCGGCGTCGAGCTCGCGATTGATGCGTGCCAGAATGTTTTTATTGAAGGCCGCAGTCACGCCCTGCGCGTCATCGTAGGCAGGCAGCAGGATCCTGGGACTCTTCGCAAAGTCAGCGCCCAGCAACAGCGCGTCGCCCGCGCGCAGCGTCTGGCGAATGCGGCGCAACATTCGAATCGCCTGCGGAGGCTCGAAGTTCCCGATGCTCGACCCGATATACAGCACCAGCTTGCGGCCGCTGATGCGATTTAACGCCGGCACTCCGCCAGTGTAGTCGGCGACGATAGGATTCACCCGCAGCGAGGGAAATTCCTTACCCAGATGCCGGACTGCCTCATCCAGCGCCGAGGCAGAAACGTCGATCGGATAAAACAAGGTTCGGCTTTGCTGCTGTACCAACTCCTCGATCAGGATGCTGGTCTTGGTTGCAGTGCCGGCGCCCAATTCCACCAGCGTCAGCGACGGGCCGGCCTGACGCAGAATATCAGCGGCATAGCGCTCGAGAATCGAACGCTCGGTGCGCGTCAGGTAGTATTCCGGCAGCTCAGTAATCTGCTCGAACAATTGCGAGCCGATCTCGTCGTAGAAGAGCTTCGCCGGAAGCGTCTTCGGCATAGCGGTCAACCCCTGACGCACGTCGAGGGCAATCGCCGGATAGTCGAGGGATTGAAGTTGCTTACTGGTTGCCATTTCCTAACCGAAGTCCCATGAACTGCCAACGCACATGGGGCGGGAAGAAGTTGCGATAACTGGCTCGCATGTGCGACTGCGAGGTTGCGCACGAGCCGCCGCGCAAGATCATCTGGTTGCACATGAACTTGCCGTTGTACTCACCGACTGCGCCTGCTGCCGGCTTGAAACCCGGATACGCCACGTAGGGACTCGAAGTCCACTCCCATACGTCGCCGAACATCTGGGACAGCGGTTCCTCACTGGTGGCTGGCTGCGGATGCAGCGCACCCGATTCCACAAAATTGCCGGCGATGCGGCAGGAGCGGGCTGCAATCTCCCACTCGAATTCGTTGGGCAGACGCGCACCAGCCCAGCGCGCATAGGCGTCAGCCTCATAGAAGCTAATGTGGCAGACGGGCTCGTTCAGGCGCAGCGGCTCCAATCCATCCATGGTGTAGTTCCACCATTCGCCGTCGCGCTGCTCCCAATACAGAGGCGCCTGCCAGGAATTGTTGCGCACGGTATCCCAGCCGTCGGAGAGCCAGAGAGTCGGCTTGCTGTAGCCGCCGTCGCGCATGAACTCCAAATACTCGCCGACTGTAACCAATCGCGACGCCATTCGGAACGGTTCGAGGTATACATTGTGCCGAGGACCTTCGTTGTCGAACGCGAACGCGTTACCCTCGAAGCCAATCGAATGCACGCCTTCAGGAAAGCTGTACCAAGTCACTGGCAGAGGTTCACCCGCGCCGTCGTGCCGTGGCACGCTGCGATAGGCCGGCCGCAGAGGATTCGCCCACAGGCCGTTTTTCACGTCGGTAACAATTAGCTCCTGATGCTGCTGCTCGTGGTTGATCCCCAGATCCATCAGTTTGATCGCTTCCGGCGGAAGATCCTGTGTGAGCAGATGGACCATAGCCTCGTCGACATACAGACGATAGGCGTGAACTTCGTCGAGACTCGGCCGCGACAGAATGTGCCGCAAGGTCCGCAAAGGGCGATCGCCAACCGTGTTGTAGTACGAATTGAAGAGGCTGCGGAAGGCTGGATGATACGGCCGGAAATCCTGCATGTACTGCGACAGGACGAAGGTCTCGAAAAACCAAGTGGTATGTGCCAGGTGCCACTTCGCGGGACTGGCGTCCGCCATCGGCTGCAGCGCGTGGTCTTCCACGGAAAGCGGAATGCACAGATGTAGCGAAAGGTCGCGCATTCGCAAATAGCGTTGCAGCAGAGATCCCTCGCCTAACTGGCGGGCATTGTCCGGCGAGCCGCTTACCAACTCCGCATTCCTGGTAGCCGATTCCAACATAGTGCCTTTTAGATGCAAGTAACGCTATCGTCGCTGTGTGCAGAAGCAAATTGTCGAAGCCAGACCGACCTAGGAAAAGATGCCCGGAGTGGAAGAAAGCTACAAATTTTCGCCGGAATTAATTAAGCGCTAGTTCGACCCATTTATTCCGATACGGTCGCGGACGCCGGCTTGGTAAGGGACTCGACTGGAGCCATGACCGGCATTTTATACAAGCCTCTCATATCGTTCCAGCGAACCGCCAGCATCTCTACACCCATCTTTAGTCCGTCGCGCACAGGGCTGATTTTCGAGCGATGATCGTGTGCCCATTGGACTGGGACCTCGACCGTGCGCAGATTGAATTTGTTGGCCAGGAACAGCAGTTCCGGATCGAAGCCCCAACGCTCCACCCGCTGGCGAGTGAATATGGTGTGCGCGGCGCTGCGGGTAAACGCCTTGAAGCCGCACTGCGTATCTCGATACTTCAACCCCAAGACCACGCGCAGCGCGAAATTAAACAGGCGTCCATACAACTGGCGATGCCAGGGCTGACGCTCGGTCTGCAGTTCGGCTTGCAGCCAACGCGACCCGATGGCGACATCGGCGCCGTGCTCGATAGCTTGAAACAGCTTGTCGGCTTCGTAAATCGGAGAAGAAAGATCGGCGTCGGTGAACAGCATGACGTCGCCTTGCGCGTGCAGCATCCCGTTACGAACGCTGTATCCCTTGCCGCGATTGCCAGGATTTTCTACCAGCCGGACGTCCGGATTCACCGTCATGAAGCTGCGAACTACGTCTGCCGTGTCATCTGATGACCCGTCGTTCACCACAATAATTTCGCTGGACAACTGCCGCTGGCTCACATAATCGAGGACCTTGGGCAGCGAAACCGTTAGCCGTTCACTCTCGTTGTAAGCCGGAATAATTATGCTGTAAGTCGAAGGCATCATCAGCCACTTAGACGCAAACCCATTGTATGTCAGTTGTAAACGTCACCTGAATAGGACGGAGAAAAGTTTATCAGCCGGCAAGCAAAACTTGCAGGCGCTCCCACGCGGGAGTTAGCCTCGAAATAGCACTCGTTATGCGCCTCGTCTGCCTCTTCCTTGGAGCCTCACTCTTCGTGGCAACCGCTGTTGCCGCCTCGAAGCCGCACATTGTGACCCTGGGCAAAGCGACGCCAGTCAAGCTCTTCGTGGGCGCGTCCGAAGACACGACCATCGACATTAACGTGCGTTCCCTGTATGTCGACGGCAAGGTGAAGGATTTTACCACCGGCGACACGCACGATGTAACCGACCGCGAGTTTGTGGTGCGGCGCGCCTATCGCATCAACGACGCGTTGCCGGACGACCCGCGCAAGACCACAAAGTGGCTCTGGGAGCGTGGCGACTGGATGCTAGTGGACCGTCGCACGGGGAAGGTCACTCTGCTCAAGCTGCCCGACTTCGATCCTTTCCACTCGCAAGTAAGCTGGTATCGCGACTATGCTGCCTACTGCGGCATCCCATCCAGTGGCGAAAGGGTGAATGCCGTGGTGTACGAGATCGGCAGCAAGAAGCCGCTCTTTCGCAAGGACCTGGGCAAGAACCCGACAGGCGATGCGCCCGATAGCAACTGTTCGGCGCCGAAATGGCAGCGCCAACCTGCGCGGGTCACGTTCCGGCCGAAGATGGCGGACGAGTTTACCGTGAACGTGAGCGGTCGCTTCGCTGATCAGGCGACCGACAACGATTCCGACGAACCATGACGGAGCACGAAGTTTGAAAAGCCTGGATGAACTGCTGCGCGATGCCGAAGTGGCCCACGGCCATCTTTGCGCCGGACAGGTGCTCGGCGTGCGCCTGGCGATGCACGGGCTCGAACTTCTCGGCATCGACGATCCGCATGGCAAGGACCGCAAGCGGCTGATCACCTTCGTCGAAATTGACCGCTGCGCCACCGACGCGGTTGGCGTTGTAACGGGATGCCGCCTGGGCAAGCGCGCCCTCAAGTTTCGCGACTGGGGAAAAGTGGCGGCGACCTTTGTGGATCTTCAATCCGGCAAAGCGATACGGGTGTGCGCCAAGGAAAGCTCAAAGGCACTGGCCCGGCAGCTTCATCCGGAGATCGAAAGCAAGAACCAGCAGCAGATGCTCGCCTATCGCGAAATGTCGAACGACGACCTCTTCACCAAGCAATGGGTGAAAGTATCGCTACCGGCCGAGGAATTGCCCGGCTACAAGAGCGAGCGCATCGTCTGCGCCGAGTGTGGTGAGGGCATCAACTTCCAGCGCGAAGTCCAGCGGGACGGAAAGATTCTCTGTCGCGCCTGCGCCGGCGAGCGATATTACGAAGAGATTCTGTGATCGGTTTGAAGGGGCTGATCTCCTGGTGGAAGCGCCCGGATTCAGCCCGGCGAAATGAACGCCTCCACCGCGGACAAAGGGGCGGAAGCCCCTGGTTGGACGCAGGCTGACGGCACGGCTGAAGCCGCGCCCTTCCACCTGTATTTATTCCATCCTGGATGCCAATGCATGCTCGGCCACATGCGCTACGCGCAGCACCGTTCCCTCATCAAAATGCCTGCCCAGGATCTGCATGCCGATCGGCAATCCCTCTTTGCTTTTGCCGCAGGGAATCGAAATACCAGGTATGCCTGCAAGGTCGGCCGTGACCGTGAAAATGTCAGCCAGATACATAGCCAGCGGATCGTCAGCCTTCTCCCCCAACTTGAATGCCGGGGTCGGCGTCGTGGGTGTAACGATCACGTCTACCCTCGCAAACGCCTGATCGAAATCTTTAGCCAGTAGACTGCGTACCCTCTGCGCCTTCAAATAGTAAGCGTCGTAATAACCCGCGCTAAGCACATACGTCCCGAGCATAATGCGGCGCTTCACCTCGGCGCCGAATCCGGCGTCGCGCGTGCGTCGATACATCTCGCTCAGCGTCTTGCCTTCGATTGAACGCAGACCATAGCGCACGCCGTCGTAGCGCGCAAGGTTCGACGACGCCTCAGCCGTGGCGATGACGTAATACGTTGGGATCGCGTAAGCAGTGTGGGGCAGCGAGAGCGGAACAATCTCTGCGCCGGCATTCCGCAGTTCCTGGAGACCAATTTCGACTGCCATGCGCACGTCCGTGTCGAGCCCGTCGTCGAAATACTCGAGCGGGACGCCGATCTTCATGCCTTCGATCGTCTGCCCCACGTGATCGCAATAGTTAGGCACCGGAACGTCGGCGGTGGTCGAGTCGAGGGGATCGCGGCCAGCCATGGCTTGCAACATCAGCGCCGTGTCTTTGACAGTTTTGCCGAACGGGCCAGGATGGTCGAGCGAAGAGGCGAACGCGATCAGGCCATAACGTGAGCAGCGGCCGTAGGTCGGCATCAGTCCAACCACGCCGCAGAACGCGGCCGGCTGGCGAATCGAGCCACCCGTATCGGAACCGATGGACGCGACCGCTGTGCCCGCAGCAACCACGGCCGCTGAGCCTCCCGATGAACCACCCGGTACGCGCGAATGATCCCGCGGGTTTTTTACCGGGTTAAAGCCCGAGTTCTCGTTCGACGAGCCCATCGCAAACTCATCGCAATTCGTTTTGCCCAGGATGATCGCGCCAGCATCTTCCAGCCGCGACACCACCGTCGCATCGTAAGGCGCGATGAAGTTGTCCAGAATCTTCGAGGCCGCCGTGGTGCGAATGCCGTTCGTAGTGAACACGTCTTTCACCGCAATGGGCACACCCGCCAACGGAGGAAGTTCATCGCCACGATCGGCAAGTTCATCGATGTATGTCGCCTGGCGGTACGCGCGCTCCTTCGACAGCGTAAGATACGCGCCAATCGCGGAATCTTCGGCTTCAATCTTTGCGTAGAACGCGTCCACCAAGACCGTTGCCGTCGTTTGTTTTTCGGCGAGGGAGGCGCGCGTAGAAGCTACTGTGAGTACGTCGATGTCCATGACCTATCGCTCAATCACCTTGGGAACCTTGAAAAATGTGCCATCGGTTGCGGGCGCATTCTTCAGCGCTTCATCACGCGGCAGGCAGGGGCGCGGCTCGTCCTCGCGCATTGCAAATCCCAAGCCGCCGCCCTTGTCCTTGCGCTCACCATGGCGGCTCGCCACTTGGGCCATCGGCTCGACGTTGCTGGTGTCCAGCTCATTCAGGCGATCGATGTGACCGAGGATAGAGTTGAGGTCTTTCAACATGCGGACTCGCTCCTCGAGCGTCAGCTCGAGATGCGCCAGCTCCGCGACATAGGAAACGTCTTTATCGGTAACCATGATGATGGATTAGTCACTGCTGTTTGCGTGCTAAAACGAACTCTATTTTGTTCACCTTTTGCGAGGTGACTCCACTGATTGCAGCCAGATATTGCCCGGTAAAGTTCTGCAACTGCCGACGCCAGGTCTCGTCGGGGACAGCGACGATCAGTGTTCCGTCTGCGAAAGAAAGCGCTTTCGTGCGCTCGGCGATCTTCATACCGCAGGCCAGCGGCCACGCCAGCAGAGGCGCGTCCGTGCCTTCGCGAGATACGTTGTCGCGGAAGATCTTGCGCAACGTGGAGCCGGCATGCTGCATGACTTGGAATTCTGATTGTAGAACAGCGTGGGCTTTCAGGCCCCGTCTCGCTGCTGCTCTTTGAAAGGGCACGGCTTCAGCCGTGCCGCCACAGCCCCTGTTATTTCCCCGGCGGAAACTCACTCAGCACGAACGACAGCGCTTCTTCTTTGGTGCGCAGCGTGCCTTCGAGTTGCGCGTCCTCCACCGCCGACAACACCTCGCGAAAGCGCGGTCCTGGCGGATATCCCAGCTCGATCAAATCTCTCCCGTTCAGCAGCGCCACCGGCCGAATCTCCTCAGCCGGGGTATGCTCCAGCCGGTCGCGAACAAACTCATACATCTCCAGCTTTCGGTGGCTGCTCAGGCAATCGAGGCGATGCAGTTCCATGTGCTCCTCGAACTTCGGCAGTCGCATGAAACGCTTCAGCGTCGACTCTTTCATCTTCGTCACATCGCCGAAGCGCATGTGATTGGCCACCAGCGCGAGAATCTGCTTCGTCTCTTCATTCGAGAAGTGCAGCCGATGACAAATCTCCTCCGCCATCTTCACGCCTACTTCCACATGCCCGTCGAAGCGAATGCGGTCCGGCGCCACGCGAAACGTCGGCGGCTTGCCCACATCGTGCAGCAGCGTTCCCCATGCCAGCGTGCGCGAACATCGCGGCTTCAGCTTCTCGAGCAGCAGCAGCGTATGAATCCACACATCGCCTTCGGGATGAAACTGCGGAGGCTGCTCCACGCCCTTCATACGGTCGATCTCTGGCAGCACCTGCTTCAGCAACCCGGTTGCATCCAGCAGCTCGAATGCCGGGCGAGCATGCCCCTCGGTCAGCATCTTGGTCAGCTCATCGCGAACCCGCTCCTTGCTGACCTGATGGATCAGCGGAGCGAGCTTTCGAATCGCCGCAAACGTCTGCTGGCTCGATCGCGTATTGGAAAGCGCGCCGCAAAACGCACCGCGCGCAACATGCGCAGCTTGTCTTCCTGGAAGCGGCACTCCGCATCGCCGATCGCACGAACGATCCCTGCCTTCAGATCGTCGCGCCCGCCAACGAAGTCCAGCACGAGGTCGCCGTCCAGCGGATCCATCAGGAGCCCATTGATGGTGAAGTCGCGGCGCTGCACATCCTCCTGCGGGTCCTTCGAGTACCGCACCTGGTCGGGATGCCGGCCATCGGTATACGCGCCGTCGTTGCGAAAGGTCGCGACCTCGACATAGTTCGGGTGCTCGGACGGCTCAACCGGAAGTGGCATGTCCTCCGGAGCGGGGACGAGCACTACGCCAAACTGCGCGCCCACGGCATAAGTGTCGGGAAAGATCCGCATCACCTCCTGCGGCGTCGCGTCGGTCGCCACATCATAGTCGGCGGGCACCAAACCCAACAGCGTGTCGCGCACGCAGCCGCCGGCGAAGTATGCCTGAAAGCCGCGCTGGCGCAGCTCGCGCACGATATTGGTGGCATGCTCTTTCATCCGAGGTTTTGATGATAACCCGTGCCCCCACGCATCGCCTCGTACAATAGAGGTGTGAGCGACGTTTACATCCTTGGCATCGAAAGCTCGTGCGACGAGACGGCGGCGGCCGTCGTGCGCTCGGGCGAGGAGCTGGTGTCGAACGTCGTGTATTCGCAGATCGCCACGCATCAGCCGTACGGCGGCGTGGTCCCGGAGTTGGCGTCACGCGAGCATCTACGCGCGATTGTGCCGGTAGTTCGCAAAGCCCTCGAAGATGCTGGCCGCACCTACCAGACCATCGACGCCCTGGCCGTCACAAAGGGTCCGGGACTAGCGGGCGCGCTCCTGGTCGGGCTCAGCTATGCGAAAGCTCTCGCCTATGCGCTGGATAAACCCCTGATCGGCGTCAACCATCTCGAGGGCCACATTCATGCTGTCCTGTTGGAAGAGCGGCAAAACGGCAATCGCGAGCTTGAATTTCCAGTGCTCGCGCTGGTAGTCAGCGGCGGACACACCCACCTGTATCTCGCCGAACGCCAGGACGCCGGATGGACTTACCACAATGTAGGACACACCCGCGACGACGCTGCCGGCGAGGCTTTCGACAAGGTCGCGAAGCTGCTGGAGCTCGGTTATCCCGGCGGCCCGATCATCGATTTCCTGGCGCAGCATGGTAATCCGCAAGCTGTAAAGTTCCCGTTCGCCCAGATCAAGCACCGCGACCGCAATCCGCAGAACCGCCACGACGATGATCGGCGCGTGGATTTTTCCTACAGCGGCATCAAGACCGCCGTCCTGCGCTATGTCGAGACTCACGACCTGCGCGCAGCCATCGACCGGCGCCGTCACCTGTTGAGCGAACTCAAGACTCCCACGCGTGAGCAAGTGCTGGCGGTCTGCGATCGGCAGGCTGTTGATCTGGTTGCATCGTTTCAGCGCGCCGTCGTGAACGACCTGGTCAGCAAGACGTTCCTGGCCGCCGAGGCGTATGGTGCCGCGACGCTCCTGGTTACGGGCGGAGTTGCAGCCAATTCCGAGCTGCGAGCGACGTTCGCAAAACATGCCGAGGAAAACGGACTGCCCGTGTACTTCCCTTCCCGCAAGCTCTCGACCGACAACGCAGCCATGATCGCGGCCGCAGCCTATCCGCGATTCCTCGCAGGAGAATTCGCCGAGCCGGAGTTGTCAGCCGACGCGGGACTACGTCTGCGGTAGGTAGGCACGTCGGGCTGAAGCCGGCCTCGCTGGGCCAAATTGTGGAGACGTACCCACCACTCCGCTGCGCTGCGTGGCGTGCGCGCCATCAAACGTCAGGCAGCAGACACACGGGTGTATCTGCCTGCCGTAACTGAACTCTTCGACGATGGGAGTTATTCTTCTTCGGCTGGAATCTTGGATTCGATGTCCATGTCACGGAACTCGCTGGATTCGAAGATCTCGCGGCACTCCAGGCATTCGACGTACTCCGCGTCTTCGTCTCGCGAGACTACCTGGACTCGGGGGTGCCGACACTGGTTGTCCATGGCGTCGCTCTGAGGATAGGTGTGGGTTGCGTTAGCTGGCTGGCCGGCGCTCATGAAAATCGCTCAAACCCTTGGGATTTACCTCAATTGTCGGGTATTTTAGCTTGACCCGATAACTTGTCAAGCGTTTCTCGTGTTAATTTCGCTAGCCCCCCTCCTCCGAAAACTCAAGTCAGACAGGGCCCAAAAGTGGAATACGATGGCCTCTAGACCCGCAGTAGCTGCCTGAATCCGTTTTCCTGGCACGAAAACAGGAGTGCCTTTTGCGCCGTAGCGGCATCCTACAAAAGCAAGAAAAGGCTGGTTTGCGGCCTGCGGCTCGAGCCCGGCTATCCGATTCTGGAAACCTTGAGGCAACAGGAGGTACTCTGATTAGCATCGAAGACCCTAGCACTACTGGTACATAAAATTGACAATCGCCAAGAAAATTCTCGCGAACGGCATATCCGAGCATGAAGCGATCGAGCGGGCACAGAAAGGGGATGCCGAGTCGTTTGAGGCTCTCTACGGCCTGCACAAACGACGGGTGTATTCGCTCTGTCTGCGCATGACCGGTAACACGGCTGAGGCGGAAGACCTTACCCAGGAAGCCTTCCTTCAGCTCTATCGCAAGATCGCGACCTTCCGCGGCGAGTCCGCGTTTTCTACCTGGCTGCATCGCCTGGCGGTGAACGTAGTGCTGATGCATCTGCGGAAGAAGGGATTACCTGAGGTTTCGCTGGAGGAAACGTTGGAGCCCCAGCAGGAAGACGGTCCAAAAAAGGATATTGGTACCCGCGACAATGTGCTGGCGGGTTCCATCGACCGGGTCAACCTGGAGCGAGCCGTGGAAAGCCTGCCGCCCGGCTATCGCATTATTTTTGTGCTCCACGATGTCGAAGGCTACGAGCACAATGAGATCGCCGAAATGATGGGCTGCTCCATCGGCAACAGCAAATCGCAATTGCACAAAGCCCGAATGAAATTACGCGACCTTCTCAAACAGAGTAAAGCCGAGAAGGCTGCCAACCGACGTTAGCAGAGAAGGGATGTTTTGGAAGAGATGCGGGGAATCCGCAGAGCGGGCAGGATGGAAACAGAACCGCCGCAAATTCCCGGGAGAAAATAGTTATGACGTGTGCGGAGTTTCAAAAGGTTCTGCCTTACATCATCGATGGCGGCGGCAGCGAGGAGGAGCGCGAGCACCTGGAAACGTGCCATGTGTGCTCTGACCTGGTCCGCGACCTGCGCTATATCGCCGAAGCTGCCAAGCTTCTGGTTCCCATGGAAGAGCCTAGCCCGCGCGTGTGGAACAACATTGAACGCGAGGTGGAGCGCGAAGGTTTGGCAAAGCCAGCCCGGCGCAATATGTAAGGCTGTTAGTTTCCGAGGCGCAAAAATTCCGGATGGAATGCTACGTGGCCATCCGGAGCTCCTGCTGCGAAAGAATTGTTCCCGAACAATCGATGCGAGGCGAGCTAACGAGATGCGTCGCTGCAATTTAGGGGCTGGAGGATAGGGGATAGGGTCAGGAACGGACGACGAATGGAAGCCCCTCTTTCACCTCTATCCACTATCCCTACGAACTGTCCCCCTGCCTTTGTTACCGTAGTCCGCCCGACGCGACGATCGTTTCGCCGGTCAGCCAGCCTGATTCGTCAGAGGCCAGAAACACCGCGATGGGCGTGATGTCGGCAGTTTCCGCATAACGTCCCAGCGGTGTCTTCGCCACCGCATTCGATTCGAACTCGCTGCCGATAATGCCCGCGGTCTGCGTCCCTTCAGTATTCACCACTCCGGGATTAATGGAGTTGACTCGAACCTTCCTGGGCCCTAACTCGTTCGCCAGGACGCGGGTGACCGCGTCGACCGCACCCTTGGTCGCCGTGTACACAGCGCTGGTGGGAGGATGCAACTCAGTGACCGCCGAGCCGACGTTGATGATGCTTCCGCCCCCGCCGTTGAAATGCTTGGCGGCTTCGCGCGTCGTCAGCAGAAGTCCCAGGACGTTCGTATTGAACATCAGATGGAACTGCTCTGCCGTAATCTCCTCGAGAGGCGCGAACTGATAAATGCCGGCATTGTTGACCAGGATGTCTACCTGCCCGAACGCCTTGGTGGTCTCGTCGAACAGCCGCTTCACGTCAGCCTCTTTGGCCACGTCCCCCTGCACCGCAACCGCCTTACCGCCCTTTGCCTTGATCTCGCTGACCACGCGCTCGGCGCCCTCTTTGCTGGAAGCATAGTTAACAACGACGGCCGCGCCTTCCGCAGCCAGGCCCTTGGCTATGCCTGCGCCGATTCCCTTGGAGGCGCCCGTCACCACCGCAACTTTATTCTTCAGCTTACCCATGTCCATTCTCCTTATCAGTCTTAATGACTTCGACATTTCGATAACTATCGAATTGATGAGCAGGAGCGGGAAAGGATTCAGCCGGGCTGATTAAATTCTGGAAAGATGGGATAAATAGGATTGCAAAACGTCGCGTTGCAGAATCAGGCGAGCAAATTTTCCCTCCCGCACAATCTCGACCAGCCCGGCGTTCTCCAGCTCTTTGAGGTGGTGGGAGAGCGTGGCCGCGCTGATGGGATGGCATTCGCGCAGCTCGGTGCAGGCCGTCGATTCGCATTCACCAATCTGCTTCAGGATCGCGTATCGCCGCGGATCCGCCAGGGCGCGGGCGATTAATGCCATCTGCCGGTCAGGAAGCCGTGTCGTTTTGCCGGCACTCCTTGTGGTTTTCAATACCATGACTGTATATGGATGCTCTTCGGGTCAGGTTAGCACTTCGTAGCGTCAACGGCGGTTATTACGAGCGCAAACTGCCGCGCTGAACCTACACCTTATTCTCGACTGGCTTGGGATACGGCCCGCGATAGCCGATTTGCGACGAGATGCGCCGTGCCGCCTCTTTGATCATGTCGGCCAGATGAGGGACCGCGTCGCTCGGCACATCGCTAAGCGTGCCCGTCGACGCGATTGCCGCCTCGATCTGGCCTTCCGCGTTGAAAATCGGAGCGCCCACGCAACGCGCGCCCAAGCTATTCTCTTCGTCGTCGATCGCATAACCCAGTTGCCGAACGCGCTCGAACTCCTGCAAGAGCCGCGGCGCGGTGGTGATGGTGTGCGTGGTTAACTTCTTCAATCCTCGCTGCCGCAGGATTCGGTCGCGCTCCTTGGGATCGAGATAGGCCAGCAAAGCCTTGCCCACCGCGGTGGAGTGCACCTCCATGCGTCGGCCGATCCAGGTATTCATCTTGATAAACCCCGGCGCCTCTACCTTCTCCACGTACACCGCTTCGTCGTGATCGAGGACTGCCAGGTGCGTTGTGATGTGGATGCGGTCGACCAGATGACGCATCACCGGCAGCGCCACTTCCCGCACGTCCACTCCGCTCAACGCTGCTCGCGACAGGCTCAGAACCTTCATGCCGAGCCGATAACGGCCGCCCTCGCCGTCACGCCGCAGATAGCCGTGCTGCTCCAGCGTCCGCAGGATATAGCTGGCAGAACTCTTTGGAATCTTCAGCTTACGACTGAATTCGGCGTTTGACATCCCGCCCTCGCGCTGGGCGACGGCCTCCAGAATCAGCAGTGTTCGTTCGACGGCGGTAGAGGACGAGTCATCGTGCCGGGGCATAGCCAACCTACTTTAGCAGTGCGGAAATCCGAATCTATCGTACAGATTTGTGAATTTATGTTCAATATCTTGAACACTAGGATTGCCGAACGGCGTGGCCAGCGAGTAATCTCTGTCCACTATTACGAAGTAGTGTTCACCATATTGAACATGACTTTTAACATGAGCAGGCAGTCGAAGTCCCCTCGGACCCTTACTCATCGCGCTCGAATTCGAGAGGAGATCACGTAATGGCGGCTCTGGAACCCGCAGCACAGCTGGCTCACACCTGGAAGTCCGACCCACGCTGGGAAGGCATTGAACGACCCTACACTCCGGAAGACGTGGTCCGCCTACGCGGCACGCTTCGCATCGAGTACACCCTGGCCCGTCATGGCGCCGAAGCTTTGTGGCAACTGCTCAACAGCAGCGGCTACGTCAACGCCTTGGGCGCAATGAGCGGCAACCAGGCCGTGCAGATGGTCGCCGCCGGCCTGAAGGCGATCTACGTCAGCGGTTGGCAGGTAGCCGCCGACGCTAACAACGCCGGTCAGATGTATCCCGACCAGAGCCTCTACCCCGCAGACTCGGTACCGAGCCTGGCACGCCGTCTGAGCAATGCGCTGACGCGCGCCGACCAGGTCCATCACTGCGAAGGCAAGAACGGCATGAACTGGTTCGTTCCGCTCATCGCCGATGCCGAAGCCGGATTCGGGGGCACGCTCAATGCCTTCGAACTGATGAAAGCGATGATCGAATCCGGTGTCGCCTGCGTTCACTTCGAGGATCAGTTGTCGTCGGCGAAGAAATGTGGGCATCTTGGCGGCAAGGTTCTGGTGCCTACGCAGGAAGCCATCCAGAAGCTGGTTGCAGCGCGGCTGGCCGCAGATGTGATGGGCGTGCCCACGCTGATCCTGGCGCGCACCGACGCCAACAGCGCGCACCTGTTGACCAGTGACATCGATCCCTACGATCGCGCCTTCTGCACCGGCGAGAGGACCGTTGAAGGCTTCTATAGCATCCGTGGAGGACTTGACTCGGCCATCGCGCGCGGCCTGGCCTATGCGCCCTATGCCGACATGATCTGGTGCGAGACGTCAGAACCCAGCCTGATTGAAGCCGAACAGTTCGCCGAAGCGATTCACGCGAAGTTTCCCGGCAAGATGCTGGCCTACAATTGCTCGCCATCGTTCAACTGGAAGAAGAAGCTGGACGACGCCACCATTGCGCGCTTCCAGCCGGCGCTGGCCGAGATGGGCTACAAGTTCCAGTTCATCACGCTGGCCGGCTTCCACGCCCTGAACCTCAGCATGTTCGAGCTGGCGCGCGCCTACAGAGACAACGGCATGACCGCCTATTCGCGCCTGCAGGAAAAGGAATTTTCGCGCGAGTACAGCCACGGCTACACGGCCGTGAAGCACCAGCGCTTTGTGGGTACAGGATATTTCGATGAGGTCACGCAGGTTATTGCCGGCGGCAACTCCTCTGTGACGGCCTTGAAGCACTCGACCGAAGCCGAGCAGTTTGCGGAGGTCAAGACGCCGCCCGAGATCATCGATATCGGCCAGGATCCTTCGTGCAGGCCGATCTTGGGCGAGTGCCCGCTAGGTTGTGGACACGCTCATATCGAGCATCCCCACCTCAACATGATGTACGAATAACCTCCTCAACAGCGAGAGCGCGTAGCTAACCGGCACGCGAACGGCACGAGGCCCCTCCACCTCGTGCCATTTTTTTTGAAGAGACTTGTGTCAAGGCTGACGGTTACTTCCCCTCCGGCTCCAGCCCGCGATACTTCAGCATAGGTCCGATCGTCGGCTGGGCGCCGCGCCAGTCGACATACAGCGTCTCCAGGTCTTCGGTATTGCCCTTCGACAAGATCATCTTCCGAAAACGATCGCCATTAGCGCGGGTGAGGCCGCCCTTGTCCACGAAACCCTGATAGGCATCGTCGGCGAGCATTTGCGTCCAGAGATAAGCGTAATAGCCGGCAGCGTAATCGCCGCTCCAGATGTGATTGAAGTAGCTGGAGCGATAGCGGGGCGGCACATAGCTGATCCACAATTTGATCTTTTCCAGCGCATCGCGCTCGAAGCTGTCCGGATCCTGCAACGGCGCGTTAGCCCCGAGCATGTGCCAGTGCATGTCGAGCTCGGCCGCGGCGACCAACTCGGTCATGTCGTAACCCTTATTAAAGGTTCGCGACTTCTTGATCTTTTCCACCAGCTCATCCGGCATGGGAGCGCCAGTCTTGTAATTCTTAGCGTAGTTATGGAAAACCGAGGGATACGTTGCCCAGTATTCATTGAACTGCGAGGGAAACTCCACGAAATCGCGTGCCGTCGACGTCCCTGACAATGTGGGATATTCGGTGTTCGAGAACATGCCGTGCAGCGCATGACCGAACTCGTGGAACATGGTGCTCACATCGTCGGAGGTGAGCAGTGCGGGCTCTCCGGGAGCTGGCGGAGCAAAGTTGGCGACGTTATAAACGACGGGCGTTGTACCCAACAGCTTGGATTGCCCAACAAAGCCGTCCATCCATGCGCCACCCTGCTTGTTGTCGCGCTTGAAATAGTCGCAATAAAACAGTGCTAGATGAGTGCCGTCGGCATTGAAAACTTCGAAGGCGCGCATTCCTTGGGCATATGTCGGAATGTCCTTGCGCTCTTTGAACGTGATTCCATAGAGCTGGGTGGCTGCGTAGAAGACGCCGTTCTCCAGCACATTGTTCAGCTCAAAGTAAGGCTTGACCTGCTCTTCGTCGAGATCGTACTTCGCCTTGCGCACCTGCTCGGAGTAAATGTCCCAGTCCCAGGGCGCGACCTTGAAGCCGCCCTTTTGCTGATCGATGAGCGACTGGATGTCCTGAGCTTCGGTAGCAGCGCGCGCCGTCGCCGGCGGCACCAGTGCGTCCATGAACTTCAAGGCGGCGTCCGGCGTCTTGGCCATCTGGTCCACCAGGGTCCAGGAAGCGAAGTTGGGGTAGCCGAGGAGCTTGCCCTTCTGCGCCCGCAGCTGCGCGATCTTGGCGATGGTGGCGCGCGTGTCGTTGGCGTCGTTGTGCTCGGCGCGATTCCATGAGTTCTCAAAGATTGCCTGGCGCGTGCTCCGATCGGTCAGTCCCGCCAGGACAGGCTGCTGCGTCGTGTTCTGCAGAGGCACGACATATCCCTCGACCTTGCGGCCCTTCGCCGCCTCGGCCGCCGCACTGATCTGCGCGTCGCCCAGGCCTGCCAAAGCTGCTTTGTTTTTGGTCAGGTAAGCGCCGGCCTGGGTCGCCGCGAGCAGCTTGTTCTGAAACTCGTCCTGCAGCGTGGCGATCTGTTCGTTAAGCGTCTTCAGCTCGGTCTTGTCCGCTTCACTGAGGTTCGCGCCCGAGTGCGTGAACTGGAGGTAGTCCCACTCGACCAGGCGCAGTGCCTCGGGATCAAGATGCAGCGACTGGCGCTGGTCGTAGACGGCCTTTACGCGCTGGAAGAGCTTCGTGTTGAGCTTGATTGCATCTTCGTGGGCCGCGAGCTTCGGCGCCACGGCGGAGCGAACCTTCAGCAGCTCGGGATCGCTGTTGGCAGCGACCACGCCGAAGAAGACTTCGGAGACGCGGTCCAGCAGCTGGCCACTCTTCTCCAGGGCGACGATGGTGTTGTCGAAGGTCGGCGGCTCGGGATTGTTGGCGATGGCCTCGACTTCCTTGATCTGCTCGGCCATACCGGCTTCAATGGCGGGCTGGTAATCCGAATCTTTGATCTTGGTAAAGTCCGGCGCGCGAAACGGCAGAGTGCTGGGTGAGTAAAAAGGATTGTTAGGACCGAAGTCGTTGGAGGCGGCGATGGCAGGAAGAGTGGTGAGTCCCATAATGACGGTCACAGCCACGATTATAGTTCGCATGGATATTAGTGTAATGGGTGAGGGCAAGTCCGAGCTGTCGGCTGTCGGCTGTCGGCTGAGTGATACCGGTGGTTGATTAAAAGGTTGTCATTCCGACCGGAGGCGGCGTGCTTTTCGCCGCCGGAGCGGAGGGACCTGCTGTCGCTCGCAGCGGAAGGATCTTCCCGACGATCGCGGTCCTTCGACTGCGTTCGTCGGCTGCGCCTCGTCACGTCCCTCAGGATGACACCTTGAAAAAGAACTGGCCGTTTCAATGATTGGTGCACGGACCGCGATGAACAGAACCCGCCGCAAGGAGGGGTGGCTTCGGTGTGAGCCCAAGGCGCAAGCCCTGGGTACGATCGCTTATATGTCTAGAGCCGGCTTCAGCCGGCGACGTCTATGCCATCCCGGCACGAGGATCATTTATGAAATGGCGATTTCTCGACATGTATGCTGCCTTACCGCAACATTCTAGTTCCCTCGATGCTAGGGCGCGTTCGGCATGGCGAGCACTTGCGCACATTTGGCGCCTGACAACATGTCAAAATGGGACGTGTATTCTCGGAGTTGACGAAATACTTCATCTTCAGGAACCAGTGCCTTCACGAGCATGATGGACAGAACGACCACCCCATCCTTGACCACTGTCGAACACAAGTATTGGGTCGCGGGTTCTTTGCCATGTGCGCTCTCTTTCTTCCAAAGATAAAATGCACGGCCTTCAGTCCCATCGGGATTCTTCTCTCCGGGAGCGATTCCAAAATCCGTGATCACGATCGAGGGGGCGGCACTCTGGAAGAACTCTTGGTGTTGTTTTGCCTCGGCACGAAGAATGTCTTCTGCCTTTGAGCCTTTGATGTAATTCTTGAACGTATCCCTATTCTTCACGATCGATTCGTAGGCAATGTCATCGATGAATATGATGGTTCTTCCCGGATCGTCTTGGTCGTTGAAAGAAAAGGTTTTGCCGTCGAGGAAGTAGCGAAAACTGCTATCGCCGAGGAATCGGTAAAAATAGAATCCGGTGCCTTCCTTAGGCTTGATGATCTTGGTTTGTCCGTTATCGGGACATTGGGAATGTAGGTGTCCGCTACCTATCGTCAAGATGAAACAGACCAGAACAACCATTCGACAAGCTGAAGCTAACGAGCCTTTTGCAATCAGCCAATCAGCGTTCTTGAGTGCGCTTCCCATCTGATGCCTCCGGCCCTGCGCGCGGATATTACCTGAAGTCGGCGGAAACAGCATTGATGTTCGATAGCTGTTGTAATCAGGCCTTAGCATAAACGATTTCGAGACTCGTACATCCGAAACGTCCTACGTCTCGAAAACAGCTTGCAGCGGAAGCATCTTTCCTGCGATAGCGGTCCTTCGACTACGTTCGTCGGCTGCGCCTCCTTACTTCGCTCAGGATGACGCCATTCTAGAGAGGCGCAGACGCGGACCTGAAGGTCCGCTCTACCGAGGCTTCCCTACCCAACTCGCGCTTTGCCGGACGCTTCCGTCTCAAACGACCCGCTCTACCCGGATGGGCCTCCTCCAGAGCCTGAATGCTGAGTGCTGACCGCTCAATGCTTCTTACTTCTCCATCGGAATTTTGACGCCCTTTTCCTTGGCGAAGCTCTTGGCCTCGTCGTAACCGGCGTCCACATGCCGCGCTACGCCGATGCCGGGATCATTGGTCAGCACCCGCTCGATGCGCTTGGCCATCTCGGCGGTGCCGTCGGCGACCGTCACCTGTCCGGCATGCTGCGAGTAGCCAATCCCCACGCCGCCGCCGTTGTGAATCGAAACCCACGACGCGCCGCTGGCGGTGTTGAGCAGGGCGTTCAGCAACGGCCAGTCGGAGATGGCGTCGCTGCCATCCTTCATCGACTCGGTTTCGCGGAACGGCGAGGCCACCGAGCCGCAGTCCAGGTGATCGCGGCCCATCACGATCGGCGCCTTCAGCTTGCCGTTCTTCACCATCTCGTTCAGCGCCAGCCCGAACTGTGCGCGCTCGCCGTAACCCAGCCAGCAAATGCGGCAGGGCAGCCCCTGGAACTTGATCCGCTTGCGCGCCAGGTCGATCCAGCGGCTGAGAATCTTGTTGTTCGGGAACATCTCCAGCACCAGATCGTCGGTGGCATGAATGTCGGCGGGATCGCCCGAGAGCGCCGCCCAGCGGAACGGCCCGCGCCCTTCGCAGAACAGCGGACGAATATACTCCGGCACAAATCCCGGGAAGTCATAAGCGTTCTTGACGCCATGATCGAAGGCGAAGGTGCGGATGTTGTTGCCGTAGTCGAAGGTCACCGAGCCCATCTTCTGCAGCTTGAGCATTCCTTCGACATGGCGCGCCATGGTATCGAGCGAGCGCTCGACATAACCCTTGGGATCGCGCTTGCGCAGCTCCATCGCCTCTTCCAGCTTCATGCCGCTGGGGACGTAGCCGTTCAGCGGATCGTGCGCCGAGGTCTGGTCGGTGAGGATGTCGGGGACGACGCCGCGCTCGGCGAGCTCGGGAATAATGTCGCCGCAGTTGCCGACCAGTCCGACGGAGATGTTCTCCTTCTTGCGAACGGCGTTCTTGATGATGCGCAGCGCTTCGTCCAGCGAGTTCACCATGAAGTCGCAATAGCCGGTACGCAGGCGCTTCTTGATGCGCTCGGGATCGACCTCGATGCCGAGGTAGCAGGCGCCCGTCATCGTGGCCGCCAGCGGCTGAGCGCCACTCATCCCGCCCATGCCGCCGGAGACGATCAGCTTCCCGTCCAGTTCGCCGCCCAGATGCTTCTGTCCGGCGGCCATAAACGTCTCAAACGTTCCCTGGATAATGCCCTGCGAGCCGATATAAATCCACGACCCGGCCGTCATCTGGCCGTACATCATCAGGCCTAGCTTCTCCAGTTCATTGAACTTCTCCCAGTTGGACCAGTGGCCCACCAGATTGGAGTTACACAGCAGCACGCGCGGCGCGTACTCGTGCGTCTGGAAAACGCCTACGGGCTTGCCCGATTGCACCAGCAAAGTCTCGTCATTCTCCAGCGACTTCAGCGAGTTGACGATGGCGCGGTAGCAGTCCCAGTTACGCGCGGCCTTGCCCGTACCGCCATAAACGACGAGGTCCTGCGGACGCTCGGCGACGTCGGGATCGAGGTTGTTCATCAGCATCCGCATGGCGGCTTCCTGCGCCCAACCTTTGCAGGTGAGCTGGTTGCCGCGCGGCGCACGCACCGGGGTGTAGGTGGAACTAGGGGAATCCGTGGTGACAGGCATAACACTCGATGGTAGTGCGGCGGAAGGGGCAAATACAAGCGCGGGAATAACAGCCATCAGCTGTTGGCCGCTAGCGAAACCGCTCACTGCGATGATTTAAGCCTGCCCGTGCGGTACTGCCGGATTGTCTCGTCACTAGCGAGCGAGAGATCTACTGTTCGTGCGCAGCGGTCAAACCGGGGGGGTGGAAAGGTGGCTCGACTCCTTACAACAACGAGTGCGCGCCGTCTTGGCATGTTGTGGATGATTAGGAAAAGCCGATAACTTTAAAAGGAACTGTCTACCGACCATTATCTATTTCCGACCTGCAATAAAAACGGGGAGCGGCTGTTTTGCCATCTCCCCTCTCTCTCCGATCAGGTTTGCAATTGAACGTAGCTTACGGGAACGCGAGGTCGCCAAACATCAAAGGAAAGTGAATTTGTCGTTAACATTTTGGGGACTAACTTGCTGGCCCACCGGCGATATGTACCCCAATGTGAGACATTGGACGACAAAGCAAATTTGTACCCTACAGTGTGGTATGCCAGTGTTATCGCTTCTCCCGCAGCAGGTCTTCCATGTCGCCCAAGCGATCGCCCATCAGGTTGAGCTTATGCGCCAGGCCCTGAATCTCGGCATGCGCCCGGCGATTGACGTCGAAATCCAACTCACCGCGCAGTCGGTCTTTCTTGTCCTGCCGGTTCTGGCTCATCATGATGACCGGCGCCTGGATGGCCGCCAGCATCGACAAAAACAGGTTGAGCAGGATAAAAGGATACGGGTCCCAGGCATGCCGAGCCAGCGCAACATTGATGGTGGTATAGACGACCATGAAGGTCCCGAAAATGATGATGAACAGCCACGATCCGCCGAATGAAGCCACCGTGTCGGCAACTCGTTCGCCCAGCGTCTCCTGTTCTTCGATCACCTCGTTCGGGTGGCGCAAGGCGCGGATGCGGATCAACTGTTGCGCCGCGTGAAACTGTCGCCCCAGCACGGCCAGCATGTCCATCGCGGCATGGGGCTTGCGCTGGATCAGCACCAGAATGTCGTTGCGGTCCACCTCCACGCATACCGTGTCCTCGGTGGCCGTGGCTTCGGTCTGATGCTTGGTCTGCTCCAGCATGGACGCGAAACCGAAGAACTCGCCGGGCCCAGGCTGATCGACGATCACTTCCTGATTGTCGTCATCCACGGTGGTCACGCTCACGCCGCCTGAAACCATCACGAAGGCGCGGTCGGCCGGCGCACCCATCTTGTAAATGCGCTGCCGCGCGGTGAAATTCCTCATCTCAACCTGGCTGGCCAGCACTGCCAATTCGTCGGCGTCCATGGTGGCGAATAGCGGAACCTGTTTCAGCATTTCAACATCGCAGGCCATCGTCGTCTCCCAGAGTATTTCTCTGCCGACCGAGTTTACATGTGCGGCGTCCGTCAAATGCATGCAAACCCGTCAATTCTCTGAAATCGTTGTCACGAGCGTCGCGAGGGATCTGCTGTTCTGCCCGCACAGCGAAAGCGCGACACTGCCAATACGGCGGCAGTTGATGTATCGTGCAAGGCACGTGCAGCTTAGGCGATTAGCGCCGGGCTGGCGCCGAGGACATCATGTCAAAGTCGCGTAGAGAATTTCTTGCTCAGGCTTCGCTCGCGTTGGTGGGTACAGCGGCCGTTCAATCGTTCGGCCAGAATCAGCAGGCAACCGAGCCCACGCCGGGCGCTCCGCCCGCCTTCGGTACCGCTCCCGCCGTCGGGCCGGAGGTCACAACCGAAACCTTCGCGCAGGCCGAGAAAGTCGTCGAGGTGGAGTTCACCCAGGCCGAGCTCGCACAGGTTGCCGGCAACTGGCGCAGCGCCATGGCTCCCATCTACGAGCGCAGAGTAGGTCCTCGCAAGGTCGCGATTCCGGACCCGGTAGCGCCCTGGTCGCGCTGGGACCCGGTACTTCCAGGTACGCACCAACTGCCGTCGCGGAACGAATTCGTGCGCAGCGACACCGATCCGGGCCCCCTGCCCGCCAACGACGAAGACATTGCCTTCGCCAACGTAACGCAGCTTTCTCGGTGGATCCAGGGCCGCACGCTTACCTCCGAGCGGCTGACGAACATCTACCTTGCGCGCCTCGAAAAGTACAATCCCAAGCTGCGCTGCGTCATCACGCTGACCAAGGACCACGCACGGCAACAGGCTAAACAGGCGGACAAGGAAATCGCCGCCGGCAAGTATCGCGGGCCTTTGCACGGCATACCCTGGGGTGCAAAAGATCTGCTCGACACCGCGGGGATTCCCACAACCTACGGCGCCGAGCCATTCAGAGATCGCAAGCCTGAAAAGAACGCGGTGGTTGTTCAGCGGCTGAACGATGGCGGCGCGGTGCTGGTCGCCAAGCTGAGCCTAGGCGCGCTCGCGCTCAACGACATCTGGTTCGGCGGGCAGACGATGAACCCCTGGAACCTGGACGAAGGCTCCTCGGGATCAAGCGCGGGACCGGGCGCTGCGACGGCCGCGGGCCTGGTCGCATTCGCCATGGGCAGCGAGACTGGCGGCAGCATTGTCAGCCCCTCGATGCGCTGCGGCGTCACCGGACTGCGCCCCACCTACGGCCGCGTCGCGCGAACCGGCGCCATGACGCTGTGCTGGTCGCTCGACAAACTCGGCCCCATGGCGCGCAGCGTCGAGGACACGATCCTGGTGCTCAATACCATCTCCGGCCCCGACCCGGGCGATGTCAACAGTATTCCCAGCAAGCTCGATTTCAACGCGGGCAGCAGTGTGAAAGGCTTACGCGTGGGCTACTTCCCCAAGTGGATGAAAGAGCCTCCCGCGACCGACGTCGATCGCATGGCGCTCGAGACGATCAGCAAGGTCGGCATGGTGCCGGTGGAAGTCTCGCTGCCCGACTGGCCGTACGATTCGCTCGACTTGATTCTGTTCGCCGAAGCCGCCGCGTCGTTCGAGGAGATCACGCTCAACGACAAGCTCAGCGAGCTGAAGATGCAGGTGCCGGACGCGTGGCCCAACACCTTCCGCCAATCGCGTTTCCTCTCGGCCGTCGACTACGTGCAGAGCGACCGCTTCCGCCGCATGGTCGCGTACGAAATGGGCCGCATCATGTCGCAGGTCGACCTGCTGCTGGTGCCTTCACTGCGCGACGAGATGCTGACCATCACCAACTTCACCGGACATCCGTCGCTGACCCTGCGCGCAGGCTTCGTCGAGATTTCTGAGGCGCGTAGCGATTGGGCGCCTGACCCGGCGCACCCGCTGGCAAAATTCTCGCCGCCCCGCCGAGTGCCGCACGGCGTGACGTTGATTGGAAGGCTCTTCGACGAAGGCACTTTGTGCGAGGCCGGCTTGGCGCTGGAGAAGACCTTCAATGTAGCAAGCCAGAGGCCCCCGGGATTCTGAAATTCGATGGGACGATATCCCACATTGTGTCATAGTACGCAAAAACTGATTAATACGGATAGTCGTGGCCGTAACCGCCGCGCACCAGCCAGATATGGGCAGCAGCCGTCTTCAGGACGTTGCTTGTGTCTCCCGTGCCAAAGTTATACCCCCACGCGTACTGAGGCGGCGACGACATACCTAGAGTGCTGGACCAGTAGAAGTAATCCGTTTGTATATCGAGGAAGGGATTACCGACCGGCAGCTTAGGACTCGATTGAGTTGGATCGGCCAGGCTCAACAACTCCTCCATCGCAGGAAGCCTCCAACCCAAGCGCCCGGCGATTAACGTGGTGAACGAATACACAATCGCCCCGTCCCAGGCCTGCTTTGCCGTAGTGGGAGAGCGTTCCCAGACCAGTCCTGTCTCCTTGTCCCACACCACGTCTTCCGAACCGGTAGAGGGGTTGGGAGAATAGATGGCGAAGCGCGGATTCTGCTGATAAGCGATCCAATTTGCGCCATAGATATTCCACACTGGGCTGTCTGAAGGGCTTCCACTCATGCGAGTACCTCTCTGTCGAGAACTTGAGACAGGCAATCTTATCAGCTGCCCTGCTCATCCTCCGGAGGGGCGTTTTGGGAACTTCGTTCGCCGGAAATCCGTACACCTCTCCGTACGCCTCGTTCGGAGGAAACGCATGCCCCTGCCAATTTCCAAGCGACCTGTTTTTGCCGCAACTGTTCTTGTTCTCAGCTTTGCGTTGACTGGCGCTGTCGCCGTCGCGCAAATCAACTCCTCCAGTGACGCGCGCATTCAGAGCGTCGAGAACAAACTAGTTTCCATTCCCATGAGCGGAGGCCAGCCGCCGCTCCAGTTTAATTTGCAGCAACTGATGGACGCGCTGCACGTTCCGGGGCTCACGGTCACGGTCATCGACGACTTCAAGCCGGCTTGGACGAAAACATACGGCGTCAGCGAAGCTGGAACCTCGACGCCAGTCACGCCGAGAACGCTTTTTCAGGCGGGCTCCATCAGCAAGCCGGTCAATGCTACCGGCGCTCTCTATCTCGTCGAACACGGCAAGCTCTCGCTCGACGCGAATATCAATGACTATCTCAAGACGTGGAAAGTGCCAGACAACCAGTTCACAACGACACAGAAAGTGACACTGCGCCGATTGCTCAGCCACACCGCCGGCCTTACCGTTCACGGCTTTCCAGGATATGCCGTGGGCGAGCCAATTCCTACGCTGACGCAAATCTTCAATGGCGAAAAACCCGCCAACACCGACCCGATCCGCGTGGATTTCGTGCCCGGCAGCAAGGTGCAGTACTCCGGCGGAGGCATCACTATCGTTCAGCAGGCCATCATCGACGTGACCGGCAAGCCGTATCCGGAGTTCATGCACGATACCGTGCTCGCGCCGATCGGTATGACGCAGAGCAGTTATCAGCAGCCGCTTCCGCCATCGCTGGCGGCCCTCGCCGCCAGCGGAACACGCGCCGATGGCACTGTCCTTCCGGGCAAGTGGCATATCTACCCGGAGATGGCAGCGGCGGGTCTATGGACGACTTCTTCCGATCTTGCCAAGTTTGCCATCAACATCGCTTTGTCGAAGAACGGAAAAGCCAATAACGTGCTGACCGAGTCGATGACCCGCCAGATGCTGACGCCGCAACTGGACGATGCTGGCCTCGGCTTTTTCCTGAAGATGGGCGGAAACCCGAATGCCTTTGGGCACAATGGCGCAGACGAAGGATTTCAGGCGATTCTCGTCATGATCAGCGACACCGGTCAGGGCGCCGCCATCATGGCCAACTCAGATAACGGCGTGGAGCTGGGCAACTATCTCGTCGCCAGTATCGCTCGCGAGTATAGCTGGAAGTACACGCCACCAAAAGACGAAGCCGGGGGAGCGCTTTCGCTGGTCGAGATGACCAAAGGTGCGCAGGCTGCCATCGACGAATACAAGTATCTGCGGGCGAACGCCGCCGACAAGTACCACTTCGACGAGTCTGCGCTCAACCAACTGGGCTATCACCTTCTGATGAAAAACCAGACCCATGAAGCCATCCAGGTCTTCCAGTTGAATGTGCGGGAGTATCCCAAGTTCTGGAATTGCTATGACAGCCTGGGCGAGGCCTACATGAAAGCCGGACAAAAAGAACTCGCCATCCAGAACTACACTAAGTCGATCGAGTTGAATCCTGACAACAAGAACGGCGTGGAGATGCTGAAGAAGTTAAAAGAGCAGAAGTAATCCGAGCCGCCGCGTACTCCACACAACGCGTCTTCTGTTGTGCAGGAAGCATGACTCACAGCGGCGCGCTGGTCTTCAAAACTGAGGTAGCCAATTCTGAACTGCCGGTGCACATTGAAAGCAATCCAGCGGAAATATTCGCCCGCTGATATCCGCATGAGGGTTTGTGATGCACGGACACCAGACACCCTCCCCATAGTCGGAGGTAATGCTGTTGTTGTCGTCGTCGAGCGCGGTGGTGAAGGACGCAAGTCCTACGGTTGCCGTCGCCGGACGGTCGGTACTGCTTATGTAGGGTCCGACAGAAGCGGCTGCTTCCACCTGAGCACCCCAAATGCTGGCGTCCCACCCCCACAGCGTGTCTGTACTCCCGATCCGAACAAACACATCGCTCGTCCGCTCAGCCGTCGTCACCCAGCATCTTTGCCAGTCTGACGTCAGGTAGCAGGGATTCTCGCTGACACGATGGTGTTGATTGTCGATGATTGCGATACTAACGTCTTGATGCCTCGCGATGTTGCCTTTGATCCAGAGGCTGAATGTGACCCGCTGACCCTGCGGCAGCCCAGCGATATCCTGATAGAGAGCAGCTCCTTTATCCGACGCCGTATTTTGATAGCGAAAGGCGGTCTTTTGATCGTCCAGCGGATTGGCGGTGTAGTTCGGAGTTATTACAGCCTTACCATCCGCAAGATTCCAGGCTGGTTTGTCGAACTGAGCCGAAAAACGCAGGTAGTTCGTGTTCGTGACGGTGGCGACGGGTGCCGCGCCGATGGGCGCTCCCAGATTGTTGAAGGTCACCGTGCCGGTCGGCGCGAGCACACCGTTGCCAATCACTTCTGCATAAAATGTGATTGGTTGGTGGATCATGCCGCCGTTCGGATCGGACCAGATCAGGATACTCGTGGGCAGCCGTGTGGTTTGCCCGGCCAGTCCTGCCGGAATCGACATCAGGTAGAGCACGATCGCCAGTGCAAGTAACGATCGATAACCCGTAACCCGGCAAGAGTGTTGCCGCGACAGATCACGACCCCGCTGATACTCTCGCATACTCGGCACCACCTGATTGTGAACTAATCATGCAGCAAGCTCCAGACGGCTTCAACCTTTATCTTGGGTGGGGATTTGATTTCCGTCGATTGATCTCAGGCTAGGCAGAGTTTGCCGAGTCACCTATCGAGCCTTGCCTAGCACGCACAGAATGTTCGGGATCTCTGCCACAAGGTAATTCCCTAACTACCGCCGATCATGCATATTGGAGAGCCATCCGAATCCCCCTGGCTTTGGTTTGAAACGTGCAGCAATCATTGCGGCTTTCAAGCAAATTAAACTAAGCCACGAGACGGCCGATAAGTCAGGTGAGCCCAGGGCCCCGGAGAGGATTGCGATGTCAGTGTCAAGTATTTCCAGCAGCAGTCTGTTCGATTACAACACTCAGAGCGTGCAGAATAGGAAACAACTCATGCAGCAGGAGTTCCAGCAGCTCGGAAAAGATCTGCAGGCTGGAAATCTGTCGGCCGCACAGTCGGACTTCGCCACGCTGCAGCAGTACGCGCCGCAAAGCAGTTCGACATCGTCCCAGAGTACGAATCCTGTTGCTCAAGAATTTACCCAGCTCGGAAAAGACCTGCAGTCGGGCAACATCACGGCAGCCGAGCAGGACTTCACCGCCATTCAGCAGGACTTCCAGGGTCATTCCACGCAGGCCCACGGCCATCATCATCATGGCGCCGGCAGCAGCACGAGCAGCAGCGATCAGCTTAGCCAACTCATGAGCCAGTTAGGCCAAGCCCTGCAGTCGGGCGACCTTACGTCCGCGCAAACCGCTTACACGAGCTTGCAGCAGGAGTTTGAACAATTTGCGCAGACCAGCGGATCGACCGCTTCGTCGCAACAGTCATCGAGCAATGCGGTATCGATAAGCGCTTAGCGGCCTGCTGGGCTCTTTTGGTTTGACATGCGGCGATGGGTCCAGCTATCGAGATCCTGGCTGGTAGGCGCGCCAGTCTGCGTCGAGTAAATCACCAACAGAGGACCAAGCTCGGGTAGGCGGCGGACCCTATTGAGGTATCCGTTGATATGAACTTGCTGATATGTCGGGCGGACCATGCAAGAATCTTGCCTTCTGAAGGAGCCTGGTTCCGCTAACGAGACAGGAACACCAGACTCCAGTTCTTGCCTGGGCCACTCTCCGCCGTCGGTGCGTTACATCCTGACGATTCTGACGTAGCGAACCACTCCGGGGATCGACTTGACGAAGATATAAGCCCCAAACATCAGTCCTACTGTGCCCAGAATGTTTCTTGCCACGGTTAAGGTCTTCAATGAGTCCTCCAGTGTCAGCGTGAATTCCGGCTTGCCCATCGGGGTCGTGGACCAGGCAGCGGATTCTCGCCTTCTGTCAGTTGGATGCCGAATCGCGATGCCGTGTTATCGCCCGCGTTGAGAGAAGCTGGAAGCGAATCCCGAACGCCGAGCCACTAGGCCACACAACGACGGGCAGTGGCCGGCTAAAGGCGCCGGATCGCGCTAAATTGACAACGGATCGCACGGTGGCCGATACTGCAGTCGGCGCATGTAGGGTGCATCGGCACTTCGCCGAAGGGCAATGCCCACCTACACGATCTCCTCGTGGAGGCCTATATGCCCGATCTAGAGAATCTTAAGAAGCAAGCCAAACTCATCCTGCGCTGGCACCGCGAGCGCTATTACCCCGTGGCCGCGCAGATCCGTGAACTCTTGCCTCGCTTCCGTAAAATGCCCGACGCCGAGATTCTTGCGGCCAGCTTTAAGCTCAGGGATGCGCAGGAAATGGTCGCCAGAAAGAATGGCTTCGACAGTTGGCAAGCCCTGAAAACCGGACTTGCTACGACACCCCGAAAGCCGAAATCCTCGCCAGCTAAGGCGACGATCGTCGGCGCAGAGCCACAGCTATTCGTTGCCGATATCGAGAGATCACGCGAATTCTTCTGTAAGAAGTTAGGATTTTCGCTGGTATTCAGCTACGGCAACCCTCCGTACTACGCGCAGGTGGGCCGTGACGGGGCGCGTCTCAACCTCAGGTGTGTCGAGCAATCCGTCCTCGATTCCATAGTCCGCGATCGCGAGCACCTCTTGGCGGCATCGCTGACGGTCGCCACCGCCGAGGAGATCAAACTACTCTTTCTGGAGTTTCAATCCGCAGGGGTCAGCTTCCAGCAGAAATTAAAGAGACAGCCCTGGGGCGCCAGGAACTTCGTGGTCAAAGATCCCGATGGAAATTTGCTGCTCTTTGCCGGACCTGCAAACTAGCGACCGGATCGGCGATGGATTCCGATCTCACGTTAGCCGCGCTGGCCAGATTTTGAGTGTTACTTGTTCTTGCCAACCGCGAAGGAGTGCGTTCGAATCTTGATGCAATTGGCCTGACCAGGAGCCTAATTGTTTGTGTGAGGATACAAGATCCCGGCTTGCACCTTGACGTACTACCGCTTTATGGCGCACTCAGGATGTTTATCGAACTCTGTCCGTAGCCCGGTCAGGTCAAATGTGCTCGAACTGGGTACACCGGTCAGGAACGGTGTGAAGGCGAAGGAGACGCTCGGCGCGTTCAGCAGGGCTTGGATTAACTCGATGCGCTGCGGCTCAGTTTCGCCGAAATAGTCGAAGGAGTGAAAGGAATGGGTAGCTTGGAAAGATTTCAGGTTGTGATATTCCCAAGTGGTCGGTCGCTTCTGCCCACCGATAGTCATCTGCAGCACCAACGACGTGGTGTTTCCGAAGGATGAGTATTCCTGCTCGCTCAGAATACTCTCTGGCGAAAACGTGATTGCGTGGACAGTTTTGTTGCCTTTCCGCTGGCAGACCACGCTCAACACCGGTGTCTTCTTCTGGCCGGAGACATAGGGCTTTTGGGCCATCACGCTCAGCGTGATAACGCCTTTGTCAGAGGCAACCTGTACTTCTTGTCCCAGAAGGTTGGGCGACCATAATGCGCAGCCGATCGCCCCAATCAACAATGTGGAACCAACATTCTCATCTTCGCTCCCTGCCTTTTGCGGGCAAGTGGTCAGCCTTAATTGGGAGAGTCCAGCATAGCATCGCACATCGGGCCGAGCACACGTGCAATGGAGTCTCCTTAGACAAGTGATTCATTCAGCGGCTCACAATGCTTGCCGTCCCAACGGTGGTCAGGAACGCGAATACGCCCGGCGTGCAACAATCGTGTAGCCCGCCTGCGCTTGAATTGACTTCGACAGTTGATGGTGAAGTCGTACTATACGCGACAGGCTACAGAGTGTCTCACGCCAAAAGGAAATCTTATGAACGCAGTAATGCAGATGTCTCGACCTTGTTGTGTCGCTCGGCGCTTAACGCTCATCCTTCTGGCTTTCGCTGTGCTACCGGTCGCCGTCGAGGCGCAAAAGATCAAAGTAGAGTTCGACAAAAACCTGAACTTTACTAGCTTCCGGACGTTTGCCTTCGCGCCGCACGGTGCCGTCTCACGACCCATGCTAGTGGGCGCTATTGCCGGAGCAATCGAAGAGGAGTTGACTGCCCGTGGCTTGCGAAAGGACACGACGCATCCCGACCTCTACATTCAGATGTACGGCGGGGTTGACACAGACACGGCGGTCACTTATTCCGACCTCTATAGCGGGTACTCGGCAGGCATTCCTCCCTTTGATCAGAGCTTTCTGGTATGGGGGGCTGTTCCTGGGACGACAACCACCGCCGTGGTGCACAAAGGACAACTCATTGTCGACCTTATTGACGCCCGCGAGCGAAAGGTTGCGTGGAGGGGAATCGCAAACGAAAAGCTAAGCGATAACAGAAAGAAAGTTGTGCAGCAGGTGAATACTGCCGTCGAAAAGATGTTCAAGAAATATCCAGTGCCAAGAAAAGATCAGTAGCCGCTGCTCTCTGGGTTGCGGTTGGTGCCCAGGTCTGCGGTCTGGGCGGGGCAACTGCACAGCCCCTTTCGCGGTTCCATAACTGATTAGTTACTAGTCGAGACCGGTTTCCAATCCTCCTACCTCCTATCCCGCCGCTCGTTTGACCCCGTCGTTTGCGGCCTGATAGCCTCGAAGGTTCTTCCCCATCCGCAATTCCAGCTAGAGAGAGACCCATGGCACTCAAATTCAAGGGCGTGGATTTTATCGAATTCGATACGCTGCTCAACGACGACGAGCGGCTTGTCCGCGACAACACCCGCAAGTTCATTGAGGAAAACCTCGTCCCCATCATCGAGCAGTGCAACCGCGACGGCCGCTTCCCCAAGGAACTGATCAAGCCCATGGGCGAGCTCGGTTTCTACGGCGCCAGCCTGAAAGGCTACGGCTGCGCCGGCATGTCGAACGTCGAGTACGGCCTGATGACTCAGGAGTTGGAGCGCGGCGACAGCGGCGTGCGGTCGTTCGTCAGCGTGCAGTCCGGCTTGTGTATGTATCCCATCTACGCCTTTGGCAGCGAAGAGCAGAAGCAGAAATACCTGCCCATGATGGCGCTGGGCGAGATCATCGGCTGCTTCGGTCTCACCGAGCCCGACGCCGGCTCGAACCCTTCGGCCATGCGCACGCGCGCTCGCAAGGATGGCAACGAGTACATCCTGAACGGCGAGAAGATGTGGATAACCTCGGGTTCGATCGCCAACATCGCGATCATCTGGGCGAAGGTGGAAAACGAGAACGACCTGATCCGCGGCTTTATCGTGGAGACTGATCGGCCGGGCTTCAAAGCCGCCGACGTTCACGGCAAGTGGTCCCTACGGGCTTCGGTGACCTCGAGCTTGTCGCTGCAGGATGTGCGCATCCCTGCGGACAATCTGCTGCCGCAGTCCGGTGGCTTAAAGTCGCCGCTCAGCTGCCTGAACCAGGCGCGCTACGGTATTGGCTGGGGCGCGATTGGCGCGGCTATGGCCTGCTACGACTGTGCGCTGCAATATTCGCAGTTCCGCAAGCAGTTCCACGACATGCCGATCGCCGGACATCAGCTGGTACAGGAGAAGCTGGTGTGGATGATCAGCGAGATCACCAAGGCGCAGCTACTCGCGTTGCAGGTGGGCCGGTTGAAAGATGAAGGCAAGGCCAAGCCGCATCACATCTCAATGATCAAGCGGAACAATGTCTGGATGGCGTTGGAGTGTGCCCGCATGGGACGCGACATTCTTGGCGGCAATGGCATCGCCGACGAGTATCCGATCTTCCGCCACATGATGAATCTGGAGTCGGTGAAGACTTATGAAGGAACGCACGACATTCACACGCTGATCATTGGCGATCACATTACTGGGATTGCGGCGTTTTAAAAGCGATGGATAGGGGATAGGGTTAGCTTAGAACAGAATGAGAGTCGAGTTCCAAAGCTGAACTGCAGCATTTCCCTGTTCGATTATGCGCTGGCTGCGTGTATCCTTAGCACTTGTGCCAGATGACAGGAACGCGGCAAATGGCCCGTTTTATCGTACGGCGCGCAAGAGTGAGGTGTGATTCCGGCATCTCATTCTCCGGCGCGGCAAGGCGCACATATCCCCGGAGGCTTCATGGCCAGTAAAGCAGAAATGGACGCACCACAGATCAAGCACACTCCGACCGCCAACTTCGAGACTGATCTCGCGATGGAGTTCCTGCGAGTGGTGGAAGAAGCGGCTATCGCCTCGGCCAAAACAATGGGACAAGGCGACCGCAAGCACGCCGACCAGGTTGCCACTGAAGCCATGCGCGGTGTGATGGATTCCGTGCCCATGGACGGAACCATTGTCATTGGCGAGGGCGAGCGCGACGAAGCGCCCATGCTCTACATCGGAGAGAAGGTCGGCAAGCATGATGGCGGCTCGTATCCGTCGGTCGATATCGCCGTCGATCCGCTGGAAGGAACGAACCTGTGTGCGACCGGATCGCCGGGAGCGATCACGGTGCTGGCGGCTTCCGAGGGCGGCGGATTGCTGCACGCTCCCGACTGCTACATGGAGAAGATTGTCGTCGGCCCGTCGTGTAAAGGCGTGGTCGATTTGGAAGCCCCGGTTGCGCACAATCTGAATGTCATTGCCAAGGTGTTGGGCCGTCGCGTCGAAGATCTGGTGATCATCATCCTTGACCGTCCCCGCCACGAGAAGCTGATCGCCGAGATCCGCAAAGCAGGAGCTCGCATCCGGCTCATCTCGGACGGCGATCTGTCACCGGGCGTCGCGGCTTCCATGCTCGGATCGGGTGTTCATGCGGTCATGGGCACGGGCGGAGCTCCTGAAGGCGTCATCACTGCCGCTGCAATTCGCTGCCTGAACGGGTACATGGTTGGCCGCCTGGTCGGCTACACCCCGGAGCAAGGTGAGCGCATGAAAGATATGGGTATCACCGATCCTAAGCGAATTTATACCGCTGAGGAGCTTGCGCCCGGCAAGAACATCATCTTCGCCGCCACTGGCGTTACGGACGGAATGCTGCTGAAAGGCGTGCGTTTCTTCGGCGACGGCGTCCGCACAACGTCTTTGGTGATGAAGCTGAGCAAAGGTAAGGTGCGCTTTATCGAGAGCGTTCATCTGGACAAGCGTCCGGACGCAAAGGTCAGAATACCTGAGCGCTAAACAGAGAGGCCCTCGAGTTTCGGGGGCCTTTCCTATTACACGAGCGGTTAATAGCTCGAACTGGCAACCCACTTGCCTTCGAGGTCGATTTGAGGTGCGATCACGTCTTGAAGCAACTCGTCATTTTCCGCTTGCTTCTGTAATAGGAGGAGTAAAATCCAGCTAGAAGAGGACGGTAGCTGCGGATGGAAAGGGTTCCATCCGGAGAGGCTTTTCATGAACGTCCATATCAGCTACAAGATTTCTAAAACTTCCGACCTAGAAAAATTAATCCAACAACAAACTGAAAAACTGAGCCGACATGTTCAGGTGTTTCGTCCGGAGTTGGTGCACCTGAAAGGCGTTGTCGAGGAGAATTCTGCTCGTCAGGGAATCCTAGTCGCGCTGAACTTGCGTCTGCCTTCCGGACAAATGTCTTCGCAGGAGACGAGCTCGACAGCGGTCAGCGCGGTGAAAGTCGCCTTCGACGACATTGTGGAGCAACTGAAGAAGCATAAACAGCTACTGCGCAACCAGCACAGTTGGCCTCGTCGGCGGGCGCCGCAACGCGCCGTTATCAGCACCATTCCCTTCGAAGACACGATCGCAGCGGTGAAGCCCGAAGAGGTCTCGCACGGAGATATTTCCGAGTACATCAACATCAACCTGCCACGGTTGAAGCGCTTCATCCAGCGAGAGATGCAATACCGCGAGGATCAGGAGCTGCTCGCGCCCGGAAATATTGCGATCGAGGACGTAGTCAACGAAGCAATCGCCAACGCGCTGAGCGAGGCTTATGAGAAGCCCGAGCGCATGAAGCTGGAGCCGTGGATTTATCGCCTTACCAGAGAGGCGATCGACCATCTCGCCTCGGACGGCAACAACGAAGGCCGTATTCCCCTGGAGCGCTCGCGCGGCGAACAGAACGTTCGCGGCACGGATGAAGCCCTGCTGCAATTCCATCAGCCCGATGAGAAGCTGTTTGAAGAAAACGTCATTGCCGATACCAGCGCCAATAATCCGGAAGAGCTGGCGGCGCGACGCGAGCTGATCACCCAGGTCGAAACCACGTTGCGCGACGCCGGTCGCAACGAACGCGAAGCTTTTATTTACTACACCATCGAGGGTTTCACCCTCGAAGAAATCGCCGATATCACCAACCACACCGTGGAGGAGGTGCGAGCAGCTATCCGTAAAGCGCGCGAGCATCTGCAACGCGCCTTACCAATGAAAGATCCCCTGAAAGACCGGCTCGTGGAATATTCCAAGAGCGCCTAGTCTGCCGTCGTCGATCTACAGGGAAGCACACAATACAACTTGGACAGGAGAACCGGAATGATCACGCGCGATGACATCCGAGAGCTAGCTAATTTTCAATCGGCGGAAGGCTGCGCCATCACGTTCTACTATCAGCCTTCGACGCCACCGAACAAATCGCATAAGGAAGAGGCAATCCTGGTAAAGGACATGATTCGCGGAGCGCTGCACGATGCCGAGAAACGCGGCAAGAATGGCTCAACGCGCAGCGACCTGGAACGCATCAGCAATATGGTCGATCCGTTGCATGGCAGCGGAGGCAAAGCCATTTTCGCGTGCGGACAAACCGGCTTCTGGCGCGAGTTCGACGTGCCCGGACAGTTTCTGAAACCGAAGATCGCCATTAGCCACCGCTTTCATCTGATGCCGTTGGCCGCAGTGCTCGACGGCAAGCAGCGCGTGTGTATTCTGCTGGCCGATCGCACCAAGGCGCGCGTCTTCGAGTTGAAAGACGAAGAGGTCACGGAAAAACAGGACTTCGTTAATGAGCTGACGCGCCGCGGCAAGAGCGACGGCTATGGCGGATACGATGCCGGACACGCCGAACGGAAGCAGGCAAACGAAGCCATGCAGCACTTCAAGACCGTCGCCGACCACATCGAGCAATACTTCGAACACGGTGACTGCGACCGTTTGCTGATCGGCTGCCGCGACGATGTCTGGTCGGAAATTGAGCCACAGCTGCAGTCGAAGGCGCGCCGGCACTTGGTAGGGCACTTCCGCATCGATCCCAAGCTCGCCACGCCCGAGCAGGTCAAGCAGGTGGCACACGAACAGTTAGCTGCGTACGATGCCAATCGCAAGCAGGAACTGATTCGCGAAGTAGTCGGCGAAGCTCATCGCAACGCGCGCGGTGCCGTCGGCCTGAGGCGTGTTCTGCGCTCGTTGGAGCAGGGCGAAGTGCAGACCCTGATGCTGGGCTCGAACTTCCATGCGCCGGGCGTGAAGTGCTACAACTGCGGCCACATGGACATGCACGCGGCTCCGACCTGCGCTATCTGCGGCAAGGAGAATACCGAGCTTGAGGACATCGGTGACGCCGTTGTCGGACATGCAATCCGCACCGGTGTGGAAATCGTCTATGTTCACGATGACGAGGAGTTTGACAGGATCGGTCGAATTGCAGCGCTCCTGCGCTTCCGCGCCGACCAGAACACAGCCGAGAAGGTCGCCAGTTAGCTGATCGCACTGACCGTGGGCACAGCCGTTGCGCTGTGCCCTCTCTTTTTGGAGCTGCTCGATGATTGTCGGGATACTGCTCGTCGCCCTGCTTCTTGGATGCGCGCAAACTGATGATGGCCTCTCCGTGCGCCGCCTATCCGGCAGGGACATGGAAGCTCAACCAGGCATCTGCCCTGGAGTTCGAGCAGACGTGGCTGGAAATTCTGAATCAGAGGAACACGGCGACGCTCGATTGCATGCTCGCGCCCGAATTCGCCGATATTTCGCGGAAAGGCACGCTGCGTCCCAAGGCGCAAGTTTTGCGGGAGCTCACTCTACACACAGAGCAAGATCAGTTCCAGCAGAATCTCACCGAACTCACTGCGAATCTGTTCGGCGATACTGCGGTTGTGCATGGCGTCAACGTGATCTCCGACAAGCAAGGACACGTCGTGTTGCGGATGCGCTTTACCGACGTCCTGCATTTCACCGACAGGCGTTGGCTGGCAGTGGCGGCCCAGGAGACGGATGAAGCGGAGCAATGAGAAAAGCAGATTTCAGACAGCCGGCCGACTGTGCCGAAACAGAGAAAAGCTGATCCCTCCTCGGTCTCAAGGCCTCGTCGTGATGACAATACTAGGAAGGGATGCTGCCGTCTCTGCACGCCGACTTCTTCCAACGTGCTATTCTGCTTGGCCGTAGGCAACACGTGAGGAATACATGAAGGTTTCGCGCCGCGATTTTATCGCCACTACCGCTATCGGTTCGGCGTCGCTCGCACTCGATCTGCAGGGACAAACGAAGCCAGACAACAACGCAGTTCCATCCACCAAGCCGAAGAAACCGATCATCATCAGCGCCGCCAACGGGTACAACTATCTCGATCGCGCCTACACGGTATTGGCCGGCGGTGGCGACACGCTGGATGCGGTCATGCAGGTGATCACCGGACCGGAAGACGATCCCAATGACGACAGCGTCGGACTCGGTGGACTGCCTAACGAAGACTGCGTGGTCGAACTGGATGCCTGCTGCATGCACGGGCCGACGCGAATGGCAGGCTCAGTCGCTGCGGTTCGCGAGATCAAGAATGTCTCGCTGCTCTCGAAAGCCGTGATGGAGAATACCGGCCACGTCATGCTGGTAGGCGAAGGCGCGCAGCGGTTCGGATTTGACATGGGCTTTCCCCGCGAGAACCTGCTGACTGACCGATCGCGCAAAGTGTGGCTGATGTGGAAAGAAACGATGTCAAACAAGGACTGGTGGGGACCCGGTATCGCGAGTCCTCGTTACAAGCTTCCCGACGAAAACGAAAATCACACGGAGCTATACGAAGAACAGCAACAGAAGCTGGAAGCCCTGGCAGCCAAATTTGGTATCGAGCCGGAATTCCGCGCGGCGGCCGCGCAGCGCGTGTTGCATCCGCCAACCGGCACCATCAACTGCTCGGCGTTGAATACCAGTGGTGAAATTTCCGGTGCAACCACCACCAGCGGGTTGGCTTGGAAGCTTGCGGGACGCGCGGGAGACTCGCCCATCATCGGCGCCGGCTGCTACGTTGACCAGGATGTGGGCGCGGCAGGCGCAACCGGCAATGGCGAAGAGAACATCAAAATCTGTGGCGCACATACCATCGTAGAAAATATGCGGCGCGGAATGTCGCCGCAGGAAGCCGGCATGGACGCGCTAAAGCGCATCGTCCGCAATTTCAATGGCGACATGGCCAAGATGCAATACGTCGACATGAGCTATTACATCCTGCGCAAGGACGGCGCGTACGCTGGAGTTTGCATGTGGAGCGGTCCGCCCGATCATCTGCGCCGCTTCGCTATACACGATGGGACCAAGCGCTATGAAACCGCGGTCGCGCTGTTCCAGGGTAAGTCGATTGGCTGGCCTCCGATGCCCGATATGCACTTAGCGCCGGAGCAGAAGAAATAGAATAGATGGGCAACAGAAAATCGCACAGGAGAATGCAATGCAGAAGAGCCGTTTGTGGATTGTTGTCGCCGCACTCATCGCTTTGTCCGCCGTAGGCATCGCACAGAACGACGCTATGCAGTCAGGTGGGAAAAAACCGCCGGCAAGCCCGCCGGGAACCGCTACGCTGACTTTCGCGGATGGAAATACCGTCACCATCGATTACAGCCGGCCTTCCATGCGAACTCGCAAAATCTTCGGCGGCCTGGTTCCTTACGATCAGGTGTGGCGCACCGGCGCCAATGCAGCCACTAGCCTCAAGACCAGCGTCGACCTGAACATCGGCGGCACAAATGTTCCCAAGGGCAGCTATACGATTTATTCCCTGCCCGGCATGAACCAGTGGCAACTGATCATCAACAAGCAAGTCGGACAATGGGGTACCGAATACGATCAGAAGCAAGACTTGGCTCGGATTCCCATGAAGGTTACGCAACGTTCCTCCGGGCTGGAGATGTTCACCATCTCGTTCGACAAGATGGGCGGCGACGCGGCGACCCTGAAGCTGGAGTGGGAAAACACTATCGGCAGCGTCGAGGTGAAGGAAGCGAAGTAAAGGCATGGTTCTCGAATTGTCATCCTAACGCGGTTTCTCCACGAAGGAGAGGTAGTCCGCTACCGGCAGACCGCAAATCCCTCGCCTTCGCTCGGGATGACAGTTTCAATAGCAGGCGTACGCTTCAACCATCGGCATGCATTTTCGGTAATCGGCGTGCAAATGTGTAGCCGTGAAGCGGCGGACATACTGTGAGCCCGGGGCGCAAGCCCCGGGTCACGCGAAACTTGAGGGCTGAGCCGCGGCAGCGGCGACAGCCGGGCGCGCCGCAGCAAACACTCTTCCTGCGCGATTTACAACGGACTCCTCGTCGCACTAAAGTCCTCCTCGTGATGACAATTCGTGGGATGGCAGATCTCACGACTGCAGACTTGTGCGAATATTCTGATCGTACTTCCAAAGTTGTTCCCAACATACGTCATTGGCCCGTCAACCTGGCAAGCGACACCGATGCTCCGAACTCCACGCCCATGAACTCGTGCAGACAGTGCCGGAGATCGGCTTCGGTGCTCAACTGCGCCTCCTCTCGCGTGCCGTCTTTGGTGATGATGATCCTCATGTTCGCCAAAGTGATGCGGCCATCCGGCATTGCGCGGCTGCACATCCAGCCCTTGGTGAAATGCGATTCCGGCGAGGTTTGATGAAAACGGCACATCTGCTCGTAGTCGCTCAGATCGTGTGAAATGTCGCGAAAGGCATGCTGCGGGGCCTGCCCCTCATCGTCTTCGCGCAACAGCTGCCACTCGTCGTTCATGGGCAGCACGACATAGCGACGGCTGTGCATCTGACTGGCACCTCCGGAGCGAAACGGGATGGGATCGACAAACGAATCGCCGAATCCGACATCGGCCAGCCACGGCTCGTCGAGCTCAACCTTAAGCAGCATGTGATCGAACTCGGGACCGAAGCCTCCGTCATCGTGGCGCACCCGCGCGGACAGCATCTTTACGCGAAAGCCTAACTCGGTCAGTAGCGCGGCGAACAAGCCATTGAGTTCGTAGCAAAATCCGCCGCGACGGCGCACCACGATCTTTTCGTAAATACGAGCGAGGTCGAGCTCGATCGGAGTGCCGAGCGGGATGTCGAAGTTTTCGAAGGGAACGGTAAACAGGTGCTGGCGGTGCAGATGGCGCAGGGTAGCTGTTGAGACGTCGCGAGGCCCATGGTAGTCGATGCGCCGCAGATAGGCTTCTACATCCATCACAACTTATACGGGAAGCTCTTCCTGCAACCAGCCGGCCTCATGCAGCTTCGGCTCCGCCGTCAAATCGAGGATCAGGTTCTCCAGGATCAGACGCTTGCTGGGAGGATTGGACCGCAACGCCAAATCGGCGCGTGCGACCCGACGGATGGCATTGGTCAGTTCGCGACGCGATTTGTAGCGGCGCGCCTGGCGGATGATGTCTTCGGCGGCGAACGGAGGAATGCGAAAACCTTGCCATAGCGCCTGCCACAGGGCACGCGAATCACGCACGTTGCGCTCCAGGATGACCAGCATCTGGCGGAAGGTTCTCGACAGCATGTAGAGATGCCCGATGGCGGCTTCGTCCCCATCGCCAGTGTTGAGGATGGCATCCAGCACGGCCAGAGCGCGGCCGCGATTGCGTTCCGAGATCGCATCGGTCAGCTCGTAAAACGAGCGTTGCTTGGCCGCGAGGACCAGCGTTTCCACATCGCCCAGCGTGATGCGTTTCTTCTCTCCAACAAATAGCACCAGCTTTTCCAGTTCGTTAGCCACCATCATCATGTCGCCACCGAGCGAGTCGACCAGCTCGCGCGCAGCGTCGCTGTCAAGCTTCACGTCTTCCGCGGCAGCGGTCTCGACCGCCCACTTTACCGCGTCGCCTTCGTCCACACGAGCGAACTCGAGGATTGAGCAGTGCTCACCCAGGGTCTCGCGAATGCGTTCATAGCGGTCCTTGTCGGTCAGGTCCATGCGGCGGGCATCGGCCGGAATACTTATGTGGTCGGCGATGAAGACCAGCAGCGCGTCGGGATTGGGATTCTTGAAATAATCCGTAATCGCGGCGAACTCTTCGTCGTGCTTGCCCCGGCCGTAGAGATTCTTGATGCCGCGAATGAAGAAAACCTGAAACGGCGACATCAGCGATGGGGTGCGCGCCTGATCCAGAACCTGCTGCAACTCGACATCCGACAAGTCCATGTCGTAGAGGCTTAACTCGCGGACATCGGCAGGCACCAGATGCTGAAGGATCGCCTCGCGGCAGCGTTTACGGAAAAACGCTTCATCGCCTACGAAGACGTAGCCGGCAGCTTGCTTGCCCGCTTTCACATCGGCGACAAAGCGGTCCGAGGCCGCGAAGCTGCGCATCTAGAACGCCTCCAGGATGGAAGCGACCAATTCCTTGGAAAAATTTCTCGCCATGCGCTGCACTGCGGGCGCCTCTTCCTCGAAGAAGCTTGAGGGGTCGGTCGATTCCTGGTACTGCTCGCGGTATAGGAAGCTGGGATTGCTCCACAGCATGGTGCCATCTTTACCGACAAGCTTGGCACTCATGCTGACGGCTACCAGTGAAGTGGAAACACGTCCGGTTGCCGAGTCGAAGGTTAGCGGCGCGATGTATACGCTGGTGATAGTTCCGGTCAACACGGCATCAGCTGTTCCGTCGTTGGTCGTGACGATGCGGTAGTTTGTGCGCTCGCGCAGCTCACGAATCAGCGCTTCGGTAAATGTCTGGCCGATGTGATAAGTCTGCGAGGCGTCGAGGAGGCCCGGAACGTACATCGTGTGCAGATCACTGGGCAGGCGCGGGCCGTTGTTTCCGGCCGTGTGATAGCCACAGGCGGTCGTAAAGGTCAGCAGTGCGATCATCGCCGCCAAAGGAGCGCGACGACTGAATGCGGAACAGCTCACTGTACCTTTCCTCGCGGGCGTGACGCGATCATGCTCTCGGCACATTCCACTGCACTAAGCGCCGAGATTCGCAGATTGTCGGAGGCTGCCCACAACCAGAATGCATTTGGCCTTTGCGGGTCCTGGCGGGCGTATACCTGGATCTGCTCCTGCCCCGCGGCATTCACGTTGCTTGGCGATTCTTCGCCGCCCTGCAAAACGTCGACATGATCCCCGGATAGCGCAGCCACCATCTCTTCGATCTGCGCAGGATTCTCCAATTCAATGTAAAGCGAAAACGCATGCCCATGGAAGATGGGAGCCTGGAGAAGCATCAGGGAAGGTACGCTCAACTGCTCCTGCACAATGCCGCGGAAGTGGCGCACGATGCGGCTCTCTACCGATGCCAGGGTGGGCAGCGACTTCTCGCCGTAACGATCGAGCAGGTTGAACGCTACCTGCGTGTCGAACACACCTTTAGGCAGTTGCTGGAAGGAAAGCAGATTCACGGTCTGCTCGTGCAACTCATCCATGCCACGGCGACCGTGCTCAGAGGCCGGCTCAAACAGTGTAGCGATAGCGCGAGCAATCTTGCCGATCTTCTGCGCTCGCAGCAGAAGCAGGGCCAGCACTATCGCCGCCGGATGGGCGACGATCACCGGCGCTTCGCTGAAATCAACTTTGCGGGTGGCACCGAGCTCCCGCTCAATCCACGGGGCGCGCAGCAGAGCGTCAGGACGATCTTCCAGAGCGTACGAAAGATCGATAATGTCGCTCCCCGCTTTGCGGGCCATCTGCCAGGTATCACGAGTGAAGTTCTCGTCGGAGGCGAAGAAGCTGAAATCTACGCCGTCGAGATGTTCGGGAAGAACGCTCTGGATGAAGGTCGGTTCCTCGCCGACTGCCTGCAACTGGCCGAGCGACTCTTCGTCATCCAACAGTCGGATATCGGTTGCCGGGAAGTTGCGGTCGCTCAGGACCTCTTTCAGCTCCCGGCCTTTCAGGGTAGCGGCGCCAATGATGGCAACGCGGAACAGGCCACCCCAATGGCCTCCATCGGTACGGGTTGCGGAGGGTTTGTTCGTATCACTTTTCATCAAGCGTGTGAGACCTCGTCCTGCGGCGGTGGAGGCGGCACCGTTGGCCGGCGAAAGACAAAGGAAAGCCGCGCGATCACTCCCGACAGGATATAGATCAGCGCCAGCGCGAACAGTACATATTGCGACGAGAGGATGATCAAGGCAATCGCTATTCCCATCACAATGATCCAGCGGAAATTCTGCGGCTGCCGAAAATTGATGCCCTTGAAACTGAAGAACCGCCAGGTGCTGACCATCAGAAACGAGATGATCGCGAGAAAGACTCCCCAGCCACAAGACAGCCACCAAATCTGAAGCGGAGCTCCCTGCACCAGGTGAACCACGGCGGCGATGGTGCCGGCTCCGGCGGGGATCGGCATGCCAACGAAATACTTTCGGCCGGGACGTCCCGGATTCGAGGGCTGCGGATTGACCTGGATATTAAAACGCGCCAGTCGCGATGCACCCGCCAGAAGAAAGGCGAAGGTCATGACCGCGCCAATGCGGATGACTTGCGTCCGCCACTCCAGATTGCCTTCCATGGGCAACATTCGGAAGCCCCACATCCAGGCCAGCACGGCAGGAGCGATGCCGAAGGTAATTACATCGGCCAGCGAATCGAGTTCGCGGCCGAAATCGCTGGCGGTATTGGTGAGCCGGGCAATACCGCCATCGAAAAAATCGAGAACGATGGCAATCCCTATGGCTTTAGCCGCCAGATCGAAATGCCAAGGATCGCTGGCTGTACCCTGAATGGCTTGCCCGATGGCGTAGTATCCCGCAGCCATGTTTCCTGCGGTAAACATCGACGGCAAAAGATAGAGGCCCTTACGCGGACGGCGCCGCACCGGGCCGCCGGGTTGCGGGTACGAGTTCATCGCACCTCCGCGACATCGCGCAGACGAGCCGGAGTGGGTTGCGGCTGCGCAATTGCCAGCACGCTCGAGCCGCCCTTCACGTTTTCGCCCACACGCACCTTCATGTCAGCGCCGGCGGGAAAAATAACGTCAGTTCGTGATCCGAATTTGATAAGTCCAACCCGCTCGCCGCGTTCGAGTTTGTCGCCGACCTTCTTGGTGAACACGATACGCCGCGCAAGAAGACCAGCGATCTGCTTGAAGACAACAACTCCTGCGTCGCCACGAACGGTCACGATGTTTTGCTCGTTCTCCTCGGCGGAGACCGCGCCCATCGCATTGCCGAACTTGCCCTTCTGATAGCGAATGTCTTCGATTACGCCGGTGATTGGCGAGCGATTCACATGCACATTGAACACGTTCAGGAAGATGCTGATGCGGGTCTTGGCCTCGCCATCTTGGTCGATTACGGAGATATCGGTGACCTTCCCGTCAGCCGGCGAGACGATCGCTCCTTGAATAGCCGGAATCCGCCGCTCTGGATCGCGAAAGAACCAAAGAAAGAAGGCGGCCAGCAGCAACGGAACAGCGGCAAGCGCAGGCAGGGTCAGCCAACCTACCAGCGCCGCAACCAGAATGAATGCCAGTCCGTAATAGATGCCGTCGCGAACCATGGGCGTCTAATGATTATAGAGCCTTAGGCTGAATGGGGGTTGCCCAGCGAAGACAGAACTAAGCTGCAAGCGGATAGGCTGGGTGAATGAGTGTGATGGCGATTTATCGCCAGCTAAAGCGATTCAGTGCTTGAGCGGCGCGCCAACGCCCGCGATCTCCCACACCACACCGCAGCCGAGTTGGCAGTTGATGCTCGTACCTCCATACTGTGTTGTGCCGTAAAGATTGCCGTTCGCATCGAGCGTCGGCGTGCCGTAAGGCATGTAACCGTCGCGGCCATTGAAGTCGTGAAGATCGACCATGACACAGGACTGACTGCAATTGGTCAGTTCGAATACGGAGCCTGATCCGGCAGCAAGACAAACCCCAAAGAAATTACCGGCTGAGTCCATAGTCAGGCCACCGTAGGGCTGGCAGGATGACGGGAAAGCGTAAAACACGGAGGGGGCGAACCCTCCGTGTGAAGGGGCGAGCTTGAAAACTACGCCATCGAGCAGCACCCTGGAATAAATCGTGGTGCCATATAGGTTGCCGGCGCTATCGAGGAGAAGAGGACTGTAAGGGTAATACCCACCATCCATACCGGTAGACCCCTGGTCGAAGTTAAGTAGGACACTCTCTTGCCAGTTCCCGCCGGAAGGCTTCAGCTGGAACGCTGTCCCACAGCCGGATTCGCATCCGCGCCCGGTTCCTCCGTCACCCGTTGTTCCGTACAAATTTCCCGCGGCATCGAATACCACACCGGTAAAAGGGTCCGCCCCGTCCGGGCTGCCGGCAAATTGATGCACCATGGTCTCCGTGTATCCGCTGCCTGACCGGGTCAGCTCGAACACCGTCCCCCCACCAAACGCGCCGCCACCCGCAGTGGTGCCGTATATGTTTCCCGCGGCATCGAAGATTAGGTTCTGGACCCATGGGTAGAGCCCATCCGGCGTCCCGGTGAAGGTGTGCAGTATGGTCTCGTTCCAAAAACAAGGTTGCGATCGGCACAAAGTAGCCGGAGGCTTCAGTTCGAACACTGTCCCATCGTTTTCGGGACCACCCTGCTGGGTTGTGCCGAATAGAGCGCCATTGGATCCGAACACAACTCCACCGATTGGAGCGGCTCCATCGCTTCCCCCGGCAAAATCGTACAAAGTACTGAATGCCCAGCTTGCATTCGTCGGTCTCAGTCTGAAAACTGTGCCATTGCCATAGCTCCCGCCGTATTCCGCCGTTCCGTATAGGACTCCACCAGGTCCGACGGTAACCCCAGCCCGGGGATATGCCCCGTCCGCGCTAGCCGTGAAGTCATAAAGAACGCTGAACGTCTGCGCCTGGGCTATCTGGACGATAGCAGCGGAAAGCGCGAAGCAGAAAAGAGCGATCCGACAAATGCTGTTATGCATGACAACTTCTCCTCGCCGGAATGGGACGTCCGGCGCGGGAGGCATAATAACGCAGATTGCCGGGCCTTAATCACTCAAAATTGCTAGGAAATCGGTACCTTATCAGGCACAGCACCGGCTGAACCGGATCGCCCAACTTCTCGTTGGTTCCCACTTTGGCCGACTATTGGCGCGAACAGGCCATTTCACTCAAAACCCTGCCGCTTCCAAACGCCTGTGTAAAGCGTGACTCGAACGGCGGGGTAGTTCTGCGTCGTGAAATCCGTTCTTGAGCACCCGGTTCACCTCGCCCCCACAATTTCCCTTACCAGCTCATCCATCCTCTTCTGCACTTCCTGGTACTTCTCCCCCGTCGACGGTCCGGTAAATCCCGCCAGGATTGCCTTCACGTGGCCAGAGCGGTCGATGAAGATTGAGGTTGGAAATGCGCCGAAGTTCTCGAGTTGCGGCAGTGTCTTGGCAATCTGCCCTTGGTCGGTCGTGCCCGCGAGCAGCAGCGGAAATGTCAACCCGAACTTTGCCCGATAGATGCCGATCTGCTGCAGGCTGCGCTGCTGATCGTCGGTGTACTCGTACGCGAGACCGACAATCTGCAAGCCCTGCTTGCGATATTTCTGATAGAGCTTCTCCAGAACCGGCGCCTCATCGTGGCAGTTGGGGCACCAAGTACCGAAAATGTCGACGATCAGCGGCTTCCCTGCAAACTCCTGACTGCTCTGGTCGAGCGTCTTGCCCGATGCATCGATGCCGCTGAAGCGGAACGGCTGTTGCGGATCCTTGACCTTCGTCAACGTCTCTGCCAGTGCGTTCGGATCGGCAGTGGCTTTGTCTTTGCTGCGTTCGGCGGTGAAAGGCTCGAGGGAAACGACTCCGCCCTGCTGGCCCTTCAGGGTACCGTCTGGCAGCAGTCTGCCGTCGATCGCCAGCACGTGGATCCCGTCAAAGCGGCTTAGATGAAAGAAAGTCTGTCCCTCGAGATCGCGGTACACCGTGCCATGCAGCAAGCCCGTGTCGCCGCTGACCGGCTCGATGATTCCGGTAATCGGCACATCAGACCCGTCGTAGGCGTCTTTCTCCTGCTGGAAATGGGCCAAGGTCGTCTTTTCCGCGCCCTTTTCCTCGGGCCAGGTGAAGATCCAGTCGCCCGTCAGTGAGGGTCCTGTCCATGGCTCAGTGGCGGCAGGCTTCGGGTGAGCCACAAGTTGAACCGGAATCTGCACCACGCCCTTACTGGTTTGGCGAGTGTATTCGCCCTCCATTGCATTCAGAGCGCTATAGTGCATCGTGAGCTGGCCATCGTAGTAATCCATGCGAAGCGTCAGCACATTGTCCTTAAGCTCGGCGCTGCTGAACGGCTGGCGATCAGTGGCGTTGACCAGGGTGGCGTGCAACCGATCTCCCTGCTGTTGGAACTCGACGCCAAACTTCACTTCACCTGCCTTGCTTTGCATGGTCCCGTCCCATAGACCCTCCAAGGAATGAGCCGCAGGCCGTGCCGGCGGCTTCTGTTGCCCGACAACCCCGGCAGAAAGCAGAAGACAGCAAAGGACCGCACGAGCGGCGCAGCGCGCAAAACCAAAGTACGAGGAGGTTGAAAGCTCAATGGGAAGATCGTGAAGCCGCATGAGTTGAGAATACCGCAACCACTCCGCGCAAGAGTATTGCCGGTCACGGATTTTCTGCCGAGGACATGGCTGGCCGACCATCGATATGACCGGTTCGTCGGCGCGCTGTATTGAATTGATTCAGGGTTGACGGATGACAGGCAGGGATCACAGGAGGCGGCCAAGACCCATGTCTTTTCCGCCGGACTGACGCGGTTAATGGCTACTAAACGGCCTGATGGGAGGAGCGGTATTGCTGCTCCAGGTTTTCCATCTGGTCCTTCAGGTGAAGTTTCAGCTTCTTCAATCGCACTTCTTCGACTTTTTCGTCTTCGGAGAGATACTTCTTCTGAATCAAGGAGTCGAGACGCTGCGAGTACTGGGTGTGTTCATCTGCCAGACGGCGAAATTCTTCATTGCTCGCGAGAAGCTGATCACGTGCCTGAGTTGCCATTCACTGCACCTCCAATGAACCTACGATGAAAACGCTAGCATACGCCCTATTCTGCTTCAAGCGCTTTTGTCACGGAATTGAAACCGAAATTTTCAGCAGCAAGGCATCCTCCTGCGGGTTTTCGTAATATTTCGGACGCCTGCCGGTCTCCGCAAATCCAAGCTTTCCATAGAGCCGCCTTGCCGGATGGTTGGACTCACGGACTTCCAGCAACACCGAAGTGGCTCCGGCCTCCCCAGCTTGGTGGAGCAACTCACCGACCAGGCGACCACCAATTCCGCCGTGCCGCCGGTTGGGGGCGACAACCAAGTTTTCAATCTCCCAATCATCGAGATCGCTGCGAGCAATAACAAAACCGTGAATGTCGTCGGAAGTCTCGCCTGCGACCAAGGCAATGCGTTTCGGCGCTTCCAGGGCGAATAGCGCGTCATATTCGCGCTCAGCCCAATGCGCGGCCGTGTCGGCGTGCTGCTCGAGGGCGCGCATGTGAGGGATATCGGCAGGAGTGGCGCGGCGGATTAGCATCAGTGAGGTAAAGCAATATTCTTGATGGGTCGCAGCTTTAGCTGGGCCGTCACTCCCTTCTTATTTGTCATCCCGAGGAGTGCTTTAGCCCGACGGGGCCTGCTATACAACCCCTCGCATCACCCCTTCGGCTTGGCAAACAGTTCCGCGTCCGACCGGCGAATGTAGTTCACGTCGACCGAAGCCGCATCCGCCGGTTCTCCTGCCAGCAATTTTCGCAGCCCGAGCCGGGCGACGCCGTTGGCATGAACTGGATCGACCAGCGACACTTCCATTCCGCCGGCGCGCAGAACATCTGCAACGCCTTTATCAGGTGTCGCAACCGCGCGGCTGGTCTGGCCGGGGAATTCCACCAGCTTCACAATGAATTCCCGCTCTAGAGTTGCCATGTCATTCTCAACTCGATACTCGCCGACGTATCCTTCGCCTCGTCCGGCATCGAGGATCGCGCTTACCTCACCCGATCCATATGCCATCGCAATCGCTTCCAGCATCGAAACGGTCACCAGCGGCTTGCCCAGCGCTTCGCACAAACCTTTCACCGTGCTGAGTCCGACGCGCAGGCCGGTGAACGAGCCGGGGCCGGAGACCACCACAAAGCCATCAACATCGCTTTTGCCAAAACCGTTTTGCTCAAGAAGTTCAGCGATCACCGGCATCAGACGCGCCGAGTAAGTCCCGCCTTCGAGGGTCGCCATTTGCAGAGTTTCAAAGCTTTGGCCGTCACCACGGCATAGGGCGACGCTGCCGTTGCGACCCGACGTGTCGATGGAGATGAGCAGCATCATTAGCAGGGAAATAAATTGTCATCACGAGGAGCTCTTCAGAGCGATGAGGGATCTGCTTCTGCTGACTGGGAAGCGGATCCGTCGTCTGTCTAAAAACGTCCTCGTGATGACAACCTTAATTGCTTTCGATCAGTTCCGGCAGCGCGATCTCAAAGCCCCTCACACCCCCTGGGGTGCGTCTTCCACCAACTCCAGTAATACTCCGCCGGCGCTCGAGGGATGCACGAAAACGTACAAATGCCCGCCGGCGCCGATCTTGATGTCGTCGGAGATCAAGCGAGTGCCGTTGGCCTTCAACCGCTCTACCGTTGCCGACAGATTCTCGACGTTCAAGGCCACGTGATGCAGGCCCTCGCCGCGCTTGGCCAGAAACCTGGCAATCGGCGAGTCGTCCGACAGAGGCTCCAGCAGCTCGATCCGGCTCTCGCCCACCGGCACCATCGACAGGCGTACGTTTTCCGCCTCGACGGTTTCGTCTTCCATCGGCGACAGCCCCAGACTCTCGTAAAACTTCTTGGCCTGCGCCAGTGACTTCACGGCAATTCCAAGGTGATCAATTTCGCTCATCAGGTCTCCCTAAACCTTCCACGATCTTCTCAACTAAAGAGTACGGATCGCGCTTGTGCTCGGCAACTTCGGTGGCAAGGCGCAGCGCCTCGCTCTCGCTCATGTAATGCGACAGCACGCGCTGGAAGAGCGCGTCGCGCAGCATCTCGGCAATACGCTTACGCCAGTTTTCGATGCGCCGAGAGAGCACGCGATCGCTCTGCTCCAGATAGTCACGATATTTCTCAATGGTCTCGACCAACTCGTCGATGCCTGAGCCGCTGCTGGCCACCGTCTTAACAATCGGCGGAGTCCAGGTGTCCTTGAGGCCGGCGCCCATGCGCATCGGCGTAATCGCCTGCATGGCTCGGATCTCGCGCTCTACCCGTTCGGCGCCGTCGCGGTCTGATTTGTTAATCACGAAAATATCGGCGATCTCCATGATGCCGGCTTTGATGGTCTGCACATCGTCGCCCATGCCGGGCACCAGCACGACCATCGTCACGTCCGCCAGACGCACGATGTCGACTTCATCCTGGCCGACGCCAACAGTTTCGATCATGACGACATCGCGTCCGCTGGCGTCGATGACCGTCGCCACATCGGCGGTGGTGGAAGCCAGGCCGCCAAGCGAGCCGCGCGTGGCCATGCTGCGAATGAAGATGCCCTGGTCGGCGTGATGCGAGCTCATGCGAATGCGGTCGCCCAGGATCGCTCCCCCGCTGAACGGGCTGGTGGGATCGACGGCCACGATGCCGATTGTCTTCTGCTGCTTGCGATAGGTGTGCGCGATCTGGTCGACCAGCGTGCTCTTGCCCGCTCCGGGCGAACCGGTGATGCCGAGCAGCAGAGCCTTGCCGCTGTAAGGGAACAAGCCCTTCAGCAGCTCGGTCGCCTCGTGTGTGTGGTCCTCGACTGCAGAGATGGCGCGGGACAACGCGCGGACCTCACCGTTACGGATGCGGTGGATAAAAGCTTCGATGTGGTGATTGGAGGTCACGCTCGATGATAAAGCATACGTATTTCAGAGCGCACGATGCGCGTCACAGATGTTTGTGTCAGGGCACGAATTTGATCGTGCGAAAACCTTTACTCAATTGTCTTCCGGAGCGAAGACGCGCTGCGTCGTAGCGTTTCGAGGGATCTGCGGTTCTGCCTACAGTGAATCCGACCCGGATGAACCGCAGGTCCCTCGACTCCGCTGCCGCCGTAGCTCCGCTCGGGATGACAATTTGAAATTAGGTTCACCGCATGACCCGGTGCTCCCGCCTTTAATCCTTCAGCAACTGTCTTGCAATCACCAGGCGCTGGATCTCACTGGTGCCTTCGCCGATGGTGCACAGCTTGACGTCGCGATAAAACTTCTCCGCCGGGTAATCCTTAATGAAGCCATAGCCACCATGAATCTGCACGCCTTCGTTGGCGGCCTTCACGGCGACCTCGCTGGTGTAAAGCTTCGCCATCGACGACTCCAGAGTAGTCTTCATGCCGGCATCCTTCATCGAGGCCGCGCGCATCGTGAGCAGCCGCGCCGCGTCAATCTCCGTCGCCAGGTCCGCCAACTTGAAACCGATTGCCTGGAACTCGCTGATTGGCTTGCCGAACTGCTTGCGCTCCTTCGAATAGTTGAGCGCTGCTTCGTACGCGCCCTGCGCCATGCCCAGGCCGAGCGCTGCAATCGAGATACGGCCGCCGTCGAGCACCTTCATCGCGTCGATGAAACCCTGCCCTTCGCTGCCCAGCAGGTTTTCGGCCGGAATCTCGCAGTCCTCGAAAATGAGCTCGGACGTATCGCTGGCGCGTAGGCCCAGCTTGTCTTCTTTCTTGCCGATGCGGAAACCCTTCGTCCCCTTGTCGACGACAAACGCCGAGAGTCCGTGCGTGTGCGCCGTCTTGTCGGTAACGGCGATAACCACGACCGCATCGGCGTAACGGGCGTTCGTGATAAAGGTCTTGGTGCCATTCATCACCCAATTCTTACCTCTGCGGACGGCGGTGCAGCGCGCGCCGCCGGCGTCGGATCCCGATCCCGGCTCGGTCAGTCCCCAAGCCCCAATGAACTCGCCAGTGGCGAGCTTGGGAATGTATTTACGTTTCTGCTCCTCGTTGCCGGCGATGAAGATGTGATTCGAGCACAGCGAGGTGTGCGCGGCGACGATGATACCCACGGAGCCGTCGACCCGCGAGAGTTCTTCGATGGCGATGACGTATTCGACATAGCCCATGCCCGCACCACTGTAGTCGGTGGGGAAGATGATCCCGAGCAGACCCAGCTTGCCTAGCTCTTTGACGGTTTCCAGGGGGAAGGTACCGGGCTCGTCCCACTTCATGATGTTGGGAGCGATCTCGCGCTGGGCGAAGTCGCGCACCATCTTCTTCAAATGCAGTTGTTCGTCGTTGAGCTGGAAATCCAAACAAATCCTCCGGTTCGGGAGGCGCTGCGAGGTGCGCCGCGCAAAAGGTCGAAACACGTGGTTATAACACAAGGGGATGCGGGAGATGAAATCAGAGGTTAGTGGCTAGGGATGCAAGGCGGGGTTAGTGAAATGCTAAGTGCGCTTCCTGATCAAGAACGCGGGTCTCTTGCCGTTGGGCGGAAGAGCCGTTCCAGTGATTGACTCTTCGATTCCTTCGTCGTCGCCGCCGGCCCGAGTATCTCCACGCGCTCGGCGTGCCATTCGCCGTCGCTGCCCTGTTCGGCGGTCACGCGAACTTCGGTACCAGGGATGAGAGCGCCTTGCGGATTCGGGCTTCGCTCGATTGCCGGCACATCCTCGTCATAGGTGACCGTTGCGTGAGAGACTTCCACACGGCGCGCTGTACCCTTGCGTCCCTGCACGTAGATCCATCCCTTGGCAGAGTTGGGATTGTCGACAATCGTTCCGCGAAACGAGCCCGGCGTAGCAGCGGCGAGAATCGCCAGACCGAGAACCAGCGCGAATACCCTGAAAGCGCGCGCTCGAAACTGCATGCTGGTTTCGATGCAGAACTCTGGCCTGATGTGATGGAGAACGCCTCATCGTCCGATGGCATTGATTTAGCCTGCAAGAAGGTGTGTGGGTTACGTTCAACGGTGTGGGAAAAGTGCGCGCTGGCAACGGGGGTGACTACTTGCGAAAGCAAATGGCTCGTCGGCCTAAAGGCCACCTCGCCGAATCAACTACGAAGGGCTTGTGACGGCGCACCTGAAGGCGCGACCCTTCAAAACCGGAGATCTAAGCACGGTTCGAAAGAGCCTCAGCAGATACAAATCTTAACCAAACTCTAGCAGCGGCCACCGGCGTGCTTTCTTCTAATAAAAGTGGCTAAGCGCGCGTAGAATTTAAGTTTGAGTTCAGTTTTCTATGTAGATTTGGCCAGGCGATGTGTAAAAAAGCTTCGCGCAACACGCTTAGAAATCTAGGGTTTATAGGGATGTCGGTCGGCCAGGTTCTCGCGCTGACTCGACAGGTAAGCGAATTCGCCTCAGGAGAACGAAGTACCGAAACGGCGGTTGAGGCGAAAGGAGCTACAACAATGAATTCGCGGCGACTTTGTACATCGATCTTCATAGTTCTGCTGTTCGTCGCTCTCTCTAGCGGAATGATGTTGGCCCAGAGCGACCAGGGCTCGTACCCTCCGCCGGCCAACGCTCCGCAACAGTCTTATCCCGATCAGTCGGGCCAGCAACAGTATCCCGACCAGGGACAACCGCAGGCATACCCTGACCAGCAGCAGCAGAATTATCCGCAGCAGCAGGGTGCTCCCGATCAGTCCGGCCAGCAGGGCGCTTACAACGGCCAGCCGCAGCAGGACCCTCCGGGACGCGTGGCGCGCGTGCAGTACATGTCCGGCCAGGTTTCCATGCAGCCCGGTGGCGTGAACGATTGGATTGCCGCCAGCATGAACCGTCCGTTAACCAGCGCAGATCGCGTTTGGACCGACAAGAATTCCCAAGCTGAACTGAACGTTGGCGACGGCTTCCTCCGTATGAACTCGGAGACCAGCGTCACGCTGACCAATGTCACCGACAACAACGTCCAGATCGAACTTGATCAGGGCACGCTGGAGATCACGGTCAAACATCTGGAAAAGGGCGAGATCTACGAGGTTGACACGCCCAACTACGCTTTCACGGTTATGAAGTCGGGCACCTACCGCTTTGACGCTTACCCGAACGAAGATCAGAGCTGGGTGACGGTACGCAGCGGCTATGGCGAAGCCACGGGCAAGGGCGCGGCAGTTCGCGTGAACTCCGGCCAACAGATGCGTTTCAGTGGCGGCACCTCGCTGGTGCACACGGCGGTGAACGCTCCCTCGCGTGACGGCTTCGACGACTGGGTCCAGGTTCGCGACAAGCGACTGGATGATTCCCTTTCGGCTCGCTACGTCTCGCCCGGAGTCATCGGCTACCAGGACCTCGACGGTTATGGACGCTGGGTGCCTACGCCTACCTACGGCAATGTCTGGATCCCGACTTCTGTACCGGCGGGTTGGGCTCCGTATCGCTTCGGTCATTGGGTGTGGATCGCTCCCTGGGGATGGACCTGGGTTGACGATCAGCCCTGGGGCTTCGCGCCATTCCACTATGGCCGCTGGGTTAGCTACGGCGGATATTGGGGATGGGCTCCCGGACCGGTTGGCTATTGGAATCCCTACTATGCTCCGGCGCTGGTTGGTTGGATCGGTGGCCCAGGCTTTGGCGTCGGTTTCGGGTTCGGCGGCGGCGGATGGGGTATCGGCATCAACTTTGGCTGGTTCCCGTTGGGATGGGGTGAACCCTTCTATCCTCGCTATTGCGGATGGGGCTACGGCGGCTGGTACCGTGGCGGCGGCTGGGCGAGCAGCAACTATGTTCGCAACGTGAACATTACTAATACGCGCATCACCAACATCAACAACGTCACGAACAACTATTACAACGGTAACGTCAATAACGCGCATTATGGCTTCCGCAATACGCCGGGCGCGGTGACAGCGGCCCCCAGGTCGGCATTCACCTCCGGCGCGGCCATCAATCGCGCAGGCGGCGCGGTACCAAAGTCCGCACTTGGCCAGGGCACGATGCTGCGCGGTGTGGATGCTAATCCGACTCGCCAATCTGTGATCGGCGGCGCGGCGCAAGCCCACAATACGCCCCCGTCCTCTGCCTTCAACCGCGGCGTAGTCACCGCAAACCGTGGCGGAGCTACCGCGAACCGTCCGGCAAGCCTGGAAGCTGCGAATCAGGCTACCTTGGCGCGCGGCAACCAGAGCACGTTTGGCCATAATCCGGCTACCACCGCGAGTGCGCCGAACAACAACGCGGCACGTCCAACCTACGGTGCGCAGAACGGACGGGTGAATTCTCCGGCTAGTACGCAAATCACCGGAGCTCGCGGTCCTGCGACCACCGGCACCGAGGCTCGCAACGATACGACAACGGCAATGGGTGGACACTATGTACCGCGTCCGCCGTCAGCCGGTGGCAACCCCACGGTGCGCTCAACTCCATATGGTGGGGGTACGCCGGGCAACAGCAACGTCTACGGACGCACAAACGCGGGCACGGCGAACCGGGGCTACGCAAACAACGGCAACACGATGAACGGCAATGCACAGCGGGCGGGTTCCACGTACCCCAACGGTGCGCAGAACTCCAACGTCGCGCGGCCGCCGCAGACGTACCAGACCCACACCAATACGACGGCGCCGCAGTCTGCGAGCCCGTCTCACAACTCGGCTCCCAAGAGCAACTCGGGTAGCTCGAACAACAACTCGCACGGATCGGGCATGGCAATGTCGACGCCACGCCCGCCGTCGAACTATAGCTATCACGCGGCGCCTACGTACACGGCTTCGTCCAATTACGGCGCGGCAAACCGGTATGGCGCGTCCTACGGCAACAGCAATAGCCGGGCGTATTCGACCAGCCCGAGTTACAGCGCGGGACGGTCCTACAGTTCGACGCCCAGCTACTCAGCGCAACGCAGCTATGGCTCGTCACCGGCTTATTCGAACCGCAGCTACGGAAGCGCGCCGACCTATTCAGCTCGCAGCTACGGGTCGACGCCGTCATACTCCAGCCACAGCAGCGGATCGAGCGCAGCGCCGCATTCCAGCGGCGGCGGCGGTGGACACAGCAGTGGTGGAGGTGGTGGGCATAGCGGTGGCGGACACCGATAATTCACACAATCCAAATCATTCAGTTGGGCAGCCCGAAACGGCTGCCCAATTTTTTGGGCATGAGTCGTCGGCTTGCGTTTTGAAATCCAATAAGCAGCGATTCACGACAGTGGCGCAAAGAACCGGATGGTTGCGCGTATTTTTCCCCTCCGCGTACCTCTGGCGACACACAGTTTGTGCCGAGCGAGCGCCCGCTGTGTGATGTGTAAACTTCCACCGCGGCCGTAGCGGCTTATAATCATGGAGTGAGCAACTTGCTTGTAAAGAAAGTAGCCGAAGCCAACTTCCCCACCCGCTGGGGCCAGTTTCGCATCTACGGCTTTGAGGGCGCGCCGGGAAAAACCAACGGAAGCACCCACAACGGTCAGAACGGCAGTGCCAAAGACGAAGCGGTCGCACTGGTAATGGGCGACATTCATGCTTCCGCGCCGCTGGTCCGTATTCATTCGCAGTGTCTCACCGGCGATGTATTCCATTCCATGCGCTGCGATTGCCGGCAGCAACTGGAGTTGGCGCTATCCATGATCGCCAAGGCGGGAGCCGGCGTTCTGCTTTACGAGCAGCAGGAGGGCCGCGGCATTGGCCTGATGGCTAAGCTTCAGGCTTACGAACTGCAGGACCAGGGCTTTGACACCGTGGAAGCCAACGTGGAACTTGGGTACGACAACGACTACCGCGAATACAAGCTACCGGCCGAAATGCTGCGGCAGCTAGGCGTGACGCAGGTCCGCCTGATTTCCAATAATCCCGACAAGGTTGCAGCGCTGGAGAAGGCTGGAATCAGGGTCGTGGAGCGCGTGCCAGCCGAAGTCGAGGCCTACGAGCACTCGCAGAACTACCTGCGCACCAAGAAAGAAAAAATGGGCCACCTGCTGACCGGCTGGTAACCCTTTTCGCACGTTCCCCGAGAACCTTCTTGACCTCCTCTCGACCGCATCGGCGAGAATGCAGATAACTAACCTGCGCCCGGCGAGGATCCATGCGCCATTGGTATCTGCCGACAGTGTTGTTCGTGATCTTTGTGTTGGTTGCGAATGCAGCCGGCTCAGAACGCATCCTGAATTATCAATCCGACATTCAAGTCCAGCCTGACGCTTCGCTGCAGGTACACGAGACCATTAAGGTCCTCAGCGAGGGCCGTTACATCCGTCACGGGATCTATCGCAATTTCCCTACTCACTACTCCGGCAAGATGGGCCAGCAGTACACCGTCGGCTTCGATGTAGTTGAGGTTCGTCGTGACGGACAGGCGGAAAATTACACCCTCCAAAGCTTAAGCAACGGGGTGATGATCAAGATCGGTAACGCCTCCACGCTGCTGCCGGCCGGCGAATACACCTATGACGTAACTTATCGCGTTACACGCGAGGTCGGCTTCTTTCCTGATCACGATGAGCTGTACTGGAATGTTACTGGTAATAGCTGGGGATTCCCGGTCGACCACGCATCAGCAATCGTCACTCTCCCGCAGGCAGTGCCGGCCGACAAGTTGAAGCTGGAGGCGTATACCGGACGGCAGGGAGAAAATGGACAAAACTTCCTTAGCTCACGTATTAGCGATAGCGAAGTGCAATTCGTGACGACTGAGCCGCTCGATCCTTACGAGGGACTAACCATTGTGGTTGAGTTCCCTAAGGGCGTCGTCGCGCCGCCCACGCCCAGGCAGCAGATTTCCGATTTTTTCTCCGAGAATGCGACGGTCGGCGTGGCCGTAACTGGGCTGGCCATCGTGGTCCTGTATTACCTGATCGCCTGGATGCGCGTGGGGCGCGATCCCCGTCACGGCACCGTCGTCGTCGCCTACGAACCGCCGCCTGGTATGTCGCCTGCTGCCGTTTCGTTCCTGCGGCACATGGGATACGACGATCGTGTCTTCGTGAGCGCGGTTGTCGACCTAGCGGTCAAGCAGTACTTGTCGATCCAGCAGGAAGCGAGCGTCTACAGCCTGCAAAAGCTGAAGAACGAAGACAGCCACATCTCACCGGAAGAGATCAACCTGATGCGCGTTCTGTTCCGGAATAACCACGAGATTGATGTCATGGCGAGCGAAACCGGCACGTTTCAGCTGGCAAAGACAACGCTGACCGCCGACCTCAATCTCTCCGAAAACCAGAAGTTATTTCAAAAGCATTGGAAGGCGATCTGGCCGGGAATTCTATTAAGCCTGGCAACGCTAGCTTGCACGGTGATGACCCTAAGCGGGCAATCCATGGCGGTCGCGGGTTTTCTGTCGTTCTGGCTCACGATATGGTCGGCGGCCACAGCAGGTGCGCTCATCGCCGCTTTAAAAGGCCGTCCGCGGACACAGCCGGAACATCGTAGGGATTTTGATTGGTGCGGCCGTGCTTTCAGTCGTTGATCTGATCGTGATTGGTGTATTCGCGCACGCTGTCGGTTTCCTGCCGGCGGCACTCCTGCTGCTGTTGCTGATAATCAACATCGTGTTCGTGTATGCGCTGCGATCCTTTACGCCGGAGGGGCGCAAGCTGATGGACCAGATCGAAGGCTTCGAGCAATTCCTGACTATAGTCGACGGCGACCGCCTGCAACGCGAGGGTGCCCCGGCGAAGACTCCTGCACTGTTCGAGAAGTGCTTGCCGTATGCACTGGCCCTTGGAGTGGAGCAAGCTTGGGCGCGGCAGTTCGAGGGCGTGCTTGCTCAGGCGGCAACCGCCGGCGGAGCCAGCACCGGGTATTCTCCTGTCTGGTTCAGCAGCAATAACTGGAGTGGCTTCAACGCTTCCGCATTCGCCGGCAGCTTTGGCGGCGACTTTTCATCAGCGGTGTCTTCGGCGTCATCTCCGCCAGGCTCCAGTTCCGGCGGAGGCGGTGGAGGCTCGTCCGGGGGAGGTGGTGGAGGCGGCGGAGGCGGCGGCTGGTAGGCCCAATGCAGTGCTCGTAACTGGCCCCGATGCGCTCTTCTATCATACAGATTCTAAATACTTTACCCTTCACTAACGATCGCAGCAAACCCCACGCGGCAAATCGTCGTCACACTAGTAGCACGTGTATGCAGGACACCACAGTCGCGTGTGACAAGGAGGCTAAGATGAGCAAAATAACGATCGCACTACTCGCAATTGCGTTGTCCGTACCCGCCCTTGCTTTCGCCCAGAGCAGCAGTAACTCGCAGGACAGCACCCAGGTGCAACAGGAGCAGGCGAACCAGGCCGCAATGAACAACGTCGACGGCATGAACACATCGGCGCATAAAACCATGACCGGCATGGTCACCGACAACGGCAGGAGGTTCACCAGCGACAACGTTTCTTATCAGGTTAAGAATCCTGACACGCTAAAAAACTATGACAACCAGAACGTTACGGTGACGGTTCAGTTCATTACCAGCAAGAACATGATCAAGGTCCACAAAGTCACTCCTGCCCAATAACCATTAAGATGAGACGACTGTTGCAGGTCTAAGGGCCTCGTCCTTGCGTGTGATTCGCGGAAGGACGAGGCGCCAATCCTCTCATCGCATCCAACGAAGTGAACGCGTAGCTGAGCTGAGTTGATAGACGGCAAGGAGGCTTGCTCAACACCGTTCCGGCTAACGGTCAGAGGAGCGCGTCGCCACCAATTTTCATCGAATCGTAACGTTGGTCGTTTTGCCGACTTGCCTCCCACAGGCATGGCTTCTAGAATCGCAGATTGCGTAGAAGCGAGTTGGAGGAAGAATGGCAGCTCTAAATATTGGTGACGAAGTACCTGACTTTGAACTCCCCGCAGTCACGGGCAATATCAAATCGCAATTCAAGTTGAGTGATTACCGCGGCAAGAAGAATGTCGTAATGGCCTTTTATCCCGCCGACTGGACGCCAGTATGCGCATCGCAGTTGCCGGGCCTGAATACTGATCTCGAGCGCTTCGGAGCCTACGACGCCCAACTGGTGGGCATCAGTGTGGACTCCATTCCGAGCCATTCCGCCTGGCAGAAAAAGGAAATCGGCGTGTTGGGATTTCCTCTCGCAAGCGACTTCTATCCTCATGGAGAAGTGGCAACCAAGTTTGGCGTTTTGCGCGAAGGCGATCCTATTCCGGGCATAAACGAACGCGCCATTTTTATCATCGACAAGAATGGCAAGCTCGCCTTCAGCAAGATCTATCCAATCGGGCAGGTTCCCAGTAACGATGAAGTCTTCGAAGTACTGAGAAAACTCTAGCCGGCTTAACGGTAAACGCAAAACGAGGAGGGCTCACGCCCTCCTCTAATTGTTGCAGCTCTGCCAAGAGAATGGTTACATACCCGGGTGAGGGGTAATCGCGCCGAAGATACCGTGACTCTCGCCGTAGGGGCCGGCGGTGAAGTACAGGGTTGTTGTCGGCCCGCCGGTTCCACCGTTACCGAACGCGAGCGCCCACAAACCATCGATCTGGACTGGCAGATCATTCACGTTGAGCATATTGCCGATCCATGCTCCCGTGGAGGCGTTGTAGGCGGTAATCAGTCCGCTGCCGAAGTTGCCAATCAGCAGATCGCCGGCAAATCCCGAAAAGCCCTGAGGAACAACCACCACTCCCCACGGAGAATTCAGGAACAGGTTGTGGGCGAGCCGGAACTGCAAATTACCCGAAGTGTCATAGACGTCGACGTAGCCGTTGCCGGGTCCCGGGACGTCGTCGTGCTTAGCTGCATCCTGCTTGGCGTAGGTCACGACGAGTTTGTTGCCGGGGATCAGTTGAATATTGAACGGGGCATACCCTGACGGAATGGTGCTGTCCACGAACGCGTTGGGCCCGAATGAGTGGGCGGCATAGGTGCCGTTGTAAACCTCGACGGTACCGGCGTGAAAGTTCGCGACATATAGGTAGTTAGCGCCATTGGCCGAGGCTTCCGCCATGCCTTTGTACACCGCTCCGTTGTTATTGTTCACCGTGATGAACGCTATGGTTGAGGTGTACCAACCGGAGAGTGTTCCATCTTCCGTGCAGAAGAGGAATGGTGCTGCGAAGCCATGGATCTTGAAGTCCGTGGTGGAACTGTTGTACACGGTACCACTCGGCGTTCCGGTGCCCTGCCCGGTGGCAGTGGGAATCGTCACAACCAGGGACTGAGGCTGGCCGCTGGCAATGTACAGGGTCGAAAGGCCGGTGCCGTTGTCGGAAACCCACCATGGACCGGTGGGAGCGATGGAAAGCCCCCAGGGATTTACCAGGTTCGAATCCTGGAATGCTGCGACGGCTGGAATGTCGGAGGTCTGGTAGCTGATATTCACTTTCTGTGCCAAGACTGGAAGACTGAAAAGCGCCAGGACTACAAGCGACAATATCGCTGTCCGAAGCGCCGTAGAGACCATGGGCGTTTGCTTGGTAGTAAGCATCGTTTCTCCTCGTATTCAGTGGTGAATTGCTTCCGGCAACGCCTGGTCCCCACCTGCGCTGCCATAAGCTTTGGGAAATATATCCGGGGAACACCTGGGAAGTTGTTTGTGAAAGGTGGCGATATTGTCAAAACTTGTTGACAATTCGGCGCTGTGAAAAGCCTTTAGCGGTGGGATTGTCACAGATTTGTGAACACTCCGTTGACTGCCGGTTTGAACTGGTATTAGCTGTACATCACCGGAGCGAGGATGGAAAAAATTCTGGTTATCGAAGATGACCTGGCGGTTCAGCGAGCGCTGCGACGCACCTTCGAAACCGCGGGCTTCGAAGTAGCAATTGCGTCGGACGGCGCCGTGGCGATGGATACCTTCCGCAGCACAATGCCCCGCATCGTAATTTTAGATCTGCGTTTGCCGGGCAAGTCAGGTCAGGACATCTGCCGCGAGATCAAGCAAGAGTGTTCGAATGTCCCGATCCTGGTGCTCAGCGCAGCCAGCGATGTCCTGGACAAGGTGCTGCTGCTTGAATTGGGAGCCGACGATTACGTCACCAAGCCTTTCAGCCCGAGGGAGCTACTGGCCCGGGTGCGAGCGGCCTTCCGCCGCCTGAATCAAGCCACCGACAAAATTGAGGCCTTCGGCTTCGACGATGTCGAAGTTAACTTCTCGCGCATGGAACTCCACCGCGCCGGACAACTGGTGCCGCTTACTCCACAGGAGTTCAAGATGCTCCGCTTCTTTTTGAACAACCCGGAGCGAGTAATCTCGCGGACAGAATTGCTGAACGAGGTTTGGGGATACAACAACTATCCCACCACTCGAACGGTAGACACACATATTCTGCGACTGCGCCAGAAGTTGGAGAGGGATCCGACCGACCCGGTGCATTTCCGCACAGTGCATGGCACCGGTTATAAGTTCGTCAGGTGAAAAGGCAAGAGTGATTACGGCGATGGGTAAATTGCGATTACGGACCAAGTTTCTCATCGCCATGTTGCTGACCTCGGCGGGATTGACCGCAGTATCGCTGCTGATCGTGCAGCGCACGGTAGCCAGCCACATCCGACGAGGACTGGCGGGAGACCTTGCCGACTCAGTCCAGACCTTTCGTAACTCCCAAGCCGAACGTGAGGCTAGCCTGGCACGGCTGGCCGAGTTGATGGCGGACTTGCCGAACCTCAAGGCGCTCATGACGTCTCACCACCCGCCTACTATTCAGGACGGCTCGCGTGAGATGTTTCATTTATCCGGCGGCGACCTACTCGCACTGGTGGATCCGACGAACAAAGTAGTCGGCTTCCACGCCAAGACGCCAGGGATTTCACAGCAACAAGTGCAGAGGCTGGTGGATGGCCGCGGCACTCTCACTGACTCGCTGCAGTGGTGGTTTGCCGGCGGCCATCTCTATGAAGTGGTGCTGGCGCCGATCTACTTCGGTCCGCAGTCGGACAACACCTTGCTGGGGGTAGTTGCGGTCGGATATGAAATGAATGCCGCAGTAGCTCATCAGGTCAGCCAGGTAGCAGCCAGCCAAGTCGCCATTGTCTGCGGCGACGCCGTCGTCGTTAGCACTCTGAATTCCGAACAGACCAGCGACTTACGGGCCCAGCTTTCAAGGATTTCGGCGCCCCCTGGGTCAGTAAATTGGAACCTCGGGAAAGAGAGCTATGTGGTTTCGGCGCTAACCCTGAATCCTGATGAATCGCCGCTGGTGACGATGGTCGTGCTGAAGTCTTATGACCAGGCCACGGCGTTCCTCAATCATCTTCAGCGACTTCTGCTGGCCGTAGGACTGGGAGCCGTTCTTGGCGGAAGCGTGCTGGTCTACTTCATCGCCGGCACTTTCACGCGGCCGCTGGAGAAACTGGTCGACGGCGTGCGCGCTCTGGGAGGAGGAGACTTTCGTTACCCACTGCATTCGCCATCGACCGGCGAAGTGGCAGAGCTCAACGACGCCTTTACTCGAATGCGTGACAGTCTGCGCACTGTGCAACAGCGTCTGCTGGAGGCGGAGCGACTGGCGACCATTGGCAGAATGGCCAGTTCCATATCGCACGATCTGCGGCATCCGCTGACGGCCGTGTTGGCCAATGCCGAGTTTCTGGCAGACGCCGAACTCACTCCCGTGCAACGCGAGGAGCTGTACCTGGAAATCCGCGTGGCTGTGAACCGGCTGACCGACCTGGTTGATTCGTTGCTCGAGCTTTCTCGCCCTGCCAATTCGCTGAGCGTGGTGGAAACTCCGGTGGAGCGCACCATCAGCCGCGCCATCGAGCTGGTACGTTCCCATAGGCAATTTCAGAATGTGACAGTCGCTATCGATTCGAGCGGCCGGCACACCGCGCAGTTCGATCCTCGCAAGATGGAACGCGTCTTCTACAACCTGTTATTAAACAGCTGCCAGGCGGCGCAGGCAGGCGGCGGCCATGTCGGGGTGAATGTCACCGACCACAACGGCGATCTTTGGATACGTATAACGGACGACGGTCCGGGAGTGGAATCGTCGATTCGCGACAGGATTTTCCAGCCATTTGTAAGCTTCGGGAAGGAAAATGGTACCGGATTAGGTCTCACGATCGCGCAGAAAATCGTGCAGGACCATAGCGGCAGCCTGCAATTGGAAAGCTCCATTTACGGACAAACGGTAATGCAAATTATCCTGCCGCGCATAAGCCGCAAATCTGTTTCAGGAAATGATACAGTCACCAGCAAATCCCAATCTTTCAGCTGATTTATGACGCCGCCACTTCCGGGTCCCAGGAACTCGGTTGCAGAGAGGTGCGACATGACAGACGCGAAGTATCTCCAATCGTTTACACCGCGCTTACATCAGTGGGGCCGACTGCGCTTAAGCCATACGCGTAAGACCGCCACAAGCTTGATGTGGGCTGCCGCCCTGCTGGCGCTCGTAGTCGTGCTCGGCGCCGCTCGTTGCGTGGGGCAAGTCCAATCGCCGGCGCAATCGTCTTCCGACCCAGCGCCTCAGAATGCGGCGCTGCAAGAGTTGCAGTCGCAGGTTCGCGAACTGAAACAGCTCGTCCTGCAATTGCAACAGCAGACCGTGGACAGTCACACCGAGATCACTAAGCTGCGAGAGGAACTCGAAACCCGCGGCAATGGCCCCGGTGGAGAAACGGGCGGTCAACAAGCCTCGAGCTACCTTGGATCCGGTTCTGACCAAATGGGACAAAGGCTCGATCACATAGAGGAAGACCAGCAACTGCTGTCCGACAAGGTCGACGATCAGTACCAAACGAAGTTGGAGAGCGCGTCCAAGTACCGAATTCGCTTCTCGGGAATCGTGCTGTTCAACCTGTTCGGTAATAGTGGCTCAGTGGAGAATCAGGATGTGCCGACCTGGGCGATTCGTCCATACCCTTCCGACTCCTCGGGCTCGGTGGGCGGCACCATGCGTCAATCGATCCTAGGCTTCGAGACGTTTGGGCCGGACTTGCTGGGGGCGCATACCAGCGCTAACGTCAACTTCGATTTTGGAGGCGGCTTTCCCGCAACTTACAACGGAGTGGATGCGGGGCTGGTGCGACTGCGCACCGCAGCCGTACGGTTGGACTGGAAGGATACTTCCCTCATCGCAGGCCAGGATCAACTCTTCCTGTCGCCCATCGCGCCGACATCGTTCGCCTCGGTCATCGTTCCAGCACTATCGTACTCGGGCAATCTGTGGGCATGGACGCCACAGTTGCGTGTCGAGCATCGCTTTGCCATGTCGGGCAATTCGACCATCACGATCCAAGGCGCATTCATGGATCCTTTAACGGGCGAGCCGCCGGATGACGACTATTACACCTGGTACCGGGTTGCCGATGCCGGCGAACAGTCACGTCAGCCGGCCTATGGGGCGCACGTCGGATATTCCAGATCGATGTTGGGGCAAAACTTTACCATCGGGGCTGGTGGATACTACAGTCGCCAGAACTGGGGATACAGCCGCATGGTCAACGGTTGGGCCGGCATCATGGATGCTAATCTTCCGCTCAGCCACAAGTTCAGCCTGAGTGCCGAAGCCTACCGTGGCGCCGCTATCGGTGGCTTGGGAGCAGCCCTCGGGCGAAGCGTCCTCTTCAATGGCGATCTCGCTTATGCCGACACTTCCGTGGTTGCGTTGAACACGGTCGGCGGATGGGGACAACTGAAATTTCGCGCGACGCCGAAGCTCGAGTTTAACGGAGCTTTTGGACAGGACAATCCGTTTGCCGCCGATGTTCGCGACTTCGGTGATCAATCGGCAAGCTATGCTCCTTACTTCATTACACGCAACCGCACTGCTTTCGGTAACGTGATTTACCGGCCACGTTCCGACTTGGTGCTGGCGCTGGAGTATCGGCGGTTGCGAACATTTACGATCTTCGACAGCAGCTGGGAGGCGAGCCAGATCAACATGTCAATGGGAGTTTTGTTCTGACCGTCTTTGTGAGTATCAAAATGATCGGAGCTCGTTCGCTTGCGCTACTGTGCTGCATTGCTGCTGCCTCCATCTGTAGCGCACAGGGAGTCCAGGTGAGTGGCGTAGCGTTGACGGAGCCGCCATCGCCTGCTTCCACTCGCTCGACCGTGGTCTGGCTCAGTCCTTTGGGCGGCACGGCTGATTCGATACCAGTCGCACCCATGCACGCCGTTCTGGCTCAGAAAAATAAGGCGTTCGATCCCAGCCTGCTGGTCGTCACCAAGGGCTCGAGTGTCGAGTTTCCTAATCGTGATCCCTGGTTCCACAATGTCTTTTCGCTGTTTGACGGCAAGCGATTCGATCTTGGCCTTTATGAGGCGGGCTCTTCGCGCACAGTGCACTTCGACCGCGAGGGCATTTCGTTTATCTTCTGCAATATTCACCCTGAGATGAGCGCTGTAATCGTGGTGCTAGGAACTCCGTACTTTGCGACCACGAACCGACAGGGCGAATTCGCCATTCAAAATGTTCCTCCCGGCCGCTATCTAGTTCACGTCTGGAACGAGAGCGCTCTGCCGGCAAAACTGAATGAGTTATCCCGCGAGGTGCAGGTGGATGATGCAGCGAAGTCTCTGGGAACCATTCGGGTGCCGTTGACGCAGTCGGCCACGATGCCTCATAAGAACAAGTATGGGCAGGACTATGAACCGCCGTCTCCAAACAATCCCGTTTACGTGCAGCCGTGACGTCAGTCCCGAAGCTTACTTCCCATTCGACTATCATGGGCGGGAACCTACCTTATTAGCATCCAAATACCGGTTAACAATCTTTCGGGCCCGAAAGGCACAGTAAAATAGCTCCCGTTATACTTTGGCATCGTTTGTTGGCTCTATTCCGGCTGAGAAGCTTGCCACTGCCGCTTCGCTGACCCAAAAACACGAATGCCGATCCAGGACGAAGAAAGAACAGGTTTTACCGCATCAGCTGCTCCCAAAGAAACTCCCGCAGCAACAGATCTAACTCGTCGTGGATTCATGGGAATCGCAGGCGCCAGTCTGGTGACGCTGGCGTCGCCGTTGGCCGCGCATGACTTCGGGTCCAGCAACGTAGGGTCCTTGGCTGGCGCAATCACTGTCCTGCCTGATGACGGTCGTTCTCTATTCTTCAACGCAATCGATGCAGCGCAAGAGCGAATCTGGATCGAGATCTGTGTGCTCGAAGATCCGCAGATCCTCGAACATATCCAGACGGCGCTGCGGCGTGGCGTGTCCGTCCGGGCAATCGTGGATTACCGGAAGTACACAGAACTGGCAGCCGAACGAGAGCATCTGCGGGATTACCTCACGTCCTCGGGTGGCGAGCTGCATCTGAGCAACTGGATGTTTCCCCGCAGTTTCCCCAAGATCATTTTGATCGACTCCGACTTTGTGGTATACGGCTCCGCCTGTCTCGATCAGACCACATTCTTGCAATATCGCGACTTCGCCACTACCTGCAATGACCCGCAAGTACTGAACGATCTGCAGCGGCTCTTCGCAAATGACTGGCAGTACTCCGCACCTGAAGGTCAGGCGTCATCGCCGTTCAACCCCACTACTCCCTTCTCGAGTGAAAATCTGATTGTCGGCCCGGTGAATGCCAGCGAGCGACTGGTCGGGTTGTACCAGGGAGCGGTGCGGACACTCGACATCTACACCGAGATACTCGGGAACCGGACACTGGAGAGTGAACTGTTTGCCGCAGTCAAGCGCGGCGTCAGCGTGCGCCTGATCTCTCCATTGCACGTCAACGGTGGCAGCCGCGAGATCCAGGACAGACAGTTGGCGTCTTTAACAGCACTGTCGTCCACCGGAGTAGATGTGCATATAAACGATCCGGAGAAACCCCAATTGCCCTACATGCACGCCCGCGCAGCTATCGTCGATTCGCAGTTGGCTTATCTGGGCTCCATCAGCTTTTCGCCGGATTCCGCCACTCTTAACCGCGAAATGGGGCTGATCTTCCGCGATCAAGCGCCTGTCCAACAGTTGCAGGCGCAGTTTGAGTCGGACTACCAATTCCGCACCCGGAAATTCTGAAGCTCGCCACGTCTACTCAAACCCCAGCACCGCGACAACTACATAGGAGCGATCACGCTCACCCGGATACCGGGCACCTGTCACATCGCCGGTTGACCCCGCCATTTACAATGCCAGCGACTGCCAAATTGCTGGGAGTTTCTATTCATGGCTACTGCCTCAGCTGAGCTTGAGACCAAATCCCTGCCCGCGAATGCTTATCTACCTCTGAAAGAGGGTGAGGTCTACGTACCGCTGGTGCCCTCTGACATGAGCTTGCCGGAAATCACCTGGCGCGCGGTCATTTGGGGCACGCTGTTGTGTGTTATTTTCAGCGTGGCTTCGGCTTACTCCGCGCTGAAGGTTGGCCAAGGCATGGAGGCGGCCATTCCTATCTCGATCCTCGCGATCGGTCTGGCGCGCGTTTACAAGCGGCGCTCTACCGTGCTGGAGAATGTGATCGTCACCGGCATTGGCGGCGCCTCCGGCAGCGTGGTGGCCGGCGCCGTCTTCACTCTGCCGGCGCTCTACATCCTGCATCTCGATCCACACCCGGTGCAGACCATCTTCATCTGTCTGGCTGGAGGCTGCCTGGGAATTTTATTCCTCATTCCCCTGCGACGCTATTTTGTGAGCGAGCAGCACGGCAAGCTGCCATTTCCTGAAGCGACGGCGATCACCGAGGTGCTCGTCACCGGCGAGAAGGGCGGATCGCAGGCGAAGCTACTGCTCCAGGCCACGTGCATTGCTGCCGTTTACGACTTCTTCATTACGACCTTCCACATCTGGAAGGAGTACCTGAACTTCCAGTTCGTACCGATGATGAAGACGCTGGTCGACAAGAATCGGATGGTCTTCAACTTCGACGCCATTGGATTCATTCTCGGCCTGGGCTACATCATGGGCCTGCGCATCGCCATGATCTTCTGCGCTGGCGGCGTTCTGGTGAATTTCGTACTCGTACCCGCGATATGGTTCGTCGGGAGTCATATGGGCGACGTTGCGGTCTATCCTGGTACGATTCCCGTCTCGCACATGACAGCCGCGGAGATTTATCGCTTCTATGTGCGCTATATCGGCGTGGGGGCGATTGCGGCGGCTGGACTGGTCGGGATCTTGAAGTCGCTGCGCGTCGTCGTGGGATCGTTCGGTATCGCTCTGCACGCCTTCCGCCACGGCGAAGCCCCGCACACGGATCGTACCGACCGTGACATTCCGATTATGGCCATATTGCTGGGCGTGATCGTGGGCGCGATTGCCGTGGCCGTCTTCTACGGACAACTCCACGTCACCTGGCAGGTGCTGGCGCTGGGCCTGGCGCTGACGCTGCTGTTCTGTTTCTTCTTTACCACGGTAGCCGCCAACGCGATCGCCGCTACGGCCAACAATCCTGCATCCGGCATGACACTGCTTACCGTGATTGTATCGGCAGTTGTGCTGCTGAAGTTCGGCCTCTCGGGAACAACCGGCATGTTCTTCGTCATGGCGCTCGCCGGAATGGTGTGCGTCGCGCTTTGTGCCTCGGGACAATTCATCACCGACCTTAAGGCCGGCTATTGGATTGGCTCGACACCGTCGGCGCAGGAGAAGGTGAAATTCATCGGGATAGCAGCCTCGGCCATTACTGCTGGGCTAACCATCGTGCTGCTCGCCAAAGCGTTCCAATTCGGCGAGGCAGCGCCTGGAGACATGCGCCAGGTGTTAGTCGCGCCACAGGCGTCCGCGCTGAAGGCAATCGTCGAAGGATTCATGAGCGGACAGCCGGTCGCCTATGTGTTGTTCGGCATCGGCGCGATGATTACTGTAATCCTCGAGATGCTGGGCCTTTCGTCAATGGTGTTCGCGCTTGGTATTTATCTGCCACTCCAGTTGACCACGCCGATACTCGTCGGCGGCTTCGTCTCGCATCTGGTCAACAAGCGCGCGGACAAAACCGGTGACGAGGCTGGGCGCTCGATTCGGGAGCGTGGTGTAATAGTCGCCGGCGGACTGATGGCAGGCGGAGCGCTGGGCGGAGTCCTGGGAGCTGCACTACGTCTGCTGCCAAGTTATAAAGAAGAGTTGATTCAAACCCCGTTCTATAGCAACGAACCGGCCTCGCAGACGATTTCCGCAATCATGTTCGTGGGTCTGTGTCTGTATCTCTGGTTCGCCTCAGTCAAAGGAAAGAAGGCTGCCTAAATGGACCAAGTAGGAAAGTATGTTGCTGACGCTGTTTTAGGAATCGATACGCTCTGGGGCGGAGACGTGATGTGCGCCTCGGGTACGGGACGCTTCATCGCCGATTCCTGGTATTCGGATGAGCCTCTCACTGCAGCCTACACGGCGCCTTCTGCAGCGCGAGTGCGCGATACCGGGGGAGTCGGCGGGAAGACCATCGACCGCGACGCGGTCGACAAGTACCTTCGCGAAGTTAACATTCCCGACGCGGTTGCCGGGGTTCGCAAAGAGGCCGACAAGATCGGAGGCCTGCGCGGCCGGTATCTGCTGAACCTCGCCGATTGCATTGAGACCATGTGGGATCTCGCGATGGAGATCCTGGGCAAAGGTCCGGCAGTTCCCTACTCGCGCTCCGTGGAGGCTTCGACTGGCAAGGCCCCTGAACCTTCGAAGCCGGAAGCCAAGCGCGAGCGCGTCGCCGACTTGTTGGGCAAAGCCGGTTATGACACCTCGAAGGGCGTGCTCGACGCGGTCGATGCCTGGCGGCGTGAACGTAATTCGCCCATGGGATCGGTAAAGGCGATGGGAGCGGCGGTCATCGCCCAATTTGACAACCTGAGCGCGGCGCACCTGTTGCCCTACTTGCCCGCCGAGCTGGCGAGTGTGCCGCGGGCCAACATTGAATTTCTGCCCATCAAGGACGCATGGTTCTCCGGCTCCATGAACTACCTGGGCCGCAAGCGCAACTCGGACGGCTCGCCGCAGTACGAAGCCAGTTACGAGATCAATGCCTCGCTGCAGATCAGCTTCCCGGAATTTCAGCAGTTGGTGAGCCACGAAGTGGTCCCCGGACACGTCACAACGTTTGCGTATCTGCAGAACCTGTATGCGCGCGGTAAGGCCGGCTTCGAAGCAACGGTGCTAACTATGAACACGCGGGCCGCGACGCTGTTTGAAGGTCTCGCGAACAACGCGATCCTGATCGCACATGGCGTAACCGAGATCGATCACCTGCCGGACGAAGACATGCAGATCGGCGTGCTGCTCGCGTTGCTGCAGGACGACGCCAAGAACCAGTCGTCGTATCTGACTTGGGGCGAGGGCAAGCCGCAGGCGGAGATCGCGAAGATCCTGCGACGCGATTTCCTGGTCAGCGAAGAACGCGCAGACAAATTGTCTGGAGCATGGGGACGGCATCCACTGCTCGGCAGAATGTATCTACCGGCCTATCGCGCGGGCACGGACAAAGTCGCAGCACTGAGACGGACTTTTCCGGCAGAGCGCGTATTGCCAGCTATCTATGGATGCTTCGGCATGGTTGATATCAACACCGTGGATGATGTGTTGAGGGCTAAGGCATAGAGATCCACCACCCGGGGTACGGATGTGCCGGGGCTTTCGTTTTTTTGAGCGTTGCCTAGCCTTGTATCAGGGCACGGCTTCAGCCGTGCCGCTAAGCATCCCTCTTTCCTAGATGGCTTGATGGCCCGCGAATCGCAGGCCATCAAGCCACCCCTCTTTAACATTCGATTCGGCACCACTGAAAGCTGTGCCCTGATGCACGACTCGCCGGCACCGCCGTCGAGGGCTACAGCGCAGTCCTCTTAGACCGCCTGTCCAGCCGAGTACCCCGAAGCCCACGCCCACTGAAAGTTGAAACCGCCGAGCTGACCTGTAACATCGACCACCTCGCCAATGAAGAACAGTCCGGGCACCTTTCGTGCTCCCATGGTTTTTGCTGACAGCTCGTCTGTGTCGACGCCACCAGCCGTCACTTCAGCTTTCTCGTAGCCTTCGGTTCCAGAAGGCAGTACTTGCCAACGATGGAGTTGCTGTTCCATGTTGTCGATGTCGGCGTTGGTCCAGCGTTGCGGAGGATGCAACTGCAGCCAGCGTTCCGCTAATCGGATCGGTAGTGCTTCGTGCAGTGCCGTTTTGGCTGTCGACAGATCCCGCCGTACGCTATTACGCAGCGGCGCAGTAACCTCCCGCTCGGGAGCGAGATCGATCGCGATCGGCTGCCGCCCATCCCAGTAGGACGAAATCTGCAGAATCGCGGGACCACTGAGTCCGCGATGCGTAATTAGCATCTTGTCTTGGAATTGCTGCCTCCCGACGGACGCGACAACCTCCGTGGAAACGCCCGTGAGGTCGCAGTAGTTCTTCCGATCTTCTGCATTCAATACCAGTGGTACCAAGGCCGGCCGGCACGGGCGGATCGTAATCCCAAACTGCTTCGCCAATTCGTAACCGAAGGCAGTCGCGCCGATCTTCGGAATCGATAGCCCTCCGGTCGCGACGACCAGCGTCTCCGACTCAAACTCCACATCGGAAGTCCGCAGTATGAAATGCGACGAGCGTTCCACCGCCAGGATCTGAACACCGGGGTAAACCCGAGCTCCGGCCGCATCGCACTCGCTCTGGAGCATGCTCACGATGTCCTGTGCAGCGCGATCGCAGAAAAGCTGACCGAGCTTCTTCTCGTGATAGCCGATTCCGTGCTTCTCAACCAGCGCGATGAAATCACGCGGGGTGTAGCGTGCCAGCGCCGATTTACAAAAGTGCGGGTTTGAGGAGAGAAAGTTCTCCGGACGGCAGTGAAGATTAGTGAAATTGCAACGTCCGCCGCCGGAGATGAGGATCTTCTTACCAACGCGTTCGGCACGCTCCAGTACAGCAACGCGGCGGCCGCGCTTTCCGGCCTCGATGGCGCACATCAAGCCGGCCGCTCCGGCGCCGAGGACGACCACGTCGTAGGATTCTCTGCGCAAGGAATGAGTTTCGAGCTTGGGCTCGCGCAATGTCAAAGATGGAATTCGGGCTAGGCGCTGCTGCGCATTTGCGCCGTCGACGAAGAAACGGAGAGGGATGGTTGATCGTTCACAGCGAGCAGGAGAAGCGTCGCATCGTCGGTGAACTTTCCGGCGGCATGAGTGCTGACTTTATCCATGATCCGGGTATAGCGCTGCTCCATAGTTTCGCCGTCCGGGCCAGCAACGAGTTCCGCAAGCCGCTCGGGACCAAACTCTTCCTCTGAGTCATTGGCGGCTTCGCTGACGCCGTCGGTGTACAGGAGCAGACGATCTCCGGCCATTAACGCGAGACGCTCGGAGCGAAAGCCCTCGTCCAACATAAATCCCAGCACCGGGCGAGTGGGCGCGAGGGATTCAAGAGCGCCGTCCCGGCGTCGCAGGATCGGTGGGCAGTGGCCGGCATTCACAAAATGCAAGACGTGGGTGCGAAGGTCGAGAACGCCGTAAAAGATGGTGACGTAATGCCCTTCGCCCAACTGGTTGCGCAGGGTAGTCTCGACCTGAGAGAGGACGCTTTCCGGGCTATTGCTGGAGGAAGACAGGGTGCTGACGGAGGCGTACAGCATTGCGGCGATCAGCGCTCCCGGCGTTCCCTTGCCGGAAACGTCGGCAACGCAGAAATGCAAAAAGTCGGCCGTAGGCTGCCAGACTCCGAAGTAGTCGCCTCCGACCACACCCGCTGGCACGCTGTCCCCGAACAGCTCGATGTTCTGAGCCACCACATGTCGCCGGGGCACGATCCGCGTCTGTAATTGCTGAGCGTCGTGCCGTTCGTATTCTGAAACTCGCTTGGAAGATCTGACCTCGCGGGCACGCCGGATGAGCAGCTGAACCTTCTCGGTCAGCGCATCGTTTCTCCAGGGCTTCTCGATAAAGTCAGAAGCTCCATACTTCATGGCGCTCACCGCCAGATCGACATTGCCCCAGGCCGTCAGCGCCATGATCGGCAAGGTGGAATCGAGATTGCGCAACTCCTGAATCAATTCCAGCCCTTCAATCCCGGAGGTGCTGTCGCGCTGATAGTTCATGTCCAGCATGGCCAGGTCAGGAGTGCTTTGCCGCGCTGCGGACAGCGCCTCGCTGGGCGAAGCACACAAAACAACGGAGTAGCCGTGCCCCCGCAGCAGCATGGCGATGGCTTCCCGAACGTGCTCCTGATCTTCGGCGACAAGGATGGTCGATGAATCGGATCCCATGGTCATAGTTGCGCTTATGTCCTTGCAGACCGATTGCCACTTCGCGATCGGCTCTATCTCAATGCAAATAATTACGTAAATCGCGCCGACAAGTTCCCACTCTCGCCCACAATCGCGAATCCTATGTCCGCAAATGGACAGCGGAACGCCGGCCTTTGGGACGACTAAAATCCGCAGCATCATAGGTTTGCGAAACCTACGGAGCGCAATGAGCCACTCAACCGATTTCCCAAGTACGTTTGGCCCGTGTAGAATTGGGTGTTTGTCCCCCGAGCCGCGCCGTTGCCGACGCCTAAAGCGGAGAGATTTGCAGGGACTGCTCTCACTCGGCACGCGTTTGAGTTGTACGGTGTTTACACGCATTTGCGGACGGCTCTCCCAGACAGAGCATTTAATCGAAGGAGTCATAAGAAAGTATGGCGATTCCAGCCACCCAGTTGCGTCCCGGTATGGTGATCAAGCACAACAACGATCTTCACTCGGTATTCAGTGTGGAGCATCGGACCCCGGGAAACTTGCGGGCGTTTATCCAGGCCAAGTTGCGGAACCTGCGTACCGGAGCGATGTTTGAACACCGCTACCGCTCTGGTGACGCGATCGAAAAGATCGTTGTCGACGAGGTGGCCATGGAGTTCCTCTACGCCGATGGCGACGATTACTACTTCATGAACACCGAGAACTACGAGCAATTACACCTCGGCAAAGACATCCTGGGGGACGCAGTTGATTACTTGATCGCCAATCTCAACATTAAGGTCGAGTTCTTCGACGGCAAGGCTGTGGGCGTTGAGCTGCCGCAGACGGTCGAGCTGACTGTAGTAGAAACTGAGCCGGGGCTGAAGTCTGCTACCGCCAGCAGCGTTACCAAGCCCGCCAAGACCGAGACTGGGCTTGTGGTTCAAGTACCGCCATTCATCAATGAAGGTGAGAAAATTCGCGTAGATACATCGGAAGGATCTTATTTATCCCGGGCATAGGTGACTAAGCAGGCGACATTCTTTCTTGGCTAAATCGCCAGTAAGGTCTACATTGAGGTAAGCTTTACGAGCTGTATTCTGTATCGAAAAACGGCTTTATCACTACAAAAGTTGTGGCACGATTTGCACGGTATTAAGGGCTCATCTGTACAGCACCAGAACAGACTTTGGGACAGCAACCGCTGCAGTCCCCCCCGAATCAACCTACATCGCGCTGAACGCTTAGGATACGAAAATGAAAAAACTGGTTTCGCAAGCCGTACCTTATTTGCTCGTGTTGACAATGCTGATCTTGTTGGGTGTGCCCATGGTGGCCGCCGACAAGGCGAACGACGACCAAACCCTGCGCAATGCCGCTAACGTCTTACAGGCAATGCTCGCCAGCAAGGACGTTCCGGCCAGCGTCGTGGCCAAAGCCGATTGCATTCTCGTTCTGCCCAGCGTCAAAAAGTTCGCTGTTGGACTTGGCGGAACGGGCGGACGTGGTCCTCTGAGCTGCCGCGGCGGCAAGAATTTCACCGGCAAGTGGTCGGCACCTGCCATGTACACCATCGGCGGCGCCAGTGCCGGTTTCCAGATCGGCGGAACGGCTTCCGATATCATCCTTCTGATCATGTCCCCCGGAGCAGTGGCTAAGGTGTTGGACAGCAAAGTTAAGGTTGGTACCGATGCTACGGCAGCGGCCGGCCCCGGAGCTACCGCGACGGGCACTATGGGCGACGCCGATATGTTGACCTATGCTCGCACCAAGGGTCTCTTCGCCGGTATCTCGCTGAACGGCGCTTCGCTCGATCCGGATGGCGATGCTAATGGCCGTATCTACGGACAGACTGTCAGCGCCCGCCAGATCGTCACCGAGGGCACCGTGAAGGCGACTCCTTCCGGAATGGCCCTGGTTAACCTGCTGGATTCCAAGGCCGGCAAGCACGAATAACGGCCGGAGCCTCTGACTTGTATCAAGACCGCGTCAACCCTCGATACCAGGGTTGACGCGTCTTTCTTGCTCCCAACTGTACCGCTCTGTCGATATTTATCGGCTAATGGGAAAGGCCTGCGCTTTACACCTTCCCCGGCGCGCTTTACAACATTAAAGTAGGCCGCATCGTTCATGCCCAATCTTCAAACCCGCCGTTACGTTGTCTCCGGCCGCGTGCAAGGCGTCGGGTTCCGCTGGTTTGTGGAGCGCGAAGCTGGACAGATCGGCATCACGGGCTGGGTCCGAAACTGCCAGAACGGCGATGTGGAAGTGATGGCCACGGGTGACCGAGAGCAACTCAGCTCGCTCCGGCAGAGATTGCAACAAGGTCCGCGAGCTTCTCGCGTGGACGAAATCAGCGAGTCCGATGCGCCATTTCTGGAGGCGCAATCTTTTCGCATCGAAGGAGTCTGGTAATTCATGCAAGATAATCCGGCGCAGAGCTGTGACGACCTGAAGAAGCTCATCCGCGAAGTTCCCGATTTCCCTAAGCCTGGCATTCTCTTTTATGACATCACCACGCTGTTGAAAGATCGTCTCGGCTTTGCCCGGCTGATCGACGCTCTCACCGAGCACTACATCAACGACGATATCGATCTGGTGCTAGGCATCGAAGCGCGCGGATTTATCTTCGGGCCCGCGTTGGCTTATCGCTTGAATGCTGGCTTCGTTCCTGTGCGCAAGCCGAAAAAGCTGCCGGCAGAAGTCCTGCAGTGGAAGTACGACCTGGAGTACGGCCAGGACACGCTGGAGATCCACAAGGACTCCATCCAGTCAGGACAGCGCATTCTTATCTGCGACGATTTACTGGCTACGGGAGGCACAGCCAAGGCTGCAGCCGCCATGGTGGAGAATCTCGGCGGAAAGATTTGTGGGATGGGATTTGTGGTTGAGCTGGATGGACTGAAAGGCCGCGACAAGCTGAAGGGCTACGACGTATTTTCGCTGTTGCACTACGAAATGTAGTCCCTCTCTTCAGCTCTCGATAACGCGGCGTCCTTCCAACTTGTGTTTCCCGTCCAGCACGATCTTTATCGCTTCCGTGTAAGCGATGTGCTCTTGCTCCAGGATGCGCGCGGCAAGTGCGTGATCGTCGTCGCTATCCAATACCGGTACGACTTTCTGCACGATGATTGCTCCATGGTCGAGGTTTTCATCTACAAAATGTACCGTGCAACCGGAGACCTTCACCCCGTAGTCGAATGCCTGCTTCTGCGCTTCGAGTCCCGGAAACGCCGGCAAGAGTGACGGGTGAATGTTGAGGATGCGATTGGGAAACTGCTGCACGAACCAAGGAGACAGCAGTCGCATATAGCCGGCCAGGCAAATCAGATCAACCTGATGCTCGCGAAGAGCGGCGACAACCTCGCGATCGTGCTCCTCGCGAACTTTGCCCTTGGATGGGATTACCAGCGCGTTCAGGCCTCGCCGGCGCGCCGATTCAATCCCTCCGGCGTCGGCCCGGTTCGAGATGACCACTGCGATATTCGCGTCGAGCTTTCCCGAGGCGATATTGCTGGCGACGGCTTCGAAGTTGGAACCGCGGCCCGACAGCAGAATTCCGAGATTTTTCATGAGTACTTGCGAATGATAAAGCCTCGACACGATATTGTCAGTGGAGGTATTCGTAGCTCATTGCGCATTGTGCGGCTTTCGCTTTACCATCGCCTTGCGTGCCTCTGCCCAGCGACAACCCACATACCGACCGCGAACGCGTTGTTTCGGCGACGCCGCTGGAGGACGACTCCTCGTTTGAGCTGAAGCTGCGCCCGCAGCGCCTGCGCGAGTTCATTGGCCAACAGAAGGTCAAAGACAACCTCGAAGTTGCTATTCAGGCCGCCAAAGCGCGCGGCGAGGCGCTGGACCACGTGCTGCTTTACGGGCCTCCAGGCTTAGGCAAGACTACGCTGGCGAACATCATCGCCAACGAGCTCGGAGTTCCCTTCCAGCAAACCTCGGGACCGACCTTGCAGATCAAAGGCGACCTTACGGCGATCCTGACCAACCTTCGCGACAAGCAGGTGCTGTTCATCGACGAAGTCCACCGCCTGCAGCCCGCGCTGGAAGAGCTACTCTATTCGGCGCTGGAGGATTACAAGCTCGACATCATTATCGGCCAAGGGCCGTCCGCGCGCACGCACACGATGAATGTGCCGCAGTTCACCTTCATCGGCGCAACCACGCGTGCGGGGCTGCTTTCGGCCCCGCTGCGTTCACGCTTCGGTATCGTGCTGCGGCTCGAGTTCTACACGCACGCCGACTTAAAGATAATTCTGCAGCGCTCGGCCGAGATTCTGGCGATCGAAATCGATGAAGATGGTGCGATGGAAATTGCCACGCGTTGCCGCGGCACACCGCGCATCGCCAACCGTCTACTGCGCCGCGTTCGGGACTACGCCCAAGTCAAGGGACATGGCAAGATCGACAAGCCTACGGCCCAAGCTGCGCTGGAGATGCTTGAGGTCGACCGCCATGGCTTCGACGAGATCGACCGCAAACTACTGCTGACGATTATTGAAAAATACCAGGGCGGCCCGGTTGGGGTGAACACCTTGGCCGCCTCTCTAGCGGAGGAACCTGACGCCATCGAGGAGATATACGAGCCGTTCCTGATTCAGATTGGATTTCTGGACCGCACGCCGCGGGGGCGGGTGGCTACGCATCTCGCTTACGAGCATTTCAAGATTAAGCGGCCCCGGACCGATCGCAGCGGACAGGAGACGTTGTTTTGACCGACGCTTTTCGCGGTTCGCTCTGAGCCCAGAACATGGCCGAGCGCGCTGTTGAGTCCGAGATGCTGGTTCCGCGTCTAATTAGATACAATTCCCCAGTTTCTAGGTCGCCCGCAATGAAGCGCTCTTGCGAAGAGCGAGTAGCGAACAGCTAGTATTTCAAGGAGAACCATGCCGCAATTGATGAGAACCTCTAACCCCGCCCTGAGCGGCGACGCCTTCCGTACCGGCGAAGCTACCTTCGGCGAGAGCATGACCGTCTCGGGCACGGTCAATAAGACCGGGCTTCTGGTCATCCTGTGCGTGCTTACGGCAGCCTGGACGTGGAACCGCTTCTTTGGCGTGCTGTCCAGCTCGCCCGAAGAGGCGATGCAGTCGGTCGCTATTCCGATGGTTGCCGGCGGCATAGGCGGCTTCATCGTGGCCATCGTGACCATCTTCAAGAAGCAGTGGTCGCCCATCACTGCGCCCCTTTACGCCCTGCTGGAAGGTTTAGTGCTTGGCGGGATCTCGGCGATGCTAGAGATGCGCTTCCACGGCATCGCCATTCAGGCCGTCGCGCTCACATTCGGCGTGCTGGTCGCCATGCTGCTCGCCTATCGTTCCGGGCTGATCAAAGTCACCGACAAGCTCCGACTAGGCATCGTCGCCGCGACTGGCGGTATTGCCGTGTTCTATTTCCTGGAATTCATTCTGGGCTTCTTCGGGATACACTTCACCACGATCAATGGCTCTTCGCCGATCGGCATCGGCTTCAGCATCGTTGTCGTGATTATCGCGTCGCTGAACCTGGTGCTCGACTTCGATCTGATCGAGAATGGCGCGCGCTATGGCGCTCCCAAGTACATGGAGTGGTATAGCGCCTTCGCGCTGATGATCACATTGGTGTGGTTATACTTCGAGATTCTGCGGCTGTTGTCGAAGTTTCGCAGCCGGAACTAAGCGCTCTCAACGGACCGCTTTGCTACTTTGCTCGCGTGAGTTTTACATCTGCGAAGCGGTCTGTCTTCCCATTTTGGACATCATCAATCAGCCATTGCCAGGTGTCTGCACGGCTGTCGTAATTGAACGTTGTGTGAAGAGAGTCGGCAGCCGAGATAGTGAAGATGAAAGGAATGGAATTGGCACTCGGTGTCGCCCGCGCGATTGTCTGGGCTGCCAAACCGTTCCCTGACGTGGAATCAAGCCATAGGCAGGTGTACTGGTGGGCTTTGTCGTCCCAGCCTATGAACACGATGGCTTCGTAGGCCGGTGTTCCGTCGGCCTTCTTTTCACGAGACACTTCGTGCAGCCGCAAGTATTCGCGGTTCAATACCCAGCTTGCCTGGACGTCATGCATAGTTTCTTTGCCGGCGATCATCCCCTTCAAGACCCAATCGCCTGAGAGGCGATCCAACAAGAGAAATGAATCGCTAGCTGGTGACTGCGCCAGCGCATAAGGGATCACCCATACTGCGGCACAGAATCCGACACAGAAGATAATGCTTCGCAGCCGATTCACGAAGGAAACCTCCGCTTCCGGATGAAGCCGGACTGCCGAGAAGACCGCTCTAAACCTTCTTGCCGTTCCTCTCCAGCGTGACGAAGAAGTCCCGGCTTATGGGCTCGATGGTCGCGTTGACCTCAGGGAACTTGGCGAACATCTTCTTCAGCTGGTCCTCGGTGTAGAGGAAAAGGTCGCAGCGCTTCTTGTAGCGCATCTGCCTCTGCCATCCCAGAATGCCTCCGGCAACCGGGAATGAGAAGAACGCTTTTTGGCGCGTAAGCGACAATACCTTGGCCACGACCTTCTCCGGGTCGGGCATGTAGTCCATGAAGCCCATCACGATGACGCAGTCAAAAATCTCCTGCGGCTCATAGGTATAGAAATCGGCGACCATGAACTTGCAGCGATCACCCACGCCTATCTTCTTCGCATGCTCGGTGGCGAGTTTCAGCATGCCATCGGCAAAGTCGATTCCCACCACGCGCGAAGCACCACGCTGGGCCAACGTTATCGAGTAGTGGCCGGGGCCGCAGCCTATGTCGAGAACACTCTTACCCTGCACCGGTTCGCAGCCCTGGATGGACTTCTCGTAACGCAACCGCATGCTCTTGCGGAAAAGCTTGTTGATGACACTGTCGACGACTCCGTTCTGATTGCCATAGATGGCGTCGAAGTCATTGGCATACTGGTGAAAGAATGTTTGAGTACGGTCAGGAGACATAGGAGTGAACCAATTCCGGGTGCTCGGCGATGACTTTCTGGAACGTGGTAACGGGAAAGTCCTTCAGAACACGGCGGACCTTCCATTCCGTTGTATCTAGATTAACGTAGGACTTGAAACTGCGCTTGCGGCTCATAGGCAAGCGCGGATGCGCGGGATCGATTTCGCGTGGGTGGATATAGAACACCACCGGAAGCCCCTCGGCCAGCACTTCGTGGGCCTTCTTCTTGATCAGCCAATAGGGAAAGAGCCGCAGATAGCCCCCACCGAAGAAGCAGATACGCTTGCCCATCATGTCGGCCACGCTGATGGGCAGCTCCAGCAGGCGATCGTCCGTACCCAGGCGATGCGGCTCGCGCCGGCCCTCGCGCATGCCTCCATGGCTGCGCGCCGCAGGAAACACGGATGAATCGTACTGATAACCGGCCTGCGCCAGCGTATCGAAAAACCATGGCGTGTCTTCTGTCGTGGAGAAGCCGGGGGCACGATATCCCTGCACTGGCGTGCCGGCTATATCCTCCAGCAGCAGGCGTGCATGACGCACGTCTTCGTGAAATTGCTCTCGACTTTGCTTGAACACCAGTTGATGTCCGTAACCGTGCGAGGCAATCTCGTGTCCGCGGGCAGCAGCTTCTTTTACGAGTTGCGGAAAGTGCTCCGCGATCCAGCCGAGGAAGAAGCAGGTCACCTGGACATTGGATTCACTGAAGATGTCGAGCAACCGGGTAAAGTTTTTTTCGACGTGCGACGGCAGCCCCACCCATTCGGAAATTGGTGGGGTGCTGGGAAGATCCAGAATATGAAACCAGTCTTCAACGTCTACGGAGAAAATAGAAGTCTGCATGGCCGCCAGCTGGTGTCTTACATATATAACGTTCCGCGCACCAGATACAAGCCCTGCGCCGCCGACGCTCCATGATTCAGGCCGCCCACAATCTTGTGGACTACTTCTTTTTCTTCGGCTTCTTGGCTTCGCGTTTTGGTGCGTTCTTGTTTGCCATACCTCTAGTTTATTCGATCTACGCCATTGTTCAACCCCATTACATCCCGGGGTATGGACTCTGCCAATGGGCCTCCCTTGCCACACACGGGGGAGATGTCGGGTAGTATGAATGACAAATATCTAGCCATGATTCCCCCTCTTGTTCCCAAGACATTCCGTCGCCTGCTATCGATCCTGATCGTAGCGGTCGCCTGTCCGTTGTGCGCCTTTCCCGAAGACATGGTGCACCCCGCGCACGGCTCGAAAGCCATGGTTGCGACAGTCCGGCCTGACGCCTCCAAGGTGGGCGCAGCTATCATGCAGCAGGGTGGCAACGCTGTTGACGCGGCCGTAGCGATCGGCTTCGCGCTAGAGGTGGTTTATCCCGAAGCTGGCAACATCGGCGGCGGCGGCTTCATGCTCTTCCGCCGGGCGAATGGCGAGGTGCACTTCTTAGACTATCGGGAGAAAGCCCCGGCAAGGGCCACTGCGAACATGTACCAGGACGACAAGGGAAATGTAATTCCGGGGGTTAGCACCCTTGGATATAAGTCGATCGCGGTACCGGGCTCAGTGGCGGGGATGGTTTACGCCCAGCAGCATTGGGGCAAGCTCACGCTAAAGCAGGTGATGGAGCCTGCGATCCGGCTGGCGCACGACGGCTTTGTGCTTGATTACCAGGAGACAAGATCGCTTCAGGATCCTGATCTCGCAAAGTTTGCTGCCTCGCGTCGCATCTTCCAGCGCGACGGAAATTACTACCAGCCAGGCGATAAGTTTAAGCAACCAGAGCTGGCCAAGACGCTCGAGCGCATTGCGGAGAACCCGGACGACTTCTACCATGGTTCGCTCGCGCGGGAGCTGGCGGCCGCAATCCAGAAGGGTGGCGGGCTGGTCACCGCCGACGATCTCGCTCAGTACCAGGTCAAGGACCGGGCGCCGATTCGGGGAACTTATCGCGGCTACGACGTGATCAGCGCGCCTCCACCATCGTCAGGAGGTGTAGCGCTGGTCGAGATCCTCAACATCCTTGAGGGCTACGATCTGGCCAAAGAAGGTGCTGACTCGGCGGAAGCGATCCATCTCACCACAGAAGCTTACCAGCGTGCGTTCTTCGATCGCGCCGAGTTCATGGGAGACCCCGACTTCTCTAAGATCCCTGTCGCGCAACTCATTGACAAACGCTACGGCAATGCTTGGCGCGAAACGATTCCGTTGCGCAAAGCCACGCCCAGCGACGACCTTCGCCGACCCTCGGTGTTCTCGCAGCTCGATAGCTACGCCAACGCACATCCCCAGCCGGCGTCGGTAGCCGAGCCAGACCACACGACGCACTACTCGGTGGTCGATGCAGACGGCAACGCTGCATCGGTGACCACGACGCTAAACGATAGCTTTGGATCGCATGTCACTGCGGAAGGCTTGGGGTTTCTGCTAAACGATGAGATGGACGACTTCTCTTCTAAGCCCGGCGTGCCCAACATGTACGGGCTGATTCAAGGCCCGGCGAATGCGATTGGGCCGGGAAAACGGCCCTTATCGGCGATGACGCCAACCATGGTGCTGAAGAACGGCAAGCTGTTCCTGGTGCTTGGCTCGCCCGGAGGACCGACGATTATCACGACGGTTGCCAACGTTTTGATGGGGGTTGTGGATTATGGCCTCAACCTGCAACAGGCGGTGAATGCGCCCCGTTTCCACAATCAATGGATGCCTGACGAAGTCCTGATCGAGCCGACGGGCATTTCTCCGGACACAGTGGGAATTCTCGAGCGCATGGGCCACAAGATCAAGCGCGCGTCGAGTTATTTAGGTGACGCCGAGTGCATCGAGATCGACGACAAGACCGGGGAGCGAATGGGCGCCAGCGATGGGCGCAATGAGGGAAAGGCGGTAGGCTACTGATGCGCAGGGCAATGTCGACCTTGATTTATGCGCGCCGCGAAAGGCTGCACCCTGGGCTGCTGGACCAGTTCGTCTCCGGCGGAGCCGAGGCGGTCGAGGTATTCGCCGCCCGCGGCCACTTCAACTACACCGACCGCCAGCATGTACGCGAGATCGCTAACTGGTTCCGCAGCACCGGAACCGCCTTCCACTCCATGCATTCGCCCATGTACAGCGACGAAGAATGGGGCCGGGGAGGCACACCGCCGGTTAATATTGCAGCCACTGAGAAACGCGATCGAATTGCCGCGATGGACGAGATTAAGCGCGCGCTGGAGGTTGCCGAGCAGGCGCCGTTTCAGTTCCTGGTGCAACACGTCGGGGTGGGCAAGGAAGAGAGCGCTCCGCACAAAATAGAGGCTGCGATGATGTCGCTGGAGCATCTGCATGCATTCGCTAAGCCGTTGGGGGTGCAAGTGCTGGTGGAGAACATTCCTAACGAGCTTTCTACGCCCGAAGCATTGATGGAGCTGCTGCACGCGGGACGCTTCACCGACATTGGTGTGTGCTTCGATTTGGGTCATGCACATATGGGATCGGGCGTGAAGCAGTCGTTCGAGGTTCTGAAGGGGCGCATTCGCTCTACCCACGTGCACGACAATAACAAGGACCACGATTCGCACCTGTGGCCGGCGGCGGGGAGTATTGACTGGAGGGAAGCGATGGAGCTGCTGCGCAACGCGCCGGGTGTGCCTCCTGCCTTGCTGGAGATCGAAGGCGCTGAAGGCGAGAAAGTGTCGGAGAAGATGGCGGCAGCGTTTGGAAAACTGGAAACGGCGACTGGATAGTGCATATCTCGCCGCTTCGACTGCAGACTCGGGACCACGGTTAGTAAGACGATAGAGGTCCTTCGACTCCGGCGTGCAAATGCGCCGCGCCTCCGCTCAGGATGACACAGCTCAATGGGGTTAAGGCGAAGGCCGAGCCGCCACCTTCGTTTGTTGACATCTCCCGCCGTACCCGCCCATACTTGCGCCGTTCTATCGGGCGATGGCCAATGGGGATTCGATGAAGAAAAAACCAGCCAAGAAGAAGACTGCCACGACGAGCGCAGCCAAGAAAAAGCCCGCGAAGAAAGCGGCTCCTAAACGCGCTGCGTCTCCGGCGAAACGTGCTTCAACGCCCGGCGCAAGGCAAACGACCAAGGCGATTCCGGTGAAGGCCATTCCTATTCCTTCCCCGGAGGATAAGCTCACCTTCAACCACGCGATGATCTATGCCAAAGACGTGCAACGCGTTTTGGATTTCTATCGCGAATGGCTGGGATTCAAGCTCATCGAAGATTTCCGCTACGAGGGCAGGCCTGTCTATGCGCGCCTGCGGGCGCCGGGCGGGGACGGCACGATTGCCCTGCATCAGGCGGGACCGGGGGCGTCTGTTGCGAGCGATGGCGTGCGCTTGTATTTCGAAGTCCGCGATCTCGATGACTTCTGCCGCCGGCTGCAGCGGCGCGGCTTCTACTTCACGCAGTTGCCGACCATGATGCCCTGGGGCTGGCGGCATGCGTATCTGAACGATCCGGAAGGGCACGAGATCAGCTTGTATTGGGCAGGCGAAAATCGCATGCAGAAGACGGTGATGCAGGCTGCTAAAAGAGCCGCCCGGTAGCCGAGGCACTCCGACTGGAGCGCTTTGAAGTTGCAAAATGCATCTGACGCAGCTCGGTCGCACAGTGCGGTTTGTTCCTGCTGGTCCTGTTGGCGCGAAAATACCTCGAAGCCAAGCCAAACAGTGTCACATTTGGAATCGCACTCGGATTTTTCGTGTTTTGCCTTCCAATTTGCTGTCGGGCAGCGGGCTGCGTTGACCGCATCATAAGTGATAGAGTTTCGTTGTTCCACTTCTCAGCTTAGCCACTTCTCGTCACGGACATATGCGCTCCCGGCACTGTCAAGTTGACCCCATGTGCTGCGGAGCCTAACATAACCGCGGGCGGAACCGAGGTTCTCGGATGGTCGGCGAGACAGTCTCCCACTATCACATTGTGGGGAAACTCGGCGGTGGTGGCATGGGGCTTGTCTATGACGCTGAAGACTCGCGTCTGGGCCGCCACGTCGCTCTGAAGTTCATTCCGGACGATCTGGTCAACGACAAGAAGGCGATGGACCGCTTCCTCCGCGAAGCGCGCGCCGCCTCTCAACTCAACCATCCAGGCATCTGCACCATCTACGACATTGAAGAGATGAATGGGCTCCCCTTCATCGTCATGGAGAAGCTGGAGGGCGTCAGTCTCAAGGACCGTTTGCGCGGCGGCCCCATGGATATCGACGAGATCCTGGACGTCGGAATACAGGTCGCGGATGCCTTGGCTGCCTGCCACGAAAAAGGCATCATTCATCGTGACATCAAGCCCGCCAACATCTTCATCACCAACACCGGACAGGTAAAGATTCTCGACTTCGGACTGGCCAAGCTGTCGCCCGGCTTCGCAGCGCACGATGCTAACGGTGTCGAAGATCCGTTGTCGGTGGCGGGCGATATCTTCGGCACGGCAGTTTACATGTCGCCCGAACAGGCGCGAGGCGAGGAGCTCGACGCTCGCACCGATCTGTTTTCCCTCGGAAGCGTGCTCTACCAGATGGCAACCGGGAAGAAACCGTTTTCCGGCAACAACACGGTGACCACGCTGGAAGCGGTACTGAATCGCAAACCGGAACCGCCACTCAAGCTGAATCCCAAACTGCCGCCGGACCTCCAAGGCATCATCGGCCGCGCCATGGAGAAGAACCGCGAGAACCGCTATGCCTCGGCGCTGGTGATGAAGGCCGACTTGCAGGCGCTCAAGCGCGAGACCGACCCGTCGCTGACAGCCAGCGGCCGTCTGCGGAACGCCTTCCCTTATCGCATCTCGACGAGTACCTTCCAGACCACCAGCCGCTGGCAGACGTACCTTCTTATCGCCACGAGCGGCGTGCTGATCATGGTTCTCACGGTGGCGGGATTATGGTGGTTCAAGCACCGGCCCGGCGCCATCGAGCCGAAGAACACCATCGCCGTGATGCCGCTGCAGAATGTGAATAGCGACATCAGCGTGGACTTCCTGCGTTACGCGCTGGCTGATGAGATCGCCAATGTCTTGACCTATACTCGGACGCTGGACGTCCGGCCTTCCTCGTTGACGCAAAAATATTCGGGCAACAACGTCGATCCGCAGAAGGTGGGACGGGAACTCCATGTCGCGACGGTACTGACCGGCCACTTCGTGAAACAGGGGGAGAACCTGCTGGTCACGCTGGAAGCAATCGACGTTCATAACGACCGCCTGCTGTGGCAGTCCAGCTTTACCGCGCCAGCCCAGGACCTGATTGCCTTGCAGTCGAACATGTCAGTCCAGATTCATCAGGGGTTGCTGCCCCGGCTCGGCGTGAGCGGTAGTCAGTTGGCAACCGGCTCGCGGCCCAAGAATCCCGAAGCTTATGATCTCTACCTGCACGCGTTGGCGCTGCCGCATGATCCCGGTCCGAACAAAGATGCGATCGCTGTCTTGCAGCATGTGGTAGAGATGGATCCCGATTACGCGCCGGCGTGGGGAGAACTGGGTATCCGTGCCTACTACGACGCCACTTATTCCGATGGTGGTGAGACGATGTTCCAGCTCTCAAACCAGGCGTGTGCGAAAGCGGTGGCGCTGGATCCGAATCTGACGCCGGCAGCCGGGCAGCTGATAACAAACTTGGTGGAACGCGGCGAGCTGGGCAAGGCCTATCAGGCTGCGCAAGCCTTAGTGAAGCGACAGCCGGACAATGCTCAGGCTCACTTCGTGATGAGTTACGTTTATCGTTATGCGGGGCTGCTGCCGGAAGCTACCAGCGAATGCAACACAGCACTGGCACTCGATCCCAGCAATTACATTTTCCGGTCTTGCGCCTGGGCCTTTATGGAGTTGGGAAAGACGGACCGCGCGGCCGATTTTATCCGGCTCGACGCCGGCTCGGAGTGGGCGGCGTACGTAACTCCTTCGCTCCTGCTACGCGAGGGCAAGGTTGCCGAAGCGCGAGAAGCCGTTAAGCAGATGCCCACTGCGCCGCGCTACCATCGAGCTGTGTTGGAGGCGTGTTTAGAGCTGCGGCCCGCATCGGATCTTGACAAGTTGGCACAAGAGTCGGAGACTAACTACCCTTCCGACCCCGATCCTGAGACCTGGTACTACGAAGGATCGCTGTTCGCGTACTGCGGGAAGCAAAAGGCCGCCATTCATCTGCTGCAAAGCGCGATCGACAATAACTACTGCGCTTATTCCAACCTGCTGACCGATCCGTTGCTGACCAAGCTACGGTCCGACCCCGATATCGACAAGCTGCTGACCAGCGCTCGGGAGTGCCAAGAAGCTGTGAGGGCTTCCAATTAAAGTCCTCGGTCGCTACGGATCGACAATAAAGCTTTTCACTCTGCGCAGCACGGATTCCGCCGCCTGCACATCCAGATCGACATAGCCGTCACCGTATTCGCGCGAGAAGATGTTGGCCTTCGCGTCGAGCAATGCTAGGGCCTTCCCGTTCGCCTGTGGGATGCGCACGCGCGCGCGCTGCACCGGATCCTCGGCGATCTTCGTGTCGATCAGCTCCAGCAGCTTCTGGAGACCAAGTCCCTTGGTGGCCGATACATGTATGACCGTGTCGGAGTCGCGCAGGCTCTCGCGTTTCTTCTCCGGCAACAAGTCCACCTTGTTCATCACGTACAGGCGGGGCTTGTCCTGCGATTCCAGCTCCCGCAAGACTTCCTCAACCTGTTCCTGCTGCTCGCTGGCAGTAGGGCTAGTGACATCCGCCACATGCAACAGCAAAGACGCGCGCTGAACTTCTTCCAAGGTTGCGCGAAACGCGGAAACCAACGTGTGCGGCAGATTACGGATGAATCCCACCGTGTCAGACAGCAGCACTTCGCGCTTCGAAGGCAACACCACCTGCCGCAACGTGGGATCGAGCGTGGCGAACATGCGAGCGCTCTCCAGCACTCCCGCTTTTGTCAGAGCGTTGAATAGCGTCGATTTGCCCGCATTTGTATAGCCGACCAGCGCAACCGTCGCAATGGGAACAGACTCGCGCCGTCTCCGCTGCTGTCCGCGAATCCGCCGCACGTTCTCGAGTTGCTGCTCAACGTGGCGAATGCGCCGGTAGATCTTGCGGCGATCCGTTTCCAGCTGCGTTTCGCCCGGGCCTCGAGTGCCGATGCCACCGCCCAGCTGCGACATTTGCGCTCCGCGTCCCGCCAGGCGAGGGAGCAGATATTGCAGCTGCGCCAGCTCCACCTGCAACTGACCCTCTCGCGTGCGAGCGTGGCGGGCAAAAATGTCCAGGATCAGCTGCGTACGGTCGAGGACACGCGCGTCCAACTCGCGTTCGAGATTGCGTTGCTGCGAGGGCGTCAGCTCGTGATCGAAGATGACAAGGTCAGGCGAAGTTGAAGCGATCGCCCCCTTTAATTCTTCGACCTTCCCACTTCCTATGAGAGTTGCGGGATCGGGCTTTGGCCGACGTTGCACGATCTCTCCGGCAATTGCTGCGCCGGCGCTGGTTGCAAGCTCTCGCAGCTCGGCCATGGACTCGTCAGAAGAAAACTCGGCCAACCCATGATCTGCAGCCAGAACACTCGATGTTGAGGCAGCATGGCGAGCGGCGCGCGCAGACGGAGGCACTCCGCTCGCGGAACTTCGATGCGAAGTTGATCCCGTTTCAAGCTCTGGTTTTTCGGTTTTGGTCGAGCGGGAACGCTCGTGCTGCGATAGGGAGCGCGACGAAAACTCGACTCCAACCAGGAAAGCTTTTTCGGGCTGGTCCCGGCGCGTGGGCCAGGACCGGCCCGTAGATCCCGAATTCACTTCCTCGGAACGACGAATAACTTATCCTTCTACGGTCGTGCTCGCGGTTGCCGGAGTTACGACTTCCACAGCCGTCCGCGGCTCCAAATGTCGTTCAGCATGCACCGCGCGAGACATGACCACAGTTGAGATCGCATGCTTGAAAATCAACTGTTCCTGGTTGTTGGTTTCAAGCACAACAGAGTACTTGTCGAACGACCGAATGCGTCCGGTTAATTTCACTCCACTGAGGAGGTAAATAGTTATAACAGACTTGTCTTTGCGGGCAGTGTTCAGGAACGAGTCCTGTATATTTTGTGCTGGCTTGCTTTCCATGGGTCCTCCCCGACAATCTGCAAAAAACAGCACATCCCCACGATTCGCGGCCCCACACGAACCAGGGTCTGTCAATTATTTCCAGCGCTCCTCGTTCACTTGGGAACGGCAGCGATAGAACAAGCTAAAGCTAGATTACGATAAAACTTCGCACAAGTGAATTTCAACGACGGCGAGCACATACCTACGTGATGTAGAATGCGGCCACCTTTATTAACCCCTGTTTACAGCGTGCCACTTGGAGGCCATCGATGATTGCTGAATGCTTGGGATTTGTCGTGAGCCCGCGCCTTGACTTCCCCGGAGGCCAGCAAGCCATCCTGATGATTCTACGCTGGATACACTTTATGGCCGGAATCACGTGGATCGGCCTGCTTTACTTCTTCAACCTGGTTAACGCGCCATTTCTCAATGAGTTGGACGCCAAACAACGCGCGGTTGTGATTCCGCGGCTCATGCCTAAGGCAATGTGGTGGTTTCGCTGGAGCTCGGTGGTGACGGTGCTCGCGGGGATTGCCTACTGGAACATAATCGTGACCACGGACGCGAATAATGCGATTGCGGCTGGAGGAACCGCTTCGGCCGGACGGCTGATTGGCAGCTTCTTCGCAATATGGACAGTTGCGTTCGCGGTAGAGATGGGCCTGTTGATGTCCCCGGCGGAAGCTCTGCGCAAGGGCATGGTATTCGGGACGATTATGGCGGTAGTCATCGTCGCCGCTGCCTATATCTTTCTCAGTCTGAACGAGCAGGGCTGGGAGAGCAATCGGGCGCTAGCCATCGGGATCGGCGGCGGATTGGGCTGGTTCATGATGTTGAACGTCTGGGGGATCGTCTGGCGAATGCAGAAGAAGATCATTCGGTGGACCAGCGACAGCAGCGGCTTGCCTCCCGAGGCGGCTAAGGCTGCTCAACTCAGCTTCTTGGCCTCGCGCCTTAGCTTCTGGCTGTCCTTTCCCATGCTGTTCTTCATGGGCGCGGCCAGCCACTACATCCTGTTCGGCGGACAGTGATCCGGATCACTGCCGCCAAGAGCCTGATAAAATTAGGCTTTCATCATGTCTGTGAAATCCGTACAAGATGTCGTAACGCCCTCGTCCACCTCCCGGAACGAATCTATTCCCATGCTCGACCTGAAGCGGCAATATGTCGCGATCAAGGACGACGTCGATGCCGCTGTCGAGCGAGTGATGACCTCGCAACATTTCATTGGTGGCCCTGAACTCGACGGGTTTGAGCGCGAGTCGGCCGACTATCTGGGAGTCAAAGCCAGCGTTGGCTGCGCTTCGGGAACCGATGCGTTATGGCTATCCCTGCGTGGTTGTGGCGTGGAAGAGAACACGGGTGTCGTGACCACGCCCTTCAGCTTCTTCGCCTCGGTAAGTTCGATTGTGCGCTGCGGCGCAACTCCCGTGCTGGCCGATGTGGATCCCGCGACGTTAAACCTCGATCCGAATAAAGTGGAGGCAGCGTTGAAACGCGGCCGAGGTCAAAACATTCTCGCGGTTATGCCGGTACACCTTTACGGCCAATGCGCCGATATGGACCGCTTCGGTGCGCTGGCACGAGAGTACGGAATCGCAATCGTCGAAGACGCTGCACAGGCTTTTGGAGCGACGTGGAAGGGTAAGAAGGCCGGAACATTAGGCAAGGCTGCGGGATTCAGCTTCTATCCCACGAAGAACCTGAGCGCGTACGGTGATGGCGGCTGCGTCACCACAGATGATGCTGGGGTCGCCGAGCAGGTGCGCCGTTTGCGTAACCACGGCAGCGATCGCCGCTATTATCACGAGGAAATCGGCTGGAATAGCCGTCTCGATGCAATGCAGGCGGCCGTGCTGCGAGTGAAGCTGAAACACATCGACGACTGGAATCAGAAGCGGCGCATGATTGCCTGTCGCTATCACGGCCTGTTTGCCACCGCCGGATTGGCGCAGAGCGACGCTACCGTCGTCAGCCAGCAATCGCCGATTACGTTCCTGAGAACTCCGCCGGAAGCGCACCACATCTACCACCAGTTCGTCATTCGCGCGTGGCGGCGCGACGAACTGCGGGACTTCCTGAACGACCGGAAGATTGGCACCGAAGTCTATTACCCGTTGCCGCTCCATCTGCAAAAATGCTTTGCCTACCTGGGATACAAGGCGGGAGATCTACCGGAGTCGGAGCGGGCTGCGAAGGAAGTCTTAGCGATTCCCATATTCCCCGAATTGCGCGAGGATGAGCAGCAGCGTGTGGTTGCCGCCGTCGCCGAGTTTTACAGCCGCTAACGACTAGCCTGGGATAGCGTCATGAGTCGACGCGAGTAACCCAGGCTGCACGTTCGACAGAGCGTCGCTGCTTGCCTTGGCTGACGTTTGGTGCACTTCAAGCCGCTGCCGGTATCTCTGGTAGTCGCTGAACAAGCGTTCTGCATCGTCGCTCGCACCAACTGAGCCGGCAGCCATTTTCGACCATGCCATGCGGAAAGTGGTGTAAGCCAGTTCGTAATTCCGTATTCGTGGCTCCGCATCGTCACCACTCGCTTTCCGGTATTCCGCGAGTAATGTCTGACGCGCAGCTCGAGAGAGATTCCATTCCACGACGGCTCCGGCGAGATCCCAGGCAATATCACATGGACCAGGGAAGAAGTGATCGTCACCGTGAATGGCGGCGTCGAGTTTTAACCAGCGGCCGTCATCAACGAGAAGCCACTCATGTGGCATCATGCGGGCGTCGCAAATGGTTGGACGCTCGACGTGCAAGAGCAGGCCGTCGAGTGCGACTTCGAACTCCCGCTCAAAGTTGACTCGCGTCATCATCTCGAGCTCCGAACTGTCCGCATCCCCGACGGGGAACTCCGCGGCTCGCCAGGCGCAGTACCTCGCTAGATGTCGAAGCGCCAGCGGAGTGAGGTCGGCTATTCCTGCCGGCCGTCCCTTCTGTATTATCTGCCGTCCAAAGCCAACTTCCTGACCGAGGTAATCAGGCCCGAACCCGCACCGAGCGAGGGCCTTGTTCCTTGCACGAACTGCTGAGCCATACGTGCCATGGCCCTCGAATGTCAACAGCGCTCGACCTCTGGAGCCATACTTCAGGCGTTCCATCTGCGGCCAGACCGCCGGCCAGGGGTGGCCTTCGGGAATGAGTGCGCGCCGCCACTCGCCGCCTCCCAAATACTTTGTCGCGTCAGCCGGAAGCCGCCGAGTCATTCCCACAGCTGCGACGCGAAACCGATTCCAACGGCGAGCGGCATTGGGAGTGCACAGCGATCCGACATCGGGAACATGCGAGCAAAGTATGGCGATGCGCGAAGCGGGAACGCCTTCCTTTTCCAGCGCTTCCGCTACGGAAAGCAGCGAAGATCCGCTACGGCCGGGTCCTTCGTCGCAAATCAAGAATTCGGCGGTCGCCGTCAGCGCGGTCGCGATGGCGTGACGCTGCGCAGCGTCGAATCTGCATTGCCGATCATAAGGATGTCCGGTCGGGCGGACAGTGAATCGCTCCGCCGCCACGCCAAAATGCCGCAGTTTAGCGGCTACCACTGCGCTCAAAGTCACGCCAATGCTGCGGACGCCCACGACCAACACAGACCGGGCATTCAAATTCAATCTGCCTACAAGGTCGGCATAGTCCAGAGGATGTAATGCGTAATGGGCAAAGCCCTCCGGCACGGCCAGGCTCACCTCTCCAGAGAAGCGAATCCGATCGAGAATCGGCAGCGCCGCCAATGTCAGCTTGTGCTTGTCGCAGGTTAAGCCGTCCGAGGCGGTTGCAGCTTCGGCAAACAAGTCGGTCAGTCGAGACGCAGCATCCCAACTTACCGAAGCATCCTGCGCGTCGCACAGGCCGCACTCCAGCTCTCCCGCTCGGAGCAGCAGCGACAACAGCCCCTCGGAGAAAACGGACGGGAGGGATTGGAATAGCTTGTTGCGTACTTCGTCCACTAAGTCGGCAGCCGAAGCCCGCCGTCGCGAATCGCGGAAGATGTAAAACTCAGAATTGGGACTCAACATTCCTCAGCTCAGAACGGAATCGCCGCAGAATCCCGTCGAAGTGCTTGTGCCGGGAAACCCTATGCCGCCTTTTTGTTGCCGCGCGATCCACGCGGAGAGCGCGATATATCCCCTTCTTTATCAATGAAATAAAGGTATTGATTGTCCCGATCGACGGCCTTGGATGCTAGCACTTGGGACTCGCCCTCTCCGGACTTGGGCTTCTGGCAGACATTCCCCTCTCCATCGATGAAGTAGAGATACTTTTTGTAGTCCCGCTCAAGGTTTAGTTTTTTCACTTTTTCAGCCATGTACGCTCCTAGGAGATTTGGATGGGCAGAGTTGACGCTCTGCTGCCTCAAAGCGATGGCCGTTCCGTGCCTGTTTGCTTCGTCACTTGTATTTTGTTCAATTCCAGTGCAGACTTCCCGGACACTTTGAGGTGCATCTCTAACATGAAAGATCGGTCGGACCGTCGGTCATCTTGGACGCTTCCGGTCTGGTTGTGTCTGCTCACCGCCTCCATCCTGATTAACTACGTCGATCGAGGTAACCTGGCCGTTGCCGCGCCGCTACTCAAGGACGAGCTGCGAATCTCCGCTACACAAATTGGCGTTCTGATCACTGCGTTTTTCTGGACGTACACGGGAGTAATGGCCGTGAGTGGCTGGCTAGTGGACCGCTTGGATGTGAACTGGGTTCTGGCGGGTGGATTCGTCTTATGGTCGCTGGCTACTGCGGCCACGGGATTAGCACACACATTTGCTCTGCTTTTGGCAGCCCGCATGGTGCTCGGCGTGGGCGAATCGGTTGCCTTCCCCTCGTACGGCAAAATCATCGCTCTGAATGTGCCTCAACAGCACCGCGCCACAGCGAACGCCATGATCGTAAGCGGCATGAGCCTTGGCCCGGCAGTTGGGACCTTTGCCTGCGGCATGTCAATGGCGTACTACGGTTGGCGTCCGGTGTTCATCGCGATCGGGCTAGTGAGCTTGATCTGGATTCTGCCCTGGCTCCGCTACAAGCCACGGAATACGATCGACGGCACGCGAGTGAGAGCCTCGGCATCCGTGCTGGAGATCTTTCGCCAAAACAATTTCTGGGCGGCGTCGGCTGGCCACTTCTGCAGCAACTATCCGTTCTACTTCATGATCGTGTGGCTGCCGATGTACCTGGTACATGAGCGGCATATGTCCATGCAGCAGATGGCGAAGATAGCCGCCGTCTACTATGTCGCCTTCGCGGTAATGTCGTCCGTTTCCGGATGGGCGGCCGATGCCTTCATCCGTGCAGGACGCGATACCACGGTGGTACGTAAAACCTCGATGGCCGTCGGACATACCTTGGTGGCTATCGGAGTGTTGACATGCAGTGCAGCGAATGCTCACCTCTCCCTCGCGGGTCTCGTAATCATGGGCTTCGGCAGTGGCTTGATAGGGCCTAACATTTACGTCTTTGCGCAGACACTTGCCGGGCCATCGGTCGCGGGTAAGTGGACCGGGCTACAGAATTGTTTTGGTAATCTCGCTGGTGTGGTCGTTGGGCCAGTAACCGGTTGGATTGTGGACCGCACCGGGCACTTCGGATCCGCGTTTGTCATCTGCGCGTTTTTCGCTGCATTCGGCGGAATCGTGTGGGTACTCTTTGTCGGCAGGGTGCAACAAACCGCGTGGGCATCGCCGGTGGAAGGTCTGGCTGTCGGACAGGCCGCATGACGTGATAGAGTGCCGGCCACTGCCGGAACTCTCTGGCCATCGAACATGGAGGATTCACCATGAGCACCGCGCCTCTACCGCTCGATCAGCAGTCGCGCCGCATGGCGCTCGTCGAGGAGCATGTTCGCTGCGAAAACGCCCACGACCTTGATGGCGTGATCAAGACCTTCGGCGACACTGCCCGCTATGACGATGAGCCGTGGAACCAGCATTGGGAAGGCCGCGACCAGGTCCGCGACTTCTACTCCCAACTGATGCGAGCCCTGCCCGACCTGAGCATCGAGATCGTGAGACGACACGTTGCTGACGAGACCATAATCCTCGAGGTCATCATTCGCGGGACGCAGCAGGGCGGATGGCGTGGATTGCCGGCCACCGGCAGGCGCGTCGAAATCCCACTCTGTGGTGTGTACACCTTCTGCCCAGATGATCGCCTTGCCGGAGAGCGGATCTATTACGATCGGGCCATGGTCTTTCGCCAGCTTGGGGTTTTCCACGAGCCGCAGACTGCGCTGGGGGACTTGAGTGTTCTGCTAACCCATCCGGTGACGATTGCAAAGGCGCTGTTGAGGAAGCTGCGCAAGAGTTAGCAGTCAATTCTGCTTAGCGTTCCAGAGCCGTGAAGCTGCAAATCTACTGATGCTTCTTGTGTTTGTGCGGAGTGGCCTGTGATGGATGCTGCGCCCGCAGGGCGGCTCTCTGTTGCAACCGAGCGGCTAGCGCCTCGTCGTGCTTCTGCTTTTCGGCGGCTTCCTCTTCCGGCGTGAGCACGCGGTGCACGATCGGCCCATTCAGCTTGTACGTCATATCGACGATCTGGCCCTGGTCGTTCTTCTTGCGGATCGTAAACGTCGGCAGATCGCCTTCCTTGTCGAAGACCTGATGTCCGACTTTGACCGGCAGATACCCTTCCAGATTGCGCTCGCGATACGCTGTCTCATAGCGGTGCTTAGCGCGGTTGCGGGTGAAGACGCGAATCTGGTCGTAGTCCCACGCCAGGCCGTCCTTGGGCTCGTTCAGCAGCATCAGGTATTGCGGTACCTGTTTGCCGTCTTCGTCGACACTGTTCAGGACGAAGTACGCGATGATGCGCTGGCCCTCGGCATACTGCGCCACGTCGAGCGGCACATCCAGATCGATCATCCGCAACAGCACCCAACCCACATGTCCCGATGAACTTCGCACCAGATACCAATCCTCCATCACCGGAGGCGGTGGGGCGGGAGCGGCCGCAGGAGCAGCTGAGGTTGACCCAGCGGCGAGCGGTGGAGACGTAGGCGGCGGAGTCGCTTTCTTCGCCGGCGGCGGCTCTTTCTTGTCCTTGCCTGGCTTCGCCGCAGATGGTTTCGCGGGCGCGGGCGCCGGCTTCGCTGCCTTCGGCGGATTCTTCGGCGCCGTCGCCCGCCTCAGAATCTCGACCTTCTCGCCATCTTTCAATTGGTAGAGATGGTCGCCGTCACGAGAGGCCGTCAGGTGCATGTTAAGTTCAGCTCGTGTGGTTCCGTGCCCCTGCACCTGGGTAGCGGAATTATCCTGCGCGAGCTTCTGGAAGCCGTCGAAGATGTCCTGCGGCACCAGACTGCGTTCCTCAATCCAACCTTCCTGCCCTTTATCGGTGCGCACCCGCAGGAAGCGCCGCTGTTTCTCCAGTATCTCGACACGATCGCCGTTCTCTACGGTGCCGACCTTGTTGTACATGGTGGCCACGCGATCGCGCAGGCTGGTTTCTGCCGCGGAGACATACATGTATTCGTGGTGAACGATGCTCTTGCGCGAGCATGCCGGCAGCAAGGCGAGAAACAGCAATGCCGATGCCAGAAGGGTTCGGTTCACATGGGGACGAAGCAGTTTCACCTGGGTGATTATCACTATAACCCAGTACTCAGTGGCCAGTGATCAGTTGTCAGTTGTACAGGTAGATGCGGGAAGGACGTAAAGAATAGGAATGAGGGGATAGGGCTCAGGAAACGACGCTACTGCGCCAGCCCCTGGCCCCTGACCCCTATGCCCTGCTTTCTACCAGACCCGGCACATTGGCTTACGCACCATCGGGGCATCAGACTTACAGCTGAATGCCTTCTGGAACTCTGTCATGTTTCCAACTACGCCGTTCACGCGGAACTTGCCGGGCGAGTGCTCGTTCACCTGCGCCATCATGCGGGCGAACTCCGGACGGTCGCTCTCGCACCATACCTGTGCCCAGCCCACGAAGAACCGCTGGTCGGGAGTGAAGCCGTCGGTCGGCTTCTCCGGGGTGTTGGCCAGAACATCGAGGAGCGCCATGTGCGAGATGCGCAGGCCGCCGTTGTCGGCGGTGTTCTCGCCCAGCGTGAGTTTGCCGCGAACATGTACGTCGTCTACGGCTACAAAGCCGTCATACTCGTTCACGAAGCAGCCTTCGAGCTTGTCGAACTGTTCACGGTCCTTTGCCGTCCACCAGTCGCGAAGATTGCCCTGAGCATCGAACTGGCTCCCGGAATCGTCAAAGCCGTGCGTCAGTTCGTGCCCGATGACTGCGCCGATTGCACCGAAGTTCACGGCCGCATCGATCTTGGGATCGTAAAACGGCGGCTGTAGAATGCCGGCCGGGAAGTTGATGTTGTTCATTTGCGGGTTGTAGTAGGCGTTGACCGTAGGCGGCGTCATGCCCCACTCGTTGCGATCGACCGCCTGGCCGATCTTGTTCAGCTCGCGCTTGAACTCGAATTCGTTCGAGCGCAGAGAATTACCCAAGGCGTCTCCGCGAATGATTTCCAGGGTGCTGTAGTCACGCCATTTGTCGGGATAGCCGATCTTGTTGGTGATATGCGCCAGCTTGTCGAGCGCCTGCTTCTTGGTCTCTGGCGTCATCCACGACAGCTCGGTGATGTCGGTCTTAAGGGCAGCCTCAAGTTCGTTGACCATCCGGAGGGTCGCAGCCTTGCTCTCCGGGGGAAATGCTTCAGCCACGTAGGCCTTACCCAGGGCTTCACCTAAATCGCCGTCCGTAAACTGCACGCAACGCTTCCAGCGCGCACGCATCTGCTTAGCGCCGGTCAGCGTCTTGCCGTAGAAGTTGAAGTTCTCCTCATCGAAGGCGGTTGGCAGCATGGAAGCCGCAACGTGAACGGCATGCCAGCGCAGATAGGTCTTGATGTCGTCCAAGCTAGCCGTCGCAATGAGTTGGTTCATGCCCTTCACAAAATCGGGCACGGACACATCGAGACTGGTGAAGTTCGGCGTTTTGACGGCGACAAAGAACTCCTTCCAGTCGAAATCCGGACTCAAGGCCTGTAACTCGGTAACCGTCATCTTGTGATAAACCTTGTTCGGATCGCGGCGCTCGACGCGGTCCATCGAGGCTGTAGCCAACTCAGTCTCGAGCTTCAGAACGGTGTTAGCATCGGCGGTGGCCTTGTCGGGGCTCTCGCCCATCAGCTCGAACATCTTGGCGATGTGAGCGACATATGCCTTGCGCAAGGTTACGGACTTCTCATCAGTCTTGAGATAGTAGTCGCGGTCGGGAAGGCCAAGACCGCCCTGATCGGTGCCCGCGATCTCCATCATCGAGTCTTTAGCATCGGGCTCGGAACCGAAGTTAAACAACGCTCCGATGCCATCCTTCTGCAGGTGTCCCAACAATTCCGGCAGTTGCTTCTTGTCATTGAGCGCCGCGATGCGATCCAGCGTCGGCTGAAGAGGCGTAGTGCCTTTGGCATTGATCGCATCCTGGTCCATACAGGAGTAGTAATAGTCGCCGATTTTCTGATCATTGGCGCTTCGGCTAGGAGTATTGGCCGATGCCTTATCGAGAATATTGCGTAGCACGATCTGATTATGTTCGTGCAACTCATTGAAACGGCCCCACTCGGGCTGGTCGGCGGGAATGGGATTGTTCTTGATCCAATTGCCGCAAGCGTATTGATAGAAGTCGTTGCAAGGATCGACAGACTTGTCCATCGCGTTGATATCGAAGCTGACCATCGGCTTTGGCTGATCCGGCGCCGGGGTATTGGCTGTTTGCGCTTGCGCAGACATGCCGGCAAGCAGCAGGGCGCAAGCTATGAAAGAAAAACGTGGCATTCAGTGACCTCGTATTGAGATGGGCACAAGGGGAAAAATCTATAGCCGGGACAGCGCGGCACGGCAGTCTGCTGCGCGAGTCCTCTCTATCCTACAGGTTGCGAGTTCGAAGAAATCCGTAGCACATAAGTCAGCGGCTTCGGATATTCGGACTTTTGTAAAAATCAAGGATGCCGGGGGCGTAAAGTCCAGTTACGGACTACTTTCCGGAATCCGACAAACCTCTTCTTGCTTCTCGCCCACGACTGAATATATCTCAGCCTTGCCCGTTGAGGCGCTCGCGAACGCCGTCCAGTTAAAGCGTGAAGCGTATGCCGGTGGAACAGGGCGCCTCGTAAAGAATGGGATGACAGTGGTAGTGCCAAATCCGACGATGCGGTTATCCACCGTAGCCACCAGCTCTCGTACCGGCTTTTGCGTTTCCCCATCCCAGGCATATCCGTTTAGGCGCAGGCCCTGTCCGTTATCAGCCGGCATAATTTTCGACGATAAGATACGACCTAGGCACGCACTATCGGACACAATGCGATAGTCCGACTCCAAGCTGTGACCTAACCGCCTATACTGCTTGCCTGCAAATATTGAAAGCCGATGTTGCCTCATGTATTCAGCGTCGCGCAGCACTACTTGTGGATCGGGAAAAGCGTCCGCAAGCACGGCAGGGTCCTGGACCCCGGTCAATAGCGAGAGCGATATGATCTTCAGCCGCAGCTGGTGCCACTGGGCATCGATTAGCGGCAGCCGAACCTGGGATGCGAAGGCAACCATCATGATCAGCAGGCAGGCGAGGAATATGCGCAATCGGGCTCGACTCTGAACCATATGAGCGAGCACCATCAGCCCCAGGCAACACCAGAACAGCAGCGCAAACGTTTGATAGCGTGAGGCCGTCGCTTGTTCAACTCCGAGATGAATTCTGCCTGACGATGTGGCGGCGGCAGTCGCCAGGCACAGCAACATCACGAAAGATAACTCAATCAGGAACGGCGAAGAGTTCTCGCGCTGCCGCATAACGAGCACCAGGAAGAAGAGGGCCGCGCAAATTCCAAGGATGCCGGCGCTAAGCGCAATGGTTCCTCGCGAGTGGCGAACAAACGTACTTCCGAGATACACCGCGATGTATTGGGCACGTTCGCTGAGAGAGAGAATCGGCAACGCCATCTTTGCCGCCGGCCGATGATAGCGATAGAAGTACAGGCCGATATTGCACAGCCCGACGATCAGCACGGCCATCCGAGTCGAAAACTTCATCCGCAGCCACCATGCTACGAACAACAGCAGCAGCCAAAGCAGCACGCCATTGGCGAGTGACCACGTCGCGACGGTCGCGGCGGCTATGCTGACGATCAGAAAACTCGCGCAGCTCGTGCGGCGATACAAAAGCAGACCAACGATCGACAGCGTTGCCATTGCCGCCGTCAAAACAAACTGAATCTGAAATCCCCAGACCAGGTTTTCGTATTGCGTCGGACAGAAAACACAGTACAGAATCAGGCCCGTGCCGGCCCTCCAGAGCGCGTCTCGCATTCCTCCCAAAGCTCGTAAGCTCCAACTCAGGAGCGTCGCCTGCAGTGCTTGAATCAGGAAGATGCTGGCCAGCAGGAAGGTCTGAGTGCCATGAAAAAACTTCACGTCCAGCAGAAAGAAGATCTTGGTAGTTAGTATTCGATGTTCGTTGTGCTGCGCCCAGAGCCATGGGAGCGACCAACCACCGCCAGTTGCAAGGTGGTCGAAGAGAGCCCACTCATCCCAATGAGGCAGGGGAGAATAGGTCGTGATGACCAGGTAGGCGGTGAAGACAACCGCGCCTAACCCCGCCAGCAGCATGCCCCAGGAAAGCCAGACGGAGAAACGCGAGTCAACTTCCGCTTGGTCGAGGGTTCCGGTTTGTGTTTGGGGCGTGATTATACGTCTCAGATTCGATTGTGCAGCACAATCGCGTGCCGCACCCGATTACTACTCGAGGGAAGGCATTAGCGCCACGACCAGGTCGCCCACTGATCGATGCGCGCGAGGCCCTGGCGACTTGATCCCTAGTGTCTGATCTACCAGACTCGACAAGCCTTCTCGCTGACCATCGGCTGGCCGGCTTTGCATCCGAAGGCCTCCTGGAAGGCCGCCGAATTCTGCACCACGCCATTCACGCGCCAGCGGCCTGGCGAATGCGGATCGATGATCGCCAGCTTCCGCGCCTGCTGGTCGGTGACGTTCTGGCACCAGATCTGACCGTAGGAGATAAAGAATCGTTGCTGCGGTGTGTAACCGTCGATCGGCTTTACCGGCGTGTTGCCAATGATATTCGTCAGCGCCATGTAAGCCAGCTTCACGCCGCCATTGTCGGCCGTATTTTCGCCCAGCGTAAGCCGGCCGTTAAGCTTCACTTCGCCCTTGTCGTCCTTCACGCTGACAAAGCCCGAATACTCGTCTGCAGTGCAGGTAGCGCGTTCCTCGAAAGCCTTGCCGTCGTCAGCGGTCCACCAGTCCTTGAGATTGCCGTCGGCATCGAACTTGCGGCCCTGGTCGTCGAAGCCGTGTGTCAACTCGTGACCAATCACCACGCCGATGGCCCCATAGTTAACTGCGTCGTCCATGTTCTGACTGTAGAACGGGGGCTGCAGAATGCCGGCGGGAAAATTGATGTCGTTCATGTTCGGCCGGTAGTAGGCGTTCACAGTTGGCGGCGTCATGCCCCAATCTTTCCTGTCAGTTGGCTTGGAAATCTTGTTACGTTGACGTTGCACTTCGAACGCTTCGGCCCGCATAACGTTGCCGGCATAATCTTCCCGCGCCACAATCACAGTGCTGTAGTCGCGCCACTTGTCGGGGTAGCCGATGTTGTTGACGATGGTGCTCAGCTTCTCGTAGGCCTTCTGCTTGGTCGTATCCGACATCCAGGTCAGATCGCCGATGTCCTGGTGCATCGCCTGTTCGATGGCCTTGACCATCTTCAGCGTGCGCTCCTTGCCTTGCGGACCGAAAGTTTTGTCCACATACAGTTCGCCGAGTGCCATGCCGAGGTTCTGATCGGTAGATTTCACGCAGCGTTTCCACCGCGGCTCGATTTCCTTCTGGCCGGACATATATTTGTCGTTGAATTCAAAATCCTCATCGACGAATGCCTTGGTTAGCGTGGGTGCGTATTCGTCGAGTGCACGCCAGCGCAGGTAGGTTTTCCAGTCATCGAGCGCCACCGTATTGAGCTGCTCGTTCACTGCCTTGAAGAAGTCGGGATTGCCAACATTTAAGCTCGTAAACTTCGGCGCTTTGCTGTCTGCGAAGTATTCAGTCAACTGGAAGTTTGGCGCGAGGGTTTCGACCTCGGTGACCTGCATCATGTGGTCGCGGCTCTTGGGGTCGCGACGAGCAGTTCGGTCCATGTAGGCTTTTGCTAATCCAGTCTCGACCGCCAGAACCGTCTTCGCCTCGGCGGCGGCCACGTCCGGCTTGTCGCCGGCCAGCTCAAACATCTTCTGCACATGCGCCAGGTACTTCTCACGCGTCTCTACCGACTTGGCGTCATCCTTCAAGTAGTAATCGCGGTCGGGAAGGTCAGGCCGCCCTGGTCGATGTTGGCGATTGTCTGGCGCGAGTCATGCATATCGGGCATCTGCCCGAAGCTGAACAACACGGTAACGCCGTTCCGCTGCAGCACGCCAACTTCCTCGATGAGTTGCTGCTTGCTTGTGACAGCGGCAATCGCATTCATCGTTGGCGTCAGCGGCGTAATTCCCTTCTTCTCGATGGCAGCCTCATCCATGCAGGCCGCATAGTAATCGCCGACCTTCTTCTGAAGAGCGCTGTGCTCACCCGGCGCCTCGGCCTGGTCGAGAATGTCGCGGAGGACGTACTGGTTGTATTCCGCCAGCTCGTTGAAGCGGCCCCAGCGCGACTTGTCCGCCGGAATGGGATTGTTCTTCATCCAGGTGCCGCAGGCGTACTGGTAGAAGTCAACACAGGGATCCACGGTCTTGTCCATGGCGCTGACGTCGAAGCTTGGTATGGGCTTCGGGGCTTCCGACGATGCAGCCGGAGAGGAGGTTTGGGCGACGGAGCTGGTTGCAAACGAGAAGAGAAGAAGAGCAAAGCACAAAGCTCGAATACGCATGCTGCCTCGGAGAAGAGAATTCGCCTCGGCTTGGTTTCGTGCGGCGCGAGGTCGTTGGAAACGAAAGGGCCCTTTGCTTCCCGCAACAGGATCGGGTTGGTCCGCCTAGAGCTTGAACGATCAGCTGTTCGCGGTCACGCCACGCGTCTTAACATTGGCGCGAATGAATTCGATAATGGAATCCATAGGCGTTCCCGGCTGAAACACCGCGGCTACTCCGCCTTTCTTCAGCGCCTCTACATCCTGATCGGGAATAATTCCGCCGACCAGCACCAGCACATCATCCATCTGGTTCTGTTTCATCAGTTCCATAACGCGCGGGACGATAGCGTTATGCGCGCCGGAAAGAATGCTCAGTCCAATGACGTCCACATCTTCCTGCAACGAGGCATTGACGACCATCTCGGGGGTTTGGCGCAAGCCGGTGTAAATCACTTCCATGCCGGCATCGCGCAGAGCGCGGGCAATCACTTTTGCGCCGCGATCATGGCCGTCGAGGCCAGGCTTCGCGACAAGTACTCGGATTTTACGATCAGGGGCCATGGTTCACTCTTTGCTCCCCAGCCGGGTTACGGCTGGGATCGACTAATATTCCGGCCGGGCGTCGGAGCCGGATGAAGTTCTGGCCGCGTGTCCACACAAGCGCATTGGCGCACTTAGCCGAACTAGTGATGATAAACCTTTGGACAGGATTTTCATAAGGTCTGCGGGGCCGGAGACATTCGCTGGCATCCAATAAGGAGATTTCCAGAAATGGAATGCCGCGTGTCATCTAGCAACCCTGTCGACCTTATAATCATTGACCATGCGTAATCGTCTGATGATCGTGGTGGTGTTCATTTGCTGCATCAGCTGCCTGGCGCTTTCTCAGGACCTGCAGATGCAGGTCCCACCGCCGCAAGGCGCTATCGTCGGACAGGAATACACCTTGCCTGTGACGGTGACCGGCGGCATCATGCCGTACACTTGGCTGGTTGTCGAAGGACAACTGCCGCCCGGACTCAGGCTGCAGCAGCACAAGGGCGCGATTGTCGGCACGCCTACGACAGCCGGCACCTACCACTTCACGATTGCGGTGCAGGACTCCAGCATTCCCCAGCTGCAATTGCGGCGCGAATTTAATATCCAAGTCATCGAAGGCCTCACTCTGGAGTGGCAGGATGCCCCCGCCGCCCACGGCAATAAGATCAGCGGATCAGCCGTTGTCACGAATCAGACAGGAGAAGAGTTTGTTCTGACAGTAATCATCGTCGCGGTCAATCAGATCGGACGCGCCACCGCGCTAGGCTATCAGCACTTCAAACTGGCGGCAGGCAGCACCAGCCCGGTCATTCCATTCGGATCGAGCCCCGGGCTGGGAACGTATTACGTTCGGATCGACGCCGTTGCCCATCGCCCAGGCAAGAAGCACATCTTCAGGGCCAGCAAACAGACTTCTGACACGATCAAACTGACCCAGTTTTAGTCTGTCGGGGTTCGCCGCGCTCCCAGACCTTGGCGTACTTCCAGCTCACGTAGCTGGCATGGTAGAGGTGCAGCAGCAGGCCTTCCCGTCCGTCCAGAAAGCCTCCCCGAAGAACATAGTTGTAGAAGAAGGTGAGGCGCGGCCGAATCACGATGTCGACGAAGCTGAATCCTGCTCGGCTATGCTTCGCCGTCACCATTTGCGCGCCCAACGACGAGTAGCGGTTCATGTGCTCCAGGTAGCTATCCAGTGTCGGGTAGGCATGATGAAGCAAGTGGTTCTTCAGACTGGCCGTCCGTCCTTGGAGACGCAGATCTTCGTGTACCAGGCGGTCCTCAAACACTCCCGCCCCGCGCCGAAAGAGCCGCAGCTTGGGATCGGGATAAAAGCCACCGCGGCGAATCCAACGGTTCAAAAAGAAATTCTTGCGGGGAATCCAGAAGCCCGCAGCCGACGAATTGTCAGCCATCGTTTGCTTGATTTCCTGTGCGAGGGCCGGTTCTACTTCTTCATCTGCATCGAGCGACAGAATCCACTCGCCACTTGCCTTCTGTAAAGCTGAGTTCTTCTGCGCTGCGAAGCCCTTCCAGCTTTCGCAGTAGAATTTCGTGTGGAAGGATTCTGCGATCTCACGAGTGCGGTCGGTGGAACCGGAATCCAGGATAACGATCTCGTCAGCCCACGTGACGCTCGCAAGGGTTCGCGCCAGGTTCGCTTCTTCGTTCAGCGTGATGATGACGACGGAGAGACTCAAGGAATCCATGCTACCTGTAAGGCACCTGCGGCTGGAAGCGGAAACGATGATTGAGTCACGCGCGATGACCGCTCGGCCTTCTTTCTTGCGCCGGGGACAGATGTGGGCGATAATACTTGTTCGCTTTTTCTTCGTGTAAGTCGGGAGTCGGCAGTGTCTAATGTCGGGCAGTTCGTACCCACGCGGGAGCAGAAGACCGCCATCGAACACGTGCATGGCCCCATGCTGGTGGTGGCTGGCGCTGGCACGGGCAAAACCACGGTGTTGGCGCACCGCATCGCCCGGCTGATTCAGAGCGAGGCGGCCCGTCCGGACGAAATCCTGGCGGTCACTTACACGCGCAACTCCGCCGCCGAACTGATGACCCGCGTGGCGGCGATCCTGTATCCCCCGGCCAACCAGCAGCACTCGCTGTATCCGGAGATGGACCGGCAACAGGCGGCGCGCAAGCTGATGCGCAGCGGGTTACAGGCACACACCTTCCATTCTTATTGCTACCGTCTGCTGCAGGAGGCGGGCACAAAGTTTCAGCTCCTCGATGACAAAGATCTATTCGTCCTGTTACGGCGCCGAATTGGAGATCTGAAGTTGCAGCATTACATCAAGGCAGCGACGCCCGGCAAATTCCTCAGCGACTTGCTCAAGTTCTTCGGCAACTGCCACGACGAACTGCGCACGCCCGACGACTACGATCGCTACTTGGGAAAGCTCGAGCGCGGCGAAATTCCTTTGCCTCGGATGGCAAAATCGAAAGACGCATTGGCAATGTCCGATGAAGAAATTCTTGGACGATGCCGCGAAGTGGCGGGAGCGTTTCGTTTCGCCGAGAAGCTGCTGCAGGACGAGGGCTTGGGTACCTTCGGTCATATTATGACGCGGGCCGTCGATGTGTTGACGCGACGTAAGTCAGCGCTCGACCGGGCACAGAAGCGTGCCCGCTTCATCCTGATCGACGAATTTCAGGACTCCAACATCGCGCAGATCAAGCTGGCCAGCCTGCTTGCCGGGGACGAAGCCAACGTATTCGCAGTCGGCGATCCTGACCAGGCGATCTACCAGTTCCGCGGGGCGACCAGTGGGGCCTTCGATCAGTTCCTGCGGACTTTTGGTCCCGAGCGCGTAAAGCGCGTCACCATGTCGGCAAATCGCCGTTCGACGCCGCCAATCCTGGGTTGCGCTTACGAAGCAATCAAATACAATCCTGCGATCGTGAACCTTGATCGCGACTGGACGCGACAGCCGCTAACCTGTGCGCGTCTTGAGCGCGAGCCCCAGCTTGCGATTGCCCGCCCTGTGCAGGCGGTCGCGCCTAACGATTTCGAGCAGGAAGCCAGTTTCATCGCCGACACGATTCAGACCATGCGGCGCCAGAACCCGGACTTTTCCTACCGGGACGTCGCCCTCGTTTACCGCAATCACTTCCATCGCGAACCACTGGTCGCCGAGCTCACACGCCGGGGAATACCGCTCAAAGTGAAAGGCGCAGACCTGCTGCAGACACCGGAGTTGCGCGATGCGCTGGCGGTGCTGCGCATCATAGACGCTTCCCATCCGGTTGCGCTTTTCCGCGTTGCCGCTCTGCCTCAGTTCAATATCGATCCCGAGCGCTTTCGCGCGGAGCTTGTTCTGGTCAGCGAGAATTTCTCCGCAGAGGCGGCACTGGAAAACGTCCCCGGCGGTCCTGAGGTCCTGAGGGCTATCCGTCAGGCGCAGAGCGATCTTGCGACGGCGAATGGCGAACTGTCCGCAGCCATGCAGATCGCACAACGCGCGTTTCAACTGCCGGAGTCCATGCCTCTGACGCGCCTGCATGACTTCACCAAGCGCTGGTCCGAGAAGCCGAAACAGATCACCGGCAACGCCACGCTGCATGAGTTTCTGGACTATCTACGTCCCTTTCTGGAAGCGGGCGGCACACTCGTGGAAGAAACCGACGAGGACGACCCCGTCGCAGCATTGGCGCCGAATGAGGTCGGCAATGTCCCAACGCAGGATGCAGTGCAGTTGATGACCGTCCACGCCGCCAAGGGGCTCGAATTCCCTTGCGTCTTCGTCGTACGAGTCGCCTCGCAGTCGTTCCCGGGGCAATACAAAGAATCGCTGGTCGAGTTCCCTCAGCAGCTGCGGACCAGGAGCGACGAGGCTGAATCCAATCCCAAAATCCTGCATGAGCAGGAAGAACGCCGCCTCTTCTACGTGGCAATGACGCGCGCCATGAGCGAGCTGTATGTCTGCGGCAAAGCCAGCAAGGTGAAGGGATCGCTTTTGCCGCCCAGCAAATATATGCGCGAACTAGTTGGTCTGCCCTCGTTGAAGGATCAACTCGAATTCCGGGTACTGCCTCCACCACAAGTCGAGCAGATCCATGCCGTTGCCGAATCCCAGCTCAATGTTTCGCAGTGGACACACCTGCCTGCCCGCCAGAATGGCCGGATGCTGGAGCTCAGCGCCAGCGCCATTCAGTTCTACGAGTGGTGTCCGCTGGCTTACAAATTGCGCTACGACTGGAAGCTGCCCGAGGACGCCAGCGCGGCACTCCAGTTCGGCAATGCAATGCACCTTGCCTTGAAAGCACATTTCGACGGCGTGCAGGCAGGCCGCCCACCCGATGAGCAGACGCTGATCGCATGCTTCCTCGACGAGTTCGCGAAGGCCAAGATCAACGAACAACTGCAGCGCGAGATGTACGAGCAATACGGGCGTGAGCAGCTCTCCGCAATGGTGGGGTCCAACCTCGCCCAACCGGAGGGCGAGATACTCGAAACCGAGCGCCGCTTCAAGATTGAGGTCCAAGGAGCGCACGTGAAAGGCCGATTGGACCGGCTTGACCGGTTAGCAAGCGGTGAAGTCTCGATCGTCGATTACAAAACGGGCAGGCCCAAAACGCAGGATGACGCGGACGACAGCCTGCAGCTTTCGATCTACGCAATGGCCGCCAAGAGCCTGGGACACACGCCATCGTCGCTGGTGTTTATCAACCTGCAGAATGGGACTGCGGTGGAATCGCGACGCTCGGAGGAACAGCTTCGTGCGGCCGAAGCGAAGATTGCAGAGATTGCCGGCAAGATCGCGGCTGGGGAATTCGAACCCAAACCGAGCGGCCGCTGTCTCTGGTGTTCGTACAACAGCATCTGTCCCGAAAAGGAAGCACCGCTGCCGCGTCCCCCGATCGAGCACGCGGCTACCGTGCATTAATTGCAAAAACTAAAAGGGACGCTTTCGCGTCCCCTTCAGTTACGGTCGAAGAGCCGGTTAGTGCTTCTTTTTCTTTGCGGCCTTCTTAGCCTTCTTTGCAGCCTTTTTCGTTGCCATGTTTCTATTCTCCCTTTCCATTTGTCATGGAATACATTGCGACATTCACATCATCGCAATTTGTTAGTTGTATAGAGTCAATGAAAAAAATAGTCAAGAAAAAAACGCGCATCAAAGTGTGCAACTCGGCAACGTGTGTCGCGCCTCTGCATGCGTTCGATCAGCGCAATCATCGATCGGACTGATCAAGCGGACAATCGACTCGAAACAGACATGCGTGTGACCCGCATGAACACTGGCGATTTCTCATCACAAAATTTGACGACGTAATTGCACAACGCAGCGCGGTGAATGCGAAGCGCGAAATGCCGTCTCGCTTTGCGAGTTTTGCGTCATAAAAAAAATTTACAAGTTTCGCGAGAAATCGAGCGCGAGAACCGTTTGTGAGCTCTCATTTCAGTACGCGTAGAAGTGCGCCGCTGATCGAATCGTGCCACGCGTGGGCGATCATTCCGGGGCGCAAGCTCTTCCTTCGCCACGCTAGCAAACTGAACATCAATCCGAAAATCGCAATCAGAAACATGCGCGCTGCGCCCTCGTATCCGTGAGAAGCTCCGAAGATGATCGCCGAGAGGACGATGCCGAAGACGGCCGACTTACCGATCGCGGCGAACTGCCGTTGCAGGTATCCACGAAAGATGATCTCTTCGCAAAAGCCCGCGGTCCAACTGAGGCAGAACCAGACAGCGAGCTCGAGATTTGTGCCCGGAGCCAGAAAGCTGATTTGCTTGCGCATGCTTTCGATCTTGCCGGCTTGATCCAGGTGCATGGCCTTGGCGCAGAGACCCAGCACCAGCATTGCGGCGAACCAAAACACGCCGGCGTAAACGACATCCAGAAAGAAGTCTTCCCAAGTTGCCCAGCGTCCACCGATCAGGTCGCGCATTCGTATGCGGTTGCGAATGCCTAGCCAGATGTAACCGACCAGCGCCCACTCCAACCCCATTGTCCAGAGATACTGCGCCAGCTTGTGTTCGCCGACGACCGGATGGCTGGCGCGTGTTCCATTGATGGAAACCGTCAGAAGCACGATGACCAGCAGCGCGGTGTGCCACCATGGCGCCAAGAGAGGCTCATGACTGCGGGGACCAGGCTCAATTTCCTGAGTTATTTGTGCGTCGGGGATCAAGGCTGCTCCATCTTATAATGTTTGGTTCTTACTTCTTCCAGGAGCTATGTGCATGGCTTTCATAGATGACGTGGTCATCGTCTCGGCAGTACGCACCCCAATCGGAAGGTTTCAGGGATCCCTCTCCGACTTCACGGCACCGCAACTCGGTGCGATTGCCGTTCGCGAAGCGGTTAAACGCGCGGGCATCGACCCGAACACTGTGGATGAATGCATCATGGGCAATGTTGTCTCCGCAGGTCTCGGCCAGAATCCGGCGCGACAAGCGGCGCTTCGCGGTGGACTTTCAGACCACGTCAGCGCGATGACCATCAACAAAGTTTGCGGGTCGGGACTGAAAGCGGTGGCGCTCGGCCAGCAGGCGATTCAAACCGGCAATTCGCATGTGGTCGTGGCCGGCGGTATGGAGAGCATGACCAACGCCCCGTATCTGCTGCAAAATGCACGTAAGGGCTTCCGGCTCGGTGACCAGAAGGTCGTTGACTCAATGGTCCATGACGGATTGTGGGACGTCTACAACGACTATCACATGGGCAACACAGGCGAGAACGTCGCGGACAAATACAAGATCACCCGTGAAGAGCAGGACGAATACGCGGTCAACTCGCATCGCAAGGCCGTGAGTGCAATGAATGAGTGCCGTTTCAAGGACCAGATCGTCCCCGTCGAAATCCCTGCCAAGAAGAAAGGTGCACCGCCAACGCTGTTCAGCAAAGACGAGTCGCCACGCGAAGACACGAGCGCCGAAGTCCTGCGGGCCCTGAAACCAGCCTTCAAGAAGGATGGTACGGTCACGGCCGGCAATGCACCCGGAGTCAACGATGGAGCGGCGGCACTGGTGCTGATGTCGGCGGCGCAGGCGAAGGAGCTTGGTCTGAAGCCAATGGCGCGAATCGTAGCGCAGACCAGCAGCGGCATCGCCCCTGAGTGGGTAATGATGGCGCCGGTCGACGCGGTACGCCAACTGTGGAAGAAAACCGGCTGGAAGAATGAGGACGTTGATTTGTACGAAATCAACGAAGCGTTTTCGGTAGCGGCGATTGCGGTTACGCGCGAGCTAGGCATCGATCTGAGCAAAGTCAATGTAAACGGCGGCGCAGTGGCTCTGGGACACCCGATCGGTGCCAGCGGCGCGCGCATCCTTACAACGCTGCTCTACGAGATGACCCGCCGCGATGTGCATAAAGGAATCGCAGCACTGTGTCTTGGCGGCGGCAACGCTGTGGCATTGGCGGTCGAGCGGTAGAGTTCGGAACTCCTCCGAAGTGCGAGGTGCGGCATGCAGAAGCGAAGAGGGTGGCCCGATCGCCGGGGTATGGGATCGCAGAGTGACGCGATCTCGGAACAGTTCGTGCCGAGTGAACGCTATAAGCAGCAACAGTTGGACATGGCGAAGATATTGATTGAAGCAGGGTATACGGCTAAACAGGCTGCAGCTCTGTTTCAGGTGTCAACGGATCAGCCTGCATCCCAAAAGCCAATGACGGACGATAGCTCGCTGCTACCGAAACCTGGGGATTGATTCCCCAGGTCTTTGTGTCTTCGCCTTATTCGCTCCAGACAGCCAGTTCGTTGCCATTGGGATCGGCAAAGTGGAAGCGGCGGCGTCCAGGAAAGCCAAATATCTCCTTCACGATCTTCCCGCCTGCCGCCTGGACCTTAGCGTAGGTGTCTTCCAGCGCAGCTGCGTAGATCACGACCAACGTTCCTCGGGTGCGCGGCTGACCGAAACCTGACGCGTCGGCACCGGTGTTGAATCCGCCCGCCAGGTTGCCATCGTGAAAACTGGTGTAGTCCGGTCCGTAATCCTGGAACTTCCAGCCGAACGCGTCGCCGTAAAAGCGCTTGCTGGCCTCAATGTCGGTTGCAGGAAACTCGATGTAGTTGATCTGGAGGTTGTGCTCTTGCTGGCTCATTCGTTACCTCGCGGAGGGAGTCAGGGCAGATTAGCACAACGGAGGACAGTGATCGGTGATCGGCAGACATCGGCTCCAGAACGGCGGAGTGCCGCGGCCAAAGAACGAGCGATCCCCTCAAAACACGAAGGGCGCGGATAGCCCGCGCCCCGGTACGAACCTGCAATCACGTTTATTGAGAATCTGTCGCGCCGCCCGGCTGAGTCGCGCTATCGACACCCAGTTCATGGGGAGAAGGGATATTGGCGGTCTCGGGATTCAGCAGGCCCTTATGATCTGGTCCTAACCCAAGCTTAATCAGTGCCCGGGAGTCGGGCGTAATCTTGGTTTGCCAGCCGTTATCGGCCTGATATTTGAGCATGGCGTCCTTCGAATTCTGGTCCCAGACACCTGTCGCCTCACCGCTCATATAGTGTTCATGAATAAGGGCGTTCTGGATTTCCAACGTGCGCTCCTCATCGATCGTGCGCTGTCCATGGGAGCGGGAAGTCGTCTTTACGAAATGCTTCGAATAATGGCTGGAGGAGCTATGGTGTGCATGCTTCGATTTTGTCTGGGTGCCGGTAGCTGCTGAGACCACTGTAGCCAAGCCAAGCGCTGCGACACCAACGGTGACGATATGAAGTACACGATTCCCGATAGGCAACGACCACCTCTCTAGCAAGTTTCTGAATTGCACGAGTTATTCCCCTATTGTAAAGAAAATTTAACGGTCAGGGGAACAACAAAAGGAACCCAGGTTCCCAAAATGAAACGGGAGCGGCGCTGGGCATCCGAGTAGTTCTGATGCAACAGCGCCGCTGCCGGGATTGCTTGTAAGTTACTGCTCTGGAAGATCCAGAGTACCTTCTGGTTACGGGAGCGTGCCTCCCATGAACACTGTACTGTTGTCGCGGCTGCCGCGTGGCCGTACCAGGAAGACCACGTCCTGACCGCTCTTCATTTCCGACTCCAGGCGGTGGAAATCGTCTTCATTATTGACCGGCTGCTTGTTGATCTCCAGGATCACATCTCCGCGGCTCAACCCGGCAGTGTCGCCGAAGCCGTCTGGCTTAACATCCTGGACGATCACGCCCTTGGTGTTCGGCAGGTTATAGCGGTTCGCCATGTCTTGGGTAATACCTTTGACGTTCAGGCCGAACTTGCTTTCCTGTGGCTGGCCTTCCTCACCCTGCTCCTGCTCACCACCCAGGCGAGCTGCGAAGAGCTTGGCGCGGTCAGCAATCGTGACCTCCGCGCTGGATTCCTTGCCGTTACGCACATAGCCCAGCTTGGCAGTCGTTCCCGGTTTCAGCGCCGAAATATAGGCCACAAGTTCGTCGCCATTCTTGATCGGCTTGCCGTTGACCGAAACGATGGTGTCTCCGGTCTTGAGACCAGCTTTCTCCGCCGGTCCATTGGCCGTAACGCTTGCAATGGTCACGCCGCTGTTCACGCCATAGACGCGAGCGACAGCAGGGTTGGCCACCGCATTGAACTGTACGCCGATGGAGCCGCGCATGACCTTGTGATCAGAGCCGATCAGCTGGTTATAAACATTGGCTACGGTATTGGACGGCATGGCAAAGCCGACGCCCTGATAGCCGCCACCGCTGGTGTAGATCGCGGTGTTGATGCCGATGATCTCGCCGTTCATGTTGACCAGCGGACCGCCCGAGTTGCCGGGGTTGATCGCAGCGTCCGTCTGGATGAACGATTCGAATTGACGGCCGGGAACGATGTTGCGTCCGATGGCCGAGACGATGCCGGCGGTCACGGTTTCATTCAGTCCAAAGGGGCTGCCAATGGCAAGCACCCAGTCGCCAACATTCATGGCGTCAGAGTTGCCGAGGCGCGCGGCAGGCAGCGGCTTCTTGGCATCGATCTTGATCACAGCCAAATCGGTTTCGGGATCGACGCCGACCACGGTGGCAGGATAGGTCACCGTCTCTGGATCGCCCATCAGGTTGACGCGAATGCGATCGGCTTTGTCGACCACGTGATTGTTGGTGATGATGTAGCCCTTGGGATCGACGATTACGCCCGATCCGAGGGAGCGCTCGCGCATATCAGGCGACCCGCCGCCGAACTGTCCGCCGCCCTGGCCACCTTGACCACCGCCCTGGCCGCCGAAGAAGCGATTAAAGAAATCCTGAAAAGGATTATCTTCGTCACCACCGCCGCCCTGGCCGTCATCCGGGCTTTGTCCCTGTCCGCCGGGAGCCGCGCCGCGGCCATGCGGACTCTTTACTGAGGTTTCGGTGTTGATATTGACGACCGAAGGTTCGAGCTGCCGCGCGATGGTCGAAAATTGATTCGACATCTGGACGGGGGAAGGAACTTTCAATGGCGTCGCATCCGACGATGAGTTCTGTTCCTTGCCCTTGACGGCTCCAGAAACAACCGTGCCAATCAAAATGCCTAGCGAAAGCGTCGCCAGGATGACCATTGTCGAGGCAAAGCGATTGGCCTTAAGTCTTTGCCTGAAACCTGAAGCTTGCGAATCCATTCACTATCCTCCGGCTAACATAGCCCAAATGAAAATTATACAGTCGCCGCAACTTAGACTTGGGATCTGGGGCGGGAATCACTGCGGGGTCTCAAGAACTTAGACGCCAGAAACGGACAATTAGTCACCAATTGTCACAAATGAGGCCCGGCCAGGGCGAAGGAACCCCACTGGAATCATTGGTCGTTCTCGAGAGCACTTGCTCGAAGATTCCGCTTAGCCAGTACCTGGGCGAGCTTTGTGGTCGAGGGTCAATGCTCCGCCGCCGCTTTCAAACTGCTCAGCCAGCGTTCCTGACTGGATTTCAGTTTCTTGGATGAATAAAAAACTGTAAGCATAAATCCCTCCATCGATTCATTCGTCTGCACCCGCGTTTGACCGTTGAGAACAGGCTCAAGTTTCCAGACGTGGATGGCTTTCGCGTCATAGGCTCGTCCAGTCCAAGCTAGTGCCTCGGGAGCTCGCACAAGGGCGATTCGTGATCGGATCTCGGTTCCACTCGTCCAGGTGAATTCGGTCCCGGGTTGAAGCACTCCCCGGATTTCAGCCCTGGTGATGTCGCTCTGCCATCTTGGCCAATTGTTCACATCAGAAAGAAGCGTCCAGACTCGTTCAGGCGTCGCATTAATGGTGATTTCTGAAGATGCTTTGACCGGTGCATTTTCCTGGATGTTGCCGCTTCGCGCCAGCTGATCCAAGCGGTCGTCGCTTACGTTGAGGACCATAAGCAGAAGCAGGACTATCGCGACTCGCATGATCGAACCTGTCTCCGGTAAAAGTGCCGGCCGGATTCTGTGCTGACGAGGCACCCGGGCACACAATCTCTATGTGATGTCGGTCTTGCAGTGGAGGCGGCCACGTGCCGCCTCAAGTGGGAGTTACGCGATAGCCTAATGTGCCTGATAGACGGTCTTGCCGCCAACTACGGTTCGTAGCACTTTCGTCTTCAGGATTTCGGGCGCCGGAACTTGGGTCAGGTCTCGATCGAGTACTACGAAGTCGGCGAGCATGCCGGGAGCCAGCGCTCCTTTCTCTTTTTCCGCGAACTGGGCATAGGCTGAGCCCGTCGTGTACGCCGCGAGAGCCTCTTGGATCGTCAGCTTCTGCTCTGGAAAATATTCCTTCGTCCCAGCCTCATTCTTCCGGGTGACAGCGGAATAGACTCCGCGGTAGGGCGCGATCGGCTCAACCGGGTAGTCGGTGCCGAAGGCAATCCGTACGGCGTGATCGAGAAAGCTCCGCCAGGGGTATGAGGCCTTCGCGCGTTCGGGCCCAATTCGCTCGACCGCCCAGTTCATATCCGTCAACAGGTGATTCGGCTGGACGGAGGCGATGACACCCAGTTTGCGATATTGGTCGATCTGGCCGGGATCGATGATCTGGTCGTGTTCGATGCGAAAGCGGAAATCACGCTCACGATGGTTCTGGTGAGCATCGCGCTCTGCTTCAGCAAAGGCGTCGAGAGCCATCTGAGCGGCCCGATCGCCAATGGCGTGAAATCCCAACTGAAATCCCACCGCGGAACGCTCCACCGCCATCCGATTCAAGGTAGGCTGATCGTATTGCGGCAGGCCCGAGTTGCCGGGATCGTCCGTATATGGCGCCATCAGAGCAGCAGTGCGCGATCCCAGCGAGCCGTCCATAAAGCCTTTGAGCATCGCCGTATGCAGCATGGGATCCTCGACCGGGTGCTGGGCACGATGCTGCTGCAATAACGCGAGCGGCTGGTTGAACATAAGCCATTCGCTGATGCGCAGAGTCAGCTTGCCTTCCTTCTCCAGCTCCTCGTAAATCAGAAAATCTTCCCACTCGGAATTGTCTTGAACACTCGTGATCCCTGCTTTTGCGGCCTCTGCCATCGCCATCTCGATCCCGCGACGCCGTTGCGCCAGGGACGGCCGTGGCACTTTCGCCAGCATCATGTCCTTTGCGGTCTCGCGCAGGATGCCGGTGGCTGTGCCGCTCTTGTCGCGATCGATCTTGCCGCCATGCGGATCGGGTGTCTGCTGCAATATCCCTGCGGCCTCAAGCGCAGCAGTATTGGCGACGCCGATGTGGCCGTCTACACGGACAAAGATCGCAGGATGATCGCCGGTAACACTGTCGATATCCCGTCGTGTCGGCAGGATCTCACCGGCCCAGAGCGTATGGTCCCAGCCGCGACCAACGATCCAGTCGCCAGGAGGCGTCGTTTTGGCGTGATCGGCGATGCGCTGCCGCATCTCAGCCAGCGACTTGACGCCCACCAAGTCAACCTCAAGGTGAACCAGTCCTCCCGCCGCAAGATGGACGTGAGCATCGTTGAAGCCCGGCATCACAAAATGTCCGCCCAAGTCGATTACCTCGGTGTGGCTTTGCTTCAGCTTTCGGATTTCTTCATTCGTGCCAATAGCGACAATTCGCCCGGCACTAATAGCCATGGCTTGGGCTCGAGTTGGCGTGCCCTCGGTATAAATATCGCCATTGAGAAACATAATGTCTGGAGGGTTTTTCGAGGAATTGGAGGACGTACCGAAGGAACCTGCATTCAGAAGCATGAGTGATGCGAGCGATAACAGGAACGACTTCATTCGCCGGCGACTCCGGCAAGAGCCAGCGCCAGCAGCAGAATGCGCTTTAAACCAAGGTCGCGCCCAGCAGAGTCGTACCACTCGTGAATCGTGTGGGCGCCACCGCCGCTGCCGCCCGCGCCGATGGCAATCGCTTCCCTTCCCAACGACAGTGGAATGTTCGCATCGGTGGAGGCGCGCTGAATGCGGGCAGCGTTTCCCAGATGTGCATCGACGGCGCGGATGGTCTTCAGAAGTTGCGATTCCGCCGGAAGATCCGCCGCCGGGCGATTTCCGATGATGCGAACTTCGGCCGTCAGTAGCTCTTGCTTCTTGCGTCCGGTGATCTCGGGGATGATATGGTCCACGGCTTCGTGCAGCGCACGTTCCAGGCGATCGAGTTCGTCAACCGACGCCGAGCGCGTGTCGACCCGCATCGAGGCCAGCTCTGGAATGGAATTTACGGAGGTGCCGCCGTTAATCGTTCCGACGTTGAACGTGGTCTTCGGCGAAACCGGGACAGGAGTTCGGGTAAAGCGATCGATCATCCGTGCCAGCGCGACGATAGGGTTAGCCACGCCGAAGTCGCTCCATGAGTGCCCCCCGTGCCCGCGGACCGCAACTTCGTAGCGGCGGCTGCCCAGCCCTTCCGCAATGATGGTATCGGTACCGGCACCGTCGACAACAATCAGCGATGCGATCGTCGCCGACCAACGCGGCTGCTGATAGATGTGGCGCATACCGCGAAGATCGCCTTCACCCTCTTCGCCAACATTGCCTATGAACAGCAGCGGCGCCGTATTTGCCATTTCGACCGACTGCAAGGCTCCGGCAATCGCCAACAGAGCGGTGATTCCGGAAGCGTTATCCGAGATGCCGGGGCCGTAGAGCTTGTCATTGTCGCGGCGCACCGAGATAGGAGTGTTCGGGGGGAACACCGTATCGATATGGGCGCTAAGCGCTATGAAGGGCGCGCTGGGATCACTTCCCGGCCGAATGCCGAATACGTTGCCCAATTCGTCGCGATGAACGTCGATCAACGAAAGTTCCCCGAAGCGCTCCGCCAGCCAGAGGCCACGCGCATCCTCTCCCCACGGCGGCGCCGGAACGGCGGTCACTTGAAGTTGCAGCTCTTCCAGATTGCGAGAGTGGGAGCGGAACCAGGCGAAGGCATCATGCACCCGGCGAAGCTCCGCGATGCGAGCTACCTGCTGTTGCGCCGACCTTGAGCGCTGCGATTCACTGGCGGAGGTTACCTGTCCGGAAGAAGCGCGCGCTGGAGGACTCGGGCCCATGAGGATGCTCAATGGTAATACGAGGGAGGGGCGGGGAGAAGGGCGAGATATTTGTGTGTCTTCTTATCGAGCGAGGATGCCCCATTCTAGCCTTCTTTTGGCCTAGAATGGGGTCCAAATCTACGACGCGATCTCCGACCGCACCCCGTTGGTAGCGTTCACGCATTCCATGATCTCGGCATCGGTCAGCGTGCGGCTCGATTCCTTGGCACGCTGGAAGATGCGATCGACCAGTTCGTCTCTTGCCTCAATCTTGTGGCGCTCCAGCCAGAACTGCACGTTCGACTTGCCGCTCATAGGGCCAACTTCAATCACCTGTTCCATCCCGAAGAAATGCGACGGCACGCCGGAGTAAATGCTGTTGGCCAGCATTACATCGTTCTTGCGAATTGCCTTGATAACCGCTGCCGCGTGGACGCCGGTGCCAGTGCGAAACGCATCCTCACCCATCACAGGATAGTTTTTCGGGATCGGCACATCCGTAGCCTTCGACACCACGTCGCACAATTCTTTCAACTTGGTCAGATCCTGGCTCTTCCAGGGCTCAATGCCGAGCAGCTTCAGGTTAACCAGCATCTGGTCCAGTTGCGTGTTGCCGACGCGCTCGCCGATCCCCAGAGCTGTAGCGTGCACCACCTCGGCACCCGCGACCAGCGCCGCAATGGAGTTAGCAACCGCCAGCCCACGATCGCTGTGGCCATGCCATTCCACGCGAATGTTCTCTCCGGACGGCTTCACCACCTCGTTGACCACGAAGTGCATAAGCGCAACCACACCCATCGGAGTGGCATGCCCGACCGTATCGCAGATCACGATGGCTTTCGCACCACAACTGATCGCGGTACCGTAAAGGCGCTTAATAGTTTCGGGATCGCAACGAGTCGTGTCCTCGGTTACGTACATGACGTCAAGCCCAAGCGAGACGGCATACTTCACCGCATTCTCGGTAGTGTGCAGCAGGAAGTCATCGGTCCAGTCTTCGGTATAACGACGGATTGGGCTGGAGCCGATGAAGGTCGCCGCCTCAATCGGAACGCCTGTGCGCTCTACGATCTCGGCGATCGGACGGATGTCGTTCTGATGGGTGCGAGCTGCGCAATTCGGCTTGATCCTCAGCTTGGCATTACCAATCTCTCGAGCCAGTGCTTCGCAGTGCGCCACCGCCCGAGGACCCGCTCCGGGAAGCCCAATGTCAAGCATATTGACGCCGACGGCTTCCAGCAGATGGAGGATTTCGATCTTCTCCTCGATGGTTGGATCGCGTACCGAGGGCGACTGCAAGCCGTCGCGCAGAGATTCGTCGTTCAACAGGACTTTGCCGGCTGGAACCATTGACCTGGCGTAAATGGTGTTCCAGTCGTAGATCAACTCAGAAACATTGGCAGTCACGTAGCTTTACACCCCGTTTAGCTGGATAGGCCGTACTCGCATCTTCCGGATGCTCAGCACGCATTCGATATAGTTACCCGTTAGACGGCGTCCCCACGGCGCCGGCAGTCAGAAGATCGCCGGAAAAGCGTTCCACCCGAATTATCGCCCATGCCTGCAAGATTCTCCTGCTTTTTCTCGGGACTCGGGGAAATCTCAACTCTATTGTGGTGTTCCGTAAGCGAAAAGAGTGGCCGCACGGAACAGGATATCGTAATCCCGTGAGCCAACTGGACAAGCCAGCTTTCATCTAACGAGGCAGGAGTCAACAATTTGCGGGTGCCAAATTCATTACGATTGTTCAGGCCTGGTATGGTGGATCGTAAAAAGGAGAAACAACAGGTCAAGCGGCCTGCTCCCGAAAGAGCAGATACGGAAAAGCAGCCTGCGAGTTGGGTACAGAAATATCTGGATCTGGCGGATCTGTTAATCAGAAAGCGTAAACATAAACGCGACCAAGTCCCTCCCAAGGCCGCGTGAAAATTTTAAAGTTCAGATGCGATTAGATCGGCGGATAAGGCCGCTGGAACTGAGGACACCCTTCAACCGAGCTCCCCACGTTTTCCCGAACAGAAAGTCAACAAACCCACCCATCTGTTCCTGATATTTTTTGCCGTAACCAAACCACCACACCTTCGGCATGCCAGGCACAAGGTCGACATCGATGTACTTGGTCTGGACCATCTCCTGCAATCCCATCTCGCCGTGGGTCCGGCCTATACCGCTTTGCTTAAAGCCTCCATGCGGCGCTTCGGCAATTCCGAAACAAGAGATCGCGTCGTTCAGCATCACCGTGCCAGCTTTAATCTTTGCGGCCATGGCTTCGCCTCGGCTTCTATTGCGAGTCCAGACGCTCGCCGCTAACCCAAAGTCACTGTCGTTCGCCAGCTGAATCGCTTCTTCGTCGCTGTCAAAAGGAGCGACAGGCAGGACGGGTCCGAATGTCTCCTCCTGCATTACCCGCATATCAGTCGTAACGTCCGCCAGCAATGTCGGAGCATAGAAGTTCGGCCCAATCTCCGAAAGGCGCGTACCTCCGGCGAGCAGGCGGCCACCGCGCTGTATTGCGTCATCCACCTGGGACTCGACGGTCTTCAGCTGACGCTCATGGATCATCGGCCCGATCTCGACCTCGGAGCCAATGCCGTTTCCGACACGCAGCTTGGCAATCTTCTCGCGACATTTCTGCAGGAATGGTTCATACAGGCTGCGATGGACATAGCAGCGTTCGACGGAAAGACAGGTCTGGCCGGCATTCATGAAGGCGCCCCACAGCGCGCCACTCGTGGCAATCTCCAGGTCGGCATCGTCCAGCACGATCATCGGATCCTTGCCACCAAGCTCCAGCACTACGGGCAGAAGCCGGCGTGCAGCCGCCTCGCCTACCCGCTTCCCTGTCGCGACGCTTCCCGTGAAGATCAGTTTGTCAATGGGCGACTCCAGCAACGCAGCGCCGGTTGGCCCCTCGCCCACAATCACCTGCATAAGAGCCGGGTCAATACTTGCCGTCCGAAAGAGGCGCTCCAACTCCTGGGCAATCAGCGGAGTGAATTCGGATGGCTTCAAGACGACAGCATTCCCGGTCACTAATGCTCCCAGCGTCTCGATTGCGGGAATGGAAAAAGGATAATTCCAGGGGGCAATGATTCCGATCACCCCATACGGCTCGCGCACCAGCTTGCCACGCTTTGTCTTCATGGCAAGATTGCCATGAGGCAGAGGTCGGTCGCGCAGGAACGCATGGGCGTTGCGTATGCAGAATTCTGCCGCATCCAGCACAACCAGGATCTCGGTCGCCAGCGCCTCGGACGCAGGCTTGCCAGCCTCCCGGCAAATAAGGCGAGCTACGTCATCCCGTTGCTCGCGCAACAGCTCTTGAAAACGTCGTAGCAGTGTGACACGTTGTGCTACCGGAGTTGCCTGCCACTGTGGCTGCGCTTTCCTGGCGCGCTCGACAGCTTGGCGCACGTCATCGGGAGAAGCGCAGGCTACTTCCGCGAGCACTTCGCCGGTGGCTGGATTGTACGTCCTAATGCAAGCGGCGCCGACGCTCTTCACTTCCGTAGCCATGCTATTTACCGTTTAGTATTCGACGTTAACCAGATATAGGCCGCAAGCGGCTGCCGTGGGTCCGGCGGCGCTACGATTGCGGGATTCGAGGATGGCGGGCACGTCCGCGATCTTTAGCGAACCCTTGCCGACGAGTAGGAATGTCCCCACGAGGTTTCGCACCATATGGTGCAGGAACCCATCTCCACGAGCAGTGTAGATCAGTTCATCCTCCGTCCGCATCCACTGCGAAGAGTGAATCGTGCGCACATTGCTAACCGTGCCGAAACGGGATTCTTCGTCGTTCAGCGCCTCTTCCGCTATTCGTGCGCTGCGGTCTGGATCAGAGGCTGCAAAGGAGGTAAAGTCATGCCGCCCGACGACGCATTCGGAAGAGCGCATCAGTGCTTCCTCGTTCATCGGATAAGGATCGTGATACACGTATCGCGCCAGAAATGGCGGACAAATGTCTCCACGGTAGATGCGATAGCGATATGTCTTCGCTTTGGCCGAGTGCCGCGCGTGAAATTCGTCAGGCTTGATCTCGACGGAATTCACCCGAATCGTGGGCGGCAATAAATCATTGAGTGCAACCACCAGGTTGCGTTCCGGAATCGGAGTATTCATGTGGACAGAAGCAACCTGCGCTAAGGCATGCACACCGGCATCTGTGCGGCCGGAGCCTTGCGGCAAGACCTCTTCGCCGGTAAGCCGCTTCAGGCACTCGGCAAGTGTGCCTTGCACGGTTTGCATCGCCGGCTGCACCTGCCATCCATGGAATTCGGAACCGTCGTAGGCCAGAGTGATTTTCAGGTTGCGGCCCACCATGCCCTCGATCTCGCAGCAGCAGCGCGCATTGTTTTCGATGTGTTAAGCAATGTTAAGCAGTGTAAAGCCGGCACTTGTCACCGCTTTGTGTCAGATATACTACCTTTTCTTTGCACCGCACGAGGTTCAAATCGATTTTTACTCCCTGCGCCGTAATCTTGATTTCGAATCTCTACTTCGCTTCCCGAAAATTGATCAGGCGACAGGAAACTGCTGCGAAACTCTTAGCGTGTGCTCTAGGAGAACGAAAGTGATGTCTGCTCCAAATTTACGCTTGAATTGCGTGATCTCTGCCTTATCGAAACTCCTGTTCACGGTTGCACTGGCGGCTCTCTTCGGCGCGTCTGCTTTCGCGCAGGACGCATCCCAGCCCGGTACCGCACCAGCGCAACAGGGTTCGACCGCCGCGCCGCAGCAAAATGCACCATCTGCCCCGGCGCAGCAAAATGAGCCAGCGACATCGCCTGAGGAAATCAAGGGGCAAGTACAAGTATTAACGCCATTGCCGCAGGCGCCGGCGCCGCAGCACAACGCGCATCCTTACTCCTCTCAGGACTATAGCCGCGGAAAGCATCAGTGGCCCAATCCGTTCGTGATTTATGCGCCGCGGACAGTTCCCCAGGTAAATGTCGCCAACTCCGCAGGCGTCGATCAGACGCTGAAGGACGGCAAGATCTACTTATCGCTTAACGATGCCATTGCGCTTGCTCTAGAAAACAACCTCGATATCGGCATTCAACGCTACAACCTGTCGATAGCGGACACTGATATTTTGCGCACCTCGTCGGGCGCTGTTGCTCTGGGCGTTAACGCCGGATTGTTGTCAGGAACACCCGGTGGCGCTACTGGCACGACGTCTGCCGGCGGTACTGGGACATCTTCCACCGGATCAACCGGAGGCGGCGCAGGTGGAACTAGCATCGGTGTCGGAGGTGCGGGTTCGGGTGCGGCCGGTATCGTGGCATCGACCCAGGGCGAAGGTCCAGCGCTGGACAGCTATGATCCTGTCCTGACCGGGACGGTAGCGTTTCAGCGTGCCATTACACCCGAATCGAACACCATCATCACGGGCACGAACGAGCTTTCGCAGAATACGACCACTGCCAATTTCCTGTACACCCAGGGCTTTCCCACTGGAACCTTGATGACGGTCGGATTTAACAACAGCCGCAACTCTTCCAATGCCCTGTTTAACACGCTTGATCCTTACATGTCGCCGAGCTTCCAATTCCAACTACGGCAGCACCTGCTCCAGGGCTTCGGCTTTGATCCTAACTTGCGGTACATTCGCATAGCCCGCAACAACAAGATGATCACAGAGGTCACGTTCCGGAACCAGATCATCACCACGGTTTCACAGATCGAAAATATCTATTGGGACCTAGTGAACGCCTACGAGAATGTCACTGTGCAGCAGCGCGCGCTCGATCTGGCCAACCAAACGCTTTCTGACAATCAGAAGCAGGTGGCAGCCGGAACGCTTGCGCCGCTCACCGTGGTGCAATCACAAAGCGCCGTCGCGACCGCCAAGCAGAATTTGATCGCAGCGCAGGTAAACCTTCAGCTTCAGCAGTTGCTAATGAAAAATGCAATCACGCGGAACATGGCCGACCCTCTGCTGGCGATCGCCCCGGTAATTCCGACCGATACGCTCAACACCTCTCAACCGTATGAAGTAGGCTCGGTTGACGACCTGATCGCTCAGGCATTGAAGCAGCGGCCGGAGATTGCCACCGCCCGTTTAAACCTCACCAATAGCGAGGTCACAAAAAAGTCGCTCAAGAATGAGTTGCGCCCAGCGCTCGACTTGTACGCGTTCTATGGGGCCTCGGCCTTGGGTGGTCCTCCCAACCCACTCTGCACAGACCCCACGCAATGCGCTTCCCCAGGATTCCCTACGACCTACGGCGGGGCGGTCGGTAACCTGTTTAACAGTTCCGCGCCTGACAAGGGGATTGGATTCAACCTCAACATCCCGCTGCGTAACCGCCAGGTACAAGCGGATCAGGTTCGCTCCGACCTGGAATATAGGCAGGCGCAAATGAGCCTGTTGCAAACTGAAAACACCATCATGCTCCAGGTGCGGCAGGCACAGTTTGCTCTGCAACAGAACTGGGTCGGATTACAAGCTGCCATCGCCGCGCGTGATTACGCCGCTGAGGCACTGGACGCCGAGCAAAAGAAGCTGCGCATGGGAGCTTCGACCGGGACGCTTGTATTGCAAGCCTCGAGCAATCTGAGTCAGGCGGAATCTAACGTGCTGGCAGCGGCAACAAATTATGAGAAGTCGAAGGTGCAGCTCGATCTTTCGACTGCCGACACTCTCGACCGGCTTGGTATCGATTTAACCGACGCACAGGCGGCCAAGGTCAAGCAGGCGCCGAAGGTTCCGGGAGTCGTGCCGGCGAACAACAACGATCTGACTGTTCCGAAGTTGCAGCCGTTGGGACCGGGAGGTCCAGGATCAGAACCAATCATGGCTCCGCAACCGGGTTCTGCCCCGCCGAGTCCGGCATCGACCTTGCCGCAACCCGAGCAGCAGCAACCGTCCCCGCAACAGTAGCGAGGTTTGCTGCGACAGAGTGACGGCAGAAGAATTTGACATTCATGTCATGGTGCTAAACAATAACGGGCAAGTTCAACGTGGAGGGGCCGCAGATCTATTCGGCTCAGATATCAGGCTCCCCAGCCCTTACCGTCCAGGACAAACTTATGGCTAAGATCCTCTGTGTGGACGACGAACCAAACATTGTCACGCTGAAGTGCGCCATTCTAGAGGCTGCCGGGCACCAGGCTACGCCATCGACCTCGGCGCACGACGCGATCGAAAAGCTCACGCAGAACACCTACGACGCGGTAGTGACAGATTGGCGTCTGGGTGACGCAAACGGTCGTTCAATCGTACAGGCTGCCAAGACGCACTCTACTATGCCCGTAGTAGTAGTTTCCGGATATGTAGCCGAAGCTTTTCAAGCTGCTGAGCCCCTTGCAGATCTTTATCTGGAAAAACCGGTTAATCCTGAAGAGCTGGTGACCATTGTGAACGAGCTCTTGAAAACCAGCGATCATCCGACTCGCTGAGTTCCTGGCTGACTAGCGTCCTGCATAAGCAGCCGCTCTCCTCGACGATTTTCTACTAAATGTCGCCAATTCTAAGGGTCACACGTGGTAAAGATGTCGAATAACGAAGTTCATCCCACATCCCGGCCTATCACTCGGGCCATCTAACGCCATTAGCAAGATATTGAAAGATCCGGTCGATACGCCTTAGGCGATCAGGCTTGGATTCCACAGAAACCGGGGTGCAGCCCATGGGGCTTGCAATTCTTGGCAGGGGCATTTGGTGGGAGCTGGCTTTAGCAGGAGCAACGTTGTTGAATGTGATCGAAGGAGGAAGGAAAAACCGGAAGTTCAGTCCGCAACGTCGAGTTAACGTCGCATCGCTTTTGGAGGCTTTGCCCGACGCCGTGTTTCTGCTCGACGTCAGCGGAAAGATCGTTGCCCTAAACAACGCCGCTCAAAACCTGGTCGGAGAAAGCCGCACAGACATTCTTGGGCAAGAGCTCGCTCTGCTGCTCCACGGAAGACTGGAAACCACAGAAGATTTCAGAGAGCTGCTCCGAAGATCGGTCCGAGGAGAAATGATTCGCACCGGACAAATGATCTTTCATTGTCTCAACGGAGATCCGATGAAGATCACCCTGTCAGCCAGCCCCGTTTGCGATCAGACGGGTGAGGTCGGCGGTGTCTTGCTACTCGTGCAGGACGTCACGGAACTCGCGGCGCTGCAGAGACACTCGGACAGCAATGAGCGGCATGTCGCGGTAGGCCAAATGACAGCCGGACTGGTACACGACTTTAACAACGTACTGAACACCATCACCGAGGCCGTGGCGGTGTTGGAGAATGATCGCCCGCGTTCTGAGCACGACCGTACGGTATTAGGCATCATCGGCAATGCGGTTCACAACGGCGCCGAAACTATCCGCAATACGCGCGAATATTTGGTTGGAAGCCGAGAGAAGCCGTCTTTGATCAACGTTCGCGCGCTGTTAGAGGAAGTTCTGGAGCTTACGCACCCTGTGTTAAAAACTCACACCAACGTCATCGTCGTTCGGGAAACGCAGGACTGTGGCCAAGTGAAAGCCAGCGCGAATGAGTTGCGACGAGCCTTTACGAACCTGGTGCTGAATGCCCTCGATGCGATGCCTCAAGGCGGAATGCTAGTCGTCAAATGTAGCCAGGTGAATCGCCGTGTGATTATCAGCTTGCGGGATACTGGCGTAGGCATTGCTCCGGCGGAGCAACGAAAGATATTTTCCCCTTACTACACTACGAAACCGAAAGGAACGGGGCTGGGTCTGGCAGGAGCTCGCCGGGCGGTACAGGGCCAGGGGGGAGAGATTCGCTTCGAGAGCGCGCCTGGACTTGGAACCACTTTCTACATTACGTTGCCGACCGCCGCGGATGTGGCAGATCAGACTCCCAGTGCGGCCTGAGCTTCGGACTGAGAATTCAATTGATGGTCTGGGAAATCGAACGCGCGGTGAATGGATGTTTCTCTGGCGTGACCGCTGCTCGAGTCCGCCCCGGGGTCACCGCCAGGGAAGCCGTCGCCTGCGCCAGCATGCGGTGATGGACCACAAACAGAGCTAGTTCGAGCCGATCCGAAACTCCGATTTTGTCGAAGATGTTCCGCAACGCATTCTTTATAACCTGCTCGGTGGTGTAGAGCTGCATCGCAATTTCACGATTCTTATAGCCTTGTACGATGGCTGCGATGATACGCAGCTCGCGATCGGAGAGCCGCTTGCGGACGCGGGCACCGACCAGGTCTTCGCTGACCTCGACTTCGGCTGAGTTCGGTCCCTGGAGGAACGATTGACCCAGCGCTAGGCGGCGTACCGCTTCCACTACCATGTTGCCGCTGGCGGAGCGGTAGATGACACCCTGAACTCCCATACGCATGAAGTCGGAAGCATTTTCCGTGTTGTCGCAGAGCATCAGCACGGAAGTCATATGCCGTTCGGTAATATTCTGAACCTCGTGTAAGAAAGAGAGGAAGCTGGAGGCGAGGATGAGGACTCGCGGGCGCAGCTTGTCTAACGCGTTGAGCAGTTGTTCAGGTGATTGAGGCTGTCCGACGATTCGAACGTCCTCTTCAACGGCCAGCACCTTGGCAATGCCCGCACGGAAAATCGCTTGATGGTCAGCGATGATGACGTTAATCATGGGTTGCAGTTTCGGAGCCATCCTTCCTTAGCGATTAACTTCTCTCAATAGTGCGAAAGAACCTATGGGCTCCGGAGCACCCGCCTCACGGACGGGCTAGGTAATACCATCGGTTTTATACCACGGATGTTTGCTAAGGAATAGCTCTTTCGGGGCAGGTACGAACGTAATGGCCCGTTAGGGTTAAGGTTCACACAAGTCCTAACTGGATAATAGATTGGTGTGGAAAGGGTTAAGTAGGGCCGCGAAAATCCCCTGCCACGGAAAGAAAGTTTACGGCGTCAACGGCTCTTGCCTGCATCGGAACCCGGGCCACATTGGTGTAGGTGCATCCCCGGAGCGGCCCAGATATCGGTATGGACGGTCGATCATGAGCCGTAACGTATTGGCTCGGCTGGCTCGTGCAATTTGGTCTCATCCGCATCGCCCTGGTTACTCTCAGTGGCTCGTCACCTCCACGTTGGCGGCTGTATCATCGAATCATTGGCTACGACGCTTACATCTTCACGCATTGAGACCCGACCCAACTGGGCCGAAGTATCGCTCTCCGCACTCCGTCACAACTTCCATGCAGTGCAGAATCATGTAGGCCAAGACGTCACGATTTGCGCTGTGGTGAAGTGCAATGCCTACGGTCACGGTGTCGAAGAGTGTGCCCCGGCTTTGCAACAGGCTGGCGCAACCTGGTTTGGCGTGACCTCCACCGACGAAGGCATCGTCCTGAGGGAGTCGGGGATTACCGCGCGGATCCTGGTGATGTGCGGGCTTTATCCAGGCGAGGAAGAAGAAGCGCTGCGCCACTCCCTAACCCCAGCGGTGTTTCGTCTGGAACAAGCGGAGGCGTTGGCACGTGCGGCTACGCGGCTTGGCCTTTCCGAACCTGCCAGTATCCACCTGAAAATCGATACTGGCATGTCACGTCTGGGTCTCCCGCTCGCTGAACTGAAAGCATTTGCCGAAGGCGTAAAGCGCCTGCCTCAAATTGATTTGGAGGGCATCTTCAGCCACCTCGCATCGTCTGAGGTGTTAGACGACGAGGATACGGCGCTCCAGATTCGGCGTTATGAGGCAGCTCTGCGCGATCTCGCGGACTACGGACTCCATCCGCGGCTCCGTCATTTAGCTAACAGCGGTGCTGTCTCGGCGCGGCCGAACACCTGGCATAACTTCGTGCGGCCCGGCCTCGCGCTCTATGGCTATGAACAGTCTGTCTATCGCGACGGGTTTCTGGTCAACGACGCGCCAACGCTCCCGCTGAAACCGGTGCTCTCCTGGAAGACCCACATCCTTGGATTGCGAAACGTTTCTGCCGGCCAGCCCCTTGGTTACAGCAGCGCGTATGTCACTCCTGCCCCGGCGCGCATCGCGGTGGTTTCCGTTGGATATGGCGATGGACTTTCCCGCAAGGTTTCGATTCACGCTGGAGATCCCATACCTTCTCTGGATGACGATCCTGCCGTAGGACGCGGCGAAGTGTTGATTCGGGGACAGCGCGCACCAATGGTGGGCCGCATCTCGATGGACCTCACGCTGCTGGATGTCACGCGCGTCCCCGGTGTTTCGATTGGCGATGAAGTGGTGGTGATCGGCCGCAGTGGCAACGAATACATAAGTGCGTGCGACTTGGCGCGCAATTCGGACACGGTGGTTTACGAGACGCTCTGCAACCTGTCGAAGCGTGTTCCTCGCCGGCATGCAGAGTAGCGACTACGCGTCCATGTCATAGGCAACTTTCAACCAACGCTTCGCCTCAGCATCAAAATCTTTCACACTGCTGATCTCGATGCGATGTGTTATGCGGTCCTTCTTTTCAAACCCACCGGTATTGATCAAACGCTTGGGAGTCTTCGTATCCTTCAGTGCAAAACCCAGGTCGATGCGGGTGCGCGTCGTTGGTTTGATCTGGGCGATCACGTGATTACGGTAAATGGGAACGATGGTCTGACAAGGCGAAATGCCGATATCGGAACCGAGCGTTTTGGCGAAAGTCAGGATCTCATCGTAGATCGGCCGCAAGTGGTCCTTCGGGCCCGCGTACATCTTGTCGACGTAATCGGCTGCGTGGCGAAGATACTCGCCCTCGTCTTCCGTTGCCTCAACTTTTCCTATCGAGCGAGCCGCGATCCACGAAGCGTAGTTCGAACCCAGCCCGCGCTCTTTCTTTAGCCACGCGAGACGTTCCTTTTCGCCCGACGGACCCTCTTTGGCTGTCAGACGCACCCACTCCTCAAGCGAGTGGCCTGTCTTTTCTTTCATTCCTTCGATCACCGATTGCAGCATGCGCACGCTGGGATGAAGATCGTACTTCCACTTCTTGTGAGTTGCGGCTTTAGGCATGGCGGTCTCCTTCATCGTTCGAAGTTCCCGGCGAAAATTCTAGCCCAGCTTGTAGAAGCTGAGCGAGGCGTCTCCCTGTTCCAGACAACGGTAGCGCAGCAGGGCGCCAAACCTCTCCCCCAAATCAAACTTCTTCTCATGCTCGGCGATGACAATCGTAGAGGGCTGCAGCAAACGCGATTGCGCCAGAAATCCCAAAGTCTGTTCATAAGTCCCGCGCATGCGGTAGGGAGGATCGAGAAAGCAGAAGTCGCAAACTACGCCAGTGCTGTCCAGCAGAGGCAATGCCTTCGCCACCTCGCGTTCATGCAGTTCAAATCCCGCAGAGATTCCCAGGGAACCAAGATTGTCGCGCAGAAGCCGGGCATGCTTCTTCGCCGACTCAACGAAATATACCTGCCGCGCCCCGCGGCTTAACGCCTCGATGCCGACGGCGCCCGTCCCGGCATACAGATCGAGCCAGACTGTCTCAGACAAATCGTGTGCCGCGCCGAGAACGTTGAACACTGTTTCCCGTAGACGGTCGCTTGTGGGACGCAGATCAACTCCCGGTAAGGACTGCAGAGGGCGGCTACGGAATTGGCCGGCGATGACGCGCATCGCGACAGTTTTACACAAAAGCAGGAGGGTTCGCTCTCCACTTTGCGATAACGCAAGGCACGGTCCGCTCCCATCCGGCGGCAGTGGTCAATCAAGCTCCAGCGCCCGCGAATGTATAGAATTGGTGATGGGAATCATTACATGAGGAGCTGGTCACTTCCGGCAGGGCGATTGTTTGGCGTGGATCTCCGTATCCACCTTACTTTCATTGTCCTGCTGCTATTCGTCTGGGTCACCCAGTCGGTGACGATGGGCACAAATGGCGCCGTGCGCGGAGTCGCCCTGGTAGCCATCATCTTCGCGTGCGTGGTGCTGCACGAGCTCGGCCACGCGCTGGTCGCTCGCCACAGCGGAGTCGCCGTGCGTTCGATCATACTGTTGCCCATCGGAGGTGTGACTCTGATGGAAGACATCGGCCCGCACAACTCCAATCCTGGCCGCGATATTCGTATCGCGATTGCCGGCCCGCTGGTGAACCTGATCGTTGCTGCTCTCTCGGGTGCCTTCATCCTCGCATTCCTGCCGCAAGCTCGGCTGTGGTCGCGTCCTTTCGTCGATGCCTCGAACCTTCCGCGCGCCCTGTTCTGGGGCAACGTCTTCCTGGGTGGCTTCAATCTGCTGCCCGCCTATCCGATGGACGGAGGCCGCGTGCTCCGGGCGTACCTCACCGAACGCATGGAATATGTTCGCGCTACCCGCATCGCCGTCACTATCGGACAGGGCTTTGCGATGCTGCTTATTTTCCTCGGCGTCTGGAATGCATGGCTGATGCTGGTCGGCGTCTGCCTGTTCTTCGGCGCACAACTGGAAGATCGTTCGGTAGTGTTTCAGTCGGTGCTGGAGAGCGTGCGCATGGAAGACGTAATGCTCACTGGCTTCTCCACCCTGTCCCCGGCAGACACCCTCGAAGACGCGCTGTACAAAGCCGTACACACACTGCAGGACGACTTTCCCGTGGTGCGCGGCGTGGATATGGTGGGAGTTATCAGCAAACAGCGGATCGTCGAAGCGCTGCGCAACGGCGGCAACGGCTACGTGCAGTCGGCCATGGTGCGTGCTTTCGACATCGCCCAGCGTTCCGACTCGCTGGCATCAGCTTTCCGCAAGCTTGGAAATCGCGGCCTCAACATGATTCCGGTTGTCGACCAGCAAAGACTGGTTGGCATCGTCACCATGCAAAACCTGATGCACAGCATGGCGCTGCTTGCGGAAACGCGCAGATTGCGCCGGCAGCAGGAAAGCGGATAGCCAGCGACCTCGCACATTAAGTCTTTCGTTGAGCTACCCGCGCCCGCCGAGAAGTTGCAGCTCGAACCGGCCCGGTTCCGGTGGGAGGCTTGCGCTCACCGTTCACCAGCTCCCGCAACACGGTCGCGTTGTTGTATTCCTCGTTCTTCGACGCGAAGACCAACGTGAGATGCGAGTTCTGATTGCACATCTCGTAGAGTTTCTGCAATGCCTCCGCGGCGGGCTCCGAAGCCAATTCCTTGAGATATTGCTGGCGAAACTTGCTCCTCTGCTGGGGATGCTCGTGAAACCACTTGCGCAACGCGTTCGAGGGCGCCAGCTCTTTCAGCCATGCGTCAAGATCGGCTGCCCCCTTGGTCAACCCGCGCGGCCATAGGCGATCCACCAGGACTCGCGCGCCATCTTCGGGTGAGGGCGCGAGGTAAACGCGTTTTATGCTGACCGGCATGCGAGGTGTATTCTACCTCCGATGGAGACGCTCCAACCGCCTCCGCTCACGCAAATGCAGCATCTCTGGAAGGAACATTGAAGCCCACGCGCGCGCGCTTTGTTCTCCTGGCCCTGGCCAGCCTGATCGCAACATTCGTTCTCGGCGCCTGCGACGCCGAACCTCACAAAACCGATGCCGAGTTGGGTCTAAATACTCAGCAGGCCGCGGGCCGTAGAGTATACGAAGCCCGCTGCGCCGATTGCCACTTCGCTTACATCGGCCGCGGCCTGAAGGGCCCTAGCTTGCAGGGACTGTTCAAAAAACCCTTTATGAAGAATGGCATGCCCGCCAATGACGATCGAGTGACCGACATCATCCTGCTCGGCCGCGACAAGATGCCGGCCTTCCAGAACAAGCTGACCCAGCAGCAGCTAGACGAACTGATGGCGTATCTGCATACGTTATAGGCCGTGGGCTATGAGCTGTGGACCGAGGCATTCTGTTGGGAGGTTCACCCGGCGATAAGGTCGCCGGAATCATATCCTGCCTTAGCAACATCAAACTGACGTAGCTTCTAGCTGACGGCTCATAGCCCCAAGCTCACAGCTGCTTTACAATAGAACCATCGCATGGCGACCGCCCCTGAACTAATCCAGATCGAAATCGGCCCGCGCCGGCCAGCATCCAAGCCGGACTGGCTGAAGGCGCGCGCGCCCATGGGTGACAATTATCACGACCTGAAGACCCTAGCCCGTAAGCTGGACTTGCATACGGTTTGCGAATCCGCACATTGCCCCAACATTGGCGAGTGCTGGAACCATCGCACCGCAACCTTCATGTTGCTGGGCAACCTGTGTACTCGCCGCTGCGGATTCTGTGCCGTGCCGAAAGGCCGGCCCCAGCCAATCGACTTCGATGAGCCCCGCCGGGTTGCTGAAGCGGTTGAGAAGCTGGCATTAAAGTTTGCCGTGGTCACTAGTGTCAATCGAGACGACGACAACGTTGGTGGAGCGAAGGTATTTGCGGAAACAATTCGCGAGATTCGAAGCCGCGTTCCCGACTGTCGCGTTGAAGTCCTGATTCCTGATTTTCAAGGCTGGGAAGAGCCGTTGCAGATCGTCATGGACGCCAAGCCTGACATCCTGAACCACAACACCGAGACGGTTCCTCGGCTCTATCGTGTCGCCCGTTCTGGCGCCCGCTACGAACGCACTCTGCGCCTGTTGGAGCGCGCCAAAGAGATCAATCCGGCGATCCGAACCAAGACTGGCGTTATGGTAGGCCTCGGCGAAAGTACGGACGAGCTACTCGAAGTGTTCAAGGACCTGGCCGCCCGCAAGGTCGACATCCTAACCATCGGCCAGTACCTGCGGCCTTCCAAAGATCACCTGCCTGTTGCCCGGCTGTACCCACCGCAGGAGTTCCGCTTCCTGAAGGAAGAGTCACTGAAGATGGGCTTCCGTCACGTGGAATCGGGTCCGCTGGTTCGCTCCAGCTATCACGCTCACGAGCAGGCGGACGGCGCGACGATCGTCTAGCCGGGCTGCGTCACCTCCATCACCTCGCCCCGACAACCTGCCCATGGCCAGTCCTCACCGCTCATCATGGGATAGACGCGAAATCGCGACATCCAGGCAGAGCTTTTCGAGTATTCATCTAACAGTTTTTCCAGTATCGCACCCGTCTGCTTACGTGATAATCGTTGCAGCAGAGCGGATCGTGCGCAAAGGGGGCATTGGCGTGTCCAAAGACGACAAGAAAGACAAGGAGAAAGACAAGAGAGCACAGAACGGTAAGGTTGACAGGAAACCCAATTCTAGCCAGGTCGGTGGCGTCGACGATAACTGGGTGTGCGAAGAAGTTAAGCCCTCGGGAAATTATACCGACGGCCATCCGCTTGATTCAGTGCAGTACATGGAAGCCAAGATCATCCTGAAGCCTGACCGCTTCATTTCGGTTGAAAGCTTCCGCGAATTTGGCAGAATGGTTCAGCACTGCGCCAAGCAGCTAAAGGTAGGCTTTATCACCGATCCCAAAGTCGGCCGGCGACCCGACATTCGCGAAATCGTCTTCATGGATACCCCGGATTTCCGCCTTTATAACAACGCCTTCATCCTACGGCGACGGATTACCTACATTGACGGTTTCCCGGTCGGCGATCCGGAGATTGTCTTCAAGTTCCGGCATCCCGATGAGATGACCGCCGCGAAAGTCGATGTGCGTCCCAACATCGCAGGCAAGTATCAGATCAAGTTCAAAGCGGAGGCGCTGCCTCTGAAAGAGGCGGTCGGCGGCTTTCGCGTCCTTTACTCGCACAACTGTCAGTTCGGACTAAGCCAAATGCACGAGGGCGACAAGTTCGGTATGTGGGCGCTGGCCCACGTCTTTCCGGCTCTCGGAGTGCTCAAGAAGTCTACAGACGAAGAGGTCAAGCTGGTCAACGAGTCGATCGTCGAAGAGGTGCTGCTGGAACTAGGAAACCTGGACTTCGGCAAGGGCGTCCAAGGGCACTGCAACGTAGCACTCTGGCGCAGCCGCGGCGACCATACACCGCTGGTCGGCGAGTTTGCCTATCAGCTCAAGTTCATCCGCGGCAGCGACGTGCACGACAAGCCCAAGCGGCTGTCGGAACAGTTCTTCGTCACCCTGCAGCGAGAAGTGCAGGACTGGATCTCGCTTGGCACGACCAAGACCGGTATGGTCTACCGCCTCAAAGGCAATGCTCCCCAAAGTCATGAGTGATGCCGTTGCCAAACCTGTCGTAGAAGTGCCAACCAGCGCGGCATCCGGCCAGGATGTCTCGATACTTTCTATCTTTCTGGAATTCCTTTTCATCGGGGCGACCAGCTTCGGCGGCGGCGTCGTGGCCTACCTCCGAGATGGTCTAGTCGACAAGCGAAGATGGGTGAGTGACCAGGAGTTCGTCGAGTACCTGGCGATCAGCCAGAGCCTACCTGGGCTGAATGCGACGAATATGGCCGTGTTGGTGGGCGACACCCTGCGCGGTTATCTCGGCGCAATCGTGGCTCTCATCGCCATCTGCCTGCCCGGCGGCCTGCTGATGTTCGCCGTAGGCATCGCCTACCATCAGAGCGGCGACAATCCTCTGGTGACGGCGGCACTGAAGGGCGTTGCTGCTGCAGCCATCGGCCTCATCCTGGCAACGACGATTAAGCTCGGCAAGAAGTCATTGGCCCACGTCTACGATCTGGTCTTTGTGGCGCTGACCGTATATGGCGTCGATCGATTGCACCAATCTGTACCCCGGGTTCTGGTCGTAGTCGGCATCATCGCGATCTTGTGGTATCGCCCGCGCAAGACGAAAGAGACGGCACAATGAACCAGCTCGCGTCGCTCATCCGTGTCTTCTCGTACCTATCCATCCTGACGGTGGGAGGTGGCCTGGCTGCATTCCCGGAGATGAAGCACCTCACCGTCGATGTGCATCAGTGGCTTAACTTCGAGCAACTGATCCACCTGTACAGCATGGGGCAGGTAGCGCCCGGGCCTAACATGATGATGATTGTGGTCATCGGACAGTGGGCGGCGGGTGTTCCTGGAGCCCTGGCCGTGCTTATTGCTTTCTTCGGGCCTACCGCGGTTCTGGCACTGCTGATCGGCCGCCTGTGGAAGCATCTGGAGAAGTGGCCTTGGAGAACGTCGATTGAACGCGGACTTTCGCCGGTATCGATCGGCCTGCTGCTCGCTGGATGTTTAAGCCTGGCGCGCGGCGCCGTGACAGGGTGGATGACCGCATTGATTGCGGTTGCCGTGCTCTTGATCCTGCTGCTCACGAGATTGAATCCCGCGTGGCTGGTGCTGGCGGGAGCCGTGATAGGTGGCCTGGCCTTTGGGCCGGTGAAGTTCTAGTTGTCATTTGTCAGCTTCGTCGAATCAACCATCCTCGGGTGATTTGTCATTCCGACTGAGTGCATAGAGACTCAGATTCGTACTGCTAAAGCACGACACCTTTTGAACACGGAACCGCGTGGCCGATAGTTAAGACCTGTTGTGGTGTAAGCTCTTCCGTTTGGGGGTTGCACACGAATGACGCTTGCAAGCAGTGGCTGCGCGCTGCCTAATACGCCTCGCCGTTTCTTCTTTATCTCGATTTTCTTTCTCGCTTTCATCCCTGTAGCAATCGCGCAGCAATACTCCCCTTCGCTCTACTCGGGACTGCAGTGGCGACAGATCGGTCCGTTTCGCGCTGGGCGTGTCACCGATGTGACTGGGGTTCCTGGTCAACCTGCGATCTATTACATGGGAACTGCCGGCGGCGGAGCGTGGAAGACGACCGACGGCGGGATGGTTTGGAAGCCGATCTTCGATAAACAAGATATCGCATCGATTGGAGCAATTGCCGTTGCTCCGACGAACTCGAATGTCGTCTACATCGGAACCGGTGACGTGAGCAACGTGGGCGGCGCAGTCAACCAAGGCAACGGCATGTGGAAGTCCAGTGATGCCGGCGAGACCTGGCAGCACATCGGACTGGAAGATTCACGACACATCGGCGCAATCTGGGTTGATCCGAAGGACGCCGACATCGTTTTTGCAGCGGCTCTTGGCCACACATTTTCTCCTAACGAAGAGCGCGGCGTCTTCAAAACCACGGACGGTGGCAAAACATGGCGCAAGGTGCTGTACAAGGACGACAAAACTGGTGCCATCGACGTGGCCTTCGCTCCGGATAACCCTCAGATCGGATTCGCAACGCTCTGGTACCACTACGTGAATCCCGACACCCCCTTCGCCGGCTTACTCGGCACAGGTGGAGCGGGCGTTTATAAGACTACCGACGGTGGCGATACTTGGCAGCCGGTAGAGATTCCACAGTTCGCGAAGGCACACCTCGGCCGTATGGGCGTCGTCGTCGCTCCCGGAGGACAGCGCGTCTACCTGATCGTCTCTGAGCGCAAAGAAGGCGGCTTGTATCGATCCGACGATGGCGGCACGACTTGGAAGAAGATCACCGAGGATGTGCGCGTACAGGGCAACGGATATTTCAGCAGAGTTTTTCTTGACCCGCACAGTCCCGACATCGTGTTCGTGGCGCAGACTTCGCTCTATCGCTCAACCGACGGTGGTGTGACGTTCGAGTCCTACAAGGGCGCGCCCGGTGGCGACGATAACCACGCGCTTTGGATCGACCCAACTAACTCCGACTACATGATCATGGGCAGCGATCAGGGCGCGACGATCAGCATGGACGGCGGCAAGACGTGGACCTCGTGGTACAACCAGCCAACCGGTCAGATCTACCACGTTTCCACCGACAACCGCTTCCCCTACTGGATCTACGGCACACAGCAGGATAGCGGCTCAGTGGCGACGCTAAGCCGTGGCGACTACGGTGCGATCACGTTTCTTGATTGGGACCCGATCGGCGCTTACGAATTCGGCTATATCGTGCCTAGTCCCGTCAATCCGAACATTGTTTATGCCGGCGGCGAAGCGCGCGGATTGTGGCGCGTCGATCGCACAAACCGGCAAGTCAAAGTGATCTCCCCTAACGTAAGCCGCGACGGTGATTACCGCACGGCGACCAACCCGCCACTAGCCATCTCGCCGCAAAACCCTCATGTCCTGTACGAAGGCACTCAGTTTGTGATGGAGACCAGCGACGAGGGGACAACCTGGAAGACCATCAGCCCGGACCTGACGAAGCGTCCGGGCGAACCCGAGCCGCCCAAGACTGAGGAGCACGAGAACAAGCCCGAAGCCGCGAAGTCGGAAGATACGAAGACGAAGGACGCTGAGAACAAGAAGCCGAAGTCGCAGGAGGAAGAGCAAACGATGCGTCCTCCTGACCGCCGCGCCATCACCACCATCGCACCTTCCACCGTTAAGACCGGTGTGATCTGGGTGGGAACTAACAATGGCCTTGTGCAGGTCACCACCGACAATGGCGCCAACTGGCAGAACGTTTCGCCTCCGGGATTGCAAAAGTTCGCCGAAGTGACGATGGTGGAAGCCTCGCACTTCGACGCCGCCACTGCCTACGTTTCGGTTGACAACCACCAGGGCAACGACTTCAAACCCCACATCGTTCGCACCAGCGACTACGGGAAGAGTTGGCAAGAAGTTGTGACCGGCATCTCAGACTTCAGCTTCGTCAAAGTCGTTCGCGAAGATCCCAAGCGTGCGGGTTTGTTGTACGCCGGCACGGAAACCGGTCCGTTCGTCTCCTTCGATAACGGCGATCACTGGGGCACGCTGCAACAGAACATGCCAACCGTCTCAGTACGCGACATGGTGGTCCATGACGACGATCTCGTCGCCGCCACGTATGGCCGTGCGTTTTGGATCCTCGACGACCTGACGCCGCTACGGCAGATCGATAGCAAGATCGCAAACTCCACCGTTTACCTCTTCCGTCCAGCGACTGCAATTCGTCTGCGCAACGACATGAATCAGGACACGCCATTGCCGCCCGAGCTGCCCGCGGGCGACAACCCGCCGACTGGTGCGATTCTCGACTACTACTTCAAAGCGCCTGCGCAGGGCGAGGTGACGATCGCCATCTACGACCAGAAGGGGCAACTCGTTCGCCGGCTCTCGAGCACGCCTGAAGCGATGCGCAGTGAAGAGCCACCGCCGGTTCCGAGTTATTGGCTCTACCATCCGACGCCGCTCCCCACCAACGCCGGCTTGAATCGCTATGTGTGGGACCTGCGCTACGCCGCTCCGGATGCTCTACAGCACACGTATCCCATCTCAGCGCTCTACGAACGCACCCACGCCGAACCGCAAGGTCCTTTCGTCGTACCGGGCACGTATGAAGTGCGGCTCACCATCGAAGGCAAGACCTACAAGCAACCATTGACCGTGCGAATGGATCCTCGCGTCAACATCAGCCAGGCGGAGTTGGAGCAGCAAGTGGAATTCGAGCAGCAAATCGACAAGCTGATTTCGCAGACATTCGAGATGCACGAGCAGGCGGCGAAGTTCCTGGGTGACGTTGCTGACCGGCAGGCCTCGCTACAGAACAACCCTCAAGGGAAGGCTGCTCTCGACGCGCTAAATAACTTCCAGGCGAAAGCGCAGAAGTTGCAAGGCGAAGCTCAGCGCGGATTTGGCGGATTCGGAAAACCGAAACCAGCCTTTACTCTGATCAACGGCGAGCTCTCGGGACTGTCGGAGATGGCCGGTCAAGCCGACCAGGCGCCCACCCCAGCAATGCATACTGCGTATCACGACTATTGTCAGGATATGACCGACGTGGCCCAGCAATGGTCGAACTTGATGAAGCAGGACTTGCCGGCGGTGAATACCCAACTCGGCGAGCAGCACCTCCAGCCACTGGCGCCAGTAATGGAGAGTCCGAGTCTGGCGGTGTGCGGGCAGTGAGAGCTGGCGCTAACCTTAAGATGTGTTTTGGGTTGTCATCCTGAGCGAAGCGTCCGCCTCGCCTTTGCGAGCCGCCGATTTTGCGGCTCGGCGGACGCGCAGCCGAAGGATCTCTACACCAATCTGCTATAGAGGTTTTTCGACACCGTGCGTGAAGAAGACGCACCTCGCTCAGGATGATGCCATTGAGAATGTTTCGTAAATCAATTATCTGAGGTCGGGAATCTCGAGCACCTCAAGTTATCCCACGGGCTGCGCCACCGCTGCTTCGATCGGCTCCAGATGTGCGGTGAAGTGCCGCAGGAATGGCGCCTGGTACGTCAGCTTCATACCCTGAATCTGCTCGCGACGCTTCCACACCGCAAGAATCACCTCGATTACGTAGTCGATGTGGCTCTGAGTGTAGGTGCGGCGCGGTATCGCCAGTCGTACGAGTTCCATCTTCGCTGCCTGACCGAACATCAGACTGCCAATCTCGACCGAACGAATGCCGCCTTCCAAGTAGAGCTCCGACGCTAATGCCACACCCGGAAATTCCTCCAGCGGAATATGCGGCAGGAACGCACGCGCGTCGAGATAGATCGCGTGACCTCCCGGAGGCTGAACGATGGGCACGCCAAACTCAGAGATATGATTGCCAAGGTACGCGGTCGAGGCGACGCGGTAGCGAAGGTAGTCCTCTTCCAATGACTCCTGCACGCCTACAGCAATCGCTTCCAGATCGCGCCCGGCAAGCCCACCGTAGGTCGGATATCCCTCGGTGAGAATCAGCAGATCTTTTTCCTGCGCTGCTAGAACTCCATCATTTGTGCAGAGAAAACCGCCAATGTTCGCCATGCCGTCTTTTTTCGCCGACATGGTGCAGCCGTCGCCCAGCCTGAACATCTCCTGCGCAATCTGTTTGGGAGTTTTGTCCTGGTAACCCTCTTCGCGCTGCTTGATGAAGTATGCGTTCTCAGCAAATCGGCAGGCGTCAAAATACAGCGGAACGCGATACTTGTGGCAGACCTCGCTGACGGCGCGCGCATTCTCCATCGAGACCGGCTGGCCCCCTCCGGAGTTGTTGGTGATGGTCAGCATCACCAGCGGTATCTTCTCGCGCCCCACGCGCAAGATCAACTCCTCCAGCGCGGCGACATCCATATTTCCCTTAAAGGGATGCCAAGCCGCCGGCTGACGCGCTTCCGCGATCGGCAGATCCACTGCGTCGGCGCCGACGAATTCGATGTTCGCGCGCGTCGTGTCGAAGTGCGTGTTGTTGGGGATAACATCGCCTTTCTTGCAGGCCACGCTGAAAAGGATGCGCTCTGCGGCCCGGCCCTGGTGCGTCGGTATGACGTATTCGTAGCCAAAGATGTCCTGAATCGATGAGCGGAAGTGATCGAAGCTGCGGCTGCCCGCGTAACTCTCGTCGCCCCTCATTACGGCGGCCCACTGCTCGGTGGACATAGCGCCGGTGCCGGAATCAGTCAGCAGGTCAATCAGCACATCGTCGGCGGGAAGCAGGAAGAGGTTGTAGTGCGCCGCGCGCAGCAGCGCCTCCCTTTCCTGGCGCGTGGTCCAGCGAATACGTTCGACGCTCTTGATGCGAAACGGCTCGATGATGGTCGTGGTTGGCATGGAAATCTTCCTTTGCGTACCTTCCATGCTCGGCTTTTGCGACCCGGGATGCAGTGATGAAGGTCACAGAGAGATGCTCTGGGAGTAGCTGGGTTAGAATGCCGAGGCCAGATATGTGTGCTGCTCTGACCCCAATAGTTGATGTCGCGCGTACCAAAACCAAGATCGGCTTTTACCTGCTGCTTTTATTGGCGATCAGCATTCCACTCTACTGGCCGATCGTGCGGCAGGGAACGATCGACGTCGACTATGGCATTCCGGTGCTTGGTTTGATGTGGAGCGCCGGTATCGCCAGCCTCATCACTCGTCTGGTCTTCGACAAGTCCTTGCGTGGCGTTGGCTGGCGATGGGGCAAATGGAAATACCAGTGGGCCAGCTACTTTATCCCCATCATTTATTCGGCAGTGGTTTACGTGCCGTTGTTTCTCGCTGGTTACGGAAGGTTCGCGCGCAAAGTCGCGAATGCTCAACCGTTGCTGCATGGTCTTGGGCTGAACACGACATCGACGCCCATTCTCATCGCGGTGTCCATTGCGTTCGACGCCACCGTCAGCGTGCTTCCGAACGCCGTCTTCGGAATGGGAGAAAACATTGGCTGGCAGGGGTTCCTCGTACCCGAGCTCGCCAAGATGACCTCCTACACGAAGCTGTCCCTCATTGTAGGAGTGCTGTGGTGGCTGCATCATCTTCCGGCCATTCTCTGGGCAGACTACCGCGGACACGGGCCGCTATGGTTGGGCGTTCTCTGCTTCGGCATCGAGATCGTGAGCAGTAGCTTTATCGCAGCATGGATGCGTCTTAAGTCCGGCAGTGTCTGGACTGCCGTTCTTCTGCATGCTATGCACAATATTTTCATCCAGAGCGTCTTCGACGGGATGACACGGCGAACGCCTCTAACTAATTACGTTGCCGGCGAGTTTGGAATCGGGGTCGCGATATCGACGTCCGTAGTGGCGTTTCTGCTCTGGCGGCGTCGCTCCGAACTGCCGAACGTTAGCCGCGGCATGTAGATTGGCACCGACAATTTAGAGTTGGCCAGAAAAACGCGGCTTACGCCACTTTCCTCGACTTCACCGCTCGGTTGGCCAAGGCATTGGCTTCGCGGTTGCGCTCCCGGGGAACATGCGCGATGGAGAAATCGACGCTTCGGGCCAGTTTCCGGCAGGTCCAGTTCAGGGAGTGCAGGCGGGGACTGCGGCAGCTGTACTCGCCGGTCATCTGTTTGACGACTACCTCGGAATCGGAATAAACGTGCAGAGTCTTGGCTTTTACGGAGACGGCGTGCTGCAGGGCTTCGAGGAGGGCAACGTATTCGGCGACGTTATTGTCCTGGTTCCCAATCCACTTGGCGATGCGAACAACTTCACCGTTTTGAGCTTCAATGACAACGCCAATTCCGGATGGACCTGGGTTCCCGTGCGATCCGCCGTCGACGTACGCTATCAAATCGGACATTCCGCTCCTGACAACCAAGATGCTTCAGATCCCGGAGTTCGTCAAGCCACCGCCGTGGTTCCTCGATTCTTACACCCGCAATGCGTTGTTTCTGTGAAAAAGGTGTGAACCTGGGTTGGATATTGCGACCATGCTTTGTACAACTCAGCTGCATTCTATCGTTTGCGAAGAAAAATACTCACACAAAAATAAGTGCTGTTTGCACAAACCTCGGGCGTTGACATTTCTTCATCCTCCGGTAAAGTTGCTCTCGTCGACGGCAGAAAAGGACAGCAACTTAAACGTAGCTGCTCTGAAGTACGCTGAGTGATCGGTTCGATCCGGGCGACCGGACGCAACCGCCAGACCCGAAAAAACCGACTGCGCTGCGAGGTGTCAGCCGGGGTCCGGAACCGCGAAAGCGGTGGTCACACGAGGGCTGCGACGGTACATGCGTCCACGCCGGTAACTCTCTCGCAGGAGTTGTCGGACGGAGCATAACCAACGTCATAGGCTTTCATCGACGGCAGAAAAGGACGGCAACTAAACGTAGCTGTTCCGAAGTAAGCTGGGTGATCGGTTCGGCCGGGCGACCGGCGCGACCGCCAAACCCGAAAAAACCGACTGCACTGCGAGGTGTCAGCCGGGGTTTGGAACCGCGAAAGCGGTGATCGTTCAAGGGCTGTGACGGTACATGCTTCCACGCTGCTGACTCCCTCGCAGGAGTCGTCGGCTAGAGCATAACCAAAGTCACAGCCTTTTCTATTTCTACCGAGATTCTCTTCCGGCCCAAAACTCACGGGCTTGCTCATCCAACTCAACGAAGTCGCCGCACCAGCAACATCGTTTGATCATCAACTTGTTTGCCGAAAGCAAGGGCCAAATTGCGTATCTTGCAGAACAATTCTGGCAACGGCAGATCCGGCGATTCGCGCAAGGCTGACTTGACCGGGTCCATCCCTAACTCATTTCCGGCTTTGTTTTCCGATTCCATAATCCCATCCGTAAGCAGGAGCAGAATATCGCCCGGCGCACATTCAATCTCCCGCGAGGAGAAGCTTTGTTCCGGAAGAATACCTAGCGGAAGATCCGCGGCTGCATATTCGCAGATTTCAACCCTGGCTCGTTGAAGACGCAGCAACGCGGGATGTCCGGCCAGCGACAACAGCAGTCGGCCGTCGCGCGCCTGGAGGAACCCGGCAGTCACAAACATGTTGCTGGTCTTCAACGGATACAGAGCCTGATGAACCCCGTCCAGCAAGCTCGCTCCATCGCACCCGGCCAGGATCCTGCTGCGTACGCTGGCCTTGAACATAGCCATCAGAACTCCCGGAGCGATGCCGTGTCCAGAGACATCGGCGATATACGCTGTCCAGTCGTCACCTTGAGCGACGAAATCGACCAGATCGCCGCCAACCTCGCCGCTGGGAATCGAAGCCCCATAAATCTCGAAGTCGCCAATCCTCGTGTCGATCTCGGGGACGAGCGCCTGATGCACCTCGCGTGCCAAGGCGATTTCGGTGTGAGCACGGAAATAGCGCTCACCTTCCCTGGAAAGGAACAGCATAAAAAACAAGTATCCGCCGGCGAGCGTCAGTGTTCCGCCCACACTCAGCAATTGCAGTTGCGAATGCAAAACCGACCCGGGATCCATGAGACGGGCATTGTGGTCGTAGGAGCGTCCGAGAAAGGTCATGCCGAGCCCCTGCACTACGGCAACCAACGGAAAAAGAATGTAGCTTCTCTTCGCTGCTGACAGGGCATAGAAAACCGCGCAGCCCCCACACAATAGTACGGTCGCCCAGATTTGCCACGGCTGGAGCTGCACCGTTCTGCTCAACAAGGCTAAAAAGCCAATGGCGGAGAACAGGCAGAATATGGCGAGGCAAAAAAAGGTCAGAGCCGATGCGGGCATGCTCTTCCAGAACTCGGCACGATTGCGATGTTCGAGCCTGAATTTCGCAGCTAGTTTCGTGAGAATGGCGAGACCCTCCGGTCAGAGTCGCCGCTATCTTAACCCGCCGGTGTCGTAATTGCTGAATTCGGCCGTAGGCCGCGGCCCCCTCAACGGAATCCCCCCGGCGCGGCTGGCAAAACTCAGCGAACCTGCCTTAAGATGGATCGGTCTTCGATGATGATGCAGCGCGAACCATCGGCGAATGCGACGTTTTGATTCGCTGCCTCGTCGCTCATGAGAGCTTCGCGATATCTCTCATACGCTGCCAAGTCCGGAAAGTTGATGAACGCATACGCGATGTTGGTTGGTCCCGCCAATTTTGTCGGCAGGAAATAGCCCAGTAACTCGCCACCGCATCGCGTAATGGGTTGGGGCCAGTTACGAGCATACTGCTCGAATTCTGCTGTCTTCTGAATATCGATGGTATAGCGAATGCAAACCGTAATCACGCTCTCTCCTCCTTGGTTGTTCGAATTACGTTTCTGCGCGGAAGGTCTTCCCCAGCTCATGGCCAAGGCCGAAGTAATGGCGGAAGTTGTAAATGAGTGGCTGCCAACGTCGCGGGTCGACGTGGTTGTCGCCTAACACCAGATCCTGCTTCACATGCACGCAAAGAATCTCGACTTCAACGGCCGCCGCGCCCCCTAATGTTCTCAGCTTGTCATCTCCTGCGAGGTAGTGAATCTCCCTGACTCGCGCCTCTAGTTGCGCAGGACATTCCTTCACGCGCGGTGCAGCAACTTTTTGGCTTGCGATTGGTGTCAAACCGGCAGCGCCGAACTTGTCTGGCTCAAAACGAAAGCGAGTGTCTTTGTCGTGCGGCACTGGTTTACGGCCGGTCAGTGGCGCCAGCCGCTCCACCTCTTCCCACATTGCTGGTGACGGAAGGTTCACAACGCAGTCAGGCCGCTGCCGTAGATTGACGATGGTCTGTGATTCCAATGACACTCCCAGTACCATCGTCCACCCCAGCGCCCAGAACGAGGACATCGGTGCGAGGTTCGGACTTCCGTCATCGTTCAGCGAAGCGATCAAAGCTACGGGGGTTCCAAAATAGAGGATCTTGGGTTCGATGGTCCTGAAACCCAACTCTTCCTTGCCACCCAAGTTCGTATTCATCACGCAAATCTAGCTCAAGGAGTCTTAGGCAAGTTTCAGCCAAGGATGAAGCATTGATCAAACGGCTGTCAGCGGTGGGCGCGCTCAAACAGACGTTCAAGCTCGCGCCTCCCGGATAACGAGACGTACACTGCGCGACTGTGTTTGTCGCGCGTGATCCAGCCGGAGGCCAGAAACTTGTCGCATATCGCTGCTCCCAGCGATCCAGCCAGATGATCTCGACGCTCGGTCCAATCCAGGCAGCGGCGGGCAAAATGTCTGCGCGACTGATGAAGAGCATCGCCCTCGATGTTCCACTTGCTGAAGAAACTTTCGCCGCGGCGTGTTAGTTCATAGTCGCGCTCGCCATTCGAGACCAGAAGACCGTCGCTCTCGAATCGATCCATCAGCTGCACGGCCAGCTCGCCCGCAAGATGGTCATAACACGTCCGGGCGTAGCGCAACGCCTGATCTGATGTGGCGGGTCGGTATTTCTCCGAAGTGGAAATCACGCCAAGCGATTCAATGGCGTGCGCTACCTCCGGCCGCGCGATACTGTAGTAGCGATGCCGTCCCTGCCGCTTGACGGTGAGAAAACCGCCGTCTACCAATTGCGACAGGTGCATGCTCGCCGACTGGGCCGACACGCCACTGACGCGAGCGAGTTCTCCTGACGGCAACGATCTGCCGTCCAGAAGTGCGGCCAGCATTCCTGCGCGGGCGGGGTCGGCGATAAGAGCAGCAGTCGACGCTAGCGAATATTTCGCATTCATGAATTCAACATAAACGAATCCCCGATTTCATGTTTCAGTTTGAGCTGAAATATGGATGTGAATGGTCTGGATTCCCCCATCCTTCGAGCTCTGGAATGCTTCTAAGATAGACATATGGGTTTTCGCTCGACCTTTTTACTTCTTCTTGTTATTTGTTTTTTGATCTTCCCGGTCGCGGTTTTTGCCGACACCGCCGCGTTCGATCTTCCGGGACCAAAGGTAGAAGTGCGGGTCACACGCGGAAGTAAAGAGTTGCCCATCGGCGATGTTCCTAATCTGCAAGTCGGCGATCGTCTGTGGGTGCACCCTGCCTTCCCTGATACGCAAAGCGCGCACTACCTATTGATCGTCACGTTCCTGCGTGGAACCACCAATCCTCCGCCGGAAAATTGGTTCACGCGTATCGAGACATGGAACAAACATGTTCGCCAGGAAGGTGTGATGATCACCGTGCCACCGGGTGCGGAGCAGGCGTTGATGTTCCTGGCGCCCGAGACCGGTGGCGACTTCAGTACGCTGCGCTCGAATGTACGCGGCAAGCCCGGTGCATTCGTCCGCGCCTCGCAGGATCTGAATCGCGCCGCCCTCGACCGCACGCGTCTCGATGCTTACCTCAGCGCTGTCAAGAATGCTTCCGATAGCGATCCCGACCAACTGAAAGAACGCTCGACGCTTCTAGCCCGCAGTCTTGGCATCAAGCTCGATGACGACTGCTTCAAGAAGCCACCGGATCAGCAAGCCACCTGCCTGACGCAGAATACCGACCAGCTTGTCCTTGACGATCCACATAGTCAGTCGATGGTGGCAGAGCTCACGTCCGGCGCTTCTGCCGACCTGATTGGCCAGATCAGCAGCACGCGCCTAATGGGCAGCGGCTATTACAGTGCCTATGTCGGCGCGATCGTGGATGTCGTTCGCCTAATGACCAGCTTCCACACCGCTGACTATCAGTACATTCCTGCCCTGGCGCTGCCCAAAGCCGATCAGCTCAACCTGCAATTGAATGCGCCGCCTTCGTTCATCAAGCCAAAGTCCGTACTTGTGATCGGCCTGCCCGCGATCGAGTCACCGCAGCTTCCACCGCTACGCGTGGTGGATACGAAGGGAATTTATTGCCTACAGAGCACCTCGCTTGTGCTGCCAGTGGAAGGTGCTCCTCTGGTGTTTTCGACCAAGCTCGGACATGACTGGACTGTCCATCTCTACAGCAAGTCAGGAAGGTCAGTGGATCTACCGGTGAAGCCGGACGCTGCGCAGGGAGGATTCGTCGCCGACTCAAGTCCTCGCAGGGGTGGGACGGCCGATGCGGTTCCAAGTGCTGTTCCTACCGCAGCCGATCTCGCCAGGCTTGGCCCCGAAGTTAGTGGAACCGTCAAGGGGCGCTGGGGCTTCGATGCATTCGAGGGTCCGACATTTCATCTGAGAACGTCTCGTTCCGTTGACTGGACGATTGCGTCAGCCGATCAGACTGCGCTTGTCGTGGGACGCGACGACACTCTGCACCTGAAATCCGATCAGGCTGTGTGCGTCGACGACGTAACCGTGGAGGACGCCCAGGGCAAAAAGCTGAAAGCCACGCACAAACTCGTCAAGCCGGACGAACTGCAGGTCACGATCCCGCTGAAGGACGTCGCGCCGGGACCTCTCAAAATGGAAGTGAAGCAGTACGCTCTGACAAATGTCGATGATGTGACCTTGCACAGCTACGCCGAAGCGGGTCATTTGGACAGTTTCAACATCGACGCGGGAGACCACAAGGGCACGTTAAAAGGAACGCGCCTCGATGAGGTTGCGAGCCTCGAGATCGACGGCGTGCAGTTCGCGCCAGCGGGTCTGAATCGCGCCGGGAGTCTGGACGAACTAACTCTTTCCGCGCCATTGACGGCCGATATCAGCGCATTGCATGCAGGCCAGAGTGCAAAGGCGCACGTTACGTTGAAAGACGGGCGAGTGCTCGACGTTGCCACGACCGTTGAAACGTCACGTCCCAAAGTCACGCTAATCAGCAAGAGCGTACAGCCTGATGCGTCGGCGGGATCTTCCCCCATCCAGTTGCAGGGCGATGATCAATTGCCGCAAAATGCCACGCTGTCGTTCTCGCTGAAATCCCAGGTACCGTCGGCGTTCCCGCGCGACGAGATGATCGAAGTAGCCACTGCAGACGAGTCGGTTCACACCTTATTGAGCCTTGGTGACGGAACCCTCACCATGCAGGATGAGCAAACCGTGCTTGCCCGGCTTGATCCACAGAAGGGTCTGGGGGCTTCAGCGTTTGGCCCGTTGCGTTTCCGGCCCGTCAACTCCACCGGCGAAAAGGGCGATTGGCAGCCCCTAATTACACTCGTGCGACTGCCTACCCTCAATGCATTGCGTTGTCCACCTTCCACTGATGGGCAGTGCATCTTGAGCGGGTCCGGGTTGTACCTGCTCGACTCCATCTCTACCGATCCACAGTTCCAGCAGAGCATGTCGGTACCGGACGGTTTCGCCGGATCGACGTTGGACGTGCCGCATCCAAGCGGTCGGGATTTGTACGTCAAACTTCGGGACGACCGTTCGACAGTGAACAAGCTGGATCTGCCAATTCTTCCGGAAAGATGACACAGCCGTAATCCGGGCAGTCAGGTTTCGAAAATAATGTTGCTCCGGGAATTCGAAACGCATGTATAGTGTGTTCGCCGCAAGAGCCTGTGCGAAGGTTCCTGCGAGTTGCCGGGGAGGTCGTGATGGAGAAGAGATGCTTCGTGATGTGCGCTCTGTTCCCTCTCTTACTCGTGCTCACCACCGAAGTTTCAGCGCAAACTCTTTACGAGAACGGTCCGATCAATGGCCAAGTCGATGCCTGGACGATCAACGAAGGATTTGCCTTAGGCGACACCTTCTTCCTCTCCAATCCGACCAGCACGTTAACCGGTTTGACGTTCGGGGTGTGGCTGACTCCTGGAGACACGCTGGAGTCGGTCGAGATCTCCATTACCTCGGACGTGCTTGGAGGAACCACGTACTTCGATCAAGACGTCACGTTCACGGCATCCGGATGTTTCGAGAATGGCTTCAACTACGAGGTCTGCACGGAAACGGGCTCATTCAACGGGCCTACGCTCAATAGCGGCACATATTGGGTAAATCTGCAGAACGCGATCACCGCAGACGGCGACCCGGCATACTGGGACCAGAACGAGGGCGTGGGCTGCCATTCTCAGGGATGCCCTTCCATTGCCAGCAACGGTGGCATTATGGACGCCACGATCCCTTCGGAAGCCTTTACCGTGCTGGGTTCCACCGGAAGCGGAACCACTCCGGAGCCAGGCAGTTTGGTACTCTTCGCCAGCGGGTTGGCCGCGGGCGTCACATTGCTTCGCCGCAAGTTGTGGTGACTAGACAGAGCTTTCGACCTGCGCTGCCAGCAGAGATTTAGCGGTTATAAACCGGCAGCGGGCCGCGCAGATTCTTCCAGACCTCATCGCATGCCTTGAGCACGTCGTCGGGCAGCCGCCCATCCTCCACCGTCGCTAGATTCTCGTTCAGTTGCTCCAGACGCGACGCGCCCAGAATGATGCAATCACTCGCCGTGTGATGTAGCAACCAGTTGAGGGCGAGCGAGACCAGCGAGCGGCCAGCCTCTTGTGCGATCTTGCGCAGTTGTTCGACCGACTGAAAATACTGCTCGTGCCAGTAGCGGTCCTGATAGAGCTTGTTATTGTCGAAGCGAGTGCCCGGCGTGATTTTCGCCTGCTTGTGCTTGCCCGTCAGCAGGCCGCCGGCAAGTGGGTTGTACACCACGGTCGAGACGTCGAACTCCTTGCACATCGGCAGATACTCCTGCTCGATACCACGCGCCAGCAGGTTGTACATCGGTTGCGAAACATACGGGGCAGGCCAGCCGCGATCTTTGGCGAGCCCTAGCATCTGTACTACTTGCCATCCGGCGTAGTTGGACGATGCCGGGTATCGCACCTTGCCTTGCTTTACCAGCGATGCCATCGCCTCCATCGATTCTTCAATAGGCACGTTATGGTCGGGCGCGTGAAAGTAGTAGAGATCGAGATAGTCGGTACCCAGCCGTTGCAGGCTTTCATCAAGAGCGCGCAGAATCGCCTTGCGCGAAAGCCCCTGCTGATCAGGCGCGTCGCCAATCTTGAAAAACACCTTGCTGGCAATGACCAGCCGATCGCGTTTGCCCTTGATGGCATGGCCCAGCATGGTCTCCGCCACGCCAGTTTGGTACATGTTTGCCGTGTCGAAGAAATTGATCCCAGCCTCGATGCAACGATTGACTAACTGCGTCGCCCCCGCTTGGTCAAGAGGTTTGCCAAACGTCATCGTGCCGAAGCAGAAGCGTGAAACGTCAAGGTCGGTGTTTTTGAGGTTGATCTTAGGAATAGTCATGGCTGCGCTCTAAGCATAGTGGACCCGGGGTGAGGAGTCGTTGATCGTGCCTCGTGGATCGTTCATTGTTTGCCAGAGTAACAATTCCACGATCCACCATTCACGATCCACGATCTCACAACCATCCCTTAGCGCGTGCGATCCTCGCGGCCTCCACGCGATTCGCAGCCCCCAGCTTGCTAATCGCTTCGGAAAGATAGTTGCGCACCGTTCCTTCGGAGAGCTTCAGTTCGTTGGCAATGTCGAGGGTGGATGTGCCGTCTCCTGCCAGGCGCAGGACTTGCCGCTCGCGATCGGTGAGTGGATCGGGTTCGTCGCTCCAAGCTTCGGCGGCGAGTTGCGGATCGATGACGCGGAGACCTTTGTGGACGCGGCGCACCGCATCGGCGAGTTGCTCGGCGGGCATGTCTTTGAGCAGGTACCCGGAAGCCCCCGCATCGAGAGCGCGGCGCAGATAGCCTGCACGTGCAAACGTCGTGAGGATGATGATGCGCACCGGAATGCCGGCCTGCTTCAACTCCGTTGCAACTTCCAGCCCGCTAAGCTTGGGCATCTCGATGTCGGTGATGAAGACTTCGGGCCGGACTTGCTGCACGGTGTGCAGTGCTTCCTCGCCGTTGCGCGCACGGGCGACGACTTCAATATCGTCTTCCATTTCGAGCAAAGCGGCCAGCGCCCCCAGCACCATGGCCTGATCTTCGGCGATGACGACCCGGATCTTATCGCGCTTGGCGCCTGTCATGCCCTCAGTTTCGCAGAGCGGAGGCCACGGGGGCGAGAGGCAAATGTATTACGAGACGGGTTCCGGCTTTGGTCTGCCGCTGTAATGAGCCGCCGATCGCTTCCAGACGTTCGCGCATGCCGCGCAAGCCGTTCCCTTCAGGATTGTCCACGCCGCTGCCGTTGTCGGCGATCTCCAGCGTGCAGACGTCTTTCTCGCGCTGCAACTTTACCTTGCAGCGTTGAGCCTGCGCGTGCCGCACGACATTCGTCACTGCCTCGCGCAACGCGAGAGCGAGCACGGTTTCCTGAGCGGGCGTCAACGGCAGCTGATCGAATTCGCAATCCACCGTGATGCCGGCTGTTTCCAGTGTCTTGCGCGCGCGAACCAGTTCCGCGGCGATTCCTTCGCCACGATAGCCGCTGATGGCTTCCCGTACATCGGCCAGGGCCGCGCGCGAGGTCTGTTCCACCTCCAGCATCTCCTGCTTGGCGCGCAGCGGATCGCGGTCCACCAGTTTGCGCGCCAGTTCCGCCTTCAACGTGATGAGTGACAGCGTGTGTCCCAGCAGATCGTGCAGGTCGCGAGCAATGCGCTCGCGCTCGGCGACCTTTGCCAGATGCTCGATCTCCTCGTCCGCCTTGCGCAGCTTTTCCCCCGCGCAGTGAGCGACCGCTCCAATGTGGTTCCCAATTCCCACCAGCACGATGAGCAGACCCATCGAGCCCCACGCTGGCAAAGGCAGATGATGGTAATGCGAGTAGATTCCGAGCAGGGCAAGGGCGGTGCCGATGAGCAAAATCACGCGCGCGCGGTTAGTCGTGAACGCGCCGGAGGCAATCGCATAAATCAACAGGGCCGCAACCGCTCCGTTGGGTGTCAGAATCATCAGCGACGCCATAAACAGCATGGCGACGGCTGCATATAGGCGCCTGGGCTCGGGATGCGAGAACGAGTAGAGATAGAGCCAGATGTAGACCAGCCCAAAGATAGTGTTGCCGATCCACAGCAGGAGGCTGCCGCTTCCATTCCACAACGGATCGAGGAAGAACCAGATCATGAACGGCAGCCAGATGATCGGCATCCAGCGATGCTCGTCATCGGATGGGTAGAGGTAATACCAGAATCGTTTCAGGGCGTCCATGAGCGAGTTCCCTTCGTTGGCTGCACTATTCTCATCTGTAATTGGCGCGCGGCACAAGCGCATACCACACTAGCGACGACGCAACCAGAGCCACGGCCAACCAGCGAAAGTGACCGCTCAGCGTCAGCCCCAGAAAGAGAATCATCGTGGCCGCCCAGAGAATCCATTGCGCGCTTTGGTTTTTCATGGAAGGACTCCGCTTTAGCTTTGACCCGTTTGCCGTTAACTTGGGCTTTGCCTTTGCTAGTTGTTGGTTGCTGGTCGCCCGCTTGCTTCACCCATATGTCTTCCCTTCATCCCGGCGATATCCCCACGCTGCCAACCCCAGACAGATCATGGTGAACGCGAGCAGCGCCTCAATGTGTCCCCAGGCCGGAGTCGGGCTCATTCCCATACCTACGCTATTCAGTGCCAGCTGGCTCATGTGATATGCCGGCAGGAATTTGGCGAATGTCTGCAATCCGTGCGGAAGCATGAACAGCGGAACCCAAAGTCCCGAGCAGAACGCCATCGGCAGATAAATCAGGTTGACAACGGAAGGCGCCGAATTCGGTTTGGCGAAGTAGCCGATCGCCAGTCCCATCGCGCTGAACGGGATTGATCCGGCAACTAAAATGCCGAGCAGCTTCGCGGCTGTAGTCAGCGGGATGCGAACGCCCCCGAAGACAAATCCTACGGCCAGCAGCATCAGGATGATGACCGTACTGAAGACGACCGCCGCAAACAGTTTCGCAAAGAAATACGCCGCCACCGGCATCGGCGAAGCACGCTTCACTTGCAGCCAGCCCTGACCGCGTTCCATGGCGAGGCTCACTCCGAAGCCAAAGAGCGCCACGGCAATCACGCCGAAGCACCCCATGGTGGCCAGCATGTAGGTTGCATTGTCGCGCGCTGCAGGGTTGTTATGTCCAAGAACGATGCCGAACAGCACATAAAACATTAGAGGGAACGCGACGGTGGAGATGGCATAAACCGGGATGCGGATGTTCTTCAGCAGCTCGTACTTTGATTCTTTGGCGTAGACGGCCAGCGTTCTTGTCAGTGAGCGCCTTGGCGCAATCACAGCAGCGGGAAAAGTCGTGGTGGCCATGTTAGTTTCCCCCGTTCGAATCGGCGTTGTCTTTCTTCGTCAGTGCCAGGAACGCCTCTTCCAGGCCTGCATTGATCACTTCCAGATCGGCGAGCCACGCGTCACGCTGCAACAACTCGCGGACGACCGGCTCGGCGGCATTCACCTGCAGCTCGAAGGCATTGCGGTCGGCGGTCGCGCTCAGCACTCCCGGGATCCGGCGAACCTCTTCCAAGCTCAGCCGGCTGGTGCAGCGGATCTGCTTGCCCATAGCGCGTGCCTTGATCTCGGCTGGCGTCCCTTCGGCGATCAAAGAACCTTTATTGAGCACCAGGACACGGTCGGCCAGCGCGTCGGCCTCGTTCAGATAGTGCGTGGTCAGCAGCACCGTCTTGCCACGTGCGATGAGAGTGCGGATCTGAGACCACATCAACCGGCGTGCTTCCACATCAAGGCCGACGGTAGGCTCATCCAGGAACAGCAGATCGGGATCGCCGCAGACCGCGATACCGAAGAGCACGCGTTGCTTCTGTCCGCCGGAAAGCTCGCCATAAGTGCGGTCCTTGATTTCCGCCAAGCCGGCAATCGCCAGTGTTTCCGTGACCGGCAGTGGGTTGGGATAGTAAGACGAGAACAGGTCGATGTGCTCGCGGACTTTCAGCGTTTCGGGGACACGGCCGACTTGGAGCATTGCGCCTACGCGGGATTGCGCCTCGCCCAGGTAAGGGTCCGTACCGAACACTGAGACACTGCCCGAGTCCGGCCGTGCCGAGCCCAGCAGCAGCCGAACCAGCGTGGTCTTGCCTGCGCCATTCGGTCCCAGCAGCGCCAGCAACTCGCCGGCACGAATCTCCAGATCCAAATCATTCAAGGCGATCAGATTTCCGTAACTCTTCTTGAGGTTGCGAACTCGGGCAATGCCTCCCGTCGTCAGTATGGGGGCGCTGCGTGACATATCGGCTAAGGCGGTTGACATCGTTCTCTCCCGTGTCTGGCGGTCTTCCCAGTACGCTAACGATCATCGGGCAGGCTGGCCAGGGGAAGTAGTGCCGATTGTCAGAGACGGCGGGTGACAAATGTCATGCAATCAAACGAATTCGGCCGCGCTTTTCATCGCGCGGCCGGAGAGAGGAGTTTCAACCGGAGCAGGAGGCCTCTCCGGAATCGAGGTCTAGGTTAAGAAGAACTCGCGGGTAATCTTTGTCCACTGTTCGTCTGGCATCGTGCTAGCCAGGTCGTCGATCGCTACTCCACCGTCCTGCGCCAGGGCTCCGAGAGCGCTCGGCATAACCCGTTGCAGTCTCATCGAAGATTCTTCGGTCCACCACCGGGCCAGCGCGCCGCCGAGCAGGTTGCGGAAGTTGGTCTTGGAGTCAGGCGACTGAACCGTGATCATCCAGCCGTCGCCATAGGGATCTTTCGTCGCCAGAGAGGGATCATTGACCAGTGCTTCGTTGATATCGGATACGCTGCCTTCGATCGGCGAAACCATATCAACCTTCACTCCATTGCGAACGATGCTCCACACCTTCTGTCCCTGACGAATCCACTGTCCGCGCTGCGGCAGCGTGACTTGCTCAGCCTTGCCAACCAATTTGGACGCGAAGTCGTCGATGCCGATCCGTACCAGGTTCGGGCTCTCGCTCAAAGCCCAGGTGTGTCCGGGATGATAGCGAAGATTGTCAGGTACCGAGAAGCCGCCAACCAAGCTGGGCTTCAAACGAGCCGTCGTCGCTGCCTGCTTCGTCATTGCCGGCGCAACTTGCAGAGCCGGGTGCTTCGCTTTGGAGTAGAAGAAGTCAATCGTCAAGAAGATTGCGAACATCATGAGAACGAGTAGTACGGTCATGGCCTGCCTCCTGTGATCCTCTGCGCTTTTCTTTCTCGCGCTTGCACTTTTACTTAAGGCATTCGCCATGCCAAACAAAGTGATCGTAGACCTCGCCGCCGTTGGCATCGGCAAGTTATGCAAATAGAGACCGTTGCGAGGCAGTGCTGCAAATTGCATCTGTACGTACGTTGTATTCTGCAACGCTGATTTTGTTGTGATTTTCAGCGGATATAAAGACTGCCCACCAAAATCAGGCGACGGAACCAGGTGAGAAAGCAGACGAATCAGACATTTACGTGAAGCACTTGGGGGTTCCAAGCGGCTGTTGTGATTCGCAACCCTAGTGATGCACTTCGCTACATCCAGCGGTCACCCGGCGGTGAGGTTCGAAGGTCAACAAAAAATATTTACTGCGAATTGACTCGAATCCGTCGATTGACCCCTACCGGCGACCTTCGGAGGTACCAAAGAAATCAAGTTCAAGGGCGCAATATCAGGAGCCGAGGATCACCCGGCGCACATTACTGCGCTGCTGCGCCTTTAATCACGATACCTAGCTTCTCGCTGGCCCCAGCCGGCCCGGGGACAGCCGCACTGAAGATCACGTTACCGTTATCTTCCTTCGTCAGGGTTCCAGGCTGGCCAGCAGTCTCCAGCGCAATGACCGCGGGATGACCCGTGCCAGTACTCTTAGCGCTTAGAGCAATCAGTTTCCTGTAAACGTAAGCCTGCTCCGGACGCGCGTCGTCCACCACCGGACTTGCCAGGAGGAAATCGGGATTGGGAGCCACGCCCATATGATTTCCATCCTGGGGGAGCATTTGATATCGCAGTGTATAGATACCGGCCGGAAGGCTCTGCCCGCGAAAATCTGACATGCCCTGGGAAAACCGGACGATCCCGACAAACTCCCCATTGCTCAGCTCGGGATAGAGTGCACCCGCCACTTCCTTTTTTTCGGTCTTTAGTTCCCGGGCAAACCAGAACTCGGCGGTCCAGCCATCCTCCAGCGTCACTCGATAGCCTTTCTCGGTAACCGATAGACGTAATGCGTCGGAAATGGCGTTCGCCGCCGGCGCTCCGATGTGTTCGACTTTCGGCGAGGCTGCGAGGGCTACGCAGCTCAAAACGGCGACCAGAGCGGCAAGGCGACGGGGAAATCGAAGGATCGGAGAGTTCATATGCCTATTATCCACCGGTCGCTTTCAATTCTCGGTGACCTGATCCAAATCGCAATCGTACAGGCGTCTGTGCTGCGGCGAGAACTGCCGGCGAGCTGCGGCTTTGACGCCGGGCCAATCGCGACTTGCCGCACAAATCACCCCAGGCAATGGAAATTAGACAGCGGACGCGGTACTCTCTCTGTGATGCTCCAACCCAAACGCTGTGCCGTTTGCGAGTCGGAGAAGCTAACTTCTTATCCCATGGACTTGCCAGACCAGTTAGGTAAGTGGAACTTCCTGCTCGCAGACAAGGTTGTGTACTGCTGCAGTAATGGGCACCGATTTGTGATTCTGCCCGATGAGAGCAAACGCAGCCAAACGCTTTTGTGAGAGTCATCGGGCGTTACGAACGTTACGCGTCAACCTGGGCCATTTAAGAGAACGAGAATTTTGAGCCCCTATCTCTTTGAGGTCGCCGTCTGGCGGCCTTTTTCTTTAAGTCGCCAGAACAGCCAATGCTTTGGAACCAACACTTCCAGACATCGCCTGCGCCATCCAGCACAGCCCGCGCTTCTTTCTGTGATTTACAATCATCTATTCAGTTGTAACCATTATTCCAACTAGGCGCCGCATAGCAGGCTGAGCACTGCTTTGGGCGGTCAGAACGGGTCGTCCCGAGGTTCTTCTGTGGGCGCCCGAATTCATGAACAGGACTGGAGCACGCACTTGCCAGAATCAATTTACGACGTAGCCATCATCGGCAGCGGACCTGCCGGATATACCGCGGCCATTCGTGCCGGACAGTTAGGACTGAAGACAGCGCTCATCGAAAAAGACGACAAGCTGGGCGGGACGTGCCTCCACGTAGGCTGCATTCCGACCAAGGCATTGCTGTTCAATGCCGAGGTCTTCGACCACGTGAAGGAGGGCACGGAACTGGGGCTGGAGAATACCGCTGGGGTCAGCCTGAATTGGGGGAAGATTCAAAATCGCAAGCAAGGCATCGTCGACAAACACGCCAAAGGCTTGCAGTTCCTGATGCGCAAAAACAAGGTCGACGTGGTTCGCGGTTATGGCAAGCTGACCGGCCCGGCGAGCGGCGGCATTCACACCGTGGCCATCGAAGGCGGCGAGCAAAAAGCCATTAAGGCCAAGCATGTGATTCTTTCGACTGGTTCGGTCGCGCGCATGCTGCCCGGAATGCAGGCCGACGAGCAGATCTTGACCAATATCGAGATCCTCAGCCTGAAGAACATCCCCAAATCGCTGATCGTGATTGGCTCAGGCGCCGTGGGTGTCGAGTTCGCCAGCATCTATAAGTCGTTCGGCGCCGAAGTCACGATCCTCGAGATGCTGCCGCGCTACGTGCCGGTCGAAGACGAAGAAGTCTCCAAAGAACTGATGCGCGTCTACCGCAAGCGCGGGATTAACGGATTTGTCGGCGCCAAGGTAGAAAGCGTTGAGAAGACCAAGGCTGGGGTTGCGGTGACCTTCACGGCTGATGGCAAGCAGCAGAAGATTGAAGCCGATAAAGTTCTGATTGCGATTGGCCGTGCGCCCCGCACCGAGAACGTCGGCATCGAGAAGACGAAGATCAAAGTCGAGCGCGGCTTCGTGGAAGTTGACGGCTACATGCGTACAGCCGAGCCCGGCGTCTATGCCATCGGTGACATCGTTGCCGGATACCCGCAACTGGCGCACTCCGGAGCTATGGCAGGTATTGTCGCGGTCACTCACATTGCCGGCAGGCCGGTGAAGAAGATCAACAAGCTGCGTATCCCGGGAGCTACCTACTGCCATCCCGAGATTGGCAGTGTCGGCCTGACAGAAGCCAAGGCGAAGGAAGCGGGCTACGAGGTAAAAATCGGCAAGTTCCCCTTCACCGCGAATTCGCGCGCCTCGATTGTCGGCCAGCACGAGGGCTTCATCAAGATCGTCAGTGACGCGAAATACGGCGAGATCCTGGGTGTGCACATCATCGGGCCGAATGCCACGGAGCTGATCGCCGAGTCGGTCCTGGCCCTGGAGCTGGAATGCACCGCCGAGGAACTGGCGAACACGATTCACGCGCATCCCACCTTGTCGGAAGCGATGCTGGATGCGGCAAACGCCGTGTTCGGCATGCCGATCAATACGTAAGGCAGTGGTTGGTGGTCAGCCGCTTGGATCACGACTGGTTGAAACCACCTTTCTTGCTCCGGAAACAGTGGGTGCCCCGTTCTAGGCCATCCTTTGGCTTAGGGCGGGAGCGTCGTCACTTTGCTCGATGAACCACTTACGTCACGGCTCGGACTGATTCCAGCGGTATCCCGTTTACAATCACTCCGTGTACTCGCTCTACAGCCTGCTTCTGTTCCTGGCGCTGATCGTCAGCACCCCGTGGTGGCTGGTGCAGATGCTGCGCCACGGTAAATATCGAACCGGCTGGAACGAGCGCCTGGGCACGGTTCCCGACCGACTCTTCAACCAGGTGGCAGTCAATACCATCTGGATTCATGCTGTATCAGTCGGCGAAGTGCTAGCCATCTCTCGCGTCGTCGAAGAACTGAAGCTGCAGCTGCCGGGCTGGCGAATCGTTGTCTCTACGACAACCGACACCGGCCAGAAGCTGGCGCGCCAACGATTCGGCGAGGACAACGTTTTTTATCTGCCACTCGACTTACCCATGTGGGTCAGAGCCTACTTGCGGGCGTTGAGCCCCAAGCTGCTGGTGCTGGCCGAGAGCGAATTCTGGCCCAATCTGCTGCATGAGGCCCGCAAATCCGGTGCAACAATCGCAGTAGTCAACGCTCGCGTTTCAGATCGCTCACTGCCCGGCTATCTCCGCTTTCGCGCGCTCCTGCAGCGCGTCATGCAGAATGTGGACGTATTCCTCGCTCAGAGCGACGAAGATTCCAGGCGCCTGATCGAGATCGGCGCACCGGCTGATCGGGTTCACGTCAGCGGAAATCTGAAGTTTGAGGTACAGCCTCACGCCACACCGGCGATCGTCGAGACGTTTGGAAATGCGCTGGATCACGAAGAGATCGGACCACTCATCGTCGCCGGCAGCACGCTTGAGGGAGAAGAAACCATGCTGCTGGAGATGTTCCAGCAGGTGACCGCGCGATATCCGGGGGCGCTCCTGGTCCTGGCTCCCCGTCACCCCGAACGCTTCGCTTCCGTCGCTTCCCTGCTTAAATCCTCGGGCTTTCGTTGGCAGCTTCGCTCAGAATGGGACGGCTCCAGGTCAATCGCAGGTGGTATCTTTCTACTCGATACGATTGGCGAGTTGGCCTGCCTGTACGAATTTGCCGATCTTGCCTTCGTAGGAGGCAGCCTGGTTCCGCGAGGCGGTCATAACGTGCTGGAAGCCGCACAATTTGGAACGGCCATTCTAGTCGGTCCGTATACCGAGAATTTTCGCGACATCGTGAACGTTTTTCGCCGCGCAGATGCGCTGTGCGTGGTCACTCCGCAATCGCTCACTCCAACGATGTTGCACCTGCTTGAAAGCCATGAGGAGCGGATCGGTCTCGGCACACGGGCCGCTGAAGTGATGCGCTCGCAACAAGGAGCTACGCAGAAGACCGTCGACGCTCTGCTGGGACTGCTCGCATCCCGAACTTCCGATGTTCTGGCGGAGAAAAACGCGTGAACCCGCTCTCTGCCATTTACGCAGCCGTATCGCGAAGCCGTAATGAGTTCTACGATCGCGGTGTCCTGTCGGCCCGACGCCTGCAAGGACCGGTGGTGAGTATCGGCAACATCGCAGCAGGGGGTTCTGGCAAGACGCCGTTTGTTATTGCCTTGGGCGAGATGCTCAAACGGCGAGGTGTCAGCTTCGACGTGCTTTCACGCGGCTATGGCCGGAAAACCAAAGGCATAGCTCTGGTCGATCCCGACGGCGCTGCGGTCGATTTTGGCGATGAACCTTTGTTGATCGCCCGCAAGCTCGAGGTCTCCGTCGTCATCGGCGAAGACCGCTACGCCGCAGGGCGATTCGCCGAAGAAAATTTCGGGCCGCGATTGCACCTGTTAGATGACGGCTTCCAGCACCGCGGCCTGGCGCGAGACTTCGATATCGTATTGGTGAACGCAACCGACAATCAGGACGCCCTCTTTCCGATGGGCAAACTGCGCGAGCCGCTATCGTCTCTGGCGCGCGCGGATGTTATCGTGCTGACCAACGACACGCCGGCCGAAGGCTTGCCGCTTACCCATCAGCACGTGTGGCGAGTGCGACGGGACATTGTTGCTCCGCAGGTGGAAGAGCCGTGTTTGGCGTTCTGCGGCATCGCTCGTCCGGGACGTTTCTTCGCGCAGCTACGTGCGACCGGCATCACCATCGCGGCCACGCGGACCTTCCGCGATCACCATTCGTATACGAAGTCCGATGTGCGCAGTTTGCTGGCGGCCCGACGGAAAGCGGGTGCCACGTCTTTCGTGACTACCGAAAAGGACGCGGTCAATTTGGACGCATATCTGAACGAACTCGCACCTGTCTATCTCGCGCCGGTCTACATGCAGATTGAAGACGCCAACGCGGTGGCTAAGACCCTATGGGCGGCGATTGCGGCGCGAAATTCCCAGCCTGCATGAGAGAATCTAAAGTCGCCCTATAGCCAATTCATGAACAAGCATCCCAAGGACGCCGAGCGCTGGAAGAAGATCGTTCGTTCCTTCGGCGAATTGTCCGTCACTGTCATGGCCGATCTGGTTGCGGACGAATTCGTCTTCGGCGAGATTGCCCGCGTCTCCCGCGAAGCGCCGGTCCTCATCCTCAAGCACCGCGAGCGCACGGTCGTTCCCGGAGGCGGCGCCAACGCCGTGATGAACCTGGCTTCGCTCGGCGTTAACGTTTTACCGGTCGGCGTGATTGGCGACGATGAAGCCGGCAGCCTGCTGCTCGAGTGCTTTCGCGAGAGAAAGATTTCGATCAGCGGAATCGAGCGCCTGAAGAACCAACCGACGACAACCAAGACTCGCATTCTCGCAGGCATGTCGCACAATAGCCGGCAGCAAGTGGTGCGCGTAGATCGCGAGGCTGAGCCGCTGGGTGACATGCATCCCGTGCTGCTCAACTTGGTGAACGCTGCACGCGAATACGCAAACGCTTCCGACGGCCTGCTGGTTTCGGACTACGGCTACGGTGCGGCTACGCCGCGCCTGCTGACGTTTGTAAAGTCGAATGGCTGCCTGGAGAATAAGCCCATCACGGTCGACTCGCGTTACCGAATTCTCGACTACGAAGGCGCTACCGCAGCCACTCCCAACGAGCCGGAAGTAGAAGAAGCATTGGGAGTGAAGATTGGCCACGATGACGAAAGGCTTCTTGCAGCCGGCAAGCGGCTGCTGCAAGAACTGGCGCTCGACTCATTGGTCATCACGCGGGGCAGGGATGGCATGGTAGCGTTCGAAAAAGACGCCAGACCAGAGATGATTCCTGTATACGGTTCCGACCAGGTGGTCGATGTAACCGGGGCCGGCGACACCGTGATCGCGACGTTTACTGCGGCTCTCGCAGCCGGAGCCGACACCATCGACGCGGCTCGCCTGGCAAATTTTGCGGGCGGCATTGTGGTAATGAAGCGCGGCACGGCGACGGTAAGCGGCAAGGAATTGCTGGCCGCTATTGATCAATACTCTGCGACAATTTCAGCGTGAGCGAATACAAAGACAAAATACTGTCGCGCGCAGCGCTACGTGATCGCGTAAACGAGTGGCGGCGCAGCGGCGAGCAAATCGTCCTGACCAACGGCTGCTTCGATCTGCTGCATGTCGGGCACATCCGGTATTTGCGCGGCGCGAGGGCGCTGGGTGGCAAGCTTGTTGTCGCCATCAACTCCGATGACAGTGTGCGTCGCCTTAAGGGCGAAGGCCGGCCTGCCATGCCTGCCGGCGAACGCGCGGAAATTCTCGCAGCCCTCTCCGATGTCGATGCTGTCGTAATTTTCGACGAGCCGGATGTGCGCGCTTTGATTTCCGAGCTCCATCCCGACGTGCAGGCCAAGGGCACGGACTATACGCGCGACAACGTTCCCGAGCGCGAGGAAGTTCGGGCTTATGGTGGTCGCGTCGAAATCGTCGGCGATCCCAAGGATCATTCCACCACGGAACTGTTAAAGCAGTTGCACCCCCACAGTGGAGGAAGTCGCTGAAAGTGAGCGCTCCCGTACCTCCGCAGAACCACAATTCCGTAACGGCAGGGGTTGGCTTCCTGCCGATGACCGGCCGCCTTCTCGTCGTGCGCCTGAGCGCGATGGGCGACATCATCCACGCCCTGCCTGCAATCACCGCATTGCGCGCAGCGAACCCCGATCTATACATCGGATGGCTGGTGGAAGGGCGTTGGGCTGAACTGCTGTGCGCACGCGATGCCGACCATGTCGCGGAACGTTCGGCGACGAAGCCTCTGGTCGATGCGATGCATATCGCGAACTTCAAAACCTGGCGGGGGGCGCTGCGTTCGAGTAAAAGCTGGCGCGAGATGAAAACGCTGCGCGACGAAGTGCGAAATACCAAGTACGATCTCGCCCTCGATCTTCAAGGTGCTATTCGTTCGGCATTCGCGGCACAAGCTAGCGGTGCGTCCATGCGTGTAGGTTCATCGCAGCCGCGCGAGAAGCCTGCGACGATGTTTTATACCCGGCAAGTTGATCCCAGCGGGGCGCATGTCGTCGAGCAAGCCCTCTCGCTCGCCTCTGACATTGCAGGCCGGCCTTTGCAGTACGTGGATCCGCTGTTTCCGCGCGATGCCGCCGCCGAGACCTGGACCGATCGAACTCTTGCCAAGATAGCCGCCGGCCGTTTCGCGATTTTGAATCCCGGTGCAGGCTGGGGAGCAAAGTGCTGGCCGGCAGAATCCTTCGGCGTAGTCGCTCGAGCACTAAGTCAGCGCGGGCTGGCCGTCATCGTCAATCATGGTCCCGGCGAGGAAGCGTTGGCTGACGCTGTCCGTGACGCAAGCGGTGGCGCAGCCATTCCGCTGAAGTGTTCAGTAGGTGAGTTGATTGCTCTCACCCGGCGCGCCTCGGTCTTCCTTGGCGGCGACACTGGTCCAATGCATCTTGCGGCAGCTCTGCACGTGCCCGTAGTCGCCCTCTTCGGACCGACACGCCCCGAGCGCAACGGCCCCTACGGCACCGAGAGCATCGTGTTGCGTAATCCGGAGAGCGCCTATAACAGCTCGCATACGGATCAGCCGGATGAAGGGCTCATGGCGATTCAGCCGCAGACAGTGATTGAGGCAGCCGATCAGTTGCTCGGAGGTTCAGTTGGCTGATCCTCAACCTAAGCCAGCCTGGACTTGGAGCCGCGTTGCGCGCCGCATCCGGGTGCCCTTGGGGTTTCTGTTTGCCGCATTTTATATCTGGCGCGCACGGCCAACTTGGTTGAGCATTCTGATCGGAGTAATAGTCGCTTGTGCGGGTCTAATCATCCGCGCGCTCGCCTCCGGGCAAGTAAAGAAAGATCGCGAGCTGACGACCACAGGCCCCTACGCATACGTGCGGAATCCACTGTATCTCGGCTCGATCCTTCTCGGCATCGGTTTTGCAGTCGCTGCGCGCGACATCTGGGTCTTCGTTTTTCTACTCGTTTATTTCGCGCTCATCTATGTTCCCGTCATTCAAGGCGAGCAGAAATATCTGCGCAGCCAGTTCTCTGCTTACGCCGACTACATGCGGCGTGTGCCTAGCCTGCTGCCGCGCACGTTGTGGTTCGCGGGTATGACCAGTGGCTTCTCGCGTGAGTTATACTTCCGACATCGCGAGTACAATTCCCTGCTCGGTGCTGCCGCGATTGTGGCGGTTCTGATTGCGAAAATTTTCTTGTTCCCAGGGTGAAGGTGACGACCTCGATCGCGCGTACTTCGATTGTTCTCGCTCTCTTGTCTCTTGCCGCTCTCTCCGCGAATAGCGCAGCCGGCAACCCGCAACTGCAGCCCTCGCATACTCCCACTTCTCCACAGACGGAAGCCAAAATCAGCTCCGGTTCGCACGTTCAACCTTTACGTCCGGGATACCAGTTTCCTTTCGGGCAAAGCTTGAACTACGAAGGCGAGTGGCGTTTCTTTACCGCCGGAACGGCGACAGTTCGTCTAGAGCGGGCGGGCGCACAGAACCACGTCACGGTTGCGGCAGATTCCAGCGGTGTTGTTGCCCTGCTCTACAAAGTGCAGGACCGTTTCGAATCATACTTTGACAGTAAGAGCCTCTGTTCCGCCAAGCTGGTGAAGCATGTGGAGGAGGGTTCTCATCGACGCGAGACAGTCATCACCTACGACTATTCACGGGGCAAATCCGTCCTAGATGAACGCAATCTGAAAACTAACCAGCAGAAGAAAGTTGAAAACGATATTCCCAGCTGTGTGACCGACGTCGTCTCCGGCATTCTTTACGTCGCCAGTCTGCCGCTACAGGCGGGAGGTGTGTACACATTTCCACTGAACGACGGCGGGACCACCGTGACCGTGCAGGCCACCGTTGAAGGCAAAGAACAGGTCAAGACCCCTGCCGGCACGTTTCAGACGATCCGAGTGGGGTCGGAAGGCAACACCGCCGTACTGAAGAACCGCGGTCGCATGTGGATCTGGTACACCGACGATGACCGACATCTCCCGGTACAAATGCGGGCAAAGCTATTCTGGGGCACGCTGACGATCTATCTGACCAGCATTAGCAAGTAATCGCTCTACTGTACCCGGAACCTCTCCGCGATGACCCGCTGCAAGCGCGGCTTGTAGAGGATGTCGTAGGCAAACTCCTTGTCCGGGAACATCACCAGCGCGGCGCGTTTGGCGTTTGCCGCCAGCTCCGCCGCCTCCTCTACTGTCAACTCGGGATCCTGGCTGATGACCGACAAGACCATATTCATCATGATTTGCAGCCGCCGCAGTTTGCGACTCTCATCCTCCTGCTCCTGCTGGTTGCTATTGGCGGCTTGCGATGCCACTACTTCCTTGCGTTCCGATAACCCCATGTATACCCCTTCGGAAAAGCAGCTACACGCGAGCGGTCCCGGCGGCTGATCAAATTTCCGCTACAATTTGATGTGCGCCGTCCTCCCACCGTTGCGTAGAACGTAGTGGGCGGCATCATACACCCAAACGGCGAAATTGCAGCCGCAAACTAGTAACAACATTGCAAACGGCGACACAGCTGCCATTTGCATCGAATCCTGTGGAGGAGCTATGGCAGAAGAGACGAAAGACAGTCACGAGGAACTGGTCAAGGTTTTCGACACTGATGAAGAATCCGAGGCGATGGTGGTGCGTGGGCTGCTGGAATCGGCCGGGATCGAGGCCATGATCCAGAACCGCGAGGCGCCGCAGGATATTTTGCCAGGCGTGGGCGGCGTCATCATCCTGGTTCGCCCGGACCAGGCGGAAGAGGCCGTCGAAACCATCGAAGAGTATCGCAATCATCCCGCGACCGATGCCGACGAAGCGGTCAGCGAGGAACCGGTCTAGCCGTCACGGCTTTTCCATCAAGGTAAAACGAAACAGCTCCGGCCAGGTCGGTGCGGTAGGTCTCGATATGCGCTTCGGCGTAACGCTGCATCACCTCCGGCCGGGGGTGTTTGAATGAGTTGTAAAGTCCCACCGAAACCACCGCGAATTCGGGTTTGACCGCTGTCAGGAACTCGGGCGTACTCGACGTCAAACTGCCGTGATGGCCAATCTTTAACAGGTCCGCGTGCGGTGACTCCTGGATCAGAAATTTTTCGATTCGGCGGTGAGCGTCTCCGACCAATAGTGCCGAGGTTTCGCCGTACTGCACGTGTAAGACCAGCGACTCGTCGTCCTGCGCCGGATCACTCGGCTTCCACCCAGGTTGGGGATTCAAAACCCGAATATGTAATCCCCCGAATTCAAACGAGTCCCCGGCTTGATAGGGCTTGAGCTGCAGGTTGAAGGAGCGCGCTGTCTGCTCCACATCCAGGAAGCCAGGAGCGGGCGACTCCACCCCGTACCAGAACTCGCGCGGCTGGAAGTTGGCGATGACGCTACGCATTCCGCCCATATGGTCGCTGTGCGCGTGAGAAAGCACCACCGCGTCCAGTCTGCGGATTCCACGCGACCACAAGTATGGCGAGACCACCTCCTCGCCGACATCGAAGTCGGAGTGCGACGTACCCGGCATGCCACCTGAATCCAGCAGCAGCGTCTTCCCTTCCGGCGTGATCAGCAGCAGAGAGTCTCCCTGCCCGACATCAATCGCGGTAACTTCGAAGACGCCGGGATGGAGTTGCGGCTTGGCCGGGAATAACACGATCCATGCCGCACATCCGAACAGGCTGGCGAAGCCAAGCATCGCGAAGAATCGACGCCGCGCAAGCAAGAGGGCTAGCGCTAACGCGAACGCTGCGCAGAGTGAGACCGCCAGCGTCGGCGTAGGCACGCGCACGTCGGAGATGCGGTAGTGACCGATAAGGCGGATGGTGCCTGTCATTAGTCCCATGGCACAGGCAGCGATCTTCGCCGGCACGAACGCCAGCCAATGCGACACGAATGACAGCAACACGGCGAGTACTGCGCTGGGTAAAAGCACCGACGCAATCGGGATAACCAGGGCGTTCGCCGGCAAGGCCATGGTTGTAGCGCGGTGGAAGTACCACGCCATCGGTAACGCCAACGCGAGGTTGATAACTACAGACACGAACAGAAGTTCAGCCGCACCCAGCAGAAATCGTGTAACCCAGACAACCAACATGTTGGCTGACCACGCACCAGTGACCCGTTCGAGTGCTCTACGCAGCAAGCGCATCTCAACCCGGAACTCTGCTGCGCGCGTCGGGTGCGAGTAGTCCCACTCGGGTGAATCCAGATTCCGCAAGCCTGCTTGCAGCGGGTAGATCGTCCTCCGCAAGATCGGCGAAGCGATGCCCGCAACGGCAATTACAGCCAGAAACGTCAGCTGGAAACTAGCTTCGAACAGAGTCCGTGGGTTCACCAGCAGGATTCCCAATGCCGCGATCCCGAGCGCGTTTAGGCCCGCACGATCGCGAAACAGCAGCCGCGTGAGTAGGTAGATGTTTAGCGTGATGGTCGCTCGCACAATTGGCGAGCCAAGATCCGCAATGAAGGCATAGCCCCAGGAAAGAACGATCGTGAGGATCGTCGCCCAAGTCTCGCCGAAGGGCAGACTGCGCAGTAACCAGAAGACTGCGAATGCAAGAATGCCGACATTGATTCCGGAGACTACCAGGATGTGATACGTTCCGGTGCGCTGGAAGTCCGATTTAATGTCGCGGCCGAAAAATGCTCGGCCGCCAATAAGGGCCGCTTGCATCAGAGCGCCCGGTTCACCTGGCCAAAGCCTATTAATGTGCTCGAGGACGCTACGCCGCGCCGCGCTACGCCACCTTCCGAGCCGGTTACCGGCAAATCCTGGCAGGCTCTCGACGCCGCTCGCGGGCGCTGATCCTGTCAGTCGAATTCCCTGCGAAGCCAGATAACCCGCCAGATCCAGCGCCCCCGGATTGCGATAATTGCGCGGCATCCTCAGCTTCGCGGTAAAGCGCAATCGCTCGCCGTAACGATAAACGCGCAGCGGCGATTCAGCGCCGATCTCGTGTGCGTCTTCCTCTTCGCTCCGTTTGCTATAGATGGTCAAGCGAATTCCGACCGGCTCTGTCAGAGCACGATCATCCAGCCGCATCTGTTCGCTTTCGACATCTAGCGACTCCTGTTTGCCTCCGTAGGGGCTGTCGCGAATCAAGCCTTCACGAACCACGTGAGCGGTTATGTCGACAGCCGTGTTTCCCGTGCCGAAGGGCTGCAAGTCTTCGACAACCGTGGTCTGCGCCGCATCGTGTGCCTGTAGATAGAGGCCTCCGAGCGGAAACATCGCCAGCATCCCGCAAGCAAAGCCCAGTTGAGGCGAGCGTCGCAGAGAGAGGACGGCAGCCACTAACGCCACGCATAGGGCCATCAACCAGGTGCACGGAGAGCGCCAGAGAAAATTGGCGGCGATAATTCCCGTCGAGAAGGCCAGAGCTGCCAGGAAGATCGGCTCGTGATCGCCGCAATACGGCGGCGTCACGGGAGCAGCTTCGGTTGGTTGCGGCAAGGAATTTGTGGACAAGGCTCACGCCAATGTCCTACTCACATCGAGCCCAGGAAGGTTACAGGCGGTCGAGGTCTTCGGCGCCGATGCCGACCGCCCACGGCAGCAGCTCGTACTGTGCGACTCCGAAGCGCGTGTAGGGATCGTTATCGCGAATGCTATCGAGCGTCGCTTGCGCTTCGTCATCCGGCACCCGCAGCAGGAGCATGCCGCCATTGCGCGGAACCATGGGCCCCGACGCAACCATCAGCCCTTCCAGCTTCAATCCCTGGAGATAGGCACGGTGAGCGTCAGTGTGCTTGCTCACCTCCTCCAGCGATTTGCGATAACGAATGATAGCGATCGCGTACATCATGCCTCCGGGTGAGGGTTATCGAACTAGCGCGCCAGGTGCAGTACGGTTTCCATGTGATACGTCTGCGGAAACATGTCGATGAGGTGCGCCTGCTCGACCCGAAAGCCTGATTCTAGCAGCACGCGCACGTCGCGGGAGAGTGTTGCCGGATCACATGAGACGTAGGTCACATGCGAGGCGGACATGCCGCACAACGCCTTTGCGGCTTTTTCGCCCAGTCCGGCGCGCGGCGGATCGAGGACGACCAAATCCGGAGCAAGCTTGGCGGCACGTTCCGTCAGAAACTTCTCCGTCGTAACACTCACGCACTTCACATTGTGTGGAACATTCTTTTGCAGGTCGGCAAAGGAGTGTGGCGACGCTTCTACAGCAATCACTTGATCGAAATTCCGGGCAAGATGGCTGGTGAACAGTCCGGCACCGGCGTAAAGATCAACCGCCGCCCGCCCTTTGCGTGTACCTACGACAACGTCTACAAGCTTGTCGACCAGGAAACGATTCGTCTGAAAAAACGAACCTCCACTGACGCGATAATCTTGTCCGGCCGCGCGGTAGATCAACGAGTCTTCACCGATGATCAGCGGCTCGCCCGACTGCACCGAGGTAAGCGGGGCGCGCTGGCGCGATTCGTCCTCCACCGGCGAAGTTGCGAACACCACAACCCCGCCGAGTTCGGGAAGAAAACTGCCAAGCTGCGTAGCCAAGGCCTGCAGCGTCTTAGCATCCGCTATCGTGTCTTGGGATCCGGCCGGCGGCCGGAAACTGTCTGCTGACGGCCGACGACCCACGCTTTCCTCCGGTCGGACATAGAGCTCGACCAAAAGCTTCGTCTCGTCGTGACTGGTGAAGAACTGCAGCCCATGCAGCGCCTGGGGCACGACCTTTTTTCGACGGCCGATCGTCCACATGGCCGTGACAGCTCGGTTGATGAGCGGCGAACTGATGGGGCAGCTCTCAACCGGTAACAGTGCGTGCGATCCGTACTGAAAGTATCCGAGCGCGAACTCCGGCTGATGGCGAACGTGCATGCGCGTGCGATTACGGTAGGCCCAGGGCTCGGCCGCGTGGACCACGATGTCATCCTGCAACTCGAACTTGGCGGTGCGTCGCAGGGTCTCGCGCAGGATCTCCGTCTTGTAGCGAAGCTGGGCGGCATAGTCGATGTGCTGGTAGTGACAGCCGCCGCAGCGCATGAAGTACGGACAGCCGGGCTCAACTCGCTCGGCGGAGGGCGTGAGTACTCGCTCAAGTCGGGCGCGTGCAAACCCCGGGCGGCCTTCGACCACCGACGCCTCAATCTGTTCGCCTGGTAGAACGAAGGGCACAAAGACCGTCTTGCCGCGGCCATGCTCGTCCGCCGGCAAGCGGGTTAAGCCATCTCCGCCGTAAATTAATTTTTCAATCGTAAGTTGCAAAGGTTATCCTGCCTCGGTTGGGCCGTTCGTCAGGTGATGCTTCGACGGTGTTCGTAGTATCGCTATGCGCTCGCGCTTAACGGGGTCTTCAGCGAAGGCCCGATTCACGCGTCCTGCAGTTAAAAGACTATATGAGATCGATCAGACCCGCTCGCGGTACACGCCGCCGTAACCAACTCGTAATCTAACAACGCGTTCTTTTCTTGCTCTCTTTGTTACACTCGACCAGTGAGACGCATTCGTCCGAAAGCATGGGTTTTCGCCTGTCTCTCGGGCGTTCTCCAGGTCTTGATCTTCCCCAATTTTGCGATTTACCTGCTCAGCTGGGTCGCTCTTGCGCCACTCATCTACGCCATTCTCAAGTGCCGCGATCAGGACATTGTGATGGTACTCGCCGACGGTGGACAGTTCCTGGCGCCGGCCACCGCGTGGCAGGGATTTCTGCTCGGTTACGTCTGCGGCATGATCTGGTATCTCGGCAGCTGCACCTGGATCTTCCATGTCATGCACGTGTATGGCGGCATTGGAACTCCGCTTTCCGTTCTGCTGCTGGTGATGTTCTCGCTTTATCTCAGCTTATACCACGGGCTTTTCGGACTCCTGCTGGCCTTGATCGCAGGGCGTCGCAACCAGCTCAATCTGCGCGCGCTGGTGTTTACCCCGTTCCTCTGGGTAGCGGTCGAGATGGCGCGAACCTATATCACCGGCTTCCCCTGGGACTTGCTGGGCACTACGCAGGTCGACAATATTCCGCTCTCGCGCCTTGCCACCGTCACGGGTGTTTACGGGATTTCCTTCGAGATTGCGCTGGTCAACACAGCCGTCGCCGCGGCGTTCCTGGTGCCCTACGCCAGGCGCAAACTGCTCTTGACCGCGTCACTGGGAGCGGCTATCGCACTGCACGCTGGAAAGTTGATCAGGCCGGAAGCGCTGCCGACCGATCAAGGTGCGACCCTGGTGCAGGCGGACATTCCCATGACCGAATCGGAGGTGTGGTCGCCCGAGTATTTTGATCAGACGCTGAATTCACTGGCAGGGCTCAGTGTTCGACCTCGCAACGAGAAGCCCACCACGCCAGGCTTGATCGTATGGCCCGAATCTCCGGCGCCCTTCTGGGCGACCGACTTGCACCTGCGCCACGCCTTGGCCGATATCGCACGCAGTACCAACTCCTACGTCATCGCAGGCTCGCTGGGCATCGACCACGCCGGCGAAGCCGATCGTCGCCCGGACGTGTACAACTCCGCCTCCGTTATCGCGCCCAACGGGGCCTGGACCGGACGGTACGACAAGATCCACCTTGTTCCTTTCGGCGAATATGTTCCCTTTGAAAAATTGTTTAGCTTCGCGGGCGGCTTGACTCGGCAGATCGGGACGTTCGCGCGCGGCAAACGGCGTGCTCCGCTGTTCGTAGGCGATTCGCAGGCGGGCGTGTTCATCTGTTACGAATCCATCTTCCCCAACGATGTCCGCCAGTTCGCTCTGCATGGCGCCGAATTTTTCGTCAACATCTCGAACGATGGCTGGTACGGCGAGGGCGGCGCTCCTCGACAACACCTGAACATGGCACGTATGCGAGCCGTAGAGAACAACCGCTGGCTGTTGCGCGATACAAACACCGGCGTAACCGCGGTGATCGACCCATTTGGCCGTGTCGTAACGGAAGCTCCGCGCAACCAGCGAATCGCATTGCAAGGCGCTTACTCGCTGGAGGAAAGCACTACCTTCTACACCCGCCATGGCGACTGGTTCCCATTTCTCTGTGCGATAATCACGATTGTGGGATTGTTGTTGCAACTGAACAAGCCCGCGCAATTGACGAGTCTGCAACCCGCTTGAAGACAGTTGTCGCTGGCCAGTGTTCAGATATCAGTTCGCGCTCAGCCAGAGTCTCTCCGTACCTCGGCGGTGAAAAGGTCTTTACGGAATGGTCGAAGAATTAGAACAGGAATACGCTGCTTTAAAAGATAAGGTTCGCGATCTACAGGAGTATCTTTGACGCGCCCAAGCTGCGCGAAAAGCTGAGCGAAAGCGAAAAGCAGGCCGCTGACCCCACGCTCTGGTCGAACCCCGAAAAATCTCAACAGGTGATGCGCGAGAAGAAGCGTATTGAGAGCGCGCTCGCCACGCATGACGAACTCGCCCGTCGCTCGGGCGACATCACCGCCTACTTCGATCTGGCGCACGAAGGTGAAGATGTCTCCGCCGAACTGCGTCACGAGGTCGACGAACTGCGTACGCTAGTCGATAAGTTGGAGACAGAAACGCTCCTCTCCGGGGAGAACGATGATCGCAATGCCATCGTCACCATTCATCCGGGCGCCGGCGGCACAGAGTCGCAGGACTGGGCTGAGATGCTGATGAGAATGTATCTGCGCTGGGCCGAACGTCAGGGCTTTCAGACGGCAATGTATGAATATCAGCCGGGCGACGAAGCCGGCATCAAGTCGGCAACTTTCGGCGTGAACGGCGAGCACGCCTACGGCCTGCTGACCAGCGAGATCGGCGTACACCGCCTGGTACGCATCTCTCCCTTCGACCAGGCCAAGCGGCGCCATACATCGTTCGCGAGCGTGTTTGTCTCACCCGAAATCGATGAGAGCATCAACATCGACATCAAGCCGGAAGACATTCGCACCGACACCTACCGCTCTGGTGGCAAGGGTGGACAGCACGTCAACACCACCGACTCGGCCGTGCGCATTACACACATTCCCACCGGAATTGTCGTGGCCTGCCAGAACGAGCGCTCGCAGCACAAGAATCGCGAGAAGGCGATGAGCATCCTGCGCTCGCGTCTTTACGAGTACGAACTGGAGAAGAAGCGCGAGCAAACCAGGCATGTAGAGGATTCCAAGCTCGACATCGATTTCGGCTCGCAGATCAGATCGTACGTGTTGCAGCCCTATCGCATGGTGAAAGATGTGCGCACGCGCGCGGAAATCGGCGACGTTGATCGCGTACTGGACGGCGATCTCAATGAACTGATTCGCTCCTATCTGCTGGCGAGGAGGAAAGAACAGCAGGGTTAGGTTCGTCTCGTTTTCAGATTCGGTCCGCGACCACATGGAACGACAGCGTCGAGGCGGTGACCCGGCTCCGACCGTAGTAGAGGAACAGAGCAATCCACAAGATTTGCAGCAGTAAAATCACTGGCGCCGAACTGATTTGTGACAAGCCGATTGCGAGATCAGGCGCCACCGTTGCGGCGGCAGGGATAAGCAGGAGAAAGATGCTGAGATACGTTGCCGATACCACTGCCATCATCTGGTAGATCGACACTCGCGAGGTACCGCGATAGTCGGCGCGCAGCCACTCCGAACAGGCTCGCCATGCCCAACTCACCAGAACAGGGATCAGGGCAGACAGACGAAACCGTTGCGTCAGAAATAACCCGAGTCCCACAATGCCAGACACGGCGAATATCGTTGATGTAATCGCCTGTACCGGGATGAGAGGCTCCCCCGCAAGACCTGAAGCGTAAGCTGCCTTCTTAGTCGATCCGTAAATCACAAGGTTGTGTTTCTGAAAGAGGTTCGCGACCATCGGCCTTGCCTCGCGCAGCGGCATGCCATAGCAGCAGCCGAAGCTGAGGCAAGCGAGGCGACCAATGGATTCGCCAAGTACATAGGCAATCGCCATAGCCGCGAAGGTCGGCACAACCGGGATCCCACGATTCAGGAGACGTGCGGCTACGGGTCTCATCGCCAGAATCAACCACGGGAAAACAATTGTCGCGGCAAACGCCGCTCCCGCGACCGTAAACGTATTTCGCTTGCGTTCAACGATGCCCGCAATCAAGCGCGAAGCAGGGATGCAGACCAGCAATGCGAATCCCACCAGCAGAATACTGAGGCCAACCGGCATTCCGACAGAACCCAGCAACAACAGCATCACGAGTAAGCCAAATACCGTCGCGCTCGCGCTGAAGAATCCGTAGAACGTCAGATTCAGCCCGCGCCAGGAGCCATCAGCCGCTTTCGCAATGGGCACGGCCGCGAGCATTTGCCAGCGCTCAGCAGGTAGGGTGCGCACACCCCACGCGATCAGCGCAGTAAGTCCCAGCGTCAATGCGACGACGAACAGAATATTCAACACGAACCATCCTCCGTCGGTAGTGCGAGCAGCGAGCGTACGGCAACGTCGGTTTCGGTCAGCGGTTCGCCGAGTGTCTGAGAAAAGCGGCTCCGCACTTCGCCCCTGCGTTGGTTAACGATAAGGTCCTGCGCGAAGCGCACCCGGCCGCGTTGAAATAACAGAACCACCGTGCTGCTGCCCGGGCGGAACAACGCCTTGGGTGCTCCGCGTTGTAGGAACATTCCTCTCTCGATCGGGCTGGGATCTTCGTAGCGGTGCTCGCTGTAGCGCTGTTCGATCTGTCCGATCATGAGCGCGACCACCTCGATCATGGCCACGCGGCCCACACCCGACCCGTCCGGACAATCCGTTTCAAGAATCGTGACCACCCGGCGGTTCTTCGAGACTGGTGTGATCAGCTGAACCGCCGCATTCGGATTGCACGGGAAATAGCGGCCCTCGACGGAATAGAAATCGACGACGTGACCTGACACCGGCGCATGAGTGTAGTGATATTTCTCCGGCGTCAGGCGAAAGACTGCGTACTCGCCTGCCGCAAACGAAGTTTGCCAGGGCGAGCCCTCGCCGAGCAGCTCGGGAAAGGAAAAGAACTTCTGCTTGATGTACAGGCCGGAAGACTCCTCCATCGATCCAACTAATGCACGCGCGTCGGCGGGACAGACGACAGCGCGGGAATTCTGCGGCATTGGACGACAATTCCAGTACCGGATCTGCCGTTCGAATATCTTTCGTGCCGTGTCGTGCTCCGATAGGTTGCCGACGAATTCTGACAATGGAATCCCGGAGTCGCGGATAAACTTCAGCATTCCCGTAGCACGGGACGAAAGCATGTTGTCGTAATTTAGATATCCCAGCAGGCGGGAAATGTATCGGCTCGACGCCAGGCGGGAGACCAACGGCGCCTTTTCCAGCGCCGGCGAGTACAACGCGGCCACTACCGAATTCGCCAGCAGATGCTCTCTGACAACATTGCCTGTGGCCCGATCGATGTACTGGTGCTCCAGGTGACTCACTCAGCCACCTCGGCGGCGCGGCGTCGATCCCGCAGCACTAGCAGCACAATCAGATTCAGCAGTGCGGATATCTCGTGAAGCGACAGGTCGTCGCACAGAAAGCGCTGATCAATCTCCCGCAGAACTCGTGCTGGATCCTGCAGGCGGACACCGTGGCGTAAGCACCCTCTCATCTCCGCGCACTCGTCCCGCTCCAGTTCCGCCAGATCGTCGCGAAGATGGGCCAGGGCTTCGCGCAGGTGCTCCCGCCGCAACTTCTCGCGATAGAACTCTTCTGCCCTCTGATTAAAATCTCGCGCGCCGGAGTGCATTGCATCTTCGGTGGAATCGCCAACAACCGCTTCCAGCAGTCGTCCGGAAGCTTTGAGCTTCTCATCTTCGCAGCGGGCCGCAAGATCGGCGAGGACATCCTCAGCCCCCATCGCTTCGATCAGATCACCAGCGGTTCGCCGGACATACAACCATAGAGCGCGGCGGTAGTCCCGCAAGGAGACGCGCATGTAACCAGAGTGGCGGCGACTGAGCCGCGTCTTGCGGCAATCGCGCAGAATTGTGAGCAGGAACTGATTGCGCGAGTCATGACGCACGTAAAACGCCGGCACTGCTGCTGCTGAGAAGAAAAAGGGCTGCCGTCGCTCGCTCTCTGAAGTCGGATCGTCCGGAATCTCTTCATGGCGCACCTCGCCCTGCATCGCTAAGCGATACGAAAGCGCCAGTAGAAACTGCTGCAGGCTCGCCGCCGGAGCCATGTCGCGGTCGTAGCTGGGAAACAAACTGTAGTAGCGCGCCTCGAAACCCGAGTAGCCATCGCGGGCTTGTTCTCGCAGCCGGAGCGGCATGTAGAACGACATCCGCCTGTCTACGATACCGAGCTCATCGAGTTCCGCCGAGAGGCGCTGGATATTTCCGGCGGTTCCGTCGAGCGCCGAGGACTGCTCGGTCGCGAGCCACGCCACCGGATAGGTCAACAGACGCGCGTCGGGCACACAATCCCCGCGCAAGCGAAACACCTTTGCGATCACGGCGTCGATCGACCGCGGCCCGTACGGCGTGAGCGGACGCCCGCACATCCGGAGCTGCGCTTTTTCTTTCCACTCGCGCCACAGCAATCGCAGGTGCGTAAAGTCGAGTTCATGGGGCAGGAATGACAGCAGCCGTTCGGGATGAAACTGGTCGAAGCCGATGCGATACGGCGCCGCGGTATAGGTTCCAACGAATAGTGCGAGAAAGTGCTCGTAGATTTTTATGGCGAGATCGCCGAGCCGCTTCTCATCCCGAGGCGCGAACCCGTCCCGGGATCGCAGGCGGCGATCCAGCAAGCGGCTGCCCATGCTGATGTGTACGCCGTTGTTCGCCAGGCTGACATTCGACAGGCTGGGCAAGACGATAAGGTCATTGGCGATGATGCCAGCTTCGCGCAACTTCACGACAGCATTGAGTTGACTTCGGCTCAGTACCTGATGGCATAAGTGCATGTACTGATACTTGGCTTCGCCGTCGCTCCAGCCGGAAAGGCAAGGGCTCATGTACAGCTCGCGGTAATACGAATCGGAGACGCACGACGAAAGCTCTTCCTGATGCACCGAGGGCACAGGCGCGTGGTAAACCAGGGCAGTTTGCCCGCTCTCCGCTAGCCCGAAACGCTGGTTCGCCCACGAGATCAGCAGCGATGTGAAGAGGAAGCGTCGAGCTGCTTCGCGCGCCACCTGCTGACCCAACGACTGTTTCGAACTCGCGCGGACGATGTGAAATGACGTGGTCTCGGGCGAAGTATTGTCGTTCAGAAAATTGCGCATCAGCCGCGAAGCTTCCTGCCGCATCGGTTCGGGCAGGTGGGGCTGTGTCCCGATGATGTCGGCGAGTGAAAGCTTCAGCGCATAGCTGATAGGAATGCGCAGCCAGCGCTCGCCGTTGCGCGTGAAGCGAAAGCGATGGGCGTCGGAGCGCTCGCCGACCGACCCTTCCCGCGCGACCTGCAGGTCGGCATCGAAGACGTCCTGCGCGTGCGGGCTAAGCCGCGATTCAGCCAATCGAACCCAACTGTTCTCCCACACGCCGCGCGTGTCATTGAGAAAGGCTTCCACTTCCAGCAGGGTGCGGCGAGGTGCCTCTCCACTGGCGCTGCGTCGGGCAATGTTCTGGAAGAAGCGTGATTCGCGAATGCTGAGCGGCAGGTCGCAATGCTCCGGCGAACCAACTACTATGGCCTGGAGTTCATCTTCGCTGCCGGCCGTGGCGTCCAACCCGGTGAACGGAAGCTGATCAATTGCAATATGCGCGCCGCTTTGCAGGCCCAGCGATTCAGTGAGAGCATCAGTGCGAATCGTAGCCATCCATACCAGCTTGTCTGTTTCGCGTCAGCATTGGACTCCGACAGTTCCAGTATGCAGCCAATTGTTAACGATTCAGTAAATGCCACGTGAATAGTGCATAAATCGGGGAGCAGGAACCAGACACGCAACTCTCGACTGATCTTGCTATCCGTGCAATCAGGCTAAAGCAGAAGCGTCTGGTCACAACCGGGTCCCCCTGCCGGTGCTGACGCGCTACAGTTTCATCTCATGCCGTCTGGCGCCAATCCCAGGAAAACCAGCGCTGTTCTAACGATCGCAGAGGCCGGATTGTTGGCCGGCATTCTCGATGGACTGGATGCCGTCGTCTACATAGGATTTATCAGCGGCGTGCCCGTCATTCGCATCTTCCAATTCATCGCCAGCGGGGCGTTGGGTGTAAGCGCGTTTAGGGGTGGACTGGCAGCGGCTTCTCTAGGCGTGCTCTTTCACTTTGTGATCGCCACCGGAGCTGCCACTGTCTTCTACCTCTGCAGTCGACAACTGCCGATGCTCCTACGACGGCCTTTGCTGTGGGGACCCATCTACGGCGTGGGAGTCTTTCTGTTTATGCACTATGTGGTCGTCCCGCTTTCCGCCGCTCCCAAACAGCCACCAGCCAGGATTGCCTCACTGGTGAACCTCATCTTCTCGCACATTTTCTTTGTCGGAATTCCAATCGCCCTGGTAATTGGTCGAGCGGACGAACACGAAGATTGATCTGTATCAGAGCGATTCAGGGCGTTGCCAGGGGTCAGCGCGAACCAGGAACCACAAAGTCGTTGCCACGATCCTGATTGCTGCGTTTAGTAGCCCTAAGGTCAAGTTCGGAGAGTGGGATCTTCCGCGCACGAGTCTCGTTAAACACCCAGACAGTATTGCCGACGATGGCATAGTTGCCTACGGTCTCGGTGTGGCCATCGCGATAGACGAGCACTGTATCGTAGTGAACATCAGTCATCCGAGGCGACGATGACGTTTGCTGTTCCGCTTGCAGCTGCGACACCTGCTGCTGTAGCTGATTTATCTGTTGCTGCGTCTCATCGCTGGGAGAGTCTTGGAGGCTGCCGTCCGGCGCCATGTACACGATCGAGGGATAGGACGACGCGTATGTCGGCGCTGCGGCATAAGTCGACATGTCCGGAGAGTAGCTGTAGGAGTTGTCCCAGCCGGTATCGCCGTAATAGCCCCAGCCCCATCCGGGATACCAACCCCAGCCGACGCCCCAGTACGGGTAACCCCAGTTCCAACCCCAGCGAGTCCTGTACCAGCCTCGGCCATACCAGCCGCGACCGTTCCAATTGTTCCCGCGCCAGGTAGTTCCACCCCAGGCTCGAGAGCCTGCACTCCAATTCCCACCGCGATAACCCGCGTATCCGCCGCGATAAGCGGTGCCACCGTGATAGCCCGCGTATGCGCCAGCGTGAGCTCCGCCGGAAAATCCGCCGCCTACATGACCGCCGCCCATGCCACCGTGTCCGCCGCCACCCCGTTGCGCCCACACGGGCACCGTCAGCAGAAGGAGCAAACAAGGCCGCGCTGTAAAGCCAGCCACGCATGTCTTCATTATCGCCCTGTTAATAGACGGAAGAAAGCTATGAATTGTAAAAGTTATGAAAACCTGCAACTGTTCCGGAGCGGACCGGGCGACTTAATCGAACATTAGAGCCAAGGCGGTGATGGCTCATCCTTCGCACCTTCGCCTTAGTGGAAACATCCAAAAGCACGTGTCTAATTCACTTCATAAGGACGGCCAATGAAAATCGCATTTGTAGGTTTGGGAAACATGGGAACTCCGATGGCGCGGCACCTGCTTCGAGCCGGTCACGAACTTACGGTCTGGAACCGCACCTCGGAGAAGACGAATCCCCTGAAGTCGGAGGGTGCCAAAGTAGCGCGCTCTCTGGCTGACGCCGCGAAAGATGCCGAGATCGTCATCACCATGCTGGCGGACGACAACGCGGTCGAAGCTTCGGTATTGCATTCGAATGCCGTCATCGACAATCTGCCGAAGGGCGCGACTCACATCTCGATGAGCACGATCAGCGTGGCGCTCTCGCGAAAGCTTGCCGAGGAACACGCCAAACGTGGGCACAAATACATGGCTGCGCCTGTCTTCGGGCGTCCCGACGCGGCGGCGGGCGGCAAGCTGTTCATCGCCGCAGCCGGCGAGAAGGATGTCGTCGAGCTTTGTCGTCCCGTCCTCGAGTCGCTTGGCCAAAGGATGTTCGTCCTCGGCGACAAGCCGGAGATGGCGAACGTGGTCAAGCTTACCGGGAACTTCCTCATCGCGAGCGTGATCGAATCGCTCGGAGAAGCCATCGCCGTAGCGCGTAAGTACGACATCGATCCTCACGCGTACGTCGACTTCCTGACCGGCAGTCTGTTCGCCGCTCCGATCTATAAAACCTATGGCGGCATCATCGCCGACGAGAAGTACACGCCGCCCGGGTTCAAGCTGCGGCTTGGGCTGAAGGATGTACGGCTGGCGCTATCGGCGGCCGAGGCAGTGGACGCTCCCCTACCCATCGCCAGCCTGATCCGCGACCATATGCTCACGGCCATCGCCCGCGGCATGGACGAGATGGACTGGAGCTCGACGGCCAAGCTCGCAGCTGAAAACGCGGGCCTTTAAAATTTGTGTGTTGCAACACATTTGCTACTTTTTGGGTCGTCCCGCATCCAATTTACCGGAGCGGAAATCGACATGATCACCATCAGGCCATCGGAAGAACGGGGCCATGCGAACCACGGCTGGCTCGACACCAATTTCAGCTTTTCTTTTTCGGATTACCACGATCCGCGGCATATGGGATTTCGTGACCTGCGGGTCATCAACGAAGACCGCGTGAGCGCCGGAAAAGGTTTCGGGATGCACCCTCATCGCGACATGGAGATCCTCACCTACGTTGTCGAGGGCGAGCTTACCCATCGCGACAGTATGGGACGGGGCGCCACGCTCAAGCGGCACGACGTGCAGCGCATGTCGGCGGGAACGGGCGTCATGCACAGCGAGGTCAACCAGTCGAAGGAGCCGGTGCACCTGCTGCAGATCTGGATTCTGCCGTGGGCGGAAGGGTTGAAGTCGACGTACGAGGATCGCACGTTCACGCGCGAGGAGAAGACCAACCGGCTGCGGCTCATCGCGTCGGACGATGGCCGCGACGGCTCGACCACCATCAATCAGGACGCAAGCGTCTACGCCTCGCTCCTCGACGGCGGCAAGTTGGTCGAATTGGAACTGAAGCCCGATCGTCACGCCTGGGTGCAGTTGATCAGCGGTGAGCTCGACGTAAATGGCTCAACCCTGATGAAAGGCGATGGAGCTGCGGTCAGCGGCGAGACGGCACTGAAGATTGCCAACAAGGGCGACAATGGCACGGCCGAATTCCTGGTCTTCGATCTTGCTTAATTCATAGCCGTTGGGCGGCGCGCACGCGATGAACCTGTCGCGACGCACCGCCCAGCATTTACCATTCTGACGTGCCCGGCGGCGACGAATCCCAATCAGAAGGCGCTCTGACCTGGCTGCGCGATTCTCTTCAACATCGCGGAGTCGCGGGATCGTTGCGGTATTACTTCCGCGAGTTCGTGGATATGCTGCGCGATCTGACGCCTCAGCGCCGCAAGTCTCGTTACGGCGACATTGATTTCGACTTCGATCACGGAGTCGACACCACCTGGGCGACCGTCTCGTTGCATACGCGCGTGCGGGAATGGCTCTCCGGCGGACAATATCAGCCGTCCGAGCCGGCGCTGTTTCGCGAGATCATCGAATCGCTTCCCGTAGCGCCGGACGGCTTCACCTTCATCGATCTTGGCTCGGGCAAAGGCCGCACGCTGCTAATGGCCTCCAGCTACCCTTTTCAACGAATCATTGGAATGGAGCTGCTTGAGGAATTAAACGCGATCGCGGTGCAGAACATCGCCCGCTATCACAACGACGAACAACGATGCTTCGCCATCGAGGCGCATACCGGAGACGCTCGCTACTTCCAGTTCCCGGCCGAACCGACTGTGCTGTACCTGTTCAATCCATTTCCGCGACACATCTGGCGCGAGGTATTGGCAAATTTGCAGAAATCTCTGCAGGCGGCGCCACGACCCGCTTTCCTCATCTACCACAATCCGGTTCATGAAGACATTCTGAAGGCGCAGAGCTGGTTGCAGGTGCAAAAAAGGACTCATCAGTTTGTTATCTACCAAGCTGAATGCCGTCCGTAGTGTTGGAGCAAGTTCGTTGTAATGGCCCATTGCCGATGTGGCTCGTGAAAACTGCAACAGCTATTACGCCACGCCGGGCGTCAAGATCAAGTTCGCTCCAGGCTTCTTCATCTCACCGTATCTGGGCGCGGGCGGGTCGCATTTTTCCCTCGACGCAAACGAGCGCCAGCGACACCAAGTTTGCCGCCGGCAATTCAATGCCAACGGCTTGTCGGATTCATGCTGATACAATTTGTCGCGCATGAAAGCCTTGGCAATCGCGCTGCTCCTCGGCCTGTCGCTGGCCCTTCTGCCGTCTGAGGTGCAGGGGTCGGATTCGTCGCCGTCGCACCAAACGACTGCGGCACCGGTACTCCTGATTGCACAGAATAGCCCTCCGCCTGCCGCGAGCACGCAACCGCCTGGTCCGCCTAGCCAGACGGTCCGGGTTAGCGAACTTCCACCCGTATCGATGTCGAAGGACTGGAGCGATTGGTCGTACTGGTTGTTCACGTTCTTTCTGGCAGTCATCGGCGGATTACAGGTGTATCTGCTTTGGGGAAACCTGCGAGCCATCGAACGGCAGGCGCTCCAGATGGAGCGTCAGACCACCGTTCTCGAAAAGTCGGTAGACCTCGCAGAGAAGAACGCCGATATGGCGAAGCAGAACCTGGATATGCTGGTCAGCCGGGAACGCGGGCATTTGCGCGTCGAACTCACGCCAATTGAGTGGCCGCTGAAACCCGGCACCGCAAAGCTCGGCTACCGTGTAACGCTTTACGGTTCGACCGAAGCCTATGTCACCAGTTCGTGTGCCAGGGCCGAGCTTACCGACTCATCCGAGCCTGTCGACGATCCGCACTGGTATCCGGCGATGAATATCCCCCAGGTGGTTACGCCGGAGCACCGGACTGTCGACGGGAACGTGCAAGGCATCTTTCCTCGGATGAGCCTGGAGCAATCCGATATCGACGCGATCGACGCCGGCAAGAAGTTCATTCACTTTCGCGGCTTCATCAAGTACAACGATGTCTTCGGAACCGAGCGGTGGGCACGTTTTCGGCGTGTCTGGGAGATGTCGCAAGCACGCAATGCGGACGGAACGCGCTCCGGCCATTGGGGTAAGCGCGGAGGCACCAAAGACAATTCGGAGAGTTAGAAGTTGTGCTGGACCGCCTAAGAGCCGAGGTTTGCATGAGGCGGTCTTCCGGTTAAGATGGTGGACGGGTACCTATGACAGAGCAGCCAAAGACTACGGATCAGGAGCGCAATGCGGCCGAGCACGTGGCCGAGGCGCATCGCATTCTCAGTGGGTTGCGCCAGCAACTCGACAAGCACCCCGACCTGGAATCAGCCATCTCCAACCTTGAACTCGCGCTCAGCCTGCTGACCACCAATACGGGCGGGATGCTGTAAAAGCAGCAACCAGCGACTAGCAGTTAGCAACTGCAGGTCGTGCTCGGAGGTGTCGTATCCATCGCCGAAGTTGATCGCTGTCGGGCAAAGGTGGATATTATGTCTAGTGCCAGTTGCTAGTTGCTAATTGCTGCTTTCCTATGTGCCGAAATATCAAGACGCTTTTCAACTTCGATCCTCCGGTCACCGATTCCGAAGTGCGCGCCGCCGCTCTGCAATTTGTCAGGAAGATCAGCGGCTTCGCCAAGCCCTCGAAAGCCAACGAAGCAGCATTCGAGGCTGCTGTCGATGACGTCGCTCGCATTTCGTACGCGTTCCTGAACTCACTGGAAACCACCGCCCCTCCTAAAAACAGGGAGGAAGAAGCGGCCAAGGCCAAGGCTCGATCCGAAGCGCGCTTTGGCACCTAAAGCGGCTGTATTCGCCGCTGTGAGCTTCCCTGGGCGTAGTATCCTTGCTACAGGAAGGCAGTTTGGGACCCGAACGGAGTAACTTGCCAGGATCGCAGCACATACCGGGACGGATCCCGCTCTCCGGACTTGCCATGAATTCGTTTGACCCCGGACCGGTAGGCGGCAATCCAGCGGAGAGTGGCCCTGTTCTGGTGGTCCCACCCCCCCGCCAAAAGCCAACCAGGTTGGAGCTGTGGAGGAACCGGCTGTTTCTCCTGGAATTAATCTTTGTCTGCTTCGTCGTTGGCATCATATTGATCGTTGCGCCCTGGACTCCGTACTGGACCAACAACTCGTTGCTTTCGGGCTTCCCGCAAGTTCGCGAGTTCCTGATGTACGACTTTGTTCGTGGCTTGATCAGCGGATTGGGGCTGGCCGATCTCTGGTTGGCGGTCTCTGAGGCCGTCCGTTATAGGGAAGATCCAAATTAGTCCGCGTTGTCGATCAAAATGCAGGCTTGCTGAATTTCCGAAACACCTGACACCTCATGTCCGATAAGAAAGACGACCTCGCCAATACTGAAATACCACCTCTCGCATACGAGAACTCAAAGTTCTTAAACAGCCCCGATGGACGCGTTCTCCGTATCGAAGCGGAATACCTCGAGCCGTTAGCACGTTTCCGCCGCGAACGCATCCAGGACACGGTAGTTTTCTTTGGCTCCGCGCGTTTCCATAGCCGCTCGCAGGCTGAGGAAGCGTTGCAATTGCTGGACAAGCCGGGCTCGGCGAAACTGGCGCCACCCGAGGAGCAGGCCCGCATCCGTCGCGCTAAAGCCGACGTGGAGATGGCTCGCTACTACGAAGACGCGCGTCAGTTGGCCTTCCTGATCACGCAGTGGACAAAGACCATCAATCAGCCGCGTCATCGCTTCGTGATCGCCACAGGCGGAGGGCCTGGGATCATGGAAGCCGCTAACCTGGGAGCGTCAGAGGCGGGTGGGAAAACTATCGGCCTGAATATCAGTCTGCCTTTCGAGCAGATGCCGAATCCTTACATCACGCCCGACCTTAATTTCGAGTTCCATTACTTCTTCATGCGCAAGCTGTGGTTCGCCTATCTGGCGAAAGCTCTGGTGGTTTTCCCGGGCGGCTTTGGAACATTCGACGAACTGTTCGAACTGCTTACCCTGACGCAAACGGAGAAGCTGGCGAAGCGCATCTGTATCGTGATTTATGGCAAGGATTACTGGGACCGGGTGATTAACTTTCAGGCGCTGGTCGATTCCGGCACGATCTCGCCGAATGACTTGGAATTATTCCATTGGGCCAGTACTCCGGAGGAGGCGTTCACCTATCTGCGGGAAGACTTGACCACGCATCACCTGGAGTCGCAACCGCCTCGCGAGAAGACCGTGGATATCACGAAAACCAGAGGATAAATCAGGGGTTAGAGGATAGGGGATAGGGAACGCCAAAGGAACACTACGGGTGCTCTCGGCGTGGCCCGAGACTCCGGGCGACAAAGTCCTCTAGAAAGAAGGGGCCCTATTCGGATCAGAAGTCCAGAAGTCAAAGCAAACGTTTGCTGCTTCATGGAGCGAGGGCACATGCGAGGCACAAAGATCTTACTAGCCCCTATCCCCCCTTTTTCTCACGCCGCCTTCTTCGTCTCAGCCTCGGCGACCTCCGCTTCAATCACCTTAATCTCCGCCCGATTCTTCCTTACCTCAAGCTTCACGTGTCCGAACAGACCTATATAGAAGTTCGACACGTAAACCAACGCAAAGAGCGCGACCAGGTATCCCCGCCAGTCGCTGTAGAGAAGCTTGTAGCGCGTGATGATCAGGAAGGCGCCGGCGACCCAGTGGCTGAAGCAGTACTCACAGGTAAACAGGTAGAAGAATTTCCGGCAGAACAGCGAGTTGGCTTGCTGGCTCTTGCCTAGGCAATAGTCGCGTGGTTCGCGGAAAATCTCCTCATGGGTGACCGTCCAGGCGACGCTGGCTACCGGCAACGCCAGCACGAACAGCCATACAACCTGATAGGACAAGGGCATGTTGATTGGAAGCTGGATTTGGCCTTTATGTTTGCCTGAATGGGACAAACCTGCTCAAGATTGGGCGCCACTACCACTTTCGGTACTCGCGCAGTTTGTATGAACAGCGTAAACTGTTGCCCGAATGTCACTCGGACTTGAGGTTGTGGGACGGACGGATGTGGGGCGAGTGCGTCCGTCGAATGAAGATCACTTTGGTTTCGACGAGCGGCTCGGCGTATTTGTCGTATGCGACGGCATGGGAGGTCATGCCGCCGGAGAAGTCGCCAGTCGTATCGCGGTCGAAACCGTGCTGTCTTTTTTCCGCGAGCGGAAAACCGGCATCGACAATGACGCCTATCTGGGTGACGCCCCCGTAGGAGCACGCCTTTTGGCCGAAGCCGTGAAGCAGGCCAATGACGCGATCCTGTCCTATGCCGAAGAAAATAAAAACACTTCCGGCATGGGTACTACGCTGGTCGCGGCCCGCTTCTGCGATGACATCTTCAGCATCGCCAACGTAGGCGATAGCCGCATTTATCTGTTTCGCGAAGGCCAGTTGCTCCAGTTGACCGAAGATCATTCCCTGGTGATGGAGCAAGTGCGACGGGGGATGATTACCCTGGAGCAGGCCAAGAAATCTTCCGCCCAAAACATCATCACCCGCGCGCTCGGCACGGACGAAAGCACTCTGCCCGACTTAGGCGAGTTTCCCGCCCAGCGCGGCGATGTCCTGCTGCTGACCACCGATGGCGTGCTGCGCCACGTGGACGATGAAGACATTACCAGCATTCTGCTGCAACTGCCTTCGCTGCAAGCCGCCTGCGACACGCTGATCGACGCTGCCAACGAGGGCGGTGGAGAAGATAACTCCACGTGCATGCTGATCCGAGTGCGTAACGACGATACCAAGCCAATGCCGAACGGCGGCAATGAGAGACCATCGGGCGAAGCCGAGTCTGCTAAACTTTAGTGTTTTGCAGCCCTCCACAGATTCGCCGCCACGCCCGCAATCCAGCTTCGCAGCTTTACCTGACGCTAGTGAACCAGCTTCGCCGGTAATGCGCACCAGTCCGTTGATCTACCTGCTGGCCCTGGGGTTAGGCCTGCTTTGCGGATGGATCAATCAAAGAGTGGATGACGCCCTGCTTACGTCCCTATGCGTGCTGGCGTTCACCATGATGCTCGGCGCGTGGAAGAAGCAACGCCCCTGGCGCTGGCTCCTGCTGGTGTGGATTGGGGTGCCGTTGGTGATGGCCTACTATCACTTCGTTGTGCGCTGGCCACATTCTCGCGGCCAGATTTACGCGGCGTTTTTTCAGCTCCTGGCTGCCAGCGCGGGTGCAAATGGAGGCCACTACATGCGCGACATGATCGACCACGTCTTCCTGAAGCAGGACGACTGATTTCAGGGCTGTTCCACCGGCCTCAAGTGCGTGGGAGCAGCTTTCAACACCACGACCAACTGAGTCGTCTCCCCTGCCAGCACCTCGCCCTTTACCGCTTGAGGCGTAAATCCCGGCGCCGTGATCAGCACGTCGTAGATGCCCACCGGCAGATCGACGGTGCACGTGCCGTTCGCATCCGTAGTCGCAACCTGGTCCTCGACCATCTGTGGATGCAGTTGGGAATGCGTCCAGTGCACGACAATGACCTTCGCGCCGGCGGCTTGTCCCGCAGGTGAAGGCGGCTCAGGTTGAGTCTGAACCGTAACCGCAAGTCGGCCGTGATCCTGCGCGAATCCCGTGGTCGCAAGCACCAGCAAGAATGCGAGATAAAGCGATAGGCAGCGTCGCATCTCTCCCCTCCGTTTCGAGATGTTCCCTAGGTTTGGACGGGACGGCACGCCGGAGGTTAGACGGTCGAAGGAAGATGCCGCCGGCGTCTTTGGAGTGAACCAGCGAACAGCCCAGCATCGCGCTGGTGCCCCAGGTTCGACGGGTGGCCCACCCAAGCCGGGTTTGCTTGGGTGGGGGGAGGCTCAAATCATCGACACTGCTTGCAAGCCACGTCCATCCTCTTGCGTGAGACTTTTAGTCGTTGTCCCCAAATCTTGCAGGCGTGACGAGTTTTACACGTGGAACGACGCCCATGCGTTCGCGCTTCCTTGCCGTCCACTCCGACTCAATTTCGACCACACCCTCTTCTCCCGTCAGATAGTGACGGAAACTGCTCCAGGCCCAATCCTGCGGCTCTTTTACTAAGCCACGCTTCACTGGGTTCCAATGCATGTAACTTAGCTTCTCGAGCCGTTTGGTCCGGGTGTATACATTGAAATCGTAGTACCTTGCCTGCCAAAAGTGCTCGCGGCCGCAAATCAAACGCCGCGACACCGACTGCTTCATGGCTTGTATGGCGGTGGCCAGTGTCGCGCGCTCCGGCTCGCTGACCAGCATGTGCACGTGCTCCGGCATAAGGACGTAACCACTCACCCAGAAAACGTATTGCCGGCGCGCCTGCTCCAGCGCGCGTTCGACCAGCCGCATCGCTTCCGCCGTCACCAGCAGCGGCTCGCGCCGGTAGCACGTGAAGGTCACAAAATGCAGATCGCCGCTTTGCTGAAATCGCCTGAGTCCCCAAGGCATGACGGGAGAATAAACGCGCCCGGCAACCTGTGTCTGTGATTTGAGCTTCCCCCCACCCAAGCAAAACCGGCTTGGGTGGGCCACCCGCCGTCCCCGCTCCCAGGTTAACGCCGCAATTGAAGGACGTGCATCTGGGGCACCTGCTATGCATCTCACTTTGGGCAGTCGAGTCATTTCCTGCAATCCATGAAACCGGTACCACTGGAGCCCAAAATGCAAAACAACGAAGACAATTTACATCGCAATCCGACTCAGCAAGACAATCGCCCCGATGCCGCCGAGCCGTGTCACGAAGACAGCGCGGAGATCGTTGGTGAATCGTTTCACGTGAATGAGGACGACGTGCGCGATCAGGATCGGCCCAACCCTGAAGTTGGGCAGGCGTGCCACGAGGAAAGTGCGGAGATCGTTGGTGAATCGTTTGACGTGAATGAGGATGATGTGCGCGACCAGGATCGGCCCGACAGGAAAGGTGTGTGAGGCGTTTCTACGAACAGGCGCGGAGCATCACCAACCGCCGGGGGCAGGGGCACCAGTCTCGATGGGGACCTCGGGAACCAGCGCGCCTCCGCTCAGGATGACAATTCGGATTGAGACTTGAACGCGACAAAATGAAAACGGGACGCTCGTCGCGTCCCGCCAGGGCTGAAGCCCAAATTTCTCTTGCTCTTCAACGCCGACCTGAAGGTCGGCTCTACCCGAACTGACAACCGACAACTGACAACTTCATGAAGGTCGGCTCTACCAGCTCTTGCCTTGGCTGACGGCTGAGAGCTGATGGCTGACAGCTCTTAGTCGTGCACGCCGTCCATGAACGCGCGCAGCTTCCGCGAGCGCGACGGGTGACGCAGCTTGCGCAGCGCCTTGGCCTCGATTTGGCGGATGCGTTCGCGCGTAACCGCGAACGACTGGCCGACCTCTTCGAGGGTGTGCTCGGAGCCGTCTTCCAGCCCGAAGCGCATCTTGATCACCTTCTCCTCGCGCGGAGTCAGCGTGCGCAGCACCTGCGCCGTCTGCTCCTTGAGATTCACGTTGATCACGGCTTCGGCCGGCGAGACCACCGCGCGGTCTTCGATGAAGTCGCCCAGATGCGAATCTTCCTCTTCACCGATCGGCGTCTCCAGCGAGATCGGTTCCTGCGCGATCTTCAGCACCTTGCGCACTTTCGCCACAGGAATGTCCATACGTTTTGCGATCTCTTCCGAGGTAGGCTCGCGTCCGAGTTCCTGCACCAGCTGCCGCGAGGTGCGAATCAGCTTGTTGATCGTTTCGATCATGTGCACCGGAATACGGATGGTGCGGGCCTGGTCGGCGATGGCGCGGGTGATGGCCTGGCGGATCCACCACGTGGCGTACGTCGAGAACTTGTAGCCGCGGCGATATTCGAATTTGTCGACGGCCTTCATCAGGCCGATGTTGCCTTCCTGGATGAGGTCGAGGAACTGCAAGCCGCGATTGGTGTACTTCTTCGCAATCGAGACGACCAGTCGCAGGTTGGCTTCGATCAGCTCGCGCTTGGCGTACTCGGCATCGACGTCGCCCTGAACGATTTCGCGCTGCGTGCGCTTAAGCTCAGGAAAGCTGGCGCCCGCATCCTGCTCCATGCGCTCCAGGTCAGCGCGGATGCCACGCGACTGCTTGCGAAATTCTTTCTTCTGCTCGTCGGAGCGGGTCGCGTCGGCTCGCTTTTCAAAGCTGACCGCCTGCTTCTCCAGGCCGCGCATGCTGTCGACCGTCTTGTTGACGCGGTCGATCAGGCGCTTGCGCTCGTTGTTGGTGAAGCCCAGGCGGCGCACCACGCGCGAGACCATGATCTGCTCGCGACCCAGGGTCCAGCGGCAGCGGCGATGGTCCTTAGGCCGCTTCTTCTGCGGGATTCCCGGCCAGCTTCTCCACCAGCTGAATCGACTTCTTGTAGTGGCGCTGGAGCTCGTCGATCTTTCCGGTGATGTCGTTAAGGCGGTTGGTGACTACTTCTTCGGTAATTTCCTCTTCGTCGAAGAGAACGATTTCCTTGATCGAGCGAACCTGTCGCTTGAGGTCTTCGCCGATGGAGATGATCTCGCGAATGACGATGGGCGAACGCGAAAGCGCCTTGAGCACGCGCAGCTGGCCGCGCTCGATGCGCTTGGCGATTTCAACTTCGCCTTCGCGCGTGAGCAGCGGAACCGTGCCCATCTCCCTCAGATACATCCTGACGGGATCGTTCGTCTTTTCCAAGGTTCCCGGCGAGAGATCCAGCTCCATGTCCTCGCCGGCTTCGATTTCGTCGAACTTCTTGTCGCCGGACTTGGGCCCCTCGAGCACGTCAATTCCCTGCGTACCAATGGTGGTCAGCAGGTCCTCGAGATCGTCCGGAGAATGCATGTCGTGCGGGATCAGGTCATTCACCTCGTTATAGGTGAGATAGCCCTTCTCTTTGCCCACATCGATCAGTTTTTTGATGTCGTCGTACTTGTCGTCTAGAGCCAAAGCGGAATTTCCTCTACCTTGCGCCGTTTGAGGCGCGGGCTTATTGCGTGCACACTACGGCGGGAGCGGTGCTGCAGCACCGGACGTACGCAGAAACTTTCAGATTTTATCACAAGCTGGGCCCGTCTCCCTAGCCTTTTCTTCACTTTAGCGGCCACCACTGTATACGGAGGAAGTCCGTTCTTGGTTACAGTCGGCCCGAAGTATTCGTATTAATTTAGATGTTCGCGGTTGGAAGAAGGCTTCACCCTTTTCCGATCAACCACTTAGACGTCGTTTATTTCGCGACCAGCCGCCTCGTAGACCCGCAACGGCATAAGTCTCAATCCGGTTCTCCCGTGACGCTCATGGTTCGCCGCAGACGCAGACGCTCCTGTAATAGCTTTGCCGCGGTCGCACCATCCTGTCGGCGCTCCGCCTCTTTCAGTTGATGCTGAAGGTCATCCAATTGCCGCTTTAGAGCCCGGCGGCGCAGCGAGCGAATCGCACTTTCGAGCAATTCGGGTGTCAGCTCTTCCCGCTCATCCATCAGCACGGAGGCCAACAGGCTGCGCGCCGACTCCTCCAGCGGAAGCGACATGGGATCGGCGCCCTGCTCGTGCGCCGAAAGCATTACCTCTATCAGTCCCTCGGTTGACGCGCCTTCGTGCAGCCGCTCGCGCGTGAGGGCGAAGTGCGCCTGGCGCGCCGGATCGAATTCGCCATCCTGACCTTCGCGATTGCTGGCCGAACCGCCTGAGCCGTCCCGGGTAGCGAGCGCACGAATCAAAACCCGCTCGGCATCGGCTATTCCGCCGCTGCCGGCAGCAGCTGACGCGCGAAGCGGAACGAGATGCCGGCCGCATGACGCAGTTCCTGGCGCAGCACCGCCGACTCGATTCCCAAACGGTGCGAGACCTCGTTCGCCCACTCGTCGCGAACAATGCGGCTGGGCACGCGCTGAATGTGCGGCAGCAGATAATTCAGCGCCTTGACCTTTGCTTCGGGGGTGCGCGTCGGGAAAAGGGCGCGCGCACGTTCCACCAGATAGTCAAAGTACTTTTGCGATCCGCCCAGCGCGCTCGTGTAGGCCTCGACGCCCTTGACGCCGGATGTAGAGGTCAGGATCGAAGCCGCTTTCGAGGGTGAGAACTTTGATATGGAAATCTTCGCTGATCAGCAGCGCTAATGAGCGCTCGGCTGCGGCGGCGCCCGCCGTATCAGGATCGAAGTTCACGACAATGTTTTTACTGAAGCGGCCCAGCAGCTTGGCCTGCACTTCAGTGAAAGCTGTGCCGGAGCTGGCGATTACGTTGTGGAACCCGGCGTTGTAGACCGAAATGCAGTCCATCTGACCTTCCACGAGGATGGCGTAGTCGAGCTTGCGGATCGCCTCTTTCGCTTTGTCGAGATTGAACAAGACCCGCGACTTGGAATAAATCGAGGTCTCGGGCGAATTCAGATACTTCGGGCCTGCTTTCTCGTCATTCGACAAGGTGCGACCTGTGAACGCGATCACCTTGCCTTGTTCATTCGCGATAGGAAACATCACGCGATTGCGAAACTTGGAATAGACCGTTGCCGGTTGTCGGTTGTCCGAATCAGTTGTCGGTTGTCGGTTGTCAGTTGTCGGAAGGTTCTCTACCCCCTGACTTCTATTCCCTGAACCTTCCTCCTTTTGCTTCCACGAGAACAAGCCCGACTCGCGCAGAAGCCCCTCGTCGAACTGACTGCGCAACGCATCGCGCAGAAGAAACCCTGAGTCAGGTGCATATCCAATGCGAAACTCGGCAATCTGCTCGGGAGTTAGTCCGCGAGAAGCAAGATATTCGCGTGCGTGTGCTGCCTCAGGACGGCGCAGTTGTTGCTGGAAGAATGCGCAGGCGCGCTCGTGGATATCGATCAGCCCACCCCGCATCTTTGCCGCGCGAGCTTCCTCCGGCGAGGAGTAAGTCATCTTCGGGAGCGGGATGTTCAGCTTTTCGGCGACCAGGCGAACGGCTTCCGGGAAGCTGATGTTCTCCAATTTCTGTACGAACGCGAAGACATCGCCGGAAGCTCCACAGCCAAAGCAGTGAAAGAACTGCCGGGTGGCATGAACCGAGAATGACGGCGATTTTTCCTGATGGAAGGGGCAGAGTCCCTGGAAGTTCTGCGCGCCGCTCTTGCGTAGCTTGACGTACTCGCCCACAATGCGGACGATGTCAGCTTGCTCTTTGACGGTATATGCAAAATCCCCGGGGTTCGCCATCGTAAGCTAGTTTGAAGTTACGCCGCCGATGTTTCCATCGCAAACAACGCTTACCATGTGGAAAACCTGTGTTAAACGCAGACTCCCTGTTGAGGCAGGTGGAAAAGGCGGCCTACGTATACCCTGGCCAAGAAATTACGCGTTACATCTTCGGACAAAGGCTGTCGTGCCTACGGCACCCAAGGCCCTCGACTCATCGCTACCCAGCACTCCGCCTTCGGCTGCGTGCTGGGCTAGACTATTGCGTCCGCTTAGCGGACTTTCAGCCTTCCCGACTACCAAGTCCGAACCGCTACGTGCGGGCGATTGGCGTGATTTCAGTCCGCCGCGCTTATTCTCCTGCGCCCATTAGCAAAATTGGCGAGGTGGGCTTGTCGGAACCCTCTTCCTTTTCCACTGTGATGGCAAAGGCCTTGGCTTCGACGCCTTCCGGCATGGGGTGGTCCATTATGACCGCGTTGCCATGCTCGTCGGGCTTGAAGACGCCGGCGGCAACGGGCGCGCCCTTGGCCGGAATGATCCAGAGCTCATAGGCCTTGCCCGGCGGCACTGCCGGTAGATTGCTCGCCATGAAGATCATGCGTTTCTTGGCCGGGCTGAAGATCGCTGTACCGCTGGGCTGCCTGGCTGCCTTCTGCGGCGTTAATGACACATGGACCGCGTCGGGCGAAGTCAGCAGCGCGAGGTCCTGATGCAGTTGATCGAGTTGCGTGGTCTGATCTTGATTGCGTCCTGCAAGCTCCGCCATCTGGTCCCGCAGGCGGCCATTGCCGTGCCACAAGTTCACGGCAAACAGGAGCAGGCCAAGCGCGGCCAAGGTCGGGAGCAAAGCCCACCACCAGTTCCGCTGGCCGGACGGTGCCGGTGCGCGACTGGGTGCGGACACTCCGCGCGGTTCGGTCGCAATGGCGCTCATCAGACGATCTTTGCTTCGCGTGGGCGGCTGGGGGCCGCTGCTGCTCAAGGCCAGCAAACCAAGATCGACGCGTAATGCCTGCAATTCGCGGCGGCAGGAGGGACAAGTCTCCAGGTGCAGCTCCAGCTCTTGACGGTCAGCACCGGTAAGTTCACCCAGCGCGTAAAGCGTCAGATCGTCCACGAATTGTTCGTGCGTTTTCAAAATCGTTTCATTGGGGGCTAAAGCCCCATTTTGCCGCCGCTACGCGGCTCGTTTCCTTTCTCTTCCTCACCCCAGGCTCATGCCCCGGCCTAAAACCATCTCGCAGCTTCGCGGCTGGCCTGATGTTGTCGACCATCTCCCGCAAATCGCAGACGGCCGTCACCAATGACGCTAAGCCAGACTGCTGACTTCGGCTGCACTATCCCGCGAACTTCGCCCTCAGGAACTGTAGCCCGCTGCGAATCCGGGTCTTCACTGTTCCCAACGGCTCTCCGGTCTTCTCCGCGATCTCCGTGTGTGTCAGGCCTTGAAAGAACGCCATCTCTAACACCTTGCGCTGGTCAGCATTCATTTCTCCCAAGACGCCGCGCACTTTCTCGATCACCAGTCTATGTTCCGCTTCGTCGCGGAGATCGGGACCGCCGGCGATCACGCAATCTTCAATGTCGGTCTCCGGACGCCGCTTGCGCAGACGGTCAATCGCGCGATGCCGCGAAATCACGGCCAGCCACGCCGCCAGGCTTCCCCGGCTGGCGTCGAAGGCGTCGGGATTGCGCCACAGCTGGAGGAAGACGTCCTGCAGAATGTCTTCGGCCCCTCCTGTATCCTGCAGCACCCGCAGCGCTACTGCGTATACCACCTTGGCATGCCGATCATAAAGCTCAGACATAGCCTGCTGGTCGCCCGCGCGAATGCGCGACACCAGCCGCATATCGTCCGTAGCGTCACCGCGAATTGGCGGGCTTTGTTCGATCGGTTCCATTTAGTAATACGTTTCTGAGGAGACTGCCAGATTGCGGCAGGTTGTATTAACGTATTCCGGACACCAGCCCCCTGCTGGACCCCGTAAGGGACCGAAGCGGAAGGAATACCGCTAAAAAACGCCCGGGGACTGCGGCGGAAACATGGTGACGATATCAGCAAATACCGATTGAAACAACCCGGAGCGCTTCGAGATATTCGTCTACAAGCACGGTTGGATGCAGGCTGCGGAAGTAATGCTCGAACTAGTGAGGATTTCCCGATTTCCTGCGACTCCGCATCTCGTTCAGCATGTCGGACCGAGCACTGTCTGATAGGACCCGAATTGACGGAAAAATCACTTCCTCTTCCAGCCGAAGATGCGCGCGGAACATCTCGTCGAGAGCCGCGGTGATGCTGCACATCTCCGGGCCGGCGGCGTGAATGGTCTGCGGGTTGTTTTGCACCATCACCAGCAGGGGCAACAACCGTTCCAGCAAATCGTCGATCGCCTGGTGCTGATCCGTCATGGCCAGCAGCGCGTGACGAAGCTTCTCGTCGCCGAGGGAGTTCAGACGCGGGCGCACCGTCTCTTCTTCATCGGCTTCGTGCAATGGCAGCGACACGGTGTAATAGCGATGGGCTCCGGCGGCAGCTTGCACAACCTCTTCCGGAGCGGCGCCTTGCGCATGCGCCAGCTTGATCGCGACTCCGGTGAAGTGACGAATGCGCTGATGACAGCCGGTGAGGAGGTCGACCGCGTCTTCCGACTTAGGCTGAGATGCGAGCGGAGAAATCTGGTTCAGCATGTAGATCTATTATCGCGGACGGCAGCGGCTAGGGGCTAGGGGAGTTTAGCGCATCAAGCGAAGACGGGCGGTTTCTGTTAACCGGCAAGATCTTTGTCTTACTCTATTCCCTATCTCCTATCCCTTGTTTCCCTACCTCGCGAACTTCATCTCTACCGTGACTTGGACCGGCACGGAGTGACCATCCTTCATCGCGGACCGGAACTTCCATTTCTTTACCGTTTCGACGGCAGCTTTGTCGAAGGCTGCTTCGTCGCTGCGTAGCACGCGAACCTCTTGCACGCGGCCCTTAACGTTGATGCCTATCAGCATCACGACGGTGCCGCGTTCCTCGGCACCTTCTGGAAGGTCGGGAAACTTCGGGTCAGGGGAAAAGGTCGCCTTCGGCGGCTTCATGTCCTTTGTTACGGGAGGAAATCCGGCGAATGCGGGGTCGTCCGCCGGAGTTGCGGTGCCCGCGGCCGGCGAAGAAGCGTCGTTCTGCTGAGAAAAAGTGTTCGCCCAACTGCTCCCAGCCAAGGTTGCGATTCCAAGCACAACGACAGACAGCCAACGCACGCGCATCCGTTCAACCCCGAGTGAAGTAAAACGCTGCTCTCATTGTATTCAAGAGGCTGAAGCGTACAAAGCTCGGGCATCTCTGCGCCCGACACGCAGGCGTCTGCATCTGGAAGTGCGTGCTGTGCTGTTGGCGTCAACCGGAATCGGACGCCCTAGGAAGCGCATCGATACAGAGCAGCATGTTCACGCTGAGATTTGCGACAGCCGCTTCCGCCACACCTGTGCGTGTTGTTGTCGCCAGTCAGTTCTCCGCCATGGTTTTCATTCAAAGCTTATTGCTCGGCCACTGTGCCGCCACCTTTTGGAGATAGTCGATGAAGATAGCCAATGATGTAACCGAACTCATCGGACACACGCCGCTTGTCCGCCTGAACAAAGTCACTGCCGGCGCTCGCGCCACCGTTTTAGCAAAGCTAGAAAGCATGAATCCATGCAGCAGCGTGAAAGACCGCATCGGCGTCAGCATGATCGAAGACGCGGAACGCGCCGGCAAAATCCAGCCCGGCAGGACAACGCTGATCGAGCCGACCAGCGGCAACACCGGCATTGGACTGGCATTCGTTGCTGCGGCCAGAGGCTACAAACTCATCATCACAATGCCTGAAACCATGAGCATGGAACGTCGGGTGATGTTGCGCGCCTTCGGCGCCGAAGTCGTGCTCACGCCGGGCCCCAAGGGCATGAAAGGCGCGATCGCGAAAGCCAAAGAGCTGATCGCCTCCACTCCAAACAGTTACATGCTGCAGCAGTTTGACAATCCGGCGAACCCGAAGATCCATCGCGAAACCACCGGCCCCGAGATATGGGAAGACACGGATGGCAAAGTCGACATCCTGATCTCGGGCGTTGGAACTGGCGGCACGCTGACCGGTGTGAGCGAATACATCAAGCCGAAGAAGCCGTCGTTCAAAGCCATCGCAGTTGAACCCACGGAGAGCCCCGTGCTCTCGGGCGGACAACCGGGTCCACATAAAATTCAGGGAATCGGCGCCGGCTTCATCCCGACGATTCTGCGCACGGACCTGATCGACGAGGTGGTGGAAGTATCCAGCGACGAGGCGCTGGTCATGGCTCGGCGGCTGGCCCAGGAAGAAGGCTTGCTGGTCGGCATCTCGTCGGGAGCGGCGGTGCAGGCGGCAGTGCGTGTGGCGCAGCGGGAGGAGAATGCGGGCAAGCTGATCGTGGTGGTGATACCCTCATTCGGCGAGCGCTATCTCAGCACGGTCCTGTTTCAGAATTTGCGGGAAGAAGCGCTTGCGCTTCCGACAGTCGAGGTTAATGTGTGAGCTTTTTGTCCTGCGCCCGCGACGATGTCGCCGCGGTTCTGGAACGTGATCCTGCAGCGAAGTCGCGGCTTGAAGTGGTGCTGCTCTACTCCGGGCTGCACGCGTTGTGGATCTACCGCGTCAATCACTGGCTGTGGATGCACGGCCGGTGCTTTGTGGCGCGCGCCCTGTCGCAGTTTGGAAGACTGATCACCGGGATTGAAATCCATCCTGGTGCGGAAGTCGGCCACCGTTTCTTTGTCGATCACGGCATGGGTGTCGTCATCGGCGAAACCACGATCATCGGCGACGACGTAACGCTCTATCAGGGAGTGACCCTCGGAGGCACCGGTAAAGAAACCGGCAAGCGACACCCGACCATCGGCAATAACGTCGTGATTGGCGCGGGCGCGCGCGTGCTGGGCAACATCACCATAGGCGAGAACTCCCGTGTCGGTGCGGGTTCCGTCGTGCTCCGCGACGTACCCGACAACTCCACCATCGTCGGCGTACCCGGGCACATCGTCTTTCGCGCCGGCAAGCGGGTGGTCATCACCGATCCCAAGCAGATCAACGATCCTCTGTCGGAAGCACTGGCGGCCGTCGCCAACGAGGTGAAGGAACTCAAGCAGCAGGTCCGCGAACTGCAAGGCCGCGAGTTCGTTCCCAGCGACGGCGATCGACTGCAGGAAATCATCGAGATCGACTACCAGATCTGATCGCATAAAAAAATCCCCCACCGTTGAAATGGCGAGGGACCCGGTTCTAATTCCGAAAGTTCGGATCAATAGGTTCGATCGATCCACACGCTTGCGGTCGACCATTGATGCCCCACATCTGTCGCCTTGACGACGATGGTGTGGTCTCCCATGGGAGTCGGGATCCATGCCTGGAATGATGGCGATCCCGTAACGACTTTCACCAGCGCGCCGTCCAGATAGACCTGGTACAGCACAATGGGACCGTCCGGACTCGACGCGCCGGCATTCAGGTTGGTCGCCGGGCCTGCGTGCTGGCCATCATAGGGAGCGGTAATGGTCACATACGGAACAGTCGCCACCGTGTAAGAGGCGGGCGCCGACATGTTGTTCAGGATGCTCGGCTTGCCGACTGCCTGCACAAAGACTTTGTACGTTCCGGGAGCGAAGCCGAAAGTCGACAAGTCCATCGAGTTGGTACCGACATAAAAATCGCCGAGCGACATCAGGTTCTGGCCGTCGGTCGAGATGTAAGCGGTGTAATGGTCCAGCGTTGAGTCGTCCGGCACGCTCCAACTCAGGGTGCTGCCGCTGACGGAAGCGGTGACGCTCAGACAATTGTCGATGCCGCTCTGGATTTCGGTTCCCTCCTCATAGTCGTGCCAGGTGACGACCTGCACTGCATCAAGCCGGCCGGTATAGCCCTGAACGACTCCCCAGGAATCGAGCCACGTCTTGCCGCAAAGCTGCTGGATGTGTCGTCCACCCGGAGGAGCCCAGTTAGCCACGACATCGTTGAAGCCCTTCCAGGTCGAGACCCAATTTTCCTTGGTTGGATGTTGCGCCGCGATTTCGAGGAAATATTGGGTGTAATCGAGACCCTCATATCCGTTCTGCTGCGGATCCTTCGGCGAGAGCCAGCCGTAAGCTCCTATGGTGTAGCCATTGCCGAAGGCGCCGGCGTTCTCAAAGATCCAATCCAGATCGCTGTTGTCGTTCTCGATCGTCGTCCAGTTGATGTTGTAGGCCTCCATGCCGAACTGGGTGACGATAGTCTTTCCGTCGCTGTTGTGAGTGGCTGCCGGAGAACTGAAGTAGCCCTTCTGGCGCGCGTAGGCGATGAGGTTGAGTACTGCCTGCGTGGCCGAGCAACTGGGATAGCACGAGAACCACTCAATCGCACCTTGATCAATCATCAGCGCGAATTTCAGGGTGTTCTGCTGCTCCAGTTGCGTCTTCAGTACTTCCGTCGCGCCTTCTTCATAGCTCCCTGGCCCGTACCAATCGACCAGCACGCCGTCGAAGCCGCGGCTGGTTAAGTCGGTGATCTCTCGCGTCACCTGGTTGGGATCTTGCGAGCTGTAGCCGATATTCGGATGAGTGCCATGCACCCAGTAAGGAATGTAGGTGGTGTAAACCTTCGTTCCCTGCTGCGAAGGCGACAGCAAGGTGTGAACGTTGACCTTGCTGACATTACTGGCCTTCAGGTCGCCATTGTCGACGCATTGCCCGTTCGTAACCGTGGTGGTCTCGCATCCCGGAAACGAGCTTGCAGCAGAAGTGTTGTTGCTGGTCTGGGTAGTTAACGTGGTAGTGGGGACGATTTGTTGATACTGCGGTGACTGGGCGGCGTAAGCAGAGAGCGACAAGCTCAGCACAAAGGCCAAGCAGGAAGTGGCAATTTTGGACATGAGCACTCCGGCGCGCCTGCGCTGATCGTCGCAGACGCGGTGTTATGGCCCAGCACAGTGCCTTGGGAGGAACGTGGCGAGTATAGAGTCAAAAAGTACTAAGGCGTCTCCCGTCTACGCCTGATCCGAAGTTGGTTTTTTCCCTTAGTTTTCTGTCGGGATTGCGAATGCGGGTCTAAGGTAGTCGGAACGTCAACGCAGTGCTGGGATTTCGACACAGCCTTTAAACGGAGCTCATTCCCAATTTGCGGAAAACCGACTGGGGCGGAGCCGACATCCTAGATGGCATCTCGTTACGCGACCTGAAGAGTCTCACTGTCAGCTATGCCCGTTCACCTGGAAGAGAAACATTACGCCGCTACTAGCAAGCAGGTTCCCCATCGAGGACGCCGCGTCATCGCTGTCGTCGTGCTTGGGCTGCTGGTGTGCATTGTGGTGGCCGGAGTGGTTGCGTCTAAGAAATGGCCATTCACTCACGACGCCATAATCCAGGCTTTACAGCAACAGACGGGAGGCGATGTCCAGATCGGAACGTTTCACCAGATGTATCTGCCTAAGCCAGGATGCATTGCGGAGAACGTGAGCTTCCGTTATTCGGGTGATAAGAGCGGGAGGTCTTTTCTCCACATACAGACGCTTAAGATTGTTGGTACCTATCACGGGCTCCTTACGAATCACATCAGCTTGATCCACGCGGATGGAGTGCGGGTGATTGTCGCGCCGGCAGATACGGGAGCTCCGGGACCATTTAATGTTGGCCGACTGATGTACGGGTTCACCATCGGGAAGGTCATTGCCGATGGAGCCAAGATCGAATTTCCACCTACTACGGAACGCAAGCAAGCTTTGATCTTTCGAATACCAAAGCTGGTGGTCCACGACCTGGAAGACGGCAAGCCGCTACAGTTTGAGGCAAACCTACAAGTTCCACAGCCGCCAATCGATCTGGACGTCGAAGGTGAATTTGGCGCCTGGAACGCCGGCCACGGTGGCGAAAGCAAAATTAAAGGCGCATATACCGTCAAGAGCCTGGACCTCGGCGCGTTTCAAGACATCGGAGGAATCGTCACCTCCACTGGCAATTTTGATGGCGAACTGCAACACATCACCCTGCACGGAGCCGCCGACACGCCAGATTTCACGGTCAGCACCAGTGGCCATCGCATCCACATCACATCCGAGTTCGATGCCACCGTTAACGGCCTGAATGGAGATGTGAATGTCGATGCCCTGCGCGTGCACTATGGGCAGACAACGATTGTGGGGGCGGGTTCAGTTGCCGGTAAGGAGGGCGTCGACGGAAAGATAGCCACGTTCGAGTTGGCCTCCCGACAGGCACGAGTTCAGGACTTGCTGTGGATGTTCATTTCCGAGAGCAAGCCTCCCATGACCGGCCCGATCACCTTCCGCGCCAAAGCCACTCTGCCTCCCGGAAAAGCACCCTTCCTCAACCGGGTCAGGTTGCAGGGCGATTTCGGCATCAGCAACGGCCAGTACCCGGATCCGGATACCCAGAAGAACATTGATGTCCTAAGCGCACGAGCCCGAGGACAAGCTGACAAGGTCGAGGACGCAAACGACAAGCTGGGGAATGACAGCTACGATCCCGGCCAGGTGCTTTCGAATGTCAAGGGACACGTTGTGCTCAGCAATGGCGTGGCTAATCTCAGCGATGTTATGTTCGAGGTTCCCGGAGCATTAGCGAAGGTGAGCGGAACTTACAAGCTCACGAGCGAGCAGGTGGATCTGCGCGGCTATATGCGCCTCGACAGCGAACTATCGAAGACGACGACCGGAGTCAAATCGGTGTTGCTGAAGGTGGCTGAGCCGTTTATGAAGAAGGGAAAACACAAGGCGTCGGTGGTGGCGATACAAATCGGAGGTACCTACCACAATCCGACGTACACAGTGGTACCGAAAGCTGAGAAGTGAACGGGACCGCGAGGATCTACGAACGGTCCCGCTTGGTGGAGCTACAACGCTGCCGGCTGTGGGTTGAGCGGCCGGTTCTGCCGCCGCTGCTCTGTGCCACTGATTTCAGCTGTTCGATCTCTGCGAGCTGACGCGCCGCCATCTCCTGGACCAGGTCCAGCACCGTCTTCTGCCTGACTTCGCCAATCTGTATGAGCTGCATGGGCCGAAGAGTACCGGATCGTGAGATTCAGCACATCCCCTGCTGGTCGCAGCCGCTCTACAACCTCTGGACTAGGCCCTTTGGCGCTGTCATATCTCCACTAACCGTGCCGATGGCACGATGGTAAGATCACTGCCAGCGTGCATTTTCAACCTAAGAGTGAGCATGTGGCAGCGCTGGGATCACCTGAATCAGTTGAACAGGTTGCGAAGGTCTGTCATGAATCCTTGCGGGCGTTCTGCCAGACGCTCGGTGACGACTCGCTGCTGCCATGGGAGAAGGCTCCCGAATGGCAGAAGGAGTCCTCGCGCGACGGTGTGCGTTACTACTTCGAGCAGTTCGCTGCCGGAATCGAGCCTTCGCCGTCGGCAACGCATGACCGCTGGCTGAAGCAGAAAGAAGCAGCGGGATGGAAGCGCGGCGGCACCAAGAACAGCGCTACCAAGGAACACCCGTCCTTCGTTCCCTACGAGGACTTGCCGCTGTCGGAGAAGCGAAAAGATTATCTCTTCGCTGCGGTGTGCAAAGCATTCTGTGTCTCGGCAGCAGCACAAGCGGAGGAGCCTGCCTCCCGCAAGTAATACTTCTCTCCGGTTGAACTGATGTAAGACCTGATATGGCTGCCCATTCCCAACCTGATCCTATGTCGACCGTCGCCCACTCGTCGCGTTGACCGGCTTTATGGCTGTGGGCAAGAGTACGATCGGGCGGGAGCTGGCTTGTTTGTTGCACTGGCGGGCCGTCGATTTGGACACCGAAATCGAGCGACGCTCGGGTTTGCGCGTTCACGAGATCTTTGCCCAGCACGGTGAAGAGCATTTCCGCCGGCTCGAATCTGAAACGTTGCGCTCTGCTCTCGCTACAGCGGCGACTCCGACCGTGCTCGCACTGGGTGGCGGGACTTTCGTTCACCCGGCGAATGTGGAGTTATTACGCCAGCGCCGCGCCCGGGTGATCTTTGTCGAACTCGACCTGCCAAAGCTCTTGCAGCGCTGCCGCGAGACCAGCTCCCATCAGAATCCCCGCCCGCTGGCGTCTCGGGATGAAGTGGAATTATGCAGGCTGTATGAGCAACGGCTGCCCTTTTATCGTGCGGCCGAGCTGACCGTCAGTGCGCGCGACAAAAATGCCCAGCAGGTGGCACGCGAAATCGCAGCTGCATTGGGCCTATCCGTCGCCGGAAAACACGCGTAGCTCGCGTGTCACTTCGCCGCTCGGGCGAACATGATATAACTTGAATTTTCCCCAAAGAAAATGTCACAAGAGAAGATTGCAGTCGGAATACTTGGCGCTACCGGCGTTGTCGGTCAGCGCTTCATCCAGATGCTTGAGCATCACCCCTGGTTCGAGGTGGCATGGCTAGCCGCCTCCGATCGCTCCGCCGGGCAGAGCTACGGTGACGCCGCGCGCTGGCGTCTGAAAACGCCGGTACCGGAGCGGGTGCGCAAGATGCAGGTGTCGAATGCCGTTCCCGAAGGCGCGCCTCGCGTGATCTTCGCCGCACTTGATGCCGGCATCGCCCGCGAAATGGAGCCGCAATTCGCCGCCGCCGGCTGCGCCGTGGTGAGCAATTCCAGCGCCTTCCGAATGCAGCAGGACGTGCCGCTCGTCATCCCCGAAGTCAATGCCGACCACCTGGCGCTGATCGAAAAGCAGGGTTGGCGCAAGCAGTCGGGCGGCTACATCGTCACCAATCCCAACTGTTCGGCGATTGGCCTGGTCATTGCGCTGGCGCCGTTGCAGCGCAAATTCGGCATCGAGTCGCTCTTCGTGACGACCATGCAAGCCGTCAGCGGCGCGGGATATCCCGGCGTGGCCTCGCTCGACATTCTCGGCAACGTGATTCCCTACATCCCGAAAGAAGAAGAAAAGATGGAGGAGGAGACGCGAAAGCTTCTCGGGCGCGTCAACAGCGATCATGTCGAGATGGCGGACTTCACCATGACGGCGCACTGTAATCGCGTTGCGGTGGAAGATGGTCACACCGAATCGGTGTCGATAAAGCTGAAGAAGAAAGCGTCGGCAGAAGAAATCATCGCCACGCTCAACGAATTTCAATCGACACCGCAGGAACTGAAGCTGCCGCTCGCTCCCGATCAGCCCATCGTCTACGACGCCGCGCCCGATCGCCCGCAACCGCGCTTTGACGTGGATCGCGGCAAGGGCATGACGGTCAGCGTCGGACGCCTGCGTCCGTGTGGCGTGCTCGACTGGAAGTTCACCGTGCTCTCGCACAACACCATTCGCGGAGCCGCCGGCGCGGCGCTGTTGAATGCCGAACTCCTGAAAGTGCAGGGCCTGCTGCCCGGAGTCCCCGAGCCGCAGCTGTTGGCGCCGGCCGGAGTAATCTGCCGTGATCGTGATGAAGTTCGGCGGCACCTCGGTTGAGAACGCCACCGCCATCGATCGCGTCGCCAGCATCGTAAAATCGCGCCTGCCCGATCGCCCTTTCGTCGTGGTCAGCGCGATGGCGAAGGTCACTGACCAGCTGCTGGCGATGGCCGCCGCAGCCGGACGCGGCGAACGCGACCAGGCGCTGGAGATCTGCCGCAGCCTTCGCGAACGCCATTACCTGACCGCCGGCGAGTTGCTGGGCACCGGCCTCCACACCGATCTGCACAACGATTTGGGCGCGGAGTTCGATTCGCTCGACGAACTGCTGCGCGGAATCTCCGCCGTCGGCGAGCTCACGCCCCGCACCTCCGATTACGTCGTCTCGTTCGGCGAGCGGCTGTCCAGCATGATCGCGGTACCTGCCTTCCTTGCGCGCGATATTCCCGCTGTGCTGGTCGACCCGCGAAGAGTCATCGTCACCGACGCGCAGCACAGTCGCGCCGTACCTCACGTCGAAGAAACCAACGATCGCCTGCAGGATCACGTTAAGCCGCTGATCGACAAGCAGCGCGTGCCCATCATGGGCGGCTTTGTGGGCGCGACGCGTGAAGGCACGACGACCACGATCGGCCGCGGCGGCTCCGATTTTTCTGCCGCGCTCGTGGGCGCCGGCCTCAACGCCGATCGCATCGAAATCTGGACCGATGTGGACGGCATGAAGACCACGGATCCGCGCATCTGTTCCAATGCCCGGCGGATCAAACTCATCAGCTTCGAAGAGGCGGCCGAACTCGCCTACTTTGGCGCCAAGGTTCTGCATCCCGCCACCGTTCTTCCGGCCGTCGAGAAAAACATTCCAGTGCTGGTGCTGAATTCTCGGAACCCCGGGAATGAAGGCACGCGGATACTGGCCCGCACGCCGCGATCGCACTCGCTCTTCAAGGCCATCGCTGCCAAAACGCGCATCACGGTGATCGACATTGTCGCGGCACGCATGTTGATGGCCCACGGATTTCTCGCAAAGGTATTCGAAATCTTCGCACGCCATCGCTGCGCCGTAGATGTGGTCTCGACCTCTGAGGTCAGCATCTCGCTCACTGTCGACTCCAACGAAGCCATTCCGCAGATCGCCGCTGACCTGGAGAAGCTGGCGTTCGTGAAGTATTCCGGACGCAAAGCCATCGTGTGCCTGGTAGGCGAGAACCTGCGCGACACTCCCGGAGTCGCCGCGCAGATCTTCGCGGCCGTCAGCGACATCAACGTGCGCATGATTTCGCAGGGCGCGTCCGAGATCAATCTGACGTTTGTGATCGACGAAGCCGATGTCCCGGAGGCAGTCCGCCGACTGCACGCGAAGTTCTTCACCGAGGTCGATCCGGAGGTGTTCGATTGAGCGCTTCTCCCCTGAGCCTGCTGGTGCTGGGTCCGGGTAAGACCGGGTCGCTGGTCGCCGAGGTCGCTCGCGAGCGCGGACACCAGGTGCGGGTGATCGATGCCAATGTGAACCAGGGCGGCTCATGGCTCACTCCTGGGAATCTACGCGACATCGACGTTGTAATCGATTTCACTACGCCCGAGGCTGTACTGGGCAACATTGACGCCTGCATTCGGGCCGGCAAACCGATGGTCGTTGGAACCACGGGTTGGTACGGCGAAATGGACCGTGTGCGCCAGCAGGTGGAAGCGGCGGGCACAGGATTCGTCTGGGGCGCCAACTTTTCCTACGGGGTGAACCTGTTCTTTCAAATCGTGAAGACAGCCGCGGCCGCCCTGCAGCACGACTATCGCGGCCACATCACGGAAATCCATCACATCCACAAGAAAGACGCGCCCTCTGGGACAGCTATCGCCGTACAACGCGTGATCGAGCAGAGCTCGGGTGTGAAACTGGAAATCACCTCGCGAGCGCGAAGGCGAAGTGACCGGCACGCACACGCTGGAACTGGATTCGAGCGGCGACCGCATCGTGCTGACCCATGAAGCGAAGTCGCGCCGGACATTTGCGAGCGGGGCGGTGCTGGCGGCGGAATGGATTGTTGGGAAGAAGGGCTTTTACGACTTCAAAGACGTCTTCAGCCAGTTGTAAGCGTGTTCACCACAGAGGCACGGAGGTCACGGAAAAATATTCTGTCTTTAGTGGCCTGTCGTTTTGCAGGTCTGATTCAAGGGTAGGTAAACACGTGCTTTCAAGTAAGTAAACAGTAAGGGACCTCCGTGCTCTCCGTGTCTCCGTGGTGAATGCGCTTTTTCCATGCGTCGCCTCTTTGAGATTAATTCCGCAAACGATTATTCTTTTCCAATGAATTTGCGTGGTTGCGGCACAGCTCTTGTCACACCCTTTAAACAAGATGGCAGCCTGGATGAACCGGCTCTGCGCGAACTGGTGCGCTGGCAGGTCGAGTCCGGCATCGACTTTCTGGTGCCCTGCGGCACTACCGGCGAGACGCCGACGCTAACCCACGAAGAATGGCTGCGCGTAATCGACCTGACGATCGAGACTGCTGGCGGGCGCGTGCCCATCATGGCGGGTGCGACCTCGAATAACACGCGCGAAGCCGTGGCGAAAGCGAAGGAAGCCTCGTCGCGCAGTGGCGTCGACTACATCCTCACCGCGACGCCGTACTACAACAAGCCCACGCAGGAAGGCGTCTACCAGCATTTCAAGGCGATCGCCGAAGCTTCAACGAAGCCGCTGGTGCTGTACAACATTGCCGGACGGACGGGCACGAACATTGAGACACCGACGCTGCTGCGGCTGGCGGAGATTCCCAACATCATCGCGGTGAAAGAAGCCAGCGGCAACATCGCGCAGATCGCCGAAGTGTGCGCGACCGTGCCGGAAGACTTCCTGGTCTTCTCCGGCGACGATTCCATTACGTTGGCCGTCATTGGATTGGGAGGTGTTGGCATTATCTCGGTCGCGTCGAACGAGATTCCGGCGGAGATGTCGCGCATGACCGGCGCGGCGCTGTCCGGCAAATGGGATGTAGCGCGCCTGCTCTTCCGGAAATATCTGCCGCTGATGCAAGCCAACTTCATCGAGTCCAATCCCGGCCCGGCAAAAGCGGTACTGGCGATGATGGGGAAGCTCGAGGAAAACTATCGCCTGCCGCTGGTGCCGATGAAGAAAGAAAATCGCGCAAAGCTGGAAAAGGTTGCGGCGGAGGTTGGGCTGCTACAACACCATGCTGCCGTAAAGTAAAAAGACGTTTTCACCACGGAGGCACAGAGGGCACGGAGGATTGCTTGCCGAATGCGTTGGGTCGCGCGGTTTCCGGGATCCGAACAGACCGGATCACAGGATGTGATGGATAGAGAGAAGTTGGCACCCTTCCACCGACTCCTACGTCCCGAACACCGCGAAAGGCGCGGCCCCCATCGAGAATTTTGGCAGTCCGCTCACGTAGCCTACAAGAAAGCGCGAACCTGCGGTCTGGAACCGCGTCAGTGTTCCGTGGACGGGCAATGAGTTCCACAGCCAAAGGGCGGCGTCAGCTCATACACTAAGCTGGGAATGCCCATTCCCGGCGTGACGCCATAAAGGTCTGCGGCGCGGTCCGTGATCAACCCGCTGGTAGGAAGCCCCCCGTCGCTGCTCCCCTGGAAGCTGTACAGCACAGTTTCCCTCCAGCCACCCTGCCTGGGTGACAACTCGAAGACAGTTCCGTACTCAAAAAGCCCCCCCTCCCGGGTCGTACTATACAGGTTTCCGCGAGCATCGAGCGTCAAACCGGCTTCAGGGTCGCTGCCGTCGGGTGCTCCATTGAAGTTGTACACCGTAGTTTCCGTCCATCCGCCGCCGGCGACAGGGGACAGCTCAAATACGATTCCGGCACCGGCGGTCCCTCCTGCGTAGGTCGTTCCGAAGAGGTTTCCGGCAGCGTCCATGACCAAGCCGGCCTTGGGTCCATAGCCATCGCTGCCACTGAAACTGTGTAGTATCGTTTCCGTCCAGCCGCCATTGAAGGATAATTCGGATAATTCGAATACCGTTCCGGCACCGGCGGTCCCTCCTGCGTAGGTCGTTCCGAAGAGGTTCCCGGCAGCATCTATGACCAGATTGCCCATCGGCTCTTTTCCGTCGTCACCAATGCCAAAGCTGTACAGCACCTGACAGCCGCCGCCATTGCGCACAAACTCAAAGACGGTTCCCTGCATATCACCGCCGCCATCATGGGTTACGCCATAGAGGTTGCCGGCAGGGTCCATGACCAGGCCTCCATCAGGGTCGAGTCCCGTGCCATCGAAATTAAACTGACACAGTGTGTCTTCCGTCCAAGTTCCGTCCTGATTGGGAGACAGCTCAAAAGCTGTGAGAGCGGTCGTGCCGTAAAGATTACCGGCGGCGTCCATGATCAAACTTCCGTTTGGATTCATTCCGTCATTGCCATTGAGGCCACTGAAGTCGTATATAACGGTTTCCGTCCACCCACCACCTGGCATGCGCGACAACTTGAACACAGTTCCGCAGTTGTAAAAGGGGGCGCAGTATATGCCGCCGCTAAAAGTCGCGCCGTAGAGATTACCGGCAGAGTCCATCAGCAGGCTGCCAACGGGGTCAGTGCCGTCAGGCGGACCGCCGAAGTTGTACAGCACGGTTTGGTGGTCGGCCGCCCACGCGCTCGTCAAGAAAAGGACGGCGGCAGCAATTAGGGAAACAGAGCGTAACCGGATAAACAGACTCTCGAGTGGCATGAGTTCCTCCTGGTCACAAGAGTTTGTGGACGAGCCTTAAAAACGGGGCGCGCAATTCTAACCCAGATCCGGCTTGAGCGCGAAGTTCATATGGAACGCGTAGGATTCACGCCGCCAGGTCTCCGGCCCGCCGCAGCACTCGCCGGTATAGCTCTTGATAATCCCGCGCCATGCGGGAGGCGTTGAAGTGTCGTTCCACTCGCGCGCGGCATGCCGCCGGAGAGATTCGGTCGACTTCACCCAGTGCCGGCGACATCTCTTCGAGAGATTCCACGACGAAGCCAGTCTCGCCATCGGCGACGACCTCCGGAAAAGCTCCCCGGCGAAACGCTACGACAGGCGTGCCGCAGGCCATAGCTTCCATTGCTACCAGAGAACTGGTCTCTTCCGCCGTGCTGGTCAGCAGCAGCGCGCGTGCGTGACACAAGAGATCAAGCTTCTGCTCGCGAAGCGGAGTGTCGACGAATCGTACGTGCGATCCCTGCGTCAGGTGCGGGCGAATCTCGCGGTTGAAGTAGTCCTGGTGATAGCGGAAGGGATAGATCTGTCCGGCGAGCACCAGCGGCATCTGCGCTGATTGAGCGGCCTGGATTGCCAGGTGCGGCGCCTTCTCCTCGCAGACGCGCCCAAGCCAGAGCAGGTAGTCGCGCTTCGAGCTGGTAAAGGGGAAATCGTCGACGGTGATGCCGTTGGGGATCGCGCCGAGGAAGTTTGGCAGGTCGGCAAAACTTTTTGCCTGCGATTGGGAGACGCAGTTGAAGTACGGGATTCCCAGGTTAGCGTCCAAAAGAGGGACGCGAACCTGGGACACCACGTCGCTGAAAAATTCCTGGGGATAGAAACTGCGCGGGAGATGGAGCGTGGCGAGAACAGGTACAGGGCACTGGGCTGCGTGGCGGAAGAAGCTTCCGCTGTGGTCGTGGATCAGGTCGAACTCTCTCGGATGCTGTTGGAGATAGCGCAGGATTGTTTTTGTATGAGCATCATTGCGTTCGTCGTATTGGTCGGCACCGGCGGCTGGGCGGCCGGTGGCGAGCAGCCGTCCGTGGACCTCGGAGCCATCCGAGGCAGCGACCGTGGTGCGATGTCCGGCATGGTGCATTGCGCGCTCGACGGCGAGCAGCATCTGCTCGGCGCCTCCGGCGCTCTCCGGAGTGACCGTCAGCAGCGGGTAAGAGACATACAGGATTGAAAGTTTTGCCATCGAGTGCCGCTGGGTAGGTTAGATGCTGCCGGACGCGGAGCTGAAGGTTCGCCCTGGCATATGCCGCCCCTGAAGGGGCTCGGAAGATTTGGGGGCGGCGGATGATCCCAGAGCTTCCGCTATGGCTAGAAAAGCATCGATCCGGACGCTCCGCTCCGGCCGGCGAATCTTCATCGCGTCTGCGGCGGGAGTTGGCGTCGCGCCCGGTGTTTTGATGCGTTATCCAGGAATGCGGTGAATGCTTGGCACACATCCTCCGACGTCATGCTCCACTGCCACACTTCGTAATTGGTCTTGCCTTCGTGTGGAGGACGCGTGTAGTCATACGCGGGCTGCGGCCGCACGATCTCGCGGGCGGCATCGAAGCGCTGCAGGAAATCTCCCTGCGACGGGTAGGCTTCGGCACATCTCGCGCTTGCGCTCCTGCTCAACTTCGGTCGGACGCACATCAATTACTTCGTCGTTGGGACCGAGGAACTCCTGGAACATTCCCGAGCCATCGGCGTTGCGGTGGTACAGCGGAGCCTCCCAGCACGGAAGAGATGCCAGGTGGGTAAGCTGAGCTGCCAGCAAGCTGCACGAGTCATGATCGGGATGGCCGCCTTCATAGGCCAGAGTCAACATCGCCGTCGTCATACGGCGGGCGACAATGTCGGCCAGCAGTTCGTACGCTGGTCGAAGATTGCGAAACAGCTCCTGGTCCACGAGAGCTTGACCACCCGGCATATCGGCCAGGAACAGTACATCTTTCACGCCGGCTACACGCATGGAATTGAGCGCTTCCTGCCGGCGCAGCTCGGCATAGGCTTCACGCGAACCATATTTCTTCCAGAAATACGGGTCTGCCGGTGAGCCATTGGTTGCGAAAACAACCAGCGGCTCGCGAATGCGCTGCAGCAGCGCTCCAAAGGCGATGCACTCATCATCGGGATGGGCCACCAGCACCAGCGTGCGGCCCAGCAGGTCTTCGATCCAGGCCATGGTTTTTCGATGTGTGATCTCGAGCGCCGGTTGAGAGTTACTGCAAGCGCTCTCGATGACCAGTTATACTGCCCGCCATGCACGAACTCCAACCCGAAATTGAGCGCCTTTATGCGCTGGGCGCAAAAGCATCGCAGGATCAGAATGCGTCTGAGGTGTTTCTTCGCTTTCGCGATGCCTTGACTGCGGGCCAGGTTCGCGCCGCCGAAAAGATCGATGGCCGCTGGCGGACCAACGGGTGGGTGAAGGAAGGCATCCTGCTGGGTTTTCGGATCGGCCGACTGGCTGAGAGTGGTGATCCAGACGTGCTTTCGTTCGTCGACAAGGACACCTATCCTACGCGGCACTTCGCCGCCAGCGAGCAGGTACGGGTGATCCCCGGAGGTTCGTCGGTGCGCAGCGGAGCTTATGTGGCGTCGTCCGTCGTCTGCATGCCGCCGATGTTCATCAACGCCGGGGCTTATGTAGACGAGGGGACGATGGTCGACTCGCATGCGCTGGTAGGCTCGTGCGCGCAGGTCGGCAAACGCGTGCATATCAGCGCGGCGGCGCAGATCGGAGGCGTGCTGGAGCCGATCAATGCATCGCCGGTGATCATCGAAGATGATGTGCTGGTGGGCGGCAACTGCGGCATCTATGAAGGGACGCAGGTCGGAACCCGCGCCGTGCTTGGAGCCGGAACGATTCTGACGCGCTCGACTCCGCTGTTCGATACCGTGAAAGGCGAGATTTATCGCGCCACCCAGAACGAGCCGTTACGAGTGCCGGAGAATGCTGTGGTGGTGCCGGGCGCCCGTGCCATCACCAAGGGCAAGGCGGCGGAATGGGGCTTGTCGCTGTATGCGCCGGTGATCGTGAAGTATCGGGATGAAAAGACCGATCGCGGAGTGGAGTTGGAGGACCTGTTGCGGTAATTCAGCGGAGGGGTCGTCGGCCTGAAGGCCGCCTCGCTTGAGCCAAAATAGAGTCCTCTACGGCACGGCTGAAGCCGTGCCCCTTCAAGACGATGAGAATGACCTTGCTCGAGCCTGGATGACGAATACTTTGCTGCCACCTGAAAGCGTGGCTCTTCTAGACGTGGAACACTTACCCATCTCGCTCTCCCTCGCAGTTCTCTTCCCCGCTCTGCGCTGGATCGTGCTGGCTGGGCTGATCGCGTACGGCTGCAAGAAGCGCACGCTGACCGCATGGATCTTCATCGCCATGCTGCTGGGCGCGGAGATCGGACACGACTTCCCGAACGTTGCCACGCATCTTCGTGTGTTGGCACTGATCTTTCTGCGACTGATCAAGACGATCATCGCCCCGTTGCTGTTTGGAACGCTGGTGGTCGGCATCGCCGGACATTCCAACTTGAAGCAGGTCGGCCGGCTGGGTTTGCGTTCCATCATCTTCTTCGAAGTCGTCACCACCATCGCAATCTTCCTCGGGCTGGGCGCCATCAACCTCAGTAAGGCCGGCGTCGGGGTGCAGTTGGGCGCGAACCCAAGCGCCGACGCCTCGTCCGTCGCCAAACTCAGCGCGGAGGACACCATCCTGCATGTCTTTCCGGAGAACATAGCCAAGTCGGTGGCCGATAACCAGGTGTTGCAGGTAGTGATCTTCAGCCTGATCTTCGCTGTCGCGCTTGCCATGCTCAGCGAAGAAAAGCGCCGCCCCATGCTGAGCTTCTGCGAGAGCCTCAGCGAGGTGATGTTCAAATTCACCAACATCGTCATGTATATGGCGCCGCTCGGGGTGGGCGCCGCCGTAGCCTACACTGTGGGACATACTGGTCTGGCGGTGCTGGGCGGCCTGCTGAAACTCCTGCTGACACTCTATGCCGCGCTGATCGCCTTTATCCTGGGTGTGCTGTTGCCCATCGCACTGATCTTCCGCGTTCCAATGCGCGCCTTTCTGAAGGCGGTCGCGGAGCCGGTGACCATCGCCTTCGGCACTGCCAGCTCCGAGGCAGCGCTCCCACGCGCTATGGAGGGCATGGAAGCCATCGGCGTGCCTCGACAGATCGTCGCCTTCGTCATTCCCACCGGCTACAGCTTCAACCTGACCGGCAGTTCGCTGTACCTTTCCGTTGCGGCGATCTTCGTGGCGCAGGTTTCCGGCATACATCTCACCTTCGGCCAGCAGCTGATGATCATGCTCACGCTGATGCTCACCAGCAAAGGCGTGGCCGGCGTCTCGCGCGCAGCTCTGGTGATTCTGCTGGCAACCGCGAGTTCCACCGGCCTGCCCACCGAGCCGGTGTTCCTGCTGCTGGGCGTCGATCAACTTCTCGATATGGGGCGCACTGCCGTAAACGTCCTGGGCAATTGTTTGGCGGCGGTGGTCATGGCGAAGTGGGAGGGCGAATTCCAGTCGGAAGTGCCTTCCCCGGTGGTAGCGCCCGCGTTACAGTAGAGCGATTCCGTGGCACGCGAAACATCTATCCATGCGCTCAAAACCGGCACACGCCAAAAGCGAATCTCCACTCCACGAACATCACGATCGAGACAACGTTTCGCGCCCGCAGTCACGAAGTGTCGCGCATTGAAGCCTTCAGCGATGTAGTGTTCGGCTTCTCGCTGACCCTGCTGGTGGTTTCGCTGGAGGTGCCGCACACCTTTACCGATCTGCTGGCCGACATGCGGGGCTTCATCCCGTTCGCGGTGTGCTTTGCGATCTTCGCGCTGGTGTGGTGGCAGCATCACAACTTCTTCCGCCGCTACGGACTGGATGACGCCGTCACCGCCACCCTGAATTTCGTGCTCTTGTTCGTAATGCTGTTCTATACCTATCCGTTGAAATTCCTGTTCACCGGAATGTTTGGACAGATGACCGGCACGGCCGGAGAAAAACCGGTGCACTGGATCGAGCCGCAGCAGAGTTCCAGCCTGATGATTATTTACGGACTCGGCTACGCGACCGTGTACCTGGTCTTTGTGCTTCTCTACTGCAACGCCCTGCGCCAGCGAAAAGAACTCGATCTGAATCGCCTCGAGGTCTTCGACACATACACGACCATGATGGAGAGCGGGCTGCAATCGGGGCTGGGCGCCAGTTGTGCAGTGTTGTCAGCGGTTCTTCCCAGCAATCAGGCCGGACTCGCCGGCTTTATCTTCTTCCTGATCCCTGTCGGCATGTCGCTGATTGGCATGATTCGCGGCAAAGGCCGGCGGCAGTTGATCTCTGCGATGTAGCCCCTGGGATGAAGCGGAATTTTCGTCGGCTCGAGGCCGCCCCGCTCGAATCTGAAACAAAAGCCTTAGCGGCACGAGTGAACCCGTGCCCTGACACAAACCGGTCATCGGTCGGGTTTTTCCAGCAGTCTGTGAAGCCGTGTCTCTTCAAGGTAAGTCAATGCCGAGTTCTTCAGCAGCCTGTGAAGTCATGCTTTTTCCAAGCTCGCAGCGGCCGCTGCTAAACTTCTTTCATGGCTGACGAGCGCGCGAAAAAAATCAAACTGATGCTGTTCGACGTCGACGGCGTGATGACCGACGGCACGATTTTTCTCTTTCCTGCCCCCGGCGGTGGCTCATCAGGCCGCGGCACACACGAACATCGCGAGAAGATGGCGGATGCGGGCGGCTTTGGTTTCGCCAGTGGGGACATGATCGAAGCGAAAGGCTTCAACGCACACGATGGCGCGGGGTTTTCGCTGGCGCGACTAGGAGGTCTCACGACAGGCATCATCACCAAAAGGATTTCCGAAACAGTTGCCTTACGTGCCCGCGACCTGAAAATCGAGCACGTTTATCAGGGACAGCACGACAAGGCGGCGGCGTTCCGCGAGATCCTGCAAAAGACCGGCTTGCGCGCCGACCAGGTTTGCTACGTGGGCGACGATGTTATCGATCTGCCCGTGATGCGGCTGTGCGGCTTGGCGATCGCCGTGAAGAATTCCCGGGAGGAAGTGATTCGCGAGTCGCATTACGTGACGCCTCACGAGGGCGGCAAGGGCGCGGTGCGCGATGCGATCGAATACGTCTTACGCGAGCAGGGATCGCTGGAACGCGTGATCGACGACTACATTCACGCGCGAAGTTCTGATGCGGCAACGAAAGTTCAGTGACCAAGCGCAAGTAAGAACTTCACTGTAAAAAAAGAGCCCCTCCGATGGACAGGGGCGAGTTGCACATCGGAGGGGTAGCCGTTGTTACACGACCATTCTCAGGGTTGTTATCCTGAAAAACCCCAAGGCCTCGCGGAAGTTCCGCTCCAGCCAAACTTATCTTTTGAATTCGACAAAGCAATCTACTTTTAATACTTTGGAAATCTCTCCGGAGTGCTTTTGCGATTTCGTGTGTCGGAACACGAAAAAATCCAGTAATTCACAACCCCCGTAATACAGTTTGGCGCATTACCTGCACTAAAGTTCCACATTAACCAAAGCTGCACGTTTATCAACGGTTAACAGCGTGTCAACGGCAAGTTTTACCTAAAGGGGGTAAAACCGACACGCGATGGTGTGGTTGGGAGGAACGATAGCGACTTCTTAGGCCCCACAACTGATAACGCAGCGAGAACATTACCGAATGGGCATGGAGGAGATCATGATTTTCGCGGGTGTAACAAAATGAGGCAGGAGCTCGTGCGTTCGTTACACAATGCCCCAATATCTGCCAGACCCTCCATCATCAATGTCATCATCGCTGACCACCAGCCGGTTTTTCGTGCAGGAGTAGCCAAACTACTTGCAACAGAAGATGACATGCGCATCATCGCGCAGCCGCTCTCGCCCGATCACCTGCTAAACGCCATGGAGAAGTTGCGCCCCCACGTCCTGATTCTTTCGTCAGGATTTCTTCCCGATCCCGAGCAAATGCGAAAGATTACGAGTCTGGCGGGCGAGCGTCAGATCGCGATCCTCGTCCTTACCGAAAACGCGGAAATTACCCCGCAATTTATACCCTGGGGTGTGCAGGGAGTTTTCTATCGCTCCATCAAAACTGACACGCTGATCGAGGGCGTGCGCCGGCTGTCCCAAGGAGGACGTTTTCTCCAGATGCATGCCGCTGCGGAAATTTGCGCCGATCTGGTCGGCGAGCGAGTGACATCCAAATTATCGTCGCGCGAACTCAGAGTAATTTCCGCCGTAGTCCAGGGCCGCAGGAACTCTGAAATCGCCGCGCAGATGGGCACCACCGTGCCTCTGCTTAAGAAAATCTTGCGAACTATCTTCGACAAGACTGGGGTTTCTGGCCGACTGGAATTAGCCTTGTTCGTGGTGCACCATCAGGTACTGGCGCATGCCGCTGCCGAGCAGCATCAAGACATCCCGGCACTACCGGCGCTCACGCCTCAGCGGAAAGCCAAATTCAGAGTAGCTGCCGCCGCTGCTGCGATGAATTCGTCTCTTCCCAATAACGTCCCTTGGCTGCCTCTGCCGCCCAAATCGGCCTGACCTCTGCCGGAACCACCCTTGCTACGACCGAATCCTACTGAATTGTGATAAGTAAGGAATGTAGGAAAGTAGTGGCGGGGCATCCGTCTCGCAAAAACTAGGAACGCAGACCGCAACTTACGCCTGAAGTTGAGCATCAGTCACATCGGGCGGAGTGGGGTCTTTGGTATTCGTGGCAGTTTCCGGTTGATATCAGGACGGTGACTCCCTACTATGAAAGTTCCGTTGGCAAAACGGAGAACGACGGTGATCGGAGGAGCAAGCGTTCTCCGGCAGAATCAGTTGATTTCAGTTCAACGAAGTGTAAGGTTTTTCATGTCCAAGCGCTCCCCTTTTGCCCTGATTTTTTGCTTGGCGCTATTTACCAGCATGGGCGCCGTAGCTGCCACCATCTCGACTACCCATACCTCAACGACCACTCATAAATCCAAGAGCAAATCTTCAAAACATATAACGGAGTCCGCCACGGCGCAGAAGAAGATGTCGCGCATGCGTCACAGCAGCGCCACCGTGGCTCAACGTAATCGCTCTACCCATACCGTCGCGCGGAAACATCACTATTACGGCGAGCGCTTTTACGCCAGCTCGTTTGCGAATGATCAGGTGGATGGCGACGTAACGGCCGGAGAAGATCCGATCGTGCGCGCGGCGGCGATCGAGGCTCTGGGCGGCATGAACGGCACCGTAGTCGCCATGGATCCTGACAATGGCCGCATTCTTGCGATGGTGAATCAGAAGCTGGCGCTGTCGGCTGGAGCGCAGCCCTGCTCGACTATCAAGGTCGCGGTGGCGTTGGCAGCGTTGAGTGAAAACGTCATCACCAAGGACACACAGGTTCCGCTCACGAAGACCTGGCATGTGGATCTGACGACCGCACTGGCGCACTCCAACAATGCCTATTTCGAGGCTGTAGGACGAAAGCTGGGATTCGAAAAGGTCAGCTATTACGCGCACCAGTTTGGACTGGGCGAGCTTGCCGGCTGGAACATCACCAATGAACACTTGGGCACGTTCCCCTCAACCGAACTCGATGAGAAGCTGGGCGGCGTAGGCAAGATGTGTTCGTTTGGTGAGAGCATTTCTCTGACTCCGTTGCAACTAGCGGCGCTCATGGGCGCAATTGCCAACGGCGGAACCCTCTACTACTTGCAGCATCCCACTACTCCCGAGCAGGTGGCGAGCTTCACGCCCAAGGTTAAACGCAAGCTCGATATCGGCCCGATCATTCCGGAAATCTCCGACGGCATGGCCGGAGCGGTTCAGTACGGCACCGCGCGCCTGCTGAAGTCCAACTTCATGGAGGAGCCGGTGCTCGGCAAGACGGGCACATGCTCCAAGGACGGCACCCGTTTCGGCTGGTTCGGATCGTTTGCGAACACGCAGTACGGCCGCATCGTGACCGTGGTCTTCCTGGAGGGCGGGCGTCCGACCTTCGGTCCTAAGGCTGCGGAACTTGCGGGCATCATGTACCGCAACCTCTACGATCATGATTACTTCGCGGTCAAGAATCCGCCGACCGAAGCGCAGAAGACCGGGGCAGCCGTTAGCGGCGCGCAACAGTAGCTATTTTCGTAACCGGGAAAGCCTCCTGCACAGGAGGCTTTTTAGTTTGGCTGGCTATTTGGCAAACGGCGAGCCCGATTGCTGCTGCAAATGTTCGAGCGCATTTTGATAGCGAGTCTTCATTGTGTCATCCTGCGTAGCGCCGATCTGTTCGGTCAGCCACTTCAGCATGGCCGCTCGTGAGGGATGCGGCAGCAGGTTATCGGCGTCGCTGATACGCCATTCTGTGTTCTGCGAAGTAACGCTGTAGAAGACGTCCTGAATGGTGCCCTCGGGCTCTTGCACGTAGCCCAATGCCGGATCAAACGTCCCGAGCAGTCGATAGTGAACGGTGACCGCCATTTTGCTGTGGTCTTGGGACGGTTCGGGTTCAACCGTATAGCGAGCGATCACGTCGATCTTGGTGAATGGTTGCGCAGAGGTCCACCACACCAGCGGCTGAAACTTCGGCCACATCTTTGGATCGAGGCGTCCACCTTCATAGTCAAGGCGACAGTACTTGGAGACCAGTTCCCTTATCTGGGCCGGCTGAGTATCTTCCTGCGGACGCTGCGTGGGCATCGGGAACTGCGCAAAGACAAACCCCGAGGCACTGAGCAGAAATGCGATGACGATGATGACGCGGCGAATCGACAGCACGAATACAAATCCCTTCGATGAATGTGTGAACACTCATCTGAAGGGTACACCCGAAGAGTGACTACGCGAAGCGTCTGAGTGGAACATTAACCGCGCGCAGTCTTCTGGTCGCTAAAAACCTGTCCGTCGCGGATGTGGATCACGCGATGCGCGTATTCAGCGATATCGTGTTCGTGCGTGACTAATACGATCGTGTTGCCTTGTTCGTGCAGGCGATCAAAGAGCGCCATGATTTCGACACCGGTCTGAGAGTCAAGATTGCCGGTAGGTTCGTCCGCCAGAATGATGGACGGCGTGTTCACCAGGGCGCGGGCAATGGCGACGCGCTGCCGTTGGCCGCCTGACAGCTCGTTCGGCTTATGGTTCATGCGTTTTTCCATGCCAACGGACGTCAGCACGCTCTTGGCGCGCTCAATGCGCTCCTCGGCCGACATGCCGGCATAGATCAGCGGGAGTTCGACGTTGTGCAGCGAGGTCGCGCGCGGCAGCAGATTGAAGGTCTGAAAAACGAAACCAATTTCTTTGTTGCGAATGTGGGCCAACTCGTCGTCGTTCAGTTCGCTGACCAGCTGGCCGTTGAGCCAGTAGTTTCCTTTGCTGGGAGTATCCAGACAGCCGATCAGGTTCATCAGGGTAGATTTGCCGGAACCCGACGGGCCCATGATGGCTACGTATTCGTTGCGCGGAATACGGACGTTGATGCCGCGCAGGGCCTGCACCTGCTGCTCCGAACCCATGTCGTAGGTCTTCCACAGGTCCTCGGTACATATAATGCAGCTCTCAGGTACCGCTTGCTTTTGTTCGGCTGCTGCCGGGCTCACCAACTCCGTGGCCATGCTCTTCTCCTCGGCTGGTCGCTGATCTGGATTGGTCATGCGATACAGGGTACTCGATTCCTGCTTGCTCAGCCTGTTCTACTTCGTCCAAATGTGCGTTACGATTCGTCGTCGCCCTTAGGCTTGACGGCATTGTCGATCTTGACGCTGGCGCCGTTCCGCAACGTGCGCAGCACCTTGTAGCTGCCAGTCACAATTTCGTCGCCCTCCTTGAGCCCACTGTTCACTTCGATGTCGGTGGTACCGCTGATGCCTGTTGTCACGGGTACGAAAGTAGCGTCCTTGTTGTTCCGGATCACGAAGACGCCTTGCAGATCTTCTTTCGGATCGCCTGCGCCTGTCGTGGCCGCTTGCACAGAACCCTTCTTGTCCTTGCTCTCGGGTGTCAGTTCTCCGCGCTCGCGGATGGTTAACGCCTGAATCGGAATCGCCAGGACGCCGCCACGCTTGGCAGTGGTAATGCGCGCGGTAGCGGAAAGCCCAGGAAGCACGTTTGCCGGAGGATCTTGCAACGCGACGACAACTTTAAAGTCCTTGGCTTCCTGTCCGCTGGAAGTCGACTGCGCCGTCGACACACCGGTCGAACGCAGCAAAGCATTTCTGCCGATCTCGCTCACGACGCCCTTGAATTTCTGCTTCGGCATCGCGTCGATGGTGACTTCCGCAGGTTGCCCCAACTGCACGTTGACGATATCGCTCTCATCGACTCGCACTTCGGCGGTGATGATCGAGGTGTCTCCGATCGTCATCAATGTGCTGCCGGGCGAATTTTGAATGCCGGGAACAACCGTCTCGCCCTCACGCACCGGAACGTTGGTGATGATGCCGTCGAATGGAGCTTCATACTGCGTCTTGCTGAGCACATCGTCGGCATGGCGCAGCATGGCCTGGTTCTGATTGATGTGACCCTGCGCAGAATCCAGGGAAGCCTTGGCTTGAGCCAGTTTGGCCTTCGACATTCCCACCTGCGCAATCGCGGTATCGTACGCGGTTTTCTTGATGTCGTAGTCGGACTTGGAAATCAGTTGCTGGTCGTACAACTCTTTGTTGCGCTCATAGTCGCTCTTGGCATGATCAAGCGATGCTTCGTTGGAGTTCAGGTCGGCGACCGCCGTGTTCACCGCAGCTTGTGCGGCTATAGCATCGGTGCGCGAGGCATTCAAGGCCGAGTCATTCGCGGAAACGTCGGCCGCGGGCTGAACGTTGTCCAGCAAGGCCAGCATCTGGCCTTTCTTAACCCGGTCGCCTTCCTTCACGTACAGATGGGTAATCTTGGCGAAAGCGTTGGCGCCGATGTTGACGTAGACTTTGGGCTTGATCTCGCCCGACGCGGTAACCACCGACGTCAAGTCTTCCCGCACGACTTTGCCGGTTTGCACGGCAACGACGCCTTTATGGCTCTGTTGGACGGTAAATCCAACGATGGCCAGCAAAATTACGACGACAGCAGCAATTAGTGCGAACTTCTTCCGGTTATTCATCAAACCTCGGAGGGAACCTGACAGCGCACGCACCTCGACATGCCATAGTACGAATTGAGACGGCCCAAGGTTCCTGAAGAGAGCAGTATTTCGCTACTTCGGAGCGCGAGAATTGACCGAATCGGCAAGGGGTGCTGCAACCAGAGCTGGGCTATCCGGATACCCCGATTATAGCTGTTATCTGAAACGGATGGACCACGATTGGGGCGAATTGCCAAGAGAGAATCCTGCCTTTTGTGGTCCCCCCAGCTGGCATCTCAAAAATCGCCCGGATGGCCCCTATTTTAAGCAACTTGAGGCGATTTATCGGGTTGTCAAAATAAGCGGTGCAACGGCATTTCGGGACCAGCGTTTCGTCCCGATTACCTTGCTTTCACAGTGACCAGAACATACAATTTAATAGCCCTAAGTGTTTTCCCAGGAGTGCGTTGGTAGAAATGAAGTTGCATCTGGTTCGCCGGTTTTTTGCTGTCTTGTCGTTCGCTGCTGTCAGCTGCTGCTTGATGGCCGCCCAAAGTCCTGCCCAGTCTACGAATGCCGCCGCCCAGGCTCCAGCGCAGCCCGCTTCCGGGCAAGCCGCTCAGGCCACTCAAGGCACCGCTCCCGCTGCATCACAAGGGACCGCCGATCAGCCTGATCCGCTCAAGCGGCAACTAACGCAGGAGCAGAAGAAGAAAAATTCCAAGGCCCTGAAACAAGAGTTGAGCGGCACCTATAAGAAGTGGCTCAAAGAGGACGTCGCCTACATCATCACGCCGGAAGAAGTGGCGGCGTTCAAGCAGCTGTCGAACGATGAGGAGCGCGATCAGTTCATCGAAAACTTCTGGCTGCGCCGCGACCCCACTCCAGATACTCCGGAGAACGAATACAAGGAAGAGCACTATCGCCGCATCGCCTATGTCAACGAGCATTTCGGCGCCGGCATTCCTGGCTGGAAGACCGATCGCGGCCGTATTTACATCATCTGGGGTGCGCCGGATCAGATCGAATCGCATCCCACCGGCGGCACCTACGATCGTCCGCAGGAAGAGGGTGGCGGCACAACCACTACCTATCCCTGGGAGAGTTGGCGTTACCGCTATCTTGAAGGTGTAGGTGAGAACATTGAGCTTGAGTTCGTGGATCAGTGCTCGTGCGGCGATTATCACCTCACCAGCGACCCGAACGACAAGGATGCGTTGCTGCATACTCCTGGTGGCTCGACGACCTATGAGCAGATGGGTCTTAGCAGCAAGGCCCAGCGCATGGACCCCTTTGCGGCCAACGCCGGCCCGGAGCAGGGACTTCAGAACAGCAAAGAGTTCGACAAGCTGGAAATGATGGCGAAGGTGCAGGCGCCTCCTCCGGTGAAATTCAAAGACCTCGAGGAAGTGGTCAGCCACCACATCAACATCAACCTGATGCCCTTTGAAGTGCGCACCGACTACGTCAAAGTTACGGCCGAGACGGTACTCGTTCCGGTGACCTTGCAAGTCAAGAACAAGGACATCACGTTCGTCTCGAAAGACGGCATCCAGCGTGGCACCGTCAATATTTTTGGCCGCGTAACAGGTATCACGGGTAAGGTGGCTCAGACTTTTGAGGACACGGTACAGGTGGACGTTCCAACGGAACTCCTGGAAAAGACCATGGACCACTCCTCCTTGTACTGGAAAGCCGTTCCCCTGAAGCCGGGCCGCTATCGCGTCGACCTGGTTGTGAAAGATGTGAACGGCGATCGCGTGGGCACGTGGAGTCACAGCATTCTGGTGCCTGAGTACAACGAGGACAAACTCGCATCTTCCTCACTGATCCTGTCGGACAGGATGGAGAAAGTGGCCACCAAGAGTGTGGGCTCCGGAAGCTTCGTACTTGGCGAAACCAAGCTTACCTATCCGCACCTGGACGGTGCTGACGGCAAGCCGGCCAGCTTTAAGCACGATCAACGCATGTCGCTGTGGATGCAGGTCTATAATCTGCAGGCAGACGATAAGACCAAAAAGCCGTCAGCCAAGATCGATTACGAGATCGTAAGCTTGGCGAATAACCAGGCGGTCGTTCATTCATCGGAAACGACCGATTCGATGGGAAACGTCGGCGATCAGATTACGTTGGAAAAAACCGTGTCGCTCAACAGCCTGCCGCCAGGGCTGTACAGGTTGACGGTAAAGGTCGACGACAACGTCTCGAAGCAGCAGATCGCGCCTTCTGTGCGATTCGCTGTCGAGTAGCTTTGTATTGGGAGCTGAGGACGCAGTGGTCCCAGTTTTAAATCCCGGAACCTCTCATAGGGGGTTTGTAAGCATGACCCGAATCATCGCGTGCTGTGTGTTGGTGGCATCGCTCTGTGCGGTGGCGTCGGCAGGGGTCACTCCGGGCTCAATCTCAGGCTATGTGCGCAATACGGGCGGCACTCCGCAGATGGGTGCGACCGTACAACTGGTCAGCGCTGCGGGACAACTCATGGTCGTCCACACCGACGGCAGGGGCTACTTCGCTGCCTCAGGCCTGGTTCCCGGCAGTTATGATGTGCACGTTACCGCGCCTTCGTTCCTGCCTACCCTGCGCGAGGACGTCGTGCTCGCCGCAGGTGCCAGCAAGGTCCTGAATATCACACTCAGTACGTTCTTCGAAGCGGTCGGGATGCTGCCGCCGCTGAAGAAGAGCAACGACGAAAACGATAGCTGGAAGTGGACGCTGCGGAATACCGCCAATCGGCCTGTCCTGCGCTTCGATAACGACACCGCGATTATTGTCGAGAGCCAGCCGGATGGGCAGCCCCTAAAAGGCACCTTGGCATTGATGGCAGGTGCAGCGAGTGAAGGGTACGGCAGCGCTTCGGATCTGGGCACCGCCTTCAGCGTCGAGCAGTCGATCTTTCACACGGGAACTTTGGGATTCTCGGGCGACCTCGGCTACGGTGAAGGCACGCCGGACGGCGTACTTCGCACCACCTACGTCCACAAAGGCGCCGACGGCTGGAACCAGTCTGTTGCTCTGATGGTTCGCCGCTTCTCAGCTCCGGATACGGTTCCTCACGGAGGCGCGCTAGGCGCTGTCTCCATGTCCTACGCCGATGGATTCTCGATCGGCCACGTGCTGGACTTCCAGGTGGGTGGCGAAGCCGAGGCGATTCAATTCCTCGGCCAGGAAGACAATGCGTTCCGTCCATCGGCCATCGCCGACCTGCATCTCGGCTCGAACACGATTCTGGAATACCGCTACTCGACTACCGAGCCGAGCACGCGGGCCAGCAAAGGCTTCGACACCGCTCCGGCTGACCTGACTGAGTCGGCTCCGCGTATGACTATGGTGGATGGCGACCCCTTGTTGGAGAATGCCCACCATCATGAGCTCTCCTTGTCAGAGCGCATGGGCGATAACAAGGTGCAGCTGGCGTACTACAACGATCGCGTGAAAGATCCCGCGCTTCTGGGCGTCGGCGCGATCAACACCTACTCCGGCGATATTCTCCCTGATCCATATTCAGGCACTTTCAGCTACAACGGAGGCGAGCTGCGGGCGCAAGGTGTGCGCTTCGTCTTTCAGCATCGGATCTCCGACAACTTCACGGCGACCATCGACTACGCTTACGGCGGCGTGCTCGAACTGGAACAACCAGGCATCTCGTGGACGGCGGTACACCAGAATCTCGATAATGGCTGGCGTCACTCGGCGGCCCTTAAGTTGAACGGATACGTGCCGCGCACCCACACTAAGTGGATCGCATCGTATCGCTGGACCAGCGGCCAGACACTCGTCCCCGTCGATCTGTTCAACGCTTCGGCGGGACAGACCGATCCTTACTTCAACCTGTTCCTCCGGCAGCCGCTGCCGCACTTCCACGGAATGCCCGGCAACATGGAAGCCATCATCGACGTACGCAACCTGCTGGCGCAGGGCTATGTCCCCGTGGTCGGCCCCGACGGCCAGACCGTGTACCTGGTGCAGTCAGCCCGCAGCGTTCGGGGCGGGTTAGCGTTCACGTTCTAGAAATCCACAGCTCAGAACCAAATTATGCCCGCCTCTATGACGGGCTTTTTGTTGCCTGTAGGAGGTCAATTTGTCGACAATGGCCCTTGAGTCGAATCGGGGGCATGAATCCTGACTCGGACTCGACAAGCAGACCAGAGGTCTGAACGGCGCTACTTGGCCCGACACATCGACCTTGGGAGTAGACTCATCGTCATGGACAGGCTATGGCCGAAGCTACAGTGTGACGTTTGTTCTAAAAGGAGCAACAGAATGAATCTCGCGGAACGTGGTCTGTTGATCGTAACGGCTGTGCTGCTGTTGGGCGCGCTTGGGTTTGCGCAAAGCAACGCGGCCGAGTCTTACACGTCTGACCCGAACCAACGCGGCGTCGACGTATTTCAAACGGCTGGCCGCGACCAATACGGTAGTCCGGCGTTTGCAACGAGCGACCCGCGATTTATGCAGGAAGCTACGCAGGACGCCATGACGAAAATAAATTTCGCACGTCTGGCGCTGCAAAACGCGCAAAACGAACAGGTGAAGTCGTTCGCCGAGCAGATACTGAGAGACTATGGCAAGGCGCAAAGGGACTTGTTCAACATCGCTTACCAGCAGATTGTGCAGCTGCCCGACACACTCGATCCGCAACAGTTGGACACTTTCAATGAGCTCTCACAACTGCACGGCGCTGCGTTTGATCAGGCTTACATGAAGGCAATGCTGAACGATGATCAAACGGCCACGTCGAGGTTCAAACAGGAAGCGACAAACGGAGATCATTGGGCAAGCCATACGCTCCCCACGCTCGAAAGGAATTTGAAAGAGGCGCAAAAGGTCGCACTCGCGGTTGGCGTTCATTCGACGGCGACGAACGATGAGCAACGTACTCCCGGCGCCAGCAAGACCGTCAACACGGTGTCGCAGAAACCATAGTTAGCATCGGGTTTGGTCAGCCGCGAGCTAAAGTGCAAGTCGCGGCACCAACAGGGTCTCCCGGTTCCGTAGCTTGTGATATGGCGATGTTACGCCAGTTGGCTTTGGCAGGTCTCACCGTCCTTTGCTAAACAACTCGATCAAACAAACCACTCCTGCAAGTACTACGATAGGCCAGACGACCCATCTGTTGATTTGCTTTAGCCGTGCTGGCGGGAGGTCAGGCTCGGTTTTCCGAAGTAGAAAGAACGTTCCGTTCAGCACAAGCAAAGACACGCTTCCAACAGCCAAAAGTGACACCCTGTAACATGGTAGTTACGCTATCCCAAAACCATTCCCAGCAGAACACCCGCATTGATGAAGGCCAAAATAAACTTCGGGGTCACTACAGTTTTCGGCATGGTTGGAATCTCAATTCAGTTTACTAGTCGATGCAAGCATCATGGCTGCTGTAAACAGGCGATTACACTCAGAACCCCGTCCGGTCCTCAATTAGTGACATGGCGATGTTACGCCAACTGAGCCGGGGCAGCCTGTTACTGTGTCACGACCGGCGTCTCCCAGCCGTCGTACTCGCCGTCGAATTGCCGAGATAGATTCAGCAGCTCAATGACGGTGCGATCAATAGATGCTGCTCAATGGATTGCGTGCGAGGACTGCAATGCCGAAAGGCGACTGTCCGTCGGAGTCTGATTCCGAGACAATTGTGAAGTCTGCTGCACAGGCGGCCGCCCGGAAGAGAGCGCGAGATGACTCAGACGGGAAGTACAACCAATGCTGCACTTCTCTGGCTACGGTGAGAATGTCACCCTGCTCCAACAACATGTCCAACAAGTCCAGGTTCGCAATGCGTTGAAGGTCGTGCGGTGACGGATATAGAACGCCGAGATAGTGCTCCCATGCCGAGTCTTCTCGCTCCCCCGCATCAAATTTGTATCCGTCAAAACCCAGCAGCGATTCTCTGACCGCCTTGTGGAAGCCGTGCGGGGTCTCGCCATAAAAGTAGAACTCGCGTCGGCCTTGAGTGGTGATTCTTCCGCATGGTGTCGCTCCACAAACACGCGACACGCAGGCATTCAGGGCGTCTTCGATTTTGTACAGGATGGGAGCTTCTTTGCCAGCGGACAGCCCGTCGGCCCTCGGAAACTGAAAATAGACCCACGCCCAAAGCAGCCAAGGCTTTGACGTTAGCGGGGCTGTGTCCCTGAGCGACAGATCGACCAGAATTGACGCCAGCCTGTCGTTGACATTGCAAAGATAGGGTTTCCAATTACCAGTCATGTGCTCCAATAGGATATCTGTTGTGAACAGGCATTATCGTAAATGACTCTGCCGACGCCTTACTCAGAAAATGGATACCGTGTATCCCCGCCACTCTAACGCACGTCGAATGTTATTGGCGATTCTCTTCTTGTCGTCGTCGGACACAGATCGCGACAGATCGTCGTCCCATCGTCCAATCGTATCCGGAGCAACGGCGAATCCTGACGGCTCGGCTTCCGTTGTAACGTGCATTTCGCGCTTCCCTTCGCTGTACAAGAGGCTGTCCCTACCCGTTGCGACTGTAAAGCCCTCATCACTTACGATCTCGTTTTGTAGCAGACCACCACGTGTGAACATGGTAGCTCCGGCAGGTGTAACCGCGACTTGCGACCGTATTAGTGCGTTATCGCGATTGTTGGCGTAAACAGGCGTTAGCGTAAGTTACACCCCGCCGCTCGTCAATGAGTGTAATGGCGATATATCAATAGCAATCTGAGTCGCCGTAGAAGACTCGCTTCAGACTGCCATTGATCGTGGACCCTATCACGAGTGCTTGAAACCGAAATGCAAAAGCGTGTCGCCTGAAATAAACCAGAAGCCGGGACAGGCTATCCCATCCCGGCTCGATGCTCTCAGCTACTGCGCGACCTGGATCGCTGGCGGTTGCCATGTGCCTGAGCCAGGCGGAAGGATGGAAGGCGGCTCCGTCTTCGGCCAGTAAAGGCGCATCACCATATAAATCGGGTCGTCAGGTGCGGGCAGCCAGTTCGCTTTCTTGTCGGCTGATGGCGAGTCTTTCTGGATATAAATTGTGAGCGAGCCGTCCTTGTTCTTCTTCATGCTGGGCAGCATCGGAGAGTTGATCAAGTAACGGTTGATTGGGTTTTCGATAAGCAGTTGGGTCTTCCCGTCGTACATGGTTACCGACCAGAAGGCGTTCACCGGAGGGTACTGGCCTGCGGCGAAAGTAAGGGTGTAGTTGTGCTTGCTGCCATCGAGCGGGTTGCCAGCGGCGTCGCTTTTCGCCAGGGGATACACAGCTTCTTCGGCGCTGTTGCCATAGATTCCCGCAAGTGCACCGGCGGCGCGAAGCAGCCAGTTGCCGTTGAAAAAGGCGCGATCCCCCAAAATCGATCCTACCAGCCAACCGTTAATGTTTTTACCAATCTCGTCCTTCTGTTTCACAATTGCGTCGTAGCCTTCCTTGACGCCGAGGGCCTCGTCCGCCTTCTGTGCCTCGGAAAGCTTGTCGAGGTCAAACGGTTTTCCCGCCTCGATTCCAACGGTAGCGAATTTAGCGCGGAGCGCCTTCTCTTCCTCGACGGGCGGACAGAACTGCAAAACGAAGTTCAGATACTTCGGAAAAGGCAACTTCATGTCGTCCTTGGTAAATGGCGGAAAATCGATCGTAGGCGCTGCTGGAGGCGCGGGCTGATGCAGGAAAGCCGAGAGAGTCTGAACTTTGTAACCCGATTGAATCTTTACGACATTTGGCATGTCCTTCGGGCCAAAGAGCTGAGTACGGTACCCGATTAGCCCAAATTGAGTCTCGGAATGAAACACCTTCTTGATCCCCGGTGGCGTATCTCCCTTCCAATCCGGCCCAGCGACCAAGAAGCAACCGGCATCGTTGCCTGTGGCGCGGCTACCGATGTATGCGTAGTTGAACGTGTACATGTCGATGAGTTGAACATCGTAGTACCGACTCTTCTCAATCTTGGGCACGCAGAGAACGATGGGTTCAGCTCGCAAGTCCGCCCCAACGAATGAGTATGGGGTGTCGCTGTTCGGGGTGATGATGGCAGTATCTTTCGGCGTAAAGACGCGCGCTTCGTTGTAAATCTGGTTGAACGGGGCCTTGTATTGGCCTGAGTTTTTGTCAACGAAGTATGCGTACATGACACCGTAGTTCATTACCATCGGAAAGCCGTACACATAGGCTTCCTCGTAGGTGTCTTTGTGGGAGACAGCCTCGCGGGCGGGGCCTTCGTTCTTGCTGCAGGACGGAGCTGCGACAAGCGCCATGAGTGCCACGACAAAATACAGATTTCGAGTTTTCATTGCGATTCTCCAGTTCAGCTTCTTCAATGCGCGGGACTTTCAGGCAGCCAGAACCACCGGGACACGGCACTGTCGGGCTTGTCTTCGCACGGGCTGTTGAGGCGGAATAATGGTAGCTGGCGGGTTGGATACCGGCAACCGATTGAGATGATGGGATCGTACCTTGGTCCTCAGGGGAGCACCGAAAGTTAGCATCCCAAAGATAGTTGTTGTGAACAGGCCATTGCGCAAGCTACACCGAAACGATACACCCTTCCCCGTAACTTGTGATATGGAGATTTATCGCCAACATAAGCAGGTTGTATGATTTCGCCGCATGGACCTGTGGATACCAGCTGGCTTTCCTTCCAAATCCCTGTCGCATAAAATGACCCTGCTCAACGTTCGCGAAGGTTAATCGTGGAGAATGCAATGAATAGACGTCCGTTTCTCGCTATCGCCCTGCTCGCGATGGCGTTCGCCTTGCCCGCTCATGCGCAAGACGCCATGAAGAAAGACGCTGCCGTTAAGCCCGCCGACCCGGAATTAAAGGTTGTGCTCGATTCCTGGAACGAGATTGGCGGGAAACTTGTAGCAATGGCCGAAGATTTCCCCGAGGGCAAATATGATTTCAAGCCCACCCCCGCGGAACGCAGCTTTGCCGAGCAATTGCTGCACGCCGCCGGCGCGAATTATTTCTTGACCAATTCCGTGATGGGGAAAAAGCTTCTAGTAGAAGATCCGAAGCGCGAGAATTACAAAACGAAGGCAGACATCGTCGCATTCGTAAAGAAATCCGTCGCCGATGGCGCGGCAGCGATTCAATCAAAGGGTGAAAAGGGATTGAACGCTACGGTTCCCTATGGACCTCAGGAAGCTCGCGTTCTCGACATTGCCTATGGTTTGATCGAGCACAGCGGCGAACACTATGGCCAGCTCGTGGTCTACTATCGCCTGGCGGGCTTGGTTCCCCCGGAGTCGCGTCCGAAGAAATAAAATGCTGCGTCATTCTGGACTGCCCTTGCAGCGGCGGCTAAATCAGGCGGAAAGACGGCGAGCAAAATATCTGTGATTGCCGGCCGATTCATGGGTACGCGCAAAATCCGTTCCCTATAGACATTGTTATGAGGAGCGGCAGCGGTTCGCCACCTTGCAAATATGGAGTTCACCGTGCAACGCGAGATTCGGGTCCGCCCTATTGCTACGGCGTGATCTCCCAGATGATGCCGCATCCGCCGCCGCCCGGGAAACAGATACTGTTCCCTCCCATCTCCGTCGCGCCGAACATATTCCCCGACCGATCCAAGTGAACATCTCCGGACGGATAGCATCCGTCGGTGTTGTTGAAATCGTGAAGATCGCTGAACAGCCAATTACCAGAGGAATTTGTCAGCTTGAAAACCGAGCCGCAGCCAAGTCCCTGGTTAAAGGTGGTTTCATAGATGTTGCCGGCCTGATCGAGCACCGGAGTCCCCGTTGGTCCATCCGCGCTTTCTTGCAGCGTATAAAGCGTGCTCTCGTTCCAAACGCCATTTGCCAGCGACAGCTTGAATACCGTCCCTCCGTTCGGTTGCCCGCCATTCACAGAAGACCCGAATAGCGTGTTCGGTGAACCAAATGTCACGCCGCCAATCGTATATTGTGGGCCAGGCCAGCAGACCGCGTTGTAGATGACCGTTTCCACCCAGCCGGACTGGGTCGGACTTAACTTAAAAACTACGCCGCAGTCATTCGCGCCACCTTGGTACGCGGTTCCATACAGATTCCCTGCCGCATCGAAAATAACTTCTCGGTGTGGACCGTATCCGTCCAGTCCACCAAAGCTGTGGAGGACGGTCTCCGACCAGCTACCGTTCGTTCGTGTCAGTTCATAAACCGTTCCGCTTGAATGCGAGCCACCTTGGAAAGTCGTTCCATAGATGTTGCCCGCCGGATCAAACGTAAGCCCCGACCAAGGGTACGCAGCGTCGCCAAAGCTCTGAAACCGGTAGAGAATCGTCTCGATCCACGGGCAGCTTGTTGTTGGGCAGGCGGTTGGTGGAGGCGTAAGCCTGAAAACGGTACCGCATCCGGTGAAGTTACCGTTGGTGCAGGGACCGCCTCCTCCATATGCGGTGGTGCCGTACAGCGCGCCGTCTGGTCCGAAGACCAGGCCGCCCACTGGCGAGGCGCCATCCATACCGCCTAGGAAGATGTACAGGCGCGTGAACGTCCAACCCGAAGCTCGGTGTGTGAGCTTGTAGACAACTCCATTGCCAATACCGCCCATCGAGGTGGTGCCATAGAGGTTCCCGGCTGCATCGACCAGCGGACTGGACTCGGGCGCTCCGCCATCGGCTGCGCCAGTGAAATCGTGCAGGATCGTGTACGTCTGTGCGTAGGCAGGTGTAGCCATCGCAAGCGCCAATCCGGCAACCATCGTCAGAACGAATGCTGCTCTTTGTGGATCGACACGCGAGAGTACATTAAACGATCTGACAGAGGTCAGCATGGGAATTCCTCTTTTTGATGAAGATCTTCGCCCTCCTATACTCTGGGGCGTCGAGACTCTACACCCAGATGATGGCGAGTTTCCACCAAAAAAGGATCTAAACATCACGCTCCAGAACGATCAATTGAAGGACCTGCACCGGGAAAAATTCGATAGGGGTTCGTCTAGCTGTTGCAATCAGGCGTGATCACAAGTCACCCAAGAACATACACTCGTTTCGGCCACCTGCGCTACAGCGCGTTTCGAGACCTCTTTCCTCCGAAATGGGCCAGACGCAGGTCGCTCGACTCTGCTTCGCTGCAGCTCGGAATGGCAATGTTTGAAGACGTAGAAACAGTGAACGGAATCGGCGAGCCTGGTCTCTCGCTATAAAAGATCGGCCTGTGGATTCGCTGGAGTCCACAGGCCGAAATCAGTCTGACTGCCTTATGCGCTGGAGCGCTGCTGTCTTTAATGAGCGACGCTATGCCCGGCCTTCGCCGCCACTTCCAGCCGCACCTCAGCACGCCGCAGCGCGAAGTTTACGGCGTCGTAGTCCATCTCCGGCTTCGGATTGCGAAGCTCTTCCTGGGCCCGTGCCTTCGCCTCTTCCGCGCGCTTTACGTCGACATCTTCCGCGCGCTCCGCGGTATCTGCCAGGATGGTCACCTTGTCGGGCAGCACTTCGGCGAAGCCCCACGACACAGCTACGTACTGCGTAGTACCGCCCTTGGTGTAGCTGATCTCGCCGGTGGTCAGCTCGGTGATGAGCGGCGCGTGTCCCGGCAGAATGCCAAGATAGCCGCTCTTGCCGGGCATCTGCACCGCGTCCGCGTCGTCCTGCACCAGCCGCTTGTCCGGCGTGATGATTTGTAAATGCAGCGTGTCAGCCATAAGAAAGTTGCCAGTTGCCAGTGGTCGGTTATCAGTTACGAACGGCCCCAAGCTGGTTTGTCGCCAAAAGCTAGTTGCTAATTACTAGCTGCTAGTTGCTCGTTACGCGTGCGCCTTCATCTTCTCGGCCTCTTCCAGCACCTCGTTGATGTCGCCCTTCATGTAGAAGGCCTGCTCGGGGATGTCGTCGTGCTTGCCGTCGACAATCTCCTGGAAGCTGCGCACCGTGTCATCGATCTTCACGTAGCGTCCCTTCAGGCCGGTGAACTGCTCGGCCACGAAGAACGGCTGCGAGAGGAACTTCTGAATTTTGCGAGCGCGCGATACCGTGAGCTTCTGGTCTTCGCTGAGCTCGTCGATACCGAGAATCGCGATGATGTCCTGCAGATCCTTGTAGCTCTGCAGCACGCGCTTCACCGCCTGCGCCGTGTTGTAGTGCTGCTCGCCGACCACGCGCGGATCGAGAATGCGCGAGGTCGAAGCCAGCGGATCGACCGCAGGATAAATACCCAGCTCGGAAATCTGGCGCGAGAGCACGGTCGTCGCGTCCAGGTGAGCAAAGGTCGTCGCCGGGGCCGGATCGGTCAAGTCGTCGGCGGGCACGTAAATCGCCTGCACCGACGTAACCGAGCCCTTCTTGGTCGAGGTGATGCGCTCCTGCAACTCGCCCATTTCGGTGGCGAGGTTGGGCTGGTATCCCACGGCCGAGGGCATACGGCCCAGCAGCGTCGATACTTCCGAACCCGCCTGCGTGAAGCGGAAGATGTTGTCGATGAAGAGCAGCGTGTCGGAGCCTTCTTCGTCGCGGAAGTACTCGGCGACAGTCAGGGCGGTCAGCGCCACGCGCAGACGCGCTCCGGGCGGCTCGGTCATCTGGCCGTAAATCAGGGCAGCCTTCGACTTCGACGGCTCCTTGATGTTGACCACGCCCGACTCCTGCATTTCCAGCCAGAGATCGTTGCCCTCACGGGTGCGCTCGCCCACGCCGGCGAACACGGAAAATCCACCGTGCTTCAGCGCGACGTTGTTGATGAGTTCCATGATGACGACGGTCTTGCCTACGCCGGCGCCGCCGAACAGGCCGATTTTGCCGCCCTTCAAGAAGGGCTGGATGAGATCGATGACCTTCACGCCGGTCTCGAACATCTCCATCTGCGTGGACTGCTCGTCGAAGGCGGGCGCCTGGCGATGAATGGGATTGCGCTTGGCGGTGTTCACCGGGCCGAGTTTGTCGACCGGGTTGCCGATGACGTTCAGCACGCGGCCCAGGGTCTCGCGACCCACGGGAACAGTGATGGGGCCGCCCAGGTCGATGGCCTTCATACCGCGCACCATGCCTTCGGTGGGCTCCATGGCGACGCAACGCACGCGGCCTTCGCCGAGCTGCTGCTCGACTTCCAGGATGACGTCCAGCGGATGCGGGACATTGAAGCCTTCGCTGGTAACGCGCAGCGCCGAATAGATAGGCGGCAGCGCCGACTCTGAAAATTGCACGTCCACCGCGGGACCTGCGATTTGAATTACGTGTCCTATGTTTTCTGCCATATGAATTTTGCTCTTTGCTAGAAGCTGTGGGCCGTCAGCTATCGGCCGTCGGCCAAACTTAAAAACCAAAACCTTCAATCAAGACTGCACGCACCTGCTGCTTTAACCGACAGCTGACAGCCAACGGCCGACAGCTTCTCTACAGCGCTGCCGCTCCGCTGACGATCTCGATAATTTCCTTCGTGATCGTCGCCTGGCGGGCGCGATTCATGGTCAGGGTCAGCGAGTCGATAACATCGTTGGCGTTGTTGCTGGCCGACTCCATCGCCGTCATACGGGCAGCGTTCTCGGCTGCAACCGACTCCAGCATGCCTTCGAAAATCTCGAACGCAATGTAGCGCGGCAGCAAGTCGGCAAAAATCTCGCCCGGCGACTGCTCCCAGATGTAGTCGACCGGAGCCGTCGCAAACTTGGCGGCTTCGGCTTCCATCGCCGAGGGCTCGGGCTCTTTCAAACTGATGCCGGCGCTACGTGCGGCTTCGCCCATGCGTTCGCGCTCTTCCAGCCCGAATTCCTCTGCCAGCGCGACTTCGCGACGTCCCAACTCCTGCACCGGAAGAATGCGTTGCGCGATTAGCCGCTGTGCAATCACCGATTTGAATTCGTTGAAGATCAGATAGACCGAATCGATCTGTTCGTCCTTGTACGCCTTGGCGATGCGATCGGCGATTTCCGAAACCTGCTCGTAATCTACTTTCGCCAGCAGGTTCAAGTGCTCGCCAATAACCTGAATCTGTCCCAGGCGCGGCTCGCCAGCCTTGCCTACCGGATAGCGGCGGCGCAGAAAGTCGCGCCCTTTGCGGCCGATCGCAAGCACGTCGATATTCTTGTCTTTGAAATACTCGATGAACTTGGTCGCAGCCTTGATCACATTGGAGTTGAACGCACCCGCCAGCCCGCGATCGCCCGTGACCAGCACCAGCAGGACGTTCTGCTCGGGACGAACAGCCAGCAACGGATTGCAAGGCAGACCCGTCTTCGGATCGGTGACATCCGTGCGGCTCATCGTGGACTCCAGAACGTTGACCAGCATCTGCGCGTAGGGGCGCGACGCCAAAGCACGCTCCTGGGCGCGGCGCAGCTTGGCCGCCGCCACCATCTTCATGGCCTTGGTGATCTGCCGCGTGCTCTTCACGCTGCGGATGCGGGTTCGAATGTCGCGTATGTTCGGCATTTGGTGTTACGCGCTCGCCTTGACTGCGGCCTGACGCTCGCTGACGAAGCGCTCCTTGAATTCCTTGATGGCCTTGGTCATGGCGTTCTTCAAATCGTCGTCGAGCGTCTTCTTCTCTTCGATGTCTTTGAAGATCGACGGAGCCGCCGTATCCACGTACTGATACAAACCTTTCTCGAAATCGCGCAACTGATCCACCGGCATGTCATCGAGCAGGCCCTGTGTGCCGGCATAGATGATCGTGATCTGCTTGGAAAAGGGCAACGGCTGATATTGGCCCTGCTTCAGAATTTCGGTCAGGCGCTGGCCGCGGGACAACTGTGCCTGCGTGGCTTTGTCGAGATCGCTGCCAAACTGGGAGAACGCCGCCAGTTCGCGGAATTGCGCGAGGTCGAGTCGCAACGTGCCGGCAACCTGACGCATGGCTTTGATCTGAGCGCTGCCACCCACGCGGCTGACCGACAAGCCGACGTTCACAGCCGGACGCACGCCGGAGTTGAACAGATCGGTTTCGAGATAAATCTGGCCGTCGGTGATCGAAATGACGTTCGTCGGAATGTACGCCGAAACGTCGCCGGCCTGCGTTTCAATAATCGGCAGGGCGGTCAGCGATCCGCCACCCAAGTCGGCGCTCAACTTCGCAGCGCGCTCCAGCAGGCGGGAGTGGAGATAGAACACGTCGCCGGGATAAGCTTCGCGTCCCGGTGGACGGCGCAGCAGCAGCGAGATCTCGCGGTAGGCGACGGCATGCTTCGAAAGATCGTCGTAGATGCACAGAGCGTGACGCTTGTTATCGCGGAAGTACTCGCCCATAGCGCACGCCGCGTAGGGTGCGATGTACTGCATCGGCGCGGGATCGGAGGCCGACGCCGAGACGACGATGGTGTATTCCATCGCGCCGTAGTCTTCCAGCGTCTTCACTACCTGGGCGACCGATGAGCGCTTCTGGCCGATAGCGCAATAAATACAAATCAGGTCGCGGCCCTTGCTGTTGATGATGGTGTCGAGCGCGACGGCGGTCTTGCCGGTCTGGCGGTCGCCGATGATGAGTTCGCGCTGTCCGCGGCCAATCGGAATCATTGAGTCGATGGCCTTCAAACCAGTCGCCATCGGCTCTTTCACGGGCTGGCGCTGGATGACGCCGGGCGCGATGCGCTCCAGATCAATGTACTGGTCGGTGTTGATCGGCCCCTTGTCGTCGATGGGATTGCCCAGCGAATCGACCACGCGGCCGATAAGGGCGTCGCCCACAGGCACGCTCATGATGCGGCCGGTGCGCTTGACCTCGTCGCCCTCTTCGACTTCGGTGTACTCGCCCATCAGCACCACGCCGACCTGGTCTTCTTCCAGGTTCATGGCCAAGCCGGTGACGCCGTGCGGGAAGGAGAGGAGTTCGCCGGCCATGCATTTGTCGAGGCCGTAAACACGGGCGATACCGTCGCCGATGGACATGACCGTGCCGACTTCGTCGACGGCGATCTTGGTTTCGTAGTTATCGATCTGCTCGCGGATGAGCTTTGTGATCTCGTCTGCTTTGATCTGCGCCATAAGGTTCCGTTCAATCCATCAATGTGTCATCCTGAGCGGAGCAGCGCGATTTGTGCGCTGCGGAGTCGAAGGACCCCTACTCCTACCAGGACATCGTGCCGTCCCTACGGGACTCTAACCCTAATTTGGACCGTGTACCCAGGGCTTCCGCCCTGGGCTAAATCTGTTTCGCCCTTCGGGCTTGCCGTGCCGATCCAGCCCGGATGCTTCGCGCATCGCGCGTAACATCTCTGCCGTCCCTACGGGACTCGACCTGCAAATCTTGTCCGCATTCCCAGGGCTTCCGCCCTGGGCTAAAACACCCTGGCCGTCTGCGAACCGACGTTTAACACTCAATAGCCGACATCTGGGTGCCGCAGCCTATGGCCCACGGCTCAAAGCTCACGGCTTTTCTACGCCATGCTCAACTGCTGGCGCATCTTCTCCAGCTGCCCGCGCACCGAGCCGTCATAAATCGTGCTGCCAACCTTTACCGAAACGCCACCCAACAGCTCCGGATTCGAGCTATAACGCGCGCGAACTTTCTTTCCGGTCATGCGCTCCACCCGATTTTCCAGATCCCGCTTTTCGCCGGGCGTCAGCGTCCGTGCGCTCGAAATGTCCACTTCCACAAATCCCAGCTGCGCATCAAGCTCGGCCTCAAACTGCCGCGCGATATCGTTCAGCATCGGGATGCGGCGATGATCGATCAGTACCGCGACGAAATTCCGGATCGGCTTTACCGCTCCAATCTGCTTGGCGATCCCATCCAGCACGGCGCGTTTCTGCTCCGGCAACACCGCAGGCGACTCCCACACCCGGCGCAGATCATCGCTTTCCTGCACCGCTTCGACAATCGCTTGCAACTGGCGGCGGGCGATGTCCGCATCAATCTTGTTCTCGAGAATGACGTCGACCAGAGCGCGGGCGTAACGGCTGGCAACAGCGGCCATAGCTTATCTGCCGTCCTTTCCGAGTTGATCCGCAAACTCGCGAATCAGGGCGTGGTCGGTCGAGTCATCAATACGAATCTGTTTCCCTGCCAAGTCAACCGCCAGCGAAGCCGCATAGCCCTTTAGTTCGCGGCGGGCATTGCGGGCGATTGCATCGATCTCCGTCTCGGCAGCCCGCACAACCTTTTGCTTATCTTCTTCCGCGGCCTGTCGAATGCGCGCTTCCTCGGCCGAAGCCTCACGCTCGGCTGCTGCGCGTATCTGTGCGACTTCCTGATCCATCTTGCTCAGTCGTGTTTCTATGTCGGTAAGCCGACGCGCAGCGTCCTCGCTGGCGGCCTGCGCCTCTCGAATTCCCTTTTGTATGCTCAAGGTGCGCTCGCGGAAGGCTTGCGGCACCTTCGACTTAAGCAACACGTAGCAGATCATGAAAAGCGCTAAAAAGTTAAAACCGATCGAAAGCGTAAAAGACGCTTTGGGGCCTATCCCCAGCGAGTGTCCCCATTTCTCGGCGCTGTGCGCAGCCTGCTCGGTGGTCTTGGCAAGAATCTCGCCGATGCCGGCATTTGCATCGGTGGAGTCGCTTGATTGGCTTGCGTGGCTATCGTTGCCCGCCGGGGCGCTGCTCTGCCCTTCCTGAGCGGCCGCCGCACAGACGAACAGGCACGATGCGAAGGCAATCGCGAGCGTACGTTTCAAAGATTTGCTGGTCATTGTGCGCCGCCCACTGCCGGCGCCGTTCCGGCGGGTTTCAGAATGGTACGAATGATGTCCGTCGCAAGACGCTCGGACTCGCCCTGCAATCCCACCCGTGCCGCTGCCATGTCCTGCTCGATGGCGGCCTTGGCTTGGCGGATCTGCTCCTGAGCCTTCGCCCGAGCTTCCGCCATCGCCTCGGAACGCATTTGCTGGGCCCGTTGGCGGCGCGCTTCCTGCGCCTTGAACACCGCTAGCCGCGCCTCGCGCAGCTTCTCTTCGTATTCCTGGGTACGAGCTTCGGCGGCAGCCACATCCGCGCGTGCCTTGAGAGCTGCTCCCTCGGTGCGGTCGCGCCGTTCCTTCAGAATTCGCTCGAGAGGCTTGCGCACGACATTCTGGTAGACCGCGTACAGCAAAAGCAGTAGCACCACCGTCGGGACGGCGTCGAGCAGTAATTCGCCTACTTGTTTGAGAGTGGTATCCATGCTCTTGTCGTTGAGTGCCTACCGCTGAAGATGCACTGGGGGCGCTAGGGAAATAACTGGAACTATTGAAACTAACAGAGCTTCTTGATCGATGTCAACGCCGTGAGGCAGGCGCGCCGGGCAAGATTTCCTCACCCTGAATCGTCCTCGCAGATGCCTTCTACACAGGCGCCCGTCAACCAGCTACTTTCCCTTTATCAGGCCGACTGTTCGAGCCGAAAATAACCGCCAATGGCACTGTTAGGGCGCGTTCCTGACGAACTCCGGCTGCTTGCCTTCGGCCCAGGGATTATAGGTCTGCACAAAGATCACGCGGTCGCGAATTGTGGGGTGATCCCAAGCCCACAATTCCCAGAACTTGTTCACGTAGGGATAGTCCAGCGATACCTCGCCGAGTATTTGAAAGGACTGCGCCGCGGTGTGCGGTTCGTCGGGTATCAGCCCATGAACGACCTCCAATCCGTACTGATCTGCCTGGTGCTCGAAATGGCGTGAGACTCCGCTGAATACGGGCGTGGCCAGAAAAGTCAGCAGGAAGAGAATCAGCACGAGCATTGGCAGCGATGCCCAGTCGTCCAGGCTGCGGATGCCCCAACGTTCTCCGTAGCGGGTGAGTAGCCCGTTCGCCAGCCTGTATCCGATGTAGAACAAGGCCAGCAGCACCACAAGATTGATCGCGATCTCTTTCGGGATGTGTCCCAGGACGTAGTGCCCCATCTCATGGCCGAAGACAAAGAGAGTCTCCGGAATCGTCATGTGGTTCATCGTCGTGTCCCACACCACGACGCGCTTAGTAGCACCAAAACCGGTGACGTAGGCGTTGAGCGTTGTGGTCTTCTCGCTGGCCTTCATTTCGTACATGCGCTCGGGAGGAATGTCCATCCCGGCGCGCTGCACCACGCGCTCGATCTGCGCGACCAGGTCAGCGTGATGATCGCTGAGCGGCTCGTACTTGTTGAACATCGGCTCGATCCAGATGGGCTCGATGAACAGCACGAAGATCACGATGGGGACCAGCGCCACCCAGAAGTAGAACCACCAGCGTCGGGGATTGCGGCGAATGATGGCGTAGAGAATCCATCCCAACAGGCTGGCGAAGATGCAGCTCAGCAGCAGGCTCTTGCCCCAGTCGCCAAACCACGATCCCCAGTGCTGCACCGACAGTCCGTACTTCAATCCTACCTGGTGTTGATAGAGATCGAACGGCAGTTGCGCGCATTGCAAAGCGAGAACGAATAGCGGCATCACGGTTAGGGCTTGCAGAAAACGCCGGTGCGATACGCGTTCCGCCCAATTACGCAGGCTCGCGCCGAAGCGGCTGCGCAGCATAATCCAGAGGACCACGACCGCCCAGATTCCGGTGATGAAATAGAGCGAGCCGTCCAGGAGGTATAGCGCGTAGGCCTTGGCGAGCTTGTCCGGGGGCAGCGAGTACTGCATCAGCGGTAAGTGGGAAGCTGCGCTGTCGGCTGCCTGCTGAGTGGCAGAACTTGGCGTCTGTGCGACGGCAATTCCCGATGCCATCGGCACCAGCACGACGAGAAACAGCAGCGCTCGAAACGCGAAAGATTGCTTCACGATTTCCCCCTTTGCAGGATTGGACCACACCCGGCTGTCAGGCGTGAACTGCTGGGGAGTTTGTGCTCAGCTGCCCCGTTTGGCAGCGGATCATCCCCCCTGTTTTCAGGCACTTGTGGTATTTGTCGGCGTTTCCGCAAAATATTGAAAATGCAGCAGCTTATCACGATTTCTGCTTGACTTTTTCACAGCAGGCGATACCATTAAAGCATCACCTCCGATCCATTTCAGGATCGAATGGGCTCGGAGCCAAGGAAATCGTCACCGCTCCTTGGCATCGGGCCCATTTTAATTACCCTCGATATTGGCAATTCGTTACATAAGGCCGAAGTATCGAACAGGTAAGATCCTGAAGTAGACTCGTTTGCCTGGATGAATTCAAAACTACTGTTCTTCTGCGGAATTGTTTTTTGCCTTACGCCCTGGGCTTCCCCACCATTGGCTTTGCTTGCCGGCCTGCTCTTCGGCGCCATCGCCGTTCATCCCTACCCTGCTCCTTCGCGCCGGGCCTCAAAGCTGCTGTTGCAGGCCGCCGTCGTCGGGCTCGGCTTCGGCATGAACTTGCAGGAAGTTATCAAGGCGGGGAAGGGCGGCTTTCTCTACACCGCGATCAGCATCACCTTTGCGATGCTACTGGGAACGCTCCTGGGCAAGTTGATCCAGGTGCGTCCGCGCTCGGCGTTCCTCATCTCCACCGGTACCGCGATCTGCGGAGGTAGCGCGATCGCGGCCGTGGGCCCGATCAGCGGCGCCACCGAAGACGAAATGTCGGTATCGCTCGGCACGGTCTTTGTGCTGAACTCGATCGCACTGCTCACCTTTCCCGCAATCGGCCTCTGGCTTCATCTATCGCAGACACAGTTCGGATTGTGGGCAGCGCTCGCCATTCACGACACCAGCTCGGTTGTCGGCGCCGCAGCCAAGTATGGCGCGGTTGCGCTCGCAGTCGGTACCACCGTCAAGCTGGCCCGTGCTCTCTGGATCGTGCCCATGTCGCTCGGCACCGCAGCCGTAAAAGGCAGCAAGACCAAGATTCAGTGGCCATGGTTCATTTTGTTCTTCTGCCTTGCGGCGGTTGCGAATACCTACTTTTTCCCCGGCGCACATGCGTATCACTGGCTAAGCAGTCTGGGAAAGCTGATGCTGATCATCACACTCTTTCTAATCGGCGCGAGCCTGTCGCCCGCAGCCATCCGCAAGGTCGGCCCGCGTCCCCTGATTCAAGGCGTGATTTTGTGGATCATCGTAGCGGTGCTCAGTTTGCTGGCAATCCGCGCCGGTTGGATCAGACTTTAGCAAATAGCAACTAGCCGCTAGCCATTAGCAACTGCCGGATGCGGTCGCGATTCTTTCGCAGAAGAGTAAGGGTGATTTGAGGCACTCCCCCTCACCCTAACGTCGAAATCAATTGCTAGTCGCTTGTCGCTGATTACTGGTCGCTGCCTTTCTGTGACACACCTCACTGAAACCTGCTGCCCGTTGGGCGCAGCATGCTTCTATGCCGGTAATCGCCCAAAGTATCTCGACCATCAAGAGTTTCTCCGACCTCCGCCTTGCTGCCCAAGCGCTCGGCCGCCGGAAAGTCGCAGTCGTCGCGGCCAATGACGAAATCGCCCTGACCGCCGCCGAAGGCGCGGTGCGTCTCGGAATCGCCACTCCCGTCCTGATTGGCAATGAAGAAAAGATTCGCGCGAAAGCGCAAACCCTCGGGCTCAGCCATTTGATCGCCCAAGCCGTATTCGCTGCCAGCGATTCGCCCGCTGCAACTGCCACCCGAATGGCGCGCGACGGCGAGGTTGATCTTTTAATGAAGGGGCATCTGCGCACCGACGAACTGCTAAGAGCCGCGCTGGATAAGGAGACTGGCGTACGCACCGGCCGGCTGCTCAGTGACGTGCTTCTGTACGAAGACACGCTGGCCGGCGAGACGCGGTTGGTTGGCATTACCGATGGCGGCCTGAACGTACTGCCCAACCTGGAGCAGAAAAAGCAGATCGTGCAGAACGCCATCGAAGTTATGCGCTGCATCGGATTGACGCGGCCGAAAATCGCCATCATGAGCGCGACCGAAGCCGTCAGCGAATCCATGCCCTCGAGCGTCGATGCCAAACAGCTTGCCGAGATGGGCGCTGCAGGCGAATTTGGCGACGTGGAAATCTGCGGGCCTCTGGCCCTTGACTGCGCGCTGCTGGAATCGGCCGCTCGGGCGAAGGGCATCTCGCATCCGCTCGCCGGCCATGCCGACTGCATGGTCGTGCCCAACATCGAGTCCGGCAACCTTCTCGGCAAAGCGGTCAAGTATCTCGGCCGATCGCAGTGCGCCCACGTCGTAGTCGGCGCGAAGGTTCCCATCCTCATTGCCTCGCGCGTCGAGAGTGCCGATGACAAGATCAATTCCATTGCGCTGGGGGTGATCTTTGCCGCCCGCTGAATTTCGAATCCTCGCCATCAACCCGGGATCAACTTCCACCAAGTTCGCAATCTATCGGAACGATGCCGCAGAATTGGTCCAGAACATTCGGCATTCCGATGCCGAGCTGGAGCCGTTTCGCGGCCGTCCGATTCTAGAGCAACAGGCGTATCGCGTTGCCCGCATCGAAGCTGCTCTGGTCGCAGCAGGTCACAACCCTCGCAAATTCCAAGCGGTTGTCGGGCGCGGAGGACTCCTTCCCCCAGTCGCGAGCGGGACATATCTGGTCGACGACACTATGCTGGACGAGCTGCGCCTGGCGCGCCGCGGCGATCATGCTTCGAACTTGGGCGCGTTCCTGGCACACGATCTGGCGCAGCAGGCGAACGCTCCGGCATTCATCGTCGATCCGGTAAGCGTGGAGGAGTGGCCCGAATATGCGCGGCTCTCCGGCTCAGCCTTGCTGGAGAGGCAATGCCTTTCGCACGCGCTGAACTCGAAGGCTGTCGCCAAGCGCTTCGCCCGCGAGCACGGCAAGGCCTACGAGTCCCTGCGGCTGGTTGTGGCGCACTTGGGCAGCGGCATCTCGATTTCTGCTCATGAAAACGGCCGCATGGTTGACGTGAGCAATCCCCGCGAAGAAGGCGCCTTCTCAACCGAACGGGCCGGCGGAGTACCGGTAATGCAGTTAGTGCATCTCTGCTTCAGTGGACGCTATACCCAGAAGCAAGTGGAAGCGCAGCTGTTTAGCGAAGGCGGACTGTTTTCGTATCTCGGCACAAAAGACCTGATCGAAGTCGAGCAGCGCATCGATCGCGGCGACGCTGGGGCAGAGAAGGTCTTCAACGCCATGGTCTATCAGATTGCGAAGGAGATCGGCGCAATGGCTGCCGCTTTGCACGGGAACGTCTACGCCTTGCTGGTGACCGGCGGTATGGCGCACTCTGAGCGCCTGGTCTCCATGCTACAGAGCTACGTGAGTTGGATTGCGCCCCTGGTTCGCTATCCGGGCGAAGACGAACTACAGGCGCTCGCTGAGGGCGCACTACGCGTCGTGCGCGGCGAAGAGCAGCCTCGTACTCTAAGTCCGGTTCAGGATCTGGCGACTGCCGGCCGCTGAATCCGTACTGTGGCCCAGATCGCGATTACGCCAAATTAGACGATCGATATCTTTTGTCAAAAAGCAGCTGCGTCCGCTATCACAGCGATCCTGTAATGTTCCTGCTTGCCTCTCATCCGCGAGCAGTGTACAAGTAGGTTTCCGAACCAACATCTGGCCGCTGCCCCGGCGGTTTAATCGCAGGATTTGCGTGAAAACCCTGATCAGGCTCTTCGTCTCGACGCTTCTACTCTCCAGCTTTGTCTTGACCGCGCAGGATGCCGCCACCGATCCCGTGCTGGTTGCCTTGCAAGCCGAGCTGCACCGGTCATTCGACAACCTCAAGAAGGAACCGGTTCCGGTCTACTTCCTGGCGTATCAGCTCACGGACAATCACGCGATACAGGTAAGCGCTTCGTTCGGCGCCCTGGTCTCGAGCACCGACATCACCACCCGCACGCTCGATGTTGATCTCCGCGTGGGCGATTATGCGCTCGACAACACGCATTCGGTCGAAAGCGACTCTGCGAGCAGCAGCTACGGCGATCGCATTGCCCAGACTGCCATGCCGCTCGACAACACCAGCGATGTCTTGCAGCGCTCCGTGTGGGCGGAGACCGATCGCAAGTACAAGATCGCGATCGAGGAGTGGCAAGCCGTAAAGACCGCAACGCAGGTGAAGGCTGAGCGCGAAGATAAGTCAGCCGACTTCTCGCACGAACCGCCGCACCAGTTCACGGAACCCGAAGCTCCGTTCCACTTTGACCGTAGTGCGGCCGAAGAACGGGCGCGCCGCTACAGCGCCGTGTTTGCGCAGAATCCCGATGTGCGGGAGGGATCGGTCGAGGTCTCCGGCGAAGTCGAGACCCGGCGCTTCGTCAACAGCGAAGGCAGCGCGATCAAAATCTCGATGCCGTTCTACCGCATCATGGTCAACGCCACCACGAGAGCGCCCGACGGTATGCACCTGCCGCTGCATTTGACCTATCTCGCCTTCACGCCTGAGGGGCTGCCCAACGATGCGGACATGATGTCCGCCATCGCCGACATGAGCCAGAAGCTCAGTCAGTTGCGCAAAGCGCCGGTGGCGGAGCCTTACACCGGTCCGGCAATTCTCTCTGGACGCGCCAGCGCCGTCTTCTTCCACGAGATCTTCGGCCATCGCGTCGAGGGCTATCGTCAGAAGAGCGAAGACGACGCGCAGACCTTCAAGAAGCAGGTAAACCAGAAAGTGCTGCCCGACTTCCTGTCGGTGTACTCGGATCCGTCGCAGATGCAATTAGGCAAACAAGACCTCGTCGGCTATTACAAATACGATGACGAAGGGGTGCAGACTGGAAAAGTCACCGTGGTAGAGAACGGCACGCTCAAGAACTTTCTGATGTCGCGCTCTCCCATCGAGAACTTCCCCCACTCCAACGGTCATGGCCGCCGCCAGCAGGGGTACGAAGTCGCCTCGCGGCAATCGAACCTGATCGTCGAGAGCAGCCAGCACGTCTCGCGCGCAGAGCTCAAGAAGAAGCTGATCGCGATGGTGAAGGCCGCCAACAAACCTTACGGATTGTATTTCGACGACGTGGAGGGCGGCTTTACCTTCACGCAGCGATACACGCCCAACGCATTCAGCGTTCTTCCCACGCTGGTCTATCGCATTTATCCCGATGGCCGCGAGGAACTGGTGCGCGGCCTCGACATGATCGGCACTCCTCTGACGGCCTTCAGCAAGATCGTCGCCGCCGACGATGAGGTCGGCATCTTCAACGGCATGTGTGGCGCGGAATCAGGCTGGGTGCCGGTCTCGGCAGTCTCGCCCGGGCTGCTGGTCTCGCAGATCGAAGTGCAGCTGAAAGGCAAATCGCAGGAGCGGGAGCCTGTGCTTCCCTCGCCCACCGCGAAGAAATAGCACCATGACCAGGACTCGGAGCGCTTACATGAGAATTGTCAGCCGGATCGCCTGCGGTTTATTCCTCCTCGGCACGCTTGCCGTTTCGTATCCGCTACTCGCAGCCGACGACGTACCGATGAAGGCGATGAAGGACGAAATGGCGCGCTCCATGACCATGCAGCTCACCGGCCTGGGCAAGCCATATTTCGTCGCCTATCGCATTCAGGACATCACCGACATCTCGATCGCTGCCGATCTGGGCAGCATCGTCACGTCGCAAAATACTCGCTCCCGCCTGCTGCATGTGGACCTTCGCGTCGGCGACTACAAGCTGGACAACACGAATTTCCTCTCCTTCGGTTCCCGCCAGGCCAGCGGCTCCGGCAGCGGTCAGCAGATTGCCGTAGACGATGACTACAACGAGATACGTCGCGAAATCTGGCTGGCCACCGACTCCGAGTACAAAAAAGCCGTTGAGCTATTCACCGCCAAGCAGGCAGCCCTGCAAAACCAGAGTCACGGCGAGGATCTTCCCGACTTCACCCAGGAGCAGCCGAACAAATACTCCGCCAAGGCTAGCCCCGTAACGGCCAACGTCGCCGACCTGGAAGCGGCGGCGCGGCAGGCTTCCTTCGCCTTTCGCCAGCTGGGCGAGCCGCAGCGCTCGCAGGTCACCATCGATATCCACAACGTTTTCACGCGTTACCTCAATAGCGAAGGCACGGAATACAGTCGGCCCGACGGCATGACCTACGTCCAGATCAGGGCAACGACGCAGGCGGATGATGGCCTGCCGCTGGAAGACACGGAGCAGGTATTTCTCAAATCGCCATCGGATTTGTCAGCGGCCGACTTGACGGCCCGTGCGCAGAAGATGGTCGAGCGCCTGCAGAAGCTGCGCACCGCGAAATCGTTCGACCGATATAACGGGCCGGTGCTCTTCGAAGGCGAAGCCGGCGCCGAAGTCTTTGCGCAACTGTTCGCGACCGCGCTGGTGGCCTCGCGTAATCCCGTCACCGACAATCCGCGGGCGCAGGGTTTTCTGGATCAGATGACGACTCGTTTTGGTGGAGGCACCTTGACCGACCGCGTCGGCGGGCGTGTACTGCCCGACTTCGTGACGCTGGTCGACAATCCCAAAATCGATTCATTTAACGGTCAGCCGCTGATGGGCATGTATGCCGTCGACGAGGACGGTGTGTCCGCACGCATCAACACCATCGTCGACTCCGGCATCCTGAAACTGGTGCTCTCCTCGCGAACGCCGATCATGGGCGTGTCGCATAGTACGGGCAGCCATCGCGGCTTCGGCGCAGCGCCCAGCAATCTGCTGTTTACCGCGAGCAAATCATCCAGCGATCAGGACCTGCGTCGCATGCTGCTGGAACACGCCAAGGCTCGCGGGCTGGAATATGGAATCGTCGTGCGCCGCGCCGGAGGCTCCGCTGATGAATTCATCCAGTCAGCGATGTCGATGATGCAGGGCGGAGCGCCGGGCGGCAACAACATGCTCGAGGTGTACAAGGTCTATGCCGACGGCCACGAAGAGCTGATGCATGGCGAGCAATTGGTAGGCCTGACGGCGACGTCGTTCAAGGACATCCTAGCTGTCGGCGACAAGCCCATCGTGTACAACACCATCTTCATTCCCGGGTTCACTTCGCTCATGATTGCCGGCATGACGGGCGACATCAGCGCCATCACGAATATGCCCGTCGTTTCTTATGTTGTCCCTGCGCTCCTGTTTGACGATGTAACTCTGAAGAAGGCCTCCGGTCCCTTCGCCAAACCTCCGGTCACATCGCCTCCGGCGCTGACATCAAAGGGCAGCTAGCGCGAGCAAACTTGCCGCCTCGCTTTCTGATATGCCCCTGAGACGAGAATGCGCAACTCTGCCGTCACGCACGCGTCAACATCGATGGGAGAACTTATGAACGCGCCGAGCCCGACGGAAACTCAGCCGCAGCGCGGTCTCATCCTGCGAATTCTTTATCGCGTGTATACGAACTATCTGGGCGTAACGCCGCCTACTCCGGCGCAGGAGCGCGTTGCTGCCATCGTCTTGATCGGAGGCGTGATTGCTGGCCTGATTGGGGTCGTGACACTGGTGCTGTTTCTATGGCAGACAATGATGAAGGCGGGAGGACAATAACGTATTGGTTCCACCCTCCTGATATCAATCTTGCTTCTGACAATGGAAAACCCCACACAAGCAAATGCAATTTGTGTGGGGCACCCGGTCTTTTCAAATCAATCGTCGAGTGTTTACGGATTTCCGCTGGGCTGGCTTGCCGAAGCGCGCGCCTGGCCGGCGTAGTAGCCGCTGCGTGTGCGCACCTGCAGCTTCTTGTAACCCTTGGCCTGCGCTTCCACCTTCACCGTACGATAGCCGCCCGCACTCTGTGGAGTCGTCGGCTTGTACTGGATCGTGTACTGGTTGCGGATGTCGTGAGCGATCTGCTGCGTGATGGCTTCCACCTCGTCCAGATTCTTGGGAAAGAACGCTACGCCACCGCTGTCTTCGGCCATCTCGCGCAAGGCACGACGCGCGCGCTTTTCGTGCTCATCACCAAGCAAGCCGATGGTATAGATCGTTGGACCGTTCTTTTCCTCGATCCGACGCAAAGCCTGTTCCAATGATTCCCTGCTGGCATTGTCTTCGCCGTCGGTCACTACCAGCAGCACCTTCTTCTCCAGCGCGCCGCTCTTCTTCAGGTGATCGGCTGAGGCGACTACGGCGTCATACAAGGCCGTGCCACCGCGCGACTCAATCCGCTCCAGCGCGTCCTTCAGCTTGGGGACGCTGCCGGTGTAATCCTGATCGAGGAAGTACTCCTCGCTGAAGTTCACCACGAAGACCTGGTCCTGCGGATTGCTGGATCGCACCAAGTTGAGCGCGGCCGCATTTACCTGCGGGCGCTTGTCACGCATTGAGCCGGAGTTGTCGATCACGATTCCGAGCGCGACCGGGATATCTTCGTTGCGGAACGACGTGATCTTCTGCGGCTTGCCGTCCTCAAACACCGTGAAATCGGTCTTGTTCAGGTCGGTGATTGGGCGAAAGTGATCGTCAACCACCGTCGCGTGCAGCGTGACTTCGTCCACTTCCTTCTTGAAGACGAAGACATCATTGTTGGACGAAGACGGCGGCTGTCCTTGTTGGGGCACTTGGACTGTGTCGCCGGGCTGATTAGGCGCGGGCGCCGGAGCAGGCGCTTCCTGCTCTTGCGGATTCTGACCTGCGGCCGACGGTGCCTGTTGCTGCGCCGGCTGAGTCTGTTGCGGAGTTGCTTGCTGCGTCCCCGCGGACGGTTGTGTCGGCGCCGGGGCAGTCGAATCCTGCGCTATGAGCCAGCTACCCAGGAGCAGAACGGTGGCTGCCGCAAAGAGATAACGTTTATTCCGTAGGTGCATAGTATCCAGTTTTGGCGTACACGTGCAGTGGCGGCAGTCCTTTGGGAGGGTTGAGCCTCACTTTGATTTTGCGCCACTTGCCATCGTGTGCTGGATTGGTTGGACGGTACCCGAGCACATATTGGTTGCGCAGCTCTATGCCGATCTTCGTCGCAACGTCTGCCAGCTCGTTGGGCGATTGGATGATAAATGTCCGCCCACCAGTAGCTTCCGTAACTTCGTTGAGCAACTCAGGACCCTCGCGCTCTTCCGGCGTCTTGGGCTGGAAATCGAACAATCCGATGCCGTATATCTGGACGTCCGCCTCGCGCACCATCGATTTGATCTCGCCTTCAGTATAGCGGCTGTGATTGTCGCCGCCGTCTGAGATGATGAGCAGCGCCTTGCGCTCGTAGTGCGCCTTGCGCATGCGATCCATCCCCAAATAGATGGCGTCAAGCAGCGCGGTGCGGCCCTTCGGGATCGCGTAGACCAGCTTGTTCTGAATGTCCTCGATGGAAGAGGTGAAGTCCACTAATACTTCCGGCTTCTCCGAGAAAGTTATCAGGAAGAACTCGTCCTGGGGATTCGCGGTGCGGAAGAACTCCACTACCGCTTGGCGCGACTTGTCGATCTTGTCGGCCATCGAGCCGCTGACGTCGAAGATCACGCCCAGCGAAATCGGCGCATCTTCACTGGAGAAATGCCGGATCTCCTGCGGCTTGCCGTTGTCTGCCAGCTGAAAGTTGTCCTTTTCCAGCCCAGTTACCAGGCGGTTCATCGGGTCTGTCACTGTCACCGGAACCAGTACCAGATCCACTTCCTTCTTGATCGGCTTGGTGTGGGTTCGCAGAGCAGGATCGGCGATTCCGCTGGGGTCGGCGGCCGGGTCGGCCTTCTTGGCTTCCCGCGGCGTGATGTGAACATCGTCATCCTGCGCCAACGCGTAAGGCGCCAGCCAGCAGGCCAACAAACACACGCTCAGCAGGAGAAGCAATATCTTGTAGGAGCGCACAACGGGTTGGACGGGCTGCGTTACAAAATGTCCCGCCGCACGTTTTTGAAAGCGAAACTCGAAGGCCGAAACGACTGACCCGAAACCGTTGAAACCACCGCGGGCCATAGGGAATCCTCTGGGGTGTGTGGTGAATGGTATCACAGGTCCAGGCATCAAAATCGCTTGCGTCGCGCTGGTCCCACAGGTTTCCGAAATCCTGACTTGCTGCACGTCTAGATGTGATTTAGATCATGTTGGTTTCCTTTTTATCGCTGCTAGAATTTGATTTCCCGAAGGTGAACCGATCTCATTCCGCTTCGGGAAAAAGGGACTTTTATGGCCGATATTTCTCCATTTCGCGCTCTTCGCTACAACTCCTCCAAGGACTCGCCCGGCGACGTGCTGACGCAGCCGTACGACAAAATCACTCCGGCGATGCAGGACAAGTATTACGAATCCAGCCCTCATAATCTGGTGCAGATCATCCTCGGAAAGCAGCACTCCGGCGACGATGAGCAGCAGAACGTCTACACTCGGGCCGCGAGTTTGCTGAAGAGTTGGCAGGCCGAAGGTGTACTCCAGCCCGATGCCGAGCCCAGCCTGTATGTCTACTCGCAGACCTTCAAGGTTCCCGGCGATCGTTCGGGGACCGAAGCCGAGCGCCGCGGATTTATCGCGCTGGGACGAGTGGAGGACTACGACCGCAAGGTCGTGTACCGTCACGAGCAGACTCTCAGCAAGCCCAAGGCCGACCGCCTGAACTTGCTCCAGACCACGCGCGCCCATTGCGAGCTGATCTTCATGGTCTACAGCGATCCGACGGATGAGATTGGCAAGCTGCTGCACCAGAGCGGCCCTGCAACCGTCGAAATGCGCGACGAGTACGGGGTTCTGCACCGCATGTGGAAGGTCTCCGATCCGGCGACGGTCGCTGTGGCGAAGGCGAAAATGACCGACAAGAAGCTCATCATCGCCGATGGCCATCATCGCTACGAGACAGCGCTCAACTATCGCAACCAGATGCGCGAGCAGGCGAAGTCCAGCGATCCCGAAGCTCCTTACGAACACGTCATGATGAGCTTCGTCAACATGGACACGCCTGGACTGGTGATTCTGCCTACGCATCGCGTGGTCTTCGGGCTCGACGGCTTCAGCCTCTACACCAAAGCCATGCAAGTGATGAAGTACTTCGACATCGAGGACCTGGGCTCCATTAAAGATGTGCAGGACGTTCTAGGTCGACTACGCGAGGCCGGCGCCGATCGGACGGCACTGCTCGCCGTCACGTCTACCAATGCGTTCCTGCTGAAGGCCAAGCGCGACGTGCAATCGCCGAGCCTGAAAGATCTCTCCGAGAAACAGCGCTCGCTCGACGTGGTGCAACTTCACAAGCTGATTCTCGAGGAAATCATCGGCATGTCGGAGGAAGACATTCGCGCGCAGAAGCACTTGAAGTACATTCGCGATGCCGCCGAAGCCATCGACGAGGTGCGCAAGGGCAATGCGCAAGTCGCGTTCCTGATGAATCCGGTTCGCATGGAACAGGTTCGCGATGTCGCCTTTGCCGGCGAGGTTCTGCCGCAGAAATCGACGGATTTCTATCCCAAGATGCTCAGCGGCCTCACGATCTACTCGCTCGATGGGGCTGCGCAAGGCACGACCGGAGGAAAGTAGGACGACTCGATCACTGTTTTCGGCTATAGCAAACTGACGGTTACGTCTCCACCAAAGCGCCATTACGTATGGCGCTTTTTTCGTGAGTAGTTGGATTTTCAGATGTCTCGAACGCCTATACTTGCGTCCAAGTTTGAGAATCTTGCTCTCTGGGGTGAAATGTGCGAAATCACGCTGGCTCGACTGTTTCCGCTCTCCTGTTCGTCAGCCTGGTGTCACTATCGTGCGGGGCTTCCTCTTCTGCGTCCGGTCCCTCGGACCCCACGCCAGCAGCGCCCGCGAAGCAAAACATTGCCGTGCAATATCCAACCGACGTTCTCACCTATCACTACAACGTGTTTCGGCAGGGATCGACGTTACAAGAAACTACGCTGACCACTAGCAACGTCAACTCCACTTCCTTCGGCAAAGTCGGTTTCTACACGCTTGATGGCAAAGTCGATGCGCAGCCTCTCTACATCAACAACCAATCCATCGGCGGAACACTGGTGAACACACTCTACGTCGCAACCGAGAACGACAGCGTCTACGCTCTCAATGCAGCCAGTGGCCACCAGTACTGGAAGGTCTCTGTACTGGGGTCAGGCGAAGTGCCCAGCGACAATCACGGCTGCAGCCAGATCTCGCCGCAGATCGGCATCACAGCGACGCCTGTGATCGACAAGACCACCGCGCCTTTTCAGGATGGCGCGATGTATCTGGTTGCCATGAGCAAAGATTCTTCCGGCCACTATCATCAGCGCCTGCACGCGCTCGACTTGCGCACCGGAGCTGAGCTCTTTGGAGGTCCGGTTGAGATCGCCGCCACGTATCCTGGAACCGGCGACGGCAGCCAGAACGGACAAGTGATCTTCAACCCGGCGCAGTTTGCCGAGCGCGCTGCGCTGCTCGAGTACGGTGGAACTATCTATCTCGCCTTCACCTCGCACTGTGACGCTCGTCCGTACACCGGATGGATCATGGCCTACAATGCCCGCTCCCTGGCGCAAACGTCGGTCATCGACATCACGCCAAACGGCAATGAGGGCGCGGTCTGGATGGCAGGATCGGGGCTTGCAGCCGATTCAACCGGCAACATCTTTCTCCTCGCCGGGAACGGGACCTTCGACACCACGCTCAACGCGCAGGGCTTTCCCATCAACGGCGATTACGGGAATGGCTTCGTGAAGCTCACGACTTCCGGTGGAACCCTGGCGGTCGGCGACTACTTCAACATGTACAACACGGTTCAGGAATCCGGCTCCGACACGGATCTCGGATCCGGCGGAGCGATTGTGCTGCCCGATATAACCGACAATAACGGACAGGTACATCATCTGGCTGTCGGCGCCGGCAAGGACACAAACATCTATATCGTCAACCGCGACAACATGGGCAAGTGGAATTCGAGCAATAACAACAACGCTTACCAGGTGCTGACCGGCGTGTTGCCCGGAGGGGTGTGGTCCAAGCCGTCGTACTTCAACAACACGGTCTATTACGGCGACGTCGGCGACCACCTCAAAGCCTTCACCTTTTCCAACGCAATGCTGAACAGCACGCCGGCTTCTCAGAGCGCGAATACGTTTCCCTATCCCGGAACGTTTCCGCTGATCACCTCGAACCAGGGCGCAAATGGAATCGTCTGGGCAGTGGCGAACAACAGTACTGCGGTGCTCTATGCCTACGACGCAACCAACCTGGCGCATGAACTGTACGACACCAACCAGGCTGCCGGCGGGCGTGACCAGTTCGGTGCGGGCAATAAGTTCATCACTCCGATTGTCGCCAACGGTCGGGTGTTTGTAGGAACAACGACCGGCGTCGCGGTCTTTGGACTGCTGCACTAAGAAACAGTTAACAATGATTAGTTGTCAGTAGGAGCCGATCTTGGGATCGGCTCTTTGCTTTTGCCGCCACATCTGCCGCAAAGCTCGTCCCATCCGTGGAGCGGCGAAGCCTATTACTGATAGTAGACGGGTCGCCCATCGCTACTCTTTTTATTGCGTCGCGAAACCAGCTGCGTATACTTACGTGCATTCCTGGGAAAACTTGTGCCATGGGGTGAACATTTGCGAAATCGCGTTTGCGTTGCGCTGTTCGTCAGCTTGGTAACTCTCTCTTGTGTAGCCGCTTCCTCTCCCGCGTGTGGCGCCGCTTCGGATCCGGCGCCTCCTAACCCGAGCCTTCCAATCCAGTTTCCAACCGACGTTCTCACCTACCACTACAACGTCTTTCGCCAGGGTTCGACGCCGCAGGAGACGACCCTGACACTCGACAACGTCAAGTCCAACACCTTTGGCAAGGTTGGCTTCTTCCCCGTGGACGGCAAAGTCGATGCGCAGCCTCTGTACGTCAACCGGCAGTCGATCGGCGGCACGGTGGTGAACGTTCTCTATGTCGTCACTGAGAACGATAGCGTCTATGCCTTCAATCCCACGACCGGTCGCCAATACTGGAAAGTCTCCGTGCTGGGAGCCGGCGAGACCGCCAGCGACCCGCGTGAGTGCTACCTGATCTTGCCGACAATCGGCATCACTGCAACACCCGTCATCGACAAAGGCGCGGCGCCCTTCAATGACGGCGCAATGTATCTGGTCGCCATGAGCGTAGACTCTTCCGGCCACCATCATCAGCGGCTACACGCGCTCAATCTGCGCACGGGGGCTGAACTGTTCGGCGGTCCGGCTGAGATCACCGCTACTTATCCCGGAACCGGCGGCCCAGTCACGTTTGACCCGGGTCAATATGTCGAACGCGCTGCCCTGCTGGAATACGGTGGAACCATCTATTTAGCTTTCGCCTCGCATTGCGATTACCTTCCGTACACCGGCTGGATCATGGCCTACAATGCGCACACGCTGGCGCAGACTGCGGTCATCAACATCACGCCCAACGGAACCGAAGGCGCTTTCTGGATGGCCGGCTCGGGGCTTGCAGCCGATTCGAACGGAAATATCTTTCTCCTGGCCGGTAATGGAACCTTCGACACGACGTTGAATGCGCAAGGCTTTCCTATCGACGGCGACTACGGAAATGCCTTCCTGAAGCTGAGCACTTCAGGCGGCACACTCGCCGTAACCGACTACTTCAACATGTACAACACGGTGGCTGAGTCGGCTGGCGATCAGGATCTCGGGTCCGGCGGACTGATTGTGCTGCCCGACATCACCGACAACCAGGGGAACGCGCATCATCTTGCTCTTGGCGCCGGCAAGGATAAGAACATCTACATCGTCAATCGAGACAACATGGGCAAGTGGAACTCCAGCAACAACAACAATGCTTACCAGGTGCTGAATGGCGTATTTCCGCAAGGCGTGTGGTCAGCGCCAGCGTACTTCAACAATACGGTTTATTATGGTGCCCGCAACGATCACCTCCGCGCCTTCACCTTCTCCAATGCATTGTTGAGCGCAACGCCGGCTTCGCAGAGTGCAGAAACGTTTCCCTATCCTGGAACCTTTCCCCTCATCACCTCGAACCAGGGCGCGAATGCCATTGTCTGGGCGGTGGCGAACACCAGTCCGGCGACGCTCTACGCCTACGACGCTACCAACCTGGCGCACGAGCTCTACAACAGCAACCAGGCCCCTGGGGGTCGCGACCAATTTGGACCGGGGAACAAGTTCATTACTCCGATTGTCGCCAACGGTCAGGTGTTTGTGGGAACACAGACTGGGGTGGCTGTGTTTGGTCTGCTGCACTGAGAAACAGTTGTCAGTAGTCAGTTGCCAGTAAAGAGCCGATCTTCGGGTCGGCTCTTTTTGGTGCTTGATCGTTGGTGCCCCAGGTTCGCGTCCTTCTTGTGGACGCTAACCTGGGATTTCTAGTTACGGGAATGGGCCCACGCTAGCCCAACTGCGGGGGCGAACGCGGGGCCCCGGCTTTACCAACCGTTCACTCAGGTACGAGAACGCCGAATTCAGGGCCAAAACGCATCCGCGCTCCTCTCCGAACAGTTACACTACCTGCATCTTTGAGGTGACTTATGGCGACGGCCGCAGAGTATAAAGCTCGAATTCTCTCTTACATGGAAGGCAAAGACCCCATCGCGGTACAGCGTGAAACGCCGGCCATTTTGGCGCAAATGGTGAAGGCAGCGCCCGACGATAAACTGCGGACGCGTCCCGCAGCCGACAAGTGGTCGGTGGCGGAGTTGCTGGCTCATCTGGCCGAGGCCGAGATGGGAGCCTCGTGGCGATATCGCCAGATGATTGAGCACAACGGTTCTTCCGTGTTGTCCTACGATCAGGATCTGTGGAGTTCGCTGGGCAATTACGCCGCTCAGGATCCGCAGGATTCCCTGCACCTGTTCACGCTACTGCGAAAGGGAAACGTCGTAATGTTCGAGCGGCTCACACCGGAACAGTGGCAGCGGCACGGCGTCCACACCGAACGTGGCGAGATGAGCGTTCGCGACCTGGCAACACAAATCGCCGGCCACGACCTGAATCATCTACAGCAGATAAGGGCGATACTGGAGAAGTAAAGCAGCTGGTGCCCCAGTTCACGTCCCTCTTTTGGACGTTAACCTGGGTGGGTATGAAATTCACGTTAGACGGATAGATACGGGCGAACGTGGGCACCGCAAGTCAGCCGGGAAGTTTCGATCCCAGGATGTCGATCTTCTCGATCTTTGGTGGCTGCGCCAGCAGATCGGGAGCCTTCGCCATCAGCGCCTCGGCAATCTTTCCCGTCAGATGAGCCTGCCGGCCCTTCTCATCGGCGAAGACGTCGAAGATGCCAAAGGTCGACGGCCCCATGCGGATCGCGAACCAGGCGGTGGTCTCCGGTTCCTGCTGGACCAGCGACTCTCCCTGGTGCAGAAACTCCTCCACTTCCTTCTCCTTGCCTGGCTTGGCCTCCAGGCGAACATAAAGTCCCAGCTTCACCATTGCTTTCCTCCTTATAAACAAATGCGATCAGTCTGAAAAAGGTTGATAAAACTCACTTTTAGCCCAAACGATGGGCAAACCCGGGGCACCAGCAGTCAACCTCAAGCTCGAAACTCTCTCACGCCGTCCGATCGATGGTCTGCATACTGGCTGGGGTGTAACGATCGCCGGCGGCCTTCGGAATCGCCGCTTCCAGTTCAGCCACTTCCTGCGCAGTTAGCTGAATGTCAGCCGCGGCGGCATTTTCCTCCAGATACTTTCTGCGCTTGGTTCCCGGGATCGGCACAACGTCCTCACCCTTCGCCATCACCCAGGCCAACGCTAGCTGGCCCGGCGTGACACCCTTGCGCTGGGCAAACTCGGTCACTCGATCAACCAGCGTCTGGTTCTTATCGAAGTTCTCGCCGGCAAATCGCGGATAACGTTCCTGGCGAAAGTCACCGCTCGACAGATCGCTCTTGCTCCTGATCTTGCCGGTCAGAAAGCCGCGCCCCAGCGGACTGTAGGGCACAAAGCCGATGCCGAGTTCGCGCACCGTCGGCAGAATCTCGTCTTCCACGTGGCGCTCCCACAGCGAATATTCGGTTTGCAGTGCGGTAATGGGATGCACCTTGTGCGCACGGCGGATGGTCGCGGGCGACGCCTCCGACAAGCCCAGGTAACGGACTTTGCCGGCCTTCACCAATTCGGCCATTGCGCCGACTGTTTCTTCAATGGGCGTGTTGGGATCAACGCGATGCTGATAGTACAAATCGATGTGATCGACACCCAGGCGCTTCAGAGAAGCATCGCAGGCGGACTTCACGTATTCGGGCTTGCCGCTGATCTGCCACAATGTAGGATCGGATTTGCTCCGGATATTCGCGAACTTGGTCGCCAGGAAAACCTCATCGCGGCGACCGCGGATGGTCCTCCCCACCAACTCTTCGTTGTCACCGATGCCGTAGGTATCGGCCGTGTCGAGGAAGTTTACGCCGAGATCTAGCGCGCGCAGGATGGTTGCAGCCGACTCCTCGTCGTTGCGCTCGCCGTAGAACTCGCTCATGCCCATGCAGCCGAGTCCCATGCGGGAGACGACTGCACCTTGTGAACCAAGCTTGACCTTTCTCATGCTCATGGGACATTCGATGTGCGGCAGAAGCGGGGGATTCCCGGCTTTCGCGACGTTTTGTTCAATACTGCAAAAATCAGCAGAAGGCAGAGTCTCGTTGAGCGGTTTGCAAACCGATGCTACGGTGTAGAACATTCATCCTCGAGGAGATCTCAATTGGCTTTGAAAATTGTGCAGGCAGGTGAAGCGGTCCTTCGGCGCCAGGCCAGCCCACTGATACGCGAAGAGATTCTACGCAGGAGCAGTATCCAGGTCCTGATCGAAGAGATGCGCGAGGCCATGCGGGCTGCACCCGGTGTAGGATTGGCCGCGCCGCAGGTCGGCGTAGCGCGGCAGATCGCAGTGATCGAGGATCGCACTGAGTATCACGCCAAGGCGACGCCCGAACAACTGGCGGAGCGCGGCCGCCGGCATGTGCCATTTCATGTGCTGATCAATCCCAGGATCGTGTCACAGGACGAGTCCACGATAGAGTTCTTCGAAGGCTGCCTGAGCGTCGAGGGATACACGGCCATTGTTCCGCGCGCACATCGCGTCATCGTCGAATATCTCAACGAGCGTGCCGAGACTGTGCGCGTGGAAGCGGAAGGCTGGTATGCGCGCATCCTGCAACACGAAATCGATCACCTCAATGGAATCCTCTACACAGATCGCATGCATGCGCGAACGTTCTGCAGCATGGAAAACTACGAACGGCTGTGGAAGGGCGTGCCGACGGCGGAGGCGCGGAAGCAACTCGCCTAGTGTTATGTCTTCGCGCCCGCGTCCGGCAGCGGCCACACCACCGAAACCAGCCAGGCGACTGCCAAGCCGACAACGCAACCGAAAAGCACTTCGGACATACGAAAGACGCCGGCCTGAAGTCCCTTGACACGCGAATGATGTTCGATGCCCGCGGAGATGACAAATGCTGCGGTGATCGGCGCCTGTCGCCACATCGTCTGGATACGCACAACGTAGCTGGTAAGCAGGACCGTGACCGCCATGGCCAGCGGCAGCATCAGGAGCCGTGAGCCTCCAATGGCAATGAAGAGCAGTCCAACCGCGCAGCCGAGGAAAGCGTTGATCATGCGCGAGCGGAAAAAGGTCATCGCATTTTTCATCAGCGGATCGCTGGTGGCCACCATTGAACTGATCGCCCAGATGGGGTTCTTCGCAGCGAGCATGTGTACGCAGACCCACAGAATCGCCGTCGCGATGAAGATGCTGACGGCATAGTGAATTCCGTGCATGTCGCCCTTGATGTAACGGTCGGACGCCCTTGTCTTCAGCTGCGAGAGTCGCTCGCGCTGGCTTTGCACCATGGACATGGAGTGATTCTAGCGGTTCACCAAAAAAGTGGAAGCGGGAAATGCCAGTGCCGAGGGCCAGGGCTTGAAGCCGACCTCGTGTGCCTGATTTGTCGCCGGGCTGAAGCCCGGCGCTTCCACACCAGGCCGAGTTCCCAGACATGAGCGCGTCTAGGGCTTGCATCCCCCCGTATTCACCGTTGTAACCGGCAGCGCGGCCGCTTTGCTTCCCGCCAACAACTGGTTGAATGCCGGAATGTCCTGCTGATTGAGCTGCTGCCATTGCACTAGGTCCTTCTCCAGCGACTCGCAATTTTGCTCGACGGCAGCCTTCACGGTGTCAGCAGGGCGCAGGTCGGCACTCTCCACACTGAAGATGAGCCGCGCCAGATCGCGATTCACCGGACCAACCCCAGGCGCGGTTGGCTTCCCCTTCTCCACGCTGTCGATTTTCTTGCCCAGCGCCTCGGCCGCCTGTTTCGTCTTGTCAGCATCGCTGCCGGTGAGCGCTTTCTGGCTGTCGGCGAACGCCTTGCGCAAAGCGTCGACCTGATGAAACGCGTCCCAACTCGACTTCATGCCGCGCGTGCATTGGAGCGCGACATCGCGCTGCTCGACCAGGTCGGCCTGGGAAGCGTGAATCCGCGGGTCGGGAACGATGGTGAGCGGCTGCTTGTACGTCTTGCCCGCGTACGTCAGCTCGATTGTGTACTTGCCAGGCACGACTAGCGGTCCACGCGGCTGCTCTCGCGGCGTAAGCCCGGCGATGGCGTGATCGGCCAGCGTGTATTCCATGTACTCCAGCAGGTTGCCGTAGTAGCCGTAGGGCAGCGTGAGCGGCGCCGGATAGCGCAGGTCCCAGGCAAAGCGGTTCACGCCGGCGGCCTTATCCAGTGCCGTAGGCGGCGCAAACCAGTACTCCGGCACATTGGCCGGCGGATAGGTCACCGGCTTAGGATCGCTACTGTACTTGGCAACCTCGCCGCCCTTGTCGTCATAGACGGTCATCGTCAGCGGCGTGGTGGCTGCGTTCTTCAGGTAGTAGTACAGGATCGCGCCGTCCGGCGGATTCTGGCCCGCCGGCGTCTCCACCGGAAACGGTGTGTCTTCGTAGTTGTCCCAGCGCACCCGGATCGCAGTCGCGGGCGTAAACAGGTGCGCGTTAGAAGAGGCGATTTTTGCGTCCATCTCACGTAATGGAGTTACGTCGTCGAGAATCCATAGCGAGCGGCCGAAGGTCGACACAGCGAGATCGTTATCGTGCACCTGCAAATCGGTGATGGGCGACGGCGGCAGGTTCAGCGTGAGCGGCTGCCAGTGATCGCCGTCATCCCACGAGACGTAAACTGTCGTGTCAGTACCGGCATACAGCAGGCCTTTGCGCTTAGGGTCCGCGCGCACTACGCGCACCATCTCGTCGGCGGGAAAGCCGTTGACGATCTTCTGCCAGGTCTTGCCATAATCATGCGTGCGCAAAACATTCGGCGGAGTTGATTCGCGCGTCGCGCCAATCGTCAGGTAGGCAGTCGCGGCATCTTGGTGAGAGGCTTCGACGTACAGGATCTCCAGCGGGTCGGCCAAGCCGGGCGGGGTTACATTCTGCCAGCTCTTGCCTTCGTCGCGTGTCAGTTGAACGATGCGATTGCCAGTTCCGGCCCAGATCTGCCCCGCCTTGACCGGCGATGGTGCGAGAGCCGTGATCGCGGACGGGCGAGGCTTCTCGGTGTTCTGCTCCGTCTGCTTTTCTTTTTCTTCTTTTTCTTTCTCTTCCTTCTCCTTCAATTCTTTCTTGGGCTCGTCCTTCTTCAGTTCCTTCGGTTCTTCTTTCGGCTGCTCGCTCGTCTCCTCAGGCTCTTTGTAGCCGGTAAGGTCAGGGCTGATCTCGTGCCAGCTCTGGCCGCCATCCGTGGTCCTCAGCACATACTGCGTTCCCTGATACAGCACCGACGGGTCCTGCGGCGAGAACACCAGCGGCGCCATGCCGGAAAAGCGGTATCGCTTGCCGCGTTCGAATACCGTGGCAATCTCTCCCGTGGATTTGTCATAGCGAATGACCGAGCCGTACCAGCCGCCGCTGTAAACAAAATCGGGATGCGCGGGATCAGGCGTGATGAAGGCGTATTCGAAGCCTCCGATGGAGTACCAGTCCTGGAGCAGGATCTCGCCGTAATCACTGCGGCTCAGGATGCCGGCGGTGCCGCTGTCCTGCTGCGCGCCGTAGACGCGATACGGAAACAGGTTGTCGGTGGAGACGTGATAGAACTGGCCGGTCGGCTGGTTGTACCACGATGTCCAGGTCTTGCCCGCATCAACACTGACGATCGCGCCTTGATCGACGCCCAGCAACATGCGCGCCGAGTTCTGCGGATCGATCCACAACACGTGGAAATCATCGCCGCTGGGCGCGCCGACATAAGCTTCGAAGGTCTTGCCGCCGTCGGTCGAGCGATAGAGCGAAGTCTGCGCGACGTAGAGCACGTCAGGATTTTTCGGGTCGGCGAAGATGCGGCTGAAGTACGCACTGCCCAGCACGCGCGGATCCTTCGTCGACTGATACCAGTTCCCGCCGCCATCGTCGGAGCGGTAGAAACCGTCATCGACAATCGCATAGAGCCGCTGACCGTTGTTTCCGGCGGCGACTGCAACGCCCACTCGTCCAAGACCTTTATCCGGCAGGCCTTTTGTCGCCATCGTCGCCCAGGTTCGGCCGCCGTCGGTCGACTTCACGATGTACGAAGTTGGCGGAACATCATTGTCGCCCGTACCCGACTCCGGCTTATACAGCACGGCGTAAAGCGTGTTGGGATTGCTCGGATCGGCGCACATGTCGACGACGCCGAAGCTCGTATCGTCGCTGTAGACCTTCTTCCAACTCTTGCCACCGTCTTCCGTGCGAAAGACGCCGCGATTGTCGACGCTGGCCGACTTGGGTACCGGATGCCACAAAATGCCAAAGCCGATGGAGTTGCCGCCCGCAACCGCGATGTCAGGATTCTGGGGATCGACAACGATGGCCTGTATATAAGGGACGTCGGCAAGGCCGGCGCTGCTCCAGGTCTTGCCACTGTCGTTCGAGCGATAGACGCCCTTGCCACGTGTCTGCTCGCCGGTTCCAACGTAGATGACGTTCGAAGCCGAAGGTGCGACTGTCACCGAGCCGATCGACGGCACAGGTACGCTATCGAAGATTGGCTGCCAGACGCGACCGCCGTTAGTACTCTTCCACACTCCGCCGCCGGGCGTGCCGAAGTAGTACGTTGTGGGATCGCCGGGCACTCCTGCGACCGCCGTGACGCGTCCGCCGCGAAACGGACCGAGCAGCCGCCACTTCATGCCGGAGAGCTGCTCCGGGCCGGGCATCTGTTGAGCGAATACCGTCAGCGGAATAGTGATCAGCGAAAGAACCAGAGCGGCGAGTCGAGAGTGCGGAATACTCCGGGGCGGGCGCAGGCGCATCAATATCTCCAATTGGCAGCACGACCGCAAACGCAGGCGCGTGACCGACGAGCGTACACCGTGAGGCGAAGGCAGGCAAGGGATTGGCTGCATGTAACATGGTTCGGGGATTGAGTCGCCCTATTGCTGGGACGGACGCAAGCATGTGTTTCTCGTAGTCGCGAGAATGAACCGCTCATGACCACCGCTCTCTCCATTCGAATTCGCGGCGTCGTGCAGGGTGTTGGTTTCCGCCCATTCGTCTACCGGCTCGCGCGAGAGCTCGGCATCTCCGGCTGGGTGCTCAACGGAGACGAGGGCGTCTTGATTCACGCCGAGGGCGAGGAGAAAACTCTGTGGAGGTTCGTCGAGGAGCTGCGCGTGCAGGCGCCTCCCGCAGCGAGCATTGCCGAAGTCGAGGCGCATTTCGTTGAAGTGGCCGGCTTCCCCGACTTCGAGATTCGCGAAAGCGAACGCCACGACAAGCCCACGGTCCGCATCTCGCCGGACCTGCCGGTGTGCGACGAGTGTTTGCGCGAGCTCTTCGATCCGCAGAATCCGCGATATCGCTATCCTTACATCAACTGCACCAACTGCGGGCCACGCTACACCGTGATTCTCGCGCTTCCCTACGATCGCCCGAATACCACGATGAAGCAATGGCCGTTGGACGCCTATTGCGATGGCGAGTATCGCGATCCCGCGAACCGGCGCTTTCACGCGCAGCCCGTTGCGTGTTCCAAGTGCGGGCCGCACTATGCTCTGCACGTCGATGACGAAACCATCGCCGGCGATGACCTGGCGATCCGCCACGCAGTCGAGCTTTTGCGTGACGGCAAGATCGCGGCGGTCAAGGGGCTAGGTGGCTATCACCTTGCCTGCGATGCCCGAAATCCTGGCGCGGTCCGTGCGCTGCGCGAGCGAAAGTATCGCAAGGAAAAGCCGTTCGCGGTGATGGTGAACGATATCGACGGCGCACGCGCAATTGTCGAGACGTCGCCGGAAGTGGAATCGTTACTCAAATCGACGGCGCGTCCAATTGTTTTGGCCAAAGCCAAAGTCGACTTGCAGGGCGTGGCTCCCGATAACGACGAGCTCGGCGTCATGCTGCCTTACACGCCGCTGCATCACCTGCTGTTTGCTGCGGGTGCGCCCGAGGTGCTGGTGATGACCAGCGCTAACCGTTCCAGTGAGCCCATCGCCTACACCGAACAGGACGCCTTTGACCGGCTGGCCGGCGTTGCTGACGCCTTTCTCATCGGCGAGCGTCCGATCGCGCGTCGCGTCGACGATTCCGTCGTGCGTGTGGGTGCTTTCGGACCGGTGATCCTGCGGCGCTCGCGGGGCTATGCTCCCGGAGCCGTAACCAAGTTGCCGGTCGATCGCCCGCTGCTCGCTCTGGGCGCCGACCTGAAGAACACGGTCACGCTGGTGGTCGACGGACAGGCCTTTGTCAGCCAGCATATCGGCGATCTCGACCACTACCAGGCACTCAAGGCCTTCCAGGAAACCATCTGTGATCTGGTGTCGATGTACGACGTTAGCTGGGACGATTTAGTGGTCGTACACGACGCCCATCCCCAATACCTCTCGACCACCTACACCTCGAGCTTGAGGGTCGCGCAGAAGATCGCGGTCCAACATCATCGCGCGCACACCGCGTCGGTCCTGGCCGAGCGCGGCGCGTGGGATAAGCGTGTGCTCGGCATCAGCTTCGATGGAACCGGCTTCGGGGACGACAGCAGTATCTGGGGCGGAGAGTTTTTCTCCGGCAGCGTGCACGAAGGCTTCGAGCGCGTGGCACATCTTCGCCCAGCCAGCCTGCCCGGAGGCGACGCCGCCGCGCAGCATCCGGTGCAGGCGGCCGCGGGATTCCTGGCGCAACTCGACGATCTGCCCGACGTGACCGCACCGCCCTTCGATTTCCCTGCGCGATATCGGCAGGCGCTGGAGCTGGTGAACAAGCAGGTGCGGAGTTTCACCACGACGTCTGTCGGGCGCCTCTTTGATTCCGCCGCGGCGCTATTGGGCTTCACCCGTGCTATCACCTTCGAGGGTCAGGCCGGGATGTGGGTGGAGAGCCTGGCGCGTGAGGCCGGAACTGCCGAAGCGTATCCGTTTCCGTTTGTCGACGGTGAGCTGGATTTCCGGCCCCTTCTTCTGGCTGTCGCCAAACACCGCACGCAGGGCCGCTCGTTGAACGAAATCGCGCGGGCCTTTCAGCTCGGAATTGCCCACGGGGTGCGGGATGCGGCAACCTCGCTATGCGGCCAATTGCAGACCGAGACCGTCGTTCTCTCCGGTGGAGTCTTCCAGAACGAGCTTCTTCTCTGCGACCTGCGCGACTTGCTGGGCACGGCCGGGTTGGAAGTTTGGACCAATCACGCCGTGCCGCCCAATGACGGCGGAATCAGCCTGGGACAGGCGGCGCTGGCGGCTTTCCAGGCCTCGAAGTAATTCGCCACCTGTCATCTGGCGGTCGAGCGGGTACAATGTAACGTTCCTATGTTTGCAATGTTTCTGGACATGGCGGCCGCCCAGCACCTCCTGCGGCAACTGCTGTGGTTCATAGCCATATTCGGATCGTTTACCTCCACGGTATTTCTCGCCATGGTGGTGGTAGCGGCGTTCCGCTACATCGCGAGGGCGCGCCGCGCTGAGCAAGTCGCGCTGGCCGTGTCGCCGGACGTGCTGCCGCCTGTCACCGTCCTGAAGCCCGTTCACGGACTTGAGCCTCGGCTGGAAGAGACGCTCGAGAGCTTCTTCCGCCAGGACTATCCCAACTACGAGATCATCTTCGGCGCGCGCAGCCGCGACAATCAGGCGCTGACGGTCGTCGAGCGGCTACGCAAACGCTATCCCAACGTGCGCACGCGCGTGGTGATCTCGGGCGAGCCGTCGTGGCCGAACGCGAAGGTGTTTTCGCTGGCCAAGATGATTGCCTCCTCCGACGACGATTACTTTGTCATCAGCGACAGCGACATCCTGGTCGGCCCCGACTTTCTGCGCAACGTGATTCCGCCGCTGCTGAATGCGAAGGTAGGACTGGTCACCTGCCTGTACCAGGGAATTCCGGCGCCGGATTTCTGGTCGCAGATGGAAGCCATCGGCATGTCGGTCGAGATGCCGGCGGGCGTGATGGTTGCCGACATGGTTGAAGGTATGAAGTTCGCCTTGGGCGCGGCAATGACCGTGCGGCGCGATGCCATCGAAGCGATCGGCGGTATTCGCGAGACGGCAGATTTCTACTCCGACGATTTCGTGCTGGGCAATCTGGTCGCCGAGGCGGGATACGACGTAGTGCTGTCGCACTACAAAGTTGGACACGTGCTCTCGGCATGCTCGCTGCGGCGGACCTTCGGCGATCAACTGCGCTGGATGAAGAGCACGCGCTACTCACGTCCCTGGGGACACGTTGGCTCCGGGCTAACCTACGCCGTGCCCTTCGGATTGCTGGCCCTGCTGTTGGGCTTCGGCCATCACCAGCATCACATGGCCGCCGGCCTGGCGCTGTTCGCAGCGGCATGGCTGAATCGCATGCTGCTGGCGCTGATCGTGGGCTGGGGCATCATTCGCGACCCGCGTTGTCTGTGGATGTGCTGGCTCTATCCCCTGCGCGACCTGCTGGGGTTCTGCACCTGGGTAGGTAGCTTCACCGGAAACACGTTTTTGTGGCGCGGCGAACCGTATCAGTTCGGCGAGGAAGGCCGCATCACGCCGGTAGCGCGCTCGATTGAGTTTGAGCGGGAGAGCGTTCCCCAGGCGCACGACTAGCGGGTGGAACTGACCTTCAGGTAAATGTTCAAGTCGGAATTCCCCTGAAATGTTTTTGATGGTTGTCATCCTGAGCGGAGCAGCGCCGCCGTTGCGCTGCGGAGTCGAAGGACCTGCTTTGTCCCACCCGAATGAGCCTTCGGCGGCGCGCAGACAGCAGTTCCCTCAGCTCCAGCTGGCAAATACGCCCGCCCACGGTCGGGATGATAACCAGTTCTAGGGGCGCGTTAGCTGTCCGATCAAACGATGACCGTCGTCCGCGTCACCTCGAACAGATGATCGAGCAAAGGTTCCACGGTCTGGATAAACTTCACCGTGTGCGGCAGGGTGGCGTGGCGGTCGAAGTCGGTTTCATCTTTCCAGCGTGAGTGGATGTAGAACAGTCGTGGATCGCCAGTTGCGCGATAAGCCTGGACCTCCAGGCAGCCCGGTTCCTGGCGCGAGGGCGGCACAACTTCGGCCAGTGCTCGCTCCAGAGCGCCTTCCTGATTTTCGCGCGCATGAAAACGAACGAAGATGTAGAGTGACATTCTTCACCTCGAAGACTCACCGCTCGCTTCCAGTTTTCCCTTTTTAAGCCGGAAGCGAGTACCCCGCCAGACCACCGTTTCTCCAAAATAGCTGACCACCCAGATGGCCAGCGCGACGAAATCGCGCAACGGAACGAGCCAGAGATTGGGCAGGAGCTGCGGGTCCTTCAGCACTCCCAGTCCCACGACCAGCGCCGCAGTGAAACGAGCGATGGCCGTGATCGCCAGGATGGTCCACGTCCACCCACACATCGGCCGCGCCAGCACCGCGATGATCGCCCACGCCAGACCGAACGTTGCAATCAGACCGACGTATTGTGAGGGGCGGCGGTCTTTCACATTGCGCGCCCAGCGCATCTGGTGCAGCCAGAAATCGCGGAAAGAATAATCGGGCAGAGCCGTCTCGGGTATCGTGTCCGCCAGCGCGATCTTGCGGCCGATCGCCGCAGTTCGCGCGCCAAGTTCGTAATCGTCCCCCAGGTGATTCGCCAGCGCTGTCAGGCCGCCGATCTTCTCCAGCACATCTTTGCTAGTCGCAATCGTCGCGCCCAGGCCGAAGCGAATACCGCCCTCCATGGCGCGCGCCAGCAGCACGCCCCCGGCAAAGTCAGTGCTCAGGCCGAGCGCCTCGAGCTTCGACCCCAGCGTCGTCCCCGCCAGTCCACGATAGAGCGTCGTCACCATGCCCACCTCTGGATCACCAAACGGCGACATGACATGCCGCAAGTAGCCGCGCGGCACGACGATGTCGCTGTCGTTGATGAGCACGTGCTCGAAGCGCGCCTGCGGCAGCATCTGCGCCAGGTTGCTGACCTTGCCGTTGAGCCCGAGGCTCTCCGGGCAGTGAATCACGCGCAGACTCTGCCGGGGAAATTGCTGTTGCAGCTTTTCGACTAGCGCCAGCGCAGGTTCGTTTGGATCGTGAACTCCGAAGAGCAATTCGTATTCGGGATAATCGAGCGTGCAGTGGCTCGCGAACGCCGCGTACATGTGCGGGTCCACGCCCTTCAGCGATTTAAGAATGCTGACCGGAGGTGCAAAGCCAGAAACGGCGTCCAGCCTGGCTTCTCGGCGAAAGCGCAATCCCGCCCAGATGCTTAAGCTGAAATAGGCCGTGCCCGCCAGACCAAGCAGTCCGCCGGCAATCGCCACGAGCGTGAGAATCATTGTCACGGAAGCGGGTTCAGATTAGCAGAACAGGATGGCTCCGACGGCGCTTACCTGCGTCCCCCACCGGCTGTCCCCCCACGATTCGTGCTTGGGCCAAGGTGACGGGCCGGGTTATCATGTTTCGGGTATTTCAAGGGACCATTGCCATGATCAACGGAAAACGCGTAGCCGTCGTGATGCCGGCCTATAACGCCGAGCTCACCCTGGAAGCGACGGTGCGGGAGTTTCCCGAGCTGGTAGACATTCGCATCCTGGTCGACGACTACAGCAAGGACAAGACGGTTGAGGTAGCGAAGAAGCTTGGCCTCACAGTCTTCGTGCACGACAAGAATTACGGCTACGGTCGCAACCAGCAGACCTGCTACCGCGAGGCGCTCGCCGCGGGCGCCGATGTCGTGATCATGGTCCACCCTGACTACCAGTACACGCCGCTGCTGATCACGGCCATGGCAAGCATGGTGGCCTACGACGTGTATGACGTAGTGCTGGGCTCGCGCATCATCGGCGGCCAGGCACTGCGCGGCGGCATGCCTGTATACAAATACATCTCTAACCGCTTCCTCACTGCGTTCGAAAACCTGTTCCTGGGCGTGAAGCTGTCGGAATACCACACCGGATATCGCGCCTTCAGCAGCAAGGTTCTGACCACGCTACCTCTGATGGAGAACTCACCGGACTTTGTCTTCGACAACCAGATGCTGGCGCAGTGCGTGCATTTCGGCTTCCGCATCGGCGAAGTGTCGTGTCCCACGAAATATTTCGAAGAGGCTTCCTCCATCAACTTCCGGCGCAGCGTGAAATACGGCTTCGGCGTGCTGGGCACCTCGCTCCAGTTCAAGCTGAACCGTTGGGGTCTGATGCACTTGCCACGCTTCAGCAAGCAAGGTAAGAAGCTGGAAAACGTGGACTTAGCGCCCTCTCCCATGGGACACGCGGCGGTTCGGTAAATTCGCATTCGCACATAATCCCTTGCAACTTTCCCGCCCGCCGCTTCGTATCACCATTCGGAGAACTCTGCCCGGCTGCGTACAATAGAGGCGGGGTTCCCAAGCACTTTTCATGACTTCTTCCAGCCAGCCGCGGCGACTGGCGCGCAGTCACTTTCTGCGCGAGCCGACGCTCATTGCGTTACAGACCATGCGCGCGCACAAATTGCGCTCGTTCCTCATGTTGCTCGGCATCATTCTTTCGGTTTCGACGCTGATTCTGGTGATTGCCCTGATCAGCGGAATGAACGAATACTTCGCCACCAAGGTTGCGAATCTCGGCTCGAACGTCTTTCTGATCCACAAGTTCCCCATCATCAACGACGCGAAAGAACTGCTGACGGCCACGCGCCGCAACCGCGATATCACCTGGGATGACTATGAGGCCTTGCGCGACAATCTGAAGCTACCCAAGGCGGTTGGCGTCGAAGTGCGTCGCTCGGCCAACGTCCGCAACGAGCGTCAGAATCTCGAAGATGTCGATCTCCGAGGCGTGACCGCCAATATCGGCGACATGGATGTGGAAGAAGTCGGCATCGGACGCTACATGACCGACAGCGACAACGAGCACCGGGACATGGTTTGCATGCTGGGGGCGGACGTCGCCGACAAACTATTCGCCAACAGCGATCCGCTGGGCAAGATCGTGACGGTCGATGGGCAGGAGTTCCAGGTCGTCGGCGTCGCCAAGCGGATCGGCAACACCTTCGGCCAATCGCAGGACAACTTTGTTTACATCCCCATCCAGACCTGGCTGAAGATTTATGGCCGCAATACCACGCTCAGCGTGAATGTGCAGGCGCGAGGTCCGGAGTGGCTTTCACGCACGCAGGAGGAGGCGCGCAGCCTGATGCGTGCTCGCCGTCACTTGCAGCCGAATGACGAAGACAACTTCGGGATCCTGGCCAGCGACAGTCTGATGGGCCTTTGGAAGAGTCTGACGGGAACGCTGGCTTCGGGCATGGTCGGCCTGGTTTCGATCTTCCTGGTGATCGGCGGCGTGGTCATCATGAACGTCATGCTGGCGTCGGTGACCGAGCGCACGCGCGAGATCGGCATTCGCAAGTCGATGGGCGCAAAGCGGCGGGACATCCTGCTGCAGTTCATGGTGGAGTCCACGGTGATGTCACTGGTCGGCGGCTGTATCGGCGTGCTGATCGCGTGGATACTGGCGGTAGTCGTGCGCACGGCAACGCCAGTGCCCATGGCCGTCCCCATCTCCGCCGTGATCCTGGCGATCGGAATCTCGTCGACGGTAGGAATGTTTTTTGGGGTTTATCCGGCCCGCAAGGCCGCGCGCCTGGACCCGATTGAGGCACTGAGGTTTGAAAACTAGTTGTCAGTAGCCGGTAGTCAGTTAGAGGCAACTGGTCGGCAACTGGATACTGGCTAGCGACCACGGGCAACTGCTTCTTATGATGCATTTTGGCGAAAATTCGCGGATGGCGCTGGAGACCGTGCGCGATCACAAGACGCGCTCGTTTCTGACCGTGCTGGGCGTCGTAATCGGCGTTGCAGCAATGATCTTCGTCGCTTCCATCCTGGTCGGCGTCAGCCGGGACGTCCAGGCTTACCTGGATGACTACGGCACGAATACGCTCTTTCTCTTCCGCTTCGACATGGGCATCCATACCGGACGCATGAGCGCCGAAGAGCGGTCACGCAAACCGCTGACGCGCGAAGACGCCGACGCGATCATGGCCGAGGCTCCGCATGTGCAGGCCGTAACCGTGGACGCGATGCCGCGCGTGGACCCCGACGTACGTCCGGTGCCGCAGGTGGCGCGCTACGCCAACCATGAGATCACCAACCTGGATTACAGCGGAACCACGGCCTCCTGGCAGGATGTCTACAACGCGCGGGTCATTCAAGGCCGCTTCTTCACCGAATTCGAGGACGAGCACAGGGAAGATGTCGCCGTGATTGGCTACGACATCGACAAGAATTTCTTTCCCGCACACGATGGTATGGGAAAGACGATCATCGTCGATGGCGTTTCCTACCGCGTCATCGGCGTGCTCGACAAGCGCAAGGGACAGCTCTTCAAAGACGACAGCGCTGATCGCACCGTCAAAGTTCCGTATCACACCTACCGTAAGCACTATCCCGCGAATGACGAAGTCTTCATTGGCGCGGAAGCCTACCCCGGCTTCAAGGACGCCGCCGAAGACGAAATTCGTGGCCTGCTGCGCCGCCGCCGCAATGTTCCTTTTAACAAGCCCGATAACTTCGGCATGACCAGCGCCGAAGCCATCGCTGACAACTTCCGCCAGATCATGAGCACGGTCGCATTGATGACGATTGTCGTCAGCTCCATCGGCCTGCTGGTCGGTGGCGTCGGCGTGATGAACATCATGCTGATGTCGGTGACCGAGCGGACGCATGAAATCGGCGTTCGTAAAGCGATTGGCGCCAGACGCGGCGACGTCATCCGTCAATTCCTGACGGAAGCGGTTGTGCTGACTGGGCTCGGAGGCCTTGCCGGGGTGCTTGTAGGGGTGGCGGCTGCGGCTGCACTTCCGCTCGCCTTCCCCTCGATGCCAACCTCTGTGCCCATGTGGGCCGTCTTCAGCGCCGTGCTGATGGCGATGAGTGTCGGCCTTTTCTTTGGCATGTATCCCGCGATCAAAGCATCGCGGCTCGACCCGGTGGAAGCGCTGCGCTACGAATAACGCTAAGCCACCCGCGCCGTTGCCGTAGAATCCAAGTATCGTGCCTTCTCGCATCGAGGACTACGCCCTCATTGGCGATTGTGAAACCGCCGCCCTGGTCAGCCGCGAAGGCTCCATCGACTGGTTGTGTTGGCCGCAATTCGCCTCGGCAGCCTGCTTTGCGGCGTTGCTCGGAACAGGCGAAGAAGGCCACTGGTCCATCGCCGCCAAAGGCGATGCCCGCATCAGCCGCCGCTATCTCGACCACACCCTGGTACTCGAAACCAAATTCGAAACGGAACAAGGCGCCGCGATCGTGTTGGACTTTATGCCGCCGCGGGGACACAATTCCGACGTAGTGCGGATTGTTCGCGGAGTGCGCGGCACCGTCGACATGGAGACAGAGCTGGTGCTGCGCTTCGACTACGGGCGCACGGTTCCCTGGGTCACCAGTATGGAGGACGGCACCCTGCGAACCATCGCCGGCCCCGACATGGTAGTGCTGCGAACACCGGTCGCTTTGCGCGGTGAGAACCTGCGGACGTGCGGCGAATTCACGGTTCGCGAAGGCGAGTCTATCCCGTTCGTGCTGACCTACGGACCTTCGTACCGGGGCATTCCGCATCCTATCGAAGCGGAAAAGTCATTGGAGTACACACTGAAATTCTGGGAGGAGTGGTCGACCCGCTCTAAGCTTCACGGTCAGTACGCCGGCCAACTGGAGCGCTCGCTCATCACCCTGAAGGCGCTCACGTATCGACACACGGGAGGCATTGTTGCCGCCCCGACAACCTCTCTGCCCGAGTGCATCGGCGGCGAGCGTAACTGGGACTACCGCTACTGCTGGCTCCGCGACGCGACCTTCACTCTGCTGGCCTTGATGAACGCGGGCTACTTTGAAGAAGCCAGAGCCTGGCACGACTGGCTGCTGCGCGCCATCGCCGGCAGTCCCGACCAGGTGCAGATCATGTACGGCGTCGAAGGTGAGCGCCGCCTGCTGGAGTGGGAGATATCGTGGTTAAGCGGATATGAGGGATCGAAGCCGGTCAGAGTGGGGAATGCGGCCTCCGAGCAACTGCAACTGGATGTCTATGGCGAAGTCGCCGACGCGTTGCTGCACGCGTATCTCGGCGGCATCCGATCGACGCAGGAAGACGTTGGACTACAGACAGCCTTGATCGAGCACCTGGCGACGATTTGGAATACTCCCGACAGCGGTATATGGGAGATACGCGGCGAGCCGCAACACTTCACCTATTCGAAAGTGATGACCTGGGTGGCATTTGATCGCGTGATTAAGTCGCTGGAAAAGTCGGCTGAGCCCGCGGCGCTGCAACGCTGGTCCCAGATTCGCGATCAGATCCATCGCGATGTCTGCGAAAAGGGTTTCAGCAAGAAGCTGAACAGCTTCACGCAGACGTACGGTTCCGAGCAACTCGACGCATCGCTGCTGCTGATCCCGCAAGTCGGCTTCTTGCCCTGGGACGATCCACGCGTGATCGGCACTGTGGACGCTATCGAAAAGCACCTGATGGTCAACGGATTTGTGCTGCGTTATCGAACCGAAACCACCGACGACGGCCTGCCCCCGGGCGAAGGCGTGTTTCTGGCGTGCAGTTTCTGGATGGTGAGCGCGCTAAAGATGTTGGGGCGGGTAGACGAGGCTCGCGAGTTGTTTGACCGCCTGCTCAGCCTCACGAACGACGTAGGCTTACTCGCGGAAGAATACGATCCCCGCAGTAAGCGGCAGGTCGGCAACTTCCCGCAGGCGCTGTCGCACATCGCACTGATCAATGCCGCGTTTGAATTTAATCGCCTCAGCAGTCCGGGCGAGCAGCGCGCGCAGTCCAGCCCGGCAGAGCAGCATTGCGATCCACAACAACCGGCAAAAAGCTGAGTCTAGCTTTCCACCGAAACAGGCAGCGTGTTGCGGCGCGGCCGGCGATTGGATTGCAGAATTTTCTTGCGCAGGCGCAACGCGTGTGGGGTCACTTCTACCAATTCGTCGTCGGCGATGAACTCGATTGCCTGCTCCAGGTTCAGGTTCTTGAAAGGAACCAGCCGAATGGCATCGTCAGCCGTTGACGAGCGCATGTTGGTCAGCTTTTTCTCGCGAACAATATTGACGTCAAGATCGTTGTCGCGTGAATTCTCACCGACGACCATGCCCTCGTAGACTTCAACGCCGGGACCGACAAACATCTCGCCGCGCTCCTGCAAGCCCCACAGCGCATAAGCCGTGGTGTGCCCCCCGCGATCGGCAACTAGCGCTCCGGTGACGCGATGCGGGATGTCGCCTTGCCACTCGGTGTATCCCTCGAACAATGCGTTCATCACGATCGTTCCCCGCGTGTCGGTCAGCAGTTCGCTGCGCAGGCCGATCAAGCCGCGGCTGGGAATGACGAACTCCATGCGGACGCGGCCGTAGCCGTGATTGTGCATTTTCTGCATCTGCGCCTTGCGGGCGCCGAGCTTCTCGATCACCACGCCGACAAACGATTCCGGCACATCGACGGTAAGCCGCTCCACCGGTTCATTCAACTTGCCATCGATTTCCTTGGTCACGATTTCCGGCTTGCCGACCGCGAGCTCGAAACTCTCGCGCCGCATCATCTCGATCAGGATGGCCAGCTGCAATTCGCCGCGTCCCATCACGGTGAACGAATCGGTGTTCCCGGTATCTTCCACACGCAAGGACACGTTGGTCAGCAGCTCTTTCTGCAGGCGGTCGCGCAGGTTTCGAGAGGTGACGTACTGGCCCTCACGCCCGGCGAACGGCGAGGTGTTCACCATGAACTGCATCGCGATGGTGGGCTCGTCGATGGTAATCACCGGCAGTGGCGCCGGGTTCTCGACGTCAGTAATCGTCTCGCCGATATTGATTCCGGTCACTCCGGCGACAGCGACAATGTCGCCCAGCGTGGTTTTCTCGATGTCGGTGCGTTTCAATCCAGAGAACGAGAACAGCTTGGTGATCTTGATCTTCTCCAGCGAGCCGTCGCGCTTGGCAATGGCCACATCTTCACCGGTCCGCAGCGTGCCGTTAAATACACGCGCGATGGCCAGCCGGCCCAGGTAGTCGCTGTAATCGAGATTTGCCACCAGCACTTGTAACGGCCCGTCAACCTCGCCCTTGGGCTCGGGAATCGTCTTCACGATAGCTTCGAACAGCGGCTGGAGATTTTCGCCTGTCTTGCCCAGGTCGGTAGTCGCCGTACCTAGCTTGGCGTTGGTGTAGAGCACCGGGAAGTCGAGCTGGTCGTCGCCAGCGTCAAGGTCGATGAACAGGTCGTAGACCTCGTTCAGAACTTCCTGCGCGCGCGCGTCGGGACGATCAATCTTGTTGATCACCAGGATCGGAGGCAGCTTGGCCTCGAGCGCTTTGCTGAGCACGTAGCGGGTCTGCGGCAGGGGCCCTTCGCTGGCATCCACCAGCAGCATCACTCCGTCCACCATCTTGAGCGCGCGTTCCACCTCGCCGCCGAAGTCGCTGTGGCCGGGCGTGTCGACGATATTGATCTTGACGTCGTGGTAAAAAATGGCTGTGTTCTTGGCCAGGATGGTGATGCCACGCTCGCGTTCCAGCTCGTTGGAGTCCATCACGCGCTCCACATGGGTCTCGTTGGCGCGGAAGGTGCCACTCTGGTTCAGCATGGCGTCCACCAGTGTGGTCTTGCCGTGGTCAACGTGCGCGATGATGGCGATGTTGCGTAAATTCGTGCTCAAAACTGCTTTCCTTTCATGACTGGGGAAAACCGCGTTCGATCGGCGAAACGGAGGGAGTCGAAACCGCTAGATTTAGTTTACATTACGCGGCGCAATCGAAGCGCCGGGCTGGTTGCTCAGAGATGGATCCGGGCCTGTAAAACCGGCCACGACGCAGAGCGCAAACGCAGTTGCGGCTCACGTCTGTAAATAGGCGATGAACTGTGATTAGTCGGTGAAGCTTGTCAGATTGGGTTCGCCCGCAGGCTTCATTTTCGACTGGTCGGGAGGATAGAGCAGACGCTCGACTGTGCGATCCATAACGTCGAGGACACTGTCAGCCGGAACTACCCGTGCCTCTTCCAGAGCCGAGTTCCAGTCTGGACCGCGCAAGAGAGCTTCTGAATGCGCCTTGCTGCGCGACGGAGCGGCCATCGTATAGCCAAGCCACATCACCACTGCGACTCCGTAAGCGACTGCGTTGATCCGGCTCAACATCGCGTCGGTCAACAGACCGTGACGGCTTAGCCCTGTGAAAACCAGCATGTTGATCCCGGCGAAGAAACCAAAGCCGACGGAAATGCCGAACAGCATACTGCGGGGAGAGATTCCCAGATAGCCGTGGAAGAGAAGCAGAAAGAAAACCAGTCCACACTGCATCAGTCGGACGCTACGGTCTGCTAGTTGCATCACATCGTTCACTACCCCGCCATCGGAGGTGTGGGAAGCATTGATTGCCCACATCACCGCTACCAGCAGCGCCACTAAGGCAGACCAGCGAAACAGAATGACACTCAGGTCTCTTAGATTTTCATAAGGACGGAACGCATCCTGAAATACTTCCTGCAAAACTGCGAAGGAAAGAATTACGCTTAGACCTAGATTGACGTAATACGCGTAGAAATAAGCAGAGTAAGACGTTCGATAAGCTATAGCGAGTAACGGAACAGACACAACTTGAAGGATTGTGTAGTTAAAGAAGAATGGGTAGTCGCGGTGCAGACCACGCCTGTACAGGGCCACCAAGAGCCCCGATTGCAGAACAGGTGTCGCAAACCACAAAACGTAGTCGACCAGACGAAGGTGCATGACTAGCGAAAGCATATCCGCGAAGTCGGCACATTACAAGAAAAGATTTTCCCAAGTCCGGTAACCAGAGCTTGGTTACTTCCCGTTCTGGACAGGTCTAATTAACACCTCTGTGCTGTCTTTGTATTATCCCCTATAAAGTCACCCAGCTAGTGGACGGCCCGAATGCGAAAGCGTCTTCGCTCGCCATCAGCTCCGGCTGCACTAGAGGATGGCAATGGCCGGGCTGGCAAGTTGGAATCGGCGAGCCTTCATTCGCCATCAGTTCCGGCTGCACCATAGGATGGCAGTGGCCAGGCTGACAGGTCGGAATCGGCGAGCCTTCATTTGCCATCAACGTCGGCTGCAGTCCGGGAGGCGGGCAGTGGCCGGGCTGACAGGTGGGAATCGGCGAGCCTTCGTTCGCCATCAGTTCCGGCTGCACCATAGGATGGCAGTGGCCAGGCTGACAGGTCGGAATCGGCGAGCCTTCATTTGCCATCAACGTCGGCTGCAGTCCGGGAGGCGGGCAGTGGCCGGGCTGGCAAGTTGGAATGGGTGATCCTTCATTCGCCATCAACGTCGGCTGCAGTCCGGGAGGCGGGCAGTGGCCGGGCTGGCAAGTCGGAATGGGTGATCCTTCATTTGCCATCAACGTCGGCTGCAGTCCGGGAGGCGGGCAATGGCCGGGTTGACAGGTCGGAATGGGTGATCCTTCATTTGCGATTGTCTGCGGCTGCAGTCCGGGAGGCGGGCAGTGGCCGGGCTGACAGGTCGGAATGGGTGATCCTTCATTTGCGATTGTCTGCGGCTGCAGTCCGGGAGGCGGGCAGTGGCCGGGCTGGCATGTCGGAATGGGTGATCCTTCGTTCGGCAAAAGCGCCGCTTGGCTTGCGCTGCTGTTTGTCGAGGAAGCAAGGGGAGCCGACGTGGCGGCAGACGGATTGGTAGCCTGGCAAGCTACTCCGGCGAACATGACGAGAGCGAAAGTCACAGCCAGAATGTTTCTCATGGCAGAGTCTCCTGGTCGTTCTACGACCGGTAATGCTTAGAAGTGGCTAGCGAGCGTGGTCTCGCTAGTGGAACCATTGGTTGACAACAAAACAGGGAATGGGGACGTTCCTTCTCCAACGATTGCGACCGAGTTACCTTGACCTACAGGGGTTGCATCGCTGATAGCGCACAGCGCGCCCGCCAGCATGAGTGCCGCAAGAATGGCAGTGATAAGTGTCTTAAACATGATGTGCAACCCTCCAAACGTCTTATCTGTACTGAATTTCTGTTGACCGGGCTTGTCGCCCGGAATCGTCTAGTCGAATTTCTTAACCACACCTAGCTGCTGTACTGTGCTCAGTCGCGAGCCGGGATGATTCCCGTTTCGAGCTATTAAAAATCTATCGATCTATGGCCCGTACTATTTACTACTTAGTAACTATCTGGCCTTCAGTTATCTCGTCGGGCGATCAGCCTCTTTTCAAAATTTTCCCTTGGTAAATTGCTGCGCCCGTTTGAACCGGGGCCGCCGGCCAGGAAACACTGCCCCGTGGGGCAATTATAGATACGCAATTACGAAATGCCAGCTAAATTTATCCACTATTTGCCACTATTCGTGTGACGCAGGTACATGTACTCTTGGGTGATCTGCTTCGGGACTGATGGTGCTAGCGTAGCGGTTTCGCCTTGATGTGCTTGCAAGCGCCAGTCCACTTTCTGGACAACTCGCTTCACCTACGACCTATGGCCGACGAACCTCGATCCATCACTAAAGTGACCAGCACGTCCTCCACGCAGCTGCGCAAAACTGTACCCCCTCCGACATTGCAGGTCTGCCCGAACTGTTCGGAAACTCTACAGGAAAACCATTGCAAACTCGTCTGTCCCGGCTGCGGCTATTTCCTCAGCTGTGCCGACTTCTACTAATACAGGCAATCGTACTCCCGAATTGATTATTGTTTTTTCATGTGACCGCTCGCGTTACCGCGTGCTTACACCACCGCGCGCTATTCGTGTAACTTGGATGAGAAATACTTTTCTAACTTGAGGAGGACAGCATGCAACGTACCGGCAGCGCTCATTGGGCGGGTGGTCTTAAAGATGGCAAAGGCAGTGTATCGACGCAAAGTGGAGTTCTTAAGCAAACTCAATATTCCTTCAGCACTCGTTTCGAAGATGGCGTTGGAACCAATCCCGAGGAACTGATTGCCGCCGCACATGCCGGATGCTTCTCCATGGCGCTCTCGGCTCAGTTGGGAAATGCAGGCCTCACAGCCGAGAGCATCGATACCACCGCGACGGTAACTCTGGAAAAAGTAGAGGGAGGCTTCGGCATCACCAAGATTCACCTCGACGTCAAGGCGAAGATTCCCGGCGCCGATAAGACAAAGTTTGACGAAGCGACCAAGAACGCCAAGCAGGGCTGCCCGGTTTCGAAGGTTCTGAAGGCGGATATCACCATGGACGCCCAACTCGTCTAAAACAATCGGCTGCTTCTGGCTTCCCGGAGGCAGCCAACACTACCTCCCATTCGCCCATCGAAAAGGTAAGTACCTCGGGCCTCGCGCAAGCGGTCGCCGGCGCTTTTCTTTTGGTGTGTCTTGAAAATTACGATCTTCGGATTGACGCTTTCTTCTTCCTGGGGAAACGGCCATGCCACGCCGTATCGGGCCATTCTGCGGGCACTCGATCGCCGCGGCGCGCGCGTCGTTTTTTACGAGAAGGATGCTTCCTACTACGCCAGGCATCGCGATTTCAGCTCCTGTCCCTACTGCGATCTGCGGATTTACTCCGACTGGAACGAAGTGCGAAGCGAAGCGCTGCGTCAGGCCGCTGAGTCCGACATCGTCGTCACTGCCAGCTATACCCCCGGAGGCGCACGTATCGGCGACGAGATCCTCTCTCTGCCGCATGCGTTGCATGTCTTCTACGACCTGGACACTCCGGTCACGTTGAGCCGATTGAATTCCGGCGCGCTGGACTATCTGCGGCGCGAGCAAATTTCGCAATTCGATCTCTACCTGTCCTTCACCGGCGGCGATCTGTTGCGCCGCCTTGAGCAGCAATATGGGGCGCGCATCGCCCGCCCGCTCTACGGATGCGTCGATCCCGACATCTATCATCGCGTAGCAACGCGAGAAGAGTTCTGCAGCGCACTCAGCTATCTGGGCACTTATGCGGCGGACCGCCAACAGAAACTGGACAGCCTTCTGCTTGAGCCGGCACGACGTCGCAGCGATTTACAGTTTCTACTGGCGGGATCGCTTTATCCCTATGAATGGAGCTGGCCGGAAAACGTTAGGCGCTTTGAGCACGTGGCGCCAGGCGATCATCCGGCCTTGTACTCCTCTTCGCGCGCCACGCTGAACATCACACGCCAGGAGATGGCGGCTTCCGGCCACTGCCCGTCAGGGCGTTTCTTCGAGGCGGCAGCCTGCGGAACTCCAATTCTCACGGATCACTGGGAAGGGCTCGAGACGTTCTTCGATCCGGAGCGCGAGTTGCACGTGGTGCGTACGCCGGAGGATGTTCTGTCTTGCCTCGACCTGCCGCTGAGCGAGTTGACTCAGCGTGCGGCCCGGGCGCGTGAACGCACACTCGATGAGCACACCGGCGAACGCCGCGCCGCGGAATTCCTGGCGCACTGCAATGAGGCGCTCCAAAGCAAACGGTCGCGACAGGAGGTACTGGCATGATTGGAATCATTCCCGCGGCAGGTGCGGGTCAACGAATTCAGCCCCTCGGCTGCTCCAAGGAACTTCTTCCTGTCGGCTCGCGCGTCGTCGAAGGCATCGAACGCCCGAAGGCCATCTCGGAATATCTGGTGGAGCGTATGATTGCCGCCGGCGCCTCGCAGATCTGCATGGTGATCTCGGCCGAGAAGTCCGATATTGTGCGTTACTACGCCGAGCGCAGCTATGCCGCGGAAATCTTCTACGTGGTCCAACATCACCCGCAGGGCCTCTGCGATGCCCTGTTTCGCGCCGAGCCTTTTACTCGCAGCAGCATGAGCATGTACTGATCGGATTGCCGGATACCGTCTGGTTTCCCGAGAATGCTTTTTACCCCGCTCTCAACCTTGGCTCGGCCGATGTGAATCTGGTGTTGTTTCCAGTGCGCAATCCGTCGGCGTTTGACGCCGTGGTCTGCGATCCGCAGAACTTCGTGACCAAAGTCGAAGTTAAGGCAGTCCGAGCCTCACTCCAACTGGATTTGGGGAGCGATTACAACCACGGGCGAGAGCTTCCACAGTTTGAAGTTGTTATGGGAGGCCCGGCATCGGGAAGACGAATATTTTGGGACACTGCTGAACGCCTACATCGATGCCGGCAACCCGGTGCGCGGCCACCACGTGGGCGAGACGTATATTGATGTTGGAACGATGGAAGGATTTCATCGGGCGCAGGATTTTCTGCGCGGGCAAGTGCGGGGGCACTCGATTCGCATGCCGGCGGCGTGATTAACTTTAGGGTTTGTGGCTTGGGCAAAGCTCTGCTACTTCAAAGTCTAGACCGTTAGAGATCCTTCAACTGCGTTCAGTCGCTTCCCGCTCTCACTCCGCTCACGATGACAATCTCAGCTCTGGGCCCGCAGGATCTCGCGAATCTCGCGATTGATGCGAGCCGCATCCTGGGACGCCTTGTCGATTAACTCCAGCCACTTTTTGTTGTTGTCGTCGAGCTTCGCCTGGGCAAGTAGGTAAGAAGCCTGCATGATGGTTTCAATGTAATTGCTGAGGTCGTGCGATAAAGTGCGAAGCTTGGCGACCGTATCGGGTGGTACTTTCTTAGACTCGTCCGTCGCGGGTTGAACCACGTTTTTCTCTCCTGGCATTGGGCCATTCACTGTTGATGGCTTGCGGTAGCCTTAGGAGGTTAGACGCAGAATCCGGAGTTCCTGTTGGCTGCTCCGAAAAGAGGCCTGACAGCGAATGCCGTCGAACACCTTAACACAATTGGCCATTCCGCATCATTCGGGCGGGTCAGGGCGGAAAGCCTGCTGCGAGTTCGGGAGTGCGGTTTCCGCTATAAGTCGAAGGCTGTTATGATGCCGCCAATAGCACGCGCAGCCGAGTTGCCCTCATGAATCGAATGCGCCTTAAAACGAAACTGGTGCTCGCGATCAGTAGCATGGTCTTCGCCCTGGTCGCGATCTTCTGCTACCTGTACGTCTCGCACCTCCTTCGGCAACGCACCGAGGAGGCCTACGATTCCGCAATTTTCGTCGCCAAGGAAATCCAGGACAGCGCGCGCGTCGCCTCGCTCATCGACTTGAGTACAGCCTTCGTCAACCAGAACGATCCCAAACAAGTCGAGAACCTGCTCAACCAGGCGCTCAAGACAGACTTAGGGCTGACTACCCTGTTGGACTCGGTTGTCGGCTACTCACCAATTATCTTCGACGCCTCCATTACCGACGTGAACGGCCGCGCCATCGTGCACACTGATACCAGTGCGATCGGCACCATCCTGCCCGGTCGGGAAGATTTCCTTAAGCTGCGCACCGGTTCTTTCATAGAGCAGCTCAAAGTCGTATTCGGCGATCCGCGGGTTTATAACGTCTACCTTCCCATTCAGCGGGAGGGACAACCCTTCGGCGACATTCGCGTTGGCATCTCAACCGTTCTGCTGAAGAACGAAGTTGAGCCGCAGCTGCGTCGTGCGCTCATCTTCTCGATCATCGCCATACTGGTTTCCCTGGCCCTGGCTGCGGTGGTGTCGAACATCGCTTTACGTCCGCTCGAAGCCATCGGCCGGCGTCTAGATCAAATGACCGTCGGCGTTCCCGACCCAACGCCCGATCCCGACCCGCGCCGCACAGACGAATACGGGATGGTCAACACCAAGATCGATCGCCTGGGCCGGCAGATTCGCGATGTCAAAGAAGTGTTCAGCGCCCTGAAGGAAAATCTCGACCAGATCATGGGTACGCTCCAGGACGGCCTGGTGCTGTTCACGCGTGACACTCGCATCGTGCTGGTCAGCGCCTCGGCCGAGCGTTTCATCGGCCGGCCGCGCGGCGAAATTCTGGGCAGCGTGGTGGAAGCCGTCTTCACCGACGCCACTAAGCTGGGCCGGATCGTGCTCGACGCCTTCGCTCTGCATCAGGCGATTCCGCAGCGCGAGATCGAGTTGGAGAATGGCCGTCGCATTCAGATTGCGCTCGATTTCATCGCCGAGCGCGGGGAACGCATCGGCGCGCTGCTCAGCATGAGGGACGCCGAGTCGGTGCGGCGCATCGAAAACGAGATCGAGCTCTCGCGCCGTCTGGCTGCCATCGGCCGGCTCACCTCCGGCGTGGCCCACGAGGTCAAGAATCCCATCAACGCCATCGTGGTGCACCTGGAACTGCTGCGCGAGAAAATGCGCGACGTCGAGCCTGATACTGCCCGTCACCTGGACATCATTGGACGCGAGATCCATCGCCTCGACCGCGTGGTGCAGATGCTGGTCGACTTCAACCGTCCGCTGGAACTTCGCCTCAGCGATTTCGATTTGCGCAAAGTAGTGGAGGACGTCGCCTTGCTGGCATCACCCGAAGCCGCCCGCCTGGGAGTGAAGCTGGAAACCAAGCTGTCGGCAACTCCGCTTCCGGTGCGCGCGGATGCAGACCTTATCAAGCAAGCGCTGCTGAACGTGGTTCTCAATGGAGTTCAAGCGATGGCCAATGGAGGCGTGCTCGACCTGGTCGCGCGAAACCAGGACGCGGCTGCAACCATCGAGGTGAGAGATCAGGGCGAAGGCATTCCGCCGGATGTTCGTGACAAGGTCTTCAACTTGTATTTCACCACCAAGCGAACCGGAAGCGGCATCGGCTTAGCCATGAGCTATCGCGTTCTTCAACTGCACAACGGAGCTATCGATTTCGTAACTGAGATTGGCCGTGGCACGACCTTCCGATTAATCCTGCCGTTGGCTGGCACTAATGAGCGCGAACCCGCTGCAGTGAGCACACAAATGTGATGCGAAGTAACCATGCAGTAAGAATGCTCTGACGTTCACCTGTTTTTTTCGCGACAAGTGTTTATGATATTCACTAACAATTGCCGTCGCTTGCTCCGCCACTTGAGTCGCGAAAACAGTAAGCAAATGGCAGGGTGGCAAACCTGCAAATGAAACATGGCCGCCAACTCGTTGTCTGCTCGCTCGCGTTCGTTCTGTTCGTGACGACCGGTTGCGCGAAGAAGAAGCCGCAGCTGCCTGCCCAGGCCAAAGCGCCGGCGGATACGATTGCAACGCCGCTGCCCGACGAGATTTCGGAGACGGTTCCACCGCCTCCGCCTCCGCAACCGCAAATACAACTGCCGCCCCCTGAAGTAACGGTAGCGAAGCCGCCAAAGCGTCACAGCGGGAAAAAGAAAGTTCCGACTACCACTCCGCCGGCGAGTCTACAGGCAGCGACGCCTCCAGCCACGGATACCTCGAGCAACAACAACAACACCGTGGCAATGGCTCATCCCCCTGCAAATCCGGCGGACGCTGCTCCCGATCCGGCGATTGCGGCCGACGTCAGCAACGCTCAGTTGCTGCACCAGAAGCAGTCGACTGCGCAGCTACTCGAAGAGACCGAGAAGAGCATCAACGGATTGAAAGGCCTTTCGCGCGAAGAGGAAGAGATGGTCACGCAAATCCGTTCGATCGTCACTCAATCGCGCAAGGCGACTACAGACGGCGACTTCGAACGCGCCTACAACCTCGCCACCAAAGCCCACCTGCTGTCAGACGCCCTGGTCAAGAAGTAATCGGGACTTTGCGTTTCTAGACGCCGTGGCCTCACAAGTTTCGAATACCTCGGGCCACAGCTTTAGTCGCTGAGGTAAGCCGCAATTACCTCAGGCGCGGAAGCGCGCCTTGACCAGGGGCTGCAATATGCACGCCTGAAAGGCGCCCCCCACCCAACCAGGAGTTAGCGACTGGGTTTTGATTGGATTTTGATTGGATCTTTTCCGAACTCTACTTCCCAACTTTGCTCACCTTTGCCAGCATCTCTTTCGCCGGAGTCTGATACGGACCATCAATCGCCGCCGCCTTCTGCAAGGCTGCCATTGAGTCAGCGCGACGATTCTGCTTCGCGTACGCGTATCCCAGACGAAAGAGTGCGGCCTGCTCTGCCTGGGGATCACTCTGTAACATTCCGGCAGCGGTCTTCAACTCCCCGACCGCAGAAGTGAGTTTGTCCTGCTTCAAGTAAGCGTATCCAATGGTCGAGTGCGCCACGCCGGCCGCGAGCTTCTTCTTCGGATCGGTGCTCGTCTCCGTCAGTGCGACCACCTTATTGGCATAAGCGATGGCTTTAGTCGCCTGCTTCGGATCTTCAGAGTAGGCATTCGCCAGCATCAGCAGCGTGGGAACACTGTCCGGATTCGCCGCCAGCGCCTTCTCACCATAAGCCTCCAGCCGTTGCGGCTGATTCAACTGTTGAAGACTGTAGAGCGCCATCTGCGAAATCTGATCGTCAAACGTCGACTTCGGAAATGCCGGCGTGAACTTCTCAATCTCGCTCATACGCTTCGCCGGATCCTGCTCACCGGCGATCGCGTTGTACGCCGCCGTCTGGACGTAGTCGTAGCTGGCGCGCGCTGAGTCCTTATCGTCAGCTACGCGCGCTCTTCCAATCCGCATCAGAGACATCGGCCGGCTTCGGCTGCGTCGCGATAGAGTCGTAGATCGCGGCTCCCTGCACTGCATAGTCGACGACCTTACCGCTGTCTTTCATCGCCTGCGCTACGCCGATCTGCGAGACGATGATGTCGAGATCGTTGGGATAGAGTTCCAGCGCCTTGTCGCCGGCCTCGCTTGCCTTGGCCGTGTCGCCCGCCGCCAGATATTGCTGCGACAAGTTGCCAATCCGCGTAGGCTGCCGCAGCCTTGTTGCTGTCATATTTCTTGGCGAAGTCCTCATACATCGCAATGCGCTTCTGCGCATCGGGCTCGGCAGCGATGGCCGTGAGTTCCTTGTCCTCGGGCGTTCCAGCGGGAATCACGATCTTCACGTTCTGCGACCACAGAGCAACGGACGAGAGAATGAGAGCCAACGGAATCAAGCAGCGGGCAAGTCGCATGTTGCACCTCCAGCAGATTGGGATGGCTAGCTTATAGAGAATTCGGAAACGCCAATCTGCATTCGCCGGAATGCTAGCGCTTTTTGTTCTGCGACGCTATGGAGTTTTGCTCGGTGATCGAAGTGGTCTAACGAAACTACTGTGAAGCAGCGGCGGCAACGAAAGCCGTGATCAGCGGATGGTGCTGCTGGCGTAGCGCCGAGCGCTCTGGTTGGAAGAGCGTGGCCAGGAAAAAACGATGCGTGGGTAGTTCGACTGCGCGAGCTTCACCGTTGGGGCCAAGAACGCCGATTCGCAGGCCGCCCTTAACCAATCTCGGCACGTAATCCTGGTTCAGGCCGTAGCTGCAGTGATAGGTTTCACGGATTTCGTCGGCTGCGTAAATCTCATGAAAGCGAGTTCCCTTCACCGGCCGGAGGGTTTCGCTGGCTTCGATAAGCGAGCACGCCAGATTTGTTATCACCGGCTCGGAGGTTGTGGGCTCGCTCTCCGTGTGTCCCGCAGCCCGAATGTTGAGTACATTGCGAGCGAACTCGAGAACGGCGTGCTGGCATCCGCCGCAGGTGCCGAGGTACGGACGGTTGTTTTCCCGCGCAAAACGAATCACCCGCAGTGCGCCTTCCATCGAGCGATAAGGGCTGGCGGGCACGCACCAGAATCCGGCGTAGTCTTCGAGCTTCGGCGTTCAGCGCGGATTCCGTAGCCGAGCCACTCCGGACGCACATCGACGTCTCCGGCGGCTGAGCGCAAGAGCTTTCGGGAATGGCCTGATGAGCAACCACGTCCGGATTGAAGTCGCCGAGTAAAGCAATTCGCATAAGAAACTCGGTGCCGATGGGATCAGGTAGAGCGGACCTTCAGGTCCGCGTACCGTCCTCTCTTTTCTTCGAGCAGACTTTAGTCGGCGAAAGGCTTCGGTTTTTCAGCTACTTTCGCCCTTCGCGCTTCTGCGCAACCACCAAGCCGCGCGGCGTCGGCAACAGCACCACCGAGATCAGGCCTTCGCTCTCGAGCTTCAGCGCCGCATCGCGCACTTGCTTCAGATGAGAGCTGGCATCATGCATCAAGATGATGCCGAACGGCGAGATCTGCGGCAGGTAGCGCCGCACCTCCTGCTCGCGGATAGGCATATCGCTGTCGCTAAAAAATAGATCGATCGTCCCGTCGACCTCCATCTCCAGACTGGACTCGTTGCGCAGGTCGATCAGGTCGCGAAACTCGGAGCCATCAATCTTCTGCTTCGCAGTCTCGAAAACCTTGGGATCGTATTCGCAGCTGACGATCCGCCCGAAACCGTTCAGCCGCAGCGCTTCGGCGATCCACAGCGTGCTGACGCCCATGAAGGTTCCGGTCTCAACCACCAGGTTCGGCTTAATGGTGGTGACCAGGGTGCGTAGGAACTCCAGCACCTCGATCTCGGCGGTCATGGAGTCGTACATGCTCCAGCGCTCCGGGTGAGGACACTCGGGCGTAGGCCGGTGATATTCGGGGACGAGCTGTCCGGCGCGCTCGACCGCCTCGCGCATGATGCGGTGCTCTTGTTTTTCTTTTTTGAAGAGACGACGAAGGCTCAAAATTCCGTCCTCAAGTTCGCACTTAACACTTAGCATTTGGCCAAGGCTTCACGTGCGGGTGTTGGCCAAATGCCAAGTGCCAAATGCCAACTGCGGTTTTTCTGAACGCCCATTCACCAACGTTCAGCGCACTTCAACAGTATTGTTTGCACACTCAGTATATGTGAGCAGCTTTCAGCGCTGCGACTGCGCTAGAGTGGAAATCAGAATGCGCGAGATGTGGCGGCACCGCGGGATGAGGCTGATCTTCACGGCCAACCTCATCTCCATGATCGGCAGCGGCATGAACGCCGCCGCCGTGATCTGGTACATCCTGCAGGCGACCCACTCCGAGGTCTCGCTCGGAACCCTGATCGCCCTGCAGACGCTGCCCTCGCTCGTCCTGTTGCCGTTCACCGGCGTGCTCATCGACCGCGAAGACCGCCGTCACCTGATGATGTGGCTCGACAGCGCGCGCGGCCTGATCATCTTCTCTGTCGCCGTGCTGGTGCTGATCCATCGCGTTCACCTCTGGCAGGTTTATCTGATGAACATCCTGGTCGCCGTCGGCTTCTGGATGTTCTTTCCCACGGTCAACGCACTCATTCAGGAGTTGACGCCCGACGACAAGATGCTCGACTCGAACTCGCTGCTGCTGGCGGCGCTGCAAGGCGGCTGGCTCATGGCGGGCGCGATCGTCGGCTTCGTCTACAACCATATCGGTCTCGGCGGCGTGCTGCTCATCGACTGCGCCACCTACGCGGTGTCGCTGGCCTGTATCTCCCAGGTGCGCAAGGGACGCGTGACCGTCCAGCGGCCCGAGCCAACAAACGCGGACGCGCCGGAGTCGTTGGGAGCGGTGGGCCGTTACGTTCACGAGCTAGGCGAAGGCTATCGCTATGTTCGCGAGAACCGTCGCGTCCTGCTGATCGGCATTGCCTGGGCGCTCTTTGTTGCGGCCATGATGACGCAGGGTGTGCTCTCGGCGCCGCTGAGCGATCGTATCTTGCACGGCGGCGCTGTCGGATACGGATGGCTGAACGCAGGCTGGGCGGTGGGCGCTTTCGTCAGCGTCTTTTACGCGTCGCAGTTCGTCCGCCGCCACGGCGCCAATCTTGTGGTTACGCTGACTATGGCGACCATCTCGGCGTCGCTGTTCGTCCTGCCGGTATCACACTGGCTGGCGCTCGCTGTGCTTATCTACTTCGTAATGGGATCGAGTCGCGGCATGGGCGGCATCGCACTCTCCAGCGAGATCATGCAGCTGACGCCGCGGCATTTCATGGGACGCGTACAGAATGCCTTCACCTTCCTGGCCAGCGCATTGCAGATCTGCACGGCGCTGCTGGTGGGCGAAGCTGCTCATCGAGACGGTCTGATCTACGGCTTCTGGATAGTAGGCGCGATGTACCTAGGCGCGGCGTTAGCCGCATGGTTGCCCGTGCGAAATCGGTGGCGCAACTGCGGGGAGAGAGCAGCAGCGCAGCAGATTGAGAGCAGCGGCACTCGGCACTCACCACTTGAATAGCGCGCCGTAGGCGCGCCACAGGTTAGCCCCGCCGTTCACGGCGGGGAAGCTGCGCTCACCTCCGCGGCAGAGTGCCGTAGGCACGACACGGCGGAGCGTCGCGGCGTTGTGAGGAGAATTTAGCGCGACCGCCCCCGCAAAACACCACAAATTTTTGATCCATCCGATGATGTGTCGCCCGCTAAAGCCGGCTCGGATCCTCGCGAGGCGGAACGCACCCTGCCGTTAACGGCGGGGCTAACCTGGGCCGCGCCTACGGCGCTAAAAAAGCGCTAGCGCTGCACGCCGTGTACTGAATGCTGACTGCTGAGTGCTGAATGCTGATTTCTAATCGCGATCCGCCTCAATCTCGAACACCGTCCTTGGCGCGTCGTGTAACAGGAAATCGCACAGCACGCGATTGAATTCCTCCGGCACCTCTTCATACGGCATATGCCCTGCCCCCGGAAACATCACCAGTGCACTGTTCTTCAATTGCCGTTGCAGCTGATGGATCGACGACGGATAGACCGCGCGATCGCGCGAGCCCCACAATATCAGCGTCGGAATCCCTGCAATTTCCCCGAGCGCCTGGTGAATCGCCGCTAAATCGTCATGCCAGGAGCGCAAGATCTTCAGGAGGTGCTCGAAGCTGCCAGCCGGATCAAGCCCCGCAGTGTAGCCTTCAAACGTTCCTGGAGCGACACGGGCAGGATCGCCGTACAGTGCTTTGAAGTATCGTTTGGCGATGATTCTCAGCCGCGGCTGAACATGCACGACGTAAAGGCCGCCCAATGTAGTCGCCAGCAAGCGAGTAAGAACCTTTCCGTGGCTTGACCAGGGATTGATCGGCGACACGAGCACGAGCCGGCGGACCAGGTGCAACTGGTCCGTGCGCGCGGCAATCGCTGCCAGGATCATGGTGAGCCCTCCGCCGCGCGAGGAGCCCACGATGTCGGCATTCTCGATGCCTAGCTGCTTCATGAAGCGCAGCACGCGCTCGGCGTCGCCCGTCAGGGTGCAATCTTCACCTTTGGGACGCTCGGAGAACCCGCAGCCCGGCAGGTCGATGGCGTAGAGGGTGAAATACTTCGCCAGCGGCTCCATGTTGAAGCGCCACGAAAACGCATAGCCCATGAAGCCGTGAATCAATAGCAGCGGAGGTCCCGATCCGGCCACCCAGTAACGCCAAGTCACGCCATCGAGATTGATGCTTCGCTCCTCGGCGCCAGCGATTTCAGCGACTTGCGGAATGCGATCGATTTGTGGCGACACCGGCATCGTCGGGATGTGCAACCAGGGCGAGCCCCGCTAACATCAGTGCGGAGTGATATCGCCTCTGTCGCTTGGGGGAGCCGTTGCTCCCCCGTTTTTATTTTCTGATTAAGGGTACCACTGCGTCAGGCGTCATTTTGCGCGGTACGAATTTCTATCTCATCTGGTTCTATTTTGAAGTTGCGGATCACCACGCGATAGAGCAGCGCCGCACTGATCGCCGAAATCATCAGCAGAAGTACTCCGGTCGTCGCTTGATGCAGCAATAGCTTGCCCGTCCCGAAAAGACAGGTGTAGACCATCACGCAGCCCAGCGCCCATCCGACAAGATTGCTGCCGATGTCGCGGTGTTGCCTTACCTCGGTCGCAGCAGCTGCAATCCGCTTCCACCCGCGAGCGTCGGGCCGCACCAGTCGGTAAAAGCGCAACAAAACATCGTCCGGCTCCGGACTGGTGAGAAACGTAACGGCCACCCAGACAGCCGACGTAATTAACGTGGTGGTCAACGCGCTCTTGGCGAAGATGAGCGATTCGTTTCCGCTGAACGGCTGCCAGCGCGTGAGCACCAGCGTCACCAGCAGCGAGCACGCCATCGCCGAAATCTCGCTCCACGCATTAATCCGCCACCAATACCACCGCAGGATGTACACCGCGCCCGTACCCGCGCCAATCTGCAGCACCACTTCCCATCCCGATGCGATAGACGCCAGATGCACCGACACCCAGGCCGAGGCGATCACCAGCAGCACCGTGCATACGCGGGAGATGTTCACGTAGTGCCGTTCAGAGGCGTCGCGCCGCAGGAAGCGGCGATAGAAGTCGGCGACGAGATAGGACGCACCCCAGTTGAGTTGCGTGGCAATCGTCGACATGAATGCCGCCAGGAATCCCGCCATTGCGATGCCGCGATATTGGTGCGGCAGATGCGCGTTCAGCACCATCATGTATCCGGTCTCGGGATGCTTGAGCCCGGGATAGAGCACGATGACCGCCAGCCCGGTGACGATCCAAGGCCAGGGCCGAATCGCATAATGCGCAATGTTGAACCACAGCACTGACAGCAGCCCCTGCTTTTCATCGCGAGCGCTGAAGATGCGTTGAGCGATGTAGCCGCCGCCGCCCGGCTCGGCCCCCGGATACCAGAAAGCCCACCACTGCAGTCCGAGGTACACCAGGAAATTCGCCACCGGCACCATCCACAACGTCTCGGCCGTGATGCCGCGCGAAAATTGCGGCAGAAAACCCAACGGGCTCGCCGCATTCGCTCCCGCGCCTGCCTGAATGCGCCGCAGGCTTTCGATCATCGCGGTCATACCGCCGCAGGCCACCACCGCGTAATAGCCGACTGCGATTACGATCGTCATTTTCAGGACGAACTGAAACAGGTCGGTCCAGAGCACGCCCCACAGGCCGCCGAGCGAGACGTACAGGCCGGTAAACGGGATCAGGAAGAAGACGCAGATGGCCAGCGCGGCACCGTCATTGCCGCTCCACACTGAGCCGAAGTGCGCGGTCGTGAAGCCGCCAACCTTGGTCAACAACGATGTGCCCGCGAACGTCGTCGCAACGATGCTGGTCATCGCCTTCGTCACCCAGCCGAGGATGACGCAGTTCATCAGCAGCCCGAGGTAGATGGCGCGAAAGCCGCGCAGGAAGGCCGCAGGCTTGCCCGAGTAGCGAATCTCCGCAAATTGCACATCGGTAAGCAGGCCGGACCGGCGCCACAGCCGGGCAAAGAGAAACACCGTCATCATCCCCGACAGCAGAAATCCCCACCACAGCCAGTTCCCCGAAATGCCTTGTGAGTAGACCAGCCCGGTGACGACGAGTGGAGTGTCGGCGGCGAATGTCGTCGCGACCATCGACGTGCCGGCCAGCCACCAGTTCACGTTGCGTCCGGAGACGAAATAATCGTCGACGCTGCGGCTGGAGCGCCGCCGAAACCAAAGTCCCATCACCAGGGTGATGGTCAGGTAGCCGACAATCGCGGACCAATCCAGGAGAGTGAAGTTCAAATTCGAATCACCGTACCACCGGTGTCATCACCCTATCACCGGTGTCATCCTGAGCGCAGCAGTGCCCGCTTTTGGCACTGCGGAGTCGAAGGACCGCTATGGCCATTTTTACTTTACCTTCTCGTTGTTTCGCATGCCGGCCACGAATTTACTTTGTCATTGGTTGTCATCCCGACCGCAGGCGGGCCTCCCGCCGGAGTGGAGGGACCTGCTGTCGCACGCAGCGGAAGGATTCCTTACCACGCGACGAACAGCAGGTCCTTCGACTACGTTCGTCGCCTTCGGCTCCTCACTTCGCTCAGGATGACAACCAGGAAAAATGGACCTTCATCGGCGCACCTGAAGGAAGCGCCCTTTCAAAACCCTCTCTATTGGGTCCGTAAGAAGCCTATGCAGCCCGCGACGCACCTGCAATCCCGCTCTCACTCAAAACGGTATAATCGAACCCATTCAGGAGTTACAGAACATTATGAGTGGAACCAATGGCAGCAACGGCACGACCACAGCCCAGGCGCGCGCCGAATGGATCGCCAAGCGCCGTGAAGAGGCCGCCCGCAGCGGCGATACCAACATGTCGCAGATGCATTTTGCCCGCAAGGGCCTGCTCACCGAAGAAATGCTCTTCGTCGCCGAGCGCGAGCGGGTATCGCCCGAGCTGATCCGCGACGAGGTTGCTGTCGGCCACATGATCATCCCGGCCAACGTCAATCATCCTGAGCTGGAGCCGATGTGCATCGGCGTGGCCTCGAAGTGCAAGATCAATTCGAACATCGGCAACTCCTCGGTCACCAGCAACGTCGATGAAGAGCTGAAGAAGCTGCACACCTCGGTCCACTACGGCGCCGACACGGTGATGGACCTCTCCACCGGCGGCGGCATCCACGACATTCGCGAAGCCATTCTGCGCCACTCGCCCGTGCCCATCGGTACTGTGCCGATCTACGAGGCGGTCTCGCGCGTGAAGCGCATCGAAGACCTCACTGCCGACCTCATGCTCGAGGTCATCGAGGAGCAGGCGGAGCAAGGCGTCGATTACATGACCATCCACGCCGGCGTGCTTATCGAGTACCTGCCGCTGATCACCAAGCGCATCACCGGTATCGTCAGCCGCGGCGGCGCGATCCTTGCGCAGTGGATGGCGCACCATCACAAGCAGAACTTCCTCTACGAGCGCTTCGACGACATCACGAAGATCCTGGCCAAGCACGATGTGAGCTACTCGCTCGGCGACGGCTTGCGTCCCGGCTCCATCGCCGACGCCAGCGACGAGGCGCAGTTCGCCGAACTGAAGACGCTGGGTGAGCTGACCAAGAAGGCCTGGGAGCGCGACGTGCAGGTCATGATCGAAGGCCCCGGCCACGTGCCGCTCGACAAGATCAAGGAACAGGTCGACAAGGAAGTCGAACTCTGCCACGGCGCGCCCTTCTACACACTCGGCCCGTTGGTGATCGACATCGCGCCCGGCTACGACCACATCACCTCGGCGATCGGCGCGGCGCTGATCGGCTGGCACGGCGCGGCTATGCTCTGCTACGTCACGCCCAAGGAGCACCTCGGCCTGCCCAACGACAAGGACGTGAAGGACGGCATCATCGCCTACAAGATTGCGGCGCACGCGGCCGACGTGGCGCGGCACCGTCCGGGAGCACAGGACCGCGACGACGCCATCAGTTACGCGCGCTATACCTTCGATTGGGAGAAGCAGTTCGCGCTGTCGCTCGATCCCGAAACCGCGCGCAGCATGCACGACGAGACTCTACCCGACGCGTATTACAAGGAAGCGGCGTTCTGCTCGATGTGCGGCCCGAAATTCTGCTCGATGAATTACTCGCAGAAGATCGACGAGTACAACAAGCAGGTTCACGGCGTGGAGAAGAAGGATTACTCCGAGCTGATGAACAAGCTGGTCGCGATCAAGTAGCTGTCGGCTGTCGCATGTTTCGTTCCTGGTTGTCATCCTGAGCGGAGTGAGGGGAGCGCAGCGACCCGAACGCAGTCGAAAGACCTGCTGTTGCTCGCAGTGAATGCTCTGCTCCTGGCGGACGAACCGCAGGTCCCTCCACTCCGCTTCGCTCCGGTCGGGATGACAATTTGTTTCGGCGAGTCCTTCGGCGCTTGGACCCGCCCGACCTTTTCTACATGTAGAACAAGCTCAACCGCGGGACGCGATACTGCTCCAGCAGCCGTTTGTGGATGTACTGCTTCTGCAGCTGCTCGATCTGCGGGGCGCTCATCTTGCGGCGATACGGAGCCAAGTCGCGATCGGCATCGCTGCGCACGCGGTACAGATCTTCATCCCGCATCGTCGCCAGCAGCGCGGCGAGCAACTTTTCTTCAGAAACCGTAAGCCGTCGCTCCAGGTCTTCCATGCCAATCGGCGCATTGCCCGCAAGCGATTCGGCCAGGCCGCGCAAGGTCACAGCCGTTTCCAGCGCTAGCGACTGCGCGGTTGCGGGCAGTTGCAACTGCGTAAGTTGCACGGCATTGCGGGTCAGATACTCTGCTACGGCTGACTGATCCAAACCGCTGTCAGATTTTTCTTTCGCAGGCGCGGCGCCGACCGCCGCTTCCTTCATCTCTTCCGCCGAGGCCAGCACCTCCTGCGAACAGAATGCGAGTCCATTCACCTTGCGTGTGCGGCTCGGCCGGCGTTCCCATTTGTCGAAGGTGGTATCGATGCCACGCAGCACGGCTTCCAGCGGAATGCCCGCGTCCTTCCACATTTCCATCAACGCCCAGTCGAGTGGCGAGAGAATCAGCAGCGTGCCGCGGCGGCGCTGGAAGTGCTCCTCGATTTCGGTGAAGTAGTTGAAGTAATTGTCCACAAAAGGTAGAGCTGGCCTTCAGGCCAGCGTTCGAGCGGATTATATCGTCGGTACGAGTCGGCTTCAGCCGACGGCATATCTCTGAAGGCCCTTCACGATGCGACCGTGACGTCGGCTGAAGCCGACTCGTACCCGAAACTAAACGGCCTAGACGCCGGCCTGAAGGCCGGCTCTACCCGATCTGCAGTGCCGTCAGCGTCTGCGAGACGTCGAGACCTTCGGCGTCTCCGAGTTTGAAGCAGCATCGCCGCGCCGCTTTCCCTGGTTCTGGTTGCGCTCGTAGATAATGCGAAGCCCTTCCAGGGTGAGCAGGTCATCGACCTCGCGAATGTACTTCGAACCGCCACCCATCAGGCTCGCCAGGCCGCCGGTCGCGACGACTTTCACGTCGCCGCCGAGTTCGGCGATCAGCCGCTCAAGAATTCCATCGATCAGCCCGAGGTACCCGTAGTACAAACCCGACTGCACGCTGTTGACCGTGTTCGTCGCCAACACCCGCGGAGGCTTGCGAACATCCACACGCGGGAGCCGTGCCGTGCGCGAAAACAAGGCGTCGGCCGAAATTCCGATGCCTGGCGTAATCACTCCACCCAGATACTCGCCCTTCTTCGACACTACATCAAAGGTTGTCGCCGTTCCGAAATCGACGATGATGCACGGCCCGCCAAATTTCTCAAACGCAGCAACGCTGTTGACGATGCGGTCGGCGCCCACCTCCGCGGGGTTGTCGTAGTGAACCGGCATGCCGGTCTTCACCCCCGGCTCGATGAACAGCGGACGCGACTGAAAATATTTTTCGCAGACCTCGCGTAGCGTCGAATCCAGCGGCGGCACCACCGACGAGATCACAATTCCTTGCACCGACCCGACTTCAAGTCCATTCATTGCGAACAGATTGCGGAAGAGCACGCCGTATTCATCGACGGTCTGCGTCTTGGCGGTGGTGACACGCCAGTGCGCGATCAGCGGCCCATTCTGCGCGCTCTCATTCGCCACAGATTCAAAGACTCCGAGCACCGTATTGGTATTGCCGACATCGAGAACCAGCAGCATGATCTATTTCCCATCCAGCGCGCGCACATCGCCCGACAAAACCGTACGCAACCCCGATTCGGTCCGCACCAGCAGAAATCCACGCTGATCCAGACCCTCAGTGATGCCTTCGTACGGATCGTCTTCGCCGACGCGAACGTAGCGGGACCGGGCAAAAGAGGATCGCGCCTCAAATTCGCGGAGGATCTCCGTCCGCGCCTCTTTCCCCCCACGTGTCAGCTTGCGGTAAGCGCTGTCGAGCGATTTTAGCAGAGCTGCGGTGAGCTCCACACGCGACCACTCGCGCCCGCTTTCGATGCGCAGCGACGTCGCGATCGGCTCCAGGTCGCCCGTGAACGACGCGTGATTCACGTTGATGCCAACTCCCAGCACAACGTAGCGGACTTGCGTCGGCTCGGCGTTCATCTCGGTGAGAACGCCGCAGACTTTCTTGCCGTTCAGCAGCAGATCATTCGGCCAGCGGAGGTCGGGATGCAACCCGGTGACCTGCTCGACCGCCTGCGCGGCGGCAATGCCGGTCATCAACGAAAGAAACAACGCATCAACCGGAGAGATTCGTGGGCGAACAACGACGGAGCAATAGATCCCCACCGATTGCGCCGAGTCCCAGGTGTGTCCGCCGCGACCGCGACCTGCAGTCTGCTGCTCGGCGACATAGACGGCGCCCTCCGGCTCGCCCGCAGCCGCGGCCTGCATGGCGGTGACGTTCGTCGAGCCAATGCGAAAGTAGTGATGGATGTGCGAAGAGAAAATTGTCCCGCTCACCAGCGGAGCGAGAACGTCGGGGATCAGCAGATCGGGGACAGCTTCCAATTGATATCCCGTGGCCAGGTGGCCGGCGATCCGCACCCCCAGATCGCGAAGGTGTTGCACCGCCCGCCAAACTTCGGAGCGCGATGTGCCAAGATCTTCCGCGATGCGCGTGCCGCTGACGACCACGGTCGCGTTGTCGCTCAGCAGGCGGACGATGCGGCAGAGCCGAGCGTCGGTGGAGTGATCGCCATCGGTATCGATGCGAGTTGGAGGAATGCGTGCGATTCAACGATTATGCGCGAGGCGAGGGGAAATGAACATCCCAGGACTACTTAGCAGAGGAAGCGCACTGAGTGTACGCGATCCGTTTCACCTGATGCTCATCGTGGGATGTGACGGACACCTCAGCACAATTCGAGCAGGTGTAATAGGGCAACTCAATCTGAATACAGGACGGAGAATTTCTTGTCACTTCCAGCGGAGTGACCGTTTTGCCAAACCCGACGGCGGCCGCTCTGATTTCATACTCACCTGGACTTAGCACAAGCGGCAATGAGCCACGAGGATTCGTTTCCTGCGAAAACTTCAGAAGCTGAGTCGTGGCCTCGACGGTCACGCGTGCACCCGGTACAGGCGCTTTCGACAGATCCACGATTCGGATACTGATGGGAATGGCGTATTCGTCCCTTTGTCCTCCAGCGACGGAAGGCTTTGAGCCGCAACACAATCCCGCGCAGTTCTTCCCGGTGGCTTTCGGCGAAGCGGGCGTGGAAGGCTGATTGTTAGCATCGCGCAGCGGTGCGGCCGACGTGACCTCGGGACCGCATCCTCCGGAGCACGCCCCAACCGGCATCTTGATCTCGAGGGAAGAAGTTGAGTTGCTCGCCACTTCGAGATGCTCTACCGTTTTGGCGAACCCCGACGCAGTTACGGTGAAGTCATAACTCCCCGCAGTGAGCATGACCGCGAGTTTGCCATTAGCATCCGTCTCTTCGGTGAACTGGACATCCTGAGCATGTTGGGCAACCGTGACACATGCGTCCGCGACAGCAGCACCGGAGGGATCGACAACACTCAGGCTGATTGGCACTTCTGGCTGGTCACTATGTTGTTGTGCGCTCATTATCGGAGTAAGAGCGATCGCAACCACCAGAACGAGGATAGGTGCACGCTGCATGCAAGCGGTCTCTTCGGGGAATTGTACGCTGATGGTTGGGCTGCGCGGGTAAGCGCTTAACGCTCGGGTTACACCGCTGTAGAGGTCCTTCGACTCCGCGTCTGCAAAAAGCGCGGACGCTGCGCTCAGGATGACAATTTCAACAAGGAAGGACGGCAGATGTAGCTTTTAGCTCACGGCCCACGGCTCACGGCTCACAGCTTCTTCCTACGCCGGCCCAATCCGCATGCTGAGATCGACCGCCGGCACCGAGTGCGTGAGCGCTCCCACTGAGATGAAGTCGACTCCGGTTTCGGCGTAGGCGCGGACGTTCTCCAGCGTGATTCCGCCCGAGGCTTCCAGCGGTATCGGCCGGCCAGACCTGTGCACCAGTTCGACGGCCTGGCGCACCTGTTCGGGAGTCATGTTGTCCAGCAGCACGGCTTCGGCGCCATGCTCCAGCACCTGCTCCAACTCTTCCAGCGAGCGCACTTCGATCTCGATCATCTCCGAGCCGCGGCGATTGTGCAGGGCGCGCTCCAACGCCGGTACTACGCCTCCAGCCAGCGCGATGTGATTGTTCTTGATCAGAATGCCGTCACTCAAATCGAGACGGTGGTTGTGACCGCCGCCGCACGTGACGGCGTACTTATCGAGTAAACGCAGGCCGGGGGCTGTTTTGCGCGTATCGAGAATGACGGTCTTCGTGCCAGCCACGGCATCGACATAACGGCGCGTCAGCGTGGCGATCCCGCTCATGCGCTGCATGATGTTCAGAATCACGCGCTCGCAGGAGAGGATGACGCGCGCGTTGTGAACGATGACGGCGACGGATTGCCCCTTGCGCAAGCGTACGCCGTCGAAAATTTCAGTGTGACTGGTGACCTCGGGATGCGAGGTTACCGCGCCGTCGAGCACGGCGAAGACATCGAGAATGCGATGCACGCAGGCCACCCCCGAGAGCACGCACTCCTGCTTGGCCAAAATGGTGGCCGAGGCGCGCTGGTTCACATCGATGCAGGCGTAAGAGGTGGCATCGCGCGTGGCGCGGTCCTCGAGCAGCGCGTTTTCCAGGATTGCCGTGATTTTGCGGGTTGTCCAGTCCATGGCGTCGGCGTCCCTACCGGGACTTGAACCTTTTTATTGATCGCTACCCAGCACTTCGTGCTGGGCTAAACTGAGTCGTCCCACAAGGTGGGACGGGAGCTTCGGGCTGCGAACAGTGTACCGAAACTCCGAGCCTGCCTATTGTTACATAGCGTCAAGTTCGCCCAGCGCGGCCTTGGCCTTCTCCACCAGCATCTCCAGCTCGCCCTTGCGCCGCTTAAGGCCATCGACGACTTTTGCCGGGGCCTTCGATAGAAACGCTTCGTTACCCAACTGCGCCGTTCCGCGGGCCAGCTCACCGGTCATCTTGTCCAGCTCTTTGGTCAGCCGCTCGCGCTCGGCGGCAACGTCGATCTTGCGCTCGTAGACTACGCGCACCTCGAAGCGGGCCGTGCTGCGCGCATTCGTGGCCTTGGCCAGCGACTGCTCAACGAACGTTATGCCTTCGACGTTAGCCAGCCGCTCCAGTGCGCTCTGGTTTCTCTCGATCAGCGAACGGATCGCCGGCTCGGCGAAAACCTCGACCGGCAGCTTCGCCTTCTGCTCGACCTTCAGCTCAGCGCGAATGTTGCGCACGCTGACGATCAGGTCTTGCAGGATCGCCATCTCGGTTTCGGCATCGGCATTGATCTGCGCCTCCTCCGCCAGCGGATAACGCGACAACGCGATCGACTTCGCCGGCGGCTCGCCGTCATATACCGCGTGCCACAGCTCTTCGGTAATGAACGGCATGAACGGCGACAGCAGACGCAATGCGCCTTCGAAGATGCTGATCAGATTGCCGAATGCCGCCCGCGCTGCTTCACGTTCGTCCGACAGCAGGCGCGGCTTGATCAGCTCCAGGTACCAGTCGCAGTACTCGCCCCAAAAAAAGTGATAGACCACGTGCGCCGCTTCATGGAAGCGGAAGCTGTCGAGGGCGTCGGCAATCTCCTGCGCGACCCGGTTGAAGCGCGAGAGGATCCAGCGATCTTCGAGGGTCTCGGCCTTGAAACCCGAAACACCTTTCCCTTTGCTCTCGGATTTTTCGCTACCCACATTGTGGGAGTCTCTGAATTCCTTGAGCGACCACAGGCCGGCTTCCTCCGCACGATCCACATTCATGAAAAGAAATCTTGCGGCATTCCAGATCTTATTGGCGAAGGCGCGATAGCTCTCAGTACGACTCTCACTGAAAGCGATGTCGCTGCCGGGTGCGATCATGGCCGCCAGCGTGAACCGCACGGCATCGGTCCCGTACTTTTCGGTGATCTGAATTGGATCGACGACGTTTCCCTTGGTCTTCGACATCTTCTGGCGGTCGGCGTCGCGCACCAGGCCGTGGATGTGCACCTTGCGAAACGGAACATCGCCATGCCCGTCGCCACGCATGAAGTGGCAGTTCATCATGATCATGCGCGCCACCCAGAAGAACAGGATGTCGAAGCCAGTGATGAGCAGCGACGTCGGATAGAACGCTTCGAGATCGGGTGTTGAGTCGGGCCAGCCCAGCGCCGAGCACGGCAGCAGTCCCGACGAGAACCAGGTGTCGAGCACGTCCTGATCCTGCTCAAGTTCGCCGCCGCACTTGCACGCGGTCGGCGTTTCGCGCGCGACGATGATCTCTGCGCACTTTTTGCAGTGCCACGCCGGGATGCGATGTCCCCACCACAGCTGCCGCGAGATGCACCAGTCGTGGATGTTGCGCATCCACTCGAAGTACGTCTTGGTGTACATCTCGGGCACGAACTTGATTTCACCCTGCTCGACGGCTTCAATCGCTCGATCGGCCAGCGGCTGGATCTTCACAAACCACTGCGTGGACAGCCGCGGCTCGGTGATGGTCTTGCAGCGATCGCACTTGCCCAGCGGCACAACGTAGTCTTTCGTGCCGACCAGGAAGCCGCCGGCTTCGAGGTCTTCCAGAATCTTCGAGCGGGCTTCGAAGCGATCCAGGCCCTTGTACGGACCGGCATTTTCGTTCATCTGCGCGACTTCGTTCATCACGTCGATCTGCGGCAGGTTGTTGCGCAGCCCGGCCTCGAAGTCGTTGGGATCGTGCGACGGCGTGACTTTCACCGCGCCGGTGCCGAACTCCGGGTTGGCGAGGATGTCGTCGGTAATGATCGGAATCTCACGATTCATCAGCGGCAGCATGACCATCTTGCCGTGCAGATGTTTGTAGCGCTCGTCGCCGGAGTTCACCGCGATGGCCGTATCGCCCAGCATCGTCTCCGGACGCGTGGTGGCGACGATGATGTACTCGTCGGGAGATCCCACAACGGGGTAGCGAATCTCGTAGAGCTTGCCCTGCGTCTCTTCGTGAACCACTTCCAGATCGGAGACGGCGGTGATGCAGCGCGGACACCAGTTGACGATGTACTTTCCGCGATAAATCAGCCCTTCTTCGTACAGGCGGACGAAGGCCTCGCGCACGGCGCGCGACATGCGCTCGTCCATGGTGAAGTACTCGCGCGACCAGTCGACCGAGGCGCCCAGGCGCTTCATCTGCTGAAGGATCACGCCGCCGTAATGCTTCTTCCAGTCCCACACCCGCGCGACGAAGGCCTCGCGGCCCATGTCGCGGCGGTTCTTGCCTTCGGAGGCAAGCTGGCGCTCCACCATCAGCTGCGTGGCGATGCCGGCGTGGTCGGTGCCCGGCAGCCACAGCGTGGGCAGGCCGCTCATGCGCTTCCAGCGGACGATGATGTCGATCTCGGTGTGCTCCAGCATGTGGCCCATGTGGAGGTTGCCGGTAACGTTGGGCGGCGGCAGCGTGACGGTGAAGGTCTCGATCTCTGGCTGTCGGCCATCGGCTGTCGGCTGTGGTATTTCGACGTGGAATAGCTTTTCGTTGATCCAGTACTCGGCCCAGCGCGGCTCAATGGCGCCCGGTTCGTAAGCCTTAGGAAGATCGTGAGGCATGCCTGTCCGTTCAGGAAGATAGAGTCAAACTTCGATAGTAAATGGCGCGGCGAAAGGCGGGCAAACGGCCCACAACGGTACTGCACACTTGTTTCCATCTGATCTTCTTCACAATTCTCTCTTGCCGGTCGGATCCGGGTGCTAGAATTCTGCGTTCTGCTCCAGGCTGTTGACCGCTCCCGCAGCCTCGTCCGGCTCACAACGGCAAGCAGCGATCAAAACTTGCGCTTGCTAGACCTCGGATCACGAAAGGGAGTCATGGCCACCTCCATGTGCGCACGCCTGGGCAAACTTGCAATCGTCCTAGGCTTCACGGCCCTGGCCGTACTCAACCTGGGAGCCCAAACGTTGATGACGGTGGCGACGTTCACCGGCGGAAACGGGGCCGATCCTTCCCCGCTGATTCTGGGCTCGGATGGCAATTTTTATGGAACGACCTTCGAGGGCGGCAGCAACATTTCCGGCACTGTCTTCAAGGTCGATTCTGCAGGAAACCTGACGACGCTCTACAACTTTTGCCGGCCGTTCAACTGTCCGCAGGGCAGCTATCCAGCAGGCCCTCTGGTGCAGGGCGCCGATGGAAACTTCTACGGAACGACAACGCAGGGAGGAACCGGATCAGGCACGCTCTTCCAGATTACTCCGGCCGGCGCACTCACTACTCTGCACACATTTTGCTCACTCGCCAGCTGCGCGGATGGTGCGGCTCCGGGAGGAGCGCTGACGCTGGGAAGTGATGGCCTCCTCTACGGCGGCACGAATTCCGGCGGCATTCACAATGGAGGCGTCCTGTTCAAAATCTCGCCCACCGGAGCGTTTTCGGTGCTGTACTCCTTTTGCGCGTTGTCCGGCTGCGTTGACGGCGCAGAACCGAACGGCGGACTGGTTCAGGACAACGACGGAAACTTCTACGGCACAACGTACGCCGGTGGCACCAGCCACATCTACGGCACCGTGTTTCGAGTCACACCGGCGGGAAGTTTCACCACGCTTTACAGCTTCTGCTCGCAGCAGAATTGCCCTGATGGCGCTACGCCCAAGGCTGGGCTCGTGCTCTCTCGCGACGGAAATTTCTACGGCACGACCTCTGCCGGCGGAGCCAACAACGGAGGAGAATTCTTCAAGATAACTTCGAGCGGCGGATTTGCCGGTTTGTACAGTTTTTGCTTGCCTCCAGGCTGCACCGACGGATCGCATCCTTCGGGAGCACTGATGCAGGGGGCCGACGGAAACTTCTACGGCACAACCGGGGGTGGCGGCCCGCTGAACAGCGGCACACTCTTCCAGATAATCCCCACGGGAACCTTGACGACGCTCTACGCCTTCTGCTCCGAGCCCAACTGTACTGATGGTTCATCGCCGACTGGCAGCCTTATACAGACAGCGGATGGGAGCTTTTACGGAACGACGGATTCGGGAGCTTATCCTGGCTACGGCACCGTCTTCCATTTTGCGACCTTTGCTCCCGCACAATTCGTATCCATGACGCCTTGCCGTCTGGTGGACACGCGAAGTGGCAACCCGATCTCCGGCGGGACGTACGCAACCTTTGCCTTGCCGCAACTGGCGCAGAGCCAGGGCTGCGGCGACTTGAGTTCCGCAACCGTTTACTCGCTGAACGTTACGCTCGTTCCGTCAGGGGGAACACCGGTTCGTTATCTCACCATCTGGCCGTCCGGCGGTGGACAACCTCTTGTATCTACCATGAATTCTTTCGACGGGCGGGTAAAGGCGAATGCGGCGATCGTGCCCGCAGGCACCAATGGCGGCGTCAACGTTTATGTCACGGACACGGCCAACGTCATAATAGATATTGATGGCTATTTCGCCACTCCATCGCAGGCAACGCTGAAGTTTTATCCGCTGACGCCGTGCCGCGTCGCCGACACGCGTAGCAGCAGCTTTCCGCCGGGACTGGGAGCTCCGCACCTGAACGGCGGCGAGGCCCGCGATTTCCCGATGCTGAATAACACGACGTGCATTCCGCCAGGACTGAACGCCGCGGCTTATTCGCTCAATCTCACGGCGCTCGCTTACCCATTGTTGGGCGACCGGCTGGGCTACCTGGAAGTTTGGCCGACCGGAGACGAGCCGCAGAATCCCGTGTCGACACTGAACAATCCGACGGGAACGAACGTGGCCAATGCGGCCATTGTTCCGGTTGGAAGCAATGGCGAGATCACGGTCTTTCCCAGCGACGATACCGACCTGTTGATCGACATCAACGGTTACTTCGCGGCAAGTGGTGATGGCGGTCTCTCGCTGTACCCCACGTTTCCGTGCCGCGTTTTCGACTCGCGGCAGGTGGGAACGGGCCGACCATTCAGCGGAACGCTCAGTCCTCCCGTTAACGTCGTCGCCACGGGCTGCGGGATTGCTGCCTCAGCGCAAGCGTATGTCTTCAACGCGACGGTGGAACCCTCGGAACCGCTGGGCTATCTGACCTTGTGGCCCGATGGAGAACCTCGGCCGATAGTTTCTACGCTGAACGCGATTGACGCATGGAGTACATCCAACATGGCGATCGTTCCGAACGTGAACGGCAACATCGACGCCTACGTTCAGGGTTTAACGCAGCTGATTCTCGACATCTCCAGCTATTTCGCGCCGTAACTTCGCAATGCCGGCCGCAGAGCAGACGCCTGCCTTCAGCAGTGCTCGATTGTCTGAACCCCTAAGCAATTCCTCGATTGCCGCTCTGATTTCGCTTGTCTAAAAACGGAAGTCAGGTTAAGAGTAGTGGCACGCCTGTCGCCGGGCAACGCGCCGGCGCCCCGTCCATGTTCGTTGGGGAATACCGAAAATGCAAAGGTGACTCGTGACCCTGCCCAGATTGCGGTGCCTCGTCTACTCCGTCCCTGTCTTATTTGCCCTTACCCTGCTACTTCCCACAAGCTTGGTCGCTCAGGCTTATACCTATGTGGAGATCAACTTTCCGGGCGCAGACTCCACTACGCCATCGGGTGTCAACGATGCGAGTCAGGTGGTCGGGTTTTGGGAGGACAACAACGAACATCTCCACGGCTTTTACTGGGATGGGACCAACTACAGCAATCTCGATTACCCGGGAGCCAGTGACACCGAAGCGTTGGGCATCAACAATTCGGGCGAGATTTCGGGGGTCTACTGGACGAATGCCGGGGGTAGTGCACACGGATTCACCTTGTCCAACGGCACTTACACTTCGTACGAGGTTCCGGGCTTTTCCGGTCAGACCAACGGGGCCGGCATCAACAGCAACGGCGATACCACCGGGTACTACAACTATTCCAATCCGACCGGCTTCTTCGACCGCAATGGCACGTTCACTTCCTTCACCTATCCTGGGGCCACAGGCACGTACGGATACGCGCTGAACGATTACGGGCAGGCATCCGGTGATTATCAGACGTCAGCCCGCAAAGGCAACTTCGGCTTTTTTTACGCGAACGGTCAGTTCACGTCGATCCAATACCCGGGCGACTCCGAATCGCATGGTATGGCGATCAACAATGGCGGCGTGGTGGCGGGCTGGAGCGCTTTGAACGACCCGCCGTTCGCGCAAGGCTGGTTGTGGCAGGGTGGCACCTTCACGGCGCTCACCGACAGCGTGCTGCCTTTGCCGAACGGCATCAACAATTATGGCCAGCTGGTCGGTATTTACGGCGCAAAGCCCAGCGGATTTTTGGCGACGCCGGCAGGTAACTCGTCGCTGTTCATTCCGTGGGTACCCTGCCGCGTGGTCGACACGCGCAACCCGAACGGAGAGTTCGGTGGCCCCCCGATACAGGGTGGCACGGTACGCGCCTTCACCCTGCCCAGCGGACCGTGCCCACAGCTTCCCGACTTCGCCACAGCATACTCGTTGAACGTAACGCTGGTGCCGATCGACCATCATCGCGTGGGCTATCTGACCATCTGGCCGTCGGGGCAGAACCAGCCGCCGGTGTCGACCATGAACTCCGATGGCCGCGTGAAGGCGAACGCTGCGATTGTTCCCGCCGGGGTCGGCGGCGCGGTCAACGTGTATGTCACCGACACTACCAACGTCATCATCGACATCAACGGCTTTTTCATCTCCAAACAGTTTGGCGCCGGTTTGTCGTTCTATCCCTTGACCCCCTGCCGGGTGGTGGATACGCGTAGCGACCAGTATCCGCAGGGCCTCGGGCAGCCGCACCTGATCGCTGGATTCCCGCGTGACCTGCCCATCCCGAACAGCTCCTGTATTCCGAGTGGCGTATTTCCTGCCGCGTACTCTTTCAATCTCACCGCCATTCCGTACGAGGGCAAGCCGATGGGTTATCTGGAGATCTGGCCCACCGGCCAGGAGCCGGACAGCCCGGTCTCAACCCTGAACAATCCGAACGCGATTACGGTAGCCAACGCCGCCATCGTCGGCTCTTATTTCGGCGGCGGCGATGTCACGGTGTATACCAGCGCCGACACCGACCTGGCCATCGACATTAACGGCTACTTCGCCAGTAGCGACGGAGGGCTTTCGCTGTATCCGGTCACACCCTGCCGCGTGATCGACACCCGCCAGGTTGGCAACGGCCAGCCCTTCAGCGGAGTCTTGAGTCCGCCGGTGGACGTCATCAACAGCGGATGCGGGATCGCGCCCGGGGCGCAGGCCTTCGTGTTGAGCGCCACGGCGGTGCCTCAGCCCACGTTGTCGTACCTGACGCTGTGGCCCGCCGGCCAGGAGCAGCCCATCGTGTCGACGCTGAATGCACCCGACGGCGCGGTGACGTCGAACATGGCGATCGTGCCGAACTATGACGGCAGCGTCAGCGCCTACGCGCAAGGAATCACGCAGCTGATCCTCGACATCTCCAGCTTCTTCGCGCCGTAGGTTTTTCCTGTAGTGAAACAAAACCGCCGACCTGCGCCTTCAGGTCGGCATTTTCGTTTGGGCGGCAGGGATTTTCCTGCTAACATCCATTCGCAAGAGCTCCCCACCATTGATCAGCCTTCATTCCTGGCCATAGAGCGAGGCTGTGATCGGAACCACTTCGAGCCGCTATGCGGTTTAGGTTGAGCTGTGAGCAATTTGACTTCGTCTAAGAACGCCTTTCACTCGCCCGTGTTACGTCCGTCATCCACACTTTCTTGCGGCGCAACGTATGTGCCGGTTCATTCTCGACCGAGCTCTTTCCAAGCGACTAGCGGATGCCTCGGGAAGCTGATGCTGCGCTTCCTCATGCTGGCGGTGCTTCTGGCGCCCAACTGCTTTGCGCAGAACGCCAGCGGCGCGGAACCAGGCCAGCAGGCCACGCAGACTCTTCAGTTTCTGCACAAGCATGTTCGACCCGCCATTACCAACGGTCGCGCGACTCCGGTGGGCTATCTTCCGTCCGACCAGAACCTGAATCTTGTCATTCACCTGCCGGTGCGCAATCAGCAGGAATTGACCAGCTTGATCGATCGGCTCTCCGATCCGGACAGCCCCGACTACCGCCAGTGGCTCAGCGTATCTCAGTTCACGGAGCGATTCGGGAGGACGGAAGCGGAATACCAGAAGGTGCTCGACTTTGCGCAGACGAGTGGTTTTGCCGTCACCTACAAATCGCCAAATCGCCTGATGCTGGTGGTTCGCGCCTCGGTGGCACAAATCGAAACCGCTCTCCACGTCGAGATGAGGACCTACCAACATCCGACGGAGAACCGGATTTTTTATTCACCGGACCGTGAGCCCTCCATCGCCCTGGATGTTCCGGTGTCGCACATCTCCGGCCTGAACAACTACTCCTACCCGCAGCCCGGCGCAGGACCGCGTCCAACGGCAGCGGGTGCTCCACAAGGCACCGGCTCCGGTCCGGGAGGGTCGTTCCTGGGCAGTGATATGCGCGGCGCCTACAACATGGGCACCAACACCGGCGCCGGACAGATCGTAGGACTGGCGGAGTTTTCAGGCTATACCGCAAGCGATATCAGCTTGTATTTCTCGAACGTCCATCAGACCAACCACGTCCCGATTACAAACATCGTCGTGGACGGCGGTTCGGCGACGCATTGGAGCAATGTCAACGACGAAGGCGAAGTCTGCCTGGATATAGAACAGGCGGTTTCGGTCGCGCCCGGCCTGGCCCATCTTCGCGTCTACATCGGGCCCACAGAATTTGGCACCGGTGTCGACGGATTCATATTCAACCAAATGGCCACGGACAATCTCGCCAAACAATTGAGTAACTCCTGGTATTGGTACCCGGATGATCCGACGACCGACGATCCGTACTTCGAAGAAATGGCGGCACAGGGTCAGACCATGTTCAGCGGTTCCGGCGACCGCGGAGCCTACACAGGAAATGACCGCGTCGATGAAAGTTATACGGCGGAGGATGTTCATGTCATCACGGTGGGCGGAACTGCGTTGACCACCAGCGGTCCGGGCGGACCATGGCAATCGGAGGTGGCATGGAATGATGGCGGCGCAGGCAGCGGCGGCGGCCCGGCCGACGACGGTACAAGATATTTTGGTATTCCGAGCTGGCAGAGACCGGTCATTAATTCGTCGAACGGTGGTTCGACCACCCTTCGCAATTCGCCGGATGTAGCGCTGCAAGCGGACTTCGACAATTACATTTGCTATAACAACGGCCAGTGCCTCACGGACTGGGGCGGGACCAGCTTTGCCGCACCACGATGGGCGGCCTGGGTCGCACTGGTTAACCAGCAACTCGTGGCGAGTGGCTCGCCGGCCGGTCTGGGCTTTCTAAACCCCACTCTCTACGCGATCGGGCAGAGTCCCAGCTACAGCAGCGACTTCCACGACATCGTCGTCGGTAATAACGACACCCAGGGGCAGTCCGTTTTCTATTACGCCGTGCCTGGCTACGACCTGGTTACCGGATGGGGAAGCATGAACGGCCAGAATCTGCTGGCCGCCTTTATCTCCTACACGCTCACCGTGTCGGTCAATGGCGACGGCAGCGTAACCAGCACAGACGGTCTGATCAACTGCCCGGGCACTTGCAGCCATTCTTATGGCGACCAGACTCCGGTCACGCTGAACGCCAACCCTGCCGGCGGATGGACCTTTGGCAGTTGGAGCGGCGCCTGCAGCGGCGGTAATCCCAGCTGCACCGTGACCATGTCGCAGAACCAATCGGTGACGGCGACGTTCACGCAGCTCAGCTACACGCTGACGGTCACCCCCAGCGGCAGCGGCAGCGTGACCAGCGGCGATGGCTTCATCAACTGTCCGGGCTCGTGCAGCCACACCTATCTGTCGAACACCGTGGTCACACTCAGCGCGAATCCGGCACAGGGCTGGAGTTTGAACGCATGGGGCGGAGCCTGCGGTGGCAACAGTCCCACCTGCAACGTGACCATGACCGGCGACGAGTCGGTGAGCGCAACCTTCACCCAGAACTACTACACCCTGACTGCGTCCATCAGCGGGCAAGGTACGATCACCAGCAGCGACGGCTTCATCAACTGTCCCGGCACTTGCAGCCACACTTATCTTTCTCTCACTGCGGTTACGCTGAACCAAAGCCCAGCGCCAGGCTGGAACTTTGCCGGCTGGAGCGGCGCCTGCAGCGGTGTCGGCCAGTGCCAGCTCACCATGCTGGGCAACTACGGAGTGAGCGCCTACTTCACACAGTCCGGCAGCGGATTGCAGTTCAGCTCGGTCACGCCCTGCCGGCTGATCGACACGCGCCAAACCGGCACTCCGATTCAAGGCGGCAGCTCGCAAAACTTCATCATCCCGCAGTTAGGCGGCTGCAACATTCCATCGTCGGCGGCAGCGTATTCGCTGAACGTCACGGTGGTGCCGCACGGGTCGCTGGGATATCTGACGGTGTGGCCTGCGGGGCTGGCCCAGCCGAATATCTCGACCATGAATTCGCGCGATGGACGCACGAAAGCTGAGGCCGTCATCGCGCAAGCCGGCAGCAACAATGCCATTAGCATCTATGCCAGCAACACCACCGATGTCATTCTCGACATCAACGGATACTTCGGCGCACCGGGCGCGCAAACCTATCAGTTCTATCCGCTGACGCCGTGCCGGGTCATCGACACGCGCCAGGCTGATGCGCAACTCGGCGGGCCCGCATTAGTCGGAGGGCAGCAGCGCGACTTCGCGGTTGAAACCAGTCCGTGCATGCCGCGCGGTGTCAACATCCAGGCTTACGCCTTCAATGTAACCGTCGTGGATTATCCCAGTGGCCAGCCGTTGCACTACTTGACAGTGTGGCCGCTGGGCCAAACACAGCCCACGGTCTCGACGCTGAACAACGGCACCGCCACCACCGTGGCTAACGCGGCCATCGTGCACGCGGGCACGCTCGGCGGCATCTCAGTCTATGCTTCCAACAGCTCGCAGCTGATCGTTGACCTCGATGGCTATTTCGCGGCTCCAGCCTCGGCAGGACTGTCGCTTTATCCGACCGCGCCGTGTCGCGTAATTGATACCCGCCAAAACGGTGGTCAGCCGTTCCAGGGCGAAAAGACGGTCGACGTGGTGGACAGCGTCTGCGCGCCGCCCAGCGACGCCCAGGCTTACGTCCTTAACGCAACGGTAGTTCCGCCGGGCCCGATGCACTATCTAACGCTGTGGGCCGACCCAGGACAGATGCCGTCGGCCTCAACCCTCAACGCGATCGACGGCTCGATCACCTCGAATATGGCGATTGTCCCGAACACCGACGGCAGCACGGACGCCTACGCATCAGACCCGACGCAGCTGATCCTCGATATCTCCAGTTACTTCGCGCCGTAGCAGCCGGGCTGTCCTGTTTTCACATACTTAGCTACGTTACCGTGGCAATGTCCCGATTTGCCCCGTCTTGCCTCTTGCTTCCCGGCGCAAGGTGAACGAGCATTGGCACACTCCATTCTCGGCCTGGATGGTCGAGTTTGATCTCCTCACTCCCAGCGGAGTTCTGCACTCTGTGGAAGGAACACTATGCGTGCCTCGCGCCACCTCCTGATCTCGCTCATCGCCCTCGGTCTCGTCACAGCCTCGCTGCCCGCACTCGGGCAGGTGGTGACAACCACGCTCGCGGGGTCCGCGAACACCTTCAGCGCCGCAGTCAACGCCACAACGAACAAAACCTATGTTGTGAATTTCAATTGCACCGAGCCGGTGTGCCCAGGCCCGGGGGTGATAACAGTCATCGACGGAGCCACAAATGCCATTACGAACGTCACCGTGGGAGTTTATCCCTGACGGCATCGCCGTCAATCCGGTGACCAACAAGATCTACGTGGCCGACGCCTGCGGCACCGACGTGAACTGCAGTGGCCCGGGAACCGTCACTGTGATTGATGGCGCGACCAACACCACCGTCTCGGTACCGGTCGGATATTTCCCATATGCCTTGGCGGTCAATCCGGTAACTAACAAGATCTATGTCGCCAATCCTTGCGGTAATGATCCCAGTTGCAGCAGTGCGGGAACCGTAACCGTCATCGACGCCAATCACAACTACAGTACCGCGACGGTCACTGTGGGCGTCGGTCCGGAAGCTGTCGCCGTAAACGCGACCACCGACTTTATCTACGTCGCCAACACCACCTGCTTCGGCTTCCCGTCCTGTCCCAGCGCCGGGACGGTTACCTCGATTAACGGCTCGACCAATGCCACGCAAACCATAAACGTAGGCGTGAATCCTTATTACCTCGCCGTGAATGCGGTGACGAACAAAATCTTTGTCTCCAACGATTGCGGCAACGACATCAATTGCGCCAGCCTGGGAACCGTGACCGTGATCGATGGACTCACCAATAGCACTTCCACGGTCAATGTCGGTTTCTACCCGCAGGCCATCGGCGTCAACCCGGTGACCAATCAAATTTATGTCGCGAATAACTGCGGCAGCACCTGCAACGATCCCGGCTCGGCGACCGTCATCAACGGCAATAACAACTACAGCACCAGCACCGTTACAGTCGCTCATCACCCGGTCTATCTCGACATCGACACCGTTGCCAACAAGATTTACGTGGCCAACACCTGCGGTAACGATCCCACTTGCGCCAGTCCAGGCAATGTAACCGTAATCGACGGTGTGACGAATGCTGCGTTGCCCATCGCGACCGGCGATGAGCCCGACGTGCTCGCGGTCAACTCGACCACGCACACCGTCTACGTGCCCAACTTCATCGACAACACCGTATCGGTCATCGGCGGCAACACCAAGCTGCAACTGGTCAGCGTGACTCCGTGCCGCCTGGTGGATACCCGCGGTGGCAGTCCAATTCAAGGCGAAACCTTCGCGACCTTCAACCTCCCGCAACTGGCGCAAACCAATGGCTGCGCCAACCTGGCGACGGCCGCCGCTTTTTCGCTGAATGTCACGCTGGTTCCGCAGAACGGCCAGCGGGTTCGCTACCTCACCATCTGGCCGGCAAGCCAGCGCCAGCCCGGCGTCTCCACCATGAACTCCTTCGACGGCCGCACGAAAGCCGATGCTGCGATTCTTCCGGCAGGAGTGGCGGGCGCCGTCAGCGTCTACGTTACCGACACGGCCAACGTCATCCTCGATATCGACGGATACTTTGCGCCCTCGAGCGGCTCCACGCTGGCGTTTTATCCGTTGACGCCCTGCCGTGTGGCTGACACCCGCAACTCCGGCTACCCACCCGGCCTGGGCACTCCGCATCTTTCGGCTAACGTGGCGCGCGATTTCCCGGTGCTTTCGAGTAACTGCCAGATACCGAACACCGCTGCCGCTTACTCATTCAACTTCACAGCAATTGCCTATCCCAGCCAGGGACATCCGATGGGTTATCTGGAAGTGTGGCCTACGGGTCAGGAGCCGGCGCATCCGGTTTCGACGTTGAATAATCCGACGGGAACCAACGTCGCAAATGCGGCCATCGTTCCTGCGGGAACAGGTGGCGATATCACTACCTACGCGAGCAACGATACCGACTTGGCCATCGATATCAACGGCTACTTCGCGCTCAGCGGATCGAATCCTCTGTCGCTCTATCCCACGGCCCCGTGCCGGGTGATCGACACGCGCAACATTGGGTCGGGTCAGCCCTTCATGGGAGTACTGAATCCGCCGGTCGACGTCGTCGATAGCGCGTGTGCGGTGCCCAGCGTTGCCGAGGGTTACGTGTTCAATGCAACAGTCGTCCCACCCGGCAGTATGCCGTATCTGACTTTGTGGCCCGACGGCGAAGGACAGCCGACGGTCTCAACGTTGAATGCAGCCGACGGGTCCGTCACTTCGAACATGGCTATCGTGCCCAACCTCGACGGCAAAATCGATGCCTACGCCCAGGGACTGACGCAATTGATTCTCGACATCTCCAGCTACTTCGCTCCGTAGGATGGGCGAGATCGCTGAAAAAACTTTTGTGGCAATCTGCCTTGAGGAGGCACGGATTCAGCCGTGCCGCAGGCATCCGTCAAAGGGGCCATTCTGAGCGGAGGCGGGCCGCTTTTGCCCGCCGGGGTGGAGAGACCGCTTTCGTTCGGCTGCGGCAAAAGCAGATTCGGGAAATCCCAACCGGCCGCAAACCATTTTTCCTATAAACGCAATCACGTTGAACCGTGATATTTGCTGTTGCCAATTACGCTGTTCCTGTCGATAATCTGTCTGGATTTTCCCCATTAAGCTTGGTTCGGTTCCGCGTCTGTCAGCTCTCGACCCTCGGGACGCGTGTCTAGGTACGACTCTGTTCCTTGCAGTTTTGTTTTGTGGCTGCCGTAAAGGAAGCATTGCTGGATTTGCGTCAATCGACTCGGGGGTAACAGGTGAAGAACTTCGGAACACTAAACCGGCTGCCGGCTATTTCACTCATCTTTGCTGCGGCATCCGTCCTCGCTTTGCATGCGCAAACCGCGCAAACGATCTACAGCTTCGCCGGCGCATCGGACGGCAGTTTCCCCGGTCACGTAAGTCTGGTGCAGGGGCCGGACGGACAGCTCTACGGCACAACCGCCGGCAACGGTTTGACCCTGGGCACCGTCTTTAAGATCACCACCAGCGGAACCCTGACCACGCTGCACACTTTCTCCGGCAGCGACGGCGGCACTCCGGAATTTGGCCTGGCATTGGGCACGGACGGCAACTTCTACGGAACCGCCAGCATTGGTGGCACCGGCAACAGCGGCACCGTGTTCAAGATCACTTCCTCCGGCGCCTTCACTTTGCTGCACAGCCTGAGCGGGAGCGAAGGCATTCAACCCGGACTGCTGGTTCTGGGGACGGACGGCAACTTCTACGGAACCGCGCAAGGTGGTCCCGCCAGCAACGGCTGTCCGCATGGCTGCGGCTCCATCTTCAAGATCACTCCCAGCGGGACATTCACCACGATCCACAATTTAGCCTTCGGCGAGGGTGTCAATCCCGGGCCGCTAATGCGGGCCAGCAACGGAGTCTTGTACGGGACCGCCCTTACCGGCGGCCGCGATAATTCCGGCAGTATTTTTTCCATCAGCTCAGGCGGCACTCTGACACTGTTGCACAGCTTCACTATTGGAGACGGCGCTGAGCCGCAGGCTCCCTTGATGCTAGCCAGCGACGGTAATTTTTACGAGCCCGCCGGCGAGGGCGGCGCCTACTCGTTTGGAAGCGTGATCAAGATGGCCCCCAGCGGGGTCTCAACCTTGCTCTACAGCTTTTGCTCCAACATCGCGCAGAATTGTCCCGACGGCGCTCAGCCCGTGGGCGGAATGACACAGGCCTCCGACGGCACAATCTATGGCACTACCTCGCTTGGCGGAGCGTACAGCTTCCTGCCGGGCGGCACGATTTTCACAATCACGCCAACCGGTAGCCTGACCACGCTCTTCAGCTTCAACCCTCTTAACGGCATCGACGGAACCGAACCCGGCGGAACCATGCTCCAGGCCAGCGACGGCAACTTCTACGGAACCACCACCAGTGGAGGAGCGCAAGATGCCGGCACGGTCTATCGCTTCCTTCCTTCGGGGAGAACGTTGAGCGTCACGGTATTCGGCACCGGCACAGTGACCAGCACCGACGGCTTCATCAATTGCCCCGGCACGTGTACGCACATCTACGCCAACAATTCGCAAGTCACCCTGGATGCTTCGGCCGGGCAGGGTTGGGGTTTTGCCGGATGGAGCGGCGCCTGCTCCGGCAGCGGCTCCTGCCAGGTCAGCATGACGCAGGATCGACAGGTCACGGCGACGTTTTCTCCGACGTACACCTTGACGGTCACGACGAATGGCAGCGGCAGCGTAACCAGCACGGACGGGTTCATCAACTGTCCCGGAGCTTGCAGCCACAGCTACCTGGTCAACACGCAGGTGCAGCTCAACGCGAATCCCGCGCAAGGCTGGGGATTTTCAGCCTGGAGCGGTGCAGGTTGCAGCGGCAGCAATCCCACATGCTTCGTGACCATGACAGGCAACCAGAATGTCAGCGCCACATTTACGCAAAGTTCCTACACCTTGACCGTCTCTCCCAGCGGACAGGGCACCATCTCCAGCAGCGATGGCTTTATCAATTGTCCTGGTTCCTGCAGCCACACGTATCTTTCGTTCACCCAAGTCACCTTGAACGCTGCTCCGGCGCACGGCTGGAACTTCGCTGGGTGGAGCGGCGCCTGTAGCGGCGTCGGCTCGTGCCAACTCACCATGCTGGGCAACTATGGTGTGAGTGCGTACTTTACGCAGCCCGGCAGCGGATTGCAGTTCAGCTCGGTCACACCTTGCCGGCTGATCGACACCCGGCAAACCGGCACTCCCATTCAAGGTGGGAGTTCGCAGAACTTCATCATTCCGCAACTGGGCGGCTGCAACATTCCATCCTCGGCGTCGGCGTATTCGCTGAACGTCACGGTGGTGCCGCACGGCTCGCTGGGATATCTGACGGTGTGGCCAGCGGGGCTGGCACAGCCGGGCATCTCGACCATGAACTCGCGCGACGGGCGCACGAAGGCGGCGGCCGTGCTCGTGCAAGCGGGCAACAATGATGCGATCAGCATCTATGCCAGCAACACCACCGACGTCATCCTCGATGTCAACGGATACTTCGGCGCACCGGGCGCGCAGACCTATGAGTTCTATCCGCTGACGCCATGCCGGGTGATCGACACACGCCAGCCCACGGGCGATCTCGGCGGACCCGCACTGCTGGTCGCACAGAAGCGCGACTTCCCGGTGCAGACCAGTTCCTGCATGCCGCAGGGCGTAACCATCCAGGCGTATGCGTTCAATGTCACCGTGGTGCCCTACCCGAACGGGCAGCCGCTCCACTACCTGACCGTGTGGCCTGAGGGCGAGGCGCAGCCCACGGTCTCGACGCTCAACAACGGCACTGCGACCACTCTGGCGAATGCGGCGATCGTGCCTGCCGGAACGAGTGGCGGCATCTCGGTTTACGCCTCCGACAGCTCGGAGCTGGTGGTCGACATCAACGGATACTTCGCGGCTCCGGCGACGGGAGGGTTGTCGTTATATCCCACGGCGCCGTGTCGCGTGATCGACACCCGACAGAACGGCGGCCAGCCCTTCCAGGGCGAAAAGACGGTCGATGTGGTGGACAGCGTGTGCGCGCCTCCCAGCGAAGCGCAGGCGTACGTCCTGAATGCGACGGTCGTGCCGCCGGGCCCGATGCACTATCTGACATTGTGGGCCGATCCCGGATCGCAGCCATCGGCGTCGATCCTCAACGCGATTGACGGATCGGTCGCTTCGAACCTGGCAATCATCCCCAACACCGACGGCAGCACCGACGCCTACGCTTCAGACCCGACGCAGCTGATCCTGGATATCTCGAGCTACTTCGCGCCGTAGTGTCGTCGGCGCTCGAAGCTGGAACGGGCGGCAGCGGATACGAACTCCCGCTCCGCCCGGGTGCGCCGATGTTGGAATCCTGCCGGCATCAAGCCCGTCAGGACAATTTCAGGACAGAGGCAGTGAGAATCGATTTCAGCGAGCGGAAAAATCTTTAACGCGCAATTCAACATTGCTAGTATTGGGTCGGCGCTCCCGCCAAAATTCCATCGTTCGCTAGCTCTGCGGATTCTTATGATCAAGCTGAGACCATTCCTCCTGCCGCTGCTGTTGTGCCTGGTTGCCGCAACTCCCTCATCCGCGCAAACCTTGACCTCGCTAGTCAACTTCAACCTGACGAACGGCGCGTGGCCTGTGGCGAAGCTGATCCAGGGGACTGATGGAAACTTCTACGGAGTCACCGAGGCTGGCGGGAACCCTGCCCCATCTGGCTTTTGCAATATTTCCTCCACGCCAGGTGGGTGCGGCACGATATTCAAGTGGACGCCGGGCGGAGGCCTTTCAACCGTGTACGATTTCTGCTCGCAAAGCAATTGCGTCGACGGCGCCCTGCCTAACGGCGGGCTGGTGCAAGGTCCGGACGGCAACTTCTACGGAACCACCATTGAGGGTGGGGCCAACGACACAGTGTGTCCAAACGCCGGCTGCGGTACGGTCTTTAAAATCACCCCTGCCGGTGTGTTCACCACCCTGTACAGCTTCTGCGCTTTGTCAGCCTGCGCTGACGGCTATGCCCCTCACGCGGGTCTGGTGCTTGGCAATGATGGGAATTTCTACGGAACCACGGCCGTTGGCGGCAGCCCGTCCTATTCCGGAACCGTCTTCAAGATCACCCCTCAGGGTCAGCTCACCACTTTGCATAGTTTCAACATGAACGATGGCGATTCTCCCATGGCTGCCCTGCTGCTGGCTGCGGATGGCAGCTTTTATGGCACAACGGCAAATGGAGGACTTGACAACGCGGGCACCATTTTCAAGATCACCTCTGCCGGGACCTTCACCATGTTGCACAGCTTCGGCGAAGTCGAGGGCTCTCTTCCTCAGACGGCAATGATTCAGGCCAGCGATGGAAACCTGTACGGAACCACGCCGTCAGGCGGCGTAGGATGGGGAACCATATACAGACTCACGCCCGGCGGCACGGTGACCGCCATCTACACCTTCTGTACTCAAAACAACTGTCCTGATGGATTTGCTCCCCAGGAACTGGTGCAAGGCACGGACGGAAATCTCTACGGGACCGCCGGCGGCGGCGGGACCCCGAACCAATGCATTTCCGGGTGCGGAACGATTTTCAAAATCACGACCGCCGGCGCGCTCACCACGCTTCACGACTTCGATTACAACGATGGCGCGTGGCCGACCGCCGGCCTGCTGCAAGCCACGGACGGCAAGTTCTATGGAAGCACGTCTGCGGGAGGGAGCAACTGCGACTCCTTCCACGGTTGCGGCACTCTGTTCAGCTTCGATGTTGGACTCCCTCCCTTCGTTGAAATCCATCCCACCTCCGGCAGCTCCGGCACGGCGGTGACGATCAACGGCTTGAATCTCAGCGGAACGACCAGCGTCGCCTTCAACGGAACGCCCGCATCGTTCACAGTTCAGTCGCCCACGATTATCACAACCAGCGTACCGTCCGGCGCAACTACGGGCATGGTGCAGGTCACTACGCCCTCCGGCACGTTGAACAGCAACGCTGACTTCCAGGTGATCGGGCCGCTTCAACTTGTGCCGGTTGCGCCCTGCCGAGTGATTGACACGCGCGCCAATGGAGGTCCGATTCCATCCGGAACCTCGCGCAATTTTGTGATTCCTTCGCTCGGCGACTGTGGAATTCCGACCAACGCCGGCGCTTACTCGCTGAATGTAACCGTCGTGCCGCATGGCCGGCTTGGCTACCTGACGATCTGGCCTGAGGGAGAGATGCAGCCCGCGGTTTCGACCATGAACTCGCCCGATGGCCGGGTGAAGGCCAACGCGGCGATCGTTCCGGCGGCGAACAATGCTGTGACTGTCTATGCCAGCGATACCACCGACGTCATCCTCGACATCAACGGCTATCTCGCTCCACCGAGTGCCGACACTTACCAGTTCTATCCTCTGACTCCCTGCCGCATCGTCGACACGCGCAACGGCCAGAATGGCGGAACGCTTCAGGCAGGCGTCGAACGTGATTATGCGATTGCCGGCAAGTGCCAGGTTCCTCCGGGAGCCATCGCTTATTCCTTCAATGTAACCGTGCTGCCGACGCAGGGCAGCCTGGATTACCTGACCGTGTGGCCGCAAGGCGAAGCTATGCCCGAGGTCTCGACGCTCAACGACAACACAGGAACGGTGGTCGCCAACGCAGCCATCGTGCCCGCGGGCGCGAACAATCAGACTGCGTTTTACGCTCACAATCGCGACGCTGACCTGCTGCTCGACATCGACGGATACTTCGCGTTGCCGGCACAAGGCGGCCTGTCGATGTATCCGATCACGCCATGCCGCGTGCTCGACACTCGCGCGAATAACGGCTTCCCAATCGTGGGCGAAAAGACCGTCGACGTGATGGACAGCGTGTGCGCGCCGCCGGCCAACGCCAAAGCCTACGTGTTCAATGCGACCGTGCTGCCGCTTGGCCCAATGCCGTATCTGACACTGTGGCCCGATGGCGAAGGCCAGCCGACGGTGTCAACGCTCAATGCCTACGATGGAGTCGTGACGTCGAATATGGCGATCGTTCCCACCAACAATGGTTCGATCGACGCCTACGCCGCCTATCTGACGCACCTGATCCTGGACCTCTCCGGCTACTTCGCGCCGTAGCCGGTGGCTGGCGCTTACGCCTGCAATCGGTGGTGCGATCTCCGGTGGTAGACTGCATCGTAAATGGCGCAGCCGAAGATCTTCGTCAGCTACAGTCACGCCGACACCAAACACATGGATCGGCTGCTGGTGCATCTGGCACCCTTAAAAAACGAGGCTGAGCTTGAGGTCTGGACCGACAAGCAGATCGCCGGTGGCGACGCCTGGGCGCCTGCGATCGAGCAGGCTGTGGCGAGCGCGACCCTGGCCATCTTCCTGGTCACCGCCGACTTCCTGAATTCCGATTTCATCGCCCGCAAGGAAGTGCCCCCACTGCTGGAGCGCCGCCAGAAAGAAGGGCTGCGGCTGTTCCCGATTCTCGCCAAGCCGTGCGCCTGGCAGGCCGTGCCGTGGCTCAGCCAAATCCAGATCAGGCCGACCGGAGCGAAGCCGGTCTGGCGCAGTGGCGGCCGCTATGCTGAAGACGAGTTGGCGCGCATTGTGCTCGAACTGCTGGCCATCATCAAGCTGGCGATTCAGGCCGGGCAGGCAGCCACCGACGAAGCCAGCCAGCAGCGCGCCGAACAGGAGCGGCAGAAGAAGGAACAAGCCGTCGCCGCAGCTATCGCCGCCGCCCCTGCGGTCGAATTGCTGCGCGACATCAAAGTGAATCGCCCGATCCGATTCAAGAAGCGTGAAGAACTCAGCGACGATGCCCGCAAGGCGCAGGATATTTACCGCCAGATTGCTGCCGACGCCGACGCGCACAAAGAGGAGCGGGAAAAGATCATGCAGGACCTTCAAACGCGGATTTTGCAGATCGTGCCCGACATCCCGATCCCGGGACAGAAAAAGGCCGAGGACGCTTACAACGAGATGGACAAATACATTCGCGGCGAGTAGGCTCCGGCGAATTCGGCGCAGCGACTGTCCACAACGTTACAGAGCAGTCATCTCGCAACGATCAGCGGAGACCAGGCAGATTCTTCGTTCCGGGGCGTGAGCTTTGTTACGGCGATGTGACGGTCTGCATCCTGCCACTGACAACTGTTGCCTATCCAATCGCCGTATCAATACTTTTTCTTGAATGTCCCCAATTGCCCTTTGATGCCACTTGTCTATTGGGCAAGGCTGATTCACGATAGGGGCATATTCTGGCGCCCGCCAGACCGCTGTGGTTCAGGCATTTGCAAATGTGTTGAAAGGTGACACGTGACCCTCGCCAGATTTCGCCGCCTCGTTCAATATTGTGTCCTGTTTGTGCTGATCTCAATCTGCCCGTTCCGTCTGATGGCGCAGAACTACACCTTCACCAACATCGACTATCCCGGCGCCATGTATACCTTCCCGCAGGCAGTCAATGACAGCGGCCATGTCGTCGGTTTCTGGGGCGACAGCGAAGGCAATAATCACGGCTTCTACTGGGACGGCACCACGTTCACCAGCATCGACTATCCGGGCGCCGGGGCGACGTTCGCCCAGGGGATCAACAATGCCGGTGTGATCTCGGGACTGTATCTGACCAACAATGGCACGCAAGCCCACGGCTACATCCTGAACGACGGGACTTTTACTTCGTATGACTACCCCGGCTTCGCGGGGCAGACCGATGGCGAAGGGATCAACAACCATGGCGTAACTACCGGCTACTACGGCAGTGGCAGCAACAGTACCGGCTTCTTCAACAATGATGGCAGCTTCAGTTCATTCAGTTATCCGGGCGCCTGCGCCACCATACCGTACTCTCTGAATGACAGCGAACAGGCGACGGGCAATTACCGCCCCGAATGTAACACCGGTTTTCTCGGCTTCTTCTATTCGAACGGAACCTTCACCAGCCTCGACTATCCCGACGGCACGGACACGTATGCCTATGGCGTGAACAATGCCGGAGTCGTGACCGGCTACAGCACGTCGAACGATCCTCCCTATCTGATCGCATGGCTTTGGCAGAACGGCACGTTCACCGCCGTCGCCACGGATCAACACTATGTTGAGCCTTTCGGCATTAACAATACCGGGCAACTAGTCGGGGTTTACGAGCCCAACACCACGCACGGTTTCATCGCGACGCCTACGGCTGGCCAGCCGCTGCAATTCGAGCCTATTCTTCCCTGCCGTGTCGTCGACACCCGCAATCCCAATGGCACGTTCGGAGGTCCTCCAATTCCCGGAGGGACGGCCCGCAGCTTTCCGCTCCCGCAGAGCAGCTGCGGTATTCCGCAAACGGCTTCCGCCTACTCGTTGAACGTGACGCTTGTTCCCTTGCAGGGTCATCCCGTGCACTACCTCACGATCTGGCCGACCGGACAAACCCAGCCGCAGGTCTCGACCATGAACTCGCTCGACGGCCGAGTGAAAGCCAATGCAGCGATTGTGCCGGGAGGAACGGGCGGTGCAGTCAGCGTCTATGTGACCGACACCACGAATGTCATTCTCGACATCGACGGATACTTCGAGCCCGCCAGCGCCCTCACTCTGACGTACTATCCGCTGACACCTTGCCGCGTGGCCGACACGCGCAGTTCGCAATTCCCGCAGGGCCTGGGCACGCCACATCTTTCGGCGGGAGTGGCGCGAGATTTTCCGGTGCTGAACAGTCCGTGCATTCCGCCGAACGCGAACGCTGTGACCTATTCCTTCAACCTCACCGCAATTCCCTACCAGGGATCGCGGCTCGGGTATCTGGAAGTGTGGCCCACCGGATTTGAGCCGCCGAGTCCGGTGTCGACGTTGAACAATCCGACGGGCACCACGGTGGCGAATGCGGCCATCGTGCCTGCGGGCAACAACGGCGAGATCACCGTCTACGGCAGCAACGACACCGATCTGGCTATCGACATCAACGGCTACTTCGCATCGCCCAACGGCGGCGGCTTGCAGCTTTACACCACGACGCCGTGCCGGGTGATCGATACGCGCAATGTCGGCAACGGGCAGCCGTTCATGGGCGTGCTGAGTCCTCCGGTAAACGTGACTGCCAGTCCGTGCGGCATTCTAGGCACGGCGCAAGCCTACGTGTTCAATGCGACGGTGGTCCCGCCCGGAGCGATGCCTTATCTGACGTTGTGGCCGGACGGCGAAGGCCAGCCGGCGGTATCGACGCTGAACGCGCTCGACGGATTCGTCACCTCGAACATGGCCGTCGTACCGAATCATGGCGACGGCAAGATCGACGCCTACGCGCAAGGCCTGACGCAATTGATCCTCGACATCTCGGCATATTTCGCACCGTAGGGCCTAAGCTCGCAAGTCGGTCTTCGGCTGGACTTCTTGCGATTCCGGATACGCGCAAAACTTTCCGCCAATGCGTATCCGGAGTTTCGCCAAAAACCGCAAGGTTGGTGCCACCGGCACGGGACGATTCCCGCTTGCGGACCGTCGACTGCGCCGCGGCCTTATTAACATTGGATTTCGCAAGACTCTCCTGCTACTATTTGGCCGCAACCGCTCCCACCCATGACTGCCGATGTCTCTCCTGGACCGATCAGAGGCTGAACCCGGTGTGTCTACGCTAGCGATTTTCTTTTTGAGGTTGATCTGTGAGCCGCTGGGTCCTGAGTAAAGTCGTCTGCTGCGCTTTTGCGTTTTGTCTGTTTGTTTCGCTTGCTTCGCCGGCGCAGATTTACACGCCGCTGGTGAATTTCAATGGGCCCCAGGGCAACGGCCCGCAAGCGGCTCTCGTTCGCGGTAGTGATGGCAATTTCTACGGCACCACTTACAACGGCGGTTTGGGAAACAACTGCGGCGATTTTCCTCCGGGGTGCGGGCTCATTTACAGAATTACACCCGGCGGAGTATTTGAGCCGGTTTACAACTTCTGTGAAACCGCGCCCTGCACAGACGGCTCCCAGCCCGCGGCTCCGTTAGTGCAAGGAACGGACGGGAACTTGTACGGGACCACCGTTTACGGCGGCGCTGGCGCAGCGACCGGTCCTTGTGCGAACCTCGGCTGCGGATCCATCTTCAAAATCACTCCGAGCGGAGTGTTGACCACGCTCTACAGTTTTTGTTTGCAGACCAACTGTCCGGATGGACAGTTTCCCTACGGCGGATTGGTTCAAGGTAACGATGGAAACTTCTACGGTACAACATCTTCAGGTGTGCCCGAAAACGCGCCCTGCGACATTGTGGGTTGTGGCTCGGTTTTCAGGATCACTCCGAGCGGAGTACTCACAACATTGCACGGCTTCACCAATTTGGACGGCGCTAAGCCCTACGCCACGCTGGTATTGGGCAGGGATGGCAATTTCTACGGCACCACCGTTGCGGGCGGGGAGCGATTTGTCGGCGGCGGAACCGTCTTTCAAATTACACCCGACGGTGTGCTAACCACTCTCCACGCTTTTTGTCTACAAAACAATCCGTGTCCTGATGGCGATGAACTTTTTGGATCGGTGGTGCAGGGTAGCGATGGAGACTTCTATGGCACAACGTTCTCCGGAGGCAGCAATTTCTTTTGCCCTGACCAGGTGGGCGGCTGCGGTACGGTTTTCAAGGTCACCTCCAGCGGCACCTTCACCACGTTGCTCTCCTTCACCGGAGACAATGGTTCAGCCCCTCATGCGGGCCTGGCGCTAGCCTCTGATGGAAACTTTTACGGTACGACGACGGCTGGAGGATCAGGAACAAACTGTCAGTACATCGGCTGCGGTACCGTCTTTCGGATGACGCCTGACGGCACAGTTAGCTTACTTCGCAGTTTCAATCAGCTTGATGGCGGTGACCCATTGGCCTCGGTTATCGAGGCCAGCGACGGCAATCTGTACGGCACAACGATGCAGGGCGGTACCAACAATGATGGCACGGTGTTCCGAATATCAACCACAACTTCGCTGTACACGTTGACCGCCTCCACCAGCGGCAGCGGCACTGTGACCAGCTCCGACCAGTTCATCAATTGTCCCGGACTGTGCAGCCACGAATACGCAGACGGCATTCCGGTCACGCTCACCCCCAACCCCGCGCCGGGCTGGAGCTTCGCCTCCTGGTCCGGCGCATGCTCGGGTAGCGGCCCGTGCACGGTCACCATGACCCAGGATCAATCCGTCAGCGCCACCTTCACCCAGAATCATTACACGCTGACCGCTTCGATCAGCGGACAGGGCAGCATCGTCAGCACCGATGGCTTCATCAACTGCCCCGGCACCTGCAGCCACGCGTACCTTTCGTTTACACCGGTGACGCTCAACGCTTCCTCTGCGCAGGGTTGGAACTTTGCCGGTTGGAGCGGCGCATGCGCCGGTGTTGGTTCGTGCAGTCTCACCATGCTGGGCAACTCGGGCGTCAGCGGTTACTTCATGCAGCCGGGCAGCGGATTGCAGTTTGCCCCCATCACGCCTTGCCGCCTCATCGACACCCGAGCGGATAACGGAGGCGGCCCGATCACGGGAGGGACCTCGCGCTCCTTCAATCTGACGCAGCTGGCGCAGAGCCAGGGGTGCGCCGATCTCTCGTCAGCGACTGCGTACTCGCTGAATGTCACGCTGGTGCCGCAGAATCGCGCTCCGGTGAGCTATCTCACCATCTGGCCCGCCGGCCTGGCCCAGCCGGTGACTTCGACCATGAACTCGCTCGATGCACGCGTGAAGGCCAATGCCGCCATCGTTCCCGCCGGCAACGGCGGGGTGAGCGTTTATGTCAGCAACACAACCAACGTCATCCTGGATATCGACGGCTATTTCGCCGCCCCGGCCTCCGGGACGCTGAAGTTTTATCCGCTGACGCCTTGCCGCGTGGCCGATACGCGCAGTGCGGACTATCCTCCCGGTCTGGGGACGCCGAATTTATCCGGCGGAGTAGCACGCGATTTTCCGGTGCTCAACAGCACTTGCATTCCGCAAGGCGTAACGCCCGCCGCCTACTCGCTGAACTTCACGGCGATTCCTTATCCGGCGGGATCGCCCCTGGGTTATCTGGAGGTGTGGCCGACCGGTCAGCAGCCGCAGAATCCGGTGTCGACCTTGAACAATCCCACGGGGACCAACGTCGCCAACGCGGCCATCGTGCCCGCCGGTACGGACGGAAAGATCACGACGTTCGCCAACGATGACAGCGATCTCGCCATCGATATCAACGGCTATTTCGCTGCCACGGGAGCAGGTGGCTTGTCGCTCTATCCCGCACCGCCGTGTCGCGTGTTTGACACTCGGGCCATCGGCACCGGGCAGCCGTTCACCGGAACCCTTGCGCCTCCTGTGAACGTAACCGGTAGCGTGTGCGCGCCCCCGAGTAATGCTCAAGGCTACGTGTTCAATGCGACCGTGATTCCGTCGCCGACGCTGAACTATCTCACGCTGTGGCCGGACGGCGAAGGTCAGCCTACGGTCTCTACGTTGAACGCGGTCGATGGCTGGATCACTTCGAACATGGCGATCGTGCCCAACGTCAACGGAAGCATTGACGCCTACGCTCGCGGCATGACGCAACTGATCCTCGACATCTCGGCATATTTTGCGCCGTAGGTGAGTGAGGACAGGTTGGAATTCGCAAGTCGGCATCACAGGCTGGTGAAAACTCTTGCGACTTGAGCTTTGTGCCAGGGCACGGCTTCGGCCGTGCCGATCAGCGCTCTGTTTTGGACTGCTCGGACAAAGGTCAGTCGAGCGTGATTTCAAAGTGGCTCGTTTGACCCGCCGATCCGGGATCAGAGTGTAAGATTCTTCGGACTCGGCGGAATATCACAGTAAGTGCCTTATCTCACAGGGACTTGCGTTGAGAGCAGCAGATTTTGGTCTTGGCCGCATCTAACCGGATTCGACCAATTCCCCGATCCTGACTTACACCCGACATGAGCCAGAATCCCCTGCCGGCAAACAGGTTGAGCAATGACAGGCGTATCGTGTCCAGAGACGCCCTGCCTTCTGGCGCAAGAGGCCTTCTGCTTTGACCAGCAAGCCATCCACCTCCGATCCGCTGTTCACGGTCCGCGGAACCGAACTTCTGGCCAGCGACAGCCGTGAGCAGTACCGGCAGAAGCTGGCGCGCATCACGCTGGACTCGATGGTTCAGTTCGTCGGCCTGCTCGACGCCCAGGGCATCGTCCTGGAAATCAACCAGGTGGCGCTTGATGCCGTTGGCGTCAAGCTGTCGGAGGTCGAAGGCAAACCGTTCTGGACGACCTTCTGGTGGCAGGTCTCCGACGAAATCAACGCCGAATTGCGCGAGATGATCCGACGGGCCGCAACCGGCGAATTCGTGCGCTGGGACACCGAGATCTTCGGACGCGCCGGCGGCAAGGAAACCATCATCATCGATGCTTCGCTGATGCCGGTGAAAGACGAGCAGGGCAACGTCGTCTTCATCACCGCCGAAGGGCGCGACATCACGGAGAAGAAAGCGCACGAGCGCGAGATCGCCCGGCAGCGCGAGGAACTGGCGCAGCTCGACAAGTTGAAGACGCAATTCTTCGCCAACATCAGCCACGAGTTCCGCACGCCGCTGACGCTGATGATGGGCCCGCTGGACGACGCGCTCGCGGACCGGCAGGGTCTGTCGGCAGACAATCGCGAGCGGCTCATGCTGGCACGACGCAATTCCGCTCGATTGCTGAAGCTGGTCAACACCCTGCTCGACTTCTCGCGCATGGAAGCCGGACGCGTGGCCGCTTCCTACGAACCTGTTGACCTGAGCGCGCTGACCAGCGAACTAGCCAGCGTCTTCCGCGCGGCTGTCGAACGCGCGGGCGTGCAGTTGGTCATCGATTGCCCTCCGCTGCCGGAGCCGGTATATGTCGACCGCGAGATGTGGGAGAAGGTCGTCCTGAATCTTCTCTCCAACGCTTTTAAGTTCACCTTCGAAGGAGAGATCGAAGTCTCGTTGCGGCCGGTTGGGTCATCGGCCGAGATGACGGTGCGTGACACCGGCACCGGCATTCCTCCGGAAGAGTTGCCGCGACTCTTCGAGCGCTTCCATCGCGTCAAGGGCGCGCGTGGCCGCTCGTACGAGGGCAGCGGCATCGGACTCGCGCTGGTGCAGGATCTGGTGAAGCTGCACGGCGGCAGCGTCCGCGTCGAGAGCAAGGTGGACGCCGGCAGCAGCATCATCGTGTCCCTTCCCATGGGCAAGGCGCATCTTCCCCAGGAGCGAATCCAGGCGGAGCGCTCCATGACTTCCACTGCGTTGACGGCCGATGTTTACCTGAGTGAGGCCGAACACTGGTTGCCGAACGAAGCTGTGCTCATGGGCGATGCGTTGCCTGCGGCCTTAGAGCCGCAAGCGCCGTCCATCGCTCTGCCGCACGCCCAGCGGGAACTGGTCATCGTCGCCGACGACAATGCTGACATGCGCGAGTACGTCAGCCGGCTTCTGGCCGACGAATATCGCGTGCTCGCGGTCGAAGACGGACAGCAGGCGGTCGAGGCGACACGCGAGCATCACCCCGCACTGCTGCTGACCGACGTGATGATGCCCCGGCTCGACGGCTTTGCCGCGTTACAGGCAATTCGCAACGATCCCGCCATCAGCACAACTCCGGTGATCCTGCTGTCGGCGCGTGCCGGCGAGGAATCGCGCATGGAAGGTCTGGAAGCCGGGGCTGACGACTATCTGGTCAAGCCCTTCACCGCCCGCGAACTGGTCGCTCGCGTGACGACTCACGTGAAGATTGCGCGAGTGCGACGCGACGCCGAGAGAGCTCGCCGGCTCTATGACACCATTCTGTCGAACACGCCGGACCTGGCTTACGTTTTCGATCTCGATCATCGCTTCATCTATGCGAACAAAGCTTTGCTGGCAATGTGGGGACGCAGTCTCGAGGATTCCATCGGCAAGAACTGCCTGGAGCTTGGATACGAACCCTGGCACGCCGCCATGCACGATCGCGAAATTGAGCAGGTCATCGCGACCAGGAAACCGATCCGCGGCGAAGTGCCATTTATTGGAACTAACGGCCGCCATGTCTACGACTACATCTTCGTACCCGTGTTCGGGCCAGGCGGTGAGGTCGAAGCCATTGCCGGCACCACCCGAGACGTCACCGAGCGCAAGATAGCCGAAGAAGCTTTGCGGCGTTCGGAGAAGCTGGCTGCGACCGGCCGCCTGGCAGCCACCATGGCACACGAGATCAACAATCCGCTGGAGGCCGTCACGAACCTGGTTTATCTCGCCAGGGCTGCCGAGGACCACGACCGCTCGCGCTCATACCTTGCCACGGCGGAAGAAGAGCTGGAACGCGTCTCGCACCTGACCAAGCAGACACTCGGCTTCTATCGCGAGACCAAGGGAGTGGACACCGTTGACTTGAGTCTCATCGTGAAAGCTTTGCTTTCCGTTTTCGCTCCGCGACTGCGCAACAAGAGAGTGGAGGTCGAAACCGATATCAAAGCCCATCCGGAAATTTCTGCGGTCCCGGGAGAAATTCGTCAGCTGATTGCGAACCTCCTCAGCAACAGCATCGATGCCGTCGACAAGGGCGGACGTATCCGCATTCGCATCTCGTCGGCTGCGTCCTGGAACGGCGACCGTAGTGGTGTGCGCCTCACGATCGCCGATAACGGTCCCGGAATCCCGCCAGAGATTCGTCCCCGTCTGTTTGAGCCCTTCGTCACCACGAAGAAAGACGTAGGCACCGGCCTTGGTCTGTGGGTTTGCAAGAGCATCGTCGAACGCCACGGTGGCAAAATCCGCCTGAAGAGCTCGACCCGAGACGGAGGGAGTTGGACGGCCTTCGCCCTCTACCTGCCTGCGGTGCCGCCGATATCCGCTAGCGAAGGCTAACCGGGATTTGACGGCTCCTGCCTTTGCCGTATGATCTAGTCTCATCCGGATGCGAGTGCGCAAGAACTACCTTTGGGTTGTCGTCGCAATCGTCGTGATTGTCGGCGGCATTGTGACCGCCCTTCTGCTGCGAAAGCAAGCGGCTCCCGACGCGGTCCGACTGCTGCCGAATTCCGACGCGGTTCTCTACATCAACCTCGAACCGATCCGACTGCTCACCGATCTAGGCAAGAAGCCGCCCAAGGATCGCGATCCGCAGTATGAAGATTTCGTTCAGCAGACAGGCTTCGAGTTCGAGCGCGATCTGGACAAAGCGGCCTTCGCTATTCACTACGGCACGCCCATGGGTGGCAAACCGGCCGAGTCGCGCTACAGCGAGATCCTGCAGGGGCACTTCGACAGCACGCGTGTCGGCGATTACCTCCGTAAAATCGCGTCCAACACCGAGCATTACCACGAGTACGACATCTACGCGATCCCGGTCGAAAACCGGACAGTACGCGTTGCGCTGCTGGGCGTCGATACGGCCGCGGTGTCGAACGTCGAAAGCCCGGACGTGATTCACGGGATGATCGATCGCTACAAGCAGGCGGCGCTTCCCTTCTCCGGAGGGGATCTGGTCAGCCAGTACTACTCGCGCGTTCCGCTGGGCAGCATTGTCTGGACGATTGCGCGCCCTCCGGTCGGCGGCGGCGACGAGCACGGCGAACTGCTGGTGCCCGGAGGCTGGTCGGGATTGTTGCCTCGGAACAGCGTGGTCATCGCATCGGCGCGGCCGCTGAACGAAATTCACCTGCGCGCGGTTGTCGTGCTGCAAGGCGAAGCCGAGGCGCAGAAGTTCGCAGCCCAGGTCAATACCTATCTCGCACTCTTCAAGTCGCTGGAAATTTCTTTGGACAGCGGCGGCCCCGACAAAGACGTGAAAGCCGCGTTCGACAGCCTGGAGATTCATCAGGACAAGAGCGAAGCGGTGCTGACCGCCGAAGTTCCGTATGAGTTCTTCAAGAAAGTGCTGCGCGAGCCGCCGGTGCAACTTGGACCGCAGGCGCCAGCCGAGCCGCCAGCCCAAGGCCCTCCGCCCGGACCCACAAACAAACGTGGCAAGAAGTAGGCTAGGAGCAGCTGGCCTTCAGTACAGGTAGAGTTGACCTTCAGTACAGCGTCCGCTGCGTCCTTCGGTCTGGTTGTCGTCCCGAGCGGAGGCGTCGGGTTTCGCCGCCGTAGTCGAGGGACCTGCTCTTCTCCCAATTGCGCGAAGATGCCCAACTAACTCGACGCGAGCCGCGAAGCGGCGGCTACGTGTGAGTCCGGGACGCAAGCCCCGGGCGACTTCGGAAGAATCGGCCTGAGCCGCGTCAGCGGCGACGGAGCCGGCTTCAGCCGGCGGCACACTCCTCCGGTAAGATTGATCTTCAACTTCAGGAGACAGATTTGCCGGCCTTCGTCACCATCAATCAGCGCGGCGCCACTCGCCTTCGCGCTGGACATCTTTGGGTCTATCGCTCCGACGTGGTGTCGGCCGAGGCTCCATCCGGCTCGCTGGTTGAGGTGCGCGACGAGCGGGGCCGTCAACTGGGCTCGGCGCTGTACAGCAGCTCGTCGCAGATCGCGATTCGCCTGCTCAGCAGCGAGCCGCTGACCGAGGCTGCTCTTCCGCAATTGATTCACGACCGCCTCGCGACGGCGATCCGCTTTCGTCAGGCCAACGTCCGCGACTCGGACTCCTATCGCGTGATCTTCAGCGAAGCCGACCTGCTGCCCGGCTTGATCGTCGATCGCTACCACGACATTCTCACCATGCAGATCCTGACCCAGGCCTTCGATCGCGAAGAACTGCGACAGATCGTGGTGAATTCGCTCTCCGAACATTTTTCCGAAGCCACTCTCATCGAACGTGTCGATCCGCACATTCGCGAGTTGGAACAACTGCCGACGCGGGAGTCGCAAATCCTGCGCGGAGAAAAGTCGTCTACGATCTTTTCGTTCAACGGAGTCCGCTTCCACTTCGACGCCCTCGGCGGACAGAAGACCGGGGCATTTCTCGATCAGCGCGAGAACTATGCGGCGGCTGCTCGATATGCACATGGAGAAGCACTCGACTGCTTCACCTACCAGGGCGGATTCGCGCTGCACCTGGCGCGCGTTTGCGATCAGGTCGCTGCGGTAGATTCGTCGCGGCCGGCGCTCGAGGTCGCCGACCAGAACGGACACCTCAATCGCGAACATCATCGGGCGGGCGAGATCGAGTGGATCGAGGCCAACGCCTTCGATCTACTGAAGGATTACGCCACGGCCGGCCGCCAGTACGACACCATCGTCCTCGACCCGCCGGCTTTCGCCAAGAGCAAGCGCGCCGTGCCAACGGCTTTGCGCGGCTACAAGGAACTGAACCTGCGCGCGCTGAAGATGCTGCGGCCGGGCGGCGTGCTGGTCACCTGCTCCTGTTCGTTCCACGTCGGCGAAGGCGAGTTTGTAGAGATGGTGGGCTCAGCGGCAGCCGACACCGGGCGGCGGGTGCGGGTCTTGGAGAAGCGCGGCGCTGCGCTTGACCATCCCGTTCTGCTGAATGTGCCGGAGACAGCCTACCTTAAGTGCTTGATTTGTCGGGTCGAAGTTTGATTTCAGAAGCAACGCTACTAGATCATGCCTGCGAGTGCACTTCTTACATGTCAAGCTGAGAAACGCAACAGAAACAGCGTAAACGATTGATCCCGCCGGGGATATAAAGTCCTGAAAGTGTGCCGAATTACCCCCGGAATATGCTATACTGAAACAAGAATGAAGGCAGTCAAAGTCCCAGCCAGTCGGCTGGGTTTCGCTTTCTAGGGCCAATATCGCTCAGAGATGCGACCTATCTAAGCCTTCCACGCCGGCTCCAACCCGTACGATACGTCTTAAGTGTTGCATATAAAGCTCTTTACCTCGATAGGCAGCCACGCAAACCAATGGCTCACAATGTGATAACAATCGACTACGATTTCTTGCTTCCTTTCGGCTAATATCTGCGTCTAACTGTACATAGCAAGCGATAAACGGCGTACAGACCTATACCAATATCGCGAATGTTTTCGGAGGACTTGGAGATGACGTTAGTGACCCGTTGGAACCCGTACCGTGAACTGAACCGTGTAAACCGCCTCTTCGGCGCCGAGTTTGGCGGACGTGAGGAGTCGTTGGCGGCCGGCGCGTTTGTCCCGCCCGTGGATGTTTACGAGGACGAGCATGGCGTGCAGTTGAAGCTGGAAGTGCCCGGCATCGACGAGAAAGACCTCGACATCAGGGTGGAAAACAACACCTTGACCGTCAGTGGCGAGCGCAAGTTCGAGAAGGAAGAGAAAGAAGAAAACTTTCATCGCGTCGAACGCCGTTACGGAAGCTTTAGCCGTTCGTTCACGGTGCCGACCACGTTGAGCACCGAGGACATCAAGGCCGACTACGAGCAGGGCGTGCTGAAGATCCGCCTGGCGAAGCGGGCCGAAGCGAAGCCCAAGCAGATCAAAGTCAACATCGGCGGACAGAAGCTGGTGGAAGGCCAGAAGGTTGACGCTCAGGGGCAGGCCAAAGGCCAGGCTGCCTGAGGCAGGTTTCGCCCTCCGGGAGGAAGTTCCCGCAGGGAGACGAACTGGGGAGTTCAAGGGGAGGACATTGCAAAGTGGCCTCCCTTTTGTTTAACCGAAGGAACACTCTCCGGAGGGCGAAAGCAGTTGAAAGCCAGTGGCTGGTGGTCGGTGGATTAGGGATTAGAAGCATTGGCAACGGAACGATGCCTTCGAAAAGCGCATTGCAGCCGCAACTGTGGTGCTCTTGATCTCTAGCCACTGACCACTCTCCACTTCGGAACTGGGCGGGTGGAGCACGCCTTTTCAGGCGTGCATTTACTACACAATTTTGGAATCCTGGCTTTAGCCGCTGAGGTAATCTTTAAGACAGATACCTTCAGTGGCTAGGGCCGCTGAATGAGCATTTCTGATACGCACTCCTGAAGGGCGTGCTCCACCCAAGCCGACATCACCAACATTTTGGATTTGGGGAATACGTTATGGCAATCAGATGGGACAAATTAACCGTTAAAGCTCAAGAAGCCATGCAGCGGGCGAACGATCTCGCCAGCGAGCACGGCAATCCTGAGGTGCAACCCGTACACATTCTCGCCGCGCTGGTCGAGGATGCGGAAGGGATCGTGCCGCCGGTGCTGGAACGCGTCGGCGTGCCCGTGCCGACCATGCAGGCCGAGGCCATGCGCGAGATCGACAAGCTGCCGAAGGTTTCCGGCAGCGGCGCGACGCAAGCGCACCTCTCCGATGCCAGCTCGAAGCTGCTGGAGAACGCCTTCAAAGAGGCGTCGAATTTCAAAGACGACTACGTTTCGACCGAGCACATGCTGCTCGGCATCACCAAGCTGAAGCGCGATCCGGCGCAGGAGATGCTGGCGCGCATGGGCGCGACCTACGACAACATCCTGCGCGCGTTGACCACCGTGCGCGGCAATCAGAAGGTGACTGACCAGAATCCCGAGGCGAAGTACCAGGCGCTGGAGCGCTACGCGAAAGACCTGACGGAGCTGGCGCGGCAGGGCAAGCTCGATCCGGTGATTGGCCGTGACGAAGAAGTACGCCGCGTGGTGCAGGTGCTGTCGCGCCGCACGAAAAATAATCCGGTGCTGATCGGCGAACCCGGCGTCGGCAAGACGGCCATCGTCGAAGGCCTTGCGCAGCGCATTGTTTCCGGTGACGTTCCCGAGCAACTGAAGAACAAGAAAGTCGTCTCGCTCGATTTGGGCGCGATGCTGGCGGGCGCGAAGTATCGTGGCGAATTCGAAGACCGGCTGAAGGCGGTGTTGAAAGAGATCGAGCAGTCGCAGGGACAGATCATCCTGTTCATCGACGAACTGCACACGCTGGTGGGAGCGGGTGCGGCCGAGGGCGCGATTGACGCCTCGAACATGCTGAAGCCGGCGCTGGCTCGCGGCGAGCTGCGCGCCATCGGCGCAACCACGCTGAACGAATATCGCAAGTACATCGAAAAGGACGCGGCGCTGGAGCGGCGCTTCCAGATCGTCTTTGTCGGCGAACCGAACGTCGAGGACACCATCGCCATCCTGCGCGGGCTGCGCGAGAAGTACGAAGTGCATCACGGCGTGCGCATCAAGGATTCGGCGATTGTGGCGGCGGCAACGCTGTCGCATCGCTACATCTCCGACCGCTTCCTGCCGGACAAAGCGATCGATTTGATCGACGAGGCTGCGGCTTCGCTGCGCATTCAGATCGACTCGATGCCGACCGAGATCGATCAGCTGGAACGGCGGGCGACGCAGCTCGAGATCGAACGCCAGGCGTTGAAGCGCGAAGACGATGCCAATTCGCGAGAGCGGCTGGCGGTGCTGGAGAAAGAGCTGGCGCACATCCGCGAGGAAGCCAACGCGCTGAAGGCGCGCTGGAAGCAGGAGAAGGAAGCGATCGCCAAGGTGCGCGAGACCAAGGAGCGCATCGAGCGCCTGAAGCTGGAAGAGCAGGAAGCAACGCGCAAGGGCGACTACAATCGCGCGGCGCAGATTCAGTACGGCGAAGTTCCGCAGCTCGAGGCGGAGCTCAAGAAGCTCAGCGCAACGATGGACGGGAAGCAGTCGCGCATGCTGAAGGAAGAGGTCGACGAGGAAGATGTCGCCAAGATCGTCAGCAAGTGGACGGGCATTCCGGTGTCGAAGATGCTGGAAGGCGAAGTCAAGAAGCTGGTCACCATGGAAGATCGGCTGAAGCAGCGCGTCATCGGGCAGGATGATGCCATCACACATGTGTCGAACGCGATACGGCGGTCGCGCGCCGGGCTGAGCGATCCACGGAAACCGATTGGCTCGTTCATCTTCCTGGGACCGACGGGCGTCGGCAAGACCGAGCTGGCACGGGCTCTCGCGGAATTTCTGTTCGACGATGAGCACGCGATGATCCGCATCGACATGTCGGAGTACGGCGAGCGGCACGCGGTTTCGCGCTTGATTGGCGCGCCTCCGGGATACGTTGGGTATGAAGAGGGCGGACAGCTGACGGAAGCGGTGCGCCGGCGTCCATACTCGGTGGTGCTGTTCGATGAAATCGAGAAAGCGCATCCCGAAGTGTTCAACGTCTTCCTGCAGATCATGGACGACGGGCGGCTGACCGACGGCAAGGGCCGCATCGTGGACTTCAAGAACACGATCATCATCATGACGTCGAACATCGGGTCGAGCTATTTGACCGACCTGAGTTCGCCGGAGAAAATCGCCGACGCGCACAAGATGGTGATGGAGGCGTTGCGCGCGCATTTTAAGCCCGAGTTCCTCAACCGCGTGGACGACATCCTGATCTTCAACCCGCTGGGCAAGGAGCAGCTGGCAAAGATTGTGGAGTTGCGGCTGGAGGATTTGCGCAAGCTGCTGGCCGAGCGAAAGATTTCGCTGGAGCTGACGGCGGCCGCGAAGGAGCTGGTCTTCACCGAAGGCTACGATCCGAATTACGGTGCGCGTCCGCTGAAGCGTTCGATCCAGCGGCTGATTCAGGATCCGCTGGCGCTGAAGATCCTCGACGGCGAGGTGCTGCACGGCGATCACATCGTGGTGGACGTCGACAAGCGCGCGGGCAAGCTGACGTTCAAGGTTGCGAAACGCGTCGGAGAACCTGCCGGCGTGACGAAGTAATGCGGGCCCAGGTTAGCGTCCAAAGGAGGGACGCGAACCCTTCGACAGGCTCAGGGCAGGCTCTGGGGCACCGGGTAGGACGGTAGAGCTGGCCTTCAGGCCAGCGTCTCGGTGCGTTATTTCAGTCAAGAGTCGGCTTGAGCCGACGGGCAGAGCGCTAAAGCATATCTCGTGATCAGCCGATAAAACACACAGTTGGGAGAATGGCCCCGTTCCAGTTCTTCTGTGGACTGGAGCGGGGCTTCTGACTGGGCGGCGTTTCGGTTCGGCCCTTCGAACATTCTTCTCCTGAGGTGTCATCCTGAGCGCAGGCGGCCGCATTTGCCGCCGCAGTCGAAGGACCCCAACAGCCGCAAGAGGTCCCACCCCCCCGGCTACGCATAACGAGTCGACAGCCCCGGTTGGTTCTTTGCGAGGATGGCGGTCCTTCGACTTCGCGCCGAAAAGCGCGGCGCTGCGCTCAGGATGACAGCCGAAATATCTCCGTGGTGAATAAGCGTTTGCGTAGTGGACAAGTGTTTCGTAGTGAATAATGAAAGCGTGCACCTCGATGACACCATCGTCGCTATTGCTACGCCGCCGGGACGCGGCGGCATTGGCGTGGTTCGTCTCTCGGGCAACGAAGCTCGCAGCATCGCCAGTCCCATGCTGCGCCTGGCACATGATCTGGAAGCTGGACGCGCGTACTTCGGCGAGCTGATCGATCCTGCAACAGGCGAGCGTATTGACGAAGTGGTCGCGACGTACTTCGCCAAGCCGCATTCCTACACAACCGACGATGTGGTCGAGATTTCCTGCCACGGATCGCCGGTCGTGCTGCGGCATGTGGTCGAGATGGCGATCGCCGCCGGCGCGCGGCTGGCCGAGCCCGGCGAATTCACCATGCGCGCCTTTCTCAACGGCCGCATCGACCTGACGCAGGCCGAAGCCGTGCGCGACTTGATCGAGTCGCAGACGCTCTATCAGGCACAAGTCGCGGCGCGCCAACTTGAAGGCTCGCTATCGATGCGATTGCAGCCGATCAAGCAACAACTGATTGAACTGATCGCGGTCATGGAAGCGGGCATCGACTTCGCGGAGGACGATGTGTCGATTACGCCCGATGCGCAGATTCTGGCGCGCATCGCGGCGATCCGCACGCCGCTGGGAGAACTGCTCGCGAGTTTTGCCTACGGCAAGGTCGTTCACGAGGGGCTGACACTGGCGATTGTCGGCCGCCCGAACGTCGGCAAGTCGAGCTTGTTTAATTGCCTGGTCGAACGCGAACGCGCGATTGTTACCGCGACTCCCGGCACCACACGTGATCTGGTCAGCGAAACGGTTTCCATCGGCGGCATCCCGGTGCGGCTGGTTGATACGGCCGGGATCCGCACCGCGCTGGATGAGGCCGAAAGCATTGGCGTGCGCAAATCAATGGAGGCGCTGGCTGACGCCGATATTGTGCTGGTGGTGCGCGATGCTTCGCGGGCCACATCGCTGAGCGAAGAGGAACGGAATCAGGACGAGCGGCTGTTGGAGTTGGTCCGCGAACGCCAGGCCGTCGTGGTGTGGAACAAGATCGATGCTTTGGGCGATGTTGGATTCACTGCGAGCGGCGCGCATCCGATGGTAGCGGCTTCGGCGCTCACGGGCGAAGGCATCGCCGAGTTGCGCTCTTCTATCCTGCACCTGGTCGGTGGCGACGACGGAGCGCAGCAGGAGAGCGGCTTTCTGACCAATGTCCGGCAGAAGCAGTTAGTGGTCGACTCCATCGCCGCCCTGGACAAAGCGACGCAAGCCGTCCCGCAGAAGATTCCGCATGAGATGCTGCTGCTTGATCTTTACGCGGCATTGCGGCCGCTGGACGATATCACCGGCGCAACGACCGCCGACGACATCCTGAACCTGATCTTCAGTTCGTTCTGCATCGGGAAGTAAAGACACTTCCCATAGCGTCTAATGACGTCCAGCGAATACGAATATGCTCCCTAAGAACTCCCGCGGTGTACGATGGCAGCCAACATATTCTGTGTCCACGGATGCGACCACATCGTGATGACAACCTTTTAATAGAGCTGTGGACAGAGAGGGAAGCGACCTAGTCCTTACGGATGCGGCAATCAAGGCGCTAAAGCCCCGCGGGATTCGCTGTTACGTGAGCGACGGAATGGGACTGTACCTAGAGATCTTTCCCACTGGCGCTCGGTGTTGGCGTTTTCGGTACCGATTGAACAACAAGGCCGAAAAAGTGGAAAAAGAAAAGGCCGAGCTGCGACAGCAGGCATGGCGGGAGTGCTACAAGGCCGCGCAGAAGAAGGGTCAGGATGCCCCGCTCAGACCGGACAGTTCGATTTCCGCACCACTGCCTCGGCGACTCGTCACTCACGACGCGACTGCTGAAAAGCTATACGAGATCCTGCATGACAATCCCGCCGGCGTGCTGCTGATCAGGGACGAGCTTTCTTCTTGGTTAGAAACTTTGGACAAACCCGGCAGAGAGGGTGAGCGCGGTTTTTTCTCTCTGCCTGGAACGGAGACTCCGGTTACACGATGGACCGAATCGGGCGGGGAAGCATTCATGTAGATGCGTGCTGTGTCTCGGTTCTGGGCGGTATTCAGCCTGGGCGGCTGCGAAGCTATCTTGCCGACGCCCTTGAAGACGGACCCGCCAATGACGGCCTTTTACAGAGATTTCAACTTCTCGTATATCCAGATCCCCCAAATGATTGGCAGTATGTGGACCGCGCCCCTCGTGCAGACGTCGTCGTGCCTGTACAAGAGCTGTTCGAAAGGATCGCAAGCTGGGATCCGTCGGATCCGCACCGATTCCGCTTCTCCCCTGATGCGCAAGAACACTTCGTTGCGTTCCTCACCGAGTTGGAACCGAAGGTGCGCAGCACAGACCTCCATCCAGCAATGCAGTCGCACTTAGCGAAGTACCGGAGCCTCATGCCAGCCTTGGCGCTGTTGTTCGAGATCGCCGACGGGGGAGCCGAATCGGTCTCGTTGAGACATGCGCAGCAAGCTGCGGCGTTCTGTGACTATCTGGAGTCTCACGCCCGTCGCGTGTATTCAATGATCATCTCGCCCGAGAGACAGGCTGCTGCTGAGCTAGGCCGGCACTTCAAGCAAGGCTGGAAGCGTGCTGAAGGAATGTTCACCGTGCGAGATGTATATCACAACGACTGGCGTGGACTGGAAACTCCTGATGCAGTTCGGCGTGCCATGTCTCTACTGGAAGACGCCAACTGGGTCCGGCCGATCCCGCGAGAGAGACCCGAAGGCGGCCGACCCCGTGAGCATCACCTGAATGATTTGATAACACCCTTGGCGCGTGATAATTCGGTTTATCACGCAGTCGGGTCTAGCGGGTAGGCAGCCGCTGATCGAGCGAAACGGTGATTCGATGCAGCAACCCTGTAAGCAACACCTTCCGAGTTTTCGTTTATCTACGCGGCTACTGCCGAATCAGCAGTCGCAGTTTCGAAGTCCCGCTCGTGGCGCTATCCTGGGGTCGGCTGATCAAGTAGTGCAGGATTGCTGCGAGCGATCCGCATCAGAATCATGTTATTGATGCTCCGCTGGACAGAGCTTCGATTCTGATACGTTCTTCTCCCGCCCTGCGGTCCCGTTTTGTCCTCATGAGATCGAACATACTCTGCGCTCGCCCCAGGGGCTATCAGCTCGAGGACTCCTCGCTATTTCCACGCCATTTCTTATCTGCTGCATAGGGAATTGCCATACAGAGTCTCCGATCTACCCCGAAATAACACCTGTGTTTGAAACCTTTACGAGTGTCGCCCCCTCCCATACTGCGGGAGAAAACACTGATGTCCGCGTTCCGCAGTATCACCCCCAGTGAGGCCACTTGCCGGAATAGACCGTTTCTAACGATGTACAGAGCAAGCTGGGTCCCGTCCCGAACCTGGCGCAGATGTTGGCTAACCACCTCGCCGCGCTTAAGGCATATCTCGGCTTTGGCGCCGCCCTGAGCGAAGGCAAGCTGACCGTTAAGTAGCGCGACCAGATCGCGGTGTCGGTCGCGAATACCAACCAGTGCGATTACTACCGGTCCGCGTGCAACGTTCTGAGCTCAAGCGCCGGTCTTTTCAAACCACCGAGAGGGGCTCACACGTGCGTGTTGACTCGGCGAAAGGTGAATTATGAACAACATTCCTTCTAACGCAACGATCGTTCTGGTGCACGCCGCATGGGCGGACGCATCCTCGTGGTCTGCAGTGATCGGCCCACTAATAAAGGCGGGCATTAAGGTCATCGCTGCCCAAATTCCGATGACTTCGCTGTCCGACGATGTGGCTGCCTTAAGAGTGGCTTTGGAAAGGGCCGGCGAGGGGCCAATCCTCCTAGTCTCTCACTCTTACTCCGGCGGCGTGATAACCGCGCTCGAAAGTGACAGCCGGGTTCGAGGCCTAGCCTATGTGGCAGCTATGCCCCCAGCCGAGGGAGAAACAGTGGCGGACTTGTTCTTTCGAGAGCCTCCACACCAAAAAGCTCCCCATCTAGAACCCGACGGTCACGGTCTCTTATGGATGTCGGAGGAAGGAATGAAGAATGCGGTCGGCCACCAAGCCACGGCGGAGCAAAACGCAATCAGGATAGCAGCGCAACGCCCCATAGCCATGAAGTGTCTTAGCGAAGCGATACAGACTCCGGCGTGGAGGACGAAACCTTCGTGGTACCTACTGGCCGAAGACGATCGTATGTTCAGTCCGAAAACGCAACGTTTTGTAGCCGACCGCATGGGAGCACAGGTCCGTTCGCACCATGTAGATCATGCTCCTCAGATCTCGTCGCCTGCGACCGTCGTAGAGTTCGTGTTGGAAGCGGCCAGTGCGACGCTTTGAGCAGTAGATGATATCGAGCGCAAACAACCGGATTAACAACAAGGGGAAACATATGACTACGTACCAGCATGCCGACATTCAGGGCCACAAGATCTTCTACCGCGAGGCTGGCTCGACCACGAACCCGACGATTGTTCTGCTTCATGGCTTTCCGTCGTCGTCGCACATGTTCCGGGAACTGATTCCGCAGCTCGCCAGCCACTTCCACGTTGTCGCGCCGGACTACCTTGGCTTCGGCTATAGCGATGCTCCTGCGGCGACCGACTTCAAATACACGTTCGACAACATCACCGCGCAGATCGAGGAGCTGCTCTTTACCAGGCTGGGTCTCAAGAAATTCAGCATCTACGTGCAGGATTACGGCGCGCCCGTCGGTTTCCGCATTGCCTCGCGTCATCCGGAAGCGATCGAAGGCATAATCGTGCAGAACGGCAATGCTTACGTGGAAGGCATCAGCGCCGCCTTCGAGCCGCTGCAGCCCTTTTGGGCGAATCGTAACGAGGAGACGGAGAAGGCGCCGCGCACTCTGCTGACCAAGCAGACGACGATCTTCCAGTACACGCATGGTGCGAAAAACGCGGCGGCCGTGAGCCCCGACGGCTACACCTTTGATCAGGCTCTGCTGGATCGACCCGGCAATGATGCCATACAGCTCGATCTTCTTCACAACTACACCTCGAACGTGGCGCTCTACGATGCGTGGCACGAATACTTCCGCACGCGCCAGCCGCGCACGCTCATCGTGTGGGGGCAGAACGATCCTTTCTTCATCGTGCCGGGAGCGCAGGCTTTCTTGCGCGACCTGCCCCAAGCGGAACTGCACCTGATCGATGGTGGCCATTTTCTGCTGGAAGAGCACAGCGAATTCGTCGCAGGCAAGATCATCGGCTTCCTGGCGAAAGGGCAGAAGACGGGGGTGGGCAAATGACCACCTCTGCCATCAACCGGACCCTTAGCAGTGGGCCGCAGCCGACAACGCGCACGTTGCCCGTCTCTCGCGCCATCCTCTATGCCACGCTGGTGGTTGGAGTGCTCGATGCAACCGATGGCGTAGTCTTCCTCGGCCTGCACGGACAGAACCCGATCCAGGTGCTGCAGTACATTGCGAGCAGTCTACTGGGCACACGAGCCTTCTCAGGCGGGCTTGCGAGCGCGGGACTTGGCCTCGTCTTGCATTTCGCCATCGCGCTCGTAGTCGCAACGATCTATATCCTTGCGAGCCGACGCGTCGCTGCATTGCGTACGCACTGGGTGTTCGTGGGACTGCTGTATGGCGCTGCCGTGTGGACCGTCATGAACCTGTTGGTGTTGCCGCTCACTGCGGTCGCGCACGGCCCGATCGCGACTGCGGCGTTGGTCAACGGCCTCATCGGGCATGCTCTGTTCGTCGGTCTGCCCAGCGCGTTCTTCGCGAAGAAGCTGAAGGCGGCGGCATAAATGGTCTATCAGATTTCCCTTCGCCTTAACCTCAAAGGACATCTCTCATGAGCATCGTGATCGCCCCTCCCTTCATCGATCCGGAACTCGCCACTGAGAAGGTTCAGATTGCGGAGAACCTCTGGAACACCCGCGATCCCGAGCGTGTCGCGGCAGCCTATACCGAGGACACACAGTGGCGGAATCGGACGGAGTTCTACACCGGCCGCGCAGCCGTTCTGGAGTTTCTGAAACGGAAATGGGACCACGAGTTGGAATACAAGCTGAAGAAAGAGCTGTGGGGCTTTCGAGGCAACCGCATTGCGGTGAAGTTCCAATACGAATGGCATGACAGCAACGGTCAGTGGTTCCGTTCCTATGGCAACGAGCTGTGGGAGTTTGCGCCATCAGGTCTCATGCAACGGCGGGAAGCCAGCATTAATGACTTAGCTATCGCTGAAAAGGAAAGATCTGTATGAACTCGGTAGGACTACAAGGAGCATCCGCGTGCCGGAGATGAGCCACGAGACACCTGAAGACCTGACCGCAACATTCCAGGCTGTTTCGCCTCAACCTGCCTCTTCGTTGAACTCTGAGCTTCCTCCGTTTCGCGGTGATCTGGCCTTTCCCAGATTAAGCGATGCAATGCTCCAGAGACTGGGCTTCTACGGGCAGGAAGAAACCGTCCCGGAAGGCACCTGTCTCTATATGTATGGCGATCGGGACACAGAAATGTTGGTGGTCCTTGCTGGTGAAATTGAGAGCCGGCTTCCAGTGAAAGGAGGAGGTTCAAAACGTTTCCGGCTATTGCGCGCCAGAGAATTCACGGGCGAGTTGAACGTTTTAAATACACAGCGGTCCGTTGCCGAAGCTCGTACGACATCTGCGAGTCGGATATTGCGTATCTCCCGGGAGAACTTGCGGCTGTTGATGCGTGCCGAGGGCGATATCGCGAACATTATTGTTTCCGCCTGCATATGGCGTCGTATCGGCATAATGGGCGATCCCTCCACGGGAGTCGTACTGCGAGGGTTTAAAGGAACTTCTGATTTACTCAACCTTCGTCGCTTTCTGGTGCGCAATTACTATCCACACCGCACCGAGGAGATGCCCACAAGCGACGAATCCAGCAATGGAATTGAGTCGATGAAGATGCCTCAAGTCGAACTGTTGGACGGTCGTGTTCTGATTCAGCCGGCGATCTGTGACCTCGCTGACGAACTCGGCATCACCGAGGTTCCTGAGCCTCATACGATCTATGACGTTGCGGTTGTCGGAGCCGGCCCTGCAGGTCTTGCTGCTGCGGTTTATGCAGCTTCCGAAGGCCTGTCCACGATTGTTATCGAAGGAAACGCTCCTGGAGGGCAGGCTGGAACCAGCTCGAAAATTGAAAACTACCTCGGATTTCCGACGGGCATCTCCGGGGCGCAATTGGCGAGCCGCGGCCATCTCCAGGCGCTCAAGTTCGGAGTTCGGTTCGCCATCTCGCGTGACGTTGTCAGCACGGCGCTCGTCGATGGCCTGCATCGGCTGATCCTTGCTGGCGGTCTAGCTGTTTGCGCGCGCTCAGTAGTGATTGCAAGCGGAGCTGGGTACAGACGACTCAACGTGAAGAACCATGAGGATTTTGAAAACAAGGGAATCTACTATGCCGCGACCGCGATGGAGTCTCTGCTTTGCCGCGACCGGGAGATCATCGTCGTCGGAGGTGGAAACTCTGCCGGGCAAGCGTCGGTCTACCTTTCGGGAGTTGCGAAACACGTACACCACATCGTTCGCGCTCCTTCTTTAAAGGTCTCTATGTCGCAATACTTGATCTCGCGAGTCGAGCACTCCCCGAACATCACTCTCCACACGAATACCGAAATTGACGAGTTCGAAGGTAAGGTAAGCCTTGAGTTCGTGACCTGGAAGAATCGGAAGACTGGCAAATCGGTTCGAAGGCCGATTTCCAGTGTTTTCGTCATGATTGGCGCAGAACCTAACTCAGGATGGGTGTATGGCGCCGTCAAGCTCAATAACAAGGGCTTTATTCTTACCGGGAGTGAAGTTGGATTTGAGTCTACATCCTTTGCGACGAGTGTTCCTGGCATCTATGCGGTTGGCGATGTGAGAGCCGATTCCGTAAAGCGTGTGGCCTCCGCGGTTGGCGAGGGTTCTGTCGTCATATCGGATATCCATCGGTATTTAGCTCGGAGACGGCTTGAATCACCAGATCATGCAAAAGCTATCTGATATTTACCGGGGAGTTGCATTCTCGAGTCTGCAAACCGTGGCACAACTACCTGAGGGAATCAGCTGGCGATGCGTCAGCTTCACTTAAGAATGTGACAGGCATTTTGAACTATTCTTCTCGTTCACGGAACCTTACCCTCAAGGAGATCTTTGTAGAAGGAATATAGTAGTGAAACGCATATCAAGTTACGTTCTTGCCATTGCCCTTTCTACTGGTGCCGCAAAAGCCACTACATTGCCTTCAACCAACAATACGACGACCTATCATCGCCTGCAGGTCGACGGCGTCGGGATTTTCTACCGGGAAGCTGGCCCTGAGAACGCCCCAACCATCGTGCTCTTGCATGGCTTCCCGTCCTCTTCGCGTGAGTTTGACACGCTCATTCCCTTCCTCGCGACGAAATATCATCTGATCGCTCCGGATTATCCCGGATTCGGTCTGAGCGACGCGCCCTCGCCGGCCGCCTACACTTACACGTTCGATCATCTTGCCCAGACGATGAGCGATTTTCTGGAGAAGTTGAAGGTCGCGCAATACACCCTGTACCTTCACGATTACGGCGCACCGATCGGCTTCCGCATCATTCTGGCACACCCTGATCAACTGCATGCGCTCATCGTTCAAAACGGCAACATCTACAAAGCGGGCCTTGGAGCCAAATGGGCCAAGATCGCGGAATACTGGGCGGATCCAACGGATCATCCTGAGGTGCTTAACGCTTTTCTTTCGTTCGAGGCCACCAAGGAGCGGCACGTCGCCGGCACGTCCCATCCGGATCGCTACGATCCGGATACCTGGATCAGCGAGTATGCAGATCTTTCGCGGCCCGGTCAGCGCGAGATCCAAGGGGAGCTGCTCTACGACTACCGTACCAATGTTGCGTCCTACCCAAAATGGCAGGCCTGGCTCCGCGACCACCAAACCCCGACCCTCGTGGTCTGGGGCGCGAACGACCCCTCCTTCATTGCGCCGGGTGCGGAAGCCTTCAGGCGCGATCTTCCCAATGCGGAAATCCACCTGCTTGACGCTGGGCACTTCGCACTGGACGAAAAGACTGACGAGATTGCAGACCTGATCCTCCAGTTCATGGCCAAACATCCCAGATGAGGGTCCGGGCTCACGACCATCGCATACATGGAGACGACGAATGACAAACCCCGCTGAAATTGTTCGCAGCTTTTACGAAAAGCTGAAGGCTGGAGATGCCGCCGGCGCGCTGGGCCTGATGGCCGACGACATCGAATGGATCGCGATGTGGCATTACAAGGTGAACGGCCGTGGCCCGGAGCGTGTCGCTGAAGGCTTGTTCAAGCCACTGATGGCGGAGTGGTCAAGTTTTGCGCTTGAGCCCGCGGAGTTCATCGTGGACGGTGACACCGTGGTATCCCTTGGCCGCTTCACCGGCGTGCACGGGACAACCGGTAAGCTGGTCGAAGCCGGCTATGCGCATATCTGGACGGTGAAGGACGGCAAGATCACACGCTTCCGCCAATACATCGATACGCTGGCAATCGCCGAGGCGCGCCGGTCATGAGCCTGCCGCTGCCTTCATTCCATATTCAACCGAGCACATCAACTACGTACTCGGGCCCATAGAACTCTAGGATGGCTGTAGCCGAGGATGCAACGAAATCCTCATGACCCGGTCTTGCGATCGATTTTTAGAACCGCGATGCGCGAAGCCAAGGTTGTCGGCTTCATCCCAAGCAATTCCGCGGCTCCGCCCGGTCCGAAGATTTTGCCGCCCGATTGTTTCAGGGCGGCCGCGATGCCGTCGCGTTCCTGGCGCTTCATTTCGTTGCGCGTCATCAGCGCGGGCTTCGAAACCACGTGAGTAGGCGCCGGAGGAGCAGCGGTTGGATTTGGCCCTGCCAGGTCGAAGTGCAGATGGCCTCCTCGGGAAAGGATAATGGCGCGTTCAACGGTGTTTTGAAGTTCGCGCACGTTACCGGGCCAGTCGTGGTCAGTGAGCTGAATCATCGCAGCCTGGGAGATTGTCGGTGCCGGACGGTTCAATCGCCGGCTGCTTTTCGCCAGGAAGTATCCCACCAACGGCGGAATGTCGTCGCGGCGTTCGCGCAAGGGCGGGACCTCAATCGGAAAAACACTTAAGCGATAGAAAAGATCCTGCCGGAATCGACCGGCATCAACCTCTTTCTTCAGATCGCGATTGGTCGCGGCGATGATGCGAACATTGACTTTGCGGGTGCGTGTGTCGCCGACGCGCTCCAGTTCTTGCTCCTGCAAAACGCGCAACAGTTTTGCCTGCATGGCGAGGGGCACTTCGCCGATTTCGTCAAGGAATAGGGTGCCACCATCGGCCAATTCGAAGCGGCCTGGCTTGTCTTTGAGCGCGCCTGTGAACGCACCCTTCACGTGGCCAAAGAATTCGCTCTCGAACAGGCCTTCGGGCACAGCGCTGCAATTCAGTTTAATGAGGGGGCGGTTGTTTCTGGTGCTGTGGTCGTGGACCGCACGGGCGACGAGCTCCTTGCCCGTGCCGCTTTCTCCCGTGACCAGCACCGAGACATCCGTCGGTGCGACGAGTTGAATTTGCTGCTTCACCTTTCTAAGACCGGCACTCTCACCGACGAGGTCACCGAAGTTGTGTTCGCTGCGGATTTCTTCCCACAGGTAGGCGTTCTGGTCCTGGAGCCGGGTCTGCTCCTGCTCCATCAGCACACGGTCCGTGATGTCAATGAACATCGTGCGGGTGTAATCGCCGCCGGCGGCGGGCTTCGACCACCACTGCACCCATACTGGGTTGCCGTTGTCTTTACGACGCATTTCGAGCACTACGCCGCTGGTGTCAGTGCCGCGTCCGATAGATTCCAAAGCTCCGCGCAGGCGGTGCTGCGCGTCGGGTGTCTCGGGCACGAGAGACCTTCCAAAGGTCCCGGCGACCTCTTCGGGTTCAAGACCGAGGATCCTCATCGCTGTTTGGTTAGCCTGGATAAAGCGAGAATCCAGACCCTCATGAACGTAGGCGATCGGGGCCTCGTCGAAAAGATCACGGAAGCGCTCCTCGCTCTGCCGGAGCGCTTCGTTGGCGTGGCGCAGTTGCTCACCCATGCTGTGCTCGATCTCTTCAGCAAGGTTGCGGGCCGCCAATCGTAATTCCATCTGATCCATGACCAGCGTCGCCAGCTTCTTGAGCATCTCCGCCTCGTCCGGCGCGAGCTCTCGTGGCACTCGATCGATCACGCTGAGCGTACCCAGATTGAAACCGTCATGCGTACGCAGCGGTGCGGCCGCATAAAACCGAACAGCAGGAGCTCCCGCCACGAGCGGGTTGCCTTGCGTGCGCGCGTCCTGTGTAGCATCGCGCACGTAATATACCTCCGGCGAAAGAATCGCTGACGCGCACAGCCCCGCGTCGCGTCCGACCTCCGGATTTTCAACGCCGTGACGAGATTTGAACCAGATGCGGTCTTGATCGACCAAGCTAACCAACGCTATCGGCACTCGGAACAAACCTGCGGCTAGCTCCGCGATACGATCGAATGCGCCGTCCGGCGGGGTATCCAGGATGCGATATCGCCGCAGCGCCTGCAATCGCTCTGGTTCGTCTTTTGCCAGCAAGGGCTTCACGAGGATTCTTCAAAATTACTACGATTTGTCGTATTAAGCCAAACGAGAAATCGTAATTTACGAAAGTTCGTAGCCCTGCAGCCTACTCTTCCTCAGCTATAAACGCATTGTGTGCAATGCTTTAGCGTGACCAGACCACTTGGCACGAGGCGTGATTATAAGTATCAGTGATGTCGCAGATCGCCGCAGGCCAAACCAAAGCAGTCAATGAAAGAGGGACCGTGAACCGCATCATCCAACTCGACCCGGCAAGCGTGGCCGGCAAGACCAAGGAACTCTTCGACGACGTGCAAGCCAAGTGGGGCGGGGTGCCCAACGTTTTCCGTGTGCTCGGCAATGCCCCCGCGGTCCTGGAGGGCTATCTCAACTTCGACCGTGCGCTCGCCGCCGGGAGCTTCAATGTCAAGATCCGCGAGCAAATCGCCCTTGCCGTCGCCGAGAGCAACTTGTGCAGTTACTGTTTGAGCGCGCACAGGTTCATTGGTGGAAGAGCCGGCTTGACTGAAAAAGAAATCGCGGACGCAGGTCGCGCGGTCTCGGCGGCCGCCAAGACTGAAGCCATCCTGAAACTGGCGCGAGATATCGTCGTGCAGCGCGGCGAAATCAGCGACGCCGACCTGGAACATGCGCGCGCCTCCGGCCTGACGGATGGCGAAGTTGTCGAGACCGTCGCTAATGTCGCGCTGAACATCCTCACGAACTACATGAACCACGTAGCCCGCACCGTAGTCGACTTCGCCGAAGTGAAAGCCGGCCAAGTCGGAGAAGACTTGGAGATGAGTAATGGAAAAACTGGAAGCTAGGATAGAGGGCGCGAGGGAATACGGAACCAACCATTCCTTGCAACTCGTGGAAGACCCGGATGCCGATTTTGTCGCCAGAGCCCAAGACGGCGACTTGGAGGCATTCGAAGAACTGGTCCGCCGTCACAGTCGGTTGATTTATCGTGTTTTGGTGGCCATTCTCGGCGATCGGGGAGGGGCCGAGGATACGATGCAAGATACATTCTTAAGCGCATTCAAGCACATAGGCGGATTCCAACGGCGCTCGAAATTTTCTACCTGGCTGGTGAGTATTGCGAGAAACGCGGCCCTTCAACGCTTGCGACGTCCAAAGGACCCGGAAAGCCTGGATGCGGTCGAACTCAGCGAGGATGGTTACTTCGGCCCTCGGCAGGTAAGGGCCTGGCAGGACGACCCTGAACAGTATTACTCTAAGGCGGAGATTCGGCGTATCGTCGAGCAAGCAATTTTGCAGCTTTCCGCCAAGTATCGTGTTGTGGTGATGCTCCGCGATGTCGAGCAGCTTTCGACGCTTGAAGTAGCCCTGCAGTTAGGGCTGACCGTCGCTACGGTGAAGACTCGACTGCTAAGAGGACGCCTGATGTTGCGAGAGCTGCTGGCGCCCTACTTCTCAACCAATGCCGAGAGAATGGATCGATGATCACGTGCGAAGAATTCTTCACTGAGTTCGGGGACTATCTTGAGAATCGGGTCTCACCGGAAGTCCGCATGGAACTCGAGCAGCATCGGCATCATTGCCGGGAGTGTCAAGTTTTGTACGACTCCACGCGTAAAGCGATCAGGATCGTCACCGAAAGTAATTCCTTCGAATTGCCTCAAAGTGTTTCCGACCCGATTATCGACCGGATTATGGCGAAGTTGCAGTCCGACCACAAATAACGCTCTCCCAATCACCTGTTCTGCACTCCATATTCACTCGCTTTGAATCGCTCTCCGTACATCCGTGCGCACGCCCTATCGTGAAAACGTGAAACGAAGGGTGAGAGCGTCAAGAGAGAAATCTTTCGCTTTAAACGCTTGGCCGCCGCAGTTTTTTTTCGCATTGATGTAGCCTTCGCACCCCGACCTCACTCCTATTGCCTGTAAACGCTGAGCGCCCGCGGGTGCTCAATCAAAAGCTGAGCACAAAGGAGAAATCACTATGATTCGCAACATCAAGATAGCGTTGGCACTCGCTGCGTTGGCGTTCACCGTCGGGTCGCTGCCCATGGTGTACGCGCAGGACAGCATGAAGCATGAGGGCGGAGCTAAGACCCTCGAAACAGGCACTTTCCACGGCGACGTGCACAAGACTTCAGGCCGCGCGACGATCTATCAGGAAGAAGACGGAAAGCTGGTTCTCCGCCTGACAAACTTCAAAACCTCCAACGGCCCGGATGTGCACGTGATTCTCATAGCGGCCAAGGACGCTGACGATAATGCCAACTTCTTGAAAAGCAACACGGAGCGAGTTGAGCTAGGCAGCCTAAAAGGAAACGAAGGGGACCAGAACTATGAAATCCCCAACGGCACCGATCTGGGTAAATTCCAAACAGTGTCGATCTACTGCGAGCGGTTCAACGCGAACTTCGGCGCCGCGCCGCTCGAAAAGTTCTAACACTCAGATCAATCTCAATGGAAGGAGAACAAACCATGAATCCTCCCGAAAGGTCCTGGCTATGGCGTCGGAAATGGATTTTGGCGGTGGTTGGTATCCCGCTTCTTTTCGCGGTTTGGTGGGCCTTCCGTCCCGAAAAACTTTGGATAAACAAGAAAGTCAGTGAGGCCGCGCCGTTCGGTTCGACCACCGATCCTCAACCGCTCTACACCGGTCGACTGGAAGGCAAGGCGCATCCGACGAGCGGCCGAGCCACGATCTACAAAACCCCTGGCGCCAAGCAAGAATATTTACGACTGACAGATTTCATGACTTCGAACGGTCCCGACGTTCACGTCCTCCTAGCGCGTAGTAGTGACCCGAACCTTAATCAGGAGATTGTGAAGGGTCAGCTTGATAGCGTTGAACTTGGGCCACTAAAAGGAAACCAGGGAGATCAGAATTACGATCTGCCCGCATCTGTCGATTTACAGAAATACAACGCAATCGTCATTTACTGCGAGAGATTCCACGCCGTCTTCGGAGTCGCCCCGCTCGAACCGTTTTGATGGAGGGTTGTTGAGTTTATGAATGTCAGCCAAAAGACTCGGATCCTGATTCTAGGCGGAGGATTCGCTGGGCTCCACGCAGCGATGCGCCTGGACGGCACTCTGGCTCGTTCCCCCGATGTCGAAATCACAATGGTCAATCGCGACAACTTTTTTCTGTTCACTCCGATGCTGCATGAAGTGGCAGCCAGCGATTTGGACCTCAGCAATATCGTGAGTCCTGTGCGGCAACTGCTGAAGCGAGTTCGTTTCTTTGCGGGCGAAGTTGAATCGATCGACCTGGAGCGCAAGCTTGTCAGAGTTTCTCATGGTTTTGATCGTCACTATCACGACTTGCCCTACGACCAGGTCGTGATCGGTGTCGGATCGATCACTAATTTCTTCGATATCCCGGGCCTGAAAGAACGCGCCCTTACAATGAAGTCGCTGGGTGATGCCATTCACCTTCGCAATCGGCTAATCGCGCTGCTGGAAGAGGCGGACACGGAATGTTGTGCTGACATTCGAGGGCCGCTGCTCACCTTTGTGGTGGCAGGCGGAGGCTTCGCGGGAGTGGAGACCGTTGCGGCGATCAACGATTTCGTCCGGAACGCGGTGCGTTACTACCCGAACCTGAGTGAAGATATGTTGCGTGTGGTTTTGGTTCACCCGGGAGAGGTGGTTCTGCCCGAACTCGGCGACAAACTCGGACGATACGCCCAAGAAAAGCTCGCCAAACGAGGCGTAGAAGTTCGCGTGCAGACTCGGGTTGCGAAGCTGACCGAAAAAGGAGTCGAGCTCAGCACAGGTGAAATGATCGAGTCTGCTGCTCTCATCTGGACAGCGGGCACATCTCCTAACCCTGTGCTGGCAGAGCTTTCCTGCGAGAAGGAGCACGGGCGCTTAAAGGTAAACGACATGTTACAGGCGAGTTGGCCAGGTGTTTGGGCGTTGGGCGATTGCGCAGTCGTGCCCGACGGGAACACAGGCAACTCCTACCCGCCGACGGCGCAGCACGCACTACGGGAAGGCAAGGTGGTCGCTCATAACCTGACAGTGTCGGTGCGCGGCGGAACGATGAAGCCATTCTCGTTCTCGACCATTGGCCAATTGGCGGCCATCGGGCGACGCACAGGCGTGGCCAATATCTTAGGCATTAATTTTTCCGGCTTTGCGGCGTGGTGGCTTTGGAGAACCATTTATTTGAGCAAACTGCCGAGGTTTGAAAAGAAATTGCGAGTCGCCTTGGACTGGACGTTGGATCTGCTGTTCGGCAAGGACTTGGTGCAATTTCAAACTTTCCGCGCCCCGACTATCTCTATAGCAGAAGAAGTTATGGGAAAGAGGTCACCGATAGTATCACCCGGCGATTGAGCGGCGATAACTAATACGCCTGGAGACTCTGGTGTTCTACGAGTGCAGTCTGTTTATTGGTTTCGTTGCAAAGCGATGCGGCACTCGTTTGGCAACAATTGAGAAGGCGAGATTGCCTGAAGAGCTATAACGCCTTCCTTTACCGAAGGCGTCGGCGAGACGACAAACTACTGACGCTTTCATGCGGCGTCAAAAACACGGATAACCGTGTTGATCGAACAAAATGGCTTATCTGCCGTAAGCCGGAGTTAGCAGCAGCGCCGCACGCATCCCGCACACTCCCTCTGCCAAAACCCTATATCCATGCGGGCCTAAGAGGTAGTGCACAGAGCGGTCATCCGCAACGCACGCAACGGCGGACCAGCCACAACCCTGAGATGTCGACTTCCCGTCAAGTTGGAAACTTGAGTCCTTTGGAGGCTTACTTCGCGTGGTTCCACGTCATCCGATAGATCTGAGTCACGCTGGTATCACTCATCGTCGCGACGTGGCCCTCGGGGGTGACCGACAGGAAGTCCTGCGCTCCATTCACGACTGGGCTGACGCCCGTAAAGTTCGCGTAGAGCTCCCACTTGCCCTCTGGTACGGTTAGCCGGTAGATCCCTGTTGGCTCGCCGGTGGCGACTTCGGCAGGACCACGCATCACGTAGAGTGATTTGGAATCCGGCGACCACTCGAAGAATCCCCAGTCGTGTTCGAAGACTCTTAAGCGCACCCATTGCCTGGTCTTCACGGAATAGACTGCCAGACTCTTCGGCGGGTTCTGAGTTGCCGCCAGGTATTGTCCGTCCGGCGACCACCGCGGCGCATAGTAACCGTCCGATCCCGGCATCGTCGACACCTTGCCGGTCGCCAAGTCCAGAATTCGAATGCGAAAATGTCCCGCGATTGGGTAGTCGTTAAAGTAGATCGATTTTCCGTCCGGCGACCAGCTCGGCAGCACTTCCTGGAAACCCTCAGACGTGAGCTTCTCCGGAGTGCCACCATCGACGCTGACTCGATAAAGCTCATGCCAGTCGCTATAGGCGATCCACCGGCTGTCCGGGGACCATGTGGGCATTTGCGATAGAGAATTGGTGAGTTGCAGCTTCTCGCTGCCATCGAGCCTGCACCGCCACAAGTACCCTCGCGGATAATCCGAATACACCATCACTAAGGAGAAAACTGAGGGCGCGGTCGAAACGAGCCGCTCTCTATGGTTCCTCAAACGCATACTGAACCCGGCGTTCAGCCCGATGCACTGACCATCCCTAACCAGCAGTCACGCCAACGCGATGCGCGAATGCGCCTCCGAGGTCTATCCTTGTTTCAGAACTATGGCCAACTGTATCTATTGCCGGTGCGAACTGCCTCCCGTTGTGCCCGCGGAACACGTCATTCCGCGGAACTTCGGCAGATTCAGACCCGACCTGACGCTGACTCGCGTTTGCAAAGAGTGCAACCATTATTTCGGTTCGAAACTGGAATGGCCGATGCTGATCGAGAGCGTCGAGGGCATGCGCCGACTCCAGTTCGGTTTCAAAGGGAAGGTCGGAGGTATTCTCACAAGGGGCGTCGAACCCGTCATCGGCGAGAGCGACGATTGGAAAGGGGCTCGCACATACCTCCATACCGACGAAGACGGCAACGAGCACAATCAGAGGGGAGCCAATGTCATGAATGTTTCGCAGGCAGAGGCCGGCACTCTATCGTAGAAAATGCCGGCCATCTGGCGCCCGACTCAAAATCAAGGAGTGACCTTAAACACGACGCCGCAACCTGACTGACAATCTGCGTTCCTCGTACCTCCGTAAACCGCAGTGCCGTAGAGATTCCCACTTGGGTCGGACACTAGATACGACGAGGGGTTTGCTCCGTCGTCACCATTACGAAAGTCGTGCAGTGAGATGTAGGTCCACTGACCGTTGCCGGATGGAGTTAGCTCAAAAACGCTGCCGAATCCGAACTGACCGTCGCAGTACGTCGTGCCATAAAGATTGCCTGCGCCGTCCATGACCAATTGCCCGTAGGGCCCACAATTGTCGCCGAGTACGCCTGTGAAACTGTCCATCAGGCTGAACGACCAACCGCTACCAGAAGGGCTCAATTCGAAGGCTGTTCCGCCTCCGCCCGTACCGGCGTTGACGGTCGTGCCGTAGAGATTGCCAGCCTGATCACGGATCACCCCGGCGGCGGGGAACAGTCCGTTAGCTAGGTCGAGGTTGGAAAAGGCGTAGATCGTGGTTTCTAACCATCCTGGCCCGGACGGAGTGAGTTCCCACACTCCGCCGGCACCTGGACTGCCGTAGCTAGTTCCGTAAAGATTTCCGCTGGAGTCGAAAATCATCGTGCCCGCGGGATACTGCAGGTCTAGAGTGGCATTCCAGAGCTGAGTTTCTGACCACCCACTGCGTGAATGTGTGAGTTCATAGGCGGTACCGTAACCTCCCGTGCCTCCGTGAAAGGTGGTTCCGTAGATGTTGCCGCTCTGGTCGAATACCACGTTGCCAATCGGAGACGCCCCGTCCGTGCCATTGTTGTTGCTGCCTTGGAAAGCGTAAAGGGGAGTTTCCGTCCATGGGCACAAAGACGCCTTGCAAACCGATGCCGGCGGCTGCAAGTTGTAAACAACCCCGCAGCCATTCGCAAACTCAGCCGGGCATTGGCCTCCGCCACCGTCAATGGTGACGCCGTAAAGGCTGCCGTTCGGGCCGATGGTGACGCCGGCTAAGTAGGGCACGGCGCCGTCAGCTTGTCCCGTAAAGCTATACAACTGCTCGAAGATCCAGCCGGAGTTCTTCTGGCTCAGCTTGAACACCGTGCCACAACCCGGAATTCCTGCGGGGTTGCACGCTCCCCTACCTCCAGCCAGAGTGGTGCCATAGAGGCTTCCACCACGATCGATGGCCAGGCCTGAGTCTGGAGTCGCGCCGACCGCTCCACCGCTGAAGCTATGGATCACGCTGAATGTTTGAGCCCATGCAGATTGGCCGACGATGTTACTACACACGCTTGCGGCTAACATCACGAAAGCTACGCGAAACAGTTTGCTTCCCAACATATGTGTTCTCCTTAATAGCCTCTCTGTCTCAGCAGGTGCATCCCTTGCCTTAGATGAGACACATACCCTTTCTAGGGATGTACTCGAACTGGGCCAAAGGCCTCGTTTGTTTTCTTATTGAAGATTTGGGTTGCTAGTTACAATCACTCTCCACCGACCGGGTAAAGGGCACTGTAGTGACCTTGTAACGGCCGGCTAATAACGGAAGCGTCGGATCCGGAATTCGGCACCTGAGTTGTCGGCGAGTATGGAAGCGGAGTTGGAGAAGTGCAATGCACTGGCGATCAACTGAAGATCAAATGCTAGGCAATCGATTCGAAAGTGCCTGATTCGGAATAGGTTTCATCCCACTAGGCGACTTACGACTCCCAAAGTTAATATAGGGGAGTTGGTGGGCCATTGGACCGGGCCTAGACTTACGCCTGAATCCCCAGGGCTTTCTTGAACATACCGTTCCCGCGTCCGTTTTGGGGATTTCATACTCGCCTTGTCGATGGGAGTGCTTAGGGTTGCCTTTGGGGCGATGATAAGCTCAGACTTCTCCCAAAAGAACAGTCATTCGAAGGCTTGCTGACGCTGATCGATCAGGGCCGCGAGATTGCGGCCAGCAAAGAAGTCAAACAACTGAGCCGCTACTCGTTCGATATGTTGAACTTTTGACTGTTGCTGGGAGCGATATTCATAGAACCTCACTGAGTCGGCCGTATAGACTGTGCCAACCAAGGTTGTCGACTTAGGCAGCCATGACTATCAAAGCCACGTGGGACGCCGTCACTTTTCGTTCAATTCCGGCCTGAATATACTTTCGGCCGCGAGCGTCTCAATGTTGCACTGCCGCAGTACGCCCTCGGCGCTGAGGGTGTCAGAACTTATCAATCATCCACACGTTGCTGTCCCAGGTTTGGGCGTTGAAGGCCACAAACTTGCCGTCGGGGGAGGCGAGCGGGAGTTGGAGAAACTGGTTCAGCGGACTCAGGCGAGGCAAAAGCCATTGTACTTTGCCCGAGCGTGTGACGCGCAACAGGCTCAAAGCATCCTTCGTAGCGGAGATCGCGTAGAAGGCCCTCCCGTCCGCTGTCCAGGCGATAGATTGTAAACGTCCAACCTCCGGATCCAGCGGGAGTTCTCTCCAAGACCCGTCTGCCAGCGTTAACAGCTGGATGCTGCACCCATACTTATGCGAATCAACCAAGGCAATGGTCGATCCGTCAGGGGAGACACGCCAGCCGCGTAGCCAGTACGGCGACATGATCTCAATTTTTCCCAGCTGCCTGCCTCTGCCGCGAATTGGATCCAGGGAATAGAAAACGATGTTCTTTCCCTCCAGTTGACCTAAGACGCAGGGAGATTCGGCCTTAGGATTTGATGCGCACCAATAGTCGTCGGCCCCCGTTATCGTGAACAGCCTTCCCGGCGCACCACCAGTTACGGCACGTCTCGTCAGCCAGAAGGTATCCGGTGATGCACCTGTGACATCAGCGGTCCCTTGCGGTTGCTGCTCGTAGAGATACCACAGCCCATCCGGGGTTACATCGACGTTCGCCAAGTCTCCGCTATCCGTCAGGATCACGCGGGCTACCCTTTCATTTATCCCTTGGCGAAAGATTTCCGATCTTCCATTCCGATTCGAGTCAAAAAGAATGGCGTCGCCATCGGGAGTCCAAGTATTAAGATTGCTACCGCGATCATCGACGGTGAAGCGCCGCGGCGCCGTAATGCTAGCGCCACCGGAACCGAGCTCGCCGACGTATACATCCATCCATTTTCGGTTCTTTTGCAACGATAAGCGTTTTCCGTCTGCCGTGATGATCAGGTTCCATGGCCAGGAATCGCTCCACTGGGTCAGGCGTTGCGGCTCGGTATCTGCTTCCACGGTGCGTGGATTCACCGCAACCTGCCAGAGGCTGTACAGAGTCTGAGTCTCCGAGCCTCGCACAGCCGAAAACACCAAGCGCCAGTCGGGAGACCAACTTAGAGAGAACAGCGGATTCGCGCCCGGGAGAAACCGGATTGACTTTGGCATGTTCGATTCGGCCAGCAGGGTCTTCGCATCGCCGCCAGTCGCCGGACGAATCTCAATGGTTGAACTCCACGAACCTTCGGCCGATTTCCATCCTTTGCCGTAGGCAACCCAGCGCCCATCAGGCGACCAGGCTGGGCTCGCCAGAATCTGCTGATCACCCACCTCTGCTAGTTTCCGTGGGCTGTCACCGGTAACATCCCCTACCCACACTTCCTTCCAATCTTTCCCAATCGCGCCGCTGGTGAATACAATTCTCTGTCCGTCCGGTGAAATGATGGGCACCATGCCATGCCGGTACAACAAGTAAGGCTTGGCTTCGCCCTGAAGCACGATCACCCAGATATCGTTGCCGTCTTGACCGTTCACTTCCGCCAGCAGCTTTTGTCCATCCGGAAACCAGGAGAGAAAGAAAATTCGGCTGAGTTCCGCGGGCACAGCGATTGAACGAGTTTCACCGGACTCCACGGAGCGAAGGTAGAGCCCTGTCTGATCGTGATAAGCCACGTACTTACCATCCGGGGAGATCGCCCCGCCAATGATGCGATCTCCCACAGGATTCGCTGTGATTCTGAGCTCCTGCAATTCCGCCTGCGGTGTTCCGCGGCGCCATAGCAAGCCAGACACGCCAATCCCAACCATCAGTATTACCAGCGGAGCCGCGACTGATAGAGGCCAGTTCTTCGTAGCCTTGGCCTGATTTCTTAACAGCCGCAGCGCACTTCCCAACTCAGCGGCAGTCTGGTGACGCCGCTCACGATCCTTTTCCAGCGTCTTATGAATGATGGCTTGCAGGTCAGGTGGGATTTCGGAGTTGAACTCGCTTGCCGGTGTCGGCGTCCGATTGACAATAGCCTCATGGACAACCGCTGCAGTCTCGCCCTCGAAGGCGCGGCGGCCGGTTGCCATTTCGTAAAGCACAAGCCCGAATGAAAACAGATCGGTGCGAGTGTCCAGGTTATCGCCACGAATTTGCTCCGGCGACATGTAGCCTGCTGTGCCGATAGCAATGCCGGTACAAGTGAGATGGGTCGCCGGCGCGCTGGACGCCGATGCTGGTGGCGTCTCCGTTTCCGACTCGGGCTCTTCTTCCTCCACGCCCTCAAGCAGTTTTACCAGTCCAAAATCGAGGATCTTACAGCTGCCATTGCTGGTCAGGAAGACGTTGCCCGGCTTGATGTCGCGATGGATGATCCCTTGCTCGTGAGCGGCCCGCAAACCATCGCTCACCTGAATACCAATGTCCAGCAACTCATCGACTGGAAGTCGTTCGCGTTCTGCCACAGCCGCGAGGCGGTCGCGGAGCGTTTGTCCTTCCAACAACTGCATAACGATGAAGGGTTGACTCTCATGTTCCCCAAATTCGTAAATGTGGCAGATGTTGGGATGGTCGAGCGACGACGCCGCCCGCGCCTCACGGCCGAAACGCTCCAGCGCCTGTGGATCACTGCCCATCTCTTCGGGTAGAAATTTCAGCGCAACCTGACGTCCCAGCCTGAGATCTTCGGCGCGGTATACCACGCCCATGCCCCCGCCGCCGATGATGTCGAGTACCCTGTAATGCGAGACCGTCCGGCCGGTCAGAGGACCGCCCGCTTCAGATCGTCTCCGCGAGACCATTTCGCCCCTACCGGAAAGGCGACTGGACGCCTCAACGGAATCGTCAGTATCAGGGATCCGCTCCACCGGAACCATGAATCGGTAGCCGCGCCGAGCCACCGTCTGAATGAACTTAGGCGCCTCGGCGGAGTCTCCTAGTTTCCGTCGAAGATTTCCAATAGCCACGTTGATACTGTGGTTGAACTCGACGATCGTGTCATTCGGCCAGAGTTTCTTGCGGATCTCTCCGCGGCTAACGAGCCGACCGTCCCCCTCGACTAGGATCCGCAAAACTTTGAATGGCTGGTCCTGCAGAAAAACCCCGGTACCACCATGGCGAAGCTCGCCCGATTGCAGATCGAGCTCAAACTCTCCGAAGCGAACCCGATCTGGCGGGGCGTCTTTCATGGAACATCGCGCCAAAGTGTACTACCGCTTTTAACGTAGGTCCAAGCAGAAGCCGCGGATGCCATCGCGACTCTGACGATAGGAGTGCTCTTGTCTCCCTAGGGCCGGCAAATCAACCACTTGCCCGTTTGACCATTATTTGATCTTCGCTGCATTGCCACCAGAGCTTTGGGAAGTGCACACTCGCCGCGTTCTTTGCAGATGCACAGCAGCAGCCGACACGCTCTCATCGGCAGGTTCAGGTGCACGGCTCAATTCAAGAAGGAGGAAGCACAATGAAGCTTCAGATGAAACTGTTTTCTTTGCTCGGTGTGGCTACTTTTTGCGCGCTGGCTCTTACCATTCAACTGACAGCCCAGGACAGACCCAACCACAGGTCGCCCCGATACAGACTCGCGCAAATAGGCACATTCGGCGGTCCAACCAGTGACTACGTTGTGGGCCCTGGCTCTGCATTGGAGAGTTACTTCAACAGTCAAGGAGCGACGGTGGGATTGGCATCGACGAGTACATCCGATCCTTTCTCACCCAACTGCTTCTACGATTGCTTCATCGATCGAGCGATGGCGTTTCAGGGCGGAGCGCTAACGGACTTGGGGGCGATTTCGATTAATAGTAGCAGCGCCGCCTATGGAATCAACGACAATGGACTCATCGTAGGCATTTCGGAGAATGGGTCAACCGATCCGGAAACCGGCTACCCGGAATATCACGCCGTCGCCTGGAGACATGGCGAGATTCGGGACCTGGGCACTCTTGGCGGTACGGTGAGCCAGCTCTTCGCAGTCAACAATCAAAACCAGGCGGTCGGAGTGGCTGCGAATGGCATCCTTGACCCTTACTCGTCCGGTTTAGGTCCTTGCACCTCAGTGAATTGCTGGACGGTCACCACGCAGCAGCGCGCCGTTTTATGGGAAGGCGGAGCGCTCCGCGACTTGGGTACGTTAGGCGGTGACGACGCCGTCGCTTACTACATAAACGATGCGGGACAGGTTGTCGGTGTCTCTTACACAAATACGATTGCGAACGGAACAAGCGGTCTACCCACACAGGATCCGTTCTTGTGGGATCGCGGCCGAATGGTGGATCTCGGAAGCTTGGGAGGCACGGTAGGTGTCGCGTTTGGATTTAACAACCGGGGCCAGGTGGCGGGACAATCAAACTTGGCCGGCGATCAGATCTTCCACCCGTTCATTTGGGACCGGGGAGTGTTGACCGATATCGGAACCCTTGGGGGAGATCTGGCGACTTCACGCGGCATCAACGATGCAGGCGATGTGGTCGGAGCTTCCTTAACCTCAGCGAACCAATCTCAGCATGCATTTCTGTGGCGGCACGGCAGATTGACCGATCTCGGCACACTCGCGGGAGACTCTCTGTCTATCGCATTTCACATCAACTTGGAGGGGACGATTGTGGGTGCATCTTGTACCTCTCAGGCATGCCGCGCAGCAGTATGGCTGGGTGGCGTACCGGTAGATTTGAACACTCTGGTCACGCCCTCCAACCTGCAGCTAACTATCGCGTATTCCATCTCGGAACGTGGCGAGATTCTCGCGCTCGGAACGCTTCCCAACGGCAACGAGCGCATCGCGGTGCTGAGCCCAAATGGCGACTGAAATCTGAAGGTATCGTCGCGTGTCACTCTCATGCCCGGTGTACCTATCCGGGCATTTCTCTAGTTATCCTGGAACAATCGAGCGAGGATTCGCGATATCGGGCAGACATCTGTGCCGCAGATACGGCGAAACCGAGCCGAAAACACCTTTACATGAAGCACTATAACCCCGCCAAATCAGGCTCGACTGTATGCGATTGACATCCAGATGCGCGGCGGGCATGGCGACGCGGTTCCTTTGCTACCGAGGCAGATTCTACGCTGAATAGAACACTTACGATCCTCGGGAAAGTGCGAAGCGTTTTTTCCGCCAAGAAAATGCTTGATTTCCCAGAGGTGGAAACGCATAATCCGCCATCCCCGCCCACAAATGGGAATCGTAGTTAACAGTGGGCCACCAAGTGAAGAAGACAATTGTCGGAACTCTGCCTTCGCTCCTGCTCGCCGCGGTAATTTCGCCGCGGTTGCTGGCCCAATCCCTCGTTTCAGGCGACATCAGCGGCACAGTCGTGGATCCAAGTGGTGCGGTTGTGGCGGGCGCAACATTGATACTGAAGAACATTGCCAATGCAGAAAGACGAACAACTACAACTAATGACAATGGCGTATACCGCTTTGCTTTCGTGCCGCCGGGGAGCTACACCGTCAGCGTAAAAGCGGCTGGATTCATGACTGCCACAAATGTTGTGAATTCGAACGTTGGTAGGACTGGGACGGATAACTTCCGATTGAGCGTTGGTTCCAGTACCCAGACCGTAGAGGTGATCTCGGCCGAATCACAGGTGGAGAATGTCGAGAACTCCAGCAGTTTTCAGAATTACGCGATCCAGAACCTGCCTGATGCAGGCAACGACCTGACCTATATCGCGCAGACCGCCCCGGGCGTAAACATAAACAGTGCTGGCGGTTACGGAAACTTCCAGGCATATGGCTTGCCTGCCATTTCGAATGTGTTCACGGTGAATGGCCAAACCGCCATGGAGCCATACCAGAATACGAACATCTCGGGAGCAAGTAACCTGATGCTGGGTCGGAACGAGACGCAGGAGGTCACAGTTACGACCAACCCCTATTCCGGCGAATTTGGTCAACAGGCTGGTGTTCAGGTCAACTACGTTACTAAGAATGGCACGAACCAATTTCACGGTAATGTGGTTTATTGGTGGACGGGACGCATCATGGACGCCAACGATTGGTTCAACAACAATGCGATTCCCAGAACCCCTCGACCGTTCGCAAACAACAACCAATGGGCAGGCTCGCTTGGCGGCCCGATCAGAAGGAGCAAGGTCTTCTTCTTTGCTGATAACGAGGGAATCGCCTATATTGTTCCCTCAACGGCGACAGTTTTTTCACCGAGTCCCCAGTTCGCCTCCGCAACCTTGGACAACCTGGCGATGTTGAGGCCAGCCGAGGTTCCGCTGTACTCGAAGATGTTCCACTTGTACCAGAGCGCGCCTAACTACAACACGAATATGCCGGTGGAAGGAGGCGGATGTCAGGACTTCCATCCTGCATTTGGTGGCCCCTGCTTCGTTCAATACCAGACCAATCCTGCGGAGCCCGCGATGGAGTGGATGCTCGTTGGAAGGATGGACCTTAATCTAAGCGATATTGACAAGGCCTTCTTTCGGGTCAGCCTGGACCATGGTACACAAGCTACCTATGCTGATCCTGTCAACTCTGCGTTCAGTGCTGCCAGCTACCAACCGCTGTATAACGGACAGGCGCAATGGACCCACGTTTTTAGTTCAGCTGCTACCAACAGCTTCATCATGGCCGGTAGCTATTATCGGTTCATCTTTACCCAGAAGGATGCGGTTGCCACCTTTCCAGTATTCGTGAATATGGGAGGCCTCGGTTATACAAGCATGGCGAACTCTGAAAACATATTCCCCCAAGGTCGCAATGGTACTCAGTATCAGTTCATTGATGACTATTCGCTGGTTAAAGATAACCACGGCTTGAGGTTTGGTGCTAACTGGCGGCGTTATGACTACAGCGACTACAACGTCGGCCTTGGCGCCAGTCCGTCGGCATACGTGAACTCAGTGAAACAGTTCTATAACGGCCAGGCACTCGCCTATCTGCAAAATTTCCCCAGCAAAACTGTGGAGCCCTTGGCTCTTTGGGGCATGGGTCTTTACGCCCAGGATGAGTGGCGCGTGAAAAACAACCTGAAGCTGATGCTGGCATTGCGTGCGGAGAGAAATTCTAACCCGATCTGCCAGACTAACTGTGCGTCATACTTCGACGGACCCTTCGAAGTGGAAAGCAGAGATCCCAACAGTGCTTACAACAGCATGATCTTAGTAAATCGGCATCACCTTTTTCCGGCGACGGATGCTATCAACTGGGCTCCTCGTCTTGGCATCGTGTGGTCACCACAAGCCAGTGGGAAAACTATCGTTCGTGGTGGCATCGGTGTTTTCTACGATGCGGTTCCGGCGACTCTTGGAGATCTATTCATGAGCAATCTCCCGAATGTCGTGGGCATGAGTCTCTGTTGCGGAGAGTACTGGGCCGACACGACCTCGGCAGGTGCTGGCGCTTCCGCCGCGGCGTCAGCGACAGCCATCAAGAACGGTTTCAACAACGGGGCATCGTTCGATTCCCTGTCCAGCAGCGTGGGGGCGAACTTCTCAGCCCCAGGCTTTAATAATCTGAGCGGAACGTTCCACACCGCACAGTACCAGGAGTGGAGTCTCCAGATGGAGCAACAGTTGGACGGCAAGAGCTCGATATCGCTAGCGTACGTCGGAAATCACGGCATTCACATTCCCATACTAAAATACCCCAACTTTTTCGGCAGTGGGCTTGCCGGTGTCCCTACCAGCCCATATAGCGGTTCCTTTGCCACTGTCGCCGAGATCTATACCGGCGGAGTATCCAATTACAATGGGATGACCGCAAGCTACACGCGGCGCCTTATTGATGGATTTCAAATACAGGCCAGTTACAGCTGGGGGCATGCTATCGATGACGTTTCCAACGGAGGCGTCCTCGACTACAACTCGATCAGCAGCCTAACGTTCCAAGTGAATCCCTCCTGTCTGGCGTGCAACAACTACGGCAATGCCGACTACGACATTCGCAACTCTTTTAATGCTGCTTATGTGTGGGCACTGCCGTTCACTTTTCGTACTGGCATCACTAGGCAGTTATTGGGCGGCTGGGCCGTTTCGCAGAACTTCTTCGCCCGTTCGGGTTTGCCATTTACCGTCCTTGACGGTACAACTTTCCTAACTAACTTCTATTTTCCGCCCGCGCAGGTAATAGGTGGGGGTGCCCAGGGGACTTGCCAGGATGGAAACAGCCGCTGCTTGACGCCTGCCGCGTTCGAGTCAGCTACGGCTTACGGGGCGTTTCCCACACAGACCCGAAACATGTGGCGGGGTCCAGGTTTCTTCGACTCTGATCTCGGCGTTAGCAAGAACATCAGGTTGAGAGAGCAGTGCACCTTCCAGGTCGGAGCCAATCTTTACAACGTGTTCAATCATCCCAACTTCGCAAATCCGCATGCCACCCTTTCCGATGTAAATTCGACAGGGATAGGTGAGGCCGGCGGAAACTTTGGCGTGATCACTCGTACCACAAGCCCACCGACCACGCCCTATGGATCATTTTTCGCAGGTTCGCCTTCGGGGAGAATTGTCCAGTTGCAAGCGAAGGTCGTCTTTTAGGATTCGTGCACGGTTGAGTTCAGAACCTTGTCCCGGGATCAACACGACTGTCGATAAATGGCCAGACGAAGGGACTTGCCTATCCGCCTCTTTTCCGTTCCCGCTTGGTGCGGATGGACAGCTGCTGGAGGAGTATGCTGTAAGTCTCAGGTCGCCAATGCTCGGCGACGAGCAAGGGTGATCAGAACTTCTCCAGCATTACGACACTCGATGTAGACTCCCATTCAGTGTAAGCCAAGTAATGGCCATCGGGCGATGGGACAGGGTGGGCAAGCCATCCCCGATCTGCCGGCACCTGAATCAATACCTTGAAGTTGCCGTATGGATCCGTTTCAAGGATAGCCCACATGATCTGTTCCACCGCAAGGTACTTTCCTCCCGAGATGTATAGACGGCGACCGTCGGGGGCCCAACTTACAGCCTGAAGCCGACGCCAGTCATTGAGGGTAATCACGCGAACTCCTCCCCCGATTCCTAAGATCGAAATCTGGTTCTCACTCTCAGCAGCCACGAGTGCAATTTCCTTCCCATCTGGCGATAGACTCCAGCCGTAGGCGAGCCCTGCCGGTTGACTGCTACTCTTGACTTGGGCGCTCAGCAATTCCTCGTTCGTGCCTCCAGAACGGTCAGGTACACGGTGTAGTCTTCGTGAGAAACTACGGTGCCATTTGTTACTGTGGAATCGCTGCCGGCTGCCGTAGTGTTGCCAATCACGCTAACTGGTCTTTCTTCGGACGTCGATTTCAAAACGAAGACGAGGTCAGCATCCTTAGGGGTTGGAACAGTCTGAAACCGGCTACATTTCGAGAATTCTTCGTAGGCATGATCACCGCATTCTGGGCAGTAAGGCGTTTGATTGTCGATGTACATCTTCTTTCCCTGGCCGCAAGGGAGGTACAGGTTAAGATTCGCCACCAAATGGGCGGGCGGTGGCGCAATTCAAGAACGGGGGTCCATTCTTGGGGCTGGATTTCGTTACTTTGGCCCGGCTCCAGGCGGAGGCATTTCTTCTGTGCTTCGTTTCCTCGATTGCGACGTAACTCGGCTTTCTTGAAGCTCCAAGAGGTTGTCTCTTACTATCTTCGTGCTTGGATTCTCGTGGCCAAGCTTGTCCTCAAACACTTCGATTGCTTTTCGGTAAAGTGACTCCGCCGCAGCATAATCGCCCATGTTGTGATACAGGGCTCCGAGATTGTTTAATATCTCTGCCGTTCGGTGATGCTTGGGTCCGAATACTTTCTCACGAATCGCCAATGCATTCATGTAGAAAGATTCGGCTTGCTGGAGATTTCCTTTCTTAGCATACAACTCCGCTAGGTTGTTAAGGATGACGGCGGTCTCCGGATGGTCCCCCAATTCCTTCTCGTGTATCGACAAAGCGTGGATATACTGCTCTTCAGCGTTCGCGAACCTCCGCGAAACATGATAAAGCTCTCCCAGGTTGTTGTAGCCTACCGCCGCCTCGGGATGCTCTCCACCGAATAAATAGACGCGAATGGAAAGGCTATCAAGGTAGAGCCGCTCGGCATCTCGAAAGCGGCCCTCCTCCAAATGGTGTTCGGCATTTTTATCAAGCCATTCGGCGTCGCCCAGGGTCTTCTTTTCGAAGGGCTCGTCGAAAGCAGCCGCGATCCTGGTATCCCTTTCTGCACTCGCGTCCTCCAAAAGCTCGAGGATTGCAATGGCTTCCGGATCCGCTTCCAGTTTCGTCTCCTTAAGAAATGCGGCGAAGTCGCTCTTGCTAACAACTATATGTTGCAGGAGATCGGCACTAAGATGAAGGTCGCTGTTCGCGATAAGGTTTAGCACGCTGGCCGTCTCGTCACCGACAACGATGTAAGATTCCATGTTAGGATCGATCATCTTTTCGCTCCGCGAAGTTGACGCGAATCCCGTCAGGATTGGCGATAGTAATGTTTCGACGCCAAAGGATGTACCTCATCAAGATCGAAGCTCGGCGGGAAAGCCGCCTTCTCTCATTATCAAAAAAAGAAATGTCTGTTGGCCGCGCTTCTGCAGAACCGGATTTAGGCGCCGTCCGCCAGCGGAATTTCGCTTCGAGGTGGACATTTCCAGTGAGAAAGTCACGGATTGCCTTTTCGGCGCGATGACTGTCAATTCGCCATTCGATACTATCTCCCAAGTCCACCGGTACTAGAAGCATTTCTGTCGAAGCGAATTTCGCCCTCGATGACCGTGTATCGGTCGCTCGATGTGTTACTGATCCAGGCTTGATCGCCAAGTCGACCGAACCCACCTTGGTGTTTAAGTCAGGGCTAAGCTTGTGAGTGTGTTCAATATCCCGCTCCAGACCAACATCATATTCAACCACGATCCGGCTTTCTGTCGTGTAGTTGAGAAGTCCCGCTTGTGGCGCGACCAGCGACACGAATGCTCCAGTCGTAGCAACATAATAGTCACTCGGTGTGATAGCCCCTCTACGCAATCCGATCGGCCGAAAAACGAGGTTTAACAATAGTTGCAGGCAGTCGTTTTCGAGCAGTTTGGCGTTGAGCCCTAGAAGAAGAACGGAACGACAGCGCTCATTAGGATCCATCAAGCCAAGGACCTTGGGCGGTTTGATGGTTAGGATGAAATCCGGAGGTGTGAGCTTTATTGAGTCTTTATTCATCGCCGCATGCGCCGGTTTCTGAAATGACCTGGAGCCAACGTCTCGTGTGTCAGCCCTCTCATCCGCTTGTACTGCTGGTCTTGAGGCGACATTATAGCTGTGAATGTCAATTGAAGAGCGGAATGGATCGCGTTTCGAAGCATATCAAGCAGAGTGCATTGCTAGGAAATGTGCAGTTTGGGCAGCGGCGATGACTTCGATTGGCTCTGCGACCGCTATCGATGTACTAAGGCCAATCGACGCGGCGCTCATGCGCCGTCATCCCGTTAGTGAGGGGGGTGAATCACGTAGCCAACGATGATCCTGAGTGTTCAGTACGAGGCGAAAGACCTTCGCCGAGCCTCAGTGCCTGATTCGATGTTTGAACTGCCCACTGGCTACGAGAAGCTCGAAAAGCGGCTTACGCCCTAAAACGGCAATTAGCGTTATATCCCCATTGCACAAGTAACCAGGTCGGGGGCAGGATAACGAGTGAAATCGCCTGTGACAGTTGTTCAATTGGAAGCACAAGTCCACTCAATCCGACTTGAGGCCGATCCACGCACTTCGGCCGTCCAGCCGGGCGATCACGAAGAAGGCCAACACTTTGTCTAATCAGATTGCGTGTAGCTTCCTCAATCGAGCATGATAGGATGCTGCCGCAGCCGTTTACATGTTCGGCTTAATTTCCGGTACTAAGTTTGCGAGATAACTGTGCGAACGTCTAACTTATCGTGGTGTGCGAGATTCGCGAAATTGGTCTGGGCGATGTCTGGGTTTTGTGTTGCGACGTCGATAGCCTCAAACGGTCAGACCTTCACTGTTTTAGCCAACTTTGATGGTTCAAACGGCTCTGGTCCGCAAGCACCTCTCATTCAAACCACGGATGGCAATTTCTATGGGGCTACTTCCTTCGGCGGCTCGGGCATCGGATCCTGCGGGGGCGAGACTGGTTGCGGCACTATCTTCAAGATGACCCCTTCAGGCAGTCTGACCGTACTGTACAGCTTCTGTATGCAAGACGGCTGTCCGGATGGCTCATCGCCAAATGGCGCATTGGTGCAGGGAGCCGATGGGAACTTCTACGGGACAACATTCCAGGGTGGTATCTCTGCCGGCGGTACCGTCTTCAAGATCACGCCTAGCGGCGCATTAACTACCCTCTACCAGTTCGATGGCCTGGACAATGGCGAATATCCTACAGGAGGGTTGGTCCGGGCCAACGACGGGAACTTCTACGGCACAACGGGGCAGGGTGGTATCTCTGGCGGCGGTACCGTCTTCAAGATCACCTCAAGTGGTGTGCTGACTACATTACACAGCTTCAGCAATTTCGATGGTGGCATGCCCGAGCCGTTGGTGCAAGCAAGTGACGGAGACCTGTATGGGACAACGAAGTCCGGAGGAGACAATTCTGACGGCACAGCCTTCAAAATTACCTTGAGCGGAACGCTGACTACCCTACACAACTTCAATGGCGACGATGGCAGTCTGCCCGAAGCGGCTCTGGTACAAGGAATCGACGGGAACTTTTATGGCACTACATACGAGGGCGGGAACGGTTATGGCACCGTCTTCCAGATGACTCCAACCGGCGTAGTAACCGTATTGCACAGCTTCGCTTGGTATCCTGCCGACGGCGCCTACCCGACTGCTGCGCTTTTGCAAGCGACCGACCATAACTTCTATGGGACGACAAGCCAAGGCGGTGCGGATGATGCAGGAACGGTCTTCAAAATAACGCCACAAGGGACGCTGACCATCCTGCACAGTTTCGCTTTGATTGACGGCGCATCTCCTTCGGGCTCGCTCATCCAGTCCTCTGACAGTAGCTTTTACGGAACCGCGTTTGGGGGCGGGATTAACGGCTCGTGTGACGGGACGGGCTGCGGCACAGTGTTCCGTTTGTCGCCATCCACTCCCACGCCTCTGCAATTTATTCCGGCTACGCCGTGCCGGGTGGTTGACACACGTAATCCAGAAGGTACGTTTGGCGGCCCCACAATGCAGGGCAACTCCGTGCGTGACTTTCCTCTTTCCGAGAACGACAACCCATGTGGCATTCCGGCGAATGCCATGGCGTACTCGCTCAATGTCACAGTAGTACCGCTGGACCACTTGCGATACCTGACAATCTGGCCGACCGGTGACGGTCTGCCCGCCGTTTCGACTATGAACTCTCCGGACGGCAGAACAAAAGCCAACGCAGCCATCGTTCCTGCTGGGCTGTCGGGTTCGGTGAGCGTATATGTGACTGACACTACCGATGTCATTCTCGATATCGACGGCTACTTTATTGCACCTACGCAAGGCAGCCTGCAGTTTTATCCGCTAGTCCCATGCCGAGTGATCGACACCCGCAGCGGATCAAACCAGCCCCAAGGACTAGGACCGCCTTCCTTTAGCGCCCTGGAATCCCGCGAAATGCCGGTCCTGTCGAAGAGTCCATGCCTGCAGAACTTGCCCAACCAGCCGCAGGCCTACTCGCTCAATGTAACGGTGTCACCTACTCCGGCTGGGCAGCCGTTGAGTTATCTTACGGTTTGGCCAAGCGATGAGCCGCAGCCAACGGTTTCCACGCTGAATAATCCAAAGGCACTCCTGGTCGCCAATGCAGCAATCGTACCCGCCGCGTCCAACGGCGACATCTCCATCTATACCCGCAATAGCACGGACGTAATCGTGGACATCAACGGTTATTTTGCTGCCGCAGGGGAGAACGGCGTGTCCTTTTACTCCTTGGCGCCATGCCGTGCCTACGATAGTCGTAATAACAATGGTCAACCGTTCAGCGGAGAGCGAACAGTCGATATTGTTGATAGTCCTTGCTCCCCACCCGGCAACGCCCAAGGTTATGTGTTCAACGCCACCGTAGTGCCGTCCGGCCCACTGGGATACCTGACGCTCTGGCCTGATAACGAGCAGCAACCAGTCGTCTCGACTTTGAACTCTTCGGATGGAGCGGTGACGTCTAACATGGCCATTGTGCCCAACATCAACGGTAAGACGGATGCTTGGGCGCAAGGAGTTACACAACTCATCCTGGATTTGGCCGGATACTTTGCACCGTAACCCGCTTACAAGTCGGGCTTTTATGGGAGTGAAACGATGAGGCATGATTGCAACAATTAGGAACTTCTCGGGCCAGGACGGCTTGCCACGGCAGAACATTGCCTTGCCCAAAAGGTGATATTTGTGGGCAATCGAACAAGGGCATTCCTCCTCCCCTCAAATCAGGCACTTACCCCAGTCATTGCCAAAGAGTGATTGGGCAACCCCAAACACTCGCCGTCCTGTCTGAGGCAAGCTCTCCGCCGCGTTCTGTATCATCGCTTCATGTACGATCCTGACAATCTTCCGACCTTCAATGCGGCTACTTATCAAAAGCCTCTAGGGGCACTTGCGGAGGTGCTAGCCCAGAAGCTCAATCGTGAGGCAACGAAGCTTATCAAGCCCCCATACGCCGCCATCGATATGTACGTGATGCTACGAGCGGCTATGCGCACGTACGACCTGCTTCATTACCTCAATGCTGATGACAGGAGGGAGAAAGACACCGACTGGAAGATTTCCTACAGCATTGCTGCCCTGCCTCTCGTTCGCAACATGATCGGTTGTCTCTACAACATCACTGCCATTCTCCAAGATCCCGCCGTCAACGGCCCCTGACTTAGAGCGAGTGGGTTCCGCAAGAAATTTACAGCGCTACAAGAAGATGAGCAGCGCTATGGCGGCCTGGTGATCGTCGAACAATTGCTGTGCGGCAGCAGGAGTTAGGAAATGTTCAGAGCGGGTCAGCCACTCTCGACGGCCTTCCCGTCTACACGAGTCGGATTGCTGATCCTTAGTTGCAACTAAGTAGACGGGCCGATATGTCTATCTCAGGCGCCCGCTCGAGCAGCCCATTTCCCAAATGAGTTCGCCCTTTGAACTAACGGAGGTAGTTTTCGGAGTGTCTCCGATTCGGACGTCTCTGCTTTTTTCATGCGATGAGTTTTTCCGAGGAGACAACCCCGTGAGTCACTCCATCCTCTTACTCGGTAGAGTCAATAAGAAGTTTGATCGAGGTTCGAAGAGTGTCTTCACCGGTTCGTCTCTAAGTTTTGTTGTCGTGGGCCACTAGGCGGCCCACTTTTCAAGACGCAGAGTGTGATCCGCGACCGCTGGTTTCCTGTAGTGATCTCGCTAACGGGTAGTTCAATGCGCCGTAGAACGACGACAGCGTATTTTTTCCTCCCAACACTCTGAATCAGGACGTCTTGACCGAGAGACGTTCGGCCTTTGGCACTTGGTAAAGAACCCCATCAACCTGCCCGGTATCTCAAAAGGAAAACAACAATGACGGTTTTGCATCGCATCACGGTTCGCACTCTCCTGTGCTCAGGCCTGCTATTCGGCAGCTTCGCGTTAGCACAAGCGCAACAACCCGCTGATCAGCAGACTTCGCCTGCAGCTGACAACAGCAAGATGAATCAGCAAGATCAGAGCAACAACCAGCCCACCGCCGATCAGCAAAAGAACAACCGTTCTGACCAGGAGATCACCAGGCAGATACGGCAGTCCATTGTCGCGGACAAGTCTCTTTCCACTTACGCGCACAACGTCAAGATCATCACGCAAGACGGTCAAGTGACCTTAAAAGGACCAGTGCGCTCGGAAGACGAGAAGCAGGCCGTCGCGTCGAAGGCCACCGCGGTCGCTGGTGCGAATAAAGTAACCGACGATTTGAGTATCAAACCAAAGCAGTAACAGCTTAAGTAAAGGGAGCAATTCACATGGCAGGAAAAAACACGGCAGTATTTGGCATCTATCCGAATCGCACCAGCGTAGACAACGCGGTAGACGCTCTGAAGGCGGCGCAGTTCCGCAACACGGATATCTCAGTCCTCTTCCCCGACAACTCGGGCTCGAAGGACTTTGCTCACGAGAAGAACACCAAGGCTCCTGAAGGCGCCACCACCGGCGCGGGCACGGGCGCGTTGCTGGGCGGCGGTTTGGGATGGCTGGTCGGCATTGGTGCCCTGGCCATCCCTGGTGTCGGTCCGTTCATCGCCGCCGGTCCAATCATGGCGGCTCTGGCGGGTGCCGGAGTAGGCGGCGCGGTGGGCGGCTTGACCGGCGCTCTGATCGGTATGGGAATTCCGGAATACGAAGCCAAGCGCTACGAAGGCCGCGTGAAAGATGGCGGCATTCTGTTGTCGGTTCATTCCGATGACTCCGAATGGACAAAGAAAGCAAAGGAAATTTTGGAGCGCACAGGCGCCCAGGATATTTCTTCGACAGGCGAAGCCAGCGCCGAGAAGAGCGACAAGAACTCTACCCGCGAAGTTGCTTAGGTCGGGATAGCCTGTTCAGTCATTTATCGGGGCGGCGGAATTCGTCTGCCGCCCTTCTTCCAACCGTCAGAAGTAAGCTTTAAGGAGTACACCATGCAGGACAAAGTTCGTAACGGAGTTGCAGAGGATCGTATTACCGGCGCCATCGAATCGCAGACGTCGAAAATTCCAAGCTCGGGTTACTTGGCGGCAGCATTCGGAGCCATCGCCGCCTCCGCGATCTTGAAGGTTGTGGGCAAAGATGACTGGGCGTTGTTCGTGGGACAGTGGCCCGCAGCCTTCATGCTGATGGGCGTCTACAACAAGATCGTGAAACAGCACGGCTCGGATGCGTTTAGCAAAGCCGCGTAACTGCCCGCTTACAGCTTCTTCAAAGCAGGGCAAGGAGAAATAGACATGGCACTGAAAGAAGTTTTGATTGACGAACTGCGCGACATGTATAGCGCTGAAAACCAATTAGTGAAAGCGCTGCCTAAGCTGGCAAAGGGCGCGAAGAACCCGAAACTGAAAGAACTGTTCACCGCCCACCTGGAAGAGACTAAGGGTCAAGTGGAGCGCCTGAAGCAAGTCTTCGACCACCTCGAAGAGAAGCCCACAGGCTCGCACTGCAACGGCATGGAAGGCGTGATCGAAGAAGGGGCCGATGCGCTGGAGAAAGACGAGGAAGGTGCGTCCTTCGACTCAGGTTTGATCGGCGCCGCGCTTCGAACGGAGCATTACGAAATCGCCGGCTATCAAGCCAGTATTGCGATGGCAAAGACGTTGGGAATGGGCGAGATCGTTTCGCTGCTGACCGCCAATTTAAAGGAAGAAGTCGCTGCAGCCGAGAAAATCACGGCCGCCGCGCAGCCAATTCTGGCTGAGAGCGCAAAGGAGCCAGAAACTCCTAAGAAGCCGATGTCAGGCAAAGAAAAATACTCTGCGGAGAAGAGCCGCGAGGACGAGAAAAAGGCAGCGCCCGACCTCAAGAAGCGCGCCTCCTAGGATTTGCGAACCTGATCGAGCCCCGCTACGGCGGGGCTTTTTTATAGACAACGCGATCCCAAAGGTGCGGCGCGGTCCAGAAGAGACTATGCTGCATTTAAGTTGGAGTGGAGTTCGCTACCTGTACGCTGAAGTGAGGAATAGTGCCTAGATCACGAAAAGGGCGCGCGCCCAAGCTTTCTCCTTCACAACGACAGCCAGTACTTGAGCTTCGTCGCAGGCTGAAGATGGCGGTGTCGGCTCATGCCTACGTACGCGGCAACACGCTTAAGTTTTACGAGTGGCTGGGATCGCTGAAGCGAGGGGCGTTGCCCGAGGGTCCACCGATCTGGATCTGCGGGGACTGTCACGTTGGGAATCTTGGGCCCGTGGCCAGCGCCGAGGGCAAGGTGGAGATCGAGATTCGCGACCTCGATCAAACCGTGATCGGCAATCCCGCTCACGATCTCATTCGATTGGCGCTCTCGCTGGCTACTGCGGCTCGCGGTTCTGATTTGCCGGGGGTCTCCACGGCGCTAATGATGGAGGAGATGATCGTTGGGTACGAAGAAGCGCTGGTTGATCCTGAGGAAAAGCCAAAGCCCTCCGGGAAGGACACGGAGCCTATTCGGTTCGTGCTCAAGCAAGCGTTGAAACGCAAGTGGAGACATCTGGCGGAAGAACGCATCGAGGACGTTAAGCCATCGATTCCCCTTGGCAAATGCTTTTGGATGCTGACCAACAGCGAACAACGAGAGATCTCCCGACTGTTCGACTCCGACGATGTTCACCAGCTCATAACTCTATTGCGGCACCGGAAGAATAAGAGCGCGGTGGAAGTTCTGGATGCTTCCTACTGGATGAAGGGATGCAGCTCGCTCGGTAAACTTCGTTTTGCCGTGCTTGCCGGAATTAGCGACCGCAAGAAAAACGACCTTTGCCTGATCGACATTAAGGAAGCCGTATGCGCGGCGGCGCCTCGTGCGCCCGGCGTGAAGATGCCACGAAACAATGCTGTTCGCGTCGTCGAAGGCGCGCGTCATCTGTCACCCTACCTGGGCGAACGAATGATGGCGGCTCAATTACTTGGGAAGTCGGTGGTGCTGCGCGAACTGCTTCCGCAAGACCTCAAACTGGAGATGGATAGGCTGACCCGTGACCAGATTGTTGGGTCCTCCCGCTTCCTCGCAGGAGTTGTCGGAAAGGCCCACGCTCGGCAAATGGACCACGATACTCGAACCAAGTGGCTGACAGATTTGCAGCGCGACCGTTCTAAGACGCTGGACGCCCCCTCGTGGTTGTGGACAAGCGTCGTAGACCTCGTCGCCAGCCACGAGAAAGCATATCTCGAGCATTGCCGGCAGTACGCCTTATCTGCCGCCAAGTAAGCTCTCTGCACCTGTGCTTAAGAATATGGCTGAGAGGCTTGAACCTCCCTCGGTTTCTCATGCTAGGCGATTTGTAACTTATTGAAATGGTAGCCCTGGGCAGATTCGAACTGCCGACCTTCGGTTTAGGAAATGCGGGATTCCATCCCCATCTCAATCGGCTCAGCCACTTACGGTGTTCCCGATTAAGGTCGTGCAGTTCGCCCTTCGGGTAAATGGAGGTTTATCACCTAAGAACCATCTGATTCTGGCTTTGGCGAGCTTACTGCCTTGTTGTTCAACGGATGTATAGAACCCTTCGATGGCAGCCATCCAAAGGAGATAACGAGCCTTCGGATCGTACAATTGGCAGTGGCCCTGGTCGTGGAACTGCACCGCCATGCGAATTTCCCAATAGTCTTCGCGCATCGCTTTCAGGAAGGTGGGCGAAAGGGCGATCAAGGCTTGCACATCTTCATTGCGTATCGAAAAAAGTTTCTGGTCTTGCGGAACCTCGAAGATGAGAACGGGATGACCAAACCCCATCACGTCCAGGCTGCCATCCTGCCGGACGTTACCGTGCATATGCTGTGCTTCCTCCCGGGTGGGACGAATCAAACGGAGTAGCGCCCTGATAATTGAGACGCGTTGCGCGGAGGCATGGTCCTGCATCTCGTGCGTGATGAGTTCCTTCTTGTTCTCATCGAACATAAACGTCGGTTCGTAGCGATGAACTAGGGCGTGGTGAACACCCTCAAGCTGGTCAGTGGCACTCGTGCCGATTCGTTTTCTGAAGACATCGAAGGAGTCCGGTGATATCAGGCCACACACGTTCTCAAGTGTGAACGCCTTCGGCAATTTCAACCGGAAGGGAGATCGTGAATTGATCCTCGCCCGGGAAACGAGCGCGCGACAGGTCGTAGACGGCGTGGAGATTGAATCTAATCACGGTGCCCTCATCTTCCACTAGGCGAGAGGGTATCAAAAGAGGCGAAATTATGGCTCACACTGACCAACCAGCCGTGGCGTGATATTTAGAGCGGAGCGAAGTACCCTTGCCGTGCTGATGGTCCTGGTGACTGTCCGTGAAGGTAAGCCGAAAGCAGCCAAAAGAGAGCAACTGCGGGCAGTGTCTGTTGGGGTTCGTTGCTTGCGATTGTGTGGGGTTGGGGCTGTCTTCTCCCTACGAAGCAGAAGGTCGGGAGTTCGAATCTCTCAGAGCGTGCCATAGATCGAAGATTTAGGACACGCAAACGAAACCCGCCGATTGGACGTTGCCGAAGGCTGAGTCCATCTGCGAGCGCAGCGTCGCTCCACCCTCAGTTGCGGGTCGCATTGCGGCAGCTCGTAAATCGATCCCTAGCTGCTCACACTTCTTATATAGATGGCTCCGTTCGAACCCCAGCGCCTTGGCTGCATTGGTGATGATGCTAAGGCTGCAACTCGGACAGGATGGCTTCTCGCTCGAAGCTCGCTACCTGCTGTGCGAGTGGACCGATCAGCAAGCGTGATGAACCTCGCGACGATAGCGCTGTTCGGCTGCGAGAGGAGTCTCGCAATGCGTCCACTGGCGTGTCCACAGACCTGTCTCGTACCACAAGTAACTCTAATAAACCATGCATTTACCGGTTTTTGTAACCTTCTGCATCGGGAAGTGAGAGCTTGCTCGCCGGGCTGAGGTCTGCTTCGCTGGAACGAGAAGACGGCCTTAACGGTGTGCCCTTCGACTTCGCTCAAGGCAGGCTCTGACGGTGCGCCCCTTCCAAGCTGGTCGAACCTAGGCTTAACGTCCAAATGCAGGACGTGACCCTGGGGCACCGGGCGCTCGTCAGCCTATGGATTGCCGGGTTTTGCAGGCGGGAACTTAACCCGGGGCTCACGATCTTGCCTTTCCAAGGTAGAGGTCCTTCGACTGCGCGTCCGCCGAGCCGCAGAGGCTGCGGCTCGAAAGGCAGAGCGGACGCTCCGCTCAGGATGACAATCGGAAAAATCTTCATCGCAACGCACGCTTACCAGCCCACCTGGCTCATGCGCTTCAGGATAATCTCCGGATAGCGATGCATGCGCTCAGGCTTTCTTTTTAGCGGAGCCGGCAGAATCGCGGCGAGTTGCGCCGACTGTTCTCTTCCGATATTTCGTGGCGGGATCTTGTCGTAGAAACGACAGGCTGCGTCGGCGCCATAAATGCCCGGACCCCACTCGACTACGTTCAGGTACAGCTCCAGAATGCGCCGCTTTCCGAGCACGAATTCAGCCACCGGCACAAGCGTAGTCTCGACGCCCTTGCGGATCACCGACCGACTGGTCCCGAAGAGCAGGTTCTTGACGAGTTGCTGCGTAAGCGTAGAGGCACCGCGGGTGCGCTCGCCTTCCATGTCTTCATGGGCAGCGATTTGGATCTGTTTCCAATCGAATCCGTGATGCAGGTAGAAGCGCGCATCCTCTGCGGCGATGACGGCGTGCTGAAGGTCGGGCGAGATCTGATTCAGGGGGATAAATTTGTATCGCTTCTGATACGGCTTGTCCTGCGTCCACGACTGCATACGCCGCTCGATTTGCACGGCGGTGGTCGGCGGATCGACCCACCTGGCCGCGACAAGGAGCAGCGCAGCAAAGAGCCAAAGAAGCAGAATGGCGACGGCGAGCCAGGTAACAACGGACCGGAGCGAAATCTTCCGAAGCGAAGCCTTTAGGCTTGTGGATGTGCTTTGACTCACACTCCAGAATAACGGTACCGGCAGAGTTGCTGCCTATCGACTAAGGTTGTTCTTGCGAGTACGTCCTGCCGCAACTTTGGATGGCACTTGAAGTTTTTGCACACTCCCATCCCAACCCTTCTCTGTCAGTTCCTGAGTTCCCTACGGGTGAGTCAAATCTTACAAACACTTAGCCCCGCCAAAGCGTGGAATCCCAGTTGCTTATTCTTTCGAGTACTCGTCGGCTTTGGAGGCTGACGCCGTTTCAGGAGGCAAGATGGATTACTACGAGGACGAGCCGCACCGGGCCTTCGCTGATCAACCGCGAGGATCGATTTCCGGACGCGCCGTCGCCTATATCGCACCCGTGCTGGTGGCCGGAGCCATGCTCGGCGGCTATGCATTTCACGAGCATCGGGTGGCTCAGAACTTGGTTGCAGAAAATCAGCAGACCGGCGCGCAGCTTGCCACCACGCGCAGCCAGGTCGACGACTTGACCACGAAGGTCAATGCTCTGGCGGCGCAAGCAGCGCAGGCACAAGCTCGAGCCCAGGCCCAGGAGCAACCCGCACCGCATCCTCCGCTTCGCCATGCCGCCGCTGCGCACCACAGCAGCCAGCCTTCACGCCTACAGAAGATGCAATCGCAACTCGATGCGCAAAACAAAGCCATCGAAGATACGCGAAGCCAGATTGCGAGTACCCAGGGTGATCTGAATAACACGCGCACCGAGCTAACCGGTTCGATCGCGCGCACGCACGATGAGCTGGTGCTGCTGGAGAAGAAAGGCGAGCGCAGTTATTTCGAGTTCGACATCACCAAGTCGAAGCAGTACGCGCAGAGCGGTCCCTTCGGCGTCCGCCTGCGGAAGGCGAACATCAAGCATCAGTATGCCGATCTCGAACTGATGGTCGATGACCGCTCGTTGTCGCAGAAGCACGTCAACTTGTATCAGCCGGTGATGTTCTACATGCCCGGCAGCGGGCAGCCGGTAGAGCTGGTGATCAACAGCGTCACCAAGGACCACATTCACGGATATGTCAGCGCACCGCGTTATCGGCAGTCCGAACTGGCGTCGATGTCGAATGCGAATGCCAACCCGAACGGTGGTAACACGCAGGCAGACAACTCGAATGCAGCATCTCCGAGACAGAAGCTTCCGCCTCCCCAGTAAGCGCTTCTGTTGAGGCCGACGAAGAACCCGCACATTCTGCTCCCGGTTGTGCGGGTTTTTTGTGCTTTATACTGGAACAACGTCGCTGCGACGCAGACCTGTCGTTCCAGCTTCGATCTAAAGGATGGCAACCACAGCAAACCCGCAGCTCCCGGCGGATTCGCCCGAGGTGCGGCGCTACAACCGCACTCAGCGCTGGCTTGGCTTGGCCGACACCGTGATTGGTTTCGCCCTGCTGGTCGTACTCCTGGTCACGGGATGGACCGGCACACTGCGCGACTGGTCGTACCTGGGAGCGCGCCAGCATTACTTCTTCGCCGTCTTCCTCTACGTGCTGATGTTTTCGCTGATTGCGAAGGTCTCTGAGCCTGCCTTTCGATTTCACCGGCTTCCGGCTGGAGCATCAATACCATCTGTCGAATCAGAAATTCCGCAGCTGGGTGTGGGATGAATGCAAGGGCTGGCTGGTGTCGCTGGTGCTCGGCACCATCATGGTCGAGATTGTGTATTCGATCATTCGTATTGCGCCGCAGCGCTGGTGGATTATTGCCTGGGCTGTCTTCGTAGGCTTGTTCCTGCTGATGGCGCAACTCGCGCCCGTTGTGCTGATGCCGATCTTCTACAAGTTTGAGCCGCTGGCCAATGATGGACTGCGCGATCGTCTGACCAAGTTGGGCGAGCGAGCCGGCACGCGGGTGCGCGGCGTCTACGAGTGGAAGCTTTCGGAGAAGACGAACAAGGCCAACGCCGCATTGACCGGAATCGGATCGACTCGCCGCATCATTCTTTCTGACACGCTGCTCCAGCACTACAGCGATGACGAGATCGAAGCCATCCTGGCGCATGAACTCGGACACCATGTGCATAAGCACATCCTGAAGAGCATCCTGATGCAGGTTGGAGTGACCCTACTGGGATTCTGGCTGATCAATGTGGTGCTGCGTTTCGTGATTGCGAAGGAGTGGTTTCCGGCGCTCGATCCCCGGTTGTACGACTTCGCCAACCTGCCGCTGATCGTGCTGGTGGCAACAGTGTTGGGCTTTGTGTTGATGCCGGCGCTGAATGCGATCTCGCGCAAGCACGAGCGCGAGGCCGATCGCTACGCCTGGGAGAACACGCCGGCGATCGAGCCTTTCATCAGCTCAATGCAGAAGCTGGCGGATCAGAACCTCGCCGAACGCGAGCCGAACAAGGCGATCGAGTGGCTCTTCCACTCGCATCCGTCGATTGGGAAGCGGGTAGCGGCGGCGCATGCCTGGGCGAACAAACAGCCGGAAGTGGTGGCGTAATAAGTTCCTTCCCCTTCCTTAGTCATCCTGCTCCCCTTCCTTTGTCATCCTGAGCGAAGCGAAGGATCTGCGGTTTGCCTGCGCCGGAAAGTGACTTCACTGCGCGACGAACCGCGGATCCTTCGTCGGCCTGAAGGCCTCCTCAGGATGACAATTCATTGAGCAAACGCAGTGCATGCGCCCCTGAGGGCGGGACCCAACCTGGACTTCAACCTTATTCTCTTCCGCGCATAATCGCTTCCACCCGCTCCAGATCCTCTTCGGTATCGACTCCCACAGTGTCGTACGGCGTCTCGGCCACATAGATGGCTATGCCGTGATCGAGGAAGCGCAGCTGCTCCAGGCGCTCGTTGCGCTCCAGCTCCGACTCGGGCCAGGTACAGAAAGCATCGAGCGCGGACTTGCGGTAAGCGTAAAAGCCCAGATGCTTGTAGTAGCGCACGTGCCCCGGTGCGATCGCGATCGAACGGAATGGTCGCGCGAGAGAAATAAAGCGCACGCCGATCGAGAGCGGTCACCACCTTCACCGCGTTGGGATTGTTCACGTCTTCGGCCGGGCACGGCGTCTTGATCGTGCCCACCTGCACGTGCTCATCACGCATGAGCTCCATCAATACGTCGAGATGCTCGCGGCGCGCCAGCGGCTCATCACCCTGCACGTTGACGTAGACGTCGGCATCGATGGTCTGCGCGACTTCGTGAACGCGATCGGTGCCGCTGCGATGCTCGGGCGAGGTCAGGCGATAGCGCCAGCCATTCTGCCGGCAGACGGCGGCAATCTCCTCCGAGTCGGTTGCCACGATGACATCCTGCAATTGGGGGCAGGCGCGCGCGGCTTCGTAAACATGCGCGAGCATGGGACGGCCGGCGATGTCGCGAAGGATCTTGCGCGGCAGCCGGGTGGAGGCGAGTCGGGCAGGAATGATGGCGATGGCGTTCACGAAGTTAGTTTCGCGGGAGAGAGGACGATAACGCAAGCGCGAAGTCGAGCCTGTCCGCTGCTCTTAGCTTTTAGCCGTTAGCTCTTAGCAATATCGCGGTCACGGGTCAGGTGCAGATGCGCGACGAAGAGTCGACGACGCGGAAATCTGGGGTGAGGGAGGGGTCCTTCGACTCCGCAGCGCCAAATGCGCGCGCTGCTCCGCTCAGGATGACACCCCGGGAGTGAATGGCATTCGTAGTGGGCAGCGCTTCGTTTGCGATCCTTCGATACAGCGCCTCAAGCTAATAGACCGGAGCCAAAAAGTAGAAGCTAAGAGCTAAGAGCCAAGAGCTTGCCCCGCGCGGCGAAGGATGGGTATCGCGCTATGAAGAATGCGGTTGCGCCTCATTTTCCCTCACGAAACCATACGGACAATGCCGGCAGCCGGAGCGGCAGCAGAAGCCGCGTTTTTTCAGGTAAACGGCGGTGAAAACCATGAAGCCGTTTTCCCAGTAGTAGTCGACGCCCTCAATCAGTTCGTCGTCCATCACTGGCCTGCGGCTTCAAGCAGGACGGGTGAACGTCCTTCAGGCTCGACGGCGACGCCATCGCGGAAGCTGACATACTTGCCGGAGATGGCGGCAACACGATCTCCGGGAACGATGAAGCCGACGAGGTTCAGCGGATCGGCGGCGGAGATGGTGATGACTTCGCCGCTGGCGGGAAGGTTGCGCATGGCGCGCACCGATTCGACAGCCTCGGGCAACGCGAACTGCTCGCCCAGGAAGCCGCTGACGAAGCGACCGCCACGGATCTCGCCGCGATCTTCCAGGCGGCGGAGAGCGATCAGCAACTCGCGCCACTTGGGGAGGTTCGACTCGCGCGCCAGCACCTCGCGGAAGATCACGCCGTAACGGCGCAGCAGCATCCAGCAAGTGGCTTCGACGACGCGATTGTGGTCGGTGCCTTCGGAGGGATAGAGCAGCGACCAGCGCCCCGGCGTGTGACGAGGCCGCGAAACTTTGCCGGAGCCCTGGCCCAAGCGTCGCTTGGGATTGATGAGCGAGCGCAGGTTGTCGAAGCCATCGGCGGTCACCATGCCGGCGGCGACCAGTTCCCATAATGCGGTTTCGATCTCGGCTTTGAGCTTGCCGGTGCCACGAACTATGTCGGCAAAAAACGAGGCGCCCCGGCGCCGTAAATACTCGAGCACACTGCGCGCCGAGATGCTGAGAATACCTTCGTAGCTCTGATCGTCTTCGCCCAGGCGTGGCTGCATCCAGTCGGATTCTTCGCGAACGAAGAAGGTAATGGGCGCAACGCTGGTTGGAACAACGCGGCGGCGGCCTTCGCCGGCCTCTTCGAGCGTCGCCGGATGCGGCGAGAGACGCCCCCATCCGATTGCGCCGGTGAGGCACAACTGATCGAGCGCGGCGGGATCGTAGTCATTGATGCGCCGCGCGAGAACCTGCTTCTCCCAGGCGTTTGCCGGGATCTCGAAGCCCTGCAACTGGCGAAGGGCCTGCAGCAATCCACGCTCACCCGCCAGCTGCGACTGTGGAGCGATGTGCTGCCAGCGCAGCAGCCAGCGCATGAATTGCGCGGGGGTGACGGGTTCAACCTGCTTCCGCAGCGTTGCTACCGTGAGGTGATGAATGCGCGACAAGAGTCGGCGCTCGCACCACTCGACTTCCCCACCAGTAACCTGTCCGGTGAAGTTCCCGCGCAGGATTGTTCCCGCAGCTTCCAGCCGCAGGAGAGATTTCTCGATGTCGCTGGCTGGCACGCCTAGTCTGTAGCCGAGGGCGGCTGCGGTGATTGGACCGGAGTGCATCATCCATCCAGCGACCATGGCGTGAATGGCGTCGTCGCGTGAAGTGGTGTTCGCCGGAAGATCGGGTGGGGCGACCTCGAACTCGGCGCCAGGGAAGATGAGAGCGAAATCCTTGGCGCGCTCGGAGGCGACGAGGTAGCGACGGGTATCGCCGGCTGAAGCCGGCTCGGAATTAATAGGATTGGCGGACGCGGACCTGAAGGTCCGCTCTACCCGATCTGTGGAACCGCCGGTCCCTCCACTCGGACTGAAGTCCTCGGTCGGGACGACAACCGTATTTGTGTTTAAGTCCTCGGTCGGGATGACAATTGGGTTATTGGTGGAAGCCTCGGTCGGGATAACAAGCGGGTTTGTTCGAACACTCGCGCGTACGACCCGCCAGCCTTCGAGCAGTTCGGCTACGAATGGCTTCCAGTTGTCGACGACCTGCTGCCAATCGGCGTCCGGCATTTCTTCCGGCACTGCTACCAGGGTCTGCAAGGCGTCGTGCAACTCGTCGCTGTCGCGAACGTCGGGGCGCGCCTCATCGCGAACGCGCGCGATGGCCTGTTGATCGAGCCTTCCGACTTCGTTGAGCACGGCTTCGGGCAGTATGCGTCGCATCTGCACGGCGCGAGCGCGGCGCTCTTCCAGCGGAGCGTCATCCAGATAGGCGTATGGATTGGCGTTCAGGATCTCGTGCGAGAACTGCGACGGAACAGGTGTATCCACTGCGAGACAACGGATCGCGCCGCTGTTGATTCGCTCGATAACTGCGCGCAAACCGTCGATGTCCATTGCCTCGGTGAGCACATCCTTCATCACCTCCTGGATGAGCGGGTGATCGGGAATCGTGATGTCGCCTTCGAGGTTCTCCGGGCAGGCGGCCACGTCGGGGAAGACCGACGCGAGAAGATCGTCGCTGCGGATGCGCTGGATCGGCGGCGGAACTTTTTTGCCGCCTTGGAAGCGCAATAGCGCGAGCGATCGATTGGCGTCCCAGCGCCAGCGCGTTGCGAAGATAGGCGAAGGGAGCGCTGCCTGCTCCAGGATCTCTTTTACAGTTTCCGTCTGAAGGTAGTGGAAGACATCGCTGAGCGGGAAGCTGTGCTGCTCGGCGAGCGCGATATTCAGGCCGTCATCGGTGGCGGCAGCCTGGAGCTCGAAGTTGAAGGAGCGGCAGAAGCGTTTGCGCAGCGCCAGTCCCCAGGCTTTGTTGATGCGGCCGCCGAAGGGCGCGTGGATGACGAGTTGCATGCCGCCGCCTTCGTCGAAGAAGCGTTCGGCGATGATGGTCGATCTGAGTGGGAACTTCGCCCAGTACGGCGCGGCCGGTGATGATGTATTCGATGGCCTGTTCGGCGCCGGAGTCGTCGAGCCCGCATTCGTCTTTGAGCCAGGCGACGGCGTTCTGGACTTCGGGGCTGGATTCGAGGCCGCGGAGGCGGACACGTGGCCCGGGAGAGTCATCCATGGCGGCGTTCGGGTAGTGCGGGTCTTCAGACCCGCGCCCGCGCTGGTCCAAATTCTCTTCTATGACAGGTTTTAGCCTGTCGTCGGCTAAAGCCGACTCAGAGCCAACGACAGACTCACTGGACGCTGCCCTGAAGGGCAGCTCTACCCGATCTTTCGCAACCGAAGCGGATACTGATTTGGTCTTGATCTTCGGCTTTGTGCGGTCACCGTCGAAGCGTTCGAAGTTGGCGATTCGCTCGGCGCGAACTTCACCCATCTCGGGATTCAGCGGCACCGGCAGCGGAGCGGTGTTCGGCAGCAGCTTGCTGATCTGCTCGCGCAGATCGGCGACGTGCAGCGACAACTCATCGGTGCGCGCGGGCGCTTCGCCACGCCAAAACGGAACCGTGGGAGCGGCGCCGTGCGCATCCTCCACCAGCACGCGACCCGAGCTCGACTCGACGCGGCGAATGCGCCATGAGGTGTTGCCGAGCAGCATGATGTCGCCGGCATTGCTCTCCACGGCGAAGTCCTCATCGAGCGTGCCGACCACAATGTTCTCCGGCTGCGCGAGTACGGTGAACAGCGAATTGTCGGGGATGGCGCCGCCGCTGGTGATGGCGGCCAACCGTGCTCCGCGGCGTGCACGCAGGCGACGGTTCACCATGTCGCGGAAAATGTAAGCCCCGTAGCGGCCGCGCTTGGCGGCGATGCCTTGCGACAGCATCTCCAGGATGCGGTCGTACTCTTCGCGTTTCAGGTCGCGATAAGGATAGGCGCGTCGCATGAACGCGAAGAGCTCATCTTCGTCCCAGTCTTCGCAGGCACACATGGCAACAATCTGCTGCGCCAGGATGTCGAGCGGCGCCGTCGGAATGTGCAGCACATCGAGATCGCCCAGTTTGATGGCACGAACGGCTGCCGCACATTCCAGAAGGTCGTCGCGAGTGGTGGCGAAGAGCCGGCCCTTTGGAATTGCTCCGCGCCAGTGACCGGCGCGGCCTACGCGTTGCAAAGCGACGGCGATCGATCGCGGCGAATTGATTTGGCAGACTAAGTCGACGGTTCCGACATCGATACCAAGTTCGAGCGATGCGGTTGCGACCAGCAGACGGATTTCGCCGTTCTTGAGTTTGCGCTCGGCGGCCAACCGTAGCTTTCGCGAGAGACTGCCGTGATGAGCCGCGACCAGATCGTCTCCAATGCGCTCGCCCAGGTGCATGGCCAGGCGCTCGGCCAGTCGGCGAGTGTTGACGAAAACCAAAGTCGAGCGATGCTGCATTGCGAGCTCGGCGAGGCGGTCATAGACCTCGCCCCACATTTCGTTGCTGGCGATGGGGCCTAGTTCAGAGGAGGGAACTTCGATCGCAAGGTCCATCTTGCGGCGATGGCCGATGTTAACGATCGCGGGAGCGGTATCGCCGGCTGAAGCCGGCTCTTCCACAAAAAGGGGCTGGCTGGACGCGGGCCTGAAGGCCCGCTCTACCCGAACATCAGGGTCGCCGGCTGAAGCCGGCTCGGAATCAATACTGGCCGCTGATTTCACCGGCCTGAAGGTCGGCGCTTCCACCGACACACGCCTGAAGGGCTGCTCTTCTACCAACGCGGAGCTGAGTTCCGCTCCAGGGGCCCTCTCACACCCGTCAGGAAATGCGCGACCTCCTCAATCGGTTTCTGTGTAGCCGAGAGGCCGATGCGTGTTGGGTGATTCGCGAGCAGTTCCAGCCGCTCGAGCGAGATGGTCAGATGCGCGCCGCGCTTGTCGTCGGCGACCGCGTGAATTTCGTCGACGATGATGGTTTTGACGTGGCTGAGAATCGCGCGACTGCTGTTGGCAGTCAGCAGTATGTAGAGCGACTCGGGCGTGGTGACCAGGATGTGCGGCGGACGCTTCAGCATCTCGCGCCGCTCTTTCATCAAGGTGTCGCCGGTGCGGACGGCGGTACGAATCTCGGGCATCAGGAAGCCGCGTTCGCCGGCCAGGGCAAGGATCTCGCCCAGCGGAACTTCGAGGTTCTTCTGAATATCGTTGCCCAGCGCCTTCAGTGGCGAGACGTACAGGACTTCGGTTGCATCGCGCAGATCGCCGGCGAGCGCCTTGCGCACCAGGCGGTCAATGCAAATAAGAAATGCAGCGAGAGTTTTGCCCGATCCGGTGGGAGCGGAGATGAGCGTGGTGCGGCCGGCGAGGATCTGGGGCCAGCCCTGTTCCTGGGGCTCGGTAGGCGTACCAAAGCGCTTGACGAACCACTCGGCGACGAGCGGATGCGCCCAGCGAAGCGAAGCTGGAATCTCCCCCACAGGCATCTTGGTATTTTATCAGGTTTTCGCTAAATGTTCGCCTAGTTCAAGGCGGTCGGAGATGGCACCTGTCCTGCGATAGTCCCGCCACCTATTTGATGTCGACAGCGTCGATCCGGATCCGGGTATGACGCATCTCCAGATGCTTTTGGCGGAAGTGCCCGATGGCACGTTCGCCCCAGACTTTGACGAAGTAGTAGTTCAGGCCCGCTCCGATGGCAGAGCTGACGATGGGGATGAGGCGCGCGGTCCATTTCTCCACAATTTCAGCGCTGGCGCTGACCGCGATGCGCTGGATGACGCGGGGCACGAACTTCGACACAAACTGCTTCTCCACCAGTTCCCTGCTGATGTCCACACCGGCGGCGCTGGCCGCGGCAACCCACAGCTCGGCCTCCTCTTCCTCGGTGCTGTAGGAGAAGCCGTAGATGAGACTGAGTTTCTGGATCATGCGCAGGGTGATGGCGGCGAGGATCCCGAGATCGGGCAGCATGGTAAAAATGCCGCCCATGCCCATGCCGGCGCCTTCGACCGCGGCAATACGCATGTGAGCCTGAATGGTTTCTCCGGCGATGCGGTCGAGCAGATCGGGGTCGACCGAGTACACGCCGTTGTAGGTCAACGCGGGCAGGTCGTAGGCCATCCGCAGATGTTCCAGATATTTTTGAGGGTCGACCTTGATGGTGTCATAAGCCTTGGTGAAGGCGCGGCGGATCGCACCCTCCAGCGTCCTGCGTAGTAAAGATGTCCTGGCTGTGGAAGGCATAGGTCTGGTTTCCAGTATAGGCGTGAGATGCGGAAATTCGCAGCGGCGCGAGCTGTCCTCTAACGGCAATCGTCCTACTGCTTAGGCACGTAAGCCGCATTCCGACATAAATACAAGGCTGCCGCTTGCGGGGGTGGTCTATGATGGCTGGAACGTAAGTTGCCGCCGTCGTCGCGCACTAAGCATTCCATGTGCAGATATCTGCCGGGTGGCAACCTGCGCCACCAAACACCATTGCCAGCTTGGATGCAACACTCGCGAGTGCCTGATGCCCAGTCCGGCAGCAAGCTCGTTCGCGCTCGCTGGTAGAGGGAGCAAGTCGATGGGAACCGGAAAAGAACCGACGAAAACCGCAGAGGACGTCAGGCTGGGAGAGGCGCGCACCGCGAAGGCGCCGTGGAAGAAGTGGGGACCGTATCTCAGCGAGCGGCAATGGGGCACGGTGCGCGAGGACTACAGCACCGACGGCAACGCGTGGGACTACTTCACGCACGACCAGGCGCGCTCGCGCGCTTATCGCTGGGGAGAAGACGGCCTGGCGGGCTTCTCGGACGACCAGCAACTTCTGTGCTTCAGCCTGGCCTTGTGGAACGGCAAAGATCCCATCCTGAAAGAGCGGCTCTTCGGGCTCACCAACAGCGAGGGCAATCACGGCGAGGACGTCAAGGAATACTACTTCTATCTCGACAGCACGCCGACGCACTCGTACATGAAGTATCTGTACAAGTATCCGCAGAAGGCCTATCCGTACGACGAGCTGGTCAGCACCAACAAGAAACGCGGCCGGACCGACATGGAGTACGAACTGCTCGACACTGGCGTGTTCAATGACGATCGCTATTGGGATGTCTTTGTCGAATATTCCAAGCAGTCGCCGGAAGACATATTGATCCAGATCAGCGCGTGCAATCGCGGGCCGGAAGCTGCCACGCTGCACGTGCTGCCGACGCTGCTGTTTCGCAATACCTGGAGCTGGGGCGGAACCGCAAAGAAGCCCGCGATGCGGCAGTTAGCGGGCAAGAAGGCCATGTCCGCGGTGGCGATGTCTCACGAGATTGTCGGCGAGCGCTACCTGTACTGCGAGGGCGACACACCTCTGCTGTTTACCGAGAACGAGACCAATAACGAACGCGTCTTCGGCAAGCCCAGCGCCAGCCCTTATGTGAAGGATGCGTTCCACAGCTACTTCATTAACGGAAAGAAAGACGCGGTGAATCCGAAGGGCGAGGGCACGAAGGCCGCCGCGGACTACGCGGTAACGGTCGGCGCCGGGGAGCGTGCGACGATTCGCCTGCGGCTCAGCGATATTGCTCCAGACAAGATTGGCGATCCGTTCAAGAACTTCGCCAAAACTCTGGACACGCGCAAGCGCGAAGCTGATGAGTTCTACGGATGTATCACGCCGGAACACCTGACCGAGGATGAGGCACGAGTCATGCGCCAGGCGCTGGCTGGAATGCTCTGGACCAAGCAGTACTTTGGACTCAACGTCGATCAATGGCTGGAAGAGCACGGCATCGATCCGCTGAACAGCGCGGGCTCGAATGTTCGCAATCGCGAGTGGTATCACATGGTGAACGAACACGTGATCTCGATGCCCGACAAGTGGGAGTATCCCTGGTACGCGGCGTGGGACCTGGCGTTCCATTCCATTGCGTTGTCGACCGTTGACGTCGACTTCGCCAAGGAGCAGCTCGACCTGATGTTGCAGGAGTTCTTCCTGCACCCCACGGGACAGATTCCCGCATACGAGTGGAATTTCAGCGACGTGAACCCGCCGGTGCACGCCTGGGCCACAATCTTTCTGTATCGCATGGAAAGCGCGCTTCGAGGCAATGGCGACCTGCAATTCCTCAAGCGCTCGTTCGCCAAGCTGATGTTGAACTTCAGCTGGTGGGTCAATCGTAAAGACCGTTTCGGCAAGAATGTTTTTGAAGGCGGATTTCTCGGGCTGGACAACATCGGCGTCTTCGATCGCAGCGCGCCGCTGCCGACCGGCGGATATCTCGAACAGGCTGATGGCACGGCGTGGATGACACTGTTCGGACAGAACATGGCGGAGATCGCCATTGAACTGGCGGCCGAGGATCCGTTCTACGAAGAGATGGCCATCAAGTTTGCGGACCACCTTCTGTGGATTGCGCATGCCATGAACCGCACCGGCCCCGAGGGCATGTGGGATGAGGAAGACGGCTTCTACTATGACGTTCTGCGCCTACCCAACGGCGAAGCCCATCGACTGAAAGTGCGTTCGATGGTAGGCCTGCTGCCGTTGTGTGCCACCACGGTCATCGAACCCTGGCAACGCGAGCGGGTACCGCGTGCAGTCGCGATCATGCACGAGCGTCTGCAGCGTATGCCGGAGCTGCGCGCCAGTATGCATCCCACAGGCCCGGCCAGCCTGGGATACGGGCAACGCGGGCTTGCCGCCCTGGTGAATCCGCAACGACTGCGCCGCATCCTGACGCGCATGCTCGACGAGGAAGAGTTCCTGAGCCCGTTCGGCATTCGCGCCCTCTCGCGCTATCACGATAAGAATCCGTACGTGGTGAAGGTTGCCGGACAGGAATACCGTGTGAACTACTTGCCGGCGGAGTCCGACTCCGGGATGTTTGGCGGAAACTCCAACTGGCGCGGCCCGATCTGGATGCCGGTGAATGTGCTGATTATCCGCGCGCTGATGACGTTCTACCTCTATTACGGCGACGACTTCAAGATCGAGTGTCCCACCGGCTCGGGCAAGATGATGAATCTCTTCGAAGTTGCCCACGATATCGCCGACCGTCTCAGCAGCATTTTTCTACGCGACAAGTCTGGACGACGGCCGGTTTATGGTGGAACGGAGAAGTTCCAGAGTGATCCGCACTGGAAAGATCACATCCTGTTTTATGAGTACTTCCACGGCGACAACGGCGCAGGGTTGGGCGCCAGCCATCAGACCGGATGGACGGGTTTAGTCGCCAAGCTGCTGGAGATCTTCGGCCGGCTGGACGGGGAAGAATTCCTCAAGTCCGGCAAGCGGAACGTCGCCGCGGTCAGAGCTCCCGTGAAGTAATTGACCTGGTCCGAAAGCAACCTCTAATCAGGCTGAGACTGGCGTCGCCGATCTCAGCCAGCTTTCCATCTGATGGTGGTCGACCAGGCCGGCCTGCTGCACGACGGGGCGTCCACCGGCGAAGACAGCGAAGTAAGGGATGCCGCGGATGTTGAAGCGCGAGGCCAGCTCGGGATAGCGCTCGGTATCGACCTTCACCACGACGGCCTTGCCGGCCATGTCTTTGGCGGTTTGCGCGACCTCGGGAGCGGCCATGCGGCACGGGCCACACCACGCAGCCCAGAAATCGGCCAGGACCGGAACCTTCGCGTCGCGAACGATCTCATCGAACTCAGCGGTATCGACGTTCAACGGCTCATCGACGGGCGGCAGCGCGGACTTGCACTTACCGCAGCGGCCAGTGTCGGCCAGGTGCTTCGCCGGAACGCGATTTTTTGTGCCGCAGACTTTGCAGGTGATGACCATGGATTTCTCGCTTTTCGCTTTTCGCCCTTCGCTGTTCGCCAGGCCGGGACGTCCGTTCTAGCCATCTTCTGACTAGGGCGGGTCCTATTAATAGATGCCAATCGTCCCGCTCAAGCTTCGCTTGAACGGGGCACCCGGATCTCTGGCGGAAAGCGAAGAGCGAAAGGCGAAGAGCGTCCTCACTTCCGATACACCACGCCGCCCTTCATCACGAAGCTGACCTTGGTGACCGCGCTGATGTCTTTTGTCGGATCTCCGGGTACGGCGACGAGGTCGGCGAAGTATCCCGGTTTTAATTGGCCGATTTGATCCGCCCAGCCCAGCAGCTTGGCGCCGTTCAGCAGATCGGCTTGCAACACCGCGACCGGGCTCATCCCGTACTGCACCATGAGTTCGAATTCGCGTGCCTGGGTGCCATGCGGGAAGGGGCCGACATCGGATCCGACCGCCATCGGCACGCCGGCCGCAATCTGCTTCTTAAAGCTCTCTGCGTGATACTCCTGCATCTTGCGTTCGCGCTCGCCCGCCGCCGGGGTGGCGGCGTGGTTGGCGAAGTATTCGACGATGGCAAACGTCGGCACCGCGGGAATTCCCTTCTCCCGCATCAGGCGCATGGTTTCGTCGCTGAGCTGATCGGCATGATCGACGGACTCCACGCCGGCCTGCACGGCATAGAGCGTTCCGGGCTCGCCGGTAGCGTGCACCGCAACGCGACGACCGGTGCGCGCAGCCTCGGCGACCGCGGCAGCCAACTGCTCTTCGGTGAATTGATACGGCGTGTGCCACTGGCCATCAATCAATGTGTCCCGGCCGGTCTCATACATCTTGACGAAGTCCGACCCTTGCTTCACCTGTTCGCGAATCACTGCGACGATCTCTTGAGAGTTGTTGGCGCGATCGGCGTTGGAGAGAACGTTTTGCGCGGGATTGAAGTGGTTGGCGTCCTCGTGTCCACCGAGGATGTCGACGGCGTTGCCGCTGATGCGCAGGCGTGGGCCGGGAATCAGGCCGTCATTGATGGCGTTGCGCACAGCGGTATCGGCGGAGCCTGCGCCCTCGGTGCCCATGTCGCGCTCGGCGGTGAAGCCTGCCATCAAGTCAGCCTTGGCGGCGAGTGTTGCCAGGATGGTGCGCTGGGGTACAGACTCTTCCACCGTCTGCAAGTCTTCCGCGCCGGGATGCAGGAAGAGATGGACATGGGCGTCGATTAGCCCGGGCATCAGCGTGACATCGCCGAGATCGATGACCTGTGCGCCGGCAGGAGCGCTCACACCCGGCCCAACTCCGGCGATGCGTTCGCCTTGTATCAGGATCGCGGCGGGAGCGACGATCTTGCCATTCTCGACGTCGAGCATGCGGGCCGCGCGAAGGATAATCGCCGGGGGTTGTGATTGTGCCAGAGCGAAAATGGGCGAGACGAGAATGACGATTAAAGCGAAGGCAAATCTGCGGGTTGCCATGACGCAGGAATCGTAGCAGAAGAGCGACTAGGTTGCGGTGAGCAAGTTTGGTTGCCCCCGAAGAGTGCCGCCGCGCCGCTTTTGCACTTGCGGCTTACTGCGCTGCATCTCCCAGCTGCTTCAGTTTTCCTTCGGCGCTGGCTTTGATGGCGTCGCGCCGTTGCTGAGGATCGGTGGTGTCGAACGCCAGCAGTGCCAACGCCTTCTGCGATGCTTGGCGAGCCAAGTCCTTCTGGCCGGCAGCAAGGTAGGCATCGCCAAGGCTGTCATAGACGTTGGGCGAATCCGGATACGCTTCGACATTAAGCTTCATGAGCTCGATCGCGGTTTTCGTGTCGCCTGCCTGGATGAACTCATATCCAATCAGGTTAACCGTAGCTTCGGGAAGGAGAGTGGCTTCGGGATCGTTCTTGCGAGCCGCCTTCAGCATGGCGCCGGCCTTCGCGGCACCTCCCGGCTGATCGATCACGCTGAGTGCAACCACCATGGGCGACGGTTTGAAAGCATGTTTTGGTTTCGGAGCGTGGCCCGGCGTTTTGATCAGCGTAGTCACATACCAGTCGGTGATCTGCGTCATGAGCTCGGGATGTGCTTTGAACATGTCGGCGCCATGACCGCCCGTCACCTCATGCACCCACATCTTCCCGGGATTGCCGGTGATGTTGTAGTACCACTCCATACCGAGGACGGTGCCCGGGAACTCATCGTCATCGGCGGCGGCAAAAAATTCCGGAGCCGTGGTGGAGTGGCGCAGGAACTCGCGACCTTTGAGGTTAGTGGGGCCGGAGAGCAAGACCAGCGAATGCACTTCGGGATGGCGAATCGCAGTCTGCACGGAGTTGTTCACGCCACAGCTAGCTCCGCCCACACCAATCATGTCCTTATTCACGCCGGGCTGTGAGGTCAGATAGTCGTAAGCAATATCGATGTCGCCCGGCCACTTCGCCTCCTGTGCAATCGCGACCGGCTGAGTCGCTTTGGCGAATGGCACGCCGCCACTTTCGCCGAAACCGCGCAGATCCAGGGTTAGGACGTTGATGCCGGCGGCAGAAAGCTGCTGCGCCAGTCCGTCCCAAACGCTGCGCTCACGATTGCATTGATGAAGCAACAAAACGCCGGGACCGGGTTTGTCTGCCGGAAAATAGCTTGCCTTAAGCGTGGCGCCGTCGGATGCCTTCAGATCGACCGTGCGCTCGGCGGCCAATGCGATGGTGCAGCTAAGAAGGAAGAACAGCAGCAACGGGAGAGTAGAGGTGCGGCGGCGTGCCATGATACCCCCTGGGAACGATACCGAGAGAATACTCGTGAGGAGGACGCAGAGTCAGCCGCTCGATGGTTAGAGGCTCGATTTCAGGGACGAACTGCCGGTTGCGTCGCTGTTTAATGGACCTGAGCCGGCTTCAGCACGACCATATTGCGTTCGTCGCCGGCGACCATCTGATAGAAGCTTTTGACCTTCTCTGCCTGATCGACGGGCACGCTGGCCTGCTTCACCTCGTAGCTGCGGCGATAGTGGATGGTTCCACCGTCGACTACGGTTTTCGCATGATAGCTGGCGAAGCCGTAATCGGCGTCGGCAGGTTCGGGCAGGTCGTCCACCGAGTAGCCGGCGGGAATGGCGATGTCGAAGCTGTCGGTCTCCAGGCCCACTCCACTGAGCTCGAAAGAGTATTCCCGCGGATGCTTGCTGGTGGCAAGGTCCAGCGCCTTTACTCCCAGCACACGAGGCCGCACCAGCAGAAGTCCGCCCGCATTCTTGGCATAATTGGGAGCCTGAAACGAGTAGATGAAGCCGAAGGGCTGGCTCGTCTTGTCGAGGTTCTGCACCGAGGCGTGCGTGATCTGGAAGCTGGTGAGCGATGCCGACAGAATGTTTTCGATGGGGCGAATGCGGTCGGCATCCTTCTCGGCGTGGAGCAGGCGGCCGCGCTCGGTCCAGGCCTTATTGCCGTTGCGGACTTCGTTGACCTCGCCCGTTAAAGTTCCATTACGGTCGAGCGTGAGCTTGGCCGTGCGCTGAATGCTGTTTACCGAAGGCGGCATGGTGGGCAGCTGCGTCAACTCTCCGCCATTCGGCCCGGCCAGCATGCCGTAGCTGCCTTGAAGATGATTGCCCAACTGGCCAAAGGGTGTCAGCTCATCGGTCGGATCGAAGATGAGAAGTCTGCCGTACTTCGGATGTTGCAGGATCGCGAACAGCGATGGATCGTCAACCGTGTCCGGCAGGTGAATGGCGACTACCGCATGGTTGAAGGCATAAGCATTCGCCGGAGTATCGGCATTGACTGCGCCGCGGTCTACATTCACCAGCACGTAATAGGCGTCCACGCCGATCTCGCGCAGCATGGAGATCGTCAGCGTGGTCTTGTCTTTGCAGTCTCCATAACGATGCGTAAAGACTTCGCTGGCAGAATGCGGCTGCCATCCTCCAATGCCCAGCTCAATCGCAACGTAGCGCACACTTTGCTGTACGAAACCGGCGATGGCCTGCATCTTGGCCAGGGTAGTTGGCCTGGCAGCAGTCAGGCTCGAGACTGTCTGCTTAAGGTCGGCGGAGGCGTCGACTCGAGGCTTGGTGAGTTCGTGATACCACTCGCCCATCTGCCGCCAATTGGTGAAAGTGTTGGTCTGCTCACCCGGAGGAACGAAGTAGACGATCATCTGTCCGGCAACACCCTCGAGTGCGGGCATGTCATCTTCTTTGCGGATCCGCTTTACGTTCGTCAGCGACCATTGCCAGCGATTGCCGTTTTGTGCCGGCTTGCTCTCGGTGTAATTGGCCCACTTGGTCTCATAGTTCCAGCCCGCAGGAAGTTCGATGGAGTAGCGCGTGTCCATCACCGGAACGGTTTCCTGAAATTCCCATTGGTCCTGCAACACCATGGGCTGCTCTTCCGTCTCGTATTCGTAGCCGATAATGCTGCCGGGCTCGACTGCGGGGATTTGCAGGACCCGATACTTCAAATCGCTGATGAGTTCACCGCCCTCAACGTCGGGCGCAACGTCAGACGCGTCTTTTTCCTTGACCTGATAGTCCTTACCGGTAATTGGAATACACCAGGCTTTCAGGTTGGTAACTTTCTTGTGCGGTCCAAAGTCAACGGCAACGTATTCGTGATGGCGGCGCGCCTCGGGACGCAGGATGCGATATGCCATGCGCACCGTGATCTTCATATTGCTCGCCGACTGCACGCTGACGTTCCGCTCCGAGTAGAGCAGGATGGCTTCGGTTTCCTCGTCGTGCGCCGGAATGGGAGCAGCGGCGGCGGCGTGCATCCACTGCGGCGCCTGATCGCTCGCGCGAGCCTTCGGCGACCCCAGCAGAAGCAATACGGCCGTTGCGAGTACGAAAGCTAATCCGTTCAGGCTACTTGCTGGCCGCGGCCACCTGCGCCTGTAACATGACTTGAGCGTCATCCCCTGTCCTCACCGATTGGAAGAAAGCGCGTACTGCCGGATATTGAGTGACCGGCAGGATCAGCACATCGACCCGCAGGACGCGCGAAATCTGCAGCTCATCTTTGTTTTTTTCGGTCGTCAGCGAATAAGAGACCGCGCCGCCACCCTGCTTCTGCGGCGCCGGCAGATTGCTGACGGTCATGCCTTCCGGAAACTGAAGGCTAATGGTATCTGTCTTCTGGAAGGGAAATTCGAAGTAGATGGGGTGCTCACGTTCGGCGTGGTCGAACAATCCTTTTTCTGACGCCGAGAATATTCCCACGGGCAGCAGCATATGTTTGCCGGCTGCCGCGATCCATCCCGGTATCTTCACCGAGAACTCGGCGGTAAGCTCCGGAGAAGAGCTCTTCCAGTCGGGCTGATTGGTCAGCTCGACCTCGGCCGAAGCGGCGATGTAGCTCTTTACGACGTCCTCGAGGAATTTCTTGCGTTGCTGATCGTCCTCATGTCTTTCATCAAGCCGCCTGGTTAAGGCTTCCAGACCGGTGTAGACGACGGTGAGCTTGCCTTCGACATCGCCGTCAGAATTCACCTTGAGCTTGGCTGTGCGAATGATCTGCGAGACGGAGCTGTTCGGCAGCGGAGTCTGGATCCAGCTTCCGCCATCCTTGTCGAGGCGCAAACCATGTACTCCGGTCTCGTTCCAGGGCAGCAAACCAAAGGGCACGAACGCAGCGCCGGGATCATAGTAGGCGTCCTTGCCATTGAGCTTGACCAGGGCGAGGTTAGCATCGAGTCGTTGCTCGTCCATCTGCGAGGGATCGAAGAAATAGGTCTCGCGGTCGCCTACAAAGACCGGGTAGGTTTCAAATCCTGCATCGCGAGCCAGGCCGAGGAACAGCCATGTCAGCTGGACGCCGTTCCCGTAGCCATGCTTCCAAACGTCTTCAATGTTCTTACTGACTTTGACGTTCTCGCGCTTCTCCTCTTTCTCAGTCAACTGATACTCGTAGGAAGTATCGCGCAATTGCTGCACGCGAGCGTAAAGCTTGCGCAGCTTAGTCTCCGGATCATCGCCGGGCGAAATGATTTGAGCCACGGCAGACTGCAGTGCTCCCCGCTTTCCGAGGAAAGTGTTTACCTCCTCATATCGTTCCTTGCCCACCCGGAGCCAGAATTTGTCTTTGTCCTGTTCCGGTATCACCTCGCTATAGATGAAATCGACGCGCGACTTCATCTCGCCTTCAGGAGGCATGAAGTCTTCATCGTGAAATGCGGGAATGTTCCGAGCTTCCAGACGAATAATCTTGTCCGGGCCTGCGGCCGGAGGCGTTGTTCCCGGCGGCAACCCTCGCCAGGTCCAGTGAAGATTGATTTTCCCGTATTCCGGCTGATAGCTCTTAAGCGAGAACCTGGCTAACTTGGTAAACAATTCCTCGCTCAGGATCCAGCGCGAATCGAACAGCGCATCATGCCAATCGAATGTGTAGTAATACTCAATGATGCTTCCCTTTTGAACATTGGGAAGCGTAAGAACTTTGGCAAGATAGCGAATACCGCGCGCTTTAACAACCGTCTTCTCGAAGACCTTGCCCTCGTAGTTTGTGATAGTGCCATTGGGTGCGATCGAGCGAGCGTGAAGGTTAGTGACGTCAAATAAATCTTTCACGAACGGTATTTCTACGTCGGCATAGCTTCGACCGGCGTCCGTCAGGATCTTAATGCGTACGTAATTATCCTGGTGGGGGTCGTAAAGGGTATCGAAGCGGTCGACCTGGCGATACAGGATAATTGCCGCCGCGCCGGGGGCAGCCGGCTCGCTCGTCATGGCGAGTTCGTCGGACAAGACGGGCTGAAAACCAATACCGGAAGTGGCATTGGCGATCCGAGAAAGCATCAACAAGAAAAGAAGCAGGCAGCTGGACATCACCAACGTCGACCGTTTGGGAAGCAGCATGGCGCAATCCTTTAATTTGTGTTCGGCAAATCAAAAGACACAGATCTGCAGAGGGAGACTGCTGCGATGTCCCTCACATCGGAGAGCGGGAGTTCAGGCAATTATTTGTGCTTGAAGCAACTCCACTCTACACCAGCTGTGAACGATGAAAATAGGGAAAATTGCACGATAAAACGGGATGAGTAGCAGAATTCTTAATCGGAACGCATTCTTCAAAAGGAAAAGCCTTCCGGCGATCTAGCGTCGGAAGGCGAAACAGCGTTTACGAAGCGTTAGCTCAGGCGGCGCGCTGCTCTCCGGACAAGAAGACGTCTTTACCGCCGGAATCTTCCAGTATCTTTCGCGCGCTTTGCGCCATATGCACGCTTTCGCAGTGGACAGAAATGAGGATGCGGCCAGCCTTGATCTCTTCTTCATAGCGCTTGGCTTCTATCTCGGGAAGGCCCAGTCCGATCAGACCCCCGGCAATTCCGCCAACGGCGCCACCTACACCGGCGCCTGCCAGTGCGGCAACAATCGGCCCGGCAGCCAGCAGCGGTCCCACGCCGGGAATCGCCAGTGTGCCAATCCCGACTAGCCAACCAAGTGCGCCACCGACAATCAATCCGGTACCTCCGCCGGCCATGGCGCCCTCAGGAGCCTTGGTGTTCTTCTCCAGCGCGAACTCTTTATTCATGTCGCGGTCGGGAAAGACGACCGAGATGTCGTTGCTCAGAAATCCTTCATGGCGCAGCCGGTCGACCGCCTTCTCTACATGCTCGCGATCGGAATACACTCCGTAGACAGCGGTGGGACGCGGCGAGCCGGTGGCAACGTAAGTAGCCGGGATGTCGGCCCGGCTCACGCTACGCTTCTCAGTTCCACGATCCCGCAGGACGACGTCATGCACTCTTTGGCGGAAGGTGCCCAGACGGTTGCTGGCACGCATGCGGGTCGGGTCGCCATCGTATCTCCAAGCCCGGCGGTAGTCCGATTCATATTGAGTAAACGCCTCGCCAGTGAGCAGCGTGTCGTCGCGGAGTTCCGGTAGAGCCTCAACATCAGCTTTGCGAAGATTGGTGTACAGGTCGTCGCCGTCGTTATAGGCAAATACTTGATCTGCCGGAACGACAAAGCGATGCGAACGCAGCCAGCCGGACTCGACCAGCAGATATCGTAAGTCACCCGTGACGTCGTCGATCAGCGCGTCGTTCACCGTTCCCAGTTTTTCGTTGTCGATACCGTAAAGATTTGTACCGCGAATAGCATTTAGATAATCGCCTTCCAGGTTGCTAACTCTTCTCAGCATGAGCTCCTCCCTGCCGTAACTCGGCATGACATGTAAGACCCCGAAGAATTTAAGCGGGTTGTACTGAGGCCTTTCGATTCGTCGTGAAAATGGGTGTGCCTGGGGTCCGTCACCGCAATGTGTGCGGCTGGTCACCTACAAACCCGCACGGAATAAGTGGAAATGATAGTCAGCAGAATTACCGCGTGCGCGCCTGTTACGCTCACCCGAGAATGTGGGAGTGGACGTGCGCGGAAAGATTGACCGCGCCTGGAGCGCACAATCGCATCGTTTTTCAAAAAGGCAGTTTCGTATGAGTAGTCAGCGCCTTCCGTCCTCCGCCCGGGTCACCGTAGCGGCCACCCAGCCGTCGACCGACATTGATGCCTATTCCCGCGCCATCTTCGATCACGTGCTGGATTGCATCACGGTAGCCGACTGCCAAGGCCGTATTGAGTATGGCAATGCAGCCGCCTGTAAGACCTTCGGCTATTCGCGAGAAGAGTTCCTGCAAAAGAGCATCCCTGAATTGATCGCTCCGGACGAGGTGCCCCGACTGGTGCAGATGATGCGCAGCCGGGGTACGGATAACGTGTCGTACGGCGAATGGCGGTCGCTTCGAAAAGACGGCAGCCTATTCTTCGCCGAGGTGAGTGTCGCCACCTTAAGCGATGGCCGCTTGCTCGGCATTGGGCGCGACATAACCCAGCGAAAACAGGCCGAGTCGGAGCTGAACCAAACGCAACAGATGCTGGAGGCATTCGTTGACCACGCGCCCGCTGCTGTCGCCATGTTTGACCGCAACATGTGTTACTTGCGCAGTAGCCGCCAGTGGCGGATCGCAACCGGCTTACCGGATGAACCGCTGGCCGGCAAATGCCATTACGACGTCTTCCCCAACATTCCCGAAGAGTGGAGAGCCGCCCATCGACGGGGCTTAGCGGGAGAGATAGTCAAGGGCGAGACCGCAGAATGGATACGCGCCGATGGCGCGCCAGTTCGATATCGCTGGGAAGTGCATCCCTGGGGGGACGCCGGCGCCGATACCAGCGGCGTTATTGTGATGTTCGAAGACGTGACCGAGTCCCGCAGGTTGGAAGCCCAGCTTCGCAATGCGCAGAAGATGGATGCTATTGGGCGATTGGCGGGCGGCGTCGCACACGAATTCCGTAATGCGCTCTGCGTCATCCTGCTGCAACTCGACCTGGCCAAGGGCGGAGTTGCGGCTGAGAGCGAAGTTTCGGTTCATCTCGAAGCGATTCAGAAAGCTGCCCGACACGCCGGCACGATTACCGAAAACCTGCTGGCGTTCAGCCGGAAACGGACATTCAACCCTGAGCCCTTCGGCTTGGACAATTTTGTACGCGAGCTGGGCAATATCGTGCGGCCGTTGGCGGGAGATAACATTCGGCTCGACCTGCACTGCAACACCGGGGACGCCACGGTACTCTTTGATCCCATGCAACTGGAGCAAGTGTTGATCAACCTGGTATGCAATGCCGTCGACGCCATTTCGTCGACCGGTGAAGTGACGATCGAGACGCGTCGGCACCAAAAAGCACAAAGCACAGCCGGTGGCGAATCGAAGGACTACCTTGTTCTATCGGTCGCCGACACCGGCTCCGGGATCGAACCCGAATCCCTACCCCACATCTTCGAACCTTTTTACACAACCAAGGCGGTCGGCAAGGGAACCGGTTTAGGGTTGTCGATCAGCTATGGCATAGTGACGCAAGGCGGAGGGAGCATCGAAGTGGAGAGCGTTGCTGGCAAGGGCTCGCGGTTTAACGTGCTGCTTCCGATGTACGAAAAACTGTAGATTGCTCAAAACCGGGATGCTGCTGCTATGGAAGAGGGAAATAAATAAGGGGCGGCTTCACCGCGAAGCCTGCCCCCTACCGGAAACGCGGGCAAATGTCTCGGCCAGACGCTCGTCGCGCTCCCTAGCTTGGTTTGGGTGCTCGAGATTTTGCCAAGACGGAGTGGCGCAAACCCTTCATCCAGTGACAACATCTCGAGCGGTCGCAATCGCTGCCTATCGATCAGCCCCCATTTTGCCAATCCGGCTGCGATTCCACGTGAACGGGGGCATTAAGGGTTGACTCAATGCGTTTCCCGCTGGATAGCACAATGCCTCGCGGCGATTACGCTTTCAAGGCTTCTCTGGGTGATATCTTGGTGATCGAAAGGTATTCGGGCAGTAGATTGAAAACTATGGGCTTAGTGGACGATGTATGCGAAAAGTTAAGACTACGACAAACGGGAAGAGAGGTATAATTCCACCCGAGGCTGGTTCTTGACCGACACTCATCGGCTACTTCGATTCGGCGTCTTCGAGCTAAATCTCGGCACGGAAGAACTACGTAAATCCGGGACCATCATCCGTCTGCCTCCGCAACCCTTTCAGCTGCTTGCGTTTCTCGCCAGTCGCGCGGGCCAGGTGGTTACTCGCGAAGACATCAAGGATCGGCTGTGGAGCGATGAATCGGAGTTGGATTTCGAGCGGCGGATCAATCAATGCATCAAGCAGATCCGCACCGCGTTGGCCGACAATGCCAACCAGCCGGTGTACATTGAGACGCTTCGGCTGCACGGATATCGCTTTATTGCGCCGGTAACGGCGAAAACCGTCGGTGCTCCGCCACCGCGGGTAACGGTTTCCGACTCCTCGGGGCTGGAACGCGATATTGCCGCCCGGGTCATCGCCCGAATCGCAGAGTCGCCCTCGCAACTCACTCGCCTGGTGGACGTGGTCAAGGCAAAGAGTGCTGCGACGGCGGCGGCAGCAGCTCCGCCCCCAGCCCCAATCGTCCCCGCCCCGCCCGCCTCCCGGCAAAAACTCTGGGTACTCATCGCTATAGGCGCAGCGCTGGCCGCGGCTGCAATTGCCGGATTTGTTTATACCCACCACTAATTCTTATCTCTCACTCCTTGGCTCTGAGCTCTTAGCAAAATCGAGCTGTCGGTCAAATCAATTACTTACTTCCAGGTGTCATCTTGAGCGCAGGCGCGGTTGTGTGCGCATCAGAATCAAAGGACCCGTTCCATTTCAACTCTTGGCATACGAACAAAAGGCGAATATAACGATATAATTCGTCCCATGTCAGAGCGCACGATGAGAGTCCAGGTTTCGAAATCTAATGTTTTCACCGAGAGCTCACGCCCGCTGATCGAAGGTCGCGCGCGAGCCTCAGCGGCGCAGCTTCGGCGTGAGCTTAGCAGCCGGAATCTGCTGCTAGCTACGCGAGTGCCTCACGAATCGACGATCGGGGACATTCCCAGCATTCTGTATCACGACGTTGACGGTGAGCACGGGAACTTCATTGCTGCTTCCTATCGCCGCATATGCGCTTGTCCCGAGTGGCGGCCTCGCTTAGATAAGTGTTACACCGCGAGCCGGCAGGTAGCCCGCCGTCGGGATCGCCAACGGCGCGAGTTGGATTGCGCAAACAGCTCTGACGCCTTGCTGATGAATATCTTCTGTTATCCGGGTGTCACCAGGCGAAGGGCGGTGTGTCAGCTTTTGGGAATTAACTCGGGTGCCCGGCCGCGATTCGGCGTTAGAACAAACATGCCATGCGCTCGCGGACTCCCCGATCGCACCGAAGTTGATATGACATTGGGACATCTTCTGGTGGAAGCGAAGTTGACCGAAGGCGACTTCCAGAACGCACGCAAGGCGTTGATCCATCGCTATCGTGACGTCGATGAAGTGTTCAATGCTGTCGAATTGCCCGCGTCGGCAGACGGCTACCGGCACTATCAGTTGATTCGAGGCGCTCTGGCCGCCCACCACTGCGGGAGTTCGTTCCTGCTTCTCTGCGACGCCCGTCGTGCAGACCTGGCCGAAGACTGGTATCGGGTTGTGCGTGCAGTCCGAAGCTGCGAGCTCAGATCGAGGCTCGCGATTCTGACATGGCAGGAGCTCGCTTCAACTCTTCCCCCGAAGCTGCAGAAATTCCTGGCGACCAAATACGGAATCTTCCCCGCCGGCTTGTCCGCAAGAAAATCGTCTCGGCCTTGCGCTGCTCCACTTACTTGGTGAGAAACACGTCCTTGCGCGGGAACTTCTCAAACACCGACGCGTCCTGCGAGAAGTTCGTCGCGAGAACATCGACCGGGTTCCCGGCAATCCATTGCGATAGATCGATCGACTGATAGTGGCCGCTGTTAAAGACGATTAGGATGCGCGCCTTGCAGCCGCCGACGTTTTCGATGGAGTGGCCAAAGCCTTGCGGGATGTAGCCGACATCACCCTGGCTCAACCGCTCTTCGCGCCAGCGTCCATGCGATCCGAACAGCGTGACGTTGAACTCGCCGCTCAGAATGTATTGCCACTCGACCGCGTTGGGATGCCAGTGCATTTCGCGCAGTGCGCCCACTTCCATCTCAAGCACCACGCCGGTCATGGTCGTCGAGATAGGAAACTGCGATCCATCGACGCGCCACTCCAGGCCGCCACTGAAAACTTCGAACGGCTTCTGCGAAAGCAGGCTGTACTTGTGCGTGAGTGGAGACCTCTTCCAGCCTTGCAACGGCGCAGCCGCGACCGGCGGCGGAATCTTGCCCTTGGCGAAGTAGACCTCGTTCTTTGGAAAATTCTCGAACGTGGAAGCTGGCAAGCCAAAGTTCTTGGCGAGCAATTCTTTCGGCGCGTGGCCGATCCAGTCCGAAATGCTGAATGTGCCGAACTCGGAGAAGTACCCGTTGTCGAAGACCAGAATGAAGTGGCACGGCTTGTCGCCCAGCGTCTCGATGACATGGCCATGGCCGCGCGGAAAATACCAGATATCTCCGGGAAGAAAATCGTTAGTCTCCGAACAGCCCTGCGGATCGATCACCGTGGTCCGCACTGCGCCTTCGGTGACGAAGGCCCACTCAGCGGCGGTGGCGTGCCAGTGAAGCTCGCGCATCACACCGGGCTCCATGCGCATGGAGACGCCCGCGATTCCTTTCGAGATCGGCAACTGTTCCACCGTGGCTTCTTTGCCGTAGCTGCCTTCCAGCACGCGACCTTGCGATTTTTCCAACTCAAACTTGAAAGTTGGAAGTTCCTTGCCGGAGGTCACCGGATCGGGGACATTGTTTTGAAAGCTATTGTGGCCACCTTCGGAACTGATGGGGATCTCGAGTGAATACATGAATTCTCCTGTTGGGCGTAAACCGGATGACGCTTTGCAGTTTTGAGGATTTGGAACGCGGTAGCGATACCTTACCCGCGAGCGGGCTGGGAAGGCAAATAGAAATTCGCACACCCGGGAGACGGCAATGTCAGTGCTGTGTCTCGCAGTGATCGCCGCCGGTAAACTTCTTGGGCGCGAAGGTTCGCTTCCACTCTTCAATCTGTTCCCGGGCATCTTTCACCGACCGCGAGAAACGCAGCGCCAACTCCCTGATGCGCTCCGCTTGCTTGTGTTCGATCGCCTCGGTGGGAATCAGTTCCCTGCCGACACCGATTGCCGTCGCTCCTGACAGAATGAAACTGCCCGCGGTCTGCTGATTCACGCCGCCCGATGCGACCAGAGGGATATCGAGGAACGATGCCTTCAGCGCTTTGATGTATCGGTCGCCACCCACCAGCGCGCAAGGGAACACTTTCACGAAATCGGATCCAGCGCGCCAGGCCGAGAGCACTTCGGTTGGCGTTAATGCGCCCGGGAGGACTGCGACATCGGCCTTGGCCGCGAACTCTACGATCTCGGGATCGAATCCGGGAGCCGTCAGGAAACTCGCGCCAGCATCGACACACTTGCGCGCTGTCTCGGTACTGCAAACGGTGCCCGCTCCCACGACCATCTTGGGGTGGTAGTGAACCAGGTGAGTGATCAACTCGGTTGCACCCGGCACGGTCATGGTGATTTCGACAATCGGAATACCACCCTTGGTCACTGCCTCCGCCGCGAAATGCGCATCATCGCCCGAGGAAACCCTGATGGCCGGGATGATTCCAATTTTCCTAATGAGTTCGCAGACTTCGTCTTTTTTCATCGGTCACATCCTTGCACTGGCCTGAGAGATCGACTCTTGGCCCGGGTGAAGCGTCTAGACGGGTTCGTTAACTTCCGCCGCCGGAAGCTGATCGTCACTGCGCGCAAACCATACATAGAGAGTCGGCAACAGAATGATACTGATCACCAGATCGGCGAAGAGGCCTCCCACAATGACGATTGCAAACGGCCGCTGCGAGTCCGATCCAATCCCGTGCGAGATGGCGGCCGGCAATAAACCCAGGGTGGCGACCATCATAGTCATCATGATGGGCCGAAGCCGCAGAACGGCACCTTCCACCGCAGCTTCCTCGATCGAATAGCCGCGCGCTCGAAGCTGATTGATGTATTCCACCATGATGACGCCAATTTGTACCGATACTCCAAAGAGCGCCAGGAAGCCAACGCCGGACGAGACACTGAAGTTCGTCCCGGAGAATAGTAACGCCAGCAGTCCGCCGATGGGTGCCATCGCGATGTTGGTAAGGATCAGCGATGCCCACTTCAGCGACTTGAACATCATGTAAAGGATGATGTAGATCAGCAGGATGGTCAGCGGTAGCACCATAAGCAACCGGCGTTGCGAGCGCTTCTGACTTTCGTATTCACCTGCCCAGTCGATGGTGTAGCCCTGGGGCAACTTCACCTTTGCATTAACTTTCTTAATCGCTTCTTCGACGGTGCTGCCCAGGTCTCGCCCGCGTACGCTGAACTTCACCGCGACGTAGCGGGAGTTCTCCTCACGATAGATCTCTGAGCCCCCATCCACTTCTCTTACCTTGGTCAGCTGCGCCAGGGAAACACGCTCGCCCGAAGGCGCCAGCAAACGAATCTTCTCGATGGCCTCTCTTGTATCGCGATACTGGGGCAGGTAACGCAACGTGAGATCGTAACGCTGTTCCCCCATCAGGACCTGACTGAGCGCACTACCTCCGACCGCCGTCTGAATCGCATCTTGAATGTCGGAGACATTGATGCCGTATCTTGCGGCTTGATCGCGGTCCACCGTGAAGTCGAGATTCGGCTGACCGATTACGCGAAACACGCCCAGGTCTTCGACGCCGCGAACATTTTTCATGACGGCAACGATCTCGTCAGCCTTTGCTTCGAGCGTTCGCAGATCGTCGCCATAGATTTTCACCGCCAGCGCGCCCTTGACGCCGCTTACGGCCTCTTCCAGGTTGTCGGAGATAGGTTGCGAGAAGCCCCAGAAAACTCCCGGAATTTTCTCCAACTCGCGATCCATGGCGGCAATCAGCTCTTCTTTGTTCTGATGGAAAACGGGCCGCCACTTCTCTTTCGGCAGAAGATCGACGAAGAACTCGGTGTCGAAGAAGCCGGTGGTGTCGGTGCCGTCGTCTGGACGTCCAATCTGGTTCACCACCACCGGTACCTCGGGAAACGAGGCCAGCACCTGGCGGGCCCGATCGGCTACGCGCGCGCTCTCAGTCGGCCCCGTGCTGGGAGCCAATGTACCGCGCACCCAGATTGCGCCCTCGTCGAGATGCGGCAAAAATTCCGAGCCGATCACTCCGCTGAAGAGGAGGAAGCCCGAGATCATAAGCAGGACGAGGGCGACTCCGACCGTGACCCAGCGATGACGTATTGCCCAACGGACATCTTTTCGATAGGTCCTGGTCAGGAAATTCATCACCGGGTTTTGCCATTGTTTAGCGCCTCGGCGGAACATAAGGCTCGCCAGCGCGGGCGCAACCAGCATCGAGAAGATCAGAGCGCCCAGCAATGCATAGGCGACGGTCCAGGCCATCGGCTTGAACAGCTTTCCTTCGACGCGCTGCAGGGTGAAGATCGGGAGATACGCGGTGATGATGATGGCAATCGCGTAGAAAACCGGCCGCTGCACCTCGTGTGCGGCTTCGCGAATGCGTTCCAGCAAGGTGCGCGGAGCGTCGTCCTGGCGATTCAGGTGGCGAACAATGTTTTCCACCATGACCACGGCTCCGTCTACCACCATGCCGAAGTCCAGCGCGCCGAGTGAAAGCAGGTTTGCCGAGATATGTCGCAAGTCCAGGCAGATGGAAGCGAACAGCAACGCAAAAGGAATGGTTAACGAGACGATGATGGCGCCGCGAATGTTTCCCAGGAACAGAAAGAGAATGATGATGACCAGCGTCATTCCCTCGGCAAGATTGTGCAGCACCGTATGCGTTGTGTAGTGCACCAGATCGTCGCGGTCCAGATACGGAACAATCCTTACGCCGGGCGGAAGGATGTGCTCATTCAGCCGCTTCACCATTGCGTGAAGGTTCTCCAGCATGGTGGCGGTGTCAGCGCCCTTGCGCAGGAAGACAATGCCCTCGACCACATCGTCGTCGTCGACCACGGTTCCGTCCGAACGATGGACCGCTTTGCCGATTTGGCCGAGTCGAATCTTCGGACCCTGCGTCACCTCGGCAATATCCTTTACTTGCAGAGGCGTGCCGTTCTGCGTTTTGATGACGGTCTTCTCGATGTCCTCGACGCTCTTGACCAAGCCGACGGCGCGAACGTTGATCTGTTGCGAGCCCTGCTCAATGAAGCTGCCGCCGGCGTTCGCGTTGCTGTTCGTCAGTTGCTGCTCGACCTGCGCCAGGCTTAACCCGTATGCGATCAGTTTTTCCGGATCGACCTTCACCTGGTATTCGCGAGTCAGTCCGCCGAACGACGAGTCGTCCACGACGTCCGGGACCGAGCGAATGTACTTGCTGATGACCCAGTCCTGGAGAGACTTCAACTCCATCACGTCATAGTTGGGATTGGTGCTCTCCAGCGTGTACCAGTAGACCGAGCCGATGGGGCTGAAGTCGGGACCAATGCCGGCGGAAACGCCCGGCGGGAGCGTCACCTGCGAGAGCCGCTCCAAAACTTTCTGGCGGTCCCAATCGTTGTCGGAGTCGTCGTCGAAGATCAGATTCACGACGGACAGCCCTGCCAGCGATGCGGAACGGATGTGCTGCAGATGCGGAATCCCGTTCATCTGAATTTCGACGGGAATTGTGACCTGTTGCTCGACTTCCTCAGCGGCGCGCCCGGGCCACTGGGTGATGACCTGCACCCAGGTGTTCGCGACATCGGGGTAGGCCTCGACGGGTAGCTTTTTGAAGGCGACGATGCCCCAGACGAAGAGCAGGAATGCCATGCTCAAAACAACAAAGCGATTATTCAGCGCAAAGTCGACGAGCCAGCGAATCATTGCTGCTCCGCCGTGTTCTGGAATTCAAGCGCGTTGGCGATCACTTGCTGTCCCGGGTTAATTCCCTTCACTACTTGCATGGCGCCGGGCAGCATGTCGCCTCCGGCGACTTCCACTCGCCGAAACTCTTTGCCGTTTATCGGAACGTAGACCCAGTCGCGGTCGTGCAGGTGAAGGATCGCCGTCGCCGGAACGGCAGCCAGTTTCTGCTTTTGCTGACCGTGAAACGTCGCCGTGACGAACATACCCGGACGCATCAAACCAGGATTCGGAACCTGGATGCGCACCTTGGCAGTGCGAATGTTCGGATCCAGAATTGGACCGATGTTGCTGATAGTTCCCGTGAACACCTGGTCCGGGTAGGCATTCAGACGGATCTCGGCCTTCTCCCCCAGGTGCACGTTGGCGAGATCGTTCTCAAACACGTCGCACAAAATCCACACGTCGCTCAGATCGGAGATGATGAACGGGTTGGGCGAAGCCAGACCCTGCACGCCCGCAGCGTTCGTCACCTGCTGATCGGTGATCACACCGGAGATGGGAGCGCGAATGTCGACAATGCCGCTAGGATGATCCAAGTCCGCGTAGCCGAGCACATGAAGCTTTTCAGCCGTGGTCTCCACGTCCACCTTGGCTTTGTCCGCGGTGTCCTGGGCGATTTGAAGGTCGTTCAGGGAAATGGCTCCGCGCTCGTACAACTGCTTGGAGCGCTCAAGTTGCGTTCGCGCTAGTTGCTCGTCGGCAACCGCCTTGCGATAGTCGGAAAAGGCACTGGAGATGTCCGTGCTCTGCACCCGCAACAACACCTGCCCTTTCTTGACGGTGTCACCCAGGCGCGCTTTGACGTCGACGATCCGGCCAGACGCAAGCGAGATCACAGGAACGTTCTTCGAGATGTCGGGCGCCACGACACCGGTGGCTTGGAGTTTGGAAGTGGCGAGATATTCCACTGCCTGCGTCACTTGGAAGCGGTCCGCATGCTCCACCGAAAACACATTGCGATCCTGCGCGCGCTCAAGTTTGAGGGGTGGCGGCGCTTCCGCCTGCGGATCAGCCTTCCCGCCACTGCATCCGGCTTGGAGAAGGGCCACGACCAGACAAAGAGTCTGCAGCCCCAAGTCACGATGTTTCATGGGATGACCTCACGTCCCACCGCAAGATTCAGCTGGTTGGCAGCCTGCATATACGAGCCGACCAGATTCAGATAATTGAGTTGCACACTGCGGTAGTCCGCTTGCGCGTCGAGCAGCGCGAGCAGCGACGCAGCGCCATGCTCATACGAAAACGTAATGGTGTCGCGGACCTTGGCTGCTTGCTGCAGATAATGCTCTTTGTACGGCTCCAGCAGAACTACTGTGCTATTTACCGTTGCATAAGCGGAATCCACGTCGCTGAACACTGACGACTGGGTGGCCTCCAACAGTTTTTGATTGCGGTCGATGTCCAGCTGTGTGCGCTGCTTTTCGCCTTGATTGCGATCGAAGATGCGCAGAGGGAAACTCACGCTGACACCGATGTACTGATCGATGGGAGGATTGCGTCCGACGTCGAAACCGAGGGTAGGATCGGTTGAACCGTTGGCTATCGCAAGCAGGTGATCGGTTTTGGCTTTCTCGACGGACTGCAGAGCGGCCTTCAAGTCCGGGCGAGTGTCCAGCGCGGCGCGATGAACTTCATCGAGCAGCGGAAGCTGCGACGAGAAATCGAATGGGTCGCTGACGTCGAACTGATCGACCGGGCTCCTGTCGTTCAGCAGCGCGAGTAATTGAATCTTGGCGGTTCGCAGATTAACTTCGGCTGTCTGTAAATCGGATTCGTATTGCACGCGCTGAAGCTCAAGGCGATCCAGGTCCACCTGCGCAATTGCACCCAGCTTGTAACGGTCACGATTCACTCCGAGCAAGCGGTCGTAATAGGCAAGGTTTTCCTTCGCGAGGTCGTACACCGCTTTGCCCTGAAGCGCTTGAATGAAGGCCCCGCGCAGATCGAAGAGCATCGTCCGCTCCAGGTCGGCCTGGCCGGACACCGCGATGCCGGTGGCATCCTGTGCGCTGTTTAAACGCAATTCGCGCTTGTGCTGGCGTTCGTGCAGATAATTGATGCTCGCCACCGACAACAGATAAGCAAATGGACCGTGCGGCGGGCCGCCGTTGAATGGGTCGATCTGATCGGCCAGCAGTCCTACTGTCGGATTGGGTCGCAGATATGCCGTGATCTCTTGCGCTCGCGACTCGTCGACGCCAATCTGTCCCGCTTGCAGAGTGGGGTTCGCCGTCTCGAACTTCGCGCGAACTTCCTGCCAGGTGAGCGCGGTTTGCGCGCCCGCGCTCTTGAGCAGACCCGAAGCCAACAGCAGCAAGATACACAAGCGGGTCTGGGCGCGGTGCATGGATCCTCCTTCGGGGCGTCGCAAGGCACTAGCCCGTGAGACTTGTACGGTCCTTTGCGAGGGCTGCTGTCGATGCATTAAACCCACTCCGTGTGAATAGAGTGTTAAACCCGCAGATTCGGACTCTGTTCCTCGGCCGGGCGGGAAGGTAAGTCCGCCCTGAGGGAGGCGAGTCGCGTTCGTATATCCTCTGCGGTTCAACGGGTTCTAGACTTCCCGTCGAAGCTTTTATATCATACCCCCCTAGGGTATAGTCAATTGGAGATGAACACGATGAAGGAAAAGACTTCGCAAACCGCCAAGGAAAAGCAGAAGCTGTTATTCCGCATTAAGCGCATTCGCGGCCAATTTGCAGCGGTGGAGCGTGCACTGGACGCCGGAGATGAGTGCGCCGACATTCTCATGCTGCTGGCCGCGATTCGTGGCGGGGTCAACGGATTGATGGCGGAGGTTCTGGAAGACCATATCCGCCTGCACATGATGAATCCCGACCAGAAGATGGATTCGCCGGAAGAGTTGGGCGAAGACCTGATCGGCTTGGTTCGCGCTTACCTCAAGTGAAACTCGGCCGGCTAGAGGGAGATCGCCACAATAAACAAGGGCTTGCGATTGCTGGTTACACGCCGATGCGTCGTGTGCTGCGCGTCAAATGCAACTCACGAATGAACCGCCAGCTACGGTCTACCAGCGAAGGCGCTTGAGCCATCCACAGTTGAGCCGTGAGTAATACCTGATTCAACATCCCCACTCCGCCTCGCCGGGCTTGGCGAAATAACGACGGCTGTCGTCTGCCGGTCGAGGCCTGCTTTCCAAGTCTTGGATTGCGAGACGAGCAGCCGCAAACAGACGATGCTGTTCATCGGTGGCAGCCGGATTATGGGGTTTGCTTGCTTTCTCTGTGCCGGATGAGAGTGCCTCATTGTAGTAACTGAATAAGCTGGCGAACTGCTGGATGAAAACTTCCTGGGTCGACATTGTTCTCAGCGCCTTTCCGCGCTCAGTACATTCGATACCCCACACCGTAAACATCGAATAGATTTCGCATAAAAAAGACGTAAGCAAAAAGGGAGGACCATCGATCGAAATATCTGGGCACAAGTGCAGGCCGGGGAATCTGCACGATCCCACTCAATGCTCCTGTGGCCGATTCACCGAAGCAATTCGCTGTCTAGAGTTTGGCGTTGCGCAAGCGTAGGGCATTGCTGATAACGGAGACGGAACTGAAGCTCATCGCGGCGGCCGCGATGATGGGACTTAGCAGAATTCCGAACTTGGGGTACAGCACGCCGGCGGCGATTGGCACTCCTACCGAGTTGTAGATAAACGCGAAGAACAGATTCTCTTTGATATTCGCCATCACGTCGCGACTTAGGCGTCGCGCGCGCACGATGCCGCCGAGGTCACCTTTCAGCAGGGTGATGCCGGCGCTCTCCATCGCGACATCGGTTCCGGTGCCCATGGCAATTCCCACTTGCGCCTGGGCCAGAGCCGGAGCATCGTTGATGCCGTCGCCCGCCATCGCCACTACGCGTCCCTGCTGCTGCAGTTTCTTCACGATGTCAGCTTTGTTCTCGGGCAGGACGCCGGCTTCGAAGTCGGTGATGCCGATCTTGCCGGCGACCGAAGCGGCCGTAGTCTGGCTGTCGCCCGTAAGCATGACCACTCGCAAGCCTTCCGCGCGAAGATCGCGGATGGCCTGCGCTGCATCGGGCTTGATCGGATCGGCAATACCCAAGAGACCTGAGGCACGACCGTCCACTGCGGCGAAGATTACCGTCTGCCCTTCTTTGCGCAGCTCTTCAGCCTTCGACCTCAGCTCGCTGGTCTCGATGTCGAGCTCTTTGAGCAGTTGTTCATTGCCGACTGCGACCTCATGGCCCGCGAGTTTGCCGACAACACCGCGGCCTGTGTAAGAGCGGAATTCTTCTGTCGGGAGCAATGACATGCCGTTCGCTTGCGCGGCGGAAACAACCGCCGCAGCCAGCGGATGTTCGCTGCCGCGCTCCAGGCTGGCGACGAGCCGCACAATACGGTCTTCGGTCTCGCCACCGAACGCGGCTACCGACATCAGCTCCGGTTTGCCTTGCGTCAGCGTGCCTGTCTTGTCGAAGGCGAGGGTGTCGACCTTTTGCAGAGTCTCGAGTGCCTCAGCGTTCTTGATCAGAATGCCGGCGCGCGCGCCACGTCCCGTGCCCACCATAATCGCCACCGGTGTTGCCAGGCCAAGCGCGCAGGGACAGGCGATGATCAGCACGGCAACGGCGTTGACGATTGCGTTCGCCAGGTGCGGCTCGGGACCTTTCATGAACCACACGACGAAGGTAGCAACCGCCGCGAGGAGCACCGTCGGTACGAAGACCGCTGCGACTCTGTCGGCCAGGCGCTGAATGGGCGCGCGACTGCGCTGCGCTTCGCTCACCATTTTCACGATCTGCGAGAGCATGGTCTCGCTGCCCACACGCTCGGCGCGCATCAACAACCAGCCGGTGCCGTTTACCGTCGCGCCGATCACACGATCGCCGGCGCGCTTCTCGACCGGGATCGACTCACCGGTCACCATCGACTCGTCCACGGCGCTGAGTCCGTCTACGACCGTGCCGTCGACCGGAATCTTCTCGCCTGGCCGTACGCGCAGCTTATCGCCAACCTTCACCTGATCGAGCGGGACATCGTATTCGCTGCCGTTTTCGCGCATGATGCGCGCCATCTTCGGCGAGAGATCGAGAAGGGCACGGATGGCGCTGCCCGTCCGACTGCGCGCGCGTAGCTCCAAAACTTGCCCTAGCAACACGAGCGCGATGATTGCAGCGGCGGCTTCGAAATAGACCTCGGGCTGGCCGCCCAACTTGCGCATGGAAGGCGGAAATGCTCGCGGTAGGACAGTGGCAACCGCGCTGAAAATGTAAGCCACGCCGACGCCCATGGCGATCAGCGTGAACATGTTCGGGCTGCGGAATTTCACAGAGGCCCAACCGCGCTGGAAGAACGGCCATCCGCACCAGAGGACGATCGGCGTCGCCAACGCGAACTCGACCCAGTTGCCGAGGTGCGATGGTATGAAATGCAGCCACGGACTCATGCGCAACATGGAGAACGCGACTAGCGGAATGCCCAGCACCACGCTGGTCCAGAAGCGCCACGTCATCTCGCGCAGCTCGGGATTTTCTTCGTTCCCGGCACTGACAGTCATGGGTTCAAGCGCCATGCCGCAGATCGGGCACGCTCCCGGTTCATCGCGCACAATCTCGGGATGCATGGGACAGGTCCACTGCGTCTTCGTTGCATTCGTCGGGATCTCGGGTTCCAGAGCCATGCCGCACTTGGGACAAGGGCCCGGACGGTCCTGCCGAATCTCCGGATCCATCGGGCACACATAGGCCGTGCCTTTGCGAGCCAGAGCAGCGGATGGCGACGACGTTGCAGCGTGCGCCGTAGAGGAGGTGGTTGAAAGATATTTTGCGGGAGCAGCCTGGAACTTCTCCGCACAGCCGCGCGAGCAGAAGTAATAGGTCTTGCCGATGTGATTTACCGTGGCAGCGGCCGCTGAGGGATCGACGTTCATGCCGCAGACCAGGTCTTTTTCCAGCCGGCGAGGCGCGCCGATCTGCACTGGAGAGCCACCAATCTGCACCATGCCGGTCATCCCGACTGGCTTACTCGCAGCCGAGAGATAACGCGCGGGATCTTTGCGAAACTTCTCGCCGCAATTGCGCGAGCAAAAGTGATAGAGCTTGCCATCGTATTCGGCGGTGGACGCGGCATTCGCGGGGTCGACACTCATGCCGCAGACAGGATCTTTGGCAAGCTTCTTCGCGCCTGGCGTTGGACTTGCAGCAGGAGCGTGGGTGGCAACTGAATCGCCGGAAGCCTCGCTGGTGGTGTATTTCGCGGGGTCTGCCGTAAATTTGTGCATGCAGCCGGGCGAGCAGAAATAATAGGTATCGCCGTGGTATTGTGCCTTGCCGCGGGCCTGCAGAGGTTCGAGGGTCATGCCACAGACGGGGTCCTTGGCGGAAAAATCCAGCGCCATATTCTGCAGGGGGACTTCGGGTTCGCTCATCTCCTCGCTCTCTCGGCCACTCACGCCGCGCTGTTCACGAATCGGGCGATGCTCTATAGTGAAAGCGGAACGCCGGCGCGCTAGTGGTAGATGCGCAGACGGCTCACACGTTCCGAGCTACCTTATCAATCATTGCACGTTTGTGAAAGGTTGAGGCGATGACCGCAGTAGAAGTCCTGTTTCGCTATGGAATGCCCCCGGGCGAGAAAGAGATGAGCGCCTTGGGAGTGGTGAGCGACGTTTACGGCATCCGGCGGGTGCAGTTCAACGAGCCCGTGCGTGAGATCCGCGTGGAATATGATGCCACGCGTCTGAACGAAGCCACCGTCGAGAATCTGCTGCGCAAGGCCGGCTTCGACGTTCGCGAGAAACTAGCGCTTCTCTAGCGCAAACTCGTCGAGCGGCTGCCTATGACGGTGGCCGAATCCCCAGTTTTTGACTAAATGTATTGGAAAATGTGTGTGCTGTGAAGGGGTAGCACCGTTGTGCCTTTTGAGGGGGAAATAATTAAGGGTCACTCGGGGGCGAACTCTGGCCGAAATTCGCGTCCGGGTGACCCTATTGCGCCACTTCGTCTGGCTTAGTAAATAGCATCCTGTGGGCCAAAGGGCGTATGCGGCAAATAAGAGACTTAGCAGAGTACCTGGATGTATAGGGCTGTAGAACTTTCCAATACCCGGTAAACTCTACCCAGTTCACGAAAGTGATACACTCCGGTGCCCGGTAATGCCCTGTGGAAAACCGAGGTGCCAGTCCCACGGACATCCTGCTCGAGGGGCACCGGATGTTTGCTATAATCCACTTGCTGCTACTAAAGAGCGCCCTTAGCTCAGCTGGATAGAGCGTCTGGCTACGAACCAGAAGGCCGGGAGTTCGAATCTCTCAGGGCGCACCATTCTAGCCTCATCCCGTTTAATCATTGACTTAAACAGCTACGCGTTAACAGCCTACAACAAGCTTCCTTGACCGGTTTTTTGGGTTCATCAGAAGGCCAGGAATGTCGGCGAGAACGACAATGGTGTCCTGCCCGAAATCGTTTTATGAGCCCGTGGCTGAGGTGCGCCGGCGCACGGAGTATTTGCCGGGACAGCGAAGCGAAGCGGCATGAGCGAAGGCTATGCCTGTAGTCCAAGCTTGTTAAGGAAAGCCGCGAATCGAGCATCGCGATACAAGTTCTTCAGCAGCGGATCGCCCTTGATGGCGGGAATCCCCGCATCCCTGTGAGCACGGGCAATCTCGAGCCACTGGAATGCCTTGTCCGTCTCGCCACGGAAGGCATGTACCTCGGCGATCTGGTAAGCAGCTTGATCGCGATAGGTGGCGATGAGTTGCTGGAGCGCAGCATCTGCTTCTGGTTTGCGACCTAGCGCCGAATAGGCTAGAGCTTCGCCGACACTGCGCTGGCTGCCGCGCTGGTCTTTCTGGAACTCCGCCAGCGCTTGTTGCGGCTGCAAGCGTGAAAGATAAACCAGCCCCAGCAAGTAGTGGGCCTCGGGATCATCAGGGCTGATGGCTAGCGCCTTCTGATAGGCGTCTGCCGCCAGGCCAAGCTGGCCCGCGTAATAGGCGTGCATACCCATCGATACGTGTGCTGACACGCTCAGAGGATCGATCTCGATCGCCCGGCGGTTCAACGCCACTGCTTCGTCGAATCGTCCCAGGGTTGCGTCCAGGCTCGAGGCTCCCAGCAGCACAACGGAGCTCTGCGGCGCGATGGCCAACGCTTTCTGGAAGGCGGCGTCTGCGGCAGCCCAATCCCAGTCGTAGCTGCGCTCAATGCGCCCAATAGCGGCGTGCGCTTCTGCCAACCCCGGATCCAGTTGCAGTGACTTCTCGGCAGCGACGCGGGCCGATTCGTAGCCTTCCGCGAAAGACTGACCGTAAGCTCCTTCAGCCCGCGCAATTAACACCCAGGCCAGTGCGGACCAGGCTCGAGCATAATTGGGATCGGCTTTCACCGCTTGCTGGAAATACTCATACGCTTTGTTCAGATCGTCTTGCGTGCGCCGTTCGTAAAAGTAGCGGCCCTGCAGATATGCGTTATAAGCCTGAACGTTGATGCTACGTTGTGCCGTATCCACAGACAGCGGCTTTAGGAGCTTCAGCTTGAGTTCGCTGGTAATGGCGCGCGCTATCTCATCCTGCACGGCGAAGACATCGTTCAAGTTTCGGTCGTAGGTTCCGGACCACAACTGAAAGCCGTCGGCAGCCTTCACCAGTTCCGCCGAGATCCGAACCCGGTTTCCATCCTTGCGCACACTGCCCTCGAGGATGGTTCCGACATTAAGTTTCTGGCCAACCAGCACGGCGTCAGCTGCCTTGTCACGAAATTGAAATGACGACGTACGTGCGGCAACCCGCAGCCCCGGTGTCTTTGCCAGTTCGTTGAGCAACTCTTCGGCCAGCCCCTCCGAAAAGTAACTCTGATTTTTCTCAGGGCTCATATCGGCGAAGGGCAGCACCGCGATAGAGGATGCCACCGGAAGCGCCGATCTGGCGCTCCGGCGCCACCAGAACAGACCCACGGCCAGCAGTACCACGATCGCAGGCACCATGAGCTTCCATAGATTTCTTGCGAACCAACCTGGCTGCACAGACGCGTCGGTCGGCACGATCACGGCAGCGTCGCCGACAACAGCTAAAGGCAAACTCTGGGCCGGTATTGAAACCTCAATCTTCTCCGCCTTGGCGACGAAGCGATACCCCTTGCGCGGCACGGTCTCAATGTAAGCAGGGTTTTGAGCGTCATCACTCAGAGCTTCTCGAAGCCGACGCACTGCGACATTCAGACTGGACTCGAACTCCACAAAAGTGTTCTCCGGCCAGAGCCGAGTCTTCAACTCCTCTCGGGTAACCATCTCTCCGGAGGCCTCGAGCAGTGCTTCCAGGACGAGGAACGACTTCGGCTGCAACTTGACTCTGTAACCAAACTTGCGAAGCTGCCCGGACGCGAAGTCCGCCTCGTAGGGACCGAAGCGAAGAATCACGCCCCCCATCCGTGCTGGATGTGGCGGAAAATTCGATGCCGGGGACGGGCTGACCTGCAAGTTGCTGGGCATTTGTGGTGACGAATGTTAGCACAGTCCCGCTCAAATTCATCTTCGGCGACGCGTTATTTAATTTGGCTGCAACAGGTTAGACCGTAAGGTGAAGTTAATTTGACTTGCCGGGGATAGGGGAGGAAAACGTACCCAGTGAGCACCGCGTCCCCGGGAAGCCGTGCGACCTCAATCGGCTCAAGCATGGGGGCTCAACCGTACCCGGAAGGTCATGCCAGCACAAGAATTGGCGAGAGGCAGAGCTGCCAGCTCACATTGCGATTCGATCTTCAGCGATCAGCGTCCTGTTCAAGACTATGACGCAAAAAAGTTGGTCCCCCCAAAGGAGCGGCGGAATCGTCTCTTAGGTTTCGCCGCTCCGATCACGATTGACCGAATGTTACATCGACTTGAGCCGACCGAGAACGGAAATGGCTGCGACGAGCTTTCCCTACATCACACCGGTGCCGATTGCCCCAAGTCACGGAGCCGCTGATGACACTTCTCGTTTCCGTGCTCGAATGGCACACATCTTTATCCCCTTATGTTGAAGTTGCCATATACTTCAACTTTCTGTCCCTTTAGTCGTGAGGAAACCGCATGTGGTCAGTTGTAGGCTCTGGAAAAGGACGGTCCCTGCTTCGTATTGCCCTGTTGTTCTTATTGTTGCCTTCCATGGTTGGCATGGCACGATTGGACGCACAAACCTTCACTGTCATTCATAACTTCACTGGGGGCTCAGACGGTGGAACCCCGATGGCGGGGCTTACCATCGACGGCGCGGGAAATCTGCTGGGTACCGCAAATTTTGGCGGCGTCACAGGTGGCAATTGCGGGTCCAACGGATGTGGACTCGTCTACAAGCTGACCGATCGATCCTCCGGCTGGGTGCTGACGCCGCTATACCCTTTCCAGGGCGGTAGTGACGGAGCCAATCCACGGATGGCGAATGTCTCTATCGCATCCAATGGTGTCCTCTACAGCAGTACTTTTTATGGAGGCGGTCCCTGCAGCGGCGGTGGAAGCGGTTGCGGTACGGTGTTCAAACTCCAGCCACCAGCCCATAACTGTCCTATTACCCAATGCGCGTGGAACGAAACCATTCTTCATCGCTTTACTGGCATTGATGGCTTAGGTCCGGTTGGCGCTTTGTCGTTCGATCAGGAAGGAAATCTCTACGGCGCTACCAACACCGGCGACTTGCGCAACGGAGGAAACGTCTACCAGCTGAATTCCACGAATGGCTGGGACGAGCAGATTCTGTTTCGCCCTTATGGATATCCGGGCAGCGGCGTCAATTTCGACCGCACCGGCAATCTGTACGGTTCCACTTTCATCGGCATTCGGAGTCCCGGAACGGTGTACCAACTGACGCACTCCGAAAACGGTTGGACCGGCACGGATATTTACGACTTCACTGGTGGAGCTGACGGCGCCTATCCGGTGGCCGGCATCATCGTCGACACCGAGGGGAATCTATATGGAGCCACCAGCGTCGCCGGGAGCGGGAACGGTGGAACTGTCTTCGAGCTTTCGCCCTCCGGCGGTAGCTGGAATTACACGCTTCTTTATAGCTTTGCCGGGCCAAACAATGGTCGACAGGTCGTAGGTCCGGTCGGCAATCTTGTGCTGGACGCGGCCGGCAATCTATACGGCACCACCATTTCTGACGGCGCGCATGGGTATGGCGCTGTGTTCAAGCTCACACATTCGAATGGAAACTGGACCTACACGGCATTGCACGACTTTACTAACGGCGCTGACGGCAGTTATCCGTACGCGAACTTGGTGTTCGACGGCAACGGCAATATTTATGGGACCGCATCAGGCGGTGGCGCCTTCGGTGCCGGCGTAGTCTTCGAAATCACACCTTAAGCGCGAGCCCAGTTACGCCTGACGTGCTGGCGGGTTATCGGAACGCAGCGTATATCCATCCGGACCGCGAAGGTAAGTTTGCTTCCTACTTGTAAGCGAAGGATACTAAGGCGCCGGACTTCCCTGGCGCCATGTCCCAAGCGGGCACTTCGCGTGGAGCGAATTTATGCGGGATGAATGACGAGTGCAACAGCGTTTCGTTACAGCGTGGCAATCAGGACAATCAACATTTCTGATTCGGGCGTTCGCACGTTGGCGGATCGGAGCTCACACTTCTGATCAGCGAAACTGTAGGAATGCTAACTACACTTCCAAAATCACCGGCATGATCAGCGGCCTTCGCGAGGTATTCTTCACGATGAAGCGCTTCAAATCCTGGCGGATTTTTTCCTTGATCATGCCGTAATCGCCCTTCTCTTCGTCGCTCGAGGCATCCAGCGTGTTCATCACGGTTCGCCGTGCGCCGTCCAAGAAGCCGTCATCGCTCACATCGGCACCGAAGCCGCGCATCACGATCTCCGGTGAAGTCTCCACTTTGCCGGTGAGCTTGTTGATAGCGATGATCGGAAGAACGATACCGTCTTCGCTCAGGTGACGGCGGTCGCGAATGACCAGGTCTTCGACCACATCGCCCATCGAATTCGAATCGATGCAGACGCGGCCGACGTTGATCTTCCCTGCCTTCCGCGCGCCCAGTTCGTCGAACTCCAGGATGTCGCCGCTCTCGATCATCAACACATGCCCAACAGATCCGTGCATGGCGCCGGCCATCTCGGCATGCAGTTTTAGTTGGCGATATTCGCCGTGAATCGGAATGAAGTATCTCGGCTTTACCAGGTTGATGATCAGCTTCAGCTCTTCCTGGCTGGCGTGTCCGCTGACGTGTACCGGTGGCGATGAGCCGTCGTCGTAAATAACATGCGCATCGCGGCGGAAAAGGTGATCGATGACCCGATAAATCGCCTTCTCGTTGCCGGGAATAATGCGCGACGAAAGCACTACCGTATCGCCGGGCTGAATCTTCGCGTGCTTATGATTGTCGACCGCCGCGCGCGATAGCGCCGACATCGGCTCGCCCTGGGTGCCACTGATCAGCACGCAGACCTTGTCCGGCGGCAGATCGCGCATTTGCGAAGGATGGATCAGCACGCCGTCCGGAATCTCGATATAGCCGAGGTCCTGCGCGATCTCGGTCGACTCCATCATAGAGCGGCCGACCAGCGCAACCTTGCGCCCGTTCTCGTGGGCCTGGTCGATCGCGAGCTTGATCCGATGGATCGACGACGAGAAACATGAGATGAACAACCGGCGCTCAGCAGTGGCGAAGATCTCCTGAAACTTGGCGCGCACAGCCCGCTCGCTGGGGGTATAGCCCCGGCGCTCGACGTTGGTCGAATCCTGGAAGAGCGCCAGCACCCCCTCTTTGCCGTATTCGGCGAAGGCATGCAGATCGAAGAGGCGGTTGTCGGTCGGCGTGGGATCGACTTTGAAATCGCCGGTGTGGATGATGGTGCCCATCGGCGTGTGGATCGCCAGCGCCACGCAGTCCACCAGACTGTGTGTCACCTGGATGGGATTGATGGTGAACGGCCCAATCTTGAAGCGCTCGCCCGCCTTGATTTCGTTGAGCTCGGCATCGTCGAGCAGCGCGTGCTCCTCGAGCTTGCCTTCTACCAGGGCCAGCGTGAACTCGGTGCCGTAGACCGGAATGTTCAGCTCGCTCAGCAGCCAGGGCAGCGCGCCGATGTGGTCCTCGTGCCCGTGCGTCAGCACGACCGCACGGACATGTTCGCGGTTCTCGATGAGATAGCTGAGGTCGGGGACGACAATGTCGACGCCGAGAAGTTCGGCTTCGGGGAACATGAGTCCGGCGTCGATGACGATGATGTCGTCACCCCAGCGAATGGCCATGCAGTTCATGCCGAATTCGCCGAGTCCACCGAGGGGAATGACCTGGAGTTTTCCTGTGGGCATCTGCAACTCTCGATGCTAGCACAGGGACGATGGCTGTTGAGCGGATGGCCGATTGCCTTCTGAAGGGTGCCCCACATCCACCTTGCCCTCCGTTGGCGAGTGGGTGGACCTGAACCAGTGCTACACTGCGCGCAGTGACCAACACGACTCCCAACGCGGCGGCGGACGTCACGCCGGGTACCCTCTACCTGGTCGGTACGCCCATTGGTAATCTGGAAGACATCACGCTGCGCGCGCTACGCGTGCTAAAGGAAGTCGACCTGATTGCCTGTGAAGACACGAGGCACACCGCCCAGCTTCTGAATCACTACGGCATTTCAAAGCCCACCGTCAGCTATCACGAACACAACGAGCTGACACGCGCCGCCGAGCTGATTGTGCATCTTGAGCGCGGCGACAATATTGCCGTCGTTAGCGACGCAGGCATGCCCGGCGTCAGCGATCCCGGTTATCGACTGGTGGCGCTCGCCGTGCGGCATCACATCCGCGTGGTGCCGATTCCCGGTGCGTCAGCGTTTCTCTCGGCATTGGTTGCCGGCGGATTGCCGACCGACTCTTTTCACTTTGGAGGCTTCCTGCCCGCCAAAGCCGGAGCTCGCCGGACAGTGCTCGATGCGATTCGCAGTTCGCAGCGCACTGAAGTCTTCTATGAAGCGCCACACCGAATCGTCGAATGCATCCGCGACGTCGTCGACGTGCTCGGCCCGGAGCGGCATGTCGTCATCGCCCGCGAGGTCACGAAGCTGCACGAGGAATTCCTGCGCGGCCGCGCCGAAGACGTGCTGGCGCAACTGGAAAAGCGCGGCGAGATACGCGGCGAAATCACGCTGCTGATCGGCAAAGCGGACGAGCAGGCGTCTACGGCTGCGCCACGAAAAAACATATCGCAGCGCGTCCAGGAATTGGTACGTGACGAAAAGCTCGACGAAAAAGCCGCGCTGAAGCAGGCGGCAAAAGAATTTGGTTTATCGAAAAGCGAAGCTTACCGTGAACTGCAGCGCTCCAAGTGACGCCGCACATTTTTCCACAACCGGCATCCGCGGCTAACTCATGCTGTGCCCTAACTCTGCCGATTTTCTTCTCTGGGTCCGCAGCACGCGGCTCCCGGAGGTTTCATGCGTCATATCTTCTGTGCTCTGCTGGTTGCCTCATCGCTTTGCGCCCAGCAGCAATACCAGACGGCACCCGATTCAGCCGCCAGTAAGGGTTCGTTTTACGTCGACGGAATTGTTTATCAATATGCCGCAGGCATGGACTTCACAGTAGTCGCGGCTGTCCATTCGGTGATCAATCATAAATACGCGGCCGTGAAAGTTCGTGTGTACAACGCCGGCCAGCGATCCGTCACCGTCAGGCCGGAAGACATTCTGGTGGAGGATGCGGTTGCCGGTCGCTCGCTAATGCCGCTCGCCGGATCGGAACTAGCCAAGCGCATGCGTAAGCCCTACAACATGGCGAGAATGAGCGTGAGCGCCAGCGATAGTGACGACGCGGCTCCCACCGAAGCCAACGCCCCGACGAACCAGCAGTTCATGGAGATGATGCGGGCCATCGCCGCTCGCGCGAACCAGCCTTCGGTTCCGGCCGGAAATAATCTTCTCTATACCGACACGCCCGGAGCTCTGGACCAGGAAGAAGCTGCGCATCGCTCTATGGAGTGCGATCTGGTATGCCACTTACGCATGGGCGAGGCCGCCCAGGGCACGGACTCGCTGGCGCAACTACAACGTCAGAACACTCCGGAGTACGTCGAACAATGCAGTCTACGCGCGAACACCATCCCTCCGCATGCCAGTGTTGGAGGCGTGCTGTACTTCCCCCTGGGCAAACTCGCGCAGGAATTGTCGCAATCAGCGCACATCAAGAAGAGACGAATCGTGCGGGTGACTGTGCCGGTTGAGAGCGAGAAGTTTCAATTTGTTCTGCTGGTGGAATAGCGTTCAGGATATCGATGAATGAAAACAAAAACCGTGCCCTGGCCCGAAGTTAAGGCTAGAACGGGGCAGCCTCTTACCAGAGATTCGCGCTTTAACTTACAGCTGACGGCCGAGAGCTGACAGCCCCCTTCTACGCGAACGCCGTCTCTGTGTACTCACCGTAGACTTCGCGCAACGCGTTGCAGATTTCGCCCACTGTCGCATACGCCCGCACTGCGTCGAGAATGAAGGGCATGGTATTTGCGGGCGAGATCTTGCCATCAGCGCCCGCGGTCGGCTCCTGCGCCGCAGCCTTCTTCAGTGCATCGAGGCAGCGCCGGACTTCATCATTCGAGCGCCGGCCCCGCAATGCATTCAGCTTCTTCGTCTGCGCCTGCGCTACCTCTTCGCCTATGTAGAGAATGTTGGGCGACGCTTCATCGACTACGAATTCATTCGCGCCCACCGTGATCTTCTCTCGCGCCTCGGTGGCGCGCTGGAACTGATAACTGGCCTCGGCAATTTCCTTCTGCGGATATCCCTTCTCGATTGCCGACACCATGCCGCCCATTGCGTCCAGTTTGTTGAAGTAGTCGAAGGCGCCGCTCTCCATGTCGAGCGTCAGCCGTTCGACGAAGTAAGAACCTCCTAGCGGATCAACCGTATTGGCAACGCCAGACTCGTAGGCAATGATCTGCTGCGACCGCAGCGCGATGCGTACCGCTTCTTCCGTCGGCAGGGCCAGCGCCTCGTCGTAGCTATCGGTATGCAGCGACTGCGTTCCGCCCAGAACGCCTGCCAGGGCCTGAATCGCCACGCGCGCGATGTTGTTCAGCGGCTGTTGAGCCGTCAGGGATACTCCGGCGGTCTGGGTATGGAAGCGCAGCAGCCAGGTGCGTTGGTTCTTCGCATCGAAGCGCTCTTTCATCAGGCGATACCATATCTTGCGCGCCGCGCGATATTTCGCGATCTCCTCGAAGAAATCATTGTGCGCGTTAAAGAAGAAGCTGAGCCGCGGGCCGAACTCGTCGACATCCAGGCCGCGACGCCGCGCCCACTCCACATACTCCACGCCGTCATACACCGTGAACGCCAGCTCTTGCAGCGCGGTCGAGCCGGCCTCGCGGATGTGGTAGCCGCTGATGGAGATCGTGTTGAACTTCGGCGTGAACTTCGAGCCAAACTCGAACGTGTCAATCACCAGCCGCATCGATGGCGCCGGGGGATAGATATATTCCTTCTGCGCGATGTATTCCTTCAGAATGTCGTTCTGGATGGTGCCGGAAATCTTGTTCCAGTCGGCCCCCTGCTTCTCGGCGACCGCAAGATACATCGCCCACAGGATCGACGCCGGCGAATTGATGGTCATCGAAACCGTCGTCTTCTCCAGGTCGATTCCATCGAACAGGATTTCCATATCTTCGAGCGAATCGATCGCCACGCCGCACTTACCGACCTCGCCCTCACTGAAGGGATGATCGCTGTCGTAACCCATCAGCGTGGGTAAATCGAAGGCTACGGAGAGACCCATGCCGCCGTGCGCCAACAAATATTTGTAGCGCGCGTTCGTCTCCTCGGGCGAAGCAAAGCCCGAGAACTGGCGCATAGTCCACATCTTGCCGCGATAGCCTGAGGCGTGAATGCCGCGCGTGTACGGCGCCTGTCCGGGATAATTCAGGTAGCTGTCGTAATTCCAGTCCTCCGGCAGATCGGCCTGCGTATACAGGCGGCGGATCGGCATTCCGGAGATAGTGGTGAAGCGCGCGTGTCCCTGATCGTCGAGGTTTATGCCGGTGGAGGCACCGATCGGCTTCTCCGGATTTTTTTCGAGCGTCGGCGCAAGGGTCTTCTCAGCCCACTGCTTCTCGGACTCGGAAGGATGACGTTCCGACGCAAACACGTCGGCAACCGCCGATTCGGACACACTTTTGCCGTTGGACTTACTTTTGGCCATGAGCTACCCCACTCTTAAGACGAACCTTCCATGCTAGTAGATGCGGGGAGTGTGGGCAAGGAGCGATCGGATTCAGCGACTCCACCAGGTCCCGTTGTCCCAGTTGATGCGGCCGGCATTGTTGACCAGCGTGCCGTTAATGGTCTGGCCACCCCAGTTTGCGGTCACATTTCTTGAGCCGAGGAATTGGCCTTGTGCCGTCTGGCCGCTCTCGTTCATGAAGGTCAGGCTCTTCCGGTTCTGCTGAATGGAACATGCCTGGGAATGATTGCCGCTGCGATACCACGTCCCTTGCAGATTGGGAACACGTCCGTGGCCACCGCCGCCTTGATTGCAGCGCGCCCAGAAGGTTCCATTCGACCAGTTGATACGGGAGCCGTCGGAACTCAATGTTCCCTGCACGAACTGCCATTGTGCGGCCACAATGACGTTCTGGTTCATGCCCTGGTAGTTGCCGGTCGAGGTAGATCCCTGCTCGTTGGTCAAATTAAGAAATGGCCCATTCGCGGTGATGGACGTGGTTTTGGAAGAGTCGCCTTGGGCGCACCACTGTCCGAGAAAAGCTGAATTTTGGGACGGCAGTTGTGGAGGGGTAGCGAACGCATGTGAATGTGCCACCAGACACATCAGTACGAGCGCCACAAATACAATGGATCGCTGGGCCATGCCTTCGGCCTGAGATTTGGCCTTCATGAGATCATCCCCCCCTCAGCCATTGGCAAATCCTTGCTTACTTCTTCTTCGCCGATGGTTCTGCCTTGGCTTCGGTCTGCGCTTTTATTTCTCGAATCACTCCGCGCTTTTTTTCGCGCGCCTTGCGCAGGCGATGTTCGCGCGATTTGTCGCCGTTACGATAGGACATGTTTTTCTCCTTGTTCGGATGGTACAGCATTTCGAGCGGTGGCACAGGTAGGCGGAATCCTGCCGCCCGACTGAACCAGGGCTTGGTCAAGGGAGGCTATTTGTAAACGCTGGCCTGAAGGCCAGCCCTACCAGACATTCTGAAATCGAAATTACTCTACCCAATCCGCGATGAAGATATTCGTCTCGTGCGGCTCCTTGCCGTTGCGGTTCGAGGCCCACACCAGACGCTTCCCATCGGAGGTAAACATGGGAAACGCATCGAAATCGGGGTAGTAAGTGATGCGCTCCAGGCCGCTGCCGTCCTCGTTGATGATGTACAGATCGAAGTCGCGGCCGCTCTTCGGGTTCGCCAAGTTCGACGCAAAGATGATCCGCTTCCCGTCGGGGTGGAAGAACGGCGCGAAGTTCGCCGCTCCGTTGTGCGTCACCTGGTGTTTGTGCTTGCCATCGGCATCCATCACCCAGATCTCCAGATTGCCAGGACGAATCAGCCCCTGCGCGTACAGCGCTTTGTAATCGGCAATCTGCTCGGGGGTCGTCGGATGCTCGGCGCGATAGACAATCTTCTTACCGTCTGCCGACCAGAACGGACCGCCATCGTAGCCCAGTTCGTGCGTCAGTTGCTTCACGTGCGTCCCGTCGGCATTCATGGTGTAGATGTCGAGATCGCCGTTGCGCGTCGAGGTGAAGACGATGTGCTTGCCATCGCGGCTGATCGTCGATTCTGCGTTATAGCCGGGCGCGTCGGTCAACAGCTTGCGATCACTGCCATCCAGCTTCGCGGTGTAGACCTTATAGCTGCTGTAGATGGGCCAGACATAACCATGCGAGTAATCTGGCTTGGGCGGGCAGTCGGGACTGGCCGCTTCTGTCGAGGAATAGAGAATGCGATCGCCCGAAGGAAAAATGTAGCTACAGGTATCGCGCCCCTTGCCTGAGCTGACGAGCTTCGGAGTCGCCGGCTTGCCGTCTGGCGTATCAACCGGCATGGTGTAGATCTGGTCGCAGGCTACGCCGTTACCCTGGTGCTGAAAGCTCAGCATCTTGTCGTCGATGGAGAAGTAGGCTTCGGCATTCTGTCCGCCGAAGGTCAGCTGTCGAATGTTGCGCAGATGCTTTTCTTCGCCGGGAGACAACAGGGTCGGCGAAGAAGAGTTCGCAGCGGATTGTGCGTGCAGGAATGCGAATGACGCGACGATGGTGAGCGCGACAATAAAGCTGCGCGAGGCTCGTAAAAGCATGCGGACAGGGTATCGCAACGAGGCCGTTGCACACTAGCGGCAATCAAGTTGCGACGTTCGATCGATTATCAGAAAACAGATTTGTATCAGGGGACTAGGCGTCCCAACTGACTGCGGCTATTTCCGCTGCTCCAACTTGACGCTCACCGTCAGGGGTTGGCCGTCGCGCATCACCTTCACCTCGACTACCTGTCCAACTTTGCTGCTTCGCAAAGCGTCGGTGAAGTCGTACAAGTTGTGAATCGGCTTGTCGCCGAATTGCACCAGGATGTCTCCCGCCTTCAATCCGGCTTTCGCTGCTGGCGATCCTGGCCGCACATCGGAGAAGCGCACGCCATCTTTCACCTCGCCGAAGTCGGGGATCGATCCGAAGTACGGACCGTAGCCTCCGCCACTGTTACCACTCGTCGTCTTCGCCTCGACCACATTGATGAATTGCGGCCGCTGGGACGCCGCCGCCAGTTGCAACGCTACATCACCTACTACGTCCAGCAACTGTGCCGCTGACGGCGCATTGATCTTGTCGGCCGTATCCGACGGCTTGTGATAATCCGCGTGCAATCCAGAGAAGAAGAACAGCACCGGAATTTTCTTGCCGACGAACGATGTGTGATCGCTGGCTGCGTATCCGCCGGCAGAATACTCCAGCTTCAGCGGCGTTTTCTTCTGCACTTGATCGAGGATTGTCTGGAAGGTGGACCCCGTACCTACGCCGCCGACGAAAACCTTGTTGTCACGGATGCGCCCGATCATGTCCATGTTGATCATCGCAACGCACTGATCGAGCGGCAGAGTAGGATTCTGCACCCAATGCGCCGATCCCAGCAGCCCCAGCTCTTCCCCGGAGAACGACATGAACAGAATGCCGCGATCGAGCTGCCCCTTCAAGGGCGCGAAAAGCCGCGCCAACTCCAACACCCCAGCCGTTCCGGACGCGTTGTCGTCCGCCCCCGGATGAATCTGCCCGATCTGTGAAGGCGCCAACGAATTCGAATCCCCGCGCCCCAGATGATCGTAGTGCGCGCCGATGACGATGTACTCACTGGTCCTGCCCGGCAGATACGCCAGCACGTTGTCGACGCGCGCGCGTGTCGCCTCGATGTCAATCTTCAGCGAAAGGTGAAGGCTGTCAGGCAGCGCAAACGAATCCGGCTTGCCGCTGGTGTTGATCTGCTGTTGCATGTCGGTCAGCGACTTCCCTGCCGCCTTAAGCCAACTGTCGGCTACAGTATTCTTCACTTGCGCGATCATGATGCCGGAGTTCTCCGGCCCACTGATGCCGCCGAAGCGAAGCAGCAAATCCTCCTCGCTGTCGCCAAGTTTGCCGTTAGCAATAATCATCGCCTTCGCGCCGTGGTTACGCGCGTTGATGGCCTTGGTGATCAGCGATGCATGCTGCGTCAACCCCTGATGTCCGCTCTTCGCCCCGAAACTCTCTGGCTCATAGCGCAGGACGAGAACAATCTTGTCCTTCACATCCACGCCGGCGTAGTCGTCGTAATGAAATTCCTCGGCCGTCGTCCCATAGCCCACAAATACCACTGGACCGGCAAAGCTTCCGGAGTCTGAAAAACTGATCGGCTCGAAATCCTGATTGATCTTCAATGGCTGCTTGCCGGCGCCGTTCATCACAACCAGCTCGTTGTCGGCCTTCAGCTTCGCTCCGGTGGTGACCGTGAATGGCTGCAGATACCCGTCCGTCCCGGCAGGTCGCAGACCCAGCGACTTGTAGCGCCGCTCGATATATCTCGAAGCTTTCTCCAGCCCCCTGGTACCGGGGCCGCGGCCCTCCATGTCGGGGGCGGCCAGAATCTGAATGTCCTTCAGATACGGAGCGGGATCGGCATTGCCGATCGATGACGGCGCGTTTGCGGCAAGCAGGCTGATGGCCAGCAACGCGCAAATCGAGGCATTAACAATGCGTGATAGATAACGTCTTAGATGGCCGCATTCGGATTTCATGATTATCTCCGAGATCTCACGAAGCTCCCTCCGGAAACTTGAAGGGGCAAGGCGTCAGCCGCGCCGCCATAAGCCCTTGTTATGGTCGAGCGAGGCGGTCTTCAGGCCGACGAGCCGTCCGATTTAACTTTTTCAGCAACGCCTTCGATCGTGCGGTATATCGACTCCTCTGTCACGAATTGCCAATCAGAATGCCGGTTGCAAAGACCAGCGCGCCGCCGAAAGCCACCTGCATCGCAGCTGAGAGAGGAGGCGTATCCATAAAATGATTTCGCACCCAGGTAATGATCGCCAGCTCGAACACTACAACGACGATCGCCACCGTGGTCGCGACATTGAAATTGTGGATCAGGTAAGGCAGCGTGTGCCCGATGCCGCCCAGTGCCGTCATCGCGCCGCAGATCAGCCCACGGAGCCACGGCGTACCTCGGCCGGTAAGGCTGCCGTCGTCGGAGAGCGCTTCGGCAAATCCCATGCTGATACCTGCTCCTAACGAAGCCGCGAGACCGACGGCGAACGCGTCCCAGGTGTTGCGGGTGGCAAACGCCGCCGCGAATACCGGTGCCAGCGTCGAGACAGAGCCGTCCATCAATCCAGCCAGCCCGGGCTGTACGATCTGCAGCACGAAGAGCCGCCGCTTTGCCTTGTCTTCTTCCTCGCGAACTTCCGGCTTGAGCTCGGTCTTCTCCAATTCGGCTGCGCGATTGACATGGGTGGTCTCAGCGATGGCGAGATCGTCCAGCAGTTGGCGAATGCTGGCGTCTTGTGCACGTGCGGCAGCATGCAGATAGAAGTTGCGGGTCTCGGCCTCCATGGCGCCGACTTGCGCGCGAATCTGCTCGAGGCGTAACGGCGTGTTCAGCCAGATAGGTTTGCGCTGCACGAATCCGCGTACATCCTGGCGGCGGATAAGAGGAATGTGCTCGCCGAACTTCTGCCGGTAGATGTCGATGAGTTGCCGGCGATGGCCAATTTCCTCCTGGCGCATCTCCTCGAAAACTTGAGCCGTGCCGGGAAAGTTCAGCCGCATGCTTTCGCCGAAATCGGAATAAATGCGTTCGTCCTCTTCCTCCAGCGAAATCGCCAGAGCAAGAATTTCTTTCTGCGACAGGCTATTAAAATCGCGCATGAACTCTCCAAGAGCAGCAGCTGGCAATTAGTGAAACGCCCCGTCTGCTTCAGCAGACCAATGAACCAACACTCCCTTTAAGAATTGTCGCCCCCGACCGGAGCGAAGCGAAGCGGAGGGATCGCCGGTCCTCGTCGATGCGGAAAAGCGTGCGGTCCGTAAATGCGACCCTCATACAAACTTTCTGTTTCGACCACTCAATTGCTAATTGCGTTTTTAGTTAGTACGGCGCAATGATTCCGCCGATATTTCGGCCGGCCGGCAGCTTCACCGGCGGAGCGAAAGCCTCTACACCCCAATATTTCGCAAACGTATCGAGATACTTGTACCCCGACCCGGTGTTGAACAGCACGACCTTATCAGTCTCCGCAAGGAAGCCACTCGCCAACAAGTGCTGATAGGCTGCGAGCGCTGCCGCTCCTTCGGGCGCAGGGAAAATTCCTTCTGCGCTCGCCATCTCTTTCACCGCGGTCATGATTGCATCATCGCTGACGGCGATGGCTGTGCCGCCACTCTTGCGCACAATGTCGAGGATAATAAAGTCGCCGTACGCTTTCGGCACGCGAAGACCGGCAGCCAGGGTGTGCGCGTCCGGCCACATCTTTGACGCGCCGTCGCCATCCTGCAGAGCCTTGGGAATCGGCGCGCATCCGTCGGCCTGCACGCAGATCATCTTCGGCCGTTTGCCGGCGTCGATCCAGCCCAGCGCCTCCATTTCCTCAAATGCTTTCCACATGCCGATCAGACCGACGCCGCCGCCCGTGGGATAGAGAATCGCGTCGGGAAGTGTCCAACCCATCTGCTCGGCAACCTCGTAGCCCATGGTCTTTTTGCCCTCAATGCGGAAGGGTTCCTTCAACGTCGAGAGATCGAACCAACCTTCTTTATCTTTGCGCTCGGCGACCATGCGGCCGCAGTCGCTAATCAAGCCATCAACCAGCGTCAAGTTTGCACCCGCAGCTTCGACCTCCAGGCGGTTCGCGATCGGCACATCTTTCGGCATGAAGACGTAAGCTTCCAACCCAGCGGCAGCAGCGTAGGCCGCCATGGCTCCTCCGGCGTTGCCTGCCGAAGGTGCTGCCACCTTCTTTACGCCGTAATGCCGCAGCATGGTGATCGCCGCCGCCATACCTCGCGCTTTGAATGAGCCGGTAGGATTCAGTCCTTCGTCTTTAATCAGCAGATTGGGATATTTGCGGCTGGGGAGCATCGGGGTAAAGCCCTCGCCCAGCGTCACCGGATCGGCATCAGGCAGGACCGCAGCGTAGCGCCACATATTCTTCGGAGCGCCGATCAGAGAATCGCGCGAGTGATTCCAACGGATCTCGTCGAGATCGTAGCGAACGTACAGTGGGCCGCCGTCGGTCGGGCAAATTGTGGGCGCTGGCTGCGGAGAAAATTTCTGGCCGCACTTGCTGCATTCGAACCCTAGTATGGTCGCCATTCGGGAAGTCCTCGCAAAAATCGCAGTGTAGCACTCCCCATCGTCCAGCGCTGTGAGCCTCGCGGCGGCTGCTATAATCCGCGCAGTTTCCTGCTATGAGCGAGCCCTCCACCCCGCTGATGCGGCAATACACCGCGATCAAGAAAGAGCACCCCAACGCACTGCTGTTCTTTCGCCTGGGCGACTTCTACGAGCTCTTCTTTGAGGACGCGGTGGTGGCTGCGCGCGAGTTGCAGATCACGCTGACTTCGCGCAACAAGGAGAAGAACGCGGCGATTCCCATGTGCGGCGTGCCTTATCACGCTGCGGAAAACTACATCTCCAAACTCATCCGGAAAGGTTTCAAGGTCGCCATCTGCGAGCAAATGGAAGATCCGCGGCTGGCGAAGAAACTGGTGAAGCGCGAGGTTACCCGCGTACTCACGCCCGGCACGGCCGTCGACGCGCAGCTTGGTTCGGAAGAAAATAATTTCCTTGCCTGCGTGGCTAGCGCGGGAAATTCTGCCGGATTTGCAGCGCTCGATCTGTCTACCGGCGAGTTTCGAGCAACCGAATTTACCGGCGATGACGCCGAGCGCCGCATTCGCGAGGAACTGTTGGTGCTGCGTCCCCGCGAGGTGCTTTTCGCTTCGTCACTGCCTCTCTTCGAACAATCTCAAGCCAAGTCGACCCTGGGTGCCCCATCCTTCTCGCCTTCTGTTGGCGAGAGGGTGGGCCAAGCTGCTGCGGCTCCTCGCATTGCGTCTCTCGAAAACGCCAGCTGGGCGGAGACTCCGCTGGAGGACTGGGTCTTCGCGCCCGATTACGCCATTCCGCAGGTCGAAAATCATTTTGGAGTGCTCTCGCTGGAAGGCTTCGGGCTGGCCAATCGCGCAGCCGCTGCTACAGCCGCCGGCGCGATCCTGCACTATGTGCGCACCACCCAGCGCGGCTCGCTCGATCACGTCGATCGAATCGGCTTTTACGAGCGGCAGAACTGCCTGGTGCTTGACGCGGTCACGGTCCGCAATCTCGAATTGATCGAGCCGCTCTTCACCGGCGCGGGCGATAACGCAACGCTCTTCCGCTGCCTCGACTGCACGGTTACGCCGATGGGCAAGCGCCTGCTCCGCGCCTGGATGCTGCGGCCATCCATCGACGCTTCCGAAATCACGCTACGCCTCGATGCCGTCGAGAGCATGGTTCGCGACTTGGTCGCGCGCGAGGAACTGCGCCGCTCCATGGAAGGCATCCTCGACCTGGAGCGACTGCTCAGTCGCGTCACGCTGGAGACCGCCAATCCACGCGACCTGCTGGCGCTAGCCACTTCGCTGGCGAAGTTACCGAAGGTGCGCGAAGCACTTACGCACTTCCCTGCCGAACGACTGCACACGCTGCACGCGCAGTGTGATGAGCTTGCCGACCTGCGCACACACATCGAGACGTCGCTGGAAGACGAACCACCGCTCACGCTGGCCGATGGCGGCGTCATTCGCGCGGGTGTCGATCCTGCACTCGATGAACTGCGTGACCTCAGCCGCAACAGCAAGCAGTACATCGCGCAGATCGAGCAGCGCGAGCGCCAGCGCACCGGCATCAGCTCGCTCAAGGTAAAGTTCAACTCTGTCTTCGGCTATTATCTCGAAATCTCCAAGGCCAACCTGCATCATGCGCCTCCGGACTACGAGCGCAAGCAAACATTGGTGAACGCCGAACGCTTCACCACTCCCGAGCTGAAAGAATACGAAGCCAAAGTTCTCGACGCACAGGAAAAGATGGTCGAAATCGAGCGCCGGCTCTTTATCGAGTTGCGCACGGCGATCGCCGCCGAAGCTCGCCGCATCCGCCAAACCGCGCTGGCACTGGCTGAAATCGATCTGCTCGCGTCGTTCGCATCGCTGGCGGCGAATCGCAACTATTGCCGACCAAAGTTGGATGACACGAGTGACATCGAGATCGTCGAAGGCCGTCACCCGGTCATCGAGCAACTGGAGATCAGTGGCGTTGCCGATCGCTTTGTGCCCAACGATATCTACCTGAACGGCACGACGCATTCGATTCTGCTGATCACCGGCCCGAACATGGGCGGAAAGTCGACCTATCTGCGGCAGGCTGCGCTAATCGTCTTGATGGCGCAGATGGGATCGTTTGTTCCAGCTCGCTCGGCGCGGCTTGGACTGGTCGACCGCATCTTCACACGCATCGGCGCCGCCGACAACCTGGCGCGCGGCCGCTCCACCTTCATGGTCGAGATGACCGAGACGGCGGCAATCCTCAACACCGCAACTTCGCGTTCGCTGATCCTGCTCGACGAGGTGGGACGCGGCACGGCCACATACGACGGGCTGGCGATCGCCTGGGCCGCGATCGAATACATCCACGCTAACACGCGCGCCAAGACGCTTTTCGCGACGCACTATCACGAGCTGACCGAGCTGGCCGACCGACTGAGTGGCGTCAAGAACTATCACGTCGGAGTGAAAGAGAGCGGCGGTGGAATTGTCTTCCTGCGCAAAGTGGAAGAGGGAGCTGCCGACAAGAGCTACGGTATCGAGGTCGCCAAACTGGCGGGCCTGCCTGAACGATGTTGTCCATCGCGCCCGCGAGGTTCTGGCCGAACACGAGAACGCGGAGCGCAGCGCCGTCAAACATCTGGCGCACGACGAAACCCCCGAATCCGGCCCCATGCAGCTCACCATCTTCACTCCCCTGTCGCAGAAGGTAGTCGACCGCCTGAAGGAAACCGACCTCGACCGCCTCAGCCCGCTGGAGGCGCTGAACCTGCTGCATGAGTTGAAGAAGCAAATGGAATGATCGGGCGTCACTTGGCGGGAAGAAATTCGATCCGAATCGTTCCCTTGGGAACATTCTTGAAATCGTAATCCGCAGTAACGAGCGTTGCATGCTCCGACTTGTGGCTCATCGTCAAAGCGCCGGCGAAGGCATCCGCGTAAGGAATGCTGAAACTCCATTTGAATTTGCCGGCATCCGCGGCAGCGGCGGCGTCGACGGGCATGATCGTCATGGGAAGAGCGGCAAGGCTCGCGAGAATTCCTTCAGCACCCGCGCCGCTTTTCTTGTGCAGCACAGCCACAATTTCACCCCAGTTCACCGAACTCAGCAGAAGCTGCGCGTTGCCCTTGGCACTGTCATAGAATAAATCGCGCACCCGCTCGAAGCCGGCTTCCCTGTCCGTGAAGCGCAGGATAGCACTGGCGTCTAGTACGTAAATCATCGCTTTTCATCGGCCCGGTGCATGCGCTCTCTCTCAGCGGACGCACCCTTCGTGGACCCGATAAGGCTATCGATGAACTCTGGCGTTATCGGGCGGACGACGAGTGCATTTCCCTCGCGCTGGATCGACACCTTTGTTCCCGCTGAGAGCTTCATCTGCTCACGAAGTTCCGCCGGTATTACGAGTTGGCCTTTAGAGCTGATTGACGTATAAAGTGTCGCCATAGGAGCATTCTATCACTTTGTAAGACAAATCTATCAACATCTTACTTTCTTTGGGCTTACACACTGTCCTGTAGACGGTCGCGCATCACGATGGGAGACTCATCCTACGCACCTGAATTCCTCCTTCCCACGCGTTACACTCTTCTATTCTCATGGCGTCCAAGAAAAACCTCGAACTTCGCCGACAGGTCGGTCAGCTGCTGATCATGGGCTTCGACGGCACGGTTATGTCGCAGCGCCTGCGCATCATGCTTGGCAGTCTTCAGCCCGGCGGCATCATCCTCTTCAAGCGCAATCTCGAGCACGCCGAGCAGACGCACGCCTTGCTTTCTGCGGCGCAGAAGGCCGCCGCTACGCCAATGTTTCTCTGCATAGATATGGAAGGCGGCACCGTCGACCGGCTGCGTGACGTCATCGCGCCGATGCCTCCGGTGAGCGAGGTCGCGGCCGCCGGATCGAAGAAGCTCTTCCGCCGTCACGGACGCCTTATTGGCGAAGAAGTGAGCGCGCTGGGCTTCAACACCGATTTTGCTCCGGTCCTCGATCTAGGCTTCGAGGAGTCGAAGAGCGTGCTGGGCTCGCGCACTGTCTCGGAAGCCCCCAAGGAGACCGTTGCTTACGCGCGAGCCTTCCTGCACGGCTTGCAGGATTGCGGCGTGCTCGGTTCCGGCAAACACTTCCCCGGCCTTGGCGGGGCCAATCTCGATACTCATGCGGAGCTGCCGTCGATCGACAAGAAGTGGAAGCAATTGTGGAAGGAAGATCTTGCGCCCTATCGCAAGCTGCATCGCGAGCTGCCCTTCGTGATGGTTGCCCACGCCGCCTATCCGCAATTCACAGGCGACCATACTCCCGCGTCTCTGTCGAAGAAGTGGATGAAAGACATCCTGCGCAAGAAGATCGGCTACGACGGCCTCATCATCACCGACGATCTCGACATGGGGGGCGTCCTGGCGGCCGCATCCATCGAAGACGCCGCTGTCGAGACCTTGCGAGCCGGCGCCGACATGTTTCTGGTCTGCCAGAAAGAGGAGAGCGTGCGCCGGGCTTTTGAAGCCGTGCTCAAGCGCGCCGAGAGCGACAAGAAGTTTGCGCGACTGGTGGCCGCAAAATCGGAGCGAGTGCTCGATGCCAAGAAGAAATTCAGGGTGCTGAAGGCGAAGATGGTGCCTCCGCCCAAGCAGAAGACGGTGGAACGGCTAACACGCCGGATCTGGCAGTTCAGCGAAGAGCTTCGCCTGCGCTTCGCCGCCGCCGACGAGGTGGGTGGGTGATCGTCGCCGGCGTGATGAGCGGCACCTCCGCCGACGGTGTCAACGTCGCCCTCACACGCATTCAGGGTCGCGGCTTCCGCTCCCGCCTGGAACTGCTCGCGCACTACCAGTTCCCCTACCCTGTCGAAGTTCGACGCGCGCTTCTGGCGACGATGAACGCTTCGTCGGCCGCCGTAGCCGATCTCTCGCGGCTTAACTTTCTGCTGGGCGAGCTCTATGCCGACGCTGTGCGCGCCGCGCTGCGCCGCGCTCGCCTGGAGTGCCAGCTGGTTGGCTGTCATGGCCAGACCATCTATCACCAGGGAACCACAAAGCCATTCCTCGGCCGCCGCATCGCCTGCACCTGGCAGACGGGCGAAGGCGCCATCGTTGCGGCAAAGCTGGGCGTTCCAGTGGTCAGCGACTTTCGTCCCGCCGACATGGCAGCCGGCGGAAAGGGCGCACCCCTGGTTCCGTTCCTCGATTACGCGCTCTATCGCCATCGCCGCTATGGACGCATCGTGCAGAACCTCGGGGGAATTGGCAATTTGACCGCGATTCCTCCGCGCGCGGAGCCCGAAAATCTCGTAGCCTTCGACACGGGGCCCGGCAACATGGTGATTGACGCCGTTACCGAGCATCTCTTCGACAAGCCCTACGACCGCAACGGACGCTTGGCCGCGCGCGGCGAGCCGATCGAGCGCGTGCTCCAGGATTGTCTGCGTAACCGTTATTTTCGGCAGAAGCCGCCGAAGACGGCCGGACGCGAACAGTTTGGCCGCGAGTTCGTGCGCGATTTTCTTCGCCTCTGCCGGCGCGCCGACGAGAATGACATCGTGGCTACAGCAACCGCACTCACCGCGCGGTCCATCGGCATTGCGGTTCGCAAGTTTGTGCTGCCGCTGGTCGAGCCACCGGCGCGATTCCGTGAGTTCGTCGCGTCCGGAGGAGGGACGAAAAATGCCACGCTAATGGCGATGATCCGCGAAGAGCTTGCCCCACTGAAGATTCGCGTGCGCACCACTGACGACTTGGGGATGCCGTCGGAAGCAAAGGAAGCTGCGGCGTTCGCGCTTCTGGCTTATCAGACCTGGCGAAGATTGCCGTCCAACGTGCCTTCCGCAACCGGCGCGGAACGGCCCGCGATTCTCGGCAAGGTCAGCTATGCGTAGCGTTCCTGGCAGCACGGCGAATATAGACCGCGGCGAGAAGAACCTCTTCACCACAGAGGCACAGAGACACAGAGGAGAAAGTCGGGCTAGAAAAACAGCAGGGCGAAGCATGACCGCATTACAGCGTCCGTGTCGTGCTCTCAATGTGCTGATGTCCAACTTCTCCGATCGCTTCGCAGCCCATGCGGTTCAGGACCTCAAATCCAAAGCCTCTCCGTGCCTCCGTGCCTCCGTGGTGAAATGGCCTTCGCTCTTCTCTGTGCCCTCCGTGGTGATGCTCTTCTGCGTGCTGGTTCTTTCCGCCTGCTCGCACAAGCCCGATCCCAACACGCTAGTGATGATCATCGAGAGCAGCCCCATCAACCTCGACCCCCGTGTCGGCGTTGACGGGCAATCGCAACGCATCGACGAGCTGCTCTTCGACTCGCTTCTGCGCCACGACGATCATTTCAACCTGCAACCCGAACTCGCCGACAGCTGGGAGATTCCGGATCCGCTGACCTACGTTTTCCATTTGCATCACGGCGTGCGCTTTCACAACGGCCAGCCGCTCACCTCTCGCGATGTGAAGTGGACCTTCGACTCGCTGATCAATGGCAAAATCCGCAGTCCGAAGGCGGGAACCTTCGCTCAGGTTAGCCACATCGACGCGCCTGACGACGACACCGTCATCTTCCATCTCAAGCAGCCGTACGCGTCGCTGTTGTGGAATCTCTCCGGCGCGGCAGGCATTGTCCCCTACGGCAGCGGCGAAGATTTCAACCGCAAGCTGATTGGCACCGGGCCGTTCCGCTTCGTCAGCGCGCAGCAGGACAAAGACGTAATCGTCGAGCGCAATCCCGACTACTGGAGCACGCCGGCCAAGCTGCCTCGCGTAGAATTCAAGGTCATTCCCGACTCCACGACCCGGGCACTCGAACTCCGCAAGCAAAGCGCCGACGTCGCCATCAATTCTCTGACGGCCGACACAGTGGTCACGCTCCAGCGCGATCCCAACCTCGGCGTGATGGAAGCGTCGGGCACGATCTACGCCTACATCGCGCTCAACCTCCGCGATCCGATTCTCAAGGATGTACGCGTGCGCCGCGCTATCGCGTACGCGATCAACACGCAGCCCATCATTCATTACCTGCTGCGCGATGAGGCGCGCCCCGCCTACAGCATTCTGCCGCCGCAACACTGGGCCTATGACGGCGACGTGGCGCGTTATCCGCACGACCCCGAGAAGGCGCGGCAACTCCTCGAGGAAGCCGGCTATCCCGCGAAGAATGGCGTACGCTTCCACATCACCATGAAGACTTCAACCGAGGAATCGACGCGATTGTTGGCAGCAGTGCTTCAGCAGCAACTTCGCGACGTCGGCATTGCACTCGACATCCGCTCTTTTGAAGCGGCGACGTTTCTGGCGGACGTAACCAAAGGCGCGTACCAGATTCACTCACTGCGCTGGATCGGCGGCAACCAGGATCCCGACATGTTCGAGAATGTCTTCGCCACGTCAAGCTTCGCACCCAAGCGGGCGAACCGGACGTTCTACTCCAACCCGCGTGTGGACGAACTGATCAAGCAGGGACGCAGCACTCTCGACCAGGCCAGCCGCAAAGTCATCTACGACGAAGTGCAACAGATCCTTGCGGAAGATTTGCCCTACATTAATCTGTGGTATCTGGACAATGTGCTGGTACATACCAACCGGGTGCACGGCATCGAGTTGTCTCCGGCAGGCAATTACGATTTTCTAAGGACGGCGGAGTTGGTGCAGTAGCTGGCCTGATTTCAGCCGCGATTTGAAGAGGAAGGCGAGCCGCTCGTCGGCCTGAAGGCCGTCTGGCTAGACCATGCAAAAGGACTTGTGTGGCGCACCTGAAGGAGTGGCCCCTTCGAAATATCCGGATCAGTCGTGCAGCGAGGCCAGACCGAACCGCTCGCCCTTGAACACGCGATGCGGCACTGCCTGCCGTGTACGCTCCTCCTGATGACACTTCCAGCACAGCGGACGCAAGTGTTCCAGGGCCGGCTGCAATTCCTCCGCTGGCAGATCGCGCAACTCGAAGAGCTCATGATTTTCACTGAGAACGCCCAGCCTGCTCTGACGCCAGTCGTCGGGGACGATGGCTCGCGTGCAACTTGCGCAGACTTTGCCGTCGCTCCACTTTAAAAGCAGCCGCTCCAGATTCTCCGGCGAAGGATCGACCTGTGCCAGGCACTCCTGCCCGCAATCACCCTTCTCGGGCCAGCGTGAGCATGATTGCAAACGAGAATGCTCGAGCCCGCGCAGCGATGTCTGAAAGGCGTAATCATTGTCCAGCTCGACATCGACCGGCTGCCCGTTTTCCGGGCACTTCACCGACTTGCGGCCGCGATTTTTGTAATAGTCCTGCAGCGCCATCGCTACCGGAGCACCTGTCACCAGGGTCGCGGCAAGAAAGAACAGCAGAAAAGGAAAGATAGCGAAAATTATGTAATCGGACATCACGCACCTGCGGCCGCGGGAGCAGCCTTGCTTCCCTTGTACCGCTGACATCACAAGTAATCAGTGATATGGCTCACAGGCAATTGTGATGTGATTTCCGCTTGTCTTTGGTAAGGTCATGCAGCCGCCGGAGTAACCTCTGCGGGCTTCAGCGCCGCCGTCTCCGGCACCATCAGTTGGAACCATAAGGCTCCCGCGACCGCCAGGCCGGCAAAGAGAACGAACATCGTCGTGAAGCCCAGACGCTGGATCAGTACACCCGTGATCAGCGGCCCCGCCACTCCGCCAACCGCGAGCGCGGTGGCGAACAACCCCATCAACGTGTTGAAGCCACCCTGGCCACGCGTCAGATCGGCTGACATAGAGACAATTGCTACGCCATAAATTCCGGCACCGATACCGTCCAGCGTCTGCAATCCGACCAGTGCCTGCGGACTGCGTACGAAGGCATAGCTCAGATATGCGCAACGGCAGCACCCAAAAGGCGATCGGCCATTACCGGCTTTCGTCCCCAGCGATCCGCCAGCCGACCAGCAGCCAGAGATACCGGTACCATCACGCTTTGCGCAGTCAGAACGGTTGCGGTCATCAGCGTGTTCGAGCCGCCGAGCTTCTTCACATACAGCGCGACCGCCGGCAGGATGGGCGCATTAGCAAAGTGGAAGAGCGCGACAGCGACAAACAACATCGCGATCGGACGCTGCTGCAGCAACTTTCGAATGGGAATGCCATCCTCACGATTGTCCGTGCGGCCGGTGGCGAGGTGTGGGTTTAGATCACGCGCGCGAATCATCAGCACAGAGACCGCCGCCAGCGCCGAACTCACTCCGACAGCGTAAAAGATCGCCGCCAGGCCGAAGTGCGCCACGATGGCGATTCCGACGACCGCAGCCACAATATTGCCGGCATGGTTCCAGCTCTGGTTGGCGCCAATCGTCCTGTCCAGCCGCGCATGTCCCACCAGCGAAAGAGCGAGCGCGGCCAGCACCGGCGCAAAGAAGCTTTGCGCTGCTCCCGCCGTGAACAGCAACCCGAGTATTCCGGTGAAAGTGTGCGCTGCCGCAGGCAGAAGCACGAAGCACGCGCCGGTCAGAACGCAGGTGATGGCGAAGAGCGCTCGCCGGGCGTTGATGCGGTCGGTCAACAGGCCTGCGGGCGTCTGAAAGAGAAGCGTGCCTAGCCCCGCGGCAGCGGTAGCGAAGCCGATAGAATCATATTGCCAGCCGGCAGCTCGCAAGAAGCCGTTGAGCACTGGCAACACTACGCCGACGGCTTCTGCCTGGAAGAAGTTGGCGGCATTCAGCCCGATCCGGCTGACCAACGCTTCCGGCGGTAGTGTCTTGCAGTATGGGGTCTCGTGGTCTGGCATTGCGCCGTGTCGTTCGACCATTCATCTGATGCACGAAAACCGCGAGACCAAGCGACACAAAATTGATAAGAAATGTGAACTGCGGCATGGCTGGAACTGTTTTTTCGCGAACGGATGCGATCAAGAGAAAGCGACCGACCGCCAGTAACATGAAATTAACATTGAGTGCTTCGCTCCACCGTATAAAATTCAACTCTATGCAAGAGAAGCCATTAGAGATCGAACAGATCCAGGACGTCCCCGGCACAACGGTGCTTCGCATTCACGGGCCCCTTCTGCTTGGCAACTTCTTCCCGTTGCAGACCATGGTCCGCTCGGACAATTCCCCTCTGCTCATTCTTGATGTGACCGACATGCCATACATCGATTCGGCCGGAATCGGCTGTCTTGTAGGCGCACACGTCTCGCGTGAGAACTCCGGCCGCAAGCTAGTCCTGGTGGGCGCGAACGACCGCCTGCAGACGTCTCTGAAGGTCACCAAGTGCGACCAGTTGTTCACCATGGCTCCCACGGTGCAGGAGGCACTGACGAAGGCGGGCGTCGCGTAGGCAGACGCCCGTCCCATCAGCCGCTCTGACCCGCCTGTCTTCTGATAGACTCTCCCGCTAGATGTGGGTTCCCCAAGCCGTTCGGCTTTCGCGCAATCGTCTCCCATTGCGGAGCCCCCGTCCGTCAGGAGGATTCTTATGTCTGCTACCGCAACCGCGCCTCAACTGCACAATCGCGTAGAAGAATTCATCGCGCATCCGCGCAAAATGTTCATCGACGGCAAGTGGGTAGCTGCCGCTTCCGGCAAGACCTTCCCCGTGTATAACCCGGCCACCGGAGAGACGCTGGCGCAAGTGGCCGAAGGGGATCGCGAAGATATCAATCGCGCGGTCAAGGCCGCGCGCAAGGCGTTCGAGGATGGACCCTGGTCGACGATGACTTCCTCCGAACGCGGACGCCTGATCTGGAAGCTGGGCGACCTGCTCGAGCAACACCTGGAAGCGTTCGCGCAACTGGAGTCGCTCGACAACGGCAAGCCGCTCGCGGTCGCGCGCGCTGCGGACGTCCCGCTGGCCGTAGATCTGTTCCGTTACATGGCAGGATGGGCGACGAAGATCGAAGGCAACACGATTCCGATTTCGGCGAGTTCGCCGCACGTGAAGTATTTTGCCTACACGCGCCGCGAACCAATCGGCGTAGTGGGGCAGATTATCCCATGGAATTTCCCGTTACTGATGGCCGCCTGGAAGCTCGGCCCCGCGCTTGCCACCGGCTGCACCGTGGTGCTCAAGCCCGCAGAACAGACCCCGCTTACCGCTCTATTGCTAGCCGAACTCATTGCCGAAGCGGGTATTCCCGACGGGGTGGTCAACGTTGTGCCCGGATACGGCGAAACCGCTGGAGCCGCGCTGGCCGCGCATCCCGATGTCGACAAAGTCGCGTTCACCGGATCCACCGAAGTCGGCAAGCTCATTCTGCAAGCGGCCGCGGGCAATCTGAAGAAGGTCTCGCTCGAACTGGGTGGCAAGTCTCCCAATGTGGTATTCGACGACGCCGACCTCAAATCCACAATTCCTGGAGCTGCGAACGCCATCTTCTTCAATCACGGACAATGTTGCTGTGCCGGTTCGCGCCTCTACGTCGAGCAGGCAATCTTCGACGATGTAGTCGGGGGCGTGGCCGAGCGAGCCAAGAACATCAAGCTGGGTCACGGCTTCCACCCGGATACGACGATGGGTCCGCTGGTCTCCGAAGAGCAGATGAACCGGGTGTGCAGCTATCTCGATGCCGGACTGAACGAAGGCGCGGAAGCCGTGGTCGGCGGCAAGCGCTGCGAAGGCCTGGGGTACTTTGTCGAGCCCACGGTAATGGTGAAGACCAATCCCGACATGAAGGTCGTGAAGGAAGAAATCTTCGGACCCGTCGTCTGCGCCATGCCCTTTAAAGATCCCGATAAGCTGATAGCGGAAGCCAATCAGAGCGAATACGGACTGGCCGCGGCGGTGTGGACGCGCGACTTGAGCAAGGCTCACCGCATCGCCGAAAAGTTGCGCGCCGGGACGGTGTGGATCAACTGCTACAACGTCTTCGACGCGGCCATGCCCTTCGGCGGCTATAAGCAGTCGGGCTGGGGCCGCGAGATGGGCCATGAGGTGCTGGAGCAGTACACCGAGGTAAAGGCCGTCTGCGTCGCGATCTAAGAACAGTCGTCAGTGACGACTAACCTGCAACGCCGGTGTTGCTCGAAATCAGCAGTTACCCCGTTCTAGCCCTGACTTTGGGCTAGGGCGGGGTTTTTGATTTTACACACAACCAACGAAGTAAATTTCTGGATTCCGAGCGACCCGCGCTTCTGGCATCATGTGTCTCGCACCAACGAGCACCTTATGAAGAACTCTGTCAGCCTGTACCCGAATGCACGGCGGATCCGAAGTCTACGTTCAATCGCACTCCTGACGCTGCTCGGCGCACTCTTGCCGGCTTACGTCGCAGCACAATCCCAGGCCAACGCTCCTCCGTCTCCTCCGCAACGACCGGCAACGCAAATCCCCGCACCGGGGATGCCCTCCAGTCCGTCGGCGGTGATTACCTTCGATCAGGCGATTGACTTCGCACGCCGTAATAATCCCGAACTCCAGGCGCAGCGCACCCTCGTATACCAGAACCGTGAGCAGGAAGTGACGGCCAACCTGCGTCCGAATCCCACATTGTCCTGGGACGCGCAGTATCTGCCGTTTTTCGAGCCGCACCTGTTCTCCTCAGATTACATCGACGAGACCGCTCAGTTCGACGCCGGGATCAGCTATCTCTTTGAGCGCGGCCAGAAGCGTCAGAATCGCCTGCTGGCGGCCAAGACCGCAACAGCCGTGACCGAGGCTCAGGTGGCGGACGCCGAGCGCACCACGGTCTCACAGACCGCGCAGCAGTTTGTGACCGCATTGCTCGCCAAGTCGAATCTGGACTTCACCGAGCATTTGCTCGATAGCTACCAGCACACCGTTGACGCAAGTCAGGAACGCCAGAAGAACGGCAAAATAACCACGGCCGACCTGCTGAAGATTCAGCTGCAAACCCTGGAGTTCCAGAACGACGTTACCAGCGCCCGCATTGCCCTGGTGCAGGCTCTCAACAGTCTCCGCCAATTAATAGGATTTGAGTCGGTTCCTCGTAACTACGACATTGTGGGAGAACTTGGCTATAAGCCTATTACTCTGACATTGTCAGATTTACAAACCAAGGCGCTGGCGGCACGGCCTGACCTGGAGGCCGCACGTCGCGCCGTTACCGCTGCTCAAAGCCAGATTGGTCTGGCCAAGGCTCAGTCCAAGCAGGACCTGAATGTCACCTTCGACTACACACATGTCGGCGCAGCCAATCTGGCGGCGTTTTACTTCCAAATCCCGCTTCCCATCTTTAACCGCAATCAGGGCGAAGTGGCGCGAACTTATTACGCGCTGACGCAGTCGCAGTTTCTGGAGAAAGCCTCCGAACAGCAGGTAATGACAAATGTGAAGAATGCCTACGAGACCCTGCTCAACAGCCGTGACATCTTGCAAATGTACGACGCCAACTACCTTGGAAAGGCGCAACAATCGCTGGACCTGGCGCAATCGTCCTACGCTCACGGCTCGGCTACGCTGCTGGATTTTCTCGACGCCCAACGCAGCTACCGTTCCACTGAGCTGAGCTACCGCCAGGCGCTAGCCTCGTACATGCAAGCATTGGAACAGCTCCGGCAGTCGGTCGGTGTCCGCGAATTGAATTGAGCGCTGCTCCCTCGAGCACGACCGGCCTTCGAGCCCACCGCACAGGGCTTCGGAGAAGTGCTTGACTTCACGATCTGGTCGATCGCAGCACTATAATCGCTCCCATGGCGTTCAAGCGCTCGACCCGCACCTACGACGAGGAGTCGCTCTACGAGTACGCCGTTGGAGCGCTGGGGCGTCGCATGCGGACCGTCGCCGAGATTAAGCGCCTGATGCGCCGCCGCGTGGGCGATCAGCCGCACGGCGAATTGCTGGTCGACGTGGTCGTAGCCCGTCTGAAGATGCATAAATATCTCAACGACAGCAGCTACGCCGAAAGCTTCACTCGCTTTCGCAAAGAGAACGAAAAGTTTGGACGGCTGCGCGTCACCCAGGACCTGAAGGCGAAAGGCGTACACGCCGACATCGTCGACAGTGCCGTTCGTTCGGCCTACGACGAGGTCAACGAAGAACAGTTGGCCCGCGAGTTCCTGAAGCGCAAGCGAATCGCCAAGCCCGAAGATCAGAAGCAGGCAGCCCGCATCTTTCGATCCTTATCGCGGGCCGGTTTCCCCAGTCGCATCATCTTCCGCATCTTGAAGACCTGGAACGTGGACGACGAGACCATCACCGCGCTGGAAGAGGAGAGCAGCGGTAGTCAATAGTCAGTAACGACAGTGCCCCACGTTCGCCTGTTGGGCCAAGTGGGTTCCAACCCTTCCACCCAAGTTAACGTCCAAATGCAGGACGTGCGCCCGGAGCACCTGCCGACAGGCATTTCCCTGCTATTCTGAGCCCAACCGATCATGCGACCCGTCAGCCGCACCTCGAAGATCGCCGTATTCATCACCCTGGGCGTGTGCATCGCCGTGGCTGCGACCGTGCTCAGCACCAGTTGGATCATTCTCAATTGGCGCGAGGTCGTGCCGCTCATTCTGGGCGTTGTCTTCTTCTGCTTCATCATTGCCGGAGTCATCCTTAACACCATCTTTCTTGTCCGAGAGGTGCGTCGCAACGAGCAGCAAGACAGCTTCCTCAATGCCGTTACTCACGAGCTAAAAACCCCCATCACCTCGATCCGGCTGTATCTGGAAACCCTGCAAAAGCGCGAAGTGGACGACAAAAAGCGGCACGAGTTCTATCAGGTGATGCTCGATGACACCGACCGCCTGATGGGCACGGTCGAGGGCGTGCTACGGGCCGCGCGCATCACCCAGAAGAACGCGGTGCTCTCGCGCAACCCGGTTGCGATAGGCCCTCTGGTACAGGAGGCAGTCGACCTCGCGCGCTCGCGCCATCACTTGACGTCCGAGGCTCTCGACTGGGCGCCCGATGGGCAGCCGGGCGAGCAACTCACGGTGATGGGTGACAGCGAAGAGTTGTTCACCGCGCTGACCAATGTTCTTGATAATGCTGTGAAGTATTCGTCCAAGGAGCCATCGATCCGCGTCGCCGTGCTGACTCCGGATCTTGAGCGGGTGCAGATCTCGGTCCGCGATAACGGCGTTGGCATCCCGCGCGGCGAGCTGAAACGCATCTTCAAGCGCTTCTACCGCGTGTTGACGCCGGGCGCCTCGCAAGTGAAAGGCAGCGGCCTGGGATTGTTCATCGTGCGTGCCATCGCCCGCCGCCATGGAGGAGACGCTCGCGCTGAAAGTGAAGGCGCGGGTCGCGGAACCACTGTTACCATTGAGCTGCCGAGGAATTCGCAGTGAACGACATCTTGCTGGTGGAAGACGAAGAGCACCTGGCGCGCGGGCTGAAATTCAACCTGGAAGCCGAGGGCTACCACATTGAGGTAGTCGGCGACGGCGAGCGCGCGCTGGACATGCTGGTCAACCAGCGTAGCGAGTTCGATCTCCTGGTGCTCGACGTGATGCTTCCCGGCAAAGACGGCTTCACTGTTGCAACCGAATTGCGCAAGGCCAGCAATTACATTCCGATGCTGATGCTGACGGCACGCAGCCGCCCGGAAGATGTGCTGAAGGGCTTCGCCTCCGGCGCCGACGACTATCTGCCTAAACCCTTCGACCTGGCGATCCTGCTGGCCCGCATCCGCAGCCTGTTGCGCCGCCGCGACTGGGGACGCACGCTGCTCACCGATCCTCCGGCCGAGGCACGCGTTGCTGAGGCGCACGACGCCGGATCGTTGCGCGAATTCGATGTCTATGAGTTCGACGGCAAACAAGTTGACTTCGGCACGCTGGAGCTGCGCGCAAACGGCAAGACCTTTCGCTTAACCTTGATGGAGGCTGAGCTGATGCGGCATCTCATTCGCAATAGTGGCCGCATCGTCTCGCGCAAATCGATCCTCGAAGAAGTGTGGGGACTGCACGAAGACACGGACACGCGCGCCATCGATAACTTTGTGGTGCGGCTGCGTAAGTACATCGAGAAGGACCCTTCCCACCCTCAGCACCTGCTGACTGTTCGCGGAGTCGGATATCGCTTCATGCCCGAGCCGGCGGAAGAGTAGCCGCAGATCGGGTAGTGCGACAGCTCGGATACCGCTACAGTTTGGGCAGTGCGGACCTTCAGGTCCACGCCAAATGCACTTTAAGAATTGGTTGTCATCACTAGCGCAGCGAGGGATCTGCTTTTCGCCGCTTCGGTACAACCTGGTTTCCACCGACGATGCCACGACATGAGTCAAATCCATCCGCGGCCGTTACATCACCGGCGGCACCGTAATCCCCATCGCTCCAAGCACCCGAACCAGCTCCCGGCGCACCACCGCCGCAGTCGCCAGCAGAAACCTCTTCCGGTCCTCATCGGCTTCCGTCAGGATATGGTGCCGGTGATAGAAGTTGTTGAACTGCTGCGCCAGCTGAAACGCGTGTTTAGCGGCGAATGCCGGCTCCGTGGTGGCAATGCACTGCTCGATAACGAACGAAGTCTTGCCGGCAAGCAGCCACAGCTCCCAGATCTCCGTCCCACTCTCGTCGGCAAAGTGACGCGCGTAATCGACGCTGGAGACCAGCGCGTGCTCAGGCTCAATCCCCGCTTTGCGGAAGATATTGCTGGCGCGCACGACAGCATATTGCGCATATGGACCGGTCTCGCCTTCGAAGGCCAGTGCCTCCTTAAAGTCGAACGCGATTACCGATTGCTTGGTGAACTTCAGCATGAAATACCGCAGCGCGCCAATGGCAATCTGCGTGGAGATATGAATACGCTCCTGGTCACTTAGTTCGGGGTGGCGCGCGTCGACTTCCTTCTTGGCAGCAACGATCAGCGCGTCCAATAAGTCGTCGGCCTTCACGCCGAAGCCCTTGCGCCCAGATACCTCAATGTAGGACTTCGCTCGGTCTTCTTCGCTTACCTCATAGCCCAGTTCGAGCGCGCAACGAGGGGTGAGCGCGACCATCTCGTAGGAAAAATGCGTGTAGTGCGCGGCCTGCTCGGTGTAGCCCAGCAGCCGCAGCGCCTCGACAACCGTGTTCTGTGGATCGCTCTGGCGCGAATCGATCACGTTATAAATCGCAGCAACATTGCCGAAGTGCGGATGGTCGGGTTCACCTTGCTCCGCCGAAATCCAAACCTCGTGACCGTTGGGATATTTGTAGAAACGGCGATAGCCGAAGTCGCGGCCCAGCAGCCCAAACTTCCACAGGTGATAGGCAATGTCCTTGCCGACATAACCAACCGTGCCATTGGAACGCACGATGACCTTCGCGTCCTCATCGGGACCTTGTATCTCCGGGACTTGAGTGCCGATGTTAGTTAGAAGCTCTTCGAGACTCTCTTCACCCGGGTGCTCCGGGTGCCCCATTTCAGCACCTTCTTTTGGTGCTGAAGTGGGGATTTTGCCCGTACCGGAAGCCTTCGGCCGCGTCATGACCCAGCAACCTTTGTTCTTCCCCTCGGTCTCGAAGTAGAGCACACCTTTCTGTTTCAACAGCTCAAACGCCGACTCCCAGAAGTGCAGGCGCAAAATCTCGCTCTCGCGCGGCAGAAAGTCATATTCGATATCGAGCCGGTCCATCGTCTCGAGATGCCGACGCAGCACGGCGACGGAGATCATCTCCGCGATCTCGGCCACGCTGTTTCCACCCTCCTCGATGGAGTGCAACGCGTCCTGCCGCGCCTTCAGATGCTCCTTGTCCTCCGCATACCACTGCGACACGCGCGCGTAGAGGTCCCAACAGTGGTAATCGAAGAGCGGAGTCCAGCTGATCAGGTCAGCAATTTCTGCTTTGGACTTTTTCTCCAGCGTAACGAAGCCGACGACCACGTCCGCCACCTGCACGCCGGTGTTGTCGATGTAGTTCTGCACATCGACCGTATGCCCGGCGGCGCGCAGCAGTCGGACGAAGGTGTCACCCAGAATCGCATTGCGCAGGTGTCCGATGTGCGCGGCTTTGTTGGGATTGATCGAGGTGTGCTCGACAAGGATCGTTCCCCCCACGTCGGCGGCGCCTTCGCCCTCGTGGTTTGCGGAAGCAATCGTTTCTCCTGCGGCGAGAGCCTTGGCTGCAACATCGCGCTTCAGGCGTGCATTGATATACCCCGCGCCAGCGACCTCGAACTTCTCGAATCCATCAGGTAGCGGAAGCGTGGCAACGATCTCCTCGGCTATTTTCCGCGGCGCTTTGCGCAGACGCTTGGCCAGTTCGAACGAGAAGGGCAGGGCGAACTCGCCCATCGCGACGTTCGGTGGCTGATCGATGACAATGTTCGGCAGATCGACATCGTATTTCTCGCGCAGAAAGCCGCGGACGTGAGTCGCGAGGATGCGTTGTTGTTCGAGATACATTGGGCTCTTAGCTCTTAGCCTTTAACAAAACCATTCGGGTAGAGAATCCAGAATAACAAAGCTGGTGCATGCGTTTTTGTTAAGAACGAATGGCCGCGAGCTGACGGCCAATCGTTTGACGCTCCCACGCAGCTTACCTATGATGAAATTTCTCCTTCTCGCGCGTGCTTTGCGCGCGATCCGGACAGCTCCCATGCGCATAGCCTATCTCGATTGCTTCTCTGGCATCAGCGGCGACATGTTTCTCGGCGCCCTGCTCGACGCCGGGGTTCCGTTCGCGCTCTTCGAGAAGACGGTCGCCGACCTCAATGTCGGAGCCACGCTGGAGATCTCGCGCGTCGATCGTGGCGGCATCTCGGCTACCAAGCTCGATGTGATCGTGAACGGCGAGAAGGACTTGCCTCGGGAAGAATTTTGGGAAAAGCAGAGCGTAGGGGATAGGGATCAGGGGATAGGGTGTAGTGCTGAAGCCGTCGAGCAGGTTCATTCACACGGGCACGCCCACATGCATCAACACGGGCAGCCTCATCAAGCAGAACGCAGGCACTCACACTCCCATGGCCGCAGCCTCTCCGCCATCCTGAGCATCATCTCCACTGCTCCGCTGAGCGACCGCGCGAAGCAATTGTCTAACGAGATCTTTCTTGCGCTGGGCGCCGCTGAAGCCAAGATTCACAATGTCGACCTCGAAGGCATTCACTTTCACGAGGTCGGCTCGGCCGACGCGATCGTCGACATTGTCTGCGCCGCCGTCGGCGCTGAAGCCCTCGGAGTCGATCAGTTCATCTGCTCGCCCTTAAACGTTGGAGGCGGATCGGTCACCTGCGCGCACGGCGTGCTGCCGGTCCCCGCGCCCGCCACGCTCGAATTGCTGCAAGGCGCGCCGATCTACTCGGGAGAAATTCAAAAGGAGCTGGTCACACCCACCGGCGCCGCGATCGTGAAGATCCTGGCGTCCAGCTTCGGACCGCGACCCATGATGACTCCTTCCAGTGTTGGCTATGGAGCGGGCGCTCGCAATTTCCCGGGCCAAGCGAATGTGCTCCGCATCAGCGTCGGCGAAACGGCAGAGACCGCTCCTGACGCCAGCTCCGGCGACGAAGAAGAGATTGCCATCCTCGAAGCCAACCTTGACGACCTGAATCCGCAACTCATCGGCTACATCATGGATGTGGCGTTTACCGAGGGAGCGCTCGACGTTTTCACCACGCCGGTGCAGATGAAGAAGAATCGTCCCGGAACGGTGTTGACGATCCTCGCGCCGACCAGCCATGAAGAGCGCATGCGGGCGTTGCTGTTCCGCGAGAGCTCGACGCTCGGCATCCGTGTGCGCCGCGAGAAACGTTACGCGCTGCCACGTCATCATGAAGCGGTGATAACGCCGTGGGGCGAGGTGCGCATAAAGGTTGCCGGCGCGAACGGTGCGCCCTCGCAGTACGCGCCCGAATACGAAGATTGCCGGCGCATCGCCGCCGAACACCACGTTCCGCTGAAGCACGTGATGCAGGAAGCCATCCGTTTGTACCTGGACCGACAGCATGGATAAACCCGACAAGTTTTACATCACCACGCCCATCTATTACGTCAACGCGCGGCCGCACATCGGGCACACGTACACGACTGTTGTGTGCGATGCCATTGCACGGCGCCAGCGCATGATGGGCCTGGACACCTTCTTCCTCACCGGCACCGACGAACATGGGCAGAAAATCGAGCGCTCGGCGGCGGCGGCCGGCTGCTCGCCTAAGGAGTTTGCCGACAAGGTTTCCGCCGAGTTCCGCGGGCTATGGGACAAGATGAAGATCACCTACGACGACTTCATCCGCACCACCGACCCGCGGCACATCCGCGGCGTGCAGGCGATGTTCACGCGCCTGCAGGAGCGCGGCTACATCTACAAGGGCTCGTACAGCGGCCAGTATTGCGTCTTCGACGAGCTTTACGTGGACGTGGTCGGTGCAGGCGCGCCGTGTCCCGAGTGCGGCCGTCCGACGGAGACGGTTCACGAGGAAAACTACTTCTTCAAGCTTTCGGAGATGGGCGACCGGCTTCTCAAGTATTACGACGAGCATCCCGACTTCATCCGCCCCGAGACACGCCGCAACGAGGTGATCGCCTTCGTGCGCAGCGGCCTGCGCGATCTCTCGGTGAGCCGCACGTCGTTCAAGTGGGGCATCCCGGTGCCAGGCGATCCCAAGCACGTCATCTACGTATGGCTCGACGCGCTGACGAATTACATGACGGCGATCGGCTTCGGCTCCGACGATCCGAAAGATCAAGAGAAGCTTGCGCGCTACTGGCCCGCCGACGTGCACATGATCGGCAAGGAGATCGTGCGCTTCCATTGCGTCTACTGGCCGGCGTTTTTGCTGGCCGCCGATCTGCCGCTGCCGAAATCGATCGTGGCGCACGGCTGGCTGCTATTTGAAGAGAGCAAGATGTCGAAGTCGCGCGGCAACATTGTGCGCAGCGATACCATCCTCGACACGCTCGGCCAGGACGCGCTGCGTTATTTCCTGCTGCGCGAAATCGTCTTCGGACAGGATGGCTCGTTCAGCTTCGATGCGCTGGTGCAGCGTTACAACGGCGATCTGGCGAACGGCCTGGGCAATCTGTCGAGCCGTACGCTGGCGATGATCGTCCGCTACTTTGACGGAGAAATGCCGTACCCGAGTAAAGTGACGTCGCTGAATCCCGGCTTTGTCGAAAAGGAGGCGGCTCTCAAGCAGCAGGCGGAAAACACCATCCAGCAGTTCAACGACAAGTTCGACAGGTTCGATTTCTCGGGAGCGCTGAAAGAGCTGTGGTTCTTTATTGCCGCAGTCGATGGCTACATTGCCGAGACCCACCCGTGGTCGCTCGCCGAAGAGAAAGACGCGGATTCGCGCGCGCAACTGGCGACTGTCCTGTACACGGCAGCCGAGTCTCTCCGTATCGTGACCGCGCTGGCGCATCCCATCATTCCGGAGGCGACGGAGCGAATATGGCGTCAGCTGGGACTGGGAAATATCAGCGAAGTCCAACTGCGCGAGTTGAAGTGGGGACAGCTGCAAATTGGTACCAAGCTGGGCAAAGTCGAGCCGGTATTCCCGCGCGCCGACAAGAGCATGATCGAAAGGATGCAGAAGATGGAACAGCAGCGCTCCATGGAGAGCGAATCGAAGACAACCGAAACGAAGGTCGACGAAGTTACCGGAACGCCGCCCGCTACCGTTTTTTCGCCCGATCAAAAGGCCGAAGGGGGAGCGACGTTGCCGGGCTCGCCCGCGGGTGCTCCATCCTCCTCGCCAGCGGTTCCCACGGACGGAACGCCGAAAATTACCATCGACGACTTCCTCAAAGTCGAATTGCGCGTGGGCCAGGTGAAATTTGCCGAGAAGGTAAAGGGCGCCGACAAGCTGCTGCGGATTGAAGTGGACATAGGTACCGAAGTCCGGCAGATTGTCGCCGGCATTGCCAAAGCCTACGATCCGGAGAAGCTCATCGGGCGCAAAGTCGTGATCGTGGCGAATCTGGCGCCGCGCAAGCTGCGGGGGTTGGAGTCGAACGGGATGATCGTCGCGGCATCGCTTGAGGATGGACAGCCGGTGCTGGCGGGATTTCTGGAGGATGTGCCGGTGGGGGCGAGGTTGAAGTGAGGCTGTTGTCAGAGGTCAGAGGTCAGGGGTCAGGGGTCAGAGGTCAGGGGTCAGAGGTCAGAGGTCAGAGGTCAGAGGTCAGGCTAAGGCAGGGCAGGCGACTTGTGAAGCTTTTTATAAGAGCTGTTATCGCCAACTAACCCTGGTTCACCTACTTGCCGATCGCCAAGGGGCGCAAGGCTGTGGCTAATTGTTGAGGAAAGAGCTACTGGAGCTGCTCTACAGTTGCAAATAGGTTATAGCTACTACTGCCGAACCTGCGGGTGACAGTGTAAGTTATGGGGTGGCCAGCCACGGCTCGAATCCCTGTTACGCCATAGTTTGCGTAAGTACCCTGCGACAACTGGATCATATCCTGCGATTCTGTTTTCAAGTCATCCGTCCAACTCCAAGTGAACACCCAAGTCCCAAGGCCCGCTTGGGAAACCTCTTCGTAGTACACAATTCGAAACAGCCCGTCAGTTGCCGGAGTATAAATTGGCACTTGTGAAACCGGCATCGTCTGGTTGGTGAGAGAGATGGATGCCACGATGCACGGAAATGACACACAAGGCGCGTTCTGCTTATTGTCGGCCGCAAATCCGGAGGTGCAAAACGCCATCACGCAAATCAAAGTAAGCAACTGTTGATTCATAGACCCTCTTTGCAAGCGGCCCATTGTACCGCTGAATTGCCCAGAAGCCATGAGGTCAAAGGAAATTGCTGAGATTTCGGCGCTTCTGGAGAATCGCCGTTGAGGTGAGTTCTTTGCTGGCGATAGATCCGCTTTTTCACTAATTGACTAGCGACCAGCCGTAACTTACGCTATCGCCTGTTCACAACAGTTACCAGCGGTACGCTGGTAAGTCACTGTTCACTTGAGCCTTGCGCTTGTTCCGATCCAATTCGACGATTGATGACGGCGTCCATTACTGCCAACGATACCAACAGAAAGGCGGTAAGCGAGACTTCCCAAAAGCCCGAATAGTTACTGGCCAGTTGTTTCAAGGTTGCACCGAACGCTCGCATCTGGAAGCCGATGTTCAGAGCGTACCCCAGAATAAAAAGGCTTGCCGAAATCGATGAGTGCCAGTTGGCTAACACCGCAATCGGCAGGGCTAGAGCGGGGACCAGAAACAATGCAACGTCAGCGATACCCCCGATTCCCGACCAAAGCAGACCACTGCCGTCCCACAGCGAGGTGTAGGTCGCTACAAGCGCGGTGAGCACAAGTAACGACATCCTTAGCTGTTTCAAGTTTGACCTCATAATCAGCCAGAATCATATCTAAACCCGTGCTGTTGTAATATCCCCATATCGCAAGTGTGGGAATGAGCCGGCCTGCGTGAAAAGCCTGGCGTCCCCGGGGGACTCGAGCATTCCTTCCGCGTACCCAGGATTCCGCTTCGCTCCATCCTGGGCTGTCATGACACGCCCTCCGGGCTTGGGCCGGTACGTGTTCCCTTCCGATCCACGGCGGCACGCGATCGGTCATCAAGAAAATCTTAGCGGCGCGACCGACGTGCCTGCGTGAAAAGCCTGGCGTCCCCGGGGGACTCGAGCATTCTTTCCGCGTACCCAGGATTCCGCTTCGCTCCATCCTGGGCTGTCATGACACGCCCTGCGGGCTTGGCTCGCTCCATCCTGGGCTGTCATGGCACGCCTTGCGGGCTTGACCGTGCCGCGCGCGCCGCGGCTTCGGCGTTACGAAGAGTGTGCTTCCTGATGAAGAAGTAGTAGATCGGATAGTTCACCGCGATCAGCACAAGCGTGAATAAGCTGTGCTTCAAGTCGCCTACGACGGACGCGATCAGGAACCCGATGGAGGCCAGCAGCACGCCCGCAGTGGTCCAGGGATAGCCCCAGGTCTTGAACGGCCTGGGGATCGCCGGTCGCGTTACCCGCAAGCGGAAGAGCGCCGAGAATCCGGAGATGTAGACGGTCACGAACAGAAAAGTCGCGATCGCAATCAACGTCTCGAACGTACCCGTCGCCACCAGCGCAATGCTAACGACGGCACACATGAACAGCGAGGCCGACGGCGTGCCGCCGGAATTGACCGACGACAGCGAGGCAGGCAGCAGGCGATCGCGACCGAGGGCAAAGAGAATTCGCGATGCGCAGAGCAGGCAGCAGTTCAGGGTGCCCACGACCGTAATGATGGCGATGACCAGGATAATCTGTTTGCCGTGGGGACCGAAGATCGCCATAGCGGCATCGGCCGCCGGCACTTGGGAACCGGCAAGGTGGGACATGGGCAGCCGGTACAGCAGCGCCAGGTTCACGAGCAGGAAGATGGCGATACAGGTGGCGACGCCGCCAATCGAGGAGCGTGGGAGGTTCCTCACCGGGTCCCGGTCCTCTTCGAGGAAGTAGATGGCCGAGTACCAGCCGTCGTAGGTGGCGATCACGGCTTGCATGGCGATCACCATGGCCAGCAACATTCCGCCGGATGAGGCCAGGCCGGGCAGGGCGACGGGAGCGGATGTGCTTCTGGTCTGCGGCGCCACGAAGCAAGCAACCACGAAGGCAAATAGAGCCAGCGTCTTGATCACGCTGGTGAGCTCCTGGGTGCGACTGCTGGAGCGGACACCGATCCAGTTCAAGGCCGTCAGGACCACCACCACAGCGATCGCGAGCAACTTCAGATGCGGCGCCCACTCAGGACGCAGCCCGACCGAAAACTCACCGAAGGCGACGGCCGTGTACGCAATGGCGGCTGCTTGCATGGTCCAGTCGCAGCAGCCCACCAGAAAGCCGGCATACTCGCCGAAGGCCTCGCGGGAGTAAACGTACCAGCCGCCCTCCTGCGGAAGCATGGTAGCCAACTCCGTGACCGAGACGGTGCCGAAGAAGGCGTAGATGCCGCCGATCATCCAGATGGCCATGACCAGCCAGGCGCTGCGCAGTTGGGCGGCCACATCTCCGGGGGTGCGCAGAATGCTGGAGCCGATGGTGCCGCCGATGCCCACCGCAAGGCCAAAGCCGACACCCACAAGGCGCTGCAGGTGTCCTCTGGACTTGACCCGGTTCTGTACCGTGGCAGAAGCAGCGTTTGCCGTGATGGCTCCGTGGCGTGGGCGTTACGTCGCCCGGGATGGGGCGATCTTAGGATGGGATGCGGCGGGTGTCAACGGGTGGCTGGGGGTGGCGATAGCGGTCCTGCGATCCGCTCAGTTGTGACGGCAAGTTTGCGTTTCGCGGGAGAATAACAGGTTCCTCCACTCCGCGTTCGCCGATGCCAGCCCGCCCTACGCCAAAGGAAGGCGCAGAACGGGGCACCCAGGTTCTTCTGGCGATAGCGGTCCTTCGACTCCGCGGTCGCTAGCGCGCCCGCTCCGCTCAGGATGACACCCTTGAGAATTGGCAACTGACAACCGGCAACTGACAACCTACAGCTGGCTACTGACTACTGGCTACTGCCGGAACATGTTCTTCGCGATGAAGATCACATTCGCGGGACGTTCCGCCAGGCGGCGCATGAAGTACGGATACCACTCCGAACCGAACGGAATGTATACCCGCAACCCGTAGCCTTCGCGCACCAGTTGCTGCTGAAGATCGCGGCGCACCCCGTGCAGCATCTGGAACTCATAGGCGTTCGTCGGAATATTCTCCGACTTCGCGAACTGCTTCAGCTCGGTGATGATCTTCTCGTCATGTGTGGCGAGTCCGTGGTAGACGCCGCTCTTCATCAGCGTGCGCGCCAGCTTTAGATAGTTGGCATCCACGTCGTCCTTCTTGGGAAACGCGATATCCGGCGACTCCTTGTACGCGCCCTTGCACAGGCGGATGCGAATTCGCTCGGAGAGCAGATCGTTGACGTCCTTCTCGCTGCGGAACAGGTACGACTGGATGACGGTGCCAACCTTGCCGGCGTGTCCGGGCTCGCGATGCAGCCCGCGCACGAAGTCGATGGTGCGCTGGGTGTAGGGCGAGCCTTCCATGTCGACGCGCACGAAGTTGTTGATCTTCGTCGCGTGGTCGACCAACTCGGTCACCTGACGGAACGCCAGATCCGGATCGACGTCGAGCCCCATGTGCGTGAGCTTGAGGCTGATATTGGCGTTCAGCTTGCGCTGCTGGATCTCATCGAGCATCTGGTGGTAGAGCTCGGCACTATGCTTGGCCTCGTCGGCATTGGTGACGTTCTCGCCCAGATTGTCGATGCTGACGCCGGCTCCCCAGCCGTTGACCACCTCGGTTTCACGAATGACATCGTCCAGATGCGTGCCAGCTACGAAGCGCTTGGAAAACTTCATGCCCAGCGAGGAGTTCTCCGCAAAATTGCGCAGCGATTTGCTCTCAGAGAGCGCGATGAAGGCCGATCTCAGCATGTGGCCTCCAACAAATGGCGCCCGCTGATCAGCTGTTCCGCTTGCACTATGGCATTGAGAGGGTGGCAGGTCGGGTAGAGATGGCCTTCAGGCCAGCGTCCGGGAAGGTTATTTCTTCTTAGAGCCGGCTTTAGCCGGCCGAACAGTCGCGCGAAGCCGACGCTCCGCAAAACGGAATGGCTCATAGGTCAGACTCGTGCCGGCTCTTCGACCGGCTCGTACTCTCTTGTTTATCACAACCGGGCACGTCAGGGGCTGTGAGCGTCGTCACAGCCGAGCTGGCAATCCTCTCCCGTGAAAATCCTAAAAGACGCGTTGCCAACCTCTCGGGTGCGGTTTGGATAGGCGCAAGCGACCCATTCGGATAGAGCTAAAGCCAACTTTTCGACATGCGGCGGCGCAGCGTGATTGTAACTCCTTGGCAATTCAGCACTCCTCAACTGGCTAGCGCTTTGGCCCACGGTTTGCACTCTATATCGGCGTTCGCCAAGTGAGGCGAAGGAAAGAAAGGGCGCTGAGTTCGGAAGCTGAATTCAATTCAGACCGCACTCAACATCGACCCAAAGGAGGATCTATGAAGAGCAAGGTTTATGGCGTATTGAGTATGCTCGCAGCGACGATGGTCCTCGCGTTACCCATGCTGAACGCGCAATCTCGAATCGTTGCCAATGTGCCTTTTGGCTTCTACGTGGACGACAAGCCGATGGCAGCCGGCAGCTACGAAGTGAGGTCGAATAGCAGCAGCATCGACGTACTGCAGAACCTCGACAATCACTCGGCTGCATTCCTGATGAAGGCGGTCCGCATTCAGGACAAGCAGGCGCAATCGCCAAAGTTGGTCTTCGAGAGGTGCGGCGGCCAATATTTCCTGATCCAGGTCTGGGACGGAGCCAGTGACACCGGCATCCAGCTTCCCCGCTCCAAGCGCGAGAGAGCGAGCCTGGTGGCGAGCAACGGCCTCACCAACAACCCGGAGATTGTCGTCCTGGCAATGAATCGCGAATAGTGACCTCCGAATCTCCAGCAGGCCACCTCCGGATTGAACGCCCACCTGAGCTTCTTGCTTAGGTGGGTGTTTTCCTTAGGGCGCTTCTATCCGTTTTTCTCCGTGAATTAATTTGACCGCCATCGTAACCTTTCTTCGTTCCCGACGGTTTACCTGTATGAAAGGCGCACGTTCCGGAGCCGGGTTTGAAAGCTGTCGAAGCTGAGACCGACGAACGATTACTCATCGCAGCCGCCCAGCGCGATCCCCGGCGCTTTGGCGAGCTCTACGAGAACAATTTCGGCCGGGTCTACGCTTTCGTTGCATCGCGCGTCTTCGATCGCGCCGAAGCCGAGGATCTGACCGCTGAGGTCTTTCACCAGGCGCTGGCCAACCTCGCGCAATTTGAATGGCGAGGCGCGCCGTTCATCGCCTGGCTCTTGCGGATTGCGTCGAACGCCATCGCCGATCGCTGGCAGCGGCGCTCGCGGCATCCGGAGATCTCCGACAGCGATCTGGAGGAGCCTGGCGCCGAAGACGGTACTGAACGCCGGGTGATGCTGGCGCAGTTGCTCGAGGAGTTGCCTCCCGATCAGAAGTTGGTCATGGTGCGGCGCTTCCTCGATCAGCGCAGCATCCGCGACATTGCCCTCGAGTTGAAGCGCAGCGAAGGCGCAGTCAAGCAACTGCAGTTTCGAGCGCTCGAAAATCTGCGGAACCGTATGGGAGAGAACCGATGAGCAGGCAGCCGATTTACGAAGAACTCGACAACGCGCTGGATTCCCTGCTGCGAGGCGACCCGACCGTTGCTGAGCAATACGACTCCACGGTAGGCGAACTCCTGCTGGTCGCCAGCACACTGCGCGAAATGCCCAGCCCGAAATTCCGTTCACGTCTTCAGCTCGAACTCCAGGACGCGGCGGCGCGTCGATTCGACGGCGCTGCCCTCCCGCAGCTACATAAACGCACCCCACTGGTCGCTGTCCCCGCACGCACGCCGAGACTTGAAGCGGATGAGCAGATTCTGCCAACGCTGTTCGGCGCGGGCTATGGCAGCTATCCTGTCCACCGCTCGAATTTCGTGGTATCGGCTGTGTTGCACGCCGCTGCAATCGCCGTCGTGTTCGCTTCCAGCGTGTGGCTCGCGCGTCATCCCCAGCAAGTAAAGCAAGAAGTCATCTCGCTGATCAGCCCGGGCGACTACTCGCTTCCGGCCGCCAAAACCAAAGCCGGCGGAGGCGGTGGTGGCGGCGATCGCGACAAGATGGCCGCATCGAAAGGCAGCGCGCCACGTTTCGCGAGCGAGCAGATCACGCCGCCAGCCATCGTCATTCGCAATGACAATCCGAAGCTCGCCGCTGAGCCCACTGTCGTCGGTCCGCCGGATCTCAAGCTGCCGCAAACCGCAAATCTCGGCGATCCGCTCTCGCGAATCCTATCCCCGCCGTCGAACGGAACCGGGGGGAGTGGTGGCATCGGATCGGGGGACGGCACAGGAATCGGATCGGGCAGCGGCCCGGGCGTGGGCCCGGGTCATGGTGGGGGGTATGGTGGGGGAATTTATCGGGTCGGCGGAGGCGTCAGCGCTCCCCGAGTGATCTACGATCCCGACCCCGAATACTCCGAAGAAGCGCGCCAGGCAAAGTATCAAGGGACCGTCGTACTCTGGGTGGTCATCGGCGCCGACGGCCGCGCGCATCAGGTTCGTGTGCAACGCTCGCTGGGAATGGGCTTGGACGAGAAAGCCATAGAGGCGGTCCGCCAGTGGCGGTTCCAACCCTCCATGAAAGACGGTCAGGCAGTCGCAGTACAGGTCAACGTCGAAGTGAACTTCCGGTTGTACTAAGCTTCAGTCCCCCTCGAACATCACGAATGAGGGGGACCCTCGCTAGTCGCCGCACCTCTACGGTGCGAGTTCCCACACCACGCCGAATCCGCTGCCATCGTTTTGGGTGGTGCCATACAGATTGCCGCTGGCATCGATGTTGAGATCGCCGATCGGCCCTGAGCCGTCGGTGCTGCCCCTGAAGTCGTAAAGGTCCGTATACGTCCAGCTGCCACCCGAAGGACTAAGTTCGAAAACATTGCCCTTGCTGTGGACACCCAGGCTGTAGCTTGCGCCGTAAACGTTTCCGCTGTGATCCATCACCAGATTTGCAACCGGTCCAATAGCAAATCTCGATGTATTGAGAAATGTGTGAAGAGTGGTTATTTGCCAGCTATTGCCTGAGGGCGACAGCTCAAAAACTTCAGCTGACCCGCTGCTGATGCCGGTGGTAGCGCCGTAAAGATTTCCGGCGGCATCGATGATGAGTCCCGCCTGCGGCTGTGCGCCCGCTGGAAAACTGGCGATGATGCTTTCGGTCCAGTTCTGCCCGGAGTGCACCAGTTGAAAGACCGCGCCTCCGCCGTTGGCTCCGCCCTGATAGGTCGTGCCGTACAAATTTCCCGCGTGGTCCATCACCAGGTTATGCATCGGCCAGGTTCCGTCACCCTGCCCGGTTCCGAAACTGTAAAGAACCGTCTCCGTCCACTGCTGACCTTGGCGGGTCATTTCATAAACAGTCCCGTTATTGTTCGCGCCGCCGTATTGCGTCGTGCCGTACATGTTGCCGGCCTGATCGAAAACGACGTTGCCGTAAGCGGGCAGGCTGCCTTGCGCCGTCTGGAACGACAATAGTTGCGTCTCATTCCACGGACACGGTACAGCCCGGCAAACAATCGGCAGCGGTTTGAGGTTGAATATGGTCCCGTTGCCCGAGCCGCCAAGCGAAGCTGTGCCATAGAGTGCGCCATCGTTGCCGAAGGTCAGTCCGGCGTAAGGAACCGCGCCGTCGCTGCCGTTGCCGAAGTTGTGCAGAACCTGCAACACCCATCCCGAACCGGCGTGCTTCAACTGGTAGGCCACTCCCGTCTGATAGGTTCCTCCGCGCGAAGCCGTACCATACAAGGCTCCGCCGTTAGCGATCGTCACCCCGCTGTAGGGATACTCTCCGTCGGGGCCGGTGAAGCTGTGCAACACCGTGTAAGTCTGGGCTCGTGCCGGAAGCAGGCAAAGTAAGGCCATGCCGAAAAAGACGGCAGTGGTCCGTAAACAATGGCGGAGGTTCGATGCAAATGGTGCAGTGTGAAACATCCATGAGCTCCTTGGAAGTCGCCGGGGGAAGACGCGTTTTTATGCAGGGCACTTTACACCGGAACGTAAGCACATTCCAGCCCGCGAAAGGTACGGCAACTCTGAAGGTGAAGCTTAGGGAGTGAGTTCCCACACCACGCCCTGGCCGTTGCCTCCGATTTGAGTGGTGCCATAAACATTTCCGCTCGAGTCGATGCTGAGATCGCCCATTGGGCCCGCGCCATCACTGCCCCCCGTGAAATCGTAGAGGTCGGTGTAGGTCCAACTATTGCCCGATGGGGTGACTTCGAAGATGTTCCCCGCCCCATACGCGCCCAGACTGAACGTTGTGCCATAAAGAATTCCGCCGGGACCCATCACCAGGTTGCCCATCGGACCAAGGTTGGAGTACGTGGTAGTGAAAGTATGCAGGACACTGAACAGCCAGTTGTTGCCGGAGGGCGAAAATTCGAAGACCTGGGCTTGGGTGTTTGGTGGAACCCCCAGCGTGGCGCCATACAGATTGCCGGCGGCATCGATGATCAGCCCGGCTTGCGGTTGAGCTCCTGCGGGAAAATTCGCCAGGATTCTTTCCGTCCAGCTGCCACCGGAAGGAACAAGCTGGAACGCCGTGCCTCCACCGTTAGCACCACCCCAGTAGGTCGTGCCATAGAGATTTCCGGCGCGATCGAGAACCACGGTATGCAGCGGCGAAAGACCGTCGTTCGGGCGGGAGCCGAAGCTATAAAGAACGGTAGCGGTCCAAACCTGGCCCAGTCGGGTGAGTTTGTAGACTGCGCCCTCGTCGTAGTCTCCGCCATAGGCTGTAGCTCCATAGGCGTTTCCCTGCTGGTCGAATGCGAGGGCGCCGTAGATAGGTTCCTCCGCTCCCGAACCGTGAAAGGACCAGATGTTCGATTCGAGCCAGAAACAACGAGTCGCCTTGCAAATCGTGGGCTGCGGTTTCAGGCTGAAGACGGTTCCTGCACCGTAGCCGCCCATGGTCGTCGTTCCGTAGAGCGCACCATCGGTGCCGAACGCCAAAGTGCTGTTGGGCGAGGTGCCATCGCCATCGCCGCCGAATTCATAGAGCGTATTGGAGATCCACCCCGAGCCTGTCCGCTTGAGCTGATAGGCCACACCATCGTAACGCGTTCCACCGTAGGGAGTGACGCCATAGAGATTCCCGGTCCCTACAACCGCCACGCCACCGCTCGGAAACATTCCGTCCGGCCCAGTGAAGGCATGCAACACCGAGAAGGTTTGCGCCTGTGCAAGCACACCGGTCAAGGCCAAGCCGAAAAGGATGATCGTATTTCGTCCGAAGACGCGCGGGTGGAATGCGAAAAGCGGAGCGTGCAGCATAGTGAACTCCTCAGATAGCCGGGAAGAGGCCCTGCTTTATGCAGGGCACTTTACACCGGAACCAGAGAACATTCCAGCTACACGACGATTTGGATTCGCTAATCTCGCAGCTTACGGCGTGAGTTCCCACACCACGCCTTGTTCGTAGGTAGCGGTGCCATAGACGTTCCCATTCGCATCGATACTCAGATCGCCGACGGGATTTGCGCTGTCATTCTCGCCGGTGAAATCATATAGATCGCTGTAGATCCAAGTCTGCCCCGAGGGCGTCAGCTTGAAGATGTTGCCGCCGCCGTATTCACCGAGGCTGAAGGTGGCTCCGTAAAGACTCCCATCGCGCGCCATCGCCAGATTGCCGTAAGGACCCAGGTTGAATCCCGGCACGCTGGGGAAGCTGTAGAGCGTCTTAAATTGCCAGGAATTACCGGAAGGCGAAAGTTCGAACACCTGGGCAACGCTGTTGGCTCCCAGTCCGGTAGTAGCGCCGTAGAGATTACCGGCTGCATCGATGATCAAGCCGGCCTGCGGCTGCGATCCAACCGGAAGGCTGGCAAGGATGTTCTCGGTCCAGCCATCGCCGGCAGGGACAAGTTGGAACACTGTGCCTCCGCCATTGATTCCGCCCTGCGAGGTTGTGCCGTACACATTCCCGGCGCGATCGAGCACAACATTGTGCAGCGGATAATATCCGTCACTCGAGCTTGAGCCGAAGCTGTATACCCGGGTCTCTGTCCACTGCTGGCCACTGCGGGTCAGCTGATAAACCACACCCTTGTCATTGGCTCCGCCGTATTCCGTGGCGCCGTAGGCGTTACCCTGCTGATCGAAAACCAACGCGCCGTAGGTCGGGTCGGCTCCGCCTGAAAACTGGAAGGACCAGATCGTCGACTCGTGCCAGGAACATTGCGTCGAGCGGCATACAGTGGCCGAGGGTTTGAGATTGAACACTGTTCCGTCGCCCGTACCGCCCTGCAGGGCCGTTCCATAGAGCGCGCCATCCGGACCAACCGTCAGGCTGGCGTACGGTGCAGCACCGTCGCCGCCTGGCTTTCCGAACTGGTAGAGGTCAGTGAAGATCCAGTTCGAGTTGACCAGCTTTAACTGGTAGGCCACTCCGGCTTCATACATTCCGCCGTTCGAGGTCGTGCCGTACAGATTTCCGTTCCCTACAATGGTCACGCCGCTCTGGGGATCCGCTCCATCCGAGAAGTTGAAGCCGTGCAGGACCCTGAAGGTTTGCGCCCGCGCAGGAAGTGCGCAGAATAACGTCAGTGCGCAGAAGAGTGTTGCTATGGGAGTGGCGGCTCTTGAAGCGGCACGCAAGACCGATGTAAAACCGGGCGCTGGGTTTGCCATCCTGAGCTCCTCGGGGAAGCAAGTAGACGGTCGTCTTTCGACCACGGTACTTTACACTCGTTCCCGCGAATGTTCCACAGCTCGGCAGGCACAATTACGCGGTGCGCCGGTACCCGTCGGTCTGGTTTCAGTGATCGTCATCCTGATCGCCACCCGCCTGGCGGCCGATGTCGCACAGTACAGCCAGCGTTCGGCGAGTACGGTTGATGTCGTCCTGGCCGACGCTGGCCAGCAGTTCGGCGTCCACCTTCTCGCGCGCCTCGGTTTGCGTCGCCGCCGCCGCCTTGCCTCGCTCGGTAAGCGTGATAGTCAGTTTGCGGCGGTCGTCCTTGTCGACCGAGCGTTCCAGATAGCCGCGCGTAACCAGCGTATCGACCAGTTGCCCGGCCGCCTGCTTGGAAATGCGCAGCTCCTTGATTAGCTGACCCAAGGGAACATCTTCGGCTCCGAGCGCCAGCCCCCCAATGACGTACAGGCCGTTGCCGGGGATGTCGTCGTATCCGGCCTCGTCCAAAGCTTTGCGCATGGCAGATCCGTAAGTGTTGCGCCCATGCCGAAGCAGTACAGGAATGCCGATTGTCTCGAACCAGAGCTTTTCGTCAGTCATGAGGACAGACTTTACAGTCCTATTTAATGAAAGTCAATATTATTTACTGTCATTATTTTTGACCAACATCGACTCGGCTGGGATATAGCTAGTGGGATGGAGGCGGTGCTTTTACTCTGTCCCTGAGCTGGGACCGCCAATTTGGGTCTGCTTTAGCGGCGAGAGCCAATTGCTGCCACGACCCGTTGAAATCCCCTTTCTTGAGCAGCGCCTCGCCATAGTTGTTATGAACTTGCGCCAGGCTGCTGGGATCCAGTGGGAATTTGGCGGCAAGGATGGCCTTGTATTCGGCAATGGCGCCGTCCACATCGCCGGAGGTCAGCAGCGCATTCGCCAGGCCGATCTGGGCATAACTGGCGTCGGGCTTCAGCTTGAGCGAGCGTTGGTAATAGTCAACGGCGTAACGCAGATTGCCCAAGTGATATTCGGCCTCTCCCAGGCAGAAGTACACGTAGTCGTCGTGGGGATCGGACGAGTAAGCGGTGAGCAGTTCCGACCGGGCGTCAGCGTAGTTGCCGCTGTTCAATAGCGCGATGCCGCCGTACTTGTGCTTGAGAAACTGCTTGTGCTGCGCCGCCGGACTGTCGTTGAGCCACCACCACAGCGCGCCGCCAAGAACGCACGCCACCACCAGAACCACGACCAGCGGTTTGCGTGAAGGCCTGGAAAGTTTCTCCTGCTCTTTTTCTTTCTTGCGTCGCTCTCTCTCGAGCCGTTCCTTCTCGGTTCGCTCCTTCTCCAGCCGTTCCTTCTCAATTCGTTCTCGCTCGATGCGTTCCTTCTCGAGACGTTCTCGCTCGATGCGCTCTCTCTCCTTCTGCTCCGCCCGCTCCTTCTCGACACGCTCGTTTTCGAGTCGTTCCTGTTCGCGACGTTCGTTCGCCAGGCGCTCTTTGTCGAGACGTTCTTTTTGGCGACGTTCTTCTTCGTCGCGCTCCTTCTTCAGTCGTTCTTTTTCGAGCCGTTCTTTCTCAGCTTGCTGCTTCTCGCGCTGTTCCCTTTCGATTCGCTCTTTCTCGGCGCGCTCTTTCTCGAGCCGCTCCTCCTCGGCGCGCTGTTCATCGTCGATGGGCGGCGGCTCGGATTCCTTCTTTTCTTCGCTGGCGCCAGGACGTACCTGCTCGCAATACCAGGCCACCAACCGCATCAGATTTTCGAGTGATGAGACGACATCGTCGGGGGAGATCGCCTCTCCGGATCCATGAATCCCGACATTGCCGAGTTCGCGAACGCTATTGGCGTAAGCCACCATGGTGCGCGGCAGCTTGCCCGCCTTAGCCAGTTGCTGAACCGAATTCTCCAGCGGCTGCGTGCCGGGCGAGCGCCCGAACTCGCGCTTGTACAGGTCGGAGATGAGGAAGTCGAGGACCTTGCGGGCGCGGCCCAGCGCCATGTCGGGATCGATGTTCGAGAGGGTGATGGCCTTCTTCACGCCATCGCTGATCTCGATGGGAACCAGTAGGCTCCCCACCTGCTCGAGCCCATGCTCGATGCGCCGAATGCGCTGCTCAATGTCTGGGCCGGGAGTGGTCATGATGTCGAGTACCAGATGTTTTACTAAATTGTCGGCGGGAAAAGAAGCCGAGAAGCTGGCGGTTGCCGTCGACGGACCTAGATTCGAGTTGGCGACGACTGTACAGGCAGTCCCTGCCGGGACCGGGGACCACTTTGGGGAAGCAAACCCAGGACTTCGTCCTGGGCTGAACTGAGTCGTCCCGCGTGCGCGGTACGGGAGTTCTGGCCATCACCGATTGTCCCGACGCAGACGGATAAAAGACGGCCGGCAAGTTGGATGGCGCTAACCTCTTTCCGCCGCGGACAAACCGCAGATCCCTCGGCTCCGCAGCTACTCCACCCCATCCAGCGCAAAAGCGGCGCTAGATGGGCCCCCGGAATGCTGCTCCGCTCGGGATGACAATTTCGGGTGATATGGAAGCTCCCGGTGGTGTGGGAATCCTTAGCTGATAGCCGACGGCCGAAAGCCGAAAACCGCAGCCCAAGCTCACGACTCTCATCTTAGCGAATGGCGAAGAGCGAACAGCGACCAGCGGCCTTCCTCACTCCCACTCAATCGTGCCCGGCGGTTTCGACGTCACGTCGTACACCACGCGATTGATTCCCTTCACCTCATTCACGATCCGGCTCGAGATGGTTTTCAGCACCTCGTGCGGCAGCGGGACCCAGTCGGCGGTCATGCCGTCTTCCGAATGCACGGCGCGGACCGCGCAGGTGTAGGCGTAGGTGCGCATGTCGCCCATCACGCCCACCGACATCACCGGCAGCAGCACGGCGAACGATTGCCACACTTTGTTGTAGAGTCCGGCGCGCTTGATCTCGGTGACCACGATGTCGTCGGCTTCCTGCAACAACGCCACTCGCTCGGCAGTGACTTCGCCGACGATGCGCACCGCCAGGCCCGGCCCGGGGAACGGCTGGCGCTGCAGAACGTCTTCCGGCATGCCGAGATCGCGCCCAATCTGCCGCACCTCGTCCTTGAACAGCTCTTTCAGCGGCTCGATGAGCTTCAGCTTCATCTTCTCGGGCAGGCCGCCGACGTTGTGATGGCTCTTGATGACCTGCGACGGTCCGCGCACCGAGCGTGACTCGATCACATCGGGATACAGCGTGCCCTGCACCAGCCACTCGACTTTGCCTTCCAGCTGCTCGATGCGGTGCGCCTCTTCTTCGAAGACCGCAATGAACTCGTTGCCGATGATCTTGCGCTTTTTCTCGGGATCGGTGACGCCCGCCAGCTTGCTGAGGAAGCGCTCGCTGGCATCGACTCCATCGATCTTGAGGCCGAGCTTGTCGCGCAGGTTTTGCTGCACGCTCTGGAATTCGTTTTTGCGCAGCACACCGTTGTTCACGAAGATGCAGGTCAGCTGATCGCCCACGGCGCGATGCACCAGTTCGGCGGCGACCGACGAATCGACGCCGCCCGAAAGTCCGCAGATCACGCGGCCCGAGCCTACGGTCTTGCGAACAGTTGGCGACGGTCTCGTCGATGAAGCTTTGCGGCGACCAGTTCGGCTGCAGTCCACAGATCTCGAAGATGAAGTTACGCAGGATCTCCGTGCCTTGCGGCGTGTGACGCACTTCGGGATGGAATTGCACGGCGTACCACTTCTTCGCCGGGTACTGGATGGCAGCCACCGCATTCGACGTTTTGGCGACCAACTCGAAGCCGGCGGGGAGCTCCAGAGCTTCATCGCCGTGCGACATCCAAACCGCTACCGGACCTTCCAGGCTCTTGAAGAGCTGAGAGTCGCTGCTCAGCAGCTCCACCTCCGCATGGCCGTACTCGCGCTTGTCGGCCGCCCGCACTTTGCCGCCCAGCTTGTAGACCATGAACTGCAGGCCGTAACAGATGCCAAGCACGGGCAGCCCCAGGTGCAGCACCTGCTCGTCGGCGGGAGGGGCGTCGGGATCATAGACGGACGACGGCCCCCCCGACAGAATGATGCCCGCGGGACGATAGCTCTTGATTTCTTCGAGCTGGGCGGTGCAGGGAAGGACGACGGAGAAGACGTTCTGTTCGCGGATGCGGCGGGCAATGAGCTGCGAATACTGCGCGCCGAAGTCGAGGACGACGATCGATTGCGTTTCCACAATTTACTTTGCCAGAGACGGTGAGCAGTGTAAAGCGGCAGCCGGGGTTCTGGCTAGGGAGGGGGATGTGACCCGGTCCCACCACCCCTCTGGTTCTCCTGTATCCTTGAAGGCACTGCATGCCAGCCCGTCGCTTATTTGGAAATCCAGTTTGCATCCGTCTGAAGACTGCTTCGGTCATCGCTCTGGTTTGGCTCGCCTTGAGCGTCGCACTCTGGAGCCAGTCCGCTCCGCCGCCGCCGCAAACGCCCTCGGCACCGCAACAGCCTGCAAATCCCGCGCAGCCCAGCGGTTCGGCAACCCAGCAGGTTCCCGGCACTAGCGGGGCATCGCAGGAGCAGCCGCCGGATAGTTCCCAAGATCAGCCCGAACCCGAAGGCCATATCACCAAGCAGCAGGCCAAAGATCTCTTCCGCTCGGTCGATGAGATTCTCGGCTTCGTTAGCGGCGACACCGGGCTGCCGATCGAACACAAGATCAAGCGCAACCTCATCACGCGCGCAGAAGTCGAGAAGTACGTCGACAAGCGCATGAAGGACGACAAGGACGAGAAGCGCTTGGAACAGGCGAAGCTCGTGTTGCAGAAATTCGGCTTGCTGCCCCCGAACTACGATTTGCACGCCGAATTTGTCCGTCTGATGGGCGAGCAGGTTGCCGCGTTCTACGATCCCCGCACCAAGAGCGTGAACGTCCTGGACTGGCTGCCGCCGGACGCGCAGAAGCCGGTGCTGGCGCACGAGCTGACCCACGCTCTCCAGGACCAGCAAGTGCCGCTCGACAAGTGGGAACTTGCCGGCGCCAAGGACGACGCCGCCCTGCCCGATCAGCAGGAATATTTCGTCGAAGAAGCGCAGAGCGCGCGCCAGTGCGTCACCGAGGGACAGGCGCAGGTGGTGTGGTTCGACTACACCCTGGCGCCGATGAACAAGACGATCCTCACTGCGCCGGAGTTCGTCGATGCAGTGCGCGCCCAGATGGGCGACAGCAAGGACTCGCCCGTCTTCTCCGAGGCGCCCATGTACCTGAAGGAATCGCTGCTGATGCCTTACTCCTTCGGGCTCGACTTCGTGCGGACGGTGCTGGCGAACAAAGGCAAAGACGCGGCCTTCAAGGGGCTGCTGACCGATCCTCCGGTGGACACCCGGCAGATCATGCAGCCGGAAACGTATCTGCTGCACCAGGTGGTGCCGCAGCTCACCATTCCCAATCTCGATCAGATGGTCGCGCCCAACTACACGCGCTTCGACTTCGGCGGCATGGGCGAGTTCGACATCTATCTGCTGTCCAAGCAATACGGCGCGCAAGATCCGCCGAATTATTACCGGCACTGGCGCGGCGGCTACTACTTTGCGGCGCAGGCGAAGAATGGCCCGAAAGATCAGGTTGCGCTGCTGTACTTCTCGCGCTGGGATTCGCCGGAGGCGGCTTCAGATTTCGCGCGGCTGTATTTGAGTTATTTGCCTAAGCTCACCACGATAACCGGAACAAGCCATGATGGCTCTTCGGGGCCTTCCAATATTGCCCCTGCTGCCGGCGAAGCGCCCAAGCTGCCGAACTTTGGAAATTATCAGGCAACCAGCAAGGACGGCGATATCTACGTCGAGCGACACGACAACGACCTGCTGATCATGGAAGGCTATGACAAGAGCGTGGTGCAGAAAGCCACGCAGGTGCTCTTCTACAACATGACGTTGCCATCCGAGACGAAGGGGAAAACTTCCAGGTGAAATTCCGAACCACCCTCTACGTGCTGCCCTTGCTTTGTTCCGTCATTGCCGTTCCCCTCGCGGCGCAGCAATTCAACGAAGACGCTTGGGGGCACAACACTCCCGGCGTCGAGTTGCAGGCGACCGAGGGTCCGCGCGAAGCTACGGCTTCCGGAACCCGATTGACCTACGTACTCTCGGGCAAAGGCTTCCCGGCGAACCTCAACTATTCTTTCTGGGGATGGATTCCCGGCCGCAAGCCGGAAAGAGCGATTGACGGCGTTACCTTCAATGCCAAGGGGCTGATGATCTGCAATTCGACATCTTCGTCGTGCAGAGGAGAAGGGCCGGACGCTCCCATCAAGATTCAAACCACCGCAGTGCCGGGCGAGCCCAAGCGCTTTGCCGTTGTCTCCGCTGATGGCAAAGTCGCCGGCTTTACCGAAGTGGTGCCCTTCCCCATCGAAGCCACGAACAAGAACTGCAAGCTGACGGTGATTCGCCAGAGTCCGCTTGCCGAAAAAGTCCTGGTGAGTGCTACGGGATTTGTGCCTTACGAGATGCTGGACATCTCTGCCAACCTCGGCGGGGAAGACACAGTCCACAGCCCCACGGCGGCGGCTGACGGCAGCTGGCAGGCTGTGGTCGGGACCCAAGCGCTCGGCAAAGACACGGGAACGGCGAGCATCAAAATCAGCGGACAGCAATGCACCGTCTCGGTGAGCTTCGCTTGTGGTGAGGGCAGCGCAAAAGTGCAGTAGTCAGTTGTCAGTGGTTAGTAACCAGTGACCGGAGGTGCCCCGTTCTAGCCTCGATTTTGGGCAGGGCGGGACATGGGTCACTCCCCGCCAATCAGAGCCACCCGCGGCATCATTCGATCTGCGCACCAAGTGCAACCCGTCAAAACCTCTGCTGACAAAAGTATTACAAACGCTTTCCCCTGAACTTGTTAGTCTGGATTTACTTCATCCGCAAACATCGCGGGGATGGCACTCATCACATCAGGGGAAAAATGGCTCCGAAAGATCAAGACACCAGCGTTAACTGGCTTACCACGAGCTTCATGGTCGTGTTCCATCTGGGCGCGCTCGCCGCTCTCTTCTTCTTCAGCTGGAAAGCATTCTTTGTCGGACTGTTCTTCTACTGGGTGGCCGGCAGCCTGGGCATCGGCATGGGCTATCACCGCTTGCTGACGCATCGCGGCTTCAAGTGTCCCAAGTGGGTGGAGTATTTCCTGACCGTCTGCGCCACACTGGCGCTGGAAGGCGGACCGATCTTCTGGGTGGCCACGCACCGCGTCCATCACCAGATCACCGACAAGCCGGGCGATCCGCATTCGCCGCGCGATGGCGGCTTCTGGGCGCACATGGGCTGGATCCTCACCGGCAAGACCTTCCACAACAAGAGCACCGAACTGCTGGCCTACGTTCCCGACCTCCGCAAAGACAAATTCCATATGTGGATCAGCGAGTATCACTGGGTACCGATCACGGCGTTGGGCGTGATCCTGCTGATCGTCGGCGGCTGGAAGTTCGTCCTGTGGGGCATTTTCTTCCGCACCGTGTTCCTGCTGCACTCCACCTGGTTCGTGAATTCGGCGACGCACATGTGGGGCTCAAAGCGCTTTGCCACCGATGACGACTCGCGCAACCTGTGGTGGGTGGCCTGGCTGAGCTTCGGCGAAGGCTGGCACAACAATCATCACGCGCATCCGCAATCGGCGCGGCACGGGCTGGCCTGGTACGAGCTCGATATGAACTGGTACGGCATCAAGGCCTTCCAAGCGCTGGGGCTAATCTGGGACGTGAAGCTGCCCAAGCTGGGTTCGGCGCGCGTGAAAGAAATCGGTAAAGACACCGTGCCGGTCGAAGCCGAAGTAGCGCCAGCCTATAGCGGCGATTAGTTCGAAAGTTTGGAATTGCGAAGGACGGCAGAGATGCCGTCCTTTTTATTTAGCAGAGCAAGCTTCACTTCTAATATATCGGAGCCACCAATTTGATGGGGCGGCTCCGGCAACACCGCGACGGAACTTTCGACGGATTCCCCGAGAATTACAAGGTTACCGGCGACAGCCCGAAGTGAATACAATGTTCCTCGAGGTGGCGAACCCATGACTTTTTCTCGGCGGCGCGGTTACGCGGGTCAGGCTGTGTTCCTTCTTTTCGCATGGATGATTCCTGCGCTGCTTTCCTCGCAACAGCAGCAAGCTCCAACCTATACCGCGCAGGAACAGCCAATCTTCAACCAGATTAAGTCGCTGCGCAGTCTGCCTGACGACGTTCGCGCCAAGACCACGAAAGACATTGCACTCGAGATCCGTGCGCTGCCCGCATCTTCGCCCGGCAAGCTTCGTCTCGCCGAATACCTGGCCAGCCGCGCCACCGAGGGCGACTTCGGGAAGCAGACGCTGCAGGAGGTAACTACCACGTTGTCAGAGTCTCTCCAGCAGCAGCCTCCGCCGGAGGAGAAAGGCCAGCCCGCCGGCGGCTACGTCGCCCTGGCCGAACTCGCCCGCTACGAACACATGCAGGTCTCGCTTGACGCTCCCCAGTACAAAGCGGCGATGGCCAAGCTTGAGGCGGATGACGCCAAACGCCAGGACACCAATTTCACTGCCACCGATCTGAACGGCAAATCCTGGACGCTGCAAGATCTGAAGGGCAAGGTCGTGCTGGTGAATTTCTGGGCAACCTGGTGTCCTCCGTGCCAGAAAGAAATGCCCGACCTCGAGGCGCTCTACAACCAGTACAAGGACCAGGGCTTCGTAATCATTGCCTTCTCCGAGGACGACGAGATCAACAAGGTCGCGCCCTTCATCGCCGAACGCAAGATCACCTACCCCATCCTGCTCGATCCCGGACAGAAGATAGGCAATCAATTTCAGGTCAACGGTATTCCCAAGAGCTTTCTCTACGATCGCGACGGCAAGCTGGTGGCCCAGTCCATCGACATGCGCACCCGGCATCAGTTCGAGGAGATGCTGGCCCAAGCCGGATTAAAGTAGTCCGACAACGTGAGACTCTGACAATCAAAGACCTCGATGCCCAAGAAACTCGATCACAGCAGCGCCTGCGAACAGCTCGCGCGCGTCGATAAGCAACTGGCCCGCATCATCGCCAAGGCCGGCCCTTGCCGGCTGATGAAAGAGACCACCCAGAGCATCTTCGCCGCCCTGCTGGAGTCGATCATCTATCAGCAGCTGAATGGCAAGGTCGCCGCCACCATTACCTCGCGCGTCAAAGCTTTGTTTCCCGAGAATACCCAGCAGATCCGCACCCGCCGCGGATTGGTGGACGGCTTCCCGACTCCCGAGCAGATCGTGGCTGCCTCCGAGGAACTGCTGCGCTCGGCCGGATTGTCGCGCAACAAGATGCTGGCCATCCGCGATCTCGCCGCCAAAACGCTCGACGGGACCGTGCCGACGGTGCAGCAGGCGCACCGCATGAGCGACGACGAGCTGATCGAGCGCCTGACCGCGGTGCGCGGCATCGGGCGCTGGACGGTCGAGATGCTGCTCATGTTCCGGTTGGGCCGGCAAGACGTGCTACCCGTCGACGACTACGGTGTGCGTAAGGGCTTCGCCAAGATGAAGAAGATGGCCGAACTTCCCAAGCCGAAGGAGTTGGCTGCGTATGGCGAGAAATGGAAGCCCTACCGCAGTGTGGCTGCCTGGTACATGTGGCGCGCCGCCGAGATGAAAGACTTGCCCTTTGCAGGCGACGCGGTGAAGAAGAGCGATGAAGAAGCGTAAAAGCGAAAGAAGCGCGCGTAGAAAAAAGCAACTGGCTGCGTAGCAATGGCGTTCTACGACATCCTGAGTTCATCCTCTAGGATTTGCCGATCTTGGGCGCCCATTTGCGGTGTGGGTTCCCCGCGCAAAGACCGCCACGCTGTCGTAAAATGCATGCCGATTGTCGTTTTCGTAAACTCGCTTGCAGGAAGTTGCTCCGGGATTGCTCTGCGTTCAACTCATCCAGCAGGTCCTTGCAGCGCTCGATGAAGCTACCCTTACGGCGATAACCTCCGTCGTATTCGTCCCAGTAAGACGTGTGCAGGTCCTCGACCATGTAAACGCCGTTCTTAGGCAGCCTGGGGTAGAGAAACTCGAAGGGCGTTATGGTCGCTCATACGGTGGCTGCCAATCGTCCAGCACGATGTCGGGAACGCCGAATTCATCGATCACGCTCTGCAGGAAGTTTGTGTCCTGCTGCGAGCCGACCCTTACTTCAATTTGATCCTCTTCGTACGCCTTGCACTCCGCGAGGATGTCAATTCCGATGATGGTGGCGTGCGGTCCCAAATACCGCTTCCACATCTGCAGCGAGCCTCCGGACGCGACCCCGATTTCCAGCAAGGTCACCGATTTGTATACGAAATCGTGGAAGTGGCGTTCGTAGATCGGAAAGTAATGCTTCCATTTCCAGACGACTCTGGCGTCATTGGTCAGGAAGTCCGCCCACAGATTCATTCCAAACTCCTAACAGCGGTACTCGGTCTGTGATCGATGATCAGGCGCTGTCGCTCTTTCATGGCGCCTTCTGCAAGAAATTCACAAATTCCTGGGCGGCATCACGGTCGTCTCCGCCGATCTGCGACGGGATGATCGCCGGAACGTTTGTGGGACACGCTTTCAGTCCAGCGCAAACGTTCACTGCGCTGTTCATTGCCGACAGGATCACCGGATTACTGTTGGCGTCCGCGACCGAATCCAGCAGGATCAGATCGACATCCTGATTGCTCGAGGTCTGCTTCTCCAACATCTGTTTGTAGTCGCCGGTTGAACTCTCCACCATGATCGGTGCTCCGGACTTCGCCTTCGGGTCCGTACTCTGGAAATCCAGAATGCGATGGTCGAGTTCTGTGCCGTAAGGAGAGCTAAGATTGCGTAGAAGGTGCACCACGATGGTGGGAGACTTATGCCTCGGCTTGCAGCCAAGAAGCAGGGGCGCCAGGAGCAGCAGGGAAACGGCTTGGGCTAACCGCAGTCGTTGTGCCATCCCGACATAATAGCCGGAGACGCCGTGTTCTCCTAGCCACCCTTGTGACTACCCCGGCCTTCGCCGACGCAGATTAGCTGCTCACGTCCAGCTTCTCTCGTGAAATCCCATCGAAAGCAGTCGGCGTGGACTGAATTGTTGAAAAATTCAACAGACGTTTCGTCTCGTGGCCGGCTGGTTGCCAGCCCATCAAAATTAATTTTCTGAGTCGCAGAACAGCCTTTCGCAATCGCGCGACTTCATACATAATGCACGAACGGAAACCATGCAGGCTGGGCACAATGAAGCTAGGGGTGGCAGTTTTTCTGGGTCTCGGTTTATGCGGAACATCACTTACCGCTCAACAGCCGCTGCTTGCCTCTGCCCCCTTGCCGCCCGAATTTGTCCTGCCGGCGCCGCCCGCATCTGCCTCCGTAAAACTTTCTGAGCCGACTTCAGAGCTGGCGGCTACTCTCAATGCCGGCCTGCCGACTGTGAATCTCGACAACTTCATCGAGCCGCAAACCCCGGCCGCCGTGTGCGCCCAACTTCACGCCGCTTCCTGGATGCCCGCCGAGATGAGTGCTTACGCCTTCAGCAAAGCGCAGTTCAGCCGCGCCGCACTCAAGGCAAGTTTCGAGCACGACAACCTGGTGAAAATGGCGCACAACTTTCTGCCCGGACAGCCGCTGCCCGATGCGCCGTCTTACGTTCCGCTGACCGCGAAACAGAAGTTCGACTTGTTCGCGCGCAGCACACACTCCGCAGACATGGGCTTCAGCATCATGGCCGATGCGGTGATCGCGCAAGCCTCGGGCGCATGGCCGACGCTGGGTGGCGGAATGCACGGCTTTGGCCAACGCGTGGGTGTTTCGGCCGCGGGAGAAGAAGCGGCTTCGTTCTTCAGCGGGTTCCTCTTTCCCACCCTCTTCCATCAGGACCCGCGATATTTCCGGTCGCATCAGACGCGCATCATCGACCGCCTGGCATACGCTGCCAGCCGCGTGGTGATTGGCCGCAGTGACGACGGACGCAGCGTGATCAACTACTCCGCCATCTCCGGACAGTTCGTGCAGGCCGCTGTCTCGAATGCCTATGTTCCCTACCGCAACGAGTCGGTGAGCGGCACCATCGAGAACGCGCTGGCCGGTCTGAGTGGTGTGGCCCAGGCGCAGATCCTCAACGAATTCTGGCCCGATATTAAGCAGTTCCTCACCTCGCACACTCCGGGGATGCGGCAAAAAGAACCGTCAGCCAGCGCCACGTTCACCTTCCGCTAGACGTCTGGAGTTCCCTCCAAGACGATGCAGCCATCACCTCATCTGCTTTCGCTTCAGTTCTCAAGCAGGCAGCTGCTTTTTGCGTAATCCAGCTATTTTCTCCTTTATGACCACTTAATGGCTGTTGGCAAAGGCCATTGAAGGTGGCAAGATCTTCGCCGCCTTCAGGCCTCTCGGTGCCTCCGGTGGCGAAATCTCATCGCTCCCCACTGCCGGAATAGCCGCAAGATCCCTACGGTGTAGTTCCGCTGCAGGCCGATTCCAACAGGTGAGTTCAGCTTGCTCACTTTTGCTTCAACGCCCACCCGCGCGCCATCGGCGCGCATGAGGAGCAAAATCAATGAAATCGCCCAGAAAACTTGGCAGTCTGCTGCTATGGCTACTGATTGCAGTAGTCGTGACGATCACCTTCCGCGTGGCATCAACCCGATCGCGGTCCAACCAACAACCAGCACATCGAGCCCGGTATATCAGCCGCGTCAGCGACCAGGCTTCCCCGCGTCTGGTAGAGGCCGCGCTCCGGAAGGCCGACTTTCCGCAGTCGTTGAGCGCCTCGGACCGCGTCGCACTGGAACGGCCCATCCTGACACCGAACGGCCTCACGATTCTTCCCGATCATTCGCTGCTGGTTGAGGCCATACAGGTTGTCGAAGATCCGACCCTGACCTGGGATCCCTGCATCAGCGTCGGGAACCAGAGCGGAGCATGGACCTTCAACGAGCTGATGATGGCGATCGCCGGCTTACAGCCCACTGACAATCCTCAGCCTGCCGAGCAGATGTGGATGAACATGCTCGCTCAGATGGGCATACCCCAGACGATCAACGGCTTTACTGCCCAGCCCCGGCCGCAGGCCAAGAACTTCTTCGACTATTGGGCAAAGGACACCAACGGCCTTAACATGTGCACCAACCCCTACAGCAATCTCAGGTTCTGCCTGTCTCTGCCGAAGTCTCCGGTGCATTTGAACGCCATCGTTAACCGCATCGACGTGGGTCAGAACGGCCAATCCGACTATGCCGGCCAGTTGCGGTTTGTATTCGGGTTCACGATGAATCCCACGAACGATGATGGCGGCGGTGTGGCCAGCGGTAACTTCTGCGAAAACCAGCAGGGCGGCAGCGGCTCGGGAAACCAGAAGTTCAACATCATTCTCGAGTACAACGTGCCCCACCAAATCTCAGCCCAGACCTGGGCGCAGGAGTGGGCGAACCTTTCGAACGATTGCCCCAACGGATTTAACGCTCCGGGCTGCAATGCGCAGGGAGGAAACCCGGGCGACTTCAACTATGACCTCAACCAAATCGTCTCCCAGGTAGTTGCGGCTGGGGCAGGAGGTGCCAGCGCTCCCAACGGCAGTGCTCTGGCTGAAGTCCGAACGAACGAGATCGAGCTGGCCGGTGCTGGATCGCTCCAGAATCCTGCGGTTTGGGAGATGCGGGAGTGGACACTGGGATCGACGGTCCAGAACGGGGTCAAGCAGTTTCAACAAGTGGCCCTGACCCAGACTCCGGACTTGAGTTTCGATGGCGGCGCAGTGAATGGCACGATGTTCTGCACCTTCTCGAACCAGGATCCGAGCAACACTCCGCCGGGCTGCTCCACCGCGCTCGGGACAATCGAGGGCTTGATTCTCACCGGCCAGACCAGCATTGAAAACGGAACCTTCACCGTTCCAACGAGCGATCGGGGCGTTTCCGCTCTCAACCCCAACCCTTCCCTCAGCGCCACAGGAGTTTTCTGGGACAGCTCCCCTTCCATGCAAAGTAACTCGAGCCTCTACACGGCGAGAGTGATTTTTGCCGCGTCACCCCAGGTGATCAACGGTAAGACCGGCGCCGCCGATCCGGTCGGAGGCATCAACGGAACCTGTAATGGTTGCCATGGGACGGAGACGCAGACCGCGTTCCAGCAAGTCGTGAATCGTGCAGCCACGGGCAGCGGCGATCAGCCCTCCGCACTTTCCGCTTTCCTGCTGGGTTGCAATAACAGCGGCGGAGTCCTGACCAGTCCCTGCGCGACCCCATTCGGTGTGAACACACCGGGGAATGAGGTGGTGCAGGATCCGGTTTACTCGTCCTATCACAACACCTTCGGCGACGTTGAGCGCCGCCTCAACTGCATGAACAAGATCCTCAACCCGAACTCGCCTCCTGACGTCTCCTGCGACGGCGCGGGGAACTAACAGCGGCGACAGCAACCCTTGCAATGGCTTCACGTAATGACCCCACTCAGGCCAGCCCTGAGTGGGGATTTTCTTTTCGTAGACGCGAGCAGATTCTCTTCGGGCGGGTGCGAGGCCATGGACCTGATGGCTCGACAGACTTCATAGACAATCCCACCTCCGCGAATCGTGGTCCCGAAATCGAGGCGCCGCCATGATTTTTCATCGGAGTACAAATGACAATTGTCATTCGCCCCTGCTGACAATCCACACTGACGCCATTCCCGCGAAACATTGACAATCGTTTTCATATTGAACGTCCGCGTGCGCGGACGACCGGGAGCCAGCGGCCCACCGAGGCGGCTGCCCTTTCAAACTTGCGGCAGGAATGCGATGCTATCAGGGGTTGAAACTCCGGACTTAACCATGCGGGAACTGAAAGACGACCTGGCCTCGTTGCGCATCGATCGCGAGACGCCGCGCCGCAATCGCTGGCGCGTGCCGCTGCTGGTGTTGCTGCTGATCGCGGTCCTGGTCGTCGGCGGATTCTATTATCAGCGAGCGCATCCGGTCTTCGGCGCCGTCGAAGTCGAAACTTTTCAGCCCACGGTCGAGAGCGGCAGCAGCGCCGGCGCCGGCGCACCTATCCTCACCGCTTCGGGGTACCTGGTGGCGCGGCACCAGTCGGTGGTCTCATCCAAAATTCAGGGCCGCATCTCCGAACTGCGCGTGGAAGAGGGCAGTGTAGTGCAGGCGGGAGAGGTGCTGGCGACGCTCGACAATCAGGACGCCCTCGCCGCCATCGTGAAAGCGAAGGCCGACATTGAGTACGCCAAGGCCGACTTGGCCGAGCAGCAGCGTCAGGAGCGGTTGCAGGAAGATCTCTACAAAGAGAAGGTAGTCTCGCAGGACGCTCTCGACGCTGCTAAAGCCAAGGTCAATCTCGCCGCGGCCGCTATCCAGCAAGATCAGGCGAATCTCCAGGTACAGCAGGCCTATCTGGACTTCACCATCGTGCGCGCTCCCTTCTCCGGAATCGTGGTCAAGAAAATGACCGAGGTGGGCGAGAGCGTTGCGCCCATTCCGCCGGGCGTGAATATTTCGACCTCATCGGGGGCCATCGTCGCCATCGCTGATATGAATTCGCTGGAAGCCGAAGTCGACGTCAACGAGTCGAACGTAGGCCAGCTTCAGCCGAACCAGCCGGCCGACATCCAGGTCCAGGCAGTGCCGAACCACACCTACAAGGGCGTGCTGCGGCAGGTCATCCCCACCGCCGATCGCACCAAGGCCACGGTCACCGTAAAGGTGTCAATTCTCGACAAGGACAAGTATCTGCGACCGGAGATGAGCTGCAACGTGACGTTCCTCGAGCCAAAACATACGCAGCCGGCGGGCGCGGTCGCTCAGCGCATCATCACGGTCCCGAAAGACGCGGTGATCTCGAAGGACGGCAAGCCTACGGTCTTCGAGATCGAGGACAACAAAGCGCGGTCGCTGACAGTGGTCACCGGAGCCGATCTGCATGGGCAGATCATCGTGAAACAGGGGCTTGCGGGCGGAGAAACGCTGGTCAACAACCCTCCGCAGAAGCTGAAGGACGGAGATGTGGTTAAGATCAAGAGTTAAAAGATCTTAGGCTTCATCTTTGAGGAATTAGCACTATAGTGTAATTTATTGTGAAAATTAATCAGCACTATATTGCCATTACAGAACGTCACCAGAATGCCTCGTAGTTGCGTTTAGAAGGCCCATGAGCGACGATCGCAAGGCTGACGATGGTTAGGGGCATCAAGAGAGTAAACAGGCGCTCTCAGGGCGAATGTGCGCGTTTTCCCGAATTGGGAAGCAACGCAAGGCTCGACACACCGTAAGCACGGTGGAGATTCCCGGATCAGGCGGCGCGCCCGGATCGGGCACGGACGGGAAACAATGGCTATCCGGAAAGCACTCGCGGCGAAGTTGGCGTTGGGGCTGCTGACAGTTGCAGCTTTGTTCGATTTGTATCTTGTTGCATTCGCTGTCTGGATGACGGCCTATCCGTTTGTGGACGCTAGTGTGTGGCGACTGCAACTTTATTTTCGGCTGGCCATCTTCGTCGTAATCGCAGTCTCGTGGTTTGTCTTGGCACTATGGATGTTTCGGCAAAGACGGCAAAGCAGTAATGCAATGTCGGGGCGTTGACGTGGCCTTGTCCACGCGTGGCAAGCGGCAGGCAGTGCCGTTTTGTATCAGGGCACGACCTTGGTCGTGCCGCCGAAACATCCGGAGAGTGAGAGGGCTTTAGCCCCTGCATCATGTCGAAACCTGTTCGCAATGCCAGCTCAGCTCAGATCCTGAGTTCGGAGCGCACGTTCTTTGTTACGACGAGAACAAGTATGGGTCAAGCGCTACTGCAATCGGAACGGAATGCGACGCTGTTCATCGAAACCCTTCGCTCGTACGTCGCGGCGAAGAAGTTCCGCGTCCATGATTTCGTAGTCATGCCGAACCACGTGCATCTCTTGCTGACCGTCGGGGGCGAGATAACGATTGAAAGGGCAATGCAGTTGATCAAGGGCGGCTTTTCTTTCCGGCTCAAGAAGGAACTCGGGTATGTGGGCGAAGTATGGCAGCGCGGATTTTCAGAGGTGCGGGTCGACGATCAGGAAAGCTTTCGACAGCATCGTGAGTACATCGCACAGAACCCGGTGAAAGCGCGGCTAACGAATTCGCCCGAAATGTTTCCTTACAGCTATGCGTACTTGGTTAAGGTGAAAGCGAGCAGGGGCTAAAGCCCTATTCCATCTGAAGGCCAATACGGCACGGCTGAAGCCGTGCCCTGATACAAAACGTTTCAGAGAACGCGCACACAGCAACTGGAGCAATCATGAGTACATCCGGTCAGTACACCCGCCGTCAGCGTGCAGAACGTGCGCAAGGTCTATCAGCGCGACACGCAGCAGATCAAGGTGCTCGACGGCATCAACCTCGACGTGCCCCAGGGCGAGTTCGTCGCCCTGATGGGCCCGTCCGGCTCCGGCAAGACGACGCTGCTGAACCTGATCGCCGGCATCGACCGCGTCACCTCGGGCAAGGTCACCGTCGCGGGCACCGATCTTACTCCGCTTTCCGAAGGCGAACTCGCCAAGTGGCGCAGCCGCAACATCGGATTCATCTTCCAGTTCTACAACCTCATCCCCGTACTGAACGCCGTGGAGAATGTCGAGCTGCCGCTGCTGCTGGCACCGCTGTCGAAGAGCGAGCGCCGCCAGCGCGCCATGACCGCATTGCGCATCGTGGGATTGGAAGATCGCTCGAAGCACTATCCGCGCCAGCTCTCCGGCGGACAAGAGCAGCGTGTCGCCATCGCGCGCGCCATCGTGACCGATCCGACCGTGGTAGTGGCGGACGAGCCGACTGGCGACCTCGATCACCAGAGCGCCGAGGAGATCCTGACGCTGATGGAGACGTTCAACAAAGAGTTCGGCAAGACCATCGTGATGGTGACCCACGATCCGCGCGCCGCCGCCCGCGCCAGCGTGCAGCATCATCTCGATAAGGGAGTGTTTTCGGCCTGAAGGCAAATTCCGGAAGGCATTTACCACAGAGGCACGGAGAGCACGGGGAAGAAGAGGTAGAGATTAATATTTCTCGCTCACAACTCGCTCCGATGGGTAGGAGCGGCCTTCTCTGTGTGTCCGACGCGCTTGACGAGAACGAATGGCACACGCCTCGAACCAAGATTCGGAACAGAGATAAATGAAGAAAGGTTTTTCTGCGTGCCTCCGTGGTGAAAAGGTTTTGACTCCATGAAATTCGCACCGCTGGTCCTCAAGCATCTGCGCAAGAACTGGATTCGCACGCTCTCTACCGTGCTGGCGATGTCCGTGTGCATCTTTCTGTTCTGTACCTTGCAGACGGTGGTGGAGGCGGTGAACTTCGGACTGCATTCCGGCAACGCCGGCCGCCTGGTCACGCGCCACTACGTCAGCCTGGTCTTCAACCTGCCGCTGAACTATAAGCAGCGTGTCGAGACCGTGCCCGGCGTGAAAGAAGTGGTCATGAACTGGTGGTTCGGCGGAATCTATAAAGATCCCAAGAATTTCTTCGCCAACATCGCCACCGAGCCCGCAGCTTTCCTCGACGTCTATCCCGAGTTCATGCTGCCACCCGACCAGAAAGAAAAATGGCTGCACGACCGGCGCGGCGCCATCGTGGGACGCAAGCTGGCCCAGCGCTTCGGGTGGAAGGTGGGCGACACCTTCGAGATGGAGAGTTCGATCCCCCCCTACAGAGTAGGACGTCCGTTTGTCTTCGTCATCGATGGAATCTATGACACGGATGAAGCCAAGTATCCCGGCGCGGATTTGAACTCGATGTACTTCGACTACAAATATCTCTACGAAGCGACGGGCCGGAACCTTGGCATCGGCTGGCTGGTGGAGAAGATTGACGATCCGAAAAACGCCGGCGCCATCAGCAAGGCCATCGACGCGCAATTTGAGAACAGCGACGCCGCCACCAAAACCGAGACGGAACAGGCCTTTCAGGCGGGCTTCATCGCGATGGCGGGCAATCTGGCCTTCCTGCTGAACGGCATCGGCCTCGCGGTCGCATTCACCATCCTGCTGGTCACGGCCAACACTATGAGCATCGCGGTTCGCGAACGCCAGCAGGAGATCGCGGTGCTGAAGACCCTGGGCTTCTCCAGCGGACTGGTGATGGCGCTGATCCTCAGCGAGGCGCTGCTGATCGGCGTAATGGGCGGAGCCGTGGGGTTGCTGATCAGCGCCGGGGCGCTGCACATTCTGCCCGAGGTGCCGATGCTGGGCAACATCGTGGCGCAGTATCCAAACTTTGGGTTGTCGACCCACACCGTGCTGCTGGGAATTGCTGTCGCGCTGGCGCTGGGACTGTTCGCCGGCTTCTTCCCGGCCATGACTGGATACAGAGCGAGGATCACGGAGACGCTGAGACAAGTCTAAAACGGGCGCCCCGTTCAAGCGCAGCTTGAGCGGGAGGTTTCAACAGACCCACTCAAGCAAAAGCGGCTTGAATGGGGCACCCGGCTGAATGCTGACATACACCATGGCCCTACCACTTTCATACAACATCCGCAATCTTCGCCAGCGCTGGAAGGTCACGCTGCTAGCTGTCTTCGGCATCGGCCTGGTGGTTGCCGTCTTCGTCACGCTGCTGGCGATGGAGAACGGCTTCCGCATAGCGCTGCGCTCCACTGGATCGCCCGCGAACGGCATCATCACGCAGCGCGGCTCGACGTCGGAGTTGACCTCGTGGATCGCGATTGCCGACGCCAATGTCATCGCCGTCGATCCGCACGTCGCGCGAGACGCGAGCGGCAAGCCTATGGCTTCGTGCGAAGTCGTTATCCTGGCCAATAAGCCGCGCCGCAGCGACGGCCAGCCGGCCAACATTACGTTTCGCGGAGTACCACAGGAGGTTTTCAACGTTCGCAACAACGTGAAGATTGTCGAGGGCCGTAACTTCACGCCAGGCTTGTACGAGGTCATCGTGGGCAAGAAAATGGCCGACCGCGTCAAGGGCCTCGACATCGGCGACAGCATCAGCGTGCAGAAACACGACTTCAAAGTCGTGGGCCTATTTACTGCCGAAGGCAGTTCCTTCGAGAGCGAGATTTGGGGCGACTACGACGCCATGGGTCCGGCCATCGGTCGCAACGGCGGCTGCAGCTCGCTGACCGTGCGCATGAGCAATCCTGCCACATTGTCAGACTTCGACAAAGAGGTACGCGCCAATCCGCGAGTGCAACTCGAGGTCGACTCTGAACCGAAGTATTACGAAGACCAGGCTGGCCCCGTCGCTGGAGCACTATTAGGACTAGCGGGTTTCGTTTCGATCGTCATGGGCATCGGTGCGGTCTTCGGCGCGATGAATACCATGTACGCCATTGTGGCGCAGCGCACGCGCGAGATCGGCACCCTGCGCGCGCTGGGCTTCTCGCGCTCCAGTATCCTGTTCTCCTTTGTGCTGGAGTCGGTGCTGCTGGCCGTGATCGGTGGCGCGCTGGGCTGCCTGCTCGCGTTCACCATGAACGGCTACACTGCGGGCACCGGCCAGACGCAAAGCTTCAGCGAGATGGCTTTCGCCTTCAAGATCACGCCGCAGGTGCTGATCTTCGGCATGGTCTTTGCGGTGCTGATGGGTTTCGTCGGCGGCCTGCTGCCGGCGTTTCGCGCATCGAGGATGGCGATTACACGAGCACTGAGAGAAGCGTAAGCGGCCTCAGAGGCCGGTCTTGGCAATTTCGGAGTGAGCGTTGCCAGGTGCAATCTGCCGCTCAATACTGCGCGGAATGCTCAGGCCGCAGCCCCGTGGCATCAATCATTCCTATACTCTGAGATTGCATGCTCACCGCTGCCCCGATCGCCGGAATCGTATGCGTTGCGATCTGGCTTTACCTGCTGCTTGGGCACGGGAATTTCTGGCGGATTCCACTACCGCCCGCCCCGGCCAAAACCGGGCCAGAACGGGGCACGCTAGTTACCTCAAGTGCTGGTGTCATCCTGAGCGGAGGCGGCACTTCGCCGTCGGAGTCGAAGGACCCCAACCTCAACTTGACTGCGGGTGCACCATCCTTGTCGCCAGGTGTTGGCGACGGGGTGAGAAATCGCACGGTCGTGGTTGTCATCCCCGCTCGCAACGAAGCTGACGTGATCGGCAGAGCTGTCACTTCCCTGCTTCGGCAGACTTCGAAAATTCCCACCCTCTCGCCAAAACCGGGCGAGGAGGATGGGGCACCCGGTGTTTCTCTCCACATCTTCGTTGTCGACGACAACAGTACAGACAACACCGCCGATATCGCGCGGCAGGCTGCGGGGAGCAATCCGGATCGCGTAACCGTTATTTCGGGACGTCCACTGCCGCCCGGATGGTCCGGAAAACTGTGGGCAGTGCAGCAAGGCGTCGAACAGGCCCTCGCGTTTAGGCCGGACTACCTGTTGCTCACGGATGCCGACATTGAGCATGCATCTGACAATGTGGGAGCAATGATCGAAATTGCAGAAGGGGGCGGCTACGATCTCGCGTCCTACATGGTGAAGCTGCATTGCCGCAGCCTGGCCGAGAAGCTGCTCATCCCGGCCTTTGTGTTTTTCTTCTTCATGCTTTATCCGCCGGATTGGATTCGCGACCCACGCCGCAAGACGGCGGGCGCCGCGGGCGGCTGCATCCTGATCCGGACCGAAGCGCTGGAACGAATTGGAGGAATTGCGGCGATTCGCGGCGAAGTGATCGACGATTGCGCGCTGGCGCGCGCGGTCAAACGAACCGGCGGACGGGTGTGGCTGGGCGTTTCAGCCGACACCCACAGTGTCAGACCTTATGAATCGTTCGGCGAAATCGAGAAGATGATCGCGCGTACCGCGTTCAATCAGCTGCGGCACTCTTTCTGGCTGCTCGCCGGAACCGTCCTGGGGATGTTGCTGATTTACATTTTGCCGCTGGCATTGCTCATCAGCGGGTCGGCAAAGCCGGCCATCGTTGGTGCGATTGCCTTCGCATTGATGTACGCGTCTTATCTGCCAATGGTGCGGTTTTATGGATTGGGCCCGGTATGGGCACTGACCCTGCCGGTCAGCGCGGCGTTCTATACAGCAGCGACGGTACACTCCGCGGTGAAGTATTGGCGCGGCCGCGGCGGCGAATGGAAAGGTCGCGCGCAAGACCGATAAAACGCACGCTATCCAGCGCGGCGTGGGGATGGCCCTTTTCTATGATCGCGAGCTCCCACTCATTCGAAAACCGCGAATGAGCGGGGCACCCGGCGTAAGGGGAAGCCTTGTCGGCACAGCTGAAGCCGTGCCCCTTCAAAGCACGGCTCGAGACCCACAGCTCACAGCCCACAGCTTTTTTCAGAACAGCTTCTTCCATTGCAGCTTGATGTCCGGTTTGTCGCGGGTGCCGGTGACCTCAACCGGAAGCCAGGTTCCTGCTCCGTGCTTCTTGAAGAGCGGATCGAAGGGCTTAAGCAGAACGTGTTTGGCGCCGGTCATGGTGTCCGAAACCTTGGCATCGAGGCTCACCTGGCCCACAAAGTTCAGGTCTCCGCTGGCGATTCCGTACGAGCCCTGGACGTCGGCACGCGCGCCCGGTTCCTGGAATTGCAGACTCGCAAACGTGATGGTCGAGTGCTCCAGCTTGAAGTCGCCACGAAAATCTGCGGCGACATCCGTGATGCTGGTGTCGTCCGGCTTGCCCTGCCCGCGGCGGCTCAGTTGGGCGATCGCGTCCTTCATCTTCTCGTTCGTGAATCGCGTGTCGCTGAGACTGAATTGCCCGTTCAACTGCATCTTCTGCAGCACAGGATCTTTCCCGGGCGGTACGACCAGCTTGGCCTGCAAGACGAGCTGTCCAGTCAGCATCGGCGGCACCGCTTTCGACGCCAGAGCCAGCACGTCCTGCACGTAGGCCTTCTCCATGTTGACATCGAGCGAGATGGTCTTGCCCTTCTTCCCTTTCTGCCCAGCGACTTCGCCATTGGTGACGATGTCGGTATGAAGGAAGTGGCCGTTGACCGGCCGCAGATACGTGTTGCCGTTGGTGCCGTCGACGATGGCGTGGAACTTTGTCGTCAGGTGCACTGGCTGGCCACCGCGATCGAGCTGGAAATCCGGGACGTCGGTGGTGCCGTCGACTGTGATGTTGTTCAGTTCTCCCTTGTAGTCGCCCACCGACGACAGAATGCCGGAGATGCCGTTGAAGACCGAAAGATCGGCGTGCTGAAAATCGTAGTGGCCATCAACCTTGGTCGACGAAGGTTCGTCGAAGTCCCAGGGGCCGAAGTGGCCTTTCGTCTGAACCAGACCCGGCGGCGTAGGATTCGTGAGTTCGGCGGTGAAGGTCATGGGCTGTCCGACGCCGGCGCTGCGTAGCGCGAGCTTACGCAACTCCCACAGCATGGGCTCGTCCGCTGGATCTTTGCGCAGGACGTAGAGCATAGTGCCGCCGGCCTCGACGCGATCGATGACGAAGTTCGCCAGGCGGGTGTGGTACTTCGGTGCCTGCCCAGTTGGCGGTTTCTGGCCCGAACCCTTCGGAGCGACCTTGATCTCCAGGCCTTCGAGCTTCACCACACTGAGATGAACCGGAGAGCGCAACAGCAGCTCGATCAGGTTCGCCTCGACGATCAGGTGCTTCACCGTAATCAGCGGCGGCACGTCGCCGTGATTACGATTGGGCAGCACGAAGTTGTCGGCTGTCGCGTTGACAGTGGGGATCAGCGTGACCCGCAAGTTCTGAAGCTGAACGTCGGTTTGATAGTGTTCGCGCAGCGCGAGCAGCATGCGGGCTTGCAGCCAGTGCTCGAGGGGCGGCGGAACGGTCAGCAGATAAATGAATGCGGCGACGCCCACCACGATTACGACCAGCAGCGTCCCCAGCAGGATCATTGTTCTTCGACGAATGGGCATCTTACAAAAATGTTAGATGCCGAGTAGCTGGCTACAAGCGAAGCGCCTGTCGAATTTTCGCCACGATCACTTCCGCGGGCAGCGAGGCATCGACGGTGACCGCGTCGAGCGGCTCTTCGAGGGTCGCAAATTGGCTATCGATGAGCGCCGGATTCATGTAGTGATGCCTGCGCTCTGCTAGCCGGGTGGCCACGAGTTCCCGGCTGGCACGCAGGTACACCAGCTTCACTTCATGCGCGATCAACAGCCGCTGGCGATAGACTGCCCTGAGTGCTGAGCACGCCAGCACCACATTCTCACTCGTATTTACCCACTCGGAGATCGCGTCGTGGAGTGAGTCAAGCCAGGGTTTGCGATCGGCATCGCCTAGCGGGATTCCGGCATGCATTTTGGCAACGTTTGCCACAGAGTGGTAGCTGTCGCCATCAACGAATTTCCAGTGCAGCGCGGTCGCCAGCGCCTGTCCCACAGTCGTTTTGCCCGCTCCCGAAACTCCCATCACGAGGATGACCATGGCTGCGATCTCGCGGGAAGTAGTGTAGCGGACAGCTTCGGGAGGCCAACGCGACAATTACTCGGCATTCATCCTGAATTCACATTCAGGCGTGCCGCATATATGTTATTTTGAAACTTCGTTTTTATCTTCATCCCTGCTGGAGGCCCTCACACATTGGCGAAGGACATGGTCCCGAAGCGCATCTTTCTGACGAAAGGCGTAGGGAAACACAAAGAACGGCTGACATCGTTTGAGTTGGCGCTGCGCGATGCCGGCATCGCTGCCCAGAATCTGGTGCGCGTCTCCTCCATCTTCCCACCCCACTGCAAGCTGATCGGCCGCAAGGAAGGTCTGCGCTATCTCTCGCCGGGCGAAGTTGTGTTCGCGGTGGTGGCAGAGAACTCGACCCGCGAAGCACATCGCCTGGTGGCGTCGAGCATTGGATTGGCCATGCCCGCCGATAAGAGCACCTACGGATATTTGAGCGAGCATCACTCCTTCGGCGAGACCGACGACACGGCCGGCGATTATGCGGAAGAACTCGCAGCCGAGATGCTGGCGACCACGCTCGACGTGGAATTCGACGCCGACAAATCGTGGGACGAGAAGAAAGAAGTGTATCGGCTGTCGAACAAGATCGTGCGCACGGCCAACGTGACGCAGAGCGCGGTGGGCGACAAGCGCGGCCTGTGGACCACGGTGATTGCCGCGGCAATCTTGATTTTCGAATAGTGCGACGCGTCCGGCAATCCAGCCGAATGTTTGGTGTCAGGGCACGACTTTAATCGTGCCAACATAGACGCTGAAGTTATCGGGCTTCATCTCTTGCAAACGCAGGACATGGAGCCCAAATGTTTTTGCTGCACGTTTGCGGCAAACCTGAAGACGTGCCCTGAGTCAAAACTCTTCCTCTCGAGTCCTCTGCGATCCCGCAAACCAAAGGCCTGCATTGCTGCAGGCCTGGGCGTTCCGCTGCGTTGTTCGTTACTGATGAGGCGGGTTCGACGTACCCGTGTTTCCACTGCTGCCGGAGTTGTCACCGGAATGGTTCGCCCACGGAACGTCAGTGGCCGGCCGTTCGTACAGCGGCTTGTTCTGATCGTCCGCGTTGGCATTCGGCTGCTGCGCACTCGACGACGACGCAGCGCTTGGGCTAGCGGTCGGGCTTTGTGCGTTTTGACCGGCTTGGCTCCCATTGCTGTTGCTGGGAGCGGCGCTCTGCTGGTTGGTCGTGCTCGTCGTGCTGCTGGAAGGTGACGTTGCTTGCTGAGCTGAATTCGCCGAAGCACCCGGAGTGGCCGGCGTCTGGCTGGTCACCGGCGGCGTGCCCTGCTGCGGAGAGTTGGCGCCCAAATCAGGCTTGCTCTCCTGCTGCAACATGGCTATGGTTTGCGGCTGCGGCGACTCGGCTGCATCGGGAGTACCCTTCGGAGTTGTGCCGTTGTTCTCGTTGTCTGCAGGAGGCGCGCTGCTGGAGTGGCTGGCCGGGCAATGGGTGGCTACGTCGCGAATGTTCGAGACCTGAACGCTGTTCGCAGCGCTCGACGTAGTCTGATCGCCCTGGGTGCTGGTCTGACTCGACTGGTCCTGGCGCGTGCTCACTTCAACTTCGTGCCCGACGCGTGCCTGAAGCTGGTTGTCAGGGCCATTGATTTGATACTGCATGCCGTTTTGATCGGTGATGGTGTAATTGCCCGCCGATCCACTGAGGCATCCGCGAATGACGCCGCTCGATGTCTGCGAGGTCTGGCTGGTCTGCTTGCTTTGGCTAGCGTCGGGATTTTCGTTGGCGGGCATGTCCTGCGCGACCGCCAAGGTTGTGGCCAGCAGGCCCGATCCGAATAGTACGAATAGTCCCTTCATCTCCAACCTCCGTAACTTCATTTCTCTGTCCAGAATCCTGTTTATTCGCCAGTTAATTGGAACTCTCGGGGGACGGTTTGGTTGTTCCGGAGGAAGGTCATAAAGCCGGGCTGCTGATTGAACTCATGAATTGAAGATGCCCCGTTTTACGATTGCGGGTGCCCGTTCCGCGACTGGGGGTACCCCGATTTACGCATTCTTGGCGTAGAGCGGGTGAGAGCGGAGAGACTTCGACCAGTCCTGGAAAGAACGTCAAAGAACCCGAATGTAATGGTCGATACAGCTGCTCAAGATCAAGGTGCGCTCTTCGGCTAAACTGAAATTGAATGACTGACTCGCAATTCTCACTCTTCTCGTTTGATGCCTACCTCTTCGACATCGACGGTACGCTGGCCAATACCAGCGGACGCGTCCACTACGAGTCGTTCCACACGGCGCTGCGCGAGGTCTATGGTTGCGACGCTCGCATCGACAATGTTCCCGTGCATGGCAACACCGATCCCGGAATTCTGCGCGCGACCTTGGCGCAAAACCATCAGCTGCCAGCCGACTTCGAAGCGCGGCTGCCGCGTGCCTATCAGATCATGTGTGACGAAGTCGCGCGCAACGCCGACGCCATGGAAGCCAAGCTGTGTCCTGCGATCCCGGAACTGCTGACCGAACTTCTCCGCCGCGGCAAGCTTATCGGCGTGGTGACGGGCAATCTCGAACCTATCGGCTGGCTCAAACTGGAGCGCGGCGGCATCCGCGAGTTCTTCGACCTCGGATCGTTTAGCGACAAGCACGAAAAGCGGGAAGACATCTTCCGGCATGGCATCGAACTGACGCGTGAGCTGCGAGGTTCGCAAACTACGGTGTGCTTTGTCGGCGACACGCCGAACGATATACGCGCGGCCGCTCACGTAGGCATGCCGGTGATCGCCGTGGCGACGGGCATCTACTCGCGCGAGGATTTGGCGAAGGAATCGCCGACGGTGTGTGTTGCGAGCTGCGAGGAGTTGCTGGCAAGAGAGACGATCACCCGGAGCTGAAGCTGCGCACACGGAGAAGGTCGCGCAACGAATCTCGGTGTCCGCCTCAAGCGGATCAGATTCCGTGACGCCGGATCGCTCACGAATCGACTGTCGTGGTGAGGCATTGAAGCGTTTCAACGCACGGCGCGTAAATGCACGGACGGAGGCCCGCCGTGCAAATTGACTGCCACTCATCCCTGCCCGACGCGACAACCGCCTCTCCTGTGGCTTACAATTTCTTCACGCATGCGGCTGTTTGCAGGAACATGGCTGGTCCTTGTCTTAGCGAGTTCGCTCTTCGCTCAGCAGGATGCCGCCACGAATGCGTCTGCCTCGAGCACCGCCTCCCAACCGACGACTTCGCAGTCCGCGCCACCGCCCGGCAATGTCATTCTTGACCGGCAGACCATCACTATCCAGCGAGGGCCGACCTTAGGCGCGGTTGCTGTGGGCACGCCGCAACAGCCGGAAGCAGCAACTTCCGCCGCCGCTCCCGCTCCTCAGCCAGCGGCGCAGCAGCCGGTTGCGATTCAGCAGAACAACCAGTCAGTACAGCCAGCCGCACCAGCACCGCCGCAACCTCAGACACCGGCGCCTTCCGGCGTTCCTTCTGCGACTGAATCGCAAACAACCGCCGAGCAGCAAGCCGAAACCGGCGCGGCTCCGCCTCCGGTAGCGCCCGGCACGGCCATCTTTCCGAACGTCACCAAGAAGCAGGCCGCCGAAGCCAAGCGTCAGTTTGAAGCCGGAGTAAAGCTGAAAGAAAAAGGGAATCTCGACCAGGCATTCAGCAAGTTCACCAGCGCCTCCGAACTCGATCCCACCAAGCTGGACTACATCACCGCGCGCGAGTTCACCCGCGAGCAACTGGCCTACGAGGCGCTGCAGCGGGGCAATAAGGCCATGCAGGAGAACCAGGAGATCGTCGCCATGGCCGAGTTTCGGCGGGCGCTGGACTATGATCCGACCAACAGCTATGCACTGCAGCGACTGCGTGATGCAATCCCCCAAGGCCAGGTGACGGAACATCCGGTGAGTGTGGTGGAACAGTCGCTGCCGATTGAACTGCGGCCCACGCCGCAACCGCACGATTTCCACTTCCGCGGCGACTCGCGCGCGCTATTGACCGAGGTCACGCGCGCCTACGGTATCAAGGCACAGTTCGACGACTCGGTGAAGCAACAGCAGCGGATCCACTTTGACATCCAAAGCGTGAATTTCGCCACCGCGATGGAGGCGGCATCGGCCGTCACTAAGACATTCTGGGTTTCACTCACGCCAACCCAAATTTATTTCCTGGCCGACACGATAGAGAACCGCCGCAACTTTGAGCGTCTGGGACTGCAAACGTTCTACCTGCCCGACCTGAACGATCAGCAATTGGCGGAGATGACGAACTCGTTGCGCGTGCTGCTCAACCTGCGCTACATCGCGCTCGACAAGGAAGCGAACACGATCAGTATCCGCGCGGAACTGCCGATCCTGAATGCCGCCGATCAACTGCTGCGCAGTCTCACTACGGGCAGACCGGAAGTGTTGCTCGACCTGAAGGTCTATGCGGTCGCCACCAGCCTGTCGCGGTCGCTGGGCACGGCGCTACCCACGCAGTTCACTATGTTCAACATCAGTCCGGCGCTGCTGGCGGGACTGGGTGCCGGCGCTCAGAGCCTGATCAATCAGCTGATCTCTTCCGGCGGAATCAATGCGGCGAACTCTACCGCGGTTTCGGCGTTGCTGGCGCAATTGCAAAACTCCAGCACCGGTTCGGTTCTCGCGCAGCCCTTTGTAACTTTCGGCGGCGGCGTGACACTGTTCGGCTTGAATGCCGGGGGTACGGGGGTTACTCCGACCTTCAGCCTCAACACCTCCGACATCAAGAACCTGGAACACCTGCAGCTGCGGGCTTCGCATGATGACCCCGCTGTGGCCAAGATCGGCGAACGCTACCCCATCATCAACGCGACTTTCGCTCCGATTTATAACAGTTCCGCCGTCGCTTCGGTGATTGGAAACCAGAGCTACATCGCGCCGTTTCCTTCGTTCAATTTCGAAGACCTGGGCTTGAATCTGAAGGCCACGCCCTTCATCCACGGCGATCAGGATGTCACGTTGAAGATTGAGCTGCAGATACGCTCGCTGGGAACGGAGAACGTCAACGGGATTCCGATCATCAACAACCACGAGTACAGCGGTCAGATCACGGTGAAGGACGGCGAATCCAGCGTGGTGACCGGCATCATCGACATGAGCGACACGCGTGGCATCACCGGCTATCCCTTTCTCGGACAGATTCCCGGCGTGAGCTACGGCGCCTCCGTGCACAACAAGAATGTCGCCCAGGACGAACTGCTGGTCGTCATCACTCCCCACATCGTGCGGCTTGCGGACCAAACGCCGTTTGCCATGGAATTGCCGCCGGCACACTGACATCCCACGTTCACAATCGAACCTGATATCCAACGGAAGTGGTGCGTCAGATTCCGCTCCTATCGTTTATGATAGAAGGACTTTCGGATCTTGTTTTTGCATGTGAGGTCTGTTTCGCCCCCGATGAGACTTTTCACCGCGCTGGCACGGCGAATGGCAATCCTGCCGCTGCTGGCACTCGTTCCCGCAGCATTTGCGTGCGATCAGGTACCTGCCGGACAGACCATCTGGATCAGGCTGACTTCCCCTGTCTCCAGCTATAGCGCCAAGCCGGGCGACACCATTACCGGCGTCTTGACCGAATCCATTCAGTGCGAAAGCGACCTGGAGTTTCCGATCGGCACGCACGTCACTGGCGTGGTGCACTCGGTACGCAAAGTGGGATGGGGCATCCGTCACGAAACCGCTGCGCTGAGTATCCAATTCAATGAGTTGCATCCCGATAACGGGGCGCCGGTCAAATTCGTTGCCTCGCTGACCGAAGTGGAGAACGCGCGCGAGCAAGTATCGTCGAAGGGAATGATTCAGGGCGTCCGCAGCAGCGATACGCCCCAAGGCAGTATCAACAGCAGGCTAATCCACCTGCCGACGTGGAATCCTTATTCCGACCTGGGATTGATCGTCTATAAGGCGACCTTCCCCATCTTCCCGGAGCCGGAGATTTATCTGCCGTCGGGAACAGACCTGCGGCTGAAGCTCGACAAGACGATGCCCGCGGTCACGCCGATCGCGCAGCCGCCGGTGGACACCGAAGCTTACGCTGCCGATGATTTCGAGTGGCAGGAGTTTTCACGGACGATTCCGACCCGCACTACCACGACGAACAAAGTTCCCGCCGACCTGATCAACCTGGCCTTCGTGGGATCGCGTGAGCAGATTGTGGACGCCTTCCACAGTGCCGGTTGGGTGAACAGCGATACCTTCAACCGTCACGCCTTCATGCGCGACTTCTACGCCTTCCTGAACAACAGCGGCTATCCGCAGATGCCCATGCGTTCGTTCTTGCTGGATGGCGAGCCCGCCGATATGAACTGGCAGAAGAGCCTGAACAGCTATGGCCGGCGCGACCATCTGCGCATGTGGGAGTGGACGGATTCAGCGAATTCGAAGACGGTGTGGCTCAGCTCCTCCACGCACGATACCGGCGCGGCGCTTTCGCTGAGCCATCATCAGTTCGTGCATCACATCTCGCCCGATATCGACGAGGAGCGCAGCAAAGTTATTCGCGATTTGACCGCTGCGGGATGCGTTCAGTCGGTTCACTTGATTCAGCGCCGTGGCGTGCCGACGTTTACGGAAAGCTATAACGGCGATCCGGTTCGAACCGACGGCTCTCTGGCGGTGATCGAGCTGAAGAATTGTCAGAGCCCGACGCCTGAGCTGGCGCAGGTCAGCGCTCCCACAAAATACAAGCCGGGCAACAAAACGTTCCGCTACGTCCGGCGCCAGATTCTGACCTTCCGCAGCGATATCTGGCGGGCCAATATTATCTACGGGATGTACGACCTGGGGCACATGAGCATCACCGCCCTGAAGCATCACAACACGCTCGAAGCTTACGAACACGAACAGGCACGGCAGGCCGCGGCGAACGCCAAATCTGCCGCCGGCGAGCCGTTCGACTCCCCCGGAAGCTCGGTATTGGTGGGCTCGCAGTAGCCGCATCCATTCGTCCGCGAAATCTCCCGATAGTTGATCTTGAGCAATCACCGGCGTGCGTTCGCACATCGACCGCCGAAGATGGCCCATGGCATTCTCAATAAAACCTGGGGCGACAGAAGGCGTGTGGGCTGCATTAGCCTGTCGTATCCGGGAAGTGCGATGACGCATGCACGGTGAGGGCCGCCATCCTTTAACTCCTCCGGCGGCCCCCCGTGCGCTCCCTTACATTCGATGGAACGGGCACAGGTTCGTATTCGGAATTGTCATCCCGAAAAAAGCCGAGGGATCTGCGGTTTGTCTGCGGCGAAAAAGAAGCCCGACCTACGATTTGAATCGCGGGTGCACGCGATCATGCCGAGTGCAATTCTGTACGTATCTGCTCCAGATGCTTTAACTGGGCTTCGACCGCATCGTTGCCTGCCGCCATCAACTCCTGCGCCTGCGATACCGCCTGCTCGGCCGTCGCGCTGACCTCACGCAGCAATTTGCGGACATCTCTTTCCAGACTCAGGCGGCTCTCTACCACTCGCTGCTCGACATCGCCCTGCACACGCGCGGCATTCGTCTCGAGCAGTTGATCGAGAAAGCCATGTGCATCCCGCAGAAACCAGCCATACACGCGACCAGTGGCCATCAGGATGTCCATCGCATACAGCAGAGGTGACGCCGGCTGTGCGATGGTGATCATGTCATGAAAATAAAATCGTGAGCGCGTGCGGAAACCCTGCTCCGCATCGAATGCCTTCGGCAGATACGAGAAATCGGCGGAGTGCTCTTCAGCCAGGCGCTGGAGGAATCCGTTGACCAGGACCACGAAGCGCTGCGTCAGCTCGCGATAAAGTTGCTCCGCCTGAATCTCTTCGCTGTCGAGCCATGGCATCACATTTCGGCGGGCGACCGCCTGTGCAATCGCCATCAGCTCGCGCCGCCGCGCCGGGCCAAAAAAGGTGGCGACGGAACGCGACTCGCGCGCCAGTTCTTCGCTCGCCTTCGGGAGTTGTTGCCGCAGAAATTCTTTACGCCTTATTTGCAGCGTGGTGGAGAGCCGCATCTGCTCGGCCGAAAAAAGTGCGCCCAGATCGCGCAGCGATTGTTCCGCCTGATGCACCGTCTGATTGAGAGCGGCGATGCGTTGCTGCGAGTTGGCCAGCGGCTCCCGCAGCGCCCTTATCCGCTCGTCAACCGAGCGGCGCAAGGACGCGGAGAAACGTTGCACACCGCGCTCCGCTGCCGAATGCGTCAACGCCTCCCCCGAGTTGCCGGCCAGTTTTTCGAGGTCGTCAACCAGCATGTTCCAATCGTCGGATTCAACCGAGCGCTGCAATCGCCGTAGCGCGCTGACCTCGTAGATGCGTCCGATAGGGCGCTTCAACCGCGCCTCCAACACACGAGCAGCAAAGGCGGCAGCCTGTTCGCGCTCGGCGGGCGTGACTCGATCGATTTTATTGAGCACTACGAGGATTTGGTCGACATTGGCGGCGACCGCCTCAATCAGCGCCAGCTCTTCGCCCGAGATTGGCGGATCGGCGCCGACCAGCAGGATGGCTGCATCGATCTGCGGAATGAATTGCTTCGTTGTTTCGGTGTTGCCGGCGAAGACCGACCCGATTCCCGGCGTGTCGACCAGGCACATGCCTTGCGCCAACAGAGGCGATGGAACAAAGACTTCGACGCCGCCTACGCGCTTCCGGTTCTCGGGATTCAGTTCTTCGGAAACATATTGCGCGAGATCTTCCGTGCGAATCGTTCGCCACTGGGAATCGACGAGGACGCGCGCTTCTCGCTGACGTCCGTAGCGCAGCACCGTGGGTACCGCGGTCACAGGAACCACTCCCGTCGGCAGAATCTCTTCGCCAACCAGCGCGTCCAGCAGCGTGGACTTGCCACGCTTGAATTGACCGATGCAGGCGACAAAGAATCGCCCTTCGCCGATCCGCGCGGCTAACTGTCGCAGGTCGGAGGCGATTGACGCCTCTCCTAGTGCGTCGGCGATCTGCGCCAGGCGAGTCAGTCCAGTGACCTGTGGCGCTGCTGTGCCGGCAACCGAGCTGTCTTCAACATTCAGCATTGCGGACTGATAACAAATCTACCGGCTCACCATGGCCAGCTTGTAGTCGATATACAGCGGGCTGATCTTGATGTTCCCGTCATGCACGTACTTGGTCGCTCCAGCCATAGCGATCATCTGCTCGATGGCTCCCGGATTGCCATCGCTTAGTTCGACAATTTTGTTCAGAAACGCCTCGCGGTTCACGGCGGCCAGCCCCTGCTTCGCGGCACTCCAGCGGGCAAACTGCGCAGCGGTTTCGCGATCAAAATTGCGCAGCGCGAGATTTTCCCGGCGATCGGGAAATAGAGGCGCGACGAAACCGGCATCCTCCATATGATTCGAGCGTGCAACAGCGACTACCGGAACCGAGCAATTCACCTTCAGCTCGCGCACCGCTGCTGCCAGCGCCTGCGAAGGTCGCGACAGATGATCGAGCACCAAAATGCAGCGGGAATTCTGAAGAACGTCGCGCATAATTCCTTTCATCGCGACCGCGCTCTTCTCGTGCACCTGCGCGGCACCACCTGGCAATATCGCCGTCATCGCCGGATCTCCGGCGGCAAGCAAAGCCGACGCCAGATTGCGATATAGCTCCTGCGGGGTTGCGTTCTGCGGACTATAGACGACGAAAGAACATTCCCGGCAGACCGCCGACAGCAGCAACGTCTTTCCTACGCCTGCAGGGCCGTGCAGCAGGAAGGACTGACGCTTCGCCAGGCGCTCCCGCAGCGCGCTCAGCTCGGAGTCTCGCGCGAAGGTCCCAGGCGGTGCGGGGCGGCCAGCCTCGCTTCGCGAATCCCTTCGCTGCCGGGCATTTCTCATCTTTGCTGACGCCTCCAGATCTGCGGTTCGCTGCTGCGCGCGTCGCTGTGCAATAAATATTCCGTCAAGTCCCGAACGGAACTTTGCAGTTCGCCAACGATACACTCCAGGTCGGCCGCTCCCTCCTGCGATACCGGGCCGTAGCCTTGCATATGACGCGGGGCGAGTTCGGTGACGGCAATGTCGATGAACTTCAGGTTCACATAAATAGAATGGGTTGCGGAGATGCGCGGCTCTTCCGGCGCCAGCGACTGGCTGGCCAGCACATCGAGAAGCTGGCTGCGAATGCTCGCCACGTAGCCTTCGATTGCTTTGCGTTCATCAGGACCGAGATCGGCCGTGTAACTGGGGAAGACGCTCTTTGAGGTCGAAGCGTTAAGTGTTGCCTCAATATCCTCCAGCAGCTTGTCGATGTGCTTGCAGGTGATGAACAGACGCTGCCGCTGGCTGGGATTCAACGATATCGAGTGGTCGGGCAAGTCTGCTGCTCCTCGTGACCAGGCATCGGCGTCCGCTCGCTGACGGAATGGCTCACCTGGGTGGGATGGAAACTTGCCGGAAGACATGACTCCGCGACAAGTTTCGCTTGTCAGGAGTCATCATCTGTCCCGTAGATCAGAAGGACAGCGGTTGGGGTGAACTCCTTCACCCTTAATGGTCTACAGCTTTAGATAATCCTGCCTGAGGAGAAAGTCAAGCGAAGGCCGCTGGCAAGCCGCTTCGTCTGGTCACCAACATCCACTCCTATGGTGATCTGTGATCGGATGCCCACCCGGTCGCCATGATCGTGCCGTGCTTAACCAGTCATCTTTCGGAGCGGAGACGAATAGCGTAATCTTGTCCAAAAGCAGTGATGGCGGGACGCATGGCCGTGCGCAGCCTAGAGAAGTCTTTCCAGCGCAAGTCGCGTTCCGCGGATTGAGAGGGATCCCGTGGGAACGATTTCTCGCACCTGGGAGCTTCTGAAACAAAGCTTCGTGATCTTGAAATCCGACAAGGAGCTGATGTGGCTGCCGGTGCTGTCGGCGAGCTTCTGCCTGATGGCTACGATCACGATCTACGGTGTCGCATTTCTGCTGTTGGTACCTGGACCATTGCCGCAAGATCCTGCCTCGCAGAAACTTCTGCAGCAGCAGATGCTACCTGTTACTTTCCTGTTCTACGTTGTCACCTACTGCCTGACAATTTACTTCAACGTGGCATTGGTTAGCATCGCCTCCAATCGGTTGAGCGGCGGCAACGCCACATTGAACGACGGCTTGCAACTCGCCTGGGAGCGCAAGTGGAGCATCCTGCAATGGGCGCTGGTGTCGGCAACGCTCGGCATTCTTATGCAGATTCTGGAGCGCAAACTGGGCTCCTTCGGCCGCATGTTCCTGCGCGGTGTCGGCCTGATGTGGGCAATGGCCACCTTCTTCATTGCGCCGGTGCTTGCCGCCCAGGATATTGGCCCCATGCAGGCTGTCTACAAATCGGCACATATCTTCAAGGAAACCTGGGGCGAGGAAGTGACCGGCGGCTTCAGCTTTGGGATGATCAGTTTCTTGTTCGCGCTGATTGGCGTGCTGCCGCCGGCGATGGGCTTCCACCGTTTCGGACAGACGGGATTGTTTGTCGGCTTGGCCATCGCGCTGATCTACTGGCTGGCTCTGGGGGTGGTCATGTCGGCCGCGCGCGGTATCTTCGTTGCCGCGCTGTATCGCTATGCCACCGATAAACAAATTCCACCAGGCTTCACTCGGGCAGACTTCGCCGAAGCCTGGGAGCCGAAGATAAGCTTCTGAAGATGCGTCGCGAGCGTTGAACGGCACGGCTCCAGACACTGAAATTTCGAATGCAAATGCAGCGCGACGCAACAATGTGTGAGGTTCCAGCCGCGAATGCCGCGGCCATGAATTGAGCCGGGGCGCAAGCCCTGGGTGGCGATGCAAAGATGATCGGAGTCGGCTTCACAAGCTGCTGAAAACTCTCGTAACCTGAGCTTTGTGTCAGGGCACGGCTTCGGCCGTGCCGATAAGACTTTTGTTTTGACTTCGGCGAGGCGAACTTCAGTCCGACGAGCCGTCCAGTCTGAGTTTTTCAGTAGCCTGTTCAGCCGACGGCAGGTCAAGCTGAATCGAGGTTCCGATGCTTCCCAAAACCGCGAGCGTCCTCATGCTCTCTGTCGAGCGCAACGGCGATACCGCGATCGTGCGCTGCAGTGGCAAGCTGGTCTCCGGCGTCAGCGATCTTCTCAGTACCGAAGTCCGGCAACTGATCCCTGAGTGCAAACGCATCGTGCTTGACCTGAAAGATTGCACGCACATGGACAGCATGGGTCTGGGAACCGTCGTGCGCTTGTATGTTTCCGCCAAGTCGGCCGGCTGCGCCCTGGAACTGATGAATATCGGTAAGTCGGTCCGCAACCTGCTCGGCGTCACTCATCTGATCTCGGTGCTGGCGATCGTCGGAGAAAACAATATCCGTTTCTAAGAGCAACGAATTTTCGCTAGCGTGTAATCTCCCATATCACGCCGTTCCCGGAAGCTTCGCCCCATCATCGGCAGAAACCGCGTCGCGAACGGCTTGAACTGGGAACATCAAAAACAAATATTCCTTCAGGCATATCAAACCGCACTTGATCGTTCTGAGCGCCCCGAGGTCATCGTTGCCAACCAGAACAACGCATAGACGGCAAGCGAAAGCCTTCCAGATGTAGCGCCTCTTAAAGCTCTAGCCCGCACGAAAAGGCGACCTATCTGGGGACATAACCGCAGGTGAGTTTAGGGTTTGGTGCCGGGAGGGGGGGTCGAACCCCCATGACCCGAAGGTCGGCGGATTTTGAGTCCGCTGCGTCTGCCAGTTCCGCCATCCCGGCTTAGGACAGGGTGTCTTCACAGATTAGTGTAGCGGTTCCAGCTTTGCAACCTGAGTCGCAGCTCCTCCTCGGCGCCCGTCGACAGCTGTTTAGCTTCGTGAGCCGCGTGCGCGTGCGTCGCCCGAGCGCGTGACCTTGCGTCGCGTTTCATGCGTCTGTCGTTCAGCTTTCCTTCAGATAGATATTGGCCCCGGGCTTAGATGAGTACCCGTACCAACTGAACGCAATGGTTAACAGCGCGAACGCCATGACCAGCGCGTAACGAGCTCGCGGAGTCAGCAGCCCATTGGGCATGGGCGCGGAGGCGAGCAAGATGGTGAGAAGCAGCCCACCGAAGATCAGCCACTTGCGCAGGGGAGGTCCGGGCAGCAATCCACACGACAAACTTTTACTCTCACCGGGGGACAGCTCCAGGTCGAGCGTCTGGCTATAACCATAGACGCGACTGATACTGGCGCTGTCGCGAGCATAGACTCTCACGTAGATGGAATGGCGTCCGGGCGGAAGTCGAGCAGCGCTGCGCGTCCGGTATCCCGTAAGCTCGCCAGCCTTTTGATTGTCTATGAAAATCTCGTAGTGCTGCGGATTGATGAGCGCCGAAAAGAAGGACCCAATGCCGTCCTGGTTGACGGTGATCGAGGCATCGCTAGCTCCGGTGGCCGGCATGACTACTGGCAAACATACGACAACGCTGCTTTTGTCGCTACGGAATTCGTAGTACTCCCGCCCCCTGGGCACATTCAGCATGTCCCACAACGTAGTACTTTCGCTTTGAGCGTACGGGCGCGGGCGCGACCCTACGCCCGGAGCTGCTCTGGTTCACATTATGAATATTCGTTAAACAGTGCGAGAATGTTGATGTCCAGCGCTCGTCCCCGATATTCAAACGAACCCAACGGCATTAAAATGGTCGTCTATTTCCGTGGTTAAACATTCTATGAGCACACCAGCGAAATCCGCACCCGCCCGGCGGAAACGCACGCCGGCCCGCACCGCTTCCATTTCCGAACGCCGCAATGGCACCGCACCCGTGCGTGAACTGGACGATCCCTCGCTTTACATCAACCGGGAACTCAGCCTGCTCGATTTTCAGCGGCGTGTGCTTGAGGAAGCGCAGGACAGCCGGAACCCCGTGCTGGAACGGCTGATGTTTCTGTCGTTTGTGGGCTCAAATATCGACGAATTTTTCATGGTGCGCGTCGCCGGCCTGATGCGGCAGAGTGAAAAGGGAGTAGTGGAAACCGCGCCCGACGGCATGACTCCCGCGGAACAATTACGCGCGATTCGCGCCTCGGTGATCCGCCTGTTTCGCAGCGCCCATGACTGCTGGACAAAGGAACTGGTGCCCGCTCTGGATGAGGCGGGAATTCACATCCTGAACTACTCGGATCTTTCGGACGAGCAGCGGGCGACGGCGAACTCCTACTTTCAGGAGAACGTCTTCCCTACGCTCACGCCGCTGGCCTTCGATCCCGGACGACCCTTTCCGCACATCTCCAATTTGAGCCTCAATCTGGCTGTCATGTTGCGTGGCGGCGAGGCCGAAGAGCATTTTGCGCGCGTGAAGATTCCCGATACGCTGCCGCAGCTAGTCCCACTGAGTGGGACAGCCAAACCGAAGAGCCGCTCTAAGAACGTGATCAAAGAGCAGTCGTTCGTCTGGCTGGAACAGCTGGTGATCGCCAACCTTGGCGACCTGTTTCCTGGAATGACGATCCTGGAAGCGCACCCGTTCCATGTCACGCGCGATGCAGATAGCGAAATTCAGGACCTGGAAGCGGGCGACCTGCTGGAGTCGGTTGAGGAAGGCGTGTGGCAGCGGCGCTTCGCGGATGTGGTACGGGTTGAAGTTGATGAAGGAATGCCGGCGGAGATCCTGGACATCCTGATCAAGAACCTGGAACTGGAGCGCGAGGACGTGTACCGCATTGTGGGAGGCCCGCTTTCGCTGGTGCGGGTGCGGACGCTTACCAAGCTTGATCGTCCCGACCTGAAGTTCCCGGCGTTTGTTCCGGCAATCCCCGCTGCGTTGATGAAAGACGGTGAGGAAGAAGACATCTTCACCGCAATCCAGCATGGCGACGTGCTGCTGCATCATCCGTTCGATTCGTTCCAGCCCGTGGTTGGGCTGCTGCAGAAGGCGGCGCGCGATCCGAACGTTCTGGCTATCAAGACTACCCTCTATCGCGTGGGCCGCAACGCTCCCGTGGTGGACGCACTGGTGGAGGCGGCAGAAAACGGCAAGCAAGTCGCGGTGCTGCTCGAACTGAAGGCGCGCTTCGACGAAGAGAGCAACATCGGATGGGCGCGCAAGTTGGAAGAGTACGGTGTTCACGTGGTGTACGGCCTGATGGGACTGAAGGTCCACGCCAAAGCGCTGCTCATCGTGCGTAAGGAAGGCGACGTGATTCGCCGCTACGCGCATCTTTCGACGGGAAACTACAACAGCGTGACCGCGCAGCTTTATACCGACATCGGCATGATGACCTGTGATCCGCAGATCGGCGCGGATTGCACCGACCTGTTCAACTTTCTCACCGGATATTCGGCCAAGACCTCGTATCGCAAGCTGCTGGTGTCACCGGTAACCCTGCGCGCCGGAATCGAACGTCTGATTCGGCGCGAGATCGAACATCAGAAGAACGGGCGCGGCGGCCATCTGATCTTCAAGATGAATGCGCTGGTCGACAAGAAGATGATCGAGCTGCTCTACGAGGCATCCCAGGCTGGAGTAAAGGTGCAGCTGCTGGTGCGCGGCATTTGCTGCCTGATTCCGGGAATTGCCGGCATCAGCGAAAACATCACGGTGACCAGCATCGTCGGGCGATTCCTGGAGCACAGCCGCATCTTCTACTACCACAATGGAGGAGATGAAGAAGTGTACCTGGGCAGCGCCGACCTGATGCCCCGCAATCTGAATCGCCGCGTGGAGGTTGATTTTCCGGTGCAGGACAAGAACCTGATCCGGTTTGTGCACGATGAAATCCTGGGCACAAACTTGAAGGAACAGGCAAAGGCGCGGCACATGACTTCCGATGGCAAATACGTACGCGACGCTAATTACGACAAGAAGAACGCCTTCAACAGCCAGGAAGTATTCTTGGCACGCGCTGCGAAGCGGCAGAAATGAACTGGGCTGTAGCCCCTGGCAACTAGCGACTGGATTCGACGCGCTGGCGAGTTAACATAGGATAGTTCGGGTTTAATCAGACGTCAGCGCGTGTCCTTACAATTCCACCTACGATCGCGCCACAGGAGCGCAGTCCGCGAGCGTGGCCGCCTTGCGACTACCCTGCCTACCCTGTTTTTGCTGTTCTACGTGGTGATCGTTCCCGCGACTGGTACTTCGGTTGCGCAGGACCAATCCGCAAATGCGCCTATCTACAACCTGAGCGGCTCGGTCGTAAACTCCGCCACAGGCGAGCCGATTCCACGGGCATTGGTTCGCACCAATGGCACGGTGCGGCGCGATGCCTTCACCGACGCCCAAGGTCATTTCCAAATCGACAGCATGCCGCAGTGCCAGGTGACGGTGACCGCGCAGAAGCCCGGGTTTTTCGGGCAGCAGGAAGAAAACGGTGGAGGCGGCGGAGCATGGGTCGAGGTCGGTCCCAACACAATCGCGGTGAACATCAAATTAATCCCGCAGGGCGCCATCTACGGCAAAGTGGTCGACGCCGCTGGTCTGCCGATTGAGCACATGCCATTGCGGCTGACCGCACGGGCAATTCGCGAAGGACGCCGGCGCTGGGAACCGCGTGCCATGGCCGAGAGCGACGAAGATGGCCTGTTCCGTTTCGCGGGACTCAAGCCCGGAACCTACTATCTTTCGGCGGGCCCACGCGAAGGCGAGTTGCAGCTCATGCCCGAGGGCGAGAAGCAGAAGAGCGGGTTCGCACACGTCTACTATCCCGGCGTTCCGGACTTCGCCGCGGCATCTCCAATCCAGCTGGGCGCCGGTCAGCAAATGGAGGCCGATTTCTCGCTCAGCGCGGTTCCGGTGTACCAGGTTGCGGGCATGGTGGCGGGACGCTCGCCCGACCAGGGCGTCGGCTTCCAGGTGCTCAGTCCGGCGGGCGATGAGATTTCGGTGCCGACCAATTTCAATATGGAGACTGGAGTTTTCACGCTGGACAACATTCCTGCCGGCAACTATATGCTGCGCGCGGTCTCGCAATCGGGTACGCAGCCGGTGCGTGCCGAGATGCGCGTTAATGTCAATTCCAATCTCGACGGTCTGCGGCTTACCTTGGCGCCTTCGGTAACGATTCCGGTTGTGGTTCGTATCGATTCACATGCTTCACCGCAAGCGAATCCACAGCGGCCGCCGCTCTCGGTACAATTGGCGCCCAGCGAGATGGCGACGTCTGAAGCGTTTTCCACGAACGATCCCAGCCGCGGCGGGTTGGTCGTGGAGAATGTCGAATCTGGAACGTATACGGTCGAGCTAAGGCCTCATCCGCCGTGGTATGTGCAGTCTGCAAGTTACGGGCAGACGAACGCGCTTTTCGACGACATCACGGTGTCGCAGGGACAAAGCTATCCGCTGGATGTCGTGCTGCGCGATGACAGCGCCAGCATCTCGGGGACACTGAAATCTTCCGACGCAGCGCCTGTGCACGCGACGATTGTCGTCGTTCCGCAGCCAATCACCAGGCTGGAGCCGCACATGTTGCGAGGCATCACCGACAGCTTCAGCGTAAGCGGGCTCGCGCCTGGCGACTATCTGGTCTTCGCCTTCGATCAGGCCGAAGGGCTGGAGCTCAACAATCAGGATGTGATCGACACCTATGCTTCGCAGGCGGCGCACGTCACCTTGACACCGGGCCAGAAGACGCAGGTGCAACTCGACCTGATCCATGTGGGGAAGGGACAGTGACTGCCGTGCTGATCCGGATGACATGGCTGGTTTTGTTGTGTGCCGCGGCACTCGCGCAGCAACTCCCACAATCGGGGACATCGCCGGCCGCTCCTCCGCCGCCATCGACTCCCGTGGCGCAAGGGCTGCATATCGCCGGAGTTGTGGTCAACTCTCTCTCGGGACAGCCGGTGCCTTCGGCCAGAGTGGCTATCGCGCGCGTAAACCAAGGCACGGAGCGTGACATCAACGAAGCAGTAACGACCGGCGCGGACGGCAAGTTCGCGTTCACCGGGCTGACTCGCGGCAAGTATTCACTGATGGCTACGGCGCGCGGTTTCACCCTGCAATATTTTGATCACCACGATCCCTACGCCACCGCCATCGCTGTCGCCCCCGATCTTGATAGCGGCAGCCTGGTATTCCGCCTGGAACCCGATGCGGCGATCGACGGCATCATTACCGACGACAGCAACGAGCCTATCCAGTACGCCATGGTTCGACTCTTCCAGCGCAGCACGGAGGAAGGCGTGCAGAAAACCGAGCCCATGAATCAGTCGCAGACCGACGATCAGGGGCACTATCACCTCGGGCATCTGGAGCCGGGCACGTACTACCTCGCAGTATCGGCGCGGCCCTGGTATGCGCAGAATACGCGCAATGAGGCCAGGGTCAGCGACTACAACGACTACGTCAAACAGTACTCTTCGCCTACGCAAGCGGGCGCCGGCTCCGTGCTCGACGTTACCTACCCGCTGACGTTTTACTCCGGAGCCTTGGATTCCGTCTGAGGCCACGCCAATCCAGTTGACTCCCGGCGAGCGAGCGACGGCCGATGTTTCGCTGCGAGCTTTGCCGTCGGCGCATCTGCGCATTCATACCGGCGCGGCCGAGAGCCCGGTGCTGGGGCGCATGATCTTCCCGCGACTATGGCAGCGCGTCTTTGAGGGATATCTTGACTCTGTGTCGAACGCGCCAGACTCGTGGGTGGCGCCCGGGGTGATTGAAATCTCGGGACTGGCGCCGGGGCATTATGTAGTTGAGATTCCGGCTTCCAACGGACCGAATGAAAAGGGCGGCACGCGCGGCTGGTATCGCGACATCGACCTGACGGGGGACGCCGATATCAACGTCTCCGAGTCGCCAAGCTTTGCGACCATCAGCGGTACTATTCTGTTTCCTGATCATGTCCCGCCGCACGTTGCTATCCAGCTCTCGGATCCGACGACGGGGGAAATCCAGCGCAGCGATATCGACCAGCACGGGCAATTCGACTTCAAGTCTGACAATGTCAGACCAGGACGATATCAGATCGGGCTGGAGGCCGCGGGTGGCTACTCGCTAGTGAAGCTGGCGGCTACGGGAGCCAAGATGTCGGGCCGCACTCTAGAGGTCGGCAATAACGCCAGCGTTCGCATCAGCGGCATTGCCACGCATGGCGCGGCGCAGGTGAACGGTACCGCGCTGCGGGAAGGCGAGCCCTTCGCCGGAGCGATGATCGTGTTGGTGCCGCAGGATCCGACGAACAATTTGCCGCTCTTCCGGCGCGATCAGAGCGACAGCGACGGAACGTTCACTCTGGCGAACGTGGTTCCGGGTCAATACACCGTGCTGGCGATCGCGAACGGCTGGGACCTGGAGTGGGCGAATCCTACGGTGCTGCAGCCTTACATGAAGGACGCGCAGACGGTGCAGGTGCCGTCGGGAGGCAAGTTGGATGTGAAGGTGCAGGTGCGGTAGTCAGCAGTGCGCTTTCGGCGTCCGAGCAGATTGGGCCGCATGAAAACTTCTCCATACCAATAGCAGCAAGATCGCGAAGCTGGCAGGAAGCAGCACCCCAGGTTTCAGGATAAACACGCCAACCGGTCCGAGCACGCGCTGGAGTAAACCGAAGCAGAGCAGAATGCCGATCGTACCTACGGCTCCTGAAAGCACCGCCTCGGCTGCCAGCTGGCTGCGCCTGAGCACGCTAATCGTTTTGGACGGCCGCATCAGCCAGCCAAACAGAATGCCGTACCAAAGTGCGCTGAAATAGTCCCCTCGTGACAATTCGAAGCAGCAAAACCAAATCAGCGCAAGTAGACTCGGGTCTGGAAATGGCCAGCGCATTCTTGCCGCGCGCCACCGAAAAACAGGCGGAAACAGGAGTCCAGAAAGCGCGAAGCAGGCCCATCCCACCATGAGAAGCGAGACTGCGTAAGCAAGCTTGCTGAAGATGAGATGCATATTGCGTTGGCAGGATTTTAGCACCAGAGCCACTTCACTTGTAGAACGTCCACATCCGCAGAACCTTCACGATCCGCTCTTCCTCCAGAGCTTGGTGCACCAGCCGACCCGGTTTAGCACTCGGCGGCTTCGAGTGCCAATCTTGACACCCACCCTGCTACTTCCTAGAATGAATATGTCGGATTGTATGTTGCGATTCGTGTAAATTGTTGCGTCAGAGAGACTTACAATTTTAAAGCAACAACTTATGGGCTCACCTTCTGGCATCGGAAAACGGGAACGCGAGATTCTGACGGCAATCGTGGAGACCTACATCTCCACGGGCGAGCCGGTTGGCTCGCGCACGCTGGCTCGCAATAATCGCGAGGGCCTGAGCGCCGCCTCGATCCGCAACGTCATGGCCGACCTGGCCGACGCCGGATTACTGGAGCAGCCGCACACGTCTGCCGGACGCGTGCCCACGGCGCAGGCGTACCGCTTTTATGTGAAGCAGTTGACGGGTGAGGCCCGGCTGTCGCCTGCGGACGAGAACCTGATTCAGGGCAGCCTGCAGGGAACGCAGGATTTGCAGGAATTCATGGAACGCACGTCGCACGTACTATCGCTGATCTCGCGCGGCGTGGGCGTAACCGTAAGCGCGAAGCCAGGACAGCGCAACGCGCTGGAGCATGTTTACTTTCAGCGGCTCGCCGATAAGAAAGTCTTGGCGGTGGTCGTGACGCGCAGCGGACTGGTGCGCGATCGAGTTTTGCGCCTGGGCGAGGATCTTACGATCGCCGACCTGGAAGCGGCCGCAGCCTACATCAATCAGAATTTTCGCGGCTGGGAGATGGAGTCGCTGCGCGAAGAAATTGCCAAGCGCATTCAGCAGGAGCGCAGCGAGTACGACCGGCTGATGTCGTCGGTCGAGCAGCTTTATGCCCAGGGAGCCTTGGCCACCGAGAACGCGTCGCACTCCGTGTACGTGGAAGGCGCATCGAATCTGGTGCTCGACCAGCAGGACAAAGAGCGCCTGCGGCAGCTGTTGGCAACGCTGGAGGAGAAGCAGCGGGTAGTGGACCTGCTCTCGGCGTATCTGGATACGCGCCAGGAGGCGGTTCGCGTGGTTGTGGGTCTGGAAGACACCATGCCGCATCTAAATAACTTCGTGCTGATTGGGACACCTGCGCGCGTGGGCGACGAGGTCATGGGTTCGCTGGCTGTGATCGGCCCGACTCGCATGGATTACGAGCACACAATCACCGCAGTGTCGTACATCGCGCGCATGTTCGATCAGTTGTGGAATGAATCGACATAAAGGCCGCTCAGCATGCGGATGCGTCGGGCATCTTAGCGCACGTTGTGAATATCTCGGGTAGTGCGACGCTTTGGCGCCGCCTCAATCGATCATTCTTGCTACCCGAGCGGGGTATAGCCCGCGAGATATTTGCTCATGCGGCGCGCCTGAATTTTCTGGGGATTGAAACACTATGGCATTCAAGAAGACAAACGGCGGCTCCGAAGCGGAGCTGGATGTTGATCACGAATTACCCGCGGTGGGAGACGATGAGCCGAGCGGCGCTTCGACCGCTGCTGACAAATCCGTGGGCGATCTGCAGGCCGAACTGGAGAAGGCGCTCACCGAGCGAGCGGCGTTTCTCGACCGAGCTGCGCGCTTGCAGGCGGAGTTCGACAATTTCCGCAAGCGCAACGCCAAGGAGCAGCAGGATTATCGCGACTACGCACTGGCGGACGCGCTGAAGTCGTTGCTGCCTATCCTCGATAGCCTGGATCGCGCGTTGAAAACCGATGCTGCGTCGCTGAAGGATTTTCACGACGGCATCGAGTTGATCGACAAGCAGTTTCATGACTCGCTAGCGAAGCTCGGCGTGCAGCCGATACCGGCTGAGGGCGAAGTGTTCGATCCGAATCTGCATCAGGCGATCCAGATGGTCGATACCCACGAAGCAGAAGACAATCACGTGATCGACGAGCTGCAACGTGGTTACAAGTTGAAGGAGCGCCTGCTGCGACCGGCGATGGTGCGCGTGGCGCGCAATCCTAGGGGATGAAGGCGCAGGTAGCGCCGGCGTTGCCGATACGGATGGGCGCAGGTTGCGCGATCCTCTGACCGTTCGAAAATTGGCGGGCTACCGCCGGAGAGTTCTGGTAGTGCTGGCCTTCAGACCAGCGTATAGGGCATTTATTTCGTGCAGGGGTCGGTTTTAGCCGACGGCACTTTGAGACGTGATGAGGTAGAGTTCTGGCCACAACAGTGAAACGTGACTACTACGAAGTGCTGGGCGTGTCGCGCACGGCGAACGACCAGGAGATCAAGAGCGCTTATCGCAAGCTGGCGCTGCAATTCCATCCTGATCGCAATCCCGACAATCCGGAGGCGGAGGAGCGCTTCAAAGAGTGCAGCGAAGCGTACGCCGTACTGGCGGATACGGAGAAACGTGCCCGCTACGATCGCTTCGGTCATGCCGGCGTAGGCAGCAGCGCGGGCCCGGGCGGCTTCGACGCAACCGTCTTCAACGACTTTCAGGATATTTTTGGCGACCTCTTCGGCTTCGGCGACATGTTCGGAGGCCAGGGTGGCGGCCGTCGCCGCTCGCGCGCGCAGCGTGGCGCCGATCTTCGCGAGGACCTGACACTGGAATTCGAAGAGGCAGTGTTCGGCGTGACCAAGCAGGTTGAGGTGCGCCGTCACGAAGAGTGCGAGCAGTGCAAGGGCTCAGGCGTCGCGCCGGGCAAGTCGCCCATCAACTGCACGACCTGCGGCGGACACGGCCAGATGCGCTATCAGCAGGGCTTCTTCTCGATCACGCGTGCCTGCAGTACTTGCGGCGGATCGGGCAAGCTGATCGTCGATCCCTGCAGTCAGTGCCGCGGCCAAGGGCGCGTTACCCGCGATCGCACGGTAACGGTGAAAGTGCCGGCCGGTGTCGAAGAGGGCGCACGAATTTTGTACTCAAACGAAGGCGAAGCCGGAGTGTTCAACGGGCCGCCAGGCGACCTGTATGTCGTGCTGCACGTGAAGGAGCACTCGTTCTTCGAACGTGAGGGCAAGAATCTTTATTGCATGGTGCCGGTATCGTTTACGCAGGCTGCGCTGGGCGCGGAAATCCAGGTGCCGACACTGGAAGGCGAGCAGACGCTCAGGATTCCCGAGGGCACGCAGACGGGCACGAATATCAAGCTGAAGAACAAAGGTGTGCCGGTGCTGAACGGCCACGGCCGTGGAGATCTGTTCGTCGAAGTGAAAGTGCAGACACCGGCCAAGCTGAACAAGCGTCAGCGTGAACTGATGCAGGAGCTGCACACCACACTGACGGTCGAGAACAAGCCGGTCAGCCGCTCTCTGCTGAACAAAGTGAAAGAGATTTTCGGGTGAGACAGGCGGCTGTTAGCTCTTAGCCTTTAGCTCTTAGCAAAATAAATCCGTGTGGCGTGGCTATCAATAAATTGGACCAGGCCGCCCTACGCCAAAGCCAGGCGTAGAACGGGACACCGGCTTGCGACTGGGTACTTGGAGCTAATGGCTAAAAGCTAAGAGCGTCTTCTTGGATAAAGCTCTCCGCATTTACGCGTGGTTTCTGTTGGTCGTCACGGCGTTGCCGGCGGCGGCGCGATTGGCCAAACCACGTGAGTTGGCTCGCATCATTCTGGTTCGCTACCAGGATCCCAAGCGCCGCAAGCGCGCGCGTGTCGGTGGCATCGCGTACCTGATTATCTCGCTCTTCATCATCCCCTACCTGCTGGTTGCCAAGATGCACCAGGAGCGCTGGCTGGTGATGGCTGCGTTGGTCGGCGTGGTGTCGGCCGTCGAATTCCTGATGAACAGCCGGATCTTCGATGAAGAAACCTTGACCCGCCAGAACCGCCTGTTCGGGGGCGCGTACGCAGCCATGGCGATCGCTACGGCTCTGCTACTCTTCACTCGATGACGCGCCGACGCTGGATTGCCGATGAATTCTCCGCTGACCGCGCAGCTCTGACTGGCGAGCACGCGGCCCATCTCGCCCGCACCTTGCGCGCGCGGGTAGGACAGGAGTTCGAGGTGGCCTGCGGAGAGCAGGTTCGACTGGCTGTCGTCGCCAGTGTTACCGATAATCGCGTGGAGTTCACCCTCGGCGAGAAGGTAGTCGCGAATACAGTTGCTCCCGTCACCTTGCTGCTGGCCATCTTCAAGTTCGATCGCATGGAGTGGGCGATTGAGAAATCGACTGAGCTGAACGTCGCGGCAATCGTTCCGGTGATAGCGCGGCGCACGGAAAAACATCTTGCGCTGGCGGCGGACAAGCGCGTCGAACGCTGGCGACGGATTGCCCGCGAAGCGTCGCAACAGTCGCGGCGGACGTCGCCTCCGGAAATCGATGACCCAACCCCCTTTGCGGAAGCTCTGAAGGTCAACGCTGAGCTGAGAATTGTGCTCGCGGAGAACGAACGCGGGGTCACTCTCAACGAACAGTTGCAATCCCGCGATGCCGATTCGTTGGGGTTGGCTATTGGGCCCGAGGGCGGGTGGACGGACGACGAACTGCGCAGTTTTGCAAGCGCACAGTGGATTGCGGCATCGCTCGGAAATACCATTCTTCGCGCCGAGACCGCTGCGATCGCAGCGATGGCAATTGCAACCGCGAATCTCTAGGCGCGATGCCCGGCTTGCGTTTCCCTCTTCAACAGTAGTACCTTCACGAATCCAGAGTTCTGGCCGGTCAGCGAACTCCAACTGAGACGGCGACAGGGAGGATCATGCCTAAATTTGTCATTGAGCGGGAGATTCCAGACGCGGGGAAGCTATCGGCCGAACAACTGCACGGTATCTCACAGAAATCCTGCGGTGTGCTGCGGGATATGGGTCCTCAAATTCAGTGGCTGCACAGCTACGTTACTGACGACAAGATCTATTGTGTCTACATTGCTCCCGACGAGGAGACGGTCCGCAAGCACGCAATGCAAGGTGGATTTCCAGCCAATCGAGTTTCCCAAATTCGTACTATTATCGACCCGACCACCGCGGAGTAGAGCGCGCGCCGGTATATATCGGGTCATCGAGCCGGGATACCGGGAATCCGAGACTTTGCGGGTATAGGGGTCCTTCGACTTCGTTCACCTAACGGTTCACTTCGCTCAGGATGACATCCTACAGGAGGGGACTCTCATCCGCTCTGGAACCAACCGATCTACTCGTACTAATCCTTGGCCATTGCGTAGTAGCCCTGACGGGCCTGCACCTTGTATTCGCCGCCCTTCGCCTTGATTTGGATCTTGCGATAGGTGCCATCGAGCTTGTTGTTGCTCGGTGAATAGCCAATGTTGTACTGGCTGCGCAGTTCGTTCTGAATCTGGTCGAAAGCCTGCTTCAGCTTGTCTTGCTTATTGCCTACTTCGATCACGCGGCCGCCGGTAGCCTCAGCCAGCTTGTGCATGTCAGAATCGCCGCTATAGCCGAAGCCGCCGTAAAAGCCGCGATCGGCGATCAGAATCACGTAGCAGATGGTGTCAGCTTTTTGCGCTGCCTCGATCGCGTCCTGAATGCGCAAACGGCTGCCCTCATCTTCACCGTCGGTAAAGATGATCATCGCCTTGCGTCCGACTTCGTTCTTCAGCTTCTCATCCGCACCCAGGTAAATCGCGTCGTAGAGCAGCGTGCCGCGCGGGGTGGTTGGCACCGGTCCGCCACCCAGTCCGGGAGGTCCACCGCCAACTCCGGCATTGATCTGCATTTTGTTCAACGAGCGCGTCAAGTCGCGGATGTTATTTGTGAAGTCCTGGTCGAGATCGACATCCACGTCGAAGTTGACCACGAACGCCATATCCTTATCGCGCAACACGGCATGCAGAAATTCCGCGCAAGACTGCTGCTCAATGTCGAGCACGCGCGTCTGGCTGGCGCTGGTGTCGATCATGATGCCCAGCGTTAGGGGCTGATTGCTCTCAGCCGAGAAATACTTGAGGGTTTGCGGCTTGCCGTCCTCAAAGACCTGGAAATCGTCCTTAGTGAGGTTGGGGATGAGCAGGCCATGCTTGTCCTTCACGTTGAAGAACAGATTGACGACGTTGACCTGCGCCTTGAAGGTTTGCAGGTTGTCATCGTTGCCGTTGACCGGCTGCTGGTTTTGCTGATCCTGCTGGTCCTGTTGCTGCTGAGACGGCGGCGGAGTCTTGGGCACAATCATGGGCCCATCCTGCGCTGTCATATAGAGCCAGGAGCCCAGCAGTAGGCAGAGACACGTAGAAAGCTGGTAAAACCGCTTTAACAACATAGTTACTCTTTCGTGGCTGATGCATCCATTCTATTGCAAGCTGAGCCATATGGGCGATTATGCTGCCGAGCGTCGCCCGTCCATTTATACTGGCAGAGTTCCGGCAAGCCCCTGGAGACAACTCGAACCCATGTCTGTTCGCCGCTTGGACTTTCGAATCCGAACTGTACTTCTGACGGCAGCTATTACTTTGACGACTGCCTTTGCCTTCGGTCAGCAGCAGCAGACGCTTCCTGACGCTCCGGCGCCCCAGAACAACGCGCCATTACCCAGCGCCAACGTACCGGCTCAGCCCAGTCCGGACGATCAGGGTTCCTCGACATCTAGTGGAAACCCCGCCGCGCCGGGAACCACTCGCCCTCCGGAACAGACCAATCCGCAGCCTCCGCCACCGGGATCGCGAGAGATCAAAACCGTTCCCCCCGGTAGTGTTCCGGCCGAGCAGGGCGGCCGCGACGAGCTTTTCCGCCTGACTAAGAATGTCAGCTTTGTTAGCGTCCCGGTTACGGTGAAGGACAACGAGGGCAAGCTGGAGGAAGGTCTGCTGGCTAAGGACTTCTCTATCCTGGAAAACGGGGTTCCGCAGAAGCTCACGTTCTTCACCAGCGATCCTTTTCCCCTGGCGGCGGCGCTGATCATCGATCAGGGTCTGCCCGATCCTCAACTGCGCAAAATCAATCAGACATTCGCGGCGCTCGGCGGCGCCTTCGGCCCCTTCGATGAAGTGGCTGTCTTCACGTATGGAAACACGGTCAACAAGCGCCAGGATTTTGGTAACACAACCCGGGTGGCTCTCGCCTTGCAACGTCTGAAGGACGAGAGTGGTGAGAATGCCGGAGCTTCAGTTGTGGGCGGGCCGTTCGGATCGGGGCCATCGACCAATAGCAAACCGATACCCGGCGGATCGCAAGTGATCACACCCACGCCCGAGTATCACGTGCTGAACGACGCCATTCTGCAAGCCGCGCAGGAGCTGGCACACCGTTCTCCGACCAGCCGCAAGATCATCTTCATCATCAGCGACGGCCAGGAATATGGCAGCCGCGCCAGCTATGCGCAGGTGTTGAAGGTTTTGCTGACAGATGGCGTCGCCGTCTACGGAATCGGCGTAGACACGGCTGCCATGCCGGTCTACAGCAAGGTCGCCAAGGCGCGCATTCCTGGATTTGGTTACAGCAACATCCTGCCACGCTACGCCAATGCGACGGGCGGCGATGTACTGGACGAGTTCTCGCGCGATTCGATCGAAGGCGCTTATTCGCGAATCACTGCGGAGGCCCGCTATCAATACACGCTGGGCTATAACACCGAGCAGAAACCCTCCAGCAATTACCGCGACATCGAAGTGCGGGTGAAGCGGCCAGGGCTGCAGGTCTTCGCCAAGCACGGATATTATCCGCTGCCGCCGCAACGCGAAACTCCGGCGCCTGCGACGGAGAATCCCGGGAGTTCGGACCAGACGCCCCCGCCGCCCAGCAATTAGCAGTTGGCAGTTAGTTAAAGACGAAATAAAGCGCGGCTTACGCCGCGCTTCTGTTTTGCCAATGGCCAAAGGCCAGGTGCAAACTGCTCGGGTTCTATTTCCTCTCGATCGCCGTTCCGAATTCGCGGCCTCCTCGGCCTGCGCTGGATACTTTGCTGCCCTTACCTGCCGCTGCTGCGTGTGCGGAAGCGTCGGGTCCGTACCGTTCCAACAGCACCGGAACTAGCGCGCCTTCCGCTTCCTTCACAAACGTCATCTTGCCCTTGCTATCGAGGTCGATGCGGATGAAGTCACCCAGCTTCACCTGTCCTGTGGCGACCAGATTCGCCAGCGGGAAAACGATGTTGCGCTCGATCGCCCGCTTCAGATGGCGTGCCCCGTAGCGAAGGTCGGTGCCTTCCCGCAGTAAGAACTGCTTTACCGGCGCCGTGCAGCTGAAGACGAACTGGTTGTTGCCGGTTGCCTGCAGGATGCGCTGCTGCACCATGCCGAGTTCGATCTCCAGGATCTGTTCCAGGTGTTCGCTGCGGAGCATGCGAAACACCACGACCTTGTCGATGCGATTCATGAACTCGGGCGAGAATTTCCGGCGCGCTGCCTCGACCGCCGTGCGATCGATCTTTTGATCGAGCTTAGCGTCCATCTGCGCGGGCGTCTGGGCAAATCCCAGGGTGCCATTGATCATCTCGTTCATCTCGGCAGCACCCAGGTTCGAGGTCATGACGATGACGCACTGAGACAGGTCGACGCGGCGGTTGTCACCCAGCGTCAGAGTCGCCTTGTCGAGGATTCCCAGCAGCAGTTGCCACAGGGAGTCCGACGCCTTCTCGATTTCGTCGAAGAGCAGAATCGAGAGCTTCAGCTTCTCGGTGTGCCACTGATTGAGCGCCTCCTGCGTCAGCAGGGGGTGGGTCTCGCGATGGCCCAAGTAGCCCGGAGGCGAACCGATCAGCTTGGCAATCTCATGTGAGTGCTGGAACTCCGCGCAATCAATTTTGATGCAGGCATGGGCGTCGCCGAAGAGCGATTCGGCCATAGCTTCCACCACGCGCGTCTTGCCGGAGCCCGTCGGCCCCAGGAATAGAAGATTGCCGATCGGCCGGCCTGGAGGGTTGAGGCCGGCAAGAAACATCTGGTAGAGCTCCGCGACCTTTTCCACGGCGGGATCCTGGCCGACGATCTTCCGCCGCAGAGCGGCCTCGAAATCCAGGGCTTCGCTGCTGCGCCGCGATGGATCGAGAGTTGCGTTCAATCCTGTTTTCATAATAAGTGCCAACTTGCAGGCCCGAATCTCAGCGACCCAAGCCGTGTGATTAAGATGGAAGCAGCACCCGGTTGGTTGTTCGGCTACCTGTATCGCACAATTGCGAGGGCAGATACCGGGCTGCTTTTCCCAAGCTGGATTATTGGATGTACAAGATCACCTGCGCGACGGCTTACTGATGAGTCAATGTTTGGGAACATTTTCTTTACTGGTTGTTTATCCCTGCGGCGAAACTTTTCTGCGGCAGGCGTAAACAAGCGCGGGCAACAACAAAGGGCGCCCGCAAGCGCCCTTCTTTTGATCAGCTTCGCGGTCTCTCACGGCACTTCGATCAGCTCGATCTTGCCGTCTTTCCGCCGGTGCAGCACGTTGATTCTGCCTTTGCCGTCGCGGAAGATGAACACCTCGCGGTCGCGGAACTCGCATTCCTTGACAGCCTCCTCCACGGTCATTGGACGCATGGCAATCGAATCCTGCGAGCGCACCAGATGCGCTTCGGTAGTGCGTGCCACCGACGGGAACTTGTGGACGACTACCGGCACCGCGGTAGCGGCTGTGGCGCCTACCGTAATCTGCGCATCCGCTTCTGCCTCCACCGGGGCTTTCCAGGCTTTGTCCTTGGCTTTGCGATGGGTGGCGCGGCGGCGGCCGTTATGCTTCAGCACCTGAGTTTCGATATGCTCGATGGCCTGGTTCACGGCGACGAGCATGTCGGTCGCTTCGGCCAGTCCGACAAGGTGTCCCCGGCGCCGCTTTACCGTGATTTCGGCAATGTTGCGGTGCTTTTCGACAGTGAGAATGACCTTGCTTTTGAAATTTTCGCCCAGGATTTTGGTGAGTTTGCCGAGGCCGGATTCGACCTCGTCACGAATGGCGGGAGTTACTTCATACTGCCTTCCAACGTACTCTACGTTCATTGAGCTCCCTTCCCGCCCAGCCTAGTTCTCTGCTTATTATTTTGGCCGCGGCGGTATTCACCACAACGTCCGGTTCCCTTCAATACCTGTCACGTTAGACGTGACAACACACGATCAAGGTTCCGGTAAAGCAGCTAGTTTTTCACTCTGCGCTGGTGAGTGCTCGGGATGCGCATGTCTTCCCTGTACTTCGCGACCGTGCGGCGAGTGACCTGGATACCCTGCGACTGGAGGATGCGGGTGATCTGCTCGTCGGTCAACGGCCTGGTGGGATCTTCGTCCTCGATGAGCTTCTTGACCCGGCGCTTAAGAATCAGCAGCGACGTGCTGCTGCCCTCAGGGCCGTTCACGCTCTCGCTGAAGAAGTAGCGTAGTTCGAAGACGCCTTGCGGAGTGTGTGCGTACTTGTTGGCTACCGCCCGGCTAACGGTCGAAGGATGCACGCCGATCTCTTCGGCAACTTCCTTGATCATCATCGGTTTGAGCTGGTCGATACCCTGGTCGAGGAAATCACGCTGGCGTTCCAGGATCGAATAGCACACACGCAGAATGGTCTGCTTGCGCTGCTCGATGTTCTTGATCAACTGGATCGCGGATTTGTAGCGCTCCTTGACGTAGTTGCGGACGTCTTTCTCGGCGACGTCCCGATTCAGCAGCCGGCGATAAGAAGAGTTCAGGCGCAGCTGCGGAACCTCCTCGTCATTCATCATGACGAGATATTCGTCTCCCTGCTTGATGAAGGCCACATCCGGTTCGATGAGCCGAGTCTCGACCTTGTTGTAACGCAGGCCGGGACGGGGATCGAGCGTGCGGATGAACTCCATGCCAGCCATGACGGCTTCCAGCGGCCGGGCCATGGCTTTCGCGACTTCCTTGTAATGCTTGTTCTGGAGCGCGTGCAGGTGCTGATCGACCAGCACAATCGCATCGTCCAAGGCCTCCAACTCGGCAAGGTGATTGCCGTTCGCGTTCTTGCGATTGACTCGCCGCAGGTCGTGCAGCTGGGCCAGCAGGCACTCGCGCAGATCGCGTGCGCCCACACCAATCGGGTCCATTTGCTTTACCACGTCGATCGCTTCGCGCAGGGCGTCGCGGCTGAACGGCACGCGAGCGGGCGCGGTACGCGGCGGCACCAGGGTCGGACGCGGAGATGGTGGCCGGACTGGCTCGACTTGCGGCTCCGCGACCATGGCGTCTTCCGGTCGCTCGAGTTCCAGATCGTCTTCCACTACATCTGCTACGGCAACCGTAAAGCTCTGGTCTTCCAATTCGAGGCCATCGATTGCCGGGGGCGCCGCAGCTGCAGGCGCGGGTTCCGGACTCAGCGGAGCAACCACCGGCAGGACAGCCGGACCGGCATCCTGAGCCTCTTCCTGGGCCAGGCCCAGCAATTCGTCGTCGCTGGCGGTGAGATAGCCTTCTTCGTTCAGGTTACCGATTACCAGCTCGGCCGCGCGATAAACATCTTCGTTCACGTGCAGCGAGCCGAGCTGCCACATCAGGTGGTCAGCCAGAGTGCTGGGCTTGGAGAGGAAGTTTTCGAATGAGGGCTTTTCGCTGTCTTCCATCTCGATCGAGGTGCGAAGGCCGGGGTCGAGATATTCGGAGAAGAACGAACCGAAATCGATCTCTTCGAAGGGATCTTTTTCTTCCGGGGTGGTGGCAGGCTGCTCCTGCTGCGCCAGCGAGCTATCGCGCTCGAGCTTCTCTTCGCGGGCCGATACTTCATCCAGAAGCGGAACGGAGTTATCCAGCTCTTCGAGAACTGGATTCTCGGTCAGCTCGGCATTGATCATGTCGGCTAGCTCAAGCTTGTTGAGCGCCAAAACGCTGACCATCTGCACAAGGCCGGGTGTCAGAATTTGCTTCTGGGAAACTCTGAGGTTTAACTTGGGCTGCAACAATGCCATGCAAACAGAACCCTGAGGAGATTCGCCCCTCACTCAAATTTTAAACCAACGAAAAGCTCTCGCCTAAGTAAACTCGCTTAACTTCCGCATCATTTCCGAGCTGCTCCGGCGTACCTGTCCGGAAAATTCTTCCCTCGTTAATGATGTACGCACGATCCGTCACCGACAACGTCTCACGAACATTATGATCCGTCACCAGCACTCCGATTCCGCTTGTCTTAAGATCGGAGATAATTTTCTGCAAATCCAAAACCGCAATGGGATCGATTCCGGAAAAGGGTTCATCAAGCAGGATGAACGACGGCGAGATGCACAGGCAGCGTGCAATCTCGACTCTGCGCCTCTCACCCCCCGAGAGTGCGTACCCCCGGTTCTTGCGGATCACCTGCAGGCCGAGCTGGTCGATCAGGCGCTCCATGCGCTCGCGCCGCTCGTGCCAGGACATCGACTGCGCTTCCAGCACCGCCAGGATGTTGTCCTCGACCGTCAGCTTGCGGAAGATCGAAGGCTCCTGAGGCAGGTAACTGATCCCATGATTGCGTGCCCGTAAGTACATCGGGACGTCGGTAATGTCCTGTCCGTCGATCAGGACCCTACCCGAATCGGAAGGAATCAGCCCCACAACGATGTAGAAGCTGGTGGTTTTGCCGGCTCCATTGGGGCCCAGCAATCCCACGACTTCACCTTGTTTCACAAAAAAACTTACGGCGCTGACCACCCTGCGACCGCGGTAACTTTTCCCGATCTCGTCAGCCGATAAAGTCTGCATTTACTTCGTGGTACGAGCGCGTGTAATGGTAGGGGAAGAGCGTTTACTTTCAACAAGAACCCTATCATCGTGACTGTAGAAAGTCAACGAATCGCCCCACACAGTCCCGTGTTCGGCATCAAAAATGCTAGGCGATTTCCCCGTCAAGATATATTTGGCGTCATCCGCCGTATAAACCAGCCGATCACCTACTGCCCGGCGGTTCGGTTCGGTCACCACGACCCGGCCAATTGCGATCATGTGATCGATCTGGCTGGGCGTATCGGAGCCGGGAAGCGACAGCCCTTTCGGCTTCTGCGCAGTGGCCGTCGGAGTGGTCGTCGCATCCTTGGCGTCTGGATCAGCCTGCTTCAAGTACACATCAAGTTGTTCGGAGGTGACCGTGGCAGTAGGTGACTTTGCCAGCACGTTCCCCGTATAGCGCGCGCGCCGTTCCTGATCGATGTAGGTCAGTTTGTCGGCGGTAATGTCGACCGGAGTAAGTTTGCCGTCCTGCGACTGCTGTACGAAGAGGCTCGACACCGTCTCCGACTTATCCGACTCGGCGAGGATGGAGCGGTTCACGTTGTCGAAGTCCATCTTCGGAGCGCGCACCACGTTGGCCGTCTGCCACAGACGCACGTTGCCGGTGTAGTGAGCGATGCCCGGCTGCTTGGTCGCCGTCATATGTTGTGCCGTGACGTGAATGGGATCGGAGTTCGCCAGCAGCGCCCCGTCCGGCTGCGGCTTCAGATCACTGTATGTGGTCTTCACATCGTCGTCGGCGAAACCTTCTCCAGTCTGGCGATTCATTTTCACGTGGATAGCCGTGGTCGTCATGCCGCCGTCGATGACTCGCGGCGATCCCGTCAGGATCAGGATCTCATCGTTCGGGGTGTAGGTGGCCATGTCGGCAAAGGCTGAACGTCCGCCGGTCTGCGGGTTCGGGCCCGGCTCGTGATACTCGAAGTTGCCGGTCTGGATCAACTTTTGCACGCCGCCTTGGGGATCGAAGGTGACATCGAGTTTGTCGGCGGTGCTGGTCTTGTCGGGCTCGCCCGGAGTGGTCGAGACGATCTTCGAATTTGGCCAGCCATGCAGTGTCTGAATGTGGTTGTTCTCGAAGGTTGCATGGAACTTCCCTGCAGTCGCAACCGTGGTGGAGTTCGAGCTTCCCATCTGCTGGTCCGGCTTGACGCTCTTCGCGGGCTTGGTTCCCGGAGGCATCGGCAAAATCGTTATCGCCGCTTTGCCGACGGTGTCGGCGGTCTTGAGCTCGTTGCCTTCCGCCAGCTGGAAATCGAGTTGATCGGCAGCAATTTCCATCGGCTGCCCACCTGAGCCCGACTTGCCGGGCTGCGGATCCTGCTTCATCTTGGCATTCTTGATCATGTGGAACTTCGAAGCCTGGTTCTTGCCTTCGAAGTCGACGATAAAGGTGTCGGCCGAACCGTGCGCCACGCTGCTTCCGTGGGTGTCGAACCGAGCGCCGCCAGAGATGATCGCCTGCTGGACTGTGTTCTGGGAACCCATATCCAGATCGCCGCGGGGACCGTACACGTCGATGATCGACGGACCTCGGCTTTGCACATGAACATTGCCCTCGGCGATGACGTGCTGCACGGTATTGTCGGGCGAAAACAACAGCGTTCCTTTGTCGGCTGTGATGGTGCGGTCCGGCTGCTCGATGCGAGCGTTCGCCAGCACCGCCTGCCGCGGGCTCTTCTGAATCACGCCGCTGGTGCCCGTGATGACCGCGGCTCGATCGCCGGTGGTAACGATATGAATGTCGGATTTCAGTTCCAGTTCGTTCTGCTTGGAATCGTAGTACGCGCCTTTGGCCGAACCGTGCGCCTGCTCGGTCTGGAAGTTCACTACATCGTCGGTCTGCGCGATTCCGGTCTTCTGGTTGAAGGTCAGCGAGCGCGTGACCAAGTGCAATGGGTTCTTGAGCTCGGCCGGAGGAGCCTGGTCGGGCTTGCTCGGGCCTTCGGCATTGCCTTGTAGATCGATGTGGACTTCGCCGACTGCCTGGATGTCGCCGGTCGATTGATCGTAGGTGAAGTGGTCGCCGTAGATCTGGTCGTAACGGTCGTGATTCTTGCCGTAGACCACGATGTCCACATTCTTCAGCTCGGCGTGGCCACCCTGCTTGAACTGCACCGCCTTGGACGCCTTGATGGTGTAGATGGTGCGGCCGCCCTCGGACTTGGAGAGTGAGAAGCCGTCGCTGGTCTGTTGAATGTCAATGCCAAGCTGTTGCGGGATATTGTGCAGGACTGGTTGTACGCGAGAACGGGCGATCCAGTACGAGAGGGTGACGGCGGCTACGAGCACGCACACGCCTACCACCAGCCATTTCCGCACCTGGGCTATCGATTGGAACATCTGCTTCGATATTACGCCAAGCCGGCGGCCCGGCCCAACCGCGGGAAGCGGCTAGTGACAGAGCAGCGAGAAGGGTTTTACCGGAACGCGGATGACCAGGCAGTCACAGGGCATGTCGTGCAGAGCTTGCCGGCGCTTGGTCCATCCCGACATGAGGAAACCGATCATCACGATGAAGAGAGAGAGGAACTTCATCAGATGGCGAACTGTAGCCACGCCGAAGGAGGTGCGGCTGCCATCCGCGCATACCACTTGCAGACCCAGTAGGCGTTTGCCTATCGTCGCGCGCCAGGAGGAACTCTCGGCGAAGGCGCAGTACAGCCAAGAGCCTACGGCAAGAATGATGATGAAGGACATGCCAACGGCGACTTTGGAGTCGAACGGTGAGAATCCGAAAGATCGTCCGAAGCGGGTCAAGGCAAAGTCCAGACCGAAGGTAACGATCAGTGCGCCCAGGCACTCGATGACAATGTCAATCGCTCCGGCCCAAACGCGCAGCCAGAACCCGGCATACTCAAACGAGTCGGAAGTGGGGTTTCCAGGATCCAAGAAACGCCTGACGGATTGCGACGAAGCGGCCTTCGGCTGAGCCGGATCAGCCAGCACGTCTCCACAAAAGAGACAGAAGCTTCCATCCGGCAAGCGGCTGTTGCCGCAGCTTGCACAAACTTCGTCGAGCACCGTCTCCATTGGATGGGAATACTAAACCCGTGTAGCTGGCGTGTAAAGCCTGAGAATGCGCAGCTTGGCCCTGAAATCCCGCAAGATGGGCAAAGCCTTGCACATGGATGTGCAATAGTTTGCACTAGAGCAAAACGGGCCGCCCAAAATGGAGCGTGCTTTCAAACGATTGCAGAGTAGCCTCTTGGCGTTTAACGTGCATAAAGTTTGCTGAACATCTCTACCTTAAATCTGAAACCGGGAGGAACAAGAGCCCATGATTCGGAAACTATGCCTGGCGATATGCCTCATGGCTCTGTTGTCTACCTTGGCATTTGCCGGTGACATTCCTTTCAGCGGATCGGGATCGGATGGCACGTTGCAGACGGGCCAGGAGTTTGCTTATGACTTCGACGGTGCCCCGTTTGCCCCCGATTTTGGTATACCCGGCGTTGGTAACGGACTCAGTATCTGGAATGGACCAACGGTTTCGTCGTTTGAGATCACCTTCAACCTGCCTAGCGGGGTTGAGATCGATCCGGCGCTGGTAGCGGCGGGACAGACCGGCGACTGCGTGGGTGGCTATGCTGGTGGGACCGCCTTCTGCGCGCAACCGTACACTCAGCCCTGGGGAGTTCAACTGATCGGCACCAACGAACTGATCTTCACCGCCAGCCCGGGAAACCAACTGACAAACGGCGATCCGTTCTTCCTCAACGTGTTCTTTACCGGCGGCGATCCTAACGGCGCCAGCTTCTCCGGAGCGTTTCAGACGACCACACCGGAACCCAGCAGCATCCTGCTGTTAGGCAGCGGACTGCTCGGAGCCATTACATACGCGCGTCGTCGCAAGCTGTAGACAGCCCTCCTTTGGGCGAAACAAACAAAAGCCGGAACCGTAAGGTTCCGGCTTTTTGTTGATGCTCGGAGTTCGAATCTCATCCCGATGCGGTGTTTGGGAAGGGTTGACCAGCGCCATATCCATTCAGCGGTATTACCCTCAGGATGCGGCGTCCTATCTATTACGGGTGTCATCCTGAGCGAATGCGTCCGCGCCTTACTTTTTCGCGCGCCTGTCTTTTGCGGCGGCGGACGCGCAGTCGAAGGTCCGCTACCCGAGAATGAGATCCTTCGCGTATAGCGGTCCTTCGACTACGGCGCGCAAAACAGCTCACCTCCGCTCAGGCATGACAGCATCCTTGGAGGTGGTGTGTCCGGCGATGAGAGGTTTGTGATCGCGATGAAAACGTCGTCAGCTGCCTGCGCGGTCTAGCCTTCCAGCTTCTTCGCTAGCAACTCATTCACCAGGCCGGGATTGGCCTGTCCCTTGGACGCTTTCATGACCTGTCCTACAAAGTAAGAAATTACGGTTTTCTTACCGCCGCGATACTGTTCCAGCTGCTTAGGACTGGCTGCTATCACGTCGTCGATGATCTTCTCGATGGCCGCAGTGTCAGTGATCTGTTGCGGCTTTTCCTTTGCGTAAATTGCAGGAAAGTCTTCGCCGCGTTCAAAAGCCAGGTCATACAGATCTTTGAGAATCTTGCCACTGATGGCGCCACTCTCCACCAGGTCGGCAGACATAGCTACGCCCTTCATCGAAATCGGCGACTGCTCGATCTCGAGCCCCTTGGCTTTCAGGCGGCCCATCAACTCACCCTGTACCAGATTTGCGACGCGCTTGGGATTCTTCGCCGCCCCCGCCGCTTCCTCGAACTGATCGGCCAGAGCGCGCGTGCTGGTCAACGTGGTCGCGTCATATTCGGTGATGCCGTACTGCGCCACCATGCGAGCACGGCGCGCCTCCGGTAGCTCCGGCAGTTCAGAAACAATCTGCTCCCTCCACTTCGCGTCGATCACCAGCGGCAACAGATCAGGCTCAGGAAAGTAGCGGTAATCATGTGCCTGTTCCTTTGAGCGCATCCCATAAGTCTTGCCTTCGGCAGCGTTGTAAAGGCGGGTCTCCTGCATGATCTTGCCGCCCGACTCCAGCACCTGTTCGTGGCGCTCGATTTCATACTCCAGCGCCTGGCGAATGAAGCGGAAGGAGTTGACGTTCTTCACTTCCGTCTTGGTGCCGAACTCGCGCTGCCCTCGCGGCTTGATGCTGATGTTGGCATCGGCACGCAGCGAACCCTCTTCCATGTTGCAGTCGCTGACGCCGGTGTACAGGATGATCTCCTTCAACCGCGTCAGGTATTCCCAGGCTTCGTCGGGCGAGGCGATGTCGGGCTCGCTGACGATCTCGATCAGTGGCACGCCGGAGCGATTCAAGTCGATCGACGTCCATTCGCTGCTGTCAGGCAGGCCGTCATGGATGCTCTTGCCCGCGTCTTCTTCCATATGAACGCGAGTGATGCCGATTCTCTTGGGGCCCGCCGCTGTCTTGATGTCGATAAAACCGTGCTCCGCCAGCGGCTTGTCATACTGCGAAATCTGGTAGCCCTTGGGCAGGTCGGGATAGAAATAATTCTTGCGGGCGAAGATCGAGGTCTCGCGGACCTGGCAATTCAGCGCGGTTGCAGCGAGCACGGCAAACTCCACCGCACGCCTGTTCAGCACCGGCAGCGCGCCGGGCAGTCCCAGACAAACGGGGCAGACGTTGGTATTCGGCGGATCGCCGAAGTGTGTTGAACAACTACAAAAGATCTTCGTTTTGGTCTGCAGTTGGACGTGGACTTCCAGTCCAATGACCGGCTCGTATTTGGAGCGCGCCGCAACCGGGGCTTCCGTAACCATGCGTCGATTATAGCGGCGCTAGGGAGTGAAATTTAGGCTGCACACAAACGCGCTACCCCACACGATCACGCCGGCGATACCGACCATCACGTATAGGCGTTTTTCAAAAGCGTTGTGAAGAGTAGGCAGAGGCAAGGGCGATCCCAGGCTGCGATGGAACCAGGCAATGAGGAGACCGCCGAATCCGACCACGGTCACGGCGCCGCCGAACGCCAGCCCCGCCATGATGAGCACATAACTGAGGGAGAACACAAAAAGACCCCACTGCTGCACACAGGCTAGCGCCGGAGCAGGCGTTCTGCAAGCGCCTTTATCGCCAAAACCAACAGCCGTTTCTCGGATACCTGGATCGCAACTCGTACATCTAAAGAACACCTGCCCACGCGACGCCGGAACTCTCGTCCAGCTTTGCGGCGGCCCAAATATTACGTTAGAGGCCTTGATGATCCAGCTTTCACGCTTTCTCCCGGCAGCTGCTCTGTTGCTCCTCAACGTTTGCGCGTGCTCTCAGAACTCAGCTTCCGCGCCGGCGCCCACCGCTCCCTTTACCGACTATCGCTTCGAAAAGCCAGGCGCTACGCACAAGATTACCGCGCAGGATTTGCCTGCTCCTTACGCCACAAAGTCGGCCTCGAACGGCCCCACGGTTGTGGATCGCCCCAGGAACGCGTGGCCGCAGGCGCCAGCCGGTTTCAAAGTCGAGCTCTATACGGCTGACGTGAAGCAACCTCGCAAAATTCTCACTGCCCCGAATGGCGACTTCTTCGTAGCCGAGATGCATGATGGGGACATCAGGGTCTTCCGTGGAATCACGGCCGACGGAAAGCCCCAGCAGTCCTCGGTCTTCGTCACCGGCCTGACTGAGCCGTACGGAATTGCCTTCTATCCCCCGGGACCAAACCCGCAATACATCTACATCGGCGATACCGACGCCGTACTGCGCTTTCCATATCACAATGGCGATTTGAAGGCGACGGGCAAGCCCCAACAGCTGGCAAATCTGCCGTCCGGGGGCGCCCATACGACTCGCGATCTGGTTTTCTCAGCTGACGGCAAGCAGCTCTTCGTCGGTGTCGGTTCGGCTTCCAACGCCGACGATCCCGATAAGAGCTCGGATGAAAAAGGTCGCGCGCAGATCTGGGTGATGAACCCCGACGGATCCAATCCGCACATGTATGCCTACGGCATTCGCAATCCGGGCGGTGGTTTAGCGATCGAACCGAAGACCGGACTGCTCTGGTGCTCCGTGAACGAGCGCGACCAATTGGGAAACAACCTGGTGCCCGACTACATCACGCACGTGAAGCAGGGCGGTTTTTACGGCTGGCCCTATTACTACATTGGAGGCAATCCCGATCCGCGGTTGAAGGGCGCGCATCCTGAGCTGAAGAGCAAAGTTATCGTGCCCGACGTGCTCCTCCAGGCGCACAATGCTTCGCTGGAATTGACGTTTTACGAAGGCAAGCAATTCCCCGCCGAGTACCAGGGAGACATCTTCTCCTCGCAGCACGGATCATGGAATCGCTCGCCCCGTGCGGGCTACGAGGTCATTCGCGTCCCCCTTCACCAGACAGGCAAGGCCAGCGGCGAGTACGAAGATTTCCTGACCGGCTTCGTGCTGCCGAACGGCGACGTTTGGGGACGTCCAGTGGGCGTGGCGGTCGCCCCTGATGGATCGCTGCTGGTCACCGACGACGCATCGAACTCGATCTGGCGGGTCAGCTACGCCGGCAAGTAAAGCTTACGTCCCGGGGGCCAGCGCAGACCCGGGACATACCCCTCTCTGGTTTCACTCCCGCTTGTCGGCCGCGCCTCGACGGCGTCATACTCTTCCAACAAATAATTCGCCGGGAATGTCGATTTCCCGGGCCTCGCACGTCGTACCGGTGCCTGACCAAGTGGGCAATTCAATTTTGGAGATGTGAACATGCGATACATGTTGCTGATCTATTCAAACGAACGGGCGGACGCCCAAGCCGATCCGGCCGAGGCCCAGGCGATCATGATGGGCCACAAGGCGGTGATGGAAGGCACGATGAAGGCCGGCATTCTGCGCGGCGGAGAGCCGCTGCATCCCACCAGCACTGCAACTACAGTGCGCGTCCAGAATGGAAAGCCGATAACCCTCGACGGCCCCTTCGCCGAAACCAAGGAGCAACTGGGCGGCTACTACATCCTGGATTGCAAAGATCTCGACGAAGCCATCTACTGGGCCGGACAGATTCCGACCAATTGCAAGGGTGGTTCGGGATGTATCGAGATTCGGCCACTGATGGACATCCCCAAGATGGAAGAGGCCATTCGGCAGGCCGTGGCGGCACAAGCAAAGTAAGAATCTGCTGCGGCATAATCCGGGCCGCACTCAACCACGAGGCGGCCCGGGTCGTTCGCAACCATCGGGATGCGGTTCCAGAAGCCAATCACGATTCAAAGGACAAGTTCATGCGCAAAATTCTGATGCTCGTAATCGTATGCACGTTGACGTCGCTCGCCTCGCCGGCGGAGGTTGCCGACCAGGCGGCCAACGGCTTCACGGTGAAGATCGCAACCGTCATCCGTGCCCGGCCGGAAGAGGTCTACAACCGTTTGGTACACAATGTCGCAGACTGGTGGGATCCCGAGCACACCTATTCCAACAACGCCCAGAATCTGTCGCTCGACGACAAGGTAATGGGCTGTTTCTGCGAAAAATTTCCCGGCGGAGGCGCCGTGCGCCATGCCGAAGTCATCATGATCATGCCCAACAAGATGCTGGTGCTGTCTGGCGCGCTAGGGCCGCTACAGAAATTTGGAGCCACGGGCACGCTCACCTTCGCGATTCTTCCTGTCAACGGCGACTCGCGCGTCGAACTCACGTACGCGGTTGGCGGCTATCTTTCCGGCGGCCTGAACTACTGGGCCGACCCCGTCGACAAGGTCCTGACGGCACAGATGGGACGGCTGAAGAACTATGTGGAAACCGGGGCACCAGTCTCCCTGAGTGGCAATAAGAAATAGGCATGCGTGGAACCAGCGTGTCAGGGCACGAGTGCACCGCTGCGAAAAACTCGGCAATGCCCCGATTTGAAAGGGCACAGCTTTCAGCCGTGCCGTAAGAGACTTATTTAGTTTGGGGTCGGCTTCAGCCGACGGCAGTTTTTCGATGTGGGGAAAGCAGGCCCCTCCGCTCCGGCGGCCAAAGGAAGCCCGCCTCCGGCCGGGATGACAACCCCGGGAGATGCCTGCAGCAAGGCTCAAGCAGCGCCCTGACACAAGGCCTATAAGCAGGACAGCACGATATTGAATCGACTCATGGATGAGAGCCGCGTTGCGACGGACCACCGGATCGAGGCGGTCTTCCGCGAAGAGTCGGGCCGAATCATCGCCAGCCTGATCCGAATCTGCGGCTCCTTCGACCTCGCGGAAGAAGCCATGCAGGAGGCCTTTGCCGTGGCTGCCCGAGAGTGGCCGGAAAAGGGCGTCCCGGCGAAGCCCGGGGCCTGGATCACCACGGTTGCGCACAGAAAAATCATCGATACGGTCCGGCAGGAGCACACGCGCCGCGAAAAGGAGCCGGAGCTTCTCTATCACACTGTGACATATCACAGTGCGGGACATGACGATCAGGACGAGAATGCAATGGAGTACCCTGACGATCGCTTGCGGCTGATGTGTACCTGCTGCCATCCTGCCTTGAGCACCGAAGCGCAAGTGGCATTGACTCTGCGAACCCTCGGTGGTCTGACAACGTCAGAGATCGCGCGAGCATTTCTCCTGCCCGAGGCCACGCTGGCGCAGCGGCTAGTTCGGGCCAAGGGCAAGATTCGCGATGCACGGATTCCCTACAGGATCCCCTCACTGGATACCCTCGCCGAACGGCTGCAAGCTGTGCAGGCGGTGATCTACCTGGTGTTCAACGAGGGCTACTCGGCTTCGGCTGGCGACAATCTTGTGCGGCGGGAACTTTGTACCGAGGCAATTCGACTGGGGCGTGTGCTCGGTCAGCTTTCGCCTGACGATCCCGAGAATCTTGGCCTGCTGGCGCTGATGCTGTTGCACGATTCGCGGCGCGATGCCCGCACCAATGCAGCCGGCGAACTGGTCACGCTGGAAGATCAGGATCGCTCGCTTTGGATCGGCGACCAGATCGACGAAGGCGTGCGCGTATTAGAGCGCGCGCTGAGGCTGCATCAGCCTGGGCCTTACCAATTGCAGGCAGCCATCGCCGCGGTTCATGCCGAGGCCCGGACCGCGGCTGAAGCCGACTGGGCTCAGATTGCCGCGCTCTATCGCGAGCTGGCAAAGATCAATCCTTCTCCGGTGATCATGCTGAACCATGCGGCCGCGGTCGCGATGAGCGAAGGGCCGGAGAAGGGGCTGGCGCTCATCGATGCGTTGGCAGCGTCAGGCGAGCTGGAGAAGTATCACCTCTACCATGCGGCGCGCGCCGACCTGTTACGGCGCATGAATCGGCGCGAGGAGGCCTTGGTCGCTTATCGCAACGCAATCGCCCTGGCAACGAACAAGGTAGAAGCTGACTATCTGCGGCGACGAGCTGCCGCACTGGCTCCCTGAATCCTCTACGGCTCGCTCCAGTTCACCATGTTGGAGTGAATCAACACGTTGGTCGTGTCGCCCGGCGCGGATTGTTCCCAGGTCGCGAAAAAGTGCAGTTGCGGGGCCTGGTTCTTTCCGGAAAGATCCGCGTAGATGAACGAGCCACGATTGTAGTCGCCGATGAACGGATTGCTGGAGTCGAGATTCCAGCTCCAGGTGCTGGCGGCGCCATTCTTCAACGCAAGCGAACTCTTGTCCGTCCACAACAGGCCACGCCGCACCGCCATGTAATTCGCGGTGGAGACTCCCTTCGCCGGAACGTCCATCCAGTAAACCATTGTCGCGTCATACAGCGGATCGTTGCTCTCGTCGGGATGAAACTCGAAGCGGTCGGTGGGCACAAACGTCGCCTGGAGGATGGAATGTCCGCTGGCGCCCTTGATGAGCAATTCGGAATTCACCGAGGGATTCTCGTCGCCCGCGGATCGCGTGACCACCATCATCACGGCAGCGACCTGCTGATTGTTGACTACGCCGGAGTACATGACGAGTACATCATCGACGTCGGGCGCTCCCCAACGCGCGATGCCGACACTTGGACTGCCCGGCAACGCGCCGTCCTGCAAATTCGATGCTGCAACCTCGCCGCAATCGAGCGGCTTGGAGAGCGTCTGGTCCTGATACTTGAATGTGGCCGAATCTTTGTCTTTGAAAGTCGCGCCGTAATCGTCCGACCAATAGAGTTTGGGTTCCGTGCCCTCGCAGCGGAAGGCATACACGCGATGGTTTGGCGTGGTCGTGATAACTGTCGGATTGCCGCTGTCGTTAGCGTTTTGATTGGGAAGCAGCGCGGGCGTCAGCCAGTCATCTCCGCCGTCGAATGACTTCAGGACCATGGTCTTGCCAGCCTTCGGTCCAAGGCGAATCGCCGCACTCAGAAAAACCGTGGCTTTGATGGGAAAGGGAGAGAACGGGTCGACCCATATCTCGGGACGATCGATGGCATAGCCTCCCTGGCCGGTGTTTCCCTGCGAGTCCCACTCGGGCACCGCCCACGCGCCGCCCATAAACTTGGGATCGTTCAAGTCGATGACATTCTTCTTCACCCAGTTGTTGCCGCAGTCGGTAGAGCGCACGATGGCCAGCGAGCAGGTGGTAAACGGATTGTTGCAGCCTACCGGCTTGGTCTTGTCCAGGCGATTCGGAACCGGCGTCTTCGGTGCGTGATTGGCCATCACCAGGTAGACGTGTAGCAGATCGCTGGTAGCAACGCGCGTCATGAGCGAATCGGTGTACCAGATGTTGTCGCGTGGAATCGATTGCGTGGGCTCCTGGTTGGGCTTGCAGCTGAAGTTTTGCGGCTGGCCCGAGCCATTCCATTCGCGACTCGAAGTGAAGGTGATGTTGTCGCCCGACAATTCGCTGGCCGACTGCTCGGCGAAACATCCGGCACTGCCATTCAGGTAACAGGTGAGATCGGTGCTGGCCATGCGCGATGCGCCGTATTGGCGTCCGTAGGTCACCAGCATGCGTCCCTTCGGGCAGCTGGCGTTGATTCCGGGAGGCATCACTGCCGAGCCGGTTTCCACCTGCTTATAGCCGTCCGACAACAGGGGAGAAGAAGAATCGAGAGCGGCCGTCGGTTTGCCCGGCTTGCCGCCACACGCGCTCCACGAGATCGCACAGGCGATCGCCAACGGAGTTGCCCACAACGCTGCTTTCATAGTTCGCCCTTACATGAATAGCCGCTGCGAGTCACCGCGAAAATCTCGCTCGCATTTGCTTTTGGGCAATCAGATCACGAACGAGTTTGCCGCCGCAATCGTACAAAGGTGGCTCGTTCGATCTATGCACCCCCTTCCGAGACGACACTTCCATTAGTAGCGGTTTGCGGACCTGCGGCGGCGGTTCCGTACCAATCCATGTGACGCGTGAAGTACATCACGGCTGAGATGGCCGCGAAGCTGGCGATGGTTCCCACCAGCAGCGCTTGATCTTCCAATCCCAGCAGAAAGTAGATGAGACCGTAGAGCGCGGAAAACGCCACCAGGGCACGCAGTCCGTACTTGCGGCTGGCAAAGACCCATCCTGCGTATGACGAGATCAGGCCTACCGTCGCAACGGCCGCGATGAGAAAGGCCCAATCGAAGCCGACGCGCTCGGCGATCGACAGCAGCAGCAAGTAAAAGATCAGTTGCGCAACGCCGATCAGGATGTACTGCGCTGGATGGATCCGCTTGCCGGTCGCGACCTCAAACAAGAAGTACGACAGAAAGACCATGCCTATGAAAAGCGCTGCGTACTTCAACGATCTCGTCACGGATTGATACGGATCGGCAAGATCGACGAACGATACGCCCATGGCCGTTGAACCGAGGCGATTGACGATGTCTGCAGCGCCTTCCGACGGCACGCCTCGCGCGATGAACGGAACCGACCAGGTGGCGTCAAATCCGGACGACGTTATGTTTTGCGTGGTCGGCACGACACCTCCATTGAAGCTGGGATGCGGCCAGTCTCCTTTCATGGTCAACGATGTCGTCCGGCCGAAGGCGAGGAATGTCAGGCGCTGCGCACCTGTGAATTTCAACTCGACATTGACATCGAACTTTGCCCCAGGACTAGCGACGAATGCGGCCGGAGTGCCGAAAAGGGTCAATTGCGTCTCGCTCACAGTCTGAAGGTTGACTGTCGTGTTCGGAAGGATACTGGCCGGGCGCAGCGTCGCCGATTCGCCACCGGCCGTGAGAGTGATATCGCTGTGCGCTCCGCGAGGATCGCTGGCTGCGACTAACAACTCCGCCCGGCTCCAGTCGAGTTGCGCGCCCGTCGGCAAATTACTCGCGATGGCAGGGACCTCGAACGAGGCGTGAAAAGCTATGTCGGAGCGATACACCGGCACTTTGAACAGCGAGCGGTGCCGCACCTCCGCCTGGGTGTTGACTGCGGCTTCACCCAGCACGGGAAACACAACGTAGGTTCCCAGCTTCGCCGGCTTCTTATCGGTTTCGGCCACTCTGTAAGGAACAGCTAAGACGGGCCCGAGGAATGTCTGTGGACCGCCGACCCGGTTGCTGACCTCCGTCACCACGTCCTGCGCGCGCTGGTTGCGGTCGTCAATGAGCGCCCAGACGAAGAATGCCGGAATGGTCATGACGAAGGCGAGAACGCATACCACGATGAGTTTTGCGCCCATGGAACGGGTGGGCAGCCGGGCAGGGTTGAAGCTGACTTGCGACATGTAGCGCTCCTGTAACGACTTTCAAGCATATTGCAAATAACTTTATATTGTAAAGTACATTATTGACTAAGGTAAAAATAAGCTGCGCAGCCGCGTCCCTCGCTGTGATTCGCTGATAGACAACCTCTGTTCTCTGCGAGAAGATACGCGTGGCCCGGACCGCCATCGATTCGCTCCCTCGATCGCGGGCCGTGGTGGCCGTGCGTTTCCTTGTGCTTTGATCACTTGACGGAGGCTTCCCAATGAACGGTCGATGGCGCGCTCGCGTAGGTCTGCTCACATTCGCCGTGGCGGCCGCATTTGTCGCTCTTGCGTGTACGCTCTCGGTTTCTGCCCAGACGTTCCAGGTTATTCATAACTTCGGCAGTGGTGGTAATGACGGCACTTTTCCGGGTTCCGGCCTGACCGCTGACGGCAGAGGAAACTTCTATGGCACGACCTCGTGGACGGTCTACAAGCTGTCACGCAGAGGTACGAATTGGGTGCTCACTTCTCTCTACCAGTTCAACGGTGGGTCAGGCGGCTCTAGTCTCATCGGTCGTGTGGTTTTTGGCCCCAATGGAAGCCTTTATGGAACGACCTCGGAGGGAGGATCGGGGTGCGGCGGCGTCGGGTGTGGGGTGGTGTTTCGACTTAATCCACCTCCAACCTCCTGCCCGGCAACTTCCTGCCCTTGGATCGAACACGTGCTTCACCGCTTTGTGGATAACGGACAGGATGGCACCTATCCATACTCGGAAGTAGTTTTCGACCGCAATGGGAACCTCTACGGCACCACCTCGTACGGAGGCACAACCGCCGGAAACGGCCTTGGCACGGTTTACGAGATCACCTCGTCTGGCGTGGAGAGCGTCATCTACAGCTTCACGGGGGAAGACGACGGAATGGCTCCGGAGTCGCCAGTCATTCTGGATGCGGCCGGAAATTTGTACGGGACGACATACATAGGTGCGGGCGGCAACGGTGGCGGCTCAGCCTATGAGTTGTCCCCAACTCAATCGGGTTTTCAGATTGATGTCCTGCACAGTTTCTATAGCGAAGGCCCTCCAGTCGGAGGGTTGCTGTTCGACAGCCTCGGTAATCTCTACGGAACGACCAGCAGTGGGGGATCGCAATTCGGGGGCACGGTTTGGGAACTGGCTGGCGGCACGATCTTTTCAACCCTCTGGAACATCACCGGGATACCATTTAACGGACCGAGCTCCAGCCTTGTGATGGATGCGTCCGGTAACTTGTATGGAGCCAATTCAGGCGACATCTATGAGGATCCGGGATCGATATTCAAGTTGTCGTTCGCCGGCGGTGTTTGGAACTACACCGTCCTGCACGCCTTCGAGGGTGGGCCCGCTGGGTCGCAACCGAACGGGCCGCTTACCATCGACGCAGGGGGAAATATCTACGGCACCACCAAGAGAGGGGGCACCGGATGTAACGGTGAAGGCTGCGGTGTTATCTTCGAAATCACGCCAAACTGAGACTCACGCTCCGACCTGCATACCGCTTAGGATCTCTTCCACCGCCTTGATGGCGCTGGTGATCTCCTCGTCGGTGTTGTAGAAGTGCGGCGAGAAGCGCACGCCGGCCTTGGGACGATAGTCGACCAGGATGTCGCGCTTCAGCAGTTCGGTGCACACTTGCTGCGCGTTGGGCATGTCGATAGAAACAGTTCCCGCCCGCTGCTCGGGATTTTGCGGGGTGTTGACGCGCCAGCCGTGCTGCGCTGCCAGGTCCATCAACAGCGCCGTCTGGCACTTCGACTTCTTGCGGATATTTTCCACTCCGACTTCCTTGATGATCTTCAGCCCCGGCTGCGCCACTTTGAGTGCGGGTATGTTGGGCGTGCCCTGGGTGAAGCGATAGATCATCGGCGAGTAGCGAGTGGGTCCGATCTCGAAGTTGAAGGGATTCTCGTGGCCGATCCAGCCGGTAAAGGTCGGCTGCAGCTTCTGCGCGAGGTCGGGCCGCACATACAGGTACGCCGTTCCCGGGCCGCCGCACAGCCACTTCAAAACGCCACCAGTACAAAAATCCACGTTGAGCTTCTGCACGTCGAAGGGCAGCGTCCCGGCCGCCTGGAAGGAATCGAGCAGAACATAGGCGCCGACGCGGTGTGCTTTCTCGACGATCGCTTCCACATCCTGAATGAACGCGCTGCGGAAGATCACGTGCGAAATAGGCACGAGCAGCGTCTCTTCGTCGATAGCGTCGAGCAACCGCTCGGTATTGACGTGGATGGTGTCGTCGTTAGGCACCATGTTGACCCGCGCGCCACGCGAGCGCTGCGCCTCCCAGAAGTACATGACGGAAGGAAAATTCAAGTCGCTGTAGACCACCTTGTTACGACGGCCGCTAAAGTCGAGACACGAAGCCACCGTGGCTTGGCAGGTGGTTACGTTCTGTAGGCACGCGACCGCGCCGGCGGGGGCGTTGAAGAGCGAGCCTATCGCGTCGCCAACTTCCAGCGCCAGCATCCACCACTGATCTTCCCAGGCGCGCACTCCGCGCGTGTTCCACAGCTCCGTGTAGTTGTGCAACGATTCTTCGACACCGCGCGGCATTGCGCCCAGCGAGTTACTGATCAGGTAAGTGGTCGTTTCCAAAATGGGAAACTCAGAGCGATAGCGAAGAATTCCTTCAGGCATGAGGGATATTGTAACGGGTACGAACCATGGTCACCCAGGGCATGGGTTTGGGAGTGTTTTCGAGGATAAGAAACAATGTTTTGAACAAATCGTGATCTGCGCAACTCTGGATATGGGGCAGGGTTATTACGTTATTGCGGATCTCACGAGTGGAACTCTTAGCGGACCCCGCCGACTTGGATTGAGCTTCCGATTCCTATGAAATACTGCCGATCGATCCTGCTTCCCGTTTTTCTGCTCGCTTGTGTCGCAGGTTGCGGCACAGGCGCAAGCAATCCATCCAATGTCGGATTATTCGGCAATTGGAACGTCGCAATGTATCCGACCAACAATGCTACCCCTGCGTATGTCTACGCCCTGGCGATGTCGCAACTGGGCAGTTCGACGTACAGCGGTGGTTCCATTGCCTACAACGGGAGTGTGGCCCAGCCCAGCGACATGTGCATTGACGCCCTCAGCCTGAGGGCGACGGGTACGGTAGCCGCCGATAACAGCTTCACGATGACGGTCACAGACACGTCTACAAATACCATCATCAGCATGAGGGGATCGTTGAGCACCACGACCAATGCGCTCTCAGGCAACTACACCAACGGCGCCAGCCAGGCCTGCAAAGCGTCGCAAGGCACGTTTACGATGGTTCCGCAGTAGGCGATAACAACTTAACGGACCGGCTTAAAAAATAACACTGCGATGCCCGTGTCGTCGGTTAACGCCGCCTCTGAACCATAAAGCACGCGGGTTACCTGCAAGACCTGCACACCCGATATCTCGATTGCATCGGTTTCAGCTTCCCATGTACGCGCCGATTGTGCGGCACGGGCTCCATTCTGTTCATCTAAAATAGGAACACTTGGGGTCGAGGAGTCCCACGGCTATGCGAAAGACCGCACTCATCACACTGCTACTTTGCTTCGCAATTTCGCTGGCGGCGCAGCAGATTCGTGGCGACTACATCGAGTCGCGTTCCACCGACGTTTACGTTGCGCAGTGCTTTGCCAACGGCGAGGCTGGGCTGACTGGCAATGAGGCACTACTGGCGTGGCATGTTGCCGAAGGTTCGTGGAATGGCGTGAGGCTCGACGGACTGACAGTGGCGGCAGCGGTACGCGCACGAGCTACGCTGGGCGATCCTTATGGCGAGCCGTATCCCGCGCAGGCTGTGCTGATGGTCGACGATGCTGCGAACCCGGCGCAGCGGCAGGCGCTGATCGCGCTGGCGCAGCATGAGGGCGGCAAGCTTCTGGAGAACATAGCGCGGGTCGATTACGTGCCAGTGATACTCGAGGTTCCCCAGAATCACGCGGGACATGCGGTGCTGCACGCCGGACACCTGGCGACGATCATCACCCGGCCGCTCAATCATCACGATCACATCTGCGGGAACGAGACCAACTTCTATCCGCCGTTGACCACGGTGGAGAATGCCACCTCGGCCGTGGCGCTGACGGATGAGTTCCAGGGCGATGGCCTGGATTCGCAGTGGAGCAACCACGGCCGTCGCAGCGCATACATCGCCGACTTCAACGAGGGTGGCGCCACGGTGGCGCAGGCACAGCCTCAGCCCATGACACATTGAGGAGTCGGGTTGCTGAAAACTCATTCAGCGAGGCTGGCGCCGTCGGCTTCGGGGGCAACTCTGATCCCTAGATAATAGATAAACGGTTCACACGGTGGCCTGAAGGCCAGCTCTACCTGCTTCAGCCCGCGACCGCTTGCACAAGTTCTTTCGACTTGAAGATCCTGGGCGCGATGACCATCATCAACGCCACTGCAATAGCGTAAGAAGCAACTACAGGCAGAGCTTCGCGGGCATGCATAAAGCGCCCGGAAACCAGAAGCGCCAGGCCGACGTGCCGGTTAGCATTGCTCACGGCAAATGTGCGGACCATCACGGGATCGCCTCGTATGAGCAGGTGCATCACTCCAATCGTCGCCATCATCAGGAGCACCACTGCCAACGCAACCCAGGGGGTCACCGCACGGAGTTGCGGTCCCATCTTCCACAGCATCACCGCGAAGACCATGATCAGCAACACATTGCCGATGATATTTACGCTTGGTTGCGCCTTCGCCGCGAGCGCGGGCGCGTAATGTACCAGCAGCATGCCCACCAGCACCGGCAGAAACTCTTTCTCCAGGATCTGCCAGATGAGGATGCGAGGAGGGATCCAGATGGTGCGGTCATAAAGTTTGCCGGCGGCGAAGGTCATGAGCGGAATCATGATGGGCGTGAGCAGCGCGCCCCACACCTGATAGCTAGCCGCAAGATGCATGTCGAAGCCACGACGGGCGAGATTGCGGGTCAGCAGCGGCGCCCCGGGCGTGGCTCCTACCATGAACAGTCCTCCCGTTTCCCGCAGGGTCAACGGAAAGATGCGTGCCAGTATCAATGCGGCTATAGCAGGAAGGATGAACGTTGCCAGCAGCAGACGTATCCAGGTATTCGCACCTCGTCCGCGCCAATGGGCGACGACCTGACCGAAGCGCAAGCTCATGCCGACAGAAACCATGAGGATGAAGATCGAGGCTGGGAGAAGCAGTTGCATGCGCTTTAGTTCTGACCCATAGTACGGCAGACACTCGGGAATGTCGTTTTGATTTGTGGGAAGCCCGCAGTGTTTGGCCACTTGGGCATCTCACAAATCCGCCTCCAGCTCAAGCGTGTCACGATCCGGTGTGCGTCACGAGCAACCCCATCCGCGCCATTCGGTTCTGAGGTACTAGTAAGCCCGCGCTGAACGCACTCACATACCAGCTCTCGTGTTCAGACTCCCAGGAGGATTTCCGAACTATGTACCACCACGTAAAGCAACTGATGTACACCGTGAACATCGGTGAACCCGATCCGGCCTTTGGCAATATGCTGCTTGAACAATTCGGCGGAGCGAATGGCGAACTGGCGGCAGCCATGCAGTATTCGATCCAGGGATTCAACTGCGAAGATCCGGCCCGCAAAGATTTACTCATGGACATTGGCACTGAGGAACTAAGCCATCTTGAGGTGGTTGGAGCCTTGATCCGAATGCACCTTAAGCCGATGAAGTCGGAACGCGGAGCCGCGGAAGCTGATCCCCTGGTTTCCATTGCCGGCGGCGGCGGCGTGGCCCTGTTCAACTCCATGGGCGATGCCTGGACGGCCGACTACCTCAAGATTACTGGCGACCTGGCGGTCGACCTTCGGAGCAACATCGCCGCCGAGGCGCGCGCCAAGATCGTTTACGAAAGGCTCATCAATTTCACCGACGATCGCGGCACGAAAGAAGCCTTGCAGTTCCTGATGACGCGCGAGATCACGCACATGCGCGCGTTCACCGCCGCCCTGGAGACGATGGAGAAACCCGCGTTCTCGATTGGGACCATCGCGCCCACCGAAGGTCTTGTGGACGAGTTCTTCAACGACTCAACAGGCGAAGGCGATGAGGGAGAAGATGGGCTGGCCGACCCGATCGTCGAGGCTGCGGGATTGAAGAGAGTCGATTCCCCTATCTTCAAGGGCGAGGGACTTGACGTCACGCCCAGCGCACCCAAGCCGAATTCCGAAGTCACGTCGCCAGTCGATTCGACACCCGTGAGCGCGAAGCGACCCGTGAAGAGTCACCCGGCGCCACAAAAGAAAACCGGCACCCGAACGAAATAAGGCGCTACAGCACTGTCAGGGTCGGCGACGCCGGCCCTGATAACACCGAATACCGTGGCCGCCGCCTCACCGCGTTTGAATAGTTGACCCCTCAAATCCTTTGTCGACACTGCCTCCGCTGATGGCGAGAGGCTGATTCCTTATAATCAGTGCTTATGTCTTCCTTCGTACCGGTTGACGAGCAGCTGGCTTACCTGCGCAAGGGCTCATTCGAGATCATCCGCGAATCTGATCTGCGCGAGAGGCTGGAGAAGTCGCGCGCCACAAACAAGCCCATGCGCGTGAAGGCTGGGTTCGACCCGACCGCGCCCGACCTGCACCTGGGTCATACCGTCCTCATCCGCAAGCTCAAACATTTTCAGGATATGGGTCACACCGTCATTTTCCTGATCGGCGACTTCACCGGCCTGATCGGCGATCCCACCGGGCGCTCGGCCACGCGGCCGCCACTATCGCGCGATCAGATTGATGCGAACGCCGAAACTTACAAATCACAGGTCTTCAAGATCCTCGACAAAGAAAAGACCGAAGTCCGCTTTAACAGCGAGTGGCTCGACAAACTTGGCTACGAAGGCATCATTCGACTGGCGGCAAAGTTCACCGTCTCGCAGATGCTGGAGCGGGAAGACTTTCACAAGCGCTTCATGGAAGAGAAGCCGATCGCGCTGCACGAACTGCTCTATCCGCTGGCGCAGGGCTATGACTCGGTCGCACTTGAGGCCGACGTCGAACTCGGCGGCACGGATCAGAAATTTAATCTGCTGATGGGACGCGAGCTGCAACGCCACTACGGCCAGCCGCCGCAGATCGTGCTGACTATGCCGCTGCTGGAAGGCACTGACGGCGTGCAGAAGATGTCGAAGTCCTACGGCAATTACATCGGCATCACCGAGGCGCCGCAGGAGATGTTCGGCAAAGTGATGTCGATCTCCGACGACTTGATGTGGCGTTACTACGAGCTGCTGACCGATATCAGCATGGCCGACATTGAGCGAATGAAGATCGATGTCGCCGCCGGAACGGCGCATCCAATGCGCCTGAAGCAGGAGCTGGGCAAGCGTATCGTCGCCGACTTCCATTCACCGTCAGCGGCGGAACAGGCAGCGCAGGACTGGTCGCGCATGTTCCAGAAGGATGAAGTGCCGGAAGATCTGCCGGTGGTCGCTGTACCGTTTGAAGAAATCGCAGCACCGAATGCGGCGGTCAGCGATGGCGTGGTCCAGGTGAAGCTCGACAAGCTGCTCGCGCGCACTGGCCTGGCAACTTCGGTCACCGATGGTCTGCGCAAGGTAAAGCAGAACGCCGTAAAAGTCGATGGAGAGTTGAAGACCGAGATCGTCACGTCGGTAAAGCTCGGTGCCGAGTTCACACTGCGTGCCGGCAAGAAGATGATCAAGGTTTCGGTGAGTCTCTAAATCGCGGTGGAATAGCCGGCTTTCAGGCCGGCGTCTCTTGCCACGCACCTCAGGTGAGTGGGCGCCAGCCGACGCCACGGGGTTCGATCCACGATGCTGTCGTCGGCTGAAAGCCGACTCTCTTTCTCGAGCAAAACGTTTCAACACTGGCCTGAAGGCCAGCTCTTCCACCCTCAGAACATCGGCGAATACCTTAAGCGCCGTCTGGCTACCGTTCGTTTTCGGACACGCCAACCCGCTCGCGGACAGGCTCCCTCATCTACCCATGGCGAGTGGTTGTTAACCAACCTATTTACAGTAACTTATCAGACCAACGGATGGCTTCCCGCGTGCATTTCAAAGCTTGGGGGTAAGGATGTCAACGATCCTGCAGGATATCCGGTACGCGCTTCGTCAACTGCGGAAGGCGCCAGGTTTCACCATCACGGCTGTGTTGACTCTGGCTCTGGGAATCGGAGCCAACACCGCAATCTTTACGCTGGTAAACGCGGTGATGCTGAAGTCGTTGCCGGTGTCCAATCCCTCGCAGCTTTACCGTATCGGTGACAACGATATTTGTTGCGTCTATGGCGGGCTGCAAAACGACGACGGCGGCTGGGGCCTGGTTTCTTACGCCCTGTATCAACACATCCTCCAGAACACTCCGCAATTTGAACAGATTGCTGCCTTCCAGGCGAACGAGCCCCGGGTCAGCGTTCGCGCCGGTAGCTCAGGCCAAGCTGCGGAGACTTTTCCTAGCGAGTTCGTCACCGGCAATTACTTTTCCACGTTCGGCATTCAGCCTTTTGCCGGTCGCATGTTCACTCCCGAGGACGACCGAGAAGGCGCGCCTCCCACGGCTGTGATGAGTTATCGCGCCTGGCAACAGCACTACGGACTCGACCCCTCGGTTGTGGGTTCGAATTTCATGATTGACGGGAAGCCGTTCACCATCATCGGCATCACGCCTCCGGGATTCTTCGGAGATCGGTTGCGGGAGGATCCGCCGGATTTTTATATTCCGATCGCGTTCGAGCCGGTCATCAACCAGAACAGCTCGATTCTGCACATTGACAATCAGCATTGGCTCTACCTGATCGGCCGCATGAAGCCGGGAGTGCAACCTTCTCAAGTTGACGCGCAAATCACGACGGAGTTGCGGCAATGGCTCCCCTCGGCTTCCAGTCTTCTTTCACCGACGGAACGGGCGAAGATTCCGCAGCAGGTCATGAAGATCGGTCCCGGCGGCTCCGGTATCACCAGAATGAGGCACCGTTATCAGGCTGGGCTCTATATGTTGATCGGCGCCTCGGTTCTGGTGCTCCTGATCGCCTGCGGCAACCTGGCCAATCTGTTGTTGGCGCGCGCTACCGCTCGCCGCCGCCAGAGCGCGGTACAAGTGGCTCTGGGCGCCAGTCGCACCCGACTGATCCGCGGCGTGCTGACCGAGAGTGTCCTGCTGGCGCTGTTCGGCGGTGCGGCTGGACTACTCCTCGCACATGTGGGAACGCGCGCAATTCTGTTGCTCGCATTCCGCGGCTCGAACTTCGTGCCCATCAGCGCCAGCCCCTCTCCGGCTGTGTTAGCTTTCGCCTTTGGGCTTTCGCTGATCACCGGAATCATCTTCGGAGTGGCGCCAGCGTACCTGGCTTCGCGTTCCGATCCGGCAGAAGCTCTGCGCGGGGCAAATCGTTCCACCCGCGATCACTCTTCCCTGCCGCAGAAGTCACTCGTGATCGCACAGGCTGCGCTGTCGCTGGTCTTGCTGGCGATGGCAGGTCTGGTCACGGAGAGCCTGCGCAACATGGAAACCTTCTCCTTCGGTTTCGATACCGGCAACCGGCTGATGGTGCAGATCGATCCGATAACCGCGGGGTACTCGCCAGAGCGTTTGCCCGGACTCTACCAGCAGTTGCGCGACCGGCTCGGACAGATCCCGGGCGTGCAGAGCGTGAGCTATTCCATGTATAGCCCTCAGGATGGCGACAGTTGGAACGACAATATTCTGATTCAGGGACGGACGCCGGAGTCAACGCTGGGTAAGGGAGTCGGCTGGCTGCGCGTGAGTCCCAATTATTTCCAGACCATCGGTACGGCGCTGCTGCGCGGTCGGGTAATCGGCGAGCAAGATACCGCGACTTCGCAACACGTGGCTGTCGTCGACGAGAGCTTCGTGAAAATGTTCTTTCCCAAGGACGATCCCATCGGGCAGCACTTCGGATTTGGCGATCCCGGACACAGTGGGGATTTCGAAATCGTGGGCGTGGTGAAGGATACGCGTTACCGCAGTCCGAACAGTGACTACGTTCAGAATCCGATGTTCTTCTTGCCGTACTTCCAGAACATTCCGTTCACGGAGCCGCTTTACGAACGCATGCAGGTGCAATCGGAGTATGCCACCATGATCGAAATTCACTACTTGGGAGCGCAGGCCGAAATCGGTCCTCAGGTGCGGCAGGTGCTTACCGGGATCGATCCGAACCTGAGCATCCTCGAGATGCACAGCTTTGGCGAGCAGGTCGTGCGCGTTTTCAATCAGGAAAGACTGATTGCGCGGTTGACCGAGCTCTTCGGTGTGCTGGCTCTCCTGTTGGCATCCATCGGACTTTACGGCGTGACGGCTTATAACATCGCCCGGCGCACCAGCGAGATCGGAATTCGTATGGCGCTGGGTGCCGATCGCGGTAACGTCGTAGCCATGGTGCTGCGCGGTGCATTCTCGCAGATCGGCATCGGGCTGATCATCGGCGTGCCGCTGGCGATCCTGGCTGGACACCTGATGGCTCATAAGCTCTACGGAGTGTCGGGCTGGAGTCCGGCGGCTCTCGGGTTCGCGGTTGGCGCGCTGGCGCTCTGTGCGCTGATTGCGGGAGCCGTGCCCGCCCGGCGTGCAGCCTCGATCGAGCCGGTAAAGGCATTGCGCGTGGAGTAGTCCAGGTACGGGAACTCGGGAGGCAGCGGTCAGGCAGCGCGGAACTTTTCGCAGCCGGATGTCGTACCTTTAAGCAGGTGAATGGTCATGCTTACGTTCCTGCTTTGGTGCATCCTGCTGATCTTCTGCTGGCCACTGGCTCTACTCTTCCTGTTTCTCTATCCGATCGTGTGGTTGATTCTGTTGCCGTTCCGGCTTTTAGGGATTGCGGTGGAGGGTGTTTTGGAGTTGTTCAAGGCGATCATCTTCCTGCCAGCCCGCATTTTGCGAGGACCACGCCAGGCCTGGTAAATGCCGCCGGCTAAAGCCGGCTCTGCAATCGGAAATTGCAGCCCCGACGCTGGCCTGAAGGCCAGCTCTTCCACCGAAGATTCCGACCAAAGAGCGAGAGCGGACCCGAGGGTCCGCTCTCATGAAACCACCTTGTCGTTAGCGCTATCCGACTTTGGCTTCTGTCTTCTCTTCCTGTGCTACGGGAAACTTGCGATGTTCGACTCCGGTGTAGATCTGCCGGGGACGCGCGATCTTCTGCTCCGGGTCCTGTACCATCTCGTTCCACTGCGCCAGCCAGCCCGCTGCGCGCGGGATGGCGAACAGCACCGTGAACATATCCGGCTGAAAGCCCATCGCCTGGTAAATGATGCCCGAATAGAAGTCGACGTTGGGATACAGCTTGCGGGTAACGAAGTAGTCGTCCTGCAACGCAATCCGCTCCAACTCGAGCGCGATGTCGAGGCGGTCGTTGCGGCCGGTTACTTCGAACACTTCGTCGGCCACCGCCTTGATGATGCGGGCTCGAGGATCGTAGTTCTTGTACACCCGATGCCCGAAGCCCATCAGCTTGATCTCGCCTTCCTTTACCCGCTTGATGTAGCTGGGAATATTCTTCACCGAGCCAATCTCGTCCAGCATGCGCAAGACTTCTTCATTCGCGCCGCCATGTAGAGGTCCGGCCAGCGCCGCCGCCGCTCCCGCCATCGACAGGTAAGGATCGGTCTGCGCACTGCCAATGACGCGCATGGTGCTGGTGCTGCAGTTCTGCTCGTGATCGGCATGCAGGATAAACAGCACATCCAGCGCGCGTGCGATGACCGGGCTTGCCATGTACTTCGGCTCGGTCATACGCCACAGCATGTTCATGAAATTCTCGGTGTAGGTGAGGTCGTTGTCGGGATAGACATAAGGATGTCCACGGCGATGGCGATAGGAATATGCCGCCAGCGTCGCCATTTTCGCGATCAGGCGAATGATCTGCTTCTGCCGGTTGACGGGATCGTGGACGTCCTTGGCCTCGGGATAGACCGTCGACAGAGCCGCCAGCGTGCTCACCAGTATTCCCATGGGATGAGCGTCGTAGCGGAAGCCGTCGATGAACTGCTTGGTGGTTTCGTGCAGCATCGTGTGATGCGTGATCTCCCAGGTCCAATCTTTATCCTGCTGGCCATTGGGCAGCTCGCCAAAGAGCAACAGATACGCAACCTGGAGATACGTGCAATGTTCGGCCAGCACTTCGATGTCGTAACCGCGATAGCGCAGAATGCCCTTGTCGCCGTCAATGTAAGTAATGCTGCTCTTGCAGGCCGCGGTGTTCATGAACGCGGGGTCGTAGGTCATCAAACCGAAATCGTCAGGACCGGTCTTGATTTTCCGCAGATCCATAGCCCGGACAGCTCCGAGCTCGATCGGTGATTCATAAGTCTTATCGTTGCGCTGGTCGGTGATGGTCAAAGCATCCTTCGACATGACCGGTACCTCCTATCGGAAACAAAGCGTATAAATTCCAGTTAACAGTGATGCGAACGAGTGTTCGAACGAAAGTCTATTCTAAAGCTTGGATGCCGGGTAAGCCCTCGCGCACAGGCCTGAGCGACCGAGATCACCTGCGCTTGTGACATATCACACATGGCGACGGGACCCGCTACTTCTTGCTGCCCGATGGTTCGGAGCTCGGTCCACTTTTCTCGGAAGAAGCGGAACTGCTACTACTGGAACTCTCCGACTTGCTCTCCGAGGAGGAGGACGTCGATCCGTTGCTGCCGGAAGAGCCGCCCTTCGACGACTTCTTGGCGTAATCGGTGACGTACCATCCCGAACCCTTGAACTGCACCGCCGGAGCCGATAGCAACTGCTCCATTTCGCCGCCGCAATGCGGACACACGGTCAGGGGTGGGTCGGAGAATTTCTGGATCCGTTCGGTCAGGCTATGACACTTCTTGCATTGATATTCGTAGAGAGGCACAATCCCCCACAGTTGTTCTAAGTTATTGATTCTATTTTTGCCGATTGGTTGCGGTCAATTGAGGCCCGGAAAGAGGCCTCAAGCAAAAAAGCGGGCGCCCGGCCCGCTTTCGTGATCGACGATTGAGCCCAAAGTCTACCCGTGAGGGCTGACATGCTCGGGTTCGATCAGGTAAATTACGCGCTTCTCGCCGGGCACTGCAAAAGGATACTTGTCCTGGTCCAGATATTTCTTGGCCAGTTTGTCGATCGACTTGTCGGCGCCCTCATGGGTGATATGGCTGACGCGGCCGCGCACCTCAAGGTAACGATAAGGATTGTCAGGATCGATAAGTGTGATGGCGACGCGCGGATCGCGCCGGACGTTCTTGTCTTTCTGGCGGCCCAACGCAGAATTCACCAACACTTTACCGTCAACGAAATCGACCCAAACCGGTGTGGTTTGCGGGCTACCGTCGGACATCAACGTGGTGAAGCTGCCAAAGGCCTTCTTATCAAACAGGTCAGCGTGGCTTTCGGGAATCTTGGGGGACTTGGCGGACATGGAAATCTCCTTGCAATCTGCTGAATAAAGGGAAACCGGGCAACCGTGAATTGGATTCCGAAGCCATTGTATGAGGTGCAAGCCGCCTTGCAAATCTTATCCGGTACAGCCAGGGCTCCTGTGGAGATTTACAAAATCGGGAGAAAGCTGACTGAAGCGGCGGATTCCCTTCGTCGGGAGTAGAAATTCAGCTACAATCCAGCACGATTTTGTAAGGAGTCAGCCATGAAACGCAAAACACTTTTGCTTCTCTTCCTCGTGTGTACAGCCCTGGTGTTCGCCGACGACCACAAGTCGGCGGTCACTGCGAATCCTCAGTTCGAGAAGATGAAAACCCTTGACGGCTCGTGGGTAGGAGCCTTTGTCGACGGTGGAAAAGAATATCCCGCAACCACCCGCTTCCAGACGGTTTCGGACGGCTCCGCCCTTATGGCCTGGATGGGAGAGGGCACTCCGGAAGAGATGGTCACGATCTTTCACATGGACGGCAAAGAACTGATGGGCACCCACTACTGTGCCGCTCACAATCAGCCGCGGTTTGTCGCCGTGCCTGGAGGAAACCCCGACCACATAGTCTTTCAATTCAAAGATGGCACAAACCTCGGGGAGCATGATGGACATATGAATGGACATATGTCAGGGGTCACGTTCATCTTCGATGGCCCCGACCATCACATGGAAGACTGGGCTTACGTGGACAAGCAAGGCAAGGAATCGACCAGCCGCTTCGACTTCAAACGCAAGAAATAGGGTCGCCCATACCTTAGGGAGGTGCGGCGCGGGCCGCTGCCTCGCTCGGAGCGACGGATGCACGAGGGAAGCATGAGTCAGGTTGAAGTAGAACGTAATGACGCGGTAATGCGGATCGCCATCAACCGTCCGGAGAAGAAGAACGCGCTGACCGCTGACATGTACGACGCGCTGTCGGAGGCGGTGGAAGAAGCGGAACGGGATTCCGGGATTCGCGTCCTGCTGTTGCATGGCAAGGGCGATGCTTTTACTGCAGGCAATGATCTTCAGGATTTCCTGCAGAAGCCGTGGAAAGGACAGGCAAGACCGCCGGCGGTTCGTTTCATTCATGCCGTGGCACACGCGACTAAACCGATCGTGGCTGCGGTACACGGGCTGGTGGTAGGCGTCGGTACAACGATTCTTCTGCATTGCGATTTGGTTTACGCTGCCGAGGAAACCCGCTTCCTGATGCCATTCGTCAATCTCGGTATCGTGCCTGAGGCGGCTTCAACTGTGCTTTTGCCGCTATTGATCGGCCGGCAGCGCGCAGCAGAGTTGTTCATGCTCGGAACACCTCTCACGGCCCAGCGAGCTTACGAAATCGGCATGGTCAACGCGGTCCTTCCCATCGACAAACTTTTGCCAACCGCCTCCGAGGCCGTACTGGCGCTCGCGGCTAAGCCGGCGGCAGCTCTGCGCGCCACCAAGGACCTTATGAAGCGTTTTTACTGCGCCGAGGTCGAGCGCGCTCTTCGTGAAGAAGTGGAAACAATTTCGGAGCGGCTGGATTCGGCGGAAACACGCGAAGCTCTCGCGGCCTTCCTGGAGAAGCGAAAGCCGGATTTCTCCAAGTCTGTAGGTCGAGTACGGCGTTTAATAGGCTTCACATGGCTAGCAACCGGAATGGTTCTTGACGGAATAACGGGCGAAGGGTTACCTATTGGGGATAGCCTTGTGGTCGGTGGGGTAGCAAGCACTCTTTGAGCGACATCTTAAATCGCGACATTTTTGGTCGCCTGCAACAGGCTACGGCAACTCAACCCGGCGTTCTGGAGGAGTTGTGCCGTGACTATGTGGCCGAGGCGCGATCCACCATCTCTCAACTGCATAACGCTCTCGGTCAGGGAGATGCGTCTGAATTCCGCGAACGCGCCCATTATTTGAAGGGAAGCAGTATGATGTTGGGTGCTCAGCAATTGTCGCAGACTTGCGCAACTTTGGAACTGATGGGACGAGATTCGAATCTAGCCACGGCAGCACCCGTGCTGGAACAGGCCATGGCGTCCCTCAAGGAAGTGGAAACGGTGCTGAAGGAAGTAGTCGGCCCTACTGCGCTCCCAGCTGAGGGATCAGCGGCTTAGAAATTCACATAGACCATCCCTCAAGGTGAGGAAACAAGATGGCAGCTACTCCAATCCGTGTTCTGATTGCGGACGATCATCCGGTAGTCCGCATTGGCTTGCGCAATATGTTGCAGGCCGACTCCCACATCAAGATCGTCGCCGAAGCCAAGGACGGTATCGAAGCGCTGCACATGGTACGCACGCTGCGGCCCGATATTCTCTTGCTCGATCTCGCCATGCCGAAGATGCCAGGCCTGGAAGCGTTGCGCGAGATGACCGGCGACAGCGGCGACACGCGCACCATCGTCCTCACCGGACAGGTGGACAAGCGGCAGATCCTGGAAGCACTGCAGCTGGGGGCACGCGGCGTGGTGCTGAAAGATGCCGTAGTGGCTCACTTGTCCGCGTGTATTCGCGCCGTCATGCAAGGGCAATACTGGCTCGAGGGACGGCCGGTGCAGAACCTGGTGCAAGTGTTGCGCGATCTCGCTGCGCAAACCGCTCCGCCGCCACGCAAGACGTTTGGTCTAACCGCGCGCGAATTGGAAGTGGTCACCTTGATCACCGAAGGCTCGACCAACAAACATATCGCTGAAACATTCGGCATCAGTGAGGAGACGGTGAAGCGTCATCTCACAAACATCTTCAACAAGATTGGCGTGGGAAATCGTCTCGAGCTGGCGCTCTTCGCGCTGAATCACAATTTGTTGCCGGCGGCTTCCAATACCGATGTCACACGTTCGTAACCGGAACTAGCCAATAAGCTCCACGGAATCGGGCACTTCCGGTGCTCGTTACTCTCCTGCTTCCTGCACAATCAGGCACTTTCCCGACTGCCCGGACACCGCTAGCTTAATAGAGAGTGTCTTATGGCCAACGGTGATCGATGGGAGCCGATTCTGAGCTCCGTTCCTCTCCTGGAAGCTGTTCTGTGTGCCGACTGTGAAATCATCAGCAACAGCGGAGGCGAGTCCTGCGAAGTTTGCGGCAGTCGTTCCCTGCTGAGCCTGGGGCGTGTGCTGGGCGGTTGCATCGGAGACGAGCGCGCCATCCTGGTGGATGGCGATGCAAATCGTTTCCGCAATGGATTCACCGTGCTGGTTAATCCTGATGCCGCCAACGTTCTGCACCGGCGACGACGTAACGGCAGAGGCTAACTCGCCCAGTCGCCGACCGCAGTACCAATCGCACATATCTTTTTGCGCCTCGCAGCAACCTTCCTTCTCAGCTGTCTGTCTGCAGGACTTCGCGGAAGTTTGAATTACATCCGCTGGCATACCGGCCTCATCTCATATCCTGCACCTGAAATTCTTCTGCGAGGCATCATGGATAACGATAAGCAACTTCGTCAGCAATTAGCGAAGGCGCTGGACTGGCACGAAGCCCACCCCGATCTGTCTGCGGCGGTCGCTGATCTTCCCGCTGAGTTGCGCGGTAAAGTTCCGCAAGGTCTGCCGCATTCCGCGTGGCAATTGCTCGAGCATATTCGTATCGCATTGTGGGACATCTACGAATTCTGCCGCGACTCGCGGCACAAGTCGCCTGAATGGCCGGAAGGCTATTGGCCGCAGACGCCCGCTCCGTCCAGCGAAGCAGCCTGGGAGCATAGCGTCAAAGCAATTCACGAAAACCTCGAGGGTATGCGAAAGCTGATCAACGATCCCAAGCACGACCTGTTCGCTCCCATCGCCGGCGGCTCGGGGCAAACGCTGTTTCGCGAGGCGCTGCTGATTGCCGATCACAACGCCTATCATGTGGGTCAGTTGGTGCTGGTGCGGAAGGCGTTGGGTGCGTGGAAGGGGTAAAAGCGGCTCTGAGCTATCGGCCGTGAGCTTTGAGCTAAGACTTCCAGGGAAACTCCACAACCCAGCTCTGCCGCGGCTCACAGCTCAGAGCTAAATAAGAGACAGCGCGTCCACGTCCACCACGAGATGCTGCCGCGGGATCTTCTGCTGGGTGGAGTGTTCGAGCATTGCGCGAAGAACACTGTTCATGCGTTCGCGGCTGGCCGACTTCAGCAGGAAGTGATAACGATATTCGGTCTTCAGGCGGACGATGGCCGCTGCCGCCGGACCCATCACGCGTACTCCTTCAAGCCGCGTGCTCTCGAACCACTTGCCCAAAACGCCCGCCCACGCCAGCGCTTCGTCGAGCTTCTGGCTTCGTACCAGGACGTTGCTGACGGCATTGAACGGCGGGTAATGCATCCAGCTCCGGAAGCGGATCTCTTTTTCGTAGAAGCCGCGATAGTCGTGCGCGGCGGCATACTGAATTGCGTAATGATCGGGAAAGAAGGTCTGCAACACAACCTTGCCGGGTGTGTCGCCGCGACCGGCGCGTCCTGCAACCTGAGTCAGCAGTTGAAAGGTGCGCTCGGCTGCGCGGAAATCAGGAAAACTAAGCGCCGCATCGGACCCGACAACGCCAACCAGTGTGACCTTGGCGACATCGTGACCCTTGGCGATCATCTGTGTGCCTACGAGCAGATCGATCTCTCCGGACTGCAATGCCGTGAGCATGCGCTCGAAGTCGTCGCGTCCTCGCACCGTGTCGCGATCCAACCGCGCTATGCGGGCCTGAGGGTATAGCCCGTGCAGGATGTGTTCCAGCTTCTCCGAGCCGGTTCCGAGATACTGCACGAATTCGCTGCCGCACTTGGGGCAGGTCTTCGGCGCAGGCCGCATGTAGCCGCAGTAGTGGCACACCAGGCGGTGTTCGCGCTTGTGGTAGGTCATCGAGATGGCGCAGTTTTTGCACTGGATCGACTCTCCGCACTCCCGGCAGAGCACAAAGGCGGAGTAGCCACGCCGGTTCAGCAGCACCATCACCTGCTCGTGCCGCTCCAGCCGCTCGCCGATCTCGGCTACCAGCTTGCGCGACAGCGCTTCGTCTTTTTTCGTGCGCTGGAATTCGTCACGCATGTCCAGCACTTCGACTTCCGGCAGAGGACGTTTCTCGATGCGTTCCGGCAATTCCAGCAAACGGTATTTGCCCTGCAATGCGTTGTAGTACGTCTCCAGAGAAGGTGTGGCCGACCCCAGCACAACCGCAGCATTTCCCATCTTGGCCCGCATCACGGCTACGTCACGGGCGTGATAGCGCGGCATTTCTTCCTGCTTGTAGGAGTGATCGTGCTCTTCATCTACCACAATGAGGGACAAATTGGGAACCGGAGCAAAAATAGCCGAGCGAGTACCTACCACAATGTGAGACTCACCATTGCGAATGCGCTTCCACTGTTCAGCCCGCTCGTCATCGCTCAGAGCGGAATGCAGGATAGCAACTTCATCGCCAAAAATCTGATGCAGATCGGCGGCCATGGCAGGGGTGAGTCCGATTTCCGGCACCAGCAGGATCGCCGAGCGACCCTTCGCCAGCACCGCCTGCATCGCCGACAGATACACGGCAGTCTTGCCCGAGCCGGTCACCCCGTGCAGCAGCATGGGCAGGAATTTACGTTGATCCACTGAGGCGTTGATCGCCTCCAAGGCGGCTTTTTGCGCGGGCGTAAAGAGGAATTCCAGCTTGCGCGGCTTCATTCCCGATACGCGAAATCCGGCCGCCTTTTCGCTGAGTTCGACGATCCCCCGTTTTACGAGAGTTTGCAGCGTTGTCCGCGGAACGGCCAGCTCACGCAACGCGTCGACCGGCGCTTGCCGGCCTTCCTGCGCTCGTAGATATTCGACGATGTTTTGCTGATTGCCGTTAAGCTTTCCCTCGACTTGTTTTAAGACCGCGATCTGGATGGTCCGGCTGGCGTCCCGCACGTCGCTGAGGTCCTCGCGCGCGATCCATTTCTTGCGTGTCATTGTTTGGAGTACGGCGCGCGAGGCGCCCGATGCCGATCGTAACGTTCCCTCGCGTACGACTTCGCCATCGGAAAGGCGGTTCAGCACGGCGTATTCGAGCATCAGGTGCTCGGGTTCTTTACGCGAGCGTCGTGACGACCCGACGGTCGAGGCCGCATGCAGTGCGTCAATGCCCTTATCGGTGATGCGATATCCGATAACGCGACGAAACTCCGCCGAGAGCGGCAGCATGGTGCGGAACACTTCTCCGATGGGCGCGATGTAGTATTGCGCGATCCAGCGGCCCAGCTCCATCAGCTCTGGTGTGAGGGCAGGAGTGGTATCGAGCACTTGGCTGACTCGCTTTACGGTGAAATCCGGCTCGCGATCGTGCAGCTCGGTAACGATGCCGGACAGCCGCTGTTCGCGAAACGGCACGATAACGCGGCCGCCGATCACCGGCTCAGGCGAATCTTCGGGGATGCGGTAGGTGAACGTGGCGTCGAGCGGAACGGGGACAGCCACATCGCAGAATCGCGGCATTAGTCAGCAGGACCTTTTCTACCGTCGGGCAACGTGGTCAACTCGGTTTTCACAGGACAGCGAAATCTCGTTGTGGCATGATCTCACGATGGCGGAGAAACCAGGGCAATCCGATCATTCTGCCGGCGTCTTGGATCGCGAACCGGAAGTAAGCGATATCGACTCCAAGGGACCATCCGGCCCATACATTCGATGTCCACTTTGCGGCTGGCGACCCACAGCGAGCAGCCGATGGGCATGTAAATGCGGCCATGTCTGGAATACCTTCGACACCGGAGGCGTCTGCCCTGGATGCCTGTATCAATGGCAAATCACCGTTTGTCTTTCGTGTTACAAAATTTCAGCGCACTCCATGTGGTACCAGCACTAGCGCGAGCTTACTCTTCCGGTGAAGGCCGTTGCGGCATCGGCAAACCCAGGTGCCGCATCACCATTTGAAGATCCTTCCACGTTTCCTTTTTCTGCCGAGGATCGCGTAACAGAAATGCCGGATGGTACGTCACTGCCAGCTTGCATTCGAACAGCTGTCCGCCATCGGACGGCGGCGAGAAGTCATAGAAACGGCCGCGCATCGAGGCCATGGAGTCATTCATGCCCAGCAGGTTTTTCGCGGCCGTCGCACCCAGCGCCACGATGACCTTCGGCCGAATCACATTAATCTGCCGCATCAGGAATGGCGAGCAGGTATCGCACTCGTCCCGCTCCGGCGTACGATTGCCCGGCGGCCGGCACTTCACGATGTTGGCGATGTAGACCTGTTCGCGCTTCAAGCCCATGGCGCCGATCATGTTGTTCAGCAGCTGCCCGGCGCGGCCGACGAACGGCAGCCCCTGCGCGTCTTCATCCGCCCCCGGGCCTTCGCCGATGAACATCAGCTCCGCATGAGGATCGCCGGTGCCGAAGACGATCTGCTTGCGTCCCTGCTTGGCCAGTTTGCAGCGCTGACAGTTGGGGCCGATATCGTCAAGGATGACGCGAAGTTGGGCATCGCGGTCCGCGGCAGTCAGAGTCTTAGGCGATTTCATGGACGGTTCGTCGACAGCTTCAACCGAGGGAACTTCCTCCACTTCTCGCATCGTCATTCCAGATGTTTCCCGGCGATAGAGCGGACCGACGCCCAGTTCACGATAGAACTGCAGGCGGTCGCGAAGAGCGTTGCGGTCGAGGGTCATTTGTGAAGGCTAGTTTACAACGAAGGGAAGGGCCTGAGGCCATAGGGGTCCTTCGACTCCGCGTCCGCCGAGTCGCACCTGCAGCGACTCGAAAAAACGGGCGGACGCTCCGCTCAGGATGACAACTTTTAGGCTGGCCGGACCGATTAGGCTCGCGACCTTTGGACATGCGCGGCTGATTTGCTTCGGCGCAGGCGCAACGCCACTTCGAAAATCTTGCTCGCAACATCCAGCTTGCTGGCTTCGGGAATTGCGATTGTGTCGTTGGCGGTAACGACCGTTACTTCGTTACGGTCAGAGTTGAAGCCGATTCCGGCGCGCGAGACATCGTTCAGTACGATGGCATCGACGGCTTTCTTGGCCAGTTTGGCGCGCGCGTTCTCCAGAAGATTGCTAGTCTCGGCGGCGAAGCCGATGAGCATGGGCTTCGTCTTCCCTGCTGCCTGTCGCAGGCTGCCCAGGTCAGCCAGGATGTCGGCATTGGGCTCGAGCTCGAGTTCCAGTGAGCCGTTACGCTTGATCTTCTCCGGAGCAAAGTTCTTCACGTGATAATCGGCAACGGCAGCCGCCATGATGATGATGTCGGCCTGCTCCCAGCGATCGAGCACCACGCTACGCATCTGCTGCGCGGTCTCGACAAAGATGGTCTCAGCGGCGCTTGGTGGCTGAAGAGCCGTAGGTCCACTCACTAGGACTGTTTTCGCACCGCGCCGCAAGGCGGCTTCCGCCAGCGCATATCCCATCTTGCCGCTCGAGCGGTTACCGAGGTAGCGCACGGGATCGATGGGCTCATGCGTCGGACCGGCGGTGATCAGCACCGTCTCCCCCGCGAGATCTTGCGAGACACCAAGCCGCTGCAAGGTTTCGGCGACAATCTGTTCCGGATCGGCAAGCCGGCCGGCGCCCACCATGCCGCAAGCCAGGTATCCGTTACCCGGTTCGACGATGTGTACGCCGCGCTGCCGAAGGATCTCCAAGTTGGCCTTTGTCGCCGGATGCTCCCACATATTCACGTTCATCGCAGGCGCAAGGACGACCGGAGCTTTGGTTGCGAGATAGAGCGTGCTGAGGAAGTCGTTGGCAATTCCCTGAGCAAACTTTGCAATAGTGTCAGCCGTAGCCGGAGCCACCAGCAGACAGTCAACGGATTGCGCGACTGAGATGTGTTCCACGGCTGAATCGAGATTGGGATCTTCCGCCGAAGACCCGAACATCGATGTGATGACCTTTTCTCCCGACAGCGCCGCAAAGGTGAGCGGACGCACAAACTCCTGTGCCGCAGCGGTCATGACGACCTGCACGCGCACTCCGCGATCCTGAAAGTGACGAACGATTTCGGCGGCTTTGTAGGCGGCGATGCCGCCGCTGACGCCCAGGGCGATTTTCATGTTGAGCCTCGGCTGTTCTCCGCCGCTCGGGCGGTAGAACGCCTCTCTCCTTACAGATGCCGCCGGAGCAGAACCGTTCCGACTAGTCGTCGGCTTCGCCGCCTACCGGACCATCGGCGATCTCGGGCATGGCTTCCATCGCGCTTGCGGCTCCGGCGGGCGGAATCTCCCACTTCACCTTGCCAGCCTGCACTTCTTCCTCCGCGATCCGGCACGGCTTGCGAGAATGCGGCTCCACCGCCGGTTGAGCGCCATTCTGAATCTGGCGAGCACGGCGGGCGGCCACCAGGACATACCGATAATTGCTGTCGAAACCTTCAACCAGCTTCATAGATCACTCCGTGACGGTGGGAAATCGGGAAAGATCGAATGTCGCCAGGATCGACTCGACTTGCTGCATCATCTGCTGCCGCAAGGCGCGATTGGCGACTGCCAGCATTTGTTGGTCCTTGGAAGTCAGAGCTGCGTGGGAGCGCTTCAGCCGCTCAGCTTCCACGATCGATGTGAGGGTGTCAATGGACTCCTCCAGCCGATCGTTCACAAGAATATAGTCGTATTGTCCGAAATTCTCAATCTCGTGAGAAGCCGTGGCCAGTCGCCGTTGGATAATTTCCTCGGTGTTAAACAGCCGCGCACTGTCACCCATCAGCTGCTTCTGAAGGTTGTCGTCAGCCTCGGCCCGGCGGCGCAAACGGCGCTCCAATTCCTCACGTGAAGGCGGCAAAACGAAAATCGAGACCGCGTCAGGCTGCTTGCTCTTTACCTGCGCCGCGCCTTGGACATCGATATCGAGCAGTAGATCATTGTCGCGGGCGGCGGCCTCCCGACGAAAGCGTTTCGCGGTGCCGTAATAGTTGTCGAAGACCTCGGCCCACTCCAGAAATTCGTCCTCGTGAATCATGCGCTCGAATTGTTCGCGACTGACGAAGAAGTACTCGCGCCCCGATTGTTCGCTGCCGCGCGGCGGCCGGGTGGTATAGCTGATGGAGAACTCCAGGTTGGGGACGATGCGGCGCAGCTCGTTGGTCAGGGTTGACTTGCCCGAGCCCGATGGCGCCGAGATGATGTAGACGATTCCGCTCATTCGAGGTTCTGCACCTGTTCGCGCGCCTTTTCGATCTCAGACTTCATGGAGAGGCCCAGCGCGGTAATGCGCAAAGCATCGCCTGCGACGCCCGTGGTCTTCGACATCATCGTGTTGGCCTCGCGGTTCATCTCCTGAAGCAGGAAGTCCAGCTTCTTTCCGACTTCCCCACCTGCATCGAGCAACGACAAGAAGTGCTGGATGTGGTTCTTCATGCGCACCAGCTCTTCCTGGATGTCGCTACGTTCGGCCAGTATGGCGGCTTCCTGCAGAATCCGGTCCTGGTCGATATGCGAGCCCAGCAGCTCCTGCATGCGCCCTTGCAGCTTCTCCTGATAGGCCTTCAACACGCGCTCGCGAAGCTGGTCAACTTCGTGCGTGGCCGACGACAAGTGCGTCATACGCGTGCGCAGCTCCGCCACGGCTCCGCGCCCTTCTTCTTCGCGCATGTGATTCAGCCGCTCAATACACTCCTCGAGCGCCGCGGTCACCTGCTTCTCCAGGGCCTCGGTTCCATCGCCATCCGCCGCTGCATTTAGTGCGCCCGGCATCTTCAGCACTACGTTGAGATCGGGCTCGGCACTGACGCCAAACTCCTCTGCCACTTCGCGAAAGGTCCGCAGGTAGCCGCCGACCAGTTCGCGGTTGACCGCGAATCCGGCGCCGCCTGTGCGCTCCACGCCGATGGTGACTTCCAGATGTCCACGATGCAGCCGCTCTTTGAGAACGCGGCGCACCTTCATCTCGACGGGGTCTAGCTCCGAAGGCATGCGGAGATGCAGATCGAGAAAACGATGGTTGACGGACTTCAGGCTCAAGGCCAGCGTGAGCTCATCACTGACGTGGGCTCTCACCTGCGCGTAACCGGTCATCGAGCGGATATTCATGGAGCAAGTTACTCCGTGCCGGAAGCGGTCTCAATGTCTTCGAACTGCAAATCATACAACCGGCGATAGGTGCCGGTATGTGCGAGTAGGCCTTCGTGCGAGCCTTCGTCCGTGATCACGCCATTCTCCAGCACCAGAATGCGGTCGGCGCGGCGGACGGTGGAAAGCCGATGGGCAATCACAAACACCGTACGGCCCTGCATCAGGTTTTGCAATGCCGATTGCACCAGCGCCTCGCTCTCGGTGTCGAGAGCGGAAGTAGCCTCGTCGAGAATGAGGATCGGCGCATTCTTCAGTATGGCTCGGGCAATCGACAGCCGTTGGCGCTCGCCGCCGCTCAGGCGAAGGCCACGCTCGCCGACAACGGAATCGTATCCGTTAGGCAGCGCCATGATGAAGTCGTGCGCCAATGCGGCTCGTGCGGCTTCTTCCACCGCCTGAACGGAGATCTCAGGATGTCCGTAGGCAATGTTGTTGCGCACAGTATCGTTGAACAGGATCGTGTCCTGGGTCACGATGGCGATCTGCGAACGCAACGAGGAAATCCGCAGGTCGCGTACATCCTGCCCATCGATCAGCAGGCGTCCACGAGTTACGTCGAAGAAGCGCGGCAGCAGATGGACCAGCGTAGTCTTGCCTGAGCCGCTGGAACCGACAATCGCTACAACTTGGCCGGGTTCGACGTCCAGGTTGATGTCGCGTAAGACCTCGCGATCGTCGTCGACCTGTCCGTAGCCGAAGTAAACGTGGTCGAAGCGGATACCGCGATGGAACGGCGCAAGTTTGACCGCGTCAGGCTTCTCGCGCACTTCGTCCTGGGCGTCGAGGAAGTTGAAGATCTGTTCCGACGCACCCAACGCCTGCTGGAAGTTGTTGTTGAACTGCCCAAACTTGCGCACCGGCTCATACATCTTGAAGACCGCGATGATGAAGGCAATGAAGAAGCCTTCGCTCAGATAACCGTGCTTGATGCTGTCGCGGCCCAGCAGAATGAGGAGCGCGATCGCGATGGCTCCGAAGGCATCCATCATGGGCGAGTTCAAGGCAAATGCTGCGGCCGACCGCAAGTTGGCTTTGAACAAACGCTTCGCGGCCTCGCGGAAGCGGCGCATCTCCCAGGCTTCCATGCAGAAAGCCTTGACGATCCGTATGCCGGTTATGGTCTCGTGCAGAAGGTTGTTGATCTCGGCGAGTTTGTCCTGACCTTTTCGGGTCGTCTTGCGGACGCGCTTACCTACCCTGCTCGCCGACGCCACGATGAACGGTACGAAGATGACCAGGACCCAGGTCAGATGCCTGCCCAATCCGACTACAGCGACGCCAATGAAGAGGAAGGTGAAGAACTGCTGTAGGAACTCCGCCAGTACGCTCGACATGGCGAACTGCACGCGCTCTACGTCGTTGACGATCGCCGATAACAAAGTCCCGGTCGAATACTGCTGAAAGAAGCCGACGGAGCGCCGCAACGTTGCGCGATGCAGATCGTTGCGCATGTCCGTGACCATGCCGTAACCGGCATAGTTGGCAAGGTATGTTCCGGCATAGTCGAAGACGCCCTTCAGAATGGTCGAGAAAATAAGGGCAAAGGCAACGACCGACCAGACATTGTGCAGGTTCTGAGGAACGAATGAGCGTAAATCCAAGTGATGTCCGAAGACCGGAACCGGGAGCAGCGGGAGAGCGCGCGTTTGCGAAGAGGGATTGAGTACCTGGTCGAGAATGGGACCGATGAGCAGCAACCGGAACGCGTCCAACAGTCCCACCAGCGCCATCGAGACGACGGAGGCGAGCAGGTAAAACCAATAGGGCTTGAAATACCGGAGTAGCCGGTTCAGTCGACGCATAGTCTTCGCGGATTACGGCGATACGCCAGCGAGTTCGGCGCAGGCCAGGACGCATTCAGACGAGTCAGGTGCAAGGCTTGATTTTACTGGATTTGTGGGGGCGAGGGTAGCCTGTGAAGCCGTTGGGCACGCCGACAAGGAACGCGCAAGATGAGTCACTTGAAATGCTCTCGAATGTTCATGGGTGGGCGAGGAAATCTCTAGCCGCCCCATCATTGACGCCCGGTTTGAGGCGTCGATGCGCCGGCTTTCACGTAAACTATAGGGTTTTCTCTACTGTCCCCGACGATAGGAGACCCTCTTGCAAAGATTGGCGCCCGTCGCGCTGCTGTCGCTTCTCGCTGCCGTTTCGCTCTTCTCGCAGACCACGAACTCTGCCCCGGCGCATCCGCCAGCCGCCAAGCCTGCGGTGCCGCAGGTTGCGGGACTTCCGCCGGCGGCGGAACAGGCCATGTCCGGCGTCGAGGCGCAGCGAATCCGCGCGCACGTGAAGTTCCTGGCCAGCGATCTGCTCGAGGGACGCGGCACCGGCCAGCGCGGCGGCGACATCGCCGCCGAATACATCGCCACGCAGTTCGCGCTTTATGGACTGAAGCCTGCCGGCGACGACGGGACCTACATGCAGAAGGTTCCGCTCGACGGCATCGCAACGCAGGACGAGTCAACCATAAGCCTCATTCCCAATAGCAGCGCGCCGCTCGACCTGGTTTATCGCAAGGATTTCGTTGCCACCGACGAATCGGGTAACACGCGCGACGACCTGAGTACCGACCTCGTGTGGATGGGCTACGGCATCGACGCACCCGAGTTCGATTGGAACGACTACAAGGACATCGACGTAAAGGGCAAGGTGCTGCTCATGCTGGTCAATGAGCCGCCCTCCGATGATCCGAAATTCTTTGCCGGGAAGGCCCTCACCTACTATGGCCGCTGGACCTACAAGTATGAAGAAGCGGCGCGCAAAGGCGCGGCCGGGGTTATCTTGATCCACAAAACTGCGATGGCCAGCTACGGCTGGGATGTAGTGCGCAATTCGTGGTCAGGCGAGCGCTCCTTCCTCCGAGATGGTTCCGATCCAAAGCTGAAGCTGGCCGCCTGGATTCAGCTCGACATCGCGCGTAGGCTGGCGCAGGCCTGCGGCATGAACATCGATCAAATGATCGCGTCGGCCGGCAAGCGCGGCTTCAAGGCGGCAGTGCTGCCGGTCAAGATGAAGGCAACCATGGTGAGCAAGGTCCGGCAATTCGATTCCAACAACGTTGTCGCGATGCTGTCTGGCTCCGACGTGAAGCTCAAAGATCAAGCTGTCTTCTACAGCGCGCATTACGATCATCTCGGCCTTGTGCCGGGAATGGCCGGTGACAACATCTACAACGGCGCGCAGGACAACGCTACCGGTTGCGGCATCCTGCTGGAGATCGCCCGCGCCTACGCCAACAGCAAGCAGTCTCCGAAGCGGTCTGTGTATTTCGCGGCGGTCACCGCCGAAGAGCAGGGCCTGCTGGGTTCGGAGTATCTCGGCAAACATTTGCCGGTGCCGGCCAAGGACATCTCGCTGGCGCTCAATTACGACGATGTGCCGCCGCTTGGCGTTCCGGAAGAGTTAAACGTCGCCGGAGCCGAGCGCACAAGCTTCTACTCCATGGTTGAGCGGACCGCGGGAGACTTCAACCTGACGATCGTGCCGGACGCGCAGCCCGCCGCCGGCCACTACTACCGCTCCGATCATTTCAGCTTCGCCCGCGTCGGCATTCCCTCGTTCTCCATCGACGAGGGAGATTTGTACCGTGGACACACTCGCCAGTGGGGCACGCAGCAAGCCGAGGAGTATGTCTCCAAGCACTACCACCAGCCCAGCGACGAATACCGCGCCGACATGGATTTCCGGGGCGATGCGGTTATGGCCCGCTTCGGCATTGCCTTGGGATGGGAAGCGGCCAACCAGTCCAACCTGATCGGATGGAAGGCCGGCGACGAGTTCGAGAAGGCCCGCACCGCCAGCGGGAGCCAGTAAGAGCCATTTCGGAATTGTCCGCGCGCCAGTCCCAGACCAGTTCCGGACTGTATATGACATTTCTTTCCGAAATGCCATAGGATTATAATTATGCCATTAAAAAGAGGTTTGTCATGACACAGGAAACTCGTTTGCGTGTGAACGAGAATGGTCGCATCGTGATTCCCGCACAATTCCGCAAAGCTCTTGGCATCGAAGTGGGGGATGAGATTGTCTTGGTGATCGAGAACGACGAGCTAAGGATCACGACCCTACAGCGTCGACTTCAGAAGGCGCGGGAACGAGCCAAACGATATCTAAAACCCGGAACATCGCTGGCCAGCGAACTGATCGCGGAACGACGGCAGGCCGCCAAGGATGAGTGATATTGTTCTCGATGCTTCCGCCATCCTGGCTGTCATTCATGGCGAGCCGGGGGCCGAACGGCTGACCACCGATCTACTCGCTCGGTCAGTGTGCAGTACGGTCAATTTGGCCGAGGTAACGGGAAAGCTGGTTTCGCGGGGCTGGTCGGTCGCCGAAGCTTGGGAGGATGCGACCATCCCGGTTCGAGCAGTCCTGGATTTCACGGAAGAGCACGCCAAACTCAACGCCGGTCTGGTGCAACTCACCCGGCCTCTGGGTCTGTCCCTCGGCGATCGAGCCTGCATCGCTCTGGGACTGTCGCTAAGAGCGCCGGTCTACACCACCGACAAATCCTGGAGCAAATTGCAACTGCCGATTCGCGTGCACGTGCTTCGATAGAAATCCCCATCCAGGCAACGGGGAGCGCCGGATGGGGATGTATTTCCTTCTACTTGTCGCCAGCGCTACTGCACCAGCGTACCGGTCTCTCCGTTGCCGTTGTCCTCGACCGCCTCTTCCGGCGGGATGACCGACGCTGCGGCCAGGTGATCGCCTTCCTCCAGTTGCAGCAGGCGCACCCCCTGCGCCGAGCGGCCAGACTCGCGGATGTTCTTGCTGTTGATGCGAATGATCTTGCCGAACTGGCTGATCACCATCACCTCCGACTGCTCGTTCACCAGCATGATCGATACGACCTTGCCGTTGCGCGCCATGGTCTTCAGGTTGATGACGCCCTTGCCGCCGCGGTTCGTCAGGCGATACTCGTCCACATCTGTGCGCTTGCCGTAGCCTTGCTCGGTGACGGAGAGGATAAGGTTCGACTCTGCTTCGCCGTCCTTGGCTTTCTTGCGCTCCTTGGGCGTGACCGCCATGCCGACGATGTAGTCGCCACGGTCGAGGTGCATGCCGCGAACTCCGTAGGCCGCGCGTCCCATCGGACGGACTGCATCCTCTTCAAAGCGGATAGCCTTGCCATCGTGCGTCGCGAGAAACACGATCTGATTGCCGTCGGTACAGTTGGCGGCCACCAGTTCATCTTCGTTCTCGATGCCGATGGCGTTGATGCCGATCGAGCGAACGTTGCTGAAATCCTTGAGCGGGGTCTTCTTCACCGTTCCGTTGCGCGTCGCGAAGAAGACGTAGCGGTTCTCTTCTTCCAGATCGCGAACCGTCAGCCAGGCGCGAACCGTTTCTCCCGGTTGCAGCGAAACCAGGTTGGCGATGGCTTTACCCTTGCCGGCTGCGCTCAGCTCGGGGATCTCGTACACCTTGAGCCAGTACACGCGGCCGGTGTTGGTGAAGACCAGGATGTAGTCGTGCGTGGAGGCGACGAACAGATGCTCGACGAAATCCTCCTCGCGCGTGCTCATGCCCTTGCGCCCGGTACCGCCGCGGCGCTGCTGGCGATAGGTCGAGATCGGCGTGCGCTTCAGGTAGCCGGAATGGCTTACCGTGACCGCGACCTGCTCGTCGGCGATCAGGTCTTCCAGGCTGATCTCCGCAGCTTCGTCCTGAATCTCGGTGCGACGCGCGTCGCCGTACTTCTTCTTGATCTCTTCCAGTTCCTTGACGATTACACTGCGCAGCTTCTTTTCGCTGCCCAGGATAGATTCGTAGTCGGCGATGCGGGCGCGAACCTCTCCCAACTCCTTGACGATTTCGTCGATCGATAAACGGGTCAGGCGATGCAACTGCAATTCGAGAATTGCGTCCGCCTGGACAGCATCGAACGGGCTGGTCAGCGTCGTCGGCTTCACGCCTTTCAACGAAGCGTTCTTATTGCCCTTGCCATCGCCAACCACGACCGTGCTGCCGGTGAAGTAGGCCACCAAATTGGTGCGGGCTTCAGCGCGGTTCTCGCTGCCACGGATGATGCGAATGACGTCGTCGACGCGGTCGAGTGCAACCTGGTAGCCCTCGAGGACATGCTCTCGCTCGCGCGCTTTCATCAGCAGATACGCGGTGCGGCGCCGCACCACGTCGATACGATGATCGACAAAGTGCTGCAGGGCCTGCACCAGCCCCATCTCCTTGGGCTGGTTGTTGACCACCGCCAGGAAGATCATGCTGAAGTTTTCTTGCATCGAGGTGTGCTTGAAGAGTTGGTTGAGCACAATCTGCGGCTCGCATCCGCGCTTCAGCTCGACCACAATGCGCATGCCATCGCGATCGCTGCTTTCGTCGCGGATATCGCTGATCTCGTCGATGACCTTGTTGTTCACCAGCTCGGCGATACGTTTGACCAGCGTCGCCTTGTTCACCTGGTAAGGAATCTCGGTGACGATGATCGCGTCTCTGTCTTTGGTGACGTGCTCAATGGCTGCCTTGGCACGCATCAGGAAGCGCCCGCGCCCGGTGCGATAGGCTTCCATGATCCCGCTGCGGCCATGGATGAAACCGCCCGTCGGGAAATCCGGTCCCTGCACAAACTTCAAGATGTCGGCCAGGGTGGCGTGGGGGTTGTTCACCAGCGTGATCGCCCCATCCACAATCTCGGTGAGGTTGTGCGGCGGAATATTGGTGGCCATGCCGACTGCAATGCCATTCGAACCGTTGACCAGCAGGTTGGGAATTCGCGTCGGCAGTACGATCGGCTCAACCGTCGTGTCGTCGAAGTTGACCGAAAAATCGACCGTGTCTTTGTCGATGTCAGCCAACAACTCTTCGGCGATCTCGGTCATGCGCGACTCGGTGTACCGGTAGGCCGCGGGCGGATCGCCATCGATCGAGCCAAAATTGCCCTGTCCGTCAATCAGCGGGTAGCGAAGGCTCCAGGGCTGCGCCAGACGCACCATCGCGTCATACACGGCGCTGTCGCCGTGGGGATGATATTTCTTCAGACACTCACCGACCACACCGGCGCACTTCATGTACTTGCGGTTGTGCAGCACGCCCATGTCATGCATGGCGTACAGAATGCGACGATGCACAGGCTTTAGGCCGTCACGGATGTCGGGCAGCGCGCGCCCGATGATCACCGACATCGAATAGTCGAGATAGGAGCGCCGCATCTCGTCTTCAATGTTGACGGGTTGCACGTTTGCCGCGCCCGGGCCGATGTTGTCGAGGGGTAATTGTTGGTTTGGATCGTCTGCCATGTTTAGCTGTTAGCTATCAGCTCGGAGCTGTTAGCTTCTTCTTCCTTCTTGAAAATCTGCGATGGTCAACTCGCCGTTTCTTCGTCGTAGCTAGACCGTTCGAGAACCGCTGATGCTCCCTCGTGCGAGCGCAGTTTCGGCGCTATCCAGGTCGCAAAAAATATCTGCCGGATCACTCGCAAGTTATTGCAAATTCAGGAGATTATTCTACTGAGGAGCACTGATGATTATACCACGGGAAGGCGCGATTTCAGCCAGTAAACAGCGTGGTTACCGCACTCCGGATTGCTGCTACATGCCCACTTGCTACGCATCATGGAAGAACCAACAATCGAGTCGATTTAACCTGCAATGAATGGTATGACGTACCTCTGTCACAGGCCTGACCGGGCGGCGCTCCCGTTCTCACGGGAGTCAGCGACTGCCGCTCCGAGCCGCGCAGCACCCTCTCCCCACCGCTGGCGCAAAAGACGATTCATCGGCTCGGAATAGCATCGCGCCACGACGTCGCCGAGGATGGCCGCCAGGATGATGGTGGTGATGAACAGCACAGGCACCCCCGGCATCGGCTTGCCGAGCTTCACGAAGATTCCGAACAGCGCCAGCACAACGAACATGTGGGTCAGATACACCTCGTAGCTGCGCTGGCCGAGATCGAGGAGAGGACTGCAGATGCGAGGAGCACGCCATTGCGACTGTGATGCGGCAATCATAGTCAGGCACGTACCGATTGCCAGCACGGTCATCGTCATCTCCAGTCTGCTATTGCCCTCCCAGCGGTAGACTGTCCGCGAGAAACACAGAATGAAAACCATCAGGACGACGCCCAGCGTGCAGACGGTTCGGCGCGCAGCATGCGAAAACTGCACGCGCGAACACAGCAACGCCGTGAGGCAGCCAAGAGCTATCGCGTCCATACTGCCGAGGTAGGACTTCTCCTGCCAGATTTCGTTGCCATGGGTGAATAGGCCACGGGCGAACGGTCCCAGAATGACGAATCCGCACAGCAGCGGGATCAGCAACTTCCTGCGAGCGAACAGAAGACAAGCCAGCGGAAAAAAGAGGTAGAACATTTCCTCTACTGAGAGCGACCAGAGAATGTCCCATGGTCCCGGCAGGTAGCCGCGGCGAGCTTCGAGGAGATTCACGTGAAGCGTCAATGTCGCCAGTAGCGCTCGGCCCAGACCGCCCTGCCCGGCCTGGACAACGAAGCCGGGTACGTCCGCAAAATGAAAAGCGCTTAGAACTACAAGCAGAAGGAGCAATAGCGGAGCGATACGCGCCACGCGCATCAGGTAAAAATCACGCAGGCTAATATTCGCCAGCGATCCCCAGCGCCGCAGGCTGATCGTGGTAATCAGGAACCCGGACACGGCGAAGAACATCTGCACGCCGAACTGCCCGTTCCACACCAGCGAAGAAACCAGCTGTTTGGGAATGCCGTGCGTGTAAGGCACCTTCGCCAGCAGCAGGCGAATGTTGACGTGGTTCATCAACACGAAAAAGATCGCCAGGCCGCGTAGAAGGTCGATGCCGTCAACGCGGCGCCAGCTGCGGGCAAATGCTGACGAGAGAGCTGTCACGGATTCGCGTTCATACTCGGCATCTCGGGCTAGTCGGTAAGCTCAATACTCAATCCCCCGCTGCGCCTCAATGCCCTTCTGATATGCGTGCTTCACCTCGCGCATCTCGGTCACCGTGTCGGCGACTTCAACAATCGCGGGATGCGCGTTGCGTCCGGTGAGGATCACATGCACCATCTCTGGCTTCTTCTTCAAGGCCTCGACCACCTTCAGCGGATCGAGCATCTTGTAGCTAATGGCGTAGTTGATCTCGTCGAGGACGACCAGGTCCCACTGCCCCGAAAGAATTTCCTTCTCGGCCTCGGCCCATGCCTCTTCCACCAGGCGAACATCTTCGGGATCGGTCTCTGCGCCGCCGACTTTGACGAAGCCCCGCCCCATCTGCCGCATGACAAAGTTGTCGCCGAACGCCTTCACTGCATCGAGCTCGCCATAATGCCAGGAACCCTTGAGGAACTGCAGCATCAGAACCTTCATTCCGTTGCCCACGGCACGCAATGCCGTGCCCATGGCGGCGGTGGTTTTGCCCTTGCCCGGGCCGGTGTTAACGATGATCAGTCCTCGGCGAACGTCCGCCATGCGGATCCCTCCAGGTTGGGTGATAAGCAGGTGTAGCCCGCAGTCGGCACCGCGGACCCAAACGAACATCCTAGACTACACGGAGTGGGGCGCGTCCTTGTGGGCAGGGTTCTTGGCCTCGCCAGGATGTGACTTGACCATCTTGTCGCACCGGCTCTTTTCGTCGAGCATTTCGTTGTGGAAGGTAAGGACGAAGAGTACCAGGACCGCGATGAGGCAGTAGACGACGATCCAGAGGATAGGCATCGGTCACCTCCGAAACCTGTCAGTTATGGCAGGTGACTATCTCTAGGATACGCCGTTCCTGCCGAAGGAGGTCTCGATTTTAGACACAAATTGCCCGAATTGGCTATAACAAATTTACGACAGCTGGCGCTCGATAGGTTGGGATTCCTGGGCGAGCTGGACCACAGACGTGGCAGCTTCCATTCCCGAGCGCACGCAATCAGGAACACCAATGCCGTGATAGGCATTGCCGGCCAGGGCTAGCCCAGGAATTTCAGCGACGCGCTTCTCGATGGCAGCCACCCGCGCGATATGTCCAGGCTCATACTGCGCCATCGCCTCGCGCCAGCGATACACGCGTGAAAACATCGGACGAGCGCTGAGCTTCACAATGTCGCGCAACTCTCGCTGCACGGTTGCCAGCAACTCTTCATCGCTCAGGCTCAGGACGGCTTCGTCGCGCGCACCACCGAGGAAGCAGCGTAGGATGCCCTTCCCTTCCGGCGCACGATGCGGAAACTTGTTGTGGACGAATGTACAGGCCAGCATGCGTGTACCTTCGCTGCGTGGAACCAAAAAACCAAATCCCGGCGGAAGCTTCGCCAACTGCTCTTTGTAGTAACCGAGCGTGACCGTGACCGAAGAGCTGTAGCTGATGCCCAGGAGATTGTGCGCGAGATCGTGATCGACAGGGTCAAGCAGCTCACCCGCGACATTTGCCGGCGTAGCAAGAATCACGGCATCGTAACGCTCGTCGCCATTCATCTCGATGGAGACGCGCCAACCGCCGTTCTCGGGATAGATGCGGCGGATGTGGCGGCGCATGCGGATCCACTCTGGATTCAGCCGCTCGATTATCGCGTCGACCATCTGCTGCATGCCGTCGCGCAACGAGGTGAACAGTGGTCGCGGCGGCTGCTTGCCCGCCATTTGCGCCATCTTCTTGCTGGCGGCGATCATGGCTTTGCTCAAGCTGCCGTACTTCTCTTCCATTTCCACGAAGCGCGGCAGCACAGCACGCGCACTTAACTTTGCGGCATCGCCGCCGTACACGCCGGAGAGCAGCGGATCAGCGAGGCGGTCGACCACCTCGGGCCCGAAATGACGTTCCACCAATTGCGCGACGGTTTCGTCTTCGTGCATCGGCCGCGGAGGATGCAGCAGCTCCTGCGCCATGCGCAGCTTGGTGGTCCACGAAAACAGTGGCGACAGCGCCGTAGGCGTCAACTTCGTAGGCACCATGAACATAAGGCCGTCTGGCATGACGACCAACCGGCCTTTTACCACAATGTAGGTCTTGCGCTGCGCGTCGTTGGAGCCAATGAGTTGATCATTGAGGCCGAGTTCTTTGCAGAGCGTGACGGCCCAGGGCTTTTCGGTGAGGAACGAATCGGGGCCAGCCTCGACCAGGCAGCCTTCAATGTGATCAGAGGAGAGGCAGCCTCCCAAACGCTGGCCGCTCTCGAACACGGTGTACTCGACTTCAGCGCCGCCGGCACGCGCCTTCTCCAAATAATAAGCCGCGCTCAGCCCGGAAATTCCACCGCCAATGATTGCAATCCGCTTCATGCGGTAACTTCGAAACCTCTCAGCCTTGGATGCCACTCTTCGCTACAGGACTCATGGCGGCCAGGCGAGTCTTAGCGACATCCGCCACGGCACCAATGAATAATGGCGAATCGTTCAGCGATTCCGCCCGATAGAGCTTCATGCCGCGGGCCTCCGCGAACTCGCGGAACAGTATATCGATATCGAAGAGGATCTCCACGTGGTCGCACACAAAACCAATAGGTTGAATAAATACGCCTGTCTGGCCTGCTTCTTTCAGCCCGGTAATCGTGTCCTCCACTGTGGGACCCAGCCATTCTCCGCCCGACATGCCCTGGCTCTGAAAAGCAAACTGCCATTTGCCGATCTCCGGGACCTTCGTCGCGACCAGCGCGGCAGTCTCGCGTGTCTGGGCTTCGTAAGGATCGCCTTCGGCAATCGTTCGCTGCGGCACGCTATGCGCGGTGAAGATGACCGGCAGCGCCGATCCATGCTGCTCGCAGGCCGCCTTCCACCCGGTGCGCAAGCGGTCGGCGAAAGCCTCGATCAACAGCGGATGATCGTGCCACTCTTCCACAAAATCGATGGCGAACGGTGCGCCCGCGCCGAACAATACCTGCTTGTAGAGGCCGACGCTGGTACGGGAATTATGCGGCGCCAAACAGATTGCCACCGCCTGCTCCACTCCCTCCCCGGTCATTTCCTTCAGGGTATCGGCAATGAAAGGGTGCCAATTGCGCATGCCCATGTAAGCCGGAACTCCCAGCTCGCGCGCGACTCCGTTCGTCTGCCCCAATGTCAGACACGTCAGCGGCGAAACTCCGATCTGCGCATAGCGATGCTGGACTTCCTTTACCACAGCGTCAGACATCGGACGGCCGCGCGAAATGTTTTGCAGAAATGCGGGGATATCCTGCACGTTGTCGGGGCTTCCATGAGCGATCAGCAGGACCGCTTGCTTGCTCATGATTTCCTCGCAGCCGCCGAGGCTTCCGCGGTGAATTCGTGAACGAATTGCGCCAGGTTCTTTACGTTATCAACCGGGGTGTGCGGCAGAATGCCGTGTCCCAGGTTAAAGATGTGTCCCGGCCGCGCGTCGGCCAGCCTGAGAATGTGTTCCGCCCTCTGCTTCAGCTCGCGCCAGGAGGCGAACAGCAACACCGGATCGAGATTTCCCTGCACCGCGCGGTTGTGACCAACCGTCCGCCAACCTTCGTCCAGCGGAATGCGCCAGTCGAGGCCGATGACCTCGGCCCCAGTCTCCGCCATCGATGGCAAAAGCGTCGCGCTGTCCGTGCCGAAATAGATGATGGGAACTTTCGTTTCTTTTTGCAGGCGCTGAATCAGCTGCGTCGTGGGCACCAGTGCATACCGGCGATAATCCTCCACGCTAAGGCAGCCAACCCAGCTGTCGAAGATCTGCAAAGCGTCGGCGCCGGAGCGCACCTGTTCGGCCGCGTACTCCACGAGCACATCGACGAGTTTGCCAACCAGCTCGTCCCACACCTCGGGCGAGTTGTACATCAGCTTCTTCACTTCCAGATAATGCCGCGATCCTCCACCCTCCACCATGTAGCTGGCGAGTGTGAACGGCGCACCACAAAAGCCGATCACCGGTAGCTTCGCGCCAAAGTGTTTGGTTACCAGCCCAACCGCTTCCGCCACGTAGCCCAACTCGGCAGCACGATCGCTGCGCAACCCTTTTACGTCTTCAGCGGTACGCACCGGCTTCTCGATCACCGGCCCTTCGCCGGCAGCGAAATGGAAGGGCAGGCCCATGACCTCAAGCGGCAGCAGCAGGTCAGCGAAGATGATGGCCGCATCGACGTGGAGGAACTCCGCGGCCGTGATGGTAACGTCGGCAGCGATCTCAGGCTTCTTGCAGATCTCGACCAGCGAGTAATGCTTGCGCACGTCGCGGTATTGCTGCATGTAACGTCCAGCCTGACGCATGAACCAGACAGGGGTGGTTTCGACCGGAAGTCGCTGGCAAGCACGTATGAACAGGGATTCGGGTGCGGACATAAAGAAATATCGTAGCACCGTAGCTCACCCGGCCCTGTGATTCAGGTCACAAAGGCGGATTGCCGTTCGTTGTGAGCCCCGTCACCGACTCCCGTGCCTCTGCCTGCCTATGCTTTTCGCAGGCAGATGCCCGACCGCAGCACCCACGTGAATCCCTGGATCGTGACCGTCGCAGTCATGCTGGCCACGTTCATGGAAGTCCTCGACACTACCGTCGTCAATGTTTCCATCCCGCATATGGCGGGAAACATGGGAGCCACCTACGAAGAAGGTACGTGGGTCGTCACGTCCTATCTGGTTTCGAACGCAATCATTCTGCCAATGGCCGGATGGCTGGCTGCACGCTTCGGCCGGCGCCGTATGCTGATGGTCTGTGTCAGCGGATTCACCCTGACATCGCTTCTCTGTGGGATGGCCACCAGCCTCGATTCGCTCATCTTCTTCCGGGTGCTCCAGGGTCTGAGCGGCGGAGGGCTGCAGCCGCTGTCGCAGTCCGTTCTACTCGAAACCTTTCCCCCGAAGAAGCACGGCACGGCGATGGCAGCCTTTGGTCTGGGCATTATCATCGCGCCGATTCTCGGCCCTACGCTCGGCGGCTGGATCACCGACAACTACACCTGGCGCTGGATCTTCTACATCAATCTGCCGGTCGGCATCTTGTCGCTGATCATGATCAGCCAGTTCATCATCGATCCGCATTACTTGCGCAAACGCATCTCCGGCGGAATCGATTTGTGGGGCATCGGATTTCTGGCACTCGGCTTTGGCATGCTGCAAATGGTGCTCGATACCGGCCAACGCAAAGACTGGTTCGGCAGCAATCAAATCCGCCTGTGGACGGCGCTGTGTGTGATCGGACTGGTAGGCATGGTCATTCGCGAGTTGACGGCCCAACATCCCATCGTCGACCTGCGCGTGCTGAAGGACCGCACCTTCAGTGCCGGAACATTTCTCATGACGATGCTGGGCTTCGTCCTCTACGCCTCGCTCATGCTTCTACCGATTTTCCTGCAGACGCTGCTGAACTACCCCGCGCTTCAGTCGGGACTGGCACTGTCGCCGCGCGGCATTGGCGCGCTGGTGTTTACCCCCATCACCGGACAACTCACGAACCGCATGGATCCGCGCAAACTGCTTGCGGTGGGTGTCATCGTCGGCGGCTATACCATGTTCCAGCTCTCACACTTGAACCTGAATGCTGGCTACTGGGACATCTTCTGGCCGCAGATCATTCAGGGCGCGGCCATGGCTTTCCTGTTCATTCCGCTGATGACTTCCAGCATGTCGGCTATCAGCAAAGAGAAGATGGGGAACGCCACCAGTATCTACAACCTGATGCGTAATATCGGCGGCAGCTTCGGCATCGCGACCATGACGACGTTCCTGGCGCGCCGCCAGCAGGTGAATCAGAGTCAGCTCATCGCCCACATCACACCGTCGGACATCCGCACACAGAATATGTTCCGTGGGCTACAAATGTGGTTTCAGTCGCATGGGCCTGTAAGCAGTTATGACGCCGGCCACAAAGCCTGGGGCGCGATTTACCTGATGGTGCAGCAGCAGGCGGCCATGCTGTCGTTCATCGAAGCTTTCTGGGTGATGGGCGTCATCTTCTGGGCAATGCTGCCGCTGCTGCTTCTGCTACGCAACGCGAGAGACCTGCATCCGCATGTGAAGGCAACGCCGCCACCCGCCAGGCGCGAGACAACGCCTGCCCCGGTGGAAGATGTCGAGCCGGAACTCGTGGGCGTTGGCACCTTGGATTGAAGCCAAGGCGGATTCACCACGCGGGCGTGAATACGATTTGCCTCTACAATCGAACCGTGCTCCCCTCACCCTATAGAGGCCGCATCGCTCCATCCCCGACCGGCCTGCTGCACATCGGTCACGCGTGTACCTTCTGGACGGCTTACCAGCGAGCGCAGGAACACGTGGGCACGCTGGTCTTTCGCAATGAGGACCTCGACCCTCAGCGCTCAAAAGCAAACTTCGCGACCGCGATGATCGAAGACCTGCGCTGGCTCGGCATTCGCTGGCAGGAAGGTCCGGACATCGGCGGGCCGTTCGCGCCGTACGAGCAGAGCCGCCGGCGGACGTTTTATCTTGAGGCATGGCGCAAACTTCGCGATGGCGGATTCATCTATCCCTGCACCTGCTCACGCAAAGACCTCGCGATTTCGGCGGCCGCGCCGAATGAAGGTGACGACGAGCCGATGTATCCCGGCCGCTGTCGCGAAAAAGTGGGAGACGCCAGACGCTACGATGTTCCCACCGGAGTGAACTGGCGCTTCCGGGTTCCCGACGATGAGCCGATCGCCTTTGAAGATATTCATCAGGGCTCGCAAAGCTATGTCGCGGGGCGCGATTTCGGCGACTTTGTGGTGTGGAGGCGTGACGATGTTCCGGCGTACCAGTTGGCCGTCGTTGCCGATGACGCCGCCATGCAGATCACCGAGGTTGTGCGCGGGGCCGATCTGCTGAAGTCGACCGCGCGGCAGTTGCTGTTAATTCGCGCGCTCGGGCTGGGGGTTCCTGCGTACTATCACTGCGATCTGGTGCGAGACGAAGCGGGATTGAGACTCGCAAAAAGAAACGACGCGCTGAGTCTGCGAGTGCTGCGGTACCGGAATCGCTCGCCTGAGGATGTGTTGCGCCTGTGCATTCCCCAAAACCAAATCGGTTGATCCTTCACCACAGGGGCACGAAGACACCGAGGCAGAGTGGATCTTTGGAATTTGGTGCGTAGCGGAATCAAACCACTGAATCAAAGTTCGTGATTTCCCCCGGGTCTTCAGTGCCGCCGTGGTGAATAGAGCCTTGCATCGCCGATCATTTGCAATTGCCGGGGTACCGGTGCGCAGTGTATCGTCTCGCCTGAATGAGGAGGGCGAACCATGGAACTGAACTGGGCCGCCATCGGAGTTGCCGGCATCGCCGACTGGTTGCTGGGAGCGGTATGGTTCACCGTGTTCTCCAAGCAATGGCAGGCGGGCCTGCGCATGTCGCCCGAAGAGCTCCAGGCAAACATGGCGCACCCCAACTTCTGGCCCTACATCATCGCCTTCTTGTGCAGCGCGCTGCTCGCGTATGTGATCGCACGGTTGATCGGCGGCTCGGTGAAGCATGGACTGTTCCGTGGTCTCACCGTCGGCCTTCTCGTCGGCCTGGCGACAGCTGTGGCCATGGTCACCGAGATGGTTTTCGAGGCGCGCACGCAATCCTTCATCCTGATCTCTGCCGCTTACCCGCTGATCGGCTGCCTTCTGATGGGCATCATTGTCGGCGTGTGGAGACGGAAACCCGTTTCGGCCCAAGCCACGGCCCCGTGACGCTCGGTCGGCGGGAACATCGCGAAATGGAGAATGTAGCCCCCGGTACCCGCCTGATAAACCGGCTCTCGGATTGACATTTCGCCTTTTATTCGCTGACAATATGGGCGGAGGCCCAGCTCAAATCATGGCCCTTACCCGTCGCCAGAAACAGGTATACGACTTCATCTCCGCGTTTGTGGACCAACACGGATATTCGCCTTCGTTCGACGAAATCGCCCATGGCCTCGGCCTCAGCTCACTGGCGACCGTGCACAAACACATCACGAACCTTGAGGAGAAGCAACTGTTACGCCGCGACTATAACCGCAGCCGCTCCATCGACCTTCTGAAGCCCAAAGGCCGCATGAAGCAATCGCTGGCGGTAGCTGCCGAGACCAGCATGACGCTGCCGCTGATGGGCCGCATCGCCGCGGGCCGTCCCCTGGAGGCGGTGGAGAATCCCGAATCCATCTCGCTCGCCGATTTCACGCGCTCGAAAGACGTCTATGTGCTGCAGGTGAAGGGCGAGAGCATGCAGGACGAAGCGATTCTCGACGGCGATTACGTGCTGGTGGAGAAAGCGAATACTGCTCGCGATGGCGAGATCGTGGTAGCACTGGTAGATGGCAGTGATGCGACGCTCAAGCGCATTTACCGGGAAGGCGCGACCACTCGCCTGCAACCCTCGAACGCCGCCATGCAGCCCATTATTGTTCCAGCGAACTCCGTGCAGGTGCAGGGACGAGTGATTGGCGTGCTGCGCAAATACTGACTGAGCAAGTCAAAGCGCACTGGCTCACCCTGCGGTAACGCAAATGCGCATTTGGTAGTTAGCATTGGCGGCCAGGCAAGCTCCTTAGCGCCCTGGCCAAGTGCCAACTGCTCTTTTCTTTCGCACCGCTATTTCTGCTTCGGCGGGTTGTTCGTAGACGGATTCTGCGCATCACCCACGCCACCGTTATTCAGCGCGGAGTGGTTTGGCGCCAAGTCCGAATGTCCCGCACCCGTCACGGCAATGTTATCGGTCAGCTTACGGTTTCCATCGAACGACGAAGCGATACGCTCGGCCGTCTGCTTGTCCTTGGCAGAGCCGACCGTGCCCGACAGCTCTATGCCGTTGTCGGAGACCTTTGAGACGACGTGGCTGGCGCCCAGTGTCGGTTCATTCCGCAGGGCATCATCGATCCGCGATTGCAATGCAGCATTGCTCCCTGTGTCCGGCGATGGCGGTCGCGGGGTCCCGGCGCTACCAAAAGAATTTGTCGACGGGGTCTGTTGACCGGTTTGAGTTATGGCTGCGCTAGCCGGCGGCTCGGCTCCCTGGTCGTAAGTATTGTTTCCGTAAGCGCTTGCGGCTTGCCCGTTGCTGGGCGGAGTGGTCTGCTTTGCATTCGTACTCTGGCCCGTGGCCAACATCGCTCCTCCCGCAAGAAGCACTGCCAACAACAATCCTTTGATCTTCATATGTATCGCCTCTCGTAACTTGGATGGCAACCCGCGCGGCCAAAGGTGTCGACAATAGTAGAAAATGAGCTGCGGACCTGTGCCGGGGAGAGGTTGAACCCCCGCCGCAGGCCTTTTAGACTGATGACATGCATCTGCCTGTGGGAGAGGCTAGTAGCGAGAAGACCTCACGCATACTGCGTCTGTCGCTCGGGGTCACGCTGGTCTACATCGTCCTCCTGGTCGTTGCCGGCTTTCGCGCGCACAGTCTGGCGCTGCTCTCCGAAGCGGGTCATAACCTCACCGACTTCCTGGCGTTGCTGATGTCCTGGGGTGCGGTCTACCTGCAAGGACGTCCTCCGAGCGCACGCAAGACCTACGGCTACAATCGCGCCGGAGTGCTGGCCGCATTCGTCAACGGCCTGACGCTGGTCCTTATCTCGTTCTACATCTGGTACGAGGCATTCCGGCGGTTACAGTCGCCCGTCGCAGTTGACGCGCACCTGATGATCTGGGTGGCCGCGGCCGGTGTGGCGATGAACGGCGCAATCGCCCTCATGCTGATGCGAGGGCACCGTGACATCAACGTGCGCAGCGCGTTACTGCATGAGATCGGCGACACCCTTTCCACTGCGGCGGTCATCGCCGGCGGTATCGCTATCGCGTACACGGGACAGCACTGGATCGATCCCGCGCTCTCGGTCGGTATCGGCGTGATGATTCTGTGGTCCTCGATCGGCATCATCCGCGAGAGCCTTAACATTCTGCTGGAGGGCACGCCGCGCGGCATGGATCTGACCCGCATCGAGAGCACTATATGCGCCGTGCCCGGCGTGTGCTCGGTTCACGACCTGCACGTCTGGAGTATTGGCAGCGACACCCATTCGCTGTCCTGCCATATCGGCATCGAGGACATACCGGCGTCGGAATGCGCGGTGATCCTCGAGCAGATTCGGAACGAACTGAACCAGCAATTCCATATTCATCACACCACCATCCAGTTCGAGTTAAACGCCTGCGAAGTGCGGGATGGTTGCGTGATCCCTGTCAGCCCTGGCCATTCGCACGAGCACGGCACCCACACCCACTAAGGAAGCTTCGATTGAAAACTTCTCGCCCGCGTCTCCTCATCTCCGCGTTGATCGTGACTTTAGCCTTGATGCCAGCTTGCAGCAGGAAAGGCGCTGGATCGGGTGGGCAATTGCATCTGGATTTGGCAGTCTCGCCGGAGCGACCGAGCATGAGCAAACCTGTGACGTTTCAGGTTCACGTTACCGGTGCCGATGGACAGCCGGTAAACGATGCTGAGGTGAATGGAGCGTTGACCATGAAACTCATGGATATGGGTGCAACCCAGCTGAAGTTTGCGCCTAAAGGCAATGGTGATTACGAAGCGTCCGTTAAGAGCGTCGACATGTCTGGACCATGGAGCATGGCTGTAGATGCCAAGCGGGGTGACGCCACCGCGAAGCAGAATTTCGACGTAAATATCTTTGACTGATATCTGCACACGGGGGCGAGAAATGCCGGACGCAATTGGACAATTTGCCGAAGCAAAGTATCTCAATCTGGAAACCTTCCGCAAGACGGGAGTGGGAGTGAGAACTCCGGTTTGGTTCGCGCAGGATGTGTGTCATACCCAACCCACCATCACGGTTTTTTACATCTATTCCGAATCCACCGCCGGCAAAGTAAAGCGCGTCCGCAATAATTCCAAGGTTCGCTTAACGCCTTGCACAATACGCGGTTCGGTGCGGGGTGCATGGATCGACGGCCGAGCTCGTATCTGCGGCGGCCAGGACGCGGCGCATGCGCAGGAATTGCTGAGGCAGAAGTACGGTTTGCTGAAAATAGTAGGCGACTTCGTCGGCCGCCTGATGCGTCATGAGCAAACCATCATCGCGGTTGAGGTTGAGTAGGGCTTCCCGCGCAGATCAGGCCGCAGCGTGTGAGTGGTGATGTCGGCTTTGTCCCGTGTGCCTGCCGGCCGTCAGACGATTTTTCTGATGATGTTTCGAGGATGGCGCCGAACTTACGGTCTTATGCACTGCGCCAGCGTGAATGGCCGGCTCGAAGTGATCGGGATCGATTTCGGCTTGACCCTGCGCGTAGCTGCCGCAGGTGGCTAAGGCGCCACCCGCCAACAGAAGAACCAGTGCTCGAATCATTTTCATTCTTCTTTCCCCCATATCGACGGATGGCTGCCTGACTAAGAGCAGTCATACTTCCAAACAGAGGTTCTGCAGCCCGCAGCCCAATCGAGACCGTAAGCTATTGCCGGGGAACACTAAAGGCGCTGTCGGAAATCGGCCGTGATCTGGGGAGACATCTTCCGAGACTATCTGGCGGGGATGGAACTATCCGGATGGTGAGTTCGTTCGGTTCGATGACGAGAGTGCTTCCGCCTGCAAAAGGAAGCCCGCGCGACGGCGGGCTTTGCAACGTCTTCCGGAGGAGCGGCCGGAATCGGGGTGTGGGTTTACCGGGACGGTATGTCGATTTCGGCACGAATCAATAGCTGCATTCCGCTATCCAGTTTCACTTCTTTGGCCGTAGAAGTGAGCACTCCGTTCGCACCCATCTGCAGGTTCTTTACTCCCATAACACCTTGGGAACTCGGCCCTAGAATCGGAGTTCCACTGGTAGGTCCGCCGATTTGCATACTGCCGGTCGGCGGCGGATTCGATCCGTTTCCACCCTTGACGGCAAGTTGTGGTGGCTCGGCGCCGGTATTCAACCCTGCGCCGCTCAAACTCGGCCCCACGGCCTGTAGCGTACCTTTCATCGGGAGATTCTCGTCCTTACCGTATTCGATTTTGTCGAAGGTGATACCAAGCGTTGAGTCGGAGTCACCCTTCGAACGCGCTTGAGCCTGGGTCACATGGCCGATGACCTTGGATCCGCTGGGAATCATCAATCCGCTGCGCGAATGCAATGCGCTGATCGTCTCGAAGACAACCGTGTCGCCTTCTTTCAGCTTCTTGGAATCGATTGCCTTGTCCAATTTGACTGGGAAGGAACCTTTGATCTGGTTCGGATTTACGGGAGTAGTCTGCGAAGCAGACATACCCGAGTTGGGCGCGGTCTGTTCCGTAGTCGCCTGACCATAGCAGGCCGAGGCGGCAAGCAGACCAAGAATGACAGACACACATACTCGCTTCATGAACAGCTCCTTTTCGCTTAGTGTGTGCGATATCTTGATTCTTCATTCCGTCGTGCGGCGGGTCAAACAAATACTGCAGAGTTATTTCCAAAATGGAATCTCTCTTTATAGCCCTGACGAATCTAGGCCCGATTCTTCTAGTGTCGCAGCAGTAGTTGTCGGTAGTTTTGAAGGCAGGAATTGCCGCAAAAATAAGCCCGCATTACTGCGGGCTTGCAAGATCTTCCGGAGGAGCGACGGGAATCGCGGAGTACGTTTACCGTGACGCCATCTGAATTTCGGCACGAATCATGATTTGCGTTCCTCCCTCCAGTTTCACTTCTTTACCGGGAGAGGTAAGAACTCCGTTCGCATCCATCTGCAGACTCTTCATTCCCAGAACACCTTGAGATGCAGGCCCGAGAATCGGAGTGCCGCTGCGTGGTCCGGCAATCTGCATACTCCCAGTCGGAGGCGGGCTATTCCCGTTGCTGTTCCCTCTTCCCGCGGAACTCACTGAAAGCTGCGGCGGCCCCGCGCTCGTATCCAGCCCTGCATCACCCAAGCTTGGCGCCACGGCCTGAAGAGTGCCTTTCATCGGCACGTCCTCTCCCCTGGCATACTCGATCTTGTCGAACTCAATCGCCAGTGCCGACTCCGAATCGCCTTTCGAACGCGCCTGAGCCTGAGTTACGTGGCCGATGACCTTAGCTCCGGTGGGAATCATCAATCCGCTGCGCGAGTGGATTGGGGTCACCGTCTTGCATACCACCGTGTCGCCCTCTTTCAGTCTTCTGGAATCGATTGCCTTATCTAATTTGACTGGGAAGGACCCTTTTATGTCGTTATTGGGATTGCCCGGCGCAGCCTGTGCCGTCGTGGGCAACGCGTCCGTCGTAGCCAGCGCGTCCGACGCCTGCGGCGTCTCATCCTGCGCGTACCCGAGCGAGACGCTTAAGAGAACAAGCAGAATCGGTCCGCATAATCGCCTCATTGCTATCTCCTTTTTCCCTGAGATGTGAGCTTTGCTGTCAGCCATAGCGGTCATAGCGACCGTGTTTCCAAAATGAAAAAGCCAGCACTGCCGCGGTTTCGGGTCAGGTTCCGGAGGAGCAGCCGGAATTGGGTTGTTCGTTTAGCGGGACGGCAGATCGATCTCAGCCTTGATCAAGAGCTGCATTCCGCTGTCGAGCCGCACTTCCTTGCCGGACGAGGTAAGCACGCCGTTCGCATCCATCTGCAGACCCTTGACTCCCATAACACCCTGAGAGCTGGGACCTAGAATCGGAGTTCCGCTGGTGGGTCCTGAAACCTGCATGCTGGAAGTCGGTGGTGCACTTGACCCTCCACCCCCTTTGGAGGCCAGCTGAGGCTGCGCGGCTCCCGTGTCCAGTCCATTGCCACCCAAGCTCGGGCCGATCGCCTGCAGCGTACCTTTCATCGGGATGTCTTCGCCCTTGCTGAACTCGATTTTGTCGAAGGCGATCGCCAGGGTGGAGTCTGAGTCGCCCTTGGAACGCGCTTGCGCCTGGGTCACATGGCCGATGACCTTGGAGCCGCTTGGAATCATTAATCCGCTTCGCGAATGCAGTGCGCTGATGGTCTGGCACACTACCGTGTCACCCTGCTTCAGCTTCTTGGAATCGATGTTCTTTTCCAGTTTGACGGGGAAAGAACCCTTGATCTGGTTCTCCGGGTTTGTGGGCGCAGCTTGTGCCGTCGTTGCCTGCGCATCCGTTGCCTGCGGTGTTGTGCCTTGGGCACAACAGAACGAGATGCTGAGCAGAACAAGAACAACCGACACACACAATCGCTTCATTAACAGCTCCTTTGTGAGACATGAATCTTGCGAATTCATTCTTCCGCCAACCATACAAAGCGGTCAACAAAATACGAACTTATCGTTTTAACAGTCGTGTTTTTAGGCAAATCATTGCATCGACGGAGTCGCTTTATGCCGCACTGGCGACGATCATCTGTGCCCCCATCCCAGACAGACGAGACTTCTGCTTTCCACCCGGTGAGATGTCACAGAATTTTTACAATTTCAAACTTCTACTTTCGCCTTTTCTTCGTGGTATGCTGATTCGGTTGCCGCAACCGCGGCTGGAGTTCTCTATGGCAATTCGTGACATGCTTCTCCCCGAATTCGATTCTGAGATGGCTAATACGCGCAAGCTGCTGGAGCGTCTCCCCGAAAACCTTTCCGCCTTTAAACCGCACGACAAGTCGATGGCGATGAACCGTCTGGCTGGACACGTAGCCGAACTGCCCGGTTGGACGAAAGAAACGTTCACCAAGGAAGTGCTGGAGCTCGACATGGACAACTTTGTTCCCTTCGAGCCTAAGACGCGCCAGGAAGTACTGGACGCTTTCGACAAGAACTCCAAGGCCGGACGCGAAGCGCTGGCCGCCGCCAAAGACGAAGACTTCCCGGTGATCTGGAGCCTGAAGAACACCAAGGGAGACACCATCATGGCGATGCCGCGGGCAGCTTGCTACCGTGGCATGGTGATGAGCCACATGATTCATCATCGCGCGCAACTCGGTGTCTATTTGCGTCTCAACGAGATTGAGCTTCCGGGAATGTACGGACCGTCTGCCGATGAAATGAAGTTTTGGCAGGCCAAGAGCGCGTAACCGAGTCCGATTCTGCGAGGCTGATGCGTTTGAGCGCGCCGAGTGCCGCCCTCGCGGACGAACTTCAATCCCTCGGAACCTGCTGTTAAAGGAAATGCCCCACACCAGCGCTTGGCTGTGGGGCATTGAACATTGATCGTGAAATTCTTTGGGAGTGCGTTCTATTGAGTGATGGTCTTCACCTCATCTCCCACCTTGAAGCCCGAGCCGGAAACGGCCGACCCCACGGCGGAGACCTCGTCAACATCCGTCAGTTTGATCACGCCAACGTCGGCGGTCATCTTCCGGAGCGTTTTACCAGTGGTCGGATCCTTGATTTCCTTCGTGACCCGCTTGACGGTCAGCTGATCGCCGACTTTCAGCCCAGCCTTCGAGCCGATGTTCAGGACGATCTGGCCGCCATCCACTGAGGCAACCACACCCTCGGCCGTGATCGTGCGAGCCACAAGCTTGGGCGCGTCGGCAACCAGACCTTCGCTCATCTGTGTGACCGCCGCGTTCACGGCTTCACCAAGGATCGTCTGCTGAAAGTCGCTGCTGCCGAAGTCAACGGCGCCACCGCCGAAACCGTGCCAGTTACTGCCGCCACCGAGTAGCGAAGTGCTCTCGCGCGAAGACTCGCCCTTGCCGTCAGCAACACCCATGATTTCGGCGGTGTCGATATTCACCAGGCGAGCGTCGACCACAACGACGGCCTTGCTTTTCTTATGGCTGAAACCACCGACTCCGAAGCCTCCCCAGCCACCGCCGCCACCGCCGACCTTGGTGTCTTTATTGTCGTAGCCGAACTGGGTCACGCTGCCGACGATGATGGCGTCGACTCCCAGGATCCTGCCAATCTTCGCCGCGGAATTGGCGTCGGCGCGATCGCTATTGGAGAAGTTCTGCTCGCCCAGAATCTTGTCCATCGCCTTACGCTCAATCACGGAGTAGGTGCCATCCTGCACGAGATGACGCACCAACAAGTCTGAGATACCTTTGCCCACGTCCACATTGGTACCGAAGGCCGCCGCCGAGGCGGTTTGCACGGTTGCATAATCGAAATCGAATATGGCGACACGCTTTCTGCGAGCGCCGGTCGCGGGCGCTGTCGCTGGCGCAGCCGATGCCGCGGGCGCCGCAGCAGTCTGAGCACCGGCCGGCATCACGAAGAAGGAAGTGGCGATTAATACAGACAACAGGACCCGACGCATACACGAATCTCCCTGAGGTTGAAAATAACCAACTGAGAAACAGAATGGGACCCGGGCTGGTGGAGCTGGCCAGCCGCCGCGCGTCAATCCTCTGGGAACGCACTTACCCGAGGACCCCAGGGAACTCTACGAATGTTCCCAGGATGGCCACACTACTTTGGACGCGCCTGCAATTTTGACCAGCGATATAGTACACCGACTTTTGTCGAAATGGCGGAAGATTCGTAGGGGAAAGGTGTCGAAAAGCGGTTGAATCGGAACGAGTTCCGCTACGGAACAAGACAGATGACAAGGTCGCGAGCGGCGCATTAGTCTCGAATCTATGGCCAAACCTGTCCCCATCGGAACGCGCGGAGAAGTGGAACGGCGCGTCGAATTTCAACACACCTTGAGCGCCTGGAAGGCCGAACTGCCTCCGGTACTGTCGACGCCTTACATGATCGGCTGGATGGAAGCCGCCGGTTTCGAGGCCCTGCTACCCTTCTGCGAAGAGGACGAGGTCAGCGTAGGCACGGCGATCAACATCAATCACCGCGCCCCGACCGGCATCGGCTCCGTTGTAAAGTGCGAAGCGGTACTGGAGTCGGTCAGCGGCAAGTTCTACACGTTTCGCGTTACCGCCAACAATGGCAAAGAAGTAATTGGTTACGGAACAATTGGCCGCGCCTTCGTGAATGTCAGCAAGTTCAGGCTCAAACACGAAAGCCCCGCTACGGCAAAGGAAGTCGGAACGGGGCCTGCTTAAGCTGCTCGCAAATTATCGTGTGATTTCCCAGATGACGCCGCAGCCTCCCTGCATGGTGCACGTATTCGAGTTTCCCCCGGCTGTGGCCGTGCCAAACAGGTTTCCGCTGCCGTCGATCACGACATTGCTTGACGGATAGCCGCCGTCGCTGTTGCCGGTGAAGTCGTGCAGCGAGTTGTACGTCCAGTTCGGAAAAATGATCTCGAAAACGCTGCCGGCGTTGTGCTGGCCATCGGCCAAGGTGGTTCCATAGATGTTGCGACTGGAATCTATGGTGACCGGTGCGCTTGGGCCGGACAGTCCCGGATTGATGGCATCATTGGGAAAGTTGTAGAAGATTGTCGATGCATAATGTTGGGCCACTGCGAAAACCGTTCCGCATCCGGTGTAGTACGTGTAGTAAGCGCAAAGGCCGATGCCGCCAGCCGGCGAGGTACCATACATCGTTCCGTCGCGCCCCACCACCAGGCTAGCTGCAGGCAGACCTCCATCGCCGCTCGAATCCGTGAACATGTAGAGAGTATTCTCCGTCCAGCCGGAGCCGGAAGGGGTCAACTCGTAGACAACGCCAGGACCGTAGAAGTCAGGCAGAGAATTCAAACCGCCGAGTGCGGTCGTGCCATAGAGATCGCCGGCGCCGTCGGAGATCACGCCGCCAATCGGGTCGCCGCCATCGCCTTGGCCGGTAAAGTTATACAGCACGCTTTCCGTCCACTGGCCGTTGGAATGAGTCAGTTTATAGACCGTCCCCCACAGGCCGGAGCCGCCGGCAATCGTCGTGCCATAGATGCTACCGTCGTGATCGAAAATCAGGTCGCCCGAGCCGGGCACTTGGCCATCGAAACCGGAGAATTGGTGGAGGATGGTTTCCTTCCAGGGACAGGATACGGCGGCGCACACGGTTGGCGGAGGACTCAGGCGAAAGACTGACCCGCAGCCATTATTCGAGCAACTGCTGCCGTTCCCGCCTGCGGTCGTTCCATAAAGCGCGCCGTCGGGACCGAAAACCACTCGCGCCGTTGGCCAGGCGCTATCACTTCCTCCCTTAAAGCTGTACAGGTTCGTGAGCATCCACGAACCGTTTCTCTTCGCCAGTTTGAACACAGTGCCGCAGCCGGTGGCTCCGCAGTTCTGACCCTGATAGCCCCCATACGTCGTGGTGCCGTAATAATTACCTGAGGCATCGGCAGTTAAGCCGGTCCGGGGAATTGCGCCATCTGTGCCGCCGGTGAAGCTATGGATCACAGTGTAGGTTTGTGCGCTCGCAGTGTAGGCTGTTCCGGCTACCAACAACCCGGCAGCCAGCAAAATCAATACCGCACCGAGATCGCGAACGCCCCGTACGTGCCCTGTCTTCTTCATGAGAACTCTCCTCCAACCTGGGTAGGTGGCCGCAAAGTTGGCGTAGTTTAATGCAGTCCTGGCGTAAGGAAAAGTGAAAACTGCGACGAATCCTAAATTAACGCAAAATCTTTTTTGTAGCGCGCCAATCTATATAGGGTTGCGCCCTGACCCTTTATTTTTTTATGGAGGAATTATGCCGGCAAGATTGAACTATTTCGCTGCATCACCCGACACTCTCGAAGCTATGCGCAATCTGCAAAACGCGGTCAGCAATTGCGGACTCGAGTCCCGGCTGCTTCATCTGGTCTATCTTATGGTTTCGCGAATTAATGGATGCGCCTACTGCATTGATATGCATAGCAAGGATCTACGCGCAGAGGGTGAAACCGAGTTGAGGATTGACCTGGTGAGTGTCTGGGAGGAAGTTGATCTGTACACGGAGCGCGAGAAGGCGGCGTTTGCCTGGGCTGAGTCGGTCACGCTCGTCAGCGAAACACATGTGCCCGACGAAGTCTTCGCTCGAGCCCGGCAGCAGTTCTCCAATGAAGAGCTGGTTAAATTAACCTTAGCCCTGGTCGCTATCAACGCCTGGAACCGCTTCTGCATCTCCTTCCGCAGCGAGCCGGGACACTACCGTCCGCCCACCCATCAGCAAGTTAAGACGCCCGCCGCTCCGACTGTCTAACACGAATCCTAAGAACGCGGGTGCCTCATAATGTAGTTGTGGAGAGCGCCCGCATCGCCGGATTGCTAAGTCCGTTCACTGAGGGCGTCGACCTTCCTTTCGAATTGGTTGACGGCCTGCAGCGTTATCTCGACCTTCTGCTCAAGTGGAACGCGCGCATAAACCTGACAGCGGTGCGCGAACCCGAACAGATCGTCACGCGGCACTTCGGCGAGTCGCTGTTTGCTGCTCAGTTGATGCTCAAGTCAGCCGATCGTGATTCAACGACTGTTGCTGATGTAGGCTCGGGCGCGGGCTTCCCCGGGGTTCCGATGAAACTTTGGGTGCAGTCTATCCGCCTGACCCTCCTCGAATCGCAAAATAAGAAGGCGACATTCCTTGGTGAATTGATCCGGACACTCGAGCTTCGCGAGACGGAGGTCTTCCGCGGGCGGGCCGAGCAGTGGGGAAAAACCGCCAAGGTCGTCACCATGCGCGCGGTCGAGCAATTCGAACGAGCGCTGCCGGTCGCGGCTGGTGTCGTCGCTCCCGGTGGAAGACTCTGTCTGCTCATCGGCGCAAAACAGTTCGACGCTGCTCGCAAGCTGATAGGCGAAGGCTGGGCATGGCGCGATCCTGCGCTCATCCCGCAGAGCGACGACCGGGTGGTCGCGATCGCTAACAGAGCTTTGTAGTAACTCTTCTGAATCGCCCTCCGACGGCTGCTCAGATCAGATATACTCGTCGCGAATCTCAGGGGGATCCGTGGCTTCCATCGGCGCTCAAACACAGGTTGCGGTTCAGCCGCAGGCAAATTTTTTTTCCAGAGACTCGCTCGTACGCACCGTCATTTTGAGCCTGCTGCTCGCCGTTGCCGCAATTGCGATTTACTCGCCGGTGAATAATCACCCCTTCGCCAACATTGATGATCCGAAGTACGTAGTCGACAACCCGCATATCAAAGACGGGCTCACTCCGAGCGTTGCCGTGTGGGCAATCACCCATGGCTATGCCGCCAACTGGCATCCGTTGACCTGGATGTCACACGCGCTCGACATCCAGATGTTCGGATACGATCCCGCCGGACATCATGACGAAAACGTACTGCTGCACGCGATCGATGCCATCCTGCTGTTCCTGGTGCTGAAGCGGGCGACCGGCTTTACCTGGCGCAGCTTCATGGTGGCAGCGCTGTTTGCGCTGCACCCGCTAAATGTCGAATCGGTCGCCTGGGTGGCCGAACGCAAGACGATGCTGAGCACGCTGTTCTGCCTGCTGGCTCTCGGGGCTTATCAGTGGTATGCCAGTAAGCCGGGCGTGCTGCGTTACGTCGTGATGGCAGGATTGTTCATGTTGGGTTTGATGAGCAAGCCGCAGATCATCATGCTTCCGCTGGTGCTGTTGCTGTGGGATTACTGGCCGCTGCAACGCATGTTTGCCGATGATCTACAGCCGCTGCCGGGCGTAGAAGCCGTTCCGCCGAGGAGCCTCAGCTGGCTCATCAAGGAGAAGATTCCGCTCTTCTTCATCTGCATCGTCGACGCCGGTCTGACGGTGATGGCGCAGCACGTCACCGGCGGTCCGCAACCGTTCACACTGTGGATACGGGTTGAGAATGCGCTCGTCTCCTATACCCGGTATATCCGGAAAGCATTCTGGCCCACGGATCTGGCGCTGTACTACCCGCATCCGGGACGGACGCTGCACTGGTGGCAAGTTGGCGCGGCCATGATCATGCTGCTGCTGATCACCGCACTCGCAGTGCGCGCGCGGAAGCACCGCTACCTCATTGTGGGATGGCTGTGGTTCCTGATCATGCTGATTCCGATGATTGGCCTGGTGCAGGCCGATGTTCAGGGAATGGCCGACCGCTATGCCTATGCGTCCTTCGTCGGCTTGTTCATCATGGTCTGCTGGGGATTGGGCGACTTCGCCGCCGAGCGTCATCTGCCGCGACTCTTGCTTCCCGCCGTGAGCATTGTGGCGTTAGCGGCGTTGAGCGCTGTGACCTGGCGACAGATCGGTTATTGGCAAGACAACGTCACTCTTTGGGCGCACTCGGCGGAAGTCACTCCCGGAAACTGGAAGGCCTATTACCTCCTCGGCGTCTCGCAGGATGCTGCCGGGCAGCACGGTGCCGCAATTCAGAGTTACTTCCGGGCCGAGGCCATCGAAGGGACCGATCCTTTCGTTAACCTCAACATCGCGGCGTACGAGCAAAACACTCACAACTATCCGCTTGCTATTGCGTATTACAAGAAGGTCCTCGCCGAGGCCTGGAACCCGCAGCAGGCGACGGAAGCTCTTACCAACCTGGCAGCGGCGTATCGCCAGATAGGCGACTACACCTCTGCCAATGCGTGCATGGCAAAGCTGAACGCCGTGTCACAGCAAAAGAAAGTGGACTGGCAGGGCGCGTGGTGGCAGCAGATCATACCCACAATCAAACAATATCTGCACATGGGCGGCAGTAAGGCTCCGCAAGGCTGACTAGCTGATGGGTTACTTCATGCTGTTGCGCACATCGATCAGCAACTGATCGGCAGCATCGATGCGAATCAATCCAAAGCGTGGATATTCCAGGTCCAGGATCACGTACAGCGTGGATGCCATGATCAACGCGTAGACCATCATGTGCATCCAGCTGCGATGCTTGCTGCCGGCCATGCCGTAGCCGGCTAGCAGCGATGTCGCGAGCACCAATAGTCCCAATCCATAAAACACTACTTCTGGCGGATGAGTCTGCGTCGACACCAGCCGCGTAGTGGTGATGTCGATCATCTCATTTAAAGACGAGATCACCAGCGTGGTCACGGCGGGCGAGTTCTGCTCTCGGCAGGCGGCGACGGCCTCAGCCCAAATTTTGTTTTGCAGGTCAATGGATCGCGCGTAGTCCCGCTCGGCTGCGCCAAAGTCTTTACGAACAATTCGGAATATCTTCACGCGCAGATCGACATACTCCCGGAAGTCCTGCCGCAGAGCAGGCTGAGCTGTGGCGGGCAATAAATCGATGCGAAGGTAAGCTGTGCCAATTGCATTAGCCTCGTGTCCGATGAGTTCCCGACGAGCGTCGAAGCGGGTGGCGGCGCCTGAAAAGGTAAAAGCAATCAGCAGACCCATCAAGCCAAACACCGCGCCTTCAAGGGCGCCTAGCCCGCTGCTGGCGCCCTCCGGATCCAGTCGCCGTCGGTAAATACCGATACGACGTCCCACTTCCAGTAGCAAGAAAATCGCCAGTAGCAGGCCGCCGGCCAGCATCCAGAAATCCACCGCATTAACCATAGGTGTGTCCAGTGTCACACAGCCTCCGTAGTTCACGAGACCGCAAGCGACGTCTCTTCTTTAGTGTTGAACCTTGTTGAATACTGAAGCACCGTCGGCTCAGTCGGGAGAAATCGCGCTCGCCTGCCGGCGCCCCTGGATCTCGATATAGACGTTGATCAGCGAAACCGCTGCTGGAGTAACGCCGGGAATGCGGCTGGCCTGGCCTAACGTGCGCGGACGCACACGTGTCAGCTTCTCGTTCATCTCGCGCGAAAGGCCGGACACCTTTCCGTAGTCGAACCAGTCGGGAATGGTTCGCTGCTCCGATTTCTTCAAGCGTTCGATGGCCTTGGTTTGCTGATCCAGATACCCGGAGTACTTGATCTCAGTCTCGACCGACTTCAGCTCGTTGCGAATTTCCGCCGAAAGGCGGAAATCAGGGGCCAGGGGGCCTTCGACTTCGCTGCCTTCGGCAGCTCCGCTCAGGATGACGTCATCTTCTCTATCCCCTATCCCCCGAACCGCTCGTTCAAAGAACGACGGCATCAGTTCGCGCAGCAGGGGCGCCAGGTGCTCAATCTGTACCTCCGGCCGCCGCAGCAACTGAGCCAGCGTCACACCCGCGGTCTTCGAATCTCTCAGCAATTGCGATGTCGCATCAGACTCCCCGACAACCGCCAACTGACAACTGACAACCGCCTCATTGATCCGCGCCTTCTCCAGCAGTTCACGCAAAGCTTTCATGCGCTCTTGCTTGGCGAGATGCTCGGCCCACGCGGAATCGTTAATCAGTCCGACTCGACGGCCGTGCGGCGTCAGTCTGCGATCGGCGTTATCGATGCGCAAGTGCAGCCGGAACTCCGCCCGCGAAGTAAACATGCGATAAGGCTCGTTGGTTCCCTTGCTGATGAGGTCGTCGATCAGGATCGCCGTATACGCTTCGGTGCGGTCGAGGATCAACGGCGCCTCGCCCTTCACTTTTAACGCGGCGTTGATACCCGCCATCAGTCCCTGGCACGCTGCCTCTTCGTAGCCGCTGGTGCCGTTGATCTGCCCGGCGAGATACAGCCGCTCAATCTTTTTCGTCTCCAGCGTGCGCTCCAGCTCGGTTGGATCGATGGAGTCGTATTCGATGGCGTAACCGGGGCGCAGCATGTCAGCATTCTCCAGCCCGGGAATCGACTTGATCATCGCCAGCTGCACCTCGATCGGCAATGACGTGCTCATGCCGTTGACGTAGATCTCGTGCGTGTTCAGGCCCTCGGGCTCGAGGAAGAGCTGATGCACTTCCTTGTCGGGAAACTTCACGATCTTGTCTTCAATCGACGGACAGTAGCGCGGCCCGATCGATTGAATCTGCCCGCTGTACATGGGCGAGCGGTGCACGTTCTCGCGGATGATGCGATGGGTCTCCGGCGTGGTAAACGCGATGTAGCAGGGTACCTGCCGGTCGTGGTGCGCCACACGCTTCGTGCGAAAGCTGAACGGAGTGGGATCTTCATCGCCCGGCTGCACCGCGAACTTCGACCAGTCGATACTGCGCCCGTCGAGCCGAGGCGGTGTGCCGGTCTTCAAGCGGCAGCCGCGCAGGCCAAGATTCTTCAGCGCTTCGCCGAGTAGCACAGCCGGCGGCTCGCCACTACGCCCGGCGGGATACTGCTCTTCTCCACAATGAATTAGCCCGTTGAGGAATGTGCCGGTCGTAATGATGACGGCCTGCGCGCCAACCGTGCGGCCGTCGCGAAGCTTGATACCGAGGACAACAAGAGGAGATAGGGATTTGGGGTTAGGGGTTAGTGAAGAATCGTTAGTCCAATCCTTCATCGAGATAGGTGCAGCATCGTCGATCGACGTCGATTCGGTGATGCCAGCCCCTATCCCCTGCCCCCTATCCCCTTCCAAAATCAGCCCAGCCACTTCGGCCTGCTTGATGTGCAGATTTGGTTCCGACTCCAGCACCTCGCGCATCTTCTGGCGGTACTGCTGCTTGTCGCACTGCGCTCGCGGAGACCACACTGCCGGACCACGCGACGTGTTCAGCAGCCGGAACTGAATGCCGACGGCATCCGTCACTTCGCCCATGATGCCGCCCAGGGCGTCGACTTCGCGCACCAGGTGTCCCTTGGCAATACCGCCGACTGCGGGATTGCACGACATCTGCGCAATCAGATCGACGTTCAGAGTGTAAAGCGCAGTCTTCAGACCCATGCGCGCAGCAGCCATGGCAGCCTCGCAGCCGGCATGACCGGCGCCGACCACTACAACGTCGTAGGTTTCTGTGAACTGCAATGGCAAAGAGAAATCACCAGATGGGCCGCAGGTGCGGCCGGTACGTCGATTTTATCAGCGACTGGCTGCCTGACCGTGTCGCTTGTCGCGTTCTGCTCCCCTCCCGTATAGTGTTCTCACGTTTTCCGGCATAAATCTTTGTGGGGGAAATCATGGAATTGCAAGCTTTCTTGACCGCACTCGAGGAGCGCATTGCGCGTTACGACCTTCTTTGCCATCCGTATTACAAGGCGTGGACCGCTGGTGAGTTGACGCGCGAAGATCTGCGCGCCTATGCGGGCGACTACTATCGTCACGTTGCCGCTTTTCCGGCATACCTCAGCGCGCTGCATTCGCGCCTGGAAGATGGCGAGCAGCGTCGCGCGGTGCTGCGTAATTTGTGCGGCGAGGAGATCGAGGGACGCCCGCATAGCGAGCTTTGGCTCGATTTCGCCGAGGGCATGGGCGCCGATCGTAATGCCGTTCGTGAGCACGAGCCGATAGCCGAAGTGAAGGAAGTGATCGCCGAATTTCAGCGCGTTGCGCGCGAAGGCTCGACTGCGGAGGCGCTGGCTGCGTTCTACGCCTACGAGTCGCAGGTTCCGCGTGTGGCGAAGGAGAAGGCCGACGGCCTGGCGCAGCGCTATGGCGCTAATGCGAAGACCTGCGGCTACTTCAAGCTGCACCAGTTTGCCGACGTGGAGCACTCGCACGTGTGGCGCGAACTGTTGAGCGCGGAAGTGACGGCGAATCCCGAGCAGGCCGAAGCGGCGTTGAATAGCGCAGAGAAGGCGGCGCAGTCGCTGTGGCACGCGCTCGATGGAATGGAAGCGCGCCGGACCGCAGTGGCAGCGTAGGTTCAATTCGAATCGATCGAAGTTCTACGAACGAACCCCGAGGGTGCCCCGTTCTAGCCTCTTTTGGCTAGAGCGGGGATTTTTCTTGGTGACAAGAAAATCCCCACTCAAGCAAAAGAAGCTTGAATGGGGCACCCTCAGGATTGTTATCCCTCTCGAATTCTTACCGATTGGAACTTAGTCGAAACCGTCACGACCTATGCGCGTTCAAACGCGTGCTTCAGGTGCAGCTCTTCCAGCGCCTGATCTTTCGTCGCGACGAACGCCGGCGCCTGCGCCAACAGCGCCTCGGTTGCACGAGCGTTCTCCCCATCGAGTTCAACCATGCCGCGCGCAGCCAGGTCCTTGGCCGCCGCCAACAACTTCTCCGACATGCCCGGATCGGCCGCGCCCAGATACTGCACGTCGCAGGGATCGGCGATCGGCACTGGCAGACGCTCCTTGCCGCTCGTCCAAAAAACTTTGCGCGCGACGAACAGGCCAATCTCTTCCGGCTTCACGCTGGCGAACGTAAAATGCTTATTGCGGATGCTGTAGCAGCGGCTCGACACTGGCACGGGCTGACGCTTCCCCGACTTCAGCAGCTCAAGCTGTTTGATGTCGAGCGACTTGCGCGCCGTATTCACCGCCACCCAGAACGCCAGGTCGCCGTCGAGCGCCGGCAGCGCCTCGCGCACCGTCTGCGCCAGGTTCAAAGCGACGTCGGCATGTAGCGGGCTGCCATCGTTCAGGCTGACCTTGCCGTGCAGCACGTACCAATCGCTTCCACCTTCCGAGCGGTGGAAGGGCCATTCCATGTCGATACGCACGGGAAGCCCGTGCAACGTAACTCCGGTGTAGTTTTTATCTGCCATGGGAATCTGGGTGGGGCAGGCTCGGTGTAATCATCTCCACCGGCCAGCCGACTCTGACAACAATTATGCCGCACAGAGGTGAACCTTGGTAAGTTAGCGGCCGAACTACTGGCAGGTTATGTCGAACTTCAGCGACGACTGGGCTTGCATGTTGGGCTTGAAGAGCGTCGTTCCGCCGGTGGTTGGAGGCTGATTGTTTTTGTCGGTAATGATGCGCGAGGTTTGCCACGACATCTGCGGTGAGTCACTGGAGCGATGGATACAGCTTACCTCCCACAGCGAGTCATCCGCCGCCGTAGGCGTGCTCCAGCCTTTGCACTCTGGACGCCAGCGGGTTCCAGCGTTTCCCACCGAAGCCCATGTGTAAAAGAGATAGGTATCCAGTGGAGCGACGGTAGCGTCGCCCATGATGTCCAAACTGTACTTCCCTGGCGCAAGTATCTTGCACGAGACACTGCGGATGTTGACCTTGGGAGCAGCGTTCTCGGCCGCCGGCGGCTGGGGCGTTGCCGCCCTGTCGGCCGGTCCGTTGGCCTCGGCTGCTTTGGCTGCGGCTTTAAGGGCAGCCGCTTTAGCGGCGGCACGCTCGGTGGCTCGCGCCTTCGCCCAATCTTCGTCGGCGCTCTTGCCAGCATTGGCAGTTGACGGTGTGACCGACTCCGCCGCGGGCGGCTGATCGGAAACGAGCAAATCAATCTTTCCGTTGACCTTCACCATCTCGCCCGCCTGCGGGAACTGCTGCAGCACAGTGTCGCGAGCGACCCCGGCGCGTGCCTGCCGCTGCACGTCGCCCACAACCAATTGGTGTTCGGCCAGGATATGCAGCACGTTGTCCAGCGCTTGGCCGGTAACTGCGGGGACTTCCACCTGTGCTCCGGCAGCCGAAACCACCAGGTCAACGGCCGAGCCGCTCCGGACGCGCTCATCCGATGGCGGGTACTGGCTGAGAACAAGATTAGGGTCGACACTCGAATCCTGCCGCACCGTGGTCTGTCCCATTTTCAGGTGTGAAGCCTGCAGCTTCGACGTGGCGACTGCAACGGTGTCGCCTCGAAGGTCGGGAACAGTGACCTGTCGATTCAGAAACAAGTATGCTCCGAGAGCAATTGCCGCGATGGCGATGACGGCAGCGACAATGAGATTCATCGGGCTCTTGGATTCGGGCGAAGCGGTTGGCGTCAAGGGGACGGGCTGGTCATCAGTTTTGACGTCCGACCTGCGCGCAGCGGTTCCCCCAACCGGCTCGGGGACAGGTGGAAGAGATCCGTTCTTCTCAATCTTCAACTGGCGACGAAGCGCGTTCACCAGGAGCTCGAGGTCGGAGTTCCAGCGCGCGTGCGTCAGCTCGACGCAATTCCGATAAGCGAGATCGCGCAGGTCATCGGGCAAATCCTCAGCGCGCGGCATCTTGGCTCCGCGCACGAGTATGGGAATGACCGGAATATCGCGGCGCAGCGCCGAAGCTGTCTCGAGACGAACGAAGTCGGTGGGATCGTCCAGTCGACGTTGCCCGTTGTCATCTTTAGCGTCGACCCAGTTCTTGCCAATGATGGCGAGCAGCACGCCGCAGGTAGAAACGCTCTCGTCGATCACTTTGCGGAAGTCGCGGCCGGCCTCGATGGCGGCAACATCCATGAAGACGGAGTTCTCGCCGAACTCGGAGACCAGGTCGTCAAACAGGCGACCGGCTTCGCCTTCGGTGTCATTCCGCCGATAACTGATGAAGATAGAGCGCAAGCTGATCGGTCCTCGCCCTGCTGGTGGTGGTTGCATGAACGTATCCCGATTCTAAGGCGGGGTCAAGACGCAAGAACCTGTTGACCACAGAGCCACAAACACGGAGTGCTTCTGTTCCGCTCTTTTGGTCGATTAAAAACTTAGGCGATGATTCCCGTGTTCGGTGAGATTCCGTCAGTTCAGGGCATAATGACGCGGATTGTCACAACATTCGAGTGCACGTGAAAGAACTGCGTGTTTTGTCGCCGGGGAAACGGCTGTTCCTTGGGAGCCTCCAAACGAGCGCCGGTGTTCCACTCGCCCGTAACGGTGTACGTTCCTACCGGCAGACCGTAATCCGTCAGATTCTGCTCTGATGTAACCACCGCTCCCGGACCGATTGTCGGGCCTCCACAGCATGGTCCGGAAAAACTGCAAGATAGGTCGCCGTCAACCTGGTCAAACCTCTGCCCCTTTTCGTTCTGAACAATAAGTTCCACTCGTTTGCACGGATCCAACGTCATGTAATCGTTCGCATGAAGGTTCTGGAAAGCAACATGAAGCGGAATAGGTTCTCCCACGGCATACGTGGTCTTGTCCACGCCGATGCTAAGGGCCACTCCATCGATTTCGGGCCCCCAGGTACGAACCAGAGTCTTCGGATCCGCAAGGCTGTACTGGATAAGAGGTGACTGCGCCGCGAGCTGCCAGGTCCTCCCGTTGGCGGTTGCGTTGTACTGAAGGAATCGCAGTGAATGTTCGCCGATGATGCTGATGGACGAGCCCCACAGCTGAATTCGGAGAGTTGCGCTGCCGGGTTCAGTATCCTCAATCGCGCACTGTAAGTCGTTTTCACCGCCCCTCTCCGTGTAGACGTTGTTGCCCGCAGGATCGCGTTCGTTCAAGAGGATTTTTGGACAACGTTTTCCGACCGTCATCGGCTGTCTAGTGGGAACGGTCACCCGAGCGAAAATCTGTTCTTCCGCGTAGTACGTGGTTTTCGCCATCGTAACCTGGAGTTTTCCCAAGCTTTCGGTGTCTACGCTGCTGAGAAATGGATCGCGCCCCGCGGTCAGAAAAGTGAAATTTAGAGGCGAACAGGCCTGTGGCAGGGGCGCAGAAAACACAAGATCCGCTGCTGCGGATGGACGTGCAGTTTGAAAAAACAGGTTCACTGCCATCGCCGGGATTGGGATGCAGTCCGGTCCTCCCTCTTGGGGAGAGTCTTTCCATTGCACACTCATGTGGGCATACCCGCCCGGTCGCAGAACGGCGAAATGGGCGCTGCTCGTGTCGTCGTGGGCGCTGCAGTCCCGGCATGTCTCCAGCGGAAAACTCTTCTGCTGCTTCCAAAGCCAGCCGTTAGGCTCAGCATCGTCCACTCTGCACGTTTGGCCGGACACGTTCTTCAATTCCAGGATTGCAACAACTACTCCGATGGCGCCGTTACGGTGAAGCGACAGGTTTGATTGCAGTTTCGCGGCTTCGCAATCTGGAACCTGTGAAAAGGCAGCCGCACATAAGCCGGCGCTGAAAACGAAAACTGCTGCGACGATCGAGAGGCGGCGCACCATTTTGACAGTAGAACGTGCAAGCGCTGCACCTTCATGCATTATGCACCGCAGAGGGACGAACACATAGAGGCTTTGGTGTTACCTGCCTTGCTCCATTTTCACTTGTTTCTGTAAGGTTACCCTGCCGCTCTTTGCACTCCAGCGCCGGTACGAAAAACGAACTACCACAACCCATTTACAATCGCGATACATGTCTTTCCGCTTTGAGATTGAAGCCCGCGAAGACAAAGCGCGAGCCGGACGTTTCTTCACCCCACATGGCCAAGTGCAAACGCCGGTGTTTATGCCGGTGGGCACGGTCGCGACGGTGAAAGGCGTCCCGCAGGATGTGCTGGAAGAGCTCGGCGTGCAGATCCTGCTGAACAATACCTATCACCTCTACCTGCGTCCTGGCGTCGAGATGGTGCGCAAGCTCGGTGGAGTGCAGAAGTTCATGGCATGGGACCGCCCCATCCTCACCGACTCGGGTGGCTTTCAGGTTTTCAGCCTGAGCGATCTGCGCAAGGTGACCGAAGAAGGTGTGATGTTCCGCTCGCACCTCGACGGATCGTCGCATTTCTTCAGTCCGGAGAGCGCGATGGCTGCGCAGATCGGACTGGGCGCCGACATCATCATGGCCTTCGATGAGTGCACCGAGCATCCGGCGGAGTACGCTCGGACGCAGGCCTCGATGGAGATGACCCTGCGCTGGGCGGCGCGCAGCAAGAAGTACTTTGAAGAACACAAACATGAGGTACCGTGGTTTCGCGGGCTGAAGCCCGACTGGCAATTTGGGTGGTGCTGACAACGGCACGGCTGAAGCCGTGCCCCTTCAAGACGAGAACCAAACTCAGACCCTCTTTGGCATTGTGCAGGGCGGGATGTTTCCCGACCTGCGTCGCGAGTCGGCGCAGCGCACGGTCGAGTTGGACTTTCCCGGCTATGCCATCGGCGGCCTGAGCGTCGGCGAGCCGCGTCCCATGACCTACGAGATGGTCGACAATGCAATCCGTTTTCTTCCTGACGACAAACCGCGCTACCTGATGGGCGTCGGCACGCCGGAAGAAATCGTTCACTACGTCGCGCAGGGCGTGGACATGATGGACTGCGTATTGCCGACGCGGGCCGCGCGTCACGGCCTGCTGTTCACCTCGGAAGGCCGCATCACCATCAAGAACGCCCGCTTCGCCGCGGATGAAGGTCCGCTCGATCCGGCTTGCGGATGCAAGGTGTGCGCCCGCTATTCACGGGCATATCTTCGGCACCTTTACTCGTCGAACGAACTGCTCGCGCAGGTGCTGAACACCATTCACAACCTGGCCTATTACCTTGACACCATGCGTAAGGTGCGGCAAGCTATACAGCTTAGGAAGTTTGCGAGTTTTCTGTCCGGCATCCGGCCACCGCATCTTGTTCCCGAGTCCCCGCAGAGTCGGCGCGGATCGGAGTCTCCGGAGCGTTGAGCGTTCCAGTCCAAGTTGCATAAGGGAATTCACCGGAACGACGCAAGAATTGCGCCTAAGGGAGTGCCGGTTTCCGGAAAAGCGCGATAAAATAACAGATCAGGGAAAAACCTTCTGCGATTGCACTGCAGTCAAGCCGAAGAATAGTCGACGCATGCACCGCGGTGGCGGCGTATGTCGGGTCAGAGATCCTGGTATTCAGTTGGAAGTCCCCGAACATCCCAACCGGGGTTCTCACTTCGCCCGTATGGCGAGGAGGAATGAGATAGTGCCCCGGACGCGAGGGATGGGATATGCCATGCACCTGGTAGCCCGGCAGCGTCACGGTAGTTCTCTGGAAAATTTTAGTAGTCGAATTCGCGCCGCGGTGGCGTGAACTCACGAAAGTCAAAATGGTTAGATTGGCAGCTTTGTTTGTTCAGGGTGGTGGCATTGCCGGTTCCGCGCCCATCCTGATGATGGTTGCGATCTTCGCAATCTTCTATCTTCTCCTGATTATGCCGCAGCAGCGCCGCCAGAAAAAGTGGCAGGCCATGCTGTCGCAAATCAAGTCGGGCGACCGGGTCGTCACCAGCGGCGGCCTAACCGGAGTCATCCTGTCGGTGAAAGATGACGTGGTGGTCCTCCGGCTTCCCCCCGATAACATCAAGATCGAAGTTACGCGTGCCTCGATCGTTACTTTGACGACCGCCGAGGGCGATAAGTCTTAAGGTTGCTGTTTCTCATGAACAACAAGAATCTCCTAGCCAAAACAATTTTGATCATTGCGGTGCTGATCGTCTTTTTGTTCGGCATCGTCGGCCTGCCCAGCCACTTCACCGGCGAGGGCTTCAAGGAAGCGCTCCAGAACCGCATTCACCTGGGACTCGATTTGAAGGGCGGCACGCACCTGATCCTGCAGGTGCAGGTCAACGACGCTATCAACGCCGATACCGACCGCGCCGTCGAGCAGCTCAAAGACTCGCTGAAGTCGGCCAATGTCGCCTTCGGTGAGATCTCGAAGCCGAATCCGCAGGCGAATCCTGAGGTCATCGATATCAAGGGTGTACCGCCTGAAGCTTCCGGCGACCTGCGCCGCGTCGTGACCGATAAGTTTGGAGATTACGATCTGACCTCGGGTGCGCAGAACGGCTGGACGCTGACCATGAAACCCACCGTCGCCACCGAGACCAGGAAGAAGGCCGTGCAGCAGGCGATCGAAACGATCCGTAACCGAATTGACCAGCTGGGTGTTTCCGAGCCGGTCATTCAGGAACACGGATTGGGCGACTACCAGATTCTGGTGCAGTTGCCTGGCGTCGACGATCCGGCCCGCGTGAAGGAAATCATGCAGTCCACCGCCATGCTGGAGATCCGGCAGGCGATCAGCGGCCCTTATCCCAGCGAGCAGGCTGCGATGCAGGCCAACAATGGCGTGCTTCCTCCCGACGCGATGCTGATGAAAGGCACTAGCGGCTCGCACGGTCAGGACCAGGGTTCCGACACCGAAGCCTATTGGCTGATCAGCAAGACCGCCGCCGTCAGCGGCAGCGATCTGCGATCTGCGGATTCGAACCAGGATGAGAATGGGCGTCCTGACGTGAACTTCACCTTGACTGGTGAAGGTGGCCGGCGGTTTGCGGCATTCACCGGCGCGCACGTCGGCGACAAGCTTGCGGTGGTGCTCGATGGCCGCGTCAAGTCGGTAGCCACCATCCAGGAACAAATTCACGATACGGGCCGCATCACCGGGGCTTTCACTTCGCAGGAGACGCAGGATCTGGCTCTTACGTTGCGTTCCGGCGCACTTCCCGCGGGCATCAAGTACCTACAGGAAGTCACCGTGGGTCCCTCGCTCGGCGCTGACTCGATTCGTGAAGGCGTACGCGCAGCTGTGATCGGCATGGTCGCCGTCATGATCTTCATGCTGATCTATTACAAGGCTGCCGGAATCAACGCCGACCTGGCGCTGATCTTGAACCTGGTAATCCTGCTGGGCTTCCTGGGATTCAGTGGCGCGACACTCACGCTGCCGGGAATTGCCGGCGTCATCCTGACCGTCGGTATGGGCGTCGATTCGAACGTTCTGATTTTTGAGCGTATACGCGAAGAGTTGCGCCATGGTAAGACGCCGTCGTCGGCGGTAGACCAAGGTTTCGCTCACGCCTGGACCACGATTTTCGATACTCACGTCACCACGATCGTTTCGGCCGTCATTCTGTTCCTGTTCGGAACCGGACCGGTCCGCGGATTTGCCGTGACCTTGAGCGTCGGTTTGCTGGCCAACCTGTTCACCGCGGTCTTCGTTTCACGCGTGATCTTCGAAGCCGTTCTCAACCGCCATCAGCGTGGCGAAGCATTGAGCATTTAAGCGTGTTGTTCCGGCCTTCGACGGAGGTATTCACCACTGAGGCACGGAGGACACGGAGGTAAGAGAGTTTTGGTTGAAGACGGAACAGAGGTCGCTGAAGTAGAGCGCGCCGGAATGGGCGCACTGCTCGAAGTGGACCTCACCAGCCAGATCATTGCTGCAGCGATCGATGTGCATCGCGAACTTGGGCCGGGGTTGTTGGAATCGGTTTACCAAACCAGCATGTGTCACGAGCTGGCATTAAGAGGCATACCGTTCCGCTCACAAGTGGAGTTGCCGGTCGAGTACAAAGGAGTGCGGTTGGATTGCGGTTACCGCATCGATTTGGTTATCGATAACCGGGTTGTAGTCGAGCTTAAATCGGTTGAGCGTTTCGTCGCGGTTCATGAAGCACAGTTGATTACCTATCTCAGGCTGAGTGGGATGCATGTTGGCCTGTTGATTAATTTCAACGTGCCTGCTTTGCGGCGAGGCATTTTAAGAAGAGTTTTGTGATTATTTGATCTCCGTGTCCTCCGTGCCTCCGTGGTGAAATCCCACCGACGGCTCGGAAGAAAATGGTAGTAAGGGGCTTACGGTGGAGTTATTTACAAACACCAATATCGACTTTCTGGGCAAGAAGTGGTATTTCCTTGCCTTTTCTCTGATCTTCAGCGTTGCCGGAATCTGCTCCATACTGTTCTGGCACCACATTCCTCTGGGCGTTGAGTTCCGTGGCGGAACCCTGGTCTACGTGAAGTTTGCGCAGACGCCGGACCTGGACCAGATCCGGCACGTATTGGACGCCGCCGGACTGCACGATCCCAAGATCCAGCGCTTCGGTCCGACGTCGGACAACGAAGTCCTTGTCGATCTTGGCCTGCAGGAGACCAGCGAGTCGGCGCTTGACCAGGGCAAGAACACGATTATTCATGCCCTTGAGCCAACCACTACCGCCGCCGGCAAGCTGGACCTGAACAATACGGGCGAGTCCACCCTGGAGCAGTATCTGATGCAGAAAGACCCGCTGCATCTTGGCACGGACGCCCAGGCTCGTTACTCCACCATTGCTCATCAGATTGACGATTTCCGTAACAAGCAGCGTGGCGGCATTCTCAGCTCGGTCGGCGATCTTAATGGGATTGTGCCAGCAGAAGTCGTCAGCCAGTTGCAGCAGGACTTCTTCACCTCCGGCTTCGTCGTCCGCAACGTCGAGATTGTTGGTCCGCAGGTCGGCTCGCAGTTGCGTCACCAGGCCATCCTGGCGACCTTGTACTCTCTCGCGGGCATGCTGATTTACCTCTGGTTCCGGTTCGAACTGATTTACGGCATCGGCGCCGTGGTCGCCTGCTTCCACGACACCATCATTACGGTGGGATTCTTCTCCCTGCTCGACAGGGAAATCAGCCTGACGGTCATCGCGGCCATCCTGACGCTGATCGGCTACTCGATGAACGACACCATCGTCGTCTTCGACCGTATTCGCGAGAACCTGAAGCTGATGCGGCGCGAATCGCTCTCCGACATCGTCAACAAGAGCATCAACCAGACGCTGAGCCGAACCATTCTGACTTCGGGCTTGACGTTCCTGACGGTGCTTTCGTTGTATGTCTTCGGCGGCGAGGTTCTGCGTAATTTCTCATTGGCGCTGGTGATCGGAATTCTCATCGGCACCTACTCGTCGATCGCGATTGCGGCACCGATGTTGGTCGCTTACCAGGATTGGCGTGGCAAAAAGGCCAGCCAGGCAACGGCGGAGCGTCTGACTGCGGCGCGTGGCAAGAGCAACGACAACAAGGCCAAGGTAAAAGTAAAGGCGTAAGTACTGAAATCCGGCTGAGCAGTGTTCCCGAATTGGGCAACGCTGCTCAGACCCAGGAGCTGTTCCGATTCGGAAAGTCCCATTCTCCGGCTTTGGTCTAACCCCTTCCCAAAGCAAAGATTTAGCTGACTCTGTGCAACTTCGGTTGCGGGGTGTATACTGCGGCTCGCCGTCTCCCGGCCGCCATTCTCGTCGTCTGTTGCTTCCCCGGGCCCAAAAAATTCGTGTGGCTGCTTTGCTTTTCAGGGCACAAATACCGACAAACCGGTGTCTAAGTAATCCAGAGAGTTCTTCGGAGAAACAGGTATGTTTGAAGACAGCCTCGTAGAATCGGGAGGCAGAATTAAGACCAAACGTGGGGCGACCACGGTTATCTCCTTCATATTGGAGTTCTTGTTCCTGGGCATATTGGTGCTGCTGCCATTGATTTTCACCGAGGCGCTGCCTACCAAACAGCTCATGACCCTGATTACCGCACCGCCGCCACCTCCGCCTCCACCACCTCCGCCAGCGGCAGCTCCAGTCATCGTTAAGAAGATTCAGAGCGAGCTGGACAACGGGCAGTTGCGTACCCCTACCGCTATTCCGAAAAAGATCCAGATGATTAAGGAAGACGAGCCACCACCGTCAGCAGGTCCTGCTGGCGTTGTGGGCGGTGTTCCCGGTGGAGTTCCGGGCGGTACCATGGGCGGCGTTCTGGGAAGCGTAATGAGCAGCGTACCGACGGCAGTTCCGAAGGTTGCGGCCCCAACCCGTGTACGCGTTTCGCAAGGCGTCTCCCAGGGCTTGCTGGTCCACAAGGTAACTCCGCAGTATCCGCCTTTGGCCAAACAGGCCCGCATTCAAGGCGTAGTGGTATTGCAGGCATTGATCGGCAAGGACGGCACGATCACCGGTTTGCACGTGGTCAGCGGTCACCCGATGTTAACGAACGCCGCTCTGGAAGCGGTGAAAGAGTGGAAGTACAAGCCCTATTACCTGAATGGCGAACCGGTCGAGGTGGAAACCACGATCAACGTCAACTTCAGTTTGTCAGGCGAATAGGCTCCGTAACGAAGCGACATTTGCATCTAAGTTTCAGGCCGGTGCTGCTGTTCGGGGTAGCAGCTCTGGCCTGATTGAAGGCAGGTAAGCTGCACCGGCCCAAAAGCCCAGTTCCCCGTAAATTTTGGGCTTATCGGCTCGAATCACCGCAGGAACCAAGTGTTCTGCTGTAACCCAAAGCTCCGAGGAGGAAAAGTCAACTCATGTTCCTAGCTAACTTAGCTACCTATGCCATCAGCCACGTACCCACGGCTGCCACCTGGATCTTCCAGGAAGCCCAGGTAGGTTGGGATCCCGTCTCTCTATGGAAGCAGATGGGTATTCTGGCGAAGATCGTCGTCGTCATCCTGTTCATCATGTCAGGCTGGTCGATTGGCGTCATGATCGATCGTGCGATGGCGTTCAGCGCCGCTCGCAAGCAGTCGCGTGCATTTGCTCCTGCCGTTGCCGGCGCCCTGCGTGAAGGCAAGATCGACGAAGCCATCAAAGTTGCCGAGCGCAACAAGAAGAGCCATCTGGCCAAGGTTGTCACCGCCGGCCTGCAGGAATTCAAGGCTCACGGCGATTCCACCGACATTCCGGGCGAGCAGATTGAAGCGTCCAAGCGCGCCCTCGAGCGGGCCGAAGCCATCGTTCACGCCGAGCTGAAGCGCGGCCTGGGCGGTCTGGCCACCATCGGTTCCACAGCTCCGTTCGTCGGACTGTTCGGCACCGTGGTCGGCATCTTGAACGCGTTTAAAGAAATTTCGACCCAGAAAGCTACCGGTCTGGGCGCAGTCGCCGGCGGTATTTCAGAAGCCCTGGTGACCACCGCTATCGGACTGTTCGTCGCGATTCCGGCCGTCATGATGTTCAACTACTTCACCAACAAGGTGGAAGCTTTCGACGTGGAAATGGACAACAGCTCCAGCGAGTTGATCGACTATTTCCTGAAGCGTCGGAGCGTTCGCCGGTAACTGGAGGAAGCTCGGCATAAACAGCTGAGGCGGATTCCAGCCAACGGGAGGTTGAACTTTATGGCACTCAACGTACGGAACGAAGGCGTTAAGGTCAATTCGAACATCAACGTCACTCCCATGGTGGACGTGATGCTGGTGCTGTTGATCATCTTCATGGTCATCACGCCTATGTTGCAGAAGGGCGTGAGCGTCGACATGGCGAAGGTAAACAATCCGTCGCCTATGCCTGACGCCGATAAAGATGATGCTCTCCTCGTCGTGGTCATGCGCGACGGGCAGATTTACTTCGGCACCGACCGCGTCACTCTGGATGATCTAACCAACAGGGTGAAAGATCGCCTGGCCAATAAAACGGACAAGACGGTCTTCATTCGGGCAGACATGCGCACTAAGTACGGCAACGTAGTGGACGTGGTAGATAACGTTCGCTCCGCCGGCGTAGATGACGTGGGCTTATTGACCGAGCAGACTAAGACGACGACCCCAGCAGACAAGAAGCCGCCAGCCGGCGCAACTTCTGGCGCTGGAGCCCAGTAGGAGCTAGCTATGGGAATGGCAATGGGAGGGTCCAGCGGGCCCTCAGCCGATATCAACGTAACCCCGCTGATCGATGTGTTGCTAGTGCTGCTGATCATCTTCATGGTGATCACGCCCTTGACCCCGAAAGGTCTGGACGCGCTGGTTCCTCAGCCGCCCAAGGACAAGCAGGTAACGCCACCTAGCAACGACCGCACCATCGTTGTGCAGGTTCTGAAAGGGCCCGGCGACCAGCCGGCGCTCAAGATCAACCAGGACGACGTCACGTGGGAAAACCTGGAAGGCCGTCTCAACGACATCTTCAAGACCCGCGCTGAGAAAGTCATGTTCGTCAAGGCTGATACAGATCTGCCTTTCAATGATGTGGCCCAGGTAATCGATATCGCGCACGCCGCCGGTGTCGACAAAGTAGGACTGATTACCGCCAAGATCGAAGCTGGCGGGTAGTTTCCCGGCGCTCCGCCCTGCGGACGCTGTGGCATGTATAAGAACGTGATTCGGGCTACACTCCTCTTCCCTAAGCAGCGGGACGTCAAGCACGTCCCGCCGCCCACGGGACCCGAACAACGCAACGGAGAGTGACACCAGACATGAACAAGAGCGGACGGGTACTGACGGTACTTGCTGTTCTGCTCGCGATGCTCTCGACCGTAGGCTGTAACAAGCTGAGAGCGCGCGACCAACTCAACAAGGGCGTCGTAGCTTATAAGAACGCGAAATACGAAGACGCAATCGAACATTTTAAGAACGCGGTTGATCTTGATCCAAATCTGACCAATGCACGTCTTTATCTGGCGACCGCCTATATGGGACAGTACATCCCCGGCGCCGATTCGCCAGACAATAATCGCTACGCCGAACAGGCCATTGAAACCTTCAAGTCGGTGCTCGATCAGCATCCTCCAAAAGAGCAGCAGATCCACAGTCTGAAGGGCATCGCTTCGATGTACTTCCAGCAGAAGAAATTCGACCAGGCGAAAGAGTATTACGTGAAGATCTCGCAGTTGGATCCGAACGATCCCGAGACCTACTACTCGCTGGCTGTTATCGACTGGATGCAAGCCTATCAACCCGACCAGAAGGCGCGAGCGGAACTCGGCCTGAAGCCGACGGACGAATTGAAAGACAAGAAGGCTTGCGAGACACTGAAGACCGCCAACGCCGAAAGGGTCGAGGACGGCATTCAGAACCTGCAAAAGGCGCTGCAGCTTCGTCCCGACTACGACGACGCCATGGCGTATCTGAACCTGCTTTATCGTCAGCGCGCTGAGTACGAATGCGACAATCCCGATGCGCGCAAGGCCGATCTGAAGACCGCCGACGAGTGGGTCGACAAGACGATGGCGACCAAGAAGGCGAAAGCCGAGAAAGCCGGTCCCAGCGGTATCGTCACCACCGAGAGCACGCAGTAGCGGAAAGACAAAATTTGCACTCACGCCCCTCCACAAGAGGGGCTTTTTTATTGCCACATATTGCCGAAGGGTTGAGCTGTTCGAGCCGGCCTGCACAGGTAGAGCCGGCCTTCAGGCCAGCGTCAAAGCCATTGTTTATCGATCAAAGTCGGCTTCAGCCGACGGCAGAGCTTTTCTACACAGTTCGCACACCTGCACGCCGCAATTATTTTCCAGTCACCAACTCGCGGATGACGAAGATAGAATTATCCGATGTCCTGCATTTGGAATCGCTGCACCCTTGCTTTTCTGATCTTCTGTCTCACTGTCACCGCCGTCGCTCAGACTAGAGTCTCCGCTTCTCCAGCGAATGTGAACGCTGCCCTATCCGACCTCGACTCCTACATTCGTTCCAGTCTCGCTTCAACCAAGGTTCCAGGATTGGCCGTGGCCGTTGTGTACAACGACAAGGTCGTGTTTCTCCGCGGATACGGCGTCCGCAAAATCGGCGAGCCGGCGCAGATCGATCCCGACACTGTCTTCGAACTGGCTTCGGTTTCCAAGCCGATCGCGTCGACCATTCTTGCTTCGCTGGCCGGCGAAGGAAAGATCAGCTGGGACGATCGCATTGCCGATCTCGATCCCCAGTTCCAGCTCTCCAGTGCTGAGACCACGCAGCAAGTTACGATTCGCGATTTTCTGTCTCACCGCAGCGGCCTGGCCACGCTCTCTGGCGACATGCTGGAAGAGCTAGGCTACTCGCGACCGCAGATTCTCTATCGCATGCGCTATCTCCCAGTTCCAGGTCAATTCCGCAAAAGTTATGCCTATAGCAATTTCGGCTTCACCACTGCCGCCATTGCCGCTTCCATGAAGGTCGGCAAACCGTGGGAGGTCATTGCCCAGGAGCAACTGTACGGACCGCTCGGCATGACCGAGACCAGCTCGCGTTTCTCCGATTACCAGAACAATCCTAATAAAGCCGCAATGCACATCTTCATCGATGGCCAGCCCGTCAATCGCTTCGTTCGCGACGCGGACTCCGAATCGCCAGCCGGCGGCGTGAACTCCAGCGCCCGCGATCTAGTCAAATGGATCCAACTTCAGCTTGACGATGGTAGGTGGAACGGCAAGCAACTCATCGATGCGAAAGAACTGGGCGAGACACACTCTCCGCAGATCTGCCGTTCGCCAACTGACGCCGCAAAATCAGAGGAATGTCCCGGCGGCTATTACGGTCTGGGATGGAACGTGAAGGTCGATCCTGACGGGCATACCGAGATCAACCATAGTGGCGCGTTCTTTGAAGGCGCCGCTACCGCTGTCTACCTCGAGCCCGGCGAACGACTGGGAGTGCTCGCTCTTACCAACGCAATGCCCATCGGCTTGGCGGAATCGATCTGCCTGCACTTTCTGGATCAGGTTCACTACGGCAAACCGCAACGTGACTATCTGACGCTCATGGGAGCAGCGCTGGCAGGAATGATGGCTGAGAGCCAGACCTCGTCGCCCGATTACTCGACCATGCCGACCCCGCAAAATGCGGCAGCAGCCAAGCCGCTCAGCGCCTACGCGGGTAAATACACCAATCAATACTTTGGCGATTTGGAAGTAGCCGTCGAAGGCGGTCGCCTGATCTTGCGCCTGCCACCGCGCGGCGCCTACTACGAACTAAGCCACTGGGATGGCGATACCTTCACTTATTACTTTGCCAGCGAAAATACCGGCAGAGGACGACGAGGCGCGAAGTTCTCGCCGGAGAAAAACGAAGTGCTGATCGAAAGCCTTGCGCCCGAGAATAATGCGGTCTTTACTAGATCGCAGACTCAGCCGTAAAGGTCGAAACTTTGTGGAGATAACTTGTATGCAAGAGAGCTATACGTTGGATTATGTCGCCATGATCGACACGCCTTACTGGCCCTACGAATTTGGGCGCTCGCCCCTCGACAGTGCCCCGGCAGGCAAAATTCCTGAAGGCCGCCGGCTCTGTCTGCAACGACCGCCAACCAGACTCGACACCCTCCAGAGTGCCTTTCTGGAGGGCGTGGGTCGGATCGTCATAAGAGCTGCAGACTTCAAAGCGGCTTAGCTACCTCGCACTTCCACAGCTGCGCAGCCTACGCCCCAGGCGCGGGTGCTCCGCCAGTGGGCGGCACTGACTCCTGCGGAGGCTTTGGACCTTGCGGACGTGAAGCTGGTGGCGGACTCTGCGCCGGCGGAGCGGATTGCCCCGCTGATGGTTCCGACGGCTTCGGCGCCTCGAACCTGGCCGCGTCGATCGGCACGTTCTGCTTCACTTCATCAATCTGAATCGTGAACGCTCCGCTCGGCCGCGCGATCGTCCAGCGATACGGAGTCTTCACTCCGTCCACCGCGCGATAGTCGGTAAAATCCACCTGCGTCGGATTCAGTCCCAGCGGCGTTTCGGTGTAATGCACCATGCGAAGCAACAGCCCCGAACTCTTGTCGAAGTAGAACCTCACCGGCGGCTGGCCCTTGACCATACCCACCACCAAATCAGTGTCGTGATCGCCAACTTTCTCCGAATTGTCTCTCAGCTTGAGCTCGGTGAACTGCTGCTGAAGCAAGTTAGGGTAGAAGGCTTCTGCATCGAGCTTGGCAGCGGTTTGGTCCGACGCTGACATTTCGCGCAGCGGACGTCCTGGGAACGCCAGCCATCCTCCCTGACCGTTGTAGGCCGTCACACTGTCGCCCTTCGGCATGTGCATCACCGACACTCGCTTGTCGGGCGCTTGCGTATAGATGCTGACTGGAATCGCCGGCCCCTCGGGCATCAAAGCTTTGCCTGTTTCTACACGCGAGGACACTTTCGCGAGGGCGGCCTGGCCTCCAATCGCCTGAATGTACTTTGCCAGCACGGGATCGCCGGACGGCATTTCGGCCGGAGTCATATTGTGCGGGTGTGCCGGCGCAGCTTCCGGCTTCGGCCCCTCCGCGAGAATCGCGGGGATGGCCTGCGGATGCGGCGATCCGCGATGACAGGTATTGCAGGTGACCTCGCGCTCGCCCTCAAAGTTGTTCTTGTTGATGGCGAACATCATCTGCATCATGGCGCGTGCGGTCTTCTTTTCCTTCTTGTCGTCTTTATCGAACTCCAGTTTGCCGGCGTTTTCCGTGTGACAGAAATCGCACTCGACTCCCAGTGACGCGGAGATGAATTGCATGGAAGGAATCAACTGGTCCGCGGGAATGTCTTTCAGCACCTGGATGTTCTTGAATTTCTTGCCCGCAGTATCGCCGGCCGCCATCGCTGGAGCGGCTTGTCCATGTCCGGATTGTGCAGAAAGAACTCCGACGGCTCCGGCGAGAATCAACAGGGCACTTCCAATCATTCCCAGAGCGAAGTTCTTTCTGCAACCGGTCAAGACCTTTGAGTGTTTTAGCAAGGTTCTATCTCCCACGAGAGTCGAGTACTGGAAGTCTAACAAACTGCCGGCGCTCGAGGGGGACCGTCGGCCGACGGCGACTCTTCCGTTGATGGGGATTTCTGATGGCCCTGCAAAAGCTGCGCCCTTCCACCGAGCATTGGTGCCCACGTTCACCTTCTTTTGGCTAACGTGGGCCATCATTCCACTTCACCCAGGTTAGCGTCCCAAGGCAGGACGCGAACCCGGGGCACCAGCTATTCCAAAGGAGTTCATCAGTATCGGTGACATTTACACTCCTCGCCGGTGAGGGATGCAGTAGAATCCAAGTTTCTGTGGATGTGTGCGCTATCTGCCTACTATTCCGCCCCAGGTTTCGCAGAACAGCTGGAAGCTGCGCTCGCCGGTCCAATTCGGCGGTCGCTTTTTGAGGCATCGTCATGTTCAAACGAGTGCTGATCGCTAATCGCGGTGAGATTGCCGTGCGCGTGATTCGCGCCTGCCGTGAGATGGGCATTGAGTCGGTTGTCGTCTTCTCCGACGTCGATCGCAAAGCGCTACATGTCCGCAAGGCCGACTACGCTTATCCCATCGGAGCGGCCACTGCGAGCGAGTCTTACCTGAATATCGCGAAGATTCTCGATGTCGCCCGGCGCAGCGGCGCGGAAGCGATCCATCCCGGTTATGGTTTTCTGTCCGAGAATGCCGGCTTCGCGCGCGCTTGCCGTGACGCCGGTATCAAGTTCATCGGCCCATCACCCGAATCGATGGACATGATGGGTTCCAAAACCCGCGCCCGGCAGAACATGAAGCGAGCAGGCGTGCCGTTCGTCCCTGGTTCTGAACGCGGACTGGATCTCGACGCAGCGGAGCAACTGGCCGAGCAGATTGGCTATCCCGTTATGCTGAAGGCCGCTGCGGGCGGCGGCGGCAAAGGCATGCGCATGGTCTCGTCGCGAGAAGAGCTGCGTTCTGCCTACGAAAACGCGCGCAGCGAGGCTCAGCGCGCCTTCGGCGACAACGAAGTCTATCTCGAGAAGTTCATCGTCAATCCCCGTCACGTCGAGATGCAGATCTTCGGCGATGAGCATGGCAATGTTGTCTATCTCGGCGAGCGCGAGTGTTCGGTACAACGCCGTCATCAGAAGGTGCTGGAAGAATCGCCATCGCCTATCGTCAACGAAGAAATGCGGCGCAGGATGGGCGAGATCGCCGTCCGCGTCGGTAAAGCCGCCGGATACTATAACGCCGGCACGGTGGAGTTCCTGGTCGACCAGGATCGCAACTTCTACTTCCTCGAGATGAACACGCGCCTGCAGGTGGAACATCCGGTGACGGAACTCGTTACCGGCCTCGACCTGGTACATCTGCAGATGCACATTGCCTCGGGTGAGAAGCTGCCGTTCGCACAGGAAGATATCAAGCTGCGCGGACACGCCATCGAGTGCCGTATCTATGCCGAGGATCCGGACAATAGCTTCTTCCCTTCACCCGGACAGATCACGCGGCTGATCTCTCCCTCCGGCCCGGGCATTCGGCGCGACAGCGGGATGTACGAGGGATGGACGGTGCCTCTCGATTACGACCCACTGCTGGCCAAGCTGATTGGGTATGGGGAGACACGGGACCAGGCGGTACATCGGCTGCTGCGAGCGCTGTACGAGTACTTCGTTGGCGGAATCAAGACCAATATTTCGTTGTTCCGTCGTATTTTGAAGGATCCGGACTTTCAGGCGGGAGATATCGATACCGGTTTTCTTGACCGGCTGCTGAGCAAGCCGAGCAACGAAACCGACGAGCGCCGGCCAGTCATCGCCGCACTCGGGGCCGCGATCTTCGCGTCCATGGACCCGAAAGCCACCTTGCCAAATGGAAATGGTACGGTCGGTACGAACGGCAAGACCTCCGTTGCTCCGCCGATCTCCAACTGGAAGCGCACGGCACGCGCGGAGGCGCTGCGCGAGGGATAAATCGTCGTCCCAGCCTAGTCGGAAGAAGGCTAGAACGGGGCAACCGGCGGCCTACCGCTGCAAAAACGAAATGCGAAGAGCGAACAGCGAGCCTTCTTATGACCTACGACGTGTTAGTCGATAACAAAACGCACCAGGTTGAACTGACCCGCGGCGAGAAGACCTGGCTATGCAAGGTAGATGGCCAGGAGATTGAGGTTGATGCCGAACTCACTGCCCGCGACATCCTTTCTGTGCTGGTAGGCGGGAAAGCTTACGAGATCAAGCGCGAACGCTCTCTGCAAGGCGAACTACACATGGTCATCGGGAGCGCTCGCTATGCGGTCGACGTTCAGGATCCACGCTCGCTGAAGACGCGTCGCGCGGTGGCCGGGACGGAAGCCGGACCGCAGAAGATCAAGGCTCCCATGCCCGGAAAGATCGTTCGCATCTTGGTCGCAGAAAAAGATGAGGTAAAAGCCGGCCAAGGTGTGATCGTCATGGAAGCGATGAAGATGCAGAACGAAATGAAGTCGCCGAAGGACGGCAAGGTGCAGAAGATCCTCACCGCAGAGGGTTCGGCCGTCAACGCAGGCGACACGCTGGCGATTATCGAATAGGCGTCATTGGCCGTCCGCTGCCTCAGTCAATCCTCGAACCATCCATAACTGACACCCCTATAATCGGGTCATGAAGAAGCATTGGAAGACCAGGCTGATTCACTCCGACGCCAAAGCTCCCGGTGGATTTCGCTCGCTCAATACTCCCGTCTATCGCGGTTCCACCGTCCTGTTTCCTGACGCGGCAGCGTTGACCGACGCCTGGGATCAATACGAAACCGGCTACACCTACGGTTTGTACGGCACTCCAACGACGCTTGAACTGGCAGCGCGTATCTGCGAGTTGGAAAACGGCTATCGCACTATCATCACGCCGGGCGGACAAGCAGCGATTTCCCTCATTCACCTCGCACTACTTCGCGCAGGCGACCATGTGCTTCTGCCCGAGAGCATCTATGGTCCCAACCGCAAGCTCGGCAACGATGTGCTGCGACGGTTCGGAGTACAGGTGTCGTATTATCGAGCCAACCATCGGCGGCGAGATCGCCAGACTGATCCAGCCGAATACGCGCGTGATCTGGTGCGAGAGCCCCGGCTCCATCAGCATGGAAGTACAGGATGTTCCGGCCATTGCCGCGGCTGCACACGCTGCTGGCGCTCTAGTGGCGATGGATAACACGTGGTCAGCGGGAGTGTACTTCGACGCTCTAGCTCATGGCGTAGATGTGACCATGCAGGCGTTGACGAAATATATCGGCGGTCACAGTGACTTGCTTTTGGGCTCCGTCACCGCCAAGGACGAGAATACCTACCAACGTCTGGGAGCGACGCAACAACTGCTGGGATGCGCTGCGTCGCCGGACGACTGTAGCCTCGCGTTGCGCGGCATGAAAACGCTCGCCGTGCGTCTGGAGAAGGTCGAGGCTTCCGCGCTTATGATCGCTCGCTGGCTCGCTGAGCGTCCCGAGGTGGAGCGCGTGCTTCATCCCGCCTTGCCTTCGTGCTCAGGACATGAACTATGGAAACGAGATTTTACCGGTTCGACTGGCGTCTTCTCCATCGTATTGCGCGAAGGATACAGTAAAGAAGACGTTCTGCAATTCGCGAACTCGCTCGAGCTATTCAAGATCGGTTACAGCTGGGGAGGAGTGACAAGCCTGGTCGTAACTTACGACTTCGGCTCCTACAAGGGACGCGCTTCGTACCAACATAGAATCGTGCGACTTAATATTGGCCTCGAAGATAGCGAAGACTTGATTGCAGACTTGGAAGCAGGATTTCAGCGGCTGTTGAAGATGTATTGAGAGGGTTGACCTATATTGCTATGAACCTCACACTACATAACTTGATATCTGTGGAGTGTGGCCGTTCCCAGTATGGAACGATCACGAACTAGTTCCTGATCGTTTAATTATTCCCATTTTGGGAAGAATAACAATCATCGATTTCAAATTAATAGAGTAGACAGCACTTCTCATTAATTCCCACTTTGGGAATTACCTCCAACCTGCTGGTAAATCGTGCGAACTTAGTTGCAAGCTATTGCATTGATCCATTTCCAGCCAAACCTATTTTCAGCAACTTGAAGCGGCACTCTAATTGCATTTTCTCAACCTGACGTTTCCATGATAACGACGGCAGAGCCTTCCCAAAACCCTCGTTTCGTAGGATAGGCGAGAAAGTAGCGGGACTCACAAGAGGTTCTGTACATATTCGGCGCCAACTCGGTTCGGGCCTTGGCTGCTTGTGGCGCTGGAAGTCTGACGTACTTTTCCTTTTTTTTAGTCGAGGCACCGCTCCATCGTCCGATTGTTCTGAATAGGCGATTTTCGCCAACCTCGGAACGGTGGCTTCCCATGACCCGCCACGGCGGGCTCAAGAAGCGGGGAAGCGATGGGCGTCTTATTTCCGGCAGCAGTGCGCTGTTGCCGAAACATTTCGATTTTCAAACCGAAGGAGGATTCTTCCTTGAAACTACGTATCGCTTCGATCACAATCCTGCTGTTCGCTCTGGTAGCCCTTCCCGCGATGGCCCAGAATGACCTCTACGATAACGGCCCGACCAATGGCACGGACCTTGGCTGGACAATCAACTTCGGCTTCGCCGTGAGCGACCAGTTCACACTGGCCAGCAACTCGACGGTCGGCGGCATCACCTTCGCAGCCTGGCTGTTCCCTGGCGATGTCCTCGAGACCGCTGAAGTGTCGATCACTTCGAGCGAATTCGGTGGCACCAGCTACTTTGACCAGACCGTCAGCTTCACGGCAAGCGGTTGCACCTCGAACGCCGGCGGCTTCAACGTCTGCAACGAGACTGGCAGCTTCTCCGGCGTCAGCCTGGCTGGAGGCCAGTATTGGCTGAACCTGGCGAACGGCGTCGTCAACACTGGCGATCCGGTTTACTGGGATATGAACAGCGGTCCGTCACTCGCCTCTGAGAGCTCCCTGGGAACGGTTCCCTCTGAGTCCTTCACGATCCTCGGCACTGGCACCACCACCCCTCCCCCGACGACGCCCGAGCCCAGCAGCATCCTGCTGCTTGGTAGCGGCCTGCTCGGTGTGGCCGGCTTGCTACGTCGCAAGCTGTTCTAATCGATTAGAGCATGGCTCTAAACAAGGCAAAGCCGGAGCTTCCGAGCTTCGGCTTTACCTTTTTGGAGTAGACGCTTAGAACAAATCCTAATGGCTTAGCGGGGCCAGTCTTTGCGGACGAAAGCCTGCGAAATGGCGCTTATTGATTTAGCCGCATAACACGCGGTTTCTGCCACGCTGTTTCGCCAGGTAGAGTTGGGCGTCGGCTCTTTGAAGCAGGGTCGTGCGATCATCGGACGGCAATGCTTGTGCAGCTCCGATCGAGACTGTCGTACCCAGGAATTCCGCCTCGGCCGCGATGCCGGTTTGCTGGACGAGCAACCGCATACGCTCGAGAATCTTCGACGCCTGGTCAAGTGTGGTGTTGGGCAGCAGTAGCAGCAGTTCATCGCCGCCCCAACGCCCCAGCATGTCTGGCCCTCGTAGACAATTCACCAATGTCTGGCAAACATTCTGCAGCAGGCGATCGCCGATTTGATGGCCAAATCGATCATTCACCTCTTTGAAGTGGTCCAGATCCAGCATGCAGACTGTAAAGGGAGCAGCCGTAGATGCGGAGTCCAGTAGCTGTTGGTCGATTTGGCTTTCCAGGAATCTCCGGTTAGGAACGGAGGTTACGAGATCGATGAAGACCACCTTCTCCAGTTCTTCAATCCGCTGCTTCCAATGACTCGTTTCCCCACTAACCCGGAAGACTTCAACGGCTCCGGCGATTTTCGCGTCTTCCCCGTAAATCGGCACAATGCGAATGGATACTGGCACGCGATAGCCGAGTTTGTGCCGCAGGAAGACAGATGCCTGATGCGGCTCACCGTCCTGTAGAGTTTTTTGCAACGGACATTCGTTCGTGCACAATTCAGTACCGCGATCGTCGACGTGTACCAGAATGTTATCGGAGCAGCGGTGCCCTGCGACCTCATCGCGGCGGTAGCCGCTGATGAAGAATGCTCCTTCGTTCCAGGCAAGAATCTGGCGCTGGTTGTCGACGAAGTAGGCACCCTCAAAGAGGGCATTCATCAGACTTTCCAGGGTACGCGACTGCGCAGCGCTTATCGCGGAGAGCATAGCCGTCATTATGCGGCGCTTTGCCGACGCAAGTCTGTGACGAAAAGAAGCGATTGCCCGACTGAGTTCCTGTTCGACTACTTATCAGCAGGCTTCCCGTTCTGGACAAACTGCTCAGGGTTAAAGAGCGTTTCGCTTAAAGTGGGATTGATCTTGATGTCACTGTAGAGTTCTTCGAAGACAACTTTTCCCTCGGCAATAATCGCAACTCGTTCCGCGAGCCAGCCGCCGCCTGCCACCTGCTTGTAGTCGTCGAAACGAACGTCCTGGACCGCGCCAGCCTGCTTTTCACTGGGACGAAGTAGCCGGACGAAATACAAACGTTCCTTATCGATCCAGAACTGGAAGGTTTGTAAGTCACCCTGTTTTGCGCCGACCACATAGGTTGGCCGGCCTTCGAAATTCTCCTCGTGCATCAATGTCAGGTCGACATTCAGGTCTTTGAGTTGCTGTAGGGTCTGGTCGACTGGCTGGGTATAGACGTCGAATCCCAGAACTAACAACGGGTGGACGAAGTCACGTTGGTCCGCGAGTTTGCCTGCTTTGTAGATATAGAGATGGTTGTTGCTGAACAGCATGCCGTTGCCTGCGGAGGGATCGCCGATTTCGATGCGCAGGCGGCCAGGAAGCATTAGCGCTTCATGCCAGAGTTCGGTGGAGTCAGTGCCGTCTGGCTTGTGGGTAACACTCTTCTGCTCGAAGGTGAGCGTGTGATACCACTTGGACGCATAACGACCATGCATCGCAGCGATCAGTTGTTGCGGGGTAGAAATCGTCTGCGCCGAAGCGCCGACCGAGAGTACAGCCATGACGAGAGCAAGAATGAACCGCATAACACCAACCGGAATCAAGAATTTCAGCTCTGCCCCATGTTAAACCTTCAGCCCACCCAACAACCCGCGAGCATGCACCCTGCTAACTTGAGCGGATCGTTAAGCGGTCGCGGCTTGCGATACCGATTGAGGCTCGGATTGCTTCTGAGACGCCATCCAACGCGACCGTATCTGCAGGAAAGGCCATTCGATTAGTTGGAAAGTTACAAACGCAATCGCCACTGAGATCAGGATGGAAGCAATATACAGAATCCAGAATGCCGGCTCGCCTCCGCGGTGGCGCAGGGGTAACAACAGGTCGCGCAGCCGCCCGAGCAGTCCGATGTGGTTCAGATACATTCCGTATGACAACCGGCTAATGATGTAGAAGCCGTGCCAGTTCAGCAGTCTCGGAGTCTTCTCCAGACCAAGACCCCAGAGCGTCGCGGCGCCGAAGATTAAGCCCAGCGAAGTGTAGTTAAAGAGGACTTGGTTGATGGCGTAGAGGATAATTCCCAGCACGATCATGGCACCGCACAAGGAGAGTCGAACGCGCTTTGACTTCATCAGCTCCGGGTAGAAGACCGAGAACCAGGCCAGCAACAATCCAATCGCCAGGCCGTCGGCATGAGTCGCCATCGGCAGATACAGCTTTTGACGAAGAGCGGCTACCGTCAAAGTCGAATAGTGGATGACCACCGCGCGGTTGATCAGGAGGACGAGCAAGCCTCCGGCCGGAACGATCCACAAGCGCTTCGGCCTCACCATCAAGGCGAACAGCGCGATGGAAACCGGCGCGAGGATGTAGAACTGCTCTTCGGTCGAGAGAGACCAGCCTCCGCCGACCTGGCAGTGGAAATAGTTCGAGAGGAAGCAGGCGTCCGACCACAGACCGCTAATGTTGCGTCCAAACAACCCTTCGAAGGCGACAAATGCTACAAAAGCGTAGTACAGAGGCCAGATTCGCAGACCGCGTCTCAGCAGGAACCGGCCTATGCGGATCCCATTGTTGCGCTTGATCTCTTTCCAGAGCTGACTGCCGATCAGGTATCCGCTCAGCACGAAGAAAAGATCCACTCCGGTCCATCCCCAGAAAAACATGGGCAAAGCCTGAACCCAGTGCGCGCCCTGAAATTCGAACCCATAATGTCCGCTGAAAACGACCAGGATGGCGATACTGCGTAATACGTCGAGCGTGGGAACATTACCGCGTGGCCGCACGCGCAGGTCCCGAACTGCACCCCGGAAAAGATCTGGAACCAAAGTCATACCCATAAAGTAACCCTTACCCTAGGTTCGTACCCTTGCTGAGAACTTGCTTTCGAAGACCAAGCCCTTCCGCACCTGAATCTGGATGGGCTCAAACTACGGCGCCGACGCGACAGCGTCTCCAGCGTGCACTTGTCAGCCGGACAAGCTCCTGAAACCGAACGAACACCTTTCGGAATATGCAAAAACCTTGCTAGACGTGGATCCTGCAGGACCCGCCCTCCGCATCCGGAACCATGGTCGTGACGCAAAAGTGCCGCAGCAGGCACACGGATTTTACACCCTCTCCGCCGCCCCTATCGACAGGTGACTTTTGTCACAATTGGTAACCAATAAGCGATTACTTTCGTGTTTGCTTAGTTCGCTTTCCAATGCACACTCTAGTGCCGGAGCAGTGATACTCAACGGTGACCCAGCACTTCAATATTTGTTCTTCGGTGACCGTGCGCGCGATTGTGCGCGGCCGCCCGGCAGCAGTTTTGGCCCTGGAGAAGGAGAAACCTAGATGACATCAGTACACATCATCTCCCCCTGGTTAGGCGGGTCCAAGTCTCGTTGGTGCAAGCCCATCTTTCCGCTGATTCTAGCTATTATCGTGGCACTCGCAGCAAATCCGCTTTCTGCCACTGTGAAACCCGGCGAGATCGTTGTCGGCAGTGTTACGGCCACCCCGAGCCCCACCTTCGACCCTGTTAATGGGTATTCGGTGACGTTTCAATGGACAACGGTGCACGCAGGCAATTCGGTCGTAATCATCGAGAATTCGTCGGACTACAACGCGAATAATAACGCACCCTCGCGTCAGATCACCGATAACACCATTACGAAGACCCACACAGTGGTCGTCGATCATTTTCCGGCCTATACCCCGTATCCGACGTGGGGCTACTACGTCGCCAGCCGGGTCGAAGTTCCGGAGTGTAACACCCGTGTATCAGTTTGCTGGATATGGGCGACCTACCCGGGACCGGCAACCGCGTCCTGCGGTCACCCAGCGGCTCCAGGGTGCGGCGGCAGCTATCTGACCTTCAACATGCCAACGCAGCCGACCAACCCTAATGGACCTCTGGCATTCACCCTCTGGCCGATTGGCGGTCAGAACGTGTATCAGGGCGACCCCACGCAATCGCCCGCTTGCAGCCCCACCAGCAAGGTAAACCGCGAATGTAACGATCTGTATGTCAACCTGCAACCTAACCTGATGAGTGGGCCAACATACATGCTGGTCACCATGCAGAACGTCGTGATCACCAATCTGGACAATGGGCAGGTAGTCAACGACGGAAGCATCACCACGGAGTATTTATGCAGCTTTGACGCTCCGAGCAATCCGCCACCGACTGGCTGGGATGGGGACTATAACGACGCGAGCAAAACCTGTTCGAACGGAACCGTTAACAGTATCAACTCGGCACTGCGTATCCGCGTTAATTCAGCGGCTGTGCCGGGACATTATCAGTACACCGGGCAATTTCAGGCCCAATATGCCAATGTCTTCTATGGCGACCCTGTTCCGGTAACCTACAACTTCACGGTATTACCGACAGCTTCGTTTACTCCGACACCGCCTACCACCTTCCCGCCGATCGCTAATCTCGCTGCCTGGCAGAACGGCATGGCGAATCAGACGCCCTACAACGGGCAGGGACTTCCCTACCGCTCAGGCGAGTGGTGGTGTACTAACAATACCGACACAAATCCATGGTGGAGTCTGGATAACGGCAACTTCGTTGGATGGTTCGACATTCCCTCATCCATTTATTTCCAAGCCTGGAACTATGACGGGGGACGTATTTACCAACAGATTGCGGATTATGACTTCAATGTTCCGGGGATGCCCGGATACCAGGACACCGGCATCCGCGATCACTGGAAACGTTGCGCGGAACTTGCGATGGATCCATATAAGCAGACCGCGATCGCAACTCTTGGCGGCTTCATCCGAGAACCCAACCAGTTCCCCTATGGCATGGAAATGAATCAGCTGCGCACTGGAGATACGACCAACCAGACGGCGATTGACTACATACAATACGCTCCTGGCTATTACCAGTTCTTCAGCGGCAGCGCATACGCCACCAGTACGCGTCTGAGCGCATACATGATGGACGATCGCCTGGCCGCCGAACTAGTAGGCGAGTCACGGGATTCCGCGTTCCTGCTGCGTCAGGTCGACGTAATACTGGGCTATCTTGACCAGAGCTACAACCTGAACTTCAACAATCCCAACCAGCAGAGCTATAGCATCCATCCCTTCACTGTAGGAGTTGCGATGGAAGCTCTGATCACCTACTACGAGCTTGATCTGGCGGAAGGCAATGCGCCCGACGCCAGAATACCGCTTGAGATCAAGAAGGTTCTGGACTGGTGGCAGGCGAAGCAATATATTCCGTCGACTCACACTCTCGCTTATCAGGTATACGATCTGCCGGTCGATCCGACTAAAGTAGCGGGACTCTATGGCGCGACCGAGCTAAACGATCTGGTGGCTACGGCCCACGCCTGGTATTGGAGCAAGACAAACGACAGCAGCGCCTTGTCCGAAGGCGACGATCTGTTTAACCACGTCTTCGACAGTGCCGGCTCAAGCGGTGTAGGCGGTGGCTGGACGTACTCCGTGAAGGAGTTCAACCAGGTCTATAAGTGGAGCTTCGACTATGTTCGCTGGAGAACGGGGCAGAATCCGGATGGTTCGTCGCCAGCCATCGAAACAGTTCAGGCCGCGGCGAATCCGTGCGAACAAGGAGGCAGTCCCTGCAACGCTCCCTGGGCTGATCTCACCACGCCGGTGCAGTTCACCTGGTTTCAGGAACAGAACGGGCAGGCGCCCAACATCGCTCCGAACGCCTTGCCGGCGCCCGCTGTAACCGCAACCACGGCTACCTTCACCTTCAACCTATTTAAAGGGAATACCAACGCAACCGTCTACTACGGAACGAATGCTCCCAGCACCTGCGATCTGAACAATCCAACGCCACCCTTCTGCATGCAGCCTTTCCCGAACTTTGGGTTCCTCGACATGCTGACGGCTAACTATTCCAATCAGTCGCAAACGGTGATGGACACTCAGGATGCGGTCGCGCTAAGCGAGGGAGTTAGCAATGTTTACGACGAAACAATCACGGTCACAGGCCTGACGCCAGGCACCACCTATCACTGGCGGCCATTGGCAACTGACGCCGACGGGAACATGGCGGCGTTCTACGACCAGACATTTACCACTTCGGCCCAGTAAGAACCCTGCCGATCACTCGGGATGAGTCAAACCAGGCTCATCCCGTTTTTTTTGCGCCAAAGATAGGAAGCAACTTAGTGCGGGCGCCGGGGCTAGATGACTCATCGCGACGAAGGAATTATTCCGGGGCAACGTCGAGGGAAACGCCAGGTCGTCGCGGCAAGAATGCAGCCAGTCCTGACACCCACGATTCGAATTCGTCGTCGGAAAGCCCGCACTGATCAAGCAAGCGAGGAAGCAGGTAAGAATCGGAGGCAATGTTCGCCAGGCCGTTCATGCAAGTTGTAGCGGATCGCACGCCGGCTTCCTTGAGCCAGGTAACGAACTCCGGACGATTGGCCCCGCTGGGATAGCAGAAATGGCTGTAGTCTCGCGGGCCCGCCAGTTCTTGCAGGTGCGCCCGGTTCTCATCGATCTCGTGGATGAATCGCAGGCGATCCAAGGGCGTGCGATGCCGATGCGTGTGCAGCTGAAAATCGACGCCACCACGCGCCATCTCTGCGATCTCCGTCGGATCCATCAAGTGGAACAAGCGCTGACGTAGCATCTGGTTGTAATCGAAGCCGACCACCTCGGCGAATTCCGCAACCAGGTCATCCTTCTGCTTGCCCGACAGATCCGCGCGCTTGGCATATTCGTCCATGTGCCAAAGCAACGCCGTCTGACTCTTCTCGGTGCGCAGATCGATCGCCCCCGGCGACCACGGAGCAGCGTGCATCTCGATGGAGTTCCCCCGGCGCTGCCACATGATATAAGCGAGGGCAAAACGGAACAGTGGCCGGTTAAAGAGGACGTAGTACGTCGTCAGGTAAACCGTGGCGGGAAAACCGAATCGCTGAAGAATGGGAAAGGCGCTCTCGCGAAAGTCGGCCCATCCATCGTCGAAAGTAATCGCGACGCTTCGTGGCGGGAGCTTTCCCTGTTGCAGCAATCGCAGAGCTTCGCCCAGCGGAAGCACACGGCAGTCGGACTGCGACAGGATCTCCATGCGCCGGGCGAATGTCGTTGGGGACAGAAACATCTCCGGATGCGATCCGGCCTCGTCTCCCATGGCGATGCCGTGGTAGCACAGGATCAGCAACCGGTTCTGACGCCAGCCGCTGCGCGCCACGGCACCGCCCATTCCTAAGCCGTTCGTGGCGAGAATCGCCCGTTTGAGGCTTTTAGACAGAGACATAACGGTGGATCATCAACAGCCTGCGACGCACGAGAGTCGAAGCCCGTACAGACACCTTAAGCAACATCTCTCCCAATCCTGTAGCTCGCGGTGCCGAATCGTATCTTTCGGACAATACTCTCGTGATAGATAAATCCAGCCCTCTCGATCGCCTTTCGCGACGCAATGTTATCAGCGAGCACCGCGATGTAAACGAAATCTGTACCGGGTTTGGCGGCAGCATCACTCATGATCTGCTTGAGTGATTGCGAGTATAGCCCCTGCCCGCGAGAGGCAGGATGGGTGTAGAAATCCCACATCACCGCAGAGTTTGGCGGGTATTGATAGGGATGCTGGACCTCCGTGATGAAAGACTTCGCACTGCGCTCAGTAAGCCAGCCATAATGCACCAGCCGATTGTCACGAACCACGGTATACGAACGAACGCCAGACTCGATTCGGGTCATTACGTCGCTTAGAAAGTTCTGCTTAGACCGCTCACTGCCGTCGGCGGGCTGGTAAGCCAACAGATCGTGCAGACTATCCTTCTGCGCAACGGTCGCTTGCGAGTGCTCAACCTTTCCCGCCTCGATGCGATAGAAGCGCATCTCCGCAGAACCCCACATCCATCGCTTCAGCCGTTTGAACAAGGAACGTGCGGCGCGGAGTGGATTGCCAACGGCTTTTTTCGTCAACGAAGATAGTTGGGAAATCCGATCGCGGTCGAGGTGCAGCGCGCGGGCGATGGCTTTCGAGATGCGGCGCATACTACTCGACATCCGGTGCGACGCCAAAGCCTTGCCATCGAGGAACACGGTCAGCGCATGCGCTTCATCGTATTCCGTGGCTCGATCGTCTTTGTACGCGTCGCCGCCAGGCGTGAGATCCAGCCTGGAGAAACCCTGGCTGTGCAGCATCAATCCGAGTTGCAGGATGTGCAGCTTGCCGGGCGAGTGCTCGGCCAGGAACGGCGAGTGGGCGACAATCCCCAGCATCACCTCGTCCCGGTTGCGCATGCCGATATGCGCACCTAACAGTTTGTCGCTGGACTTGAAGACTGTCACGTGCATAAGACCGGGTTGCTGCATCAGCGCCCGATAGAAGCCGCGCTTCCGCGGATCGTCGTGAAAGGGGCAGCTTCCGTGTACGGCGCCTTGGCGGAAATCGCAGAAGTCGATGATCTCGTCGTAGTAGCGATCGAGTTCTTCCGCGTTCTTCAACTCGACAAACTCGAGAGTCTGCCCGGCCTGGAGTTTTTCCATCCGCCGCCGGTTCTTCTTCTTGGTCAGCGATTCGGTCATTGCGTCCGGGTTGCTGACGGTGAGAAGCGGCCGTCGAACCGCACGCACGTCGGCTCGCGCTTCCCATTCGGATTTCAGCCAGTCCAGCGGAGTACCGGGAGGAAGATAGTTGAACGATATTGAAGGAAAGCCGAACTTTGCGAGTTGGTGCAAGGCTTCCGTGATAAATGTCTGCTCGCCGGGTAATGCCAGCCAGACGTTGTATTCAGATTGGTGTGCGCCGGCGAAGGTCAGCTGGCCGGTTACCCTTTCCGTCGCCAGAAGCAGCAGGCCGTCCAACTGCCCACCCGCACGCGTGCCGGAGCAGAACTAGCGGGCTATATCGCTCCTTGTAGCAGGCATACCAAGTGCAGGCGAACTCGGGGGATTGCAGCGCGGTACCCCAGGGGCAGTCCCGGGCCAAGGTCCGCCACTGCGACTGAAACTCGGACGAATCGAGGAGACGCTCGGCATCGGCCTGGGAGTAGACCTGAACGCTGGTCGGATGACAGGTAACCGGCTGAGTCGTCATAGGAGGCGTTGTTCCGAAAACCTTGAGTCAGCGCGATTTAGGCGTGCAATTCCGCAACGAGTCAGCCCAGGAAACTGCTCTGGCACTCGGAGCAGCCGTACAGTTTTTATACTACAGGGCGATGCGGAAAATGGGATTTGCCTGCGCGATTCGAAGGCGATAGCGACAGTGTAACAATGGCCTCCTGCGTCTTCAACTCGAGAGCCGATTAGCGGGTTTGAGGTTGCTGAAAAATCTGTGGCAGCGCGTTATCGGGTAGTGCTGGCCTTCAGGCTAGCGTTTAGGTCGGCTTCTTGTGCTTTAGAGTCGGGTTCAGCCGACGACACGGGGCTTAAGCCGGGCGGCACACGTGTCATATCTAAAGGGCCTGGACACCAATAATTCGCGTCTCGGCACGGCTGAAGCCCTGCGCTTTCAAAAACGGGCGGTCGTGACTTCCCCTACGCCCGAAGTCCTTGGCTTGACACAGGTTGGCGGTAACTTTTATTCTTATATCTTGTACTAGAACGATCCCGCCCATCTGTACCTGCCAGTGTTTCCCGTCAGGAGGTTGGCCAGCAAAACGGCGTCGCTTGCGCCGCGTTTGTTTTGTTCAGGCGCCTGACAGGCAAAGGAAGCTGGGAGCTGGGCTGGCCGAGTGCCATCGTTTTGGGTTGAGGCCGGTGCTGCTATGCTGATTCGTGTTCGGGAATTGGAACTCCAGAAGCTGGAGTTTGACGAAAAGTATCAGCCCGGCGCAATCGAGTTCGGGCCAGATTTCCGCCAGATTGGGACTCTGCACAGCAAAGGCCGTGCCGAGCTGATCGTAGAGCATCGCGGGCATCATCAGGATGTCGAAGACATTCGCCTGGTGGGTGACGTAGAAGTGCATCTGGAGTTCAGCTGCGCTCGTTGCCTGGATCCGGTGGTCCACGACGTGAACAAGAGTTTCGACCTGATCTACCGCCCTTTGGGCGTGGATCGTCGAGTGGACGAGGTAGCGATTACCGAGGCTGAGACCGAAATCGGCTATTATCAGGGCGAGGGCTTGTTGCTGGAAGATGCCTTGCGTGAGCAGGTGCTGCTGGCAACTCCGGTTCGAGCCTTGTGCCGGGAAGATTGCAAAGGGTTGTGCCCGCACTGCGGCTGCAATCTGAACCTGGAACAATGTAATTGTGAGCAGCATGTCAGCGATCCTCGCTGGGATGCGCTCAACGAGATCAAGAAGAAGCTGCAAAGCTAAGTTTAAAGTCAGGATCGCCAGAGTTGGCGATCTGGTTGAGAGGTTGTCATGCCTAATCCAAAACGGCGCCACTCCAAGGCGCGCACGGCCAAGCGCCGCGCCCACGATCATCTGACGGCGCAGTCGCTGTCCGAATGTCCCAACTGCCACGAGCGTAAATTGCCTCATCGCGCCTGCGCCAAGTGCGGGTACTATAAGGGCCGCGAGGTCATCGAGATCGAAGAGGCCGCCAGCTAGTCCGGCAACATGGTCTGGGAATCAGGTCCACACATCGTTGCAGAATCTGAGCTTCGTACCAGTCGAGGTTTGCAACTGACAGGCGGAAATGCCTACCATCATCGCCGTTGACGCCATGGGCGCAGATCGCGCGCCCAAACCCGAAGTGGAAGGCGCCATCCTTGCCGCACGCCATTACGATGTAGAAATCGTGCTGGTCGGGCGGGAGGAAACGATTCAGGCTGAGCTCGAACTGCACCGCTTCTGGCGCAGGCTGCCCATCAGCATCGTCAACGCCCGCGAAGTCATTGGCATGCAGGAGAAGGCGGCGCAAGCCGTACGCTCCAAGCGCGACTCGTCCATGCGCGTAGGCCTTCGCATGGTGCGTGATGGCAAGGCAGCCGGCTTCCTCACAGCCGGCAACACTGGCGCAGCCATGGCGACCGCCAAGATGGTCCTGGGCGCCATACCCGGCGTTGATCGTCCCGCGCTGGCTGCCGTCTTCCCTACCGCGCAAGGTACCGCAACGATTCTCATCGACGTGGGCGCCAACGTCGATTCCAAGCCGCAAAACCTCCAGCAATTCGCCATCATGGGCGACGTTTACTTCCGCACAATATTTGCCGGAAGGTTTCCCAGCGCCGACCATCCACGTGTTGGCGTGTTGTCGATTGGCGAAGAAGAGGCCAAAGGCAACGACCTGACGCGTGAGGCCTACAAGCTCATCAAAGAGTTACCGATGAATTTCGTAGGCAACGTCGAGGGCCGCGATCTGTATAACGGCAAGGCGGACGTCCTTGTATGCGACGGATTTGTCGGCAACGTCGCGCTCAAGATTTCTGAAGGCATGGTAGAGACGGTCCGCTTTCTGCTGAAGCAGTCCTTGCAGGCGACCATCACCAGCCAGGTGGGATTCCTTTTGTCCCGCAAGGCATTTGCCGACTTCAAGAAGCGGCTCGACTACTCCGAATATGGCGGCGCGCCGCTGCTGGGCATCAAGGGTGTATGCATCGTGAGCCACGGCTCGTCGAATGCTAATGCCATCAAGAACGCTATACGCGTGGCCATGGAGTTTGCGAACAGCAGACTGAACCACACCATCGAAGAGCGTATTGCGGCTGCGAGTAAGAATTTGAACCACCATTCCCCGGATATTCCGGAGGCCGGACCGGTCAGCACCAGCCCGGTTTAGTTCAAATTAGACTTACAGACGGACCTAAGCCCTCACTATGACAGCACACCACTCTCCTCTTGCATTCCTCTTTCCCGGACAAGGTTCCCAATCCGTCGGCATGGGTAAGGAACTGGCTGCGCTGTACCCGGTCGCGCGGGAGACGTTTGACGAGGCCGACGCAGCGCTGGGTTACAAACTTTCGCAACTATGTTTTGAAGGACCGGAAGATCAACTGAAGCTCACCGAAATCACACAGCCCGCCATTCTTACGGTTTCAGTTGCCGCGTGGCGAGTGCTTCAGTCGAAGGGGATCACACCGTCTTACGTTGCGGGACATAGTTTAGGCGAATACTCGGCGCACGTCGCGGCAGGAACGTTGAGCTTTACCGATGCTGTCCGCACCGTGCGGAATCGGGGCAAATATATGCAGGAGGCGGTTCCGGTCGGAGTCGGCGCCATGGCCGCAGTGCTGGCCTTACCGATCGACAAGCTGGAACAAATCTGTGCCGAAGCCTCTCAGGGCGAGGTCTGCTGCGCGGCAAACCTCAACTCACCCGATCAAACTGTGATTTCCGGCAGCAAGGCAGCGGTGGAGCGGGCAGCCGAACTGGCGAAACAGCGCGGCGCAAAACGCGCGATTATGCTGCCGGTAAGCGCTCCCTTCCACTGCGGACTGATGCAGCCCGCGCAAGATCGCCTGGCAGCCGATCTCGCCGCGCTTACGTTCTATACGCCGGAAGTCCCCGTCATGTGTAATGTCGACGCTACCCTTGTCACCACTGCTGACCAGGCGCGAGAGGCGCTGATCCGGCAGGTCACTGGCGCAGTGCGCTGGGACAAGTCCATGCGCGCATTGATCGCATTCGGGGTGGAAACCTTCGTGGAAGTCGGCCCTGGAAAAGTGCTCTGCGGACTGATGCGACAGATTGATCGGGCGCAAAATTGTGTCAACGTAGAAGACGAAGCCTCGCTCCAGAAAACGATCAACTACTTCAGCTCTTCCTCCCCTAAGCCGGATTGACAGTTACCCGCCTAGTCCGTAATGCAAGATTACGGTTACCCGCTAGTAATCTAACTAACCCAAGATAGAAACTGCACCGCAATTTCAATCCTATTCTTACTGGCCACCAAGGTGGGCGGCATAGGGGCGAAATACCCTATGTCCCACAAAGTGGTAGGTAGTTAAAATTACCTTTCATCCTACAAAGTGGTACATAATTGCACGTCAGGGATTCCCTGATATCTACCTATGTTTCTCAAAGATTAGCCGCTTTCCATCCAGCCTGAGTGGAATGCCGATTGCATTGTTTATGAGTGCTGTTCGATGTCCCATTCTGTGGTACATGAGTGAGAAAAACTCATGCAACGCTATCGATTACTTTTGCCCGTCTCTATTACTACGGAGGTTACCCGTAGGAACGATTCAGGTGAAAGTATTCACAAACAACCAATCATTGCGCCCGGCCCTCCCAGTGGAACCGGTAACTCTGGTCGTGTTTTCTGGTGCTCGCTCGCTGTGAGGCAGGGTCTTTTCGTCTCTATAAGGAGGAGCGATGTCGCATGCAGGTAAACTCAGGTCGTCGATTTTTAACGTACCAGCCGCCCTCGGCGCAGTCCTGGTAGTGATGATCGCGCTCACGTCTGTTCCATGCTTTGCGAACACCGTAGACACTCAATCCTATGTGGGTTCAGCGTATGGAACTTCGGCCTTCGTGGGCAACACGGTGCTCGTAGGTCAAACAGCTCCCGTAACTTTGGGAGGAACCTGCGGCACATCGCAGCAGCCGCTGAATATTCCGGCATCAGCTGCAGGAGTGACTTTGTTCCCGCTGATTCGTGGAGGCGCGGTCAACACTGATGTCTCCAGTTCCCCGCAGACCGCGCAAGCCAGCGCTGACACAGCCAGCCTCAACCTGCTCTCCGGTCTTATCTCGGCCCAGGAGATTAAGGCGGTCAGCAGCACAACACTGCAAAGCAACGGTACATTTGGGGTCAGCTCGGCGGGCTCCACGTTCAGCAACCTGGTAATTCTCGGTCACGTCTATAACGGGTCCGTGCCGCCAAATACCAGAATCAATCTGCCGCTTGTCGGGTACGTAGTTCTTAACGAGCAAACCTCGAATATTCAGACGTCGATGGCAAACCTGACCGTGAATATGCTTCACGTTCACGTTACCGTCGTTAATATTCTGGGATTGCAGGTTGGGACGGAGATTGTCGTCTCCAGCGCGACTAGTGGAATGCTTAATGTTTTTGCTCCTGCCATCCTGAGCGGTCAATCCTTCGGCACGGAAGTGCTTGGCTCACTACTGAGCTCCGCTCCTACCGCGCCGGTCATCACTCCGTGCCTGGGTACTCAGGGAGCGATCCTGACCAATACCCTCGCCGGCGTGAACCTTCCCAGTATCCTCAACTCGGGTACCGTCACCAACACTGCGGAGACCAACCTGACCAATTCAATGTCCAGCGGTCGAAGTACGTCGACTGTGGAGGGACTGAATTTGTTGAATGGTCTGGTGACTGCCAACGTAATGACGGCCCAGGTTGTGACGCTGGTTAACAACGTACAGACGACTGCCAATGGCTCCGACTCCTTCATCGGAATATCGGTGGCGGGACACCCGGAAATCGTCGATAGCGTGCCGTACAACACCAGCGTTTCTTTAGCCGGTCTGGGTACTCTGTACCTGAAACGCATTATCAACACCAGTCCGGCAACGCACAGCCTTGAGGTTCGCAGTCTGGAACTGGTTGTCCTCCAGGACAACAGCTATGGTCTGCCGATTGGGCTGGACGTGATTGTGGGCGACGCGGCGATCCAAGTTGTGCCGCGTTCCGAACCATAGGCTAGCGGCAAGTTCGCGTTAGTAGTAGTTCTTCGCACCTATGTCAGCAGCGGAAGCCGGCGAAAGCGTTCGGCTTCCGCTGTGGCTTATGCGTATAATCGCCTCCGTGCTTCCGGTCCTGCCTGGAAGCGACGGAGCGAAACATGACATCTTCCCCCTCGGCGCCGACGCCGATGCAACAGAAGTCTGGCAAGCTTGGCTGGGTAGTGGGCTGCATTGTGTGCCTATTGATCGGGCTGTTCGTGGGGCACGCCGTCACTTATCACCTGATGGATCACCATAACCACGGACAGGCGTTCTCAACGCCTTATCAGGCAGTCCTACTTATTAATGGTGCAGTCTATTACGGCAAATTGGAGGGATACGGCACACGCCACGCGATATTAACGGACGTCTATTACATCGTCACCAAAACCGATCCGACTACCAAGCAGGTTACGAACGTCTTGGTGAAACGCGGCAAGGAACTCCACGGTCCCGACCGGATGTACCTCAATCCAAGTCAGATTGTCTTCGTTGAACCGGTGGGAACGGATTCGAAGGTAGCGCAACTCATCGACCAAGCTGGCCACTGAGGGGATCAAGCCCAAACTCGGCAGCGGTAGGCTCCGGATTGGCAGCTTCCCATGGTTCGTAATGAGTCCAGGTCGCAAGGGACCTGTCTTTAACAATCTTCGACGTAAATCGAACCCAGATGATTTCGCCCGACTTGCGCCGCAAAGCGAAGATGCCCCGCATGCTGCCGTCCTCGACGAATCGGGTATACATCGGCTGCACGTGGGCACCCGAAGGAAAGCTGATGTCGTCGATCCGCATTTGCAGCAGCTCCTCCCTGGAATAGCCAAGGAGGTCACAAGCGGAATCGTTTACAGCGATGTAGCGGCGCGTGGCGTCAACTTCGACTTCGGCTGGCGGGGTCACAGGAACCATAACGTCTAGTTTAGATGCTCTTATCCCGATCCTGTCGCGGATTTCTGCCCAGGCTTAGATGCCGTAGTGGAGATGACGCAGTCCCTCCTTGTAGGCGTCGCGGGCAGCTTTAGCCCGTTTTTCAGCGCCCTGAACGCCGAAATCGGCTTGATCCCACTGTTCCATTGCGGTTTCAGAATGGTCGGGCGTCGCCAAAGCTTCTTCGGCTCGAATGGCGGTAACCCACTGCTCGACCGCCTGTTTGTATGTTGCCTGTAGTTCGTCAAGGTTCGGCTTGCTCATAGAGGTCGGATGGTAGAGCACGAGCCAAGGCCGGTCAATTACCTCGGCCCAGCTTTCACCAAAATTTAACCCGCCGACGGCAGCCACCTGACCTCGACGAACTCAACCTGACCGGAAACAGGTCTACGGCTGGTCACTGTTCGATAGGCTCGGTCGCGTTAAGATCGAACTATGAAGAAACTCCGGGTTGGTGTCCTGTTCGGCGGTCGCAGCGGTGAACACGAGGTGTCTTTGCTTTCGGCGGCGTCAGTCCTCAATGCGATTGATGAGAGCAAGTACGAAGTTGTTCCGATCGGCATCACCAAGGAAGGCCGCTGGGTAACGGCCGCTCATGCAGAACGCCTGCTGCAAGGGAAGGAAGCCGATTCACCGGAAACGCGCCACCTCCGAGCGGGCGATCCGGAGACCACTTCGGCGGCAGCAGTGCTGGCACGCGGCGAAGGCGTGATTGTTCCGCCCATGCCGGGCGAGAACCATTCCTCACTTATGCCATTCGAGACGGACGCCCGGGAGTTGCGCGCAGCCGTCAATCCGGTTGATGTGGATGTCATCTTCCCCGTTCTGCATGGAACATTCGGCGAGGACGGCACAATCCAAGGGTTGCTGGAACTGGCCGACATTGCGTATGTCGGCGCGGGAGTTCTTGGCTCTGCCGCAGGAATGGACAAGGACGTGATGAAGCGCCTTTTCCGCGATGCCAAGTTGCCAATCGTGAAACACGTTACCATCCTTCGCAGCACATGGCGTGAGCAACCAAAGAAGGTGCGCAAACAAATCCAGGAGAAACTGAGGTATCCGGTCTTCGTGAAGCCGGCGAATCTCGGCTCTTCAGTCGGTATCAGTAAGGTTCACGATTCGAGTGAACTCGCGGCGGCCATGGACGAGGCCGCGCGCTTCGACCGTAAGCTGGTGATCGAAGAGGGCGTCGGCGGGGAAAAAGCGAAAGCGCGAGAGATCGAATGCTCAGTGCTCGGCAACGACAAACCCATCTCTTCGGTAGCCGGTGAGGTCGTGCCGATCAAAGAGTTTTACGACTACAACGCCAAGTACCTGGAAGAGGGATCCGAGCTGATCATTCCGGCGAAACTGAGCAAAGCGAAGATGAAGAAACTGCAGCAGCTTGCAGTATCGGCCTTCCAGGCAGTGGAATGCGCGGGACTGGCGCGCGTCGATTTTCTGATGGATCCGCGCAATGAGAAGATCTACGTCAACGAGATCAATACGCTGCCCGGCTTCACTTCGATCAGCATGTATCCCAAATTGTGGGCCGCTTCAGGCATCTCTTATGCCGAACTTATTGACCGACTCATCCAACTGGGTCTGGAGCGACATGCGGAGAAAAAGGAGAACCACTACAGCCGATGATGAGTGCTCCCGCTCCCGCCGCCCAGACATCTCAACTCGGAACGTCAGACCTCGGGAGACGTTTATTCCGGCTGCTCGCCGCAGTTGCTCTTATCTATGCATTCTTCTGCGGACTGCGCACGATTTCCGACCCAGACCTCTTCTGGCAGCTGGCCACAGGCCGCTGGGTGGCTCAGCATCATCACGTCTTCTCAACGGATGTCTTCTCCTACACCGCTGCGGGCAAACCGTGGATCTATCCCGCCGGCTCGGGATTGTTGCTCTACTGGACTTATCTGCTGGGAGGCTACAGCCTTCTGTCGTGGCTAGGAGCGGCTGTAGCGGTCGGCACGGTTGCCCTTCTCATGCGCAAGGGGACAGTCGTTTCAGCCGCACTGGCTATAGTTGCGGTGCCTCTCGTAGCCGCACGTACCAGCCCGCGCGCAGAGATGTTCACGGTCATCCTGTTTACCGCCTATCTCTCGATCCTGTGGGAGAACTATCGAAGCAGTCGCGCTCGACTTTGGTTGTTGCCGCCGCTGATGTTGCTCTGGGTCAACTGCCACCTGGGTTTTGTCTCCGGATTGGGTCTTATCGGCGCATTCATCGGTCTGGACATTTTGGAGATGTTCCGTGGCGATATTCGGCGTCAGGAAGCGTTGCAGCGACTCCGGCGCGCCGCTCCCTGGTTTGCCGCCGCTGCATTGTGCACCTTGGCGAATCCCTGGGGTTGGAACATCTATCAGGCAGTTCTGCGCCAGAATCGCGCGATGGCCGAGCACTCGATGTGGATCGCGGAGTGGGGCAAAGTGCCGCTGGACTGGCGGGCAGTTTCGAGCGGCCTTGTGCCGTGGCACGGTAATCCTTTCTACCTGCTGCTGGTCGTGGTCATTGTTACTGTCCTCTATGCAATTTGGCGGCGGCAGTTCGGACCGGCAATTCTTCTACTCGCCGCGACGTACCCTGGCCTGCAACATGTCCGAATGACCTGTCTGAGTGCGTGCGTCATCGTCATAGTTGGCGGCGCAATCCTGTCCGGCGCCCTTGCCCAGCTTTCGCAGCGGCGTGCGAATGAACGTGCCCGGCGTTTCAGCGCTGCCGTGGCAGTTGCACTCCTCATCTGCTTCGCCGTCGTGCAGTCGTTCGAAAAGACTAAGCTCAACGAAACGGCCCTGTCGACCTACGGCGCGGGAGCGAGCTGGTGGTTTCCCGAGCGCGCCATCCAATTCATCCAGCGTGAGAACATTCCAGGTGAGATATTCAATACCTATATTCAAGGTGGATATCTGATTTGGACGCTCGGACCCGAGCGTCGGGATTACATGGACGGTCGCGCCATCCCATTTGGCACGCAAGCCTTCTTAAATCAAGCTGAGATATTGCACTCACCTCCCGATTCCTCAGTATGGTCGGCGGAAGCTGATCGCTACAACATCAATGCCGTCATTCTGCCTACGAACCGCTTCGAATGGGTTTTGGGAGAGATCAAGCAATTCTGCACGAGCATGAACTGGCGCCCGGTGTATCTCGACGAGGCCGCAGCCGTATTCGTACGTCGCAAGCCGGAAACCGAAGAGCTGATCCGGCGATCCAACGTGAGTTGCTCTTCTATTCAAATACCTTCTGTGCCGATTGAGGGTTCTGCGACAACCCGCTTCAATCACTGGGCGGATTCAGCCAGTCTTTTGGCAGCGATAGGCCGAAATACAGAAGCACTGGCAGCCGCGAACGAGGCGTACCAGATCTATCCGGGCAGCGGCTTTGTCCCCTGGCTGCGCGGAAACATTTATTACCAGATGGGAATGCATGAAGACGCCGAGCGCGAATACCAGTCAGCGATTACGGTCGGACCCGAAGTGCCTCTCTATTGGTTCTCGCTGGCAGTTGTGTATAAGCATGATGGCCGAATTGCCGAAGCGATCGACGCGCAGCGCCGCGCCATCGACTTCTCGACCATGCCTCAACCTGGGGAGCTGATCAAGCTTGCACGGGCATATCTCGAAAACCAGCAGCCCAAGAAGGCTCTAGATACCTTTGAGGAGGCTGTGCGCAGCGCATCGCCGGAGCTTCTGGCCGCACGCGGAGCTGCCAGCCTGAGCTTCGAGGCCGACCAAGGACGGGCGACCGCGTGGAGAGCTCTTGGCGACCCTGGCAAGGCAGCAGCTTACGATCAAAAGGCAGCTCAGGATTTGATCGCGCCGGATGGCGGCAATCGAGACCGCTAGCCCTAAACATTTGTCTTCACATGCTTTGCGGGTAGCGCTCAACCCAGGCCCAATTTCTGTTCTGGCACCGCTAACCCTTTTTGTAGACCCTCGTCTATTTCTACAAGCAGGGAGCGATGCTCATGAGGGGCATGCGGGACGTTCCACTCCGCTAGATCGCATGCCCCGGGCACCGCAACGTGCCCTCCTTATTCTCCTCATTCGCAACGGAACTTACAGTAGCTCCTTCTCGTAGTATTACGAGGAGGGGCACTGTGAGCTTAAAGTCGGCAATTCTCCTGCTCTGTCTCGCTGCATTCAGTGTTTCCGCTTACGCGGATGACTGGAACAAGTCTTACCAGGTCGGCAATAACCCTAATCTGCACGTCGATACCAACGACGCCTCGATCAACATCACGCATGGAGTCAGCAATACTATCAACGCGCATGTTGTGGCCGACGGCGTTTCCATTGGCAACTCGGGTGTGCGAATCACCGAGCGCCAGGATGCCGACAAAATCGACTTGCAAGTACACGTGCCCAACCAATGGGGAATGCACATCGGCGTGCACCGCGGAGTGCGCGTGGAGATACAGGTTCCGCCGCAGTCGACCCTGGATTTGCATTCGGGCGACGGGCACATTTCGGTGGCCGGAATTACCGGACAGGCGCGGATCGATACCGGCGACGGCTCGATTGAGGTCCAGGAGTTTAACGGTGGCTTGCATGCCCATACCGGCGACGGACACATGACCATCGATGGAGTTTTCACCGACCTCGATTTACGGACCGGAGATGGTCACGTGGATTTGACTGTGCGTCCCGGATCTAAGCTGACGAATGGCTGGCTGATTCATACCAGCGACGGGCGAGTAGAGGCTCGTTTACCGCAGGACTTGGCGGCCGAGCTCTATGCTCACACCGGCGACGGACGTATTCAGTTGGACCTTCCTGTGACGGTGAACGGTTCCATCGAAAGCTCGCGCATCCGCGGCAAACTGAACGGCGGCGGACCGCTGCTGGAAGTAACCACGGGCGACGGTGGGATTCACATCTCGAAATTCTAAGCTGCAGTAATCGAAAAGGACCGGGAGAGCCCGGTCCTTTTTCTGGAAGTCCTGAGGCGCCGATTAGCGGCGAAACGGCTTGGTCAAAGGTCCAACCCGGCTCTTTGCCTTGTCGGCCCACTCGGAACCTTTATCGATCCAGTCGCCGGCCTGGTCGCCGAAATCTTCCATGACATCCCGCGCATCTTCATACTTCCGGCGGAGTGTCCGGCGCATCTGTCTGCCCGTCTTGGGCGCCATTAAAAGCCCGGCAAGCGCGCCGATAGCTAATCCCACAAATAACATGGCTACACCAAGACCAGCGTTACTGCCCGAAGACTGATACTCCCCTTCGCTTGCGAATCCAGCTCTCTCATCATCCATCGATCAACCTCCCTCTCGAAATAGTAGCGCCTCACGTACTGCCAAAGGATCCTAACCGCATTTCGGCGGCATAAACCTTACGATAACGCTTCTTTTGTTAGACGCAATGGCGGGGCGGTCGTTGCCTCGCCGTAACTTGTTGAAACCCTAAGTTTTGTCGACCAAGACTGGCCGGGGACGACGAGCTCCGGCCTTACCTGTCCGCTTTTTCTTCTGCGGCTTGGCCGCTATGCGGCCGGCGGGACGCTCCTGCAACAAGAGCTCCGTAGCTTGCACACGCGCATCCATACGGAACCACTTCTGCACCAGCGAGTTCTCAAGGAAGTTGGCGATTGCCAGCAGACTCATGCCTTGGTGATGCACCATCCAGGAGCGGACCAGCGCAAAGCGTTGCCGCCGCGAGGGTCTGACATCAGCCGTAAAATCTGCTGCTTCATAATATCCGTAGGTACCGAACCAGCCCTTCTTGGTCATCCAGCGCAAATTGCGGAGCGCCTCAGGGGGATCGATACCGAGCGCCAGCATGGTCGCGTACGGAGCGACCACCAGGCGGTCTTCGTCCTGCTGCAAAGCCAATTGCGGAATGCCGAACGCACGATACCCGTAAGCACCGTTGTCCTCGACTTTGGCAAAGGCGCACTCTGAAATCCCCCACGGGATGTCCTTATCGTCGGCATAGATTTGCTGTGCCAGCACCGAGGCTTCCTTGCTGTTCTCCAGCATGGTCGCCGGGTAAGAGCGCATCCAGAGCTGCGGCATCAGGTACTCGAACATCGTCCCAGTCCAGGAGATCAGGACCGGACGCCCATCTACCACAACGTGGGAGCGGCTCATCTGGAACCAGCTCTCCTGTGGGATATCGCCCTTAGCGATGGAGATAAATGCCGCGATACGAGCTTCTGAGGCCAGCAAATCGTAACAAGCAGCGTGCACTTTTCGAGCTTCAGCGTCGTATCCGATGGAAAGCAGCTTGCGGCGCCGATCCAGCAGAAACGCGAAGTCCATGTCGCGCACTATGCGCTCGCACTGCGCCGCGATGCTGCGCAACTGCTCGATCAGTCGCAGGCTGTTGAGACGCGCTGCGGGAAGCATCAGCAAAAGCTTCTTGCGAAGATCCGCTGCCTCCATGCCGAGGCTGAGGCTCACTTCCAGCTTGATGCGCAGCTGGTCGATGCACTCGGGCATCTGGGTCAGGGCAAAAGAGTCGCATTTCAGCAGCGAAGCCAGCGTGGCATCGTCCAGCAGAGTAGCAAATTCCGGCAGCAGCCACGGCATGTAGTCGTGAATAGTCAGCAGCACCTGCTGAATGAGGTTCGTAGCCTGCTGGCTAAACCAACCGGCATCGACTGCGCGCTCGCTCTCTTTATTTACCTCCGGAATTTCGATAGACGAGAGCAGCCGATCCAGCCAATGCAAGTCGTTCGGCCGCTCATAGGAACGCGCCAACTTGCGAGAGATCAGATCTAGATCGGCTAAAGCGCACAGGTAATCGGCGTAGCCGTCCAGCAGGGCTGCACTCAGTAACGGCCGTTTCAGTAGGTCGAGGCAGCCACCCTTCAAAGTGATGAACGAAGCCGCCAGGTTGCCGCTATCTACGGTCGAGACGAAGCGCGGACGGTCGGCTTCCAGCGTGCGCGTGTCGTACCAGTTGTACAGGTGCCCGTGGTCCTTCGGCAGGCGCTCCACCGTCTCCAGTGTGCGGGTGGTCTGCTGCACGAACTCCGGAGTGGTCAGATATCCGAGTTCAACGGCAACCTGGCGCGCATTAAACAGAAATCCAAGATTGGTTGGCGAAAGCCGCGCCGCAACTCGCTGCGGCTCTTCCTGCACATTGTCCGGGATCAGCCAGTTGTGTTCCGCGGTGCTAAAGGTGGCGTAGTAGCGCCAGATGTACAACGCTGCCCGGCGGAGAAAGCGCTGGTCCTGCGCAGTAACGCTCTTGTGAACCGGTCGCGGAGGCCGGTTCAACCACAGGCTGACCGGCTTGCTGATGGCCCACAGAAACAGTATGGGCACAGCATCGTAAAGTGAGTGCCGGTGCGAAGCGTAGACAATGGCACCTACAATCAAGGCCATAGCCGGGGTCCAGTTCAGAAGAACATCGACAAAGGTACGCTTTCCGTTTCCCAATTCCGCTTCAGCGGCAGTCTCCCACTCCAAAAGGCGTTCTCGAGATACCAGTCGGCGATAGAAGGTGCGCAGCACCGCGTCGGCTGAGATCAGCGCCTGATGGGCCAGGAACGTCAGCGTGAGAAACACGTTGACCATGGACTTGCCTAATCCGGTCAGGGCCTCGCCTAAGGGCCGTATTTGTCCCGAAGCCAGGGTGCGAACGACCGAAAAAGCAAACTGGAACCACGGTGGCACAAACAGGATCGCGATCGTGACCAGCGTCCAGTAGAGCGGTCTGCCGGGCAGCACCGTCCATCCCAGCACAAAGAGCAGGAAGATACCGGCTTCAACCAGGCTGCGGCGCAGGTTATCGAGAATCTTCCAGCGAGACAGAAATGAGATCGGGTTCGGAACACGTCGCCCGGTCTCATCCGGCACGCGCGAGAACAGCCAACTGACGATCTGCCAGTCGCCACGGACCCAGCGATGTTTGCGGCGATTGTAGGCGCTATAGTGCGAGGGATAGTCGTCGATGACTTCAACATCGCTAACCAGGCCGGCGCGCGCGTAAGCGCCTTCGATCAGGTCGTGGCTGAGCAGGGCATTGCGCGGGAAGCGGTGCTCAAGTACCCGGCTCAGGGTTTCGACCTCGTAAATTCCTTTGCCGGTGAAAATGCCTTCACCCTTTAGATCCTGGTACACGTCGGAGGTTGCGCGGGTGTAGATGTCAAAGCCGGTCTGGCCCGAGTAAATGCTGGCCAGCCGCGACTGCGAGGCGCTCTGCACACTGATTCCAACCCGCGGCTGCAGAATGCCGTAACCGGCTACGACGATATTGTCGTTGGGGTCGACGATAGCCTGATTCAAAGGATGAGCCATCGCGCCCACCAGGCGATGCGCCGTGCCACGTGGCAATTCCGTATCACTGTCGAGCGTAAGAACAAAGCGAACATTCGGCAGCAGGGAGAGGTCGCCGATCTTCACCGGAAAGCTGTCGTACTTCCCCTTGATCAGGCGATTGAAGTCGAGCAGCTTGCCGCGTTTTCTCTCCCAGCCCATCCAGACGCCTTCGCGCGGATTGTAGATACGGTGACGATGGAAGAGCGAAAACGTTCCCTGCTTCTCACCAGAATATTTCTCGTTGAGTTCGACGATGAGGCGCCCACACAACTCAACCAGCGGATCATCTTCCTTGGGCGTCTCCGCCGAATCGGGCATGTCGCTGAGCAACGCGAAGTGCAGGTTGCGGCCAGCATTTCCTAAGTAGCGTATTTCCAAGTCTTCCACTAGCCGGCGTACCTGCTTCTCGGTGAGCAGCAAGGTCGGCACGACCACCATGGTCACGCAGTCGTCCGGTATCCCCTCGCAGAAATCGAGCTTGGGTAGAATTCGCGGACGCAACAGGGCTGTCGTGAGGTAGTTCATCACCTCGACGGCACTCTGGCTGACTGGAAGAAGAAGGAGAATGATGGCAAAAATCCGGCCCAGGAACGTATTGAACGAGTTGAAGACCGGAGTCATGATCGCGATCACGATGAGCAACGTCAACAGCTCAACGCCGCCCAGGTAAAACTCGTCCGGATGGCGGCGTAGAAACTCCTGCACGCTTTCGCCAAACGGCAGCGAAACTCCCGCCCGCGCCCGCAACTGCCTGGCGCCTTCGCCGATCAAGTAGTAGCCGATGTGCGACCGTCGCCAGGCCAGGCGCGGATCGATCGGCGGATGCTTCACCGACTCCTGCGCCAATTCGAGCGCCTGCTGCGCGATCTCCAACTCCGTGCAATCGGAATGCTCGGCGAAATGAGCTACCGTATGGCGATAAAGCTCGCGGCTCTGGAAATCCATGCGAGGGTAGGCCTTTGCCGGATCCTGCGCCAGCACTGGCTCAAAGACAATCAACGGCTCCAGCAATTCCTTCCACGGCGCTTCAGACAGCTCGCGCATGCTGCCCATCAGATCGCTAATGTTGCGAGGCTGCTCAGGCTGCTTCAGTACTTCTCGGCCGCGAGTGGCGAACTCTTCCAGCACCACCAGCTTCAGGGCCGGAATCAGCAACGAGAGCTCACTCATGTTGAGCCCGGTCACCGTCTGAAATGCCTCTATATAGGCAGTGAAGGAGTGGTCGGAATAGCGATACTCAACAACATGAAGATATGCCTGAGCAATGGCGAGTACGCGCGGCATGACCACGCTACTGGGAGTGCGTACGTGCGGCGCCCGCTTCAAAGAAGCGAGCGAGCCTTGCACCTCGCTTTGCGTGGCACGGACCAGGCGCACGTTGTCGTGCATCCACTGCAAGTCTTCCGGTAGCTGTTCGTCCGGATCGAGAGAAAAATCAACTTCACTTAGGAGCGGCTCCAGCGTCCGATTCAGGGCGCTCCTGCGTTCAGCAAAATGATCCGATTCCTTCGTAGCAGGCAGCCACACGATCGCCTGCGCCCAGCTGCGAGCCTCGTTCGCGAGGGCGATGTCGCGTTGCGGGGTTCCGGCCGGAGCGGCTTCCGCCCGTTCGGCCATCTCCACCAGCACGTCTCTGTGATTGGCACCTGTCATGTTCTATCGATAACTTGCCGCTTGCAGTTCGAACATCTCCGCGTATTGGCCGCTCAACGCCATCAGCTGTTCGTGACTGCCATCCTCTGCGATCTGGCCGTCGGCCAGAACCACAATACGATCTGCCATTCGAACCGTCGAAAACCTGTGTGAGATGAACAATGCCATCTTGCCGGAAGTCAACTCGGCAAAGCGCTCAAAAACTTCGTATTCACTGCGAGCATCGAGCGCCGCCGTAGGCTCATCCAGGATTAGCAACTGCGCATTCCGCAGATAGGCACGGGCCAAGGCGAGCTTCTGCCACTCGCCGCCAGAAAGATCTACCCCAGTCTCGAACCGCCGCCCCAGCATCTGATCATATCCGCCTTGCAACTTAGCAATCACTTCATCGGCCAGGCTCTTGTGGGCCGCTGCAACCACTTCCTCTCGGTTTCCAATCTGTTCGATGCGTCCAACGGCCACATTTTCATGAGCCGTCATCTCATATCGCATGAAATCCTGAAAAATGACTCCGATCTCACGGTACAGGTCTTCCAAGCTGTACTCGCGGAGGTCCACACCGTCGAGCAGAACCTGTCCCTCCGTCGGATCGTAGAGGCGCGTAATCAGCTTGACGATGGTGGTCTTGCCCTGACCATTCTCGCCGATCAGCGCCACGCGCTCCCCCGGATGCAAGGTGAAATCGAGGTTCTTCAGAATTCGACGCGAGCTTCCCGGATAGGCGAATGACACGTTGCGGAACTCGAACCCACGCCGAATCGGCCGGGGCGCCGGCAATGCATTGGGCTTTGACCGAATTGTCGGCTGCATCTCGAAGAAGGCCAACAGGTCCGTGAGGAACAAGGCCTGATCGGCAACTCCGGATAGGGTTGAAAAAATCATCTGGATGTTGGTGCTGGCTTGCAGGATCGCGCCGGCAAGCAGGTACAGTGTTCCGATGCTGAGCGCTCCCATCACCGTGCGCCAGATCACATAGACGTACGCTGAGTAGTAGCCTAGCGATCCAACGATAGACAGGAGCGTTCCGGCGACCAGCTTGCGCTTCGAGAGTTCGACATTTTCCTCGTAAACGTCATCGGAGAGCTTGGTGAACCGTTCGGTGAGGAAGTTACTCAGCCCAAAGAGCTTCAGTTCCTTCGCCGCCTCCTTACTGCCCCCCAGGATGCGCAGATAATCGAGTTGGCGGCGCACCGGCGTCTGCCGGAAGTTCTTGGCGTATCCCAAAAACGCGAAGTGACTCTCACCCACGAAGGCCGGGATGACGCCGGCGATCAGCAGCAGCAACAGCCAGGGAGAGTAGTAAATGATGGTAACCGACAGCGTTATGGTCGTGATGACTTGCTGCACCAGACGACCGAGCATCTGGATCATCGCCAGCCGGTCCGTTGCCTGCACCCGAGCGCGCTCCAGCCGGTCATAGAACACCGGGTCTTCATAGGCGATGACGTCCAGTTCGGCTGCGTGCCTCATCACCTGAATGCTGACGTACCGGGTATATTTGTCGGCCAGCAGCGAGTCCAGATAATCGATGATCCGAGTGAGAATGTTTCCCAGGACGGCAATGACAAACTCTATTGCCACCAGCCACCACAAACGGTGCGGAAAACCCTGGTGTTTGGCCGTGTGGGCGACCGTGTCAAAGATCAGCTTGCCGACATAGAGGATCCCGACCGGCTGCAACGCCGCCAGCAATCGAAAGACGAGGCCGAGTACAACCACCACGGGACCAGAGTCCCAGACGATCTTGAGCACAGGCGGAAGGTTGCGCAGCGCCGACATGCGCTCATGCCAGGCGCTCGTCATGGATTTCGGTTCGGTCATTCGTCGAGCAGACCACCCCTCTTGGCCGCCGGGGGCCTGAACTCCTATTATTTACCTTCCAGAACTACATGAAAACCGGAGGATTACACATTTGAGAGATGCGGAAAACAAATTTGCAGTTTCTCGACGCAGCGCCGCTCCCGATTAAAACTTGGAAATATTTTCGAATTCCACCTCGACCGGGAAAGGAACGAGCTGGAATTTGTGGGAGCGCCGTTATATCACAGACTTAACGACCCCTTATGCACTAAACTGTGCTGTTTCGGAGGCTCGGCTATGCACCGCGTCACTTCCGCACTTCTCTTCTTAATTTGTGTGATTACTTTTTCTGGCGTGGCCGTCTTGGCACAAGATGACTCGGGCGCGTCAGCAACCTGCAACTTTGACCAAGACAAGCAGCTGATGGTGCAATATCAGCACGTTCCCATCAACTTGAAGAAACCGCTGTCCATTCAGGTTCCCTTCGGCAAGGCCTGGGCACCGGGTGGCAAAGCCATGGCGCTGTTTACCAACACGCCCATCCAGATCGGCTCGCGGACGCTTCCGATCGGCGCTTACACGCTCTACGTGATTCCGAATTCCAAGCAGTGGACGCTCATTGTCTCCAAGAGCACGGACACTTCGGGTGCATACGATCCACAGCAAGACCTGGTACGGGTACCGCTTGAATCCGGCGAACTACCCAGCCCAGAGGACAGCCTTAGCGTCTCGTTCGCCCATGTCGCTCCCCAGCAGTGCAACATTCGTTTTGATTTGGAGAAATTCGGGCACTTCGCGCCGATACACCAGGAGTAGATCGCACTAGTCGGCGAAGATCGGCACTTCTTCTTCCCGCTTGGCGGTCTTCTTACGCTTCGGCAGCACGTTTGCCACAACCCAATCCTTGAATTTGTCCATGTAGAGGTACACCACCGGCGTGGTGTACAGGGTCAGCGCCTGGCTGACGATAAGACCGCCCACAATCGCTACACCAAGGGGACGTCGAATCTCCGATCCAACGCCGGTACCCAGCGCCAGCGGCATAGCCCCAAGCATTGCCGCAGCCGTCGTCATCATGATCGGCCGGAAGCGCACCAGTCCCGCTTCATAAATCGACTCCTCCGCGCTCTTGCCGGTACGCTCCACTTCCAGCGCGAAGTCAATCATCATGATCGCATTCTTCTTCACGATACCGATCAGCAGGATGATACCGATCAGGCCGATGACATCAAGCTGCATATGGAAGAGCAGCAATGCCAGCAGCGCTCCGGTGCCCGCCGAGGGCAGAGTCGACAGAATCGTGATGGGATGGATGTAACTTTCGTACAGCATGCCCAGCACGATATAGACGGCAACCAGCGCTGCCAGAATCAGGATCGGCTCGGACGAAAGCGAATCCTGGAAGGCCGCAGCTGTGCCCTGGAAGCTGCCGTGAATGCTCGCGGGCAACCGCATCTCCATCTCGGCCTGATCGATAGCGCGAGTTGCCGTACCCAGATCGCCTCCGGGCGCCAGGTTGAACGAAAGAGTTACCGCCGGGAATTGCCCCTGATGGTTAACCGATAGAGACGTAGTGGACGGCTCGAAGTGGGCGAATGCCGACAACGGAACCTGAGCGCCACTGTTTGTGATGACGTAAACGGCCTGTAACGCATCCGGCGTGCGCTGATATTGCGGAGCAACTTCCATCACTACGTGATATTGGTTCAGCGTCTGATAAATCGTTGAGATCTGTTCCTGGCCAAAAGCATCGTAGAGGACAGCATCGATCTGTTGTGGCGTGATCCCCAGTCGCGAAGCTGTGGCTCGATCGATAACGACGTTTTCCTCCAGTCCGCTTACCTGCTGATCGCTATTGACGTCCTTGAGTTGGGGGATCTTTCGCAGCTTCGCCAGAAGCTGCGGCGCCCACTCATATAACTCGTTCAGGTCCTCACCCGAAAGCGTGTATTGGTACTGCGCATTAGACGAGCGCCCGCCGATCTGTAAGTCTTGAACGGACTGCAAATACAGCGTCGCTCCGGGGATGTGCGACAGTTTGGGACGCAAGCGCGCGATCACCTCGTCGGCACTTACTTTGCGCTGCGCCAGCGGCTTCAACACGACGAAAACGCGGCCCTGATTCTGCGCTCCGTTGCCGCCTACAAAAGCCAGAACGTTCTCGACTCCGGGGTCTTTCTTGACGATGCTGATCAGTTCGTCAGTCTTCGTCTTCATCGATTCGAAAGAAACGTCCTGCTCTCCCATAACCATGCCGGCCAGGCGGCCCGTGTCCTGCTGCGGGAAGAAGCCCTTGGGCACGATAATGTAGAGGTAAACGTTGACGAAGACCATAATGATGGCGATCGCGAAAATCAGCCGGCGATGCCGCAGCACCCACCCTAGCGATACCCGGTATCCTCGCGTCAGGTGGTAGAAGCCACGTTCGCTGATGCGGTAAAGGCGACCGTGGCTGCCCGGGTCATGGGCTTTCAGGAACCGCGCGCACAACATTGGCGTCGTGGTCAGCGACACTACCAGTGAAACAGCAATTGCCGCGCTGAGGGTTACGGCAAACTCGTGGAACAGCCGGCCTACGATGCCGCCCATCAGAAGGATGGGAATGAACACCGCAATCAGCGAGGTGCTCATGGACACAACGGTGAAGCCAATCTCGCGGGCGCCAACCAATGCCGCCTGGTACGGCCGCATGCCGGCCTCGACGTGGCGCATCACGTTTTCCAGCACAACAATCGCGTCGTCCACCACAAACCCGGTGGAGATGGTCAGCGCCATCAGGGACAGGTTATTGAGTGAATAGCCGCACACATACATGATTCCAAAGGTGCCGACAATTGCCAGCGGCACCGCCACACTCGGAATCAGGGTGGCGCGGACCTCGCGCAGGAAGACAAAGACCACCAATACGACCAGAATCACTGAGATGATCAAGGTCCGCTGCACGTCAGAGACAGAAGCGCGGACCGTGGTGGTACGATCAAGACCAATTTCCAGATGGATGCTGGGCGGCAGCGATGCTTTCAGGAACGGCAGGGCGTCGATCACGCGATCGGCGGTGGCGATGATGTTCGCGCCCGGCTGCCGGAAGATCACCACCAGCACGCTGGGCTTGCCATTAAAGCTGCCAGCATTGTTGACGTTCGAGTACGAATCCTGAACCGTGGCAACGTCGCTGAGCCGCACCGGCGCGCCATTGCGATAAGCGACAATCAGCGGGGCATAGTCCTTCGCCTTCATCAGCTGATCATTCGCCCGGATCATCCAGGTCTTGCTCCCGTCATCGAGCGAGCCCTTAGCCTGATTTGCGTTCTCGGCGGCAACCGCGTTGCGAACGGCTTCGAGTCCGAGATTCATCTGGTTCAGGGTGTTCGGATTGGCCTCGATACGGACTGCCGGCTGTGACGATCCCCAGACAAATACCTGGCCTACGCCTTCAATCTGCGAAAGCTTCTGGCCCATGATCGAGTCGGCCACGTCGTACATCTGGTCCTGCGTCATCGCTTCAGACGTCATTTCAAGAATGATGACTGGCGAGTCGGCGGGATTGATCTTGCGGTAGGTGGGATTGCTGGGCAGATCGGCTGGCAGGTAGCCACGCGCTGCGTTGATCGCAGCTTGTACGTCGCGAGCCGCAGCATCAATATTGCGGTTCAAGTCGAACTGCATGGTGATGCCGGTCGAGCCCAGCTGACTAGACGACGTCATCTGGTTGATGCCGGCAATGCGTCCGAACTGACGCTCGAGGGGCGTTGCAACCGCGGAAGCCATGGTCTCGGGACTGGCCCCTGGCAGAGACGCGCCGACCGAGATCACGGGGAAATCGATTTGCGGCAGCGGCGCCACCGGAAGTTGCATGTACGCCAATGCTCCCGCTAGAAGCAGAGCAAACGTCAGCAAGGTGGTTGCTACCGGTCGCGCGATCGCTGGTGCGGAGATGTTCATAAATCCGTGGGTAGTGGGTAGTGGATAATGGGTAGTTTGTGGTGCTTGTTTTCAACGCCCACTTGCCACTCTCCCTTAAACCTGTCGTAACTCATTCGCTAACGATAAAACCAGTGTTCAGTGAGTCGTTCCTATCCACTACCCACTTTCTTAGTCTCCAGTTGCCTCCACCGGCTTAGGAGCGCGCAAGTGGCGTAACGCCTGAGCCAGACGATCGAACCACAGGTAAACCACCGGCGTGGTGTACAAAGTTAAAACTTGGCTGAAGAGCAAGCCACCGATGATGGTGATGCCCAGCGGCCGGCGCAACTCCGATCCCGTGCCCGAACCCAAAGCTAGCGGGATGGCGCCGAACAAAGCGGCAAACGTCGTCATCATGATAGGGCGGAAGCGCAGCAGGCAGGCTTCATAAATCGCGTCCACCGGCGCCTTGCCTTCCTTGCGCTCGGCTTCCAGCGCAAAGTCGATCATCATGATGGCGTTCTTCTTTACGATGCCAATCAGCAGGATGATGCCGATCAGCGCCATTACGCTCAAATCCAAATGGAACAACGTAAGCGCCAGAATCGCTCCCACACCGGCGGACGGCAATGTAGACAGAATCGTAATGGGGTGAATGTAGCTTTCGTACAGCACGCCCAACACGATGTAAACCGTCACGATGGCGGCCAGGATCAGCCAGCCCTCATTGGCTAGCGAAGCCTGGAAGGCGCGCGCTGTGCCTTGAAACGCAAGTTGAATGCTTGGTGGCAAATTGACGTCGGAAGCCGCCTGCTGAATGGCCTTCACCGCGTCACCCAGCGATGCATTATTGCCCAGGTTGAACGAGATGGTCACCGCCGGAAACTGGCCTTGATGGTTGATCGTCAGCGGCCCGGTAGTCGTTTCCCAGTGAGCAATTGCGCTGAGCGGAACCTGGTTGGCGTTCGCAGCGAGCACATTGGTTCCAGTCGTCGTGCCCACGGGCGCGCTGCCCAGTGTCGGCACTGCCGGACTCTGCGCTCCGCCGGTCGGCACATAGATATCCTTCAGCGAATCGGGGTCCGTACTGAATTTGGGATCGACCTCCAGCACCACGTGATACTGGTTCAGCTGGGTAAACATGATCGACACCAGTCGCTGCCCGAACGCGTCATAGAGCGTGTTATCGATCGCACTGGCAGTAACTCCCAGCCGCGATGCCGTGTCCCGATCGATCACCAGCGTCGCCTGAGCCGCCTGGTTTTGCTGATCGGTGGCGACATCGCGCAACTCCGGCAGACTCTTCAGCTTGTCGACCATCTTCGCGGTGTATTGCCGAAGCTCTTTCGCGTCAGCGTCTTCCAGCGTGAACTGATATTGTGTACGGCTCACCCGGTCTTCGACCGTCAGGTCCTGCACGGGCTGCATGTAGAGCGTGATTCCCTCGACGCCCGCAATCTCGTGCTGGAGCCGCTTCATCACAGTGGTGACATCGTCCGAACGGTCTTCATGCGATTTCAAGTTGATCTGAATGCGTCCGCTGTTCGGAGTCGTATTGGTGCCGTCAACTCCGATGAACGAGGACAGGCTCTCGACATCCTTGTCCTTCAGGATCGCCGCCGCGAGCGCCTGCTGCCGCTGTCCCATGGCATCAAATGAGATGCTTTCCGGCGCGTCCGAAATGCCCATGATCACGCCCGTATCCTGCACCGGGAAGAAGCCTTTGGGAACCACGATGTACAGGAAAATTGTCGCGACCAGCGTCGCGATCGTTACCAGCAGCGTGATCGTCTGATGCTTCAGAACGAATTTCACCGTCCGTCCATAGAACGCGATGGTGTTGTTGAACATTCGCTCCGACCATTCGTAGAAGCGGCCATGCTTCTTCTCGGCGTTCGACCTCAGCAAGAGCGAGCACATCATCGGCGTCAGGGTCAGCGAGATGACGGCGGAAAGCAAAATGGTGACGGCGAGCGTGACTGCGAATTCGCGGAAGAGGCGGCCGACAATGTCACCCATGAACAGCAGCGGAATCAGCACGGCGATCAGCGAAACCGTCAGTGACACGATGGTGAAGCCGATTTGTCCAGCGCCGCGCAGCGCCGCCTCCAACGGGGTGTGGCCCTCCTCGATGAAACGATCGATGTTCTCGATCATCACGATGGCATCGTCAACCACAAATCCGGTGGAGATGGTCAGCGCCATCAGCGAAAGGTTGTCGAGCGAATAGCCGAGCATGTACATCACGGCAAACGTGCCGACAATCGACAGCGGCACCGTGATGCTGGGAATGATGGTTGCCGAAAGCGTGCGCAGGAAGAGGAAAATCACCATCACGACCAGCGCGATGGTCAGCAACATCTCGAACTGAACGTCTTTGACGCTGGCGCGGATCGTATTGGTACGGTCGGTGAGGACCGTGACCTTGACCGATGCCGGCAGGTTGGCCTGCAACTGCTGCAGCCGCAGCTTGATGCTGTCGACGACCTTGATGATGTTGGCGCCCGGCTGCCGCTGAATGTTCAGAATCACCGCCGGCGTGGTGTTCATCCACGCCGCCTGGTTCGCGTTCTCCGCGCCCATGACCACGGAGGCCACGTCCGACAGCCGCACCGGATTGCCATTCTTGTAAGCGACAATCGAGTCGGCGTATCCCTGAGGATTCAGCAGCTGATCGTTGGCCCCGATGGTGAACGACTGCCGATTGTCCTGCAGTTGGCCCTTCGCCTGGTCCACGTTGATCTGAGCGATTACGGAGCGCACTTGCTCCAGACTCATGCCGTACGAAGCTAACGCAGTGGGATTTGCCAGAATGCGGACTGCGGGCTTCTGTCCGCCGCTGATGCTGACCAGCCCGACGCCGGGCAGCTGCGAAATCTTCTGCGCGAAAGTCGTATCGGCCAGGTCTTCAACCTGCGGAAGCGGCATGCTGTCCGAGGTCATCGCCAGCGTCAGAATAGGAGCATCGGCGGGATTGACTTTGCTATAAATCGGCGGTGTCGGAAGATCGTTCGGAAGGTAGGTTTGCGCCGCATTGATCGCGGCCTGAACTTCCTGCTCGGCTACGTCGATGTTCTCTTCCAGATTGAACTGAAGCGTAATGACCGAGGCCCCAAAGGAGCTGTTGGAGGTCATCTGGCTCAGGCCCGGCAGTTCACCGAACTGGCGCTCCAGCGGAGCCGTGATCGACGACGCGGTCACATCCGGACTGGCACCCGGATAAAACGTCACAACCTGAATTGTCGGGTAATCAACCTGCGGTAGTGCGGAGATGGGTAGCTGCTGGTACGCCACAATGCCGACCAGCAGCAATCCCACCATCAACAGCGAAGTCGCGATGGGCCGAAGAATAAACGGCCGCGAAATACTCATATAGCAGATCCAATATTCCCGCTGGACGCCCCACTACTCTGGTGGGACGGAGCCTGCGGCTGAACCTTCATCCCCGCCTGCAGCTTCTCCTGACCATCCGTTACCACGCGGTCGCCCGCCTTTAATCCCGAAGTCACCACCACGGTAGCGCCTTGCGTCAGCTCTACCTGCACGTTACGCATTTGGACGCTGTTTTGGCCATCGACCACATAGGCAAAAGTGCCCTCCGGTCCGCGCTGCATAGCGCTCGCCGGCACCGTAATTGCATTGTTGAGCTTCTTTAGAAGCAAGTGCGCATTCACAAACTGATTCGGCCAGAGCGCGTTGTCGGGATTGTCAAAGGTCGCCTTTAGCTGCACCGTACCCGTTGTCTGATCGATCTGATTGTTGATCGTCAACAGCTTGCCGGCCGCCAGCTTCGTCTGGTCATCGCGGCTGTAGGCATCCACTTCAAGCGGTCCTGCCTTCATCTGTTGCGCTACCTGTTGCAACTGATCTTCCGGCAGGGTGAACACCAGGGAAATAGGATGCAACTGGGTGATTACCAGCATCGCCGTACCGCCAGCTGCCGTAACGTAATTCCCAGGATCCACCTGGCGCAAACCCACTCGTCCGTTGATAGGCGAAACAATGCGGCAGTAGGTCAGATTCAGCTTGGCATTGTCGATCGCCGCTTTGTCGCTGGCTATCGTGCCCTCGTAGGTCCCGAAAGAAGCTTCCAGGGTATCGAGATCCTGCTTGGCGATGACTCCCTGCTCGTATAAAACCTTGTTGCGTTCGTATTGCGCCTTGGCGTTGGTAAGCTGCGCCTCGTCTTTTTGCAAGGTCGCTTCAGCTTGCGCTAATGCCACCTGATAGGGGCGGGGGTCGATCAGAATCAGTAATTCGCCGGCCTTAACGTCCTGCCCTTCCTGAAAATTGACCTGCATGATCTGACCGTCGATGCGGGTCTTCAATGAAACCGTATTAAACGCCTGTACGGAACCCAAACCTGTCAGGTAAACATCGAAGGGGCCCTGTTTTACGGTGGCGACCCCAACGGGAACTGCCGGCGGCGGACCGCCCGCTTTCGCGCTCTTCGACTGGTGGGAGCTGCACCCGGCCAGTACAGCGCAGATCGCAAGGGTCACCCCGAGCCCCAGGAATCCGGTCGCTTTCCGTTTCCCGGGTTTTAGGAATGGCCAACTTTTCACGAAAATTCCTCTCTCGTCATGCACTACTGACGCGCGCCCCTCGGAAGCGGTATCAACCATTCGCCCCAGATGTCCTAACTGCAACTTGGCGCAACGGTTGCAGTACTATTACATCCATACCATTAGAGCGGATGGGGCCCAGGACCGCAGTTAAGAGTAGGTGAAGGAAGGTTAAGAAGTGTGAAGGTTAACAACACATCACGAAACAATTCTTCACCGCAGGGCCGCGCTGGAAAAGGCAAAATAAATCCCGTGAATCGCCTTCTCATCGTCGATGACGATCACGGCCTGGTAAATCTCATAAAACGCTTTCTCGAAGGCGAGGGCTTTCGCGTGGACGCGGCCTATGATCATGCTACCGGCCTGACCGCTGCCCTATCCGGCGAGCATGAACTAATCATACTGGATGTGATGCTGCCCGGAGGAACCGGATTTGAGCTTCTCAAGGCTTTACGCCATGAATCCGCCGTGCCCGTACTGCTCCTCACCGCCAGAGGCGAGGCGGTCGATCGCATCCTCGGCCTCGAAATTGGCGCCGATGACTACCTGGCGAAGCCCTTTGATCCGCGTGAACTGGTAGCTAGAATTCGCGCCATTTTTCGGCGCACGCGTGAGGTTGCGAGTCCCGTTGCTCGCGAGGGACACGAGGAGCTGCTATCGGTTGGCGACATCAGCATGTCGTTGAGTACTCGCACCGTCACCTGCCGGCAGAATCCTATCGATCTGACTTCAGTAGAGTTCAACGTCCTGGAGCTTCTGCTGCGCAACGCCGGCAATGTCGTAACCCGCGAGCAGATCGCCGAGGTGGCGTTGGGACGGCCTTTGAATGCCTTCGACCGCAGCGTTGATGTGCACGTCAGCCGTTTGCGCAAGAAGCTGGCCACCTGCGCTGAGTCGGCTGAGGAGTTGATACGGCCCATCCGTGGCATCGGGTACTTCCTCGCCGCCGAGGCCCCCGAAAAGAGCAGAGTATGAACCGGCGCCTCTTCTGGAAGATCTTTCTTCCCTTCTGGGTGGCCCAGGCCCTACTGTTAGGGGCTTTGTATTTGCGCGTGCATTACCGCATTAACTCTGAACATCCTTGGTGGATCCAGCCCGAGCGTCAGCAGATGCCTATCCTGGCCGATCTCGCTGCGCGAACCTACGAGGAGCAAGGTGCTTCCGGCCTGCAGCAATTGCTGAAGGGTCTCTCCCTTCAGAAGCGCTCGCGGTTCTGGCTGGTCGACGCCAGCGGACGTGAGCTCACGGGCCGTCCGGTTCCTGACAACATCTTTAGCGGGGCTGTGGCGGCAGAGAAGAACGAGGGCCTCTATCACTCCTTTGAAGCGAACGTGCTCGCTGCTCGTGCTACCACGCCTCAGGGGCAGTACCTGCTAATCGGCGAATTCACGCCTCCCGCGCTGGGCGAGCGCGTGCCAGGCGACATTCTGTGGACGTTGAAGCTGGGAACCGTCATTTCGGCGCTTCTGTGTTTGTTGATCGCGCATTACCTGACCAAGCCCATCGAGCGGCTTCGCGATGCCACCCATGAGCTTGGCCCGCGGCAACCTGGACATACGCGCCGGCGAGAATCTGGGCAACCGTCAAGACGAAATCGCCGACCTGGTGCGCGACTTCGACATCATGGCGGGTGAGCTGCGCAACCAGATTCAGAGTGAACGCAATCTGCTGAGCGGTGTCTCTCACGAACTGCGCTCTCCCATCGCCCGCATGCGCCTTGCGTTAACCATCGCTCGTCACGCCAATGAGCAGGACCGCGCTGAAATGTTGGACCGCATCGAGCAGGATACGGTGCAACTTGACGCCATGTTGGAGCGCATCCTGACTGTTGCCCGGCTGGAGAGTGGTCAACTTCAACCCAGGTTCGAGCAGATCTCGCTCAACGATGTCATCGACGATGTGCTGCACGATGCGAAGTTCGAAGCGGTTGCGACGGGAGCGGATATTAGCTACCAGGGAAATGCCGATATCCAGGTAACCGGGGACGCCGGCCTGCTTCACAGCGCGATTGAAAACCTTGTGCGCAATGCGATGTTCTACTCCGGCCGCGATGGGAAGATCGATGTAACGCTGGCGAAGGCGGATGGCTCGGCCGTCATCACCGTTCGCGACAATGGCCCTGGCGTGCCGGAAAACGCTCTGCCACTGTTGTTCAAACCGTTTTACCGTGTGGACGACTCCCGGGGAACCACGACCGGCGGCATGGGCCTCGGATTGGCTATCGTGCGCAATGCGGTTGCGGTTCACGGAGGAACGGCGGTGGCACGGAACGTATCCCCCCACGGCCTTGAAGTCGAACTGACGCTGCCAATCACGCCCACTCCGGCGGGTCGCCGCAGCGCCGAATTTCGCCTGACGCAAGTATAGGAAAGGCCGCTTTTCGCAGTTCGCTCTTCGCCTTTCGCTCTTCGCTCTTCGTCATTTTGGCCCGTTGCAGTTCTGATTCAGTGCGAAACCGCCGCATCACCGAATCGATTGAGGGAGTGAGAGCAGTTTTAGCCCAGCGCGGAAGCGCTGGGTGAGTGTGAACTTGAAGATCTCGGAGTCCCGTAGGGACGACATAAAGCGCTCGCACGCTCCCATCTCGCCAGCTCGTCTACTGACGGACGATAACGCTTCGCGGCCGGGCCATAGCGTTCGATTGCGAATAGCGATAGGCGAAGAGCGGCCTCTCACTGACATCTCCCTACCACGCGTGCTAGCTTTATCCCGGAAGCAAACCATGTTCACCAACGATCTTTTGCAGGGCAAACGCATCCTCATCACCGGAGGCGGCACCGGCATTGGCCGCGCCATGGCCGAGCGCTTTCTGCAACTCGGTGCCACCGTTTACATCTGCGGACGCAGATTAGAAGTTGTGCAGCAGACGGCGCAGGAGCTCGCATCTTCAACCGGCGGCAAGATTGAAGGATTTGCTTGCGATGTGCGCTACGCAGACGACGTAGAACTTCTCATCGGTAAGCTTTGGGAGAGCGGTCCGCTCGACGTATTGGTGAATAATGCGGCCGGAAATTTCCTGGCGCGCACCGAAGAGCTCTCCACGCATGCTTTCGATGCCGTCATTGGCATTGTGCTGAAGGGCACCATCAACATGACCATGGCTTGCGGCAAACGCTGGCTGGCTGCGAATCATAAAGGCGTGGTGCTGAGCATTGCCACCACCTACGCTGACACGGGTTCGGCTTACGTCGTGCCCAGCGCGGTTGCGAAAGCCGGTGTGGTTTCGCTGATGCGCAGTCTCGCCGTGGAATGGGGCCCGCGTGGTATTCGCACGGTCGCCATCGCTCCCGGAGCCATTCGGACCGAAGGCGCCTTCTCTCGCCTGCTGCCAACTCCTGAGCTCGAGAAGAAGCTGCTTGATCACAATCCCCTGCATCGTTTTGGAACGCTGGAAGAGATCGCGAACCTGGGCGCATTCCTGATCAGCGACCAGGCGGGCTACATCAACGGCGAGATGGTATACATGGACGGGGGCGAAATGCTCGCCGGCGCGAGCACGTTCAGCCTGGTCGGCCGCCAGATTCCCGATGCGGGCTGGGCGATGATGAAGCCCCGGAAACCGAAGGCAGAGTAGCAAAACATTCCGACTGCATGATTGAAAAGATCGCCATCTCCAACCTCGGGCCTCGTCAGCACCGTTCACCCCTGCGGCTGGACGCGCTCGGCTCTATCGAAAGCACGTTCATTCACGACGGCATGTATTATCGTGACCCGCTGAGCGAAGATGGTCCGCTTTTCGAACGTTCAGGGCCGCGCGAACATCTCTTCTTCGAGCCAGCACGCACGAAAGTCGCCGTCGTGACCTGCGGCGGTCTTTGTCCCGGCCTCAACAATGTAATCCGTTCGCTGTATCTCCAGCTTCATTACCATTACGGCGTTCCGGCGGTGATGGGAATCCGCTACGGCTACTCCGGATTTGCGCCGGAGGGCTCGACCGCGCCTATGTGGCTCAACGCCGAGATCGTGAATAATATCCATCAACTCGGTGGAACGCTGCTCGGCACTTCGCGCGGACCGATCAGCGCCGATATGGTAGTGGACTTCCTCGACCAGCGCGGCGTCAGCATTCTACTCACTGTTGGAGGAGACGGCACGCAACGCGGTGCGCATGCCATCGTCGCCGAGATCCAGCGCCGCGATCTGCCCATCTCGGTGATCGGTATACCCAAGACGATCGACGATGACGTGCAGTATGTAAATCGCTCGTTTGGCTACTTCACGGCGATTCAGAAGGCCAAAGAAGTCATCGACTGCGCCCATGTGGAAGCGCATTGCGTGACGAACGGCATCAGCATTGTGAAGCTGATGGGACGCGACTCCGGATTCATCGCCGCTGGCGCAACCCTGGCCAGCCAGGAAGTGAATTTCACTCTGGTGCCTGAAGTCTCGTTCAAACTGGAAGGTGAGTGCGGTCTGCTGGCCGCCTTGCATCGCCGCATGCTGGAGCGGCGCCACGCAGTGATCGTGGTGGCCGAAGGTGCTGGTCAGCACCTCATGCCTCCATCGGAGCAACGCGACCCGTCAGGCAATCTGATCCACCGTGACATTGGGTTATTCCTGCGCCACAAGATCCGCGAGCACTTCGAGGCGCAACGCTTCCCCGTGGTCATCCGGTACTTCGATCCCAGCTACTACATCCGCAGCGTTCCGGCCTCGACTGTCGACTCTGTGTTGTGCGATTCGTTCGCGCGCCATGCAGTGCACGCCGCCATGGCGGGAAAAACCGATATGATCATCGGCCTGCAACACGGGGTATTTATCAACGTCCCCATCCCTATGGCCACTACGCAGCGGAAGCGGCTCTCGGCGGAAGAATGGGCATCGGTCGTTACGGCGACCGGCCAGCCCGACTTGGCATGACAAAGGGCACGGTCGAAACCGTGCCCTCATTCACATCCTTAAAAATCGCGCCCTAGTGCGAGGTCTTGGAGCTCTTCTTCGCCTGCGTAGCCGGCGCCGACTGCTTCGCCTGCGCCGTGATCTGGTCCAGCATCTGGTAGAGCTGGGTCATGTCCTTAACTTCGGTGACAGGCACCCCATGCGGAAAGTCGGTCACGATGTAAACGGTAGGCGTGTGATCGAGCGGAATCTGATTACCCATGTTGCGGTCGGTCTCGACCTTCTTGGTCAGTTCCCCGGAGGGATCGACTACAAACGGGAACGCGACTCCATGCTGCTCGGCCCACTTCTCGGTCATCCCCTGCAGGTTCTGCTTGGTCACATAGTTCTGGTTCTGAAAGATATAGAGCCGGTATTCGTCTCCCAGCTTCTCTGACTTGGTGTCGAAGAAACGCGCATTCACCGCTGCGTCAAATGACCAGGGATGCTGGCGTAGAGGAAAGTCGTGCTGGATGAGCGGAATGTCGTATTTCTTAGCGGCCTCGTGCAGCACCGGTGCTGCCTTGGCGCACTGGGGGCATTCGAGGTCTTCAAAAACTATGATAGCGACCTTCGCACCTTTGGGAGGACGCAGCATCGACGAGTCGGACCAGGCCATGGTGTTCGCAAGCAACAAAACTACCGCCGCGACGAACTGCATCAGAGAGAAACGCTTCATTCGGAAAGCTTCCTTTAAGGAGGATCAGCAGGATATCCCGACTATAGTAACGGAATTCCGGCTGAAGAGTCTCTACCAAGCTCAGGCAGCGGCCAGGCGATTGGAGCGCCACTCGCCCGGCGAGGTTCCTTTCCAGCTATGGAAAGCGCGAAACAAGGAGTTGGTGTCTTCGTATCCCTGCAGCCCGGCCGCCGATCAGACTCTTTGCGGTCCGTTGAGCCAATCCGGGCAGGTTGTCTTCTTTATTTATTCAGCGACTTCATATCGATGACGAAGCGATACTTCACGTCGCTTTTCAGCAAACGCTCGTAGGCTTCATTGATCTTCTGGATCGGGATCAACTCGATGTCCGAAGTGACGCCGTGCTTGGCGCAGAAATTCAGCATTTCCTGGGTTTCAGGAATGCCACCAATGCTGGAACCCGCAACCGCACGCCGACCCGCGATTAAACCAAAGACTCCGAGTGGCACAGGCTTCGGAGGCGCGCCCACGAATGTCATCGTTCCGTCCCGCTTCAGCAGATTGATGTAGGCATTCACATCGTGCGGAGCCGAAACCGTGTTCAGAATGAAGTCGAAGCTGCGTGCATGCTTCTCCATCTCGGCGGCATCCTTCGAGATCACGACTTCGTCCGCGCCCAGTCTTTTCGCGTCATCAATCTTATGTGCTGAAGTGGTGAACAACACCGTATGCGCACCGAAGGCATGCGCGAACTTCAGCCCCATGTGTCCCAGGCCTCCCAGTCCGACGATGCCAACCTTCTGGCCCTTGCCAACTTTCCAGTGATGCAGCGGAGAATACGTGGTGATTCCGGCGCAGAGCAGAGGCGCGGTACCGGCAGGATCGAGCCCATCGGGAACGTGCAGCACAAACTTCTCATCGACGACGATGTTCTCCGAATAACCACCGTAGGTCATCCCACCGAGAATCTTGTCCTCGCTGTTGTAGGTGAAGACCGTGGCAGCGTTATCGCAGTGTTGCTCCAAGCCTTCCTTGCAGCTTTCGCAAACGCCGCACGAGTTCACCATGCAGCCCACGGCCGCCATGTCGCCCTCTTTGAACTTCGTGACCGCACTGCCCACCCTGGTCACGCGACCTACAATTTCGTGTCCGGGCACGCAGGGATAAACGGTAGGCATAAAGTCGACCCACTCATTCCTGGCCTGATGCAGGTCAGAGTGGCAGACTCCGCAAAAAAGAATCTGGATTTGCACGTCGTTGGGAAGCGGATTACGCCGCTGAATCGAGGCGGCTGCCAGAGGTGAAGTTGACGCCGAAGCCGCGAAGGCCTTAGCGGTATAGCTTTTAGAGCCGGATGAAATGGGTTCCTGTAACGTAGCGTTAACTGTTTCACTCATGATCCTTAACTCCTCCCACAAAACTTAACGTTATGCGCCAAGTCTGCCGGTTGCAATAGCAGACGGCGCCAATGTACTTGCAGAACGCGCCACATAAAGTAGCGTGGCTTTTTTGTTTAAAAAATAGCCCCATTTAATTGGGTGTTCAAATCGAATGCTCGAACCGAGTCAGCGCCACCTGCTTAGATTACTCGACGTCAGGGCGTGATTCATTGACTCGCCTCTGGACCAGCCCTAAGATGTAGCCACCATCCACTTCGAGCCTCGACAAGAAATGATCGGCGAGACCATCTCACACTACCGCATTGTTGAAAAACTCGGTGGCGGCGGGATGGGCATCGTCTACAAAGCGGAAGACCTCAGCCTCCACCGCTTTGTGGCGCTGAAGTTTTTGCCCGGAGAGGTCGCTAAAGATCCCCAGGCTCTAGCGCGTTTTCAGCGCGAGGCTCAGGCGGCATCGGCGCTTAACCATCCGAACATTTGCACGATTTATGAAATCGGCGACGATAACGGCCGTCCGTTCATCGCGATGGAATTTCTGGATGGGCTAACCCTCAGCCACCGCATGGCCGGACGTGCCCTCGAGATGGAAGTTCTGCTGCCGATTGCGATCGACATTGCCGACGCGCTGGACGCCGCTCATGCAGCAGGAATCGTGCACCGCGACATCAAGCCGGCAAACATCTTCGTTACCCGACGTGGTCACGCCAAGATATTGGATTTTGGTTTGGCCAAGGTTTCCCTAGACCGGGTCGGCGCGGGAGCAACCGCGCAGGAGACCGCGCGCAGCGACGATCATCTGACCAGTCCGGGAACCATGCTGGGGACAGTGGCGTACATGTCGCCCGAACAGGTGCGCGCCCGGGAACTGGATAATCGCACGGACTTGTTTTCTTTTGGTGCGGTCCTGTACGAAATGGCAACCGGCGCACTGCCCTTTCGAGGCGAGAGCTCGGCGATGATCTGCGAGGCTATCGTCAATCGCGCTCCCCAACCCGCGGTTCGCTTGAACCCGGAGGTTCCGCCGGAGCTGGAGCGCATCATCGATAAAGCGCTGGAGAAGGATCGCGACCTGCGCTATCAGCATGCTGCCGAGATGAGGACCGATCTTCGCAGGCTGCTGCGAGACAGCAGTTCGGGCCGCCACACATCTGGCCCAATATCCGATTTCGCAGAACCAGCATCCGGCGGCCTATCAGGAAAGCCGACTTCGCAAACATCAGAGCGAGGATCGCGGAAGTTTTTGTACGGGATGGTAACGGTGGTACTCCTGGCAATCGCAGTTATCGTGGGAGCCCTTGTTTTTCATCGTGCACCACCGCCCGCCAAGGCCGTGGCCAACGCCCGGCAATGGGAGCAATTGACGTATTTCACCGACTCGGCCGTTTATCCTGCACTATCGCCGGACGGCCGAATGCTGGCCTTTATCCGGGGCGGCGGCGCCTTTTTCGGCAAGGGCCAGGTCTATGTCAAGCTCCTGCCCAACGGCGATCCGGCGCAGCTTACTCACGACGACCTGTATAAGTTGTCGCCGACGTTTTCGCCAGATAGCTCCCGCATTGCCTACGGCGTGGCCGAACCGTGGAATACCTGGATCGTACCTGTGATTGGGGGCGAACCCCGGCTGTGGGTACCCAACTCGTCTTCTCTCTCCTGGATCGAAGGAGGCGCGCGGTTACTCTTCAGCGAAATCCGCGAAGGCTCGCACATGGTGGTGGTTACGACGGATCAGAGCCGTGGAGACAGCCGCCTGGTCTATGCGCCTCCCGGAGAGCGCAGCATGGCGCATCATGCCTACCTCTCTCCTGATGGGAAATGGGTGCTGATTGTTGAAATGGACAATCGTGGTGACATCCAGCCCTGCCGGGTGGTTCCGTTCGACGGCAGCGGGCCGGCCCGCATCGTGGGGCCGAATGGGATTTGTCTCGGCGGCGCCTGGTCACCTGATGGAAAATGGGTCTACGTCACCGCCAAAACGGATGATTACCACGTTTGGCGGCAAGCGTTCCCGGACGGAAAACCCGCGCAGATCACCTTCGGTCCGACCTCTCAGGTCGGCATCGCCATGGCTGCCGACGGCAAGTCGCTAATCACATCCGTCGGCACAAATGATGATTCCGTCTGGCTGCATGAGGCCGCTGGTGATCGTGAGATCTCGACCGAGGGCAGCGCAGACCGCCCTGTCTTCTCCGCCGACGGCCGCAGCCTGTACTTCCTCGTCCTGAACGGCCAATCTCAGAAGAACGAACTGTGGAGACGAGACCTGGCCAGCGGAGAGCAGGAGAGGATTCTGCCCGGCTACTCCATGCAGGAGTACTCGGTTTCACTTGACGGTAAAAAGGTCGCGTTCACGCTGATCGACCAGAACGGACATGCCAGTGTCTGGGTCGCGCCCACCGATCTCAGTTCGTCACCGGCGCGAATTCCTTCCAGCGCGAACCAGGACTCTCCGTTCTTTCTGCCCAACGGCGACCTGGTTGTGCGGGTGTCCGAACAAGACCGGAACTTCGCCTACCGCATAAAGCCGGACGGCGGTGGGCGGGAGAAAATCGGTGCGGAGCCGATCCTCGACCTGGTGGCGGTCTCTCCCGATGGACGATGGTTGATCGCGGCCTCAGCGCCTGTTGATCCTAAGCAGGGCTTCTCCACCCAAGCCATTCCCGTTGACGGCGGCCTGCCTGTTCCGCTTTGCAAAGGCTATTGCGAAGTGGCGTGGGCCGGTTCCGGAAAGCAGATGTTCCTCTACTCCGACATAGCGCCGGATCGAACTTTGGTGATACCGGTAAACCGCGACACCGAATTGCCCAAACTACCTGACACCGGCTTTGGAAGCGTCGAGGACTTCCAGAAAGACAGGCCGCTCGCAGAGATTCCAGGCCGGGTGTTCTCGGCCGTCAGCCCATCAACCTACACCTTTGTTCGCCAGAACATACGGCGCAATCTCTATCGCGTCCCGTTGGACTAGCTCACAGCGCAGCCACGCGCCTCTGAATCAGCAGGAAATACAGCGCCATCACGATCAACAAGACTCCGTTAACGGCGAGGATCACGGGAGCGCTGTAGATGGGAACCAGCCAACCCGACAAGAGGTTTCCCATCGGCATGCCGCCGCGGAAAGCGCAGTTGTAAACACTCATTACCCGGCCGCGCATTTCGTTAGTCGTGATCAACTGCACCAGCGAGGTTACCGTGGCGAAGACCGCCATCATCGAGGCGCCCACCATAATTAGCATGGCGTAGCTCAGCGGCAGTTTCTTGGAGAGAGCAAAGGCGGAAATTGCGCCGCCGAGGCAAATCAGCGCAGTCACCGCAAAACGACCCTTGTTCTTGATGTTTCCCAGCCCGGCAACGATGAGCGAGCCGCATATGGAGCCGATTCCCATGGCCGACAGCAAGTTGCCGTAGGTCTCCGGGCCGCGACGGAAGATGTCTTTCACGAACACCGGAATATAAGTACGCATGGGCATAGCCAGCGCGGTCATGCAGAACGCCAACACAATGAGCGCTTCCATCGAGCCTTGCTTGCGAACGAACTTGATACCGTCTTTCAGGCTGCTGAACATCGATTCCGTAGTGGGCACGGGTTGAAAACGCGCGCGAATCAGCAGGAGCGTGATGATGGGCGCCAGGAACGACAGCGCGTTCAGCCCGAAGCACCACTTCTCGCCCAGCTTCGCCAGAGCCTGTCCGGCGAGCGCCGGTCCGATGGTCACCGCCAGATTGAACTGGATGGAATTCAGCGCGATCGCGTTGGGCATATCTTCGCGATCGACCAGCGTAGGAATGAGCGCCGAATAGGCCGGACCGCCGAAGGCCTGCGCCAGCCCAGAGACCGTGGACAGGCAGAGGATCGGCCACACGTGTGTCAGTCCGCGCGCCACGAGGAAGGTGAGCGTAGCCGCGCTCGCCATCTGAATGTACTGCGAGGTCAGCAGGACCTTGCGCCGCTCGACCCGGTCGGCAACCACCCCGCCGATCAGCGAGAACAGAAAGATCGGTATGCCGCCGAGAAATTGATCGAGCGCCAGCAGAAAGGCGGAGTGGCTGAGGCGATAGATCAACCAGCCCTGGGCGACAATCTGCATCCAGGTGCCAATGCTGGAGGTACACGCCCCGACCCACATCAGCCGGAAATCACGGTACTGAAATGCCTTGAAGACGCGGCGAAAATGTGACGTCCGCGCCGGAGTCGAAGTTTGCATGTGCTCCGTGTGGTGCTACCGCTCGAATTCTATCTTCGCACGGGGATTGGATGGCGGAGAGGCCCGCGACGCTCCAACCTTCTCACATCTTGTGGAATTCTGTGTCGTCACAAACAATTTTGGCGACCAGCGCGAACGATTGGCACGAATTTGATCACGAAACCCGGCCCGTGTAAGTCTCATAGCAGCCTTTGAACAAGGCATGTCATAATGACGCCCACGGGATGGCACTCACCTCCGGCACAAAACTTGGCCCCTACGAAATCCAGTCGCCCCTCGGCGCAGGTGGAATGGGTGAAGTGTATCGCGCGCGCGATACCCGCCTGGAACGAATTGTCGCGGTAAAGATTCTTCCTTCGCACCTATCCGAAAATGCGGAAGCTCGGCAGCGCTTCGATCAGGAAGCGCGAACCATTTCTTCCGTCAGCCATCCCAACATCTGCACGCTTTACGATGTCGGCCATCAGGACGGCACCGACTATCTGGTCATGGAGTACCTGGAAGGCGAAACCCTGGCCGAGCGACTGCGAAAGGGCCCCCTGCCGATCGATCAGGTCCTGCGTTACGCCGTCGACATCTGCGAAGGGTTGGAGAAGGCCCATCGCTGCGGTGTCATCCATCGCGATCTGAAGCCTGGCAACATCATGCTGACCAAGGTTGGCGCCAAGCTGATGGACTTCGGATTGGCGAAGACTTCGGTGGCGAGTGCCGCGTCCGCTTCCAATATGTCGGTAACCGTGAGCACTCCGCCCAGCGGACATCCACTCACAGCGCAGGGCACCGTCGTCGGGACATTTCAGTACATGGCGCCGGAGCAAGTGGAAGGCAAACCGGCCGACCCCCGCTCCGACATCTTCGCACTCGGCGCGTTGCTCTACGAAATGACCACCGGCAAGCGCGCCTTTGAAGGCAAGACTCCGGCAAGCGCCATGGCCGCCGTGCTGGAGCGCGATCCTCCGCCGATCAGTTCGCTTCAGCCGATGACGCCTCCTGCCTTCGAACGGCTGGTGAAGGTCTGCCTGGCCAAGGATCCCGACGACCGCTGGCAGACTGCGCACGACGTCAAATTGCAGCTGAGGCAGATCATTGAAGGCGGATCGCAGATCACCTCGTCGGCCGTCGTCGTGCCCGTGCGCAAACGGACCAGCAAGCTGGCCTGGGGCGTTGCGGCGCTGCTGTTTGCCGTAGCCGCGCTGATGTCGTTTTTCCTGTATCAGGCCGAGCAGAAACAACTACCGGTGCTGCGGGTCGCCATCAATCCGCCCGACAAGATGCAGTTCAACCTTGCAGGCGACCATGGCGGACCGGCCGCAATCTCGCCGGATGGTCATTACATCGTATTTTCAGCAAACGGAGCCAACGGCACCCAGCTGTACCTTCGCCCGCTCGACTCGACTTCGGTTGAGGCGCTGACCGGCACCGAAGGCGCGATGTTCCCCTTCTGGTCGCCCGACAGTCGCTCCATTGCCTTCTTCACCGACGACAAGTTGAAGCGAATTGAGGTAACCGGAGGCACGCCGGTCACGATCTGCGAATCGACGCTGGGACGTGGTGGCTCCTGGAACCAGGACGGCACTATCATTGCTGCGATTTCCTACAATACCGGGATCTTTCGCGTATCTGCCAATGGAGGCACGCCCACTCCAGTGACCACGGTCGACCCTGCGCAGTATTCCTCGCATCGCTGGCCGTGGTTCCTGCCCGACGGCAAGCACTTCCTCTACATCGCAGTGAAGCACAATGCGCCGACCAGCCCGGAGACGGCGGTATTTCTGGCTTCGCTCGATGGCAAAGAGAACCGTCTTCTGCTGCACACTTTGTCGAATGCGGTTTTTGCTTCGGGACGACTGCTCTACCAGCGCGAGAATTCGCTGGTGACACAGCCCTTCGATCCTCTAAGCGGAAAGTTCTCCGGCGATCCGGACACCCTGAGCGAGAACGTTCAGTTCGACTCCGGGTTGTGGCGGATGAACGTCAGCGTGTCCGATGACGGGATGCTGGTGTACGCATCCGGCTCTTCCAGCGGTAACGAGATCCTCACCTGGTACGACCGCACCGGCAAGAAGCTGGGAACGGTTGGCGAACAGGCCGAGTATTTCGATCTCGATCTGTCGCCCGACGAAAAACAACTGGCGACCACCGAGTTGAACACTGCCACCGCAACCATCTGGCTGCACGACCTGGCTAACGACCGGCAGACCCGGCTCACCTTTACGGACGGCGCACACCTTACTCCCATGTGGTCTCCGGATGGGAAGCAAATCGCCTTCACCTCGAACCAGCAGGCTGCAATTTCGGTGAAGACGCTGGGCAGCAGCGCCCCGGAGCAAACGCTGATCTCCTCGCCCAAGCCCATCTTCCAGGCGCTCTCGGATTGGTCGCGTGATGGTCGATATCTGATGTACGAACAAGGCATCGGCTTCAACGTCGATCTTTGGGTGCTGCCGTTGGCTGGCGACCGCAAACCGTTTGCCTATACCAACGCTGCGTCGCGAGGCACGTTTTCGCCGGACGGCCGGTGGGTCGCCTATGTGGGCCAGGAATCGGGTCGCCCGGAGATCTTCGTGGCTCCATTTCCGTGGACCGGCGCGAAGTGGCAAGTCTCGAACGGCGGCGGCGCATCGCCTCGGTGGAGCGCCAACGGCAAGGAGCTCTTTTACTTCGATCTCAACGGCCTCGCCGCAGTTGAAGTGGATGGCTCGGGATCCGCATTTCAGATCGGCAGCAGCAAGCTGCTGTTCCGCCTTCCGCTGCGCGGCATCATCGCCAGGGAATATTCGCCGTCAAGAGACGGCCAGCGCTTCATCGCCATCAGTCCCAGTGAAGGCAGTTCGCAATCGCTGACCCTGGTGCAGAACTGGCAAGCTGAACTCAAGAAGAAATGAAGCTGTCGAAATGGTTACTTTCGAGTTTGCGCGCAATCAAATTTTAGTTGCCTTTTGCGCGAGGCTTGTCCCATCCTGATTCGCGTGATCCCCACCCAACCTTGCCCGCGATGCGGAGGGCCGCTGATCGAGCGGTTGTGTCCCAAGTGCGGTCCCATCGGCGCGCCGTGGCAGCACGATGCCGGGCGCAAAGCACACACCAGATGGATCGTCAGAAATTTCGTTCTCACCGGCCTCGCAGCGACATCCCTCTTCGTGCTGCTGGCCTACTTCGGGATCGTCCGGCAAAACCGCTGGGAGGCCGCCCATCCACGAACCCTGTCTCATGAATCGCCGGTCGTCAGTATCGATCAATTGCACGGCAGCGGACGTATTTACCTGGCGCAGATGGGCGTTCATAAGGAACCCTACTCTCTGAAAGACCTGGCAGAGTGGCTGAGGACGAAATATCACCTCGACGTAGAAATCCTGCCCCCGATGAAGTTAGACCCCGCAGCCTGGAACGAGTCGCGCAGGCAATACGTGGCCGAGATGCTGTACGAGCAACTCAAGCGCGAGCATCCGGATCTGGCAGCCGACCCAAACGCCTACCTCATCGGCTTTACCGATGCGGACATGTTTTCGGTTGAGAACGACTGGAAGTTCAGTCATACCCAGCGCGACAGGAAGCGCGCTGCGATGATCTCGGCGGCCCGACTGCAGGATACGTTCCTGGAGCGGCTCGGCGTGAACCCCCATACTCCGATCGTCGACCTGGATGAGCGGTTACGGCGCTTTCTATTGAAGGACATCGCTCTGTTGTATTGGCATCTGCCCCTGAATGAGAACTCCTCCAGTCTGCTTCAGCGCTCTCTGCCGCCTGATCTTCCGGCGGAAGATATCTATGTCTCCGACCTCGATCCCGCACGGGAGAAATGGGGCCGCGCAGAAGACGAGGCTTGCGTCATTCTCCGCTACTCGCCCAAGAACGGAATTCGGCCACTCACTGGCGACTTGGTTCGAAGTTGCTCGGACGAGAAATATCCCCTGCCTGATGACTCGGAGGAGACATTTGAGTTTTCACTCCGCTATGGCTTGCTGGTCGACAGACATACCGACTTCTACCTGCCGGATAGCGCTCCGCTTGCATTTGAGAGAGCCACTCGCGACGGATGGAAGGGGCCGATGGGTTTCGGCATCAGCGGAAGCCATAACTATGACAAGTTCCTGGGATCGGACGACAACATGTTGACCACCGACATAATTCGCGGCGACGGTAGTCGATATGTGCTCCGGCGCGTGCCCAAGTGGCTTCCGGCTTTCGCTTTCCTGAAGGTTCCCGCTCTCGCATTCGTTAAGTATGTCGACACGGATTTCTCCGGCGAATACTACGAAATGCGCTGGCGCCTTACGCCGGTCGAGAACTTCTCACTGACCAGGTACGACGGAGAAACAGAAACTTACCTGCCCTGCGATGATCGAGCCCGCTGCTATGAAACCAGCTATCGCAATCGCGACGGGAAGGAACTCATCTTTCAACGGGACGCGCAGCGCCGGCTGACGAAGCTTACGTCGCCATCAGGACAATGGATCAGCCTGAGCTACGGGCCGCTGAATCATATCAGCGAGATTATCGACAGCCACGGACGAAAAGTCAGGTACGGATACGACGATCGGAACAGGCTGGTAACCGTGAGCTATCCTTCGGGCAAGATCTACAGCTATACCTACGATGACAGCCAGCACCTGCTGACCTTCAGCGTGGCCACCGATGCCAACAGCACACCTCAACTTATCCTGCGCAATTACTATCGGTACGGCCGCCTGGCCAAACAGGAGCTCGCCGGCGGCCACGTCTATCACTACACCTACGATCCTCCAATGGCCGACGCCGACGATGTCGGTTCCGCTCTAGTTAGCTCGAGTGAGGGTGCGACCTTTAGAGTCAGTTTCCAACGAGCGGAGTCTAACGTCCGGGAACTCCCCTCACCATCCAGTCCCGATTCCGCTGAAAACTCGCCCAACTGAGCATCCCGCACCAGGAAGCCAGCGTCATTGGCCGCCGATCATCACACCCGGTTTGAGCCCAACAAAGGGCGTATGCTAGCATTTCAAGTTTGTTACAGCTTCACCATGCGCAGGCCGGCATGGTGCCCCGCCTTTTTGCCTCACCGGCAACCTCGGGGTGGTTCAGGCACGGTACTTGCGTGCTACCGGGGCCTTGTCTGCGTCCGCTACAGCGGAGCTGCAAGGTATGTTGCCTTGAGACGTGCGGCGTGGGTTATCGGCTCCCACAAGCGCCTATCGAAGTTCGTTACGGTGGGAGTGAACGGCCTTTCGCAGGTGTTGCCGGCAGTACGGAGGACTCCTACGTGAAGAATTACGAAGGCGCGAACATTCGCAACGTCGCCCTGGTCGGGCACTCACATTCGGGCAAGACCTCGCTTACATCGGCCATGCTCTTCACTGCCGGCTCCACGCAACGGCTGGGCCGCGTGGACGAAGGCAACACCACCACCGATTACGACGAAGAAGAAATCTCGCGGGCCATGTCTCTGGCAGCGACAACCGCCGTCGTAGAGTGGGGCAAGACCAAGATCAATCTCATCGATACCCCCGGCTTCAATATGTTCATCCACGAAGCCGAGATGGCGCTGCCTGCTGTCGAAGCAGCCCTGGTCGTCGTCGACGCGGTCAGCGGCGTTGAAGTGGTCACCGAACGCATCTGGAATTATGCCGACAAGTTCGCCTTGCCGCGCGCCATCGTATGCACCCGCATGGACCGCGAGCGCGCCGACTTCAACCGTGTGATGGAGTCGCTGACTTCGACCTTCGGCCGCACGGTGGTTCCCGTGCAACTGCCGATTGGCTCGGAAAAGAGTTTCACCGGTGTGGTCGACCTGGTGAAAATGCAGGCCTATACCTACGAGATGGGTGGCAACGGCAAAGCCAAAGTCGGGCCGATTCCTGACAATATGGCTGAACAGGCCAAGGCTGCGCATGAGCGCCTGGTCGAACTGGTCGCCGAAGGCGACGACTCGCTGATGGAAGAGTTCTTCGATAAGGGCACGATCGGCGAAGAGCACATCGTCGGCGGCCTGCACAACGCGATCCGCGAGGACAAGATCTTCCCTGTCCTCTTCGCCTCAGGCCTGGGTAATATTGGCACCGACGAGGTTCTTGACTTTATCGCTGACTACCTGCCGACAGCAGTCGAGCGCGGGACCGTGACCGCCGCTCCAACGGCTAACAATGGCGAGCCGGCAGTGCGCAAGATCAGCGACTCCGAGCCACTCTCGCTGTACATCTTCAAGACCATCAGCGATCCCTTCTCGGGACGCATCTCGTACTTCAAGGTCTATTCAGGCGTGCTGAAGAACGATGCTACGCTGCAGAACTTCTCTCGTGGCAGCTCGGAGAAGTTCGCCCACATCTCGGTCATGCAGGGAAAGACCGCCGTCCCGGTGAACGAACTGCATGCTGGTGACATTGGTGCCGTTGCCAAGCTGAAAGATACTCTGACGGGCGACACTCTCGGCGATAAGCCCGCGCCGATTCAGTATCCGCAAGTGACATTCGCTGAGCCCGCCATCACCTTCGCCATCGAACCCAAGACGCGCGCCGACGAAGACAAACTGAGCAACGGCATCCACAAGCTGATGGAAGAAGATGCCATGCTGCGCTTCTTCCGCGATGCCCAGACGAAGGAATTCCTCATTGCCGGTACCGGCCAGCAGCACATCGAAGTTGTGGTGTCGAAGCTGAAAAACCGCTATCACACTGAGGTCAACCTGAAAGCACCGAAGGTTCCCTACCGCGAGACCATTCGCGGACGAGCCGACGTGCAGGGCCGCCACAAGAAGCAGTCCGGCGGTCACGGGCAGTTCGGCGATTGCAAGATCAAGATGGAGCCTCTCCCGCGCGGCGGCAACTTCGAGTTTGCAAACGAGATTTTCGGTGGCGCGATTCCGAAGAACTTCATACCCGCTGTCGAAAAGGGCATCGTGGAAGCGGCCCAGCGCGGATACCTCGCAGGCTTTCCGGTGGTCGACTTCAAGGTGATTCTGTATGACGGCTCGTATCATGATGTCGATTCCAACGAACTGTCGTTCAAGACCGCCGGCCGAATCGCCTTCCGCAAAGCCATGGAGCAGGCCAAACCGACGATCCTGGAGCCGATCATGAGCGTCGAGATCACCATTCCGGATGAGTTCGCGGGCGCGATCATGGGCGACCTCAACAGCCGTCGCGGCCGCATTCAGGGCATGGACAACAAGGCGGGCAAAACCGTCGTCAAAGCGGAAGTGCCGATGGCCGAAATGCTGACCTACGGCACCGATCTGACCTCAATGACGCAAGGCCGCGGCACGTTCTCGATGGAGATGAATCACTACGACGTGGTTCCGCAGGTGGCGCAGGAAAAAATTATCGCGGCAGCGAAGGCCGAGCGCGGAGAAGAAGTGGAAGAGGAAGAGTAGAAGCAGTAACTAGTAACTAGCAAAACATTAAACAGCCCGGGCGACATGCTCGGGCTTGTTTTTGCCGACGAACCTTACCCGAGGCTTGCTTTAGTGGCCTCCCCCACCACCCGTCAACTCGCGCACGATCGAGTTCACAAACTGCTTGGCATCTCCGAACAGCATCAGGTTGTTGCCCAGGTAATACAGCGGATTATCGATACCGGCGAAGCCCGGGCTCATGCTGCGCTTGATCACCATTACCGTCCGCGCCTTGTCGACATCCAGGATAGGCATGCCGAAGATCGGGCTGCTGGCATCGGTGCGCGCCGCCGGATTCGTGACGTCATTGGCGCCAATAATAAGTGCAACGTCGGTTTGTGGGAAGTCGCCGTTGATCTCGTCCATATCGAGCAGCTTGTCATAGGGAATATCAGCTTCCGCCAGCAACACGTTCATGTGCCCAGGCATGCGGCCAGCCACCGGGTGGATGCCGAACTTCACATCTACGCCGCGTTTGGTAAGCGCGTCATACAATTCGCGAACCTTGTGCTGTGCCTGTGCTACCGCCATTCCGTAGCCGGGTACGATGACAACTTTGTTGGCCGCCGAAAGAATCGCGGCAGCTTCCTCAGGAATAGCGCTGCGCACAGAGCGGGTTTCCGCCGCGCCCGTCGCAGCCGCTTGCACCTGTCCGAACGCGCCGAATAGAACGTTACTGAATGAACGGTTCATGGCCTTCGACATGTTGATCGAGAGGATCAGGCCCGAGGCTCCGTCGAGCGCTCCCGCTACGATTAACAACTTGCTGTCGAGCACGAATCCCATCGCTGCGGCAGAAAGGCCGGCATACGAGTTCAGCAGCGAGATCACGGTCGGCATGTCGGCGCCACCAATGGGGATAATCAGCATCACGCCGAATACCAAGGCAATGCCCACCATGAAAGGATATAGCTGCGTCTGGCCGGGATTGAGAACCAGCGAGACCGCAATTCCGACTGCTGACAGAAGTACCAACAGGTTGACGATGTTCTGTCCTTTGTACGTGATGGGCCGCTGGGGCAGGATCTCCTGCAATTTTCCTGCGGCCATCAAACTCCCCGTGAAGGTTAAACCGCCGAGGATCACCTCCAGCGACAGCACTGACATCACGAACCGCGGAACGTTGGGAGTTCGCAGATAAAACTCGGCCGTGCCGACCAGGGTCACGCAAAGCGCACCGAAGGCATGGCTCAACGCAGTTCGCTGCGGGACTGCCGTCATTTGCACATTGCCGAGCGGCACGCCGATTATCGCGCCCAGCACCAGCGCGATCGCGATCCACTTATAATCAATAATCCCGTGATAGAGCAGGGTACCGATGATGGCCAGAAGCATGCCAACTTCACCGGCCCATACGCCGCGCCGAGCCGTGGCCGGAGAACTCAGCCACTTCAGCGACAGAATGAAGAGAACGACAGCAACGATGTAGGTAGTCTCGATGATGCCAGGGATCATGGTTTCTGCGTCCCCTGTCCAGGCCGGCTGGACTTAAACATCTTGAGCATGCGGTCCGTGATAATGAAGCCGCCAACGATATTGCTGGTCGCCGCTACGATAGCGATCGTGCCGAGGATCAACGCCAGCGTGGATTTCCGCTCGCCGGCGAGAATGATAGCGCCCACAACAGCGATGGCGTCGAGAGCATTGGTGAGCGACATCAGCGGAGTGTGCAGCAGAGGCGACACTCTGCGAATCACCTCGAAGCCGATGAATGCCGCCAGAATGAATACATAGAGGCTATTAATAAGATCGGTCGTAACCACTACTTGACCTCCTTGCCGGCCCCTGCCAGCGCGGGCAGTGCGAAGAACTCGCGCAACCGGGCATTCACAATCTCCCCGCCTTGAGTGCATAAGGTGCCGCGGGTGATCTCGTCGTCCATGTTCATCTGCATCGTGCCATCCTTCACCAGGTGGAGCAGGAAGTTGGTGAGATTTTTGGCGTACATCTGACTGGCATGATACGGAACCGAACTGGCGAGATTAATCGTTCCTACAATAGTCACTCCATTAACTGCGATGACCTCTTCCGCTCGGGTCAGTTCGCAGTTCCCTCCGCGCTCCGCGGCCAAGTCGACGACGACCGAGCCCGGCGCCATTCCCGCGACCATCTCTTTGGTCACCAGGATTGGCGATTTCTTTCCGGGCACGACTGCGGTGGTGATGACAACATCGCTTTCCGCCACGACCTTGCCCAGCAACTCACGCTGCTTCTGGTAGAAGGATTCGTCCTGCGCCTTGGCGTAGCCGCCCGCATCCTGTGCGTCGGCCACTTCCAGTGGCAACTCAACGAAGCGTCCTCCCAAGCTCTGGACCTGCTCCTTTACGGCGGGGCGCAAATCGTAGGCCGAAACCACGGCTCCCAACCGGCGTGCGGTAGCGATGGCCTGCAAACCCGCAACACCTGCGCCGATCACCAGCACACGCGATGGCGTGATGGTTCCGGCAGCGGTCGTGAGCATGGGGAAGATGCGCGGCAACTTGTCTGCGCCAACCAGAACGGCCTTGTATCCGCAAATCGTACCCATCGAGGAGAGCGCGTCCATACTCTGGGCGCGCGTGATGCGCGGCATCAACTCAACTGAAAATGAGGTCACGCCGGCGGTCGCAATGTCTTGGAGGGTATGAACATCCCCTAGCGGCCGCAGGAAGCCGATCAGCACCTGCCCGCGTTTGAAAAGGGGAATGTCGAGCCGGCCGGTGCGGTCATTGGAGCCATAGGAAAGAACCTGCACGATGATGTCAGCCGCGCCGAAAACATCTCCTCGGCTGGCCAGGACCTTGGCGCCCTTGTTGACGTAGTCCGCGTCAGGGTAACCGGCTTCCACTCCGGCGCCTGCCTCAATGAGGACTTCCATACCCGCTTTGGCGAGGTTGGGGATAACGCCAGGAACCAGGGCGACACGACGCTCTCCCGGAAAGCTCTCCCGGGGAACACCGACGATCATAGGGCCTCCTTGCACCGCTCTGGACGCGATGTTCCAAAGAAAGTACGGTGAGCGGAAAAAAGCATTCTACGCAGCGTGGGGCGAAAGTCCAGCAATGTCATTGAGGACGAACCTGTGGCTTCACTGCAGGCTCACCGACAGACGGGTCGCTCGACAGGAGGTATCTAGCGGCTCCGGCTGTTTTCGGTTATAACAAACTCGATACCTTCTACACACCTGCCATTATCCACAGCTTCGACCGAGCCAAATCCTGGGCTTGCTAAACCATTTACCCCTAGCACCTTAGCCCTATCCAGAGTGGCTTCGTCCCAGTTTAGACGTGCCGTTTCGGCCCGGGTTGTGGCTAAAATACAACAACCTTCGATCCCCCAACCCGATAATCTATTGCATGCGCTGCTCTTAAGTCTCTTGATTTGATCTACGAACGTACAATCCGCAATTCTGTAGAATGCAGCGGCGTGGGTCTCCACAGCGGGGCACCCTGTCATCTTCGGATCCTTCCCGCTTCTGCGGGAACTGGCATCGTCTTCCGCCGTACCGACCTCGATGGCTTCGAGGTAGAAGCCGTCAGCCGCAACGTCGCTAAGGTTAGCTACGCCACTTCTCTGATGAAGAAGGGCGTCCTGATCTCCACTACTGAGCACCTGCTTTCGGCGTTCATCGGCATGGGCGTCGACAACGCCATCGTGGAGCTCGACAACCTTGAGGTGCCGATCCTGGACGGCAGCGCCCAACCCTTTGTCGAGATGATTACCGCGGCGGGAGTTCGGCAACAACGGCGCAAGCGCACTTACCTGAAGATCCTGCGTCCGTACGAATTGCAGGAAGGCGACAAGTTCATCGGGGTCTATCCGGCCGAGCGCTATTCGGTGAGCTACGCCATCGATTTCCCGCATCCGCTGATAGGCAGCGAGCGCTTCCAGGTTGAGCTCTCTAATGGCAGCTACGTTAGCGATATCGCGGCCGCCCGAACCTTCGGCTTCATCGAGCAGCAGAATGCGATGCTGAACATGGGACTGATTCGCGGAGCCTCGCGGGACAACTGCGTAGTGCTCACGCGTAATGGAATCGACAACCCGCCACTGCGGTTTCCCGACGAATTCGTGCGTCACAAGGTGCTGGATTTGATCGGCGACCTAGCGCTCTTCGGCAAACGCATTCTCGGCTACGTGAAAGCCGATCGTGCGGGTCATGCTCTGCACACCGCGATCGTCTCGCGCATCCTGCGCGATCAAAGCTATGCGGAAGAGATTACGCTAAGCGAAGAGGCAATCGCCGACTGGCCTGCCGAGCACCTCGCTGTAGCCGACTAGCCAGCCTACCGCTAGCCGTCCCACCGCTTTCCTAGCGCTCTGAGCGCGATTCGATCAATGAGCGGTACGGGCGGTCCGCTTCGCTGACGTAGTTTTCCGACTAAGATACATCGGTGGAGAAAACCGTCTATTTGTCGCTGGGTTCGAATGTCGGCGAGCGCGAAGAGAACCTCCGCGCCGCGATCGCCAGGATTGGCGAACTCGGCCAGGTGACGGCGGTGTCATCTTTCTACGAAACCGAACCGGTGGACTTCGCCGCGCAACCTTGGTTTCTGAACTGCGCGGTCGCGGTTCGCACGGAACTCATGCCCGCATCTTTTTTGTCGAAGATACAAATGATCGAGCAGCAGATGGGCCGGCGGCGGATTCAGCCAAAAGGACCGCGCAATATCGACATCGACCTTCTACTCTTCGGCGATTCCGTAGTAGCGACGCCAGAACTTCAGATACCGCATCCGGCGATGCACGTGCGCAGGTTTGTACTAGAGCCGCTGGCCGAGATCGCACCCGAAGTCCGGCATCCGGTGCTGAAGAGAACGATCAGTGAACTATCGCAGGCGTTACCGCGCGATACCGGACAGGTGAAGAAGTCGTCTAATGATCGGGTCCTCTAAAGACATATCCGGGCAAGGAGGTAGCTGCTGAAAGCGCTGAAAAAAAAGTGGATCGCTTTGGCCAGTGGCTGGGCCTTCATCCTGTTAGGGATGGTGGGACTGTTCGTGCCAATCTTGCCGGGCGTAATATTTCTCGGCCTTGGACTGCTGATTCTGTCGACCGAATATCTGTGGGCCAGCAAAATGCTCACGAAATTGAGCGCGAGGTTTCCCAGCCTTAGCAAACACCTTCACCAAGCTCGAAAGAGGGCGGTTGTCTGGACCGGTCATTCTTCGCCAGAGCCGGAATAATAAAGTTACGCGGTCATGGTCCGAGGCCGTCGGCCTAACGTGTGTTAGTCCCGAGCATCACCCCGCGGCGACGACAACTAGTAAGGCTAGAGCCGACTTTAGCCGGGCAACATTCCTACCTGCCGGCGTTTTCGTCGACTTCAAAGATGCCGAAGGTATTGCCCTCGGTATCGATGAAGTATCCTTGCCAGCACTTGCCTGGAACAGCGAGTTTTTCCAGCGCGACGATTCCGCCGGCGCCCAGAATCTTCTTGGCAGTCGCATCGAAATCTTTCACCTCGAATGAGCAGACGAAGGCGTTGGTGCCGGACCGCATCGGAGGCTTCTCTGCCGGTCGCTTCAGCAGCCCGCCTCCCATGCCGCCGCTGTCAATGTGCCAGTACTCAATCGGAAGACCTTTGATCTCCGAGAACCGCCACCCGAAGACCGTTGAGTAGAAACCGATCGCACGGGCCGGAGCGTCAACTTGTATTTCAAAATAAATGGAACTCATTTTCAGTCCTATTTAAATTCGATCAAGTTCGGCCACTGTCCGCTCGCTCTCTACGTTGCCGGTATTCAGCGTTGTTTTCGGCTCCAGCAGCATGACATGAGTCTCGTGATCGGCAGAGGGAAAGTGCTCGACCCCGTGCGGAATGATGATGAACTCGCCCGGGCCGATCACTTCTTCCCGTTCAACACCGTTCGCGCGAAGCTTCATTCGCAACTCGCCCTTTACGACGAAGAACAACTCATCTTCAGCGTCATGGTGATGCCACATGAAATCGCCCTCGAGCTTCACCAGCTTCACAAAAGTATCGTTGATCTCGCCGACAATTTTGGGGCTGTAATGTTCCGAGAAGAGCGAGAATTTCTGCGCGAGATTAACCTTTTCCACGCGATACCTCCAGACCCGATCGGATTATGTCCGGACTATGGCCGATGCGCCGTTCAGCAGTTCATTTCTGGGATGAATCCGCATTTTTGTGATTTTTGTCACAGCCAGATGTTCGGTCCAATGGTCAAACTTAGATATGTTCATGGATCGCTTCGCCATCATCAATAATCGCAAGCGCGCCATTATCGCGCTGGTTCACTCCATTTTCTTCCTGGGAGTCGCGGCAGTACAGCTGGCGATCTCGCATGCCGAGCCTTTCTCCGTACGTAGCGGAAAGGTAATTGCCGGCAGCATCCTGCTGACGATTTACGTAATCGTGACCACCGTGCTCTTAATCTTGCTGCGCTTTTCGAGTTGCACGAAAGAGAGATTGTATTTCGCCCTCTGCGCAGCCAGCGCCGCCTTCGGACTGGTGAGAATCCTGCTCGGCGACCCAGTAATGCACGCCAATGTCCTGCGCGTGCTGTTATTAGGCTGTGCGGTGATCATCGGAACCGGGATTCTAAGAACACATTCTTCTGTGACGCTGGTTAGCGAAACCGAGATGTAGTTGGTTTATCCCGCAGTCGCGCGTCGTTGTTGCGAACCAGCATCTCCGCAACGTGCTTATCTCCGGCCTTCTGGGCCATCTCCTCAGCTGTAAGTCCTTCGTCATTCTCGATCGAGCGATCGGCGCCGGCCTCTAGAAGGGCTTTGACCATCTCCGCGTTGTCGTTCTGAGCGGGCGACTTGCGGATCGCCGGCGATCAGTTGCCGAATCGTCTGCAAGTCGCTCTCGTGAATTGCGGAAAAAATGTCGTCGGCCATAATTAGAACGCAGCTGCACCCGCTTCGGCGACAGCATGATCTTGCTCGCCCGAGCCGCCGCTAACGCCGATCGCGCCCACTACCTTGCCATCGCGCTTCAGGGGAATGCCGCCGGCAAAGATCATGATCCGTCCATGATTGGAAACGTGAATTCCAAAGAACTGGCCGCCGGACTGCGAGTGCGCCGCCAGGTCCTTGGTTGCGATATCGAAGGCTCGCGAGGTGAACGCCTTGTTGATCGAGATGTCGATGCTGCCCATCCAGGCGCCGTCCATGCGAACGTGTGAAACGAGGTTGCCGCCCTCGTCTGCAACCGCGACATTCATCGGTTGCCCGATTTCCTGGGCTTTCTTCTCTGCCGCCGCAATTACGCGACGCGCGTCTGCCAGATTTACTCCTGCCATTATTCCTCCAAAGTTAAGAACAAAATCTTAGATGTCGCAACATGCGGGCGGTTTCGCTGAATCGCATGCAGCGACGCGATGTATCCATCACGCAATGCAATCAAATCGTGGCGAAAAGGCTCAGCATCAGTATTGCGAATACGACCAATGTAATGACTACATACATCCAATCGCGTTCAAAAGCGAAGGCGATGGCCGAAAATAACACTCGGGCTACCGGAGTCGCGATCAACAGCAGCAATCCCAGCTGAATGATGGCGCGTGCACTCATCTGCATCACGCCTCGAAAAATGTCGATCGGGCTTTTCAGGCTCTCCGGTTCGCCGTGAAATGCGGTGTAGTTGGGAATCTCATGCCCATGCCGAGAGAGATACAGAACAGCTCCGATCAGGACGACTGAAGCAGCAAGAATCACTCCAGTGCGCAAGAGCATCCCGACGATGATCTCGATACGAAGATCGTTCCAGCCGCTGCTCTGCTGCGTCGGGATTGGTTCGTCGCTCATATGCGTCCTGCCACTCCGTTGAAGATCATCTCGATGCCCAGCGCAACGATCACCGCCGCGAACAGGTAACGCAGCGCTTTAACATTGGCTTTCACCAGCAGGCGCGCCCCGATCATCGAACCTGCAAGCACGCCCAGCATCACCGGCATGGTGATGCCCGGAGCGATGTATCCCCGGCTGAGATACAAGCCCGCGCTCGCGGCCGCGGTCACGCCGATCATGAAGTTGCTGGTCGTCGTAGAAACTTTGAACGGAATCTTCATCGCCTGGTCCATAGCCAGGACTTTAACTGCTCCCGAGCCAATCCCCAGCAGACCCGAGAGAACGCCTGCGCCGAACATCAAGCTATATCCGGCAGGAACTCCGGTGACGGCGTAGGCCTGTTTCCCTTGCGGCGTCGGATAAGTGCCATTGAGACGGAGCTTGTCGGCCAGCTTCGACGATTGCAGCTCCGGCCCATGCTCCGGCCGGTTACGGCTGGACAGGTAAGCTGAGTACAAGAGGACCAAGCCAAAGACGATCGCAATGGCGCTAGTGGGTACATGCAGAGCAATGGCCGCACCAACCACTGCGCCAACGGTTGTTGCGGTCTCCAGAAACATGCCGATGCGGATGTTGGAATAGCCTTCGCGCACGTAAGCCGCCGCGGCTCCGGATGACGTGGCAATCACCGACACCAGCGAGGCGCCAATGGCGTAGCGGATGTCGACGTGAAACAGCAGCGTCAGCATGGGCACGACCACTACCCCGCCCCCCAATCCAGTGAGCGCGCCCAGCAAGCCGGCTAGAAACGAGCCCAGCGCAACCATGCTGCTGAATTCAAGTATGTTCATGCTGAATGCCGGTCCGTCGACCGAGTGATTACCAGGAGCACAGGTTCAGCTCTGAAGGCTACGAGCCGGACGTTTAAGGATTGTAAATGGTGATTGAGTCGGCGGAGTTTTGGCGCGTTTGCGGCCGGTCGCTGCGCAGGTAGGTGTTTCGTGCGCGGCCCTTTGGGTGCCATCTGGCCGGGGCAGAGGGGCTGTGGATTTTACCTGCTGAACGCGATACGGTAGAGGCAGGGCGCGGTACCCAAGTGGTAAGGGAGAGGTCTGCAAAACCTTTATGCGTCGGTTCGATTCCGACCCGCGCCTCCAGACACTCATCCTTGATTACCAGCGGCCTGCCTGTCCTGCACCCGGTATTCGGCGGCGAGCGATCAGTACCGCAAGCTACTCGTGACCTTAGGCGTAATCGATTGGGTTGGTCTCCAGCCAGTGCTCGTCCTTGGCGCGTCGGACTTCACGTGCAGCGGAATGGGCAAGAATCGAGGTTAGGCTTCGTGTCTTCCAGGAGAATCCCGCAAGGAACCCCGCCACACCTCCCGAAATGCCAAACAATAACCCTCGTGATACTCGGGACCGGCGAGTTAGAAGCATCGTCGGTATCGTCGCAAGGCACGCACCCAGCAAAGCCAGCTTAACCGACTCTTCCGCCGAGCTCGTTACCAGACCAGCCGCTTTCTCGGGAGAAAAATCCTGGTGCCCCGCGCGCGCTCCTGAGATGCCGGCATTAACTAATTTCCGTCCGTAAGCGAGTGTATCGAAGGGCGACGTCATATGATTCATTGTGTACCTCGAAACCCTATTCAGATGTCCCGTCGTACGAGCCAAGGCCTGCCAGGCCACCGAGCTTGGCCGAATTAGTCCACGATTAAATTATGGCAATCCGCTAACCCGCCTTGCGGTGATGGCGATCACGCCATCCTGTGTCGAACGAAGGATTGCTTTCGCAATTGTCTGACGCGGCGTTTCGTCAACTAGGCTTCCTCTTTCTGTGGCGCAACTGGCTTGTTACACGTGAGTGTGACCCCTCTCACACGCTTGTCAGACCGCCCTCACAGACCCGACTAACGCGACCGGTGCAAAATCCAAAACTAGCCAGCCGATTGACGTTCCCAGCCGGCGGCATGCTTCGCCACTTCCAGGAAAGCCAAACGGAACTGTAGAGCATCGCGGGCAAAAGTCCGCGAGCTTAAATTCATTGATCGCATTCTGCGCAACGGCCACCAGTTGGAGACTCCTGTCATATGGTCGTCTTCGAGTGCGTCTTTGCAGACACGGTCCACTGGGAAGTATTAGTGCCTCCGTTGTGCCTTCTGTTACAACTTCTGGGAATTGCCTGCTTCGCCTACATCGTCACAAAAAGGTTGACACCACTCGTTCGCGCAGAACGTGACATTCGCCTGGATCGTCCCTGGCTGCGGTCGCGGAGAGTGCTGAAGTTCTGGCTGGGTCAGTGGAAGCATCCGCGCTACCGTTTCGCAGGCACTCTGCATCTTCTGATCTTCGCCGGATTCATCATTCTTGCCACGCGTGCGTTCTACCTGCTGATCTTCGGACTCTCACTAGACTTCACCGCAACCGGCACGATTGGCGGCGCTTACGACATCGTCGCGGATTATGCCGCGACCATCGTATTTCTGGCGGTATCTGCTGCTGCGGCTCGCCGGATTTTCTACAAACCAGCGCGCTACGCCGTTCCTTCCAAGTTCGGCACAGGCCATCCGATCGATGCCGTCTTCCTTCTTGGATTGATCGCGCTCCTCATGTGCTCGGAGAGCCTGTTCGAGGCCAGTCGAGCTGCGATACAGATCCGCCAAGGTTCAGGAATCGAGTTTCTTCCAATACTTTCGCTACCGTGGATGTTCCGCGACATTCTGGGGTCTCTCTCGCTTGGCACTCTCCGTCAGATCCATCTGGGTGCCTATGTTGTGGATGTCCTGAGCTTCTACTTCCTGCTCTGCTATCGGCCGTTTGGCATCCAGTTTCACGTTGAGACCTCCTTGTTCAATGTGTTTTTTGCCAAGTTAGATCGCGGCACAGTTAAGCCCGTGCGCTGGGGAGTGTCCGGACGAACAACTCGATCGGGTGAAAAGTTTTGGGGTAAAGAAGTTCGAGGACTTCACCTGGAAGCACATGCTGGACTTTTATTCGTGCGCTGATTGCGGGCGCTGCTCCGACAACTGCCCGGCAAATGCCTCAGGCCGCCCGCTGTCGCCCAGATTCCTCAGCATCAAGGCTCGGGACTATAGCTTTCAGCACTATCCCATGTTCGGCAGCCCGAGCGATGGGCAACCGCTGATCGGGGGCATCTACTCCGAAGACGAAATCTGGTCGTGCACCACTTGTGGCGCCTGCGAAGAGGAATGCCCGTTGCTGATCGAGTACATCGACAAAGTTGTCGATCTCCGGCGCGGCATGGTGGACGACGGCAACGTGCCCAAGTCCATTCAGAAAGCCCTGAAGGCGCTTGAGAGTCGCGGCAATCCCTACGGAAAGCTGGAAAAGAAGAAGGCCGATTGGACGAAGGACAAAGTGTTTCAGCAGTGCTGCGACGTAAAGATCTTCAATGGCGTCTCGGCTGAGACTCTGTACTTCGTAGACAGTATTACTTCGTACGACGACCGCATACAGGCGATTGGCCGCGCCACGGCGCACGTTCTCAGCGAGACCGGAGAAGATTTTGCCATTCTGGGCGCCGCAGAAAAAGACAGCGGGCATGACGTGCGCCGCTTCGGCGAAGAGATGCTCTTCATGGCATTACGTGAGCACAACACGGACGCCATCAAGTCGTGCGGCGCGAAGCGCATCATCACCTCCGATCCGCATGCCTACAACGCCCTGAGGCACGACTACAAAGATGTGCCGCCGGTCGAGCACATCAGCCAGGTTATGGCACGAGCCTTGCGCGACGGCAAGCTTCGCTTTAGTTCCGCAGAAACCAGCAGCAACGTCTACGCCTATCACGATCCCTGCTATCTGGGACGCCACAACCAGGTCTACGACGATCCGCGCGAGGTGCTCGACGCCATTCCCGGCTTGAAGCGCGTGGAAATGAGCCGCTGTCGCGATCGCTCGTTCTGCTGCGGTGGTGGCGGGCTGATGTTGTTCTACGAGCCGCAGGAAGAACAGCGCATGGGAGTGAAGCGCGTGCAGATGGCAGCTGAAGCCGGTGCGAACGTAATCGTGACCGCTTGCCCCTTTTGCATGGTGAATATCGAAGACGGCATCAAGGTCGCGGGACTGGAAGGCAAGATGACCGCACTCGACCTGACAGAAGTGGTCGAGCAGCACATTATTCCGTCGCACCCTCATGAGTTCCGAAGCGACGAAGTGGAGGCCGCAGTTCACGTTTGAAGATTTGAGCAGTACAGAACGAATTCAATCGGGAGGCTAATGTGGAGATTTTAGTTTGCGCCAGGAGAGTGCCTGACACCTCCGAGAATGAAATTCAGCTCAATTCGGCGGGCAATGACATTGAGCGCGATGACCTCGTCTATTCGATCAATGAACCGGACAACTACGCCGTAGAAGAGGCCTTGCAGATCGTGGCTCGCACGGGTGGCAAGGTGACGGTGGCCACGGTCGGCACCGACGAAGACGAGGAGATCCTGCGCCGTGAAATGGCGATGGGCGCCAACCAAGGCGTGCTGCTGACGGATGAGGCCTTCGAGGGCTCCGACGCGAAGGGCATCGCGATGGTCCTGAGCGCCTTTGTACAGAAGCAAAACTTCGATCTGATTCTCACCGGCGTGCAGGCCGAAGACGGCGGCGCACAGGTCGGCGGGATGCTGGCCGCGATGCTCGACTACCCGTTCGCATCGCTCGTGAACTCCATCGAGGTCGTCGAAGACAACAAGCTGAAGATCGGCCGCGAGATCGAAGGCGGCAGTCGCGAAGTCAATGAGATCAACCTTCCCTGCGTGTTATCGATCCAGACGGGCATCAATGAGCCCCGTTATGTCGGAATGCGCGGCATTCGCCAGGTGGCATCGCTCGAGATTCCGACGTATGGAGCCACTGATCTGGGCGTCGATCCGGCCAGCGTCGGAGAGACCGCGGCAAAGGTCAAACGGCAGGACTACTTCGTGCCGGCACTCGCCAGGCAAGCCGAGATTCTCAAGGGCAGCAGCGAAGAGATCGCCGACCAGCTCATTGAGCTGATGAAAGCCAAAGGAGGCCTGCAATGACCGCCCGCATCTTTGCCTACATTACCCACAAGGCCGGAGCGCCGGACGACTGTGCGGCCGAACTGCTGGCTGCGGCTAAAAAGCTCGATCCGTCGTCATCGCCAACGGCGATCGTCACTGGCACGGCTGCGGAGCTCGATGCAGCCTGTACGAGTCTCTGCGGCTCCTATCCCGAAGTCTGGAAAATCGCCAACGACACACTCGCGTATCCCAACGCCGAACTCATTCGTCAAGCGCTGGTCAAGGTCGTACCGCCGGGCAGTCTTGTTCTGGTCTCGCACAACCACTTCGGCATCGATCTCGCGCCTGGACTTTCGGTCAAGCTGAATGCCGCCTTCGTTTCCGATGTCGTCGCCATCGAAGGCATCGAGGGCAGCAGCCTGAAGGTGGTCCGCCAGGAGTTTGGTGGACAAGTGAGCACACATGTCGCCTGCGACATTTCGACAGGCGCGGTGCTGAACCTCAGGCCGGGCGCGTTTAAGCCGCTCGAAGGCGTTGCCGCGCAATGGCGCCATTGTCGACAAGTCCGCCGAGATCGGAGCACTGACGGCAAAGCGTCGCTATCTGACGACGGTCGTCCCCGAAGCCGGCGATGTCGACATTACCAAGGAGCCCGTGCTCGTCTCCATCGGCCGCGGCATTCAGGAGAAGGATAACGTCCCGATCGCGCAGGAACTGGCGGATACGATGGGCGCGGTTGTCAGTTGCTCGCGCCCGGTAGTCGACGCCAAGTGGCTGCCCAAGTCGCGACAGGTCGGATCTTCCGGTCAAACCGTGCGGCCGAAGGTCTACCTGGCCTGCGGCATGAGCGGTTCGTTCCAGCATCTCGCCGGACTGAAGGGCAATCCGTTCATCGTTGCCATCAACAAAAACCCCAAGGCACCCATCTTCCAGGTGGCTGACGTAGGCATCGTCGCCGACATCCTTGAGTTTCTGCCTGAACTGACCGAGAAGGTGCGCGCCGCCAAAGGGCGCCGCAGCCGCTCGATAAGAGGTCCGAACATGATCACGAAGAAGACATTGAATCTGAGCCTGAAATCGCTGCGGGACTTTGCCAAGAAGCGCCTGCCGGACGAGGAACTCATTGCACTGGACGAGCGGGACGAATGCCCGGTGGAGATTGTTCGCCACATGAGCAGCCCGGATCAGCTCGGCATCCAGCTTCTCTTCATTCCCGAAGAGTACGGCGGCATGGGCGGAAGCACCATGGATGTCTATCTCATCTGCGAACAAATGGCGCGCATCGACCTTGGGCTCGCCACCTCGTTGTTCGCCACATTCCTGGGCAGCGATCCCATCACCTTCGGGGCCACTCCTGAGCAGAAGAAGAAATGGCTGGGCAAGATCGCGGACGAAGGCGTGCTCTTCGCCTACGGCGCGACCGAGCCGGATGCGGGCAGTGATTTAGGCGCGCTGAAGACAATCGCCGATCGCGTCGAAAAAGACGGCCAGATCGTCGGCTATAGGATCAACGGCAGCAAGCAGTGGATCAGCAACGGCGGCATCGCCGACCATTGCACGATTCTCGCCAACACGCCCGCCGGACCGAGCTGGTTCATTGTCGACACCGGCACGAAGGGCTTCACTCATGACAAGCCCGAGGACAAGCACGGCATTCGCCTGAGCAACACAGCCGCGCTGGCACTCAGTGACGTTTATGTGGACGCGGATCGCCTGGTGGGTGGCGTCGAAGGTCAGGGACTCATTCAGGCCCAGCTAGTCTTCGGCTATACCCGCGTGATGGTCGCGGCCTTCGGACTCGGCGCAGGCTGGTCCGCGCTCGATCGAGCGATCCCGTACTCCACCAAGCGCATTCAGGGGGGCACACCGCTGTCTGAGAAGCAGGGCTACACCCACAAGCTCATCGTTCCCCATGTAGTGAAGCTGGAAGCCGGACGCGCCTTCATCGAGGAAACTGCGCAGCGCATCGATGCCGGCAACGAAGGCAGCCTGAACACCGAAGGCGCGATTGCCAAGTACATGTCCACCGAAGCGGGCCACGCCGCTGCCGACGCCAGCATTCAGGCGCTGGGCGGCTACGGCTACACCCATGAGTACATGGTCGAGAAGGTCAGCCGCGACGTTCGCATTACGCGAATCTATGAAGGCACCTCCGAAATCATGGAGATGACCATCAGCCGCGACCGCTGGCAGATCCACTTGAAGACCCGCGGACAGCATTATCACGATCGCGCGCGCGAGGCGGAGGCGCTGCACGCTGTTCATCCGAATGTCGGCGCCGATGCGGCCGCTCTGGCTTTGCACGCCCTAGCTGAAGTGATGGAGAAGGCGCGCGTCCATCGCTTGACCCGCTATCAGCACATTCTGTTGCGCATCGGCGAGTGGATCGCTTACGCCGAATCCGCTGCCACGCTTGCTCGCCGCGCTGCCCTTGCCGCCGAAGGCCGTTTGCACGAAAAGGCCAATGACCGTTTCGATGCGTCGGCGCTGGCTGCCATCAGCCGGATCTTCGCTCGCGAGGCAGCGATGAAAGTCGCACAGGACGGTCTGCACTGCATCGTCGGAGCCGGTGGCGTCAGTGATGTGGAGATGCCCGCTTTCGAAGCGGCTATCGGTCTATCCACGATTCACCGCTCCCAAGCCGGTTTGATCGCCGACATGGATTACGTGGCCGACGCACTCTACGGGCGCGTGTCAAAAGCCGCGGCCCAGGAACCAAAGGAAGCAGTTCTCACCCATTGACATGGTACGGCGCCCGCTCTCTTGCCCGCGGATGCCAGCACCACCTGAAGAGGTTTCATCGTCATGGAAAATACCGCACACCGCGCGATCGCAATCGTGGGGGTGGGAGCAATCCTGCCCGATGCACCCAATGTCCCTGCCTTCTGGAACAACGTTAAGACCGGCCGCTACAGCATCAGCGAGGTCACCCTCGATCGATGGGATCCGTGCTTATTACTACGACGCCGATCCTGCCGCGCCCGACAAGACCTATTCCAAGATCGGCGGCTGGGTGCGCGAGTACACGTGGGATCCGATGAAGTGGAAGCTGCCGGTTCCCCCGCGCGTCGCCGATGGTATGGATATAGCGCAGCAATGGGCCGTCGCCTGCACTCGCGAAGCCCTAGAAGACTACGGATATCCTAAGCGCCCTCTGGATCTCGACCGCACCGCGGTGATTCTGGGCAACGCCATGGCCGGCGAGAAGCATTACCTTTCGTCAGTGCGCATCTTCTTCCCTGAGTATGCCCACGAACTGGCGGAGACCTCGACCTTTGCCCAGCTGCCTCAGCAATTGCAGCAGGAGATCACGGAACAGTTTCATAAGCGCATTGGAAAGCGCTACGCGCCGATCACCGAAGACACTATGCCGGGCGAGCTGGCTAACTGCATGGCCGGCCGCATCGCCAACCTCTACAACTTCCACGGACCGAACTACGTGTGCGACGCCGCATGCGCCTCCGCTATGGCTGCAATCAGTTCCGCCGTCGAAGGGCTGGTGGAGAACGACTTCGATATTGCCGTCACCGGTGGCATCGATCGCAACATGGGTGCGCCAACATTCGTGAAGTTCTGCAAAATCGGCGCGTTGTCGGCGACAGGCACGCGTCCCTACGCGGAAGGTGCTGACGGCTTCGTGATGGGCGAAGGAGCCGCGATCTTCCTGCTGAAGCGGCTGGCCGATGCCGAGCGTGATCAGGACAAGATCTACGCCGTGTTGCGCGGAATCGGCGGCTCCAGCGACGGCAAGGGCAAGGGCATCACCGCCCCGAATCCGATTGGCCAGAAGTTTTGTATCGAGCGCGCCTGGAAGAATGCCGGCCTCGCCCCCTCAGTGGGAACGTTGGTCGAAGGGCACGGCACGTCGACTCGTGTTGGCGACGTGGTGGAAGCGCAGAGTATGGCTGACGTTCTTGGTCAGACCAGCCTGCCATCTCACAGTGTGGCGCTTGGCTCCGTGAAGTCGAACATTGGACACCTGAAGGGCGCGGCGGGTGCGGCCGGAATGTTGAAGGCCGCTTTGGCCCTGCACAATAAAGTGCTGCCGCCCAGCCTGCACTGCGAGCGTCCCAGCCCCGACATCGACTTTTCGCACTCACCTCTTTATGTCAACACAGAACTCAGACCGTGGGACGTTCCGGCAGATGCTACGCGGCGCGTCGGTGTCAGCGCGTTTGGCTTCGGCGGAACGAACTTCCACATGGTGATGGAAGAATTCATCCCAGGCAGGCTAAACGGCAACGGCAGGAAGACGGTCGCGGTTCCCGTTGCACTGCCGGCAACTCCTGCTGCCACGATGCAGACCAGCGTTCCCGTCGCAACGACGACATCCCGCAAAAACCCTCTTCGCGGAGCCCTTGTGCTCGGCGCCGCAAGCGAAGCTGAGTTACTCGAACGATTGCGCGCAGTTCACACGTCGGCGCAGGCCGGACAGTCGCCCGCGCTCGCTCCGCCGGCCGACGCTGACTTGCTGGCGGCAGAGAGGCTGGCCATCGACTACGCCGACGCCTCTGACCTGGCAAACAAGTGCGCCACTGCGTTGAAGGCATTCACCGCCAATCAGCCCGCATTCTGGAAGGCGATTCGTGCTCAGGGAATCTTCCGCGGTCACGGCCGCCCGGGGAAGGTGGCGTTTCTTTTTACCGGCCAGGGTTCGCAATACGTCAACATGATCGAACCTCTGCGCGCGGCCGAACCAATCGTGGCGGAGATCTTCGGCGAAGCCGATCGCATTATGACTCCCCTGCTGGGCAAGCCGCTCAGCGAGTTTGTCTTCGTTGACCGGAACAATGCCGCCGCTGTAACAAAAGCCGAGGAAGATTTGCGTCAGACCGAAATCACGCAGCCTACTGTCCTCACCATCGATTTGGCACTCACCCGGTTGTTGGCAGCGTACGGAATACGACCCGATATGACCATGGGACACAGCCTTGGCGAATACGGCGCGCTGGTGGCTTCCGGCTCGCTTACATTCGAAAACGCGCTCCTGGCCGTCAGTGCTCGGGGACGTGGCATGACGAAGGTGGCCGTGAAAGATAACGGCAAGATGGCCGCTGTCTTTGCGCCACTGGCGGAAGTCGAGCGCATCCTGAAAACCATCAATGACTATGTTGTCATCGCCAACATCAATAGCGGACAACAGTCGGTGATCGGCGGCGCCAGCAGGGCGGTCGAGCAGGCTACCGAAATTTTTCTGAAAGCCGGCTACGACGTGACTCCCCTGCCGGTGAGTCACGCTTTCCACACGTCGATTGTCGCTCCTGCCAGCGAGCCACTGCACGAGATGATGTCGCGTCTCGACGTTCGTTCGCCGCAATTGCCCATCGTCGCCAACGTGAATGGCGAGTTTTATCCGACCGGGCCCGGCGTCGTGCCCCAAATGCTGGATCTTCTGGCACAACAGGTCGCCTCGCCGGTTCAGTTTGTGAAGGGCTTGAAGACGCTATACGAGGCGGGAGCACGAATCTTCGTGGAGGTCGGGCCGAAGAAAGCATTGCAGGGATTTGCTGAAGAGGTTCTCGGTAGCCGTGGCGATGTGACTTCGTTATTCACCAACCATCCGAAAGTCGGCGACATTCCTTCTTTCAACCAGGCACTGTGCGCTCTGTACGCCGCCGGGTTAGGCCATGAGCCTGTCCAGGCATCCCCCGAAAACACAATAAGAAATGCCAGGGTGTCCTCTCCCGCTGCAACTCCCTCGCAGTTGACCGCCAAGGCTGCACTGCCCGAAAAGCCTTCCATCCCTGTGAATGCTACATCTCCGGCGCCAGGGGATGGCGACCGGTACGTCGAACTGGGTCACATGTTCGCGGATGTGCTTGATCGTGGATGGGAGCTCTACCACGGTCAGAAGCCTGCCCCCAAGAGAGAGCCAGTGGTCATCACCGGAGCCGCCCTGGGTCTTCCCGGAACCGACCACATCTTCGACGATGGCAACATTGCACGCCTGCTGAACGGGGATCAGTTCATCGCTGCCATTCCCGCCAGCTTCCGCCGCGCCATGCTCGACAAGAACATCACGCGGATAATGAAGAGCGAGAGCGGCGAGGGAAGTTTCCAGACCATCAACGACGTGGCCGATGTGATCAAGCTTGCCGGGCGAGGACACACCTTTGATCTCGAAAATGAGTTCGGCGTCTCAGCGGAACGCCGCGCAGCACTGGACCGCGTGACTTGTCTGGCGATCGCCGCTGGAGTCGACGCCCTGCGCGATGCCGGCATCCCGCTGGTCATGCGTTACAAAATCACGACCAAGGGGACGCGGCTTCCCGAGCGCTGGGGTTTGCCTGACGAATTGCGCGATGACACGGGAGTGATCTTCGGGTCGGCGTTCCCAGGCTACGACTCCTTAGTGGATATCATGTCGGGCTATTACGCCGATCACGCCCGCCGCGAAGAACTAGCGATCTTGGAGAAATGGAGTTCGCAAAGCGCGAACGGCCACTCCCTGCTGGGCCAAGAAATTGCTCGTCGCATCGACGAGTTACGCACGACGATTGAGCAGAAGCCTTACGTTTTCGATCGCCGCTTCCTGTTCCGGACGCTCTCGATGGGGCACTCGCAGTTCGCCGAATACATTGGCGCACGCGGCCCCAATACGCAGATCAACTCCGCCTGCGCGACGACCACCCAGGCGGTGGCGCTGGCGGGAGACTGGATCCGCGCCGGCCGCTGCAAGCGGGTCATCGTTATTTCGGCCGACGATGTGACCTCCGACAATATGATCGAGTGGTTTGGCGCCGGCTTCCTCTCTAGCGGAGCGGCTGCAACCGACGAACACGTCGAGGATGCCGCCACCCCGTTCGACAAGCGCCGCCACGGCTTAATCATGGGCATGGGCGCCGCTGCCCTGGTGGTAGAGGGCGCCGAAGCAGCACGCCAGCGGGGTCTCCGTCCGATTTGCGAAGTGTTGGGCGAGGTGACGGCCAACAGCGCCTTCCATGGCAGCCGTCTCGACGTGGCGCACATAACGCAGGTGATGGAAACACTAATCTCCGATGTCGAGCAACGCTACGGCATCTCGCGCCAGGAGATTGCACCCCGCACAGTGTTTGTCTCGCACGAAACTTACACGCCGGCTCGCGGTGGCAGCGCGTCGGCTGAAATTTTCGCCCTGCGGAAGACCTTCGGCGCAGTCGCCGATCAGATCGTAATTGCCAACACCAAGGGCTACACCGGGCACGCGATGGCCACGGGCATAGAAGACGTGCTGGCCGTGAAGGCGCTGGAGAGCGGAATCGTGCCTCCGGTACCAAACTTCAAGGAGATCGATCCCGAGCTTGGTGCATTGAACCTGTCGAAGGGCGGCCAGTACCCAATCGAATATGCATTGCGCCTGGGCGCGGGCTTTGGATCACAGATCAGCCTCACCCTATTGCGCTGGACAAAGACCCCCGATGGCGCGCGCGTTCGCCCCGACGCGATGGGCTACACGTCGCGTCTTGCCGATCCAAAGCGTTGGAGTGAGTGGCTGTCCGAAATTGCCGGATACCCCGAAGCTGAGCTGGAGGTGGTCAAACGCACCCTGCGCGTGCGCGATCAGGGGCCGCATGCACGAGTTGCCGCGACCCCTGACACTACCCACGTTGCCGCTGCTGCCGCCATCGACCCAGCGTTGTTGGCTGTGCCGATAGTCGCAGCAACGCAGCAGCAACCTGAACCTGAGATCACGAAGACGACCACGGTGGCGCAAGTCGCTCCCCTAGTGAAGAACGAGATCGCCGCTCCGCCAACGACAGCAACATCAACTGGAATTGAGTCGGTGAAACAGCGCATCCTCGCACTGGCCGTAGAGAAGACCGGCTACCCCGCCGACATGCTCGATCTTGATCTGGACCTGGAGGCAGACCTTGGCGTTGATACCGTCAAGCAGGCGGAGATCTTCGCGGCTATCCGTGAGATGTACAACATCCCGCGCGACGAAAATCGCAAGCTGCGCGACTACCCGACACTGGCGCACGTGATCCGTTTTGTCATGGAGAAGCGGCCTGATCTCGAGTGCCGCGCTTCGGCGACTGCAACCGGGCCGCAACCGGCCGCAAGTGTCGCCCCGCTCGCGGTTGCCGAAGCGAAGTCCGAACCCGAATCGACACCGCGGCCACCGGGAGAATCGGTCGCTCAACGCATCCTCGCGCTGGTTGTCGAGAAGACGGGTTATCCCGAAGAGATGCTCGACCTCGAACTCGACCTGGAAGCGGACCTTGGAATCGATACCGTGAAGCAGGCGGAGCTGTTCGCCGCCATTCGTTCCATCTACAACATTCCGCGCGATGAAAATCTGAAGCTCCGCGACTATCCCACGCTAGCTCACATCATTCGCTTCGTGCAGGAAAAGCGGCCTGATCCTGCGGCAGCAACAACGCTGACTGGTGTACAGGAGGTCAATGCACCTGCGGCAAAAATTACCGTCGCGCCGAACGCTCCGCCAGTTGCAATCGAGGTCGTAAGCGTGCCGGCAATCGCTCCGTCACAAACAGATCCGGATACCGAGTCGGTGAAGAAGCGCATTCTGGCCCTGGTTGTCGAGAAGACTGGGTATCCCGAGGACATGTTGGACCTGGAGCTTGATCTCGAAGCCGATCTCGGCGTCGACACGGTCAAGCAGGCGGAAATGTTCGCCGCCATTCGGAGTATCTACAACATTCCGCGCGACGAGAACCTGAAGCTCCGCAACTACCCCACGCTGGCTCACGTAATTCGTTTCGTGCAGGAAAAGCGACCAGACCTCGGGACAGCCAATTCCGCCGAAGCGTTCACAGAGAAATCTGTCGAAGTTGTGCAGTCCCCGGCTCAGGCATCAGTCCCCACTCCGAAAAATGCGGCAAGTGCGGTCACGAGTACACCAGCGGCGACGGATAGCGCCGCAATTCAGGGGAGGGTGCTCGACATCGTCGCCGAGAAGACCGGCTATCCCAAAGAGATGCTGGACCTCGATCTCGATCTTGAGGCTGATCTCGGAATCGACACAGTGAAACAGGCGGAGATGTTCGCCTCGGTGCGGGCAGCATACAACATCCCACGCGAGGAGAACCTGAAGCTACGCGACTTCCCCACCCTGGCTCACGTCATCAAGTTCGCACAGGATAGGGCTGCGGGCGTAAAGCCCGCTGAAGTTGCAGCGCCAGTGCCGTCTCGCGTGCTTCAAGTTCCCCGGCCGGCGCTGATGGGGTTCGACGCGACCAACAAAACTCCTCGGCGCGTGCCTGTCCCAACCCTGCGTCCGCCGCTCTCGTTGTGCAAGCCAACGGGCGTCACGCTCGGCTTAGGCAGCCGCGTGCTCATCATGTCTGACAATGGTGGAGTCGCCGCATTTTTGGCAGAACAATTGGGGCAGTGTGGCGTCGAAGCGCTGTCGATTGCGGGACTACCCGACACAAACGCGTTTCTACATTCGCTGGACCGTGTCCTCGAAGGCAAACCTGTACAGGGTGTGTATTGGCTGCCCGCGCTCGATAGCGATGGCCAGCTCTCCGGCATGAATATCGATCAGTGGCGCTACTCGCTGCGCGTGCGCGTGAAGTTGCTTTACCTCACCATGCGCAAGCTCTACGAGCAGGTGGCCACACCGGGCACGTTCCTGGTTTCGGCAACGCGGCTCGGCGGACAGCATGGGTACGACGAACACGGAGCTGCGGTTCCTATGGGCGGTGCGGTGACCGGCTTCACCAAGGCGTACAAGCGCGAGCATCCTGAGGCGCTGATCAAAGCCGTCGACTTCGCGGCGGATCGCCCCGGCGAAGAGATTGCGGCGGACCTGATTGCTGAGACGCTGCGCGATCCCGGTGCCGTCGAAATCGGCTATAAGAATGATCTTCGCTGGACCGTGGGCTTGCAGGAACAACCTGCTTCTGACGGACGTCCCGGGCTGACACTCAACCATGAAAGCGTATTTGTAGTCACAGGCGCGGCCGGCAGCATAGTTTCGGCAATTACAGCCGACCTCGCTGCAGCCTCAGGCGGAACTTTCTACCTGCTCGATCTCATCCCCGAACCTGACGCTGGCAATCTCGACCTTGCCCGGTTCACCTCCGACAAAGACGGACTGAAGCGGGACCTGTTTGCTCGCATCCAGGCGCGAGGCGAGCGCGCAACGCCGGCACTTGTCGAGAAGGAGCTTGCAGCCTTGGAACGCGCACAGGCGGCACTCACCGCAATCCAAGCCGTGCAGGCCGCGGGTGGTACCGCTTACTACTTCAGCGTGAACCTGTCTGACGCTGACGGAGTCGCGAAGGTGATCGACCAGGTGCGCCAGCGCAGCGGCCGTATCGATCGTACTGTTGCACGCTGCCGGGCTGGAGCGCAGCCACTTCCTGCCTGACAAAGAACCGCGTGAGTTCGATCTGGTCTTCGACGTCAAGGCCGACGGCTGGTTCAACCTGTTGCACGCGACCGGCGACATGCCGTTGGGCGCGACTGTGGCGTTCAGCTCCGTGGCCGGGCGGTTTGGAAATGGCGGGCAAACCGACTACAGCGCCGCCAACGATCTGCTATGCAAGTACACCTCCAGCTTCCGCACGACGCGGCCACAGACTCGTGGCATCGTCATCGACTGGACAGCGTGGGGCGGCATAGGCATGGCAACCCGCGGCTCCATTCCCAAGATGATGGAGATGGCGGGCATCGAGATGCTGCCGCCCGAAGCGGGTATTCCGCTGATCCGCCGTGAGCTGACCAGCGGGGCGACCCGGGGCGAAGTCGTTGTTGGGCTGCGCCTGGGTGCTCTGCTGAACGAGTGGGATGTCACCGGCGGCGTGGATACGGAGACGCTCGCTGCATCGAGCAAGCACGGTCCGATGGTCGGCAAGATTACCGGCGTCGGTATCTACAGCGGACTGACGATGGAGACCACGCTCGATCCGAAAGTACAGCCATTCCTCAATGATCACCGCATCGACGGAACTCCGGTATTGCCTGGAGTCATGGGGATTGAAGCGTTTGCGGAAGCCGCGCTCTGCCTGCATCCTGGCTGGCACATTGAAGCGATTGAGGAAATAAACTTCCTCGCTCCCTTCAAGTTCTACAAAGATGAGCCGCGGGCCGTCATCATTCAGTGCAACATTCATCCCAGCGGCGAGAAGCTGATTGCGGAGTGCCGCCTGATTGGCCGGAGGAAACTTGCCGGCCAAACCGAACCGCAGGAAACGACACACTTCACAGCAAGGGCGCGGATCGCCAAGCAGGCGCTGGAGGCGAGTGTCGGACCGCGACCTCGCCTTACTGCTGATGGACTCGTCGATGCCGCGCACATCTATCGCATCTTCTTTCACGGTCCGGCATACCAGGTCGTGGAGAAGGCATGGTGGGACGGCGACCACATGGTGGGGGAACTGGTATCGGATCTGCCGGATGAGTGCGAACCGTCCAAGCTGCAGACGGTGATTGGCCCAAGGTTGATCGAGTTGTGTTTCCAGACCGCCGGCCTGTGGGAAATCGCCGCTCATGGCCGGATGGGACTGCCGTGGCAGCTACATGGAGTCAGTTGGCTGCGCGTGCCGGAATCGGCCGAGCGGTCCTTCTATGCTCTGGTCACGCCACATCCCGATCAGGAGACGTTCGATGCGGAGGTAGTAGACTCCGACGGCAATCGCTACCTGCAACTTGTCGGCTATCGCACCGCAGAAGTTTCTTCCAGTGTTGACGGCGAGCCGTTGAAAGCTCTCCACGATGCGATATTGTCGCAAACCGTTTCCTAACCTCAACTCGCATCGGCGAGTAGAACGGTGAATATTTATGCAACGCAAGTTCGAACGAGTTGCAATCGTTAATCGCGGCGAAGCGGCTATGCGCTTCATTCACGCGGCCCGCGAGTTCAATCAGGAGCACGGCACGTCTTTGCGCACCATTGCGCTCTATACCGATCCTGACCGCAATGCCATGTTTGTCCGCCAGGCAGAAGAAGCCGTCGCGCTGGGAGCGCCGCAGATCGCCGATCCCATCACCAACCACATGAAAAGCTGCTATGTCGACTACGCCCACTTGGAGCGCGCATTGCGGCAGGCCAGCGCTGAAGCGGTTTGGGTAGGTTGGGGATTCGTGGCAGAACACGCCCAGTTCGCCGATCTCTGTCGCGACATGGGGATCGTCTTTATCGGACCCGATGGCGACGTGATGCGCCGACTGGGCGACAAGATATCTTCCAAGCTTCTCGCCCAAGAGGCTCAGATCGATGTGGCGGACTGGAGTGGAGGTCCAGTGGAGACGCTGAGCGAAGCCTGGAAACATGCACAGCGTCTGGGTTATCCGGTATTCGTCAAGGCAACGGCCGGCGGCGGAGGCCACGGCATTCGCCGCGTACAGTCTCCCGGTCAACTAGACAAAGCGCTAGCGGGCGCACGCGGCGATGCCTTCAAGGCTTTCGGCGATCCGACAGTATTTCTGGAGAAGTGCATCAGCGGTGCGCGTCACATCGAAGTCCAAGTCATTGCGGACAATCATGGTACGACCTGGGCGGTTGGCGTCCGCGACTGCACGATTCAACGCCGGCAACAGAAGATTCTTGAGGAGGCGCCATCCCCTGCGCTCACTCGCGAGCAGGATCAGGAATTGCGCCGCATAGCGGTCCGCATCGCCCAGGCCGCCAACTACCGCAACGCAGGAACAGTGGAGTTCCTGTATGAGCCGAAGACAAAGCGATTCCTGTTTATGGAGATGAATACGCGGCTGCAGGTTGAACATCCGGTCACCGAGTGTACGACGGGTATCGATCTGGTCAAGCTGCAAATTCAAGTCGCGCAAGGCGAACGCCTGCAAGGCCATCCTCCGCTCACCACCGGACACGCGATTGAGGTTCGATTGAATGCTGAAGACCCGGGCAACGGATTCGCGCCCGCGCCCGGCGTGGTGGAACGCTTTCGCATCCCGACAGGGCCTGGAGTACGCATCGATACCGGCGTGGAGGAAGGCGATACCATTCCGGCTGATTTCGACTCAATGATCGCGAAGATCATCACCTACGGACACGACCGGAAGGAAGCCCTCGCGCGCCTGCAGCGAGTATTGCAGGAAAGCGTGGTAGTGATTAAAGGCGGTAGCAGCAACCGCGCATTTCTGCTCGATCTGTTACGCCGGAAGGAAGTCCAGCGCGGAAAGATCGATATTGGCTGGATGGATCGGCTCACTGCTAAGGGTAAGCACATCTCTCATCGACTCGTCGATATTGCTCTTATCCAAGCCGCGATTGAAGCTTATGAAGTTGAACTCCGAGTGGAACAGTCTCGGTTCTACGCTTCCGCATTGCGGGGCAGGCCGCAGGTCAGCGACGAGATTGGTCACACGGTGGAGCTGCGATGTCGCGAACACGCTTACGTGATGAAGGTCTATCGCCTGGGGTTACGGCAATACTGCATTGAGGTCGATGGTTCGCGCGTCGATGCCTCGGTTGAGCCGATCGGGCCTTTCGAACGTTGGCTTACCATCTCTGGCCAGCGCTTTCACGTAGTCGCTGTCGAACAGGGATCCAGCTTCAGGATCGAACTCGACGGCGTTTCCCACCGTATCGATCGCAATGATGGGGGCGTCGTGCGCGCGCCTTCGCCGGCTGTAGTGATCTCGATCGCAGTGAAACCGGGCGACCTGGTTTCCACCGGCGACCGCCTCGCGGTGATTGAAGCAATGAAGATGGAAATGCAAGTGGTCGCGCCGTTCTCCGGAAAAATCCGGCACGTAATAGCGATACCGAATGTGCAGGTTTCAACCGGCGACCCGCTTTTGCAGATCGATCCCTCGGCTCATGGACGGGGGGAGCTGGGCCCAAGTACCGAACGCGTGTCGTTTGCCGATCACCTTCCCGGCATCGAGCCTCCGCCTGAGGATTTACGCTGGCGCCAAAACCTGTGTGAACTGCGACAGCTCATGCTGGGCTTCGATGTAACACCGGAGCGGGCAGCTGCGTGTTTTGGCGGAATTAAAGCAGGTAATCGAGACACCAGTCGATAACGAGGAGATGCGCCGGAGCGAAGACGACATTTTGAATATTTTCGTCGATCTGTGGTCGCTCTTCCGTAAGAAGCCTAAGGCCGATCATCAAATCGGTGGCGAATCTCCGAGCACCGAGGCCTATTTGTTCTCGTATCTGCGAGGGTTAGACAGCGGGGTCGAAGGCCTGCCTTCCGACTTTACGCAGGCACTGCAACGGGCTATCGGCCACTATGGCGTCAAACCGCTGGATCGCTCACCCGCGTTGGAAGAAGCCCTGCTCTCCATCTACAAATCGCACCAGAGAGCGGAGCAGCAGATCGCTCCTATCCTCGGCCTGTTGGAACGGCGACTGGCCAAATCGAAGGACGATATCTCGTGGGCGAGTGAGGCATTTCACACGTTGTTGGATCGCATGGTATCCATCACGCGCGAATTGTTCCCCAGCTTGAATGACCGGGCGCGCGAATTGCGCTACCGCTGTTTTGAGCAGCCATTTTTCGAGCACGCCCGGCGGCAGGTATACACGGCGATGCAGGAGCATCTGGACTATCTTGCCGCGCATCCCGATGCGCTCGATCTGCAGCAAAGGCTACAAGCGCTGGTGGAGTGCCCCCAACCGCTGGCCGGTCTACTCGCGGCGCGGTTCCCTGGCGCCTCGCTTGCTTTACGCCAGATCATGATGCAGGCACTCACCACGCGCTACTACAGGCACCGACTCAATGATGTGCATATCCTGTCTATCGACAGCCAGTGTGTCGCCAAAGCGGAGTACGACGAAGAGGGCACGCACATCTACGTGTTCATGGCCTATGGTGAGTACGGGCGCTTGGATGAAAGCCTGCGAGCGCTCTTCCCGTTATTCGCGGACGTGGCTGCCAGCGACCATATCGTCCTCGACTTCTTCACCTGGACAGAGATTCCACTTCCAGAGGCAGAGTGCAGCCAGGGAGAAATCAAGCTAATCATCAACGCGGCAGCGTTCCCGCGAGCGGTCGATCGGGTCGTCGTCGCCAAGGCCGCGACCAACAGCGAACCCGGCGTTGGCAGCATACAGCACTTTACCTACGAGCCCGGCCAGAGTGGTTACGAAGAGGTACTACTTTTCCGCGGCGTTCACCCCATGATGGGCGAACGGCTGCATCTGTGGCGGCTGAAGAACTTCAAGATCGATCGGCTGCCATCGGCGGAGGACTTATACCTGCTGCATGCGGTAGCCAATGACAATCCGAAGGACGAACGGCTGTTTGCTGTGGCTGAGGTGCGCGACCTGACTCCGGTGCGGGACAAGCGGAGACGGATCGTTCAACTTCCGCACCTGGAGCGGATGTTCAGTGAGGCGGTTGCGGCGATACGGCAATATCAGATGAGACGTTCGCAACGCGAGCGCCTCTACTGGAATCGCATCTTTCTTTACGTGTGGCCAACGCTCGGCCTGAAGCCTGACGAGGTCAACGACATCGTGCATCGTCTCGCTCCCATGGCGGATGGACTCGGCCTGGAGCAGGTCGTGGTCCGTATACGCATTCCCAATGCCCGCACCGGGGAGTTGCGAGACACCGTGATGCGCATCTCCGCACCTGGCGATGCGGGACTGCTGATGACCTTCAGGCCGGCCGCTAAGCTGCAGCCGATGAAACCGTTATCCGCCTACGAGCAGAAGGTCATCAAGATGCGTCAGCGCGGGCTGATGTATCCATTCGAGATCATCAAGATGCTGACCCCCTCCAGCACCGAAACTCAGGCGGACTTTCCCCCAGGGCAATTCGTAGAGCACGATCTCGATGCGAACGGTGAGCTTGTCCCTGTCGACAGGCCCTATGGTCAAAACACCGCCAACATCGTAGTCGGGACAATTCGTAATTTCACCGACAAGTATCCCGAAGGCATGAAACGCGTAGTGCTGCTGGGCGATCCCAGCAAGGATCTGGGAGCCTTGGCCGAGCCGGAGTGCCGACGGATTCTTGCGGCTCTGGATCTCGCGAAATTGTTGCGCATACCGCTGGAATGGTACACGTTGTCTGCTGGCGCCAAGATTTCGATGAATAGCGGCGTGGAGAACATGGACTGGATCGCCTATGGTGCTGCGCGCGATCATCGACTTTACCCAAGGCGGCGGCGAAATCAACCTGATCGTCAACGGCATCAATGTGGGCGCGCAGCCCTACTGGAATGCCGAGGCGACCATGTTGATGCATACCCGTGGCATTCTCATCATGACGCCCAAGGCCGCCATGGTGCTCACTGGCAAGCGAGCGTTGGATTATTCCGGCAGTGTGTCCGCCGAAGACAATCAGGGCATTGGCGGGTACGACCGCATCATGGGCTTCAACGGACAGGCGCAATACTTCGCGCGCGACATCGATGAAGCCTGCCAGATCCTGATGCAACATTACCAGCACACCTACCTTGCGCACGGCGAACGCTTCCCGCGCCGTTCGGTCACCTCCGATCCATTCGACCGCGACGTGCGAACCTTCCCTCATAGCAGCAATGGCGAGGGCTTCGCGCTGGTCGGCGACATCTTTTCCGACGAGACCAATCCCGGACGTAAGGCTTCGTTCGAGATTCGCAAGGTGATGCGCGCGGTCTCCGACCAGGACCATGCACCGCTGGAGCGGTGGGCAGGCATGCGTTCGGCAGAAACCGCCGTGGTTTGGGACGCTCATATAGGCGGCTATCCGGTTTGCATGTTGGGCATTGAATCTCAACCGGTACGTCGCCTCGGATTTGTTCCTGCGGATGGACCGGATAACTGGACCTCGGGGACCCTGTTTCCGCAGTCTTCAAAAAAATTGGCGCGCGCCATCAACTCGGCCAGCAACAATCGGCCAGTTGTCGTGCTGGCCAACCTTTCCGGATTTGATGGCTCGCCGGAATCCATGCGCCGGCTTCAACTGGAGTATGGAGCCGAGATCGGCCGCGCCGTGGTTAACTTCAACGGCCCGATGGTGTTTTGCGTGGTCTCCCGGTATCACGGCGGGGCTTATGTGGTCTTCTCGCACGCTCTGAACGAGCACCTGGAGGTAATTGCTCTGGAAGGAACGTACGCCTCGGTAATCGGTGGCGCTCCCGCGGCTGCGGTGGTTTTTGCCGGGGAGGTTGAAGTCCGGGCCAAGAAAGATCCTCGCGTTGAAGCGTTAACTCAGGCGATCAGCCGGGCCGACGGCGCCGAGAAAAACCGCTTGCGCTCGGAGTGGAACGAGTTGTTCAAGCTGGTGCACTCCGAGAAACTCGGCGAGATGGCGACTGAGTTCGATCAAATCCACAGCGTGCATCGCGCCCTGAACGTGGGTGCGCTGCATCACATCATCCCACCCATCCAGCTCCGGCCTTACCTGATCAATGCCATTACCCGCGGCGTTCAGAAGGTGATGGCTGAACTAGGCCAGAAAAAGGTGGTTGAGACTTCAGTTGTCGAGGAGAGAGAAGTAGCTGCTCTGCAGGCTGACTGATGACAATACGCTGGTACGAACAATCGCTCACCGATGTCCCAGCGCTCGACGACTGGCTCGGTCCGTGGGAAACTTCGCATCTCAGTGGCCTCCGCGTTCCCAAGCGAAGGGCTGATTGGCGTCTGGGTCGCTGGACCGCGAAGTGCGCGCTTGCAGATCACTTGGCCCTCTCGAACACGGCTGAGATTTTCTCGAAGATTGAGATTCGACCAACCACTTCAGGAGCACCAGAAGCTTTCGTTGACGACATCCGCGCGAATATTTCTATCTCCCTAAGTCATAGCGATGGATTCGCGGTGTGCGCGTTGGGACCACGCGAAACATCCTTCGGCTGCGACTTGGAGCTCATCGAAGCCCGGGGTAACGCCTTCGTCGCCGATTATTTCACTAGTCAGGAGCAGTTTTTGATCCGCGAGGCTGCTGAAAAAGAGCGCTCGGCGTTGATTACCTTGATCTGGAGCGCGAAGGAAAGCACACTGAAAGCACTTCGCACGGGGCTTCGCAGCGATACGCGTTCTGTCTCCGTCGCCTTCGTAGAAGGATTGCGCGAGAGAAACAGCCCCAACAACCGACACTCAGCCGGCCAATGTTCCGTGGATTTTGCCGAGTCGAATCAGATTTGGCGTTCTCTCATTGTCTGCTACGAAACTGGAGGTAGCTTCCCAGGCTGCTGGCTCCTCGACAATCGTTTCGCGCGAACCGTGGTTCAGCTTCCGTCGCCGTAGGCTCGTGCTTGGTGTTGTCAGATTCCCCGCGCCCAAAATCTCGCACTGGTAGCGACAGTTCGAGTGTGAGCTTTTTGTCTATCGCCCTCGGAGCCCGCCGATAACGGGGACCCATCCCGCCGAGGCGGCCGACTCTCTGTTTCTACGATAGTTAGTCCGAACCGCCTATGGCGCGACCACCATGACAATTCTAAGGTCGGTTCAACTCTTGAGCAGCGGCCCGCCTTTGTGATGTACTTTCATAGTCTTCCACCTATCAATACGATTGACCGCCATCCGCAAGCAACCTATTATCAAGGGCTTCGGCGACTTCGTCATGATCGACGCGACCATTTCGCACTACCACATCCTCGCTAAGGTGGGCGGGGGTGGAATGGGCGTGGTTTACAAGGCCGAGGATTCGGATCTCCACCGCTTCGTTGCCCTGAAATTTCTGCCTGACGATCTGGCGCTTGACCCCGTCGCACTGGAGCGCTTCCGATGGGAAGCTCGCGCGGCTTCTGCACTGAATCACTCCAACATCTGTACCATCCACGAAATCGGGACCTTCGAGGGACGTGACTTCATCGTCATGGAGTTCCTCGATGGTACGACTCTCAAGGACCGCATCGCTGGGAAGCCCCTCGATGTCGAACTAATCCTGGATCTTGGAATCGAGATCGCTGATGCTCTGGATGCTGCGCATGGCGAGGGCATTATTCATCGCGACATCAAGCCCGCCAATATCTTCATCACGCGGCGCGGCCACGCCAAAATCCTCGACTTTGGACTGGCGAAGGTGACTTTCGGAGTTGCCGCAGGCGCCGCGATGGCGACGGGAATGACGACTTCAGATCTGCACAACCTGACCACTCCAGGAACCGTTCCCGGGACGCTGGCTTACATGTCGCCGGAGCAAGTGAGCGGCAAAGAACTGGATCCGCGAAGCGACCTGTTTTCGTTTGGAGCAGTGCTGTACGAAATGGCGACAGGCAAAACGCCTTTTCCCGGCGTTAGTGCAGCCGAGATCTGGACGGGCATTCTGCGTGACGATCCACAACCGCCGTCGCGGATCAATCCTCAGATATCGCCTGAGCTGGAATCAATCATCTGCAAGGCCCTGGAGAAAGATCGCAACCTGCGTTACCAGCATGCGAGCGAAATCCGCATCGACATGCAGCGTCTGCGGAGGGACAGTGTAGGCCATCAGCTTTCCGGCTCGCGGCCTGTAGTTATTGATAAGCCTAAGTGGCCTAAGCTGGCGTTGATAGTCGTAATCGCGGCTATCTTTTCTGCTGCTCTGGTTGTTGCGGGCATCAAATATCTTCACCGCGAGAGCAAATTCTACGAAAAAGACACCATCGTCCTGGCGGATTTTGACAATCGAACCGGAGAGAGTGGCTGGGATGCCACCTTGAAATTAGCGCTCACCAACGACCTGGAAAATTCCAAGTATCTCAACGTGCTTCCGGACCAGACCGTCAGCGAGACGTTAAAAATGATGAGACGTCAGCCGGACGAGCATTTGACGAAAGAACTGGCAACACAAGTCTGTCGGCGAAACGGCAATAAGGCGCTGTTGACGGCTTCCATCGTCAAACTTGGCGAGGGATATCACCTGGACCTGAGAGCCATGAACTGTGTGACGGGAATAGTACTGGCCAGTGCGGACGCCGATGCTGACAGCAAGGAGAAGGTAATCCCGGCACTGAAAGGGGCGAGTAACGAGCTACGGCAAAAACTGGGTGAGTCATTAGCTTCGGTGGTAAAGGACAGCACTCCGCTTCCCCAGGCTACCAGTGCTTCTCTCGAAGCGATGCAACAGTACGCCATTGGCCTCAAGATGAAAGCTGCGCAGGGCTCTGAGGCCGCGGTACCTTTTTTCAAGCGTGCCATCGAACTCGATCCTGAATTCGCAGAAGCCTATGCCGCCGTCGGTGCTGCCTACAGCGACTTGGGCGAAGACTCACTCTGGATCGAAAATTCCCATAAGGCTTACGAACTGCGTGACCATGTGAGCAGTCAGCGAGAGAGGTTTCATATCGAGTCTGAGTACTACGATTCGATAGGCGAGCGGGAGAAGGCAAATCAAACCTACATGGATTGGATTCAGGTCTATCCTGACGACCATCGGCCATACCAGAACCTCGGCGTGAACTATTGCGATATGGGCCAGTACGAAAAGGCGGTCGAAGAAGAAAAAACTGTCCTAAAGCTCCAGCCGAACAATGTCAATGGATTTGCCGCCCTGATGGGTGACTACCTTGCTCTTGGTCAGATCGAGAACGCGAACGATATCTTTGAACAAGCCCGAGCAAAAAAACTAGACCACAATGTCCTTGGTCTATATCGCTATTACACTGCTTTTCTCGCGAACGATACCGAGACCATGCAAAAGCAAGCGGAGTGGGCTACGGGCAAACCCGGAGCTGAGGACGAAATGCTCTCCGCCGAATCGGACACCGAAGCATTCTATGGACGATTCGATCGCGCGCGGAGCCTTACTAAGCGGGCAGTGCAGTCAGCTAAGAATGCTGATACTCCAGAGACAGCTGCCGGGTGGAACGCCAGTGCGGCAATGCGAGAAGCGGAAGCCGGGAACAATGCCCAGGCTAGAGACCTTGCCGCTGCCGCGCTGGAGTTGAGTCGTGGCAGAGATACAGAGGTTCAGGCTGCGCTGGCATTGGCGCGAGCCGGACAAGTAACAGAAGCCGAAAGAATCGCAGCCAAGCTGGATGCAGACTATCCGCGCCACACCATGGTGCAAAACTATTGGCTACCCACGATTCGAGCAGCAATCGAACTACAGAATAAGAATCCCAATAAAGCTCTCGAGCTGTTGGATGTGACTACTCCTTTCGAACTGGGAGTTGGTTTGCAGGGATATATGTATCCCGTCTACCTTCGCGGCGAGGCCTATCTGAATTTGGGGCGCGGGCGCGAGGCTGCTCAGGAGTTTCAGAAGATGCTGGATCACCGCGGGATCGTGGTGAATTTTGTGACTGGCGCCCTGGCACACCTTCAACTGGCGCGAGCCGACGCCATCACCGGAGATACCGCGTCTGCGCGCAAGCACTATGAAGAGTTCCTGCAGTTGTGGAAAGATGCCGATACCGATTTGCCGGTGCTCACAGCGGCTCAAGCTGAGCGAAAACGTCTGAACTAGCGTATTGACATCATGCTTCCAAAAGCCCGGCATTGTTACCGGAAGATTTCCAGTCCAATGCGCCGTTCAAGGTTCCAGAGTTAAGCGTGGATTTCTGGTATGGAATTGAATCTGTTCCGGATGTCGCTCAACCTGGGGCGACTGCGCTTCGTCAACTGGCTTCTCCTCCTCAACCTGCCGCGGCGCATCGTGGCGCCGTAGTCCACGCGTGTACGGCTTGATGAGATTCTGGCCTGGTACTGGGCTAACGGCCATTACCGCCGGACCGTTGGACGCCGCCAGGTTGGTGATCAGCGGAGCCTGGCCGTCGACGATGTGGCTAACGTCGAAGATTGAGATCCCGTCTTCAATTGGAACAAACAGCAGGTTGCCATCCGGCGAGACTGCGATCACTTTGTTGCCGGCGCCGTAGTAATTGTCGATCGCGGAACCCAGCAGACTGAAATTATTGTGCTGGCGATCGAAGTTATAAATCCAGATCGGGTTTGCCACTGGACCATCAACGTAGTCATAGGCGAAAAGCCGATTTCCAATAACGGTGTATGAGTACAGACCGCTGAGGTATGGATCGTCGTCAGGCACGATCGTAGTGACAGGGGTAGGATTCAGAGGGTTGACACCGATGTCAAAGACCTTGATGCCTCCATTTCCGTTTGAATCGGTGAACGTGAACAGCAGCGACTTGCCGTCGGACGAAACGACCATGTCCCGCTGGGGATCGGCAACTCCCAGGCTACTCACGAGGATCACCGTTGGATTGCCGCCGTGCACGACATCGAAGATGTCAATGTAGGTGGTGATATTACCGCTCGGATCTTCATCCTCGACGTAGAGGTAGACGTACTTTCCATCTGGCGTCGCCGCTCCCGCGAACGGAATATAAACATCCGTACCCAAGTTGCCGTGCAGTGTCTTAATCACGGTGTTGAAAGTGGGTGACAAAGGATCGGCGTCGACCATGCTAACGATGATGTCCTGGTAGCCGGTCCACTCATACATCACCGAGTTGCCGGTTGCGGGATTGACGGAAGCAGCCATCGACTGGTAGCCGTAAATCCGGTTGCCCGCGGTCAGGATCGTGGCTTCAGCATGATTCGCTACGTTCAAATCGAGCAAATAAGGTCTGCGCTCATGGCGATATCCGAGGCTGCCCGTGTAGAAATCCGTGCCGCCGGCATTAAAGGCGCAACTGGCAGGAGTATAGGCCGGAGGACTCAGGGAAACATTTACCATCGCCCGCTGACTAGGATCGTAGATCGAGACTGAGCCGTCTTCCGTATTGACCGAAGCAAACTGATATGGCGTGCTGAAAGCAGGGTTCGTCTGAATGTTCACCCCACCGGGTAAAACCCCGCTCAGGTACTGCCGCGAAGGGGGACCGGAAAGATTAGGATTGGTAACCAGAACGTCCTGGCTTGGTCCCGCGGGTGCATTCACCGGAAGGGTGATCTCGAGATCTCTCGGGCTGTTGACGGTGGAGGCAATAGGAGTCATGCCGCCAACCCGAACCATTGCGCCGGGCTGAAAGTTCGATCCGAAGATGTGCAGCGTTATCGGCGCGTTGTTGACTGTCCGTCCGCTCACCGAGCGAACCGCAGGCGCAAGCGGAGGCATCGTTGTAGCGATGGTTGCAATCGTCAATCCGATGGTCTGGGCGCCGTCAGCAGCAACAGTGGTTGCCACGATTGCCTGGTTAGGATTGTTCAGCATCTGCCCAGTATCGATCACAATAACATTGGCCTGAGGACTTATCCCCGCAAGAAATCCCGAGACGACCAGCCGAGAGCCTGAGGAATTCACCGCGAGTCCCGACTCATAGGAAAAATATGGTGAGAGGTTAACTTCGGTCTGCGTCAAGAGCTGTCCGAAGGTCGGCGAGCCGGGGTTGAGGTCAAGGACAATCGCCACAAAACCGACTTCTGAATCGAATCCCACCAGGTAACCATAAGCAGGATCGGTAGCAGGAGGAATTACGATGCCATACGGGTCGAAGGTAGTGGCATTGTCCATCGCCAGAGCATCGGTGGCCGTGCTGATGAAAAGCAAGTGATAGCCGCCATCCGAGTTCTCCGTTTCTACCACCACAACATACTGCCCGTCTGGGGTGGCGGCGGCGTTGGGCGGGTAGGTCGCTAAAACCGGCGCACCAAAGTTGCCGGCCGGAATCGGAATAGCCGTTACCTGAAACGTATTCAGGTCGACCACGGCCATCGTAGGAGTAGTTGCGTCGGGATTCTGCGGGGCGATATACGCTTTGTGTCCTACGACTACGATCGACCCCACCGGACCGCCAAGTGCGGCAGTTCCCAAGGCTGCATCCAGCGGTATCTGATGCAACAGTTGCATGCTCGCCGCATCGAACACGTCGAGCGCCTCGGGATTATTGGGAGGGTCGTTGGCGGTGTAGTCGTAACCCAACAGATATTGGCCGTCGGGCGTGAAAATCAGTGGGCCCGCTCCGACAAACACTCCCAAAGATTGTTGTATCTCGCGCTGGATTGCCAGATCAATTATCGAAATGTAGCTGCCCGCGGAGATGAACGCTAATCGCGGATTCGGACCAACGGCTATGTTGCCTTTCCCGAGGCCGGCAGTTGTCGTCTCGATCAGACTGTTAGTGGCCAGGTTGTAGGCGCTCAGGCTACCGCCTTGCGCCGTGACCAGGTAGGCTTCCTGGGCGTTCGCCATCACGGGCAGTAGAACTGAGAGGAAAACAGCGGCCAGAGAGACCGCGACCCTGGACCGGGTGATGCGATAGACGGTCGGCGAAAACATGTACCCCTGCCTTTTTTCAACAAATAAATTTATGCCCGCCGATCCGAGTCTCGCACGAGATCTGCGGGCGCTCTGAGAACTAAAACCGCCTAATCTCGCCGGGCCGCTCCTACGGTGCGAAGTAGCTGGAGATATCGAGGATCAATTGCGTCAGCGCCGAGGCGTAGGCATCAATCGATCCGTTATTGGTCGGCACGATGGCCATGTTGGAGGTGACGGAGCCATCGCCGGCGTTCAGGGTCGAGACCACGGGTTGGTTATCGCCGTCGGGCCATAAAGTCAGGTAACCCAGAGCACCGGGGGGCACCACGGTTCCATTGAAAACGAAAGCTTGAGCGCTGCTGGATGGGGCACACACGCTCAGAGCGGCGTTCACCGTCAGTTCGCCCTGGAACGGTTGCCCGTTGCCTACACTGCGCGTGTCGAGAACCCGGCACGGCGTCAGCGTGTACAGCGACAACCCACTCGGGGTTGACGTACCGAAGTAGCCGTTGATGTCGATCAACAGATCTGTGTCGTTGTTGGGATAGACAGCGACGGCGCCGTTCGTTCCCGCTGTGACAATCGCCGCGTTGGCCACGTTAGTTCCAGTTGGATTGTTCAACGTGGAGACCACAGGCTGCGGCTGTCCCACCGGCCATACGGTGAGGAACCCGAGCCGTTGATGCGCGGGATGCGGCACAGCCGTCACGTTGAACGAGTAAGCCGACGGGCTGACGCCACTCGGAATACACGAGCTTTCGAGGATCGGGAAGTCGCGTTCCTGACTGCCGGTCAGGAATGGCCCGCCGAGATCGCCGTTCGGATTGCGCGTATCGACTATGCGGCACGGCGTTAAGGGATAAAACTCCAGCGTCGAGTTAGTCGGCGCCGTGAAGTAGCCGTCGATGTCGAGCAGGACGTTGGTCGTGTCGGTGACAAATACGCTGACCGAGCCGTTCATTGTGCCGGCGGGAACGATGGCGGCATTGGCCTTGACGCGCCCGTCGAGGGAATTCATCAGCGAAACCGTGGGCTGAGTCTGACCCGTTGGCCAGATGGTCAAGTAACGCAGTCTTCCGTTGGGAATCACGGTGACGTTGAGTGAGTAGGCGATGGCATTAGCCGGAATGCCGCAGGGATTGCCATTCTCGGAAAGTGGAAAGTCACGCGAAGTCTGCCCGGGGATTGGCGGGCCTCCGAAAGTGCCGTTAGCCCCGCGGGTGTCGACCAGGCGACATGGAGTGACTGAGACGAATTGCGACGGTGAAGGTTGTCCGATGGGTGCAATCGTAAATACCGCGCCCGCTCCGAACGCTCCGCCATTCACGGTCGTTCCGTCGAGGTTGCCGGAATGATCCAGGATCAGGCTGGCCTTGGGATGCTGGCCGTCGGTTGGGGTAAAGCCGAAGCTGTAGACGGGATTTTCCCGGCAGCATCGGTTCTGATAAAGCGACAGCTGGAAGACCATGCCTTGCGTGTAAACTCCGCCATTCGCGGTGGTGCCGTAGAAGTTCCCCGAACCATCGGGAATCAGGGTAGCGTACGGGTTCTTTCCGTCAGAGCCGTTGCCGAAGCTGTGCAGGAACGTTTCGTTCCAGCTGGCTCCGCTGGGTGACACTTCATACGCCGTGCCGCCGCCGTTAGCTCCGCCATTTACCGTGGTGCCATACAGATTGCCGGAACTATCGAGGACAACCCCGCCGAAGGGATTCTGTCCGTCGCCGCTGCCGCCGAAGTTGTACACCGGGTTTTCGCGGCAGCATCTACCGGCGTTAGGCACCAGCTCGAAGATCGTACCGGTAGAGTTAGCTCCACCATTTGCCGTCGTACCGTAAAGATTGCCGGCGGTGTCGAAGACCAGTCCCGCCTCGGGGTTTCGCCCGTCGTCGGGCCCGCTGCCGAAGTTGTAGACGGGTGCTTCGCGACAGCACCTGCCGGCATTAGGCGTGAGTTCAAACGCCGTTCCGAAGCCGAACGATCCGCCGTTTACTGTCGTGCCATAGAGGTCGCCGGAACCATCGAAGAGCAGCCCAGCCGCGGGGTTTGCGCCATCGGCGCCGCCGCTGAAGTTGTACACGACGGTCTCGGTTCCGCTGGTCGATATTTCGAAGGCCGTGCCGAAGCCGTAAATTCCGCCTGCCGACGTGGTGCCGTAAAGGTTGCCGACTCCATCGAAGATCAGGTTCCCCAGCGGAGTTTGTCCGTCGTTGCTGTTGCCGAAGTTGTGCAGGATCGTCTGAGTACCGTCGGGCGCTAGCTTGAAGACCGTCCCCTTCCCATACATGCCGTTCACAGAAGTGGTGCCGTAGAGGTTGCCGGCCGAATCGGGAACCAGACCGCCTACCGGGTTTTGTCCGTCATTGCCATTACCGAAACTGTGCGTCACCAGGTCCTGTTGCCCAGTGAAGGTCGCGGTCACCGACGTGTTCTGGGTCACAGTGATGGTGCATGGGCCGGTGCCCGAGCAGCTTGGCAGGCTCCAACCGGTGAAGGTGCTTCCGTGAGCTGGACTCGCGGTGAGGGTCACCTGCGTATTGGCAGGATAGGTGTTGCTGCAAGTGCCAGGACACGAGATGAGGCCGTCTCCGCTCGCCACGGCACCGCCGCCCACAATGACGACAGTCAGGCTGAAGTTGTTCGGCAACTGGGTGAATGTAGCCGTGACAGACTGGTTCTGACTCATGGTGACAGTGCACGATCCGGTACCGCTGCAAGCTCCACTCCATCCCGTAAAGCTCCAACCTGTGGCCGGCGTGGCATTGAGCGTGACCTGCGTATTGGCTGGGTAGGTATTCGCACATGTGCCGGGGCAGTTGATGCTGTGGTCCGTGCTCGTAACAGTTCCGCTGCCGCTGGTGACTACCGTCAATTGATGGGTTTGCTGGGTGAACGTCGCCGTGACCGCCTGGTTCTGCGACATGGTTATGTTGCACGGTCCCGTTCCAGTGCAGGCGCCGCTCCAACCTGCAAAGGTCCACCCGGTTGCCGGGTTGGCAGCTAGCGTCACAGGCGTGTTGGCCGCAAATAGATAATTGCAAACATCCGAACAGTTGACGCCGCCCGTACCCGTGATGGTGCCGCTGCCACTGACGGAGGTAGTAAGGGTGTAGCTGCTGGCCGAGATACTGTAGACCGTGCCGTCGTTGCTGGTGCCTCCCTGGTAGGTCGTTCCGTAGAAGTTACCGTCATTGGCCTGAAGCAACCCTCCAACCGGAAACTCGCCGTCGGTACAGCCGCTTAACGCGCAGAATTTGTACAGCGTGTTAAATGTTCCGCCGGATGAGCTGATCTGGAAGGCCGTTCCGGCGTTATTACCATTTCCCCCCACCTTGGTCGTTCCGTAAAAGAGTCCATCCGTGGCTAATATCAGCCCAGCGGTAGGATTCGTACCGTCTGGTCCGGAGAAGGTGTGTATTGCGGTCACTACTTGGGTCGAGGGGTTGAATTGGAAAACTACTCCACGATTGCCATTGCCGCCGTTATAAGTTGTCCCGTAGAAGTTTCCGTCTGTGCCTTGGATTATTCCAGCGTAAGGAATCTGTCCGTCCGCGCACCCACTCAGATGGCAGAAGTTATAGATCGTTGTAAGTGGGCCGGTCGTAGAAGTCTTGAATATCGTTCCAGGGCTTTCGTCTCCAGAACCGCTGGTCGTTCCGTAAAGGTTTCCGTCCGTAGCGAAGACCAGTCCACCATACGGGCTCGATCCGTCCGTTTCTCCCGTGAAGCTGTGAATTGTAGTCAACGAACCCGACGGGGTGACCTGGAACACGGTTCCAAAGCTATCGGTACCGCCAGCTTGAGTTGTACCGTAGAAGTTCCCGTCTGTGCCTTGCACCAGCGGAGCGTACGGGTTTGCGCCGTCGTTGCCGCCCGTGAAACTGTAGATAGTGGTCAACAAACCCGACGGAGTGACCTTGAAGATGGTTCCTTGACCGTGGGCGCCTCCGCCCTGGGTCGTTCCGTAGAGGTTCCCGTCCGCGCCTACGATCAGTCCGGCGACTGGAATTGAACCGTCCGTACCCCCGCCGCCAAAGCTGTGCAGCACGGTCACTGATCCCGCCAGGGTGACGTTGAAGACGGTTCCTTGATCGTTGGCGCCGCCACTGAAGGTCGTTCCGTATAGCGTGCCATCCCGCCCCTGAACTAGAGTCATCAAGTCGGGGTTAGCGCCGTTAGCACCGTTGAAGTTGGCCAGAGTCGTAAAAGTTTGTGCCGATGCAAGGACCGCACTGGCACAGAATACGAGGGCTACCCATACCAACCGCAATTGGCGCAGTGAATTTGAGGAACGACTATATTGTTCGCCCCTGTTGTTGCTTGTTCGCATTGGGAATCGTTCCTTTATCGCGCTCGCATTTGAAGTCGTATTGTGATCGCCGCGCATTCGGCGCCGGGAAATCTCACTACCGATCGGCCTCGCTCAAGGTTCCAGTGTGAGGCGCCCTCTTGTACGACTGGATCGAGAGTTGTCCAGACGTCGCAGAGTCTTCGGCAGTTGTGGGTCGCCGACCGGCTTCTGCTCCTCAACCCGCTGCGCCGTTGGGGGGTCGTGGTGTAGCGCTCTAGCGTACATGCCGCGCCTCAGATCCTGACCCGCCACCGGACTGACCGCCATGACCGCCGGACCGTGATACGACGCGACTTGGGTGATCAGGGCGGCTTGGCCGTTTACGATGTTGGCGGCATCGAAAATCTCGATTGCCTCTTCCCCGGGAACAAACAGAAGATTGCCGTCGGGCGACACCGCAATCACTTTGTTACCTAAGCCAATGCTCTCATCCACCGCGGAACCTAACAGACTGTAATTGTTGTGCTGTCGGTCGAAGTTCCAAATCCAAATCGGGTTTGGCACGGATGCGTCAACGTAGTCGTAGGCAAATAGGCGGTTGTCGACAACGGTGAAAGAAAATAACAGACCGATGTAGGGATTGTCGTCAGGCACGAAGGTCGTCACGACCGTGGGATTCAGAGGATTGGCTCCGATGTCAAAAACCTTAATGCCGCCGTTGCCGTTCGAGTCGTAGAAGAGCAACAGCAGCGACTTGCCGTCGGGCGAGACGTAGGTGTTGAACTGTTGGTCCGAGACTCCTAGAGTGCTGGTGCTGAGCACAACGGCATTGCCGCCATGCACGACATCGAAGACATCGATCGACGAGACACCAATGGCCGCATCGAATACGTTGACGTAGACGTATCTTCCGTCCGGCGTTGCTGCGCCTGAATAGGGAATGTAAACGTCCGTTCCCAGATTGCCAGGTATCGTTTCGATCACGGTGTCGAACGTTGGTGAAGTGGGGTCGGCGTCGACCATGCTTATCGTGATGTCCTGAAATCCGGTCCACTCATACATTACGGACTTGCCGGTGGCGGGATTTACGGAAGCCACCATCGGCTTGTAGGGAAATACGCGGTTTCCCGCAGTTGGGATTGCGGTTTCTGCATTGGTAGCCACGTTTACGCCAACCACATACGCTCCCCTCGGGGCATAGCGACGGCCGAAACTGGCCGAATATAAGTCAGCGCCATCTGCGTTAAAGGCGAGGCTTTGATAGCCCGGCGAATCGAGCGCCACATTGGTCATCGCTCTTTGGCTGGAGTCGAACAGCGAGACCGAACCGTCTTCTTCATCGAGTGCCGCGAACTGATATTGAGTGCTGAAAGCAGGATTTAATTCGATGTTCACCGCACCAGGTAGTACCCCGCTCAAATACTGACGAGAGGGGGGAGAGGTAGAATTCGGATTGGTGACAAGAACATCCTGATTCGGCCCCGCCGGGGCATTCACCGGCAGCGTGATCTCCAGATCGCGCGGGCTGTTCACCGTGGCAGCTATCGGCTGCATAGCTCCAATTCGCACCATCGCGCCCGCTTGGAAGTGGTTCCCAAAAATGTGCAACGTATTCGCAGCGTTGTTGACCGTCCGGCCACTGACGGCGTTGATGGTGGGCGCAAGCGGCGGCACTGCCGTGGAGATGGTCGCAATCGTCAGTCCGACGGTCTGCGCTCCATTGGCAACCGTAGTAGTTGCCACGATGGCCTGGTTGGGATGCGTCAGCATCTGCCCGGTATCGATTACAACTAGATTCGGTTGCGGGCTTTGGCCTGCATGAAATCCTGATACGACTAGGCGCGTGTCCGAGGGATTGACCGCCAGTCCTGACGGAATGGGAAAGTAAGCTGAGAGGTCGACCTCTGTTTGCGGCAGGAGTTGTCCGAAGGTCGGCGATCCGGTATTCAGGTCGAGCACCACGGCCGCAGAGTCGCCTTGCGGATCCCAGCCCATCACGTACCCGTAGTAAGGACTGGGAGAAGGCGGGATCACGATGCCAAACGGATCGTAGGTAATGGCATTGTCCTTCGCCAGCGAATTGGCCACCGTGCTGATAAATAGCAGGTGATAGCTGAAATCCGAGGTCTCCGTTTCCACCATCACGACATACTGTCCGTCGGAAGTGGCGGCGGCGTTGGGCGGATAGCCTCCCATGCCCGCGCTATCGAACTCGCCGGCCGGGATGGCGACGGCACTGGCCTGAAAAGTCTGTAAATCGACGACCGCCATCGTCGGAGTGGTCTGATCGGTGTATTGGGGAGCGATGTAAGCTTTGTGCCCGACCACCACGATCGATCCCACCGGGTAGGAAAGTGCGCCGACCCCCAAAACTGAGGCCAGCGGGACCTGCTGCACCAGTTGCAGACTGGCGGCATCTAGGATGTCGAGCGCCGCCGGAAAATTGGGAGGTTGATTGACGGAATCGAAGGTGAGGAGATACTGCCCGTCCGGGGTAAAGACTAGCGGTCCGGCTCCTACGTAGTAGTTGAAATCGTGCAATATCTCCCGCTGGATTGCGAGATCGATTACCGAGAAATAGTTGCCGCCCGAGATGAACGCTAACCGTGGGTTGGGTCCCACTGTAAGGCTTCCTTTGCTCAGGCCGGCGGTTGTCGTCTCGATCAGGCTATTGGTGGCCAGATTGTAGGCGCTCAGGCTGCCATCAGCGGCGGTCACCAGATAGGACTCCTGGGCCATCGCCATCGAACAGAGCAGAGCGAAACAGAAAACAACGGCCAGAGCGAGCGTGATCGTAGAACGGCGCTTGCGGTAGACGAATGGCGAAAGCATGAAACGCCTCCTTCTTCTCAACGGTTCCTGCAACTACATTCGCGTCGGGCTTATCCTCGTCTCGCGCAATACGTGCGCGAACTCCAATCTTGAAACTCACTCGGCTCCGTTGGTCACTCTCTAGGGAGCGAAGTAGCTGGAGATATCGAGAATCAACTGGGTCAACGCCGAGGCGTACGCATCGATCGAGCCATTGTTGGTGGGCACGATCGCCATGTTAGAAGCAATTGAGCCGTCGCTAGCATTCAGGGTCGACACTACCGGCTGATTTTCTCCATCGGGCCACAGGGTGAGGTAACCGAGCGCCCCCGGTGGCACCACGGTAGCGTTGAAGACGTATGCCTGCGCATTGGCCGGCGGCCCGCAGGGGCTATCGATGACATCGACAGTCAACTCGCCGATAAACGGTTGGCCGTTTCCCTGGTTTCGCGTATCGATCACGCGGCAAGGCGCCGTCGGATGGAGTGAAAGGCCGCCCGCGCCCGGAGTGCCAAAGTAGCCGTTGATGTCAATCAGGAGATCGGTGTTGTCGTTCGGGAAAACTGCAACGGCTCCGCCGGTGCCGGCGGGCACAATGGCAGCGTTGGCGACGATCGTGCCGGTCGGGTTATTCAGAGTGGAGACGATAGGCTGCGGAACTCCCACTGGCCAGACCGTGAGATAGCCCAAACGCTGATGAGCTGGATGGGGCACAGCCGTAACGTTGAAGGAATACGCTGCCGGCGTCACGTTCGAAGGTATGCAAGAGCTTTCCAAAATTGGGAAGTCCCGCTCCTGGCTGGCTTGCAGGTAAGGACCGCCGAGGTCGCCATCCTGCTGGCGGGTATCGACGATTCGGCAGGGCGGCAGCGGATAGAACGCCAGGCTTGAGCCGTTAGCAGGAGCAAAATATCCGTCGATGTCGACGATGACGTTTGTCGTCTGGGTGACGAAGATGCTGACACCGGCGTCAACTCCGGCGGGCACAATCGCGGCGTTGGCCTTAGTGCGGCCATCGGGCGAATTCATGAGCGAGCCCAAAGGTTGCAAATCACCTTGAGGCCAGATCGTCAGGTATCCCAGTCGACCCATGGGAACAACGGTGACGTTCAGCGCATAGGCTGCGGCATTCGCCGGAATGTCGCATGGTCCGCTGGGAATGGCAAAGCTGCGGACAGTGCCGCCGGCGATAGGCGGTCCGCCAAAAGGCCCGTTCGCACCCCGCGTATCGACGACGCGGCATGGTGTGATGTTGATCAGTTGCAAGCTACTGCCGCCGCCGATCACAGAAACTGTATTGTCGAGAATGTTCGTGACGTAGATGTTATTGGTGGTAGAGTTGACCGCAACATTTTCCGGACCATCACCTACCGCAACTGGCACGATAGTATTGCTGGTGCCATCAATCACGCTTACATTGCCGGCGCTGGAGCAACTCGAATCCGTGCCACAGTAGTTGGGCACATAAATCTTGTTCGTGGTCGCATCAACGCCCACACTCCAAGGATAGTAGCCCGTCGTGATCTCGCTGGTGTGATTGGAACTGTCGATGATGGTGACCGTGCCGGCACTTTGGCAAGTATCGTCGTCGCCGCAAAAGTTCGGAACGTAAACACTGTTGTTGGCGGAATCAACAGCCAGATTGTACGGAGAGAATGCCACGTTGACGGTCAGAGTACTGTTGTTGCCGCCATTAATTACGGTAACTGTGCCGGCGCTTGCGCAGGAGCTGTCCGCCCCGCAGTTGTTCGCGGCATAAATCGTGTTCATGCTCGAATTGATGTCGACGAACAGAGTGTTGTAGCCGGTCTGAACGGTAGCCGTGGTGTTGTTGATGCCGTTAATCACCGTGACCGTTCCGGCGCTGGCGCAGGTGCCATCGTTGCCACATTCGTTGGCCACATAGATCTTGTTGGTAGTGGCATTCACTGCCACGCTCTGCGGAAACCAGCCGACTGCAACACTCGCGGTCTGGTTGTTGTTGTTCGCATCGATGACGGTCACCGTACCCGCACTGGCGCAAGTAGGATCATTGCCGCACGCATCGGCGACGTAAATCTTGTTAGTGGTAGCGTCCACTGCCAGCGCAATCGGATAGTATCCGACAGGTACGCTGGTCGTGCTATTCGTGACCCCATCAATAACAGTTACCGTCCCGGCGCTGGCGCAATTTACATCGCCGCCACAGTAGTTCGCCACGTAGATCTTGTTCGTTACGGCGTTGACGGCCACGGCAATGGGTTCGACTCCGACATTCACCGTGGTTGTATCATTCGTGGCTCCATCGATGACGGTTACAGTCCCGGCGCTAGGGCACGGGGGAGTTTGACTACAAGTGAGGTTGCTTATATAAGTTTTGTTTGTAACTTGATTGACCGCAGCTCCAAACGGCTGCGCGCCGGTCGGCACCGTCGCTGTGACCACCTGCCCAAACGTCGGCACTGTCAAAACAAACAACAAAAGTAGGAAGGTCCAGGGAAGCCTGGAGGACGAAGTCGGCATCGGGTGCTCCTGGGACGGCTCGCTAATTGCGGCGAATCTTAGCACGACCCTGCTTCGCTAGCAATTGGAATAGATGAATTTTCAAACTCTAACCGGAAGAGCACAACATTTCGCAGCGTAAGTACTCAATTCCTTCCAAAACTTGCCGCGCGGATAGTTCATCACAGAGCTCGAGGGACCTTTTCCGGCAAAACGTAGACAATTGCCATCAAGGTGGCGCCTAACTTTCGCAGTTTGGTCCGCTAAGTGGTTGAGGAATCATTGTGGCTACGGCTATTTTGGTGGAAAGCCCAGGAGAAACTGGGCGACCAGTCTAAGTGGAGACTGGTGGTGCCGTGCTGCATGTTCGTCTTCGGCGACCGAATCGCCGGCTGTCAGGCATAGTCGATCGGATTTGTCTCCAGCCAGTGCTCATCCTTTGCCTGGCGCACCTCGTGCATTGCGGAATGAGCGAGGGTTGAAGTTAACGTTCGGGTCTTCCAGGAAAATCCAGCGAGGAACCCCACCATACCTCCCGTAATACCGAACAGAAAAGCATTAATCCCTTGCGACCGGCGACGAAGCATCCCAGCAGACACAGCTCCAAGGAACGTGCCCAGCAAAGCCAGTTTCAGCGATTCCGCGGCGGAGTTCGTTACAAGGACAGAAGCTCTCTCGGAAGTGAACTCCTTCCGTCCCGCTCGCACCCCGGAGATGCCCGCGTTAACCAGTTTTCGTCCGTAAGTGAGTTTGTCCGAGGCAGACTTTGTATAGTTCATTTTCTTACCTCAAAATCACGTTGGGCTACCTTGTTGCGTCAGCCAGTATTGGCCGTACTGCTGACCTTGAAACAACCAGTCTCCGATTCGATAGTGGCAAGTCGCCGACCCGGGTGCAGTGATGGTGCGCACGTCACACAGTGACAATAATTAATGTTGAATGCAGCCTGAGTTTGAGTCATCCCAGCAACTTCGATAACCCCAAGGCCGCGATGACATTCATGCCATTCGTATGGGTTAGGATTCCCGGACGCATCTTGAAGTCGAAGCGCATCTCGCCATTCTGGTAGTAATCCGCGAAGTGTACGTTCTTTACACGACCTGCATAGGGCTCGACCAGATCGGCTAGTGCAAGATCGTGCGTGGTTATGCAACCGATCACGCCGCTCCTCATGATCTCCAGCAAAATCGCTTCGGTTCCGAAGAGCCGATCTGTGGAGTTCGTGCCCCCGAGAATCTCGTCGAGCAGGACCAGCGAGCTTTGTTGATGCGACAGAGTCATGATTGCCTTGATCCGCTCCACCTCAGCCGCAAATCGCGACTTCCCCTCCAGCAGAGAATCGTGCACCGAGATTGAGCAGCCGATCGCCATGGGAGAAAGCTCGAGACGCAGGGCCCGCACCGGCGCACCGGCGAAAGCCAGAACAGCATTCAATCCGACGGAGCGCAGCAGCGTGCTTTTGCCCGACATGTTCGAACCGCTGATCATCAGCACCTGACAGGCATTTGCGTCGAGGATTACATCGCAGGGCACGCAGGTCTTTTGCTCCAGTAGCGGATGTCCCAGCAACTCAGCCCGGAAGAGCAGGGGCGATTCCGACTTAAGCACCGGGAAGGTGTACTGGGGATTTTCCAGTGAGAAACGTGCCAGGCAGAGGAGCGCCTCGAAGTAGCCAAGCGATTCCATCCAATCGCAGAGATCCTTGCGGTGTTGCTGTCGCCAGCGCTCGATGAGGATTGCGAGGTTCGTGCCGCACAGAAACAGCGAGAGGATTGCGGCGAAGTATTCGCTTTGCCGAAGTTCGAGCAAGCGAGTCCAGAGGCGAAGAGGTCGAATCTGGCCTGCGGCCCGGTCTCGCCGATCGGCCAGCCCATTCTGCAAACGAGTGAGTAGCGGACATTCGAAATTCTGCTCTTGGAAAAGCTCCAGCAGGGGTGCGATCGACCCTAGTTCGAAGGCCGGCAGGCCGACGTCCGCCGCCACCTGGCGAGTCTTCCTGAGCAGCCGAAGCGCTAGTGTCGCCTCGAGCGTCAGCAGAACCGTCGTCGCAAGGAGCCAATATGAGGGAAAGGAACCGGTAAGGGCAAACGCAACCGCGACCAGCAAAGCTCCAGGCAGCAAAAGTGCCAATACCCTTAAGTGACGAGGAAACACGATGTCCGGAGCTTTGGCCCATTCCTCAACCAGGCGCGCTTCGACCCGGCGAAGGCCTGGACTGCCCGTTGCGGCCCATTCCTCCTGCAAGGCGAGTTTGCCGCGCAGCTCAACCACTGCTTGCTGGCGTAGTGCGATTTCCTGCGGCTCCGCGGGATTCAGAAGCCATGTGGCGAGCGTGGCGCCTCCGACGCCGGTGCGGGTCGTGCAGAGATACTCGAACAACGAACCCTGGCCGAACAGATCGAGATCGCGCGCGTAAAGATGATGGTTTGGCAGAAACTCCTCGCCGGAATCGCCACCGCCTTGCCATTGATGCGATAGCCGGGCGATGCCAAATTCGTAGAAGCGGACGATTCGCCAAGCGCGGCTGTACGCACGTGTCGTCATATTTATTGACCAAAATGTTAGGAATAAGCCGACGAGCGGCGGGAGGATCCACGCGGTGGAGACATGCCACGACAAGGCAAGTGCTCCCGCTGCCACCGCAAATAAGAGCAGCGTGGTGAAGCATATCCATAGCCACCGGTGCCTCTCATTCAAACTTGCCAATTCCCGCTCTCGTTCTCGTAAGCGAACGGCATATTGGTGGTCGGAAAGTTCCTCCGGCACGACGACGGAAGCAGTACTGACAGAATCCTGTCGATTCGCAGCAATGAGTGCCACGAGCATTCGAAAAAAGAGCATGTCGACACCAATCTCTCTGCCGGGCGAAGTCCCGGAGGCAGCAGTGAATAGAATCCCGCCGTCGTGGCATGTGACGGCAGCCGGGTCTAACGAGAAGGGCTATACCGCCGAGAGTGGTGGAGGACGTTGAAAGTAGGGGTAGAGCTTTGGCTCGCAGACATGGATGGGTTCGTCCATCGGACGACGCAGCCACTGCGGATGGGTGATTCGTGAGCAGCGTAAGCCAGCCAGTTCCTGGAGGGAGCTACTTAGGGCTTTCACGATCGCGGCAGAACGGCCGACGACAAAGATCAGTAGAAAAGCGAATAGCAAAACCCCGGAAAATTTCAGGACAGTTCCAAACAGAACGCTGCCGACATGCGCCACCCAGATAAGGCAGAGGTAGTGCGCGAGAACGAAAAACGCCTGGCTGTAGCCGAATCGTCGCATGCTGCCTGGAAAGGAGAAGTATACATTCCACCGCGCTGACGATGAATCACCTCTAACCTTCCCGCCTTCCTTTGTCGCTAGTCTTAGCGGTGTTTAATTTTCTAAGGCGCTAATCGAGTAAGCGTGCTGCCGATGCCCTTCGGGCTCTCTCCGCTGAATGTGGGACTTGCCGCTGCTGCTAGCCTTTCTCACGCTGCCGTACCCTACCTTTCTCTTCTACTCAGCTTGGTCACTGATTTGCCTGTAGAAAATCTGCGGTTCGCCGATGTAACAGCGGTTGGAGGAATATTCGATGCAGGCGAGTCAATCGGCCGGTGCAGCAAACGATTTGCCGAATGAGATGGCGGAGGTTATCCAGGAATTTCTGGTGGAAAGCAATGAGGGTCTGGATCGGTTCGATCGCGACCTGATCGCCCTGGAGAAAGACCAAACATCGCGGGAGTTGCTCGACAGTATCTTCCGTGCGGTTCATACCATCAAGGGCACCGGCGGCGTCCTGGGATTTGAAAAGCTGGTCGCACTATCCCACGTCGGCGAGAGCGTGTTGAGCAAGATGCGCGACGGCGTCTTTATCCTTTCTCCGGAAATCGCCACGGTTCTGTTGGCAATGGCCGACTCGCTGCGTCGCATGCTAAAGAACATCGGTATGCTCGGAAACGAGGGAGACGATGACTTTTGCTGCGTCGCGCAAAAGCTGAAGAGCCTGTTAGAGACGTCGCCAGAGATCACACCGCCACAAGTCGACATTGCGCCCCCACAGGGCGAAATTCTGGTCAAGTCGCAAGGCTGTGGACCGGAAGACGTCCAGGCCGCTGTGCAATTGCAAGATGCCGGCGATGACCGGCTGATTGGCGAAATCCTCGTAGCCCAGGGAGCGGTAGACCCCGAGGCCGTGGCCGAAGGCCTGAGGGTGCAGAGCGATTATCGCGAGATTTCGAGCAATACGATACGCGTCGACGTGGCCTTGCTGGATAAGGTCATGAATCTGGTCGGCGAGTTGGTGTTGGCCCGCAACCAGGTACTTCAGTTTACTGATACGCACGAAGACAGCAACTTTCTGAGCGCAGCGCAGCGGCTCAATCTCATCACTACCGAGTTGCAGGAAGGCGTGATGAAGACCCGCATGCAGCCCATCGGCAATGTATGGAACAAGCTGCCGCGCCTGGTTCGCGACATGGCAGTGGGGTGCGGCAAACAGGTTGAAGTGCTGATGGAGGGCGCCGACACCGAGCTCGACAAAACCATCATCGAAGCCATCAAGGATCCGCTCACCCATATCGTCCGCAACTCAATCGACCACGGAATTGAGGCACCCGAGCAGCGTGTGTGCAGCGGTAAGTCGGCGCAGGGTCATCTGCTGCTGAGGGCCTTCCATGAGGGCGGTCAAGTGAATATCGAGATCTCCGACGACGGCCGGGGAATCAATACCGGCAGGCTGAAGGCCAAGGCGATCGCGAAGGGAATGATCAGTGCCGAACATGCAGCCCGCCTGGGCGAGCGCGAGTTGCTGAACTTGGCCTTTACTCCCGGACTTTCCACCGCCGAACAGGTAAGTAACATCTCTGGACGCGGCGTCGGCATGGACGTGGTCAAGACCAACATCGAGAAGATCGGCGGCACCATCGACCTTCAGAGCGCCGGCGGCAAAGGCACTCTCCTGAAGATCAAGATTCCCCTGACGCTGGCTATCATTCCGGCGCTCATCGTCACCAGCGGAGCAGAACGGTTCGCCATTCCCCAAGTCAGCTTGATCGAGCTGGTGCGCTGCGAAGGGGGAGAAGTGGCACACAGCATCGAAAACTTGCACGGCGCCGTAGTCTATCGCCTGCGCGGCAACCTGCTGCCATTGGTCTATCTCAACCGCGAGCTACGGCTGGCTTCCAAGCCTGATGAAGAGTCAGTGAACATCGTAGTGCTGCAGGCCGGCGACCGTCAGTTTGGACTGGTGGTCGACGAGATCAATGACACCGAGGAGATCGTGGTCAAGCCGCTGTCCAAGCAACTGAAGTCGGTCTCATGTTTTGCCGGAGCCACCATTATGGGCGATGGCCGAGTAGCCCTCATCCTCGATGTGCTAGGCCTGGCGCAGATGACCCACGTGATCGGCCAGCAGCATGAGCAGAGCGCGGCGCAGCAAGCCGGCAAATCCGCAAACAGCGATGCCGCCCGAGAGTCATGGCTGTTGTTCCGGCTGGGCAGGTCCGGACGCATGGCCATCCCACTCGCGCTGGTCTCCAGGCTGGAGGAGTTCAAGGTCTCGCAAGTCGAGCGCTTCGCCGGTCACGAGGTGATCCAGTACCGCGACCAGATTATGCCGCTGCTTCGGCTCAGCGAGTCCCTCGGATACAGCGGCTCCGCTGAGGGCGAACTGCTGCAAGTGGTCGTCACCAGCAGACAAGGGCTGAACATTGGCCTGGTGGTGGACGAGATTCTGGATATCGCCGAACAATCGGCTGCCATCCAGCAGATCGGCGAGGCCGACAAGTTGAAGGGCGCAGCCGTAATTCAGCAACGGGTGACGGACCTGCTGGATGTTCCCGCTTTGCTGGCGGCGCAACACCTCGACTGCATGAGGGGAGTACAGGCATGAGTCAGCTTCGGCAACTGTGCACGTTTTATCTTCAGGAGCTCTTGTTTGGCGTGGAGGTCGAAAAAGTCCAGGAGGTGATCCGCTACCAGGAGATGACCCGGATTCCGCTGTCGCCGGCGGTGATCGCCGGCCTGATCAATCTTCGCGGACAGATCGTCACTGCCATCGACCTGCGTCATCAACTCGACCTGCCGGCCCGCGCCGGCGATCGACTGCCGATGAACGTGGTGATTCGCCGCGACGATGGGCCCATCAGTCTTCTGGTCGACGAGATCGGCGACGTTGTGGAGGTCGATGAACAGTCTTTCGAGGATGCGCCTGACACGTTGCACGCGCAGGGCCGGGAGTTCATCCGCGGCGTCTACAAACTCAAGGAGAAGTTGTTGCTCCTGCTCGACACCGACAAAACCATGACGGTCTTGAGTACCCACCCGGTTTAGAAATTTGAAAAATATCGGCAGTAAAAGGAGATTACATGTCGCAGGCACACACGGTTGCCGTTACGAACCTGGAAAGTGCAGCAGTTTCCGCTATCCATATCAGGAAGAACGGCCGGCATACCTCGCCCGGCAACGATGTCGCCGAACTATTCGATCTAGTTCCCGTCATGATCGTAGTCATGGACCGGGAACACAACATACTCAATCTCAACCAGGCGGCTGCCCGCACCGCGGGCCGCAATCAAACAGACTGCGTAGGAGCGAAGTTCTGGGAGCTGTTCGACAACCAGGATTGCCGCGCCGGCACATGTGCCGCAGCGAGGGCGGTAAGCACACGCACCACCTGCACAGGCCTGGCCCATGCCAAGGTCAATGGCAGCACAACGGCAGTCATGGTGACAGCTGCCCCGCGCCTTAGCGCGGATGGAGAAGCGATTGGAGTGATAGAAGTGCTGTTCCCGATACAGGCGGATGTGGCTCTGTCGGAAGAAATCGAGCGCATTGCCCACTGTGTCGCTGCGGGCCAGCTCGATCAGCGGGTGCCGGAAGATCAGTTCGAAGGCCACCACAAGATGCGCGCGCGGCATGTGAACCAAATGCTAGACGCGGTTAGCACCTCCGTGACAGAAGTAAACCGAGTGGTAAAGCGAATGGCCTGCAACGACTTGTCCCAGCGGGCTCCGGGAAATTTGCCGGGCATCTTCGGCGATCTTTGTCTCTCGGTCAATCAGGCTCAGGATCGCGTACGCAATGCCACTCGCATCGTCGAGAACATCGCGAAAGGCGACTTTCAGAAGGACCTTGAGGCGTTGAGCACGATAGCCAGGCGCTCGGAGAGCGATGAGCTGGTCCCGGCTTTTCTGAAGTTGATGCGGAGCGTCGATGCACTGACCACCGACGCCGCGGCGCTGACGCAGGCAGCTGTCGCAGGCAAGCTGGAAGTGCGCGCCGACTCCTCCCGCCACGAAGGTGCATTCCGCAAATTGGTTGAAGGCATCAATGCAACGCTCGATGCCGTAGTCGGCCCGCTGAGCGTAGCCGGACAGTATGTCGACCGGATCAGCAAGGGCGATCTGCCGCCGCAAATTACCGACGCGTACAACGGCGATTTTAATGTCATCAAGCAGAATTTGAATGAGTGCATCCAGTCGCTGACGGGTCTGACCGAAGAGATCCGACACATGTCGCATGAACATGATCTCGGCGCCATCGACGTGGTCATCGATGGCGGCAAGTTTCATGGCGTGTACAAGGAAGTGGCTGAGGGCATCAATCAGATGGTGGGTGGCCACATTAGCGTAAAGAAAAAAGCCATGGCCTGCGTGGCCGAATTCGGACACGGAAATTACGATGCTGTGCTGGAGAAGTTTCCAGGCAAGAAGGCATTCATCAACGAGAACATCGAGCTGTTGCGCTCGAACGTGAAGAACTTCATCGCCGAGATGAGCCGCATGTCGGAAGCACACAACGCCGGGGACATCGACTGGATGATTCCGGTGGCGGAGTTCGAGGGCGCTTACCGCACCATGGCCGCTGGTGTAAACGAGATGGTCGGTGGCCACATCAGCGTGAAGAAGAAGGCCATGGCCTGTATCGCTGAATTTGGCAAGGGCAACTTCGAAGCTCCGCTGGAAAAGTTTCCCGGCAAGAAAGCCTTCATCAACGACACCATCGAACAGGTGCGTACTCACCTCAAGGCATTGATCGCCGATGCCAATTTCCTGGTGCAGGCTGCAGTCGAAGGTAAACTCTCTACCCGCGCTGATGCCAGCAAGCATGGCGGCGACTTCCGCAAGATCGTGGAAGGAGTGAACGCCACCCTCGATGCCGTCGTCGGCCCGTTAAAGGACGTCGCCCAGACCCTCGACAAGCTTGCCGGCGGAGATCTCACGTCTCAGGTGGTCACGGAATACGCAGGCGACTTCGGCAGGCTGCGCATGGCCGTCAATACCTTGGCCAAGCAGGTGCGCGAAGCCATCCAGCAAATCGGCGCCAATGCAAGTTCGTTGGTGGCAGCGGCCGAAGAGCTCAACCGCGTGAGCCAGCAGATGAGTGCCAGTGCCGACGAAACGGCTACCCAGGCCAACGTGGTCTCGGCCGCCTCCGAACAGGTCGCGAGCAATGTGCAGACGGTGGCCACGGGCGCCGACGAGATGGGCGCCAGTATCAAAGAAATCGCCAAGAACACTGCCGACGCCACCCGCGTGGCAACCACCGCGGTAAAGTCGGCCGAGGCAACCAACGAAACCATCAGCAAGCTAGGTCAGAGCAGCGCCGAGATCGGCCAGGTAATCAAAGTCATCACTTCGATTGCCCAGCAGACCAACCTGCTCGCCCTGAATGCGACCATCGAGGCCGCGCGCGCCGGAGAGGCCGGCAAGGGATTCGCCGTGGTAGCCAACGAAGTCAAGGAGCTGGCCAAGGAAACCGCCAAGGCGACCGAAGATATCAGCCGGAAGATCGAGGCCATCCAGACGGACACCAAGGGAGCCGTGGAGGCGATCGGGCAGATAGGCAGCGTGATCGTACAGATCAACGACATCCAGAACACAATCGCCAGCGCGGTCGAGGAGCAGAGTGCAACCACGAACGAAATCAGCCGAAATCTCGCCGAGGCCGCTCGGGGCAGTTCCGAGATCACAAAGAACATTAACGGGGTGGCGGAGGCCGCGCACAGCACCACAGCCGGCGCCACTGATACGCAAAAATCGGCTCAATCCCTGGAGCGAATGTCCGCCGAGTTGCAGGGACTGATCGCGCAATTCAAGTGCTGATGGCCTTAAGCCGATGGCGGCTGCAGGAAACGTTTCTGCAGCCGCCGTATCTGACGGTGTGGGAGAGGAGTTGGAATGCGCGCCTTGGTGGTGGATGACTCTTCCGCTATGCGGGCGATCCTGGGCATGACCCTCAAGCGTAAAGGATTCGAGATCCTGCAGGCTAAGGACGGACTGGATGCGCTCGGAGTGCTGTCCCACAGTGGGGGAATCGAATTGATCCTGATCGACTGGAACATGCCGGGGATGAACGGCCTGGAACTGTTGCGACGGATTCGCCGTCAGCCCGAGTATGCCGCTACGCAGATCCTGATGGTGACCACGGAAACCGGTACCGGCGAGATGAGCGATGCTCTTTCCGCCGGCGCCAACGAATACATCATGAAGCCTTTCACCCCGGATGTGGTGATGGACAAGCTGGAACTGTTGGGACTATGAGCGAAGCGGCGCGGAAAACTCGCGTGCTGGTAGTCGACGACTCGGTGGTGATGCGTCGCATTTTGACGGAGGCAATCTCCTCGGATCCGGAATTGCAGGTCGCCGGGTACGCGGCCAACGGACAGATCGCTTTGTCGCTGCTCGAGCAACTGGCACCGGACGTGATTACGCTCGATGTCGAGATGCCGGTAATGAACGGGCTCGCAACCCTGGAGGCGATTCGGGCTTCGGGCCGCCGGCTGCCCGTCATCATGTTCAGCACCTTGACCAGCCGAGGCGCGGAGGCAACCATCGATGCCCTGGCTGCGGGGGCGAGCGATTATGTGGCTAAGCCAGCCGGAAGTGGCGACTATGGCAACGCGCGCGAACGCATTCGCGAGGCTCTGGTACCGAAGATTAAAGTGCTCTGCCGGAAAACCGCAGCGGCCCAGGCGCCCGCCGCGGGCTCGCGCATCAGCCGGCATCCCTTGCAACACAAGCTCACCGCGGAACCTGTAAAAGTTGTGGTCATCGGATGTTCCACTGGAGGGCCGAATGCGCTGGCGCAGCTGCTGCCCACCCTTCCATCGGATTTTCCTGCTCCCATCCTGATCGTTCAACACATGCCGCCGGCTTTCACCCGGTTCCTGGCCCAGCGACTGAGCGGCCTTTGCCGGATGCCGGTTGAGGAAGCCGCACCAGGCACGGTGGTGTCTCCCGGAAAAATGTGGGTAGCGCCCGGCGGACATCATTTGTCCATCGAAGGGGACCAGGGACAGACGAGAACCCGGATCACCGAAGACCCGCCGGAAAATTCGTGCCGCCCTTCGGTGGATGTTCTATTTCGTTCGGTGGCGAAAGTATTTGCCAATCGTGCTTTAGCGATTGTGCTCACCGGAATGGGCCAGGACGGCCTGCGCGGATGTGAGCATCTGTCTGCGGCAGGGGCGGAGATTGTGGTGCAGGACGAAGCCACGTCCGTGGTCTGGGGCATGCCGGGCTTTGTTGCCCGCGCGGGATTAGCCGACGCCATGCTGCCGATTGCGGAGATCGGTCCCTACCTGGTTGAACGCGTGACTGCCCGGCGATTATTCGGTGGCACGCGACTCCGCCCGGCGGCGGTGACGCGATGAGCCTGGCTGCGGTGGAATTCGACTATTTGCGGGCGCTGGTCAAGGACCACACCGCCATCGTCCTCGACGCCGGAAAGGAATATCTGGCGGAGACGCGTCTGGCTCCGCTGCTGGGCGAACAGAACTGCCGTTCCGTGCAGGAACTGCTATCGCTGTTGCGGCGGCAACAATTCAGTGGTCTGCATCGGAAAGTGCTCGATGCCATGACCAACAATGAGACCTGGTTCTTCCGCGACGTGAATTGTTTCGCTGCGCTGACTGGAACCATCCTCCCCGAAATGATGAGACGGCGGGCAGCGCAGCGCAAGCTCGCTATCTGGAGCGCTGCCTCATCCAGCGGCCAGGAACCTTACAGCATCGCCATGGCGCTGCGCGAAGAATTCAACCTCCCGGGCTGGAGCTTTTCCATCCTGGGAACTGATTTCTGCACCGCTATTCTGGAACGCGCCCGCGGTGGACTTTACCGGCAGATGGAAGTGAACCGCGGGCTGCCGACAAAATTGTTGACCCGCTATTTCAGACAGCAGGGTCTGCATTGGCAATTGCAGCCGGAGATTCTCTCGATGGTGAGGTTGCAGTTCCTCAATCTGGCCGAGCCCTGGAGCGATGTTGTCCCCCCGGCGGACATCGTCTTCCTGCGCAATGTGCTGATCTATTTCGATGTCGAGACCCGAAAGGCGATCCTCGCCCGGGTGCGCCGAGTGTTACGCCCTGACGGCTTCCTGTTTCTGGGTTGTGCGGAAACAACGTTGAATCTCGACGCTGGATTCCAAACCGTGCAGGCGGGAAATTACGTTTGTTACAAGCTAAAGGACCGGTGAGTTCATGATGTGCGAAATCGGCAGTGCTGACCTGGTGTCTGTGGTGGACGAGATTTTTGGTTCAATGGCGGGTATACAGCTTACGGCCAGCCCGTCGGTCATTGAATTTAATACCCGCTCCGGCTATGTGGTGTCTGCGGTGCAGATTGTAGGGGACTGGCAAGGCGCGGTGCGACTCGACATTGACTTGGAACTGGCGCGCCGCGCGTGCGCGAACCTGGTGGGCCTGGAACCCGGCGATCTGACCGCTCAGGATATTCGCGATGCTGCCGGCGAGCTGGCCAACATGGCTGGCGGCAGCGTGAAGGCGATTTGCTCGCCGACCTCGCGTTTATCGCTGCCCTCAGTCGCCATGGGGCGCGACTTCGAATTCACAGTGTCGCAGGGAACCGTGATCCAGCAACTGTCATTCCTGCACAGCTGCGGCGCTCTCACCGTCAGCGTGATCGAAAAGCAGTCAGCGGAGGCAGCAGTGTCGAACTAATCCTGACGCTCCTCGATTTTCATGCTCATGGATGCACGACCTTGGGCAGGTTCCAGTGGCGCCATACCGCGAGCAGGCGAAGGGCAAAACAGGTGATCGCGCCTGCGAAGGTTGTCAGGGTGGGAGCAAGTCCGCCGCGTAAGCCCAGCACCATCACTGACGCCCCGGCCAGCGCCGCCACGGCGTAGATGTCGGAGCGCAACACTGTCGGCACGCGCGCCAGTAATAGGTCGCGCACGGTGCCTCCGCCCACGCCGGTAATGCCGCCCATAAGCACGGCCAGAAAGGGATGGATTCCGTAATCGAGGGCCTTGGCGGCTCCGGCAACGGCGAAGAGCGAAAGCCCGGCCGCGTCGACGACCACCAAAAACATTGGCGGCAACCGGCTGACGTAGTTGTGCCACAAAAAGACGGTCGCGCCCGCCAGAAAGGCTACGGCCGGATAGCGCCAGTCTCGAATGGCGCCGGGAGGAATCGCACCGATCAGCAGGTCGCGAATGATGCCGCCAGCCAGCGCTGTCGCAAACGAAAGCACCATTAATCCCAACAGGTCCAGGTCGCCCTGAATAGCAGAGGTCGCACCCTCCACCGCAAACACGAATGTTCCGATCAGGTCGACGGTCAGCAACAGCTTGGCGGAGTCGTATCGCACGCGGTCGTTCCTTATCGATAGTGAGCCGAAGGCCTCGATATTACCATTGGGTTGCGAGCATTCGGCAGCTTAGCCGAAGAGCGCCTGGTGATGTCTTCCCGAGAGCGGTTAGCTTCCCCTTGTGACCTCGGGATCTTCGCGATAGGGGAGCTCCGACGCTGGTTGAATAAAGCCTTCGAACGCCGCATCGCGAGGCGGACGTCCCGTCTTACGGGCTTGGCATTGGACAAGCAAATTGTAATTACACGTGAGTTACGAATTGTAAAGGTATCCAGGCCGCCAGCCGGCGCGTAGTACGATATTGAATTCTCTGCAGTGCACTTGCCCTCGAACTAAAGGAGAGACATGCGCGGCTTCATCCTCGGTATCCTGTTCACCCTTATCGTCGGATTGGGGGGCGCCTACTTTTACAGCACAACCGGCCACTTCGATGTGCGCGCCGTGGGCAACACGCCAAGCACTTTCGAACGGCGCACGGCGAATCGCTCGGTGGACGCGTGGGTCGACGCCAATGCGCCCAAACAAGCGAACCCATTTCAGCCCACGATGGACAACGTCATGGACGGCTCCATGACCTATGACAAGAACTGCGCCTTCTGTCATGGCAGCCTGAAGCAGCCGGAATCTCCGATGCACCGGAATTTCTATCCGTCGGTGCCCCAATTAATGACGCACACTCCCGACGATCCTGACGGAAATATTTTCTACGTCATCAAGTATGGAATTCGCTTTTCCGGCATGCCGGGCTGGAGCGGCGTGCTGAGTGATGACGATATCTGGAAGACCGTAGTGTTCTTGAAGAACTCGAACCAGATGAAGGACACGGGACAGCAACAGAGCCCGCAGCCCATAAACAACTCCAAGCTGCCGCAAAAGAAATAAGCAATTAGTCGTCAGCATTCAGCCGAAGGCTGGTGGCGAACAAATCTTGCTATGTGAACAGAAGCAGGCCGTCCTGTCGATCCCGGCTCGGAGCTGATCGCAGACGGCTGATTGCTGAGTACTCAAACCTACCCATTAGGCTTCACAACTTTGGTCTTGCCGTTGGTTTTCAGCTTGAACACATCGTTAGAGATTTTCTTGTTGACCTGAATGTTGCTGTACTTTGTCAGGCGATAGTCCCCCGAGGGCTCGTCGAAACGCTGCTGCACGCTTACCCCCTGCGCAGGATCGATCCAGAGCGTGATCAGGTTGAACATGTTCTTCACCTTGGGAGACTTGGGGGTCAGCTCCAGCTTCGCGGCACTGACGCCTTGCGCCTGCTCCATGCCACCGAATTTCACGTCGTAAGATTTGTCCAGATCATGGCCACGGCCGCCGAAACCCAGCACCAGAAAGCTTTCGAAGTCGGCTTTGTTCTTACCCGCGTTGTACTCGGTTACCTGGTCGATCGCGGGCTGATAGTAGCTCACCAGTCCATTCGAAAACAGAACGTACTTCTTCTCTGGCGAGGTGAAGTCAGCAGCCATCTCCACGCTGTCACCCTGCTTGCGGAAGTAAATCGTTCCCTTCTGAAAATCGTGATCGTCGACCACTTTTTGATATTGGTCGGCAACAAAGTCTGCTTGTGCGTTATGAAAACTGGCCGCCGCTTTGTCCATCGAGTTCAGCACGGTCTCGAGGTCCTGGGCATGCGCAGCTACTGCGGCGCAAAGGGCAATCCATCCAACCACCGCAATCATTCTTGTTTTCATATTGTCTTAAGAGAAAGAAACCAGAACTGGCGCCGGAGTTGCTTGCGGACGCAAACTTCCTAGCGGTGCACCCACACCTTGTAGGCCACTAAATTATTGTTGCCATCGCGCACTTGCTGGTATTTGTCGATGGTGACATAACCGGAAATAGGTTCAATGATGCGCAACAGAGAGTCTCGAGTATCCACGTCGCTGCCTGTCTTAACCGCCGCAGCATCCACCTTGTATAGAAAACCGTCGCCGACCTGTTGTACGACCACCTCGGCCTGGCGCGCTGGTTTCTCCTGGGGTTTATCGCGAAAATTAACCCACAGGGGCGTAATGAAAATAAACGCCAGGATGAGGGTGACCATTACGTCGTAATGGACATTGCCGCGCGGGTAGGTCCACCAGAAGTAGCCCCTCAGTGTTTGTCCAACTTTGCTCATCGCTATGTTTAAGTCTAGAGGGATGGCGGGGAGAGTGCAAGAAGCGGACGCCAGTCGTCAGTGGTTGGCACAAGTTGGTATGGAAGCGGGCCAGCTTCCTGCTTTCTAACACTGGCCCGCGACCAACGTCACTGCTGCTGCGGCGGTGGCGCTACCTGATCTTGCTGTGGGGTAACCGGCTGCGTCTCGGGAGTCGTTGCAGGCGGAGTGGTCGTCTCCGGCGGTGGGCCGAGCACGTTGTTCTGCTGCGGCTCTCCTTCAGGTGCGCCCGGCGAGGCTTGTGGGTTGGCGGGAACTACGCCATTCACCGAGGGTGAGTGCTTCACCTTGCCAGACTCCGCATCGCTGATATCGATGCCCAGCTTGGTGAGCGTCTCGGAGGTCGTGAAGTCCAAATTCACCTTTGACTTCTCATAGTTGGCGGCAGCGTTTAGCACGTTCGACTCCGCCTGCGTCAGATTGCTCGAGGCCTGCAACACTAGCGTGGGCGTTGACGCGCCGTAGGTAAACTTCTTCTGCTCAGCTGTCAGGCTCTCACGCGCATAATCCCGCGCCGCAATAGCCGCTTGCAAGGCAGCGTAGTTCTGTTGCATGGCAAACTGCGCCTGCCGCACCTGCAATGTAATCGTGTTCTCAGTCTGCTGCAAAGCCACCTGAGCCTGGCGATATTCCAGGTCGGAGCGCACCTGATTGGCCTGCCCGGCGCGATTGCGAATCGGAATGTTCAGGTTCACACCGATACCCTTGTTAGGGCCGGTGCTGTTGAATAGGTTGCCGAACGCCGAGTTATAGGTGGTCGGAATAGTTCCCGGCTGATAGCAGGCGGGCTCGTTCGTCGGGCAGGTGGGTACCAGGGGATTTTGGGGTCCTGCCACGCCGGATGCGCCGTAGAACGCATACGCGTCGAGCGTTGGCAAAAGCGCATTGCGGATCGACTTGCGCGAGATCTCCAGGTTCGTAAGGTTGATTCGTGCCGAGGCAATTTCCGGACGGCCTTGCAGCGCCTCTTCAATAAGGTCCTGAATCGGCCGCACCTGATACTGCTCATCCGGCTTCAGGGTATCCGTTGGAATCACTGGGGCTTCAGCCAGTAGCGGATCCTGCATGTTCTTAGTCATCGCATTCTTCATCAGCAGTTGTTCCAGCTGCAGATTGGTTTGCGACAGGATCAGGTTCTGCTTGGCCGAGGCCACTCCGCTTTGCGCCTGAGCCAGCGTGATAGGCGCCATAGTGCCGATCTTCACCTGCTCCTGGTCGTCGGAAAGAACCTTATCCGCAAGCTGCAGTGCGCGTTCGTTTACTTTGACCGCCTCGTACGCTGTCACCAGGTCCCAATAGATATTTTCGACTTGCGACACTGTGGTAATGATCTGCTGCCGGAAGACCACGTCGGTAATCTCACGGTTGTTGCGCGCGATGCGGATATACCGCAAGTTGGGATCGAATCCGAAGCCCTGAAGGAGATGTTGCCGTAACTGGAAATTGAAGGTGGGCTGGAGGGTCGGATTGACTAGTTGGTACAAGGAATTCGTGGTGATGTAGCTGTTGTCGAAAGTTACACTGAGCAGAGTGCCGGTGGAGAAACCCTGCGTATAGCCGAAGTTGTAGACGTTCGTGTTCTGCGTCAGAACCGGCACGCCGTAGAAAATCGGGCTTTGCTGCGGTGTCGCCGCACGTTGCCCCTGGACGTTGCCAGTCAGCGTCGGATCGAAGTTATCGATCGGCGGCCCAGAACCCAGGGTCGACGAGACGATACCGAGTGCACCGGCACCCGCGCCGCCCGCGCCAATCTGGGTACCGCCAGCCCCTGTACCGCTCGCGCCGGTCGCGGTCGATCCGGTTCCTCCGGTCGAGGTTCCACCGATCGCGCCGCCCGGGGTTCCCTGCACCACGCTGGCATTCACACCACGTGACGGAGAGCCGGAGCTGGTCAGCAGAATATCGGTATCGGCAATCGACAGGTTGTACCGCTGCAAGCTGATGTCGAGATTGTTCTCGATCGCCATCGCCACCGCGTCATTGATCGACAGGTAAATGGTTCCGTTGCGGAACAGCTTGTCGGTCATTGCCGAGTTCGTCAGGTTCGGCGCCGGCACATGCCGTGACGTGTACGGAGCGATGAAGTTCGGAAAGCCTGACATCGGCTTGGCGTAGTTCTGATCGGAATACAAATGCGCATTATGTTGCGGTGCCGGCGCCTGCGGCATCGGCGTCAAAGGCGGCATGCTCGGCTGCTGTGCATTTTGCGGCGCAGTGGGCTGCGATGTTTGCTGCGTCCCATCCTGAGCCCAGGCGGCCGTGGCCAGCAGTGCGATGAGTCCTAATGAGAGCGCTTTGCGAGCCGCCGACCTCAACAACGTTGCAACGAACATTTCCCATCTCTCCTGGAACGGAAGCCCGTTCCCGTTTCTCGACTGCTTAAATGCTGCTGGAGCCTCTCTGTAATACGCACCAAAGTGAGAAAAGGTTCATACCTGCAGTAGCTTAACCGACTGAGCAAACTTGGCCTCAAGCCACCTGTTGCGTAACGGCAATTCAGGGATACATTCCATTCTAACGTCCGGAAGGCGCTGCGTTGCGTGACGGCGCTCGCACAAAGACCTGCAGGCGGCAAAGCATCAAAGGGATTATTGGCTGGGCCTACGGAAAGAATACGAATTTAGGACCCGACGGGCCACACTTTGACCCAGATTGAGCTTCTAACTGGTAGCGAGAAGATGGATTACATTTTGCCCCCCGCCGGGTTATGCGCGGCGGAGATGGAGAAAACGTCATGTTGAAGAAACATCTTAGAAATCTGACTGTTTGCGTTGCTTTGGGTGTAACTCCTTTCTGTGCGGCCCCGCTTCTGTGTCATGGTCAGCAAGTGGACGAGGACCAACGGGCGTATCAGGTCGGCTACCAAAACGGTGTCAACGACGCGCAGAGCGGTAAACCGATGAACATGCATACCGGTGACTGGCACGGGAATCGCCTGGACATCTACCATCGCGGCTACCAGAAGGGCTACGACAGCGTAAAAGGCTATGGGTCGCAGGGAGCGAATGGACCGGGCCAGTATCAGGGCGAAGACCGCCGCGCTTATGAAGCCGGCTATCAGAACGGCATCAACGACGCTCGCAACAATCGCAACATGAACGTCAGCACCGACGACTGGCACGGTGATCGCGTGAACATTTACCAGCAGGCTTACCGCGAAGGCTACGACAGCGTGAAGGGCTACGGACCCGGCCACGAACATGCAGCGTACCCGCAGGGTTACAATCCCAACCTCTATCAGGGTGATCAGCAGCGTGCATATCAAACTGGCTATCAGAACGGCATTAACGATGCGCAGCGCAGGCAAGCCATGAATCCAACTACTGACTCCTGGCATGGAGACAATCTGACGGCGTATCAAACTGGCTATGACCAGGGATATCACAGCGCGCACTAGCCAGAGCGGGTGGTAGAAGTGGCAGGATGGCGGGCCGCCGTCAGCCGACGATCTCTTCGAACTTCAGTGGATCGGGACGGACGGGGATGGGCGGCGGCTCAATTTCTCGCAGCACCTGATAAGTATAACGAATGCGATGGATCACCGTGATCGTCCCCAGCACGGCGATTACCCACAGCACGGGACCCATGCGATTGAACAGCGCGCCGAGAATGACTAGCACGATCCGCTCAGGCCGCTCCATGAAACCCACCTTGCAGAGTGGAATCAGCGATTCGGCGCGGGCGCGGGCATAGCTCACCATGACCGACGTGACCATTACCAGCGCAACCAGCACAACGTAGAAGAAGCGGTTGGCGCGCGCGTAATAGACCAGCAATCCGAAGAACAAAGCTACATCGCTGTAGCGGTCCATGATCGAGTCAAAAAATCCCCCGAAAATGGTGACTTGATTGGTGGCGCGAGCGACGCGTCCATCAACCATATCGAAGATGCCGGCGCCAATAATTACCAGGCCGGCGTACAGAAACATTCTTCGCTGATTGTCAGGATGGGCGTAGCCAAAAAGGATGCCGGCCACGATGTTGATGCAAAGTCCGATGAAGGTAAGTGCGTTAGGCGAGATGCGGGTAAGCGCCAGGCCGTGCACAATCTTGTACAACAGCCACTTGCAGGACCGGCCAACTGCGCTCGTCCAGGTCATACTCCTCGCTACGCTTCGTCGTGAATGGTGATCAGCTTGAGCACCTCAAGCTCACGTTTACCCGTCGGTGTTACTACTTCGCTAACGTCGCCTACCTTCTTGCCCATCAACGCGCGCCCAATGGGCGAACTGGTAGAGATTAACCCCTGTGTAACATCGGACTCTTCGCTGGTTACCAGCTTGTACTTGATCTCCTCACCTTTGGTGGAGTCGAACACCACTAGCGTAGACCCAATGGCGGCCCGGTCCTTAGGAATGTTGGCCATATTGACCATGGAGAGGTCAGCCATGCGTTGTTTCAGCTGTCCCAGGCGGGCACGCACGAACTCCTGACGCTGCTTCGCCATGTGATACTCGGCGTTTTCGCTGAGATCACCCATGGCCACCGCCTTCTTCAATTCCTTAGGCAGCTCGTGGTTAAGCTCGTGTTCGAGGGTCGAAATCTCCTCGGCCAGCTTCTTTTTAATGTGTTCAGTCATGCTTCCGGATTGACGGACCGGCTCACGGACGTGCCCGAGCCATCCCATGATTATACGCGAATACATGACAAACTCGGCGTCCGGCGCCAAGGAACGCAGTCGGCATGCCAGCCCTCAAATATCCGGTTCGATGGCGACCGCGGCGTAATTCGGCGCAGCAAAACCCGCGTCAATTGACCATCTCGGAAGGCCGGACGTATAATCTAACCATACTGTAGTTGTTCCCCTCATACCCAGAGTGAATCTCTGGAAACAGCATCTCCGGCCCTCATGAATACTCAAAGTTTCAGCATCGGAGACAAGGTCGTTTACCCGAATCATGGGGTAGGCGTCATCGAGCAAATCAGCAGTAGAACCATCGGCTCACAGATCGAAAGGTTCTACCTCCTCAAAATAAAAGCCAGCAGCCTGAAGGTCATGGTGCCCTTCCACAATGTGGATAGCGTCGGCCTCAGGCGGGTAGTGCGGAACGGCGAGGTGCAGAAGATCCTGGATTTTCTCACCGACGGCAAATGTGAAAACCACGCCGACTGGAAGTACCGGTTCAAGGAAAACTCCGACAAGATGCGGACCGGTTCCCTCCTCGATGTCGCCGTCGTTCTGAAAGGCCTGCTGCTTCTCTCCCAGGAGAAACCGCTCAGCTTCCGCGAAAAGAAAATGCTGGAACGTACCCGCTATCTACTGGTCAGCGAGCTGGCAATGTCGAAAAACTGGGAAGAGCCGGAAGTCGAAGACATGCTCAATAAGGCGTTGGCGAAGTGTAAGCTTCGCTTCCCGGAAGCCTCCAGCATGGAATCGTAAGTTTTATTTCGTAGCGTCGGTGGCGGCGGGGTTCAATCCCCGCTATTCTTTTGCCCGCTCCACGCTTGCAGTGCGAGTAACCCCAGTCATAGAATGCAGCGACGCCGTGATGGCGCACCTACCTACTCAGCAAGGGGCCTGAACTATGCCAGGAACGTTGCATATCTTCCGCTTGAAAGCTGATCCGCTGCAGTACCAGGTGAACTACAATCTGGGCGCGAATTCCTGGGTGCAGGTTATGGAGACCGACCGCCTGGAAGAGTTTCTGCAACTCGCCGCCGCCCTGCCCGACGAAGAAATTCAGGACATGATGGCCGAGCTGCGCAACGACGGCCACACCACCGAAGCCAACGTCGATATCGGCGAAAGCCATCTCGGTGAAATGGGCTTCGCCGAAAGCCCCAGCGAAGAGTAGAGCGTCGCCGCTCTCGCTTCAGGACGGAGGCTTGTCTGCCCGCCCAACCGACATCGCTTGAGACTTCGTCTACCCTCCCAGCTGATGCGTCTGTGTACCGGCTCGCTTCCAGCCAGCGTTGGATTGTGCTGGTCGGCGGCTGTTTCTTTGGTGCACTAAGCATCCTGACGTTCTTGGCAATGACTGTATTTTCCGCTTCAAACGCAGGCTCCTGGATAATTGGAGCAGTGAGTTTGGTGTTTTTACCAGTGGGCGTCCTGTTTGCTTACGACTCTTTCCGACTTCGCTATAGCGTCGCGGTCAGCCCGGTGGGTATCTGGTATTTGCCCGCCAGCCAGCAGCCAATCCATCTCGCCTGGAGCGAAGTTGGAGAAGTACGAGCAAACGACGTCATGCAATGGCTGGTGGTGAGGGATGTGTCCGGAAGCAGAAGCTTCCGTTTGGATTATCAGGTCGAAGATTTCTCCGGGCTGCGCGACTTCATCCTGAAGCGCGCGACAGCGGCAGCACGCCTCCATCCCGAATCTGTCCCCGACTTTCATCGGAGCTGGATTAACAAAGCGGGACTGCTGGTTTTCATTGCCGGTGCCGCGGTTCTGTTTAGCGAAATCCGTTTGAATCAATTCGAGCGCCTTGCGTTTCTGATAATCTTGCTTCTTCTGATCGGGGCGCTTGCACGGGATCCTGTGCGACTGCTGGTCACGCCCGGCGCCGTCGTGATCACCTATATAGGCTGGAGGCAGACGATCCCTTTTAGCACGATCAGCGGAATTGCGATTCAGGAGGTCAGCTTTCGCGGGAACAAGTTTCAGGCGGTGATTATCAACCGTCAATGCGGAAAGCCGATTAAGCTGTTCCGCTTTCGCGAAGGTTTTATAGCGCTGCACGGTGCGCTGGAGACAGCGTGGCGGTCGTCTGCGACGGGAAAAGTGGACGGCGGCGATTGAGTCATCCATCGCGCATCTGTAGCCGCTGACGCGCCTCATGCCCGATTGGGATTTCTTCCCGGAGATCGTTGCCCGCTGCCTGGCATTCGAAACTTTTCGTCGTGTTACGTAACCTACAATCGTGCTATTCTTGCCGCCGGCGGAGGTTACCGCGCATGGCCTTAACCCGAACCGGGGTCGCGCTGGACTTGGATCTACTCAAACGCTTCGATCGTCTGATCCGCGAGGAAGGTTATGAGAACCGCTCCGAAGCCTTTCGCGATCTGATCCGGGACCGCCTCAACGATTCGACGCTGCGCTCCGGTGGAGCGTTCGTGGTCGGCGCGATCACTCTGATCTACGACCATCACTCGCGCTTGCTCCCCGACAAACTGATGGAGTTGCAGCACGAGCATCACGACGTCATCATCTCCACCGTACATTCTCACCTGGATCACGACATGTGTCTCGAGGTGGTGGTGGTGAAGGGCGCCCTGGGTAAGGTGCAGGAGTTGGGCAACCGGCTCATCGGGCTGAAAGGCGTGCAGCACGGCAAGCTGGTCATGAGTTCACCCGAAGCGTACGTGCACAAAGCGGCAGGGCGCAGCCGCCACTCGCATCCTCACAGGCACCAGCAGTAATGCTTTCCATAACGGGGCGCAGCGACATCTCGCATCGCAGGTAACACGAAATGAAAACTCGTAGCACACGAAGCACATCCAGGCTACTGCTGGCGCTGGTGTGGTTAATCCTGTGGTGCGGGTTTGCGCCGGCTGAATCCGGAATGGTCAATGATGGCGGGCAGGTGCTCACTTCGCAGAATCTCCAAGTCACCACGAGCGACAAGGCCGGCGCGCCTCAGTTCTCGGGAACCGTAGTGGACGCGTCCGGGGCATTGATCGCAGGGGCGAGCGTGATGGTGCGGAGTGAAAACGCGACCGTGGAAAGATTGACGCGGTCGGACAACAACGGCGCCTTCAGTATTTCTGGACTGCCGGCAGGTAATTATCGGCTTATCGTATCGAGCCCCGGTTTTGCTACCAAAGAAGAGCCCGTCACCATAGGCGCCACCGGGGAGCAGGTCCCGCTGCGAATCTCTCTGGCGGTGAGCACCGTGAGCACCAACGTAGAGGTGCAGGGTCGTGAGGACAGTCTGATCGGAATCGCCGATTCCGCCACCCAAGGAACGGTGGGCTACAAGCAGATCGACGACCGCCCGATTCTTCGTTCGGGAGAAGTTTTGGAAACCGTTCCCGGCCTCATCATTACCCAGCACGCCGGCGGCGGTAAGGCCAACCAGTATTTCCTTCGCGGCTTCAATCTCGACCACGGCACGGATTTCGCCGTTTTCCTCGACGGAATGCCCCTCAACCTTTCGTCGCATGCGCACGGCGAGGGCTATGCGGACATGAACATAGTCATCCCGGAATTTGTAGAGCGGCTCAATTACGAAAAAGGTCCGTACTACGCCGAGATCGGAAACTATAGCTCGGCGGGATCGGCCGACGTGAAATTTTTCAAGACCCTACCCCATAACTTTTTCCAGGTGGAAGGCGGCATGTACAACTATGCGCGCGCCGTTTTCGGTATCACGCAAAAGTTAGGCTCGGGCAATCTGATGTACGGCGGCGAAGCATATTACGATGACGGCCCGTGGACGCATCCGGACGCCTACAAGAAGTTCAACGGCCTTCTAACTTACAGCCGCGGCGATGACGCGAATGGCCTCAGCTTTACGGCCCGGGCTTATTACGGCAAATGGAATTCGAGCGATCAAATTCCCATCACTGCTGAGCCTCTTGTTGGTCCCTTCGGCACGTTGAACCCGACGGACGGCGGCAATTCACAGCGTTACAGCTTGCAAGGCGAGTGGCATCGGCAGGGTGCGAATTCCGCGACCACGATCATGGGCTACGGATTCTATTACGATCTCGATCTGTTCTCCGATTTCACGTACTACCTCAATGACCCCGTCAAGGGTGATCAGTTCGAACAGCAGGACCGCCGCTGGGTGACAGGAGTGGCGGCAGCGCACACCATTTTCAGCCAGTGGTTTGGCCGCAAGGTGGAAAATACATTTGGCCTGCAGGTCCGCAACGATTGGGTTCACAACGGCCTTTACCAGACGCAAGCTCGCGTGCGCTCGGACAAAAATGACAGCAACGCCTGTGACGCCGATCCTATTCCCGAGTGCGACAGCAATCCGGATCTGACCGCGGTTCTTCCCGCGGCCACGGATGTGAATCGATTTACTGAGACGATGATCGGTTTTTATGTAGAGAACAAGATCCAGTGGGCGGAAAAATTCCGCTCGGTTCTGGCCCTGCGCGGCGACGAAGCGATCGATAACATCACGAACTTGACTCCCACCTACGTTGCCACCGAATTGCCTGGCGCTCCGGTGATCAACTTCTCGAAGCTCAATTCCGGTTCGGCCAGCCAGTTCCTGCCCAGCCCCAAAGCGAGTTTCATTTTCGGCCCGTGGTCCAAAACCGAGTTCTATGTGCAGGGTGGATTCGGCTTTCACAGCAACGACGCGCGCGGCACGACGCAAAGGATAGAACCGATTTCCCCGGACTATCCTTTCCCAACGCCTACCACGCCAATTTCGCCGCTTGTCCCAACCAAAGGCGCGGAAGTCGGCGTGCGTACTGTGGCCATTCCACATCTGCAGAGCACGGTTTCGCTCTGGTATCTGTACAGTGATTCCGAACTGCAGCAGGATGGCGACACCGGAGGCACAGTCGCGTCCACATCGCCAAGCAATCGCTATGGCGTCGAATGGACCAACTACTACACGCCTCTGGAACATTTAGCTTTTGATTTTGACTTCGCGGACTCCAAGGCGCTGTTCACCACAATCGATCCCGATGATGCCGCCCCGGGCAGCCCAGGCGGCAGGTACGTACCCGAAGCCGTCGGGCTGGTGATTTCATCGGGCGTCACGGTGCAGGATTACAAAAACTTTTGGGGCAGTTTGCGTCTGCGATACTTCGGCCCACGCAATTTGACCTCTGACGCAATTTACCGCTCCGACTCGACGGCGCTGCTCAATGCGGAGATCGGTTATCACATCAACGAAAGGTGGCGATTTTCGGCCCAATTTTTCAACTTGCTGAACCGCTACGATCATGACATCGACTATGCCTACACCTCCCGAATAACGCCAACCGGTCCGGCGGAATTCACGGACGTTTACCACCCCGTCGAACCCTTCCAGGTGCGATTCGTGTTGGTAAGAACCTTTGGGAGCAAGTGAGGATCGCGTTGCCAGCTCGCGACTGCGCAGGGGATCGATCGGGACCGTTGCCCGATCCGCGCAACCTCGGCCGGACCGATGAGTACTCTAGTCGTCGGCGGATTGAGCGCTGCGGGCGCTCTGTGCGAAGTCGGCTTCCATCTTGTCCTGAAGCCGCTGGAAATAGTTGCTGAGTGAAGCGGGCGTGGGCCGCATTTGCGGGCGTTCCGAGAGCATCTTGTCCAAGGTGCAAAGCAATGCGGTGGTGGCTCCGAAGCGCACGTCGCTCGCCCGGAAGCCGTGGGCCAGGCCGCTCTGGTGATATTCGGTGGGATGGCGTCCAATCAGACTTTGCAGCATGACGATGCCCAGCGAAAAAATATCTGAGGCCGAGGTAAGCACCTTCTCACCGCGCGCCTGTTCGGGCGAAAAGTATCCCGCCGTTCCAAACGGCCTTCGCGCCGCGGGACTGTTGTCCTGCTCCAAGTGCCGGGCTGCGCCCAAGTCAATCAGCGCGGCTCCGCCCGAATCGCGAAGGATGATGTTCGAGGGCTTGATGTCGCCGTGAACGATGCGTCGTGACCAAATGGCCGCGATAGCCGACGCCACGTCGCGCCCCATCGCAAGAACCTCGGATTCCAGCATCCTCCCAGCTTTCAAGCGCTCGCTCAGCGGCTGGCCTTCAATGAATTCCCATGCCACGTACAACGTGCGCTTGCCGGCAACTTCGCAATAGCCATGTTCGATCACCCGCGGCAGATTGGGATGCGAGATCGTCTGCATCGCGGTGACTTCGCGCTGGACACGAATATCCTGGCCCGGATAGATGTGCAGCTTGAGGGCAACAACGTCGGAGGCCAGGGTGCCATCCGGACGAGATGCCCGCTTGGCCTTGAATACCGCTCCCTGACCACCGACAGCGACCTCCGGCCCGACGACGTATCGCCGGCCAAGGGCATCCTGCACATCTCCGGGCACAAATGGGTGGTCAGTCATGCGATCCAGTGCATTGGCGGTAGTTCCGCTCTGTCTACCTTACACAGAACGTGACAGAATTGTTATAGATTACACCCGCAGATAGTGCCACGAAGATAGGCTGATTTACCTAGAGAATTGTGCCCCTATGGGAGAGAATCAGAGATCTCTGTCCACCACCAAAGGGCTATCCGCGACGCCCTTTGTAACGTTCCTCGTACTATGTAGGGGATTTAGGCGACGAATTTCCAACCATAACGCATGAGATTACTTGCCCATCCGTTCGACGTACCGAGCGCGGGCGGGGCTGGCCTCGAATGGATCCGCAAAGTACTGCGTCTCCCGCGCAACCTGGTCGCCGCTGAACTCCATAATGCTCACTGTGTAGGATGGCTTGCCATCGTATGACAGGATGAATTCGGTGACCCAAAGATCACCGCTGCCGGTGATTCTCTTGACCGTGAAGCGCTTCCTGTTCGGCTGGATCGTGCGCGTGATCTGTATGTTGCGGCGACTGCGGATTCGCTCGCCGGACTGCGGATATTCCAGTACCGCGTCCTCATGATAGATGCGGTGTTCCGTTTCAAAGTCGTTGGCATCCGAGGCCGCCCAATGCTGATCCAGTGCCGCGCGTATCTGTTGATCTCCCATCCTGCCCTCCTGCGGTCGGGGAAAGCTTAGACGCAGTCATGGCCAAGGTTCAAGGGGACGCAAATTCGTAGCTTTAAAATTACTCGCCCCTGTGGAGATGAATTGCAAAACCATTAAATGATGGCCCCCATGAACCGTTTCGGAGATGGCCTGCAATAAAGGCTGACAGACTCAAATGGGAACTGGACCGAGGACGTTCTTTACAGCTTCACCGAGTTTGGCGACGGCCGAACGCCACACTGCGGCGTGACTCTCGACCCCGACGGCCATCTCCACGGCAGCGCGTGGGCGGCAGGAGCGCACGGTTTCAGTGTGGTCTGGGAGATCACGCCCTAGTTGCGCAGAGCCCATGTCAAAGCATAAGCAACAGCCGTCCCTCCTCATCCCACCAAGACCGCTCCGCCGTTCACGTTGAATACTTCTCCGGTGATGAAACCCGCATGCTTCGTACACAGGAAGAGGATTGGCGCGGCGATTTCCTCGGGCGTACCGACACGTCCCACCGGAATAACGGAGTAGATATTCTTACGGCGTTCCGCATCGCCAAGCGTGTCGCTCGTCATGTCGGTATCTACCCAGCCCGGAGCCACACAGTTCACGCGAATGCCGTGCGACGCGAGCTCGGTCGAGAGGCCTTTGGTCATACTGATCAGCGCGCCCTTGCTGGCAGCGTAGTCACAGTGGCCCGCCTCGCCGCGCTGGCCAGCAGTTGAACTGACCAGCACGATGTTCCCACCCCACGCTTGCCGCTTCATCTGGGCGACCGCGTGTTTGACCAGCGCAAACGCACTATCGAGATTGGTGGCGATGGTCTTGTGCCACTGCTCATCGGGCATCGCGTCGATATCCATGTCATCGCCAAGCCAGATGCCGTGATTCACCACCAGGGCATCGAGCGCGTCAAACTGCTCCACCGCCGAGCGCACCAGCTTCTCCACTTCCGACGTTCCTTGCAGGTCCGCCTGAACGGCACGGCATACTTCCGAACCACACTCTTCCGCTAGCTTCTCCGCCTCGTCCCGCGAGCGCACGTAGTTGAACACCACCCGTGCTCCTGCGGCGACGAACATCTTCACCGTCGCGGCCCCGATGCCGCGCGAGCCTCCGGTGATCAGCGCCACTTGTCCTTCGAGCGAGAGGATTGGTTGCTGGTGCGTCTTTGCTGAGGTCATGGCAAAACGGTAGCACAGGCTTCTCAGGCGCGAAGTCCTGCGCTACACTGCTGCTTGAGCTGCCTGTGACAATTGCCGTCAGCTAGTCGAAACTCCCGCTCCCAACACGCGCTGCTCGCGCTTCACGATTCGTCTGCCTAAACGGATTTCACAGGAGTTTCGCAATGCTGGAAAGTACTGCTGTGGCAGAGACGTCTCTGCCCGATTTCGTTGACCTGGACTTCGCCCGCCGCCTGGAAATGGCGGAGACTATCACTCCCGACTGCTTTGAGGCGCTGCGCGGTTACGGCCCGTCCGATCCCATCGCATTGCTGAAGGTCGCGGGCGGTTATGCATTTTGCGGTGGTCCCGACTATCCCGTAAACCAGATCGTCGGCATGGGGCTTTACGACGAAGCGGCTGCGGCCGACCTCGATCAACTGGAGGACTTTTTCCGCAGCCGCGGCGCGTCTTGTTCTGTGGTTCTCTCGCCGTTGGCGCACGCCTCTCTGCGATTGTTGCTGGGAGAGCGTGGCTACACGATCGCTGAGTTCAACTCCGTGCTCATTCGCCGCATTCAAGGGACAGAAAGCTTCGAGCCGCCGCCTGGCGTCGTCATTGAGCGCGTGAAGCCGGAGACAGTCGGCCCGTGGATGAGCACCATTGCCAAGGGCTTCGAGCAGGACATCGTCGTGGCCGAAAGCGTCTTTGGCGGATTCGCTTCCCTCCCTGGCGCCATGCCCTTTCTGGCGCGCATCGAAGACAAGGTGGTCGGAGGTTGCGGTGGGCGCGTGATTCCCGAAGCTCGCATTGCGGCGTTCTTCGGTACGGCAACTCTGCCCGAGTATCGCGGACGCGGCGTGCAGAGCGCTCTGATCGCGCAGCGCCTGCACGAGGCAGCGCTCGCGGGCTGCGAGTATGCTGTGGTGAGCACGAATCCCGGCAGCGGATCGCAGCGCAACATGGAACGTCGCGGCTTCCGCGTGGCATACACCAAGACGGTGATGATGCGCACCTGGCCCGACGCATAAAACAAATATGGATATCGAAGGCATTCGGCGTTGTTGTCTCGCGTTTCCCCACTCCACCGAAAACGTGCAGTGGGGATACGATCTCTGCTTCAAGATCGATGGCAAGCTGTTCGCCGTGACTCCGCTGGAGCCCGCGCCAACCAAGCTTTCATTCAAGGCCAGCGCGGAAAATTTTCTGGATTTGTGCGAGCGTCCGGGCATCATTCCCGCACCCTACATGGCGCGCGCGCAGTGGGTCGCCCTCCAGGAACTGAATGCAGTCCCCGACTCGGAGCTGCGCGAGTTGTTGCGGGATTCCTATCGAATGGTCTTCGCGCGTCTGCCTAAGAAGCGCCAGATCGATTTGCAGGGCTTCGAGGCCGAGAGTCCTGCGAAGAAAAAAGCGAAGTCTCAGGCGAAAAAGAAGGTGAAGGCGAAGCTGCCGGCAAAGAAGAAGGCCAAATCGAAGCCTACGCCGCGGGCCAAGAAGAAGGCTGCAAAGAAGAAATCGGCCAAGGCGGGAAGAGGAAGATGAAGTGGTTCGGTTCCCGCGCCGCACTCGCGGCGTGCTTGCTTGTGCTGGCCGAGGGATGGCCACGGCCCAGTCGGCCGCTCCCGCTGAGAAGGCCGCCGAGTCGGCCAAGTCATTGGAGCAGGAATTCTTCGCTGCTCTCCGTTCCGGCGATTCCGCCAAAGTGCTCTCGTATATTTCCGAACGCGGCGTCAACGTCGGCTCGCAACCGCAGCACATCACCCGCAAAGAGGTCGTGGAGCAGTTTCAGGCGCGCCGCGGACTCTTCTGCAAGCTCTTCGATTCTTCGTGTATGGACGCGTCAATCAATCTCGGCAACAGCCTTCGCACCTGCTCCGACCGAGAGTTGCTCACTCACTCCGACAAAGTGCGCACCGCCTCCAGCGAGATGACGCGCAACGGCGTGCAACAGGCCGTGCTGGTCGCAGAGGTGAAGAACGATCAGTGCTCCAACGGCGGCCTGGTTGACTTCATCTTCAATCTCGATGCCGACGGCTGGAAGCTGTTCTCGATCCCGTAGAGCGGTTAGTGCAATTCCGTTATTTCCTGACGCACATTATTTGTCGAACGGCGATTTTGCGATACGATGCTCATTCACCAATGATTGGGCGGCGCTTTGTATTGGCCATCCTCGGCAGTCCTCGGCATCATTGCTGACGTGTCATAACGCAAATATCCAAGGAGCAGGTAACGGAATGATCGAACGACTTCGCGAGAGTTCGGGTGGAGTACTGGGTTTTCGAGTGGTGGGAAAATTGACGGCCGAAGACATTAAGGACTTTGAGCCGCAACTGGATTTTCTGATCCACGAACGTAAGCATAAGCCGATCGGCATCCTGGTCGAGATGTCTCAAATGAACGGCGCCGAACTGAAGGCCCGCTGGGAGGAGCTGCGCTTTCTGCAAAAACATACCGACCACATCGCCCGCATGGCCGTCGTAGGCGCCGACAAGTGGGAAGAGATTATGGCGATGCTGACCGCGGGGGCCTCCGTGCTGGAAGCCGAGACGCGCTACTTCGAAACCTCCGAGATGCTGCGCGCCTGGGAGTGGGTGCGGACCGCAAAACACGCCGAGGACATGCCCGTCCGCCAAATCTCGGCCGGAACCGGCATCTGGAAGGACTACCATCCGGAATACATGGACCTGTAAACTCCGCTTCTAGGGCGCGAAGTAGCCGGAGATATCCAGGATTAGCTGCGTGATCCCGGAAGCATACGCGTCGATTTCGCCATCTTCTGCGGGGAGCACGGCCATGTTCGAGGCGGTGATGCCGTCGGTCGCGTTCAAGGTTGAGACGACGGGCTGAGCTTGCCCATCGGGCCACAATGTCAGATATCCCAAGCCGCCCACCGGCAGCACGGTCGCATTGAAGACATATCCTCCTGCGCCGCTCGGGATCTCGCACGGGCTGGCTGCGACATTCACCGGTGGATTGCGCTGCTCCTGGAAAGCTCCACCATTCGAGCGCGTATCGAGCACGCGGCAAGGCGCCATCGAATACAGTGACAAGCCGCCTTCGCCTGGTGCTGCGAAGTATCCGTTGATGTCGGCAACCAGGTCGGTGTTTTGGCTGGGATAGACGGCAATCGCTCCGCCGAAGCCCGCAGGGACGATTGCGGCATTCGCGACCACCGTCGCGGTTGGATTGTTCAAAGTCGAAACCACAGGCTGATTCCCCCCCGCCGCCCAAACCGACAGATACCCCAGCGGCTTGCCTTGCCAAGGCACCACCGTCAAGTTAAGCGAGTAAGCCTGCGCGTCAGTGGGGATCTGGCAGTTGCTCCACAGCACCGGGAAGTCTCGTTCTTGCGTGCCATGAAGAGAGGGACCACCAAGGTAGCCTTGCTGGCTCCGCGTGTCGAACACACGGCAAGGCGTTAGAGGATAGAACTGCAGCGACTGGCCATTCGCGGCCAGGAAGTAACCGTCAATGTCGAGAACCAGGTCGGTTGTGTCGCTGGCATATAGGCTAATCGCGCCTTCCGCTCCGGCGGGAATGATTGCCGCGTTGGCTTTCACCCGGCGGTCGGGAGAATTCAGGGTTGAAACCACGGGCTGCGATGTTCCGGTTGGCCAGATCGTCAGATATCCCAGTGGGGCGTCCGGAATAACCGTGACGTTCAGCGAGTAAGCCGCCGCCGTTGCCGGCACATCGCAGCCTCCCTGTGGCAGCGCGAAGCTGCGCGAAGTTCCTCCCGCAATCGCCGGTCCTCCGAAAGGTCCCGGAGCTGAGCGTGTGTCGACCAGACGGCACGGGGTAAGCGGGACGAACTGAAGCGGAGCCGTAGCACCCGCGATGATGGAAGCCGTGTTGTCCTGCTCATTTGCAGTGTAAATCCGGTTGGTGCTGGCGTTGACGGCAACTGCCGACGGGTTACGGCCGACCGCAATGCTCACGGTAGAAAGATCTGCCCCATTTACTGCCGTGACCGAGCCGTAATTTTGCTGCGTTGCGAAGTAAGCTGTGTTAGTGATCTCGTCGACATCCACCGCTGTCGGATAGTCCCCGACGGTTACAGTGGTGGTCGCAAGCGTTGCCGCGTCAATAACCGTGCTGGTGTCATTGCCGGAGTTGGCGATGTAAACGCGACCATGCATGGGGTCCACCGCCAGTGCGGCCGGGTTGGGTCCTACGGCGACCGGCGTGACGGTATTCGTTACACCGTCTATGACGGAGACGTTCGCGCTTTGATAGTTCGCAACATAGATCTGGTTCGTGAACGGATTAATCGCAATCGCCTGCGGCCGCGTGCCGACGGCCACGGTAGTTGTAACCACTCCGGCGACTCCATCGATGATGCAAACGCTGTTGCGGTTCTGGTTGCCGACGTAGATCGTGTTCGTCACGGAATTCACGGCCACTGGCAAAGGCCGCTGTCCCACGCCGATGGTCGAAGTGGCATTCGTGGCGCCATCGATCACCGTGACATTGTTCGCTTCGAAATTGGCGACGTAGATGCGATCGGTGACGGGGTTGACGGCGATTCCCGCCGGGTAGCCGCCAGTAGGCACGGTGGTCGTCTGGTTGGTCTGCCCGTCAACCACGGTCACGCTGTTGCTGTTTCCGTTGGTCACATAAATCTTGTTAGTCACCGGATTGATCGCGATCGCAGTAGGCAGAATTCCCGTCGCAACGGTCGTGGTCAGCTCGGTTACTCCGTCGATGATGGTCAGGCTGTTGCTGTTCTGGTTGACGACGTAGATTTTGTTGGTTGTCGTATTGAGGGCCACAGCAACCGGATCAAAGCCCACGCCCACGGTCGTGAGAAGACTCTGGGCTGCGGCCATCGAACACCCCACGGCCAGCAAGACCGAGACGACGACACATCGGATCAAAATCACTGCGCTGCTCTGTCGCAAAACTGCAGACATCTTCACCAACTCCAGCACTCAAGGTCGTGCTGTCGCCCGGACACCAATTCACCTAGCACGGGACGCCAGCCGGCGCGGCTGATGAGGATCTGCGGATGAAGACGGTCTATAGGGTCCGACCGCCGGGAGAAACCAGACACGGCGCGAATGCCTGACGGCATTTGAGCGCAATCGCGCCGCTACCCACCACTCAAAAAAGTGACCATATCGACGTTAGCGCACGAAAATGTTGCTCCACAACAATTATCGTGCCGGAGCTGCCGCAGTGTTCCGGAATGGGAAGCTCTTCTGCTTCACCGCGTCCAAGCTGTAGGATTGAAGATTAATCTTCAACCTCTGGAGAAATCATGACACCCGCACTTACCGAACTTGAACCGAAGCCAATCTGGAAGCACTTCGCCGCCATCGCAGCGATTCCCCGCCCTTCAACTAAAGAAGCAGCCGCACGCGACTATGTTCTCTCCGTGGCTTCGTGCCTCGGCCTTGAGTCGGTACAGGACAAGGTAGGCAACACGGTCATCCGCAAACCCGCGCATAAAGGCCGCGAGTCGGCGCCCATGGCGCTGCTGCAGGGCCACCTCGACATGGTGTGCGAGAAGAATGAAGGCACGGTCTTTAACTTCGATACCGATGGTATCCAGGTGCGCCGCGATGGCGATTGGCTGAAGGCCGAAGGCACCACGCTGGGCGCGGACAATGGTGTCGGCGTCGCAGCTGCGCTGGCCGTCATGGAGAGCACCGACATCGCCCACGGTCCGCTGGAGTTCGTCTTCACCATCGACGAAGAGACCGGACTGACGGGCGCGGCTGAATTCCCCGGCGGAGTCCTGAAGTCGAAGTACTTCCTCAATCTCGATAACGAGATGAAGGACACGCTCTGCATCGGCTGCGCCGGCGGCATCAAGACCACGGCTCGCCGCAAGGTCGCGTTGCAGCCTGCAAAGGGTGACGCCGCATTTCGCATCAAGATCTCCGGCCTGAAAGGAGGCCACTCCGGCATCGACATTCACGAAGGCCGCGGTAACGCGCTGCGCATTCTCGGCGGCGTGTTGCAGAGCGTGACGGAAGCGATGCCCGCCGAGATCGCGAATCTGACGGGTGGTAGCGCGCAGAACGCAATTCCGCGCGAAGCTTCCGCGATTATCGTTCTGAATGCCGCTGATCAGGCGAAGCTGACGGCGCACATTACGAAGCTCGAGGGAGAGTACAAGGCCGACCTCGGCGGCTTCGATTCCGGCCTGCAGATCACAGTCGAGAAAGTCGACCGCCCGAAAGAAGTCTTCGCCGCCGAAGACGCAGCCCGGTCCGTCGATCTACTCGCCAGCCTGCATCACGGCGTCATCGCCATGAGCCCCGACGTCCCCGGCCTGGTGCAGGACTCGACCAACCTGGCGACGGTCGCGACCAAAGACGGTGTGGTGGAGATCGTGACCAGCCAGCGCAGCGCAATTGAAAGCAGCAAGATCGCCGCAGCAAAAATGGTTGCTACGGTTTGCCGGCTTGCCGGTTTCGAGACTCAGAACACCGGCAGCTATCCCGGATGGAAGCCCGAGCCTAACAGCGACATCGTGAAGAAGTGCCAGTCAGTCCACGAAGAGGTCTTCGGCCACAAGGCGGAACTGATCGCGATGCACGCCGGCCTGGAGTGCGGTGTGATCGGCGAAAAATATCCTGGGATGGAAATGGTGTCGTTCGGCCCCACCATCGTCGGTCCGCATAGCCCGCACGAGAAGGTCGAGATTTCGTCAGTCGAGGGCTTCTGGAAATATCTGAAGGCGGTGTTGGAGAAGATCTAGGAGCAGGTCAGCTGAAGGCGCATTGATTTGTGGTTGTCATCCTGAGCGGAGTGAATCGCGAAGCGAGCGAACGCAGCCGAAGAGCCTGCCCCCCGAGCGAAGCCGAGGGCACCGCTATTCCCAGCAGGCAGCTTGATCTTGGTAGCGGTCCTTCGACTCGGCGTCCAAACCCTGGCCGCCACCGCTCAGGATGACACCCGCAAGAAGGAAAAGGCGCTCGACGCTCCCGACACCTTCGCGCCAACGGTTCCCTTAATGATCTCCTGCCGCCCGTTCCGCAACGAAACCGTACCAACTCAGGAACTTCCACTCCGCGTAATGCATTTGCAGTATTGCAACCACCAACACTCAGGTGTATGGTCAACCCGATCTAATCAAAAACCTGCTCCCGAAAAGTGCTAAACCGTGTTTTGCCAGCCCAGCGCTTGGCACCTCGGGAGAACTCACATGTTTCATTGCGGATTAGCGGAGAGTCCTATGCGAACGGTCCGGTTTGCCGTGTTGTCTGCTGTGGCAATGTTATCGATCACCATGCCGATCCTGGCACAGTCGCAGGCCATGCAGTTCGTTCCCCTTGCGCCCTGCCGGGTATTGGACACCAGGCAATCGCAGAACCCCATTCAGGGTGGAACCTCACAGCCGTTCGATCTGGCAGCCCTGGCGCTGACCGCTCATTGCCCGCAGACTCTAAATCCCGGCTCAGCTTTCTCGCTCAACGTGACGGTGGTACCGCACGGCTTCCTTGGCTATCTCACAATCTGGCCGACTGGCCTACCTCAACCGACCATCTCGCTGATGAATTCGCATGACGGCCGCATCAAGGCCAACGCGGCTATCGTTGTCGGCGGAGGCAACAGCCACACTAGCGTGAGTATCTTCGTCACCGACACCGCTGACGTTATTCTCGACGTGAATGGCTACTTCGAGCCCGCGAATTCTGCGGCATACGCCTACTACGCTCTGCCCACGCCTTGCCGTCTGGCCGACACGCGTGGCGGCGGCGGACCTTTGCCCGGCGGACAGGAAGCCGACTTCCCCGTCTTTTCGACTCCCTGCGGTATTCCTGACAGCGCGCAGGCGTATTCGCTGAACTTCACCGCGATTCCCAACCCGCCGGGACATCGGCTGGGTTATCTGACGGTATGGCCTGCCGGTGGTCCGCGGCCAACCGTCTCAACGCTGAACGATCCGACCGGAACGATCGTGGCTAACGCCGCGTTGCTGCCAGCGAACGGAACTAGTGGCGAGATCGCCGTCTATCCTTCGGACAGCACCGACCTGGTCATCGACATTGACGGCTACTTCGCGCAGGCGACTCCGACGGACGGGCTGGCATTCAATTCGCTGACTCCTTGCCGGGCGATAGACACGCGGCAAACCATTGGAGCTTTTACCGGCCAGCAGACCTTCAACATCGCAGGCAGCGCTTGCCAGCCGCCCAGCAGCGCAGCCGGATACGTGATGAACGCCACGGCGTTGCCGCAGGCGCGTCTGGGATTTCTGACGCTGTGGCCGGACGGCACTCTACCGCTGGCTTCCACTTTGAATGCCATCGACGGTGCGTTCACCTCGAACATGGCGATCGTTGGAACTGCGGGCGGCTCAATCGACGCCTATGCTTCCGGATTGACGAACCTGTTGCTGGATCTCTCCGGATACATGGCACCCCTTGGTCCCTTAAGCGTGACCACGACTCAACTGCCGCAGGCAACCACAGGACAGCAATATTCGACGCAGCTTCAGGCTACCGGCGGCGAGCCGCCATACACCTGGGTCATCACCTCGGGAACTCTGCCGCCTAACTTGACGATCAGTAGTGCGGGCGTCATCAGCGGCATTCCGGCAACAGCCGGCACCTACCCCATCACCGTGCAGGTCACCGATCAGTTCAACAACACTGCGAACGCGAATCTAAGCCTCACCGTAATTCAGGGCACGCTGATCATCACCACCCAGAGCCTGCCCAACGGGACGCAGAGCGTTGCCTACAACGCGACGCTGGGCGCCGCGGGTGGCACGCCGCCTTATACCTGGAGCGTGATCTCCGGGTCGCTGCCGGCAGGACTCACTCTCGACGCGGGGAGCGGGCTCATCTCCGGCACGCCGACCACGCCGGGCACATCGCTGTTCCAGATCCAGGTCGCGGACTCGGCGGGTGCCTTCGCGCAAGCGAATCTTCAGATCGTGATCAACGCTGCCCCTAACCTTGGCGGATTGAACGGTCACTACGCCTTCACGTTGAGCGGCTACAGCAATGGCGAGCCCTTCTTCATGGCCGGCAGCTTTATCGCCAACGGTAGCGGCGTGGTGCAGACGGGAGTACTCGACATCAGCAGCCTTGCAGCTGGTCCACCCACCGGCTATCCGTTCAGCGGAAGCTATACGGTGCAGGCGGACGGATTGGGTACGATGCAGTTCAATGTCGCGTCGCTGGGGCAGATGAACTTCAGCATCTCGCTGTCGAACGTCGGAAACGGACAACTCATCCTGAATAACACCGATCCGCAAACCCGCGGCTCGGGCGTCTTCTTGGTACAGAGTACGGACGCCTTCCATCCGCCTGCCATCGGCAATTACGCCTTCGGATCGAACGGTGCGAACGGCAGCATGCAGCGTTACGCCAAGGCTGGCGCTTTCAACGTGTCGTCGCCCGGCATTGTTCCCACGGGCGAGGAGGACGTGAACGATAACGGCACGCTCGCGAACCGCACCTTCTCTGGAAGCTTCTCGACGGTCAGTGCCAATGGTCGCGGCCAGGCGTCGTTCGCGTTCCCCGGCGGCATCACCAACCATTACGCCTATTACGTCGTTTCGAACGGACAGCTCATCCTCATCGGTACCGATCCGTTGAACGCAGACGACCCGTGGACGCTGGGCACGATTCAAGCGCAACCCGCTACCAACTTCACCGACGCCGCGCTGAACGGCAACACCATCCTCGAGATGAACGGCCTCGCTCCCAACGGAGGCAGCCCGGTGGCCGACGTCGGTCCTTGGAGTAGCCAACTGGAATGGCGGAGGCGGAGGCAGCACTTCGCTCGACGAAAACCAGGGTGGTACGTTGACTCGGCAGACCCTGCAGGGGAGCTACAACGTAGAGCCCACGGGTCGAGTCACCTCCACGGGACTCGGCGCAAGTTCTCCCATCCTCTACCTGTTCAATTTCGATCAAGGCTTCGCCGTCGGACAGGACAACAGCGTGCTCTCCGGTGTGATCGAGCAGCAGACCTCGATTCCGCCGCTCGGACAGCAATCGATCAACGGTGTCTACGTTGGCGGAACGCTCACGCCTGTCGAAGCCGCGATCACCGACGCTGTAAGCTTCTTCCAGGCTGACGGAAACGGCAATCTGAACGGTATCCAGTTCTACAGCGCTCCGTCAGGGCCAGGCGAGCAGAACCTGACGTCAACGTATTCGGTCGACGCCAGTGGCCGCGCCGTAGTGAATGCGATGGTCGGCAACCTGGGCGGCATCATGTACGTAGTCTCGGCCAAGAAGGTAGTGCTGCTGCCGAGCGGCAACGCTCCGGTGCTAAGTACCTTCTCCTCGGCACAAACGCAGTAAGCCGATTCAAGCATCATGCCCCGGCCGCGGCCGGGGCATTGCTGTGGATGTTGATGTCTGCTGAGGCGCGGGTGGAGCGCGCCTTTAGGCGCGTGTATAGTATGGCCCCCTTCAATGTTGCGCTTTAGTGCCTGAGGTATCTGCTCGTACTTCAGCGGCTGAGGCCGTGATATCCAACCGATCTCGACTGCACGCCTGAAGGCGTGATCGATGATTTCAGCACAACAAGCTTCGGCCAGTTGCTAACCGCGCGCCGCTTCCTGTAACGTTCGGCAGGTGGAACATCCCTGTTATCGCTGTCAAGCCGACATCCCTGAAGGCACTACCTTCTGTCCACACTGTGGGGCTCCGCAGATTCGCGTAGCGCCCGCTGGCGGCCAGCCAGAGCCGACTTTGTCGCCAGCTCCCGACGCGCCTCCCGCCGCCATGATTCCGGGCGCGGTTCCTCCTCCGCCACCGCCCGCGCCTTGGGCGCAAGGCAGCACCGCCTACGCTCCGCCGGCCAACGCGATCCAGTGGAACCTGGCTTGGAAGGGCGCAATGATGTGCGGCATTGGCGCCGCAGCTCTTACCGCGATCCCGTTCGTGTCACTCGGCTGCTGCTTGTGGATGCTGGGTGCCGGAGCTATGTGCGTGAATCTCTACCGCCGGCAAGTGCCGGGCACGGTGATCACACCGGGTATGGGCATGAGGCTTGGAGCGCTCTCGGGCGCCATTGGCTTCGTGGTGAATGCCATCGTCACCACCGCGGCCTTCGCCGGACGCCGAGGCAGCGGAGAGTTTCAGCAGGCCATGCAGGAGCAGATGAAGAAGCAGATGGCGAATGCGCCCGATCCCAAGGTGCAGGAGACCATGCAGCACATGGTCGACTGGATGAGCACGCCGCAGGGCGCAGCGACCATGATCGTCCTGGTGCTGATCTTCATGGGCGTAGTGTTCGTGCTCTTCACCGCCGCCGGCGGCGCGCTGGGCGCATCGATGAAGGGCAGCCGCCGCGAATTCCGGTAAACGCCGTGAGGAGTTCCCGCGCGTAAACACGTGAAGGTTCATCCCGAGCGATGCACGAAGCAGCAGCCGGCGAGCGCGCAGTGATTAGCCCAGCGCGGAAGCGCTGGGTTAGCGGCAAATTTTCCTCGTTGAGCCGGCTTCAGCCGGCGGCACATGTGTCGCCCCTGAAGGGGCTCATAGGTTGCCAGCGCGTCGTACCCAGCGCTTCCGCGCTGGGCTACAAGACGGTACAGACCGGGCAGATACCTGACAGATCGGAGCGAGGACATCCTAATAGGTCATTCCCCGACGGACCAACGCATTCCTGGACCATCCGGTGCCCGCATTTCATCTCACACTCATCTGTGATCCATTTGCTCCGCGGCTTGCGCATTGCGTATGATTCGAGCGGCATGAGCAAAGCCTCCACGGAAACTCCCAACCTGCGCGAGAAAGGCCAAATTCTTTCCGGATCCGAGATTGAACGGACCCTGGTGCGCCTGGCGCACGAAATCGTCGAGAAAAATAACGGCGTCGCCAACCTCGGACTAGTCGGGATCATGCGCCGCGGCGTGCCGCTGGCGCAGCGCCTGGCCAAGATCCTGGGCCGCATTGAGAAAACCAACGTGCCGGTGGGAACGCTCGATATCACCCTGTATCGTGACGACCTTTCCACCGTAGGCCATCGTCCCGAAGTGAAAAAGAGCAAGATGGAATTCGATATCCAGGGCAAGGACATCGTGCTGGTCGACGATGTGATCTATACGGGCCGAACCGCTCGCGCCGCCCTCGACGCTCTCTTCGACCACGGCCGTCCCCGCCGCATTCAACTATGCGCGCTCATCGATCGCGGTCACCGCGAGTTGCCCATCGAAGCCAGCTTTATCGGCCGCACCATCCAGACCACGGTCAACCAGAGTATCGAAGTCAAACTCAGCGAGAGCGACGGCGCCGACAAGGTGCTGATGATGGAGCGGGTGCCCGAAGCGAGATGAAGGTGAAACTGGGTTCACTGCTAAGCATCAACCAGCTTACGACGGAGCAGATCGAGGCCATCTTGCGCCTGGCACGGCGCATGAATCCGGATCGCCCTTCGAAGCTGCTGCACGGGAAGCGCGTAGTGTTGCTATTCTACGAGGCGTCGACGCGTACGCGGGCGTCATTCGAGTTTGCCGCCAAGGCTCTGGGAGCCGTGACCACGCTGATTACGGCAACTTCGTCCAGCATCGAGAAGGGCGAGTCGCTGATCGATACCGGCTGGACCGTCGAATGCATCGGCGCAGATGTGATCGTGATGCGCCATCCCAACAGCGGCTCGGCGCACCTGATGTCGCGCTACATGCACGTGCCCATCGTGAACGCGGGCGACGGTATGCATCAGCATCCTTCGCAGGGACTGCTGGATGCGATGACCATGCTGAACCACAAGAAGGAGCTGCGCGGTTTGCGCGTGGTGATTGTTGGCGACGTTTACCACAGCCGCGTAGCGCGCTCGAATGCGGAATTGCTCTCACGCTTTGGCGCTGACGTCATCTTCTGCGGGCCGCTGGACTTTGTGCCGGAAGTTGCGTCGACGCTCGCGCCCGGCGTCACCGTGAGCCACGATCTGAATAGCGCGTTGCAGGGTGCCGATGTGGTGATGGCGCTGCGCGTGCAGAAAGAGCGGCTGGCCGGACGGCATCACAGCGTGGAAGATTACATTGCGAACTACCAGATCACGCCGCAACGCATGAAGTTGGCTAAGCCCGATGCGATCCTGATGCATCCGGGACCGGTGATTCGCGGCATGGAATTGACCAGCGAAGTCGCCGATGGGCCGCAGTCGTGCATTCACGAGCAGGTGCGCAACGGCGTGAAGACGCGCATGGCGATTCTGGCCATGGCTCTCGGGGCGGCGTAGCTGGTTGTGGAACATCGCTGTAGTTGCTGGTTGGTGGAGCTTTGCACGGGTAGAGCTGGCCTTCAGGCCCGCGTCACCGGCTACTATTTGAGGAGATCGGGCTTTAGCCCGCGACAGGGTTTCAGTCGTACAAAGGTGCCGTCGGCTGAAGCCAACTCGAAAAAATTCGGAGGGCCTTGACGCTGACCTGAAGGTCAGCTCTACCGAAATTACCCGGCGCAAAACTCTTGCGAGCTGCGAGGCCGAGCAAGAACAGAGAGCCTTGACGCTGATCTGAAGCTCAGCTCTACCTGAACAATCATGGAATCCCTACTCATACAACGCGGACGGGTAATCGATCCGGCCAGCGGCATCGATCACGACATGGACATCCTGCTGCGCGATGGCCGTGTGGCTGCCGTAGCGCCTCCGGGCAAACTGCGCGGAGAGGCCGACAAAACCTTCAACGCGCGCGGCTGCATCGTCGCGCCGGGCCTCATCGATCTGCACGTCCATCTGCGCGAACCCGGGCAGGCGCACAAAGAAACCATCGTTACCGGCACCGCCGCGGCGGCCGCAGGAGGCTTCACATCGGTTTGCCCGATGCCCAACACCGTTCCGGTGAACGATTCAGCCGAGATCACGGAGTGGATGCTGGCTCCGCAACGTGGCGCACTAGTGAATGTCTTCCCCATCGCCGCCGCCACCGTCGGCAGCGCGGGCGAGAAGCTGACCGACTTCGCGGCGCTGAAACGCGCTGGAGCAATCGCAGTCAGCGATGACGGCAAGCCCATCCTCGATGACAAGCTGATGCGCGACGCCTTGAGCGCCGCCGCGCGCTTGAAGATTCCCGTAGTGCAGCACGCAGAAGACACGCGTGCGACTGTCGGCGGCTCGATGAATTATGGTCCTACGTCATTTCGTCTGGGTGTCCACGGTATGCCGAATTCGGCCGAGAGCAGCGTAGTCGAGCGCGACATCGCTCTCGCGCGTGCGACCAAAGGCCACATCCACGTCGCGCATCTCTCCACCCTTGAGGCGCTCGATGCCGTGCGCAAAGCCAAGAATGCGAAGCTGCGCGTCACCGCCGAAGTCACGCCGCACCATTTCACCCTGATCGACGAAAATGTTGGCCAGTTCGACACGCACTACAAAATGAATCCGCCGTTGCGCTCGACGGCCGACCGCGACGCGATCATTGAGGGTATTCTCGATGGCACCATCGACGTGATCGCCACCGATCATGCGCCGCACGCGTTTCACGAGAAGCAAGTCGAGTTCGAACGAGCCGCCTTCGGCATCACCGGTCTGGAAACCGCTTTGCCCATCGCACTCACGGTCTTGCACGGCCACTTTAAGATGACGCTGTGGCGTATTGTCGAGCTGATGTCCGCCAATCCCGCCAGGATTTTCCGGCTCACGGGACGCGGCACTCTTGCAGAGGGCGCGCATGCTGACGTGACTATCTTCGATCCCAAGAAGAAGTGGACCTTCGACGCCTCGCAATCGCTTTCGAAGTCGAAGAACACCCCCTTCGACGGCTGGAACTTCACCGGACGCGCCGTGGCCACGATTGTCGGCGGCCGCGTGGTTCACGAAAGATGAAGCCGTGAAAAGCAACCGACCCATCATTCTTGTCCTGATGCTGATCGTCGCCGGCATCGCGGTCTGGAAGATATCCTCCGTCCGCCATTTCGCCGCCGACGCCAGCCAGGCGGCCTCTCCGGCGACGTCTCCGATGGAGACGAAGACGACGGCAATGTTTGGACCCACGGTGCCGAATCCTGGCCCAGCTCCCGCCGATGCCCCCAAAGGAATGGCGTGGATTCCGGGCGGCGAATTCTCCATGGGCGCCGCCGATCCGCCGGGCATGGATGACGTCGGTATGAAGGCCACGGAAGACTCGCGTCCGGTGCATCGCGTGTACGTCGACGGTTTCTTCATGGACAAAACCGACGTCACCAACGCGGAGTTCGCGAAGTTCGTGAAGGCTACCGGATACGTGACCGTCGCCGAGCGCAAGCCGAAGGCTGAAGATTTTCCCGGCGCGCCGCCCGAGAATCTGGTTGCAGGCTCCGTCGTGTTCACCCCGCCGGACCATCCCGTGCCGCTCAACGACCACATGCAATGGTGGAGCTATGTTCACGGAGCGAACTGGCGACATCCTCTCGGACCCGGCAGCAGCATTCAGGGCAAGGACAATTTTCCCGTGGTGCAGATCGCCTACGAAGATGCGCAGGCGTATGCCAAATGGGCGGGCAAGCGTCTGCCGACCGAGGCCGAGTGGGAGTTCGCCGCTCGTGGCGGCCTGGCCGGTAAGCCCTTTGTCTGGGGCGACGACTTTCGTCCGAATGGCAAGTGGATGGCGAACACGCACCAGGGAAGTTTCCCAAACCAGGACACGGGCGCCGATGGCTACCCCGGCATCGCTCCGGTGTCGCAATTCCCGCCGAATGGATACGGCCTATATGACATGGCGGGGAACGTGTGGCAGTGGACCACCGACTGGTATCGTCCGGACTACTACAAGACGATTGCGAATGGCGTGACCCGAAATCCCAAGGGACCGGATTCCTCCTACGATCCGGCCGAGCCGACGCAACCGAAGAAGGTCCACCGCGGCGGATCGTTCCTCTGCACTGACCAATACTGCTCGCGCTATATCGTAGGCACGCGCGGTAAAGGCGAAGTCAGCACCGGAACGAACCACCTGGGATTCCGCTGCGTGGAAGACGTGAAGGCGAAGTCCTGAGGGCATCTTTGCGTCCCTCTGTGTGGATTGTGGGTAGAGCACCGCTTCAGCGGTGCATTACAGCAACCGTGAGATAGGCTGGCTTCAGCCGCTGAGGTAAGCATCACCTCAGGCGCTAAAGCGCGAACTGTTTAAGAACTGCCCACTGCACGCCTAAAGGCGTGCTCCACCCAATCTTTCCTGGTTGTCATCCTGAGCGAAGTGAGAAGGCTTAGCTCATATTTCTCTGGTTGTCATCCTGAGCGAAGTAAGGAGAGCGCAGCCCGACTGCGCGCGCCGTCGCAAAAACAGCGGCGAAAAGCAAGGGCGCGGACGCTCCGCTCAGGATGACAACCGGACCTCAGAGCAGTGCACGGTCGATGATAACTACATAGAGGGTCGAAACGAGCGGGTCACTCGAACAACTCTCCCTTCACCAGTTTCTGTCCGGCCAGCGCGGTATAGCATCCCCACACCGCCAACGCGATAATCAGAAGCACAACGAACGCCGGCGCTCCGATGTAGAAGCTTGACAGATCATTCGTGATCGGCACGCTGCCCAGAATGTCCACGGTGAAGATTCCCACGGCCAACGGAACAAAGCCGAATCGCAGGATGACGAAAGCTGCAATCCCGTACACCGCAATCACCGCTGGTGCAACATACATCCAATGATGATTGCCGACGCTTTTGATCACCGTCCAGAAAGCGACAAAGACCAGCGCCGCGATCCAGGGCTTACGGAAGAGCACGCGAAAGACAAACATCAGGAAGAAAAATTCCAGCGTCCCTTGCACCGATTGGGCGACATGGTTGAGACATTCGCCCAGCACGTGCCGGAAGCCCAGCAGGAAGACGGGGGAACTCAGGTCGGGTTCAGCACTGATATGCTTCAGCGCGAGCCCCGCCAGCGCGAAGATGACCGCCCAGGCAATTCCGAGAATCACTCCGAACAGCACATCGCGGCCGACCAGCGGATCGCGAATGCGTCCTGCCATCAGGCGCGACCACGAGATGATGGCGTGCGGCCAGTGCCGGCGAACGAAAGGTTCGATGGCAAGATACACCACATAGAAAACTGCCGAGAGAAATACCGCTCCGCTGGCGGCAAGAATAGCCAGTCCGAACAGCCCGAGGCTGGCTACAAAGTGGGTATTGAAAATCCACACCAGCATCTGCAGCGTGAAAATCAGCAAGCCAAGCCGCAACGCGCCCTGAGGATCACTCTTCTGCTGCAGATAATTTCGCCTCGCCAGCCAGACCGCGCCTATCAAAAGAACGAGCGTGAATAAGACCATCGCCACCTGGCCTTTGTTAACCGCCGTGCTCTCGGCAGATGGCATTCGGTCCGGCTCGGTCCAGTCCCCGATCAGCCGGAAGAAGACAGGCTTGCCATGCCAGGCTGCCGCTTCCACCCGCAGAGCTGTTGAGGTACCCGGCCACACGCCCGTCCAGGCGGCGCGTTGATCGGACGAGCCGAGCGAATTCCAGACGGGCTCGGCCGGTTTGAACTGTGAAACGTCGAGTCCAGCCAGCGCGAACAATGGCGTCCAATCGTACGGTTGCGAAACCGGCGGTGACGTGTCCTTTTGCGGAGGAACGGCGGCAAAGCGCACCAGCCGTCCCTGCGGATCAAGCGATACCGCAATCATGCCGGACACGATGGGCGGAGGGTCGTCCAGATCGACGATACCCGGCGTCAGCAAGTTGCTATGGATGCCGGTGGCGACCAACTGTTCCGGACTCAGCCGTCGCCAGTAATTTAGGATCGCCGGACGGCGCTTGTACACGGCATCCCAGTCGGGATGCGAACCGCCGGCGTGGTCGAGATATTCAAGATAGTCGTCGTTGTAGTCCAGGCCTGCGGCTGAATCCATCGGCGGAGTGGTGTATCCGAGTTGATGAGCAATGTCGTTCACCCGCTCGGCCAGGATTTCAGGAGAGTAAGGCAAGTCCATTTTGCCCACTGCGCCCGTGCGCGACGCGGCGAGGCAAAAAACCACCAGTCCGACCAGCACAACCGCAAGCGAGAGAATGGCGGTGCGCACCGGCAGTCCCGTGGTCGTTCCCGCCGCGGCGACAACTTGCGGCGACGGCGTTTCGCCGGCGGCCAGCGCGGCGGCGAGCGGATCGCCCCCCGGCAGCGCGGCAGCCACCATCAGCGCCGAGCCTGGGCGGTTCTCGGGATCGGCCTCCAGACAATGCAGAATGGCGCGCTCGACCAGCGGATCCATGTCCCGAACCAGCGTCGACGGACGGTGCGGCGTGCTGTCGCGGCGCACGCGCACAATGTCTTCCAGCGTCTTGCCGTCGAAGGCAGGCTTGCCGGTGAACAGCTCGTAGAGCACCAGGCCCAACGAGTAGATGTCGCTGCGGACCGAGACTTCTTTACCGGAAAGCTGCTCCGGCGCCATGTAGGCAGGCGTGCCGCTGCGCACGTCTTCAATTTCGTGCGCGATGCCGGCCAGACCGAAGTCCATGATGAGCGCTTCGCCGCGTCCGTCGAGCATGATGTTTGCCGGCTTCAGATCGCGATGCAGCACGCCCTTGTCGTGAGCGGCCGCGAGCCCGGCGCAAATCTTGCGGGCGATTTCCAGCGCCTTGTCGGAGGGCAACCGGCCGATGCGCCGCAGCAGCGACGAAAGGTCTTCGCCGTCGACGTACTCCATCGACAGGAAGACGCGGTCGTCGGCCTGGCCGATGTCGTAGACGCGGCAGACGTTGGGGTGCGAGATGCGGCGCGCGATGCGCACCTCGTTGCGGAAGCGTTCGAGCGTGTACTCGTCGGTCTTCGCTTCAGGCAGAAATTTCAACGCGACCGGCGAACCCAGGCTGAGATCGTCGGCGCGATAGACCTCGCCCATGCCGCCACGGCCAAGCAGGGCAATCAGGCGATAACGTTCGGCGATGACGAGCCCGGGAGTGTAGCGGCCCTGGTCACGCGAACTGTGCGACGACGGATGCGAAGCCGCACGCGGCGGCGCTGTCGGGCGGTAGGTCGGCGCGTCGGATGTGACCGCGACCATGGTTGGCGCCTCGGAAATCGGCGAGGAGTTCTTTCGGAACGGGCTTCCGCACTGCGCGCAGAAAGGCGAAGCCTGCGCGGTTTCCGAACCGCATGTTGGACAACGCTGCATGTTCGAGGCTCCCACAAACGGGTATCGCTATCTTACAGCGAGATGTGATCAGCATTTTGCGAAAAGCAGCCCACACATTCTTATGAGTTGTCATCCTGAGCGAACTGAGGAGGCGCAGCCGACGAACGCAGTCGAAGGACCGCTATACGCTGAAGGATCCTCGCTGCTGTAGCGGTCCTTCGACTGCGCGTCCGCCCGCCGCAAAAACAGCGGCGGAAAAGCAAGGCGCGGACGCTCCGCTCAGGATGACAACCTTTTAACTACCTATTTGGAATGAGTAAGGGCTCTCGCAAGAAACAAGCTGAAGGCCGAAGGCTGAAGCGGCTAATTGGAGGTGCGGGTCGGAGTCGAACCGACGAATAAAGGTTTTGCAGACCTTCCCCTTAGGCCACTTGGGTACCGCACCCCTGAGGGACGCTATGCGAAAAACCCTCGCCAGTAGCGAGGGCGACAGAATGACTGGAGCGGGAGACGGGATTTGAACCCGCGACTTCGACCTTGGCAAGGTCGCACTCTACCACTGAGTTACTCCCGCTCGGTGAATGAATTATAGCGAATGCATGAAGACACGAGCAAATCGGGAGAGCAGCTTTTAGCTTTTAGCTCTTAGCCATTAGCTCTTAGCTTGACCCTGCCGAGTACGATCACGCAAAGCAGGCGCCGTTCATTCTCAGTTCATTTTTCAACGGTGTCATCCTGAGCGCAGGCGTCGCCGGGTTCGCGACGCCGGAGTCGAAGGACCGCTATACCAGCAACGTTCCGCCGCTCCGCGGCTCTGCCCATCGTCGGGCTTTCACCGCGGGCTTACGCCCACGGCTAAAACAAATGACGCCCTTCGCGCTTACCTGCACTTGTGATCTTCGATGTGCTGCTGGAAATTCTTGTGAGCTTCGCCAAGTTGCCCTTGCAACTTCCTCAACTGCTCGGCGGTTTGCTGGTACGACGGCGCGTTCTTGTTCGTCTGCTTTAGTTCATCGCGCACCATGACAAATTGACTGTACAGGTCTGTGCTCCGCAGACGTAGCCGGTTGAGTTCCGCACATTCCACCAACTTCTTCATGGGGGAGATTCCCGACGGCCGCTTCTAATACACCCCGCCGTGGCCGGTGGCGTTCTCGGCGTTGACCTTGCCCGTGATCTCATTGCGCACATCCCACAGCGCACGATAGAGCGGGAATTCCATACGCTTCTGCAGAACTTCTACCGGCGTTCCCATTGTGCCCACCACGCCGCCGCCGATGATGCGCTGCGCTAGCTTCAAATGCGCGTAGCGGAAGAGCTGGATGTGCTCGTCGTAATCCATCAACTCTTCGGCAATCTCATGGAGTTCGAAGAACGCCGCGTGCCGGCGATACAGCTCTTCCACGGTCAAGCCCGCCTTCTTCACCGCTTCGAAGAACGCTTCACCCAGTCGCGGAGCGATATGCAGCAATGCCAAAAACCCCGGAGAGTCCAGACCGCTGCCGTGTCCCAGCCCGGCGCGGATGATGTGGTACTCGTACGGCGTGATCGTCTCCAGCAGCGGCAGCATGCGCAGCGGATGAACCAGCATCTTGTTGGCCCGCCGCAGCAGGCGCGCGGCATTCTTGTAGTCTGCCTGCTGAATGCAGATGCGTGCGCGGTCCAGCTCCCACGCCGCGCCTTTCATCAGCAGCTCCGAAGCCTGGTGCGTCACCTGGAAGGTCAGCTCATCGGGATGCAGCATCTCTTCCGGCGGCTTTTGCAGCGCCAGCAACTCGTCGGTACGCAGATAGCGTTCGTAGTCGGACGCACCCTTTCCCTGCAGGATCGGGGTGCGCATATCTTCAGTCATGAGCGTGGCTCCATTGCGGATCTTTTTCCGGGGGCACGATCGAACCGTCGCGCATGTGAATGATCCGGTCGCCGTAAGTAGCGGCTTCGGGGTTGTGTGTGATCATCAGCACCGTCTGTCCCAGCTCCTGGTTCGAGCGGCGCAGCATGCTCAGCACGATCTCGGAATTTTCGGAATCGAGGTTGCCCGTGGGCTCGTCAGCCAGCACGATGGCGGGATTGTTCACCAGCGCGCGCGCCAGCGCAACGCGTTGCTGCTCGCCACCGCTCATCTCCGACGGACGATGATCCATGCGCCTGTCGATACCCAGCAGTTGGGTGACGCGATGAATGCGCTCGCGGTCGGCAGCGTCATGCTGTGCGCCGGCGATGTCACGCGCAATCTCGATATTGCCTTCGGCCGTCAGGGTCGGCAGCAGATTGAATTTCTGGAAAACGAATCCGATCTTCGACCGCCGCAACCGGGTACGGCCGGAATCCGACATCTCGGTGAAGTTGACGCCGTCGATGATGACGCGGCCAGTGTCGGCGTGGGTGAGGCCGCCGAGAATGTAGAACAACGTCGACTTGCCGCTGCCCGAAGGGCCGACGATGGTGACGAATTCGCCCTTCTCTACTTGCAGCGAGACGCCCCGCAAAGCCTGCACATCGACTTTGCCGATGCGGTAGGTCTTGCGCACGTCCTCAGCTTGAATCATCCACCCCATGCGAATCTTCGATATTACACGATTTTGCGAAGCGGCCACTCGGCGGGTACTCCCGTCATGAGCGTTTTCGCGCTACAACGTTGATGTGCCCAAAGCATCACCCGCGATGAAACACGCTCACCTGGTGGCGCGCGCCGCCCACTGGCTGCGCTCTCGCTATGGGTGCGGCATCGTGTTGTCGGAGCAATACTGCGCAACCGGCGAGATTCCCGACGTGATCGGATGGAAAGCGTCATGCCAGTCGGTGCTGGTGGAATGCAAAGTCACTCGCGCGGATTTTCTGGCCGACGCTAGCAAAGCGTTCCGGCAAAGACCCGAAGAAGGATTAGGCAGCCGGAGGGTTTACATGGCTCCGGCTGGAGTGATTCTGCCTTCCGAGTTGCCGAAGCATTGGGGACTGCTGGAGTGCCGCGGCCGCGAAGTGGAATTGGCGGTCAAGCCGGCGCGCGTCGATCTGCGCACGCAGGTTGGTTTCACGAAGGAGATGAATCTGCTGCTGGCGAGCCTGCGCCGGGTTGAGGTTCGCATCGAGCCGCAAACCATCACCGACTTCTTGAAGTGGAAGAACCGCATGGCCGAGTACAACGGGGGCCGACTACCCGAAGGAATCACGGCGCCGGACGAAGAGGTTAACGGATATCTGGTGTCGTAAAAGATTTTCCCATCGCCGGCAGCTATTCGCTTTCGCCCTGCTTACGGTGGGGTTCGAATCGAACGATTCAGTTCTTAGCGCGCAACGATTGCTGTAACTGAATCGGCGGCAGTCCTTCCAGCATGATGCCACCGGTGGGGATCTGTTCCAGATCGCTCGACGTTGGAGCCATCAGAGACCACACCAGCAGTAGCTTGTTGAAGCGCGTTGCGTAGATGGTCTGCGAGAAACGATGCGACAGATCCTCGGTCCGCGAGCCGCTGTCGTAGAAGCCGTGAAAGACCATGAACAGGTGATTGGAAATCGTGCGCAGTTGGTCGGTATTGATCTCGCCGAATTCGCCCAGTTCCTCCAGCGTCGCTGCTGTCTCATCGAGCGCCCGCTTGTCGCTTAGTGTGACGGCCGTGCGTATTGAAAGGCAGTTGTAGTCGAGCGCGCGCAACACGATCATCGGTCCATCGAGATAGCTCTTCCCCGCCGGCGGCTGTGGCACCACGCGCAGCAGCGTCTGCGAGCAGGCGTGCAGGAACTGGTACTCACGCGAAGCATCGTCGGGCGGCGATTCATTTCGGTTCTGCGGCAACGCCTGCCATCCTTGCGGCAGCGTGTATTGCAGGCCGATGTCGGGGTTGCGATAGATTCCCGCATCCACCTTGCCGAGAGGAATATTTTTTCCCGGTTGCTCGCTGAGCGCCTTATTCACGCGGAAGGTTGGCACCGCAGGACCCTGATACGGCTCACCGGTGACCTGCACTGGCTTTCCCTTGATCGTCGTCAGGGTGCCATCATCCTGTGTGCAATAAAAGCGTACCCCCGCCATCGCGGTTTTCGCCTTGCTCAGGAAGTCCTTGTCATTGGTACTGACCACCACCTTCACTACGTAATTGTTGATGGCCGTCCAGTACTGCGCCGCGAAGACTTCGTTTTTGTGACGGAGCGAGTAGTACCAATGTCCGGAGTGCAGCATGTATTCGGGGAGGGGGAACTGCGGCGGCAATCCCATGGGTCCGGCGTTCTGCGCCCACATTCTGAGCTGCTGCTGTTGCTGCTCTGGAGTCTTCATGTCGAGCCCCGGCTTGGGATCGAGCGCCGTAATGGTGATGTATCCCTTTTGCTGTCCTTTCTCGAACTGCAGCGACAAGAGAGCGTGCTCGCGCTCCGGCATTGCCGGCAACATGATTTCGTGACCCTGCACGGTCATGGGCAGGTCAAGGGAAAAGCCGAAGAATTGGCTGGTGTAATGCGTGTCGGAGAGGAACCCGGCCTCCGGCAGAATCGGCTCTTCCAGAGGAGGAGGCTTCTTGGGATCGGGAAACTTCGTCATCGGAAAAGGCGTTGTGTCCGGGTCGTCATCCGGCTGCGTGGGACACTGCGCAAACGTACTAGAAGCGCCGAGAATCAGCAGCATTAAAACGGTCGGCGCACAGAGCGCACGTAGGACTCGAACCGTGGCTGGACGGATGAGGGTCATGCAGGGCGCCATCCCAGGGCTGTGGGAGGTGTAAAGGCATGATGCCAGCAGCGGAGAAGGCACGCAAGTAGCAGGGACCTTAGTTCGTTACGCATTTCGTTGCGCCGAATTGGAAAGCCTTCGAGAAAGTGCCGACATTAGTCGACAGGAACTGGGTAGTGCCGACCTTCAGGTCAGCGCTCGCGTGCTGGATCAATCTCTAAGTCGGCTTCAGCCGATGGCATGAGGGGGCGCTCGTGTTGTCTGCTAATGGCCGATTCCGAATCCTAACGAACGGCTTCGACGCTGGCCTGAAGGCCAGCACCACCCAACATGTAGCCTGGATCGGTTTCCAGCAAGTTGCCCCGCCTTGTCGCTAGCTCCGCGATTTAATCGCGTGCAAGCCCTTTGGGAAACGACACCTTACCGCGTACAGCTCCGGCTAAGTACCTGTAAGGTGAGTACGCGCAATTCGTGGTGCGTGGTGTCTGACGGCGCGCTCTGCGCCGACGACTCAGGTTTCTGCGACGAAGGCACCTCTTTGCCCGTGATGCGCACTGCGTGAAAGATGTGCTTCGACAGATCAACTGCGCTACTGCCGGAAACCAGCTCCCACGAGGTGCCGTTCTGATCGGCGATAACGAACGTATCCGCCTGATTGCCGCGCTTCAGGCAGCCAGTCACCAGAATCTGATGAGGCATGCCTACATTCGCAGCAGGCTTCGCGATTGGGACATTCGTCTGCAGGGCTTCGGACTGCGCGAAGAGCGGCATTGCCAGGGAGAGAATCGCCGCAAATCCAAGCCAGTAGACAGTTTTGAAGAAATGCCGCATAGAACTTCCTTCCACGTTTGTCACCGTTTTGTTACAGACTCCGGAGATATCCCGCAGTTTCCTAGCAAACCGGATAGCTGGACTCACCAATCAGATAGACCAAGGGTACTCTTCCCGGCAACGGCAAGGTCTCCCTACGCAGGGCTTTGTGCGATTGGACAGGCGAAAAGTGCATTTTGCGCGGCTGCCAAGCGGTTCCCATAAGGGGCCACAGCTTTGGCATGACGCTTGCTCTTAGTTACAGACAAAGGGAGCGATAGGAGTGGTGCTGGCAAGTCATCATTCCTTTAATCTTCTCAGCGCGGCCACGTGGGTATAGGCCGCGCTGAGAAGAATGGTGCCCCACGATCTTCCAAGCCGACTGTCGAATCAGCCCAGAGCCAACAATCGATAGAACTCCACCCGCGGCCAGCGTGTCCGGGTGGTCGGGTATATGGCTTGACCCGCGTTCTGGGCTTCTCCAGCTAACGCACGAAGACGCTGACTTCGTATCCGTCCTCCGCCGACCGCAGCACCTCGTGCCATCCACTCTTGATGGGCCGCAAGGCGGCGCCGGGCTCGAGGCTGGCCTCGACCACAAGTTGCGGATTTTTCGCCGGAACTTCCATCGACAGCACGCCATTCATGTACTGCGCGTCGGCGGTGCGCTCGCCGTGAATGACATACATGCGCCGCAATTCCAACAGCCGGCGATACCACTCCAGCATCTCGCGACTCTCCGGGCCATCGGCCCAGGTAAGTTTCGACCGTTCGAAGGTCGCGGGATCTTCGGGATCAGGCACCTGGTTGAAGTCAAAGCCCTCGAACTCGCTGCGTCGGCCTTCACTGACTGCCTTCTTCAGCGTCGGATCCTCGAAATCGGCGAAGAACTGGAACGGCGCAGCTTCGTCATACTCCTGACCCATGAAGAGCAGCGGTGTGTGCGGGGCCAGCAGCAGAAATGCCGCCGCCAGCTTGCGCGCTCCACGAGGAATGAGCACGGTCAGGCGCTCGCCTTTGGCCCGATTGCCGATCTGGTCGTGATTCTGAATGCAGATTACATTTGCCGGCAACGGAACTCCTTGGGCACTGGTGCCGCGAGGCTTCTTCCAGAAGCCAAAGTAATCGCCCTGAAAGACATAGCCATCGCGCAGTGCGCGGGCAATCTGCTGGGGATCGCCAAAGTCCTGATAGTAGCCTTGCCGTTCGCCGGTAAAGAAGGCATGAATGGCGTGGTGGAAATCGTCGCTCCACACAGCATTGAGTCCGTATCCGCCAATGTGAGACGCGTCGACATAACGCGAATCGTTCTCGTCGGTCTCGGCGGTCACGCAGACCGTGCGTTCCAACTCACGCGCCTGCTCCTGAACCCGCTCCTGGATTTCGGCCACGATGTGCTTCGGTGAGTCGTCGTTGATGGTCTGCACCGCATCCAGCCGCAGCCCGTCGAGATGGTATTCGCGGATCCAATAGAGTGCATTCTGCACCACGTAGTTGCGGACCTGCTGCGAGCCCTCGCGGTCGTAATTGACGGCATCGCCCCATGGGGTTTTGTGTTGCGCGGTGAAATATGGTCCAAACTTCGGCAGGTAATTTCCTTCGGGACCCAGATGGTTGTAGACAACGTCGAGGATCACAGCAAGGCCGAGCCGGTGCGCTGCATCGACAAAGCGCTTCAGCCCGTCTGGACCGCCGTAATTCGCCTGCACAGCGTAAGGCGAAACTCCGTCGTAGCCCCAGTCGCGCGTGCCCGGACAGGCGGCCAACGGCATGATCTCGATGACGGTGATACCGAGCTGCTTCAGGTATGCGAGCTTGTGGACGGCGCCGTCGAAGTCCCCTTCAGGCGTGAAGGTTCCAACGTGCAGTTCGTAGATCACGTAATCGCGCAGCTCGAGGCCGCGCCACGCCGAATCGCTCCAGGCGAACTTCGCCGGATCGACGATCTCCGTCGGCCCCTGAACGCTGTCGGGCAGAAATCGTGAGACCGGATCGGGCGCCGCAAGCCCATCGGGAAAAACATAGGCGTAACGATCGCCGGGCGAGGCTTCGGCGGTAGCGACGAAGTCTTCGCCGTCGCGACGCATCGGAATGTCTTGCGAGTTACCGCCGCGGCGGATCAGGCGCAAGCGTGAGCATTTCGGGCAGCGGCGCCCACACTCGGAATTCAACATTGTCACCGTTTATGGTCGTCCCGTAGGAGAGATTCTGCGCCGCTGGCTTCACCCAACATCAGACGTGCCAGCTAGCCTCAAGGATGCACACAACGGAATCGATACAATCGGAGCCATGCTGATTCTTGCCTCCGCGTCGCCGCGCCGCTCCGAGCTTCTGCGCAACGCCGCGATTCCCTTTACCGTTGACCCGGCGCATGTTCGCGAAGAGCCACAGGCCAACGAATCTCCGCTGGCTTACGCGCAGCGCCTGGCGCGAGACAAAGCACTCGCCGTCTTCGCGCGCCATCCAAATGATGTTGTGCTGGGCGCCGACACGGTGGTCGTCGTCGATCAGCATCTGCTGGAGAAGCCGGCCGACGTCGACGATGCCGCGCGTATGCTGCGCCTGCTGTCCGGCCGTTCGCACCAGGTGATCACCGGAGTCTGCGTGGTGGCCGCGGGATTCGAGCGGACAGAAGCGGAGGTGACTGAGGTGTGCTTCAGCCGGCTTTCCGACGAAGAGATTGCGGCCTACGTGCGCAGCGGTGAGCCGATGGACAAGGCGGGGGGATACGGCATCCAGGGAATCGCCTCACGCTGGATCGGCCGCGTCGAAGGCTGCTACTTCAACGTGGTGGGCTTGCCGGTAGAGCGTGTGTATCGGCTGCTTCGCGCAGCCGAGGCGACAAGCGGGGAGACATTGATGTAGCTAGAACGAGCCTCGAAACCTGTTCAACGCCGCCTTCTTGCTGGCTTCGTGGTGAACCCTCAACGCAATTGAACCGAACCCCTAAAGGGGTGACGCCGCCGTAAGCCCAGGACGGAGCGCCAGCGGAGTCCTGGGTAGACTGCAATGAATAGGGCTCGGAGCCGGCTTCAGCCGGCGGCACAGGTAGAGCGGGCCTTCAGGCCCGCGTTTCGGTTAGGTCCGTTATTTCTTCTCTTCAGGTGTCGTAGGAGGCGCGGTTGTCGTCGTTGTTTTCGTGGTGGTGTTGTTGGCTGCGTTACCGTCGTTCATCGACGACTTGAAATTGCGAATGCCCTCGCCCAACCCCTTGCCCAGTTCGCCCAGCTTCTTGGGACCAAAGATCAGCAGGACGATCACCAGGATCACCAACAGGTGCATGGGCTGGAACAGACCTTCCATACAACACCTCCGTAAGCACAGCCCGGTGCATCTCCGATTCGCAACGGGTGCATCTGGTCAAATTCTAGGCCCTTGCCAGAGGCGCGTCAAAACAAGCTTTGGTTAGGGAATAGCTCGAATCAACCCCGCCAACAAAGCAGCGCGGCGCGGCAGCGCGGCAGCCAGAACATGCTCGTGGATGGCATGCGCGCCGTCGCCCACGCCTCCGAGGCCGTCAAGCGTAGGAATGCCCAGACCCGCCGTAAAGTTACCATCGGAGCCGCCACCAACCGCGACTTCTGTCAGCTCGAAGCCAATTTCCCGCCCGACCTCGCGCGCCAGTTCGAACAATGCTGCAACCTGCTTCGTTCGCTCCAGCGGAGGACGATTGATGCCGCCGCTAATCTCCAGCTGACAGCGTGGATTGACAGGCTTGAGCGCGTGCACCTTTCGCTCCATGCCTGCTCCGTCCTGCTTGTGCGCGATGCGCAGATCCAGTTCGGCAGTAGCCTCGGCCGGAACGACATTCGTGCGCGTGCCTCCACGGATGATGCCGACATTCAGGGTCACACCCCGCTTCAGGTCGGTCAGCCGGGAGACGGCGTGGATCTGATGCGCCAGCTCGACGATCGCACTCTGCCCCTTCTCGAAGTCCAGACCCGAGTGCGCCGAAACTCCCGTGACTTTGAGCGTGAACGATCCAACGCCCTTGCGCGCAGTCTTCAGCGCTCCCCCCGGACCCGAGGGCTCGCACACCAGAACTGCAGCACATTGCCTCGCAACTTTTTCGGTGATCGCACGCGAGCTGACGCTGCCCTCTTCTTCGTCGGACACCAGCAAGACCTTCACCGGACGCGGCAGACCACCCGCGACCTCACGCAGCGACCATAACGCGAACATCATCTGCACGATGCCGGACTTCATGTCGAAGACGCCCGGCCCGTAAAGACGGCCCTTACTCTCGCGCCATGGCATCTTCTCCAGCGTGCCCAATTCGTACACCGTATCGAAGTGTCCCAACAGCAGGATCGGCTTACGAGCACGCGGCCCGGCGAAGTTCACTTGCAGATGATCGCCGGCCAGGCGCTGCGCGTGAATCTTGACCTCACCGCCGAGCGAGGCGAACTCGTCAGCCAGGTGAGCGCACAAGGCGTCGCAATCCTGCTTGCTGTGTGTAGGCGATTCGCGCAGCACCATTTCGCGCAGGCTGGCCACCATCTCCCGCTGACGTTCGGAGAGCCACGCCGCGACCTTCTGCATATCGGCGTCCGAATGTTTCTTCTTCGGCATAGTCTGCTGGCAATCCTAACCCGGAGGCGCGTTTGCGACGATACATTTCGCCGATCCGGCAACTTTGAAATGTATAATCGACCTTTTCACGATGCCACAATGAGCGATCAGCCCAATCCAGCCCCTGAAACGATCGACATCGGCGGCCTTATGAAGCTGCTGCCGCACCGTTATCCGCTGCTATTGATCGATCGCGTGATTGAGATTGTGCGCGCCAAGCGGATTGTCGCCATCAAGAACGTCACCATTAACGAACAATTTTTCGTGGGACATTTTCCCGGCTACCCGATTATGCCGGGCGTTCTGATCGTTGAGGCGATGGCCCAGGCCGGCGCGGCGCTGCTGTTTACCGAAGTCACCGAACGCGACGACAAGCTGCTGGTCTTCACCGGCATCGAACGCGCGCGCTTTCGCCGTCCCGTGACGCCGGGCGACCAACTGCGCATCGAGGTCGATGTGCTGGCCTTCCGCGGAACTGCCGGCCGCCTTCAGGGCAAGGCCTACGTCGATGGCAAGCTCGCCTGCGAGGCGGTAGTCACCTGCCGGCTGCTGCAGCGGCCGAAGGCGCAAGGCGCGGGTCCGGCTCCGGCGAGCGAAGCGTCATAAATCCAGCATGAGCATTCATCCGACAGCGATTGTCGATCCATCCGCGAAGATTCCTGCGTCCTGCAGCATCGGACCGTATTGCATCATTCACGCCGGCGTCGAGCTGGGCGAAAATTGCGAGCTGATCTCGAACGTCGTGCTCGGCGGCCCCAGCCGCTTCGGCGACAACAACACGATCTATCCCTACGCCGTGCTGGGCATGGGACCGCAGGACATCACCTACAAGGGTGAGCCGACGCGCCTCGAAGTCGGCAGCGACAACGTCATTCGCGAATATGTGACGATCACGCGTGGCACCACCAAGGGCGGCGGGGTAACGCGCGTTGGCAGCCACATTCTCATCATGGCCTATGCGCACATCGGGCACGACTGCTCGATCGGCGACCACGCCATGCTGGTCAACGCCGCGACGCTGGCGGGCCACGTGACGGTGGAAGACTGGGCGGTGGTCGGCGCGCTCTGCCCGGTGCATCAGTTTGTGCGCATCGGCGCACACTCCTACATTGGAGGAGGTACGACGATTACGCAGGACGTGCTGCCCTACTCCATGACCAGCGCCGAGCGTGACACCCACGCCTACATGCTGAACAAAGTAGGGCTGCAGCGCCGCGGATTTTCGTCTGAGCGCATCGCCGCCCTGCATCACGCGTTTAAGGTGCTGCTGGCGTCGAAGATGAATACCTCGCAGGCGATTGAGAAGCTGCGCTCCGAAGGCGCGCAAGGCGACGACGTCGACGCGCTGCTAGGTTTCATCGAAAGCGCTAAACGCGGCGTAATCAAGTAAGCCGGTGGTCGCTTGCTCTCGGGTAGAGCTGGCCTTCAGGCCAGCGCCCAGGCGCTCATTTCTTGATCAGAGTCGGCTTCAGCCGACGGCACGCTTGAACGGCCTGCTTCACTCGTTGCAATAGCTGGCTACTGACTACTGGGTACTGACTACTTCTTCCAATGGCAGACACTGTACAAGGACGTATCGGCCTGATCGCGGGCAACGGCAAATTCCCGCTGCTGGTGCTCGATGCCGCCCGCTCGAAAGGTCTTGACGTCGTCGTTGCCGCGATCAAAGAAGAGACCTTCCCTGAGATCGAACAGCACGGCGCATCCGCCGTTCACTGGCTCTCGCTCGGAGAACTCTCGAAGTTGATCGAGACGTTCAAAGCCGCGGGCATCACCCGCGCGATCATGGCCGGACAGGTCAAGCACAAGCAGATCTTCAGCAGCATCAAGCCCGACTGGCGCCTGGCGAAACTCTTACTCTCGCTGACCACGCGCAATACCGATTCGCTGATTGGGGCTGTCAGCAAAGTTCTGGCGGATGAAGGCATCACGCTGATGAATTCCACCGAACTGCTGGAGCCCATGCTGGCCACCGAAGGCGTGCTCACGCGACGCGGACCGAGCGATGCGGAGCAGACCAACATCACTTACGGACGCGCTGTCGCGCAGCATCTGTCGCGCTTCGACATTGGACAGACGGTGGTCATTGCCGAAGCCGCCTGTGTGGCCGTGGAAGCGATGGAGGGCACTGACGCGACCATCCTGCGTGCCGGCGAGATCATGCAATCGCCGGCGCTGGGCAAAGAGCCGTCGACGTTGAGCCGCTCGCTGACTGTAGTGAAAGTTGCGAAGCCGAACCAGGATATGCGCTTCGATGTGCCCGTCGTGGGCGTGCATACGATCGAGACGATGAAGCAGGCTGGTGCCTCCTGCCTGGCGCTCGATGCCGGGCGCTGCCTGATGCTGGATAAAAACGCTGTGCTCGCGGCCGCCAATGAGGCTGGGATTAGCATCGTCGCCGAGACGCCGATCAGCCGCATTCCGCATCACCAGCCATAAACCCAGTTCCGCTTGCGGGACGGAAGATCTCAGCACGGCGTTTCACCGATCGTGCACGACGCTTTGCTTCCGGAACGCCCAATGCGCGAGAATCAGGACATGTCCACTCAAGACGGCGCCTTGCGCGTCGGAGTCGTCGGCTGCGGATCCTTCGGCCGCAATCACGCGCGCGTTTATCGCGACCTGCACAAAGATCCGACGCAGAATGTGGAGTTCGTCGGCATCGCCGATTGCGACAAGGATCGCGTCCAAGCTATCGCCAGCGAATTCGGCACGCAGGCCTTCGCCACGCCGAAAGAGTTAATCGCGGAAGGCGTGCAGGCGGTTTCGATCGCTGTGCCCACGGTTTCGCATCTCGAAGTTGCTCGCACGATGATGGAGAACGGGGTCGACGTGCTGATCGAAAAGCCCCTGGCGTCCACGGTCGCCGAGGCCGACGAGTTGATCGCGCTGGCACGCAAACATGGCCGCGTCGCGCAGGCCGGGCATCTGGAGCGGTTCAATCCGGCAGTGCGGGCGACTCTTCCGCTGCTGAAGAATCCCATGTTCTTCGAGGTCCACCGGCTGAGCGTATTCACGCCGCGTTCGCTTGACGTCGATGTGATTCTCGACCTGATGATCCACGACCTCGATGTCGTGCTCTCCTTCGTCAACTCGCCGGTGAAGGAAATTCGCGCCGTGGGACTGCCGATTCTTTCCCGCAAGGTCGACATCGCGAACGTGCGCATGGAATTCGAATCGGGCTGCGTGGCAAATTTCACCGCCAGCCGGGTGAGCACCGAACGTATCCGGAAGCTGAGGTTTTTTCAGCCGCATCAATACATTTCGCTCGATTACTCGCGGCAGGATGTGCTGGTGCTTACGGTGGACGATACGAATGAAAGTACCAACGATGCCGACCCCTTCAATCCCGCCAGTGTGGCCGCCAGCGCGTTTCCCGGCATCACACCTTTCAAGCCGAAGGTGGAACAGCAGGAGCCCTTGCGAGCCGAGTTGAGCAGCTTTCTGCGGGCGGTGCGCCAGCGCTCCACGCCGGAGGTCACGTTGGAAGACGGACGGCGGGCCTTGGCCGTCGCGACGCAGATTGTGGACGCCATCGGCGAGCACAGCCGCAGGGCCAATTTGTTGCAATTGACTCGGGCCGAAAGCTAGCCTACGCTACCCGAAACAGCCATGCCCGAAGAACTGGTGACTATCTCAAAGTTTCTGAGCCTGGGTGAGGCCAAGCTGGCTCAAGGCAAGCTCGTCTCCGCCGGAATCACTGCCTTCGTGTGCGATGAGAACATGCACGCGATGAACTGGCACATGGGGATGGCGCTGGGCGGAATCCGCCTGCAGGTTCCCGACAGCCAGGTGGTGCGCGCGCTGGAAGTGCTGGACGACTTCGAGCCGGAAGATCCCGAGGCGTTGCAGTTGGAGAGCCTCGACGAAGAAGACGAGGACGGCGAAGTGGAGGAGGTGGCCTGTTGTCCCGAATGCGAGTCGCTCGAGATTCGCGAGGTACCGAGCACCAGTCCGCGCCAGATCATGCTGTGGTCGGCGGCCATCCCGTTCCCTGAGGCACCGGCCCAGACCAGCCACCGCTGGCGCTGCCTGATGTGCGGGTATCAGTGGCGCGACGCGGAAGAGTAATTGTTGCAGAGTTTCTGTCGGGCGGGTCTCTGATAGGTCGAGCATTTGTCGGGTAGAGCTGGCCTTCAGGCCAGCGTCTAACGCCATTATTTGACTCGAAGTCGGCTTCAGCCGACGACAGATTGCCATTCAGACTTGCCGAACCAATCGCAAAGTCAAACGCACCCGCGCGGCTACAGTCCCGACTTGCGCAGCTTGGTGTAGTAGAACATGTAGGCCACCCAGCAGAAGAATCCAAAGAAGAAGAACAGGTGGGCCGCCTCCGGTTTGTCGCGCGCCATGAACCACCACTGCCCGTGATTCTTAAAGAAGAGCAGGGGCAGCAAGGTGTAGGCAACAGCAAATCCCAGCCACATGTTGCGCGCCTGCACCATGGCGCGCGTCTTTGTCAGCGCCTGCTTTTCAACCGCTGCTTGCGGCGGCGGCACATGACGAACCAGTTTCTCGCGAACATCGCTCATCCGGCGAGCCAGGTGCGCGAACTCCGGGTCCTGCCGGAAGAATTCGTCAACCATGGCAACAGTATCGGCGCTGGCTTCTCCTGAGAAGTACAGCGGCAACAGATCGGTAATCACTTCCCGCGTCACGTTCATAGCATCACTCCCTTACCAACTGGGCCGTCCCGGCATTCGCTTGCATCAGCTTCAGACGGGCGCGATGAATCTTGACCTTCACGGCCGGCAAACTTAATCCCATCGTGTCGGCGATCTCCTGATACGACATTTCCTCTTCGGCATACATCAGGAGGGCGGCGCGCTCCTGCTCCGGCAATTTCTGCAGGTTTGCCATTACATTGCGGAGCTCGGAGGACTTCTCGCTGCGCAGCTGCGGTGAAATGCCTTTGTCGGGAACGTGGTCTTCCAGCTCGGTCCAGCGCCGCTCCCGCCGCCAGTGGTCGCGATAGAGATTGCGCACGATAGTGAACAGATAGGCCTTTACGGTTGCCTGGCGGATCTCGCCGCGTGCGGTCCAGACACGCACGAATGTCTCCGACGTGAGATCGTCGGCCAGCGCTACGTTACCTGTCAGCAGCAGGGCGAAGCGACGTACATCCTGGGCGTACTTGACGTAAAGGCTATGAAAATCAACCATCGCAGGCCGCAGATCGTTCAGTCAGAATACGGGCGCAGCGGCGAAAAGTTACAGGAGTTTTCGCGGGCACGTTTTCCCTCGGACGTGCGACAATAGAAGTTCCTTCCTAGTTATGAACCCAGTTGAGAGTGCTGCCAGCCACGCCAAAGAAGTCACCATTACTCCCGAAGTTTTGCGCGACCACGGCATCTCGCCGGAGGAGTACGAGCGCATCCTGAAAGCGCTGGGCCGCGAGCCCAGCTTGACCGAGCTCGGCATCTTCAGTGTGATGTTCAGCGAGCACTGCTCCTATAAGTCGTCGCGGGTGCATCTGCGCCGCCTGCCGACGCATAGCCGCCGCGTGGTGCAGGGGCCGGGCGAAAACGCCGGCATCATCGACATTGGCGACGGCTGGGCCTGCGCCTTCAAGATCGAGTCGCACAATCATCCCTCCTTCATCGAGCCGTTCCAGGGCGCGGCTACCGGCGTCGGTGGGATCCTGCGCGACATCTTCACCATGGGCGCACGTCCTGTCGCCATCATGGATTCGCTGCGCTTCGGGCCGATCACCCAGCCCGAGCCCAGGTTAGCCCAAAAGAAGGGCGAACCTGGGGCACCCGCGATCGATCAGGCTACGCTTCATAAGAACCATTCCGTGATGGAAGGCGTGGTCAGCGGTGTCGCCTCGTACGGAAACTGCTTTGGCGTGCCCAATGTCGGCGGCGAAGTGAAGTTCGAGAGCTGCTACTCCGGTAATCCGCTGGTCAACGCGTTTGCGCTGGGACTGGTTCGGCGCGATCAGATTTTCTATGCCAAGGCGGCGGGCGCGGGTAATCCTGTGATCTATGTCGGCTCCAAGACCGGGCGCGACGGCATTCACGGCGCCACCATGGCCAGCGAGGAATTCAGCGAGGAGTCCGAGGCGAAGCGCCCCAACGTGCAAGTGGGCGATCCCTTCATGGAGAAGCTGCTGCTGGAAGCTTGTCTCGAAGCCATGCAGACCGGCGCGGTCGTCGGCATTCAGGACATGGGCGCGGCCGGGCTGACCTGCTCGACCTGCGAGATGGGTGGCCGCGGCGGCGTAGGCCTGGAGATCGAACTCGACCTGGTGCCGCAGCGCGAAACCGGCATGACGCCCTACGAGATCATGCTGAGCGAGTCGCAGGAGCGCATGTTGCTGGTCGCGGAAAAGGGCCGCGAGGACGAAGTCTTCCGCGTCTTCCAGAAGTGGGGACTGGATGCAGTCACCATCGGCAAAGTGATCGATCAGCCCACCATGCGCGTGCTGGAGCACGGCAAGGTGGTCGCGGAAATTCCCAACGCGTCGCTCACCGACGACGCGCCTGTATATCAGCGTCCGCTGGAGCGCTGGGAGCCGCCGGTTCCGCGCGAGATGCCGGAGAACATCAAGCTCGGCCAGCGCACGCGAATTCACCGATGACCTGAAGCGGCTGCTGGCCAGCCCGAACATCTGCTCCAAGCGCTGGGTCTACGAGCAGTATGACTCCATGGTGCAGACCAACACGGTCGAAGGTCCGGGCGGTGAGGGCGCCGTCATCCGCATAAAAGAAACCAATCGCGGATTGGCGATGGCGCTCGACGGCAACAGCCGCTGGTGCTACCTCGATCCCAAGCTGGGCGCGATGCACGCGGTGGCTGAGTCCGCGCGCAATGTCGCCTGCACGGGCGCGACGCCGATCGCCGCGACCAACTGCCTGAACTTCGGCAATCCCGAGAAGCCGCACATCATGTGGCAGTTTTCCCAGACCATCGATGGCATCACCAAGGCCTGCGAAGAGTTGGAGACGCCGATCACGGGCGGCAATGTCAGCTTCTACAACGAGACGCTGGGCGAAGGCATTTATCCGACGCCGGTGATGGGCATCGTCGGCATTATCGAAGACGTGCACAAGGCCATCGGTCCGCACTTCCGCGAAGCCGGCAAATCGCTGGTGCTGCTGCGCGGATCGGAGCCAGGCGACGCCTCCGACGTCGAAGCCGAGTTCGGCTCGTCCGAATACGCCAAGGAGATTCTTGGGCAGCTCTGGGGCTTCCCGCCTTCGCTGGAGCTTGAACATGAGTCCGCCTTGCAGAAGGCCATCATCGAGATGATCGACCAGGGCCTGGTCGAGTCCGCCAAGGACTGCACCGAGGGCGGAGTGGCCGTTACGCTGGCCGAGTGCGGCTTTGCCCGCGGCGTCGGCGCCAAGGTCGACCTTAGTTCCAACGACTTGGTGCCGGAGTTCGCGCTGTTTGGCGAGGATGCCAGCCGCATCCTGATTTCCTGCGACCCGGAAAACCTCGAGCGAATCAAAGAAATAGCGGTAAAATACGGGCTCTCCGCGGAAGCCATCGGAGAGACGGTTCCAGACAAGCTGGAGATTCGAGTGGCGGGTACAGTCGCTGCCGCCGCAAGTGTCTCCGAACTACGGGACGCCTGGGCCGGAGCGCTGGAGAAAGCGTTGCACGTCGAGACGGAAGAGCGGCTGGTTCCGGGTACGCTGCAGAGGAGTTAAGGCGGAAGGGCGGGGCTTTAGCCGTGCCCGAAGGCGACCTCATATAGAGGCTTTAGCCTTGGCCGCGGTTCAAAGCCGCACGCAATCGGTGCGAGAATTTCGCTAGGCTAAAGCCCAGCGCTTCCACCGGAATCACGGACTCGGTCCGGATGACAGCCGAATGACAAGGATGCAGGTTTCAAGGCCTGCTACCTTTTTCGATCAGGTGAGCAATGGACATTACATCCGATAAGCTGCGCGAAGAATGTGGCGTGGTGGCCATCTACGGCCACCCTGAGTCGTCCAAGCTGGCTTACCTGAGCCTCTATGCTCTCCAGCATCGGGGGCAGGAATCGGCTGGCATCGCCTCGTCCAATGGCGAGAGGGTGCAGCTCCACAAATCGATGGGCCTGGTCTCCGACATCTTCAACGGCGACGTCCTGGCTCGTCTGCCTGGCTCGATTTCCATCGGTCACACCCGTTATTCGACCACTGGCGATTCCGCGCTGCTGAACGCGCAGCCCATCATGGTCGAGTGCAACAAGGGCAAGATCGCGCTGGCGCACAACGGCAACATCATCAATGCCCTCGAAGTGCGCGCCCAATTGGAGCAGGCCGGTTCGATCTTTCAGACCACCAGCGACACCGAAGTCATCGTTCACCTGATCGCCCGCTCGCGTGAGCAGGCGCTGCCCGACGCCATGGCCGATTCGCTGCGCCGCCTCGAAGGCGCTTTCTCGCTGGTCATGCTGACGCCCGACCGCATCTTCGCGGCGCGCGATGCTCGCGGCTTCCGTCCGCTGGTTATGGGCCGCATTCCCGGACAGGCGGCACATCGCGCCGACACCATCGTGTTCGCCTCTGAAACCTGTGCCTTTGACCTGATCGGCGCCGTCTATGAGCGCGAGGTCAAGCCAGGCGAACTCGTGATCGTCGGGCCCGAAGGCGTGCATTCGCGCTTCTATGCTTCGCAGCAGCCGCAATCGAGCTGCATCTTCGAGCACGTTTATTTCTCGCGGCCTGACAGCATGGTCTTCGGGCGCGCCGTTCAGGCGACACGCGACGCGATGGGACGCCAACTCGCGCTGGAATCGCCGGTCGTCGCCGACATCGTGGTGCCTGTGCCCGACTCCGGCGTGACCGCCGCCATGGGCTTCTCGCACGAGAGCGGCATCCCGCTGCAGTTCGGCTTGATCCGCAACCACTACGTCGGCCGCACCTTCATCGAGCCTGAGCAACGCGTGCGCGACTTCGGCGTGAAGCTGAAGCTCAACCCGGTGCGCCATGTGCTCGAAGGCAAGCGGGTGGTGCTGATCGACGACTCCATCGTGCGCGGAACTACCAGCAAGAAGATTGTCCGCATGGTGCGCGACGCGGGCGCAAAAGAAGTGCACATGCGCATCTCCTGCCCGCCGACGATTTCGCCCTGCTATTACGGCGTGGACACGCCGTCGAAGAACCAGCTCATCGCCGCCAACAAGTCGGTCGACGAGATTCGCGAATACATTGGCGCCGACTCGCTCGCCTATCTCTCGCTCGAAGGGCTGCGCCGGGCCGCCGGCGAAGGCGACGAGAAGGTTTATTGCACCGCCTGCTATACCGGAAAATATCCGACCAACATCGTCGACGTCGAAGACATTACGCCAGCCATGGCTGCGGGCGACTAAGCACGGTCTCGACCGCGCTTCCGGCCCGCGTTCGTGCAGTTCGGCTCAAACAGCATTCCCGTAGCACCCAAAAGCAGCGACAATTCGTCTGAACGGCAGCGGCGTGGGTGTGGGTACGTCTTTACAGGCTGGTGGAAGATTCCGCTGAGGGTGGGCTTTGTGTCAGGGCACGAGTCACTCGTGCCCTAACACAAAGCGACCGACAACTGCGCAAGAGCGGTGCACTCTATGAGCACGATCCTGTTCGATCTCCGCTATTCGCTGCGCACTCTGCGCAAGAGTCCGAGCTTCGCCGTCGCCGCGATCTTGTCGCTGGCGATCGGGATTGGCGCGACCGCAGCCGTGTTCAGCATCGCCAATGCGCTTCTGCTCCGCCCGCTGCCCTACAAGGACCCTGACCGGCTGGTGATTCTGTGGAACCGCTCGCCCGGGCTCGGCATCACCGAAGACTGGTTCTCGACCGCGCAATACTTCGACATCAAGAACGGCCATCAGCGGGCTGGAGCAGGTGGCCATCGCCATCGGAGCGAACTACAATCTCACTGGCAAAGGCGAGCCGGAGCGGGTGGGCACGATCCGCATGTCGTCGAATCTTCTTCCCCTGCTTGGCATGCGCGCAGAGCTGGGGCGGCTCTTCGTTGCCGATGAAGACCAACCCGGACGCACGCCGACGGCGCTGCTCAGCTACGGCACCTGGGCGCGGCGCTATGGCTCGGATCCGGCAATCCTGGGCAAAACGATTCACGCTGAACGGATTGCCGTACGAAGTTGTGGGCGTGATGCCGCGATCGTTCTCGCTGCCGCGCGAGGTCATGCCCACGCTCGATGGAGCTGAGCAGGCTGAGGTGATGTTGCCGCTTCCCATGCCGGCCAATGCGGCCCAGGAGCGCGATCACGAAGACTACAACATCATCGGCAAGCTGCGGCCGGGCGTCAGCGTAAAACAGGCGCAAGCGGAGATGGACACGATCACTGCGCGTCTTCGGCAGGACCATCCCGAGGTGTATCCGCCAAACGGCGGATTGACCTTCGGCATCGTTCCGCTGATGGAGCAGGTAGTCGGCGATGTGCGCCGGACGCTCTATCTTCTGCTGGGAGCTGTCGGCTTCGTTCTGCTGATCGCCTGCGCGAACGTCGCCAATCTTCAGCTCTCACGAACTGTCGCTCGCCAGAAAGAAATTGCCGTACGTTCGGCGCTGGGCGCTACGCGCGCGCGTGTCATCCGGCAGTTGCTGACCGAGAGCGTGCTGCTCGCCTTGTGCGGAGGTGCGCTGGGACTGCTGCTGGCCTTCACCAGCATTCACTGGATCCGCGTCCTCGGACCGCAGAGCGTGCCGCGGCTGAACGATGTCGGCATCGACCTCACCGCTCTGCTGTTCACCTTCACGATCTCTGTAGCCTCGGCGATCTTGTTCGGGCTTGCTCCGGCCGGACGCGCTTCGGCAATCAACGTACAGAACACGCTAAAGGACACCAGCCGAAGCTCGGCGGGTGTAGGCGCGATGTGGGGACACGGCAGGGGACTTCGTCATCTCCTGGTGATCGCCGAACTCGCGCTCTGCACCATGCTGCTGATCGGCGCAGGATTGCTGATCCGCAGCTTCTATCGCGCCAAGGACGTTGCCCCGGGATTCAATCCGCAGAATGTTCTGACGCTGGAACTCACCATGTCGGGGCCGAAGTACAAGGACAAGCAGGCGGTGTGGAACGTCTATCACCAGCTCTGGCAGCGGCTGGGAAGTTTGCCCGGTGTGACCTCGACCGGTGCGGTGACTTCGTTGCCTCTGAGCCAGATGTTTGCCTGGGGACCGATCACGGTTGAAGGCCGCGTGCCGCCGGCGGGCGAGAAGTTCATCAATGCCGATACCCGCATGGTCAGCGGCGACTATTTTCAGGCGATGGAGATCCCGCTGCTCAAAGGTCGGCTATTCAACGACCATGATGTACCGGCGAATCCTGGCGTCGCGATCGTCGACTCCCATATGGCCGAGCAACTTTGGCCGGGGCAGGATGCCGTGGGCAAGCGCTTTCACATCGGCGGTATCGATGACACCAAGGCGCCCTGGATCACCGTCGTCGGCGTCGTCGGACGAGTGAAGCAATACACGCTGGATTCCGATTCGCGCATAGCTTTCTACCTTCCGCACACCCAGTATCCCGTTCGCGCCATGAACGTAGTATTGCGCAGTAACGCCGATCCTACTGCGCTCGCAGGAGCGGTTCGGCAACAGATTCACGAGATCGACAGTGACCTCCCGCTCTACAACGTGGTGACGATGGACCATCGCGTGGCTTCGTCGCTGGCGCGGCGACGCTTCGCCATGCTGCTGCTGGGCTGCTTCGCCTTCATCTCGCTGGTGCTGGCGGCGATCGGCATTTACGGCGTGCTGGCTTATCTGGTCAGCCAGGGCACACGCGAGATCGGCATCCGCATGGCGCTTGGGGCTACACGCAACGCCATCGTCAGCCTGGTTGTCAGCAAGGGAATTACTCTTGCCGCGGGCGGAGTCTTGATTGGCGTTGCCGGAGCGCTGCTGCTTACCCGGCTCATGCGCAGCTTGCTCTTCGGCGTTCGGCCGACGGACGCAGTGACGTTTTGCGCGATTCCGTTACTGCTGCTGGCGATCTCGCTGATCGCCACATCGATTCCGGCGCGCCGGGCGGCACAAGTCGATCCCGCCGAATGCCTCCGCTACGACTGAGCATCAAGGACGGATGACCTTCCGGACATCCTGCTTGCCTTGCGGCGAGAGCCTGTTCGCAATCGCAGCGTCGATCACCGAGTTCACTTCCGCTCCCAGCAGCAGCATCATCCCGGTCACGTAGAACCACAGCAGCAGCACCATCACAGCGCCCAGTGATCCGTAGGTCGCCGTGTAGGAGTGCGAAAAGTGCAGGTACAGCCGGAGCGCCACCGACGCCAGGGCCCAGGTGGTGATGCCGACCAGCGCGCCGGGCGTGATCCAGCGCCAGCGTGGCCACGGGATATCGGGACAGAAGTAATACGTAAACGAGAAGACCACGGCGACAAAGCAAAATGCTATCGCCACCTGCACGATCTTCCAGGTCCAGGTGGCAAGCGGGCCGAGAGCCACCCGGGTGGCGACAAAATTCACCACCGTGTCTCCGCAGAGAATGACGGCCAGCGCCAGCAGGACCAGCAGGCCGCAGATGATGGTAGCGACGATGGCGATGCCATAAACCTTCCAAAGCGGACGCGATTCTTTCACGTTGTAGACGGCGTTCAGCGTATCTTCCAGCGCGCGCATACCGGCGGTAGCGGACCATAGCGCTGTGATGAGGCCGAAAGTAATCTTTCCGCCGCCACTGGTGGCAACGGTGTGCTCCAGCGTCCTCGCGACCAACTCAAAGACCGCCTTGGGCATAATGTTTGCGAGATAGGTGACCAGCGTGGTGTAGAGGCGCGAGCCCGATCCCGCGAGTAGTCCCATTACCGAGGTCAAGCAAATCAGCGCAGGAAAGAGAGCGAGGAAGAAGTAGTACGCAAGCTGCGCCGAACGATTGAAGATGTCGTCGTCGTTCAGCGCCTCCCAGAGACGCATGGCGAGTTCCCGCCACGACAGGCCGCCGAGCTTCCACGGCGAGATTGCTTCCGGAACCGGGCTCGATTGCTGTTGCTGGGTTGACATCTCCGCGCCACCGAATGCTAACACTGCCGGCGTCAAATCCAGTGGGCAGCGCGTCTCAGGGTTACCAGCTTTTCAGTCGATCTCCCCTGCTAGCCAAATTCCGGGTTGTATCCGACCTCAGGTTTGCGATTTTTCTTGATCCGCGGTCTTCCGGATCAGCAGCCGGCTGGACGGACCGGTTGTTCACATGCTGTGCCGACGACCAGACTTCCGTCGAGGAGCAGTCCTTCGCTACGTTCGTCGGCTTCAGCCTCCTCGCTTCGCTCAGGATGACACCCAAGAAATTGCCGCTGGACGCGGACGGCTGAAGGTCCGCTCTACCCGTAACAATCCGGCCGCTAGCATGCTGGCCCCAGGCCTGTACTGGCGAGCATCACACGCGTCGAATTATGCTCGCCCAGCGCCAGAGTGCCGACCCAAGCACCCTCACCCGGCCACTGGCGAGGACGACAGCGCCGCTGCTACACTGCGCCTATGCTCGCTCCATATGCCGTCCGCGCTGAAGACTCGCGTGGGCGCCGCTATCCCGAGCCGCCGCACCCCTACCGTAATCCATTTCAGCGGGACCGCGACCGTGTCATCCATGCCCGAGCCTTTCGCCGGCTGGAGAACAAGACGCAAGTCTTCACTCGCCGCTACTCCGACCACTTCCGCACCCGCCTGACGCACACCATGGAGGTTGCGCAGATCTCGCGCACTATCGCCGCCCAGCTCAACCTGAATGTCGATCTGGTGGAGGCCCTTGCCCTGGTGCATGACATCGGGCATCCGCCCTTCGGCCATGCTGGAGAGCGCACGCTCGATCTGCTGATGCGGCAGCACGGAGAGTTCTTCGACCACAACTTGCAAGCGCTGCGCACGGTCGAGGAGATGGAACTCCGCTATGTCGAATTTCACGGGCTGAATCTAACCTTCGAAGTGCGCGAAGGCATCATCAAACACTCGCATGATTACCGCGAGGCCGAGCATCCCGAACTGGCCGAGTATATTCTCGACCTACGTCCCCCTCTGGAGGCGCAACTCATCGACCTTACCGACGAAATAGCCTACAACACCGCCGACATGGACGACGGCTTCGAGGCCAAGCTGCTGCGCCTGCCGCAAATCCGCGAGCGTGTGCCGGTCTTCGAGCGCTACTACGTTCAGGCCGAAGCCAAGTATCCTGGCGCACCCGAGAAGCTGAAGTTCAACGAGGCGCTCAAGCGCATGCTGAACCGCTTCGTCACCGACCTGATCGAGAACACCCAGCGGCGGATAGAACAGGCCGGAGTAACGACGCTCGAGGAATTGCGCCGGTATCCGGATCGACTGGCGGCCTTCAGTCCCGAAGTTGAGGCAGAGCGCCGCGAAGCCAAAGCGTTTCTCTCGGCAGCGCTGTACAACATCAAACAGTTGGAGCCCGAGAAGCGTCAGGCGGAGAAGGTGATTACCGAGGTGTTCAACCATTTTATAGCGCATCCAGAGGCCATGCCTCACCTCTATCAGGAGCGCGCGCAGAACGAGAAACCGGCGAGGGTGATCGGTGACTACATCGGCGGGATGACGGACCATTACATCGAAGATCTCCGCAAGAAACTAATGACCGTTAAGAAAACCGAAGCCTGAGACGACAAAGGCGCAGCCGAAGCTGCGCCAGAAAGCCGAATACAATCACCCCTACCGCTTATTGACCGCCTTCTTCAACTCTAGCCCGGGCGTGAATTTCACCACCCGTTTCGCCGGAATCTTGATCGCGCTTCCAGTCTGCGGATTCCGTCCGTTGCGCGCCTTGCGTTGAGATATGGAGAAGGTGCCGAAGCCTACCAGTGTCACCCGGCTGCCCTTCTTCAGCGCGCTCGTGGCCGAATCGATAATCGTGTCAATTGCGCCGCCTGCGGCGGTCTTGGTAATGCCGTGTGCTGCCGCGATTTTCTCGACCAGGTCCCCCTTGTTCATGAGTCGCTCCTCGTCAGGTGGCTACCTGAATGTGAAGCGAGTATTTACATTCGAAGCCCCGCTCCGTGTCAAGGAAGAAGTGAGGACAGCGCCGGGGACTTGAGCCCACGATCAGGGTTGAATCGGCCTGTCGTTTCCTGATTGGTCCGGGAAAACGTCGGACAGAGTAGCACAACTTTTGTCGGAAACCGGCGGCAACTCACTCCGTCATCGTTCTTGACCATTCGTAACTGTATTCCAGTCCCGAATTGCGATTTACTACGGTGAACCGGCCTGTTGGATTGTGATAGACTCCGCTGCACTGAGTATCGAACGACCCTCTTTTTCAATCTCTGTAGTACAAGCAAGCCAACCCAAATTCCCTGTTGTCGATGAGGTCTCGTGATGAGAAAAGCAATTCTGGCCGCGCTGGCGTCGCTTGCCGTGCTTACCATGTCCGCTTGTGGCGGAAGCGGTAATACTCCGCCGCCGAGCAATCCTATGGTGACCGTGTCCCCGGCGACCGCAAATGTGCAGGAGGGTTCGCAGCAGCAGTTCACGGCGACCGTGACGAATACCACCGACACGGCTGTCACCTGGCAAGTCAATGGCATCACCGGCGGCAACGCGACGGTGGGAACCATCGGCACAGCGGGCCTGTATACGGCTCCGGCCGCCATTCCCAGCCCAGCCAGTGTCACCATCACGGCATTCATCACCGACGTTCCCAGCATCTCCGGAAACGCCATCGTCACCATCACCAGCGTGCAGTTTAGCCTGGCGTCGCTGAAAGGCAATTACATCTTCTCCCTGAGCGGTGTGGATGCCACCGGAGCCGGCTTCCCCTTCTACGCCATCGGGGCGATCACGGCCGATGGCAACGGCAACATCACCGCAGGTGAGGAAGACCTCAACGATGTGGCGGCGGGATATTTCACCACGACCGCCATCACGGGAACCTATACCTTGGGCGCCGATGGGCGAGGTGTCCTGAGCATCAACAACTCGATCGGGAGCTTCCAGTTTGCCTTCGCCATGCAGGCGTTGGACAACGCGGTGTTGAACGAAATAGATGGCAGCGTAGTGGCAGCGACCGGCACTATGGAAACCCAGCTTGCCTCGGCTGCGCCTTCCGGCAACTACGCCTTCGGCTTCTCGGGCAGCGGATTGGGCTGCGGAGCCGTCAACTCTGCCGGCCTTTTCATGCTGAACGGCAGCATCGCCGGACCGCAAGATCTGAACTGCGGCGGCAGTATTATTCGGTCGCAAACGATGAGTGGCTCTTACGGAGGCAGCGACGGCTTCGGACGTGGCACCGGCTCGTTCAGCGGCTCCAGCAGCGGAACCTCTAACATCATCTACTACGTCGTCTCGGGCAACCGCTTCCGCTTCCTCTGCCCTGATGCCGCTACGTTCTTCCTGGGCACAGCCGACGCGCAAACTCAATCGTCGTTCACAGCTGCGAACTTCGCCGGACCTTACGTGGTCAACACCTCCGCCAGCACCTCAGCGGGAGTGTCGTACACGCTGATCTCGATCAACGCGTCGAATGGGAACGTCTCCACCGGCTACTACGATGTCAACGACACCGGAACCGTCGGGCAGGCTTCCCTGTCAGGCAGCTATTCCCTTAACGCCAACGGCTACATTAGCGGCACGTGGAATGTAAACAATGCGAGTCTGCCGTTCGCTATCTATCTCAGTTCGCCAACCTCCGGCTATTACGTCGACGAGCGCACGACTGCAATCGGCGGTGGCAACATCACCGCCCAAACCGGGACGGTGACCAGCAACGCGGCCTGGGCGGGCAGCTATGCCACCAAGCAGTTCGGCTACTTCCTGTCGAACGGGGTACTCACTCCCGGCAACGCCAGCGGCGTTTCGGGACAGATTTCCGCTGACGGCAATGGCACCTTGGCGGGTACCCTGGACCTCAACGATCCCAACGGCATCACTACAGGAAACACCCTGCAAGGCACGTATAGTGTCGGCACTGTCGCTCCCGGCCGAATGACGGCGGCGATCACGACCCAAGTGGAAGGCACGCGCAACTACGTCGGGTACATTCTCGACTCCGGTCGAGTGCTGCTACTGGAGACAGACAACAATCTGGTGTCAGCAGGAAACGCAACCCGGCAGTTCTAGAAGGGCTGCTGTTCGCTTTTGGCTGTTCGCTTTTGGCTTACAACGGGTGCCCCAGGTCTGGCGGTTTTCCAGACCTGGGGTTTCTTGTTTGTGGCGGAGGCTTTCTCCGCGCATTCAACGAAAAATTGGGAGCAAGGAATCCGACAGATGACCTACCAAATCCCGGCCGGATGATTGAATCTTAGTCGTCGGCTGACATCTGTTGCGCGGCATATTCCGACGGCACCGCTGCGGGCACCGGAATCTCCTGGTCCTTGTACTGCAGCTGATAGAGCTTCCAGTAAATCCCGCGCTGCGCCAGCAGTTGCTGGTGCGATCCCATCTCGCGAACGCTACCTTTGTGCATCACGATGATCGTGTTGGCACGCTGAATCGTGCTCAGCCGGTGCGCGATGATGATTGACGTACGGCCTTCCACCATGCGGGTCAAGGCCTCGCGAACGCGGAACTCCGTCTCAGTATCGACACTGCTGGTGGCTTCATCGAGAATCAGGATCTTGGGATTATGCGCCAGCGCTCGCGCAAACGAGATGAGCTGCTTCTGCCCCGTTGACAACGTACTGCCGCGCTCGCGTACCTCTTCCGCAAATCCAGCGGGAAGAGAGCGAATGAAGTCGGCAACGTTGACCTGCTCGGCCGCTTCCTCCACTGATTCATCCTGAATCCAGCGCGATCCGAGCCTGATATTGTCAGCCACCGTGCCCGAGAACAGGAACGGGTCCTGCAGCACAACGCCATAGCGTCGCCGCAGATCGCCCAGATCCATATCGCGAATATCGACGCCATCGATGCGGATGGCGCCCTTCTGCACATCGTAGAAACGCAGCAGAAGCGAGATGATCGTCGTCTTGCCCGCACCCGTATGTCCGACAATCGCCACCGTCGAACCCGGCTCGATGGTGAACGAGGCATCGCGCAAGACCCAATCCCACTCAAGCTCTGCGGATGTTTCCGCAGGCAACGCGACTTTCAGTTTCTCGCCCTTGCTGGCCGCCTCCTCTGCCGCCTGCGCGAGCGTGCGATAAGCGAACCACACATGATCGAACTCGATACGCCCCGGCCCCTGCGGAACCTTGGGTTCGGCGGGCGAAATAATCTCCGGCTGAGTGTCGATCAGCTTGAAGACGCGCTCGCTCGACGCCATCGCTGCCTGCAAAATGTTGTATTTTTCGCTCAGGTCCTGAATCGGCCGGAAGAAGCGTTGCGCGTACTGCATGAACGCCACCAGCACGCCCAGGGTGACCACATTCCGAATCACCTGGTTGCCGCCAAACCATATCACGCACGCGATCGCGATCGACGACAGCACTTCGACCACCGGGTAATAGACGGCGTGTGCCAGGATCGCGTCCTTGAACGCGTCCATGTGAGTCCGGTTGACCTTCTCGAACTCCTCGTACGAACGCTTCTCGCGATTGAAAAGCTGCAACACGACGATGCCGCTCACGTGCTCCTGCAGGTACGCATTAATGCGCGCAATCGCCACGCGAATGCGCCGGTAGCTGTCGCGCACTTTGCGGCGGAAGATCGAGGTCGCGTAGAAGATCACCGGCAGTACCGCAAACGTAATCAGTGCCAGCCGCCAATTCATCTTCAGCATGATCGTCAGGATGAACGCCAGCACGAAGATGTCTTCGAAGATGGAAACCACGCCGGCGGTAAACAACTCATTCAGCGCGTCGACATCGCTGGTGACACGCGTGACTAGCCGGCCCACCGGGTTTTTGTCGTAGAAGGAAATGTGCAGCCGCTGTAGATGGCGGAAGATCTGGCTGCGCAGATCGAACATCACCTTCTGTCCGGTCCACTGCATGATGTAGGTCTGGGTGAACTCCAGGAGAAAGCTGAACAACAGCAGGCCCACATACATGGCCGCAATCTGCGCGATGCCGGTCAGCGGAGAGGAACTCAGGAAGCGGTCGAGCAGCGAATGCGTTACGGTCTTATTCGCGAGGTACTTGTCGATGGCGACCTTAGTGAGATAGGGCCCGAGCACATCGGCGCCCGCCTTCAACACAATGGCAATCAGCGCCACCACCACCTGCCAACGATACGCATGCATGTAAGTCAGCAGGCGCTTCATCAGCCGCGCATCGTAAGCTTTCCCAAGTACCTCTTCTTCGTGGATTCCAGCCATGAGCCCTTAATCGATTGTATGCGAATGGGGAACTTATATAGACGAGAGCCGGGGGCGCGGGGATGGAAAAGATGGGACTACGAAGCATTCAAACCAGGATGAAAAGAACGTTTTGGCAGCGGATGGTTCTAATTCGTTGTCATCCCGACCGGAGGCGGGCGCTTTGCCTGCGGAGTGGAAGGATCTGCGTTGGTCCGCTTCAACTGCTTGCCAGTCCGACCCGGAGCGTTCGCGGTTTTTCTTCGATCCGCCGACGTTGCGGATCGGCGAACGCGGAGTGGAGGGACCTGCTGTCCCACAATATTGTCATCCCGAGCGAAGCGGAAGGATCTGCTATCGCTCGCGCCACGATGAACTCGCAAGTTACGTCGAGGGCTACATCTTGTACTTCGCGCGAATCTCGTCGAGCCTTTGCTGCGCCTGCTTCACCTCGGGCTGATTCGGGAAAGAAGGTGATGAAGTCCTTGTACTCCGCTTCCGCCTGCTTGAAGTCGCCTTCGCCGTACCAGGCGTCGGCGATTGCGAACTTCGCGCGTGGCACCAGTTCCGAGTCCGGATGGCTGTCGATGAGAGTTTGCAGCAGACCACGCTCTTCCGAAAACTTGGAGCGCTCGGCGGCCCACATCGCGCGTCCAAACAGATCGCGATCCGACTGGCCGGAGCTCACGCCCGGCACTTGCGTCGGGGACTCAGCCTGCGAGAAAGCCAACGTTGCAGTGAACAACAGCACCGACACACCAATGAATGCAGTCCGAAGCAGTTTCATCGTTCAACTCCAGCACTCTGGGATGGGCCAGCACTATAGCACGCATGCGTTCCTGATGCACGCCGCCCGGCCTCTGCAGTCTTAATCGGCTATGAATGCTGGTTCTGGTTCTTCCGCGCCTGGCGTAAGCATCTCGATCAGCTCCTGCTTCCCTTCCAGGAGGTAGTAGCAGATGAATCGCAGTCTCTCGCACGGGGAAGCGTTGTCGAAGCGCGCGATGACCTTGCCTGCAGGTTCGTAGAACGCGGATCCGGTCGGCAACTTCTGCGCCGGCTCGCCCTGCACCTCCAGCACGGCTTCCCCCTCCGCGATGTATCCAAGCACTGGACAGGGGTGCTTGTGCAGCCCGGTCTGCTGACCTGGCTCGAAGACAATCTCCCGCACATCAACTCTGGTGACGTTCTTCTTGTTGAGATCGGCAGCTAGCAGCGGTCTGCGAATAATTGTTGATTGGCTCATGCAGCGTTGGATGTTGCGCTCGCCGATCGGTCGCAGGCGATCGCCACATGTGCGTGAGCTTCATCCCAGGTTGCGCAGGACCAGCGCAGAGTTCTTTGATCCGAACGCGATGCAGTTGCACACTGCGTGTTCAATCTCCGCGCGCCGTCCCGCTTCAGGCACATAGTCCAGATCGCACTCCGGATCGGGCGTCTCCAGGTTAATCGTCGGCGGAATCTGGCGATGATGCATAGCGATCAGGGTGGCGGCAATGCCGGCAGCTCCGCAGGCTCCCTGGGGATGTCCGATCTGCGACTTCAGGCTCGACATCGGCGTCTGGTAAGCCTTCTCGCCCAATGCAAGTTTCAGCGCTCGCGTCTCAATGCGATCGTTGAGCTGCGTCGATGTCCCGTGCAGATTAACGTAGTCGACATCGGCAGCCGCTATGCCGGCATCTTCCATCGCCATCTGAATCGCACGCGCCGGCTCTTCGCCGCACTCCTGCAAACGCACGCGATGGAAGGCCTCGCAGGTTGAGCCATATCCCGCGACTTCGGCCAGAATCCTCGCGCCTCGCGCGCGCGCATGTTCGTACTCCTCCACCGCAAACATCCACGCCCCTTCGGCGACCACAAAGCCATCACGATCGATAGAGAACGGTCGCGAGGCGCGTTCGGGCGCATGGTTCCACGATGTGGTCATGATTTTCATCAGCGTGAAGCCCTTCATGATGCCCGGCGCGATGGGCGCATCCACGCCGCCGACGAGCATCATCGGCAGGAAGCCGAATTGAATCTGGCGCAGCGCGTATCCGAAGGCATCGGTCGAAGAGGTGCATCCGGTCGTGATGACGTGGCTCATGCCGCGCAGGCCGAAGCGCATGCTGATTTCGCTCGACAGCGTGCCCATCGTCCCGCTGGGAATGCAGAACAGGCTCACGTGTTTCACGTTGCCGGTCAGCCAGAGTCGCACTTGCTCCTCGGAGAACTCCTGCGCGCCGCCGCCAGAGCCCAGCACTACGCCGATCTCGCGCTGCTGCTCCAGCGATAGTTGCGAAACTTCTAAACCGGCGTCGCGCAAGGCCTCGGTTGACGCCGCCAACGCCAGCGGCACCACGCGCGAAACATGCTTCCGCTCGCGCGCTTCCATCCACGCCAGCTCATCGAAGTCCTGCACCTCGCCCGCAATGTGCACGGGCAGATCGCTGGGATCGAAACTGCGGATGCGCTTCACGCCGCTGATGCCATCGAGAACCGCGCGGCAGAAGGCCTGATTTCCGATGCCGTTGGGGCTGACCACGCCCATACCCGTAATGACGACGCGCTTTTTCATAAGGGAGCAACTAGCGATTAACAATTAGCTTACATCGCCATCCGGCTGATTCGCAGGGACCCACTTGAGATGCGTAACCTGGATCATTTGATGTGCAGAATATGATCCTGCGGTCCGGCGCACCGGCAAACAGCCCGAAATTCCACATTAATTTGACATTTGGCCAGGGCCATCCGCTAACTGCTAGTCTTGAAGTGCTTGCCTCTGGGACTATACATCTCCGTACCGTTTTGCCGCACGAAGTGCAGCTTCTGCAACTTCGCCTCGGGAGTCTTCTCGCGCGCGGTATTCGATAGGTACGTGCAGCAGGTGTGTTTGGATGTAGCCGCGGCAGACAACCTCGCCCGCGAGCTGGGTGGGGATCTTGACCGCGCCGTTGACTCGATTTACCTGGGCGGTGGCACGCCTTCCGTTCTCGCTCCCGATCAGCTGGAACGCATGTTTCACGCTGTCCACGATCACTTCGACGTCACCCCCAGTGCCGAGATCACCGTGGAGTGCGCGCCGGGAACGATCACCAGCGATGTCATCGACACCTTGCTTCGTTGCGGCGCGAATCGCGTCAGCCTTGGCGTGCAATCGTTTGTCGACCAGGAAAGCAGCTCCGTCGGCCGCCTTCACACCCGCGCCATCGTGCTCGACGACATTGCGCGGCTTCGTGCCGCCGGAATTGGCAACCTCAGCATTGACTTGATCGCCGGACTGCCGCACCAGACGCAACAAAGCTGGGATTTTTCATTGAGCGAAACGCTCGCGACCGGCGTGCCTCACGTCAGCGTTTACATGTTGGAGGTGGATGAGGACTCGCGACTGGGCAACGAACTTCTCGCCGGCGGCAGCCGTTATCATGCGCACTTCGTTCCCGACGACGATCTCACGGCCGATCTCTATCTGGCTGCCTTCGAGCGGCTGGCGAAAGGCGGCGTCGAGCAGTACGAGATCTCGAACTTCGCACGGCCGGTAACCCACGGAATCGGATTGCGCGATTCGCGGCATAATCTCAAGTATTGGACACGTCAGCCGTATCTGGGATTCGGCGTTGATGCGCACTCGATGTTGATGTCGAATGACGAGCTGAAGTCGAAGGGTGTGGAGGCGGTGCGCTTCGCGACTCCCGACTCGCTGGAAGAATTCTCGCGATCGCACACTGGCGCGATTGCTGCGCCGAGCAGCTTAAAGAGTCGCGAATACTCGTCGACGCTCAGGCCGCGCTCGAGGAATCGTTCTTCCTCGGACTGCGTTTGAATCGCGGGGTTTCGCTCGACGGTGTTCGCAGACAGTTCGGTTCAGCAGCGGTCGATAACTATCAGACGACGATCGATGAGCTGATCGAAGCAGAGTTATTGGAAGGATCGGCCGGTCGCCTTCGTCTTACGCCGCGCGGAAGATTGCTGTCCAATGAGGTCTTCGAGCGATTTCTCCACGAAGATAACCAGCTTTGAAAGGATGCACCCTTAGGTGCGCCGCCACCGAGCTTTCATGTCTTATCCCACCGCCGCATCCAGCGGCACATTCGACGTCACCAGGTATCGCTTCGCCTTCTCCTGCAACGCCGCAGTTAGCGGAATGCTCTTCCCCGACTCGAGACTGGCCTGCACGGCAACGCTGTCGCAGGTCGCCACCATCTTGCCGGTCTCGTCGTTATACATCTGGTGGATGAAGCGGAAATATTTTTCGCCCACGGCCAGGAAGCCGCTCTTGATCTCGACCAGTTCGCCGCCGCGCAGCTCGTCCAGAAACTGATAGTTCTGGCGAACGATGGCAATGCGCTGGTTCTGCTGCTTGATCGACGCCGGCGTCAGCCCGATGGCGTGCAGCAGGAACCAGGTGGCCTGATCGAAGCGCGAAACATACATGCGCGAGTTCATGTGGCTGGCCTCGTCATATTCCGAAGCCAGGACCGCGCCTTTAAATGTGTGTACCCACTCAGCCATTCGTGACCCCGCTTTTCGCTTTTGGCTCTTAGCTTTTGGCTTTTAGCTCAATCTCCGCCTACTATTTTGACCTGCGCTAACCGTCTCTCTGCACCGTTCCCGTTCTTTGCTGTCATCCTGAGCGAAGTGCGATCGCGCAGCGATCGAACGCAGTCGAAAGACCGCTATACGGAAGCCGATCTCCGCGCGCCGGCGGCCTTAAGGCACACCGCTTCCACAAACTCCGCCATCAGCTCCAGCGTCTTCTCAGCCTGGTCGCGATGCGGCGAGTGCTTGCAATTGGACAGCATCGCAATTCGCGTCTGCGGCGCGCCGTCCTTAATCGCTTCGACCTGCGCTATGGTACCGTACTCGTCCTCCTCGCCCTGGATGCAGAGCACGGGACACGTGATCCTCGGCACATATTCCTCGATGTTCCACGAGCGGAACGCCGGATCGAGCCAGATATCGTTCCATCCCCAAAACGTTGCGTCGACATTCGCATGATAGCGCCCGAGCCGCTGCGGAAAATCCGTAGTCTCGTACGTTACTTTCGCCTGGGCGATGCTGGCAATGCTCAGGCCTTCGACAAAGACGTGCGGTGCCTCCAGGATGAGTCCGCTGACGGCGTCAGGATACTTACCCGCGAAGATCAGCGCGATCGACCCGCCATCACTGTGGCCGATCAGAATCGGCTTCACGATCCCGAGCTTCCCGAGCAGTTCGGGTAGTACGATCTCACCCTCGCGATGCATGAAGCGTACCGGCCGTTTCTCCACCAGCTTGTCGGAGCTGCCGTGCCCGTAGCGCGAATAAACCAGCACGCCGCTGCCGGTGCGCGCCGCCAGTTGCGCGGGAAAATCCTTCCACAGCGCGATCGAGCCCAACCCCTCGTGGAGCATGACGATCGTCGGTAGGCCGTCCTGCTGCGGCTCAATCCACATCGTCTCCAAACGTTTGCCGTCGATAACAAAATCGCTGCGGATGGGCGGGCTTGCAATCAAAGACTTCTGCCTCCGTTAGCTCTGGCCAAGTGCTAAATGCTAAGTGCCGTTCTTCTGCCGTTCGGCTTCTCTGCTTACCAACCGATACCGTTGCAGTTTCCCGGTTGCCGTCTTGGGCAGCTCGGTCATGAATTCGATGTAGCGCGGATACTTGTACGGTGCCAGCCGCGCTTTCACAAACTCCTGCAATTCCTGCCGTAACACCTCGCCGGCGGTGAAGCCTTCCTTCAGGACAATGCAGGCCTTCGGTTTAACCAGTCCACTCTCGTCGCTCGACGCGATTACGGCCGCCTCCAGCACCGCAGCGTGCGCGATCAGCGCCGATTCCACTTCCGCCGGTGAAACCCAGATTCCGCCTACTTTCATCATGTCGTCGCTGCGGCCACAGTAGATGAAGTAACCGTCTGAGTCCTGACGGTACTTGTCGCCGGTACGCATCCACTCGCCCAGAAATGTGGCTTGCGACTTCTCGCGATTGCTCCAGTAGCAGCTGGCAGCAGTGGGTCCGCTGACCTGCAGTTCGCCTATCTCACCTTGTGGGACTTCCACGTTGTCGTCATCGACCAGCCGCGCCCGATAGCCTGGCACTGCCGTCCCGGAGGTCCCGTAGCGAACCAATCCTGGACGATTCGCGACAAAGCAGTGCAGCATTTCGGTCGAGCCAATACCGTCAATGATTTCAACGCCCGTGTGCTCGGTCCAGGCAGTGCCAACTGCCTCCGGCAAAGCTTCTCCCGCCGACGCACAAAGACGCAGCGCATGCTCGCCCCGTCTCGGCAAGTCCGGCGACACCAGCAGCGAACTGAAGAGTGTCGGCACCCCAAAGAAAACGGTTGGGCGTCGCTCGCGGAGTATGCGAATGACCTCAGGCGGCTTTGGCCGTCCGGGGAACAGAATTGCCGTCGCGCCCACGGCAATCGGAAAAGTCAGCGCATTTCCCAGGCCGTAGGCGAAAAACAATTTCGCCGCCGAATAAACTACGTCGGTCGCCTTGATGCCGAGGACACCCTGACCATAGAACTCCGCCGTCTGCGCCAGGCTGGTTTGCACATGGACGGCGCCCTTGGGACGCCCGGTCGACCCAGATGAGTAAAGCCAGAAACAGGCATCGTCGGCCCGCGTGGGATAGGCTTCGCAACTCGGCGGCGTCGAGGCCACCAGCTTAGAAAGTTCCGGGTACGCGCCGTTACTCTTACCCGCGACGGCGACCATTCCCTTCCACCCGCTGATCTCCATGGCCGCCTGAATCACCGGCAATTGGCCCTCAGAAGCGACGACTGCACGCGCGCGACTATCTCTCAAGACGTAGGCGTAGTCATCGGCCGACCACATCGTGTTGATCGGCACGGGAATCATGCCTGCCTTGATCGCGCCCAGGAAACACGCGGGAAAGTCGATGCTGTCGTAGAGGCAGAGCAACACGCGCTGCTCCGGTTCAATACCGAGAGCGCGCAGTGCATTTGCGCAACGATCAACCCGTTCAGCCAATGAGGCGTAGGTATATGAGCCGCTTTCGTCGATGACGGCGACTCTGTCAGCCCGATCTGGAATGAGGTTGCGCCCAATCAGATCAACGGCGGCGTTGTAGTAGGAAAACTCCACGGCTATTCGTGCGGATCCGCCGCCTGCTCGCTTAGGGATGCCAACGTCGCACCCGATCCCTGCATGGCAACACGCTGGTGATAGAACCACAGCCCGTGCAGGCCTCCGAGCTCCTCGCCGCCCCCGGCCCGTCCCGGACCGCCATGCATGCACGACGGCAGCACGATTCCGTGTCCCGTGTGGCTGTCCCCGATTGTGGGATCGATCAGCATGACGCGACCGTGGGTCGTTCCCAGCGCCACTCCGGCTTCCACGAGAAACGCTGCATCGCCGCTATACACCGACGCTGCCAGCGATCCGCCTCCGCGTCGCGCGAGGGCAAATGCCTCCTGCTTGTCGCGATACGGGACCACCGTCGCGACCGGGCCAAAGACCTCTACCTCGTGAATGACATCGGCTTTGCTGCTGTCGCGGACCTTTAACAGCATCGGAGGAACGAATGCTCCGCGCGCCAGGTCGGCATCGAGGGGCGCAAAGTTCTCCGCGCTGTAGGCGACATCGGCCTGCGTCTTCAGCTTGGCGATTCCCTCTTCCATCGCTTTGCGCTGCGCCAGGTTGACCACCGGCCCCATGTTCGTCATGGCATTCGAGGGATCGCCGACCACAACTGCCTTCAGCGCCGCCGAGATCGCATCGATCGCAGCCTGCGCTTGTCCGCGCGGCACCAGCATGCGTCGAATCGCGGTGCACTTCTGTCCGGCTTTCGCGGTCATTTCGCGCAACACCTCGCGCGCGAAGAATCCGAACTCCGGTGAATCGGCTGCCACGTCGGGGCCCAGCAGCACCGAGTTCAGGCTGTCGGCCTCGATGTTGACGCGAATGTTGTGTTGGCGAATGTTCTTGTGCTGCTTGATGCTCTCTCCTGTGTCGGCCGATCCGGTGAAAGCCACCGCGTCGCCCAGTCGCAGATGATCCAGCAGATCGCCAGGCGAGCCGCACAGAATCGACAATGCCCCGTCGGGAAGAACGCCCGCGTCGATCACTGCAGCTACCATCTCCTGCGCCAGCCAGGCGGTGGACGTCGCAGGCTTCGCGAGAACGGGAACTCCCGCCAGCAGGCTTACGGCGGCCTTCTCCCACAATCCCCACGCCGGAAAGTTGAAGGCGTTGATATGAACCGCGACACCGTCGAGGGGCACGCCGACATGCAGACCCTGGAAGTTCGGGTCCTTTGCCAGCCGCATGGGCGAACCATCGCGCAGCATATGAGCATTGCCCAGCTTGGCGCCGCTCTTGGCGAAGTACTTCAGGGTGAAGACGGCGCCGTCGACGTCAATCGAAGCGTCGGCTTTCGTGTTGCCTGAATTTTTGCGCGAAATCTCGAACCACTCGTCACGCCGCGCAGCGAGAGCGTCCGCAATTTTGGCCAGCAGTTCGGCTCGTTGGCTGTAGGACATCTTGCGTAACGCCGGACCTCCCACATTGCGGGAGTATTCAAATGCTTCCTTCAGGTTCAGGCCCTTGGAGCTGGCCCACGCCACCGTATCCCCGGTTGTGGGATTCGTCAATGCAGTGCCTTGCCCGGCTCCCGCCTGCCATTTGCCGCCGAGGTAGCTCTGCAGCACCTTGGCTTCCGATCCAACGCGATTCTCTGCTGTCGTTGCCATCCTGAGTGTCTCCGATTCTTCGTCCCAATTATTGCTTGCCTTGCCGTCGGCTAAGGCGACTCAAAGCTCTTCTATAACGTTCAAGGCGCAGGCCTGAAGGCCAGCTCTGCCCAAACCTCGACAGCTAATCTTGCTGAAGCGGCGCCAAGTGCTGTTCGACCCAGGGCACGACCCATTGCGCCGCTTCCTCTTCGGGTAGGGTGCCCGAACCGGCATCGTGCATCATCATCTCGCCTGCTCGTCGGGCGCCGAGCTCGGTGAGCAGCTTGTCGAAACGTATGCCGCCGTGGCAGTAGGTCTCTTTATAGGTTGTGTCCCCGAGCGCGATTACTCCGTAGGTCACGTTGCTCAGGTTCGGTTTCTCGCTTTCTAAACTGCTAAACAATGCCTGAGCGTTGTCGGGCACGTCTCCATTGCCGTAAGTGGACGTGCAGACAAGGAATGGGCCGCCGCCCTCGAAGACACTTGCGTCCAAGCCGTCCATAACACGGATGTTGGCTTGGTGACCGGCCGTCTCCAGCGCCTGCTGGACCTCCTGCGCCACCATCTCGGCCGTGCCGGTCATGGTTCCTACCAGGATCGTAATGTCTACGGCCATGCCTTCTTCCCCACAACGGGGCTGGTTTAAGGACCAGCTCCATCCTCAGCTTGGCACTATTATACGTGCCGTCCCGGAAGTATAATGCATCCACCGTGAGCCGGAAACGCGACATAGTGCATGTGGAGGACAATGAGCGGTCGGAAATGACCGCTCCCGCCGCCACGGGTACGGCTCCCGAGCAATCGGCTGCGGAGTCTGAATACCTCAAGCTAGTCGGCGAGCGGGTACGGCAGACGCGAGCGCGCCGCGGCATGACTCGCAAGATTCTGGCGCGAGACTCGGAAGTTTCCGAGCGCTACCTAGCCCAGCTCGAAACCGGACAGGGCAATATCTCCATCCTGCTGTTGCGGCAAATCGCGAACGCCCTCGACATTCCGTTGGAGGCGTTGGTTCTGGAAGGCCAGGAGCCGCCCGTCGACCTGGTACATACAACGGAATTTCTGCGCCGCCTGCCGGCGGCTGAGTTGGCCGAAGCGCGTCGTCTGCTGGTGCAGCATTTTGGCGGCGTCGATCTCGCGGCTCGTCGCGGACGCATCGCTCTGATCGGATTGCGCGGTGCGGGAAAATCAACGCTGGGTGCGGTTCTTGCCGAGCGGCTGGAAGCGCCGTTCCTGGAGCTGGACCGCCTGATCGAGCAGGAAAGCGGCGTCGGGTTGAGCGCGATCTTCGATCTGTACGGCCAAAGCGGCTTTCGCCGATTGGAACGCCGCTGCCTCGACCAGGTCATCGAACGCTATCCGCGCTTCGTGCTCGCCACCGGAGGCAGCCTGGTCTCCGAGCCGGCAACCTTCGAACGCCTGCTGACCATGTGCTACACGGTCTGGCTGCGCGCCACGCCCGAGGATCACATGCAGCGCGTCATCGCGCAAGGCGATATGCGGCCGATGGCCGACAATCGCGAATCCATGTCGGATCTGAAGCGCATCCTGGAAGTACGCGAGCCGTTGTATCGCAAGGCAGACCTGATCCTCGACACCAGTGAAACCAGTACCGAAGAATCAGCGGATCGGCTTCTACAGGCGCTGCGGGAGAGCTAGGCCTGCCCAGGCGTATGCAAAATACTGCCTAGCCGCAACCGACAAAATGCACTATAATGCATCTATACGACGTGGGGGATGTGGTCGCCTGTCCGGCGCTGTCCTAGAGGAGATTCACCTGCATGCCTGAAGTGAAAGAGGCGGAGCTCGTCACCTTTGACGCGCCTGCCGAAAACTACCGCCATTGGCGGCTGACCATCGACGGCCGCATTGCTACGCTGGCCATGGACGTCAATGAAGATTGCGGACTGAAGCCGGGCTACAAGCTCAAGCTCAACTCCTACGATCTCGGTGTCGACATCGAGCTCTACAACATGCTGCAGAGCATCCGTTTCGAGCATCCCGAGGTCGCGTGCGTGGTGCTGACCAGCGCGCGCGAGCGCATGTTTTGCGCCGGCGCCAACATCTACATGCTCGGTACGTCGACCCACGCGTGGAAGGTCAACTTCTGCAAGTTCACCAACGAGACGCGCAACGGCATGGAAGATTCCAGCCGTCACGATGGACTGAAGTTTCTGGCAGCGTTGAATGGAACCACGGCCGGCGGCGGATATGAGCTCGCGCTTGCCTGCGACGAGATCCTGCTGATCGACGATCGCTCCAGCGCAGTGAGCTTGCCCGAGGTGCCGCTGCTGGGCGTATTGCCCGGAACCGGTGGCTTGACTCGTGTAGTGGACAAGCGCAAAGTGCGCCGCGATCTCGCCGACATGTTCTGCACCAACCCGGACGGCGTGAAGGGAGAACGCGCGAAGGAGTGGGGCCTGGTCGACGACGTGGCCGCCCCCGCAAAGTTTCAAGAGGCGGCGCGCACCCGCGCCGAAACGCTGGTGCAGAGTTCGACGCGCCCGGCAGATGCGAAGGGTATTAAGCTCAACCCGGTCGCTCGCACGATCGACGACAACGGATATCACTACCAGTACGTGGACGTCAGCTTCGATCGCGCTGCACGAACCGTGACCCTGACCGTGCGAGCTCCAGAAGGCGATCAGCATCACACCGTCGACGCCATCCACGCCGCTGGCGACAAATGGTGGCCGCTGCAAATGGCGCGCGAACTGGATGACGCGATCTTAATGTTGAGGGTGAATGAGGCAGAGCTTGGCCTGCTGCTGTTGAAGACGGAAGGTAGCTCTGACGCAGTGCTAGCATCCGACGCGTTCATGCAAGCCAACCAGAATGACTGGCTGGTGCGTGAGACGATCGGGATGCTGCGCCGCACCTTCGCTCGTCTGGACGTTTCGTCGCGCACCATGTATGCCGTGATCGAACCCGGCTCGTGCTTTGCCGGCCTGCTGTTTGAACTGGCGCTGGCGGCCGACCGCAGCTATATGCTCGCGCTGCCGGAAGACGAAGGCGATGCGCCGAAGATCGCTCTCGACGAATTCAACTTCGGACTGCTACCTGCGGTAAACGATCGCGGACGTCTGGAAACGCGATTCAGCGCTGATGCCCGTCATATGGCGAGGGCCGTCGAAGCCAAGGGAAAACTGGTAGGACCAGAAGAGGCGTTGTCGCTCGGCCTGGTCACGGTTACGCCCGATGATCTCGACTGGGAAGACGAGGTGCGCATCGCGATTGAAGAGCGTGCCAGCCTCTCGCCCGACGCCCTCACCGGCCTGGAAGCCAGCCTGCGTTTTCCTGGAGGCGAGACGCTCGAGACGAAAGTGTTCGGCCGGCTTTCAGCGTGGCAGAACTGGGTGTTCATCCGCCCGAACTCGACCGGCGAGCATGGAGCGTTGAAGTTATTCGGCACGGGATCGAAGGCGAAGTTTAATTGGGAGAGAGTGTAGGTAGAGCGGCAGACGGTCGTCTTGTGTCAGGGCACGAGTTTGCTCGTGCCGCGCACGGTCGGCTTAAATGTTGGCTTTCGCCGCTGCGTGCCGCCTGCAGGGGCTAAGGCCCTCCGCGAGGAAGACGCTTTTCGGCGCGACTGGAAGTCGTGCCCTGACACAAAACACGAAACACAAGCACAGGGCGCGGCGTGCAGACATAGCGCGAGACACAAAGCACGAGACCCAACAAGGCCGCCGGTCCTGCGAGTTGACCGACGGTGCAAGCCGAAAGTAACCAGGAGCACTTTTCATGGCAATCAATTATCAGGACCGCATTCCTAACAATGTTGATCTGGGATCGAACCGCACGTTGCAGCGCGCGCTGGAGCACTGGCAGCCGGAATTCTTGAACTGGTGGCAGGAGCTCGGCCCAAAAGATTTTCAGGTTGCCGACGTTTACCTGCGCACGGCGACTTCTGTCGACGCCAAAGGCTGGGCGACCTACGGTTACGTGCGCATGCCGGATTACCGCTGGGGCATCTTTCTTGCGAATCGCGATCTCGAACGCAAGATCGGCTTCGGCGACAATTACGGCAAGGAAGTCTGGCAGCAGATTCCCGGAGAATATCGTGCCACCCTGCGCCGGCTCATCGTCACGCAGGGCGACACCGAGCCTGCCTCGGTCGAGCAGCAACGCATGCTGGGGCACACGGCTCCCTCACTGTATGACCTGCGCAATCTCTTCCAGGTGAACGTGGAAGAAGGCCGGCATCTGTGGGCGATGGTGTATCTGCTGCACGCCTACTTCGGTCGCGATGGCCGCGAGGAGGCCGAGGAGTTGCTCGAGCGCCACTCCGGCGATGCCGACAAACCGCGCATCCTGGGCACGTTCAACGAGCCCATCCGCGACTGGCTCAGCTTCTTCATGTTCACCTATTTCACCGATCGCGATGGCAAATTCCAGCTGAAGTCGCTGGCCGAATCGAGCTTCGATCCCTTGGCGCGCACCTGCTCGTTCATGCTGACCGAAGAAGCTCACCACATGTTCGTCGGCGACACCGGTATTAGCCGGGTGATCAAACGGACGCTGGAAGTGATGAACGAACTGAATACCGATGATCCCGAAGCCATCCGCAAAGCGGGAGCGATCGATTTGCAGACGTTGCAGCGCTATCTGAATTTCTGGTTCAGTTCGTCGCTCGATCTGTTTGGATCGGAGAGTTCGTCGAATGCCGCGTCCTACTTCGCGAACGGTTTGAAGGGCCGTCCCGATGAGGGGCGCTATGAAGATCACATTGCCGCCGAAGAGATCTACACCATCGAAGTGCCGGATGGAAATCTGAGCACGAAGTCTGAGGAGATCCCAATGCGGAATGCGATGAATGATGTGACTCGCGGCTCGTATGTGAAGGACTGCGAGATCGGCGTCATTCGCTGGAACCGGCTCATCGAAAAAGCTGGACACTCGTTCCGGCTGGCGCTCCCCAGCACGCGCTTCCGCCGCAACATCGGAATATGGGCAAATGTGCCGACCGATCCGGCGGGCACTCCGATCACGCAGGAAGACTTCAATGCGAAGATCGCGAGCTGGCTGCCGAGCGAGGGCGACCAGGCCTACATTCTCAGCCTGATGCACGGTGTGTACGAGCAAGGCAAGATGGCGGCATGGATTGCGCCGCCCGACCGCGGCATTAACAACAACCCGGTGAATTACGAGTACGTGCGACTGCAATAAAGCAGTAGCCGGTTGTCAGTTGTCGGTTGTCGGTTGTCGGTTGTCAATAGCCGGCAGCAGTGGTCGGTTGTCCGTGTGTTCAGCCGTGAACTGATGCCAGGTGCGTTCCGGAACGAGATCACGGTGCTGAGTGCACGGCTTGCGCATTAAGCAGCGAGCCGCGCAGCGGCGGCTTGGAATTTGAAGCCCGGGGCGCAAGCCCCGGGTGCAACACAATAAAAGGGCCGGAGCCGCGTCAGCGGCGCACTCGCGCAACTACCGGCAACCCACCCAGGTCTCGAAGACCGAAACCTGGGCCACGTTTTTAACTCTTATGAACATCGCCATCATCGGTTCGGGTCCGGCGGGTTGTTACCTGGCCGACCACCTGCTTCGACTCATTCCCGAAGGCTCTATCGACATCCTGGAAAAACTTCCGGTGCCGTTCGGGCTCATCCGCTACGGGGTCGCGCCTGACCATCAGAGCACGAAGAATGTAGCGCGTGTCTTCGATCGCGTGCTGTCTCGCGATCGCGTCAACTTCTTCGGCAATGTAGAAGTCGGACGCGACATAAAGCTCGAGCAGCTCCTGTCGTTCTACGATGCGGTCGTGCTCGCGACGGGCGCCGCACGCGACCGGCAGCTCGGAATTGCGGGCGAAGATATTCCCGGCGTAACTGGTTCGGGTGCTTTCGTCGGCTGGTACAACGGCCATCCGCACGCCCAGCCACCGACGGTCAGCGATGTGCGCTCAGCCGTGGTAATCGGTAATGGCAATGTCGCGCTGGATGCCGCACGTATCCTCGCCAAGGGCCGCGAAGAGCTATCGGGCTCCGATCTGCCGACCGATGTGCGCCACTGGCTGCACGCTCAGCCCATCAAGGCGATTCACGTCGTCGGACGCCGCGGCGCAGCGGAAGCTAAGTTCAACGATCACGAGCTCGCCGAGATTGGAACGTTACAGCGCGCCCGGCCCATCGTGAATTCGTCAGACATCACGGGTGACAGTGCAGTAGCCAAAGTGCTTCGCGGATTCGCGGAAGCTCCCCAGCGTGACACTCCGCTTACGATCCAGTTTCACTTCAATCTCACGCCGACTGCTTTCGCCGGCGACGACGCTCTACGGGCGGTGCGGTTCCGCTCGGCCTCGGGAGAGATAACCGACATCCCGGCGCAGCTTGCGGTTACCTGCATCGGATACGAATCCGTTCCGTGCTGCTCGGCTACTCCGGAAAACGGCGTCTTCGCCAACGATCACGGTCAGGTCGACGATCGCCTGTATGTAGTGGGATGGGCGAAGCGCGGACCATCGGGAACGATTCCCACCAATCGCGTGGAAGCCCAACAGGTGGCACAGAAGATTGTGCAGGAGGTGCAGAGTGCAAGCCGTCCCGGAACTCCGGCGCTTCGCCACCTCTTGGAATTGCGTGGCTGCCGTTTCGTGGACTATGACGGCTGGCGCAAGATCGATGCCGCCGAGTTAAGCCGCGCCAATGCAGAGCATTGCCGCGAAAAGCTGTGCAGTACGAGCGAAATGCTGAACACCGCTGCTGCCGAGGCGCTTCGTCCCGCTTGAAACTTTATTCTTTGCATCGCTCTCCCAGAATGGCTACGATACGAAGCCAACGGCAGCGCCTGCATTTGGAATCCAACAGGAGCAAATGCTGCGCAGTCACAATATGGATGGAGTACGCTGGCCGGATCGGCCGGCAAAGCGCATCTCAGGGATGAGCGGTATCGCCACAACGGACCATCCAAAGGCTACCTTGCGCCGCGCGCACCGCGCCGGTCTGCGTACGGTGGCCCTCGTCGAGGCGCTGAAGGGCGTGCTTGCACTGATCGGTGCTTACGTCTTCATTCGCATGATCCGCCACGACGTGGACTTCGGAGATGCTGCCGAACACATTCTCTTCTTTTTCCACATCGATCCCAACCGCCATTTGCCGCACCAGTTTCTGGATGCGGTCGATAAGCTTTCCAGCACCAGCATCGGAATGATCCTGGGCATCGCCATCGCTTACACGACCCTGCGCTTCCTGGAGGGCTACGGACTCTGGCGGCAGCGTGTCTGGGCAGAGTGGCTGGCCATCATCTCCGGATGCCTTTACATTCCGGTCGAAGTCTGGAAACTCATTCGACACCCTAATGAACTGCACTGGATCATTCTGGTCATCAACATTCTGGTGGTGCTCTACATCGCCTGGGTACGCTGGGACGAGATCAAAGCGGCGCGCGCAGCACACCTCGAAGCGTCTTTACCCGCCGACTTGTAGTTTGTCATCCTGAACACAGGCCGGCGCGCCGGAGTCCAAGGACCTCAATTCCAACTACGCAGTCTGCCGGCGGCAGCGTTCCTTCGACTTTGTTTGCTCGCTTTGCGAACTCACTTCGCTCAGGATGACAACCATAAATACGGCGAACGGTCTTAGCGCTTCCCCGGCTTCTTCCTCCAGCGCCTGCAGCATGCTTTGCCGCGCCGTCCGCGAGCTTGGAAGAATAGCCGCTCATCTGCGGTACCCGCGCCACAAGCAACGGTTCAACGTAGGGATCGAAGGTGGAGAGGCTGGTCGTGAACACCTCCCGGCGATGCAACGAAGGTATTTGATCAAGCTATGCCTTGTGCGTAGCGGAAGAAAATAATTCCTGCTTGCGTTTCGAATCGGAACTGTGGCATCTTAGAAACTCCTTTCTGGAGAAGACCCATGATTGTGCGCAAAATATTTCGGTGCACCGGCAGTCGCGGCCTCATTCGGCCAGCGCTCGCCCATGGGCAACTCATGTCGGCTTTCGTCGATCTTTTTCGCTAAGCACGGCAGGTAAACCAAGTCACTCCTAACCTTTGTCCGCGATCCGGTTCGCGTTGTTCTGTGCGCATTTTTCCCTGCGCTGCCATTCGCGTGCCGATCTGTAGCTGTTTGAGGTGAGCCATGTTGACGTTGAACATTCTCGGAACCCCGAAGCGCCGCGAGGCGCTGTGCCCGACGTGTACCTATGCGGTCGTGCAGAAGGGCTTCACCGGAGAAAAGCTCACCAGCTGCAATCTGGGAGGCGGGCTGCGCGAGCTGGCGTTCGAGGTGTGCGAGTGTACGGCGTATGTCGATCGCCGTATCGGCAAGCCGGAGCGCGTGGTTGGATTCGTGCAGCCCGATCCCGCGACGAAGCCTGCGATCACCGTGATCAGGATCGCTTAGTGACTACTACATTGTCGGACTTAGCCTTACGCGCGTGCGGACCCGTCTGCGCGCGCACAGACGCCGGCCCAGAGCCGGTTGGAAAGAAACTATGACCACCATCTACGTAAAGAACGGGACGCCCGCCGACTCGCAATCCAAGTGCGCGTCGTGCGTGCATGCCCACATCCTGCGCGGCTTCCGCGAGAGCGAGGAGCTCGCCTACTGTACCGTTACCTACGGGCCGCCGCTGAAGGTGCCGTTCAAGGTGTACGAGTGTTCTTACTATCTCGACAGGAACCGCCCGACCTGGAAGCAGATGAGCGACCTGGCCATCGACATCCTGCCGCTGTCATCGGCCAAGTCCGCTGGCTTCCGTACGCAAGCCGACGGCGACGCCCAGGACGAGGATGAGCACGAGGAGGAAGAGACCGAAGCCGCGACGGCTAACCATTAACTTGCTAGAGTAGAAGCCAGCCGGGGTCCGCTCCGGCTGGAGTTTTTCTTGTCCCCGATACTGCTGGAGATTTGTTGTGGCTCGGCCGAAGATGCCATCGAAGCAGCCGCCGGTGGCGCCGACCGCGTCGAATTGTGCTCGGCGCTGTTTCTCGGCGGTCTCACTCCCAGCCTCGGCTCATTGCTCGAGGTGAAACAGCGGGCGGAGATTCCGGTGATCGCGATGAATCGTCCACGCCAGGCAGGTTTCTGCTATTCGCCCGCGGAGTTCGCGGTGATGGAGCGCGATGCCGACTTGCTGCTGGAACACGGCGCTGACGGCATCGTCTTCGGCATTCTGAACGCCAACGGCACCATCGACGTGAAGCGTACGCGGGCGATTGCGAGAACGTATCGGCACGCGGCAGGCGGTGTTTCATCGGGCCTTCGACGTGACGCCCGATCCGTTTCGCGCACTGGAGGAGTTAGTCGATCTTGGCATCACCCGCGTGCTGACCAGCGGCCAGAAGAACGGCGCGCCGGAAGGCGCGGAACTGATCAGGCAACTCCGGGAGCATGCCGGTGGTCGAATTGAGGTGCTGCCCGGTGCAGGCATTACAGTGGAGAACGTTCGGCAGGTGGTGGATCGAACCGGCTGCACTCAGGTTCACCTGACGGCGTTCGCGGAGCGGCAGGATTCGTCTACGCTGAAGAATCCTGAGATTTACTTCGGCGCACCGAACGGACCGGAGGAATCGAAGTATGAGCTCACCGACCGGGAATATGTTCGGCGCGTGAGACAGGAGCTGTCGGAGATTTCGGGTAGTCCTGGCCTTCAGGCCAGCGTCTAACTGGAAACTATTTCATAGATGAGTTGAAGGGGCACGGCTTCAGCCGCTGAGGGATCGAAGTTTACGCGTCTAGTTCCATATGAGATAGCCTCTAGTTTGTTTATGGTTCGCAACCGGCTTTACAGGGGTGCTGAAGAACTCATTACGAGGGGCTGGTGTCGTCGGCTGAAGCCGACTCTGATCGACAAATAAACGGTTTAGACGCTGGCCTGAAGGCCAGCTCTACCTGACATGCCCGTGGCCCATCACAACAGCTTGTGACTTATTCAGATGAAAAAGTATAAGCTACACGCACTTGCTATTCTGCTTCCTTTTGGCATCACTGCCCGGACTCGCACAAAGGACGGCTTCCACAAAACCTGCTGCAACGGACTCTCCAGCGAAATGGACCGACCAGCAGAAAGCCGAGATGGCCGAGCGCGTTCGTCAGGACTTCCTGCACGCCTGGGGCGGCTACAAGCAATACGCTTGGGGGCACGACGAACTGCAGCCGCTGACGAAGAGCTATCGCGATTGGTACGCTCCTACGAAAGGTACGAAAGGACCGGCCGCTGGAGAGCCCGGCAGCGCGTCGCTGCTGATGACGCCGGTCGATGCGCTCGACACCATGGTCCTGATGGGCCTGAACGATGAAGCCGACAAGGCTCGCGAGCTGATCGACACCAAGTTATCGTTCGACAAGGACATCTACGTCAAGAATTTCGAGATCACGATTCGCCTGCTGGGCGGACTGCTCAGCAGCTATCAACTTACCGGCGACAAGCGTCTGCTGGATCTCGCCAACGATCTCGGCACGCGGCTGTTGCCCGCGTTCAATTCGCCGACCGGCATGCCGTATGTCTTCGTGAACCTCAAGACCGGCGCCACCAAAGGCGTGGAAAGCAACCCGGCGGAGATCGGTTCGCTGCTGATCGAATTCGGTACGCTGAGCAAGCTGACGGGTAAGCCTGTGTATTACGACAAGGCCAAGCGCGCGTTGCTCGAAGTCTATGATCGCCGCTCGCCAATCGGACTGGTCGGCTCCAGTATTAACGTCGAGACCGGCAAGTGGATCGATCCGGTAAGCCACATCAGCGGTGGCATCGATTCCTATTACGAGTACCTGCTGAAATGCTCGATCCTCTTCCACGACAACGATTGCGAGCAGATGTGGAAGACCAGCATCGCCGCACTCAATAAATATGTCGCCGATCCCACGCCGAACGGCCTCTGGTATGCGCAGGTCAACATGAACACCGGCGCGAAGGTTTCGACGCACTACGGAGCGCTAGACGCCTTCTTCCCCGCTGAACTGGCGCTGTCCGGCGATCTGGAGCGCGCCGCAGCAGTTGCAGCAGTCGAGTTACAAGATGTGGACAACCTGGGGCATCGAGCCGGAGGAATTCGACTACTCGACCATGAAGATCACTTACCCCGGCTACGAACTGCGGCCGGAGATCATCGAGTCGACGTACTACTTATATTTCTTCACCGGAAAGCCGCTGTATCTCGACATGGGCAAGACCTATGCCGACAGCCTGGAAAAATATTGCCGCACCGATGTCGGATTCGCCGCTCTGGTGAATGTCGAGACCAAGCAGCAGCGCGATGACATGGAAAGCTTTTTCCTCGCCGAAACCCTGAAGTATCTGTATCTGTTATATGCTCCGAGGTCGACGCTGGACCTGCACAAGGTGGTCTTTAATACCGAGGCGCATCCAATTCAGAGGACCTGGTAAGACGGTTTTCAACATCTAAGTTTCACAGGTGAGCATGGCACTGGGAGCGCAGCAAAACACGACGACCATCAACCCCGCCGGCGCAGAGCGCAGTTATACCGGGCCGCTGGCGATGGTTACCACGTTGTTCTTCATGTGGGGCTTCCTCACCTGCCTGAACGACATCCTGGTCCCGCACCTGAAGTCGATCTTCGACCTCAACTATGCCGAGGTCATGCTGATTCAGTTCTGCTTCTTCTCGGCATACTTCGTCTTCTCGATTCCCTCCGGCAAGATCATCGAGCGCATCGGCTATCAGAAAATGATGGTCGCTGGGCTGCTCACCATGGGACTGGGCGCGCTGCTATTCATTCCGGCGGCCAGCGTGCCATCGTTCCCGCTGTTTCTCGCCGCGCTCATCATCCTGGCGGCGGGTATCACTGCATTGCAGGTGTCCGCGAACCCTTATGTCGCAGTGCTGGGCCCGCCACGCACGGCGTCCAGCCGATTGAACCTGACGCAGGCCTTCAACTCGCTGGGGACAACGGTCGCGCCGTTCTTTGGCGGACTGCTAATTCTGGGCGCGGCCATTCCAAAGACTCCCGAAGAGCTTCAGGCTTTATCACCGCAAGCGCTGCACACTTACAGGTTGCAGCAAGCTTCCTCAGTGAAGCTGCCTTACCTCGTCATCGCTCTAGCTCTGATTTTGCTCGGCGTTGCGATCGCTAAGTTTAAGCTGCCGCATATTCCCGACGCCGAAGGCGGTCACGCCGTCTCGAACGACAGCGTGTGGAGACACCGCAACCTGGTGATGGGGATCGGCGCTATCTTCTGTTACGTGGGCGCGGAAGTCGCGATTGGCAGCTTCCTGGTCAACTTCATGAACCTGCACGAGATCGGCAACCTGCGCGCCGCAGTCGCCGCCAAATACCTCACGTTTTACTGGGGCGGAGCGATGATTGGCAGGTTTATCGGCTCGGCTGTGCTGCAAAAAGTGTCGACGCGCCTTGTGTTGGCCTTCAACGCGATTGTGGCCGTCATACTGGTTTGTTTGGCGATGCTGAGCGTCGGCCATCTCGCCATGTGGGCGCTTCTGTTGGTCGGACTGTTTAACTCCATCATGTTCCCTAGCATCTTCACACTGGGCATTGAAGGCCTGGGCCCGCTGACCGGTGAAGGCTCCGGCCTGCTGATCATGGCCATCGTCGGCGGAGCCATCATTCCTGAAGTGCAAGGTCTAATTGCCGACCGGGTCGGCTTGCACCATGCGTTCATCCTGCCGGTGCTGTGCTATCTCTACATTCTGGTTTTCGCAACCAAAGGCCTGCCGCGTCAAGCAGCGCCTCAAGGGGCATAGCACAGGCAGCCGGCGACTCCATGTCATCTGTCGAGATCCCGAAGCGATCTCTCCTTAACGCACCAGCTTCGTCCCCGCCAGCGCCAACCCGCTCACCAGGATGGCCGAGCCCAGAAGCAGAAAGCTGTTGGGTTCCGGGGTCGTCGGTGGTGGCGGCCCACAGGGAGCATTCTGCTCGCATGCCGCAAGAATCGTAAAAGACTCGGAGGGAACAGTTCCCAGCATGTTCTCGGAGGCGAGCGACGGACCGCTATTCTGATCCCAGTAAACCGGGTCGCCATTCGCGACGGTCGCGTTCGCCAGATTCAACCAGTAGCTGCCAGGCCCGAGGTCGACTGGGTTGAAAGTGGTAGTTTCAACGCATACGTTGTAGCCGAGGCCGTTTGAGAAGCAACCTGACTGCGTGAAGTCAAGGGTCTCCTCGAAGTAGCTAGTGCCGCCGAATTCGCTCGAAGTGATCGACACATCAGCGGTTTCGAGAACGTCGCCGGGAAATAGCCATGCGGCGAACTGGACGCCGCCAGCCGCCTGGGCGCCTCCCAGCGTGAACCGGTCGCTCACGGCAAAGCCGAAGTTGATAGTCCATCCGGAACCAAAACCGTCGGTCGGACCGTTGTCGTAAAGGTCCTCCTGTGCTGCTGCGGGAACGGTCGAGACTACACACACAAGTGTGACAAGAAGAAGAAATAGCTTCCGCATGGATCATCCTTTCCAAAAGCGGCTAATTATGTACAAGCATTCCTTCCTACACAACTAAAAAGAGAGGCCGAGCCTATTTCTTCGGCCTTGAGCTATTTATATCGAATTGATTTTAAGAGGTCAGTTCGAGCCGTCTTCTAACTCAGGCGGTTCATTGCTTAGAGAAATCTGCGCAGTTCAAACATCAACAACCCCACAGCTCCCGAGCCCAACATCAAAAGGCTGCCCGGTTCCGGGGTTGTGGGCGGCGGTGGACCGCAGTTGGGGGCATTCCTGCCGGCGCCACACTCTCCGTTCAACGTGAACGACTCGGACGGAATGGTGCCTAGGGAAAACTTGTCCACAGGCTAACCTGATCTACAGATACTTGCGCGAGCCTGTCAGCAGCAGTCCCAATAAACCCACCGTCAGCCACTCCAGACCGATAGGCTCGGGGGTTGTGTAGCACCCAAGGCAAGAGCTGGTTGTGGCGCCGAGGATGGTGAACGACTCTGAAGGAATCGTGCCCAGGGAGCTGCTCGACGCTAACGACGGACCGGAATTCTGGTCCCAGTACACCGGGTCGCCGATCGTCGTCTGGGCATTTTGCAGATTCAGCCAGTAGGTGCCGCTGTCCAGGTAGACGCCGGGGAAGGCGCCGCTCTCCGTACAGACGTTAAAGTCCATATTGTTCCCATAGCAACCGCTTTCGGTGAAGCTTACCGTTTGGTCGAAATAGCTAATGCCGCCGAACTCGCTCGACGTGATGGAGACCTCGGCGCTCTGGAGAGTATCTCCGGGGAAGAGCCAGGCGACGAAGGTCACCCCATTGATGGGACATTGAGCTGCGCCCCAGCCGCAGCTATCGGGATTGTTGTAGACGAAGCTGTCGCTGGTGGCGAATCCGAAGTTGATGACCCAGCCATAGTCCTGTCCATCGCTGGGCCCATTGTCGTAAACATCCTCTTGCGTGGCCGCCGGACTCACGGCCATCACCAACAGGAGAAAAGTCAGTAAAGTAATGCGGAGGGCCATAACTTCCCCTTTCATTCAACGGAAACGAATTGCCAACATCGCTCCCCGCTACACACTCTTGCGCGAAGCCGTGAGCAGCAGCCCCAGTAAACCCGCAGCCACCCAGCCTAAGCCAGTTGGTTCGGGAACCGTACCGCAGTAATAGCAAGAGCTGCTCGGGGTGCCGAGAATGGTGAATGACTCCGACGGGATGGTGCCGAGCGAATTCTGGGAAGCCAGCGACGGGCCGGAATTCTGATCCCAGTAAATTGGGTCGTAGTCGTTCACGCTCGCGTTCTGAATATTCAGCCAATACGTACCGGTGTTCAGGTAGACATCGGGGAACCGGGCGGTTTCCGTACAGAGATTGAAGCCGTCGTCGTTCGTGAAGCACCCGCTCACGGAGAAGTTCAGAGTCTGGTCGAAGAAGGAGGTGCCGCCGAACTCACTGGAGGTGATGGAGACTTCAGCGCTCTCGAGCACATCGCCCGGGTAGAGCCAGGCAGCGAAAGCGACTCCATTGACGGAACATGGACTGTCTGCAAAGTAGCCACAATTGTTTGTATTCGTGAAAGTGAAACTGTTGCTCACGATTGCCCCATAATTAAGCGTCCAGCCCCAGTCCTGGCCGTCGGTGGGGCCGTTGTCGTACACATCGTTTTGCGCAATCGCAGGTAGGGCAATGGTTGACAGAATTAACGTCAGTAAGACTGTACGGAGGACCATGACTGCTCCTTTCGCGGATTTCTGCGGCAACCTAAGCCGACAGGTTTCGCGCGCTTACGAGAACCTGCGGATACCTGTCCACAACAGAGCGAGTAAGCCTGAGCCAAACAGAAGCAGGCTGCTAGGCTCGGGAGAAGTCGGCGGCGGCGGACCACTGCCATAGCCGCCAATGGTGAAGGATTCTGAAGGAATCGTTCCCTCGGTACTGTCCGACGCTAAAGAAGGGCCCGAGTTCTGGTCCCAGTAGACCGGATCGCCATTGTTCGAAACCGCATTCCCCAGGTTCAGCCAGTAGTTACCCGCATTCAGGTAGAGGCCTCCAAAATAGGCTGTCTCGTCGCAAACGTTGTACCCGGCCGGGTTCGCCGCACAGTCCGAAGCGGTGAACGACATCGTCTGCTCGAAGAACGAGGTTCCGCCGAACTCCGAGGAGGTAATCGACACCTCGGCTGTCTCAAGTACGTCCCCAGGGAACAACCACGCGGCAAACTCCAAGGAAAATAGAGGCGCAGGCGCAACCAGTGGGAACTGGTTGCTCACTGCATATCCGAAGTTGATGGTCCAGCCGAACGTCCTTCCATCCGTGGGGCCGTTGTCGTAGAGATCGTTCTGCTGCGCCGTTGCAGGAACGATCAGCACGGCGAGCAACAGCACGATGAGAAACATGGCTAGTTTGTTCAATGGCTGCTCCTTCTGTGACTGCACAACCCAGTGCGGTTTTTTCCGAAGGAAATTATTTGCTTTGCCGGCGGCCGAAAAGTCCGAGCAGCGCAACCGCACCTGAGCCGAACAGCAGCAAGCTGCCGGGCTCCGGTGTGTAGGCGGCGGTGGACCGCAGTTGGGGGCATTCCTGCCGGCGCCACACTCTCCATTCAACGTGAACGACTCGGACGGAATGGTGCCGAGGGAGCTCTCAGAAGCCAGTGACGGACCACTATTCATGTCCCAGTAAACCGGATCGCCTGTGTTGACAACACCGTTCGCCAGGTTCAGCCAGTAGCTGCCGGCGCCGAGGCTGATGTCGGAAAAGTCGGCAGTCTCGTTGCAGACATTGAAGCCGCCGGCGTTCGTGAAGCAACTGCCCGCCGTGAAGCTGACGATCTGATCGAAGTAGCTGGTGCCGCCGAATTCACTCGAAGTAACGGACAGCTCCGCCGTCTGAAGAACGTCGCCAGGGAACAGCCAGGCAGCGAAGGTGAGGGTGTTGAACGTCGAGTTGGCCGGCAGTGTGAACTGGTCGCTGACGGCAAAGCCGAAATTGATGGTCCAGCCAAGGGTCTGACCGTCGGTTGGGCCGTTGTTGTAGAGATCTTGAGCGCTGGCGGGAACGGCTGCGGCGATCAGCGGCAGCAGGAAGATGGAAAGAATGCGGAGCTTCATGGAATTCTCCTCGCCCCGAGACGGGCAATACGAGCGGTCAAATGTTGGGCGCCTAGAGAAGTTCGTCGAGATTCGGCAACGCAAGAGAGGCTGCCGCGCAGAGCATGTACGCCAAGGACGATCAGAATGAGGGATGCCGGATGAGGCGCCGTTTATGGAAGCAACGACACTCTCAACACCCCCATGCTCGTCCGCGTGCGCAGGAAAGAACAGGAAAAAATAGCAGCAGCGAGGGGGAAATGTTCGGATTCGGGAAATCACGCGGTACGAAAAAGCCGCGGAGGCACGGGTGCAGGTTCGCACTTGTCCTCCGCGACTGTGAATCGCACGACCGCGGGCCGGCGAAACCTAAGCTACGCGGTCGCGGGCGGTCCCGCAGCTGTGACAGCTGGCGGTGACGTCGACACGGTTCTTACGCAGATTGTCTTCGAAAGCCGACCAGCGCCGCGCACGGTCGCTCTCGGAAACGTACAAGTTATCCGGATTCGTCAGGTGATCGCGCTGCGCCTCGACCGAGTCATTCACCGCACGGTCGGCGGCTTCCTCGGCAGCAAGCGTGGGAATGTCTGGTGTCTCGTGCTCTCCGGGGAAGCGTCCGTCCTCAGCTCTTGCGGCCAGTCCCGAAGGACGCATGCGGATCTTGCTGGGATCGGGCTCTGCACTGGTGAATTTGTTTACCAGGCGGTCCGGCATATATGCCTGGTCGTCCACGCCAGAGCCCTGCCCGGCTGGCATCTCGCTGGCTTCGGGGGTAATGCTGTGCGTGCTGCCTTCCTTGTGCATCACCGGCCCCGAGCCCCAAGCCTCACGCTGCTGCACGTCCTGCTCTGCCCACTGCGCGTCGGTGGCGGCGTACTCATCGTACTTCGGCAGCGCTTCAATCTCTTTCTTGGTGGCGTTGATGGAGAAATCGTCGTCATTCTTCCCGTAGGGGCGAATGCGGTCGGCGGGAACCAGAAACTTCTTGCTGCTTAACCAGCCGCCGGTGTCCACCACGGCATACTGAATCGTCCCGGTGGCGTGATCGAAGATCACATCGTCGATCTTGCCGAGCTTGTCGTCGTCGGCGCCGTAAAGAGCGGCGCCGCGAATATCATCCACATCGTCGGAGAAGCGGTAGTCCCGCAGCATTCCGTAGTGAGCAGCCATAAGAACTCCTGGTGAAACGATTTGGTCTTCTCCAATTCTGATGCCGGCACCGAAGGCGATGCCGCCTGTTGTAAGGGGGTAGGGGATAGGGGTTGGTGGTTAGCGGTTTGGGACGGGGCCGCGAGTAGCGATGGGGTTAGCAGCTAACGATGGGTAAGCGGTTAGCGATGGGGATAGCGTTAAGCGATAGGGTGGCGAGTGGCGATGTGGTCAGTCAGTGGTTAGTGATGAGGTTCGCCAGTAGCGATCGGGTTCGCAAGTAGCTATGGGATTAGGAGTAAGCAGAGGTCTGGGCAACGACAAGAGCGCCGCAGGCGCGTGCCATGATAGCCCAGCATGGAGCGAGCCGCAGGCGAGCGGAATGCTGGGTCCACTTTCTTTAGAATCAAAGTCCCTTTAGGGACGACATCCCTTCCACCGCTCTAAAGAGGCTTTGCCCTACCGACATATTGGACGCCCGGCCGTCGCGGTGTTCGAAACCTGGTGCGCGGGTGTCGCCGCTGACGCGACTCCGGCCCTTTTATCGTATTGCACCTGGGCTTGCACCCCGGGCTTCGAAATCCAAGCCGCCGCTGCGCGGATCGCTACTGAATGCGCGAGCCGCACTCGGCACCGGGTTTTGGTCCCGGAATGCGCCACTCATCAATTCACAACTGTCCACTGATTACTGACAACTGACAACCGACTCCTGCCATTCAGAACTTTGCCTTCAACCTCTCGTACGTCGTCGACAGCAGCTCTGGAATCACGCGCGTCTCACCGATCACGGAAATAAAATTCGCGTCCGCTACCCAGCGCGGCAGGGCGTGCATATGAATATGTCCGGCAATCCCCGCTCCCGCCGCCTTGCCGACGTTCATGCCAATGTTCACGCCGTCGGGATGATACAGCTCCAGCAGCGCAGTCTCCAGCTTGCGGGTAAGCGCCATCATCTCCTGCGCACCCGCCTCCGGCAGTTTGTGCAGGCGATCCAGATGCTGGTACGGCACGATCATGCTGTGTCCCGAAGTGTAGGGGAAAGCGTTGAGGATGACGAAGTTGAACTCGCCGCGATAAACGATCAGGGCTTTTTCGTCGTCTCCGGAGCGCAGCAGCTCGCAAAAGACGCAGGATCCGGCGTCCTTGGATACATCCGCCGTGGTGATATAGGAATAGCGCCAGGGAGTCCAGAGATAATCCATCGTATTGGCAGGGTACCATCCCGTTTTGCGGGCCTGACTCGAAGCGAACTTTTATCACATTCAGGGGTGACGAAAAGCCCTTGACGCCGAGACAAATTCTTGACATTAAATGTCGATAAAAGCGCGCAAAATCCGGCATCCTCTAGCACTTACGCGTTTGACACCACCCCCACCGGTTGCTATAGTCGAAATGTTCCCTTGGATGCGCAGCCCGCTCCATCGGATCCGGCCGCTGGGTTGTCCCAACCCGCTCTGAGCGGGACAAATCATACCTGTAGAGACTCAAGCCAGCAGTCCGTTTTAACCAGGCTCTCTTCTTGCTTTCAAAGCGAGTGGAGTGTGTGTACGCAACCAAATGTCTTTCGAAGAAACCCACAACGCCCCGACCACCGAGACCCAGGAAATCGGCGCTGCCGAGCAGCCCGAAACCCAACCCGTAACGCCTGAACAGCCCCAGTCAGCTGCCCAGCCTCAACCCGAAGCGGCATCGGAGACCACCAAGCCCGCCGAGTCCACGCCAGCCTCCGGCTCGCGCCGAGAAAGAGCCCGGCATGGAAGACTTCGCTCAGCGCTCTGGAATCGTTCGAACAGGAGCAGGCCCAGACCGAGGCCGCTCTCAACGAAGACCAGATTGTCAGCGGCACCGTGCTCAAAGTCACGCCGCAATATGTCGTCGTCGACATCGGCTATAAGTCCGAAGGCGTCATTCCGGTGGCAGAGTTCCAGGACCATGAAGGCAACGTCTCCGTGCAGCGTGGCGACGAAATCGCCGTCATGCGCGAGCCCGGCCACACCGAAGAGGGTTACATCAACCTCTCGCACCAGAAGGCACAGCGCCTGAAGGCCTGGGATGAGATCGAAAAGGTCTTCAACGACAAGGCCCCGGTCAAGGCCCGCGTCATCGACCGGATCAAAGGCGGCCTGACTGTCGATATCCTCGGCGCGCGCGCATTCCTGCCCGGCTCACAGGTTGATCTGCGCCCGGTCCGCAACCTCGACGCGCTGAAGGGCACGGACATTGAAGTCCGCATCATCAAGCTGAACAAGAAGCGCGGCAACATTGTGGCTTCGCGCAAGCAGTTGCTGGAAGAAGAGCAGTCCGAGAAGCGCGGCAAGACGCTGGAGCAGCTTCACGAAGAAGCTATCCTCACCGGCACGGTGAAGAACCTGACCGACTATGGCGCCTTCGTCGACCTCGGCGGCATTGATGGCCTGCTGCACATCACCGACATGTCCTGGGGACGCCTGACGCATCCGCGCGACCTGGTTCAGGTCGGCGATCAGATCCAGGTGAAGGTGCTGAAGTTCGACAAAGAGAAGCAGCGCGTCTCGCTCGGCTTCAAGCAGCTCACGCCTGATCCCTGGCTCGACGCCATGGAGCGTTACCCGATCGGCGCGCACGTTCGCGGCCGCGTGATCAGCGTGACCGACTACGGCGCGTTCATCGAGCTGGAGCAGGGCATCGAAGGCCTGGTACACGTCAGCGAGATGACCTGGTCGAAGCGGATGAAGCATCCGTCGAAGATGGTCAACGTGGGCGATCAGGTGGAAGCGGTAGTGCTGAACGTCAACCCGACCGACCGCCGCATCAGCCTCGGCCTGAAGCAGCTCGAGTCGAATCCGTGGGAAACCCTGCACGAGAAGTTCCCGGTGGGAACGGTCGTTGAGGGCAAGGTCCGCAATCTGACCGACTTCGGAGCATTCATCGAGATCGAAGACGGCATCGACGGGCTGGTCCACGTCAGCAACCTGAGCTGGACCAAGCGCGTGAAGCATCCTTCGGAAGTGCTGAAGAAGGGCGACAAGGTGAAGGCGATCGTACTCGCGATCGAACCGGACCAGCGCCGCCTCTCGCTGGGTGTGAAGCAGTTGCAGCCTGACGTTTGGGACACCTTCTTCGAGCAGCATCGCGTGGGCGACGTGATCCATGGCAAGGTGCTGCGCCTGGCAAGCTTCGGAGCGTTCGTTGAGATCGCAGACGGGGTCGAGGGCCTGTGCCACAACTCGGAAGCAGTGGAAGCCGATGGCTCTCCGCTGAAGCTGGAACCCGGGATGGAGCACGAGTTCAAGATCATCAAGATGAACCCGGCGGAGAAGAAAGTCGGCCTCAGCATTCGGGCGGTTGGCGAAGAGGGCACCCGCGCCGATGTGGAGTCTTACAAAGCTCCAGCGGCAACCTCATCTTCGTCGTCCGGAAGCGGATCCACGATTGGCGAGTTCATGTCGTGGAAGCGCGCCAGCAACGAAAACAATTAGCAGTACATCGGTCGCACACCGAACAGGCCGCCAGCAATGGCGGCCTTTGTTCTTGCAGATCGCTATTCGCTTTTCGTCTTGGCTCTAGCTTTGAGCTTTGTCTTGGCTTTTGGCTCTGGGCTCTGGGCTCTGATCAAAAATTGCACCAACCCAACCGTGTGTCATCCTGAGCGGAGGCGTGCCGCTTTTGCACGCCGGAGTCGAAGGACCGCTACTCCCGCTTCAAACATTTGTGTCGAAGTGTGTGCCGCCAGCTCAAGGACTCAGAAGAGGATGCCCAGGACGTGGGCCTGAGGGCCGCTCTACCCGCGCTAGCGGTTGGCTTGTGCCTTCTCTACTCCGTCTCCGCTCTTCGCCGGCGACGATCCCCCTGCCGACCACCATGGAATGTCGAAGAACATCTCCATCACCGGCTCGCCTTTCTGCCACACGGCGAGTGTAGTCATCCCGGGCTCCTGGCCCAGCATGACCGACGCGATGGCCACGTTCGCCACCGCTTCAATCTCCGGATCGGGCAGCGAGATTGCTTCCTGCATCGCATATCCGGAATCGACATGCTGGGCCACAATCAACGTGCCCTTCCACGCCCCGGTCGACGGCCACAGCGCCTTCGGCGCTTCGTTCGCCGGATCAGCGAACGCATCCGTCTGGTAGAGATCCTCCGCCGCCTTCATCGCCTTGCTGAGATACTGCTTGGCGCCTTGCGGATCGTTGGCTTGTGCGCTGAAGGCTGCGGCCCGCACCAGGTAATGCGCTCGCGCTAACGCAGGAAGGTCTTGGGCCGCGGTTACCAATGCCTTGGTCGCGGTGACGGCCGCGGGAAAATTCTTGCGGCCTACTTCCATCGCGGCAATCTTTTCCAGCGCGGCGCAACGCAAGGTCATGACGCTATAGTCGGATCGCGTAGTGTTGCTCAAGGTTTGGGCGTTCGCAATCGCGACGTCAACATCCTTCGCCGCCGACTCGGCAATCGTGTCCGCCATTTGCCGCTGCCGCAAGAACGCCGGGTCGGGTCCCGCAGGAGCGGGATTCTGTGCGTCTCCCATGCCCACCATCATGTTCATGCCCGCATTGCCCGGGCTCAAAGAGGACGTGCCATTGGGATACTTATTGTTCAGCGCAGCAACCGTCGCGTGATCGCGTCGCAAGGCGTCGGCCTTCGCGGAATCAACTTTGTCGAGCACCGGCAGCAACTCGAACAGCTCGTAGTCGTACATGCTGCTGAAAGTGGCCTGCCCACCTTTTCCACCAATCGTGATCGACGGCTGACGCTGCTGTTCCTGGTCCTGCGCCTGCTGCTTCGCCGCCGTCTCCAGTGCCAGATCGACGGCGTCCACCACCATCGCCGGCGGGAGCACGTTGTAGGTCTCCAGGATCAGGCTCGGCATCGCATCAGAAAACGGACCCTGCGAATCGCCGCCGCCGTTGCGATACGCCGCCACTGCCGACGAGAACACGGCCTGCCGCTCGCCCGACTGTTGCGCGGTCAGCTTGTTGATCAGGTGTGCGGCCTCGCTGTAGGGAAACTTCAACGATGTGTCCCATTGCGAAAGCCGCTTCGCAGCATCAAGCAGGCGCCCGCGATCCATGTCCTGCTGCACCAGCAGCCTGAGAACGATCTCACGCACCTTGGGATCGGGCGAAGACTGCATGCTCAGCAGTGCTGCCGGGTCGGCGATATTCAGAGCCTCGACGATCGCGCGTTGCTGCTCGGTGCGGTAGCGAGTGTCCGGCATATTGGCCGCGGTCTGGAAAGCCTCTTTCAGCAGCGCAACCTGCTTGGCGCGATCAAGACCCTGGTACGCCTTCGCCATCTCCTGCAGCAGGTAGGTCTGCATCTCCGGCGAATAGCGTCCCAGGTCGCTCTCCACCGCTTGCAGCAGCGACACAGCCTGCTTCTGGGTGGCGTCCAGCGCCGGCTTGGCCTTCTTCTCCGGCTTCGGCTTTGAGGCTGTCGCAGACTTGTCGGGAGTGGCCGCTTGCGTAGTGCTTTGCGTATTTGTTTTCGGAGCCGCAGGCGCAGGCTTGGTCGCTATCGGAGCGTTGTCTGGCGGAGCCGGCGATGTCTGGCACACAGCCGTTCCGCAGCCTATCCCGAGGAGCAACGCAAAAATGCTTCCATATTTTGAAAACAATCCCACCCCAATAATTGTAGGGAAAGCCTGGCGGCCACGCTACTTATTCGTATTGATTTGCAGGTTGATAGTGGCGCTGGCCCGGTCGTCGAACTGGCTTAGTGTCTTGGCTTTGCTCTTCATGCCATTTTTCTCGGCATAAACTTCGTAGTCGACGTTGTTCGAGAGCTCAGGAAAACGATACGTGCCATCTTTCTGCGCAATGTACGTCTTCACTCCCAGCGTCTTCGTGTTCTTGAGATAGACAATCGCTTCCGAAACCGGCTTGTCGCTCTTATCCATCACGGTCCCGGTTAGCGTCCGCGAAGTGTTGCGAGGAGTCTTGCGATTCGAATCGGACGAACTGCTCGTCCCGCCCATCGGGATCGTCAGCTGGGCACTACAGGCAAACGCGACGGCCATAACGAATAGCGCGATCCCGAATATTTTTTTCATCTGATTTTCCTTCACGGTCAGTGGCGCGGGAGTTCCTCTTTTGTGAGGTGAATGCCGATGTCCTGCCGCTCGTCGTTATCGACGTGGACCGTGACCTGTGGCTTGGCTTGGCCCTTGGGCATCTTGATGTCTGCTTCAACAACGTAATCCTCGCGCCCCGCGGGAACGCGCTGCGCAAATTCCCCTGTGCTGTTGGACATCAAGTCCCACTTCGGCTTCTTGTCGATCGAGCGGCGAATCTTGATGGGAATGCCAGAGACCGGATGATCATCCGGCCCCCACACGGTACCGTATATAAGTGCGTAATCGTGCTTATTCGGATTGGAAGAAGACTGTGGAGATGCCGCGTTGCGCGCAATCGCAAAAGTAGAAAACAGGATCAGCCATAAGAGCAAGACAACATCGCAAGCCCGAATTCGAGTTCCTCCAGGCAAGCTAATACCCTTCCTCTTCTTCGTCCTCGTCGTCGTCGTCTTCTTCCTCGTCCTCGTCGTCCACCAGAGTCAATTCCAGCGGCTCTACCGCGACTACTTCAAAGTCACTGCCGCACTCCGGACACGATACGATCTCGCCCTCGTCTACATCGTCTTCTTCGATATCCAGATCGCTTTCGCATTCAGGACAGATCACCATATTCCCTCCCTTGCCCTTTCCCTCTCGCCCCGGACGAAACCGCAGTCCGTCGTCCGTGCATTTATATTTAGAATCTCTTGGCGGTACCGTCAAGTCATAGACGCTGCCGGAGCGCAGAGGTTTCTCGAACTGTCATGTTTCCCAAAAAGCAGATGCTGACCGTAATCGCGAGTGTAATGGCCCTACTGAGCGTAGCGGTTGTTTCTGCTGCCCAGCAAGCTTCCGCTGCGATTGCCTCTTCACCCGACCCGCAAATTGCCGCCGCGCTGGGCGAAATTTCCTCCGCGCAAATTCAGCACAACATCGAAACACTCGCCGGCTTCTACACCCGGCAGACACTTTCCGCCGGAATGCCCGGTATGCAGGACAAAGGTATCGATGCGGCCACGGCCTGGATCGATGGCGAACTCCGCCGCTATTCCAGCCAGTGTGGCGACTGCCTGCAAGTCAAGACCGATCAGTTCATCCAGCCGCCTACTCCGCCACGCGTGCCCGACGCCGTCACCATCACGAATGTTTACGCTATCCTGCCCGGTACCGATCCGGCAAATGCCGGCCGCATTTACGTGGTGAGCGGCCACTACGATTCGTTCAACAGTGATTGGACTCACGTCGTGGGCGTAGCTCCCGGAGCCAACGACGACGCCAGCGGCACCGCTGTCAGTCTGGAGTGCGCGCGAGTACTTAGCAAGCATCGTTTTCCCGCGACGATCATCTTTCTCACGGTGGCCGGCGAAGAGCAGGGACTGCTGGGCAGCGGGCATTTCGCCAAGATGTCGAAAGCCGTTGGCTGGGACATTGAAGGAGTGCTGAACAATGACATCGTCGGCGGCGACCGCACGCCCGGAGATACGCTGCGCGATCCGCATGTGGTGCGGGTCTTCTCGGAAGGCATTCCGACCACGGCGACGGCCGATGAATTGAAGCGTATTCGCGCTCTTGGCCTTGAGAACGATGGACCGTCACGTCAACTGGCGCGCTATGTCGCGGAGGTGGGCAAGCAGTATCTGCCGCCAGAACAGTTTCAGCCGATGTTGATTTTCCGTCATGACCGCTATCTGCGCGGCGGGGATCATTTTTCTTTTAACGATCAGGGATATCCGGCGGTGCGCTTCACCGAATTTCACGAGAACTTCCACCACCAGCATCAGAACGTTCGCACAGAGAATGGCATTGAATACGGTGATTTGCCGAAGTTTGTGGACTACGATTACACCGCAAATGTAGCGCGACTGAACGCGGCTACGCTGGCATCACTGGCCTCGGCTCCCGCGCCGCCTGCAGATGTCCGTTTGTTGGTTAAGACTCTGGAGAACGATTCCACGCTGGAGTGGAAAGCTTCGCCGGGAGGTCTGGCCACCGGCTACGAAGTCTTATGGCGCGATACCACAGCGTCAGACTGGCAGCATGTGCAGTCTGTGGGCAATGCGACGCATGCCACCCTGGCGGTCTCGAAGGACAATGTGATTTTCGCGGTGCGGGCGCTGGATGCCAAGGGACATCGCAGCGTCGCCGTGATCGCCGCAGCGACATTTCCGGGAAGAGCTGGCCTTTAGGCCGGCGTCTAAGCCTCCTTTTTTGTTTGGGTCGGCGTTCAGCCAACGGCACTGAAGACGCGAGACGTTCGAGCAGGAGATAAATCGGTCGGACCCTGGCCAGCTCTACCCGAAAAACTGCAGCTGTTCGACATGGACTAAAATATAGGTTCGCTATGAGACGTACTTCCAGCATGGGATTGAGCTTCCCGCCCTTCACCCGGGCGGTGAAACAGCTGCTCATCGCCAACGGTGTGGTGTATCTGGTGGTGGCCTTGCTCGGCGCGTTCACCGGCGGCGGCGAGCGCTGGGTGCAGCTGCACTTCGGACTGGTGCCCGCGCTGGTGGTTTTCCGCGGTCTGGATCTGGCAGCTGGTAACCTACGCCTTCCTGCACGACGGCCTGCTGCACATCTTCTTCAACATGCTTGCGCTGTGGATGTTCGGCGCACAGCTGGAACAGGACTGGGGCTACAACATCTTCCTGCAGTTTTATTTCTTCTGCGCCGTAGGAGCGGCGCTGACCACGGTCGCCGTGTCGTTCACCGGCCTGCTGGGCGCCAGTCCGGCTCATCCCGACAGTGGGCGCGTCGGGCGCAATCTTTGGGCTGCTGCTGGCCTTCGGCATCCTTCACGCCGAAGCCGAGATCATGCTCTTTCCCATTCCGTTCATGATCAAGGCCAAGTACTTCATCATCGGCCTGATCTTCATTGAAGTGGTCCTGATGCTGTCGTCAGCGCACCGGCCGGGTGAATCGGTCGCCTATATGGCGCACATGGGCGGCCTGCTGTTCGGCTACCTCTGGCTTAAGTTTGTGCCTCGCCGAGGCTTCGCTCATGCCACTTCGGAGCGCGCCTTTGGGCTGCGGAATTCGTACTATCGCTGGAAGCGGAAGCGCGCAGCGCGCAAGTTCGAAGTCTACATGCGCAAGCATGACGATCGCGGCGACTACAAGCACGACGACTACTTCGACGAGTTCGGCAACTTCCGCGATCCCAGCGCCCGCGACGACGACCGCAAGACCAACGGCGACTCGAGACCGCCGTGGGTGAATTAGCTCTGGGTTGTGGGCTGTCGGAACTAGCGTTTAGCTCTTAGCAATCACCGTTCACCCCGTTTTACCGGTGTTATCCTGAGCGGAGGCGCGCGCGGTTTGCGCGCCGGAGTCGAAGGACCCCTGCCCTAACCGTTAAGCTTCACCTGGTTGTTATTCCGACTGGAGTGTCCGCAGGCTCTCCCCGATCCACTGCCTTTGCAGATCGAGCGGATACGGAGCACTTCATCCCGCCGTTTCGCGGTGGCGTGGATGGATGTCAGTTCGACACCTGGATCGGAAGCTAGCTTTGGAAAACCGTCTCCATGCTCTCGTACAGCACAGTAACCAGGCACAGTTGAGGAAGCATCTGCCAATAGCGGTGAACTTCAGGATCGACCTGTGCTTCGGCGCGCGTCTCCGCCGACTTCCAATAGCGCAGATGCAGAAGGCGATCGGGCCGGGCAGTGTCGCGATACAGCATGTCGCGACAATAGCCTTTCTGGTGCACCATGCTGTAGAACTCGCGCAGCATGTTCAACAACTCTTCTTCCTTCGCCGGCAACGCCTCCAGAACCGCCACGGATACGATTTCATCAGCCATTGACTAGCCTTTCACGCGGATGGGATCGATGCTCTACCGGCAATCATCAACCGCAGGAAGTTGGTCGCGCCCGCTGTCTGCGTGGTGCCCGCGATCAGCCCAAACACATCGCCTTCGCGCACCACCTCGAGGCGCGTCAATTCGGCCTCGGCAAACTCACCCATGCGCTGCACAGACAGACCGTCCGGGCAGCGGACCGGCGTCACGCCCCAGAGTAAATTCATACGGTTGCACACTGCCTCGTGGGTAGTAAAGGCATAAATGTGGGGCGCAGGACGATATTTCGACAACATACGGGCCGTCGCCGCGCTATCGGTAAAGACCACGATTGCCCGCATGTCCAGATCGCATGCGGCGTGTGCCATAGCCTCGCTGATAGCCTCTGCAATCGAGAGCCTCTCTCCCGGCTGATGCTCGGGAACCAGCCGCTGCGCATGGTCTTTCTCCGCCTCTACCACAATGCGGGACATCATGCCCACCGTCTCCCGGGGATACTGTCCTACCGCGGTCTCCCCCGACAGCATGACGGCGTCGGTGCCGTCGAAGATAGCGTTGGCGACATCGCTGGCCTCGGCGCGCGTGGGCCGGGGATTCAGGATCATCGATTCCAGCATCTGTGTCGCCGTAATCACCGGCTTCCGAAAATCCAGCGCTCGCCGGATGATGTGCTTCTGGATCAACGGCACCTTCTCGGGCGCAACTTCCACGCCGAGATCGCCGCGCGCCACCATCACGCCGTCCGTAATCTCCAGGATGGCATCGAGATTGTCGACCGCCTGCGGCTTCTCCAGCTTCGCGATCAGCGGCACGGCATATCCGCGCGAGGCAATGGCCTGGCGGGTACGCATCACATCCTGCGCCGTACGCACAAACGAGATGGCGATGACATCGACTCCCTGCTTCAGTCCGAAGTCGAGGTCGGCTTCATCTTTCTCTGTCAGCGATGGGATGCTGACGTTCGTCCCCGGCAGGTTGATGCCTTGGTGCTCGCCCAGTGCGCCGCCGTTCAGGACCCGACAAATCACATTGCCGTCGACGATCTCGGTGATCACGAGCTCGATGCGGCCGTCCGACAGCAGAATGTGCTCGCCGGGCTTCACGTCGCTCGATAACTGGCGATAGGTTGTCGCGATTACTTCGGAGCTGCCCAGAACATCGGCAGACGTGATCGTCACCAACTGGCCGGTTTCGATCGTGATGGGAGCGTGGTCCTTAAGGCGACCTGTCCGAATCTTTGGCCCTTGCAGGTCCTGGAGAATGCAGATCGAGCGTTTGAGCTCTGCGGCGACCTTTCGGAGCCGGGCGATGACCTTGGCGTGGTCTTCGTGAGTTCCGTGGGAGAAATTCAGACGCGCGACATCCATGCCCGCCAGCATGAGCTCGCGGATCATTTCCTCCGAGTTGCTGGCCGGACCGATGGTGCAGACGATCTTGGCGCGGCGTGTGTTGTCGTCTCCGAAGGAAGTCATGTTGCTACCTCGTCTCCCAGATCTCGAAAAACGCGAGACCTGGGGCACTCGTGGTCTTTGAAGCTCCGCCGTACCCTTTCAAAGCTCCAGCCCCGCAGGCTCACCGCTCCGCGTGCTTCTGTTCCGCCTCAAGATCCGAGTGCGCCCCAAAGAGGAAGCGCGGATAACGCAGCGCATTAAACTCTGCGCCAATGATGATCACCAGCGACACCAGGTGCAGCCAGATCAGCAACGCTATGGCCGTCGCGACCGAGCCGTAAATGATGTTGTAGTTGGCAAAGCGCCGCAGATAGAAGCCAAACAGCACGGTCGACACGAACCACAACACCGTCGACAGCACCGATCCCGGCAGCACACGATGCCAGGGCTGGGTGCGCGGCACTCCGTGATGAAAGATCAGGCCGATTACAGCGATGCTGGTGAGTGCCGCGATGATCCAGCGCAGCATGGTCCACAGGCCGAGAATGTACGGCCCAAGTTCGTGGCCGACGCGATAGATGATCCACGCCTCGATCTGATTACCGAACACCAGCAGGAACGAAGCGAAGAGCAGCGGCACTCCCGCCAGGACGACGAGCAGAAACGCAATGAGCCGCTCTTTCACCAGTCCCCAGATTTTCGGCATCTGGTAGGCGGCGCGAAACCCCTGCATCCACGAGATCATCACGCCGGAGCCGGTCCATAGGGTGATGACGACCAGGGTGATGAAGAACTTGAGACTGACCGGTTTGCTGCCGGTAAAGTACGCCAGCACGGCGCTGCGCGTGCCTTCGGGCAGGATGCGGCCGAGAGCGTGGCTGAGTTCGCGCACCACCGCTTCGGTCAGGTGCGACATCGAGAGCACGGATGCCATCACCAGAATGGCGGGAAACAAGGTCAGGATGGCGGAAAAAGCTGCTGCCTTGGCGACCTGAAAGGCGTCGTGCTGAAACGCCCGCCACAGCGCCATCCGGAAGTGTCTGAAGAACCGGGACATTTGGGAGTAAAGGGAAGTTTACACAATCGGGGGGCGGTTGCCAGTAAGCAGTAACCGGTAGTCAGTTTGGGTTGTCAGCTGCGATTGCCCCACAGCCTGGCTTGAGCGTTTCGAGAGGGTTTAGCGGCGTTCGAAAACCTGGCGTCTTTATGCGAACGTCGTTCCGCGACGGAGCGGGATCATTCGAGAAACGAAAAACAAATTACGGAAAACTCACGGCCACGGGTGCCCCACTCATTCGCGCTTTTCGAATGAGTGGGACTGCCCTCTACTGGCCGGCTGCGGTCGTGGTTCCGCAATGCTTCTCGAACGCCTGCTTCAACTCGAAGGCGATCTCGGCGGCCTCGCGGCGTTCGATGTCGCTGCGCTGCATCATGTAGATCAGCTGGCCATCGCGCAGAATTGCGATGGACGGCGACGACGGCGGATATCCCGTGAAGTAGCTGCGAGCGCGCTGGGTCGCCTCCACGTCCTGCCCGGCGAACACTGAGTAGAGCTTGTCCGGCCGAGGGCCGTTCTGCAATGCCGCCCTGATCGCGGGACGCATGCGGCCGGCGGCGCATCCGCAGATGGAATTCACGATGACCATTGCGGTACCGGGCTGCTTGGTGACGTGGTCAACTTCCTCGGCCGTACGCAATTCCTGAACACCCACGCTGGTCAATTCCTCGCGCATGGGCACAAGCATGATCTCTGGATACATGGTTTCTCCTCTAGTACTTCCATGGTATCAGTTGATGCGAGCTGCCGGTTGCGAGCAGCCGGAGTGAGTCGTTCCGCATTTGGCGGCACGAGAGCGTCCGCCACGTGCGCCTAGCGGGGCGAGCAACTTGCCGGGTGCCCCGATCAAGCGGAGCTTGAGCGGGAGTGTGTTCCCTCATCCACGAAAGACCCCACTCAAGGCCAAAAGAAGGCATTGAATGGGGCACCCGCTAATCGCTTCGCTGCCAAGGAGGCAAACCCGGGTTCTTACCTGGCCGCTCGCGACCGTGTTCGGATTTATCGCCCAACCGAAGATTCACATCTTCTACAAGCCAAGGGTCACGCAGCTGGCGGCGAAGGAATATGGCTTCGACCTGCGTTATACATCACGGCCATCGTGGGAGGGCTATAACGCCCTGCTCCATTTCGCCGCGCAAGTCCGCCGCGACCTTGCCGATATGCGTCCTCGCGACATGATCGACATTCAATCGTTTCTCTGGGTACTGGGCTCTGACGAGTATTAACCACCGAATAGCGCTGCGTCGTCCCGCGGGTGCGAAATCTACGCCGAAACCTCCCAGGCCAACCACGATTAGCGAATTCGTCGAGGGAATGCAGAGAGCAGCGCGTTTGAGTCGAACCATGGAAACCGCCTGCGGCAAGCCGGCAGGAAGTATAGCGCGAAACTCGGTTACCTAGCCTTTAACAATTTTCAGACAAGTTTGCCCGCTGCGACGCCAGATCTCGACCACATACGGTCTGCGATGACAGCGTAAGCTGCGAAAGCGAACACAAGAAGCCAAGCCGGCTGGTAGTAAGGGAACACGAACGGAAAGGTATTCATGGAAGCGTGGAAGAACGCGGTGGCCTGGATCGAGCGCCCTGCGCGGTTGTAGAGCCAGGTTAGGATGATCGTCAGTGGAATGAGGAACACGACGCGGAGCAGCGCGTATTCCACCAGTGAGAAGCGGACCGGACGATAATAATCGAGCGGGCCGTGCCATAGCGCCCACGGCAGCCACACCAGTAAGCTGGCGGATAGCGGAGACAGTTTGGTTTGCAGTCGATCAAGCAGAAATCCCCGCCAGCCAGGCTCCTCCAGTGCGCCGACGAACAACAGATTGAAAAGGAAGAACACGAGGCCTACGCCGATCGTCGTCAGGTGCGATCCCTGCGGCTGTGGCCACATCAAACGCGCATGCAGCGCGTACGCTAGTATTGACGGAATGCCCAACAAAACGGGGAAATAAAGCAGAGCGAAGACAGTCCAGCGGCCCGGTTTGTGGAGCAGGCTCCGCGCCACGCCGCCTTCATTTCCCGCAAGAACGCTCGAAACAATCCACGCCGGGAAAAGCGCCGGGACCAGCAGAAACACACTTGTTCGGAGGTCCGGGGTCTCGCCCGGCCACCAATAGCGCAGCCGGAGAACGCTCCAGCAAATTACCAGCAGTACGAAAAAGTGCGGCCACCTTTTTCCGGCAGGCCGTGTTGCGCTGCGCCGATGGTTCCACGACAGCGCAAACGCAGCCACAGCTGGACCTGCGGTACCGATATTCAGAAATGGCTCGCTCAACCCCAACTTGATCGCGGTGATCCACATGAACCACGAGAAGCCAAACGCCAACACAAGATAGAGCACGAGGTCACTTGCTATGGAACGGCCCGAATTCTCGCTTCTGTCTGCAAATCCGCCCGCGGTGGTTGCCATTCCGCGCCTCCAACTCGCACTTATCGAATCGCCCAGGTATGTCGTCTAGCTAATAGCGCGGAAAAACGCCAGAAAGAGTACTGACGAGGCAAGCAGCGAAAGAGCTACAGCGATGGCATTGCAGCTTGATAGCCGTGAGGGTGCCGCCAACGTTACCACCTCCCATAGCGCGGTGCGCCAAACCAAGCCCAGCCCACGGAAACCCTCCTCGCGAACAGCGTCCCGCACGAGCTGTTCGAACACATCAGCCAGCTCCACTCCGAACCTGAGGCGAAACTCTCGGGAATATGCCATCAGGAGGTAGCCGTAAACGATACTACTCAAGCGAATCATCTTGGGCATGCCTACACCTCAGTCCCGGGAATCAGCTTTTTTCTCTTCGCCAGACGAACGACGGAATCCATGCGGCTGATTTCCGCTTCCAGCAGAATTTTCCCCGTACCTGCGAGGCGGTAATAGCGGCGACGGCTGTCCGGTTCCGAGGCAGCACTCTTGCCCGGTACTTCGCGAATCAGTTCCAGGTCGAGGAGGCGCTGCAGCGTGGTGTAGAGCGTGGCCGGCCCCATGCGGAATTTGCCGTCGGATAGCGTCTTCATCTCCTGCATGATGGCGTAGCCGTGCTTGGCTTCCTCTGCCAGGGATAGCAACACAAAAAAGAATGCCGGCGTCAGCGGGAGCAACTTCTCTAAGTTGCCAAGCGTGTGTTTTGGATTCATTGGGTGCCGAAACTTTACTGTATCGATTAAGGATATATCAGTGTGTGATATATAAGTCAAGTTTTTGCGGAAATAAAAAAGCCCGGGCATTTTGCCCGGGCCTTGATTGATGCGGCTTGCTGCACTTATTCGGCTGGTGTGATCAGTTCTTCCGGTTCGTTCTCGCCTTCGTGGCGGAGCAGTTCCAGCGCGCGCTCGGCTTCTTCGTACGCGGCCGTAACTTCCTCCTGCACCTTCGATGCGGCCTGCTCCATCTCCTGCGACAACCGGACATTGCGGTAGTACTCCATGCCGGTTCCCGCCGGGATCAAGCGGCCCACGATGACGTTTTCCTTCAGACCGCGCAGGTGATCGACGGCGCCCTGGATCGAGGCCTCCGTCAGCACACGCGTAGTCTCCTGGAACGATGCCGCCGAGATGAACGAGTCGGTCGAGAGCGACGCCTTGGTGATGCCGAGCAGCAGCGGACGGCCGGTAGCCGGCTTGCCGCCGTTCGCAATCGCCTTCTCGTTCTCTTCGCGGAAGCGGAACTTGTCGACCTGCTGCTCGAGCAGGAAGGTCGTGTCGCCCACATCTTCCACTTTGACCCAGCGCATCATCTGGCGAACGATCACCTCGATGTGCTTGTCGCTGATGTTCACGCCCTGCAAGCGGTAGACTTCCTGGATTTCGTTCACCAGGTAAGCCTGCAGCTCCTTCTCACCCAGCACGGCAAGAATGTCGTGCGGGTTCAGCGGACCATCCATCAGCGGCTCGCCCGCGCGGATACGCTCGCCTTCCTGCACGTTGACGTGAACGCCGCGCGGCACCTGGTATTCCTTCTCGGTACCGTTGTCGGCCACGACGTAGATCTTGCGCTGACCCTTGGCCACGTCGCCGAACTTCACCACGCCATCGATCTCGCTGATGACCGCGGTCTCGTGCGGCTTGCGGGCCTCGAACAGCTCCTGCACGCGCGGCAGACCGCCGGTGATGTCCTTCGTCTTGGTGGTTTCGCGCGGGATCTTCGCCAGCACGTCGCCCGGCGTTACGGTGTCGCCATCCAAAGTCATCAGGTGAGCACGCGAGGGCATCAGATACCGCTTGTTACCCTTCGCGCCCTTGATGACGATGGCCGGCTGACGCTTCTCGTCCGGCGAGTCGACCACGACGTGACGCGACAGACCGGTCACTTCGTCGACTTCTTCGTGCAGCGTCAGACCTTCCTGCAGGTCCTTGAACTGCACCGTGCCGCCGATTTCGGTGAGGATCGCGAAGGTGTACGGATCCCACTCGACCATGACATCGCCGAGCGCGACCTGCGAACCGTCTTCCACCTTCACCTTGGCGCCGTAGACCACCGCGTAACGTTCCTTTTCGCGGCCCTTCTCGTCGACCACCGCGATCGAACCGTTACGGTTCATGACCACCAGGTTGCCTTCCTTGGCGCGTACCGTGATCAGGTTGATGAAGCGCACCGTACCGTTGTTCTTCGCATCCAGGCGCGACTGCTCGCTGACGCGCGAGGCCGTGCCGCCGATGTGGAAGGTACGCATGGTGAGCTGCGTTCCCGGCTCGCCGATGGACTGCGCCGCGATGACGCCGGTAGCTTCGCCCAGCTCGACCAGTCGTCCGGTCGCCAGGTTACGCCCGTAGCACATCACGCAAACGCCGCGCTTCGACTCGCAGGTCAGCACCGAGCGAATCTTCACGCGCTCGATACCGGCAGCCTGCACCGCACTCGCCAAATCTTCCGTAACTTCCTGGTTGATGTCGACGATGATGTTGCCTTCGTAGTCCTTGATCTTCTCCAGCGAGACGCGGCCCACGATACGGTCGCGCAGCGGCTCGATGATCTCGCCCGACTCCACGATGGAGGTGACGTAGATGCCATCGACCGTTCCGCAATCGTATTCGCTGATGATCACGTCCTGCGCCACGTCGACCAGACGGCGGGTCAGGTAGCCCGAATCCGCAGTCTTGAGCGCCGTGTCGGCCAGACCCTTACGGGCGCCGTGCGTCGAGATGAAGTACTCCAGCACGGTGAGACCTTCACGGAAGTTCGCCGTGATCGGGCGTCTCGATGATTTCGCCCGACGGCTTCGCCATCAGTCCGCGCATACCGGAGAGCTGACGGATCTGCTGCTTCGATCCGCGAGCGCCGGAGTCGGCCATGACGTAAATCGGGTTCATCTCGCCCGCTTTGTCATCCTGCTGCATGGCGCCGAACATTTCGTCGGCGACCTTTTCGGTGATGGCCGACCAGATTTCGACGACCTTGTTGTAGCGCTCACCGTTGGTGATAGCGCCGTCCAGGTACTGCTGCTGCACGGCGATGGCCTGCTTCTCGGCGTCGCGCACCAGTCCAGCCTTGCCCGCCGGGATGACCATGTCGTCGATACCGATCGACAAGCCAGCCTTGGTGGCGTACTGGAAGCCCAGCTGCTTGATGCCGTCGAGCAACCGCACCGTGGTCTCAAGACCAAAGCGCAGGTAGCAGTAGTTCACCAGGTTGCCGCTGCCCTTCTTCTTGAGCAGGCCGTTGATGTACGGCATGTCGGCAGCGCCACGCTTGATGTGGTCGTTCATGATGGCGCGGCCTACCGTGGTCGAGATGTACTGCCGCTCGAACATGGTCGGCTCAGTGTGTGCCACATCCTGATCGTCATACGCGGTGGTGAGATCGATGACCTCGCCCGAGTAGCGCAGACGAATCGGGGTAAGCGTTTCCACCTCGCCCATTTCTTTCGCCAGCAGCACTTCATCGATGTTGGCGAAGGCGCGGCCTTCACCCTTGGCTCCCGGCTTCGCTTTGGTCAGGTAATAGATACCGAGAACCATGTCCTGCGTGGGCACGGTGATCGGCTGACCCGAAGCAGGCGACAGGATGTTGTGCGAGGCCAGCATCAATACGCTGGCTTCCACCTGCGCTTCCGGCGACAGCGGAATGTGTACGGCCATCTGATCGCCGTCGAAGTCTGCGTTGAACGCGGTGCAGACCAGCGGGTGAATCTTGATGGCTTTGCCTTCCACCAGCACCGGCTCGAAGGCCTGAATGCCGAGGCGGTGAAGCGTGGGAGCGCGGTTTAACAGCACCGGGTGATCTTTAATCACCTCTTCCAGGATGTCCCATACGATGGGCTCCTGCTGCTCCACCATTTCCTTGGCCTGCTTGATGGTGGTGCAATGTCCGGTCTGCTCCAGCCGGTGATAGATGAACGGCTTGAACAACTCGAGCGCCATCTTCTTCGGCAAGCCGCACTGATGCAGCTTGAGGTCGGGACCAACCACGATCACCGAACGGCCGGAGTAGTCGACGCGCTTGCCCAGCAGGTTCTGACGGAAGCGGCCCTGCTTGCCCTTCAGCGTGTCGGAGAGCGACTTCAGCGGGCGGTTGTTGGCGCCACGCAGAACGCGGCCACGGCGTCCGTTGTCGAACAGGGCGTCCACGGCTTCCTGCAACATGCGCTTTTCGTTACGCACGATGACTTCAGGAGCGTGCAGGTCCATCAGCTTCTTCAACCGGTTGTTACGGTTGATGACGCGGCGATAGAGATCGTTCAAGTCAGACGTAGCGAAGCGGCCGCCATCCAGTGGAACCAGGGGTCGCAGCTCCGGCGGAATGACCGGGATCACGTCCAGGATCATCCAGTTCGGCTTGTTGCCGCTCTTGCGGAAGGCTTCCGTGACCTTCAGGCGCTTGGCATACTTCAGGCGCTTCTGCACGGAAGTTTCGGTGCGCATCTTCTCGCGCAACTCAACCGAAAGCGTTTCCACTTCCACGCGCTTGAGCAGTTCCTTGATGGCTTCGGCGCCCATCATGGCCTTGAAGCCGGAGGCGCGGTGCTCCTGATCGAGCTCGCGGAACTTGGCTTCGTCCTTGATCACCTCGCGCTCTTTTACCGGAGCTTCGCCGGGCTCGACCACGACGTAAGCTTCGAAGTAGAGCACGGACTCAAGGTCGCGCAGCGAGATGTCGAGGATGTGCCCGATGCGGCTGGGCAAGCCCTTGAAGAACCACACGTGCGAGCAGGGCGATGCCAGCTCGATGTGGCCCAGACGTTCGCGGCGGACTTTCGACAGCGTGACTTCCACGCCGCACTTGTCGCAGATCACGCCGCGGTGCTTCATGCGCTTGTACTTGCCGCACAGGCACTCCCAGTCGGTGACCGGCCCGAAGATGCGGGCGCAGAACAGGCCATCGCGTTCCGGCTTGAAGGTTCTGTAGTTGATCGTCTCCGGCTTGGTGACCTCACCGTGCGACCAGCTGCGGATTTTTTCCGGCGAAGCCAGGCTGATACGAATGGCGTCGAAGTCGGCAATCGGATTTCCGAGATCAAATGGACTCGAGCGATACATGTTTAGTCCTCAGTTGTCTGTTGTCGGTTGTCAGTGCAACCGGCCGTTATCGGTAGAGCGGCGCTTTAGCGCCGCGTTACCGCCGTTTCTTCTTCTTCCGGATTTCCGTCTGCTGCAACAGCAGACGGAAATCCCAAATCTCGGGCCGGATCGGGACGCGAACCTAAAGGTTCGCTCTACCTGACTCGGCCGGCGAACTAATCAGCCGCGACGGGACTTTCCGGAGCCGGTAATTCCTTGCGCTCCTTGGTCTTGATCAACTCCACGTCGAGACACAGCGACTGCAATTCGCGAATCAGCACGTTGAACGATTCAGGTACGCCTGGCTCAATAGCCGCTTCGCCTTTGACGATGGCCTCATAAATCTTGGTGCGGCCATACACGTCATCGGACTTCGCGGTGAGCAACTCCTGCAGGATGTACGCGGCGCCATACGCTTCCAGCGCCCACACTTCCATTTCGCCGAAGCGCTGGCCACCGAACTGAGCCTTGCCGCCCAGCGGTTGCTGGGTAATCAGCGAGTAGGGTCCGATGGAACGCGCGTGGATCTTGTCGTCAACCAGGTGCGAAAGCTTCAGCATGTAGATGTAGCCGACCGTGATCGGCTGTTCGAACTTCTCGCCCGTCATGCCGTCGTAGAGATAAGCCTTGCCTGAGGTCGGCAGATCGCCTTCCGCCAGCAAGCCCTTGATCTCGCCTTCCTTCGATCCGTCGAATACCGGCGAAGCGAAGTAGACGCCATCCTTCATGCCATCGGCCGCCTTCAGCAGCAGCTCGTCGTCGAGCGCGACCAGTTCGTCGACAAACGGAGTGCCCTTGAACAAGGCTTTCAGCTCCTTGCGCAGGTGCTCCGCCTTCGAGTTCTCCTTGATCATCTCGCCGATCTTCTGGCCCAATGCGAAACCGGCCCAGCCGAGGTGCGTTTCCAGAATCTGGCCGACGTTCATACGACTAGGCACGCCCAGCGGATTCAGGACGATCTCCATCGGCGTTCCGTCGTCGAGGTACGGCATGTCCTCTTCCGGCAGAATGCGCGCGATCACGCCCTTGTTACCGTGGCGTCCGGCCATCTTGTCGCCAACGCTCAGCTTGCGCTTCATGGCGATGTACACCTTCACCAGCTTGATCACGCCGGGAGGCAGCTCGTCGCCCTTCTGCAGCTTCTCGACCTTCTCGCGGACGATCTTGCGCAGAACATCGATCTGGCGCGAGGTCATCTCTTCGATTTCGTCGATCTGCTCGTTGATGCGCGGGTCCTTGTCGGGGAACTTGATGCGCTTCAAGTTGCGCGTCGAGATCCGCTCGATGGTGTCGCGATCGAGAATCGCTTCCTTGACTAACAGACGCTTGTTGGTGCGCTCGTCGTGCAGGTCGGCTAATACTTCTTTACCGCCGAGCAACGCTTCCAAACGCTTCAGGCGTTCGTCGGTCAGGATTCGGATTTCGTCCGCCAGGTTCTTCTCCAGCTTGGCCACCTGCTCGGACTCGATGAACTTGGCGCGCTCGTCCTTCTCCTGTCCCTTGCGGGAGAAGATCTTCACGTCGACAACCGTGCCCTCAATACCCGGAGGACAGGTGAGCGAAGCGTCGCGAACGTCGCCGGCCTTTTCGCCGAAGATGGCCCGCAGCAGCTTCTCTTCCGGCGTCAGCTGGGTCTCGCCCTTGGGCGTTACCTTGCCGACCAGGATGTCGCCGGCCTTCACGGTCGCGCCGATGCGGATCACGCCGCTCTCGTCGAGATCGCGCAGCGCCGACTCGCTGACGTTGGGAATATCGCGCGTCACTTCTTCCGGTCCCAGCTTGGTATCGCGCGACTCGATCTCGAACTCCTCGATGTGGACGGAGGTGTAATAGTCCTCCTTCACCATCTTTTCGGAGACCAGGATCGCGTCCTCGAAGTTGTAGCCGCGCCACGGCATGAAGGCCACGAGCACGTTACGGCCGAGCGCCAGCTCGCCCATGTCGGTGCAGGGACCGTCGGCAATGACCTGGCCCTTCAGAACGCGGTCGCCCTTCTTCACGATCGGGCGCTGATTGATACAAGTGTTCTGGTTCGAACGCTTGAACTTGGTCAGCTGATAAATATCGCTGCCCACCTCACGCGAAAGCTGCATCGGATGATGCTCACCTTCGACGCGCACGATGATGCGCTCGGAGTCGACGGAGTCGATCATGCCGGAGCGGCGAGCCAAAACTACCGCACCGGAATCACGCGCCGTGACCCCTTCCATGCCCGTGCCGACCAGCGGCGCCTGAGCGCGCAGCAGCGGCACCGACTGACGCTGCATGTTCGCGCCCATCAGAGCGCGGTTGGCATCGTCGTGTTCCAGGAAGGGCACCAGCGAGGCAGCGACCGAAACCAGCTGCTTCGGGCTGACGTCGATGTAGTCGACTTCGTCGCGGCTTACCAGGACGAAGTTGCCGGCCTTGCGGGCGTTGACCAGTTCCGCAACGATGCGGCCCTTGTCGTCGATCTCCGCGTTCGCCTGCGCGATGACGTGGCGATCTTCTTCCCACGCCGACAAGTAGAACGAGAACGGCTCAAAGTCGATCAGCTTCTTCTTGCGCTCTTTCAAGTCGGCGTTGACCTTCACGATCTCCGCCTTCTCGGCGTGATCGCCGACCCGATACTCGCTGTCGCCGGCATTCACGACGGAGACGAAGTCGAGCACGCGGCCCGCCTTCACCTTGCGATACGGCGACTCGATGAAACCGTAGTCGTTGATGCGGGCATAGCAGCTCAACGACGAGATCAGTCCGATGTTCGGGCCTTCCGGTGTTTCAATCGGGCAGATACGTCCGTAGTGCGTCGGGTGAACGTCGCGGACTTCGAATCCGGCGCGTTCGCGCGACAGACCGCCCGGGCCAAGTGCCGACAGGCGGCGCTTGTGGGTGATCTCCGACAACGGGTTCGTCTGGTCCATGAACTGCGACAACTGCGAAGATCCGAAGAACTCGCGGATGGCAGCCATGACCGGCTTGGCATTGACCAGGTCGTGCGGCATCGCCGTCGACATCTCCTGGTACACGCTCATCTTTTCCTTGATGGCGCGTTCCATGCGGACCAGGCCGATGCGGAACTGGTTCTCCAGCAGCTCGCCGACCGCGCGTACGCGGCGGTTGCCCAGGTGATCGATGTCGTCCACCGAACCGATGTTCTTGCGCAGCTTCAGCAGGTACTTGATCGTCCCGTAGAAGTCATCCGGCTCAAGTGTACGGTGATCGAGCTTAGTAGCGTCCTCGCTCTCGAACAGCTTGATGTTGAACTTCAAGCGGCCTACCCGCGAGAAGTCGTACTTCCGCGGATCGAAGAACATGCCGTGGAAGAGCGCGGTCGCGGTGTCCAAGGTCGGCGGATCGCCCGGACGCAGCTTGCGGTAAATCTCGATCAGCGCTTCCTGCGGAGTCTTCACCGAATCGCGGCGCAAGGTGGCACTGATGACCGTGCCCACATCGTCGCGCTCGGGGAAGAAGACGTGAACTTCGGCGATGCCGGCGTCCATCATCTTCGACAGCTTTTCGGCCGTCAGCTCCGTGTTGGCTTCCAGCAGCACTTCGCCGGTGTTGGTGTCGATGACATCAGCCGCGACGAATGCGCCTTCCAGGTCGGTCAGGTCGGCTTCAATCTCGGAGATCCGGTGCTTCTGGATTTCCTTCATCACCGCCGTCGTAACCTTGCGGCCGGAGTGCGAAATCTCGTCTCCGTTCTTGGCCGTGATGGCCTTGGCCAGCTTCATGCCCAGCAGGTTGGTCGGCTTCTCGACTCCCGGCTCCAGCGTCCAGAACAGCTTGTGGTCGCGGATCGCAATGCGGTCGACGGTGTAGAAGGTGCGCAGAATTTCTTCGTCGGAACGCAGGCCCAGCGCGCGCAGGAAAATCGTTCCCAGGAACTTGCGCTTGCGATCGATACGCACGTACAGGATGTTCTTCTGGTCGTATTCAAACTCGACCCACGAACCACGGTACGGAATGATCTTGCCCAGGAAATAGGTGCGGCTATTGGCCGTCTCGAAGAACACGCCCGGCGAACGATGCAACTGGCTGACGATGACGCGCTCGGTGCCGTTGATGATGAAGGTGCCGTTCTGCGTCATCAGCGGAATGTCGCCGAAGAAGACTTCCTGCTCCTTCATGTCGCGGATGGAGCGGTTGCCGGTCTCCGGATCCTTGTCGTAAATGGTGAGACGCATGGTGACCTTGAGCGGCGCGGAGTAAGTCATACCGCGCTCCTCGCACTCGGCCACGTCGTACTTCAGCTGCAATCCCACCGGATCCCCGCACTTGTTACAAAAATCGGGTGTATTGGCGTTGTAGGTTCCGCACTTGGTGCAAAGCACGTCGCCCAGGTGGAACGGGTCTGTCTTCACCGTGTGACCGCAATTGCGGCAGGTGGTGCGCAGGTGGTTCAGCCCCTTGAGGTGGCCGCACTTGCACTCCCAGTTGCCGATAGCAAACTCGACGAAGTCCAGCTGCGAGACGTTGCGGAAGTCGGAAATCGGAAACACCGACTGAAACACCGCCTGCAAGCCGGCGTCATCCCGTTCGCTCGGCAGGGCGTCCATTTGCAGGAAGCGATCGTACGAACGCTTCTGCACCTCAATGAGGTTGGGTATCTTAATGGTCGCCGGAATTTTAGAGAAATCGAATCGATTTCGGTTGGCAGTCTTCTGTTGCGCCATGTATAAAGCTCCTAATCAGTACCGGTTGACGTCGCTCACGCCGACCGCGGCAAGAAACGTAGGGCAATGTGCGACGGGATGCGCGCCGTCACACATGGATAAAGCTGAGGGAAAGAGGGTCCTGAGTTCGTAGTTTCGCGCCAAAAAGGCAATTGCGCCCGCGGAGACAAAGCTCCCCGCAAGCGCCGCTTGAGGCGTCGTGCAATCCCATAACCAATCGGCCTGGGATGGCGGTGCTTTTTGCACCGCAATGTTTATAACTTCCCGCGCCAGTATTTTCAGGCCTTGTTCTCGTCCGGCATGCCGTCGCGTCCGAGCTGACACGAGGGTCCGACACACCAGCCGCCCGCCAATCATGTTTTGATGCCGGAAATCCTAAAAGGACTCCAGATCACTACGATGCCCGGGAATTCCACGGCTCCCCGCTGAGAGAACCGCTCTTCTTCCTCGGCTTCATCGCGCCTCTTCCCGCCCGCTCCGGCGTGGAAGAAGAACGTAGCCGCCGCCTCGTCCGGTCACCCCAAAAGTCCAAAATCACGACTGGTTGAGGACCCGATGTTCCGAAGGTAGCAGCAGCCAGAAACTCCGGTCAGCGCGCCCGGAGTCAGCCGCCCTGGTCTGTTGCCGATACGCAGCCGAGCGCTAAGGCCAGCGCTGGCCGGGTACCCGCCGCAAGCCGGGCGGTAATCCCGCCGGCGAGCGCGCCGCCAATTGCGGCGCCTGCCGGCAAAAACCGCTACTTAATGTCGACCTTGGCTCCCGCCTCGGCGAACTTCTTCTTGATGGTCTCGGCTTCTTCCTTGTTGACGCCCTCTTTCACAGTCTTGGGCGCGCCATCCACCAGGTCCTTGGCTTCTTTCAGACCCAGGCTGGTGACTTCGCGGACAGCCTTAATGACGTTGATCTTGTTAGCGCCAACCTCGGTGAGGACGACCGTGAACTCGGTCTTCTCTTCCGCCGGAGCTGCTGCCGCCGCACCCGCACCGCCGCCGGCAACCATCACCGGAGCCGCTGCCGCCGCCGACACGCCAAGACGCTCTTCCAACTTCTTAACCAGCGCCGCCGCATCCAGCAGCGACAGGCCTACGATTGATTCTTCCAACTGCTGTAGATCAGCCATGTCTTTAATCCACCTTATTCGTTATTCGTTGTGTATCGATTTCGTTCCCGTCTCTGAGGTTTCCAATGTGTCACCGAACGCCAGACAACGCCCGGGGATCACCCCTCACAACGGATAACGCAATCTTCTCGGAAGCTTTCGCCTCCAAACCTGTGTCGTACGGTAGAGCGAAGCTTTCAGCTTCGCGTCCCGCCGTGTTCGAACAAGATCGAGATCTCGTTCGAACAACAATCAAAACTTATGCCTCGGACGCTGGCCTGAAGGCCAGCTCTACCCGACCTGCCCATACATCCGAGGGTGCCCCGTTCTAGCCCCGATTTTGGGCTAGAGCGGGAGCCCAAAACCTAAGCCTGCGCTTCGGCAGGAGCTTCAGCAGCCGGAGCTTCCGCGGCCGGTGCAGCCTCCGCAGCCGGAGCCGCTTCCGCCGGAGCCGGCGCACCACCAAACTTGCCCTTCTCCACGCCCTGGTTGATGACCACAGCGATGTCGCGGCCCACCGCATTCATCACCGTCACCAGACGCTGCGCCGGAGCGGTCATCAGGAACAGCAGCTTCGAGTAAAGCTCTTCCTTCGACGGCAGGGCTGCCAGCGCGTCAATTTCCTTGATCGGAATGACGCGGCCTTCGACGATGCCCGCTTTGAAGGTGTACTCCGGGTTGTCCTTGGCGTACTTGCTGAGCGCCTTGGCCAGCGCAACCGGGTCGCCGCTGGTGTAAGCGATCGAAGTCACTCCGGCGAGGTCTTTCACCGCATCCTCAACCGCCGAACCCTTCGCCGCCAGCTCCGCCAGCGTGTTCTTCAGTACGCGATAGTGACCGCCTGCGCCGCGTACCGCCTTGCGCAGCTCAAAATCCTTCTCTACGGTCAGCTTCGCGAAAGTGCCGACGATACCGTGCTTGGCATTCTTAAACTCTTCGGTAAGAAGCTCGACCTGTTCGATCTTTCTTGCTTTAGTAACGGCCATAATTCGTTCCTTGTTCTTGAAGGGGCACGCCTTCAGGCGTGCCGAACAATCCTTCTAAATTTTGTCCCGAGCCGGCTTTAGCCGGCGGCAGGACCTGAAGGCCACCTCACCGAGGGACCTCCAAGGCACGGCTGAAGCCGTGCCCTTTCAAGACTTATGCCTTCGCCGCAGCTTCCACAGCCGAGATGTCAATCGGCACGCCCGGTCCCATGGTCGAGCTCAGATAGCAGCCCTTCACGTACTTGCCCTTGGCCACCGTCGGCTTCGCCCTCAGCACGCTGGTGATCACCGTGGTCGCGTTCTCCACCAACTTTTCCGGCGGGAACGAGATCTTGCCCACCGGCACGTGAACCAGAGCGGTCTTGTCGGTGCGGAACTCCACCTTGCCGGCCTTGGTCTCGCGAACCGCGTTGGCGATGTCCAGGGTGACCGTGCCGGTCTTCGGGTTGGGCATCAGACCGCGTGGTCCGAGCACCTTGCCCAGCTTGCCCACCGAGCGCATCATGTCAGGCGTGGCGATGACGGCATCGTAGTCGGTCCAGTTTTCCTTCTGGATCCGCTCGACCGTCTCTTCGCCGCCCACGTAGTCGGCCCCGGCAGCTTCGGCCTCGCGCTGCTTTTCGCCGGTGGCGAGCACCAGCACCTTCTTGGACTTGCCCAGTCCGTGCGGCAGAACTACGGTGCCGCGGACCATCTGGTCAGCATGCTTGGGATCGACTCCCAGGCGCATCGTCAAGTCGACGGTCTCGTCGAACTTGGCGTACTTCACTTTCTGCAGAAGCGGCACAGCTTCCTGAAGCGGATACGACTTCGCCTCGATCGCGGTGCGCGCTTTCTCGATATTCTTTCCAGACTTCTTCATGCGTTACCCTCATCTTCCACCGCGGATCGCTGGTCTGATCAGCCGTGGTAATTGCGATTCAAACTCTGTCGCGGGTGCCCCATTCAAGGCCGTCTTCTGGCCTTGCGTGGGACAAACAATTACGCGACGACTTCAATCCCCATCGAACGCGCGGTACCCTTCACACTCTTGATCGCCGTTTCAATCGAGGCCGCATTCAGATCGGGCATCTTTTGTTTTGCGATCTCCATGACCTGCTTCTCGGTGACCTTGCCAACCTTGTCCTTGTTCGGCGTACCCGAACCCTTGGCCACACCAGCGGCGCGCTTCAGCAGAATCGCTGCCGGCGGCGTCTTGGTGATAAAGGTGAACGAGCGGTCGGTGTACACCGACACCACGACCGGAATGATCAGGCCGTCGAGTTCCTTGGCGCTGGTCTTCGCGTTGAACTGCTTGCAGAACTCCATGATGTTGATCTGCGCCTGACCGAGCGCCGGACCAACCGGGGGAGCCGGAGTAGCCTTGCCCGCCGCAATCTGCAACTTCACTGTACCGGTAACTTTTTTTGCCATTTAAAATTCTCGCTCTTCGCTAATTCGCTTTTCGCTCTTCGCCAGAAGCGTCGCAGGATGTGCGAACGGCGAAACGCGAGCCGCGGCCTTCCTACGTAATAACTTTTTCGACCTGTCCGAAGCCCAGTTCCACCGGAGTCGAGCGCCCGAAGATGGTGACCATGACCTTCAGGGTCTCGCGATCTTCGTTGACCTCGTCCACAATGCCGGTAAAGCTGGCGAACGGACCTTCCGAGATTCTCACCGACTCGTTCTTCTCGAACTTGACCTTGAGCTTCGGCTTTTCCTTGCTGTCGGCGACGCGGTAAACAATCTGGTTGACCTCGTCGGTCGAGAGCGGCGTGGGCTGCTGTCCGGTGCCCACAAATCCGGTCACCCGCGGCGTTCCCTTCACCACGTGCCAGACGTTGTCGTCCATGTCCATCTCCACCAGCACATAGCCGGGATAAAACATGCGCTCGCTGGTGTACTTCTTGCCGCCACGAACTTCGGTGACCGACTCGGTCGGGATCAGCACCCGTCCAATCTTGTGTTCCAGCTCAGGGTAGGCGCGCACGCGCGACTCGATCGACTCCTTTACCTTGCGCTCGAAACCCGAGTAGGTGTGGATGATGTACCACTTAAAATTCGGATTTGCGGGCTGCTCGCCCGCAACCATTTCGCCGCCTTCAACGGGCGGTTCCTGGGGCGGCTGTTGCTCAGCCCCATTGTTCTCCGGTTTAATTTCTTCTGTCATTTTTTCGCGCATTTAGTGAGTCAGATACTTCAGCAGGTGGTCCAGGCCCTTGCCGATGACCGTATCCACCACCCAGAAAAAGAGGCCGAACAGAAACACCGTAACGATGACCACGGTGGTCGTGCCCTGCACTTCTTTCCGCGACGGCGTGGTGACCTTGCGCATCTCGGTGCGCACATCGTTGTAAAAGCTCTTCGCGCGCTGCGGCCACGCTTTCAGCGTGTCCAGCTTGCTGTCGCCAACGCTCTCGATTGCTGCTGACTTCGCCATCTTGCTACCTTTTTCCGGCGCTTGCGGCGCCTGAACTACTTTGTCGCTCTTCGCTTATCGCCGGGTGCCTCGTTCTACGCCATCCTTTGGCGTAGGGCGGGCCCGTAAATCCTGGCAGGGGCGGAGGGATTCGAACCCCCAAGTTCGGTTTTGGAGACCGACAGTTTAACCGTTGAGCTTACGCCCCTGTTTTTGGGCTGTCGGCTCTCAGCTCTCGGCCGTCAGCTCTTGCTGTTCTTCCAAAGTCCGAACTCGAATCGACGCCAATCCAGCGTCACCGCCTGAAGCCAGCATGTTCCAGCTGATGGCTGACAGCTGACGGCTGATAGCCGACGGCCACAGGCCGTCAGCTACTTCACTTCCTTATGCGACGTGTGCTTCCGGCAAGCCCGGCAGAACTTGTTGAACTCCAGCCGGCCCGTCGTGGTCTTCTTATTCTTGGTGGTGGAGTAATTGCGATTCTTGCAATCACTGCACTGCAACGTAACAATCTCTCGAGGCATTGAATCAATCCCTTTCGTTTACTTCCCGGCCGGGCGCCCGGAAGCCGTGTCCGCGTCGAAGCGCGGATATCAGGAGAGCGAATTCGCTCCACCGAAAATTTCTGTTGTCCCGGGCTCACGCCCGAGGTAAAACCGTGCCGCCCCTGAAGGGGCTCGAACCTGTTTGATTCGCCTTCCCAGCACTCCGCTTCGCTACGTGCTGGGCTATCATGTCACCGCGCCTGCGGCGCTTGATCTGGCTTCTACCGCGGGTGCCCCGTTCTAGCCCTAATTTTGAGCCAGGGCGGGAGACCGGTTTCGACTCACTTCGGGTGCCCCATCCTCCTCCGCTTCTTTTGTGGAGAGGGTGGGCCCGCTTTAACCGACAGCCGAGGGCCGATAACCGACAGCCCTCTTACGCGATAATTTCCGAGATCGTGCCGGCGCCTACCGTGCGTCCGCCTTCGCGGATAGCAAAGCGCAAGCCCTTCTCCATGGCCACCGGCGTGATCAACTCGATCTCCAGTGCCACGTTGTCTCCGGGCATCACCATCTCCGTACCTTCCGGCAGCGTCGCTACTCCCGTCACGTCCGTCGTGCGGAAGTAGAACTGCGGACGATACCCCTTGAAGAACGGCGTGTGACGGCCACCTTCATCTTTCGACAGCACGTACACCTCGCCCTTGAACTTGGTGTGCGGCGTAATCGATCCCGTCTTCGCCAGCACCATGCCGCGCTCTACGTCTTCCTTCGGAATGCCGCGCAGCAGCAGGCCGGCATTGTCGCCCGCCATACCTTCGTCCAGCTGCTTCTTGAACATTTCGACGCCGGTGACCACCGTCTTGCGCGTCTCGCGGAAGCCGACGATCTCAACTTCCTCGCCTACCTTCACCTTGCCGCGCTCGATACGGCCCGTAACCACCGTGCCGCGCCCCGAGATCGAGAAGATGTCTTCAATCGGCATCAGGAACGGCTTGTCGATATCACGAGCAGGCAGCGGCACGCTCTTGTCGACCGCTTCCATCAGCTCGTCGATCTTGGCCTCCCACTGCGCTTCCCCGTTCAACGCTCCCAGTGCCGAGCCGCGAATTACCGGCAGATCGTCGCCCGGGAAGTTGTACTTCGAAAGCAGCTCGCGTACTTCCATCTCCACCAGGTCGATCAGCTCGGGATCTTCCACCGCATCGCACTTGTTCAGGAACACCACCACGTACGGCACGCCGACCTGGCGGGCCAGCAGCACGTGCTCTTTCGTCTGCGGCATGGGGCCGTCGGTGGCCGCGACTACCAGGATGGCGCCATCCATCTGCGCCGCGCCGGTGATCATGTTCTTGATGTAATCAGCGTGGCCCGGACAGTCAACGTGCGCATAGTGCCGGTTCGGCGTCTCGTACTCCACGTGCGCCGTGGCGATGGTGATACCGCGCTCGCGCTCTTCCGGCGCGTTGTCAATCGAGTCGAAGCTGCGGAACTTGATGTTCGGATTGTGCTTCGACAGTACCTTGGTGATGGCCGCCGTCAACGTCGTCTTGCCATGATCGATATGCCCGATCGTGCCTACGTTTACGTGCGGCTTGCTGCGATCAAATTTCTCTTTCGCCATAATCTTTTCTTTTCTGCCCTAGTAGTAGCGGTAAAGTTTGTTGAACTTGTTACGCAGGGCCGAATCAACCGACTCCAGCGTCGTCAAATAAAATTCGCGCATCTGCGCCTGGTCGCTCATCGGAAGCGCATCATACAACTGCTGCGCCGTCTTGCCGCTGCGGGCCAGCTTCGCGTCCGACTGCTCCAGCAACTTCTCGCGCATAATGCGCTGGAAGTCGCGAATCGGAGCGTTCTTGCGTTGCAACAGCCGCAGGAACCGCTCCACATCGGGCGAAGCAAAAATCCGCACCAGCGCCGACCGCAACTGCTCAAATTCATCGAGCTTTTCGACTCGAATGCCCGCTTGCTGGAAAGGCGCACGCCCGACTGGCTGATCCATCGAAATAATCACGTATTAGAAAGCCGTATTGCCCGCCTCAAGCGAGCCTCTCTTTAAAATTCTGGAGCTGATGATCGGGATTGAACCGATGACCTCTCCCTTACCAAGGGAGTGCTCTACCAACTGAGCTACATCAGCTTGTAACCGCCTCGGGTAGAGCGAACCTTCAGGTTCGCATCCAGCCCGTCCTTCCTGTACATCGTCGTGATTGAGATCTCGATCTCAATCACAACGGCAAACTAAACCCTGTCGGTTGACGCGAGCCTGAAGGCTCGCTCTGCCGGTACATCCAAACTCTGGAGCGGGAGACGGGAATCGAACCCGCGACCAACAGCTTGGAAGGCTGTGACTCTACCACTGAGTTACTCCCGCCCTGCAAACCCGCTCTGCCGTCCCTACGGGACTCAATTCCTTATATGCACTCGACCGTACCCAGCGCTTCCGCGCTGGGCTAAATTGCCGCTGGCAGCTCAGCGCTACTCGCTGTCGCGCTTCCTGCTCCACGACCACGTTCGTAACGCGAACATTGCCAGGATCGCGACCGTCGCGTAGCGAAACTTCGGCTCGCTCAACGTCGTCCAGGCCAGCGCCCCGAGAACCGCGTAGATCGCGAGGGCAACCAACAGCTTCTTCGTTCCGGTGATACCCGCTACCTCAACCTGCTCAGCCACAACTCAAATCCATCTGCCCTAATCGGGCGTAAATCCTGGTGCACAGGGGAGGATTCGAACCTCCGTAGCTCCTAGGAGCGGCAGATTTACAGTCTGCTGCCATTAACCACTCGGCCACCTGTGCACGTTCGACCGAGCATTCGCTCTCGAATACTGCCGCGAGAGGCCGACTGCCTAGGCCCGAAATCGCCTGCCCTGCTGTCAAAGAACCTTGCCAAACGCGCCCACAAAACTCTGCAACAGCGGCGCGATGCTGCGCGCGTGTCGTACTCAGGGAATGCTGCTGCTGGATTCAGTTCTCTAGGAGAGCTGCGCGTCTCGTTTGGCTTGCTCCTGCTACCCGCCGCTGCGGGCGGCGCGCTCAAGTTACGATTCTGGAGCTGGCGAAGGGATTTGAACCCCCGACCCTCTGATTACAAATCAGATGCTCTACCAGCTGAGCTACGCCAGCATTGCACGGCAGCCGCATTTGCGGCACACCAATGCATATTTCAATCTGCCAGCTGGGACAAACCATGAGCTTAACACAACGGAACTCCGCGTGCAAGCAGCCAACCAGCTGGATTTCCAACAACTTTGCGAAGACCGGCAGTCCTGAACTCGCCACTCCCGCCGAACCGGTAGGTTGGGGATTCTGCAGAGCGCGCCCACGTAAAGCGGACACAAAAGTGCGGTCGAAATGATTTTAGCGCAGGAAACCAAGCGCGGCAAATTCAGGGAAATCGGAACCACCAAATGGAAATATTTATTGCCGTCATCCTGAGCAGAGTGAGTTCGCGAAACCAGCGAACGGTGTCGAAGGAGCGCTATACCCGGATCAGCGTTTGCGCTATAGAGGTCCTTCGACTCCGCGTCCGCACCGCCGCAACCCTAGCGGCGGAAAAACAAAAGCGCGGACGCTCCGCTCAGGATGACAATCACGTAGAGAGATCGTGTGGTTACAACGTGTCCTTGTCGCTGTCGCCGCCGTGCGTCCTCAGGTACACGGTCCCAAACCTCGTGCCCGATCCGTTCGGCTCGATCGACACCAGATGCTGATTATCGTTGCTGCCGGTCTTGATCTCCCAGCCATCGCCGGAGGTATCGTCACAGTTCAGCTTTTTGTCATCGCCGTTCTTGTGCGAGTTAACGTGAACATCCGAGGTGCTACCGTGACCCTGGCAAACCAGCACCGTCCCGAACGACTTCATCTTGTCTTCGTAAAAGGCCTTCACCTTGTCAGGCGCGTCAGGCGTCTCATACTCGGCGGCAATCACCTTCAGTCCGAAACCGAAGGCGCCCAGATTGACGTTGGCGGAATGATTGTCCCCGTCCTTGTCCGCCGGGCGCAGCTTCGCTCCCGGATAAACCGGAATGCCGTTGTCGACCGCTTTCGCGCTGCTGTCGACCTTCAGATTAGCGAACGGTGTCTGGATATCGACCTTCTGATCCTTCTTGTCTTTGTCGTCCACATGGATGCTGCATCCGCTCAGCAGTAGCAGTGCCGACGCCGCGATCACCACCGCGATCGACACTTTTGTCATCTTCATTTCGCTCCTCCGTCGGACATGCTCAAGCCTGCGCCGCGCGCGGCGACCCCGGGAATCGTCACCGGCAACCGGCCGGGCGTCGGTATCTCGCCGAACAGCGCTTTCGCCGCACTCAACTCCGAAACCTCGGCATCCGAAAATGTGCAGAGATAGTTCTGCACTTCCGGTACCTGGCCGGCGATATACGGATTGCCCATCGCCACGACTACGGTTTTCGCGGCTGCGCTCTCGACGACCTGATGCAGCAGCCCCTCCGGCCCGCTCGAGAGCGCCGCCATATTCGCCGCCGCGCCGCCCTGCGGACTCAAGTACACCGCGGCAATCACGGTCCGCGCCTGCGACACTGCATCCATCACCGGCTGCGACCAAACTTCGGCGTTACGCGGCTCAATGTAAATCGTCCGGACGTCCGGAACTCGGGCACGCACCTGCCGCTCGAGCACCCATCCGGCATCGGTGCGAACATCCGGCGTAAAAATCAGCAGCAGGGTTCGGCCGCGATTTTCCGCTGCTGGATGATACGGAATCTGTGGTGAATTGGTTCCGCCCGGTATCGCCTTTAATGGCAGTACGGCGTGGTTGTCGCGAACCAGCGTCACGGCCTGGTCGGCAATCTCCTGCGCAATCTCCAGACTCTTCGGCGTGGCCACCAACCGGCTGACCCTGATCGATGTCCACCTAGTCGTCGCCTTGCTCAGTCCAACTTCCGCTTTAGCCTGAAGGATCTTCAGCACCGACTCATCGATGCGCGACTCCGGAATCTCACCACTGCGCACCGCTTGCAGCAGTCCGTTGTAGGAGCCGGCCAGGTCGGACGGAATGATCAGCACATCGTCTCCCGCCTTCACGGCTTCAACCGCGGCGCGTCCGGCCGCCGCTGCGCCGCCCTCGGGAAACAGCTTCATCAGGCCTTGCATCAGCAGCGCATCAGTTACGACCAGTCCGTGAAAACCCATCTGCTGCTTGAGCAGACCGGTCACGATCGCGGGGGAGATGGTGGCTACGTGATTGGGATCGGGATCGAGCGCAGGAACCTCGATGTGCCCGACCATCACCGCATCGACTCCTGCCTTGATGGCCGCGCGAAACGGCGGCAGCTCAATGTTGTCCAGATGAGCGCGATCGGCGTTGATCAGCGGCACACCGTGATGCGAGTCGACGTCAGTGTCTCCGTGTCCGGGAAAATGTTTGGCCGTCGTGAGCAGTCCACCGGCCCGCGCACCTTCGATATTCGCCGCGACCATCGCGCTCACCGCCGCCGGGTCTTCCCCGAAGGAGCGGGTGTTGATGATCGGATTATTGGGATCGGAGTTCACGTCGGCGTCAGGAAACCAGTTCCACTGCACGCCGATGGCACGTGCCTCCTGCGCGGTGATGCGTCCGTATTCGCGGGCGTAATTCGGATCGCGAGTAGCGCCAAAGGCCATGGCGTGCGGAAAGCTAGTGACGCCGGTCAGGCGATAGGCGAGAGCGCGCTCGAAGTCGGCGGCGAAGAGCAGCGGGAATTCCGAGTCGCGCTGCAACTGGTTGGTCAGAGCCGCTGCTTCGAGTGGAGGTGTTTTGTCGAGCAGGCCGTCGTCGAACGAGACGGTAAGTGCGAATCCCCCAATGTGGTACTTGCGCATGGTGTCGCGCAACCCGAGGTAGTCGGGGCCGTCGAAGTTGGTGAAGCGGGCGAAGGCCCAGATCATGAACATCTGCCCGATCTTCTGCTCGAGCGACATCTTCTTGAGCGACGCGTGCGCCCATTTGTCGCCCTGCCTGTCGAGATGGATGGGCGCAGGCTGCTGAAAACGGTCCTTGGCATAGCTGGGCATGGCGAGCAGAAGACAGAGGGCGCAGGCTAGCTGGCGAATCATTCCGAATGACGATAGCAGAAGACGCGCAGCCGCAAAGCGGTCAAATGGCGGAGCCGCGTCAGAGCCGCAGCGATGCGGTCATCCGTCAGCCCGAAGGTCGGGATGCGGCGTCGCAGGAACGATTGCTTGTGCTATGGCGATATAACGACCACTGAACTTAAACCTCAGTATCTCAAGGTGCGACCTCGAACACCTCGCCACAGCCCGAGTCACCCTCGCAGCCGGAGTTCGCCCCGCCGTAGGTGGTGCCGTAGATGTTGCCGTCAGCGCCGACGACCAGGCTGCCTATTGGGCTTGAGCCGTCGCTCCCGTTAAAGTCGTGCAGGTCGGTGTAGGTCCAGCCTCCGGCGGAGGGAGTGAGTTTGAATACCGAGCCTTGGCCGTTGACGCCGCCGCTCTCAGTTGCGCCATACAAGTTGCCGGCGGCATCCATCACCAGCGTGCCGTATGGCCCTGAGCCTCTGCCGGGAAGGGTGAGCAGCGGATTGAAATTCCAATTGCCTCCCGTCGGTGTTAACTGAAATACCACGCCCGAGCCGATACCTAGCGTGGCTCCGTATAGATTGCCGGCCGGGTCGAAGGTCAAGCCGGCATATGGCTGCCCTCCGTCGTTGCCGCCTTGAAAGTAGTGAAGAATGTTGTTTGTCCAGGCCGAGCCGCTGGGACTCAATTCATAAACCAATCCATAAGTGCTGGGTTCGCTGTCCTGTGAAGCTGTGCCGTAGAGATTGCCGGCATGGTCCCCGGCGACGCCGCTCTTGGGATAACCACCATCAGGACCATTGGTGAAATCATGCAGCAGATTTTCGCTCCAGCCTGTCGATCGTACGAGTTGGTACACCGTACCGAATCCATACGTGCCGCCATACTGGGTGGCGCCATAGAGATTGCCGTCGCCGTCAAAGGTGAGGTCGCCGAGCGGAAATTGGCCGTTCACTCCGTCAAATTGGAAGATCAGGCTTTCCCTCCAATAGCATGGTACGGCTTTGCAAATTGTCGCCGGAGGCCGCAAGGTGAAAACCGCGCCGTAGCCGTTGTGTCCTAAGCCGCCGTAGCCGCTAGCGGTACCATAAAGCAGACCGTCGGATCCGAAGGCGACGCGGCCTTGTGGATAGCTGTTCGCGGCATCGGAAAACTTGTACAGATCGGAGAACGCCCAGACTGCGCCGTGCCGGCTCAACTTGAAGACCGTGCCGCACCCTCCCGGGCAGTTGCCGGAAAGGACTCCTCCATACTGCGTCGTACCGTAAAGGTTCCCGGCGCTATCGAGAGTCAGTCCCGCATACGGATGGGCGCCGTCGCTGTTGCTGAAACTGTGCAGCACGGTGAAGGTCTGCGCCTGTGTGCAGATTCCGGAAGCGAAGATCGCCACGCAGAGCAGCGTAAGGATGGCTCGCAGGCTGAGATCGAAATGCTGGGTCGCAAGTTGCTGCTTATGTCTCATAGTCGGTCTCCATTGCCTGGTCGAGGCAGGCTTCCGACGGCAACTATGATGTCAACGCAGAGGACGGTCAACTTAATTTGAGATTACGGTCCAGCCGATAGATGGGAAAAGGCTTATGACGACTCGCTGGTGGCGGTGTCAAACGGCAGATTTCGCAAGCTAACGAAGAGCAGGAGAGCCGATCCACCGTGACTTGTGCGCCGTATGGTGGCTGCCGCCTGACTGCCCGACGACAACAGCATCTATGCGCTAAACGCCTCGACTGGCGTTTACCTGCAAAGACTGCAACCTGCGGCTGAAGCTAGCGAGTAATCTCGTAAACCGTGCCGGTGGAGTAAGCACCACCACTGGAGGTCGTGCCGAAGAGATTTCCCGCCGCATCGAGGACCACGCCGGCGTAATTAGGAAGGCCTCCGTCCGCGCCATTGCCGAAGGTGTGCAGCACCGTCTCGGTCCAGCCGCCGCCGACCAAGGGCGACAACTCGAAAACCGTACCGACATCGTAAGCGCCGCCAGATGCAGTTGTTCCAAAGAGGTGGCCGGTTGCATCGAAGATTAAGCTGGCCTTTGGGTATTGGCCATCGCTGCCATTGCCGAAGTTGTGCAGCACCGACTCCGTCCAGCCTCCGCCCTGGTTGGGGGATAGTTCGAACAGAGTTCCGCAACCCGTGCTAAGCGTGGTAACACAATTGTTGTAGAGGCCACCAGTCAGGGTCGTACCGTAAAGATTTCCAGCGCCATCCAGGATCACTCCAGCGTATGGGTTTTGGCCGTCGTTGCCATTACCGAAACTGTGCAGCACCGACTCCGTCCAGCCCCCGCCTGCCCGAGGTGACAACTCGAACACGGTGCCACAAGAGCTGAACTCGAAGCAGTTGTCGTAAACCCCGCCATAGAGGGTCGTGCCGTACAAGTTACCAAGGCGATCCATAGTCAGGCCGGCCACCGGGTCGTAACCATCCGTCCCGTTGCCGAAGCTGTACAGTACCTTCTCGGTCCACCCCCCGCCCGGCTGAGGCGACAATTCAAACACCGTACCGAGCGCATACATGCCACCTTGATATGTCGTGCCATAGAGATTGCCGGCAGTATCGAAAATCAGACCACCGAAGGGGGCCGTACCGTCCGTACCGCCGGCGAACCGGTACAGCACCGTCTCTGTCCATTGCCCGTCGGCGCCGGGCGACAACTCGAATACCGTCCCGGAGTAGGTAGGCCCGCTATCGACGGTCGTGCCGTAGAGATTGCCAGCAGCATCGAAGACCAGCGGACAATCTGGAAAACGGCCGTCGTCACCCTGCCCGAACGTGTGGAGCAAGGTCTCAGTCCACCCCCCGCCCCTGATGGGCGACAACTTGAATATCGTGCCGTACTGGCGAAGAGCTTGGTTGGCAACGCCGCCGTCGCCGGTCGTGCCATAGAGATTGCCGGTGCCATCGAAGATCACGCCGTAGCTAGGATAGGCGCCGTCAGAGCTGTGGTAGTGGCTGAAGTTGTACAGCACCTCTCCTGACCAGCCGCCAGGGTACTTGCCGCGAATAAGGAGAGGATCGGTACGGCAACCCTCAAGCTGAGCGAAAATGCCTTGCGTCCCATAGCAGATCTCCTTCAGCGGCCCGAGTCGCCCCATAGTGTACCGCTCTTTTGCTACCGTCGGCGTAACTTGTGCTATGGCGATTTAACGCCAGCTACAACAAGGTCTTTGCCGAGAGGTTTAAAGTTACGGTGTGATTTCCCACACGACGCCGCAGCCCTGTGAACCGCAAACGTTCGTTCCACCGGAATAGGTTGTGCCGTAGATGTTACCGTTGCTGTCCACCGTCACTCCGCCAATCGGCATTGCCCCATCGTTGCCGCCAGTAAATGAATACAACTGGGTAAATACCCAGCCACCGGCGGTTGGTGTGAGTTCATAGACAAAACCGCAACCGTAGCCGGAGCATTCTGACAGTCCCCCGAAGGCCGAGGTTCCGTAAAGATTGCCGGCCGCATCGCGCGCCAATGTACTGCGGAAGGACTGCAGTCCCACAGACTCGTCTGAAAAAAGCTGGGTTGCCGTCCACTGGCCATTCGACAGACTTAGTTCGAAGACGCTATTTGGGATGCTGGCCGATCCGTAGAAATTGCCATGGCCGTCGAAGATCAGCCCGGCCAGGGGAGCGCCGAACGAACCGGAAAAGTTGTACAGAATGTTCTCGGTCCACCCCGCTCCCGTGGGCACGAGTTGGAATATGCTGCCGCACCCCGTTCCACCACAGCCGCCGCCACTCGCGGTGGCTCCATACAGGTTTCCGCTATCGTCGAAGACGGGCGTGCCAGTGGGATTGGCGCCGTCGTTACCCCCGGCAAAGGTGTGAATCGTCGACTCGCTCCAGCCGGAACCGGAGTGCGTGAGCTCATAGGCTACGCCTAACCGCGACGCTCCGCCGGCATAGGTTGTCCCATAGATATTCCCGGCTCCGTCGAGCACAACCCCGAAGTACGGATCGTTGCCATCGGGAGTTCCCGTAAACGTATACAGCACGGTGTTGGTCCACGGACAAGATGACAGGCTGCAAACCGTAGGCTTTGGTCTGAGATGAAAGACCGTGCCGCAGCCGGCGCCGAAACTGTCGCGACAATTTGAATTTCCACCGCCATCTGTCGTCCCGTAAATCGTCCCGTCAGAAGCGATAGCGGGAGTTCCGACGGGGTTGGAGCCGTCCGAGCCCCCGGAGAATTGGTACAGTGTCGACAAGATCCATCCGTCACCGCGGTGCGCCAGCTTGAAAGCAGTACCACAGCCGACCCCGCTCTCGCTTTCGCACGCCTGGTGGCCACCAAATGGCGCGACACCGTAGAGATTCCCGACGCGATCTATCGTCAGGCTTGAATAAGGATTGGATCCGTCGACGCCGCCCGTGAACTCATGCAACACGGTGAAGTTCTGCGCTGAGGCAAAGCCGCCGTTGAACATCAACAGGAGGAGCGTTACTGTCGCGATAAAGCAGAATTTCGCAGGAAAGATTCGCTGTTGTGTTGCGCTCTTCATGAGCTGTCTCCTTCGAATGGTGTGACACGCTTTCAACAATGTCTTAAACCGTGAGGAACTGCTGTGCCGATCCTGCTTGACTATCACTCGCCTTCTCATGGAAGGCGATGGCACAAACCAGCTTGTGGCCAGGTTAATTGCCGTCACCGCAAATCGTGGGTCTACGATATCGAAAATCGAAACTTAAAATTCGTTGCGGGCAATCTCACGTGGTCTCCTCGACTTTTGCTCGGCGCAAACAGTAGCACTCAGCCTCAATTGCGCAACTTAATTTTGAATTACGGTGTAAGAAATTGACGAGGAGGGATTTAATTCTCTCTTTAAGAGATGGTTGGCGTTATCAGGCGTGATCACTCACATCCTGAGCCAGCCCCGATACAGATCGTTGAGGTGCCAGTGGTACTTCCGCCGTACTCGGTTGTGCCGTAGAAGTTACCGCCCGCGTCAAGGGTCAGCGTCGCCACCGGATTCGCGCCGTCGGATCCGGTGCGTAAACTATCCGCGAAATCATCCCAGCCGCCGCTGCTCAAAATCTGCAAATCAATCTCTGCGGCTTCCGCCTCCATCTCGGGATCATCGCCAAACCCGTCCAGCCAACGTACCTCGGGCTCGCGGCGAAACCAGGTCATCTGCCGCTTGGCGTAATTACGATGTCCTTGTTGCGCCGCCGCAATCGCTTCCTCGCGCAACAATTCGCCGCGGAGAAACTGTCCGGCCTGCCGATACCCCAGGGAATCCAGCGCCGCTGCGTTCTTCCGCCCGCCATAAAAATCGACGAGCGCCTTTGTCTCTTCGACCAGGCCGTCATCAAACATCTGTTGCGCCCGCGCATTGATGCGCGCGTAAAGTTCCTGACGCGCCGGGGCCAGACCGATCCGCAGAATGCGATAGCCGCGCAAGGGATCGCGCTGCTGCCACAGCTCCGACATGCGCGAGCGCGACGCGAGGCAAACCTCGACCGCGCGAATGAGCTTGGCGGTGTCGTTCGCGTGAATCTTCTCGGCAGCAATAGGATCAAGCCGTCGCAGCACGCGATGGAGATGCGCCGAGCCGCGCTGCTCGGCACGGGCGCGCAGCCGTTCGCGCAACGGCTCCGACCGCCCCGGGCCGGGGAACAAGCCTTCGAGCAGCGCTCGCAGATACAGCCCCGTGCCGCCGACCACGATCGGCACCTTGTCGCGTTGCGCGATCTCCCGGATCGCCGCTCGGGCCTGCCGCGAATATTCGCCCGCGGTAAAGGGCTGGCCCGGTTCAGCGACGTCGAGCAGATGATGGGGAACCAGAGCGCGCTGCTGTGGCGACGGCTTCGCCGTGCCGATCTCGAAATGGCGGTAGACTGCGACCGAATCGCAGCTGACGATCTCGCCGCCGAAGCGTTGCGCCAATGCTACTGCAAGCGCAGATTTGCCCGACGCGGTCGGCCCGAGAATGACGACCAGCAGCGGTTCAGCTTTTGTGGAGAGGGTCATCGATCGCGGGAGACGCTCATCGCGCGCCCCAGGGAATGCTCTTGCCGAAGCGAAGGAACGTGAGCAGCAAAATGAACACCACGATGATCAGCATTCCGATCACACGAATGCGGTCGTGCGCCATCCGGCGTTTCTGGAGTTCAAGTTTACGATCATCGGGGGGCGGATCGGTGGCCACAACATAATTTTACGCCGAGGAGATTGCTCGCCCCGGAAGATGCCTGCGGGTGCCCCGTTCTAGCCCCGATTTTGGGCTAGAGCGGGAGATCGAAAGACCCGCTCTACGCCAAAAGATGGCGTAGAACGGGGCACCCCGATTTATTCCTGAATGCTGACTGCTTGTTATTCCAGATCGCCCTTGCCGGGGTTGTAGTAGAAGCGGAAGCGCAGCGCCAGGTAGGGGCCCTTGAACTGGCTGGGTAGCGGCGCGAAAGGCGCTGATGCGGTGATGCCGCCCCAGGCCGCGCGGTCCAGCGGCGTGTCGCCCGACGGTGAATAGATCTGCATGCCGGCCACTGTGCCGTCCGGCCTAATGGCGAATTGAATGGCGACCTTGCCCTTCTTCAGCAGTGGAGGCCGCGCCTCTTCGGGGATGATGGCGTACCAGTTCATGCGCACGGCTTGAATCACGCGCTCGAGATACGGACCGAAGTCGACACCCTGGGTGTCGCTTAGCACTTCGAGCGGACCCATCTTCAGTGCCGATCCACCTGGACCCATGCCATAACTGCCGCCACCGCCATAGCTCCCGGCGCCTCGACGCGATGCGACGGCACGCGCTGCCTGCTCAATCGATGAGCCTGCTGACATCGAGCCGCCAAAGGTGCTGGGAAACTTCGGCGTGCTGCCTTCCGTCGGCGCCGCCAGCTTGGGATTTTCAAACGGATTCGCGGGCTGCGCCTGCGCCATCTGCTGGCCCTGCGGAGGCTGCTGCTGTTGTTGCTGCGGTGGCGCCTGTTGCGGAGCGGCCTGCCGCATCTGCTGTTGTGGCGGCGTGTTGCGCGCCTGCTGCGCCGGAGGAGCCTGCATCTTCGGCGGACCGGCGCGCTTCAACTCTTCCAGCGTCTTCTTGTCGATCGAGGGATGGCGGCTCTCGGCAATGCGGTTCTTGTCCGACAGAACATCGGTCTTGGGCGCAACCTTCGGAGCTTTCTGCAAATCGGGCGGCAGATCGAGGAACGTCGTCTGCTGATTGCGCATCATGTCCGCCGGAGTGACGACCTGCCCGCCACGCATCATGGGGAAAATCTTGGGCGACATCGCCAAAATGATCACCACCATCAGGTGAACGACCACCGAAATCCAGAACGCCTCGCGCATACGCGAGCGCTCAAGATCATCCTCCAACTGCAGCAACTGGTGCGGCGTGAAATCGAGATCGCCGCCCTGCGCGGCTTCCCAAAACGCAAGTTGGCTGTCTTCACTGGGAGGAGAAGGAAGTGGTTCTGGCGGTGTGAGAATTGAAGCCATCCGTCTGGATCAAGTACGCCTGGAGTTCAAATACATTAGACGCCCGTGACCCTTTGAAAGCAAAAACTTCCTTGGGGATGGCGCAACCGTAGTAAACCCGAAAGGCTGCTGCTAGTTTCTGACTACTATTTTCGCATAGCTTCCCCTAGAAAGCATTCCGTATCTGGGTTTCGAGAGTTCCACGAATCTGGGTACACTGATCGCATGAAGGCCGTTATCGTCGGCACCGCCGGCCACATCGACCACGGCAAAAGCGCGCTGGTTCGCGCCTTGACCGGCACCGATCCCGACCGCCTGGAAGAAGAAAAAAGGCGCGGCATTACCATCGATATCGGTTTTGCGAACCTCGATTTGACTAGTCCTTCTGGTGAGCAAATCCGCATAGGATTTGTCGATGTGCCTGGCCACGAGCGCTTCGTCCGCAACATGCTGGCGGGGGTCGGCGGCATCGACCTGGTGCTCCTGATTATTGCCGCCGACGAGGGCATCAAGCCGCAGACTCGCGAACACTTCGACATCTGCCGCATGCTGGCCCTGCCGCGTGGAATCACGGTTCTGACCAAGTCGGACCTGGTCGATCCCGAGACGCTGGACGTTGTGAAGATGGAAGCAGCAGAGTTCGTCCGCGGATCGTTCCTCGATCCAGCGAAGTCACCCATCGTCGCCGTCAGCTCGAAGACCGGTGCGGGACTGGACCAACTCCGCAGCGAGCTGGCGCGCGCGGCGGCCGAGATTCCGGCCAAGGACTCGACGGCTGTTTTTCGCCTGCCCATCGATCGCGTTTTCAGCATGAAAGGCTTTGGCACGGTTGTGACCGGAACGCTGATTTCCGGGACGGTTCACAAAGAGCAGGAACTGGAAGTCCATCCCACGGGCAAACGGCTGCGGGTTCGCGGCGTGCAGGTGCATGGCGAGGCGGCCGAGCAGGCCATCGCCGGACAGCGCACGGCACTGAATTTGGCAGGCGTTGAAACCGCGGAACTCGAGCGCGGCATGGTGCTGACGCCGCCGGGGATGTTTCGCCCGACTCGCCGTGTAAGCGTGAGGCTTGATCTGCTGCGCTCGGCGAAACCTTTGCGCGATCGCGCACGCGTCCACTTTCATTCGTTCACGGCGGAAACGGTGGCGGAGGTGAGCCTGCTCGGCGCGAAACAGTTGCAGCCGGGCCAGTCGGGACTGGCGCGACTGAAGCTCGACAATCCACTGCTGTTGTTGCCCGGCGATCGCTTCATCATCCGGCAGTTCTCGCCGGTGATCACCATCGGCGGCGGACGCGTGCTGGATGCCGCGGAGGAGCCTCGAAGAACAAAAGCCGCGGAACGCCTGGCATTCCTTCAGGCTGTCGCCAGCGCGAGTGCCGGCGAGTCGCTGCTGCTGCGCGTGGCCCGGCGCGCTGAGGTGGGATTGTCGATATCCCACGTTGTGGGAGAAATGGGATTGCCGCAGGCCAAGGCCGAAGCAACTTGCGTCCGAGCTGGTGAAAAGCGGCAAGCTAATTCGCTACGAAAATTTTCTGCTGAATCCGGCAACTGTCTTCGGACTGCGCCAGTTCGTGTCTGCCGCGGTCGACGACTTCCACAGAAACAATCCGCTGGTAGCCGGCATCGGCCGCGAAGAGTTGCGCGGGAGCCTCAGCGAAGAAGTCTTTCGCGGCGTGCTCGATTCGCTGGTGCGCGACAAAAAGCTTCAAGTCAGCGGCGAAATCGTGCAGGCCTTCGGCAAGGGCGTCGTGCTGCGCGACGAAGAAGCCGATTCGAAGGCGCAGATCGAGCAGGTCTTCTCCAAGGCCGGGCTCAAGGTGCCGCTGTTGAAAGACGTGCTCGCCTCGTTGCCGGTCGACAAAGTGCGCGCGCAGAAAATTGTCACGCTGCTATTGCGCGATCGCGTGCTGATAAAGCTGGGCGACGAGCTGGTCTTCCACCGCGACGCCCTGGCCGGCCTAAAGCGGCAGATCGCGGCGCAAAAGTTGAAGACGCCGAAGCTGAACGTCGGCAGCTTCAAAGACCTGTTCGGGATAACCCGAAAGCACGCCATCCCGCTGCTGGAGTATCTGGACCGGGAGCGGGTCACGCGGCGCGTCGGCGACGACCGGGTGATTCTGTAATTCGCCGTAAGTTATTGTTCCGAAACGGGAAATCGCGTTTAAACCCGTTTTGGGGGGCACACAAGGTGCCGAGCGTACCCGAGTGTCTCCATTCCTCCGATCGCCTTCCAGCGGGGCTGCAGAGCGCCGGAAACGCCATCTCAGATGCCGTTACGATAGCCCAAATGTGGCTGCACAACTATCATCAAAGTGCCGATTCGGGAAATCGCCGCAACTTGTTGATTCGGAATTCTGCCGCCCCTAAAGGGGCTCGTGTCTTCCGAAATCCGGCGACTGCGAGCTCCCGCTCTGGGATACAAAAGCACGCATTGGAGCCTATAGTCAGCGCGGAAGAGAACGCAGTGGATTTTGTAGCCCAGCGCGGAAGCGCTGGGTGTGTGCCTCAAAAATCGAAAACGAGCCGGCTTTAGCCGGCGGCACAAACCCTGCCGCCCCTGAAGGGGCTGGGGATTCATATCGGCACGCCAACCCAGCGCTTCCGCGCTGGGCTAATCCTGTTTCGCCCTTCAGGCTTCGGTTCGCTCCGGTGACCTGCCTAACGCCCGCTAGCGCCGATTCACTCTGGTGGCGTCCTCGTCGAGGAACATGCCGGATGCCCTACTCATTCGCGGGTTTCGCAGGAGCGGGAGAGGAAACGAGCCTGACCCTAGATCTTCTCCTCGGGCGTTTCCAAATCGGCGCCCAGCGGATCGGTCAGCCGGTTGGTGAGGTTCGCCAAGCCCACCAGCATGTCGAGATCGACAATCTGCTCGGCTGGAAAATGCGGCTTCAGCGCATCGACGTCGGCGTCATTGATGTTGTACGACTCGCGGGTTAGCTTCTCGGCAAACTTCAGCGCCGCTTGTTCCTTAGGCGTGAAGCTCTTGCTATCGCCGTTCTTCAACGCCTGCCAATCAGTTTGGGTCAACCCCACTCGCTTCGACGAGGCCAGATGATGCTGCAGGCAATAGTGACACTGGTTGATGGACGAGACGCGGATGTAAACCATCTCGTAGATGCGGCGATCGAGCGTGCGGCCCACGGTTCCATAGAAAGCGAGAAAGGTCCGCAAGACTTCGGGCCGATGCGCCAGCAGCTTCTGCACGCTGCCGGGCTTGCCGCGCAGAGCGGTTTCGTAAATCTCGCGCACCTCGGGTGGAGCGTCATTCATCTCGATGTAGGGCAGTCGGGCCATGCAATCTCCTCGTGCGGCAGGCCCGTATAATAACTCAAGACCTTCATCTTTTTTTCATGCACAAACCAATTCGCATTATTGGCGCCGGACTTGCCGGCTCGGAGGCCGCTTGGCAATGCGCGCGCCGCGGCGTTCCCGTTCGTCTTTACGAAATGCGGCCGGTGCGCACGACACCCGCGCATCAGACGGCGAACTTCGCCGAGCTGGTCTGCTCGAACTCGCTGAAGTCCGATAGCGAGAACACCGCGCCCTGGCTGCTAAAAGAAGAAATGCGGCGCGCCGGATCGCTCCTGCTGGAAATTGGCCGCAAGACTGCGGTTCCGGCCGGACATGCCCTGGCCGTCGATCGCGAAAAGTTTGCCGAAGCGGTGACGCAGGCGATCGAGCGTGAACCGCTGATCGAAGTCGTGCGCGAAGAAGTTACGGCGATCGACGAAGCCGGCGGGATCACGGTGATTGCTACCGGCCCGCTGACCTCCGACGCGCTCACGCGCGAGATCATGCGGCTGAGCGGCAACGACCAGCTCTACTTTTACGATTCCATCAGCCCCATCGTCGAAGCCGACTCCATCGACATGACGCGCTGCTACATGGCGGCTCGCTACGACAAGGGCACCGCCGACTACATCAATTGCCCGATGACGAAGGAAGAGTACGACCGCTTCCTCGATGCGCTGCTGGAGGCGCACGCGGTCGACGCGAAGGACTGGGAGAACCTGAACTACTTCGAGAGCTGCCTGCCGATCGAGGAGATCGCCCGGCGCGGCCGCGACACCCTGCGCTTCGGCCCGATGAAGCCCGTCGGCCTGCGCAATCCGCACACCGGACAGATGCCCTACGCTGTGGTACAGCTGCGCCAGGAAAACCTGCGCGCCGACTCCTACAATGTGGTAGGCTTTCAGAACCACCTCAAGTATGGCGAGCAGGCGCGCGTGCTGCGACTGATTCCTGGGCTGGAGAATGCGAAGTTCCTGCGCTTTGGCCAGATTCACCGCAACACCTACATCAATGGCCCGACACTGCTGAATGAATCGCTACAAATGAAGCAGCATCCCAACGTGATTTTTGCGGGACAGATTTCCGGCGTGGAAGGCTATGTCGAATCGATTGCCACGGGACTGCTGGCGGGAATGCATGCCGCAGCGCTGGTGCGTTCGGCTGCAGATCCGGTTCCGCCTCCGCGAGCAACCGCGTTCGGGGCGCTGGTCAATTACATCTGTCACGCCGAGGCAAAACACTTCCAGCCAGCCAACATCACCTTCGATCTGCTGCTGCATCTCGACGAAGAAACCAAGCGCCGCGTACGTGACAAGAAGCGAAGACATGCGATGGTGTGCGAACGGGCGCTGGCGGAGTTGGATGGGTGGCTGAGTTCCGTGGAGGCCTGTCGCCCCTGAAGGGGCCTATCCGATCTCAACGTCCCACACCCAGAGCTCCCGCCCGGGGCTACCAAAACATGCAGATCGCCTTTCAATACCCGCACCAGCATTCAGGAGTATCCAACCCAGTGCCGCACGGTTCAAGTACGCACGACGGGATTAGAGCCCAGCCCGGAAGGCTACGCACATCGGGATTTATAGGCCGACGCGGAAGGCTACGCACAAAAGGGTTTATAGCCCAGCGCGGAAGCGCTGGGTGCTCGCAGCCAAATTGAGGAAGAGCCGGCTTCAGCCGGCGGCACGGCCTGCCGCCCCTGAAGGGGCTTATCCGATCTCAACGTCCCGACACCCCGAGCTCCCGCTCGGGGCTACAAAAACACGGGCATTGGCATTCCGACGCCCCCTGCGTATCGATGCTGTGCGGCGCCGAGAATCACTGCTTACTTCTTCCCTTCCCCTCGCGCCCGGTTCTTGATCCAGATCGGCGTGCCGACAAATCCGAACGCCGCGCGAATCTGGTTCTCCAGGAATCGCTGATACGAAAAGTGGAGCTTCACCGCGCGATCGGTGAACAGGATGAATGTCGGTGGCGACACCGCTGCCTGCGTCATGTAGAGAATCTTCACCCGCTTCGACATGGGCACCGAGGCCCGTTCGAAATCGACGTGGCTGAGGAAGCGATTCATCTCGCCGGTGCCGACGCGTTTGCGACGCTCGCGGGCCACCAGCTCCAGCGTAGAGAAAAGTTTGTCGATGTTCTTGCCCTTCGCCGCCGAGATAAACACCGCGGGCGCATACGACAGAAACTTCATGTGCCGCCGCACCTGCTCCTCGTACAGCTTCATGTCGGCAGGAGGCTTGCCGTCGGTGCGCGCCGTGGTCACCAGGTCCCACTTGTTGATGACGATGATCACCGAGCGTCCGCTCTCATGCGCGTAGCCGGCAATAGTCGCGTCGCCCGCCGGTCACGCCCTCAACCGCATCGATCACGATGAGGGCGACGTCGGCGGCTTCCAGATGTTTGCGCGCCATGACCACGGAAAGTTTCTCGGCCATCAGCTCGGTCTTGCCCTTGCGGCGAATACCGGCCGTATCGATGAAGCGATAACTCAGCCCATCGCGCTCCAACACTTCGTCGATGGCGTCGCGCGTGGTGCCCGCCACCGGCGACACGATCGCGCGTCCCGTACCGGTCAACGCGTTCAGCAAAGTCGATTTGCCGACGTTAGGACGCCCGATGATGGCGACCTTGACTTCCTTCTGCTCGGGCTCGTCGGCCTCCGGGGACTCTTCGCTGTCCTCGCCAGCTTCTTCAGTTGCGGACGACAGAAATCGCATCTCCCTCCTCGGTTGTCATCCCGACCGAAGACTTCTGTCCAGATAAATGGTTGTCATCCCGAGCGACCGAAGGGAGCCGAGGGACCTGCCGTTCGTCCGTAGCCGAATCACGCGTGCCCCGGGTCTCGCGACTTTCGAAACCTGGGTCAGGATTCGCCGAGCGCTCAGGCATCAGCGAGATCACATGCTCCAGCAGCTCCGCAATACCGTTGCCGTTCTCAGCAGAAATTGGGAACAGCTCCTTGATCCCCAGCCGCCGGAATTCTTCGGCGTAGGGCTCCAGCTTCGGCGTGTCCATCTTGTTCACCGCCAGCAGCAGGGGCTTACCGGTGCGCAGCAGTTGTCGCGCCAGTTCCAGGTCCGGAGACGCAAGCTCGGTGCGACCATCCACCACCATCACGATCGCGTCGGCCTCTTCCAGCGCCACGCGCGCCTGGCGAAAAATCTCGGACGGGATCAGCGCCTTGTCGTCGGGAACGATGCCGCCGGTGTCGACCACGCGCAGCCGGCGTCCGGCCCACTCGATGTCGCCGTAGAGACGGTCGCGGGTGATGCCGGGCTCGTCGCCGACGATGGCGCGGCGGGAGCCGACCAGCCGGTTGAACAGCGTGGACTTGCCGACGTTCGGGCGGCCAACGATGGCCAGCGTGCCCAGGGTCGGCAGCTCGCCGGGACGCGATTTGTCTTTGTCTTCGTATTGAATGCGACGGCTCAAGTAGGCTCTTTCGGAGTTGTGAGAACTCGGCTCGGGACGGGTCTGCGGGCTGACTGAATTTCGCGCGGATGCGGTCATCCCACGCGCCACACTGATTCGACCCTTGCAGCTATTATAGGGACAAGACTCCTCGCATCGTGTCCTCCACCTCACAACCCGCAACCCTGGCCGCGCGGCTGCCGTCGCTCTATCAGTTCTTCGGCCCCGGAGGATTGCTGGCGAAGACGCATCCGGCGTACGAATTTCGCCGCGGGCAGTTGCAGATGGCCGAAGCCGTCGAGCTCGCGCTGCAGGAAAAGCGTCACCTGATCGTTGAGGCGGGCACCGGCACCGGCAAAACGCTGGCCTACCTGCTACCGGTCATTCGTTCCGGCAAGCGCGTCATCATCTCGACTGGAACCAAGACGCTGCAGGAGCAGCTCTTCTACAAAGACGTGCCATTTCTGAAGGAGCACCTGGGCGAGTTGCGCGTCTGCTACATGAAGGGGCGCAGCAATTATCTTTGCCGTAAAAAGCTTTACGACCTGACGTCGCAGCCAATTTTGAACGGCCTGGAAGAGATCAACCAGTTCCGCATCATCAGCGATTGGGAGAAGACGACCGAGACCGGCGACCGCGCCGAGTTGGCCGGGCTGCCCGAGACCAGTCACCTGTGGCCCAAGCTCGATGCGCGCACCGATCGCTGCATTGGCTCCGACTGCCAGCAGTTCGACCGCTGCTTCATCACCGAGATGCGGCGGCGCGCGCTCGAGAGCGACATCATCATCGTCAACCATCACCTGTTCTGCGCCGACCTGGCGATCAAGGCGTCGATGGACCGCTCGCCCGACGCCGGCGTTCTGCCCGATGCGGGCGTAGTCGTCTTCGACGAAGCGCACGAACTGGAAGACGTCGCCGCCGATTATTTCGGGGTGACCGTTTCGAACTTGCGAATCGATGACCTGCTGCGCGACGTGGAGCAGACGCTGCGCCGCGCCGACATTCCGGTGACCGAAGTGCTCCAGGCCTCCGGGCGCGTTCGCGAACATTCGCAACTCTTCTTTGCGATTTTGCCGCCGGGCGAGGGCCGCTTCGCCTTCGAGAACCGCGCAGAGTTCCTGGAAGAAAATGGCGACGAGTATCTGGGATTGCAGAATGCGCTGAACCATCTCTACACCGAGCTGCAGGCGATTCCCAAGAAGCCGGAAGAAGTGCACGCTATGTCGCGGCGCGTGGAAGAGCTGCGGATGCAGCTGGGCTTCGTGATGGAAGCGAAGCAGAAGAACACTGTCTTCTGGATCGAGCGGCGCGGCGAACGGCGCGGCGGCCAGCACAACGTCTTTTTGCAGGCGACGCCGATCGCCGTCTCCGACATTTTGCGCAACACGCTGTTCGAGCATCTGGAATCGGCGGTGCTGACCTCGGCGACGCTGGCGGTCTCCGGCGGCTTCGAGTACATCCGCAACCGGCTTGGCATCCAGCATGCCCGCGAGTTGGTAGTGCCGTCGCACTTCGATTACGCCAGCCAGGCGCTGCTGTATATCCCACCGGACCTTCCCGATCCCCGCGATCCGCGATTCGTGGAGAAGGCGTCGCAACGCGTGCGGCAGTTGCTGGAGATCACGCGCGGGCGGGCGTTCTGCCTGTTCACCAGTTACGCGCTGATGAACCAGCTCTACGAACGGCTGCTGGGCGAGCTGGAATTTCCCATGCTGCTGCAAGGCTCGGCGCCGAAGAATGCGCTGCTCGACGAATTTCGCATGACGCCCAACGCGGTGCTGTTTGCCACGTCGTCGTTCTGGCAGGGCGTCGATGTACAGGGCGAGCAGTTGAGCTGCGTCATCATCGACAAGCTGCCGTTCGCGGTGCCGAACGATCCCGTAGTCGCGGCGAGAATCAAAGCCATCGACGAAGACGGCGGCAATGCGTTTTTCGAGTATCAGGTGCCGAGCGCGGTGATCTCGCTGAAGCAGGGTTTCGGACGCTTGATCCGCTCGCTGCACGATCGCGGGCTGCTGTGCCTGCTGGATAACCGGATTCTCAGTAAGCGTTATGGGCAAGTGTTCCTCGACAGCCTGCCGAAGTATGGGCGGACGACGGACGTGAAGAAGGTGGAAGAGTTCTTCGGCGAATAGCGCGGGGTTCTTTAACCAGTCGACTGGAGAACGAACGGCGGTTTCGGCGCATCAGAGCGTTGAGCGGTAGACTGCCGAATCCCGTAGGGATGGTTATGCTGTTAGCCCAGGACGAAGCGCAGCGGAGTCCTGGGTGCGCTACCTCCATGGCTGATCCATAGCCGGCTTCAGCCGGCGGCACAAGCCCTGTCGCCCTGATGGGATCAACGAAAAATAGCCGCCTTTGACCCGGAGCTCCGCTCCGGGCTGAAGAAGTTTGGAAGTCCAAAGCTGCCTAACCGCGTCGTCCTGAGCGGAGCGTCCGCATCTTTAGGTTTTTCGGCCGCTGAATTTTGGGTAGTGGCTGTTTTGAACTCGCAATTACTGGGTGGCCTTAAGGTCAAACTCTAGGGTGTGGAAACAATCGCATCCTGCCACGGGACACCGAACCTCGCCTCCCTTGGAAAAATCATTCACATCGTAGGCAACCACTGTGTGCGGATTAAACGGGTGTCCGCACTGCCTACAATTGCCGTCGGCATCGTCTAAGCTGGGTTTTTCTTTTCGCTCATGCCGCGGCCCTAGGATGCTTTTCTGCCCAATCATCCTACCAATTCTTCCAAACTCCAAACGCGATCGGTGAGGCCAGCCTCAATAGCGGGCGTCACACGGAGAGTCTGACGAACCTTGGAGAAGTTGTAGACCTCATGATAGATGGCCTCCGTTGAATTTTTGTGGCGGGCCGCCGCGCAGCCAAAGGACCGCTATAGATCGTCGCTGCCATAGCGGTCCTTCGACTCCGGCGCAAATACAGCGCCTGCGCTCAGGATGACACCTTGAAGATTGAGATGCCACGGTGTAGTAGGCTACCCAATTTGTCTAGAGCCGGCTTCGCCCGGCACCCCTGTCGCCCTGAAGGGGCTCGGATCGTTTTGGGGGCTGGGTTCCCAGCGCTTCCGCGCTGGGCTAAATTAGTTTCGCCTCTGCGAGGCTCTCATTTTTGCCGCTTCTCTGCTGAACACTCCGACCCACGGCCCGGATAGAGTCCCTTCAACAGTCGCAGGTCCTGGCCGTTGAAACCCTGTAAAATAGTTACTTCGCCGTAACCTGCCTATTTGCTCTGTTACGGCTGGAGCTCATGTTCGAAGTCACTGTTGAAGACACATTTTCCGCCGGGCATTTCCTGCGCAACTATCGCGGCAAGTGCGAGAAGCCGCACGGCCACAACTATCGTGTGCGCGTCACCCTGAGCGGCGCCGAGTTGGACAAGGCCGGCCTGCTGCTCGATTTCAAAGAGCTGAAAGACGTGCTGCGCCCGGTGATGAGTTATCTCGATCACGAGATGATCAACGAGCTGGAGCCGTTCACCACCGTCAATCCGTCCGCTGAAAATCTGGCCAAGTATTTCTACGACGAGACCAACGCGCGGCTGAAGGACAGCACCAAAGGCCGGGTGCGCGTGAAGGACGTCACCATCTGGGAGACGGATACGACCACCGCGCGCTATAGCGAATAGGCCGGGATTGCGTAAACCGGGTGCCCTGGGTCTCGCGATTTTCGAGACCTGGGGGTTTCCACTGTCGGAATCGATCGCGGGTCCTTGGTTTTGACGGTCGATGTTCGAGATCCCGTAAATGGATTCAGCACTGTGACCAAAGACCCCAGGTCTCGAAAATCGCGAGACCCGGGGCACCAGACAAGAGCCGACGACCAACCCTGATGCAGATCATCGAAATCTACAAGTCGCTGCAAGGGGAGTCCTCCTATGCCGGGCTGCCGTGTATCTTCGTGCGGCTGGCGGGATGCAACCTGCGCTGCTCGTGGTGCGACAGTGAGTACACCTTTAAGGGCGGCTCGCGCATGACGCTGGACGAGATCGAAGCGGAAGTTCGGAAGCTCTCACCTAACGGCGGCCTGGTCGAGATCACCGGCGGCGAACCTCTGCTGCAGGAGCGCGAACTTGTGCCTCTGATGGAGCGTCTCATCGCCGGCGGCTACAAGTTGCTGCTCGAGACCAGCGGCGAGCGGCCTCTCGATCGTGTCCCGAAGGAAGTGGTCAAGATCGTCGACGTGAAGTGTCCGGACTCCGGCGAAGGCGACAGCTTTCGCATGGAAAATCTGGAGCACCTGACACCGCGCGACGAGGTGAAGTTCGTCATCTCCAGCCGCCGCGATTACGAGTTCGCCCGCGACTTTATTCGTGAGCATGCGATCGATCAGAAAGCCTCGGCCATCTTCTCGCCGGCCTTCCGCAAGGACGCCGCCGGAACGCGCGATGTCGCCAACTGCCTGGTCGATCCGCAGGACTTGGCGCAGTGGATGCTGGCCGATGACGTCAATGCGCGGCTGGGATTACAGGTTCACAAGTTCATTTGGGAACCGCAGGTGAAAGGGGTCTGAGGTCGAAATGTTTAAAGGGTGAAATCTGGGTGCCCCGTTCTGGCCCTGGTTTTGGGCTAGGGCGGGTCTTTACTACTATGACGAAAATCCCCGCTCAAGCGAAAGCGGCTTGAACGGGGCACCCGGCCAGACGAACAGACATCATGGAAAACTCGAAATCCCAGGTTGTCGTCTCCCTCAGCGGTGGCATGGATTCCGCCACCTGCGCGGCGCTGGCCGTCCGCGACTATGGCGCGGAAAACGTCGCCGCGCTGCACATCAGCTACGGGCAGCGTACCGAAGCGCGCGAGCAGACTTCCTTCCTCGGCATTTGCGAAGCGCTGGGCATTCACCGTCGGCTGATGGTGAAGACGCCGTTCTTCCGCCTGATTGGCGGCTCGGCGCTCACCGACGCCAGCATCGATGTTCCGGACGCTCCACAGCATATCGGCGCCGACATTCCGGTCACCTATGTACCGTTTCGTAATGCGCATTTTCTGTCGGCTGCCGTGAGTTGGGCCGAGGTGCTGGGAGCCGAGCGCATCTATATTGGCGCGGTGCAACAGGACAGTTCGGGCTATCCCGACTGCCGGCCGGAGTTTTATGAGGCGTTTAATCGCGCCATCGTCGCCGGGACCAGGGAAGGCCGCATCCAAATTGAGACGCCGCTGATCGCCCTGCGTAAACACGAGATTGTGAGGCGCGGCCTTGAATTGGGCGCTCCGTTCCATTTAACGTGGTCATGCTACAGCCGGGAGGACCAGGCGTGTGGCAGTTGCGACAGTTGCGTTTTGCGGCTGCGAGCATTTGCGGCGGCGGGCGCGGTCGATCCTATCTCTTACCTGTCGCAGCCTGTGGTGCCGGACTTTTCATGAGAAAGATTTTCAAGATCGACGCTGGAGATCGTGCGACAAGCGGTATAGACGCGGCTCCGTGGCGCTGGAGGAAACTATGCGGAAATACATAAATCTCGCTGTCATGCTGTTTGTGCTGGGCATGTGCGCCACCCCATCGTGGGCCCAGTTGGAAGGAACCATTCGGGGCACGGTCAAAGGCCCGGACGGCAAGCCACTCGCCGGGGCCACCATTCAGATGTACGACCCCCAGACAGGCAGAAAGTTCTCGGCGGTCACCAACGCCAAGGGTGAATATTCGACGAACGCCGTCTACGCCGGAACCTACAAGATGACGTTGAACGTGAAGGGCAGTCCCATCGACGAGAAAAACAATGTTGGACTGGGCGCCGGTCAGGAGCAGGTTGTCGATTGGGACGAGTCCGGCCACGCCGCTGTGATAAGCCCCGAACAGCGCGCAAAGATTGAAGCTGCCCAGAAAGAGAACGAGAAGATCAAAGGGCTGAACGACACCCTGAAGCAGGCCAAGGAGCTTGAGGGCGCGGGCAATTACGACCAGGCCATCACCATCCTGCAGCAGGCGACCACGATCGATCCCAACCAGGATCTGGTGTGGGCATACCTGGGCGATGCCCAGCGCGGCGCCAAGAAATATGCCGACGCGGCCGAGTCGTACCAGAAGGCATTGGCGCTCAAGCCCACCAGCGGCGCCTACATGGCTCAGTTGGCTGACGCTTATGCCAAGTCGAATCAGACCGATAAAGCTGTCCAGGAGTATGCGGCTGCGGCTGCAGCCGATCCGCCGAACGCCGCCGCATATTACTACAACGAAGGCGCCGTGCTGACCAACACCGGCAAAGTTGACGATGCCATCGCGGCCTTCGACAAGGCGATTCAGATCGATCCCAACCGCGCCGACGCGTACTACTGGAAGGGCATTGATCTAATGGGCAAGGCGACGACCGACAAGAGCGGCAAGATGGTCGCGCCGGCCGGAACCGAAGAGGCCTTCAACAAATATCTGGAGCTGCAGCCGACCGGCAAGTACGCAGATGCGGCCAAGCAAATGCTCTCCACCATCGGCGCGTCGGTCCAGACCAACTACGGCAAGACAAAGAAAAAGTAGTTACACCTTGATGTGCGGATGTCCCAGGTTCGACCCGAGTAACGGGCGGACCTGGGGCACCGGCAGCCAAACCGTATCGCCACTCGCCTTGTACATCCTCCAGTAAAATTCCTGTGGTATCTGGCATGACCAGTAAACACGAACCCAAGATCCCGACGTTCCTCGAGGCGCGGCAACGCGTCGAGGATTATGCTGCGGCGATTCGTCCGACAGACCCGCGGATGCTGTCGCTGCTGGATGCGGCGGGACTGGCGCTCGCGGAAGACTTGCGTGCCGACCGCGACTTCCCTCCATTTCCGCGATCGACCCGGGACGGCTTTGCGGTTCGCGCCGCCGACACGACAAACTCGCCCGCGCGCTTCAAGGTCGTGGGAGAAATTCGCGCCGGCGCAACGCCAGCCGAGAGCGACGTTCAGGTGAATGCCGGCGAGGCGGTCGAGATCATGACGGGCGCTCCCGTTCCCGCGGGCGCAGACGCGGTGATGATGGTGGAGTTTACCGAGCGCAGCGGAGAGTCGGTAACGGTTCGGCGATCGGTGATTCCGGGCGAGAACGTGGTCGGCGCGGGATCGGAGGCGCGAGCGGGCGATGTCATGGTGGCTCGCGGTATGCGCGTGAATCACGCGATCGTGGCTGTGGCTGCGGCGATCGGGCGAGCGGACGTGGCTGTCCATCGCCGGCCGCGCGTGGCAATTCTGGCTACGGGCGACGAACTGGTCGACATCAATCTACGGCCGGGGCCGAACGAGATTCGCAATTCGAATAGCTACTCGCTGGCGGCGCAGGTGCGCGCAGCGGGTGGCGACGCGCTCATTCTTCCGGTGGCTCGCGACGAAGCGGACGAACTGGCGCTGCTGCTGCGCAAGGGCATGGAAGCCGATCTGCTGCTCGTTACCGGCGGCGTTTCGATGGGTAAATACGATCTGGTCGAGCAGGTGCTGGCATCGTTTGAGACGAAATTTTTCTTTACCGGCGCGTTGATTCAACCCGGAAAGCCGGTGGTGTTCGGGGAAATGAGGGATGGCGCAGACACTACGCCGTTTTTCGGCTTGCCGGGAAATCCGGTGTCGACCATGGTGACCTTTCAGCTCTTCGTCCGGCCGGTGCTGGACGCGCTCGCAGGGGCCACATCACAAGCGTTGCCATTCACCCAAGCCGCACTCAAGCAGGAGTTCACCAGCAAGACCGGGCTGACCAGATTCCTGCCGGCAAAGTTGACCGGAGCGATCGAGCGGCCGGAGGTCGAGTTGATTCGCTGGCAGGGTTCGGGCGACCTGATGGCCGCGTCGCGCGCCAACTGCTACATTGTGGTACCTCAGAATAAACAAGAGTTTCGCGCAGGAGAGATCATTACGGTTTTGATGGTGTGAGTCGCCGGATGCCGAAGCAGAGACCGCAGGGCGAAAGCTAGCTTCCTTCCACCCGAACTCCGGATCTTTCCGAGGGCAAAATTCTTTCTCTTTCTTGCGCTGGGCTATGATGTTGCGTACGCATGAAGAAACCGGCGAAGAAGCTCTCTCACTATGACGCGACCGGCCGTGCCTCGATGGTTGATGTGTCGGGCAAGAAGCCCACAGTGCGCGAGGCCGAGGCTTCCGCGTTTGTCTCGATGAGTCGCGAGGTGCTGCGGGCGTTGCCGCAGAATCCGAAGGGCGATCCGCTGGAAGTCGCGCGGGTCGCGGGTATCATGGCGGCGAAGCGGACCTCTGAGCTGATTCCCATGTGCCATCCTCTTCCTTTGAGCAAGGTCGAGGTCGACGTCCAAATACGAAAAGACGGGATCGCGATTCACACGCTGGTGCGCACTACCGCCGAAACCGGGGTGGAAATGGAAGCGCTGGTGGCGGCGTCGGTGGCAGCTCTGACAGTGTATGACATGTGTAAAGCACTGGACAAAGGTATCGAGATTCGCGAGGTGGTGCTCCAGCGCAAGTCGGGCGGTAAGAGCGGGGACTACTCGCGGAAGTCGCACAAAGGTTAAATGCGTGCGCCGAATCATGTTGTGCAGGTGTAATGCTGGGCGAAGCCGCATTTTGAATTTCTTGTTGTGTCCTGTAGTGCGGATGAAGCGGCACGCCTGAAGGCGTGCTTCACGCAAAGCAAGATAGGCCATCACCTATGAAAACTGCCGCCGTTCTTACCATCAGCGATTCCTCTTCCCGAGGCGAACGTGCCGACGTCTCGGGTCCGGCCACTGTGGAGTTGCTCCGGCAAAACGGATTCGAGGTCACGCAGCAGGAGGTCGTTCCCGACGAGCAGGCGACCATTGAATCGGCGCTGATCGATCTCAGCGATCACGTGCAGTTGATCGTCACCACGGGCGGCACCGGCATCGCCGAGCGCGATGTCACGCCCGAAGCGACGCGGGCGGTGTGTTCGCGATTCATCGAAGGCATTTCGGAAAAGATGCGCGCGGCGGGCCAGGAGCATACGGCGTTCGCCATTCTCAGCCGTGGCGTTTGCGGCGTACGCGGGCGCACGCTGATCCTTAATCTCCCGGGCAGCCCAAGCGGCGCTGCGCAATCGCTGCAAGCCGTGATTGGCGTCTTGCCGCACGCCGTCGAACTGCTGGCGGGTGAGACCGAGCACCAGTAACAGAGGGTTGGTCGAGGTTCTGTGTACCGAAAAGTCTGGGTCTCACGACTTTCGAGACCGGGGGTTTTTCGATGTCCGAACCTGTCGAGGGAGATGACTGGGATTTATGTCGGTCGAACCAAGTCTGATGGCGTTTAGAACCGTTCGGATTTTAGGACTTTGACGGAAAACCCCACGTCTCGAAAACCGCCGGACATGGGGCCCGGAAAGCGCTTGTTCCTACGGCGCGAAGTATCCGTAGATGTCCATGAGCAGCTGGGTCAATCGGGCGGCGTAGGCGTCGATGGAGCCATTCGCGGTGGGCACGATTGCCATGTTGGAAGTGATGAATCCGTCTCCGGCGTTGAGCGTCGACACGGTGGGCTGAGGGCTTCCGTCAGGCCAGAGGGTCAGATACGGCATGGGTCCCGGGGGTACGACGGTCGCATTCATCACGTAAGCTTCTGCCCCAGGCGGCGTAGCGCACGCGCTGCCGGCAACGTTGATCGTCAGCTCTCCTGAAAACGGCTGGCCATTGTTCTGCCGCGTGTCGAGCGCACGGCACGGAACAACGGGATAGAGCGAGAGCCCTCCCGAGCCCGGCGCCGCGAAGTAGCCGTTCACGTCCAGCAGCAGGTCGGTGTTGTTGTTGTGTGCATAAAACGCCGTGGTGTTGTTGAGTCCCGCCGGTACGATGGCGGCGTTGGCCGTGTTGGTTCCGGTGGAATCGTTCAGGGTCGAAACGGTGGGCCGCGCTTCGCCCTGCGGCCAGACGGTCAGATAATCCAGTCCACCGGCGGCCGGAAGCACGGTCACATTGAAGGAGTACGCCGTAGCTCCGCTGGGAACGCCGCAATTGCCCGGAATCGCATAGTCGCGCTCGACTCCTGCCTGCAACGAGCCTCCATGTTGACCGTTGCGCGTGTCGATGATGCGGCAGGGCGTCAGCGGATAGAACTGATACGTCTGCGGCCCGGGAGCGGCGAAATAGCCGTTAACATCCAGCAGAAGGTTGGTGGTGTTGCTGGCGTAGACACTCACGGCGCCGGCGGCGCCCGCAGGCACGATTGCCGCATTCGCCTTGATCCGGCCGTCGGGAGAGTTCATGGTCGAGACTGTTGCCTGCGCTCTTCCCGCAGGCCAGATCGTCAGATACCCCAGCCGTCCCTGCGGGAGTGCGGTGACGTTGAGCGAATAGGCCACGGCGCTGGCAGGTATGTTGCAACCACCGAGTTGCGGCACGGCAAAATCCTGGAAGGTTCCACCCACGATCGGGTTTTGCGTCTGCCGGGTATCGACCAGGCGGCAGGGTGTGACCGGTACGAACTGCACCGGGCTCAGAAAGATGTTGTTGGAAAACTTGAAAACCGTTCCGTCTCCGTTCGCTCCGCCTTCACGAGTTGCTCCATAAAAATTTCCATCGGTGGCGAAATACAGTGTTCCCTGGGGATATTCGCCGTCCGCGCAGTCCCCGCCCTGCAAGCAAAATGCATATAGCGTTGTCAGTGTGCCGGTGGGGGAGATTTGGAAAATCGTGCCCCCATACTGGAGCGAACCACCGCCCTGAGTTGTTCCGTAGAAGTTTCCGTCGTTGACCTGGACCAGCGGTGAATACGGATAGGCACCGTCGCTCTCGCCGCCCGAAGCAAATCTGTAAAGGGTTGTCAGGCTGCCATTCGGAGTCATCTTGAAGACGGTACCGCAGCCACCGATGCCGCAGGTGGCTGTCCCGCCGTAATAGGTTGTGCCATAAAAGTTTCCATCGGGTGCCTGTACCAAGGACGCGGAAGGATAGCTTCCATCGGTACAGTTCGCCTGCGCGCAGAACTGGTACAGCAGAGTGAATGCCCCATCGGGTGTGATCTTAAAAGCTGTGCCCCCTCCGATTTCCCTGATTACGCCAAGGCCGCCACTGCGAGTCACGCCATAGAAGCTTCCATCCATACCTTGAACTAACGCCGCCGACGGCTGGGCCCCATCCGGACAGGCGCTTTGCGTACAGAAGTTATACAGCGGAGTTAGAACGCCACTATTGGGATTGAATTTAAAGATCGTGCCGTAAGAAGATGAACCGCCGGCCTCGGCGACGCCGTAGAAATTACCATCCGAACCCTGCACCAAACCGGCCACAGGGCCGGCGCCGTCCAAACACTGGCCAGTGCAAAAATCGTAGACGGTGGCGAAATTTCCACTGGGCGAAATTCTGAAGATGGTGCCTCCAGCAGCGTTTAGCCCGCCAAACTCGGTTGTCCCGTAGAGATTACCGTCGGAACCTTGCACTAGAGGTGCGGCCGGCTGCGTGCCATCCACACAGCTTCGCAAGGAACAAAAGGAATACAGCGTGGTCAGTTCACCGGACGGGCTCATTTTGAATACCGTCCCGCGCCCATAGACTCCGCCGAGATAGGTGGTCCCGTAGAAATTGCCATCCGATCCCTGGATGACTCCTCCGTATGGTTCTTGTCCGTTTGCGAAGTTGAAAGCGGCCAGGGTGGTTAGAGTCTGTGCGGTCGAAACTACAACCGTAGCCACCCAGAATAGGCAAAAAAGACGAAGTGTTTTGGCGGTCATGTGTCCTGGCAAAAGCTGAGGTAGTTAACTCAACCGATTAAGTTCATATCCATCCCTGATGGATTGGCGCTTCACCACCGGCGTGTGGTGCAAACTACCTCGCAGTTAGTTTGGATTTGGGGGAATAGTAACAGCCTGATGGGAAGCACTAGTAGTGAATTGTTATTTCGTTAGAAGGGTAATGACTTTTACGGGAATAGTAACCTGTCGTCCGCCGAGGAACCTGGAAAAATCAAGTAGAGTCCCGCAATCTCGTGGCTTTCGAGACTCGGAAGTTTCCGATGTCAGAACCCATCGATGAACATGATCAGAGGTGCATCTTTACGACTTCCTTACGACCCGGGGAGTAAACTCCGCCGCAACGCATACCCCTGGCCCTGCGCTTCGCTGCCCCCACATCTACCCCAGTTGAAATAGGGATATGTGAGCGACGCGCGGGGCTAATTTTTCCCTAAACCCGTAACGTCTACTCGTGACGCAGCGCTTCCATCGGCTCCACGCTGGCTGCCCTTGCGGCTGGAATCCAGCTGGCTACCAATGCGACTGCCAGCAACAGCAGTGCGCCACCGGCAATCGTGACCGGGTCGTTGGGCAGAACTCCGTACAGCATGGAAGAAATCGAGCGTGCGAGGAGCAGTGCCGCGCCCAGGCCGGCCGCCACTCCGGCCAACGTGAGGAGCGTACTCTCGCGCAGTACCATGGCGCGCATTTGTTTCCTCTGCGCACCCAGCGCCAGCCGGATTCCGATCTCGTTGGTGCGCTGCGTCACCGAATAGGCCATGATTCCGTAGATGCCCACCGAGGCTAGCGCCAACGCCAGCAACCCGAAGCCGGAGGTCAGCGCCACGAAGGTCTTTTCCTGCTGCATGGCCGCGTCGATTTGCTGTTCCTGCGTGCGCAGCCGGTTAGGCGGTAGGTTGGGATCGACCTGTTGCAGCGCGCGCCGCAGCGATGGGACGATCGCCATCGGTTCGATACCGGTGCGGATCGCAAACTCCATGCCGCCGACCTGGCGCTGCTGCACGAGCGGCAAAATGTATTGCGGAGGTGGAGCGGTGCGCAGGTCCGAGTAGCGCGTGTCGCCGCACACTCCGACGATCTCGATCCATTCCCGGGGCTTCTGCGTGGTATCGTCCAGCTCCCACCCAAACCGCTTGCCGACGGGATTCTGGTTGGGGAAACGCTGCCGCGCCAGCGCCTGATTGATGACCGCGACCTTGGTCGACGTCGCCGTGTCGCCAGGCCCGAAACCGCGTCCAGCCAAAATCGGGATGCCCATCGTCTGGAAAAAATCTACGCCGACGATGTTGTAATACTCCGCCTGGCTCATATCGTCTTTCACGTTTTCGCCTTCGACGATGAAGTCTCCGCGGTCGCTGTCATCGGCGACATAGGGAACGGAAACCGCCGACACTGACTTCACGCCGGGAATGGCTGCGAAGGCCTCCTCCAGACGGCGGTGCAGGTCGACGTCCTTGCCCGGCGGATAGCCCCGTCGCGGCGGGCTGATCTCGGCAAGCAGCAGGTGATCGGTGCGAAAGCCGACATTAATCGAGCTCAAATCGCGCAAGGTGCGCAGGAATAATCCGGCGCCGATGACCAGTAGCGTGGACAGCGCAATCTGGAAGGCGACCAGCGACTTGCTGGCCATGCCTTTGCGGCGACGGGTAGTGGTTTGTGCGCTCTCTTTCAGGCCGTGCGTCACCTCGGCCCGTGCAGCCGCCAGTGCGGGCGCCATGCCGAACAGCAGCCCAGTCAGCAGCGTAATGCCGGCGGTGAAGGCAAATATCTTCCAGTCGAAGTGGACGTGAACCTCCGCGCGCTCCCAGGAAGTCTCGGTCATCTTCGGAATCACGATGCTGCCGAGATAGCCGGTCAGCAATCCGCCCGCGCCACCGAGTGCAGCCAGCAGCAAGCTCTCAATGAGCATCTGCCGAACGACGCGAAGGCGTCCCGCGCCCAGGGCCAGCCGCACGCTCATCTCGCGTTGGCGGCGGGCTCCGCGCGCCAGCAGCAGATTGGCTACGTTAGCGCAGGCCAGCAGCAGCACGAAGCTGACGAAGGTCATCAGCACTGCCATCGGCTTGGCGAAGAGCTTTTGCTGTTCCGAAACGCCGCGGCTGCCATCTTGCAGACGAAGCTGCGGAATGTCTTCGCCCGGTTTGATGGGCATCGTTCCGCGCACAATGGCTTGCAAGTCGCCGTTCAGCGCGGCCTGCGCAGCATTGTCGCTCACGCCCGGTTTGGCGCGGCCCATGATGTTCACCCACCAATAGCCGGAGGCGGACAGCGCGTCCCCATAGGAAGCGGCGCCAGGCGCGGCAGAATTCTCTTCCATCCGAAGCGGCCATACCTGCGGCTGCATGGTCAACGGGAAGAAGATGTCAGGCGACTGCTGCACATACTTCGCGCCGGTAAATCCCTTGGGATTGACGCCGATAATCGTCAGCGGAACGCCGTTAACGTGGATCGTCTCTCCCAATACCGATGGCGATTTGCCGAACTCGCGCTCCCACAGCCCGTAACTGATGAGCGCGACCGGATTCTGGCCGGAGGCGGCAGCATCCGATTCCTGAATGGCACGGCCCAGGATCGGCCGAATTCCCAGCGCCTGGTAGTAGTTGCCTGAAACAAACTCGGCCGGGAAGCGCATGGCTTGGTTATGGATGTTGGCATTGACCGCGGTATCCCGGTAGCCGAACAGATCTTCGAGAACGCGATTGTCGGCGCGCAGTTGCTGGAAGACCGGGTAGGCGAACGATGAACTGGTCCCCATCCCGCCCGGCAGTTGGTCCCAATTGCCCCAGATGTTATGAACCGCCGTGTGGGCTTCGGTGCCGACCCAAGTCAGCAGACGCAGGTTTTCGGCATGCGGAACGGCCAGCCGCTCGTACAGAATCTGTTTGGTGACGGAGAAGATCGCCGTGTTAGCTCCAATGGCCAGGGCCAGCGAAATGGCGGCGATGGCGGTGAAGCCCGGGCTCTTCAGCAGAATTCGCGCGCCGTATCGTACATCGGAACCGAGCTCATCCCACCAGCGCAGTCCGTAAGAAGCGCGCATGTCTTCCTTATGCGTCAGCATCGGGCCCAGCGCGACGCGGGCCTGCCGCTCGGCTTCGGCGGGCGAGAATCCGGCACGGATCAAATCGTCAGTCAGGTTCGCCAGATGGCTCTGGAGTTCGGCCTCCATCTCCGCTTCAAGATCCGTACGATGCCGAGCGCCACGCCACCACGAGCGGCAACGAGCCCGGAAGCCGTTCAGCCAGCCTGTCGGCGTCATACTTCCTCCGGCGTGGCGCGAAGAATGCCGTTGATGATCCCCGACATGCGCTTCCACTTGGCTGCCTCTTCACCCAACCGTGAGCGGCCGAGCGCGGTGAGCTGGTAATACTTAGCGCGGCGATTGTTGTCGCTCTCGCCCCACTCACTGGCGATGGCCCCCTGATGTTCCAGCCGATAGAGAGCCGGGTAGAGCGATCCCTGCTGGATGAGAAGCTTCTCGCCCGAGATCTGCTGAATACGTAACAGGACACCGTATCCGTGCAATGGGCCGAGGGACACGGCCTTCAAGATCAGCAGGTCGAGGGTGCCTTGCAGCAACTCCAGTTGGGGGTCGGGCTGACTCAACGCTCTCTCCTTGACGTTCTAGGGGAGAAGATAGCGCGGGTCCCCTAGATTGTCAAGGAGAGAGCTCGAAGACAATGCGAAGCATCCTTCGGGAACCCATGCCGCGATTTTAAGTCAGCCTCCCCAGCGGGAACTCTGGTCCCACACGCACAGGCCCTCGACATTGTCAGACGTTCAGCTACGGTGCTGAAACGTTATGTCAAACCCGCGCCGGCGAGCCGGCAAAAACCTGGAGAGTACGACACGACCATCGAGAGATGTGTCGCGGCACTCCTATCTACACTGCCATCAAAAGTTCATATCGCAGCGAAGCAAACCTTCAGCTGCCGCTCACATCGCAGATAACAAATACCCCTGGGAAAGGTCACTCAATATGTATTCTCTGCCCGGTTGTGACTCTCGCTCGCGAGTGTCTTCGTTTCTCCTGGCTTGCACACTGATCATTGGCTGCGGAACTCTCGCCGCTCAAACCAAGGCCGCTCCGGCCGTCGCGCCACCGAAGGCCGCACCGGCGGCGGGGCTTGCCGCGTATGCGTACGTCGGCTCCAGCGTCTCCGGTAACGGCAGCGGTTATGTCATGCAATATGTAATCGGCAACTCAGGAGTTTCGCTCTCCACCGGCTCCTCCGTCTCCGGCGCGAGCGGATACCTGGCCGTCACTTCGCAATATGTCTTCGCCACCGACGGCACGAATATCGTTACCTACACGCGCGCCACCAGCGGTGGGCTAACACAGACCTCCACCGTCGACGGAACGGCGCACAACATCACGCCGCAAGACTCGGCAGTCGGGCCCCTGACCGTCGACCTCACCGGCCACACGCTCTATGCCGCCGAGATTAATTACGACGGCGCCGATGATGACGCTTACACCATCTGGACGATCAACTCCGACGGCTCGCTAACCTACGTATCCCCCACTGGCATCAATGTCGACTACCACAGTTACCTGGCGTTCACGCCCGACAACCTGCACGCTTACGGTGTCGGTTGTTATTTTGCCAGCTGGGACCTGTTCGGCTTCACCCGCAACAACGACGGCACACTGGCGTCCTTCAATCCGCAGGCGCAAATTCCACCGGGTAACAACAATCCCATGTATTGTCCCGCAGACCTTGCAGTCTCGGCGATGAACTACGTGGTGGTGGCTTATCAGGATGTCTCTAACCCTGGCAGCCCGTACTTGCTGGCTGTCTACACGCTGAACAGTGACGGCACGCTCGGCCTGGTACAGAACTCGGAAGTTACTACGCCCTTTACCGGCGAGGAGAGTATGGCTTTCGATCCGACCGGAAGCTATCTGGCCGTGGCGGGCAACGCGGGAATCCAGATGTATGCCTTGCAGTCGGGAGGCACGCTGGCGCCGGCCGGCTCCGTCGTCGACAGCAATGTGACCTTCAATGTCGTGAAGTGGGACAGCAGCGGTCACCTATACGCGATCAGCGGCTCGGGAATGTATGTCTTCACCGCGACTGCGGGAGTGCTGACCCCTGCGCCAGGATCGCCCTTGCCGGTAAGCGATGCGGCTAGCCTGGCCGTGCTGCCGGCTCAATAGAACTTACACTTCGCCAAACACCACGGGCCATCAGGAGGAATCTTGATGGCCTGTTCCTTGCTGTTCTAAAGTCGGCGGTGGCCGCGGCTGCGCGCTTAGCGTGGTTCGCGAGGAATGATTTTTATCTTCGTTAGCGCGATTCCCAGCATGCGATCGTCATTGTCCATGCCCAGCTGCTTCGGCGAGGTCGGCTGAGGCACCGAGATCGTAATGACTCTTTCTCCCCCGGAGGTGTTGAAGGGAATACAAACTTCACTTGGGGTCGACGAGAGGCGAAAGGCCTTGCCTTCATCGCCAATTCCAATCTCGAAGGGCAACTGAACATTGGGACCGAAAGCGTACGCGGTCAAGCAGAGATCGAACCAACGAGGCAGTGGCACGAACAGCTCGATCTGCACCGCGCGGCTGTCAGACCAGCGTCCAAAGGGCTGCGCGACGGAAAGCCCGCTGATCTGCTTCACCAGGCCAAAGCGAAAGGGATGAGTGAAATCGATCGTGCGCTCGAAGGACGTAGGCTGCCCATTCGCAGGCTTCGCCGGAACCCGGAACAGTACATAGCCATCGCCCGAAATCTGCTCCGTCACATTGGACGGCAACGCGTGATCGCCCATCAGAAGTACCCACTCGCGATCTCCCGGGATGGCGTTGCGGTCCAGCGGCGCGCCAGGAGCGATGACGAGCTCAGTGGCGTCCGGATCGTCAACGTAAAACAACACTCGATACAGCGATGCCAACTCCGAGCCCACCACCACCAGCTTCGAGCGCTCATCTTTCTCCAGTTCGTCACGTGCGAACACGCCGGCTCGATCGTAAGCGTCCGCCTTCAATCTTCCGCGGAGATAAGCATTATCGACCCTCGCGGAGCACAGCACACTCACCGGCATGAACAGGAACAGAAATAGCTGAGCCCCTCGCCGTTGACTCACCGCCCAGACAATCAGGGAAGCTATCCCCAGTATTGTAGTAACGATAAATACAGTTCTGCCTGCCGTAACGCCGTATAGTTCAGGACTATCGACGATGCTGGGCGAGTAGAGGCGAAGCAGCGACTTCAATGCGTAGAGGGTGAATGCAACCAACACTGCGACGGAGATTCCAACAAAATAAGTATTGCGTCGTCCATTTTTCCTGGAGGCTTGCCCGGCGACCACGACAAGAAACAAGGGAAAGAGGAAATCGTAGTAGCGCATATGCAGCCTGGCCAAGGATTCATAGGGCCCCTCGCCTATCACCGACGCAGTGAAGTAAGCTGCTACGACCATTAAAACTAAGATCAGCGCTAAAGAGTAGATCGCGACCGCTTGCAGCTCACCCTCATCATCGGCCTTGTCGGCGGATTGGAAGGCCGTCACCACGGTCGCGGCCAGAGGCACACCGAAGAGTATCGCCAGGCCCATGACGTGGCCTCGCAGGACCTGCCACATCGCGCTCGTCATCTGCGACAGGCGCGCTGAGGCCAGCGATGAATCAGCCAGCGATCCATACCTTGCTCCCAGAACATGGAGCCCTGCCGTCCCCGCACAAAGGTAGCCAACACCCAGTCGAATAGCCGCCGCCGTGATCACCATGTAGCTGAGCGCTTTAAGTGCGGACGCAAACTTTGCAGGCGAACCACCGCGAACGTAGCGATAGATCACGAATGCGGCAACGCCCGGCAGCAGAAAGATGGCGTTGATCTTGATCAGCATCAGCAGGGCGAGCAGCAAGCCTGCAATCGAGCCGTAACGGCTCGGCGTGAGTTGCCGAAAGCCCAGCACAAACCAGGTCAGGATCCAGAAGGCGAAGAAATACATTGCCTCCGGCATGAAATAGACGGTGTAGGTATTGATGGGGCCGATCAGCGACAGCATCGCCACCGCAACGGCCACCGGCTTACTGGTGACCCTTCGGGCGACCGCATAAATAAACGGAGCGGCAGCAACGAAAAACAAATTGTTGAGAACGCGCGCGCACTCCAGGAACTCAATCCCACAATGCCGGGTGACCCGGTACACAAAGTAATAGAGATAGAGCGGAGTCGAGGCTGAGCTCAGCTTCATGAGCCGGGAGCTCATACTGTAGCTCCACTCATCGCTGAAGACGGACGGATGCAGGCCGAGGTTGCGGAAGGTCAGGAAGACGAACACCGCGACCATGCCCGCGGCCAGCGTGACTTCCGCCGCGGCGATGGTCATCCTGCCGGCAGGGTGTGTGAATGGGATTGCGGGATCGGTCACGGTGTTACGCGCGGCGGTCCGGTTCGTCAATCGCATTCCCTTCCGGCGGAGCGGCCACGAATCTTGTTATTTCGCGAAGATCCGATCACCCCCGCCGATACGACAGACATTGTATCGCCGTGGGCTTGGCGTGGTGCCCCAGGTCCGTCCTCTGTTGGACTAACCTGGGCGGGCAGCCCTGTCATGAGGTACTGTCCAACGAATCCAACCTTAGCCAAAAGAAGGCTAGGATCCGGCACCCTGATTCTTACGCGTGCGCGCGGTGGTGATGCCGCAAACTCTCGAGACGCTCGAGGTCGATTGCGCCTCCCACGAACAGGATCGCGACCACAGCGCTGGCGATCGCCAATGCGCCATCGACGAGGAATGCCGCGTGAATTCCCGCGGGCATCGTCGATCCGGAGACGACGATGGCGGTGTTGAAGCCGACGCCGATCGATCCGCCGGCAATCTGAAACATGTAGACGATTGCGCCTGCCAGGCTGGCCTGCGAGGGATCGAGAGCGGTGATGGCCGCAGTGGTGATCGACGAGTAGAACAGGCCGACACCGATGCCTAGCACGACCATCCCGAGGATGAGCTGGTCATACGTTGTGGTACCGGTGATGCGGGAGAGAAGGATCATGCCCGCACCCAGCAGCAGTGCGCCCAGGGTAACGATGAGCTTCGGTCCAAGCATTTGATAGAGCCGGCCGGCGACGAACGATGTCACCATGAACGTACCCATCATGGGCAGCAGTCCTGCTCCCGAGCCGATGGCGCTGAAGCCGAGCACCTTGGTCATGAACTGCGGCAGGTAGAGCAGCGCGGCGAAGAAGATGGCCGAAGCCAGCAGCGTCGCGATACCGGCGGCGAGAAACGCTCGGTTCTGCATGACGCTAGCGGGAACCAGAGCGCGATCGCCCGCGTGTCGCTCGATGAACAGGAAGCCGATGAGCGCGACCGCGGCTAACGCGAACAGGAAGACGATCAGCGGCGCGGTCCAGCCCAAGTTGAGCGCCCAGTCGAGCGCCAGCAGAAGCGCCAGAAGTCCGGTGGAGAGCGCGGCCGTGCCAGAGTAGTCGATGCCTCCGTGATTCTTGTCGGTCACGTCACAGGGCACGACCATCATGGTGATGAGAATTGCCGCGGCAGCGACGGGGAGATTGACGAAGAAGATCCATCGCCATCCGATGGTGTCGGTAAGCAGGCCGCCAAGCAGCGGGCCGACGGCATTGCCGAATCCCGCAGCGCCCAGGATCACGCCGCCGGCAAGTCCGGCCTTCTCGCGTGGCAGCAGGCCGTAGGTCATGCCGAGGATTGCCGGCCACATCATGGCGCCGCCAATGCCCATGAGGAAGCGGCAGGCGAGGAGCGTCCAGGCGTTGGGCGCGAAGCCTCCGATGAGGGAGAAGCCGGCGAATATGGCAGCGCCGGTGACGAAGATGCGACGACGTCCGAACATGTCGGCCAGGCGTCCTCCGGTCACGATGAGCACGCCGAACACCATGGCGTATCCGTTGATCACCCACTGCACCGTAGTAACGTCGGTGTGGAGATCGCGCTCGATGGCGGGAAGTGCCACGGAAAGCGCAGTGAAGTCGTTGGCAACGACCAGAACGGCGACGCCCATGGCGATCATGCCAAGAATGGTCGCCTTGCTGAGACGCTGGTCAACTGGTTCCTGAATTTGTAGTTTGGAAGTGGCCAAGGTTGGTCCTTTGATCGTGTCCGCGAGTTTCGCATAAAAACTATGCCAAAGCGATAGGGACATCCCCCGAGTTGGGAAACTAAAGATACGGAAGAATGTCGCTTGCTATCATCCTGGCAGAGTGATGGGGAAAATCGGATGAAACGAAAACAGATCGTGTTCCTGATTACGGCTTGCGTGGTGACGTTGCTTTCGTCGTTGATGTCGGCGCAAGAGAATAGCCCCAGTCGGGCGAAAGGTGTCTCCATGCACATGCTGCCGAAGGGCGCAGCGGACCTGGGGCCGATGCAATGGGGACTCGTCGTCAGCCACGCTGGCGATTGGAAGCCGGGACAAAAGCAGGTCGTGTTTCAGACGACGGCGGAGTTCCTCGACTTCTATCGTGCGCAGAACAGTGACGTTCAGGCGAACGGCGCCTGGATTGTCGTCACTCACCCTGACGCCTACTCGGATGAGGAGAAAAATTTCCTGGAGCAGGTCAAAGCCTTGTGCCGAAAGGAAAAGATCCCATTATTTATTTGCCGTGGCGCGGAACTCCCCAACGGGTGGAAGCGCTACGACCAATAACGAGGTGAGCAGACACGAACGCCGCATGTAAAGTTTCGTCGAATTCGGCAACCAATCCTTCTAAGGCTCGGCATCTAAGTTTGCATGATGCCCACAGAGCCTAAAGGATTATGTATGAATTGCAATCGCGCCGTCGAACTCGATGCCGAGGTTTGTCCCCATTGCAACGCTCCTCTGGACACCAAGACATCGAACACACCTCTCGACCCAGGCGAGACACAGAAATCCTAGAGAGCGGCGTCGCGCCCACATCTAGCTTTACCTAAATTCAAAATGAGGTAAGCAGTATGTATACGAACAGTCAGAGCGGTCGTTCTTTTCCTATTTCCGAACAGGCAATACGAGAGCGCGCGTACGAAATTTACACACAACGCGGATCGAAAGGCGGTCATGCGGAAGGAGACTGGCTGACCGCCGAGGCAGAACTGAAGGAGCTGAAGGCCAAAGCCGCAGTCATGCTGTCGACGGCACAGACGCTAATCGAGACGAAATGATACTGATGATCAACAGCACAGAGTCCCACGAAAATTATTCACCCTTTTCGTGGGATTTGTTGCTGACATCACAGACTTCCAATCGGAGCTCTCTCTAAAGCTGGCAATTGCGCCCGCTCATAGCGAGGGGCGCAGTGTGACTAATCCAATCCATCCTTGTTGTTTTCGCCGTTCTATTTGTGACGTTTATGCTGCCGGCTTCCGCGGAAGTCGTCTGGCGCAACTGGACTGGGGAAGCTGTGGCCGTGGACACCAAGGTCAATGGCTCAACCTGCCCAATCGCTATCTGGGACTAAAGCTTCGAGTGAAAGGAAGCTCGATGGTCTATTACGGTTGGGCTGAGGTTGTCGAAACGGCATTCGTGGATCATCACGGTCATCTGCAGACATTCGTCATGCTGCAGGGCTTTGCCTACGAGACGGTTCCAGGCAGAGCGATACTGGCGGGCCAGACTTCAGAACGCTGACTAGCGATCGGATCATCGCAACGTCCGCGTCCTCGAGAAGCCGCCCCTCCAAATAAAAATCCCACTCGAGCGAGAGGCCCGCGTGGAAAGGAATTCTCGACCCCAAGTATCCTCGGTCACTTCTGTTACGGATTACTACCTATCTTCGACTCAGGACGTTTCCGGCTTGACCCTCAGGTCTTCACCCCGCAACAAGGTCAGCTCGCGAGTGTTACACGTAGCACATGCAGTTCCCTTGCCTTGGTCAAATGACCGGGGCGATTACCAGCCCGGAGACCGTCTACCCGGAAAGACGCCCTCCTTCCGACGGTGCGATGTCGGCGCCGAAAGGGGGATCCATGTTTGGGAACGAGGAATTTGCAGGTCGGCAAGACCGCACTTATGCAGGCGTTCGTGATGATCGAATCGAATCGATTCTGCAGACGATAGAAACCGATCCCGCGTCCACTCTCGCAGCTCTGGCGCAAGTAGCGCATCTCAGCAGCTCCAGGCTGGCTCACCTCTTCAAGCGTCAAGTGGGACGAAGTTTATACAGCTATCTGGCGGATCAGCGGTTGGAAAAAGCTGCCCGACTGCTGCGGCTGACTGACACGCCCGTAAAAGAGATATCTTACCTTGTGGGATATCGCCATGCGCCCAGCTTCGTGCGGGCTTTCCGGAAAAAATTCGGCTGCGCGCCCAATGATCTTCGCGGCAGAGACGACGAAGTCGATCAGCCGAAAGATAGCTGTTTCGGCTAACTGGATTCGATTGACTGCATTTTAAAAGCTGCTACAGTCACCTCACTCCCGCCACAAGAACGCGAAAGTGAAGAACACAATTTAGCTACGCAGCACCGCTGCGGACCAGCCGTGCTCGCGCCTGTGCTTGAACCGCCTTTCGTCCACGCGTCGAAACTCTTCGTCTCTGCAACTCGGAAGCAAGAACGAAATTTCAAGAATTTCGCTGACCGCACTGGTGGTGCGAGTCCGAGGAGGAGCTCATGTCTCTAAAATCCCTGCGAGGCAATATCCGGCGTGGACGGCCATACTCGATTGGTCTCTTGCTGCCCGCACTGATTCTTATGTTTGTCGGTGGACTTCATGGAGCGCCCGGCGATGCTCAGCAGATCCTGAGCAACCAGCACGCATCCGACCCCGGGGTTCGCGGTGGACCGCCGGGAGCGGGCACGCCCATCGCCGGACTGACTGCGAATCAACTGTCATTCTTCAGCGCGGGGCTGACGAATTTCAACGAGACGGAATCGGTGACCGGCACGATCGCCAACACCGGCAGCGGTCTGGGACCAAGGTTCAATGCCGAAAGCTGCGCGCAATGCCACGCTCAACCTTCCGCCGGAGGCACCAGCCCTACGGTCAATCCTCAAGTGGCTGCGGCTACCGACCAGGGGGCCGCGAATCAGGTGCCCTCATTTATCACCAGCAACGGTCCGGTGCGCGAGGCCCGCTTCCCCCGCACTTTTAGCGGACAGGTGGATGGCGGAGTTCACGCGCTATTCGTTATCACCGGCCGTACCGACGCTGCCGGATGCAATATTCAGCAGGACAATTTCGCTCGGGCCGCGTCGTTGGGAGACTTAATCTTCCGCATTCCCACGCCGACCTTCGGCAGCGGATTGATCGAAGCGATCTCAGATGCGACCATCCTGGCCAATGAGGGCGCTAATCAGCAGCAGAAGCACAATCTTGGTATCGCCGGACGTCCCAACACCAGTGGCAACGACGGAACCATCACGCGCTTCGGATGGAAAGCGCAGAACAAATCTCTCGAAATATTTTCTGGTGAGGCCTACAACGTCGAGATGGGCGTAACCAATGAGTTGTTCAACACCGAGCGGGACCAGACGGCAGGCTGCCAGTTCAACACGGTTCCGGAAGACAGCACGAATTTTGATCTCGACGGCACAGCGCTGCCCAGCGACCTGATTCGCTTCACCATGTTCATGCGCTTCCTCGACCAGCCCCAACCCGGACCAAGCTCTCCATCGACCCAGCATGGCAGCCAGTTGTTCAGCCAGATCGGCTGCTCACTGTGCCACACGCAGTCGATGCAGACCGGACAGTCCTCGGTGGTCGCGCTCAGTAACGTGCAAGCGAATCTGTATTCCGATCTGCTGCTTCATCACATGGGACCGAACCTCGCGGACAATATTGGTCAGGGAATCGCCGGCGGCGACGAATTCCGAACCGCACCCCTGTGGGGATTGGGCCAGCGGATCTTCTTCCTGCACGATGGGCGCACCAGCGATCTGGTGCAGACCATCCAGGCGCACGGGAGCAACGGCAATCGCACCTATCCAAGTTCCGAGGCGAATGGAGTGGTCAGCAATTACACCCATTTATCGGCTTCCGACCAGCAGGACCTGTTGAACTTCCTGCGGTCGCTGTAGGAGGGCGCAGCTGGCTTGATCTCCCCCGTCGCGGGCCGGCCCGGCACGATAGCGGCCGGCTCGCGACTTTAACTTTTGTGCACGGCGGAACCGCGCCTTCCGTTTGCGCGTTTTGCTCGCATTAATTTCTACCGCGTACCCCTTCTCCAGGGATGCAGCACGGTGTAAGCGGGGACAGCCGTAGCGTTTTCTTTCTTGGCTGTCAGCAGTTGTCGGCGTGTCAGCCAACTGATCGCGGCCTGCACCGAGCTTCGCGAAATCCCAATGGCTTCGGCCAACTCCTGATAACTGATACGCACGGCGGCCTTTCTGCGCTGATGCTCGGCGAACATCCACAAATACACCAGGAAGGCGGCGGGACGGTGGTCATGGCCGACCAGGTCGCGCATCAGGACATCGATAACGTAATCGTCAAGTTTCGGCATCGCTATACCGATGGATACTATAGCATCGCGTGGCCGATTGCGGCTGTTTGGCGAGCGGGGTATTCTCGGCTGCGAAAAGGAGATTTGCCGATGATTCGCGGTATCAAGCTCGCCAGTATTCCAGTTCGCAATCAGGACGCCTCGCTGAAGTTCTATACCGAGAAGCTCGGGTTCAAAGTCGCAACCGATCAACCGTTCAACGAGGCACAGCGTTGGATTGAGCTGCAGATTCCCGGCGCCGACACGCGCTTTGTTCTGTTCACTCCTGACGGACATGAGGACCGGATCGGAAGCTTTCAGCCGATGACGTTCTGGTGCGATGACGTCTTCGCCACCTCAAGCCAGCTGAAAGCCAAGGGAGTGGAGTTCACGGTCGATCCGAAGAAGGAAGTTTGGGGAACGATGGCCATCTTCAAAGACGTGGATGGCAATCAGTTCGTGCTGTCGAGCCGGTAGCTTTCTCGGACTAGAGTCACACTAAGCGGTGCGGAAGATCGCGCGGTGCAGCCTCCAGGATTGCGACCTAACCACTTGATCAGTTTGGGGCGTACTTCCAGACCGCGTCGTCGCACCCAAGCAGGAGGTCTTCGACGCCGTTTTTGTTGGGCCGGGCGAATAAGGAGCCGCACTCGTGATCGAGAACTTCCTGATAGATCAATTGATTTTGCTGACCGTACAAGTAGAGAACCGAACGCTTCCATCTGCGTTTCGGGACCAGTGCGGCGTAGGTGACAGCTTTGTCGGAGAAGTGGACAGGCGTTCCCTTAACTTGGTCGACCGCAGCTGTGCCGGGAGCAGATAGCTTAGCCAGCGTTGTTCCGTTCATCGCCAGCACGTACAAAAATTCCTTGGAGGCAGTGATGAGATTGTTGCGGCTGGTACGGTTGTCCCACGCGGTCAGAGAAAAGTGAGACACATAAGTTTCCGGCTTGTAATGTGCCAGGACGTTTCCACTGGCGTCTCGCAGCGTAAGCTGCCCCTTAGCATTACTGTGAAGCACGACGCTGTTTACCGTGCCATCCGGGGTAGCGATTTCAACGTGCCAGACATTTCCATCAGGTTGTTGCCATAGTTGTTTGCCGTCGGAATTCAGGAGCACCACGCCACCGCCGCCGTTTAACCCGACGGCAACGACCTCGGCGCCGCCTATCTGGCCTGCGACTGTGTCATCAATTCCCGGACTCCGCGCGTTGTAGCTCCACACTTTGTGGCCTACCCGATCGAACAGAGTGGCTTCCTGAGACCACGACCCACGGCAGAGAAACGCGCCGTTCGATAACCGCGCCAGTACGACGTCCGACATACAAAGCGAATAATGTGCGAGGTTGGCGGGACGTGAATCCGAGTCAAGATAAACGGCGCCGCGTCGGCCGATCAGTATGATCTGGCCATCATCGCCCTGCTCGATGTCGGTGATCACTCCCAAACTGTCATCGTGGTAATAGGGAGCTTTGGAGAAAAGTGTTTTGCCCGTGACCACCCCCGCAGCCTGAAGCTCGGCAGGGACCGGAGGCCTGATGATGGACGCTAAAAGAGATGAGGTGCGATAGACGAAAGAGAGACCGAAGACCAGTACGATTGCGGCCAGGGCTATGCCGCCCACCATTAGGAATCGCTTCAGCACGTGAAGATATTAGCGTTCGTGGCGGGCCGCGGCAATGACCTGATAGGGGTAGTTAGTCAACTTGTCAGGTAACGCTATTTGAGATTCCAGGCGCCATGACGAGTTCACCAGCAGCCCGCCGGCGATACCCAACGCCAGACCGAGCACGAAGCGGACATCGATCCAGTTGCCATGAAGACCGGCGAACTCCGTCAGCACGTCTAGCAGGTTGAGCGCAGCGGCCGCGCCAAGAAGTTGGATAGCGGTGCGTCGCGACGCCAGGAGGAGGAAGCCGATCGCGGCTCCCAGATAGATTCCCAGACAGCGAGCGCAGACGGCGACAGGCGCGCCGAAGATCCAGAAAGAGCGCTCTGGATGTTGATGGCAGACGAGCGCGAAGGCTTGCTGCAAGGCGAATCCAACGTAAGCGAAGTGATGCGTCAGAAGGTACGGGACGGAAACGGCAGTCAAAGCCAGCGCCGTAGGAGCAATCGCCCACCGATTCCAACTCGCCACGGAATGGATTGAGGCCGACATCGTGGAAGGCAGCTTTCTCGCCCGTCAATTTTGCTGGCTGGAAACGTTCTCCCACCCTACGCCAAAGGACAGCGTAGGATGGGGCGCCCAGTTCTCCGGCTGCTTACGCCAGAATTCCCATGCGTTTTCCGACGCGCTTCAGCGTGTCGAGCGCCTGGTCGAGTTCTTCCTTTGTGTGTGTTGCCGTAACGATCGTGCGGATGCGTGCCTTGCCTTCGGGAACGGTCGGGAACGCGATGCCGGTTCCCATTACGCCTTCCTTGAACAGCTCGCGCGAGAAGTCCATGGTCAGCTTGCCGTCGCCGATGATGATTGGCGTGATCGGCGTTTCGCTGGCCGGCGTGTTAACGCCGCCGATGTTGAAGCCCAACCCACCCAGCTCCTGCTTCCAGTAGCGCGTGTTCTTCCACAGCTGCTCCATGCGCTCGGGCTCCTGCTCCAGAACGTCGAACGCAGCAATGCAGGTTGCGGCGACGGATGGCGGATGCGACGTCGAGAACAGGAACGGCCGGCCGCGATGGTAGAGGAACTCGATGAGATCGCGCGTGCCACAGACGTAGCCGCCAAGCGCGCCGATGGCTTTCGACAGCGTGCCGACCTGGATATCGACGCGGCCGTGCAGGCCGAAGTGATCGATGGTGCCGCGTCCATTACGGCCCAGTACGCCCGAGGAGTGCGCGTCGTCGACCATCATGATGGCGCCATATTTTTCGGCCAGCGCTGTCAGCTCAGGCAGCGCGCCGATGTCGCCGTCCATGGAGAAGACGCCGTCGGTGATGATCAGCTTGTGGCCGGGTTCATTCTTTACTGATTCCAACTGCTCTTCGGCGTGGGCAGCGTCCTTGTGGCGGAAGACCTTGATCTTGGCGCGCGACAGCCGTGCGCCGTCGATGATGCTGGCGTGGTTCAGCTCGTCGGAGATAATGAAGTCGTCCTTGCCCAGGATCGCCGGAAACCGTGCCGGCATTGGCCGTAAAGTCCGACTGGAAGACCACGCAGGCTTCGACATTCTTGAAGCGCGCGATCTTCTCCTCCAGCTCCATGTGGATCTTCATGGTGCCGGCGATGGTGCGCACCGCGCCCGAACCCACTCCGTATTTCTTCGTTGCTTCCAGTGCGGCTTCGCGCAGCTTAGGATGCGTGGTCAGGCCGAGATAGTTATTCGACGCGAGATTGATGACCTTCTTGCCGTCGAAGGTGCAGACCGCGGCCTGCTCGTCATCGAGCACGCGCAGCTTGAAGTAGGTGCCCTTCTGCTTGAGTTCGTTGAGCTGATCGGTAAGAAAGGAAAGTGGATCGGTTCGGGTAGCTGTAGCCATGAAATCAGTGTCTCCAATGCGACCAAGTATTTTATCGCGAGTGTGAGCAACACTGGGTTTTGGGCACGTTGAAGAAAGATGTTGTAATCCGTAATGTCGGAGGCGCATGGGTCTTTAGGCACCAGTCAGGCGCAGAAAGCTCCCAGAAGAGGTGAGGACGGGAAAGGGTTATAGAGGTCCTTCGACTGCGCGTCCGCCCGCCGCTTAGGGCGGCGGAAAAGCAAAAGCGCGGACGCTCCGCTCAGGATGACACCTCGACGCTTTGAGGTTTGATGAACCTCGCTATCGGCTGCCGTTGGGATACACCAGGATCTTGCTGGCTTCGCCGGTCTTGAGTCGCTCCATGCCGCTGGCGAAATCTTTCATGGCGATGCGATCCGTAATCACCGGATGCAAATCGAGCTTCCCGGCCTTGAGCAGCGCGGTCATCTGATACCACGTCTGATACATGCGGCGTCCGTTGATACCCTGCACCGTCGCGCCCTTGAAGATGACTTCTTCCGCCAGATTCAGCTCAACCAGCTTTGACGGAATTCCCAGCAGCGACATGCGGCCGCCGAGGCGAAGAATTTTGAAGCCCAGCCGGATGGCTTCCGTACGGCCGGCCATCTCCAGCACCACATCGACGCCTGTACCGCCGGTATTGTCCATCACGGTTTCGTAGACGTTGTCCTTCGTCGGATCGAGGACGAAGTCCGGGTTCATCTGCTTGGCGATCTTGCGGCGATGCTCGTTCACTTCGAGCGCGAAGATCTGCGTGGCCCCGCAGGCGCGAGCGACCGCGATGGAGAACAGGCCGATTGGACCGCAGCCCGTGATGGCAACGCTCTTGGCGGCGATGTCGCCGGCCAGAACGGTATGCACGGCGTTACCCAGCGGATCGAGAATGCTGGCATACTCCTCGGGAATGGAGGAGTCCAGTTTCCAAATGTTCGACTCGGGGATGACGACGTAATCGGCGAAGGCGCCGTTGGCATCGACGCCGATGATCTTCACGTTCTGACAGATATGCGCTTCGCCGGTGCGGCACTGCAAACACTTGCCGCAAGCTACGTGCATCTCGGCGGAGACGAAGTCGCCTTCCTTTACGCTGGTGACGTCCTTGCCGACGGATTCGACGATGCCGCAGAACTCGTGCCCCGGAATGAGCGGGGGATGGATGCGGCGCTGCGCCCACTGGTCCCATTCATAGATGTGGAGGTCGGTGCCGCAGATGGAGGCCATCTTGACCTTGACCAGCACATCGGACGGTCCGAACTGAGGTATAGGAACTTCGCGAATCTCCGTGCCCGGCGCGGGCGTAGGCTTAACAACGGCAAGCATGGTATTTGACATGGATCAGCTCTTTGTTCGCTTTCGCCCACTTCAGCCAAAATCAGGCTGAAATGGGGCACCCGGCGTTTCTTCGGGGCGCACGCTGCCCGGTGGGAATCAGGAACAGTGGGCAAACACTCAAGTCTAGCATGCGGCTTCGCCACGAGGCTGTGCCTCAGACCAGGGCAATCACGTCGATTTCGACCAGCACGTCCTTAGGCAGGCGAGCTACTTCCACCGTCGAGCGCGCGGGCGGAGCCTGGGTAAAGTGACGGCTGTAGACTTCGTTCATGTTGGCGAAATCCGACATGCTCTTCAGAAAAACGCTGGTCTTCACCACTTGCTGCAGCGAGCTGCCGGCGGCCTTCAGAATCCCCGATAGGTTTTGCAGGACGCGCTCGGTTTGGGTGGCCACGTCGCCGGTGACCAGCTCCTGGGTTGCCGGATCGAGAGGAATTTGCCCGGAGATGAAAACGAAGCCGTTGGCCTTGATAGCCTGCGAGTACGGCCCGATCGCCTTGGGGGCGTCGTTGGTTGCGATCACTTCGCGCATAAAGTCCTCCTTGCGATCAGTATGAACTCGATTGTCGCACAGCGAGAGACGCCGTCGGCGGTCGCATGCGCAGAGTACAAATTCTGGTGATCGGAGACTACTTCGCCGCAAACTTCAACCCCAAAATTCGCATAGCCTCCGCCAGCGCCTCATCTTCCGGCGTGATTGGCCGGCTCTTCATGCGGTGAATGCGGCAGGGTTCGAAAAGAGCCCAGTTCTCCAGATTATGGCCATAGTGAGAGCGGTAGTAAACGCCGGCAAGCCCCATGTCGTACACAACGCGTGAGACCAGCTGCGTCAGCGTGCGCGGCGAAGAACTCTGCAGCGCAGCAGCTTCCAGGTCTTGTATACCCAGCCGCAGGCAGTCGGAGACAAGCTTGCGCCGCAGCAACGCGATCCACTCGGCAGCGTAGATGTCGGCATAGTTGCCATCCGCGGCTGCGGTGCCGATCACGCGCTTCTCGCACCAGATCAGCGGGACTTCGCCAATCGGGCAGGAAGTCGTCCTCGCCCTCAATTTCCTTCAGCTCTTCCATCAGCGTGAGGTCGGGCCGAAAGCGCGCCAGCGTCTCCACAAAGCACGAGACCTCGTGGCTCGACGCGTACAGCACGCGGTACTCGCTCTCGGGATCGTCGAAGCGATTGCCGAAGGTGCCATCCTTGGCGCGCGACCAGTCAGGCAGCTGCCACGCGTCGGGATAGCGCGCCACGCGATGAATCGATTGTGCGGGTGTCCTGATCTCCAGCGGCAAGACTAGCCCCCGGCAATGAAGGCGCGCGCTGCCGCCAATACTTCGGGCGCGACCACGGCGAGGTCGCCCTCGCGCAGCAGCCGGAGAGGAACTCGATCGCCGAGCTCCGGGTTCACGCCCATCAGCCAGGCCTGGATCACCTGCGGCGAGTCATGATCGAGCAGTGTGCGGACGACCTGGAAGGTCAATCGCAGGCGCGACTCGACATCACCGTACGGCTGGGCTCCGCCGATCCAGCGGTTCACGGCACGAACATCCTTCACGCCGGCAACATAGGCGATGAGCTTACGGCCGATGGCGTCCGCCAGCTGCGACACCAGGTCGGCAAATTTCAGGTTGAGCGACTCCCGATGCGCCAGCAATCCGGGACGCGGAAGTGCTTTGCTGGTTGCTGCCACCACGACTCCTCGCACAGCGCGTTTACGCGGGATAGGATGCAGAAATCACCTCGCCAAGATCGCAGTAATCACAGGTAAATTACATGTGATTATCGCGATAATTCATCTTCGCACAATAAACGATGTCTTCGTAAGCGAAGAAAAGGCGAATACGCGTAGTAACTGGGGAAATTCAAAAGACCCGCCCTACGCCGAAAGATGGCGTAGAACGGGGCACCCTCGGGGGCTCGGGTCCGGTGCAGTGATCGTGGTTTCTAGGGTCTGGTGTCCGGTATGGTAATGGCGCGGAACATGTAGGGCAGAGCTTCAGAGACGATCATGGCCACCACGATCAGCATGCCGCCGAAGGCCTGCTGTGCCGACATTGGCTCCTTCAACCAGAAGACGCTGAGCAGCGCCGCGGTAACGGGTTCGATGCAGAAGAGCACTGCGGCCTCGGCCGGGCCGAGTTGTGTTTGAGCTCGCGACTGTCCCCAGAAGGCGAAGACCGTGGAACCGACTGCAAGATAAATGATCGGGACGATCACGCTCACCTTGCTCAACATCTGCGGCACGTTCTGATAGCCAAACGGTGTGGGCAGGAATGCGGTCACGATCACCGAAATGATTCCGGCGACGATGACCTGTGAGCTGGCCAGCAGCCAGGCGTCGGTGCGGCGCGCGAACTTGCCCATCAGCAGCAGGTGAATGGCGCAGAGGAAAGCGCAGAGCAGGGTTTCGAGATCGCCGCGGTTCCATCCGGCCCACCATCCTCCGGGGAGATGCACCAGAAAATACAGTCCGAAGGTCGCGATTACGGTTCCAATGGCCGTGGTGAGCTTAATGCGTTGTCCGACGGCCACTGCAATCAGTGGAGTGAACAGGACGTAGAGCCCGGTGATGAAACCCGACTTCGCCGTTGTGGTGAAGCGCATGCCGTCGGTCTGCGACCAGAAGATGACGGCAAGAATCAGCCCCAACCAGACGCCGTCGAGCACGCCGCGCCGAACAATCGAAATGCGGCGAGCGCGAAGGATGATGCCGAAGACAATACCCGCGATCAGGAAGCGCAGGCTCATCAGCGCGCCGACGGAGATGCCGCCGTTCAGCGCAAAGCGAGTCATGGGAAAGCCGAACCCCCAGACCACCGCTGTGGAAGCGATAAGCAGCACCGCTGTGAGGTGCGTGACCGGGACGGGGTTGGGACGAGACTGAGGCATGCGGGGCGACGATCGAGCACTACCATCCTAGCCGAGTTGTCGGCCAGTCGGCCCGCGTGGGGATCGTGCTCGCCGGAGTTCCCGGCGGTTGCAGTCGTCCTGCTCTATTTCGAGCTAGCGTGCGTGTCGGTGTCCTTGGGGAGCAGAATGTAGACCAATCCAAAGCGGGTGGACTTGGATTCAGTTTCGTCGATGCCGACCACGCGGTATTGATGCGGATCGCCAGCGCGCAGCTCATGGCCGTTCGAGCCGGAGTATCCATTCACCTGAAGATGTCCCTTTTGTTCGTCGGAGCAGGTGAGTCCGCTACGCGTCGTCGTGAGCTTGCCGACCGGCTTGCCATCGTTGCACTCCAACACCTCACCGTATTTTGCAAGCGGCTTGCGATAGAACGAAAGCACCTGATCGGCGGAGTCGCTGGTGATGTAGTCGACAGCCTTCAACTTGAACTGCGAGTCGCCGAAGGTATAGCCCATGTCGACCGAACTGTCGTTGTCCTTGTCTTTGTAGAGCGACGCGCCCGGATAGATGGGCAGGCCAATGTCCGCGGCCGTAGCTTTGGAGTTGGCATGCAACTCTATGCCGGAGTTCTGGGCAAACAGAGATACGCTACCGCATAAAAATGCGGCGAAGAGTGGGGGAGCAACGAAACGACGCACAATGCGAGATGACATGTCGATCCTTCGAAAATCACTTGCGATTAGAGATACGGTTTTCAGTGGAAGCAAGTTCCACGAAGAGCAGCGCGTGGGTTCCGATTCCGACACATCTTCGGCAAACGGCTGGATGAGTGGCAATTTTACGGGCTGTGCTGCGATGACGAATCATGCTCGCCGGAATCCAAGTGTTGTTCGATGCTAACTATTCCACTTTCAAATGAGGGTTCATGAGAAGAATCGTTTGCACGATGTTGGTGTGTGTCGGCGCGGTGCCGCTGGTAGCTCAGGATTGCCACAAGATCTTAGGGAAACAGAAACCGGACGCGGCGTCCATCAAACAGGCAGAAGACAGATGGTCGCAGGCTTATATGCAGGGCGGCACCGAGTACCTTGAGTGTCTGCTGACGCCTGACTACGTGAGCGTTTCCGCGAAGGGCGTACCGCGCGACAAAGCGACCATCGTCAGCGGCGCGCAGAAGAATGCCCAGCAAAACAAAGGCAAGACCGATAGCAAGAGTAAGACGCTGCCCGATCTTCCCGAACCGAGGATCCAACTCTACGGCGATACCGCCGTCGTGCAATCCAGCCTGGCGGCCGACCCGAATGGTAAATATCCCGCTATGTATTCGTCGGACGTCTTCGCATTTCAGGATGGAGCGTGGCGGGCGATCTATTCGCAGCACACGCCGGTAGCGGCCAACCAATAACGCGCCATCGGGTGGGGAGGATCAAGGATGAAGAGCCTGCTGTTGTTATTCCTGGTCACCGTCGGCGCGATTCCGCTCCTCGCAGCGGACTGCGCCAAACTGCTGGGCCCGCAGTCCGCCGATGCCGCGTCGCTGGAGCGCGTTGAAGACGCATGGAATAAGGCTTTCATGCGGGGCAACACCGATTATCTGGAGTGTCTGCTGGTTCCCGACTTTGTTACCGTTACGCCCCACGGCAAGCGTGATCGCGTGTGGGAGTTGGAGCATGCCCGGCAGAATCGCGGCAGTACGGCTCCAATTCCGCAGGTCACGGGAACGGTGTTTCAGATCGAGGGAAGTACTGGGATCGCGAAATTGTATAAACCCGCGTCAGCCGACGGCCAGCATCCCGCGACGCGGTTGGCCGACGTTTTTAGTTTTCAAGACGGTGCGTGGAGGGCAGTGTATTCGCAGCACACGTTCGTAGTGGAGAAGTGATCTGCGGGGTGCAGCAGTTCTTCGAATTCTAGTGTCGGCCGATCCAGGGCACCCCGTATTCTCGATGTCTTACAGCGTCGGGCTCTTGCTCTCGATCAGCCCCTTCACTCGTTCGACAAACACCTCGGTTTTCACCGAGCCTTCCGCCTTCTCTTGGCCGCGGACGCGCACGTTCACCTCGCCGGCTTCGGCTTCTTTGTCGCCGACGACAAGCTGGAAGGGTACCTTTTGCAGCGCGTGTTCGCGGATCTTGGCATTCATCTTCTCGGCGCGCACGTCGACGTGCACGCGCACGCCGGCGGCTTTTAGCTTCTCGCCGACTTCGTTGGCATAAGCGTGATGCTTCTCGCCGATCGGGATGACGACAACCTGCGTCGGCGAGAGCCACAGCGGGAAGGCTCCCGCGTAGTGCTCGATCAGCACGCCGAAGAAGCGCTCGATCGATCCATACAGCGCGCGGTGCACCATCAGCGGCTGATGGCGCTTGCCATCTTCGCCGACGTACTCCAGCCCGAAGCGCTCGGGCAGGGTGAAGTCGAACTGCACGGTCGAAAGCTGCCACAGGCGTCCGATCGCGTCGACTAGCTTGATGTCGATCTTCGGTCCGTAAAACGCGGCTTCGCCGGGAATGGTCTTGTACTCGATGTTGCGGCGCTTCAGCGCGTTTTCCAGCGAACGCTCCGCCAACTCCCACTGATCGTCGCGGCCGGCGTAGGTTTGGCGATCCTTTGGGTCCCAGGTCGACAGTTCCACCTGGAACTTATCGAAGCCGAAGGTGTGCAGCGTGGCCAGCGCGAAATCGATGCAGCCGACCACTTCATCTTCAATCTGCTCCGGCGTGCAGAAGATGTGCGCGTCGTCCTGGGTAAAGCCGCGGACGCGCAGCAGGCCGTGCATCACGCCCGAACGCTCATAGCGATAGACGGTTCCGAGTTCGCCCAGGCGCACCGGCAGATCGCGATACGATTTCAGCGAGTCGCGATAAATGAGGATGTGGAACGGACAGTTCATCGGCTTCATGCGGTATTCCGCATCGTCCAGTTCCATGGGGACAAACATGTTTTGCGCGTAGTAGCCGGCGTGGCCCGAGGTCTTCCACAAATCGGTGCGAGCGACATGCGGGGTGTAGACCAGCGAGTAGCCGCGCTTCAGGTACTCGTTGCGCATCCAGTCTTCCATCTCTTTGCGGATGAGGCCGCCCTTGGGATGCCAGAAGATCAGTCCCGGCCCGGCGAGTTCCTGAATGGAGAACAGGTCGAGCTGCTTTCCCAGCACGCGATGATCGCGCTTCTTCGCCTCCTCCAGTTTGTTCAAATACTCGTCGAGGTCCTTCTTGCTGAAGAATGAGGTGCCGTAGATGCGCTGGAGCTGCGGATTCTTTTCGTCTCCCAGCCAGTACGCGCCCGCGAGGCTCAGCACCTTGAACGCCTTGATGCGCCCGGTCGACGGGATGTGCGGCCCGCGGCAGAAGTCGACGAACTTGCCGGTCTTGTACAGCGAAATCTTTTCATCGGGCTGAGTGAACTGCTCGATGAAGTGGCACTTCATGAAGTCGCCTTCGGACTTGAAGCGTTCCAGACCTTCGGTGCGAGGCAGGAACTCGCGCGCGTAGGGCAAGTCCTGCTTCACCAGCTCCTGCATCTTCTTCTCGATGGCTTCGAGGTCTTCGGGCGTGAACGGTTTCTCGCGATAGAAGTCGTAGAAGAAGCCGCTCTCAGTCGCGGGCCCGTGGCCGAGCTTGGTCTCGGGAAAGAGTTCGAGCACTGCTGCCGCCATGAGGTGGGCGGACGAGTGGCGATAGACTTCCAGCGCTTCGGGGTCGCGGTCGGTGAGGATGCGGAGTTCGGCATCCTGTTCCAGTGGACGCGCGAGATCGACCAGCCGGGCGTTGTCGTTCTTCGCGGGCTGCGCCGCCGCGGCGCCGGTCGCTTCCGAAGGCGGATGATGGCCATTGCCGCCGTTGGAAGACAGCGGCCTGATCTGCGCGGCCAGCGCTGCGTCGGCGAGACGCGGGCTGATGCTTTTAGCGATATCGAGGGCGGTGGTCCCGCTCGGCACGTCTCTAACGCTGCCGTCGGGCAATTTCACATGAATATTTTCAGCCATGATAAGGACCTGTAACCCTTGAAGGGGCGTGCTTCACGTACGCCGTCCACACTGCCTAATTGTCATCACGAGCCGACGTGGCCGGATTTCGTGACAATTGGTAGAGCGGACCTTCAGGTCCGCGTCTTCGGCGGCCATCCTGCTGCTTTCGAGATTCAGACGAATCTAAATCTCGAAAAGCCGAACGTTGTTGCCAGCTGAACGCAAGCCTGAAGGCCTGCTCTACCCGAACTTTCGAGTGTATCGGAGCAAAGAACGTGAGGGCAATGACGAGCCCGGTCGCAGCCTCGCCACAGGCGAAGCTTACCGGGATGTTCGCTGGCGGGCGCGCACTTCCAGCACTGCCGAGCCCACGATGGCGACAAAACCGAAGAGGGCTGCCAAAGGAATGGCTACGTGTTTGTAGGCGTCCGCCATATTTACGCTGCTACCTCTTATAAGACCGTATAGCACGGTCCCAAGGATGCCCAGGAAGAGCCCCGCTCCCATACCCAGGGCAGCAAACAATAAACCGCTAAACAGCACCCTCATAGTCGAGGTGAAGACGATCGAAAGCCGGGTACGCTGGGCCGGTAAGGAAGTGCTGTACATCACCTTCTAGATTACAACAGTTGGGCAGCGATTGCCGCCGCTCGGCCTTGTTGCCGTTGCGTTACAATCGATCTTTCATGTCCTCGACGTCTCAAGCTGTTACGCGAACTCCCGCCGAAGTCGTGCGCATGGCGCCTGTGACCCAGGCCTCAAATGGCATCTGCTACTCGGTGATGGGGGAAGTCACCGCCGGCATCGCCGATCTGGAGCGCATGGTCAACGCCGTGCCCCGCACGATTGCCGCGGCGCTCGATCGCAAGGCTTACTACTTTGTCCCGCTCACGTTGAATATGGGCGATGACACCATGATCGCCGACCGCTACGATGTGCAGCTCTCCGACAGCGCCGTCTGCCATCGCAACCAGACGCTGGGCGACTCGCAGTGCGTCTTCATCTCCACCCGGCTGATGGAAGACAGCTTCGCCATCGCCTTCGAGTTCTTCATCAACATCGGCCACAACTTTGTGGATCGCGTTGGCGTCTCCCAGGAATTTGCCGACCTGGTGTGGAAGCAGGTAGAGGGCAGAGTTCGGGGCGAAACTTCGCTGGATGCCTACGAACTGCGCAAGGTGGCGGCTACCAGCGGTACCGAGGCGGAGAAGGCCAAGCACGAGTACCTGCTGGCGGTCTTCTGCCGATGCCATCGCGGTGTACCTGCTCTCGCTGTATCTCGACGTGGATTATCAGGACCTGCGCGAGCGCGACTACCCGCTGCTGGCTCCCGATGCGCTCGCCGAGCGCCTGCGAAAGATCAACGAACTCTTCCCGCCGAATCCGGGATTCGAGTTCGCGGTTTACCACAAGAGAAGGCAGTAGAGCAGGGGACGGGATCAGGGACTGGGGGATAGGAAAAATGACCGCCACTCTTCCCGATACCTTTGTGGTTAGAGTGTCTCACTATCCCCTATCCCCTACCCACGATCCACTGCCTTTATGATTGCTCACCTTCGCGGCCGTCTCATCTCGAAGCATCCCAACCAGGCCATTGTTGAGGCCGCAGGCGTCGGCTATGACGTCATCATCACCGTGCCAACCTTTTCCGAGCTGCCCGCAGCCGGCGCTGAAGTCGCGCTGCACATCCACACACACGTGCGCGAAGACGCGCTGGCGCTCTACGGATTTCTGCGTCCGGACGAGAAGCAGCTCTTCGAGAAGCTGATCACGGTGAGCGGCATCGGGCCCACCCTGGCGGTCAAGATCCTCAGCGGCGTGGCGACAGCCGATCTGGTGGGCGCCATCCGGGGCAGCGACCTGGCGCGACTGACGAAGATCCCCGGCATCGGCCGCAAGACCGCCGAGCGCATGTGCGTGGAACTGCGCGACAAGCTGGACGGCTTCGGTGCCCAACAGGCCGTCGTGACACATTCCGCGGTTGAGGAAGACGTGATCTCGGCGCTGACGAATCTTGGTTATCAGCGGGCGATGGCTGAGAAATCTGTTGAGCGAGCGGTGCAGGCAGCGGGACGGGAAAACTTCGACGCGATCTTTCGGGCGGCGCTGGGCAGTTTGTCGAAGTAACGCCGTTATCCGCTGTTCGCTCTCCGGTATTCGGACTCAACGTGTCTTTCTACAGGCATGCGCGGACTCGGCGGATGTGGTGAGACGGTCTCGTCAGCCGCTCTTGCGGATCGCCGGACGGGTTAGTCGCGCTGTGGAACTTCTGCACCAGTGATCGATCACAAACGCTGTTTGCCACGAATCGGTACCGAACGAGGGAGCAGTCGAGCCCGCACACGGGATTACTTGCGCTATGAAGATTTATCACCAACGATGCGATGTTACGACAGTGATCGGATTTCTGCGGCGCCGCCTATCTTACCTGCAATGAACGCAAACCGAACAACGTTCTGAGCCGCCACCAAGCAGGTAAAACGACCACCTTGTTTCTACGGGGCGAAGTAGCCGGAGATGTCGAGGATGAGTTGCGTCAGTTGCATCAGGCCATAGCACTCAAAACCCAGTTAGCTAGAACCTTGGGGAGACACGATACCATAGTCAGGTGCGGGAGAAGGTGCTGCAATACATTCGAGAGAAAGGTTTGCTGCGCGCCGGCGACCGCGTTGCAGTGGCCGTGTCGGGTGGCGCCGACTCGGTGGCGCTGCTGCGGCTGCTTTTGGAGCTGCGTGGCGAGCTGGGCATCGTGCTTGCAGTCGCACACTTCAATCACGGGCTGCGCGAACAGGCAGGCGCCGACGAGGCTTTCGTCGCAGAGATCGCGAAGAAACATCGGCTGGAGTTCTTCGCCGGACGCGCCGACGTTCGCGACCACGCTCTCACCTCCAAACTAAGCATTGAGGCGGCTGGCCGGGAGTTGCGCTATCGCTGGTTTTCTTTGCTAGCGGAAGAACAGCGGCTGAATGCAATCGCGACGGCACACACGCTCGATGACCAGGCGGAAACAGTGTTGCTGAAGTTTCTGCGCGGGGCTGGAACGAGAGGCCTGGCCGGGATTTATCCCGTCGTGAGGCTGGAAACCTCATGGGCTAAAGCCCGGGTCCTTGGTAAGCAAGGTTATGGCACGCCTGAAGGCGTGCCCCTTCAAAGCGTAGGTTTGCCGTCGGCTGAAGCCGGCTCAACGCGGAAGGGAGAGCCGTTGGACGCTGGCCTGAAGGCCAGCTCTGCCTCTATACCTGAAGCAGAAATGCCAGACGCTGACCGAGAGAGCAGCTCTGCTGAACGCCCGATCTGCAAGGTCGTTCGCCCGCTGCTGTGCGTTTCGCGGCAGGAGGTGGAAGCGTATCTCAGCTCTGTTGCGCAGGAGTGGCGCGAAGACGAGAGCAATCTTGACCGCCGTTTCCTGCGCAATCGGGTTCGCCACGAGCTGTTGCCGCTGCTGGAGCGGGAGTTCAATCCTAATGTTCGTCGGGTGCTGAGCGATCTCGCCGAGATTGCGCGGGGTGAGGAAGAGTTTTGGCAGCACAGAGTGGAGCGGGAGTTGCGAGCGCGCGGCATCGCTGCGAGTGCACCGAGGCTAAAGCCCGATGTAAGAGAGGCTCGTAACGCGGGCCTGAAGGCCCGCACTTCCACCAGACAAGCAGGAAGCTCACTCAGCGATTCGGAACCTGCTGCTTCCACCGAACCGGCAGGACGCTCTGCCAGTCCCCTTGAAACCCGCGCTTCCGCCGAAGTAGCCGAAAACTTCTTGCGCGACCCGGACGCCGGCGTCGACACGGAAGCAGATGCCGCCGTGGCAGCGCCTGACCGCCTTGACCTCAACGGCTTTGGCGAACTGCCAATCGCGCTGCAGCGGCGTGTGCTCAAGCGCTTTGCCGACCGGCAGGGAATCACGCTTGACTTCGAGCATGTCGAGCGCCTGCGCCGCTATGCGCTCGGCGAAGGATCGAAGATTGAACTCCCGGGTGGACGGATCGCCCAGGTGGTCGATCGCAGTCTGAACTTGCGCCTGCCCCCCTTATGCGAGGAGCGAATCTCATACCGCTACCTGCTGCCGATTCCGGGGGAGACACATATCGCGGAATTGAACCTGACCCTTCGGGCCGAGATCGTTCCGCCCGAGTTTGCGCAGGAGATGGCCCCGGGCGAACTGCTCAGCCTCGACCTGCTGATGCCGGAACTGACTGTCCGCAATTGGCTGCCCGGTGACCGCTTTTGGCCTTCCCTTAGCCGTTCTCAGGAGAAATTGAAGCGTCTTTTCGCGGAAAAGCGCATTCCGGCCTCTCAGCGTCCCACTTGGCCGGTGGTCGTTTGTGGCGAAGAAATTGTCTGGGTTCAAGGGTTTCCCGTGGGTAACACCCATCGCTGGAAAGGTAATGGGACCGCGTTACGATTGGAAGTGATTCCTTACGACTAGGGGTTGAGAGCATTTCGGGAGTGGAGTTTCCCGCCCTCACCTACCGCGTCCTTACTCGTCCAACTGAATGTAAGTCTCAAAGTAACTAAGACTGCAATTTTGGACGAGCTCCCCCTTTTGGTACCGGTTCCCTAATCCGGCCAACCCTCTTCCCCGCCGTTCCATTTTTGTACAAGTCTTTCGTACCGTTCCGTTTAGGTGCGAGTTACAATCAATAACGTGTCGGATTTTGGTATCCGACCGGAGCGGGCAGCATCTATATGTCTGAGGACACGTGTACGTGTCTCCCGCTACCACAGGAGTTTTCAGTGAATTCGACGGTTAAGACGGTCGTTTTTTGGCTCGTTATCGTGCTGTCCGGCGTGCTGTTATGGCAGGTCGTCAAGGGTGCGAACTCGGGAGCGAAAGAACGTGACTTCACGTTCTCGGAGTTTCTCTCTAACGTGGACCAGGGCAATGTCACCGAAGTGACGATCACCGGTCAGGAAGTCCACGGCAAACTCAAAAACGACAAATCAGGTTTTCGCACTACCGCCCCTACCACCTATCCGGACATGATCAAGGAACTGCGTGATAAGGGCGTCAACATTAACGTGAAGGACGCACAGGCCGGCGGTTGGCCGTCGTGGCTGCTCAATCTCGCTCCCTTCATCCTGCTGGGCGCTCTCTGGTTCATCATGATCCGGCAGATGCAGACCGGCGGAAACAAGGCGCTTTCGTTCGGCAAGAGCCGGGCGCGCCTGCTCTCCATGCAGCAGAAGAAGGTGACGTTCAAGGACGTTGCCGGCGTGGATGAAGCCAAGGAAGAGCTGAAAGAGATTATCGAGTTCCTGCGCGAGGCGCAGAAATTCCAGAAGCTAGGTGGCCGCATTCCGAAAGGCGTGCTGCTGGTTGGACCTCCGGGAACCGGCAAGACGCTGCTGGCGCGCGCGGTGGCTGGCGAGGCCAACGTTCCGTTCTTCAGCATCTCGGGTTCCGACTTTGTGGAGATGTTCGTCGGCGTCGGCGCAAGCCGCGTCCGCGATCTTTTCGAGCAGGGCAAGAAGAACGCTCCCTGCATCATCTTCATCGATGAAATCGACGCGGTGGGACGTCATCGCGGCGCCGGTCTTGGCGGCGGACACGATGAGCGCGAACAGACCCTGAACCAGTTGCTGGTCGAAATGGACGGCTTCGAGTCGAACGAAGGCGTCATCCTGATCGCCGCGACCAACCGTCCGGACGTGCTTGATCCGGCCCTGCTGCGGCCTGGCCGCTTCGATCGTCGCGTCGTGGTTTCGCGTCCCGACGTTCGTGGCCGTGAAGAGATTCTGCGCGTTCACACCCGCAAGATTCCTATCAACGACGATGTGGATTTGGGCATACTGGCCCGCGGCACACCGGGATTTTCCGGCGCCGACCTGGCTAACATGGTGAATGAGGCTGCTCTGGTGGCCGCACGTCAGAACCGCAAGACCGTGCTGATGTGGGACTTTGAGCAGGCCAAGGACAAGGTCTTGATGGGCGCCGAGCGCAAGTCGATGCTGCTCTCGGATGAGGAGAAGAAGGTCACCGCGTATCACGAGGCTGGCCACGCGCTGGTCGCCGCCATGCGTGAGCACGCTGATCCGCTGCATAAGGTAACGATCATCCCACGTGGTATGGCGCTGGGCGTGACCATGCAGCTGCCTATCGACGACAAGCACACTTATACCCGCGATTACCTGGAGACGCGACTGGCCATCATGATGGGCGGCCGTATTGCTGAGGAGTTGTTCCTCAACACCATGACCACGGGCGCAGGCAACGACATCGAGCAGGCCTCGGACTTGGCACGCAAGATGGTCTGTGAGTTCGGTATGTCGTCGCTCGGTCCCATCACCTTCGGCAAAAAGGAAGAGCAAATCTTCCTGGGCCGCGAGATCAGCCAGCATCGCGACTTCAGCGAAGAGACTGCGCAGAAGATTGATGCCGAGGTCCGGCGCTTTGTGGACGACGGCTACAACTCAGCGCGGCACATCCTCGAGACCCATCGCGACGTGATGGAGAAGATCGCGATGGCGCTGCTGGAGCGTGAGGTCATCGATGGCAATGATATTCAGTTGCTCATCGAGGGCAAGGAGCTTCCGGTTCGCGTCAATCCGAATTCGCCGCCTCCGGTGAAGGATGACGTGCAGCAGGTGCTGAAACCGGCTCCGGGACAGCCGAACGTGGCTCCGGGAGAGAGACCGGCGCAGGCCTAGAAATCGGGCTGTCGGCTCACAGTCGCCAGCTATTAGCGACACAACGGGCGGCCTTCGTGGCCGCCCAAATTTTTGTGCGAACTTCGCCCTTGCTTGCGCGGCGACCCTGGAATTGCAGCTAAGCTCTTTTCAGCCCGGTCTGGTGCTGTTCCTCTTCCAAGTCGATTGGCCGGAAGAGATCGAGAACGACAAAGACGACGAGCACCGCGACTGGAACATATAGCGCCCGCAGCTCCCAGCGCAGCTTCAACACGGTTCCTATCGCAGCGCCAATTACATAGCAGATCCAGGTGGAGCTCAGCATTGCGCCTTCCTGAACATCCTGCTGCCCCAAGGCGTGCCGCACGATCCCCGAAGTCCCCAGGTTGCGCACATGGTCGTAGGCCCAGAACAACATGCGCGTGAACGACTCCGTTAGCTTGGTCAGCGTTCCGGTGACAAACGTGGTGTAAACCGTCAGAGCGCCGATGTGGGTCAGCGTCGCTGTCTGCACGCCCATGGCGAAGGCGAGCAAAGCCACCAGCGCGAAGTACGCTGGAGATTGAAGATCGACAACCTGTCCCAGATGCATCGCCGGGGTAGCATGCGCGAAGATTGCGAGCAGCAAGGCTTCTAGTGCCAACGTGAAGGATGCGATTCTGCGCACGCCGGCGCGTCCGGCAATCTCAACCGCAATCCTGGTCAACGCCATTCCCACAACGTAAGACACAACTGCACACAGGGGACGCAACAATTCCATCCAGTTCCGTTGGCCAAGATACATGCCGATATGGACGCTGTTGCCGCTCATGTTGGCAGTGAAGATTTCGAACAGCGCGATGTAGCCGACGGCGTCGACAAATCCACCGACCAGGGTCAGCCACAATGCCACGGCGATTTTGCCGCGCTTGCCGAGATCGGGAGCATTCATCACAGGCGTCGCAATGCGAGTTTCGCCGCATTATAGCCGCACATGCCGTGCACTCCGCCGCCAGGAGGCGTGGACGAGGAGCAGATGTAGATCTGGCGCGAGGACGTAGCGTAGAAGCGGCGCGTCGGCCGCAGCAGAAACTGGGAAAAGCTCATCAGTCCACCGCCGATATCGCCGCCCACCAGGTTGGCGTCCATCGCCTCCAGCGATGCAGGTGAGAAGACGCGGCGCTCGAGCACACAGTCGCGGAAGCCGGGAGCAAAGCGCTCGATCTGCGCTTCGATGCGGGGCAGCATGTCGACCTGCGAGCCGTTCGGCACATGACAGTACGCCCACGCAATGTGCTTGCCTGTCGGCGCTCGCGAGGGATCGAACAGCGTGGGCTGTGCCAATAGCACAAACGGCCGCTCGGCAGTCTTCCCATGGCGCATGGCGTCCTCGGAAACGACAAACTCCTCCAGGGTACCTCCGATGTGCACCGTGACTGAGCGCGCGCACTCGGGAGCTTTCCACGGGATGGGACTCGACAGCGCAAAGTCGACTTTGAAGACCGCGGGGCCGTACCGGTAGTTCTCCAACTTCTCGCGATAGCCGGAGGAGAAGCGCTCTCCGGCAATGGCTACTAGTTGCCGGGGAGTCAGGTCGCAAAGCGCCACATCATAATCACCCAGGTCGACCAGCCTGTCGACGCGCGAAGAGATGTGAACCTCGCCACCCAGACTCTTCAGATATCCGCACAGGGCATTGGTAATCGATTGTGCGCCGCCCTTGGGAATCGGCCATCCCACAGCGTGGGCAGTCGCTCCCAGCATGATGCCGAATGCCGAGCTCAGTGGCTCCTCCAGCGACAGAATGGAGTGTGCAGCCAGTCCCGCGAAGAGCGCTCTCGTTCGCGGATTGCGAAACCAGAAGTGTGCGACGGCGCTGGCGGAGGGAAATCCCATGAGCCCGAGACGTGCCATCAGAAAGGGATGCCGCGGAAACAGCGAAACCGGCCGTAAGACCTCCGGCGCCAGTTGCGCCCAATGCTCGGCAAACGGGCCGAACATTCTGCGCCATTGCCCCCCATCTTCGCCCAGCGCCGCTGCTGCTTCGCCGAGTTCGCGCTCCAGGATGACTGCCGTGCCGTCGTCTAGCGGATGCGCCAGTGGCGCGGATGGTTGAATCCACTCCAAGCCGTAATCGCGAAGTGGCAGCGTCGAGAAAAACGGCGACGCCAGCGCCATGGGATGAACCGCCGATCCGAAGTCGTGCTGGAATCCAGGAAGGGTCAGCGGCAGTGTACGAGCGCCGCCGCCGGGCTGCGGCTCCGCTTCGAAGACCTCGACACGCAGGCCGGCCTGCGCCAGAACGATGGCCGCGGCCAGGCCGTTTGGTCCGGCTCCGATGACAACGGCGCGTCGCTGGGTGGGCGGCATAGAAGGTTTAGTGTAAGCGAATGCGCAGGAGCGTCAACCGCGGCGTCCCGGTCTCTCGTTGTCATCCTGAGCGAAGTGAGCCGACAGGCGAACGAAGTCGAAGGACTCCTATACCCGGCAGATCATTCCCCAATAGAGGTCCTTCGACTCCGCGTCCGCCCGCCGCAACCGCAGCGGCGGAAATACAAAGGCGCGGACGCTCCGCTCAGGATGACAATCCAGATTGAGTAGCGGGGTTGGCACGGCCGAAGCCGCGCCCCTTCAAAGCCTATCCATGCTTTTGTTCGACGAGTGCCTCGCCACTCAGCACCATCGCCAACTCCGCCGGAGTATCCACCAACACATCGGGAACCACCAGCTGCAGCGTTGCCGGTGCAAACCCGTAGGTCACGCCCACGCTCCACATGCCGGCATTGCGCGCGGTCAGAATATCGACTTGCGAGTCGCCGACCATTACGGTTTCGTCCGCCGCCACGCCCGCATCCTGCATGAGCGTGTTTGCGCCCAGCGGGTCCGGCTTCTTGGTCTCAAAGCTGTTGCCGCCATACACCTGAAAGAAGCTGCCGCTTAGGCCCAGCCCGGCGACAATATCGCGCGACACGCGCACCGGCTTATTGGTCAGCACCGCCATGCGCCGAGTCGCGCCGTCCGATCCGGCAATCTGTTGCAGCGCTTCGGTAATTCCGTCGTAGATGTAAGTGCTGTCCAGCTTGTGCTCGCGATAATACAGAAGAAAATAGTTGAGCGCTTCCTGCAGGAACTCCCGGTCGGCGGGATCTCCCAAGGCGCGGCGAATCAGCATGGGCGCACCGTCGCCGATGTACGTGCCAATCACATCGATGGGCAGCTCCTTCCGCCCATACTTCACCAGCATGGCATTGACCGCGGCCGCCAGGTCGCGCTCTGAATCGATCAGCGTGCCATCTAAATCGAATATGACGAGCTTGATTTTAAGGGCCGGAATAGGACGAGAAATGCGTATCATGGCGTTCTGCTTCCAGTATAGCTATTGGATGGTGGGGAATGCCGTGAGCTGCACGGTTCCACAGCCCGGCGCGGAAGGGTACGCACAATGGTTTAAAGCCCGGCATGGAAGGGTATGCACAACGGAATTTATAGCCCAGCGCGGAAGCGCTGGGTAGACGCAGCAAAATTGAGGAAGAGCCGGCTTCAGCCGGCGGCACGGCCTTCCGCTCGGGACTACAAAGGCACGCACATCGGCGTGGGTACCCGCTCCGTCATCCACTGAGCATTTACAATAGAGTCACGTCTTTTTGACCCGATTCGGGGACTGCATTCTACTTTGAGGTAACGGATGGCAACCACCAAAGCACAGCCCAAGGGCGCCGTTGTGCCGGCGCAAGTCAACGACAAATACGAAGGGCTTTCTCCCCAGCAGTTGATCGAGATTTACCGCCTGATGTATCTGTCGCGTAAGCTGGACGACCGCGAGATCCTGCTCAAACGCCAGCAGAAGATCTACTTCCAGATCTCCGGCGCCGGCCACGAGGCTTTCCTCGTCGCCGCCGGGCTGGCTCTGCGGCCGAGCTATGACTGGTTCTATCCCTACTATCGCGACCGCGCGCTTTGCCTGACGTTGGGCATGACGCCGTACGAGCAGCTGCTGGAAGCCGTGGGCGCTGCCGACGACCCGAATTCCGGCGGACGCCAGATGCCGTCGCACTGGGGACACAAGAAGCTCAACATCGTGAGCCAGTCCTCGCCCACGGGCACGCAGTTCCTGCAGGCCGTGGGATGCGCCGAAGCAGGCCGCTACTTCACGAACAATCCCAAGTCCGCCGAGAAGGCTGAAGGCGACTACCGCCAGTTCAAAGATGTGCAGTTCAAGGGCGACGAAGTGGTCTACGTCTCCTGCGGCGACGGCACCACCAGCGAAGGCGAATTCTGGGAGGCGCTGAATTCCGCCTCCAACCTGAAGCTGCCCGTGCTCTTCGTGGTCGAGGACAACGAGTACGCCATCTCGGTTCCGGTCGAGGTCGGCACCGCCGGCGGCAATATCAGCAAGCTGGTGCAGGGTTTCCCCAACTTCCACTTCTCCGAAATCGACGGCACTGATCCGCTGGTCAGCTACGCGGCATTCAAAAAGGCTGTGGATCACTGTCGCTCCGGCAAGGGCCCGGCGTTTGTGCACGGCCACGTGATTCGTCCCTATTCGCACTCGCTGTCGGACGACGAGAAGCTCTACCGTCCTGACTCCGAGCGGCAGTCGGAAGTGGAACGCGATCCGATCACGCGCTTCCAACTCTTCCTGGTGCGGGAGGGCATTTTGGATGAAAAGGGCATCGACGCGCTGGAAAAAGATGTGGAAACCGAAATTCAGGATGCAAGCGATCGCGCGGTAGCGGCCGAGCTGCCGAAGCCGGGCTCTTACGTCGAATTTGTCTACTCGCCAGACCTCGATCCCACATCGTCGCACTTCGAGACGGAAGCCGTGCATCCCACGCCGTCAGATAAAGCGCCTGAGAAGACGATGGCCGACCTCATCAACGCCTGCATGAAGGACGAGATGAAGCGCGATCCGCGCATCGTCATGTTTGGCGAGGACGTGGCCGATTGCAGTCGCGAAGAGTATCTGAAAGCCAAGCAGGTGAAGGGCAAGGGCGGCGTGTTCAAACTGACCGCCGGCTTGCAGGCCGAGTTCGGCTATGAGCGCGTCTTCAACTCGCCGCTGGCGGAGGCCAACATTGTGGGCCGCGCCGTCGGCATGGCGACGCGCGGGTTGAAGCCGGTGGCCGAGATCCAGTTCTTCGACTACATCTGGCCCGCCATGCAACAGCTTCGCAATGAGCTGCCGCTGATGCGCTGGCGCTCCAACAACAATTTCTCATCGGGCGCCGTAGTGCGCGTGGCCATTGGCGGCTACCTCACCGGCGGCTCTATTTATCACTCGCAGTGCGGCGAGAGCATCTTCACCCATACGCCGGGCATGCATGTGGTCTTCCCCTCGAACGCGCTCGACGCCAACGGGCTGCTGCGCACGGCAATCCGCTGCGACGATCCGGTCATGTTCCTCGAGCACAAGCGCCTCTACCGCGAGACCTTCGGCCGCGCGCCGTATCCCGGACCGGATTACATGATCCCGTTCGGCAAGGCAAAAATCGTGCGGCCGGGTCACGACCTCACCGTGGTCACCTACGGAGCGGTTGTGCCTCGTGCCTTGCAGGCGGCGCAACGTCTGGAGCGCGAGCACGGTGTCAGCGTGGAATTGATCGATTTACGTACGCTCAATCCGTATGACTGGGAGGCGATTGCGACGTCTGTCTCCAAGACCAGCCGCGTGATCGTTGCTCACGAAGACATGCTGAGCTGGGGCTACGGCGCCGAGATTGCCGCGCGCATTGCGGATGAGCTGTTCGATCAGCTCGACGCGCCGGTGAAACGCGTAGCGGCGAAGGATACGTTCGTCGCCTATCAGCCGATCCTGGAGGACGAGATCCTGCCGCAGGCGGAAGATCTGTTCAAGGCAATGGCCGAGCTGGCCGAGTACTAGCCGCGGAGGCTTGCTCCGTTAGCCGTGTATCAGAGCACGACTTCAGTCGTGCTGCACAACGCACAGGTTGTCATCCTGAGCGAAGTGAGGCGCAAGCCGAACGAAGTCGAAGGACCGCTACCTCCGCAGCGATTTTCCGTAACGTAGCGGTCTTTCGACTCCGCGGACGCTGCCGCAAAACCAGCGGCGGAAACGAGCGGACGCTGCGCTCCGGATGACAACCACTGAATAATGAAACTGGGGTGCGACGCGTCGGCTGAAGCCGACTTTTTCGCTAAGGAAATGGCTGGGACGCTGGCCTGAAGGCCAGCTCTCCCCGAATGGCTTTTCGAACCGCGTTGACGCGCTTCCTATCTTGCTTTGCCCCTCAGCCGGTCGATCGAGATCGGCCCTGCGCCGCTGAAGATCAGCGAGAACGCAATGGCCGCCAGCGAAAGGGGAAATTGATAATTCCCCTGGCCGGTGAAACCGTTCTTCCAGTGCACGCCGAACAGGGCGACCAGCATGTTGATGCAGACGCAGAAGGCGGCAAAGCGCGTGAAGAATCCCGCGATCAACAGGATGCCGCCGCCAAATTCACTGGCTGCCGAAAGGTAGGCCAGCCAGCCGGGCAGATGGATGCTCTGCACCGTCTCAACGTGGTGGTGCATTCCGCCGAAGACCTTTGGATAACCGTGAGCGATCAAGATGGCGCCCAGAGCCAAGCGTAAAACCAGCAATCCCAGCGGTTGCATCCGCTCCAAAAAATTCAATTAACTCTCCCGTACCGCTGCCGCCAACGCGTCAGACTTCTGCGTCGACTCGATGCGGTAGTTGATAGTGATGCCCCGCTGCGCCATTTCGTTCAGAAATAGTTCGGCAGGGACGTCGATCTCCTGGCGAACCCCGCCACGCTTGCTGACCCGTCCATCAACCATCATCTGCAACACGATTGACGCTGGCCACGCAGTAGTGCGCATCATCGAAGTCAGGCCGGTGACGTTGTCGGTGTAGTCGACCATGCTGAACGACGCGATCCTGTCGCCATAATGCGCTTCTACGCGCATGATCGTGAGCTCTGGCTCATTGCCTGAAAACTTCTCCACGAACAGCGACGACATCATCTGCCGAGGCGAAATCATGGCGCCGTCGATACGCCGCTTCTCGCTGGAGAACAGTCCCAGATCGTACAGCGAACGCAGCATGCTGACGTGGCCGGGATAACGTAGCGTCTTTTCGAAGCACTCGCCAACCTGTCCTTGGAACGTCTCCGGCATGGTCGAGGTGCCGCCCGAGGTGTGAAAGGCTTCGAGCTCGGGGAAACCTTCCATGTGAAACGACTCCACTTCGGTCAGGGGCTCGATAATGGTCAACTTGCCATTGCGCAGAATCTTTGCCGGCTCGCAGTATTCGTTGATCAGGCCCTCAACCGAGAAAACCAGTTGATAGTTGAACGGGGCCTTCGGCGACTGCGGCAATCCGCCGACATAGAGCTTGAGCGCATCCGCTTTGCCGCCAATGCGGCGCAGCAACTCGCCGGCAAGGATCGACGCCATGCCCGGAGAGAGGCCGCAATCGGGTGCAATGCCCACGCCAGCAGCCAGCGCCTCGGGCTCAAGCTCGAGCTCCTGACGCACCACCGTGTTGTTGCCTCCAAGATCGGCGAAATGGCAGCCGGCTTTGATGGCGGACTTTACCAGCCCGAGATTGAAGAAATAGGGGACTGCAGAGAGCACGCCATCATGACCGCGCATCATCTCCAGCGCTGCTTCCGTGTCTGCGGCGTCGAGCTGAACGGCGCGAACCTTGTCGTTGCCGGCCAGCTGATTCACCTGCTGAACCGCCTGCTTCAGCCGCGCGTTGTCATTGTCGGCGAGGGTTACGGACTGCACTCGCTGGCTGCGAGCCATATCGTAGGCGGCGGCCCGCCCCATCATTCCGGATCCAATTACAAGAATTTTCATGATTGACCTGCTCAAACAAAAGTTAGGATTGCGCTCGCACAGGAGAACGTGGGAACTGCTGTGAGATTTGGCCAGAACTTTTAGGATAAATCAGCGGATGCGTTTAACAAAACAGCGGGTAGTGGATCGTGGGTAGATTTTCGGGGGCAGGGGGACAGCGAAAAACGAAATCCGGGTGCCCCGGGTCTCGCGATTTTCGAGACCTGGGGTTTTTCCTCCCCCGAATCTCTCACGGAATGTGCCGGGCTATCTCTACCGCCTTCCCTGCCGCTTGAGCCCCGTTCTGATTGATGCCAACGAAAACCGCCAGGTCCTTCGCGTGGTTCACCGCGATGGCGGTGCTGAAACCCGCCGTGCCGCCGTCCTTCACGATAATCGGATGCAGGTTGGGATTGCGGTCGCCGGTGTTGACTACCCACGCCATTGCCTGTTTGTTTATGCCGTTGGGCATGGTGTAAATCGGCTTCTGCGCCAACTCCATCGCGGCGGTCAGGGCCGCGGCGACCGGCTTGCCGTTCACTTCCGTGTGTCCGAGGTTCGCTTCGCCAAAGCTCAACATGTCCTGAGCGGTCGAACGCAATCCGCCGGCGGCATACCAGGCATAGATTGGCCAGGGCGGAGCATCGTTGCCGTAGTGCATGTGCCCCTTGGCCATGCGCTTCATCTGCTCGGAAGTGGGGCGCAGTTCGGTGTCTGTCATGCTTAACGGCTGGAGAATCTGGCTGCCGAGTTGCTTGTCCCACTCTGTGGCAGTAGCGGTCGCGACCAGGTAGCCCAACAATCCGACGCCCGCATTGGAATAGAGATAGGGCGCAGGCGGAGTACTCACAGGCCTCCAGCGCGACACCCAGGTGAGGAAATCTTTCGTCGTGTAGTGCTCGATGCTGCGCATCTCCAGGCGCTGCGGCAGGTGGGGAGGGTCGTCGGGCATGCCGGAGGTGAAGTCGGCCAGCTCCAGCGGCGTCACCACCTGCGCCTCCGGACGCAAAGCGTAACCTGCGGGCATGTATTTCTGGATCGAGGCCTTGGGATCCATCTGCTTGCGGCCGATGGCCAGTGCAAACAGCGTCGTCGTGAAAGTCTTGGTGCACGAGCCGATTTCCACCAGCGTGTCGGCCGCGAACGGCGCGCCCGCATCGGTGGCTTTTCCGTAAGGGAAATAATAGCGGTGGCCGCGAACGGAGACGCCGACAATCGCGCCGGGAAGGCGGTTCAGCGACAAGTAAGGCTCGATGATGCCGTCGACGACGGACTTCAGCGCAGCCCTTTCGCCGTCCGGCGCGACCGGTTGTTGTGCGGTGGCGAAGGTGCATACCATCAGAACAAGGAAGAAGAAGCCCACTAGGCCGGTACGACGATGCATGGATTCCCCCCGAGGTGGAGTTGGCGGAAAGATGGTATCCGGGCAGGGAAAAAGGGGCAAGACCAAGAGTGATTAGCCCAGCGCGGAAGCGCTGGGTTAACGCCGATATTTTATGGGCAGGAGCCCCTTTTAGGGGCGACGCTTCCGGATGCGATCGGCCGTGGGGTTTCGCCCCTAACGGGCTCGAACATCATAATTGTTGCCGTTAACCCAGCGCTTCCGCGCTGGGCTATTTACTGGCGAGCGCCGTCAGAGGTTATGTTCATGCCAACGTGAAAGTCGGAGACATCGTACGTTTGAAGGCCATCCCGCCTCATCTTCCCAAGGGAGATGCTCGCCTCGATACTCCGGCCGTCTTCACGCAATGTCTTGAGCACGAATTCACGATATCGGGGTTTAATGAAATCGGCTAGGCCGAGATTGACGTTCGGTCGGTCACCGGCAAATTGGGCGAAACGATATGGGTTGAGCCCGAACTCCTCGAGCTCATCCGAAAATAAACCGTCGAAACGACGCGTTCTTCCCTTGAAATCTCATTGAGTCTCCCCGTCGTATAATGGAGGGATGCCCACTCGCCGAAATTCACTTCTGTGAGGCTTCCCAACGAATTGAGCCGGCCCTGGGGCGGGGCCAACCGGTCATGGAATTCCGACTCGTAAGTCCGTACAAACCGCAGGGCGATCAGGGCAGCGCTATCCAGGCGATGACGCGCGGCATTGCCGACGGCGAAAAGCATCAGGTGCTGCTCGGCGTCACCGGCTCAGGCAAGACGTTTTCGATGGCCAAGGTCATTGAGAATCTCAACCGCCCTGCGCTCATCATGGCGCACAACAAGACGCTGGCGGCGCAGCTCTATCACGAGTTCAAAGCTTTCTTCCCACACAATGCGGTTGAGTACTTTGTCTCGTATTACGACTACTACCAGCCGGAAGCCTACATTCCCGCGGGCGACGTCTACATCGAGAAGGAAGCGACGGTCAATGACGAGCTCGACAAGCTGCGGCTGTCGGCCACCAAGTCGCTCTTCGAGCGCCGCGACTGCATCATCGTCGCATCAGTCAGCTGCATCTACGGACTGGGGTCGCCGGAAGCGTATTACGGCATGATGCTGTTCCTCGAAAAGGGACAGAAGATCAAGCGCGATGACATCACCCGCAAGCTGGTCGAAATTTTGTACGAACGCACCGACGGCGACTTCCGCCGTGGAACCTTCCGCGTGCGCGGCGACATTATCGAAGTCTTCCCCACCTATGACGATTCGGCCTATCGTATCGAGCTGTGGGGCGACGAAGTTGAATCACTCGCGCAAATTGATCCGCTCTTTGGCACGGTGAAGCAGAAACATGTACGCCTGCCCATCTATCCCAAGACGCACTACGTGATGCAGCCGGAACGCAAGAACAGCGCGGTGACGTCAATCCTGGAGGAGCTGGCGTGGTGGGAAGTTGAGCTCGAAAAGCAGGGTCGCATCGTCGAAGCGCAGCGCGTGCATCAGCGCACCCGCTTCGATCTCGAGATGATCAAGGAGATGGGCTACTGCCACGGCATCGAAAATTACTCGCGCCACTTCACCGGCCGGCTGCCGGGTGAGCCGCCGCCAACGCTGCTGGACTATGTGCCGCGCGACTACCTGCTGTTCATGGACGAATCGCACCAAACGGTCCCGCAGGTCCACGGCATGTGGCACGGCGATCGCTCGCGCAAACAGAACCTGATCGAGTATGGCTTCCGCCTGCCCAGCGCGCTGGACAATCGTCCGCTGACCTTCGAGGAGTTCGAGCATCGCGTCAACCAGGTGATCTACGTTTCGGCGACGCCGGGCCCGTACGAGTTGACGAAGTCTGCCGGAGAGGTGATCGAACAGATCATTCGCCCGACTGGTTTGATTGATCCCGAGGTCGAGGTTCGGCCGGTGAAAGGCCAGATCGACGATCTGCTGCACGAGATCCGCGAGCGCGCCAAGAAGAACGAACGCGTGCTGGTAACGACGCTCACCAAGCGCATGGCCGAAGATTTGTCCGAGTATTATGCCGAGGTCGGCGTGCGCTGCCGCTACATGCACTCGGAGATCGAGACGCTGGAGCGCATCAAAATCCTGCGCGACCTGCGCAAGGGCGAGTTCGATGTGCTGATCGGCATCAACCTGCTGCGCGAAGGGCTCGATCTGCCGGAAGTCTCGCTGGTGGCGATTCTCGACGCCGACAAGGAAGGCTTCTTGCGCTCGTCTGGTTCGCTGATCCAGACCATCGGACGCTGCGCCCGCAACGTGGAAGGTCGCGCGATTCTCTACGCCGACCGCATGACCGACTCGATGCAGAAGGCGATCGACGAAACTTATCGTCGGCGAGCCATTCAGCAGGCCTACAACGAAGAAAATGGCATCACGCCGGAGAGCATCAGCCGTCCGCTCGACATGTCGCTGGTTGCCGTGGCCGACGCCGACTACGCCGACCTGACCAACGAGGTCGAAGGCATGCCGGAGTTCCGCTCGCAGGAAGACCTCGACACCTACATCGCCAAACTGGAAACCGATATGCGCGAGGCCGCCAAGCGTTTCGAATTCGAAAAAGCCGCAAAGCTGCGCGACACCGTGCGCGATCTGCGGACCAAGGAATTCATGTTTACGTAGGAAAAAGGCGCGGTTTTCGCTTTTCGCTCGCCGCCGTTCGCCAGACTCACATCGCCCACAGCCACAGTTGCCGTGCGGCACGGATTCCGCTCCAAGCCAATCAGAACACGGCAACAACAAAGGCGGACCGCGAAGGTCCGCCTTGTTGTTTTAGCCGAAAGCTGAGAGCTGACGGCCGATAGCCGCCTTACTGCGTCACAATCATCAACGGCGTCTGCAGCGCGCAGTTGCTGGTGCAGGTAGAAATCTGCGGCGGCGCCGTAATCGTCCCCGAGATCGTGTTGTTGGAAGTCTGAATGATCGAGGTCGCAGACGTCCCCTGGTCGGCGACGTAAACCTTCGCCGATGACGGATCCGAGGCGATCCACGCGGGATTGGCGCCAGTGGGCAACGCTACGGTGGTGAGCAGGCTGAAGCTGTTCTGGCTGACCACACTCACGTCGTCCGAGCCGGCGTTCGCGGTCAGGAAGTTTGATCCATCCAGCAGTGCGGTCACGCCCACCGGGTTCGTTCCCACCTTAGCCGTGCCCAGCAGCGGGATATTGGGACTAGGAGAGACCGCGATCGACGAGGCATCAAAGACGCTGACCGTATTGTCGCCGCCGTTGGTGACATACAGGCGATTCCGGTTAGGGTCGATGAAAGCAAAGTTAGGCTGCGCGCCTAGCGGGGCGGTCACGGCGATGTTGGAATAGCCCGTGTAGACCAGGTCAAGCTCTGATGGGTACGTCTGGTCGCCCTGGGTGACTATGCAAATCCAGCCCTGCGGCGTTACCGCCAGCGCCACCGGATTCGGGTTCAGCGGGCCCGGTGGGGCGGGTGGGGGTGCCTCTTTGCTGTTGATGGTGGTCACCACGTTGGGTCCCGCGGGATTGAACACCGTTATCGACCCTGTGCCATTGTTGTCGCCCTGGTTGATGACGTAAATGTAGCCGCCGTTCGGCCCCTGCACCATCGCGGTCGGATTCATGCCGACGCAGGTGGTATTCGACACCGACAGCGTCGAGGTGTTGATGGTACTGATCGAACCCGAACTCCCACACAGCGAGGCCGGGCCCGTATTCAGGACATACATGTTGGTGTTGAGCGATGATGTCAGCGCAATGGGATGAGATCCAGGCAGCAGCGAAATGGTGGTAATCGCTCCCGCAAGCGTCGGCAGATACTGCATGACCGTGTCATCGCCGGCGTTGGCAACGTAAAGCGAGAGTGAGTTGGTGGGGAAGGCCTCCGCACTGGTGCCCTTACCCATGGCGTTGACCGCCAGGTTGGTATCGCCGGAGACGTCAATTTCGGTGGTGCTGCCATCGCCCTGTGGGTTGTAATTCACCACCCAGGCGTAGTGTGCCACTTGCGGCTGCCCTCCCGGACTGATGATTGGATTGGCGACCGGCCGGTATTGGTCTCCACATCCCATTTCCGCCCCTAAGGCGAATGCGATCAATGCTATAAAGACGGTTTTCTGCAGAACCCTCATCCACGCTCCCACGCTGGACTGCCCTACCTGTATCAAAGATGCAGCAGGAATTTACATTGTACAAGGGCGCATATGTCGAGGCATAGCCAGGCTACACCGCCTTGTGCAGGAACCCGCAATCCGGTGCGAGGTTGCGCCGGGGCAGGACGAACCGCACTAAGTCGAATCAGCCCTTCACCAGACTTTCCATCTCCTTCTCGTCGACAACCTTTACCCCGAGCTCTCGCGCCTTGTCGAGCTTCGATCCGGCCTCGGCCCCGGCCACCACGTAGTCCGTCTTCTTGCTGACCGAGCCCGCCACCTTGCCGCCGGCATCTTCGATCAACTGCTTGGCTTCGTCGCGCGTATGACGCTCCAGCGTGCCGGTCAACACAAACGTTTTTCCCGCCAGCGTTGTCCCGCGTTTTCGCTTTTCGCCGGTGAACTTCACGCCGGCCTTCTCCAACTGTTTGACCAGCGCGACGTTCTTCGGCTCGGCGAAAAACTCGCAGATGGCAGCCGACACTCGCGGCCCGATCTCGTTCACCTGCTGTAGCTCTTCTTCGCCGGCCCTCATCAGCGCTTCGATGGAGCCAAAATATTCGGCCAGGAACTGCGCGGTGCGCTCGCCGACAAAGCGAATGCCCAGCCCATAGATCACTCGATCCAGCGGCAGCTTCTTCGAGTTCTCGATCTCGTTCAGAATATTGTCGGCCGACTTCTTGCCCATGCGCTCCAGCTTGAGCAGACCATCTTCGGTCAGGCTGTAGATGTCGGCGACATTCTTCACCATGCCGGCTTCGACCAGCTGATTGACCAGCGCATCGCCCATGCCCTCGATGTTCATCACCCCGCGCGATGCGAAGTGACGAATCGTCTCGCGCAGCTTGGCCGGACAGTTGGCGTTGACGCAGCGATGGTCGGCTTCGCCTTCGGCGCGAACCACATGCCCGCCGCATACCGGGCAGCGTTCCGGCATGTGAAACTTTTTGTGTCCGCGCGGCTTGTCGTCCAGAACCTTGACGACCTTCGGGATGACGTCACCGCCACGCTCGACCAGCACCCAGTCGCCAATGCGCACGCCCAGCCGTTCGATCTCGTCCATGTTGTGCAGCGTGGCGCGGCTCACTGTAGTGCCACCGATGGGCACCGGTTTCAGCCAGGCTACCGGCGTCAATTTGCCGGTGCGACCCACTTGCACCTGGATGTCTTCAATCTGCGTCTCGGCTGAATGGGCGGCGTACTTGTAAGCGATGGCCCAGCGCGGCGCCTTGCCGGTGAAGCCCAGCTCCTGCTGCAGCCCGATGCGATCAACCTTCACCACGATGCCGTCGGTTTCGTACGGCAGGCTATCGCGCTTGCCCTCCCACTGGGTGATGAACTCCCATACCTCGTCGATGCTGTGCACCAGCCGGTGATTGGGATTCACCTTGAAACCTGCGGCCTGTAAGGCTTTCAAAGCTTCCGAATGGCGGTCGAAGATGGTGTGGCCGTCGGCCAGCAGACCGTAGGCGAAGAAATCGAGCCGGCGCGACGCCGTGATGCGGGGATCGAGCTGCCGCACTGTGCCGGCAGTCGCATTGCGTGGATTGGCAAACTTGGCGAGGCCCTTCTGCTCCTGCTCATCGTTCATGCGGACGAAGGAGGTTGTGGGCATCAGCAACTCGCCGCGAACCTCGAACGCCTTGGGCAAGCCCGCCTTCTTCAACTGCTCGGCGGAGATGTTCAAGGGGATGCTGCGGATGGTGCGCACGTTGGCGGTGACATCCTCACCCGCCGTCCCATTGCCACGGGTTATGCCGAGTGCGAGCCGCCCGGAGTCGAAACGCAACGCCATCGACATGCCATCCAGTTTCAACTCGCAAACATAATCGACTTTGGTCACGCCGGTGAGATCGTGGATGCGGCGCTCCCAGTCGCGGAGCTCGGCTTCGCTGTTGGTTTTGGCCAGCGAGAGCATCGGAGTGGAATGCTGCACGCTGGCGAACTGCCCACTGACCTGTCCGCCAACACGTTGGGTCGGCGAGTCGGGCGTGACGAGCTCGGGATGCTTCGCCTCCAGCGCGATCAGTTCGTCCATTAGCCGGTCGAACTCGGCGTCCGAGATCTCAGGTGAGTCGAGCACGTAGTAGCGGTGCTCGTGGTGGCGGATCTTGTCGCGCAGTAAGTCGAGGGTGCGCTGCAGGTTCTTGCCGGAAGGCATGGAAACATTATGCCGTTGTCGGTTGTCAGTTGTCAGTTGCCGCTGGAGGGCCGTCAAGCTGGGAGGCATCGGCCATCGGCCAACGCATTCCCTCTGGATTTGTCATCCTGAGCGGAGCGTCCGCCCTGCTTTTTCCGCCGCCGATTTTGCGGCGGGCGGATGCGTAGCCGAAGGACCTGCTGTCCGCCGCGCGGAATCCAAAAGTTGCCGACTTCCCTGCCGCTGCGAGAAGCAGGTCCTTCGACTGCGTTCGGCCTGCGCCTCACTTCGCTCAGAATGACAATCTGAAAGGGGGAAAAGGTCGCGACTCGCGTAAAATCAAGACTGCCGTCGCGTTGACCACTGGCCATTGGCCACTGGCAATCGGCGAACTGACAACCGACAACTGACAACTGCCTTTGAAACATCTCCTCAACAAATGGACCGTATTTATCCTGGCCGTGCTGAAACCGCTCGGCATCTGGGGCGTCCTGGGATTTGCCGCCGTCGACGCGGCCTTCCTCGGCATGCCGCTGGATGCTATTGTCGCCGGCTACTCCTATGCCGACCCTAAGCGCTTCTTGCTGTACTCCGCCATGGCCGCGACGGGTTCGGCTCTGGGCAGCATCGTCATCTACCTGATCGGCTACAAGGGTGGAGAGGTTCTGCTGGTAAAGCGTATCGGCCAGCAACGCTTCGACAAGATCCGGGCATCGGTCGAGCGCCATGAGTTCCTGGCGATCATGCTGCCTTCCATGCTGCCGCCGCCCACCCCGTTCAAGTTGTTCGTGCTCTCCGCCGGTGTGGCTGAGATGAGCTTTGGCCGCTTCCTGATGGCAATTTTCTTTGGCCGGTTTCTGCGCTTTTCGATCGTCTCGCTGATCGTCATCCGCTACGGGCCGCAGATTCTCGACTTCGTCGGCGGCGTGTTCCACCACCACCTGCGCTCGCTGATCGCGGTGGTCGCGGTGGCCATCCTGATCGGCTGGTGGGTGTGGCGTCTGCGTAAACGGCGCACGCTCAGGAATTCGCAGCAACTGCCGGCGTCGGAATAGCGCTGCGCTTTAACCCGCGACACTAATACAACCGCGATAAATTACTCCGACTTATTTGATTGTTATCCCGACCGAGACGTCCGCCAGCCGCGCCTCCTCACTTCGCTCAAGATGACAACCTTGAAAATAGTGGCGCAAAACGAACAAGGAATACTGCCCGCAAAACGAAAAGGCCGAACGCTGAGCGTCCGGCCTCGTGTTCCATCCGGAAAATGCTATGCGGCGAGTGAGTGGCTGGCAGCGTGCTCGCGGCTCACCATATAGCCGATACCGAAGAACACCGCGGTGAACAGCATGTCGGAGAGCAGCGCGTTGCGGAAGAACGGCAGTCCGGCAACGTAGCAGGCGGCCAGGCCGCCGGCGGTCAGCGGATACATCATGCCCGCCAGCCATACCGCAAAGTTGCTGACCACGAAGAACCCGACCGAGCTGCCTAGGGCTGAGGCGCCGATACGTACAGGCGACCAGCCCTTGAGGGCATACGATCCCAACACCAGCACGGCGGCGTAGAAAGCCCAAGTGATGAGCTGATCCCGGTTAAACGGATAGCTGTAGACCACGCGATTCAGATAGATGTCAGAGGCGGCCACGATTGCCACCGGAATCCACATCTGCTTGCGCGGCATGCGCGCTCCAAAATACAGCAGGGCAGCGAGCACCGGAGTAAAGCTGAAGGGCAGCGCGATCCAACGGATGTGGACAGCCGCGGCAAGAACGACAAACAGATAAGCTAGCATTGATCACCCCGTCTGTTGATTGTGAACACCGTGGCGAGGTACGTCAAGAGCCAGGTGGCCGTATCACAAGAATTTGCAAAACAGTTACAGCTACCGGCCGGCGCGCTGATGCTGCAGATTTTCCAGCGATGGCGGCCGGCTGGAATTCATGCCCTCATCCACCACGCGCAGTTCGCGGTCGAGCAGCACAAATCCACCCAGCGGCGCGCGCCGCGATCCCGGGTAGGTATAGCGGAGATCCTGAAACTCAACTAGATATCCCGGGTGGTCCTCAGGATCGGTCTCCTCCTGCACGTAGGGAAAGGCGGCCCAGTCGAGGTACACACGGCCCAAGTGGGAGCGGTCGGCCGCCAGAATCGCATCCGTCTGCGGCAGCTTATAAAACTGGATGCCGGCTTCGTTGTCGACCTCCGGCCCCTGCGAATTCACCGGAACGGTTTCGAAGAAGTCTCTGGCCTCCACCACACCATGCCACTCGAAAGGATTGATCATGTAGGGATAAGCACCCACGCGCAGCGGCTGCTCCTGGTGGTAGACAAACGAATTCAGCGCGCTGATCGCGCGGCGGTGCTGGTAGTCACGCACGCCCCAGATGATCACAACGCAAATCAGGGCGGTGACGGCGCCTGCCCGGCCGCGCGGGCCTTGGCTGCGCGCTCCCACCTCCTGACTCACCATGCCGAGCAATCCGGGTATCGCCAACCCTGCTATCAAGGCCAGCAGCATCAGCGGCTCGACGATGTAGACAATGTCCCACGAATACCAGCGGTAATTGAACGGCTCGAACAGCCGAATACCGTACGCCGTGGTGTAGTCGAGCAGCAGGTGGCTGAGCGCCGCCAGCAGCGCGCAAAAATATAGAAATCCCCAGCGCACCGGCGGGCTACCAGGCGGCCTCGGTTTTGCCGGACCTTTGCGATTGCGCCACCAATGCCCCAGCCAGACCAGTCCCACGACCGCCGCGGCTATGAACGGCACTCCGACAAAGCTGTGAGTGATGCCGCGATGATGCTGCAGACCGGCAATGGAGCCTTTCAACGCCCAGACCACGTCGATGTCGGCGGCCTCGGCAGCGAGCACCATGGTCACCGTTGCCAGTGCAGTCTTGCGGTTGAAGCCGGAGCGTCCCATGCATGCCCCGGTCAGAAAATGTGTGACAGGATCCAAGCCGCTCTATCGTAACCGATCAGGGTTGTAATGCGGGTGCACCGGCCCTGCCCCATTGCAATACCAGCGGCCGTTCCGGCGCGTCGCTGATTGACCCTGGCCGGCCCTGTTACATCGCGAGAGAAACGGCTGTTCCGGCGGATCGGTGATTGAGCGTGCAATGGCCGAATCCCGAAGCGATCGTTTCGCCGTTAGCCCAGGACGGAAGTCCTGGGTAGGCTGGCTGTTGAAAGACAGAGCCGGCTTCAGCCGGCGGCACAAGTACCTTCAGGCACGACACAAAACCCTGCCGCCCCTGAAGGGGCTCGGGCTGCTCCTGGGGCGCCCTGCCCCATTGCAATACCAGCGGCGGTTCCGGCGGATCGGTGATTGAGCCTGCAATGGCCGAATCCCGAAGGGATGGTTTCGCCGTTAGCCCAGGACGAAAGTCCTGGGTAGGCCGGCTGTTGAAAGACAGAGCCGGCTTCAGCCGGCGGCACGAGTGCCTTCAGGCACAACACAAAACCCTGCCGCCCCTGAAGGGGCTCGGACTGCTCCTGGGGCGCCCTGCCCCATTGCAATACCAGCGGCGGTTCCGGCGGATCGGTGATTGAGCCTGCAATGGCCGAATCCCGAAGGGATGGTTTCGCCGTTAGCCCAGGACGAAAGTCCTGGGTAGGCTGGCTGTTGAAAGACAGAGCCGGCTTTAGCCGGCGGCACGAGTGCCTTCAGGCACGACACAAAACCCGGCCGCCCCTGAAGGGGCTCGGACTGTTCTAAGTCCTACCCACCGCTTCCGCGGTGGGCTAATTAGTTTCGCACCGCCATCGCGGCGCGGGAATTTTCCCGCCGCTACCCCCCAGCGTGGCGGGGACGGGGGACGGGGTTGTCAAAGCGCCGCAGTTGTAACGCATCGAAACCTCGTCGTGAACAATCAAACATCAGCACAAGTTCGCATCCATAAGTTGGAAAGCGGCGGACATTAACGCTTTGTTCAGGAGGCGAGGATGACAGAAGCAGCGGCGAAGGCAGCGAACACCGAGCATTACAGCAAGCTGGAGCGCATGTATCTCTCTGCGCCCATCAACGCCTTCTATTCACCCGAGATTTGGATTTCCGAGGGTGAAGCCGAGATCACGATTCCAGTGAAGCCCGAGTTCTTTCACGCCGCCGCCGCCGTCCACGGCTCGGTGTACTTCAAGCTTCTCGATGACGCCGCGTTTTTCGCTGTTAACTCGCTCATCGCCGAATATTTCGCGCTGACGGCCAGCTTCACGACGTATCTTCTGCGTCCCATCTCGGAAGGTAAGATGAAAGCAACTGGCAGGGTAGTCAACGCCGGGGCGCGATCGTTTCTAGCCGAAGCGGTGGTGATCGACGAGGCGGGCAACGAGATCGCTCGAGGTAGCGGCAGCTTCGTCGCCAGCAAGATCAAGCTAACCTCCGATATCGGATATTGCCTGTAAATATCAGGGTGCCATAAGTCCTTAAACCAGACTCGTATCTTCGACGACCGCAGACTCCTCGCAATCGTTGTCGATATCCGGAATCGAAAATCTCCAGGTCTCGAAACCCGCGAAACCCGGGGCACCCGAATACGTCCTTTCACCTCAACGGCTTCTTCAAAGTCCGCACAATCGTCGTGATCGTGTTCCAGTTCCGCGTCGTCGCCGGCTCACCAAACAACTTGTCGATCTGGCCGAGGTAGCCGATCGTCTTCATGTGACGATGGTACATTCCAAAGACAAATTGTCCCTCCGCGGCCATCACCCGAACCAACCATTCCCCCTCGGCCGGGAACGCCACCGGCAGCGCCGCCCTGACTCCACCGGGCTTCGACAGTATGCTCACAAACCGGACGACATCCGGCGTTGAAGCCTCAGCCGTAAATGGGTTCTCCGTTTCCAGACGCATAAGATCGCGGGCGTCGCACAACACAACCGTCGCTTCGAATGGCAGCTTCCGGTGCAGTGCGGCAAGAAACGCTGTCCGCGATTTGGGTTTGCGAACGATAAACGTTCCCGCGGCGCCGACATTCAGCACTTCAAATTCGCTCAGCTCCTGCGCAAGAATGCTGGGGCGGAAACTTCTGTGTCCGCCGACATTCACACCTCGGAGGAAAGCGACGAGCGTCATTGGCCGTCAGTTCTTCGGTAACGTTTGCGACAGGCTCGCGAGATTTTGGGGATTCACATGGATGAACCCGCCGCGCGGGCTGTCGATGTCCGATATAAGAAGGAACGAGATCGATACGACCAGCGGAAGCACAAACAGCAGGCTAGATTGTTTGCCCCGCTTCCCGTAGCCGACCAGGACGTTACAGCAGATCGCGATCGCGATCAGGAGCGCCCACGCCGATGCCGGAATCCGGTTCCACCAGGCCGCCTGCGTGTAGCCCTGCGAATTCAGAACGTCGTTCATGCCGGCCGCCGCGAGAGCGGTCACCGGACTGGGTTGCGTCCTCGCCGGGCCCTCCACCGTGGACCACATCTCCGACTGCAGCCGGGCCGTGTCGTCGTCGATCTGCTTCAACTCCTGCTGATTACGGGTCCGGTAGAACGAGATTCGCAAGTCCAAATACCTTCTGAGCTGGCTGCGCACGGCCACCGCATCTGACGACGGCAGTAGCCCCGCCCGAACGTACTCCGTGCCGATCGCGTTGGCCTCTTCCTCTTCGTACGTCTTGCGCTGGTCATAGCGGCTGATGGCCATGGAGAAGCTGAAGCCGATGATGAGTGCGAGCAGCGTCAGCGTAGCGGTTTGCACGACGCCGAAATCATCCCGCTCTTCGTCTCGTAAGAGACGACGCTTGCGCGCGGCCGTCCCAATCCACGCCGCAAGCCACAAGATGCAAAACGAGAATAGGAAGAAAACACGCGGATAGTTCAACATAGGTTGAGGTTGCCAATGCGGGCAGCTAGATCATACCTGAGAACTTCATGTTCAATGCCGAAACGGCGATGCTTCGCGAACGGCACGTTATCAAAAACAGCGTTGCGAAAGATGCTGCCCGCACCTTACTATTCAGGACCAATCAACGCAGTCGTTAGAAAGGAACCTCAAAGCGCTCATGCGAAAAACCACCCTTGCAGTCGTTGCGGTGCTTCTGTTGGCCGCAGTGGCTGGTGCAGACGACAAGGCCGACGCCGTAGCCAGCGTGCGTAAATTCTTCGACAGCTTCAACAAAGGAGAGGCGAAGACGGCAGTCGCCTTCTGCAAAGTGCAGTCGCCGGTCATCGACGAGTTCCCGCCTTACGCATGGTCGAGCTGCGCCGAATGGGCAAACGCGTATGCGGCCTTCGCCAAAAAGAACGGAACGACCGATGGGTTGGTCAAGGCGTCTGAACCCAAGGTTGCCGAAGTGAATGGCAACCGGGCCTATGTCGTCATACCGGTCACGTTCAGCTACCGCCAGGGCGGCAAAGACGTGAAAGAGCCGGACGCCACGTTTACGGCCGCGCTGGAGAAGATCGGCAAGACCTGGGTCATCAAATCCTGGACCTGGTCGCGCTAGCCTCTCGCGAAAGAACCTGACCCAGCGCGGAAGCGGTGGGTAGAGCCGTTCATAGAGTCTCAGTTCCGTTAGGGACGCCACAGGACACGAGGACCTCGCAGGTTAGCGTCCGAAGGAAGGACGCGAACCTGGGGCACCAGGCTGGCCCTCTTCATGGCTGATACGAACTACCAGCCGTCGCGTGCAGCCAGTCGTTTGATGCGCTGAGCCCAACCTGCGAAGGAAACACCAGGATCGAAGCGCGGTGGCGGGATCTCCGCGAACCTTGGAAAGGGAGTGAGCGTCGAATCGGGCTTGGGATCCGGATCGCCCTGGGCGGTTCGCAGAAGCTGCAGGATCCAGCGAGCGTCGCGGAAAACCGCTTCATTTGTCTCAAGACGACTTGCGGTGAGAACGCCCACGACCTGCCCGGGCTTGCTGAAGACAGGAGATCCGCTGGCTCCCTTCCACGCGGGCGCGTCGAGCGTCAGGATGCGCTGCTCCAAACCTCCCGGCGCTTCAGCCCTGGCATACTTGACTTGCCCGTGCACGCGACAAAAAACATCTCCTCGCACGTCCTCGTACTTGAACCCTTCAAAATACACCCGGTCGCGCAGCATTACCGGCGATGAGGCCAGCAGGCTCAGGCTGCTCTCCGATAAGGGCCGCGGCAACTGCGCCGCGTCGTCCAGGCGGAGCAAAGCAAGGTCGGTTCGCCAATCGTCGGCGACGACCTCTGCGGGAATTCTAAAGAGAAACGAACCGCCGCTGTATACCCATCCAATCAGGATTTTCGCCGGGAGTTCATCGGGGGCTTCCGTTGAAAAAACCACGTGCCGCGCAGTGATGATGTGCTGGCGTTCACCAACGAAGAACCCGGTACCCATGCTTCCGCGAAGCGAATAGACACGGCAGATTGCCGTGAATAACGGCGGAATGCCATCGTACGGATCACCGGTCGCCAGACAGGCCAATGTCTTCTCCACGGGGTCTGGAAGACCCTGCTCTAGCCGTGGAACTTGCTGCTCTTCAGAGTACCGCAAGGGCGACGGCGATGCTGTTATTTTCGGGGTAGAGTTTGTGGGATCACTTCTACGACCACGAAAACCAATCAGGCCTGCTCGTCCTGTAGAAATCTGGGGATATGCCGCTTACTCAATCACCCGGAACGAGTAAATCTTGCCGGAAGATGCCGTGTTCGTCGAAGTAAAGGCTCCAGGCGGCAGAAAGCCGAATTCGCCTGAGCCGCTCGAAAAGGTCACGGTGTATGTACGAGGCGCAATCTTCGTGCCATCAAAGGGCACGAGATCGCGTGTTGCACCACCTGAAACATGAAACACACCACCGGTGACCGTGCGAAATTCGCGCCCGTCGCTATGCTGGTGAAGCCTGAGCAGCTGATACTCGGTAATCGATACTCCGTCCGGAACAACGATTAAGAAGTCAATCGGGCTCGCTAGACGATTGCGACTGGTCGAACCATTGACGTGGCCATTCTTATCTTCTTTGACAACGCCGACGGTCGCGACACTTTTGACCACGCCTCCAGTTTTCCAGTTCACGACCTCCGGGAGCACCTCGACCCATTTGCCCTTTACCTTCGCGTACACACCAATTTCGGCAGGTAAGTCGGAACCTTCCGGTTCGTCAGCTCTGGCAGCCTGTACTGCCGGAGATGGGGTCGCCTGCGCGGACCTTGTCAAGGCGGTGACAGTAGGAGCGGGCGCTGGCGCAGATCCCTTGGTCGGGTCGATCATCACTTGGATAACCCGTTCGCTTACGTGCGCTTCCTTCAGCTGAATAAGCTGCTCGGTAGAGAGGTCGAAGCGTTGGCCTTTCTTTTTGATTTGCTCGATTATCGTGTCGTCGCTGAATCCAGCCTTTGACAGCTTTATCACATCGCTGACGGCCATCGGCTTTGTAACTGGCGCGAGAGTTATGGACGACGGATAGGACGTCTGAGCTGTGGCGAGCATACACGCTGCGAAGAAGGTAAGAATCAAAAGGACAGTCCGGACAGAAAAAGAAACAGGATACCGGCGAATAGTCCGTGTCCCAAAAGCAGCGCATTTCATAATGCCACGAATATTATGACCACCTTCTCCAGGTTGTCTATGGTCTTATTCATGCTGTTCGGCTGCATGATCGCACGCTGGCGACAAAAGGAAGAGGCTTCCTGTTCAGCCGCCTTCGCGGCGTCTGAGCCGCGAGGCGAAATTTCGAAGCCCAGCGAGGTATATCCTTGGTAAAA
>CAWIAN010000006.1:0-257990 GCA_963834135.1 uncultured Acidobacteriaceae bacterium | reverse complement strand
TGGTGGGCGCTACAGGATTCGAACCTGTGACTTCCACCGTGTGAAGATGGCACTCTACCGCTGAGTTAAGCGCCCGACTGTTTAAACTCAACCACTTCCAACTTTAGCAGACAGTCGCGTGAGTGGCAAAGGGCCGCCAGCCCCTACTCTGCTAAAACAGTGTCGGCCATTTTGTGCGCTTCCTTCATGTTTTGCGAGATGGCTGAGGCCTTCAGTCTGGCGATTTCGGCTTGCTCGTTTTGCCCGTTGGCATCGAGCGCGCGTGCCAACAAGAGATATCCCCAGTCCACGGGATTGATCTTCAGTGCTTTTGTGTACGCAGAAATTGCGGCATTCGTATCCCCGGACTTGTAAGCCAAGATCCCCAGTGCCAGCCAGGATCGCGCGTCGTCGGGATTGGTCTCGACTGCCTGCTCAAAACTCTCTCGCGCATCGGTGTAATTCTTGAGTTTGCGATAGGCGAAGCCCATGTTGCTGAATGCCTGCGCACGGCTCTGGGCATTTTGCCGAGGTGCGTTATCGGTTAGCGCGATTACCTTCTGGTAGTGGATAATCGCAGCCGTCAGATTGCCTTGCCTCTGCTCTGCCACCCCGACGTTGACATTGCTATCGGGGTCTGACGGATTCAGCGCCGCCGCGGCACGAAAATGCGGAATCGCGGCATCCTCGGCGCCAATCTTAAGGAGCGCGTGGCCGAGAACATCTTCTGCGATCCAGTTGTTGGGATGGCTCTTCAGGGCTTGCGATTCGACCTCGACGATGCGCGACCAGAAGACAGTATCGTCGCTCCAGTAGGTGAGCTGCTTGCGCGATACCATCGCGAGTGGAATCAGGACGGCGACACTGGCTCCGAGCTGCCAAGCTGGAGCGATGCGGCGTTGCTCAGCCCAGTCGGCAACTCCCCAGCACACCATGATGAACAGGCCGACAAAAGGGAGGTACGCATAGCGGTCGGCCATCGCCTGCACTCCCACCTGCAGCACTCCGATCATGGGCACCAGAGTTCCGAGAAACCACAGCCAGCCCACCAGAAGATAACCCCTCTGCCTGCTCGCACCGATCACGAGCGCGGTTATGGCTAGCAACAGCAGCAGCGCAGCCGAGACTTGCCATGCGCTGAGCGAATTTCCAGGATGCGGATAGATTGCCACGAGGTTGGAGGGCCAGAATGCTTTTCCGAGATAACGCACGTAAGCCACGACGGCGTTTTCGAGACGCGCTGGAAACGGCTGCCAATGCGGTCCGCTCATCGAGCCCGACTCAAATTGCGCAAGCACGGTGACTACGGCGCTGGCCGCCGAAAGCGCGATGAGTGGAAGCTTCTCCCATACGAGCCGGGAGAGCGGCTTGGCGGGAAAGTCGTGCGCGGCGGCTGCCGTTGCCTGCTCGAGACCATCCATACGCCGGAGCGGCCAATAATCCCAGAGCAAAAGTACGAACGGCAAGGTGATAATTTGGGGCTTAGCCATCAGCCCCAGGGCGAAGAGAACAGCGACGGTCAGATATCGCGACGTACGCGGACTTCGGGCGTACCAGGTATACGTGCCCAAGGCCAGCAGAAAAAACATCAGGCTGAGAAGGTTCTTGCGTTCGGCGATCCAGGCGACCGATTCGACGTTGATGGGATGCAGCGCAAACAGCGAGGCCACCATTGCGCTGCGGCCGATGTAAGCCGTGGCTCGCCAAAGTACCCAGAACAGCAGCAGAACGTTCACCGTGTGCAACAGCAAGTTGATCTCGAGTTGCCTGCCGGCGTTCAGGCCGAAGAACTCATAGTCGGCCGCATGTGACAGCCAGGTGAGCGGATGCCAGTTCGAAGCGTAAAACGAAGTGAACGACCACTTCACGGTCTCCAGAGTCAGGCCGGTTTTTATGTGAGAGTTATGCAGGACATAAACGTCGTCGTCGTAGTTGACGAAGGAATGTGTGCTGACCGGGTAGTAAAGCACGACCACGGCTACGACGAGGCCAGCGCTGAGGAGCAGAATCCAGTTCCGCTGCGATAGAGGAGGACGCGACTGGTTCTGACCCTCTGCAAGAGGCTTGGGTCTCGGCTTCTTCTGAACGCTAGCCAATAGGTCCGCCGTTTCCGGTCAGGCGCAGCGATCGTGAGGGGGTTTTACGAGCCTTCACCCGTGTACAACTCCCGCAGAACAGCTTGCAGCACCCCGCACTCCTGTGTTCATCTAAGTGCGCATGGCGCTCGAAGAATATAAGCGGAAACGAGATTTCAAACAAACCCCCGAGCCTCCACCCAAGGTTGGTAAGCCGGGACAACGCCGCTTCGTGGTGCAGAAGCACCGGGCAACGCGTCTGCACTATGACTTCCGTCTCGAAATGGAAGGCGTGCTGAAGTCTTGGGCGGTTCCCAAGGGCCCATCGCTCGATCCCGCCGACAAGCGACTGGCGATGCAGGTGGAAGATCATCCCGTGTCGTACTTCGACTTCGAAGGTACCATTCCGGCCGGTAATTACGGCGCCGGGACAGTAATGGTGTGGGACGTCGGCACGTGGGAGCCTCTGGGCAACGCGTCGGAGACCCTACGCAAAGGCGACCTGAAGTTCAGCCTGAACGGCAAAAAGCTGAAGGGCGAGTTCGCGCTGGTGCACATCAAGTCGCGTCGACCCGACAGCAAAGGCACCGAATGGCTGCTGATCAAGCATCGCGACGCGTACGTGCGGCCAGGCTTTGACATCGATAAGTACGACTACTCGGTGCTGACCAATCGAACCTTGAAAGAGATCGCAGGGGACGCAGGCTCGGCCGAGTGGACGAGCAGCAAGAAGGTCACAGGCCGCGGCGCTTCCAGCAAGAATGACTGGCTGGCGGATTCAATTGCAAAAGCCGATGCGAAGAAGGCGCGGACGGCCAGGAAATCCGCAACGGTATCACCCTCATCGAAAACGACCGCCACGAAATCTGCGGCGAAGAAAAGCTCTGCTGCGCCAGCTAAGGCAGTAAAAAAAAACTCCAAAACACGCAAGACGGCGTAGGTCCTGATGTCGCGAGCATCGGCCGCAAGGCGCCGATGCCGCATTCTATTCGTCCGATGCTGGCCACGCTGGTCGACAAGCCCTTCGACAGCGACGAGTGGCTTTATGAAGTGAAGTGGGACGGATATCGCGCCGTGGCATATCTAGACGGCAAATCACTGCGGCTGGTGTCGCGTAATCTGAACGATCTGACTGCCGCTTATCCCGAGCTGCATAACATTCCCGACTCAATCGAAGCACGGACGGCGATTCTGGACGGCGAGATTGTCGCGCTCGACGATGAAGGCCGATCGTCATTCGGTCTGATGCAGCAGCGCACCGGCGTGGGCGAAGGCGGCCGCCGCATTCGCCGCACGCGCGACGACATCCCGGTAATGTATTACGTCTTCGATCTGCTTTACCTGGATGGCTACGACCTGATGCAGGCCGATCTCGAATTGCGCAAGCAGTTGCTCGCTTCGATTGTTACTTCCGGCGATCTGATTCGCTATTCCGACCACTACGTCGGTCAAGGGAAGGCGCTGTTCCAGGCGGCGGCACAGCGAGGACTCGAGGGTATCGTGGCCAAACGCCGCGCCAGTTGCTATGTACAGAAGCGCAGCAGCGAATGGCTGAAGATCAAGGTGGTCAGGCGACAGGAGTGCGTCATCGGTGGCTACACCGACCCGCGGGGTGCACGCGAGAACTTCGGATCGCTGGTGCTTGGACTGTATGACGACAAGGGACGCTTAGTACCGGTCGGTCAGGCGGGCAGCGGATTTACCGGACAGACCCACGAACAAATGTGGAAGAGGCTGCACGCGCTCGAGACGACGCGCAATCCGTTCGTCGGCAAAGTGGAGAGCGATCGGCGCGTGCATTACGTCAAGCCGGAGCTGGTAGCCGAGATCAAATTCACCGAATGGACACACGAGGGCCAGAGCGGCGGAATCAAAATGCGCGCGCCCGTTTTTCAAGGTTTGCGTCTGGACAAGAAGCCGACGGAGTGCAAATTTGAGCTTGCGGTGAGTACCGAGAAGGAAGTGAAGAAGGCGGAAGCGGGAAAAGGATGATAGCGGATTTCTACCGCTTCTTCGTGGCTTTGAGGACTTTCTTGGCAGCTTTCTTCACGACTTTGTTAGCGGCTTTGTTAGCCATCTTCTTCGGCGCCGGCGCTGGCTCTTCTTCGACTTCTTCCGCAGCGCGGCGCTCCAGCGCTTTGGTAACGACGTAGGCCATTTCGGCGACCGGCGACGGCTTGCCGGTCCATATCTCAAACTGCCGCGCGCCTTGCTGGACGAACATCTCCAATCCCGGAATCACCTGCAGGTTCTTAGCCCGAGCCATCTTCACCAGTTTGGTTTCGGCCGGCGTGTACACCAGATCGAAGACGTACTTGGTGTTCAACTCTTTCTCTTCCAGCGGCGCATGCTTGCTGTCGTTCATGCCAACGGGCGTCGCGTTGATGATGACATCGAACTGCTGCTTGGCGATGTCGGGACGCTTCATATACTTCACCTTCGCCTGCCGGGCCAGGGTCTGGCCTTTTTCCGCAGTTCGGTTGGTGATGAAGACCTCGGCGCCTTTGTTCTTCAGTCCGAATGCCGCCGCGCGTGCCACCCCACCTGCTCCCACGATGAGCACGCGGACTCCCGCCAGGTTCATTCGCTGCTCGAGCGGCACGATGATTCCGGCAACGTCGGTGTTGAAGCCGTAAAGCTTGCCGTCGGCAGCGCGCACCAGAGTGTTGCAGGCGCCAATCTGCCGGGTCAGCGGATCGGAGTTCTCCAATAGCGAGAGAATCTCCTGCTTGTAGGGCATGGTGATGCTGAGGCCGCGGATGGGAATGTCCTGCACGCAGGCCATCAGGTCCTTCAGACTCCGGGCATGCAGCGCCAGGTACACAGCGTTGACGGTCTCGCGCCGAAACGCCGCGTTCATCATTACCGGTGAGAGCGAATGAGACACCGGGTCTCCCGCCACGCCGTAAACCTGCGTCGCCTGGTCGACCATCTCAATGCGATAGACGTCGCGAAGTTCGCTGGCCAGTACCTGACCGGGAGCGGTCTCTTCGCCTTTCGCCGCCGATCCAAAGGTAAAAATGCTGCCGGCCCTCACACCCAGCACCCGGCTGATGATGCCTTGCTCGCCCATACATAGGCCGACCATCTCATGCCGAGCCGAGTTCTCTTCGAGCAATTTCATCATGACCACGTTGTCGTGGAGACTAGTCGCCGTCGAGACAAGCTTGTAAAAGTCAGCCGGATACTTCGCCATCTCCTTGAACTGCCGCTCGATGTTCTTAGTGGCCTTGAAGTCGTGATGCGAAATGATGAGTCCGACGCGGTCGTAAAGCTCGCGTAAATCGTTTGCTTTCAGCGATTCGACGCTTTGCAGCTCGAGATCGACGAGTTGAAAGCCGAGGTCAGCCGCTTTGCGCAGGACTGCAATCTGGGCGGCGAGCGTTCCTTTGAACTTGCCCCCATTTGCCGCACGCCGACAGGTCGCGATGAAGGTCACTTCGGGGTGTAGTTCGACAAAGTTTCGCAGCTTCGGCAGGGCCGCCAAGGGCTGAGCAATATAGTCTAACCTCAGCTCTAAAAAGGGGTTATCCCGCACCAAGGACTCGGCGCGTTCGACCATCGTGGGTGCATCGGCGCCCACCACTGCAATACAGAGCCGGGGCAGCCGGAAACGACGGATTCGTGATGCGTAAGTGCTTGAAGACTCGCGCATGTAGCTGCAAGATCGTACCGGATGCACAAAGAAAGTTGCAACACGTTATTACAGAAAATTGAAGAACGACTCGAATAAGCCCATGAAATGACACGAATCAGGGGTGCCACTGTGGGACTGATTGACTAATCTCGGCATTCCAGAGAAGCAAATTCATCGGGTTAAAAGTGGACTTAGCCTTATGGGCTTATGCAATCTCGAGTGGTATAAGTGGTAAATAAATCGAAAAAAAAGAGACTTTTTACTGTTCTCCGAACACTTCAGCGGAGAAAGCTTGCAATTCCGCCCCGCGAAGCCAAGCGTCCGGAGGCAGCCCGGCCTTCATACAGGTCTGCGACAGAAAGGTCTCCCGATCCCATCCCCATTCCAACGGCACCTGCGGCAGCAGCAGGCCTCGCCGGCTGCCCTGCATGGCGACCAACCCATGCTTCCCGATCACAACATCGTCAGGCGAAATCGGTCTCAGGGTGGAAAGGACGCTGATTTCGACTTTGAGCTCTGGAGCCTCCTCCATGGTGACGGGCTGGAAGCGTGGATCGTCGGCTGCCGCGGCTCGCGCCGTCTCGGCTACCGTCCGGTAAAGCGACTGCGTTGGAAAGACATAACCGATGCAACCGCGCAGCTTGCCCCGAAGGTGCAGGGTGGTGAACGCGCCACGCTGCTCGGCCAGGTGCTCGTTAGGAGGAGTCGTATCGAGCCGACGGCCATCCAGAGCTGCTTCGATCGCCTGGTGCGCCAGACGCAAGAGGAGCCGACGCTCCTGTGAAGAGAACTCCGCAGCCTCAGAAGTGAGGGGCGGCAAGGCGGATTCAGATTGCGGGGACATCGTTACGCTTCCGTCGCCGACTGAGCACAAAGGAACGCTTGCGCCGTCTCCGTTCGGAAGCGTCATCAATCCGTTTCCAGAAGGCGACGAAGTAATCGGCGGCAGACCATAGAGACAACCCGACCATCACCCATATCGAAACCACGGCGACGGGATACAACGGCACGCCCAACAAATAGGCCCAATGATGTTCGATGATGGCAGCGAGTACGCAGAAGGTCTGCACACACATCTTCAGCTTGCCCAAGTCGCTGGCTTGCATGGTGAAGCCTTCCGAGGCGGCGATAGACCGCAGCCCGCTCACCAGGAACTCGCGCCCGACGATAATCACTACCATCCATGCAGGTACAACGCGGGGATTGAACTCCACCAGCGTCACAAACGCAGCCGCAATTAGCAGCTTGTCGGCGACCGGGTCCAGCAGCATACCTAGTGTGGTGACCTGTGCCCGACGGCGCGCCAGATAGCCGTCGATCGCGTCCGTGAGGGAAGCCGCCAGAAAGACCGCGCAGGCCAGCAGTTCCCGTTCTCCATTGGTTGAACTGAACCGGCCGCTGGTCAACACCCAGATGAGCACAGGAATGCTCAGGATCCGCACCAGCGTAATGTAAGTCGGGAGGTTCACAAAAACCAGGGTGGCACACATGCGCGTCCGTTGCGACGCCGCCACGTGAAATTATGCGCTACAGGTTAGATTGAAAGCAATCGCAGAAGAGAAGCCTGAAAACCCCTAGTCGTCATGGTGTACCACAATTTCGTCAAGCATGACAGGCGCTTCATACTGCTCCCAATAGCTGTACCCTACCGGAATTCCCTTTACCCAATCGCTTACGCTCATCCACAGGCGCAACACCTCGCGGGTGCGGCGAGAGCCGCGCTGTGCCGCGCTGATGAAACGCGCGCCGGCAACCGCAACAATGTAGACCGCAATAGCGGGGCTGGCGATGGCGACAGCAACCAGGCGTAGGTAGAAATACAGGCGAGGCATGATGACCCTACACGGGAAGAGCTTTTCACTGGCTGTACAACTTGGACGCTATTATGCCCCAAGTGGAGGTTCGCGGCTGATGGGTTAACGAAAATTATTTTTGTCCGAAAGCAAGAACAGCTCCCGCATGGGAGCTGCTCCTTTCGAAAAAGTTTACCGAATCGTAACTACGCGTAGATGCCGCGTTGCCGGATCGTATACGCCACTCGATCGATGGCCAGCATGTACGCGGCGATACGGTTATTGACGTGATGGGTTTCGGCGTAGCGTACAACGTCCTCAAACGACGAGACCATGATGTGCTCCAACTGCTCGTTTACCACCGACTCCTTCCAGAAATAACCCTGTCGGTCCTGTACCCACTCGAAGTACGACGCGGTCACACCGCCCGCATTCGCCAGGATGTCGGGCATGACGAAGACGCCCTTCTCGGCCAGAATGTCGTCTGCGGCAGCGGTCGTAGGACCGTTTGCACCCTCCACCAGGATTTTCGCCTTAACCTTGCTGGCATTCAGCGATGTGATGACGCTCTCGGTCGCAGCCGGAATCAGGATCTCGCAATCGGTGATCAGGAGGTCCGCGGTTTCTGCCTTGTCGGCCTCTTTGAAGCCGTTAATGGTTCCTTCCTTCTGGCGGTATTCCCAAAGCGCGTGAACGTCGATCCCCTTGGCGTTGTACAGTCCGCCGTCCCATTCTCCGATGCCGATGACTTTGTACCCAGCGTTGTGCATCAGCAGCGCGGCATTGGAGCCGACATTGCCGAAGCCTTGAATGATGACCCGCGTACCTTCGCGTGTCATGTTGTTCTTCTTGATCGACTCGTCGCAGATGATCATTACGCCGCGACCTGTAGCCTCGCGACGCCCGCGCGATCCGCCCATGTTCAGCGGCTTGCCGGTTACGACCGCCGTGACCGTCTGGCGCATGTGCATGGAGTAGGTGTCCATCATCCAGGCCATGGTCTGCTCGTTGGTATTGACGTCGGGAGCGGGGACATCTTTCTCCGGGCCAATGAACTCGATGAGCTCAGAGGTGTAGCGGCGGGTCATGCGCTCCAGTTCGCCGCGCGACATGTTCTTGGGATCGCAGATGACGCCGCCCTTAGCGCCGCCAAAGGGGATGTTGACCACCGCGCACTTCCAGGTCATCCAGCTCGCCAGCGCACGCACCTCGTCCAGCGTCACATCGGGCGCATAGCGTACACCGCCTTTGCCCGGACCGCGCGCAATGGAATGCTGCACCCGGTATCCGGTGAAAACCTCCAGCTGCCCGTTGTCCATGTTGACCGGGATGTGGACGATGATCTCGCGATTGGGCTGTTGCAATACCCGCCACAGACCTTCCTCGAGCTTCAGCTTTTCGGCCGCAAGATTGAAGCGCGCCGCTTGTTGTTCCCACGGATTACTTTCCTGTTCCAGCGAGTGTACGGTAGCCATACGTTCTCCGAATAAATTGCAGACGCTTTACAGTTATGGGACGTGGTTGGTTGGGCGCGCGTCCTGTCGTTAGGCCAAACTTTCAAAGTATATGCAGGCCGCGAGCAGGCGTGCAAGCTAAGCGGTAGCGAAAGCACGCTACCGTATAATCCCAGTAACCTCCGGCTCAGCCATGCTCTCACCCGACTACCGCAGTTTCGTCGAGCTTGCTCGTAACGCCACCCTTATTCCGGTTGCGAAGACTTTGGGCGCGGATTTGCTCACTCCCGTGGGCGCATTTTTGAGCCTTGCTGCGCGGCAGAAGTACGCGTTCCTGCTGGAGTCGGTCGAGGGTGGCGAGAAGATTGGGCGGTATACGTTCCTCGGCGCTCAGCCTCGCATGGTGATCACTGCGCGCGCGCAGGAGCTTACGATTCGCGAGGGTTCGAAATTCAGGAAGCGGCAAGGCAGCGTGATCGAGTTGCTGCGCGAGGAGTTGCGAAAGCACAGACCCGCCATACTGCCGGGACTGCCGCCGTTCACCTCCGGCGGCGTCGGCTACTTCGCATATGACATGGTGCGTCAGTTTGAGCGCCTGCCGGAAAGCGCCCAGGATGACACACACGTCCCCGATTGCGTGTTCACGTTTTATGACCGGTTGCTAGCCTTCGACCACTTAAGACATCAGGTGCACATCATCGCCGCAGCCGATGTTCACTCGGAGTCGCCACGCAAAGCTTATGATCGGGCGCTGGCCGACATCGCGGCGATCGAACAGAAGCTGGACCGCGGACTGCGAGGTCAGCGACTGCAGTGGGCCAGCAACGGCAAAGCGAAAGCAATCAAAGTTAACAGCAGCACCAGCCACAATGATTTCGTAAAGAGCGTGCGCCGGGCTAAGGAGTACATCGCTGCCGGAGACGTCTTCCAGGTCGTGTTGTCGCAGAGGCTGGACTTTAAGCCTCCCGCCGAGCCCTTCCAGATTTATCGTGCACTGCGCACAGTGAATCCCTCGCCTTATATGTTTTTTCTGAAGCTCGACGATTTGCACGTGCTCGGCGCATCCCCGGAGATGCTGGTGCGCGTGTCAGGGCGAAAGCTTGAATATCGTCCTATCGCCGGTACGCGCAAGCGCGGCGCCGACGCCGCCGAAGATGAAAAGTTTATCCAGCAATTACGGACAGATGAGAAAGAGCGCGCCGAGCATGTAATGCTGGTCGACCTCGGCCGCAACGATCTGGGACGGGTCAGCAATTATGGCTCGGTCAAAGTTCGCGACTTAATGTACGTTGAAAAGTATTCCCACGTGATGCATCTGGTGTCGGCGCTCGAGGGCCAGTTGCGTGATGATCTCGACGGACTGGATGCGCTGGCCGCGTGCTTCCCTGCCGGCACGTTAAGCGGCGCACCCAAGGTTCGCGCTATGGAGATCATCGAAGAATTGGAACCGGTGCGGCGCGGGGTTTATGGCGGATCGGTGCTGTACGCCGATCACGCGGGCAATCTCGACTCATGTATCGCGATCCGAACGATGGTCCTGCAGAAGAATCGTGCTTACGTGCAAGCAGGTGCCGGCATTGTCGCCGACTCAGATCCCGAGAGTGAATATCAGGAGTGCATGAACAAGGCGAGCGCTCTGCTGCGGGCGTGCGAGAAGGCGCAGCACTAGGAATCGTTTTTTATGGTCTTCGTACTAGATAACTACGATTCATTTACCTATAACCTTGTTCAGTACATTGGCGAACGAGGCCGTGAAGTTAAGGTTCGCCGCAACGATCAGACGAGCGTTGAAGAGATAGAAGCCCTACGGCCCGGCCATATAGTGGTCTCGCCCGGCCCTTGTACGCCGCAAGAAGCCGGCATAAGCATCGATGTCATTCGGCACTTTGCTGGAAAAATACCTTTGCTGGGCGTGTGCCTGGGACATCAGGCGATCGGCGCAGCATTTGGCGGCAGGGTCGTGCGTGCGCCAAACCTCATGCATGGCAAAACGAGTTCCGTCGAGCACGATGGCAAGACAATCTTTCGCGACATTCCTTCGCCAATGACGGCCACGCGCTACCACTCCCTCATCGTCCAGGAAAAGGGTTTGCCCGCCGAACTGGAGATTTCCGCCACTTGTCATGACCGCGATGGGACGAGGGTCATCATGGGACTGCGGCACCGCAAGTTCGCTGTCGAAGGCGTCCAGTTCCATCCTGAGAGCGTGCTCACCGATCAGGGAAAACAGCTGGTTCGTAACTTTCTCGACCTGTGATCCGTATCGACAGCTATAAATCCGGACAGTATAGTGAGCTTCAGAAGTTTCAAGCTTCTAGTTTCGAGCGGCTGCTCGACAACCTGAAGCCGGTAATTTGAAATTAACCTTATGTCTGACGTCGTAGAGCTACGGGGAATCCGCAAAACATACGATCACTTTGTCGCCGTCGAGCGCCTGTCCCTGAACATCCGCCAGGGCGGCGTCTATGGCCTGCTCGGCCCCAACGGCGCCGGCAAGACCTCGACCATTCGCATGATGATCGGCATCACCATGCCCGACGAGGGCGAGGTGCGGCTCTTCGGCGAACCATTTCATCGCGCACAACTTGATCGCATCGGCTATCTGCCGGAGGAACGCGGCCTCTATAAGAAGATGAAGGTGCTGGATCACCTTGTCTTTCTGGGCCGCCTGCACAACCTCTCTGAGCAGGAAGCGCGCAAACGCTCGCGCGCCTGGTGCGAACGCTTGCAGATGGGCGACTGGGAACAGAAGAAGGTGGAAGAGCTTTCGAAGGGAATGCAGCAGAAGATCCAGTTTGCCGCCACGCTGCTGCACGAGCCTGATCTCATCATTATGGACGAGCCGTTCTCCGGACTTGATCCAGCAAACGCAGTCATGCTGAAAGATGTGCTGATCGAATTGAAGAAAGCGGGTAAGACCATCCTCTTCTCGACCCACCGCATGGACCAGGTCGAGCGATTGTGCGACTCCATCTGCCTCATCGATCACGGGCGCGCGGTTCTGGAAGGCGACCTGAAGAAGATCAAGGGCAGCTACGGAAACAACCACGTGCAGATGCAGTTTGAAGGCGATCCCAGGCTAGAGGGATGCGCGCTAGTGCAGTCATTTAACGATTACGGCAACTACGTGGAGGTGCGACTCGTGCCTGGGGCCGATGCCCAGCAGCTATTGCGTATCGCCGCCGAAAATGCCCGTATCAGCCGCTTCGAAGTGGTAGAGCCGTCGCTGGAAGAGATCTTCATCGATCAAGTTGGCCATCATGCATAACGTCTGGACGCTGATTCAGCGCGAATACCTGGAGCGCGTGCGCACCCGTTCCTTCCTCATCTTCACCTTGCTGATGCCGGCCGCCATGGCTGGAATTGTTTTTATCCCCACGAAGATCGCGCAGATGAGCTCCGGCGGACAGCGCCGGCTAGTCATTGTGACCCCGGATATGAAGTTGGGAGAAGCTGTGGGCCAGCAATTGGGTGCCCAACAGGCAATGGCGGCACGCGATGCGGAATTCGATCAGGAGTACTCTGCTCCAACCGAATATGCCATCCAGGTAGTGACCGATACCAGCGATGCGGAACGCGACCGCCTGAATAAGCAAGTTTCCGACGGACAGATCACGGGATTTCTCTGGTTGACCGACGACGCACTGGCCAATCGCAAAATCGTATACAGCACGAAAGAAGCCGCCGACTTCAGCCAGTCGTCGGAGCTGCGCAGCGCCGTGCGGGCGGCTGTTACCAAGCAGCATCTGGAGCAGCGAGGGATGAGCAGCGACGACATTGATGCTCTACTCAAGCCAATCAAGCTGGAGACGATTCGAGTCGAAAAGGGCCACCGAGGAGCGAGTGCCGCCACCATCTTTCTAACTGCATTCGGCATGGTTATGCTGATGTACGCGGTTGTGCTCGTCTACGGCATGTCGGTCATGAGATCCGTGATCGAAGAAAAGAGTACGCGCATCCTGGAGGTACTGCTCTCATCCGTGACCGCAAAGGAACTATTGGCCGGCAAAATTCTGGGCGTCGGAGCCGTCGGCCTTACGCAAATTCTCGTTTGGGTGATTTGCGCCGCACTCTTCTCGGCACCGGGTCTAGTCGCCGCAAAGTCATTTCTCGGCGAAGTTCATATACCCATGGCCGGCATGTTCGCCTTCGCCATCTTCTTTCTGCTGGGCTATCTGCTGTATAGCTCCATGTACGCCGCCATTGGCTCCATGGTCAACACCGACCAGGAGGCGCAGCAGATGCAGTGGCCGGCCATGATGCCGATCCTGATCGCTATCTTCCTGATGAACGCAGTCATCCAGCATCCAAACGCTCCGCTCTCCTTCTGGCTATCAATAGTCCCGTTCTTCGCGCCCATCCTGATGCTGGTGCGCATCCTGATCGAGCAGCCTCCGATGTGGCAGATCGTGCTCTGTATTGGACTGATGCTGGCGACGATCTACGGCTTGCTGTCACTGTCGGCGCGTATCTATCGCGTCGGCATCCTGATGTACGGAAAACGCCCGACACTGCCCGAACTGCGCCGCTGGCTGAAGTACGCAGGTTAGAATTCAGGCGTGGCTGATCGAGCAAGCGCTGAACCCGGCGAAGAGCGCTTCACCTTCTCGCAGCGGATGCAACTCACGCTGGTGTCGTGGATCGTGCCCGCGATCCTGCGTCTGATCGGCTGCACCCTGCGCGAAACCACCACCTACGAAGAAGGCGCCATCCAGAGCCTCGACGAGGTCTACCCCGGCATCTTTCCTTTCTGGCATCGCTGCGTTTTGCCTGCGACCTGGATCTACCGCCATCAGCATCCGGCCGTGATGACCAGCCAGAGCCGCGACGGCGAATTCATCGCGCGCGTGATCCAGCGCTTTGGATTTGTGCCGGTCCGCGGTTCGAGCTCGCGTGGCGGTCAGCGCGCATTGCTGGAAATGAATAAGCAACTGACCGAAGGGAACGCGGTAGCGTTCACCATCGACGGGCCGCGCGGCCCACGTGGCGTCGCGAAGAAAGGACCGGTGCTGCTGGCTCGCATGAGCGGCGCGGCCATCACCGCCTTCTACGTTGCGGTCGAACGGGCATGGGTCTTGAACACCTGGGACAAGCTCGTGATCCCCAAACCTTTCTCGCGGATTTACGTGCGCTTCGCCCGGAAAATCTTCGTTCCGCCCGATGCCGATGACGCGGCGCTGGAGCAATATCACGCCGAAATGCAGGCGGCGCTCGATCGCATCACCGAGTTCGCCGATTCCCAATTCTCCTCTACTCGCAATTGACAGCCGCTGCGGTCCGCCAGTAGAGTCGTAGGTCATCCTGAGCCCGTCCGGCATAGGATGAGCTGTTTGCGGGCACGTCCCGCGACGAATTCGCAATCGAATTCGACCGTTCCTTCTCAATCAGCGTTCGCGCGTTCCGTCCTTGGACGGAACTGGGAAGCGGGTGCAAAGCCCGCGCTGCCGCGCAACTGTAAGCGAGTCATGGCGAACAGGCCACTGTGAAAACGGGAAGGCCCCGCCGCTCTGCCCCAACAACCGCAAGAAAGTCGGTCGTCGGGGACTCTGTCTGCGATCTCGGTCGCAACTCGCGAGCCAGGAGACCGGCGCGAACGAAAAAAGGTTTCACGCACCTGATAGGTGCGATGGACCTCGGCTACCAATCCCTTTCGCGTGAAAAGGAGGAGTCCTTGCCTACGATTCGCCTGTTGTTCTTTTGGCTGCTGTTTTGTGCGGCGGCCCTCGCATCCGATCTCACCGTCACCGTGCAGAGCCCGTCCGGCGATCGTGTCTCCGGCGTTCAGATTCAGCTGTTCCGCAGCACCGACGGCCCCGGCGTAGCTACGCAAACCACCATTGGCGATGGCACAACCCAGTTCCAGAATCTCCCTGACGGCGAATATCGCGTGGTCATTCTGGCTCCCGGATTTGCGGAGCAGTCTCAGCAGGTAACGCTTCCCCAAACCCAAGCGCTCACCGTGGAGCTTAAGCTCACGACTACGCCGCAAACCGTGGTCGTCACCGGAAGCTCGACACCATCGACAGTGGAGCAGAGCGGCGCGTCTGTTGGGCTGCTGGATAGCTCGCAGCTTAAGCTGCTGAATCCGGTTGCCAGTAGCGACGCGCTGCGCTATATCCCGGGCGCGGTGGTGGACACATCGGGGCAAACCGGAGCCATCTCCAGCTTGTTCGTTCGCGGCGGCGAGTCGAACTACAACAAAGTTCTGATCGATGGCGTTCCGGTAAACGATCCCGGAGGCTATTTCGATTTCGGCGTGGTTCCGATGAGCAACGTTCAGCGCCTGGAGGTCGAGCGCGGCCCTGAAAGCACGGCTTACGGTACCGACGCGATGACCAGCGTCGTTCAGATGTGGACCACGACTGGGAGCACGCGAACACCCGAAGTGACCTTTGGCGCCGATGGCGGCAACTTCTCCACCGCGCACGGTTACGCTTCGATTGCAGGGGCGCGCGGCATCTTCGACTACGACGCATTTGCCGATCAGTTCAACACCAACGGTCAGGGCATCAACAATCAGTATTCGAATTCGCTGCAGGGCGGAAATTTCGGAGTAAAGATCTCCGACCGCGTCGCCTTTCGCCTTCGTATGCGCCACTACAACACCTGGACGGGTGTGCCTTCGAACTGGTGGTTCAATGGCGCGCCGGAGCTGCCGCCCGATCCCAATCAGTACGCGCATCAGAACAACTTCCTCGCCAGCGGCGACCTAACCGTGAGCGGACCGGGGTCGTGGCAGCACCAGTTCTCGGGATACGAATATCACCATGTCGCGTTCAACGACAATCCGGTCGATGATCTCGACCGCCCCTTCGATACGGCCTTCACCAACCTGACGAAGTACAACGTCGCGGGATTTTCCTACCAGGGAATCTGGACGCCGCGCACCTGGGCTCAGACCACCGTGGGCTATAACTTCGAGGACGAGAACGGATACATCACCAGCAACGACGGCACGGTGGAGTTTCCTGACATCAGCGTCACGCACGGCTTACGCCGTAATAACTATCTATTCGGCCAGGAAGCCATCAACTGGAAGCGGCTGTCCGTGCTGGTGGGCTTGGGCTACGTCAATAACGAGAGCTTCGGCAATAACGTATCGCCGCGCGTTTCAGGATCGTATCTGCTGTTCCGCGGCAATGACACCTTCAGCGGTACACGCCTGCGCGCCGGATACTCCGAGGGCATCAAGGAGCCCAGCTTCGAGCAGTCCTTCGGGATCTCGGGAACCTTTCCCGTTATCCCGAATCCGAATCTGAAGCCCGAGCAGAATCACGCAGTCGAAGCCGGAATTGAACAGGGGCTGTTCAGCAACCGACTGTCGATCAGTGCCTTGTACTACCACAATCTCTTTCTCGATCAGATCGAGTATCTGCTGAACGACATCACCTTCGTCAGCCAGTACGTGAACTTCAACAAGTCGATGGCACAGGGCGCCGAGGTCGTGCTCAGCGGCCGCATTCGCAACAACCTGTCGCTGAACGCGTCGTATACCTACACTTCCACACAAATTCAGGAAGCGCCGCCGTGCGATCCCGCGGCGGGCTGCGATCCGCTGATCTACGGTGTAGGGGCGCCATTGCTGCGGCGCCCCAAGCAGGCGGGGAACATGCTTGTGACCTACGTTCGGCATGGCTGGGGAGCGAGTGCAGGCGTCACGGCAGTTGGACGCCGGCCGGATTCCGACTTCCTGTTCGGCTACATTCCGCCGATCTACTACGCGGCCGGCTATGCGCGAGTCGACTTCGGTGGATGGTACGACTTCGGACGCCACGTAACTGCGTATGCCAACCTGGACAATGCTTTCAACAACCACTACAACGAGGTGCTGGGTTATCCCGCGCTGGGGCTGAACTTTCGCGGAGGATTTCGCTTCCGCTTCGGCGGAGAGTAGACGGAAGGCCGGTTTTCTCTGCCTTGCCTGTACAATCGTCATCGCCATGAGTACCGCGGCGGAGACAGTTGTCGATCGGATGGAACAGGCGAGTCCTGCGAAGAACCGGCTCTTCTCCCTTGACCTTTTCCGTGGAATCACGATCGCGGCAATGATCGTGGTGAATAACCAGAATAGCGAGCAAGCCTACTGGCCCCTCCGACATGCTGTCTGGAACGGATGGACACCGACCGACCTGATCTTTCCCTTCTTCTTATTTATCGTCGGCGTCTCGCTAGTCTTCTCATTCCAGGCGCGGCTGCAACGCGGAGACTCTCGACGAAAACTGGTCCTACACACCATTCGCCGAAGCGCGATCCTTTTTCTGATTGGGCTGTTGCTCAATGGCATGGCCTCGCTACAGCCGTCCACATGGCGCATCCCGGGAGTGTTGCAAAGGATCGCCATCGTCTATTGCATCGCGTCGATCATCACCTTGTACTCAGGCACGCGGGCGCGAGTAATCTGGATTACTGCTCTCACGGTCGGCTACTGGGCGATCATGCGGTTCGTCCCCGTGCCCGGTCATGGAGTACCGTCCGTCGACGTTCCGCTGCTGCATCCCGACTTCAACCTTGCCGCGCATCTGGACCGCAAGCTGATGCTCGGACATATGTGGGAGAAGACGCGTGATCCCGAGGGACTGCTCAGCACCATACCGGCCATCGCCAGTGCACTCTGCGGAGTCCTGACCGCTGAGTGGCTGCAGACGAAGCGCGCCGCCGAGCAAAAGGTTGTGGGCATGCTCGCCGCGGGCATCGCAGGGGTGACCGCTGGAGAAGTCTGGGGCTACTGGTTTCCCATCAACAAGAATCTGTGGACCAGTTCTTACGTCGTGTTCACCGCGGGAGGCGCGCTGATCTGCATGGCCCTCTGCTGCTGGCTCACCGACATTAAGTTGCATCGGGGATGGTGGAGCAAACCGTTCCTGATCCTGGGCACAAATGCGATCACTGCTTACATTCTGTCGCAGCTGGTCGGTGGGTGGTTTGCGTGGGACCGGCTGTTCGGCTTTCAGCGCCTGTCAGGCAATTCTCCTGCGCTAGGCTCGTTATTGCACTCGCTGGTCATTCTTGTATTTTGCTTTTTGCCGGTTTGGTGGCTGTACCGCAAGAAGATTTTTCTCAAGGTCTAGCCGCCCTAAACTTGCGAACCATCCCCGCCACCCGTGGCGCAGAATGCAAGTTTGACGCTGTCTCCACCCGCAGCCTAATATCCGGTCACAATGGCAGAGCCGGCTCCCATGGACGGGCAATTATTTGGGCACTATCGGCTGATCGAAAAGATCGGGGCCGGGGGCATGGGCGTGGTCTACCGCGCGCACGACGAGCAACTGCGACGCGACGTCGCAGTCAAGATTCTGCCTCACGACTTGTTCTCGGATGCAGCCAGCCGCGAGCGCTTCCGCAAGGAGGCACTGGCCGTTGGCCGGCTCAATCATCCCAACATCGCGATGGCCTTCGACTTCGGTGAGCAAAATGGAGTCGACTACCTGGTGACCGAGTACATTCCCGGCACCAACCTCGACGAGAAGATCGGCAAGCAGCCGCTGCCACAGAAGACGGTACTGGATCTCGGCATCCAGATACTCAGTGGGCTGGAAGCGGCGCATCGCGAGAACGTCGTTCACCGCGATCTTAAGCCGGGCAACATTCGCCTGAACCGCGATGGGCAAGTGAAGATCCTCGACTTTGGGTTGGCGAAGCTCACCGAGCCGTTCGACGAAAACGCTGACACCGTCAATCTCACCAGCAGCGTTTCGGTAAGCGGGACCCTGCCCTACATGGCTCCTGAACTATTGCGCGCGGACGAGGCCGATGCCCGGGCCGATATCTGGGCAGCAGGCGCAGTGCTGTACGAGATGGCAACCGGACGGCGAGCTTTCCCGGATAAACAGCCGTCGCTGGTCATCGACGCCATCCTGCACTATGACCCGGTTCGGCCGACATTGATTAACCCCAAGATCACGGCGTCGCTTGAGGCGGTGATCCTGAAGGCGCTGGACCGCGATCCCGACCGGCGATATCAATCGGCAAGAGAGTTTCGCGTCGATCTGCAGCGACTGCTGGCGGGCGGGGAAATTGCAACCGATACATTGCGACAGTCGCAAGTGCTCGAAGTCGCCGCCAACAGGAGGCGGAAGAAGGTTGTGCTGGCGTTTCTGGCCGTGCTGCTTGTGGGGCTCGGTCTTGGATACGTAGCGAAACGATTGGTACCGGTTCGGTCGACGCATCAGAAGATTCTGGCAGTGCTGCCTATTGAAACGGTGGGTCAGGACGCCCCAACGAATGCCTTGGGGTTGGGACTAACGGAGACGCTGACGGCCAAGCTGGTCCAGGCCAGCGACAACAACTCGATTCAAGTGGTATCGCCACGTGATCTTCGCGACCAGAAGGTAAGGACGGCCGAAGATGCGCGTCGCGAGTTCGGAACGGATTACGTTCTGGAAAGCAGTTTGCAACGCGACGGGCAGACCATGCGAATCAACTGCTATCTGGTTGATTCCCGCACACACCGGCAGCTGGCTGCCCGTACTATCGAAGCGGACTCTGGCGATGCTTTCAGGCTGCAAGACCAGGTGGTGAATGCTGCACTGGATATGCTCCCGGGAAGCATCAACAGTTCGCAACGGCAGTCTCTGGCTAGTCGCCAGGACACCCAACCCGCCGCCTATGAGGCTTACATTCGAGGCCGGGGGTACCTGCTGGAATACGAAAAGCCGGAGAACATTGACAACGCGATTACAGAGTTTCAACAGGCGCTGAAGGTCGATCCTAAGTACGGGCCGGCATATGCGGGCTTAGGTCAGGCGTACTGGATCGGATATCAGGACCAGAATCGCGGGAAGGAATGGTTAGATAAGGCTTCTGAGAATTGTCACACAGCCCTCAATCTTAATGGCAACCTGCCGGATGGTTACACGTGCATGGGGAATGTCCTGTTTGGAACTGGAAGATATGAGGAAGCGGTCCAGCAGTACCAGCACGCACTGGAGCTGGACCATACAAACAACGATGCACTGGAAGGAATGGCGGACTCTTACGCCAAGCTGGGTAATCCGGCCTCAGCCGAGGCAGCATATAAAAAAGCGATAGCTCTACGTCCGAATGATTGGAGTGTTTATAGCTGGTTGGCCGAATTCTATGCCGAACAAGCGCGCTACGCCGAAGCGGCGGATATGTGCCGCAAGGTGATTGAGCTGGCGCCGGACAACTATCGCGGTTATTCAAACCTCGGCGGAGTTTATATCTACCAGGCAAAATATGAAGACGCGATTACTTACCTGAATAAATCCATTGAGCTTCGACCGACGCTCGAAGCTTATGTAAATCTTGGGGCGGCATATTTTCTTCTTCACCGCTTCGAGCAGGCGGCGGATAGCTTTCAGCTGGGTCTGAAACTTCAAGACAACAATTTTGTTAACTGGGGAAATCTGGCGGACGCTTTGTATTGGATTCCGAGCCGGCGCTCGGAAGCTGCGAATGCGTACCGTCACGCTGTGAAGTTGGCACAACAGCACATCGCAGTGAATCCTCGCGACGGCAGCACTTTAGGTTACCTGGCGGAATACTCAGCGATGACGGACGATAAAAAGGGAGCTCTGGAATATCTGCAACGAGCATTGCAGAACTCACCCCAGGATCCCGAGATAATGTTCCGGGCTGCCTTGGTCTACAACCACCTGGGTGATATCAACAATTCCCTGAGTTGGCTGGAAAGCGCGGTTAAGGCGGGATATCCGCGAGCGGTTGTACTCCGCACTCCCGACTTCGACGGGTTCAAGAATGACGTAAGGTTTGCAAGAATAGTGGATCTGAATTAATCGGCCGCTTTCTCAATGCTTGATGATGACTCCTATGTACTGCGACGCCTGCTTGCAATTGCTTGAGTTCGATAGTTTGTAAAGATCCGTGGTCGTGGATGGAACCGGCTTAGCGGTGAACGGACCGACTTTTTGGTTGCTCGGTACGGTAATAGGATTCGGACCTTCGTAGTAAGGATAGTCAGTCCCGAAATCCAGCTTGTACGGGCCATTTGAGTCCGCGTAATAGTAGATTTGGTCCCCATCTTTTGGCCATACTTCGGGTTCTCGGGGATTCGCGTCGCACGAGCCGGAAGACCCGGACAGATTGACGGTCGTGGTCGTCATAGGACGTGGAAAGGGCGGCCAGTGAAAGGGAAAGGCGGCAATGAAGTAGGCGATCACTAGACCAATAACCCAGGTTAGGCTTTTCTGTCTAGTCGTCATACTCGCAAACCTCCGTTCTTGCTGCGATTCTTATGTCCGGAAAACATAGCACGGCGGGCGCGGCTGTCAAGCAGTAAGTAGACTCCACTAAATCGCAAACCACCTTACGGACCCCCTTAGGTAGGAAAGTCGGGCCGTAGGTGAGCAGCAACTTAGTCGTCGGTCTCTCGCTTCAAATCGCCCTTAATATCCAAGTTCCGTATCAATCTATGCAGGTAGTTAGGATGGACGCCGAGGGATTTTGCTGCTTCGGTGTAGTTGCCTTTGTGCTGTTTCACCGCATCCAGGATCATCGTCTTCTTCAGTTGATTGATCTTGTCGTGATAGGTCTTACCATCACTTTGCGGGGGAGGCACTTCGAGAATAGCTTCGGGCAGGTCCTCGGGGACGATCTCATCGCCGATGCCGAGCACCATGGCATGTTCCAGCGCATTCTCAAGCTCGCGCACATTCCCGGGCCAGCTGTAGCTGGTCAGCAGGGTGCGCGCGGCCGACGAGATTCCTTTCAGCGGACGTTTGCATTTCTCGGCGTACTTGGATGAGAAGTACATTGCCAGCAGCGGGATGTCGTCGGGACGCTCCCGAAGCGGCGGCACGGTGATGGAGACCACTTTGAGGCGGTAGTAAAGATCCTGACGGAACTCTCCCTCCTTAATGGCCTCTTCCAGATTCTTGTTGGTCGCGGCGACCACGCGCGCCTCGAGCTTAAGCGTGCGAGTGCCGCCTACGCGTTCAAACTCGCGCTCCTGCAAAGCACGCAAGAGTTTCACCTGGAGCAGCGGCGACATCTCTCCGATTTCGTCGAGGAAGATTGTCCCGTCCTCGGCAACTTCCAGGCGGCCCTTCTTCATTCCGATCGCGCCGGTGAAAGCTCCCTTTTCGTGCCCAAAGAGTTCGCTCTCCAGCAAGGTCTCTGGAATGGCAGCGCAATTGATGGCCACGAACGGCTTGCCGGCGCGTGGGCTGTTGCGATGAATGGCGCGTGCAACCAACTCTTTGCCGGTTCCGCTTTCGCCGCGGATCAGCACGGTGGCATCGGTCTTAGCCACCTTGCCGATGAAGCTCTCCACCTGACGCATCCCTTTGCTTTCGCCGATGATGACGCCTTCCAGGTCAAGCTCTGCCTGCAAGCGACGATTCTCATTGCGCAAAGCTTCGGTGGCCAGAACGTTATCCAGTGCAACGGCTGCAATTCCCGCAACCGAGCTGAGGAAATGCACGTGGTCATCTTGAAAGCGGTCGTGCTTTTCGGGTGAGGTCAGATACAACACACCGATGATTCGTTCGACCCCGATCAGGGGCACGCACAGCACCGTCTCCCTCTCACCCGACTCTTCCGACGGGCGACTCAGGACCGGCGAGCGCTCCCAAAGGGCCCGCTGCACGAGTTCGCGACGGATGCTCAATTGCGAATTGCCGCCATGTCGGTGCCATACTCGGCTCGAGCTGGGCTCTTCATCGGCATGACGCAGAATGAGGATCGCACCTGAATCGGCGGGAATCACCTCTCCCAGCAGCTCCAGCAATCGCTGTTGCAACTCCTGCAAATCGCGAATGGAATTCAGAATGGAGGTGATCTTGAACAGCGCGTTAAGATCGCGTGCCATGCGGCCGACATCGGTACTTGGACGCGATACAGACGAAAAGGCCCGGATGTTCGTAGTCGTCAGCAGGTCAACCGGCTCAGCCTCACGGAATTGCACCATTTGGCTGACATCTTCCGCGTCATCGGTGATGAGGAAAACCATTTCGCAGCGCCCGACGCGAATGGTGTCGCCGTGGGTCAGCAGTTTTCTGCGGACTGGTATGCCATTCACGAAGGTCCCGTTGTGACTTTCGAGATCGATCAGTTGAAACGCCGAATCGGTTTTACTGATGGCAAAGTGCCGGCGGGAAACCGCGCGGTCGCGCAGACAAAGGTGGTTGCCAGAGTCCCGGCCCACGGAAAGCTGATCGCCCAATAGCTTAACCAAAGTCCCTTTTGCGGGTCCCGCAACCACGACAACCCTGGAGCCCAAACCGCCGTCTCCAGGCACCGAATTTAGTTGATCGTCCAGTGGGGCAACCATAGCAGGAAGCAAACCATATGGATAGCGCGACTATCCATCCAGATAGTAAAAATAACTGGAATCAGTCAGGAAGGAAAGTCTGCGATGACTATGTTGAGTTATGTCGTTGCAAACTAAGGCAATTTATCAGTCGAGGTCGTCATTCTAAACGTGGCACCCAACTTGCAAATAGAAGTGTATTCGAGCTGAGTCTCCAAGGTTCAAACAAGCGCGCAAAAGAGATTTCACCTGGAGAAATTGCGCCACGGCGCGAAGCAGACTCTCCGATGGCCCGGAGACCGTGATCCGCGCGATCACGTGATAGAAAGACCCAGAGTGGGAGCGCTCTGGGTCTTTTTTTGTTCCTCAACCACCTCACAGGCCCTTGTGAGATGCCTACTCATTTGTGACCCGGCTCACAGACGCCTCTCAACCTACCGCCCTATCGTACGGTGTATACGAACCCAAAATCTTTACGGTTGAAAGGTCTTGGAATGTCATCATCCGTAGCTTCTACTATCTCCCGCGTTCTCAATCCGAGCCTTGTCGATCGCATTATGAGTGCCGAGGAAGCGGCAGCGCTCATCCAGCACGGTCATCAGGTAGGCATGAGCGGCTTCACCGGCTCCGGCTATCCCAAGGCGGTGCCGCTGGCGTTGGCTCGCCGCATCTCCGACGCCAACCTGCGCGGCCAGAAATTCCAAGTCAGCATCTTTACCGGAGCGTCCACTGGACCGGAGCTCGACGGGGCGCTCGCCATGGCGGGCGGTATCCATCTGCGGCTTCCGTATCAGTCGGATCCTGAAACCCGCAAGCGCATCAATGCCGGCGAAATGGAATACATGGACATCCATTTGAGCCATGTCGCCCAGTTCGTCGAGTACGGATTTTTGGGGAAGCTCGACGTCGCACTGATCGAGGTGGCCGCCGTTCTTGAAGATGGTCGGATGGTGCCAAGCTCATCGATCGGCAACAACAAGACTTGGATCGAGCAGGCGGAGAAAGTCATTATAGAAGTGAATTCGTGGCAGCCGATGGCTTTGGAAGGCATGCACGACATCTACTACGGCCTGCAGCCGCCGCCGAATCGTGGACCTATTCCCCTCACACACACCGGACAGCGCATTGGAAGTCCTTACCTCGAAGTGCCGCCGGAGAAGGTCGTCGCGGTCGTGCTTACCGACTCTCCCGATCGCAACAGCGCCTTCAAGGCGCCCGACGAGAACTCTCGCCGCATTGCCGGACACATCCTCGAGTTCCTCGCTTGGGAAGTTAAGAAGGGACGCGTCCCTGCCAACTTGTTGCCTTTGCAGTCGGGCGTCGGAAATATCGCGAACGCCGTATTGTTTGGCCTGGAAGAGGGACCATTCGAAAACCTCACGTCCTTTACGGAAGTCATCCAGGATGGAATGATTCGGCTGCTGAATTCCGGCAAGCTAACCGCGGCATCGGCGACGGCCTTTTCGCTGAGTCCGGAGAAGCTCAACGAAGTCAACGCCGACATGGCAAGCTATCGCCAGAAGATCGTGCTGCGTCCCCAGGAGATTTCCAATCACCCTGAGATTATTCGCCGGCTTGGCGTGATCGCGATGAACGGCATGATCGAAGCCGACATTTACGGCAACGTTAATTCAACCCACGTAATGGGGTCGCGTATTCAGAACGGCATTGGAGGATCGGGCGACTTCGCGCGCAACGGGTATCTGTCGATCTTCATGGCGCCGTCGAAAGCGCAGAAAGGGAGCATCTCGACTATCGTTCCAATGGCTTCGCACGTCGATCACACCGAGCACGATGTTTCGGTGGTGGTGACGGAGCAGGGACTGGCGGACCTACGCGGTTTGTCGCCACGGCAGCGTGCGCACCTGATCATCGAGAAGTGTGCCGCCCCCGAATTTAAGTCGGCGCTGCTGGACTATCTAAACCGTGCCGAACGCCTTGCCTACGGCCGGCATACGCCTCATCTCCTGGGAGAGTCACTGTCGTGGCACAGTCGGTATCTGCGGACCGGTAACATGAAGCAACACTCGGAAGAATAGGCTCTCTCACTCCGGAGTTCAGCCAAAACGGAAGCCGCCCGTCGATAGGGCGGCTTCAAATTTTAGGGCAGGTAAAAGCTAGGTGCTGGAGTGCTCGAGAATGCCCTTTTCGAGTTTTTCCTGGCACTCAATGCAGTGGCGGGTCCACGGCACCGCCTCCAGACGCTTGGGATTGATCTCCGCTCCGCACGAAATACATTCGCCGAAGGAACCATCGCGTATCCGATCCAGGGCGCCATCTACCATCTGCAGCAGTTGGCGATCGTTATTGCTTTGGTGGAACAAAAATTCCTTGTTGTAGGAATTCGCGGCGCGGTCGGCGATGTCTTGTGCCGACTCCAAGTCGGCGTCGCGCCCGTCCTGAGCGGTGCGGCTCACCGTTTGGCGCAAATCCTTTTGTCGATCCTCCAGCCGCTTCTTAAAGGCCTCTAGTTTCTTCTTATCCATGGTCTGTACCCTGCCATTCCGTCGCAAGATCGCCCCCGTCCGGCTAAGGGCAAAATGCGCTGTGCGAAGCGGAATCATATGCGTCCGGAAGAACGCACGTCAACTGTAACTCCCATCAAGCCGGTCGTGCCGTTTTGGATGCTACAGGCGTCGACGGAGGCGTCCTTGTCTCTCCAAGTGCAAAAAAGCGGCCGTTAGGCCGCTCTTCAGAAAGAGGCTAGCGAGGTAGGGATCGTTCAGGGAAGGCGATGCAAGGTATGATCCCGCTCTGCGAGACATACCAGGAGATAGCGAGACAGACGGTAGAGGGTAATTTTCAAGGTTTTGTGGCCTCTTTGATGACTTGCTGACTGCAGTTAAGGTTCCAAATGAATTACCCTGCGGGGAGCGCTTAAGCTGCTGTCATCAAACTAGTTGCTAATAGTGGCGATATTGCGATTTCCACAAGAGCGGGACAAAATTGCGCGGTAGGTGTAATACCTGATTCGAGTGGTATCTGTGTACCTAATCTTAGGGACTGACGTTCTTATTTTGAGTGGCGTTCTGCTCTTCGATAAGCTTCAACTTATTGAGCAGGGCCTTATAGCTGATCTTCAGAATCTTCGCCGCCTGCCGCCGGTTCCAACGAGTCTGCGTTAGCACCTTTTCGATGGCTTCCCGCTCCGCTTGCATCGCGGCGCGCCTTCCAATTTCTAACAGGGACGGCGATTCGACTTCCGGCCCGCCGACTTTCCCGGCGGTAATTGGAATGGCCGAGCTGCCGCCTTGTAAGTGCTCCGTCGCAGATTTGTCTTCTTTGGCCGGCGGCGGCGTCACCCCAGAAAGCGAGCTCATGATCGGCTTGTGGGTTGAGAGTTCGCGGATGATCTGCGCCTCGTTACCCACAATGACGTAGCGTTTGACCAGATTTTCCAGCTCGCGAATATTGCCCGGCCAGGTGTATTCCTGCATGCGATTCATCGCGTAGTCGGTAAAACGCGCCGGTTGCTTGCCGTAGAACTCGCTATATTTCCGTAAGAAAAACTCGAGAAAAACCGGTATCTCCTCACGCCGCTCTCGTAGAGGAGGAATATGAATCGTGATCACGTTCAACCGGTAAAAAAGGTCCTCGCGGAAGGTGCCCTCTTGCACCGCATGTTCCAGCGGCTTGTTGGTCGCCGCCAGTACTCTCACATCGACCGATATATCGCGTTTGCCCCCGAGTCGTGAGAAACCTCCATCCTGCAAAACGTGCAGCAGTTTGGCCTGCAACGCGGGATGCATCTCGCTAACCTCATCGAGGAAGAGGGTACCGGTATTCGCTAAGTCGAACTTGCCGAGCTTCTGCCGGTTAGCCCCGGTGAATGCTCCGGGCTCGTATCCAAAAAGCTCGCTCTCCAGAAGCTCATGCGGAATCGCAGCGCAGTTCACCTTCACAAACGGTTTATCTTCGCGGCCGGATTGCGCGTAAATCATGCGTGCCACAACTTCTTTTCCGGTGCCGCTTTCACCGCGAATCAACACCGTCGCAGTCGTGTCCGCTACCTGCTCGATGGTGTTCTTTACCTCTTCCATGCGAGGACTTGTACCGAATAAACCGGCAAAGTCGCGATTGCGGCGAACCTGGTCCCGCAGCTGAGACCCGCCTTCGCTGGCCACGCGCTGTTTGTCGAGGATCTTGTTGATACGAAGATCGAGGTCGGCGGCGTTGAACGGCTTAGGCAGGTACTCGTCGGCGCCAAGCTTGGAGGCAGTAAAAATCATTTCCGGATCTTGTCGGGCGGACAGCAGAATGATGCAAGTCTCGGGTTTTGCCTGCCTGACACGACCCAACAAATCGAGCGCGGTGGCACCCGGGCCGTCAAGGCCAAGCAGTACCAGAGCTGGATCGCACACCTTGAGGGCGCGGAATGCCTCGTCGCTTCCGCTGGCGCTGCTCACCTCGAACCCACGGCGAATCAACTGAGCCGCCAGAGAGCGGCCCATCGCGATGTCGTCGTCAACCACCAAAACCCTGAGCTTCTGCGTCGGAATCACTCCACCCCCTACTCCGAAATTCGGACCATCAGGTGTACTCTCCACCCCATACAGGGAAATGAGCTCGCCTTAATGAGAATCAAAATACCCACTTCCGGGTTGCACCTGCTGGACAGGATGCCTGCTTGCGGGCTTTAAATCCGGTTCGACAGTGGATTAAGGGGTGAAGAGATTGTACCGCGACCCCGGGTTGCGACATCAGCAGACTCGAAATTTTAGGGGATGTGGAACAGGAAGAGTGTAACTGGGCGACCGCTTTCGGCCGCCCTTCCAGAAACTAGTTGCCACCTGAGACGGTGCGCAGCTTGCCTGGCATGAAGTGATACGGAGGCCATGGCCCCGTGATCGACACATGGCAGTCCTTAAAATGCCGCGTAGCAGTGCCATAACGATTTTGATATTTGGCAACTGAGTTGGATTCGATCAGATGGGCAAAATCAATGAGGATGCTGCCGGAATCGGTGCGCTTGCAGATCACATCTTCTTCGAGGGGTGAAAATAGCTTGTGAACCTGCATCGAGAGCGCCCGTGCCTTGGTCTGGCGTTCCCTCTCGCGGCTTGCCTGCTCACGTAACTTGAGCAGATACGCCCCGCCAACGCCATTCGGCAACTGGGAAACGGCCTCTTCGAGGTTGCCGTCCTTCACCAGGAGCTTGAAGTGCATCTCGGCCTTGCCACGCAGACGATCGACCGTCTCCAAGAATGTCTTGCGATTGGCTCGAACCGCACGACGCAGCGCCTCGTCCGAATCAAAAACTGTACCAAAGCGGAAAGGAAGTACGGTGAGAGTGCGGAAGCACTCGCTGATAACTCGTGAGTGATCAACGATGGCCTGCTGGGTGAGTGTTTGCTCAGGGGAATGTTCGCTGACGATAACGGCGAACTCTCCACTAGGGTAGGCCAGCACCGAAGCACCGTTCACGCCTCGGAGATTTTCTAACGCAAAGGGACGCCGGGCTCGTATTCCGTTCTGAAGGCCCTGCTGCTCAGTAATACAGTACGCGTACCACGCCATCTTAGTCTCTCCTGGGAGTGCTCGCACACGGACATTGAACGAATGCAATGCATGAGGGAATGCTGACTGTCGAACGTGGAACTGCAGATAAGGCTTAGACTGGGAATGGACGAGGAACCACCCCCAACTCCTCCATCGTATCCCCCAAAGGGGGTAGACCGCAACCGGGAACTCTCCGATCCGCTCACCTTGTTGCGGAATAGGACAAATTTCGGCTACCTGAGTCTTCCGAGAGTGGCGTTGGGCCTAGATATTCGGCAGAGGCGGAAACGTGGCAAATGTGCGGTCTTGTCGTTCACGACCAATTCCGGCAGACTCCGACCCCCTGCGAACTTTTTGCCGGTGAAGGTGAAGGCAGCGCGCTTAGGCACGCTAGCTGCCCGGGCAATTATTGCAATGTGTTTGTTGGGGGCCTTGGGTGCCTAAGCAGTCACACTGGTGGTAGACGTCAGGACCGGCATATCGTTAGGCGTCAGGTCGTTGCCCGACATCTGCTTCCACACCTGCTGCACTGCCGCAAATGCCTGCTGAGCCGTGGTTAAGTTGCCTGACTGCAACGCCTGCCGGAGCTGGTTGAGGCTATCCGACAGCGCGCCCGTCATTGGCGGAACGTGCGAGTGATTTGACTTAACGTACGGACCAACTGTGCTGATCGAGCTGAAGGCTTGTTGCGCCGCCGACAAGTTTCCCGACTGCAAGGCCTGCCCGACCTGACTGAGCGTTTGTGCCACCGGATTACTACCGCTGAAATGGCTGATAACCGACTGCGATAGGGTGACAAAATCCGTTTCCGCCTTCGTCAGACCTCCGCCCTGCAGATCCTGACCTAGCTGCTTGAACTGACTGTGTATCTGTTGATATTGGCTTTGAATACTGGCAAGCGAACTGCCACCCGCAATTGCATTGATCGACATACCGCCTCCCCGCGAGAGCGCCCCTGCCGCGCGATCCTTTCCGTCCCAATAAATCTCGGGTATCAGAGAGCGCTTCGCATAGTGCAAACCAGCAGGTAGCGCTCCACAAAAGTAAGGAGGATTTAAGGCGGGAAGGTGGCTACTGATCTTCGATCAGCCGCAACACGATCTCGTCGATGGTGTCGAGCACTTCCTTGGTGGCCATATTGTTGTTGTTGGTCATGATGGAGAAGGCGATGTGCTCCCCCGACTGTGTAGTCGCATAGCCTGACAGCGAGTATACGTGACTCAGCGAGCCGGTTTTGGCGCGAACCATCCCGGTCGCCGGGGTGTTGCGAAAGCGATCGGCAAGCGAACCATCGGTACCGGCAACCGGGAGCGTATCTTCAAATTCCTGCCCCCAGGGCTGCTTATGGCAATACTGCAACAGCAGCACCGTAGCTTCGGGTGTAACCAGGTCTTCGCGCGACAAACCGGACCCGTCGAGAAAGACGAACTGGTCCGGCTTGATTCCGGCAGTCACCAGGAAGCTGCGCAATACTTCCAGGCCGCCTTGAATCGAGCCTGAATTCCCTTTCTCCTTGCCCAACAAACGAAGCATCAACTCGGCGTGAAGGTTCTGGCTCACCTTGTTGATGACGCGCAAGTCCTGAACAATCGGCTGCGACTGATAGCTGGCCAGAATCAGAGGAGAAGGATTGGGTGGCCGGGAGTCCGTACCTCCTCCTGAGGCCATCGAAGTGACGCTGAACGTCTGCATCGATGCCAACTCAGTGTGGTGGGTGCGAGCCCGGCCATAGACCGTGACTCCCCGCTCCTCCAGCAGTTTGCGAAAGAGTCGCGCCGCGAAATCAGCGGGGTCGTCGATAGCCAATGCTTCGCCGAAACCGGCATCGTCCTGCGGAATATTGCCCCAGAAGGTCAACAGATTCGCGCCCGGTTCGCGATTGATGGAAACCGTTCGTGGGCCGCTACCCGCCGGCGTGGTAATGACGCGGTTGTCGATCTTGTAGTACTCGGGAAAGGGAGTGACGCTAAGGAAGGCGCGCTCCCCCGGCCGATCCGCAGGCATGATATTGACGAAGATGACGTTGTCGTTAATTGTCAACGCCGAAGCCGGCGCTCCCCATTCGCGCGCCAAATCGTCTTGCGACCAGCCTTCCCCATAACGCTCCCACACAAAATATGAATCGTCGGCAATAACGTCGCCGTCGACGTACTTCAGTCCATGCTGAACCAGTTGATCGGCCAAGGCCTGCAGCACCTGGATTGGCGGCGCTTTGCGTTCAGTGTGCAGGTTGTAGGGAAGAGTTCGTCCGGAAAGGTTAGGGTCGCCGCGGCCTACCAATATCAAGTCGGAATTCAGCCGCCCGTATTTGTCCAGCGTGCCCATGGACTCGACCGTAGTCTTGAAGCGGTAGTCGGGACCGATCAGTCCAAAGACAGCGGCGGTCGTGAAGAGCTTGGCATTGGAGGCGGGCGTAAACAGCTTGTCTTCGTTCAGGGCAACCAAGGGATGCCCGGTGTCCAGCGATATCGCATCGACTCCCCAGAAGCCGCGCTCGCTCTCCGGACCGGCGAGAATGTCCTCGATGTCGTGCGCCAGTTTCGCAGGACTTGTCGCCCGCTTTTTGCCGGCGGCTTGGGCCGGAAGAAGCAACGCAAGCCAGATGAGGAAAACCCCGAAATAGCGAACCCGGAACATAGGACCAACTGTCAAAATTCTAGCATCGGCACAAAATAGAGCCAGTTAAATGCGACGAGCCGGGATAATCCAGTTGTTAATTTCACACCCGATATCCACTAATGGATCGGCGGTTACAATCGCTGAATGCGACCGCGCTTCCGATGGCAACTGCGCTCCCGCTCGCTCGAGCTAGGCGAGCGCACCCTCGTAATGGGCGTGGTCAACGTTACGCCGGATTCGTTTTACGATGGCGGAAGTTTTCTGACGCCTGACCAGGCGGTCCAATACTCGCTGCGAATGCTGTGCGAGGGCGCCGACATCCTCGATATTGGCGGCGAATCGACTCGGCCGGGCGCGCGTGTCGCCGGCGAGGAGCCTTCGGCGAAACACGCTCCGGTCAGCGAAGAAGAAGAGCTGCGCCGCATCCTGCCGGTCGTCGAAGGGATCCTCCGGGGGCGGCGCGACGCGGTGATCTCCGTCGACACCTACAAGGCCGGAGTAGCTCGCGCTGCCGTAAACACGGGCGCGGAGGTCGTCAACGATGTGAGCGCTTTTCAGTGGGACCCGCAGATGGCCGACACCTGCGCTGAGCTGGGATGCGGGGTCATAATGATGCACACGCGGGGTACGCCTGGACAGTGGCGCAAGTTACCACCGGCAGCGAACGTTTTGCAGATCGTCGAGCACGACCTGGCGAATCGTGTTCAAGCTGCCTTCGAGCGCGGAGTAGACCGTTCGCGGATCGTGCTCGATCCCGGCTTCGGCTTCGGCAAGAACTTTGAGGAGAATTATCCGCTCCTCGCGCACCTCGACCAGTTGCAGAGGCTGGGATTCCCAATCCTGGCGGGCACGTCGCGCAAATCGTTCATCGGCCGCACCGCTGGTCACAGGAGCGGCAAAGACTTGCCACCACAGGACCGCATTTACGGATCGCTGGCGGCGATGGTCGTGAGCATTTTGCGCGGAGCGCACATCGTGCGGGTACATGACGTCCGAGCCGCGGTAGAAGCTGCGGCGATTGCCGACGAAATCCTTCGCGCATGAACGGCCAGCCAACCTTCGTCGCCCGGAATTGCACTGCCGGCCTTTTGCCCCGACCCTGACGATGTCACCATCTCTGAATTTTCGTTGATTTTGCCGGGGTTCGACGATAAAGTGTCTCGCGTCTTTCGCGCCTAACTGCCATAGGAGCGCCGTCATGCCCGCGTTGCCGAAAATTCTGCAGTTGTCCGTATTTCTCCTGGCTATCAACCTCATCGCGCCCGCTCAGACTTTCAGCGTGATTCATACCTTCGCCAATCGTGGCGATGGGGCTGAGCCGGTAGCCGGCTTGACCGTCGACCAAGCCGGCAATCTTTACGGTACGACCGTCCAGGGCGATGGTCCGGGCACCGTTTTTCAAATGAAGCGTAAGAACGGCTCATGGCTCTTTACCACGCTCTATCAGTTTGGTTTTTCCGACGGCATTGTGCCTCAAGGGAGACCGGTGTTCGGCCCCGGCGGAGCACTCTACGGAACCAATAACCAGGGTGGCACTGGCAACTGCAATTTCGCCTGCGGCACGGTCTACAGCCTTCGACCTTCACAAACAATTTGCCGGACTTCGAATTGTCCCTGGTCAACGACGTTACTGCTGTCTTTCGATGGGTTGGACGGCGCCTATCCCATGTATGTCACTCCTGTCTTCGACCGCGCCGGAAATTTGTACGGCACTACCTTGGAGGGTGGTGCTCACAGACAAGGCAATGTGTTTGAATTGACACGCTCGTCCGGCGGTGGGTGGACAGCGACCAGTATTGCGGACTTCAACGGTCTCTCCGGTCCGATTTTGCCTGAGAGTGGAGTCACGTTGGACGCGGCTGGAAATCTTTACGGAACGAGCGCCGCCGGCGGCGAACGAGATTATGGAACCGTCTACCGCCTGGCACCGTCCGGATCAGGCTGGACCGAAACGGTTCTCTACGCCTTCCAGGACGGTACGGACGGCGGCATCCCGATCGGCGGCGTGGTGTTCGACAACGCCGGGAATTTGTACGGCACCACCATCATCGGAGGGAGCAGCGACGCAGGAACAATTTTCGAACTGTCGCCTTCGCAGGGAAATTGGGCTTTTAGTGTCATCTATTCATTTGTGTCGACCGCCTATCAACCCGGCCCTCGCGATGCCCTGGTCATGGACGCGGCTGGAAATCTCTACGGCACAACCAACAGCGCTGGCGCTTTTTCCTATGGCAACGTCTTTCGGTTGAGCCCCGGTCCGCAGCACTGGACCTACACGGACCTGCACGACTTTAGCAGCGGCGACGACGGAGCTTTCCCCATCGGCGGCGTCAGCATCGACAGCAACGGTAACCTGTATGGCACCGCGTCAGCAGGTGGACAGAATAACGAAGGCACGGTTTGGGAGATCACCCCGTAAATCGGCACCTTACTCGCCACCTACACATAGGCTTTTTTTCTTTCAGGGAAAACGATCTCTGCTCGATACTCCCGACCCTCGTGCTGGCCGCATCTCAGTCATGTTCGAATTGAAGTTTGTTCTGTGATGAATACCCTGGAACATCTCACCGCCGATCCGCGCAGTCACCGTTCGGCGGCGCGGAGCACCTGACCAGGACGGCCGCTGCGTTGTCTACTGGATGCAGCGCGCTCAACGAGCTCTGGATAACCCTGCACTGGACATCGCCGTCGAAGCCGCCAATATTCTGCAACAGCCCGCAGTGATCTTCTTCGCGCCGGTTCCGTTCTACCCTCATGCCAATTTGCGGCACTATGCTTTCCTGGCCGAAGGCATTCCCGACATGGCGGAACGCGCCCGCAAACGCGGTATCGGTTTCGTTCTGCGGCGCTATCCCGAGCATTCCCTGGTGAAGTTTTGCGACGAGGTGAAGGCTTCTCTGGTTGTCGGCGACGAAAATCCCATGCGCGAACCCAATCATTGGCGCGAGCTCGCAGCCAAGAAGTTGAAGTTGCCGCTCTGGACCGTCGACGCCGACGTGGTCGTGCCCTCCAAGCTGCTGGAGAAGGAACAGTACGCCGCGCGAATCATTCGTCCGCGTCTGAAGCACCGGCTGAAGGAATTCCTTGACGACACATTCAATACCGAAAGCCAAAGTCGAATGGGAGAAGCCGCGCGGCCCTGCCAGGCTTTACCCGATGACGGCTCACTTGATCTGACCGAACACTGGAAGGACCTGGACCGGTCCGTGCAGCCGGTCGACTCGTTCAGGGGCGGGACCGGCGAAGCGCTTGAACCTGTTACATGAATTCGTGACGCATAAGCTGGCCCACTATCCTGAGCGCCATGGCAAACCGGAGATCGACGGCACCAGCCGCTTGTCGCCTTATCTTCATTTCGGACAGCTAGGCCCGCACACCGTAGTCCGGGCCGTAGAGGAGAGCAAAGCTCCGCGAGCCGCGAAAGACGACTATCTCGATCAGGTCATCACCTGGCGCGAACTCTCCATCAACTTTCGTTCACTTCAATCCGCTGTATGACTCGATTGAAAGCGCGCCTGACTGGGCCCACCGCACCCTGGCCAAGCATGCCCATGACAAGCGGCCAATGACACTATTCGCGCAAGCAATTGGAACACGCCGAAACCCACGACGAACTGTGGAATGCTGCCCAGAAACAAATGCTTCACGCCGGATGGATGCACAACTACATGCGCATGTATTGGGCGAAGAAAATACTGGAGTGGAGTTCGTCGCCTGCCGTCGCTTATCAGACGGCTGTCTATCTGAACGACAAATATTTTCTTGATGGCCGCGATCCCGATGGCTATGCGGGTATCGCCTGGTCAATCGCAGGGAAGTTCGACCGTCCGTGGTTCGAGCGCCCCATCTTCGGCACGATCCGCTACATGTCAGGCAACGCCGCCCATAAGAAGTTCGACGCCGATAAATACACCCAGCAAATGGCGGAACTGGCGGGTGAAGCTGCCGCGGCTCAGACTGGCAATCTTTTCGAAGAATAGACGGGACGCGACTTGCCAGTTAGTCGATTCCAGTCCCACTGGCATATCCGGCGCCATCCACCAGGACCCGGCTTTCAGTGATGTTCGTCACAACCGACCTACAACTTTTCGTCCGCTATTTTCGCGGCTTCCCGCTACTCTCGCGGTGTAGAATTTTATTGTTATGGCATTTCCTGTTGACCGTCCACGCCGCCTGCGTCGCACCGAAGCGATGCGTTCCTTTGTTCGCGAAACTCGCCTCATCCCCTGAAGGCTTCGTCTATCCCTTGTTCGTCTGTCCCGGAGAAGGGGTCCGCAAAGAAATTCGTTCCATGCCCGGCGTCTATAACCTGTCGATCGACGAGGCCGTGAAGGAGTGCGCCGAAGTGAAGTCGCTGGGTATTCCTGGCGTCATCCTCTTCGGCCTGCCGGAATCGAAGGACGAGGTTGCAACCGGCGCCTGGGCCGATGACGGCATCGTGCAGAAAGCCACTCGCGCCATCAAGCGCGAGGTTCCGGGTCTGCTCTTGATGGGCGACGTCTGCTTGTGCGAATACATGTCGCATGGACACTGCGGCCTGGTCGACACTTCCGATCCCAGCGCCAAAGCGCGCGGCGAGGCGTTGGAGTTCATTCGCGAACTCGAGGCCAAAGGCAAGGTCATTATCAATCCTGGAACGCAGTCGCTGGGTGCCGCGATTGCAGCCGCAACGGGAATTGTTGCTCCTTCTGCGGAAGAGTACGAGATCCTGAATGATGCCACCCTGGAACTGCTGGCGCGCACCGCCGTGTCGCAGGCCAAGGCCGGCATGGACATCATCGCTCCCTCGGACATGATGGACGGTCGCGTCGCCGCAATTCGCACCGCACTCGACGAAAACGGTTTCCAGAATATTCCGGTATTGTCCTACGCGGCGAAATTTGCCAGCGGCTTCTACGGTCCCTTCCGCGAAGCTGCTGATTCGGCGCCGCACTTCGGCGACCGCCGCAGCTATCAGATGGACCCGGCGAATCTGCGTGAGGCCATGCGCGAGATCGAACTTGACCTGGAAGAAGGCGCGGACATGATCATGGTGAAGCCAGCGATGCCGTACCTCGACGTGCTGCACGAGGCGCGGTTGCGCTTCGATGTGCCGCTCTCGGCGTACCAGGTGAGTGGCGAATACGCGATGATCAAGGCCGCAGCGCTGAATGGCTGGATCGATTACGAGCGCGTGATGATGGAGTCGCTGCTGTGCATCCAGCGGGCCGGAGCGTCGATTACGCTGACGTACTTCGCGAAAGAAGCAGCGAGGCTGCTGGCTTAGAACAAGTAATGGAACTTTGGAATCGCGGGCGCTCATTCAAAGGGCGCCCGTTTTACTTGCAGCGAGATGATTGGCACGCGGAGCTTGAGTTAGAGCACGGCTTAAGAAGCTGGGAGAAGCCAACCTTCACAGATGGCCTGGGCGTCGAGCCCGGCGGATACAATCGAGGCGGCGATGCTGCTTTACTACATCACCGACCGCACGCAGTTCCCCGGAACCGAGGCAGACCGACGCGCTGCTTTGCTGCGCCGGATTGGCGAGGCTGCCCGCGCCGGCGTGGATTGCATCCAGTTGCGCGAGAAAGATCTGTCGGCGCGCGAGTTAGAATCTCTGGCTCGTGAAGCGGTAAGGATCGTCCGCGAGAATGCCGCTGCCGCAAGGCTGCTGATTAATGGCCGAACCGACATCGCACTGGCCTGTGACGCCGATGGCATTCATCTACCCGACGGTGATCTTCCTGCCTCGGAAGTCCGGTCCTCATGGATGAAGTGCTCAGATCGCGCACCGCTCATTGGCGCCTCGGCGCATTCTGCCGCCGGTACCCGCTATGCCGAAGCGCACGGAGCGGACTTCGCAGTGCTGGCGCCCGTCTTCGAGAAGGCTGGTGTATCGGCAAATGCGATTGGCCTGGCAGCTTTGCGCGAAGCATGTTCGACACTTGCTGCTCCAGGAGATGTAGAAGCACCGTATCAAGGCGGCTTTCGAGTGCTGGCTCTGGGAGGTGTCAACCTGACGAATGTGCGCGCTTGCGTCTCAGCCGGAGCGGCAGGCGTCGCTGGGATCAGGCTTTTTCAGTCGGGCGACGTGTTCGAAACCGTACGCCTGTTGCGCTACTCCCACAATGTGTCATCCTCAGCGAAGTGAGTTCGTGGAGCGAGCGACCGACCGCTTTGCCCGGCATGCGGTTTGGTTGAGATAGGGGTCCTTCGATTCCGGCGTGCAAAAGCGGCACGCCTCCGCTCAGGATGACGCCCTAAACCGCGCTAAGCTTTTTCTACATCCCGTGCGATCGCTTTCAACACCGCATTGATTAGCGACAATACGATCGCGCCGAGAAATGCCGGCCAGAAACCGGTTACCACGAAACGCGGCGCCAGGATTGCCGAGGCGAACAACAACATCAGCGCATTGATTACCCACCAGAAGATGCCCAGCGTAAGAATCGTCAGCGGCAGTGTGACGATCTTCAGAAACAAACCGAGGGTAGCGTTCACTAGGCCGATGACCAGGGCGGCAATCAATGCCGCGCCGAATCCGCTTACGTGGAAGCCCGGCATGAAATAGGAAACGATCAGCAATCCAATCGCACTCAACAACCAGTTCAGCAGCAGACGCATGTTCTTTCTCGAGACCCCGTCGATTAAAACTCTTGGCGTTACCAAGCATACTGAAATTGCGTGGCCCAGGTTGCACTTTTCCGGATTGGCGGCGCTGAAGAGTTACAGCTCATCGTCGTCCTTTGTGCCAACCCGCCGGCGATACGCGTCAAGACTCGTCAAGCGCGGAGCCAGCAATCGCGCAACAAAAAGGCCGCCACGCTTTTGCGCAGCGGCCGATTGCCTACGAGCAATCTAGAACGGCCACAGGTGACTCTTCTTCTTTTTCTTCGACGAGCTCTCCGTATCAGTGTCGGCCGGCGGAGCCGGTGTCGATGCGGAGCTTGAACTCGCAGTCGTACCGCCGGACGTCGCCGCGGGCGCGCTGGCCGATGGCGAGTTCGCCAAGTCGTTCACCTGGGTAGGCGGCGGCAGAGGCGCGGAGCTGGCATCGCCGGAAGCTGGCAAATCATTTTTCATCTCGCTGCCCGCGGCTGGTGTGCCGGCGGCGGGAGTATCGGAAGCTCCAGCACTGGTCGCAGCATCCGGAGCCGGAGCGGCCGCAGTCGCTGGGGCATCGGTAGTACCCGGCGCAGCTTCGGAGTGCGGGACAGGCGCGTTGGCCGGCGGCGGCGCACCGTTCTTCACGGTTTCGACCGTCACCGTATTGCCCACGCCGGCGCCTTCGAGATACGTCTTCACGCTGTCATTGGCGGAGCGAACCATTTCCGGTGCGCTAGCCTGTTTGGGATCGACCAGCGTGGGCTCTCCGACTTTGGTAGTCTCGGAAACGTCCGGGCCCTTGTGGAAGTTCTCCATCACCTTGCCGTAGGTACCCAGCTTGCCGCGGCTTGCGATCTCAGCTTTGTCCTTGGCGATAGCCTGCGGCGTCGCCTTGGGAACTGGCTGCTTCATCGCTTCCAGCCGCTTCTTGGCGTCGGGTGCGCGGCTCTCCAGAGGGTACTGCGTCAGAATCCGGTCGTAGGCAGCAACCGCGCCTTCGCTGTACTTCTTGATGAGCGGACCCTTGGCGGCTTCCGGCAGCTTGGAATGCCGGATGATTTCTATTTCCTTCTCATAGGCGCCGCCCAACTCGAACAGCGCATCATCGGTCCCGCTGTACAGCGGATAGGTGTCGGTAACCGACTTCAAGCGGGCGATGGCAGCGGGATAACTGTCGCGCATGTAGTAGAAGTGCCCAATGTCGTATTCACGGTGGGCCAGCACCTCCTGCACTTCGAGCAAGTGCTGCTTGGCTTCGGGAATCAGCGGGCTGTCGGGGAACTGCAGGATCATCTGGCGGTATTCGTCCTCGGCACGCAGGGCGTGCGTGGGATCGCGGTCCGCCTTCTCCATCTCGCGGAAGTGGATGTTGGCGATCTTCATCTGCGCTTCCGCCGCTTCAGGCATATTGGGGAAGAAGGTGATGAAGTCCTTGTACTCGCTCTCGGCCTGGGCGTAAGCGGCGGCGCCGCCTTCGTCATACCAGGAGTCGCCGATTGCCAGCTTGGCGCGCGCCACATATTCGGAATCGGGATAGGTGTTGATCAGCGTCTGCAGGCTGAGCCGCGCGATGTCGTACTTGCCATGCTTGATGGCGTCCTCGGCGCGGTCGAAGAGAACCTTGTCGGGCTGCTTGGAGTCGACGTTGGCAATTGGGTTTTGATACTTCGCGTTCTTCTTCGACTTCTTCTTGCTGCTATGCAGCGGCACGGTAGTCGTGGTGGTCTGGGTGCTGCTGCTCCCGCTCCCCGCTACGTTGCCACTCGAGGTCTGTGGCGCAGCCCCGGCCGTGTCCTGCGCCGAGCACAGCGCTGCCAGCATGAGGCCTGTAATGCCTGTTATCAGTACGCGACGAACCATCCTAACCACCTCTGGGAACTTGCTGTATTAACCCGGCGCGCGCAGGGAGGGTGCGGCCGGGATTTTATTTCTTGCTGTCAGGCGCGCTGTAAAGTGGCGTCCTGGGCCGCCCGCAGCAATGACTCCACATTGCGTGCCGGATCGCCCTTGCCGAAGACGTGACTGCCGGCCACAAACAGTTCCACTCCTGCCCGGGCCGCCGGTCCTACCGTCTCCAGATCGATGCCGCCGTCGATTTCAATGCGGAAGTCCACGCCTTTCGCATTGCGCATCGTCACCAGCTTGCGCGCTTTCTCCAACGCGCCGGGAATGAACTTCTGACCGCCAAAGCCGGGATTCACCGACATGACCAGCACGCGGTCCACGATATCGAGCACTTCACCGAGGGTCTGCACCGGGGTCGCGGGATTGATCACCACGCCTGGCGACATGCCCAGGCTGCGAATCAGCTCCAGCGTGCGGTTCAGGTGGATGCAGGCTTCCTGATGCACCGAGACCCAGTTCGCGCCCGCATCCGCAAAGGCCGGGATGAAGTCGTCGGCGTTCTCGATCATCAGGTGACAATCCAGGGGAACATCCACTGCTTTGCGAAGAGAAGCGACCACTGGCGGCCCAATCGTTATATTGGGCACAAAATGACCATCCATCACATCAACATGGAGGAGGGTGGCGCCGCCCCGTATCGCGGCATTAGCATCATCTGCCAAGCGGGCGAAGTCGGCCGACAGAATGGATGGCGCTATCTCGATCAAAACAAGACTTCTCTCTCGCGAGATTCTGTACTGATTTTACCATGCCCCTGCTCCCGGCCGTATGCCCGGAAAGCCGCAGAAAAGCAGAGTTGAAGATGGTGTTAGCCCAGGACGAAGTCCTGGGTAGCCGAGAGAAAATGCTCGAGTCCCTTCCGGGACGACAGTTGCTAGTCCGCGACAACCCCTTTGCGCCTCACATAGAGCGTGAGCGCTAAGATCACCAGCGGTGCGGCAAACTCCAGGTACAAGAACAGCCCCGAATTATTCGCTGCGTGGTTGTTGCTCTCCACAACCTGCCGTACGTGACCAATTGCGTCGCCCCAAAGCCAAACCGCATTGGCGATCGCGGTTGCCAGCCAGAAATTTCCTCGAAACCAGGCGCACAAAACCCCGAGCACGCCAACGGTCAGGTCCGCCATGCCCACTTCGTATTCGAAGGGACTGGTCGCCCACCCGATGGAGGCCGACGCCCGCGCCGGAAGAAAGACGTGCGCGTATGCGGTAAACAAACCCATCACGCCAACGTAGACCACAAACAGGTAGAGGAGATAGGTCTCTGCGACCGCCACGCCGCTGCTGCGCCGCTTGCGCGAGAATGCGAGATGGATCGAGGCAGCAAGCAACGACACGACGATGAAGAAGAGTTGAAACATTCCCCTGGCTCCTATCGGACTGTATCATCCGGAGGACGTTTGACGACCGTCTGCTTTTCCTGTCCAGGAGCGTGCCGCCGTGAAGCCAAAGAGCCTTTACCTCGGTCTGTGCCTCGTGGGATTCCTGCTGCCTTACTGGCAGTTCGTTCCCTGGGTCCAGGCCCACGGATTGAATCTCGCGCTCTTCGCGCGGGAGCTCTTCGCCAACCGCATCGGCGCATTCTTTGGCATGGACGTGCTGGTGTCAGCCGTCGTGCTGATCGTGTTCATGCGAGTCGAGAGCCGGCGGGTTGCGATTCACGGGCGGTGGTATCCCATGCTGGCCTTGGTGTTGGTTGGAGTGTCGCTGGCGTTGCCGCTGTACCTGTATTTCCGGGAACTCGCACAAGAATCCGCCGTTGGGTTGGAATCGCGCGAGTCATGACGATTGTCATCCCGACCGACGGCTTTAATTGCTAATCGCTCGTCGCCGTCTTCAGTACTTCGGCATCTTCGGATCGACCCGCTCGGCCCAAGCGTTGATTCCGCCAACCAGGTTGTGCACGTTGGTGAAGCCCTGCTGTTTCAGGTAGTCGACAGCCTTAGCGCTGCGACCACCCATCTTGCAGTGCACCACGATCTCTTTCGACGAGTCGAGTTCGCCCACGCGCTTGGGCAAGTCGTTCAGCGGGATCAGGTGCCCGCCGAGGTTGCAGATTTGGTATTCGTTTGGCTCGCGCACGTCGAGCACGAACAGGTTTTTGTCGCCTGCGTCCATCTTCTGCTTCAATTCTTCTGGTGTCATGTCGCCGATGTTAGCATTGGCAACCTTTTCTTCGCCACGGATGCCGCAGAACTGCTCGTAGTCGATCAGTGCGGTCACCGTCGGATGATCGCCGCAGACGGGGCAGTCGGCATTGCGGCGCAGCTTGAGTTCGCGAAAGCGCATGGCCAGCGCGTCGATGAGCAGCAGCCGGCCAATCAGCGGCTCGCCCACGCCGAGGATCAGCTTGATGGTTTCCGTCGCCTGCATCACGCCGACCAGTCCGGGCAAAATTCCCAGCACGCCGCCCTCGGCGCACGACGGCACCACGCCCGGCGGAGGCGGCTCGGGATAGAGGCACCGGTAACACGGGCCGTCCTTGGTTGCGAAGACGCTGGCCTGCCCTTCGAAGCGGAAGATCGATCCGTAGACATTCGGCTTGCCGGTTAGCACGCAGGCGTCGTTGACCAGGTAGCGCGTGGCGAAGTTGTCGGTGCCGTCGACTACGATGTCGAACTCTCGAATGATCTCCAATGCATTCTGGCTGGTCAGGCGGGTGTCGAATTTGTGGATCTCGACATTCGGGTTGATGGCCGCGATGGTCTCAGCCGCCGAATCCAGTTTTTTTCGCCCAACATCGCTCGTGGAGTGAAGAATCTGACGCTGCAGATTTGTAAAATCAACAATATCGAAATCGACAATACCAAGTGTTCCGACGCCGGCGGCGGCAAGATACATTGCCACCGGCGAGCCCAATCCGCCCGCGCCGATACATAGCACCCTGGCCCGTTTCAGCTTGAGCTGCCCCTCCATGCCGACCTCGGGCATGATGAGATGACGCGAGTAGCGCAGGACCTCGTCGTTGGAGAGGGCCGCGGATTGTGTCGTAAGCTCAGCCATCATTCATAAACCTTAGCCCGGATCACCACAGAGGGAGGGCACGGAGAAAAAAGGGAAACTCGGTGTCTCTGCTCTCTCCGTAGTGATCAGATTGTTTCATCATCATACCGATGTTCCCTTCCGCCAAGGATTCACCCCGCGCTGGAAAGGTATGTACATTCTAGGTAATATCTACAAATAGATGATGCGGAGTCCGCTCCGGAACGCGGCACCCTCCCCCGGGGTGAGTTGTGTAGGTAGTAACGCCATCCTGCCATAAGCTCAGCCGCATCAACGTTGTTATTCCATAGGAGCATGATGTCCTCTTTGCTGCCCATGAAAGAAACGTCGCGCGAGGTGGTGCTGGAAGTAGCCCGCACCCTCCAACCCTGGTTCCCCGAGATTACCGCGGCGTGGCGGCAGCAGATGTTCACCGAATTCAACTTCGACGGGAGAGCCATGGCCGCTTTGGAGCGGCTCACCATCGGTACCGGCTTCTCGATTTTCTCGCAAACGGATTTTGCGGCCTTTTACAGCAACCTGCAACATTTTGGCGAACGGCTGGCGAAGCTCGAAGTCAGTGCTCGAGCCGTCGCGCGCTCGCTGGCGATTTACCAGCAACTCATCGACCCGTATCTGGAAAAGCTCTTCCCCAGCAATCGTTTACCGGAGATGTCCGCGGCGATGGAGACGCTCTCATGGGCGACCTACGTTGCTGTGTCGGCGGCTCACTCCGACGCCCAGAAGATCGAGGCGGAGACGCTGTTGTCTGTACTGGACGCAGAGCTTTCGGCCGAGAATGTCGACATCCTGCTGGATCGCGTGCTGAAGACTGCCTGCTACACCTTCAATGCGAATCTGGGCCTGCTCCTGATGTGCGACGCTGAGCAACAATTGCTGCGGATCGAATCGCAAGTAGGATTTGCGGAAGACTCCGAGAATCTGGGTAAGACCACAAACATCGGCGAAGGCTTTGCCGGAAAGATTGCCGCCACCGGCGAGCCTGCAATTCTGCCGGACTTGCGGGCCGTGACGCCCGAGGGTCTACATCCCATTCTGAACGATCGGGCACTCGCGCTGTGGGGAGTGCCGCTACGCTCGAAGGAGAAAGTTATTGGCGTGCTGGTGATCGGCTTCGCGCAGCCGCATGACTGGCTGCCGACGGAGCGCAACCTGCTGCGCGCTATCGCCGACCGTTCCGCGCTGGCCATCGATCGCGCCGGCATGAACGATGCACTGCGCGAGCGAGAGATGCGCATCGCAGAGTTGTCCGGGCACCTGATGTACGCGCAGGAAGAAGAGCGCAAGCGCATCAGCCGCGAGTTGCACGACGAAACCGGACAGGCGCTGATGGTCATCCGCCTCTATCTCGGCATGCTGGAGACCACCGTTAGCACTCGCGGCGGTAAGGCCAAGATTCGCGAGACGCTTGATGTCGTCGATCGGACGATCGAGGGCATTCGCCGCATCATTGCTCGCCTTTCGCCCCTAGTCCTACAGGAGCTCGGGTTGATCGCCGCCGTTCGCAAAGAAGCCAAAGATTTAACCAAGAGCGCCGGGGTCAAGGCGAAGGTCAATGTCTCGCCTGAGTTTGGACGCCTGCCGGCGGCGGTGGAAGCAGCGTTCTACCGCGTGGTCCAAGAGGCGCTGCACAACGTGGCTAAACATGCCAATGCCACCTCCGTGAATATCGAGATGAAGCGCGACGGTGAGCTGGTTCGACTGACGATTGACGATGACGGCGTAGGGATTACCCCCAAGCCCAGTACCGGCCGGCAGACCTTCGGGTTGGCCGGGATGCGAGAGCGGATCGGAAACATTGGCGGAAAGATGAGAGTTACCTCGGCACGGGGACAAGGAACTCGCATCGAAGTAAATGCGCCTGTGCCGAGCAATGGAATTCCCGCCGGCAAGGAAACCGCTAGCGGAGCTGGTGTGGTGGCGCAGGGCGCATAGCTGGTCACGGAGTTCTTGAATGCCGTTTGTGGTTTCGAGGTTTCCCTGATCGTTGTCCGTGCAGAAGGTTACGCCGATTCGTCGATGACAGACTCCAGTTGCGAAAGGAGCTTGCACTTGGCTTTAGCTAAATGCTAATCGCTAACTGCTAATTACTCGGGGTTCAGATGCCAAAAATAAGATGCCTTTTAGTGGATGACCATACGCTGTTCCGGCAAGGGGTACGCCGCCTGCTGGAGAGCGAAAGCGATTTTGATGTTGTGGGCGAGTCGCCGGACGGCGGCGATGCGGTAGACAAGGCGCGCGACCTGCGTCCCGATGTCGTGCTGATGGATATCGGCATGCCCGGACTGTCGTCGTTTGAGGCGACGCGGCACATCAAGAAAAACCGTCCCGAAACTAAGGTTCTGTTTCTCACTATGTACGAGGACGAAGACTATCTGCTGCAGTGCCTGGAAGTGGGCGCAGCGGGATATGTGCTGAAGGACACGCCCGCGCCGCAGCTGGTCAGTGCCGTGCGCGATGTTTATAAAGGCGGAAAATATCTGAGTTCCCAGGTGCTGGGAAAACTTGTCGAGGATTTCCGCGCGCGGGTGCGCGACACCCGGATGCAGCCGCGCATGTCGACGCTGACGCCGCGCGAGCGCGAGATCCTGAAGCTGCTGGCCGAAGGAAATTCTGTAAAGGAGATTGCGGTGCTGCTGGGCCTGAGCGTGAAGACCGTCGAGGCGCACAAGTTCAATCTAATGCGCAAACTCGACATCCACAACAAAGCGCAGCTGGTGACCTACGCGATCCAGAAGAAGATCATCAAGGTGCCGGTCAATCAGTAACAAGCAAGACTGCCTTACTTGCCTAGCATCGCTTTCTTGAGCTGGCCGATGAGGTTGGCGGCCACCTTCTGTTCGCCGCGATGATTCAGGTTGAGAAAGACCTTATCCCCGTCGCTGGCAGTGCCCGACCACAGGATCGTCTTCCCGCCAAGGTCCACCAACTGCACGGTTCCAACCGTTGTGTCCTGCGCCTGGCTTGCGCTTTTCATGATCGCGTCAGCATCAGTCCGCTGCAGGACGACGGTCAAGCTACCGTGAAACTGCTTCGAGATCTCCGACGTAAGGTACTGGTTGAGATCGTGCGGCATCGGTTCAATGTAGATCTTTCGCAGATTGTCCAGGGTAGGCGCTGGTGTTTGTGCAAGGACCGCCGTTGCCAGCAGAAGAATCGGAATCAGGCGTTTCATAGTTAAAACTGTATCGCGCACATTTTGATCGCGGCAAGTGAGCAATTGGTGCCCTCCGCGGAGCAGGACGGCGTAAAGAAAGATCAAGGACAACAGCTCAATCGGAGACTATTCCTTGGAAACCTTGATCGTCGCGTGCAGACGCTCGCCGTTAATCAGTTCTTCGACTTCGAGCGTCTCGTACGCGTGTTCCCCGTGGATCGACTCATCCAGTCCGATCTCTTCGCTCATCATTTCTACTTTCACCGGCGTGAACACGTCGATGATCCGCAGCATGGCATACGTGAACGCGAACGCCCACACCGATGAGAAGAGTACCGCGACCAGTTGCTTCATGAAGAAGTTGGGATTGCCGTAGAGCCAGCCGTTGGTGCCGGCGGGATTGAATGTGCTGTTGGCAAATATGCCCAGCAGCAGGATGCCGATAAATCCTCCTACGCCGTGTACGCCCCACACGTCGAGCGCGTCGTCCCAGTGCAGCTTGTTCTTCATCTCCACCGCGAAATAGCACACCACGCCGGCAATCACTCCGATAATGACCGCAGTGGTTGGCGATACATACCCTGCCGCAGGAGTGATTGTCGCTAATCCTGCCACCGCGCCGGTCAGCAGGCCGAGAAACTTCGGCTTGCGTTCTCGAATCCAGGCGACGATAAGCCACGCCACCGCTGCGAAGGATGCGGCGATATCGGTGTTCAGGAAGGCCGTACCGGTGACCGAATCCACGCGCATTTCACTGCCTGCGTTAAAGCCGTACCATCCGAACCACAGCAGGCCGGTACCCAGCGCTACGAGCGGAATGCTGTGCGGTCCGCGATCCATCACGCGCCGCTTACCGACATAAAGAATGGACGCCAGGGCAGCCATTCCCGCAATGTTGTGAACCACGATGCCGCCGGCGAAATCTTCCACGCCCCAGCGTTGCAGAATGCCTCCGCCCCAGACCATATGAACGAAGGGGAAGTAGACCAGCGTCAACCAGCCGGTAAGAAACAGGCAGTAGGCTTTGAAGGTCACGCGATTGGTGAAGGCGCCGGAGATCAAGGCCGGCGTGATGATGGCGAACATCATCTGGTAAGCGATAAAGACCATCGCCGGGATGGTGTCGTTGGGTCCCGAGGGCGTGCTGAGATTCACGCCGCGCAGGCAGACCTTATCGAGGTTGCCGATGATGCCGTGCCAGTCGCCGCTAAAACACAGTGAGTAGCCGTAGAGATACCAAATGACGGTGGTCCAGCCCATGGAGACAAAACTCTGGATCATGATGGCGAGCACGTTCTTTCGTCCCACCAGCCCGCCATAGAAAAAGGCGAGGCCGGGCGTCATCAGCATGACCAGGCTGGTACACAGAATCATGAAGCCGGTGTTGCCGGTATCGAGGTGAAGCATCGCAACCTCCAGGAAGAAATGTTCGGCGGAGCCCTGGGCGTTCCCTTCGCAATCGGCGGCAGGTGCCGCAAATGGCGTACAGAACTGATCAGGAAGGAAAGGTCGGTCTTCAGCAGGAGTGTACGCCGGAACTCCACGCCTGGGAAGATGACAGAGGAGAGGCGTGAGTTCGCCGGTAGGAAGTGGACGGGGCGGAGGAGCCTTGCCGGGCCGAGTCGCACAGACGTATGGCTACTTCGACACCAGGCTGTGCTCTTAACCTGGATCGGGTTTGTGCATACAAATTGTCGGCTCGCACGCTCTCACCACGACAACTGCTGCCGTCACGGGGAAGTCGCCAGATTGGCGAGCAGTAGCTGAGAGCCGACGGCTGAGGGCTGACAGCTTCCTTAGTTCACTCCGGAATTCGACTGGATGACAGGCGCACCCTGCTTCTCCGGCGGACGCATCAGGCCGAAGTTCTGCAAATAGGCGACCGTGCGCTGGGCAGCGCCGTCGAAGGTGAGCTGGCAGTTGACGAACTGCGTGTTCTCCCAAGTAACGTCGCCGCCACCGTATACCAGGCGGCATTCGGTGAGCACGCAGTTTATGAAGCGTTTGTCATCCATGTAAACCGTAACGCCCTTAGGTTGCCAGTTCTCGAGAACCTGCATGTAAGAATCCTCCACAATATGAATGCCTAGGATAAATGTTTGCGGCGAGTTATGTCGGCGGGCGGGGAAAACCGATTGGCGACGATTCGTGCGAGCAAGAAAAATGGGCGAGCAACTCAACTGAGTTACCCGCCCGCCTGAGGAGAGATCTTAGCGTGCGCAGCGCTTATGTTGTCTGACGGAGCGGCGAGCCGCTCTCCGTGCCGGTAGCACGCACGGTATCGTTCACCGTATTGCGCACTTGGCTTACCGTGTCACTAACCGTGTTGCGCACCTGACCTGCGGCCCGCTCGGCGGTGCCGCGAATGCTTTCCACGCCGCGTTGCATGCGATCGCGACCCTGTTCGTAAGTGTCACGCGCAGAGCTTGCCAGATCACTGGCTCGATCTGCCAGATTGGTGCGCGTCTCTTCCCCGCTCATGGGGGCAAACAGAAGACCGAGGCCAACTCCCAGCCCCAGCCCAACCAGAAAACTCTTCATATCGTCCTCCCTAAAATGTCAACGTGTGCTGCCCAGACCTGGCCCTGGAGCAAGAAGGGCGTTCCTGTCGGACACAGGTATGATGCCCGGCACTGGAAGCCGAGTTTGCCGAAGATCGCATATTCCGGCTTTTCTATCGACGCAGTAATCAGCAGCCTGATTTCCAGAATCCTGCGGTATTAGTGTTTTTCATCGTTTAGGGACGCATCGCTGTTTGGAGCAGGGTGGCCGCCGGTTCTGGCGATCATGAACGACATGATGCAGAAGCTCAGGACAACGGCTGCGGAGAAAATCAAATCGCGCGGCGATTCCTCTTTCATGAAATCGCGCAGCAAACTTACCGCTGCAATTAGCGTAATCGAAACAGCGACCTTTACCTTTACGCCTCCACTGTCTAATTTGCCCAGCCATTCGGGTTTGTCGTCGCCCGCTCCGACTTGGATGCGCGAGACATAACTTTCAAAGCTGGAGACAGCTACCATCATCACCAGGTTCGCCAGCAGAACTAGATCCAACATTGCCAGCATGGCCAGCACGACATCGGTCTCGGCCCCACCGAAGGCCAGCGGCATCAGGTGCCGAAACTCGCGAGCGAGCATGAAGAACAGCGGCACCAGTGCTACCAGTAGAACCGCGTAGAACGGAAGCAAGAGCCAGCGGGCGGCCAGTAACCAGTTTTCGATTTTGCGGTCGAACATCATGAAGTGTCCTCGATCGATCGGCGGCCGTCTTTGAAGGCGGCAGCGCTGCACAATTATGCCGTTGGGAGAATGTTTGTCAAAAGGAGTGCGCGCTCTCGTTAGCGCCGAGTAACGCAACTAACGTTACACGTGCGTGAATTTCCGCTGACTGCCGCCGGTCTGTTTGATCCGGGAAAATAACTTCAACCTTTGTCAATCCACCTGTCGCCGGAGGGCGTACTCACTCCGGAAGGCAGACGGTTATCCCGATTGCGCCCGCTTTCAGCCGTCTCGCCTTCCAACTCCACCTCGCTACAGGAGATAACTTATGGATTGGGCCGAGATCACGAACCTCACGCAGAAGGCTCTCAATCGTCGCAACTTTCTCAAAGGCACTGGAATGGCAGGGCTGGGAGTTGCATCCGCCGGACTGATCGGCGGCAGTTTGAGTCCGCTATTTGGAAGCGGCCTCCCAGCGGGCAACAGCGCTGTCACTGGCACCCGTAAAGCTCCCACAGCCATTCACGACACTCCCACCGACATTTTCACCGCCGCCCTCGTCGCCGAGGACTTGGCTACCACTTTCTATTACAACGGCCTGACGGGAGCGGTGATTCAGGATCCGAATCTCGCCGGCCCCGGCGGCACGCCGCACCATCCAAACCCGAACGATTCAAACATCGGCAACGTCCAGTACTTGCAGGCCGCGTTTATGGAGGAGATCTATCATGCCAACCTGATGCGCAGCCTCCTGGGAATCGGTTCGTCCGGCCAGGATCCGTATCAGACGTTTTATTTTCCGACCGGAACCTTCGACACGCTGACCCCATTCCTGGCCATTCTGGACGCACTGGAGAATGCATTTATCGGCGCGTATCTGGTCGCTGCCCAGGAATTTGCCGTGCTCGCGGTGAATGGAGCTTCGGGTTATACCGCTGATCAGCTCGAATATTTCGCCAAGGTGGCTGCATCCATCGGCTGCGTCGAATCCGAGCATCGCGTCCTGGGACGCGTCATCGGAAATGTGAACCCGGCGAACAACAAGGCGTACGAGCAGACCGATGGGCTGACCAGTCTGGCGCACGGCCCAAATTCTGCCGAGGATGCGCTCGCACCTTTCCTCAACCCGTCCACTGGACCGGCCTATTCGTTCCAGACGGCGCTGGCCAATCAAGGAAGCGTAGCGCTGTCGGCGAACATCCAGATTCAGTTACCGGATAGCACGCTTTACTAGGCACAATCAGCAATGGGCTGCATCGCGGGATGCAGCCCTAGGAGAATTCCGATGCTTGAAGGTCTGTTTCAACCCATGCACTTACTGGTAATCCTGTTTATCGCGCTGCTGGTCTTCGGCCCCAAGAAATTACCCGAGTTGGGTAAGGGATTGGGAGATGGGATTCGCGCCTTCAAAGACACGGTGCGCACCAGTCCCACCGAAGCGGAAGACACAACGGTGAAGTAGGCTCTCCCTTTTACCGCGCAAAGTCTGTGGGACTTGCGGGTAATGGATCGGGTAGTGGCGCCACTCGCGTGTATCTGACTGGGTAAATGTTGTCTGCTCGCCGGCGAGAGATCGGATATGTTGCTGCTCGCCCGCGAGAGATCGGGTAGTGCGGGCCTTGCCCGCTTCACGCCGCGCGATGGAAAGCCAGAGCCGGATTAACGGGTTGCTGGAAAACTCTCGCCCAGAGTCCGCTCAACAGGCTGCTGGAAAACTCTCGCAACGTGAGCTTGGTGTCAGGGCACGGCTTCAGCCGTACCGATAAGTCTCTTACTTTTGACCTCGGGCGAGGCGGACTTCAGTCCGACGAGCCGACTGATTCGACTTTCTCGGCAGCCTGTTAAGTCGGCAGCACATGTGTCGCCTGTGAAGGGCTCAGAAGATTATCGTGAACGTTACCCTGGCTGCCGCCCGGGCTCAAAGGGAAGCCACCCCGCCTGGGGCCGGGTTCGGGAATCGATTAGAGCGGAATGCAGGCGTCTCGTCGCTTTAGAACGCAAGCGACCCCAGGAATGACACCTTCATCTTTGACGAACCACGAAGTAGGTTGGAGTTTTCGGATACTCCTTGAGAGCCAACAGCCGGAATTCTACAGATTTCCAGCGCCGTTGCCGTCTGCCGGGGGAGCCTGAACTGCGGGCGCCTGGCCGGGTGCGTCGACATAGCTGTTCACCATGTCCTTCAGCTCTTTGCTGGGCTTGAAGAAGGGAATTTTCTTCGCCGGAACTTCCACGCGATCGCCGGTCTTGGGGTTGCGGCCGACGCGGGGCTTGCGCTGGCGGGTGCGGAAGCTGCCAAAGCCGCGGATCTCGATCTTGTCGCCGGCGCGCAATGAGCGCACCACGCTCTCGAAGATTGTCTCGACGATGACCTCACTATCTTTACGGGTGAGTTCGGTCAGCCGGGAAACTTCATCGATCAAGTCAGCCTTGGTCATCTGGCACGCCCCTCGTCGCGACGCAAAGTCACATTTTTCCTGGCCCACCCCAGCCCAAGGTAGGTTCGGCGACCGCCAGTCCTCCGGCGGTACAACGGATACTCTCAAATTGCAATCGGGTTGGCAAGTAGAAGTTTACATTGAACTTGCCGAAATACAATAGGTTCCCAACCACACACTACTTCCAAAGGTAATAGAAACCTATATTGGTTTGCATCAGCTTTGCGCGGTCAGGCAAATATTCAGATAGGTCGCCAAACAATAGGTCAAGCACGCTCTTACGGTCCTTCTCGGGATGCACCAACGTGGGCTCGCCCTTGATCCCCACTGACTTTGCGGTGTCCTCGACGGCGGCGCGAAAGTCCCCGATCTGGTCGATCAGCTTTAGAGGCAAAGCCTCCTGTCCCGTCCAAACCTTGCCGTTGGCTAAGGGAAGGATCTGATCGTCTTTCATCTTGCGGCCGATAGCGACGCTGTGGATGAACTGCGAGTGCATGTTATCGATCAGGCTCTGCATGTAGGCACGCTCTTCAGGAGTCATCGGACGCGTCGGCGATCCGACATCTTTGAATTCGCCCGCCTTAATCGTGATCTGCTGGAGCTTGGCCCACTTCAGCAGCTCTTCGTAGTTGTACCACTCGGCAATTACACCGATGGAGCCCACAATGCTGGCGTCATCGGCGAAGATCTTGCTGGTTGCCGAGGAAACGTAGTACGCGCCGCTGGCGCCGACGGTCTCGATGGAAGCGACCACAGGCTTTTTATTCTTGTCGCGAATGCGCATGACCTCGCGATAAATTTCCTCTGAGGCTGCCGCTCCGCCGCCGGGCGAGTTCACATGGATGATGATGGCTTTAATCGAACTGTCATCAGAGAACTTCTCCAGTTGCTCGATGACATCCTTGGGATCGAGGATCACGCCCTCAAGATCGACGACGCCGATCTTGTCGCCGAATCCACTAAAGCTGCTCTTCTGCTGCGAACGCACCGAGAAGTAAACCAGCGCGAAGATGCCGACGAGGAACAGGAAAAACGCTCCTCCGCCAAGCAAGACCCAGAGGAACATGCGGGAACGCGGCTGATCGGGCATAGAAAGGGCAAGTGTAGCAGAACAGCTGCCGTGAGCCATGAGCTGTGGGCTAAATCTCTCTACACATCTGCCCACGAGTTGTGGCCGGGCAGAACCAACTGCGCTTCGCCTGCGACGCGAGCTATGCGCCGGATTTAAGTCACGGCCGTAGCTCAGAGCTCATGGCCCATAGTTGACGGGGCCTAGTGAAATATCGACGCGAAGAATGCTCCTACCTTGCTGAAGAAGCCATGCGATTGCTTCTGATCCGTCGGCTGATTCTGGGCACTCTGGGCTGCGGGAGCCTTCTTGTTGTTAGACGGAGGCGGCAACACGGTCGGCTCCAGCGGAACGATCCTGGTGTTCTCCAGCTTCAGAGTCAGCACAATCGGCCGCAAATCGGGGCTGGGGTCGTCGCCGTGAAAAATAAATGGTGCGTCCGCCGTCATGTGTTGCTCAGGCGGCGGGGCTGAAGCCAGCTGCTGATTCGTCTGCGGATGCGACGGCGGGGGAAGCGTCGCGGCCGCCGGCGCTGGTGTCGAAGAGACCGGCGCGCTAGGCGCAGCTTTCGCTTCCTGCGTTCGAACTTCCTTCGGACACCCGCAATTCGAGCTGGAGCGGCTGGCCTGCTTCAGATGACCACCCTTGAAAAGCACGGCCTCGTCCGGCTTCACCTGGTAAGTGTCATCGCCCATGCTCTCGGAGACGACGACGGCGGCGGCGTTCCACGGCAATGACTGCACACAGGTATCGCCATTCGGCGCGACACGTACGGCAACGTGGACGGTTCCCGGCCCCGGCATCAGCAGTCGCAGGTCGGGAGTCAGCAAGGTATCAGCCTCGGTGCCGAGAGGATAATTCAGCTCCAGGTTGCCGCTGTTCAGACTGAGCAGAAGCTGCCTTCCGTTTTGTGAGGAGGTGACCGACAGCTTGGTGCCCTCGCACACCAGCAGGCTGCCGCCGCGCTCGAGTTTCAGGGTCGCGGCCTGGGTGCCGGCCTCGATCGATGAGCCGCTCAGGACGCTGGTCCCCGATCCCGCCAGCATTACCGATCCCTTAACGCTGGCATCGCTCGCATAGAGCTGTCCGATAGGCTGCGCCTGCTGGCCGACAGCCAGGGCAGACAGCGTGCATATCGACAAAGTCAGCGGAAAGGCGAGGCGTTGGAGAGACGACTGCATCAGTTAGAAGTGTCGAGCGACACCACCTTGACGATACCACCGGGGAGTGCGGTTCAACAACGAAGCTGCTGGTTACAGTCTTGAAAGGGCACGGCTTTTAGCCGTGCCGTCCAGTAGGCCTGTTGTTGGAGTCAAGCGAGGTGGCCGTCAGGCAGAGTAGCCTTAGCGTCGCCATTGAAGCCCTCGTGCCGAAGAAGTAGTCTAAAGCTAAGGCATGGCCGGCAAACCCCAAAATCAGCACCGTTACCCCAAGCTCGTTTTTGGCGAGACGCTTACCGTCGCCATCGAGACCTTTCGGGTCAGCAAGGTGCGCTTCATCCTGACCTCGCTGGGCATGGTGATTGGGACGGCGTCACTGATCCTGGTGGTAACCATTGGCCTGACCGGCAAGCAATACCTGTTGCAACAAATTCAGAACATCGGTTCGAATATGATGGTGGCCGAGTACGCGGGCGGCAGTGTCTACGGCCGCAACGACACCAGCGACTATCTCCGGCTCGACGATTTGAACGCCGTGCGCGAGCAAGTGCCCGGCATCAGCAATGCGTCGCCGATGATCGAGTTTCACGACCGCATTGTAGTTCCTGGTGGCAAGGAGCGCGACATTCTCGTGCTTGGCGTCTCCTGGGAATACTTGTATGTGCGCAATCTCCAGGTGCTGGCCGGACGCTTCTTCGACGATTCAGACACCCAGGCCCGCAACAAAGTCGCAGTCATCACGCAGAAGCTGGCATTGACACTTTACGGCTCGGAAGATGAGGCGATCGGCAAGGAAGTGAAGCTCAGCGGACTGCCATTCACCGTGATCGGGGTTTTTCGCGAGCGCGTCGATACCTTCGGTCAGACCGAGATCTCCGAAGACACTATCCTGGTGCCGCACACGGTGGCGCGCTACTTTACTCCCACCGATCAGGTGAAGCAGCTGTTCTTCTCGGTTTCGGATTCGAATGAGGTTCCGCGAGCTACACGCCAGATTCGCGAGGTGCTGCAATCGCGCCATCGTCCTGAGTCGGTCTACCGCGTGGACAACCTGACACAACTGCTTACAGTGGCCGCAAAGACAGCCAACACGCTCACCACCGTGCTGCTGCTGATTTCTGTGTTGACGCTGATCGTGAGTGGCGTGGGCATCATGAACATCATGCTGGCGACGGTCAACGCGCGCACCCGCGAGATTGGCGTGCGCAAGGCCGTAGGTGCGACCAAAGGCGAGATTCGCGCGCAATTCCTGATGGAGGCGATCCTGATCTCGCTGTCCGGTGGAATTGTCGGCATCATCGTCGGACTGGCGCTACCCTTCTCGGTACGCTTCATCACCAACTACCGCGTGCCGGTTTCCGGCTGGTCGGTAATTATCGCCGTCGCGGTATCGAGCCTGGTGGGCGTGTTGTTCGGCACGGCGCCGGCAACGCGGGCGGCAAAGTTCGATCCCATCGAAAGCCTGCGGTACGAGTAGCTCTCGCGATACTTCTCCAACTTTCTTATCAAGGTTTGGGTGTCTCTACAAAGACTCTGCGTAGAGGAAAGGCCGCTCCGCGGCGCTTCTCCAGAAGTAGGCGAGGATGATCACGCTCGCCACTGCCGCGTAAGCACACCACAAAGACGTGAAGGCATAGCGTTTGACTGCCATTACGACCAGAAGAATGGCTAAATTCGCCACGCCGAAAGCGACCATAGGTCTGACCTTTGAGAAAAACAGCGAGCCACACGTCGCAATGACGTAGACCACGGCAACCAGCGTGTTATTGGTCGCCTGATTGATGTAGACGATGCTGTTAACTCTGACGTACACCTCGGTCGGGTATGCGGTCAGCGCCCATAGTATATAAAGCGTCGTTGCGACACCCACGGCCAGAAACGGCAGCATGCGTCTCCGGCTCTTCACGTCGGGCTCGAACAGCAGCACACTGAGCGGCAGCAGGAACGGAAGCAGCCCCTGCGCGTACAACATGAATGCAGCCCCCATGTCGTGCGTCACCGTAGGTGAGAGGATCCCATCCAGTCCCAGCCAGACGAATCCCTCGATGAACTGGTGAATAGCAAACAGCAGCGGTAACGCGGCGAAAAGCAGCTCGCGCCGGTGCTTCACCTTCGTTAACGTGACCACGCCAACGGCGGCTAGAACGCCACTACCCACGAAGTTTGCTGTCGCCGAGAAACACATAGCTCCGCCTTTCGCCCGCGAGTCTCTTTGGAAGTTCTACCGGCCTGTAATGCAATGTCTCCAGCTCCAGCTTCTCTGGATCTGGAACCAGCAGTTTAAACCTGGACATGAAGCAACCACCGGAGTGCGCACTCACTCGCGGTTTTCGAATGAGTCGGGATCGATCGTCGCACCGTTCCTTGACAAGCACGATGCCTCGAAATCAAGCTGTCTGGCGCCCCGGATTCGAATCGCCGGTGAGGATCGAACCGGTGGTACGTCGCCAGTGTCACGTCTTTTTAACGAAGCCGAACTGTTGTTTGCGGAATCTACCGACACAGTACATCAATCTGCTTTACAAAATTCATTCAAATTTGAACGTGGGAGGATGCATGGCAGCGAAAACGATGAAGGTGGCACAGGTTGCAAAGCCAGGAGCGGATTTTGAGATCGTTGAACGCGAAATTCCGGCGCCTGGGCCGGGACATGTGCGGATCAAGGTGCAGGCTTGTGGCGTTTGCCACAGCGACTCGCTTACGAAAGACGGGCAGTGGCCGGGCATTGAATATCCGCGCGTCCCGGGACACGAAGTTGCCGGCGTCGTCGATGAAGTGGGCCAGGGCGTTTCCGTCTGGAAGAAAGGCCAACGCGTCGGCGTGGGCTGGCATGGCGGCCAGGACAATACGTGTCGTGAGTGCCGGCGCGGCGATTTCCGCAATTGCCGCAACGTGAAGGTTTGCGGCATCAGTTACGACGGCGGCTACGCGCAGTACATGATTGCTCCCGTCGAGGCCCTGGCGGAGATCCCGGAGGGTCTGAAGGATGTCGACGCTGCCCCGCTGCTCTGCGCCGGGATTACCACCTACAACGCCCTGCGTCACAGCGGCGCTATGCCCGGCGACGTGGTGGCGGTACAGGGTGTCGGCGGCCTGGGCCACCTGGGCATTCAATTCGCAAGCAAGTTTGGTTATGAGGTTGTCGCCATCGGACGCGGTCCGGAAAACGCGGCGCTGGCCAAGAAACTGGGCGCGCACGCTTATCTAGACAGCCAGGCGGCAAACGCAGCGGAAGAATTGCAGAAGCTCGGTGGTGCACGGGTGATCCTGGCTACGGCGCCAAGCTCGAAAGCCATGTCGCAGTTGATCGACGGCTTGGCCCCGAACGGTACCCTCATGGTGGTCGGCGCCGGGCCCGATGCCATCGAGGTCACTCCGATACAGCTCATTGCCGGAAGCCGCTCCATCCAGGGCTGGTGGTCGGGAACGCCGGCCGATTCCGAAGACACCCTGCACTTCTCGGTGCTCAGCGGCGTGCGCGCGATGATCGAGACCTATCCCCTGGAAAAAGCGGCCGAAGCTTACACGCGCATGATGAGCGGGAATGCTCAGTTTCGGGTTGTGCTGACGATGTAAAGCTGACGAGTGCCCCGGGTCTCGCGGTGTTCGAGACCTGGGGATTTTAATCGCGACGAACCGCAGCCTTCGGCTCGGCGTGCATGTCTCGCGATTTTCGAGACATGGGGGTTTCAACCTTCACCCGGACTCTACGGTGTTATCTCCCACACAGGCGTGCGACTAAGCTCTCCCGGGTCTCGAAACCGCGAGGCCCGGGGCGCCCGTCGCTTGATTACGAACTATGGGGTATGGCTAGTTTTCAGCGCGACTGAAACGCGTTACTGCGTGATCTCCCAGATGACGCCGTCGCCAGGGTACGGGTAACGCTGATTCTGGTTTCCGCCGGCTGTTGTTGTGCCGTAGAGATTGCCTTGTGAGTCGAGCGTCACGCCGCCAACAGGCAACAGGCCGTTGCTGCCCGGCTCAAAGTCATGCAGATCACTGCATGTCCAATTGTTTCCATTTCGGCTCGCTTTGACAACTGAGCCACTCTGATTGGCGCCGCCGGTGTAGGTGGTGCCATACAGATTTCCCAGGCTGTCTAGCGTTAGTGCGCTTTGCGGGCCGCTATTCGCTATGCCGGAGAGTTCGCAAATGACGTGAAACGTCCATCCGCTGCCGGATGGCGATAACTCGAAGATGGTGCCTCCCCCTCCGCTGCCGCGGGTGCTCGTCGATCCGTACAGATTTCCCGCAGCGTCGATGGTCAAACCTCCGATCGGTGTAGCGCCGTCGATGCTGCCGTTAAACTGATAGATCACGCTCTCGACATATCCCGACGACGTTGGCGAAAGTTCAATAACCGCACCGTAGTTGTTGCCGTCGGCGCCAGAATTTTCGGCCGAGACAGCATAAAGATTCCCCTGGCTGTCCACCACCATTCCGGCGTAGTTCACTATGGCGGAGTTATAGATGTTGCTTTCGTTCCAGCTTCCACCCGAAGGCGAGAGTTTGTAGAAGCTTCCAAATTCGCCGGTGCCGTACATGTTTCCTGCCTGGTCGAAGATGATGCTCCCCATGGGGGATTTAACGTCGCCGGCGAACGGATGAACGACCGTGTAGTTCCAGAGGCAGGAGACCGCCTTGCATACCGTGGCCGGAGGCCTCAACCGGAACACCAGGCCGCAATACGATTGTCCGCAGTCCAACAGGCCACCGGAAGCCGTAGTGCCGTAGATAGTGCCGTCCGGGCCGATCGTCAAACCTCCGTAGTTCACTGGGTCAACCCCGCCACTGAGTTGCGGGCCGAAGTTGTGCAACTGGCTATAGACCCATCCCGACCCGGCCGGTTTGAGCTGAAATATACCGCCCTGGTTGTTTGGTCCACCGTATTCGGTGGTTCCATAGAGCTTGCCCGCACGGTCAAAGATCAGCGTGCTGGTCGGAATCGCGCCCTCCGCGTCTGTGAAGGCGTGAAGGACGGTGTAGGTCTGCGCCTGGGCAGGCAGATTGGTGATCGTAACGCAGGCGCATAGTATCGCCAGCACGAAAGTCACGGGGTAGACACCGCGCAAAAGTTTTTGGGAAGTTTGAGACTGCTTCATCACAAGGTCTCCTTCTTCGAAAAACGACCACTGACGACCGCGATTGATGCCTGGGCGATTCTTTCCGCTTATGAAGTGCTTTGGTGGGCCGGTTAAGCCGAAGGATTATAACCCGGACTTTCCTTTGCGCATTTCAAAAACCAAAGGAAATTCCTGACCGGAGCGCCGCGCGCAGAAGGTCACGCGAGCCGAAGAAATGGTTTCCGCTCAGTTGGGGCGGCGCTGACAAGCACCGAGTAAACCAGCTGATGCGGCAGGAATTCGGCGGCCATAACCACCTCATTCCAGAGCTGCTTACTCGATTTTGCGGCGATTTCATCATCCTTCAACCACAGCTCGAATCTAATCATGTAACGATGCCAAGTGACAGCTTACGAGGGCTGCGTGTGCGTATGCACCAGCGAAACGATTTACCTGAATTCGAGCTTATGCAGGAAAAGATACAACCCAGGAAGCGCTACATCTTCGCCAGCGATTTTGACCAGACGTTGAGCTTCAACGACTCGGGCTACGTGTTGGCCGAGTTGCTCGGAATTTCTGCCAGCGAGTTCGAGCGCAAGACCACCGGGATGACCAAGCTCAATCTGGTGCAGCAGGGGGGCGAGCTCGCCTATCTGCTGCTGCACGACCCCGAGTTCAGGTCCAAGGTTCGCCCAGAGCATCTGTACGAAGCCGGCAAGCACGTGCGTCTGAAGCCGAACATCGACTTGCTCTACCGCTTTCTGTCGGAAGAGGTCGAGGGATTTCACTTCGATTTCTACGTGATCTCGGCGGGCCCGGTGGAAGTAATCCGCTCGGCTCTCGAAGGCATCATTCCGCCTGACCACATCTTCGGCACGGAGTTCGAGTACAACGCCGACGGCGAGATCGAGCGCATCAAGCAGGTGACTGCCGGCTACGGCAAGGTTGCCGTCATCGATCAGTTGCTGGAGACGCTGCGCACCGGGCCGGACCGCATTGTGTATGTCGGCGATGGCAGCTCGGACATTCACGTCATGCTGCACATCAACCGGCGCGACGGCTTCACCATTGCCGTCTCGGAGAACCGGTACCTGGCGCCGATCGCCAAGCGTTCGGTGATCAGCGACAGTGCGCTCGCGATCCTGGTGCCCATCCTCGAAGAGGTTGTGGGTTGGGACACGGCTACGATTCGCGGAGCGTTCGAAGACAAAGGCCTGCTGATCCAGCAATGGGACAAGGTGCAGACCGACATGCTGACCATCGTCCCCACGGCAATGCCGCTGGAAGAGGCGCGCGCGGCCACCGCAGACTAGCCTTCGGCGATGAATGGCTTTGAAAGGGCACGGCTGAAGCCGTGCCGCCGTCCCTTGTATGTTGGAGCCGAGGCGAGGCGGCGCAGCCGACGAGTCGCCTGCGATGGTCCTGTTTCGGCTGGCCCCTGCAACTAAATTTCCTCAACATTTCGCTCCGGATTCGGTACATTGTTGCCGGACAGTAAAAATGCTCAACGATAGTCAGGCATATCGCATCCGTCTTTCGTTGTTAGGGGCTGTTTTCTCTGTGCTGCTTCTGATGGGTTGTGGCAAGAAGCAGGCACCGGCGCCCGCCAATTCCGAATCTCCCACTCCGGCCGCGCAGCCATTAGGCGAATCGGCGCAGACCACACAAGCTACAAACTCTCCGGATGAGCTGCCTCCACCCGACAACAGCCTGATGCTGCCGCTGAATTTCAGCAAGCACACCGGCGATCTGGACGAGATGGTAAAGCGCCGCAACATCCGCGCGCTCGTCATCCTGAACCCCATCGGCTTCTTCTATGACCAGGGTCAGCCTCGCGGTGTGATGTACGAAACCATGGAAGACTTTCAGCGCTTCGTCAATCAGAAGCTGAAGCTGGGAAATCCCGGGCTGAAGGTCAGCTTCCTGCCGGTAACCCCAGCGCAGGCCGAAGGGGCGCTGAGGGACGGAATGGGCGACATCATTGCCAACGGCATCGTCATCACTCCCGAGCGCGAAAAGATTGTGTCCTTCTCGTCGCCGATCCAGACGGGCGTCGACCAGGTTGTCATCAGTGGGCCGGATTTCGGAGAGGTGAACGGTACCGCCGATCTTTCGGGCAAGACGATTTACGTCAATCCGCTAACCACCTATTACCAGAACCTCCAGAAGATCAACGCTGAATTGAAAAAGGCGGGCAAGCCTCCCATCAACCTGAAAGAAGCGGACAAAAACCTGAACGAGGACGACCTCATTCAGATGGTACACGGCGGCCTGCTGCCGGCGACCGTGACCACTACGGCGCGAGCGCAGTTGTGGTCGAAAGTCTTCGACAACCTGAAGACCTATCCCTCGTCCCCCATTGCCACCAATATCAGCATGGCGTTTCCCATGCGCAAGGACAATCCCCAATTCAAGCAGTTGGTCGACGAATACGTTGCCACCCACGCCGCAGGAACGTCGTTCGGCAACACTCTCATCCGGCGTTATCTGCAGAACACCAAGTGGGTGACCGACGCTACCTCGCAGAAGGACATGGAGAAGTTTCTGCAGACCATCGACCTGTTCAAGAAGTATGCAGCGGAATACAACTTTGACTACCTGATGCTGGCGGCCCAGGGTTACCAGGAATCGAAGCTCAACCAGAGCGAACGCAGTCCGGTCGGAGCGGTCGGCATCATGCAGGTGCAGCCGAAATATGCAGCAGCAGCGCCCATCAGCATCCCCAGCGTCCTGCAGGCCGATCCCAACATCCATGCCGGCGCCAAGATGCTGCGCAACATCGCCGATACCTACTTCAACGATCCTAAGATTGATCCCATGAACCGCACCCTCATGGTATTCGCCAGCTACAATGCCGGTCCCAACCGCATCGCCCGCCTGCGCAAGGAAGCCGCGGACATGGGCTTGAATCCGAATGTGTGGTTCGGCAACGTAGAACTGGTCGCAGCAAAGGACATTGGTCAGGAGACGGTGACCTACGTCGGCAATATCTACAAGTACTATGTGGCGTACAAGCTGGCGCTGGAACAGCAGCAGGTGCGGCAGAAGGCGAAGGCGCAGACCGCAAGCTAACCGTCGCCTTTCCCCCCTTGCCGCATACGGGCTAACGCTCTCTATGGCGCGAAATAGCCGGAGATGTCGAGCAGCAAGTGCGTTAACGCCGAAGCAAACGCGTCAATCGATCCGTTGGCTGTCGGCACAATTGCCATGTTTTCGCCGTGATGTGCCGTCGATCGCATTCAGCGTTGAGAAAGTGGGTTGCTGTGTCCGTCGGGCCACAAGCTCAAAGCCCAGGCGGCGGGTGGAACCACAGTAGCATTGAACACGTAGCCCTGTGCCGCGGCCGGCGGAGCACACGAGCTGTCCACCACGCCGACCGTCTTCTCTCCCTGGAAAGGCTGTCCGTTGTTCTGCCGCGTATCCAGCACCCGGCAAGGCGCAACCGCATACAGAGACAGGCCTGCCTGACCGGCTGCCGCGAAGTAGCCGTTCACGTCCAGCAACAGGTTGGTGTCATGGTTGTGAGCGTAAAACGCCGTGGTGCCGGCGCTGCCCGCAGGCACGATGGCCGCGTTCGCCACATTGGTTCCGGTGTTGTCGTTCAACGTCGAGACCGTTGGCTGCGGTGTGCCCTGGGGCCACACGGTCAGGTAATCCAGGCTCCCCTGGGTCGGCAGCGCGGTCACGTTGAACGAGTATGCGATGGCATCGGCGGGTACGCCGCACTTGCCGGAGATCAGGTAATCGCGTTCTACGCCCGCCTGCAGCGTCCCTCCATTTTGCCCGCCCCGGGTGTCGATGATTCGGCAGGGCGTGAGTGGATAGAACTGGTAGGTGCTTCCGCCGGGAGTGGTGAAGTATCCGTCGATATCGAGGAGCACGTTCGTCGTATTGCTGGCAAACACGTTCACCGCGCCGCTCGATCCGGCCGGAACGATCGCGGCGTTAGCTTTCACCCTGCCATCCGTTGAGTTCATGGTTGAGACATTGGGCTGGCTCCGGCCCGTGGGCCAGATCGTCAGATATCCCAAGCGTCCTTGGGGGATGACGGTTACATTGAGCGAATAAGCGGTTGCGGTTGGTGGGATGTTGCAGCCGCCCAGTGTTGGCAGCGTGAATGTCTGCCAGGTGCCTCCCTGGATCGGCGCTCCGCCGTTCTGGCGTGTGTCGACCAGGCGGCAAGGCGTGACTGGAACGAATTGAGCCGCGGTGGGCGCCGGGCCCGACAGGCTGAACAGAATTCCTTCACTATTCTGTCCCCCGCTACTCGCGGTCCCGTACAGAGTTCCGTTAGACGTTTGCACCAGGCTTGCTTTCGGATAATTTCCATCCGTGCCTTCAAAGGTATGAAGGACATTGGGCACGCCGCCCGTTGTCGGGACCATATAGATCGTCCCCGCATTGTTTTGTCCGCCACCGAAATAGTTCGTTCCATACAGATTGCCGTCCGTCGCCTGTATAACGCCCGCGAAGGGTGCGCCGCCGACAGTAGGACTGAAGTTGGCGATCACGGCAAAATCTCCAGCAGGACTAATTCGATAAACCTCGCCTACCTGGTTGGCTCCGCCGGCGAACGTAGTCCCATAGAAATTGCCGTCGGTGCCCTGCACCAGTGTGCCGTAGGGATTTGCGCCGTCGGTGCAATTCGTTTGCAAACAAAACTTGTGAATCGTGGTCAGCACGCCGCTCGGAGTGACTTTGAAGACAGTACCGTATACTGTTGCGCTGTTGGTGTTGAGGCAGGGGCTGACCCACCCGGTACCGCCGGCCGTCGCTGTGCCATAGAAGTTTCCGTCAGTGCCCTGCACCAGTCCCGCAAAGGGCTGCGCTCCATCTCCACAGTTTGCCAGCCCGCAAAAACTGTAGAGCGTCACCAGCATGCCGCTGGACGAGTTCTTGAAGCTACGCCCTTGCCGTGTTGCCCGCCGACTGTCCTGGTGCCGTAGAAATTTCCGTCGGTCCCTTGCACCAGAGGGGCGGCAGGGGTTGATCCATCCGGACAGCCCAGGCCACCCGAACAGAAATTATGTAGCGTTGTTAAAGTGCCCTGAAGGCTCAACTGGTAAAGAGTCCCGCATCCAAGCTGACAGGTCGTCGAAGATCCGCCTAGCGACGTTGTGCCGTAAAGATTGCCGTCCGTGCCTTGAACTGGGGCGGCTAGTGGCCACTCTCCATCAAGACAAATAAATCCGTTGACATGTTGGCAAAAAGCATAAAACGACGGATTGAAGGCAGTGGATGTAAGTTGATATACCTCTCCACCACCATGCGCGCCTCCCAGTTCGGTCGTTCCGTACAAGTTTCCGTCTGAGGCTTGGATGAGGCCCGACTGTGGATATGCGCCGTTGGTACTTCCGAAATTTACAAGCACTGAAAAGTCTTGTCCGTGGGCCAGAGAACCGGCTGCACCCAGTATCACAAGTGCAGCCGATGCCATCAGCAAAAGTAGGCGGCGAACGAAAGAAAGCAGACACACAGAACGCATAGATTCCTCCGACGAAGGTTTCCCAGTTGGTTTAGGGCCCGATTGAGGTGGTGCTGTTTCTGAATCAGCGAGAGCAAGGCGGGAGCGGCGATGCTGCTCAATGTACAAGGCGAGCGGAGAGGCTCAGGTTGCGGAATAGTAGCATCACTCGGGCTGAAGTCAACGCGTTTTCGCGCTTTGGTGAATTCGTGCTGCGGCTATTGGTTTGACCCTTGATTCTCTCGGCTGATACACTTTTCTTTTCCCGCCTAAGTGGCAATTCAGACATAGGACTTCCCGTGCGCAGTTACACTCGACATCAGCTAAAGCAGGACTCGTTTACTACGTCCACCGCCGAAACGATCACCTGGGCGAGGGCGAACCGCTCGCCCCTCATCATCCTTGGAATCATCGTTATCCTTCTCCTTGGAGCCGTTGGCGGCGGATGGGCTTACATCAATTATCGCGATGCTGAGGCGAAGAACGATCTGGCGCTGGCAATGCAGAAGTACAAGGCTCCGGTTCGTCCCGCCGGAACGCCGGCCACGGCTGACATGCTCAGCTACGCTTCCGCGCAAGAGCGCAACCAGGTCACGAACCCCGAGTTCACTCGCATCGCCGATAAGTACACTTTCACGCAAACGTCGCAGCTAGCGCGCTATTTTGCCGGTCTCACCTATCGCGATCTGGGTAACGACACGGCAGCCGTGAACGATCTGCAGGAAGTTTCCGGCAGCCGCTACAAAGAGATCGCCAGCCTCGCCAAAATGGCGCTGGCGCAGATTTATCACGATACCGGCAAGAACATCGACGCGATCGATATCTACAAACAGCTGATCGATCATCCGACAATTTCGGTGGGCAAGAGCACGGCGCAACTGGCGCTGGCCTCGCTGTACGAGGCGATGACACGGCCCGACGACGCTCGTCACATCTACGAGCAGATGCAGAAAGAATCACCCGCAAGCCTGACGGCAGAAATTGCCGGCCAGAAGCTGCAAATGCTCGCCAAGAACCAGTAAGCCACCATCCGAAGACGGGATTTTTTCGAGCCGCCTCGATCGGGGTGGCTCGAAGTGTTTTGGGAGAATAGCGGGAGACATGGCGCACGTTAAGCTTCGCGCCAAGCACGGGGTCGGGTAGTGCGGACCTTCAGGTCCGTGTCCGGCGTAGTCTTGAAATGCACGGCTACAGCCGCTCCGAAAACCTCCCTTCAATTTGTCATCCTCTTTTGTTGGTTGTCATCCCGGCCGGAGGCGGGCTGCTGTTCCACGCAGCGGAAAGGCCTGTCGTCGGCTTATACGCCGGCCTGAAAGCGGCACTACCCCCGACTCCCGGCGACCTTCCGACTTATCATGCAGCCATGAAACGAGTAAACTGAACCGCGATGACTTTGTTCGAAGCTCAGCCGTATGACGAAGCACGCGCCCTCCGTCGCAAGGGGATTATTGTTGCCGGTATCGCCGCGGTTATCGTTATCGCAGCGGTGGTATGGCTCAATCGCTTCTATCCCGAAGAGCACGTCGTCAATCAGTTCTTCGAGGCCTTGCAGACGCAGAGCTTCGAAAAGGCGTATGGCGTCTGGATGCACGACCCCGACTGGAAGCAGCATCCCGAACGTTACACGCGTTATTCCTACAACGAATTCCTCAAGGACTGGGGCCCGGGCGGCGAGTGGGGCATCATCAAGAGCCATCACGTGGACTGCACTGCCGTTCCCAGCGGTTATAGCGGCTCGCCTTTTGCGACCGCCAGCGGCGTGGTCGTGGTCGTCACCGTCAATGAGCGGGTCGCCGACAAGGCCAATCTGTGGGTGCAGAAGGAAGACAAGACGCTGGGCCTCTCACCCTTTGCAGCAGTTTGCCGCTGAGATCTTTGTCGCGCGTCTTCGCGCCTGCCTGGTGTCCGCAAGTTCGTTGTTCCTGCCTGCACCGCTTAAGCCGTACCATAGTCCTGCTGTCTCTGGAACAATCAGTGATGTCCAAGTTGACCTGCGCGCAGCCGGTCGGCGTACTCTCTTTTGCCTCGAATAACGAGGATGGGAGCTTCAATGAGCATGCGGGTCGCTGTTCTAAGCTTCATATTGTTTTTGTCCGCCACGCCTTTATTCGCGCGTGAAAAGACCGACGTCCTGGTGATGAAAAATGGCGATCACCTGACATGCGAGATCAAAGGCCTCGATTCGGGCGTGCTCTATGCTAGCTTCGATTACATCCTGAGTACGCAATCGGTGCAGTGGTCGAAAGTCGCCTACATCGAAAGCAAACAGCTGTTCCTCGTCAAGACCGCAGACGGCTCCGTTTATACCGGCACGCTGAGCACCGCCGAGGTAGAGGACAAGCGGCCAGTGAAGATCGAAGTCACGGAGCAGGCGGGCAAGCAGACTCTGCTTCCCGCAAAAGACGTTGTGAGGTTAGCGCAGACTTCCGATAAGTTCTGGCAGCGGTTCAGCGGCGATCTGGATTCGGGCATTATCTACTCCAAGGGTAACGAAACCACTCAGTACAACCTGGGCGCCAGGCTGGCCTACCTGCGGGAACGCTGGTCGGGAAGCGCCGACTACACTTCAACTCTCTCCTCCAGCAGTGGCTCCGAGTCGGCAGCCACGCGCAATCAACTGAACCTGGTTGGGATGCGCCTGTTGCGCTGGAATAATTGGTTTTACACCGGACTTGGCTCGTTTCTGCAAAGCTCGGAGCAGGACATTCGCCTGCAAAGCAATCTCGGCGGAGGCATTGGGCGTTACCTGAAGAACACGAATCGCACGACTATCGCCCTCATAGGCGGCGCGGCATGGCAGAGCACCAAGTACGATCAGGCCCCGGGTCAGGTTCCTGTACCCACGGAGAATGTAGCTACCGCGCTGGTCGGGGCGCAGATGAAGTTCTTCAAGTTCAACAAGACCGACCTCGATATTTCGGCGAACGCTTTCCCCGCTGTATCGCAGCCCGGCCGCATCTTTTTGAACACCAACGCGAGCTATTACATCAAGATCACCGGCGACCTGTCGTGGAACATCTCGTTTTACGGCAACTGGGACAACCAGCCACCAGCCCATTTTTCCGGTAGCGACTACGGAACCAGCTCAGGCCTGAGCTTTACGTTTGGGCTTAAGTAAGGAGGCATTCTGTAACACCGGTTCGAGATGCCGTCTTCGGCCGATGCTCACTGCCCATACAGAAACAGCATGGCCTCCGGCAGCCGCCGCGACCAGTTAGCTTCGTTGTGCTCGCCGCCCTCGTCCACCACGACCTTCAGGCGCGTCGGACCCAGGCCTTTCTTGCGCAGCTCGGCTTCGAGATCTTGTACCTGCTTGACCACATCGGCGCTTAGTTTCGGATCCGCAGGATCCTCGTTCGTTCCCATCCCGACGTAGATCTTGCGGGGCAGCACTTTCGCCTTCTCAACATCCTTCAACAGCTGATTGTCCCCGATCCACAGTGGCGGACTTTCGAGCAGCAGATGCCCGAATGCGGCGGGATATTGCAGCGCAGTGTAGAGCGCAGCGACCGCGCCGTAAGATGAGCCCCCAATGCCGGTATTCGCGGCGCCGCGCGAGACACGATATTTCTTCTCGATGAAGGGCATGACCTCGGTCACGACCATGCGCGCGTAATCCTTGCCATGAACGCTTTTCTCGTCGGAGACGGCGTCCTTCGTGTTCAGAGGATCCGGATAAGGCAAGTACTCGGAGCTGCGCTTCTCCCCCGCGTTGTCGATGCCGACGACAAACATCGGCAAGATCTTGAAACCACCGACCAGGTGCTCGACGGTCTCGTCCATGTGCCACTCGCCGGAGTGAGCGGTAACGTCGTCGAAGAGATTCTGGCCATCCTGCATGTAGAGCACGGGATAGCTGCGGCTGCGGTTATGCGGCGAGAAGTAGTTGGCCGGCACCAGCACGCGCAGCATGCGGGTCTGGTGATCGATCTTGCTTTCGAAGGGAACAATCTCCAGCCAGCCGATGACCGTGTGGTCTTTATCGAACGAGGTGATGGTCGTGACGCCGGGAGTGTCCGGAGGCGGGCTCTGCGGCTTCGATTTCTTCTGCTGCGCCGCTAGTGTGGCAGCGCCGATCAGGGCGACTGCGGCGATACGCGCAGCAATACCGAGTCTCGACATCGCTTCAGATTAGCAAAAGAACAATGCAGACGGGTAAATGTCGACGAATCACTTTCCCCGCTGGTCAAGCGTGGAAGTTCACGTGATCATCCGAGTAGCACGGCTTCGCTTTTCGCCGCCATCATCGCTGGCGTTCGTGATGGGTGTTCGACGTGACGGAATGATGTCGACCGGACATCAACCCGACCGCCAAGCGCTGGCAGGGGTTTTCGCGGACTACTTCAACTTCAGATTCGCCAGCTGCATCTGCGGCGGCGCCTGGTCCCAGTCGGCGGAGATGTGTTCCAGGGTCATGCGCACCGACTTGCTGTGCCCTGGCGTTATCGGTGACCGGCTCATGTCGACCAGGTCCGGATAGCCGCCCATCTGGTTTTCCACCAGCACGTGCAGGGGCAGCGTTTCCTTCTGCACGATCTCGTTCATGGTGTTCTTGAAAACCAGGTTCATATCCGCTCCCACCAGCGTCTTGTCGCCGGTGTTGGTGATGTCGGCGTCGAGGTAGGTGACGGTTCCCCCGACATAGTTCTCCGCCGCGCTCACTTTGGCATTCGTGATCTGAAGCTGGGAGACATAAGGATCGACCTGCTGCGCCTTTTGACCCGTGTTGCGCGTCATCAGCGCGATGATGCCGACCACAACAACGACAGCAACCAGTCCGATAACAAAAGGAGTCCAGTTGCGCTCCTGCGCTTCCTGCCTGGCGGGATTGAACAGCTCGGCCATGAGGTGATTCTACTCCCGGCGAACGTGCGCCCTCTGCGACAATTAGGAGATGTCGAAGCACATTGGAATTGTTGCCTGTAGGGCTCCGGCCGCGTAGTTCAGCCGGGCAGCGCGGGCCTTCAGGATCGGCGGCCCAATGCCGTCTTTAGTGGTTATCGCGAGCGAGCGTCAGCGCGCGCCCTCAGAAGATCTTCACTTCGCGGAACGCCTTCACGCGTTCCCCGACGCTCATCACATGCTGCGGCAGGTTCAACTTTGATCCTTCTTCGAGAATCGGGATCAGCTTGTCGAACTCCGGACCCGAATGCGATCCGGTCAGCGCCACGCGCACCGGATGAAACAGATCTTTGCCCTTCGCTCCACTCTTTGTCTTGACCTCGTTCATGATCGCTTTGAAGCGTTCCGGCGTCATCGGCGCGCTATCGGCCTCGACCTGCTGAACAAACGCCGCGAGCACCTCCGCGGTCTTCGGAGCGGCCATCACCTCGGCGTTGTCCGGCGAATTCACCGCGGCGGCCGCATCGTAGCGGAAGATCAGCGCCGCGCGCTCCGGTAATTGCTCGAGCTTGTCAACTGAGGGCGCAAGCAGCGCGACAACTTTTGCGAACCATGCGCGCGTATTCTCGTCCGGATTTTCCGGCAGCAGTCCGTCATGCACGAAGAACGGCTCGGCCAGCTTCTCAATGCGCTCCGGCGGACTTTGCTTGATGTAATGCCGGTTCAGCCAGTGAAGCTTCTCTATGTCGAAGACGGCGGGCGATGGCGTGACGCGCTCCAGCGAGAACTCCTTCTTCAACTCGTCAGGCGAGAAAATCTCGCGCGTGCCGCCACTCGGGGCCCAGCCCAGCAGCGCCAGGTAGTTGATCAGCGCTTCGGGCAGCACGCCCATGTCGCGAAAGTTGGCAATGGAAGTCGCGCCGTGCCGTTTCGACAGCCGCTCGCGATCGGCGCCGAGGATGGTGGACAGGTGCGCAAATTCCGGCACGGGCCAGCCCAATGCCTCGTAGAGTGCGACCTGCTTCGGAGTATTTGACAGGTGATCGTCGCCGCGAATCACGTGCGTGATCTTCATCAGCGCGTCGTCGACCACGACCACGTAGTTGTAGACCGGGATACCGGTCGAACGCAGGATGATGGGATCGCTGACCACTTCGTTCGAGAACTCGACCGCTCCGTGCACGATGTCGTGAAAGCGAATGGGGTGCTCAGGGATGCGAAGACGAATAGCCGCTCCCTCGCCGCCTGCACAGCGCTGCTTCGCTTCCAAAGGGTCGAGTTGGCGGCACTTGCCGGAGTAGACCGGCGGCAGTTGCGCCCTGAGCTTCTCATCGCGATCGCGCTCCAGCTCATCCTGCGAACAGAAGCAGTAGTAAGCCTTGCCTTCGCTGACCAGCCTCTCGGCGTGCTCGCGATAAATGTCGAGCCGATCGCTCTGCCGATAGGGCGCGTACTCGCCGCCGACGTCGGGGCCCTCGTCCCAATCAATGCCCATCCACTTCAGGTCCTCAAGGAGCTGCATTTCGTAGCGAGCTTCGCTGCGCTGAACGTCGGTATCTTCGATGCGCAGCACCATCACGCCTCCTGCCTGGCGGGCGAAGAGCCAGTTGAAGAGCGCCGTGCGGGCGTTGCCGACGTGCAGGTGGCCAGTGGGAGACGGAGCGAAGCGGACGCGGACTTTCGAAGAAGAGCTCACACTTTGATGGTAACAAGAGCGGGGTTATTCAGCATGAAGAACGGCTTAACAGTTTTGACTGAAAATCCCGGGTATCGCTCAGTTTTGAAGGGGCGCACCTTCAGGTGCGCCGTAGCAGGCCGTTCACGGTGAGGGGGCGGTCAGGCCGACGAGCCGTCCGACCCATTCCTAGAAAGGCGCGTTATGTTGGCGGGGTTTCCTGGGCGTCGTCCTCGGCGATAGGCTCTTCACTGCTGCGATTCATCTCGTTGAGGATGTCCTGCATGACTTCCTCTTTGCGCCCATCATCGTGCATGCGCGCTTTCATCTCCTGCAAGGCGACGTTCAACACGTGGTAATGATGCAGCTCACGATAGCTGGGATCGGCGGTGACTTCCTTCCACATGCCATGCAGCAGGTCGACATCTTCCTGCCGCATGCGCGGTGTATGCGGTCCCAGCATGTATTCATGCCGGGTACCTTCGGGATCGAAGACCACCAGGCGCAGACGGGGCCGGGGTTCGGGCAGTCGCTCCCAGGCATCGCCGGTCAGTTTGCCCTGCTCGTCGGCGGTGAGCTGGTTTGACTTGCCGCAGACAATCACCGAGGCGTGCAGACGCTGCGCCGTGGCCACGATACTTTCGAAGACATCGTTGGTTGGCACGACCACCAGGGAAACGTGCTTGCCGAGTTTCTCGGCCACGTTAACCACCGTGGTGAACAGCTCCTGCTCATATTTGCGGAAGACCTCGGAAGTGTCGACGCGGTCGCTGCCGCCGAAGGATGGTTCACGGTGATAGACACGCGAGGTCATGACGACCACGTCAGTCTTTGTGGTGTCAGTCTTCCCCAAAACCTTTTGCAGGTAATAGAGATTGCGTGGATCGCGAACCGCCACGAGGATGTTCCCGGGACGAACCTCCATGGCTTCGGTGCTGAGTTCCTGGTCGGCAGCCACGTTAAATTGCTCGAGGCCGGACTTACCGGAGGCGTGCTCCGCAGCCGACATCTTCTCCGAGACTGTGAGGATGGCGAAGAAGACCAGGCTGAACGAAACCCCGGCGATGGTCGCCATCTGCTTGGTGAACAAATTCGTGATGGCGGTCGCAAACAGCAGCAGAGAGACCAGCCCAAGCCCAATCGGAATTTCCACACCCTTGATATGAATGTTGCCGGGTACCTTCCATTCGCGATTGCCAGGACTGGTGTAACGCAGCACCACGACCGCCAGCGACATGAAGGAGAAGCTCCAGATCACACCGAAGGCATACAGCGACGCCAACAAGTACACGTTGCCGCGGCTGGCGATGATCGTCAGGATCTGCAGCAGGACGATCATGTCGATGACGCGATAGGAAGTACCGAAGCGCTTGTGCGGTTTCTTGAACCAGGTGGTCAGAACGCCGTCTTCCACCATGCGATTGAGCACGCCGTTAGCGCCGACGATAGCGGTGTTCACCGCGCCCGACAGGATCAGCGCGCCCACCAGCACCACGAAGCCCTGAAAGATCAGGCGCAGCGTGTAAGGGCCCACCATGTTCATCGCCAGGCCGCTGATCAGGTTTGCGAAGTAGTCCTTGCGCACGCCGTCAGGAATGATCATCACCGCGAAGAACGAAACCAGGGAGGTGAAGAACAGGCTGTAGAGGAAGATGACCAGTCCGGTCTTTTCCAGGTTCTTCAGCTTCGGGTGCTCAATCTCGCGGTTGACCTGAGCCAGCGACTCTTCGCCGCTCATGGCCAGCACCGAGTGGCCAAATCCCACCAGCAGCATGACCAGAGGGATACGTTCAGCCCATGTGCCCAGCAGCCAGCCCAGTGATTCCTTGTTGTGGTGAATCAGCGACGGAGATGGAAATGGCGGCACCTGGCCGCCCTTCTTCGCCAGCGTGATCAGGCACCAGACGATCAGCACCACCACCATCACGGTGGTGATCTTCATGATCTGCAGTGCGCGTTCGCTGGACTCGTGGATGCCCTTGATGTTCTGCCACCAGAAGTAGAGGGTCACCAGGATGGCGAAGGCCGCGGCAAAACTGTTATCGGGAACCGTGATGGCGTAGCCGATGTGGTGGAAGGTGTCAGTAAGAAAGCCGGCGAGATACTGGCCCGCCGCGACCGAGCTGATTGGCCCGGTGAGGATGTAATCGAACAGCAGGGCCGAAACCGAGAGCTTGGCCAGGGTGCCGCCCATGGCCTGCTTGACCACGCGATAGACGCCGCCACGCACAAACATGGCGCTGGATTCGATGTAGATGGCCCGCACCGCATAGCTGAACAGCATGACGGCCAGAACGAACCAGGGAGCGCTTTTGCCAATCACCTTCTCGGCGTCGCCGCCCACGTAATAGGCAGAAGACGCGAGGTCGGACAGCACAATGGCTGCCGCGCGCCAGAAGGAGATGAACGTCAGCATCACCGACGTGGCGACGAAAACTTTAATTGCGGGTCGTTGGAGATTCTCGATCTGTGAAGACATAGGTGGTCGCCGGAGTTTCCGGACGCTTGCCCGGCACGCGCCGGGTAAGGGAGCTTACTCAGTGTACTGCTATTACTAATGCCAGTGGCGGCTGGACGCTTCGACCCTGGTATCGCTTGACTGTAATTGTTTACGGCCGAATTGTCAGCAGGCGGGACATTACGGATTTGTTAATCAGCCCGGCAGACGCGCGACAGTCACGGGAAAGTTGGAGGTCAGCCCTGGTCCCGCCTGGTCAGGTAAGTGTGGCTGATGCGGTCATGCCAGCAAAGTGCGTCCACATCCACCAGCGACCAGAGCAGGCCCATCATCAGCGACGCCGTCGAGAAATACAGGCCGATGACGCGGCTGCGGCGGTGACGCCGATTCGGCGCTCCGCCTTTGAAGGTGCTCAGGCGCATCTTCGTGATCTCGATTCCGGCAGTGGTTCCCGCGTACATCATCATGAGGTATTGATAGACCGTCCAGAGCAGAATCGGAACTGCGGCCGCCGCCAGAATCAGTGGCTTGCTGGGCTCGAACTTAGGCAGAAACTTGTAGGCGACAACGCCAAAAGCCGCGCTGGCGGCGGCCACGATGGCGAAGTCCAGCAGACCGGCGCCTACCCGGCGGGAGATGCTGGCGGCCTCGAAGGGCAGCTCGATATGGTCCGGGGACGGCACTGCCAACTGCTGGGCGGCAGGAAGCTGCAAGCCTTCGAGCAACGGTGTCGTCGGAAACGGCTCCAGCTCTTCCGGCACATCCAGAATACGAGGCTGCTCCGGAACCACCGGGTCGGCAAGGCGATAGACCTCTTCCTGGTTGGTAGCTTGACGCGGAAAGGCGATGACCTTGCGCTTGGCTGTCGGCCGCGGAGGCTGCGGAGGCAGGGGTTCGAGATCGGGCTCGAGCGAAAAGCTGGAAGACTCGGAGATCTCGGGTTCCGCTTCGGCAGCAAAGTGCGACGATGCTTCCGGCTTCCACTCCCCAAGCTGCGGGACAATCTCAACCGCCTCTTCGACCCGTTCGTCGGCCGTTATCTTTTCGGTAGCAGCCAGCCTCAATTCCGGCGTGGCGCCGTCGTGCGAGAGATCGAGCTCGTCATCCTGCGCGGTGAACTGATCATCCTGCAAGAGCTCATCGATCTCCGGCTCGGTCTCGACCACCGCGCTCGCCAACGCTTGCGAAGTGTTGGGCGATTCCTGCTCGTCGGGTCCGAAGGGAAAACGCATGCTGTACGTTCCCTCGATACGGCGTCCGCGGCGCGTGCGATAGCGCGCAACTCTCGCCTGGATTTCATTTCGCCAAAGCTCGTCGGCGGTTTGCGACGAATCAGAAGTGTCGGAGCGTAACATCTGCTGTTCGGTCATGTCGTGGCGCGACTATCCTTCTTGCCCGTAGCGCATATCGGGTCCTGTTGAAGCCGTGGTAGTACGAGCGATGAGGACGCAGAGGTCGCCCTCCGCGTATGCACACACGTCGAAAGCGTGCGTTCGAATTACGTCGATTGCGCAACCAGCAAACATCGGGCGGGTTTAGAAGAACGTCCAGAGCCGCGTGGAACCTGCAGTGCGATTCGTATTTTGCCTGCCTTGCTGCAACGTGCTAAGTTGCAGGGTACCGCTAAACTTAAGGCACCGGCGAAGGGACGCACGCCTGTCGATGATTCCCCGTACTCGATTGATTATCATGGCGCTGTTGTTGTGTCACGCCTTTGTGCTTCCCAGTGTATTAACCAGCCAGTTGCGTCCTTCGGAAGATCCGCAAGTTCAAGCACTCAACGCGCCGCCATCGATCACCGTCAAAACAGATTCCGGACGCGAAGACACCGACACCGAACGCATCGTTGAGGAGCGCTTACAGGAGAGCGATCAGGACCTGGGCCCGCAGCGGCCGGCGATGAACGTTCCTCTGGGGCGCAACGAGGTGTTGATTCGCGCCGACGAGCAGGAGAAGAACCAGGACATCTACAACGTGCGCGGCCATGTGGAAATTCGTTTCGGACCGAATGATCTGCACGCGGATGAAGCGACGTATGATTCGTCAACCGGCATCCTGAAAGCCAAGGGACACGTTGTCTTCGACAGCTCGATTCACAATGCACACCTGGTCGGAACCAGCGCTACCTACGACATCAGTCGCGACACCGGCAAGTTCTACGACGTGGTTGGCTCGACCGGAGTGAAGGTCAAGAATCGCCAGATGTTTCTCACCTCGTCCACTCCATTTTTCTTTACGGGAAAAGTCGTGGACAAACTAGGGCCGGATCTCTATCGCGTCAATCACGGGTTCCTGACCTCGTGCCAGTTGCCGAAGCCAAAGTGGCGGCTGGATTCCAAAACCGCCGATGTTGAAATGGGAGACGAAGCCATCCTGCACCATGCGACGCTAAAGCTGCATGGCATTCCGGTCTTCTACTTTCCTTACATGGAACATCCGGTCGATAATCTAGGCCGCAAGAGCGGATTTCTGATTCCGACCATCGGATCGTCAAATACGCGTGGAACGATCTTCGGTGACGGCTTTTACTGGGCGATCAGCCGCAACTCTGATGCGACTCTGGGTGCGGCGCTTTACTCGGCCCGAGGCTCGGCGCAGTTTGGCGACTTCCGCGCGATCGGCTACACCTACGGGGTTCAGGCGGCCTACTATGGAGTTATCGATAGTAAAGGCGCGCCGCCCGGGCCCTATTACAAGCAAAACCAGGGCGGCGAAGACGTCCGTGTCAATGCGTTCAAGAAGCTGGGCGATGGCTTTGAGGCAGTGCTCAACGTTGACTATCTGTCCTCTTACATCTTCCGGCAGGCTTTTGCGCTCGGATTTTCTGAGGCGATCCAGTCGGAGGTGCGCTCTACCGGCTTTGTTTACAAAAATTGGAATGGCTACGCCTTCGGGGTAATGGCCGACAGCTATCAGGACTACCAGAGCCTTAGCCCCGGCGATTACATTCAAATCGTTCACTCGCCTACCATTGAATTCGCAAGCGCAGAGCGTCCGTTCAGCCGGTCGAGCCTGGTGTATTCGTACGACTTGGCAGGCGGAGGTGTCTCCCGCAACGAGATTGGTTTCGAGACCGCGCCGTTCGTGGGCCGGCTGGATGCCGCCCCTTATATCGCATGGCCAAAGCTGTTCGACGGGTGGACCTTCCGCCCGGAGATTGGGGCGCGTGAAACTTACTATTCGCAGCGATTGGAGCCGGGCACCTCGACCACGGTAATCGGTATCGCGGTCAACAATCCGATCAATCGCAACGTAGCAAATGCTTCCTTTGAGTTGCGTCCGCCCACCGTCTCGCGCATCTTCGAACACAAACCGTTCGGCCGCGCGATCAAGCACACAATCGAACCTTATGCGATTTACCGGTATCAGACAGGCATCGAGAATTTCAGTCAGATTCTGCGTTTCGATGAGCGCGACATCCTCGCCGATACGAACGAAGTCGAATACGGCTTTGTGAACCGGCTTTTCGCGAAGAAAACAAAGCTGAGCCCCAAGTGCTTTCAGCATCCGGAACATTCGGAATACGCGGAAAACCTCAAGCCGTCCCAAACGGGAGGCGTCAGTGTCTGCCAGGACAAATCAGCGCCTGCGAACGAAGTGTTTAGCTGGGCGATCGCACAAAAGTACTTCGGCAACTCGAACTTCGGCGGAGCACTGGTGCCCGGAACGCGGAATGTCTTCGACTCGACCGTGGATTTCACCGGCATCGCCTTCCTCACCGAGCCTCGCATTTGGTCGCCAATCATCTCCCGGATGCGCGCTTCGGCCGGTCTCACCGATTTCCAGTGGGATCTGGACTACGATCCGGTACTGCACCAGATCAATGCCAACACTATCTATGCCGGCTACCGTTTCTCCAATTTTTACTGGACGGGCGGGTACACCTACGTGAATGCGCCAGGAGAACTGAGTGTGGACAACGGCGTTGTCATTCCTAACGTCTACAACCAGTGGCGCGTGGGCTTAATTTGGGGTGGAATGGCTCGTAAAGGCCTGAGTGCCGGATTCAACTTGGGTGTGGACGCCCGCTCAAACCAAATCCAGAACATGACCATCCAGACTAACTACAACTGGGATTGTTGTGGAATCGCATTTCAATACTCTCGTTGGGACTTCAGCGCTTTGAGCCAGGAGAATACCTTCCGCTTCTCTTTCAGCCTAACCAATGTCGGCACGTTTGGCAGCATCCGGAGGCTGGAACGTCTTTACTAGCCCGCAACCTTTCCGAGGCAGTAGCTGTCTTACAATGAAGCCATGTCTGCCCTGCCCGTCAAACTGTCTTCTGAACTCGAGGCCTCACAAAAGCTGCTCCGCTTGCGCGCTAGTGTGCGCAGCATGGGGCGATTGCTGGTTGCTTATTCCGGAGGCGTCGATTCGGCATTCCTGGCGTGGGCGGCGCATCAGGAGCTGGGAGCAGGCATGATGGCAGTTCTGGCCGACTCACCCAGCCTGGCGCGCTCGCAGATGCGCGACGCCGTGGCTTTTGCCGAGGAACAGCAGATTCCGCTCACCGTCATCAACACGGAAGAACTCGATCGACTCGACTATCGCCGCAACGATGGAGCACGCTGCTTCCACTGCAAGGACGAGCTCTTCACCGTAATGGAAAAGTTCCGGCAGCAAAATGGGTACGACGCGATTGCCTACGGCGTCAACGTGGACGATCAGGGCGACTTCCGGCCGGGGCAGAAGGCTGCGCATCAGCACGGCATTGCGGCTCCCTTGCTGGACGCAGGGCTGACCAAAGAAGACATTCGGCAACTGGCGGAGCAAGCGGGCCTTCGGGTTTGGGATAAGCCGGCGTCAGCCTGCCTGGCTTCACGCATCGAGTATGGACGAACGGTGACCCGCGAAGCTCTCTCGGCAGTCGAAGAGGGAGAAGAGGCGCTGCGACAGTTGGGCTTCCGACAGTTCCGGGTGCGTCACCACGGTCAGATCGTGCGTATCGAGATCGCTAAGGACGAATTGCCGCGCGCCCTAACCACCGGGATGGCCGCGGAGTTTACCCGCATCTTCAAAGCTCTCGGCTTCACCTACGTGACGCTCGACATGGAGGGCTTCCGCTCCGGCTCGATGAACGCCCTGCTCTCCGTCGAGCAGCTGCGGCAATCCGGTTCCAAGCGAAGCTGACTGCCGCAATTGGCGCCAGTATCTAGCCGAATAGTGGCAACGCTATCCGTGAGATAATAACCAGGTATCATCGTTCCCTCCGAAAGGCGGTTTTCGCAGCTTGCTCCTACAGCGATTGGCAGTCGTGTGGCTGCTCTTGTGCACATTCAGCCTGGCGCAAACGAACTCCAGCGCCTCAACTTTGCCGCCTCTCTCCCCGGATGTAGCTAAACATGTCCAGGACCAGGTGCGGGCGTATTTCAACATCCCGCCGGACGTAACCATCACGACGGGAACGCCTACCGCCAGTGAATTTACGAACTACGAGACGCTCCCCGTCAGCATGACCCGTGACGGAAAGTCGCAAAACGTCGAGTTCCTGCTGTCCAAAGATGGGAAAACGCTGATTCGCTACACCAAGATTGACTTGACCAAGGATATTTACGCGGAGACGATGAGCAAGATCACCGTCGCCGGGCGTCCGGTGCGGGGTAATCCCGATGCCAAGGTCACGGTCGTCAACTTCGACGATTTCGAATGCCCGTTCTGCGCTCGCATGCACTCCACGCTGATGACCGAGATCTATCCGGAGTACAAAGACAAGATCAAGATTGTCTACAAGGATTTCCCGCTGCTCCAGATTCATCCCTGGGCGCAGCGTGCTGCGAATGACGCCAATTGCCTTGCCGCGCAGAGCGGTCCGGCGTACTGGCAGCTGGCGGATTATCTGCATGCCAACCAGCGCGAAATCAGCGGCGATCAGCAAAGCGTGCAGGCAGCTTACAACCGCCTGGATCAGGCCACCCTGGACTTCGGCAAGAAGAACGGCGCCGACCCGGCTAAGCTGCAGGCCTGCATCAAAGAGCAGTCGGACACTATCGTGAAAGCTTCCATGGCGGAAGGCGACAAGTTGAATATCAGCGCCACTCCGACCCTGTTCATTAACGGTGAAAAGGTGGAAGGCGCGGTCGACGCTAACGACCTGCGAATGGCGCTGAATTTACAGCTCAAGGCCGCAGGCGTGGAACCTCCACCACCGCCGCCTGCACCTGCCAGACCGGCTGCGCAAGCTCCGCCCGCGGGAAGCAAGCAGTAAACCAGCGGGCTGCGCGTGGTGTTGTATCTGCGGACGTAGTTCGGGCCATCGGTTTCCGTAGCAGAAGTGTGTGCCTCCCAGGAGGGGCGAAGTTTGGAACTGCGACATAACAGATCGTTAAGTTTTGCTGCGCTGGCCAGCCTGCTGGCGCTAAGCGCGCTTCTGGTGAGCCTTGGCTGCTCCAACAAAGAGGTCGGCGCCGACGTCATGGCCACGGTCAATGGCCGCAAGATCACGCGCAACGAAGTACAGAAGTTTTACGACGTGCAGGTGGCCGGCTCGCCGCAACAGCCCACCGCCGAGCAAGCAGACACACTCCGTCTGAAGGTTCTGAGCGACTTGATTGACAACGAAATCCTGATGCAGCGCGCCGAGAAACTCGGATTGCTGGCGACGGACGAAGAAGTCAACGCCAAGCTTACCGAGATCAAGGCGCCTTTTACGCAAGAGCAGTTCGATCAGCGCCTGAAGGAGCGCCAGATAACCCTCGACGACTTCAAGAAGGACCTGCGGCGTTCGCTGACCGTTGATAAAGTGCTGAACAAGGAAGTCACCTCGAAGATCAATGTCACCGACGACGACATCACCAATTACTACAACCAGCACAAGGCTGAATTCAATCTGATCGAGCCGCAATATCACCTGGCGCAGATTCTGGTGACCACACAGCCGAATCCGCAGGTGAAAAGCATGAAGGCGCAGAACGAGACGGAAGCGCGCAAGAAGATGCAGATGATCGAGAACCGTCTCGACAGCGGCGAAGACTTTGCTACCGTCGCCATGAGCTATTCGGAGCAGCCTGAGACTGCGCAGAATGGCGGCGATCTGGGCTTCATTCCAGAGTCATCGCTGAAGACAGATAAGCTCGCCTACGACGCCATCAACAAGCTCAAGCCAGGGCAGTATACGGCCGTACTGCCGGTGCTGGATCCCAGCGCCAAAGGCGTTTTCGGATTCCGCATCGTCAAGTTAATAAGTAGAGAAGTGGCCGGACAGCGCGAACTCAAAGATCCGCGCGTGCAGCAGGCCATCCGCGAACAACTGCGCGACCGCCGTGAACAGTTGCTGAAAGAGGCCTACTACGAAACCATCCGCGATCAGGCGAAGATCGACAATTACTTTGCGGAAGAGATCTTGAAGCAGGCGGGAACTGCGAAGTAAAGAAAATCGCGACGTAGACCTGAAAAGACCGGCCGCACAATGCGGCCTTTTTTTATCCTCCCGCAATCGCTCCAATAATCAGGAGCGGCTCTTTCCCACTGCCTACTTCCTCCGGCAGCAGATTATCCGGCGGCTCGTGGGATAGGTCTTCCTCGCAGGCGAAGAAACGCAGGAAGGGACGGCGTTGCTGGGTGACGTGATCGCGGATTGTCCCGCACAGCATGGGATAGCGCGCCTCAAGAGCGTCGAGGACCGCGCGCAGTGTGGCTTGGCCCTGCACTTCCAGTTGTACCTCTCCAGTCACGTGTGCGAGGGTTCGCAGATGCTGCGGCAGGACGACTCGAATCATGCCAACGTTTGTACCTCAACCGAGAGCACCGGGGGAAGGTCTCGAACTATTGGCGACCAATGATCGCCACCGTCGGGAGAAAGATACACCTGCCCACCGGTTGTGCCGAAGTAGATGCCGCAGGAGTCGAGCGTGTCGACCGCCATGGCATCACGCAGAATATTTACGTAGCAATTGCTCTGGGGCAGGCCCTTGGTGAGCGGCTCCCACTCATTGCCGCCGCTTCGGCTGCGGAAGACCTGCAGTTTGCCATCCAGCGGATAGTGCTCCGAATCGCTCTTGATCGGCACCACGTAGACCGTCTCTGGCTCATGGGAGTGAACATCGATGGCGAAGCCGAAATCGGTCGGCAGATTTCCGCTGACCTCTCGCCAGTTATCGCCGGCATCGTCGCTGCGCATCACGTCCCAGTGCTTCTGCATGAACAGCACTCCCGGACGCTGGGGATTCATGGCGATGTGATGCACGCAATGTCCGACTTCGGCATCCTGGTCAGGAATGAAGTTTGAGCGGAGCCCGCGGTTGATCGGCTTCCAGGTCTTGCCGCCATCATCGGTGCGAAACGCCCCCGCAGCCGAAATTGCAATGTAGATGCGGTCAGGATCCGCGGGATCGAGAATGACCGTGTGCAGACACATCCCGCCTGCGCCCGGCTGCCAATTCGGTCCGGTGCCGTGGCCGCGCAATCCAGACAGCTCCTGCCAGCTCGCCGCCCCGTCGGTTGAACGGAACAGAGCCGCGTCCTCCACGCCCGCATAAACCGTATCAGCATCGGTGAGCGAAGGCTCAAGATGCCATACCCGTTTGAACTCCCAAGGATGCTGCGTGCCGTCGTACCACTGATGCGTGGTGAGCGACTTGCCACTGCCGGCCGACGTGTCATAGACGAACTTGTTGCTCTCGCCCGCGGGCCAGCCTTGCGGAGATTTCTCCGGGCCGCCGCCCGGCGTCTCCCAGGTCTTGCCTCCATCGCTTGAGCGCTGGATGATCTGCCCAAACCAGCCGCTCGATTGCGATGCGTAAATGCGGTTGGGATCGACCGGCGATCCTTTCAGGTGATAGAGTTCCCAGCCGGCGAAGTGTGGAGCGCTGACCTCCCACTTGTCCCGCTTGCCGTCCGCCTCCAGGATGAAAGCGCCTTTCTTGGTTCCGACCAGCACGCGTACTCTGCTCATGCTCACTCCTTCCTGCCGCTCCTGCCGGCGGCAGCTCTAAAAGGTAGACGTTTGTCCAGGGTGAAAATCGACAGTCCGAACCTAACAACTTGCATCTTTCTGCAGTGGGATGAGCGCTCGCAGCCGCGCATCCCGGAGAAACAAGCCGCCCCACACCAGCACGCCCACATATACGGGAACGAGAGTGTATGTCAGCAGCGGACTGCTGATGCGGAGGTTCGTCGCCACCGCGCCACCCAGATATCCCGTCAAGAGGATCGCACCCAGGATCGAGGTTCGAGGTATCACGTAGCAAATGAGGCAAACCAGCAGGACAATCCCGATCGGCCGCACTGCACTGGGGGGATAACCTGCTTTCCCCGTGCCCTCCATCACAGCGGGTACCTGAAGGATCTTCATCACTGCGTCCAGCAGCAACAGAACCGTGATCACCCCGCTGACGATTCGACCTGTCCAGAGCATCTTCTTCGACTCAACATGATTGCCCACTTCGATCGCCATCGATCCCCCTGAGATGGAATACTTGCAATCTAGCCGGCTGCTACATCACTGGGGCGGGTGACCCGTCCGACCACTTGCCCACCGAAATCACCCACACATCGATCGGCTCGGCGTCCTTGAATTGCGGATTCAACATGACGGGCGAGTTCGGCACATCGTTGCCCCAGGCCGCCGGATCCCCGTGCGGCGTGTAGACCATGATATGCGCCAGGTTTCCTCCCTCCGCCGTCAGGTATCCCTGCTTCGACATCATGTAGCTCATGGAGCCCGGCTCCAGCGGCGGCAGCTCCTTTTTGTCATAGGCCTGCTTGTTGTCCGCGATGATCTCAGCTTTCGATTTGCCTGCGAGAACCAGCTTCGTTCGCTCGAAGGTAGCCGGCAGGATGGATCGTACTGCGGGAGGGTTGAAGCAAATCGGCCCACGCAGCTTCGGATCCCAGAAGGTCGGCGAGTCTTCCGGCGACATCCACGCTCGCTCCACCATACAGACGAATCCGTTCTTGCCTTCCACGGCAGTTACATAGCCGTGATCGCTCAGCACCATGATGGTCGCGTCGCGCGTTATGGCTTCAGGGGCAGCACTGCGCGCCATGGCGATCTCGGTATCGTGATCGGTCATATACTGGGTCAGCGGGCGCCATGCTGGCATACTGCGTTTTGGCATCGAAGGCCGACGCCGAATTCAGCGCGGCCAGCACCGTTATCGCGGCCGCGACCATTATTTTTGACTTTGTCATGACTAACATCTCCTTTCGGACCGTGTTGTCACGGTCCGAATTCGTTTGCGCAATTCAAAACAGTGGGTCACGAACTACATCGGCTTTTCTGCGTTGACCATCCACGGAATTCCGAACTTGTCGACGAACATGCCGAAGCGAATGGCCCAGAACGTCTCAGCGATCGGCATGTGAATCTGCCCGCCTTCGGACATCGCGCCGAAAACCTTCTCCGCCTCTGCGGCACTCTTCACGCCGATGTTGACGGAGAAGCCTGCCGGTTTGGAATATCGTCCCGGAGGCGCGTCCGAGGCCATGATGACCTGATTGCCGACCGTCATCCGTGCATGCATGATCTTGCTGCCCCATTCGGCAGGAACCTGGCTCTCGGCGGGACTGCCGGCGTGCGGCATCATCATTTCAATCTTGCCGCCCAGGTTCTTTTCATAGAATTTGAATGCCTCTTCACAGTCGCCGTTGAATAGCAGATAAACGTTCAGATCCATCGTGTGCTCCTTGTGATTAGTGTTGTTGTGAGCGGTCCAGCCCTGCCTTCCCCACGAAAGCATGAACCTTAAGACCTGGTCTCACTGAAACGACGTTTGACTCCGGCCAGAATCGACACGTCGAAGCACAAAATTATTAAGTCACGGCAGCAGCCACTCGCCAGTCTGCGTTTGCAGCGGAGTTCGGTCGCGCTCGCGCCAACGCCGCCGCACCTCCGTCAGAATCGCCTCCCGCTGCTTTGCCATTGTCTTGATCACCTCCGGCGGCGGACCGCCGTCATCGTACTGCGCACCCCAGAGCAGCAGTTCCAGCAGCACCGGCGCCAGGTCAATGCCCTTCTGCGTCAGGCGATAATCCACCTTGCGCCCGTCCGTTGCGCCCGCTTCGCCGGAGATGATCCCTGAGGCTTCGAGCTTGCGCAGACGGTCGGCGAGAATGTTGCTTGCGATCCCCTCGCCCGACTGCTGAAATTCTTTGAAGTTGCGCAGGCCGCGAATCATCAGATCGCGGATGATCAGCAGCGACCAGCGATCTCCAAAAATCTCCAGCGAGTTGCTGACCGGGCATCCGGAACGCCGCTTCGATTTCGGCCTGCCAGGCACGAGCGACACATTAGCAAAATTAACTTGCAAAACACAAGTAATTGAGACGAGGCGAGCGGCGACGGGACAAAGTGCTCGATTCCAGTGGCTGGCAGGGGACTCAGCTCAGAAAAGTCCGCTACGGTAGATGATCCACCAGCTCGCGAAAAGGGCCGCGAAGGTTTCAGCCACGCCCCACCAGAACGGAAGAAAGAAGGCGCCGAGGCTGAGCACCGTGAACAGTAGCCAAAACGATTTTTTCTGCGAGTCCAAACGTCGATTGTCCCGGAGAGCAGCGTTGACAGGTCGCGTATAGTACCTGAGGTCTGGTTCATTCTAAGCTTTTGCGCGCAGCCATCGGCTTGGCGCTTGCAGTGATTGCGTTTAAAGGTGATGCGAAACCATGAACACGTACGTTCTCTCCCACAATCTGGACGGCGAGCGGCAGCGGCTGGCGCTGATGTCGGAGCTGCTCGATCCCACTGAGCGCGAGCATATTTTGCGGCTCGGATTGCAGCCGGGCTGGCGCTGTCTTGAAGTAGGTTGTGGGAACGGCTCCATCGCGCAGTGGATGGCCGCGCAGGTGGGTCCGTCGGGACACGTGGTGGCCAGCGACCTCGAGATCAGTTGCATCGCGCCACCGGAATTACCATGCCTCGAGGTCCGCCAGTTCGACATCCTGCAAGGGCCGATCGAGCAGACTCACTATGATCTGGTGGTGACGCGCGCGTTGTTGCACCATCTTCCTTCGCCGCAGCTGGCGCTGCAGCGCATGATGAGCGCGCTGAAGCCCGGTGGCGTTCTGCTGGTCACCGAACCGGACATGCTGCCTGCGACCGTGGCTGAGCCGGAGCCGCTCCGCAAATTCTGGGCAGGCTGGTTTCGCTGGGCGGAGGCTTCGGGGATCGATTACTTCGTCGGCAGCAAAATCGCGCCACTCATGGATTCGCTCGGCCTTCGTGACGTCGCTGCCGAAGGGCGCGTCGTTCAGTTCAATGGGGGATCGGCCTGGGCGGTGTATTGCGTCGAGACGATACGCGAGCTTCGTCCGAAACTGGCGGAGGCGGGGCACATCAGCGACGAGTTGTTCGCGGAATTCTATTCCCGCTTTCAGGATCCGCACTATTGGACCAGTGCCATCAACTTCGTCGCCGCGTGGGGACACAAGCCCTTATGAAGAGTCTGGTATGCTCTCCAGCGTTATTATTTGTTGACGGGAAGCTCGACGGTAGCCCAAGGTAGCTTGTCTTTACATCATGCGTTCCATGACAAAGATCGCTGCTGTGGTTGTGCTGTTGTGTGCGGTCGGTGCCGGCCAGGCTCAGATGCGGGTCGCTGGCGGTGGTACACGTGTTGTTGCGCTGCAAACCGCGGCGTCGGCACAGCCGGCTGCGATGCTGGCCACCAGGATTGCTGGAATGACAATGGTGACATTGCCTCCCGAGGACAAGCCGAAGACGCACTGGCCATGGTGGCTGCGGATCCTGGCAGTCATCGGAGTGCTGGTATTCATCCGACTGGTGGCAGGCGGAGTCCGCAATAAACCTACCGGTCCGCCACCCAGGTGACCCTGCAGGCAATTTCTGATCAGGACGCGCGGCGATAGCGGCAGCGGCACCCAGCGCTTCACTCTCCGTCGGCCTTCTTCGCGGCCACGCAGGGGTCCGCCGGCTTCGGCGCCAGCGATGCGTACTGCGGCCCCAGTTTGGCGATTGCTGCCAGCAGCTTGTTGTCTTCTTCGTTGAAACCGACATTGTCGTACACGACCACTCCCTTGGCATCGATCAGAATTGTGTGAGGGATGCCGCGCGCCTTGCCGAATGTATTCATCGCGCTGCCGTCATCGTGGAAGTTCGGCCACGCATATTTTTTCTTTTCGAGGAAGCTCGTCGCGTCGGGCGCGTCCTCGTCTTCGTCGGCGCTAAGGAAAACCAGGCCCTGGCTGCGAGTCTCGTCATAAAGCTTGGCGAGCAATGGCATGCTCTTCACGCAGGGCTCACACCAGGTCGCCCAGAAATCGATGAGCACAGGCTTGCCCTTGAACGAGGCCAACTCTACCTTGCTGCCGTCCGCGCGTGTCAGCGTAAGCGCAGGCGCCGGCTTGCCGATCCATTGGGATGGTCCTGTTGTAAAAGGATTGGGGAACTCCGCGATCAGCTTTGCATTCCGCGGCGGTGTCCAGGTAAAGAACATCTTGTCGTCAGGGGGAGAATCGAGATCGACGACCGTGTATGTGGAGGTTGTCTCCCCGTCAGCTGGGATCCATATCTCCTGATCTGGTGATGTCGAGAATCGTTCGTGGTCCACAATCTTCAGAACGGTCATCCGGGCTTTGTCGATCCAGATGGTTTTTTCGAAGATATTGCCCCGGCTCGAAATGCGCTTCGCATCCGCGTTGGTTACACGCACGACCAGGCACGGAATCGAATGGCCATCGAGGGTGAGCGTTTCGTCCGGAAGTTTGGCTGCACTCTTGTACGACTTCGCCAATTTCTTGAGCGACTCAGCCATGTCTCTCGCCAGGTAGAGATCTGCCGAATACTCGAGCAACTCGGGCATCTCCAACTCGGAATCGGTTGACGCGGGCTTCTCCGCGGCAGGCTTTTCCGTGTACTGATTCGACTCGATCTGGTAAGCCCATTGGGTCTTGCCGTTGGCTACCATCAGCCCGGAACCTCGGTCGGTCTTACCGCTGAAACGATAGCGATTGCCGGGCGCCTCGGCGGCCGAATAGAAACCCTTGCTCCACCGGTGTGCCAAATCACCGCTGATCGTGCGCTCCTGCACCATCTCGATGTGATAGGACTTCGCGTCGGCGTAGCGCTGGCTGACCTGCTGAAGGATCCGCAGCCCGGGAGGTGGCGCGGAGGAAGATTGGGCCGTGGCAGAAACCAGGCCTATTTCGAGCGCAGCCATGAAAACGAGATACCGATTCATCATCACACCTCGTGGTCGCCGATGGCCCCGACTGGTGGGCTCTACGGTATGACGGAATGGGAGAGATGGCAATAGAACAACGACTCGCGACTCGGAGACGTCGTCTCGCAGGCAGTGTGAGTGATGAGCCCACTGCGGAAGCGGCCTCGGGCGGCCGTCAACAGCACTAATCCGTCGGCAGAATCTCCAACACCCGCCGATCGTTCTCACGCACAAATAACTACGCGGCGGGCTGACTTGCCCCGCCGCGCTTCCCATCTCTCGCGATGGAGGAACTTAGTACAAGCGGAAATTGACTTCGACGTTGATCATTACCGGCACAGGCTGCCCGTCTTTCTTGGCCGGCTCGAAGCGCCACTGGCGCACCGCTTCGATGGCTTTCTCATCCAAACCCATTCCTAACGAGCGCTGTACGCGAATCTGTTGGGGATGGCCATCCGGCGCCACGACGAGCCACAGAACCACCGTGCCCTGATACTTGGCCTTGCGCGCTTCTTCGGAGTATTCCGGATCAGGATCGTAAACCACCTTGGGCGCGCTGACTCCGCCGCCTACGCGATATGCGCCGCCGCCGTATCCACCGCCATGACCGGGGCCAACACCGGGGCCAGTTCCAGATCCGACGCCGCCGCCGCTGCCGCTACCAATGCCGCCACCTGCGCCCGTTCCGTTCGAGGCTGGTCCAAGAACTTTCGAGAGCGGATCACCGATCGCGCCCACGGTCGGCAGCTTGATCTGCGGCGGAACGACAACGCTGGGATCAACCGCCAGCTTCGGATTGTCGTTGCGAATGACGATCGCCGGAGGCACGATCTGATCTTTGGAAAGCTTGGGAAGAGCGCCTTTCGGCGCGGCCAACTTGTCGCGGTCGCCGCCACCGCCGCCACCACCTGCGCGCGTCTTCGACGCCGGCAGCGGGAGGTATGGACTTATGTCCGTTACTACGCCGATCATCTGCTGCTTGATTTCGTCTTTGTGCTCCAGTGCCCAGTGCCCTGACCAGATCAGCAGCACAACCACCAGCATGTGGATCACAAACGAATAGACGAAGGTGTCCTTGCGCTGGGGATAGAGCCCTTCGCCTTCACCAAAGAGGGCGGGGATGACTTGATCCTGCGGCGCAATCTGAGCAACGGCATCCTTCGCCGGTTTAACAGCTGCGGGGGTAGACATCGGCTTTTGCTAACAGTATAGACCCTGTCGCTTCTGATAAGTTCCAGAAAAATGAGGGTCGAGGAGGGCAATTTGTCCCAGAATCGGCGTGGTCCGTCCCAGGTAACCAGCCCGGAACTCCCGAGTTTACAAGCCCTAAGCCGGCAGAATCACCCGCAGCGCCTCATGTTTGACCCCAAACTCGACCGGGGTTGTGCAGATGTATTCGCCATCGGCAAACACTTCCATCACGGGGTCGGCGCTGATCCGCAGGCGGGACGCCTGAAGGTATTCCACCTCTTTCATTCCGATATGCGCGCCGCGATAGACAATCGGGAAAGAAGCGCAGCAGGCGTAACTTCGACATTTCGCGGACAAAGCACAGGTCGAGCAGACCGTCGTCCATACTCGCTCGATGCGTGATGCGCATACCGTCTCCATACTGTGGACCGTTGCCGGCGGCCAGCAGGAATCCGGCCTCATCAATCACCGTGTTCCACTCACCGTTGCGTTCGATCGAGACCGTGATATGCGGCGGGCGAAAGCTGCCCAGAGTTTGCAACAGCGCGAAAACATAACCGCCGTGCCCGCGCGTCCAGGCCGACTGCTTCAGCGTGCGACGATTCACCACCGCGTCCAGGCCGGTCCCGGCGATGCAGGAGAAATATGTGGTGCGCGCGACCTCGCTTTCCGCCTCGGTCATACGCCGCAGCTGCGATTGCATGATGCGGGCGCCCATCTGCGGTTGATCGCGTCGCGGCCCGTCGGGGACGAAGTGCATGGTCTCAAGTGTCTCGCCCTGCCAAGGGAGGGCGTCGCCGTTGGCAGCCCCTGGATCTTCGGCACTCGAGAGCTCTCCGGTGGAAGAACCGGGCTTTAGCCCCGGGTCGTTCTTCTCCAACGGGCGTATCGTCCCCAGATCGATTGCCCGAACATTATCGGCGGCGGCACAAAATCTCTGCCACGCGGCTCTCGCCGTTTCAGAATTTTCCATGCCGATCGACTGTGCGAAATCATTAGCGCTGCCGATGGGAACTACCAGGGTCGGTATCTGCTTCAGAGCCAGTCCGCCGAGATGGCGATGGATGGTGCCGTCGCCCCCGAAGATGAGCGCGGCTTTGGGCTGGTCGGTGGGATCGAGTTCGTTGCCGGAAAAAAGGTTGACGCCCGGCAACTCGAAGGGCCGGACGTGGTGCTCCTTGGCATGAGGTCCCAACAGGGCAACGGCGCGCACCGGGCTACTCTCGCACACGCGCGCGGAAAAACAAAATGCGGCCTACGGATCGCCGCGAAGCGATCCGAAGTTCGGGTAGTGCGGACCTTCAGGTCCGCGCCTGGGAAACCTCAGGTCAACTTCCTTCGGGGACGACAATTGTGCCGCCGGCTTCAGCCGGCCGCGATTTGTAATGCCCCCAGCGCGCCATTTATACTCACCCTCCCGTATGAAAGTGGTTGTCATCATTCCCGCTGCCGGGCTGGGGACGCGAATGTCCGCCGTCTCCGGCGCTCCTAAGAGCAAGAGCAAACAGTTCTTTGAGCTGCAGGGTACGCCTATCCTGGTGCATACGTTGCGTAAGTTTGCCGCCTGCGATGCGGTCAGCGAAATCGTGGTCGCGCTGCGCAAGAACGAAGCCGCCGGCTTCCAAAAGCAGATTGAGCAGGAAAAGTTCGGCAAGCCGTTGCGCGTGGTCGAAGGCGGTGAGCACCGTCAGAATTCTGTGGCCAATGCGCTCGAAGCCATCAAGGCCACCGCAGACGACATCGTGCTGGTGCACGATGCGGTGCGGCCCTTCGTCGATCAGGACACCATCATCAACGTCATTGAAGCGGTGAAAAAGTACGACGCCGCGATCGCCGGCGTGCCCGCAATCGACACGGTCAAGCAGGTAGATCGCACCGCGGATGGCGCAGTGGTTGTCGCTACTGTTCCGCGCGAACGCATGGTGCTGGCGCAGACGCCGCAAGGCTTCCGCTTCGGGCTGCTTGAAGAAAGCGTTCGACGAAGCGACGGCCGACGGCTTCATGGGGACCGATGAAGCTTCGCTGATCGAGCGCAGCGGAAACCCGGTGCATGTGGTGATGGGCTCGCCGCGCAACATGAAGATCACTACGCCCGCCGATCTGGAACTGGCTGAGTTCTTCCTCGCCCAGGAGAACCGCGAAGTCAGCTTGAGCGGGTAGGCGGAAGAGCGGTCCGGAAGGACCGCGTTTCTGGCTGGCCCAGGATTGAGGGGCTTTCGCCGCGGCACGCAAACATGTCCACCGAAACCAACTCCCGCATCCCGCGCATCGGCTTTGGCTGGGACTCGCACGAGTTCCGTCCTGGTCTGCCGCTGAAAATCGGCGGCGTAACTCTGCCGCATTCCAGCGGCCTTGCCGGTCACTCCGACGGCGACGTCCTGTTACACGCGCTGACCGACGCACTGCTGGGCGCGATTGCCGCTGGCGATATCGGCACTTACTTTCCACCCAGTGACCCTAAGTGGAAGGGCGCCGACTCCGTGCTCTTCGTAAAGGAAGCGTTGCGACTGGTCGACGAGGCTGGCTATCGAGTGGGCAATGTCGACACCACGTTGATCCTCGCTGAACCCAAAATCGGCCCGCATGCCGCTGAAATTCAGAAGCGAGTCGCTGAGCTGCTAGGCGTCCAACCGTCGTGCGTTGGTATCAAGGCGAAAACGCCAGAAGGCATGGGCACCGACCACGCCGCCATCGCCCACGTCGCCGTTTTGCTGATTGAAATTAACTGGCCGTAGTATGGAATACTACGTGGTTCGCCTCATCCTCTAGCTTGTAAGACCGATGTCGGACTCGCATTTCTGTTGGGCTTGGCCTACCTGGGTTGTGCTGGGACTAATAGACACGCACGCGCTTCCGACAGTTTGACGCCACCCTCACAGAGCGAATACTATTTCCCGGATTCAAGGCTGGCCACGAGATTGGCCAGACGATTTTTCCCGATTACCTCTTACCTGGAAGTCATGGTCGCTATTTAGTTCCGTTGATGGGAAGCTTCGGTCAATTCTCTCCCTCGCACTGGGTGGTACCTGATTATTCAAGTTTTCCGCATATTCCGGCCGAAGGAACTTGATAATGACAGAGCATTTCACCGATAGCGCACTCCCATCTACAGCATCCTGCAAATGAGCCAGACGCGTTGAACCGCGTAAAATAGAGTTTTCGGCCAAGGTCGCTTACGCGCACCGATGCCGCTCTTGAGGCTACGCAATCATGTCTGCACCTACTCGCGATGAGGAATCTGCTGCGGCGACACCGGCCGAAACGACCGACCGGCCATCGAATTTTGTCCGCGACATCGTCCTCGACGATCTGAAGACCAACAAGTACAACGGGCGCGTTCACACTCGCTTTCCTCCCGAACCCAACGGATACCTGCACATCGGCCACGCCAAATCCATCTGCCTGAACTTCGGATTGGCGAAGGAATTCGGCGGCCAAACGAATCTACGCTTTGACGACACCAATCCTGAGAAGGAAGAGCAGGAGTATGTCGACTCGATCATCACCGACGCTCGCTGGCTGGGCGCCGACTGGGGCGATCGCATGTTTTACGCCTCCGATTACTTCGACCAGCTCCATGCGTGGGCGGTGCAGCTAATCAAGGCCGGCAAGGCGTATGTCGATGACCTGGACGCGGAGGAGGTTCGAAAGTACCGCGGTTCGCTGACCGAGCCGGGCAAAGAGAGTCCGTTTCGCAATCGTTCTGTCGAAGAAAATCTCGATCTGTTCGAGCGCATGAGGAAGGGCGAGTTTCCCGACGGCTCGCGCACACTGCGCGCCAAGATCGACATGGCATCCCCGAACCTGAACATGCGCGATCCAGTGATGTATCGGATCCTGCATGCCAGTCATCACCGCACCGGCGACAAGTGGTGCATCTATCCGATGTACGACTTCGCGCACGGCCAATCAGATTCGCTGGAGCAGATCACGCACTCGGTCTGCACGCTGGAATTTGAAGATCATCGCCCGCTCTACAACTGGTTCATCCAGCAGCTCGGCATCTTTCCCTCGCAGCAGATCGAATTCGATCGCCTGAACCTGACGTACACCTTGCTGAGCAAACGCAAGCTGCTGCAGCTGGTGAATGAAAAACGCGTGCGTGGTTGGGACGACCCGCGCATGCCAACGATCTCGGGCATTCGTCGCCGGGGTTATACACCGGAGGCGATTCGCAACTTTTGCGGTGCGATCGGCTTGTCGAAGACCAATGGCATCCTGGATCTCGCCATGCTCGAGCACTTCGTGCGCGACGACCTGAACAGGAGCGCGCTGCGGGCCATGGCGGTGCTGCGTCCGCTGAAGATCGTGATCGACAATTATCCCGAGGGCCAGACCGAAGAACTGGAAGCGTTGAATAATCCCGAGGACGCCAGCGCCGGTACGCGCAAGGTGCCGTTCTCGCGCGTGCTCTACATCGAGCAGGACGACTTTCGGGAAGAGCCGCCGAAGAAGTTTTACCGCCTTTTTCCCGGACAGGAAGTGCGCCTGCGGGGCGGATATTTCATCACCTGCAAGAGCGTGGTCAAGAACGATAAGGGTGAGGTCGTCGAAGTTCATTGCACCTACGATCCCGAAACGCGCAGCGGTAACGCGCCCGACAATCGCAGGGTGAAGGCGACGATCCATTGGGTGTCTGCACAGCACGCGGTCGATGCCGAGGTTCGCGTATACGAAAACCTGTTCCTGAAGGAAAACCCGAACGATGTTCCCGAGGGACAGGACTTCACCGCGAACCTGAATCCGAACTCGCTGGAAATTATCAGCGACGCCAAGCTTGAACCGTCGCTGGCAGCGGCGAAACCGGGCGACCGCTATCAGTTCGAACGGCTGGGATACTTCTGCGCCGACTTGGATTCGAAGCCGGGAGCGCTGGTATTCAATCGCACCGTACCCCTGCGGGATAGCTGGGCCAAGGTCGAGAAGCGGGAGAAGGTTTAATAGGGTTAACGAACCCACTGCTTCTCAGGTCGCCAGTGAGTGAGGCGCCCGCGGATTGATTGCGCGTGCAGGTTCAGATGCGCTCGTGCTGCTTTTTGAATTGTCATCCCGAGCAAGAGTCGAGGGATGACAATCTCACAAGTCAGGATCACAACTTCAGACGCAGTCGTTGACCAAGAAAACTTACGAATGAGCTCGACTCCAGAAAACGCCACGCCCCGTCTCCGCTTCGCGCCCTCCCCCACCGGCTACCTGCACGTCGGCGGAGCGCGCACCGCTTTATTCAACTGGCTCTACGCGCGCCATTACAAAGGCACGCTCATCCTGCGTATTGAAGACACCGACCTTGAGCGCTCGACGCCGGAGATGGTGGACGGCATCCTGGACGGCCTGCGCTGGTTGGGTATTGATTGGGACGAGGGGCCGTTCTTTCAGACCGAGCGTATGTCGCTTTATCGCGCGGCGGCCGGGCACCTGATTAACGGCGGTCACGCCTACTATTGTTTCTGCACCAAGGAAACGCTGCAGCAGCAGCGGGCGCAAGGTGTCGCCGAGGGACGCGTAACCCGCGATGCCTGCCGCGGCTTGTCTCGCGAAGAGGCGAAGACGCGAGTTGAAGGCGGCGAGGGCGCTGCAATCCGCTTTGCCGTACCGGAGGGCGGCAGCACCGCGTTCGACGATGCCGTGTTTGGACGCGTAGAATTCGCCAATTCCGAGATCGAGGATTTCGTGTTGCTGCGCTCGGATGGTGTGCCGACCTATCACCTCAGCGTGGTGGTCGACGACATCGACATGCGCATGACGCACGTCGTGCGCGGCGCCGATCACCTGTCCAATACCCCCAAGCAGATGATGCTGTACCGTGCGCTGGGCAAGCCCATGCCGGTGTTCGCGCACTTGCCGCTGATCCTCGGCCCCGACAAGACACGGCTCAGCAAGCGCCATGGTGCGACCAGCGTGATTGCCTACAAGGAAGAAGGGATTGTTCCAGAGGCGTTCCGAAACTTCCTGGCGCTGCTCGGTTGGACGCCACCGGATTCGACCCGGGAGATCCTGCATGATCGCGAACTGATCGACCTGTTCGAGCTGAGCGCGATTCAGAAGTCGAATGCCGTTTTCGATCGCGCGAAGCTGGACTGGTTCAACACGGAATATATTCGCTCCACCCCGTCGTCGCTTCTGCTTCCATTGATTGAGGAAGAGTGGAAGAAGGCTGGCATCATTCCCTTTCAGACCAGCCGCGAGGCCATGGCAGGTACCGTTGACCTGGTGAAGCTGCGCGCGCGAAACCTGAAGGATTTTGCCACGCTCTGCCGCGCTTATTTCACCGATACATTCGAAATTGATCCTGCCGCGCGGGAGAAATTCTTGAAGGACCCGGCGGTGCGGACGATGCTGGTAGAACTCGCGTCACGCTACGAACAGGCGCCGGAGTTCACGGAGGCCTCGACCGAACAGGTTCTGCGGGACTTTGCGGCAGAAAAAAATATCAAGGCGGGCGGACTGATCAATGGAGCCCGAGTGATGTTGACGGGACAGGGCGTCGCGCCGAGCTTGTTTGCGGTAATGGTGAACCTGGGACAGGAGCGAGTCGTTGCGCGGATGAAAGCTGCGGAGCAGGTCTAGGGGCTCCAAAGGCGAGAGTCTGGCCACCACGTTGGAACCTGGTTGTAACAAACTTGCTCTAGAATGAATCTGTGCCCGTATCCGCTCGCCGCAAATCTCAACCGTCCTCAAAACCCGCACGACGATCCGTCGCCGCGGCTAAACTGTCACCCGAAATATTGCGAGCTCCGGTTTTTGCTTCCCTGCCGTGGCTGGTTCACGGCTTCAGCACGCGACCGGGCGGATCTTCGAGCTGCTATGGCGGTAAGACGCTCAACCTTGGCCTGACAGCGCACGACACGAAGACCAACGTTGAGCGCAATCGTCGCGGGTTTCTTCAAGCGGTAAAAGCCATGAATGCAGACGGCGACCTGTGGCCGCTGGTGCAGGTGAAGCAGATTCACTCGTCCATCATTCATCGCGTAGATGCAGCCAGGCACGAGCCCTTGGCCGGCGATGGCCTGATCACCAGTACGCCCGGTATGGTGCTGGCGATCAAGACTGCCGACTGCGTGCCCGTGCTGGTTGTCGATGTAAAGCGGCACGCGGTTGGCGCGTTTCATGCGGGCTGGCGCGGGACTGTCGCGCGCATCGTGGAAAAAGGCGTGGGCGAAATGCGGCGTCACTTCGGCAGCCTGCCTCGCGATCTGCGCGCCGCCATCGGACCCTGCGTCCGCAAATGCTGCTACTCCGTGGGCCCTGAGGTGATCGCCGAGTTCGAATCGCAATTCGGTTACGCCGACGATCTCTTCGAGGAAGTCTTCGACTCAAACGCCATTCACATCAAGTATCCGTTGTTGTTTCTCAACCAGCGCGCGCCGGGACACGGCGACCTGGGTCCGCAGATCCATCTCGACCTGGTGGAGGCCAACCGCCGCCAGCTTGAAGATGCCGGGGTGCGCCAGGAACACATCAACGTGATCGCAGGATGCACCTCGTGCGACACCACGAAGTTCTTCTCGCATCGCGCGGAGTTCGGCAAGACAGGAAGAATGATGGCGGTGGTGGGGATACGCGCATAATTGCCTCGTTACTATTCATTGCATCCCGAAATTCCTAGTGTCATCCTGAGCGGAGCGAAGATCGCGGAGTGATCAAGCGGAGTCGAAGGACCCCTATACCCAAACCAAGCAGCTTGCCGGCTAATAGCGGTCCTTCGACTTCGTCCGCTCGCTTCGCGAACTCACTTCGCTCAGGATGACACCAGTGAAACGCGGCCCCGATAAATCCGAGCGCGCACTCTAAGCCCCTACAACGTCCGCTTGAACAGCGCGGTCGCGATCGTGATCATGATGGCCGCCGATACCGTCAGATACAGCAGATCCATGCGAATCGCCACGAAGCCCGCATCCTTCAACAGAATCGCCTTGAAGCCGTGCACGGAATACGTGAACGGATCGACGTACGCGATCGCTTGCAACCACTTGGGAAATGCTTTGATCGGATAAATCGAACCGCTGGGGAAAAACAGCAGGGTGTTCAGCACGCCGAACGTCGCACGCGGAACCAGCGGGTCTTCCACGCGCACCATCATCAGGAACATCATGGTGTTGAAGGCGAGCGACGTCGCCAGCACCATCAGGAACACGTAGAACAGATTGAGCGGCGTGAATAACGTGCCGAGGCCTGACAGCAGCGCACCCAGAACCGTAATCACCACCCCCGCCAGGATCGCTTTGATCGCACCCGCGATGTTCAGGCCGGCGACCAGCTCGAACTTCGTGATGGGCGTAACCAGATAGCCTTCGTGCACACCGCGCGCCTTATCGTCGATGTACAGCATGCCGCCGCCAATCATCACCGACACGAACATGGCCAGCGCGATCGAGCCTGGCAGCAGATATTTCATGTACTCGATGTAGGGATAGAGCTCGACCGTATCGAGCGTGATCTGCTGCAAAATGCGCGAAGGATCGACGTCGGGATTGTTGAGCGCCTTCACCAGGTCGGCGAATTGCTGCTCGAGCGTCGAGCTCATGAAGTTGTCGGTGTTATCGACGATGAGCGCGATGCGCGGATGGTTCTGCTCGTAGACGCGCCGCGAATACTCCGGCGGAATGATGATGGCGCCGTCGAGTCTGCCATTACGCACATCTTCCATCGCCTGCTGGTCGTTGTGATAGGGCACGGTATAGAAGGTGTTGGCATTCGACTGCACCGCAGCCAGCGCTTCGCGTACCTTTACCGATTGCGTGCCCTGGTCCTGATCGACCACGCCCAGCCGCGCCTCTTTGATCTTGCCGCCGAAGGCGTTGCCCAGCACGACCAGTTGCACCAGCGGGAACACCATCGACACCAGCATCAGCGCCGGAGAGCGGAAGAACTTGCGCAACTCGCGCTCGACAATCGCCCACATTCGATTCATGAGTGACTAGACCTATCTTTCGGATCGATCAGCTCCGCAGCCAAGAACGGCTGCACGGACTGCTGAGTATTTGTTGACGTAAGCACTGTGTCAGGGCACGACTTCAGTCGGGCCGAAAGCTTTTCATCGTGTCATCCTGAGCGGAGCAGCGCCGCTGTTGCGCTGCGGAGTCGAAGGACCCCTATATCCGCCGAGAGCCTTCCGGTTATAGCGGTCCTTCGACTGCGCGTCCGCACGATTCGCTTCGCGAATCGTCCAAAATCTCGCGGACGCTCCGTTCAGGATGACAACGCTTTTTTTGGATCGCTCACTGTCATGGCCGCATCCCCGGACGGTCAGGCATCACGAAGCTGAAAGCCTTCACCTGCTCATCGCGCAGCTGCCGTCCCGTGAAGTGGACGAAGACATCGTCCAGCGTCGTGTTTTGTACCGAGAGCGATTTCACTTCGACCTTGGAATGCACCGCCAGCTCCACCAGCTCGGTCGTCGTCTTCGATCCGTTCGAGGTCAGGATGCGGTACATGTTCGCTGCCTCCGGCTGCACTGAAGTCACGTCGTCGAGCTTCTCCAGTTGCTGCTGCCAGTCGGCGGATGTGTTGCTGAATTGCGCCTCGATGACGTTCGTGCCGGGCACGCTGGCCTTCAGAGCGGCCGGCGAATCGAGCGCCACCAGCTTGCCGTGATCGACGATGGCGATGCGGTCGCACAAGCGGTCGGCTTCGTCCATGTAATGCGTGGTGATCAGAATGGTGAGCGCGCGCTTGTTCTTGATTGCCATCAGCATCTCCCAGACGGCGACGCGGGAGACAGGATCAAGGCCGGTGGTCGGCTCATCGAGGAAGAAGATTTTCGGGCTGTGGACCAAGCCGCGCGCAATCTCCAGGCGCCGCCGCATACCGCCCGAGAGCGTCTTGGTTTGCGCGCCGCGCCATTTGGTCAGGTCGACGGTCTCCAGCAGGTCGTCGATGTTGCGCTTGCGATCTTCGGCATTGACGCCGTAAAGCTTGGCGTAGATGTTGAGGTTCTCTTCGACCGTGAGATCGATGTCGCTGGTCAGCGCCTGCGGTATCACACCCATGCACTGACGCGCGTCGTCGGGCTGCTTGCTGACGTCGAAGCCGTTGATCAGCGCGCGCCCGCCGGTGATGGGCAGCAGCGTCGTCATCATGCGGATGAGCGTCGACTTACCCGCGCCATTCGGACCGAGCAGGCCGAAGATCTCGCCTTGGGGAACGTTGAACGAGACATCATCGACAGCGGTGAAGTCGCCATACTTCTTCGTGATGTGATCGACGATGATGGCGTCGCCGGTGTAAGTGGCCGAGTTGGGTTTTGCAGTCATGCAGAGGTCCCTCGAAGCTGGTTATTGCGGAGCATCGTGTCCATCTGTGGTCGCCTCACTTCTTCCCCTTCCCCAAATCCGCAGGCAGCAGCACCTCGGCTGTCATGCCCGGAACCAGCGCGCCGTCGGGATTGTCGACCTTCAGCTTCAACCCGATGGTCTTGATATCGCGCTTGCGGCGGCTGACATCGCGCTGCGTGGCGAAGTCGCTTTCCACCGCCTTGAAGATCACGGTACCTTCAATGGGATTTCCCTGCGGCAAACGAACCTTCAGGCGGTCGCCGACGCTGACGAAGCGGCTCTCGGTTTCCGGCGCTTCGGCGCGCACCCAGGTGTCGTTGAAATCGATAATGGTGACGATGGGCGTGCCGGGATTCACGACTTCGCCCTGCCGTGTGGCGCGCACCGAAACCGTTCCGCTCACCGGCGCATAGATTTTCGTGTAGCCCAGTCGAGTGTCGGCTTCGGCGAGTTGCGCCTTGGCGTTGGCCACCTGAGCTTCATTCATCGCGACATTGCTGGCCGCGGCGCGCTGCTGATGTAGCCGTGCATCGGCTGTGTTCAGATCTGCCTGCGCAGCGTCGACATTTTTCTGCGCGCTCAGCACCACGGCTTTTTGTGCGCTGAGCTGCTCCTCGGCGCGCACGCGATCCTGGTCAGACTCGACTCCAGCTTTGGCAAGAGCAATCATGCGTTGCGAATCACTCTGGACTCGGGTGAGATCTGCGTTGGCTTGTGCCAGCGAGGCTTTGGCGGCCGCCAGTCGCGCGTCGGCATTCACAACGCCGCTGTTGGTCTCGCCCAGGGTTTGCGCCTCGGTCGCCCGCATCGACGATACTTGTGAGCCGTATGCATCGATGGTGGCTTGAGCGGCGTTCTTCTGGGCTTCGAGTTCGGCGGAATCGATTTCGGCGATCAGGTCGCCCGCCTTCACCTTCGAGCCTTCGTCGACGTAGAGCTTTTCCACCCGGCCCATGATTTTCGAGCTGACGATGACCTGGTTGGCGTCGACGACGCCGATCAGCACGGTGTCGCTGGTGCGGTCGGTGGAATAGAAGTAGTAGCCCGCCGCGATTCCAAAAAGAATCAGTAGAAAGAAAAAGAATTTATGCGGTTTCATTTGCGTTTCCCTTTCGTACGGGACAGCGCTGGTGAATCGGATTTCGGCGTGAGGTCACGCGCATTCGAAATTTTCGCAGCCAGCTGGATACCTTTTTCGCGATCGGCAAAGAGCGCAGCGGCGATGAAGTCGAGTACGGCGGCGCGGCGGTCTTCGATCGACGGCTCCGGCATGGGCATGAGCTTGTGGAAGCGTTGCCGTAGCGGCGCGGTCAGGAAGTAGTGAACGATGGAGCCGATCGCAGTAGGCACAAACTGAACCGGATCGACCGAGCGGAACTCGCCATTGTCGACGCCTTCCTGCAATAGGGCGAGGACGCGCATTCCGATGGGCAACATGTACTTGGTAAGAATTTGGTCCAGGTGGGTCTTGCCGCCGCGACTGGCGCTCATCAGCTCGCCCATAAAGATGCGGCCGTGATGCGGCGAAGCGGCGATGGCGTCGAAGTGCTCGCGCGCGTAATTCAGAAAGCGCTCGCCCGCCGAGCCGGGACGGTCGCAGACGTTCATCACGCGCTGGTGCAGCGGGGCGAAGAAATTCTCCAGGGTTGCGCCGTACAGCGTGTCCTTGTCGTGAAAGTAGTAATAGAGCAGCGCCTTGTTGACGCCGGCAGCTTCGGCGATGGCGTCGACGCGCGCGCCGGCCAGCCCTTCTTGTGCGAACTCGGCCAGGGCGGCCTGGAGGATGGCATTGCGGCTGGCCTGGGGCTGGCGGCGGCTGCCGCGGCGGCTTTCCGCAGATTTGTGCTGGGTGATCATTTAATTAACTAGTTAGTTAGTTTAACAGGTAGGCCGATCCCGAACAAGCGGCGGTTTCCGGACAAATTCCCGGCAGAAGCCGTGCCCCTTCAAGACCGATAGAGCCCGGTTTTTTCAGCAGCCTGGGAAGCCGACTTGGAATCAGAAACAACCCGCGTCGACGCCGGCGTGAAGGTCGGCACTTCCCGAGATACCGCTGCGAGCGGCAATGACAAGTATGAAAAACTCGGTGACCTCCGTGTCTCCGTGGTGAAATGGATTTTCGCTAGTCTCTCGATCGATTACCGCGGAGTGGCGACGACGACGCAGTGCGTCCCATCTTGGAAATCAACCACCCTGTCCCATAGAATTTATGAAATCTTTATGTGACGCTTTGCTACAATATCGCCCTCCATGAAACTTGCCATCGTTACCCTACTTCTGCTCGGAGCTAGCGTTTTTGCGTACGGACAAACGGCGCCGGCTGCCGCTAAACCCAATTATTCCGGAACGTGGGTCTTTGATTCCCACAAGAGCAAGCTGGTGGTTCCACCGCCTACGACCATGACGCTGGAGATCAAGCAAGAGGATCCCCAGATCAGCTTTGTTCGCACCCAGGCTTATGGCGACCAGAACTTTAACTGGAAGCTCGACGCCACGGTCGACGATCCCAAACCCGTAGTCGAGAACGGTCCCGGTTATGTCACCGACAGCCGCGTCTACTGGCAGCAGAGCAACCTGGTGCTCGAACAGAAGATGACGGCGTCGGACGGCACCAAGGTCAGCGACGTTGTTACCTACACGCTGCTGCCGGACGGATCGTTGCAAGCCTTCGAGGCGCAGACCACGGTAGGCGGCAAAGGCGCCAACAACAATCGCTGGATCTACGATAAGAAGCAGTAGCCGGTGGCCAGTTGTCAGTTGTCGGTCGGCACTCAGCCTTCCCGGGTTGAGTGTGTTTCCTTTTGCCTTCGCTACACCTTTTGTGATCACGATGACACCTTCAAGCGGAGGGGATCTGCTTGCCGGCGTCCCGGCAGAACATTCCGCCGCGCCGAACACCAGATCCCTCGCCGACGCTCGCGATGATAATGCGTGGAGATTGGCAAAACTGACCGTCACGGTTCATCATGACGACTCCATGCAGTCCCGTTCTCGGCAATTGATCTTGAAGTGGCAGTACTTTGGGGCTAAGCTTCTGGCCTTGAGGAGCCGGTCTTATCTCTTGGCGTTGCGTGCCGCGTGTTTGATCCGATGAAAATCGTCTTGCTCAGTCTGCTGCTTGCTGGTTTGCTGCTCTCGGCTGGGAAGCTTTCGGCACAAACGGAAACCGTAATCAACGATCGCGGCGCACCTCAGACGCCGCACGATGTGGGCGCCGGTTGGAGCGCGGGGCTCAATCCCGATACAACGCTGGTCGCGCACTTCACGGTGGCTGGCCCGACTCCGAAACCCGGCAGCGCGGTGAACTACGAACTGCTGATCACTAACATGGGCGAAAAAGCGGTGGCGCTTCCTCGAGCGTTGGACTGGAAGGTAGTGGAGAACGGCAGCGCTGACCAGCAGTACGTTAGGGCACGCGTCACACTCGAACTCAGTACGGGGGAGACGAGCACCTTCATCACCCCTACGATGACCCTGTATTTGGTTGCCGGAAAGCCGGACACATCGCTGACGCTCCGGCCCGGCGACTCACTTCGCCTGCTGGGAACCGCGACGATGCCCTTGACTGCATTTAGCCCGAATCTAGAGGGACCGGCGGATCTTACTGGGCATCTGTGTGTACACCAGGTCTCAAAGAGCTTCACCCAGTCCTCGACCGGTCACAAAATCTCAAACAGCCGCCAGCAAATGCTCTGGTGCGTCAACGCCGAGGAAAAGTACCAGGTAAACTACCGACCGCAGCGGTAGTCGCTTTCTTCGAGCATTGATTCCAGCTGCCGTTACATGGCCCTGGCGCAAACGTGCGACCTGGCGTGCTGCATTACGTCGGGCGATTCTGTACGCCTCACCGGTAACAACTACTGGCAACGGCCACAAAAATAAAACGGCCTGACTTTCGTCAGGCCGCCGGTGGTATGCCAGAAGAGTTGCTTGCGACGCCGGCTACTTGAGGGAAGCCAGAGTCTTCTGCGCGTCGGCTGCATCGGGTCCCTTCAGGTTCAAGCTGAGGGCCTTCTGCAGTTCAGTACGCGCGCGATCCTTGTCGCCGGCTCCAGTGAGGGCCATGCCCAGGTGATAACGGAAGGCCGGGTTATCAGGAGAGCGACGCACCGCGTCTTCAGCGAACGAAACCGAGACCTGGTAGTTGCCCTTCTTGTACTGAATCCAGGCCAGCGTATCGTTCACGGAGTTCATGTCGGGCGCTATCTGCTTCGCCTGGGTAGCGAGGCTCAGAGCCATGTCGAGGTTGTCACCCTGCTGGGCGTAGACCCAGGCCAGGTTGTTGGCCGCGATAGGATCGTGGGCGTTCTGTGAGAGAGCCGCCTGGAAGTATTTGCCGGCCGACTTCAGGTCGCCCTTCGCCAGGTAAGCATCGCCGACCGCGTTGTTAAGCGTGGTGGAGGACGGCTGCAAAGCCAGCGCCTTCTGATACGAGTCCAGAGCGGCGTCGGGCTTGCCCATGACCTGGTAGATCTGTCCCATGTGCAGGTAAGCCGCCGCGTTCTTAGGATCGGCGGTCGCCGCTTTCTGATACTCAGCCAGCGACTGGTCGTACTTTTTGTTGGTGGCCAGCGCACCGGCGTAGATGAACATGGCCTGCACTCGATTGGGATTGGCGGCGGCGTACTGCTGCGCCAGAGCCAACGCCTTCGCCGGCTGGTTCTCGGTGAACATCATGGCAATGTAACTAGCCCAAGCTGTGTCGAAGGTCGGGTTGACGTGGGTTGCGGCCTGGAACATCTTCTCGGCCTCGGGATAGTTCTTCTGACCCTGGTAGGCATATGCCAGGTTGAGCATCACGCCGGGATCATTGGGCGCCATCTTCTGCAATTCCTTCAGCTCATCGATCGCCTTGTCGAACTGCTTGCTGCCCAGATAGATGGTCGCGATCAGGAGGTGAGCGTTGGGACTATCGTCGTTCTGCTTCTGCATCTTTTCGGCGTATTCCATCGCGGTATCGAAGTCGTGACTATCGCGATAGACCTCACCTAGAGACTGCAGAGTCATAGGATTGTTGGGCTGAATGCGGTTGGATTCCTGCAACTCACTCTTGGCTCCAGCTATGTCGCCGGACTGCCGCAGGATGAGTCCAAGGATGTAATGCGCCTGCGCATTCTCCGGGGCATCCTTCACCACGCCGCGCAGCGCAGTTGTGGCGTCAGGCAAATTGCCCTTGATCGCCATCAGGCGGCCGTTCGTCATACGCGCGACGGTGTCGCCCGGATCTTGCTTGAGAAGGCTATCGACCATCTTCTGCGCGTCATCGATGCGGCCGGAGTTGATATAGGTCTCCAGCACGCGCACCTGGAGCATCTGGTTCTTGGGATCGTACGATAGACCACGCTGATACTCCTTCAGCGCGCCGTCGATGTTACGGCTGGCCAGATAGAAGTCGCCAATCGACGAAGCCACCTCGGCAGAGGACGGCTGCTTGGAGCGAAGCTGCTGCACGATAGCATCGGCTTCATCCTTGCGGCCCTCACGCAGCAGTAAGCCGGCCAGGCGAAGATAAGGCACCGGCGAATCGGGATTGTTCGCCATCTCGTCGCGGTAGACGTCCTCGGCATGCTTGGCATCGTGCTTGTACAAATAGTACCCGGCGAGATTGGCATAGGCTGCCAGCGACTTCGGATCCATCTCGACGGCTTTCTTGAAGTCCTTTTCGGCAGCGTCGTCCTGCTTCATGAAAATGTAAACAGCACCACGATTCATGTAAGCATTGGGATCGTTGGGCTTGATGGCGATAGCCTTGCTGAAGGCAACCAGCGCGTCGTCATACTTCTTCTGCGCCAGCATGACGTTGCCCAGCAGGACGTAAGCGTCCGAATTGTCCGGATCGTGATCGACAACGTAGCGCGCCTGCTCTTCGGCGTTGGTGTAGAAATGCGAACCCGAGGCCAGATACATCCCACCCAGGGCGATGCGGGCCTTGAAGTGGTTGGGGTCCAGTTCGACCACCTGGCTCATTTCGCGGAAGGCGTCCTGGTTGTGCGTGAGCTTCAGGTCGGCCTCAGCCAACTGGTAGTGGGCTTCAGCAAACTTCGGATCGATCTGAATGGCCTTCCGGAACTGGATGACAGCAGAATCATACTTGCCGTCGTCCATGTACTTCATGCCGCTTTCGAGATACTTCTTCTTGGCGACTTCGGGATTCTTGCTGCACCCGACGAGAGCGACGGCGAGCAGCGTGCTGGTAATAAAAACTATGTAGCGATTCCGCATGACTTCTCCTGGGTTCACCGTGGGATGATCTGGTCCAGATCCCCTGTAATTTGTTTTGCGAAGGAAAGCGCGCGCTCCTGGGCCGTAGCCTCATCGCCATTCATCACGGGCACGGTGACGCGAACCAGTGCGGCGTCGGTACGGTTCAAGCGCAACGCATCATACACTAAATAAAACTTACCCCAGTATTCGCTGGCGATAACCCGGCCATGCGACTGGTACCAGTACAGCACCACCTCCGATTCCAGACCCTTGCGGATGAGGTAGAGGTTGATGGGAACTTTTCGTCCGTCGTCCAATGGTAACTGGTAGATGGACGACTCGGCGGGATTCCAGCCCGCGCCCGGCAAACAGTTCTTGGGGGAGTGAATGGTGGCACCCGTCCGCTGACTGCGGAAGTATCCGACGTATAGTCCCAGCAGATTTTTGTTCATGCCGGGCTCCCAATAACCGCGATTGATGTAGTCGGTCACCTTCAGCAGATCGATGGTTTCCTTGTCCAGCGGCCAGTCGATGACCTTCCCCCACGGGCCGATGTGATCGGGAAACTCCGCCAGCGGTCTGGCCGGCGGGGTAGCTTCGCCATGCGAAAGATGAGCCAGTCCTGCGGTAGCTGCCACCAACACCGCCATCATCATCCAATAACGTCCGCCCGCCTTCATTGCGCCACCTTTACGGGAGCCAGATCGGGATTGCCTGTCCCGTCATACCAGCCCAGCTTCTTGCGGATGTAGGTGATCAGGCTGTGCAGCAGCAGGAACAGAATTGTCGCCACCACGAAAATCACCCAGCCGGAAAACTCGTGCATGAAACCTTCAGCGGCCTGCGGCCCAATGTAATGCGCCATGATGGCTGTGATCATGATACGCATTCCGTTGCTGATAATCGCCAGCGGCACCATGGCAAGCACCATCAACCAGCGCACCGCAACGCTGCGCTCAACCACATATCCGTACCCTGCGGCCAGGGCAAGCAACGACATCAGAGAACGGATACCGCTGCACGCCTCTACCACCTCCAGCCGCATGCCGGGCAGGATCAGCACATTGCCTTCGCGCATGATGGGGAAGAGGTTCAGCATCTCGAGGGTCCGGGTGGCGAACTTCGAAGCGATGAACTGCAACGGGAAGACGATCTCGTTGTAGATCAGCACGGGCATGGGAATAGCAAAGAGCAGGAACGCGATGGGAAAGGCCATGGCGCGCAGCATCTTCGAGCCCGCGAAGTAAACCACCAGCCCGCAGATGCAACCGATCATTGACAGGCGAGCGAGGGAGAGCTCTGCGCCGAGGCTGCCGAGAAACAACAGTCCCAGCGAAAACAGCACGATGACCATTCCCCAAGCGGAGGGCTGGCGGGAAATCTGACGCAGTTTATCGCGTCGCGCCCATATCAGGTACGCCGACAAAACCGGAACCAGAAACCCGTGGGAGTAGTCAGCATCGTTGTACCATTGCCAGACCAGAAGCTTGAGGACGGGGGCGTACAGGAAAATCAGCACCGCCGTCAAAAGCAGCCCCTGCCAGCCAAATGGCTTTAAAGTCTGCCAGAAGGTCGCGAATGCCGCTGATTTTGAGGAAGGCTTCCCGCCAGGTAAAACTTCTTCTTCCGAAGACAGCGCGGTACCCGAGGTCTTGGTGCCAGCAAGCGCCACAGTTATGAATGCCCCTTATAAGTTTCAATCGCGGAACGCTCGGGTATGTGCAATTGTTTGGCCGAGTCTCTGAAATAGCCTTGGGTAAATTAGCTTTACAATGAATGGGTTACGATGCTTGAATTCGAGAAGCGCAAGACCTTAGTCATTTGATGTGCAATATGTTGCACACAAAGTTCCAGCAGAATTCCTTTGTATGAGGCAACCTTTCCAGCAGCCCGACAGCCCATAACCGCATTTGGAAAACTGTAGCATTATGCACCATGAGGCCGCTGAACGGGAGTGCCGGCCCGGCTCAACCGGATTCCTGCGGGCCGAACGTCCTCGTCCAGCGTCGGAGTTTTTGCCGGATGGCTGGTTAAGCTATTGATTATTAAGTGATATTTTAGGGATTGAGCTGGTTTCAATAGTAACGCTACTCGTGCATGTAGTTGTTACATGTCAATACTTAAAAACGCAACAATAAGCCCGTAATCGCATCATTCTACGGGAAATAAAAAAGTCTCCAAAGTGTGCCAAATACCCCTCCAAATGTGCTATAGTGTAGTCAGAGTCAGATAAGCGAGGGATCGCCTATCTGGCTTTTTTCTTTGCCCACGACTGCCATAACCCGGCGTCCCTCGGGCGGCCCAGGATCGTAACTTCCATAAAACCCAGAATACTTTGGCCCCGCTCGATCGCGCCCAGATCGAGTGACGTCACGCGAACCTGTGTCATATGTCACTAAAGATGTAATTACTAATAGCCTATAAATGCTAGTAACGCCCTCCAATTAATACAGCTTTTATGCCGATAGTACAGGGGGAAGCAGAGGGCGCTCGAGGAAGGGAGGTCATTTCCCTTCGCAGCGCCCCGCCGCCGTTCGCCCTGAGGACTACTTGCGGTTTGGAAATTCATACCGTGCTCGCTTCTCGCGCAACAAGCGCGGGAATGCGCGCATTGCTTGCCGTACGAGGACTGATAAATCGTGAAGACCACAATTCTTGCTTTGACCATCGTGTGTTTGTGTATCCCGATGTGGTCGCAAACATGCAGCATCTACCCTTCTCAGTCTCAGCCCGCCATGCCGGGCGAGTGCGTTCAATTCAGCGCCAACGGCTGCGGCTCGGTTAACTGGACCCTGAACGGCGTGGGCACGCTCGACTCGAGCGGACAGTATTGTGCGCCGGCGACTATCTATCCGCAGAACTACTCGCGCGGTTTGCAACAGCTGCCGAACAGCAATGCTTATAACGTGTCGGTCTACAACTGGCCGGTACATCCACTATCGCAGGTGTGGGTGAGCCGCATCCTGCTGGACGCGCCTGCGCAAAGCAGCTACCACAACTTCAAACTGGGACCGCCGCCGCGCTTCTTCCAGAACATGTTCAACAACAGCATCGACGACACTGTGCCGAAGCAACTGGTGCATGCCGTGCTGCCCTGGTGCATCGGTTGTCAGGACACCGCGCTGCCGATGTTGCAGCCTCCATTCGTCGAAATGCAGTCGGGCTGGAGCCAGGACGTTTACGGTGCCAGCGCGAATGGCACCGGACCCGACCGGCATCTGTTGCAGGCCGACCGCAGCGCGCAGTTGCAGTACGAGTACTACCAGGTAATGACCGACAGCCATAACCTGGCGTTCACGACCGGTAATCCAACCCAGGTGCAGTTCGATACCAACGTCATTCGCAAGCTGCAAACTCCGCTGCGCATGCAGGTCAACGGAGCGACCGGCCCTTGTGCCGGCATGAACTTCAACGGTTACGCCTACTCGAGCTTTCTGATCACCATCGTCACCCAGACGGCGGCGAGCAACGGATTTGCCTGGCACGTCACGGCGACTATTCCGTATGACTCGCGAAGTTGTTCCAGCGGCGACTTCGCCGGCGCGTCGATGGCGGGATCGTCAAGCAATGTGGCGGCAGCGAATGTGGGATCGATGGCGATCTGGTCACCGGCGGATAACTCGGTCTATGGCGGCCCGGATGCCGGCGGGTCGAGCATCGTCGCCACCAGCGGCGATCCCGAGCAGTGGTGGAACAGCGTGCAGACGAACTATGCCGATCCCAATTGCGGCGGCTGCAACACGGCGTTCCAGCACGCGCTACGCACCACGCTGGGCAACCAGATGATCTCGGCCCGCGTGATTCCTCCGGCGTCGTTGTATGCGGCAGGTGGACATCCCCGGATGCAGCTGGCCAGCTGTACGCCGACCAACCCGATTGAGTGCACCTCGAATTACAACCTCGGCACCAGTGGGCTGGACGCTTGCGAGGCGCCTACACCGTGGCTGTCGGTTGCGCCGGGTTGCACCTTTCACATCGTGTTTACCGGGTTGACCGGAAGCTGGGCGATCCTGAACGACAATGTCGACCACACCAACACTTTCTACGCCACGGCGGTCAGCGACAGCTATCACTTCACCATCCCTGTCGACGGCCGCAGCCTGGGCGCGGGAACATGGAACGGTGGCCAGTACACGATGTTCGACTGGGCGCCGTATGGCACGCGCTTCCGTCTGAAACGCAGCTTCAACGTGGACAGCTATTGTTCCGGCGGACTCGATACCGCGTGTCCGTACGAGAAGGCCATCCTGAACACACTGAAGGTTTATGGCATGGTGCTGCTCGACGGCACTGCGCCTTCCGACGATTGGGACACCGGCATTCTCAGCAACGGCTTCTATCCCGACCAACTGGTGGACGCGGCGACGGCGCTGCACAACTGGTATCCCATCGAGTCATCCTTCGAAGTGGTGGACCCGGCGAACACCCAGCCCTTCTGGACTCCGAATGGCTATCTGGCAGCGGGCAATCAGGAAGGAACCGGCAATCAGAACCGGGTGACGATATGCGTCAACGGCACGGCATGTGCAGATGTGAATCTGCAGGGAACGGTCGTGGGCATCGATCCCGAACGTATGCCGCTGATTCCGGCGGGTGGAAGTTATCAGGCGACGGTGTGGGTGAATGGCAATCCGGATACCAGCCATAGCTGCACGTTATCGCCGGTGGTGGCGGGAGCTTCGGTTAACGACGAAGGACTCATCACCGCTCCGGCGAAGGGCGCGCTAAGCGCTCCGGCAATCACGACGATGGTCTGCACCTCCACGGCAGCGCCGCAGGCGAAGAGCTACGCCACGGTGGAGTTCATGCCGTGGTCACCCGATGGTTCGTTGCGGCTGTGCTTCGGCTGCCTGAAGCAGACCGTCACCGACAGTCATAATCAGGTGTGGTTCGGTCAGACGACACAGCGCGCGGTGACGGACTCATATCAGCCGGGCGCGGGATTGATTTACGGACCGCTTTACGGCTCGTGGAATTTTTATCCCCAGTATTGGGGCAGTTACGTCGATGCGAAACTCTATGGCGCCAGCGTCTCCCAGCATAACGATCTGGCGTTGCATGTAGCTTTGCCGAATGGCCCATACACCATCAACCTGAAGGGCGAGTCTGGACTGGGCGTGAGCGCGGCCGGACAAAACGTCTATGACGCCGAAGTCAACGGCAAGGTTATGGCCAGCTGGCAGGATGCCTTTCTGCTGGCGCAGGGTCAATACAAGGGCTACACCCAGAGCTATGCGGCGACGGTAACCAACGGGGTGTTGAGCTTCGTGGCGCGCGATCGCCAGGACACCACCACCAGCCCGTATGGCATGAGTGTGTCGGCGGTGCAAATTGTGCCGGGAGGAAGCTCGCCCCTCGTGTTCAATCCTCCCACACAGCTGACGGGCGCTACGCTTGGCCACGCGTATTCGTATCAGTTCACGGCGACGGGCGGAGTGTTGCCGTACACGTTTGCATTGACGCAAGGATCGCTGCCGACGGGTATGCAGTTGACGGCGCAAGGTCTGCTTACCGGAACACCAACCCAGGCGGGGCTCTACGGCTTTACCGTCGAGGTCTGTGACAGCAGCACGCCGCAGCCGCAATGCCTGAGCGGCACCAGCAGCGTAGGAATCAACGCTCCGGCGCCCCCGTTGCAGATCCTGACCACATCGCTTCCCAACGGGAAGAAAGGTGTCGCCTACGACGTGTTGCTTCAGGGCAGCGGCGGTGCACCACCCTACCGCTGGGCCAGTTCGATGATGCCATCGGGCTTGCAATTGACCGTAGCCGGTGAGATCAAAGGCACGCCGACTCAGGCGGGAGCGTACGCGTTGAACCTGACGCTGACGGACTCGCAAGGAACTCCGGCGGCGACGGCGAAGCTCTCATTAACCATCACCCAGCCGGCAGCTCCCGTGGTCACGACCACGAGCTTGCCGGATGGAATCGTGGGCAGGGCGTATCCGGTGACCCAACTGCAGGCGTCAGGCGGACAGCTTCCTTACCGCTGGACGATTGCGTCCGGCGCGCTGCCTCCGGGACTGCTGTTGAGCGCGACGGGGAGCATCTCCGGAGCGCCAAAGGCTGGCGGAACACAGCCGATCAAGGCGTACTCGTTCAGCGTCCAGGTTACGGACATGAACAATCAAAGCTCCACAGCGAACCTCTCGATCACGGTGCGCATAGCGATCGGGACGGGATTCATGGGGGTGGTTCCGAAAGCGAAGTAACAGCAACGCTCACCCTGCCCGGAATTCTGGACGGGGTGAGCAATTTCTACGTTGTCATCCTGTGCGGCGTGTCGCGTCTTGTTCGCGGGCGCGGAGTCGAAGGAGCGCTATGTCAGGAAGCAATTTCCCCCGATAGGGTCCGTCGACTGCGTTCGCCTCACTGCGCGGACTTGCCTTCGGTCGGGATGACACAGATAGTTGGAGGGCGATGGATCGGCACGGCTGAAAGCCGCGCCTTTCGAAAAGCACTCTTACAGCCGCACGATCTTTTCCGAGTCGAACTTCTTCATTGCGTTGCGTGTGTCCACGATCAGCTGGGAAGAGTCCAGCAGCGACTGGTAATCGAAGTCGGTATGGTCGGTGACGATCACCACGCAGTCGGCCTTCGCCGCTGTCGCCGTCAACGGCTCCGACTTCAGCGACAGGCCGTCCAGCCGCAACTGCGGCACAAACGGATCGCTGTAGGTAATCCTGGCCCCACGCTTCTGTAGCAGCAAGATAACGTCGAGCGCGGGCGACTCGCGCATGTCGTCGATGTTGCGCTTGTAGGCTACACCCGCGACGTGGACGTGTGAGCCCTTCACCGGCTTGCTGTGATTGTTCAGCGCGCTCTGCACCTTGTCGACCACGAAGTGCGGCATGTTGCCGTTGATGTATCCGGCAAGTTCGATAAAACGCGCCTCGATGCCCGATTGCTTGGTCTTCCAGGAAAGATAAAACGGATCGATGGGGATGCAGTGTCCGCCGAGGCCGGGGCCGGGATAGAACGGCATGAAGCCGAAAGGTTTGGTGGCGGCTGCGTCGATTACCTCCCAGACGTTAATCCCCATGCCATCGCACATCAGCGCCATTTCGTTCACCAGCCCGATGTTGATCATGCGGAAGGTATTCTCCAGCAGCTTGACCATTTCGGCGACGCGGGTGCTGGCGACGGGCACAACTTTCTCCAGCGCCTGCGAGAAGAACAGGTCGCCCATTTGCGTGCAGGCGGGCGTAACGCCGCCGACCACCTTCGGCGTGTTGTGCGTCTGGTAGGTCGGATTGCCGGGATCAACCCGCTCGGGAGAGAAGCACAGGAAGAAATCTTCGCCGACCTTGTAGCCGAGCTTTTCGAAGGTTGGAAGCAGCAATTCGTCGGTGGTGCCAGGATAAGTTGTCGACTCGAGAATGATCAGCAGCCCGGGATGAAAGTGCTTGGCGATCTCTTCGACCGCGGAGACGATGAAGCTCATGTCCGGGTCTTTGGTCTTGCGCAGCGGCGTGGGAACGCAGATGTTGATGGTGTCGAGTTCGCGCACAACCGAGAAGTCCGTAGTCGCACGGAATTTCTTCTCGCCGACAAATTTCGCGATGTCAGCCGAGGGGACGTCTTGCACGTGCGATTCGCCGCGGTTGAGGCCGTCGACCTTCGGCTGAAGCACATCGATACCGGTCACGGAAAAACCTGCATTGGCGAACTCCACCGCCAGCGGCAGCCCGACATAGCCCAGGCCGACAATACCCACGCGGGCCGTCCTGGCTTTAATCTTCTGCTTTAGTGCTTCCAAGGTTCCGATACTCTTTTCCGCTGTTTGCATTACCTCTCCAAGCCTAATTCAGGTTTGCCGTACTCAGCCTGTACCACGATAACGAATTTCGTTCACTGGAGCGAATGGGCCAGTCTTCTCTAGTCCCGTTGTCTCCCGGGATCGAGTAGCGCAGCGCTTTGTCTGTGGCCTGCCCCGAGCCTCGCATTCAGCTTCTCCGCCAGCGCCGGATGCATGCGGAAGTACTGCACTCCTTCGGCCGCAGTTTGCGAGCGGCGCGGCGGCAGCCGGCCTTCGCGCAGGATGTACTGTATAACTTCGCCGAGCAATTCGATCTGAGCTGCATCCACCAGCTTGCGCAACTCGGTAATGTCGGCGGCGCGTGAAGTATCGACCGCGCGCACCAGCAGAATGTCGCCGGTATCGATGCCGGTATCGATGAGGTGAACCGAACAGCCTACGGGATCGCCGTTCCAGGCTGCCCACTCGGTCACGTTCATACCGCGATAGCCGGGCAGTATTCCCATGTGCGCGTTGAGCAGGCCCAGCGGAGCGGCGGTGATGATGTCCTTCCGCATGATGCCGGCTCCGGCATAAATGCAGAGATCGATCTGCTTATCGTGCAGCAGCTTCACAGCAGCTGGCGAGTTGAGAGACTTGACTTCGATCGCCTCGAACCCATGCTGCCGGCAGAAATCGTTCACTGATCCCGCCGGTGGCAGTGTGCCGGCCGCTGACGCGCCGTTCGTGGCGCCATTCGGACTCTGCATAAATCCCGGCTTCTTCGTCAGCCGGCCTTCGCGAATGCGCGCCTCGACCCGCGCCGACAGCGGTGGAACCGGCCAGCGCTCGATCAGCACCAGGTCAGGACGAAATCCCCAACTCGACCAGGCTCGATCGAACTCCATAACCTTCGTCGCGACCTGGCTGGTCAGCAGCGCAATGCGCGGACGCTTTGCTTGTGCGCCGGTGGCCGCAGGCAAGGTGGTTGGCACTGGCCCGGCTGGAACAGGCTTGGTACGAAAAGGAACGTCTGCTGCCAGCGCTTTGTCTTTCGCCAGCAGAGCGTCGATGAAATACTTTGCCGCCCAGTTAGGAAAGGCGTGCGAGATGTAGTCGCCCCACACCGGTTGCGAGCCGGCGATGCCGCCGCGCACACCCGGATCGGTGGCATCCATTGCCTGCGCAGTCTTCACGATGTCGATCGACTTCAGCGCGGCATTCAGCAGCCGGGGATCGCCGTGCTCGGCATACATGTGCAGCCAGATCAGCGCCATCTGCACGTTGCCTGTCAGGCAAGCGAACTTCGCCTGCGGCTTCCAGCGATGATCGAGGATTCCCGGAAGCCGCTTCGATAACTCCAATCGTCGCAGAGCAGCATAAGCAGCGCTTTCGGCGGCGGTTTTTCCTTCCCCCGACCTCACCACCTCCGCGGTGCGCAGAACGCCCCAGATCGTATAAGCGATAGTGTGCGTCACCGAGCGATTCGCGGCGTGATCCTGGGCACTGAAGCCGCACAGGCTGAACCAGGATCGTTCGGCATCGTAGTGTTCGAGTACCCAGGCAAGATGTTTCGACGAAGCTTGCAGCATCGGCTCGTCGCCAAGAAATTCGCCCGCCTCGGCGAGCCAGCAAGTGAGGTGCGCGCTGTAGTCGGTCGCCAGCTCCTGGTAGAAAAACTTCAGCCACGCGCCCGACGGGTCTTGAATCTCGCACAGCCAGCGTCCCGCGCGGAACAGGGCTGTGCGGCAGCGCTCGTCGCCCGTCCGCTGCGCCCACGCCTGCAATCCGTGCATGATCTGCCCCGTGTTAAACGGCGATGGATTGGTGCGGTTCTCGGCAATTTCAGCGCCGGGAAATGCACCGCTGGAAAGCTGCACCGAGAGCAGGAAGTCGATGGCGCGTTCGGCGCGCTTCAAATAGTCGTCGTCGCCGAGTGTGTCGGCCAAACGAAGCAGCGTGGGGATGATGTAGCCGGTTGTCTCGGGATAGGACGACGACCATCCGGTGCGGAGATTGTAGCGTCCTACGAAGCCGCCATCGGCCGTCGCGTCTTGTGCGCGCTTGAGCCAGCCGGCAGCCGCGAGAAGGTGATCGCGATCGGTGTGCGCCCGAAGATTACGCTCGACGTCGACCACCTGACCCATGGCGAGCCGGAAGTTCGTGGGGCGCAAGTAGGCTCCACCCTGACAGCGTCGGACCAATCGTTTGAATGCCGCTACGTCGATCACAGTTCTCTCTATGCTCTGTGGACGGCTCGTTGGACTTAAGTCCGCCTCACCGTGCCCTAAATAAGACGCTTACCCAGCGCTGAAGCACTGGGCTATTCTCTTTCGCCTGGTGAGCGAGGCTGGATCGTCGCCGCATCCAGAGTCGCGCCCCAGCTTACGCTGAACCTGCCTTGTGGGCTTCGGACGAGGCGTTACTCGCGGCCGCCTTGTAATAGGCGCGCAGGACTTCGCGACAGCGCGTGCCCGCCTGCCCGTCCCACAGTGGGGGAATCTGCGCCTGCCGCGGCGACCATTGCAGCTCATTCCAAGCCGCCAGAATAGAAGCTTTCTTCGTGCCGGCCAAGCGATTGGTGCCAAGCTCGATGGTGACTGGCCGCTCGGTATTGTCCCGCAATGTCAGACAGCTCACGCCCAGCACCGTCGTCTCTTCCTGGATGCCCCCAGAATCCGTCAGCACGACCGACGCACCGGCCTCGAGGCTCAAGAAATCGAGATATCCCAGCGGCTCCAGCAGGCGCATCTCGCGAGGCAGAGGCTGGGCGCTGCTCTCCAGCCGGGCTCGAGTCCGCGGATGCACCGGCCAGAACAGCGGCGTGTTCTCGGCAATGACGCGCAGCGCGCCCATGATCTCTTCGAGCGCGTCAGGGTCGTCGACGTTGGCCGGACGATGCAGCGTGACCACGCCGTAGTTCTGCCCGCCAATGCCCAGGCGATCAGCGATATCGGATCGCTTGGCGCGCTCGACGTTTTGCCGCAACGAATCGATCATCAGGTTGCCGACAAGGTGAACGCGCTCCGGGGCGACGCCCTCGCGCAGCAGATTTACGCGACCGCTCTCCTCGGTAACGAGGAACAGGTCGGCGATGGAGTCGGTGACCACACGGTTGATCTCTTCCGGCATGGTGCGATCGAAGCTGCGCAGGCCGGCCTCCACGTGCACGACGTCAATCAGAAGTTTCTTCGCGACCAGGGCGGCGGCGGCGGTTGAGTTCACGTCGCCGACGACGATGACAGCGACCGGCTTCTCTTCGATAAGCACAGGCTCGATGCGCTTCATGATCTCAGCGGTCTGTTGCGCGTGCGAGCCGGAGCCGACGTCGAGATGATGCCGCGGTTCGGGAATGCCGAGGTCGCGGAAGAATGAGCCAGACATGTTGTCGTCGTAGTGCTGGCCGGTGTGAATGAGCACGGTGTCGAAGTCGGGATCGCCCGCCAGCGCTTTCATCAGGGGCGCAATCTTCATAAAGTTGGGACGGGCGCCGGCAACAACAGCCAGTTTGATGGGAAGCATGGATTCGGTCACCGAGGGTGCCCCATCCCTGACCAGAGTCGTCGCGTCGGGTGGGAAATGATCGTTCGGGACATTGTAAATGACGGAGCGCGATGCGAAGAAAACGGGTTTGTCATCCTGAGCGCAGGCGCCCTCTTTTGGCGCCGGAGTCGAAGGACCCTTATTCAAGCCGGGCATAGCGGTCCTTCGACTGCGTTCGTTCGGCTTCGCCTCCTCGCTCCGCTCAGGATGACACCCAGGAATAAGTTGGCGGCGTGCCCTTCTGCTACTCTTTCCCTTTCCACGCTGCAATGCCGAAGCCGCACGTCATCCTGATTGCCTATCACTTTCCGCCCGGGCCGGAGATGGGTGCGGTTCGTCCGTATCGCTTCTACAAATACCTCGCGCGGATGGGGTACCCCTGCCACGTGATCACCGCGTCGGCGCAAACGGAAGGTAATCCCGACGTGACGTTTCTAGCCGATGACTTGCGAGCGATCTGGGAGGGCACGGGCGAGCAGCGCAAATCGTTCAAGGCTTACCAGGAACTACTGGTTCGCAAGGTCGCCTTTCCCGGCCATATCGGAATTCGATGGTCGATTGCGGCAGCGGCGCAGTGTCATGAGTTGGTGCGCAAGTTTCCGGACGAGAAGTTTGTCGTCTTCTCCACATATCCCCCGCTGGGAGTGATTCCCGCTGGACTGATGGCCTATTTACGGGATCGGTTGCCGTGGATTGCCGACTTTCGCGATCCGCTCAGCTCCGGCTTAGGCGATGCGTTCGTCTCGGCCAGGCAGCGCTTCTGGAATAACCAGCTCGAGGCGCGCGTCTTCCGCCAGGCCAGTGCTGTGATTGCGAACGTGGAGGGCGCGGCGGAGATGTGGCGCAAGCGATATCCACGCGCCGCGGGCAAGCTGCATGTGATCTCCAACGGGTTCGATCCGGAGGATGCGCCGCAGGCGAAAGAAATTCCGCCGCGCGCGCAGAAGCTTATTGTCCACGCGGGCGGCTTGTATCACGGACGCACGCCGAACGCGATCGTCGCGTCGCTGGCTCGCCTGCGGGTGAGTGGAACGCGTGAAGCGATGGCGGCGAAGATCCTGCTGGTCGGTCACGTCGATGTGAAAACCGGACTGGATCAAGCGCTTTACGACAGCGCGCAACGGGAAGGATGGCTGGAGATGCAGGCGCAGGTCTCGCGTATTGATGCTCAGCGCCTTTTGGAAGAAGCCGATGCGCTGCTGCTGGTGCAGCCGCAAAGCGATGTGCAGGTTCCCGGCAAATTGTTTGAGTACATCTGCATTGGGCGTCCGATCCTGGCGCTGGTGCCGCAGGCGTCGGCCATTGAAGAGATTTTGGTGAAGTCGGGAATACCGCACGTGTGTATGTACGGCGACGATGGGCCGGCGTCAGCCGATGAGAAGTTGCTGCAGTTTCTACGGATGCCGGGTGCGGCGAGCGAAGCCAGTGCGTGGTTTCGGACGAGCTTCAATGTAGAAGAGCAGACGAAGAGGCTGGCGCAGATTATTGATTCTCTTGTGCGGTGAAGCGTTCGCGTGGCCCACCCTGTCCGCAACAGCGGCGGACGAGGATGGAACACCCAATAAATTTTGGTTCACCGCTGTTCCAGCTTCCGCTCCGGTTTCCGTTTTGGCCGGAAGGCGTGGAAGTACCACTTCAAGTAATGCGGCATCCAGTGCATCACGCGAAAGCGTGAGGTGCCGGCGGTGCGGTCGCGCCAGATGCTGGGGATCTCGGCGATGCGATAGCCGTTGAGGAAAGCCTTCGCCGTCAGTTCCAACCCCAACTCGAAGCCGGCCACGCTTTCAACCTTCAGATCGTGCACCATCTGCGCGTCGTACAGCTTGAAGCTGTTGGTGGCGTCGTGGGTGGGAATTCCGCGGAAGTAATGCAGCGTGAGGCCGCTGGTTCGTGAAAGCAGTTGCTTGAAGAAGGGCCCGCCGATGAGCTCTCCGCCCGGCATGTAGCGGCTGCCGCAGACCAGGTCATAACCCTGCAGGTAGAGCTCGTACATCTTGTCGACGGTCGTCATCTCGTCCGAGAGATCGGCCATGGTGACCAGCACTGGGCCGGACTCGACAGCTTCGAGGCCCGTCTTGATGGCGTTGGTCACGCCGCGTCCGTATTTATTGCGGACCAGCGCGATGCGGGTCTCGCCCGATGCGATGATCTCCTGCGCGACCGGCACCGTGTTGTCGGCGTCGAAATCGTAGACCACGATTGCGCTGAATGGGGTCTTGATGCTCGAGGTGATCTCGCCCCAGAGCGCCTTGAAGTTGGCACCCTCGTTGTAGACGGGGATTACGACGGTGAGCGGCGGATTGGAAGGCATCGGTTTTGGCGTTAACGCGGGACTCGGAAGAGGAATGTGCGGTCTTCCAGCCATCTTCAGTAGCTTCAGCTTTGTATCAGGGCACGGCTTAAAGCCGTGCCGATGAAGGCAGCATCGCTCCCGTTCCACCCATCCTCTCGCCAAAAAAGGGCGAGGAGGATGGCCCCATGCCGAAGGTGCGCCCCTTCACCATTTACATCTGGCCGACTGCGATTTGTTCTCCGATCCAGGGAACGATTTCGTCAAGGATCGTGTCCAGCGGCGTCAGTGCTTCGAAGCCGAGCATCTCTTTCGCTTTTGTGACCACGGGCGAACGCTCCTGCACGTCGTATTCGAACGGCGGATCGGAGACATACTGAAACGGCTTCTTGCCCGCGTGAATCTTGTTCCAGATTGCCTCGGCCAGTTCCAGCACCGTGGTGCGCACCGGGGTCGAGAGGTTGAAATCGTTGTTCTTCGCAGCCGGGTGCTCGATGCAAACGCGAATGCCCTTGGCCAGGTCACCGCCGTAAGTGTAATGGCGAATTTGCTTGCCGGAGCCGAGGATGTGCAGCGGATCCTGGCCCTTCAAAACCTTCTGCACCAGATCTGGCACAACGTGGGACATCGCCAGCTTCACGTTGCCGCTCATGATGTCGCGGTCGGCCAGCGCGCGCTTCTCGCCAATACCAACGCAGTTGAAGGGACGCGCAATCGTGTAAGGCAGCTGATACTGCTCCCACGCGCCTTGGGTGAAGTATTCGGTCGCCAGCTTCTGGAAGCCGTAGGTCGAGCTAGGCGGCGGACAGCGGCGCTGCGCGCCTTCCGGCGTGGGAAATTCCGTGGTGTTCTCGAAGACCATGGACGATGAGACCACCGTGATCTTCTGCAACTGGCCGTGCTTGTGGGCGCGAATCGCGGCGTCGAACGCGGTCGCGGTGATGCGCTCGTTTTCGGCGAGTAGATCGTAGGCGAACTCGTGGAAGTAGCTGATGCCGCCGATCATGGCCGCCGATGCCACGAAATGATCGCAGCCTTCGAGCAGTTCGTCGAGCAGCGCGCGGTCCTTGGCGTTGCCTTCGACGAACTTGTAGTTCGGGTGCTTGTCGTAGCTCTTCTCGACGCGGCCGTACTTGCTGAAATTGTCGAGGCCGACGACGGTGTGTCCGGCGTCCAGCAGCTCTTGAATGAGGTATCCGTTGATGAAGCCGGCCGAGCCGGTAACGAGAATTTTCATGAGTGCGGTTGTCGTTCCTTCTTAAGAATGTAGGTTTCGAAGACTCAATGCCGCCGCCCCAAACAGCCGTTAATCCAGACCGGCAATCGGCTTTGAAAGGGCACCGCTTCAGCCGTGCCGTCATGAGTCCTTTTTGAATCGTCCCGGCGAGGCGGCCTTCATGCCGACGAGCCGCCTTCTTTCTAACGACCCCTTTACGCCGTAACCGAAGCCATCTGCCGTGCCGGCAAAAAGTTCCACGGATCCAGCACAACCTTGCCCGCCGGAATTTCGATGTCGCGATACACCGCGTGGGGCGCGCCAACGATGATAATGTCCGCGCCGCGGAGCGCCGTCTCCAGCGGTACCAGGTCGGCGTCCGGCACATACGGGTCGGTACAGAGCACTTCCTGCGCTTCCACCTCCAGCAGTTTTTTCAGCTTGTAAGAGAGGCTGTCGCGCTTGTCGTCGGACTCGGCCTTGAAGCCCATCCCAAGAATCGCCACGCGTTTATTTTTCAGATCGTGTGGCCGCAACTGCTGCACCAGGAACATCGGCAGGCCTTCGTTGATCAGCATGGCCGCATGCCCGAGAAAGAAATTGTTCTGCGAGAACGCCGCCAGTTGCAGCGTGTCTTTCAGCAGGCAGGGCCCGGCGGCGAAGCCGGCCTTGGCGAAGCTGCGCATGCGCGGATAGTCGCGGGTGACCGCATCGTGAATCCGGTAGAAGTCGAGTCCGCAATTTTCCGCCAGCATGTAGAACTGGTTCGAAATCGCAAAATTCGCATAGCGCCAGGAGTTGGTGAAGAGCTTGGCCAACTCGGCTTCCGGCGGCGTCAGCTCGATGAGGCTGGGAGCAATCATGCCAAACAGCTGGCTGGCGGCGGCCATCGCATCGGGCTCGAAGGCCGAGACAATCTGCGGCAGCTTGACGAGTTCTTCGATGGCATTGCCCTCGGCGATGCGCTCGGGACAGAACGCCAGCAGCACCTTGCGATTCAACCGGCGCAGGCGCTCATAAACCAGCTTGGTGACGCCCGGATAGACGGTGCTGCGCAGCACCAGCAGCGTGCCGTCTTTCATGCGGTCGAGCAGCGCGTCGATGCTGCGATAGACATCGCCGACCGTCGGATTGAGGTGGCGATCGACCGGCGTGCCAACGACGGTGATGACGGCGTCGGCGCCGTTGATGACCGAGGGGTCGAGTGTCGCCTTCAGCGACTTTCCTATGACCCGGCGCAGCAAGTCGTCCGCGCCGCGCTCCATGAACGGCATGGTGCCAGCGTTCACCATCTCAATCTTGGCGGGGTCGATGTCGAGCAGGTCGACCTGGAGGCCGGCTTTGCTCGCTAGTACGATTCCGAGGGGCAGACCAACGTGCCCGCACCCGCCCACGATGGTGATCCGTTTGAGTGTTGTCATAACCTTCTATTCTAGCTGCGATGTTTGCCAAATCGAGCCGGAACTACCAGTATAACCGCGGGTGCGCCCGTTCCTCTGGCCCAATTTGCGGCGACCCGATGGGATCAACGACTGGAGTGGCAAGGATCCCGGGTGCCACATCCGAAGCCTTCTTTTGGCTTAGGGTGGTATCGGAGTGGATCGATCCTCGCCACCTTGCATCCCTCTCTCCCGATTGCATATAGTGAGGCTTCACCGACCCAAGGGCACCCGACTGTGAACATTACCGAAGCGCTCAAGATCACGCAGAGTGTTCCCCGTGACGCTCGGCCGTTCGCGGTCACCTTGGCCTGCGGCTTCACGCCGCTGCATCTTCAGACCTTCCTGACTGCACATCTGCAACAGGCGCTTTCGGATCGCAAGGTGACCCTCACCTCGGGTCTTTATGGGAACTTGATCGGCACATTGGAATCGATTTCCGTTACCGACGTTCCCGATGGGCTGGTGATCGCGCTGGAGTGGCCCGATCTCGATGCCCGGTTGGATTACCGTAGTGCGGGCAGCTGGAGCGGCGCTGCGGCGAATGACATCGTCAGCAGCGCGCACGCAGCAGTGGATCGACTGGCTGCGGTGCTGGTGCGAATTCCCTCGGGGCCGCGTGTCGCGCTCTCTTTGCCGACGCTGCCGCTGCCGCCGCTGTTTCATACCCCGGGATGGCAGGCCTCGGCGCATCAGTTGCACCTTGAATCGGATCTGATGCGGCTGGCCGCCGACATTGCGCAGGAAGGCCGGATAGCGATCGTCAATCCGCAACGGCTGGCGCAAGATTCTCCGGCGGAGACCCGCTTCGACTTGAAGAGCGACCTTTACACCGGCTTGCCGTACACCGTGCAGCATGCCGATCGATTAGCTGCGCAGCTGGCGCAGGCGCTGCTGCCGCCGCCGCCGAAGAAGGGCATCATCTCTGACTTGGACGACACACTGTGGAACGGCATTGTCGGTGAGGTGGGACCGGACGCGGTCACGTGGGACCTCGCCAGTCATTCGCAGCTGCACGGCCTGTATCAGAAGCTGCTGGGTTCGCTCGCCGACTCCGGGACCTTGATCGGCGTCGCCAGCAAGAATGATCCCGCCGTAGTGCATCAGGCCTTCGAGCGGCCGGACCTGCTCCTGCGCTCCGACCAGGTGTTCCCTATCGAAGTGCATTGGAACGCGAAGTCCGGCAGCGTGACCCGCATTCTCGACACCTGGAACATCGCCGCCGACAGCGTGATCTTTGTCGACGACAGTCCGATGGAGCTTGCCGAGGTGGCAGCCGCGCATCCCGGCATCGAGTGCGTTCTGTTTCCTAAAAACGATTATGCGGCAGGGTTGGCGATGCTGCGCCACCTGCGCGACCGCTGCGGCAAGGAGCGCGTCTCGAAAGACGATGCGTTGCGGCTGGAGAGCATCCGCCAGAGCGCCGCGTTTCGCGAGCAGACCTCGAGCGGCGCCGCGCCCGAAAGCTTCCTGCAAGGCATCAACGCTGTGCTGACATTCGATTTCGGAGCGGGTAGCGAGCCGCGCGTCTTCGAGCTGGTCAACAAGACCAACCAGTTCAACCTGAATGGCCGCCGCTACACGGAGGCCGACTGGCACAAGCTGCTGGCTGCGCCGGGCGCAGTGCTGGCCGCGGTCAGCTACGAAGACAAGTATGGGCCGCTGGGTACGATTGCGGTGCTGGCCGGCCGCGTCGATGGCAGTTGTCTCAACGTCGAGGCGTGGGTGATGAGTTGCCGGGCCTTCGCGCGCCGCATTGAGCACCAGGCGCTGAGGACGCTGTTCGACGGCACCGGCGCGACGGAGATGCGTTTCAGCTTCACGCCTACGGCGAAAAATGGCCCGACGCGCGATTTCTTTACCAACCTGATCGGCGAGGAGCCGCAGTCGGAGTTTCGCTTGACGCGTTCGCAGTTCGAAGAGAAGTGTCCCGCGCTATATCATGAGGTGCGCGAGATGAGGAGAGCAGAGGCGCATGGATGAGATCAGACAGAAGCTGATCAACTGTTTCCAAGTGGTATTTCCCGACATGCCTGTGGACGAGATTCCGGCGGCGTCGACGGCAACGGTCGCCAACTGGGATTCGGTCGCCGCGATCACGATGATGAACGTCATTGAAGACGAGTTTGGCCTGGACATGGACCTGGACGACCTGGCCGATCTCGACTCGTTCGAGAAGATTCACGCGTACTTGCTCAAACGCCAGCAGGTGGCTTAATGGCCGCAGCGCTGCGCCTGCACCACATGGGATTTGTGGTGGCCGACATCGCCACAGCGATGCCCGCGTTCGCGCGGTCGATGGCAGCTGAGTGGGACGGGCACATCTTTGAAGATCCGTTACAGAAAGCCAAAGTCGCTTTCATGACCACGCGGCCGGGCGACGCGCAGATCGAACTGGTACAGCCAGCGGGTGAGGGCTCTCCGGTGCAGCGCTTTCTGCAGCACGGGCGGAGGCATGCATCATCTCTGCTATGAAGTGGCTGATCTAGAGACGGAGCTGGCGGCATTTCGCTCGCGAGGCGCGGCAATTGCCAGCCGTCCCAAGCCGGCGGTGGCTTTTGGCGGACGCCGCATCGCGTGGGTGATAACCTCGGAGAAGTTTCTGGTGGAGTTGCTGGAAGAAAAATAGAAGGTCGTCATCCTGAGCGGAGCGTCCGCGTCTTTTGCATTCCGCCGCTGATTTTACGGCGGGCGGACGCGCAGTCGAAGGACCTGCTGTTCTGCACTCGGCTTCGAAGTAGGTTTGCAGAGCGACATCCAACGAACCATGTCCTCCTTGCTGCTCAAAATCCGGCGTGGCGACACCCCGTTCTACAGCGGAGTGAAGAAGGGTCTGCGCTCAGCCGTGTCGAGCAACCTGCCGCTGCCGCGCTTTCTGTATCCGCTATTCCGCTTCGGCTACAGCGCCCAGCAGAACGGCTTCATGGGAATCCGCTGGCTGTGCAGTTACTTTCTTTGGGAGCCGATGTTCCGCGCGCGCTGCGCCTCGGTAGGCAAGAAGTTTCGCATGTGGTACCTCCCCTTCGTTGTGGGACACGCCAAAATCTACATCGGCGACAACGTCAACTTCTTCGGCAAGGTCGACGTCTTCAGCGGACGGCTCTTCGAAGAACCGAAGCTGGTGTTGGGGAACCGCGTCGATCTCGGCCACAACGTGGTCTTCCTGGTAAACAAGGAGATCGTACTGGAGGACGATATCAACGTCGCCTCAGGCGTGCGCTTCATGGATACCGACGCTCATCCGCGTGACGCGATGGAGCGTATTGCCGATCTGCCGCCGCGTCCGGACGAGGTGAAGCCGGTGCGCGTCGGCCGCTACGCCTGGATCGGGCACAACAGCTTCATCATGAAGGGCGTGACCATCGGCGAGGGCGCGATCATCGGGGTGAATAGCGTGGTGGTGAACGACATTCCGCCCTACTGCGTAGCCATGGGCAATCCTGCGCGCGTGGTGGTGAAGAACATCAACCAGACGGCGGCAACGGCGCAAGCACAAGCTCCTACAACGTAGTAGTACTGGTAGAGCTGGCCTTCAGGCCAGCGTCTCCGCTACTCTCTTACTTGTTGAGTCGGTTTTAACCGGCGACGCATGCATGACCCAACCTCCCATCCGAGTCTTGACGCTGATCGAGAACGCCACCGTCACCGGTCCGGCGCGCAACATCATCGACTACGGAGCGATGATGGCTCACGCTGACGGCGATTTGCCGGCCGTCGAGGTTACGATTGTTACCTACCAGCGCGGGCCCGAGCCCAGCGCGCTCGCGAATGCCGCTCGCGAGGCCGGGCTGGCCGTCACGACCGTCGCCGAGCGCCGTCGCTGGGACACCAAGGTCTTCGCGCAACTCAAGCAAGTCATCGCGACAATCAATCCCGACATCCTCGAGACGCGTAACGTGAAGTCGCATTTCCTGGTGCGGCTGCTTGGGTTGCAGCGCAAGTATCGCTGGGTGGCATGGAACCACGGGCACACCGAGACCAGTACGCTGGATCGCATGTATACGCGGCTGGATCGCTGGTCATTGCGTGGGGCCCATCGCGTGGTCACGGTGTGTCAGCCCTTCGCGGACAAGATTGCCGGCTTCGGGGTCGGCCGCGATCGCATTACGATTCTGCACAACGGGGTGAAGCCATTCATACCGCCTCCGCCGGAAGATGTGGAACAGGTGCGGCGCGGGCTGGGCATTAGCGATGAGGCCGTAATTCTGTCCGTCGGGCGGCTTTCATACGAGAAGGGACATGCCGATCTGGTTCGCGCAGCAGCCGTGCTGAGCAAGATGCCGGGTGCACCGGCGTCTCGGGTTGTCATTGTTGGCGACGGGCCTGAGCGTGAGGCGCTCGCGAAGCTGGCTATGGAACTTGGGGTTCGGGACCGCGTGTCGTTGGCAGGATTTCAGCGTGATACCAAGCCATACTATGCCTTAGCAACCGTCGTCTCCGTGCCGTCCCACAGTGAGGGATCTCCCAATGTAGTACTGGAAGCCATGGCTGCGGGATTGCCGATTGCTTCGAACCGGGTGGGTGGTGTCCCCGAGATTCTCGAGGAAGGGGTAACCGGCTTGATGGTCGAGCCACGCAATCCCGATGCGATGGCAAAGGCGTTGTTTCGGCTGTTAAGCGATGCCGAGTTGCGGACGCGGTTGGGATCGGCAGCGCAGGCTCAGGCGCGGACAGCGCACACGCCGGAGGCGTACCGACGGGCGTTGGTTGAGTTTTATCAGGAGACATTGCGGAACCATGTCACCGGCCAGACAGGTTGCTGAGAAACTCGATTGCAGCGCGTTTCGGGTAGAGCCGGCCTTCAGGCCACCGTCTAAACCGTTCTTTCGTCGATCAGAGTCGGCTTCAGCCGACGATACCGGCCCCGCGTGAAGAGTCTCTTAGCGCTCTGTTAGCCTGCGGCAACCTTGTCGCTACGTGGGACCGCAGGTCCCTCCACTCGGGCTAAAGCCGTCGGTCGGGATGCCAACCCGTTTTGTTAATTCGGAGATTTTCACTTCAACACCACGTCCGATCTCCAGCGGTCCACCCCTTGCCACCAAAGGTACTTCTCCCACTCGTCCAGCACGCTCTTGGCCCACCAGCGATGCTTCCAATACTGTTCGGCGGCATTCCCGGGCCAGGATGACGCGGCCACGGACCACTGATACTGCGGCAGACGCTTGCGAAAGATCGACAGCGCGCGGCGGGTGTGGAAGTCCGATGTCACGATCAGGGCCGACGTCGCTCCGACGCCTTTCATGCAGCGTTCGACATCGGCAACTTCGGAAAATGTGGAGTCCGCCACTGTGGGACAGACCTCGACCCCCTGCAGCCGCGAGCGGCGGAGGAAGTCGAAGAGCATGTCGGCTTCGCTCTTGCCGTAGAAGTCGCGGGTGACGTCGGCGTCGACCAGAATACGCGGGGCATAGCCTGCCCGACGCAACCGGAGCGCCTGTTCGAAGCGCGAACTGCCGAGTCCGCCCTCCAGCACAACCATAACCTCGGAGCGCTGGGGAGCATGGATCACCAGAAACGATCCGGCGCGCGACAGCATGTAGAGCGCTATCCCGGCGAGCACACAGATCACGAGGAGGACGCTGAGCGGTTTGCGCCAGCGGAATCGCTTGCGGGTCGTATCCATGGGCGGCGCAGGCTTCGACTCTAGTTCGCTTCGAGGCATGCCGCCCCCATCTGGACTTGCTCGGCGTGCAGGCGCAGCAGGATCTCGCCGACAACATTCCAGTCGTACAGGGTCTGCACCAATCGTCGCGCATTGCCGACTAGCTCCTGTCGCTGCGAGGAGTCAGGCTGCATAGTTACGACGGCCTCGGCCATCGCTTCGGGCGTGTCGGCGATCAAAATGTCTTTGCCGTGCGTAACCGCCAGGCCTTCGGCGCCGAGCGTCGTCGAAACAACCGGAGTGCCCGCGGCCATCGCCTCCAGCACCTTCAGCCGCGTTCCGCCTCCCACGCGCAGCGGAACTACCGATATCAGTGCGCTGTGATAGTACGGGCGAACATCTTCTACCGTGCCCGTGACTACCACACTGTCAGAGGCCAGGGCGCGGACCTGTTCCGGTGGCTGCGCTCCCACGATGACCAGGCGGAGTTCCGGCCGGCGTGCATGGATAAGCGGCCATGTGGTCTTCACGAAATACACGGCAGCATCGATGTTGGCGTGATAGTCCATGCGGCCCATGAAAAGAACATCGCGCCGTTCAGCTGCCAAACCATCATCGGCAAAGAACTCGCAATCGACACCGTTGCCGACAACTTCGATTCGCGAACCCGGCACTCGGCTCAGCAGTACTTCGCGCTCGCGCTCGCTGCATACGGTGTGAGCGTCGCACATATCCAGCAACTGGTCTTCGACGTGGCGCGACAGCACCGAGGTTCTCTTCGCGTAGAAAGCGCGCAGCGGATTGGAATCGTTCTCGGCATAGCGGGCGAGAATTTCCGACTCGATGTTGTGCCAATCGAGGATGAGCCTGGTCCGCGGAGCCACCTGGCGGATGTGCTGGGCGTAGGCGATGAGATGCATGCTCTCGATCTGGATGACGTCGAAGCTCTGTTCGCTCAGGATGGGATCGAGGGCGGCAATGACTTTGTCGGAGGTGTAGTTCAGGACGTTGAGCGGCGTTGGGCCGATCAAGCCGCGCAGGATGTTGACCGGGCGATACCCGGCATCGCGGCGCAGGGCGTAAACCCTGGTTCCCCTCTCGGGCTCCAACTTCTGACGCAACTGCTCGGCCTGGGCGCCGGCCTCCTCGTTTACTAATCCGACATAGGTCAGCTGGGCATGGCGAGCCAGGGTACGGGCGAAGTAGAAATCGCGGAGGTGCGCCCCGGAGATCGTCGGCCAGCAAATTCGCGGCGAAAAGTACAGGACACGCATCGGAGTGGGAACCCTGAGCAGTTTATCCCATCACGGATGCAGGAGATGAGCCGGATTTCGGAGCTTAGCGTCTATGGTGCCAGGTGGTAGCTGTCGCCCAGCTTTCCCGCCGCCCCCAGATGTTTTCGCGCTCTCACCAGCTCGGCGATCTGCCGAATGTGTCCCAGGTCGTGCATGACCCACTCGTGCAGCATTTGTTGGAGGGTGATGTCACCAACTTCCCGATGCTTCGCGCGCCGTTCGCCGGCATTTCGAGGCAGCGTTCGCAGATACTCGACATTGGTTTGGCGCTGCGCTTCAAAATGGCCGAAGGCTTCTTGCGCATTGGCATTGCGGTAGAGCTCCAGAAACATCTGCGCCTCATCCGCTTCAAATTCCGGCAAATCCTCACTCAAAAACCGGTCGATGCGGGTTCGATAGCAGTGGCCTTCGGAGTGAGCAAGATGCGCGAGCACCTCCGCCACCGAAAAGCGGTCGGGCCCAGGCTTCCATTCCATATCGTCGACCGACAGTTCGCAGATCAAGCCACGCAGGATGGCAGGAGTTGCTCCCAACTGGTCGAGGCAGTCTAGTTTCAAGTCGCGCGCCATGCCATAGATCCTACGATGTTCTTTCCGTATCCGCAGACAGCGTATTATCAGTAAGTTAAGGTGAGATGACTGTTTTCGGAGGCATTGTGATTCGTATGCAAGTTTTTGCATATTGCGCTGCGAGTTAATGGTATACTCGCTGGCGGCCTACCCCCAGCCGTAAAATTCCGCACGCCCGGGGAATGAAGAAAATACTCAAGTTTGGGTTACACGCGCTGTTTCTGGCGCTTTCGCTGCCGGTGGCGGCGCTTGCCGGTTTTGGCCGTTTTCCCGCGACGTTCACCATGGGGGCTCATGCCTTCGCGCAGATCCCCGGAATCGTGGGAGATTATTTCCGGATTGCCTATTACAAGCTGACGTTAAAGCATTGTTCGTTGTACAGCCGGGTATCGTTTGGCTCGTTTTTTGCGCATTCGGATGCCAGGTTGGGGCAAGGCGTTTATATCGGGTCGTATTGCATTCTGGGTCGCTGTTCGATCGGCGACCGGACACAGATCGCGTCGCAGGTTCAGGTCCTGAGCGGGCGGCGCCAACACAGTCGTGATGCCCTGGGTCAGATCAGCGGATCGGCCGAGGGCGAATTTGAGTGGATTGATATCGGTGCCGATTGCTGGATTGGGGCCTCTTCGATCATAATGGCTCCAATTGGAAGCGGCACCACCATTGGCGCCGGTTCCGTCGTTGTCCGGCCAATTGCTGCACAAGTCGTCGCCGTGGGCAATCCCGCACGAGTCATCAAGGAAGAGTCGCGACAGCTAGAGGGTAACGGGGTATTCACGTGAATTGGTCCAGCTACCAGCCGCCCAGGCCTGCGGGCAATGAAGAGTACGACGTCCACGGAAATCTGATCGTCGCCGAACCCGAACTGGAGTTCGAACCGGTACCGGTCAGCGCTAAGGCGAAGCCTGCACCCCGGGTTATCCAACGGGTGATCGGGAAAACCCGCCGGATGGAGTTCTACAAGCCCTTCCATCTCATTTTGATGGTGTACCTGTACCTGTATTGCAGTCGAATCCCTGAGTTGATGCCGGGACTGCACATCGGTGCGGCTTTGCAGCCGCTCTTGCTGATCGGCATGTTCATGACGGGGACGACGAAGTCGATCTTCAAGTCCGATATTGGCAAGACCATGGTCGCCTTCACGCTCTGGATCGGATTGTGTGTGCCGTTCAGCGTATGGAAGGGCGGCAGTTTCACGACCTGGATTACGACTCTGCAGGCGATGGTATTGCTATTCTTCATGGCGGCGTTCATTCGCAGCCTGGATGATTGTTATCGCGCCATGTACATGGTGGCTCTGGCGATGGCGACCATCGGCGTGCTCACCATGGTGATGGGCGGAGGAACCGGTGGTAGCGCGACAGAAATACGTTTGGGACTAGGCTCTGCTTCAGACACGCTGTCGGATGCGAACTTTCTGGCGTTGTACCTGGTGGTCGGCATCCCATTCATTATTTTTGCCATGAGCCTGAAAAAAGGCATCATGCGGGTGGCGCTGTTCCTGATGCTGATTCCGGTGCTGGCGGGTTTCGCGCGCACCGGCTCGCGCATGGGACTGCTGGCATTGACGGCAGGCATGCTGCTCTTCTTTTGCTTTGCCACAGGAATCGAACGCATGGCGATTTTGCTGGGCGGAATCGCTTTTCTTGGTTTGGCGTTGACTCTGCTGCCACAGAAGATTGCGGAGCGTTTCACAACGTTCTTCAAGGCCTCGTCAGCGGCTCAACAGGAAGCGGCGTCTTCCGCGGAAACCCGCAAGATGCTGTTCTTGCGAAGTATTCAGTTGAGTTTCGAGCACCCGATTTTGGGCGTAGGGCCGGGTGAGTTCATGGACGCGGAAGCCGAGGAAGCTGCAGTGGCCGGCAAGAAAGCGATGTGGCACTTCACCCACAATTCCTATACCGAACTATCCAGCGAAACCGGATTCCCGGGACTGTTCCTGTTCCTGTTCGCCTTCTGGCGCTCGTACTCAGGGTTATCCAAGATACGATCCAAGTACAAATACACTCGCGTGGGACGCGGAGCCCTCTTCTTACAGATTGCCGTGTTGATGTCGTGTATAGGCGCGTTCTTCCTCAGCATTGCCTACAGCGGCCTGCTGTATGCCATCTTAGGCATATCGGCGGCCTATAAGCAGGCGACTGAAAAAGAGGTAAAAGAGTGGGAGGCCGCCAAGCTGGCTCAGGCGACGTCCGTACCGGAGCCGGCGCTCGCTTAATGGAGGCGCGCGCGCAAGACCAGCCGCCTTCTCCGCGAGGGCTGATCGCCCGCTCGTTCATGTCCAATCGATCCACCGAACGCAAAGTGGAGATCGCCAAGATATGGCTTCGCCTGTGCCGCTACGGCTCGGTTGGGCTGTGTCGCCTGCCGTCACGCGTCTGCGATGCGGCCGATCTGCGACGCATTGAAGCGCTGGGCCGCGAGATGGCGCCCGTCGTGGAACGCGACCCCACCAGCGCAGCCAAATACGCCGACTACGATCACTGGGTGCCGTTCAACGTCGCTCGAGTTGCCGCTCTCGGCCTGCATCATTCCAAGCCTCTGCGGATTCTGGATATCGGCTGCGGTCCCGGTTACTTCATCGCCTCGGCGATGGCGTGTGGTCATGACTGCTACGGAATCGATGCGCCGGAGACAATACTGACCGAGGTCGAGGCCAGGGTCTACAGCGAGATGCTGGCGTCGCTATCGATTGAGAAGCGGGTGTCACCGCTGCTGATTGAGCGCTACGTGCCCATGGCGCTTCCGGTCAGCGATCTCGACCTGATCACCGCTTACTGGATCTGCTTCAACCGGCATCGTCAGCCGGACGAGTGGGGCGTAGCCGAGTGGCGCTTCTTCGTCGACGATGCACTCTCGCATCTTCGTCCTGGAGGCGTGCTGCATCTTGAACTGAACGAGAATCCCGAGCGTTACGGTGTGTTACGTTGGTTCGACCAGGAGACGCTGGACTACTTCCGTTCCGCCGGTACGGTCGAAGGCGGCATCGTTCGCATCGCAAAAGGATAGCCATTATCCATGGGGACAACGCCGGAATCGCCCCCGCAGTCCTCCGAAAAAATCGCGGTCGCTCTGCTGTCCGACACTGTGGGACTCGACGCCGGGACCGAACGCCAGGTCATCGAAACCGCCAAACGACTCGACAAGAATTGCTTCGACGTTCATGTCGTTTGCCTGGAAGACAGCCCGCAACTGCGCAGCGTAGCGTCGATTTGCCACACCGCCGTCTTTCCCACCTCCAGTTTGAATTCCCCTCAGGGTCTGCAACAGGTGCTGGCGTTCCGGAAATATGCCACGCAGCACCGGCTGCGGATTCTGCACGGCTACATGAACAAGACCAGCCTGTTTGCTGTGCTGTCTGCGCTGGGGACCGATCGCATCGCCATCACCAGCCGCCTGAATACCGGGTACTGGTACACGTCGTCGCTGAAAAGAATGTTTCGCGCAATGAACCTGCGTGCCGACGGCATCATGGCGAATTCTCTGGAGGCGAAACGCATTGCGGTTGAGACGGAGAAGCTCGATCCCGAGCGCGTGCGGGTCGTTTACCAGGGTGTCGATATGACAAAGTTCAGCCGCGGATTGGGCGATCCTGCAGCCGCCGAAAAACTGGGCGTCCCCCGAGACGCCCGCGTAGTGGGCATTGTAGCGAATCTGCGTCCGGTGAAGGACCACGCCCTGTTCCTGCGTGCGGCGAAGCTGGTGGCTGACCAGGTTCCGGATATTGCGTTTCTGCTGGCGGGACGCGGTGAATTGTATGACGATCTTCGCAAGCTTTCGGCTGAGCTGGGCATTAGCGACCGCGTCTTCTACACCATGGGCGAAGGCAACATGATGGACTGGCTCTCACGCATGTCGATCGGCTGCCTGACGTCGATTAGCGAGGGATTTTCCAACGCGATCATGGAATACATGGCGGCGGGGATGCCGGTAGTGGCCATCGACGTCGGCGGCAATCGCGACGCGGTGGTGGATGGTGAGACGGGCTACCTAGTGCCGGAGCGCGAGCCGGAGAAGTTTGCCAAGCCTATCATCAAACTGCTGCGCGATGAAGAATTGCGTGCGACTATGGGTACGAACGGTTTCGAGCGCTGCAGCCAGCTCTTCGAGGTCCAGAAGACGATTGGGCAACTGGAAGATTATTACCGGTCGTTGCTGACGGCGAAACGCGGGTAGTCACGGCGGTTCCAGGTTGGCGCAACGGTGGCTCGAATCTGAGCAGCAACGGAATTTTCTGTTCACCAAGGGAGTTCGAGCATGGTTCGAGGAACGAACATGAAACTCCAGATTTTTGCTTTGGTGCTGTTCGCAACATTTGTTGGCAATGCTGCCGCACAGAGCTCTGCCCAGCCGGCCGCGCAGGCGCCTGACCAGCAAGCCTCAGACTTTCAGCCGACCCCCGCTGAGACCGCGGCAGTCTACGAAGCCGTTGCACGCTACCAGATCAAGTCGTGGCAGCTCACGGCGCATGTCTACTGCTTCCGCGTTAAGGGCCAGGACGCGGACCGCGACTTTCTCGACAGGTTGAAACCCCTGCCGGTCAGGCCCGAGTCCGATTGCACGCAGAAAGACACTAAGACCTTCACCATGTCGATTGTCGACAAGCGCACGAGGAAGAGCGCGGTGATGTTCGGGTTGGGCGGCATTCTGTGGCGCAGCCCAACGCAAGCGGAAGTAGAAGGCAGCTATCTATGCGGAAGCCAGTGCATGTCAGGCGGGGTCTATCACGTGGTTCTCGATCAGGGCCAGTGGACGGTGACCAAGTTCGACGTGAGGATCGGACAGTAGCCGCCACTTTTCAGGCCAGATTCATTTTGCGCAGCAGCGACACGAATCGGGGGTGGCCTCGCAGATTTTTGAAAAGAAACGAGCCCTTGATTCCATAGATTGCGCCGGAGCGGAGTTCAAAGGCCCGCTCGAGCCAATCAATCGCAGCGTCGGCCTCGCCAAGTCCCGCGTGAACGTAGGCGAAGTGATAAGGCGAGACGAAGTCGTGGCTAGCCCTTTCGCGCAGCTGTTGCAGGATTTCTCTCGCCTTCTCAACATTACGGGTCAGCGCATAGGCTTGTCCCAACTGCGATCGAAAGAGCATCGTGGAGGGAGCGAGAGTCGCAGCGTGCTCGAGTGAGGCAATGCCTTCTGCATTGTCGCCACGAAAGATCTGCGCCCAACCAAGGATCGAGTGACAGCGAGGCGCTGTAGGGTCGTCGCGAACGCAGCGTCTCGCCTCCTCTAATGCCTCCTCAAGGCGCCCGGCACGCAAGAGCGTATTCGCAACGTCGGACTGAATCAGAACCGGGTTCAGCTCCCGTGCGCGCCGTACTTCGCGCAATGCATCGTCATACCGTTCCAACGAGGCGCATAGCCAGCTATAGTGATCGTGCACTGCGGCGCTGCCCGGACTGAGTTCGATAGCCTTCAAGAATTCGCGTTCAGCCTCCGGCCAATCGAAATCGAAGGCGAAACGGATGAGGGCTTGGATGCCGTGCGCCTCAGCCAGTTCGTCGTCGATCTCCATAGCGCGAGAGGCTGCACGTTTGGCCAACCTGATGGTTTCCTCGGGCGAGTGGCCGACAAAGCCCTGAATACAGGATTCGGTATGAGTTTCTGCAATGCTTGCCCAGGCAAGAGCGAAGCCTGGGTCCTGAACAATCGCGGCATCGTAGTCATCAAGGCTGCGTAGAAGCCCTTCCTCAGTAAAGCGATAAAAGGAATTACGGCCGCGTAGGTAGAGCTCGTATGCCTCGAGATTGTACGTGGGACGACGGCCCACGCGCGCGCGTTCGTCGCTCGACAGCTCCGCACGCAATGCATTGGCTATGTTGAGGGCGACATCGCTCTGAATGCTGAAGATATCGGTCAGGTCACGATCGTAAGTATCAGCCCAGATGTGTTCGTCGGTGGAGGCGTCGACGAGTTGGGCGACGATGCGGACCCGGTTGCCGGCGCGCCGTACGCTGCCCTCGACCACAGTGGCAGCGCCAAGCTTTTCGCCGATCTCGCGCAGGCTGCGTTCGCTTTTCTTAAACACCATAACCGAGGTGCGGGAGATCACTTTCAAGGAACGTATCTTGGCCAGGTGAGCGATGACATCCTCGGTGATCCCGTCGGCAAAGAACTCGTTTTCGGAGTCGGCGCTCAGATTCGTAAACGGCAGCACGGCGACCGAAGCGGCTCGCGGGCGCACCGCAGCCAGGGCCTCGGCGGGAGTCAGGGCCGCCAGCGCGAACTCCAGATCATGAGCAGACTGGAAGCGGGCCGCACGTTCCTTTTCCAGGCAGTGCGCCACCAGGCGGTCCAAGCCAGCCGGCACATCGCGGCGGCGCCGGCTGGGCGGTATCGGGGTATCGTGAAGGATAGCAGCGAGTGTCTCGATCGAATTCGCGCGCTGAAAGGCGCGTTCGCCGGTCAGGATTTCATAGAGCACACAGCCGAAAGAGAAGATATCGGCGCGCGTGTCGGCGGTCTGGCCACGAACCTGCTCGGGAGCCATGTAACCGACGGTGCCGAAAATCGCTCCTGACTTTGTGGCCTGCGTCAGCGTGGCCGCATCCCCTATCAGCGAGCCGCTGGCCGCCTGTATGCGCGCCAGGCCAAAATCAAGTACCTTCACCCGGCCGCCACTCGCCAGCTTAATATTCTGAGGCTTTAAATCACGGTGTACGATTCCTTGGTCGTGCGCTGCTCCAAGCGCCTTGACGATCTGAGCGGAAATAGAGAGACACTCCTCAATCGGCAGGGCTCCAACGGCAATCCGTTCAGCCAGTGTTGGACCTTCCACCAATTCCATGACCAGCGCACGGGTTTGCCCAGCGGCGTGGAAGCCGTAGACCTGGGCAATGTTTTGGTGATTGAGCGAGGCGAGCACACGGGCTTCTCGTTCAAGCTGCGCGCCGTGTTCAGGATCGTCGGCAAACTCAGGTGGCAATACTTTGAGAGCGACCTGTCTCCCTAACTGCAGGTCCCGAGCACGGTAGACCACTCCCATACCGCCTTGGCCCAGCTTGGCGATGATCTCGTAATTGCCGAGGCGCGTGCCGATCATGAAATCGAAGCCTCCGCTTGGGCGTGCTCGCCCACCATCTAAGGCCCTCAGAATTATTCGCCGGTCCCGGAATCACTGCCATCAAAATCTCTGCTATCAGACGTTATGCCGTTCGCCAGGAAGTTCGTTCTACTGATAGTGCTCTTTGATCCAGTCCTGATGCTTGTATTTGATCTGATATAGCGCCCAGGCTGCCTGCACAGTGGAGTGGCCCTGGTCGCCTTCTCCGAAGCGGAATTCGAAGATGCCGCGGCACCAGCCGTACCAGCAATAGTTCCACGCGCCGTTCGACTGCTGGTTGTCGAGGATGCGATCGATCCAGCGGCTGCGAATCAGGTCTGGCCGGCCGCCGGCCAGGATGAAGGCATTGCGCTGTTCATAAGAATCGCTGACACGGAAATCCCAGTAGGCATCGTTGGCCACACCTTTTGTGACAGCGTCCATAACAGCCGTAAACTCGGGGGTAGGTGGGTTGTAATGGCGGTAGATGTCTAATGCGATCAACTGCAGATGTGTCCGCGTGCCCCAACTGTACTTGGTGGGCGAGAAAAGATTGGCACGCCAATCCGCGGGTAGCTGCACCTTGTCTGGGGCGGTCGCATACGTAAACCACTTGTCCTGCCAGGTCAGATACTGCACTCGCGCCTCGGGAATCAGAGGGAGTGGAACGCTGGCGTCGGCCCAGTGCGCGTAGTACCAGGTTTCCGGTTTGCCCGGTTGGCGCACCCTGGGGCTGGCCAGATAAGTCTCGATATAGCTGTGCAAACGCGGATCGCCCGACATCTCAGCCATGTCGCCAATCATGAACATGAGGGGCGGATTTCCCTGAATGTCTGGTTGTTGCACGATCCAATTCGTTGCGCTATCGACGGCGCGATCCAGTTGAGCCGTGAACTCAGCCCGTGACGAGCGGTGCAGCGAGTAGTTGTTGTTCAGCACCGCCACCGCGAACAACACGATGATGATCAGGATGGCGATCAGCGCCAGCCGCACTAACCGGCCGATGAGGCCACGCTTGGGTTCGCCGGCCGTTGCAGTCGGTGCTCGTTCAGGAAGTGTCATGGGAGAAAACCCCGTCTCAGCCTGAACTGCCGGCTGAACATTTTGCACGACGTTTACGCGCGGCCGGCAAACTGGGGCTTGGCCGCTTCATGCTTTGCAGATCCGGCATCCGACTCAACCATCATGCGCACCAGTCCAGCGAAGTCTACCTCAGGCTTCCAGTTAAGCGACTGATGTGCCAGCGAAGCGTCGCCCCGCAAGTCGTGGATTTCGCCGGTGCGGAAGAGCTTGGGATCGACCTCAACGTATTCGTTCACCACATCGGCGACGTTAGCTCCGGGTGGAATGAGGTCGAGAGTCCGCAGAACTTCTACAACGAATTCATAGACACTGTGCGACTGGCCGGTGGCAATGACGTAGTCGACAGGCTTCTCCTGCTGCAACATGGCGTGCATGGCGCGGATGTAGTCACCGGCAAAACCCCAGTCGCGGCGAGCCTGCATGTTGCCCAGCTTGACCTTGTTCTTCTTGCCCTTGGCCCAGTCGGCAGACGCCAGGGTGATCTTGCGGGTCACCATCTCGGGACCGCGGCGTGGAGATTCGTGGTTGAAGAGAATCCCGCCCACAGCGAAGATGCCACGCGCGCGATAGACATCGCAAAGCTTGTGGGCAGCGGTCTTGGAAACTCCGTACGGCGAGGTCGCATGCAGCGGCGTCTCTTCGTTGCGCAAGCCGTTAAGGTTGCCGTACATCTCTGAGCTAGACGCCTGGTAGACGCGAGTGTCGGGCTTGAGGCGTTCGACAATGTTCAAGAGGCGGGCAAGGCCGCCGACGTTGACGTCGAATGTCTCGGCCGGCAACTGCCAGCTGGTCGGGACGAACACCTGTCCAGCGAGGTTGTAGACTTCGTCGGGCGTGGCTTTAGCGAAGGCCACTTCAAGGGAGACCTGGTCGCGCATGTCGCCATACAGGATCTCGACTTTATCCTGGACGCGATTCAGCCAGCGCATAGTGGAAGACTCACGCCGCACCAGACCGTAAACGCTGTAGCCTAACTCCACCAGATATTCCGCCAGATAGCTGCCGTCCTGGCCCGAGAGGCCGGTGATTAGAGCTTTCTTCATAAGAAAATGTTCTCCGAAGCTTGTAGCAATGTTTTCGCGCAAAACAAGCGGCTAGTTAGCAGCAAATTCGGTATTAGAAGCATACCGCAAATGCCGCCGCGGAGCGCATCTCTGGCTATCGTCCGCCTCTGCCGAGCATCAGGATCTTGACGGTCGAAAACATGATAAAGAGATCGAGTCCGAAGGAAACGTTCTTGATGTAGAACAAGTCGTAGGCCAGCTTCTCGCGATTGTCGTCCAGGGTCACGTTGTAGCCGCGGTTAATCTGGGCCCAGCCCGTCGCGCCCGGCTTCACCAGCCAGCGCTCACGATAGAACGGGATCTTGGCAGCACACTCTTCTTCCTGCTCGGGTACAAAAGGACGAGGGCCAACGAAGGCCATGTCGCCCTTCATGATATTGAATAGTTGCGGTAATTCGTCGACGCGGATGCGCCGCAGCCATTTACCGACGCGGGTCACGCGAGCGTCACCATGCTCAGCGGGCGTCAGCGCTTTCTTGTCCGAGCCGTCGTACATCGAACGAAACTTGAATACCGTGAACAACCGGCCCTGCTCGCCTACTCGTTTCTGGCGGAAGATCACAGGCCCGGGGGAGTCGAGGCGAACTGCAAGAGCCGCCAACAACATAATGGGTGAAGTAATGATGATGGCCAGACCGCTTAAGAGCAGCGAAAACAGACGCTTGTACAAGCGCAAGGCGGCGCGAACGTGAAAGCCAGGGGAAAACAGAAGCCAGCTGAGGCGGAGCGATTCTAGCGGAATCTTACCGGTGATGCTCTCGTAGTACTCCGGGCCGTCCTGGATGTAGACGCCGCGCGTCTTCAACCGAAGCAGTTTTTCGACCTGCATCTTGCCACGGCGGTCTCCCATGGTGACCACGATGCGACGAATGCCCTGATCGGCGACGAGTTCTTCCAGGTCGTCTTCCTCAAAGCGCGAGACACCGCGAAGCAAATCTGTATCGGGACCAACGAACCCGACCACGCGAACGCCGAGATCGGCACGTGCGCCAATCTCTTCCATCAAGGGGCGAGCGAGTGGGCCATCACCATACAAGACGGCGCGCTCTGAGAACCGAGCAGAGCGGTTCATCACAAAAAAAAGTTTGCGCCAGGCGGGAACGGTAGTGCCGACGATGGCGACGCCCAACCACAGCGTCGTGCCGGCTAAACGGATTTCGGGGAAAGCGTAATAAAGGACAGAAAGACTGACGAACGAGCAACCGAGTACGCCGACGAGTCGTGTAACTACTTCGCGCCGGTTGGACAGCACGACAGAGTCATACAGATCGAAGTAGTACATCAGCAGCAGAAAGACGCCAACTACGAGGCCGATTCGCCCGAATCCGTTCTCGTAACGGAGATAGATGTTGGCATCAAACGCCGTCCCCGCCCAGAACACTACCGCTACGACAAAACCGAGTGTGACAAGTAATGCCTCGGTCACCGTCAGCAACAGTGTGCGGGTGGGGAAGTAGGCGTTGAACAAACGGATCATGCCGAGGCCGCTTTAACCTGATTCGCTTCCTTTTTTGCGTCCTTCTTCGAACCGTACCGCCCGTAATAGTGTGAGTAATCCACGTTCAGCATGGAAGCTTCGTTGAAGACCACACCCAGAAGCTTGGATTTCTCAATCGACTCGATGGCCTTGTTCAGGACTTTGCGGCGAGTGAAGCCCTCGCGCACTACCACCAGTACTCCGTCGGACAGGCGGGACAGAGATGTGGCATCGGCCATCGGGAACATCGGAGTCGCGTCGAATAACACCCAGTCGAAGGATTGCGCCAGGGTATCGATCATCTTGGCGAAGCGGTGCGACTCCAGTAGCGGCAAGGGATCGTCGACCGGCTTGCCGGCAGCCAGAATCCACAGCGGTGTGTCCCGGACCTGATAGAGCGACTCGTCGATCGAGATCTTGTTGTCGTTCCATTCGGTGATGCCACGCAGCGGAGTAGCGGAGAACAGGTCGCTGACTGTGGGACGGCGCAGATCGGCTTCTACTAACAAAATGCGCTCATTGGGACGGCGAGCCAGGGTCAGCGCCAGATTCGCGGTGATAACCGACTTGCCTTCGTCCACCGCCGAGCTGGTGATGAGGAGTTTCTGCAGGCGCCGCTTGTTCTGCATGTGCGCCAACCGGGTAGCCAGCACGCGAAACATTTCGGCGCCGCGACCATCGGGTTCAGTCATGGTTACCAGGCGCTGCTCCGGCGTGGGCGTCGGGCGCAAAACACGTTCCGGGGGAACCTTCAACCAATTGGCATCGATGGGGCCGGAATCGGCAAGGGCTGTTGCCGAGCCGCCAACTGCAGACATCTCGGACTGATCTGGAACCAAGGGCGAGTTGGGATTATCACCTTGGGACCTCTGTAACGCTTCGAACACTCGACTCATGGCTTAGATTCTCCTCGCTGCAGTGGTTTGCATCGGTTTGTCACCTTCCAGTTCCTGGTTATCCATGGTTTTCAGCATGCGGAAGAGATTGCGCAGAAGGCTGGCGCCATTCTCCTCGCGGCCGGTCACCGACAGCGGCACTTCTTCCGGCAGGGCTGGACCGATTAGCCGGAAGTCAGCTGCTACCTCAGTGATCGTATCGGCGGTAACAGACCGCTGCTCGTGGGCAAAAGCGCTCACCATGGAGTTTTCGCAAAGATTGTTAATGATGCGCGGAATTCCGCGCGAATACTCGAACACCCTGTCCAAAGCCTCTTCGGTAAAGATAGGCGGCTCTGCCGGTGCTCCCGCCCGCTCCAGGCGCGACAGCACATACGCGTGGGTCTGGGCACTATCCAGTGGCTGCAACTGGCAGCGCAATGCGACTCGCTGCTTCAGTTGCCGCAATTCGGGAGAGTCCAGCACGATCTCTAATTCCGGCTGTCCCATCAACACAATCTGAAGCAACTTCTGTTGCGAAGTCTCCAGATTGGTCAACAAGCGAATCTCTTCCAGCAGTTCCGTTCTCAGCGCCTGCGCCTCATCCACTACCAGCGCCGTGATAAGGCCACGAGCATGACGCTGAATGAGAAAGCGATTCAAGTCGAGCAGCATTTCGGTCTTGGTGCGTCCAGAATAAGGAAGCCCCAGGTCCGCCATGATGTACTGAAAGAACTCCACCACCGGCAGCAAGGGATTGAACACATATCCGAAAGCGATATTGTTCTTACGCAGCTCCGAGAGCAGGCAGCGCACTAACAGCGTCTTTCCGGTGCCCACCTCACCCGTGATAACGATGAAGCCCTTGCGCCGGCCAACCCCGTAGTGCAGGTTGGCCAGGGCTTCGTTATGTCGCGGAGTCGGGTGGTAAAAAAACGGGTCTGGGCTTATCTCAAAGGGATTGCGCGTCAACCCGAAGTGTTGTTTGTACATGCGCTATCCCCAGAAGTAAGCGTAGACAACGCCGGACGGCAGCGCTATCAAGATCAGCACTACCGCGGCGACGGCCATCCAAGGAGCCAGCCGGGCCCAGCGCAGCTCGCGCGGAGTCGGCAGCGCCGGAATTTCTGCCAGCACCGGCAAACTGGTCGCTTCCGACAATGCCTGTTCTCCACGGATGCGATCATCCAGAAACTCGGAGCCGAATCCGAACAGAATCGCCAGAGCAATACCTGCACCGATAGCAGCCAGCGAGAACTTGAAGCGATCCGGGAATTCCGGCTTGTCCGGCAGGCTGGGAGGATCGATGATCCGGAACTGCGCACCTTCCTGCCGCATTTCCAAGCTGGTAGCGAGGGCCGATTCCGTCTTCTTGGAGAGTAGGTCAGAGTATTCCTTCTGCATATTCTCCCGGTCGCGCAGCAAGTCTTCCATCTCGGCCTGGACCGCCGGGGTAGCATTCAAGCGAGCCTGGTAGACCTGCCCCGCCTGCTGCAGACGCTGGATCTGCTGGTTGGCTTGCTCGATCTCCGCCTTGTTAACCTTGATCTGGGTCTTCAACTGCAGAATCGGCATTCCAGCCTGGACCTGCTGGGTAGTGGCCTGATCGGCAGCCAGGTTCTCACGCGCCTGCGTCGCCAAATCCTTCTTCACTTTTTCCAGCGCAGCGATGGTTTCCTTCAGTTTCTTAACATCCGGATAATCGTCCGTATACCGGGCTTCCATGGCAGCCAAATTCGTTTGCGCCGAGAGAAGCTGCTTATCGATCTCACTTGGCACGATGGACGAGTCGCTCATGCTCTGGTACTGGTTCTGCATGGCGTTCAGGTAAGTCTGCTGTTGTACTGCCTGCTCGCGCTTCGCCTCGGCAGCTTGCAACTGCTGCTGCAGTCCGTCGAGGATTTTGATGTTGCTATCCAGTTGCTCCGGGAGCGTGCCATCGTGCTGCGCCTTATATGCGCGCAGCTTAGTCTCTTGATCGGCAAGCTGCTGGCCTACTGTACGAGCCTGTCCGTCGAGGAAGAGCGTCGTAGCTTCTGACTGCTCCTGGCTGGCGCGAACGTTTTCATCGACGAAGAACGAGGTCAGCGCGATAGTGACTTTCTGCGCAACACCTGCGTTAGGCGCCTTGTAGGAAATCTTGAACGCGAGCAGCTCGGCTTTGCCGGAAATGTTGGATTCGCCCTGGATCAGATCCATCTTAACGTCGTCGCGCATCTTGTCGACCTGATCGTCCGGCGAGAAAGCGTAGCTCTGATAAAGATGAAAGCGGTTGATAAGACCCAGCAGGCGCGTACGGCTCAGCACCTGCGTGCTCATACTCTGCACGCGGTCGGCCAAGTCGACCTGCACGTTAGGTTCGACCAATTTGCTGGGAACTTTTGGCGGCTCCACCAGAATCGTGCTTTCGGAAACATAACGCGGTGGGAGAAACCAAGCGGACGCGAAGACGATCAGCCACCCAAAAAAGAGGGGCCCCAGGATCCACCACTTGCGGCGGAGCACAATCGCCCAGTACTCACCAAAACCTTGTCCTGATTTCTGCTCTTCAAACTGTTCCATAATGCATCACCGTCCAAGTGAATGGCCCCAAATGTAGCGGACCGTTAATCCCAAACCAGCAGCCGAAGAAGTACCCGGCGTACCGTAGAAATTCTGGGTTTGATGGATGTACAGAAGATAGACGGAGCCGTTCCAGGATTCCCCGATCTTCCGCGTGAAATTGATCATGCCCTGCGCGGCATTCCAGTATTGATCGATTTGGTGCGAAACTGACTTGCTGTTGTCGTACATGGCGGCCGCGGAGAAGCCCCACACGCGATTCAAAGGCCGGGCGTAGGCAAGCGTTACCGTATAAAGGTTAACCGCTCCCAAAACGCCGCCACCATCGGTCACGCTATGACTGAATTGGGCACGCACCGAGTTGCCATTGCGCATATAACTCAGAGTGCCACCTTCGGCGACGTCCCATTGCTTGCGGTGCAGTTCTTCAATCAAACAACCGTAAGGGGGAATACAAGTCAGCGTGATCAAGTCCTTGGTCGCCGTCAACTCCGGACCAACCCAGCCGGACACTGAAAAGCCGGGATTGAATTTGTACATCAAAAAGCCTTGAAACATCTGCACGCCGGCGCGCGACTGGCCGTGTCCGAAGTCCAATGCGGAAAAGTTGTAGCCGCCACCCGCAGCAAGCTGGTGACTAAAATTGTGCTGATAATAACCGCCCCCCGACCAGGTGTAGGAGTTCCACAACCCGCTGGCGCCCCGAATGAAGTGCTGCAACGATTCGGCGCCCTGAAAGTCAAGGCTGTCATGCGCGGTCAGACGATAGGAAATATCGGCCGTGGCGGTATTCTGCTCGATGACCGCGTTCGGGTAAAACACTGTCGTATTGGGCTGGTTCGGCGTCGGATCGCTTACATATTGCTGAAACGGCGCGAACGGATCGTCAGAATAGAGATAATTTTCTTTGATGCGCAACTGCCAGCGGTGAGCGAAATTCCAAAGAATCCGGGCGTTTCCTGTCTGATTTAGAGTGGTGAAGTAGTTCGACGGACCAAACGTCAAGGAACTGAGACTTACACCTCCGGTGTAGCCCAACTGGACGAGCGAGGTTGGTCGTAACTGAGAAAACGCAATCCCGCCGTTTGTCATCAGCATGTTTTCCCAATAATTCGGCTGCCCTTGACCACCCCATACATAGTTGTTCAGCGTTCCCACGTTCATTGTGAAACCCAAACCGGTGTTCTTGGTCACGTCATTGATCATGCTCAAGCCCGGCAACTGCTCGGGATGGTTAAACGTTGACTGCGGCCCAGTAACGGTTTGCGTGCCGTCGGGATTGAGCTGCGTACCATCGCCGGAATCACTTTGCTGCGACTGATCGCCGGAGGCGCTTTGATCGCTCTGCCCGGTCTGAAACGAGGGATCCGTGAACCCGCCCGCTGTTATTCCAGGTACACCTACACTACTGGCTCCGCTCGAGTCGGAGGCGCTTGAACCGGAACTGCTGCTGGAGGAGTCGGTGGAGTCGCTCTGCGCCCACGCGAGGGGAACACAGAACAGTGCTAGCACCACTAAAACCATTCCGAGTTGCCGTTTCATGTCATTCTCCTAACGCTTTCCGATCACAAAATGCTTACGGGATCACAAGCGTGTCGTGCGGCAGCAGATTAATGTTCTGGGCCATCTTCTTGCCCTTGATTACTTCCTTGTAATTGAACATGATCTTCTGCTGTGCCCCGGTGGGCCCCGTACGCAGTACGTAAATTTTCTTTTCCTTGGCGAAATCGCGGAAGCCGCCGCTGATTGCAATCGCATCCAGAATGGTCATGGGACGGGTCAGCGGATAATAGCCCGGTCGATTGACGTTACCCATAATATTGAAACTTAGGCTGCTTACCGAGTTGACCATGACCGTGACCTGCGGGTCGGTTACGACCTTCTGCAGCGCAGCGGTCACCTGCTCCTTTAGCTGATCAGGAGTCAAGCCAACGGCCTTGATCTCTCCCACCAAGGGAAGCGTAATCATTCCGTCGGGACGAACCGGAACCGTCTTCGACAGCTCACTTTCTTTCCACACGTTGATTTCCAGCACATCCCCGATGCCGACAACATAAGTCGAGGAGTGAACAGCGGGAACACGGCTGGCGGGAGTATTAGAAGCCGGCAGCGGCGCGGCTTTCGCCTCATCGGGCGCCGGAGCGCTGGCTGGCAGAACAGGCTTTGCCGTATCCGTGGATTCCGCCCCCTGGGCGGTACTATCCTGTGCGTAAGCCGCGATCGAGCAGAGCCCAACCAGCAATATCATGCCGACAAAAAAAATGCGCGTTTTTACAGACTGTCCTTCCCTAAACATCACTCACCTCATTGTGGATTACTCGGCCTTATCGTCGTGTTTCGTAGTGGAGCTGGAGCGGCGCTGGGGGATGCCGACTTCCTTGAGCTTGTATAACAGGGCGCGATAGCTGATATCCAGCGAACGTGCCGCTTTCTTGCGGTTCCAATTGTTCGCGTGCAGTGCGTTAAGAATAATACGCGCTTCCAGCTTGCGGACGGTCTGTCGGGTCAATTTTTTTAACGACACCGGACCATCCAGCATGAGACTGTCGACCGGATCGCGCTCATTGGGCTCGAGCAATTCGCTCAAAATCACGTCTTCCGTGCCCATCACTACATAGCGTTTGACCAGGTTTTCCAGCTGGCGGATATTGCCCGGCCACGAATAGCGCTGCATCTTCGCCATCAGGGCCGGCCGCACCATAACCGCGCGACCATTCAATCTCTCGTTGTAGTACTGCAACAGGTAGTCACAGATGATCGGGAGGTCGACTACCCGCTCGCGCAGCGGCGGCAGGTGAATCGTCATCGTCGCGATACGGTAAAACAAGTCCGCGCGGAAGTTACCCTGCTCGATCTCCTCGTGCAATTCCCGGTTGGTGGCACACACCACCCGTACTTCGACTTTCTTGTCTTCCTGAGCGCCAATCCGGCTGAATTGTCCATCCTGCAGAAGCTGCAGAAGCTTCGCCTGCAGAACCCCGTCCAGTTCCGCAATCTCATCCAGAAACAGAGTGCCGCGATGCGCCATCTCGACACGGCCCGGCTTCGGATTAAACGCGCCGGTAAAAGCGCCCCGCTCGTAGCCGAACAATTCGCTCTCCAGCAGTGTGCCGGGGATTGCCGGACAATTCACCTTCACGAAAGGACCAGAAGACCAGGGGGAGTATAGGTGTAGAAGGCGGGAGATAATGTCCTTCCCAGTGCCGCTTTCTCCGGTGATCAGAACCGAGAGATTCGCTCCGGCAACGCGCTCCAGCTTTTGCCGAACATCCCGCATGGTTGGGGTCTGACCAAAGATGACCGGCTCCGGAGGAAGCTGATGCACGGACAGCGCACTTTCGTTATTCGAGCCAGCCAACAGGGGCATCGCGTCCTCAGGATTGCCTTTCGGGAAGAACCGGGGAAATGAATTGCATTTCTTGCGCCAAGTTCCTGCACATCGCAAAATAATGCGCATAATTGGCGTAAGTTGCTGTTTCTAAAATTAAAAAATGTGCAAACGGCAGGCAACCCGAAGGCTCAAAACGCTTCCGAGAGCACGGTTTTTCGCTCAAAAGTGTGAAAACATTTTCACTATGGGGAACTCACTTTCCCTGCGCTCGCACCTTGCCGAATTCCAATCCAGTCTGTTGCGCGAGGAGGGGTTCACGGAACTGTAATCCCAGGAGGAAGTACTGGCGGTCGGCAGTGCAGCGCAACACTGTTGCCTGCATCATCGAGACGGAGCGCGGCAATTGCGCTTTGTTCGCCAACGCTACGGGAATCTCGAGCGATAGTTGGGTGCCGGGATCCATATAACGCCGGGCGGCGAGGAGGACTCCACCAGCAGAGAGGTTCAACGCAGTGGCAAACTCGAGGAATTCTTCACCGGACGCCGAGGTTCCGCGGACGAAAAAGGGTATGGAGATGGGAAGCCGCTCCCAGCCGCGGCGCTCGGCAACGGATACGGTTCGTCGCACTGCAATCTCCTACAATGCTGTTAAGTTACGCACATCGATAACCAAATCGAAGAAATGGACAACCACTTTTTATTTGTTACACATACAATGACCGTGATAGTGCTGTTCCAATGGGCAGGGATGCAATCTCTTGCGGTTTGGGAGAAGAGGAATGCTCGATTTTGAGGAGAAAAATGGGTTCCGAAAAGAGAACCTGCTCCGCCAATTTGCCCGAATTTTCATTAGTTTGGCGTTGACAATACATGGGTTTGCGGTAAGATCAGTTCTCCCCCTGTAGAGTGCTTCCGCTCTATTTTCCCGAGGATCGGCAACTGGCTAAACCTAAGGCTCACTTTGGTCGAGAGTATGCCTGTGGAACAAAGGTCGGGGATTTTTCCTGAGGGCGCGGAGGAGTCTCTCCCCGCCACTCGGAACGCAAAAGGGGTCGTCCAGATGCAACCAGCCAAGATGTCGCCGGCGCGGCAGAAGCTCGAAGTTGTTACGGAAGAGCACTGTAGCTGCTGCCGGGATGCACTGGCCTCCGCCGCCCACGAACTCAAGACACCGTTAGCCATCATGGGGGGGTATCTCCACCTGCTTCTGACTGAAAAACTCGGTCCATTGAGCCCTCGCCAAATCGAAGTGCTGACCGAGATGCAGGCCAACGGCGTTCGCCTGTCGAACTTCATCCAGAACCTGTTGACCTACACGTCGCTGAAGGTCGATCGGCTCGAAATGCATTACGAGTTGGGCAGCATCAACGACTGCATCCGCGAGATCGCCGAGGTTTGGGCGCAGCGCTTTCACGACAAGGCAATCGCGTTTTACTTCCTGCCCAACGAGAAGCTGGAGCAGTTTCCGTTCGACTACTACAAAGTGCAGCACGTGGTTTCGAACCTGCTCGACAATGCGATGAAGTACACGCCCTCTTCGGGCACGGTATGGCTGCATGTCGAGCCGTATTTCTGGGAGCGGCGAACAGTGGCGCGGCCTCCTTTGGTGGAGCGCCGCAAAGAGCGGGTGATTGGTCCCAATTGCTGCCGCATTTCGGTTTCCGACACCGGTCCGGGAATCGCACCTGAATTCCAGCAAGAAATCTTCGAAGAGTATTTCCGTCTGACGTCGCAAGGCACACGCGCCGAAGGCTACGGCTTGGGGCTGGCCATTGCGCGCCGACTGGTGCAATCGGCTGGCGGCAAAGTCTGGGTCGAGAGTGAACCCGGCACAGGCAGCAAGTTCTCTTTCCTGGTATTACTTAACCCCCAGCCAAAACGCGTTGCGGAGGAGCAATGAGCACTGGCCACATCCTTGTGGTGGACGACGAACCTAGTATGCTGCGGTACCTCCAGACGGTTCTGGAGTTGGACTCATACCGGGTTACGACCGCCTCGAATGGCCTCGAAGCTGTAGAGAAGGTGCAACGCGACAGTCCGGACCTGGTTCTACTCGACATGGTGATGCCCGGAGCCGATGGGCTTGAAACGCTCCAGCGCATCCGCGAGACCCGTCCTTCGACTAAAGTCGTCATGTTGTCCTGCGTGCGCGACACCCGCAAAGTTGCGCAGGCTATGCGTCTCGGCGCTCAAGATTACCTTTCCAAACCCGTCCAGAAAGAAGAAATGGACGAGGTCTTACGTTTCTGTCTGGAGAACACCGATCCCGCCGCGCCCGGCGCGGGCGAAGCCATCGAAGTCAGCCAGGGCGTTTACTTCTTCTCCGCCACACCGCAGATGCGTCAGCTTCGCGGACACGCCATGCAGGTGGCGAAGTTCGATTTCCCTGTGCTTGTGCTGGGCGAAAGCGGAACCGGCAAGGAAGTACTGGCTCACCTCATCCACAAGTACTCCGATCGCGCGCACCGTACGTTCCTGAAGGTCAATTGCGCCGCTGTGCCGAGCGAGCTGTTGGAGAGCGAACTATTCGGCTACGAGCCCGGCGCCTTTACCGGAGCCAACAAAGCCAAGCCCGGCAAGTTCGAGCTGTGCAACAAGGGCACGCTGTTGCTCGACGAAATCGGCGAAATGTCGCCCGCGCTGCAGGCCAAGCTGCTTCAGGTTCTGCAGGACGGACAGTTCTCCCGTCTCGGCGGACGCCACACCGTGCAAGTCGATGTTCGCGTGTTGGCTGCGACCAACATCAACATGCCGCAAGCCATTGCGCAGAAAACTTTCCGCGAGGATCTCTATTACCGCCTGAACAGCTTCGTCTTGAGGATGCCGTCGCTGCGCGAGCGCAAGGAAGAGATTCCGATGATGCTGCGGCACTTCATGATCCAGCTCGCCGACCGCTATGCCTGCGCGCCGATCAGTCTTTCGCAGCGTCTATTGGAAGCCTGCGAAAACTATCCCTGGCCCGGCAACATTCGCGAACTGGAAAACTTCGTGAAACGCTTCCTGGTTTTAGGCGACGAAACTGTTGCCATCTCGGAGCTGCAACGCGGTACCTCGCGCGGCACCGAGCCCGGAACTGTCGTTTCCATGGAAGAGAAAAAGGCGCAACAGCAGCCCGATCTGAAGGAGATGGTGCGCAACCTGAAGAACGGCGCCGAGATGGAAGTGATTGCGCAGGTGCTGGAAGAGACAGCCTGGAATCGCAAGCGCGCCGCTACCAAACTCAACATCAGCTACAAAGCCCTGCTGTACAAGATTCGCCAGTACGACATCCGCCCGCGACAAGCGGGGTAAGGCAGCAATTAGCATTTAGCAAAGGCAGTTCGCCTTCGGCTCTCTCGACAGCCGAGGGCTTTTCTTTTTAGCGGGAGTTTCGCGGATGAATTGGGCGCCGATTTTCCCGTAAGGTTCGGTAATGGGCCATCTTGAAATCGCAATCACGGGCTGGTCTTAGCTCAAAGTCGACCACTATCAACGGTTGCCATCTCGACCGGAGCGAAGTGGAGTGGAGAGACCTGTTGTCCGTCGCTTCCGTACAACGCCCGATTAGGCAGTCTGCCTCTCATCCACTGCAAAATCCTGACAGGTGAGGAATCTTGGACCGCACACCCGACGATGCTCTTCAGCGAAGGTCAACATTCTCAAATCCGAGGCTGGTGAGGAGGCTGTTCAGGGTTTGCTTGCCGTTGGTTTGCGCGGTCTTCAGGATGCCGTCTTGCAGTGCGGCGGCCTCGAGCTGGTGCTCGGCTTCGGCGCGAACATCGCCTTCCAGGTTCGGATCAGGCGAGGTGAACAGGCCGGTATCGCGGGAATAGACTCGCGTCTTTGCGTTGTCGAGCGTGGTGGTGAAGATTTCGGCTGGCGGCAGGTGAATCGTTACGCCGCGGCCGTGGACCTGGACGTCGCCCGGCTGCAGTTTCGACAAGTCCAGTCCAGCGATGACTTCGCCGTGCGCCACCAGCAGCAGGCGATCGCCCGCAAGAAAATTCGGCAAGACAGGATTCTCGCGTTCGCCGCTGATGATCTTGTCCATGGTGTAGCTGGCGGTTTCCATTCGCTCCAACGCGCGAATCTGGCGGACGACGGCCGGCTGGTCGACGCGAATGTGAACCTGTCCGCCGTGCAGCATGCTGCCGACTTCATAGAGGCTCAAGCCAGCGAATGCCCATAGCACCGCCCCGATCGCGACCAAGGCCAATACGATTCCCGCCAGGATTCCGAGAATCCACTGCAGGGCACGCGATTTTCTGGCTGGCTCCAGATGTACTTCGGTAACAGGCATTGAAAGAAATCTTACTCCTGCTTGTCGTCACGAGCGAAGCGATGGGGCGGCTATCGTCGCGCCGAGGCGAAAAGCAGATCCCTCGCTTCGCTCGTGATGACAAGTTCATGGGGAGATGACTGCTCTCCGCTCGTGATGACAACTTTATGGAGTGGATCTTTCTGCGTTCGCGATAATAACTTCGTAGGATTACTGCTAACGCGCGCAAGGACAAAGCGGACAAAAGAAAATGGCACAGGCTTGGCTATGCCACATTGCATGACTCCCTGTTTGTAAGACTTACTTTACCGGTTTCGGTCCGGCCGTTTTTATCTCGGCCGGGGCGTCGAATTTCTCGAAATTCTTGGCAAAGCGCGCCGCGAGATCAGCTGCCATCTTGTCGTAGGCAGCCTTGTCCTTCCACGAGTTGCGGGGCGCCAGTAGTTCCGAGGGCACGCCCGGGCACGACTTCGGAATGCTGAAGCCGAATGCCGGCTCGACCTCATACTCCACATTCGCCAGCTTGCCCTCAACCAGGGCATCGACCATTGCGCGCGTAAACGGCAGGCTCATGCGCTTGCCGACTCCGTACCCACCACCCTGCCATCCGGTATTCACCAGCCAGCATTGCGCCCGGTGTTCGCGCAGACGGCGGCCGAGCATCTCCGCGTAGACCTTGGGCGCCAGAGGCATAAACGGCGCGCCGAAGCAGGTCGAAAACGTCGCCTGTGGTTCAGTAACTCCCGCTTCTGTACCCGCAACCTTGGCCGTGTAGCCCGACATGAAGTGGAACATCGCCTGCTCGGTTGTGAGCTTCGATACGGGAGGCAGCACGCCAAAAGCATCCGCGGTCAGAAAGACCACGTTCTTGGGATGGCCGCCGATGCCCGGAATAACGGCGTTCTCGATGAACTCCACCGGATAGGCGGCGCGGGTATTCTCGGTCCGGCTGTCGTCGTCGTAGTCAGGAATTCGCGTGATTGGATCGAGCACCACGTTCTCCAGCACCGATCCGAATCCAAGCGCGTTATAAATCTGCGGCTCGGTCTCAGGCGAAAGGTGAATGCACTTGGCGTAGCAACCGCCCTCAAAGTTGAAGACGCCGGTCGCGCTCCAGCCATGCTCATCATCTCCGATCAGGCGGCGATGGGGATCGGCTGACAACGTGGTCTTCCCTGTGCCAGAGAGGCCGAAGAACAGCGCCGTAACGTTATCTTTTCCGACATTCGCGGAACAGTGCATGGGGAATACATTGCGATCGGGCAGCAGAAAATTCATGATGCTGAAGATCGATTTCTTCAACTCGCCGGCATATTGCGTTCCGCCGATCAGAACCATCTTCTTGGTGAAGTTCAAGATCACGAAAACTTCGGAGTTGGTACGGTCTCGTTTCGGATCGGCCTGAAATCCGGGGGCGCAGACGATGGTGAATTCCGGCTTGTGGCTCTTCAGCTCTTGCGCTGTGGGACGAATGAAAAGTTGGCGTACGAACAGATTGTGCCAGGCATATTCGTTGATGAACTGAACCGGCAGCCGGTATTGCGGATCGGCGCCACTGTAGAGATCCTGAACAAAGAGCTCTTTGCCCGCAAGGTATTCCATCACGCGCTCGTAGAGCGCATCGAAGATTTCGGACGAAATGGGCTGATTCACCGAACCCCAATCCACCTTGTTTTCCGTAATCGCATCGCGGACGATGAACTTGTCCTTGGGTGAGCGGCCGGTCCGCGAGCCGGTTTCGGCCGCCAGCGAGCCCCGGGAGCCCAGCTCCGCTTCGCCGCGGTGCAGTGCTGCTTCGATCAGTTGTGGAGGGTAAAGATTGCGATGAACGTTATTTTGTCCGAGCAGTTGCGAAACTTCGGGAGTTTGCAGCACAGAGGACATAAAACAGCTCCTTCAATAAGCCGAAAATAAAACTTAAGAAAGCTGGAACTGGCTTCCAAAACCGCGCAGAAATATAGAAGCTCACCGGGATAGATGCAAGTATCCCGCCGGGAAGAGGTCAGCGGGCTGTGGGTTGGAACGCTTCGTCCACTACGGCCTTCAGCTGATCGAGTGTTTCCTCGACTGTCAGGGCATACATCTCGCGGCCGTTATCTTCACCCGACTCAATGGCCCACTTCAAATAGTGACCGGCAATCTGCACTGCCATAGGATCGCTGATGACCTTCCCTGTCTGCCGGTTGTATTCCACCCAGGCGACGTGCGGAAGGGCAATCCAAACTGGACGATCACCCACCAGGAACTTGATGTCGATGGCATCGGCATGCCGCGTGGCGATAGCAACGATGAGGGCCTGATAGCGGACGTGCACCGGTTTCCCGGTCCAACGATCAGCAGCCTGGAAGTCGTCGTACATACCCAAGGATGATAGCTGAGAGCCAAGCGGAGGGGCAATGGGTTCCCGGTGGACCGTAGGCGTGAATCTCCTTGATGACGCCGTAAAGGGTAATCTGACGGTCGGTAGGTTCGGTCAGAGCCTGGGCATGACCGAAGGCCGCGAGAACGATTCCGCAAACCACTATCGTTAAATCGATTTGTCGCGCCAAGTTATCATGTTCTTTCGAATGCCTTCCAAGTGCCACGGTACGTTGCTAAGACAGGCATAGCGCAAAGAATTCGTGTCCTGAACCGCCCACATATCACTTATGACCGCTCGCGGACCTCGCCCAGCGTCACTGGCACATTCATCTTGCGTCGGCCGCGGTAGATGGTGACGAAGACTCTGTCGCCGGAGCGATGTTTGTTCATAACGTTCGCCAGGTCCTGCTGATCGCTGACGGGATCGCCATCAATGGCGACGATGAGGTCGCCGCCGATCAGGATCGGACTGCCACCGAGGTAGGCCCTCTCCGTACCGCCCTTCAGGCCCGCCTGATCGGCCGCACCTCCCGGATTCACCCGGATGATCAGGATGCCGCTGTCGGCGGGAAGTCCCATCTCCTGCGCCAGCTCGGGACCGATCGGCAACGACACGATTCCCATGGTAGGCCGCCGGACCGAGCCCATCGTGATCAGATCGTTGAGAACGGCTTTGGCGGTGTTGATTGGAATTGCAAAGCCGATACCGGCACTTTGATTCGAGCCGCCGGTGGCGATCATGCTGTTGATGCCAATCACCTCACCGTGAGAGTTGAGCAACGGTCCACCGGAGTTGCCGGGATTGATCGCCGCGTCGGTCTGGATCGCCTCCTCGATGTAAGCGCCTTCGGGGCTGCGAATGGGACGCAGCGAGCTGATGATGCCGCGCGTCATCGTTCCCGATAGGCCGAACGGATTGCCGATGGCGAAAACTTTCTGTCCGACCTGCAGGTTCTTGGATTCACCCAGGGTCGCAGCAACTACTTCGGGGGCCTTGATCTGGATGACCGCCAGATCGTGCGCGCGGTCACGGCCGATCACGGTAGCGCGGTATGTCTTCTTGTTGTGCAGCGTCACATCCAGCTGCGCCGAGTCTCCGACAACGTGGTAGTTCGTCAGGATGTGGCCTTCCTTGTCGATGATGAATCCCGAGCCCTGGCCTTCCTGCGGCACCGGACCGAAGAAGAAATCGTAGGCCACGCTCTTGGAGGTGATGTTGACGACCGAAGGAATGACTCGCTTGTAGACCTCAATGTTGTTCTGTTCTTCGGAGTCGAGTTTCTCGGGACCTGCGGCTTCGCTGAGTTCAACATGCGTGGGCCGCGAGATGACTTCGGCGAGAGGGTTCGTCCCCTGGTGGTGCGTCGTGAACCAGTAGAAGGCGCCGGCGAGGATTACTCCAAGGAGAAAAGGTCGTAGGAATTTCATGCGTTATGAAGATCCAATCGCTTGAGAGTTGCAGAACAAAAATAGACGTTACCCAAGGAAAAGTGTAACGAAATGGACGGGCGCACGCACCTAAGCAGGATTCGATTACGTTGTCGGGACTACCGCAGGGGTTGAAGCCCGGCATCCCTGGCTCAGGCTAACGGCACGGCTGAAGCCTAGCCCCTTCAAAACCAGTCAGCTCTGAGCCGTAAGGCAACCCGTAAACCTGCCTCTGCCGACTGGTTTAGTCAGAGTTCCCTTGTTTCGCCGAAGGCTAATTAACGGACGAAGGCTTGCAGCTGCGTCCAGACGGATTCGACTTTCGGCTCCAGTTCTTCGACGCTGCCTGAGTTTTCGATCACGTAATCTGCCTGGCGTGCCTTCTCTTCATCGCTGAATTGCGCGGCGGTGCGGCGCTCGACTTCGGCGCGGGCGGCTTCCAGGGGTGAGTCAGTCCGACGCGCATAACGCTGTATCTTGCATTCCAAGTCACAGGTCACGACGATGACCTTATCGAAGTCCTCCTTCGCGCCAGCTTCGAGAAGCAAGGCTGCTTCCACGACGGCGATACCGTTAGGATGGCCCTGCTCGACCTCTGCCATCCAGCTGTTCTGCGCCTCAACGACGGCGGGATGAACAATGGCATTCAACTCGTCGATGCGGTGTGGGAAGGCACGTGCAGCGAGCTTCTTGCGATTAATCGTTCCGTCGTCATTCAGAATTTCGCGCCCGAAAGCGCGGACCACCCCTTCATAGGCGATCGCCCCCGGAGCGTAGAGTTGGTGAGCGAGTTCATCGGCAGAAAGATAATGAGCACCGCGATGCAGCAGCATCTGGCCGACCGTAGATTTCCCGCAAGCTATACCGCCCGTGAGCCCTACGCGCAGCATACGTCACCGCGAGCGGCAATCGCCGTTATGGAGGAATGCGACATGAGGTTGCCCGGAACTTCAGCAGTATAGTTCGCGCGCGATCAGTGCGGAAGATTCGGCGGCCCAATGTGTTCTTCAACCGGGCCAGTCACAGGGTAGCTCAAGACGCGCCACAAGATAACGTCCGCACCGACGGTGGAATTGGACAGCACCACAACTCCGACTTTGCGATGCGGATCAAAGGCTATGGCGCTGGAATAGCCGTAGGTCTGGCCGTTGTGATTGACAATTCCGCCAAGCGTGGTTGCAATGTGCCAACCGAGCGCGATTTGAATACCCGGAGACGCGGCGCGCCGCACGCTGAGCATGTTCTTCATCGCCGCCTGTAACGGAGTATGAATGATGCCCATATTCGCCGCCAGAAAGATGAGCAGATCATTCACGGTAGAACGAATTCCGCCGGCCCCGGCGAGGGCTGGCACAATCCAGGGGTCCGCTTTTTCCAAACGGAAGTGGTGCCCGGGCGTGAAGTCCGCCTTCATCTCCGGCGTCAGTGCCACCGCCGTCCGATTCATCTCCAGAGGCTCAGTGATGCGAGTACGCAGCAGCGTTTCATAATCGGTGTTCGCACGAAGTGCCAGCAGGTCCCCGAGCAAACCGACGGCCAGGTTCGAATACTCATACTTTTCGCCGGGATCGCGGGTGAGTTGGTAGTGGTCAAGGAACTCGAACAGTTGTTGCGTGGAGTAGTACGCAGTGAAGTTGGTCGGCATTCGGGGCAGACCGGAGTGGTGTGTTGCCAGGTCGAGCAGCGTGATCTGCTTACCGTTTCGCGAGGGCGCATGGATCGATGGCGGCAGATACTTGGAAATGGGATCGGAGAGCTTTACCTCGCCATCCAGCACCATCTCCGACAGCAGCAGTGAGGTGAAAACCTTGCTGATGGACCCGATCTCGAATACCGTGTCGCCGTTGGGTACACGAGGGTTGTCGCGATCGAAGTGCCCATAACTGATGATCTCTCGCGCTTTGCTGGTGATCACACCTACGACAATGCCGTCACTCTTATGCTCGACATCGATATTCTGCACCAGCATGTCCTGGATTTGTTTTGCAGTGGCGAGGGGGCCAGGAAACGTCTGGGCGCTGCTGCTTGAGAACGGGCAAAACAGGGAAAGAAAAATGCCAATTGTGCCGAGCAGGATTCGGGGTCTGAGCGCCATCGCGGCACTAGCGTAACCGATCACCAGCCAGGCGTGTCGAGTAATCGTCACTTTGTTTTACAAAGTACTTGACATTAGGCTTCATCGGGAACTAGTCTACGTTGCGATGCCTGATTCGCGTCCCTGCCGCCGCAAGAGCACCCGGCTTCCGACTTCCGAGGAGCCGATTGCCCTGGAGCACCTGCGCGTCATTCGCCAGACGATGGAGCGCAGCTCGGCTTTCACTGCGGTGCCCGGATGGGGAATGTGCGCCATGGGGATCACGGCGTTGCTGGCCGGCCCCATTGCCTACCATCAGAGGAATGCCGAAGGATGGCTGGCGGCCTGGCTGCTGGAGGCGCTAGTGGCGTCGACCATCGCCCTGGTGATGATGCACCAGAAAGCTACGCGCTTGGGGACGGAGATTCTCTCGATTTCGGGACGCCGGTTGTTTGTCGGCTTGCTGCCCGCGCTGGCCGCCGGAGGGCTGCTGACCGTCGCTTTGATGTGGAGCGGGCCCGTGGGGCTGATCCCTGGGGTATGGCTGGTGCTTTATGGCGTTGCCGTGATGCAAGCCGGCACGTTTTCGGTCCGAACGGTGCCGGCCATGGGAGCGGCTTTCGTCGCTTTCGGTGCAGTTGCCCTGCCGTTGCCCTGGCTTTGGTCGAACGTTGTTCTGACGGCCGGCTTCGGCCTGCTGCACATTGTTTTCGGAACCATCATTGCGAGGAAACACGGTGGGTAGGCGCGCACTTAATCCGGAAGAACGGCCGTCAGCACGAGTATCGCGCGCGAGCACGCGTCGGCAGGGGAGCTCAGAAGCGCTGAGTCTCGATCCAGTGATCCATGAACGCGTTCGACTGGGCATCATCAGCGCGCTCGCCGTCAACGACTCCCTCACCTTCAACGATTTGAAGAGTCTGCTCGAGATAACCGACGGCAACTTGAGTGTGCATGCCCGCAAGCTGGAAGATGCGGGATACGTGCGCTGCACAAAGTCGTTTGTCGGCCGCCAGCCCCGGACGGAGTTCAAGCTGACACCGGCAGGCCGGCGGGCGTTGGAAAGCTACCTGGAGCAGATGGAATCGGTAATTCGCTCGACCCGGGAGAAGTAGGTCCGAGCAGGAGCTTCTCTTTTTTTGTCACTACACTCTGTAATGAAAAGTACTTGGTATGTATTCCTTTGACGCTTCGGGGATTCGCCATGAATTACAACGCCAATCTTGAACCTCATCTTGCCGCGCTGCTGTTTCTCGGTTCCGCTGCCCTGCTTCTGGCATTGATTCTGGCAACGCTCATCCTTCTCTGCTGGCAACGTAGCTGGTTGCGGTATTCGATATGGGCGATTGTGCTGCTTGTGATTGGCTATGGAGTGCTGCTGCTGGCTTTCTCAACATTCAGTCGCGAGCGTGTTCTCGCCTCCGGTGAAGAGAAGTACTTCTGCGAGCTCGACTGCCACATTGCCTACTCGGTGCAGAATGTTCAGCGCATGAAGACGATTGGAAGCGCGACCGCCGACGGCGAGTTCTACGTCGTTACGGTTCGTGCGCGCTTCGACAAAAGTACGATAGCCCCGTGGCGCGGCGATGCACCTCTTACTCCGAATAAGCACACGCTCACGCTGGTCGATGGTCAAGGTCAACGCTGGAAGCCTTCGACGAACGGTCAGCTGGCGTGGGACGCGGCGCATGGAGCGTCAACTTCTTTAATGGAGCCATTGCGGCCGGGCGAGTGGTATGACGCTACCTTTATTTTCGATGCACCTTCCGGCGCGACGGCTCCGCGCCTGCTGGTGACTTCCGAAGGCTTTCCCATGCCGATTCTGATCGGCGACGAGAGCAGTATTCTGCACAAAAAGACCTACTTCGCCCTGTAGGCTGCCAGCCGCGTCCGAACAAATCGCGTGCCGTCCTCCTCGCCAATGTAAACTGGCATCCACATTATGTCCTGGTTCGCGATCTTCTTTTTTCTTTCGGGATTGTGCAGCATCGTTTACGAACTGGTCTGGCTGAGGCTGGCGATGGCCAAGTTCGGCGTGACCACCGCACTGATATCGATCCTGCTGTCGGTCTTCATGGCAGGTCTGGGTGCGGGCTCATGGTTCGCCGGCCGATGGGTACGCCGCTACGGCGAACGTAGCAGCGTCCCGCCGCTGAGGCTTTACGCCATCTGCGAATTGCTGATCGGCATCTCCGCCTTGTTGGTGCCCGTGGAACTGGTATGGGGCAGCCACTTGCTAGAGCACGTCGCCGGGAGCGCGACGGTTTCGTCCGGAGCCTTCTACCTGCTTTCCGGACTATGGCTGGCTCTGACGTTAATCCCCTGGTGCGCCTGTATGGGAGCGACCATTCCGCTGGGGATGTTCGCCATCCAGCGTGGTCTGCAAAATCACTCGCAACGCTCGTTCAGCTTCCTGTATATCGCCAATGTTTTCGGAGCCGTTGCCGGTGCCGCTGTCGCGCCCATGCTGATCGAGCTTTACGGCTTTCACGGCACGCTGCGAAGCTGCGCGATTCTGAACGCGATTATCTTTGTGTCGGCATTTGCGCTTACCATCTCCGAGCGTTGGCGCATCCTTGCCCCAGTTCCATCCGCAAAGCCTTCCTTGCTCAGCGTGGCGGGTGATCGGTCGGTTCTCCTGCTGCTGTTTGCGACTGGCGTAGCCACCATGGCTGCCGAGGTCATCTGGATTCGTTTGTACACGTATTTTGTTGGTCCGTTCGTGTACTCGTTTGCGGAAATTCTTGCAGCCTATTTACTGGCAACGTTTTGCGGATCGCAGGTGTATCGCTTCTGGAGCCGAGGCGAGCGGCGGCAAGAAAGCCGGCTGCTCTGGGTCTCGCTGGCGATGTTCGGATTGTTGCCGTTGCTCACCGCAGACCCGCGGATCGGCATGCAGAGCGACCTGCGCATCTTCCTCGGCGTATTCCCGTTCTCAGCCGTAATTGGATTCCTGACTCCCATGCTGGTCGATCGCTGGTCAGAAGGCGATCCGGATCGCGCAGGGCGAGCCTATGCCGTAAACGTAATCGGGTGCATCGTCGGGCCGCTGCTCGCTGGCTTTTTTCTGCTGCCTGTCTTTGGCGAACATAAGTCGATGCTGATTCTGGTGCTGCCCTGGATTGCGATGGGACTATTTGGCCAGAGAAAACCAGTGCGCGCTCTGCAACTCGCCGGTACCGCGGCGCTGATCATCGCGGCAGTGACGCTCTTCTTCTTCACTAAAGATTATGAGGTGGATTTTCCGGACGCCCTCGTTTTGCGCGATCGCACTGCCACAGTGTTGGCAGCCGGTAAAGGCATGGACAGCGTGCTGCTGGTCAACGGCGTCGGGATGACTAGTCTCACACCCATCACCAAGATGATGGCGCACCTGACGTTGTCACACCTTGAACAGCCCCCGCGGAATGCGCTGATCATTTGCTTTGGCATGGGTACGACATTCCGTTCCGCGCTGTCGTGGGGTATTCCCGTGACCGTGGTTGAGCTGGTGCCGAAGGTCCCAAAGCTGTTTCCGTACTACCATCCGGACGGACGCGCGCTGATGCATTCTCCGAACGCCCACATCGTCATCGATGATGGACGCCGCTTCCTCGATCGTTCGAGCGAAAAGTTTGACGCCATCATCATTGACCCGCCTCCGCCGCTGGAGGCTGCTGCGTCGAGCCTGCTCTACTCGCGCGACTTCTATTCGCTTGCCAGCCGGCACATGACACCGGGCGGCATCTTGCAACAGTGGATTTACGATGCCGGCGATGATGCCGACAGGGCTGCGATAACCCGGGCGCTGACGGATGTCTTTCCTTACGTGCGCATATATCAATCGGTGGGAGGTGGGTCTGCTTATCATTTCCTGGCCAGCATGAGTCCCATCCACGACTTTACGGCGGCGGAACTGGTTGCTCGCACCCCAGCCAATGCTCTCACCGACATGATGGAATGGGGACCGGCGAAGACCCCGCTAGAGCAGTATGGATTGCTGGTATCGCATGAATTCCAGGCCAAGGATCTGATCGGGCCGGCAGCGAATACGCCGGCACTGCAAGACGATCGCCCTATTAATGAGTACTACTGGCTGCGCACGAAGTATCCCGGGCTGGTGAGAGCTCTGCAGTAGTCAGGAGCAATTTATTCGGCGCGCAACACTTCAACCGGATTTACGTTGGTCGCCCGCAAGGCAGGAACGCAGACTGCCCCGAGTCCGACTACGGCGAGCAGAAGCAGCGACAGGACTGCCGAAGCTGGATCGGCGGGCGTAACCCCGAAGAGAATTGCGTTGAGCAGGCGGCCCACCGCAAGGGCGACGACGATTCCGGCCAGGACACCAGTGCCCACAAGGATTGCACCTTCCCGCAGAAACAGGCTCATGACCTGCGCGCGCTGCGCACCCAACGCCATGCGAATTCCGATCTCACGCACGCGCTGCCGCGCGGCGAAAGCCAATACACCGTAAACGCCAAGCGCAGCCAGCCCAACCGAAAGCAGCGCGAAGAATCCGAACAATAGAGACGACAATCGCGGCCGCGCCAGCGAGTCCGACAGTACCGCGTCCATGGTCTTGACTTCGGAAATGCTGAGATTGCGATCGAGCGACGCAACGACTTGGCGCACCGACGGGACCACGGTGCCCGGATCGAGGGCGGTACGCACCAGCAGGATTTGCCCGTTGGGATATCCGGCGTAGTAGATAACCGGCTCAGTGTCAGCGTCGACGCCGAGGTCCTTCGCGTCTTCGACTACGCCGATGACAGGAACAGCATTGGGGTGCGCCGTTAGAACGTCCATCATCAGCTTGCTGCCGACCGGCTCGCGGCCCGCTAGATAGCGCCGAGCAAACGCTTCGTTGACGAGGAATATCCCGCTCTGGTCGTCCACATCCTTCTGCTCGAACATACGTCCTGCACGTAAGCCGATGCCGAGCGTACGGAAATAGGACGGAGTGACAATACGGATCTGGGTAACGGGAAAGTTGCCAGCGGCCGGCGGTGGGGCTCCCTGCACTGCGAAGCGCGTCATCGATTTCGACGGAGTCAACGGCAACGTGTTGGTGATGGCCGCCGAGGTGACACCCGGAATGTGTTCGACTCGCTCCAGAAGCCGTGTCGAGAAACTCTCCACCTGCTCGGGCTTGCTGTAAACATTCGCCGGGAGGTCGACCTTCAGGGCCAGCAAATGGTCAACGCGAAAACCGGGGTCGACAGCGAGCAGCTTCTGAAAGCTGCGCAGCAGAAGAGTTGCGCAGAACAGGACGACGACGGCCAGTGCCAATTCGCCAGCCACCAGCACGTTGCGAATCCGGCTGCGTCCACTTACAACGGTTCGCTGGCCGTCGCGCAAACTATCGTTGAGATTCGGTGATGTGTGGAATGCAGGGAAGCAACTGAAGAGTATCCCGGTGAGCAGAGCCAGCAGCGCGGTGAAGCCGAGTACGGGCAGGCTGAGTCCGATCGGCTCGGTCCGGGCAAACGGTGTGTCGACGATATGCGAGAGGCCGTAATTCAGCAGCGGCATGCTCGCCCAGGCCATGAGTGTTCCGGCAGCCGCGCCCGAGGCTGAGAGCAGAAGGCTCTCGGCCAGGAATTGCCGCAGCAGTCGACCCCGGGTTGCACCCAGCGCGGTGCGGACGGCAATCTCTCGCTGGCGGTTACTTGCGCGCACCAGCAGCAGGTTGGCAAGGTTGGCACAGGCGATGAACAGCACCATCGCGACTGCGGCAAACAGAGCCAGCAAGGTTGGACGGAGTCGACCGACCAGCGCATCGCGTAACGGAATGAGTCGCACTCCGATGGAGCGGTTGGTCGCGGGATAACTCTGCGCCAGACGGGCTGCGATTGCACTCAGTTCAGCGTTCGCGTCGTGCAGGCTGGCGCCGTCACGCAACCGGCCGACCACGTCGGTCGCGTGGTACTGGCGGCTGCTACGCTCGGCTTGATCAAGTTGCGCGAACGGCAGCCAGAGATCGGTGTCCAGGGGATACTGGCGTCCCGCTCCCATCACCCCAATGACGGTAAAGCTCTGGCCGTCGATGCGTACCGCTCGTCCTACAACCGAAGGATCGCCGCCGAAGCGACCTTGCCACACGCTCTCGCTGATGATTGCCTCATGGATGCCGCTGTCGTTATCAGCGGCCGGCAGGAAGGCTCGGCCGAGTTGAGGCTGAATGCCGAGGGTGGAAAACAGTTCGGCGGAAGCATAAGCGGTGCGCAGCGGATAAGTTTCTTCGGCGATGCTGACCTGCGCATAGTTCCGATGCACATCGCTGTAGACCCCCATGCTCTGAAAGGTGTGGGCCTGCTCGCAAAAGTCCAATGCATCACGGGCGCTGGGAGCGGCCGTTCCTGCCTGAGGGTGGGTTTCCTTAATCAGCACCAGACGGTCGGCATGGGCAAACGGCAACGAGCGCAGCAACACCGCGTACACGGCGCTAGCGATGGCGGTGTTGGCGCCAATACCAAGCGCAAGCGTCAGGATGGCCGTCAGGCTAAAAGCCGGCGCGTTACGCAGTTGGCGCGCGGCATAGCGAAGATCGTGCAATAGCCTGTACATAGTTCTTCCCGCGAGGAATAAGTAGATTACTGCACTTGCCTTGCCAACGTCCGCCTATTCAAAAATCATAGCAACGCCGGGACTTAGCTTGGCAATCAACTTCCGCCCGACGTCCTTTGTGTCCATCTGCGAACGGCCAAGAATTGAGATGGAACACTGATTCCGTCATAGATCACGACGCTGAGACAATCGCTAAGGTCATATCTGCGAGGCGAGATCGTGGTGTCGATCAGGGCTGATGCTCCCGAGTCATTGCACGCTTTCGCGATCCTGATGGAAGCATGATTGACCTATATAGAACCCCGCGTAAATAGCGCGAATTATCGTCGAATAGCGGCGCTCGCTCGTGTAGAATGAATGCGTGATAACCCTGCTCCGCAGGGCAATTGCACCGCCAATTCATTGACATGGCAGGTGCGGATAGTCTATTCTTAGTTCTTTCGCAGTCCTGCGTTTGCCCGCCTGTAGGTCTTTAGCGCGTCCAGCGCCAGAACCAAGCGGCTCTTTCGCGGTTTTTTCAAATATCTGGGAGAGTTTGAGATGTCAACCTATTTCCCCAAAGGGGAAATTGCGCGCAAGTGGTTTGTCATTGATGCTGACGGCGAGACGTTAGGCCGGCTGGCTTCTCGTGTGGCGCGCATCCTCTCTGGCAAGGACAGCCCGAAGTACACGCCGTTCATCGACACCGGTGATCACGTGATCGTGATCAATGCCGCTAAAATCCACATTTCCGGGTTGAAGGCGGACAGCAAGGTCTATCACCACTACTCGGGATTCCCGGGCGGTATGAAGTCCGAGGAATACAAGAAACGGCTTGCGCGCAAGCCCGAGCAGATTGTGGAAGAAGCCATTGTCGGCATGCTGCCGCACACCAAGCTGGGTCGCGCGATGGCCGGCAAGCTGAAGGTTTATCGGGACGACAAGCACCCGCACACGGCACAGAAGCCGGAAGCTCTGGCGCCGGCAAAGCGCGCATAGCGCAAATTTTTCTGGAAGGATAAAGGGAGCCCGGCTCCCACGGATAACGATGGCAGAACTGGTTCAGTATTACGGCACGGGACGTCGCAAGTCGAGCGTCGCCCGCGTATTCCTTCGTCCCGGCAACGGTGAGTTCAAGGTCAACGGCAAAGCGTTCGATGAGCACTTTGTGACCGAAGCGCAGCGCATCATGGCGAAGTCGTCCTTCGTCCTTACCGAGACCGCGGGCAGCTTCAACATGACCTGCACGGTAAGGGGTGGTGGCGTGAATGGCCAGGCCGGCGCGGTTCGCATGGGTGTTGCCCGCGCGCTGCAGGAGTTCAATCCTGAGCTGCGCGCCAAGCTGAAGGCCGAAGGCTTCCTGCGTCGCGATGCCCGCGGCAAGGAACGCAAGAAGTACGGCCAGAAGGGCGCACGTAAGCGCTTCCAGTTCTCGAAACGCTAGTAGTCAGTACCCAGTAGTCAGTAGCCAGCAAAGAACTGGCGGCTGGCTACTGGCAACTGCTTGCCTTGTGGTTCCGGGGGCGAGTGGTTCGGAGCAGTTCAACCGGAACGAATCTTTCCCGCACTCGCGTGCGGGTGACTGGGAAAAGCAATCTGGCGCGCGAACTTCGCGCAAAGGATGCAAGCCGACCGAGGAGGTAGCTTGGCAAATATCACGATGAAAGAGTTGCTCGAAGCGGGTGTTCACTTCGGGCATCAGACGAAGCGGTGGAATCCGAAGATGAAAGAATACATCTTCGGCGAACGCAATGGAATTTACATCATCGATCTGCAGAAGACGCTGAAGATGTTCAAGGAAGCGTCTAAGTTCGTCCAGGACCAGACCGCGGACGGCAAGCTGGTGCTGTTTGTCGGCACCAAGCGCCAGGCGCAGGACGCGATCGCCGAGGAGGCGGGCCGCTGCGGCATGTTCTATGTGAACTCGCGCTGGCTGGGCGGATTGCTCACCAACTGGGTGACGGTGCAGAAGTCGGTGAAGCGACTGAAAGAGCTCGACGAGATGGCCACGGATGGCCGCTACGAGCTGCTGCCGAAGAAAGAAGTCATCAAGCTGGAGCGCGAGCGCAAGCATCTCCAGGCAAACTTGGCCGGCATCAAGAATTTGAACCGTCTGCCGGATGTACTGTTCGTGATCGACTCCAACAAGGAGCAGATCGCGGTGAAGGAAGCCCGCAAGCTAGGCATTCCGGTGGTTGCGGTGGTTGACACCAACTGCGATCCGAGCGAAGTGGATTATGTGATTCCCGGCAACGATGACGCGTTGCGCGCGATCCGCCTGTTCGCTTCGAAGATTGCGGACTCGGTGGTGGAAGGTTCGCAGGCCGTGACCGACAAGCAGATGGCCGATATGACGGCGGGCGTGCAGTACAGTGAAGCTGCGGAAGCAGCCGCTGCCAGTCCGGCGGAAGAGGGCGCTGTCCCGGCGGAAACGTCGACGATCGACGACTCCGAAGAAGTCAGCATGGAAGAGGTGCTGGGCCGCGGAGGCCGTCGCGCCGCAGAAAATACAAGCGCGTAAGCATCGACTCGAGATTCACGAGGATCAACGGCCCGCGCACGGATTTCGCGCGGGCATTATTTTAGCTGTCGGCTATCAGCCGTCGGCCGTCAGCTAAACAGCACTGATACGGAGTTATTTACTGCTGGCAAATTTCTAAGCCCGCAGTCACAACCGAGGTTTGGCTGAGAGCTGATGGCTGACAGCTGACGGCCCGAAGGATCCTGAAAGAAATGAGCACTACGACTGTGAACAACATTTCCGCAGCACAGGTAAAAGAGCTTCGCGACAAGACGAATGCCCCCATGATGGATTGCAAGAATGCCCTGACCGAAGCCAAGGGCGACATCGAGGCGGCCATCGTCGTTCTCCGCAAGAAGGGCATTGCCACGGCCGCCAAGAAGGCAACGCGTACCACCAGCGAAGGTTCGGTGGCCAGCTACATTCACGCTGGAGGCAAGATCGGTGTCCTGGTGGAAGTCAATTGTGAGAGCGACTTTGTCGCCCGCACCGATGACTTCAAGGGCCTGGTGCACGACATTGCCATGCACATCGCCGCCACCGATCCGCGCTTCATCCGCAAGGAAGACGTGTCGGCGGAGGCTTTCGAGAAAGAGAAAGACATCTACCGCGCGCAGGCTGCACAGACCGGTAAGCCGGCTCCGGTGGTCGAAAAGATCGTCGAGGGCAAGATGGGCAAGTTCTATGAAGAGGTCTGCCTGTACGAGCAGCCCTTCATCAAGGACCAGACCATTACGGTCCATCAGATGATCGCCACGGTCGTCGGCAAGCTGGGCGAGAACATCTCGGTCCGCCGCTTCGCGCGCTTCAAGGTGGGCGATGTGGGCGAGACCATCGCCATCAGCCAGGCCGCCGATCAGGCAGCCGAGTAACCATCCACTTCAAAACAATTGAGCAGCAGGGCGGGAGCGATCCCGCCCTTATTTTTTGCAATTTGGGCTTGGGCAGTCCGGCCGGCTACGTGCGGATCACTCTACCGCTGCGGCTTCGTCAGCATGACGTCGGTGATGCGGATCCGCCTGCGGCGGTACTGCTGAGAGGGTAGTTCTAACCGCGGGTTTGCTCGCAATCGAGCAGTGCTGGCGAGACTGAAGATCGGTCGCGCTTAAGTGTCTCAGGAGACGGCTTCAACCTTTCACCGCCTCCAGAAGAGCTTCTCCATATTTTTCCAGCTTGGCTGGTCCAATCCCTTTAATCTGCGACAGAGCCACCAGGCTTCCGGGCGCGGAAGAAGCGATCGCAAGCAGTACGGAATCGTGGGCGATGCAAAAGGCCGGCTGATCTTGTGCCTGAGCCAGTTTCAGCCTTAGCTTCTTCAAGCGTTCTAATCGAATCGTGGCAGCCTGGTCGAGATCACCCGGATCCGATGTTGGCGTTCTACGGTCCCTCGAACGTCGCGAGGGAGCTTCGCTTCCGGCTAGCGGCGCCGCCTTTTGCATCCGGACTTGCCCGCGGCAAACATCGCATCGGCATTCGGCGGGCAAGCTGGCATCGCCAAAATATTCCAGGATCGAGCGCCGGCGGCAGCGCAGCCGGAAAGCGTAGGCGAGGAGCTGTTCCAACTTCTGCCGTCCGTGCGCCTGCAAGGTAAATATCTGCGACTGGGTCAATGCCGGGTTGTTGTCGCCGATCTTATCGATGAAGAACTCCTGCGTGTGCCGGTCACGCAGGCTGCAGTAGAGGACGCACTGAGCCGGTCGGCCATCGCGCCCGGCGCGGCCCGCTTCCTGGTAGTACGCCTCCAGGCTGGAGGGAATGTTGTAGTGGATGACAAAGCGAATGTCTGGTTTGTTGATGCCCATGCCGAAAGCATTCGTTGCTACCACTACCGCTCCCGGAGCACGCATGAAATCCTCCTGGCTCCTTCTACGAGCGTCAGCGTCCATACCGGCGTGGTACGCGCGGATGGTGCGCTCCGGGAACTTCTGCTGGAAGAGTGCAGTCAGTTGCTCGGTCAAGCGCCGGGTCGCGCAGTACACGATGCCGCTGCCCGGCTGCTTTCCGAGCCCCTGTAACAGCGCCGCATCCTTCTCAGCCTCCGTATCGAGACGGCGGCAAGCGTAGGTCAGGTTCGGCCGATCGAAGCCGGTGACGTGCTGTTTGGGATCGCGCAGCCCCAGCAGACGAATGATGTCGTCCCGGACCGCAGGAGTCGCAGTAGCCGTGAGCGCCATCGTGACCGGCGATTTCAGTTGCTCGCGAATCTCCGACAGACGCATATATTCCGGGCGGAAATCATGGCCCCAGAAGCTGAGGCAGTGGGCCTCGTCCACGACTAAGAGCGAAGTTTTCAGGTCGGGAAGAAGTCGCCGGAAAGCCGCAGCGCCGAAGCGTTCGGGAGCCAGATAAAGCAAGCCGGAGTAGCCATTGCTAAGCTGCTCCAGAACCTGTGATTGCTCTCGCGAGGTCTGCATGCTGTTGAGAAGCAACGCGGGTACGCCAAGCGCCTGCAGCTGCTGCACCTGATCGCCCATTAGGGAAATCAGCGGCGAAACGACCAAGGTGAGGTGCTCCATCATCAGTGCTGGCAACTGAAAGCAGAGGCTCTTGCCGGCGCCGGTGGGCATCACGCAGAGCACGTCGTTGCCGTTCAGGACATCGTCAATTGCTTCCCGCTGGTGGGGCCTAAATCCGGTAAGCCGAAAAACCCGCTGCAACCGATCGTCGAGACTGTCCATTCTGGTGGCCTGCTCTAACTGTACCGTTGTTCCCGGCGAATTGGGGCTGCGGGTTACTAAAGTTTTCTGCCGGGCACGGTGTCAGTTCCGGTATCAGATATGAATCAAACTTGGAGCTAGTGCTGCCTGCTAAACTGATTCGTACTCTCCAGGTGGACGATCAGGCATGGATGCTCCCGCGTACAAACGCATACTTCTCAAGATCTCCGGCGAAGCCTTGGCCGCCGGACAGGGTTTTGGCGTCGACAATACACGTGTGCACGAAATCGCGGCCGAGCTGGCAGAGGTCCATAGCCTCGGCATCGAGATCGCCATTGTGGTTGGCGGCGGCAACTTCTTTCGTGGCGTTGCCGAGCAGGCCAAAGACATGGACCGAGTCTCCGCCGATCACATGGGCATGCTGGCAACCGTGATCAATGCGCTGGCCTTACAGGACGCGCTGGAAAAGCAGAACGTGTTTACCCGCGTGATGAGTGCCCTGGAGATGAATCAGGTAGCGGAGCCGTTCATCCGCCGTCGTGCCTTGCGCCACCTCGAAAAAGGACGAATCGTGGTTTTCGCCGGCGGTACCGGGAATCCCTATTTCTCCACCGACACAGCGGCCTCGTTGCGCGCAATGGAGATTAAGGCCGATGCCATCCTGAAGGCGACGAAGGTCGACGGCATCTATACCGACGATCCGGTGCTGGTGAAGGATGCGACCATGTTCGACCAGATCAGCTACATGGAAGTTCTGCGGCGCGGGTTGCGGGTAATGGACGCTACGGCTATCGCCTTGTGCCGGGAAAACAATCTTCCTATCGTGATCTTCAACCTCAATAAGCGGGGCAACATTCACCGCGTGGTCATGGGCGAGCGCGTGGGTTCAGTGGTGCACCAGGGATGAGGCTCGCGATGCTACAAGGTTGTTGAAACAACAGCGGCTACCCTCGATTTCGTGAACGGCTCCTCGTAATAGCGATACAATCATTTCCAGTTCCCCGCTGAGTACGCTATGGCTGAGCGCGCTTACAGGCCATCAGAGGCGGTACCGGTTTCTGGAGTTTACCGGGTCGAGCACAACGGCCATCGAGAAACGCACGATGCCACCCTGCTGGAAGGGCAAGTGTTTCCTGCCTGCGCCATCTGCGAAGGGTGCGTGCGCTTTACCCTGAAACGTCGCGCTCGCGACATTCGCCACGATCGGGATTTTCCCACAATCAAATAGTCTGCGCATTCGCCTTTCTCCGCCATTCCCGAGAATTGTGCAACTCGCTCTTCCCAAACCGTTCGATTTAAGCTAAGTTTTAGCAAACAGTAAGCAAATGATAACGGGGGTTTCCCCATGACTTTGCCGGCTCGCATGGGAAGCGCGGGGTTCGGTACTGCAGCACGGAATTCTGCTTCACCGCGGAAAGTCGCATTTCAACTGCAATCGGGAAGCGCCAAAGGCACCAGCCATGGCGGCGGGAGACCGAACGGCGGTCGCCGTTATCGTTGCGGAGAAGTTGTCCGTCAGTCCGGCATCTACGAAGTTCTCCATGACCGCGAGCACCGTGACGCTCACGAGGTCGTCATGATCAGCGGCGAGAATTTTCCCGACTGCGAAACCTGCAAGGAAAAAGTCCGTTTTCGCCTGGTGCGCACAGCTCCCTATATCTTTCAGGATGAAGACTTCGAGGGAGAAAGCTAGCTCTGGGCTGTGTGCCATGAGCTGTGAGATTTTTAAGCGTCCGCGAAAACCCGTGAAACTTAATATCGCTACTGACTTAGCTCATGGCTCAAAGCGCATGGCTCCCAGTTTTCGTTATAGCTGACGGCCCGCTGCCAACAGCTTATAATCGTGAGTTTGTGATTTCATACCGAGGCGAACCGTAATGGCTCAAGTATCGATGGCGGCGATTCCTGCTCTAAAGGACAGTTTTGCGCAGCTAAAAACCCGCATGGAAAAGGCAGTGGAGGATTTCCGCAAGGAGATGGCGTCCACTCGAACCGGTCGTGCCTCCGTGCACATGTTGGACGGTGTCACCGTGGATGCCTACGGGTCGCAGATGCCGCTAAACCAACTGGCAAACGTAAGCGCTCCCGAGCCGCAGCTGATTACGGTGCAGCCCTGGGACGTCAGCCTGATCGGGGCCATTGAGAAGGCGATTCGTGGCGGAGATCTTGGCCTGAATCCGATGAACGATGCCAAACTGATTCGTGTGCCCGTGCCTGCGCTGACCGAAGATCGTCGCAAGGATATGGTGAAGCATCTGCACAAAGTGCTGGAGGAGCATCGCACCGCGGTCCGCAACATTCGTCGCGATGGCAACGATGCGATCAAGAAGGCCATGAAGGACAAGAAAATCACCGAGGACGAAGAGCGCGGCGCGCTGGACCAAATCCAGAAGCTGACCGACGATGAGATTAGCAAGATGGAAGAGCTGTCGAAGAACAAAGAGAAGGAAGTGATGTCGATTTAGCGCTCTCTTGCGGAGTGTTTTGAGGGCGAAGCAGCTCATCTGCCTCGCCTTTTTTCATTCTGCGGGCAAACAGTATGGGAGATTGGCAAATCGTACCGGCTCGAACACTGCTTGCGTCCTGCGTTCTTGGCGGTGCACCATGATGCAGGATGCTGCTGGATCTTGGAGACCTTCATGTTCGGCCATGGCGCAAGAGCGACCTCGACGCTCTGCTGCGCCATGCCAATAATCCGAAGATCGCCGCCAACCTGCGCGACCAGTTTCCCCACCCTTACACCCGCCGTGACGGCATTGATTACCTGAATTATGTGCGCGATGCCGACATACCAATGTCGTTTGCCATTGAACATGGAGGTGAAGCGATCGGGGGCATTGGATTCAAGCTTGGCACCGATATCGCTCGACTCAGCGTGGAGATGGGCTATTGGCTGGGCGAGCCATTCTGGGGCCGCGGCATCGCCACCCGGGCAGTAAACGCCAGCTCCGAATGGGCCTTCGACAGCTACAAAGTTGTGCGGGTATTCGCGACTGTCTTCTCGGGGAATGCGGCATCGATACGAGTGCTGGAGAAATCCGGGTTCATGCGAGAAGGGGTCCTCCGCCGTAGCGCCATCAAGAGCGGCGTGGTCCTGGACCAGTTAATGTACGCAAAGGTGCGGTAAGATGAGTTCCTTCCGGAATCACGAACAGCAGATCTCTCGTCGGCCTGAAGGCACTCGTCGGGATGAAAAAGTTAGCTTGAGAAAGACGCTCGCTGGCCGACGCCCAGTCCCATTCCGACCTGTGCAAGCTGCAAATTATGGTCGCCTGCTAGCATAGCCTTGTGGCGCCGCTACTCGACATCCAGAACCTCACCATACAATTTGCCACCGCTCAAGGGATGGTGACTGCTGTCCGCGATGTCAGCTTGCACATCGCCGCCGGTGAAGTGCTGGGACTGGTGGGCGAGTCCGGTTCCGGCAAGTCCGTCAGCTCGCTGGCCATTCTGCGCTTGCTGCCGCCGCAGGCCCGGATCCAGGGCAGTATCCAATTCCGCGGCGAAGATCTCCTCAGCCTGCCCCTACCGCAGATGCAGCACATCCGCGGCGCCGGCATCAGTATGATCTTTCAGGAGCCCATGACCGCACTCAATCCGGTGATGCGGGTTGGCGACCAGATCGCCGAGGCAGTGCTGGCGCATTCCGGAAACGGCAATGGCCGGATCAGCAAGGCTGAGGCCTGGAGTCGCGCCGTGGAAGCCCTGCGAACGGTAGCGGTCGCAGACGCCGACCGGCGAGCGCGCAGCTATCCCCACCAGCTCTCGGGAGGTCAGCGGCAGCGCGTGATGATCGCCATGGCGATCGTTAATCGCCCCTCGCTGCTGATTGCCGATGAGCCCACGACGGCGCTGGACGTTACCATCCAGGCCCAGGTGTTGGAGCTACTGGCGGAGCTGCGCGACAAATTCGCGCTGGCCATGCTGTTCATCTCTCACGACCTCGCCGTTGTTTCGCAGGTCTCGCAGCGGATCGGGGTGATGTACGCGGGAAGCGTGGTCGAGATGGGAATGTCGGAGGACGTTTTTCGCGATCCGCGGCACCCTTACACGCGCGGCCTGTTAAACTCGGTGCCGACCTTGCGCTCCGATCGTTCCAAACCGCTGCAGACTATTGAGGGCACCGTACCCGCTATTTCCGCGATGCCGCCGGGCTGCACCTTCGAACCGCGCTGTGGTGTGCGCATCCCCAGCTGCGCGGATTCGCTGCCGCCGCTGATCGAGGTCGCCGCCGGACATTTTGCTCGCTGTCCGGTGCTGGCGCGGGAGGCGAGCTGAATCCATGCGTCTGCTCGTGCTCAGTGACGTTCACGCCAATTTGGAGGCGCTGGAAGCCTGCCTCGCGGCAGCTCCGGCTTACGACTATATGGCAAACCTCGGGGACATCGTGGGATACAATGCCTCGCCCAACGAGGTCTGTGAGCGCATCCGTGGATTGAATTGTCCGGTGGTTCGCGGGAATCATGATCGCGCCTGTTCCGGGCTATCGGATCTTTCGGAGTTCAACCTGGTGGCAGCGATGTCGGCCCGCTGGACCCAGATGACGCTAAAGCCGGAGCATCAGGACTGGCTGCGCGGTTTGCCGGAGGGACCTCTGTTTAAAGAGGAGCTGCCGGGCATCGAGCTGGTTCATGGATCGCCGCGCGACGAAGACGAGTACCTGCTGAACGCTCCTACCGCGGCAATGGATTTTAATCTCCCGGGCCATTCTGACGTCATTTTCTTCGGCCACACGCACGTGCAAGGCGGGTTTTCCTACAATTTAAAAGACGGCAGAACGCGTCCGATCATACCGGTTTATCCGAATACAGATCGCATTGCGGCATTGCGGTTGCCGCTTCAACCAGGAGAACGATACCTGATCAATCCGGGATCGGTCGGCCAGCCCCGTGACAACGACCCGCGCGCCGCGTTCGCGCTCTTTGAGACCGAAGGCGGTACGCGCGCAAGCGTCACGTTCTATCGTGCACCCTACGATATTCCGCAGGCCCAGGGACGTATTCTGGCGGCGAATCTTCCGGACCGCCTGGCGGCAAGGCTGGCTCTGGGCCGCTAGTGGGAGCAGCTGTTTTACTCCTATCTCTTTCAGCTACTCTAAAACCCTCCTTTGCATCGAATTGATTAGGGGTAAACTACCAACCATGCCTATACGTCCCTTTCCTGGAAAATCACGCTATCACTCGCAAGAATTTATTGGTGGTCCGATTACCAGTCTCGACCAGGGTTATCTGGTCGCAAATGTGGATGGAGGCGCCCGCGGCAATCCCGGGCCCGCCGGATACGGGGTGGTGATCGAAGACGAACTCGGTCGCCCGGTGGCAGAACTGAGCGAATACCTTGGCCGCCAGACCAATAATTACGCCGAATACTCCGGGCTGCTTTCGGCTTTGAACTACACACTGCGCCACGGCTTCAAGGCGCTGAAGGTGGTCAGCGATTCCGAGCTGATGGTGAAGCAAATCAACGGAGAGTACAAGGTAAGCAGTCCCACATTGAAGGAGCTCCACGAGCGCGCCACAACGCTGATTGATCAGCTGGACTGCTTCGAGATCAAGCATGTACTGCGCGAGAAGAATCGCGAAGCCGATCGGCTGGCAAATTTGGCCATGGATCGCGGAATCGCAAAGAAAGCTCCCGCCGTGAACGCGACCGACATTGGCGGCGTGGCTTCAGTTGTGCCGGAGATCAACGGAGTAGTGCGGGACGGAGTGGTGCAATTCATGGGAACTCCGCTTCCCGAAGGAACCCTGGTGAAGCTTCGACCGGTGAAGCCGTAGGCGAGGCTGGCAACCAGCAACGAGCATGAGGCCAAAAGCTCATCCTGACTATGGCAAATGTTTCCGCGGAGCGGAAATTTGACTAGCTGACATGCGGGTGCTTGTTGCTCGCTGCTGGTCGCTGCCTTTCAATGTTTCTTCTGCCCGCCCAAGATGGAGTTCAACGCGTCTCCCAGGGGATTAGCCTGTTGCTGCTTTTGCGGCTGACCAGATTTTGCCGGTTGCTGTTGTTGCGGTTGTCCGCCGAGAAGTCCGCCCACCAGACCGCCCAGATTATTGCCGCCCTTCCCGTTCATCAGGCCGCCGGCAGTCGGCAAAAGGTTGTTGAGTTTCATCTTTGCGATCTGTTGAACGTCAGGAGCGACCATGGGGTGGTTCATGTTGCCCGTGATCAAGACCGGCAACACAAGCTCGCCGTTTTTATTGGCCAGCGCGGTGTTCAGGTATCCGCCCACACCGGTGCCGCCGACCGACTGGCTAAAGCCCTTATTCAGTACTGCCGTCACGTGCATGTTCAGAGCCTGGCTGACCAGGTTGATGGTACCCTCTGCCGCCATGGTGCCGATATCGAGCGCAGCCTTGGTATCGTTGGTCTGCGCGACGCCGTCGTGAATGTTATAGCTGCCGCTCATCTGGGAGATGGCCGTATACCCTTTCGGCGTTACGCCACCAAACTTGCCGATCTTTGACAGCTCGCCCGGTAAGTCGAGTTTCATGATCTTGCCGTTCGCCAGAGTCATGTTCAGGGTCCCGTTCAGTGTCTGCGCGACATCTCCCGATGCAGGTGTGGAAAACGTGACATTGGTCGTTGCTCCCAAAGTACCGTAGAGCGTGTCTTTCACCGATGAGACGGACGACAGCATCTTGTTAGCGTCCACGCCGGTAAGTTTGGCATTGACCGCATACGTCATGGGGTTGGGCCGCGTATCAACCGTGACGCTGCCCGTTTCCTGGCCGCCGAAAACCTGTGAGGTCAACGGATTGAGCTGAATCACGCCATGGTTCAAAGCAACATTGGAATGCACATTAGTCAGTACCGTCTGCTCATAGAGAATCGTCCCGACGGCGATCGTGCCGTTGCCGGTCGCGGTTTGCAGCAGGCCGGGCTCTGCCGGCTTGGCGGGAGCGGCGTCCGCAGCGGGCACAAGACTCCACGACGCATCGGCGCGCTTCTTCTGGGCTGGCGCTTTCTGTGGCGTCGAGCCGCTCGTGATCTGCTCCAGTTCCGTCACGTTGAGCTTGTCGGCGGTCAGAGCGAAAGTCAGATGCGGCGCCTGGAAATTGGCGACGCTCAAATTGCCGCCGGCGTTGGTCGAACCCAGTGAGGCAGCCAGGTTCGTGATGTTCATCGAGTTCTGCGTGAATTGCAGATTCGCATTGCGAACATTCAGCGGCTGCGTCAGAGAAGGCATTCGCAGCGACGCATTCTGCAGAGCTCCTGATCCGCTGAACTTCATCGCATCCGTATTCTTCACAGGCCCGGTCGCATGAACGTCGAGGGTAATATTTCCAGTGCCCGACATGCCTTCGACAGCAGTAACTCCGTAGGCCTGCGCGATATTCAGGAGCTCGTTAACCTTGCCGTTGATCGTCTTGAGCGAGGCATCTACGTTCGGCGAGACCGACGCGTATTGTGTCAGCGTCATCTGCACGCCCAACGAGGTGCTGCCGGACGTCGCAGTGAAATTGTTGGACTGGATCTGCTGCGGCGTCAACGTGAGGCTTATTTCGGGCACCTTGACCGGCTGTGGAATCTGCTTGCCGGTCATCTCCAGATTGCTGGCGCTCACGTTTCCGTTAAAGGCCATCTGACTGGTCGGACCCTGCGCGTGCACGTTTGCGGTGATCTGGCCGGCGATGTTGGCGTCGGTACTAAAAGCCACGCCGAACGCCGCCGCAAGGCGAGCCGCGTCCTGAATCGATGCGTTCGAGGTACTCAGATTCACATCCACGATGGACGTCGCGGGATGAGTGTTCACCGTGCCGTTAACGGAGAGAGGCGTGGATCCAAGTTTCAGATTGCACTTCCGTATCTGAATGATGTCGGTAGTCAAGTTATCGGAGACATCAAACTCGGCTGTGATGGGATAGCCCACCTTCACTCCGTGAACCACTGCGTTCTCCAGTTTCAGAGAGCCGGCTGCGCTCATGGTGCCGGCGGCGGTTGTCAGATCCGTCGAGCCGGAGATAACGGCGTCGCTGTCGGCCAGCGCACTCGAGTTCAGAAACTTCTGCGCACCCGCGAGAGAAACCTCATTTAGCTTTACCGTGCCCTTGAACGGAGTATTGGCGAGGTCTGCGTTGTTTACGGGCCCGCCATCCCCGCTGATGCTGAAGGTTTGAGAACCGCTCCCCGGCAAGTGTGCTGTGAGATCAAGAGAGAATGGCTGGCCCGGCGCGTAATCCTTCAGAGTTAGATCGATGTGGTCGTATACCGCACGCGGCTGGCGCTTCTGATAATCGGTAACCGCGATCTGTCCATCAGTGATCTGCAGCTTGCCTAAGGTCAAGCCGTTGGAGGTGGAAGGAGCCGGCTGCGCGGGCGCAGGTTTCGCGGGCTGCTGGGGCTTCGCTGGAGCAGGGGCATTCGCCGGCGCGGCAGGAGCATTGGCTACGGTGGAGAAATTCCAGACACCCTGCTGGTTGCGAATCAGCTCGATCACCGGACGCTTCAGTTCCAGGCTTTCCACCTCGATGTTCTTGCTGAGCAGGGGAAACAGCTTCACGCTGAGATCGAGTTGCGAGACTTGCGCGAAGGGCACATTGCTGTGGAAGTTGGCGTCCTCGCCGATGATGACGTTATTCGCTTCGACGCGCAGAGGGAAGACTCCAAGTGACAGCTCTCCCAATTGGACCGGACGATTGAGTCGCTGCTGCAACTCGGTCTGGATCTGCCCGCGGTACTGGTTGACATCGATAATGTGCGGAAGCGCCAGCAGGGCGCCAATCACGAGCACGACCAGGACGACGATGACGATGACTAGTTTTCGCATGAGGGCTCCTTAGATCGCGCCGGTTGCGCCAGGATGTTTGCTGCTGGGTCCGTCTTCCATAAATAGAAGCCTCCAGCCGAACCCCAGTTGCATTTACTTATTAGCGCCTTTGTCTGGCTCTACAACTAAGACTTTGCTTCTTTCAGCAGCGCGAGCTGAACCGCTACCGCCGGCCAGAAATGTTGCACAAGACAAGTAGCGCAAGGCGGGAACTCATCAAGGCTGAGCTGGCAGCCCATGATGAGACTTGCTTCACGAATAGTGACACGAGCAGATGGATTTTGAAAGCCGTTTCGCAGGACGGAAACGATCATGGAGTCGCGGCTGAGGGTTCGTCTTCCTCGGCGCGAATCAAACCAAACTTCTTCAGCTTGTAACGGAGGGCATCGCGGCTGATATCGAGCAGCTTGGCAGCATGTGTTTGGTTGCTATTTGCCTGGGACATTGCAAGCTCCACCAGTTGCCGCTCTACTTCCTCCAGCGACGTCCCACCCTCAGGGATCTCGAGCTTCGGAAGGCTGCGGCCGTCAGGTAATTGCTTGCCCGCGGCAGCGCCGTTGTGACCGGATGAAAGCTCGAAGGCTGTGTAAGCAGAATGCTGTTGCGCCACAGCAAACGGCAGATAGTCTGGTTGGAGCTCGTTGCCATCTTGCAGGATCATGGCGCGCTCCACCGCGTTCTTCAACTCGCGGACGTTGCCCGGCCAGTCGTACTTCAGCATTAGCTTGCGCGTCTCGTCGGTAATGCCTGTGACATTCTTGCGGAACTTGCGGTTGTAGCGTCCGATGAAGAATTCCACCAGGGGAAGAATGTCTTCCTTGCGCTCACGTAGTGGCGGAAGAAAGATGGAGATGATGGCCAGCCGGTAATACAAGTCCTGCCGGAACGTGTTCTCCCGGACAGCGCGCTCCAAATCGCGGTTGGACGCGGCGATCACACGTGTGTCGACCTGCATATCGCGCACCCCGCCCACGCGGCGAATCACCTGGTCTTCCAGAACGCGCAGCAGCTTGGCTTGCAATAGCGGAGAAAGCTCGCCGATTTCATCGAGAAAGAGCGTACCGCCGTCGGCCATCTCGAACAGGCCCTTTTTCATGGCCTTGGCGTCGGTGAACGCACCGCGCTCGTGGCCGAAGAGTTCTGCTTCCATCAGCGTCTCAGGGATCGCAGAGCAGTTGATAGCAACGAAGGGTTTGTCCTGGCGGCGGCTCTGATAGTGAATTGCTTTGGCGATAAGGTCTTTGCCCGTGCCACTCTCGCCCTGTACCAGAATTGTGGTCGCCTCGCTGGTCGCTACTTTGTCGACGAAGCCCAGAAGCTCTGACATCTTCTGCGAAACGCCAATGACGTTGTGGTAGCCGGTGTGGCGGCGCATCTCGCCGCGCAGAGACTCCACCTCGGAGCGAAGGCGCGTGGTCTCGAGGGCATTCTTCACCGCGACCGATAGCTCGTCGAAATCCAGAGGCTTGCCGACGAAGTCGTAGGCTCCCAGCTTCAGCGCGGTCTTCACATCTTCGAGCTGCGGATCGGCGGTGATCATGATGATGGCGCGAGCGTCGCCGGTTTTCTTGAGCTGTTCGAGAATCTCGATGCCGTTGAGGTCGGGCAGACGGACGTCGAGCAACACGAGATCAGGAGACTCGTTGTGGGCCACGCGGAGCGCAGCCGTGCCGTTGTCAGCCTCTAGTACGTGGTAACCCCACTCTTCGCACTTCTGACGCAGAGACCAACGAACGAGCTTCTCGTCGTCGACAATCAGGACTTTTTCCGAGGGCATTGATTCTTCTTCGCAATAGGGTACTACAGGATCACCGGGAAAGCGTCGGTTCTACCACCAAGGGGGTAGGCGATTGTGGCGGCCAGCCGGCGCGATCGCAACAAAAAAACATCTGATCGGCAACAAAATAATCAGTAGCTGAAAGGTCCGCACGGATAACCAGGTATTCCCGTTTGCACATCTAGGAAGTCACTGGGTGGACTATGTGGGGACAAGCCTCTGCGCTGATGGAGACCATTCAGCTGGCGAAACGGTCGGCTCCGTTACATGGAGCGGTTGATTTCGCGGGCGTTGGCATCGTTGCGCTCAAGCTGCTCTGGTGGGTGGCCGATAAGTCTCTTGTGCAGAGATCGGCGCTGATTGCGGGGCTGTCGCTCGCCTTAGGCGGGGTCACGTTGGCGGGTATCGGCGAGTGGTCCACCGGCCGCGTCGACAGTGCTGCGGCTGATGGAAGGCCCCCGATCTCGCTCGCCACATCCGGTTATAGCCGGAGTCGGGTTGGCGCTGCCCAGAGCCCATTGCCGGATATTTCCGATCCCAACGATCACCTGCCTGCGAATTACCCGGGATACACCTTTCGCCACGATGTGCCGGAAGTACGCCTGCAATTCACGGTGGCTGACGAGCGCGGACGGTTGGTGAACGACCTGACCTCCGGCGAGGTCCGGGTCTTCGACAATCAGTCTCCGGTATCGCACTTCAACGAATTCGAACGCGACGACGACCTTCCCCTTCAACTTGGTCTACTGCTGGATACCAGCGACTCCGTCAAGCGGATACTGCCCCAGGAGAAGCGCGCTGCAATCGATTTTCTGGACCAGGTCATGCGGCCGCAAACTGACAATGCTTTCGTCGTGGCTTTCGGCGGCGAGTACAAGATCTGGCAGCGGTCGACTGCGAACCGGCAACAACTGGTCGATGCTATCGCCCAGGTGAATGAGCCGGGTTGGGGAACGCGAGTTTTCGACGCCATGTATGCCGCCTGTTCCGGACAGGCTTCTTCCGACAGCAACGACCGTACCCTGCATCGCGCCATCATCGTACTCACGGACGGTGACGATACCGACAGCCTGCACACGCTCAGTGACGTAATCGCCGCGGCCCAGCAAAGCGAGATCCAGATCTACCCCTTGACCATTCACTCACGGAAAATCTTCACCCGCGGCGACCGCGTGCTGCAGCGCCTCGCCGATAGCACTGGCGGGCAACTGTATATCGCGCCCTCAGCCAAGGAGTTGGGGGCGGTTTTCGCGCAAATCGAGCGGGACTTGAGGACGCAATACCACATTTCCTTCCCGCCGCAGCAATCGACCCCGGGATTTCATTCCCTACGAGTTGAGGTGCGAACCCCCAGGAAGCTCGAGGTCCATGCGCGACAGGGATACTACGCGCTGGCACAGTAGCTTCGCGCCCTGCAATCGACGAAAAGTAATCGGGTATACTCGTCGAGCGTAGGGGGTAAGGTGAGTTCGGTCGGCTTGCAACCTGGTGAGCAAGTGCGTTCGCATCCGGCACCCCCGTCGGCGCTCTCCGAAGCGCGTCCTTACCTCTTCTCATTAATACTCATCATTCTCAGCATTGCCCTCTACTACCCGGTCAGGAGTCATCCATTCGTCAACTATGACGACAATGTCTATGTCACCGAGAATCTGCACGTCCAGAACGGTCTGACCTGGGACACCGTGACTTGGGCCTTCACCTCCTACGACGCCGGCAACTGGCACCCGCTCACCTGGCTCTCGCACGCGCTGGATTTCCAGCTTTACGATCAGGACCCGGCCGGACATCACCAGACCAGCATGCTGCTCCAGGCACTGAATGCGGTCCTGCTCTTCTGGGTGTTATGGCGGGCGACCGGCTATGCCGGGCGCAGTTTTGTAGTGGCTGCGCTATTTGCGGTCCATCCCATCAATGTTGAGTCGGTCGTCTGGGTTTCAGAGCGCAAAACTGTACTCAGCATGATGTTCTTTCTGCTCGCCCTGGGAGCTTATCGCTGGTACGTCAGCAAGCCGCAGATCGGCCGCTACGTCGTGGTTGCGGTGTTATTTGCTCTGGGGTTGATGGCGAAGCCGCAGATCATTACGTTCCCGTTCGTGCTTCTTTTATGGGACTACTGGCCATTACGCCGCATGGCGGTCGGAAAGGAGCCGGCGAGCGATCTAGGTTTTCCGCAGAAGAGCTTTCGCGCGCTGCTGGAGGAGAAGCTTCCGCTATTCGCCATCGCGGCTGCCAGCGCGGTAATCACGATGAAGGCACAACGCGCAGGAGGGGCCGTGCTTTCGCTTGCCTCTTCTCCGCTCGGGGTTCGGCTCTCAAACGCCATCGTCTCTTATGTGAAGTACCTTGAGAAGGCGCTTTGGCCGACGCGCCTGGCGCCGATGTATCCACATCCCGGAGATTCATTGCCAGGCTGGCAGGTTTATGGCGGGCTTCTGATTTTGCTGGCCATCACAATGCTCGCTGCGAACCGGAGATCGCACCGGTATCTGCTGGTCGGATGGCTGTGGTTCCTTGGCACGATGGTTCCGATGATCGGCCTGGTGCAGGTCGGCCGGCAGGCGATGGCGGACCGCTATGCCTATCTTCCGCTGCTGGGCATTTTCATCATGATCTGCTGGGGCGTGGCAGACTACGCTGGTCAGAAGCGCCTGCCTGCTGCTTTATTGCCCACAGTCAGCTGTGCAGTCGTTTTTGCGCTTACGATTGTGGCTCATCGGCAGATCGGGTACTGGGCCGACAACGTAACACTTTGGACGCACACCATCGAAGTCACTGCACCGAATTACGTTGCGCAGGACGACTTGGGTGGAGCGCTGATGACCGCGAACCGCTTGGAAGAAGCCATTGGCCACTTTCGCGAGGCAGCCGTGATCCATCCCGTCGACCCCATCAGCAACTTTAATATCGGCTTCTACGATCAGCGGCACGGCAATTTGCAGGGTGCGATCGAGCAGTACAAGAAAGCTATTATTCTAACGACGAGCCAGTCGCTGAAGATTCAAGCGCTGAACAACATGGGCCTTGCATATCGCGATCTTGGCGATGCCGACAAGGCGCGGCAATGCTTCGATGCCGCGAAAAGGATGCAGGGTCCCTAATGTTATGGCCTCTTGGAGAGTGGTTGAACTCAGCTGGCGATAAGCGCAAATCGCGCGGCCATTGAGAGGAGGGGAATGACTTCTGTTGACTTCGAGCCTGCCCAGCAGAGTCACAGGCCCTCCCATCCTCTGTCTTCGCCACGCGCCCAGATGCTTCTGCTTAGCCTGGCGCTGGCGATTGGGGTTCTCGCCACCTACTATCCGGTGCACTGGCAGCCCTTCGCTGACTACGACGATCCCGACTATGTCACCGAGAACCTGCACGTCAAAGCCGGACTCCATTGGGAAACAATCAAGTGGGCCATGAAGACTCGGGACGCCGCCAATTGGCATCCCGTCACTTGGCTTTCCCATGCGCTGGACTGGCAACTGTTTGGCGACGATCCCGCAGGTCCTCACGACATCAATCTTGCGTTGCACTTGATCAATGCGCTGGTGCTTTTTTGGGTGTTGCAACGGGCCACCGGTTATCTCGGGCGCAGTTGGATGGTCGCTGCTCTTTTTGCCCTGCATCCCATCAATGTCGAATCGGTCGCCTGGATCGCTGAGCGCAAGAATCTGCTTAGCATGTTGTTCTTCCTTCTGACTCTGGGCGCTTATCGCTGGTATGCGCATAAGCCCAAGGACACGCGCTATGTCGTGGTTGCCCTGTTGTTCGCGCTCGGCTTGATGTCGAAGCCGCAGGTGATCACGTTGCCGTTCGTTCTACTGCTCTGGGACTACTGGCCGTTGCAGCGTTTTTCATTCGGAGCCCCAGCCTCAGTCGCTGAGCCCGCTGCTACTCAGGAATTTCCGGCAAGGACACTGTCGGCCCTCATCTGGGAGAAGGTGCCGCTCTTTGTGCTCTGCGGACTGAGTGCTTTCGTGACGATCGGCGCACAGACGGGCGGAGGAGCAACCAGCGGGTTTGCCCGCGGTCTGCGGCTGGAAAACGCAATCATTTCGTATGTACGCTATCTAGGAAAAGCCGTGTGGCCTTCGTCGCTGGCCCTCTTCTATCCCTTTCCGCTGGTCTATTACAAAATCTGGCAAGTCGCCGGCGCGGTCCTTCTTCTGTTGGCGATCACGGCTGGCGTCGCGATTGCCTATCGCAAGCGCTATCTGACGGTCGGATGGCTGTGGTTCCTGGGAACGCTGGTTCCGATGATCGGCCTCAAGCAAGTGGGCACGCAAGCCATGGCCGATCGCTACGGGTACCTGCCATTTGTCGGCCTTTTCCTGATGATCTGCTGGCTGGTAGGGGAGTGGGCTGCTGACATAGTTCCGCGCTTGCGGCTGGTTCGCGTCGTGGCTGTCGCGGTCCTAGTCGCGCTTGCGGCGACGGCACACCGGCAAGTCGAGCTTTGGAATGACTACATCACGTTATGGACCCACACTCTCGACGTAACCAGCAACAACTGGGTTGCGGAGAATAACCTCGGCACAACGCTGCTTAAGCAAGGGCGCGCCGAAGAAGCTATTCCGCATTTTCGCGCCGCTTACATTGACTATCCTTACGATCCGAACTGCATCCTCAACCTGGGTGTTTACGAGCAGCTGCATCATAACTATCCCGGCGCCATCGAGTGGTACAAAAAGGCCACCGAAATCGCCCGCAATCCCCGAACCCAGTCGCGCGCCTTCAACAACCTTGGATACGCGTACAAAGCCAATGGCGATCTTCTGAATGCGCGGGAGAACCTCAAGCGGGCTGTGCAAATCGACCCCGAATTCGTTGGCGCCTGGATCAGCCTGGGCGTGGTGGCGCAGCGGACAGGGGATATGCCTCTAGCGGTCGAGGCATACTCCAACGCAGAGCAACTGCGTCCTACCGATTTCGGGTATCTTCTGTTGGCAGGGGCTTTGGATGCCGGAGGGCAAAAGGAAAAGGCTGCGGCCGCCCGACAGAAGGCCGAACTTCTGTCGAGCAACATCATCGAGGCCCAGCGTAAGGCCGACCGGCTGCTAAGCGAGTGAATAGACACGCCGAGGCATGTCTACAGGGAACTCCTTACCTCGTATTTCATGGTACAGACGAGTTGCGGAAAGTATTTATAAGAGAGACAATGCCTGCACCCAGAAACACTGATGACGTCTTTACATTGTGTGATGCTTGCGCAATTGTAGTGGACCAAAGGGGCCTTACATACGCAGTTCCAGTGGGAAACGCCGGTCGGATAAGGCGGCGCGACTTGTAGTGGGGTCTTCTGGGCGTCACATAGGACGAGACACTTTGAACGGTCTAAAACGAGGATTGCTTTGCTTTCGGTAGGGACCCAGACAAGAGAAGTCGTGTCGCAGCGGCCTGTACAATTGACGCAATGCTCGGGTACCCGGCTACTGCTGTTGAACCTGCTGCTACTCCTATCCACGGTTGTCATTTACACTCCGGTCCGTCATTACCCGTTTCTCAACTATGACGATCCGTGGTACGTGGCGAAGAACCCGTATCTCCACGATGGCCTCACTAAAGCATCACTCCGCTGGGCCTTTCTTGAGCGCGGATATTGCCACAACTGGCATCCGCTTACCTGGGTCTCACACGGACTGGATATTCAGCTGTTTGGGTTCAATGCAGGCGCGCACCACGTGGTGAATGTAGTCCTGCATATCGTCTGTGTGATGTTGTTGTTCTGGGTCTTGAGGCAGGCGACCGGTTACACGGCACGAAGCTTCGCGGTAGCAGCGTTGTTCGCGTTGCATCCCATCAACGTAGAACCTGTCGCGTGGATCTCTGAGCGCAAGACACTTCTCAGCATGATCTTTTTTCTGCTGGTTTTTGCGGCTTACCGGTGGTACGCGCGCCGGCCGGGCGACGGGCGCTATGCCTTGGTTGCGGCTTTTTACCTGCTAGGGCTGATGTGTAAGCCTCAGATCATCCCAATCCCGGTTTTGCTGTTATTGTGGGACTACTGGCCGTTGCAGCGGATGGCAGCGAGAACGATATCGGCCGACCCTGCTCCCGACTCCTTACCGCAACAGTCGTTTTGGCAGCTATTCAAAGAAAAAATCCCCTTGTTCGTTATCGGCCTCGGCAGCGCAATCATCACCATGCTGGCACAAGAGGTCGGTCCGCCGCAGAAGTGGCCGTTTACCTTAACGGTTAGGATCGAGAATGCGATTATTTCTTACGCACGATACCTAGGCAAGGCGGTGTGGCCGGCGGGGTTGTCGCCGTTTTATCCCCATCCAGGGAACTCGATTGCCGTATGGCAGGTGTTGGGAGCTTTGGCGCTGCTTGCCGCGATCAGCGTGTCGGTGTTTATGGGAAGACGCCACCGGTACTTGGTGGTGGGCTGGCTCTGGTTCCTGATCGCGCTACTCCCGATGATTGGGCTGATTCAGGTGTGGGAGCAGGGTATGGCCGATCGGTACGCCTATCAGTCGTTCATCGGCATTTTCATCATATTTTGCTGGGGATACGCCGATTGTGCGAGAAGACTGCGGCTGCCGGTGACAGTCAGCGCTGTCCTGCTCGCATTGATCTTGCTGGCGCTCGGCACGGGTGCTCGTTATCAAACCCGATATTGGTCCAGCAGCGTGGCGGTGTGGTCGAGGTCGCTGGAAGTTACGCCACGAAATAACTTCATTGCCCAGCAAAGTCTTGGATACACGCTAACATTAGAAGACCGGCAGGCAGAAGCAGCCCCTTACATCAGGAATGCGCTGGAGATGCGGCCTGACGATCCGCTGAGCAACATCGAATTGGCTATGTATGAGGAGGGACGAGGTAACCTGGTTGAGGCAATTTCCCATTACCGCCGTGCCTTGGAGGCGCCCTCCAGTGTACCAACGCAGAAGCGCCTCGCTTTGCTACATATGTCGCGAGCTTACCGTGCATTAGGCGACGATCAGGCTGCCCGCGAGTGTAGCCTCCGGGCGGACAAAATTCTCGTGGAGGACGATACGGCTCCATGACGCCATCGGCAAGTACCAGGGCGTCGACAACCGGCGCTGAGCCCCTGAAGTTGTTGCGCAATCGGTTTGCCGGAGCGATAATGCTGAGACTTAGCCCCGCATCCGCCGGTACGAGGGGCTGTCAGCCCAGATTTTTGCAATCCCAGGAAGAGGGCCCATGATCCCCCAATTGCAGCGGGAAGCTCCCGTCTCAGCTACCTCCGAGCCGACAAAATGGTCACTGGCAACCAAGATCGGATTTCGATTCACGTTCGTGTACTTCCTGCTGTATGTCGCTCCCGGTCCGATCGGCTCGCGCTCGAGCTATCAAACCATAGAGTCATTGCAAGGCAATTCTTGGATCCGTCTATGTCATGCGGCTGTCACTTGGGTTGGCACCACCTTCCTCCATTTACCCACCAATGATCTGCGTGAGATACCCAATGGCAGCGGCGACCAGTTGTATGACTATGTCTTGATTCTCTGCCTGATCATTGCGGCGGCTTTCGTTACCCTGATTTGGTCCGGGCTGGATCGTAAGCGCCCGAACTATGAAGGGTTGTATCGGTGGCTGCGTTTCCTGATGCGGATGACACTAGCTTGGGCGATGCTGGGGTATGGGGTTAAAAAGCTTATTGGCGCCCAATTCACTCCGCCAACGCTGGCGAGACAAAGCCAAGCGTTCGGTCGCGCCACCCCGATGAACATGTTGTGGACGTTCATGGGAGCTTCGCAGGCGTATAGCTTGTTCGGAGGCATTGGCGAAACGCTTGGCGGTGTGCTTCTCTTAATTCCTCGCCTCACCACGCTCGGTGCGCTGGTCAGTTTCGCGTTGATGACCAATGTGCTGATGTTGAATTTGTGCTATGACGTGCCCCGGAAGATATTCTCGATTCATCTGGTTCTGATGTGTCTGTTCCTCTTGCTCCCTGAGATGCGGCGGCTTACCAACGTATTTATATTCAATCGTAGAGCTGACCCGGTACCCGAAGTCCCGCTTATGAACGACAAAGCCCTGAACTGGGTAGCACTCGCGCTACCGGTCGTTTTCGGAGCGTCCATCGCGTTTCTTGCCGGGCGCCAATCGATCAGTGATCTGAAAAGCGAGACCGCCGCGTTGCCGCCTCCAATACGCGGTGTTTGGACAGTGAACCAGCTTAGCCTTGACGGCATTATTCAGCAATTGGTAACTACGAACGGCGCGCTCTGGCAACAGATGATCTTCGACTCCCCAAGCGTTCTTGTCGTCCAATCGGTTGATGGCAGGCAGCAGAGTTACAACATGAATATCGACAGCCAGGAGAAGGACGTGCGCCTGGTGAGCACTCAAAACCCGCAGTTCACGGGTCATCTCACGTTGGACCTGCCTACTCCAGACACGCTTGTTCTACAAGGTAAGCTCGGCGCCCAACAAGTGAACGCAAAACTGATCCGAGTGAATATGTCGGACCCGCAACAGTATCCGATGATGAATCGCGGATTCCACTGGGTGAATCCGTTCGTGAATAATCCCTGATGCATCACGTGGTGTAGGCGTGACACCCGCAGCTTCGCGGCCCGGGCTCAAGGAGTTATGCCATGCTTTCGCTGATGCGGGGTGGAATGCGGTCATGCTGGCGTAGCCCGTCCAGCAACCACACGGCATTCATTATCAACGAGAGCTCCAACGGTTTTGCGACCCTCAAATGTAACAACACGTTACTCAGGGTAATTACAGAATTCCGGGAGAGCGGGGTATCATCCAGGAACTCAGCGGCCACAAGGGTTCAGGCCCGTCTATGGTCGATGCACTTTTTGAACACTTCCTCCGCCTCCCGGCAATGTTCTGTTGTCGATAGGCATAGTCCAAGAAGGTATGTGGCGTCCCTTTCCCAGGTCTCTCAGTGTCTTGAGCGTCCTTATCCCTGAGTTCATCTAGTTGACAAGTCGTCATCGATGCCAGCTTTGGTCGCTAGGGCACATGCTTGCGAAGCCAATCGATAGCAGTGCGTGGTGGCGGAATGTCCGGCAATGAACGAATGCGCAAGGATTCCCTGTAGCATTCTGCGGCACGACCGTCGTCTCCGAGTGCTGCGTAGGCGTGCCCCATGTTTGCCCATACTTGGGCATTAGTTCGCCTATCTGTCGAAACTGCCAACACTTTTTCATAGTACAGAATAGCCTGTCCGAAATTTCCTTGCTGGTGTTCGAGGGAGGCTATATTCAAGTTACTCTCGTAGTCGCCTGGCTGTTCCTCGCTGGCGCGATAGAAGTACCCTAAGGCCTCTTTCGGATGTCCTTGATCCTGCATCAGGTAGCCCAGATTTACATACGCGTGCCGGTTATGCGGCATAACCTGCAAGGTATGCGTCCAAACCGCAACGCTATCATGCCAATAGCTAAGCTGACGATGAGTCGCGATGGCCAGCAGTAGCAAGACTAAGAGGCTTGCTACCGGCAACACAAAAGCCGGCAGATTTTTCTTCCTGGCGAAGTCGGCTATGTTCCAACAAACCATTATAAAAATACCGACAAAGCATATGTAAGCGTAGCGATCGGCCAAAGCAGGTAAATCAATCTGAATCAGTCCAATCATGGGCACCATGGTCCCCAGAAACCAGAGCCACCCCACAAGAAGATAGCGGCGCTGTCTCTGAACAATGACGACGATTGTCACTGCAACCAGCAATAAGAAGGACGCCCAAACCTGTCCCCAGCGAAGAGCATTGCCGGGATGAGGGTACATGAATGCCAGGTTAACCGGCCAAAAAGCTTTTCCTAAATAGCGGGAGTAGGACAGTATCCCATTTCCTACCCGGATCGATAGTGAATAAGGCCATTGCTGTACCGAGGTTTTGTTTTCCGCGAAGACGGTGACGACGGCATCGGCTGCTGCGATGGCGAACAGCCAATACTTTTCGTTGATTAACGCGCGCACGGTAGGCTTGGGTGTTGCTTTGTCTATTCCAGTTCCGTCGTGATCACCCGTCAGAGGAAACATCCGACACAACGGCCAGTAATCCCACAATAAAAGAACAAATGGAAAGGTAATTATTTGGGGTTTCGCCAGCAATCCACAAATAAACAGAAACCCCACCACCGCCATGCGGAACGGCGAGAGTTGCTGAGTATACCAGCGGTATGCCCCCAGAGCCATGAAGAAGAAGATGGCGCTGAGCATTGTTTTTAGTTCTGACACCCATGCGACGTTTTCTACATTAATCGGGTGCAGCGCAAACAGCGCCGCCACCATAAAGCTTCGACCCGCGAAACCAGTAGCCCGTTTCAATGTCACGAAGACTAGCAGCGCAACAATTATGTGAAGAACAACATTTACCTCGTGGTGCCAGCCCGGATTAAGGTGAAATAGCCGCACGTCGAGATTATGGGCAAGAAACGTAAGGGGATCGTAGTTGAGAAGGAATGGATGGGTGAAAGCCCACCGTATCGTCGGCCAATTTAAGGCAGCCAGAACCCGGGGGTTCTTGAAAACATAGTTGCCATCATCAATATTGAAAAAAAGGTAGTTGCGGACAGGGAAGTATACGATGAATGTCGCAGCAGCGAGAATGAATGCGAGTGAAAGAGTGACCCTCTTGCTTTGGGCAGACGCTGTCGGCTCTCCTAGGTTTTTGCGAGTTGTCCCGCAGTAGCTTATTGTACTTCCCTCACCGGAAATAGGCCGCAAGCCTGATCACTTATAAGTTTGAGCGATCCTTTATAAAATCGTTTTTGGAGATTTGTGCCGATAACCGTAATTTCCCCCCAACAGCTCCCCATAGCTCAACACTATATACTTCTTCCGAGGGATTCCGGCACAACATCCCCCTTTTTGGCTGGGCTCAGTGCTCGCAAAGGGGTTCCGTCTGTTCCAACACTGGTCGCGCGACAGCGGACCACGCGCTTCCCATCAGCTTCCCCAGACACCCCCTTTCATTGCCACTGTGGCGCCAGGTTCCAGCTGCTACTTGGTGAGCCATTCTATGACCGCGTTTTAAATGATCAACCCACCACCAAAATCAAAAGCCGGAACAATAAGTTCCGGCTCTTGGAAATGACCTGGGGGAAGGGTCGAGTTGAAATTAGAACAGCTTGCGGCGCAGAACGCCAGCCAGGCCGAGGATGCCAGAACCGAACAGCATGATGCTGCTGGGCTCAGGAGTCGAGGTGCCGCTGCTGGTCGTGCTGACGTCGCTGCTGACCGGCGCCGCTGCCGCCGCTGCCGAGGATCGTGAAGGACTCAGAGGGAACCGTTCCCAAGGAGCTCTCGGAGGCGAGTGACGGACCGCTGTTCATATCCCAGTAAACCGGATCGCCAGTGTTGACGACGCCGTTCGCCAGGTTCAGCCAATAGCTGCCAGCATCCAGGCCAACGCCGGAGAAGCTGCCGGTCTCGTTGCAGACGTTGAAGCCGCCGGCGTTCGAGGTGCAACCGCTCGCCGTGAAGCTGACGGTCTGGTCAAAGTAGCTGGTGCCACCGAATTCGCTCGAAGTGATCGACACTTCAGCGGTCTCGAGGACATCGCCAGGGAACAGCCAAGCTGCGAAGTTGATGCCATTTACCGTCGAGTTGGCGCTCAGTGTGAACTGGTCGCTGACGGCGAAACCGAAGTTGATGGTCCAGCCAAGGTCCGTGCCATTGGTCGGGCCGTTGTCGTAGAGGTCATTCTGGGCCACGGCCGGAACTACAGCCAAGCACAGTGCGAGCAGTGACAGCGAAGCGATACGCATTTTCAAGGAAAGAACCCTCCTTTAGGTTCAATTCACGTACAGACCTATGTTTGCCCCATAGCGAGAGAGGCTGGCCTAAAGAAGAGCAATCTTCGTGCCACGATAAACCCAATGAATTCGGCGGTTTTCACGGTCCATAGGTGCAGGTGTTTGCGACATTGTTCTAGGCAATTTCCCTCGTAGAATGGCGCTATATACCATCTAAAGTGCCAATTTATTAACACTTTTAGGCCAAAAACGACGGATGGCCGGACATGATCCTTCCAGGCCGCGTCCTCGTTATAAATGCTCATCGACCAATAGCCTTTACTGGCCGTCTTCAAGAGTACCGTGCACTCAAGTGCGTTCAAAATGAACGACCGGCAAATTACGACCTTGTCTTCCGTTTACGGGGCGAAGGTAAGGCTGGGTTATATGTCGAGCTATTGGGTGTTAAGCGCTTTTGCTTTTCGCAGGAATTCTTGCGACTGCGGGCGGTCACCGAGGCCAATATAGGCCTTAGCTAATCCCAAGTAAGCCGACACCAGAATCGGGGTTTTAGCCGGCGGTCGTTCTTCGACCACAATTTTGTAGTGAGTGATGGCATCAGGAAGGTTACCGTGCACAAGATCGTACATAGCTAATCCCATATTGCTGGTTGTGTCGTGGGGATTGATGGCAAGGACATTTTTGTAGTGCGCCACCGCCTCTTCGGCTCGTCGCTGCTTCGACAATTCTGCGCCAAGTTCGCCCTCCGCCATCCAGTTTCGGCTAGTAACCTGCAAGACGTGCCGCCAGAGAGCTTCCTCGGTCTGCCAATAGTCGATTTGGCGTCGCGCGATGCCGCCCAGCGCTAGCAAAACGAGGATGCTCGTCACCGGAAGCACGACTGGAGACAGCCTTTTCCATTGAGCAAAATCGGCCACGCCCCAGCAGATCATGATGAACAGTCCGAGGAAAGCAATGTACGCGTACCGATCTGCCATGGCTTGTATGCCCACTTGAACGATGCCCAGCATCGGGATCAGCGCTCCAAGAAACCAGAGCCAGCCAACAACCAGATAGCGGTGCTTCCGATGAGCAATTGCCCAGCCGGTTATGGCAAGCAAAACCGATCCCGACAGAATCGCCTGCGCCCAACGCAGAGAGGAACCGGGATGAGGATAAAGCAGAGCCAGACGGGACGGCCAGACCGCATTCTTGACGTAAAGACCGTAAGCAAGGATCGCATTGCCAACCCTCGACGAGCGTGGGTACCACTGCCTGGCGCCATGCTGAACCTGCATCGTGATGACGGCGCTGGCGGCGGACAGAAAGAAGAGCGGGACCTTCTCAATTAGCAGACGGCGCAAACTTTCCTGCGGCAAACGTTCCGGAATCGTTGCTTCAGCCTGCGCATCCCACGGAGTCGACAGACGCCCAAGCGGCCAGTAATCCCAAAGCAGCAGTATGAAAGGAAAAGTAATGATCTGCGGCTTCGCCATAAGTCCAAACGCGAAGGTCACGAAAACTACCGCCATACGCCACGGGCGAGGCCGCTGGGCGTACCATCCGTATGCGCCCAAGGCGAGAAAGAAGAACAGGGTGCTGAGCAGGGTTTTGAGTTCGGCAACCCAAACAACCGATTCGACGTTCACTGGATGCAAGGCAAATAACGCCGCGACCATGAAGCTCCGCCCGGCCATTCCAGCTGCTCTCAATAGGATCCAGAACAAGAGCACAACGTTAAGTACATGTAAGAGCAGGTTGATATCGTGATGAGCGCCGGCATTAAGGCCGAAGAACTGGCACACGGCGGCATGCGTTAACCAAGTTAGTGGATGCCAATTGCTGGCAAAGCGCGTGCTGAACGCCCACTCTACGGTAGCCCAGTTCAATCCCGACTGGACGTTCTGATTCTCGACGACATAGTCGGGGTCGTCATAGTTAACGAAAGGATGGTGATGTACCGGGTAGTAGAGGGCGACGGTCACTACAGCCAGCAAGGCAGAGAGAAGTACCGGATGCTTGAGCCATCCCAGAAGTCCGCCTTCCTTAGGTCTCGACATCTGCTTCTGCTCACGGGTTCCCACTAAGGATGCCACGTCTCCTCCTGCCAAGTGCCCACCTAGCAAAGGAGATTGTATTGCAAGGGGTTCGTCAGGTTTCGGGAACAGAGCTTTGGATTCTGGTCCTCGGTAAGCAATTCTCAAAGTAAAAGCCCGGGACGAGCTCTGCGCCAGCATCGTCCCGGGTTTGAGCGATCGCGTAAGCAGGATTGCTCCCACGCGCACGAAACCAACATCTTTAACCTTTGGTGGCGTTAGCTCCGTGCATTTTCGCGCGCTCAATCAACATCTGGACCTGATCTTTTTGCGGGTAGCTCGGATTCGTCTCGAGCAATTTCTCCCAAGCCACCACAGCACCCTTGGGATCTTTCTTCCCCTGCCATCTCACGATGCCCAGATTGAAAAGTGTGTCCGGATGATTGGGACGAATGGCCAAAGCTTTTTCAAAACTCGCGATGGCTTTATCGGCATCACCGGTGTACCAGTACGCGGTTCCAAGATCAGTGCGCACGTCCGCGTTCTTCGGTTGAATTGACAGTGCCTTCTCGTAGTACTGGATGGCCTGTGGGTAGGCCTGGCTGTCGTAATAAAGATTTCCCAGCTTGATCACGGTTTCGACGTCGGTGGGATTGCTCTGAAGCTGATCGAGCAACGGTGCGGCAGCCTTTGCGATCATCTCGGGCGTCATAGCCTGTTGCTGTTGTGCCGAGCCGATTCCCGGCAGCTGCGCGGGAGACATGCCCATGCCACTACCAGTCGCTGCGGTAGGTGCTGCAGCTTGTGCCGTCTCAGGAGCGGTTGATGGTGAAGCCGAGCCGCGAGCAAAGTAACCTACCGCTATCCCGATGACCAAAGTGATCACCGCGAGTGTGTAGGCTTGCACGGTAGTGAAACCGGCGTTCGTGTTGCCGTTGTTGGTTTGCGCAGTTTGAGACATGTTGCTTACTCCTTGTTGTAGCTGGGTACTTGGTCGTATCCAAAGTGCCCGGATATTCGATAGCCGCTGCTGGTGGCGGCTATTCGTTAATTCTTGGTGCCGGCGGCAGCTCTTAAGGGCTGTTCGAGATGAAACAGGCGACCGACCGCTGCGGTCAGAACGTCTTGCTCCGCTCTCTCTGGAAGTTCCTTCAATTCACGGGCCAGTGAACCAGCGATGCGTTGCGTTATATGGGTAGTTAGGGCCGCTAATGCCTGGTCCTGGTCTTCCGTGAAAGGGCCAAATTCCTTGCGCAGGACTTCCAACTCCTGCCGGCATAACTCATCGAGACGTTGGCGCAGGGCCACGATGGTGGGCACGACCCGCTCCGCCATCAACTTATGGCGAAAGCCCTGCACTTCCGCCGCTACAATCTTTTCTGCTGCCTCGGCGGCGGCTTGCCGTCCGATCGCATTGCGCTGCACCACGTGTTCCAGATCGTCCATGTCGAACAGGTGAATGCCTTCGATCTCGCGCACCGTGGGATCGATGTCGCGCGGCACAGCGATGTCAATCATGACCATCGGCTTGTGCTTCCGTTCGATGGCAATCGTCTCGGCTTCCTGACGACTGAGAATTGTATTGGGGGATGAAGTGGAGCTGACCACGATATCCGCTTTCTTGATCTGCTCAAGCCGCGCTTCGAACGGGGCTGCGGTTGCTCCCAACTTGCTGGCCAGGTCCGAACCGCGCGTTGCCGTTCGATTCATGACCGTAACGTGGCTGGCACCGGCCTTAATCAAGTAATGCGCGGCCAGTTCGCTCATCTTTCCGGCGCCAATCAACAACACTTCGCGTCCCGCCAGATCGCCGAGTACCTCGCGTGAGAGCGCAACCGATGCGTACGGAACCGAGACTGCCGAAGAGCCGATCGCAGTTTCCGTCCGCGTGCGTTTGGAAACCGTAAGTGCCTTCTGCATGACTGCGTCGAGGAATCGACCGGTTGTACCGGTGTCCTGCGCCTGCATCCATGCGTCTTTCATTTGTCCGGTGATCTCGGGCTCGCCCAAAACCATGGAGTCCAGACTGGAGATGACCCTGAAAATGTGTGTCAGCGCTACATCGTCCATCAGTCGATAGAAGTGGGACCATTCTCCGAGCTTTAACTGATATTCCTGGGTCAGAAACCGCAATACTGAATTCGCTGCGGTGGGTACATCGCTGGCCCACAGGATGAACTCCGTACGATTGCAGGTAGCAAGGACGATCACTTCCTCAATACCTTCCGAGCGAACCAGTTGCAGTAAGGCATCGGGACGCCGCGCCGGGCTGATCCAGAAACGTTCCCGCACGGCCACGGGGGAAGTTCGAAAATTCAGACCGATCACCGCTAACGTGGGTTCCACGGGAAGCCTCTCTTACTAAGAAGTCTGGTCAAGTTAAACGCACCGGAGTTGCCAAACGATTGCAGTTCTCCAGTCGCGCGCCTAAACGATTGATAAGGGAGGCCTTAGCCATTTTCGAAAAGGATGGGTGTTGAAGTGTGGCTGGGCTCCTTTAGCGGCATATGACACGGTACAAAGGGGCTTTTCGCCCCCGCCGACCGTCGGGTCCCTAACATTTATCGGCAATCCGTCCGCGGCAAGTTGGGTGGCTCTACCCTCAAGGTTGTATGGTGGACGGCTGTTCAGTGGAGTACATTGTTACGGTCATTGCGGCGGCTTTGGCCCAGAAAGTCGGCCGCTACAGGAGACGAAAACGATGACTATGAAATGGTTCCAGCGGATCGCCCTCTTCAGCTTTTTCCTCGCACTCACACTTCCCCAGATAGCTGCCGCGCAGAGCGCTGCCGACACTTACAAAGCAAAGTGTGCCATGTGTCATGGAGCTGATGGCAGCAAGAGCATGATGGGAGCAAAGCCGCTGAACGGAGCGGATGTCCAAAAGATGTCCGATGCCGATTTGACCGAGGCGATCACCAATGGCAAAGGCAAGATGCCCGCATACAAAGGCAAGCTGACCGACGCGCAAATCAAGGACCTGGTTTCTTACATCAAGACCATGAAGTAATACCGCCCGCAGAAGCTAAGAATGGCGATCCGAGAGGGTCGCCATTCTTATTGGTTTTGGGTGGTGACCCTTCCGACCTCCGTCTGCGGCGAAGATGGGGTGAGCGTTATACTTGAAAGGCGCCCCAAGTCGCGCAACCTCCGAATATGAGGGGACGCAGATCTGATTTCAGGAGGCAGGATGAAGGACGACAAGCAGCGGCAACCCGATACAAATTCGGGGCTTAGTCGGCGCGACTTCATGAAGATCTCCGGAATCGGCGCCGCGGTTCCGCTAGTACTGCGTCCGACCATCGTCTACGCCGCTGGCGAAGAAATCGTGGTGCAAGGGCCCGGAAAGCTCCCCATCGTCCTGATGGTCAACGGCAGGAAACTCACAGCAGAACTTGAGCCGCGTGTGACCCTGCTTGACGCGCTGCGCAACAGCTTCAACCTAACCGGGGCGAAGAACGTGTGCGATCGCGGCACCTGCGGCGCCTGCACTGTATTAATGGACGACAATCCAGTTTATGCCTGCTCGGTGCTCGCGATCGATGCGCAAAGCAAGAAGATCACGACGGTCGAAGGTCTCACGGAAGGCGATGCGCTGACGCCGATCATGCAGAATTTCGTCGATCATGACGCGCAGCAGTGCGGCTTTTGCACCCCGGGATTCATTGTGGCCACTACGCACTTTCTCCAGCAGCATCCGAACGCAACCGAAGAAGATATTCGCCGCGGTCTGAGTGGCAATTACTGCCGCTGCGGAACCTATGACGGGATTCGCGCGGTCGCTCTTCGCAGAGCTGCGGAATCAAATGGTAGTGAGTCATGAGCGACTATAAGTGGCCCGATCCGGCGACACGTCCGCTGCTTGGCAAAAAGATTTCTCGCGTCGACGGTCCGGTGAAGGTCTCCGGGCGCGCGAAGTACACATTCGATTACAACCCCGATGGCCTGCTAGCCGGCAAGATTCTGCGTTGTCCTTACGCCCACGCCCGCGTCACCAGTATCGATATCAGCGCCGCGGAAAAGATGTCGGGTGTCAAAGCAGTGCAGATCATCCAGAAGCCTGGAACGGAAATCTTTTGGGCGGGCGATGAGGTCGTTGGGGTAGCTGCAATTGATGAGCCGACCGCTGAAGATGCGATCCGCGCCATCAAGGTGCAATACGAAGTTCTGCCTCACTTCGTATCCGACGCCGAACCGCCGGAGAACATCGCGCCGAACAATGGACCCGTAAGCCAGGACGAGTTCGAGGACATGGAAGATAACCAGGTCCCCGACGAGCAAGTTGTCGGGGCGATTAAACATCAAGGTATCAGCTGGCATCCGGACGAGAAGTATCTCAAGGACCTGAAAGACTCCGGAGCTGATGCAAGCGTGGTTCAGGCGCTGCGTACCGCGAAGTACGCACCGCCCAGCGGCTCGCGCTCGCCCTATAAGAAGACCGCGGTACAAACGCAGGGAGAACCCGACAAAGCTTTTGCCTCGGCTGCCGCGGTAGTCGAGGGACTCTACGGCTCATCGGCGATCACCCACTGCTGTCTTGAATCCCACGGCATGGCTTCAGAGTGGCCGACGGATAAGGACCTGCTCGTCCACATCTCCACGCAAAATTTGTCGGGCATCGCTCCGCAGATCGCGGAGCCAATGAATATTCCCGCAGGCAATATTCAGGTGATGCAGCAATACATCGGCGGTGGCTTCGGCAGCAAGTTCTCGCCCGATCGCTGGGGCATCGCTGCCACGCAACTTTCGAAATCGGCGGGAGGCAAGCCGGTCAAGATCATGTTGGAGCGCGCCCCTGAACTCGAGGTCGCGGGTATGCGGCCGTCGTCTTTTGCGCGAGTGAAGATGGCCGCCGACAAAGACGGTAACCTCGTCGCATGGGAATCGCGTTCCTGGGGAACCGGCGGAATGGGCGGCGGCGGAACTCCTCCTCTGCCTTATATCTTCGAAATTCCAAATCAGCGCAAGCAGAACGTCGCCATTTCTACGAACCAGGGAAGCGCCCGGGCTTGGCGTGCGCCGAATCATCCGCAGGCAGCCGCGATCACCATGTGTGCCCTGGAAGATCTCGCCGCGAAAATGAATCTCGACCCGGTGGACTTCTTGGCCCGCAACTTGGAACTCACCGGTCCACGGGCAAAGATCTATCGCGATGAGATTCCCATCGCCGCGGAAATGATGGAGTGGAAGAAAAACTGGCATCCACGCGGAGACAAATCCGCTGGACCAGTTAAGCGTGGGCTTGGACTTTCTATTCACACTTGGGGCGGCCGGGGTCACAACAGCGATTGCGATCTCACGATTCATCCCGACGGCTCCGTCGAAATCAAGATGGCGACACAGGATCTCGGAACCGGTGCGCGCACCATCATCATCATTGTTGCCGCCGACACGCTCGGCATTCCGATGGAAAATGTCAAGCTGCTGATCGGCGATAGCCGCTATCCCGTCTCTGGCGCAAGTGGCGGCAGCACAACTTCTGGCGGCGTGACTGCTTCTACGCGTCGCGCCGCTGTCGACGCGCGTAATCAGCTCTTCGCCAAGGTGGCGCCAGCGTTAAAAGCGCTGCCGACAGAACTCGAAGTAGCGAACTCGACGATTAGAGTGAAGACCGATCCCAGTCGCAGTCTCTCCTGGAAGGAAGCTTGCACGAAGCTCGGCGCAATGCCCATGACGGTCCGCGGCAAGAATCCTGACAGAACGAAGCCGCCTGACCTGACGAACAGTGGCGTCGGCGGTGTCCAGATGGCCGACGTCTCGGTCGATATCGAAACGGGTATCGTCCGCGTAAATAAAATGGTTGCGGTACAGGATTGCGGCTTGGTCGTCGACCTGAAGACCGCGGCGAGCCAAGTGATGGGCGCTCTCATCATGGGCATCAGCTACGCGCTATACGAAGAGAAGGTCCTCGATCCCGTGACTGGGCGGATGCTGAACGCGAATATGGATTTCTATCGACTCGCCGGCATCGCCGACATCGGCGAACTCAAAGTCCATATGATGACCGGCAAAGGTTACGACGAGCGTGGAGTCATCGGACTGGCCGAGCCACCGGTGGTCTCGCCCGGCGCCGCAATTTCCAATGCTGTCGCGAATGCGATCGGCGTTCGCGTCCCCTTCCTGCCACTCACGCCGGCGCGAGTTCTGGAAGCGCTAGAAGGCGGACAAGCCTAGGGAGAACCGCCGCCGTTACCGCGATTCCACGTCAATGATCGCGTGCCTAACGTTTCGTTTCGCCCACGCCCTCCAACGAGTAAGGTGAATGATCGCCACAGCTCCGCTGAAAGATTGTCATCAAAGCCTTGTTAGTTCAACCGAGCTCGTAGAGAGCAGCAGAAAGTCTCGGAGTAAACTCGTGCAGAGGAAGCCAACCGATTCAGCGGTGATCGCCAGCATGGGATACGACGCCGCATGGCACGTCCTGGAAATTGAATTCCGTCAGACAGGGGAAATTTATGCTTACTTCGATGTGCCACCAGAGGAGTACGCTGCGTTTCTCAGTGCCGAGTCGAAGGGAACATATCTGAATACGATCTTCAAATCGCGAGGATACCGATTCAGCCGCATCAGCTGAGTCGTCGAACCCCAGCAGTCCCTCCGAGAAACCACCAGTCCGACCGACGGCGGTAAATCGGGAGTGGCTGTTGCCAGACTGGATGGACGCCAGAGTCATCAAAATCGGAGCGGCTGTTATCAAAGCTGATTGGGCACACGCATGATGGCCACCAGCTCGGCTGCCCAACGAAGTTGATCGGTCGCTGTGATTGTCGGAATTGACGAGCTCTTACCTAGCCTGGTCGGCGAGCGTCGCAGGCAGACGACAGTTATCGGACCTGTTTTCGGTGGACATCGTAGTCCGAGTCGCCAGTGGTTAATTTAACGTGATCTGCGGACATTGTAGTCAGAGTCGGGGTGGCTGCTATAATCATCTTGCTCGCAAGAGCAGCCCGCCGATGGCGGGTTCCCGCCCGAGCCGGAGAGGTGGCCGAGTGGCTGAAGGCGGCGGTTTGCTAAACCGTTATACGGTCAAAAGCTGTATCGGGGGTTCGAATCCCCCCCTCTCCGCCAGTTCTACATCCTGCTGAAAACAGGCCACTTCGTCACCGTTCTCGAACAAAACCTCGGTAGAAATTTCCTGCCTCAGCTTGGCCGGTTGCATATTGGTTGCATGTGATATTGCCCGCTCCAGTTTTTTCATGCCTTCCACTGCCTGCGGGTCGGTGGTTTTAATGTAGCAACTCTGCGTGACCCCAACGTTGGAATGTCGAAGGATGGCCTGGATGATTTTGTCCGGCACTCCAAGTTCGTGAAGGTTTGTTGCGAGTCCACGCCGCAGCGCGTGCCATCCGCGCCACTCGACACCCGAGCCTACTAGCGCGGGCCGGATGACGTCGGCGAGGATGCGCTGCATCCCAATCGGCTTGCCAACGCTGTTAGGAAACATCAATCCTGACGTTGGCGAGCCCATGCTGGCCAAGTGACGATCGATGCGAGCACGGAGTTGAGAGATGACGGGCACATGAGCGCGGCTTGCCTTTGTTTTCGGCTTGCGCACATGAGACCGCCACGCTGACTGCGAAACGAGGATCGACTCCCGATCGTAGTTCTCGATCAGTTGTCCACGGATTTCACCATGCCGGAGGCCGGCGAATCCGCCGAGGGCGATCATCGTCCCGGCAGGATCTGGGACCGCTTCGAGCATGATCAGAATCTCGCGCAGAGAATACGCATAGGTGTCTTCTCCTTCGCGACATTCTGGAATCGAGGTGTCCCGCATCGGGTTTTCCGTGCCCAGCACGCCGACGCGCTTTGCGTAACGAAACGTTCCCGATAAAAACGATTTGACGCGCCTGATCGTTTCCTTCCCGGTGTCATGTGCGCGGGCGATCTCAACTAGCAGATCGTCGCACTCGGATGTGCTCCAGTCGCGTAACGCGAGCCGCCCGCGATCCCTGATGTACAGGCTCCACAGATTCTTGTACCCAGCATACGTACTCGGAGCTTTGTGCTCCTTCACGTATGGCAAGTAGCGTTGTTCGATGAAGTCTGTCAGGCTCATCAGGCTGTCGGTTGTGGTCGTACCGTTGTTGTAGGGGGCCAGAAATTCATCGGCCAAGACACGGACGGCGCTTTTCGACCGGTACTCGCCGCCATAATCTGCCAACTTGGTGCATCTCTGGACCACACGTTCTGAGCCGTCCGGCTGGCGCTCCCGGTCGTAATACCGGAGATACCAGCCGCTGCCCTTGCGAAAGACGTAACCTTGCTGGTGACGTCCGTTCCTCTTCATTGAATGCGCTCCTTTCCCGAGGACCGGACCACCCTGTTGTCGTGTGCGACTACCATACGACTTTCCAGCCAGGCTTCCAACTCGGGACTGCCCCACAGGAAGCGACAGTACTTGCCCAGCTTCAAATGAGGAATGGGATCCTTCGTCCGTGTCCGCGTATGTTCACGTACCCAGGTCTCGGGCACGCTGAGGCGCGCAGCGAGCTGCGGAGAATCCAGAACTTCGTAATTCGTCCTGCCAAAATGGTGAAGGCCAGCTTCACCGCTGATGAGTGTTTCGTTCATGTCGTCCTATACATGGGTTGGGGTTGAAGGGGAACTTCAAATCCGTTCACGGCAGCCGCCCATGGCTCCCGATATGGGCGGCGTCGTTGGTTTTCGCCGGTGAACTTTCCAGCACTTTCGACTGTGAACCCACGGGGCACTTCTACCAAAACATCCCGGCGCCCTCGCGCAAGAGCATTTCCTGATCGTTCAACGAGCCTTTGCCGTTCAACTCTGCCGATTACCTCCTCTGTCTTCCAGAATCGAGACTGCCATGGGGCCGCCTTCTACCAAAGCAAGCGACATAGATAAGCTGAGCCGGAGTCGAAAAACTTGAGCGGGCACAACCTGGCGATTCGGGGCCGGCCATGAGGCCGAACTCCGCCGCTGCTGCTCAAAAGGTGCAGGCAGGCTTTTGGGCTCAGTTTGTAGCCCATCGTAGTTGTCTGTACCCGGGTAAGTTCAGTCAGGCGAGGCAAAACGGCCTGAATTCCGATCTCGACTGGCGAGTAAAAGGGTAGGGAATGGTGCTCTCGCCCGCCAGATTACCTCGGTGCAGTGCCGTGTTGGACCAATGGAAAGATCTAAAAGGGATCGTTTCGAAATGAGTGGGTCGCGAACTAAGAACAGTTTCAGCGCTCAGGGCTCACAGTCGAAGGGCTCCGCCTGGAGGTTGCCACAGCCGGTCGGATGTGCCAAAGGCTAGGGCAGGAAATGCAAGAGTGATCGAATCACTGAAGGCTCATAATCTGTGGCAGAGACCCCAGCAAGGAGTCGTGTAAGTAGCTGAATTAGAATCTGTCATTTCGTGGCGTTCTTCTTGTTCTTGATTTCCTTTCCTAGCTGCTTTAGCGCTTCTCCTTGTGCCTGAAGACGGGCCGCCTCCGCCTCGATCCGGAGCCAGCGGTAGGATTGCCCGCCGACCGGAGCAGCCAAGCCACGCCTCAGTTGGTTGGCCTCAGCCTTGCGCATGGTTGCCAAGTCTTCTATCCCCGCCGCAGCTTCCTCGACGAAGTCTGAAGCGATCTGCGGTGAGCCCAGCGCCCAAGCGAGGTAGGTGATCCTTAAAATCTCGTCTACATCGGTGGGCCTCCGCTCCAACAGTTGCTCCCATCCAGCAGCAAGGAATTTCTTTCCCTCTTTGGTAATCGTGAACCGGCGGCTGTCCCGGACACCTGGCTTTGGTGCTTCAATCAAGCCAGACTTCTCGAGCCGAGCTAATATTGGCGCCGTGCTTCCGACAGACAATCCAGCCTTCGACTTCAGATCGTAAGTCGTCCCCAAACCGGACTGGGCCAGCGCAAGCACGAAAAGGTCAAGATCAATAGAAGTCATGTAGGCATGATATATCGTCGGTACACTGAACACCAAGTACGATTAGGTCGAGGCGAATGTTGTTGTACCAAACAATGCGGTACAGAATGGACTGTGCATATCTGGGTAAGCATGAGTAGCCTGTAAATTTTGTGACTGGGAAATTACGTGCCGCTTAAGCATTTGGTCTTATCTTGTGAGTTCGTTCTTAGATACTCTGTAGGTAAGGGACGAAAATGCCTATTAAACGCGATCTTGCGATAAGGTGGAACGATAGGTCGTCATCGATCCGCCGCATTCAAGTTTCAGGGATGGTTCCGATTCACGCGTTCCCGCACCACTTCAAATGTTCCGGCGGTATCGTGGCGCTTGTAGGCGCAGATAATCTGTTCAAGCTCTCATTCCGAGCGGCTGACATCGTTGGACCCACACCTGTAAAGCTGGCAGACGGTAAAGTGTGGCCAAAAGGCTATCTAATTAAGGCCGATAAAAGAACAATCCGTCGTCTAGGCCCCGGAACAACAGCACCTTTTAGAGGCTGGTACGCGATTGGGCAGTTTCGGTATTTCAACGCGGCCAAAATGCGAGCGGTTCTGGTCGGCCAGCCGCGTCCGATCGGTAATTACCTCGAAGATTTCAACGTGGAGAGTCTGGGCACTGCATTTCACAACCACGTGCAGGGCATTCCGGGGTTGCCTCGCAGACATCCAGAAGCTGTGCTAGTGGACCACTACGTATCTTGGGTTGGAGACGGCGTTCGCTTCGGTCACAACTACATTCGTGAGGCCAAACTTTTCGTGGACCTGTTCGACTTAACGCATTGGCAGCTGCTTGAGGCAAAGGCGGCAATCAATCGCGAGACGATCCGTATGGCCATCGGTCAGCTTAGGGATTACAAGCGCTTTTATCCTAGTCGTCGTCCATCCCTTGCTGTTCTCCTGCCGTTACGACCCTCTAAGAGCTGTATCAAGCTTCTCGTTGACAACCACATTGCCGTAATCTGGAGGACTCCGGGAGGTCGTTTCGCTTCTAAGAAGTGGCAGGATGGCTGAGACTTTATGGCTCATAGTAGGCTGGCACTCGGCGGAGCGTAAGACCGGTAACCCAGGCAACGAAAGTTCAGTTGCAATTCAGCCACTTAGGGGTTACAAAGTTGCTTTACTTCCCGCTTCGTCGCGGCTGCATGGGGCTATTCCTCTGTCAAACGGTGATCTGAACTGGATTGCGAACTTCATTTGGGGCATCGCGGACGACGTTCTTCGTGATGTCTACGTGCGTGGCAAGTACCGCGACGTAATTCTTCCCATGATGGTCATTCGGCGGCTCGATGCCATTCTCGAGCCGACCAAAGAAGCCGTCATGAAGATGAAGGAGCAGCTCGACCGCGCCGGCGTCGCGAACCAGGAGCGTGCTCTCTGTGAGGCCTCAAAAGAAGCTTTCTTCAACATCTCCGCTTTCACCCTTCGCGATCTGAAGGCGCGCGCCAAACAGCAAGTTCTACGATCTGACTTCGAGGCTTACCTCCAGGGTTTCTCGCCCAACGTTCAGGAGATCCTGGAAAAGTTCAAATTTCAGCATCAGATTCCGACGCTGATCGACGCCGATGCCCTCGGCGCCCTCATCGAAAAGTTCCTTTCTTCGGACGTCAATCTCAGCCCAAAGCCGGTCCTGAATACTGACGGGAGCATAAAGCTTCCAGGCCTCGACAATCACGGCATGGGCACGCTTTTCGAGGAGCTGATTCGGCGTTTCAACGAAGAAAACAACGAGGAGGCGGGGGAACACTTCACACCGCGTGATGTAGTGAAGCTCATGGCCGACCTGATCTTCCTGCCCATTGCCGACCAGATCGCCGACGGGACCTATCTGGTCTACGACGGCGCTTGCGGAACCGGCGGAATGCTCACCGTCGCGCAGGAACGGTTGCAGTCTCTTGCCGAGGAGCACGGCAAGGCTGTTTCGATTCACCTATACGGCCAGGAAGTGAATCCCGAGACCTATGCCATAACCAAGGCGGACTTGTTATTGCAGGGAGAGGGAGCCGAAAGCGACAAGATCGTCTACGGCTCGACCATCTCGCAGGACGGATTTCGCACTGGCCCGCAATTTGACTTCATGCTATCGAATCCTCCCTACGGCAAGAGCTGGAAGACCGACCTGGAGAGGCTTGGCGGCAAGGATGGGATTCGTGATTCCCGCTTCATCATCACCCATGGCGGCGACTCCGAATACAGCCTCCTGCCGCGCTCGTCTGACGGGCAGCTTCTGTTCCTGGTCAACAAGCTCTCGAAGATGAAGCAGGACACGCCGCTCGGCAGCCGCATCGCCGAGGTGCATAACGGCTCGTCGCTGTTTACCGGAGATGCCGGCCAGGGCGAGAGCAATATTCGCCGCTGGCTCATCGAGAACGACTGGCTGGAGGCGATCATCGCGCTGCCGCTTAACATGTTCTACAACACCGGCATCGCAACCTACATCTGGGTGCTGACGAATCGTAAGCCCGAACATCGCCGCGGCAAGGTCCAGCTCATTGACGCAACGACCTGGTTCCAGCCGTTACGCAAGAATCTCGGCAAGAAGAACTGCGAACTGTCCAACACTGATCGCCAAAGGGTAATCGAGGCGTTTCTCGCGTTCGAGGAGACCGAACAGTCGAAGATCTTCCCCAATGAGGCGTTCGGCTATTCCAAGATCACCGTCGAGCGGCCACTGCGCCTGAAGGTGGAACTCAGCGAAGACAGATTGAAACAGTTTTGTCAGGCGTGCAAGGAAGCGAAAGAAGAGCCGCTGGCGAATCTGATGGAGCGCCTTGCTGAGAAGATCGGCGCTGGGCCGTACCTGGATTTCAACGTCTTCTCCGAGAAGCTGCAAGCCGAGGCTGACAGCAGCGATGTGAAGCTGCCCGCTAAACGTCTGAAGCTGGTGCAGGCCGCGCTTGCTGAAAAAGACGAGAAGGCGGAGCCGGTCGTCAGGAAGCTGCACAAGCCTGGCAAGGTGGACGCTGATCCGCTGTACGGGATGTACGAAGTTGCGGTGAATGGCAAGCCGTTCATTGCCGAATATGAGCCCGACAGCGATCTCCGCGATACGGAGCAGGTGCCGCTGTTGGAGGACGGCGGCATCGAGGCATTTGTGCGACGTGAAGTGCTGCCCTACGTGCCCGACGCTTGGGTAGACAAGGACGCTACCAAGATTGGGTACGAGATTTCGTTTACGCGTTACTTCTACAAACCGCAGCCACTGCGCACGCTGGAGGAGATTCGCGCCGACATCGAGGCGATCGAGCGGGACACGGCAGGCCTTCTGGATGAGGTACTGGTTAAAACGGAGGCGGCCGGGTGAGCCTCGCGCTGAAGCCATATCCGGAATACCGGGATTCGGGTTTGCCGTGGCTAGGAAAGATCCCTTATCACTGGCAGCTCACTCCCAATCGCGGACTCATTAGAAAACGAAAGGTCCTGGTCGGGAACCGCCATCCAGAATACAAGCTACTGTCTTTGACAAAGCAAAGGTGTCATAGTTCGAGACGTGTCAGCGTTGAAAGGGAAATTCTCAGCAGACATGGGAACATCCCAACAAGTCCGTAATGGTGACCTAGTGTTCTGCTTGTTTGATGTACCGGAGACGCCGCGCACCGTTGGTTTGTCCAGCTACGATGGCATGATCACGGGCGCGTACACGGTGTTCGAATCGCTGCCGTCGCATGATGCCGTCTATTTCGAGCTGTTTTATCGGGCAATGGATGACCGCAAACTCCTAAGTCCCCTGTATTCGGGTTTGCGAAACACAATTCCTGCCGAAAGGTTCTTAGCTACGAAAACGCCGCAACCGCCTCTGGAAGAGAGGTCGGCAATCGTTCGGTTCATCCAAAATGTCGATCACAGCACAAGCAGGCTGATCCGGGCTAAGCGGCGGGTGATTGAACTTCTGAATGAGCAGAAGCAGGCCATCATTCAGCGCGCCGTGACTCGTGGCCTCGGCGGCGATGCTCGACTGACGCCTTCAAATACTGCTTGGCTAGGCGATGTGCCGGAAACGTGGAAGATCATGCCGCTCAAGCGCGCCTTTGCGGCGATTGATTACGGAATCTCGGAACCAGGCACCGAGGAAGGCATGATACCGGTCCTCGGGATGCCAAATATTCAAGATGGCAGAGTTACAGCGGCACAGCCCGGGGGCGTGCATACCGTGCATCCCAAACTGCTATTGAAGCCAGGAGATTTGCTGTTCAACCGCACAAACAGTGCGGAGCTAGTGGGGAAAGTCGGGTTGTTCTTAGGCAGCGATAAACCAACTACATTTGCCTCGTACTTGGTCCGGCTGCGCACCACAGAAGATGTTGGTCCTGAATACCTGAATTACTACCTTAACAGTCGCGTAATATTGAGGAGGGCTCGCCAACTCGCAATACCGAGTCTCCATCAATCGAATCTAAACCCGAATCGGTACGGGCGAATTACCGTTGCGCTACCGCCTTTACAAGAACAGCGACGAATCGTTTCGCACCTGCAATCTGAACTGCGGGGACTCGAATCTTCCACTCAGAATGTTCTTCGTGAGCTCGCTTTGTTGGGGGAGTACCGCACCCGCCTCATTGCCGATGTGGTCACGGGCAAGCTCGACGTGCGCAACGTGCAGTTACCGGAAGCCAGATTAGGTCTTGATGCAGAGCTAGAAAGGCAGGAGCTCCTGGACGAAGACCTCCAGGAAGAAACAGCCCACGACGAAGAACCCGTGGAAGCGGGTGACTTGGAAGGATGAGCCAGCCGCCGGCACAGCCGAAGGTTTACCACATCGTCCACGTCGACCGGCTGGCTTCGATCATCACGGATGGCTGTCTGCACAGCGATGCGCAGATGGTTCAGCGTCCCGGAACCGGCACCACCATCGGCATGAGCCGAATCAAACAGCGACGCCTGACCGAGCTGTCCCTGACGAGTATGCCGGGCTTGCTGGTTGGCGGCTGCGTGCCCTTCTACTTCTGTCCGCGGTCGGTCATGCTGTTCCTGCTACATCGTGGTAACCACCCGGACCTTAGTTACACCGGAGGTCAGGGCCCTCTGATTCATCTCGAACTGGATCTCCATGCGGTTGTAGAATGGGCGGCACAGCGAGGTCTTCGATGGGCATTTACGCTTTCCAACGCTGGGGCGTATGGCTTCGAGGACCGTTCCACGCTTAAGGAATTGACGGACGTTGACTGGGCTGCGGTGCAGGCCACCGACTGGCGGAATCCAGACGTCAAACATGGTAAGCAAGCTGAATTCCTGGTGGAACGCGAGGTGTCTTGGGATCTGGTGGAGCGCGTCGGAGTGGTTTCTCAAGGAATGGGTCAACTAGCGTCGAACGCGATGGCCAATGCAACGCATCGGCCGCCTGTCGAAATTAAAACCGAATGGTACTACTAAGGGAGCCGGAGACGAGAACCATGATGGAGTTCATCACTGGAGACATCCTGAAGTCGGATGCGGAGGCGCTCGTCAACACGGTGAATTGTGTAGGCGTAATGGGTCGCGGCATTGCGCTTGAGTTCAAGAACAAGTTTCCCGAGAACTTTAAGGCTTATGCCGCCGCCTGCGAGCGCAAGGAAGTGCAGCCTGGACGGATGTTCGTGTTCGCGACCGGCTGGGTGACTGGCCCGAAGTACATCATTAACTTTCCGACCAAGCGACACTGGCGGGGTAAGAGCCGCTTGGAAGACATCGAATCGGGCCTCACTGCTTTGCGCGAGGTGATTCGTGAGCGGAAAATTTCGTCGATCGCCATTCCTCCGCTGGGAGCCGGGCTCGGAGGACTGGATTGGAGCCATGTCCGCCCTCGCATCCAAGAGGCGTTGAAATCGCTCCCTGACACGCGCATCACCGTCTACGAACCACGCCCAGCCGCCGAAGCGAAGCCTGTTTCGCGCGCCGCGAAACCGCCAGCCATGACGCCGGGACGCGCTGCCCTGATTGGACTGATGCAGCGGTACCTCGCCGGCCTGCTGGACCCCTTCGTCACGCTTCTGGAAGTTCATAAGCTGATGTATTTCCTGCAAGTTGCCGGAGAACCGCTTCGATTGAGATTTGCGCAGGGGCATTATGGTCCCTATGCCGAGAATCTGCGACATGTCCTCAAAGCCGTTGAAGGCTACTACCTGACCGGATACGCGGACACCGGAGACTCGCCCTCCAAAGAGCTGCAGCTTGTTCCCGGAGCCGCGGAAGATGCAGAGCGGACTCTGAGTCAAAATCCCTCAACCAGCGAGCGCATTCGGCAGGTTGCCGACCTCGTCGATGGCTTCGAGACCCCGTTTGGGCTGGAGTTGCTGTCAACGGTTCATTGGGTTGCGAGTCAGCGCAAGACCACTGATGCCAACGATGTAATAGCCAGGGCCTACGAGTGGAGTGAACGGAAACGACAGTTTTCTGAAAGGCAGATACGGTTGGCGATGCAGGTGTTAGGGGAAAAGCATTGGTTCGAAACACTTGCTCTTGCGTAGGCTTCCGCGTGCAATAGAGGCTATTCGAAGCTCCCCAACCAGAACGAATGAACGCTCTTCGCGCCACAGATGTTAGTGAGAAGGGACTTGAGTCGCTGATCGTGGCCTCGTTGATTGACGAGGCTCGCTACGTCGCAGGCGATCCTAACGACTACGACCGCGATCACGCGCTGGACCTCGCTAAGCTGATCGAATTTTTGAAGCTCACCCAAGCCAAAGAGGTAGAACGGCTGGGGATTGGCGAAGACGGGCCCAACCGCCAGAGGTTTCTCAACCGCCTGCAAGGCGAGATTGCCAAGCGCGGCGTGATCGACGTGCTGCGCAAAGGTGTGGACCATCAGGCCTCGAAGCTGCAACTGTTCTACCCGGCTCCGTCGCCGGGCAATGCCAAAGCCGCCGAGCAGTACGCCGCCAACATCTTCAGCGTTACCCGGCAGCTTCGCTACAGCAAGGACGAAACCCAACTTGCCCTGGACCTGGGCGTTTTTCTGAACGGCCTGCCGATTGCTACTTTCGAAATGAAGAACCGCATTACCAAGCAGACAGTGGAAGACGCCGTCCAGCAGTACAAGCGTGACCGCGATTCGCGGGAATTGCTCTTTCAGTTCGGCCGCTGCATCGCTCACTTCGCGGTTGACGACCAGGAGGTTCGGTTCTGCACCGAGCTGAAAGACAACGCCTCGTGGTTCCTGCCATTCAACAAGGGCTACAACGACGGTGCAGAAAATCCGCCCAACCCCGACTGACTGAAGACTGACTACCTGTGGAAGGAAGTCCTGACAAAGGCGGGGCTGACCGATGTTTTGGAAAACTATGCGCAGGTAGTCGAAGAGGAAAACGACAAGGGAAAGAAGAAGCGCGTCCAGATTTTCCCACGCTATCACCAACTACGTGTTGTCACCGGCTGCTGAATGCCGCCGCGACCAACGACATAGGCAAGCGCTATCTCATCCAGCACTCCGCCGGCAGCGGCAAAAGCAATTCGATTGCGTGGCTCGCTCACCAACTCATCGGGCTGCAACTCGACGGAAAGGCGACCTTCGATTCCGTTATCGTCGTAACCGACCGCCGGGTGCTCGACAAGCAAATCAAAGAGACGATTCGGAGCTTCGCTCAAGTGCGATCCATCGTTGGTCATGCGGAGCGGTCAGGCGACCTGCGAAAGTTCCTGCGCGACGGCAAGAAGATCATCATCACCACGGTGCAGAAATTTCCCTTTGTGCTGGACGATATCGGCAACGAGCACCGGCGGAACAAGTTCGCCATCATCATTGACGAAGCCCACTCCAGCCAGGGCGGTCGGACTTCGGCAAAGATGAATATCGCGCTGGCCGAAGGCGGCGCCGAAAAAGAAGACGAAACGACCGAGGATGCCGTTAACCGCATCATCGAGTCGCGCAAGATGCTGCCAAACGCCAGCTACTTCGCCTTCACCGCCACTCCGAAGAACAAGACGCTGGAAATTTTCGGCATCCCCCGGCCAGCCGGCGATAAGGTTAAGCACGATCCTTTCGACGGCTACACAATGAAGCAGGCGATCCAGGAGGGCTTCATTCTGGACGTGCTCGAAAACTACACGCCTGTGAACAGCTACTACCGGCTAATGAAGAAGGTTGGGGACGATCCTGAGTTCGACATCAAAAAGGCCCAGAAAAAGCTGCGCAGATACGTCGAGAGCCATGAGCACGCCATCCGCGAGAAGGCGGAGATCATGGTCGATCACTTCGAGCAGCAGGTAATTGCGAAGCGAAAGATCGGCGGACAAGCGCGAGCAATGGTGGTAACCGGCGGCATTCGGCTGGCTATTCAGTATTTCCACGCAGTTCAGGAGTATCTGCGGGAGACGAAAAGCCCATGGAAGGCGATTGTGGCCTTCTCCGGTGAGCACGAATACGGTGGCGCCAAGGTGACCGAGGCTACGCTGAACGGGTTCCCGAGCAGCAAAATCGAGGAAAAAATCGAAGAAGATCCCTACCGGTTCTTGATAGTCGCCGAGAAGTTCCAGACCGGCTACGATCAGCCGCTTCTGCACACGATGTATGTGGACAAGGCGCTGTCCGGCATTAAGGCGGTGCAGACGCTCTCCCGACTGAATAGGGCGCATCCCAAGAAGACCGATACGTTCGTTCTCGACTTCATGAACGACACCGACACGATTCAGAAGGCGTTCGCCGACTACTACCGCACGACCATCCTCAGCGAGGAGACAGACCCGAATAAGCTGCACGATCTGAAATCAGTCCTTGATGGTGCGCAGGTTTACAGCGCGACTGATGTAGATGAACCAGTCTCATTGTTTTTGGGAGGTGCGAGCCGGGACAAACTTGACCCGATTCTCGATGGTTGTGTGGCGACTTACCTCTCCGATCTCGACGAAGACGCGCAGGTGAAGTTCAAAGGCGCGGCGAAGGCGTTCATCCGGACGTACTCGTTCTTGGCCTCGATCCTGCCATACAGCATTGCGGCGTGGGAGAAAATCTCCATCTTTCTAAATTTCCTCGTTCCCAAGCTTCCGGCGCCCAAAGATCCCGACCTGTCGAAAGGAATCCTTGAATCGATCGACATGGAGAGCTACAGGGTCGAGAAGCAGGCGACGATCAGCATAGCTCTGCCGGACGCCGACGCAGAGATCGGTCCCGTGCCCACGGAAGGCGGCGGCCATAAGCCAGAGCCGGAGTTGGACTTACTCTCCAACATCATCAAGACATTCAACGAGCAGTTCGGCAACATCGAGTGGCGAGACGGCGACAAGATTCGCGAGGTTATCGCGGAAGAAATCCCCGGTAAGGTGCTGGCGGACAAAGCGTATCAGAACGACGTGAAGAACTCGGATAAGCAGAACGCCCGGATCGAACATGACAAAGCTCTGGAGCGGGTGGTGATTGACCTGCTGACCGATCACACTGAGCTATTCAAACAGTACATGGACAATCCGTCGTTCAAGAAGTGGCTCGGCGATTCGATCTTCGCGGCAACGTATCAGAGCTCAGATGAAGCACATGCCGGGTGATGTCTGCGGGAGACTTTTGCGCCATGAAAGTTGACAAGCTCACAGTTGGGAAGATCTTCGACACTACCGAGCGCCTAGAAGCGCCATTATTTCAACGGCCTTATGTGTGGGAGCAGGAATCGAACTGGACGCCCTTGTGGGAATCTATTCGGGTGATCGCTGAGAAACGGCTTGAGGGCCAGTTTGGTCGGCCGCATTTCCTGGGCGCCATCGTACTGGACCAGCTGCTAACGCCTATGGGCCGGGTACATGTCCGGCAGATAATTGATGGTCAACAGCGCCTTACGACGATGCAGGTGTTCCTCGCTGTTGCCCGCGATCTAGCGACAGAGTCTGGCCAGAATAAACACGCGCAAGCATTCAGCCGGCTTATCGACAATGATGTGCCGTTGAGCAATGACCCCGATGACAAGTTCAAGGTTTGGCCGACAAATGCGGACCGTGATGAATTTCGAACCGTGATCAGTGCCGCAGATTCGTCCGCCGTTCGGAAGATGGCGGACGATGGCGACTGCTTGATTGCGAGAGCTTATGCGTACTTCTGGGAAGAGCTCTCGAGTTGGCTGCAAGCTCAGGATGGTGCTCAACTTCAAGACCGAGTGGACTCGCTCTATGCCGCTCTGCGCGACGAGCTTCTACTGGTCGTCATTGACCTGGACGAGCACGACGACGCACAGGAAATTTTCGAGACGCTAAATGCGCTCGGAACCCCGCTGCTCACGGCGGACTTGGTGAAGAACTATCTATTCCGCTTGGCGGAGCGGAGCAAAGAAGATTCATCCAAGCTTTACAGATGGCACTGGGCGGAATTCGACAAAGAAAAGGGTTACTGGCGCAGCGATATTCGACAAGGTCGGCTGAAACGCCCTCGGATCGACGCCTTTCTGCATAACTACCTGACGCTTCAAACTACGCAGGAGATCAACGCCAGCCAGCTTTTTTCCGCATTTCGGGATTTCGTGGGAACAAACAACGGTGGCACAGCGGGCCGGCACCTTGCACTTTTCCGCTCCTATGCCGATATCTACAAATCGTTCGACTCGTTTCCGGAGGATTCCCCTCAAGAGTTGTTTTTTTATAAGCTCGAAGCGCTGGATATTGGCACTGCACACCCTTTGCTACTGGAAGTGTTCAAGCGATTTGGTAATGCGGAGGAGCGCGCAAACTCTGGAACAGATCTTGCAAGATCTTGAAAGCTACTTCATACGACGAACGGTATGTGAGCTGACGACCAAGAACTACAACAAGCTTTTCGTTGACCTCATCAGAGCGCTGGCGGCTAACAATGACTTTTCGGCGGGAGCTATTCGGGAAATATTGCTCAGTGCCGACGCAGAAGCGACGCGGTGGCCTACTGACGAGGAATTCTCTAAAGCCTGGATCAGTAGCAGAATGTACCGAAAAATTAAGACGTCTAAGCTTCGGGTTATTCTCGAAGCGCTGAACCTCTCGTTGCGTACCCCAAAAACAGAAGCGCTTAAGGTTTCCCGTGGCCTCACGATTGAACATCTCATGCCTCGTGACTGGGAACGGAACTGGCCACTGCATCCTGTTGATGGCGTGTCTGAGGATCAAGCATCCGATTCACGCGACGAGATCGTCGACACTATCGGTAACCTGACACTGCTAACAAAAGAACTGAATCCAGCTGTCTCCAACGGACCCTGGCAGAAGAAGAGAGCAGAGATTCTAAAGCACAGCGCTTTGAACCTGAACCGTGAGTTGCCAGAGTGCTGGGATGAGACGTCGATTCAAAATAGGGCCAAGGATCTATTAAAAAAAGCGCTACAGATCTGGCAGAGGCCTATGAAGGCCTCCGCTGCCATTCCTACGGTCTGAGGGGCATCGCCTTACCCCCGAATCTATCTCGGTTGTCGATTCACGTTGGCTTAGGGCAGATCGGCTGACCATTGTTGCATAAGGTATGTGCCTGCGGAATTGCTTAGACCGACGGCAGGCAACCCGACTCTAGCTTAACTTAGTAGCCGCCGGGAACGTGGCGATTGAAATAACGGACAAGCCGGTCAAAACAAGCCGCGTGGATCTCTCGCTTGAAGTCGTCATTCCACCGTTGCCAGATCCTCGTCGCCCACCTTATACACGCTGCCTCACCGATCACGAACGACGTGCCTAAATGCTTGACCGGCTGCTCTAGGATGATGCTTTCCCATTGGTGGCTGCTTCGGCGGGACAGTAATCCGGGTTCCACGCGGTTTGGATTCTCTTCCGTTTTGTGTTGAGCCGATCGGGTGACGAAAAACTCGCGGAACCGATGGGCAAGCGAGCTAAGAGCTACTTGCCCGAACGAGTCGGCTAGTTCTGCCATGAAGATCAACAGGAGCATCTTGTAGCAGAGAGTCATCGGCTGCCGTTCAATCTCGTACAAGAGCTCATAAATGGCCGCGTTCAGGACGCCTGGCGTTGTGATTGTCTCGACTTTGGTGGTTTCCGGAGCGTGCACTCGCGCGGCGCAGTCCGAAACACGGCGCTGAAACTCGTTCTCCGGATACTCTCGGAATTCGTAGCCGTGCTCGTCGAGAAACTCCTTGTGCTGAGGCCCAAGTCGGTTCGCGATGAACATTAGCCGAAGATGAGTTGACGGAAACTTCGCACGATAATCGAAGTAGTAGTAGAAATGGCGCTGAAGGTGATTCTCATCAAGCCGTCCTCTTTGAATCTCGACTATTAGATGCCGCGAAAGGGCGTCGCTGAACAAGATGTCTGGTCGTCTGCCATTTATTATCAGTTGCCGGCGGATGAGCGTGAGCCCAGATTCAATGAACAAATCAGGGCAGCTGGCGACCGCCTCCTCCATTTGATATTCCAACATGACGCGACGGTAGCTCGCACCTTAAACGGTGTCAACTGGACAATTGACGCTTAAATATCGGCTGGCACGAAGTGCTTTCGCAGACGAGGGATAAGCGTCTTACCAAAAAACCGAGTAACCGCCTATCCACATAGAGCCTTTTTCATCAGTTTCCGCGTTCCCAAACCGCCGTGTGAGCACTTCGTTTACAAGACGCCGTGGACCGAAAAGCCCCTCTGACCTAATCTGAACCCTCCGCGACAAGTGAGGCGTATGCATTTCGAGTATCTTGCTGGGTTTGCACCACATCAATAGCAAGGTGTTTGACAGCGCATCTCCGCTCAAGCTGATCCACCTCGTCGTTTCAATTCGTCCCAGTGCAAAGTCGGTGTCGATCGTCTAAAAGAAATGCCAATCACACTGCTGTGAATACGTGCGCCTATTATCCCCATCGTGCCTACGTGACGACAGAAGCAGCCGTCCACGAGGCCTGTTTTGTCTAAGCACTGATTTTGTCAAGCCCAACTTCCTGCTCGTTTCCGCCCTACGATTGCGCTATGATGACCGCAATTGTTGCAGCGAAAGATCTACGTAGAAATTTTGCGCCTATGTCACTTTTTTCTGGCTGGATTCATGAGTTTTTGCTGTCACGTCATCTGCCGACTCCGACTGGCGAGCCTCTATATACTTACCACACTACCCTAGATGAATTTCAGTATCTGCAGGCCACGCTGTGTAGCTTCATTGGAAGCAAGCCGAGATCTACAGGTGTCGACGCTTTGATGCACCGGGATTTTGCATTTGCGCCTGCATTCGTCGCCTATGCCGCTGAGTGGTGGAAACGCCGGTACGACGGTTCTGGGTGGAGATGGGAGCCGATTCTGCAGAGCATAGGTGCACAGGCCGACAGCTGGCACCCATCCGACCGTAGCGCCTGCGTAGAGCTTGGGTTGCGAGGGTGGGGTATCGAGCTGGCTGCCTCGCGAGGCTTTCGATATTTGGGGAGCGTTGCAGTACAAGGCGGCTTGCCCGTACAAGCTTTAGCGGCCGCCCGCGGGAGCATCGGACGAGTACTCGAACGCGTGCTCAGGCTTTGCGCTGCCACGCACGCCACTGAGGAGGAAGCAGTACAGTGGATCGAGTCGCTATCCTCCTACTTGCCTTCTGCGTATCAGCAGCGCGAAATCTATTATCTGCTTGCGCAGGTAATAATCACAATTCTGCAATTGAAAAACCAGGCGGGGTTGGAATCGTCCGAGACTGCGATCGGCCAGCTCGATCTCCGAGTGCCGAACTGGCGTAACCGTTTTCCGTTGCCAATAGAGGACCTTCAAGCGCAAGCGCTCATCGAACAGCTTGTCAGAGAAGCCACGCATCACCGGACGATCGTTTCTACGTCTCCGATAGAGGTTGAGCGGAAGTTGGAGGCTATCGGCGACAATCGATGGCAGCTTGCTTCTCTGGTAACCGTCCCCCAATACGTATACGAAAGCGCTCTCGCGCAGCTCTTCTCGATAGCGAGCGACATACCCTTGCCGCGCACTTGCAGCCTGCTGTTTGAAATGGGACGGCAGCACGTGACAACGTCGGTCCGTCGGCTCACCGGTCAGGCGCAGTACCGACTGGAGCGCCGTCCCGCCGTAGCTACGGACCCGGATGCAGCTGCCGAACATTTCATCCATCTTTCGACCCAAGAAGGAGTAACTTACAGTGCGACAGTTCCAGATGGCGAGCCGCTGGCCTTTGACATGCCTTGGCTGTTTGAACTATCCGAAGATGGCATTGCACGTTTCGTGCGTCAGGGACCAGGGTCTATCAGGACGCAGACTGCACTTGTAGCCATTCCAGCAGAATGGAAGATTTTTCCTGACGGAGATGCAACAGTTGATTGTCTCGGCTCAATTGTGGCCCTCGACCGCACAGTCATTAGGCTCTGCGGCGGCTGTCGCATTCTCGATTCAGATGAAGCGACATTCCGTGTTTCTAGCGGTCGCGTAACGGCTGCACTTGACGGCCATTTGGGGTGGAAAGGAAAACGCGCTTGGGACCTCATATTCCTTAGCCCGACAGTTGCATTTCGAGGCGTTCCACGGCTGATGCGCCGGTTGGATGACGAGACAGAGGTCGGCATCAGCGGTCCCATGCTATGGAAGAACTCGGGAGAAAAGACGAGTGCTCCGACTGGATGGGTCGGACCAGTTGACGCGACCTGGCCGGCACGGGGAGAGGTGCAGTTTCGCAGCCGGGTTGTTCTGATCCCGGAGAACGCGCGCATTGCCATCGGAACGTCGACGAGCCCATCCGTGGCGAACCTTGAGTTCGAACACTGGGATTTGGCTAGCGTAGGTACTGATACGGTTGAAGTTGACGTCGCTGCGCATCGAGCCAACGGTTCACTTAGCACACAATTCACCTATAAAGGTCCAGGCAGCCCACCAGAAATGCTAGACCTGAGGCTTTACTGGCGTGGAAATGCCACCCCCGCTAGGGTCAAACTCCCATTTCCAGCGCGCGGCGCTCGCGCTTTCGACAAAGATGGTCAGGCCCTCTCCCAAGACGATAAGGTAACTCTGGATCTATTGTTTGGGGTTCGACTCGTCGCTTTTCTCGGTATAGGTGATCGAGCTTTGCTTCGGTTCACATTATTCGACGGTCCCTCGACCCTGGATCATGCGTTCATAGATCTACGGCCGGTCGCCGGAAGCCAGCGAATTGAAGTTCGCGTGGTCGAGCATATTGACCGAATCCGTCGAATGCTCTCCTCAGCCGACGCGCTGGACTGTAGCGTGTTCGTGGAATTGCAATGTGGCGAGGCCAGCCCCGCAGGCGTGCGCGTCACCCGTTTTGCATGCGCTTTGGATAAGCTTGATCTTGACGATGTAACGTTGTCGAACGGCTGTCGATCAGCGCCGAACGTGGCTGCAGCCCAGCCGCTAATGTTGCGTCTCGATCGACCTGGGGATGAACCCATACTGCTCGAAGCCTGCGCCTGTACTTCGTCGGCAATGCCTGCATGGCACGTGCCACAGCCTGAACTGGGGCCTGGGCCTTGGCTTATCTATCCACCGCCCGGGTCACCTACGATTTATCGCCCACTCCTCTGGACGATACGCGGACAGCCAAGTGAATCGACACTACAATTACAACCCAGCCTGGCGTCAGCGCTAGCAATCGAGAATCCGTGCGCTCGGCGTGAGGTACTAGACAATATTCTAGCTCGATTAGGCATGAACTATGAGGATGACGACTGGATCTTAGTCGAGCAGTTGGCCAATCATTTTGGTCATCTCCCGCTGTCCGTGTTGGACGTCTGGTGCGCTTTTGCTAGGTCATCAGAAGCCGTCGCCGCCCTCGCAATGCGTATCAGCGCTCTGCCCGCCGAATTCCTGGAACGTTTCATTCGGAGGCACGCAAAGAACGCCGCGGCGTGATCGGTCGATCGCACGAGAGCTTCGCACTCGGCGCGCGTCATGTCGCTGACAGTGTTTCTCGTTTGAACAATGCTAGTTTTGAGATCGGCTGCGCAAGCGTCGATGAACACGCGGCTATCGTCCCTTGCCTCTCCTTGAGGGCTTCAGCAATACCTACTCCAGGGAGACGTTGTTCCGACCAATTGTTAGGATGGGGGTCCCATGTGGTCAGACGATTGGTTCCATTGTCGTAGAAGCCATTGCCTGCAACGAAGAAGAAGAATCGATCGGCGGGAGACAGGCCTTGAATGATGTAGGGTGGATCGTTTCCAAACTCAGACCGCACGGCATCGGAATCAAGCTAAAGGTTGATATTCTCGAGGGCAACTCCCATGTGTTGGACGGGGACTTCCTTCATCGCAGCCGAATGCGCCAGGGCATACTTGACTGAGCTGATGCCCTGCCTCTGATAGGCTTCGATTCCGATCAAGACGGCGTGGTTCGTTCCGAATGCAACGTTCTCCCAATACTCTCCGCCGCTCGACGGAGTCATTTAGTAGCTCGATAGGCACTAGATCGGGGCTGACTAGTCGACAGAACTTCGCACACAAGCCGCCGAGCCCCGCAACTCAGGAGTCGGCAAGTTGCCCGTAAAACGCCCTATGCGTAGATGTGGCAGTTGGAGCCGAGCGGATCGTCGGCAATTCGGAAGTAAGTAAGGATGCCGGACCGGACATCAATTGCGTAGCACAACCCACACCTTTAGAGACAGGGAAGGCCGCCATTTCTGGCGGCCTGTTTTGTTGTGGTTACAGAGGGCTGTGCGATGACCCTTTTGAAACGGGCTCAGTTGGGCAGTTGGTCGGGTATGGCTGGTCCGATCTCGGTGGCGATCTGTTGCAGCAGGGCCTGGCCTAACGCTTCCCATGAGGGATGCACGTTCGTCGGAACGTACTTCTTCAAGGTGTAATCGAGCGTTAAGTCGTAACGGTAACTCAGCAGAGCGGCGAGCAGACGGCGGCCCAGCTCGCGCTTACGAAGCATATTGGGCGAGTTCAAACTGTTCCTCCTTTGCCTGCTTCAGCAGGCGGCTTACGCTGGCGCGAGAGACACGAAACGTCTGTGCGATCTGTGACAGGCTGCGGCCGTGAGCGCGCTCACGCAACAGAGCTTCGCGATCGATGACGAGCGGCTTGCGTCCGATGTGCCGGCCTTCCAGCTTGGCCCGGCGCATGCCGGCCCTGACCCTTTCGATGATCAGGCTGCGTTCGAGTTCGGCGACCATACTAATGATGACCACGACGGCGCGGCCCAGCGGGCCGGCCGTGTCGAGCTGTTCACGAAAGCTGATGAACTCGACGTTGATGCGGTTCAGCTCGTCGAGGACTTCGAGGAAGTGGCGAACGCTGCGGGCCAGGCGATCACAGGCCCAAACAAGGACCACATCGAACTGGCCGCGGCGGGCGTCACGCAACATCTCGTCGAGCCCGGGGCGGCGCTGCTTGGCGCCGCTCATCTGATCGCGGTATTCCTTAACGATCTCCAGACCGCGTTGCTGGGCGAGGGTGTGCAGATCATACAACTGGGTTTCACAGTGCTGGTCGATGGTGCTGACCCGCAAGTAGAGCGCCGCGCGCTTATTCACTGGCACTCCAGGTTAGAGATCGCATCGCGGATATCAACGATGCGGTCATGGAGAAAGCGGAGATGGTCTTGCCGGGGCTGTTGCTGCTGCGCCTCGAGGAGCCACTCGGAGCGGAACAACTGGAGGCCGCGCCGAAGCTGGTCAAGCTGTTGATGGACTTGGCCCCGCGAAAGGCGGGGGCGCAGATGACGACGGCGGCGGGATTGTTTCATTCATTCACCTCTGCATGAGTAAAGTATCAACGGTATACCGTCGATCTGTCAAGAGCCTACTACTCCACTCTCGCTATACCAAAGCTTCTTTCCCGTTCTGACATCCGCTGCCAGATCGGCCAGTTCTCGTTTGCGGAGGTCCAGGCCGTTTCCTACAGCGTTACCCGCGAAAAGGCCCCGATCTACACCATGGGTTCCGCCGACGTCCGCTCCTTCTCCCGCAACAAACGCGGCATCGCCGGCAGCTTGGTCTGGGTAAACTTCGATCGCCATGCTCTGCTGGATCTGGTCTACAAACTGCGCGGCCAATTCGTCGCCAACGTCGACGATCTCCGTCCCCAGTTCATGACCGACGAGAACGCGTTCCTCTCGCAGAACGCGATCTACCAGTCCTCGCTGGTACGCGCCGACGGCGTCGCCTCTGACGCCACCATCGATCAGTTCACCGGCGCTCCGGTCTCGGCCGTCTCCGGCTTCAAGCAGGAAGCTTCGCCCTGGTACTCCGACCAGATCCTGCCCTTCGACATCACCCTAGCCGGTACCCATGAACAGGGAGCGCCACTATCGCCTAAGTTGTCATTGCAAGGGTGCTTTCACTGCTTTACTCAGTGCTTCGCGGAGGGCAGAAGAATCTAACCTCGCGCGGGTGTATCTCGAGCCTCGAACGGTGGGCCACAGAGCCGGAGACTGCGGCCGACGGTACGGGCGCTTCATGGTGGGCAGAAGAATTTGGTTTCGCGCGGGCGCAGTCGAGCCTCGAAGGGAGGCCCCAGAGCCGGAGACCGCGACAGACCATACGGGGGTTCGCCCGGGCTGGTGGATCGTGACTGGGTCTGTCGCGCTACGTTTCGGGACCAGCATGGGCTGGTTCTGGGACATGAGCGGCTGATTCACATGCGGGGGAGGGGATGGTTGGAAGTCGATGCTGGTACGGAGGTTGGCAGGTATAGGTACAGGTGGCACAGTTGGCCTTTTGGTTTGCCAGTAGCCAGAGGTTAGAGCTAATCGAATGGAAATAAACTCGTTAGACTATTGCACGCCGCTGGCTTTGGTGCAGGTAAGAAGTTGGATATCCTGACTGCTATGGTTCTCGCCCGGTCTTGGTCCTATTCAGCCTGCCCATCTCGCTCGCTCTCTTCTGCCCGGCCGCCGTCCGGCGGCCACAACCCGGACGCCGGCTGGTCCTTCTGTGCCCTCACAAATACCGTTAGTGACAGCCCCGGAGAATGGGGTCACCTGAAAACTGCCCGCGAGTGCTGAAAACAGCGTTTTTTTGCTTTCAATGACGACTTAGGCGATGAAATGCGGGAATAATTCCCCGAGGCCATCTATTAGTATAGGTCAATAATTTTCCGAAGTGCCTTCTAGTGAACTTCTGGTAATACTCACCCTCTCCGACTAGTATTTTTCTCGCCATCCCCCATCTCTCTTTCCCCCCACCCCTGTGCTGCAGCTTAGTTGTGGTGCCCTCGCCCGCCGGCCCCTCGGCCGCCTTACATGCTTCGCGCCGACTAGAAGAATCTGGCCTCGCGCGGACGCAGCTCGAGCTTTCGAACGCCACAAACCCGAGGGCCGCGACAGACCATACGGGGTTTCGCCCGGGCTGATGGATCGTGACTGGGTCTGTCGCGGCCTGCATCGAGCTGCTCGGAGCCAGATCCCCTTACTGGGAATGTTGCTAACTGGGATGTGTATATGGTTTTTTAGCGGGTAGCTGGAAGTAAGGGGATCTGGGTTTGATTGGCTCCCCGAGGGATCTGGAGGCTTGAGTGCGTCTAAGGTTTGGAAAGGAGCTGGCGTCTTCTGTTGTTGTTGGGTTGGAGAAGGAATGAGTAGAGGCTTTAACTCCTCTCTTCCTTTGGTGAATGTCCGCTCTTAAGCTGGGAGAAGGTCCTTGGTTAACAGTGGCTGGTATGGCTGATGTGCTCTTCTCTTCTCCGCCCCGCCGCCAGGCTCCGACCCGGCGGTCTCCGCCTGGCTTCCAATCATCCTGGCTGTCGCTTTCCGGCCATCGGACCCCACCCCGCATGCCTGGCCGGCGCCGTCGGCAGTCGCACAACTCGATAGGTCTCCGACACCGAAAAAGCTAAAAAGCCGTCCGGAGAATGGGGTCGATCAAAAAGTGGCCGCGAGAGCGGAAAACAGGCAAAGGTACGTTCCGAATGGGAACTTAGGCGATGAAAAAATTAAATAATTCCGAGAGTCCATCTATTAGTATAGGGCGATAATTTTTAAACTGCCCTTTTTGGTTTCCCATGTACCGCTGATATTAATTTTCTAGTACTGCTCAACCCTCCCTCCCCTTTCCTTCTCCGTTATCCCCCAGATAACTTCTGCCGAGCTCTCTTTCACGTAAGTGCCGCATACGCGTATAAGACTAGAAAGAGGCGCATGACTTCGCTGCACTGGCTCTCCTCCGTTTCCATTTGACTGCGTTGTCCCGCCAGCCTCATACCATGGCCACCGACTAGCCCACGACGTGATCACGGCACATCTTCCTCCCTGAAGGAAGATGTGTTCATAGCGTTGGTCTAGATCCCCTCCAGGGCAGACCCTTTACTGAAAAGCTCGTGTTGCAGTTCGATGCGCAGCAATCATCGATTGCCGTAGCCGAAATTGGCCTGGAAATCCACTAGCACCCGCGAAGAAGCCCATCACAACAGCTCGGCGAATAGATGGCAGTCAACCTTGGGTCGGATGCTCGCAGGCTTCGATTTTCGGGAGCGCAGGGCGAAGTGCAACCCTGACCTCGAGTTACAGCTTACAGGCAGCTTGCGCACTTCGCTCACCCGGTTGAACGGACCGTTTGCAAGCTGCCCGAAGGCCCGCTGTCGACCAGAACCGCTCCCATCAATGTCCAGGGAGCAAGCTGTCGAAATTGATCGAACCACAAGACTCCTTCGTCGGCGAATCGGGTGCCGAAAAACAAACAGCCATGCGCTTGTTAAATTCCGAGATCGAAACCCCGCGAAAATCGGCGAGCGAAAGGGCGGTTTTGGCATTGCAGAACGCATCTGCCTTGGCCTTCGCAATGTCTGCTGTTGTAACGCAGATTTCCCGGCCGGGTTCGCTGTAGTTGCCCGGCATCAGAACGCGATCTTTACTGAAGACAACACCACTGGCTATATCTGCCGCCGTCGGGACCACGACCGCACTCATCACGGCGGTGCTGCGGTGAAATTCCTTCGCTCCCGGCACGGGCCAGCTAAGGAATGCGCCGATGTAAGGGATCTGGACGAAAGGCGGCAGCACCGGGAAGTTTTGCCGGGATTGTTCGACCACCGCTGTGAAGGATGAAATCTCAAACAGCTTGAGCGATTCCAGGCGCACCTTTGTGCTGACATTGTTCTTCGAAATACGGGAAAGATTGTCCGCGCTCGACTTCCCACCGGCATAGCGCGTGGGCGGTGCGGTTTCAGCCGTTGTGAGATTCAAGTCAAGCTCCGCTGCGGAAGCCCCACTTAGGCTATGGGGAGTGATATCAATTTTGAACTCGCGACCTACCTGAGAGGTTGTGGGTTGAACCGAATTCAATGCGCCGATAATCACCGCCGCCTCGTTTGCCGTCAGATTCGTTTTCAACACGGACGGAATGTTCTTCTCGGCTTGGCCTACGGAGTTAATCACATCGGTAATCGATGGCGCGCTGGTTACATCGAACGAGCTCTGGGTCTCGGTATCGACAACGGTCTCCTTGCCGCTGACGGTCCGCACGGTGATGATGCCGTTATTCACAAATTGGCTGCCGTGGCCCGCCCAACCTAACTTGCCATTTTCCTTCATCTTACATTCCGCTACATCCCGGATCGGCTGCAGCGCCGCCGAAAGGTCGCGATTGAACGCAACGATTAGGGGGTTCAGCTCGGAATCAAGTTCTTGGGCGCTCTGACTCAGTTCGTAGCTTGAGAATTCTTCCGGATATTGCTGGGACATTTTGTATTGAAACAGGAAATTGACCAACGCCGCGCGCAATGGCTTGCCTAGATTGGATTTGTTCCTGTCCTCTGGGTACGCCGCGGCTATTGCGTTAGCGAAACAGTACATCGGAAAAAAACGAGGATCGCGATTTGAGCTATCAGCTTGGGACCAAACGAACGCATCGCGCTCGTCGCAGTTCTGGTTGGAAGGCGAGGTTATATTCGGCGGCGACGCGCCGAACTCGAAATCCTGCATCTTCCCAATAGCTGCCCTGAATTCGGTAGTTGGGTCGTTAGAAGCTATGACCGCAATGAGCATGTCGGTGAGGTTAGGACGGAGAGGATGGAACAGAGTGGTGTAGCCCAAACAATATTTGTCTTTGTCGCAAGTCGTTAACTTCTTTCGCTCCGACGGCGGCAAGACTAACTCAGGGATGTTTTCACCGGCAGGAGAATCAGCCACGAAGCGCTGAGTTAGATACTTGTAAAACGTGTCATCAAAAAAGTTTCCCCCTCCGATTTTGGTCTGTAGATACATCCAAGCACGAGCCATTCCCGCTTGAAGCGAGTCATTGTAGGTGCCAATCTGGCTCTGCAGCCTTTGATCGCACCAAGCGAGCGCTTCAGGGTTGGAGGCGGAAGATTGAAAGCTCAGCGTGTTGATCAACACCTCTGGGCGCGGGAAGTCCAGGAGAGCCAGGACCCTCTTTCGTTGAGCAATTGCCGCGTCGTCGCCTGGCGTGCCATCGGTGAATACCAGAGAGTCCCCATTCACAGGAGCCACCGTGACGTCGAATTTTGAGCTGTCCTTCTTGGACTGACTACCAGCCGTGCTCTGCGAGATCACCGGCGGGCATCCGCCCTGGGCCTGCTTCTGACCCGAATCCGCCGGGTCGCCGGCTGACGAGGCGTCGGCGGAAGAGTCGCTAGAGTCGGAACCATCGGAGGAAGCCGACTTGCCTGCCTTCGTCCCCGTCGAAGGTGTTGTGCCTGTTGCAGGACAAGGTCCGGCATCCGCGGCCGCGAGGTTCTGTACGGTCACGGACGCAGAGGCGCCGCCATTGCCCGACGCTCCGCTCTTGTCACTGGAACCTGCGCTCGCGCCCAAAGCAGTGGCGGCGTCCGACGCCGCTAGGTAGTAGACGCGGCTGGCTGGCGCTTCCGGCTGGAACTTCCAGGCCAGTTGCCGCAGGTCTTTTTCGAACCGCTCGTAATCGGGGTCAGTGACTGTGTGCGAGCGGGTAATCTTAACGGCATTCCCGCCGGCCGCCTCCACGGTGATGCCGCGGTACTTGAGGGCTTGGGCCTCCTTGACGAAGCCGGTGACATACGCAGCGTGCTCGAAGTGGATCAACTCGAACGATCCGCCGCCAGCCAGAGTAGCAATGTCGGCCTCCAACTTTTGCAGCAACTTGGCATCGCACTTCTTAACATCACTGGTGGTGCAGTAGATCAGGACCGATCCGCCATCCGGGGTTGCCGCCAACTGGAAAGGCAGCGGAGATCCCAGAGAACTGACGACACTGGCGGCGTCGTGGGGTGCGTTGGCCGGCAAATCGACCTTGGCCTGAAAGTACTTGCCCTTCGGCGCGGCTGTTTGCTGCTTGGGGGCATTCGCCTGCACGGCTGCAGGCGCTTTGGGCTGGGCAGGCGCGGCTGGATTTGCCACCGGCGCAGTTTGCGAATTGAGCAACGCTACACAAGATAAAACCATGATCAGAATCGAAGTGGACTTAGCTTTCACAATTCACCTCTCCAAGTAACTTATTTAGTGTGACACCAGGCGGGCATCAGAAACGTCTCGTTTGCCGGGTTGGCTATTCTTTGTGCCTTCCGCCGGCGCGCTGCTGGTCCCACTGCTGGCTGCTTCGTCGTTCAGTTGTTTGCCAGCCGGCTTTGCGAGGGCCGGCTGGCCCTTAACTTTGCGGCCTGAGTAGGCAGCGGATTGCACCGACACAGTCGCGCTATGCCAAGCTCCCCAATGCAGGAAACCACCGCGCTCGGCTTCCACGCTGACGTAAGCGTCCAGCTCGGGTACATAGATAGGGTTGCTATTCAGCGGAATATGTATCGCGGGGAACTGTTTTGCCAGACTGGCAGGAGCGAAGTCATCGTCACTGCATGTTTTTCGCGTGAATACAAGAGAAATGGGGTTGGTAATTTCGGGTGTGCTGACCGCGAAGATACAGGAAACAGAGTCATCATATCCGGCAGGGTAGACAATGGTGATCTCCCCTTCGCTGACCCTGCCATCGGACTCTACAAAATCCACCTTAGATGGCGGTAAGGGTTGTAGGTTGTGCTCCGAAGCCAACTTGATGGACGAGGGGACAGCCGGAAGCTCGACCTTTAGAGTATCCGGATAGGCTGGAATATTGACCTTGATCTCTTTAGGGAATGGCGGCAACTTATCTAGTTCGAGACGAACGTCAACCGGCCCAATCTTGCTAGGGTTCGGCGGTGTCGGTACGACGACCTGCGGGGGGGGCGTCGACTTGATCAAAACATCGACCTGTTGCATGGCCGCGGCGAGCAGCTGCGTCTCCTGCTTCTGCGCCTCAGAGAATTGGCCGGCCAACTGGTTGATCGTGTTCTGACAATCCTGGGAACAGGCCGCCGTCTGCTTTGGGGCGTCCTTGTTACCAGAGTAGCCCGGGATAGGAGGTACCCCATTCGCAGCTACCCTGACGGTGGCCACACTTAAAATGCTGGCCACAGCGAAGCGTAGTAAGGCGCCGCTCCTGGAAGTATCCGCATTCTGAAGAGAGGATTCTTCATCGGGAGTTTTGGCCGCCAGCCTCTTCAGCCCATTTTCCAAGCCGGCAATAACCTTAAATCGGTTGCCATAGTCTCGAATGGCTTCCAGCACGAGGTAGCGAACTACTGGAATTCCGGCAAGCTTCTCAAGGACCTGGGCGCGAGTATTCGGGTTCAAGGCCATCCATTTCCGGCCACAGTCGGATAAAGTTCCGGAACTGTTGTGTTGCAGGACCGTGTCAATCACCGACTGCACCAGTTCGCCGAAAGCAGGATCGCGCAGAGTACGGCGCACAATCCACGGGCTGAGCGCATCCTGCGAATTCACGGCCTGGTTGATGACCAACCTGAAATGTGGATCGGCTGCGAGTTCTTCTTCTAAAGATCTGCTTAGCATCTCTACCTTCTTCATGCAGCCCATCAATCTGATAGTGTCACGATCACCGCCTGAAAATAGCGCGTTAAGGCCATGGCACTCATCTGGTGATGTCTGCTATCACCTATTACGAGAACTAGCTCAAACCCCCTTTTTGCGGTGTGTAGCTTTATTGTTTCCGGTGTAGAATCCCGGAAAAGTTGTAAGCGGAGATCTATTGGTGTGCCCCTCGTCTATGTCGCCGGAGGAGTTAATCCGTGCGTGCGCCGAGTCGAACGATAGCGCTGCGTGGGAGGAGTTCGTCTCCCGCTTCCATCGCCCGATCAGCCTTTCTATTCTTCGTACCGCCTATCAATGGGGAGTAACCGCACCAGAAGTCGTGGACGACCTGGTGCAGGAAACCTATCTGAAGCTATGCACCAGCCGATGCCGCCTGGTGCGCGAGTTTGCCGACCAGCATCCTGAAGCCATTGTCGGATACATAAAAACGATCGCGGTTAATGTGGCACGCGACCACTTCAAGGCGCTGCATTCGCAGAAGAGGGGCTCGGGGGAGTCGGCTCAATTGCTCGATGATGCCGAAGCTCAGCGCAAGGGCACGGAAGCCGGAGGCCAGGATGCGATCGAACGCAGCATTCTTTTTGGAGAGGTGAATCATGCCCTCGAAACTTGTTCACGGGGTCCTGATCAACAGCGGGACTGTCTGATCTTCTGGCTTTACTACCAACAAGGCATGAGCGCTAAGGCCATTGCTGCACTTCCAACGGTGGGACTAACCGCCAAGGGAGTAGAGAGCTCAATTTTTCGCCTAACGAGGCTCGTGCGGGAGCAGCTCGCAGCGCTGCGAGTTCAATCATCGCCATCGCCAACGGAAGAAAAAGGATTTCGTTCCGCCGAATCGTATTAGGAAGGAGAAGCGCATTTTGTTGCGGCCTTGGGACCAACATCTCGACAGCGACGAACTGGATTGGATTGTGTCTCGGCAGGGCGCTGGGGACGCGGACCCAGGGCTGCTCGCCGAGCCAGCGCTTGAGGAAGCAGTACGTCACGTCGGGTCTTGCCAAGACTGTAGCCGAAAGGTGCAGATGCACCGGTCTGCGCAGAACGGGATTCTGGGCATGCGCGTGGCGGGCGGCCACGCTCGCGGCTCCAGTTGTATCGAGTATGACGCGTGGCTCAAGGTGGCAGGCGGTCTGTTAGCCGATAGCGAAACCAAGGAGCTCACGGCACACGCCGCGCAGTGCGGATACTGCGGTCCTTTGCTTCGAAAGGCAGCGGAGACGCTCTCCGACGACGCAACCGCCAACGAGGAAGAATTGTTATCCAAACTGAGCAGCGCGCGGCCTGAGCAACAGCAACAGATAGCGCAGATGTTGCGCGGCGTAATGCCGAAGACGTCGGTGCCCAAAGCGAAGGCCGCATGGTGGCCAAGATTTTCCTTTGACTGGCGGCCGATGTTGGTCGGAGCAACCCTGGCCACGGCCGTTATAGTTGGCTGGCTGGGATGGCGAGAACCCCAGCCTCCTTCGGCCGAAGTGTTGCTGGCGCAAGCCTACAAGCAACAACGACCGTTCGACGCCCGAATACCCGACGCCCAATTTGGACCGCCGCGCGGTGAGCGGTCCCCTCGCAAATCTGACTTCGACGGCCGAACAGGATTGTCCCAAGCGGTAGACATCATCGAACAGAATTTGGCAAAACATCCTAACGATCCGACCTGGCTACAGGCCAGCGCGCGCGCCGATCTTTTGGACAACCACTATGAGTCGGCTATCGAGACTCTACAGCGGGCCCTGGAAATAGAACCTGATTCTCCGAAATTACTTACCGATCTTGGCATTGCTTATCTTTTTTCCGCCGAGTCGAAAGATTCTGCCGGTACTTCCAACTCCGCCCAGGATGAGAAGGAAAAGGCCGCCGTGCAACTCGACTACGCCCACGCAACCGATGTGTTGACCCGTGTGCTAACCCGCGATCCCGGCAATGGGATCGCATTGTTTAATCGGGCCCTGGCACTGGAGGGGCAGAAGCTGTACGACCTTGCAATAAAAGACTGGGACCAATACTTGCTTGTTGATCCTTACGGAGACTGGTCGCATGATGCGCTCAGGCTGCGGGCACGAGTCAAGTCGGAGCAGGAAGCGCGTCAGAAACTTCTAAATGAGAATCTGCTGCGGCCCGAGGAGATTGATCGCAGGCCCATCGGCGACCTCCGCGTGGAGGCGCAGATTGACAGACGCATCGAAGAATACTTGAAAGAAGCGCTGACGAATTGGCTGCCGGCGGCGTATCCCATGCCGCCCGATCCGCAATCGTCTGCCGCAAAAAAAGCCCTCAGCCTTTTGGCCGGTATCACGGGAGATCCGCAGCGGCACAACGATGCATGGTTAGGCGACCTGCTCCGCAATTCGAGCGGAGGCCAATTTCCCGTCGCCGTCCAGGCACTAGCGTCAGCGATTAAACGTGACAAAGATGGCTGTTACGCGGACGCTCAGCACCTGGCCCATGGTGCGACTCAACTCTTTCACGCGGCAGGCAATCCAGCCGGTGAAGCGCGGGCGGAAGCCGAAGAAGTGTACGCCGATCAGCTTCTTTGGGAAGGCGAGCGCTGTCTGGCGCTGGAGCAACGCGTGGAGCAACAGCTCCAGGGTCACAACTGGGGATGGATCCAGGGACAGATGAGTTTGGAGAAATCCAATTGCGCCAACCAGGTCGGCGATCTTGGAACGTATCAGACCGCATTGATTCGAGGGGTGCGCGAAGCTGAGGCTCACAACTACACCTCGCTACAGCTTCGGGGGATGGGATTTCAGGCACTGGCGGCGGCTTCCATGGGAGATGCCCAAAGCGCCCTTTCGCTTAGCGCGGAAGGCTTGCAGCGTTTCTGGTCGGGCCAGGGTGACCTGATGAACGGCTACAACCTATATGCCAATTTGGATCCCGCCGCTGAGGACCTGCAACTCACGAATCTCCAGGTGATGCTGTGGCAACAGGCCACTGAGTTGATTGATCACCACCCCGATATCCTGCTGCGAGCGATGGCCCATCTCTGGTATGGCAAGGCCGCATACCGCGCGAATCTGCCGGACGTGGCAGCTGCCCAGTTTCGCCAGGCAGGAACACTCATAAAAGCCAGCGAGACATCCACGGCATACAAAGAACAATGTCACGATACCGAAGCTACGACTCGCGACCTCATGGACGCCGAGGTTTGGCTGGCGAATGCCGAGATTCAGAAAAACGATCTGCGAGCCGCCGCCGCGACGCTTCGCGAAATTAAGCCCGACCTGGCTAAAGCACCTAGTTTCGATCCAGAGATCGGGTATTACTCGGCGCAAGCCGATATCGCCATGCTTGCAGGCGGCACCGACGTCGTTGCTTCAAAGCAAGCCATCCAATCCGCGATTGTTCTCGCCGAGCGTGCGCTCGCCTCGTTTTCGACCGAAGACGACCGCCGCAGATGGGCAGAAAAGACGCGGCGCACCTATCGCGATGCCGTGGAATGGGAACTTAGACAGGGTGACAGCAGCGCTGCGCTTGAGCTTTGGGAATGGTACCGTGGCGCCGAGTTCCGACTGGAGAACACCGTTGCTTCCCACCCCATAAGCAATCCAGGCGTGGACGCGTCCCCCCATGCAAACGACCTTTTGCAGTTGAAAGCGCACGATGTTGTCGCCAACCGGTGGCCACGCTTGTCCGAGGAAACAGACGTTACCTATGTGGTTTTTGCCAAGGGCATCGAGGTGTGGGTTTATGACAATCGCGGAGTTTGGTCCCGCTGGATCCCGATCGCACCGACCAAAATTCAAAACATGGCGCTTCAGTTCGAGCGGCTTTGTGCGGATCGTACTTCCGACCTTCGGGTCCTACGTCTTGGCGGCGATGCGATCTATAAAGCGCTGATCGGGTCCATTGAAGATCGCCTTCTACCCGGACGGACACTGGTGATCGAGCCGGACGACTTTCTGGAAGGAATTCCGTGGGAAGCGCTGGTTGACGGCAAGGGAGAATATCTGGCTGCAAAATTCGCGGTGGTAGTGTCTCCCGGTTTGTATCGCGCACTTCACCTGCGGGCGCAGAGCGCCATCACGCGTCTGACGCCGGCCCTGGTGGTCAGCGTGTCGGCGGTTCCGGAAGAGGGAGTAGCGCCGCTGCCCGACGCTGAAAGCGAGGCCGAGGCGGTTGCGAACCGATTCTCGGGCGCTCACTGGTTGCAGGATGGCGACGCGACACTGTCCGGCATCCAGCAGCAGATTCGCGACGCCGCTGTGTTTCACTTCGCGGGACACGCTACCGTCTCGCCTGATCGCAGTGGACTGATGCTTGCCGAGATCGATGGCAAAGGGCAACGGCCGCGTGTGGTCGATGGGGAAAGCTTTACTCCGGCCCAGACGCGAGATTTGCAGTTGGTAGTGCTGTCGGCGTGTCATACCGGCGCCGAGCCTTCGCTGGGCGTTTCCGGAACCGAGGGTCTGGCACAGACTTTTCTTCACGACCAAGTACCCCATGTGATTGTCAGCCGGTGGAACATCGATTCGAGCAAGACCGCCGACTTCATGAAGCAGTTCTATGCCGGTGTGTTGGGCGGAAACAGCGTCGCCGGGGCCCTGCATACGGCACAAATCGCTTTAGCTTCGCAGCCCGCTTCGGCCCACCCGTACTACTGGGCCGCATTTGAGTTGGAAGGAACGAGATAGGAACAACCCGGAGAACAAGAATGAAAGCTCGCTTGACGACGACTGTTTTCTTTGCGGCATCGCTGTGTTGCCTGTTAGCTGGTTGTGCAAAGCCATGTCCCAAGAACCGGCTGGATATTACTTTGGCTGGACCATGGCTTCTCTATCAAGACTTTCAGTTCGACGCGTGGGGCAAGAAAGTTCCTGTCTTGATTGCCATCGCTCCCAAGGGCGCGGGCGCCGCAACCACGGACATGGGCGACAAGGACAAGGAAGACCATCACGACTCCCAGTATCACCATCTGCCGCAAATCAGCGCCGGGGATGGCTATTACATCCAGGACGCTGGAGTCTATTGCCTTTATTTCGACGATAAGTGCGCACCCAAGGGGCCTAACTCTCTACGAAGTGCCGGCTACTTCCAAGTTGCTACCTTACCGGCGGCTTTCCATGGAGAGAACGGCAAGACAATCTGGGACCTGATCGACCCGACCAAGGTAGTTGCGGTGATCCTGCCTATGCCGGATTCCTACAGCAACGCCGGAGTTTGGAAAGCGCGATTCGGTACGAGCCTCGATACCATCAGGTCCGGCCATAGCTCGGAGAGGGAAATCAGCATCGGCCTCCAATTGCATTATGCTAACGGCCCAACTGAGTTTTATCTGCGCCGTTGCGATGTACCCGCTACAGCGGAAAACTGCCGGCATAAGCTGAATAACATTAATCACACGAACCTGAAAAACACCGGCACTCTTGAAGTACTGATGAGAGCGCCGGACAATATAAGCGCATGCGACCCGCATGTGCGATATGCCTACAAGATGGTATTGGATCTTCTCGGCCGGGATATCAACCCCGATATAGGAACCATCGATCCCGCCCTGTCGATGAATGCGGATGGCACCGCCAACTACGATCAGGCTCCTTACAATTGTCGGGAAGCCCCGGCGGCCAACGGCGGCGTCAATGCCCTTGTTACTTCCGACCAAAAGGCCACTGCTGCGATGCCAACAACATTGGGGGTGCCCACACTCCTCAACTTGCTTGGCGACATTTTACGAAAAGCGAATGGCCATCCTGACATCGTCGTGCCAGTAACAACTGCGAAGGCCCTCGCCGATGACCTGGACCCACAATTTCCTAGAATTTCCCAAGTGCAAGAGATCGGAGCTTTAGTCCGTAAAGCCAGAAAGAAAGCTCTCGAAGACCCGAATCTATCGGAGGCGGATCGGGCCGATCTGATCCAAAAGATGGACGAAGCTGACGAAACTGGCGGCACCAAGAACGGGTCCGATTGCAGGGCGCCCATTCTCATCATCACCCCAAACACCGGCACGTGATCCAACGGGAGGGCTAGACCAGTCGTAGAAAATATCCACAGTGTTCTTCGAGCGAGCACGGTTCGGGGAAGAATCAGGACACACCAGAGAAGAGAAGCCTGCAAGGAGTTCGCACAATGATGCCGAACCAAGTTGGAAAGGACGCGCTGCTGTCGCGGCTGCGGCCAGACGACAAGGCAGTCTGGTCGATCATCAACGAGCTCAACGCCAAGTCCGAAGAGGAGCTCCGGCGAATACTTCGCCCACGCGCCGATGGCGAGTCTGACCGGGGCGTGCATGCCTTCGAGGATGGGCAACGCGCTCGACTGGACGCCGCGCTTGGGGCACTGACGATTCTGGAAATCGCCGGCGAAGTTGGCGTTGTGCCCGACCCGGCTCCGCTCGTGCCGGAGGTTGCAGGCGTAAGAAAGCTGTTCGAGTCCGAAGCGGTGCTGCATTACGCCGATGCTTATTTGTATTTCGGCGCCCGCTTCCTGGCGGGGCGCGTTGCTGCTCCAGCATGGTTGAAGAGCAAAGGCGAGTGTGCCTTACCGCCCCGGAGTTCGGATGCCATTAATACGCGCAGTTTTGCTCTCACGGTTCCACCTTCTCTTCCCGCGGACCCGGAAAGTGGCGCAGCCTTTGTAAGTTTTCTGAGTTTGTCAAACAGCCCCGAGGCCGAGAAGGCGCTGAAATTCCTCGACGACGTTGTCGTTGATGTTAAGGAACCCGGACGGTTTGAGTTGTGGCTCCGAGGTTTGCAGCCTGACGCCGGCAAGGAGGAACAGGATCGCTTCAAGCATCTGCGGGAAGGGTTGACCGATTGGGCGGGCGCTCACTGCAACTTTTATTCGTCTCTAAAGTCGGCGGCAAAAGAAAAGAATTGGATCAACAATCCGGCGGTCGCCCGCTTCGGCTTGCGGGACATCTATTGGATCGCGCGTTTGCTGCGTGCCGAAGTATCGGCCACAGCGGTCGTGAGTTATCCGCGGCCCTCCTGGCTTGAGCTGCTGCGCTTTCGAGCCGGACTGGATGGAGTGGCGGATTGTGAACGCCTGCGGAACATCGAAGATGTGTTGCGCTCCGTCTTCGATTTCGTCTGCGACCTGGTGCAGAACGCAGTCGCGCTGAGCGATGAAGCCGAGAAACGAGCTTTTGAGCCTGAGCTTTTTACCACACCCACTGGGGATACGGTCAAATGGCCCGAGATGTTTGACGAGGAAATGATCGAGATCGCAAAGGAGCGAAAAGAGAGAGACTATCACGACTCATCGGAGCCTCAGGATGGCAGGCAACACCCAGGTTCGTCGCAGCGATCCGGCGGCGATCCGCCGGGCGCACCACCCCCAAGCCGGGGCGACGGCTGGTTCGAGAGAATCAAGACGGGCGAGCGGCCAACTCATCTGATTGGCCTGGCGTTTTCCGGCGGTGGCATCCGCAGCGCTACGTTCAACCTCGGTGTGCTGCAAGGGCTACAGGAATTCGATTTACTGCGCTGCGTCGATTATCTGTCGACGGTTTCGGGCGGTGGCTTCATCGGATCGTGGTTGGTGGCCAGCGTTCGCCGTACCCGGCATTGGCTGGGCAGGCGAACACCCTGGGATGACTCCGTTGCCTACCTCCGCAGCTACTCCAACTATCTTGCGCCGCGCACGGGAGTGTTGAGCGCCGACACCTGGAGCATGTGGGCAAGCTGGGCCCGCAATGCGTTCTTGATTCAAATCACCGGGCTGGTCTGGGCTTTTGCTCTTCTGCTGACGGCTCTCATCGCCCAGAGCGGGTTCGACCAAGTGGCCGCGTTACCAGTCCTCCGCTGGTTTCCGGTGGCCTACGCCGGTGTACTGGTTGGATTGTTGATGGCTCTTATTCTTTTCAGCCTGCTCTACAACCTCACCGGCGGTCGCGCCGTCAGTGGCCGCGACCGAGCCTTTGGAGGGAAGCTGGTGCGGCGTCTGGCGGTGTGCCCGGCGGTGCTCGGCGCGTTCCTGACTGCCGCCCTGCTGTGGGCTGATGCCACCGGACGCTCGGCGTTCTCCTGCTACCTCTCCGGAGTTCATCTCTATAGCGAAATCCTGGTGGCGGCGTGGCGGCCGTGGCTGGCTCTCCTAGGCACCATGTGCGCGGCGTTATCCGTTGTTGCCTGGGTCACACTCTCTCGTAATAGATGGTATGCCTTGTGGATCGGCGTGGTGACCGTGGCGGCGCTGTACCTTCAACTTTGCGGCATCATGTGGCTGTTTGTATCCTGGGCGGCAAAGGACCCGCACCGCTACGGTTGGTACGCATTCGTAGTGGGGCCGCCGCTGGTACTGGCCGTCAATAGCATCAGCGTCGTCTTGTTCATTGGCTTCTGCGGCCGCAATTCGAATGAGTCCATAAGGGAGTGGTGGACGCGCTACGGAACCTGGCTGGGCATCTACGGTGGCGGTTATCTGTTCGTGGCAGCAGCAGCCGTTTTCGGACCGTGGGGAATGCTTTCTCTGCGCGATCATACGAGGTGGAACTGGGCCCCGATCCTAAGCTGGATCGGGACGGTGGTGGGAGGGTTGCTGGCGGGCAACAGCAGCAAGACATCGGGGAACGACCCGCGCACTAAGTCGCCGGCGCTGGAAATATTGGCGAAAGCCGGCGGTTTACTCTTCATCATTGGCGCCGTGCTTGGCGCAGCTACACTCCTCTACGTCCTGCTGTTAAATATTGGCACCAACTACGCCATCTCCGATGGTTATTGGAAGGTGTTTCCCGAAATTCCCGTATGGCTGCTGTGGGCTAGCCTGGGGGTGGCACTCATCCTCGGTGGGGCGTTCTCCTGGTTTTTCGAGATCAACATTTTCGGCTTGAATCAGTTCTACCGGATGCGGCTGGTGCGGTGCTATCTGGGAGCGACGCGGTGGACGCCCGGCATTCGAAAGCCGCAGCCGTTCACGAACTTCGATGGGTGGGACGACATGAAGCTTCGCTCCATCGTGGATAACGACAGACACGATCCGGATAACAGGTCCGGCGATCCTTACCGCGGGCCGTTTCCAATTCTCAATTGTTCCCTCAATCTGGGCGGAAGCCCAGACCTGGCTCTGAACACTAGGCACAGCGCGTCTTTCTCGCTGACACCTCTGCGGTGCGGTTCCGACCGGCCCAAGGTGGGCTATGCGCGCACCCAGCGCGAAACCGGGTTGATGCTAGGACAGGCAGTGTCCATCTCGGGCGCGGCGGTCAGCCCGAACATGGGATACAACACATCTCCCCTGGTCGCGTTCCTGCTGACCATGTTCGACGTCCGGCTGGGATGGTGGTTTCCCAACCCAGGGCAAGAGTCATGGGACAGTCCGGGCTTGCGCTTCAGCCTCTACTACCTTGTTCAGGAATTGTTTGGTCTGGCCAACGAAACCAAACGATTCGTCAACATTTCCGATGGCGGACACTTCGAAAATCTTGGCATCTACGAACTGGTGCGCCGGCGGTGCAAGGTCATCATCGCGTCGGATGCGGAGTGCGACGAGTCTCTGCAATTCCCCAGCTTGGGGAACGTCATCCGGATTTGTGAAACCGACTTTGGAGCCAAGATCGACGTCGACGTCTCGTCCATTCGGCAACAGAAAGATGGTTTTAGCCAGGGACACTGCGCGATCGGAAAAATCACTTACAGCAACGGCAGCATCGGCTATCTGATCTATCTGAAAGCGTCCATCACGGGTGATGAGGATGTAGCCATAACTCAGTATCGCGCTGTCCATCCGTCATTTCCACATGAGACAACCGCCGACCAATTTTTCTCCGAAGACCAGTTTGAAAGCTATCGCCAACTCGGTTTACACATTGTGCGCCACTCCCTGCGCGGCAATCAGCCGGGGGATGATCCGTTGGCGATCGCAAAGAAACTGGCCGATGTTCTGGCGCCGGCCGGCTCCACGAGCGAGGTTTTCCTGAAGCATACCAAAGCGCTCAACGCGATCTGGGAGCGTTTTCGTCAGTCTTCACAGCTGAGCTCCTTCATGGACGAGCTGAACGCGTCCGGGATTCCGGCGGCTGGGGCCCCGTTGCGTTACGAAGAAATATGTTTGGGGCTGGAGCTGATCCAGCTGATGGAAGACGTGTTCCTGGATCTCCGCCTGGACGACTTCTGGCAGCATCCGGACAATCGAGGCTGGGCGATTCTGTTTATGCGCTGGGCTCGGAGCCCTCGTTTCCGTGCAGTTTGGAACCAAAGCCATCGTACTTTCGGCATTCGGTTTGAATATTTCTGTGCGGCGAGACTTGGTCTGACACGGGACCACCCTATCGTGCGCGTTTAGATGCAATAGCAAAGCACCCATCATCAGCGCCATTGGTGGAGCGGTATTAACATAAGAGCTTTAAGGCATCACCGTACTTTCCCGGGAGCTGTGTTCTCTGCGTCACCTTGCCGTCCAGCCGTCGGGTACGAAGTTGATCGCGGGGATGTCGCCCTTCAGGGACTTCTCCAATGGCAGCAATAAGCTGCGCCACAGTCGACTGGGTGTGAATTCAATTCTTTTCTGTCATGATGCCACTCGGCAGCGATGCGCATGTGGCGCTACGCTCATGTCAATGCTGAACGACATTAAAGACATAGCCACCATCGCTGGAGTACTTGCAGCGGGCATCTGGTTCTTCCGGCGATGGGAGTTCGGGGCTAGGCTACAACTGTCCCTCGACTGGACCCTTTTCCTACAACAGCATTCAGAAGAAGTCCTTGCCGAGCTCAGAATAATCATGAAAAACGTCGGCTTCGTCAAACAGCAGATTCTCAACTATCACGTAGTTGTGAATGGGATGGAGGGTTCCCACGAAGCTGAGGCCGATGGTGGATTGCTCGATTTTCCGATCGTATTGCTCGACACATCGAACTTGGAATTATCTGACCGGCGCAACAACAGCATACGTGCGGGCGTTGAATATATTGTGTCAATCCCAATAAGGTTCAAGACGTCTGGGCCTTTGATCAAAGTAACCACCACAGTGCAGTTCAACGCAGCCAACCGGGCCCTGCGGTCTGTTTCGAGGGTTTTCGAGATACGACCAAAGCCAACGACATAAACATCCCGCTCAGCCCTTCTTTACCTTCTTCTCGGTCACGATGCTGAACTCGTGCTGGCACTTGGGGCCGTGAACTGTATGCGCATCATCTTCCTCACTAATACCGGCGTCTTAATTTTTGTCAGGGTGATCGGGTCGGCCAACGACACCACCGGACAGTTCCAACACTTCATGTGGGAGGACTCACGAGGTAGCACCGCAGGGACGTGTCCAAGCACAGATCGGATCGCAGCGAGTCCCATTGCTATGCCAGCGACTGTTCCAAAAGCCAAAATCGGCGTGTGCCGCTCCCCTATCGGTAAGGGCTAGTCGGCCTATCAGTTGTCGTTGACGCAAACAGCCACTAAGGACGCTGAGGGTTTCGGCGTTTCTTTGTCGACTTGACTTGGTGAGCCAACAGTTCCGACCGACCGATGATTGTTCTGCGATTTTCCAATTTCGGCGGGTCGGATAATCCGTCGAAGGCTTCGCTGGACTTCCACGTACCCAAGCCATACATTCGAGACTGGCGAAGCAGTTTCACTCCCTCGCTCCATGCAATTAACATCCGCTTCCCGGTATCCTTGAAGCCGCCTAAGTTCTTTATCATTTCGCGAACCGTAGGAGCAGTGTCGGCGACGGCATCGCTGATTTCATCCACAATCTGTTTCTGCTCCCTTTCCGGGATATTGAAGTTTGTTGTGATGAACTTCGCGAGCGTTTTTCCGGGTAACCATGTTTTCTTGCCCAAGAAGCTGATGCCGGGTGGATTGTGCTGGTATCCCGCATAGACCGATGTCGTGAAAAAGTCATATACAGGCGACAACCGTGCATCGCTCCGCGACGTATACAGCAATGCCAAGTTCTTAGAATGACAGTCGGCATTCCGGAGAGCGTAGGTCAACAGCAAAATTTTGGTGAGTTTCTGAAATGTCTCTCGTTGTTGCTTGCCGTCGACGTATGTGCGGACAGCTTTTGCAATTCTCTCCCAAGTGGTCTCGTACTTTTGGGCGGGGCGCAGTCCGAGCAGCGCACAGAAATCCTCCAATGCCCAGAATGGAGCACCGTTTTCGTCAACGTCGAATCGATGTACGACTAGGATATTTCCATCCTCGGACAGCTCGGTCTTCGCAGATTCGACAACTTTTGTGGCGACCTTCATACATAGATATTCGTTAGCGGTCGCAAACGGCAATTTTGCTGACGTGCCCTTGATAATGTGCTCGTGGGTCAGAAGCGTCGCCTTCTTGTGTTGCCCAAGGCCATTAGTTTTCTGTTCCTCCACGTCCAAGAATTTTGGGAGAACGCCTGAAACGCCGCTCTTGGCGTGTTCACGGACGAGTTCGGAGAAAGCCTCTTCGGAGTTATCCCCCTTGAGGAGTTCGGCAACTTCTATTGGCTTGGCTGGTTCGTCCAGTGCCGCTCCGGGTGGAGCAACTTTTAATCTTCCAACCATGTTTCGACCAACTACTGACAAGAGCGCAACGGCACTCGCCCCAATATGCGGCCCAAACTCCTCCTGCAAGACTTGCAGGAGATATCCTTCCGGGAGGTTCATTCGAAAAATGGGGTGAAGCTCGTCGTCCCACGGATAAGACTCCGTTCGGACTGGCATAGTCAGAGAAACGAGGTTTTCAGGAACGACATCAGGAAGGTAAGCCAGTACGCTCTTGAAATCGCCGATCTGTTCGAGAACAGCGACATATTTGCCGAGAACATGAACATTGAGTTTCATGCTCCACCTCGTTCAAGCCGCAGTTCATCGAGGGTGCCTGACATCCCCACCTCAACGAAGCTCATTTCCAGTCCCAAAACCGCCAGTACGGCCAGAAGCTTGCGGGAACCAAATTCAGTGAGTTGCCCTCGTTCGAAGCGAACAAGGTTCTCTCGCGCTAAGCCGGAACGACGCGCAACCTCGCTTTGGCTGAGTTTGAGAGCCTTTCGCCGTGACGCAACAGCAGCGCCCAGTTCAAACAACGTTTGCATATAAGTGATTTATATATCACTTAAGCGAAGTTATCAAATAAAAAGTGATTTATAAATCACTAATTCTGGATCTAACATTTGCCTTCCGAGGGAGAGCACCAATCAAGGGAAATTCAAGCCTAGTATTATGAGGTTTCCATCTTCAAACACCGACATTAGCCTCGTATACTAGGCAAATGTTGACGCTGTGCACCGTTGGTGAGCAGATCGCTAACAAGCGGAAGGCCCTGCGGCTGACGAAGTCCGCGCTTGCCCAAAGGGCCAAGGTTGGCCTTTCCACGCTGGACGCGCTGGAGAACGGACGGATGGGTGAATTGGGATATTCCAAGATTACCAATATCCTGTCCGCCCTTGGGCTTGAGTTGAAGCTGCAGGAAGCAAGCGGCCGCCGGCCGACGCTCGACGAACTCATGCAAGAAGACCAAAATGACCAACGTCCGGACCGACGGCGCTGAAGCCGGCCTGCTTGACAGGTACGAGAAGCGCGACACAGCTTTGAGTGAATGCTGCGCCGTGCCTGACATTCTGGGTCTTAACGACAGCCGACAGCGCAGAGTTCCCACGCCTCGTGGAGAACTTGAGAACATCACTTCGTTATCTGACTGATCCAGCGACCCTTTTCAGACCCGCTCTCGCCAGACAGAACGAACCTGTCGCCCTTCGAAGTCTCGGCCCGATCCAAACTCACGAATGATCTCTGTTGCTAGCTTCTCCACACGACAGATGCGTGCAAAGTGCAGCAAGCGATAGGGGCTGTAGTGACTCATTGCAACCGAAGCCCGCGATGACTGGAGAGCTACCTCGATTCCAATCTTATTCCGGTATTTCAGCAGGTCTGCAATCGTCTTCATCGGGCTGAAAACACGAATGGGAACCCCCTCAATCCTTTGATTCACCACTCCCTGAGACATAGCATCGCCAGAGAACCAGACCGTCTTGATCGCGATCCGGTTTGGAGACGGACGTCTCGACTTCCCGTCGATCGCGATCCAAACTTCCGGCGGTTCGTCATCGATGAGGCCATGGAAGTGAGCAGCCGAAGATAGACACACCACCGATCCAGGCACTCGCTTGCACGCTAGCAGCAGTCGAGCATGCGGATGCAGAGCGAATCCGGGCAGGCAGTATGTGCCTCGATCGACCTGCTCGATAGCGCCTCTTGCGAGCGCCGTCGCAACGTCTCTCCGATTGATCCCGGCCGCCGCAAACTCTCGGCTTCGGGCAATCCGGACCTTTTTCAGCACCTCAACGGCTTTATCGATTCCCGTCGACATAGTCTAAGTTCATTCACCCGCGGAGTCCGAGCCCCTCGGGAGGGGGGATTCGAACCGAGTATAACGAACAAAACGTCGGTACTTTGAAAACCGTTATACGCTCTGGTTGCATATTGGTTGCACATTCGCGTGCCGAATACCGTAATTTGACCCACAAATGGTGCACTTTATACACTCTAAACCATTGATTCCACGTAACAGAGTAGTCCCGTCCAAAATTGCTAAACCGTTATACGGTCAAAAGCTGTATCGGGGGTTCGAATCCCCCACTATCCTCTATCAAGTCGTTATTATCAGAGAAGTAACTAGTCAACGCGTAGAAACCGTCACGTTTGGCCGGGTTTTCCGCGAATCTTCCCCGCCGACCTGTAGCAGAGAAACGATCTTCCTGCTTGCTAAAGCGTAAATCCCACTGAATTTCTCTGAACGCAAAAGCCGAGTACAGGTCTGCGCGCCGACCTGTAGCGGAGAGTTCGCAATTCGACTGTTTGCCCGGGCGGGGAGTCTGCGAACCATCGACTTCGTTTCGCACTTCAGCTACGGCGGGCGTAGTAAGCATTTGGGATGTTCTGCCGAAGAAACGCCGCTATGGGGATTTATCGTTGCTATCACAAGCGTCAAAAATGAAAGTGATCGGTTTATGGCTGGTTACAGCTTGCCGACGACACGGAATGCATCGAGGCGTGGCACGGCAGAGCGGCTCCGACCGTCGGATTTCAATGGAGCTTTGCGTACTCCAGTTTGGCCTGTTTATAGACAGGGATGTCGGGATCTGCGTCTTTCCACAAAGTCAGAAAATCCTTGTATGACTTACGCGCCGCGACGTCGTCGCCCATCATCGCCTGGGCGCGCCCTAGCTGCAGGTGCGCCAGCGCACCGGTTACATCGTCCAACACGATTCCTGGGTGGTCGAGTATCTTCTGGAATTCGGCTTCTGCTTGCTGGGACATGCCGGCATCCAGATAGGCCTGGCCCCGCACGTAAGCCGGATAGAGGTTACCAAGCCATGACGGACTCGTGCCTAACTCATACGGAACGGCGGCTTGCAACATTTTGATTGCCCCGGTTGGATTCTCTTTCTGTACCTCTATCGCGGCCCGGATTGTCGGCAGCATATAATTCTGCATCATCGTGTCCCGTGGAAACTGCTGCTGGAGATCATCCACCAATTTCTGGGCTTCAGATATTTCTCCGGAGCGTGCCAGCACCATTGCTGCCTCCAACCTCACATCTCGTTCCGGCATCGATTCCAGCGCTTCACCCACCTCCCGGGCTCTACCAAAGTTGCCGACCTCGGCTTCGCCCAACGCGATAAATCCTTTCCAGCCGTCGAGATGTTCGCCATCTACTGACATCTTGATCGCGTGATTCGCTAGTTCACGTGCGTGACGAAAACGGCCGTGGTATGCCGCCTCGTCTGATTGCAAGAATAAGAATTCCTGCCCTGTGCCAGGTTGACCGCTCGCCCAGGCAACCTGCTCTCGCATGGCGGCTTCGTCACCCTCTAGGAAAGCTATCAAGTACCTCATAGAACGGAGGTCAAGCACATCAACGCCGCGGGATAAAGCTTCATCAAAAGCTGATTTGGCTTGGTCCTGCCGGTTGATAGCGACATAGGCCCACATGAGATTATCCACGGGGACGTAGCTTTTTGGCCGAATCCGCAGCGACTCCTTCGCCTCAACGATGGCCATCTCGTATTGCCCGAGCACTCTAAAATTACGGCTCAAGTTATTGTGCGCTGCCGTCTCGCCGGGATAGGTTTGGATCCATTTCCGATAAATCGGGATAGTTTCTTCCAGTTCACCAGTAACGAGAGCATAATAGCTGCCTTCCACGTAAAAGCGTTGTCTAGCACTTCCCCGGTCTCGCAGTGCAAAGGCCCTCTTATAATTTTCTGTTGCCCGTCCGCGGGCGTCCAGGTTGTAGTTAGCATCTCCCAGTGAACAGTAAGCAACGGCAAAGTTGGGATCGAGTTCGACTGCACGTTGCAGATAGGGAAGAGATTCAGCATCGCCTTTCTCTCTCTGAATTATGCGAGATTGAGCGAAGGATTGGAGGGCTTCAAGTGAGGAGGTAGTGGCCTGGTCTAATGGCTGGTCAAACTTCCGCAGCGAAGCCTGCGGCTCGCCCATTTCGCCTCGAAGGTCGCTACCAGCAACCCCCAGGATCTTCACCACTTGCTCACGGTTCTTGACTTCCATCGCTGTTTTGGCGAAAGTCTTTCCGGTCTGGCAGTCCACGCCTCTAAGCTCGATTTCATAATGATTGCCATGATCGGCAATCGAACCTGCCACATACGCCTTGCTGTTCGTGTGCACGCAGACGTCGCGTGCCAGCTGTGGTGTCAATTTCTCGGTTTCAGGATGACCTGTCTCCTTGAGCGTTCCGCGAACCTTATCGAGAGCAAGCAAGTTGAGGTACGGGGTTTGTTCCAACTCCACTCGCAGAGCTGCGTTCAAGGCGTCGTCAAATACCGGGTCGGTAGTTGTATTGGTGAAGTCCGCAAGAACAATGGTGTCATTGTCGGTGAGCTTGATGTTGTTTCGTGAACGCCAGTACAGCCCACTAGCCGTCGTCAAAGTGGCCAATAGCGCAATCGCTGCAATCCGTATCCAGAGTCGACCCGCCGGGTTTTCGTTTCCGCTCCTCACTTGCTCTAGATCGGCGCACATTTCAGCGGCCGACTGATAACGCAGCCCGCGATCCTTCTCCAGAGCTTTGTCAATTGTGGCGACGAGCTTTCTCGGAAGGACAGGGTTCAGTTCGCGCACCGAAACCACAGGATGGTTCAGAATCGCTTCGTGTACAACCTCGGCAGTATCTCCACTGAAAGCACGACGACCGGCGGCCATTTCGTACACCACCAAGCCGAAGGAGAACAGGTCCGTTCGCGCGTCCAACTGCTCGCCGCGTACCTGCTCCGGCGACATGTAGCCCGCGGTGCCCATCGCTGAACCGGTGCGGGTAATGTGCGAAGTGCCGGACCCCGCTGGCGACGCCGCGGGCGGGGTACTTAGCCGCACAGCCACCTGGTCTTCGTCGCCCCGCTCCAGCAGCTTCGCCAATCCAAAATCCAGAATCTTACAAATTCCCTTATCTGTAATAAAGATGTTGGCCGGCTTGATGTCGCGATGCACGATGCCCCGCTCGTGCGCTGCTCTCAGGCCATCACCGATATGGATTCCAATGTCCAGCAGTTCATCGAGCGCAAGCGGTCCGTCGCTTGCCGCTAGACGGTCACGCAAGGTCTGCCCCTTCAACAACTGCATTACCATGAAGGCACGACCCTCATGTTCTCCGAATTCCTGGATGGTACAAATATTGGGATGGTCGAGCGACGAGACGGTCCGCGCTTCGCGGTCGAAACGCTCTAATGCCCGCGGATCAGAGCCCAGTTCCTCGGGCAGAAACTTCAACGCCACTTGGCGGCCAAGTTTGAGGTCTTCAGCACGGTAGACCACGCCCATGCCACCACCGCCGATGATGTCGAGTACTCGATAGTGCGAAACGGTTCTGCCGGTCAGCCCTCCCAGGTCGGGCGGTCCGAGCACGCCAGCGCTCGCGGCGACTGGAGCGCTTGTTTCGCTGACAAAATAGTCGGCGTCGACGATCCACTCCACCGGCATCAGTAACCGATAGCCGCGGCGCGGCAGGGTTTGTATGTATTTCGGTCCGTCCGCAGCCTCGTCCAGCGCCCGGCGCAGCTTCATGATGGCGGCATTGATGCTGTGATCAAACTCCACCACGGTGTCGTTGGGCCAGAACTTCTTTTTGATCTCTTCGCGGGTCACGATCTTGCCGTCGCGCTCAATCAACATCCGCAAAACTAGAAATGGCTGCTCCTGCAGAAGTATGGCTCGCTCGCCTTGACGCAGTTCTCCTATTTGCAGATTGACTTCGAAAGCGCCGAGTCGCGCCCGGGCTGGCAGCGTGTCTTTCATATCAGCAGATCGCTGGGAGCGGTTCCAAAGAGTCTACTACCGGCTACAACGGGGTTCCTAGCGCCGTCGCGGGAAATCGTTCGACGTGAATCTGCCCTTCGGTGAGGCAATGGATGGAACGACTTAGGTCGCCCAACCGCCAAGTGATAACTAAATGACATCGGGTGCATTGCCCGCCTGAGCCGCCTAATGCACACTCACCGCGTTCTTGCAAGGTGTGGGAAAGCGGGCTGAGTCGACCCTAACGATCCGAACCCGCCTAGAGCATGCTAGACAACTTCAATTAACGAGGATAGGACATGAAGCTCGGAACTATGACGCTCGTTTTCTCTTTGGGTGCATTGGCTGCACTCACTATCTCAATCCAGTCGTCAGCGCAGGAGGGACGAGGCGAAGGTGGCTATCGTCATGAGCCCAGGATCATTGAGTTCAATGCTCCGGAGGCGGGGACAGCTTCCGGCCAGGGCACCACCCCAAACGGCATCAATATTCTAGGGGCAATAACTGGATATTACGTCGACGCGAGCAATATATTTCACGGTTTTGTGCGATACGCTGACGGCAAGATCACCACGTTCGACGCTCCCGGCGCGGGGACTAGCGCTTATACGGGCACCGCCAGCTACAGCATCAACGCAGAGGGCGTAATTACCGGATACGACGTTGACGCCAACAACGTGGAGCACGGTTACTGGCGCGACCCGGTCGGCAGGATCACCATCTTCGACGCCCCTGGCGCAGGCACAGGCAGCTACCAGGGAACTCAATCTCAGAACATTAATGTGGAGGGGACGATCGCGGGGGCCTACTTTGACGCAAATAACGTGGGTCACGGCTTTTTGCGCAGTAGGGAAGGATACATCACCAGCTTTGACCCTCCCGGGTCAACCACAACTTTCATGTGGTGGCCCAATGCTCTGAACGCCGAAGGAGCAGTCACAGGAGACTACTACGACGCGAACAATGTGGTTCACGGCTACGTGCGCGCCAGCGACGGCCACATCATCAGCTTCGACCCTCCGGGGTCACTTGACACAGTCCCCTGGAGCATAAATTCGCAGGGCGCAATCACGGGAATCTACTGTGAGGCAATCTTGTGTCACGGCTTCTTGCGCACTGTTAACGGGCGCTTTACCGCTTTTGATCCTCCTGGATCCACCTATACTCTTGCCGATGACATCAACGCATCGGGAGCGATCACAGGATATGACAACGACGCCAGCGGCGTGTCTCACGGCTTTGTGCGCGATGAGGGCGGCACTATCATCACCTTCGACGTTCCAGGCGCGGGAACAGGTTCGGGCCAGGGCACGCAGCCTTCAAGCATCAGCCCGTCAGGGATAATCACTGGGTTATATGTCGACTCCGGTGGCGTGCATCACGGTTTCGTGCGGATCCCGTAGCTGCGGGCACAAACACGCACGCTGGTTGAAAAACTAAACTGAGATTAAGGGCAGAGTCCCAATCTGCCCTTTAGTCTTCGCTTCCTCGACCGCCAAGGGCAGCTATTTACTCCGAGGTGGCATGCAACATGAAGGCTGACGTTCGCTTGGGTGGCCGTCCTGAGAAAAGCGCCTCTGTCTCGGCAACTCGCGTGGGGCATCCGCTAGCGGCAGCATGCGTTGAATTGGTTCTTGTTCTTGCGGGTGCGTTTATGTACTGGCGTGCAGCGATGGAGGTGTCAGCCAAAGCGGGAAGAAATGGAAGCTTAGCCTCACTCTCCGGAGCGATGCTCGCGGTGTTCGGACTACTTGTGTTGTACCTGGATTACACGAGTTAGAACGGAAGTGACACATGCTGCCCTTTGCGTGAGTCTCTCGTGTAGGGAAAGTGGACGTCTGCGAAGTATTGACCTTTCTTGAAGCGTACCCGCCGGAATACCGGCGGCTCACCCGAAATGCATCAGCGACCGAGGTTTCAATAATGCAGAATCAGCCCTTCTTCGCCCGCCCCGTCCACCTCCTGCGCGCCGAGGCTTTGTGTGTCCTGCTCGCCTCCTGTGCCGCATACCACCTGCTATTTCCGCATCACTGGATAAAGACGCTCGTTAGGATGGAATATTGTTCCAGATGACGGTTGCCCTGCAGCGCAAAGTAAATTAGCCATTTCCAATCCATCTCTTGTCTCTCCATCGACGGCATCGTTTGCGATTTCGCGCGCCTTCAGATTATTTGTCCATCCGCTCGGCCCATCGAGCGCGGAATGCCGGAGCCACGAATGTATCCGCAAAGTACTGTGTTCCCCGAACCTTGACGCCCTTGAACTCCGTGATGCTCACGGTGTAGGACGGCTTGACGTCATATGCCAGGATGTATCCGGTGACCCAAAGATCGCCGCCGCCAATGAATCGTTGGACAGTAAACCGCTTTTGGCTCGGCTGACTCGCCGGTTGGCTCTGTTGGTTGCGTCAGCCGCGGGTTCGCTCACCTGACTGGGGGTAGTCCCGCACTGCGTCCTCGTGGCAGACGTGGTGCTCCGTTTAATAATCGTTGGCGGCGGAATCCGCCCAATGCTGATCGAGCGCCGCATGGATCTGTTGATCTCGCAATAACTGATAATGCTCTGCCGTTTGTTGATCGCTCATCTTGAACCCTCAATTTGATTGGAATCCAAGTGCTTGAGCGGGATTGCCAGGCATAACTTTACTTCTGCGGACCGAACACCTCGTGCAACATTACGCTGAGGTCATCGAGTGCCTTGGTACCGTCACCTGTAAAGCTGGAGCCATGCATGATGGCGAGTGTTTTGGGCTTTAGGCCGGCGAGCTTTTTCAAGTTCTGCGCAGTAAGTGAAGTGTAAGGGACATACTCCGCAAGTATGCCAGCTTGATATTCCTTCATAGCCTGACGCGAACGTCCCACGACATCGGCAGAGGTGAGCGGCTCGACGTTCCCGGCCTGATGGAACAGGTCTGAACAGAGCAGCGTTCCCTCTGTCTCTTCGAAGAGAACGCCAGCGTCCCAACCGTGGGGCAGATGGGGAGTCCGGCAATAGCGAAAGCGGTACTTCCCTGTCTCAAACGTGCCGCCGTCAGGCAGGGCGCGCGACTCGCGGCCAGTGAAGTCGTTCACATTCACGAGTGCGCCAACTTGGCTGCAGATCACATCGGCCTCGGGCGCCTCGGCTAGCCATTCATTGAGCGAGCCGCACTCGTCTGACTCAAAATGGCTGAAGCTAATGTGGCGCAACTCGGAAAGGTCGATGAGCTTTGAGACAGCTTCGCGAATTTCCGCGTGCATAGCGCGCAGTCCGGTATGGAACAGCAGCGGTTCATCGTCTTTTATCAGAAAATGGTTGAACTGCAGATTGCCTCGCTCGGCAAAGATCGAGACGCGATAGATATTCGGCGCGATTTCCGTGGTGACCGCCATATCGCCCTCCTGAATTGAACTTTTCAGGCGCCCGTCGAGATGCTGATCGAATACAGCGGAGTCGGCTCAACGTGCATCGAAGCGAGAAGACAATGAATATTCCCTGCCGTGCATTCGTGCGCGCCTGCGACGGTCCGAACTCACGCAACCTTTAGCAGGATTTTGCCCTTGGCCCTGCCTTGCTGGCTCGTATCCTATGCTTCACGCGCCTGGGCCAGCCGAAACACGTCGCCTGTCCGTGGCTTCGCGTCGCCGCGTTTCACCAAACCGGCCAACTCCGACAGGTCGGCTGCGCTGCGCCTCATGGCCACGTTCACGCCTCGAATCCCCGCCCGCGCCGCCAATTCTGCGTTGACCGCACCCACTATCGAAACGATCACGCCGCCGGCCTTTTTCACCGGCGCCTGGGAACGCGTCGCCGTCTCACCGCCGATCAGGTCAAGCACCGCGTCGACCTGCCCCACGGCTTCAAACCGCTCCTGCTTGATCGATGGATTGTCGATCGTGACACGCCAATAGGCGGCCGACCTCCCGGCCACGCGAATCTGTGCCGGTTTCGCGGGCGCGTTCGCCGTGCGGGATTGGGAAGCGCACTCGTACTGGCTATCGGATTTCCTTCCCTCTTTGTGAATCTCGGAAATCGCCGCTCAGGTGACCCAGACAACCCTGCGGCGGAAAGCTGTCACCATTCAGCCAGAACAAAGTGAGCCACGCAATTGGACCATGGTATTGCTCATACCAAGTGCCCACTTTTCGCTCAAACAGGGTCGTTTCCCACCCTCGACCGGGTAAACTGGGCAACCCGACTCTGGGGGTCGAACCTCGGTCTAGGAGGTCGAGACTTGAGGTGCCTGGCGTCTAGCGGATCGTCAGAATAATCGACGAACGCAAGACTTAAAGAACTAGTGACAAGCGGATTTGTACAAGTTAAGTAGCTCACTGTCGTGGTGAAGAAAAAATACGCAGATTTAGATAATACGACACCATGACAATGAGATCTTCAGCCCGCTTCCGCAAGTGCACCTCCGCCTTCTCCGGTCCGTGAAGATTCAAGACCTGGGCGAAGCCAACGTGTGGATTCCAATATTGCACACGACCGCTTCAAGGCTCCGCATGCACAGAAACGTGGATCAGGAGCACTATCCCAATCGCTAGATACGTGCGAACCTGAGGGTCAAGGCGCTAGTGGTCGCCGATGGTCCTGCTCCAACTTTTGCCGGCGGCCAAGGCGCGAATTACACGACTCGTACCCTCACCGTTGTAGACCACTAACGGATCACCGGTGCTGAAGGTTCACCGGAATGCTCATGGCATGTGCGCCGACCACTGTTTTTTGAGCGCCGCATGTGGACCAGAATTCGGTTGAGGATCCAGAGCTCCGAACGCATTTACCAAAAGTTAACGCAAACATGGGCAGCGCGCACTTATGATATGCTGCGCCAGATCCTGGGCCCAGGTGGAATCCTGTTTACGAAAGGATCAGCCATGAAGCGCAAGACCCAGCTCACAATTGCGATGGCAACTGCATTGTTCGCCGTCGTCGGTGTCGGGGCCGATTCCGCGCAAGACAAGCACTCACTGAAATCGCCCAGCGGGATCGCGTTCGCTGACTTCCGGGGATACGAGGACTGGTCAGTGGTCTCTTCCGCTCGGACCGACGAAGTGCTCAAGGTGATCGTCGCCAATCCAACCATGATCAACGCGTACAAGGCCGGCATTCCGGGGAACGGCCAGCCGTTTCCGGAGGGCTCTAGGATCGTGAAGCTGCAATGGAAGCCCAAGAAGAGCGCGGAGGCACAGTTCCCCGTAGATGTGCCAGACGTCTTTACCCAGGCTTTCGTCATGGAAAAGGACAGCAAGCGATTCCCGAAAAGCGGCGGATGGGGATACGCGGTATTCAACTACGACGCCTCTTTGGATAAATTTGCAGCCGATCCCAAGAGCCTTTCAGACTGCGGAAACGTGTGGGGTGGAAGTGTAGGCCTTAGGCCTTCACGACCGTTCCACCCCTACCAAAAGCGCTGAACCGCGTACGTCCGACCTCAAGTAACACGCCCCGATATTAGTTGCGATATTAGATAGGAGAACAAAATGGCAGCAAAGGGAAAAATCCTGGTACTAGTCTCCAGCGGTCGCGGTTTGCCGTTGAAAGGCGGCAAGGTTTATACCGGCGCCGGGTACTATCTCAACGAACTTACGGTCCCGGTTCGCGCCCTGATGAAGGAGGGCTACGAAATCACCTTTGCCAACCCCAAAGGCAACGCCCCTCAAGTGGATGTGCATTCAGAGGTCGCCGATTTCTTCGGTGGGGACGCGGCCAAGCTTCAGGACTACATGTTATTCCGCGACGGCCTGACTGGGCTAAGAGATCCAACTCGTATCGCGGATGTCATCGCATCGGGCCTGGATCAATATGACGCTGTTTTCGTCCCCGGTGGCCATGGCCCGATGATCGATCTTCTCGATGATCCCAATGCCGGCATAGTGATGAGACACTTTCATGAAACATCCAAGCCTACAGCTGTGCTCTGCCACGGCCCGATTTCACTTCTCTCGGCTCTCCCGAATTCGACGGAGTTCGTTGCCGCGTTGACGGCGGGTGATATCGATGGTGCGCGGACAAAGGCTGAAGGTTGGATCTATGCTGGGTATAAGATGACGATCTTTTCGACAGCGGAAGAGCAGCAGCGGGAGCCGCTTGAGATTGGTGGCAAGGTTCTCTTCTACCCAGACTTCGCCTTGCAGACGGCGGGTGGTGAGGTAAGTGTGCTCGCTCCATGGTCGAGCTACGTGCTACAAGATCGTGAGTTGATCTCGGGCCAGAATCCGTTCTCGGATGAAGCGCTCTTGAAACTTCTTCTACCGGCACTCAAATAGAGGATCTCGATGAACAGCATACAAGTCGAACAGAAGAGCTACGAGATGCCCCCGCGAGAAGGGTTCAGCATCGCGCATTTTCTCACTGTCGCCGACGTCGAGCGATCGGCTCGCTACTACGAAAAGGTCTTCGGCGCTCGTATTCTGAGCATGGGGGACGGCAATGCGCCTCCATACCTTCAGCTTGCGAACATCTGGATGATTCTGAACGTGGGCGGCGGGCCGACGCCAGACAAGCCGACGGTAACGCTCAGCGTCCCCGACCCGAATCACCTCAACAGCTTTATGAATTTCCGCGTTGCGGACATTCAAGCGTGCTATGAATTGTGGAAAAGTCGAGGTGCGGAGTTCATTACGGAGCCAATACCCAAGTACGGCGAGATACGCTGCTATATCCGCGATCCTGACGGTTACATTATCGAGGTGGGACAAAGCACCGATCTCAAATACGGTTAGCCCTCGGCCGGGATGAAACCCGGTTTTAAGCTCTGACGGGTGTGGATCGAAACTGACTAGAACTACAGAGGCTAGTCTGTCGTACTCCAGTCATTCGAACCGAAATCAGGTGGGAGGGAAAGGATTGCATTCGTTTTGCACGCGGCGCCACACCTTCCATCTGGGGGCTCGTGGGCGCTTTTGTCGCTGATCGCGTCGTCCGTCCCTCACCGGCCTTCGGAAGTCCACCACCCATGAGTAAGCAAAGCGTTTCTATCGCACAATACAGGTCGACGGTCTTTCAATCTTCTATCGAGAAGCAGGCCCGAAGGATGCGCCGACGATCGTGTTGCTGCACGGCTTCCCATCGTCGTCGCGGATGTTTGAGCCTCTGTTTGCGCGTTTGTGCGACCGATACTATTTCATCGCCCCGGACTACGCCGGATTTGGTCACAGTGACTGGCCCGATTCTGGAGTCTTCGCTTACACCTTCGACCGGCTCGCTACCGTTATCGAACACTTCATACAGGCGGTCGGCCTCAATCGGTACAGCCTATACCTACAGGACTACGGGGGGCCGGTCGGCTTCAGGATGGCCATGGCGCATCCTGAGCGGCTGGACAGTCTCATCATCCAGAACGCCGTAGCGCATGAAAACGGTCTAGGACCGCTCTGGGCGACGCGTCGTGCGTTCTAAGTCGATTTCGGTTGGATGAACCGCATCATTCTTGAGGCTCTTGGATTATCGGGCTCATCCGAATGCTGCAACGGGCAATGACGGACACAGTGATGGGATTCACGTGCGCATTGAAAAACTTGCTAAATGGATGGCGGCGGATACCAGCCTGTGGCCGACTCAACCGCAATGGGTCCTACTGGGTTGCCATTTCGACTAGATTGGTCCGCACTCGTTCTCCGACCTGCGCGCTCTTTAGCGTCGCAAGGAATTTCTTAGTGAAGTCCTGCTGCAGATGGAAATCCTGTGCTGCTTGGGATCTGTAAACTTCGTAGAAAACGAATGTATTGGGATCGTCTTTTCGTGTTGTGATGTAAAAGGCTTCAATGCCCGGCTCGGCCCGGACCAACGGCAGGTATTGCTGTACGGACTCAACAAGCTCCGCGCGGCGCTGTGGCTGAATTCTTGCTTCGATCAGCATGATCACCTTTTCGTTCGTCATATTTGACTGCTCCTCTCGATTTACATTGGCAGGCTGCTTTCTTGCCTGCTCCGCCCGAAGGACCTGCAGCGCACATCCGCTTGCGGCGATTAGCACCGCGACGATCACAAGTCGGGTGGTTTTCATATGAAACTCCTTTCGTTAAAACGCCATTTGGCGCCCGCTCTACTTATCCGCGCTCATCAAGAAAACAGGGTGCCCCTTTCGAAGTCACGTCACGAGACGAAGGGCCGAAGGACGCTTTCGGTCCCCTAAAGTTCGGCAAGCGCTCGATGCACCAGACTCACGGAAGTAGCTCCTTCTCCAACGGCCGCAGCTACCCGCTTTACGCTTCCTGCGCGGACATCGCCTACCGCAAACACTCCTGGCCGGCTGATGTTCCAGATTATCGGAGCGATGGCCGAGTTCGAGCGGTCGCTCATTCAGGAGCGCGTTCGGGCTGGTCTTCGCAATGCACGGGCGAAGGGTAAGAAGTTCGGAAGACCACGAGTATACATTGATGCCGCCCGAGTTGCCGAGTTGCGCCGTGACGGGCTCTCGTGGTCTCAGGTGTGTCGAACACTCAAAGTAAGCAAGGGGAGCGCCCAGCGATCGGTTGCACACGTCGGCGAAAAGGAAAGCAGGAGCTGAGCGGATTGGGTAAGAGTTGCCGACGATCCGCTCGGAACCTAAACGGTCACATCCACGCATAGGGCGTTATACGTCCAGATGAGGAGCGTTAGTAAATCAAGCCGACTTATGGTTAGCGAAAGGTCGAGAGGGATGCCGAGCCTAGCCGTCATCCCCCGTATTCGGCCTGTCATGGCGTGAGTTTGAAGACAGTGCCGCAGCCTAAGAATTCGAGACAGGCAGGGTTAGTGACGCTCAAGTCACCTCCGTAGCTGTTGGTGCCGTACAGATTACCCTGCTGGTCCATAACCAGGGACCCGAATTCCGGTTCACATCCGTCGGTCCCACATTGGAAATTCCAGAGCGTGGTCTTGTCACCTGTGGAATCCAGCTTGTACGCTGTTCCGCAGTACGGGCCATACTCGCAGATTCCGCCGTAGTAGGTGGTGCCGTAGAAATTGGCTTGGCTATCCCTAACTAGCCCACCATAGGGATTCCCACCATCGGCGCCTCCCTGAAAGCTGTGGAGGACGTGCTCGGTCCAGCTTCCATTCTGATTGGGAATCAGTTCGAATACGACTCCGCAGGTACCACCAATGCAGGTGTTAGAGTGCAGCCCACCGATGACCGTGGTGCCGTAAAGGTTCCCTTGTTCGTCCGCAATCACACCAGAGTAGGGACTGCCGCCGTCGTTGCCTCCAGTGAAGGGGTACACGATACTTTCGGTGCCGTTGGCATCGATTTTGTAGACAGTCCCAAAGCCACCACTACCACCACTCACGGTAGTGCCATAGAGGCTTCCGTCTGCCGCTAACAACATCGGGCCGGTTGGAAGAGCGCCATCGGAGGTGCCGCCCTGGAAGTTGTAGAACGGGGTGAACTGCCCCTGGGGGTCAACTTTGAAAACAAACCCACAGCCGCCATTACAATTGGTTCCGCTTCCACCTGTATTGGAGGTTGCGTAGATATTCCTCTGCGAGTCAAGGATTGGAATGCCTGTGGGCAAATCCCCAATCTGGCCACCGCCGGGGATGTTGGACAGCATGACTTCATTCCAGGGGCAGAGCAGGGCAGCACAAACAGTGGCGCTGGGCTGCAACTCGTAAAGCGACAGGGCAAACGGGGCTAGTCCGTAGAGCCGCCCAGCGCTGTCGCGAGTTACCCCTTCGGAAGGATTGGCGCCGTCGGCAGAAGGTCCGGTAAACGAGTGAAGCAGGCTTTCGTGCCCTCTAGGGTCAATCTTGAACGCCACCCCGCAACCGGCGGTGCCGCAGTTTTCACCCCCAAAGTCGCCACCGTAGGTAGTGGTTCCGTACACATTGCCGGCCGGATCGAGAACTATGCCCCCTTCAGGCTGAGCTCCATCCGCATTACCGGTAAAGGCATATAGCGTGGTGACGTGCCATAATGCCGGCTTGTCCTGTGCGGCCAGCGAAGCTGAACCCACAGCAATGGCCATGACAATCAGCCAACTGATTTTCGATGCGCTTATTTTCGCGTTCATACAGGTTCTCCTTTATCAGTTAAGGGCGGAGGGAGCAATCGCCGGCTTCTTCGAAATCGATTGCGACAGCGCTGGCCGAGTGTCGCCGCTATCAATGTTGTTGTGCTTTCACCCGCTTTCGAAGTCGGAGCGACCCTATTAAGAACGTCGGGACTTCAGGGCTGAATTGCGGACAAGTGTGCGGTCAGTCTGGCTTCACCGACAAGGCACGCGATGTGACCTTTGTCTGACTTTTCTGCGACCGGTTGTAAGCTGTTGAAAATGGGCCGGGCTGGCATCTGCGCTTCTCACGCCCACGGCCGTTCATCCCGTAGTACACTCTTGCCCAATCTTCCGAGGACACGCTGCCATGAAAGGGACCCTGCCCCAACGGGTGCGCCTCGGTGTCTTTGAAGTCGACCTGCGCGCGGGCGAGCTTCGCCAGGATGAGGGCGCCGTCCTGGTTCTCCCCGACCAACCCCTGCAGATCCTGCGCATCCTGATCGAAGCCGACGGCGAGATCGTGACTCGCGACGAAATTCGCCAGAGACTTTGGCCCGACGATACGGTTGTGGAATTCGACCACAGCATCAACAGCGCCATCAAGAAACTGCGCCGCGCGCTGGTCGATTCCGGCGACGAGCCGCACTACATCGGCACCATCGCCAAGCGCGGTTACCGGCTGTTGGTGCCGGTGGAACGGATTGGGACCGACGGGGACAGCCCTGCTGAACCGAACCAAACAGCAGGTCCCTCCACTCGGGCCGAAGCCCTCGGTCGGGATGACACCTTATATAAATCACGCTTCTTTAGGACAGGTAATTGCTGAGCCGCGGCGCCGTTCCCGCTCAAAGTGGCTGGCGGTCGGCGCACTGATGCTATGTGCCGTCGCTGTTGCCGATGTTTTCTACTGGCGGGCGCACCGAGCCCCCAAGCTCACCGAGCGCGACACCATCGTCCTCGCCGACTTCGACAATAAGACAGGTGATCCTGTCTTCGACGACACCCTCAAACAGGCGCTGACGATTCAGTTGGAGCAATCGCCGTTTCTCAACGTGCTCTCGGACGAGAAAGTGGAGAAGACACTGAAGCTGATGAGCCGGCCCGCGAATGTACGCCTGACAGGGAAGTTAGCGCAGGAAATATGTCTCCGTACGAATAGCAAAGCGTTGCTGGCCGGCAGGGTTGCCTCCGTCGGGGATCAGTACGTGATCGGACTGAAGGCTGTGAACTGCCAGACCGGCGATACTCTGGCGAGCGCTGAGGTGGAGGCCGACAATCGCAACCACGTGCTAAAGGCATTGAGCGACGTCGGCACCCAGTTGCGCGCAAAGCTGGGGGAATCGTTAGCGTCGGTACAAAAGTTTAATCAACCTCTCGAGGAGGTCACCACGTCCTCGCTGGAAGCTTTGCAGGCTTACACCCAGGGCACCATGGCAGCCAGTGACCCAGAGAAGGTCGCCTACTATAAGCGTGCCGTGGAACTCGATCCGAACTTCGCCATCGCCTACGCGCGCCTCGGTGCGGCATCCGGCTACGAGGCTGAATTGAGTTCGAAGTATCTATTAAAGGCCTATGAACTGCGTGACCGGGTCAGCCTGCGCGAACGTTTCAGCATCGAGTCGACCTATTACGAAACGGTAACCGGCGAAACCGAAAAGTACATTCAAACATACTCAGAGTGGATTCAGAGCTACCCGGGCGACTATGTGCCGCATATCGGGCTCTCAACTGCATACGCGATCCTGGGATATTACGAGAAGGCGCTTGAGCAGGCTGAGGAGGTCGGTCCGCATCCAGCCCGGGCTCGAAAGTTACGACTTACTCGCGTATTGCTATTTCGCTTTGAACCGGACGGCAGAAACCAAGGCTGAGCTGCACAGGTTGCAGACGATTAATCCCGACGCGCCCGGCGTGCGGCAGTTGCAGTATTATCTGGCGTTTTTTGCGGACGACACAGCAACCATGAGTGCAGTCCTGAAGTGGGCGATGGGCAGACCAGATGCCGAGCCCTTTATGGTCCTGTTTCAATCCAGCGCTGAGCTTTACCACGGGCATCTCGGCAAGGCGCGAGAGTTGGCGCAACGGGCACAGGAGGCGGCGGCGCGATCCGGCGCGCGCGAGGCGGGGGCCATCATGCACGTAGTTCACGCGCCGGGAGAAGCAGCGATCGGGGCTACCGTTTTGGCGCGGAAGTCGGCCGATGAGGCTTTGGCCCTCGATCCAAAAGGGGAATGGGGATGTGGAGTCGCCGGCAGCTTTGACGTTTGCCCTCGTTGGCGAAGCCGCAAAGGCGCGCAAACTAATCGAGCAAATAAATAAGGAGTCGCCGCTGGACACGATGGTCCAGACCTACACCCTTCCGAGCATCCGTGCCTCGATCGAGCTCACGTCCAATCATGCGCATGAAGCAATTGATTGCTTGAAGATTGCAGAAGCGCATGAATTGGGAGCAACTAATGTGCCGCCCAGCGCGGTCTACCCCGCCTATGTGCGAGGGCTCGCTTACCTGAAGTTGGGTCAGGGAACACAGGCTGCCGCCGAGTTCCGAAAGGTCGTGGACAATCCCGGAGTCGTCCGGCTTCACTTGCAAGGCGCGTTGGCCCATCTGCAACTTGGGCGGGCTCAGGCGATGGCGGGCGATAAGGCTGCCGCGCGTAAGTCCTATCAGGATTTCCTCACCCTCTGGAAGACGCCGATCCCGACATCCCCATCTATCAGCAAGCCAAGCGGAGTACGCCCGGTTGCAATAGCCTTGGCGACGCACGTCATTCGGGTGACCGGCATGCGCAATATATGCGCGGCTGAGTCGTTCGGAATTGTGCGTGCCCCGAAAGTTTCTACTCCCATATTTGCCGCGGAAAATCGCTGAGATCCCTCCCGAGTATAGAAGTTTGCTGAGTGTTACAGGGTACCGATAAACGCCTCAGGGTCTACGAATAATAGTGGGCGCATTTTGCGCCGGAAATCCATTTGAGGAGGAACTGATGGTTGATCGACTGATTCCGTTTTACAAGGCCAACAT
>CAWIAN010000005.1:0-1124719 GCA_963834135.1 uncultured Acidobacteriaceae bacterium | reverse complement strand
TGGCGTCCCCGACGGGATTCGAACCCGTGTTATCGCCGTGAAAGGGCGGTGTCCTAGGCCGGGCTAGACGACGGGGACGCTTGCTGGCGGGACAAACCAACCATACTAACAGTCGCTTGGAAACAGTGTCAAAAAGCAGCACACCGTGAGAGGCCGTTTGCTTATGATCAAAGCCATGGGGAGCGGAGCACTCACGCATTTGGTTCGCGAAATTGCGACGCGATTTCGCGGGGTGTTACACTTTGCTCACCATCGCTGAGCGGGAGTAACTCAGTGGTAGAGTCACGGCTTCCCAAGCCGTTGGTCGCGGGTTCGATCCCCGTCTCCCGCTCCAAAGTTCCCGTCTTTCCTTGCCTTTTGCCGTCCTCCCCTGTTTACTCAAATTGAGTTTGCCGCATCGACTCCATCTGTGTGAAGGTGTACCATGCGCGCCGTCGCGTCCCTCGCGCTTCTCAGTGTTCTGCTTTTCTCTCTCTCCGCCATCGCCGACGACTCGACGACCTGTCCCGCGAAGATCGACGTTCACCAGCAACTAACGGCGCCGGTTTCCGGTTGGAGTTCGATGCTCGACGACGCTCCCCACCAACTCGCTGGCCTCACCTTCTATGACGGACCTCCGCTGGAGAAGGCTTCGCTGGTGTACGACGACATTACCAAAGCCGCAGGAAAGCAAATCGCGAAGTGGACGTTCGCACCGCACGCCACGCGACCGACATGGATTGCCTGCAGCTATTCCGGAACCTCGGTCGTGCTCATGAAGGCGCTGCCGGCGAGCGTTTCAAGCTGCGCGGTCACCTATGATGCACGTCAGCAGATCGGCGGCCTACCCGCAATCGTGAAGATCGCATGCAAATGAGCGCCGCGAGTCAGAAACTTTAAGTTGGCGGCTTGATGCCTTTGATACGCAGGTACGCGTCGCACTGGTCGCGATGATGCGCGGTATGCACGAACATGTTCATGATCGTTGCTCGCCTACGCTGCGGTTTGAGCCGTCGCCACAAATTTCTTGTTGCGCAGTAAACACCGATTGGTGGATCATCCACAGGAACTTTAGCTATACATTCCCCAACGATCCGGGAGGAGCGCACATGAAGACTCGTTTGGTGGTTTTATCGTGCTGCATCGCCTTGTTTTCCGCACTTGCCTATGCTCAGGCAGATGATGGTTTTCAGATGGCTAGAGTTATGTCCATCGAAAAGCTGGCCGAGAACGCCCAACATATGAGCGATGAAATTAACTACAAAATCCTAATGCGTCTGGGCGACACGATTTACGAATGCCGGACCAGCGCCCAGGCCGCTACGTTCATCGACTGGAGTCCTGGCAAACAATTCCCGGTGAAGATCGAAGGTAAGATCCTGCTGGCGAAGAATCCGAACGGTCAGATTGTGCAGATGAACATCAAGAAAACATCGCACTGAACCGTACGGCCGGCTAGCGGGCTAAACAGCGACGCGCTGTTCATCAGCTACGAAGCTCCTACCCCGCCGCTCTGAGCCGAAGACCAGCATAACAACAAGGGCGGCGATCACGATCAGCTCGAACGCCGTCAGCGCCCAGGCATAGCCAAGGTGGTCGCGTAGTGAGAATTCGACCGTGGGCGTGAGAGCCGCAAACAGAATCCCGATCTGATAGGTGAAGCCCGGCAACAGCCCGCGCACAGCGTCGGGCGAGAGCTCATTGAGATGTACGGGGATGATCCCCCAGGCGCCCTGCACGCCCATCTGCATTAGAAAGGCGCCCACCGCCAGCGTAGTCATGGTCGCACCGAAGGCCCAGGCCGGGATGACCATCAGCGCAACCCCCAGCGCAGCCAGCATGCTGTAGCGGCGACCAATGCGCTCCGACAGCGTGCCGAAGATCACGGCTCCTACCACCGCACCGATGTTATAGAAGATCGTTATGTAGGCGACAGTGTTCGAAGTGATGCCGTGGGCGTGCTTCAGGAAATCGGGATAAAGGTCCTGCGTGCCATGGGAGAGACAGTTCATCAGGAACATCAGGGCAATCAGATAAAGCGACAGCCACTTGTGCTGCCACGCGATTCGTGGGCCATCGATGGTGCGCGTCAGGCGGTGCTGCTGCCATGCCTCCGACTCGGGAACCTTCGTGCGGATGTACAGCGCCAACAGCGCGGGGATTCCCCCGGCCCAGAACATCGCGCGCCATCCCCAGTTGGGTAGCAAAAGTCGCGAGGCCAGTGCCGCCAGCAGGTACCCGATGGGATAGCCGCTCTGCAAAATTCCAGAAAGCAGGCCGCGCAATCGCACCGGCGCGTGCTCCATGGCAAGCGACGCTCCCACGCCCCACTCCCCGCCCATGCCAATCCCGAACAGCATCCGCAGAATGAAGAAGGCCGTGAAGTTGGGAGCGAAGCCACAAAGCAGCTCGACGCTCGAAAAGAAGAGTACGTTGACCATCAAGGGCCGGCGGCGCCCGTAGCGGTCGGCCATCATGCCGAATAGGAGCGCACCGATCGGCCGCATCATCAATGTCGCCGTAATGCTGAAGACGACGTCGCGCTTCGGAACACGGAAGTGCTCAGCGAGGGTATCGAGCAGGAAAATGACGACGAAGAAGTCGAAGGCATCGAGCGTCCAGCCAAGGAAACCCGCGCCCATGGCGTGCCAGCGGTCGGAGTCGGACGAGGCAAGTCTCTGCTGGTCAGTCATTGCGTGGAAGCGACGTTAACAGATGCGAAGGTTCGACACCAAGAGCGGCAGCTGAATATCCAATCCCGTCAATGGTAACGCCAGCACTATCAAAATCCGTGTGACTCAAGACTTGTTGAAGTGGTCGAACCTGTAAGAAATCGCGTGACCCGATATTTCGTCGTGCCTGCGCGGCGAATCAGCCCTTCCGTTCCGCGATGATTCGCAGATCATGCCCGGTCATCTCTTTCGGCTGCGGGATGCCGAGTATTCCCAGCATGGTCGGCGCGATGTCTTGTAGCGCTCCATCCGGACGCAAGGTAAACCGCTGCGGATCGCCCTTGAAGTTCGGCAAGGTCACGGCGTTTTCGGCGCAGACAATGAAAGGCACCGGATTGGTGGTATGCGCTGTCTGCGGACCGCCCGTCGCCGGATCGATCATCTGCTCGGCGTTGCCGTGATCGGCAGTGATGATCATCGCTCCCCCCCGCTGCCGCAACGCCTGGTCGATCTGCCCGAGACAATGGTCCACGGTCTCGACGGCCGTGATGGTTGGCGGAATCTTGCCCGAATGTCCCACCATGTCGGCATTGGCGAAGTTCACCACCATCACATCGAAGGTATTATCAGCAATGGCTTTCGTCACCGCGTCGGCAATTCCCTGCGCCGACATTTCCGGCTTCAGGTCGTAGGTCGCGACCTTGGGCGACTGCACCAGAACACGGTCTTCGCCCGGGAACGGCTTCTCCACTCCCCCGTTGAAGAAGTAGGTCACATGCGCATATTTCTCGGTTTCGGCGACACGGAGATTCCGCATGGAGCGATCTGCCATGACATTCGCAAGGATGTTACCCAGCGATTCCGGAGGCGAGACCACGGGCAGGGCGAAATGCTTGTCATACTGCGTCATGCAGATGTAGGTCAGATCTTTAGGCGTCCTACTACGCGGGATGGTGTCGTCGAGATCGTCGGCGCCTTCCAGTTCGTGTCCGTCCTGCGCGGTGAAATGGCTGTTGCGCGCCAAGCAGCGCGTGATCTGGCGGGCACGGTCGGCGCGGAAGTTAAAGTTGATGCAGACATCGCCATCGCGAATATTCCCGACCGGCTCGCCGCGCTCGTCGGCCACGACAAACGGAATAATGAATTCGTCGGTCACTCCCCGGTTGTAGGACTCCTTCACTTCCTGCACCGCGTCAGCGTGGCGTCCGCCCTCGGCGTCGCCGTGGACCATCGCGTCAAACGCTTTCTTCTCGCGATCCCATTTCTTGTCGCGATCCATGGCGTAGTAGCGTCCGCTGACGGTGGCGATCTTGCCGACACCGTACTCGCGCATCTTCTGCTGCAGCTGCTCGAGGTAGCCAGCTCCGTTGGTGGGCAGCGTGTCGCGTCCGTCCATGAAGCAGTGCACGAAGACGCGCTCCACGCCGTTCTGCTTGGCCATCTTGAGAATGTTGTAGAGGTGGTTCTGGTGAGAATGCACACCGCCGTCCGAAACCAGGCCAAACAGATGGAGTCGCCGTTCTCCGATGCGTGCGGTCTCCATCGCCTTAAGCAGCGCCGGGTTGGAAAAGAATTCGCCGTTCTCAAGCATCACGTCGATCTTAGTGATGTCCATATAGACGACGCGGCCGGCGCCGATATTAAGGTGTCCCACTTCGCTGTTGCCCATCTGACCGGTCGGCAGCCCGACATAGCGACCACTGGTATGGATCAAAGTGTTGGGAAACTCGGCAAGCAGCCGGTCGTAATTCGGCTTGCGAGCCAGCGAGATGGCATTAGCGTTGGAAGGCGGAGCATAGCCCCAGCCATCAAGGATGATGAGGACGAGAGGACGAGGAGAAGTCACAGTGGCATCCATCTGCCGCAATAAAGCCGGCCAACAAAATTCTGCTTATGCCGCGAAAAGTTCCCGCTCGAATTCCGGGCGAGGCAATGCCAGGTATTCGGCGACTTCCGTCAAAATGCTTTCAAGCGTACCGATCTTCAGGAACTTATGAGCGGGAACGGTAATGTGGTGCTCAGCGCCACGAATGTTGCTTGTCAGCCGGATGTGGCTGCCGTGCTGGCGCGTGGCCTCATAGCCAAAGCGATGAAGCAGCTTCTCCAACTCGATACCACTGAGATCGCGCGGCGCCTTCACGCGTCGATCACCTCATCGTGCGCGCCGCGAAGGCGGATCGTGACTGGCCCGGCTCCGCAGTCGAAGTGGCAACACACCGCCTCCCGAACTTCCTGCCGCAGCTCTTCGATCGAGTCGGCGTGCGTGAAGATGGACTGACCCAGCGCGCGCGCTTCGTAGCCGCCTTCTGGGGATTCGGTAATCGTGAAAATGATCTCGGAGGTCGGCATCGTCAAGTACATCAATTGGTGGGCCAGTCGCTTGCAATGCCAAGGGGCACACCTCAACGGTGCGCCCCTTCGCGTTACTTCCCCGCTTTGCCTTTTCCTGTCAGCTCGCCGTGATAGTTCAGACTCTTCAGGCCGAGGAAGCTGCGCCGCCGGGCCGAGCTCTTCTTCGATCCGCAGAAGCTGATTATATTTGGCGATGCGGTCGGTTCGCGATGCCGAGCCCGTCTTGATCTGTCCTGCGCCCGTCGCTACCGCCAGGTCAGCGATGAACGTGTCTTCCGTCTCACCCGAGCGGTGGGAGATAACGGTGGTGTAACCGTTCTGCCGGGCAAGATTGATGCAGTCGATCGTCTCGCTGACCGAGCCGATCTGGTTCAGCTTGATGAGAATCGAGTTCGCCACGCCGGCGTCGATTCCCTTCTGAAGCAGCTCGATGTTGGTGACGAAGTTGTCGTCGCCTACCAGCTGAATCTTGCCGCCAAGCTCGTCGGTCACCAGCTTCCACCCGTCCCAATCGTCCTCGGCAAACCCGTCTTCCAGCGAAACAATGGGATACTGTCGCACCCAGTCGGCCCAGATCTTCACCATGTCTTCGGGCGAGTGCTCGCTCTTGTCGGACTTCTTGAAGACGTACTTCTTCTTCGAGCTGTCATAGAACTCGCTGGCTGCCGGGTCGAGTGCAATCGCGATCTCCTCGCCAGGCTTGAATCCAGCCTGGGTAATGGCCTCGAGCACAACCTCGATCGCTTCCGTATTCGACTTCACCGACGGCGCGAAGCCGCCCTCATCGCCGACCGCCGTGTTGTAGCCGCGCTTCTTCAGCACGCCCTTCAACACGTGAAACGTCTCGACACCCCAGCGCAGCGCGTCGCTGAACGACTTCGCGCCTACGGGCATCACCATGAATTCCTGGAAGTCTACGTTGTTGTCCGCATGCGCGCCGCCGTTCAGGATGTTCATCATGGGCGTGGGCAGCAGGCCGGCGGTGAAGCCGCCGAGATATTGATAAAGCTCGATACCCAGATGATCGGCCATGGCCCGGGCTGTCGCCATCGAAACCGCGAGGATGGCATTCGCCCCAAGCTTGCTCTTGGTCGGCGTGCCATCGATGGCCAGCATGGTGTTGTCGACTTCGCGCTGCTCGCTCGCGTCCATTCCTTCCAGCTCGCTGGCGATCACCTCGTTGATGTTGTTAACAGCCTTCAGTACACCTTTGCCGGCGTAACGGCCTTTGTCGCTATCGCGCAGTTCCAGCGCTTCATGCTCGCCGGTGGAAGCTCCACTGGGAACAGCGGCGCGTCCACGCGCTCCGCTCTCAAGAATGACATCGGCTTCAACTGTGGGGTTTCCTCGGGAATCCAAAATCTCACGGCCAAGAATCAGCTCAATCTGAGTCATATGAGTCCTGCTCTCCCGGCCTGTAGATTCGCTTGCGCGAGGCGGGAGACTTTACAAAAACAAGTTATTATACGGGAGCGTGGAGCAACAGGATGTGACCGGCGACCGAGGCCAAAGGAAGGGCTGACGGACCCGAAAAGTCATCGTTTTTGGCGCTTTCCTCAGAAAATGGTTTGCGGCGCTGCCCGTGGTTGAGTATCCTCTTTCGCAGCGGTCCAAGATCGAACAACCAAGGTGCGCCGCGGATTTCGCTGGCCAACTCTGCGCACGCCTGACGGAGCTCAACGAAATGTGGAAGCGTAAGGAAGACGACTATAATCCAACTCCCGAGCCTAGTCCGACCAGCGCTTCATCGCTGCCGGCTACCCCTGCGCCAGCGCCTCGTCCCCCGGATCCCGTCCGTAGCGAGCCGCTTCGTGGCGGCAGTGACGTGGCCACCATCGGTAAATCCGTTGTGGTCAAGGGCGAGCTTTCGGGCAGCGAAGATCTGATTGTCGATGGCGAGGTCGAGGGCAATATCTCACTGCGCGGGCAAACCTGCACCATCGGTCCGAATGGCCGGGTGAAGGCCAACATCGAAGCTAGAAACGTAATCGTTCACGGCCGTGTCAACGGCGATATCCATGCCAGTGAACGCGTCGAACTGCGGAAGACCGCGTCGCTGGCGGGCGACATCGCAACCGCCCGCATCTCAATCGACGACGGCGCATTCTTCAAGGGCGGAATCGATATCCAAAAACCGGAACCTGCTTCTAAGCCTGAGGTCAAACCACCGGCATCAGCGGCCGCCACCGCCCCAATTTCGACTTCTGTTTCGACGCCCGTAAGCAGCCAGGGCTCTTTACTGGAGCCTAAGAAGATGTAGTTCGAGAGGGGCGCACTGCTCGGTGCGCCCCGGTCGTTCTTTAGCCACTTTCCCGCAATTTATTCAGGTACACAGAGGCCATTGCCGCCTCGGCACTCCGCCTCATACAATGGTCTTCTGTGGCTCCCGGCATCTTCAGCAAACTATTTGGCGGCTCGCGAGAGAGCGCTGAGGAAAATTATTCCTCGGGCAACAAAATCAGCCGTCGCTCAACCGCCTTCAACGAGTTCATTCGATCCATCTCGCGCGAAGAGGGGCTGACCGTCCTCGACCTGGGCGCAACCTCACCGGCCAACATCACGTTCATGACCGGGCTCGGGCACCGTTTTCACCAGGAGGATGTCTTACGCCTGGCGCACGACAAGTCTCTGCTCGTTTCCAACGGCGACGGAGGCACAACACTGGATGTGGATCGCTACCTTCGCGATAACTTGTGCTTTGGACGCGAGGAGTTTGATGCAGTGATGTTCTGGGACTTGGCGGATTTTCTACCCGAGCCGCTTGTCAAGCCGCTGATCGAGCGCATGCACCTCGCCATGAAGCCCGGCGGAATCCTGCTGGCCTTCTTTCACACTAAGGATGCCGGCCCCGAAGCGCCGTTCTATCGCTACAACATCGCCACCCGGGACACACTTGAGCTGCAGCAGGTTCGCGGATTCAAACTGCAGCGCGTCTTTAATAATCGGCACGTCGAGAACCTGTTTCACGATTACAGCTCGATCAAGTTCTTTCTGGGAAGAGACAATATTCGGGAAGTGCTGGTGACGCGGTAGGAACGCTCTTCGCCTTTCGCCTTTCGCTCTTGTTTTTGCTCCTGGCGCTTCGCCTTTATGCGAACCACCCCTGCAGGTTGTCATCCTGAGCGGAGGCGAGCGCATTTTGCTCGCCGGAGTCGAAGGATCCCTGCCCCTCCTTGGCTACTCCGCTCGTCATCCGGAGCGGACCGCCCCTGCTTTTGCAATGTGCGGTAAAAGAGATTGCTCTTCGGCCTCTCGGAAGGATTCTTCCGCTGCGCGTAAAAAGCAGGTCCCTCCACTCCGGCTCAACAGACTGCTGAAAAACTCCAAGACGGAGGGCTCGTCGGCCTGGAGGCCACCTCGCCCAACCAAGACAAAGGACTTAGGGCGGCACGGCTGAAGCCGTGCCCTGACACAAAGCCCACGTTGCGAGAGTTGTTCAGCAACCTGTGGAGCCTTCGCTCGGCATGACAACCAGATGATGGAGCAACGGCTAAAATCTAAGAGCTAACAGCTAAAGCTACAGCTAAGACCGACTAGCCGGCGATCGCTAGCGAACAGCCTATCCCCGCACTCGCCTGCTTCAACGCTTTTCGCAGAAATCGGGTTGGACGGCTGGCAATGTGATAATCGCGGATCAGTTCCGGATTCAGCCACTCGATCACCGCCGCGTAGCCCATGCTTTCGAGATCGTCGCTGAGGTAATGCGGCACGACGGCAAGCACATGGAAGCCTTCCTTCAACTGAAAGCTTAAGGTCGGATCGTATTCGGTCCCCTCCACCACCTCGACGATATACTCCGCCGGCTGCAACCTGGACGCACATTGCGAGTAGCCACGCAGGCGAGACCCCGCGCGAATTCGCAACAGCTTGTGCGACTCCGTCAGCTGACGTCGCTCACGGTAGAGCTTGTCGCCGATGCCGTGATGTTGCAGCGTCGAATCCACGATGACCTCCGCCCCATAGAGCGTACGGCCGCGACCCGGATCGTGATTCGTGAACATGCCATCGGCAGTAAATTGCTCCCAGTTGTCGAGCATGGCGTAATCTTCCCAGTCGACGATCAGGCTGGCACACATGCCGACTACCTTTTCTTCCCGACCGTACACGGCGACAAACTGTCCCTCGGGAAACACTCGCAGGTGCGAGGAGAGCTGCTCCGCGTTCCACGGCGCCGTGTCTGGATAGGTGCGGAGGCACAGATCGGCGATGCCGTCGAAATCGCGCGGCATAGTGTTACGGACAGAAACTTCCGGCTGCGGATTGGGGGCATGTGGATCTAGCATAGCTGGAGTCATTTGGGCGCGCTGAACGGCATTCTACCGGAACAGATCGGCACAAGAGCAAGAATCATGAAGCTCGGCGCGTCTTGCGAATCACCAGGGGCATCAATCCGGGAATCCGTAACAATTCGAATACGGCGGCCCGGGCGACAACCGGCAGGGACAACAGCGACCGCACACGAGAGGCGGCCGTCAGCAGTGGAGTAAAGTGCCGAGCGTATTCCTGTTCGTATCGAGAAGCGCACTCCGCCAGTCCAGCTTCACTTCTGAGGGAGCGACTCAGGCACTGCGCGGCCAGCCTTCCACTGCGCAGCGCGATGGAGATTCCGTCGCCCACAAATGGATCGATGAACGCCGCAGCATCGCCCGCGTAAAACATGTTCCCCCGAATCGGCCGCGGTTGCCGGTAGATTAACGGCGCGGTATTGACTGGAGGCATGACAGCCTCCCACGCTGCGGCGCGCTCGGCGAGTCGTGGATGAAGCGCGATTACCTCCTGCAATGACGTTGCGCGATCGGAGCGCACCATCGCGCAGGCGTTCACTGTATCGGCTGAAACGGGCTGAACTCCGCAATAACCCTGGTCGAAGAAGTAGAGATCGGTCGAAAAGCTGGGATCGGTTTCACGAAAGTGCCCCTTCACGCCGATCCATCTCGGACCTGCCGGCACCACGCGATCAGGAGTAAGCTGCGACCACCTTCCTGCTGCAATCACTACGGCCTTCGCCGAGCAGATACCCGAAGCAGCCGTCACCTCAAAAGGACCATCCCCGGCAATCGCTGTCACCTCACAGCGGGCTTGCGTCTCTTCTACGACAAGCCGGGCGGACTCCCACAGCGCGGCATCCAGGTCATAACGCGGGATGCTGACGGATGCAGGCGAGACCGGCGCATCAACCATCCTGCTGCCAAGAAAGAGCCGCGCCCGCCGCAACACGGGAGCCGAACGGAGGAGATCGCGCCCAGTTGGTGAATCGCGTAGGAGTTCGGCGATTACATCGAGCGACTCGGCCGAAACGAATTCGCCACACACTTTGTGTCGCGGAAATTCCTTCGCCTCAAACAGGACAACGCGGGCGCCCAGCCGAGCAGCAGTGATCGCTGCAGCCGTTCCCGCAGGTCCGCCGCCAATGACGGCGAGATCGAAATGTTTGTCGGCGGTTAGCATTTAGCAGTTACCAATTGGCATTTAACACTTCGCATTAGCGATTAGCCCACCCCAAGGTTGTCATTCCGACCGGAGGGGGAATCTTTTGGCCGCCGGAGTGGAGGGACCTGCTGTGCTCCCGCCGCGAAAAATGCCGTCGGCTGAAGCCGACTCTTAATGTAAGTACATGGTTTACAAGCTGGCCTGAAGGCCAGCACCTACCGAAATCTCGCTGCATCAAGCTCGTAGCTAGTTGCTACCCGCTAGCTGCTAGTTGCTTTTCTTCCACAACAGCACTCCCATGCGATAAAGATAGCGTCTCGACACCGTAATCCGTTCCGCGGGAACACTCCGCAGGATTTGCCGCATCTCGTCGATGGTATACGCGCGCCTTACGGATGCTGGAGCATCGTGCCAGGTGATCCGGCTGAGGAACAGCGGCAGTCCGCCGTACACCAGCCACAAATGCAGGCGGCTGCGAATCAGATCGTTGATAAGCACCGCCCGGCGACACACTCGCAGGGCTTCACCAGCGAACTGGCGCAATTGCTCAGGCTCAAGGTGATGCGCAAACAGTGAGCAACTCACTACATCAAACGCTCTATCGCGAAAGGGCAGAGCCAGCGCATCTCCGGCAACTGACGGCATTCCGTTGATCGGCAGATGCGACCACATGCGATCCAGCAAGGTGATCCTTATATCCCCACCGCTCTGCGCAAAAATGCGACTCGCTCGCTTCGGAAGATCTCCCGCCCCCGATCCCACTTCCAGCATTGAGAGCTCTCTGCAGCATGTCGCCTCGGCGACCTGTCCCAGCAGTTCTGCCGTGGTTCGCGTTCCGCCGAACCAGTCGTTGATGTGCCTCAGATCGGTCAGGCTGGAGGCGACTTCGGCGGCCGAGCCGAGATCGTTATCGAGCAGTTCCGGAATGACTATGCGCCGCATGAATCTCTGATGGTATCAACTCAGCTGCATGCATGATTTCGATCAGCCGGTGAAATGATCGGGAATCGTTCTGCTAACAGGTGGAATTGTGGGTGCGACAATTGGAAATCCAGTTGGAGATCCGCCCCTCCACAGCTCAGGCCCATTCGAAAAACTGAACCGGCAATTCAGCGCCAGCAGTTGAAGTCAGCACACCGCCCGGTTTGGATGCCAAGTTGCAAAGACATGGAGCAGGGTCGATCCGGCGGAGTGCCTACCGGATAAGCAAGGCCGAACCAGGGGAACAGCGGTCTTGCCTGTACGTGATGGCCAAATCAAAGGGACTGTTTTGCCGCCGGATCGACGCCATCCTTCACAGCACGTTGTGCTTCTCAGCAACATGGTAAGCGGCGTAATGTCACTGTTTGCAATAAGTTCCTGCACTCTGTAACCCTGCGGCAATGGCTCCGGCGGAACGACTCCTTCTCAAAAAGCAACTGAACAATTCAGTAACTCGTCTAATCTACTGTGTTAAGCAATTCAGCAAGAGGTTCTGTGGATTTTGATCGTTCCCATTTGCGTTGTGTTTTGGCGGCAGCTTTCGTTCTGCTGGTGGCGAGTGTTCCGGCTTGGTCGCAACAGAAAAGCAGCGACATCGATCCCATCGCGTTAGTTCGCCGCGCGGCCAAGAACGAAATCAAAGCCGCGGACGTCGAACAGTACTACATGTTCAAGGACAACACGCAATACAAGGATCACTCCATCGTCAAGGAGATCGTCCGCACCAAGCAGGGCGGTCTGTCCACTACGCTGCTGATAAACGGCAAACCACTGACGGCGGACCAGCGCCAGAAAGAAGACGCCAAGCTGGAAAAGTTCGCCAACGATCCTGACGCTCGTCGCAAGCGCCGCGAGTCCAATAAGGCGGATGACCAGCGCTCCGAGTTAATGCTAACCAGTCTGCCCGACGCGTTTCTCTACACCTATGTCGGCACGGACCGCGGACCGCATGGCGAAGAGCTCGTGCATCTGAAGTTCACCGCCAATCCCAAGTTCGATCCTCCGAACCATGAGACTGCCGTCTACCAGGGCATGGAAGGCGACATGATCATTGATCGGCAGGCCGCGCGCATCGCGAAGATCGATGGCACGCTGTTCAAGGATGTTGATTTTGGCTGGGGAATTCTCGGCAGGCTTAACAAAGGCGGAAAATTTCGCATCGTGCAACGCGACATAGGAGGCGGTCACTGGGAAGAAGTCGAGGAGACGTTGCAGTTCTACGGTAAGATCCTGCTGGTAAAATCGCTCACCATCTGGTCGACGGAGACGATGTATGACTTCCAGACCGTGCCTTCGAACCTCACCACTGCGCAGGCGCTCGACCTGCTTCATAAGAGCGAGGACGTAGTCGCGCAGAGCGGGCCTTCAGGGACCAAGGAAGCTCAGACCGCCAGCAACGCACATAAGTAATACCGGCTTGCAAATCGAACAGGCGCGGCTTCGGTTGCGCCTTTTTGCTGGTTGCCTCTAAGGTTAGAATGATAAGGGTTACGGAGGCCGGCGATGCGGCGAATGCTTATGTTGGCGGCATTGGTCATGGTATGGAATTTTACGGCTTTCGCGCAGCTTCATCGAAACCCCGCAGATATTCTGCAGGATTCTCCTTACGCGCCAGACGTGGACGCAAAAACAAACGGGTTCGCGACTCTTATGGACGCGGATGAAGGCCTCGCCGCCTACTACTTAACAGGCTGGAATGGCGAGCAACTCCCGCGTTCGATATGGATTTCCCGCCTCAATAAGCGCACCGGACAGTGGCAGCGCGGACTACTGCCTACCCTTCAAGTCCAGGTGCTGTACACCATGACGGATTGCCGGGGTCCCATAAATAGGTTCGATAAGAACGCCGGTCACTATTATCTGGGCTTGGACCTGACCCCGTCGGCAGGATGCATCTTGGTCCTTAATCAGGACCTCTCGGTCGACAACGTCTTGGCTGGTATCATCGAAACATTTTTGCCGTCTGGCTCTTTGTTGTACCTAGGCGATATGGTCCACTTCGCCGACGTTCATCCGGAGACGCTTTGGGCCTACGATCCCCGTAAGGGCGTTTCCACGCAACTCTACCCGCAGTCTGACGATCCCTTTCGCGCTGCGTTCAGCGCTCGACTGGCAAAGGCCATGAACGAACAGCAGTGCAATACCAACAACTGGGGTTGCGATCCGTCACGGTTCACGAGCGCCATCGACCTTCCGATCGCCGTTAACGACGAGACCGGCTCGTTCGCATTCCACGTGCACCTTGACCCGGAGGGTTTCGTCACCTACGAAGAGGCCCAAGACAGCGGCCATTGGGACGACGATGAGTATGTGTACGTCTACCAGCTGTCGCCGCTTCGCTGGCGCGAATTTTCACTCTACGACTTGAAGCCGAAGTTTGGAACGGACTCGCTTAAGGATCTGCTAACGCCCGAGCGCCTTGCCAAGGTCTTCGCAGTACCCGCGCCCAAGTGAGCTAGGGGCGCACGGTCTCTTCGCGAACCGTCAGCTGGTTGATGAGTTCTGGGCGGAGTTCGTATCCCCGACCGGGCCTGTCATTGATCGCAATCGTTCCCCGCGGCGAGACCTCGACCTCAGGCTCGATGATGTCTTCTTTCCAGTAACGCTTGGAGGCGGAGACGTCTCCAGGTAACTTGAAATTCCCCAGAGTCGACAGCGCGATGTTGTGCGCACGGCCGACCCCCGACTCTAACATCCCTCCGCACCACACTGGTACATTGAAGCGCTGCGCCACATCGTGAACCTCGATCGCATTGGAGAAACCGCCGACCCGGCCAACCTTGATATTCAGAATGCGGCAGGCGCCGAGTTCGAGCGCAGCTTCGGCGTCGCGCGGCCCACGTATCGCCTCATCCAGGCAGAGGGAGGTCTGAATCTGCTTTTGCAGCCTTGCATGGAAGTAGAAATCGTCAGCCCACAGCGGTTGCTCGATCATCAGCAACTTGAACTGATCGAAAGCTTTCAGATGCTGATCATTAGCCAGCGTGTAAGCCGAGTTCGCATCGCAGCTCAATAAGATCTCCGGCCAGCGAGCGCGAATCTTCTCCAGCACGTCGACGTCCCACCCCGGCTTCACTTTGACCTTGATCCGCTGATAACCTGCGGCCAGTTCCGTCTCGATTTTGTCCAGCAACTGCTCGTGCGAATCCTGAATGCCGATGCTGACCCCGCAGGCAATTTCGCGTCGCGTGCCGCCCAGCAGCTGCCATAACGGAACCTGCTTCTCCTGCGCTTCGGCATCCCAAGCCGCGTTCTCCAGCGCAGCCTTGGCCATAGGATGTTCGCGCACTCGCGACAATAACGACGGGACCTCCCTTCCAACAGTGATCGTCTTTCCGACGAGCGCCGGCGCCATATACCGGATGATCACATCCCATGCGCCGTCGATGTACTCCTCAGAGTAGAAGGGCCCCTCGCCAGCAACGCACTCGCCCCAGCCTTCGAGGCCATCGCAGCGCAACGTGACGAGCATGACGCGACGCGTATAAGTACGCCCAAAGCTTGTCTCGAAAAATTGGACCAGCGGAATTTGCAGCTCGCGGAGAGTGATGGCTTCAATCTTCATGGTGGATCCCTGTATATCTATAACTTTTCACGCTTGTCAGGATTCTTTTGTCCGTGGTGACTGCTGGTGGTTATAACTTTCTATGATTGTCATCCTGAGCGGAGCAGTGCCCGATTTCGGCGCGCGTAGTCGAAGGACCTGCTGTTGCTTGCAGCGGAACGATCCTCCCACTGCGCGCGGGCAGCAGGAGGTCCCTCCACTTCGCTTCGCTCCAGTCGGGATGACAACCAGGGAATAGGGTCGGGGCAAGTGGGCTGACTACGTCGCGCCCCGACAGCAAGCCGACTCTTGTCGCAGTCTCAACTACCATACGAACACTGCTCATCCCATCGCCCCAGCACGAACACCCCGCTGCCGTCGTCGTCGCGCCCATACCGCAAGCACGCCAAACCCTGCGAAAACGCCTTCAGAAACTGCTCGCGATTGTGCAACTGCAGGTCAGCCGCCCTCTGCCGTGTCTCGGGCTCTGCCTTCCACTCGTAGATCTCCGCTGGGACCTTGATCCGCATCTCTTCCCGAAACGGCCTGCGCTCGCCTTTCCCCAACAACTCTTCGACGCGCTTTGACTTCAGCCACCACTCCGCCACCAGCCGGTCTGTCGGCAAAAAGCCCTGCAACGGTGACGACGTAATTCCGTACTGATTGATGTTGTAGCGGCGAGCAATCGCCCCCAGCCGCTCCAGGTTGAGGTATGCATTCTTGATCTCCAGCGGGTCGAAGGTCCACTCCATCAGCTCGTACCCTAGCCCGATGGCGTCCTCGCGCTGAAAAAGCTTTAGCCGCCGCCCCAAGCCACTGTTGCGATACTCGGCCTTCACGGCCAGCATGTGCGAGTGCAGATACAAATGGCCATTGCGCGTGCCCGGAATCGAGAATGCGAACCCCACCAGCATGTCGCCGTCCCAGGCGCCGATGACCTGGCCGCCAATCTTCGGCGCGAGGGAAAAAATACGCAGCGGTACGAGCTCGTTGTCGGCGAAACCCCATACCTCTTTTTGCAGCCCAACACAAATGCGGAACTCCTCCACGTCGTGAAGATTACGAATTTCAACCGAGTCGCTCACGCTTTTTCCTGCCGCTTCGACTCCTGCCATATCGACTCCATCTCCGGAAGCGAAGCTTCCGCCGGCTTGCTTCCGCGCTCGCGCAGCCGCTCCTCAAGGTACTGAAAGCGGCGCCGGAACTTGCGGTTGGTCTTGCGTAGCGCCGACTCGGGATCGAGCGACAGATAGCGAGCGATATTAACCAGTACGAAGAAAAGATCGCCGACTTCGTCTTCCAGCCGCGCGCGCAGCTCTTCGGGAATTTTCGCGCCACGCGCGCCCGCGACTCCGGCTCTCGACTCGGGCTGAGGCCCGGGCTCGGGGTATTCTTCCAAGTTTCGGCGCAGCTCGACCGTCTCCTCATCCAGCTTCTCAAAAAGACCATCCATGTTCGGCCAGTCAAAGCCAACGTGCGCTACCCGCGAGCTGATCTTGTACGCCTCCATCAGTGACGGCATCGCCGTGGACACGCCCGCGAGCACCGACTCAGGATGGTCTTCCTTCTTGGCCGTTTCCCCCGTTTCCTGCTGGCGCTTCTTTTTCTCCTCGGCCTTTAGCGCCTGCCAGTTGCGCAGAACCTCGCCCGGCGTGTCGGCTTTCACTTCTCCAAAGACATGAGGGTGCCGGTCGATCAGCTTGTTCGACAGCCGGTCAAGCACATCATCGATAGAAAAGCGCTTCTCCTCCTGCGCCATCTCGGCATAGAAGAGCACCTGCAGCAGCAGGTCGCCGAGCTCGCCGGTAAGCTCGTCCCAATCGCGGGCGTCAATGGCCTCGATGACCTCGTAGGCTTCCTCGAGGGTGTAGGGCTTGATGGTGTCGAAGGTCTGCTCGCGGTCCCAGGGGCATCCGCCCGGCCCGCGCAATCGCGCCATGATAGAGACGGCGCGCTCAAATCGTTCACCGGTGGTCGGCATCGGTACGATTGTAATCGCTCTTCGCTTTTCGCCATTCGCTATTGGCTTTTTCGCCGGTCGCTTTTCGCGGGAGGGGCGGCCGTCAGAATATTGTCATCACGAGGGGCGCTTTAGCGCGACGAGGGTTCTGCTTGCCACGGCGTGTCCAAAAAGCAGATCCCTCGTCGGCCTGAAGGTCTCCTCGTGATGACAATTCTCTGGGAGGCAGTTTTGACAACGGCACTGGGCTCGCGCGTCTGATCGGTCGGGCGAAAGGCGAAAAGCGTCTTCCGCTGGTCAGCCGGCGGCGCTGGCAGAGACGGCGCCTGGGAATGTCTGATTCAGGAGCCTGGGATCATCCGAGATCAGGCCATCGACGCCCCATTCGGCAAGGCGGAGCAAGTCTTCGCGAAGATTCACCGTCCAGGTGAACAACTGCCTCTTGCGCCGGTGCGTCTCCTCGATCAGGAGCTCGGAAACCAGCGCATGTTGCGGAATAAAATATTTTATTGGCAAGCCACTCCACAGCTGCGCGTCTTCTTCATGCTCGCAGAGATAACCGAGCGGAAGCGACGGGTCGATCTCGTGCAGGCGCAGCAGCACCTCCGGCAGGAACGAAGACACAACGAAGCCGCGTTGCGGCGGTTCGGAGCGCACGGCGGCGACAACCGCTTCTTCATCGCCGGCGACTTTCAACTCAATGTCGAGCCACGCACTCGCCCCATAGCGCATCAGCACGTCTTCCAACGATGGCAGCTTGTAGCCGATGCGGCGCTCCAAAGGCGCGCGATCGGTGAACGCGACTGCCGCGCCCTTCACCTTGGGATCGTGATGCAGAACGGAGCGGCGATCGCGCGTGTAGCGCAGGTCGAACTCGAATCCGTCGCAGCCATGCTCCAGGGCGTAGTCGAAGGCAGGAAGAGTGTTCTCGGGCGGGAGCTCAGGCTTGCGCCAGCGCAGTCCCAGGAACGGCAGCGGCCGAACGCCGCGATGGCCGAGCAGCAGCGGGCGTGGGTTTCGGTACGACAAAAGACGACTTGATTCCGGTTAAGGGGTCATGTCGCCGTTCGACGGCGAATGACGCGCCGGCCTGATTACGCCGTCCCCCGAAGGACTTGGCCCTGTTTGTTGACGCCACCGCTGAAGCGGTGGGCTCTCTTATCCGGTCCCGCCGGGCGGGGCTGCAGTCACACGGTGTCCAGAGCCATTAGCCACGTGCAACATACCGGATCTGAAGTTGCCAAATGCTAATTGCTAGTTGCCTTTCAATCCAAATCAAAATCCCGCAGCGGCTTACCCGTGTCCGGCGTCTCCTTGGCGCGTTTCAGAGCCTCCTGAAACTTCTTCTCCAGCAGATCACCCTGATTCTTCTGCGCTTCCACTGACTGGCGGAAGATCGACTCTTTCCGGCTGTCCTGATCCTTCATAGCACGCGCCGCCGCCTCCAGGTCTTCGAAGGTCCTGGGCACAGCCTTCGGCGTGTGCGCAATCACCGCCTTCACTTCAGGGTCGATCTTGAGGGTAGCGCCGCAGCACGGACACGCCACCTCGAATTGTGCTGGGTGTTTGGGCATGCGGGAATCTTACCGCAGGTGCGCAGAGCCGCGCCAGCGCCGGGCTCGTCGGCCTGAAGGCGGCCTCGGCAGATTTCTAACAACCGCTTGGTACGGCACGGCTGAAGCCGTGCCCCTTCAAATCTTCTCGCCGAGACGCTGACCTGAAGTTTCCGCTCTGCCCGTGCCTTCGCAGCCCCTTCACAACTCAGAAGAAGCGATACATGAAGACGTTCGCGGCGCGGCTCTGATGCGGAATCATGGTCATCACCAGCACACAGGCCGCACCCCACAGAGGCAGCACCCAAATCCAGCGGTCGCGGACTGCAACGGCCAATATCTCCGCGGCCGGACTTGCCGTCGCGGTTCCCAGCCGCTCTGCCTGGCGATCGAGGGCGTCGACAGTCGCGAGTACCAGCGCGTAGAGCACCGCAAGACTTCCCACCAGCAGGTAAAGGCTCAGGTCCAACGTATGTCGCGTGTAGCCGGCCGGTGAGGCCAGCGCCGAAAACATCTGTCCCGCTTGCGCCAGCGAGCCAGAGCGGAAGAAGATCCATCCCAGACTGATCAGGATCATGGTCAGCAGCCACGAGAACGCCGTCCACAGCTTGCCCGCCGGAGCCCAGCGCATCCGCCGCTCCACCTGCTGCACTTGGCGATGCAGGATGAGCAGCACGCCGTGATAGCAGCCGAAGAGCACGAACAAAATCGTCGCGCCGTGCCAGATCCCGAACAGCACCATCGACAGCAGCAGGCAGAACTTGCGCCACCACTCCTGGCGGAACGTCAGGGCGACGGGCATAAACACGTAGTCGCGAATCCAGAATGACAGCGACATGTGCCAGCGTGTCCAGAAGACCGAAGGCGTGGTCGAGGCGAACGGCCGGTTGAAGTTTTCCGGCGCGGTGAAGCCCATCATGCGGGCCGCGCCAATCGCGACATGCGAATAGCCGGCGAAATCGAAGAAGATCTGCAGACCGTAGCCCGCGATGAGGCACCATACGTCGATGCCGCTCAGGCTGGCGGCCTGGTCGAAACCCGCGTTGATGCCCTGCCCGGCAAAGATTCCCTTGCCCAGCAACTGCGCGATCTGCATCATCAGCACGCCGGTGGCAATGCGGCAGAGGCCGCCGCCCACCTCATTGCGCGACGGAGATTCATCCGAGCGAAACTGCGGCAGCATGTCCGGCATGCGGCAGATCGGCCCCGAGATGACGATCGGGAAAAACGCCATGTAGAGCGCGAACTCCCACAGCGTGGGATCGAGCTCCTTGCCGCGGTACACGTCGAACAGGTAGCTCATCGCCTGGAAGCTCCAGAACGAGATACCGAGCGGTAACGCCAGATGCGAGAACTTCTGTAGCGACGCGAAGGGGATTGCGACGGCAACCCCCGGCACATACTTGAAGGCCGCCAGCAGTAGCAGATTGAAGCCGAGGCCAACCCAGAGCTTGCCCATCGACGGCTGCCGGGCGATCCAGCGTCCCACCAGGAAGTTGATGACCGTCGACGCCAGCAGCACGCCGAGGAACCAGCTTCCCCAGGTGAGATACAGCGCGTAGCTTACGACCAGCAGCCCGGCTTGCCGTGCTGTGCGCGACCGCACCTTGCCCAGGAGTAACAGGCTCAGCGCCAGCGCTACGGCATAGAGGAAGATGCGGAGCGGCATTCCGGGATCCCAACTCATCGCCGGCCCTCCGGATGCTTCGTCGTGACAGCCGCGACATTCCCGTCCGGCTGGCCTCTTCATCACAGGCTTCATCGCTTAGCGCCTTGCCCACTCCGTCAGCCACCAGCGCGTCGCCGGCGTTGTTGTAATGCGTGTCTCCGAAGAGGAAGTAGTCCAGATACCAGCAGCCAGGCTGGGTGCGGGGACATTGATCCTTGACGGCGAAAAATGCGGGAAAGAGATTGACGAAGCGCTTGCACTTCCCTTCGCACCAGTCGCGCCAGATAGTGACTTCACGGGAATCGACCGTATCGTGCGCCAGCTGAGCGGGCCATGGACTTACCACAACCGTGATCGGGATGTTCCGCTCCTTCAGCTCCCGCCACAGGAGGTCCATCTTCGCCTGCTCCTTGCGGATGCCACCCTCCAGTCCCAGCGGAGCATAACCGGTCTCGTAGGGCTCGCTATCGGAGATGGCGCGATACGTCCAGGCCGAGCGCTCCAGATCGAACTCATTCCCGCCGTGCCCGAGGTCCAGGTGATACCAGCCCAGCCGCACCAGCGTCTTCTCAAAGAAGTCGAAGACATCGTTGGTCAGCAGCAGATGGTTGTTGATATTCAGCCGCAGGTCCGAGTACCAGCCCGACTTGGCTTTCTTTTGGTTCGCGATGCCGACCGCACCTGACGAGCCTTCATCGTGAAAGAAGGCAGCTTCGTCCTGCGCGTCGGAGATGTCGATGAAGACGATGGCCTCGTCGAAATCAATTCCATCACGAATCACCATGCGCGCAGTGTTCAGGTAATTCGATGGCGAATAGCCCTCCACGCTGCTGTTGAGAAATTCATATTGCGGAAACGCTTTGGTTAGCCGCCCCACGTAGCTCTGGGCCCAGTCGGTCATGCCCTCGGGCCCGGAATCTCCCAGGATCAGGACGCGCGGAGAAGAGCTGGTGGCTTGAACTTGGCGAACATTTTCATCGCGAAAACCCAGGCTGTTCGTCTTGAATTCGTACGAAGTCCCGAGCCATGGACGGATGCAGGTGCAGTTGGGACGGAAGGCAAAGGCCCGGATGGGATCGCGTGAGAAGCAGAAACCGTGCTCGCCTCCGGAGACTGCCGCACCCAGCACAGCCGAGCTGTAGAAATAATCGAAGGCAAGGAAGCCAACGATGCTGAAGATCAGCGAAACGAAGAACAGCGCGGGTTTAATCCAGCGACGCCCGGTGGGAGATTGCGGTATCGGCTCAGATGGAACCACGCTGGTTTCGGCTGTACTCAAACTTCTCTTCCCCTATTTCGACTGGAAACCGCGGCGCCTTCCACGGAAGCCTGTCCATGATAACTGGCAGGAGTTGCCCTGGGCAAAGCGAGTGAGTATTGTCGGAGTTGAGACAGCTACCAGTCAGAAACAACGAATGCACGGGCGCCCCATGTCTCGCGGTTTTCGAGACGTGGGGATTTTGAAGTCTGCTTCCGTGTCAAATAACTTGTCGGCCCGATCGGAGCGAAATCGAGAGGAGAAAGTACCCGTTCATGACGAACAACTTCTGCCGTCGGCTAAAGCCGACTCGGATTATCAACGATGCCGGTCGGCACGGCTCGAAACCGTGCCGCTTCAAAACGCTCCCATGGCTTGAAAACAACCCCAAGTCTCGAAAACTCGCGAGACTTGGGCCACCCGCGGTCGGGATGACAACTCAGAAATGGATTGCAGCTCGAATCGCGAGCGGGCCTTCTACTTCTTGCGAGGTTTGCCTAGCCTTGCGGCCACGTCGAACATCTTGCGCACTGTGTCCATGTCGGACGGCGCCACCATGGCGGCGGGAATTCGCAGGTCCGTGATCCGTTCCAGCTCCACCAGCGTCTCGATCAGCGCGAACGAGTCGACCATGCCGGATGAGACCAGCGGTGTGTCCGGCCCGATTTCCACCTGCGGATTGCGCAGAACTTCTGCCTTGACGTAATGAATCATTCGTTCGAGTTGTGCGTTATCCATGTTCTTTCGATTACCTAGGTTTGAAGGCCAGCGATCCATGCACGCGCGGCGGGCGTGAGCTTCGCCGATTTGCGCGCTGACGAGATGAGCACCAGCTTGCCATCGCTGGCGCGCGACATGCGATAGTCGAAGGCCATGATCGCGAGCCGGTCTTCCAATATCTCGACGCCACCGGTAATCGAAATCTCCAGCCGATCGTCGAACATCGCGTTGGCGAAGTATCCGGTCTGCCGCCAGAACGTTGATCGGGCATCGATCAGTTCCACCGGCGCGCCGCGCTCGTTCAGCAGAACCCGTTCGGCGAAATCGAGGAAGCAAACAAAATTGGCGAAATAAATGAGCCCAGCGCCGTTGGCATCGCGATCGGGATCGAGCGGATAATCGACCACCCGCGAACCCAGGTTACCGGGATTGGGCATCGGCGCCTGAAACCTGCCCTCTGCTCTTGGCAGAGCGACACAGGTTCAGCGAGTCGGGCTGCGAGGCGAGCTCCGAAATATTGCTGAAATCGCAATTTTCCGGCTGCGCCATCTTCAGCTGCTGCGGCCCGGCAAGCTGATAAATAAAGACGTTGGTGCAGCGCACGCTGAAGGGCCCGCCGTCCCTCAGCTTGTAATAGCCGTCCAGATAAATTCGGCCGTAGTGCGTGAGGCCGCGAGAAAACGTCAGGCGGTCGTTCTCGTCGTAGGCGCTCAGGGGGCGGTCAGGAGACAGCAGCAATTCCACGAAGCAGAAAGTTGCGTATAGCCGGTTCTCGAAGGCGTCGGCGATCTTGTCGGTGGCGACGCCGCTGATCTTCGGCGAACATCTGCCAGCGGTCGTGGCCGACCATCTTGAGCAGCGCCGATTCGTTCAGCCCGCTCCGGCCAAGATGCGGCATTCCCAGTTTGACGGAAAAATCTTCGGTGGCAGCGGCTGGCATCACGGGATTCGACCTCGGCCCCCAAGCTCGCTTCAATCTTCAGCAGTTTTACGGACGGTCTAAAGCGGTTCCCTCGTCGGACTAACTCCATCCTCGGGATGACAACCAAAAGAACCGTCGCAACGGCCGCAACGAAGCCGGCACGGTCGTGCAAGGCTCGTCGGCCTCAATCGGCCGACTCGACGCGTACGCTGATAAAGGTTAGACGCGGGCCTGAAGGCCCGCTCTACAACCATAACACCCATTATCGCAGCTCGTCCATGCAGGCTTGCAGCGCCTCGCGCGACGGGCGGGTCACGCTCTCGGGAAGCGTTGCCAGCGGCTGATCGGTCATGTTGATCATGTCGACGAAGTTCGGCGTCTGGGTGTCGATATAAAGCACGCCGGTGAGCACCTCATCCGCCTTGTGCGACTCCATGATCCGCCGGATCGCTTCGGTCTTATTGCACGGATCGTATTCCTTCTCCAGCTTGTGCAGACGCAGGCTGGAGCCGTCGTGCATGGTTACATTTGTGGTCGTGCCCGGATCGTAGTCGACGTTGATCTCGTTGAAGTGCGGCACGAAGTTCAGATCGTGCACCGGCTCCTCGTGATCGATCATGAACTTGTACGACTTAGTGGAGCCTTCGTGATCGTTGAAAGTGACGCACGGCGAGATCACGTCAAGCATCACGGTTCCGCGATGCGACAGAGCCGCCTTCAGCATCGTCTGTAGCTGCTTTTTGTCGCCGGAGAACGAGCGGCCTACGAACGTCGCGCCCATCATGATCGCCAGCGCGCAAGTGTCGATTGGCGGGAGATCGTTGATGACGCCGGTCTTCAGCTTCGAGCCGATATCGGCCGTCGCCGAGAACTGGCCCTTGGTCAGACCGTACACGCCGTTGTCTTCGATGATGTAGATCATCGGCAGATTGCGGCGCATGAGATGAACGAACTGGCCAATGCCGATCGAAGCCGAGTCGCCGTCGCCGCTGATGCCGATCGCAACCATTTTCGCGTTGGCCAGCACCGCGCCAGTCGTGACGGACGGCATGCGGCCGTGCACGGAATTAAAGCTGTGCGAGCGGCTCATGAAGTAAGCCGGGGTCTTCGAAGAGCAGCCGATTCCCGACATCTTGATGACGCCCTCGGGTTGGATGCCCATCTCGTAGAAGGCGTCGAGAACGCGCTCGGAAATCGCGTTGTGGCCGCAGCCGGCACACAACGTGGTCTTGCCTCCGCGGTAGTCGAGAACAGTCAGCCCGAGGCGGTTCGTCTTCGGAGCGGGAGCGGGATGCGGGCGGCGGCGTAGTGGTGGTCGCCATTACTTGCCCTCCTGGGAAATGATCTCGTCGGTGACGGAGCGTGCGTCGATCGGCAGCCCGTTGTAGTGGCGCACGCTGCGCAGCTTCGCGATCTCAGGAACGGCCACGTCGAGCTTCAACAGCTCGTGCATCTGCCCGTCGCGATTCTGATCGACGATGTAAACGCGCTTATGCGCGGCGATAAAGTCATGGGTCTCGCGGGTGAACGGATACGCCTTCAGCCGCAGATAATCGGCGTGGACGCCGTACTCGTTCTGCAACTGGTCGAGCGTCTCGACCAAGGCGTGATGCGAAGTGCCGTAGGCGATGATGCCGATCTCGTTGCCGTCACTGCGCACCATCTCCGGCCGCGGAACCAGGGTGCGGGCCGTCTCGAACTTGCGCGCGAGCCGATCCATATTGTTCGCGTAATCGTCGGCGCGCTCGCTGTACTGACCTTTCTCGTTGTGGCCGCTGCCGCGAGCGAACCACGCCGCGCCGGGATGATCCGTACCTGGCAAGGTGCGATACGGGATGGCGTCACCGTCCACATCCTTGTAGCGCGCGAAGCCGCCGGCCTTCTCCAGCTCTTCCTTGCTGAGCACCTTGCCGCGCTGCAATGGCTTGTCGGGATATTGGAACGGTTCCGACATCCAGTTGTTCATTCCGAGATCAAGGTCCGACATGACAAACACCGGCGTCTGCAGTCCCTCGGCCAGATCGAACGCATCGCCCGCCATGGTGAAGCATTCGCCGGGGAGCTAGGCAACAACATCACGTGCTTCGTATCGCCGTGCGACAGCTTAGCGACGAAGCTGATGTCGCCCTGCGCAGTGCGTGTCGGCAATCCAGTCGACGGGCCGACGCGCTGCACATCCCAGATCACGCCCGGCAGTTCAACGTAATAGCCCAGGCCGGCAAACTCGGCCATCAGGGAAATTCCCGGCCCGGCGGTGGCCGTCATCGATCGTGCTCCCGCCCATCCTGCGCCCAGCACCATGCCGATCGCGGCGAGCTCATCCTCAGCCTGCACGATCGCGAAGGTAGCCTTGCCATCAGGGCCAACACGATATTCCTTCATGTAATCGATGAGGCTTTCCACCAGCGACGACGAGGGCGTGATCGGATACCAAGTCACGACCGTCACGCCGGCGAACATGGCGCCCATGGCCGCAGCCGAGTTTCCGTCCACGATGATCTTGCCGGCCGTCTGGTTCATCCGCTCCATCAGGAACGGATCGGCCTTGGTCAGCGACGACGCGGCGTATTCGAAGCCGGCCTTGGCGGCATTCCAGTTCAGCTCGGCAGCCTTAACCTTGGTCGAAAACTGCTTGCGCAGGGCCTTCTCGACTTCAGCCATTTCAAGGTTCAGCAGCTGCGCCACCACGCCGACGTACACCATGTTTCTGACCAGCTTGCGCAGCTTGGCTTCGGGGCAGACCGCGGCGGTGATCTTGTCGTAAGGAACGGCGTAAAAGGTCAGATCGGTGCGCAGCTCGTTCAGCTTAAGCGGCTCGTCGTAGAGCGCCACCGCCCCCGGAGCCAGCGCCATCACGTCTTCCTTCGCGGTCTCGGGATTCATGGCGATCAGGAAGTCGATTTCCTTCTTGCGCGCGATGTAGCCTTTCTTGCTGGCGCGGATGGTGTACCACGTCGGCAGCCCGGCGATGTTCGAGGGGAACATGTTCTTGCCGGAAACTGGTACGCCCATCTGAAAGATGGTGCGAAGCAGAATGTTGTTGGCACTCTGCGAGCCCGATCCGTTTACGGTCGCAACCTGGATGCTGAAATCGTTAACGACAGGCTCACGCACGGCTCCATGTTCGGCGCCGTGCACGGCAAATTCAGTTGTGGCCATCAATACCCCTTACTAAGTGGATGAGGACGGAGAGGTTAACGTTCCATTATAGGGCAGTCGGGCGTGCCGGGGGACGCGCCAGCATCCGCCACGGCAATAGCGGGATTGGGCGGGGCGAAATGGATGGTGAATGGGAGAAGGCGGTTGCCGGTTGTCAGTTGGCGGTTGTCAGTTGGGGGCTTGAGCTTCGCAGTCAACAGGTTGTCATCCTGAGCGGACGCGGACTTCGAAGTGACCGCTATTGCTAATTATCACCAGTGACATGGGGCCGGCAGGCGGAGTGAGGTCTCAGCAGGGTCTAGAGGTGCTTCGACTCCGCACTCGCAAAAGGCGCGAGCGCTCCGCTCAGGATGACAGCCTTCGCAAAATTCTCGTTGGAGCGAACATCGTTGTGTCGACGTAGCGGAGTTCGCCGCTTTCCTGTGACGTTCTGCGGAGATACCATTCTGAGTTCATGACCCTCCGCTCTGCCATCGACCTTGTCGCCATCCTCGCGTGCTCCGTGTATTGCACCATCCCGCTCTTCTGGCTGGTGGTGCATCCGTTTATCGATCGCTGGCGCAAGCGCGGGCGGCGGGCGTTTACGCTGATCCTGCCGATCTGGGCATTGTTTATTGCCGCGGCATTTGCGATTGTCTGGCGCTACCGTTCCGCGCATTTCTATGAAAACTGGTGGGCCTGGGTGCCGGCGGCGTTTCTGTTCTGGACGGGTCTGTCGATTTATCGCCAGGCGTTCCAGGGATTCCATCACTCACAGGTTTCCGGACTGGACGAACTTGAACCCGACCGGCATCGGCAAGAGTTGGTGACCAGCGGAATTCGCGCGCGCGTGCGGCACCCGATTTACCTGGGACATGTGTGCGAGATCGTCGGCTGGTGCGTTGGGACGGGATTGGCGCCGCTGTTCGCACTGCTGGGATTTGCCATCGCCACCGGCTTTTTCATGATCAGGATCGAGGACCGCGAGCTGGAGCAGAGATTCGGAGAAGAGTATCGCAGATATAAGCAGACGGTTCCGGCAGTGATACCGCGCTTTGGTGTAAATCCGGGTGGCCCCATCGTCATCACCAGCGAATTTTCATCACGAGCACAGCGAGGGATTCTGCTGTCCGTCGTAAGCCTAGGGGATTCACTTCGGATCATGAGCACATGCTCCTACCAGAACTCGAATCGAAACGTCTTTCAACGTTGAACGTCATCGGCCCGCACTTTGGAAACCCCCACGTCTCGAACACCGCGAGACATGGGGCACCCGGATTACGGTGGTTGCTTTGGTTACAATGATTCTTCGCCGAGCCTAAGCTGATGCAATTTGAACTCTTCGTTGCCTCGCGCTATCTGCGCGCCAAGCGCCGCCAGGCCGTCATCGGCGTCATCACCGTCATCTCGATTATCGGAGTGGCCGCCGGCGTTGCCTCCCTGATCGTGGCACTCGCCATCAACAACGGATTTCGCCAGGACCTGCAAGACCGGCTGCTCAGCTCAACCTCGCACATCAATCTTCTGCGCGTTCAAAGCGACGGCATCCGCGATTGGCAATCGCTGCTGTCGAGACTGGAAAAGCAGCCGCACGTTGTTGCCGGAGCACCGGCGATTTACGAACAAGTCTTGCTCTCGCGTGGAGCGCGCGCCCAGGGCGGAATCCTGAAGGGCATCGTCCCGCAGGACGAGAGCAAGGTCAGCTCCATCCTGAATACGATCACGCAGGGCTCGGCCTCGGCGCTTGATGCTCCAGCGAATGCGAACAGCTCCAGTAGCAATTCTGAGGAATCCGCCTCTACCCTGCCTCCGATTATTCTCGGCAAGGACATGTCCGACGAGCTGGGCGCGAATGTTGGCTCGGTCATCACCGTAACCAGTCCGCAGGGCGAGTTGACGCCGTTCGGCGTTGTGCCGAAGTACAAACGCTTCAAGGTCGCCGGCATCTTCAACTCGGGCTTCTTCGACTACGACAACTCCTGGGCCTTCATCCGCCTGTCCGACGCGCAACGGCTGTTCGACCTGAGCGATGTCGTCTCCGTGCTGGAATTCAAGGTCGACGACATCTACAAGGCCGGCGACATCGGCCGCCAGTTGGAAGCCGAGGCCGGCAAAGGCTTCATGTCGACGAATTGGATGGAGCAAAACCACGCGCTCTTCCACGCGCTGCGGCTGGAACGAGTGGTAACGTTTATCACCATCGGGCTGATCGTCTTTGTGGCTGCGCTCAACATCCTCATTTCGCTGATCATGATGGTGATGGAGAAGACGCGCGACATCGCCGTGCTGGTCTCCATGGGCGCCAAGCGCCGGCAGATTCGCCGCATCTTTATCTTTCAGGGAATGCTGATCGGCGTGATCGGGACCGTCATCGGCCTGATTGCCGGTTACGCGATTTGCTGGGCTGCGGGAACCTATCACCTGGTGTCGTTGTCGGCGGAGGTGTACTCCATCGACTACGTGCCCTTTGTGGCGCGGGTGCAAGATGGCATTCTGGTGGCCGCCGTTGCGATTGGTGTTTCGTTCATCGCGACACTGTACCCGTCGTGGTCGGCGGCGAGCGTGCTGCCGGCCGAGGCGCTGCGGTATGAGTAATTGGGTGGAGCACCGCTTCAGCGGAGCATTGATTCAGAGGAAGTAAACGGGTGCCCCATATCTCGCGCTGTTCGAGACATTGGGGTTTTCGTTGATAGTGGAAGAATCTGTTCCGGCTGAACCGCCGTTATCTAGGTGTACCTCACTTCTGTGTCTCTCGAAAGTTGCATCCGTTGATGTGTCGCGGACGCAGCAGAAACCTCCATGTCTCGAAAAGCGCGAGACATGGGGCACCCGAATTGCCTCTGTCCATCTCCGGACATTGCGGACAGAGTGGGACGAACTGCTCGGCCGGACACATACGCAAACCCAGTCATCGTGCTACCCTCATTTGTTTGCTAGTTCGTTCCCCTAATTCGTAGTGTGTGCACCCTCTCTCTTCGGAGCCAATACATGAAATTCCTAACGCCAAACCTGATTATCAAATCTGCGGCTGTCTGCTCTCTTGCTTTCACGCTGCTTCCTGCGCAAGCTCAAGACACAGCAGCAGCGCCCGCGACCCACGGCATCAACGTCGCCAACATGGACAAGTCCATTAAACCGGGCGACAACTTCTACCTCTACTGCAATGGCGACTGGATCAAGAACACGCCGATGCCGGCCGATCGTGCTCGCCTCAGCGTTTTCTCCGCGCTCGACGACATTGCCAACAAGAACACCGCAGCCATCATTGAAGAAGCCGCCAAGAACGGCGCGTCCGGCGATGCCAGCAAGCGCAAGATTGCCGATCTTTACAACTCGTACATGGACGAGAAGACCATCAACGCCAAGGGCGGCGAGCCGCTGCAGCCATACCTGAAGGCAATTGCCGGCATTACTAACAAGAAAGAGCTGGCCTACGCCATGGGGCAGACCCTGCGCGCCGATGTCGACGCTCTGAACAACACCAACTTCCATACCAACCATCTGTTCGGATTGTGGGTAGCCGGGGGATTCAACGATCCCGATCACTACGCTCCTTACCTGATCCAGGGCGGCGTGCAACTTCCTGACCGCGAGTACTATCTGTCGACCAGCGAGCACATGAAAGACATCCGCGCCAAGTACCAGGCCCACGTCTCAGCCATGCTGAAGCTGGCCGGCTTCGACAACGCTGACGCGCGCGCCGAAAAGATCGTTGCGCTCGAGCACGCCATCGCGGAGAAGCACACCAGCCTTGCCGAAAACGACGACATCCACAAAGCCAACAACGTCTGGAAGCCCGCCGACTTCGAGAAGAACGCTCCGGGTCTGGACTGGACGGAATACTTCCGCGGCGCAGGACTCAGCCAGCAGCCGAGCTTCATCGTGTGGGAGCCGACAGCGTTCACCGGCGAATCCGCACTGGTCGCCTCCGAGTCTCTGGATACCTGGAAAGACTGGCTGGCTTATCACATGATCGAGGATTACTCGTCATTCCTGTCGAGCAACTTCGCCGACGAGCGCTTCGACTTCTTCGGCAAGACGCTCTCCGGCGCGCCGCAACAGCGTCCGCGCTGGCAGCGTGGCGTCGCCATCGTCAACCGCGAACTGGGTGACGACGTAGGCCAGATCTACGCGCAGAAATACTTCTCCCCCGAAGCCAAGGCGCAGGCTCAGGCCATGGTGTCGAACATCATCGCCGCCTTCCGCAAGCGCATCGAGGCTCTCGACTGGATGGATCCCAAGACGAAGGCCGAAGCGCAGGAAAAGCTGACGACTCTTTATGTCGGCATTGGGTATCCCGAAACCTGGATTGACTACTCCGCATACGAGGTCAAAGAGGACGACCTCTTCGGCAACATGTGGCGTGGTGGCTTGTTCGAATATCACCGCCAAGTCAACCGGCTAGGAGCGCCCGTCGACCGTCATGAGTGGTCGATGGATCCGCAGACGGTGAATGCTGTCAACCTGCCGCTGCAAAATGCACTGAACTTCCCGGCTGCGATTCTGCAGCCGCCGTTCTTCGATCCAAAAGCCCCGGCAGCGCACAACTACGGAGCGATCGGATCGGTGATCGGTCACGAGATCAGCCACACCTTCGACACCGAGGGCAGCACCTTCGATTCGAAGGGCAAGGTTCGCGATTGGTGGACTGCGGCCGATCTCGCTCACTTTGAAGCGGCGACCGCGAAGCTGGCGGCGCAGTACGACACGTATCAGCCGTTTCCTGATCTGCACGTGAACGGCAAGCAAACGCTGGCGGAAAACATCGCCGACGTCGCCGGTATTGCAGCTTCGTACGATGGCTACAAGGCGTCGCTGGAAGGAAAGACTGCTCCGGAGCAGGAGGGCTTTACCGGCGATCAGCAGTTCTTCATCTCGTTCGGACAGAACTACGCTTCAAAGTCGCGCGATGCGGCGCTGCGTCAGCAAGTCGCCGTCGATCCGCACTCGCCGGCCGAGTACCGTGCCGATACCGTGCGCAACATCGACGCGTGGTATTCGTCGTTCGATGTGAAGCCGGGGGAGACCTTGTATCTCGCTCCGGATGCACGCGTCCGCATCTGGTAGGTGGAACCCGCTTTAAATCCCCCAGGTCTCGAACACCGCGAGACCTGGGGCACCCGGGGGCTGATGACTTCGGCAGCGCGGGGTTCGGCTCTCACCTCGCGTCCGCAATTCGCTTTGCCTTGAGAAATACGTCCTCGAACATTGTGGTTGTCAGCTTGCCCGTCGCCGTGTTCTGGTTCGAAGGATGATAAGACGCCAGCAAGACTACACCATTCGGCATGGGATAACTCGCCGCGTGCCCGAACTTGTAGCCCGCGGTGCGCTGCACAAATCCGTTACGTTTCAGATAAGCCAGATAAGCGTCGAAACCGATTTTCCCCAGAGCCACCACAACCTTCACGTCCTTCAGGATCGCTAATTCGCGATCGAGATAGGATGAGCAGTTAGCTAGCTCCGAAAGCAGCGGTTTGTTGTCGGGCGGTGCGCAGCGGACGGCCGCAGTTATGTAGCAGGTGGTCAGCTTCAGTCCGTCGTCTCGATGGTCGGCATTCGGCTGGTTGGCGAATCCCATCTTGTACAGGATCGGGTACATGAATTTACCGGAGGCATCGCCGGTAAATGGGCGCCCGGTGCGGTTCGAGCCGTGAGCTCCCGGCGCCAGTCCTAACACCAGCACCCGGGCGTGTGGATCGCCGAAGCCTGGTACCGGCCGCGCCCAGTATTCATGATCTCGATAGGCACGACGCTTCTCGCGGCCAATCTGCTCACGATAAGCAACTAGACGCGGACAGCGAATGCAGTGAATTACTTCCTTGTTGAGCACAGCGAAAGCGGAAGGCATTTCGCCCATTGTAACGGCTTCCGCCAGGCCAAGGTCCTTGCCCAAGCCGTGCCTTGAAGCCTAGACTGCCTGTTCCCGTTCTGTGGAGGAACCACCTCGCGTGTTGAAATGGATCGTTGTCGTTATATGTCTCTTGCTGGCCGTTGTTGGCCTCATTGCTGCTCTCGGCTCAAAGTTGCCAGAGCAGCATCTGGTCTCGCGCACCGCGAACTTTCAGCAGTCCCCGCAGCAGCTATGGAACATAATTTTCGGCCCGCCAACGTGGAGACCTGAGGTCACGCACTACGAAATTCTCACGTCCGATCCTCATCGCAAATGGATTGAGTACGGCCGCCACGGCGAGAAGATGACCTACGAAGTTACGGAATCCGATCCCCCTAACAAACTGATCACGCGCATCGCCGACCCACGCCTGCCTTTCGGCGGAACCTGGACGTACGAAATAACGCCAACTGCAACTGGATCCTCCCTCACTATCACGGAGCACGGCGAGATTCACAGCCCGGTCTTTCGCTTCGTCGCCCGATACATACAGGGCTACACCGCCACGATCGACAATTACATGAAAGCGCTGCGAGCCAAGCTTGACGCTTCGGGATCGCCGCCGGCGTAAGGCATCCTTCAGAGTACCTCCCTGCTTCTAACTACAGGCTTCGGCTCGCGCGGCAGCGGGTAAGGGAGACTATCTCTCGATGCTAATCATCCTATTGGTGATCTTGCTGATCCTTTCCATCGGCAGCTTCCCGTCGTGGCCCTACAGCCGCGGCTGGGGTTATTATCCGTCCAGCGGCCTTGGAATCATTCTCTTGATTCTCCTGATTTTGTTGCTGCTCGGCCGTATCTGATCACGCTTGCAGGTTCGATGAAAGTAGCTGTTCCCCGGCGATTCTCGATGCTGTTCGTCAGCTCATTGCTGGCCTTCGCACTGGTGTGCTCCCCAGTTTGCTCTGCCTACTCGGTGCTGACGCACGAAGAGATCATCGATCTGCTGTGGGATCAGCAAATCAAGCCACTGCTCCTCGTCCGGTTTCCGAATTCCACGCCGCAAGACCTGCTCAAAGCTCATGCCTACGCATACGGCGGAAGCGTCATTCAAGATATCGGCTATTACCCGTTCGGAGATGAGGTCTTCAGCGACCTTACCCACTACGTCCGCACGGGTGCATTTGTGCAGGCCATGATCGCCGACTCGCAAGATCTCAACGAGTACGCCTTCGCCCTAGGTGCGCTCTCACATTACGTCTCCGACATCAACGGTCATCCGTATATCAACCTTGCTGTCGGTATCGAGTATCCGAAGCTGGCGCGCGAGTACGGTGCTGCAGTTCCCTACGACGTCGATCATAAGGCGCACATCCGCACCGAGTTTGGCTTCGACGTGCTTCAGGTCGCAAAGGGGCGCTACGCTCCCGAGAACTATCACAACTTCATCGGGTTTGAAGTTGCGGCCCCGCTGCTGGAGCGTGCCTTCCTCGACACCTACGGCCTTAAGCTCACTGACGTGATGCCGAAAGAGCAGACGGCCATCAATACCTACCGTCGCAGCGTTAGCCAAGTGATTCCTGAGATGACTAAGGTCGCACTGCTGGTAAAAGGCGATCAGTTGCGGCAAGAGATACCCAACTTCAACCGCGAGCATTTTCTGTATCACCTATCGAAAGCGGACTACCGGAAATCCTGGGGGTCGGGATATCAAGAGCCGGGACTCGGGGCGCACATTCTAGCCGACATGTTCAAGGTTATTCCCAAGGTAGGTCCTCTGAAGGCCATCGATTTCAAGGAACCGACGGAGAAAACGGAGAACATGTATTTCAAGAGCGTCGATCAGACGGTAGCTCAATACACCGCGGCGCTTCACCAGGTTCACGATAACGACCTGAAGACTCCCGAGATCAATCTCGACACCGGCAAGCCAACCGCGCGCGGTGCTTACCCACTCGCCGATGCTACCTACCGCGAGTTGCTCGACCAACTAGCCAACGACAGCTTCAACCACATGAGCGCAGGCCTACGGGACGATATTCTGAATTTCTATGATGGCCTTGGATTTCCCAAACCGGGGACGCGGTTGGATAACTGCGTCGTTCAGCGCTGGCGGAAGACCTGGATTGAGGTAAACCAAGTGCGCGTGATGGAAACCCTGGACTCTTTCGACCAGCCTGTACCTGCAACCGCAGCCACGACGGCGGCCTTACGGTATGCGGATCCGATCGACAGCTGCATGCAATAAAAGAAGGTCGAGCACGGCTCAGCAGGGGTGCGGCGGGTAGTGCTGGCCTTCAGGCCAGCGTCTAAGACATTTATCTTGGTTGAAAGTCGGCTTTAGGCGACGACAGTTTTGCGTATCCTGCGGGAAAGCAGGTCTCTCCACTTCCGGTCGGGATGGCAACCGGGGAATGACTTTAGACGGCACAGAGCACCTGGCACAACCCACTCACCGCGACACGATGTCCGTGAGCTCCCACTCGATCCCGTCTACTTCGTCGCGTATCACCCTGATCGCCTGCTGATGAGCCGGATGTGGCACTGGAGCGATGGCCTGTAGCGCGTGGCGAATCTTGTGGTTGCGGTCCCACACCACGTTCAGCCTGGCCGATGCCTCCATCCGATGCCGATAGATTCTCTTCGCCAGCTTCGTCGCCACGTAGGCAAACGCCAGTCCAAATGCCATCTCGATGGGCAAACGATCGGTGGCTCCATCAAAATCGAAGAAGGCCAGCCGGTAGACGGCCTCGCCCGCGCCCAGAGACGCGAAGACTACGCCCAAGCCGATGATCCCTAGGGTCAAACGGTCGAATGGTCGAAGTTGCACAGATGATTGCTGATAGCCATCGTTCCGCATTGGGGCCATCCCGGTCCTCCCGAAAAACAGGTCATTAACTGAACTCCTATTGTGCTACAACCGTCGCCCGTTTGAAACCTCCCGATCGCACCAAGAATCAAAAAGGCCAATCGAAATCCAGATTGGCCTTTTCCAGTTTCACAACTATTTCTATTTTGTTGCTCCTAAGGAGCCGAGGCCTCGTCGCACCCCAGCTTGAGGCGGCATTGAGATCGGAGTTATGATCGGCGCAGGATGACGGTCGGCGAATCGCAACCCGCAACGTTTTTTGAAGGCTTTCGGCCGGCTGCGATGGTGATTAGCGCGATCGGCGGTTGCCTGTTCCTATGCGGTTTCTTCGTCGAAGGTGTCAACGGCTTCGGCCGCGGTTTGGGACTGCTTGGGATCGGAATTGTTCTGTGTGGAATCGCTACCAACCTGCTGCTGCAATCATCCTCCGCCGAACTCGACCCTCCGCATAAGCGGCACCTGATGGTTCAGCTGCTTTTCACTGTATTGCTGGCTGTGGCTCTATTCTCCCTGGCGGGTTACCTCTTCCGTTACGGCCATCTGCCCAAATTCATGCCTGGACGATATGACGAGCCATATCACGTCAAGCGGCTGACGAATGCGCGAAAGCCGACCGTGATGGGACCGATCTCAGACGATTTGCTGGCAGACAACGATCCCCGCTTGAATTCAGCCAGCTGACGAAAAAACGGAGAGCGTCGCGCTCTCCGTCTAAGAACCGGCCCTCAGCCTCTAAATGTCGTAATACATCTGGAACTCGTACGGATGCGGCCGCAAACGCATGGCGTTCACTTCCTTTTCCCGCTTGTAGTCGATGTAGGTGTTGAGCATCTCTTCGGTGAAGACATCGCCCTTCAGCAGGAACTGATAGTCACGCGCCAGACAGTCGAGCGCGTTCTCCAGCGAGCCCGGCATCGATGGCACTTTCGCCAGCTCCTCCGGACCCAGGTCATAGATGTCTTTATCCAGCGGCTGTCCGGGATCGATCTTGTTCTCGATGCCGTCAAGTCCCGCCATCAACATCGCCGAGAACGCCAGGTACGGATTGCAGCTCGGATCCGGCGGACGGAACTCCACGCGCTTCGCCTTCGGTGACGCCGAATACATCGGAATGCGGCAGGCGGCCGAACGATTTCGCCGCGAATAAGCCAGATTCACTGGGGCCTCAAAGCCCGGTACCAGGCGTTTGTACGAATTGGTCGTCGGAGCAATCAGCGCCGATAGTGCCGGCCCGTGTTTGATCAATCCCCCGATGTACCACAATGCCATTTGCGACATGCCGGCATAGCCGTCGCCCGCAAAGAGCGGCTTGCCGCCATTCCACAACGATTGATGACAGTGCATCCCGCTGCCATTGTCCTGAAAGAGCGGCTTCGGCATGAAGGTCACGGTCTTGCCGTACTGGTTCGCGACGTTTTTCACGATGTACTTGTAGAGCATCATCGAATCGGCCGACTTAAGCAGCGAGTCGAACTTCAGATCAATCTCGGTCTGACCTCCGGTCGCCACCTCGTGATGATGGCATTCGACGGTGAGGCCGCAGTTTTCCATGGTCATTACCATCTCGGTACGCAGGTCCTGGTAATGGTCGGTGGGCGGAACTGGGAAATACCCTTCCTTGTAGCGCGGCCGATACCCGAGATTGTTCTCCAACCTCCCGGAGTTCCACCTGCCCTCTTCGGCGTCGATGAAGTAGTAGCCTTCATGCTCATTCTGATCGAACCGAACGTTATCGAAGATGAAGAATTCGGCCTCGGCGCCGAAATATGCCGTGTCGGCTAGGCCGGTGGACGCTAGGTACATCTCGGCCTTTTTCGCGATGTAGCGTGGATCACGATCGTATCGCTGCTTGGTAACCGGATCGATAACATCGCACACCATCACGAGTGTCGGAACCTCAGTAAACGGGTCGAGCATGTAGCGCGAGGCATCGGGAATCAACAGCATGTCGCTCTCGTGAATCGCTGCCCAGCCTCGAATCGAGGAACCATCCATACCGAAGCCCTCTTCGAACGACGCCTCACTGAGTTGATGGATGGGATAAGAAACGTGGTGCCACAGTCCGGGAAGATCGGTGAAGCGCAGATCGAGTATCTGCACGTTGTTCTCTTTCACGAATTCCAGGACCGCTTTCGGGTCAGGCTTGGTATCAGCCATCAGGACTCTCCTTTATTGCGCGCCTCGCTTTTGGAAGGCTGGTTATTAGATCTGCTAAGGAACCGCTGATAAATATCATCGCGGGCTTCCGCCGTGATAGGTGTGCGGAGTCAGAGAACATTCCGGGCTAAGAAGTCGCGACTACGACTGGCATTACGTAAGGAGTACGTGTGTGGAGCTGGACGGTGGTCCCAAACCCACATATGCAGGATATGAGGCGGGATTTGGCCAGGGAAATCCAATGTTTTTATCGCGCCGATAACCTTGGCTTATAGGCGGTAAAAGCTTGCAGGGATTGAGGAATAGCACGGCTTGAGAAGCGCATCTTCGGGTGCGCGGCCACACGTTTCTAACTGGGATACAGCGAGGCGAGCCTTCAGGATGAGGCCCCCGGGGCCTTGGGGCTACTACGTCCGAGTCTTCTTGATGAACTTCATCGCGACGTCAGTGTCTTTGCAGCCCAGAATCTTAAACTTCCGGCCTTTTGCCTTATTGTAGGCAACAAAGAAGTCTTCGAGTTCCTTAATCATCTTGCTGTTGAGATCACTCGGCTTCTTAATGTCGGCATGCACGTGCGACTCGAGCGCAACCGCCAGAACACGGTCATTGCGAATCGTCTTTGAGCCTTCCGACTGTTCAGCCTGAATCACTCCCACAATACGAGACTCCACCACACATCCGGGGAATGCCGGCTCATCCATCAGCAGCAACACGTCGGTAGGATCGCCGTCTTCGTCCTTCGTCCGCGGGATGAATCCAAAGTCATAAGGAAAAACCATTCCCTCCGCCAGTACGCTGCTCAGGGTGAAGGCCCCGAGGTCAGGATCATAGGCGAATTTGTTGCGGCTGCCCTTCGGAGTTTCAATCACCACTCGAAGGCTCTTTCTGCCGGTGGTAAAGGGTTCGATGCGGTCGGGTGCTTTGAGTTTTGTAGGTTTCGCCATTTGCTTTCCCGGCACGGTGCATTGTGCAACGAGAGTAGGATGCTGGTATGCCACTGCGTGGATGCCGCCCGATTGGGTACACTCCGAAGAGCCTTAATCGGATTTGGGGGACCGACCCAGCTAATGGGAAACCATCTGCGAAGCGCCATACGAATGTCAGCGTTCCTCCTAGCAGCTTTTCGTGGCTTATGTCGACATCGCGCTCTTCCATCCGGCGCCTCCCGCAAACAATGTGCGGAGTGGCTCCATGAAACCTGCATGCGCGGTCTCAAGACCATTCACGTCGAGCTGCAAGTCCGCGGAACGTTGCCTGCCCGCGGCATGATCGTCAGCAATCATCTCAGCTATCTGGATATCCTCTGCTACAGCTCTGCCGTGCCGTGTGTTTTCATTTCAAAGGCCGAGGTAGAGCAATGGCCCATCTTCGGCACGTACGCGCGGTGGTCGGGCAGCGTCTTTGTACGCCGGCATGATCGAGGCGACGCCGCACGCGCCAATGTCAACGTGAGCGAAAGCCTCTCAGATGGAGTGCCGATCGTGCTCTTCCCCGAAGGCAAAACCACGGATGGGCATCGTGTTCTTCGCTTCCACTCGACCATGTTGCAGCCGGCCATGGACGTGAACGCTCCTATCACACCTTGTGCCATCCATTACGAGGTGGACGACGGCGATCCCGCGTGCGAGGTTGCGTGGTGGGGCGACATGCCACTGCTTCCCCACTTCTGGAATCTGGCCGGAAAGCGATCGATTCGCGCCAGTATTGTTTTTGGCAATCCCGTGATTGCAACGGGAGACCGCAAACTGTTGAGCCACGCCCTGCATGAACAAGTCGCCGGCCTTTATTGCAATGGGAGTGCGGTTGAACACGCAACCGCGGCGTCCGGCCAACAAATTCCTGTAAAGCCCCGGTAAGTGGCGTTCTTCCGCCTGTCGCTTATTTGTATAATCCGCCCACTCCCTTTTTAACCATCAGCCGAGACACCGGCATACGAAGTGCGCCACTGCCAACCCTGATCGGGGTCGAGTGAGGATCTGCTGATCCCATCTCGCCTGCAATCTGGTTACATTGGCGCCCGCGCCACCGCGCTCGTGTCTCTACTCGAAACGTGAGCCATCGAGAGAACTCTCGTAAGCCCACAACATTCTCAGAGGAGATCGCAATGCCACATGTCAGTGTTCACTACAAGGTTTATCTAACCGCCGGTCACCATCGCCAGCCGCGAAACGCGTCTGCCGAACTGGAACCGAATCCTCCCAGCGAAGTCGATGTCAACAATCCGGGAATGATTACGCCGCTGTACATTCCCGAATTGCCTTACACCCAGGACGGCCAGGACTACCTGGCAAACTTGATCTTCTGGAGCGTAACCGACGGAACTAACGGCACCACCTACCCGGCGGGGCCCCTAACCCAGACGGTCGGTGCAGCTCCGCTGGTGATCACCGCCTGGTACCTGCCGCAAGGTGGCATCGGCAATGGAGGACCGGGCATTATCGACGACGCTTTCTCGGCCGCGAAGGGCGACTTCATCGACGACACCTTCGTCACCGTGACCAGCGACCCGTCGCTGACGAATCAGGCCAACGTGGTCGGCATTGTTCCTACCACGAACGCCGAAACCTTGCAGGCCGCGCATTCCGTCAGCTCCACCACCGAGCCATTCTTGAAGTGGCTATCCTTTGGCGCGGGCACCGCCAATGGCAACAGCGACACACTGAACGTTCCGGCGCAGTCGGTAGGCATGGCAATTGCGGTCTACCAGCGGAGCGATGTGCACTTCAACCCTCCATCACCCCAGGGAGGCATTTACGGAACGGTTATCGGAGGAGTCATTTTTGATGGCGGTGGACACATCATCATCAACGGCATTCCGCATCCAGTCGATCCGTGGGGACCGATGATCGTTGCGCTGGTGCAAGCTTCTCTGGTTACCGCCGGATCCAGAAGCCTGGTCGGCCGCTTCGGCGCACAGGTGCGGCAACTCGCAGCCGAGTCGGCACTGCAAACCATCCGCCTCGCTCTTCCAAATATTGAAAAGGAAGCCCAAGGCCAGCGAGAACGCTAGTCAACATAACAGCCCGCGCTCATGATTTTCATGGGCGCGGGTTTTTTTCTTGGCATGAGGAATTGATAGGTGTCGAAGAAGCCGGGTGTCCCAGTTTCGGCCTTCTTTCGGCCTAACCTGAGTTGTTCCAAAATAGAAACCCGATAAGTTTCGCCCACGTCAACGTCGCGGCGAAGGACGCGAGCGCGCGGCACCGGGCTTCGCCTTACTTTTCCCTTTGAGATTTAGTTCCACCGCAGCACGGATAAGATCCTTCAAGGCCGCCTCATCGATCTTCTCGCCTTCGTGGATGTCGATGGCGCGCCTCACATTCCCGTCCAGGCTGGAGTTGAATAAACCCTGAGGGTCCTTCAACGCAGCTCCCTTGGCAAACGTCATTTTAACGACGCTCTTGTAGGTCTCTGCTGTGCAGACAATGCCGTCGTGAGAAAAGACGGGAGTGCCGGGCTTAGTCGGCGTGACCCATTTCAATTCTTCGACGATCTCAGCGTCTGCCTTGTGGATAATGTCGCGCACCTTCGCCAGCGTCTTCCCCCGCCAGTCTCCGAGTTCCATGATCTTCTGGTCGATGAATGCAGAGGCGGATTCCATCGGTACGGTCTTTTTCATGCACAGCTCCAACTTCAGAAGTTAATCTCGATGCCTTCGGTGTCCCAGGTTCGGCCTTCGTTCAGCCAAGCTGGGATCGTTTAAAGATGTGAGCCTAGCACGGTTTCTCGCTCCATACCTCGACCAGCGCCTAGGCTTTCCGCTAACCGTGGCCATGTGGCTAAGGCGAAAGCTGCCCAGAGTCCCGTCAGGACCATCAGCGGAAAGAAGACAAACCGGGCAAGCGGGGCGTACTGAGGAAGCTTTTCAAACGGGCTATACAGATAACCATAGATCGGGATGGCCACGATGATGTGAATCCAGCGAACAATCGAGCGTTTGGTAGCTTCCTTCATTTGGTTCCTAAATTCATGAGTCTCGATCAGCCTTCGTCGTCCAGTCAGGAGATTCAACACCAAACTGTTTTGCGTACTCGGTGGTCAATCGTTGCCAGCTCTCTAGCTTCATTGCATCGTTGCCAAAAATGCGACCGATGGGATTTCCGGTGAGCAGTCGATCTAGAACGTCGAAGCAAATGTGCCAGCCCGCAGCGCCCCAGGAGATGAAGCGGCGATCGATGCTGTGCCACAGCGTCAGCCGAGTCCCCTCGCCCGACGGCTGGAGCTCCCACCGCATGTCGCCGTACTCAAGCACTTCCGGAGCCTTCGCTCGCGTCACTTTGGTTTCCAGCGGCGTGGGCTTTCCCACCCACGTCAGGTTCACGCTGCCCACCGCGCCTAGGTTCCCATCGGCATCGAAGGGCGCCCACTCGCGTAGATGGGCCGGCTCGGTTATCGCCCGCCAGACTTTTTCGGGCGGGTGGCGCAGCTCGCGAACGAGAATCAGTGTCCACTTGTCTCCGCCCTTTCGTACCTGCACTCCGCTGGCCGGACCCGGTGTGTATTGGTCGCGATCGGTCATCTTCAACCTGACTTTCTTCCCCTCATGTGCCCCGGCTGAACAGTTGCTGAAAAGCCCTAGCCACGTGGGCCTTGTGTCACGGCACGGCTTCAGCGGTGTGGATGAACCCTTTATTTTGACTGCGGCGAGGCGGACTGCAGTCCGAGGAGCCTACCGTTTCGGTTTCACAGCAGTTCTGCGAAGCCGGCTCTAGATCGTACACAATCGTCCTAAACTATGGCCTGAAGACCAACTCCAGCCTTACACTCTCTGTCACCATTTCATCAGCTGCGTGATCTGGATGAGATTGCCGCAGGTGTCATTCAGCATTGCGATCTTGGAAGCCGTCACATCTGTTGGCGGCATGGTGAACGCGGCGCCGCGTGCCTTCATGCGTTCGTAGTCCGCCTGCACGTCGTCTGAGAAGAACATGGCCGCGGGCTGCCCCTGCTGAAAAATTGCCTGCTGGTACGCACTAGCCGCCGGGTTGTTGTTGAGAGCCAGCTGCAGCTCAGTGCCCTCCGGCTCCTCGGGCGAGGCCACGGTCAGCCAGCGGTACGGGCCCTGGCTGAAATCGGTCTTCTTGGTGAAACCCAGCACCTCCGTATAGAAGCGCAGAGCCTTGTCCTGGTCGTCCACATATACGCTGGTCACTTTGATTTTCATTTCGTTTCTCCTTTATCGCGGTCTGGGCCGCGTCGTCTTGTCTTTTGTCTTTCCTTTGGCTGGTGTCTTCTGATCCATGCGATCGAGGTGGCGTTCGAGAGCATCCACGTGTGCGGACCAGAAGCGCCGGAACTGAGCCAGCCAGATATCCAGTTCCTGAAGCGGTTCGGGTTTTAGCCGGTAGAGACGGCGTTGCGCGTCCACTGTGGATTCCACAAAGCCGGCATTGCGCAGCACGCGCAGGTGCTTGGACACCATCGGCTGCGGCATCCGAAGCTGGTGCTCGATCTCTCCCACCGACCGTTCTGAAGAGACCAGAAGACTCAAGATCGCGCGGCGATTCGGCTCTGCAAGAACTTCAAAGACAGATTCCACTCTCTTTATATACTCTACGGAGTATATACTCGTCAAGGCATATTAAGGGATTATTTGCAGAGTTTCAGCCCGAGGCTGGTGCACGCCTGGTGCCCCAGGTTCGGCCTTCGTTTTGGCTTAACCTGAGTTCTCCAAAAACCTAAGTCCAGTGTGATTCCTATTTCCCACCCGCGCTGGTCCTAACGGCAGGACTCGAATTCCGACACAACTGATTAAGGCGAAAGCTGCCACACCGTTCCAGAGTTGTTGGTTCCACAGCCGGAGGTAGTCCCATACAAGTTGCCGCTGGTGTCGACCGCCAAATTCCCACTCGACGGGAGGTATTGATTGGACAGGTATTCAAGATCTTGGTAGTGCCAGCCATCGCTGGCATACCACGCTTTGAAGATATAACTGTCGTGGGAATTATCGGCAGGATAACGCTTGTGGGGATCGCTGCCGTTGAAAGTCGAACCGTCATATCCCGTCCCATAAAGGAAGCCTGAGGCATCAATCGTAAGATTGTTCAAGAAGTCGAACTCGTTGTGCTGCACGATAAACGGGACGTAGCTCCAGCCGGAACCGGACTTTTCAAGCACGAAGATTACACCATGGGCGGGTAAGGAAACGCTCGCGATTCCGTATAGATTGCCTGCATTATCCTGGACAAGATACCCAGGGCCGGTCGTGCCGTCTGACCCAAATGCGTGGACGACGCTCTGTGTCCACGTGCCACCTGAAGGCGTCAACTGGAACACAACTCCAGCGCCGAAGAGCCCGCCTCCGGCAATTCCATCAAGGTTGCCGTCATTGCCGAACAGCACTTGGGTTGGAGCGGAGCCGTCGTTACCTCCGGTGAAGCTGTAGAGAGTGGTCTTCGTCCAGCTTCCACCGGATGGCGTGAGCTCAAAAACAGTACCTTCGTCATTCGCCCCGCCGGAGGATGTGGTGCCATACAGGTTGCCTTGCTGGTCGAACGCGGAGACATTGATCGTTCCGGAACCATCGCTGTCACTGCTGAAACGATAGGGCACGTTTTCAGCCCAATTACATTGGGAGGCGGGACAGGCCGTCGGCTTAGGCCTGAGGTTAAAGACAAGCCCACAGTACTCATCGCCGTCGACATTGCAGTTCTGGATGCCCCCTTGAGCGCCGCCGTAAAGACTTCCATTCGGGCCCACAATCACCCCGCTCGGCAATCCACCGTTGTTACCTCCTGAGAAGCTGAACAGAGGATCAAGCAGCCATCCGGCAGAGCGGCCCAGCTTGTAGGCAAAACCCTCGTTGTTGCCGCCGCCACTGTAGGATGTTCCGTAGATGTTCCCTGCTCTGTCGATAGTTACGCCGGCTGGGCCGCTTATGCCCCCCTGCTGCTGGTTGAGGTTGTGGATGATCTGAAGATTTCCTTGTGACACAAAGCATGCGGCGGGAGGCGGGTTATTCCCCAGTATCGTGAACGGCTGTGAAGGAATTGGGCCTGAGGAATTTTCGAACGCCCGCGATGGGCAGCCGGGAGAGGTGCATCCGACTCCACCGTTCTGGTCCCAGTACACCGGATCGCCAGCATTGACCACGGCATTCTGCAAGTTCAGCCAGTAGGTTCCAGGCTGCAACATAGAACTGTTGAAACTGGCGCTGGTTTCCGTGCACACGTCGAAGCCGATCGGGTTCACAGTGCAGGGTCCCTGAGTGAAAGTCTCGGTCTCATCGAAGTAGGAAGTGCCTGCGTTTGGTTGGGAAGTGATGGAAATTTCGGCGAACTGCAGCACGTCACCCGGAAAAATCCAGGCCCCGAAAGTCATACCGGTAATGTTGGTGGGTACACCGACTGTGAAGCTGTCGCTGACGTAGTATCCGAAGCTAATTGTCCAGGCATTGACTGTACCGTTGACTGGGCCGTTGCTGTAGATAGGGCCGCCTTGCGGCGAGACTCCGGTAAGCTCTTGGCCCGCCGGCACGGAATTTGGCGGTGATGCCGGCCGGCCAGATGGACGTGCGAGTCGCGACGCGAACCTCGGCATCCTTGCTGCCTGAGTTGCTGTTGGAGGAACGGAGTTCTGTGCGGGCATGGGAAGTGCAGCCGACGTCATCACTAACGCGGTAACTTCCGCTAAAACGAGCGTGCGAAATAGGGAGATGACATGTCGCGCCTGGCTTGGCATGGGCTTACACTCCGGCAGTGAGGGTAAACGTCCGCGAACCTGGAAAAAGTGCACTTGGAGATGCACAGGAACCTAAAACCGACCGACAGTATCACATCATGGGGTAGCAGGCAACAAAGCGCCTCGCCGTCATTAGCACGCGATGTGGCCGATTGTGTTAGGTTCTTCCCTTCGGCCTAGCCAGGGAGGAAATGTCCTCGATCCCGGTTGACGTCCAGAGGAAGGACGCGAACTTAGCGCCGATCTTGACGCGCGTTCACGCCTTCGCGCGGCTCGCCTTCTCTTCCTCTTCTTCGAATGGCAGCGCGACGTTCTCGATCTCCTGCCAGTCCTGCGCCTGCAATTCGCGAGGCGTCTTCTCCAGCTGCGGCAGTTCTGGCAACGACTCTGCAGCCAGGGCGCGATCAAGTTCTGGAAACTTGCGCGCGACCGGCAGCACTCGCCGCTCCATCGAGCTGATCATCTCGTTGTAGGACTGAACAGCACCGCCGAGTTTCTTCCCCAGCGATTCGACATGGTCCGTCATCGTACACAGGCGCTCGTACAGCAGCTTGCCCGATTCGCTGATGTGGCGAGCACTTTCGGCCAGGTTCTTCTGGTTCCAACCGTAAGCGACGGCCTTCAGCAGCGCGATCAAGGTCGTCGGCGACGTGATGATCACCTTCTGCCCGACGCCGTACTCGATCAGCTCAGCATCCGCGTCCATCGCCGCGCGGAAGAAAACCTCGCCAGGCAGGAACATTACCACGAACTCCGGCGTGCACGGCAAATGCGACCAATAGCTTCGGCTGGCTAGCGAATCGATGTGTTGCCGCACTTGCCGAGCGTGATCTTTCATCCTCGCTGTGCGAGTTGCGTCGTCGGTCGCTTCCATCGCAGCCAGATACGCCGATAGAGGAACTTTGGCATCGACCACGACCTGCTTCCCTCCCGGCAAATCGACGATGACGTCGGGCCGGTAACGCCGGTCATCGTCGTTGAAGGAAAGCTGCTCTTTGAAATCGCAGTGCTGCATCATGCCGGAAAGCTCTAGCACTGTGCGCAGCTGCAACTCTCCCCAGCGACCACGTGCCTGCGGCTCGCGCAACGCCTTCACCAGGTTGCCAGTCTCGGCCTGCAGCGCCTTCTGGGTTTCAAGAAGCGATTGCACCTGCGTTGTCAAGGTTCCATAAGCGACGCTGCGAGATTTTTCCAGCTCCTGAATCTGCTGGTTCATTCCCGCCAACGACTGCGTGATCGGATCGACCAGGTTCCGGACCGCCTGCTCCTTCTGTGCCAGCTCGCCCGCAGCTTCGGTCTGCGAGTTTTTCAGGACGCTCTTGGCCAGCTGAAGAAAGTTGGCATTGTTGCTGTCCAGCGCGGAAGCGGCCAGAGCTTTAAAGTCGGACTTTAATTGCTCGCGTGCATCGGCAAGCAGGCGCAGGTTCTCTTCAGCATGTTTTTTCTCCGTTGCGAGAACGCCATCCAGAGCCGCGCGAGCCTCGGTAAGCTGCCGGATCTCGATTGCCTGACGTTCGAGACTGGCTTGAGCAGCGGCGAGTTGCTCGCCCAGAGCGCGCCTCTGCTCTGCCAGTCCGGCCGTGCGCATGCGCGAGGCGAGCGCAGCAAAGACATAGCCAACAGCGAATGTGACAACCGCGAGCAACAAGCCCAGAGGCAAAGTCATGATTGGGTCCCGAAAATCCTGCCGCCATTGTATGGTCTGTCAGGGTAGAAGGAAAGGCGAAAGTACCTCCGCAGTTACGGGCTGCTGACGACGCCACCGTTTGTCAAAGTCACGAGTCACGGCTCAATTCGCTCGCATTGGCTAAACTAGTCTCTGCAGTTATTTATCGGAAGGGAAAACGAGGGTCTTCATCATGGCAAGCGGCGGCGGTAAACGAGGTGTCATAGGCATTCTTACGGGGGGCGGCGATGTACCTGGGTTGAATCCGGCGATTCGCGCGGTCACAATTCGGGCTTTGCGAGAAGGCTACGAAGTCATTGGATTGCGGCGCGGCTGGGCCAGCCTGATTGATATGGTCCGCGAGAAGGACTACGACAACAAGGACAACTACCAGCATCTCACCGAGGAAGGCGTCAATCGCGCCGGGCGAACCGGCGGCACGTTTCTCCACACCTCGCGTACGAATCCCAGCCGTGTGAGCAAGGAGGATGTTCCGCTCCATCTGCGGGAAAGCTTCCGGGACGAACGCAACGACCTGACCGCCGAAGTGCTGAAGAATCTGCAGTGGCTGGGCATCAACTACCTGATACCGATTGGCGGTGACGACACGCTGAGTTACGCGGTTCGCCTTTTCCAGGAAGGCGTGAAGGTCATCGCGATTCCGAAGACCATGGACAACGATGTGCCTGGCACGGATTACTGCATCGGCTTCAGCACTTGCGTGACGCGCACCATTGAGATGGCGAATCGTCTGCGGACTTCGGCAGGGTCGCACGAACGACTGCTGGTGCTCGAAGTGTTCGGACGCTACGCGGGCTTCACCGCCATGCTGCCGACCATGGCTGGTGCGGCGAATCGTTGCGTGATTCCCGAATACAAGTTCAATATCGACCGGCTAACTGACCTCCTCATCTACGACCGCAACAAGAATCCCAGCAAATATTCCGTGGTGCTGGTTTCTGAGGGCGCAATGTTTGAGGGCGGCGACATGATCTTCGAACGCGAAGTGAAGGACGCCTTCGGCCACAAGAAGTTGGGAGGGATCGGCAACATCGTGGCAGAACAGATCAAGGAGCTTTCCGCGCGTTATAACTCGGGGAAGCCGCTCGATGTCATGACGCAGAGCCTGGGTTATCTTGTCCGCTGCGGCGATCCGGATGCGATCGATTCCATTGCGCCGATGGCTTACGGCAACTTGGCGCTCGACCTGCTGCTGACGAATGTCCACGGACGGTTGGTGGTGTTGCGAAACGGACGTTACGACAACATGCCTATCGACGTCGTAGTGTCGACGAAAAAAGTGGTCAACGTTAAGGACCAGTACAACACGGACCGCCTGCGTCCCCGTTACAAGAGCTTCGAGATGAAGCCGTTGTTCATTATGACTAGTGATTTGGGTTAGGCGATTTCAATACAGGACCACGGAGGCGCAGAAAACAAAGACAGATTCTTCATCATTGTCCATCTGCGCCGGCTGCAGCCGCTGCCGCTTTTCCCTGTGCCTCCGCGATGACCGGAACTGCGCCGCCTTCCAGCGCTTGTGCTTCCGCCGCGGCCATTCCGGCAGGTGTCGACCCGGCTCTGAACGCGCCCCATACGATAAAGAGATTGGTCACCAACACGACCGTGAACGCCATCGCGGGCAGGAAGCTGAAAGTTGCGCCGCGTGATTCCACGATTGCCAGGGCGAGAACGGCGGTGACAAGGCCGCGAGGAAGCATCCAGAAAAGCAGTTCAGTCTGTTCGCGGGTGACGTCGCGTACCACCCAGCGACTCCCCTGCATGGCCAGGTAGCGAGCCAACAACAGCGCCGCCAATATGCCCAGGATCGGCACGATGTATTGGCGACTGACGAATTGCGCGACGACGCCCAGCAAGACGAAAAAGAAGGAGCGCACCAGGAAGCTGAACTCGGCGTGAAACGCCATCATCCTAGCGCCTTGGCGCGTCATGTGCGGCGTGCGCGGCAGGTTGGCCAGAGTTACGCCAAACACCAGCACAGCGAGCAATCCGCTGCCGTGGAAGTAATCGCCCAGCGCGTACACTCCCAGAACAACGCCGAGGTTCAGAATGTTGGCATTCGGCATTCCAGCAAGCTTCGGCCAAAGCTTCGACCAAACTGCGGCAACAATAAACCCAACCAGAAGGGAGACTATGATGTGGTGCGAGAAGTCACTGGCCAGTCCTCCCAGCAACGAGCCTTCGCCATTCGACTTCAGCAGACTTCCCACCATGAGCACAGCAATGACTTCGCCCAACGAAGCTTCGATGGTCAGAGTGACCTTCACCGGATCTGGCGTATTGATCTGCTGCAGCGCCGGAATAACGATGGTGCCGCTTGTACATCCCAAAGCTGCGCCTAGCAGGAGACAGTCCACCCATTCCAGGTGTAGGAGCCAATGCCCCATAACGGCGATCAGCGCCAAGCTGAGGCCGAAGCTCAGCACGACCAGGAGCAGTCCGGCGGGAAAGTAGCGCATCGCCTGGCGAAGGCGCAGTTCCAAGCCGCCCTCGAAGAGGATGAGGATGAGCGCCAGCGTGCCCAGAATACTGATCACGCCTTCGAAGTGCTGAGGGTTAATCCAGTGCAGGATCGGCCCGAGAGTGATTCCGATCAGCAGCAATACGATGATGTCGGGGACGCGCGTGAGCTTGGAAAGTCGATTCGCAGCCACCGCAAGGACCAACAGCGCAGCCGGTAGGCCGAAAATGTATGCCATGTGCATGAAAGTGGCTCTTCGTTCCGATTCCCCCTGAGCAAAGGATCCGGGTCTTCGTGGGATTTATGTGTTTTAGATGATATTACGAAGTGGCCTTAAGAATGAAGAGTCTTTGCGCGGGTTATGCGAAAAGGCGTGCCCGCGATCACTGATGGTCGCGGGCACACGAAAAGACTAGGCTGCCTTGGCCTCAACATTGACCGTGTTGGCAATTTCAGTCAGCGTCTCGTCGGCTTCCTCTTCTTCGTCCAGCGTTTCCTGCAGAAGACGGGAATGCTCTTCCTGGCCGAGCAGCTTGGCGTAGGTTCGCACCGTGCCATAACCGGCCATTTCGTAATGTTCCACGCGCTGCGCAGCGCTGATGATGCCGGCATCAACGGTGCTGGGATCGCCGCCAGAGGACACGATTTCGTCGCCTTCCTTGATGACGCCCTTCATTCCTTTGCAGGTTTCTCCACTGGGCTTCTCGCTCAGCGTCTGAAATATCTGTTCTAGGCGCTGGATTTGGGTCCCGGTTACGTCGAGGTGCTCCTGCAACGCACTTTTCAGCTCGGGATTACTTGCTGCTTCGATCAGCTTCGGCAACGCTTCGGTAATCTGGTTTTCTGCGTCATACAGGTCGCGCAGCTCCTTCACATAGAGCTGCTGCAGGTTTTCGAGTTTCATTGAGAACAGGGCCATGACACCTCCAGTTAATTTGATCAGGCAGTGAGATGACCAACGCCAGTGGAGCGTTGGAAGCTTTGAATAGGAATCGAAAGCAGCTGCTGAATTGCGAGCAGTAATTCTGTGGCGAGCGCATGTTCGACCCAGTGTTCTAACTCGATTCCGTTTTTTGAGAAACCGAAATACACCTTGCCCCGTCCAACGTCACGAGAATCAATAATGCGAATTCATGACAAAGGCGATTACGCATACGACCTGGAGCAATCGGTAGATCCACTTACCCAATTGCGAAAGGAATGGAACTTCCACATCTTCCGGCTGCGTCCGATTGAGCAGGTCGTGGATAACGGCAAAGCGCAATCACGCGAAGAGGCCGAGAAGCTGGCCAAGCGCGCCATATCGCGCCTGATGCAGCGAGAGCGGCGAGCAGCGTAATCTGCCGCTTTCGCAGAGGAATTATTTGTCCAGCAGAGTTGTGAATACTTTTTGGTATTTGTTGGCTATCGCGTCCCAGCGATAAAGAGCATCGGCGCGCTCCTTGGCCCGAATCGCAAGTTGCTGGCGCGTGCTGGAGTCGTCGAGCAGAGCCTGGAGTTGTGCAGTCAATTCCGGTTCCGATTTGCCATAGCGAAGCGCAGCATTTCCCGCAGTCTCCACGTTCTCCGGAGTGTCGAGGTAGAGGACAGGATTTCCGGCAGCCATCGCTTCGATCAGCGCGGGATGGACGCCGCCAATTTCACAGGCAAATACGAAGATCCCGGCGTGCTTTTGCAGAGCCCAGTAACCCTCGCCGTAGATCGCCCCGGTAAAGCGCACACGATCGTCGCCCAGCGATTTCAATCGTTCGATGTAGCCGGTGTCGTAAGGATTGTCGCCGACCATGACCAACGGCCAGTCGCTGCGAATATTGCGCCAACTACGCAATACCAGGTCGGGATTGTTCTCCGGCTCCAACCGACTCACATACAGAACGTAGCGGCCGGATTCGAGACTGAGACCGTTTAGGTTGTAGTCGCCAGCAGGCATCTCGGAACCGTAACCAATGACCATGGACTCGCTCTTGTATTTCGCCAGATAGTAATCGTGAATGGCTTTGGCATCCGTGACCAGTTGGCTGGAACTGAACGATGACATCCATTCACAGAAGTGCAGCACTTGCGCGCCCAGTCCCTTCCACTTCTCGCGCTTACGATCAAGACCATCGACATTGAGCACGACCGGCTTCCCAAACAAACGTGGAATATAGGCAAACGGACTATTCGCGACATTGCAGAGCAGGACAATGTCGTTGTCGCTGAACGCTACATGCACAGCAGCAAAGAACGTACTAACCCAGGTGTCGAGATGTTTCTGATGCAGACTGGGAACAATGACACGCCGCACACGTTTGTCGTAAAGATCATCGGGGCTGGTGAATGCGCGGCGACAGTAGACGGTCACTTGATGGCCCTGATCGGCGAAGCGAGAACTGATCTGCTCAGCAAAGCGTTCAAAACCGCCATACCGATTAGGAATGCCCCGAGTTCCGACGATAGCAATTTTCATGAAGGAAGGGAGTGGCAATTAGCAATTAGCAATTAGCAATTAGCAAACGCATCTGGTGTCGACATTGGGTCAATGTAAATTTCAACCGGCGTCATCGCAAATTCGGCCCGGTGTCATCCTGAGCGCATGGCGCGCATTTTTGGCGCCGGAGTCGAAAGACCTCTATTGCAACGATGAGTACTGCTCTTCCACATCAATCGCTCGCGGCCTCGTGCTGAACCACCATAACAAATCGCGGTCGGAAACACGGCGCTTTGCTTGAATGACGGCCCGCTTGCGACGAATGCTGTCGCGGGCCTTCCACCAGTATGTTACGGCCGACCACAAGCGGCGATCGCGAACCGTCGCGTACCCGAACGTCATCAGATCGCGCCAGGCGACGGGAATGGCCAGCCGCCAGCACAGCCATCCTGATGCATTCTTGCCACGCATCAGAAAACGATTTTTGGCCGAGTGCCAATTGATCACCAGCGGAAGATCCTTGCGGCGCTCGGGGGTGACGCGACGAACATGCCAAGCTACGGCACTTGGCGTATACAGACACTTCCAGCCGAGCACTTGCGCGCGCCAGGCAAGGTCACCGTCTTCACGAAAGGCGAAAAACTCTTCGTCGAAGAATTCCCCTTCGACGGAAACATCGTCGATAAAGCTTTTGCGGAAAAATGCGGCGGCGCCGCTGGCGCCGAAGACATACTGCTCGCGATCGTATTGCCCGTGGTCCACCTCTTCGGCGCCGCGATCGAGATGGCGCATGGTCGGGGTGAAGTAAATTCCTGTGGAGTCGATGACGTTCGTCTTGCGCGGCTCAATCTCAGCGGTTGATTTCCCAGCCTGTCTTCGCCTCTGACGCTCTGAAGGCTGCCAGCGCAGCAACTTGCCGCAGAGCGAACCGGCATCGGGATGACCTTCTCCGGCAGCAATCATGCGAGTCACGAAATATGGACTGAGCACAACATCAGGATTGAGGCACAGCACCCATTCACCGCGCGAGGCCCGAATCGCCTGATTTTGTCCAGCGGCGAATCCAACGTTCTTTTCGTTGTAGATGACACGCCACTTCCCTTCTACTTGGTGAAGGATTTCGCGGGTTCCGTCCTCCGAGAAGTTGTCGACGATGATGACCTCGAGTTCGCCATAGTCCTGGAGAGCGAGCGCAGCAAAGCACTCCTCAAGGTGTTTCGCCGAATTCCAGGTGACGATTGTGACGGAGACCATCGGCCCTAGTATGCACCGCGGCCGGAAAGAACAATAGGAATGGTGCGCAGGAAGATTTTAGTATCCAGCCACAGCGACCAGGTGTCGATGTACTTGAGGTCAAGCTGCATCCAACGGTTGAAGTCAACGTGGCTGCGGCCTTCGAGTACCCAGATGCAGGTGAGTCCGGGACGCATGCGCAACCGCCGCCGTTGCCAATCTTCGTACTGATCGACCTCTTCCGGAACCGCCGGGCGAGGGCCGACGAACGACATTTCGCCGGAGAAAATATTCCAGAGCTGCGGCAATTCGTCCAGGCTGAAGCGTCGCAACCACCGGCCTACGGTGGTGATGCGAGGATCGTCACTGATCTTGAAGACTGGGCCATCTAGCTCGTTGAGTTGGTGCAATTCGGCGCGCATCTGCTCGGCATTGTTGATCATCGACCGAAATTTATACAGCATGAAGCGCCTTCCGCCTAAGCCGCAGCGGGTCTGTTGAAAGAAGACCGGGCCCGGAGAAGTGATCTTGATCATCGCCGCGATCGTCAGCAGCAGCGGCGACAGAAGTACGAGCGACACGAAAGACAGGACGACGTCGAAAACTCGCTTGAAGAAGAGACGTAGTTCACTGTCGGGTGCGCTCGACAGGCTTAGCAGTTGTACCTCGCGGAAATTCTCCAAATAGACCCTAGAGTAGGCCGGAGGCAAAAACTCCAGCTGCAACCGGGTGCGAATACCGAGGTCGGCGCAATGCTGCATCACCGGTTCCAGGCGCGCGAGTTCCTGCAAATCCACCGCAAACACGACTTCGTCAACGACGCGGGTTTGCAGGATTCGACCGACTGCCTCCAGTGAGAAAACGTCATACCCACCCAAATCCGTAGCGGGATCGGTCGTCGACCGAGGATCGACAAAGCCGACCAGACGCAACCCCATGCCCCGCCCCTCTTCGATCATGGTGGCCATCTCGCGAGCTCGCGGCCCACAACCCACGATCAGCAGGTAGTGGTAGCGGCTGAGTCGCTCGCGCATGATGGCCACGCCCCAATAGGAAGCGGCGCGGCCCAGCAGCAGCAATACGAAATCCACTACCCCGACCAACATGACGTAGGTGCGGCTGACGTCGGTACGGCGCAACAGATATAGCCCGGCATACATGAACACCAGAACGATCGCGAGCTGGCTGACAATCTTCAGGATGAGTTGGATTGGGTTGGTTAATTCAAGATCCCGGTAAAAACTCGAGAAGTACCCGACCACCGCCCACGTGATGAGGAACGCCACCATGAGCGGCAGGTAGTGGCTAAATGGATAAATTTGCGGAAAGCGTTCGCTAAAAAATTGGAATTGGACAAGGTAGCTGCGCAGCAGGTACGCCACCAGGAAGGCGACACACGTCACCCCCAGATCGTGGAGTAGAGTAATCGTGCTGAGTAGCTTGGACCGTCGATCGAACACAATTAAGACTGCTGACTACCGAAGAGTTGTGAAACCGCCAATCCAGCGGCCGTCGCAGCTGGAGACGCCAGCAAAAGTGGGAGGTAGCCCTGGCGTAGTATGTCTCTTCGTCTTAACTCTAGCAGGATTTCTCGACTCATTGCCAGTAGTGTAGGCTGGTTGGTAACGCTTAAGCTTCGATGCCAGTACGACATCCAACCTCTTTCGCAGAGACCTTCTTAGACGGCGCGATTTTCTTCTTTCTGTGTCTGTTTGCCATCCTGCTGCCGCACTCGATCAAGGGATCGCAGCACTCCTGGCAAATTGCCTGCCTGTTGTGGCTCCTGACTTTGGCGGTCGCGCGCAGGCGGCCGTTTGCTCAGCCGCTTTCGGCGCCGTTGCTGGCTTATGTCACCTTCAGCGGAATTTCAACCGCATTGAGTCCCGATCCGTACCTCAGCTGGGACCGCATGAAGGTTGTGTGTCTTTTGCTAGTTGGCATCGTGGTGGCCCAAAACCTACATCACCTCAAGCAGGTTCGTACGCTGGTCTTTCTATTTATCCTTTCCGGTCTGGCGGCCGCTGGATTTACGGCCTGGCAGTACGCTTACGGAGTAGGGGTTCGCGTGGACTCCGTAGCCGGTACCTCGCCTCTGTATCAGGCGCATGTCTACCAGAACGACATCATCCAGGAGATTGATGGCCGTCAGGTGCATACCCCACAGCAGCTCCAGCAAACAGTGGAACAGAGCGCGCCGGGCAGTCTGCTGAGAATCGACCTGGTGCGTGGGTATCCCTTCCACCGGCGGCGAACATATATTTTGCGCGAGCAGTTTATCAAGAGCGGATTGGGTGCACGCGCGCTGCCGCTGAGTCGGGGCCGTCCGCTGAAGGCGCAGGGAACGTTGGGCCATTACGTGGATTTCGCCGTGATGCTGATGCAAATCGCCTGCATGACTCTCGCAGTGCTTTTGGGAGTGGAGCAGCGTCAGCGACGATTGCGCGCGATGCTGGCTGTGATTTTTGTTGCCGTGACAGGAGCGCTGTTCCTGACGGAAACACGGGCGGCCTTGGGAGGACTGGCGGTTGGCGGCTTCCTCGCGGTTCTGTTGCTGGCGGGAAAGCGAACGCGGATCTGGGCCGGCGCAGCATTGGTAGTGTTCATGGCTGTGGCAGCGCTTTGGATCTATCACGCCAGAGGATCTCTGGCCTTTGACGGCCACGATCCCGGAACTCAGTTTCGCACCATGATGTGGGAAGACGGCGTTCGGCTGGTGCGGCAGCATCCGTGGTTTGGCGTGGGGATGGAAACCATTCGGAACCACTGGATGGAATGGCACATCCGGGCGTTCAGCTACTTTCACGATGAGAGCCACTTCCACAACGACATGATCCAGATTGCCGTGGAACGCGGACTGCTTACGTTGGCGGCGTGGCTCTGGTTTGTGATTGCCTACGTGATATTTCTGTTTCGGCTGGTTTTTCTCTCGCGGGAACACAGCCGATTCGCAGCCGGTGTTGTCGCCGGAATATTAGGAAGTTTCGTCGCGCTGCAACTAACCTCCATCGTGCACTACAACCTCGGGATAGAATCGGTAGCCATGACCCTGTTCTTCTACTTCGGATTGGCGATTGCTATCGACCGGATGTTGAAGACACAAGGGGCGATCGATGTGCCGTAGGTGCGCGGCGTGACGGCAAGTACTTCCAGCTCTTCCACAACTCCGACTAACCCTGGCATCAGCGCAGAGAGGCGCACCCGTTGGTGGATCCCCACTCTCCTGCTTGCCGTCTTCGCATTTCAGTCACTTTGGTTCATCAAGACGCAATCGCTCACCTACGATGAACCCGGCCACATCATTGCCGGCCTCGAAGCCTGGCAGCACGGCCGCTTCGAGATGTGGACCGATCATCCGCCGCTTGGCCGATTCTGGCTGGTGCTGCCACTTGCATGGTCCCACGTTCAGATAACGCTGGAACCGCTACCGCGCGGATATTTGGTGACCGCGATGCAGCCAGGCCCGGAGTGGCTGGCATGGCACACGCGCCCGATGAATTCTTTGTTGGGCCTGGCTCTGGGCCTGACGCTATGGTTCTCGACGCGACGGCTCTTCTCCGAGGGCGCAGCAAATGTCTCGCTGGCGTTGTTTGCCTTTACGCCGTCCCTGATTGCCAACTTCTCGGTGACGACGACGGATGGTATCGGTGCGCTATTCGTCTTCCTTACTGCATGCCAGGTTGTGCTTTGGAGGAGGAACCCTTCTCGCGCGCAAACGGCGTTGATGGGGTTGGTTCTCGGCGGGTTGCTGCTGGCGAAGCTTTATACGCCTCCCGAGATGCTGCTGGCGTTGGTTCTGATGTTGGTCCTGCGACAGGATGGAAACTATGACTCGGTTTGCAATCTGAATTGGAAGCCAGCGCTAGCGGCACTCGGCATCGCAATGCTCACGTTCTGGGCAGGATATCTGTTCCACATTTCGCACTTGACCGTCGGGAGCGGAGAGGTCGTCGCATCGTTCCCGAATCGCGAAACGAAGACCTGGGCGACAAAGACTAAGACGAATCTGAATCTGTACATACCTGCTGGAGAGTACGTGGAAGGACTTCGCGAGGTAGCGCTCAGCAACCGTCGCGGGCGTGCAGCGTGGTTCCTGGGCAAGATTTATCCAAAGGGCGGGCCGAAGTTTTATTACCCGGTTGCGATCGCGCTCAAGTGGCCGACCGTCCTGCTGCTGCTCTGCTTCTTTAGCCTGATCATCGGTGTACGAAAAACCTGCCGATCTCCTCGCGACCTGCTGATTACATCGCTGTTCGGGCTTGTCTTTCTGGTGTTTGCCTTGCAATCGAAGTTCACTATCGGTGAGCGACACATCCTGCCGCTCTATCCGTTCGCATTGCTGATCGCCGGAGGAATTTGGGAGCACGCGCGCAAATCTCGGCTGGCTGCGGCTCTGGTTGTCATTGCTCTCTGTCTGAATGCCGCCGACAGCCTGCGGTATGCCCCAGATTATCTTGCGTACTTCAATGCTTTTGTGAAGCCTGAAAACAGCTGGCGATTGCTCACCGACAGCAACCTTGATTGGGGTCAGGGATTACTGGGGCTGCGCAGATATGAGCAACAACATCCTTCTGAGACTCTGCGCCTTGCTTACTTCGGATCGGTCGACCCAAAGCTCTATGGAATTAAGGCGGCTCCACTGGAACCAAATGCGCAGGCCGCCAGTACGATTGCAGTTGGCGCAAGCTGCCTCTCAGGGCAGGTGCTGGATGACCCCGACGCCTATCGCTGGCTATGGTCCTATCAACCGCGACAGGTACTGGACCATTCTCTGTGGCTGTTCGAAGTGCCGACGACTACTTCCCCGCCCCGATGACGCTCCATTGAAATTCCATGACCTCAGGAAAGTAACGGATTACAAACTGCGCGTCGTGCCGGCCGGGATAAATATGAAACTCGTGCGGAATGCCGCGCGATTTCAGTATCTGGTCCAGTTGCTGCGCCCCCTGCTGAAAACCGTAGTCGTCGTTGTTCCCGACATTGAAGTAGATCTTCATACGCTTGAGGGCGGCTGCATCATCGGCGCGCGCGAAGTAAAAAACGTTATTGCGGGTGAAGTATGCGCGGTTAAACGGCGAACCAAAAACATCCCCCAGCAAGCCACCCGGAGTTCCCGGTGACTCGGAACTGAGGTTCTCCGGGAGATCGGTGATCAATGCCGGCATCTGCGCGCTCACAACAGCAAAATTTTCAGGATATCTGAAGGCCAGCCGCAATGCCCCATAGCCACCCATGGAAACTCCGGTAATGCCGCGCGCGGCACGCGTGCCCTCGCCGCGATACTTCTTTTCCATCTGCGGCATGAATTCCTTAACGAAGAAGTCTTCGTATCGGATCTTGCCGTTTTCGGAATTGATATAGAACGTGTGTCCCGCACTTGGCGCCAGAACTACGAAGTCACCAATCCTTCCCTGGCTGCGCAGCTCCGAGATCAGATCCCATCCGCCGGAATTAAGCAGGGATTGCTCGTTGTCTCCCAAGCCATGCAGATAGTACAAGACCGGGTAATGTCGGGTTTTGTCCTTGTCAAAGCTAGCCGGTAGATATGCGCAGTAACGCACGGACCGCGCCAGGACCTCCGACTTGATCACCGAGCATTCGGCGCGTCCCTGAGCGTAGGCCTGCGGGATAAGAAGAAGCCCAAAGCACAGGGCAGCAAGAATTCTAATGAGACGATTCATTCGTATTTGAGGGTCTGCACCGGATCGAGTCGAGCGGCGCGACTGGCCGGATATAGGCCGGCCAGCAGACTGACGACGATCGAGAACGCGATGGCCGCTCCGATGAGCCAAGTCGGCAATATCCAGACCGGTTCGGCCGGGAGTTGATGATTGTGCAGATAAATTCCGGTCCCAAGGTTGATGGCTTTTCCAATGGCAAATCCAAGAGCAATGCCTAGTATTCCACCGAAAAACCCCATCGCCCCCGCCTCGGCGAAGAATAGCCGTTTCACGTCGCGATCACTGGCGCCGATGGCTTTCATCACGCCGATCTCGCGGCGACGCTCCAAGACTGCCATCACCAGTGTGTTGATGATTGCCAGTGTTGCTACCGCAAGGGCGAGCGATCCGAAGATGCCGAGAAACAGGTCAAGCACAGTGAAGAAGCGGCGCAGACTCTTGGTGGCATCCAGAACCGAGAAGGTGCGGAAGCCCATCTGCTTGATGGTGTCCTGCACTTGCGCGACCTTCGCGGGATCCTTCACGCGCACCGTCAAGGTGGCGTAGGTTTTGCCGTGCCCCCGCAGCGAACTGCGCATGTCACTGAACTCCGCCATGTTGAGTTTTTCAGTGAGATCGACTGGCAAGAAAATACGCCCGCGTGAGACGGTGCGCATGCCGCCGTAAGGTTCTTCGTCGACGATGCCAACAACTTTCAGCGCCTGCGCTTTGCGCACCACGGAGAAACCGTAATCGCTTCCGGAGTCGGCCGCAGCATTGTCGTTCTGGTCGCCTCCGACTTGAGGCCGGCCGGAGTTCTCGTTGTCGGCGGCAAGGGATTGATGCTCGCCGTACCGCAGCGTGACCTCCCGCCCAATCAATGACTTCGGGTTCAGCGGATCGAGTTCCTTGGCGAAATCGTTAAGCAGGATTACTTCGTCGGCATCCGAGCCCGAGAAGAACTTGCCTTGCAGGGTGTCGAACGCTTCGTTCTCTCGCGCCGACATCGGCAAACCCGTAACAAATCCGAAGTGCGTTTGGCCGCCGTAGACAATCTGGCCCATCACTCGAACTTCAGGCTCAACCTCAGTCACGTACTGTATTCGCGACATCTGCTGACGCGCCGACTCATCAAGCACGGGCGCTTTCTCAGGGTGCTGGTCTTTTCTATCTTCATCGCGATCGAAGCCGCGGGTATCCTGCTTCGACATTACGAAGACAGTGTCGAACATCCCGGACCCGGCTAGCCTTCGGGTCGCGAGCTGCTGCAGTCCAACACCGAGCGACAGCATGGCAACAAGCGAGGCGACACCAACTGAGATACCGATCGTAGTAAGGCCGTTGCGTAGCTTGGATTGCCGGAGGTTGCGCACGGCGAGCTCAAACAGGTCGTAGCCCTTCATGCCAGTGCCTCCTGCGATGCCCCGGCGAGCCCCGAACTGGGATTTGCCGGGCTGGAAGAAACCAGCTTGCCGTCAGCGAGAAAGATCAGCCGCTGCGCAAACTGCTCTGCCAGTGCACGCTCATGCGTGACCATCACAACCGTCATACCGAGCGATTGGCTGAGTTCACGTATCAAGTTCAAGATGTCCTCGCCGGTGCGGCTGTCCAAGTTTCCAGTGGGCTCATCCGCCAGCAGTAACGATGGTCGGTTTGCCAGAGCGCGCGCGATCGAGACGCGTTGCTGCTCACCGCCGGAAAGCTGCGACGGTCGATGGTCCAGGCGCTTGCCCAGTCCCACCCGCTCCAGCGATTCCCTCACCCGCTGCAGGCGCTCGGCTCGATCTACCTCGGCGAAGCGCATCGGTAGTTCGACATTCTCAGTGATGGTCATGTTGGGTATCAGATGGAAGGCCTGAAATACCATGCCAACATCGTTGCGTCGATAATCCGCCAGCTCTTCCGACGACATCCTGGCAAGATCACGACCCTGCACCAGGACTGCCCCTGACGTCGGTCGATCCAGGCCGGCGAGCAGGTTCAGCAACGTCGATTTGCCCGATCCGGATTGGCCTAGCAGTGCAACGAATTCACCAGCTGCGATGTCGAGAGAGATGCCGTCGACAGCACGAATCACGCTTTCGCCCATAGGGTAGTGACGGCAGACGTTCTCGGTATGAACGGCCAGAGAAGTTGTTGAGGGGCTCATGTTTGTTTGATTGGATGTCGGCACAAGAACAACGGGCGCAAGCCCTCCTGTCTTTACATACGAACCAGCAGGGCTATTAGCTCCCTTACGCGTGTAACGAATTGTAAACGGACGCCAGGCCTCCTCAAGGCGATTATGCGAGTTTTGCTGCATTACATCAGAATTTTCCGCAGCAAGACGCGTGAGGCGGTAGCACTACGAACTCTGCTGATTCCCGGGAGCTATAATCGAGGTTTACGCCTTACATCTTGTTCCCATCAGGAATACCTACGTGAGCTCTCATTCGCACATGCCCGGACCGAACCCGCCCCAACCACAACCACTTCCTGGAGTCAGCAAAATCATTGCCGTCGGATCCGGCAAAGGTGGCGTCGGCAAGACCACACTCGCCGTCAATCTCGCGGTCGCATTGGCGCGTATGGGTAACAAGGTCGGCTTGCTGGACGCAGATGTGTATGGCCCGAACGTCCCGTTGATGCTCGGATCCAGCCAAGCTCCGAGCGTGGTGGGCGAAAATCGCATTCTGCCGCCCGAGCGCTATGGCATGAAGGTGATCTCGGTGGGATTTCTAAGTCCCGGCGACAAACCTCTGGTATGGCGCGGGCCGATGCTACATTCCATCGTTAAGCAGTTTCTCGGCCAGGTGGAGTGGGGAGAACTGGACTACCTCATCGTCGACCTGCCTCCAGGCACGGGCGATGTAGTAATTTCTCTAACGCAGACGGTACCGCTGACCGGTGCAGTTATTGTTACGACGCCGAGCGATGTCTCGCTGCAGGACGCGCGCAAGGCAATCGAGATGTTCAAGCAGGTGAACGTCGACATTCTCGGTATCGTCGAGAACATGAGTTATTTCGTCTGCCCTCACTGTCAGCACGAGATCGATATCTTCTCCAAGGGCGGCGGCCAACGTACGGCCGCCCAATTCAGCGTGCCCTTTCTGGGTTCGATCGAGCTCGATCCGGACATCCGCAAGGGCGGCGATAGCGGCCAGCCGATTGTTCTGGAAGGCGATCAGTCGCCACACGCGAAATCGATCTTCGCGTTTGCCAACCGAGTGATTGAACGCACGAAGGAGCTTCAGGAATCGGCCGGCGGAAGCGTGATAGAGATCCGATGAACAGGCGGAGTAAGCTGGAAAACGCTTTTACTAGAGTTCTGGAGTCGCGGCGCGTACAGTAATAAACACCGCCTGAAGAGCCGGCGAAGCTCTCGCCATGTCGCAGCAAACCTCCAGTATCGTTTCTACCGTCTTCTTGCCATGCTGGCTGCTGATGTTCTGCGCGTCCGGAGGTTGGGCGCAGGCGAATGCCACCCCTTCGAGTTCCCCCGCAACTGCGGCGGCTAGCCCAAATACGCCGGAAATTACCTCTCGCGACGAGACCGCCACATTCAAGGTGAAAGTAAATCTCGTGGAGGTGCGTGTCGTTGTCCGCGACTCCAAAGGCCAGCCTATCGGGAATCTGAAGCAGGAGAACTTCGAGCTACTAGATAACGGCAAGCCGCAGGTAATTACGAAATTCGGCGAAGAGCGAGCGGGCCGCGCCGCGGAAAGCGTCACCAAACCTATCGCAACGAACCAGCCAGGCGCTTCAGCCCCAACAAGTCCAACAGCCGCCGTGATTCCTGACCGCTTCACTTCGTACTTGTTCGACGATGTGCACAGCAAGGACAGCGATCTGGCTCAGGCTCGCAATGCGGTGAAGGTTCAGTTCGCCCAGATGTCTCCTGCCGAACGCGCCGCGATCTTCACGACGTCTGGGCTGATACAGCTTGATTTCTCGAATGACCAGACGAAGTTGGCGTCGACCGTGGATCGCATCAGCCCACACCCAATAGGTCAGGCCGCCGTCACTCCGTGCCCAGATATCTCCTATTACATGGCGGACTTGATTCAGAACAAGAAAGATGAACGCGCCATCATGATGGCCACGCAGGACGCGCTGGACTGTGCCTTCCAGGACGATTCGCAGATGTATAACCAGGCGAAGGCGCTCGCGGAGACGACGGCGCTGGAAGAACTCAACCGTCACGACATGCAGGTGAGGCAGGTGCTCTCGATCTTGAAGAACGTGGTTCGCAGAACGGCAGAGATGCCCGGAGAGCGAACGATCGTCTTTGTGTCGCCCGGTTTTATCAATCCTGACGAACTAAGCTCGGAATTGGAAGTGATGGAGCGCGCGCTGCAAGCTAAGGTCGTGATCAACACCCTGGACATTCGCGGACTTTATACGGAGGTCCCGGATGTCAGTGTGGAGCGACTTCCCTCCCCAACCATTGCCGGCGTCGTTCAGCAATATGACATGTCTGAGCACGAGCAGGATTCGGCGGTTCTGGCCGACTTCGCGGATGCGACCGGAGGCACTTTCTTTCACAACAATAACGACTTGCGAGAAGGATTTCGACGGCTGGCTTCCCCGCCAGAATATTCCTATGTGCTGGCATTCACACCCCAGAACTTGAAGCTGGACGGGAAGTTTCACAAGTTAAAGATCGTACTGAAGACGCCGGCTAAGGGCTCCATACAAGCGCGCAAAGGCTACTACGCTCCTAAGGGTCCGGCCGATGCCAGCGAGCAGGCGAAGCAAGATATTGAGGACGCGGTCTTCTCCCGGGAAGAGGTTCGCGATATTCCCCTTGAAGTACACACTCAGTTTTTCAAGACCGATCAGCAGGACGCCAAACTCTCGGTCGTGGCGCGTTTGGATGTCCGGCACGTTCACTTTCGCAAGGACAACGGAAGAAATAATAACGACGTGACCGTGGTCTCGGCCGTATTCGACGACAACGGTAATTTCATCGCCGGAACTCAGAAGGTCTTGCAGCTACACTTGAAAGACGAGACCCTGGAGGAACGCTTGGGGTCAGGGCTGGTTTTGAAGAGCAACTTTGACGTGAAGCCGGGAAGCTATGTTGTCCGACTAGTGGTGCGCGACGAGGATGGACAGCTGGCCGCACAAAACAGCGCAGTCGAAATACCGTAGTGAGGTTAAGAGATGAAGGCCCACAAAGCACTGGCGGCGATTCTGTTCGGACTGGCGGTTGCCTCCGCAGCATTAACGCAACAGGCTGCGCCGCAGGTCACGGGCAACTCGACGCCGACCATCACCAAGGAAACCAGCCTGGTCCTAGTCGATACCGTGGTGACTGACAAGAAGGGCGCTTATATCAAAGACCTGAAACAGAGCGACTTTCGGGTATGGGAAGACAACAAGGAACAACCAATCAACAGTTTCTCCTTCGAGAGCGATCCTGCCTCAAGCGATCGTAAGCATTACATGGTCATGATGTTCGATAACTCGACCATGAACCTCAGCGATCAGGCCAAAGCCCGCGATGCGGCGCTGAAATTCCTCGACGCGAACACCGGAGCGAACCGCTATATCGCCATCGTCGACTTCGGTGGCACTCTGCGCGTCGCACAGAACTTCACTACAAACGCCGACCGGTTGAAGAAAGTCGTACGCGAAATAAAGTTCTCAGCGGTAACTCCAACTCCATCCAGTGCCGACATTGAGGCGAGTCCGGTGCCTACGCCGACCATGGGTATTCCGCAACTGGTGGATGCCGAAGCCGACTTCGGCGTGCGCACATTGCTACTGGCACTGCGCAACATGGCGAAGAGCATAGCCGCCGTGCCCGGGCGCAAGACGCTAGTGCTTTTCTCTGCGGGCTTCCCGATGGATCCGACTGACCCGAACACAATGGAACGCGAGTCCGAACTGACCGCGGCGATCAATGCCTGCAACAAGGCTAATGTGGCAGTTTATCCGATCGATGTTCGCGGACTGATTACGCCTATGGGCGCCGCGCCCGCACTACAGATTTTTCCCGACAGTCCAGCCAAGCTGGTGACCGCGACGCTCGACTTTGACGTCGAAGCAGACGAAAGCAGCGCGCCCGCTCACCTGGTATATGTTCAGCGAGGAGGTACCGGCGGCGGCGGCCATACCGGAACTGTAGGAAGCCATCCCGGCACAACCGGATCCGGCGGAGGCACTCGCACTGGTGGCAGCGGCACACGGACCGGCGGCGCAGGAGCGACAGGCATGCCTTCGAACCCGTTACCGGTTGCGCCTTACAGCCAGTCGCGAGCCCTCCTCCCGACCGTTTCCGATGTCTCCAACAATCAACAGGTCCTCTACGAACTGGCCGAGGGCACCGGCGGCTTTGTCATCGTAAACACAAACGACTTGCTGGGCGGACTGCAGAAGATAGCGAACGAGCAGAACGAATACTACGTGCTCGGCTATACGCCTCCTCCATCACAAGAGGGCACCTGCCACGTGCTGAAGGTGAAAATCGATCGCGGCGGAACCATCGTCCGATCACGCAGCGGATATTGCAACGTGCGATCGACAGACCTTTTGGCCGGCAAGCCAATTGAAAAGCAGCTCGAGACCACGGCCAACGGCTCCCGCGCGGGGACCATCGCCGCTTCTATGAGGGCTCCCTACTTCTACACCGCGTCAAACACTGCTCGCGTGAATCTTGCAATTGAGATCCCTTCCAGTGCAGTCAAGTTTGAAAAGCAGAAAGGCAAGGAACATGCCGAGATCAATGTTCTCGGGATTGCATACAAACCCGATGGCTCGATCGCCGCGCGATTCAGCGACAACGTGGACTTCGACTTCGACGGCAAAGATGAAATGAAGGAGTTCTACAAAAAGCCCTACCAATATCAAAATCAATTCGAGATTGGGGCGGGACACTATGACCTGAAGGTCGCGTTCACATCCGGGCCCGACAGTTTCGGCAAGCTGCAAATGCCACTGGTAGTGGACAGTTACGACGCGCAGGAATTCAGCATGAGCGCTGTAGCTCTCAGCAAGGAGCTGCGCCCCCTGAACCAGGAATCGGCGAGCCTGGATGCCGCGTTGATTGAAGACCGAACTCCGCTGGTGGCGCAAGGCATGGAGATTGTTCCCTCCGGCGACGCCCGGTTCAAGCACAACGAACCGGCTGTCTTCTATGCAGAGGTTTACGATCCCCGGCTCGCCAGTCCTGACCCGCCGAAATTCGGCGTGCAGATGGTAGTGGTGGACATGAAGTCGCGCCAGAAGAAGGTGGATACAGGAGGACCGCTTCCGGCGCCCAGCGCGGGCACACCGGTAGTGTCATTTGGTCTTAAGCTCCCGGTGGACAAGCTACCACCCGGATCCTACGAGTTACAGGTGCGAGCCGTGGATGCAGCAGGCGGTGTGACACCCATCCGGGTGGCTGATTTTGAGGTTGAGTAGCTACCAACCGCTACGATCCGGTGGCAAGCTGGTTAGCGAGAAGCTTTCTGGACGTGGCCTGCTTGCGCCTTTCCGCCAGCGCGCTTTGAATAAAAGTTACCTCGCGGCCAAGCATCTCGGTCGCCTCGCGGCACAGGTCCGGCCGGTCGCGCATTAACTGAAGAAACGGTTCGCAGGGAATATGCAGCACCTCGGCATCGGTCATCGCCTGTGCGGTCAGGCTATAGGGACGTCCGGTGAAGCTTGACGGCAACCCCATCAACGACCCGGCTGAGAGCTGCCGATCAAGTTTGGGCAGGCTTTGCACGCTCATACGGACCTTCCCTCTCAGCAGAAGGAAGACACCAACGGCGTTCTGATCTTCCCGAAAGAGCACTTGGCCGGCCGAAAAGTGCTGCCGCTCGCTAGGTAGTTGCAACGCTCCCCGCAACTCGGGAGAGGCCTTAAGGAAAGCGCATTGGGCTCCCACACTGGTCATGCTCCCGTTTATGCCAGACATCTTTTCAATGTTGCTGTGATGGCAGTCACATCCATGTGTGAGAGTTTTCTGAAAAATCCTGTAACGTCAACATCCTTAAAGAGTTGGCAAGGCCAACTACGGGAACTACATTTCCAGCCGCGAGTTGCCCTGTCTCCCCGGCTTAACCCTCCGCGGGTGACGGGCCACGTTCGTTACTCTACGTGGATCGAGTCCCTTCGTTTCATCGGTTGCTGAGCAGAAACCGTCGCAGGGTCTTACGGTTTGCTGGCTGAGGCTGCCCGCGCAGCATCATCGTCCTTATCGATTCTGAACCCTTGGGGGCGGTAGTTGGCGGGCAGGAATTCGGTCGGTATCTGAAGGTGGTTGCCATCGCGCAACGCGGAATAGACCGGCGACATGATCTCCACTCCTGCGGCAAAGAAGCAATCCTGAATATTCCCGTGCAGATCTGAGTAGGTAAAGATCATCAACTTCGCCTCGTTGGTGTAGGCATTGATCTCGTACTGCACGTAGGAATCTTGGAGAGCATTCTGTAGGACAAACGGAGCGGGATCCTCCAGGACATATTTCGTCTTGAGTGCCGCTTTGATCAGCAAGTCATGAACCTGTCGCCATGGCACTTCGTAGCCAATCGTCACCGAAGTGTGGAGGATGAGGCCGGTGGTCCGCGCCAGCATGCTGTAATTCGTGACGTAAGCGCTCAGCACCACCGAGTTCGGCACCATGATCTCTTCATTCCGAATTGTGACCAGGTGCGTCGCCAGCATGGTCATGGCTTTAACCTCGCCTGTGTTTTCGGCGATCTTTACCCAGTCTCCCACCCGGAATCCGCGAGCATAGATGATGATGACGCCGGCAATCGCATTCGCCACCGCGGAAGTCGAACCCAACGAGAAGAGCACACCAATGAATAATCCGATGCCCTTGAAGGCCGGCGAACCGTTCCCTGGGATGTAGGGGTAGATCATCACCGCTGTGAAGGCGACCAGCAGCAGACGCACGATCTTGTATGTGGGCGGCACCCACTCGGGATAGAAACCGGAGATGTGAATATTGCCGAGTTCCACTTCCCGAGCTAACAGGCGGACGAACTTCATCACGTACACCATCACGGTGACGATGACGATGATGTAGAAGAAATTGGGCAAATAATTCACGAATGCATGCACGACAAACATCACGGGAGTAGTGATGTAGTCGAGCAGGCGTTTACCATGCTCGCGGGTCCACGGGAAGTAGTTGAACTCGGTGCCGAGGAAGATCCAGGTAAGGGCAAAGATCAGGACAACACGTAACCCGCGGAGCAGTCCGCCCACCACGGCGGCGAGTCGTCGACCCTCCAGCAGTTGAGTCTGCTGGATCGTGATGCCTTTCAGCTGCGCGACGGCGGGTTGCAGTAGCGCCAACAGCCTGCGGAAACCGACGACCACCACCCACAACAGCATCAAGTAGACGGCCAGCGTGATTACGGCATAAATTACGGCCCAGACTAGAAATTCCTTGCCGTGCTCCATTCTGGCCGCACTGATGCCCTGCCGAATCTTCTTCAGGTAGTAGCCGGTGAGGATAGGACGCGGAACCTGCAGTTGCTTAGCATCGTTGTCAGTGATAACCAGCAAAGTGTCGTCGCCCACCTCGATCGCCGAACCGTAAGGCGAGTCCACGATTCTGATCTGCTCGACGTCGACTGTCGGGTCGTTGACCAGCTTTTGAAGCCGGACGGCAATGTTCGCCGCCCGGTCGTGCGCGGAGAAGCTGCCGATGCCTTCGTAGATACGCACGACTTCTTGCCCATCTAAGTTCACCGGTTCGCCAGGATTGGGAGCCGTTGGGTGTGGCTCTGATTCCTGGGCGCGGAGGCGCGGGACAGCTACCACGGACGCCAGCACCAAGACTACGAGGAACAACTCGGTACGTCGTCTTGTAAGCAGGCCGACCATTTGTCCTCCGGGAACCGCAGGCGATGTAAAGGCGCGCTGCGGCTTATGTTAGGCCATGGTCGAGCCGGACTCAAGAAAAGCTGTTAAAGACGCGAATAAGCGGAACGTGCGCTTTGGTTCCTGGGAAGAGCTGCGGATCTTGGCCCGACCAATCCTTCCAGGGGCAGCTCTGATTTAAAGTCGGCGTCGAAACAACATCCCGGGCAGCTTAGCCTTCTTAGTTTTTATGCTTCAGTTTGTTTGTGACTTCTGCGGAAACATTCAGGAAGCCGGCGAGACTTGGATAACCGGCCTTGCAGCTGAGAATGTCGGAACACAGGCTGCCCGACGCGAAGTGGTGGTCGATCCAGTGTGGCGCCGGGAACGTGCAGTCGCACTCTTTGCCGTGCACTTCTGCTCATTGGATTGCAAGGATAGTTACCTGGCTGAGCTGTTCAACCGGCCAGCAGCCCTCCTCGAAGTGGAAAGCGTCGAGACCAGGCCGTCCCGCGGTGAGCGAGTGGTTCGAGCGAGAAAGAAGCTGATGAAGGCTACCGGGGCAAAGTCGAAAACCAGCACAACTCGTTTGCGCCGCAAGTGACCCATTAGAGTGTCGCCTGTATTCAAAGGACGTTGACTCCTGCTTCTGCTTGCAGCGAGCCGGGCTGTCCCCTTGGCCAGCGCACGGGCCTATGTTAGGGGTTGCCAGTTTGACCGCCGCCCTGCCCTCTCATAAACTTAAGCTTGGGACGAGTGCAGCAGAATCCCAGTTCGCATCAACAGCGAGCCCTCGGTTCCCGAGCGTTCATATCGCGCACTCAATCTCAAGGAGCGTTCGCGGCGAATACTCCCACATTCATGTTGTGAAGGCAATTCATTGACGACCGAAACTACACCGACAGAAACTCGTTCCTCCGAACAATCTAATCCGTGCCAGCGCGAACTCAGCATTGAGATTCCCGCGGATGTCGTAAAAGCTGAAACCGACAACCTGGTTAACCGCTATCAGAAGCTGGCGCGCATCCCGGGTTTCCGCAAAGGCAAAGTCCCGGCTTCAATCGTGCGCCAGCGCTTTGCTGAAGAAATCAAGAGCGATGTTGTCGACGCTCTGGTTCCCAAGTATTTCCGGGACGAGACGAAGAAGCAAAATCTGTCACCGGTGTCGCAGCCCCGGGTTACGGACTTGCATGTTCACGAAGGAGAACCGTTGCGCTTCAAGGCCGCTTTCGAGATTCTGCCGCAGTTCAAAGTCACTCCTTATGACGACATTCATGTCGAGACGCTGGACACCGCGGTCACTGACGAACAGGTTGAGACATCACTAAATAACCTGCGCGACCAACAGGCCACCTACACTGCCGTTGAAGAAGAGCGCCCGCTACAGGATGGCGATTTCGCGGTGGCGGGCTTCAAAGGGACACCCAAAGAGACCGATGCCGACTCCAAACCGGTCGAGGTCGACGAGATTATGGTCGAGATCGGCGGAGAGAACACCATTCCGGAGTTTTCCGAGAACCTGCGCGGGGCGAAACCGGGCGAGCAGCGCACGTTCGAGGTGAAGTATGGCGACGACTTCTCCGACAAGCGCCTTGCAGGCAAGACGCTGACCTATGAGGTCACGATCAAGGGTATTAAGACGCGCACAGTTCCTGAGTTGAACGACGAGTTCGCAAAGGAACTCAGCACCGACTTCAACACCGTCGATGATTTGCGCAATCGTATCCGCGACAACATGAAGGCCGAGAAGGAGCATGAGGCCGAGCACCAGGGCAAGGACAAGCTGGTGGAAGAGTTGCTCAAGCGCAACGAGTTCCCTGTTCCCGAGGCTATGGTGAATGAGCAGATCGATCTCCGCCTGGAGCGCGGCCTGCGCGCCCTTGCCGCACAAGGCATGCGCACGGAAGACATGAAGAGCATGGATTTCGAGCGACTCCGCGCCGGACAGTATGAGGCGGCGGCGCGCGAAGTTCGAGCAGCGCTAATCCTGGATCAGATCGCCGATCAGGAGAAAGTTGAAGTTCCGGATGAAGAGCTCGATCACGAGTTGGAAGCTCTGGCGAGCCAGTCAAAACAGACGTTGGAGCAGGTGCGCGCTCGTTTGACGGAGAATGGTGGGCTGGATAGAATTCGGCATCGTATCCGCAACGAGAAGACCTTAGATTCTCTTTACCGCAGATCCGCATAGGGCGGGCTGCATTCCACTTCCCAGCTTCCCCCACGGGAAGGAGTGTGGGCGGTTACCCGAAGGAGCGACGAACAATGCTTGTGCCCATGGTGATTGAGCAGACCAGCAGGGGCGAGCGGGCCTACGACATTTATTCCCGGCTGTTGCGGGACAACATTATCTTTCTTGGCACTCCTATCGATGACAATGTCGCAAACCTGATCATCGCTCAGATGCTGTTCCTTGAGGCGGAAGATCCGGAGAAAGACATCTCCTTGTATATCAACTCGCCGGGTGGTTCCATAACCGCAGGCATGGCGATTTACGACACCATGCAGTTCATCCGGCCGGACGTGACCACGATTTGCATTGGCCAGGCGGCCAGCATGGCGGCAACCTTGCTGTCAGGTGGTGCGCCGAAGAAGCGCTTTGCCCTGCCAACCTCGCGCATCCTGATCCACCAGCCGCTCATGTCGGGGCTTTCAGGCCAGGCGACGGACATCGATATTCATGCCCGCGAGATTCTGCGCATGAGAGAGATTACCAATCAGTTGCTGTCGAAACACAGCGGACAGCCGCTGGAAAAAGTCGAGCGGGACGTCGAACGCGATTTCATCATGAACGCCTACCAGGCAAAAGAGTATGGAATCGTCGACGACATTATTTTTAAACATAAGTAGGATTCCGACATTGTCAGAGGGCCGCACTCGGAAGATTTTTCCGTGGTTGCGGCCAAAGTTGTAGACAATATTGCACTAACGGTGCGTTGTGAAACCCAGAGTTGTGGTTCAATAGGTCTCACAGTGCACCCGTTCCAAAGGGTTCACAAGAAGGTAACCGATGGCCGATAGCGGTCGCCTTTTTAGGGGTAGCACGACTCCTCCCGGATAGAACGGACGGGAAAAGCGGGTCGGAAGATTTCCAGCTTGCTGGCGTGCTCTGTGAAGGAGTTTTATCCGTGAGAACCAGAACCGGTTCCGAAGAAGTACTTCGCTGCTCGTTTTGCCACAAGTCACAGGACGCTGTTGCGAAACTGATCTCCTCTCCAACCGATTATCCTCGCGCTTACATCTGCGATGAGTGCGTCGCGGTTTGCAACTCAATCTTGGAAGACGACCGCACCGAAGCGCAGCCGGGTGCAACCCCCAATCAGCTTCCCAAGCCTGCCGAGGTGAAAGCCTTCCTTGACGAGTACGTCATCGGACAGCAGCAGACCAAGAAGAAGCTGGCTGTAGCGGTTTACAACCACTACAAGCGCGTCTATATGAACCGCCAGCGCGGTACCGAAGTCGAATTGGCAAAGTCGAACATCATGCTGATCGGCCCTACAGGTACAGGCAAAACGCTACTTGCTCAGACCCTGGCCAAGATGCTCGATGTGCCATTCGCGATTGTCGACGCGACCACCCTCACGGAAGCTGGTTATGTCGGCGAGGACGTCGAGAACATCATTCTTAAACTGCTACAGGCTGCCGACGGGGACGTAGCCCGAGCACAGACTGGCATTATCTATATCGACGAAGTCGACAAGATCGGCCGCAAGGACGAGAACCCCTCCATTACCCGAGACGTATCGGGCGAAGGAGTGCAGCAGGCGCTATTGAAAATTCTGGAAGGCACGGTCGCCAACGTTCCTCCGCAAGGCGGACGCAAGCATCCTCACCAGGAATTCACTCCGGTCGATACCACGAACATTCTCTTTATCTGTGGTGGGGCTTTCGTCGGACTGGAGCGGATCATCGGTCGGCGTCTCGGCAAGCGGTCCATGGGCTTCCGAACCGATGCGGATAAAGAAGCTGCATTCACTGAAAGCAACAAGCGCGACACGGAATTGCTGGCGCGAGTGGAACCTCAGGACTTGATCAAATTTGGCCTTATTCCAGAATTTGTTGGCCGGCTACCCGTGGTTGGCGTGTTGAACGACCTGGACGAAGACGCGCTGGTCGAAATTCTTACTAAGCCCAAGAACGCCATCGTGAAGCAATATCAACGGTTATTCGACTTCGAGAACGTGAAGTTGCGCTTCGCCGATGACGCTCTGCGAGCCATCTCGCTTGAGGCCATGTCGCGCAAGGTGGGCGCCCGCGGATTGCGTATGATCCTCGAAGAGTTGATGCTCGACATTATGTATGCTCTTCCCGGACAGAAGCGGGTAAAGGAGTTCGAAGTCACTCGCGAGATGGTGGAAAAGCGTAATGTCAACCTTCCTCTGATGGAGAAGGCTGGCTAGCACAGTTCTTTGTGGACACAATTCTTCGGCGCGGCCCCTCGGTCGCGCCGATTTGCTTGTTAAGGGGCTCGTCGAGGCTGCATCGTGAAACCGGACTTCCGTTGCCCATCTAGTGATCAATACGATTCTGTGTGAGTTGCGGAACCGCAAATTGGCTTCAGACCTCGGTCTCGAATCCATTTCCAACCCAAGGCATCAAAGAGACATAGCGCCAATTGAGACTTGCTCCCCAAAACCTCCCAATGTCCGGACTCGGCGCGAAGTTACTCACGCCACAGCACTTTGTTTCCTTCTTAGGGCTTGTCCTGCATGATATTCTTTAGGAAATGTGGCTGCGGCCAGGGGGCAGCCGGCGCGCACTTCGGCGCTTATCACATTCATTTTTCTTTCCAAGAGCGGTTTTCGCTCTGAACGATAAGGCGGTTATTCAGTGACCCAGCGCGAGAAATTCGAAACCAAAAAGCTCCCCATGATGCCCATCCGGGATGTCGTGATCTTCCCGTATATGATGACGCCCTTCGTGGTTGGCCGGGAGTCAAGCGTACGTGCATTGGAAGAGGCGCTGGCAGGCGATAAGAAGATTTTTCTCGCGACGCAGCACGATGCCAGTATCGATGAACCGAAGCCTAACGAGATTTATCAGGTTGGCACCATCGTCAATATTGTCCAGAGCTTGAAGCTCCCTGATGGCAACATCAAGGTCCTCGTGGAAGGCTTGGAACGCGGCAAGATCCTGCAAGTCGTCGACACCGATGGCTACTTTGAGGCGACCGTTCGCACCGCCAAATACATGGCGGAAGCGACGCCTCAGGTCGAAACCGCCATGCAGCGCGTCACCGGTCTGTTTGAGCAGTACGTAAAGCTCTGCCAATCGCTCAACTACGAGACCATGATCGCCGCCGTCCGCAACGATGATCCGGCGAAGCTTACCGATACTATCGCCGCCAACCTCCAGCTCTCGATTGAAGAGAAGCAGGAGCTGCTGGAAATCTTCGATCCGGCCGAGCGCCTGAATCGAATCGGCGATGTACTCGACGTTGAGATCGAGAAGCTCAACATGGACCGCACCATTCAGTCGCGCGTTAAGCGGCAGATGGAACGCGCGCAGAAAGAGTACTACCTCAACGAGAAGATCAAGGCCATTCAGAAGGAACTAGGCCGCGGCGAAAAGAGCGAGTTCGACGACCTGAAGAAGAAGGTTGACGCCGCTGGAATGCCGCGCGAAGTTCACGAGAAGGCGTTGCAGGAACTGAAGAAGCTCGAAGCCATGCCGCCGATGTCGGCCGAGTCAACCGTCTCGCGTAACTATCTCGACTGGCTGCTCGCGGTTCCGTGGAAGAAGCGGTCGAAGGAAATTCGCAACATCGACGTTGCCGAGAAGGTGTTGAACGAAGATCACTACGGACTGGAGAAGATCAAGGAGCGCATTCTCGAATTTCTCGCCGTCCGTCAGTTGGTAAAGAATCCAAAGGGCTCGATCCTTTGCTTCGTCGGACCTCCGGGAGTCGGCAAGACTTCTCTCGGTATGAGCATCGCCAAGGCAACGGGTCGCAAATTCGTCCGCATGTCGCTGGGCGGCGTGCGCGACGAAGCTGAGGTTCGAGGACACCGCCGCACCTACATCGGTGCCCTGCCCGGTCAGATCATCCAGATGATGAAGAAGGCCGGCACCAAGAATCCGGTGTTCATGCTCGACGAAGTCGACAAGATGTCGATGGACTTCCGCGGCGATCCTTCAGCCGCGCTCCTGGAGGTTCTCGATCCCGAACAGAACTTTATGTTCGTCGATCACTACCTCGACGTCGAATACGATCTTTCGCAGGTATTCTTCATTGCTACGGCAAACGTGCTGCATACCATCCCGGCCGCCTTGCAAGATCGCATGGAAGTGCTCCGGTTGCACGGTTACACCGAACCGGAGAAGGTCGAGATCGCCAAGCAGTACCTGGTGCGCAAACAACGGCAGCAGACCGGCCTGACGGAAGAGAACATCTCTTTCACCGACGAAGCTCTCACCAGCGTCATCCGCCACTACACGCGCGAAGCTGGTGTTCGCAACTTGGAGCGCGAGATCGGTAACATTTGCCGTAAGGTAGCGCGCAAGGTGGTCAAGGAAGGCAGCAAGCTCTCGGCCACCGTCACCGCCGAAAACCTCAACGACTATCTGGGCGTACTGAAGTTCCGCGATACCGAAGCAAACGAGCGGAGCGAAGTCGGCTTGGTTACAGGGTTGGCCTGGACCGAGGTTGGCGGCTCAATCTTGACCACCGAAGTTTCTGTGGTGGAAGGCAAGGGCGGCAAGCCAATCTTGACCGGCAAGCTCGGCGACGTCATGCAGGAATCCGCGCAGGCCGCGATGACCTATGTGCGCTCGCGCTGGAGGAAGCTTGGCTTACAGCGCGACTTCTATCGCAACGTCGATATTCACGTGCATGTACCGGAGGGCGCGATCCCAAAGGACGGCCCATCTGCCGGCATCACGATGGCGACAGCCATCGCGAGCGCGTTAAGCCATATCCCGGTCCGTCGCGATATCGCTATGACCGGCGAGATAACGCTGCGCGGAAAGGTGCTACCCATCGGCGGCCTCAAAGAGAAGCTGCTGGCGGCACATCGCGCCGGCATACTCGAGGTCATCATTCCAGGTGACAACCAGAAAGACCTTGCCGACGTTCCCGAGAACCTGCGCAACGTAATGACACTGCACCCCGTGAACACAATGGATGAGGTGCTGGCATTCGCCCTCGAACGTCCTCTGCCTGAGGTGGCTGACGAAGAGGCGCCCGCCATCCCAGCCATGCCGCCGGCACCGGAGGCAAGTCCTACAGCACACCAGTAAGCTTTTCTTGTCGAAAAGGTCCGCCAGGGTGCGGGCCTTTTCGTTTGTCCTGGGGTTGGAGTCTTCAAGGCCACTTCCTCCGGGTTATGGATCTATGTTCGAAAGAACTTTATTCCGAACCGGCAGCTCTCCTGCAGCGTCACTTGCACTTTCTTTGCCCTCCGGCGATATTGGAGGTATGAAGGTTCTGACGCGCTTTGTTACCTCGGCTGCCGATCCCCGGCAGTTTCCTCCTGCCAGCGCGCCGGAAATTGCCTTCGTTGGCCGATCCAATGTCGGCAAATCGAGCCTGATCAACTCCTTGGTCAGCAGCAAAATTGCCAAGACCAGCAACACGCCCGGCCGTACCCAGACCATCAATTTCTTCCAAGTACGCCGGCCCGGAAAGCCGCAGCCGGATTTTGTATTTGCTGATCTTCCCGGTTACGGCTTCGCGCGTGTACCGAAAGAAGTGACGGAGCAGTGGTCCAAGTTCATCAACCCATACCTCGAGAAGCGTGAGTCGCTGGCCGTCTGCATAATCCTGGTGGACGTCACCATACCTCCTCAGGAACTCGATCAGCAGTTGATCAACTGGATGCGTCACGTCGATCGCAAATTCCTGATCGTTGCTACCAAGGCCGATCGCATATCTGGCAATCAGTTGCGCACATCCCTGCACAAGCTTAGCGACGCCCTCGGAGTTCCGCCTGAGCAGATCATCCCGTACTCCTCAAAGGCGCGAGCCGGATACGATGAGTTGTGGAAGGCAATCAAAACCGCTTCAGGAGTCGAAGAGGCCAGCGGAGATGTCGCGCACGCGCGATGAACGCGATTCCTCGAAGGGCCGCAGCGATCCCCTATTCGGAATTCAAGCAGTGCAGAGATAGCGGTTATACGGTGACAGCTAGTCTTCGGGCCAGATATCCAGAGCAGTTTTGCTGAGAATCTGCTGTTTCGTAGCGTCGCTGAGCGGTAGGGCCCTGAATTCGGCCAGGTTGTTGGCGATCTCGGGAACGCCCGGTCCGGGCCAGTCTGTACCGAATAGTGTCTTGTGGGCAATTTCTTCCAAACGTGGGAAATACTTCAGCAGAGTCTTCGGAGGAATACCGCTGATATCGAGAAAAACATTCTTGTGTCGCCGCACCAGGAAGAAGGCGGTATTCATCCACAGCGGCCGGCCACCGTGGGCCAGCAGGATTTTCAGCTTCGGAAAATCCACAGCAATGTCATCGACATACATAGGATCGCCATACTTGTTCCGGGCCCCGGGGAAAATCGACGTGCCGGTGTGCACCATGATCGGAATGCCGTTGGCCTCTGCCGCGCGATAGATAATCTCCAGTTCCTTTACACCGTTCACGTAATCGTTGGGATAAAGCAGCTGGTGCGGCGGATGGATTTTGATCAGCTTGATCCCCAAACGAACAATCTGTTCCATGTCAGCCAGTACATTCGAGGTATGACGTGGATGTACGCTGCCGCACGGTATTAGCCGCTTGGGGTCTTCCTTTACGTAATTCGCGATGAACTCATTGACCGCCGGGGTGAAGCCAATCACCTCCGGCGCAACATAGTTGATCAGCACCGCGCGGTCGATGCCGATGTCGTCCAAATGCTTCAGAAATGCCTTGGGCGAGGCGCAGTACTCCGCCACCCGATCAAAATCCTTGCGCGACTTCTTCATCAGCGCAAGAGCTTCCGGCTTGAACAACTCCAATGGCTGGATGTGTACGTGGCAGTCCGTGATCATCATTCAGTTAGCCGCCGCCTGCATCACCGCGCGCTTAGCGTACACTCGCACCATCTCGCGCCGGTATTCCGGCGTCAGTACGGAGGTGGTCAACGGCTTCGCGGTTCGAGCCGCCAGTTCCCCGATCCGTTCGGCGGCTTCTTCGGTCGGTGTGACACCGATCAAATGTGCATCGGCATCCTTAAGAAGATGCGGTGCCGGATTAACGCCGGTGATAGCTACCCGGGCATCCTCAACTCTTCCGGAGTTCATTTTGAGCGCCACGGCAACTCCAGCCAGAGGATAATCGATACTTCCCCGAATCCTCAGCTTCTGATAGTTGCCGCGCCATCCTGCCGAAGACTGGGGCAAATGAACACGAGTAACGATTTCGTTTTTCGCAAGATGCAAGCGCACAATGCCGTCATTTACGTAGAACTCCGACAATGGGGTACGTCGCAAGCCATTTGGACCGGCAATCTCGATCTCTGCGCCCAGGCAGAGCAGCGCCGGTGCCGTGTCGCCCGAGAAGGCCGCCCAGCAAAACTTTCCGCCCGGTGCCACGTGGCATAAATTACCGTCTTTCTTCAGGCAAAAGCCGCAGCTCTTTCTCCACGACAACGACTGGTTGTACCAAAGACATCGCGTATCGAGACACACGTTTCCGCCCAATGTACCCATATTGCGCAAAACCGGAGAAGCCACCGTCTTCACTGCCTGGTGCAAGACCGAATAGTCACGACGAATCAGGGAAGAGTGCTCGATCATGGTGAGGGTGGTCATGGCGCCGATTTCGACGCCACCGGCAGAGCTTTTAATCCCGTGCAATACCGTCACGCCCCGGAGATCCAGCACGACTGCCGGTGTGAATAACTTCTGTTTCATAGATGGCAGCAGGTCAGTTCCGCCGGCAACTACTTTCACCTCCCCATCGTGCTTTGCCATCATGGCTACGGCGTCTTCAAGCGTCTTGGGCCGTAGCAATCGGAAGGTAGGCAGACTCACTTCTCACCTCCAACCGGAACTGTCGTCTGGCGCGAAGGGTCCAGCGGGTGCCGTGCCGGACCTTTGCCTTTGAACCAAAGCGACCCTCCATGTTCGCGGAAGGTCACCGGGGCAGTTGGATCGACGTGCTCGGTCATTTCGATTCGCTTTAGAGCTTTCTTAGCCCGTAACGCCGATAGAACGCGCTCCGGGGTAAACGGACTCTCCCGCAGTCGGACTCCCACAGCGTCATAGATGGCGTTGGAAATTGCCGGAATCGTGGCCGCCAGCGATCCTTCGCCGGCTTCTTTCGCACCAAATGGTCCCTCAGGGTCAATGCTTTCGACGATAAAGCACTCAATCTCGGGCGATTCCGCCGAAGATGGGCTGCGGTATTCCAGCATTCCGGGATTCATCAGCAAACCGTCTTTCCAGATCATCTCTTCTTCCAGGGCCTGTCCCAAGCCCATCCAGACGGAGCCGATCACCTGACCTTCAACGGCCACCGGATTTAGCGCACGTCCACAGTCGTGGGCTGCCCAAATCTTATGGACCGTCACTTCCCCGGTCTCTTCATCCACGCTAACTTCGGCCACCTGCGCCGAATAGGAATATGCCGGCGACGGCCCGACTCCTCCGCCTTTGTGCTTTCCACCGCGGGCTTCCACCGGAGGCTGGTATGATCCGGTTCCCGTCAGGCCGCTGTGGAAGTCGATTGCGGAAACCACAGCCTCTTCGAAACTCATGTGCTCCTTGGGGGCTTCTTCCTTGCGCTTCTGCAGCACCGAGCCGCGCAGGATCTGGCCGTCGACGCGACCCCGTGGAGCATCTACCTTCTCCAGAATCGCAGCCGCTTGAGGATCGTGATCGCCAGGAACCGCGCCGCGCTTATAGACGCGATCATTGCGCATGATCACATCTTCTGAAGCACAATCCATGCGCTTTGCTGCAGCGCTGACGATGTTCTTCTTCACGTCCTGCGCAGCCCGGAGCGCCGCGTTACCAGCCATAAACGTTACGCGACTGGAGTACGATCCCAGATCGATCGGAGTCAGGTCGGTGTCAGCCGCTATCACTCTCACACGCGACAGATCGCAGCCGAGCACCTCGGCAACAACCTGAGCTGTCATGGTGTCGGATCCTTGCCCTATATCGGAGGCTCCCGTGTAGACCACGACTCCGCCATCACGATCGATTTTGATGTTTACCGTCGAGTGAGGCATGTCGGAACGAATGATGCTGTTTGCCGCTCCACTCACGTAATGACTACACGCCATGCCAAGTCCGCGCCCCTTCGGCAGCTTACCTTTACGAGCGGCCCACTCAGAGCTATCAATCACCTTGTCGATGCACTCCGGAAGACCATAACTCAACACGCGAAGGCCATTCACCGTGATGGTAGGCGGCTTCAGCAGATTGATCCGGCGCACCGCAGCTGGATCCAAATTCAACTTAGCGCAAATCTCGTCCATCTGCGATTCAAAGGCAAAGCGCACATTGACCGTTCCGTGCCCACGCATTGCGCCACATGCCGGTTTGTTCGTCAACACGCGATATCCGTCGTAGCGGATATGAGGGATGTCGTACAGCGCGCCTATCAGTGCACCGGAGTACAGGATGGTTACCACACCGTAGGAGCAGTAGGCGCCGCCGTCCTGAATCACCTTGCATGCGACCGCTGTCACCCTTCCGTCGTTCTTCACTCCCGTCTTCAGGTCGATAATCGTACGTGGACGCCCACGGTGCGCCCAGAATACCTCTTCACGTGTGTACGTGATTTTGACCGGGGCCTTGGCCGCTCGCGCTGTCACTGCCGCGATGATCTCCAGGGGAATAATTTCGCTCTTGCCGCCAAAACCACCGCCGACGAGCGGCTTGATCACCCTGATCTGCGACATCGGCAATTCCAGTACCAGCGAAAGCTTGTGCTGAAGGTAGTAGGGCACCTGGGTCGAGGACCACATTGTCAGACGCCCCAACTTGCCGGTGTGCGGGTCAAGTTCAAAGTTCGCTAGCGTGCTGTGCGGCTCCATCGCAGCGTGCGTAACCTCGTTCGCAATGTAGCGACCTTCGGCCACGTAGTCCGCCTCGGCAAAACCTTTCTCTGGATCACCGAAGACGTGGTGGTAGTCCTTTTCGATGTTGTTGGGGCGATTTTCGTGGATGAAATCGCTCTGCGCTTTCATCGACTGTTCGGGATCGAAGTAAGCAGGCAACGGTTCGTACTCAACCTCAATAAGTTCAAGAGCACGCTCGGCAATCTGTTCGCTGGTAGCGGCCACGCAAGCCACGTGATCGCCAACATAGCGCACTTTGCCTACAGCCAGTGCCGTTTCATCATGTCCCACAGGAAGAATGCCGTAGGTGTTCGGCGCATCTTCACCGGTCACGACGGCAACCACCCCTTCCAGAGCCTTCGCCCGCGTCGTGTCAATGCGAACAATGCGTGCGTGCGGATAGGGTGAATGCAGGATTTTCCCGACCAGCATGCCGGGCAGTTTGAAATCATCGGCGTACTTTCCCGCGCCCGTGGTCTTTCCCGCCGCATCGATCATCGCGATCGGTTTTCCGATTACTGAGAACTCACTCATCGAGACTATTTCGCCTCCACCAACTCGTGCTTAATTCCCTTTTGCTCGGCTGCAAGTGCGGCGCGGATAGCCTGGAACATTTGCAGATATCCGGTGCAGCGGCACAGATTGCTGCTGAGCGCCTCTCGTATCTCGTCCTCGGTGGGATCGGGGTTCGACGCCAACAGGGCCTTTACCGTCATCATGAAGCCTGGAGTGCAAAAGCCGCACTGAGCCCCGCCGAAGTCTCCATAAGCTTTTTGCAGCGCAGCCAGACCGCCATGGTCTGCGAGTCCTTCGACCGTGGTGATCTGCTGACCTTCACAGCTGGCCGCCAGCATCGTGCACGACAGCATGGGAACACCGTCAATCTGCACCGTGCAGGCGCCGCAGGAGGACTCGTCGCAGCCGCGCTTAGATCCGGTTAGGTCAAGGTCCTCGCGCAATACGTCGAGCAGCAACTTGCTCGGCTCGACCGCCAACTCGTACGGACGTCCATTCACACGCAGTTCAATCAGTTCTTTTTTCATAGGAAAACCGCTCTTAACATCTAACCGTTAACTTTTAGCCGGCAACCCGAAGTTTGCTAAAAGCTAATGGTTAATACCCCTTCAATACAGAGGCACTCGTGGATCGATCTGCCTTGCCCAACTGTCAATGCCGCCACGTAATGATTGCACCCGTTCCAAGCCTTGCTGCCGGAGCCAGGCGGTAACATTCATCGAACGCACACCGTGATGACAGATCACGATGATATGTTTTGAGGGATCCAGTTGCTCGCTGAACCTCGCCGGAATATTTCCCATGGGAATATTGACACTTCCAGCGAGAGCAGCGGTCTCAATCTCCCATGACTCACGAACGTCGAGTACCACAACGTCGGAGCCGGTATCGAGCAGCACCTTCAGTTCTTCCGGCGCGATCTCATAATCCATTACTTTCCCACCCACTTCGGCCGACGCCGCTCGAGGAACGCCGCGACGCCTTCCTGCGCATCGGCAGTCTTCATCAACTCTTCGTTGTAGATCTGTTCAGCCCGTATCAAACCTTTGTCGAAGTGCATCGAATCCCACGCGTAAAATGCCTTTTTCGCAATTCGCAAGGCCGCCGGACTCAACTGCGAGACACGCTGCACACATTCCACAACCAGCGTCTCAGGATTCTCCGCCAGTCCATTCACCAATCCTGCTGCAAGTGCCTCTTCACCGGTCAAGGTTCGATCGGTCAGCAGTAACTCGGCCGCAAGTTTTTGTCCCACGATGGCAGATAGCGCCACGCTGGCTACGGGCGCATAGCAAGCCAGCTTGATCTCCGGAAATCCCCAAATCGAATCGGGAGACGCGTACACAATGTCGCAGACTAACGCGAGCTCCGCACCTCCACCCAGGCAGTGCCGGCGAACACTGGCGACCGTCAACTTACTGCTGCTGACGATCGAGCGAATCACGCCGTGAAAATCGGCCAGCATGCCGCGAACTTTGCCGGGCGTATGGGCCGCAATATCAACTCCGCTTGAAAATGCACGCTCTGATCCTGCCAAAACAATCACACTGACTTCCGGCAGCGCCTCGATTTGTTCCAACGCTGCTCGCAGCTCCTCCATCATCGGTACGTCGATGACGTTCAAGGGCGGATTGTTAAGGGTCACGCGCGCCGCCGGTGGACGGAAATCGACACCGATGCGGGCGAACGTCGTGTTGGCGCCAATCGTCATGCTTTCTAAAGTGGCCAATTCCGACTCGAGGGGTGCTTAAACCCGCTGTCCGACGCAAACCGGCGTGGACGCCAACCTAGGTTCGCTTCCCCATTATTTCGCGGTAAACTTTGCCGGACGCTTTTCGATATACGCCGCCAATCCTTCTTTTGCGTCATCGCTCTCGAACAGCAGTTGCTGATTTTCGCGCTCCAGTGCCAATCCGGCTTCGATGGGTATTTCCCATCCGGTCTGCACGGCACGCTTAATGCGTCCGACGGCCATCGCTGCTTTATTCGGTGGACAGAACTGGCGGGCATACTCCATCACTCGATCCATGAAGTTTGCACTTTCAAAAACATCATTTACCAGTCCCATCTCTTTCGCTTCGTCAAACGAAAATGTCTTTCCCAGCACCATCAGTTCGATGGCCTTGGATTTCCCCAAAAGCCTCGACAGACGCTGGGTTCCGCCGGTTCCAGGCAGGACGCCAAGGTTCACTTCCGGGAGACCGACCTTTCCGCCGTCCTTGCGCGCAATACGGAGATCTGCCGCCATGGCGATCTCCAAACCGCCTCCTACACAGTGGCCATTCAGCGCGGCGATCACCAGCTTGGGCGTCTGCTCCAGCCGAAGCAAAGTCTCATTCGCGTGCAAACAAAAGTAATATTTGAAGGTCGGATCTACCTCGGTGAGCATCTGGATATTGGCGCCAGCCGAAAAGAATTTCTCGCCCGCTCCCGTCAAGACGATCACGTAAACATCGTTGTCCATCCGGGCTTGGAGGATAGCGTCGTCCAGTTGCCGGTTCATGTCGTAACTGTAGGTATTCGCCGGCGGATCACTGAGCTCGATGACTGCCACACCAGCATCGTTACGATAACGAATCAGCTCTCTTTTTTCGGCTGCGATTGAAGAAGTGCGGCTCATTTTCCGGAAAACCCTTCCCTGCGATTATGCTTGCGGAGCACGAAGAACCTCGGCGAGCGTCAGCGCTTTCGCTTGCCCGGCTTTTTCTCGTCGCTCTGGCTGCTAGAAACGCCGGCAGACTTGGTCGCCGGCGCTTTGCCTGAACGAATGCCGCTTAGAAATATGTCGCTGATCTCGCGTGCAAGAACCTCTGCATCGGGATCAATTCGTGGCTTGTACCAGGTATACAACCAGTTCATCATGCCAAACAGACCCATTACCGCGGTACGCGTATTCGTACCGCCGACGGCGACGGCATTGGGCCCAACCGACTTCAAATCTTCTACCCGCGCGAGCTCGTCCACCAGCTCAACGCAGATGCGGTAATACTCACGCTTAATCGTTGCCAGCTCGGCTCCGCACCCGTTCTTCAATACGTCGTCTTCGTGGGAGAGAACCTTCATAGCCTTCTGTTTGGCCACGGAGTAATCGACGTGATTATGCACGAACAGACGGATGCGGGTTTCAGGATCGTTGCTGGTCGCCAGGCGCTGGCGCAAGCGCTCCATGATGGTGTTGAAGGTATGCTGCTGGATGAAATACAGCAGCTTCTCCTTCGACTCGAAGTAGTAATAAAGACCCGCCAGGGAAATACCGCTCAAGCGGGACAAGTCCCGCATCGACGCGCCTTCGTAGCCCTTCTCGGCGAAAACCTCGGTCGCGTAATCAAGAATCTCGCTCAAACGCCGGTCAAAACGCGAGTCCTGAGGGACGGCGCGGTCGAGTTCTCGATTTGTCGTGGATGCTGGCATAGGTCCTAGGGTGATAGGTTACGAGGCGGCGTATTTTTGACGAACGTTCGTTATAATTCTAATGCATTCGCCGAGCGTCCCGCAACCGCCGCAATTCATCACCACACATAGGTAAGCTGACTAGATTCATTCCCTGTTATTCAGTGTAGCGGAACGCTGCTGGAACGGCCGCCCGTCATGCGAGAACGCACTGATACGGTTTCGACGACGGCAATCCTCTTGCCGCTGAACAAGCTTGCGTTGACAAGTCTGTCGCGAACAGGCAAACTGCTGAATTCCTGATGATTTTGCTCCCGCCAGCACCTTCCGGGGCCGATCACAGCCAGCGAGAACATTGATGACGGCGCCACAACGCGTTTCGTACCGTATGGAGTCCACGCTGGAAAGCGTGAACAAGGCCGAGGAGATGGCGGACAAGGTTGCGGCGCAAGCTGGCATCGACGAGGATACTCGGAGTGGCGTTTCCATGGCCGTCCGCGAGGCGATGATCAATGCGGTTCTGCACGGAAACAATTACGATGCCGCCAAGCGCGTCAATCTAACGCTGGAACACAACGAAAAAGAATTGATTGTCACCATTACCGACGAAGGCCACGGATTCGTGCCTGAAGAGGTTCCCGATCCACTTGCACCGGAGAATCTTTTAAAAGAGTCGGGCCGTGGCATATTCTTAATGCGGGCATTCATGGATGAGGTTCGGTTTCGTAAACTACATCCCGGCACTGAAATCATTTTGATCAAGCGGCTCCAGAGCAGTGACTTGGACCGCCAGGAGGCTTCCACGTGAGCATGAAAGCGAGCACGCGGCAGGTAGATGGCATCACCATCGTCGACTTGAGTGGACGAATCACTCTCGGCGAGGGCAGCGTAGTTTTGCGCGACACCATCAAAGACCTGCTGGGCAAAGGGCAGAAGAAAATCCTGCTGAACCTGGGTGACGTCAGCTATATCGACAGCTCCGGCATTGGCGAACTGGTGAGCGCGTTCACCTCGGTCCGCAACCAGGGCGGCGAACTGAAGCTGCTCAATCTGACGAAGAAGGTCCATGACCTGCTTCAGATCACCAAGCTCTACACGGTATTTGACGTGAAGGACGACGAAGCTGCCGCTATCGCCGCCTTCACTCGATAGCAGAGACTTACCCCCTATAGCGGTATCGATTTGGCACGCCCTTTTGCGTATTGCGGAAGGGCGTTGCTTTTACTGGGTTTACCATTTTTCGGCAGCTCTGGAATTTCAATTTCCACGGGCCAGCCTTTAGCCAAGAATGGCATCCAACTTTATGTTGATGTTGGACGTTCCGGTCACCACCGCATAACGTCAGGAAACGGCCGCCGTCTCGCTCCGGTGGCCCAATCTTTTTAAAGCTGTGTCATTCGATCCCGCAGATATAAATGCTTGGCAGACTAACCTTCAGTCCTCGCAATCGAACGAGTGGCGCCTGCCGGATTTCCTGCGAGAAGAGTGTGTGGTGAGACGTCTCTAATTAACTACTGAACCCGCGCTAGTCCTGAGATTCGTTGAGTATAGCCACGAAGCGGAAGGGGCGGGATCTGCTCATCCCCAAGATTCAAACTGAGACAGGACCGTTGCTCTGCTGCGCTTGACAGCCCACGAGCGATCAGGTAACTTCCAAGCATGTTGTCAACGACCAACCGAATGACCATGGCCATGTGCACCCTAGGCGGTGCCTGGTTCGCATTCGGAGTCTGACAGCCCAAGCAGAAGACACTCCAATCGTGACCGGCCGCCTAGGAATGAGGCGGTCTTGCTGTTTCTGGGCAATTCTCGATTGGAGCGATCCATGGCTTTTTCGGCTGAGCTGTTCTCGACAACTGCGGTACGCGGCGGGATCACCCCTGATCCGGCGACCGGCGCTGTTCTCACTCCCATTTACCAATCCACTACATACCATCAGCAAGCTGTTGGCGTGCACAAGGGCTTCACCTACTCGCGCGCCGCAAACCCTACGGTCTCGGCTCTGGAAGCCGCGTTAGGCGCCCTGGAAGATACTCCGCCGGCCGTCTGCTTCGCTACGGGCATGGCTGCAATTTCAGCTCTGCTCCTCGCCATTTTGAAGTCAGGCGATCACGTCGTCGTCTCCGATGTCGTCTACGGCGGAACGGTTCGGCTGTTTCAGCAGATCCTGACAAATTTTCGCGTCGAGGCCAGCTTTGTCGACACTTCAGACCCCAGCGCAGTTGCGCAGGCAATCCGTCCGAATACCAGGCTCGTCTTCATCGAGACGCCGGCGAATCCCACCCTGAAGCTGACCGACATCGCCGCGATTGCCAATGTCTCACGTGCAGCCGGCGTGAAGCTGGCGGTCGACAATACATTTCTGACTCCGGTGCTGCAGCGGCCACTCGATTTGGGCGCGGATATCACCCTGCTTTCGACGACGAAATACATCGAAGGCCACAACTCAACGGTGGGCGGATCGATCGCCACGCGTGACGAGGCTATCCTCGAGCGACTGCGGCTGGTCCGCAAGACGCTCGGATGTATTCAGTCTCCACAGGAGTCGTGGCTGACTCTGCGGGGACTCAAGACACTTCCTTTGCGACTCCAACAGCACTGCGCCAATGCGCAAAAGGTCGCCGAATGGCTGGAGCGTCATCCCAAAGTCGCTCGCGTTCACTTCCCCGGTCTCGCCGGCTTCCCGCAGTTTGCCCTCGCACAGACTCAACAATCCCTACCCGGCGGAATGCTTGCCTTCGAGCTGAAGGGTGGTGCCGACGCGGGCATCCAGCTGATGAACACAGTCCAACTTTGCTTACTGGCGGAAAATCTTGGCGCCGTTGAGACACTCATCACTCATCCGGTCTCCATGACACATGGTGATGTTCCGCGGGATGTCCGCGAGCGCACCGGCATCACCGACGGTTTGGTGCGGCTGTCGGTCGGGCTGGAGAACCCTGCCGACATCATCGCCGATCTCGAGACTGCGCTTGCGGCGATTGAAGTTACCGAACTCAAGGAGGCCGAGCCATGTCTCGCAAAGTAATCGTATTGAAGTTCGGAAGCTCGGTCTTGCAATCGCGTGCTGAACTGCCTCACGCGGTTCACGAGATCTATCGCTGGATTCGCCGGCAGTATCGACGTCGTCGCGGTCGTCTCGGCTTTCGCCGGCGAGACCGATCGTCTGCTCGGCACCGTTGAGGATTATCGCGATGCCAATCCCGAGGCGATAGCGCGGATCGTCGCCACCGGTGAGGAAGTTGCGACCGCATTTCTGACGCTTGAACTCGACCGCTTCGGCATTCCGGCGCAGGTGCTCGATCCCGGCCAGATTCAGCTCATCGCGCGACACTGGCTCCAACGATACCGAGCCGGTAAGCGCCGATATCACCGTGATCGAGAGTGTGCTGCAACAGAGGCGCGTGGCTGTGATTCCCGGCTTTGTGGCACGAGATCGCCAGGGACGCGTCGCTCTATTTGGCCGTGGCGGCTCGGATCTCTCGGCGCTCTTCCTGGCCAAGCAGCTCAATGCGCGCTGCCGCTTGATCAAGGACGTCGACGGCATTTACAACAGCGACCCTGCGATAACCTCCGATGCCAAGCGCTTCGACGAGATCGACTTCGCCGACGCCCTCTCCATCGCAGGAAGAGTGGTTCAGCGCAAAGCCATTGCCTTCGGCAGGAAGACCAGCGTGCCCTTCGAGGTGGCAGCTTTGGGCGAAAATTATGCGACCGTCGTGGGTAGCCACAGATCAGTCCTGTCAGCCAGAAATTCTCCTGCCGTTCCGTTGAAGGTTGGACTGCTTGGCCTCGGCACCGTTGGTTTAGGCGTCTTCCAGGAGCTATGGAAGCATCCTCAGCAGTTCGACGTCACGGGCATAGCCGTCCGCCGTCCCGAGCTGCACCTCGACCACGCTCCAGCGAACTTGCTTACCCGAGATTGCTGGGACGTTATCGATGATGTCGATGTTGTGGTTGAGTTAATTGGCGGCAGCGACCCGGCTGGCGATTTGGTAAACGCAGCTCTGGCGGGCGGCAAGCCCGTCGTTACCGCCAATAAGATACTTCTCGCCGGTGACGCCCAGCTCGAGAGACACCGCGATCTTCGGTACTCGGCGGCTGTAGGCGGAGCCCTCCCGGCCCTGGAGGCTGTACGCGCCCTTGCGGACGACGGCCGCATCGTTTCGCTTTCCGGCGTGTTGAACGGAACCTGCAATTACATCCTCGACCGGATTGCGGCCGGATGCTGTTGGGAGCAGGCAATCTCAGAGGCGCAGTCGCGCGGCTTCGCCGAGCAGGATCCCAGCGCAGATATTTCTGGCTCAGACACGGTGTGCAAGCTGCGGCTCCTTGCTCGCCGCGCCTTTCCCCACATCCATGCACATTACATCAGTTCCACGGGAATCAACGCCATCGATGCAGAATGGGTGAAAGCAGCGGCACGCGACGGAGGCCGCGCCCGGCTGATCGGTTCGGCGCAACTGGTCGACGGCCGCGTTCATCTCGAGGTGAAGCCCGACCTCGTGGGAGCGTCACATCCATTCGCGCAAATTCGCAACGAAGAAAACTGTCTGTTGATCAACACCGATCAGTCGAACGTGCAACAGGTCTGGACAGGACGCGGCGCGGGCCGCTGGCCCACAACAGCCGCCGTGATGGCTGATCTGTTTGACCTGAGCCGGGAGAGAAAAGCTAAGGTGCAGTCTAGTCCCTTCATCCCTCAGGGAGTCGTAGACATTGGCCGAAAGACCGGTGCATCTGCACGTCAACTGACCACCGGCCACTGGCAACTGGCGGCCGATCAAGGAGGCGCAGCGTGAAATTCGCCACTCGATTACTAACCTTTGATCCGGCTCCCGGCGATCGCTTCACGCCTGCCAATACGCCGATCTATCAAACCGCAACCTTCCGCCAGGACGATGCCACAGCCTTTGGAGAATACGACTACTCACGGAGCGGCAATCCAACCCGAGCAGTTGTCGAAAAACAGATTGCTGCACTAGAGAGCGGTACACGTGGTTTCTGCTTCAGCACAGGGTTAGCGGCAATCACCGCCGTAACCCGGCTACTCTCGCCCGGTGACGAGATTGTTGCCTGTGATGATTTGTATGGCGGGACGTACCGACTATTCTCGCGAATTCTTGTCAAGCGCGGAATCAACGTTCGCTACGTGGACTTCACCGACCTGGATGCCGTCGCTGCCGCCGTCTCCAGTGACACGCGACTGGTCTACCTCGAAAGCCCGACGAACCCCTTGCTGCAAATCATCGACATAGCTGCTATTTCGGAGATCGCTCACCGCGCGGGTGCGAAAGTCTGCGTCGACAACAGCACCATGTCGCCTTATCTTCAGCGCCCGCTGGAACTCGGCGCTAATATCGCGCTGCACTCTGCGACTAAGTTCCTTTGTGGACACAGTGATGTAATGGCGGGCGCAGTCGTCGTTGCCGACGAAGATCTGGGCCAGGAGCTCTATCTAATCCAAAACGGCGAAGGCGCTGGGTTGTCGCCGTTCGATAGCTACCTCTTACTGCGCGGTACCAAGACGTTGTCGCTGCGCCTGGATCGCCAGCAATCAAATGCCAGGAAGATCGCCGAGCTGCTTGATGCGCATCCGGCAGTCGATCGCGTTTACTATCCCGGGCTCGCGGATGGGCGTCAGCTTGCGATTCACCGCGCACAATCTTCCGGAGATGGTGCAGTGTTGAGCTTCGTGACCGGTGATCCGGAGTTTTCCCGCACGGTGGTCGAAGCTACAAAACTGTTCGCCATTACGGTGAGCTTTGGAGGGGTCAACTCGACAATTAGCCTGCCGAATTACATGTCGCACGCGAGTATTCCGGCTCATCTGCGGCAGCAGAAGAGCATCCCGGCTGACTTGGTAAGGGTCTCCGTCGGCGCCGAGGATATTGACGACCTGGTAGATGATCTCAGCCAGGCATTCGAGATCGCGGCTCGGCAGAGCACATCGTTGCGCGCGCTGGCCGCCCATTAAGGTTAAAAGAAAAGGAGCCCCATAGGAGGGCTCCTCGCTTTGCTGTCGCTGTGGTGGTTTTACAGCTGCGGCGGTGTCGCCGAGCTGCCCTGAGGAGAAGTCGTTGCTCCGGTGCCAGCGGTACCGCCGGTTGCAGGAGGAGTTGTAGTAGTGTCCGGGGACGTCGTAGGTGTGTTCGGCGCCGCTGTAGGCGAATTTGGACTCATGTCCGGCGTTGTGCTCGGCGAACTCGGATTCACCTGAGGCGATGTACCGGGCTGGGTTGTTCCGGGCGTGGTCGAGGTCGCACCCGGCGTATTGGTTGTAGCTCCAGGACTGTTGGTTGTAGTACCGGGACTCTGGGTAGTCGCCCCCGGAGTCGAAGTCTGAGCACCCGGCGTCGAAGTCTGAGCACCCGGCGTGCTGGTCTGACCGCTCATTGATCCGGTCTGGCCGCCCATCGTCCCACCATGCGCACCCGCGGCTCCCGCGCCAGCTCCCGCACCTGCCTGCGCGAAGGCCCAACAACCGCACAACAACACCGTACTCGTAAGAAGAATCAGTCTCCGCTTCATTGTGTCTCCCACCCCTTTTTTTCAGGATCGTCGAAATGGCTGCTACTAGTCCGATGGGAAGTGCGATGGTTAAGATGCCTTTCCGGTGCGGCGAATCCAGAGCGGCCACGATTCCGGTGTTTGGAGAAACCGGGCCCCCAGCAGCGGCCATTTACAATGAATGTGTCTGATAGAGGCAATCATGTCCTTTCTTCGTTTTCTGATGTTGTTGTCGCTGGTCGTTTGGATCGGCGGCATTATCTTCTTTGCATTTGTTGTGGCGCCAACCGTATTCAAAACCGGGATTCTTCCTTCGCATCAGCTGGCGGGAAATGTAGTTAACCGCAGTCTGAGCCTGTTGCATGGCATGGCGATCGTTTGCGGCATCGTATTCGCCGTGACTTCGATGATCAATTCTGCGGTGGTGAGCGGATCCGCTGAACCTTTCGCGCTGCGTCATATCCTGGTTTATCTGATGATCCTCCTCACCCTGGTTAGCATGTTTGGGGTTGGGGCGAGGATGCAGGTGCTACGGCAACAGATGGTCATGATTGACGAGGTCCCGCAAGACGATGCGCGCCGCGTCGAGTTCAATCGGCTCCACGTGTGGTCTACGCGCCTGGAAGGCACCGTATTATTGCTGGGGCTAGCGTTGATCTATCTCACGGCGCGGCGTTTATCATAAGAAGTGCCGGCCGCTACCGGCTGTCGACTATTAGCCGGACATCGAACTGTCGCCGGCAATCGAATACAGCGATTCCATCATCATTTCGCTTTAACTTTCTAAAGGAGCAGCCTTCGCCTCGGCTCTGCCTGAGAGCCGAGGGCTGAGAGCTGAAAGCTAATCATGAAAACCGGCATCATAGGCCTGCCTCAAGTAGGCAAGACTTCCCTCTTCGTCATGTTGACCAAGCAGCAGGTGACGCAACGCTCGGGTAACCCTCGCGAAGCGCACCTTGGCGTCACCAAGGTACCCGACGATCGTCTGGACCGCCTGGCGGCGCAATGCAATCCAAGGAAGCTGGTTCATGCCAGCGTGGAATACGCAGATGTGGCCGCCCTCAGCAAAGAAGCCCTGAACGAGACGGCCTTTGCCGCTAGTCTGCGGAACGTGGACGCTCTTGCTCACGTTGTGCGCGCCTTTGAGAACGACACGATTCCGCACGTCGGGCCCATCGATCCTCTACGCGACATCAAGAGCATCGATCTGGACCTGATCGTCAACGACCTCGGCCAGGTGGAAAAACGCCTGGAGCGGGTGCAGAAAGATTTGAAGAAGATGAAGTCGCTGGAGATCGAGCGCGAGTTCGAATTATTGAAACGCGCCTTGGCTCACCTCGAAACCGAACGCCCCCTGCGCGAGATGGAGATGACGCCCGAAGACAAGAAGCGCTTTCGCGGCTTCATGTTTCTAAGCGAGAAGCCCATGCTCTACGTGCTGAATATCAGTGAAAGCACGACCCTCGGCAAGGATCAGGAGGAAGCAGTCGCAAAATACGGGATCGGCGAAGCCAGTTCGCGTCCCAATACAGGCGCACTCGCCGTATGCGCCAAAGTTGAAGCCGAACTGGCAGAAATGAGCGACGAAGATGCCGCTGAGTTTCTATCCAGTTACGGGCTTGAGGAGAGCGGCCTGGTGCGCCTCATCCGCAAGACCTACGAACTTCTAGGTTTGATATCTTTCTTCACCGTGGGTGAAGACGAGTGCCGCGCCTGGACGATCGAACGCGGTTCCAAGGCCGTAAACGCGGCCGGGGCTATCCACACTGACCTGGAGCATCACTTCATTCGCGCCGAGACCATCCACTGGGACCAACTGCTCGACGCCGGCTCTGAGGCGGAAGCGCGCTCTCGCGGCACCCTGCGGCTGGAAGGTAAGGACTACATCGTGAAGGACGGCGACGTGATGCACATTCGCCATAGTGGATAAATCGCAGTTATCGGCTGCCAGTTGTCAGTTTGGGGCATTCTGTTAGATTGCTTGAAGCCGGGTTCCTCGACTGATAACTGACAACCGGCCACTGACAACTGTATTCCGCATGCACCCCATCCTGACCAGCATTCTGCTTGGCCTCACGGCCGCCGCCGCAAACATTTTCGGCGGTGCAGTCATTGTCCAGAAAAACTGGCAGCGCAATTACCTCCGTTATTTTGTCGCGCTGGGAGCTGGCTTCATGCTGGCTACCGCTATGGTCGAGATGGTTCCAGAAAGTCTGGAGCTCGCCGGCCGGAAAGGCGCTCTGTTGGTGCTCGGCGGCTACCTCCTCGTACACTTTTTCGAGCACACCATAACACCGCATTTTCACTACGGCGAAGAAACACACTCGGACGAATATATGCACTCCCATCGTCGAGTGTCGGTGCTGTTCGGATTGATCATCCATACATTTTTCGACGGGATTGCGATCACTGCCGGATTTCTCGTCTCGCCATGGTTAGGTTGGGTTATCTTCTTCGCCGTTTTCCTGCATAAGATCCCGGAGGGCTTCACCGTCACGTCGGTTATGCTGGCCAGCGGCCTGAGCAAGGGCCGCTCGTGGTTTGCATCGGTCCTGCTCGGTATCGCCACTGTCGCCGGAGTGCTGACCATGGCGATCGGCCAACATGCTGTGAGTTACGGCCTTCCGGTCGCGGCTGGCGTCACGATCTACGTCGCTGCCTCAGATCTAATACCGGAGGTTAACCGCGAGCCCGGCGTCAAGATGGCAGTGGTCGTCTTCATCGGAGTCGCCGTACTCTTCCTTCTCGATCAGCTCGTTCATCTGCATTAGGCGCAGCTCTTCATCACGCCCTCATCTTTCGTGCAAGCAGCATCGTCACTTTCAAGCCATCCCTACAGCGGAATTGCATGGTTGAGGCAAATCTCCCTACTGGAAATAACTTTGAAGTTGCAAATCTGTTGTACAATTCGTGCCTCTTGTTGCAGAAGCGACAGAAGTCCGATAGCTCCCTTTTGTTTCTACGTGCCTTGTAAATAGCTGTGAATTACAGGAGGGAACCCTTGCACACTGCGATTGGTGTCTTTGCCACGCGGGACGAAGCCGAAGTAGCTTACAAAGCACTTCTGGAACGTTACGTTCCGCCACAAGAAATTGTCTATCTCACCCGGGCTGAAACCGAAGGTGCGTCTGTCGGCAAAGAGCTGGGCGCAACCGTAGGCGGATTCATGGGCGTTGCTACCGGCATGACGGCCGGCGTCGGTGCGGCCGTACTTCTCGCCGTTCCTGGAATCGGCCAGGTGGTAGCGTTGGGTTTTGGTGCGGCTGCCCTGCTGGGTCTCGCTGGCGCCGGAGCCGGGTCCGCGTTTGGCAGAACGGCCACGGATGACAGCACTGTTCAACCGACGCCAGACGAAAAATGTCGCGAGGACGTTGAATTCTTCCGCGGAGTTTTGCAGGAGGGTCACAGCCTGATTGTCGTCCGGAGCGAGTCGCAGGAGGTGGCGAATGTCGCCAATGGCGTCTTGAGCCGGCTCGGCATCAATATGCAGGAGCACGTTCCAATTCGAATGCAAACTGCCAAGCGGCAGGTCGCCGACGTCGCAATCCTCGATGTCAGCGGACGAATCACTCTGGGCGAAGGAAGCGCACAGCTTCGTCAGCATGTGCGCGAAGTTCTGGAGCAGGGGAACAGGAAGATTCTCTTCAACCTGCATGAAGTGGGCTACATTGATAGCTCCGGCTTGGGAGAGATCGTGAAGTCATACACGACCGTGCGCAGCCGGGGTGGACAGCTTAAGCTCGTACAGGTCAGCCAGAGGGTTCATGACCTCCTGCACATGACCAAGCTGCACCTGGTGCTGGAGATTGAGCCGGACGAAGCCACGGCGATCCAATCGTTCAACGCTAACAGTCTGGCGCAGGGAAGTGCGTAACTCCACTTGAGCGAAAGACCATGATCAAGGTTGAAACTTCAGTAGGCGCCAGCCGCAAAGCGTTTGCTGTTTTCGCGATCGGCGCCGTTCTCCTGCTCAATTGCGTGTCAGCCGCAAAGACGCATCGCAAGCCCGCGGACAACACTCCGGGCAGCTTTGATTACTATCTGCTAACCCTGTCCTGGGCGCCGGAATTCTGCGCGAGCCACTCAAGCAATGCTTCCTCCAGCGAGTGTGATCCGACGCATCACTTCGGCTTCGTGGTCCATGGCCTCTGGCCGGAAAACCAGGATGGCTCGTATCCACAGCATTGCAGTTCAGCGCAGCCCGTCTCGCAGAATATCGTGCGTCAGATGCTGCCGATCATGCCCGATTCTGGCTTGATTCAGCATGAGTGGTCGACCCACGGCACCTGCAGCGGTCTCGACTCCCAAACCTATTTTGGCGACATCAACAAAGCCTTCTCGCATCTGACGATTCCATCCGACTATCGGTCGCCGACACAACCGGTAAACGCCACTCCATCGCAAATTGAACAGAAATTCGCTGCGGCGAATGGGGCACCTGCATCCGCCTTTCGCGTTTCGTGCAGTGGCTCAGAATTCGTTGCGCTGGAGGTTTGCCTGACCAAGGACCTGCAATACCGCCAGTGTGGGGCGGGAATACGTGAATGCCGCGCGCCCCAAGTGACCTTGACTCCTCCGAAGTGAGCCCTTACTTAAGCTCCAGGGTTCGTTCGGTTTCGAGGCCGGCGGTCGGAAACTCGTAGAGCTGATCCCGATCCACTACCACAATCACCGCGGGTTGCAACGTCAGGTCCAACGTCACCGTCCCTTGGGCGTTCGTCGTCCCCCAGTGCTCCGAATTTGGGTCGGCATCGGCGTCGCGTACTAATACTCGAGCTCCCGCCACCGGTACACGATTCGGCCGCAACACATGGACAGTAAGTTGTCCGATCGAAACTGGGAGGTCGTCGTAGCCCTGCATCCCAGGCATCGTGAGGTCGATCACTACGGGCTTGTCGTTCACCAAAAATTCACGCACCGCAGTCTGCCAGTGGCTGTATGGGTAAGTGCTGATGACACGGTATAGCCCCGGATTTAGCTCGGGCAACGCGGCTCTTCCTTCATTGTCGGTAAGGACACGCGTCAACTCCCGCTCCTGACGGTTGAGATCCTGAAGAATAACCAGCGCGCTCTTTAGTGGAGTTCCGCGTGAATCCTTGATGGTTACCTGGACTGGCGCGGCCATGCACGGAAGGCAGTAAAGCAGGCCCGCCAAAGTAATGATGATGCGCAGGTACATTGCTGACACTTATGATGCGGCAATGCGAAAAGTGGTAGGCCCGGCTGGGATCGAACCAGCAACCCTCAGCTTAGAAGGCTGATGCTCTATCCAATTGAGCTACGGGCCCGTGACGGTGCATGTACGCCGATAAAGTATTATCGCAAAATGGCACAGGATTGCCGAGCGTGGACTTTCGCGAAGCTGGCGCACAGCCGCCAAGTGGTAACTAAGCTTGCAGATCGAGAGGAGCTTGTGCACTGTAGATTTAACCGTTTCGCCATCTTACCAATTCTCCAGAAAACACAAGTTGTCCTTCACGTGTAACGTTCCTGCCTTGCCTACGTCTGATTGCTAAAATACATTTCCATCCCTATGCTTTTCTAAGCTAACTATGGCGCGGACTTTCAGGTATCGATACGTAGATTTCGGCACTTCGTTTGTCGGCGATCCGCGCACCCGCGGCCCGCAGAGCGGGGACGAAACGCCTGGCACTTTATTCGCGAACGAGCTCGCAACGGATGTCGGAGGCACCTGCTGGGGAATTAACGAGCCACTCCCGATCATCGATCACCATTTCCAACGGGATGCTCAGTTTCCTTCTGCTTCCGCGGCGGTCTTGCACAAGGCGGGTCAGATACGGCAGCGCTTCCGCGAGCACGACTTGGTCTGGCTGGTTACTCATAAAGAACCTGATTTCGACGCCTTCTGCTCGATATATCTGGCACGCTGGATTATCGAGGATCCGAATGCCGCTATCGACTGGCAGCGGTACGGCTTACATCCGGACGGCTGGACGGAAGTCGATGTTGGCCGAAAATTCGACTGGTTCAACCCCGACCTTTCGACTGTGCCCGTGGACCATCGCTGGGCGGTGCTGCTTGCTAGTTACGCCTCGATGCTGGAAGCGCGGAGGCACATTTCTTGCCCGCCCCAGCGTGCGCTGCGCTCCGTACTCTACGCTGCTGTCAAACGGGGTCGCGATTATCTCAGCGAAACCAGTGGCGCCACGGAATTCTTCGAGGAGGTCAGGTCGATCCTGCTTAAACAACAACTTAATCCGATTTTCGATTCAGCGCTGGAAGGCAGCTCCCTGTTTGCTCCCGAATTGGCCATCCTCGACCGCGAGGCGGAAGCCTATCAGCGCGACATTCGGCGCGCCCGTCGATCGACCGTTTATTTACCGGAATCCGAAGCGCCCTCGCCTGACTTCTTTAAGAATCGCGACTTCGGTTATCAGGAGCAACGCCGCGCGTCAGACCTGGACGCCGAACACCTGCTGCTCGCTGACACCTTCCGCATACCGACCGACGGCATTTATCTGCGCGACCCTGAATGTTTATTGTTCAAGGAGTGGGCCCGGCTTGACCTGGAGAACTCTACCTTGGGAGCGGGATTCGAGTTCACCGCAATCGCATATTCTGGCGGCCGACCAGATGCAGTCTCAAATAAAACGGACTACGACTTTTCGATCGATCCCGAAAGAGCAAACGGCCGCCACCTCTATACCGTTTGGTCGCGCTTGCAGACGCAAGAGGTTGAAGCCTTACGCGCACACCAGCAAGACATCGTTGCCGTGGGCGTCCCGTCCCGCTCAGGCGGGTCTCTTGGCACGGTAACCTTGGGAAGTTTGCTTGCGGATCCCTGGGTTGGAGGCCAAAGCCGATTTGGTAATGCGGTAGGCACACCGCACCGTGGCACTCTCATTGGTCCATCAGGAGTGCGCAGCGACTTGCGCGACGATCGCGTGGCGGAAGCTGTTCGCACGGAACTGGAAGGATCGATCTACTCCGCAGTTTCCCTGGTCACTGGCCCCCAAGTCGCTGTCTTCGATTTTGCCGGATCCCGAGAAGGCGTTGATATCGCTCCCCAGCGATATGATCTCAACTCTCCCTTGGAAATCCCGGCGCCGCCCGAAAGCTATTTTCGCTTCGCCAGTGTCCGCCTGCGATCCGACGTGCCGATCGCCGCACCGAATCTCGCGATGCAAATTGCCGAAACTCTCTGGCAGGTTCTTTATCCCGAGGCTCCCGGTGTGCTTCCACCCGGCTTTGTCGAGCGTCATCTGGTCGTTCACGCCGGATGCGTAGGTGTGTGGGGAGATCGAGGCATCGCCATCGCACAGAAACAGAGTTTTGCGGCCGGCGTAAGCGCACCCGATCGGCAGGCATCGGAGATGCGCACTGACTTCGCCGCGCTTGTGTCCATCGCTCGCGACATGGATCGACTAACTGCGCGCTGGGCGAGAATCTCGAGCGAGCAGTCATCCTCTGCCGATTCTCAGCACTCCCCTGGTAAAACGCTAGATACGGAAGGCCTAAAATCCGTCGTATCCAGTGTTGACGATCTAGCGCGACGTTCAGCACAGATTAAGCATGCTCTAACGCTGCCCGACCACGCTCTGCTCCGCCGTTTTTACAACGCAATCAACATTGACCAGTTGTCAACGGCGTTACAAGAAATGACTCGCAGCGCTTCCGAGTCTCTGCGTCAACATGAACTCGCGGTGCAGGCGCAACAGATGGAGTCCAGGGCTGACGCAGTGGCCCGGATTCAGAGCAAGCTGGAATGGCTCGAAGTCTTTGTCGTCGGCTTCTTGGCGGTAGGCATCATCGACGTCATCACGCGTCACATAAATCTCCCCACCAACATTGAGGATGCGCTGGTCTTACTGGGCGGACCGGTGTTTATCGGTTTTACCGCGTGGATACTGAAGCCCTGGCGTCGCAAGAAGAGCCCTCAGCCGGAAGGAAAAATCGAGCGGCCAGTCTGGATCCTCGTCGCCGTCGCCCTTGCTTGTGCTATCGCCTGGGTTGCCGGATTAACCCGCATCTGGACGAAATAACAACCCAGCCTTTCGCCCAGCGGTCAGACTAAGCTTCCGTCAGTCCCAGCTGTGGATGATGCATTGTCTTGAGCTGCGGATTAGAAAACGTGGCGTGAACGTCGTTCGCCAAAGGAGCAATGATCGATGCGAGATTCTGCGTCAGCGTGATCATGTCGACGAGCGGCGCGGGAATGGGAGGTCCTGATGTGGAGTACTGCGACTGTATCGCGTCCTTCAAATTTGTCGCAGCCGTCTGGATGTCAGGAGCGACGACGGGAACACCTCCACACACTTCCTCCGACATCGCCCGGATGAGTGCCGTCAGGTCTTCCTCAAATGCAACCTGTGCTTCGGTGATCGAGGAATCCTTATCAGGTAGCCGCGACTGGAACAGGTATTGCAAATAAGTGATCTGCACTTGCAGGAAGCTCCCGAGCGTAGCCTGCCAACGCCTCATATCGTTACGAATGAGCAGCTTCCGTTCACGCGAGGGCCCAAACTCGAAGACCACGGCGTCTGCCTGTGCTTTGACGGCATTGAATCCCTCATTGATTCGATCGCGCAGCTGAATTGTCCGTTTTACGGCTTCGACATGGTCCGGATTTTTACGTAGCTCGAAGAGTTCGGCCAACAGTCGCAGATTACGCGCAAACGCATCCTGCATCTCCTGCAAAGCGTCTCTAACCCAAAGCCGGTCGAACACCAGCCACATGCAAACCAGGCCCAGCAGCACGCCTACAACGCGGTCGCGCGCGATAGCCAGAGAATATTGCGGAGCAAACTCCTGGAGATTGATCAGATAGAAGGCCAGAGCCATCTGCACGCCCAAGTAGGACAGTCGTGGAGTCGCGGTTGCGATCCACGCCGAGATTCCCGTCACCACTGCAAATAGAACGGTGAATCCGGTGATGGAATCCAGGAAAGGAAGCACGAACACCTGCGCTCCCATTCCGAAGACAAAGCCCCCGATGATGGCTCCTCCGAGGCGAAGGAACTGTTTCTGCCGGGACGAGCCGATTGTGGACAACGCGGTAATGATGCAAGTTGCAACCGAAGTGCTGAGACCTGGCCATGCGATCGCCGTGTACACGCTGTAGGCCAGCACGGTTGCCAGGGTGCCGCGGATGGCGAACTTCAAATGCTCGGGATTGGTGAATGCGTCGGCGGCAAACAGGTTTTGGTGTTCGCCCTCGGTGGCCGGAGGCAAGGCTAATCCCGGCAGGCTGTTGTAATCGGAGAAAGTGTGAGACATGAGCACCACAGTCCGTTCCATCTCCGGCAACAGCGGCAAGCCGGAGGGAGGGAGGGTATCCGATATCTGCAAAGGCTTAGGCAGTTTGCGCGCCGTTACATCGCGCTCTAGTTCCGCTATCTGATCGGCCAGTTCAAGACAGCGATGCCGATCGCCTGCCTCTGGCACGAAAAACTGATTTGAGCGAACAATCTGCAAGCTGGCCGCAAGATCCATAAGACGACCCAGCAACGCCACAGCAGCCGTCATCTGTGCAATGAATTTCGAAGGATAGCCGGAACGCAGCAGCATCCTGCGCAGACGTGATGTCCCCACGCTGGAATACAGCGTAATTTCCTTCAGCGGTTTAAACTCGTGCTGCCCCGCTGCAATTTGGCGCAACAACGACTCAACCGATTTCAGCCGCGCCTGAACTCCAAGATTAAGGTCGGTAGCCGGATGCACCCGCCGGAAGACATATTCCACCGCTACGGTCACCGCCGTGCCCAGAATGACCGAAAAACCCACCCACAGCGTATTCTCCGTGCGTTGATTTACCGTCAGGAAGGTCTCATCCCAAAGCGGAATCGCAGCGGCCAGAGTAAATCCAAATCCCACCGCCGTGACGTAGTCGGGAATGATCCGAATAACGTAGAACGCCAATAGCAGCGAGACCGTGATCCACAGAAAATGCGTAAGCGGATCATCGATCAGAGTCATGATGCCAAGAACGGTGTAGATGGTGCCAATCACGTAAGAAATGATGGTTCGAACGCCTGACTGCAATGTGACGGTTGGGTTTTCACGGCTGAGGAACATCGTGTAGATGGCGCCTAGAAACCCGAATGGAATTCGAAAGGTCATCACCACAACCATCACGATGGTTGCAGAGATGACGATACGGCCTACCGTCCAGGCACGGCCTGGATAGGGGGTAAGCTCACTTTTGAGGAATGCCCAGAACCACACCCCGGCCTCGTCCAACTGACTCGACCTCGAACCCGCTGTTAGCGTCTGGTCCTGGGCCGACATGGCTACTGCGCCTTTCCCGAGGCTTGCGGTCGCATGACAACCACGGCTGACTCGCTCAGCCGGAACGGCTCAGTCTCAGGCGCAAGAATTCGCACTCGCACCGGATAACGCGTTGCCAGATGTACCCAGTTCAGCGAACGCTGTACATCTGGCAGTCCCGGACTGAAGCTTCCGACCAGCGTGGCATCCGGCTGAACGCCGTATCCGACGCTATCAACAACGCCGTCATAGCGAACATTGGGACGAGACAACACATACACGTCGGCATGCATTCCTGGCTTGATATGCCGGAGTTGGGTCTCGCGGAAATTCGCTACTACCCACCATATGCGTGTATCGATCAGGGTGAACATTTGTTGGCCGGTGTGGGCATAAGCGCCTTGCGAGATCGTAAGATTCGTCACCCGGGCATCGAATGGCGCGTAAATTCGGCAGTTATTAAGGTTGTATTCCGCAGTGCGAATCGTCGCGGCCTTCCCTTCGCGCTGTGCCGTCAGTGGCTCAAGCGTCAATACGCTATGCTGCGATTGCGCCAGTTGCTCGTGGCTCTGGCTCATCGTCGCCTTCGCCTGCTCGTATTGTGCCCGAGCCGACAATACCTGCGCCTGTGCCAATGCCAGTTGCGATTTCGCTTGATCGACAGCTTGCTCCCCCGCCGTCACCGCAGTCCTGGCCTCGTCGACCTGGTCAACGGTTACGAACTGCTTGGCCAGCAGCGGCTCAATGCGATGAAAGTTGTTTTGCGTGTAAAGCAGCTCCGCCTGGGTGCGTTCCAGTTGGGCTTTGGCTGCACCCACATTTGCCTGAGCTTCGTCCACTGACGATGCGGCGCGATCGACTGCGGCCTTGGTGCTCTCGGTGTTTGCTTGCGCTGCGCCCACCGCGCTCTGTTGCGAAGCAATGGTGCGGCTCTCGTCTACAATCTGACCTTCCAATGTACTCAGGTCAGATCGGGCCCGCTGCAATGAGTACTCATACGGTCGGGGATCAATCTCGAACAGCAGCCCACCTTGTTTGACAAACTCATTGTCCTGTACGGGCAAAGTAATCAGAGGCCCGTCGACCTGAGGAGCGATGCCGATGAAGTTGGCAAATACCTCCGCGTCGTCCGTACGCGGATACCAGGTCGTTATGTAGACAGCCGCCAGGCCGGTAACCAGTGCGGCGGCCACGATCGAAATGCTCAGTATCTTGCCGACGCGCTTGCGCTGTTCAGGAGTAGCATTTTCCAACATAAACTCTTCTCCACGCCTCAGCTGAAGAACACTAACCAGATCAAGAACGTGAAAAACAATGCCAGACACGGGTAGACAACAATCAGCGGCGATATCTCCGGCTCCAGTTTCCAGCGCACGAAGAGCACTCGTACGCCGGCGGCGAGCGCGATGCCAATTACCCCGCACAGAATCCAGGCAGGAAAATAAGAGCCAATGATGTTAAAGGAGGGCGCGCGCGTACACCCTGTTGTCGCGAGCAACAACGCGGAGCCCACTACCGTCCTCGCGATGGTCTTCGGACCTGGCCTGACCGATACTCGGAATTTTGTCGTCATATCAAGGTTTCTTCACGTACAGAAGATCACCGGTCTGGTATGCCAACGCAGCCAGTCCGGTCAACAACTGAGTGCGCGCCGTTACATCGGCAGTGCGCGCGTCTGCCAGCGTGCGTTGCGCAGAGACTACATCGATCTGGCTGCGGACCCCATAGTTGTACGACTCAAGCGCCGCATTGTAAGACTCGGTTGCCGATTCCAGCAGCGCTGCCGCCGCCTTCTGCTGTCGAAGAGCAGTGCGCGCCGTCGAATACGCCGCCCACACCTGGTTCTCGATCTGATCGCGGATGGCGTCTAAGCTCGCCTCGGCCTGTTTCTGGTCCGCCTCCGCTCGTGCCAGGCGCTTCTCTCTCGCTAAGCCGTCAAACACTGTCCAGCTCAGTTTCAGCTCAGCGTCCCAGGGTTGCAGTGTCGGCGAATAGACTCCGACGTTCGGCGTAGGGTACTGCTGACCATACGCTCGGACATCTCCGGCGCTACCGCTAAAGCTCAGCTTGGGAGCGTAGGCCCGCTTCGCCGAACTCACCTCTGCCCCTGCGGCGCGCAGTTGCGCCACCTGCTCCATCAGGTCCGGCCGTTGCAGCAAAGCCTTGTCAATCGAACTCTCCACCGTTTCGGCGATACCATCCGGCAGCTTAAGGTCATGAATGCTTTCAACTTGAAAGTGTGTCGTCGGTGAGATTCCGAGAGCAGTAGCCAAATCACCGTACGCAATCTCGGTTGCGCCTACGGCAGCCTGCAGGTTGTAGTCAGCCTGCGCCTCGGCACTGCGGGCTTCCAGAACATCGGGCAGCGTTGCCAGACCATTCTGAAGCCTCGCCTCCGCCGCTTCTCGTACGGTTCGCGCGTTCTTCAGATTGGCGTCAGCTGCTTCCTCCAGCCCTTTGTCGTCGAGCAGCCGGTAGTAAGCGTCCATCACCTCGAAGATGATTCGACGGTGCGTGTCATTGAACTGAAAATTGGCAGCCAGCAAAACATTTCGGCTGATCGATATCTCCTGCGAACGCTGTAGATCGAAGATCGCATAGTCGACGAAGAACGTTGGAGCATAGGAGTCGACGGTCTGGCGGACAAAATAGGGCCCGAAGAAAATACCGGCGCGAGAGGTCTCGGCAAGTACTGCCGCCGCCATCGTCGGATACAGCGTAGACCGCGTGATACCTAGATCGGCCGCTCGCGCCTTCGCATACTGCCAGGCAACGCGCGTCTCCGGATTATTCTGCTCCGCGATGTTCACCAGTTCGGGCAACGTATAGATCTTCGCCGGATCAAGCGTCACCGCAGGAGCAGGCCTGGGTGGGACTTTTAGCTGCTGCGGAAGAGAGCTTGTATCCCATGGATGATCGGCCGCGGCCGGCGCCTTTTGCGCATAGCCGACTGCCTCTCCAAACAGCACGCAGAGCATGATGACTGCCCATCCACGGAACTGAGACATTCGTTAGCCCGAACGCCGAAACGGCGCTTCTCCCTAAAAGTTAGTGAATGCTCGTACGCTTCTCTTGCATACGGGCGGCATTGCAAACAAGACTGCCTATTGCCCGGCCGCTATTTTGCCATGCCTGGGGTCAAGCGCCCTGCTCTTTGTTAAGTGCTGCGATTGTATCTAGCGGCAAACTGTAGTGGAATTTTATCTACAAAGCGTCCGAGAATCACGCTGTCTTTCATTCTCGGGCGGCAGGGGGAAGCCTTATCGCAACCTGGGTGGTTGTGTTCGCACCGAGTTTTTGTCAAGAACGAGTGACGCTTTGGACTACGTCAATCTGATCGGTCCTCCACCGCGTAGCCACTGTGATGGGCCATTAATTGATAAATTCAGTAACTTTTCCCGGTTCCACCGATCTTATCGGAAGGCAAAGGTTTCAGAGGCAATCATGGCTGACGAGCAGCAACCATCGAGAGAAGATAAGACTGCACAATCGGAGTCGGCAAGCGATCCCACCTCCGAGCAGCATGAGGAACGCGCCGAAACGCGTGGTCCGGCTGGCGAAGAGGTACGTACCGTCTCTTCGCGTGAGCGCCGGGGGATAAATCGCCGTGAACTTCTGAAGCTTGTACCTCTGGTCGCTCTCGGCGCATTCGCTATTCCCAAGTTGCAGGAGCCGCTGCTGATGGAAGGTCTGCACCTCAGCGACTGGGCGTCGGCCAAGCTGTTCAGCCGCCATCGCTTGGCACAAACCTACAACAATAACGACGTCGCCCCGTTTGCGCAGTTTCCCTACAACTATTACGACGTAGCGGATCCCGACGTCGACCTCGACAAGTGGACCTTGACCGTAGAGGGCCTGGTGCAGCGTCCCGGCGATTACACGCTGCAGCAGGTTCAGGCTTTTCCAAAAGTCGTTCAGAATACGCGCCACGTTTGCGTCGAGGGTTGGGATGTGATCGGCAATTTTGCCGGCACGCGCGCATCCGACTTTCTGCGTGCAGTCGGCGCTGACCTTTCGGCGAAGTACCTCGAAGTGACCTGCGTCGACGAATACTACGAATCCATCGATATGGCTTCGGTGTTGCAGCCTCAAACGCTCTTCTGTTACGAGATGTACGGCAAGCCCCTCGACCGCGGGCACGGAGCGCCGCTGCGGCTTCAGATGCCGACCAAGCTCGGGTACAAGCAGGCGAAATATCTCGACACTATTCGCGTTACCAATGTGTTGAAAGGCGGCATGCGCGGCTACTGGGAAGATCAGGGCTATGACTGGTTTGGGGGGCTGTGAAGAGCGATGGCGACCACAACCATTACTAAGCCGAAAGAAGCTGACTCGATCACGATCTCGTATGAGCATCCGCTGATCGTGCGTATCGCACACTGGATGAATGCCGTCGCTGTGCTCGTGCTTATCACCAGCGGCCTACGAATCTTTCTGGCTTTCCCAAGTTTTGGTCCGAAGATCCCGCAGCAGAATTTCGTCGTCCTTCCTCCCAAGGGGATAACGCTGGGCGGGTGGCTCGGCGGCGCACTGCAATGGCACTTCACGTTTATGTGGATCTTCGTCGGCAGCGGGCTGCTGTACGTGATCTACCAGATTGTTACCGGACATTGGCGCCAAGTGCTGTTCCTGCCTCGCGACATCAAAGGCGTGTGGCCGATGGCGCGTCACTATTTCCTCTTCGGCAAGAAGCCGCCCGTCGAGGCCGCCTACAACCCTCTACAAAAGCTGGCCTACACCTCCACGATTTTCTTCGGTGTGCTGTCGACCCTCACCGGTGCCGTTTTGTTCAAGCCAGCCCAGTTCTGGTGGCTGGCTTGGCCGATGGGCGGGTATCACTATGCGCGCATCTGGCATTTCTTCTCGATGATCGGCTTCGTCGCGTTTATCCCCGGCCACCTGATCATGGTGGGGCTGCACGGCTGGAATAATTTCTATTCCATGATCACCGGCTGGAAGCGTGATCCGGAATACATCGAAAAGCAGTAGTCAGTGGCCAGTGGCGTCAGGAATCCAGATTGTCGTCCTGAGCGTAGCGTCTGCTTAGTTTCTCCGACTCGGGTTTTCCGGGTTGGACGTACGCGTAGTCGAAAGGACCTGCTTCTTATTCCCGGTTGCTTCTACGGAACGATCTCATCCCATCGCCGCCGCCAGCTTCTTCGCCCCGTTGCGAATCTCCTGCTCCGAGTAAGCCGCATAGCCCAACACCAGGCCTCCACGGCCGCCGGGTTTAGCGCGATAGGTCGTCAATGCCTGCGCCTCTACGCCGAGCTCCCGCGCCCGCCTCGACACTACCGAATCACTCTTCCCTTTCGCCAGCCATGCGAGGACGTGCATACCCGCCTCGTGCGACCGCACCTCAACCGCGCCGCGCAACTCGGCATGCAGCGCATCTAATAACGCGTTCTGCCGCTCCAAATACAGCATGCGCATCCGTCGCACATGGCGTGCCATATGTCCTTCGGCGATAAACTCCGCGAGAACCGCCTGCTCCACCGTGGGACTGTGACGGTCGATCACAGCCTTCGTTCTGCCAAATGCATCCACCAGTTGCGGAGGCACCACGACGTAGCCGAGTCGCAGCGACGGAAACAAGACCTTGCTAAACGTCCCGCAATAGATCACGCAGTTGCTCGTATCCAGTCCCTGGAGCGAAGCCACCGGCCGGCTCGCATAACGGTACTCGCTGTCGTAATCGTCTTCGAGGATCCAGCTGCGAGATCGCTGCGCCCACCTTAAAAGCTCCAGGCGTCGCGTCAGCGTCATCACTACGCCTGTCGGATACTGATGAGACGGCGTGACATAGGCCAGCCGTGCCTTGGGCGACAGCCGTTGTCCGGCAACAATGTCGAGACCGGATTCATCGACCGGAACGGCAATCGGCTTCACTCCGGCAGCCAATAGAGCAGCGCGCGCCCCGCCATATCCCGGATCCTCCATCCACGCCTCTTCCCCGGGATCGAGCAGCATTCGGGAAGCCAGGTCCAGCGCCTGCTGCGCGCCGGATACGATGACGATCTGTTCGGCGTCGCATTTCACGGCTCGCACGGCGGCGACGTACTGAGCAATTGCTTCGCGCAGCGGACCGTAGCCGCCGGGAGTGGTGTAGGGCAACAAATCGACCGGTTGCCGCCGCCAGTGCTTCATCGTGAGTCGGGTCCAGACGCCAAATGGAAACTCGTTGACGGCAGGAATCCCGGGGCGAAAGGCGCGCGGCGGACCCTCATGGCGAACGCCGAGCGGATTGCAGGTCAGCACTTGTCCGCGACGAGAGAGAGGCGACGGACTTCGCGGAAACTCGACGCGGCGTTTGACGCTCGGAGCGCGGAGAATCTTGTCGGGGAGATCTTTGGCCACGTAAGTTCCGGATCCGACCTCGCCCTCCAGGTAGCCCTCAGCCAGCAGTTGATCGTAAGCGCCCATCACCGTGTTGCGTGCGACAGCCAGTTCTTCTGACAAGATGCGCGTAGACGGCAGCTTCGCGCCCGGCTCCAGGCGCCCGCCTAGAATCGCCGCGCGGAGCTGGGTGTACAACTGCCGATATAGCGGCGTTCCCGCGGAACCATCCAGAGCCAATCCAGCCGGACCGATCGTTGCAGCAATGTGCACCCGTGAAGTGGCCCTATTCGATTTCCATTTCCTGGCACTTATCATGGGACAGATTATAAGCGACGATCACAACTCAAGGAGAAACCGTCATGAGTGAAATTACCGCTGCGACTACCTGGACGACCTCGATTCGACAGCATCCGGAGCGCGCCGTCCCCGGCCGCGCTGAAGAATTCCTCGCGCAGGGTAACGTTGCGCATGTCGGCTTCGAGCAGGATGGCCGTCCCTACGTCATCCCGATGCTCTATCAGTACGCAGCTGATCGCCCCGACCGGCTTTATGTGCATGGAGGTCTGTCGAGCCGAATGATTCGGCATCTTGCCTCCGGCGTTCCCGTGTGCGCCACGGTTACAGAACTCGACGGACTGGTTTACTCGCGCGACGCTCGATACCACTCAGCAAATTACCGCTGCGTGATGTGCTTCGGCCGTGGGAGGTTGGTGGAAGACGACGAGTTGAAGCAATCTGTCTTCGTGGCGATGACCTCGCGCTACTTCCCGGGTCGAACGGCGGGACATGATTACACGATTGCGCCGAAGTCACACCTGGACGCAACCCCGGTGATTGAGATCGTGATCGAAGAGATGAGCGCCAAGATGCGGGTTGGTGGCCCCAAGGGTCCGCACGACGCGGACGAGAATGCTAGTGGTACTTGCGGCGTAGTGGAACTGCGAAGCGAACGTCTCGAAGGCTGAGGCTGCCATTAAACTTTCTCGGTCCGAAATCGCTACAATGCGAGGCGTCGGTAGCTAGGCGGCCGCCATTCGCTTCAATTCCGCCAGCAGCCGATCGACTTCTTCCGTCGTGTTGTAGTGCGTCAGGCCGATGCGCAAAAGGCCACCGCTTGTCTCCACGCCCAGGCGCTCCGTCAAATTAATGGCGTAGTAGTTTCCATCCCAGGTAAATATGCCCCGTTCACCGAGCTTCGCCGCCAACACCCGAGGTGGGTGGCCTTCCATGCGGATGGCGACTGTCGGCGTCCTCTGATCCAGACGGGCGAGATCTTTGATCCCGTAAAACGTAACACCGGGAATCGCGAGCAACCCGGTTATGAGCTGTGCTGCTAGCTCCTGCTCGTGCCGGCTAATTGCCTCATAGGCCGCGAGAATCGCATCGCGGGGCGATACAGCTCCGGGATTATGCCGTCGTCCGAGCTCGGCGATGTAGTCGATTGCCGCGATCAACCCGGCCAGACACTCGTGATTCTGCGTGCCGGCTTCCCAGCGATCCGGCAACTGCTCCGTACTGGCGCGCAACTTGTAGGGACGCAGCCGCCGCAATTGCTCTCGCTTACCGTAGAGGATGCCAAGGTGCGGCCCGAAAAACTTGTATGCCGAACACACGAGGAAATCGCAATCTAGTGCGCGCACATCGATTGGCCCGTGCGGAGCGTAATGAACCGCGTCAATGAATGCCGACGCGCCGGAGGCGTGCGCTAACCGCACCACCTCATCGACATCATTGATCGTGCCGACCGCATTCGCCGCCCAGCCCACCGCAACTACCCGCGTACTGCGGCGGATCTTGGCCGACAGGTCGAACATGTCCAGAGTGCAGTCCGCCGGCTTGACGTCTGCCGTGCGCACCTTCACCCCACGCTCCTCCAGCGAGACCCATGGCGAAACATTCGCGTCGTGGTCCAGGCAGGTAACCAGCAGCTCATCTCCGCTCTTCAGCTCACGCCCGATAGCCCGGCTCAGCGCCAGCGTCAAAGTCGTCATGTTGGGGCCAAAGACAACCTCGTCGGCGTCGCAGTTGAGGAAGTCCGCTACAGCCACGCGCGCATCGGCGATCATCTGGTCCGTGCGGGCGCTGGTCGGGAAGGCTCCCGCCGTGTTGGCGTTCGACGTCAACAGGTAGTTGGAGATCGCGTCGATCACGCGCTGCGGCACCTGCGTCCCGCCCGGTGCGTCGAAGAAGATTGCCGGCTGACCGCCGACTGTCTGTTGTAGAGAAGGAAACTGCTGCCGTACCCACCCGAGATCAAGATTGCCCACTTGGTTCGCCAATTTCGTACCCGCCGACATGAATCAACTCCTGATTGCGGTAAGAAAATCCGCGAGCAGTCCGTAAGCCGTAGTCTCCAGCCCCGGATCGTGCTCGGTAATGATGAGTTGCGGAAGAATATCGGTCTCAAAGCTGATCACCGATGACGCTCCGTTGATTCGCGCAAGCGGATCGTCAAGCCTTAAGCGCTCGGGCTGAACTCTTGCCTCGATGCCGCTGTCGAGCCTGCGCCGCGCGCTACACACCAGCTTCCAAACCTCTCCGGTCGATCGCGCGTCGCGTAATTGATCGCCAGTTATGCCGCGGATTCCCTGCCGCTCAACGTCATCCAGTTTCAGCTCTGCTCCCATCAGGACATTTGCCAGTGCCACAACCTTCACAGCAGCGTCCACGCCCTCAATGTCGGCCGTAGGATCGGACTCGGCCACGCCTAGATCCTGCGCCTTCCTCACCGCGTCGTCGAAACTCATCCCAGATTCCATGGCTTCGAGCACGACGTTCGTTGTTGAATTCAACACACCGCGGAAACCTCGAATTTCGACCGCCGGCATCGTCTCGCGGAAGAGGGAGAAAATCGGCACGCCGTCCATCACCGCCGACTCGAACAGAAACCTCCGCCGCCTCGCTGCCGCCAACGCCGTCAACTCACGATAAGCATGGACCACGGGCCCTTTGTTGGCGCTGATTGCGTGAGCACCCATCTCCAGGGCCGCGCGCAGATAATCAATAGCGGGCTGGCCAGTCGCTGCATTGAGAGAGCTGGTTTCGAACACCGCGTCAGGTGCGCCCCGCCTCAACCACTCACGAATGTCCGGAGCTTGCTCCGCCTGTGAAAAATCGCCAGCCAGCAGTTTTCCAGGATCGAAGCCCTCCGCCGCCACCAGCCATCCCAGCCGGCGCGAGGCCACCCCCGTGATACGGCATGCGACGCCGAACCGGCTGCCGAGCTCGTGTTTCTTACGCTCCAGCAGCGCGACAAAAGCCTTGCCTACATTGCCGAAGCCAATGATGCCGAGGCTAAAGGTACGAATGCGCTTTCTCCGGGGTTGAGCGGGTTACCTTCCATTGTAAATGCCGCGCGGCCGCGCCGCTGAATGTGCCGCGGCGATGCCGTCGCTGAGGATTTCAGCTGATTTTTCGTACCCATCTCCCGTGGTTGTGCATCCATTCTGAAGGGTTTCGTAACGGATATCCCACTTATGCAAAATTGATTGATAGTGGAATCGAAAGTGTCAGATATAATCTGGAGTTAAGCTGAATCCCGGATGCTACAACTTCACCGATCTCCGCAGATTCGCACGTATGTTCAGGTGCCAACTGCATGCAGACTCTTCGGCCCCGGCAGCATAACAACCGCACTACTATTCTGCCTGTGAAGGAGCCTCGGAATGGCCATTAAAGCAAGTGAATACGTTTGGCACAATGGACATCTAGTCCCTTGGGATGATGCGAAGATCCACGTGATGGCCCACGTGGTCAACTACGGCTCCTCGGTTTTCGAGGGGATCCGCTGCTACCAGACGGCGAAAGGCCCTGCGATTTTCCGTCTGCAGGACCACACCCTCCGCCTGCTCCAGTCGTGCAAGATATACCGCATCGACGTGGACTATTCGCTTGAAGAACTCGTCCAGGCACAGTTGAGCCTGGTTGCCGCCAATAAAGTTTCGCCCTGCTACATCCGACCCATCGTGCTGCGTGGCTACGGGCAGGTTGGTGTTAACCCGTTCAATTCGCCGACCGAGGTTTATATCGCCAACTACGAATGGGGTAAGTATCTCGGCAGCGCCGACTCTGATGACGGCGTGGATGTCTGCGTCTCTTCCTGGACGCGCCTTGCGCCGAACACCATGCCGACGATGGCCAAAGCTGGCGCGAACTACATGAACTCGCAGCTGATCAAGATGGAAGCCATCGTGAACGGCTACACCGAGGGTATCGCGCTCGATGTCAACGGTTACGTCAGCGAGGGTTCGGGCGAAAACATCTTCATCGTCCACAAGGACCGCATCTACACGCCACCGCTGGGCAACAGCGTGCTGCCCGGCATCACGCGCAACTCGGTCATCCATATCGCGCAAGAGCTGGGCATTCCGGTGATCGAGCAGATCATTCCGCGCGAGATGATGTATATCTGCGACGAGCTGTTCTTCAGCGGAACAGCCGCCGAGATCACGCCGATCCGTTCGGTCGACAAGATCACCGTCGGCCACGGCGTCGCCGGTCCGATCACTAAGGGAATCCGCAAGGAGTTCTACAGTATCGTCAACGGTACGGTGGAAGATCGCTTCGGATGGCTCACGCCGGTTCCGGTGGGCACGAAGCAGCCCGTCAGCGTGTAATCAGCTTAAGTTTGGAATAATGAGGGCGCAGTAATTGCGCCCTCTTTTCTTTGGCTGGCATACCCTGTAATTTTGAAGGTCCGCGCCTTTGGGATTTGAACGGGGCGCACCTTCAGGTGCGCCGTAGACACCGCTGTAATTTGTCATCCCGAGGAGGCCTTCAGGCCGACGAGGGATCTGCTTTTGCTTTCCTGCCTCACTGGTAACCCGCTAGAACTCCATCGTCTTCAACTCCGGGCTAACCAGCAGAGGCGCATCTGTCGCGCGCTGCACATCTTCAACCGTCAGATCCGCCGCGATCTCTTCAAGCACCAGACCCGCCTTGCTCACCCGAATGTAGGCCATCTCGGTGACAATAGTATCGACCACGCGAAGGCCTGTGATCGGCAGGGTGCAGCGCTTCAGTATCTTCGGAGCACCGTCGCGTGTCGTGTGCTCCATAGAGACAATCACGCGTCGAGCGCTGGCCACCAGGTCCATGGCACCGCCCATGCCTTTCACCATTTTTCCCGGAATCATCCAGTTGGCCAGGTTGCCCTCTTCGTCGACTTCCATCGCGCCCAGCACGCTCAGATCGATGTGGCCACCGCGAATCATGGCAAACGACTCGGCACTGGAGAAAAAGGCCGTGCCCGGAATTTCGGTGACCGTCTCTTTGCCGGCGTTGATCAGGTCGGCGTCCTCTTCGCCCGCGAGCGGGTACGGGCCTACGCCCATCATGCCGTTCTCGCTTTGCAAAACGACTTCCATGCCTGCGGGAACGCAGTTGGCAACCAGCGTAGGCATGCCGATGCCGAGATTGACGTAGAAACCATCGCGCAGCTCGCGCGCCACGCGCCGCACAATACGGTCGCGCTTTTCGTGGTCTTTCTGCTTGGTGATATTCGGCGTAGTTGCCATAAAAACCCTCTACCGGGATAGCCTCGCTTTCACCACGGAGACACGGAGCGCACGGAGGAAAAACCCTAAAAGACTCCGTGTTCTCCGTGTCTCCGTGGTGAATGATCCTAGCTTATGCCTTCCGTACCGTCCTGCGCTCAATGCGCTTTTCGTAACCCGCGCCCTGAAAGATCCGCTGCACATAAACGCTGGGCGTGTGGATCTGGTCGGGATCAAGCTCGCCGGGCTCGACCAGATGCTCTACCTCGGCGATCGTGATTCGTCCCGCGGTCGCCATCATGGGATTGAAGTTTCGTGCGGTCTTGCGATAGATAAGGTTGCCCCAGCGATCGCCCTTCCAGGCCTTCACTAACGCAAAGTCGGCGGTCATGCCACGCTCCATCACGTAGGGCCGCCCGCCAAACTCGCGCGTCTCTTTGCCTTCGGCGACCACCGTGCCGAAACCTGTCGGCGTATAGAACGCTGGTATCCCGGCACCCCCGGCGCGAATCCGCTCCGCCAGCGTTCCCTGCGGAACCAGTTCGAGATCGATGCGTCCGGTCAACACCATGTCTTCCAGCAGCTTGTTCTCGCCAACGTAGCTGCCCTTGTGCGACGTGATCTGTCCGGCAGCCAGCAGCAGTCCGAGGCCGAAGTCATCGACTCCGACATTGTTGCTGATGGTGTGCAGGTTCTTCACGCCTTTTTTCACCAGTGCCTGGATCAGGTTCTCAGGGATACCGCACAGCCCGAAGCCGCCGACCATGAGAGTGGCGCCGTCCTGAATGTCGTGCACCGCCTCATCGGCGTTCGCAACTACCTTGTTCATTGGCATAGAGGATTAGTCCGACCGGCGATTGTACCGAGGAGCAATGGCGGGGCGCAAAGTCGGAACTCAATCGCCTGGAATTCAGAGGGGGTGGCTCGTCGGCCTGAAGGCCGCCTCACTGGAATCCTAACCAAGTCTTACGACGGCACGGCTGAAGCCGTGCCTTTTCAAGGCGCATTTGCTAGTTGCTGATGGCTAGTTGTCAATCGCTAGTTGCTAATTGCCAGTTGCCAAATCGCTGCCTTATAATCCGCCCGTCCATCGGATCAAGGAGAGCCTGGTTGCGCGGCGTGCCTCGCTGGTTAGCAGTGGTGGCTGTGCTGACGGTTGCGGCGGTGGTTTGCGCCTTTACCGTCCACCACGCTCGCGCGCCCCAAGCGTTTGTCCTGCACCTCTCCGAGACCGCCGTTCCTGCCGATGGCTTCTCGTCTTCCGAACTTACGATCCGTTCCGCCAGCGGGGCTGACCTTCGCGGCCTGCATCTGGAAATCGACTCGCCCCATCAAGTAACACTTGAATCTCTCATCGTACGTGCTGATTCTGCAGATGCCTCTCTGCAATCCGGTGTGATAGCAGGAGAAGCGAATATTCGGGTCACCGCCCCCGGTTTCCATACTCAGGAAGTAAGTCTGCGGACGACTCCCGACTACACCGACGCCGTCGGCGACGGCACGCCGGACTTCCTTCGCCTGCACGATTCCGCCGACCGCGCCGCCTTCCGACGCTGGTTCACCTTACTGTCGGAATCGCAATACTACCGGAGCAAACCGCTACCGGAGATCACTGACTGCGCGGCTCTGTTGCGCTTCTCCTATCGCGAGGCCATGCGCGAGCATGATGCAGCCTGGGCACGCGCGGTGACGCTTCCCGCACCGGTCTCTACCGGCGACATCCAGCAATACCGATATCCCTACACCCCACTGGGAGCCGACCTCTTTCGCGTAAAGAGCGGCAGCTTTACCGCTGACGATCTACGAAACGGAGCGTTCGCTGAATTCGCCAACGCCGAAACCCTCTGGCGCTTCGACACGTTCTCCGTCGGCCGCACCTTGAGTCGCGCCCGCCCCGGCGACCTGTTGTTCTTCCGCCAGGACGGCGGCCACATGCCCTTTCACGCCATGATCTATCTCGGCCACAGCCAGGTTGAACCCGGCAGCGAGCAGTTCGTCGTCTACCACACCGGACCGAACGGCGATTCGAAGGGCATCATCAAACGCTTATCGGTTGCCGAACTCCTGAACTACCCCGACCCGCGTTGGCGGCCAATCGCGTCGAACCCGGCGTTCCTCGGCGTATATCGCTGGAACATCTTGCGAGGTGGGGAGTGATGCGGTGCGGATATCGGAGATGTGTCGGCTTCAGCCCGGCGAGCCACGGCTGAAGCCACTCTCCTCCAGCATCCATTCGGCATGGCGACGCCATCCTTTCCGCCGTCTCTGTCTCCCTGTTGTTCTCCTTCTTCTTCTGCAGTTCTTTATCGTGCCCCTTGCCGCGCAGGACGACTCCGACACCGAATCCTGGTTCTCGCTCACCAGCCAGAAGACCTTCCTGCCGGGCGAGAAGCCGGAAATCGCCGTCAACACGCACAACGAAAAGCAGCTGGAGTTCCGCGTCTACCGCGTGAACGACCCGGTCAAGTTCTTCAGCCAGATGCAGGAGCTGCACAATTTCGGCGGCCAGGGCCCAGCCCTGCCCAAACAGGCGCGTACGTGGCTGGAGAAATTTCACGCCTGGAAGCACCGCATCTGGGCATGGATCCGCGATTTCGTTCGCGCCCAATTCTCACCCGATTCGCGCCATGAGATTCGCCTCTGGCAGATGGGCGGCGAGGCCCCGTCGAAGGGAGCGAAAGTCGCCAGCTACGCGCAGGTTCCCGTACTCAACCAGCAGCAAGTCGTGTCGGTCTGGCAGTGGAACGTTCCCTCTCACGAGCAGTGGGAGAGCGTGACCACGACCATACCAGTGACCGACCGCGGCGTATACCTGGTGGAGGCGACGGACGGCAAGCTTCGGGCCTACACCATTGTCGTCGTGACGGACATTGCCATTATCACTAAGGCCGGCCAGGGCCGCCTGATGAGTTTCGTCGTCGACCGCCGCAGCGGCGATCCCATCGCGAACATCCCTGTCAAAGTCTGGATCGACCAGAAGGAAGTCGCTTCGCAGCCAACCGATCAGCAGGGACTCGTCGATACGCCCGTCAAGGTATCCAAGCCCGAGAACGTTGCTGTGCTGGCGGTTAACGCTAACGAGTTCGCCATCAATGCGCCCGGCGGCTGGAACCTTGGCGACGATCCCAATCGCAACCTGAAGGGCTACACCTACACCGACCGCCCCGTCTATCGTCCGGGTGACACCGTTCACTTCAAGACCATCGTGCGTTCGCAGACCGCCGGTGGCTACGCTGTCCCACAGGGTCAGCAGTTGCGCCTGGAGTTGCGCGATCCCCAAACCTACGATGTCATCTGGACGCAGAACGTCACGCTCTCACAGATGGGCACTGCAAACTGGAACTACGCCGTTCCAGCCGACGCTCATTTGGGCTCGTACTATCTCGGCATGCAGATGGGTGAGCGCTATGTCGAGGGAACAAACTTCTCCGTCGAGGAGTACAAGAAGCCGGAATACGCGGTGAAAGTCACGGCGCAGCCGCCGCGTGTGCTTCAGGGCCAGCCCATCAAGGCGACCATCGATGCGCGCTACTACTTCGGCGAGCCGGTAGCGAACGCCAAGGTCAAGTGGGTGGTGCACACCTCAACCTACTGGCCGATGGGGCAGAGCGATGATGACCAGGCGGATGCCGGCGACAGTGGCGGCGACGACGTAGCCGATAGCTCAGACAACGGCGACGAGGGCGACACCTATGGCGGCGATCAGGAAGAGGAGAAAAGCGGCACGCTCGACGCCGACGGCAAGTTGCAAATCACCATTCCGACGAAGGTCGACAGCAAAAAGCAGGACCTGGTCTATCGCATCGAGGCCCGCGTTACTGATGCCGGCAATCGCGAGATCGCAGGTCACGGATTCGCGCTCGCCACCTATGGCAGCTTCTTTCTCACCGCCGAGCCGAACTCCTACGTCTACAGCAAGGGCAGCACCGCGACCATCAACGTCGCCGCTCAGGATTACGACAAGAAACCCGTGCAGACTGCATTCCGCCTGGAGATGAATCGCTGGAACTGGCGAACGGGCGCGGGGTCCGTGGTCACAACCTCGCAGGGTCAGACCGACGCCGCTGGCAAGGCGCAAATCAAGCTGACGATTCCCGACTCCGGCGAATTCCGTGTGCGCATAGTCGCCACCACTCCAGAGAAACGCGACGTCGAGACCACGGCGTACCTCTGGGCGCCGGGGCAGAGCTCGTTCTGGGGAGGCACCGAAGAGGAACGCATCCAGATTGTCGCGGACAAGAAGAGCTATCAGCCCGGCGACGTCGCACACGTGCTGATCGTCACCGGCAATGAGCCGGCGTCGGTGCTGGTCACTACCGAAGGAAATGGCCTGTATTCAGGGCAGGTGTCCAAAAGCAGCGGTGGCAGCATCGCCGTGGATGTGCCGATCAAGCCGGAGTACGCTCCAAACTTCTACGTGGGCGCCGTCTTCATTCGCGGCAACAAAATGTATGAGGGCTCGAAGAGCCTGAGTGTGCCTCCTACCGCGCACCAGATGAACGTGCAGCTCGTGCCCTCGAAGCCGCAATATCAACCGGGCGAGGCGGCCAGCTACACCATCAAGGCCAGCGACTCCAGCGGCAAGCCCGTGGCGGCGGAGTTCAGTCTCGGCGTAGTCGATGAAGCGATCTACGCCATCAAGCCAGAGACCGCTGGCAGCATCGTTAACGCGTTTTACGGACGCGTCTATTCGCAGGTCAGCACCGAAAGCTCGCTGACCTATTACTTCAATGGGCAGGCGGGCAAGCGCAAGATGCAGCTGGCCAGCGTGCGTCCGACGAAGGGTCTGGCGCAGCTCAAGCCGGAACGGCTGGTTCAGCCGAAGATCCGCAAGGCCTTCCCCGATACCGCGTACTGGGTGGCCGACGTGAATACCGGCAGCAGCGGCCAGGCGACTGTCAAGTTCAATTATCCCGACGCCATCACCTCGTGGCGCGCCACCACGCGCGGCGTAACCGAAAACACCATGGTCGGCAGCGCGGTGACCAATGCCATCGTGCGCAAGAACATCATGGTGCGGCTGGTGGTGCCGCGCTTCTTCCGCCGCGGCGACGAGATCACGCTCTCGACCATCGTGCAGAACTATCTGCCCACCGACAAGACCGCGCAGGTCTCCATGCAGTTCGAAGGACTGCAGGTGCTCGAAGGCGCGCAACAGAACATTAACGTGCCGACGCGTGGGCTCGTAAAGGTCGACTACCGCGTGAAGGTGCTGGACGTGGACTCGGCCAAGGTTCTGGGCAAGGCGCTAACAGACGTAGAAAGCGATGCCATGGAACTGACTCTGCCGGTCGTGCCCTTTGGCGTGAAGCTGGCAATCTTCGAATTCAGGTTCGATCGCGGGAGCCGGGCACCAGCGACACGGTTCAGCCTGTGAACTTCCCTGCCGCGGCCGAAGCCGGCACTCGCAAGCTGACCATCAGCCTGACACCGTCGATTGCCGGCAGCGTCTTCGCGGCACTCGACTACCTGACGTCGTATCCCTACGGATGCACCGAGCAGACGATGTCGAGCTTCCTGCCCGACGTGCTGGTCGCCGATGCGCTGCAGAAGCTGGGCGTGAAGTCGAACATCGATCCCACGACTCTGCACAAGCAAGTACAGGCCGGACTCGACCGCCTCTACACCTACCAGCACGACGACGGCGGATGGGGCTGGTGGCAGACCGACGACAGCAACGCCTTCATGACCGCTTACGTGCTCGCCGGACTGAGCCAGGCCAAGGCTGCGGGCTTCGACGTGAAGCAGGACGCCATCGATAAGGGCCGCGCCTGGCTGCTGCCGGAGTTCACCAAGTCGACGAAGGTTCGCACCGATCTGCGCGCTTACATGGCGTATGCGCTCGTACTCAGCGGCAGCGATTCCAACTCCACCGTCATTGATTCTGTCTGGACGCAGCGTTCGACCCTGACTGCCTACGGTGAAGCCGTACTCGGTCTGGCAATGCTGCAAGCCAGCGACGGCCGCGCAAAAGATCTAACGACGCAGCTGGAAGGCGAGGCCAAGCAAGATAACTCGCAGGCCTGGTGGCCGAGCGAAAACAATTACCTGATGGACTACTACGGCAACACTACGCCAGAGTCTACGGCCTACGCGCTGAAGCTGATCAACCACGTTGACCCGAACAGTCCGCTGATCTCGAAGGCGGCCATCTATTTGGTCAGCCATCGCAGCGAGGGCTTCTACTGGGATTCAACGGAACAAACAGCGATGGTCGTCTATGGCCTGACGGATTACCTGGAACGCACACAGGAACTCAAGCCGACCTATAGCGTCGACGTGCAAGTGAACGGCAAGAGCGTCGCGACGAAGAAATTCACGCCGGCCGACGCTCTTGCTCCATCCACCAGCGTCACGCTGAATGAGTCGCAGCTTTCGTCAACCAATAACCAGGTGCGCATCGTGAAGACCGGCGACGGCCGTCTCTACTGGTCGACTCGCGGCGACTACTACTCCAATGAAGCGAAGGTCGTGAACACCGGCAGCTTCAAACTGAGCACGGCGCGGCAGTACTACAAGCTCACTTCGACTCAGAAGGACGGCCGCATCGTCTACCGGCTCGATCCGCTCAACGGACCGGTGCAGGTGGGCGACACCCTGGCGGTGCGCATCACCGTCGGCGGCAACGACTGGAAGTACCTGATGATTGAAGACCCGATTCCTTCAGGTACGGAATCGATTGCACGCGATGACCTGTACGAACTGGACGAACAGCCAACCTGGTGGAGTCGCTGGTTCAGCGACCGCGAATTGCGCGACGATCGCACCACGTTCTTCAACTATTACTTCACTCAAGGGCAACACGAATACGTTTACCTGCTGAAGGTAGTGAACCCGGGCATCTTCCGCGTGAGTCCCGACGAGCGTGCAGCCGATGTATCAGCCCGAATATCTCTCCACCAGCGATGCGCTGACGGTGACGGTGAAATGAACGCAAAGCATACTGGCATGGTCAAGCTGTGGCTGCTGAATGCGGTTGGCAACGCCGCCCTGCTTACGTCTGCTTTCTTCTGGCTGTTGCTGCCCGACGCGCACGGCTGGCAGGTCGGAGCCTCGGGCCTACTTGCGCTGCTCGTCATCTTCTGCGGCTTGTGGTTGCGCGCCGGTTCCTTCGCCTATTTCAGAATCGGCGAGTTTCGCGATACCGCAGCCGTGGGGCGGGCCTTCCGGCACTCCCTGCGGCACATCATCGCGCTACTCATCTGGGTGATCCCAATCGCGGCGGCCGCGTTGGGTCTGTTCCGGCTGCTGAAATACACGCCGCAATTTGGCGTCTGGTACTGGCAGAAGTTCACGGCCCTGCGCTTCGGCAGCCCACGCGCGATTTACCACACCGCCGACTGGCTGCTTTGGATCCTGATGGGACTGCTAGCCGCAACCTGGCTGCCGATTGCGACCACCGTGTCGGCAGCAGGACTCAAACCTCGACGGATGGCGCGCTCCTTGCGTGTGCTCAGGCGACTCAGTTACTGGCTCTGGGTAGTTGCGCTGGTGGTGGTCGGCGGTTATCTGCCCTACAAAATCATCTGGTGGATTCCCGATGCCGCCACTCTTCACAAACAAGCCTGGAGCGCCGGACTGCGCTTCTTCGTTGCTTATCTGGTGCTGATCTCCGCCTGGGTCGCTCTGTTGCTGGTCGTGGGCACGCGCGCAGAACAAGAGGATCCGGAGTCCTGTCTTTCGGTCAGTGAGCTCTCACAATAATGCGCGTTAGGTCTCCAGCGTGTAGCGTGCAGCCGCCAGGCGGTACATTCTCCGCCACACCAGCCGGTTGATGGTCACCACCACCAGAGCCATTACGATCGTCGATCCCAGCAACAGGGCGAAGTTACCGGACTCGGTTGCGCGCGAGATCGTCGCTCCCAGGCCCACCGTAGTGAATGTCTTATCCTTCAACCGAAAGTACTCCGCCAGAATCGTAGCGTTCCACGCGCCGCCTGACGCCGTCACCATGCCGGTCACGAGATAAGGAAAGATGCCCGGCAGGATAAGCCTGCGCCAGCGTTGCGCGGCGTTGAATTTGAAGAGCGCCGACACTTCCTTCAAATCGGTGGGGATCGCCATGGCCCCGGCGATCACGTTGAACAGGATGTACCACTGCGTTCCCAGCAGGAGCAGCAGGATCGATCCAATGCCCAGCCCTCCGCCAACACGAATCAGCATGAGCAGCACGATGGGAAACAGCGCCGTGGCCGGTACCGAAGCTGCGATCTGCGCCAGCGGCTGGGCGATGCGCGCCAGCTTGGGGCTGAAGCCGATCGCCACGCCAACCGGAATCGTCCACAGCGCGCCGATCAGCAGCGCGGCGACGACGCGTCCGAAAGTTGCGACCGCGCCCTCCATCATCTGGCGATAATCGCTGGCATTTAGTTCCATCAGCATGCCCACGGTGCGCACCATCGCATAGAAAACCGCCATCACCGCCAGAGAAATCAGCAGTCTTCCCACCCAAACCTTCCAGGTGGGCGGAACCACCGCCTCGTGCTCCTCTCCATCATGGTTTGCAAAGTGCAGGCGCAGACGCTCGCCCAGCGGGCGGAAGAGCCGTTTACGTATGCGCACTAACAGTCGTGAGTGTTCGGTCAGATCGAGGAACCAGGAGCGTGGAGCGTCGGTGCTTTCCACCTGCTCCATCTTGAACTTCTCCGCCCAGGCGATGACCGGCCGCCACACAATCTGGTCTACCACCACAATCACGGCGATCATGGTGCCGACGCCCCACAGAATCGCCTGGGTGTCACCGGAGTTGGCCGCAGTCTGCAAATACGAACCGAGCCCGGGCAGCCGAAAATCCTTGGAGCCGAGTACGAACATCTCGCAGACCATCAGCATGAACCATCCGCCCGCGACCGACATCATCGAGTTCCACACCAGCCCGATAGCTGCGTACGGCAATTCCATCTGGGTGAAGCGTTGATACCAGCCCAAGCGGTAGATCTTTGCAGCCTCGCGCATCTCGCGAGGAATGCTTTTCAGCGACGAGTAGAAGCTGAACGCCATGTTCCACACCTGACCGGTGAAGATGAGCAGGATTGCACCCATCTCGACTCCGATCTGGCGACGCGGGAACAACGCCACCATCGCCAGCATGACTCCGGGAAGGAAGCTCAGCACCGGGATCGATTGCAGAATATCGAGCAGCGGAATCATGATGCGTTCGGCACGCGGGTTGTAAGCGGCGACATATCCGTACACCAGCGTGAAGGCCAGCGACAGGATGTAGGCGATTCCGATGCGCAGCAGCGAGTAGGCCGCGTAGAGTGGCAGGTGCGAGGGGCTGCGCGAAATCTCGACGTGCGGATTGAACGGCCCAAACCAGGTGCGCGCCAGCACCAGCACGGCGTAGAAGACCGACAGCCCCGCGGCAAAGAGGAATAAGTCGGTTACTACCGACCAGGTTTGGGCCGGCAGTAGCGACCACGGGCCTTTGCCCAGTATGCGAACTGGCTGCCAGTCAGACCGAGCCATCACGCCCCTTCCACTGCGGGCAGGACGTCGGCGTCTTCACGATGGAAGAGGCGCCCGGTTTCGGAGTCGTAGTCAAAGATCTCGGCGTAACGGCCCCAGTTCAGCGCTGTCTGGAACTGACGCTCGACCTCGTCCGAACTGAAGTGTTCGTCGAGAATGTCGCGGAAGAATTCCTCACCGATGGCATGATCGCGCTTGGCATGCAAGGTGTTTTCGATCAGCCGCAGGATCGCAATGTTCTTGAGCGCTGCCTCACGAAACACCTGTTTTTGCGTCTGAATATCGGCTTCGCCGAAGGAGCGGCCCTCAGGCGTGATCTCCACATCGCCTTCGCGCAAGACAGCAAACCCCAGCAACTCGGCTGCTTCGACAATCGGCAGCAGGTCGTCGACATCCATCGACAACTCATCGGCGAGTTTGTAGAGGTCGTCGCGTCCGCCGCGGTCGGCCAGCAACTCCAGAAAGCCGGCGATGCCGCCGGGCCGCGCATGGGGCAGCATCTGGAACTTGGTTCGTTCGCGACTCCGTCCATCGCCGGATGTAACGTCGCTTTTGCCCGGGACCTTCGCCTCTTCCTGTGGCCGGGTCAGCGTCTTGTAGATGTAATCGACATAAGCCAGAAAGCGTGGCGACTTGCGATCGCGATATTGCGGAATACTGATCTCAAAATCCGAGCGGATACGCGCCGGGTTGCGGCCCAGCACAATCACACGGTCCGCCAGCAGCACCGCCTCCTCAATGTTGTGAGTGACGATGAAGATGGCTTTCGTCGGCATCTTCTTGTTGATCCACAGCTCGAGCAGCTCAGAGCGCAGGTTCTCGGCCGTAAGCACGTCGAGAGCGGAGAAGGGTTCGTCCATAAATAGCACTTCGGGCTCAACCACCAACGCACGCGCGAAACCGACTCGCTGCTTCATGCCTCCCGAAAGTTCCTTGGGATACGCCGTCTCGAAGCCGTCCAGTCCGACGGTGTCGATCATCTTCAGTGCGCGCTTGTGCCGCTCAATCGCATGCACTCCGCGCGCCACGAGCGGAGCTTCCACATTCTCCAGTACGGTAAGCCAGGGAAACAGCGCGAAACTTTGAAAGACGATGGAGACGTTCGGAATCTGCCCATCCATCATCTTGCCGTGCCACAGAACATGTCCCGAGGAGGGCTTCGATAGACCGGTCAGCATTCGCAGCAGCGTTGATTTTCCTGAGCCTGACGGCCCCAGCAAACCTACAATCTGTCCCGGGGAGACGCTGAGATCGGTCGGCGCAATCACCTCGATGCGGTTGCCATCGGGCTGGGCATAATACTTCTCCACTGCACGCGCTTCAATGATTGGCTCGGCCAAACGTCTCTCCCCACTCCCAGTCTAGGTGTACTTGAGCAAGCGAACAACGCGCAAGCCGCCGGTCTTTATGAAAGGACTATGAATTTCGCGTCGATCCTGGCCCATCCAATCGACGAGGCCCAATTCCGGGGTGGGCAGAGACTATACGGGCAACTCTTCGGAGGAGGGAAAGTGATGCTGCTGGCGGCCGACACCGCCATCGTATTTCTTCGTCACCTTGAATAGCTCGAACCTGCCGTCTGCTGCGAACAATTTGCAGCGATCCCGCAACGCCGTCATCTCCGCCTCGCTCATAGGTTGAAACCCGCGCGCGATTGCAAGGTTTTGTTGCAGAATCTCCATCGATTCATTGCCGGTAATCGTTGCTGCCACCGGCAAACTCATTGCGTAGCGCAGAGCCTCCTGAGGAGTTGCAGCCCCATGCGTGATAATTTCGCCGCTTCCGCCCATGCTTTTCATGCCGAGCACAGCGATACCCTGCTTTCGTGCCTCTGGCAGCACCTGCTCCTGGAAGCTGCGGAAACTCGCATCCAGGCAGTTCAGCGGCATCTGCACCGTGTCGAAGGGAAAGCCGTGCGACAGCATTCGCAGATGAATGCTGGGGTCCTTGTGCCCCGTGAACCCGATCGCCCGAACCTTGCCCTGCTGCTTCGCCTGCAGCAGCGCTTCCGCCGCTCCGCCCGGCGCGAAGATCAGGTCGGGATCGTTTTCGTAGATCACTTCGTGGATTTGCCACAGATCCAGGTGATCGGTCTGCAACCGTCGCAGCGACTCCTCAAGTTGCAGCATGGCGACATCTTTGCCGCGTCCGTGGGTGCACACTTTCGTCATCAGCACGACTTTGTCTCGCTTGCCCTTTAACGCATTGCCGACTACCTCTTCACTGTGACCATCGTGATAGTCCCAGGCATTGTCGAGGAAGTTCACGCCGGCATCCATGGCTACGGCGACAATCTCATTTACGGCTTGCTGATTTTTTGCGGATCCAAGATGATATCCGCCCAGCGCGATCGCCGATACCTCAATGCCGGTACGTCCCAACGAACGATGCGGCACCAAATCGCCACCAGTCTTCGTCGACGTCTCACCCTTTTGTTGTGCTTGTGCCATAACAATCCGGTCCGCAACCGTAGTTGCTCCCAGGACCGCCGCTCCTTTCAGAAACTTGCGACGCGATGCATCATGCTCGTGGCCCATGGATTCATTGTCCTCACGAAAAGCTTGGCCAGCCGGTATTCTTGGTGGCTTGCAGCATCTCTTTCACTTCCGCTGACTTCGTATCCAGCGGAAACTCGTGTGCCAGCCGCGCCTCTGGGTTATCGAATTTCAGGGACAACTTGTAGAGCTCGAACCGTCCATCAGCAGCCTCCGGCTTCACGCGATCCCGCAGCGCCTGCATCTCCTGCGGCGACATCGGTTGAAATCCCTGCGCGATCGCCAAGTTCTGATGCAACACATCCAGGCTTTCCATGCCGGTGATCGTGGTCGTCACCGGAAGACTCATGGCGTAACGCAACGCCTCCTGCGCGCTGACTACGCCGTTCTTCACCGGCTCGCCGTGACCGTTGATCGGCTTCATCCCCAGAGCTGCGATACCGCGCTTGTTCAGCTCCGGCAGCACTTGAGTTTCGAAACTGTGAAACTGTGAGTCGAAGACGTTCAAGGGCATCTGCACCGAATCGAAGGGAAATCCGGTATTCAACATCGCAAGATGAATGTGCGGGTCCTTGTGTCCGGTAAAGCCGACGAACCGCACTTTACCCTGCTCTTTGGCTTTGCGCAGAGCCTCGGCTGCCCCGTTAGGCCGTATGAACAGATCGGCATCGTTATCGAAGGTGACGCCGTGAATCTGCCACAAGTCGAGGTGATCGGTATTGAGCCGGCGCAGCGACTGTTCCAGCATCTGCATGGCCAGCGCCGACTCGCGTCCGTGGGTGCAAACCTTCGTCATCAGGAAGACTTTGTCGCGACGGCCCCGCAAGCCTTCGCCCATCCAAAGCTCCGATTTGCCGCGGTGGTACTCCCAGCAGTTGTCGAAAAACGTAATGCCGCCGTCGACGGCTTCCTGCACCAGGCGCACCGCTGTCGGCTGGTCTGGGGCGTCACCCAGATGGTGGCCGCCCATGCCCAGGGCTGAGATTTTTATGCCGCTCTTGCCGAACTGACGGAGAGGGATACTGCCGTTGCTCTGTGTCATCGACCTTCCACTCGGAGCCGAAACAACCAGCTCGTTGGCAGATAGATGCCGGTTCCGGTTCGAGGGATGACCTCAAGGAGGGCTCTCGGTGGCAAACGGCCAAATTTGGCGCGAGCAAAAAGGAAAGGCCGCGACCCTTTTACCCGGATCACGGCCTTCCGCTACGGCGTTATCAGAATTTCGCCTACGGCTTCACGACTTGCAGGTTATTCGTGGTGTTCAGCACGTCTTGCACCTGGTTCGCGCGCATGGTGCAGAGATTCTTGTCAGCCTCAGTATCCACCACGCCAAGCAGCGTAACCCGGGCGTTCTTTACGATGATGCGAATCGGCGGATTAGGCATGTTGGCATACTTGAACAATGGGCCATACTCATAAATGGCTTGCCGCACCTGCTGGCGAATCCTCATATCGATCGGACCCGGAGGCAGGACTTCGATGTTGTTGATGACCTTGTCCACGCCCTCGATTTTCTTCACCGCGTGTTCGGCGTCGGGCTTCAGACTGGAGCGCAGCACCTGCCCGGTCAGAGTCACGGTGCGTCCTGAAAGCTTGTAGCCAAGGCTGTCGAAGACGCCGTAGTAGGGCAACATCACGATGGCCTTCACCACCTTTTGCGCCAGCGCGGCTTCTGCCTGGGGAGAGAGCTCCTGACTCTGAATCTGCGCTCCGGCTGCTTGTTGATCGCCCGGCGGCGGCTGCGAAGATTGCGCCACAGCCGCGCTTACAAATAAGCCGCTTAAAACAATAATTGCAATCGCTCGGTATACATTCCGCATGAAGGCTCCTGTTGGGTATAGAAACTGTACACCCACTCTGACGGCAACGCCTATTCCTGCTACTCCACAATCTCCCGTGCGCCGGTCGCCGGTGTCAAAATTTGCTCCCAATTCAGAGCTGAAAATGATTTAATGGCTTCGCCGAAACCGAACAATTTGGGCCACTTGCCTTAATGTCTACCGTCGCGCGTCCACAACCTACTCTGATACGATGCGGGCGCCTTGGCGCCTGTCTGTTGTCGCTTGCGATTGGCGCGCTCACCACGATTTCGGCTTTCGCCCAGGACTCGGCAGCCGCACCTGCTCTACTGACCGTCGATCAAGCCGTCAAGATTGCGCTGGCGAACAATCTCTATCTGAAGATCGTCAACCTCGACCTTGATACGTCGAAGGACAAAGTGGCTGCCGCCAAGACCCGGCGCTACCCGGCCTTTAACATCTACACCTTCGGATCGCAGCTACTGTCGCCCATCAGCTTCCAGGTTCCCGCCGGCCAATTTGGCAGCTATCCAGGTATCGGGCCGATTCCTGCTGTAAACACGAACATCTCGACCCCCGCTCAACCGACGGCATACATCTTCGGTACGATCTCTCAGCCCTTGCTGTCGCTATACAAAGTCAATTTGCACGTGCACGGAGAAGAGCTGTCGATGGAACAAACCGTGCAGCAGATACGCGAGCAGCGCAACACCATTGTCAATGACGTTCGGCAGGCCTACTACTCCATCGTCGAGATCGACAACGTAATTAACGCCACCAACGCCAGCATCAAGCAGTACGAAGAGCTGGACCGCATAACCCAGGAATATGTCGCCGAGAAAGTCGTTCTCCAATCCGACAGCCTGGAGGTGAAGGCCAAGCTGGCGCAGGAAAAATTTCAACTTCTCCAGGCGCAGGATAAGCTCCAGACCGCCAAGGAAAGCTTGAACAACCTGCTCGGTCGGGAGATCACCATCGATTTCAGCGTCTCCGAAGATAAAGACCTATCGTCCAAGGAGCAGGACCTCAAAGCCGCGCAGGATATTGCTCTCGCCAAGAATCCCACGGTCAAGGAAGCCGAGATCAAGATCCAGCAGGCCGACACCATCCGCCGCCTGGCGAAATCGGAGTACATGCCCGACATCGGTGCATCGTTCCATTACCTCTCACCCTTCGGCGTCAACTTTGTTCCGACAAACATCGCGGCTGTCGGCGTCGAGATTACCTGGGAGCCGTTCGACTGGGGGCGCCGCCGCGACACGGTGAACGAGAAGACAGTCGGGGTCGAGCAGAGCAAGCTGAACCTGACGCAGACAAAAGCCAACGTTCTGGTCGATGTGAACAAGCAGTTTCGCGCGTTGCAGGAAGCGCGCATGGCGGTCGACGTCGCCAGTGCTCAGCAGGCGGCGGCAAACATGAAGCTCCGTGAGGTCACCGACAAATACGGCCAGAAGACCGCATTGCTGCGCGATGTGTTGGAACAACAGGCGAAGGTAGAGAAGGCCAACTCCGACTACAACGAGGCGATCGCCACCTTCTGGACCGCCAAGGCCAATTTCGACAAAGCGATTGGCGAGGATTAGCGATGAAGACGCTTAACAGCCGGACCTTCCGGAGAGCCGCTGCGCTGGCGATTGTTGCTGCGCTCGCCGGCGTGAACGCGGGCTGCGCCAAGGCCACCTCGGATACGCCGATCGTACCCGTGCGCACCGATCAGGTGAGGAACATCGACACCGGCAGCACCAACATCTACTCGGCCAACATTCAGCCCTACCAACAAGTCGATCTCGCCTTCCAGTCCAACGGCTACATCGTCAGCATCAAGCAAGTTCGCGATGCCAACGGACATATACGCAACATCGACCAAGGCGATCCGGTGACGCAGGGCGCTGTGCTGGCCGTGGTACAGAAAGATCAGTACCAGCAAAAACTCGATCAGGCCAAAGCCTCGCTGGCGAAGGCGCAGGCCGAGCACGAGCGCGCCAAGCTGTCGCTCGATCGCATCACCGTGCTGTATAAGGCAGGAGCCGCCACCCAGCCAGACTTCGACGACACGCGCGCGCAGGAGCAATCCACGCAGGCCGCGGTCGACAACGCTAATGCCCAGATCGGCGAGGCTCAACTCGCCCTCAGTTATTGCGACCTCAGAGCGCCGTTCGACTCCTGGGTGCTCAAGCGCAACGTCGATCTCGGCACACTCGTGGGTCCGGCGACCAACGGCTTCTCGCTGGCCGATACGCGCACGGTGAAAGCCGTCTTTGGTGTTCCCGACACGGCCATCGGCCGCATCAAGCTGGGCAGTCCGCAGACGGTGACAACCGAGGCGCTGCCTACTCCGTTCTCGGGACACGTGACCGCGATCTCGGCTGCCGCCGATCCCAAGAGCCGCGTTTACTCAGTCGAGGTACGAATCGACAATCCCAAGAACCTGCTGAAGTCCGGAATGATCGCGTCGATCACCATCGGCACGCCGTCTCCCGCGGGCGGCGTGATGGTGGTGCCTCTGTCGGCAGTGGTGCGCAGCCCGGCGAACCAGAACGGCTTTGCCGTCTTCGTCACTGAGGGTTCGAGCGACATGGTAAAGGTGCAGACGCGCGACATCACGCTGGGCAACACCTACGGCAACATGATCGCCGTAGAAAGCGGCTTGCAGCTCGGCGAGCGCGTGGTGACGTCGGGCACAAACATGATCAAGAATGGCGACGAGGTGAGGGTCATCCCGTAATGGAAGAAGCATGCCTTCGCAGGCTCGGTGAAAGACTCGGCATTGAGCCGCTTTGAAAAGACTCGGCTTCAGCCGTGCCGTCGCAAGCTTTTTGTTCGGGTACTGCGGGCCTGCAGGCGCGCGTCAACGTCGGGCCGTTATTGTTGTCATCACGAGGAGGACTTTAGTCCGACGAGGGATCTGCTGTTCTGACAACCGATGTCAATTCATCACAAATCCGACGCTGAGATTATCGCGACCACGCACAACACCGCGCGGTTCTTCACCGAGCACCGTCAGGTTTCGATGATCCTGCTGATCGCCGTCTTCTTCTGGGGATGGTACGGCTACCAGCACATGCCCAAACGCAAAGACCCCGACATCCCGGTGCGCGTGGCAGCGGCGCAGTGCCAGTGGCCGGGCGCAACCGCCGAGCAGGTCGAGCAACTGGTCACGCGTCCCATGGAGCAGGCAGCGGCGCAGAACACAACCATTCGCCCGCACAGCCCGTCGAACTTCGGTATTCGCTCCATCAGCTTCCCCGGCCTCGCGGTCGTCTACATCCAGCTTGCCGACAACGTAAAAGACAAGTCGAAAGAGTTCAGCGACATCAACCTCAAGATGAATCAGCTGAGCGCGCAGTTGCCGCGCGGCGCCGGTCCTATCCAGTTCAACAGCAACTTCGGCGATACCGCGGCCCTGATGCTGACCGTCGCCAGCCCCAAGGTCACGCCGACCGAAGTCTCTTTGCGCGCTATCGCCATTCGCAAGGCCATCGAGCGAACACGGGCCGATTTACCAAAGGGTTCTCCTGGGCCCAGGGTCAGCGTGATCTACGCCTTCCCTCTCTCGGTCGCGCCCGGACCCGTTCGCCAAACTTTTGAAGCCATCGCCGCCATTGCCCAGCGCAACGGCACGCTCAAGGATCTGCATTTCTTTGAGGGCCCCGGTTATGTCGGACTGGACGCCGCCACCAGCATGGACGACGCGACAATTCGCGATCGCGGCGAGCAGCTCATCAAGAACAATCTTCATCGCTCAGAACTTTATCCTGACGCATGGTCGCCCGCCATCATTCGCGATCCGGCAAATACCGATGCCGAATTGCAGCGAGTGGCCGGAGCCAAATATTCGTACCGTCAGCTGGACAACTACACCGATCTGATCCAGCGCACCGTGCAGGGCGTGCAGGAAGTCTCGACGGTGACCCGCTCGGGCGTTCTCAATGAGCAGATCTATCTCGATTACTCGCAACAGCGGCTGGCGCAGTACGGATACGACCCGTCGAAGCTGAAGGACATTCTCAACGCGCAAAACATCACGCTGCCGGCCGGCTCGCTTCCGGTGGGCCCGCAGGATCTGACCATCAATCCCTCGGGACTTTTTCCCGACGCGCCCGCCATCGGCAACGTCGTGATCGGCGTTTCTTCTTCGAATAGTCCGGTTTATCTGCGCGACCTGGTCGATATCTCGCGCTCCTACCAGAGCCCGCCGACGTTCCTCAACTACCTCACCTGGCGCGATGCCAGGGGGGAGTGGGTGCGCAGTCGCGCCATCTCGCTCGGCATCAACATGCGCTCAGCGCAGCAGATCGACCTGTTCGGCAAGCATGTGCAGGAGAAGCTGGACAGCCTGAAGTATTATCTGCCCGACGATTTGGTCATCGTTCCGACTTCAAGCCAGCCGGTGCAGGTCAAAGAACAGATCGACCTGTTCATGGACGCGCTCTACGAAGCCATCATCCTGGTCGTGATCGTTTCGCTGATCGGCTTCTGGGAGTGGCGCTCGGCCGTGCTGATGGCGATCTCGATCCCCATCACACTCGCCATGACCTTCGGCACGATTTACATGTTGGGTATCGACATTCAGCAGGTATCGGTGGCGTCGCTGATCATCGCCCTCGGACTGCTGGTGGACGATCCCGTCGTTGCCGGTGACTCCATCAAACGCATGCTGGCCGAAGGACAGCCGCGCCTGGTTGCGCCCTGGCTCGGCCCCACCAAGATCGCCACGGCGATCATGTACGCCACGGTCACCAACATCGTCGCCTACCTGCCCTTCCTGATGATCACCGGCACCACCGGCGAATTCATCTTCAGCCTGCCGGTAGTGATGACGGTCGCGCTGATCGCCTCGCGCCTGGCTTCGATGACGTTTATCCCGCTACTGGGCTATTACCTGCTGCGTCCGGGTAAACCGGAACCGCCGATCGAAGACCGCCGCTCCAAAGGCTTCACCGGCTTCTACGCCCGCACGGCCAAGTTCGCCATCGAGCATCGCTGGAAGGTCGCCATCGGCTCGCTGGCCTTTTTAGTTCTCGGAGGTTTCCTCTTCTCGCAGCTGAAGACATCGTTCTTCCCTGACGACGTGCAGTACTGGTCGTACGTCGATGTGTGGCTTCCGAACGACGCCAACTTCGATGCGACCAACGACGCCGCACAGCAGGTGGAGCGCATTATCGGCGAACAAGCGGCCGTGTACGGCAAGCACCATCCACAGAAGGACGGCTCGCCCGCCCAGATCCTGAAGTACGTGACCACCTGGGTTGGTGGAGGCGGTCCTCGCTTCTGGTTCTCAGCCAATCCCCAAGCCAAGCAACTCAACTACGCTCAGGTACTGGTGCAGTTGACCGATAAGGACCTGACTCCCGGCTTTGTCGATCAAGTACAACCCGAGCTGTCGCGACAGATTCCCGGAGCGCGCTGCGACTATCGCCAACTGCAAACCAACCCCATTAACTATCCGGTGGAGATTCGCGTCGTCAGCCAGGCCGATGTAGGCACCAAGCAGAGCGCGCAAGACATTGCCGAGATGCGGCGTATCGCCAGCCAGGTCATCGACATCGTTCGCGCCGCGCCCGAAGCCCGCCGCCCGCGCAACGAGTGGGAGCGGGAGAGCTTCCAGGTCCAGCTGAATATCAATCCGGATCGCGCCAATCTCGCCGGCATCACGAATGTCGACGTCGCAAACTCCGCCACTAGCGCCCTGAGCGGAACACCAGTCACAACGCTGCAGGACGGCGACAAGAATATTCCCGTCGTCGCGCGCCTGAAGCTGGACGAGCGCACCAAGCTTTCCGACATTCAGAATCTGTACGTGTACTCATCGTCATCGCAGGACGCTAACAAGATTCCGCTGGTGCAGGTGTCTGACATAACGCACAGCATGATGTCCGACCGTATCGTGCGCATCGATCATTTCCGCGAAATGTCGATCTACGCCTTCCCTGCCCCAGGACACCTGGCGTCGGAGATAACGAGCTACGCGCTGCCCAGACTCGCCGAGTTCGAGAAGACCATGCCACCCGGCTACAAAATCGAAATCGGCGGCGAGTACAACAAGCAGCAGGACGGCTTCCGCAATCTCGCGCTGGTGCTGGCCATCTCGGTGCTCGGCATTTACCTGGCGTTGCTCTTCCAGTTCAACAATGGAGTCAAGCCGCTGCTGGTCTTCGCCGCTGCGCCATACGGCGTGATGGGCGCCATTCTCGGCCTGTGGGTGATGCACACCTCGTTCGGCTTCATGGCGTTTCTCGGGATTTGCAGCCTGATCGGCGTTATCGTCAGTCACGTGATCGTGCTCTTCGACTTCATCGAGGAGATGCACGCCAAGGGCGAGCCTTTCGAGGAAGCCGTAATCGATGCCGGCATCATCCGCCTGCGGCCCGTCATGATCACCGTCGGGGCAACCGTGCTCGCTCTCTTCCCGCTCGCTATGCACGGGGGCCCGCTGTGGCAGCCACTCTGCTACGCGCAGATCGGCGGCCTCACGGTCGCAACGTTCATCACTCTGCTGATGGTCCCGGTGCTGTACTCAATCTTCGTTCTCGACCTCAAGATCCTGACCTGGGATGAGAAGAAAGAAGTGGCGCCCGAACTCAATCCGTCGGTCAGCTCTTCAGCAGTCAATCCTTCCGCCGCTCACGACTAGAGGATCCGCATCCGCCATTCTTCGTCGACCGCTTTGAGCGAGTACGGTTTCACTGGCCGCTGAAAAACGCCGGGGGCGTGAGCTTTGTGTCAGGGCACGGCTTCAGCCGTGCCGCAGGATGTCCTTTATGGTTCGGGCGAGGCGGACTTCAGTCCGACGAGCCCCGGCCCCAACTCTGATTCGGAACCCAACTCGTCAGCCCTGTGGAAAAATCGCCGCCGCCATGCGAGATACAATGGCCTGTGAAAAAGCTCATCCTGCTTGTCATCGTGGTCCTTGTGGTGATCGTGCCGCTCGCCTTCTTCGCGCTACGGTCCGCGACCCCGGTTGTGGAACTCGATCCTTCCATCACTTCGCTCGGTCAAGCCACCCCCATCACCGTCCACGTGCGAGATCCTCGTGGTGTCCGCGCGGTGCAGGCTTTTGTCGAGCAGAATGGCATGCGCTACCCCGTCTTCAACCTGGACCAGCCGATGAAGACCGCGGAGAGCACATGGAATTTCACCGCGGGCGTCAAGACCACTCCGCAACTCCAGGCCGGAAAAGCCAAGCTGATCGTCGAGGCCACCTCCGACGATCTGCTGAGGAAGACTGGACGAGCTGAGCGCGACCTCATGATCATCACGCAGCCGCCCAGCGTCAGCGCAGATTCCGAGCAGCATTATCTCTACCTGGGCATGGCGGATCTGGCAACGTTCAACGTCTCAGGAAGCTGGACCGCCGCAGGTGTGCGTGTCGGCGATCAGACGTTTCGCGGCTGGCCCATGCCCGGCGGCAAGCCTGGAATGTTCTCGCTGTTCGCCTTTGCCTGGAACATGCCGCCCGATACAGTTCCGCAGGTCTACGCCTCCAATGGCGCCGGGAATGACGTAACCACTCCGCTCGTGGTCATCTTCCCCAAGAAGGAGCAGCCGAAGTACACGGTTCACGATCTGCAGGTCAGCGACGCGTTTATGCAGAAGGTGGTCAACGAGCTTGATCCGAACGGCAGTGGCGACATGGTCGCGCGCTTCGTCAAGATCAACAGCCAGATGCGCAAGGCCAATAACCAGACGCTCTCCGACCTGCGGCTCAAGACGGCCGACAAATTCCTATGGTCGAAGCCTTTCATCCGCCAGCCTCATTCGCAAGCCGAAGCCACTTTCGCCGATTTGAGAAACTACATCTACCACGGCCAGAAGATCGACCAGCAAGTTCACCTGGGATACGACCTCGCGGTCACGCAGCACGTCGGCGTGCAGGCCTCTAACGATGGCAAGGTGGTGTACGCTGCCCCGCTCGGCATTTACGGCAACTGCGTCGTCGTTGATCACGGCTACGGACTACAGACTATCTACGGCCACATGAGCCGAATCGATGTCCACGAAGGCGACATGGTGAAGCAGGGACAAGTGATGGGATTGAGCGGAATGACGGGCATGGCTGGAGGCGATCACATCCACTTCGCCATGCAGCTCGACGGCGTGCAGATTGATCCTAAGGAGTGGTGGGACGCTCATTGGATCAAGGATCACATCGCGAAAAGAGTTGAGCTCCCAGGATTCGAGCACTGACACTCGCCGGAAGCTCGACGTAGTGATCCGATGGGGCGCGTCTAGATTGATTACTTCCGCAGCCAAGCGATCGTGACGGCTAAGCCGCGGTGAGTTCGAAGAGCACCGGTACTTCACTCATCTCAGATGTCAGTTGATTGAACTGAAACGCGATCTGCCGGGTTTCGTTGGCTCCCAGCTTGAACATGCGAGCCAGCTGGCCGCGTCGTCCTACGGCCGCTGAGTGACTCAACATCGGCGCAGCCGCCTCCACAAAAGCAGAGACCGCATCCGGCGGCAGCTGCTCGGAAGAGACTTCCAACGTGATCTCCGGAGCTTCGGCCGCGCCGTTCTCGGCAGCCTCGATCATTGCCGGCGACTTATACCGTGGCAAGAATTGGATACTTATATTGTCGGCGTGTTCGGGGAGAAGGTGAAAGGTTCGCTGGGTAATCGAGATCAGTCGTTGAGCGATCCAGCGTTTCTCATGGAGCGGCACATCACGCGAGTACAAACGAATGTATGGCATCCTGGCCTCCAGCCTGCATTCGGTACATCCAGTAAGATGCACGCCGGCTACCACTGCTTGTGGGAAATCTTTCAGTTTTGAATGAATGACTTATCCGCTGAGAGTGGAGGCCCGGAGGTAAATTGAGCGGGCGGCAGTGCAATATCTTCCGGTCCCGGGAATTGCTGGGGATCGACAGAGTCGCGGATTGCCTGGCAGTCGGCGGGCATCAGAGCTGCGCCTTTCAGAAATCGCCGCCGGCGCCTCCGCCTCCGGAAGCGCCTCCGCCGAAGTGGAAGTCGGGGCTGCTTGGCTGCGGCTCAGGCGTTACGGCTTGGGGTGACACGAGTCCCAGTGCGGCGGACCCAACGTTCATCCAGCGTTTGTCCTCACCCGAGAGGCGCGCCGCGGTGAAGCCGTGCCGAACTCCGTCCGGGCCCTGAACGAGCCAGCGTCGCAGGAACAGGACAACGCCGATCAGCAAGATGCCCAGAAGCATCGGATCCCAGGTGTTTCGCTGCCAACCGAGATAGGGTTTATTCGAGACAAAGGTCAGGATGGCAGCGATCGTACCGACGGCGATGACGAAGCGGTCCTTCAGGCGAACGCCGCGTGCGAGTATGACCGGCGGAAGGCACCAGATCAGCACCCACGTGGTCCAGTAAAACGTTCTTGGGAATTCAGAAGCGGCATAGGTACTGCTGCCCCACCATTGCCCGGGTAGGTCCAACGGCGAAAGCTTCAGGTTGATGGCCAGGTAGATGCCGAGCCAGAGGAATGCCTCGGCGAGCGAATAAGTGCCTTCGAGATAGTCGTAGCGGTGGCGGGCGCGCAGCGCGGTTACAACTATCAGCGCGACTACATAGAATGCGACGACGATCATATGCTGCGGCGCTCGCGATGAAGTCCAGTAGCCGGGGATAAACACGGCGAAGACCATTGCGGCGGCAAACGCATACCAGAGCCCGAAGCGATACCAGATCCAGAGCGAGAAGGCGGCGCCAGCGGCCGGAACCAGCGAGTGAGCTGTGTCCGAAGCTGGCAGTAAAGGATGGCCGCTGAATAATGCGAATTGCATTCCCACGCAGAGAAAAGCAACGGAACAGGCGGCAAGCGCTTCTTCGATCCCGTAGCGATACAGTCGAGCTTGCGACACCGCGACCTCGGCTACTGCGTAAGCCGCAACTGCGAAGATCAATAAGAAGATGCCGGCAGTTTGTTCCGAAGGATGCGAGCGCAGCCCCTCCAGGAAAAGCGCGGTAGCGGCGGCCACGATGATCAGGGTGAACAGGAACAGAACCAGCCGCAAGAAAATGTTGGTCGTACGCAGCTCAGAGACTGTCTCTTGTTTCAGATGCTCGTACTGCTCTTTGCTGAGGTAGTCCTCGCCGGCCCAGTCCTTCAAAAGTTTGCTGGCGCGTAGTGTCTCCTCGCTGGAAGCCGTGTAAAGTCTCATGCCGACCTCCCGAAGCGACGTGCGATCTGCACCAGCGCCACCAGCATTACGATTGCAGTGATCACGAAATACATCATCACAGCCGTGAAGTCGTTGATCCCGCGAACGAGCACCGCGCTAATGCCTACATAGCCATAAACTGCGGCGTAAGCAACGAAGGCAAACTGTCGCCGCGTCAGGCCCCAGGCGAGCGACACACCACAGGCAATTAGCAGCGCGAGAAGCCAGAGGCCGTATCCTTCCCGCTCAAACACGCCCGAGAGCAGCGTCCAAAAAAGAACGTTGGCCACGACGTTCAGGTACGTGCCGAAGAAATGCGGCTTCAGACCGCGGCGCTGAAGAACCACTGCGGCCGCTCCGACCAGCACGCAATAGAAAAGCGCATATTGCCGGTACGTCGCGTCCTGATGCGACGGCCAGTGCGAGATCTTGAGTCCCAACCACCCGGCAAGTGACGACAACGCGAGCGACAGCACAAAACGGTTATCGAATCGATAAGCGAGGATGAAAAACAGTACGGCGCTTGCCAGGAGGTAGAGATCCCACTGCCCGGAGAGCACGCTGAAGCGGTTTTCCAGGTAGGCAAGTTCCACACACCAGACGAGGCTGCCGAGATAAAGGACGTAGTCGAAGACAGGGCTGGGTGCAGGTGTTTCCGCCGGCGACCACGCAGGTGCGCGCGAAAAACAGTACCAAAAACACGCGGCAAGGATGGCTGACAGGACACTCAGTACGAGTACGTCCCCAAGTTGCCGCGACCAGGTGGCGACCGTCCAGCCGAGTCCGGCGACGAACGCCAGCACACCGGCATAGAGCAGCAGGTTGAGTTCAAGAAAAAGGGAAAAGGGTTCTCGACGCGAAAGACTTGATAAGTGCGCGCACTGTTCCTGCGAGATCGCGCCTTGTTCCTTCCACTGCTCCAAGCGGGTGAGGATGGTCATGAAGTCTTCGTTCTCCGACCCTGGGACAGCATCGCCGTGCCCAGCGTTCGACCCCGGTACCACCTTTTCAGCCTAAGAATCTATCCGCAGTCTCTCGCTCATGCCGGTCCTGCGATACGCCGCCTATAAGATTTGGGACAATGCCCTCAAGTGGCGATTTCGCCGTTCTTCCCACCCAACCATCGGAGCCGGCAGATCTGAATTCTTGATTTTCGTGGAAATCAAAGTAAGACGCGGGCAAAAGCCCGCGTCTTGGCCAGTTCGTACCGGCAATCCGGAACGTTCGTTGCTTACTTGCCAACATAAGTCTTGGCGGAGCCGATGCCGGCGCACAGGTCCCAACCAACTTGGCAGTGCGGATCACCCACGGTGATGTCGTTAAAGTCAGCCGAGTACTGCGCGGGATTGGCCAGCTCGTTGTACATCATGGTGAGCTCAGCCGACGACGACTGCTTTAAGCTGCCGGCTGCATTCACGATTCCGGCAAAGGTGGGAGAGGACCAACTGGTACCTCCAACCGAACCCCAGCCTCCCTCGAGGTAAATGGGCGCACAGCAAAAGTCGGAAGCAACATCAGGATATCCGCGATGGTTTCCTACGATGCTGGAGATGCCATTCTGATAGCTGGGACGCGGCTCGTATGGACTGATGTCTCCGCCGCCGCCGCCATACACCTCGTTGGTGAAATTCCCGTTAGCATCGCGGTTGAAATAGGTTCCTCCAACCGACACGACGTTCGGCGACGCTGCCGGATAGCCGCTCACGCCAATCCCCGAATCACCGCTGGCTGCAAAGAACACGACTCCCGTGTGACTGAAGAATTGATCGAAGTTAAGCTCCTGAGCAATCTCCGCATCGCCAAAGCTCATGCTCACTACGCCGCCGCCGTTCGCCGCCACCAGATTTCCGGCGAGCTGCACCGCTGCCCAGGTGGGATCGGTCGCGCATTGCGGGGTTTGACACAACGTCGAGACCACCAGGAACAGCTTGGCGTGCGGCGCCATGGCGTGAGCCCACTCGATATCCAAAGCCTCCTCGACCTCCCAGTCCGGGTAAACCGGAGGGCGGTTGGCAGCGCCTGGCCAGACCTGCGTCAGGGTCGTGGCCGGAATACCGAAGTAAGAGTCAAACGCGTTCAGGTCAGATTGTGCGGTTGGGTAGTAACCGGCGTCTACGATGGCAATAGCGCCAATACCACCGTTGGGCACGGTTGTGCTTGTGGCAATCGGACAGCCTGTCGGTCCTGCTACCAACTTATATACGCAGGCCACTGACCCTGGAGTTTCATCACCCGGGTCGGGATTCGATGTCGGTCGGTCCGAGTCGACGAAAAAGTAGTTGGTGTGATGGCGGCCGGCCCAGGGGATGCTGGATTCCGGATAGAAAATCCTGTGTCCGTTGTAGACGGACTCGTAGCGGGCTTGTGCGGATGCGGGGCTAAGGGCTGCACCTGCAAACAAGATAAGTGCGACCATCGTTAACAGCACAATCTGGATCTGCCTGCGGAAAGTAGTCATTCATTGGCTCCTGTGTGACGCCACGAAATCATCAAGGGACTTCCTGGAAAATGCAAGCTCGAAACCCCTGTAAGTTGTTCTGTCTAAAAAAAGCGTTGCATGTGCGACTCGACTCCTGCCGTCGATAACCATGGTTCGACGGCAGCTCCCCCGTTCAATTCGGAGCTGCCGTCGAATCCGTTTGCTAGCGAGACCCGCGGATCGCGGGTAAGACGCTCTTCATGGCCGATTTGGACACGGATGGCTCGCCATTCGCCAGCGATGACGGCGGAAATAGTTGCTGGGTGTTTGCGGGCACCAGTTCGAACGCCACTCCGCAACCTTGGGGCGGATTATTGCAGTTGAAATTGCCGCCCCAGAAAGTTGTCGCAAACAGGTTGCCATAGGGATCGAAGATTACTGCGCCGTAAGGATACTTCCCATCGTCGCCGTTAAACGTGTGAATCGTCTTCTCGTCCCAACCTGACTGCTGCTCTAGTTCGAAGATGGTGCCGTCGCCGTTTGCCCCGAAGTAGGCGGCTGCGCCGTACAGGTTTCCTGACTGACTGAAGGTCAATCCTGCAAAGGGCTGCCCGCCATCGTTGCCTCCGGTAAAGGTGTAGAGCACGCTTTCGCTCCACGCGCCGTTAGCAGGAGATAGTTCATAGACGACGCCCTGGTTGAAGGCGCCTCCGCCGGCGGCGGTGCCATAGAGGTTGCCTGCGTCGTCCAGAATCAGCGCACCGAACTCGGGATAAGCACCGTCATTGCCTCCGGTAAAGCTGTAGATAACGCTCTCCGTCCAGGTTCCCTGATTTTGGGTGAGCTCGAAGACCGCTCCGCCTCCATCAGCGCCCCCTCCTACCGTTGCGCCATAGATATTGCCTGACGGATCCAGAGTCACCCCGGTCAGTGGATCGGCAGCGTCGTTGCCCCCGGCAAAGCTGTAAAGCGTAGTCTTGGTCCAGCTCCCGTTCGACGGCGTCAACTCGAAGACCGTTCCGAATCCGGCAGTGCCACCCATTTCAGTCGTCCCATAGAGATTGCCCAGTTGATCGAGGGCCAAGCCGCCAGAGTCGATTCCAATCAAGCCATCGTCTCCGCCCTGGAATGTGTAAATCACTTGGAAATTCCAGCTTCCATTCGCCGGTGAGATTTCGAAGACCGTGCCGAAGCCTGCGCCTCCCGTGCTGGCTATGCCATACAAATTTCCGGCCTGGTCAATGACCAGAGGGCCTACGGGATTCGCTCCATCGCTTCCGCCGGTGAAGGCGTAAATGACGCTTTGCGTCCAGCCACTGCTGGAATGCTTTATCTGGAAGACCGTGCCTCCGCCGAGATCGGGACCGCCATCCTGCGTCGTCCCGTAAAGATTACCCGCGCTGTCGAAGATCATTCCTGCATAGGGATAGGCGCCGTCAGTGCAAACTGGCTGTGTGCAGAAGGTATAGAGCAGGGCTTGATTGCCGGCCCAGGCCGCGGTGGCTAAAACCATAGTCATCGCTAACAGTGTGACTGCTTTTCGTTTCATGGCTGCCTCTCCTCAAATACTGGCTAAGATTTCATTCGGAGATCACGAGACAACGGAACAACTTCGCTCCCGCTCGGGGACACTGGAAGCTGTAGCCGCATCGCACGGTCGTTCGCGCTTCAGAAGGCGGCCCAATACTACACCGGAAGGCGTCGACAGGTGAACTTGGCTGGGATCAATGGAGCCGCATGCAGAAATCCCGAGCGTCCGCGAGGGACCTCTTTGCAACAGAAATGTCCGGGAAAATTTGGCTGCCCCCCAGGGACTCGAACTTGAGGCGCCTATACGGCGTGAGCGAAGCGGGAGCCGCATGCCGAAATCCCGAGCGTCCGCGAGGGACCTCTTTGCAGCAGAAATGTCTGGGAAAATTTGGCTGCCCCCCAGGGACTCGAACCCCGATATGACGCTCCAGAGGCGTCTGTCCTGCCATTGAACGAGGGGGCAGCAAGTGCGGCTATTTGCGAAGAACGCACAACTTCGTGCGCTGTCTTGATTGTATTGGCATGAGGAATCGAGCGTCAACCGCCGATCCCCCGATCGCAAGCCGCTCTGCCCCGTTGGTTGTACGTGTGTCCGACGCAGACCAGCCTGGCCGCCTCATGCTCCGCATCGGCCACCCACGCCGGGCGATAGAATAACCTCACCAACTCAAGGTGAACCTATGTCATCCATGCTGGGCAATATCGCCATTACCGCCGATCAGGCCGAAGTCGCACGCCGCCCCCTCGAAGCCGAACAATGCGCGCTGGTTGTCGTCGACATCCAGGAGAAGCTGCTGCCGCCAATCTTCAACAAAGAGCAGCTGGTGAAGAACTCGCAGCTGCTGATCCGGTTGGCCAAGATTCTTGACCTGCCGATCATGCTCACCACCCAATACAGCAAAGGTCTGGGCTCGACGGTACCCGAGATCGCTTCCCTGCTGGAGAACGTCACCGCCTTCGACAAGCTCGAGTTCAGCTGCTTCGGCAGCGATCAATTTCGTTCGCGGCTGAAAGCACTGCCCGGCAATCGCAACACTGTCTTACTCTGTGGGATGGAAGCGCACATCTGCGTGATGCAGACCGCGCTCGGCGCCCTCAACCAGGGCTACCTGGTGCATGTGGCCTCTGACGCTGTGGGATCACGTGCGGAGTGGAACTGGAAGATCGGCCTGGAACGCATGAAATCCGCCGGCGCGGTGATCTCGTCGACCGAGATGATGATGTACGAACTGCTGCGCTGCTCTGGCACACCGCAGTTCAAAGAGCTGTTGCAGTATCTGAAGTAGTGCCCAGGATCGTAGACCTTTGGTTCTGTAAGAAGTTGCGGACGTCAATCTTGACATGGACGACAAACAAGTAATCGCGCTGCAAGATGCGATTCAACGTGCCTTCCCTGCGATTCCTTACACAGGAAAAGTCACTCGTTGCGACGGGGCCTGGCTACCGGAATTGACCGAGGAGAATGCCATTCACGATGATGATAAGTTTTTGTTTGAGGCGCTGAAGAACCGAAAGTGGACCGATGTGCCCGAAAAGTTCGTATATGAGATGCCGGGCGAATTTGTATTACTTACGGATGAGGCCTTAAGAGCTTTTCTAGCCGCTTGGCTCGTGCGTTCCTTGGACAACATCGCGGGTGAAAATGTCGTAAGAGAATATGTCGTGTACGCTTTCAGCCCGAGCGGTGTAACGCCAACTACAGATTTCACAATCAACCAGCTTCGCGCTCTCAATCCAGAGCAGCGTTCTGTACTGCGTGCTCTTTTGGCAGAGTTCGCCCTGGACGAGCCTTCCGAATTTATCAGGAAGCGTGCAGAGGACGCTGTTGAATTGATCGACAGCTTGATTCTAGATTCTCAAGGATGATCGCGGGCGACCCACACAATCCTGCTTTTGGATTGTGTGGGTCCGTAAGAAAGTTACGCCTGCAACGCCGACAGAGGGACATAATTCTGCGCCGCCCGTGGACGCCGAATTCCCGCGTGCTTGGGCAAGCTCCCGCGATACATCGCGATCTCGTCGCACGCATTCACCCGCGGACACTTCACGCAATCCTTCAGTGCTTTGTCCGGCAGGGCTTCCTTCTCTACTTCCCTGAAGCCCATCTTCGCAAAGAAATCGGGAATGCGCGTGAACAGGCAGACGCAGGTCACGCTCTGCTTCTTCGCCTCTTTCAGCAGCGCGTCGATCAGCACCCGGCCGGCGCCTCTCCCTTTCGAATGATTCGACACCGTGATCGAGCGAACCTCGGCCAGGTGCATGCCGTAAAGATGCAGCGCACCGCAACCGACAATCTCGCCTTCGTTTTCGACCACGATGAAGTCGCGGATGTTCTCGCAGATCTCCGACAGCGACCGCGGCAGCAGCGTGCCATCGCCAACATGGACGTGGATCAGTTGCTCAATGGCAAAGGCATCGGGAAGCTTGGCACTACGCGCATGCATGGGCGACTCCTAAAATTTGGGATAATTTCTCTTTCGCCGTCTGTAAGGACTCCCGTACCCGCGCTGGGGCCGTGCCTCCCGGGACGTTGTGAATGGCCAACACTTCTTTGAGTGTCAGTGCCGTGTAGAACTGCTCGTCGGCCTGAATGCCGCAGAGCGCATAGTCATCCTTCGACAGTTGCTCAAGTTCGCAACTTTGTTCGACACACAGACGCACTGCTTTGCCGATCACCTCGTGCGCCTTGCGGAACGCCACTCCCTGGCCGACCAGGTAAGCCGCAGCTGCTTGCGCGTTCATGAATCCCTGCGTAGCAGCCTCGTTCATGCGGGTGAAGTTAAACTCGACCGCACTCATGAATCCCGTAGCCACGCGCACCATGCTCGCAACTTGCTGCGCTGCCGCGAACACCGGCTGCTGCGTCTCCTGCAAATCCTTGTTGTACGCAAGTGGCAAGCCCTTGACGCCGATGAACAGCGCCGTCGCCTCGGCGTAAACCTTGCCGCACTTGCCACGAATCAGCTCCAGCGCATCAGGGTTCTTCTTCTGCGGCATCGCACTCGAGCCGGTCGAGTATTGCTCCGGCAGCTTCACGAATCCGATACTCGGTCGTCGAGAAGAGGATGAACTCCTCTGCCCAGCGGCTGAGATGAAGCGCGACGAACGATAGCGCCTGCACGAACTCGATGGCGAAGTCACGGTCGCTGGTCGCATCCATGCTGTTGGCCGTCGGAGCGTCGAACTCCAACTGCGCCGCAATGGCTTCGCGATCCAGCCGCAGAATCGTTCCGGCAATCGCTCCCGATCCCAGCGGACAAACATTCAGTCGCTCGCGGCAGTCGTTCAGGCGATCGATGTCGCGCAGAAACATCTCGACGTATGCGAGCAGCCAATGCGCCACCAGCACCGGCTCGGCACGTTGCAGGTGCGTGTAAGCCGGCATGGCGTTGTCACTTTTCGTTGGTGCCCCAGGTTCGGCCCTATTTTGGCCTAACCTGGGTTCCAGAACTCCCGCTTCCTCCGCCTGGTTCACGAACGCCGAAGCAAACTCCGCCAGCAGCCGCGTGATGGCATCGATTTGCTCGCGAACATACAACCGCAGGTCCGTCGCGATCTGCTCGTTACGGCTGCGTCCGGTGTGAAGCTTGTACCCCACCTCACCCGCGATCTCCACCACTCGATGCTCAACGTAGTGGTGAACGTCCTCGATTGTGGGATCGTCCACCTCCGGCACACCTTCGCTCGCGATCCGATCCAGCGCGGAAAGCGTTGCCGACAACTCAGAAGCGGTCAGGACGCCGGCCTTCGCCAGAGCGGACGCATGCGCCTTGCTGGCCGCAACTTCGTAGGGCAGCAGAATGCGGTCAAACGGAAACGACCGCTGCCACTGCTCGAACTCCGCATCCGGCGCCTGGCTGAAACGCCCTGACCACATCTTCACTGTGCTGCCTCTTTCTCGGCGGCCGACTCACTCTCGTCGAACTCCGCCGTCTTCTTCGCGAACGGCAGCACGCCGTTCTGCTTGGCATGAATGATCGCCCGCGAACGCGCCGGCAAACCGAGAATGCGAATGAAGCCCTCGGCGTCCTTCTGGTCGTAGCTGGCGCCCATGGTGAAGCTGGCGATGTCCGGCCGATACAACGACGTCTCCGACTTGCGGCCGGCCACATCCACATTGCCCTTGTAAAGAGCGAGCGTCACGATGCCGTTCACATCATTCTGCGAACTCGAAACGAACGCCTGCAACGACTCGCGCAGCGGCGTGAACCATAGCCCGAAGTAAACCACCTCCGCGTACTTCAGTCCGATGTGCTGCTTGAAGTGCGACAGCTCGCGATCGAGACAGAGCGCTTCCAGCTCACGATGCGCCGTCAGCAGCAGCGTGCCGCCGGGCGTCTCGTAGCACCCGCGCGACTTGATGCCGACGAAGCGATTCTCCACCAGGTCGATGCGGCCGACAGCGTTGCGCGCACCAACCTCGTTCAAGATCTCGACTAACGCTACTGCATCGAGCTCTACGCCGTTCACCGCGACCGGCAGCCCGTGACGAAATTCGATCGTCACTTTTTCTACCTGATCCGGAGCATCCTGCGGCGACTTCGTCCACGTCCACGTTGTCGGCAGAGGCGCGTTGTTGGGGTCTTCCAGCTCGCCACCCTCATGCGAAACGTGCAGCAGGTTGCGGTCGCGGCTGTGGATCTTCTCCCGGCTCTGCGCTACGGGAATTCCGTGCGCTTCGGCGTAGTCGAGGCAATCTTCACGCGACTGCAGCGTCCACTCGCGCCACGGCACGATGACCTTCAGCTCTGGAGCCAGCGCCTGGTACGCGTGCTCGAAGCGCACCTGATCGTTGCCCTTCCCGGTGCAGCCATGAGCCACAGCGGTCGCGCCTTCACGAAGCGCAACCAGTACTTGGTACTTCGCAATCACCGGACGCGCCAGCGAAGTGCCCAGCAAATACTTGTGTTCGTACACCGCACCTGCCTGGATCGCCGGAAAAACATAATCGGTCAGGAATTCCTGCCGCAGATCTTCAACGATCACCTTGCAGGCGCCGGTGTCATAGGCCTTCTTCACAACCGCTTCGATGTCGTCGCCCTGCCCGACATCGGCCACAAAGGCGATGACGTCGTAGTCATAATTCTCTTTCAGCCACGGAATGATGATGGAGGTATCAAGTCCACCGGAGTATGCAAGTACGACTTTCTCACGCATTGACGCTCCTCGGCGGGAAGCGGTGCGAACCGCCTTCCAGCAGCAAAACAAGAATGGATTTCTGGATGTGCAGGCGATTCTCCGCCTGATCGAAGACAACGGAACGCGGCGAGTCGATGACCGCCGCCGAAACCTCGTCGCCGCGATGCGCCGGCAGGCAGTGCATGAACACGGCGTGCTTCGCGGCATACGAGAAGAGCTTCGGGCTAACCTGGAAGGGCGCGAAGATTGCGCGGCGCTCGGCCGCCTCCTCTTCCTGACCCATGCTGGCCCAGACATCGGTGTACACGGCATCGGCTCCGGCCACAGCTTCGACCGGATCATGGACCACTTGCACCGTCGCACCCGAAACCGCTGCAAGTTCACGCGCTGTTTCGGTAATCGCCGCATCCGGCTCGTAGCCCTTCGGCGTGCCGATCGAAACATTCGCGCCCAGGCTGGCCGCTGCCAGCATCAAGGAATGCGCCATGTTATTGCCGTCGCCGACGTAGGCGAAATTCAGCCCGCGCAGATCGCCGAAGTTTTCCTGCAAGGTCAGCATGTCGGCCATCGCCTGGCAAGGGTGCTCGAGATCGCTGAGCGCGTTGATCACAGGTATAGACGCATGCTGCGCCATTGTGGTCACCGTCTCGTGTGAAAATGTGCGCAGCACGATGCCGTCAATCCAGCGCTCCAGATTGCGCGCCACATCGCTCAGGCTCTCGCGCGCTCCCAGCCGCGACTGCGTCTGATCGACAAAGAACGAGGTGCCACCCAGACTGTTGATGCCGGCCTCGAACGTTAGCCGCGTGCGCAGTGACGGCTTCTCGAAGAACAGCACAATCTGCTTGCCCGACAGAATGCCGCGGAAATCCGCTGGCCGCGCCTTCATTGCAGAAGCCAACTCCAGCGCGCAAGCGAGTTCATCGGACGAGAAATCTTGAATGGAAATCAGGTCACGCCCGGTCACGGCGCGCTGAGCAAATGCGCGGGTATTCGCTCCCGGGGGAATAGTCGTAGCAATCAAGGTCGCACCTCCAAAAACAAAAGCAGCTGGCGATTAGCAACTAGCAACTGACAGTTCACGGCGAACACGTTGCCGAAACCTTAAAGTCACAACGAAATATCGGAGAGAGAAACGCCCGCAGGTTGCGGACGCTAACAGCGTCGCTCGAGGGCACGATCAAATCGTGGGCCCGGCCACGCGCCTTCTTTGCGCTCGGTCGGGCGCAGCACGAGATGGTTCCGATGGATCACGACGCAATCACCTCAGTACCGCAATCAATCGGATGGGTAAAGAATCCGGGGAGAACTTCGACGCGCGTCGCGGGCAAGATCCGTACGCGCGTCACGCCTTTCTTCAGAGCGCTGGTGCAGGCCTCCAACTTGGGCAGCATGCCGCCGCTTACGGTTGCCGCCTCCACCATCTCGGCGATGGCATTGACCTCAAGCCATCGCAGCACCGAACCGTCGGCATCTTTCACGCCGGCAACATCGGTGAGATAGACCAGCGCATGCGCGCCGCAGGCAATCGCAAATGCCGACGCCATCTGATCGGCGTTGACGTTGTAATATTCGCCATCGAAGCCCAGTGCAAGACTCGAAATTACCGGGACCACGCCGGCGTCCCAAAAGCGCTCGATCCAGCTGGCATCCACGCTGCAAACCTCGCCAACATAGCCGAGATCGGGATGCTTCTTCTTCGAAGCCAGCACCATGCGCAGATCGCCGCCACACATGCCGATCGCGGGCTGACCCGCTTCGCCGATCGCCGCCACCAGCTGCTTGTTCAACTGGCCGGCCAGCACCATCATCGCGACGTCGCGGGTCTGGGAATCGGTAACGCGGAGGCCGTTGACGAAGGTCGTCTCGCAACCGAGCTGCTTCAATGTGCGGCTCAGGGCAGCTCCGCCGCCATGCACGATCACCAGCTTGTGGCCTTCGCGGCGGAGGCCGGGAATCGCCTTCGCAAACCGGCTGACAACTTCTTTATCGTCGAGCGCCGCCCCACCGATCTTGATGACCAGCTTCATTGCAATCCTTCTCTTTCGTTGAACCCGAACATCAGATTCATGTTCTGCACTGCCTGCCCGGCCGCGCCCTTTAGCAAATTATCCAGACAGGAAACCAGCACAGCGCGCTTGCCATCGGGCGAAAGCGAAAATCCGATGTCGCAGTAATTTGTGTTCAGCGAAAACTTAATCTGCGGCAACCGGGCTGCGCCGAACACCCGCACCCACGGCTTGCCTGCATAAAACTCGCGCAGTGTCTGTTCCAATTCCTCTACCGCAACCGAGTACGCCAGCTTCACGTAAATCGTCGAAAGGATGCCGCGCGGAATCGGCAGTAGATGCGGCGTAAATTGCAGCATCCCACTGTCGATCCCGAGCTGCTCCAGCACCTCCCCCTGGTGCCGGTGTCCAAAAACGCTGTACGCAGAAAGATTGTCGTCCACTTCTACAAAATGCGTGGTCGACGAAGGCGTCTTCCCTGCTCCTGATACGCCAGACTTCGAATCGCAGATGATGCCGTGGTCTACATCGATGTAGCCCGCGCGGATCCACGGCGCCAGCGCCAGGATGATCGAGGTCGCATAACATCCGGGATTTGCCAGCAGTGTCGCGCTCTCGATCTGGTCCGCATGAAGCTCGGGGAGACCGTAAACAGCCGCGCTGTCCAGGATCGCTTCTTTCTGCTTCTCTTCGAAGCCGTACACCTTGCGGTTGTCAGCCTGCTTCAAACGCCACGCGCCGCTGAGGTCGATGACGCGAAATCCCCGCTCAATCGCCTCGGGCACCAACTCGCGCGAGAACTCATGCGGCGTCGCGAAGAAGATCACGTTCACTCCGGCGTCTTTCATCCGCTGCCACGAGAAGCTCTCGAACGGAAAACCGCCATTGCCGGCGAGCTGCGGATAGGCTTCGCTCAGATCGGCAACGCTGCCGCTCTCGCCGTTGCGACGCACCAGCATCGGTTTCTTCGCTCCGCCGTGACGCGCCAGCAGGCGTACCAATTCGAAACCGGAATATCCGGTGGCGCCGAAGACCGCGGGTTGGAGAGTGGCGTTCATGAATTCCAAATCACCAAAGTTTCTACCGGTGGAAGGGCACGGCTTCAGCCGTACCGAAACTCCCTCTTAAATATTGGGCTTTAGCCCCTGCCGCGGCTGAAGCCCGGCGCTTCCACCGGCAGCAGCTGAAATTGCGCTCTTCTCAAAAACTGCTTACGAAAAATACTTTCGCAGCCTCTGCGCCAGCTTCTCGGCCGACTTCGCATCCGGCGCAATTGCCAAAATCGTATCGTCGCCGCCGATCGTACCCACGACCTCTTCCCACTCCTCGGCGTCGATGGCCGCGGAAACCGGCTGAGCACTTCCCGCGCTGGTTTTAATCACCACCAGGTTCTGCGCGGTCACCACGTCATAAACGAACGTTTCGATTAGACGCTCGATGGATGGAAGCGATAGCTCAGCTTCTTCTCCCTGGGGCAATTTGTAACCCTCGGAGGTTTTCACCAATCCGAGTTCATGAATGTCGCGCGACAGCGTCGCCTGCGTCACCCGGTGTCCTCTGCGGAACAGCATCCGCCGAAGCCCGTCCTGACTGCCCACTTCTCTTTCCGAGAGCAACTCCCGTATAGCGGCATGGCGGGACAATTTCGACACTGGATAATTATACAGATCGATGTATATTAATGCAATCGCGCTGGGAGTCAAGCGGCGGACGAAAGTTTCCCGGGTTTTTGACAAGGACCGGACGCCACCGCTCGTGTCGCGCCTGGAAACAAACCGCCGATTCCCTCGACTACGCTTCGCTCGGGATAACAAGTTTCCAGGTTGAGCGCTCAGTTCGGAATCACGAATTCCCCCATGGTGCTCCGGCCTTTCGGTGAGATTCGGCAGCCTCTGCGTCAAATTCCTCATCCAACCAGAATTGAACAATTCTCAAGGCAGCCCTAGGATGGTCTATTCGCGTTAGCAGGAGATCATGAATCTTTCGCCCAGTGTCACCTGGTACAAAGACGCCATCATTTATGAAGTGCACGTGCGCGCCTTCTTCGACAGCGTTACCGACGGCATCGGAGATTTCGGCGGCCTCACACAAAAACTCGATTATCTGGAGGACCTCGGCGTAACCGCCGTCTGGCTTCTGCCCTTCTGCCCTTCGCCGCTCCGCGACGACGGCTACGACATCTCCAACTACACCGACATTCACCCCTCGTACGGCACGCTCAAGGACTTCCAGCGCTTCCTGCGCGAGGCGCACCGGCGTGGCCTGCGCGTGATCACCGAGTTGGTGCTGAACCACACCTCCGACCAGCATGTGTGGTTTCAGCGATCGCGGCGGGCTGCGCCCGGCAGCCGCTGGCGCAACTTCTACGTCTGGAGCGACACGCCGGACAAGTACCGCGACGCCCGCATCATCTTCAAGGATTTCGAGGCTTCCAACTGGACTTGGGACCCGATCGCGAAGGCCTACTACTGGCATCGCTTCTATTCGCATCAGCCCGACTTGAACTGGGACAATCCCGAGGTCCGCGATGTCATGTTCGCCGCCATGGACTTCTGGTTCGATCTCGGCGTTGATGGCCTGCGCCTGGATGCCGTGCCGTATCTGTTCGAGCGCGAAGGCACCAACTGCGAGAACCTGATCGAGACGCACCAGGCTTTGAAGGACCTGCGCAAGCACGTGGACGAAAAGTTCCACGATCGCATGCTGCTGGCCGAAGCCAATCAGTGGCCCGAGGACGCTGTCGCCTATTTCGGCGAGGGTGACGAATGCCACATGGCGTTTCACTTCCCGGTGATGCCGCGGCTCTTCATGGGCCTGCGCATGGAGGACCGTTATCCGATCACCGACATCCTCAAGCTCACGCCCGCGATCCCCGACACCTGCCAGTGGGCCATGTTCCTGCGCAACCACGACGAGCTCACGCTTGAGATGGTTACCGACGAAGAGCGCGACTACATGTATCGCACCTACGCGCGCGACCGCGCGATGCGTATCAATCTCGGCATCCGCCGCCGCCTCGCCCCGCTGCTCGAGAATGATCGCCCGCGCATCGAGCTGATGAACGCGCTGCTCTTCTCACTGCCTGGAACCCCCGTGCTGTATTACGGCGACGAGATCGGGATGGGCGACAACATATTTCTCGGCGACCGCAATGGCGTGCGCACGCCCATGCAGTGGAGCTCCGACCGCAACGCGGGCTTCTCGCGCGCCAATCCGCAACGCCTGTACCTGCCGGTCAACATCGATCCTGAGTATCACTACGAGACCATCAACGTCGAAGCGCAGCAGAACAATTCGCATTCGCTGTTGTGGTTCACCAAGCGCCTGATCCAGCAGCGCAAGCAGTTCAAGGCCTTCGGGCGCGGCACGCTGGAGTTTCTCTATCCCAGCAACCGCAAGGTGCTGGCCTTCATCCGGCAGTTCGAGGACGAGACGCTGCTCATCGTTGCCAACCTGTCGCGCTTCGCGCAGTGTGTCGAACTCGACTTGGGCAAACGGCAAGGCGTGGTGCCGGTTGAAGTCTTCGGGCGCGCCAAGTTCCCAACGGTCACCGATCACCCGTACCTGCTCTCGCTCGGGCCGCACGCTTATTACTGGTTCCATCTACAGCCGAGAGAGAGCACGCAGGAATCTCTGAATGTCAGCGGAATGCCGAAGGAGTTGCCGGTCCTCAAGGTCGAGACTGCCGACACTATCTTCTCCGACGAGACCCTGCAGACACTCCAGCACGTCATCCCCGGAATGTTGCGCGCGCGTCCGTGGTTTCTGGGCAAGCGACGCTACATCACGGGGCTTCGACTGCACCGGGTACTGGACCTGCCGGAGACCACAGCGCATCTGCTGCTTTTGAGCGTCCAGTACGGCGACGGCGATCCGGAGGTCTACCTTGTACCAATATCCGTTGCCACCGGCGATCAGTCTGAGGCAATCTTGCGCGATCATCCCGATGTAGTCCTGGCCCGGCTGGACGGCCCCGGACCGGAAACTACGGCGATTCTTTACGCGGCAACTTTCGATCGCCACTTCGGCGACACTCTCCTGCGGGCAATCGTTCGCCGGCGGCGTATCCGCGGCGATTCGGGCGAGCTGGTTGGCGCGCACACGCGCGAGTTCCGCAAGGCCTGGACTGCCGTCAAATCGAATCTGGAGCCTACTCCGCAACAGACGGACCAGTGTTTTACCACTATCAACTACGGCACCGATTTCGTGCTGAAGCTGTATCGCAAAATGGAAGAAGGCATCAACCCCGGGCGCGAAGTGCCGGAGTTTCTGTGCGAGCATACGACCTTCAAGTCGCTTCCCGCAGCACTTGGATCGCTCGAATACCACCGTTATCTGGATGGCTCAACGGTTCAGACTTGCGTGGGCACGCTCAGCGCAGCAGTGCCGAACGCCAATGCCGGTTGGCACTACACTGTCGACCAGCTCGGCCTGTTCTTCGAGCACACCCTGGCTATCCCGCAGGACGACCCCCGATCTCGCGACCTGGTACCGCCGAATCTTTGGGCCGCGCCCGATCCCGCGCCGCCTATCGTCGGCGAATTGCTGGGCAATTACCTGGACAACATTCGCAACCTGGCGCGCCGTTCTTCCGAGATGCACATCGCTCTCAGCAGCCAGCCCGACGTCACCGATTTTGCCCCTGAACCCTTCACCACGTTCTATCGCCAGAGCGTATATCACGGCATGCTGGGCCAGTTAAATCGCACTTTCGAATTACTTAGGGCGCGCGCGCGATCGTTGCCACCCGAAGGCCAGACGGAGTTGAGCGAGGTGCTGAGCCGCGAAGGCGAGCTACGCGCGCAGCTGCTGGCTTTGCGCGACAAACGCATGTCGGGAATGCGCATTCGCAATCACGGCGACTACCATCTCTCCAACGTGCTCTTCACCGGCAGCGACTGGGTGCTGACCAACTTCGAGGGCGATCCCGGCCGGCCGTTGAGCGAGCGCCGCATCAAGCGTTCGGCCCTGCGCGACGTAGCGACGATGCTGCGTTCGTTTCACTATGTGTCTCATGCCGCGCTGTTCGGCGATGTCCCGGGAATTGTGCCCAGCCGCGAGGCCCATCCGCAGCTCGAGAGGTGGGCACGGGTCTGGTACCACTGGGTCAGCGCGGTCTTTCTCAAGGAATATTTCCGCTGCTGCGCCAACGCATCGTTTCTGCCGCAGCAGGTCGATGAGACGAAGATCCTGCTGGCCGCCTACATGATCGAGCGCGCGCTAATCGAACTCGAGTACGAGTTGGAACAGCGGCCGGCGTGGATTCGCATCCCGCTGCACGGAATCCTGGAGCAGATGGCGGAGGTCAACGCGTAAGCCGAGGGCGAAACGGCTTCTCTATCTAGGGTTGTGTCCCGACCGAAGCGCTCGCGATGTTTGTTCGATCCGCCACCTTTTTGTGGATCGGCGAACGCGCCGTGAATGACCTGCTGTTAGCCCGGAGGACGAAACCGCTTCAGCATTCGAGTCCCACCAGGAACGCCATAAACGAAAAAGGCATGTCCGAAGACATGCCCTGATCACAAAACCAAATCCCTTACTTCTTAGGCGCCAGGCGATAATTGTCGCCATTATTGAACACGGCGTTCGCTCCAATATGTGCCGGGGTTCCCGACAGCAACTGCTCTTTGCGATATACGAGGTTGCTGGCGTTGTACGTCGCCAGCTCGAAACCATGGCCGTGCGTGATGGCGTCCGTGGGACAAGCCTCGACGCAATAGCCGCAAAAGATGCAGCGGTTGTAATCGATGTTGTAGACCTTGGCGTAGCGCTCGGCGCCGCTTACCCGATGCTCAGCGGTGTTCTCGGCAGCTTCGATGTAGATGCAGTTCGACGGACAGGCCGCCGCGCACAGGAAGCAGGCCACACACTTCTCCAGCCCGTTCTCATCGCGCTGCAAGACATGCATGCCGCGGAAGCGGTCCTGGAACATCGCGCCCCGGGTCGGGCCGGGACCATCGGGATAGTTCTCGACGGTCGTCGGCTTAAACATCTCCATGAAGGTGATGCTCATGCCCTTGGCGATCGCGGCTATGTTCTTCACGATTCCCATATCCGTTCCAGTATATCGAATTGTCATCGGGAGCGGAGACGCGCTCCGTCCCTGTCCGGGCGTCTTATTCACTAAGCTGCTGGCGAACCCTTGAGCATCTCGTAATGATGCTGAGCATGCCCAGCGGCGATGTAGGCCAGCGCCCGCACGCTCACGGGATTTCCGTTAGCGATTCCCCGCCGCGTCTCGGCGCCCGCGGGCAGCGAAGCAAACAGCGCGATGGTCGCCTTGCGCACGCCTTCGAACTCCGTCAGCAAGTCCCCCAGGCTCCGCGAGTTCGAATCCGCCTCACGAACGTAGTCGTCCTGCTCGAAGCCGTGCAGCTCTTTTTCATCGCCACGGCCGAAACGCAATGCGCGATAACTCATCACCCGCTCGGCATCGCAAACGTGTCCCAACACCTGCTTGACGCTCCACTTGCCCGGCGCCGGCTCGGCGGCCGCCGCCTCCTCAGACATGCCAACCAGCAACTGGCGATAGGCCCCCGGTTGCGTGGCCAGAAAGTCGAGCACGTTTCCCTCAGGAACGCGGGCAATATAGTTTTTGTAAAATGCGGCGTATTCGCTGCTATCAGGTCGGGAAAGCATCTCCATATTTCACACGTGCAAATCTAGAAATGCAACGGATACCTCGTTCCGGCCGCCGCGCAACTTTGTAGGCCTGTTTGTTTTAATATCTAGGGCTCGCATTACCGATAGACAGTTATGTTCCGAAGCAAGCATTGCCTCACCATGAAGTCCAAACTTTCCGCCGTGCTCACTCTCTTGCTGGTGTTGATGCCTTTGAGCATCTGGTCGCAAACAGCCACCACGCCCTGGGACGCGCCCTGGAACGCCGGCGCTCAGGATTGCAAAGCCAATCCGCAACCGCCGCTCGAAGTGCGCGTTTTCGATCCTCATACCTTCATCCTTCGCGAAGGCTTGTGTGCGACGTTTGAGGCGCCATTTATGTATCTCCTCATCGGATCGAAGCGAGCGCTCCTAATCGACACCGGCGACGTTACCGATCCAAAGCTGATGCCGTTGGCGGAGACGGTGATGAAGCTCCTGCCGGGCGATGGAACATCGAAGCTGCCGTTGCTCGTTGTCCATACGCACCGCCATCTGGACCATCGCGCGGGCGACGATCAATTCGCGCATCTGCCCAACGTCGAAGTTGTTGGTTGGGACATCGACAGCGTTCGTCGGTACTACCACTTCACGGACTGGCCGAACGGCGTCGCGACTATCGATCTGGGAGATCGCACCATCGACGTGATTCCCACGCCCGGCCACAACGCCACGCACGTCAGCTTCTACGACCGCAACACCGGACTGTTTTTCTCTGGCGACTTCCTGATGCCCGCCCGCCTTCTCATCGACGATACTGCCGCCGAGCTGGCCAGCGCACAACGCGTCGCCGCCTTCGTCCAATCGCGTCCGGTCAGCTATGTGCTGGGTGGCCACATCGAGATGAACAAGTCCGGCGAGATGTTTGATTGGGAATCGCAATATCATCCCGACGAACACGCCTTAGCGATGACTAAGTCCGATCTGCTGGCGCTACCGGCAGCCGTCGCCAGCTTCAACGGCTTCTACACCAGAAGCGGCCAGTTTCTGATGATGAATTCGATGAGAGTGCTCATCGCCTTCGCCGTGCTCGCAGTCGTGGTGCTGATCGCGCTAGTGGTTGTAATTGTCCGCTGGTGGCGCAAAAGAAAGCGTTCACGAACCTAGAAGAAATCGACTGCCCAATTCAAACTTGGGTACCCCGTCCAAGAGAAGCTTGAGCGAATCTTTTCCGAATGCTCCCCCGAATCTGATCCCTCGAAACAAACATCCCCACGCAAGGCCAACCGAGGGCGTTGAATGGGGCACCCGCGTTTTCCATGGGGCACGTGCAGTTCCAGAAACACGAAACCCAGCCGCGCGGGCTGGGTCGTTTCGCAAGTTCGGAGCTACTTCCAGCATAGCAAATTGAGCACCCTTTTCGGCACAATTTGGCGACTTTCTATTGCCCTTGGAATGCAGTGTTTACGCTGTTTCTGTTGCGTTTCGCATCTTGACATGTAAGAAGTGCGCGGTAACTAAAGTAACGCCGGATGGTGGTGGTTCGTTGCAGGCCTGGGGAGCACAACCTATTGCCCGTTGGTACCGACCTTGGTCGACACTTCGCAGTGCGCGGTGACATCGTTCTTCCAATTCCGCAGGACGATTTTCTTGGGCTCGCAGTTCGGAGCCAGAATGGCGAGCTCACTTTTGCTCTGCCACTCCACGCCGAGGTCCCGGGTTCCTCCGATCAGGAACACGATGCGTGGGTCTTTCAGCAGGAACCGATTGCGCCGCAACTCGACCACGGTAGCGTGCTCCTTCTCCAGGCATTCACTCTGAAGCACAGTCGCGACATACTTGCCATCCGGCGAGACCGCGCTTTGCCCGACATGATCGCTGCACGATATGCGGCGGCAGCCCGGAAGTACTAACAAAAGCGCCGCCAGCGAAATCAATACCAGAATGGAGCCAATCGATGAGGGTCTCGTCATGGATGCCGGGATTGTATCGCGAGACGGCGATCGGATGCCGGATGATCTCGAGCCCAGACGTTTCGACAGGCTCCGGTCAGAGCACCCAGCTCAGGCCCGAAGAGCCGAAGCAGGCCCAAGAGACGAAGCAGGCCCGAAGGGCCGTAACAGTCTGTAGTCCGGCACGGCAGTGCCGGGAGAGATCGGATGATGAGTCGAGTCCCGCAGGGACGGCACTCGGCGCTATGCAGGACGCAGCCTAACCGAGAAGCGTAGATCCTCGAACCGAGATCAAATAGATCGTCATCGCCAGCCCGACCAGCGCCAGGAAAAACGCGATCACAGCCGGCTTGATCGAAGATCCGGCGAGCGCGGTTTCGCCGCGGTCGAGTTCGCGTACCAGACGCACGTGCCGCCATCCCGCGTAGACATTGACCAGCACGCCCACTCCAATGAGCGCCGTGCCAAACCAAAGCGATCCGGCCGAGTGCGCCACGTGGACATGTTCGACTACCTGGAATTCCTGGAGGAACAACCCGAAGCGCGAAACCACAAAACCAAATCCCATCAGTGCCAGGCCGGTGCGAATCCACGCCAGCAGCGTTCGCTCCGCGGCAAGGTAATCGGACAGCGAGGCCTTCGAAGTGGGTGGAGCGGAGTTGGGCATTCGTCTATTCCATCACAGACGCGCTGATTTCACCCGGGAACTGCACTGGTTCGCAAGTTGGAACGTTCTGACCCAAGGCCCAGAGGGCCGAAACAATCTGTAGGCTCGGCACGGTAGTGCCGGGATGGAAGTAATCAGGTTGCAGTCCCGCAGGGACGGCACATCAGGCACCTCAGTCCGTTTGAAGATCAGCGTGAACAGTATCTCCGACACCATGGGTCGGGTGTATTTCTCGGCCGGATCTACCTGGGCATCGTCAGTCTGATGTCGGTACTCTCCCTCGTCAAACGCCAGATAGACTTTCCAACACGTAGAAGGTTTCGCCTCTTTGGTGAGAGTCATTGCGCCGAACAGGTCGTTAATTACAGCATACAAAACACAAATGGAAGTGCTGAGTCTGAATCCACGGGCTAGAGCGAGCGTAATACGATCGAATAGCTCCGAACGTGACAACTGGAGCCTCTCGCTCCAGATCTCGATTTCATCGCTGACTGTAAGGTCGGGACGCGTCCGGTAAGATCCGTCGCCCAAGGCTGATCGGTGGCTGGCATACTTCTTTCGCAACTCCGCGACGATCGCCTCTATGTCTTTCATTGACCAACATCTCCCATGTCTCGAACATTGCGAGACACGGGTCACCCGAACGCCTTAGCTGACAGCTGATAGCTGATAGCTCGATGGCCGACAGCCTTCCTACTCGATCCCAAACTCCTTCCACCGCTTCGTCACCCGCGCCCTGGTCTTCGTCATCCATGCGAATCTCATCCGGCCACGGACGGGTGAATCCTTCGGTCGGCCATTTGCGAGTGGCGTCTACGCCCATCTTCGAGCCGTAGTCCGGCAGCCTGGAGGCGTGATCGAGCGAATCGACCGGGCCGAGCGTGAATTGAATATCGCGCTCCGGGTCGATGTTGTTCAGCACCTTCAACGTCACCTCACCGATGTCGTGCACATCGACGTCTTCATCGACGACGAGGATGCACTTGGTCGACATCGCCTGGCCCATGCCCCAGATGCTGCTCATCACCTTGCGCGCCTGCCCCGGGTATGACTTCCTGATCGAAACGATCATCAGGTTGTGAAAGACGCCTTCGATTGGCAGGTTCACGTCGACGATCTCCGGAATCGTCAGCTTCATCAGCGGCAGGAAGATGCGTTCGACGGCCTTGCCCATGTACGCGTCTTCCATCGGCGGCTTGCCCACAATGGTCGTCGCATAGATCGGATTCTTGCGATGCGTGACGCACTGGACGTGGAAGACGGGATAGAGATCCTCGGGCGTGTAGAAGCCGGTGTGATCGCCGAACGGGCCTTCCATGCGCAGCTCGTCGAGTTCGACGTAACCCTCAAGCACGATCTCCGACGTAGCCGGCACTTCCAGGTCGACGGTCTCGCACTTCACCAACTCCAGCGGCTTCTGGCGCAGGAAGCCGGCGATGAGGTACTCCTCGATGTCGGGCGGTGCGGGCACGATGGACGAAAACATGATCGCGGGCTCGGTGCCGATGGCGACGGCGACTTCCATTCGTCCGCCGACCTGCTTGCCTTCGGCGACGCGCGAGCCGCCGCCGGAGCGCGCCATCATGTCGAGCGCGGCGGCCAGCGGCTGCTCTTCCCCGCTGGCGGCGGCCCGGCGCATCTGCTCGCGATAATGCTCGGCACCCTGCTTCTGGCGCTGCCAGTGCATGCCGGTCGCACGCTCGTCATAAACCTGCATGCGGTAGGTGCCGACGTTGCGCTTGCCCGTCTTCGGATCTTTGGTGATGACCGACGGCAGTGTGATAAAGCGCCCGCCGTCGAGCGGCCAGCATTGCAGGATAGGAAAGTCGAGCAGCGAGAAGTTGTCTCGCCGGATGACTTCCTTGCATGGGCCGCTCGAAACTTCCTTAGGAAAGAACTTGCCCATCTCGGCCAGCATGGGCAGCATCTTGATTTTGTCGAGCAGCCCCTGCGGCGACTTCACGTCCATGAACATACGAATGCGGTCGGCAACTTCGTCCAACTCGTCGACGCCCAACGCCATGCGCATGCGGTACTCGGAGCCGAACTGGTTGATGAGCACCCTGGCGCCGGGATGGCCCTTCACGTTTTCGAAGAGCAGCGCCGGGCCGCCCGGCCCGTGAACGCCGCGCGGCCCCCACTTGGAGACACGGTCGGTGATCTCGGCGATCTCCAGGATGGGATCGGCTTCCGCCTTGATGCGTATCAACTCTCCGGCCTTGTCCAGCGCGGAGATCCACTCCCTCAGGTCGTAGTAGGCCAAGCATGTGCCTCGTGTTTAATTGGAGTACGGGACGATTATAGGCGGGGGCATGGTCCGCGGCCAAAGACGCTCTGCGCCGGGCCGGTACTAGAGTCGTTCCGGCTCGCGCTTGATAACGATCTTCCGCCGCAATCGGATCGCACGGACCTCGACCAGCCCATTCGAAGTCATGTTGATTTCCGGGTTGCAATTTGCGATAGCGGAGGTATACTTCGTGCGATCCCGCTACATGTGATGCGAAAGACGCTCCCCTTCCTCATTCAGGGCGGATTGTTTCCATAGGCCGCGCCGCTCCCAGCAAAGGTCCATCGGCACCTTGCTATGGATGACAAGACGGAGCTATCGTCTCCCAATACCCTCACCAGGACCCGAATTTACCTGTCATCGTGCTGCACCTGGTCCTTTCTTACCTGCTTTGTCATCCTGCTGACCTGGCCGCTGCTGATTCACGGCATCCCCGACCTATCCCACGATGGCTTTCACCATGCCCGCTGGGCAAAGCAATTCAGCACGCAGTTCTGGAACGGGGACTTGTTTCCAAGGTGGTTCAGCGATGTGAATGGAGGCTTTGGAGGGCCGTCGGGGTTCTTCTGCCCGCCACTCACGAACTACGCTTCCAGCCTATTCTGGCCGTTGGTTTCCCGACGCGATCCCGCGGGCGGGCTGGCAGCAGGATGGCCGTCGATTCTCGGCTTGATCTTGTCGCTATGGCTGGATACTTCGCGCTCCTGTCCTTCGGAAATACCGGAGCCGCGCTGCTTGGGGCAACGGTGTACGTGGTTGCGCCGTACCATGTGGCCGTCGACGTTTACATGCGCGGCGCGTCGGCGGAGTTCTGGGTTTTTGTCTGGTTCCCGCTTGTGCTGCTGTCAGCGCGCGCGCTGATTCGGCACTCGGACTGGGCAATTCCCGGGGCAGCAGTGAGTTTTGCGCTGGCCGTTCTGTCGCATCCCACCACCTCCTTGTGCTTTGCTCCCATCCCCGTGAGCTTTGTTTTTTTCTTCAGCGAGAAAAAGGAGCGGCTGCGGAATACAGCGGTCATTGCTGCCGCATTGCTGGTCGGTGTCGGCCTTAGCGCCGTTTATCTCCTACCGGCAATGCTGGACCAGACCAAGGCCCAGACGGAGTTGTACCGTACCGTTCACTTCGATTATCACAATGAGTGGCTGGTGCAAGACGGCAAACAACTTTGGGAGCTAATACAGTACGCAGCCGGGGTGAACATGAATGGGAATCCCGATGCCTGGTATTACCCCCTGCGGATACGAATACTCGGAGTCACGCTATCAACGCTGCTGGCGATTTTCGGTTTATTCCTCGTCATACGCCGCTGTGAGGAGGCCGGCCGTACGCGCCGCCTCGCCCTGTTCTGGATCATCTGCGCGCTCATCTTCTTTTTTCTGATGAACAGGATCAGTTCGTTCGCCTGGAGTGTATTGGTATTCCTGACGTTCCTACAGTTTCCATTTCGTTTGAATATCATGCTCGTGATCTGTGTCGTCGCCCTGATCCCCCTCGCATACCGTCACCTGAGGCAACGGCCCGCATACCTGCTTACGGCGTTCTTATCCTTGCTGCTCATGGTTTGGCTGGCCGGAGATGTTTATTCTTCCCGGTTCAACTTTTCTTCGGCTGGAATTGGAAAGCCAGGCAGGTTGGGAGCACTCAGCCCATTGATACGCAACCAACTGGATCCCCCGGAAATGTGGCCGAAACCTGGGAACGTGCACGCTTTGTCGAACGTTTGGGCGTTCGACTGGTTCACGGCGTCTCATATTCCAAAAGCGGTGAGGCTGGAGATGAGCCAGGGGCAACCATCCGGAGCCGCCACTGTGAAAAATTGGCAGCCGCGTCGCATCGTGCTGAAGGTTGAGGCTCTGCGAAATGCTGTCCTCAATGTGAATCACTTCTACTATGCCGGCTGGCAGGCACGCATCGAAGGGACCGATGAGCAACTGGCCACCTACGCATCCCCGGAGGGACTTCTGCAGATCAATGTTCCCCAGGGCAATTACGGGGTGGTACTCGAGCTTCCACGAGACGGAGCCGAGCGTGCAGGCATCCTGATTTCAATCCTGTCGCTGCTGCTGGTAACCGGCAGCGCGGTTTGGGTCTGGCGGCGCCGCCTGAGCCCAGCCCTGGCTCGCTCGCCTCAACGGGTGCCACATCCAATCCTGATACCGTGGTTTCCCCACCACTGAGGTCGACGTCCACTGCCCTTCGGGGGACACTACTTCGCCAACGTCCCAACTCCCGATTTCTGCGGCTCACACCCTGATCTTTTTGGGATAATCACTCTGGCTCTGGTGTAAAGAAACCCGCATCGGTCGGTTTCCGGAAGACGCGCTTCGTGTTCTTGCGCGGTTACGGTGGGCGTCTGCGCGCAACGAACTCAATGGGCATCAATTCCGGCAAACAGCGCTCTTCTTCAAAACGATCGAACGCCAAAATGAACTTAGCGCGTCCGTTTACTCCGACGACCAACCGGCGGCTCAATGAGCTGATCGGGTTCCTGATTTTTGTCTTCGCGGTCCTCCTTATCCTCGCCCTGGTCTCGTACTCGCCACTCGATCCGTCGCTGAACACTGCGGCCAATCCCGTGCCCGGCCACCCGGCGCACAACTGGATCGGCGTGGTTGGCGCGCTCATCTCCGATCTCATCTTGCAACTGTTCGGCGTGTCGTCGTTCCTGCTGCCCGCGTTTCTGGCGATGTATTCGGTGCACTGGTTTCGCTCGCGCGCTATCAGCTCACCTTGGGCCAAGGTTCTGGGCGGCGTGGCGCTGCTCACTTTCATCGCCGGCCTGATCGGTCTGCTGCCCGCACAAGTGAAGTGGAAGGGCGTGATCCCGTCCGAAGGCTTGCTGGGTAGGATCGTCGCCGACTTCCTCATTCATTACCTGAACGTCGTTGGCGCTTACCTGGTCTGCCTTGCGGTGATTGCCGTTGGGCTCTATCTGTCGACGGCGTTCTCCTTCGGCGCTATGCGGATCTGGTCGCAAACGCGCTTTGGATTTGTTTACGCGTCGCTAGACCGCCTTGCCGACTGGCGCATTGAGCGAGCCCGCAAGAAAGCGGCGAAAGAGCTGGAGAAGAAACGCGCTGCCGCCACCAAGCCGGTGGTCACGGCGCAACTGGTGCCGAAGCGTGCTCCCGCGCCTGCCGAGGACATGTCTGACTCGCAGGCCGTCGCGCAAGCTGCGATGCCGACGGCGCCTGCGCCGACGCCGCTTGCTCAGACCTCGCATGGCCGCAGCGGCATCGACCGCACCTTCGATTCCGATGTAGACGACCAGCACGTCGCTCCTCCGCCCCGGCCGCGAGTTCCTGAGCCGGAGCCGGAAGACGCCATCGCAGTCACCACGCGCGCCGACGCTACGCAGCACGGCAAGACCACCATGCCGCGCCTGGCGGGCAGCTACAAACTGCCGTCGACCGCGCTGCTGCATCGTGCCGACGAGCACAGCGCCATCAACGAAGAAGAGCTGAAGAACCTGGCACAAGTGCTGGGCGAAAAATGCGGCGAGTTCGACGTGCGTGGCTCGGTCGTGCAGATCAACCCCGGCCCGGTGGTCACGACCTTCGAGTTCAAGCCCGAAGCCGGCATCAAGTACAGCCGCGTGACCGGCCTCTCTGACGATCTATGCCTGGCGCTGCGCGCCGAGAGCATCCTGATCGAGCGCATGGCCGGCAAGTCGACCGTCGGCATCCAGGTGCCGAACCACGAGCGCGAAACCATCTGGCTGCGCGAAGTCGTCGAGGCGCAGGAGTTCCTGGCGTCCAAATCGAAGCTCACTCTGGCGCTGGGCAAAGACATCAACGGCCGCATCGTTACCGCCGACCTGAACTCGATGCCGCACCTGCTGATCGCCGGCTCAACCGGCTCGGGCAAGAGCGTCGCCATCAACGCCTTCATCATGTCGCTGCTCTACAAGGCAACGCCGGAAGAAGTGCGGCTGATCCTGGTCGACCCCAAGCGGCTGGAGCTGGGCAATTACGAAGGCATTCCGCACCTGCACACGCCCATCATCACTGAGCCCAAGCTGGCGTCGAACGCGCTGCGCAATGCGGTGCGCGAGATGGAGCGCCGGCTGAAGGTGCTCGCCGAGAAGGGCGTGCGCAACATCGATCAGTACAACAAGCTGTTCGACGGCGCGTCGGCCAGTTTGTTTGAAGACGACAGCGATGCGCGGCCGCTGCCCTACATGGTCATCATCATCGACGAGTTGGCTGACCTGATGATGCTCGACGGGCAGAACGTGGAAGCGTCGATCACGCGGCTGGCGCAGATGGCGCGCGCCGTCGGCATTCACCTGGTGCTGGCCACGCAGCGTCCGTCGGTCGACGTCATTACCGGACTGATCAAGGCGAACTTCCCGGCGCGCATGTCGTTCCGCGTGGCCACCAAGATTGACTCGCGCACCATTCTCGATGCCAACGGCGCCGAGGCGCTGCTGGGCCGCGGCGATATGCTGTATCTGCCCAACGGCTCGGCGCGCGTGCATCGCGTACATGCCCCGTTCGTTACCGAGAAAGAGATTGCCGCCGTGGTGGAGTTCTGGCGCTCGCAGGGCACCGCGCAATACCAGGAGAAATTCCTGGAAGCCCCGCGCGAAGAAGGCGAGACTAGCGCTGGCGGCAGCGGCGCGGCCGGCGACGACAACGACGAGCTCTTCCAGGATGCGGTGCGCATCGTGCTGGAGTACGGCAAGGCCTCAACTTCCCTGCTGCAGCGGCGGCTAAGAATCGGTTACGGTCGCGCGGCGCACCTCATCGACCTGATGGAGCGCGACGGCATTGTAGGCGCCGCCGACGGACCGAAACCTCGCGAACTCCTGAAGCGCCCTGACTGGCTGAGCGAAGTTGAGGACGCGCTGCGGTAAATCAGCCCGAGGAAACAGCGTAGCTCTGCAATCGAGGACCCGTGGTTCGTCCACGCTGGCAACACTCTTCCACCGCCGACGAACCGCAGGTCCCTCGGCTGCGCTACGTTCGCTGCGCGAACTCCACTCCGCTCGGGATGACAAATTTAAAAACAGTTAAGATGGCGAGCCGGGTGCGGACAGACATGAACTCATTTTGTTCTGTCCATCGCTTCACGAGACTACTAACCTCCAGCTGTCGTGCTACTCTGCACTGCGGGAATTTTTCCTCATGAACCTACGGCTCCGAATCCTGGCTCTTGCTTCCCTTCTCCTCTTCCTCGTCGCGATGTCTGCCGCGCAGAGCGGCAGCACTACTCCGCAATCCACCGCGCCCTCGCCCGGCGTCACGATTCACATGGGCAATCCTGGCCAGCCGGCCCGGGTTGTGCCCACGGCGCCTGCGGCCGACTCGTCGGGCGTCATGCCGGCGCTGGCTGAGGCCAATCAGCTGTTCATGCAGAGGAAGTTCCCCGAGGCCGCGGCCAAGTACCAGGCCATCGTCAAGGCCGATCCGAAGGCCGCGCCTGCGCAGGTTGGGCTGATGCGCTCCTACCTGATGATGCAGAAGCTCGACGAAGCGCAGGCCACGGCGAAGGCAGCTATCGCCGCGTCGCCTGGTTCCCCGCAGGTACTGACCGCAGCCGCAGACGTGCAATTCCGCGTAGGCAAGATTCCCGAGTCCGAGCAGCTTTACATCAAGGCGCGCAATCTTAATCCGAAAGATCCCGGGCCTTACCTGGGATTGGCGCGCATCTACAAGGCTTATTCGCTCTATCGCCGCGCCTACGACAATCTGAAGCAGGCGCACGATGTGGCGCCCGACAGCCCGGTGGTGCAGGTGCTGTACTTCCATTCGCTGCCGAAGGCTGACCAGATACCCGCGCTGGAAGCCTATCTCGCTAAGCCGGGCCTGAACCCGCAGATGGCGCACGGCCTGCAAGGCTACCTGGCGGTTCTGAAGAAGAATGCCGCCGCGCCGGTGCATGCCTGCAAGCTGATAAGCAACGTCGAGCAAACCGACACCAAGCTGAATTCGTTTGCCCGGCCCGACACTAAGCTCGGCGCCGTGGGTCTCAGCGTGAAGGTCAACAAGCAGGATATGAGTCTGGCGCTCGACACCGGCAACAGCGGAATTCTGCTGGGCCGTGCCGCCGCCGACAAGTTGAAATTGCAGCGCCTGGGATATCAGGCGATCGCGGGCGTGGGCGATGCCGGAACGCAGGGCGGTTTTACGGCGCTGGTCGACCGCATTCGGATCGGCAACCTGGAATTTCAGGATTGCGTGGTGAAAGTTACCGATGCGGCAACGCCGGTGCCGGGCGAAGATGGCCTGATCGGCGCTGACGTCTTCAGCTCTTACCTGGTCGACATCGATATACCCGGCGCCAAGCTGCGCCTTTCGCAGCTACCCAAGCGTCCGAACGAGAACGCGCAACCTGCGGCACTGCAAACCATGGCGCAGGACCAGGGAGAAGATTCCGACAGCGAGTCTGCGGACAGCATGCGGGCGGCGGGCATTCCCACCGACATCCCCATGGACGCCTACGTGGCTCCGTCGATGGCGAACTGGTCGAAGGTGTACCGCTTCCGCAGCCTGCTGCTGATTCCTACTTACGTCGATCACACCGGTCCAATGCTTTTCATGATCGATACCGGTTCGTTCAGCAACATCCTGTCGACGCAGGCCGCGCAACAGGTCACGCAGATCAGGGCCAGCGGGATGCGGGTCACCGGCATGAGCGGTTCGGTGTCGAAGGTCTATACGGCAGACAAGGCTACGTTGCAGTTTGGACGCTTCGCGCAGGAAAACGAAGATATGGTCACCTTCGATCTATCGGCGGCGAGCCGCCAGACCGGGACCGAGGTCGCAGGCATTCTGGGCTTCCGCATGCTTCGGATTCTGGACATCAAGATTGATTATCGCGATGGACTGGTGGACTTTCTCTTCGACGTACACCGGCTGCCGAAGGAAGTCCGGCTGGGACACTAGGCAGGACCAGCAGCTCATAGAAAATTGCGCAATTGCAGCACATCGCCAACTACCACCGCGGTTCGGAATGAGCCACATTGGGTCGTACGAACCTGGTGTAACGACCGGCTTTGCATGCAACGAACGTCACATTCAGACTGCAACACCACCGGCACGTAAGAACCTATCCCGCAGCCCGACCCTCTAGTACACTCACTGAGCAAACACCCCAATAAGGCGTCAACCTATTGAGTATTCGATTGCGCTGGATGATCGCAACCGTGACGGCCCTCGTGCTGTATCTGCCCGCTTTGGCCGCCACGCAGCAGGACATTCGTGGCACCGTGACCGACCGCAGTGGCGCGGTGGTCGCGCGCGCGCAGGTCGTTTTGCACGCCAACGGACAGGACTTCGGTCGTGTCACCCAGCCGGATGGGACCTTCGTCTTCAGCGGAGTTGCAGCTGACAGCGGCACCATCGAAGTGCGCTCGCCAGGATTCGCCACGGCTTCGGTGCCCTGGACGGCGGGCGACAAGCCGCTTACCATCGCGCTTTCTCCGGCGACGGTCCAGCAGAGCCTCGACGTCACCGCCACGCGAACCTCGATCCTGCCGACCGGGGTCGACAACGTGGAGGCGCAACCCGACGCCGTGGTGGTTACCGATCAGCAACTCGAACAGTGGGGACCGCTCACCACCGACGACAAGCTGCGGCTGGTGCCGGGATTCAGCCTGTTGCGGCGCTCCGGCAGCCAGACCGCGAATCCGACATCGCAAGGTGTTTCGCTGCGAGGACTGGGAGCCAGCGGAGCCAGCCGGGCGCTGGTTCTGGTCGACGGCGTTCCTATCAACGATCCGTTCGGCGGATGGATCTACTGGGCGCGCGTGCCGCAATCGTCGCTGAGCGAAGTGCAGCTCGTTCCCGGCGGCGTCTCCGCGCTCTATGGCAACGATGCCCTGGGCGGCGTGGTGAACATGGAAACCAAGCCGGCCATCGAGACCGACGCCGACATCGAAGGCTCGTGGGGTAATGAGAACTCGCCCTTCGGCTCAGGCTGGGGCGCGATACGCATGGGTCAGTGGTCGCTCAGCGGCAGCGGCGAGGGCTATCGCACTAACGGATACATCGACGTCCCGCAAAGTGTGCGCGGCACCGTGGACACGCCGGTCAACGTGCAGTATGGCAGCGGAAACGTGAAGCTGGAGCGGCTGATCGGTGATCGCGGCCGCGTCTTCCTGCAAGGCAATCTGTACGGCGAGGATCGCCAGAACGGCACGCCGATCCAGATCAACGACACGACCATCCGCCAGTTGGCCTTCGGCACCGACTATCAGAGTCCCACGGCCGGCCTGTTCACGGTGCGGCTCTACGGCGGCACGGAGAATTATCAGCAGACATTTTCATCGGTTGCCGCCAATCGTGACAGCGAGTCGCTGACCGACTTGCAACACGTGCCCGTAAGTCAGATGGGCATGATCGGCCAATGGTCGAAGCAATTAGCCAGCCGTTTTACCATGCTGGCCGGTCTCGACGGGACGTACGTGCAGGGCGTCAGCCTGGAGACGACATATTTCTCGGGCAATCCCACGGCGAATCTCTCGAACGGCGGGACGCAGGAGGCACTGGGCGCGTTTCTCGAAGGCATTGTGCAGATCACGCCGCGCTGGTCGGTAACGCTGGCCGGCCGCGAAGATTTGTGGAGTAACTACGACGCCAGCTCGATTCGCATTCCGACCCACGGCGCGCCTACCGACATCAACTATCCCGATCGCGGGCAGAACGCCTTCGATCCGCGCCTCTCGACCTCATATCGCATTAACGATCACGTGGTGCTTTACGCTTCGGGATATCGCTCGTTCCGCGCGCCGACCTTGAACGAACTCTACCGCGCATTTCGCGTGGGCAATGTGCAGACGCTGGCCAACGCCTACCTTCGCGCCGAGCGCTTCAGCGGTGGAGAGGCCGGCGTCCGCACCACCATGATGAACAATCGCGTGTCGATCCACGGCAGCATCTTCGGCGGAATCGTCACCGATCCGGTTTCGAACGTAACCCTGAGCACGACGCCCAGCCTGATCGTTCGCATGCGCGAAAACCTGGGACGCACGCAATCCATCGGCTTCGAATTGGGCACGGACCTGCGCATTACGAACCGCATCACGCTGGCGGCAGGCTACCAGTTCATGGACACCACGGTCGCCAGCAACCCGTCGAATCCGTCACTGGTCGGCAACATCATCCCGCTGGTGCCGGAGAATATTTTCACCTTCCAAGGCACGTGGGCGGCGCCTGCCAAGATCATGGTCGCCATTCAGGGACGCGCCGAGAGCAACGAGTTCGACGACGATCAGAACCTGTTTCCCCTGGGCTCCATGTTCGTACTCAGCGCTACGGTTTCGCGGCCCTTGCCCAAGGGCTTCGACGTGTTCTTCCAGGGCGAAAATCTGACCAACACGGTCTACAACATCGGCAAGACGCCCATACCGACCATCGGCCAGCCGATCCTGGCGCGAGTGGGTTTGCGCTGGCAAAGCCGGCGGTAGGTACTGGATCATCTTCCCTTCCCAAAGCTTCATCCCGAGCTGCGCATTCGCGCTGTTTGCGAGTGCGCAGCCGAGGAATCTGCCTTCGTCGCACCGGCAGGTTCCGGCACCCTCAACAGCAGTTCCCTCCATTCCGACTAAACGTCCTCAGTCGGGATGACAACCAATGGGGATGATTTCGCCGCAATTATGGAACTGCGATACTTTCTCTGCTGAAATCCATCTTATGGGTGTACAGTCAGCTGCAATCTCTGCTGACTGGAAGACCAGCTCGTATGTCAAAATCTCTGCCTGTTTTCGCGTGGATTGTTTTGCTGGCGTTGACTCCGCTCTATGGCACTGCGCAAACCGAGCAGCCCACGCACTCGGCCGAAGCAGCCAAGCAGCTCAAGAGCGATCCGCTGCATGTCTTCAGCCAGTCCGTGCAGCAGCTCTCCAGTGCCGTAACCAAGTCAGTCGTCCAAATTCTCACCACCGGCTTCGGCCTCACCACCGACGAACAGAAAGACGACACCGCCTACCTCGAAGCCCAGCGTGGCATCGGTGCCGGCGTAGTTCTTTCTTCTGACGGCTACATCGTGACCAATGCCCATGTGGTAAAAGGCGCTCGCCAGATTCGCGTCCGCCTGCAAGGGCTGGACGAATCGACCGCTGCCAAGCAGAAAATTCCGCCGCGGCTTGAGGCAAAACTGGTCGGCATGGACACCCTCACGGACTTGGCGGTCCTCAAGATCGATATGACCGGCCTGCCCGCGCTGCAACTGGCCGACTCCGACGATTTGAAGCAGGGGCAGGTGGTATTCGCGTTCGGCAGTCCCATGGGCCTGGAGAACTCGGTCAGCATGGGCGTGGTGAGCGCGACGGCGCGGCAGATCGATCCGGAGAAGCCCGACATCTACATTCAGACCGACGCGCCCATCAACCCCGGCAACAGCGGTGGGCCGCTGGTCGATATTGACGGCCACGTCGTCGGCATCAACACCTTCATCCTGTCGGAGTCGGGGGGTAATGAAGGCCTGGGATTCGCGATTCCTTCCGATGTGGTGCGCAGTGTCTTCGACCAGATCCGCACTCAGGGTCACGTGCGTCGCGGACAGATCGGCGTTTACCTGCGGACCATCACTCCGGAATTAGCCGAGGGCCTGCACCTGCCGGTCAACGCCGGCGTCATCCTGGAAGACGTAGCGCCCGGATCAAGCGCTGACAAGGCCGGCCTGAAAGTTGGCGAGATCGTTACCAGTGTCGGCGGCAAGCAAGTAGACGATCTGCGCCAGTTCGCGCTCGATCTGTATGCATACAAAGTCGGAGAGAAAGTTGACGTCGGCGTGCTGCGCAAAGGAAAAGTGCAGAACGTCTCGGTCACCGTCTCCGAGCGCACGGACGATCCCGAGCGCTTTGCCGACATGGTGACCGGCCCGGACAACCTGGTCAACCGGCTGGGAATTCTCGGCGTCACCATCAACGATGATCTGCGCGACGCGCTGGGCGACGATCTGCGCATCGACTCCGGCGTGCTGGTGGCGGCGCGTACGCCGACGGCGATGCTGCTGGGTGACGGGCCGCAGCCGGGCGATGTGATTCACGCCGTCAATGGAGTGTCGATCAAGGACCTGGAGCAGTTGAAGCATTCCCTGCGGGAATTGAAAGCGGGCGACGCACTGGTGCTGCAGGTCGAGCGCAACGGCCTGCTCACCTATCTGGTGCTGGAGTCCGAGTAATTCTTCTGGCCCTCGCCGGGACTGTTTCCCGCGATAAGACGGTCGCACGCCGCCCGGTGTCGCGCATCACAGACAAGCCGCGTCACCGCTTCCACAATTAGATTGGCGAGCCTGTTGACCCGTCTCCCACGTCAGTCGGCACGTTTGCCTTCCCAGGGGCGCTATGCGAATCGTGTCGAAAGCGCTGTTCCTGCTCACTATCTCTAAGGCATAACCAACTTTGTGTCAGGACCGGTTCAATCCGGTGATGTTGCCCAAGCTAAGAGGCCCACAACCAACTTCCCAGATTTCATGGAGTCGCAGGAGCTGTTGGGCGAGATGGAGTTGCTATCTTCCCTGGAGCGCTTCTTCGATCGTGTCTCGTACTTCGCGGCGGTGGGCTATGAAGGCGCTCGCGCCCGGCAAGTCGTCCACGCCCTGGCGGAGCATCAGGGGCACTAGACACTGTTTAGAGTGGCCGCCATTCCGAGACCATCGCTGAGCCTTTGATGGTTGTCGTCCCGAGCGAAGCGTCCGCGTGATTCTTGCTCCGCCACAATTGCGGAGCGGCGGACGACCGCAGGGCCCTCCACTCCGCAACGCCAAAAGCGGGCACGGCTCCAGTCGGGATGACAACCGGGAACGACGCGGACAAAGCGCTCGGCTGCGTCAGGATGGCAACCCGAAACTGCGGCCAGACGCAGCCTGCCTTCACGGCGCGAAGTAGCTGGAGATGTCCAGGATCAGGTTCGTCAGCGCTGAAGCGTAGGCGTCGATGGAACCTTGTCCCGAGGGCACGATAGCCATGTTCGACGTGATCCAGCCGTCTCCGGCATTGAGCGTCGAGACTTCCGGCTGAGGCTGCCCATCCGGCCATAACGTCAGATATCCCAGCGGACCTGGAGGCACTACGGTCGCGTTAAAGACATACGCCTGCGCGCTCGATGGCACGATGCACGGCGCCTCCCAAACATGAACCGTCAACTCGCCCTGAAACGCTCCATCGCCGCCGCGTGTGTCGAGGATGCGACAAGGCGTGGTCGCGTATAACGAGAGGCCGCCGGTGGCGGGCGGTGCGAAGTAGCCGTTAATGTCGACCACGAGGTCCGTGTTGGCCGAAGGATATACCGAGATTCCACCCTGTGCGCCGGCTGGGACAATCGCCGCATTAGCGACGTTGGTTGCGGTGAAGTTGTTCAGCGTCGAGACGATCGGAATCGTCTGTCCCTGCGGCCATACGGTGAGGTACGACATCGGTCCGCCGTGCGGCACGGCAGTGAAGTTGAAGGAGTAGGCCTGCGCGTTCGCCGCGGACGGGATGCACGGACTCTCTGTCACCGGGAAGTTGCGCGCATGACCGCCGATAAGATACGGGCCGCCCAGATCGCCGTCGCTGCCGCGAGTATCGATCACTCGGCATGGCGTCAGCGGATAGAACGCGAGAGCTGAGGGCGTACCCGCCGGAACAAAATAGCCGTCGATATCGAGCAGGACGTCGGTCGTGCTGCTGACATAAATGCTGACCTGGTTCAGCGTGCCGGCTCCAACAATGGCCGCGTTGGCTTTGATGCGGCCGTCAGGCGAGTTCATGGTGGAGACCGTGGGCTGCAATTGGTCGGTCGGCCATATCGTCAGGTAGCCCACCGGACCGCCGGCAGGAACCAGGGTGACGTTCAGCGAAAAGGCCGAAGCGCTCGCCGGAATATTGCAGGCCGGCAAGATCATGTTCACGTTCGTCTTCGTTCCTCCGGGAAGAGGCCCACCACCGCTGCGGGTATCGAGTATGCGGCAGGGCGTCAACGGCACAAACTGCATCGGCGTTTCCCCGGCAACGACGTCGGTCCCACTGCTACCGCCGAAAAAGGCGCCGAAGTATGTCGTGTTGGTGTTGCCGTTCGTCACCATGTCGTTTTCTGAGTCAAATCCGGTCTGAATCACGGTCTGGGCTAGTGAATTCAGATCGATGGAGGTGAAAAGATAGAAGAATGGATCGAGGGTATAGATGCGATTCTTCGTGGTGTCTATGGAAATGAACTGATTGTCGGCTTGAGTCAGAATCTGGTTGGTCTGCTGGCTGCCGAGGTCAACGTCATCGACGCTTCCGCAATCGGCGCCATAGATGTGGTTCGTCACCGGATTCAGAACCATGTAGTCCACGCACTGGCTGTACCACTCTCCGAGTTGATAAAGCTGATTGGACGCGCCGTCGATGCCGAATAGACCTAAGGGCCAAAGCGCGTAAATCTGATTCGTCGACTCATCGACGATCAGGGAGTAGCGGCCGCTATAAAAATAAGCCGAAAAGGGCAATGTAATGAGGGTCGTGTTGTTGGTGACGCCATCGATTACGGTTACGGACGAGCCGCCGCCAAGTCTTTCGTTGCCAACGTAGATCTTGTTGGTCTGGGCGTTTACTGCCACCGCCAGCGGGCCTTCATCCACAGCAACGGTGGTGGTCGCCAGTGTCGCACCGTCGATGACGGTTACGTTGTTGCTGTTGGCATTTACCACGTAGATCTTGTTAGTCACCGTGTTCACGGCAGCCATGCGAGGCGACGTTCCCACACTCACGGTAGTGGTGGCGAGGGTTACGCCATCGACAACGGTGACCGTGTTGTCCGTAAGGTTGGGCACGTAGATCTTGTTGTGTACCGAATCTACCGTCGGCCTCATCCCTCCTCGGCCAATCGCAACATTACTCACAATCTGATTGGTCGCGCCGTCAATCACCACCAGGCTCAACGTGCTTTCACTGGTGATGTAGATCCGGTTGGTGACCGGATCGAGGTCCATTCCAAAGGTGTCGTAGTTTCCAGTGATCTGGCTGACGATGCGCTGCGCCGGCAATAGCGGCGAAAAAGTCAGGCACACCAAAACAAACATCACCACTCGACGAAGATTAAACATGGCGCTCCCCATGCGTGAGCAGGCGTGTTACGCGCCGACACACGTGGTTCAAAGTACTCTCGCGATGGCCCACGGGAGGAAGCGAGATTCTCTCACCCGCACCGGGCGGCAACAATGACAATCTTCATGAAAGAGCTTTAGAAGCTATTTGCGACCTCATTCGGGAACGCAGGTTGCCTCCAAGGCACAATTACGGCGCGAAGTAGCCGGTGATGTCGACAACGAGTTGGGTTATGTCAGAGGCATAGGCATCGATCGATCCGTTCACCGTAGGCACGATGGCCATGTTGGAGGTGACGGCCCCGTCGCTGGCGTTCAACGTCGACGCCAACGGCTGCTGCACAGTATCGGCCCACAATGTCAGATAGCCCAACGGACCCGGCGGCAGGACAGTCGCGTTCAGCACGTAAGCCTGCGCCGTCGAGGGTGCACTGCAGCCCGCACTCAGCACGCCGATGGTACGTTCGCCGACCAGTGGATACTGAAGTTGCCGCGTGTCGTAGAGCCGGCATACGGTCGGAGAGTAGAGAGAAAGTCCACCTGTGGCGGGAGGCGCGAAGTAGCCATTGATATCGACGATCAGGTCGGTGTTGTCGGTGACGTAAGCGCTGATTTCCCCGCTCGAGCCTGCCGCCACAATCGCCGCATTGGCGACTGTGGTCCCGGTACCATCGTTCAAGGTTGAGACGACGGGCTGTGCGTCACCGGTCGGCCACGCGGTCAGGTAGCGGAGCCCATTTCTCGGCACTACGGTGAAGTTCATCGAGTAAGCCTGCGCGGTGTCCGGAATGTTGCAGCCCGTCGCCTGAAGCACTGGGAAGTCACGCTGGGTATTGCCTTCGAGCGAGGGGCCGCCGAGTGGGCCGTCGGGGCCGCGCGTGTCGATCACGCGACATGGCGTAAGCGGGTAGAACGCCAGCGCGTCGGCATTCGGCAGCGGAACGAAATAGCCGTTGACGTCGAGCAGGACGTCGGTAGTGTCGCTGGCGTAGACGCTGACCGCTTCGTCCACTCCCCCGGCAACCACGGCGGCGTTAGCTTTGACCCGGCCATCCGGCGAATTCATGATCGAGACCGATGGCTGCGACTGCCCCGAAGGCCATATGGTCAGATAACCCAGACGTCCATGCGGTACCACAGTGACGTTGAGTGCGTAGGCAGCAGCGGTCGGGGGAATGGCGCAACTCCCTTGCGGAAGAGCGAAGCTGCGAAAGGTGCCGCCGGTGATGGGCGGTCCGCCGAAAGGCCCGTCAGGACTGCGCGTGTCGACCACGCGGCACGGCGTCAGCGGAACAAACTGCCACGCTGTGGGAGGCGTGGCGTCGATCACAGAAACCGTAGCGGGAACGCCGAAACAGTAACCCACATTGTTTCCGCAATCATTCACTACATACACCCGATTGTTCGTTTCATTCACGGCAAGAGCGACGGGACCACCGCCCACGCCGACATTGAGCATCGAAGCGTTTCCGCCATCGAAAGAGTTTGCCACGCCGTTTTGTGGAAACACGGTGTAAATCTTGTTGGTGGTGGAATTGGCCACGAGTCCAACAGAGGGATAGGTCTGATCGTAGCGATAGAAATTGGCTGCCAACGTCCGCCCGTCGATAGCTGCGAGTTCGTCCCCGAGATTTGCATAAATGGCATTCGTGGCTTGATTAACGGCTAGACTGACGGGATCTTCGGGGAGGAGAACGTAGATGGTCGAAAGAGTATCTCCATCAATGATGGTCAGCGACCCAGGGAAGCCGCCGGAATTAGTTACGTAGATCTTATTGGTGGCAGTGTCAACGGCGACGGCGTTGGGAAGTCTACCGACTCCCAGGGTGGTAACGTCAAGAGTTGCGCCGTCTACTACGGAAACTGTTCCGGGCGCTGAAGAGCACGCGTCGTCGGTGCCGCAGGAGTTAGTCACATAAATTTTGTTAGTCACCGGGTTTACAGCCAGGGCGGCATTTACGTAATAACTGTTGTACTGAAGATCGATGCTATTGGTGGAAAGCGTGGCGCCATCGATAACGGTTAAGGTTGCAGGATCGCCGCTACAGCCGCTACACGAATTGGCGACATAAATCTTATTGGTCGTCTCATCGACAGCCAAGGCTGACGCCTTATTTCCGACTGCCACCAGGCTGACGGCTAGAGTGGTGCCGTCGATGACAGCCACTTCTCCGGGAAAACAGGAGCTGGCTCCGCAAGTCGCCACGTAGATCTTGTTTCTTGTTTTATCAACTGCAATAGGGACCGGATAATACAAGCTCATGCTGGGAACGATCACTGTTGTTGTTGCTAATGTCGTTTCATCAAACACAGTTACAGAGCCGGTTTGGCAACTGCGGTCGACGCACACATTCGCCACATATACCTTGTGCGTGATGGGATTCACAGCAATTCCGTACGGATCGTACCCCACGTTAACTGTGGCGATCACTCTCTGCGCAAAGGCGGGCGAACACAGCAGCAGAAAGACGCAGACGAAGCGACACTGTCGAGCGAACATAAGCCTTCACAGTAGGAGTGGGAAATTGGAACGAGGCGATTGTCTCACCGAACAAATCCAGAGACAATCCCCTGTTTGTCGCGAAGCAATAATCGGAAATACTGCGAACCGATCACTCGCAATACTTATGGCAGCTTTCAGCCCCAAAAACAGTCGGGCCTGAGGAAGCTTCTCCCCAGGCCCGCTGTTCCCCTTTTACAACATCGTTACGGAGCGAAGAAACCGGAAATATCCAGCAGTAACTGCGTGGTTCCGGAGGCTCCGGCGTCGATCTTGCCGTTGTTGGTCGGCACGACCGCCATGTTCGAAGTGATGAAGCCGTCGGCCGCGTTCAGCGTGGAGACCGTGGGCTGGGGCTCACCATCCGGCCACAAGGTCAGATAGTGGAAGCCGTCGGCTGGAATCACCGTGGCGTTGAAGACATAGCCCTGGGCTGAGCTGGGTAAGGTGCAATCGCTTCCCTCTACATTCACCGTAAGCTCGCCACTGAAGGGGCCGTTGCCTTGGCGCGTATCGAGCACGCGACACGGCGCCGTCGGATACAGCGACAGGCCTCCGCTACCCGGCGCGGCAAAGTAGCCGTTGATGTCGATGGCGAGGTTGGTGGTTTGCGGAACGTAGACCGAGATGCCTCCGCCGGTGCCGGCGGGGACGATGGCAGCGTTCGCGACGTTGGTTGCCGTGGGATTGTTCAGCGTCGAAACGGTCGGCTGTGCCTCACCCTCCGGCCACGCCGTCAGGTATCCCAAGTGCTGCCCCGAGGGATACGGGATAGCGGTGAAGTTAAGCGAGTAGGCTTTGACATCGGCGCCCTGCGGAATGCAGGAGCTCTGGGTGATCGGGAAGTCGCGTTCGCCGACGCTGAGGAACGGGCCGCCCAGCGGACCATTCGGATTGCGTGTATCGACGAGGCGGCACGGCGTCAGCGGATAGAACTGCAACGTCTGCGCGCCCGGACTAGTGAAGTAGCCGTTGATGTCGAGGATGACATTCGTGGTGTCGCTGACGTAGACGCTGACCGCCCCCTGATATCCGCCGGGCAGAATCGCCGCATTCGCCTTGGTGCGACCGTCGGTGGAGTTCATGGTCGAAGCCGTCGGCTGCGTGGTGCCGGTGGGGAATATGGTCAGGTAGCCCAAGCGCCCGTTCGGAACCACGGTGACGTTCAACGAATAAGCGGTTGCGGTTGCCGGAATATTACAGCCGCCAAGTTGAGGCAAGGTGAAGCTCTCGGCTGTGCCGCCGGGAATTGGACCGTTGCCACCGGCCGAGGGGCGGGTATCGACCACGCGGCAGGGAGTAAGTGCGACGAACTGCGCCGGGTTGGGGTTTCCGCCGGCCAGGACGGAAACCGTGTTGTCGTTGGTGTTGATTTCGTAATAACGGTTGGTGACCGGGTTGACGATCGCCGGGCCGGGGCCGCCGCCCACGCCGACGGTGGAGATGTGGTGCGTTAGCCCATCGATCATGTCGACGGTGTTGTCGCCGTAATTGGTGACATAAACCTTGTAAGTCACGGGATCGACTTCGACATCGGCAGGCTGGGTGCCTACTGTGACGCTGGTGGTCGCGAGGCTGGCGCCGTTGATGAAGGTCACCGTGTTGTCGCCGCCGTTGGCGACGTAGGCTTCATTGGTGACTTCGTTCAGGACAAGCGCGCCCGAGGCCATGCCGGTATTGACGTTCGAGGTGGCGTTGGTGGCGCCGTCGATCACAGTGACGCTTCCCTGGGTGGGCGTTCCGTTGGCCAGGCAATCGGCGCTGCCGGAATTATTGCCGCAGGCATTCATCACGTAAATCTTGTTGGTGAGCTGGTTGACCAGAACCACCGCGGGATTCCATCCCACATCGACGCTGGTGGTGGCCAGAGTTACGCCGTCGACTACGGTGACTGTGCCGTTGCTGGAGCAGTTATTGCTGTTGCCGCACTGGTTGACGACGTAGATCTTGTTGGTAACCGGATTGACGGCCGCGGCGATCGGCACCAGCCCGACGGTGATGGTGTTGATCAGCGTGTCGGTTGTGCCGTCGATGATCCCCATCGTGTTGTCCGTGCCGTTACCGCTGTTCGGAACGTAGACCTTGTTGGTAATCGGGTTCAGATCGGAGACGATCGGGTGGTTGAAGCCGCCGATGGTCTTGATCACCTGATTGTTGGCGCCGTTGATGACGGATACCGTATTGTCGAGGCGATTATTGACGTAGATTTTGTTGGTGACCTGGTTAATGACCAGGAACTCGTCGTGGGCGCCCACGGTTACGGTGCTGGTGGCGTTGGTCGCTCCATCGATGACCGTGACCGTACTGTCACCGTAGTTGGTGACATACATCTTGTTGGTCGCCGAGTTGGCGGCAACGTAGGTTGGAGTGTTTCCTACAGGGACAGTACCAATCACAGTCTGGGAGAAAACGGGCCGCACCATGGCTAACAGGATCGTGGCCAGAACACATAGCTGGAAACGTCGCATCGTCGATTCCTTGTCTTGGTTGAAGGTTCCGAGCGGCGCAGGGATGTCGTGCAGTTCCCGGCAATCACCACTAACGGGTTGAATGGTTGTCACCTTGATGCGCTCAGCGAGACTCCACATCAATGGCGCAAAATCGTTTCAGGAACAGTTGTTAGCCGAGCCTGAAACACAAGTAGCTGAGGCTTTCAAATGTGGCTATACTCTGAACACTTCCCTGTATTCCGACAAGGGACATAACAGGACATTTCGGGACATTGCGCACCATGCTGCCGGTCCAGGAAGTGAAAGCGCCAAATCGTCGTCTGGATTCGTGGAAAGAGATTGCCGGGTTCTTCGACCGCGACGAACGTACCGTCAAACGGTGGGAGAAAGAGCGGCAGCTCCCTGTCCACCGTCTACCTGGGGGCTCGCGGGCTCGCGTCTTCGCGTTTACCGATGAACTGCAGCGGTGGATGCACTCGCTGGAGTCAGTGCCTGCTGACACCGATACACCTTCCGAGATCCCTGGCCAACGGGACGACAATCTAAGCAGTGCGCCTGAAGTTCTCTCCAGAACTCAAGACGCCGGCCCGCCACGCTCGCGGAAGAGTTGGCTTGCGGCGGCGACATGCCTCGCGCTAATCGTGCTGGCGTTGGTCATCATGCTGGTGACCCATCGCAACCACGCCATCGCCTTGACCAGGCGCAGCGCCCCAGCAGCCGCCAATTCGTCTGCTCACGTACCGGACGCGCAGGCGGAAGAGTTTTATCTTCAGGGGCGGTATTACTGGAACAAGCGCACTCCTGAGGACCTGCGGAAAGCGGTTGACTACTTTACGCAGGCGATTGTCCGCGACCCCGGCTATTCGAAGGCTTATGTTGGCCTGGCCGACAGCTACAACCTGCTGCGCGAATTCGCCGCTATGCCCGAGGCGGAGGCATACACGCGAGCTCTGGCGGCGGCGCAGAAAGCGGTGGAGCTCGACGACAATTCCGCCGAAGCGCATGCTTCGCTGGCGTTTGTGCTGGCTTACTGGAAGTGGGATTTTGCCGGAGCGGAGCGGGAATTTCGCCGCGCGATTCAGCTAAACCCTGAGTACGGGGCAGCTCATCAGTGGTTCGCCAACTTCGTGGTGCTGACCGGGCGTTCCTCCGAAGCGCTGAGCGAGATCAATCGCGCCGAGCAAATCGATCCCGGCTCCAACGCTGTTCTGGCCGACAAAGCGCTCATTCTCTTTTACCTTGGCCGCACCGACGAAGCGATCGAGCTGGCGAAGAAAGTGGAAGCCAGCCAGCCGAATTTCCTGTCGGCACACCGCTATCTTTCGTACTTCTACCTGACGAAAGGCGATTACAACGATTACGCTGACGAGGCCCAGAAGGCCGCGGCCCTGTCGCAGGATGAAGCGCAGGCCGAGATCGCGCAGGCGGCCGAACAAGGCTTAAAGGCCGGCGGCGAACATGCGATGTTGATTAACACCTTGAAGGTCGAGCAGAAGCAATATCAGCTGCGGCAGATGTCGCCCTTCGTGGTGGCGGTCACTTGCGCCCGGCTCGGACAGCGACAAGAGGCTCTTCACTACCTTCAGGCAGCCTACCAGGAACACGACCCGACCTTCCTGTCGATCCGGGTGAATCAAGCGCTGGCGCCGCTGCACGACGATCCAGCCTATCGCAAGCTGCTGGCCGATTCCGGCCTGCCACCAGTCTCCTAGCCGCTCAACTACGGCGCGAAGTATCCCGAGATATCGAGAATCAACTGAGTCAAGCCCTGCGCGTAAGCATCGATCTTGCCGTCCTGGTTGGGCACAATCGCCATGTTGGACGTGATGTATCCATCGTTGGCGTTCAAGGTCGAAACTACGGGTTGGCCCTGGCCATCCGGCCACAGCGTCAGGTAGGTGAAGCCGGGCGACGGCACCACGGTCGCATTAAAGACGAATGCCTTGCTGGCCGCCGGGGGAGCACAGGGACTGGTCACGACATTCACCGTCATCTCGCCCGAGAAGGGTTGTCCGCTGCCTACGTTGCGCGTGTCGAGGACGCGGCAGGGCGCGCTGGGATAAAACTGCGCTCCACCCGATCCAGGTGCTGCGAAGTAGCCGTTGATATCGATGGCGAGATTCGTGTTGTCGTCAACATAGACCGAGATGCCGCCGCCGGTGCCGGCAGGGATAACGGCGGCGTTGGCGACCACGGTTGCGGTGGGATTGTTCAGCGTCGAAACCACAGGCTGCGTCTCGCCCTGCGGCCACGCCGTCAGATAACCCAGCCGCTCGCCGTTATACGGGATGGCAGTGAAGTTCAGCGAGTAGGCCAGCGCTGAGTTAGGTATGTCGCATGCGGAAGCTTGCGGCACCGGAAAGTTGCGTGCCTGGCCTCCGAGGAGGAACGGGCCGCCAAGCGGACCATTCGGATTGCGCGTATCGGCGACGCGGCAAGGCGTGAGCTTGTAGTACTCCAACGTCCCCGAACCAGCCGACTGGAAGTAGCCATTGATGTCGAGAATCAAGTTGGTCGTGTTGCTGGCGTATACGCTGACCATTCCCTGGTACCCGCCTGCAACGATGGCCGCATTCGCCTTGGTCCGTCCGTCGGGTGAGTTCATGGTCGACACCACGGGCTGATCCTGGCCGGTCGGCCAGATGGTCAGATAGCCGAGATAGCCTTCCGGCGCCACCGTCACATTCAGCGCATACGCGGCAGCGTTGGCCGGAATATCGCAACCGCCCAGTTGTTGTATCGAGAAGGTCTGCGGAACTCCGGCTTCGTAGCGGATCACCTGTCTGCCGGGTGTCGACCAACCGGCAGGGCGCCACGGCGGTGAACTGCAACGGAACGACCGATGCACCGGAGATGACGGAGACAGTGCCGTCACCGGCATTGGGGACGTAAGCGTAATCCGCGGCGGCGTTCAAGGCCGAGGCCGAAGGATAATTGCCGACCGGAAGAGTAGCGGTGATGGCGTTGTTTGCGCCGTTGATGATGGTGACGGTTCCGCCGGGCATATCGCAGGGAAGGTAAATCTGATTGGCGGCAGCGTTGACTTCGATGTCGGCCACGGTTGTCCCCGCGCTGCACACCGCGATCGACGCGGTCGCAAGCGAACTACCATCAATGACGGTCACGCTGGGGCTGGTCGTACAGGCGGCGTCCTGACAGTTGTTGGCCACGTAGATCTTGTTAGTCACCGTATTCAGCGCCAGCCAGTACGGCAGATAACCGGTGCGGACGTTTTGCGTCCCCAGGGTCGCGCCGTTAATCACCGTGACCGAGCCTCCGCTCTGACAGGCGACGCTATTGCCGCAGAGGTTGGTGGCATAAATCGTGTTTGTCACCGGGTTGATAGCCGCGCTGTAGGTTTGGTAGCCGGTCTGCACCGTCTGCGTCGCCAGTGAGGTTCCGTTGATGACGGTGACCGTTCCGTTTCCGCCGCCCGAGTTCGTCAGGCTGGTGACATAGATGGTGTTGCTGGACGTGTTGATCGCGACATCGGTCGGCGCCCAGCCCACGGTCACGTTGTGGGTGGCCAGCGTGGTTCCGTCGATCACGGTCAGCGTTCCCGCGGTCGTGTTCGTGCAGAACACGATGCCCGCCTGCGTGCACATGTTCACCACATAAATCTTGTTTCTGAGGGAATCAACCGCGAGACGTCCCGGGACAAAGCCGACATTGACGGTGGTGGTCGCCAGGGTGACTCCGTCGATCACGGTGACGGTGCCCGCGCTCTGGCAATTCACATCGCTGCCGCACTCGTTGGTCACGAAGATTTTGTTCGTCCCGGTATTGACCGCTACGTCGCCCGGATTCACGCCGACGTTTACCGTCCCGACTACGGTGTTAGTCACGCCATTGATGACCGAGACCGTACCCGCATTCGAACAGGGCCAGTCGGTACATCCCAGGTTGGTAACGTAGGTCAGGTTTGTGGCAGTATTCACCGCGCTGGCGCCTGGATTTGTGCCCACATGAACAGTTGCGATCACGCTCTGCGCGACGACGGGAACCGAAGCAAGCACCAGACAGCAGACCACCTTTAGGAATAGGGAACGAGGGCTGGTAGACACCAAAACGACTCCTTAGTCGAACATATTACCCGACTGGCTGACACCAAATATAAGGGGCGCATCTCTGCGCCCCGCGATGGGTGTGACTGGTGGGTGGGAGCGATTGAACTTGCGCATCCTAACACGACCGTTTCCACTTTTGCGACCTTTGTTGGAAAACGGCTCTACAGTTGGGGTAATCCTGTGTCAAACCCGCGATCGGAGGCGCATTTCAAAAATGATGGTCAGTTTGGAAATTGTGCTGCCGCGATTTTGGGTGGAGCACGCCTTCAGGCGTGCAGTTGAAATCCGTACCCTCTTTCGGCTTTACAGAGTGCTGAAACACTCGAATCAGTCGGCTCGGATGCTGGCCTGAAGGCCAGTACTACCCACCCTTCTCGCTCTCGCAAATCAGCTGCGCGTGACATCCCGGCGAAAACACGTTTTAATGTGGAGCATTGCTGGAGGAAGCTGATGAAGGCGTTCTTGCTTAGCATCGTGATCTGCCTGTTGTCGGTGGCCGCCGTAGCAGCCGAGCCGCGCGACGTCACCTATACCAGCGGCGCCGAGACCGTGCACGCCACACTCTACATGCCGCCGACCGGCGGCGATGGTCCCTTCCCCGCTCTGGTGGTGATTCACGAGTGGTGGGGGCTGAACGATTGGGTGAAGCAGGAGGCTGCCAGCTACGCCGACCAGGGTTATGTGACGCTGGCCATCGATTTGTATCGCGGACAGGTAGCGACTACGCCGGACGAAGCTCATCAGCTCATGCGCGGCGTCCCCGAAGACCGCGCGCAACGCGATCTGCTGGCCGCAACCACATTTTTACGATCGCTCAACACCGTGAATCCGAAACGAGTGGGCGCCATTGGCTGGTGCATGGGCGGGGGATATGCGCTCGACCTGGCCATCGCCGATCCCAAGCTGAAGGTAGCCGTCATCAACTACGGACACCTGGCCACGGAACGATCGAACCTGAAGAAGATTCACGCGGCAATTCTGGGGATTTTTGGTGGTAAGGACAAAGGCATTCCGGTCACCGACATTCGCAAGTTCGAGACGCAGCTGCAGTCGATGAACAAAAAAGTCGAGATCCACATTTATCCCGACGCAGGCCACGCCTTTGAAAACCCCGGCAATCAGCAGGGGTTCCGGGCAGAGGATGCGACCGACGCCGAAAAGATCACAGCTGAATTTCTCAAGAAAAATCTGAAGTAGGGCCTGCGCTATCTTGTAGTGCACCTTAGAACTGCAGGCCGCGTCATTGCTGGTTTGTCAGCGCTCGCGAGGTTTTTCGATCCACTGCCTTTGCGGATCGGCGAACAAGTAGTGGAGGGATCTGCTGTTTCTCGAGAGCCGAGGTTCCTGGTCCCCCACCCTAGCCCAAAATCGGGGCCAGGATGGGGCACCCAGGTTATTCTCGAGTTTCGCGATGTTCGTTTCCTACACTCGCAACACTACGCCGCTTTGTTCAGCCGCCTCATAGCGCGCACCCGGTCGATCGTTCCGACAACGGCCTGAGCCTGATTGCGAATCATCCCCAGAACCTCATCCGGCAGTTCATTGTCGTTGATGTATTTGTCGAAGTGTTCCTTGGCGTAGTTGTCGCCAGTCTCCATGGATGACAGGATGGAGTCGTCTCCGCCGCCAAGGTTCGCCTTCAAATCGGTCCAGCCGCGGTGGATCGCACCCATGGTGCTGCCGGTGCGATTGACGTCGGACTTGCCAAAACGGATCGCCTCGTTCTCCAGATCGCCGGCAAATTTAGCGCGCTCCAGGCTGACCTCGCTCAGCAGAGTCTTCAACTCGGGATTCTTGGCGTGTTCTGAACCGTCGCGATAGCCGTTCTGGCCGTCGCGGCAGACCTCAATCAAGTCTTCCAGAGCATTCACAATATGTTTTTTATCTGACATTTACTTATTCCCCCTTTTTATAAGCCGCTGGTAATTGGATGGCGCCCGGGCAGCGGGGTTTGTATCGGCGGAATGTCAGAAATACTTCTGAATTGACGCTGCGAGGTGTTGGGAGTAGCATCTTATTTGGCGAACAAAAAGCGAAAATCGTCATGCAACCCTGGCTCCTACAAACCGCCGACGAGGAAGAATCTCAGCCTCTGGTGGGAATTGCCAAGCTTGCCGCCACGGGCGAGTCGATTCGCCAGGGACATTTTGTCGAATACTTCACGCTGCCAACGCGCGCCGTGCTCAACCGCTGTACCTCGGCCCGAATGCCCTTTACTTGGACCATCAATCCGTATCGGGGATGCGAGTTTGCCTGCAAATACTGCTACGCGCGCTATACCCACGAGTTCATGGAGATGCGCGACGGGGTGGACTTCGAACGCAAGATCTATGTCAAGCAACAGACGGCGTGGCTGCTGCGGCAGGAGTTGAAGAAGGTTAAACGCGGCGAGCAGATCGCGCTGGGCACGGCGACCGACCCCTATCAACCGGCGGAAAAAAAGTTTGAAGTCACGCGCGGGATTCTGGAGGAGCTGGCGCTACATCACGGCCTGGAGATCGGCATCGTCAGCAAGTCGGACCTGATCCGGCGTGACGTCGAGCTGCTGCGGCGAGTAGCCGAAAATAATTCGCTGTTCGTGAACATCACGATCACGACGCTCAACACAAAGCTGGCGAGAATTCTGGAGCCTCGTGCACCGCGGCCCGATCTGCGGTTGAATGCGGTTCGCGAACTGCACGCCGCCGGGATCAAGGCCGGCGTGATCTGCGCGCCCCTGCTGCCGGGTATTACAGACTCGCCCGCGGCGCTGGACGCGCTGGTGCGTGCAACCAAGGAAGCCGGCAGCCGGTACATCTACGCGAATCCGCTGTTTCTGAAGCCGTGTTCGGCGAAGGTGTTTCTGCCTTTTCTCGAGCAGGAGTTCCCTCACCTGGTTGCCGAATACCGCAAGCGCTTTGAAGACAGCGCATTCCTGGGAAAAGCCTATGCGAAGCGCATCTCGGAGCTGATGATGCGTCTGCGCAAGAAACATGGGATCACCCGCGAAGTCACCACGCGCGGCGACATTAGCCCGTCGCGCGCAGAGGAGGAGCAGCTGCAGCTATTTGGCCGTTAGAAGAACCGAACCGGTGCGGTATGAAAATCGTTCAGCATGGAGGGCACGGAGAGTCTTCTTCCTAATGCTTCACTGTGTCTAGGTGTCTCTGTGGTAAATGTGTGTTTTCGACTGTGCGGCCCGTCACAGACATCTGGCTTGCGAGGGAATACCGTTGAAGAGTTAACGGAGGTGTCGCATGGCCGCACCCTGGGCACATCGTTACGCTCAACGCACTAAGTCCGCCAAGAGCTCCATCATCCGCGAACTGCTCAAGCTAACCCAGCGTCCCGAAGTAATTTCCTTCGCCGGAGGCTTGCCTGCACCCGAGGTCTTCCCGGTCGAGCGTTTTCAGGAAGCCTGCCAGCGCGTTCTCCATGCCCAGGCAGCAACGGCGCTGCAATACGGCCCGACAGAAGGCTATCGGCCGCTGCGCGAACTCATTGTCGAACACATGGTGCGCTATGGAATTCTCGCCAGCGTCGACAACGTGCTGATCACGTCAGGATCGCAGCAGGCGCTCGACTTGATCGCCAAGCTCCTGATCAACCGTGGCGATCGCATCCTGGTGGAATCGCCGACGTACCTGGGCGCATTGCAGGCCTTCGACCTGATGGGCGCCGAGTATGTCACCGTGCCCATCGACAATCACGGCATGCAGACTTGCGACATGGAGCACGCGCTGCGCTCGGGGCCGAAGTTCATGTACATCCTGCCGAACTTTCAGAATCCGGGCGGCGTCACGCTTTCCCGCAGCCGTCGCGATCAACTGGTAGCGTTGTCGGACAAGTACGGAATTCCGATCATCGAAGACGACCCTTACGGCCAGCTGCGCTATGAAGGCGAACACATCACGCCGCTGGTGGTGCTGGATCGTACGAATCTCGCGCGCGACAGCGGTTACAAGCTGGGGAATGTGATCTACCTGAGCACCTTCTCCAAAGTGCTGGCGCCAGGACTGCGGGTAGCGTGGATCGTAGCTCCTCCCGACGTGATCGCGAAGCTGGTGCAACTGAAGCAGAGCGCCGATCTGCACACCAGCAGCTTCGCCCAGATGGTCACTTACGAAGTGGCGCGCGACGGCTTCATCGACGAGCATGTGAAGATCATTCGCGCCACTTACAAAGAACGGCGCGACGCGATGCTGGCTGCGCTCAAGGAGTACTTCCCTCCCGAGGTTTCGTGGACGCATCCCGAGGGCGGATTGTTCCTCTGGGTCACGATGCCTCCCGGAGTGGACTCGTCGCAACTGCTGGACGCGGCGCTACGTCAGGATGTGGCGTTTGTGCCGGGCCAGCCGTTCTTCCCCAACGGCGACGAGGGCTCGCACATGCGCTTGAACTTCTCCAACGCAAAGCCGGAAATGATTCGTGAAGGCATTCGCCGGCTGTCGATCGCGGTCGCGCACGCCCTGGAGCATCGGAGAGCGGCGGTAATGGTGTAAGGCGTTTGTTCACCACGGAGGCACGGGGTTTTTTGGTTTTCTCCGTGAGTTCCGTGCCCTCCGTGGTGAATTCGCAGTTTCAGGGTCGGGCTTCGTAGACAATGTTGAACGGTGTCTCTGTAGCCCGGCGGAAGCGGCTGAAGCCGGCCGAGGTGATCACGTCCCTGATGCGCGACTCGCCCGACTGTGCGCCCAGGCACAGGCCCACTTCCTGCGAACGTGAGCAGGGCGTGCACAGCAGCGTCGAGAACGAGTAGTACACGCGGCCCACCGGATTGAGATTGTCTTTCAAGTTGTCATGGGCAAAAGGTTCGACGACCATCCAGGTGCCATCGTCGCGCAACGACTTGCGGACGTGCGAAGCAGCTCCGATGGGATCTCCCATGTCGTGCAGACAGTCGAACACCGCGACGAAGTCATAGTCTTTCCCCGGATATTCTTTCGCCTTGGCTACGCCGAACTCCACCCGGTCGGCGACGCCTTCGCGTTTCGCTGCCTCGCGCGCGGCCTCGATTGATTTGTCGTGGTAGTCGAAGCCGAAGAATTTCGACTTCGGAAACGCCTTCGCCATCAGGATGGTCGACGAGCCTTTGCCGCAGCCCACGTCGGCGACTCGCCCGCCGGCTTCCAGCCTGGACTGCACGTCGTGCAGCGCAGGAATCCACGCGGTCACCAGATTGGCCGCGTAGCCGGGCCGGAAGAATTTTTCGCAGCCGTGAAAGACGCCGTCGTCATGCTCGTGCCAGCCCATGCCCGCGCCGTTGCGAAATGAGTCGGCAATGCGTGGAACCGCTGCCAGCGATCCCAGGGCCAGTTCGAAGGCTCCCGGAAGGTAGGCCGGGCTGTTTTCGTCGGCCAGGGTAAAAGCCTGCTCTTCGGTGAGGCTGAATTTGTTGGTCTTGTCGTCGTAGGTAACGTAGCCGCCGGCCGCCTGAGACGACAGCCACTCCCGCACATAGCGTTCATCCGTTTGCGTTTCGGATGCGAGTTCCGCCGAGGTCATCGGTCTAGTCGCGAGGGCCTTGTACAGGCCGAGCCTCTCTCCAATTACCACCATCCCTGCATGTACCGCGGCCCCCAGATCCCCAACGAACTGCCCTACAAACGCGTTGAGCTTGTCCATATCTACTGCCATTGTTGTGTTACTCCTCTCTAAGATGAAGGAAGTCTAACGCCTAAAACGTGCCTTTTTGTCACAAAACGGTCACGGAAAAGTTAGATCGTGTTCGCATCTGCCTGCGCGAGTGGCGAACCTCTTGACCGCAGAGGTCACGGAGAGCACGGAGGGTTTAGTTTCTAGAACTCCTCCGTCCGTTCGGTGTCCTCCGTGGTGAGCTTGTGCGGCCATACAACGGAAATCAGCCGAGCGCGAGGACGGAGTCACATCAAGGCTGGAGGACGAGCCTGGAATCTCCCTGCGGCGTATTCCACAGCGCTTCTACTTCGCTAAGCGGAGCGGCCTTGGTTTTGATCTGGAAAGGATTTCTGGCGGCTTCCTGAAGAAACCGGGCAAGCGATTCGAAGACTTTGGCAATCGAGACGCTGCCAAAACCGCTGCCTAATAGCTCCACGCCTGTACTACGCAAAGTTGCCGCCGGCAGCGAGATGTTCGCGCCTGCCATCGAGCCGACCTGGACGTAACGAATCCGGTCGGAGGCATGCTGCAATCCCTTTTGCGAGATCGCGGCCAGCAAGCGTTCCGCCGGCAGGCCCCACACGTAGTCCAAAACGACGTCGATGCCGTCCTTGTCCCACTCGCGCCGGAATGCCGCGACCATGTCGTCGTGCGATTGGTCCAGCGAGACAGTCGAATCGGCGCCCAGGCTGATAAGCGCTGCCAACGCTTCCGGATTTCGGCCGGCAGCCACGATTCGCCTTGCTCCCAGGCGTTTCGCGATCTGCACCGCCAGTTGGCCGGCCATGCCGGTTGCGCCGAGGATCAAAATACTTTCGCCGGCGACAAACTGCGCCCGTCCCAGCAAGGCCGCCCACGATGACATGCCGGGATTCATCATCGCCGCCACGTTGACATCGTCCAGAGTGTCGGGAATCGCCAGGCACATGGAGCGAGTGGTTACGCAATGCTCCGCCAGAGTTCCGAAGGGTGGTCGCGACATTCCGAAGTAGACGCGCGTGCCATCCTCGAGCCGGCCGGTGCCGTCAATCCCGGCAACAAACGGCAGATGCCCCGCGCTCATGTAGTGGCTCCCGTTCGCCAGCGACTTCACAATTTGATGGACACCGGAGGCGGCAACGGTCACGAGCACTTCTTCATCATTAGCGACGGGGTCAGCGAACGATTCGTACCGGGGCGGAGACTGGAAAGAGTTGACGACAGCGGCATGCATAAAAATTCATTTACTCCCGACGGAAGAATTGCCGGCTGAGGCTAAAACCTTGGAAGGTCACACAGTTTCGATCATGGCCACGACCATCTCGCGCTCGCGCGGGCCGTCGAGTTCGATGAGCACAACCCGCTGCCACGTCCCCAAGAGAAGCAAGCCGCTCTCGACTGCCAGGCCGACCGACGTTCCGATCATCGCCGACAAGATGTGATCGGGCACGTGCTCAGGATTGTGCTCGTGGCGATAGTCGAGCTTGGGAACCATGATGTCGAAGGCGTCGAGCATGTCGAGATCGGTACCGGGATCGAGATCGGCTGTGCTGAGCGCTGCCGTGGTGTGCAGAAGATTGATCTGGCAGATGCCGGTCTTGTCGGCGTAGTTTTTCCACAAAATTGCTTCCAGCCGCTGCGTGATGTCGATGATCTCGCGCTTCTTATGCGTTTTGACGAGCAGACGATGCATGGAAAGCCTTATTGTTCTTTCGGCGTAAACAGCTCGAGTCGAACCCGCCAGGTGACAGACTGTCCGGGCGAGAGCAGGACCATGCCAGTATCAACGTTGCCCCAGTTCCGGTTGTAAGGATCAGGTAAATTGAACTGCGGTTCAATAGCAACAAAATTCTTCCCCAGCGGGGCGTAAACCTGGATGGACGTGATGTGCGGCGACATCGTGATCAAGCGCAAGCCGTAGTTCGCCGCCGGATCGATGATTTCGGAGACCGTAGTCTTATTAGGTCCGTAGTTAAGATTCGAATAATTGTCGTCCAGATATTGCTTCGCCAGCGGAACGCCGCCGGGTGCGGAGAAATCGTAAGGCGTGTCTTTTACCGGCACGCGTCGCCCGGTTGTAAACGAATCGTCATAATTGGTCATGACGGCGCGCAACTGGCTGGGCAGATGCAGCCGCACCTGCTCGCGGTCGCCGCTGGGCAGAACAAAGTACGGATGCCAGCCAATCCCCATGGGCAGCACCGTGGGTCCGACGTTCTTGGCCGTGACCGTCATATCGAAGGCTTCGTGGCTGATCGCGGTTTCGACTTCGACATCGGTATCAGACAGCCAGTGGCCGTCGAAGTTGCCGGCGTGCAGAATGGCATCGACCGCCGTCTCCTGTGCTCCGTTGCGAACGATGGCATGCTCGAAGCGCGAGTAGCGCATCAGGCCGTGGATGGCATGTTTTTCCGCGCCGGGATTGTTGCCGCTCCAGTTGGCCGGCAGCGTCACGGTCTTGCCGTCGACGATGGCGCTCAGAGTTTTGCCGTCGGGCGAGACGGTTCCGCGGATGCGATTGGCGAATGGCAGCAGGATCGCTCCGCCAATCTTGAAGACCTCGTTGCCCCACTGGTCGTCGCCGGTGTTCAGCAGCTTCTCGGCCTCAGGCAGCGGCGGAGCATTCAGCAGATCGATCTCACCCTTGCCCGGCAGATAAGCCTTGATCTGGAGGACGGCCATGCCGCGCCCGGGCATGACGATGGCCTGGAGAAACTGCGGCTTGTCTTTGTCGGTGACCGGCGGACGCTGCAAGGTGACCACCGGCTCCTTGCCGATGAGGACCGCGGGCGGCTTTTGCGGTGCCTTCTCTTTGTCCTTGTCCTGGGAGAGCATGGGAACGCCAAGGATAACCGCCAATGCCAGCGATACAACGACTCTCGAATGAAAATCCGGAAGTGAGTGGAACAATTGTGTTCGATTTGTGAAACAAAAACGCAACATAGGATCCTGGGCGTCAACTAATTCGATTGACCGGATTGAATCCGATCCGGCAAAGTACGTCTACCACGAACAAACCAAAATGATAACAGCCCGCCTTTCAACAGCCATTGCCATGCTTAAACGGCAGCAGTATCGGCTCGAAAGCTCTTTTCATTTTGTTGTCTGTCGCTCTGCTTTTCGTAGTTCCCGCCGCAGCCGATCTGAAATATGTGCTGGTCAGCTCCGATGTCATGATGCAGCGGCTTAAGGACGCGCCGATGAAGAATTCCGATCGCGTCACCGAGTTGGAGAAAATGTTTCGGGAGGCTGGATGCAATCCCACCGAGGAACCGGTGAAGAAACTGCACCAGCCAAATGTGCTTTGCGTGTTGCCCGGCTCTTCTGATTCGATGATTGTGATTGGCGGACACCTCGATCACGTGGAGGAAGGCACGGGCGTGGTCGACGACTGGAGCGGCGCTTCGATGCTGCCGAGTCTGTACCAGAGCCTCGCTAGCCACCCCAGGACGCATACGTTTCTGTTCATCGGATTTGCCGGAGAGGAAGAGGGCTTGGTCGGCTCCGAGTTCTACGCTAAGCACCTCACGCTGGAGGATCGCAAGCGGATTGCGGCGATGGTGAATCTGGAATGTCTTGGCGTCGGACCGACCGAAGTGTGGACCAGTCACTCCGAGCCCATCCTGGTGCGCATGCTGGTTGCGATGGCGCAATCTATGAAGCTGCCGCTTACCGGAGTCAACATGGACAATACCGAGACGACGATGCCGCCGCCGCTAAGGTTCCGACAGAAGCCGACAGTCAGAAACCTGCAGCCAGTCACGACGGACTCCGAATCGTTTGCCGACATCGGCGTCCCGCGGATCACTATACACTCCATCTCGCGGGACACGTTGCGCTTGCTGCACACAAAGGATGACAACTTTACGGCGATCCATCCGCAGCTTTATTACGACTCATACCGCATGATCGCGCCTTACCTGGTGCTGCTGGACCAGCAGTTGCCGACCGACGGCTCCAGTATCGATGAGAAGAGCAAGTAAATCGGCCGAAAGGACTATCCGTTAGTTCCCTTCATCGCCTTCTGCAGCGCTGCCTGAAAGCGCTCCATCTCCTGGCTGGTTCCAATCGTGATTCTCGAATACGTCGGCATCGACGGCCAGACTCGTCCGATGATCACCTTCTCCTGAGCCATGGCGGCGATGAGTTCCTTGCCAGGATGCTTGGTATCCAGCAGGAAGAAGTTCGCCTGCGAGGGGATGTAGCGGTAGCCGTTGCTGTCGAGCCACTGGAAGGTGGCAGTGCGAACCTGCGTATTGATGTCCTTGCGCTTTTCCACCAGGTTGGGCTCGCTCAAGCTGGCGGAGGCTGCCGCTACTGCCGTTACCGGCATGAAGTTGTAGCCGCCGTAATTGTGGATCTTTTCCAGCAGATCGGGCCGGGCGATGGCGAAGCCGCAGCGCAGGCCGGCCATGCCGTAGAGCTTGGAGAACGTGCGTAGCACGATGACATCTTTGCCGGCCGTCACCAGGTCGATCGCCGTGGGCGCGTCGCTGAAGTGGATGTAAGCTTCATCGACCATCACGACAGAGTTCTTCGGCTTGTTATCCAGCAGATATTCGATGTCGGAGTGGCTGGTCAGCGTTCCGGTGGGATTGTTCGGATTGCAAACGTAGAAGACGCCGGCATCGGGAGCGGCGGCGATCATGGCCTTCACATCGTGGGCGTAGGTCTTAGTGAGCGGCTACCTTGACCACGCGCGCTTTCGCTCCATCGGCTGCGATCAGGCCGGCCTCGAAGCCGGGATCGGCCGTGACATAGCTCGCGCTCGGCGAACAGAAGGCGCGCACGGTGAACAACAGCGGCTCGGTAGATCCGGCGAAGATCGAAACTTGCTCGTCCTTGACACCAATACTCTGCGCAAACTGCTTCTCGAATTCGGAGGTCGCACGCATCAGGTAGCGCCCGCTATTCGGAGTGATCGCCACCACCGCTTCTCGCGCCGCCCCGCACGGCCCCAGCGGATTCTCGTTGGCATTGATCAGCACCGAATCCGGCGGATGCTCGGGCGCGGCGGCATAAGCGAGCATCGGCTCGGTGACCGCGCGCAGGGCGAATGCGGCTGATGCCAGGGTGGAGGCTTGAAGGAAAGATCGGCGCGAGAGCGAAGCAGACCCGCTGCTCATAGGAGAGATCCTCTGGCGTTTCATCTTACGCGCGCAAGCGGCGGCTTCCAAGGACGAGGGGACGAACTGCTAACCGGCAGGATTGGAAATTCCTCCGCAGCGCACAACAGCAGGTCCCTCGGCTTCGCTCGGGATGATAACCACTTGAAAAATAGCCGTTCTCTTTCCACAAAAAAATCCCACCCGCTCATCGCGGATGGGAAGGGTCTAGCTGAGCTACAAACTATGCAGTCACTGCCTGCTTCGTCTTTGACCCTGCCAGGCGGATCGCCTTCGCCTTCAGGATCGTCTCGATCCCGCGCAAGGCTTCCAGCGCCGGTTCGGTGACGTCGCCATCCACTTGAACAACGGCGACGGCAGACGACTCTGCCCCACGGCCCAGCGAGAAGTTGGCGATGTTAATGTTGTGCTGACCGAGCACGGTTCCGATGCGTCCAACCACGCCGGGCACATCGAGGTTGCGCAGGTAGATGACGTTGCCCTCGAGTGGTGCTTCGACGTGAATGCCGTCGATTTCCAGCAGACGCGGAAGTTTGCCCGCAATTGTCCCTGCGACCGTATTCTCCTGTGCTGCGCTCTTGAAGGTCATACGCAGCAGGTTTCCCGAGACTTCGGGCATCTTGCGTTCGGTGACGCGAATGCCCCGCTCCTCAGCGGCTGAAACGGCGTTCACCAGGTTCGCCCGCTCCTGCGCGTGCGCCAACTGATTCAGCGCGCCGGCAACCGCGGCGTTGCGGATCAGCGCTGTCTGCCACGCGGCGATCTCGCCGCTGTAGGTCAGCGCTATCTCCTCCAGCCCGCCCTCGCACGACTGCGCCAGGAAGGTTCCCAGCCGCTCGCCGAGCGCGATGTAGGGCAGCATCTGCTGGTACTCTTCCTCGCTGATCGAAGGCACGTTAACGGCGTTCTGGATGACGCCCTTCAGAAGATACTCGCGCACCTGCAGCGCAATCTGCACGCCCACGGCTTCCTGCGCTTCGTTGGTCGAGCCGGCGATGTGCGGCGTCAGCAGAACGTTGGGCAGCGTCATTAGCGGCGAGTCCTTCAAGGGCTCGTTGCTATAGACGTCGAGGCCGGCGCCTCCGAGTTGCCCCGATTGCAGCGCCTCGACGACGGCCGCTTCATTCAGCAGCTCGCCTCGGGCACAGTTCACCAGACGTACGCCCTTTTTCATCTTGCGAATGGAGTCGGCGTTGATCATGCCGGTGGTTTGGGGCGTGATGCCGACGTGCAGCGTGATGTAGTCCGACTGGGCGTAAAGCTCGTCGAGCGGAACCATGGTCACGTTCAGCTGCTGCGCCAGCGCCGGAGCGACATAAGGATCGTGGGCAACGACCTTCATGCCGAAGGCCTGTGCGCGGCGCAAAACTTCAACGCCCACGCGGCCCAGGCCGACGATGCCCAGGGTCTTGCCGCGAAGTTCGGTTCCCTGCAGCGTCTTCTTCTCCCACTTGCCGGCGACCATGGTGGAATGCGCGCGGTGCAGAAAGCGCGCCAGCCCGAGCATGAGTGCGAAGGTGTGCTCGGCGACCGCAACCGCATTGCCGCCGGGCGTGTTCATGACCACGATGCCGCGCCGAGTAGCGGCTTCGAGATCGACGTTGTCGACACCCACGCCTGCGCGGCCGATGACACGCAGCTTGGGAGCCTTCTCCATCAGAGCATCGTCGACGAAGGTCGCCGAACGAACCACGATGGCTTCCGCGTCCGCCAGTTCACGGGCAAGAGACTCCTTGTCGGGACTGACGATGGTCCAGTCTCCGTCGCCAAAAACCTTCAGCGCGGAGGGAGAGATTTTGTCGGCGATTACGACTTTCATACTTTAGCCGCCTCGGCGAATTGACCGGCAAAGGTCTCTTGCACGGCGCGCACGCCAGCGCCTAATTCGAAGGTGTGAGAGGGCGCAACCTTCGCCAGCACATGCTCCAGTGCGCCGATGACGCCGATCGCGTCCAGATAGTCGTAGTAGCCGAGGTGCGCGACGCGGAAGAGTTTGCCCTTCATGTCGCCCTGGCCGTTGGCCACCACCATTGCGAAGCGCTCGCGGAACTCCTTCACGATTGCACTGGAGTCCACGCCCTTGGGCGCGACAATCGCAGTGCAAGCGGCTGAGGGACACGTCGGCGAGAACAGCCCGAGCCCCAATGCCTGGACGCCGGCGCGAACCATGGCGGCGGAAGTTTCGGCGTTGTGGATCAGAGCATCACGTCCGTCGGCGAGATTACCGTTGCCCGCCTTGCGGATGAAGTCGAGAGCCGCGCCCAGTCCGCAGATCAGCGCGACCGCCGGGGTGAAGGCCGACTCGCCCTTGGTCTGCGACTTGCGCTCCTTGCGAAGATCGAAGTAGAAGCGGGGCTGCTTGGCGGATTCCATGCGCTGCCAGGCGCGCTCGCTCACGCTCAGGTAGGCGAGGCCCGGGGGGATCATGACAGCCTTCTGTGAACCGCCAATCAAAACGTCGATGCCCCAGCCGTCAACGTCGAAGTGCGTGGTGCCAAGGCCGGTAATGCCGTCGACCACCAGCAGCGTGTCGGTACCCTTCAGCAGAGCGGCGATGGCCTTCACGTCGTGGCGCGCGCCGGTGGAGGTTTCGGTGGCCTGCATGTAAAGCACGCGAACGCCGTCGAGCCTCGCTTTCACTTCGCGCAGGTCGAAGGTCTCGCCGTAGGGCACGCTCAGCAGGTCGATATTGCAGCCATAGGCCTTGGCAAGATCGTTCCAGCGCTCGCCGAACTTGCCGGCGGTGAGGATCAGAACCTTCTCGCCCGGCGAGGTGAGGTTCGAGATGGCGGCTTCCATCGCTCCGGTACCGGAGGAGGCCAGCAGCAGGACATCGTTATTGGTGCCGATAAAGGTCTTGAGGTCGGCCAGCGTCCGGGAGAAAATTTCACGGAATTCCGCGGTGCGGTGGTGCATATCCGCTGCCGCGATCGCGTTCTGGGCGGCGGGAAGTAAAGGAGTCGGACCGGGAGTGAACAGCCGTGTCTTACGAATCATAGCGATACCCCTGCTCATTGATTGCCGGCCCGGGAAGAGCCGACCTTCCACTATAGAACCCCACGGACGGGTACGCTAGCGCAGGTAGGCGGCACCGGCGTGCCGAACATCACGGGCGCATGTGACGAATGGTTGCCGCGAAACCTTCCCACCCGCGCAGGTCTTACGCGAGGCGGCCTTGATGCCGAAGGGCCTCCGTCCGACCAGCTCGGGTAGAGCCGGCCTTCAGGCCAGCGCAAGCCGTCCTCACCCGGGTCTTACGCGAGGCGGCCTTTGGGCCGGCGAGCCGTGACGAAGGTCTCACCTTCAGCGGAGAGCCTTGAAGGGGCACTCCTTCAGGCGTACCGCATATCACCCTTTGTTGAAGCAAAGCGAGACGGCCGTCAGGCCGACGAGCCTACCCGCGCCAGACCTCCTATAATCAACCCTATGACCCTGAGCGAACGTGTGCAAAAAGAGATGGTTGACGCCATGCGCGCCAAAGAAGAGCTGCGCCTCTCCACCCTGCGAATGATGAAAGCCGCGCTACAGATGAAGCGCATCGATAAGCGCGCCGACCTCGACGAAAAAGAGGAGCTGCAGGTATTCACCACCATGATCAAGCAGCGCAAGGACTCGATCGAGCAGTTCGAGAAGGGCGGCCGACCAGAGCTGGCGGCCAAAGAGGCGTCGGAGATCACCATCATCGAAGGCTTCATGCCGCAGGCACTCGGAGAAGCAGAAATCGATGCAACCGTGAAGGCGGTCGTCGCCGAGATGGGTTCTCCCACAATGAAGGACATGGGCGCGGTGATGAAAAACGTCATGGCCAAATTCGGCGGCGCGCGCGTGGACGGGAAGATTGTGAGTGAGGCGGTGAAGAAGCAGTTGGCGAGTGGGAATTAGGGATTGTGAGTTTATGAACGGTGCGCCGACAGCAAAGAGTTCCGACTAATAACGGAGAGCCTGCTGATGAAACAAGTTAACCAAATCCTTACTGAGCACGCTTCCCATGGCTCGAATATCACGGTGAAAGAGCTTCTCGTAGATCGCCGCGAGGCTGACGAAACCGAGCAAGAGGTTCCAACCCAGCCTTACGTTCTCATCGAGGGCGACGCCAATGCTTTGCGGTTTTCAGCGGAACGAATCCTCGCTCAAATTGATTCCAATTACGGATGCCAGCTGGATATTCATCCTAAGGGAGCCGGCAGTGCGCATTTTACCGCCGAGTCGACTCTGGGAATCTACGTCCACAGATTGCCCTGCGACGTGCCCGGTGCTGACGAGACGCATGAAAGCTAGCTCGGCCCCAGGCCACAATGACTCCCGCGACGCAAGCGCAGTACAAGATAGCCCAGCGCTTCAGCGCTGGGTAGCTGCCCCATTGAAGATCTGAATCGTGTAGCGACGGCAAAGCGCGTGGCGCCAATTGCTGGATAGGGGTCCTTCGACTGCGCGTCCGCCCGCCGCAAAATCAGCGGCGGAGGAGCAAAGGCGCGGACGCTTCGCTCAGGGTGACACCGGCAGGAACGTTTTTCGCCGTAGCTGTATGCGGTCAGGTTCGTCGCTGGTTGCTCACGACTCATAGCTCACGGCTCACAGCCTCTTGTTGTAATCTGAATTCACCTTCATGTCGTACCAAGACACAGTTGAGCAGCTCTACGCGCTCGGACATGAGCTGGCGTCGACTCCCTCGCACAAGTTCGACCTGGCATACGTGCGCTCAATGCTCGAGGCCCTCGACCATCCTGAGCGGCGCTTTGCCAGCGTGCTCATCGCCGGCACGAATGGCAAAGGGTCGACCGCTGCGACCCTGTCGTCGATCCTCCACGCCGCCGGATACAAGACCGCTTTATATAGCTCTCCCCACCTGGTGCGCATCAACGAGCGCATTCGGGTGAATGGTGAGCAGATTTCCGATGCCGAGTTTGGCGCGATCCATGACCGCGTCGAGCAGGCGGCACAACAACTGTTGCACGCCGGTAAACTTCCCTGGCATCCCAGCTTCTTCGAGATGCTGACGGTGATGGCGTTCGAATACTTCGCCAGCGTCGGCGTCCAGATTGCCGTGCTGGAAGTGGGAATGGGCGGCCGCCTGGACGCGACCAACGTGGTCGACCCGCTGATCTCCGTGATCGCCGACATCTCGCTCGATCATCAGAATTATCTGGGCAACACCATTACCGAGATCGCTGGCGAGAAGGCCGGCATCATCCGGAAGAATGGCGTGGTCGTGACTTTGCCGCAGCATCCTGAAGCCAACGACGTGATCGGCCACGCGATTCTCAATAACGACGGAATCGGCGTCAGCGCGGTACCGTACGTTCCTCCGGTATCGCCGGGAGCGGCCGCGTATCTCGCCGGGCATGTTGTCGCTGCGCCGGGCCGCAGCCGCTATCCACTTACTGTGATGGGCGAAGAAATTCTGGTGGACTCGCCCCTGGTGGGGCGGCATCAGTTCCGCAACATCGCGCTGGCGATTGCAACGGCGGAACAGTTGGCGCAGTTCGGCTTCAAGGCAACGCCGAAACAAATTGAGCGAGGTGTCCGCGACACGAACTGGCCGGGACGCTTTCAGTTGTTGCCTGCGTCGAAGGCGACGCATCATCATGAGATGGTTTTGGATGTGGCGCACAATCCCGCGGGAGCATGGGCATTGCGGTCAGCGTTGTCGGAAAACTTTCCCGATCGCGCGTTGACGCTGGTTTTCGCGGCGATGCGCGACAAGGCGATCCAGGAAGTCACCGAGGTGCTGTTTCCCATCGCCGAGCAGGTGGTGCTGACGCACGTCGACAATCCGCGAGCCGCCACGACGGCTGAACTGGTGCAGGCTGCGTCTCGTAGCGGTACGGAGCTGCACACGGAAGACAACGTGACCGCGGCGCTGGCGAAGGCGCATCAGCTGACCAAGCCAGATGGAGTGGTGGTCGTGACAGGATCGATTTTCCTGGTGGGCGACGTGATGAGGGAGATGGGGATTCATGCTTGAGCGATTACCACAGAGACACGGAGACACAGAGACTTAAAACCCTCCGTGCCTCTGTGGTGAACTGCTTTCCCAATGCCTGCGATGGATCAACAACTCGCGAAGAAGCTTCCACAACGCAGCTCCCTGGCGAGCCGCTTGCGCTCGTACTGCTTTGTTGTGCCCATCGTTTATCTGTACACCGGGATTTTTGGTACCGGCGCGCTCATTGTGTCCCTGTTCAACGGAACGGAACGAGCGCAGCATTGGTTCGCGAGGACCTGGGCCACCATTATCCTGAAGACCGTTGGCGTTCGCGTGCGACTCGTGGGTCAGGAGAACCTGCACGGCGTCCAGCATGCGGTGTACGCCGCCAATCATCTTTCTGCGCTCGATATCCCCGTGCTCTATTCGAGCTTGCCGGGGCGATTTCACATCATGGCGAAGCAGGAACTATTTCGCTATCCGTTTCTCGGCTGGTACCTGAAACGCTCGGGGCAAATTCCCATTGTGACAGGCGACGCCCATGCTTCCCTGCGCAGCCTGAACCGTGCCGGCGAAGGACTGCGCAACGGCGTGCCGCTGATGGTCTTCCCTGAAGGCGGACGTTCGGCGACCGGCGAACTGAAACCCTTCATGGGGGGAGCATTTTTCGTAGCGATCCGCGCACAGGTTCCGGTCGTGCCGATGGCGATCGTGGGAACGTACGAACTGCTGCCGATCAACAGCTTTCACATGCTGCCGGGCGAGGTTGCGTTGGCGATCGGTGAGCCGATTCCCACCGCCGGGTTGCGTCCGCGCGATATGGAGAAGCTGTCGGCCCAGGTGCGGGAGGCGATCGCAAAGCTGTACGAAGGCCACGCGGAGCGCGTCAACCAGGCGAACTTTGGCGAAGGCGAACCCAAGCCGCTGGTAAACCGATAAACTTCCTAAACGAAATCATGAAGCCACGCATCGCCATTCCGGTACCAAATTCCAAGCGGCCTCTGTACGTGACGGTCGCCTTGCCGCAATACGAGCGAGCCGTTCGCAATGCCGGAGGCGAGCCCGTGATCATCGCGGCAGGCGCCACCTCGGCTGAAATTGCGCAGGCGGTGAAGTCTTGCGACGGTGTGTTGTTGCCGGGCAGTCCCGCCGATATCGATCCAGAGAAGTATGGAGCGGCGCGGCATCCCGACACTGCGTCGGCCGACCCGGTCCGCGATAACATCGACGAATTGCTCCTCCAAGACGCCTACAACATGCGCAAGCCGGTCTTCGGCATTTGCTATGGTTTGCAGTCGCTCAATGTCTGGCGCACCGGCACGCTGGACCAGGTGTTGCCCAAAGGCGTGAAACATTCCGCCGGAAGCAAGGTGACGCAGGCGCATCGCGTGCGGATCGATCCGGAGTCGAAGCTGGCGGGAATTCTTCGCGACGCGGGCGCTCTGCCGGAGAACGACGAACTGCTTCCGGTGAATTCCAGTCACCGTCAGGCGGCGCAAACGGTGGGCGATGGCCTGCGACTGGTGGCGTGGTCTCCTGAGGACGGTGTGAAAGAGGCAGTGGAGGGCACTTCGCCCGATCACTTTGTGCTGGGTGTGCAGTGGCATCCGGAGCGCACCTACGAGCGAGACCCGGCGGCGAGAGCGATCTTCCAAGCCTTCATCCGCGCCGCCGTACGCTGGCATGAGCAACTGGGAAGGAAGCAGCAGGACTTTGAGTCGGTGCGGTAGGACGGTGAACCACTCTTTGTGCTGCGTCGTCACTTCAATTACCCTGATCTCTTATGCTCGATCTGGCTTTTGTTCGCGATCATCTCCCCCTGGTTGAAGAAAAACTCCGTCAACGCGGCATGAATCCCGAGGTCGTCCTCGGCGACTTTCACGCCGTCGATCAGCAGCGGCGCTCCGCCATTACTGAATCCGAAACGCTCAAGGCGCAGCGCAATAAAGCGACAGAGGAAATCGCTCAGCTCAAGAAGAACAAGCAGGATGCCACCGCGCAGATTAATCAGACCAAAGAACTGCGCGAGAAGATCAGCGAGACCGAGAAGGCCGCCGAAGAGGCCGACGCTCGCCTGCGCAACATTCTGGTTGGCATTCCTAACCTGCCTGACGACAGCGTGCCGGTCGGCAAGAGCGAGGCCGACAACGTCGAAGTTCGCAGCTGGGGTGCGCCGCCGCAGTTTGACTTCACGCCCAAGCCGCATTGGGAGCTGGGCGAGGAGCTTGGCGTACTCGATCTGGAACGCGCGGCCAAGCTGACGGGAGCGCGCTTCGCCGTCTACTGGGACCTGGGTGCAAGGCTGGAGCGGGCGCTGATGAACTTCATGCTCGACCTGCATACGCGCGAGCACGGTTACACTGAAGTCCTACCGCCGTTCCTGGTCAACGCCGACTCAATGTACGGTACCGGGCAGCTGCCGAAGTTTGAAGCTGACTTGTTCAAGGTGCCGCACGGAGAGAAGAATCTTTACCTGATTCCAACCGCTGAAGTACCAGTGACGAATCTCTATCGCGACGAGACGCTCGATGGTGCGCGCCTGCCGATTTCGCTGACGGCCTACACGCCGTGCTTCCGCAGCGAGGCAGGATCGTACGGCAAAGATGTGCGCGGCATCATCCGGCAACACCAGTTCCAGAAGGTTGAGCTGGTGAAGTTCACCAAGCCGGAGCAGTCACGGGAAGAACATGAAAAGCTCACGCGCAATGCCGAGGAGGTTTTGCAGAGGCTCGGTTTGCCCTATCGGGTGATGGTGCTGTCGACCGGCGACATGGGGTGGTCGGCGGCCAAGACGTATGACATTGAAGTCTGGCTGCCGGGACAGCAGTTGTATCGCGAGATTTCCTCCTGCTCGAACTTCCTGGACTATCAGGCGCGGCGCGCAAACATTCGCTATCGGCCCGAGGGCGGCAAGAAGACCGAGCTGGTACACACCCTGAACGGCAGCGGGCTGGCGATCGGACGCACGTGGGTTGCGATTGTTGAGAACTATCAGCAGGCCGACGGCAGCGTGCTGGTACCGGAAGTCCTGCGGCCGTATGTTGGGGCTGAGCGGATTACGCCGAAGAAGTTTTGACGCGGAGGTGTCTGGTAGAGCTGGCCTTCAGGCCAGCGTCCAGGCGCTCTTTTTTGATCTAACTCAGCTTCACGGACTGCTGAAAAGAGCCTCGGAAGAATTATGCCGCCGGCTGAAGTCGGCTCTGGAAAACCAAAATAAACAGCTTCGACGCGGACCTGAAGATCCGCTCTACTAGAACAGCCCGTCGCCGAGGTTTTGCGGCACTTTGTTCAGCCGACGGCAGAGGTAGTTTCTCGGCGGCGCTTCCGTTTCTACGAACTCTCTCACTTCCCCGCTTCGATCAACTTTCCCGCGCACGGATTTGAGCGCGAATCATCTCCACCAGCTTCTTCGTGACCGGCACCGCGATCCCGCGTTTCTCTCCTCCGCGCAGGATCGGCCCGGCAATTCCTTCCAGCTCGATCGGACGTCCCCCGGCCAAATCCTTTGCCATCGAACTGCGCATCGTGTCCGGCCATCCAGCGAAAACGTGGTCGACCTGCCCATCCGGCACTTCGGCTCCTTCCGCCCGCGCCACCGCCATGGTCTCCGCAATCGCCGCCTGAAAGTCGTCTCGCCAGGCCGCATCGGCCAGCACTCCGCCTTTGTCCATCCCTGAAGCCGAGGTCACCAGCGCAAACGGCGCCAGGAAGCTGAGCTTGGTCCAGAGCAGGGTTGGCTCGTCTTCCACGAAGCGGCAGTTGAATCCAAAGCGCTCATGCAGTCCATTCAGAACGCCTTCCAGCAAAGCCTTTCCCGAGGCAGCTACGCTCAGCCGCACCTGCGAGCTCTCCCGGAAATGTCCGTCAGCAATCCGGTCCGCGCCCACCGCAATGGTCGCCGGGATAACGCGATCGTGGCCGAACCTGTCACGCAGCAGCGGAACATGCTCCGTGCCGTTCAGCAAAGGAATCACGTGGCCGGGCGTGCTCGCGATGGACTGCAACGCCTCTTCCAGTTGGTAGGTCTTGGTCGCAATCCAGAGAACGTCAACCGCCTCGGTGAGCCGCGAGGTGTGCGCGGCCGACGCCGTCACCGTGACGTTCGGCTGCTCCAGCGTCAACTGCTCCGGGTAGGTGGCAAGCTTTTCGGCCCGGACAATCAAGGTGACACTTTCCCCCAACGCCGCCAGCGTCGTCCCCATCAGTCCGCCGATCGCGCCCGCTCCCAATATAGCGTGCTTCATCCTGCCTCCTTTTCGATCAGATGGACGGATCGCGCGAAGGTTCCAAACTGGCTGTCGAAAACTGCTACTTCAATTTCGTCCAGACCACGAGGAACAGCGCCAGCCAAACCAGATCGATGATTGGCCCAGGGAAGGATTGCGCGCTGACGCGGCCCTGGGCAGTAGAGCGTGAATACCACAATGGGGTACAACAACTTCTCCAGGAACAGGGCGGGCATGAGCGGCACATAGCGTACCGGATCGCGCGCAATGATCAGGAAGGCGATCTGCCATACCAGCACGATGACAACGAATCCATAGTAGAACTCGGGATGCGTTATCGGCGGCGGCTGCCTGATGCCGATCATCTTCTCCATGAAGAACAGCGGCGTGACTTCCAGCAGGCCGACGATGCCGGCAAGCAGAAAGACCCAGCGCGCAAAGCTGACCGGCTTTTCACTGCTCATCGCGGTGCACCGTGTCCATCGAAAACGCAGGCAGGCAGACAGCGATGTACTCCGCGCCTTCTGCGTTGGGAGTGGAATACTGTACCCACTCGCCAGCGTGCGCGATGACGGCTTGACCAGCGGCCACATCCAGCTCGCCGCTGTCGGACTTCACGCGCAGCAAGCCTCGCAGCACGACGGTGAACTCGTCGAACTCCGGCTTCTGGCCGGGCTCGACCCAGCCCTGCGGGCTGCGCATGTGAGCGACGCTAACGGCCGAATCCTGCGAATTCACCCGGCCAATGTATTCGTCGATGAGCTTCGGCTTGTTACCGGCAGCCGTAATGCGGGTGGGTTGGGCGATCAGAGTTGGCATTCCGGAATTATATGAGGGCTCCGGCGCTCCGATGTGACGATTTGCGAACGCAATGAAAACCACAGCAAATGCCTGCTGAAGCGGCTCAAAACTGTGGTACAGTTTGGCGCAACACTCCTGCCGCTCCCGGAAATCGAGGATCCCCAATGAGTTCTCAGGCCAAACCCCAGCCCCAGGCTGAGCCTCCCGTATTGCGTCTGTTCATCAGTTACGCCTCCGAAGATGTCGGTATTGCTCTCGCCATCGCGAAAGGCTTGCGCGAGGCGCTGGGCGACGGCTTCGCCGAAGTCAGCATGGATAAATGGTTCTTGCAGGCCGGCGACGTCTTCAAGAAAGAGCTCGAGGCCAAGCTGGAAAAGACCAACGAGCTGGTGATCGTCTACACCGGCGTCGATAAACATAGCCACAGCTATACCGGCTGGGAGGTCGGCTATTTCGAGCGCGGAATGAGGAGTCATCCCGAGCGGAAGATTGTGCCGCTGTTTCTCGAGCAGCTTCCGGCGCCCGCCGCGGACTTGCAGGGCATCAGCCTGAACGTACCTCGCGAAATGTTGCACCTGACGGTGGAAGAGTTCAATGCTCAGAACACGGTTGAGCGGGACGATCCGGCCTGCGCCTGGATCCGCCGCCTTCAGGAGCTGGTCCAGGACATCCGGGAAGAAGCTCACTATCCCAAGGTACCGCTACGCGCCGAGCAGGACGCCATTCTTTGCGTACAGAAGATCCGGTTGGCGATCTTCGGCCACCTGAAAACCACGGTAGACGCGGTGCTCAAGCCGCAAAAGCAGATCACTATCCGGACCACCGGCGCTGCACTGCGCGAGAGCGAGGGCTTGCCTGCCGATGCCATGCTGATCCCGCAAGGCGCCGACAATCCCATGCTGAGCATCTTCGGGATTTCCGGCAGCTCCATGTCGTGGAGCAACTTCCTGCAACAGGTTCCCGACTCGCTTAAGCATTCCTGGAAGCAGGCCATCAGCAGCGTGATCACGTCATCGCTGGCCGAGTCGTTTAATGTCGACAACAGTCAGATCATCATCTCCAGCAACGGCCTGGAGACCTACCGCGTGGTTTTGACCACGGTCACCAGCTACTACAACGACATTCGCGAGTTCAATTTGTACTTTGTGCAGACTCTGCGGCAAAACGAGTATGGCGACGAAGGCACGACCCTGCTGCTGAAAGGGCTGGAACTCATCTGCCGTTATCGCTTCATGTTCCTGGAGCCGACCAGTGAATTCTCCGGTGAGAGTATCGCCCTGACCGCGGTAGATCATATTCCCGAACGCGCGGCGAAATTACTGCGCGAACTAGAACTGATGCGGACCAACTCGCAGAATGCCCGGCTCGATCAGCCCGCGGTCTGGATGAAGTTCGTCGACTACGACGAAATTCAGAAGATGGTGGGAGCCTATCGCCCTGCCGAGCCTCGCGTGCGAGAACTGATCGCGCAAATCCTCGTCAAGAAAGGCGACCGCGACGCGCTCACCCAACTTGCCGGCCAACTCTCCAAGGAGATCGATGCGCTGGCGGAGCAAACCAGGCCGATGAATGCGCTGCTGATCAAAGCGATGTCGTCGAAGCTCCAGGCACTGGTGGAGGCGCAACCTTAAACGCGTCGAAGAGGTTGGCGGGCCAGTTCTAGCTCTGCCCCGAAATCTTCAGCCGCAGATCTTCTGGAATCCGGTCGCGAATCTCTTCCGGCAGTTTCTCCAGGCCGACGCGCGCGCCCAGCATGGCGACGTCTTTCACCACCAGCGGAGCCGGAGTCGCCACCGCGACCAGAAGCCACAGCAGCATGGAGAGCAGGAATCCGCCGAGCGCGCCGATCTCGAGCCAAAAGGCATGGCTGGGATGGAAGTAGCGGATCACGCCATAGGCAAGGAAGAACACGAACATCGAGGCCGACGCCAGCACCCACAGGCCGATGTCGATTCCGCGATGGAGTTTTTGCTGCGAGCGGCAACGGGCGCACTCCGCCAGATGCGCTTCGTAGTCTTCGCGCATTTCAGGAGCCAGACCGGAGATGTCGTAACGCCATCCGGCCAGGATCTTGCCAATGACGGGGTCAGTGCATTTTGCCATTGATGAAAACTGAACGCCTTGTGCCCCTGGGAGGTGAGCCGGTAAGGCGCCTTGTTACAGTCGAACCGCCGCAAGGGGTTCGTGCTGGGCCGCCAACATAAGCCGTTGTTGCAAGAACAGGCTACGTTGTTCGCCCAAGGCCCGTTCCGCCGTCATGCGCGCTATCTCTGGATGATTATTCTGCTCCGAAAGATGCGCCAGGATGAGGAACTCTGCCCCTCCATCATAGTCGGTTGTAAGGAAATTCGCGAGCGCGTCATTGGACAGATGACCGACGTTGCTCATCACCCGCTGCTTCACGCTCCACGGATAAGGGCCGCCGCGCAGGAGTTCGAGGTCGTGGTTGGATTCGATCATCAACACATGGCAGCGGCGCAGATGATCGCGAACGTTTGGCGGCATGTAGCCCAGGTCGGTGCAGATGCCGACCTTGATGCCGTCAGCGCAGAACGTGAAACCTACGGGGTCGATGGCGTCGTGTGGGATGGTGAACGGCGTAACCGAGATGTCGCCGATCTGAAAGCGCATGCCCGAGCTGAAGTGCTCGCGGCGATCGAGCGACACGCGATGACCATTAGCGTCACGCGCGACTCGCCGGTAAGCGTCATAGGTCGCAGCGGTAATGTAGATCGGGATCTTCAGCTTGCGGGCGAGCACACGAATTCCGGCAATGTGATCGGAATGTTCGTGGGTGATCAGAATGGCGTCGATCGCACAGGGATCTTCGCAGCAACGCTGCAGCCGCCGCAGAACTTCACGGCAGGAAATGCCGGCGTCGATCAGCAAGCGGGTGGTGGAGCTGGAGACGAGGGTGCAGTTTCCTTTGCTCCCACTCGCCAACACCGTCACCGACACTGCCATACTTCGGAGCATAAACGCAGGCGTGAGGGTACGGTAGTAACAAAGTCGTCAACCATTGTGGATTTCGTTAATAGTCGGCCAGCAAGAATCGGCAAAAACGGGAGAGATTTGCACAGCAATTGTGCAGGGCGCACATGAAATACACAGAATCGAAATTTTTCTCCTTGAGAGTTCCTTGACTTTGGTGCATCCTTTCACGCAGTCGAGGCACAGCTGTTGGCGTGCCGCTTCCCGGTCAGGGATGTCCTTTCGGCGATGAGAGGCGATCAGGGTTGTGTGGATTATGGCTCTGATCTCGTTTCGAGCGCAGCGAAAGTTGCGTATCGGAGCTTGCCGCATGCTGGGCGTCATGACTGTATAGGCAGTTTGGGCCTTGCGTGGCTTTGTGCGGACTACCTCGGGCCATAAGAGCCCGATAGCGTTCCTCCTGGTCCGTACCGTTACGAGCGCACCTCTGCGCAGCACGCCGGTGTTCAACGCCATTGCTCTGGGCTGAGCGAAGGAAGCAACGCGTTACGTCGTAAGACGTGCAGCTGTTCCTCTCTAGCGACCCGAGGTGGCTGGCCTCGGGTCGCATTGTTTTAGAAGCCGCTCTTCGCTCCTCGCTTTTCGCAGTTTGCTCTTCGCCAGCGTCAGCCAATCTTCCGCAGCAAGCCGCGCCAGGAAAGAAAAGAGCGCCGCAGGCGCGTGCCATGACAGCCCAGCATGCAGGCGAAGCCGGAATGCTGGGTCAAGCGGGAAAAATCGATGAAGTCCCTCGGGGACAGACGTACCCCGCACGCAAACAGCTGATCTCTTGATCGAGCGACAATCGGGCCGGTGTCTTGCACAGTCACTCACAGCTTTTCGAAGGAAACTTGCTCTTACACCAAGATTGAACCCCGTCAGCCATTGACCGCGCCTCGCTCCGGATGTCTAAATAAATTCACTCCCATGGCCACCACCGATTACAGTCTCGAGCGCGGGCTTCCGGTTAGCATGGAAGCTGAGCGGGCGATTCTTGCCGCGATCCTGCTCGACAATTCGCTCTACGATCAGGCCGCCGAACATCTCACCGGCGACGATTTCTCGCTCGATGCGCATCGCCGCATTTATTCGCGCATGCGCGATTTGCAGGAGAGCGGCCGGCCCGTCGATATGATCACGCTGATCGAGGAGCTCGACCGCCGCAAAGAAGTCGAATCCATCGGCGGCGTCGCGTATCTCTGTTCGCTGATTGATGGTGTTCCCGAACGGCCCAGCATCGAGCACTACGTCCGCATCGTGCGCAACAAGGCACTGCTGCGTGGGCTGATCAATGTCGCGCAAAACGCCATTGCCGAGGCCATCGAGCACACCGATGAGGCCGAAGAGGTGCTGGGACGGGCGGAGCAGGCAATCTTCCAGCTCTCTGAGAACCGCATTGGGCAAGGCTTTCTCAATATTCCCGAGATCGTCAAAGCCTCGTTCGGCTCGCTGGAAGAGTTGTACGCGCGCGGCCAGGAGATCACCGGGCTGGCGACGCACTACACGCTGCTCGACAAGCTGACCAGCGGCTTTCAACCCTCGGACCTGGTCATCATCGCGGCCCGGCCGTCGATGGGCAAGACCGCTTTTGCCATGAACATTGCCGAAAACGCTGCGGTGCTCGACGGCAAAGTGATCGGCGTGTTCTCGCTGGAAATGTCGCGCGAGGCGCTGCTGATGCGTATGCTTGCCTCCTGCGCTCAAGTCGACTCAAAGAATCTGCGGCAGGGCTTCCTCACCAAGGACGACATGCGTAAGCTGACAAGCGCGATGGAGCAACTGATGCAGGCCAAGCTGTTCATCGACGACACCCCGGGCATCTCGGTCAGCGAGATGCGCGCCAAGGCGCGGCGTCTGCGGCAGCAAGAGGGGCTCGACCTGATCATCGTGGATTACTTGCAGCTGATGTCGGCAGTACCGATTGGCGGTAAGCGGTTTGAAAACCGCACGCAGGAAGTTTCGGCGATCTCGCGAGGACTGAAGGCGCTGGCGAAGGAACTGCGTGTCCCGGTGGTTGCATTGTCGCAGCTCAGTCGCGCACCGGAGAGCCGGGGCGGCGATCATCGTCCGCAGCTGTCAGATCTGCGCGAGTCGGGATCGATCGAGCAGGACGCCGACCTGGTGGCCTTCATTTTCCGCGAGGAGGTCTACAAGAAGGACGACCCCGATCTCGACGGCATGGCCGAGATCATCATTGCCAAACAGCGCAACGGCCCGATCGACACGGTGAAGATGGCCTTCATCAAACGGTTTACGCGGTTCGAGAACCTATCGATGGACAACGATTACGGCGGTTAGCGGGCGGGTCTGGAGGTCGGCAGAATGCGAAACCGCTTCCGGCCTTCTATGCGATATGTTCCGAAATCTGAAAAATCGACTGTCAAGATGGTGTTCATCGATTCCCGCTCCGCGAGGTGTACCAGGGTGGCATCGGCGAAGTCCATCGGGCAATCGTGATATTGCTTAATCAAGCGCAACAGGTTCGGAAGATCACTGTCGCCAATCATTCCTACCGTGAGTACGCCGGATCGGATGAAATTTATCACCCTTTCCAGCTTACGAGAGCGCGGTCCCATGAAGTGAAATAGTTCGGTCAACACCGCTTCGGAAGTCAGCACCGGCAAATTGACGTATCGGAACGCATCCGCGCAAACCGAATGCCACTGATCATCCCTGTCCAGGATGGCGATAATCGCTCCGGTATCAATGAGGGCGCTAGTGCGCATTTCTCTCCCTGATGCGCTGGCGCACTACCTCTCGAACGGTCTGTGAAGCATGTGGGTCTCCCCCCGAAATAGAACCCACAAATCTCGCAGCAATAGCATGAAGCCGGGCCTGTTCAGATTCGTTTTCTGAGTTTTGTAGCTTCTGCTCTTCCAGCCAACCCTTTGCCAACATATTCAATACCTCCGCCAGGGTCTTACCCTGCAGACGGGTGTGCAGATCAAGATCCGTCTTTAGGTCAGAGTTGAGACGCCAACTGTAAACTTCACTCTTAGCCATGCACTACAGTGTAGTGCATATTCATGATTTCGTACAAACGAGATCGACCTTGCCGCGAGCGGGTCTAGCTTGAGTGGGTCTTTTGACTTTCACGGAACCAGCTCGCGCCTCCGACTTCTTGTTCCCAATTCCACGAGATGAGATCATCGCGCCATGCGATTTACCGCCGCGTTTGTTCTGCTTCTCGTTGGACTGGCGCACGCGCAGAACCAACTTCTGCTGATCCAGCGCTCCTGGGAAGCCTCGCCCACAACCGAATCCAGCGATTGCGTCGCCGTGCAAACCAACGGTTCCTACCGCTACGAGCACACGTCCTTCGATCTTGGTAAGCCGGGTCCAATCCAGATTCACCTGGGCACTCTCACTTTGGAAGAGAGAGCGCAGCTCACGGACATACTGAATGATCCGGCGCTCCTATCGCTATCCCGGCCAGCATCACGCAAGGGAGCAGCGCCAGGAGAAGAGGTCTGGCGGATATCCATCAGCCGCGGCGACCACCAACAGCTGCTGGCCTTTACTAGCTCCTCTAGCGATCCCTACGAGCTATCCGTTCGCGGAGAAGTACCGAGCATTCACAAAACGTTAGCCATGAAGCCTCTACTCGGCTGGTACCAGCAACTCACCAAGCGCAAGAATGACATTGCCAAAGCGTCCACACCAAACTGTTCGCTGACCGTGCATTCCCGCTAGTGCGATTCCTTGTACTCATAGCCCGCGCCCAACGTCTCGCTGCGGCCTACTTCTCCCATTACCGTCCCGAGGTTGATCGGGAGAGGCTCCCGATCAGATGGCCAGCGTCGCCATTCAACCTGAAAACCGTGATGTTAGCCGGGTTCCGCTGCTTGCTGCCCGCGTAAGTGCGTTACCATCGTGGTAGATGCGAGAACATTACCGCCGCTGGATGCATGACTGGGAAGCCCGTATGACCTCGCGCGACAACAATCGCGTGGTGCGTCCTTTCGAGTGGGGTCTGGATTGGACCAGAACCTGGCCCGGCATCGACCGTTTCGCTTTGCCGCAGGACCAGGGCGACCATGACGCCATGGTCAACTACATGTCGGCCGTAAACGATTCCCTGGCCGCCGACAGCGACTCGTTCTTCGCCTACGACAAGCCCAAGGATTTCCGCATCGAGCACCGCAAGGTTGAGTTGTTTCACACCGGCAGCGAGCCTCCCAAAAAGCAGCCCAAAGACGAGGTCGGCAAGTTTCTGCGCTTCACCTCGGCCGTGCCATCGCCCTTCCCGGAGAACAACCTGGTGAACGCGCGCTGGTTCCCTGCCAAGGGACATCGCGCGGTGGTGCTGCTGCCGCAGTGGAACGCCGACGGCGTCAGCCAGAACGCGCTGTGCCGCATCTTCAACATGCTGGGCATTGCGGCGCTGCGGCTCAGCATGCCGTATCACGACATTCGCCGCCCGGCGGGCTTCACACGCGCCGATTATGCGGTATCGGCCAATGTGGCACGCACTATCGACGCCACACGGCAGGCGGTGGTCGACATCCGCTCCTGCATGGACTGGCTGGAACAGCGTGGCTATTCGAAGTTGGGGATTGTCGGCACCAGCCTGGGCTCATGCCATGCGTTTCTGGCGAGCGCCCACGACCCGCGTATCAGCGTGAATGTCTTCAACCACGCGTCGACGGCGTTCGGCGATGTGGTGTGGACCGGACAATCGACGCGGCACATTCGCGAAGGCATCGAAGCAGTCATCACCCAGGAAGAGCTGCGGCAGGTTTGGATGTGCATCAGCCCGATCATGTACTTCAACAAATTCGAGCGCTGGCCGAAGAAGTCGTTGATGATCTATGGGCGCTACGACCTGACGTTCCTGCCGGAGTTTTCGGTGCAAACGGCGGGCGAGTTTTTGCGGCGCGGCTTAGATACGACCGTCAAGGCGCTGCCCTGCGGGCATTATTCGCTGGGCGAGACGCCCTATAAGTACATGGACGCCTGGCACATCTCACGGTTTCTGGCGAAGGCCTTCGCACCGTAGTTCCTCGCCCCCCGCTTATCTGAAAAGTTGTCATCAGGGATCTTTAGACCGACGAGGGATCTGCTTTCGTATCCTTAAGGAAGATTTCTCCCCAGCACGGGAAAGCAGATCTCTCGGTGCGCTCGGGATGACAATCCCACAAAGAATGGGCCTTACCGATATTTTTGTGCGGCGGCTTGCTCGTCGGGGGTCATCTGGCTCCAGATCAGGTCGCGGTTCTGTTGCGCCCACTGGCTGCCGGGATTGGCTGCCAACGCGGCGCTGAGCCAGCGATATGCTTCCACGCGATTGCGCGACACGCAATTTCCAGTCGCATACATCGACGCCAGACGGTTGCGGGCGAGCGCGTTTTCTTTCTCGGCAGCGGTCTTCAGCAGCACTACTGCCTGTTCGCAGCTGCGTGGCACTCCATTGCCCTTGATGTACATGTCGGCAAGTTGCACCGGCGCTTCGGGATTCCCCTTGGCAGTGGCTTTCCACAACCATGCCGCTGCAGCAGTCGAGTCGCTGGCGTTCTTCGCCTTCAACATCTCGTCAGCGCCGGGGGCACCCGCGCCGGAGGCGGCAGCCTGGGTCTGAGTTGTGTCGCTGCGGCGCGCGGGTTTCGCGGCATTGTTGTCGGCGCTAACCGGCGCAGGTTGAGAACCGGGGCTAGCGGTTTCGCCGGAACCGGTGCTGGTTGACGATGGCGGTTGCTTGTCGGGCAAAGGCGCCGATGCCGAGTTGGTCACAGTCGGAGGACTCTGCGAATTCGCGGCAGCCGGGGCCTTGGGGGCAACCGTCGAAGATTGTGTACTCGGCGAAGACGAACTGCCAGGTTTCGAAGTTGTTGTGTTGGTTACGGACGGCGTAGCAGCGGGCGTGTTCGCCGCTGGGGCGGGCACTTGCGGCGCTGGCTGCTGCGCAGCTTGTATCTCCGGCTGCGAGTTCGCGGTGGTGGAGGGCGTCGACGTTGCGCCCTGCTCGGTATCGGCTGGCTTCGACGAACCGTGACGCCAGCTATCGAGCTTCGCCTTGATGATCTGCAACGGCCCAGTGCCGGACTGCGTCGCCTGAGCCCGCCATTGCACAATACCGAGCACAGCGAATAGCAAGATAATCGCGACCGCAGCCCAGACGCGCCAGTTGCCGCGGCGAGGCGCGTCTTCCTCGACCGTCGTCTCTTGAGAAACCCCCTCGGCAGCGATCAGTGGTGCGTCGCTCAGTCCGAGAAATGAAGGACCGACAATGCTGGCGGTGCCGGAGCTTGCTGCCGGTCTGCTTTCTTTCGCCGGTTCGTTGATGTCGAGAAAGCGAGGCCGCTGGATTCGCTCTTCTGCTGCAGTCTCCGGCTCCAGGCCGAGCCGGCTGGCAACGCTGTCGGCCGGTGGCGCGATCGGGACTATTTTTTCCTCTGGCTTGCTCTCAATGGGAGTCGTCGAGGGCCTGCTGTGCAAAGCTGCTTCAACTTTGGCTCGAAAGGCGATTTCATCGGGGTCGACGGATTCGCTTGCCGGCTCGCTACGGGGTGTCACACCTTCCGCCGTAGGCTCGGAGCCGGAAGCTGTGATCGCCGGCTGTTCCATTGCAACGGTAGGAGCGGCCTCGCCACGCATGGTCACTTCTGACGGATCGGTCGGAGGCTGATAGCGAAAATGCTGCACGTATTCATCGAGAGAGACGTCGGGCACCAGTTCTTTTGCAGGGGGCTCATCTACGAGGTGCGCAGAATGCTGCGTCGACAGATCCGCCGACGTGTATGAACTGCTTGCGGTCGTGCCGCTTCCATTGCCGGGAGTGATGTGCTGCCCCTCGGACCGTGTTGCAGACACCGCGCCCGTGTTGGTTTCGTGCTCAGTGGAGCTGGTCTCCAGCGGCACCCGCGTGTAGTTCAGCGTGCTCTGCGCGCCCGGCGTGGTGAGCGGGCGATGGGGCAAAGGCATGCCGCACATGCCGCAAAAACGCATGCCAGCTTGATTCTCGTAACCACAAGCGCTACAGACCACGACTCCTCCTCCAGTCGAGATCATCCTACATGAATGTCATATAAGAGGTCTTACAGATGAGATGAGAGCTGCCGCGCGGGGTTGCACCATTCAGGCACAAGCGGCAGGAATGGAGCAAGCCTGTTCTGGATTTTTTCGTTGATCTTTGAAGCACTCGGGTATCGCGCGGGTCAACAGGAAGCGTATAGCCGATGCGCGGCGCGGGCCCTACAATTACCTTCGTTCGGATTCCTTCCAGCTTGTACAGAAGTTTCTGCCGATGCCGTTTGTCAGCAGCTTCCCCTGCATAGCCGGAAGAATTCCGACGGGCTAGTTTTCGCGAAATGAGGGACCCTGCTATCACTGCCGACAAACATGTGAGCCGAAGTCGCAAGCGAGGTTCACAGGCCAGGTCGGGTTCTCCAGCGAGTGCGCCGTTTGGCCTTGCGGGAGCGCTGTCCCACTCGCAGCATGCCACAGCCGTAAGCCCCGAAGGAGTCAGCATGGCCGATGCGCGCGAAGTGATGAATATCCGCCAGGCGTCGCAGTACCTGGGAATTTCCGCCGACACGCTCTACAAGTACGTCTCCGAAGAGATTATTCCGGCATTCAAGCTCGGTAATCGCTGGAAGTTCAAGAAGAGCATTCTCGACAACTGGATGGAAGACCGCAGCCTGAGCAGCGAAGCGCCACGCCCGCGCAAGCTGGCGAAAGTGGAACGCGCCAGCGCCGGGGCGGATTAGAGCCTAGAAGCGACTCAAGCACCCGGGGATCCAGGAGTTGGCTTCAGGGGCGCCGGAACTACTCCTCGTCACGTCTCTTCTTTTTCGACGGAAACCACATGCGCCCGGCCCAGCCGAGCAGCGCTACGTTTCCTGCCGTGATCAGTCCCGACAGAACTGGATTCTGGTTGAATGCCTCCAGCACGTCGGTCTTGGTCTGGACCTTGCCGTCCTTCAGCACTTCCCCTTTTCCGGACGCCTTGATCTGCAAATCGCTCTTATCGATGGCCAGCGACTCGACAGCAAGCGGAGTCTTTGCGCGCGCCTCGCGCTTCCAGCAGCGGCGGATCGGACGCCGCGTTTCTGACATTCACGATCTTAATCGCGCCAGCCGTGAAGTCCGTAGTGGCTGATGCTCCGAAGCGCAACAGTTCCAGCGCCGCACTTTGATTCTGAAAGGCATCGGATTTGTCGTTCAAGTCCTGCCAGCGGAAGCGAAAGCTTGCGCCTGCCGGCACGCGAATTCTGATGGGGAAAAATCCGCCCGTGACCTGGGTCCAGTTTCCGATCGACAGATTCACCTTGCAAGGCGAGAGCACCGTGTTCATAGGGCCTTGCGAGGTCAGGGTGATGTCGACGTCGGTACCGGCAAAGCTGATCGCCATGCTCCGCAGGGCGGCAAGCGAGTCATCATCGGTCTGGGAAAACTGCACACTCGCCGGCGCCGAGACTGGAATAACCGCGAACTTCGTGCTGCACGAGCCTTTCTTCACATTGCTGGTGAGGTAGGAAATCGAACCAGCCGAAGCGGGCGCGTCCACCTGAAGAGCACGAAAGGACTGCAACGTCTCCGGTGCCAGTTGAGCTTTGTCGAAGTAGGCGTCCACTAGGATTGGCTGAGCTTCGGATGGTGGTGTGTACTGCAGGGAGAACATTCCCCCGTCAGGGACGCTTGGGCTGTTGAAGGCTACGGCTTCGGTGCGCGCCCGCACCGTGGCAGGAAATTGCCCGCTCACTTCACCGATCGGAATGTTGACCAGGAAGTACTGAGCGATCGCGGCAACGATCAGGCAGGCCAACGAAGCGAATCGCCCCATCCATCGTTTGCGCGAAGAGTTGTCCTGCGATGCTGGCGAATCCGCATCCTGATGATCGGCTGAATCCGGGGCTTGACGGGTCTCAGGCATTCTGATCACTCGACGGCAACAATCGTCTCGGCCAACGCCGTCACCCAGTCGCCGCCCTCTTTGGCGCCATACCAGGCACGCACTTGCAGTGTATGCTGGCCGACCGGCGCGAGCAGCCACTTCTGGATCTCGGGCGGATAGCTCCTCACCACATCCGGCGGCTTAGTGCTGCCATCCCAGTCACCATTTTTGCGCGCGTTCTGCATGATGCTCCCCATCGACTTCTGGCCCACGGCGGCGGCGATGATCTCCCCGTCGCTCGACTTGGCGAGACGGATGAAGGTCACCTCCGTGTTCTTGAAGTCGAACAGCGAGTGGAAGCTGTACTGTGCCTTCTGATGTTGTGCCAGCAGAATGCTGGCTGGCGCAAACGTTACCTGATCGATTCCGATTGCATTCACGGGCTGGGAGACGGCGACGTCGCGAATGTATTGCGCCTCCTGATAATGCGGCGTTTGATTTGCGGCGGGCGTGGTGATCGTCTGATTTGTGGCGAGCGCACCGACGGCCTGCGGCCCGGCAGCGATGCCATGAATGTGTATGTGTGACGGAGACACCGATCCCACGTTGTTATCGAGCGTCTGGACCAGGTACTGCGAAACGCGCAGTTCGTTCCCAATCTCCGGCGGCAACTGGATCCTAGTCTGCCAGTGGCCTTTCTTGCCGTCGAGGCGAAAGATCTGCGGCTTCTGACCTTCCGGCGCAATGACCACGAGCACCAGGCTGTCCTGCTCCAGCAGGTAGTCGATCACCACGGGCCAGTTTCCCTTGGAGAAGCCCATGACGGAAAACGTGCTCATGGTGTAGAGCGGAGGTAACTGCGGTCCCAGCTTGTCAAGCGCCTGGGCGCGACGTTCCGATTCCCCCGGAGTATTTGAGGGGAACGACGTGCAGCCCATGCCCATCTCCGGAGGAGGGACGACGACCACCGTGGGCTCGCTCGGTGTTTGCTGGCCAGACGATTCTCGAGTACACGGATAACGTTCGCAGTTTTGCGCCGCGGCCGCCGAAGATGAAAACAATGCCAGCGCAATGAGCAACAAGCATTGCCACCCGATCGGCGACTTTGCGAACCAACTCTGCGTCGAATAGCCGCACGATAGAAACCTGTAACCCTGAGCCAGGCGAAGCATTTTGCTCACCTCACAGATCGGAACTCAATTGGGAGCGGCAGGAGTAGCTGTGGCGCAAGCATAGACCGATTTTGCCCGCCCGTGAACAACAAAGTGAACAACAAATGGCGCCTCGGAAGGCGCCATGCAGAAATATTACGGGCTTTCAGTTTGTGGTTAAGCCGACCGCCGTCGCGAGTCGTGCGGGCTTACTGCTTCTGCGCAACGGCCAATTCCGCCAGCACCTGTTCGCTGTGATTGTTGGGATCTACATCCATCCACTCCTTCACGATCTTGCCCTGCGGATCGATCAGGAAGGTATGGCGCGCGGCCAGCTTAGCGATGCCGTAGTTTTTCAGCGAACCGTACTCTTCGGTGACCTTGTCATCGGGGTCGGCCAGCAGCTTGAAGGTCAGGCCATCTTTAGTGCAGAACTGCTGATGCGATTGGACGTCCTGCACGCTGACGCCGAGGACGACGGCATCAGCGGCATCGTACTTCGCCTGGTCGCGCTGGAAGTTGTGAGCCTCGATGGTGCAGCCCGAGGTCATGTCCTTGGGATAGAAGTACAGTACCACCCACTTGCCGCGATATTGCGACAAGCTGATCGGCTTGCCCTCCTGCGAGTTGAGGGTGAAATCAGGGGCCATCGTGCCGACGGCGGGAACGGAGGCCGCATGCGTTAGATGTGGCGCTATAAAAATGGCCGCTGCGATAAGAGCGAGTGTCAAAATGAGTTTGCGCATAAGGGAATTCCCTTCAGAGGACTGCTCGGGTTTAAGCGTTCCGGCCCGATCTGCCTCCAGTCAATATAGATGAAATGGAGCATCCGCCGGGCGCAGGTGACACAACTTCGACACAAAAGTCCTTACAGACGCGCGTGATGGGTGACAGGTCCTGGGCGTGACAATACCCGCCTGCCCAGATAGCATAAAACTTTGGACTTTTCGCGAGGAGACATACCTTACATGGCTACGATGGAACAGAAAGCGCCCAGCGTTCATACGGCCGGCCAGCCCCGTACTTATAAGAATTTCATCAATGGTGAGTGGGTCGAGAGCAAGACCGGCCACACCTTTGAGAACCTCAACCCAGCCGACACTCGCGAAGTGGTCGGCGTCTTTCAAAAATCCGGTAAGCAGGATGTCGACAATGCCATCGAGGCGGCGAAGCAGGCCTACAAGAAGTGGCGCCTGGTGCCCGCGCCCCGCCGGGCTGAAATGCTCTACAAAGCGGCGGAGATCCTGATGTCGCGCAAGGAAGAGTACGCGCAATTGATGACCCGCGAGATGGGCAAGGTCATCAAGGAGACCCGCGGCGACGTACAGGAAGCCATCGACTGCGGCTACTACACCGCCGGCGAAGGCCGTCGGCTCTTCGGCCCAACCGTGCCGTCCGAGCTGCCGAACAAGTTCGCTATGGCCGTCCGCCAGCCGCTGGGCGTTTGCGCCATGATCACGCCATGGAACTTCCCCATGGCGATTCCGTCGTGGAAGCTCTTCCCCGCCCTGGTCTCCGGTAACACCGCTGTGATCAAGCCGGCACAAGACACGCCGCTGTCGACGCTGAATTTCGTGCAGGCGCTGACCGACGGCGGAATTCCCGCAGGGGTGGTTAACATCGTGACCGGATACGGCACCGAAGTCGGCACGCCGATGGTCGAGCATCCTGAGGTGCGCGCGGTATCGCTGACGGGATCGACGGCCGTCGGACGGATCGTCGGACAGGAAGCTGCGAAAAGCTTCAAGCACTGCTCGCTCGAGCTTGGCGGCAAGAATCCGATGATCGTGCTCGACGATGCGAATCTCGAACTCGCCCTCGAAGGCGCGTTGTGGGGTGCGTTCGGCACCACCGGACAGCGCTGCACCGCGACCAGCCGCATCATCGTGCAGAAAGGCGTCTACAAGAAGTTCGTCGACGAACTGGTCGCGCGCGCGAAGAAGCTGAAGATCGGCAACGGCTTAGATGAAAGCGTGGACATGGGGCCTGCGGTCAACTCGTCGCAGATGGAGACCGATCTGAAGTACATCAAGATCGGCAAGGATGAAGGCGCGAAGATGCTGTGCGGCGGCCATCGCCTCGAAGGCGAGCAGTACGCGCACGGCTGGTTCGTCGCGCCGACGGTCTTCGCTGATGTCGATCGCAAGATGCGCATTGCGCAGGAAGAAATTTTTGGACCGGTGGTTTCAATCATCCCGTGCGATGGGCTGGAGAATGCCATCGATATCGCCAACGACATCGAGTACGGATTGTCGTCGTCGATCTACACCAAGGACGTGAACAAGGCGTTCACGGCGATGCGCGACCTGTACGCCGGCATCACGTACATCAACGCTCCGACCATCGGCGCCGAAGTGCATCTGCCGTTCGGCGGAACGAAAGCCACGGGCAACGGTCACCGCGAAGGCGGTATCGGCGCGATTGATTTCTACACCGAGTGGAAGTCGGTCTACGTGGATTACTCCGACACGCTACAAAGAGCCCAGATCGACCGGCCGGAGTAAGGCTTCCGCGGCATCCCACCCTCTCGTAAGAAGCAGGCGAGCAGGGTGGGGCACCTGCGGCCACGAGTGGTCATTCCGGGCGCAGCCGAGGAATCTGCGGTTCGTCTGAGTCCGCAAAATCTCCGCTTCGCAACCTTCCTCGTTCCACGACGCTCACGTCCGCGTGCGCGGGACGGGAGTTAGTGCGCAACCGGCAGAATTTCCGAGGCGAAGTTCACAAAGGTTCAAATAAGGACGGCATTATCCGGGCCGGAACCTGAGTCGTCCCATGCGGGACGGGAGTGTTGCGCAATCGGCAGAATTTTCAACGCGCAGCTTACGACCAGGCCGCAACCGAAACGGCGATACGCGGCAGAAATCAGACGCAGCGACCGCTGGATTATGCCAATTAAATGGCGCCGCTTACGAATCCTTGCTGCCCTCTGACGCGCTCTTCTCTTGCGGCTTCACGGTCGAGCGCACCACCATAAACTTGTTCAGCGTGTCGAACCAGAAGGGCGCGCCGAGCGATAGCGCCAGCGTTGTAATCAGCCATCCGGTGAGCGTCTCCAGCCAGAACAGCGGCTGCATAGGAGGCTTCTCGTGCCAGCCAAACGGGAATGGCAGCTGCTGTGTCCAATCCGTAATCTGTTTGGCCTGGTTAGTAAGATCGGCGATTGCCGCTGAAGAATCCGCCGGCATTTGTGGCGGCTTCAGGCCAGCTTTGTTCGCGTCCACATATTGCTGCGCCAGCTGCACGGTGGCCTGACGGGCGACGGGATTCGTCCACAGCGACTGCGCAAGCTTGAGGGTGTCCACGTTCAGCAGCACGGTTAGCACCAGCGCAATGCCGAGCAGAATATTTTGCGCACGCTTCTTGTACCAGCCGGAGGCCCGGTCCATGGAGTCGTTGAACCAGCCCTCGACCTTGTGCTGAAATTCCGCCACATCTTTTTGCGTGTCGGCGACCAGGCTCATCAAAGCCTGGCGGGTTGGGCTGGGAGGCAGCTTGTCGATGGCCTGACGAACATCGTCGAGCACGCGTGCGCGGTTCGGATCAGGAGGCGAGATAACATCGATCAGCGCCGTCGCGAAAGTCGCTGAAGGAATGTACGCAGGCAGATTCACGTCGAACCAGCGGTCCACAATATTCAGCACCGGAACGTGCGACAACAATTGGCCGCGCACGGTAGACATGTTCATTGCGGCTGCCTGCTGCGGGTCCAGTTTCTCGGGCTCTTTGTAGAGTCCGCGGATCAACCCATGGGCATAGACCACTTCCACCAGGTTTCGGCCATCGGCCATCTTCGTCCCGGAGAAAAGGCTGTCGATGCCCGCCACCAGATTTTTCGAGCGCAGCGAGAGTATGGACGCGATGCCTTCGTTGACCACAGAACAAATCAGGCTAAGGAACAGGTAGACGAAGGCAATGCCGATGGCAACGTCGAGAATCGCGGAACTGGGCAATTTCATCCCCCGGGCGGACGTACCGTTCTGCTGATAATCGCGTGAGAGTATCCGCGATGCAACCAAAATACGGCAGTGCAGACCGGCGGGTAACTAGTTCATAATAGAGAGTTCTTCAAGCTCAGCCCTCAAGGAAACCTCTTATGGTTACGAAAGCTGTTGCGGAAGTAATGGCCGCCAGCCGCATGATGAACGTACGCTACGCCATTCGCGACCTGGCCGTCGCCGCCGACGAAGTCGCGCGCGAGGGTCACGAGATCCTGTACCTCAACATTGGCGATCCCTGCAAATTCGACTTTCACACGCCGCCGCACATGATTGAAGCGGTGCTGAAGGCTATGGTCGATGGCCACAACGGCTATGCCGAATCGCTCGGCATCAAGCCGGCAATTGAGGCCATTCGCCACCAGGCCGAGCGCGATGGGTTTCGCGAGATCCAGAGCATCTTCGTCGGCATCGGCAGCGGCGAAGTCATCGACACCTGCCTGACCGCGTTGCTCAATCCCGGCGACAACGTGCTGACACCGAGCCCCGAATATCCGCTGTACGGGGCCATCATGGCGAAGCTGGACTGCCCAGCCAATGCCTATGATCTCGACGAGGATAACGAGTGGGAGCCGGATGTCGCGGACATGGAGCGCAAGATCAACTCGCGCACCCGCGCCATTCTGCTGATCACGCCCAATAATCCGACTGGCGCGGTGTACTCGAAGCGCACTCTGGAGAAGATTCTCGAGTTGGCGCGGCGGCACAACCTCATCATCTTCGCCGACGAGATTTACGACAAGCTGATCTTCGATCCGAAGGAGAAGCACGTATCCGTCGCGACCTTGGCGAGCGATGTGCCGATTGTTACCTTCAACGGACTGTCCAAGTCCTACCTGGTTCCCGGCTGGCGCATTGGATGGGCGATCGCCACCGGTCCGCGCGAAACCGTGCGTCCGTACATGGAGGCTGTGCATCGTCTGCTGCGCGCTCGTCTGTCGGCGCCGCATCCCTTCCAACACGCCATTAAGCCGGCGCTCGAGGGGCCGCAAGACCACTTGGAGCAGATGCTGCGTAAGCTGAAGCGCCGCGCCGAGTTGACGGTCGAATGGGCCAAGCGCACTCCTCACGTGAAGCTGGTGGCGCCCAAGGGTGCGTTCTATGCACATCCCTCACTGGAGATTCCCGAGGATGATCTGACGTTCGTCACCGACCTGCTGAAGCAGAAACATGTGCTGGTGGTGCATGGATCGGGATTTGGAGAGAAGCCGGGCACGCGGCACATGCGTATCGTTTTTCTGCCGCCGGAGCCTGTGCTGAGCGAGGCTTACGAAGCGATGACCGACTTCATGAAGCAGCGGTATCAGTGAGGTAGTTTCGAACTAGCGGTGGTGTCGCCAGATCCCAAGCTTTTGGGTTGTCATCCTGAGCGGAGTGTCCGCCTGTTTTTCGACTCGCATCGTTTGCGAGTCGGCGGACACGGAGTCGAAGGACCCCTATCCCTTCTAGACTTTGCACGAGCATGAATTTTGCGGACAGCACCTTCCGCTGGTCGCTCACTGATCTATATTTGAGCCTGCCGTAGCCGGCGCTCCAAACCACATGGTCGACATTCACACCCACATCCTGCCAGGCATCGACGACGGCTCGAAGTCGTGGGAGATGACGTCTGAGATGTGCCGCATCGCCCTGCAAGACGGCATCACGCACATGGTGGCCACACCGCACAGCAACGATGTGTACACCTACCACCGCGAGCGCTTCACTGACATGCTGGGGCAGCTGCACGATTCGGCGGACGGAAAGCTGGCCTTCAGTTTAGGCTGTGATTTTCATTTCTCTCCAGAGAACATCCGGGACGCGCTCGAGCATCCTCGTCGCTACACCATCGGCGACACGCAGTATTTGTTGATCGAATTCCACGATCGCGGCATTCCGGCGAGCGTGAAGGACGACATCCTTTCGCTACTGAGTTGCGGTATGGTTCCGATCATCACCCATCCGGAGCGCAATCAGCCGCTGTTGAAGAAGCCGGAGATGGTATTGGATCTGGTGGAGCAAGGCTGCCTGGTGCAGGTGACGGCCAATGCCATTACGGGGTCATGGGGAATGCGGTCAAAGAGGATGGCGGATTGGCTGCTACAAAGACGGGCGATTCACATTATAGCCAGCGATGCGCACGATCCTGTGCATCGCAGGCCGGTGATGTCGGAGGCGAGGGCAGAGGTGGCCAAAATGGCCGGACCAAACGTAGCCGAGGCCCTGGTTAAGCTAAATCCAGAAGCCATTGTGGATGACAGGCCGCTTCCCTACCGGCCTATGTAGACAGTCAGGATTGCTGGCGTCCGCCGGTGCAGCGCATTTCGCCGATATCGCGGCCATTGACCGAAACGATTCCGGTACGACCCTTAGAGGACGAGGAGGCTTCGCGCTCCTGCTCAGGCTCAGCGCGGCCTTGCACCTTACGGCGTATGGCGGCCTCAACCTGGTGCAGCTTTTCCGCGCCGCGATGGACTCGATTCTTGCCTTGTTGTTCTGCGTGGCGAAGCGCATCGATGAGATTCATTCCGCCCTCCGTGTATAGGAACAGATGCCGTTGTTTCCCGATTGGAAACCGTTAGATAAAAAAAATCAAGTGCGGGCATCACGTCAAGCGGGTGAGTAGAGCCGGAATAGAACATCCGTGCGGAGTGTCGCCGCTCCGCGGCTCGCTCTCTCCCAGGCGATCCTGACCGCGGCTTACGCCCTCGGCTAAAGCAAATTTCGCCCGGCTGGCTCACTCTTAAGCCAGACGTGGCATCGCCCCGCTACTGGCTACTGGCTACTGGCTGGCCTCACTGCCGTATCCGCGGGTTGAATGCCGAGTACAGCAGGTCGGTCAGAAAATTCACCAGCACATACGTCATACCGATCATCAGAATGCAGCCTTGAACCAGGTAGTAATCGCGATTCGAGATGGCAGTGATGGTGAGGCGCCCGATTCCCGGCCAGGAAAATATCGTCTCGGTCACAATCGCTCCAGCCAGCAGTGCACCAAATTGCAGGCCGACGACCGTGAGGATGGGGATCATGGCATTGCGCAACGCGTGCCGATAAACAACCGTGCGCTCCGGCAAACCCTTGGCACGAGCCGTGCGGATGTAGTCCTGTCCAAGCTCCTCCAGCATCGAGGTGCGCACCATGCGGGTGAGGATTGCCGCCAGCGCGCCGCCCATAGTGATGGCCGGCAAGATCAGATGAGCCGGGCCGCCAGCTCCGGAAACAGGTAGCCATCCCAACTCGATTGCGAAAAGCAAAATGAGAATCGGTCCCAAAGCAAAATTTGGGAACGACAGCCCGAGCAGCGAAACGAAGCTGAGTGTCCGGTCGTCCCAGCGATTGCGGCGCAAGGCCGAACGTACCCCTGCTGGAATTGACAAGATCAGGGCAACGATCAGCGCGGCCAAGGTGAGCTCTACCGTGTATGGATAGGCATCGGCGATGATGTGCTCCACTGGTTGATTCAAGCGCAGCGATTTGCCCATGTCGCCGTGCAAGATGCCACGCCAATAGTTCACGTACTGCTTGCTGAGAGGGACATCAAGGCCGTAAGCGTGGCGAGCCGCGGCGATGTCGGTTGCAGCAGCGCCTTCCCCAAGCATCTGCTGAATGGGATCACCGGGCACCAGATGAATGAGCAGGAAGACGACGGACACCACCAGCCACACGACTGGCAGCATGTAGAGCAGGCGAGAAGAAATATATCGCAACATCAGCGGGCCACTGGACTGGCAGACGAGTGCTGCGGCTGAAGTTGCGTTTGGGCGGTGTCGATCTTCACGCTCTCCACGCGCAGGCCGTCCATGGTGGCGACCGTGTAACGGCGGCCCTCATATTCAAACGTGTCGCCGACCGCCGGAATCTTCTGCAATCGGGAGAGCACGAAGCCGCCTAAGGTCTCGAATCCCTCATCTCGCGGAAGCATGATGTGGTACTGCGATTCCAGATCGCGGATATTGACGGACCCGTCCAGGGTCATGGTGGCTGCACCGGGAGTGAATGTGGGCTCGCTGATGTCGAATTCGTCCTCGATTTCGCCCACCAACTGTTCGAGGACATCTTCCACCGTCACCACACCCGCCGTCGAGCCAAATTCGTCTACTACAACCGCCAGGTGGCGCTTGCGCGTTTTGAACTCGACCAGTAAGTCGGGCAGCGGCTTGGTTTCGGGCACAACCAGCACCTCGCGCATGATGTGCCGCACTTCCAGACCGCTGGCCCGGGTCACGGGGCGGCCTGAGGCGGTGCGATTCACGCGATAACGCAGCCAGCGCATCAGGTCCTTGGCGTAAAGCACGCCGATAATGTGTTCCGGGCCGCGCTCCGGATCGTAGATCGGAACTCGCGAATGCTGCTCATCAACAACCCGCTGCAGCGCTTCCTCCAGCGTCAGATTGCCCGGCAGGGAGAAGATATCCGGGCGGGGCACCATGATCTCGCGCACCGAAATGTTCTCCAGTTCGAGGGCATGGAGGATCAACTCCTCCTGCATGGGCGCCAGCACCCCCAAGCGGCGATTGGCGGAGACGATCAGCTTCAACTCCTCGGGCGAATGCACGCCAGCCTCGCGGATCAGGCGTACCCCAAATGCCTTCAGGACGACGCGGGTCGAAGCGGTCATGAAGACCAGGAACGGCGCCGCCAGGGTCATGAAGACGTCCATGGGGGCGGCGACAGCCAGGGCCACGCGGTCCGTACGCTGGAGGGTCAGAGACTTGGGAACGACTTCGCCCAGGATGACGACGATGTAGGTCATCAAAACGAACGCCAGGGCTACGGCGACGGCGTGGGCATAGAACTTGGCATACGGGAGGGGCAGGAAGATCGGCTCCAGCATGTGGGCGATGGAGGCTTCGCCGATCCAGCCCAGGGCCAGGCTGCAGACGGTAACGCCGAACTGCACGGCGTTCAAGACCTCATCCAGTTTCTGATGGAGCTTTTGGACGGTGCGCGCACCAATACGGTGGGCGGCAATCATCTGTTGCAGTCGGGTCTCGCGGACGCTCACCAGAGCGAATTCGGCAGCCACGAAGAACGCGTTTGCCGCGACGAGCAGGACTACCGCTACGATCCGCAGCACAACGAAGGTAACCATTCGAGAAAATCTTATCATCGTGCCACCCCGGAACGGCATGAATCCGGTAGGGCCGCACGAGCAGCAACACTGAACTAACCAGCTTTGGTTTCTAAGATTTTCACACTTAGTTCAACTCTGCTTATGACAGTAAATATAGGGCCTTGTTCTAAGAGCTACGCCCGATTTGTCTCAGGGCTCTGAGACGAGATACTTCAAACACCGGCTGCTGTTGAGCACGCGGCCTCAAGCGCCTCAGGTTTCTGGCCGTATTACTCAACGGAGGAATTTACTGATGAAGTATCTACTCGTATTGGCCGCCGCCTGTCTGGGGCTGTCAATAACAGCAGCCGCGGTAAACGTCACCGTAAGCCAACCCGGCAATAATCAGCAAGTCGGCTCTCCTTTTACCGTTATCGCCAGTGCCACCACTCCTAATCACATCACCGGCTGGCATATTTATCTGGACGGCGCCAATGTCTATACCGCAGGGGCAGTGAATTCGATCAATGCCAGTATCAGCGCTTCGACGGGAACGCATCAGCTGGTAACGCGGGCCTGGGACACCTCCGGAGCCTACGGCACGGTCACCGAGCAGATTACCGTCACCAGCGGCGGCGGTGGTGGTGGCGGCGGCGGAGGCGGCTTGCCCACTCCTCCGGGAAATGCTGTTTGGTTTAACAACATTCAGAACCGTGGCAGCTGGAGCTGGTGCCACGATCCGGGTTGCGCCGGCGGCAGCGGTCAAGGCAGCTATTGGATGGCGCAGCATCAGAATCCCCCGTCGCGCAGCGGGTCGAGCGGCGAGTTCTATAACTCTGGCGTGTGGGCGAATGCGCTGTGGTGGCAGAAAGTGGGAGCGTACAACAGCGTACACAATTTGCTGTGGGACTTCTGGATCTATGTGGACAGCGCCTCGCAGCAGGGCGGACAAGCACTGGAGTTCGATGCCTTCCAGTTTGTCGGCGGCTACAACTACATGATCGGCAGCCAGTGCAATTACGGATCCAGCACTTGGGACACTTGGAATGAGACCTCGGGCCACTGGGAACATACCAACGTCACGTGCGGCAAATTCAGCCCGAACACGTGGCATCACATTCAGTGGTATCTGACTACCGACACCAACGCGCATTCCTACACCTATCACACGCTGGTTGTGGACGGCCAAAGCCACGCGGTGAACATCACACATTCGGCCAAGAACCTGCACTGGGGCGACAACCTCGGAGTGCAGTGGCAGCTGGACGTGAATGCCAGCGGACAGGGCTATCACGAGTGGATCGACAACGCTTCGCTCGCCATCTGGTAACTAGCCAGACTTAGCAGCAGCCGGAAAGGGCTTCACTAGCGGAAGCCCTTTTTGTCTGCTCTGCGATTACAGCTGCTCACCCTCACAGCGCATCACATAACAAGCAGAGTTCCGCAAGCGCCGGATTCCCGCAGCCTGCCGAAGGGTCTCGCGGTTTCCGAGGCGTGAGATCTACTGAACCGATCGACGATGCGCAGCACATCCTACACATCGGCTATTCTTCGACTGCTGGTCCTCGTATTCCTATCCGGAACTCTGATGCCGATCCAAGCTGCCGAACCGACCGTGCAACCGTTGAATTCCGCATGGGAGTTTCGCGCGCTCAACGCAACCGGACGCCCGGAGATGGGCCAGTGGCGTGCGGCGCAGGTTCCGGGCGTAGTGCAGACCGACCTTCTCGCGGCTCATCTGATACCCGATCCCTTTCACGGCGACAATGAATCGCAGCTGCAATGGATCGGCCTGACCGATTGGGAGTATCGCACGACCTTCCAGGTCGATGCCGCCACGCTGCGGCACGAGCACGTTGATCTTGTGCTTGAGGGGCTGGACACCTACGCGGAAGTCTTTCTGAATGAGCAGCCGGTTGTGACCGCCGACAACATGTTTCGGCGCTGGCGGATCGCAGCGAAGCCATTGCTGAAGGCCGGGCCGAATACCCTGCGCATCATCTTCCATTCACCGGTCACGTGGATGATCCCCAAAGTGAAGGCCCTTCCCTACATCCTGCCGTCGGTCTCGACTGCGAACGAAGGCAATGAGGAAAATGTCGCGACGGCACCGTACACGCGCAAGGCGCCTTACCAGTACGGATGGGACTGGGGGCCGCGCTATATCACGATTGGCATTTGGAAGCCGGTGTACGTAGAAGCATGGGACGCCGCTCGGATCGAGAACTTGCATATTCGCCAATTGAAGATTGGGCGCGACGAAGCCGAGCTGACGGCGGAAGTCGAGATCGAGGCCAGCCAGCCGACTACAGCCACGATCACCATCGCCCATGACAGCGCCGGCGGCAAGATGGCGAATGCCATCACACAATCCGTTCAACTCGACAGCGGCGTCAATCACCTTTCGATTCCGCTGCGCATCGCCTCGCCGAAACTGTGGTATCCGGCCGGTTATGGAGCGCAAGACCGCTACCGCTTCTCTGCCTCGGTAAAGATCGGCAAAGTCGTCAATGCTCAAGCAGCGCTCAAGACTGGCCTGCGCTCGGTTGAACTCCGTCGCCTGCCCGACCAATGGGGTAAGAGCTTCACCTTCGTCGTGAACGGGATTCCGATCTTCGCCAAGGGAGCGAACGTCATTCCCTTCGACAGCTTCCCCAGCCGGGTTACTGTCGAGCGCTATCGTCAGGTTCTGACTGCCGCGCGCGATGCCAACATGAATATGGTGCGCGAATGGGGCGGGGGCATCTACGAGAGCGACGACTTCTACGACATCTGCGACGAGCTTGGACTGATGGTCTGGCAGGAGTTCATGTTCGGCGGCGACATGGTGCCCGGAGACCTCGAGTTCCAGGAAAACGTGCGCGAAGAAGCCAGGCAGCAGGTGAAGCGGCTGCGCGATCACCCCAGCATCGTACTTTGGTGCGGCAATAACGAGATCGAGGCCGGATGGGTGACTTGGGCTGATCGGCTCAGCTTCAAGGAATCCATCACACCGCCCGAGCGCGATCGGGTTTGGGAGGACTACGTCGTACTCTTCGACGATATCCTCAAGCACGTCGTCGAACAGTATGCCGAGCCCACGCCTTACTGGCCCAGTTCGCCCAGCGCGAATTTCGAAGCTCCGCCGAGCGGCGAAGACGACGGCGACATGCACTATTGGGACGTGTGGCACGGACTGAAGCCAATTGAGGACTACAACCTGCAAAATCCGCGCTTCATGTCGGAGTTCGGCTTCCAATCGTTCCCGGAGATGCGAACGATTTTGAGCTTTGCCGCACCCGGCGACCTGGCGATCGACTCCGTGGTGATGAAATCGCACCAGAAGAACCACGGCGGCAACGAAAAAATTCTCACATACATGCTGCGTGAATATCCCGAGCCGAAGGACTTCGCCTCGTTCATCTACCTAAGCCAAGTGCAGCAGGCAGAGGCGATCAAGGTGGGGGCGGAGCATTTGCGGCGCAATCGCCCGCGCACCATGGGCGCGCTGTTCTGGCAGCTGAATGACTGCTGGCCGGTCGCATCGTGGTCGAGCATCGACTACTTCGGTCGCTGGAAGGCGCTGCAATACTACGCGCGACGTTTCTATGCCGATCTGCTGATCTCTCCCTACCAGCACGACGGCGCTGTCGACGTGTATATCGTCTCGGACAAGCTTCGGCCGGCAACGGGCCAGGTCCATATGCGGCTCATGGATTTCTCCGGCAAGATACTGCTCGACAAGATGCAGGATGTGCAAATTCCGGCGCAATCGAGCGCGGTCTATCTGAGCGTCAATGAGAAGGAAGTCTTGGGCTCGTATAGCTCTGACGCGACGTTTCTGGTCCTTGATTTGAATGTCAACGGAGAACGAGTGTCGGGGAACGAAGTCTTCTTCGACCACATGCGCAATCTCGACCTGCCGCTCCAGCCGGCGATCCAAAGCAGCATCACGAAGAGCGGAGACGGCTACGCGCTCACGCTCCAATCGCAGGTGCTGGCGCGCAACGTATATTTCTCGTTTGGTGATCTCGAGGTCACTTCGTCCGACAACTACTTCGACCTGCTGCCCGGAGAGCAAACCTCAGTGCAGTTGAAAAGCCCGGCAACGCTTCAACAACTACAGCAGGCGATAAAAGTAGTGTCGCTCACCAACGCGTTCTTCGACGAGCGGCCGAGCTATCGCGAGCACGCCGTTATAACATCACACTAAGTTTTCGAGCGCCGATAATTCAGGCTGCCGCGGCCATCGACTTCGCGGGTCCGCGGTATTGATAGTTGCCGAAGCCCAGTATCAGGTAGCCGATCATGGCAAACAGGAAGAGCAGAAAGAAACCGAACATCGCGCTTTGCCCGAAAGCCTTGGCGATGTCGAGGGCGACGACGATCCCGACCACGATGTTCGCCACCGGGATGAAGAACAGAATCATCCACCACGCTGGGCGGCCCGCAACCTTCAGCAGAACGTAGACGTTGTAAAACGGGATGATGCACGCCCACCCCGGCTGCCCCGCCTTCTCGAAGACCTTCCACAAACCGATGATGCACACAACGGTTACAGCCAGAATAACGAGCAGCATGCCGCCGCTGAACATACCGGCCAGAGGATTGATGGACTGATCCTGCCACAACGTCAGAGATGCGATGACCATGGTCGTCTCCTTAGTTTTGGTGAGAATTGGTTGGAATTGTGCTTGGGAATCCGGATTTCGGCAAGGATATTCGGTTTGCAACAAAAGCCGGAGCGAGCCGCCGCCAGCTTGGGGCGACGCTCGCGTCCGAAGGAGTCGCTTTGAAGGCACGGCTTCAGCCATGCCGTGGCCGAGTCTCTCTTATTGTTTCAACGAGGCGGCCTTCAGGCCGACGAGCCGTCTCCCTTGAATATTTCAGCGATAGGTCAGTCCGGCACAACCGATCATTCTGCCGCTATTTGTAAGCGGCGTTGGTGCGATCCAGGTAATCGCGGTGCGCGGTGAAATCGACCATGGAATCGAATGCCGGCCCGATCATCGGATTCGACTTGAGGGTGTCGCGCAAAGCTGCATTCATTTTGTCGAGACCCTCTGCATTGGGAGTCAGGTAGAAGATGTAAAACATGCCCGGCGCCTCGGTATGGATTGCTTCCTGGTCGATCTCATACTCAACGATGGTGCCGTTCGCTAACATCTTCTCCATCATCGGCACAATCGCGCCGGCAAGCGTGTTGACGGCGTCTTCGGGAGCGTCGGACTTCAGCTTGTATGCCGATCCGTGAGTGTATCCGCCCTTCATCGTTGCTCCCGGATGCCAGTTGTAGTGATGGCTGACCAGAATTTCGTCCCAATGCTTGGTGGCGCTTTGCAGAACGGAAGTTCCGCTGCTGCCGTTGCTGTAAAACTGGTCGAGCATGTTCATAATGCCCGCCATGGAATTAGCGCACCACCAGTCGTCATGGGTCGGACCCTCGGCCTGGTGAACCAGGTTTACGTCGGAACCGTAACCGATGAGAGTGCCGGCTGCCATGGCCTTCTGCAGCGCAGACTGGTCCGCTTCGTCCGCCTTTGTCATGTCAGCCCATTGCGCACGCGGAATCGCCCATTGTCCGACATAGCAGTACATGGGTACCTTCTCTTGCGCCGCCTGAGCCAAAGCTGGCATGGCCAAGGCAAGAGTCAAGCCCACAATGCACACTGCTGACAAACCTTTCCCCTGTTTGCTGTTCATCATTAAACGTCCTCCGTGGTTGAGTTGTGTTCGTGCTTCTACAAAAGCCGACAGACTGACTGCGAATGAACTTGTAGATAAGAAAGGGGGCCGAAAACAGGCGAGACTTCGCCAATGCCACCAGGGTCAAGATCAGGCAAGCTACAGTGTTGTGAAGATTCGAGGACAGTACGTTAGGAAACGTGCCATGTCTATAGCATCAACGGGCCTGCCCCGCGGGTCAACGATTCCGCGACCAAGGTGCGAGCTACGGGCGCACCAAGATTCAACAGGTGCGTGTACCAGTAACCCTATGGTGAGCGACGCGGGAGTTCGTGACATCTCTTGAAGTTGTGGGCGGCGTTGCGGTTACAATAGAAATCGACGTGCGAGAGTGGCGGAATTGGCAGACGCACCAGACTTAGGATCTGGCGGGTAAAACCGTGGGGGTTCGAGTCCCCCCTTTCGCACCAAATATAGACAAATTGCCGTTGATTAGTGCTGCTCGCGGCTGGGCTTGATTTCTCTCCAAAACTCTTCTGGGCGATTCCCCCACTCGGTTTGACTTTCCGGCCTGCTTAAAGCCTTTCCTGCGCGGCACTGCGATGCGCTCGTCCCAGTTCGTTTCGGCCAATAACTTGCCGGGTCTCGCCTCAGAGATCGAATCTTCGTACGGTGTTGGTGGATTAGCCCGCTGATCAAGCCGCAGCACTGGTGCTGCAGGGTGTCGCAAAACATTGTCGCGGGAAGCCCTCGGGCGGGGTTTCCCAGTGCGCTGTGTAAGCCAGGCTTTCCAGGAGCTGCGTAACGGCCTCACACTCGGCAGGAGTGTGGACTTCCACGATCAGCACGGGATGATGGTCGCGTAGCGTTTTGGCTGCGCCGTTAAGGACTGCGGATTCTGAACCCTCGACGTCCACCTTAATAGCATCTGGTGCTGGTCCACCGCCTGCGACAAAATCATCCAGGCATACCGTCGCGACCTCAATGATACCGCCGGCTGCCAGGACGGGTTGATGATCCTGCCAAGAAACTCCACCCTGCGAATGCGGTAGTCCTCTCCGAAACGTAATCGACGGGCGAGAGCTTGACCATACCGCTGCTTCTACGATCTGCACTTTATCCCCAAGATGGTTGCAATCGACATGCGCCCGCAATCTTGCGGCGCTATCCGGGTCGGGCTCGAAAGCGATCACCGTTGCTCCCAAGCGCGCAGCCGGCAAAGCATAGAATCCGATGTGCGCTCCAACGTCGTATAACACCTTGCCCCGACCTAGAACATGCTTGAGTGCTGCCTGCGTCTGTGGTTCGTGGTTCCCCAGCCACCAGTTTTTTTCCTCGACAAGGTTAACGTGAATCCACAATCCACTCGCCAGGCCAGCCTGGATTTGCACCCATTCGTTCCGTGCCGGAATCAAATGCCGGCTGACGAATCGGCGAACGGTCGTATGGGCGCGTGGTCCACCTGGGACGCACGACAACACGCGGGCAGGCAGACAGCGGTTAATCAGGCTTCGACATCCGAGAAGAAAATTTGTATACCCCACAACGGCGCGCGACACACTTATAGGAAACCAGGTACGAGATGAGGGATTACGGTCTCGGGTCATTGTTAACCTGCAATCTGTCTTGGCGTGGTCATTGTTGTCATCGGCTCCGTCGCTCCGCTGCACCTAGGGAATGATGCGACGACGATAAAGCGCGGTGAACCAGAGCGCCCGGCCGCAGTCACTCGCAAATATCAATGTCTCTGAGTCGGCGTCCCAGGTTGGCGTGATGTCGTTACACTCTTCGTTTGTGATCCGGCGCGTCGCGCCGGTCCCCAAATCGACTAACCACAAATTCCATACGCCGCCATCCTGACGGCTGTACGCCAACCACCGGCCATCAGGAGAAATAGCCGGATATCGCGCTTCGCCCCGTTCCAACGGTCTGACATTGCCCCCAATGTCCGTCGAAAACAACTGGGGAATGCTGCCCTTCGCCGCGGCGGCGAAGACAAGCGAGTCATTTGGGGCGAATGACATTTCATACACATCCAAGTCCGGAAGCGTAACCGGAATGTCTGGAACTGCATTTTCCACTTGCAGCGATCGAAGCCATATCCGGCTCTTCCCTTTTGTGGAGCGCAAGTATGCCAGGAACTTCCCGTCACGAGATACAACGGGAAACTCAGCCTCCTCTATGTCATTGCGGCGGGGCCCGTCATCCGGTCCGCGTAACACGATCCTGGAACTCCGCTTGCTTTCCTCAGTCCAAGTGTTCCTCCCGGTTGCGCTCTGACTGAATTGGTCGTCATCACGGTTAGTCACGCGCGTGCCCTCGCGGTTAGATATCGCGTTGCGATAGCCGTCGGGAAGCATCGCGGTGAACAGAACGGAATCGCTCTGGACTACCGGGTTTGTGGCAAGCAGGATGTCCGGCGAAGTTTCGATTCGTGATGAATAGTTGCTGTATAGCCTGCGCTGATGATGAAAGGTCGAAGCCATACTGAAAATCAGAGCCGCGGCTAACGCGCCTGCCCATACCCAGCGATCGCGGATACTGATGACGTTGATGAATCGTCGTCTACCCAGGATCACGTAGGAGAGGATGCACAGCAGGATAACGAAGTAGAGTCGAGGCACAGCCAGCAATGACCACCAGCCGTCGCCGAGATCGCGTTGCCACGCGGGGAAGCAGATTCCGAAGTAAAGCAGCCCCAGCAACCACAGCGGGCGAATGTCCCGTTCTTCAATTAGCTCGTTCGCGATGATGGCAACCGGCAAGATCAGAAGAGTGAAGTGGTACGACGCAGGCAGCGTGGAGATCGCCAGCACCGCGATCAGGAAAGCGGACCATTCGAGTTGCAGGCGTCTGGGATGCCAGTCTCCCGGTACCGCAAGAAACACGGCGGGCGCGAAGATTGCCGCCTGAAAGAGCGGATGCAATATCGAGAAGACGGCGGGCGAGTGCAGCACAGGGTGCGGGTTCCACCCCGGCTCAAACAAGAGCAGCTTGTGCAACAAGGACGACAGGGAGCTCGATGCCACATTGTACGGATCCATGGCGTCCCCGCGCAGTGCCCAGGGTAGAACCTGGGTTGCGTAAAGGTGGTTTACCTGCCATCCAAACGCCCATACTGAGATCGCGGCTGAGGCTATCCCTCCCGCAAGCAGCCCTAAGACGGCATGCAGGTCTCTCTTCCGTGCGAAATAAAGGATGAATAGAAGCGGGAATATTTTCAGGCCGAAGCCGATGCCCATCAAGGCGCCCGCGAGGAATCGCTTCTGACGCACATAGCACCACAGCGCCAGGGTCATTACCAGGAGGATAAGAACGTAGTATTGCCCGTATTCGAGGTTTCGGTGTAGCGGATAGTTCAGCACCATGATTAGCGCAATGCGCCGCCAGTTCATCGCTGCAAGCGAATGCAAAAGCACGGCCACCAATGTCAGCAACGCCAGGCTTATCGTGATCCATAGCCGCTTCGCGGTCAGTGGCGCCCAATAGGTCAGTGGCCACACTGCCAATGCCGAAAACGGCGTGTGAGGAACAAACCCGACTACGGGCTGATCGGCCCGCGTAATCCCCAGGTGGTCCTTCTGCCGCTGAATCCAGATCCACTCATAGATTCGGCTTGTGTCATAGCCCTCCCGAAGCAACCGTGCCGTTATGTAATAGTTGGGGAAATCGGTATTCAGGCGCTCCCATGCGCGCGGAAGGGTGCGGCCGCCCAGGTAGGCGAGCGCGATCAGCAGGAAGAGCCACTCGGCAATCTCAACGAATCTGGTCCGCTCGATTTTGACGCCGCTCGCCTCTCGGCCTATTGCGGTTGGCCGTTCTGGCGATACCGCTGATGGCAACCCAATCGTCATTTATGTCGCTCGACATTGCCGTTGGTTTTCAAACAGCCGGGTCATGGCGCTCGGCTAAGGACCGATGCGCATGCAGTGGAAAGTCCTCTCTCTGAAAGGAGCTTCGAAACTCGAATTTGGGATGAGCGCTGTCGAATCTGATAACCGCCGCGGCGCCATTCAGCACCGGCTGTAGCGTTCTGCAGTTCAAGCGAAGTCATACCTTTCGCTGCGACAATCCGGACGATAAATTCCGGTGCGTTATCCGTTGTCACCCTGCGATCTCAGAATTGTGACTTTTTTGCAAAAAGGAGTGGGAGACGGTGTGAACGATCCGCCTCCTAAGCCCCGCCCGCTAGAACGCTTGTTTTCGGATGAATGCACACGTGTTGAAGAATTCGGCAGAAGCTTTAACGAGTAATCGACACCTTACTCGAGATTCGGACATGTCTTGCGGTAGGGACTGCTTCCAAAGTATGTGTTCCACTCGGTTGGTGTGAGGTTGCGATTTGCGAGACGGCAAGCGCGGCTGCCCCACGACTCAAAATCCATGTCCCAGAAAACGATCGAATCACCCTTGCCAACCGACGCCAATGTCCCATTCGAGGGGCTGAACACAACACTCTTGAGGTCGTCCTGTTGTGCGCTGACCGTTCCGAGCAGCTCGTGGCTGTCCACGTCCCACAATCGAATTTCGCCGTCCGCGCTACCCGTAGCCAACAGCTTGCCGTCGCGCCGAAAGGCCACGCTAGCTACTGCTTCGGTGTGACCGTAAAGCAATGGCTGCACGGGCTGGCTGGTCTTAACATTCCACAGGGTCACGGAATGCTCTCGCGTGCTCGTGGCAAGAAGTGCGCCATCGGGACTAAAGCTCACTCCCACAGGCGTGATTTCAAAATCGTCACGCGAAGCAGCTGTCCCCAAGGTGCTGGCAGGTTGAGTTTGCTGGCCATCCTTCCAGAGATCCACTACGAGTGTGTTTCCTGCCGACACCAATAGATTTCCGTCCGGACTGAACGCTAGAGCCCAAATACGATCTTTCTGCGACCGTGTAGGTGAGCCTATGGGCTTACGAGTAGCAAGGTCCCAGAAAATTAATTCAGCATCTCCTGCCGAAACCGCGGTTTTGCCGCCAGGATTGAAGGCAACGCTCCAGACTGGCGAACGGTGCACCTTCGACGGCGGCCCTAAAGCCTTATGAGTAGCTGTGTCCCAGAAAATAACGGTGCCATCCATACTTCCCGACATCAGCAACTTGCCATCGGCACTATAAGCAAGACTGGTGACCTGCCGCTCATGGCCGGAGAGGGGCTCGCCGTTAGGTTGGCCGCTGGCAACGTCCCACTCGGCAATATCGCCAAACTCTCCGCTGGAAACGAGGAAGCGACCGTCTGGACTAAAGGCGAGATTGGACGAACCGCTGTCCGGCGCCTTGATGCGACGGCCAAGGGCTGGATCATCATTTACATTGAGGAGGATGGCGCGGTCTTTATCGAGAGCGAGCGCCCTCAGCCGGCCATCAGGAGCTGCGAAGATCGAGGAAATAGAGGCGCCGAAGTCTTTGATGGGCGTGTCGATGGCTTTTCCGTCGTCCAGACTCCAGAGAATCACAGTGCCATCGCTGCTCCCGGAAATCAGATCTGCTTCCTTGGCGCCGAACAGCAGGCTGGTTACGGTTCCCGTGTGACCTTCTAACGTTCCCAGCTGTTCCTGACTTTTGACATCCCAAACCATGACCGTCGTATCTTCGGATCCCGAAGCGACCAGCGATCCATCTGGGCTGAATGCAATCACACTGATGGTCTTCGTATGTCCAGTGAGAGGCCGCGTGATTTCTCGATGAGAGCGGAGGTCGTAGAGGATTACGTCCTTGTATCGGCCAACCGCCAGCAGTGCGTCGTCCGGACTAAACGCAAGATTGGTTCCTTCTACCGGTTCTCCTATGAGCTGTTGATTGGCGACGTCCCATATAAAAATTCGTCCGGGGTGACCGCCGTACGGATCCGTGCTCGCGGCCACTAATCTTCCGCTCGAGGAAAAAGCGACGTGGATGAAGTTCTCATTCGCCTGCTTGAGCGGCGCGCCCACGGGCTGGCGCGTCTGTGTGTTCCAAATCACAACCGATCCGCTTGCGGTCGTGGCGAATCGCGAGCCGTCAGGGCTGAAGGCAACACTGACAAGCCCTTTCGGCCCTGCGATAGGCTGACCGATCAGTTGATGGGTAGCCACACTCCAGAAAATGATTCGATTGTCCCATCCTGTGGACAGCACGGTCTGTCCATCGGGACTGAAGACGGCCTTCGTCACCGAGTCGGTGTGTCCCCACAGAAAAGCTTCGGCGTGCGGCATTGCCTGGATCGCGGCAACCAGGGAACGCCGTGCTTCGACCGTGTCCGCGATTCGACGGGATTCGAGGCTAAGCAGCAGCGCCAGTGAGCGGTCGGCCGGATGCGATGTCGCCGCGGACGCCAAGGCCCGGGAGGCAGCAATCTTCTGGCGTTGATGTGCCATGTTGAGGCCCACGGCGGCGGCAATCGCCAGAACGACTATGAACACCACAGCTGCCCAGGCTGTGCGTTCGGCCTTGCGATGTTGGCGAATATCCTCGCCATCCAGTTCGTCTTTCGGTCGGCCCAGCAAGGGTGCAGCAACGTCCAACAGGGCGCTTCGATACGCGGGATCTGAGTTCTGATATTTCCCGTTTACTTTTGCGGCGCGGAAATCGGCATAGAGCGGTTCGGAAGGAAAAGCTCCCTTCAAAGACGACGGGATTGCGGTCGTTTTCTCCCAATCGAAATCCGCGGTTTGGTTGTCCCAAAGGATCACACCGCCGGTCAGGACGATTACTAACTTCTCCACCGACCGGTGCTGCAACCACCACTGAACCTCCTGCTGGACCCAAGTAGAGTTCGCGGATAGAGGAGATGCCAGAAGCAGGAAATATTCGGCTTCGCCGAGCGCTTGCTCGATGGAATGCCAAAGTGCGGGATTCGCGGAGAGACTGGTTTGGTCTCGGAAGATCCGCATGGTGCGGAGCCGATACCAGGGCTTGGCGAACCGGGTGAGCGAGGACTGTAGCGACGCGGCCAGTTGGGCATCAGAGGCGTGACTGTAGGAGATGAATGCCTGATATTTAGGGTCCATCGATACGCGCTCCTGTTGGGGCCAACTTCGATACTCACCTCATCGACGCCAACTGGCTACTAGTCAGTCACCGGTCGCCACATGAGATCACGGTCCGCCAGAGATCCCATGCGGGTTAGTGCTCGACTCCTTCTTTAGGCGTCGTCCTCCACCATCACAAATGGCAGGCTGGTTGTAAACGCGCTTTGGGCCGTCGCTTTCGGGTCCCTCTTGGCACGAAAATACAGAACTCCATTTTGCACATAGGTACCGGTCGCTTCGGGAAAGTTGATTGGTTTTTGATTAGTCGGGAACAACGTTACGTTTGCCATTTTCTCTCCAGAACTCGTAGAGGCCTTCGCTTACCGGCGTCCACCATTTTGCAAACTGCTTCGCACGATTACCACGCTGGACGAATCGTAGAGGACACTTTACCCTACCAGCAGCCATCTGGAGCCGTTGGAGTTACGACGGCGTCTACGAAAAGGCTGTCAATCGCTTCCGGTCTCGGTCCTTTCATTGTGACTAACTTTCGTACAGGTAGTTCTTCAACACGTTTGAGTTCGGCGGTGAAGCTGGCTGCGGGCTGCTGCTTCCTTGGGTTGCTGCTTCTCGCCTCGGGCCCGATCCTCATGGCCCAGGCTGATCAGTACACGCCGCTGATCGTTTCCCCGCTAACGCCCGTCACGCAGGCTTTTCTGGGCACCGACGGCAAGCTGCATCTGGTCTATGAGCTGGTCCTAACCAACGCCAGTCCCACCTCGGCCACTCTGCAAAAGGTTGAGGCCGTTGACGCAGCGAACCCTTCCCGAGTGCTCGCCGGCTGGGAGGGCAAAGCGTTGCTCGCCGATTTGCGGACCACCGGCAACACTCAGGCACCCACTCCGGTGATCGCCTTCAACGAGACGCGCTTGCTGCTACTGCAAATTGCGTTGGAAAAAGGCACGGTGATCCCTCCCCATCTGCTGCACCGCATGACGCTGATGGGCGCGGGCTCTCCCGCACGGAAGCCTGCCGCTCCGGTTGCGCGGAACTACATCGTTGCCAAGTTGACGGTTGGAACAAACCCGCCGGTTATCTCCCCGCCCCTGGCCGGCACGGGTTGGGTGGCAGTCAATGGTTGTTGTGAGACCGGTGGTGCTCATCGTTCGACAGGGCTGCCGGTGAACGGCGCTATCCATTTCGCCCAGCGCTTTGCGATTGATTGGATGAAGCTGGATGCTGAGGGACATCTGGTGCACGGCGATCCTGCCGACGTCCACAGTTATGCCTGCTATGGCGCCGACGTTCTGGCTGTGGCCGATGGCACGGTTGTGAGCACGCTCAACACCCTGGATGATCAAAAGCCTGGCTCACTGCCCGACCCCAAGACCATCAACATCCAGAATGTCGATGGAAATCACGTAGTCCTCGATCTGGGCAACGGTGTCTATGCCTTCTACGCGCATCTGCAAAAAGGCTCGATAAAGGTTTCTCCCGGAGATGCGGTGAAGCGCGGGCAGGTTTTGGGCAGGCTCGGCAACACTGGAAACTCTTCCGGGCCGCATCTGCACTTTCATTTGATGGACGGGCCCTCGGTACTGGGCTCCAGCGGAATTCCCTACGTCATCGACTCATTCGAGTACGACGGCGAGATATCGGAGCAGAAATTTGCCGCCAGTCCCGGTGTCGAAGGCGACTGGGGCGAGGGCAGGTTGGCAACGCCCGCTCTCCGGCACAACGAATTTCCCATGGACCTGGCAATCATCGATTTTGCAGGACGGTAGAGCAGCGAAGTTCTGCTTATTCCGACCACCCAAGTCGGGTACTCGCCTTTGTAGTTCTTGCCCTTTTCTTTCCTACCGACTATGTTAAGAATTCATTACACATCCATCTGGATCCCAAAGGCCCATGCATTTTCGTGGTTTGATCGCGCTCGTGCTGCTGACAATTAGTGGCTCCTGCCTGGCCCCTGCGCAGGCACGAACCCTGATGACGAATTCGCCTCGCGCGATCACGCTTCCCAGCACGCCCGGCAGCACCGTCGTGTTGGGGTCCGTGCTGCTGGGTCAGCCGCGTTCGTTCTCCATGTTCAACATCCAGGCCGCAGGCACCATTACCCCTGACCCCGGCCTCAACGGCGCGGGCTTCCAGTTGCAGTTGTTGGTTTGCGATCAGCCGGACTGTAGCGGCGATCTGCGCTGGCCTATGCGCATCTTGCCCGATGCCGACGCTTCGAGCGGAACACAAGTGATGGCGACCCGATCGTTCGGTGTCAGCACGCACAATGTCGATCCGGTGGTGTTGACAGATCTGAGGCCGAGATCCGCCACCGGCGTTCTGTTTCTCGCTGCCGCTTTGCGAGTCATGCACAGTCCAGGAACCACTGCTTTTAGCGCCAAGCTCAATCTGCTGCGCGTCGACGTGCTGCCGTAAAAGCCGCTACCGGCAAAATTCGCTCGTCACTTCTTGAGCTGCTATAGACTCTTGAACCAAGGCCGAGTGCCACGGGGACACCGATGAAGCTGCTTACCAAGTTCAACCTGATCCTGATTGTGCTGTTCGGTGCCTGCGGCCTCCTCATAGCCGACGTTGCGTATAACTTCCTGATCGACAATGCGCGCCGCGAGGTCTTGCAGGAAGCTGAACTGATGATGACCAACGCCAAATCGGTTCGCGATTACACCGCCGACCAGATTTCGCCGCTGCTCGAGCAGAGTTCGAAGCGCGACGGCACCTTTCAGCCGGAGACGGTTCCCGCCTTCAGCGCGCTGGCGACGTTCAATCACATCCACGCGAAATATCCCGACTACGAGTATCACGAGGCCACGCTGAATCCGACCAATCCCGCGCATCACGCTTTGGACTGGGAGGCCGATGTCATCAACTATTTGCGAGACCATCGCGATAAACAGCAGGTCACCGGAGAGCGGATAGCCGCCACAGGTCCCACCTTGTATCTGGCGACTCCGATTGCGGCCGACGCTACCTGTCTGGAATGCCACAGCACTCCTGCGGTGGCGCCCGCAGCGATGATCGCGAAGTACGGCTCGAAACACGGATTCGGCTGGAAGCAGGGCACGGTCGTAGCGGCTCAAATTGTATCTGTGCCCATGTCCCTGCCGATTCAGATTGCCAATCAGGCCTTCCATCGGTTGCTGCTGTACCTGATTGTCGCCATGGTGGCAACCATGATCGCCCTGGATATCGGTGTGTACTACATTGTGATACGGCCACTGCAGCTGGTTTCCGAAACAGCCGATCGCGTCAGCAAGGGCGACAAGGATGTGCCGGTATTGCCGGTGAAGGGTCGCGACGAAATCGCGACGGTAACGGCCTCGTTCAACCGTATGCGGGTGAGCCTGGAGAAGGCCCTCAAGCTCCTACAGTGATCCGTGGCTTAGCGCGTCGAGAAACTTCTCGCGATCAGATTGACTGTCGATCTCGGCGGCTACGCTACGGGAAAGTTCTTCCTCGGAATGGCAGCTGGAAGCCTTGCGTTTGACCACGATTTCGGCGATGGGTCCAATATAGGTAGCCAACTCTCGTGCGATTCGTTGGACCGCGGAAGTGTCGATCGCGACGGTGGAGGCTTGGTTCGATGCAGCCGCTTCGCCAGCGCCTACCATTGGTCGCAAGGCCTTGATCAGCAGCTGCACATCCGACTTCCAGCGCGCATGAGTTAGCTCGACGGCGTTGCGGTAGGCCAGATCGGCGATTTCAGCAGGAAGCTGTTCCGAACGCGGCATCTTGGCGCCGCGCAGCAGCACGGGCACGACAGGAATATCCCGTTGCAAAGCTGCGGCAATCTCCAATCGCACATAATCAATCTCGTTGTCCAGGCGACGGCTTCCCTGCTCGTCGGCGGCATCAAGCCATAGCGGACCCAACATGGCTAACAGGACGCTGCAACTTTGAACGCTGTCCTCGATGGCTCGGCGGAAATCGCGTCCGGCGTCGATGCCCACGACGTCCATGAACACGGCGCTCTTGCCGAATTGCCTGACCAGGTCGTCGAACAGCCGGCCGGCCTCACCTTGCGAGTCGCTTCGTCGATAGCTGATGAAGATAGCGCCCAATTGGGGTTACCCGTCTCGACCTAGGTTTTTTCCTTCGCGTTCTGTTGCTGCACCGTAGCCCACTGGGCGTGCTCTTGCGAGACCAGCGACTCCACTCGCTCGGCCAGCAGGGCGCGCGGATCCTTCACGTTTGCGTACGGTCCGGCGTTTCCCAGGTAAACGTATTTTTCGTGCTTCAGCTCTTCGCAAGTGGAGCGGTAGTTGATCCAGTTCTGCTGGTATTGGTTGAGATGGAGCATTCCTTCCAAAACGGTGATCAACACCCCGAGCCCCGCAGTGGCGTAGCTGACAAAGCCCATCCGGAAAACCGAGACAAAAGGAATTAGTGCGGCCGCGAGAATCTCGGTGATCTTGATGCGCCGGAATGTCCGCTGATTGCTCGTGCTTTTGCGGTCGTACCAGTCGATCTGGTCCTCAAGCCGGGCCATGATGGGATCGGATGGAGGTGAAGTGGGCGAGGGCGAGCTCATGGTGGGTCATTCTAAGTCCTGTCATCAGGAAAGCAAAGAGAATGCTGCAGCGAACATCGTTGACTACTTCACTCCAAGCACCAGGAAGTAATCCATCTTGTCACCCTTCACCAGGTCGTCGTGCTCTTCGAGCAGCCGGTAGCCTGCCTCGCCGGCCTCACGGAGCACCACCTGCTTCTCGATGCCATGGTCCGTGCCGTTTCCATTTCGCTCAATAATGCCTATGCGCGCGCCAGGCTTTAGCGACGCTCGCATGTTGCGCAGGAGTACGACGGGATCGGAAACCTCGTGATAGGCCTTCAGGAAGAGCACGGCATTGACGCTTGCGGGTGGCAGTTCGGGATTGTCCGGCTTACTCAGAATCGTCTTGACGTTCTTCAACTGCTCTTTCTGGACCCGTTTGTTGATGTAGTCGATGGCTTCAGGATTGATATCGACGGCATAGACCTCTCCGCTGTTTGTAACCCTGCGAGCGGCGCGAACGGTGAACCAACCGGAGCCTGCGCCGATATCGGCCACGGTTCGGCCCGGCTGAATGTCGAGAATATCCATGACCTGATTGATGTGAAGCTTGGCATCGCGTCCCGGCGTTTCGAAAATCGAGAGATCGCCGGTATACGGCGTACTGGTCGCACGGTGCTGGGTGGAATCGGGAGAATTGCTTTGGGATGTCAGCGCCGGGGCTGAGGCAAAGAGTGCGGCCAGCAGAAGTGTGCAAAAGAAAGTAAATCGATGCGAACGCATCAAGAACTCCTGGTCTCTATCTTCGCATCCCAGCTTCTTGTACGAGTGCAGCTCGACACGGTTTTATGCGGCACAGCGTGGTTCGCTCGAAGACACTAATTTCCTGCTCCCGCCAGCAGACCATAGACGCTAAGTTGATTCGCGGTGCCAACGAATACCTTGCCGCCGGCGATAGTTGGCACCGTGAATTTTGCGGCCGATCCAGGATTGTCGCGGGAGAGGCGCTGGCCGGAGTTGTAAAGTTCTCGGCCAAGGTTTCTCGCGTCATAGGCGTGCAATACCGCCGGACCGGAGTGCGGGCTGTAATAAGCATCATTGTCGACCGCCCACACAATTCCGTTGCCGTTACCGTTGGCTGAGACGCTGACTGTGCTCCGGGTCAGATGATAGATAGCGGCACTCTGTGAAGTTGCAACCGTCGAGACCACACCGTTGCGCACGGTAAACGCTTTGATCCCGTCTTTCTGTGGACTAATACCCGCTCCGAAATACAGGCGTCCATTCCAGTAGGCGGGTGTTCCCATCTGCTGCCGCAACTGGCCTGAGATCTCCTGGAGAGTTTGTGGATTGCCCCGGCCGCCCGCGAAGTACCCTCCAAGATTGTCACGGTTCAAAACGTAGATATGCCCATTCTTCCCCGCGGTGACCGCGAGATGCGGATTAGGTCCCGGCTGATCGGGAAGCAGCAGCACTCCCGACGAACCTAGATCGAGGTCGTCCTGAGCCATCTTTGCCTGGCTGTAAGGAGTAAAGAAATCCGCTAAGCCGATTCCGTGCGCGCCAGGTTTCAACTTCACAACGCTGTCGCTGAGATTCGATCCCGGCTCCTGACCGAAGGCATCGAATGGCCCATTCGCAATCGAGAGGTAGAGATTGCCATCGTGGTCGGAAGAAATTCCGCAACCACTCATCCAGATGCCACCCTGGTAGCCATCCGGCGTCGACACCCACACACCATACTGCTTCATGGTAACGGCGTCGTAGGCGATCACCCATCCGTGATAGAGGCCAAAGTCCGCATTGGAGGCGAATGCAACGTAGATCTTCCCCTTGGAGAGCAACAGAGCGGCGCGCTGTAACTGGAAGTGCGAGGCGAAATTTAGTACGCCGTCTTTTCCGTCTTGCGCCGATCCAGGATACGAAGCCTGGATGACATGCGGACCACCAAACTTCTCGGCGCCCGAGGTGATATCGAGCGCGTGCAACCTATGGTAGAAGGCGCCATTTTCCTTGGTAGCGGCCACGACGTAAACCGTATTACTGCCGATATCGATCACAGGAGTGCTGGTAATACCGATCTCGGGCATGATGTCGCTGGCATTCACATCGCTGGCGGCCAGCGTAGTTATCCCGGCATCCGGATTAAGGAAACTGATCTGCCATAGCGGCATGGGCGTCGGCGAGTCCGCGTCGAAAGCATAGACGCTGTCATGTTGCGTTGCCACGATTACGACATTGTGAATGCCATTGCCTGGAATGGCGACTTGAGGCATGTAGAGCGGCTGAGCGTACACATAGCCATCTACGGGAAATGAGTACAACTTTCCGAAATGGCCGGCGTTGACGTTGTCGGGCGTCAGCAGAGTTTCCAGGGTGTTCTGGCCGGTGCGGAAGTTATCGTTGTGATACGTGGCAACGACCGGAAGACCGGAGGCTGCAAGGGACTCAGCCGTGACCAGCTGCGAGTGAGGCATGGCTCTGGCGACGGAGAAGAAATCCTCATCCAGAGCGCTCGCGGTCTTGGTCTGATAGATCTGCCAGCCCAGCAGGCCTACCAGGACGGCTCCTACTGACAATAATTGGGACCGATTTCTCGACAGCGCGGCAACATTACCCCAGTAATGCAGACCGAAATAGATCAGCGCCCCCAGCGACAGGGAGAGCACCATCAACGCGGGTACAGACTCTAGAAAATGATAGCCAACGTGCTGGAACATGAGCAGGATTCAATCGCTGTAGTGCGACCTTCTTCATAACACTCGGCGCATCGAAAAGTGTCGGCACCGGACAACCTGAAGATTGCAATTCATCACTACACTGCAAGATTAAGATGCGGACCGTGAACCTAAATGATGCAGGCCGAAAGTCGGAGGCGCTACATTCAAATCATAAATGATTGTTAAGAAATGTTGCGTTTGCTCGTCGATTGGCTGCACGTGACGCCGTATGGCGGGCTTGAAAATCGCAGCGCGCATGGCGCAGAGATCGCATGTAGAATCGGAGCATGCCTTTTCGCGGCGGCAGTGAAACCAATCAAAAGGGCAGGACTCCTCCTCCCGACGACACTCGTCAGGAAGCGAATTACCTGAAGATGCTTGGCGAGAAACAGCGGCCTGTACGGATCAAGTTGATGAGCGGCGAGATTGTCCGCGGCTGGATAGAGTACTACGACCGCCGGATGGTTCGTCTCACCCGCGAAGGCGCCCCTAATCTTTTCATCTTTAAGCACGAAATTGCCTACATCGCCGAAGATGTGGTGCGGAAGGCTCGGCCAGAAGGCGCGACAGTTCCGCCAAACGGCGCTCAGAACGGCAAGGAATGAGCGCGTACCTGCCAGAGATCGAGCCTATCGCGCGCGAAGCAGGAACGCTCCTGATGAGCTACTTCGCTAAGCGCGTGACCATCGAGTACAAAGGCGACGTTGATCTGGTTACCGAAGCTGATCGTGCTTCCGAAAAGTTGATTGTCGAACGGCTGCAGGCGCGCTGGCCGGAGCACGGCATCGTTGGCGAGGAAGGCACGCGCACCGAAACAGACGCCGAGTATCGCTGGTACGTGGATCCATTGGACGGGACCACAAACTTCGCGCACGGTTATCCGGTCTTCTGCGTCTCGATCGCACTGGTACGGCACGATGGGCAACTTGAAGTTGGCGTGCTTTACGATCCCACGCGAGACGAGATGTTTTCTGCCGAGCGTGGTAAAGGCGCGACCCTGAACGGCAAGAAGCTTCAAGTTTCAACGACCAAGGTATTGACGGAGTCTCTGCTGGGCACCGGCTTCCCCAGTCACAAGCGCCACAAGAACCCGAACATTCACTTCTATCACCAGCTCACCTTGCGCTCTCATGGAGTGCGCCGTGCCGGCTCAGCCGCGCTCGACCTGGCCAATGTTGCCGCCGGCCGCTATGACGGTTACTGGGAGTTCAACCTCAATCCTTGGGACACAGCGGCGGGCGTGCTGATCGTGCAAGAATCCGGTGGCAAGGTAACCCGCTTCGACGAAAGCCCGTTCCGCCTCGACAGTCGCGAGGTGCTCGCCAGCAACGGACTTATTCACCACGAACTGCTCCAGAACTTCGCCGAGATGTTCGCCGGACGAGGTCTGGAAGAGCTGCCGTCCGTGGCGGAGTACGTGAAGACCAGAGCGTAGGTCCACGCAGAATCACCGGCTGGTCTATCGCGTGCATGGCAATCGAATCGACTTTTTGCAGGCTCGCTACCATTACTGAGGGCGTTCTCGCCTCTCCAGCCGCGTTGTTTCAATTTTTAAGGCCCCTGTGCCACTCCCGTCACAAGCCTCTGTGACTGCGGTAAAATTAACAAGTGAACAACTCGCTGTTGAACCGAACCGTTGAAAAGCGCCCCGACATGGTCCGTTTGCAGGGGCGAATCCTTTTCCTGACCGAAGATCCCGAGCTCATCAAGCGTCAGCTTGCCGGCGAAGATCTGGCCTGGGACACGCAGCATCCGGAGCGCAATCCCAAGCTGCGCGACGACATCTCCACCGACGAGATCACGCCCGCGCATATCTGCTTCTTCTTCGATGAGACGCTGGGCGAATTTCCCTATACCGGTTTGAAATGCGGCACCGAAACGCCCATCGGACGATGCGACATTAAGAACGGCGGCTTCGTCGCTGCCGTCAGCGGTAAACGCCGGGGCAAAGGTTCCAGTCGCGAGGCGTCGCCCTACGCCGAGATGTGTGCCGGTATCAAGCTGGTGATCGCCGAAAACATCGAGCGTATTTACAAGCAGAACTGCCAGAATCTGGGCGTCCTGACCACGACCGATTTCAGCATGATCGACAGGATCCGCTCCGGCGAAGAAGTGCCGTTGGTCAAGTTCACCGAGGGTGAAGACGAGATCACGCGCCAGGTAATCGAATACGGCGGGCTCTTCCCGTTCAACGTCGCCCGCATGCAGGGCAAAGTTTTTCTGCCGCCCATCACCACCAAGCCGCGGCCGATGACCATCGCCGAAAAGATCTTCGCGCGCCACATGCTACACAGCACCGACAAGGTTGGCGTTGAGGCCGTGAAGCCAGGCGACACCGGATTCGCCCGCACCGATCTCCGTTTCAGCCACGAATACGTTACGCCGATGGCGGCGATCTTCTTCGAGCATTTCCTGGGCAAAACCGAACCAGTCACGGATGCCAAGACCATCATGTTCTTCCGCGACCATCTCACCTTCCTCGATGAGGTGATTTCAGAAGAGAAGAAGAAGATGGGCCTGCTGGACTTGGCTGGCCAATTGAAGCTAAAGCAGGAAGCGTTCGCGAAATCACGAGGCATCAAGCTGCACGGCGAGTTGAAAGACCGTAAGGGTTCCGAAGGAATCTGCCACTCCATCGTGACCGAGAGCTATGCCTTGCCCGGCCAGTTGAACGTTGGCAGCGACTCCCACACGCCGCACGTAGGCGCAATGGGCTGCGTGGCTTTCGGTATAGGAACCACTGATGTCTTCAACGCGTGGTTCACCAAAGACGTTCGCGTTAAAGTTCCGGAGTCGGTGAAGGTTATTGTCCGCGGAAAGAGACGCGAGAACGTGACCGCGAAAGACTTCATCCTGAAGTTGCTCTCGCTGGAATACATTCGCTCCGGCAAAGCTCTGGCGAAAGTGATCGAGTATTCCGGTGAGGCGATCGAGGCGCTCGGCGTTGATGAGCGCGCGACCATGACGAACATGGCGGCGGAAATCGGTGGCTTCACCGGCATCGTGGCTCCGGATCAGAAAGTCGTCGACTTTCTGATGGAGCGGCGCGGCATGAGCGAAAACGAAGCGCAGACCCTGGTCGAGGGCTTGTACAGCGATGCGGACGCACATTACGCGCACGTAATCGAATTAGACGCAAATGACATTTATCCGATGGTCGCCACGCCGGGCGATCCGGGCAATGGCAAGTTTGTTCGCGAACTGAACACTCCTGTTCCCGTCGAGATCGCATACGGCGGCACCTGCACCGCGGGCAAGAACGAGGACATGGACATGTACGCCGCGGTGCTGGGCGATGCCTTGAAACACGGCAAAAAAGTCGCCGACAGCTGCCAGTTCTATCTTCAGTTTGGATCGCAGGAAACGCGCGAATACTGCGTGCGCAAGGGCTACCTCGACATCTTCGAGCGTGCCGGTGCGCATGTGATCGAGCCCAGTTGCGGCGCCTGTATCAATGCCGGTCCCGGAGTTTCCAAGCGCCCCGATCAAGTCGTAATCAGCGCGCAGAACCGCAACTTCCCCGGGCGCAGCGGTCCCGGCCAGATGTACCTGGCGAGTCCGTTGACAGTTGCCGCCAGCGCCATCGCCGGATACATCGTGGAGTACGAGCCGGCAGGCCAGCGTGAACCGGCGGCTGTGGCTTAATTCAGCATTGCAGTCCGTCGCACAACGCGAGCTGTTTTGATAGTATCGGAGTGCCTATTCTTACCAGGTATTCTCCATATAACGCATAGAACGATCTGAGGAGACACTGCTTTATGGCTTACGTGATCGCGGAACCCTGTATTGGCACGAAGGACACAGCTTGCGTCGATGCCTGTCCGGTGGACTGCATTCACCCCAAGAAGGACAGCGAGAAGCACGGCGCTGAAGAGATGCTGTACATCGATCCGGTCGAGTGCATTGATTGCGGCGCGTGCGTGCCGGTGTGTCCGGTGTCGGCGATTTTCGCGCTCGACGATCTGCCGGAAAAATGGAAGGACTACGCCGACCGCAACGCCAAGTACTTCGGTCGCTAGTTCGCTCTTCAAATTCAACAAGGGCACACCACCGGGTGTGCCTTTTGTCATTCTGACGCGCCCATCTTTCGTGTGGCGAATCGAATCCCGTCAACTCAGCATCCACATGTCACGAGGTGATATGGGATCTCTTCATTTTTTGGGCGACGAACTCGATTCCGCTCCGGTAGGCGAAAAGCAGGACCTTCTAACGAATCCTGACCTCGAACTGCTGGACAGCTACTCGCGCGCGGTTGTGGGATCGGTCGAGCGAGTTGGTCCGGCCGTGGTTCACATCCAAGTCAAGCAGGCACGAGGCGAAGGCGCTGGATCAGGATTCGTGTTTACTCCCGACGGATTCATCCTGACGAATAGCCACGTCGTGCACGCGGCGACCGCACTGTCGGTCACCACGGCGGGCGGCGAGCGCTTCCCGGCCGAAGTGGTCGGCGACGATCCCGACACCGACTTGGCGGTCATCCGCAGCGGCGTGGCGGCGCCTTCGGTGCCGCTCGGTAGTTCGCGAAGACTCGCGGTGGGCCAGTTGGTCATTGCGATTGGCAATCCCCTGGGCTTTCAGCACACGGTGACGGCCGGCGTAGTGAGCGCGCTGGACCGGACCATGCGCTCGCGCTCCGGGCGGCTGATCGATGGCGTGATCCAGACCGATGCGGCACTGAATCCCGGCAACTCCGGTGGGCCGCTGGTCGACTCGCGTGGCCAAGTCGTAGGCGTGAATACCGCGACCATCATGGGCGCGCAGGGAATCTGCTTTGCGATCGGCGCGAACACGGCGGAATTCGTCGCCTCGCGCCTGATACGCGATGGCCGGGTTCGCCGCAGCTACATTGGTGTGATGGGACAAGGTGTTTCGCTCCACCGCCGCCTGGTGCGCTACTACGATCTACCGACGGAGAGCGGTCTGCTGGCACTGAACGTGGTCGCCGGCGGACCGGCGCAGCGTGCGGGAGTACGCGAGCGCGATGTTTTGGTGCGCTTTGCGGGCTCGACTGTCGGAAACGTAGACGACCTGCACCGCTTGCTGACGGACGATCGCAGCGGCCTGGCATGCGAGATGGAAGTGGTCCGCGGCACCGAGCTGCTGAAGCTGGTGGTTACTCCGCAGCCCCGAACGCAATAATGCTATTCATGCGTGCGCTGGTAATGGCGGCGAGCTTTGGCGCGATTGCCGCAACTCGCCATATCGCACCAGCGGCGACTGCGATTTCGGCTGTGGTCGAGGAAGAGCCAATCGCAATCCGAGGCTTCGCACCAGCGAACAAGATTCAGTTCGGCTGAGGTGAGTAGGTCGGCTGCCGACTGAGCGATGGGCCAGATTATTTGGTCGAGAGCGTTCTTGCCATCCGTCTCCCATTCCCAGCGAAATCCTTTGTTCCCCGCCGTGAGATGCCGTTGCCGAAGGGCTTCTTGCGCGCAATCGTCCACGACCTGCAGCTCGTTCGGCGGCACAGACTTTCCTCGTACGGCGGCAGCGAACGTCGCATAAATTGCTTCGCGCAGTTCGATTGCCTTGCGAAAACTTCGGCTCGCTGCATTCAGATTTTTCGCCGCGAACGACCCGAGTTCCTTAGCCTCCCTGCGTGACAGGATTTTGTCCTGAATGGCGAACGAGACGAGGTCAGCGTAGGTCGTCAGGTGTTCTGCCCGCCGCTCGGGGTCGTCTCGACGACTGATGGTGTTGGCAAGATCGAGAGCGAGGTGTCCGCCTGTCAGATCAAACTGGAATTCGTTTTGTTGCGAGGCTGGCACTGCGTCTATTGTAATCACCGGCTGGCACTGGAGAGTCGGCCACATCATCGGAGCGAGATGTGGATCGCAGCAGGATTCGAAACCAGCCACGGGAAACCTGCTCTACATCTCCCACAGACATTTTCCGCCGCGGTACATCGAGATCAGGCCGTCTTCGCTGATCTTCAGCACGGTGCCGTAGTGCGAGGCTGCAATGGCGGCGGTGGTGCGACCGCCTTCGACGGTACGATTCAGCGCCTCCTCTGTCGAGTGATGATGCAGGATCGCACCAAACGCCAACAGATTCGCGTTGCTGCAGAGCACGACAGCCCCATCGATACGCGCGATGTTCTCGAGCACCGTCGAAGGGACGTCGAGGATACTCTTGTCGCGCAACAGGTAGTGCAACTGGTCTTTGCTGGTGACCCCGTCGGCAATGTCGGCGTGATTCAAGTGGTCGAGAAGGTCCGGCTGCGACACCAGAACATCCGCCGACTCGGCTTTGTCAAGGACAACGAAGAGCGCACCACGGCGGCTCTCCGTGAGATTCAGCGCGACCGAGAACAGACGTTCTGCCAGCTCGGCGTTGCCGATGGCTTCCTTCCACATTACATAGCGATGGCGCGCATCCACCAGCCGCCACTTACCGTCGATGAAGCGGAAAACCGGAACACCGTCGTTGTAGACCTTGATTTCACCGTTGGGAGAAAGCACGAGGCATACATGCCCGCCACACAAGGTGGCGCGTGCATGGTCGATATACATTGCCGAAGGCGGCACGGCCAGCGGCATGTCGCGATAGGGCTCAGCCCACTCGTGGACGTCAATCAACTCCGCCAGCAAACCGTTCTGGTCGACCAGCGCCATCGTACGCAGGCCATCACATAGGCGATGGAAGCTGCGAATCGTGGTGAGTTGATGGGAATAAGGAAGCGCATTCGGCGGCGTCTCCGGCGGCGCATGACAGGGCTCGGGCATGGAGCCGAAGAGCAGCACGCCGGTCGAGATGCGGCGGTTCTCGTAGGTGCTCATGCTGCTGGTACGCAACACCTCGATCGCGTCGGCGATGCGATCAGGAATCTCGGCGATGCTTTCTGCGCTGCTGTGCGGTGCCGGATCGAGGAACGCCGAAACAAAGCGGTCTTCCGGCAGCCCGCGAAAGAGCGAAAAACTCTGCGCCGCCAAGGCCTCATTCGTGAGCAACTGGTAGCGAGCCGACAGCACCATGCCGATACTGCGTAGCAGACGGCGCTCGTGATCGGAGAGTTTAGAACTGGCGGTAAGCGAATAGCCCGAGCCCATCCACTCGAATTGCACTTCCCCGCCACTGGGCACCGCGCCCAGCAGACCAGGCATCTCCTCGGCCCCCTCCGAAACCCGCTGCAAGGTCGAGCCCGGAAAGAAGTAGCGGATCCCAGTCTCCAGCAGGTCGCTGTACAGCCCACTGAGGAAACGTGCTCGATTTTTCAGTGCCTGCATACCCATGGAGATTGGATCGCGACCGATTGCGAAAGGTGCGAGCACCTGAGGCGTTACTTCAAGGTTACATCAAATCGAAACGAACATGCGTCGGAGGATTGCACAGCGAAGGCCCCATTACCAAGCACTGCCACCGTCGGAACTAGGCCCAGGCGAAAGCCTGACGTGCATGCATCCGGCATCTACTCGCCCGGCAACTCCATAACAGGGAGCCAAGATAAGACGAAATACGTCTTCATCGTACTGATTCCTGGCTTTCTCGATGCTTAGGCTGTGTATAACGTTCTGACCGCTGAAGTCAGCGAGTTCGATATCCGAAATGTCGCTCAGGATGAATTCCACCGTCGCAGGCTTCTCCGGATAATAAGGGTAGATACGGATTACCGACTCGCCGCTCCGGGCAAGAAATAAGCTCATCACTTCGGCGTCATGAAAACACGGCCACTTGCCGAACCACTGGATTAACAACTCCTCGCCCGCAATTTGTACGGCAGGTCGGTCGCACATCGCGAGTCCTTAGGCGGTTGGGTGATTGCTATTACGGCGTCTGAACCGCCGCCGTTTGCGGCGTCTCGATTCGCGCCTCGCGCAGATATCGCGCAGCTTCCTCAGGCGGAGTCGGATTCTGATAAAAGCCGGTTCCCCACTCGAAGCCGGCGATCTTGGTCAGCCGCGGCATGAACTCCAGATGCCAGTGATAGTGGTCCATCGACGCTTCTTGCGCCGGCGCGGTATGCAGCACGAGGTTGTAAGCCGGATTGTCCAGCACTTGGTCGGCGCGCATCAGCAGGTTCTTCAGCGCCTTGGCTAAGCCTTCATATACCTGCGACGACGCGTTCTCAAATGCCGACTCATGGCGCTTGGGCAGGATCCAGGTCTCGAACGGAAAGCGCGGCGCGTAGGGTGCAAGGGTCAGGAAGCCGTCGTTTTCGGAGACCACGCGCACGCCGGACTCGGTTTCCTGCCGGATGATGTCGCAGAAGACGCAGCGCTCCTTGTAAACGTAGTACTGCTTGGAACCCTCAAGCTCCTCGACCACATGCTTGGGCACGATGGGGAGCGCAATGAGTTGGCCGTGCGAATGCTCCAGCGTAGCGCCTGCCAGGGGGCCATGATTCTTGAAGATGAGGATGTATTTGAAGCGGCGGTCCTGCTTCAGATCGAGAATGCGATCGCGGAAGGCCCAGAAAACATCCTCGATACGCTTCTCCGGCAAGTTCGCCAGGGTTACGCCATGGTCTGGAGTTTCAACGATGACCTCATGCGCGCCGACGCCGTTCATCTTGTCGAACATGCCCTCGGCCTGGCGGTTCAGCTGTCCTTCGATACCGAGCGATGGAAATTTATTCGGCACGACGCGCACGGTCCATCCATTGCTGTTCGCCGACGCCCCGTTGGGACGATACGCCAGAACTTCTGGTGGCGTCTTGCTCTCGTTGCCCGCGCAGAAGGGACAAAAGCCGCCCTTCATCTTTACCGGCTCCCGCATGAAATCGGAAGGGCGCTTCGAGCGGTCCGTAGAAATGATGACCCATCGTCCGATGATCGGATCTTTACGCAATTCAGGCACAGGCAGACCTTCCCTAAGAACTCAGCCCTTCTATGTTACCCCGTCTTAACTTCGTTGAATGCTACGAATCACTTTACAACTTGTGGTGCGGGCTGCGTACCCACCAGCTTCTCCACATCCGCCATCTCTTTGGGAATTGACGATGACAGAATCTCGGGACCGTTCGCTGTGATCAGGATGGTGTCCTCCACGCGGAAGTGCCAATGCTTGTCGGGAAATTCGACAATCGGCTCGACGGTTACGACCTGCCCTGCCTGGATCGGCCCCTTCGGCAGCATGACATCGTGTGTCGCCAGGCCGACGAAGTGTCCGGGAAAGCCGGTCCACTGCGCCCCTTCGCCTGCCTTTTCGAAAACGGCTTTCCCGGCGTCGGCCGCCTGCTCGTAGGTATTGCCGACCTTGAGCATATCGATCACGGCTTTTTGCGATTCCAGATCGACGTTGTACCACTTGGCCTGCTCAGGCGTGAACTTGCCGTCGATGTTGAAGGTGCGCGTGATGTCCATGGTCATGTGATCGAGATCGGCGGCGTAATCGAAGACCACGATGCTGCCCGGCTTGATCTGATCGCGATTGAAGAAGTAGTGCCAGGTATTGGCGTGAACTCCCGATCCGACAATCGCAGGGTATGCGACGCCTTGCGCTCCGGCGTTGTAAAACACATATGCGGCCTCGGCTTCGATCTGGTACTCGAACATGTTGGGATGAGCCATCTCGATGGCCTGCTTGTCTCCCATCGCACTGATCCGTCCGTTGCGCCGCAGTACTTCGATTTCGCCCGGGCGCTTGATGTTGCGCATCTGATCCATCGCCCCAGTAATGTCGCGAAGGTGGGCTGCCGGATACCGCTCGCGGAGCTTCAGTAGGGCACCGCGATCGCCGGGCAGGTTTTGGCCGTAAGGGTCGTTGTACTCGGCGGCATAATCGCGTCCCGTCTCAAACCGGGCCCCATCCGGCTTGTCGGCGAAGCCAAGTCGTACCCACAAGTCGTTTTCCTGGCCCGAGCCGAAGAGAAAGGCCAAGTTTCCATCCAAGGCGCTAAGCGGCAGCACGATCGGATATCCGAGCGCTTTCTGCTCGTCCTTTGACATCCCCAGGAGATTGGCGCCGTACACCTGAATCTCGCGCGGACTCTGCTGAGGTTCCCAGATCACCACGGTCTGCTTCTCGACGTTCATAAACATCACTGCGCCCAGGTCGGAGAGGCCGGTGTAATAGTAGAAGTCGTTGTCTTCGCGATAGTGCGCGGCCTGCGGCTCTTGGGTTTTGGCGAAGAGCAATACGTAGCCTGTCTTGAGCTTCGCAGCGAGCTCAGCCCGGCGGGCAGCGAATTCCTTCGGGCCGCCAAGATCGTTCATGGCAGTGACGTCGGTGTATTGTGCGGTGGCGAAGAGCGAAGTGAGGGCGAGAAACAGCGTGAGAGCGATGCAATTCTTTCGGATCATAGCGTAGGCAGTGTAGTACTGCGAGCACCTCACTGCAAAGTACGTGTAGATTCGTAGCTTAGTTCCGAGAGCCGCACTGCGCCTCAGTTCCAGCGAGAACAAAAGTTAAAAGCCCCGCTCTAGCCAAGTTCCGGCTAGAACGGGGCACCCGCTTTTATTTCTGACCGAAGTTACGCTCCGGCTTGTTTTCCGTTCGTCGCCGCTTTTCTGTGGGGCTTGCCGGCGACGACGTTGATGCACTCTTCCAGCACGTCCATCGCGATGTCCGCCTGCTCCTTAGTCACGATGAGCGGTGGCGCAATGCGAATCGTGTTCGGTCCGCAGCCTAACAACAAAACGCCGCGCTCGAATGCCAGCTCGACGATCTTGTCGCGCTCGGCGCCGCCCTGGGTCTTGGCTTTCTTGTCGGTGACAATCTCGACACCGATCATCAGCCCGCGGCCGCGCACGTCGCCCACCAGATCGAGTGTCTTCGGCCACTCGGCAATGCGCTCCATGATGTGCTTACCCACGACTTCGGCATTCTTGATGCCCTCGCGTTCGAGGATGTCCATCGTCGCCAGCGCCGCCGCTATCGACACTGGATTGCCGCCGAAGGTCGATGCGTGCGAACCGGGCACCCAGTCCATGATCTCGGCTTTCGACATCATGATGCCGAGCGGCATACCGCTGGCCAGGCCCTTCGCGTTGCAGACAATGTCAGGCTCTACGCCGGTGTGCTGGATGGCCCACCACTTCCCTGTCCGGCCTGCGCCCGACTGCACTTCATCGGCGACCAGCAGAATTCCGTGGCGGTCGCAGATCTTCCGCAGCTCCTGCATGAAGACCGTTGGAGCGACCACGTAGCCACCTTCACCCTGGATCGGCTCCACGAAAATCGCAGCCACTTCTTCGGGAGGCAGTGTCGTCTTGAACAGCTTCTCCTCGATGAAGCGCGCACACTCCAGAGCATAGCCCTCAGCGTCAGCGCCTGTCGCGCGGTAGACATTCGGATAAGGAACGTGCGTCACGCCCGGAACCAGCGGAGCAAAGCGGCGGCGCTGCTGCGGCTTCGAGGCGGTCAGCGACAGCGCTCCCATGGTGCGTCCGTGAAAGGCTCCATAGAAGGCGATGATGTTCTGCCGCTTGGTGTGATAGCGCGCCAGCTTCAGCGCGGCTTCAATGGCCTCGGCGCCGGAGTTGCCGTAGTAGATCTTGTGCGGCCCTTTCATGGGCGCGACTTTGGACAGGCGCTCGCCCAGGGTGATCATGCTCTCGTAGTAGAAGTCGGTGCCGGACATGTGAATCAGCTCGGCAGCCTGCTTCTGGATGGCAGCGACAACCTCGGGATGGCAGTGACCGGTCGAGGTCACAGCGATGCCGGCGGAGAAGTCGAGGAACTCATTGCCATCGACATCCTCGACGATGACGCCGCGACCACGCTTGGCGACCATGGGATAGGAGCGCGTGTAAGACGGCGAGATGTAACGCTCATCGCCCTCGAGCACTTTTATGGCGTTAGGGCCGGGCAAAGCGGTCTTGATGTTGGGACCGGCGATGGGAGTAAGAGTATTGACGGACATGGTGCTTTCCTCCATTAGGCTTGCGGCACGAGTTGTGTACCGGAGCTTGGGTCGACCCGCACGGCAGTCTGGTTGAACCGATTAGCGCGGGAGTCGAGGAAGAAACGCGATTAGTCGCCCGAGAACAGATTGGGCCGAGCCATGCAGGGAGCCAGCTTGACGTCGGCGCGGGTAGAAGTGGTTCTAGACCAGATTCCGCGCAGACCCACCCCTGATACCGGAATCATCCCGGCAAAGTAGAGGCTCATCTTATTGAGGCGGCTGGTCATGGAGAACTTCCAGCTTTGATTATAGTCAGCTCTGCGGTTCGCCGTAACCCCCTAAAACCACCTTTTCCTGCAGCAGTTACATCAAAGTCGCAATGGGGTAATCACCAGAATTCGATACCCTTGAAGTGCCTCGACGGCAAACCGCCAAGCAAGTACTATTGTCGATAGTAATTGTGGGCGGGTTCACCTTTTTGACTGCGGTCCCAATGTGCGCCCGAGGCTGCGAATCGCCTCCCCAACCAGACTCCAGACCATGCGGAGTCGAAAGGAGCATTTCCAATGTCTCTCTTGAAGAAATCGATTTTAATGTTGGCCCCAATCATGTTGTTTGCGGCTCTACCCATGCTATTGAGTGCGCAGGACAGTTCCGGCGGCAAGATGACCGTGACTGGCTGCATCAAGCAAGGCAGCGACGCCAACGGCTATTACCTGATGAGCCAGGACGGCAAGATGTATGAACTTTGGGGTAAGAACCTGGGCGAGCACGTGGGGCACACCGTGACCGTCACCGGCACGGAGGCGAAGATGTCGTCAGCTATGGAGCAGAAGAAAGAATCCAGCGAGAAGTCCGAGGCCGCAGGCGCGACCGTAATGGACATGAAGGTCAGCAGTCTGAAAATGGTGAGTGAAACCTGCAAATAGGCAGCGGGACGCCAGCACAACCTGGTAACCAATCGACGAGCACAGCTCTAGCGGGCTGTGCTCGTTGTCTTTTCAAGCCTCAAAGCTCGGCCAGGGCACGATGTACCAGGTGAATGGCGATCGATCCTTCGCCGACGGCCGAGGCTACTCGCTTGACGTTTCCCGCTCGAATATCACCTACGGCGAAGACCCCCGGCAGACTTGTTTCGAGAATTTGCGGCGCACGCGAGAGTGGCCATTGCAACTCGCGCAGTGTGGGACGATCGAGATCGTAGCCAGTCAGCACAAAGCCTTTTTTGTCGAGCGCCAGACAGCCTCGCAGCCATTCGGTACGAGGCGAAGCGCCGGTCATGATGAACAGATGGCGGACGTTGTGAGTTGAAATCTGCTCATCCTTCTTGTCTTGCCAGGTGATGCTCTCAAGGTGATCGCTGCCGTCTACGCTGAGGATCTCCGTCTGGTAGTGGAGTTCGATCTTGGGATTCTCCTCGATACGACGAATCAGGTAACGCGACATGGTGTCGGACAGTTGCTTCGAACGCACCAGCATGTAAACCCTGTGCGCGGTCTGAGAGAGGAAGACCGCTGCTTGTCCGGCAGAGTTTCCTCCGCCGACCACAACCGCTTCTTCGCCGGCACAGAGTTGCGATTCCATGTTCGTAGCGCCGTAATACACGCCCAAGCCTTCGAACTTCTCCAGGTTCTTGATTGGCGGCTTGTTGTACTGCGCTCCGGACGCAAGGACGATAGCGCGGGTCGACAAGGGGGGCCCCTGATCCAGATTCACCTGATACGGACGGCGGTCGCAATGCAGACGAACCGCCTTGCGGGCGACCATCATGTTTGCTCCGAACTTCTGCGCCTGTGCCAGCGCGCGTGCCGCCAAGTCACTCCCCGAGATACCGGTTGGAAAGCCGAGGTAATTCTCGATCCTCGAACTTGATCCTGCCTGTCCGCCAGGCGCAGCAGCTTCAATCACCAACACGTCCAAACCTTCCGAAGCCGCATAAACAGCTGCCGCCAAGCCTGATGGCCCGGCGCCCACGACAATCAGGTCGCGCACTTGCGACTCGTCAATGCTGGCATTCAGCCCTAGACAGTCGGCCAACTGAGCCGTGCTGGGATTGCGCAGCACAGTTCGACCGTTGCAAATGACAACCGGCACATCCTCCACCTTCACCTGGAAGTGATCGAGCATATACTGCGATCGCTCATCGGTATCGAGATCCGTGTAGCGATAGGGATGGCCGTTGCGGCTCAGAAACTCCCGCAAGCGCAATGTCGCCGGCGAGTGATTAGATCCCAGCAGGATGGCATTACCGGCCTCGTGATGGATGAGTTCGAGCCGCCGCAGGATGAAGACGCGCATAAAGAGTTCGCTCAGCTCGGCATCCCGGGCGATCATGGCGCGAAAATTCTCGATCGGCACCTCGATGAACTCGCCCGACTCACCAACCGCTCCGCGCACCATGGCGTGCTGACCCGAGATCATGATGTACTCACCAGAAAATCCTCCAGCCCGGTGCGTAACAAGTAATTGGAACTCCGACAAGCAGGGTTGCAGGATGTTCATGCTCCCCGACAGGATCACGAACACAGGAACATCGCTGTCTCCAGCCTCAAACAGGACCTCGCCGGCCGTCACCGCGCGGAGCTTGCCGTAGGGCCGGATTCGTTCCAGCTGCGCAGGAGTAAGTTTAGGAAAAGCCTGGTGCATGGGGTCCGGCGAAGTGATCAAAGGCACTGAGGACATCGATTGACTCCAAACGAAAATGGATAGATGGCGATGAAGTGTAGATGAAATCCTACTCCTGCCGGGTGCACAAGGAGGGGACTCGGGCGGACTAGTGTCCTGCGGCCTTCGCAGCGCGCTTCTTGCGTTGGGCTGGGTGCACGAACCAGGCAATCGCGATGCTGAGCAAATAGAGCACGATCATGGGCGCGGCGAAGATGCACATGTTCGTGATATCCGGAGTGGGGCTGATGATGCCGGAGATAATGAAGATTGCCAGAATGGCATAGCGAAAGTTGCGCCACATCCAGCCTGCGCTCACGATGCCCATCAGCGCGAGGAAGAAGATCAGGATCGGCATCTCGAAGACTACGCCCAGTCCAGCGATGATCGTGAGGAACAGGTCGGTATATTCACCAACGGTGATCATGGGCTGGAACTGACCGCTGAACCGGATCAGGAAGTCCAGCGCTCCGGGGTAGACCATCCTGTAGCCGAAGTAGCCGCCGGCCAGAAACAGCCCAACCGTGCTCACCATGAAGGGGAGCACGTAACGCCGCTCGTTACGGTAAAGCCCGGGCGCGATAAAGCCCCACACCTGGTACAGCACAAACGGCGATGCTACGAAGATCCCGGCCAGCAGCGAGATCTTAATGTACATGTTGAACGGGTCGGTAGGGTTCAAATAGACGAGTTTGGTGTCGAGGTGGTTTTTGGCCAGGGCTTGCATGATTGGCCGCTGCATAATGGCGAAGATTCGCTCATGAAACCACCAGCAGATGCCGAAACCCGCCAGAATGTAAATCGCGCTATATACGATCCGGCGGCGCAATTCCTCGAGGTGTTCGAGGAAGCTCATGCCGGTCATCTCTTCCGAGGCGCGCTTCTGTGCGGTTTCGAGGACGGGAGTGGACATCGACTATTCGCCACCTGCTGGACGGGTCGGCGAGGAAGGCTGTTCTGTCTTGGGCGGTTGTTCGGGCGGATTCACCATGGCAACAAACTCCTGCCTGGTGCGGCTGACCGATTCGGTGAGAGGCCGCATCAGTCGCTCCCACGGCTCCTCGGACGGCAAAACCTTGGGATCTTCGCCCTGCTTCTTTGCCCGTTCTTCCAGTTCGATGTTAAGCATTTCGGCATCCAGCTGATTCTTGAACTCGTTGCTGGCACGCTTGAACTCGGCCATGAATTTTCCCGCCTGGCGGGCCAGTCCGGGCAGCTTCTTCGGTCCCACTAGCACCAGAGCCAACCCGGAAATGAAGATTAAATCTGGCAGGCTCATAGGCTCATGATAGCAGCGAACTTCAGCAACTAGCAGCCAGCAACTAGCGATTAGCGGCCACTCGACAAACTGCTTCTTCCCGAATGTCCACCTCCCACTACTAAAAGACGAACCAGATTGACTAGTTGCTCGTCGCGAGTTGCTAGTTGCTGGTTCCTCCTGCTAACGGCTGCCCTCCTCTATCGTCTGTTACGCAGGCGGGGAAGCAACAGATTTCGCACCCTTGAAACTTCGTTTGGCATCCAAAAGAGCGGCTGAAACGGCGCTCAAGTGCCTGTGTACTCTATGGTATACTTCGGGCAGATGTCTTAGGATGCGCCGTTCTTAGAGATCCATCCCAGCCAATCCGGGATCCGTCGAGTCCTCATGCGCGACGGGTTTAGTTGTCGAAGGAAACATACATGGCACGTAGTTCGCGTCGCTCCGCGGTTCTGGTACTTTCCATTATTTTCACTTGCGGTTGTCTGGGCATGTTGTTCGGGCAGCGCCTCTCGGTGGCTGCTTCTTCCAGCAACGATGGCGACATTCGCGACAGCCTCCGCACCTTTGGCGACGTGTACAAGGTCGTACAGGAAAACTATGCCGAGCCGGTGAATCCCGATAAGGCGATTTATAACGGCGCAATACCTGGCATGCTGCGTGTGCTCGATCCTCACTCGAATTTCTTCGATCCTAAGAGCTACGCGGCCCTGCGTGAAGAGCAACGCGGCAAGTACTACGGCGTGGGCATGCAAGTTGGTCCCCGTAATAATAAAGTCATCGTGATTGCGCCGTTCGCGGGCGCGCCTGCCTATCGCGCAGGCATTCGTCCGGGCGACATCATCATCGCTGTCGATGGCAAGCAGACCGACAACATGAGCACCAGCGACGTTGCAGAACTGCTGAAGGGACCCAAAGGCACCAACGTCAAGATCACGGTTCTGCGTGAAGGCACGGACAAGCCGCTGGACTTCAACGTCACTCGGGACGAAATTCCACGCTACAGCGTTGACGTACACTTCCTGATTCGCCCCGGCGTCGGCTACATCCACGTTTCTGGCTTCCAGGAAACGACGGAGAAAGAAGTCCGGGACGCTCTCGACGAGTTTGGCGACATCCATGGCCTCATCCTCGACCTCCGCCAGAACCCCGGCGGGTTGCTGAGTGAAGGTGTTGGCGTGGCCGATCAGTTCCTGAAGAAGGGACAGGTCATCGTTTCACATCACGGACGCGCCTCGGCGGAAAAGGTCTATCGCGCTACGCACGGCAATGGCGGCAAGGACTATCCCATCGTTGTGCTGGTCAATCGCGGTACGGCTTCAGCGGCTGAGATTGTGGCAGGTGCGATTCAGGACCATGATCGCGGCTTGATCGCCGGCGAAACGACGTTCGGTAAAGGTTTGGTGCAGACGGTGTATCCGCTGTCCGAGAACACTGGCCTGGCGCTTACCACCGCCAAGTACTACACCCCCAGCGGACGCCTGATTCAGCGCAACTACGATGGTGTTTCGCTCTACGATTACTACTACAACGATCGCGACAACGCCGACGCGACGGTCACCAATCACGAAGTCAAGATGACCGATAGCGGCCGCACAGTCTACGGCGGTGGCGGCATCACGCCTGACGTTAAGATTCCGAACCAAAAGACGAATCGCTTCGAAGACACGCTGCTGGAGAAGTATGCGTTCTTCAACTTCGCCAAGCATTATGTGATCAACCACCAGGTTAACAAACAGTTCCAGGTGGACGATGCGGTGATGCAGGAATTCCGCAAATTCCTTGACGAGCAGAAAATCACCTTCACGGAAGCGGATCTGGCCGACAACATGGACTGGATTAAGTCGAACATCAAGGCTGAACTGTTCATCAATGAGTTTGGTCAACAGGAAGGCATGAGGGTTCACGCTGAAACCGATCCTGAAGTCGAGAAGGCGCTGGAACTGCTGCCCCAGGCCAAGCAGTTGGCTGACAATGCCCGCAAGACCATCGCGCAGCATAACAACGCGCGGTTGACGGCTCAGCAGGGCGAGACTGCTGCGCCGAGTGCTCGGTAAACAGCCATTGTGTTGTTAATGAGAAAAGCCCGCGCACATCGCGGGCTTTTTCATTACGGGCCTGGCGTTTACTTTTGTAATCCGACTCGTGCTTCGCGGCGAGCAGCCAGCCATTCCAGCCACTTATCCAGACCTTCACCGGTAGTGCTGGACACATCGATGATTTCCATCCCGGGATGCACCCGCCGCGCGTTTTCGCGCGCCAAGTCCGCCTTAAACGGCACATACGGTAATAAGTCGATCTTCGTGAGCAACATCAGCTCCGACTTGAAGAAAATCGAGGGATACTTCAGCGGCTTGTCCTCGCCTTCAGTCGTACTCAGCAATACAATCTTCGCGTCTTCGCCGAGGTCGTAACTCGATGGGCAAACCAGGTTCCCAACGTTCTCCACGATCAGCAGGTCTAGATCTTCGAGCTTCCAATCCTCAAGATGCCGCTCAATCATCCTGGCGTCCAGATGGCAGGTTCCTCCGGTCGTAATCTGCCTAACTGGAAAGCCGAACTTCGCCAGTCGGCGGGCGTCGTTCTCGGTCTGCAGATCGCCAGTCAGCACGGCTACGCGAGCATTACTGTCCATGCGCTCCAGCGTGCGCTCCAGCAGCGCCGTCTTACCCGAACCCGGCGAGCTGACCAAATTGACGCAGAGAACGTTGTTCTCGCGGTAGCGCTCGCGCAGTTGCTCGGCGAGTATCTGGTTTTCGTTGAGAACCTTCTTTTCGACTTCAATGCGATTCATTCATCCACTTCCATATAAGCAATGTCGAGCTCTTCCCCGCTGACGCACTGTGTGCCGACGTCGCCGCACAGAGGACAACGCGGGTCGAACTCGGTCATACGAAACTCGTATTCGCATTTCGAGCAGCGCTGCATGCGCGGCACATATTCCACCGCCAGGACGAGCGGCTCGAACTCAGTGTCTTTCACCAGCACTTCAAAGCCAAACTGCAAGGCGTCCTGATCGACACCGGCTAACTCTCCCACTTTCACCCCGACCTTCGAGATATGAGATCCAGGATGGCGTTCTGCTTCCTTCTCCACGCATTCCAGGATCGAGGCGGCAATTCCGAGTTCGTGCATGCTTGGGAGCCCTGATCACTCAGTGCTAATGTCCATCAGCGGACACTCTGCGTGTCTAGAACCACACTGATCATAGCCCTTGGAGACTTTTGAGGCGATGCCTTGTAATTTTCCGGAAACAATTTCTGATGGATTTCGTCTATCACTCGTTGGGTGTGGCTCGTCTTCCTGCGTGTGGGATTTAACGCAGAATTCAGGTGTTTCGACATGATCGAGGATTTGGGTTCTCCAGCGGCCATCGTCTTCTCCGAAGTCGATCCCGGCTCCGCCCGCACCTCACGGCTTCTGAAGCGTTGGGTACGGGTCTGGGCAGTCGCTTTCGTGCTGTGGACGGTGCTGGCATTTCTCAGCGCCGCCGGCGCCCACGTTTATACCGCGTCCATGGGCAGCCCGGAGAGCTGGGCGCAGCTACTCGCCTGGAATATCACCATCTCGTTCGTATGGTCGCTTCTGACCCCGCCCGTCTACGACCTGTCGCGCCGCTTCACCTTCGAACGCGCCAACTGGCAGCGGGTTCTGCCGCTCCACCTGGGCGCCAGCATCGTCCTCACGTTCATCGGCGCGTCCATCATCGTATGGCTGGAACCTTATGTCACCTGGACGCCGGAAGCCCACGTTCCATTCGTCGCCCATGTGTTGTCGCGCGTGTTCATGGACTTCCAGCGGTACTGGTACATTCTGCTGATCACGCAGGCCATTGATTACTACGGCAAGTATCGCGAGCGTGAGCTGCAATCGTCGCAGCTCGAAGCCCAACTGGCGCTGGCTCAGCTGGAGATGCTGAAGATCCAGTTGGAACCGCATTTCCTGTTCAACACCCTGAACTCGATCGCCGCGCTGGCACGCAATGATGGGCCGGCCGCCGAGCATATGACCCTTCAGCTCGCCGATCTGCTGAGATTCTCGCTGGATGCGATGGGTGTGCACGAGGTTCCGTTGAGCCGCGAGCTCACCATGCTGCAGAAGTATATCGACATCCAGCAGACACGGTTTCAGGACCGTTTGCAGGTGACGATGGACATCGCACCCAATACGCTGTCGGCACTGGTTCCGAACATGATCCTGCAGCCGCTTGTGGAGAACGCGATTCGCCACGGCATCGGCCCGCGACGTGCTCCCGGGCATATTCGGATTTCGACCCGGCAGGTTTTTGACGAGCTGTGGATGGAGATCGGCGACAACGGACAAGGCCTCACCTGTTTCGCGGGCGTTGTGCCACCGGAAGGCGTGGGCCTGCGCAATACGCGCGCCCGCTTGCAGCAGCTTTACACCCAAGATCACCGCTTGACCCTGGAAGATGCGCCTGGCGGAGGCTGCATCGTCAAAATCCACATTCCCTTCCGCACCTATTTCGAGGAGGTCAGCACCAGCCATGCCCATTCGAGTGTTGCTTAGTGACGATGAAACTCTAGCGCGCGAGCGCCTGCGTAGCCTGTTGGAGGAGGAACCTGACCTCGAAATTGTGGCCGAATGCGGCGACGGTAAGTCGGCCATCTCGACCATCAAGCGGGAAAAGCCGGACTTGGTCTTCCTCGACATCCAAATGCCGGAGACCGATGGCTTTGGTGTGGTGTCAGCGCTGCGTGACGAGCAAATGCCGCTCACCATCTTCGTCACCGCGTACGACCGTTATGCAATGAAGGCCTTCGAAGTACACGCGCTCGATTACCTGCTGAAGCCGGTGGTGAAGGAGCGTCTCTCGGAAGCGCTGGACCATGCGCGCAAGCAGCTGCAGCATCCTTCGGAAGCGATGTTCCAGCGACGCGTGCTGGGGCTACTCTCGGAACTCGATTCGCACAAGAACGCTCCGCAACGCATCGTGATCAAGGCCGACGGCGAAATTGTCTGCCTCAAACCCGGTGAGATCGACTGGGCAGAGTCGGCGGGCAACTACGTCTGTCTGCATGTGGGCGCGAACACGCATATCCTGCGGGAGACAATTACTTCGCTGGAATCTCGGCTGGGCGAGCGTCAGTTCCTGCGAGTGCACCGGTCGACGCTGGTGAATGTCGATCGCATCAAGACGCTGCGCCCGTCGCTGTATGGGGATTATGCAATCCTGCTGCGGGACGGAACGAAACTCACGCTCAGTCGCGGCTTCCGCGAGAGCGTGCTGAAACGGCTCGGAACCGCGTAGAACGGCCCAACTCCGCCGTTCGTGCTTCGCTTTTTCTATCCCGCTCTGCGCCCAGGGCGGGATATTTTCTTGCTACGCGGGTTCCTATTCCGAAACTTCTCCAGAAGCAACCTGCCAAGGTTGCTCAACGTCACTGACTTCTTTCCCCATTGCTGCCAACATGGATCCATCAGGACGATCGGCGCCCTGCCGCAGGCGCGTTTGTCCGCCTTGTGAGCGCCAGGGAGATAGGATTATGCGAGCTTTCATCTTGGTGTCAATCGTAACGGCGATGTTGACAACGACTGCTGCTTTGGCCAGCCCGGTGGATGAGCAGCAACCGAGCGCGACAGCCATGAGGTCCATGAGCGTGTCTGAACTGGAACAAGCCGGCGACAGTTGTAGGGCACAAAAAGAGTACGAGCAAGCCATCGCTTACTTCAGCGAAGCTCTTCGCCAGGACAAGGCCAATGCGAAGCTGTACAACAAGCGCGGCTTGGCCGAATTATCGAACAATCAATTTGCCGCAGCTCGGGTTGATTTCACTAAAGCCACTAAATACAACCATGACTATCCCGAAGCCTGGAACGACTTGGGAGTCGTCTCTTATGTCGACAAGAACTATCCTGCCGCCGCGAAGTATTTCGAGAAGGCGATTGCGCTCGACGAAATTCGAGCCAACTTTCATGTGAACCTTGGCATAACTTATGTTGCGCAGGATCGGATGGACCTCGCCATGCGGGAGTACACGCGGGCGATGCAATTGGATCCTGATGCGCTGACCCACAGCTCCAACAGCGCACTATCCGCCCAGATCACGGATCGGCAGCTGCGAGCGAAGCAGGACTTCATGATGGCCAGGATCTACGCCAAGTTCGGAGAAATCGACAATTGCTTGGTTTGCCTGGAGAAGGCCAAAGAGAACGGGTATTCCGACCTCACGAAGGTGTATAAGGAAGATGACTTTTCGAGCGTAAGGAAGGACGGCCGGCTCGCATCAATCGTCCCGCCGCCAGCGCCTCCAAAGTAGATAATCAAATGCGGCGCTCCATCTTACTCGCGAGCTTTTGGCAAGAGGGTGGATCGTTCCTAACCTTTGTAGCCAGCTGAGCGCAGCGCCGTCGCGAAGCACTCTACGAACTCCTTGACGCTGTCGCTGGTCGCCAGAGGCCCCATCAGTCCGATGCGAAATATCTTTCCGGCCAGCGGTCCAAATCCTCCGGCGATCTCGATACCGTGATCCTTTAGCAAAATGGCGCGCGCCTTCGCGTCATCGACTCCCTGTGGAACCTTCGGCGTATTCAGGTTCCAGATGCGATGTTCTTTCGGGACCAGCATCTCCAAGCCAAGCTCCTCGATCTCCTTCACGAATTCCAGATGCGCGTGATGATGCCGCTCCCAGCGATTTTCCAGTCCTTCTTCTTCGATCAGCGCCAGGCCTTCATGCAGCGCGTAAAACATGGTCGCCGACGCCGTGTGGTGATAGCGGTGCGATTCGATCAGGTAATCGGCGATCAGCCTGATATCGAAGTACCAGGAGTGATTCGTCGTCTTGCGCGACTTCAGCCACTCCATCGCGCGCGGCGATACCGTGATCGGCGCGAGTCCCGGAGGGCAGCTCAATCCTTTCTGCGAGCAGCTATAAGCAATGTCGATTCCAGTTTTATCCACTTCGACCGGCATGGCGCCCAGCGAAGTCACGCAGTCGGCGATGACTAGCGCACCTGCCTCATGCGCGGCTTCGCAAATATGATCCCCGCGCTGATAAGCTCCCGCGGAAGTTTCAGCCTGCACGTACATCACGACCTGAGGCTTCTCGCGGCGAACGAACTCGGACGCTTCTTCAGCGCTGAAAACCTCACCCCACGGCTTCTCCAGTCGCACAATCTCGCCGCCCTGACGGCGCGCCATCTCTGTCTGGCGATCACAAAAGAATCCATTCGCGAAGACCGCGACCTTCGTTCCTGGCTCGACGAAGTTGCTGACTGCGGCTTCCATGCCGCCGCTACCGGTAGCCGATATGACGAACGTCATTTCATTCTTTGTGCCAAAGACGGTTCGCAGCAGCCGCTGAATGTTCGTCGAAACTTCGAAGAAGTAAGGATCAAGATGTCCGACGATCGGCTGCGCCATCGCCTCGTAAACCCGGGGGTGCACCTGTCCGGGCCCGGGGCCGTAGAGAAGACGCTTCGGAGGATGGATCGATATCTCTTTCAACTTGGCAGATGTTTCAGCGGTCGTGGACATACGGCTCCTTCTTGGACTTCCAGTATATCGAGATGCCAACCGAGGCATGCCCAGGTTCAATCCGAATATGTAAGAGGCCGTGATTCGGAACTGGGCAACTCAAGATATGTTCCCGTCCCGTGCCTGCGGGACGGGAGCAAGGCCGATTGGGATGTCACACCGATGGAACTCGTGCGGCGATACGATTCGTGCGGCGAGACAATGCGATCAGAAAGAATTCCTCTCCCTGCGGAAGAAAGGTGCAACGAAACAACTCGCGCGCCAAAAAACAAAACGACCGCCGAAGCGACGGCCGTTCCAAATCTCCTTTAGCCCACAGCCCACGGCTGAGAGCTGACGGCTTCTTACCCTGCCATCTCTTCCAGCTGTTTCTGGTCGATATCGAAGTTGGAGTAAACGTGCTGGACGTCGTCGCCATCTTCGAGAGCTTCCAGTAAGCGGATCATCGTGCCTGCCTGGTGGCCCTCCAGCTTGGTGTAGTTCTGGGGCACCATCCCCACCTCGGCCACTTCAGGAGTAATGCCGGCCTTCTTCACCGCCTCCAGAACGCCCTCATAAGCCGATGGATCGCACAGAATCTCCCAATTGTCGCCATCGTCCTTTAAATCGTCGGCACCAGCCTCAAGTACCAGGTCCATCAGCTGATCTTCCTTCGCCGCCGATTTCGGAATGACAATGTCACCCTTCTTCGCGAACATCCACGCGACCGAACCGGCTTCACCCATGTTCCCGCCGTTCTTGGAGAAGGCATGGCGGATCTCGCTCACCGTACGGTTGCGATTGTCCGTCGAAACCTCGACCAGGATGGCGACTCCGCCTGGGCCGTAGCCTTCGAAGGTGATTTCCTCGTACGAAACACCGGGCAACTCACCGGTACCGCGCTGGATGGCGCGCTTGATGTTGTCGGCGGGCATGTTCTCCGCTTTGGCAGCCGCCACGGCGGTACGCAGGCGCGGATTCTTATCGACATCACCCCCACTTTTGGCGGCGATGGTGATTTCCTTAATTAGGCGGGTGAATATCTTGCCGCGCTTCGCGTCCAGCGCGCCCTTCTTATGCTTAATTGTTGCCCATTTTGAGTGGCCTGACATGCGAGAACCTCGGATCTTGAATGACTTGGGATAAGTGCTAACAGCCGCCGGCCCGGTCAGGAGACGAAGGCACAGCGATACGCCTGCTCAGAATTTCTTCGAAACAGTGCGTGTAAAGGAAAATTATATCCCGGGGTTCAAGCCGGAGTCGAGAGCGTGCGCTCCGAATACAGCGGCGGACGCCCTCGACCCCTGAAAGCTTACTTTTGGGCTTGGGCGGCCTGCTTCTTCTGATGTTCTTCGGCACGCCGCTTCATGTCATCAGGGCTGATGTCTTCTACGTGCGTCGCGACCCACCAGTTATTCCCCTGCGAATCGGTTACGCCGCCGTGACGATCGCCATAAAACTGCGTCTCGGGCTTGCTGATAGAAGTAGCTCCGGCTGCAAGCGCCTTCTCGTAGATGGCGTCGCAGTCCTCGACATAGACATAAAAGTTGCCGGGCCGCGACTTCCATTGATCATGGGCTTTGCCCAACATCAATATCGACGTGCCAACCTTCACCTCGGCGTGTCCGATATTGCCTTGGTCGTCGCGCATGGCGAAAACTTCTGTGGCGCCGAAGGCCTTTTTCAGAAAGTCGATAACCGGTGCGGGATCGTCAACGGTGAGATACGGCGTGACCGTGCTGTAACCTTCTGGAATGGGTTTGACTGCCATATTCTGGGCTCCTCTTTTAAGTTCGATATCGCAAGTTCCAGCAACGCTGGATCGAGATTGTGTAGAGATAGTGACGCGGTCAGGGAGCTGATGTCTTGTAAAAATTTGACGCTCCGGGATTTCTAGCCGATCAGGGGGAAGATCATCTCACTCACCGTGCGCACCCGATTCGGCGGCTTCGCATGGGGCCCGCCACTTCCCAGGACAATATCGAATGGCATCTTTTGCATCCGCTTCAAGACGTTCCGAGGCGGCTGGATCATCAGCGCCCGCGGCGGCCTGCTTCAAAGCGGCGATTGCCTCTGGGGGATTTGGCGCGTGAATTAGGATCAAAGTGCGAAGAGCATTTTGCCTGCTGACCTCACCAAGATCAGTGCGTTTGAGATCCTCAATCAGCGGAGCGACGGCGGGTGGTCCCACCATGAGGAGCGCGGACACAGCGGGATAATTGTCGCGCGAGCCTGAGAACACCCCGACTTTTTCTCCTTCCGTTGGCGGACGGCGAAAATCAAGCAGGCTGATTAGCTTCTCGGTCGCTTCCCGAGCGTGAGGCCGAAGTTCGCTGACCCGGATGATCACCCGAGTCAGACACTCGGGACTGGCACCACGGGCATTCTCATCCAAGAAGCTGATTAGCTGGATCCGTGACATTGCCTCGGCTTGCGGCTGGCAGTCCTGACCCATCATGGGCAAACTGAGCAAGCAGAATGCGCACGTGATGATTCTGAGGCAATCCATGACCCGCTCCAGCAGCTAGAATCTCGAATCGATGATGAAACGTCTTACTACGTTAGCCTACTCCATCGGTACATGATTGACGTGAGGCGTCTTACGCGCCAGGTATTGCGACGGCGTGATTCCGGCGAATGATTGAAAGTCGTGAATGAAGTGTGCCTGGTCGTAGTAGCCGCAGTCGAGCGCCATCTTCGCCCAGTTGATCGCGTCCAGGCGGTGGACGGTCTGAATAACGGTCTGAAAACGCCGCACGCGGGAGAACAGCTTTGGCGTGAGCCCAACCTGATTACTGAAGGTCTGAATAAAGTGGCGCTGGCTATAGCCGATCTGGTCAACAATGCGCGATACCGAAGGCGCATGTGCCGATCCGCACAATTGCTGTAAGGCAAATCCGACAACAGGATGGTGTTCCAAGGGCTTCCGGAGCTGTTCCAACAGACACGTCTCGAGAACCCTGAGTCTGCTGTCGGGCTTGGCCTCCAGCAGGCGCTCACGCAAGCGCGCTGACGCCGCCCCCCAAAGACATTCCAGCGCGACAGACTGATTTTGGAGATCAGCCGGCGGATCTGCGAAAAACGGAAATGCGCCTCCCGGCTTGAAATGCACGCCAACCGTCGAGGCCTCACCGGCCGTATCGATCACGAAGAACTCGGAGCGCGGACCCGACACAATGCAGCCAGGAACGGTGTGGAATTTCGACGGATCGCGCGGGTCGAACACTCGGATGAGGTCTTCTGCCAGATTGACGACCAACTCCACGCCGCCGTCCGGAAGCAAACGTTCCTTCTCGTGGGAAACCTCGTACCCCTCATACAGCCACAGCACGCCTACGAAGTCAGACAAGGGTGCCGACGGTTTGAGGATTTCATAACGCATGCTTTGCTTGCCGCGTATCGTCCTACGAGTTGTCTTCGCTTAAGTCGTCTTGATCAACCCGATGGTGTTGCCGTCGGGATCGGAGAACCAGGAGAATTGCCCCTGTGGAATCGGGATGACAGGCAGCAAGGCTTTGCCACCCAACGCCACGGCCTTATCCAGATAGGCCTGAACGTCGTCGACCTCGATATACACCGTCACGTAATTGTGCGGCTCGTGTCCAAGGGATGTCATGTGACCGTTAATGCCTGATCCGGCGGCGGTATCGATCTTGGTTGCCGGGCCCATCTCCTGCGTGTTCCAGTCAAACAGTTTGCTGAAAAACTCTGCGCTGCGAGCTTTGTCGCGGCAGCCGATCTCGAAGTGCACTACTGGACGGCCCATCGGATCCTCCCAATCGAAGTTCAGGCATTTTACTGCAGTTCAGGGTCTCGTCGGCCGGGACGACAATTCAATGATCACTTGCAACTTGAAACCCGAAACTGGAAACTAGTCCTCATGCGCCTCATCATCAACGGCAAAGAGCAGAGTTTCGATGACTCGCTCACCCTCGCACAACTCGTCGAGCAACTGGGAATGAAGGGCGATCGAGTCGCAGCAGAGCTGAACCGCGAGATCGTCTCGCGTGCGCAATGGGCGGCAACATCGCTGAAAGACGGAGATAGCCTGGAGATCGTTCACTTCGTCGGTGGGGGATAGGCCGCAGAATCAGGCGCAGCCTGCGCTCTGCAAGTGAACGGTTGAAAGTTCACCGACAATGGATGGTCGAGTTCCGCCGCATAGATCCCGAGTTGGAAAGCGTTATCCGTTCCAGGGCACTTGTCGACGCGAATCTGAAAGCGATCGTATCTGCCCATCCGTTGAGACTCGGTGGTTTGAGCAAGCCGCTTGAACGTCTTGGTTGTTTCCGTTCCGGTGAGCCCACTCCAAAGCTCGACCCTGCTGGCATGAAGACCGATTGGAACGAAGACTGTAATCTGGTTGGGGACGTGGAATACGCTCTCAGTCGGCAACTTCAGCGGCGGGTCCATGACGATCTTCACCGCATATTGCGTGGGATCGTCATTGCCGCATGGGCACACGACTGGTGCCTGCGCAGAGCAGGTCGCCGCGATGATCAATAGCCCTGCCGACAGCCACAACAACTTCGCAATCGAGTACGCCGGCTTACCCAAGTCCGTATCTGTCGTTGTCGAAACAGTGTCCATCAAGTCTCACCCTCGGAATCAATACATCAGACAGACTTCGAATGGAGATTATCCGGCCGAATGCCCGTCATCACAAGGCTGATTCGAGGCGCCTGGCGGCACAGTGTGAAACCCTGATGAATCCAGCTCGCCGCTCGGTTGACATCGTTCGCTATCAACTTCTAAACTCAGATGTTTGCCCGTGCTTGCACGAGCTCTCCTGAGCACCAGCCCGATCATGCCGGACTTTTATTTTGCGCGCTACCTTCCGCTGCTGATCCACATCCTCGTCGCCGGAGGTGTTGCCTGCGCGATTGTGGGTCTGTCGTACTTCGTCGGACAGCACAAATACAATCCGGCCAAGATGTCGCCCTATGAGTGCGGCATGGAGCCTGTCGGCAACGCACGCCAGCGCTTCACCGTAAAGTTCTACCTGGTCGGCATGCTCTTCATCCTGTTCGATGTCGAGGCCGTGTTCCTCTATCCCTGGGCGGTCGTGGAAAAACCCCTGAAAGCCTCAGGTCTGGGTATGTTCTGGTTCTGGGAGATGCTGGTTTATATCGGCATCGTGGCCGCAGGTTTGTGGTACGTCTGGAAGAAGGGCGTGCTCGACTGGAACAAACAGGGTAAGGCGGAGAAGATCTAAGATGGCACTCGAGCCCGCAATCACCGACATCGAGCGTCTGAAGGATCGTCCCGAAGTGGCGGCACTTCTGGCGATGAATGCTGCTGCCGTCACCGACGCCAAGTTCGATCGCAACGAGCTCACGATCTGGGTCGACCGCATCGCCCTGCGCGACGTCCTGCACGGCGCTCAAGAATGATCCCCAGCTGAAATACAACGCGCTGGCCGACCTAACCTGCCTGGATTGGTATCCGCGCCAGCCGCGCTTCGAAGTCGTGTATCACCTGTTCTCTACCGTGAACAAGAAGTATCTGCGCCTGAAGGTTCGGCTGCCCGGCGAGGATGCGAACATCGATTCGCTCACGCCGATCTGGCCCGGCGCTAACTTCTTCGAGCGCGAGGTCTTTGACCTGTTCGGCGTTCGCTTTGATGGACACCCTAATCTGGTTCGCATCATGATGCCGGAGGATTGGGAGGGCCATCCTCTCCGCAAGGATTATCCCGTCGAGGGCTACCGCTAATGGCGCACATGACTCCCACGCCGGTACTGGATCCATCGCAAGACCAGACGATGGTCCTGAACATGGGCCCGCAGCACCCATCGACGCACGGTGTTCTGCGGCTGCTGCTCGAAGTCGATGGCGAAACCATCGTGCGCATCATGCCCGACATCGGGTTTCTGCACACCGGCATCGAGAAGACCTGCGAAGCCAAGTTCTACCAGCAGGTCGTGCCCATGACCGACCGCATCGACTATCTCTGTCCCATGACCAACAACCTGGCCTACTGCCTGGCGGTTGAGAAGTTGTTGGGTCTGGAGATTCCGCCGCGCGGACAATGGCTGCGCGTGCTGCTGAACGAGCTGACCCGCATCAACTCGCACCTGGTCTGGCTGGGCACGCACGCCATGGACATCGGCGCGATGACGGTGTTCCTGTACTGCTTCCGCGAGCGCGAAGACGTGCTGCGCCTGTTTGAAGCCGTTGCCGGCCAGCGCATGATGACCTCGTACTTCCGCATCGGGGGCGTCGCCATGGAGCCACCGCTGGGCTGGTTCGACCGCGTGAAAAAGTTCCTTACGCGCTTCCCGGGCAACATCGACGAGTACGAGAACCTGCTGACGAACAATCCGATCTTTGTGAATCGTCTCAAGGGTGTCGCCTACATTAGCGCGGAAGACGCCATTTCGCTTTGCGCGACCGGGCCGACCTTGAGAGCGAGCGGTGTGGATGTTGATCTCCGCCGCGACACGCCTTACACGGGCTACGAGAATTTCAAGTTCAACGTGCCGACTTCGACCGTCGGAGATGTTTACGCGCGGTACTTGGTGCGCGTAGCTGAGCTGCGCGAGTCGCAGAAGATCTGCATGCAAGCGCTCGAAGGCATGCCCGAAGGTCCGTCGAAGGCCGACGCTCCGAAGGTGGTTCTACCTGATCGCGAGAAGATGAAGACGCAGATGGAAGCCCTCATCTATCACTTTAAGATTGTGACGGAAGGCTTTACCGTACCTGAAGGTGAAGTCTACTCGGCGATCGAGTCGCCCCGCGGTGAGATGGGATATTACGTGGTGAGCGATGGCACCGCCAAGCCGTATCGGGTACACATGCGCTCCCCCTCGTTTGCGAATCTGCAGTCGCTGCGCACAATGTGCGAAGGCCGCTTGATCGCGGATGTCGTCGCCGCCATCGGCAGTATCGACATCGTGTTGGGTGATTGCGACAGATAAGGCAGCAACTAGCAGCTAGTAACTGGCGCTAGTGAATGCTCCGGGTTTGAGATTTTTGCTGGTTGCTAACGGCTTCATCATGAAATTTTCGGACCAACTCGAACAACGTTTCTCCACCATGGTCACGCATTATCCGACGAAGCGCTCGGTGCTCGTCCCCATGCTGCTGTATATCCAGGATGAGATCGGCTCGCTAACCGACGAAGCCATTCACGAGATTGCGCAACGCGTCGAGCTTTCAGATCTGGAAGTGCGCAATGTGGTTAGCTATTACTCGATGCTGCGCACCAAGCAGATTGGCAAGTACAACTTCCAGGTGTGCACCAACGTCAGCTGCCTGCTGCGCGGCGGTGAAGACATGTTGGAGCATTGCAAGAAGAAGCTGGGCGTCGCCAATAAGGGAACCACGCCCGACGGCTTGTTCACGGTGGAAGAGGTTGAGTGCATCGGCGCCTGCTCTTGGGCTCCGGCGATGATGATGAATTACGAGTTCCACGAGAACTTGACGACCGAAAAGATCGACGAGTTAATTGCAGGTATTAAGAAGAAGGAACAACAGTAGTAGAAAGTTTGGGTAGAAGTAGTAGAAAGTTTTGGGTAGAGCGAACGTTCAGGTTCAGGTTACTGGCCGTTCAATAAGTTCAGAGCCGGCTTCAGCCGGCGACAGTTTTCGACCGGGGCTGAACCCCCAACCAAGCGAGTAACCGGAGACGCAGGCCTGAAGGCCTGCTCTACCAGAAAACATGGCGTATTTAGTTTCCCATCCCGATGAGGTGAAGGTCGTCTCCAAGCGATTTGGCCTGGGCGCGACCAATCTCGACCGCTACCTTGAACTCGACGGCTACAAGGCGTTGCAGAAGGCCATCAGCATGGGCCCGGACGCCATCATCAACGAGGTAAAGGCGTCGAACCTGCGCGGCCGCGGCGGCGCCGGATTTCCTACCGGCATGAAGTGGTCGTTCGTGCCCAAGCAGTCGCCGAAGCCGAAGTACGTGCTCTGCAACGGCGACGAGAGCGAGCCCGGCACCTGCAAAGACCGCCTCATCTTCGAGCACGATCCACATGCCGTGATCGAGGGCGTGATGATTGCCGCTCTCGCCGTCGGCTCCAAGACCGGCTACATCTATCTGCGCGGCGAGTACCGCTACCTGATCGAGATCATGGAGAAAGGCGGTCGCAGACGCCTACGCGCGCGGCTTTATCGGAAAGAACATCTTCGGCTCGGGCGTCGATCTCGACATCTTCGTGCATTCCGGCGCGGGCGCTTATGAAGTCGGTGAAGAGTCGGCGCTGATGGAGTCGCTCGAGGGCAAGCGTGGTGTTCCGCGCATTCGTCCCCCCTTTCCCGCGGTTGTCGGACTGTGGGGCGGACCAACCGTCATCAACAACGCCGAGACGCTAGCCAGTGTGCCGCACATCATCCTGGGCGGCGGCGAGTGGTTCGCCAACCTGGGCACCCCGCGCAACGGCGGCACGCGCCTTTTCTGCATGAGCGGCGAGTTGCAGAAGCCCGGCGTCTACGAACTACCCATGGGCTACAACCTCAAGAAGATGATCTTCGACGTGGCCGGCGGCATGGTGAAGGGCAAGAATCTGAAGGGTGTCGTGCCCGGCGGATCATCGGTGCAGATTCTGAAGCCCGATGAGATCGATGTCGCCATGGACTTCGATTCCGTCCTGAAGGCTGGCTCGATGCTGGGCTCGGGCGGCGTGATCGTCATCGACGACCACATGTGCCTGGTGAAATTCGCACTGCGGGTGACGCAGTTCTATCAGCACGAGAGTTGTGGCTGGTGTATTCCCTGTCGTGAAGGTACCGACTGGATGAAGAAGACGCTCACCCGGATGCATATGGGCGGCGGCGTAGCGAAAGATATAGACAACTTGAAGTACCTGGCGGAAAACATGCTGGGACGCACATTCTGTCCGCTCGGCGATGCGGCGGCAATGCCGATCATCTCCTACGTGCAGAAGTATCGCGAAGAATTTGAGGCGCACCTGAACGGCCAACCGTGTCCGTATGAGAAGGCTGCGGAGCCTGCGATGGCATAAGAACAGCCGTCACGCTATCGGCCGTCGGCCATCAGCTAAGGCGGCTAATGAAGTTTGACGGTGGTTGTTAAGCGCGGCAATCGAACGTAAGCCGCGATCAAGCACTGAGGCACCAAGAGTTTTAGCTGAAGGCTGAGAGCCGACAGCTGATGGCTAAGGATTTCATGGCTGACGTAACCCTTACTGTCGACGGCAAGAAACTCACCGTTCCCGCGGGGACGCTCCTCATTGAAGCCTGCAAGAGCACGGGCATCGAGGTACCGTCTTTCTGCTACTACCCCAACTTGTCGCTGCAGGGCGCCTGCCGCATGTGCCTGGTCGAAATCGAAAAGATGCCCAAGCTGCAGACCGCGTGCACCACGCCGGTTGCCGAAGGCATGATCGTCGCGACCGAAACCGACAAGATCAAGCAGGCGCGCAAGTCGATGCTGGAGTTGCTGCTGGCGAACCATCCTCTCGATTGCCCGGTTTGCGATGCCGGCGGCGAGTGCGAACTGCAGGACATGACCTTCAAGTACGGCGCGGCCGAATCGAAGTTCATCGACCTGAAGAACCATCGCGACGAGCAGCAGTGGTCGCCTGTCGTCTACTTCGACCGTCCGCGCTGCATCCTGTGCTATCGCTGCATTCGCGCCTGCGGTGAAGGCATGGACGTCTGGGCGCTCGGCGTTCAGAACCGCGGCTCCGGCTCCATCATCGCTCCCAATCATGGCGATCATCTGGAGTGCGAAGAGTGCGGCATGTGCATCGACATCTGCCCGGTCGGCGCGCTGACTTCGGGAGCTTATCGCTACAAGACGCGTCCGTGGGAGATGAAGCACGTCGGCACCGTCTGCACGCATTGCGGCGACGGCTGCAAGACGACCTTGGGCGTGCGCCGCGCCGACACCGGCATGCAGATCGTTCGCGGCGACAATCGCGACAAGAGTGGTATCAACGGCGATTTTCTATGCGTGAAGGGCCGCTACGCTTTCGACTTTGCCAATAATCCCGACCGCTTGCAGCAGCCGCTGATCAAGCGCGATGGCAAGTTCGTCAGCTCCACTTGGGAGCAGGCTTTCGATCTGATTGCCGCCAAGTTCCAGGACGCCCTGACCACGGACGGCCCAAGTTCGCTCGGCGTCATCGGCTCGAACCACACCAGCAACGAGGAGAATTATCTGCTGCAGAAGTTCGCACGGCTGGTGCTAGGCACGAATAACATCGATCACCACCGGACCGCCGACTTCCCTGCTTTTGCCTCCGCACTCGCTGCCAAGCCGAGCGCTACGGCGTCGATGCGCGATGTCGCCAACGCGCCGGCGATTTTGCTCATCGGCAACGATCCGACGAATCAACACCCGCTGCTGGCCTGGCAGATGCGCAGCAATGTTCGTCTGCATCGCGCGAAGCTTTACATCGCGAATTCCGCCTCGATCAAGTTGCGCCGTCAGGCGACAGCTTTTGCCCAAATTGCTCCCGGATCCGAGGGTAGCTTCGTTCAGTTCCTCGCCGGCAACGACGGCGCAGCCGACGGAGTTGTCTCCGCAGGCCTGACGCGAGACGCGCTCAAGCAGCTGCGATCGGACTTGAAGAACGAACAGGGCCTGGTCATCATCTTCGGCTCGGAGTTGCGCGACGGCGATGTCAAGGCGCTGGTCGATTTCGGGCTCGCGCAGGGTGCGAAGTTTATTTGCCTGGGCGATTATGCTAACTCGCGCGGCGCAGCCGATATGGGCCTCTATCCCGACATGCTGCCGGGCTACGCTCCGGTGGGCAGCGCGACGAAGTTCCACGAGGAGTGGTTGGACGAGATTCCCAAAACTCCAGGCATGAACCTGCTGCAGATGATGGACGCAGCCAAAGACGGCAAGCTGAAGGCGCTGTATGTCGTTGGATCGAATCCGGTGGCGCGCTATAACATCGATCCATTTGTTCTTTCAAAAAGCTTCGTCGTTGTCCAGGACATGTTCCTCACGGAGACGGCAGCAATCGCTGACGTCGTTTTGCCGGTCGCCAATGCTTACGAGAAGGGCGGCACCACCACCAATACCTGCGGCGATGTGCAGATGATCAAGAAGGCGGGCGAGTTCTCGGGCGTGCGCAATGACTTCGAATGCATCGTTCGTATTGCCTTACGCATGGGATATGACGTGCACAAGCTGGTGCCCTTCGGCGGAGGCGGAACGCGCGCCGACATGGGCCAGACCCGCGGCGCGCAATCGGGCGAGGCCGACCGTCACGCGGTGTGGCTCACTGACCATAATCTTGAGCCGAAGATGAGCCCGTACGATCCAACGGCGATGCTGGACGAGATTCAGCGTCTGGTTCCCGGGTATGACATTTCGCGGCTGAACCTGCTGAGCGGCCAGGACGTTCACACCCAGCTAGTGCAAATTACAGGCGCGACGGGAACTGGCGATCCGAAACTGATCTTACCGGCCAACGACACGCTATTCACCTCGGGCACGCTGGGACGCTATTCCGCAACGTTGAACACCGTGTATGAGCGCTACCACGCTCCGACGGACGATGAGGGAGCTCCCGGGTACGACCCGATGGTGCGGATGGGCGAGTAAGGCTGGGGTCCGAGCGGTGGTTGTGGCTGTAGGGGTCCTTCGACTCCGGCGCGATAAGACCGCGCCTCCGCTCAGGATGACAAGCGCTTGATGATCAAGCGAAGAGCGAAAGGCATTTACTGACAGCTGATAGCTGACAGCCGATAGCAAACATGGGTATTGGAACGTTCATCCTAGTTTCGATTGTTAAGATCGCGCTCGCGGTCTTCATCCTGCTTACGGCCGTGGCCTATACGGTTCTGCTGGAGCGCAAAGTTGTCGCCCACATGCAGAACCGCTGGGGGCCTAGCCGCGTTGGCCCATTCGGGATTTGGCAGCCGCTGGCCGACGGCTTAAAGTTCATCTTTAAGGAAGATCTCACACCTCCTTACGTCAACAAGCCGTTGTACATGCTGGCACCGATCATCGCGGTGACCACTGCACTGACTTCCATCGCGGTGATTCCGGTGGGGCCGTGGATCAAGCTGGGCGGCATTTCAACCCCGCTGCAAATCACCGACGTCAACATCGGTCTGCTTATCATCCTCGGCATCACCTCCGTCGGCGTCTACGGCATAGCGCTTGCCGGCTGGGCTTCCAACAGTAAGTATTCGATGCTCGGCGGCCTGCGTGCTTCGGCGCAGATGATCAGTTACGAGCTGGCGTTGGGACTTTCGCTAATCGGTGTGCTGATCTATGCCGGCAGCTTCAGCCTCAGCGACATCGTCAATTCGCAGAGCGGCACGTGGCTCGGCTTCATTCCCAAGTGGAACATCTTCAAGGGACAGTTTATCGCCTTCTTCATTTACATCATGGCGGCGTATGCGGAGACGAACCGTATTCCCTTCGATCTGCCCGAGGCCGAGACGGAGCTCGTTGCCGGATACCACACCGAATACAGTTCGATGAAGTTCGCCATGTTCTTCATGGCCGAGTACGCGAACATGGTGACGGTGGCTTGCCTGGCGTCGGTGCTCTTCCTGGGCGGCTGGACCGGCCCGGTGTTTGGTCCTCCGATCATGCAGTCGCTGTTGCCGGTGTTCTGGTTCGCGGTTCGGGTATTCGTTTTCATGTTTATCTACATCTGGGTCCGCGGTACGTTGCCACGTTTCCGCTATGACCAGCTCATGGCCTTCGGCTGGAAGTTTCTTCTACCGCTGGCCCTGGCGAATATTGTGGTGACCGCGTTTTTTGTGGCGATGCGATAAGTAGAGCGGCGCTTCAGCGCCGCGTTCGCTGCGCTTACAAATTTTTCATGGTCGGCGATGGTCATCGAATGACCACCGCCGGCCCAAAACACGAATGCTTTTGACGCCGGCCTGAAGGCTGGCTCTACCCAAAATGCTCGCTATTATTTTGTTCTTCATCTTCGCGCTGATGTGTGTAGGAGGGGCAGTGAACCTCCTGGTGCAGAAGCACCCTATCAATAGCGCGCTCTCGCTGATCGTGGTGATGGGCTCGCTGGCGCTGATCTACCTGCTGCTGGGTGCCGAATTTGTCGCCGCCGTGCAGGTCATTGTTTATGCCGGCGCGGTCATGGTGCTGTTTGTCTTCGTCATCATGTTGCTGAATGCCGGCGAAGAAGAGCGCCTGGCGGGCGCCAGCAAAGTGGCCACCATGCTCGGCGTCCCAGCCCTGATCATCGGGCTGGGCATCGGGGCAGGATTCATCTTCCACCTTACGGGATTGGATCGGGTTGCCATTGGCGGACCGGAGATCATGAACGGCAGCGACGTCTTCGGAAATCCGCAGGCTGTCGGTCATCTGCTCTTCCGCAACTATCTGTTGCCGTTCGAAATCACGTCGGTGCTGCTGCTGATCGCCATCATGGGCGCCGTGGTGCTGGCGCGGAGGGAGGAAGACTGAATGGTTCCTCTTTCCTACTACCTGGTGCTGAGTGCGGTATCTGTTCGCCTGCGGCGTCGCGGGCTTTCTGATCAAGCGCAACATCATCACCATCTTCTTATCCATTGAGCTGATGCTGAACGGCGTGAACCTGACATTCGTCGCCTTTGCCGCGCAGCTCAAATCGCTTGACGGCCACATCTTTGTTTTCTTCGTCATGGTAGTTGCCGCCGCCGAGGCAGCCGTGGGTTTGGCCATTATCATCGCCGTATTCCGCACGCGCGAGACGTTGAACGTGGATCGCGTGAACCTCCTCAAACTATGAACTTGCATCTCTGGATCATTCCGCTGCTCCCGCTGGTGGGCGCCGGCATCAACGGTCTGCTGGGCAAGCGCTTTCCCAAAGCGCTGGTAAATACCATTGCCCTGGGCTCGACCGCCGCGGCGTTCTGCATGGCATTGTGGGTGGCGGCCCAGTTCTTGAACCTGCCGGCAGATCAGATCCCGCACATTGAGCGCTATGCCACCTGGCTGAGCGTCGGATCGTTCTCGGTCGACTACGGCATGTACCTCGATCAGCTGTCACTGATCATGTTGCTGGTCGTCACTGGCGTCGGTTTCCTGATCCATATTTACTCTGTAGGCTACATGGAGCATGAAGGCGGCTACTACCGCTACTTTGCTTATCTGAACATCTTCATGTTCTTCATGCTGACCCTGGTGCTGGCGAACAACTATCTGCTGATGTTCGTCGGATGGGAAGGTGTGGGCCTGGCGTCGTACCTGCTCATTGGCTTCTGGTTCCTGAAGAAGAGCGCCGCCGATGCCGGCAAGAAGGCATTCATTACCAACCGCGTTGGCGATTTCGGCTTCCTGATCGCGCTCTTCCTGCTGATCAAGCATTTCGGCACGTTGCAGTACGGCAGCCTGTGGCCAATGATCAGTAAGTATCCCGTGGAGAGTGCCGGCGCGGGCCTGCTTACTGCCATCGGGTTGCTGATGCTGGTAGGCGCCGCCGGCAAGTCGGCGCAGATTCCTCTGTATGTCTGGCTGCCTGACGCCATGGAGGGCCCGACGCCGGTTTCAGCTCTGATTCACGCAGCGACCATGGTGACTGCGGGCGTGTACATGATTGCCCGCTCTAACGTCATCTTCCATCGCGCGCCCGACGCGAGCTTGGCGGTTGCCATTATCGGAACGCTGACAGCGATCTTTGCCGCATCCATCGGCATCGTTCAAACCGACATCAAGAAGGTTCTGGCCTACTCGACCATCTCGCAGCTGGGCTACATGTTCATGGCCTGCGGCGTCGCTGACTACATCGGCGGCGTCTTCCACCTGATGACGCATGCCTTCTTCAAGGGACTGCTCTTCCTGGCCGCAGGCTCCGTGATTCACGGCCTGGGCGGTGAGCAGGACATGCGGCACATGGGAGGCCTGCGCAAATACCTTCCCTATACGTTTTGGACGATGTCGATTGCCACTTTCGCCATTGCCGGCATCCCTCCGTTCGCCGGCTTCTTCTCGAAGGACCGTATCCTCTGGTCCACCTACAGCAGCGGTGCACACCTGCTGTGGCTCATTGGGGTGATCACCGCCGGCATGACCTCGTTCTACATGTTTCGCCTGTGGTTCCTGACGTTCTTTGGCGAATATCGTGGTCCTAATCCTGAAACTGCCGGACATGGTCACGACACCGATGCGCAGCATGCCGGACATGCCGGAGCTGTTCACGCGGCACAGGATGCGCACGCGGCTGATGGCCATGGACACGGCGCTCCCCATGAGAGTCCCTGGGTCATGGTGATTCCGCTTGTGATACTGGCGTTTCTGTCGCTGGCTGGAGGCTGGGTCGGCGTTCCGCATTCCCTGCACGGCTCAGATCGATTTGCAACCTTCCTGGCCCCGGTGTTTCAGTCGGCTTCACCTGAATCTGCCGCGGCGGATCAAACCTCTCTGCCTGGAGAGGAAGAGAGCTCCAGCACCGAGCTGATCTTCACCGGAATTTCGGTCGCAGTTGGAATCCTCGGATTCCTGCTCGCCTGGTATCTGTACTGGAAACGCCCCGAACTTCCTGCGCGAATGGCCAAGGGATTTGGCGGCCTCTATACCCTGATACTGAACAAGTACAAGATCGACGAACTCTACGGCGCGGTGATTATTCACCCGCTGATAGGTTTGTCGACCAATGTCTTCTGGAAAGGCATCGATAAAGGTCTAATCGATGGTGCGGTGGATGGGAGCGCCGCCGGTGCTCAAGAAACTTCCGATGCGCTGCGCCACATGCAGTCCGGCAACATCCGCTCGTACGCCGGATGGGTGGCCGTGGGCGCCACCGCGGTAATCGCCTTCATGGTGTGGAGGGGGTTACGATGAACTTCCTCGACCAGAACATCCTGACCATCGTCGCGTTCCTTCCGCTGGCCGGCGCCATCCTGCTGGCGTGCATTCCGCGGCGCGATCGCGACATCCGCTACTTCGCGCTGGCAGTTTCGCTGATCACGTTGATCGCTTCGCTGCATCTGCCGTGGCACTACATCCGTGGGCAGAGCGGCTTCCAGTTCGAGCAGAACATACCGTGGATTCCGCACCCGAACATCCACTACCACCTCGGCATCGATGGAATCTCGATGTGGCTGGTCGTGCTGACCACCTTCCTGATGCCGCTGTGCGTGCTGATTTCGTGGAAGTCGATCGATCATCAGGTGAAGGAATTCTTTGTCCTGATGCTGATCCTGGAGACGGCAATGATCGGCGTCTTCATGGCGCTCGATCTCTTCCTCTTCTACTTCTTCTGGGAAGCGACGCTGATTCCGATGGCATTGCTCATCGGCATGTACGGGCACGGCCGCAAGATTTACGCCGCCGTGAAGTTCTTCCTGTACACGATGATCGCCTCCATGTTCATGCTGGCCGCGATCATCTGGCTGTATGCGCGCACAGGCAGCTTCGATTTCGTCACCATTCAGAATGCGATTCAGAACGGCCAAGTCGCCGGGTTCAGCCAGGCCGCGATCTGGCTCTTCCTTGGTTTCTTCGTCGCATTTGCCGTGAAGGTGCCGCTCTTCCCGGTACATACCTGGTTACCCGACGCTCACGTGGAAGCGCCGACGGCCGGATCAGTTCTGCTGGCCGGCGTGCTGCTGAAGATGGGCACCTACGGACTGCTGCGCTTTAACCTCGGGCTCTTTCCTGAGGAGGCGCGGCGCAATGCACCGTGGATCATCACCCTGGCAATCATCGGCATCGTCTACGGCGCACTCGTCGCCATGATCCAGCCGAACATCAAGCGTCTGGTTGCGTACACGTCCGTCAGCCACTTGGGCTTTGTGGTGCTCGGCATCTTCAGCTTCACTCAGCTTGGCGTGGATGGCGCCGTCTACCAAATGCTGAATCACGGCGTATCCACCGGCGCGCTCTTCATGCTGCTGGGCATGGCCTACGATCGCCGGCACACCTACGAGATCTCGGAGTACGGTGGCTTGGCGACACCGATGCCGATCTACGCCGTCTTCTTCGCCTTCGTGATGCTCTCGTCAGTCGGTTTGCCACTGATGAACGGCTTCATTGGAGAGTTCCTGATCTTGAGCGGGGCCTTCCAGGCGAAGCAGATTTACGGAATTATCGCCGCCACCGGCGTGATCTGGAGCGCCTGTTACCTGCTGTGGATGTATCAGCGTGTCTTCTACGGCGAAGTCACGAATCCGAAGAACAAGTCGCTGCGCGACATCGATGCCCGCGAGCAGCTTTCTCTGTGGCCGCTGGTCGTCGCCTCTATCGTGATGGGCGTAGCGCCCATGTTGTGGCTGCACTCGATCGATCCATCGGTAGTCAGCGCGTTGCATCCCTTCTCCGGCATAACCCAAGCAGCCTCCAGTGCTGGCACTCATATGACTGAAGCATTTCTAAAGGTGATCGGACGATGATTCCGGCCGTCGACTATATACGGATCCTTCCAGAGCTGGTGCTGAGCATCTTCGGCATCATCATCATGCTGGTCGATCCGATGATTCCCGAACAAAGTCCCAAGAAGCCGCTGGGCATCATCGCCATCATCGGTACACTGGCCGGACTCGCGGCCACCGCGTATCAGACCAAGTACTACGGCAGCGCTTTCTACAACACCATCAACGTCGACACCTTCAGCGTCTTCTTCCATACCCTCGTTCTGCTGATCGCGCTGGTTGTCATCCTCACTTCTTTTGAATATCTGGAAGTGCAGCGCATCCGTTCGGGCGAATATTACGCTCTGATCCTCTTCGGCACCGTCGGCATGATGCTGATGTCCGCTGCCGTCGAGCTGGTGTTGGTCTTCATCGCACTGGAAATTTCATCGATCTCCACTTACATCCTCGCCGGAATGCGCCGTCGCGCTGCTGAAAGCGCCGAGTCGTCGCTGAAATATTTCCTGCTCGGCTCTTTTGCCACCGCGTTCTTTCTTTATGGGATCGCGCTGGTCTTCGGCGCGACCGGCACGACCAACGTCTACGGCATCGCTCGCTATCTGCAGGGGCAGCCTTCGACGCTGGCCTATCTCGCTGTCGGGTTGATGTTCGTGGGACTGGGCTTCAAGGTTGGTTCAGCGCCATTCCATGTCTGGACGCCGGACGTGTATGAAGGCGCACCCGCTCCGGTCGTTGCCTTGATGTCCACCGGCCCGAAAGCCGCAGCCTTCGCCGTTCTGCTGCGTGTGCTCTTTGCCACGACTGCGCCGGGCTGGTTCTGGATGATCTGGGTCTCGGCCGTGCTTTCGATGACGCTTGGCAACATCGGCGCGCTGGTGCAGCAGAATGTGAAGCGTCTGCTGGCGTACTCGTCGATTGCGCATGCCGGGTACACCCTGGTGGCGTTTGCCGCAGCCAAACAGGTTGGTATCTCCGCCGCGATTTTCTACGTAGCTTCTTACGCGGCCATGAATGTCGGCGCCTTCGCGGTGGTGAGCCATTTTGCGTCCACCGGCGAAAAATACGTCACGCTCGACGACTACGCCGGACTTGGTCGCCGGTCGCCGTTACTGGCCGCCATCCTCACCATATTCCTACTATCGCTCATCGGAATTCCGGTTACCGGCGGGTTCTTCGCCAAGTTCTACGTTTTCTCGGCTGCGCTGAAATCGAATCTCGTCGGCCTCACCATTATCGGCGTGATGAACAGTGCGATTGCTGCTTACTATTACCTGCGTGTGATCGTCTATATGTACATGCGGGATGAGCGTGTCGAAGCACCTGTCGCGCGCATCCCGGTGTCGCTGGGAATCGGGCTGGCGATCAGCCTGATTGCGACGATCTATCTGGGGGTACTGCCGGGCCGCGTGCTCGAGTACACGATGCAAAGCGCGCAAGACCTGATCAAGTAGGCACCAGAACCTTCAACTGCATTCGTGGAATCGTGGGTTGAGCCAGCTCACAATTCCTGCCATTATCGGAGCTGCATGACGTTGCGCCGCCAGATATTCGTTGTATTTCTGCTGCTGACGACGGTGCTCTACGTCTTCTTCTCGCCTTTGCTCCCGGCTCAGGGCGTTGCGGGCCGCCATCATCACATTAACAACCACAGCATGGTAGCCGCCACCGTGGCTGCTGTTGCTCTTAGTGCCACGTCTTCTATCTCTTCGACCGTACCCGAAAAACAAGTCCTTCCCCCCGAGAGGCTTTTTGAGCTGCACTGTGCGCGGCTCTGCTAGCTAAACGGTTCCTCAACAGTTTGTCGCCGGAATCAGCGAATCGGAGCCAGACGTGTTGGCATCAACATGGTGCCTGCGTCACACTTCTCTCGCTTTCGGAAGTGAAGGTCTTTTTCAACGGAAGGAATGTAGTGATGTATTTCGATGAGGGAAGAATTTTGAATAATCCGCACTACAAAGATCCTGACACGCGTAATCAAGTCGATCCCACGTCACAACCCGCGAAGTCATCCCCCGGCTGTGCTCTCAGCGGCCAATGTCAAGGCGTTAAAGATTGGAAGACCGCGAAGATGCTCGACAGTGCGAATAATAAATTGCAGGAACTGATGCAGCTTCTGTATCTATTGAGCCGGGATCCAGCGGTGCCGAATGACGCACGCTATCACGTTACCGTCGCGCAGGGAGAGATTGCTCTATTGGCCCGGGTCATGCGTAACGCAGAGAGCGACAGCGGTAATACGTTAGCGCCAACCGAGAGTTTGAATCTGCGCCCGGCACATCCATAATCCTCGATAGCCAAAGAAGACGAGGGCGGTCGCATTGGGCATTGATCGGTTTTTCGACCTTGATCCCGGCGGCCGCTATCGCTCTCATCTTCCAACCGGGGTCGTCTCGCGGCATGTTGTTGCCTGGCCGCCCGAACGCTGAATGGTAAAATAGCTAGCCTTCTGCCATTCTGATGGGACGCAAATCAACCAAGGCAATTCGAAAACAAGAGCCTGTCACTCCTCGGTTTTTGTCCGCTGGTAGCAGGATACTGTGGACTCGAATCGTCATTGCCTCCTGCTTCTTCATCGCCTTGGTGCTGTCGAAACATGTTTGGATCACCTCGCGCCATTTTCCGCTGATACCGGTGGTTTCCGGACTTCCTCAAATTCCCTATCCGTTCGACTATGCCTGCCTGGCCGCGCTCGCCGTGCTGCTGGTGTTCATTGCGTCGTCCTCGGCCCCAAAGATTTACCTGCTCTCTTTCTTGACTCTTCTGGCTGTCCTGGCTCTGCTAGACCAATGCCGCTGGCAGCCGTGGGCGTATCAGTATTCGCTGATGCTGGCAGCGTTAGCGGTCTTCTATTGGAAGGGCGGTAAGACGAGTGACGAGAATGCGGCCCTTAACATCTGCCGGCTGATTGTCGCCAGCATTTATTTCTACAGTGGCCTCCAGAAACTAAACCCGACCTTTGCTGCCCATGTCTTCCCTCATCTCTTGGGCAACAAGGGAACGGTAGCCACAGCGCTCGTTCGAGTGTTGGCAATTATCCCAGCTCTGGCTGAGGCCTCGATCGGCATGGGTCTGGCTACGAAACGATTCCGCAACCTCGCAGTGCTGGCGGCGATTGTGATGCATCTGTTCATCCTCACGAAATACGGACCGTTTGGTTACAACTACAACACCGTGGTCTGGCCTTGGAACCTGGCGATGATCGCATTCGATGTAATTCTCTTCTGGAAAACCGATTTCTCGTTCGCTGAGGTCCTATGGAGAAACCCGTTCGCGTTTCAAAAGGCAATCCTGGTCCTGGTGCTGATTATGCCGTTCTTTAGCTTCTTCGGATGGTGGGATTCATATCCTTCCTGGTCGTTGTATTCCGGCAATGTAGACGGCGCTAATATTTTTTGCAGTGACGCTGTAGCCGCGAAGCTGCCTGGCTATCTTCAAAAGTACATAACACATATTGGCAGCAACAAAAATCGGCTCGACATGCGCGACTGGACGATGGGCGAGTTGAACGTCCCGGGCTATCCGGAGAGCAGGGTTTACCGGCTAATTGCAGCGGACGTCTGCCGCCTCTCCGACAATTCGACCGAGATGGCTGTATTAGTCACCAGCAAGACGACTCTATTGGGGGGAGGCGAAACCGTTAAGGATACTTGCTACGGAACCCTGGTCGAACACTAGCGTCAGGATTGCTGGACCGAATCCGCGACACTCTACTCCACCGGAACCGCAATGTCTCTACGGTTGAACACCGCTGCCGCGAGAATCCAGAACAGCACAGCTTGCAAAATCGCGATGATCGCCGCAAACCAGTTGACGATCCAATCGGAGCGGAAGCTGAAGCGCAGGAAGTCCGCCAAGATGGGCAGCCCCGGCAGCCAGAGCGACCAGGCGTGGCGCTGCACGTGGAACATACCGGGAGCGCAAAAGAGCACCACAGTCATCGCGGTTGCGACATAGGGATTCAGGAAAGTCGAAAAGAACATTGCCACTGTCGCAGCGATTACCGAGCCCGCTATGACAAGGATCAGCAGTGACCAGATCTGCCCGCTCGGCAATGCCGCCTTCGCCGTCAGCCAGATTCCGCATAATGCGAAGACCAGCGCATACGCGACGGCCATGGCGCACGTCCCCAGAACAACCGCCAACAGATACGTGCCGCGGCCGATGGCTTTTGACAACACCAGAAGGATACGCCGCGTCTTGCGTTCGTTGTGGATGGCGTCGGCCGCCAGAAATGCGCTGAAAACACAGATATACATGGCCTGCTGCTGACAGTAAAAGAGAACATCTTCATTGACAGGACGGCCGCGGCCAAAATCTCCCGTAGCCGCAGCCATGAAGAAAATCCATCCGAAAAGAATCAGCACCGGCCAGCGATGCTCACGCAGGAAATTGGCGGCGATCAGCGATACCTGTCTCAAGCGCCGGCTCCCTTGTTGGTCAGCTCAACGAACACTTCTTCCAGCGTGCGTTTTACGGGATTTACGCTTAGGACTTCCCCGCCCAGCGACCATACTCGTTCCAAGGCGTCGCGTTGCGACGCCGCGGGTACAGTGAATGCAACCCGGCCATCGACTGCCTGCGCTTGTTCAAAGCCATCGGAAGGCACGCCACGCGCGACAACCTCATAGCGATCGCGTGACACCAACAGCTCATCCGTCTTGCCGAGCTTTACCACTTGTCCCTTGTCCAGAATGGCAACCCGATGACAAAGCATCTCAATCTCGGAAAGCAGGTGCGAGCTAAGGAAGATCGTCTTGCCGGCGCGATTGGCTTCCAGCAACAATTCGCGCATCGCCACGCGGGCCAGGGGATCAAGCGCGGACGTGGGCTCATCGAGAATCAGCAACTCGGGATCGTTCATCAGCGCCTGGGCCAGTCCAATACGCTGCTGCATGCCACGGGAAAACTTAGCGACGCTGCGGTCCGACTCCTGCGCGAGTTCTACCTGCCGCAATACCTCGCGGGCGCGAAGCCGAGACTTCTCAGGACGCATGCCGTTGAGCGCGCCATAGAATCGTAATAACTTGTCGGCGGGACGATGATAGAGTGCGACGTTCTCGGCCAGGAACCCGATGCGCGCGCGCGTCGGCGCATCGCCAAACGGCTTTCCGAGCATGCAACCGCTGCCCGTCGTCGGCCTCATGAATCCCAGCGCCAGGTGGATCGCAGTCGTCTTCCCCGCCCCGTTCGGTCCCAGGAACCCGAATATCTCGCCGCGCTCCAGCGATAACGTGAAGCCATTCAGCGCGCGCACCCGCCGCTTCGACCACGGCCGTCCGTAGTCTTTGGTCACGTTGTCGTAATCGAGGATTCCCGCCATGAAGACGATTGTAGAGTGCAATTGGAGAAAAGCGTATTCACCACAGAGGCACGGAGGACACGGAGAAGAGTTGTCAATTCTTATCTTGGTGCGGCACCGAATCTCATGAGCCCCGTACTGGCCGTCAAGATTACAGCCACGAGTGCCCCAGCGTTCTTCTCCGTGCTCTCCGTGCCTCTGTGGTGAATATGCCCCTTTCTTCAAAGCAAAAGCCCCATCCGAGGATGGGGCGTTTCGAACGAACTGGGAAGAACCTAGACGACCTTGGCGAAGATAATAACCAGGGTGAACAGCACCAGCGACTCGATGAACGCGAGGCCGAGAATCAGCGCCAGCTGAATGGCCGGACGGGCAGCTGGGTTGCGGGCCATAGCTTCGCAAGCCGCGGCGCCTACGCGACCCTGTCCCAGACCGGCCAGGCCGGCTGCGATCGCGATGCCGAAACCGGCCGCGATGGCCACATAATTACCGTGTGAAGCAGCGGCGGCGCCTCCCGCCTCCTGCGCAAACGCTGGCATGGCCACCATCATGAGTGCCATCAGCGCAAAAACAATCATCATCATTTTCCGCATTGTGTTTCTCCTTATGAATCGTTGCCAGTGGGTGGTTGACGTTCACCGAGCTGACGCCCTCACGCTGACAACAAAGCAACTAGCAAGTAGCCGCTGGCAATTAGCAAGATGCCCCGGTGGCGGCCCTTCCTAATTGCTAGTTGCTAGTTGCCAGTCGCTGCCTTTTAATGCTCGTGCGCGACCGCTTCCCCGATATACACCGTCGCCAGCAGCACAAAAATGTACGTCTGGATGATCGCTACGGCGGCGTGCAGTCCCATGAAGATCACGGGAATCGCAATCGGGAAGAGAGTAAAGAACACCAGAGTCACCATGTCGCTGGCAAACATGTTGGCGAACAGACGAATGGTGAGCGACAAAATTCGTGCCAGGTGGCTGCAGACTTCGATGATGAACATCAGCGGAGCCAGCCACCATACCGGACCGATAAAGTTCCGGATATAGCCGAATCCGTTTTTCCGGATGCCGTGCATGTGGTAATAGCACCAGGTGACCAGCGCGCAACCCAGGGGAACCGATGGCGAAGCTGTCGCCGTTTCAAATCCCGGGATCAGGCCGATCAGGCAGCCCCCCAGGATGAACAATCCGAGCACAGTCAGATATCCGACGTATCGCTCGTACTCGTGCCCAATTACTTCGTGGCTCTGATCGGCGACAAACGAGTTGATGCCTTCGATCATGTGCTGCAGGGCGCCGGGATTGTCGACCGAAAGACGCGCACGCACCGCCAGGAAGAAGAGCACCAGCAGCACGGATACCAACAACTCCATCGCAACGTAATTGGTAAAGGGCGCTTCGGGGTGAGCGGCGTGCACATGGCACAGGGCCAACAAGCTGTTCGCCGGGCCTGCCAGATACTTATTCAATAATGCGGTTAACCAAAGCTGTTCAGGCATGAATGCTTACTCTATAACCCGATCTATCGCTGTAACTAACTTCGCTTCGGCACACGCCCAGCGTCGCCGTAACGTGTGTCCAATTGGTGTTTTAGGAAATTCAGGTTCCGCGTCGCAGGGCAATAAAAATTTCTGCTGCGACCTCGCAGGCCACTGCGGCAATTGGGAGGCAAACCCCACCCAGGAAGCCGTAAAGCCCAGCCAGGGAAACATTAAATATAACATATGCACCGGCTGCGATCAGGGCATAGCGCAGCATGGCCCGGAACACGATTAGGCCGCCCCGTTCGCCGCTGTTCTGGGTGGTAATCCTCTCGCCCAGCGCCTCAATCGCCTGTTCCAGCCAACGCTGATTGACGTAGGAAATTATGGCGCCGACCACGAAGCCGGCGGTCGCGGGCCAGCGAAAGAACACCAGGCAAAGCAAGATCCCGGCGCCCGCCAACACCAGCATAAACCTGCGAATACGGGGCAAGGCCTGGTCAAGAAAGGCTTCCATTGCCGGGGCGCTCGGTTCTGGCGTTGACATGGCGAAGATCCTACGACCCGGGCCGCTTCATTTCGTCTGCCGGATCACCGTCCGGATCACGTCGACGAAGCCGGCGATAGCGCCTACGATGATTCCCACTAAAAATAGCCAGTGGGTGTGCAGCCAGTAATCCAGTAGCTTGCCTAGAAAGAGACCGATCACCACTGCGGCGGGAATGACGAACGCAATCTGCGAATAGCGGGCCCAAATCACAGCGGCGTTCTGGTTGCGGTCCGGTTGCTCATCGGCCATGGCGACAGCCTACCATTCTCTGCCGTGTCGCGCATCTTGAGCGGCTTTCGGCAATCCGGCAACTCCGGAGGCGAACCCTCGCAGCTCCGAAGTGAATCTGATTGCCTAGGAGACCCACGAATGGAACTCGGATTGAGGGACAAGGTTGTTCTGGTCACGGGCGCGAGCAAGGGCATCGGCAAAGCTATCGCCGCAGGGTTTGCGGCAGAAGGCGCCAAGGTAGCCATTGCGGCTCGCACTCGCGCCGGCTTGGAGAAAGCCGCCAGCGAGATCGCAAAGACCACCCGGGCCGAGGTGATCAGTGTGGTTGCCGACTCCACAAAGGCGGACGACATCGCTCGCATGGCGAACGAGGTGGTTCAACGCTTCGGGACAGTTCACGTACTGGTGAACAATGCCGGCGGAGTCGGTGCGATGGCGCCTTTCGGGACGCTCACCGATGACGACTGGCTCCAAGTTTTGAATCTCAACGTTCTCTCAGCCGTGCGCGCAACTCGCGCTGTACTGCCTTATATGCAGAAACAGAAGTGGGGACGAATCATTAACATCTCCAGCGAGTCGGGCACCCAGCCCGATGCTTTCATGCCGCACTACAACGCGTCGAAAGCCGCCTTGAACAATCTGACGAAGAGTCTTTCCAAGGCCTACGCCGCCGACGGAATTCTGGTGAACACCGTATCACCGGCATTCATCATGTCGCCGCTCGTCTCGGAGCTGCTGCAGAAGATGGCTAAGGAACAAAGCCAAACGCCCGAACAGGTAACCGCACAATTCCTCGCAAACAATCGTCCCCATATCGAACTGAAACGTCCGGGAGAAAGTGAAGAAGTCGCTTCCGCGGTTGTGTTTCTTGCTTCGGAGCAAGCTTCGTTCATTACCGGAACGAACTTGCGTGTGGACGGAGGATCGGTGGCAAGTATCTAGATGCCGTCAGGACAAAGCACGTCTATCCGATGAGAACGGAACGGCTGCGCCCTTTGCCTCTATGATTCGAGGAGAACGAGCCATTCGACGCGCCTGCGAGGACGATTCGACAAACCTCATTGACATAGCTCTCGTTCAATTCGTCGTGGCGTATGAGGAATCGCATATAGATGCCGCCATAAAGCAGGTCAAGAACCAGATCCAGATCGAGCTCTTGCGGAAGCTCGCCACGATCGATACCGCGCTCTAACGTCCGATAGGCTTCTTGCCGGCGCGGCCTCAAAAAACGGGCGCGAAATTCTTCCATCAAGTCCGGATCTGATTGGCCGGCGGCGATGACGCCCGCAATGATGCGTCCGCTGCGCGACCGAAGGACTTCCAGGTACTGGTTCATTTGCACGCTCATGTCCTGACGAACCGATCCGCTGTCTGGAAAATGAAGTTCGTTCTCAATGCTGGAAGCAAACGCATCCACGACCAAAGCGCCCTTCGTCGGCCACCAGCGGTAGACCGTAGCCTTGCCGACATGAGCATCGGCAGCAACGGCTTCGATCGAGAGAGCAGGAAACCCGTGCCGCCGTAGAAGTTTCAGCGTGCTGCGCAGAATGGCCTGCCGGGAACGCTCATTCCGCGGTCTTCCCGGCAATCTCTTTGCACCGTTTTGATCGTTATGCAGCTGCTCTTGTCTAGAAGAGGTTATTTCTTGCATGAAAGCGCGCTCTCGTTGAATCCAATACGTATCGTATCGTATCATATTGGATGTCTCCTAAAGGTCAGCCGACTCGGCTTTATCGGCACCGGCTGTCCAAGACAGCAAACTAATGTGGATTGTCGCCCTCGCGCTTCGGCGCCCGTACACCTTTGTTGTGATGGCCCTCGTCATCATTTTGCTGATGCCGCTGGTCATTCTGCGCACGCCCGTCGATATCTTTCCCGACATTAATATCCCCGTCATCAGCGTGGTGTGGAATTTCACCGGCTTTGCGCCGTCGGACATGGCGGACCGCATCATCACCAACTCCGAACGCGGCATGACGGTGACGGTCAACAACATCGAGCACATCGAATCCCAATCGGTGAACGGTGTTGGTGTCATCAAAATTTTTTTCCAGCCGGACGCGAACATTCAGACCGCGCTGGCGCAGGTAACGGCGATCGTTCAGACCACGGTGCGCAGTCTGCCGGCCGGCACCACGCCGCCGCTGGTCATTCAGTACACCGCCTCGACTACGCCTATCGTGCAGCTTGGTTTGAGCAGCAAAACCCTTCCCGACCAGGTGTTGTTCGATCTTGGCCAGAACTTTCTCCGCAACCAGTTGGCTACTGTGCAAGGTGCGGCGACGCCTTATCCCTACGGCGGCAAGATCCGCCAGGTCCAGGTCGACCTTGATATGCCGCGCCTTCAGGCCTACGGTTTATCGCCCACCGATATCGTTAGCGCAATTAATACCCAGAACGTGATTACTCCCTCCGGCACGGCGAAGATCGGATCGCTGGAGTACCAGGTGGAGATGAACAGCGCCCCGCAGACGATCGCGGAACTGAACGATCTTCCCGTCAAGACGGTGAACGGTGCAACCATTTACATGCGCGATGTGGCACATGTGCGCGACGGCTTTGCCCCGCAGACGAACATCGTGCGCCAGGATGGCGTTCACGGCGTGCTCATGTCGATGTACAAAGTGGGCAAGGGATCAACCCTAACCATCGTGAAGGCGGTGAAAGACGTCGTTCCACTCGCGCTGCAGTCGCTGCCCGAGGGAGTGACGGTAAAGCCACTCTTCGATCAGTCGCTGTTCGTGCGGGCGTCGATCAACGGCGTGCTTCGCGAAGGACTCATCGCAGCCGCGCTCACTGCCTGCATGATCCTGCTGTTCCTCGGTGACTGGCGTCCTACGATCGTCATCTCGATTTCCATTCCGCTGTCCATCTTCGTCTCCGTGCTGTTGTTGAGCGCCTTGGGCGAGACCATCAACATCATGACGCTGGGCGGGCTGGCGCTGGCAGTCGGCATCCTGGTCGACGACGCCACCGTGGAAATCGAAAATATCGAACGCAATCTGGCCCAAGGCAAGGAGATGCGCCAGGCGATTCTGGATGGCGCACAGCAAATCGCGGTGCCGGCATTCGTCTCCACGCTTTCCATCTGCATTGTGTTCGTTCCGATGTTCTTCCTCACCGGCGTGGCCAGGTTCTTGTTCGTGCCGCTGGCTGAAGCCGTAGTGTTCGCCATGCTGGCGTCCTATTTCCTCTCGCGAACCCTGATTCCAACGCTGGTCATGTACATCATGCGTGGCCACGAGCACCGGGAAGAGGGAGCCAAAACCTTCTTCGGGCGCTACCAGCGGGGTTTCGAGCGGGGCTTCGACCGCTTCCGCGATGGGTATTATCAGCTGCTGGAAACGACCATCCAGCACAGCAAACTGTTCGCTATTTGCTTTATCGCATTCTGCACCTTGTCGATGCTGCTGGTCTTCGCTCTGGGACAGGACTTCTTCCCTAGCGTCGATGCCGGGCAAATGCGCTTGCACGTGCGCGGCCGCGCAGGACTGCGCGTGGAAGAGACGGCTCGTCTGTGTGATGAGATCGAGCAGTATCTTCGGACGCAGATTCCGAAAGACGAGCTGGTCACAATCCTCGATAACATCGGGCTGCCGAACTCGGGCATCAATCTCTCGTACAGCAACTCCGGCGTGATCGGCACCAGCGATGCCGAAATCCTGGTCGGCTTGAATCAGGAGCATCACCACGCGACCGCCGATTACATCCGGCGCTTGCGCGAAGAATTGCCGCGGCAGTTTCCGGGTGTGGAATTCTTCTTCCAGCCCGCTGATATCGTCACCCAGATTCTGAACTTCGGACTCCCCGCTCCGATTGACGTTCAGCTGGTTGGACCCGATATGGCGGCGAATTACGAGATTGCGCAGGAGATGTCGAACCGCATTCGCGAGATTCCGGGAACGGCCGACGTACATGTGCAACAGATGCTTGATCTACCGACGTTGCACTTGGACATCGAACGTACACGTACTACGCAAGTCGGTATGACGGCCCGTGACGTGGCGCAAAGCGTGCTGGTCTCGCTGAGCGGCAGCTTCCAGACTGCGCCTAACTTCTGGCTCAACCCGCATAACGGAGTCAGCTATCAGATCGCCGTACAGTCGCCACAATACCGTGTGACGTCCCTGCAGGACCTGATGTATACACCGGTCAACGATCCGGGCGCGCCCAACTCACAGGTGCTGGCGAATCTGGTTCAGTTGACGCCTACCGACCGGCCGGCAGTGGTCTCGCATTACAACGTGCAGCCGGTCATCGATGTGTATGCCAGCACGCAGGACCGCGACCTTGGCGGCGTCGCCAAGGATGTGAAGCAGGTGGTCAACTCATTTCAAAAGCAGATGCCGCGAGGTACCAGAGTCACGGTTCGCGGCCAGGTGGAAACCATGACCAGCTCGTTCATTGGTCTAGGAGTCGGCCTGATCGTCGCTATCGTGCTGGTGTACTTCCTCATCGTAGTGAACTTCCAGTCCTGGCTCGATCCTTTCATCATCATTACAGCGTTACCCGGTGCTCTTGCCGGCATCTGCTGGATGCTGCTTCTGACGCGTACAACCTTGAACGTGCCGTCGCTGACGGGAGCCGTAATGTGCATGGGCGTGGCAACCGCGAACTCGATCCTGATGGTGTCGTTTGCACGCGACCGCATGGGCGCGGGAACTCCCGCCGTGCAGTCGGCGCTGGAGGCCGGCTACACACGCATCCGCCCTGTGCTGATGACCGCGTTAGCCATGATTATCGGCATGCTGCCTATGTCGTTGGGCTTAGGTGAAGGCGGCGAACAGAATGCTCCGTTGGGACGCGCCGTTATCGGCGGATTATTGTTCGCCACGGTGGCAACGCTGTTTTTCGTTCCCTCTGTTTTCGCCATCATCCACGGTCGCCGCGAGCGCAAGGCGGCGGAGCAAGCTTAAATAATGATCGTTCTGAGAAAATGACCATGCATCAAATTACGAGGGCGGAAGACAACATGCAGCAAGATCGCAACACGGAAAACCATGCTCCGCCACAAATCGCGCCTCCTCCAAAGCTTCCGGCAGCGCCGCCGCGCAAAGCGTTATTTCTTGTCGGCGTCGTGGTTATAGTCCTTTTGCTGGCGGGCGCACTCTCTCTGCTTACCCGCATGCATTCCAGCCGGGTCTTGGCAGAGACCACGGCGCAGAATGCCGTTCCCAGCGTCGCCGTGGTCCACCCTATCGAAGAGAAGCCCGACGAAGAGCTGGTTCTGCCGGGCACGCTGCAGGCCTACGTCGAATCGCCGATTTATGCCCGCACCAACGGCTATCTACTGCGCTGGTACAAAGATATTGGCTCGCATGTAAGGCAGGGGGATCTGCTCGCCGACATCGACACTCCGGAAGTCGATCAGGAACTGATGCAGGCACGTGCGGCTCGCCAACAGGTTGTTGCCGCGATGGATCTGGCCAAGATCAACGCAGACCGTTATCAAGGTTTGCGCAAGACCGATTCGGTTTCACAGGAAGAGGCTGACACGCAAAGCAGCGGTTATCAGCAGGCTGTCGCGAACCTTGCGGCCGCCGATGCGAATGTCAAGCGCCTGCAGGAGCTCGAGGGGTTCAAGCATGTTTATGCTCCTTTCGACGGCGTCATCACCAAGCGAACTGTCGATCCTGGTGCCTTGATCAATGCAGGCGCCGGAGCCGCTGGCCGAGAGTTGTTCGACATTGCCCGAACCGATCCTTTGCGCGTTTATGTTTCCGTTCCCCAGGCTTACTCGACGGCGATTCACAATGGCCTGGATGCGGTCGTAACCCTGCAGGAATTCCCCGGACAGAAATTCAGCGCCGCAGTTACGCGCACCGCCGACGCAATCGATCCGACCACCCGAACCTTATTGACCGAAGTCGACGTGCCCAATAAAGATGGCAAACTTCTTCCCGGCTCGTTTGGCGAAGTGCATTTCAAGCCGAACATCAATGCGAAGAAAGTCACGGTTCCGGTTAACGCAATGCTATTCCGCCGCGAAGGTGCGCAGGTTGCCGTCATTGGACCCGACAGCAAAGTGCAACTGCGGCACATCACCATTGGACGCGATTACGGAACTACCCTGGAAATCGTGGGCGGCGTCGACGCCAACGATCTGGTGATCGTTAATCCTTCGGATTCGATCGAGGACGGTCAGAAGGTCAACGTTGCTCCCCAGCATCAAGGGAACGGCCAATCATGAAGAAGCTGCCCATCGCTGCTGCTGCGCTGGTTTGCAGCTTACTGGCCGGTTGCACCGTTGGTCCGAACTATAAGCGTCCGGCTGCGCCTGTGCCTGCTCCCGATGCGTATAAAACGCCGGCTCCGTGGCGCCAGGCAGCTCCGAAGGACAGCTTGCCCAAAGGTAACTGGTGGGAAGTCTTCAACGATCCCGAGTTGAACGCGTATGAGCAGCAGTTGCTCGCCGCAAACCAGTCGTTGCTCGCCGCCAAGAATCGCCTAGAAGAAGCTCGCTCGCTGGCGCGGGTTACGTCAGCTGCCTTCTTCCCGCAAGCCACGGTCGATCCCAATGCTCAGCGCAATCGCTACTCGGGAAATCGTCCGGAGGTACTTACGCTGGGCAATCCTCTGACCCAGAGCACATATGAAGTTCCCTTCTATCTGAGCTGGGAGCCCGATCTTTTCGGCCGCATTCGGCGCAGCATGCAAGCCTCGAACGCCAATCTGCAAGCCAGTGCGGCTGACATGTACAACGTCAACCTCGTCCTGACCTCGGAGCTTGCGGCTGATTACTTCAGCCTGCGCGAGCTCGACGCTGAGTATCAAGTTGTGTTGGGATCCGTCGAGATTCAGCAGAAGGGCTTGCAGCTCGTCGAATATCGGCACAACGGTGGAGTTGCTTCCGGACTCGATCTGGCGCAACAGCAGACCGTGCTCACCTCGACGCAGACGCAGCTCTATCTGGTGAAGCAGCAGCGAGACCAGTTCGAACACGCCATCGCGGTGCTGACCGGCAACTCGGCTTCGACCTTCGATGTGCCCATCAAGCCTCTGACCGAGGCGCCGGTTCCCATTCCGATTGGCGTTCCGTCTGATCTGCTCGAGCGTCGTCCCGACATCGCCATAGCGGAACGGCAAATGGCGTCCGAGAACGCCGAGATCGGCGTGGCCAAAGCGGCATTTTATCCACAGCTCACGCTGTCCGGGACTGGCGGATTTCAGAGCACCAACATCACCAACCTGATCAGCGCTCCCAGCGCGATCTGGTCCCTCGGCGGAGACCTGCTCGAACCCGTGGTCAACGGCGGACGTAACCGCGCTAACCTCGCTTACACACGACACGCGTACGACGAAACCGTCGCGAACTATCGTGAGACTGTGCTGGTCGCGTTTCAGCAGGTCGAGGACGGGCTCACAGGTCTAACTCAGCTCTCGCAAGCAGCCACGACACAGAACGAAGCCGTTGCCGCCGCGCAGCGCGCTCTGGAGATCGCCAACAATCGCTACGTGGGTGGAGTCACGACCTACCTGGACGTCATTACCGCGCAGAGCACGCTATTGACGAATCAGCGTCTGGCTACGCAGCTACTCGGTCAGCAGATGGTGACGGAAGTCGCGCTGGTCAAGGCTTTGGGCGGAGGCTGGAACGCTTCGCTGATCCAGAACGAGGTCGTGCATCCGAAGGCGATCCAGGCAGTGCAGCAATAACAGGCAGCACGTGGCACGTAGCGGTTTTCAGAATGGAAACCTAATTCACCACAGAGGCACTGAGAACGCGGAGAGATTCTAGATTTTCTCCGTGGCCTCCGTGCCTCTGTGGTGATATGGCCTTCGAAGAAAGCTAGAATGGAATATCTTCGTCAGTGATCTCCGGACCGCTGTTGCCAGAAGCCGCGGGCTCGTGCTCCGGGACGCGCTGATCGTATCCACCGCCGCCGGATTTGGCAGAGCTGCGGCTGTATCCGCCACCACCACCGCCGCTCTCGCCACCTTCGCGTCCGCCGCCCAGCAGCACAAGATCGTTCACGATGATTTCAGTGCGGTATTTCTTCTGGCCGCTCTCCTTGTCGTCCCAGGAATTGGTGCGCAGGCTGCCCTCGATGTAAACGGTGCGACCCTTCTTCAAATACTCCCCGGCGATTTCGGCGGTACGCTGGAAGGCAACCAGGTTGTGCCACTCGGTGCGGTCCTGCCAGTTCCCTTCCTTGTCCTTGAAGCGTTCGTTGGTGGCCAGGGTCATGCGGGCGACAGGCATGCCGCCCGGGGTGTATTTGATCTCCGGATCCTTGCCAAGATTACCGATAAGAATGACCTTGTTAACACTCTTTGCCATAAGAGCCGCTCCTGTTCGCTCGCGGTGAGATGAAGGCCAAATATAACAGATAGACAACGGCGTGATCTGTGAGCTGGCGGATTCGAGTTGCTCGGGTAGAGCTTGACTTCAGGTCGGCGTTCAAGCCGCACTTTTGAATCTCAAAGCTGCCGGCACAGGCACGCCCGCCAGACGCTTTACAGCGGGACGACTGTTACAACGGCACTGGCCTTGAAGGGGGACGGCTTCAGCCGTGCCATGATGAGCCCGCTCCAGGGCCCAGGCGAGGCCGCCGTAAGGCCGACGAGGCTGGTCCGCCGTCCTCGGTCAGCAAGAGCAAATAGCCCCATTCTTCCTAAAATATTGAAATTGCGAGACTTGCTTCTTTTTGTCAATCGCCTCGAACAGGGACGATTCGGTTTTCTGAAGATCTCCTTCCGCGAAGAGACAGCTCCGCCGCGGCATGAGCGTAGACCCAAGTCAGCAGCCTACTCTCCTGCGGGAAGTTGGCGAGATTACGAAAGTACAGGTCGGAGGATTGTCCTTTCGTAATCTAACGCGCGGCAAGTTCTCCGCTCGCAGAGGGATCGCGCAAAACCTTCGGAGCCAATAGATTTTATCAACGGTTTGCGTGAGGCACCTCCCAGGAAAGTGCGCTGCCGACTGGGAACTGCATTCAAAGCACGTGAGCACGATGAGACCTCGCAGATTTGTCAGAGGAACTTGCTGCTTGCCACAACACCCTGTGTCAGTCGACACTGACAGCACACTTGCTGCAACTTCATAGTCTTGTTCGTTGAAGGAGCAGAAGAATGCGCCGCGGATGGTATGCCATGTTATTCATGGCAGCCCATCAGCAATGGTGACCTGGATGAGTCAGCAACGGCTGGTTCTGATCATTGCCATTCTGGCCTGTCTCGTTCCATCTGAGCAGGCGATCAGTCAACAAGACAGCACCTCAGCCGTCGTTCCTGTGGGGACGTCGACCTTTCGCCTCGTCCTGACTGTGGCTGAGCCACCCGCTCCCAAGGATTCGATTGAGGCCACGGTGAGCACCGCACAGGTTACGACGGCACTCATCCTGCCCAATGGCCACAGAATCACCGCGGATAACGCGGAGTCGGAAGGAATCACTTGGTCGAAGGAATTTGGTGGTCCCGCTCCGCTGGGCTCGGAGGATTACGGCCAGTACGTACAAGTCACCTTTCGCAAGCGCGCGTCCGCTGGACGGTATACTTTCGAATTCGCGTTTCAGCAACTGCGCGAGCCCGCAAGAGTGAAGGCGCACTTCACCTCAAGAATGGAAGAATACCTCGCGCTTATGCGAGCCACGCCCGGCGCCCAGATTTCAAAGCCCGTACCATTCAGCCCCTCGGCGACGGTAATCCTCGATCTGGCAAACGACGAGGAGGACATGATGTTCGATGTTGTTGTACCCGACGCGGCCACGGACGTGATGCTCGTCTTACCCGACGGCCGCAAGCTGAAGCGCGATGAGGCGAAAAACGCGGATGTCAATTGGACGGTAGAGACGGATCCCAAGGAATCTTTCGTCGACTTCTTTTTGCCGACTGGACGGGGTACATCAATTCATCGGGTTCAAAAAAGCAGCTAAAGGGCGCTACGAGATACATGCCACACCGAAGACGCCTGAAAAAGGCGAGATGAGAGTAGCCGCCATTCCGATGAAGCGGTTCGGGGAAGCATGGGGAGCCAAGTTCAAGGCGACGGAGTTGGGGACAGGCGAGATATCGAGTTCCGGCGGCGTTCAGATTCGCCCCCAGCGCCTGCCTTACGAGTGCTATGTCGGTGACAAGCTCGATTTCCAGATCGAGCTTGTGGGAGATGTCGGACCGCAGCGTCCCGAGTTTGAAGTGCGCTCGGAGCGAAGAGCGTGGGTGCGCGATACGGACACCGGCATCGAGCTTGCTCCCCCGGACCCGGCAGAAGTGATGCCCGTGCAACTGACCGAAATCGCCCCTCGGACCTATCGGGGGACCGTCATTCCGAGCAAACCCGGCTGGGTCCGCATCAGCGTCAAAGCTACGGGAACGACGACCTCCGGCAAACCGTTCACCACGGAAACTTTGCTGACAAACAGCAGCATCCAGGTGAAGTCCGTGGCCGCGCGGTTTATCGGCCTGACCGCGAAGGCCGGTTGCGAAAGATGCAGCTTCCAAGTTCGACCGCCTTGAGGTTACGGCAACTCTCGACGTGCTAATCCCCGGCGAATACTTGATGGATTTCGGTGTCCAGGATGCTGCCGGATCGCGTCTTGAAAAAGGTGGAGGAGGCCGCGCTACCCTTCAAGCGGGTCGCCAGGAGCTGACGGTCTCGGTGCCCTCCAGCGGCATTTGGAGGGACCTGCGTGATGGTCCGTTGGAGATAAGCGGTGTCGTTATTTACCGTACTCAGAAGTCCACGATGTCGTGGATCAAAGTTCCCACGGAAAATGCAACGTTTCGGACTGCAGCATACCGTCACGATCAGTGGGATCCGGGGCAAGTCTACGGCGAAGACCATGTCACCGTGCGCGGCATTGATCCGGATGCTTCGGGAAAATTCCGCTTCGCAGAGGTGGAATGGGAAGTCACGACTCCAGGCCTCATGTGCAACTGGAATGCCGCCTTGCGCGGCGCTTATCGCCCTCCATACACCGTCGGAAATCCTCAGCCGCGTCTTGACGCCTCTCAAACAGGCACCTTGCCGGCGGGCAAAACCAAGGTGAGTTTCCTCTTTGACGGTGCGGCCATCCATCGTTTTGGAAAGCAGGACTGGACACTCTGGGCTGGCCTGAGCTGCGGCGATTCGGAGTACGATATCGGTCACAGCCCGCCATTCTCCTGGCGCCTTACCCCGAACCAGAAAGTCGATCTCAACCCCGATGAGTATGCACCGTCGCGCGGTAGCTTTTGGGTTGCGGCGGAACCCGTCGCCCTACGGCTGTCACCCGGAGCTTCAGAGACTACTTACGTCTGGGTAGGGGGGAAGAAAGATGTCCAGTTTGCCTTGGCAGACGTACCCAAAGGGGTGGATGCCGTGCTTATCGGTGCACGCGTCTCGGCAGACCGTGTTTCGACTTCTTTGCGAATCACGGCATCGCCAGAAACTCCGCCGGGTCGCTACTTCCTTAGCGTAGCCGCCACGTCGGGGACAGAAGTCCAGTCAACCAAAGTAGTGCTGGACGTGGTGCCGAAATAGATGACCGCGACACCTTAATCACACGGCGCGATCATGCGTTACGACAGCTTGTGGTTATCACTTCTTTAAAGGGACACGGCTTCAGCTGTGCCGAAAAGATGGTTGAGCGCAACTGGCGACGGGCGTCGTACGGCGGCCGCGCCGCTTCAACGAACCGAGCGTCTGCGCCTGGGTAGACAGCCCGTTCAGTATCTCGGCGCACCCGCTCCCAGCGCCTTGGCCTTCTGTTCGGCCTTCTGCTGATCGGCGGTCCTTCCCTGCTTCTCGTACAGTTTTGCCAGATGAACCCACGCATCGGGAGCGTCAGGATCGAGCTGGACGGCCTGTTCCTGAAAGGTCGTAGCCTGGTTTATATCGCCAAGTGCCATGTACACAGCCGAACGTCCCTGCGCGATGTTGAAGCTGAAGCTACGGCCCTTCGTGTCCGCCAGCATCTCCGGAGGAGCTGCTTTCGCAGCATCGTCTAACGCCTTCAGTGCTTCTTTCGGCTGGCGGGTCATGAAGTAGAGCCGAGCCAATTTGACCAGCTCGTTCGCCTTGGTGGTTGGGTCTGTTGAGTTTTGTACCGCCAGCTGCATAGCGTGAATCGCCTCGGAGGGGTGTCCGTCGTTTTGATACAAGTCGCCGAGCGAAAGCCAGACAAGCGCGTCGTTGGGCGAGAGAGCGATCGCCGCGAGCCATTCTTTTTCCGCCTGAGCGGGCTTTCCTGTCTCGAGATAAAGCGCGCCGAGATTGGCCATGGCCTGCAGCTTGATCGTGGGATCGGATGAGAGCTGGAGCGTGGTCTCAAGCGCTTGAATCGCCTCAGGCAGTCGCTGTTGATGGTGGTACATGTCGGCCAGCGCGTACCAGACTTCGCCGCGGAAATCGGCTGACGAGCCCCATGGCGTGGCTTCGTGCGGTGCAAGAGCGATGGCCTTCTTCCATTCCTCCTCGGCCTCGGAGCTGCGCTGCATGGCGTTGAGAATCTGTCCGCGATACCAATGGGTATGCGCGCTGTCGGGGGCTATTTTGAGTGCATTGTCGATGGCCACCAGGGCCTCGCCGTTCCGGCCTAGAGCCAGCAACACTCGCGCCGATTGGGTCCAGGAGATGAATGCGGCAGGAGTAACCGGCAGCGGCTCGCGCGGGATTGGTGCGGTTGCGCAATTGACCTCAAAGCGCCGGATCAGGTCTTCGGTTTCAGGCTTCCGCCGAACTAAAACAATGGAGACTTCGTCGAGATAGACTGGCCGCCACTGAACGCTCTTGCAGTCATACTTCAGGCGATCGAACGAGATTTCGTCCAGGGTGAGCGGAAAGATGATCGTGTTAACGCCGTACTTGTCCGCCTCCTGTTGCCATGCCGGATTGTCGAGAGGTTTGCTGAGCAGGTCGCCGCCATGTTCGGCCAGGGCTTCGCCAAAAGGAACAGCGCGTCCATCCATGTAGTCGCGGTAGCGCGGGAAAAGCTTCCACACCAGGTATCCACCCTCGTTGAAGGTGTTGAGCATTTCCCCGGGAATATTTTCATTCAGGATGAACTCCGCACCGCGACGCGGAAACCATGGCGAAAGGCCGGGGCCGAAGGTCGAGAGATTGAATTCGGTGACGTAATGATAGTTGTCGACTACATCGACGGTCCGGATGATAGCGGTGACGGCAAAAATTCCGGCGGCCACGCTAGCCACAATCAGACGCGTGCGCGCGCTGGGGATTCGCGACCCGATCAGAGTTACTACCGAATATAGAATCGAGCCCCCAACTACTACGGCCAGGCAGCTGGCCATTTCGATCGTACGAAGATGGCGGCTGCTCTCATAGAGTGCCGCCAGCAACAAGATCGCGGGACCGAGACGCCGCTGCAGAAATGCCACGGCGATAGCGATCACCATCAGGACGACCAGCACATGGAAGATGTCGTCGGTGCTGCGCAGCGAGAAGTTGAAGAGCGGATTGCTCCAGTTCCACTTCGTCGGAGCCCACTCATTAATGTGCAACGTATGCAGAACGTTGGTGTAATCGAGGAGAGCGGGATAAATCTTCCATCCCCACGCATTGACCAGCGTCGCCAGAAGCGTTGCCAGGAACCACGGAATCTCGCGCTTCAGTCTTGCGAGCGCCTGCTGTCGGGTCTCGGCGAAGGGCAGCTCCAGAATGTCGGTCCCTCCAAAAGCGACCATCAGGCCCAGCCCGGAGAAAAAGCTGTAGTGAACATTCACCCAGACGAGCATCAGCACGGGGAACAACCAGAGCCTTGCCTTGTTAGTTTGGTAGTTCTCCCACAGTAGCGACAGGTAAGCGGCGAACAGAACGATGGCGAAGACTTCCGCGCGCGGAACACTGCGATATGCGATGAACGGAACCGCCAGGATTGCGATGGCGGCGGTGACAGCGTTGCCGCGCCTCAACAGCAGGGCGATGGTGCCGGCGCAGGCGAACGCGCTCACCCACGACAGCAGCTTGAATCCCCCCAGCTGATAAAGGCAGTAAAGCAGGAAGCCGCCGAATGGGGGGTAAATCGCAGGGGTTCCGGGAACGGTATACGAAAAGGGATCGCCGGTGAAGACATGATGGTGCTGTGCCACCCAACGTCCCGTGGCCAGATGCCAGCCGAGATCAGGATCGGCTACTGTCGCCAGCGCCGCAAGAAATGCATAAATGATCGCGATGGCGCCGAGCGCCAGGAAAAGGCGCCTCTCGAACCGTGAATGTTCCGCCGGTAGAGTGTCGACCGAAACTCCGGCCGATGGATTGGGCGACTCCGCGCGGGTCAGCATTCGCGGGTCCGCATCTTCCTAATGGTTCGCGACACTACGCGACAGCGTTGTTGCCTACGCGCCTGGCGGCGGCAGGGCAGATCAAAAGGTAAATCGTTCCCAGGACTCGGGTGAAACATAGGCCTCTTTGCTAAGCGTTCGGTTGTTGACTGGTTTAGAACCATCGGAAGGATACCGCTTCTCAGCTTTTCCGAACAAGCGCCACTCAGCGTCCTGAGTTACAACCTGTTTTCTCCCGGCAACTGGCCGCTACCGGACAGGTCGGGGATTGAGTTCAGTGGATCAGCGACCGCGAATGGACAGCGCTGCTTCCCATTAGCAGCTTATCCCTCTCAAGTGTGCAATCGGATATTGCGCCGATCTTTTTGTGCCCGTCATACGTCTACTAGCCACAGGGTTGCGCGGAGCGAATGCAATCGTATCGAGCCAGGCGCATAGCGATGTAGTTGGTACTCGGACAAGGGGGCACTATGGGCATGACGGCGCAGGCATATTCTCCTGTCTCAGCTAAGCAGGTCGGAGGCATACGGGTCGTACTGTGCGATCCCAATGACCAGGTGCGGGCACAGTTGAAGGCGGTCATGGACTGCGATCCGCTGCTCACGGTAGTAGCTGAATCGCGGGATTGGCGAACGTGCTACAACGACGTCGACAATCTCGTGCCAGAGTTGTTGATCATCCGCGCCGATTTACTTCCGCGTGCGTGGACGAATGCGAATGCAGAGGACACTTTCGCGCCTCTGGTTCTTCCACTGAAGGAAATATCCTCGGGAATGGCAGCGCCGTGTTCGTGGTGTAACCTGGCGATCCCGATTGTGCCGGACGACGCACGCCGATCGCTTAACCAGGCTGTAACGGAGATCTACGATCGCAAAGCGAAGCAGCTGCTGTATCTGGTTGGACGCTACGTTGCGGGATCGAACGCTGCGACTGGCTACGAGCCCGTGCTGCGAGTGGATTGCGATGGACATCGTGAAGAGGTTCGTACCAATACGATCATCGCAGTTTTGGCGGCGCGAAAGTGCGTCGTTCTGCATACACTCGATGGCCAGAGCATGCTACACGAGCCCATGCATCGTGTAATCGCGAAGCTCGATCCATCCATCTTCGTCAGGATTCATCGCTCTGTGATTGTCAACTGCAATCATATGGATCGCACGGTTACGCCGACCGAGAAGCCCGCGGAGATCGTGATGCAAGACGGATCCCGCTACCCCGTGGGACGGAACTACCGTCAGTCACTCGCGACTCATCTGCAACACCTTCCCACAATTTCATAGATCGATTGCGCATTCGTGCGGCACGAACTGCTCGTACCGCACGGAATCCGCGCATCACCAGCGGTCCCGATTGTGTCCATCCTGTAACACCTCACTCCTTGTAAGCACACGGCTGCCTTTCAACCCACGATCTTCACGCCTTGTCCCACGATGTTCGTCACGGAGCAACTCGTGCACCTTGCGGAATGCAGCGTGCTCTTACCAGCTCAGACCTTCAACGCTTGCGGAGACGTTGAATGCTCTGTATCTCAAGGCCAACAGTGGGGGCTTATGAAAGTAAGAAGTTGCATCACGCGAACGTTATTGGTGCTGCTGATCGCAGCAGCGACCGCACCGGCATTGCTGGCGCAGTCGCTGGTCTCCGGCGATCTCACCGGCACGGTAACTGACCCGAGTGGCGCGGTGGTTTCTGGAGCTACGGTGACGCTGAAGAGCAGTGCCACCGGCTCAAGCCGCACGACCACGACCAACGCCAATGGCGCTTACCGATTTTCTTTGCTGCCGCCAGGAACCTACGACGTCAGCGTCACTGCATCGGGCTTCAGTAAGTCGGACACTGTCGTCAATGTCAGTGTCGGGCAGGCCAGCATCAGTGACCTGAAGTTGGCGGTGGGCGCCAGTTCCCAGACAGTCGAGGTCAGCTCCGCCGCGCCGCTGGTGCAGGCGGACAATGCCGACCTTTCCACCAACTACAACCAGACGATGATTGCCAACCAGCCCAACGGCGGCAATGACATCACCTATGTCGCCCAGACCTCGCCCGGCATCGCCATGAACACCGGCCAAGGCTACGGCAATTTCAGCAGCTACGGTCTTCCGTCCACGTCGAACCTGTTCACCATTAACGGTGAGAACGACATGGATCCTTACCTGAACCTGAACAACTCGGGCGCCACCAACTTGACGCTCGGCAAGAACGATATTCAGGAAGCGACCGTGGTGAACAACGCCTACTCCGGCCAGTATGGACAGCAGGCAGGAGCGCAGGTTTCCTACGTCACCAAGTCCGGCAGCAACCAGTTTCACGGTAACGCCGAGTATTGGTGGACCGGCCGCGCCATGGATGCCAACGACTGGTTTAATAATCTAAACGGCACCTCACGGCCGTTCGCTAACAATAATGAGTGGGCAGCATCTTTCGGTGGGCCGATCAAGAAGGACAAAACTTTCTTCTTCGTCGACACCGAAGGCCTGCGCTACATCGTTCCGTCCACCACTCCGGTATTTGCACCGACCCCAAACTTCATGGCCGCAACCCTGGCAAACCTGTCACAGGTCGCGCCCAATGAAGTACCGCTCTATCGGCAGTATTTTGGACTGTTCCAGAATGCTCCCGGCTACAACGCAACTGCATTTGGACCGGGGGATGGCGGTTGCGGCGTCGGCATTGTCGGCAACTGTATCGGGCAATACCAGGCCACGCCTGCACTGCCCGGTACGGAGTGGATCCTCAGTGGCCGTGTCGACCAGAACTTCTCCGACAAGGATCACGTGTTCTGGCGCGTGCGTATGGACCATGGCACGCAGGCGACCATCGCCGATCCTATTAACAACGCCTTCAGTGCGGCCAGCTATCAGCCTGCCTATGACGGACAGTCGCAATGGAACCATGTCTTCGGCGCCAACGCGACCAACCAGTTCATCGTGGCCGGCAGCTATTACCGCGCCATCTTCACCCAGAACGACCCGGGGCTGTTTCCTTACTCGGTAAACGGAAACGGTCTGAATCTGACGGCGGTCGGCGGATCGGTCTTCAACTTCCCGCAAGGCCGCAACACTACGCAGTATCAGATTATCGATGACTTCTCGCTCACCAAGGGGGCCCACAGCCTGAAGGTCGGCGTTAACTACCGCCGGTACGACATCACTGATTACCAATTCAGCGTACTGAACGATCCGCTGGTGTTAATCAGCGACGCTGAGCAGTTGTTCAACGGTTCGTCCGTACAGTACCGTCAGCGCTTCCCTTCGCGTGCGACGCAGCCTGTCGCGCTTTGGGGGATGGGCTTATACGGACAGGATGAGTGGCGGGTTAACAAGAGCCTGAAACTCACGCTGGCGCTGCGTGCCGAACACAACTCCAACCCGGTTTGCCAGACGGACTGTTCGGCGCTGCTGAGCAGCTCGTTCGACAGCTTGCTGGCTGCCGGCCAACTCACGCCGACTACTCCGTACAACTCCATCGTCGATGCCAACCGTCACCAGATCTTCCGCTCGACCGACATGATCAACTGGTCGCCTCGCGTGGGATTCGCCTGGTCGCCCGGCGGCTCGGACCGGACCGTTGTCCGCGGTGGTTTCGGTATTTTCTATGACGCTCTGCCGGCGGTCATCGGCGATCAGTTCATGCTGAATCTGCCGGGAGTGGTGGAAGAGCGTCTGCCCAACGCAGCGTGGGCTGACACCACCGCCAACGGAGCGGGGGCTCAGGCGGCAGCTTCAGCGGCGGCCATCGCAAACGGCTTTTCCAATGGAGCGTCCTTCGCCAGTCTGCAAGCGCAGTTGGGATCTGCTTTCCGTACGCCGGTCCTCCGTACCCAGGCTGGCACCTTCCACACGCCGTCGTACCAGCAATGGAGCTTCGGCATACAGCAGGCCCTCGGCGATAAGAGCTCGTTGAGTTTGGGCTACGTCGGTAACCATGGCGTCGATATCCCCGTGTACAACGAGGGCCTCAACGCTTTTGGCGCCGGCTATGCGCCATTCTCGAACACCGTCCCAACGCCGATCTTTGGCGCGGTGCAGGAGTACTCCAGCGCCGGCGTCTCGAACTATAACGGTCTGACCGCATCCTTCAGCCAGAGGGTGACCTACGGCTTTACGGTGCAGGCCAGCTATACCTGGAGTCACGCGATCGATGAAGTGTCGAATAACGGTGTGCTGTCTACTCCGTACAACAACAGCAACGCGACCTTCAGCGCAACCCCGTCGACCGTTCAGTATCAGATCAATCCCACTTGTCTGCGTTGCTACAACTATGGCAGCGCCGACTATGACATTCGCAACACGTTCAGCGCGAGCTACGTCTGGCAGACTCCGTTCAAGTTCGGCAATAAGTATATGAACGGGGCAATGGGCGGATGGACGCTATCGCAGAACTTCTTCGTCCGGAGTGGACTGCCGTTGACCGTCATTGACGGCAACGTCACCATCCCCAACTACACTCCCCTCAACCTTCCGGCACAAGTGCTGGGACCTGCGCAGGGTAGCTGCGTGAACGGCCTGAGCACCTGCCTGGCCTTCAACCAGTTCGCAACTGCGACCACCGCCTTCCCCAACCAGGTGAGGAACGGCTTCCGCGGACCGGGCTTCTTCGACTCCGACTTCACCATCAACAAGAATTTCAAGTTGACGGAGAGATTAGCATTCGGCATCGGAGCTAACTTCTACAACATCTTCAACCATCCGAATTTCACCAATCCGGATAACAACTTTGCCGATGGCGATCCCGCGCAGGGTGGAACGTTTGGCAAGGTTCTCACCACCACGGCGCCTCCGACCGGTCCTTACGGTGCATTCGCACCTGGGTTGCCTTCGGGACGCATCATCCAATTCCAGGGCAAGCTGGTGTTCTAGAGACAGCAGCATGTATCTGGCAGCGGCTCCCGGCAGGGAGCCGCTTCTGTTTGGAAAACAGTTTATTGTTTGGCCGATAGCTGAAAGCCGATAGCCCCAAACAAAAACGCCGCGCCGTCCCCAATTCGCATTGCAATGCGATCGGAGACGCCGCGGCGGCTTACTTAGGGTTTAGGCCCCGTTAAAAGAATGGAGAACGCGAAAGGTGTTGCCACCGTTCGTCCAGATCAGCACCAACGCATCCTGACCTTTCGGAATGCTGGTCAGCGCCTTCTGCACATCGGCAGCGTCCTTTACCTCGTGGCGATTGACGCCCACGATTACCTGTCCGGGCTGCAAGCTGGCATCGTCTGCCGGGCTTCCCGGCTGCACGCGCTCAATCACGGCACCATGCAGAGTGTCCGGAGCGTTCAGCTGCTCGCGAACCTCAGGCGTCATGTCGGCGATTCCAATTCCCCAGCGCGGCTTGTCGCCGGAGTTCTCCGCAACCTTCGTATCGCGGTCGCCGGCGTCCATGCTCTCCAGAGTAACCGGCACCGAGATCGTCTTCCCATCGCGCATAACCGCGAGATCGACCTTCGTTCCCGGCGTCATCTCACCGATCTCCATCTGCAACTGACCGGCATCGGTGACCTTCTTGCCGTTCAGCTCCGTCACTACGTCGCCGACTTTCAGCCCAGCCTGGGCGCCGGCCGAGCCAGCTTCAACCTGAGTGATAACGGCGCCATCGCTGTCATGCACGTCGAAGAACTTCGCGTTCTCCGGAGTGACGTCGGTAATACCAACGCCCATGCGCGCGTGATCGACCTTGCCGTTACGAACCAACGACTGGACCACCGGATTCACGATCTGCGTGGGAATGGCGAATCCCATCCCAGAGAATGAGCCCGAGGGCGAGAACAGAAACGTGTTGATGCCCACAACTTCTCCGCGAGCGTTCACCAGCGGGCCGCCTGAATTGCCCGGGTTGATCGCCGCATCGGTCTGAATAAACTGACCCGGCTTTCGGGGATCGGCGGTCGGGTTCGGACGATTCAAAGCACTCACGATCCCGCGAGTAACGGTGAAGCGGAATCCAAAGGGATTGCCGAAAGCCAGCACCGTCTGTCCCGGCTTCAAACTGGAGGAGTCGCCGATCGGAATGTTCGGCAGATTCGTGCCGTCGATCTTGATCACAGCTAGATCGGTCAGCGGGTCTGTGCCTACCAGCTTGGCCGTCATAATGCGGCGGTCGCTGAGTGTGACCTTGATTTCGGTCGCGCCGTCGACCACGTGATTGTTGGTGACGATATAGCCATCGGGAGAGATGATTACGCCGCTGCCGATACCACGCTCAATTTGTGGCTGCTGTTGCGGCATGCCCTGCCCACCGAAGAAGCGCTGCAGATCATCGGGGATTCCCTCCGAGGATGCGGGCTGGGATTTCGGATGCGAGGTTACCGCAACGTTGACGATGGCCGGCGTAACGCGCGCTGCCACCGCTTCCATCGCCTGATCGAGCGAGAGCAATGCACCGACTTGACTGTTATCGAGCGGGGCGCTGTTCGAGGAAACGCCCGCCTTCACCGGGCCGTGCACGGTGTAAACCATCAGTGAAGCGGCCAGAGCAAGTGTCAGGACAGCCACGACGGGCTGCTTGCGGCATTTGTTCCAGCCGCGCTTAATCCAAGCATTCATGTTTGTGTAGCTCCTCCCAAATCAATAAAGATTGCGTTTAGCGACACCTCCGCCATCTCCTGGAACGCAAGCGCTCCATGACACGCGGCCGCACATTTTTATGAATCGGCGTGGCCAAGTCGTATAACGACACAGAACAACCGGCCGTGGTCCGATGTTACTGGGGAGGTCCGTCAGGAATATGGACGCAGCCACCCGACAAAGGTGAGCGATCTTTTAGCAACCTTGGAGGCCGGACCAATCTGGCCGCCCAATGGATTCATGGCGTCGACGAGCCTGCAGCCTTCCGCGGCGCATTGAACGAGCCGTCCGACGCTCACGGCGAATTTGCCGCCTCCGGTCTCAATCGACCCCCGTCGCCCCTAATACGACGGTCCTAGTTGATGTACAATTCACGGTTTCCCACACTTAAGTTGGAATTTTCGAGGTTGCCGCATGAAACGTTGGCTGGTCCTCTTCGTGGCTCTTTGTTGTTTCGGTGTCTGCGGCTTTTCGCAGACGGCCGACGAGCTGGTGAGTAAGAACATTCAAGCCAAGGGCGGTCTGGAAAAAATAAAGGCCATCAAGACGCTCCGGATCACGGGCAATTCGGTCTCGGGCGGCACTCCCATCATCGTCACTACGGAGAACATGCGGCCCAACCTGGTGCGCGAGACCTTTTCTATCGCAGGCATGACCGCCGTGCAGGCCTACGACGGAACCAGCGGCTGGCAGATCTCGCCGTTCGGGGGCCGTAAGGATCCCGAGTTCCTCGGCGAGGACGATATACGCGACCTGCAACTGGAATCAGATCTGGAAGGCCCGCTCGTCGACTACAAGGCCAAGGGTAACGCCGTGGAATTCCTCGGCCATGACACGGTCGATGGCGACGACGCGCTGCGGCTCAAGGTCACGTTGAAGAATGGGGACGTCGTTTACTACTATCTCGATCCCGATACTTTCCTTGAAATCCGCAAAGAAACCCAGGAATTTATTCGCGGCTCCGTGAAGGAAACTTTCACCGATCTCGGCTCCTACAAGCCGGTGGCCGGCGTGATGTTCCCCTACTCCATCACCGCGGGTTCCAAAAACAATCCGGACGGCGGATTGACCGTTACGGTCGACAAGGTCGAGGTCAATGTGCCCATCCCGGCAAGCGATTTCGCGGTTCCTGCCTCTCTCAAGAAATAGGGGTGATCGAGCTCGACAGCTCAGAGTTCGTTGTTAGGCAAGTAGACAAGCCAGTAAGGACTTCGCAATGAACGTTTCTGCCATAAAGGTTTGTTCCCTATCGAAATGGTTCTTCGCCGGAATTCTGGGAGCCGCGCTCCCGCTGGCGGCGCAGACACCGGTGAAATTCGACAGTGCGACCATATCCGGACTATCGGCGCGCAACATCGGATCAGCCACCATGAGCGGCCGCGTCGCAGCCGTCGATGCCATCACCATCAACGGCCGGATGACGCTGTTTGTCGGAGCTGCCAGCGGAGGCGTATGGAAGTCCGTCAACGGCGGCACTACGTTCACCTCGGTCTTCGATCGCCAGCCGGTGCAGTCGATCGGCGCCATCACCATTGATCCGTCGAATCCGAAGATCGTGTGGGTTGGAACCGGCGAAGCTTGGGTGAGGAACAGCGTCTCGGTTGGCGACGGAATTTATAAGTCAACCGACGGTGGCGACAACTGGACCAATGTCGGTCTCGGCGGCACCGAGCATATTTCCAAGATCCTGGTCGATCCGAAAAACGGCGACAATGTTGTGGCCTGTGCGGTCGGGCATCTGTGGAATGACAGCGACCAGGGCGGCGTTTATAAGACCTCCGATGGCGGCAAAACATGGCGAAAAGTTCTTGGCGGCCCGAATCCATCGACCGGATGCGGTGGTCTTAGCGCGAGCCGGCAGGAGCCGAACACGATCTTCGCGTCGACTTGGGATGTTCGCCGCCAGGGATGGACCTTCCGCTCCGGTGGTCCGGGCAGCGGCGTCTACAAATCGACCGATGGCGGTGAGCACTGGACCGAACTTGACCGACGCCAACAGCAAAGGATTACCGGCAAAGCCTTGGGGAAGAATCGCGCTGGCGGTTGCACCGGCAAAGCCGAACATCGTTTACGCGATGATCGAGTCCGCGAATAGCGCCCTCTTCCGCTCCGACGATGGTGGACAGTCCTGGACGCGGCTCGATGCCAGCCAGTTCATGGTGTGGCGCCCGTTCTACTTCGCCAACCTGATCGTCGATCCGAAGGATGAGAACAAGGTCTTCAAGCCAGATCTCGGCCTGTTGCTCAGCGTGAATGGTGGCAAGAGCTTTAGCTTTGTCGCCAATGCACACGGCGATTTTCACGATGTTTGGATCGATCCCACCAATCCCAACGTGGTCTTTGCCGGGGACGATGGCGGCTTATGGAAAAGCGAGGACGGCGGCACGCGCTGGAAGCACCAGCTCAATCTACCGATTTCGCAGTTCTACCACGTCAGCACCGACAACGCCGACCCGTACCACGTGTACGGCGGCTTGCAGGACAACAGCGTCTGGATCGGGGACTCGTCTTATCCGGGCGGTATCTCCAACGCACAGTGGGAGAACGTGTTTGGTGGCGATGGTTTCTGGGCCTTCGAAGATCCGGCCGACCCAGACTACATCTATGCCGAGTCGCAGGGTGGAGAGATCGGGCGCGTCAATCGCCACACGCTGGAAGTGCGTTCCATCAAGCCGTTTCCTAACTACAACGAGAAGAAGCTTCGCTTCAACTGGAACGCGCCGATCGCGCTCAGTCCCAACGAAAAAGGCACCATCTACCTCGGCGCACAGTTTCTCTTCCGCTCACGCGATCATGGCCAGTCCTGGGACCGCATCTCTCCTGATCTGACCACCAACGATCCGGAGAAACAGAAGCAGGAAGAATCAGGCGGCGTCACCGTTGATAACTCCGCTGCCGAGATGCACACCTCGATCTATTCCATCTCGGAGTCGCCCAAGAACGGGCAGATTATCTGGGTAGGCACCGACGATGGCAACGTGCAAGTCACCCGCGACGGGGCTAAATCCTGGACCAACGTTGTTACGAACATCCAGGGACTAGCTCCAAATTCGTGGGTCTCGACCATCGCAGCGTCGCGCTTCAATGAAGCAAATGCCTACGCCACCTTTGACCGTCACACTTACGGCGACATGACGCCCTACGCGTACAAGACGACGGATTACGGTAAAACTTGGACCTCGCTCAATCTCGCCGAGAGCGGTGTGAAAGGCTTCGCGCACGTGATCACCGAGGATTCTGTCGATCCATCGGTGCTTTACGTCGGCACGGAGTTCGGTTTGTGGATCTCGGTCGACGACGGTGGGCACTGGGCGCAATACAAGGGCAGCAACTTCCCTGCCGTTGCGGTGGACGACATCGTAGTGCAGCCGCAGACCTCCGACCTGGTGGTGGCGACGCACGGCCGCGGTATCTGGATCATCGACAACATTACTCCCCTGCGCTCGCTCACGCCGGACTTCATGGCGAAGAACGCCGTCGTTCTCGACGGCAAAGCGATCCAGTACTTCAATTCCAACGGCGGCTGGCCGCAGGGCGATGAGGCATTCGTAGGCCCTGAGCGCCCCAGCGATGCGATGATCACCTACTACCAGCGCCAGCGGCACATCTTCGGCGATCTGAAGATACAGATTTTCGACGGCAATACCGAGCTGCTGGAATACTCGCCGCGCAGCAAGCATCGCGGCCTGAACCGCATCTCGTGGTCGATGCATCTGCCGCCTCCCATTCTTCCTCCTGGAGCCAGTGCGCTCTTCCAGGCGGCGCAGGGTCCGCGGGTAATGCCCGGCACCTACACCGTCAAGCTGATCAAGGGCAACGACACCTACACCGGACAACTGAACGTGGTGCTTGATCCGCGGGCGAAATACACTGTGGCCGATCGCAAGATGCAATACGATCTGGCTCTGAAGTTGGTCGCCACACTCAACCACATGAGCTTCGCGGTGGCCAACATTCAGAACGTTCGCGATATGGCAGGGGCCGACGCCGCCAAGTTGCCGGAGAGCAATTCCCTGCGCGCGCAATTGCAGTCACTCTCCACGAAGTCCGACGAGCTACGCTCGAAGATTGTGGCCACCAAGGAAGGCGGCATGATCACCGGCGAGGAGCGCATCCGCGAGCACGTGGGCGAGCTTTACGGCGATATCAACCAGTACGAAGGCCGTCCGACCGACTACCAGGTGGCGCGCGCAGATGCGTTGAACCACGAGTTGCAGGATGTCATCGATGACTTCGACAAACTCGAGGCTGCGCAGTTACCCGCAATCAATGACGGGCTACGCAAGCAGCACATGCCGCCGATCACGCTGCTCAACGAAACCGAGTGGCTGAATCAGCACAGCACGTCGCAAACGTCCGGGCCGAAGAGCGTCCCCAGCCAGATGCGGGAGATGGACTAACGCCGACGCTCGCTTTAACCAATTTGTGAAATGTAGGTGAATTCACCGCACGTGGGCTCTGCCATCTCTTCTGCGAGGTGGTAGGCTCGCTGTTGATTCGGATTTCGCTGGGAGGCGCCTCTTTGCCTGCGCAGGCCACAAGCAACAACAATAATGTTTACGACCTGGTCGTGATTGGCAGTGGTCCTGCCGGCCAGAAGGCCGCTATCTGCGCGGCCAAGCTGCGCAAGAAGGTTGCGGTCGTTGAGCGAAAGCGCACCATCGGCGGCGTCTGTGTGCACACTGGAACCATTCCCAGCAAAACCTTTCGCGAAGCCATCCTCTATCTCAGCGGATTACGGCAGCGCACCTTCTATGGCCGCGGCTATGCGCTGAAAGAAGCGATTTCGATGGCCGACCTGGTGTTTCGTTCCGACTCAGTTATGGCGCGCGAGATCGAGGTCATCAAGTCGCAGCTTCGCCGCAATCGTGTCACGGTTTACGAAGGCAATGCCCGCTTCCTCGATCCGCATACGATGGAGGTCACGAACGACGAAGGCTACACCCTGCTGCGTGCCGACAATTTCGTGATCGCCTGCGGTACGCGTCCGGCGCATAATGACGACATTCCCATCGACGGCAAGCGTATCTTCGACTCCGACCAGGTTCATGAACTCGAGGACCTGCCCCGGGAACTCATTGTGGTGGGTGCGGGCATCATTGGCCTGGAGTATGCGTCGATGTTTGCCGCGCTCGGGGTGAAGGTCACGTTGCTGGACCAGCGGCCCACCCTACTCGATTTCGTGGATCGCGAAGTTGTCGAGAGCCTGTGCTTCCAGTTGAGGCAGTTGGGCACGGTGTTCCGCCTCGGCGAAAAAGTTGTGCAGGTGGGCTTCGATGACGATCGCGACCGCGTCTTTGCCAAGCTCGAAAGCGGCAAGACCGTACACGGCTCCGCGCTGCTGTACACCGTCGGCCGGCAGGCCAACAGCGATCTGCTGAATCTCGAGGCCATCGGCCTGGTGCCGGACGGACGCGGGAAGATCGTGGTCGACGAGAACTTCCGGACCTCGGTTCCTCACGTCTATGCCGCCGGCGATGTCATCGGCTTCCCTGCCCTGGCCAGCACCTCGATGGAGCAGGGCCGACTGGCCAGCTGCCACATCTTCGGCGTGCGGGGCAACATTCCTCCCAACCTTATTCCTTATGGCGTCTACACCATTCCGGAGATTTCCATGGTGGGAGCGACGGAAGAGCAACTTACCGCCGAGAAAGTTCCTTACGAAGTTGGAATTTCGCGCTACGCCGAGCTCGCCAAGGGACAGATGCTGGGCGACGATCAGGGCTTTTTGAAATTGCTCTTCGATCCCGGCACGCTGAAGCTGCTCGGGGTACACATTATCGGCGAGCGCGCCGCCGAGATCGTCCACATCGGCCAGGCCGTGCTGACCATGGGCGGCACCATTGAATACTTCCGCGATACGGTCTTTAACTATCCCACATTGGCAGAGGCCTACAAAGTGGCAGCCCTGGATGGGTTGAACAAGTTGTAGGTCCGCATCACCCACTCATTCGAAAACCGCGAATGAGTGGGGCACCCGGCTTCCGACCTCTCCTACGATATCTTCACAAACGCCCAGAACAAGGTCGCCGCCAGCACGATAGCTACGGGCAACGTCAGCACCCAGGCCATAATCAGGTTTCGGACGGTTGCCCACTGCAAGCCAGTGCCATTCGCCGCCATCGTTCCGGCAACGCCCGACGACAACACATGCGTCGTACTCACCGGCAAGCCGTACATATCGGCTGCGCCGATGGTCAGCATGGCTGTTATCTCGGCAGCCGCGCCCTGTCCGTAGGTCAGGTGGTCTTTGCCGATCTTCTCGCCGACGGTGATCACGATACGCTTCCAGCCGATCATCGTGCCCAGACCCAGAGCCAGGGCTACAGCGACTTTCACCCAAGTCGGGATGAACTTGGTCGCATAGTCGATGTGTTTCTTGTAGTTCGCCAAGACGGCTTCGTCTGTCGCCGAGATCTCTTTGACCTTCGACTTCTGCATGATGCGCAGCGCTTCGCTCACCAGGTACATATCGTTGCGGAAGTTGCGCACCTGGTCCTGCGGAATGTAGCGCAGCTCGTGATAGTTCGCGACTTCGGTGCTGATTCCGTTGATCAGGCTGCGCAGTCCCAGCACCGTATTGTCAGTGAATTGCTTGGTGCGCACATAGTTCGTTACCTCTTCGCGCGGATCGCCAACCACCGCTCCTGGCGTGATGTACTTGTCCAGCACGTTCTCTGCCTGTTGCGAGATGGCGATGAAGTCGGCGGACTGCGCCGGCGTGATGGCATGGTTCAGCGCGTAGGCGGTGGGAACCGTGCCGATCAGGATCAGCATGATCAGGCCCATGCCCTTCTGCCCGTCGTTGGAGCCGTGCGCGAAACTGACGCCGGTGCAGGTGAGGATCAGCAGGCAGCGAATCCAGAACGGCGGCGGAGCGTCGCCTTCCGGCGCGGTGTAAAGACGCTTGTCCTTGATGAAAACTTTGGACAGGCTCAGCAGCGAAGCCGCGAGCGCGAAGCCAATGATCGGCGAGAACAGTAGCGACTTGCCAACGTTCATCGCCTGTCCCCAGTCCACGCCGCTGGTCGCCGTACGGGCCTGCATCAGTTGATTCGCGATACCGACGCCGATGATCGATCCGATCAGCGTATGCGAGCTGGAATTCGGGATGCCGAAGTACCATGTGCCCAGGTTCCAGATGATCGCAGCGGTCAACAGCGCGAACACCATGGCGAAACCGGCGCCGCTGCCCACCTGCAGGATCAACTCAACCGGCAGCAGCGAGATGATGCCGAAGGCCACCGCTCCGGTCGAGAGCACAACGCCCACGAAGTTCCACATGCCCGACCAGGCCACGGCAATGTGCGGATCAAGCGAATGGGTATAGATGACCGTCGCCACCGCGTTGGCCGTATCGTGAAAGCCATTCACAAACTCGAAGCCCAGCGCCACCAGCAGCGCGAGTCCCAGCAAGACGAAAGGGAAGATGGAAGATGAATGGACGACTGATAGATCGGAAATCAGGTGGTATGCGGCGTAAACAAAGCCGATCGCCAGGACGCCTACAAAGATCGCCGTTCCGATCTTGCCTGGCCCCCTGGAGAGTTTCTCGTGAACAGCGGCAGATGCAGATTCCGGTACTGGTGCGGGAGTGTACGAAGATGCAGTCGCCATGCGTGTCCTTATATCCTGCTATGAGGGCTTTGAGTCTCGACCCCTGAGGAGCGTCTCGCGGTGAAGTTACTACGCGGACATGCGCGGAATGATGAATGAAGGGTTACTGGAGTGTGAATTTCACTTTCGGGTGCGCGATGCGAGAAACGGCGCGAGGCGCGGGCTCGGCCTGAAGGCTGCCTCGCTCGATCCTGGGTAACGGCTTGGGTCGGCGCGGCTTAAGCCGTGCCTTCAAAGCCAATCGACACCGAGTTTTTCAGAGGCACGGTGACGCTGACCCTTTCAGAAGCAAACAGCGGCGCGACAAGTCGTGCCGTTTCAACTCCCGTTTCAATGCCCCGCAGAAAACTGGCGCTTCATGGGATACTTATTATTTGATGAAACGCATCGCCATACTCGGTTCCACCGGTTCCATCGGCAAGAGCACACTCAGCATCGTTGAGAGTTTTCCCGACCGCTTCTCCGTCGTCTCGATGGCGGCGGGCAACAACGTCGACCTGGCCTTTGAGCAGGCGCGACGCTGGCGTCCGGAGCTCCTGTCCATGGCGACTGCCGAAGCCGCCGAACAGCTTTTTGACAAGCTCAAGCAAGCTGGCCTCAGCGGCGACATCGAAGTCCTGCACGGCTCCTCGGGAACTGTAAAGGTCTCCACTCATCCCGACGCCGAGTTCGTGGTGAGCGCCATCGTCGGCGTCGCCGGCCTGGAAGCCACCTACGAAGCCGTCAAAGCCGGTAAGACGCTCGGCCTCGCAAATAAAGAATGCCTGGTTGCCGCCGGCGATCTCATCACCGCCGAGGCGCGACGCCAGGGTAAACCCTTGCTGCCCATCGACAGCGAGCACAACGCTATTCACCAGTGCATGAGAGGCGGACGGCGCGACGAAGTTCAACGCGTCTGGCTAACGGCCTCTGGCGGCCCGTTCCTGAACACGCCGCGATCGGCGTTCTCTGAAATTACGGTGGAGCAGGCGCTCAATCATCCCACTTGGAAGATGGGAAAACGTATAACCATAGATTCGGCGACGCTGATGAACAAAGGCTTCGAAGTGATCGAAGCTTGTCGTCTCTTCGATATGCCGGCTGATCACATCAGTGTGCTGGTCCACCCCCAAAGCACGATCCATTCGATGGTTGAGTTTGTGGATGGCAGCCTGCTTGCACAACTCTCTGTAACCGATATGCGTTTGCCCATTCTCTACGCTTTGACATATCCGGAACGCATTCAGTCCGATCTGCGCTTTCCCGTGCAGGAGCTGCGGCGACTGGACTTCACGCCTCCGGACTTTGATAAATTTCCCTGCTTACGTTTGGCATACGAGGCAGTCGAAGCGGGAGGGGCAAAGACGATCGCTCTCAACGCTGCGGACGAGGTGGCCGTGGCGGCGTTCCTCGAAGGTCGTATAGGATTCCTGGACATTCCGGCTACAATAAAGATAGTAGTTGATGAAACGTCGGCCCACGTTCCAGAATCTATAGACCAAGTGCTACTAGCGGACGCAGATGCCCGCCGGCGGGCGCATGACCAGGTCCTGTCGGCAAGCCGGAGCGGAAAAGTCGCGCCAGCTCGATCCTAGTTGGGGTTTGTTACGTAAAGAGGTATATGGAATCGTTTCTCATTGCGGTAGTTTCCATGGCCGGTGTGCTGGGAGTAATGATCCTGGTACACGAGTTCGGTCACTACGCTGCCGCCAAATGGTTTGGCGTCCGGGTGGACGTCTTCTCTATCGGATTCGGTAAGCGCCTGATCGGCTTTAAGCGCGGCGTAACCGACTATCGCATCAGCGCTCTACCCCTGGGCGGCTACGTCAAAATGGCAGGCGAGAATCCGCTGGAATCGCGCAGCGGAGCGCCGGACGAGTTCATGTCCCACCCGCGCTGGCAGCGCTTTGTGATTGCGCTAGCCGGGCCGATGATGAATATCCTGCTGGCCATCGGTCTGCTTACCGCTGTTTTCATGGTGCATTATGAGCGGCCAGAATTCTTCGACGAGTCGGCGGTGATCGGCTGGGTGCTTGACAACTCACCTGCTGCAAAAGCAGGCATCGAGCAAGGCGACCGGATCGTCCGCATCGACGGTAGTCAGAACCCCACATGGGAAGACGTGCTGCTGAAGGTAATGATCAGCGGCAAGCAACCGGTCAACATCACCGTCGAACGTGGCAGCACCTTCCTGGACAAGCAGGTGAAGCCTGACGTTGAGGGCACCGACGATTACGGCAGCGTCGGCTGGCAGCCGGAACAGAACGTCACCGTCACCGAGCTGATGTCGAACATGCCCGCTCAAAAAGCCGGCATTCAGCTCAACGATCATATCGTCGCTATCAACGGTGTTCCGATGCGATCGGTGTTCGCCATCATCCACTTTTTGCAGGAGAACGGCGAGAAGCCGGTGGACGTGACCGTTAATCGCAACGGTAACGAGCTGCATTACACCATGTCGCCGATGAAAGTGGATGAAAATGGTCAAGCCGGCTATCGCCTGGGCTTTGGAATTGCCGGGCCGATGAAGGTGGAGAAGCTGCCGTTCAGCAAGGCGCTCAAGGTTTCGCTACAGGAGAACAAGCGATACTCGATGCTGATCGTCGAGCTGGTGCAGAAGATGGTCGCGCACAAGGTCTCCATCAAGCAGATGGAAGGGCCGATCAGCATTGCCCGCGCCTCCGGTGATGCGGCTCGTCAGCCCGGCTGGACTCCGCTGCTCGGATTGATGGCGATGATCAGTCTGAACCTTGGCATTCTCAACCTGCTGCCGATCCCCATCCTCGATGGCGGAATCATTCTGCTGCTCATCATCGAATCGGTGATGCGGCGCGATATCAGCATCCACATCAAGGAACGCATCTACCAGACCGCATTCGTATTCCTGCTGCTCTTCGCGGCGGTGGTGATCTACAACGACCTGATGAAGGCGCTGCCGGGCCTGGCTCAGCGGCTGCCGTAAGAACAATCTGAAACGTAAAACAGTAAGGGGCGCGACATGCGCCCCTTTTTAGTTCTTGCTCCCAATGTTGTCATCTAAGCGAGCTACCGCCGTCCTCTTGGGCGTCATCCTGAGCGGAGCGTCCGCGCCTTAGTTTTTCCCGCCGCCGACTTTGCGGCCGGCGGACGCGGAGTCGAAGGCCCCCTACAGCGCGAAGCACTCTTCCGGATGACAGCGGTCCCTCGACTTCGCTCGACAGGACACCATGAATCGACAACGCCGTGGGTGCCCCATGTCTCGCGCTTTTCGAGACGTGGGCTACATGCTAATGCCCTTGCGCCGCGCTCGCCGTTTGCGCCGTTCCGCCACTCGCCAACGCCGCCTCGCATCGGTTCAATAGCGGCTTCGCGTCCTCGACGCCCAACGCCACCGCCTGCGATAACAACTTCTGCGCGGTGGCGTAATCGTGCTGGATCTGCGTCCCCTTCATATACAGCAGCGCCTCGTTGATCAGCGCGACATTCGCGCCCTGCGCGGCCGCCTTGGAGAACCAGCGCATCGCTTCGGTCTCATCGGCCTCGACACCCTGGCCCAGGACGTACATCACGCCCAGGTTACGCTCAGCGATGGCAAAGCCCTGCTCCGCCGCCTTGCGGTACCAATACACCGCCTGCTGATCGTCGTGCACCACGCCTTCGCCGTGGTTGTACATGTAGCCGATATTGCTCTCTGCTTGCGCATCGCCCTGCCGCGCGGCGATCTCATACCACTTCGCGGCCTGCGCCGGGTCTCGCGGAACGCCGCGCCCGTTCTGGTAGAGATTTCCCAGGTTGCACTGCGAAGGCGCGTATCCCAGCGACGCGGCCTTCTGGTACCAGCGCGCCGCCTCCGACAAGTCCGGCATCACGCCTTTGCCCTGCTCATACATGATGGCAAGATGATGCTGTACTTTAACGTCTCCTTGCACAGCAGCTTGGCGATACCACTTAATCGCCTGGCTCAAGTCCTGCTGAACGCGGATGCCGTCCTCATACGCCACCCCCAGCAGAGCTGCGGCCCCGGCGTCTCCGCGCCGGGCGAGGCTCTGCACCTGTTGGAAATCTTTGTCGCTGAAGTGCGCCAACTGCTCTTTTGCAGTTGCGCCGTAGGTTTTGACCGCTGCGGGTAGAAGAAACACGCAGGAGATCAGAAGAGAGCTTGCAATCGACGAACGCCCAAATCGACGAACCATATTCGCCCCTCGTCGCTGCTAACCGGCGCTAGACTTGCCGGCGAATTTTGGGCGCAAGTCTATTCCTCTGGTGCGGCCAATACCAGAAAAATGTCGCCGTTTACCGCGAAAGTAGCAGTTCGTCCCCAAGAGTCGTACGGCTTGAATTTCTGCTTGCGGCGTGCGACCTTCGGTCTAAAGGGGAACGCGAGAAAGGTAGCGGTCCTTCGACTCCGGTGCGCAAGAACGCGCACCTCCGCTCAGGATGACATTCTAAAAAAAGGGCTCCCGAGGACGGGAGCCTGCGAATCAATTCGGTATCGCTGTTTACTGGTAGGACTGCGAACCGTCGCTGCGCTTGAGCGTTGGACGATCATCATCGCCCGAACCGCTGCTGGATCCGCTGCTGGTGCCATTACCGCTACCGCTTCCATTCGCGGGATTGTCGGCGGTCGCGCGCCGCAGCGTCGGACGATCCTTGTTCTGCTGATCGTTGGTCACCTTGTGACGGTTCTCGATCGAGGCCAGCCGGGCTTTCACGTTCTCGAACTCCGAGGTGTCGACGATGTACTCCGGACGCGCCGGAAGCACGGTTGCCATTTCCTTCTGCGCCGCCGCCACGCGATCAGGCGTCATGGGATGCGAGGCAAAAGCCTTGGCCAGCGTGCCGGGCTTCTTCTTCTCCTGCGCTTCGATCTTCTCGAAGAACGAGATGAACGACTGCGGATCATAGCCCGCCTTGTACATGTATTCCATACCCAGGAAGTCGGCCTCCGACTCGAAGGTGCGCGAGAACTTCATGAAGGTCAACGGCACGCCGATACCCATGGCTGCCTGAGTGGCTTCATAAACGCCCCAGCCGCCGGGTACGAAGATCAGCGGAATGCTGGCCAGGTTCACGATGTTGCTGCGCGTCTGCTCGCGAGCAACGTGGCAGGCGGCAACGTGTCCAATTTCGTGCGCCATGACGCCGGCGAGTTCGGCTTCGTTATCGGCCGCCAGAATCAGGCCGGAGTTCACATAGAAAAACCCGCCCGGTAGCGCGAATGCATTGACCTCGTCAGTGTCGATAACCTTGATGGTGAAGGGAACCTTGGCGTCGGAATTACGCACCAGGTTCTGCCCGATGCGGTTCACATACTCGGTGACTACCGGATCGTTGACCATCTTGGCGCCGTGCTCCACCTGCTGTGAGTAGGAGCGGCCCATCGCGACTTGCTTGTCCAGCGAGTACCAGTTGCCCATGCCCTTGTTGCAACCGACATTGCGGTTGCCTATGGCGTCGATGTTGTCCATCACGTCTTTGGGCGGAGCATTCTTCTCGGGCTTGTCGGGCAGGTACTGGCCGTCAGAACCTGAGCTCTGGGTAGAGCCCTGCGAGGTTGATGTCTGACCGGAGTCCTGGCCCGACGCGCTGGGCGTGCTCGATCCCTGAGTCGATGAGCCCTGGCTCTGGGCGATACCCAGCGGCGCCAACGTCAGCGCAAGTGCGCCAATGCCTAAAATTCGAATTGCGGAACGCATGGTGTACACCTTCTTCAGCCCCTGCCGACAGGGAGACAAACCAATCCCCATTGGCTCATCCCAATTATGAACCCCGTTTGGGACAAGTTGTTGTCGGCCATTGCCTATATTGTCCCGCCGTTTGGACCCCAAGTCCATCGCTATATCGACGCGACACTTAGTCAGATGTCACGTATCCACTAAGGTTTCCGGAAATCCGGGGTACCAGGTTCCTTTTCTTTGTCCTGAGACCGAACGGGAAAGACCCCACGGGTGCCCCATAAAAGCCCGATTTTGCCTTGTATGGGGGGTCACCAAGACGAGCCGCGACTCTGGACTCCGGAAGCAGCCATTCCTCCCCACCGTGATAAACTTTCTCCAGACCTCTGTATGGCTCAAATTCATCGCAGGAAGTCCTATACCGCCACCATCGGCGGAGTTCGCGTCGGCAGTGATGCACCAATTGTGGTGCAGTCGATGACCAATACCGACACCGCCGACATCGACGGCACCATCCGCCAGTGCATGGCGCTGGCCCGCGCCGGTTCCGAGCTCGTCCGCGTGACGGTCAACAACGATGCCGCTGCAAAAGCCGTGCCGCACATCGTTGACGGCCTCGCCAGGCTGGGCGTGCCCGTGCCTATCATCGGCGACTTCCATTACAACGGACACATCCTGCTCAAGAAGTATCCCGCCTGCGCGACCGCGCTGGCCAAGTACCGCATCAATCCCGGCAACGTCTCCATCGGCAAGAAGGACGACGACAACTTCCGCACCATGATTGAAGTTGCCATCGAGAACGACAAGCCGGTGCGCATCGGCGTCAACTGGGGCTCGCTCGATCAGCAGCTGCTCACCCGGCTGATGGACGAGAACTCCAAGCTGGCCGAACCGAAGGACGCGCGCGATGTGATGATGGAAGCCATGGTGCAGAGCGCGCTACGCTCGGCCGAACTGGCCGTCAGCTACGGCATGCGCAAAGAGCAGATCATCCTCAGCGCGAAAGTTAGCGGCGTGCAGGATCTGATCGATGTCTACCGCGAGCTGGCAAGCCGCTGCGAGTATCCGCTGCATCTCGGGCTCACTGAAGCCGGCATGGGATCGAAGGGCATCGTCGGCAGCGCCGCGGCACTGGCAGTCGTGCTGCAGGAAGGCATCGGCGACACTATCCGCGTTTCGCTTACGCCCGCGCCCAACGGCGAGCGCACCGAAGAGGTCGTCGTCGCGCAGCAGATTCTGCAATCGATGGGCATTCGCAGCTTCACCCCGCAGGTTACGGCCTGCCCCGGCTGCGGCCGCACCACCAGCACCTTCTTTCAGGAGATGGCTGAGCAGATCCAGGCCTACCTGCGCGAGCAAATGCCGGTCTGGAAGACGCGCTACTCGGGCGTCGAAGAGATGAAGGTTGCGGTGATGGGCTGCGTGGTCAATGGCCCAGGCGAATCGAAGCACTCGAACATCGGCATCTCGCTGCCGGGAACCTTCGAGGAGCCGAAAGCGCCGGTCTACGTCGACGGACGCCTGATGCTCACGCTCAAAGGCGATCATATCGTCGCCGAGTTCATCAAGATCCTCAACGATTACGTCGACTCGCACTACACCGCGAAGGAACCGCAGCTAGCCGTTAGCAATTAGCAATCACCGGGTGCCCCATGTCTCGCGAATTTCGGGACGTGGGGGTTTTGACTTTTCCTTCCCTGTACAATCCTCCTGTCACTCCACAAATTTTCTTCCGGGAGAGCCCGTGAAACCCTTCGCGATGGTAATGGCGGTCCTGCTGTCTTTGTCGGCGGTTGGCAATTCGAAGAGCACCAAGCTGCTGGCCAGCGTGAAAAGTCCTACCTACAACGGGCAGCACTTCCAGAAGGTCCTGGTCATCGGCATGAGCAACGACCCGGCCATCCGTACCGACTTTGAAGAAGCCATGTCGAACCGGCTGAAGGCTCTCGGCATCCACGCCGTGCCGGGGTACAACATTCTGCTGCGCCCCAAATCGGCGAAGCTGGACCCCGACTACCTCAAGGCGCAGATCAAGGAGCACCAGATCGACGCCGTGCTGGTCACGCGGCTGGTCAGCGTGAAGAACGATACCACCTACATTCCCGGCCAGGCCTACGCAGTTCCCTACCCCTACTACAACTCGTTTTACGGCTACTACGGCCATGTCTACCCGGTGGTCTACACGCCGGGCTACCTGGTGCAGGAAAAGAACGTGCGCGTCGAAACCAGCCTTTACGGAACTTCAACCCCCGAGGGAGAGTTCATCTGGACTGGCCTAAGCGAAACCTTCAACCCCAACCCGAAGAAGATCGATAAAGCTATCGACGGGGTCGTGCAGGTGGTAGTGGACGATCTACAGAAGGAAAAGATTTTCTGACGCCCGCTCAAGCTGCGCTTGAACGGGGCACCCGACAGAATCAAGTAAAAGTCCGGCGTCCCATGTAAATCCGTGGTGCCCCATACAAGCCGGGTGCCCCATACAAGCCCTCTTTTGGCTTGTGTGGGTGTTTTGACTTACTCTTCCCCCGGCCGGGTGCCCCATCTCTCGCGGTTCTCGAGACATGGGGTTGTTGATTTCTACTGATTCTGCTTCTCGCGGACCGGGGCTTTTACTTTCGTACATCGATCTTTTCTTGTTCCCTCGCATTTCCTTACATACTCTCTCCCCGGCGACCGCAGCGCAAAATCACGCGCCCGCAACTCAAGTAACTCATCCAGACCCTATCTTCTGACAGGCAAGTAGCTGCCTTTCTGCATCGCGAGACAAACGCTGCACATCTTGGCCTGCAAGGAGAAAAATCCCATGAAGATTGTAGTTACCACTCCTACGGGCCAAATCGGCAACAAACTCGCCAACATACTTCTTGACCGCAAGGCCGATGTCACGCTGATCGCCCGACATCCGGAGAAAGTGAAAGATCTAGCCAGCCGTGGTGCAAAGGTCGTCGCTGGAGAGCACGGCGATCCCGCAGTTGTTGAGCAGGCGCTGCGGAACGCCGACGCGCTATTCTGGCTGACGCCTTCGGAGATGACTTCGCGCGATCCGCTGGGCGAAGCCCGCCGCATGGCCGAGGCCGGAGCCAGCGTCATCCGCAAGCATCCGGATCTGCATGTGGTTCACCTCTCAAGCGCAGGGGCATTCCTGCCAAGCGGCACCGGGCCGATTGTTGGACACCACGACACGGAAGAGAAATTCCGCGCTGCCGGGAAGAACATTGTCTCGCTGCGCCCAAACGAGTTCATGGAGAACGTGTTTTTCTCGCTGCCGACGATCATCGGCCAGGACAGCATCTACACTTCGCTCCCGGGATCGGTGAAAGCGCCGCTCATTGCAACGCGGGACATTGCCGAGGTTGCCGTCGAGTTTCTGCTCAAGCCGATCGACGGACATCACGTGATCGATATCGTGGGCCCGCAGGAGATTTCGTTGGACGAGTGGGCTAGCATCGCCGGACAGGCCATCGGGAAACCAATCCGCGTGGTCACCGTCCCGGGCGACAACTTGAAGGCCGCAATGAGCCAAAGCGGAATGTCGCCGGAGATGGCAGCGCTGCTGGTTGAAATGGAGGAGGCGTACCCCAAAATACAGCAATTCAAAGGCGAACAAAGACGCACCGGCAAAATTACATTCGCACAATTTGCCCGCGAGGTATTCGCGCCCGGATATAAGAGAGCCGTGCAATCGGCAGCCTAATCAGTACGCAGTCCCGCACTTCGGGAAGTCCGATGTGCGGGACTGGCGAGTAGTTCGGCGATTACAAAGAAAGCAAAATCACGGGACAAGTTAGGAGTGTCCGCGGGGCACGGTCAGCGGCAATATGGGCTGTGCCAGGCTCTCAACATGCCGGCTAACGCACCTGCGCCTCGGCCGCCTGGCTTCCTGCCTGCCCCTGTGGCGTGAAGGGACGGAAGATCAACAGCTTCGACTTGCCCTCACGGCCGCCGGGCAGCAGCAGCATGTTTTTGTCCGCGTCAAAGGCTACGACGTGCCCTTTGATCTGCGGGATGATCTCATCGGCTGCACTCAATCGTCCCTTGGCATTAATCGTCACCAATGCGCCCTCGCTCGCCGCATACAACGTGTGTGACTGCGGATCGAGCCATAAGCTGTCCACGCCGGGCGGCGCGGCTACGCGATCGATCTCCGCTCCGGTGTCGGCGCTGACAGCCACCACGGCGGAACGCACCGCGACATAGAGCTCGTGATACGCCGGATCGTAAATCAGTCCGGTGGGCTGCGAAGCGTTCAACGTGAAACGATTGACGACTTTCGCGTTGGCGTCGACGGCGACGATCTGATGCACGTCCTGCAGGGTGATGAAGACAATCTTGCGCCGGCTGTCGTAGGCCAGATCACGCGGCGTGCCGCCGACATCGGTCTGCGCGACATCCTGTTTGGTGTGCAGATCGAGCAGCGAAATCGTGCCCGCGTCGGCGTCGGTCCAGAAGAGCTTGCCCGCACCGTCCAGCTGCAAGGCGTCGGGATTGCCGGGCACGCCGATGGAATCAACGACCTTCCATCCATCCGTCGCAATTACTGCGATGGATTTGCTGTCGTGATCGGCGACGTAAACGCGGCCGCCCTGCTCGTCGGCGGCGATGCCTCGCGGCGACTGCAGCCCGGTCACCTGCGCAATCACCCGGCGATGGCCGGGGTCATAGACATCGATGGCCGAGGCGCCGGGATGCGTCATCAGAAGCATGCCGTCGCAAAACGTCAGGTCGACAAAGCCGGGAGCGCCGGGAACGTTGACCATCCCGATCTGGCGCAGGTCGGAGGCGGCAAACAGCGAGCCGCACAGTAGGACGATCGAAAGGATAAGACGGGGAACGCGCATGATTACGGTTGGTGAGATGCGCAGCAGAGCTGGTCAGGCTGCCCCGGTTCCCGCGGCTAGTTTGGCCCAAGTGGCGCAAAGTGGCGCTTGCAGTGTGCAAAAGTTTGCGGCACCTTAAGTCAACAACTCTCCCAGAAAGCTGTTGGACTTATGTCCCTCGTGCCCCATTCGTCCGGAGTGACGTTTTCGCACTCCCTGCTGCACGTGAAAAAACGGACTGTCATCCTCGCCCGCTGCCAGAAGTGCGGCCGGCAGAAAGTCTGTTCTACGTGGGATGGCTCATTGCAGCGTTGGGAACGGTCGCATCGCTGCGGCAAGCCGGAGGTGCAAAGCGGTCCGCCGATCGTTCAACTCTGAAAGTTTTTCATCCACGAGCGCGTGCCCGGGTAGCGGCAGGAGAAGGTTGCAACGCGTGACGCCGCCGCGAGCGCGCTGCGAAACGTCTCGTCCTGCCGGGCAGCGTGATAGCAAAACGCTCCATGGAAGATGTCGCCCGCACCCAGTGTGTCGACCGGACGAACCTGGCGTACGGGAATCTCGCCGCGCTTCCCTTCCTCGACAAACCGAATTGGCTCGCTCCCACGCGTGATGGCAATTCGTGAAACTTTGTGCGCCGCGAGAAACTCGAAGACATCGTCCTCCTTGCGGCAGCCGGGCGGACGGAAATCTCTTGAACAGATTGCGGTGTCGAGGAACGGCAACAGCTTCGCCATTCCCGGCTTCCAGCTTCCGCTATCGAGCACCACTGGAATACCGCGCTGATGCGCCAGCTTCGCCGCCGCTATACATAACGGCATGTACTGACCATCCAGCAGCACAATCGAGATGCCGGCAAGCCATCGCCGATTGAACTCCGCACTCAGTGGCGAGAACACGGCGGCGTTGGCCGAGACAACGCTTCTCTCGCCGCTGGCGCGGTCGACCATGATCGCAGATACAGGCGGCGGCTCGCGGCGTCCCCGGGCCATATCGTGCAGCCGAATCGATACGTGAGTGAGATCGTCGCGAATCACTGCCGACAACGGATGCGCGCCGACTGCCGTGAGCAGAGTGGTTCGACCTCCAAGGAAGGCAAATGTGGCGGCAGCATTGGTGGCCGGGCCACCAGGCGTGATCAGCTGCGCTTTGACGGAGATCTTCTGATTGCGGCGCGGGACGGCGTCGACCGTATAGCTGACATCGACCGTCGCCAAGCCAACGAAGAGGCCGGAGGGACGGCGATCGACATCAGAGCGTGAGGATTTCATGTAACCGATGAGCGCGCCGTCAAATCTTCCTGTGGGTGCCCCGTTCTAGCCATCTTTGGCTAGGGCGGGACCGCCTTTCGCCGCGAACAGAACAGCAGGTCCCTCCACTCGGGCTGAAGCCGTCGGTGGGGATGACAACTCAGATTGTAGTGCAAGGACGATGGGGCTAGCGCAGAGGTCGTGAGGACAGGAGCGCATAGCGCATAGTTCATCGCGCATAGCTCACGGCTCACAGCCCCATAGCAGTAGCTGACGGCCGAGAGCCGACAGCTGATAGCCGACTGCTAATCCTGCGGCGAGAAGCTGTACAAGTTTGTCTCCAGCTGCTCTTCGGCGACGGCGTGCAGATCGATCCAGCCTTCCAGCGGCAGCGAATCCACCGGCAGATGCTCGCGCCAGATGGCGAAGCGCAGACGAATCCGGCTTTCTTCCTGCGCTTTGATCAACGCAAAAGGTACCCGCATCTCGAAGATCTGATTCAGGGCCACTTCGACGCCGTGCGTTTCCGTGTTGCCGTTATCGCTGGAAAAATTTGCCAGTCGATGGCGCTCCTCGCCGTTGGTCAGCGTCCACTTCTGCAGGTCGCCGCCCTGCGCATCGACCGTCAAGCGGTAACAATTTGGAGCCGCTTTCTGGCTGCCCTCCGAGCGCCACACCTCGAAGTTCACCACCAGGCGATACGCGCCCTCAGGCACGCCATGATAAAAATCCAGCCGCCCGGAAACCGAATCCGCATCCAGCCCAGCGTACACGGCGTCCAGCAGGAACTGTTTGCCGTGCATCGCGCTGGTGCGCTGGTCCGAGGTGTAGCTGGCCGCGCCCATCCACTCGAAATATCCGCTCACCAGGCCGTCGACGCGGGCGCTCACGTAGGCGGTCTGCGGAATGTAGCTGGGCCGCTGCACTCCCTGAATGATCGGCGTACTCAGCTCCGCCGGGGGAACTCCTTCCAACGCGTGGTACACATTCGACAGGTGCTTGCGGTAGAGCTCATCAAAGTCGCGGTCGTTGGCCGAGTGATGCTCCGGCCCGTACCACCAGTTCCAGTCGCTGCCCTCGGCGATCAGCAACTCTTCCCAGGCGATCTTTCGCTGCTCTTCCGAGACGCGGCTGTGGTGACGGTCGTAGTAATCGCGCGCTTCGGCCAGCAGATCCCAAGCCAGATTGTCCTCGGGCGCGCCGATCCACACATTGAAGTTCGCGTCGATCCACGAGCCGGGCACCAGCCGCTTGAGCTGACCAAAGTTTTCTTCGCCGTGCCGCTCGATCGCCTCCGAGATGGTCACCGGCTCAATCTGCTCGTCGCGTTGCAACGCATCATAGAAGCGCCGCAGGAATTCGCGCCCCGATTGAGGGTAATATTCCCACGCATTCTCGCCATCCAGGATGATCGATACCACAGCATTTTTACCCGTCGACAGAACCGGCTGCGCCGAATCCTTAATGTTCTGGATGAGGTGATTGGCGGCGTCCTGCGCGGGCATGCCCGAGTACACAAAGCCGATCAGGTCCGACAGCCGATGGTCGCGGAAGACCATGTGCATCCGGGTGTCGCCCTTCTCGTAGCGATAGATGTTGTACAGCCGCTCGGCGCCGTCGACGTGCAAGTGATCGCTATTGTGCCGGGCAAAGTTGTAGTCGAGTGTGCGCCCCAGAACGCCTTCGTCGGTCGCCATCCACTGGATACCCTCGCGGCCTGCCAGCTTCAGCGCCTCCTCCGACACGCTTCCCTCCGACGGCCACAGCCCCTTCGGGCGCACGCCGAAGAGCGCCTCGTGCGAGTCCAGCGCGCGCCGGATCTGCGTGGTCGCATCGTCAGGATGCTTGAAGTGCCGCGTCGGCAGCGGCAGACCGGGCGACGACTCCGCCCCGGCGTTCGTGTCGCACAGCAGCGGCAGAATGGGATGGTAGTAGGGCGTCGCCGACAGCTCGATCGATCCGCGCCGGGCGGCCTCGGCATACGCCGGCAGCACCTTCGCCAGAATCTCTCTTTGGCGCTCGATGACCAGCAGTTGATCGTCGCGGGTGAAGTCCTGGCCCTTCTGCACCAGTGCCGCTATGTCGGGCTCGGTGAGGAAAAACTCGTCGAACCATGCCAGCTGCGATAGCACCTGGAGGTCAGCGTAGTCGCGCGTGACGAAGTAAGACTCGGGACCCTCGGGAGTGTCGCAGGTCGAGCGATAACGCTCCCACAACTCGCGATAGCGCGGGTAGCGGCCGATCATGTTTACCGGATTCGCCTGGAACAGATATCGCAGCGCGAAACGGCGATCCGCCACCGTGAGATCGGTCGAAGGCTTGGAGACCACGTCGAGGAACGGATCGTGGGCCTCGCCGGAGGCGTAATCCTGAATCTGCGCCACCAGCGACGGCACCAGGTTGAAGTTCTGGTGAACTTCGGGAAACTCGTCCAGCAACTTCACGATGCCGTAGTAATCCTTGAGCGCGTGCAGCCGCACCCAGGGCAGGCGATATTCGCCAGTGACCATGTCTTTGTAAAAAGGCTGGTGCATATGCCAAAGCAGAACCAGCCGAATTTTCGGGGAATTGGGGGAGCCTACGTTACTCATGAGCAGATTTTTGGCGCTGCAAGTGTATCAGGCGGGACGCGGTCGTGAAAACCGCACCGAGCAATGTGTCGCATTTCTGCGACAGTCGTGCTTAACAAGTGCGGGGGTGAAGGATGAGGAACCAATGAGGGTGCCCCATTCTCCTCGCCATCGCTTGGCGAAAGGTGGGCCGGAGAGAATTGGGATGGGGAAAAAGGTGTCCCACTCAAGGTCTGCGATTCGCCTTGGGTGGGACAGAACGAACCAGTCCCACTCGTCTGCGTTATCGAACGAGTGGGACTGAACTTCCTTTAAGCCGCTCGGCGTCCACCCTGCCGGCGCGATCCCTTCTTCTGCCCGGAACGCTGATTGGAGCTTGCATCCTGCATGGATTCGCTGTCAGCGCTGTCCTCTTCTTCCTCTTCGTCCATCCCCATGTTTTCGGGCTTCAGCTTCTTGGAGAAGCCCTGCATCTTCTTCAGCGTGGCCTGCTCTTCTTTCAGGTTCTGGTTCAACAGCTTCGAAGCCTTGGTGTGGCCCATCTGATCAGCCAGGCGGATCAGCGACTCATAGGCGCAGATCTCGTAGCTCTCGACCTTCTCGGCAGCGCCGACATTGAAGATGTCCATGATGTCCTCGGCCGGCTCTTCTTCCTCTTTGAAGTGGTCGTGCTCCTCGATGAGCCCGCGGATGCCCTTGCACTCAACCTCTTCGGGATCTTCTCCGATCGATTCGAAGGCCTGGCGCAGGCGTTCGACCTGCTTTTCGGTTTGTGCCTGATGCGACTGGAACGCCTTCTGCAGCTCCGGCCGGGAGCTCTCCTCGGCCTGCGATCCAAGAGCCTCGACCAGCTGCTGCTCGGCATCCAGCATGTCCTGCATTTCGTGAATGAAAAGTTCGTGCGCGGTTTGCATGGTGATTGTCCTCCCTGTGAGCGCAGTGAGATGCGGGAGAGCGATACGGTGGTTGGAAGGTTGGTGGAGTTGCCCGGCGGTAAGCATTGAATCGAGCCGCGAAGCGGCAGCTGTGCTCTTGAAGCCCGGGGCGCAAGCCCCGGGGACGGGTTGGATAGGTGACACCAGCCGCGTCAGCGGCGACACGGCTTTACCTCGAAAGGTCGCCGCTGACGCGGCTTGCACCCTCCCGAATCCCAGGCACCCGGGGCTTGCGCCCCGGGCTTCAACGTCATCGCCGCCGCTTCGCGGCTTATGCAGCAACCTGCAAGTCCGGATCGCCAAATGCCAAATGGCTAATCGTTAGCCGCTGCCGTTCTTATTCGCATGCGGGTGCGTCTTGTCGTACACATCCATCACATGCTTCACCGTGAGCTGCGTATACCGCTGCGTGGTCGAGAGCCGCTCGTGGCCGAGCATCTCCTGGATGGCGCGCAGGTCGGCGCCCTCTTCCAACATGTGTGTTCCGAAGGCGTGGCGCAGCGTGTGCGGATGAACATCAGGCGAAAGCCCACGCGCCACCGCGATCTGCTTCACGATGCGCCCCACGCTGCGCGTCGTCAGCCGTGAGCCGCGAAGATTGACCAGCAGCGCTCGTTCTGTCGTGCGCTTGGTCTCGCCCAGCACCCGCTGGCGCTCCGGCAAGTAAGCCTGCACCGCCATCTTTGCCGAGTCGCCGAAAGGCACGTAGCGTTCTTTGCGACCCTTGCCGCGAACCAGGATCATCTCGTTCGACCAGCGGATGTCGTCAACGTTGATGCCGATCAGCTCTGAATTGCGGATGCCGCAGCCGTAGAGCAGCTCGAGAATCACCTGATCTCGCGCGCTGAATGCCGAGCACTCCGGCATCTCGGAATCGAGCACGCGTGTTGACCTCTTCGATGGTCGGAACGCGCGGTAACTTTTTCGGCAGCTTCGGAGTGGAAACCAGCGCGGCGGGATTCTGCTCGACCTCACCCTCCTGCGCTAGCCACTTGTAGAGCGAGCGCAACGCCGCCAGCGAACGCGCCACCGAGGTCTTGCTCAGACCGCGCTCGTAGAGAGCAGCCAGGTACCCGCGAATCAGCACATGATCGATGTCGCTCCAGCTCTGCGGCCCAACGTACTCAGCAAACTGCGCCAGATCGGTGCGATAGGCCTTGATGGTGTGCGGCGACGCGTTGCGCTCCTCCAGCGCACGAATGAACTTCGCAACCGCTTTCTCGACGATCGTGGTTCCGCGTTTGGTCATGGTTCGATTGTTCTGGTAGAGCGAACCCAGGTTCGCGTTATCGCCTTCACAACCGGTAGAGCGAACCTCCAGGTTCGCGTCCCCGCCTTCACAACCGGTAGAGCGAACCTTCAGGTTCGCGTCCCGCAGTCTCCTTCCGATTCAGAGCCGGCTTTAGCCGGCGGCACCGTTATCGCCACGACGAACAGCAGATCCCTCGGCTTCGCTCGGGATGACAACAAAATGAATGCAGCGTTGACGCGGCGCTAAAGCGCCGCTCTACCCGATCCTCGACAACCCACCAGCCGCGGTCCATTACACCCCAGGTGTCGCGGAACGTCGCACCTGCATTCTGCGGTGATCACGAACCTTCCTGCCTCCCCGCCGCTCGTCCCTTCCCTCGCGGATGATGCTTCTTGTACACCTTGTTCAACCGGTCCAGCGCCAGATGCGTGTACACCTGCGTGGTTGAAATGTCGGCGTGGCCGAGGATCGTCTGCACGGTGCGCAGGTCGGCGCCATTCTCCACCATGTGCGTCGCGCAACTATGGCGCAGCATGTGCGGGCTAGCGTGTCTCGACTGAGCCGACGCCGCATTCACCATCTGCCACACCCGCTGCCGCGTGATCCCCCGCGCCCCGCGCGCGATGAACAGAAACGGCGAGGACTTCCCCGCAGCCAGAGCCGGACGCGCGTCGCGCAGATACTCCTGCACGATCTCCTGCGCCGCGCGGCCCAGCGGCACGATGCGCTCTTTATCACCCTTGCCGCGCACCAGCACGTAGCCCAGTTCGAGTTTCAGATCCTCCAGCTTCAGGTTGACGACCTCCGACACGCGCAACGCTCCGGCATAGAAAACCTCCAGCATAGCTCGATCGCGGCCAGCCAGCGCCTGCGACAGCCTATCGTCCTTCGCGTGCGGCGGCCCTTGCAGCACACTCTCGAGCTCGTCGGCAGCGAGCGACTTTGGCAACACCTTCCATTGCCGCGGCGAGTCGATATTGAGCGTGGGATCGGCGGTGATGTAACGGTCGAGCAGGAGGTATTTGTAGAGATGCCGCATCGCCGACAGCTTGCGCGCCACGCTGCGTCCGTCAACGCCGTTGCCGAACAGCGAGTTGAGAAAATCGCGCACATCCTGCCGCCTCGCGTCTTTCAGGCCACGCTTGCGCTTCAGCAGGAATGAAGAATACTGCTCCAGGTCCGAGCGATAAGCCGAGACACTCAGCGGCGCGAGTCCCTTCTCGACTTTGAGGTAGTCGAGAAAGGAATTCAGCAGCCGCAGATTGGGATCGGCACTCTGCACGAGATGAGTATGCGGCGAAGTGTCGGTGGTCGGGAATAGCCAACCGGATACGGGAAGGCGGCGTCCAGCGCCAAGTCCGGGTGCCCCATGTCTCGCGTCTTTCGAGACATGGGGTTTTTGACTCTAACCGCTCCCCTCTCACCCTCTCGCCGAAATCGGGCGAGGAGGATGGGACACCCGGCTGGTTGCCAGTCGCTAATTGCTAGTTGCTGCTCTTAACAACTCCACCGCATTCAGCGGCGACCGCGGATCCTCCTCGTGTTTGAAGAACGCATAGGTCTCCACTCCTTCGCTCACCCACTTGCGCACGCGCTCCGCCAGCTTCTTCACCTCGTCCGCCGAATAGCTGGGCTGCCGGAAGCGGAAGTAAATGTAATCGGCGGTGCGAATCTCGGGCGTCGTCAGCTTCTCCGTCTCAGCGACACATAACGTCGCGTTGCGGTCACCGAGGATCTGATACACCTCATCGCTGAACCACGACGGGTGCCGAAACTCAAACGCCATCTTGAAATTCCGCGGCAGGAGCGCGAGGAAGTCGCGCAGCACGCCAACATCAGCCTTCTGTGTCGGCCCCAGCTGAAACAGCACCGGCCCAAGCTGCGCGGCCAACGGCTGCAGCGTCGCAAGAAATCGCTGCACCGGCTCTTCGCAGTTCTGCAGCTTGCGGATATGCGTGATGTACTGATTGGCCTTCAGCGCGAAACGAAACTCCGGTCCCACGTCGGCCATCCATCCGGTTGCAGCCTTTTCCGTCAGACTCCGGCGGAAGGTATAGTTCACCTCGACCGTGTTGAGCTGCGTGGCGTAATGCTTCAGAAAGTTTTTCGACGCAACGTTTTTCGGATAAAACTCCGGCTTCCAGATGGTGTACGCCCAACCGGAGGTGCCAACATAGATCCGCGACGGAGTCGACGATTCGCTCATCCTCACCTCAACGAAACGATCATGCGAGATTGTATGATTCTACCCATGAAGCGCCTAGCGTTCGCTCTTCTCCTCGCGTCCAGCTTGTGTTTTGGCATCGCCGCCCGCGCAGCCTCGCCCGTCACCCAGGTCGTCATGCTCGGCACCGGCACGCCCAACGCCGACCCCGACCGCTCTGGCCCGGCCGTCGCCGTCATCGTCAATGGACAAAGTTATCTCGTCGATTGCGGACCCGGCATCGTACGGCGTGCTGCTGCCGCTTCGCGGCAAGGCGTGCCCGGATTGGAGATGCCCAAGCTGCGCATGCTGTTCCTCACGCACCTGCACTCCGACCACACGCTCGGACTTCCCGACCTGATCTTCACGCCCTGGGTGCTGGGCCGCACCGAACATCTCGTTGTCTACGGCCCGCGCGGTACCAGTGACATGACGAAGAATATTCTGGCAGCGTGGAAGAAGGACATCGAGGTCCGTACCGAAGGGCTGGAGCACGGCAATCGAACCGGCTACCTCGTCGACGTTCATGAGATCGAGCCGGGCGTGATCTACAAGGACGAAAACGTCACGGTCACGGCGATCGCCGGTGAAGCACGGCTCGTGGGACGAGTCGTTCGGCTACCGCTTCCAGACGCCCGATCGCGTGATCGTGATCTCCGGCGATACCTCTCCGGCTGAGTCGATTGTCAAGGCTTGCAACGGCTGCGATCTGCTGCTGCACGAGGCCTACGCTTCAGGACCGAACAGCGAGATGGACTCACCGCAATGGCGGGCTTACTTCAAGGCATTTCACACTTCGACGGATGAGCTGGCCGCCATCGCCACCCGCGCCAAACCCAAGCTGCTGGTTCTCTACCATCAGATGTTTCACGGCGTCGCGGAAGGCGAGATGTTGCAGGAGATCCGCGACCATTATGCAGGAGCGGTGGTTTCGGCCCACGATTTGGATGTTTATTGAAACGCCGATTCGTCCATGAAGTATATGATTTGACCGATGAAACGACTGTTCGCGCCTCTACTCTTCGTACTCGGTACGGTTGCATGGGGAGACTGTCAGCAAACCCCCGCCGATCAAATCAGTGCGGTCCCACCGGCAAAATCGTCAGCAGCAGTGAAAGCTCCTAAAGCAATCAAGACACCCGAGCCGGGTTCCGTGTTCTATGCGAAAGCCAAACAGAAGGTTGTCTTCAAGGTGCAGGTTGGAACCGACGGGCTGGTTCATGATCCGGTGCTAGTGCAGTCTTGCGGCAACGAGCAAGCTGATGCCAATGCACTGGAAGCGGTCAGCCGATGGAAGTTTAAGCCAGCTACCCGCAACGGGATTCCGGTCCCGGTCTTTGTCAATGTCGAGATAAACCTACCTCCCCAATAGCCACGCTTTTGCGTGATGACAAACCGCCAAAGACATGCAGTAATAAGATCTGGCTAAAAGCTAATAGCTAAGAGCTAGCAGCAGCCTTATGGACTTCGATCAACTGGAAACGTTTCTCGAGGTAGCCAAGCTCAGCAGCTTCTCGCGTGCTGCGGAGCGGCGTTTCCGCACCCAGCCCGCTATCTCCGCGCAGATTCGCGCGCTGGAAGAAGAAGTTGGCGCCAAGCTACTGGACCGCAGCGGAGGCAAGGTCGCCGTTACCGCACCGGGCAAGGTCTTCCAGAAATACGCCGAGGAGACGCTGGAGCAGCGGCGCGTGGTGCTGATCGCGCTGGCCGAGATGCATCGCATCCCGCGCGGCGAAATCGTCGTCGCCGCCAACGAAGGTACCTGCCTGCACATCCTGCCCGAGGTCTTTGCCGAGTTCAAACGCCAGTACCCGAGCGTTGCTGTCAGCGTAAAGCGGCTGGAGCACAACAAGATTCTCGAGGCCATCATCGAGAACTCCTGCGACTTCGGCATCGTCTCCATGCCGGTTCCTGACAAGCGGCTTACGGTGGTTCCGATTCATCGCGACGAGCTGATCGTGATTACACCGCCCGACCATCCGCTGGCGCCGCGCAAGAGTGCCACGGTCGCGGAAGTCATCGAGTCCCCGCTGCTGCTGCCTAAGCTGGGGCGCACGCGCGACGCGCTGGAAGCCATCTTCCACGATCGCCGACTGAAGCCGACAGTATCGATGGAACTCGATTCAAGCGAGTTGCTGAAGCGTTTTGTTGCGGTGGGAGTTGGCGTGGGATTTATTGCGCGCTCGAACGTGGTCGAGGACCTGAAGGCGAAGGTGCTGGCCGCGGTGACGCTGGCCGATGCCAGCATTCAACGAGATCTGGCGCTGGTCTTCCGCAAGGACAAAGCCCTCAGCCGCGCCGCTCTGGCGTTCATCGAGATTGCGGTGAAGTTGAAAACGACGCCGGAGCCCGCCGGGGTTGCGGGCTTGTAACGGGAAGGGTCGTAGCTTCAGCTGCGATATACAACCACCTCAATTGATTGTCATCCTGAGCGTAGCGCGAGCTGCTTTTGCTCGCGCGGAGTCGAAGGACCCATATATCCGGCAGGCTGGCGGCCATAGCGGTCCCTCGACTCCCCTTCGCTTCGCTCGGGATGACACCCGTTAATATTCGGGAGGGCAGAGATTGCTACTTCTTCCCATCCTCCGCCTGTAATGGACGCCACTTCATCTGGTCACACTTGATCAACTTGTTTGCGCCTTCCGGGCCTTCGCTGCCCGCGGGATAGTTCGGGAACTTCGGCGCCGGAAGCTCGCGCCACGCCTCTTCAATCGGGGTGATGATGCGCCACTCGGCTTCGACCTCATCGCGCCGGGTGAACAGCGTTGGATCACCGCGCATCGCATCCAGCAGCAGCGTCTCGTAGGCCGCGGGCGTCTCGGTGCCGAAAGCATCTTTGTAGGAGAAGTCCATGTTGACGCCTATGGCGCGCATCTCCTGCCCCGGCTGCTTGGCGCCGAAGCTCAGCGAGATTCCTTCATTCGGCTGAATGCGCATGCTGATCACGTTGTGGTGAACGTCCTCGGGGTTACGCGAGAACAGCGCTTGCGGCGTGCGTTTGAAATGGATGGCGACCTCGGTAAGCGACTTCGCCAGCCGCTTTCCCGCCCGCACGTAGAACGGCACACCCGCCCAGCGCCAGTTGTCGACGTGGAACTCAACCGCGACATAGGTCTCGGTCAGCGAGTCCGCATGGACGTTGGGCTCCTGCCGGTAGCCGGGCACCTGCTTGCCGTCGACGGTACCCGGGCCATACTGCCCGCGCACGGTGTACTTCGCAACCTGGTCTTTCGTCATCGGCTGGATGGCGCGCAGCACTTGCACCTTCTGCGTGCGCACGGTGTCGGCATCGAAGGCTACGGGCGGCTCCATCGCGGTCAGCATCAGCAACTGGAGCATGTGATTGGCCACCATATCGCGCAACGCTCCCGTCTCTTCGTAGAACGCGCCGCGGGCTTCGACACCCAGGGTCTCGGCCGCCGTGATCTCGACGTAATCGATGTAGTTTCGGTTCCACACCGGCTCGAACATCGCATTGCCAAAGCGGAACATCATGATGTTCTGGACGGTTTCCTTGCCGAGGTAGTGGTCAATGCGATAGACCGAGCTCTCGTCGAAAACCTTCGAGACCATCTCGTTCAGCTCGCGCGCGCTCTCCAGGTCGCTGCCGAATGGCTTCTCCAGGATGATGCGCGTCCAGCCTTCGCTGTTCTTCGCAAGCCCGGCTTCGCCCAGGCCTTCGACGATTGGCGGTGCCAGTGACGCTGAAGTCGAAATGTAGAAGAGCACGTTTTTACTGGCGCCGTTCTTCTGCATCTCCCCGATTTTCTTCTTGAGTTCGGGATAGAACTCCCGCTTGCCGGCGTCGCCGACGAGGTAGTGCAGCCGCTCGGCAAAATCCCTCCAGCCGTCTTCGGTGAAATTGCGCGTGTCCTTCGACTGGGCCGCGCCGTCGTGCAGCCGGGCGCTGAACTCCTTGTCGTCGAGCTTGGTGCGTCCGATGCCGAGCACCTGGAAGTTGCGCGTAGTACAGCCGACGCACGCCAGGTCGTAGAGCGCCGGAATCAGTTTGCGATGCGTGAGATCGCCGGTACCTCCGAAGATAACGACCAGGCAATCATCGCCCTTCGGCAATGTAGGAGTTTTCAGCTTTTGCGGCGCAGGCTGTACCAAGGTGCTCATGAATTCGCTCCTGGATGAATTTGACTATTGGCAGATGCGAATGGCCGAGGAAAGTTGCGGGAAGCAGAAACTTTCGCTACCAGGAATTCTCGCTACGTAAATCCGGAGATCGCGCTGAATATCTACCCGCAAGCGGAATATGTCATCGCGACGAGAACTTTCAACTCAACAGCTAATCTGCTGTCGTGGCATGGCACCAAAGCTTCGTCGTAATCACGAGCCTGTTGCCAGGCTGCATGCCTTCAATCGAGTCGAATTCCCTCTGCGCACCATACGCACTTATGCAACGGACGGCGCGTACTGGATCGCGAGCAAGGTTTCATCGTCAAAGCGCTCGCGCGTGCCGCGAAACTGTTCCAGATTTTTCTTACAGGCGGCAATGAGGTTTTCGGTGCAACAAGAACAATGCTCATCAACGACCTGCCGCAGCCTCTCGATTCCATATTCGCTGCCGCCAGCGTCCTCCGCCTCCGAGATGCCATCGGTGTAGAGCACTACGGTATCGCCCGCGCGCAAACTCCGCTTTGCGGCAGTGAACTCCTGATCGTCAAAGATGCCGAGCGGCTGGCCGGTGCTCTCAAAGACCGCAATGCCCGATTCGCTCGCCAGCAACACCGGCAGATGCCCGGCGTTGATGATCTCCAGGTCGCCATTCGGCAACGCCTTGCCGCAAACCATGGTTGCGTATTGCGAGGGCAATGCGCTCTGGCGGAAAAGACGGTTCGCCCGGCTCATCAATTCTTCCGTGGGCAGATCCATCGGGATCAACGAACGAAAGACCGCGCGCAGATTGGAGGACAGCATCGCCGCGGCCACGCCCTTGCCCGAAACATCTGCCATCACGAAATACATCTCGCCATTACGGCCTTCGATCAGGTCGCAGTAGTCGCCGCCCACCACGCCGGCGGGCTGATAGTGATAGCCGACGTCCCAGCCGGCGAAAGCCACGTCGGCTGCCGGCAACAGGCCTTTCTGAATCTGTGCAGCCAGTTCGAGGTCGTATTCCAGCGCGCGCTGCTGCTTCGGTGTAAGGCAGTCGAGGCAAACCCGCGCCAGCGGATTCTCTCGCAGTCGGTCATCCTCCACCGTTCCCAGGCAAACCTCGCAAACTCCGAAGGTGCCGTGATCGATGCGCTGCAGTGCGCTGTCGACCTCTTCCAGCAGACGTACCATCTGCTCGCTCTGGCTCTGCCCCACAACATCCGTGAGGCGAGCGCGTCCCGCCAGCAACTGTTCCCGGACGCCATCGACGTAGGTCGTGTCTCCAATTGCCATGACTAACCACCTTATACAAGTTAGAGGGTTACAGATTCGACAGGATGCAGTCTTTTTTCCCTGAACCAGCAGCGCACTTGCGTAGTTTGTTCGCCCCGATAACAGATACTGTACACCGCTTTGCCGAGGCCGGAAACCCCGCATTTTGCGGTCAAACCGATTTTCGCGCAGATGGTCACGAAGAAACGCGGTTGGCCGCCTTCAATGAATTGTCATCGCCGAAGGAGGCGGGTCGTTTCAATCGGTTATGAACTGTCATCCCGAGCGAAGGTTTCGCTCCAACGTCTTGTGAATTGTCATCCTGAGCGAAGCGAAGGACCTGCGGTTCGTTGGCAGTGGCACAAACCATCGCCGTGTGACCCCTTACACGGCGGCATCCTCCCGCACCGTTCATCATGAGTCAATGAACCAACGCCGCTTCTTCGTCTACATCATGGCCAGCCGCTCGCACACGCTCTACATCGGTGTCACCAACAGCATTGTGCGACGCGTACGTCAGCACAAGGAACATGCGTTCCCCGGATTCACCTCCCGGTACAACATCGACCGACTGGTGTGGTACGAGACCTATCAATACGTTCGGACCGCCATCGCTCGCGAGAAGCAGCTCAAGGGGTGGCTGCGTGAAAGAAAGATTCGGCTCATCGAAGAGACGAATCCGACATGGCAGGATCGGTCGGAAGATTGGGGAAGCCGTTCCTCCCGCTGCAGGCAAACGCAGATCCTTCGTCGGGCTCAAGCCCTCCTCAGGATGACAATTTCAATGGGTAACACGGTCGAACCATCAAGCTGTCATCCTGAGCGAAGCGTTCGCGTGCTTTTTCCGATCCGCCGCACTTGCGGATCGGGCGAACGCGCAGTCGAAGGACCCCTATACCTTCGTTACAACTCTTCAGATCGATATGGGGATAGCGGTCCTTCGACTCCGGCGGACAACTGCGGCCCGCCTGCGCTCAGGATGGCAAATTCGAAAGGTAGACTGTTAAAAGTTTAACTGTCTTCCTGAGCGAGGTGAGGCACACTCACGCAAACAAATCGTCATCCTGAGCGAAGCGTTCGCGTGCTTTTTTCCGATCCGCCGCACTTGCGGATCGGGCGAACGCGCAGTCGAAGGACCCCTATACCTTCGTTACAACTCTGCAGATCAATAAGGGGGATAGCGGTCCTTCGACTCTGGCGGGCGGCCCATCTCTGCTCAGGATGACAATTCTTGAAGGCATCAGCCGACAGCTGATAGTGACCGCTGATAGCGTCCTACTTCAACATCCCTTGCACCACCCCATAGCTCTCCGCCAGCGCCGCATCCAGCGCCGCGGGATCCTTCCCGCCCGCCTCGGCCATGTCGGGACGTCCCCCGCCTGAGCCGCCGACCTTCTTCGCGACCTCGGCGATGATCTTGCCCGCCTGCACGCGCTGCGTCAGGTCCTTGGTAACGCCGACGATCAGCGCGACCTTGCCGTCGGCGACCGACCCCATCACAACGACGCCGGAGCCCAGCTTGTTCCGCATATTGTCGACCAGCGTGCGCAACTGCGCGCGCTCCAGGTTGTCGGCGCGCGTCGCCAGGACCTTCACGCCGCTGACCTCGCGCACGTTCTCCGTCGCCGACGAGACCGACGACGCAGCCGACTTCATACGCACCTGCTCAAGCTCTTTGCGCAGCTTCTTCACTTCCTCTTCGCGACGTTCGAGCTCGCGCTTCAACGCCTCGGCCGGAGACTCTTCGTCGCCGCGCACCAGTGTCGCGACCACGCTTTCGAGCTTGTGATCCTTCTGGAACTCGCGTAGCGAGCCCTCGCCGGTTACGGCCTCCAGACGCCGCACGCCGCTGGAGACGCTGCCTTCTTTCAGTATCTTGATCAGCCCGATCTCGCCGGTTGCGCCCGTGTGCGTGCCGCCGCAGAGCTCGGTCGAGAAGTCGCCGATGCGGATGACCCTCACGCGATCGCCGTACTTTTCGCCGAAGAGCGCCATCGCCTTGTACTCGTTGACGGCGACGTCGATGGGCACGTCCTCGATGACCTCGACGCGATCGTTGCGCAGCACTTCCTTGTTGGCGAGGTCTTCGATGTCCTGCAACTGCTCGTCGTCGACGCCGGCAAAGTGCGAGAAGTCGAAGCGCAGGTGGCCGGGATCGACCAGCGAGCCCGCCTGCTTCACATGGGTGCCCAGGACGTTTCGCAAAGCCGCATGTAAAAGGTGCGTGCCGGTATGGTTGCGCATGGTCGAGTTGCGTACGTCGGCGTTGACCATCGCGTCGACCTTGTCGCCGACGTGGATGGGCTGTCTGGCGATGACGCGATGCGCGCGCACGCCCTGCACCGGGTATGTGGTGCCCTCGACCTCGGCGACGATGGTGTTGTGATCGTCGGAGTAGAGCCAGCCCACATCGCCGACCTGTCCGCCGGCATCGGCGTAGAAGGTGGTATGGTCGAGCACGACTTCTCCGTGCTCGCCGGGCTTGAGCTCCTGCGTGCCCACACCGCTGCCATTGTCGGACTTGATGATCGCGAGCACTTCTGCGCCCGTAGTCAGCGTCTTGTGATACCCCTCGAAGACGGTCTTAGGCAACGCCTGATACGCGGGACTCGCGCTCGCTTTCGATCCGCCTTTCCACGAAGCACGAGCGCGAGCGCGCCCCTCCTCCATTGCGATTTGAAATCCTGCAATATCCAGGTGATGACCCTGGTCTCTCGCCATCTCTTGCATAAAGTCGATCGGCAGGCCAAAGGTGTCCCACAGCTTAAAAGCCTCATCGCCGTGGATGACGACGTTAGGTGCATCTTCAGTGAGTTGATATTCGAAAAGTTTCGCTCTTTGCTCCCCAAATTCGGACTGAATGAGGCTCAGCAGAGGATTCAAATTGACTCGGAGCGCCAGCTGATAAACCGCATTCGTCATCATTTCGGAAAACTCTGGCTTTTCGTTTTTCAGGTCCTGCAGTAGTTGGTCCAGTATCTTTCGGTAAAGAAGTGTGTCCCACTCTCTTAGTCCGACCTCCAGCGTCCGTGCAAAACGCACCTCTTCTGCGTGGACCAACTTACTAACGCGTTCCGCGTTTTCAACGAGCTCTGGATACGCATCTCTCATCAGATCGCGAACGGCGAACACCATTTCGAAGAGAAACGGCGCCTTTGCTCCCAGCATCCGACCGTGATTCATCGCGCGGCGCATAATCTTGCGCAGCACGTAACCGCGTCCTTCATTCGCCGGCAATACCCCATCTGAGATCAAGAAGGTTGACGCTCTGGAGTGATCCGCGATCACTCGAAACGAAGCCGCTCGTGTCGTATCGAGCTTTCCGAATATCGTCTTCTGTGTCTGCCCGTAAATTAGATCCTCAGCGCGTTTGATCAGCGGCGTAAACAAATCCGTCTCGTAATTCGAGATCACGCCCTGCATCACGGCGGTCACGCGTTCCAGGCCCGCGCCGGTATCGACCGCGGGCTTGGGCAGCGGCCGCATCTCGCCCGAGGGCTGGCGGTCGAACTGCATGAACACCAGGTTCCAGATCTCGACGTAGCGCCCGCACTCGCAGCCAAACTCGCAATCGGTGTGGCCGGCGTCGCTGGCCTCGGGACCCATGTCGTAGTGCAGCTCGCTGCAGGGGCCGCAGGGGCCGGTGTCGCCCATCTGCCAGAAGTTGTCCTTCATGCCCATCTCGTAAATGCGACTGATGGGGACGCCGTCTTTTTCCAGCGTCGCGCGCCAGAGGTCGTAGGCCTCGGTGTCGCGCGCGATCCCCTGCTCGCCCTTGAAGATGGTGGCGTAAAGCTTGTTCTTGTCGAGCCCGAACCACTCGGGCGAGGTGCACAGCTCCCATGCGTAGGCGATGGCGTCTTTCTTGAAGTAGTCGCCAAAGCTGAAATTGCCCAGCATCTCGAAAAACGTGTGGTGACGATTGGTGAAGCCCACATTCTCCAGGTCGTTGTGCTTGCCGCCGGCGCGCACGCACTTCTGCGACGAGGTGGCGCGGTTGTAGTCGCGCTTCTCGATGCCGAGAAAGACGTCCTTGAACTGGTTCATGCCGGCGTTGGTGAACAGCAGCGTCGGATCGTTCTGGGGGACGAGCGAGGAGGAATGGACAATCTTGTGTCCGTGCTGCTCGAAATAGCGCAGAAACGTGGAGCGGACTTCGGAGCCTGAGAGATGACGAGGCATGTAGATAGATTACAGCAGGCGGGAGGGTATGAGCTGTGAGCTGTGAGCTGTGAGCTGTGAGCTGTGAGCTGGGCATGGGCTGTGAGCTATGAGCTATGAACCGTGGCTCTGAGCTAAACCTTTTATGAATTGTCATCCTGAGCGGAGTGAGGAGGCGCAGCCGACGAATGCAGTCGAAGGACCGCTACAGCCGGAAAGATCGTTCCAGCTATCGAGGCCCTCGACTGCGTTCAGTCCGCCCTCACTTCGCTCGGCATGACGCCTGCGAAATTCAATCGTCAGGGACAAACCAAATTCACCACCGAGCTTGACACCTTCCGCTCTACCGGAGCCTACTTCTGGAACCGTGATTCATGCCATAGATCGCCACAACGCAATCACTCCGTCGCGTATGCCCGAAACACGGCCAGGCAATTTGCCGGCATCGATCGAACGATCGCAGTCGCAGCGCCGAAGCTGGCAAGCCCCCGTCGGTTTTCTGTCGTTAGCTATGGCGCTACTAATCTCGATGCCTTCGACCGCGCAGGCCTCACCGCCGCCGGTCGCCGCAGCAACTGCCACGCCGCGCGCGAACCGCTCGGCCAACGCAACCTCGGGTCTAAAGCGGATCGACCAGGCCGCGTTGCAGGCCGTGGTAAACGCCACAGCCAAAGAACTCCTGGTTCCGGGCGCCGTGGTTCTGCTGCGGACACCGCAAGGAGATTTCGGCGTCAACTACGGCACAACTTTGCTGGGCGCGAACATCCCGCCTACGGCCGGCACGCACTTCCGCATTGCCTCCAACACCAAGACCTTTACCGCCGCGGTAATCATGCAACTGGTCGAGGAAGGCAAGCTCACGGTCGACGATCCCGTGTCCAAATACGCTGCGGGTGTGCCGAACGGCGACCACATCACAGTCGCCGAATTGTTGGGGATGCGCAGCGGCCTCTATAACTACACCAGTGCTCCCGAAGTCGCGGCGAGCCTGGACCATGATCCGGCGAGGGTCTGGACACCGCGCGAGGCGCTCGCGATTGCGTTTGCGCATCCGCCAAACTTTGCGCCCGGCGCCGAGTTTGAATATTGCAACACCAACTACGCCCTGCTCGGGGTGATTGCAGAAAAGGTTGGCGGCAAGCCGCTGGCCCAGGCAATGCACGACCGCTTGTTCGCGCCGCTGCACCTGGAGCAGACCGAACTTCCCGCATCCGCGGTAAACACCATTCCCAAACCCTATTCGCATGGCTACCTCTATGGCAGCTCGTCGGTGGCGCTGGTTGGGGAGCCGCCCTACACGGCAAAGGAAAAAGCAGCAGCCCTGGCAGGGACGTGGCAGCCCAAGGACTACACGGACGTGAATCATTCGTTTGCCGCGGCCGCCGGGGGAGCCATCTCAACTGCAAGGGATCTTGCTGTGTGGATCGAAGCGCTGGTTACCGGCCACGTGTTGAACGCCAAGTATCAGCGCATCTGGCTGGACAGCCTACGGCCCGAAGATCCGAAGAAACCCGAGGGGCAGAAGTACGGATACGGCATCACCCAGATGAGTTGGGGAACGAACACCGTTTATTTTCACGGCGGCGAGACGCCCGGCTACAACTCGTTCATGGGTTACGATCCGGGCAACAAGGTCACGCTGGTGGTATGGACGAACCTGCCCGTATCGCTCGACGATGTGCCGACAGCCAACGCGATTATGCTGAAGGTGCTGGACCAAATCTATGTGCAGTCGCCGCTGCCGCCGGCCGCGCCGCCAGCCCATTGACCGTCGGGTAGTGGGGCGGCCGCACCGCGGCACAACCTCTTTATGAAATTGTCACCCTGAGCGGAATGAGGAGTCGCAGCCGCCAGATGCAGTTGCGGAAAAGGTTTTGTAACGGGCGAGTCCCCAGGCGCTAGCCGCTAGTTGCTAATTACGTTTTCCGGGCACCCATCTCGCCAATTGACCGCCGTCGCCTGCCCGGACCATAATCTTTCTGCCTGACGATTTTCCGCTACTCCCAAGGTGGCAAGCTGTGAACGAGCAAAACAAGAGCGCCCGCCGTCCCTTCCAGACGGCCGGGGAGAAGCTCGACGACGTGCTGGGGGATACGACCGCGCGCATCGAGGAAGAAGCTCAGATGTTGATCAAGTACATCAACGACGAGCTGGTACCGGCTATCCGGCAGCACTCGACGAATGCCTTGCGGGTCGCCAGCGAGAAGCTGGCACAGGCCGCCGAGCACATGGATTCGAGCAAACAGAACAAAAAATAGAGGCGCAGTTGGCGGATGGCAGTTGGCACTTAGCCGGCGACTGTTCGTTGCGCGCGCGCCTCACCGTCGTGTCTGTGGTGAGCGCCGCTCTTCTGCTGCTGGCAGGATGCGGCGGCCATAAGACCGCTCACCATAAAGTTCCGCCGCCGCCGACCATTACTCCGGCGCAACCATCCGAAGAAGCTTCCACCAACAATCCTGCCTACAACATTCCGCGCAACGCCAAGCCGATCTATGTCGAGACCGGGCTGGCGAGCTGGTACGGGCCTCCCTACAACCATCACAAGGGTGCGAACGGCGAAATTTACGATCAGAATGCCATGACCGCGGCGCATCGCACACTGCCGCTGAATTCCATGGTGCGCGTAACCAACGTGGCGACGGGCCACGTTGCGATGGTGCGGATCACCGATCGCGGGCCGTTTATCGAGGACCGCGTCATCGACCTGTCGCTGGCGGCGGCCAAGGCCGTCGACGTCTGGCGGCCGGGCACGGCGCAAGTCAAGATTGAAGTACTGTCGGCGCCCGCTCCCATCGCGCAAGGTGGGCGATGGTGCGTGCAGATCGGCGCCTTCCAGAGCGAGAAGGAAGCGCGCAAGCTGAAAGAGAAATTGCAGGACCGCTATGAGAACGCCAACGTAATCCAGTTCACTGGCCCGACGGGCGAGTGGGTGCGACTCCGTCCGCAAGGCGACGACAAGCAGCAAGCCGAAGAGGTCGCCAGCAAGACGCATGTGAAAGAAGGCGGCGTGTTTCTGGTCAGGCTGGATTGAAGTTAGTGTTTAGTGGATCGTGGGTGCGGTCAGCGGATAAGGGTTAGGCCTTGAGAGGATGCACCTGATCTTTGGGTGTCATCCTGAGCGAAGTGAGGACGCGCGAGCGTCTCAACGAAGTCGAAGGATCCCTACGGATTGGAACGGTCCTTCCGGCTCTCGGGGTTTCTTGGACTGCGACGCCAAGCCGGGTTCGTCTGCGCTTCAGGATAGCAGTCTTCTAGCAACTACAATGATGTAGCACCTAAGTATTAGTACGTATCAGATTTGGAGACGGAATTATATGCAAGTTTTTGCACATTTCGCTCTATAAACGCCGATCTGCCCTCATGCCACCCTCCGGAGCCTCCCTTCGCCTGATCGCTCGTCTAATCGCCTCTAAACGCGTTTATGATGCCTTTAGCAGTACGGCCTTCTTGCCCAAAAGCAGCAGATCCTGAGTCTCGATCTCAAACACACCACCAAAGTATTATATCGAATTGCGATTTTGCCCGAATCGGGAAATCTCCGGGCCTATACTGACTGCATGGAGCAGACCGCGATTGCTGCCCACAACTCGGCTGTGACCCAGCGCGCCGAACTCATCGCGTACGGCCGTCGGCTGGAGTATCTGACGATCGGCTGGAATACCTTCGAAGCCATCGTAGCCCTAGTCTCGGGACTGTTGGCGGGCAGTGTTGCGCTGGTGGGCTTCGGGCTCGACTCGGTGATCGAGACCTTGTCGGCCGGAATTCTGTTGTGGCGCTTGCGCGCCGGGATCAACGCCGAAACGCGCGAGCGCACGGCGCACCGGCTTGTGGGGATCTGTTTCGTACTGCTGGCTGTCTACATCGCGGCGCACTCTGCGTACGCGTTATGGACGCGGGCTCAGCCCGAGCGCAGTCTTCCCGGAATCCTGATCGCGATCGCCGCGGTGATTGTCATGCCATTGCTTGGCCGCGCTAAGCGGCGCGTCGCCACACAACTTCAGAGTGGCGCGCTGCGCTCCGATTCGCGGCAGGCGGATTTCTGTGCATACCTTTCCGCGATCCTGCTTATCGGTTTGCTGCTGCATGCGCTGCTGGGATGGTGGTGGGCCGATGCGGCAGCCGCGCTGCTGATGGTGCCGATCATCGCTCGTGAAGGCGTACAGGGTTTGCGCGGGGAGGGATGCGGGTGTGAATCGGCTTGCGAGTAGCTGGTCTGTAGCTTCCCTACTAGAGAGATGGTCATCCTGTGCGAAGTGAGGACGGGCAGCGTACGAATGCAGTCCAGCGACCTCTGCCGTTCGGAACGATCTTTTCCGGATACAGCGATTCTTCGACTCCGCGTCCGCCCGCCGCAAAGAGTGCGGTGCGACGGAAGAACCAGGCGGACGCTCCGCTCAGGTTGACGCCTCGAGAAATTGATGCGCCTGAGTGCTCATTGCCACTTGCTAATTGCTAGCCGCTAGTGGCTCCGTTATTCTGTCTGCACCGCTTATGACTATCCGGCAACGTGCCTCGCTCGATCGTAAGTTCGTCCCGCTCACCACGCGCTTCGATCATGCACTGCTGTTTGCCGCGCAGGTGCATCGCGACCAGGACCGTAAGAAGAGCGGCATCCCGTACATTTCGCATTTGCTGGGAGTGGCGTCCATCGTGCTCGATTACGGTGGCGATGAAGATATGGCGATCGCGGCGCTGCTGCACGATGCGGTCGAGGACCATGGCGGGCGGCCGATGCTGAAGATGATCGCGCAGATTTTCGGGCCGCGCGTGGCCACGATCGTCGACGGCTGCACCGATTCGTACGTCGAGGATGCCAAGAAGAAAGAGAATTGGGAGCGGCGCAAGATTCGTTACCTGCATCGCGTACGTCACGAAGACGCCGACACCCGTTTTGTCTCGGCGGCCGACAAGCTTTACAACTGCCGAGCCGTGCTGCGCGATCTCCGCAACGAGGGAGATCTTGCTTTCTCACGTTTCTCGGCGCCGAAGGCCAAAACGCTTTGGTATTACCGCTCGCTGGTGCGCGAATATCGCATAGGCGGCGTGACCCACCGGTTGAAGCCGCTCATCGACGACCTGGATCGTGTGGTGACCGAGGTGGAACACCTCTCCGGTATTCTTGCCTCGCCTATCCGTCCGCCCCGGCGGATCGCCACCAAGCTCAAGGCCAAGCGCTAGACGCTAGCTTCGCTTTGGTATCACGCGCGGAAAACGGGTCCCCAAGGAACACTCATCCCAGGTGAGAACTTTCGTTCCCTGACGAATTGTGGTCGCAGTCATTCCGGATAATCCCGCGCGTATGAAGGACAAATCCTTCCACTGCCGACAAACCGTAGTTCCCTACACTCCGGCGGGCAACGGCGACCACCTCTGACTACGATCGCTACTGTGCGGGCGCAGCAGCGGCCGTCTGCCCGATGATCTGGTACTCGCGCTTCTTGTTCTTCGCATCGATCACGTAGATCTGGGTGTTCTTCTTGATGAAGTATTGGACGGACTCTCCCGCCTGCATTTGCGGCTTGTTCTCGCCCTTATGCGCGATGGAATAGTTGGTGCTGTCGCCCTGCAGCGTATAGACGACCCAGGTCTTCATCTTCTTGCCGTCCGGATAGGTGCCGTTTTCCCACTTCGCGATCTTACCCGGGATGTAGGTGTCGCCCGCGATGGCGAACGCCGACAGGAATAGTGTGAGCAGCAGCAGGAGTGCGATCTTCTTCATTAGGATCTCCAGAGGTGAGATGTAGGAATGATACGCGAGGGAGGCGGGGCTGTAGGATGTCGGCCGCTGGCTGAGGCGTCTGCTGAATGAGACGCTCCAGCTGACGCTAGCCTGAACGCTTCCGGGCAGCGGCTTTTCACTCGAAAAACTTCGCCACACCCTCTTCCAGAACGCACACTTTTTTCTCGATTCCAATCCGCCTGGCTTCTATCTTCAGTCGCTCAACCGGTTCCTCGACTGGTTCATACGAAAGGCGAAACGTTCCGTAGTGCATGGGAACCATCCAGCGCGCGCCCAGGTCGACGAACGCCTGCACCGCCTCTTCGGGACTGGTGTGCACCGCGCGATACGATTCCGGGTGATAGGCGCCGATGGGCAACAGCGCCAAGTCGGGCCTCAAGCGCTCGCCGATCTCGCGAAAGCCATTGAAGTAAGCTGTGTCGCCCGCATGGTAAACCGAGTGCCTACCCGACCGCAGAACGTAGCCGCCGTAGCCGCGATGCATGTCGCGTACAATGCGCGCGCCCCAGTGGCGCGAAGGCACGTGAGTGATCTCAACCCCACCGACCTGGCAGTTCTCCCACCAGTCGAGTTCCGTGATCTTGCCGAAGCCTAGATCGCTGACCAGGTCGCGAACATGGCGCGGCACGATAATCTGCGGGCGCTTGCCCGAATGCCAGCGTGTGAGCCGCGCAATCGCGCGTAGCGAGGGACGGTGCAGGTGGTCGAAGTGGGCGTGCGAAACCAGGACGGCATCGATGGGCGGCAGGTCGCGCAGCCGCAATCCCGGCCGGCGCAGCCGCTTCAGCACGAAAATCCAGCGCGCGAAATTAGGGTCGACAAGGATGTTCTTGCCGCCGATTTGAAGAAAGAAGCTGGAGTGCCCGATGAAGGTAACGGCTAGCTGGCCACGTGCGGCCAATACCGGTTTGCGAGTAACTCCGGTTCGCGGCGTGACGGCAGAGCGGCGCACCAGCGTCCCGAACTGCTTGGCCTTGCGTCGAATTGTGGGTCCAATCATGTAGGTACAGTTAGTTAGACGCGGATGGGTGCTTCCGCGATGCGAAGGAGGAAATGCAGGCGCCGCAGCCTCTGCTTCTCCAATTCGTTGGGAGTGCGCAGAAAATGCAAAACACGCAGCTAAGTTGGTCTTCCTTGACCTTAGTGTTCCGCTCAGCTTAAATCATTAGTTTCGGGTGTACACGCCTGCCACTTCGTCGTGCGCGTGTCGAATTCCGAAAGTACGTAAGGAGCTACGCATGCGTATCGCTTTTCTTGGCTTGGGCATCATGGGACGTCCCATGGCTTCGCGGCTGGTTGCCGCCGGACACGAAGTCTCGGTGTGGAACCGCACCGCACGCCAGCACGTGGAGGGCGCCACTACTGCCATCTCGCCGGCCAATGCCGCAAAGGAGGCCGAAGTAATCTGGAGTTGTGTCGCCGATACGGCTGCCGTCGAGCGCGTCATCTTCGGCGACGACGGCGCTGTGCACTCGCTGAACGAAGGCGCAATCATCGTCGACTCCAGCACGATCTCGCCGTCCGCCACCGTGCAGTTCGCCCAGCGCGTAAACGAGAAAGGTGTCCACTGGGTCGACGCCCCGGTCACTGGCTCGAAGATTGGAGCCGAGAATGGTCAGCTCATCTTTATCGTCGGCGGCGCTGCTGAACCCGTCGCGTATCTGGATCCACTATTCAAAGCCATGGGCAAGCAGGTCATCCACATCGGAGACACGGGCAAGGGGCAGGCGGCCAAGCTTGGCATGAACCTGATGATCGCGCTGATCTACGAAGGATTTTCCGAGGCCCTCACCCTGACACAGAAGCTCGGCGTCGAACCACAGAAGATGTTGGAGCTGATCCAGGCTTCGATGGTGAAGAACGGGGTTGTGGATTACAAAGCTCCGTTCGTCCTGCGGCGCGACTACTCGCCGAACTTCCCGCTGCGGCTCATGCATAAGGACATCCACCTCATGCTCGATATGGCCAAGGAGAAACGCGTCAAGCTGCCGGCACTGGAAACGGTCGAGGAAATCTACGAGATGTCGAGCGAAGAGGGCTGGGACGATCTGGATTACGCGGCCACCTTAGGCCTGCTGGAAAAGTGGGCCGGAATCGACGGCAAAAAAAGATAAACGAGTTAGCTTATTTCTTGATTGTCATCCTGAGCGGAGAGAGGACGCGCAGCGTCCGAACGCAGTCGAAGGACCCCTATACCCTGAAGGATCTCGCCCGCCGACAACCCTTCGCTCAGAGCACCCTCACTTCCCTTCCGCCTGAAACTTCGCCAGTGACTGCTGCCCGTTCAGCAACTCCAGCGTATTCCCATTCACTTTGTAAGCGGTGGTCGCCTTCATCGCCGCCAGCACCGCCTGCTCCTGCTGCATCACCGGAGCGGGACACATCTTCATCGTCGTTGCCGCGGGCGTAAACTGCAACGCACCTTCGGACGCAATGTAGTTTCCCACCACGTTATTGCACCCGGTCGAGCCGGTGAGCTTGCCCTTTTTGTGCAGCACCAGATGTACCGACTGACCCTCGCCGGGTGCGGCAGGGTTACCGTTCACCTCGGCCAGCACCCACTTCGTACCCGTCAGCTTCGCTCCCGCAGCCGCCGCCGGTTGAGCAGGCGCCTGCTGCAACATGACTGCCACCTGCGACGGCGCTCCGTGCGTGATTACCGGGTACGCGGCCGTCGAGACGAACATCAATTTTCCGTTCACGGTAATGTTCGCTTCCACCTGGTAGTTGTGCGCCTGATTGATATCGGCCGGATTGTAAGAAAGCTGGAACGGAATCGGCACCTGCTTCCCCTCTGGCGCAAACACGGTTTCAGCAATCGTCTTGGCTGCGGCGTCCTGTAGCGAAACGTCCTGTACCTTGACCTCGATGGCCGCGTTCGCAGGCAGAGCAATACGTTCGCGGTAGGCGATGGTGCCCGACACGGAACCCTGCGCCGGCGCAGCCGACGCCGAAGTTGCCGCCTGCCCTGAACCTTGTGCCCAACCGAACGAGCTTCCAGCCGACAGCACAAGCGCGAGTAGACATGCAGCCATGACACGGGACATGAATTCTCTCCTACGGACGTAATGCAGGATTGCCGAATGAATTATCGGAATGCACGAATTGTAGTGGAGAGCATCCTCCCGAACAATTCGTTTTCTCAAAACGCGAACTTCACCGCCAACTGCACCTCGCGCGGCGGCATGGCATTCACGATCTGGCCGAAGCCCGTGCTACTAATGTTGCCATTCACCGCGGCGGCGCCAAAAAACTGCGCGTGATTGAAAACGTTGAAAGCCTCCATGCGGAATTGCAGCGTCTTCCCTTCCGCGACCACAAATTCCTTTTGCAACGCCATGTCGAAGTTCTCCATGCCCGGACCGTAGAAGAAGCGGCGTGGCGCGTTGCCGATTGTTCCCAGGGCTGGAAGCGCGAAAAGCGCCGTATTGAAAGCGGCTGCTCCGTTACGCGGATTCGTATTCACAGCCAGATTGCCGCCGAGATATTCAGGCGTATCGACACCGTTATTGTTGATCCCGTTTGGCATGGACCCCAGCAGCGAGCTGTCGGTGTTGTTGTACAGCGTGACCGGCAGCCCGCTGGAAAAATGCGTGATGCCGGAGAACCACCATCCACTGCTCCATCGGCTGTGGCTTCCGAACAAGGTGTTGAACGGAAGCAGATAACGGTAACTGACTACGAAGTTGTGCCGCATGTCGAAAGCGGATATCGCTTTGGTCAATGCGGGATCGAACGGATAGACCGGCTCGGAGAGGCTTGATGAGTCGTCCAGTGACTTGCTGTAGGTATAACCGGCAGACAGATCCAGCGATCGGCTGGTATGGCGAAGGGAAACTTCCAACGCATTGTAATTCGAAAAACCGATCGTCTTCTGATACGTGATGCCGTCGAAGTAGGAACTGAATGGGCCGCGCGCCAATATCTGTGAACCGTTCGCCATGGTGAAGACGCCGCCTTCGCTGAACGGACCGCAGGTGGCTGTTCCCGGCATGACCTGATTCGGCTGGCTCACGCTAAGGCAGGCTGCGGCATCGCCTGGGTTCGCGGACGTGAGCACCAGAAGATGGTGCGATTGCGAACCCACATAACCCGCCGTGAGGAAGGTGTTCGCCGGCAATTCACGCTGCCACGACAACGTATAGCTTTCGGTGTAGGGAGACGTGTTGCCGTGATAGAACGCGGGATCCCCGGTGATGGGTTCATACCTCGACCAGTCGACGGAGCTGTTGGGATTGCTGGCCGATGCCCCCAAGGGCGGCATGGGCGAAGGAAATGGCTGGCCGTTACTGAGACCCGTGGTGGCAGAAACGAACGGCTCGCTGAACGTGGGCCGGCCACCGGTGCTGTCGTAGTCGTATCCGTAAGGCGCGCACGCACTCATGATGCCGGCCGAGAGTCCTTCGAATGCGTTATAGAACATGCCGAAGCCGGCTCGTACCGTGCTCTTACCAGGTCCACCTAAGATCGCCGCAAGAGGGCCTTTGGCGAATCCGGGCGAGTACGAAACTCCGAAGCGTGGCGCAAAGTTGTCCCACTTGGTAGGCGCGAGCGTAGAGGGAATGCCAGGATCGCCAGGAAAGACGATGCCTTGCGGAGCGTTGGGGTACACCCGGGACTGCTCGCCCAGGACGAACGTCTGCAGCTGATTGTATTTCTCTCGCCAGGGCGGCAACACATCCCAGCGCAATCCGTAGTTCAGCACCAGGTTTGGTCGAAGCTGCCAGCTGTCCTGCGCAAATGCGCCCACATATTTATTGCGAAGGTAAAACGGGCGCGCGTCACCTTGCTCGTATGTCGTGGCGACGCCTAACAAGTAGTCGGCGAAATCAGAACCAGTCTCGGTCCCTTGGAAAACGAATGACCCGTTATTGATGGAATTCGATCGGATGTTGATCTGATCCAAATGAAAACTGCCGCCCACTTTCAACGTGTGCTTACCGTAGACATGCGACAGATTGTCGCTCCAACTGTAAGTATTGTTGACCTGCGTTTCGCCGGTGACATCAACTCCGATCGTGAAGTCGTTGAAGGCGACGTTTTCGATTCCCTCAATGCTGGGATTGAGTGGAACGATGCCCAACGTACCCTCGCCGGTGACGAAGCCCTGCGATGCCAGGGATGGCCCCACTCCTCCGACCGGCTGACCGATGACATTGGCGAACCGCATGTAGCTGAAATGCGCTTCGTTCACGGTGGCTGAGCCAAAGGTCTTCACCGCTCCAATGCTCAACAGTTGGGCACGCCCGTCTGAAAGCGCATTGAAGCCGGGGACATTCGCGCCCCCCTGCTGCGTCGGGTAAGGATTGTCCATAGAGAATTGATCGACCAGGTAATAAGCAAAGATATTTCCGAAATGCTGTGTATTGAAATCCAGACGCGCCGCACCTTTGTTGTCTCCGAGCGTTTCGTTTTCCGCGGAGTCAGAAAACAAGTTCTGTCCGACGTTAGGTTGCGGAATATATTGCATCAGCGATTTGGCGGGAGCCGACCATATCGACGACGGCAGCGTGGCATTCGGAAAAACGCATTGCGATGAACTGACGCAGCCTGGGCTGTAATACGACTCTCCGGCGCGAACGGAATATCCGAGCTTCTGCGCCAACTGGTTCGCCCAGTAATCGCTGCTGACCTTGCCCGTCAGTTGGCTGGCAAGATCGGAGAGGTTTCCGCTGCGGTCGGCCAGACTAGGCACGACGATGTAGCCGGTTTCCTGTCCCTGGGTCATCTGCGTGCCCTGATAGTCCACGAAGAAATACGCTTTGTTCTGGCGGATTGGGCCTCCGAACGTCGCGCCATATTGATTGCGATCGTAAGTCGCGCGCGAGGTGGCAAAGTAGTTGCGTGCATCGAGATCGGTGTTCCGCAGAAATTCAAAAACGTTGCCGTGAAACTGATTCGATCCCGAGCGGGTATTCACCAGCACCTGGCCGCCACTGTAGTTGCCGTACTCGGCGTCGAAATTGTTGGTCAGAACGCGCAGCTCCTGAATGGCGTCCAGTGTGGGGACAATGGCCGTCCCGTTATTGAAGTCTTCTTCCACCGCACTGCCGTTCACCAGAAAGCCATTGGCGGTTTCGCGTTGTCCGCTGACCGAAAGGTTGCCGGCGTTGAGATCTCCCGAAGGGGGCGTGGCAGTGCAACCCGACATGACCACCGCATTCGGCTGCGCGGAACTAGCGGGAATGACGCCAGGCTGCATCGACAGTAAATCGGTGAAGCTCCGACCGTTCAACGGCACAGCCGTCATCTCCTTCGTGGTGATCAGCCCACCCGATTGCGTTGAGGTGGAGTCCAGCGACATTATGCTGGCAGTTACTTCCACCACCTCCGCTTTGGAAGCCAGGGTCAGCTGTACATCGGCGCGAAATACCGTTCCGACCTCCACGTCGATGTCGGCTTCGCTATAGGACTGAAACCCCGGAGCATCAACCTGTATTTGGTAATGCCCTGGCGCGACGTTGGGAAACGAATAGGAGCCATCAGCGCTGCTGCTGACGGTTCCCTGCGTTCCGCCGGCCGGGACGCTAAGCACGATCGTTGCACCGGAAATGACCGCGCCCGAAGGATCGGAGACGGTGCCGGAGACGCTTCCGCCGTCGGCAGCCAGACAAAAATTGGTCATCAGGAACAGGAGAATAAGAGCGAGCTTTCGGCCGTAGCGAAAGCTTCTTTCAGGATAAGGGCGATTCACGAAGGCAACTTTCCAGGAGCGGTGCTGGGCGGATCCTAAGTTGAAATTGAAAATCATTTTCAATATCAGCCTAGCTCCGGACGATCGCCTTGCCTGTGACTGATGTCACCACCCAGCGTGATCTATGAGCATCGCGAAGCTAACGTTGCGCGGCGAGTTTGCCGACAAGGACGTGTCGGGCGGAGTGGCTCAGGGGATTCGACCAGGTCGTCGTGGGTGGGAACGCTCTGTTATAATCAAGGTTCGGCGCTTCTCGAGGTGTTCTCCCGAACACATAGTGCCGGATCCGCAATCGACGTCGGGGAGTGGCTCAGCCTGGTAGAGCACCTGGTTCGGGACCAGGGGGTCGGAGGTTCAAATCCTCTCTCCCCGACCAATCTTTCTCTCACCCATTCAACAAGTTAGGCAGCCTTCGCTGAGCTCGTTTTGCGCAGCTTTTTCGGTACATTCGGTACAACTGATACCGAGGACGGCAGTTCGAAGCCGACACCGAACTCCTCGGCTTTCTTCTTTCTGAAAGCGGTGTTGTCCTTCACCATGTCGTAGAGATCGTCCATCGAATTACCCGCGTGCCCCAACCAGTAGTCGCGAAGGCCCTTGGGGCATGCGGTTTCATTCTTCAGGTACGTGTTCCGGAAACGCCGGAACGCGTGGCTTCCCGCCTTGTGATCTCCCTTGCTCGGATTCACGTAGCCAAGCTTCTTCAGCGCCGGATGCAAGTGGCGACGAAGAATGTTCGACAGCGAGAGCGGCTTCCCGGACCTCGTCTGGAATAGAAGGCCCGTCTTTCGCGTACCGATGAACGCCTGAAGCAGGTTGGCAACATCGGGGTGAAGATCGACTTGCCGAATGGCGCTCGGTGTCTTCAACCGGCCTTCCAGCTTCCCTGCCGAGCCTTCTGCTTGATGCTGATGACCGAGCGGTCGGTCGACAGGTGTTTGTCGATTTCGATTCCGAGAGCTCACCGATTCGAAGCCCACCCGCGGCAGCGATGATAAAGATCATCTGCTCGCGAGGCCTGCGATACTTCGCCAAGCCGGTCATGATCTCCGAGGAGAACGATGGCCTGTTCTGCTCCGACTGCTCCACGATCGGCATGTCGATGAACTCGTTGTTCCACTTCCGCGGATACACTTGGTTGCCATCATCGTCCATCACCGAAGCGACAACCATCTTTGGAATCTGGATGTAGTTGTCGATCGTCTTGGGAGCCAGACCGCTCTTCGACATCTTGGCGACAAGCGTCTTCAGAACGGCGTTGTTGACGTCGGAAACGGGACAATCGCCGATATGGGGATTGATCCAGTTCTTCAACGTTCGCTCCCAGTCTTCGATTGTGGTCGATGCGACCGGTTTACGTTTGCGTTTCTGCAGATGTTCGATCCAGCGCTTCGATTGCTGCTCGAACGTGAGAACATCCGCGCGTTGTCCCTTGACAACTTTGTTGAAGTATTCGACCGCGGCGTTTGCGTTCTGAGGCGGACAGAGCGCCAGGACCGGCAATAGGGCACAACTTCGCTCGTTTGAGCACCCTCTTTTCCTGTCCGGGAACATCCATCCACCATCTGATAACCCACCATTTGCCACTTTTCTCGATGTGACCAGTTTGCCCAGTGCGGCGGGACATTGACTTCCCTCTCCGCTTCACTGGTGTCGCTGGTGAGAAGTTACTCGGGGGGAAGATCAGTTGCAAGCCGGTTCCGAGCACATCGGAAACCGCAAGAAGGCTCGGAAGTAGATCGTTAGACGGCTTTTCTTGCGTGGCGACAAGCGTGCCGTCCGCGAGTGGTACTCGAGCATACGGCGCTTGCGCTCCGGTCATGAATTCGAGCTGTTGGCATCCAGACTGGTATCCGGCCCGACAGTTTGGACAGGTGTTGTCGGAGATACAGAACGATCCGATGACAAATTGGCCAGGCTTTACGGCTTTCACCGCGCTACCGACTTCCTCAACGAAGCCGCAATACTCATGTCCCATCGCCTGGGGCTCAGCGACGGACTCGATGCCGCGATAAGGCCACAAGTCAGAACCGCACACGCAGCTGACAGCCAGGCGAATGATGGCATCCGTTGGCTTGAGGATCTTCGGTTCGGGACGCTCTTCATATCGAACGTCCCGAGGACCGTAAAGAACAGTTCCTTGCATTGCGTTTCCTTTCTACTCTGATTCCGCCAGGCGATCAGCGCCCCACCAGTTTCTGAAGGTGTTCTGGGTAACGAGCACCACGCAGTTCGAGCTTCGACGTCGCCTCATCCAACTGCTGCACGTCAGCCGCCGTCAGGGTGACGCTCGCCGCACCGATGTTTTCCTCAAGCCGGTGTAACTTCGTCGTGCCGGGGATTGGGACGATCCACGGTTTCTGGGCAAGTAGCCAAGCAAGGGCGATCTGGGCAGGCGTCGCTTTCTTTTGCTTTGCAAACTCTCCGATGAGATCTACTAACGCTTGATTCGCCTCACGATTCTCCGGCGAGAAACGAGGGACGATGTTACGGAAGTCGTTCTTGTCGAACTGAGTATCCTTGCTGATCGCGCCGGTGAGGAAGCCCTTACCAAGCGGACTGAAGGGCACGAAGCCGATGCCGAGTTCTTCGAGCGTGGGAATTACTTCCTGCTCAGGCTCCCTCCAGAACAATGAGTATTCACTTTGAAGAGCAGTGACTGGCTGCACAGCGTGAGCTCGACGAATCGACTCGACGCCTGCTTCAGACAGACCAAAGTGTTTCACCTTGCCTTGCTGAATGAGTTCCTTCACCGCACCCGCGACATCTTCCATCGGGACGTCGGGGTCTACCCGGTGTTGGTAGAAGAGATCGATTCGATCGGTCTTGAGGCGCTTGAGGGAGGCTTCGGCGACTTCTTTGATGTGTTCCGGCCGACGATTAAGCCCAGACTGTTTCCCCTCGACGATGTTGAAGCCGAATTTCGTGGCGATCACGACCTGGTCGCGGATGGGTGCAAGCGCCTCGCCTACCATTTCTTCGTTCGCGTAAGGTCCGTAAACTTCGGCTGTGTCGAGGAATGTTACGCCGCGTTCTACTGCCGCACGAATCAGCAAAATGCCCTGCTGTTTTTCGACGGGTTGACCATAGCCAAAACTCAGCCCCATACAACCGAGGCCAATGCTGGAGACTTCCAAGCCAGTTTTCCCAAGAGCTCGTGTTTTCATTGATTTCTCCTGTTCATCCCATTTGACGCTTAAATCGCTCATGAAGACTAGACAGTCGTGTTCAACAAGCTTTATGAGTAAAATTCATGAATCATGAGAGAGGAATTGAACGATCTTGCTGCCTTTGCAATCGTTGCCGAGGAACGTAGCTTTACCCGCGCCGCTGCCCGGTTGGGAGTGACGCCATCGGCGCTCAGTCATAAGATGGGTAGTTTGGAGAAGCGGTTGGGCGTTCAATTGCTGGCTCGCACGACAAGGAGCGTAGCCCCAACAGCGGCTGGAAATTCTCTTCTGAACGACTTGAGCCCGTCACTTGAGCGCATTCGGGAATCTCTGTCGAAAGTGCGTGAACTCAGAGACCGCCCGACAGGTCGAATCCGGCTGGTGTTGCCGCGATCCGCCGCTTATATGGTGCTCCTCCCAAAGCTGAAGAAGTTCGCTAACGCATTTCGCGATGTCGTGCTCGAAGTGACCACGTCGAACGAGCCAATCGACCTTGTGGAGGCCGGTTACGACGCTGGCATTCATATTGGCGAGCTGATCCAGCGTGACATGATCGCGGTTCGGGTGAGTGAGGATTTGCGGTTGGCTGTCGTGGGCTCGCCGGAGTACTTCAAGCACCGTAACGTCCCACGAACCCCTCACGAACTGAAAGAGCACTGTTGTATCGGATTCCGGTTCGGCGGCGAAATCTACCGATGGGAGTTCGAAAAAGGGCGAAAGCTCTGACCGTCTATCCCCAAGGACCCGTTACATTTGATGATCCTGACTTGGTCGTCAATGCGGTTCTCGAGGGAATTGGGATCGGAACCGCGCTGGAAACTCAGTTATTACCACTAATTAAGAAGCATCGTCTCGTTCAGGTTCTGGAGGACTGGTGCCCAACGTTCCCGGGATTTTTCCTCTACTATGCGAGTCGCCGGAATCAGTCCGCCACGATGGCCGCTCTCATCCAATCACTCCGTTTCTGAAAGACTCAGGACTGCCGCCGAGGACGTCGCCAAAATACACCAGGCACGAAAGATCAAGATCGGAGTGATCCTTCGGAATTCTCTCCGGGTAGGCAGGGAACAGGAAGTAGCGAAGCCCGCGGCATGTGGCAGATTACTCTAGAGAGGTCGGCCAACGGCGAACGCAGCCATTTCACTTGGCCGTAGAACGCCCATCCCGCTTGTTGAGAGCTCGGCATGCCTCGCACAAGAGCGGTTTGCCGACAACCCCTCAAAGTGGATGGCTTCCGAGTGGCCCACAATTCGGCAATTATTCCTTCACTCCCAGAACCCGCACAGGAGCTGGGCATTCAGGAGCAGGGCATTGAAGACTCTTCTGCAGGATTACATACCGATAATCAAATCCGATCAATGTACGATATCATCCTCAGGGACTCAGAATCCATGAGGATTGCAAGCGCGGCGAGTGCATTCCCGAAGCATTACTACTCCCAGAAGGTTCTTCTGGAACGCCTCCAGGACTATTGGGGAGATGAACTTAAGAATCCTCTGTTGCTGGCACGGCTGCATCGCAACGTGGCCGTGGACGGCCGTTACCTTGCCGTCCCGGCAGAGCAATACCTGGACATCAAGACTTGGGGCCAGGCCAACGACGTCTGGATCAAGGTCGCACAAGAATTGGGGGAGCGGGCGCTCTGCCTCGCACTGCACAATTCCGGTCTGGAGCCACACGATCTGGGAGCCTTGTTGTTCACGTCGGTCACCGGGATCGCTAGCCCGTCCATCGACGCTCTGCTGATCAATCGTATGGGACTTCCAGCCAACATTCGCCGCACTCCGATTTTTGGCCTGGGATGCGTGGCTGGCGCCGCCGGAATCGCACGCGCCGCAGATTACGTTCGCGCCTACCCTTCGCAGGCGGCGGCTTTGGTATCGGTGGAGCTCTGCTCGCTCACCCTGCAGCGCGAAGATCTGTCGGTCGCGAACCTGATCTCGTCGGGCCTTTTCGCCGATGGCTCCGCCGCTGTCATTGTGACGGGTGCGGAATTTGAGGCCTCGAGCTCTGAGATTTCTGGACCTAAAATCCTCGCGACCAGGTCGATTTTCTATCCCGATACAGAGGAAATGATGGGCTGGAATATTTCCGAGAAAGGCTTCCGCATCGTGCTGTCGACCGAGGTTCCGAAATTGATTCGGCAAAACCTGGGGCGAGATGTGGACGCGTTTCTGGCGGACAACGGATACCGGCGAAGCGACCTTCAAAGCTGGGTTCTACACACCGGAGGACCAAAGGTGCTCGAGGCCTGCGCTGCAGCACTCGAGTTGCACAATGGCGAGCTGGATGCCTCCTGGGATAGCCTGCGCAAGGTGGGAAATCTGTCTTCGGCTTCAGTGCTGGTTGTGCTCGAAGATGTAATGAAGCACCGCCGTCCTGAGCCGGGCACGCTCGGTCTGCTTGCCGCCATGGGGCCAGGATTTTGTTCGGAGCTTCTACTTCTGCAATGGTAATACGATTTTGAAAGGCATCGGTCATGGCGCTTCGCCATGGCGCCGTTTTTGGACCATCAGCAGTTCGGTGACCCCCCCAAAAAAGAGACGGGATTCGACTACAGAAAATCCTTTGTCCCAAAAAATATTTCGCAAGTGAGAGCGGTCGGGAAAGCGCTGGAGGCTTTCGGCTATGTAGCTATAGACTTCATGATTGCGGTGCAGGAGAGTGCCCCACAGTCCGGTCCATGTTTTCAGACCCCAGTATTCCATCCTCTGAGGGATCTTCCCGCCCGGTTTGGAGAAATCGAGAAAGGCCGCCACGCCGCAGGGTTTTAGAACGCGGCTGATTTCGTCAATGGCTGTTCCAAGCTCCGCTGCATTCCGCAGGGCGTAGCCGCCGGTGACGATGTCCACGGATTCGGAAACGATGTCGAGCGATCCCATATCCTGGTTGGCGAAACTGACATTCGAATAAGTATTGCGGTGACGGGCGATATCCAGCATCGGCTCGGTGATGTCCACTCCGCTGATGCGGCCACGCGGGTATTTGCCGGCCAGCAGAAACGCGATGTCGCCGGTGCCGCAGGCGAGATCAATGCAAACAGGGGACTCGTGAGAGGGAAGCAATGAAATCAGAGTGCGCTTCCATGCCGCGTCCTGTCCGAAAGAAAGTGCTCTAGTGATGAAATCGTACCGGGGCGCGACCTCGGAAAAATTTCTTTCGGTATAGTATCTCTTCGTCTCGGCATTCTCGAGATGATCGCCGATTTTCAAATCAAAGCGACCGGCCACTGGATCTCCATTTTCAAAGGGACCGCAAAAAGGGCTTACAGCAGGCCAACGATGGTTTGTGGCGTCGGTTGCCGCGTTCACAGCCCCCTTGTTCACCACACTCCATAATTTGCGTCGCAGCGCGACAGTCGGGAAAGTTGCAGGCTGCCTATTTGTTGAAGACCAATGCTGGCCCGCTGACTCGCTTCCCCTTGAGGTCGACAGTCACCTCGACGGTGTCGGCGATCTTAACGAAGGGAATACCTTTGGTCATCCCGTAGTCCTTACGGTTGAAGGCCATGGTCCCATGAATCTCGCCTGAGCCTGTCCCCTCGCCGGAAACGGTTAGCGTCAGCGTCTCGGGTTTAGAGGCTCCACGAATCGTGAAGTCGCCCTGCACATCGAACGTGTTGGGGCCAGTCTGGACAATCTTCTTTGACCGGAATGTGATCAAAGGATCCTCCTTGACGTCGAAGAAGTCCTGCCCCTTCAGCTTGTCGTTCTTCATACCACTTCCGGTATTGACACTGTCTGCCTGAATCTTAATGTCCAAAACGCCAGTCGTCACATCAGGAGACGTAAAGGTTAGAGTGGCATCCCACTTGTCGAAAGTACCGTTTATGGCCACCGATGCCTTCACGGAGAATTTAACCGAGCTGTCTTCCGTCGTGATCTTGAAAACAGGAACCTGCGCTCGGCTTAGTGACGGAAATACGGCGGACGCTAAGAAGAAGAAAACGGCGAATCGTATCGTACCGTGGACACGTCTTTTCGACATGAATTTCCTTCCACCGGTTGCCGTGAAAGCAACCAAGTGAACCCAGAACGGGCTCGGCCTATGATAATTGATGTTTGCTCGGAGGAGCCGTCAAATGTTACGGGCCGCATGGCGGAAGAATGGGCCGCATACTACGGCTCGATAATCACTACCCATTCGCCTAGATGAGCCCTATACGGACTTTGGCTGTATAACATAGCCATGGCTTTCCTGCGCCGCGTCGCAATGCTCTCTCGCAGCCGCAAGTTTGGCCGGCATCCCGAGGCCAGATGGGCGAATTGCGCCTTTGGCACGATTCAAGCGTCCATCGTTTTGCTAGTGCTGTTGTCGCTGGTGCATCCGTCGCGGGCTTTCGCGGCGAATCCTGACCTGGAGACTGTGCTGACTGGCTCGCGCCAGCGTATTGAGAAATTGGACTACCGCGTGAGCGGGCGACTCACACAAGTGGAAGGTAATGGCAAGCGCACGAACTACAAGTTTGTCGCCAAGGCCCACTGGTTTCCCGATGGTCTGCGTCTGCTATGCGAAATCTCGGGGCCTGGCTCAGAGAAGACGACTCTCCTTCTGCATATGACCGTGACTGGGCACCTGACTGTCGAGGCGCTACTTCCCGGCGAGAAGGCCGCTAGCGTGTTGCCATTCGAACGTTGGAACGACTCAATAGTGGGAACAGACTTCTCCTACGAAGACATGGTAGAGAGCCAGTTTTTCTGGAAGAAACAGGAACTCCTGGCACCGGAGAAATACGGCGCACGGGATTGCGTTGTCCTTAAGAGCATGTCCTCCTCTCAGGACCAGACTCACTATGATTCGGTAACATCGTGGATTGACCGCAGCATTTTGTACCCTGTGCATGTGGTGAAAACGCTTCGCGGGACAAAGCAGCAGAAGGAATTCATTTACTATGGGCTGCGGCAGGTCAGCGGCGTTTGGTCTGCGACGCGAGTGGAGGCAAAGCTGCAAGGTAAGGCTGGCTCCTCGATTCTTTTGATCGAAAGGGGCTCAGCCAAGGCCAATCTTGGACGCAAGGACTTTGATATCAGCCAGTCCAGCGCTCAAGGAGAGAAAGTGAAATAAATCGAATCGTTTAGTTACGCTGTTGCGAGGCACGGTGCTGTCACGGAAGCATCCACGGTGTTCACCGTCATCGGACAAGCTCCTTTTCAGATGTTGCCAGTGCCCCATATAAGCCAAATGGCCACCAATTCCAGTCGCCGGCAAGTTGCAATAGCGCCGGCCCGACAACTATCCGCACCGCTGTAGCATCAATGAACACCGCCACGGCGAGCGTGAAACCCAGCATTTGGACGACCAGAAAGCTTCCCATGGTGAATGCGGTGAAGACGGCAATCATAATTGCCGCGGCGCTCGTGATGAGCCCGGCCGTACGCGCCAGGCCTTCGATCACCGCTGATCTCTCGGATAGACCCCGCCGCCGTTCTTCGAGGACTCGGGCGACCAGGAAGACCTCATAGTCCATGCTCAATCCGAAGACGATGGCAAAGGCGAGAATCGGCACGATCGGGTATATGACGCCGGTCGGTCCGTCGAGCCCAAACAGTTTGCTACCGTGGCCTTCCTGAAAAACGACAACTAACGCACCGAATGAAGCGCCAACGGAGAGTAGATTGAGCAGAATTGCTTTGACAGCCGCAAATAAAGAACGTAACCCGATCAGGAGCGCTAGCAAGCTCCCCAACACGACGCCAAGGACCACCCTCGGCAACTGCTTTTTAACTACCGAGTCATAATCTGCGTCGAATGCGGGAACGCCGCCGATGCGCAACACAGCGCCGGGCACGCCGGTGATTGCCGCGACATCGAAGGAACGCACCTCTCGTACCCATCGTATCTGTTCGTTCGGCGAAAGAGAGGCGGTGGGCAGCAACTCAATCAAGGTTGCTTGGCCATCGCTGCTCAGAAAAGTCTTGCGGATTGACTCGGGCACATCGTCGAGAGCATCCGTAGTGTCAGACATTCCCGTGAGGGTCGGGAGGGATAAGACCTCTTCCGCTCTAAGGTCGCTCTGGAAGCGCTTCGTCAAGCGACTGACGGCAAGCCAGCCAGCCGGCGAGAGCGGCGGAGACTGCGGCGGTAACTCCAGAACCACTCGGAGAGCCTGTACAATACCCGACCGCCCCATGCCTTGAAGCGTATGCAGCGCTTGCACCGACTTGGCTGCGGCCGGGAACGAGCCATGGTCGGGAAGCCCGGGAGAGATTCTCCGCGCCTGGGACGCCAGAATCAGTAGTGGAATCCCGGCGACAAGCAAAGCTGTCCAGGGCCGGCCGGTTATGATGGTGCCCCACCGCACCCACCGCTTGCTCGCCGCGCCTAGGCTGTCCCGCGTTTTGAATTGTCTGGCCGGAAGACGCACTCTGGCGGCATTGATGCGATGTCCGAGCAGACCAAGCACCCAAGGCAGAATGAACGTACACAGCATGACACTAAAAACAGTTACCAGCAGGCCAGCTACCCCGATAGAGCGCAGTTCGCTGATGGGCACAGTCAGCAGCGCTGAAAATCCGATGGCAACTGTCGCGGCGGAGATTATCAGTGTCCGCCCCGCTTGCCCGGCAGCAATATCGGCGGCCTGGCCGGGATCATATCCCTCCGCCAATGCTTCGCGAAACCGGCTCACCATCAGCAATGCATAGTCGATGCCCAAGCCAAGGCCGAGCATCGTCGCCAGATTCTGCACCAGAATCGACAGGTGCAGATAATGCGCCAGTAGCGCAGCCGCACCCATCGCCATCGAGATTGAGAACACTCCAACTCCCAGCGGCAATAGCGCGGCCACAAGACTGCCGAAAGCCAGCAACAGCAGCACGAGAGTTACCGGCATCGCTCGCTCCTCGGCATGTTCGACCTCATCTGCACTGACCTTGCGAAGATCGAAGGTCAGTGGCGCTTCACCCGTAATCTCCAGTTTGATATTGGGGTATTGCGACCTAAGCTGACCTTCCATCCAGTCTGCTTTTGCCCGCAGTTTGGGGACCAACGCCTCGGCAGTTTCATCGTGCGGGTCGAACCCGACGATGATCAAGGCGCCGCCATTGTTCCCAGTGAACAGTGGATCTGGCCAATCCAGACTCGAGACGGCACCCGACACTCCAGGCACACTACGCAATGAACTGGCTAAGAAGGCCAATGCATCTGCGCCTTCTGCTGAATCCGGATCGGGAATACCGCTGATCACCAGAATCAGGGGGTGCGCGTATGGAGACTGGAAACGCTCCGCCAGTTCCACATCAACTTTTCGGGATTCTGCGCCCTTGATGAGAACAGCTGTCTCCAAGCGACGTTCGACTTTGTAGGAAAAGGGCAGCAGCGCAAGCGCCATGACGAACCCCAACATCGCCAACCAGAATCGGCGGCGAGCGGCATCATGGCCTGTCTTCAAGGGTGGCATTACCATGGAAGATCCACGCAGTTTACCGGTTCGTTTGAGAGCAACGAAACGATTTTCGGTGATCGGGCACGTCCATGATATACGGTCAAAAGGGATATTCATTGAGGTTCGGACTTGAGCTAGTTAACGATGGATGTGGGTAGTTAGGAAACGCAAACGCTCTTGTGTCCACGAATGGGAATAGTTCCTGGTTGATCGGCAAACAGGAAACTATGGATTTTTGGTCGCAAAATCACTTCACGCTAATACCGCGGTTGCTTGAGTCTATGAATGCTGGACGACCCACAACGAGAGTAAGGTCTGGAAGGCAGGCGATCGCAAATCGAAAATGTCGTGAAACGCGACTTGGTTTCTACGAGACGATCCTGCCGCTGGCCTTTTGGTCTAGAGCTCGTCCAATGTCGGCGCTGCCTCATTTCTGCGACGCCTTCTACGAATGGCAGGAACCGTTACCAGAAGAACGACAAAACTATCTTCGTCCGACCACCACGCCTGTTTACTGAGCGAGCCACGCGCTGCACCCGTCGTGCCTGATGGACGCTGACCATGAGACACTATCAATATGACTTTTCTGTCACCCTTCGCCCTTTTCGCGCCCTCATTGCGTCTATCTATCTAAAAGGCGAATAATGGCATCTTCCACCCTTCTCGCTCCCAGTTCCGGGGGTTCCAGATTCAAAACCGTTCTCTGGATTTCCCTTGGTCTCACTGCGCTCTTTGTCTTCATTACTTCAGAAGTTCTTCTCGTCACCGATTACCCCATGTACCACGCCTACCGTCTGCAGGTCATCGCCGACCGTCATCTCCTCATCCCCCATACACTCTGCGGCATCATCGCTCTCCTAGCCGGTCCTGTGCAGTTCTCGTCGCGCGTTCGTCGGCGTCACTTGAAATTCCATCGCGTCCTCGGCCGCACCTACGTCGTCGCCGTCTTTGTCGGCGCCTTCACCGGAATCGCCCTCGCTTGGGGCCGCCCCGGCCTGCCAGGAACCTCCATGCAGGCTGCCGCCTGGATTGTCTGCACCACCGTCGCCTTGATCACTGCGCGTAATCGTCAAATCGTCCAACATCGGCAATGGATGATTCGCTCCTATGCAGTCACGTTCACCTTCGTCTCCAGTCGCGTGCTTAATCTCTGGCCCCGCTACTGGAGCCACCTTGGCGACGCCCTCTCCGCCGTCGGCGTCATCGCGTTTACGCTGGTTTCCTTGCTTGTTGTCGACGTCGGACTTAACTGGCGCGCGCTTACCACCCGTCGTGCCTGATAGTCGCCGGCTATGGGTTCAATAGGAAATGCCCGCGCCCTTGCGGCACTCCTCCCCGTGAAAGACGAAGTTCTCATCCTCGGTAGTGGAGTGGCAGGATGTGCCGGCTATGATCGCGCTCGCCCGCGAGGGGCGGCGATGACCTTCCGGTTGATGACTGTCGCAGTAGTTCACATGAACAAATTGTCACGATCAAAATCGCATCGCAGGCGTCTAAGTAGTGAATCCCTAATATTTGAACGAACGTGACACCGAAGACTGCGATTGTTAGCGGAGGCAGCGTTGTACACGTTTCTTTCGAGCTCTCCCGACGCTCAGAGAAGCTGTGCGACTCCGGCTCAACGAGTTCGCAAACGTAATTCTGGATCAAATGAAGTTGCACAAATTGAATATCGGCATTATCGGCGGTGGAATTGGCGGCGTTGCCGCGGCGGTGGCTCTCCACGGCGCGGGCATCGAAACAACAGTCTACGAGAGGGCTACCGAGTTCCGCGAAGTAGGTGCGGGCATGATGCTCTGGCCCAACGCCACGCGCGTTCTAAAGGAATTCGGCCTGCTTGGAAGAGTAGCAGCATCGAGCGGCACGAGTCAGCATTTTCTCGTTCGCTCCAGTGCGGGTACGATCCTGATGGATATTGCGGTGGGCCGGTTTGAGGTGCCCGCGCTATGCACACGCCGCTCGGACCTGCTGGATGCATTGCTGTCGGCACTGCCGCTCGAACGGATCCGCCTCGGCCACGATTTCGAATCCTTGGAACAGCTAAAAACCGGCGTCAGAGTTAACTTCTCCCGGAGTGTGTCAGGGGGAAGTGTTTCTGTGGAACACGACGTCGTTATCGGTGCCGATGGTATCCGCTCACGCGTCCGTTCCCAGTTATTGGGAATCCACGAACCCATCTATCGGGGCTACACCGTCTGGCGCGGGCTGGCCCGTCTTAGGGACGCTGTTCCGTCCGGCTCGAACAGCGAAACCTGGGGACGAGGAAAACGCTTCGGCATCCTCAATACCGGCGGCGACCGGTTCACCTGGTACGCCACCGCCAACACTGATTTAGGCCACATCGATTCGTCCGAAGGGCGGCAGGGTGAACTTCTGCGCATGTTCGCCGGCTGGCATGAACCGATAGACCGACTGATCGGCGCGACGGACGAGGGCAGCATTCTGAAAAATGGCGCTTACGATCTCGCACCGCTGAAGCGTTGGGGACATGGACGAATCATGTTGCTCGGCGATGCCGCCCATCCGTGTACGCCAAATCTCGGACTGGGAGGTTGCATGGCTCTCGAAGATGCGCTTGTCCTTACGAAATCGTTTTGCAAAGAAGCTTCTCCCGAATCAGCGCTGCGCCGCTACGAATCGCTGCGCCACAGGCGCACCCGGCATGTTCAGCAACGCTCGCTTCTGATGGGCCAAATCGGGCAATGGGAGAATCGGCTCGTCGCGGGCGGACGGCAAATGGTGACAAGCATGCTTCCGCACGAGATTTTTGAACGCAATTTAAGAAGAGTCTATTCTTATGCGACGTAAGTCCTGACACACTTCTTTATGGGGATCGCAGTCTGAGTTCGATGCGACGGTTGTAGCGGCTGTGCCTCTCGTTGCTCAATAGAAAGCGCAGAAGACGGTACTGTCGGGCGTCGGAATTCTATACTGGAATGCGCAGCATTGCGGTTCATTAATCAGCCACCCCTACGAGGATAAATGAATCGAAAACAGCCAGGTCTTCGCGCATCGGTCCTGCCGATTCTGGTATCTGCCTTGTTTGCCTTGATCTCGCCTCTGGGGGCCCAGCAGACCGAACTGAAATTGGATCCAGCTAAAACGCGAATCAACTGGACCCTCGGCGCGACCGTGCACACGGTGGAAGGAACCTTTCGGTTGAAGTCGGGTGATATAGTGTTCAACCCTAAGACCGGAGAAGCCAGCGGACAACTGATCGTTGACGCTACGAGTGGTGACAGCGGGAACAAGAAGCGTGACGCTGATATGAACAAGAACGTTCTGGAGAGCGCGAAATATCCGGAGATCGTTTTTTCTCCTAAGCACGTTACCGGATTCGTGCCTGGTCAAGCGTCGTCAACGGTCCAACTGGCCGGGAACTTCACGATCCACGGCGCCTCCCATGAACTCACTCTTACAGTACCCTTCATCGCGAACAACACTTCCGTCGAGGCCCACACCAAGTTTTCGGTCCCCTTCGTAGAGTGGGGCATGAAAAATCCCAGCAATATGTTTCTAAAGGTCGATAAAGTAGTGCAACTCAGCATTACCGCAGTCGGCGAACTTGCAACCAAACCCGCAACCATCCGCGGGCCATTAGCATTGCGGTTCCACATCACCTAGGCCGCTCGGGCACAAGTCTGCCATCCAGAGGCAGCGAATCGGAGACGAACGCTGTGCTTTCAACTGGCCGTAAAATGCGCATCTCGCGGAAATGAATCCTCGTAGACCTGTTTGGCCAGGAGTCCGTTTAGTCCCTCAGCCGCGAAGTGCGGCACCGGAATCGACTCGCATCAAAAGCTGGAGGTTCTGGGTAAGTTGCCAACCCGCCCTTGGTAACTTGTGGTCCTACGAACCCGAAGAGTTTGCGGTTTGCCCGTTATTCGACGCGATTCGATGGCTTCACGCAAGCCGACTTGTGGGGACTAATCCCCGAAGCACTTCGACGAGATGCCGACTTGTCGTCAAGGTGATTTAGCTTTCCAACAGGACTGACTCCGCGCCAGCTCCGCAAACACATAGGCGTTTCCAGCGGGACTGATATTTCCCAGACTTCTGGACAGATGTCCCCAAGGGCTCTTTTGTAAGGTATCGCCGCTGTGCTGGTTAACTTCGGGTTTGCCGTTACTCGCTCGGAGCGCAGACGATTGGCGGCAGCGGATGTGACCATGCGGTCCCGCTGGTAGTCGGGGAACCACGGCTTTTGTTTGAGGGCGATTTTCGGCAAGGCACTTCCGGCGGAGCTGCTTGTGGTGGCGAACTCGCTGAGACTTTTCGCTCGTGTGCTCACGGATACGTGGCGGATGGTTGGCAATCCGGAAGTTGGCCAGAAACAGGCTTCGGGGGAATCACTCGTACGTCGCAGCCCCTGAGCCGCTTGCGGGACAGGGTTCAAGTGATCTGTCCATAAGCATCGCTCCTTCATGCCCCTGAATAGAAGCGAATACCAGTCTGCCTTCGTACATGAAGCTTCGATACGGTACGCAAAAGCGCTGAACAAATCCGTTCTTGCGGAATATATGCTGTGAAATTCTACCCGTCGCCTCGGTCAGCGCCGTTCGGTAGCCTCGTCGATACCCATTCTCGATACATCTTTTGATGAGTTCTTGTCCAATCCCTCTTCCCGCGAATTCTTCGTCAACCGCCAACATGAACAAATGAAGCCATTGGCCGCGACAAATCGTCATTTCCTTGCGGAATTGCTCATCAAGCAACTCCAACATGGCGAAGATGGGCAGAAACTTTGGGCTAATCCGACCCAGGTCTATGCCGGGAGGATTGCCGAAGTCATCCGTCAACAAAACTCCAACCAGCCTTCCTGTGTCGACGCTGCGTGCAACGAGTGTGAGTTCCTCCGGAATGACAGCGAGCGCGAGCGCGTCGAGGAATTGCTCGAATTCTTCCATGGAAAGACCCATCGCGACCGCCGGGGGCTCAGATGTGCTGAACCCTCCGGCGAGCAAGCGAATCACTTCACCAGAATCAAATGGTTTGGCCACCTCGTAGCTCACCGTCATACGTGCCGTGCAATCACCTGCTCTGGTGCTGCGCGGGGCTCGCGCCTACACCGCTCGCCACCGTTGTGTTCTTTATTCCGGAATCGAGCACCCTGTACATCGTTTGCATGCCGCCCTTCATGTGGTCGTCCACATGACAATGGAACATCCAGGTGCCAGCCATATCTGGAACCATATCGGCGGTGACGAACTGTGCGGGCCCGATGGTGGGGATTACGTCCATGTATTGACCACGAACGCTCACCAAATTCCCGTGCCAGTGCGGAGTGTGAAAGTTGAAACCGTTTCCCATGGTCATCACGTACCAACGCACGTGCTCGCCCTTGCGCATGGTCATGATGGGGCCGTTGCCGTACATATAGCCGTTGATGGTGTATTTGAGGTTACTCAGTGCGAAACCACGTCCGAGCGGTAGATCGGCATTGCCATCCGGGTCCGCCGGTACCAGTTCAAGGCGGTTGAGCTTGGCAGGATCGGGGACATGGGCGCGGACATTCTGATCCAAATACTGGCTCTGGTTTTCGTCCACAATCATGAACAGGGCAAAGAATTCGTGATCAATATCCTTCGGAGAGCCATCAGGACGCGCCATCCCGCGGCGGGTAATCACAATAGGTCCGACGAGTCCGGCATTCACGTCTTTCGGCTCGTAATTGTGGGAGTGGTAGATCCACACCACCGAACTGCCGTCCTGCGGGCCCGGTCCGGCCTGCTCGCGCGCAAACCAGGTGTACACGTGCGTTTTGCCCGGTGGAACCAAGCCGTCCGCTTCTGGGTGGTCCATGCCGTCGCCGTACATCGCACCTTCTGAATCACGCGTATAGGCCACACCGTGCGGGTGCAGACTGAATGGGAAGCTGGCGTTGTTCCGGAAAACGACCTTGATAGTGTCGCCGACCTCGGCACGAATCACGGGGCCGAGCAGGCCCATGTGCTCCAGTTCCGCCGGCCGTGGCTTCAGAGTTCGAAAACTATCGTCGGTGTACTCGCGGAAAACGGCCTTGTGATACGTGCAGCCGATGCGGTCGGCGGCGTGCTCGGTGAACACCCGCGCGTAAGGGTCGAATGCGCGGGTCATCATCATGTCCTTGCCGTCAGGAATGTAGTTCCAGTCAATCTCTTCGGCAGCGATGTAGTACGTGCGCGTTCGGCCGGCTGGCGTGTCGGAGGGAACATCTGCGGCAGCCATTCCCCGAACCGGCAAAAACAAACCAAGCAGGAACAGCAGCACAAGAACCCAACCGCATCGGCGGATAGAAGCCCACATGTATCCTCCCGCAGAGACAGAGTTTCGGAATTATGCACTATCAAATCAGCACGGCCAACAAGATTCCTCCGCCCCTTGGTCGAAACAGAGCGAGAATGCTCGCCATCCACCGAGCGATTCTTGGGGTGATTGCCGTCGCCGCACAGTAGCAGGCAGGCACCACAAGAACGGAACGCCGACTACAAGGCCAAGTTGGATTCGCCATCGTTGCGGGAGACACAACTGGCACGGTCCCGATGCTCACCAGGTGAGCGCCCGGGCAATGCGATTGGACGGGCTGTCCTGCCTTCCTGGCGGAAATCGATCAAACCAGCAGCCCGTTCTGGGAGCTGCCACAGCCTCAGCCACAAGGACATTCTCACTGCCTTGCAGAACAAGACGCCGGGGGTCGGAGGTTCAAATCCTCTCTCCCCGACCAATCTTTTCCCACGCCTTACAGTTATCACGGCAGCCTTGAAGCCGACTCACCTGGATTGGCTCAGGTGGCTCCAGCCTCCGAACCCGCATAAAGACTGCGCTTCGTGCGCCCGAGACGATGCAGGACCCTCTACAAAATCAACTACAGCGCTGTGACGGAAAAACCAGGAGGCGTTGGCTATCGCAAACGTTGAACGGACCGTAGATTCCCTAAGGCACACTGGGGGACGAGTGGTCGGTGTCCGCATCCACGCGCAGGGCGTGTACGGACAGACGACAAACCGGAGTAATGCCGATACTAACGATCTGTTCGTCCCGGTGAAATATCTGCGAACCGTCCGCTCCTTTCCCTGTCCAGAACAACGATCCGTTTCTTAAGGTCGGATCGGTTCGGTCAGGAGCCGGGCGATTTCCGGGGAATATAATAGCCGGACTGATGGCGCTGGACCCTGGAAGCAAACTCGGGCCATATGAAATTGTTTCGCTGCTCGGATCGGGCGGTATGGGGGAAGTGTACGCCGCGCGCGACACGCGACTGAATCGAATCGTGGCCATCAAAGTTTTGCCCATTCACCTCTCGGGCAAGCCAGGGGCGCAGGATCGATTCGATCGAGAAGCGAGAGCGATCGCATCGCTGAATCATCCCAATATCTGTCAGGTGCATGATGTCGGTTCCCAGGACGGAATCAGTTACCTGGTGATGGAACGCCTGGAAGGCGAGCCGCTGGCCGACCGGTTGCAGAGAGGGAGGTTGCCGCTCGACCAAGTGCTGCGCTACGGGATGGAGGTGGCGGATGCGCTGGACGCGGCACACCATCGCGGGATTGTCCATCGCGACCTGAAGCCGGGAAACATTTTTGTCACGGCGCACGGCGAGTGCAAGGTTCTAGATTTTGGTCTGGCGAAGTTGGAGGAAGATGCGGAGGAATCGGGCGGCGCCCTTACCAGTCCGGCAGTCCTGACGAGTCCGGGAACGGCCTTGGGGACGGTTGCTTACATGTCGCCCGAGCAGGCGCGAGGAGACGTACTGGACTGCCGAACCGATATTTTCTCGCTGGGCGCGGTGCTTTATGAGATGGCGACCGGTAGATCTGCGTTTTCGGGAAAGACCTCAGCCCTAGTATTCAAGGCGATTCTGGATGAAACCCCGTCGCGGCCGCTGCACATCAACCCTGCCCTGCCGCCAAAGCTCGACGATGTCATCGTGAAGGCGCTGGAGAAAGATCGGGAGTTGCGCTACCAGGTGGCGGCAGAAATGCGCAGCGATCTGAAGCGCTTGCAGCGGGACCAGAGCCTGGGCGCTGTGGAGTCGAGCGCGAGCGAAGCCAATGGAAACAGATTGCCGGGAACGGTCGCGGAAGAGAGGGGACCGGCGCCAACGCTGCAACCCCCGTCCAGCGGGCCTTCGTTCGATGCTTCCTCGTCGACCAAAGTGATCGTGGAAGTGGCGCGCCATCACAAGCGGGCTACGGCGGTGACGACGGTGATTGGTTTGCTGGTGATCGTGGCTGCGGGGTTCGGTATCCGATCGTTGCTGACACGCTGGCCTCAACGCTTGTTTGGGAACTACACGGTCACCAAGATTGCCGAGACTACCGGCGCCCGATTCGTAGCGATTTCGCCCGATGGAAAATACTTGGCGTTGGTCCGCCGCGATGAAAAAGGCGAAGAGAGCTTGTGGTTGCGGCACCTTCCCACTAACAGTAACGCGCAAGTAGTGACTGCGATGACAGGCGCCATTTACGGGAACATTGTTTTTTCGTCGGACGGGAATTACATCTATTTCCGACGCGGCGGCAGCGGGGCCAAAGACACGAAGACCTACGATTTATACCGGGTCGCAGTGTTGGGAGGCACGCCGAGTCTGGTGGCTCGAGACATCGATTCGAACCCAACATTCTCTCCCGATGGTCAGCAGATGGCCTTCATCCGGGACAACGATCCGGAAATGGGGAAATACCGGCTTTGGATTGCAAACCGCGACGGTGGGACCGAAAGAGCACTCGTCAGCGGGGACCATCCTACCCCTTTTCAGCCGGCTTGGTCGCCGGACGGGAAAATCATTGTTTGCATTGGGGATGCGGCAGACAAGTCCACGACGGAGTTGGTCGCGATTGACGTAGAGACCGGCAAGCAACGGGTCTTCGCGCGGCTCAAAGTATTCCGGGAATTCCTGGCTAACCTGACGTGGCTGCACGATGGGAGCGGCCTGCTGGTGATCCACAACAAGATTCAAAGCGGACGGCTTGGTTTTGTCAGTTATCCGCAGGGCGAGTTTAAGACGATTGCTACTGACAGCGGCCAATACAATGACATCAGCCTCACGAGCAACGATCAAACCCTGGCCGCAGTAGTGGCGAACGAAAACTACCATCTTTATGTGCTTCCGGCCAGCGGGGCCGTAGCCGAGGCAAAGCAGTTGATGGGTCTTGAAGGTGGTTCGGATGCGTCGTGGACGCGCGACGGGAAATTGCTGGCCGATCCAGACAGCAGCATCGTGCAACTCGATCCGGAAAACGGAGACAGAACAACCATCCTGGCTGACGAAAAGCTTCCCAGCTTCATACCAGTAATGTGCCCAAACGACCGCACCATCGTTTTCATCAGCATCGTACCGAATACTCCGAGCGTTAATATTTGGAAAATTGACCGGAGCGGGCAGGGGCTGCAGCAGCTCACCTTCGGTAACGAAGACATTTTTCCTGTGTGCTCGGCGGAAAACAAATGGGTTTACTATCGGGACGGAAGAGCGCAGGCCATTATGAAGGTGCCTTTGGCCGGCGGTTCGCCTAGCAGGATCGCGAGCAGTTTCTTCTCCCAGATTGGCCAGTCCCCGGACGGTAAGCTGCTTGCCTTTCTGAACGGGCCAGAGAGCAAAAAAGGCGACAAATACCATTTACAGATTGAGTTGCTGTCTACGGACGGTTCGCTACCTCCGCGGGCGATTGATGCGGATCCTCGCTTCGCACTTGAGGACCGTCCCTGGGCCGGAATGCTGCGATTCATGCCCGACGGCAAGGCCTATGCCTACGCAGTATTTGAAAAGTCCGTAGGCAACATCTGGGTCCAACGCCTAGATGGATCGCCTCCATGGGCCTTGACCAACTTCACGTCGGAGGAGATCCGGGACTTCAATTGGTCGGCCGATGGAAAGCATTTGGCGATTGTGCGAGGCCACACGGATTCCGGCGTAGTTCTGCTGCGCGCGGCAGGTCAGGATTGAAGAACCATGAACCGGTACGCGTTAGGGCCGGCTGCCCTGCCGAGTTTGAGTGCCATCCGGACACGCGCTTCTAGGAAAAACCCCTTGACGGATCAACGCTCCGAATACGCAGTCGCCGGTTACGCTTCCTGCTTTCGCTATTCATTCGCGTCCCGACCTGTAGACGATTTTGTGACAGTCGTCGCCTCCAAAGTTCACCAAATTTTGCTAGCTTTCAACAAGGCGATGCCAAGCTACGCATCACAAATCACTTCGAATTACCTTAATTTCAACAGATTTCACCAGAGACCTGAAATCTGGTTCGGGACCAGGGGGTCGGAGGTTCAAATCCTCTCTCCCCGACCAATCTTTTCCAACAACATACAGACAGCACGACAGCCTCAAAATCGACCCACCTGGTTTTGTCCCAGGTGGTCTAGCGGCCCGACCCGCATAAATGCTGCACGACAGTCGCTTCGGACGATGCAGGACCGTCTACAAAATCGACTACAGCACTGTAGCGGAAAAACCAGGTGCCCTACCCACTCGCTAAACTGCCGAAACGGAGGGGTCGTTTAGGTCGTACCTTTAGGCAGACTAATGCCGTCAAGAGGAATCTCTTGATCGGCAACGCTTCTGGCATCTCGCTTTTTCCCCGATCTGGACCGTAATCAGTAGTGGAAACGCCAGCGGAACTCCCCATAGATCTGCCGGGGCTCGTTCCAGTGAAATCCGCCGAAGGTTAGACTATTGTCCAGTTGCACCCGGCGGTTGGCCACATTTAGGGCGGTTACCGAGGCGGAATATTTTCCCTCAGAAAAACTCTTGCCAAATGAAAGATCAACCGTGGTGTGGCTGGGCAAATAGGGACCTGGATATTGCGCGTCCGGGGTCCCGTACAAACCATTGACGAATCCCGAACCGTAGTAGACGTTTCCCGAAGCGTAGCTATGCCACGGAAGACTTGTATTCACACCCCAATTCAACGTGTTCCGCTGATCGTGGTCCACTGGTGAAAGTCCAGGCGGCACGAACAAGGGACAAGTTTGGTCGTTAGGGTTGGGACAGATAAGACCACCGTTGATGGGAGAAGTGGCTTGGGCAATCTGATTGGCATACACCAGGTGGAACTGAGCGCGGTGCCATAAAGTCGGAGAACGCAGCGTGAGGTCCCAACCCTGAATTAGGGCTGCGTACCAGGTGATCGGCCAGAACAGGTTCGAATTCCCGATGTTGTTATGGTCGAGCCAATTCCTGGCATTCGTTTGATAGTTGTCAATCTGCAGATTCCATCCGCGATACGGAATGATGAGACTGGCCTCCCACTGCTTATCGGTTTCGCCATGTAGTGGAGCGAACGTGAAATTCTGACTGTTGGCGAATCCCAAGAGGGGGCCGGTGGCCGTCACGAGCGGTGGTGGTTGGTAATAATGGCCGTAGAAAGCGCGCAGCACCCAATTCAGCCGCGGCACTCTCAGCGCGACACCCACCCGTGGATCAGCCTGGTTCTCTGCAATTGACGAGCGAAATTCCGTGCCGCGTAGGCCCGCGATGATCGTTAACCATTTTGTCGCGTTGAATCGGTCACTGATGAATTCCTCAGCAACCCCTCCGTTCACATTGATCGACGATGGAGGAAAATTAGGCGTGCCGTCAGTGAAGACATTGTCGAAATAGTTCGATTGATGCTGAAAGAAGCCGTATACGCCGGCCTCCAGGTCGTTCCTCCAGAAACTCTTGTTGATGATTCCTTGGAAACCGGCGTAGTTCGCCGCCAGATTCACATTCGTACTGACCGGGTAGTCGTCCGGGCTGCTTTCATAGTTTGCTGCGTTGTAGTGGTAGAAGGGCGAGATTGTTAATAGCGTGCTGGAATTGAAGGTGTGCACCCAGGAAAAGATGGCATAAGCGTCCGGCTCACGCTCAGCATCATGCAATCCGTAGCTGGGCACCGAACCGGAGTTTGCCAGAATTTGATTGCCTACCGAGTTAGGGTCGGGGTCGACTGGGATCTGGTAATAATCCTGACGCAAAGAACCGACCACCCGAAACTGGTTCTTGGAGTCGTGATTGTAGATGAAGGACGCGAACCCCCCGTAACCGTTTTCAGCGTCGTTATAGACCTGTGGGATCGGAGTCTGCAACCCGTAATTGCTGCGGTTCCCGTTCAGGCTGGCATAATAGGCAAACCGCTGAGTGTGGCCTCCGCAACTGATCTGATCGTCGGTTTGATAAAAGTTTCCAGCTGTGACCACCAGATCGCATTCCCGGTCGCGCTCAAAGCCGGTGCGCGGGGCAATGTTAAACATTCCATATGTGCGGTCGCCATAACTGGCGTCGTAGCTGCCTTGCAAGACTTCGAGGTAATCAATGTCTTTGGGGTCAATCTGAGGCCCAAGATTGGCGGCGATATTCGTGTTAGGAATGGAGACGCCATCAATCAGCCAGAGCACTTGATGGCCGCCGTTCATGTGGAGCATGTCGTGTGCTACATACGTCGCGGGCACGTAATCGGTGATCATCTCTACGCCGTTGGTGCGGTCAGCTCCTGGAGTTTGCTGGATGTCCTTTCGGTTCAGCAGTGTTGTGGGCGTTACCGTGTCCATGGTCGCTTCCACCGGAGTTCCCGACACGACGATATTCTCCTTTCCTCCAGCGACAGCCAGTTGAACGTGCACGACGGGAGTGGTGTCGGAGGTTAGAATTACGTCCTGCCGGGTCTCCAGAAACCCTTGCGACGAAACGGTAACCGTATAAGTTCCGATTGGCACTGCCTGAAATTCAAATTCTCCGTTACCGTTGGAGTCCTGCGACTGGCTCCAGTCCGAGGTTTGGGCCTTGAGCGTAACGTGTGCACCTTGGATAGGACGATGTTGAACATCGTGCACGATACCTCGGACGGAGCCGGAAACTGTGGCAAACACGTGGGCGCTAAGCGCCAGGACTGCGGCGACGGTGACGGTTGTACTGAAACCTTTGCTATTTCTAGAGAAGAAGCGAAGAACGACCCTCGCGATATGCATTTCGTCTCCCGATGATCCATCGAATGCATCGACACAGACGGCGAGGGCCGACTAGTCGAACTCAAGTACACTCCCGCAAATGCAGCTACTCAGGCAATCGAGGCCGGAAAAAGGTCTCGCGCTGAGGACTGCCTGCGATATTTTCGGTGGGATGGATGACTAGGAGAGCGGAGGACCGCGCTGGGAATTGCTGCGCGCAAAGAGATGGATGGCCGGAGCCATACGCGGCGCATCGCTGGTCGGCGTATTGACTAGACTAACTGAGAAGACCGCCGCTCGGCCAAGTGCCGGATTTCCGTGAGTCGTGACGAACCCTACTTGACGGTAGAGGCAGCAACTGGCCAGCGAACGGAATCCGTCGGGGGTGGGCGGGGCCGCACAATGATGTTGCCCTCCACGGCGGCAGCATGCTGGTGCGGCGGTTTGCGCGTGCACAATCGGCAGACCAAACCCGGCAAGCAACAGTATGAGTAGGAAACTGGCAACTGGCCGGCGCATCAGGAGCGGATTGTACTACATCAAGGGAGCTCGTGATGTCTAGTTGTTAAGTTATTGCGGACTGCAGAGTCGATGAATAACGGAAACGGGGCGCTTGAAGTTCCCGCGCGAGAGGAACAAATGTCGGGGTAGGATGGAGAGCGTGTCCGCATTGGGCTGGCCGAAAGAATAGCGTTCCTCGGTACTCGATCGAAGTTGGTCTCCACCGCCACTGACAAAGGCTCACTGAAGGGGCGTTCCGCACCGCGCAATGCGGCGCAGGTCCGGAGCTGCGAAGAGGAACTTCACGTACGCTTGCCCGCATCCGCGCAAGCCGTGATTTGATGGATAGGAATCCGCAAAGCGGGGAGATCGCGAACAAATAAGCGGTGGGTCAGTGCACGAGTAGGCCGTTTCTCGGCAATTGCCGACGAATGGAATCCTGAGCGCAGTCGACTGCAGAATTCTATCCCTCCATCCAGAAAAATTTTGCACGTTCACCCAGCGCCTCAACCTTGGCGGCTCGCGCTCCTGTACTGGTTGCGGTGCGCACTTTAAATCGTCCGGCCAATGTCAGGGTTCAGAGATCAGGGAACAGCAATCTGGAATCGCGAGAGCTCCAATTGACACTCAACCAACAATCCACTACCATATGGTTGTGGATAAATTGGGTACAACGTTTGCGGCTTTGTCTGATCCAACCCGGCGGGCGATGATCGAACGACTCTCCCATGGGCCTGACTCTGTGCATGGCTTGACGGAACCGTTTGCACTCTCGCAGCAGATGATTTCAAAACATATTGCCTACCTGGTGCGGGCGCGGATTGTGGTCAAGACGAAGCGTGGACGAGAGAGTATTTGCACGCTTAGGCCGGAGGCGATCAGGAAAGTCAGCGATTGGGCGATTAGCTATCGCCAGTTCTGGGAAGAGAGTTTCGACAAGCTGGATGTAGCTGGTAAATCAAATGAAAAAAGAGGAAGCCAGAGATGACAAAAGACGCCGTTAACGAGACAGAGCGGATGGTTGTGACCAGAGTTTTTGATGCCCCACGCGAATTGGTCTGGAAGGCGTGGACAGACCCGAAATATGTGATGCAGTGGTGGGGGCCGAAGGGTTTTACTTCGCCTTCTTGTGAGATCGATTTTCGCGTGGGAGGGAAATTTCTCTGGTGCATGAGGACTCCGGATGGACAGGAGGGCTGGAACGGTGGTGAATACCATGAGATTGTTCCGCACGAGAAGATCGTCTTCTCCATGTACTTCGCCGACTCGAAGGGAAACAAGCTTGATCCTGCGGAGTTGGGAATCGAACATGAAGCCGTCGAAGATGCTCATGACGTTGTCCTTTTTGAAGATCTAGGGAACGGCCAGACAAAACTCACCTTCATTGGAAATGACACCATGCGGGACGCAATCCAGAGCGGTCAACTGGAGGGCTGGAAGGAAACACTCGACAAGGTTGCTGCAGTTGTTGCGGGGCTGGTGCACGCGAAGTAAGAAGCTGAAGCATCGATCATCGGCGTGCGCGAGATACTGAACGCAAAGCAAACGCAGGTCCATCCCGGGTAACGCCAGCCAGGGATGGCTGCGGAGGCTTAATTCAAGCACGCTCTCGTCGCTTGGCCGAATCGTCGGCAACTGAGCGACATATCAACGATTACTCAGAATCACCAAATTTCACTAGATTTCACCAAGGACTGGAACCTGGTTCGTGATCAGGGGGGCGAACATGGTCGGCGTCGCACAGCTTTCGATCTCGGAAGCGACCGTCAAGGCGCCGATGGAGAACATCCTAATAAAGTTAGGGGCGATGGACCGCACCCGCGCGGTAAATTTCCCGACGAGCCGGGCTTCCTGTTCTACCTGCACTTCCCCACGGCGTCACGTTAAGACACCTTTCGCAGTTTCGATTCGTTGCCGGCTGGTCCCCGCTCTTCCTTCGCCGGCTCCGCGTTTCGGACTTCCAACGGAGAAGTGTGAGGAATCTTGACGTAGAGGAAGCGAACAAGCCAGCTCTCAGCCAAAAGAGAAAATACGGCGCTCACCAAGAAGACGAGGCTTCCGCTTATAAGTGTGAGGGCCACTGGGATGAACGCCCCTGCCGCAAAGATCACCAAGCCCGTACGGCACTCCTGTGCTCGGGTGTAAAGTCGCGCGTGCGCCGGTTGCAGGTTTGCAAAGAGCAATCCCAGAGGAACCAGGTTCAGTATCAGAAGCGCGACGAAGGCGACGCGCAGGACAGCCGTCGCCGGTGCATGTCCCACAATGGCAGATAGCACCAGCAATTCGCCGCAGCCCATCAGGATTGCTGAATTGGTGAGATAAGCTCCTAGCCAGCGCGCGTCTTTCCAACCCGGCTGCGCATTCGTGCTGAGCAACACTCCCTTGTAGGCCGCCGAGCCGAACGCCGGCAGCAAGCCCACAATCACAGCGGCCAGGCGAGCCCACTCGAAATCCCATCCGAAGAAAGCCAGCAGGCTTAGCATCGCCGCCGCCGTCAATGGGAGTGAGAAAATCGTCAGACACCACGTCCCCACAGACATCGGCGAGCCGGGCTTGAATACCCGCAGCATGTGATGAAAGCGCAATGGGTCGCCAAGGTCGGTAACGAGCATGGCGAGGTCCACCAGCAGCAGGACGAGAGCGACCGGATAAGCGACTTTCGCAACGGGAGTGAATATCGCTGGCGCTGCCAGTTCGCTGACCGCAGCGGCCATGAACAATCCGGTCGCCATGCCGTTCAGCAGAGCGTCCCAGGCGATCGGGATGAACCAGCCCGGGGTCTTGGTTACCGGCGTGTTCGCATAGCCAGCCGCCGCTACTATCTGCGAAGACGCCTCGGTGCTGAGTCGCGGGGATGTGGAGCTCGCGTGCATGTCAGGATCTCAAGAGAAGCACCACCGCCAGCAGCGCGGCGATAGCGACTAAGCCGCCCGCGATGGAACGAATGTAATCTTCCATCATGTGCAGCCAGGGATTGAATGGCTCATCCGGCAGGCCGTAGACGGACGGCTGATCGATCAGCAGATAGAACGAATGCAATTCGGAGTAGGTCTCCGTCGGACTGTCGCCGTAAAGATGCGCCTGGGTGATGCCACGGCGGTGAAGTTCTTCCACACGTTCACGAGCCTGCTCGCGCAGTTGGTCGATCGGTCCAAAATGGATGGACTGCGTCGGGCATGCCTTGGCACACGCCGGTTCCAGACCGTCGCGCTGGCGGTCATAGCAGAGCGTGCATTTGTGCGAATGCCCGCCCATCTCGCTGCGTTCCACGACGCCGAACGGGCACGCCGCCACGCAGCACGAGCAGCCGTTGCAGATGTCGGCCTGGATGTAGATATTTTCGAACTCATTCTGAATGATGGCGCCGGTCGGACATGCCTGGTGGCAAGGGGCCGCGACGCAGTGCTTGCAGTGGTCGCTCATCATGAGCCAGCGGTTGAGATCGGGCGTGTTAGGCACGATGTTCAGAGCAAGATTCTGCGTGGGCGATTCGTCGGAGAACTGCTCGATGAACTTCACGTGCCGCCAGGTCGACGCCGACAGCTCCGTCGTATTGTCGTAGCTGTTGCCCGACCAGTTGAAGCCATCGGAGGGCAGCTGGTTCCACTGCTTGCACGCCACTTCGCACGCCTTGCAGCCAATGCATACCGTCGTGTCCGTATAGAAGCCGGTAGCCGGACGAGGCTCCGGCGCTTTGCCGCGAAGGAACGGATACGTCAGCCGTCCTAGCAATTGGGACAATTGACTGCGTGGCGGATCGCTTGCTTGGGTCAAGGTGGACAGTTCTTTTTCCCTACTTGCCATGTCCGAGCCTCCCTTCCGGTTGCGAGCTGGCCGGCGTATCCGGGACCGGTTCGAGTGTCGGCCAATGCGCTGTGGGCTCGGTCGGCTGCAGAGCTCTACCGTCGGTCCTTCCGGCATAAACCTGGCAGGAGAACGCTTTGCACTCGTGCATGCTTACGTTCGGGTCGGCAAGGATCGAGGTGATGTCGTTGGCATTTGCGCCGACGATCTCGCCAGCGAACGCCCAGTGGAACGGAAGGCCGATCTGATGGACCACACGTCCCTCGATGGCGAAGGGTCGCAGCCTCCGTGTCACCATCGCGCGCACTTCGATTTGACCGCGGGCAGTTTGTACTCTCATCCAGCCTCCGTGTGTGATGCCGCGCTCGGCTGCCAGCTCGGGGCTTAGCTCGGCGAACATCTCCGGCTGCAGCTCGTTGAGCCAGCTGTTGAAGCGGCTCATCGGTCCACTCAGGTAATGTTCGGTGAGGCGGAAGGTCGTCGCCACGACAGGAAACTCGGTTGTCGGAGCGTGCGCGATGCGATTCAATGGGCCTTCAAAGAAACGCACCGTCGGGTTGTTGTTGTGCTTCGGATAAAGCAAGTTGCCCAGCGGCGACTCAACCGGTTCGTAGTGCGTTGGCAGCGGGCCGTCTTTCGTGCCCGGGGAGTACAGCCAGCCGAGCCCGTCGGTCTTCATGGTGAAGGGCTGGTTGCCGGCGATGGCCGCCATGCCTGTCGCTCCCGCAGGCGGCCGGTAATCGGGCGGCTTGGTCAACTCGAAGTCCGGCTTGTCGAGTCCGGTCCAGGATCTCTTTGCGGCGTCCCACCAGACGAGTTTCTTGCGTTCCGACCACGGCTTCCCTTCGGGATCGGCCGACGCGCGGTTATAGAGCACGCGTATGTTGTTCGGCCATGCAAAGCCCCACTCCGGTTGAAGTGGCTCGTCTGAAATCGTGCGCTCATTCGCGCGATTACGGCCCGGCTCGGGGAAGACGCCGCTGTACACCCAGCAACCGGACGCCGTCGTGCCGTCGTCCTTCAACTCCGCAAACGCGTTGACCAGGCGCGGTCCGCCGGTGCGCGGATCGATCTCATCCAGCCGATAGCCGTTCATCTCCATCAGTACCTTTTCGAGGTCCGGTTCGCCTTCGATTCGACTCAGCGTGCCATCAGGCAGACGCGGTTGCTCGTCGAAGTCGTAGTCCCAGGTGAGGTTCAGCAACGCCTGGTCCCTGGGATCGGTCGAGCCCGCATAAAGCTGCTTGAGGCGCTTCCCGAGGTTGTAGAGATACCAGGCGTCGGATCGGCAATCTCCAATGGGATCGACCGCCTTGTTGTGCCACTGAATCAGCCGCTGCGTGTTGGTTAAGCTTCCCTCTTTCTCTGGCGCCGAGGCCGCCGGCAGGAAGAACACTTCGGTCTTGATATCGGACGGCGGTGGCGCGTTCGGATCGTTCTTCCAGAACAGCGCGCTCTCGGTCTGGAACCAGTCGAGAACCACCAGCCAGTCGAGTTTGCGCAGCCCGGCACGGTGCAGACCGGCATTGGGCCCACCGCCGGCGGGATTCATTCCGGTCAGGAAGTAGCCCTTCACCCCACCCTTCGCCATGCGATCAAAGTAGGCCAGCATCGAGTAGTCGTCGTCGACACGCGGCAGCCACGAGAAACCGAAGTCGTTTTCTGGCGTAGCCGCCTCCCCATACCACGCCTTCAACAGGCTCACGATGTATTTGCTGAAGTTGGACCAGCCTCCGGCCGCCATGCCTTCATGCTTGATGTAGGAGTTCAGATCCTCGTGCGTACGGTCATAGGCAGCCGGTTGCGGCAAATAGCCGGGCAGCGTGTCGTACAGCGTCGAAACGTCGGTTGCGCCCTGGATGGTGGAGTGTCCGCGCAGAGCCATGATGCCACCGCCCGGCCGGCCCACGTTGCCGAGCAACAGTTGCAAGATGCCTGCGGTGCGAATGATCTGCACGCCGGTCGTGTGCTGCGTCCAGCCGAGCGCATAAGCGATGCAGGTAGTGCGCTCACGTCCGGAGTTGGTGCAAAGCAATTCCGCCACTCGCTCGAACTCTTCCTTCGTGCAGCCGCACATCTCGGAGACCACCTCGGGCGTGTAGCGGGCAAAGTGACGGCGCAGGATCTGCATCACGCAGCGCGGATGCTGCAAGCTGGGATCGCGATCGATAGTTCCTCTCCCTTTACACGGTGAAGTGAACGCCTCAGCGTTGCCATCGATGCCGTGGCCATGAAGTCCGGGCCGCCCTTTTTCGGATTTCGCCTGCGGCAGATCATGAGCATCCTGAGGCTCCCCCTGATCTTCAGCGCAATTCTCATATCCCCAATCGCCCTGCTTGGCGTCATAAGAGTCGCACTGCTGGTCGAAGCCGCTGAACAGACCCTCCAGGTCCTCGGTATCTTCGAAGCCTTCCTCGATAATCGTCGAGGCATTGGTGTAGGCCAGAACGTATTCGCGGAACCAACGCTCCCTGGTCAGGATGTAGTTGACGAGTCCGCCGAGGAAGACAATGTCGCTTCCCGAACGAATGCCGACGTGGACATCGCAGACGGCCGACATGCGCGTGAAACGCGGATCAACGTGGATCAGAGTCGCGCCCTGTTCTTTGGCTTTCATGGGCCAGCGAAATCCGACAGGCTGCGCTTCGGCCATGTTCGATCCCATGAACAGGATGCAATCGCTGTTCGCCATGTCCTGTTGATAATTCGTGGCCGCACCGCGGCCGAATGAGGCGCCCAGACCGGGCACCGATGCGCTATGTCATATACGGGCCTGGTTTTCGATTGACACAACGCCCAAGCCGCCTCCGAACAACTTCTTGATGAGGTAGTTCTCTTCGTTGTCGAGCGATGCCCCGCCCAGCGTGCCTATGCTGCGTACGGAATTGAGCAGGCGGCCTTGCTCGTCGCGCTCGGTGAAATCGGCATCGCGCGCCGCCTTCACACGCAAGGCTATTTGCTCCAGCGCCCAGTCCAGCGTCTTGGTCTCCCATTTGTCCGAGTACGGCGCGCGATACAAGACGTTGCGGACACGATGCGAATTGACGGAGAGCTGAAAAGCGTTGGCACCCTTGGGGCAGAGATGACCGCCGCTGATCGGGCTATCGGGGTCGCCTTCGATGTCGATGAGTTCCCCGCTCTTGCTGAAGATGAGCTGTCCGCAACCCACGGCACAGTAGGGGCAGACGCTCTCGGTGACGGTGGCTCCGCGCAAGCGCGAAGCTTTCGCCAGCGTCTGTTGGCTGAAGGGTTCCCGAGAGACATCTGGCTTCTGGTTCAGACGGAAACGGAACATGGCAGCTCCTCTTCACAAATCCCCTCTCAGATGATGGAGGGTAACACCTGGTCGCACAGAGTTCGCTTAAGAGTTGGTTAAGGCGCCTACCGCGGCCTTTGCAAGGCAGTATCTTGTTCCTTTCCTCATATCTCGTTTGCCCCGAGCGTAGTTGTGTCGAGCCGCTCCGTTTGCTAGTTTGGCCTAGATGCCGCCGCCTGTACCCGAACAACTCAGCAACGCCATTGAGGCTATATACCGGTCGGAATCGGGCAGAATTCTGGCTACGCTGGTGCGCCTGCTCGGCGATCTTGATCTCGCCGAAGAGGCGATGCATGAGGCGTTCGCGACCGCTTTGGACACTTGGCCCCAGTCCGGCATCCCGGAAAACCCGCGGCCCTGGCTGATTTCAACCGCACGCTTCAAGGCCATTGACGGGATGCGCCGCCGCGCGCGCTTCGACGGAGCACAGAAAGATCTTGTTGCTCATATGGAAGCTCGCAATAACGCCGCTTCCCTCCAAGCCGACGCTACCGATGAAGAGGAGATCGAGGACGATCGGCTCCGTCTCATCTTCACTTGCTGCCATCCTGCTCTGGCGCCGGAAGGCCAAGTCGCGCTCACCCTGCGTGAAGTCTGCGGCCTGACCACCGAGGAGATTGCCCGCGCATTTTTGGTTACGCCGGCGACGCTGGCGCAGCGCATCGTGCGCGCGAAGGCCATCATCCGGGATAAGGCAATTCCCTATCAGGTGCCCGTGTCGCAGGAATTATCGGCGCGGTTGGGAGCTGTCCTGCTGGTCATCTATCTGATCTTCAACGAGGGATACTCGGCTGAAACCACAGGTGCCGAACTCAGCCGCGAGGCGATCCGTCTGGGCCGGCTGCTGCTCGACCTGCTCCACCTTCACGCAATTCAGGAACCTGAAGTGATGGGCCTGTTGGGGCTCATGCTGTTGCAGGAGTCGCGCCGCGCCGCCCGCACCTCTACCGACGGAGACTTGATCTTGCTTGAGCAGCAGGACCGCTCGCTGTGGAACCGTGAGCAGATCGCCGAGGGCATCGCACTCACCGAACGCGCTCTGCGATCGCGCCGTTTCGGCGCCTACACGCTGCAGGCGGCTATTGCGGCCGTTCACGCCGAGAGTGCCTCCGCGGCATCCACCGACTGGCGCGAGATTGCGCTGCTCTATGACCGGTTGTTGCAGATCCAACGATCCCCGGTTGTCGAACTGAACCGAGCGGTGGCCGTTGCCATGTCGGAAGGTCCGGAGCAAGGTCTTCGTCTGATCGATGACTTGTTGAGGCGCGAGCAACTCGCCAACTATCACCTCGCGCACTCTGCGCGCGCGGATCTGTGTCGCAGATTAGGCCGCGTTGCGGAAGCCCGCGCTTCCTATGAGAAGGCGCTCGCCCTGGCTCGGCAGGAGGCGGACCGGCGGTTTCTGGCGAGGCGGATTGAGGAATTGAAATAAACTCCCCGACGGCGATCGAGGACACGAAGCGCTATCCGCTGGATTTCGATCGGCTACAGAAAACTGCGAAGTCCGAACAGGAACTGTTCGATCAGATGACGGAGCTGTACCCGCATTGGGTCGCCAACCAGTCGTGGTTGATGTTCGGATTCCCGGGCGCGTGATGGGAACGGGTGAGACCTTGGTCACTCGGCCGACGGCCCAGGTTAGCGTCCAACCACGGGACGCGAACCTGGGGCACCACGCCCGGACGGTTAAGGTTTCGGCGGAAACTTCTTGAACATGTTGTTTATGTCTCCGTCCAGAGACTTTGTGTTCTTTTCAGAATTGCTGCTGAGGTCTTGTCTGGCTAGACCCCGCCAGAGAAGCTTTTTGGAGTTGGCATCGAACATGTCGATTACCAGGGTTCCGACATGCTGGTTGGTGGTCGTGGTGGTGGAGTCATCCATTCCTGGCCCCCAGCCGCCACCCCAGCCCCATCCGCCCCAACCCCAGCCTGCGCCCCAACCCCCGCCGAAACCGTCGTACATGGTCTGGACTTGTTTCTGGTTGTGGACGTTGTCGGTGGCAAAGATCATTACCGACCCACCGGATTCCATCAACTGCCACCCCTTGGCCTGAAGGTCTTTGTCGACGCCCTGCTTGATGCGTGAGCCGTAGAAAGGAATAGAGGTCTGTACCTTTCCCCAGGAGTAGGTCTTGTATTGCGCGAAGTTCACCGAGTGGTTGTAATCGGTGTTTACATTGTCTGCGAAAGCTGCGATCGAACATCCCAGAAGGAAGATGCCAGCCATCGCAAAATTGAATCTGTGTCGCATCGGTTGTTGTCCCTTTCTGCCCACGGGCTAGAGCAACAAATTGTATTCCATCGGAAGGCGGTTACAGGTGGAAAGGCCGATGTACTCTAACCTGTCGCCGGGTGTCGGGTGCCGGGTGCCGGGTGCCGGGTGCCGGGTGCCCCACTCATTCGCGGGGTTCGAATGAGTGGGACCTCGAAGCGAAATAAGTTACCCTGAGCGACCATTCCTGACAATTCACTTTCACCAATCCCTCGTCGCCGCAGGCATACGTACCGAATCTGCTCCATTTCCAGTCTTCGGGTTTTTCTGCCAGACCTCGCTTCACCGGGTTCCGATGAATGTAGCGCAGCTTTTCGACGCGCTTCTCCCGACTGCACACATTGAAGTCATAGAAACGCTTTTGCCAGATCGGGCCAGTGCGCTTGCCGCCGTGATGCAGCAATTTTGTGAATCGCTCTTTCACCACTTTCATTACTACGGAAGGATTCTCGACTTCTGGCTCCGTTATCAGAAGATGGAAATGTTCGGGCATCACCACGTAGCCGATTACGACAAAGCGATACTTCTGCCGGGCGCGCTCCAGCACACGCAGGAACAGGTCACGCCGCTCATCACTGTCAAGCTCCGGACGACGCTGATAACAGCTGCAGGTTATGAAGTGCAGGTCGTGCCCACCGTACCAGCGCTCCAAGCCTCTCGTCATGCCCAGAAAGTACCGGAGACAGGTCGTTCCAGTCAGTGATTGAACTTACTCGAGGCTGTGACTGGCGGAACCCACTCATTCGAAACCCGCGAATGAGTGGGGCAACCGGCTCCCGGCACCCGGCCCGGCAATTTCAAACAAAACTCCAGAAATTGACACAAAAAATAATTTGCCGTGGCTGTCGATTTCCTTTCTACGCGTCGACTATAGGATGAACAGGCCAGCGCGCAAGGCTGTGCTGCCGCCTGGTAGACCTAAAAGGAGAGCACTTATGCCACAGTATCTGGTTTGCAACTACATGCCCGACGACTTCGACCCGTCCACCGTAACCGAAGCGATGATCGAGGAGATCCACGCCCTCAACCGCGAAATGATTGCTGCCGGCGTGCGCAAGTTCGCATGCGGCATTACCCCGCCCGCCCAGGCCAAGACGGTGCGGAAGAAGACGGATGGCGCGGTCGTGGTCACCGACGGGCCTTACACCGAGACCAAGGAGCACATGGGTGGCTTCTGGATCTTGGAAGCCGCCAACATGGACGAGGCGCTGGCATGGGCGCGCAAGGGCGCCATCACCTGCGATGCGGTGGGCGAGGTGCGCGAGCTTCTTTTCTTTCCGGCTCCGGAACAAGGATCGGGCGAAAGCAAGTAACCAAACCGCCGGAAGCCTGCGACACCGGGACCCTTCGGCGAGCTCAGCGCAGGCTTTGGGCCACCGACGAACAGGATGATCCAGCGCACAAAGCTGTGCTGCTGGCTCCCAGTCAGGGAGAAGCCGACAGGAGAAGACATGCCGCAGTATTTATCTACGATTCACCTCCCCGACAACTACGACCCGTCCCAAGTGGACGAAGCGATGGTCCGCGATGTCGAAGCGCTTGGCCGCGAGATGCAGGCTGCCGGTGTCAGGGAGATCTTCGCTGGCGGGCTGTACCCGGCAAGCAGCGCGAAGTCACTGCGGGCAAAACCCAATGGTGAGGTGATCGTCACCGACGGGCCGTACCTCGAGACCAAAGAGCACATCGGCGGTGTTTCGATCGTGGAATGCACCGATATGGACGAGGTGCTGGGATGGGCGCGCAAGGGCGCCGTCGCCTGCCGGGCGTCTGGCGAAGTGCGAGCGTTTCAGGGATCCAGCGTGCAAGGCGATGCTGGCTCGAAGGGTCTTCCCGTAGGAGACAAGCCGCAATTCCTGGTTGCGATTCACCATCCCGACAACTATGACCCGTCGGTCGAAATCGGCGCGATTGCCGAAGAGATACATGCACTGAACCGCGAGATGATCGCTGCCGGGGCCAGGATCTTCGCCGGCGGTCTCACCCCGGCCAGCGAGGCGAAGTCGCTGCGGCGGCAACCCGACGGCAAAGTGCTGGTCACCGACGGGCCGTATCTGGAGACGAAGGAGCACGTGGGAGGTTTCTGGATACTGCAAGCCGCTGACCTTGACGAAGCGCTGGCGTGGGCGCGCAAGGCCGTCGTCGCCTGTCGCGCGCCTGTCGAAGTGCGGGCGATCTTCTTCCAACCACCAACCGACTGAAGCATATGCCCCAGAGCCAGCACAGTTCCAGGAGGAGAATCATGCGGAAAATGAAACTTGGCGTGATGGCGATCAAATGCTTCGCGCTCCTGGTCGTGCTCGCTGGGACGTACCAGGCGATGGCACAGGATGCCGCGGACCCATATCCGGCCATGGCTCCGATCGAACAATATCTGATGGATCGCAACCAGGAAATCGCTCTGGCCCGTAGTGCTGCTCCCGAGGCCATCTCGCGCGACGCCACCGTCCTCGTACTTGGCCGGCGTGGCTACGAAACCGCGGTGGAGGGCAAGAGTGGCTGGGTGTGCATGGTGAGCCGTGGCTGGATGGGCTTCTTCGATTGGCCTGAATTCTGGAACCCGAAAATTCGAGCTGCGGATTGCATGAATCCAGCGGCCGCGCGCTCCATGCTGCCGTTTGTGTATAAACGGACGGAATTGCTGCTGGCGGGCGATTCCAAAGTTCAGGTCATCGCCGCACTCCAGGCGGCACTCGACAAGAAAGAACTGCCGGCTCTCGAGCCGGGAGCCATGGACTACATGATGGCGAAGTCGTCCTATCTTACCGATAGCGGCGGCCACAACATGCCTCACATCATGTTCTACGCGCCCGTCAAGGACGTGGCGGCGTGGGGCGCGAATGTTCCCAATTCCCCGCTCATGGGAGTGAATTACTGGTATTTGTCCGAGCAGTCGTATCCACAGCTGCGAAGCTTTCCTCCCATCGCCGTATTCCTGGTAGCCGCGGAGAAATGGTCCGATGGAACGACGGCGCCGGGCATGTGAAGACGCAGCCAACGCCCACGCGTGGAATTGAACTAGAAAATTGGCTGGGCTGTCGATTTTCTATGGGCGCGACGACTATAGGGTGAATTATCCAGCGCGCGAGGCTGCGCTGACAGGCCACCAACCAGAGGAGAAGCGCGATGAAATACGTCTGCCTGGGATACTACGATCCGGTAAAACACGCGGCCCTGACCGAGGACGAACGAAACGCAATGTTCGACGAATGTTGTGAGTACAACGACCATCTGCGCGCCAATGGACATGTTGCTGCCGAGGCAGCTCTTCAGCCAGCAGAGACCGCTATGACTCTGTACTGGAAGAACGGCAAGGTCGCGACCACGGACGGTCCGTTCACGGAAACCAAGGAACAACTCGGCGGCATCGGCGTGCTGGAGGCGCGAGACATGAATCATGCCATTCAGTTGGTGTCGCAGCATCCATCCCTGAAATACGGGACGACGTGGGAGATACGCCCAGCTGCCGACATGAACGAAATGGTTCAACAGAGCGAGCAGCGGCGGCGAAACGGGGCAAGCAAATGAGAAAACTAATCTATGTAATTAACATCACGCTGGATGGTTGCTGCGACCACACCAAAGTACGTGCTGATGAGGAAACATTTGAATACATTATGGACCTCATGCGCGAGGTTGACCTGCAAGTCTTCGGACGCAAGACCTATGAATTGATGGTTCCCTATTGGCCAGACGTGGCGAAAGACCAGTCTGCGAGCAAATCCGACAAAGAGTTTGCGCAACGATTTGTCGACCTCGACAAATTGGTTTTTTCACGATCCTTAGCCAGTTCCAAAGACAAGAATACGAGGATCGTTCGCGCGAATCTTCGCGACGAAATACTCAAACTGAAACAGGAACCAGGCAAAAATATTTTAGTTGGCGGCGTAGATATTCCTTCCCAGCTTGCCGAGCTTGGCCTGATTGACGAATATCGTTTTGTGGTTACGCCGGCCATTGCCGGAGAAGGGAGACGGCTGCTGGAAGGCGTTGGTTTGCGGAAGAAGCTGCAGTTGAAGCTCGCTGAGTCGACGGTCTTTCAATCAGGATCTGTCGCCCTGCGTTACTTGAAACAGTAATAGAGCAATCTGTGACAGCCGTAATGCCGGCTCGCACTAAAGGAGAACACAATGAAATACATATGTCTGGGATACTACCAGCCGGCAACACACGCGGCCATGACTGAGGACGAGCGAAACGCAATGTTCGACGAATGCTTTGCGTACGACGACCATCTGCGCGCCAATGGGCATTATGCCGGCGGAGACGCACTCCAGCCCTCTGAAACCGCTTTGACCTTGTATTGGAAGAACGGCAAAGTCGCGACCACCGACGGTCCCTATGTGGAAACCAAGGAACAGCTCGGCGGCATTCTCCAGCTTGAGGCGCGGGACATGAATCATGCCATCCAGCTCATGTCGCAACACCCAGCCGTGAAGTATGGCTCGACCTTCGAGATACGCCCAAGTTTCGACATGAGCGAAATGATGAAGGCCAGCGAGCAGCGACGGCGAACGAACGCTGCACGGTGAAGACGGAGCACGGCTCTGGCGTGCAGAGACTCTCAACTTTCAGAGTTGTCATCCCGAGCGGAGCGAAGCGGAGTCGCTCGGGATGACAATTTCTTAAATGATGCCGGGCACAATCTAATGTCGGAGAGCACACCATGACAGTCAGAGCGGATTTGATTCTTCGGGACCTGAAAGTTGCGTTGCGTTCGTTGTGGCGCAGTAAAGGTCTGTCGATCACGGTGGTCTTGACCTTGGCGCTAGGCATCGGCGCCAATGCCGCCATCTTCAGCCTGGTGCGCGGCGTTCTGCTGCGGCCGCTGGTCAATCGCGGCGAAGACCGGCTGATCTACATCCGGCAGGACGCGCCCGGAATCGGCGACGAAGATGAGGCCTTTTCCGTGCCGGAGGTCCAGGACCTTAAGTCGAGCGTGAAGTCGGTCGCCTCGTTCGGCCAGTTTTCAGTGATCGGCTTCACCATGGTCGGGCTGGGGGAGCCACGCGAGATTCGCGCCGGAGTGGTTGACGGATCCTACTTTGAAGTGATGGGATTGCGCCCGGTGCTGGGCAGGTTGCTCGACCAGCACGACGACGGTCCCAACGCTGCCGGCGCCTGCGTGCTGACCTATCGTTTCTGGAAAGACTCGCTGAAGGGCGATCCCACTGTGATCGGCAAGACGGTACGGCTCGATCCGCGTTCGTGCACCATCGTCGGTGTGCTGGAACCGTCGGTTCAATATCCGTCGCAAACCGAGATCCTGGTCAATGTGGTGACTAGTCCTCATCATCTTTCGGCCACCATGGTCACCGGACGCGTGCATCGCATGACCGAGTTGTTCGGCCGCCTGGCGCCCGGTGCGACGCTCAACCAGGCCCGCGCCGAGCTGCGCACGGACTATGCAGCGATGGTGCGCGCGCATCCCGAAGCTTACCCGGCGAGCGCGCACTACCAGATCGATGCCGTGATGCTACGCGATCAGATCACGTCAGGCGCAAAGACGATTCTGTGGGTGCTGCTGGCTGCATCAGGGCTGATCTTCATCATTGCGTGCTCGAATGTCGCCAATCTGATTCTGGCACGCTCGGTGCGCCGCGAGGGCGAGCTGGCCATCCGCGCCGCACTGGGAGCCACCACCGCCGCGTTACGGCGAACGCTGCTGGCGGAGAGCCTGCTGTTGTCGGTTGTGGGCGCCGTGCTGGGCATTGTCAGCGCCGGGCCGATGGTGGCCGTGCTGGCGCGCTATGCCTCGCGCTTTTCCATTCGCGCCCTCGATGTGAAACTCGATATGAGCGTGCTGTGGGTGGGAGCCGCGCTGGCTGTTATCTCTGCGATACTGCTGGCTTTCGTGCCGCGCCTTCCTTCGGTGGAGTCGTCAGCAGGAATTGGGCTCGCCAGCAGCAGCAACAGCCTCCGCATCAGCAGCGGCACCAGCCGCCGGCTACGGATTTTCGCCATAACCCAAATTGCAGCTTCGTTCATATTGCTAGCCGGCGCCAGCGTTCTTATCAAGACCTTGGTTACGCTTCAGGAAACACAAACTGGCTTCGACATGCATCGGGTCCTGGCGGTGAACGTGCCAGTCATGTCGTACGGAAAAACTTCTGACGACATCATCAATTTCTACCGCGAGGTCATTCGGCGCATCAGCGAATTGCCGGGCGTAGATCGCGTCGCCATGGGTACGAGTGTTCCCTGGCGTGACGCCGGCAACTTCGGTCCCGGCCTGCAATTCAGCGGCGAGGGCCACGTTAAAGGCAATCACGATGAGGATCCGCGCGCGCAGCTTCGAGTAGTGTCGCCGGGATTCTTTGCCTCGCTGGGAGTGCCACTCATCGCCGGCCGGGACTTTAACGACAACGATAAGCGCGGCGGAGAGCCGGTAGTCATCATCAGCCAGAGCGCGGCGCAACGCATGTTCCCCGGTCAGGATCCTATTAACCGTCACATCATGTGGACCGATCCGGTAATGCAGTTCATCTACATCGGCACCGGGCCGCGACGCATCGTGGGAGTCGCCGCGGATGTCGACGATGAACACGTTGTGCCGGGGCCGACGCTCACCATCTACCATCCCTTTGGGCAGGTTCCCGACGATACCAGCAAAGAGCTGCCGCTGTTCGGCGGACGGCTGTTCGTCCACACCCGCTCCGATCCTCATGCGTTGATCATTCCGCTGACGCGCATCATCCGCGGCCTATCTTCGGAACAGCCAGTCGAGCATGCTGCCACGCTGGAAGATATTCGCGCCGAAGTGCTGACGCCGGACCGGCTGAACACGCTGGTCTTCAGCGGGCTGGCTGGGCTGGCCCTCTTGATTGCTGTCGTCGGAGTCGCGGGCGTGCTGGCTTTCTCGGTCAGCGGACGCACACGTGAATTCGGTATAAGGCTGGCGGTTGGAGCACAGCCCAGGCACTTGCTGATGGGCGTGATCACCGAAGGTGCGGCGATGGCTGTGGCCGGCATTCTGGCAGGCGTAATCCTGGGTTATGGGTTAGCCCGCCTCGCCGGCAGTTATTTCCCGTCCCTGCAGATGCCGAGCGCGTTACCTGTAATTGGCTCGGTCATCGTGCTGTTGGGCGCCGCAGTTATTGCGTCCATATTTCCTGCGGCACGGGCCGCTCACCTGGATGTGACCGAGGCTCTGCGCACCGAGTAGTGAGTCTCGCGGCGGGTACTCGCGTTTGCGTCTGGTCGAACGACGGTGCAGGACCTGAGCGGCAATGACGACGTGGCAGCAGAAAATGCTTTCGCGTTATGCCATACACCCGCTTCGGTCTACTCGACCTGCCGGTCGTATTCAAACTCTGGTTAGCCTTCCACGAGTTGCTGACCTCCGTCGATGTCGAAGGTGGCGCCCGTGAGGGCTGTGTTCGTCATGATGTGTACGGCGATGGCGGCTACATCGGCGGGGCTAACCACCCGGCGGATCGGCAGAGTTGCCCGCAAGTGTTCGCGGCGTGCGTCCAACTGATCGCCGAGGAGCGACGCCGACAATGGCGTGTCCACAAAGCCGGCTGCGAGCAGGTTAACGCGAACGGGCGCCAGCTCGAGTGCCAGGTCTCTTACCATGGCAGGCATCGCGGCCGTAAGCGCCGAGATGAGACTAAGTCCCTTCGCCGTCCGGCGGCCACCAGTGCCACCAATAAACAACAGGGTGCCTCCCGGGCGAACCTTGTTTACGGCGTGACGCGCGATTTGCAACGGGAGGAACAAATGTGACTCGACGGCACGGCGTGCCCGTTCGAAATCGAATTCGGCGAGCGGTGCATAGTACGGACCGGGGCCGGTGAGCAGCAGGTGATCGATCGGCCCAGGCAACTCGTCGAAAAACTGGCTAAGACGCTCGAAGTCGACAGCATCGAAGGCCACTGTAGTCGTTGGGGTGAGTTCGCTTGCTGCTTGCTTCAGGCGTTCGGAATTTCGCGCCGTAAGCACCAGTGTAGCTCCTTCGGCTTTCGCCAGCCGCGCCGTTTCCAGGCCGATTCCGGCACTGCCACCAATCACAACCACAGTTTGTCCGGCGAGCTGCGGTTCCCGCCGAAGGGAAGAAGGGGTTGCAGTACTCATGCTTTCTCCAGTAATCAACTTCCTTAGCGTTCACGAATCATGGTTGGTCCTTCATAGAGTCGCCAAAACGCTCCAGGCACGTCCATCTCCGCCTGTAGTCTTGTCGGAATTCGTCATGGGTAGATCATCCATGCGGCTGCGCGCCTCGTTACGCCCGGCCCATTATTAGACGGCATCGGGTGAATTTCAAGAATAGGTTTCAGCCTGTCAATGGGGCTTACATGCAGACGCTCCACACTGTCTGAGTTCGCCGGCCGCGGTGATTGTTAAAGAAATCTACAGCGATGGCTTTTCCGGCGGGTTGCTACTTTTGCTGAATCTCCGCTAGAATCTGCGGCATCTTTCTCGCCGATCAACGAATTCAATCGTAGGTGCTGTAGCAGCCGGTCCGCTCCAAAGTTATCCTTGCTCCGGCGAACTTAAGAGCGGGGTTCCCCCTGGTCTAGGCCCTGTTGACAGGCTCATAGCAGTCGGCGCGATGTTCTATCACGCCACATTCAACGAGTCTGATCTCAATTTAATTGAAGCGTGGAGAAGAAAAGCATATGGCAGATTCAAAGTCCGAAAGCCGTACCGGCGACGCGATCAAGCCCGGTGTCGATACGAAGCTGGAGATAATCGTTTTACCTGTATCAGATGTCGACCGTGCGAAGCGGTTCTATGCGAGCCTGGGATGGAGACTCGACGCCGACTACGATAACGGTAGCGACTTCCGCGTGATCCAGTTCACGCCGACTGGTTCCGGCTGTTCGGTGATCTTCGGTAAAAACGTCACCGGCGCGGCCCCCGGGTCCGCACAGGGTTTGTACCTGATCGTCTCCGATATTGCGGCAGCCCGCGACGAGTTCATCGATCGCGGCGTCAAAGTCAGCGAGGTGTTTCATGACGGCGGTGGCGTGTACGCCGGTCCCGATCAGCCCTATCTGTTTGGCCGCCTTCGGGTCAGCGGTCCGGACCCCGAACATCGCAGCTATCGCTCATTCGCCTCGTTCAGCGACCCTGATGGCAACGGCTGGCTGTTGCAGCAGATCACAACGCGGCTGCCCGGGCGCGTCGCCGGCGATACTGCGTATGCTTCGGCGGGGGACTTGGCCGCCGCTCTTCGACGCGCGGAGGCAGCACACGGCGAGCACGAGAAACGCAATGGCGGGCAGCGCGACGAGAACTGGCCAGATTGGTACGCCGAGTACATGAGACGGGAGCAAGCCGGCGAAGAACTTCCTCAATAGCCGGCTACGCGTGCCCGTCGTCGGTAGCGTGCCGGACGGGCACCGTCACCAAGCGTCCCGCACCAACCGATTTCCGGAACCCTTCATGCCTGTGCCGGTACTAGAAAAGCTCCGGGAGAAGAGGCGCAGGTGTGACTAAAGTCATCTGCCTGCTCAATTCGCGCGCTTAACCTTAATCCTTCAAGGAGAGAGTATGAGCGAATTGATCGACAACAAAGCCAACCGGGTTCGGGTACTGAAAGACATCATCAAGCACCTGCATGCCGGAAACCCGCCCGACCAAGTACAACGGGAAATGCGCGAACTGGTGCGCCAAACGGACTACTCCGAGATCATGGCGATGGAACAGGAGTTGATGGCCGAAGGCATGCCGGTGGAAGAAATTCGTTCCATGTGCGATCTGCACTCCCAGGTTACGCGCGACGTGCTGGTGCAGATTCCGACCCGCAAAGAGATCGCCCCCGGACATCCCATCGATACCTTTCGTCGAGAGAACGAGGCGTTGGGCACAGTCACAACCCAGATAAGAAGTTCTCTGGAGGAGTTGCAGCACTCGACGGACGCTTCGGATTCAGCGCCAATCTTGCTGCGGATTCGGCAGGCATTCAACGATTCGATGGATATCGACAAGCACTATCAGCGTAAAGAGCATGCGCTGTTCTCTTGCCTGGAGCGCCACGGCATAGCCGGCCCGTCGAAGGTAATGTGGGCCAAGGACGATGACGTCCGCAACTTGCTCAAGCGTTTTGGGCTGTGCATGACACCGGATGCCGCGGCGAACGACTCCGTGAAGACAGCGCTTGTCGGCGCCGGGAATGCCGCGCTCAGCGCGGTGCAGGAGATGATTTACAAGGAAGAGAATATCCTGCTTCCTATGTCGCTGGACACGTTGTCGGAAGACGAGTGGGCCGAGATTTGGGCGGCGTCTCCAAAGTACGGCTGGTGCATTGTAGAGCCGCGACAAGGCTACACGCCCGCCGCCGCGGTAACCGTCGAATCGCTTAATGTGCCGCACTCCGGAGCACTCATGCTACCCACCGGAAACGTGAGCTTGGAACAACTCGCCGGCGTCTTCTCTACACTCCCCCTCGACCTGACATTTGTAGACGCGGACGACCGCGTTGCCTTTTTCACGGAAGGACCGGACCGCGTCTTCGCCCGCAGTAAGGCCATCATCGGACGCAAAGTGCAGAACTGCCATCCGCCGAAGAGCGTCGAAACCGTCGACCAGATACTCGACGACTTCAAAGCCGGCCGGCAGAACGTAGCGGAATTCTGGATCAACTTCCAAGACAAGTTTGTACATGTTCGCTACTTTGCGGTTCGAGACGCCGACGGACGCTACTTGGGCACTGTGGAATTGACTCAGGACCTGACACCGTTGCGGGCTCTCCAAGGCGAAAGACGTTTGCTGGAATATGCGAGCCCGGTGACGGTAAATTCGAACAACTAGGCAACATTAGTTCCCGACGCCAGTAAACCGGGGCGAAAATGTATCATTGCCCCGGAGGTGAAGGTGAGCCCGGAGAAATGGGAGACGCAAGGCGTCGCGGCTGCGGGCAAGGCGTCCGGCGCTCAGGGGACTGATGCCACGATCTCGCTCGGGCTTGGCCTTACCAATGAGTGCAACCTCACCTGCGCGTTTTGCTATCGCGATCCCGCACGCACCGATCGGCTCTCGCTCGACCAGGTGAAGTCAGTGATGCAGCGTCTTCCTGTGCGCTCGGTGAACCTGGGCACCGGCGAAAACGGAATGCATCCGGATTTTGCGGAGATACTCGCCTACCTGCGAACCCAGCCCGTCCAACTCACCATCACTTCCAACGGCCACAGCGTCGCTGTGTTGCAAGATAACGAATTGCGCGCCTTTCACGATGTTGAGTTTTCGCTGGATTACCCGACGCAGGCGGAGCAGGATGCGCAGCGCGGGCCGGGAAATTGGGAATTGATTCAGCAGCAGGCGGAACGTTGCGTGCATTTGGGTGTGCCGGTGACGATCATCGCGGTGATGATGAAGTCGAACTATCTGCGCCTGGCAGAAGTGGCGCGTGTTGCCAAAACCTTTGATGCTCCGCTGCGCTTAAACGTGTATCAGGCAGTGCGATCGGACATCTACGCGCTGTCTTACGAAGAGTACTGGGAGGGATTCCGGCGCCTGTTTGCGGAGACGGATGTTATCGCCATTGGTGAGCCGCTGGTTCGAGCAATGGCGGGCCTGCCACCCCGTGCTGGAGGCTGCGGCGTGAGCACCGTGCGGATTACGCCGCGTGCGACCACGCAGCCCTGCGTTTATTGGCCGGGTTCGGGCGAGCCGCTGTCGGACTTGATTTCGCTGGGAGTCGACATCCTCGACACCGCACCCTTCGCCGAAGCCCGCACGCTTCCCCAATCGTGCGAACCTTGCGAGTTCCGCGATTCCTGTCACGGTGGCTGCGCCGGACGCCGACGCCTGCAAGGAGCCCTGCTACAACCTGATTTCTATTGCCCCATCGTCCGCGGAGAGCTCCCGACACTGCAGATCCGCATGGCCGCTGCCCGCGACCTCCCCAAGTTGAGCAGTTCCTGCACCACCGTGGTCATTGCCCGCTAACCCAACGCATCGAGGAATCGATCGTTATTGCGCGTTGATCCACTGGTCCGATCCTGCCAGCTTGACCGACACATCCGAGAAGAAGACATGCAGCGGCTTGCCGTCGGCGGTTCCACGGTGGTCGGTTGAAAAGAGGAGTGGACCGGCCTTCTTATAGCCTGCCCATGTCGCGATGACCAGGCTCGGCTTCTTGCTTCCACCACGGCGGAAGACGAATTGCTCGACCCGGTGATCGGGGCCGACAAAGAGCTCCCAAGTATCGCCGGGAGTGTAGCCGCCACTCGCATATTTCGTCACCACCTGGTCGGCAGAGCCTTTCCCCAGCGGCAGTTTCTGCATGCCCATGTCTTTCACGTCGGCGCCCTTGTCCCAAACAAGATGAAAGGGAAACAGGAGCCAATACTGGTCATTCATGAAACCCGGATCAATGTTGTCCTTCACGTCGGCAGGCTGACTGCTGAGCTGAGAGCGCAGGTAGGTCACCTTCACCGGCTTGCCGTCTTTATCTTTCCCCTGAAACGTGACTTTCCCGGTTTTCGGTTCCCACTCCCATGATCGGGCGAGATTAACCCCCGGAAACTGCGCGTTGAACGTGTAGCGGATCGCGTCGACTTGCCCAAATGAATCGATACCAAAAGTCTTGGCGACTTCTTCTGCAATGGGCGGAGGATTCTGTGCCCAGGATGTTGCCGCAAGGATGGTCACCATGGAAACCATAAGGCCGACTACTTTCACACGGCTCGCATTTTTCATGGAGTTCACTCCTGAGAGATTTGAAGAGACGCTGCTTTGGATGATGCGCTCGAGCTTCCGGATACAAGTGTCAGGTGATTCGCTGAACATCTGCCGGCCGCGCTAGCCTGCGCCATCCGATGATTGCACCAACCACTGCCACGGCACCGTATTCCAGCAGCATGATCCAGTCAGGTAACAGCCACGGGCGTCCCAGCGCGCGCAGATGCCAGACGTAGTACGCCGGGAAGATGCTCACCGTCCAGATAACGAGGGGCAGGGTCGAGACGGACCGCAGAAACGGCAGGAGCCACAGCAGGTACCAGGGATAAACGACGGGGGCGCAGAAGAGCGATGCTGCCATCGGCCACGCAAATGCGTCCGACGACCACGCTGCCGATTTCTTTCTCATCCAGACGGCGATAAAAAAGCCGATCAGCACCGCAAAGCCGACAATCAACCGCGGAGGCGCCACTCGTGCAAGGACGGCAAAGACCGGATCGTTGAAGCGGAAGCTCTGCAAGTAGGTTCCGAGGGAGCCGATCGGAATGCGCCCGTGGTTTAGGAACGGTACGTAGGTTAGCCCAAACACAACCGTTGCGACGATGGCATCGCGAATACGGACGCGCTTCCAATAGAGCGGCAGGAGCACGATCGGGAGCAACTTGACGGCAACCGCGAGCGCAAACGCTATGGCCGCGAGCATACGCCAGCGGCGGGCCAGAGCAGCAAAGGAGATCAAGAGCAGAAGCACGCCGACGATGTCGATGTGACCACTGCCTGCTACTTCCAAAGCGAGCAGAGGGTGCCAGGCATAAGCCAGAACCCAGTGTGCTGCTTGCCTACCACTACGTAGGACGTCGAGCAATACAAGCATGATTGCCGCATCGCAAAGCACGAACGCGATCTTCATTGCCAGGACAGACTCGTGAACCGTGGCTACGACGCGAAAGAAAAGTTCAGCTGCCGGCGGGTATAGGGTCGGTAAATCCGGGTGATTCAATGTGCGGGTTTCCGCTGTGTGCAACGCACTCAGCGCTGGATCGCCGGGCACGACAATGTAAGGGTTGTAGCCGAGCCGCTGCACACGACCATCCCAAACGTATCGATGAATGTCATCGTCCGGGCCGGGCGGGTCCAGCAGAAATAGAACGTGCCACACTGCGGCCAACGCCAGACCAATTACGATCACGCGCCGTGGAAAATCCGGCGTCGCGAAGAACTCGCGAATTGCCAGCAGGTAGGCGACGCCGGCAGCGCCCAGCGGGACCATGAAAGACGCGCCACCTCTATCGCTGAAGTTACGCGAACAGATCGCCAGCGCCGCCAGAATGATTATCCCGAGAAGATACAGCCGACGTGATGGTGTGAGGTTCACAGCTCTCCCGCGCCCGGCTGCAACTGTGCCGCCGACCCCCACTGTCGCAACCAGTCCGCCGTTCGCGGTGCCCTGTCCGGATCGAGCCTCAATTCCGCGGCTAGGCGCACTAAGTCGCCCGCTACATCGATGTCGTAGAACGGATCGGTAAAGTCAACGGCCAGCTGCAGAGTGCCCGCGCGCTCAAGGAGTGTGTCGAGCGCCTTACCGGTGCCCATGCCATCCCCTTCGAAGAGCTCCGGATGGGTAGCCTTAGCGCCGACAAGATAGTAGCCGCCGTCGTGTGTCGGCCCCACAATAAGGTCCGATCTGATGAGAGCGTCGAAGGCAGATCGCAAAATCGACGCCGGCAAATGCGGACTGTCACTATTGAACGCGATGACGCGGCGACCGCCTGCCGTGAACTCTAGAAACACCGAGATCAGAGCAGATGCAAGACCGTCTCCAGCTTGCCCCACCACACGCACGCCATTCCCCACAAGGCAGGTCATCTCATCGACGTCGGAGCTGGGACACATGATGGCGACTTCTACGTCTCCCAATGAGCGTGCCAGCTGGAGCGTGTCGTCCAGAAGACAGCGGTAAAAGTCGGTGATGGCCGGAAGTGGGAAGCTGGGATTCAGGCGGGTCTTCACTCTTCCCGGTCTCGGCGCTTTCGCCATGATGACCAGAGTGCTGTCCGGCTTGTCCGCGTGCGCGACGGCGTGGCTCGAGAATTCCATGGGCGTTTTACTTTACCCGCGACGTGTGGGTCTTGGGTGGCGAAAATAGTAACGTACCGTCAAACCCAGGATGAACCACGCGGCTCCTGCGCTTCCCTTCACGGTGCCGCTGATCTTGGATTGTCCGATGCGCGGATAATAGGTGACCGGTACCTCAGCAATCCGAAATCCTGCCAATGCGCCTTTCAGGATCATCTCGACCGCCCAGCCGTAAGTCGTCTCCTGCAAGTCCAGCCGGCGGAGCACATCGATGCGGGCGGCGCGAAACGGCCCGAGGTCCGTGATCTGGGCGCCGTACAGCCGCCGAATCAGAGAAGCTGCCAGACGGTTTCCAAATACGGAGTGCCAGGGCAGAGCCCCAGGAATACACCGCTCTCCCAGTCGGGAGCCGATCGCAATATCGGCGCTGCCGTCGATGAGCGGAGCCAATAGAGTCGGCAGCTCCGCTGGGCGGTCGCTGTAGTCACCGTCGAGGAATACCACAATGTCAGGGTTGTTCGCGGCAGCCATGCCAGTCAGGCAGGCTCGACCGTATCCTCGACGAGATTCGTGGATAACCTGCGCTCCCAGCTTGCTCGCGATGTCGGGAGTGCCATCCGTTGAATTGCTGTCGACAACGATAACTTCGGTGACAAGATCGGAGGGAAGATCGGCGAGGACGCTGCCGATGGCGCCCGCTTCGTTGTGCGTAGGAATGATGACAGAAACTCGCACGGTTTTGCCGATCACCACCACGGCGACGACGGCCAGCGCTCTGCTAACCAGGCGTCGACGCCCCACCTGCGTCCCGCTCTTCCGAGCACGAGGCCGAGCGATACCAGCACCGGAACCAGGAGTTCCCAGATCCAGGACGTGCCCCACTCAGAGATCCAGAGGCTGCCGAGATACAGAAATGCGACGAAGGCTGCCGGCCGAGTGAGCAGACCGATGACCAGGATTATTCCTAATCCGATCTCGGTCACAGCTTGCATAGGAGCCGCCATCGCCGCGTGACTCGCCATGAAAGCCATCACCGCCTTCCATGCGGCCGGCGAGTGACTGTTCTTGATGTAGTAGTCGATCAGGTTTGCGTAGCCGGCCGCAGTGTAGAGGCCCTTTCCCTTGTTCTCGAAAAACACCCAAACGAACATCACGCCAATCGTTATTCGGATAAATGCCAGCCCGTTTGCGGCAGCAAGTGGTGCGGGTGCGCTTTGTGAAGGGGCCGGTCTTGTCGCCATGTGAACTCCTAGCTATTCGATCTCCACAGAAGAATCGGGTCGGGACATCTTAAGCCGTCCGCCCTGTCCTGACTAGTGATGCACAAAGATTATGTAAGTTACAGAATGAAGTAAGAGTGCCTTCAGCGGCGGCATCGTCTACCTGGCGGCGACCTCCGCCCGACGCGCGCATTGCCGCAAAACATCTATACTTTTGTCCGTGCAACCTGATCCCGAAATTATTAACCGATGGACCGGCTCCGCTCCCTTCTGGGAGAAGCACGGCGAGATCATCGGACAGATGTTTGCGCCGATCACCGAGGCTCTGGTCGAAGAAGCGGAGATCGGCCGTGGGCACGTGGTTCTCGACGTCGCTACCGGTCCCGGCGAGCCAGCATTAAGCGTGGCGGCCGTGGTCGGGGCTGAGGGCAGAGTCGTTGGCATCGATCCGATTCCTGAGATGGTGGCGGCCGCTCGCCGGGCAACCGATCGACTGGGACTAAAGAACGCACAATTTGAAGTCTCCTTTGCCGACCATCTGCCCTTTCCAGACGACACGTTCGATGCTGTGATCAGCCGCTTCGGCGTGATGTTCTTCCCTTCCCCCGTCGACGGAGTGCGCGAGATGCTGCGCGTGCTGAAACCCGGACGAAAAATCGCCTTTGCGGCCTGGCATTTCGCCGACCGAAATCCCTTTCACTGCACGCTGTCGCGAATCGTGGACCGGTATGTCGAGCCCGTGCCGCTCGCGCCGGACGCTCCGGATGCATTCCGCTTCGCCGATCGCGGCAAGTTGGCCGAAGTCCTGGTCGCCGCCGGAGTGTCGAATCCATCGGAACGCCTCTTCCAGTTCAACATCGAAGCACCCGCTTCCGTCGGAGACTTTTTGACACTGCGCTGTGAGATGTCTGAAAAGCTTCGGGGAAAAATCGCCAGCCTTTCCACAGAGCAGGCGACTGAAGTGAAGCAGCAGATGTTGGAGGCCTTTCGTCAATACTCCACAAAGCACGGGGTGACCTTCCCGGCTGAGGTTCTCATCGTCAGCGGAGCCAAGCGCAGCTCGCAAAGATAGGTCGTCTCGTTTGCCTTTCCCATGATCAGGGAATGTTTTTGCGCCTGGTCAGCGCAAGCGGACCCGGTCCACTCAGGACGACAGCAACCATGCAGGCGATGTAGAGAAGGTCGCACTCATAGCCCGGAGGGCCAAACTGTGCCTGCCCTCCGTGAAAGCCAATTAACTTGATGGAGCTGAACCCGTAGGGAAGATGCACCGTGAAGATCGCGACCAGAAGCACGATCGTCATGGGCACACTCGCGATTGCCACGTAAGCTCCCAGCAGAAAAGCCAGTCCGCCCAGAAGTTCGGTGCCGATGGTGAGCCACGCCATGAGATGCGGCATGGGAACATTCATCGCTGACAAGATTGCGGCGAAGGCGTCGGGCCCTTTCGACAACTTTGCAAACCCATGTGCCATGAAGCCGAAGCCGACAATCAATCGCACCGGCAACGGCGCCCATCGTTTGCCCGAGGCCGCCAACTTGCTGAAGAAAGCATCAAGGCTTCTCACTCCCACCCTAAATACCTTTTGTTTCTCCTCCGTCCATGCGGACCGAGGTGCCTGTCATCCACTTCGCCGCCGGCGACACCATGAAGGCGAGCAGGTCGGCGATTTCCTCCGGACGCCCGTAGCGACTAATGCCGGCTTTCTCCGGAAATTCCTTCGTCGCCTCCTCCACGCTCATGTTGTGCGCCGGGGCCCACTTCTCCATGAAGGAACGTCGCCTGCCCGTCATCACTGCGCCTGGGATGATGCTGTTGACCTGCACGCCGTCCTTGATCCCTTGTTCAGCGAAAGCCTTGGCCAGGGCAATGATAGCGGCATTAATGGCTGCAACAGCCGCGAAGGCCGGCTTCGGATCAAGGGCGGCGCTGCCTGACATGAATACAACGGAGCCCTTCGACTGTTTCAGGGCCTCCCATGCCAGGATCGTCAACCGACGCGCACCGTGCAGCTTGAGCTCCGTTCCGGTCCGCCATTGCTCGTCGGTCATCTCGAAAAGGTCGATTTGCGGCACGGCTCCCGCAATGTTCAGCAGCGCGTCAATCCTGCCGAAACGATCCAGCGTAGTCTTGACAAGCATTTTGGCGGATTCGATCTTGCTCAAATCCAGATCGCAGATCAGAGGTTCCGCTCCCGCCGCTTTTACAACACCGGCCGCCTCTTCCAACGCGTCGGCGTTTCGTGCAGCCAGCACGATCGACGAGAAGTCGCGCGCCAGGCGAATTGCGGTAGAGCGGCCGATGCCTTGGCTCGCTCCAGTTACAACCGCGACAGAATTCACAAAACTCTCCTTTTTCCAGTTCGTCTCGGTAACTCGGCGACGAACTTCATTGCCGCTTCAACAGAACACCGCCTGCTTCGCTTCCAGGATGATGTCCACAACTTTGCCTGGCGCAGTGAGCAAGGGTGTGTGGTCTACGACCAGCGACCGGGTCGTGGCTTTCATCCGGTTCGCCATGAAGTGCTGTGTTTTGGGGTTGATCATGCGGTCTTCTTCCGCAATCAGGTACCAGGAAGGCTTCGATCTCCACGCCGGCAAGGCCACCGGCTCTTGAATGCACTTCACTGAGATAGGCCTTTGTACCGCCGCCAGTAATGCGAGTTGCTCTGCCGTCGCATGCTGCGCAAAGGCGTTTCGGAAGCCATCCTGCGGCATCCAGATAAATCCATCGCCATCCGGAGCGAGCTGGGGAGCCAACGCATGCGGTTCATCGCGATAGAAAACCTGCCCCACGGTTTCGCCTTCATCCGGAGCCAACGCCGCAATGTAGACCAGGGCCTTCACGCGTTCGTCATTTGCTGTACCGATGACCCCTCCCGCATAAGCATGAGCGGCCAGAATCACTGGCCCTTCCGCTTGCGCAAGGGTGCGCTTCAGGGCAGCCGCGTCGTCGGCGAGCGAAGTCAGCGGGATGGGAGCTGCAATGACTCGCAATCCCTGCCGCTCCAAGCCGAGAATCACATCCCTCCAACTCGAACCATCGGCCCACGCTCCGTGAACCGCAACTACGGTAATGTCGCCTGGCACTGTAACCTCTCCACGGTTTTCCGCCGACGCGGAGCGTAATCACAGGTTGTCACTGAGCGTCTCAGTGCTCGGTTGATACGCCGGCCCGCGCTGCATAGCATCTCGCCGAGCTTCACGACCTAAGATGTTGTGACACCGTCGAAAGTTTCTATAATGGTGTTCAATTTGGCACCCTATTTCGTTGGGAGAAGGACCCCATGGCGGCTTCGTCTATGCAGCAGAAGGAGTGGGTAGATGGATTCTTGTTTGTCGGCAACCAGTTGGCCCTGGATTTCCTAAATACAAGACCGATTTTGGAAAGCGGGCAGCAGGAGCTCCTGCCGAATGCTGCAGCTCTGGAACGCTGGCTGATGGCGTCTGGAATTGTCACCTCTAAAAAAAATAAGGCGCTGGTGCGCGCCTGGAGTGATTCGCCCCGGGCTGCGACTCTTGTAAAGAAGTTGGTCGCCTTTCGTGAGCGCCTGCGAACGGCGATACTGCGGATCGAAGCCGGGACACTGCCCGGAGATGCTTTCCTGGCGGAGTTGGACACTCTCCTGAAGGAACATCCTGAACGCACCCGGCTCCGGAAAAACGGTTCCAAGTTAATGCTCGAGAAGTTTTGCGAACCGCGAAAGCCCGAGGACGTGTGGGCTCCGATCGCTGCTGCCACGGCAGAGCTGCTCGCTGATGTGGAACCGGCTCGCATCCGGAAATGCGAATCGGAATCGTGCGTGGTCCACTTCTACGACACCAGCAAAAAGGGATCGCGCCGCTGGTGCAGCATGAACATTTGCGGAAACAGGTTGAAGGTCGCGGCCTATCAGAGACGGCAACGTCTCGCCTGATCCACTGCGCTAGCGCGTCCGCACGGCCCAGCCCAGCATCAGAAGGCCGCTGGCTGCTATCCAGCTTCCAGCAACGCGGACGGCAATTCGAGCCCATTGCGCGCGCAGTCGAACCACGAACGCTGCCGCCAGCGCGATCAGGACAAATACGGCGAACCCCAATCCGAGAAGGGCCACGGCCGCGGTGTCGAACTGTCCCATGCCGATGCCGTTCAGGTATCCGTGATACAGGCCAAGCAGCGCGGCCAGAGCGGTAGTCCAGCGCAAGGAGAGTTTCGCGTCGGCTGCCAGCAGTCCTCCTAGCAGAAGAAACCAGGCTGCCGCGACAAATGGATGCGGCTGCGCCGTCATAGCGCTGAGTCCGGCGAGGCCACCGAGCAACCAGGCAACGGGAAGCGTGAACAGAGCCCAGCGTCCGTAATTGGCGCCGCGCAGGCCCGCCAGCAACGCGAGAGCCAGGACCGGAACGATGTCCTCGGGGCTCATGAGAAAGTGCATCAGGCCGTCGTAAAACGGACCCATCCCAGTGGTGTTGAGATGAGCGTCAGCGGGAAGCGCGCACAGGACGAAGGCGAAGACCACGAAGGCGTATAAGGGCAGACGAGATTGCCTTCCGTTCGTCATGCGATCGCCCTCCACAGAAAGAAGGCGCCTCCGACAGCGACCAGGGCTCCGGAGACTCGTAGCAATTTCTGTCCCCACTGCCAGCGATGCACGGTGCCAATACCGATTCCCAGCGCGTGCAGGCATCCGGTCGCGATCACAAACCCCATGCTGTAAAGCAGCGCGCTTTGGCCCGGTGGCAACTCGGTTCCGTGCGCGTGGCCGTGGAATATGGCGAAGAATCCGACCAGCGCCGCGGCAACGCCCAGTGGCGGCCGCACTTCGAAGAGAACAGCAGCGCCCAGCAGAATTGCCGAGAGTGCGATTCCATATTCAGCGCCCGGCAGCGGCACTCCCATCAAGCCCAGCATTCCGCCGAACGCCATCACCAGGGGAAAGGCGACGGGCAGAGACCCAAATCGCCGGCGCGCCGAGCTGCGCTCCCCACATGCCGACTGCCACCATTGCGAGCACGTGATCGAGACCCGAGATGGGATGACGAAAGCCGGTAAGAAATCCAACGGCTTCGCCTTTCTGCGGATGGGCAAAAGCCGTCTGCGCACACAGAAACACGATCACAGCCAGAGTCATCGCTCGGACTAAAGGATTGTGTCGCGAGGTGTTCATCGCGCCCCTCCAAACAGCAGCACCACTCGCTGCACCGTCCAAAACGCGCCGAGAGAGCCGACGGTGTATCCAGGAAGGGCTTCGACCCAGCGCGGCCAGCGCACTTGGAGAATGCGGAAGGACCGTTCGAGCGCCAGGATCAGCGCGATAAAACCGAGCTGCCCGAGTTCTACGCCGACGTTGAAGGTGACCAGCGCCAGCGGCAGCTCGTGCCGCGGAAGTCCGGCGCTGGTGAGGGCGCTGGCGAAACCGAATCCGTGGAGCAAGCCAAACGCGAAGGCCACCACCCAGGGATGACGAATGGTGAAGCTGGTCTCACCGCGCCAGGAGCGAACGATCTCCGGACCCAGAAAGAGGATGCTCAACGCGATTGCGGCGTTGAGCGGAAGCACCGGAATCTCCGCGTACCCCAGAGTTGCGATGGCGAGGGTAATGCTGTGCGCCACGGTGAAGGCAGTCACAGTCTTCAGCAGCATCCAGCGGTCTTTGACGATCAGCAGCAGTCCCAGCACAAACAACATGTGGTCCGCGCCGAAGAGAATGTGCCGGATGCCCTGCAGAATGTAGGTGCCCGCTACGCCTATCCATGTCTGGTTTGCAGCGATTTCGACCCACGGCTGCGAGGGATGAACGATGGTCGTCCACTTCCTGCCGTCGAGCATCTCGACGCGCACGAGAACGTCGGTGATGGTCAGTTGGAGGCCGGGAAATTCGATGCGCTTGCCGGCAAGACCGTTTGGCCCGGCGTCGATCCAATGCCGTTCGACGACCGAGTCCGCGAGTTCTTCGACCGTGGGCTGGCGCAGGTTCTTGATCTCATCCGGGAGCTGGAGATTGATAGGCAGCCGCATGCCCGCGAGCACCGGCGTACGCCACAACACGCTGAATTGTCCGGGAGCCGTTTCCTTGATTTCGAGATAAGCAGGCCGGGCCTCATGCGCGGAGGCGATTGAGAGCGTCAACAACAGAAATGCGATAACACCAGCAAGGTACCGCGCGCACTTCATAGCGGTCCCTCGCCGGAAGGACCAGGTACTTCTTTCTTCGGGGCAGGCGCTTGTGCGGGAGTTTGTGCGGCATCGTTCGACGGGGGCGCGGGCAACAGCACGGTGTACTTCGCGCGCATCTCCGCGTAGGCCTTATCCCAAGCTTGCTTTTTCTGCTCGCCCAACCATGCGGTCTTCACGTCGGGCTCGATTTCTTCAAACGCCGGAATGCGTCCGGGAACGACAGTGGTGACATATACCAGGTGCCAGCCGTAGCCGGACTCAACCGGCCCCTCCCATGATCCGGGCTTGAGCTTTTCCACCGCAACAGCAAACGGCGGCCCAAATTCCTTGGCGATCGCATCCGGCGCGGCGTCGCCGTAATACTCCTGGAACATGAAGCGGTCGCCCATCGAACCCGCGAGCTTCGAGTCGGCCGGCTGTCCGGCAAGCTGAGTCAGTGCTTTCGCGGCATCACCCTGCGCGCGGTTCCCACGTCGATCGGGCGAGAAATAAACGTGGCGGAAGCTGTAGCGGCTGGGCAGCGCGAACTTGTCCTGGTTCTTCTCGAACCACTCCTTCAACTGCGCCGAGGTCGGCTCATGTGACGCAGCGACGTCCTCGGCGAGGAACTGCATCTTTTGCGCCATGCGCCGCTTGACGATGGTGTCGTCCTTGTCGAGGCCCATCGCCAAGGCTTCGCGATAAAGAACGTCTTCGCGCACCTTGTCCTCGACCATCGCGCCGAATTCCTGCGGCGTGGGCTGGCGATGCCACTGTGATTCGAAATAAACGTCCATCTCGCGCAGGTCGTCGAGACTCAAGACGATCTGCCTCGACTGCTCAACGCCACCGCGTCCGCGATTGATGTAGCTGTACACGGCAAACAGCACCGCGCCCAAGACTAAAAAATGCAGCAATGGCTCGCGTAGCAGGCGCTTCAGCCTTCCCTTGTTCACGGCGGGCGCCGTCGTCTCCGGGAGCAACTCGTGCTCCCGGGGGACAACGGCAGAAACTTCATTCATCAGCAAAACTCCTACTTCTCGGAAGGGACGTACCATACCGGCGAGGTCCAGGCGCGCTGCTGAACTGCGGCAGGCACGGTCGGATTCGGAGGCAGGTTCAGCTTCGCGGCCCAATACGTCGTCCAGCGAGGGGTGGGAATCTCCAGAACACGCGCGTAGTACGTGGCATAGGCGGCCGGGTCGAATGACGGATCGGTCCACTCGCCCAGCAACTCCACTGCTCCAATGCTGTTGGTATAGGTCGCGGTCTTTACGTCAACTGTGTTTCCAACGGCCGGAACTTTGCCTGTCTTCGGATCCGGCTTGCGATCGCCGCTCCAAACTACGTCAAAGACCTTCTCGTGACTCTTGCCGTTCTTGGTCTCGACCTTGATGATCTGGATGCGGTCAAGATTACCGCTCTGCGGATCCTTCACCGCGTACACGGCGAATGTCGGCGCTCCACCTTTGTGAACCGGTAAATCGCCGCCCATCGGGACACCCTTGTCGTAGGCGGTCTTCACCCAGTCGGCACTTTTCGTCATGCCCTTCGGGTAGTTCCAGCTGGCGAACATGCGCACCTTGATGCGTACGCCTGAGGTGCCGAAGGTTTCCTTGCGCTGGAACGCCGAGAAGATCGACGCGCGCGTATTCTCTTCCGCCCAAACTCCAGTCAAACCGCCGGAGCTCAGCGCGGCCGGCGGTTCGCCGCCGACAGACCTCGTCGCCAGGATAACTTTCCGCGGATCGTTGTCCTGGTTGCCGTGCGAGCCGGCATAATTGCTCGCCTCCGTCGTGTCGATTCCGGAGTGAAAGTCGCTTCCAGCCTCAATGCCGTACTTAAATGGATTGGCTCCGAGCTTCTCCTGCAGTTCCTGGCCCACGCCGTAGGCCTGTCGGATGTAGCTGCCCGTTGCCGACTTCGCGTGCTTGGTACCGTCGAGCAGAAACTTCCAGACTTCGAAGTCAGCAAACTCGTCGTTGGGAGAAAGCGCGGGATCGGTATCCGACTGACCCTTCGTCTGAACGATTTCAGCCATCGGCTCGTTCGCCATGCGACGCTGCGCATATTCGCGCGTGAGCGGCTTGCCGGAGAGATCACGCGTGTCGAACATCAGGCCGTTGCTGACGTTGCCGTTATGCGGAACGGCGATTACCTGTAAGCCTTCGTTGCGCTGACCTTCCAGGTAACGCCACAGGTCCTCGGGGTTCGTCGACTCGAATGCGGTGTACGGCATCGCCGGCCCTTTATCGGCGAAGATCACGCAGCGGTGCAGGTTCTGGGCCCCGGGCATGGACGTCCATTCGAAACCGACGAAGGACGTGAACTTTCCGGGATGGTTGTACTGGTCGGGAATAGCCGAGTATTTCTCCCAAGCGGACTTCACCAACTTAGGATCGTTGAACTCCGGGATCGGCTTGTTGACCATGGTCGAACCCAGCAGCTTGGTGAAAGCCTCGCCGCTCACCTTCGGATCGGTGCTGGTCATCATCGTGTACCACGGTGTCTTGGCAAAAGGCCCGTCAGGATTGATCGACTCACGCACCGTGCCAAGGTATTCGGCGTGATCGGTTACAGCCAGGAAATCCAATGGCGCTTTCCGCTGCCACGTTTTGCCGAAGTACTCGACCGGCTCGCCCATGGCGAAGCGGAAGGAGTCGGCCGGCGTGGTGCGCGTACCGAAGGCGAAGGCGTCCATCGAGTAGCTGGTGTGCAGGTGGAGATCGCCAAAATATGCATTGCGCAAGGGATTCGGCGCTGAAGCCGGCTCGCTGGATTGTGCCGGCGCGCCCCCGGATGGACTGCTCCCGGCGGCTGCGACTTGCGTAGTCTCACAACCTGTTTGTGAAAGGAGCCCAAGGAGGATGGCAAATAGAGCGCACCACACCTGCTTCATCAGACGAGCCTCAGTTGATTTAGTGGAATTCGGTGCGGGAATAGTATCAGAAGAGGTCTCGGTGGAGACATTCCGCATAAGTTGTATGCCTTTTGGCTTAAGCGGCTCCGCTCCTCAAACGATTGGTCCATAGCAACAGTGAAATTGCGGCATGCACCACGACAGCGGGCCACAACAGAACGCCGGCTGGTCTGAGGAGGCCGACCATGACGAGTGAACAAGGGGCCAGCACACTGTATGCCAGCATGATGTGGAACCTGCGGCTCAAATCACCTCGTGGCCAGCATGTAATTCCTAGAGCGGCCAGGCATGCACCCGCCAATCGCCCCGCCGTTATGGCACCGCCGGAAATGTCGGTTGCCAACAACAGCCGGACCGCGAGCCGCAGTACAGCGACCAGCAGTAATCCAAACGCTGTTTCCCCAACGCTTGCCAGAACGAGCAGCTTCTTCAGCATGTCTCCTACATTTCCGCTCGCACGCTGTTCTCAGCCTCCTGAACGACCTGTCCTGCCAGCTTCTCGACCAATTGGCGCCGGTGCTCCTCAAGTGAGCTACTCGGAAAGGTAGAGAACAGGGCTGCTCGGCTTCGCGGAGCCATCGCAACTTTCTCAGAATTGCGCGATCGCGGACATGGATTTGATGAATCTGCGGTTTCAGCCACAAGCCCTTAAAGCCTGTGGAAAATGGCAACACTAAAACCGAGCAGTACCGACGGATGTGGTTGACGCTCGGCATGCAACTACTCGAAGTTTGCAGCTGTCCGCCTCACTGGGTCAGCCGAGTCGTTCTGATACGCCATCGACCAGCGATTGCAGCAGCGTCTTGACGTCAGCACATTGCGCGAGGCCGGCACTTTGACCAGCCCATAGCGCCAGTAACTCGTCGCGTCCCGCTTGCTGCGCCGGGACGGCGAGGTTCCGCATCAGACCCCGTTGCAGCGGATAAGGAAGGATTTCGACGCCGGGCTGGTTCATCTCTTCCAGCAGTTGATTGTGGATACCGCGCGCCAGCCGTCCCGTAAAGCCACGCGTGAGCGAGGTCCGCCTGGCCTTGCCGCTCCGAATCGCCTCGCGGTGCAATGCGCTCGCTCCCGACTCTTCGCAAGCGAGGAAGACTGTTCCCATTTGTACGCCCTCGGCGCCGAGCGCAAAGGCGGCGGTGACACCACGCGCATCGCTGATCCCTCCGGCGGCGACGACCGGGATTTTCACTGCGTCCACTACTTGCGGCACCAGCGAGATGGTACCGGTAAGAGAGTCTTCAGCGGAGCGCAAAAACGATCCGCGATGTCCGCCGGCCTCAAAACCGGATGCCACGATAATATCCACGCCCGCATCCTCCAAAGCGATCGCCTCATCCGCCGTGGTCGCCGTGCCAATCGTGACAACGGTCTTGCGTTGGGCTTCTTGCAGAATTTCCTTTGGCGGAATGCCAGTAATGAAGGAGAAGGCCGGCACTCCGGCGTCGAGCAGTACGCGAGCCTGATCCTCGAATCGCAGCGGCTTGTAGGGTGAGAACGTAGGCCGCGTCGCGCCCAGAGCGTCAATGTGCGGTGCCAGATGAGCTACTGCGCGCTCGAATGCAGCGGCATCGGATGTGCTCGCGCCTTCATCCTCCATCGAGACCCAGAGATTCATGGCAAAAGGCTTGTCGGTGAGAGAGCGGATTTCGGCGACGACCTCTCGAATCGCCGACGGCTCCAGGCCATGCGCGCCGAAGGATCCCAATCCTCCGAAATTTGATACGGCCGCCGTCAGACGCTGCGAAGACAAGCCTCCCAGTGCTCCCTGGATGATCGGATACCGAATCCCAAGTTTGTTCGCAACTCGTGTCTTGTTCCATCCCGCATTCACCTTACAAACCTCCACTACCCGCAAGCCCAGCTTGATTAAAACATGGCGGCAAGTCTGACGCGCTTTGCAGGCACAGTGGCACGCCGTGGTTGGTTGTTGGCGAAAAAGCCGTCGGTGCTACGTATCGCAGACACGGCCAAGCTCAGTCGTATGAAAAAGAGTTCTGGGAGGTGCAACTGATGTCGGAGGATGTGAGGGATATCAATATCTGAAACGTCTGAAGAAGATGATTCGTGAGGGTTGCGACCTCGGTCAGCGGCGTGAGAGTTGACTCCCACCCAGGCGTCGAACCCGGGTGGGAGATTCCGGCAAGCGGATTAGTGATGATGCATGGTCAGCAGCTGCGACTCATTGAGATCACGGCTGTCTCCACACTTCGGCGGCCCGCCAAGCGGGTTGTAGTCGAAGAAGTTGTGCGGCACCATTTCGAAGCCGGCCCAGTGCACCAGGGTTATGCCGGTGCGCCCGCCGCTTCCCATCTGGTTGTCGGCGTCGGTCGGCTCATGGTGGGTCGAGCCGAAGTACCACAGCACGATCCCGTCTCCCGTGCCGCCAAGCGGTTCGTCGTTGAGGTATGACAAAAGATAGGTGTTGGGCGAGTACCAGGTGTACAGCCAATTGTTTGAGCCGGTCCCGGTACCGTCTTCGCCTGGATCATTGTTGGTGAGATCCTGGTCGTGTTGCGTAAAGGTTTCCTGGAAGCGGCCTTGACCCTGGCGATTGTAGGGATAGAACTGATAGCCGATCAGGTGACCGTAGTCGTTGGTTTGCGTCTGGCTCTGTACCGTCAGGCTGCTGAACTGCAACTGGTCCCAATCAGCCGTTTCTTCGTTGGTTACCGGCACGTAAGAATCAGTTGCGATGTGCCCGTTAGCATCTTCGACGTGCTCGAACTGCGCCACTTCGTTGTCTTCGCGATTCAGAAGCTTAGTACTCACCCGCCATAGCCCGTTGTGAACGTGGGGCTCCGAGGTATCGCCGGGCAGGTTATATCCGGTGGCGCCATTACGGAAGGTAATGCGGCCGTCCTCATGGAAGGTGTACTCGATGATGTAGTCGTAATTGAAGGCATCGAAGACCGCCCATACCACGACCTCCTGAGCACGTCTCCGCACGCGGCTGCCCGGCTCCTTACACAGCCATGCCACGCCCTCGTCGCGGCATTCCACAGCAACCTTCGGCACGGTGTCGCGCACATAGACGGGCAAGGCGCCCCCATGCAAGGTACGGAAAAACACCAGCGCGCCATTCTGGGCCGGCAGGTCTTGTGTGTCCATCTGGTCCATGCGGTCGTCGCCGAACGACATGTCGTAATAGGTATGGCTGCGATCGTCATAGGGAACGAACATTTCCGCCAGGCCTGCTCGCTTGATCAGGTACTGCGGGGTGTTGTACTGCGCACCCATCAACGTCACGTCCAGTATCTGCGGACCCTTAAGACCCATGTTGCGCAGGCCAAACCGCCAATGCGTGTTGGGATAGTCAATGCGCAGGTACAAGTCATGATGCAGGACACCAACGGCATCTTCCTCCGTCACCGTGCAGCCGGAGCCATTGATGATGACCTGGTCAGTTGCCGAAGCCGGAATGACAGAAAGCAGGACAGCCATGAATACGGCGCTGCATGCGAGCACCATTCGAAAGTTTTTGAACTTCGATGTCTCTGGAATCGTCGCAAGCTGTGATTTCTTCAAAGTTGGTAACGGTGTTGACGCGAACGAATATGCCTTCGGGATCGACATAGCTTTTTGTGACCTCTCGGATTCAGAATCTTGCTGGAAGGAAAAGCGGGCCCACAATCCTCAACCTTGATGAGGAGAAATTCTGGTGGAGGGATAGTAATACGACTGTTGGAATTCGCAAGCTAAATGTTTGAATCGGCAACAAATAATTTGCGATTGAGAGAAGGAATGTCCTGGAAGGGCGGTCTTCAGCGGAGGCGCGGCGTTATCATGCCGGCGCGCTGGTCTCATAGAAGAATGCAATAGCAGGAAAACGCTGCCGAACCAACGGGGAGTTCATTGGCTCGTAGCTGTAAATCGCCTTCCCCGCCTCCAGTACCACGATGCGATAGGGCTGATGCAGGCGTTGCGTCAGATCGTACCAGGCGACTAGCTCCGCCAGATCGTCGTGCCAGTTGTTACTGCCGTACAGCGAAGCGAACGGCGTTTGCGCCAACGCCTTGTAGACCTGCACCGCATCCGAGATCGGTTGGGTCTCACCGTGCACGCGATAACAGCTTTTTTCCAGCAATGGGATGCGATAAGCCGCGACAGCTTCCAGGCGGCTTATCCAAATTCCGGCTGTCAGGTCGGTGTGAGCCGCGAGGCGAAACGGCGCCGATTTCTCGTCGGACATCAGCCCCAGACTGGAATCCACCACATGGGTAGCTTCATGCAGCAAGACGTAGACCAGGGCGGGCATGGTGCCGGCATCAATGACGACCGAGAGCTTCGAGCCCCTGGGGTCGTAACAGCTCGCTTCTTTCTTAGTCACCAGCTGGGAAACGGATTCCTGCAGAACGCCCGCCCGGATCGTGATGTTCTCCGTTCGCTTCGTGGGGTCGTCCGGATTAGAGTAGGTTAGCGCGTTATTGGGCATGCCCTCGACGAAACTGATTCGGTTTAGGCGCTCCGTCAGCACCCGCTTTTGTAGCGGAGTCAGATACTCCAGAGCTTCCGCCACCTTGCGGCGATCTTCCGCTGTCAGGTCCAGGGATTTAGCCTTTGGCAGTTCCAGCAGGTCGAAGAAAGCTTTGGGAGCAGGTCCCACGCGATCTGCCAACGGCACCGGATTGGCGGCGGCGGACATGGGACTGATTGCGCGATTCGCCTCGGTCTGCGCATAAGCCGGTATTGCTCGAATACCTATCGCCAGCACAAGGCCGGCGACGGTCGTGTAACAGACCCACAGTCTCATTCGTCTCTTGAATCCCACAGGCTTAACTTATGGAAATTATAGATGGCTGCGACCTTGGTCCGGCCGGCGGCAGATCCGGTTTTCGAGGGCCGGAAGCGGCTGCCATCATGGAAAGTGCACGAGATTCTGTGCAGCTATGGGAATAAATAGTTTGTATCGCTCTCATCAAGGTTTTCGATTGGCCGCCTCCAACGTTTTTGCGATAGCTTATTGACTTGCAATCACACTCCCTTGTCCTTACCGCCACCTCACCGCAAGGAGATCCATGTCCGAACTTCGTAATTTTCTAGCCCTCAGCTACGACGAGCTTGAAGACCTCAATCTGCGCGCCAAGGAGCAGCGCAAGAACCGCGTTCCCCTCGATGAGGTTCAGGAAGACCGGCTGAAATACCTCACCGACGAGAAGCGCATCAAGGCCGTGACCGTGCTGTTCAGCGACCTCGAAGGCCGCTTGCACATGCTCGATTACGACAAGAAATTCCTCTTGAACAGCTGGGATAACTTGACCTTCGACGGCTCTTCCATCCGCGGGTTCACCGCGCAACGGGAAAGCGATCTCCGGCTGGGTATCGACTGGCCCTATTTCTACTGGGCGCCCGCCGATGTGTTCGGACCCGGAAAGGTGCTGGTGTTCGGCAATGTCATCGACAAGGGCGGCACGCCTTATTCCGCCGACACTCGCGGCGTCCTGAAGAGCTTCGCCAACCAGGCATTCAAAAAAGATGGCTACACGCTGAACGCGGCCAACGAGATCGAGGGCTTTCTGTTCAACGGTGCCGATGCTGAACGGTGCTATCACGAGACTCTGAAGTTTGATTACGTCAACACCGGCGGCTATTACCATTCCCTGCCCGGCGATCCGCTGCGCAGTTTCATTGACACCACCGCCGAGGTGCAACGCGCCATGGGCTTCCAGAACGAGAAAGACCATCCGGAAGTCGCGCCTTCGCAGTTCGAAATCAACTACAGCTATTCCGAAGTGGTCAATGCGGCCGACCAGATCCAGCTCTACAAATTGATTTGCCGTCAAGTGGCCACGCGCATGGGATTCACCGCGTCGTTCCTGCCGAAGCCGGTGGTTGGGGTGAATGGCAGCGGTATGCACACCAACGTTTCGGTCAGCAAGAACGGCAAGAACCTTTTCTGGGATGAGAAGGGCGAAGAGAAGCTGAGCAAGATGGGCTGGTCGTTCGTCGATCGCATTCTCACCCACGGTAACGACATCTGCCTGATGTTGAATGCCAGCGTAAACGCTTATCGCCGTCTCGATCCGCACTTTGAGGCGCCGAATCAGGTAAAAGCTTCGGCGGTCGATCGCGGCTCGATGATCCGCATTCCCATCGGCAACGAACGCAGCATGCGCGTGGAAGTCCGCTCGGTAAGTCCCGATGCCAATCCGTATATGGTGCTGTACGCAGTGTTCAAGTCAGGACTCGACGGCGAGATCGCGAAGATCAAGAACCTGCGCCAGGCCGAGCGCTATCTGCCCGACAATATCTACACGGCCATCGACAACTTCCGTGAGGCAAAGTGGACCTCGACGATCCTGGGCGACGACGTCAAAGGCCGCTATGCCGACCTGAAGCAGGCGGCCGCCGATCGCTGTCCGCGGCTGCTGGGGACGTTCGTGAAGCCGGGCGAGGTCCAGTATCACCACGACGTTTACAACCAGTATTTGTGGAACATGTTCTAGAGCGCCGCTGAAGAGTCGACTTGGGTAGAGTTGTTCGTCGGGCTGCGACAGCTCGAGTAATGCGGACCTTCGGGTCCGCGTACTGGCCACCATCTTCCGACCAAAATCGGCTTTACGGGTTGCGAAAGAGTCGCTTTGAAGGGGCACGGCTTCAGCCGTGCCACCAAAACCGGTTGTGATGGTCCCAGCGAGGCGGCCGTCAGGCCGACGAGCATTCACTTTCAACGCGCTGATTCTTTATTCAGCGGAACGACCACGGCGACGTCGAACTTGGAGTAGTACTTCTTCACGTCGCCCGCGCCGTACTTCTCACGGAACTTCTCGACAATGGCGGAGACCTTCGCCGGATCCTTTGTCGGCTTCGCTCGAAATTCCTCTTCTGCTCCGCGGGCATCGATCCTGATCGTAGGATTTTTCAGCACGTTCTTATACCACTGCGTATCGGAGCCCTGCACCGGGACAAGATACAGCTGATTGTCATCGGCGTCGAACCACACCGGGACGGAGATCGCGCGTCCCGACTTTCTTCCGGTGACCGTAATCTTGATTTCGCGGTATCGGGAAAGCTTATCCCTCAGAGAGTCGTCGTGAGCTGGCATGCGCACCTCCCGCACGGTTTGCTATTGTCGCTCATTTTTGCCGGTCAGGTACTCTGCGTCGCTCACCTACTGAGCGGTCTCGGCGGTACACGAAGTAGCCCTCGTCACGAAATGCATGCCGTCGACAGATTCCAGTGAAAAGCTGTCGCTCACGGTATCTGCTACGTCGAGCGTGATCTGCTCAGCGCGCAGGTATTGGAACAGCAGCTCGTCAACATAAAAAGGCACGCCTTCGACCACGTCCAGCAACATATCGCGAGCCCCGATACGAAATTCACTTTGCCGCAGGCACAACGGTACGCTACCGTCGCAACAGCCTCCGGATTGATGCAGGAGCACCGGGCCACAGCGCGCCTTCACTTCTTTCAATAAGGTTGCTGCCTGCGGCGTGATACCGACGCGATGCGTAGGTTGAGGATTATCCATAGCGAGACTCACAAGAAAAAATGGGGCAGCCGTCGCCGGCTTCCCCAAGTCACACGTAAAGGCTGTTTAGAAAAAGCCCAGCGCCTTCGGACTGTAGCTCACCAGCAGGTTCTTGGTCTGCTGATAGTGCTCGAGAATGATCTTGTGGGTTTCGCGCCCGTAGCCTGACTGCTTATAACCGCCGAACGCCGCGCCCGCCGGATACAGGTGATAGCAGTTGGTCCATACGCGGCCCGCCTGGATCTCGCGGCCTACGCGATAGCAATTCGTGCCGTTGCGCGACCACACGCCCGCGCCCAGACCGTACACGGTGTCGTTGCCGATCTCGATCGCATCTTCCAGCGTCTTGAACTTCGTCACCGAGAGCACCGGTCCGAAGATTTCTTCCTGGAATATGCGCATCTTATTGTGGCCGGTAAATACGGTCGGCTCGACGTAATAGCCCTTCTCGAAGTCAGCACCGGGATGCGCCTGCTTGCCGCCGGTCATGCACTTCGCGCCCTCTTTCTTGCCGACATCGATGTAGCCCAGGATCTTCTCCAGCTGATCGTGGGAAGCCTGCGCGCCCATCATGGTCGTGGGATCGAGCGGATTGCCGACCTTAATTTTGGCAACGCGTGCGACCGCCTTCTCCAGGAATTTGTCGAAGATCGATTCCTGTACCAAAGCGCGTGACGGGCAGGTGCATACCTCGCCCTTGTTGAAGGCGAAGAGCGCGAAGCCTTCCAGCGCCTTGTCAAAGTAGTCGTCGTCTTTGTCCATGACGTCGGCGAAGAAGATGTTGGGAGACTTGCCGCCCAATTCGAGCGTCTGCGGGATGATCGGCTCGGAAGCGTACTGCATGATCAGGCGGCCGGTCGTGGTCTCGCCGGTGAAGGCGATCTTGGCGATGCGGGGGTTCGATGCTAGCGCTTTGCCGATCTCGCCGCCCGGTCCGGTGATGACGTTGAGCACGCCCGGAGGCAGGATGTCACCGATCAGGCCCATCAGTACCAGCAGGCTCAGCGGCGTGTTGGATGCCGGCTTGATCACGGTGCAGTTCCCTGCTCCGACCGCCGGCGCCAGCTTCCAGGCCGCCATCAGCAGCGGGAAGTTCCAGGGGATGATCTGGCCGACGACGCCCAGCGGCTCTTTGAAGTGATACGCCACAGTGTCGTTGTCGATCTCGCCCAATGCGCCCTCCTCCGCACGAATGCAGGAGGCAAAATAACGGAAGTGATCGATGGAGAGCGGAACATCGGCGTTGCGGGTCTCGCGGATCGGTTTGCCATTGTCGATGGTCTCGGCAATGGCAAGGATCTCAAGATTCTCTTCCATTACGTCGGCAATCTTGTTCAGGAGGGCCGCGCGCGCTGCCGGAGACGTATGTGCCCAGGGCTTCTTGGCGGCGTGGGCCGCGTCGAGAGCGGTCTCAACGTCTTCCGGAGTTGACCTGGCGATCTCGGCAATGGGCTCGCCGTTGATAGGGCTGTGATCAACGAAATATTTTCCTTTGACCGGTGGCACCCATTTGCCACCGATGAAGTTTTGATACTTCGACAAGACCTTGCCGTTCTTATGAAGGATCGCCAGTGCTTCGTCCAGTGAATATTCTTTTACGAGTTCTGCGACTGCCATAGATAGCCTTCCTTATCGGCGCCGTTGAGATCGGTAGGCATGACATCGGCGTCAGCTGAAGAATTAGTCTTTACATCGGAGTCCGCAGGCGCGGACATGTCTTTAACGCGTCGACGTCGGCGGGCAAACCGCCGAGCGTTAGCGGACATGGGATTCGCGGCTGCTGACCGGTGTAACGCGACACTGCTACTCCTCGATCATCTTTCGCGTTTGATCAGTTTGCAGTGATTAGCATCATCGTAGGTTGTGACTTCGAACGCGAGTTTCGCTCCTGGACCGACACAGGCATGGAAGCCGGGGTGTTTCCATGCCAGTGCCTTGGTACGACTGTGCGACCCATCCTGCGAAGTCGCGGCGCCGAGTCTGCCGCTAGACGCCCACCAGCTCGCGGTCAGCAATCTTCTCGAAGGCGGCGACGCCGGCTTCCGCGACGGTAACATCCTGCACCTCCGAGCCGGAGCTGACGCCGATGGCGCCGACGATCTTGCCGTTGAATTTCAAGGGAATGCCGCCGGCGAAGATCATGATCTTGCCGATGTTCGAAACATGAATTCCGTAGAACTGGCAACCTGGCTGTGAATTCGCCGCCAATTCCTTGGTTGTGCAATTAAAGGCACGCGCGGTGTAGGCCTTGTGCAAGGAGATGTCCATGGACCCGAGGCATCCGCCGTCCATGCGCACATGCTGAACCATGTTGCCACCCTCATCCACTACGGCGATGCACATGGGCTGTTTAATCTCTTTCGCCTTCTTGATCGCGGCTTCGATGATCTCGTTTGCCACTGCCAATGTAATCATGATCAATCCCTTCTTATTTGAAGTTGACGACGAGCGGAACGACTGCAATTGCGGCGACATTGGTCCTTGCCCAACAACCTGCGTCTCGCACAAGACTCGGCGCGTGCCGGCCATCAGTCGCCCCTCGCCTCTTCGTGCAAAGAAAAAGCCGCCCTGCCAAGCGCTCATGCGACTCGGAGGGCGGCTTTCTCTGGGAAGTTATCTCTGCCGCTGCGCGGATTTTAACAGCGGGTTTCCGTCATGACAGTGATTGTTGCTTTCTTTTAAGCTGCGGGTTCCGCATTGGGAAGCTGTTGCAGTCGCCCGGTTCATACTTCGCGACCGTCCGCTTAAGCCATTTGAAAAATCGATACCTATCCAAATAGATACTCCGAGGTATCCGCCCGGATAGTCATGGCGGATCCGGGAAACTCGCTCGCCTTCCCATTTGTTCGTCCGCCCTTCGTATCTTCAGCGATTTAAGAATTTTGGGGATGAGACAGTTATGCCTTGGGTGATGGAAGAGCGATTGCCCTTCTTCTGCATACCCGATGCGGTGGCGAAGGATGTCACAGCCAGCGATCCAAATACGGTCAGCACGAAATTTCACAGAAAAGATCGAATTAAAACGCTCAGCGAGCGCAAAAGGGAGTTAAAGTACGCCCGTTCTCAGGAGGTTTTACAGTGACCAGCACAGCAACCGGCAAAGCCCATCAGGCAACACCTACTCCAACGGCCGCGAACATTGCCGCCGCCGTGCAGGCGATTCCGGATCTCTCGCGGCACATCATTCTGTTCGACCACGACGATCCCAGTACGTACTCGCCGCAGACGCTGCCGCCTGCGGGCGCAATGGCAGCCGTCACTCGTTCACCGATTCCCTGGCCACAAGGAACGGCGCCGACGCCACAGCCGATGTCGAAGGCGCCTGCCTCCTCAGCAAAGCTGCCGCAATGCGATTACGTCGTCGTCACCTGGACGGTAGAAGAGGCCAGGTGTCTGGCCGACACGCTGACACCCGGATTTCCCAGCAAGACCGCGTGGTATCAGTACGCACACCTGTTTGAGACTGAGTATGCTTCCATCATCCGCAACGGAGCACCGGCAGCGACGAGCAAACGGCTGGGCAGCTACTTCCTCACCAGCATTGCCGGTAAGAAGGTACTTTGCATGAAGTCGGAACTGCACATGAGCCAGGACGGCCCCAAGCTGCCGATCGCGAAACTGTGGAAGCAGATCATCACGGAGACTGGCTGCAAGCTGATTATCACCACCGGAACGGCTGGGGGCATCGGCGCCGGCCTGGAGTTGGGCGACGTGATCGTCGGTGCGGACGTTCGCTTCGACTGCCTGAAGTCATTCAAGAATTCGCCTTTCCACGACAGCGTGTACAAGACCTCGAAGCTGAAACAGACGTCGTACTCGGAGGCGGAAAAACTCTTTGCCGCGAACTCGACACATCTGCCGATCGCTCCGCGGCTGCCGCAGATCTACACCAAGGCTATCGCGCCGACCAAGATACCAGACGTCGTGACCACCGATTTCTTCGCTTTCGATGACAGCTCTAACACCTTCGGACTGCAATCGCTGGGAGCCGCAGTAGAGATGGGCGACGCCGTGCTCGGCATGGTCATCGATGAAATGGGGTCGAAAGCGCCGCTGTGGACCGCGATCCGCAATGCCTCCGACCCTCAGATCGACAACACCGGCATGACCTTGAAGGAGGCCGCGGACAAGGCCGGGCAGATTTATGAGAAATTTGGCTATTGGACGACCATTCCCAGCGCCATCACCTGTTGGGCGACGGTGAAGGACAACTAAGAACGGCCGTTCTCTTTGGGATTCCCTTGTATGCGGTGTGGCCCAGAGCTGCACCGCATGCTGCTATACTGATTCTTCGGGCCTTCGCCGGCTTGTAGCGTTACCGCTAAAGCCTGTAGATTCAATGCATAAAGCTGAATCTTCCGGCCCAGCAAGGGAGTCTAATCATTATGGCTGGAAGTTCTCGTACAACATTTGCTAAGCGGCAGAAAGAGCGGGCTCGCCAGGAGAAGCGCCAGGAAAAGGCTCAGCGTAAAGCCGAGCGCAAGCAGTCCGGCGACACTGACGCGGTCACGCCGGAGACCCAACCCATTGCTGATCTTGTGGTTACGCATGATGAAGATGGGCAGCCGCAAGGCTTCGATTTCCACGATTTCGGTAAGTAATCCGAAATCCCGTTTGGTGCACTTGAACATAAATCGGTGCACTGTGATACAGTCCTAAGTAGACGCTATTGGCTACGGCCGCACGTAAGCGACATCTGATCCGCAACTTGATCCGGTTTTCCCTTCCCTGCTTCCGTTTAAATCTTCAGCGCCGAATAAAAAATCGAGCGGCTTCGAAGTATCTTCGCGACTCGCCCGCCAGCGTTTGACCAGCGAATCGGAAATTCGCCAGGCAGACGTCCACGGCCTCCTCGCGAGACGCCTCTCTAAGAAAGAACAAAATCGTTTTGACACAATTTACAGATATGCCCCTGTCTGCTGCCTTGCAGCAGAAGTTGGCACACCTCCATTTCACTACCCCTACGCCGGTTCAGGCGTCCGCGATCCCTCCCGCGCTGGAAGGAAAAGACATTCTCGCAACAGCGCAAACCGGTACGGGCAAGACCCTAGCGTTCCTGATTCCGGTACTCGAGAAGATGATGGCGCAGGAAAAGCATCGCCACGTCTCAACGCTCGTCCTGGTTCCCACGCGCGAACTGGCGATGCAGGTCCACGAAGTTTACGAAAGCTTGCGTGGACGGAAGGAAACTCCCGCCGCGTTAGTCATGGGCGGCACCAGCGAACAGCGGCAGATTCAGTCGATCCGCAAGGGTGCAAACATTGTTGTAGCGACCCCGGGCCGGTTGGAAGATTATCTCCGCCGCAAGCTGGTCGATCTGCGTAACGTTAAGACACTGGTTCTGGACGAAGCCGATCGCATGCTCGACATGGGCTTTCTGCCCGCGATCCGGCGTATTGTCGCGGCCTTGCCGCGCGAGCGTCAGACCCTGTGCTTCTCGGCGACACTGGAAGCTTCGGTGGCGAACCTGGTCAACGAGTACATGAACAAGCCCGTACGCGTGGCCCTGGGTTCGACCTCGAAGCCCGCGGACACGGTGGAACTACAGGCCTTCGAAGTCCCTCAGGCGGAGAAATCCGAAGTTCTGCGTCAGCTTCTCTACGCCGAGAAGGGACAGACGCTGATCTTCGCGCGCACCAAGCACGGAACCGAGCGCCTGGCCAAGAACCTTCAGCGCGACGGTTTTGCTGCGGCGATGATTCACGGCGATCGCAGTCAGTCGCAGCGCACCGGCGCTCTCAACGGATTCGAGGCGGGCAAGTTCCAGGTGCTGGTGGCGACCGACGTAGCTTCGCGTGGAATTCACGTGAACAATGTCGCGCACGTCATCAACTACGACCTGCCTCAGATCCCCGAGGACTTCATCCATCGTGTCGGACGCACCGGCCGTATGGGTGCAAGCGGGCGGGCCTCGACGCTGGTTTCAGGCGCCGAGATTCCGGAGCTGCGCTCGATTGAACGCGCTCTGAAGCTGAAGATCGTGCGCCGGCAGATGAACCGTGCAACGCAGACGCCGAAACGGGCGATCGAGAACACGCTGCAGACGCGCACCCTGTCGCGGATGCCGGGCGAAGTCTTCTCGTAAAGATCGTCGATGAGATCAGGCTCGAATTTTGATCCTGACTAGTCCGCGATTTGGAAATGGCACGGCTTTCAGCCGTGCCGTATTTTTATCCACTCATATATACGGTTGTCATCCCGACCGAAGCGAAGCGGAGTGGAGGGACCTGCTGTTTTTCGCGGCGGTGACAAGCGCTGCGCTGTGAAGCTGCCCCATGCCGTCCCTGCCGGGACTGCACCTCCATCTATATCCGTGAACCCAGGACTTCGTCCTGGGCTAAACTGAGTCGTCCCGCTTGTGCGGGACGGGAGACTGAGTCGTCCCGCGTGCGCGGGACGGGCAATCGGTGGCACTGAGCTCCTTCTCAGGGCATCGCCATCAACTTTTTCACTCCCCCATAACTTTAATCACCAGCCGCTTGCTGCGCTGGCCGTCGAACTCCGCATAAAAGATCGCCTGCCACGGACCGAGATCCAACTTCCCGCCGGTCACCGGCACGATCACCTCGTGATGCACCAGCAGCGACTTCAAGTGAGAGTCGCCGTTGGTCTCGCCAGTCTGATGATGTTCGTAGTCGTCTCGAAACGGCGCCACCTCTTCCAGCCACTTATCGATGTCGTGAATCAGGCCGCTCTCGTTGTCGTTGACATAGACGCCAGCGGTGATGTGCATCGCCGAAACCAGCACCATCCCTTCCTGAATACCGCTCTTACGCAACGCGCTCTCGACCTGCGGCGTGATGTGGATGTACTCGCGATGCTTCTTAGTGTGAAAGGTCAAGTATTCCGTATGAAACTTCATGGTCTCTCCCGCGGAGCAGCTTTGCTTGCTCGCTGACTTTCGCGTATTGTAAGCGCTTGTCAGCCCCCACAAGGTGAACGATCGCGATCAATCCGACGAGCTGCAGCAGTTGCGCGCGCAGGTTGCCGAGCTCACGCGTCGCGTGTATCGCCTGGAAGGTTTGCTGTCGGCTCGTGCCGAGCCAACGGTTGTCTCTTTGTCAGTTACGCAGGCGGCAACTATCGAGCCCGGCGCACGAGAAGTCCTCCCATCTCCTGAGTCAACCCGCGTTCCGCCTCCGCCGATTCCTGCCACGCCATTAGCGCCACAGTCCGCTCATCCCAAGACCACCGCTTCGCTGGAGTCTCGCATAGGCGGCCAATGGCTGAATCGGGTGGGCATTGTCGCTGTGCTGGTCGGCTTGTCGTACTTCCTGAAGCTCGCTTTCGAAAATAACTGGATCGGCCCCGCGACGCAGGTGCTCATCGGCATGGCTGCCGGCATCGGTCTGCTCGTCTGGAGCGAGCGCTTCCGCAGTAAGGGCTACCCGGGCTTCGCCTATTCGCTGAAGGCCGTCTCCATCGGAGCGCTGTACCTGTCACTCTGGGCGGCCTCGCAGTACTACCATCTCGTTCCGCCGACGGTGACGTTCCTCGGAATGGTTCTGGTGACGCTGACCTCTGCCGCGCTGTCGTTGCGGCAGAATGCCGAATTGTTGGCAGCCTTCGCGCTGGTCGGCGGATTCCTGACGCCGGTTCTTATCTCTACCGGTCAGAATCATGAGCTCGCGCTTTTCTGTTACCTCGCGCTGCTCGATCTCGGGACACTGTGGGTCACCGCCGTCAAGCAGTGGCATCGCGTTCTGCTGGGCGCTTATGTCGGTACGGCGATCCTTTCATCCGCCTGGGCAGTCAGCTATTACACGGAAGTCCAGCTCACGCCGACACTTCTATTTGCCACATTCTTTGCGCTTCTGTTCGCGCTTGCGCCGTTGCTCGACCGCATGTCTTCCAGCGTGGCGAAAGACCTGATTGTCGTCCTCATCGTACTGAATGGCGCCGGATACCTCGCGGCCGCTTACCTGATGTTGATTCAATTCAACCGCTCCGACCTCGGGTATGTCCTGGGAGCTGCCGCACTGGCATGTCTCACCATAGGCCTCATCCTGCAGCGCAGGAAACGCGCAGCGTATGCGCCGGTTCATCAGGCACTGGCTATCGGGTTTATCAGCGTCATGATACCGATTAAGGCTCATGGGCCGGCGATCTCGCTGGGCTGGCTGGTCCTGGGGGGCATGCTCTTCTGGGTGGCACATCGCATGCGGAGCCGCTTGTCCCGCATACTTGGTATGGTTCTACTCGCTCTGGGAATCGCACGACTTATCGCGGTCGATTCAGAGCTTCCGCAGCCGCTGCTTCTGAACTCCCGCTTCGGCTTGTACCTGGTTGCGATCGCGGCTCTGGCGCTACTTGCCTATTACGCGCGACAGGAGGGCGGAGATGACAACCGTACCCTGGCGGCCGGCGCCGTTCTTGCGCTCAACGTGCTTGCCCTGCTGGCCCTACACTTCGAGGTGATGGACTACTTCCGGCCAGCGGCGCTGCAGAACTACAATTCCGCCGACTGGCGCAGCCTGGACATCATGCGCGACTTCACCTATTCCGCCATCTGGATGCTCTACGGCGGCGCGCTCATGTTGATCGGCTTTTGGAAACGCTCGGCTTTTCTGCGCTGGCAGGCCATTGCGTTGCTCGCGCTTACCGCGGCCAAGGTCTTTTTCTACGACATCTCTACCCTGGAGCGCGGCTACCGCATCGTAGCGTTTATTGTGCTTGGGATCATCCTGCTGTCGGTTTCATTCTTCTATCAGCGGAGCCGCATCAAGGCCGCCGAATAAACATCCCTATGTGATCCATGAACACTGGGAGTGTTCACAATCCCCTTGCCAGCCGCTGCCGCCGCTCTACAATGAAGAGTTGTGAGGAATGACGCCCACGTTCCCACAAACGTAGCAGCCTCGGTGGGCGATGCCCGCCTGCGACTGCACATCATCCTTCGAAGGAGTTTTCATTCATGAAGCGTTTGATCATCACTCTCGCTACGTTTGCCATGCTCTCGAGCCTCGGCTGGGCGCAGGACGGAGCCACCCTCTACAAATCCAAGTGCGCCATGTGCCACGGCGCGGCCGGCGAAGGCAAGATCGGCCCGTCGCTACAGAAGGTTTCGTTGTCTGAGGCGCAGATCGCCGATTTCGTCGCGAATGGCGCGGCCGGCAAGAAAGCCCCACACACCAAGGGCGTTGCAGGCGTCAGCGCCGATCAGGCGAAAGCCATCGCGACCTACGTAGCGTCTCTGAAGAAGTAAGGTTTTTCGGATTATGACAAAAGCCAGCCTCTTTCCGGCTGGCTTTTTGCTTACGCAGTGGCTTTCCCTAGAAGGTAACGCGCACTCCCAACTGGGCCGCGAACGGAATGCCCACCGTGGTTCCCGGCCCAAAGAAGTCGCCCAACGCACCCTCGGGTATCTCGAGTTGCTTCAGGCTGGTGATGGGCACGGTTTGGGTACAGCTTGCGTTCGTGCAGACGCTCGTGACATTGGTGATACCGGTCACTGGATTCGGCACCATCTGCGACGGCGGCACCGGAAGCTGCACGACATTGACCGCGTAATTGGCCCCGGGATTATTACGGTTGAAGAGATTGAAGAATTCAATGAACGGCAGAATCGTCCAGCGCTCGTTGGGCTTGAAAGGACGCGTGACCCGCAGGTCCGTCTGCAGGTAAGGCGTACCGCGGAACTGGTCGAGACTGGTGGGCACTCCATTGACGTAGATGCGGCCCACGTTGGCCGCGTCCGTGATGGTGATGGGGCGGGCGCTCTCGAACTGGTTGACCGTGCTCAATTCGAAGCCACCGGGTATGCGCACCGTGCCGGCCAGAACGAAGCGGCTGGTAACGTTTTCGCCGGATGGGCCGTAGTCTCCCGGTCCGAAAGCGTTCAGTTGTCCATTCGCCTGTTGGCAGACGCCATCGACATAGTCAAACAGCTCGCCCAGCAGGCAGCCCCAGGTGTCGGCCCGGGAAAGCGTGTAGTTCGCCACCAGATTGAAGCGGCGCGTATTGCCCGCTAGGTGCAGCATTAGCGCGTTGTACTTGGAACGGTTGTCAGACTGGAACACATTGACGTTGGGCACCACGTTCGCCTGGTCGGTAGCGTAGTTCGGATCGGACGTGGGAATGAGCGGAGTGGTTAGGTTTAACCCGCTGGTATAGGGGAAGGCGCGGTATCCGTGAACGCCGTCCTCGTAAACATAATCGGCGCTCGCCAGCCATTCATTGTTGAAAGCGTGCTGCACACCGCCGGTAATGTGAATCGCGTAAGGGGTTTTGTAGGGAGAGCCGATGACATTTCCTGTGGCTCCTGCGCCGCCGGTCAGACACCCTGAGCCGGTGAGAGCATACGTACCTGGGCCTCCAGTCAGCGCACACGTTCCGGTGGTGTAGTTCGAGCCGTTGACACCCTGGAAGGCAGTTGCCCATCCGTTCTGTGCCAGATCGTCATAGTACATGCCAAAGCCGGCGCGAATTACCGTGTTCCCGCTGCCGCCCGGGGAGTAAGCGAAACCGATGCGCGGCGCGAATTGGTTGTGGTCATCGTGCGGCAAGCTGGTTACCACCGGAATCTGCAATGCCTGCATCGTGATGTACGCGGCATTGTCCGCCTGGCTTCGCCCCGAGGCATTGAACAGGCCCCAGGTGTTCTGCCAACGCAAACCGTAGTTGAACGTGAGGTTCCGGGTGACTTGCCAGGAATCTTCTGCGTAGAGCGCGAGACGCTGAACATTCTGCGAAAAGCTGCCGTCGCTGGCAGGAGTGTAAGTGCAGGTTGAGCCGTCAGAAGTCGTGAAGTTAACGCATTGCGGGTTGAAGGTGCCGAACACGCCGGGGTTCTGTATGTAGTAAGTGGGGTTATTGACGTAGGTGGCCAGAGTCTCGGCTGTGCCAGGAAACGCTCCACTCAGCACCGGTTCGTGAATAAAGTCGACGCCGAACTTTAAGGAGTGCGTCCCAACAATGTGGCTCAGATCGTAACGGATCTGATATTTCTGTTGGTTGCGCAGGTCGGGGAAAAACGTAATGGGAGTAGCAAACTGGTTGTCGCCGTAGGTTTCGAAGCCGGAAATGGTCAGCGCTGTGGCGCTGAAGGGAAAAGCCAGCGCATAACCCAGGTTTGAGTTCCGGGTCTGCGTCAGATGCAATAGGCTCGCATCCAGAACTAGCGTGCCAACCGTGCTGGAGCTGAACGCATAGGTATTGCTGAGCGCAACATTCCAGTAATTGTCGTGCGTCAGCAGTCCGGTTGAGGGCAACGTGCCCTGCTGCACCAGGTTATTGTTGGTGACATAGCTGTCTTCCGAAGCACGCAAGAACCAGCTTGATTTTGCCGACTGCGCCCAGTCAAAACGCACTGTACCGATGTAATCGCGAAATGGGACCGGAACAAACGTCGGCGTGGCAATCGTGGGAGAACCAGCGATCAAACCCTGTGCCGCCAGTTGTGAAAGCGCGCTAAATTGCGCCGTGCTGGTAGGGCTATAGGCGACGCTCGCGTCCTCGTGTACGGCCTCGAATGAGGTGAAGAACCAAACCTTGTTCTTTACGATAGGTCCGCCGATCGTGCCCACATAGTTCTGACGCGAGAACGGCTGCTTGGGATTGTGCACGCAGACACCGTCCGTACAGGTTTCGGCCGGATTTTCAATCGGAAAACGGGCGTTCAGCCCCGCGGCGCGTTCGTAGACAGCCAAGTCACCGTGCCAATCGTTGGTACCGTGTTTGGTGGTAATCACGACGGAGCCTGCCGTCGTCCATCCGGTATCTGCCTCTTCATTGGAGGTGCGGACGGCAAATTCCTGAATGCCATCGGGCGAGAAATTCTGCAGGAACCCGCCGATCCAGTCGTCGGAGTTATCAGCGCCATCGACCGACAGTTCATTGTTCAGACCGGAGCTTCCACCTGTAGACACGGCAGTTATACGCGCCTTAGTGGGATCGGAAGGCTCGACGGGCTCGGTTCCAGCTACAAGGTATGAGATGTTGGCGAAGCTGCGCGCCGGGAGCGGATACGTTTCGAGGTCATGGCCGTCAACCACGCCACCACGCACAGCGCTCGATGTATCCGTGGTTGCGGTCGTAATCGAAGAAGTATTTCCCTGCACATTCACGGTCTCACTTGCGGTTGCGGGTTTGAGCGTAATGGTGAGATCTCGCACCAAGCTGACTGCCGTATCCACATCGGCCGTGGCCTCCGCGAAACCCTTAGCCGTAACGGCTATCTGATAGGGACCAGGCAGAAGACCGTCTATACGAAACTCTCCGCGATCATTTGCCACTGTCTCGCGGGTGATGGAAGATCCTGATCCCGCTAACCGGATGACCACTCGGGCACCCACCACTCGCCCGGCGCTTGCGTCCTGGACCACACCTCGCAGAGTGCTGGTCGAGTTCTGCGCGCTGACAGCGAGCGGCAAGAAAAGCGTGAGGGCAATCAGCAGTTTGGAAAAATGCCGCTGAAGAGTGGGAGCGGATACCGACGGCATGGGAGGTGCCTCCAGTTGGCCCGGCTGAGTAGCAAAATCCGAAGCCTATTCCTCAGCACCAAGTACTACCATTGGTAGTAACCTATTCTTTCTGGTAGTTGGCCTACGTCTGAACGCTCTTCCCCGCGGAATTGCGGCAGAAACCAATCGCGCCCGCCGACCATCCCTCACAGTCGCGAGTGACCCTGCTCACTGCCTCCCTGTTCGACCGCCGCACATACTGAAACTGGCTAATTTTCGGCGCATTTGGCCGAGCAAGAAGGACGTATGAGCGACAACGGTGTTGGCCTCAGCGAGGAGCGAATTGCCTACCTGGACGAGCTGGTTCGCCAAGCCCGGGTGGCGGCAGCCGCCTTTTCTCAGTGCACGCAGGAAGACGTTGACCGGATCGTCAAACCCATGGTCCTGGCGGGGCTAGAGAAGGCGCAGTATCTGGCGCGGCTAGCTATCGAAGAGACGAAGATCGGGGTTCTTGAGGACAAGGCCATCAAGAACATGGTGGCGACGGAGTTCGTCTACAACTACGTAAAGGACAAGCGCACCGTCGGCGTGATTCGCGAAGACGCAGAGCATGGCCTGACCGAACTGGCCGAGCCTATCGGCGTAATCCTCTCGCTTACGCCCATAACGAACCCCACCTCAACCGTGCTCTTCAAGTGCATCATGGCTATCAAGACGCGGAATGCGGTGATCTTCAGCCCGCATCCTTCGGCCTGGCGTTGCTGTTCGGAAGCCGTGAAGATCATGTACGAGACGGCGGTCAAACATGGCGCGCCGGAAGGTGTCTTCAGCTGCCTGGAGTCGCACACCCTGCACGACAACGCATTCCTGATGCATCACAAAGACATCGGTCTGATCGACGCGACAGGTGGACCGGGTGTGGTAAAGGCAGCATACGGATCGGGTAAGCCTGCGCTGGGCGTGGGTCCGGGCAATACGCCCGTATACCTCGAAAAGACTGCTGACCTCGATATGGCCGTGGTCGACATCATCACCTCGAAGACCTTCGACAACGGAACCATCTGCGCCTCAGAGCAGACGGTCGTGATCGATGACGAGATTTACGATCGCGTGCTGAAGAAATTTGAAGACCTGGGCTCGCACATCTGCAGCGAAGAAGAGACTGAGTTGCTGGGACGCACCGTGATCGATCCCTCAACCGGCTACATGCAGCCGATGGCGGTCGGCCAGAAGGCCACCAACATTGCGCGCTTCGTCGGCATTCCGGTTAAGCCGAAGACCAAGCTGCTGATCGCACCCATCAAAGGTGTGGGACGCAAATACCCTCTGTCGGTGGAAAAGCTCTTCCCTGTTCTTGCGGTCTACCGCGCACATTCCGTGAATGAAGCGTTGAAAGTTTGTGTGGATGTGAATCACTCCGGCGGACTGGGACACACGGCGGTTGTGTTCTCCAACAACGAAGAGGTGATCCGGAAATTCGGCGATGCCATCAATGCCGGACGCATCATCGTGAACTCGCCAGGATCGATCGGCGCGCTCGGCGGCGTCTACAACGACATGGTGCCGACCTTTTCATTCGGCTGCGGCACCGGCGGTGGCAACAGCACCACCGACAACGTCAACGTCTACCACTATCTCAACATCAAGCGCATGGCGCGAAGGACACAGGCGCATATGTGGTTCCGAGTCCCCAACCAGATTTACTTCAACATGAATGCGGTGGAGAACCTGCGTAACTTCGACTCGCGCTCCACGCTCATCATCACCAATCCAGCGCTGGAGCAGATTGGACACTCCGACACGGTTCGCCGCGCGATTCCGCCAGAGACGCAGGTGCGGGTCACCATCATCCCCGACGCCGAGCCTGATCTCAAGATCATCAAGCAGGGCGTGGAGGCATTGAACTTCTACAAAGCTGACCAGATCATCGCGCTGGGCGGCGGGTCTGTAATCGACGCGGCAAAGATCATGAAGCTGATGTACGAGTCGCCGCAGGCCGATTTGAAAGAGCTTGCCGCACCGTTCCTTGATATTCGCAAGCGTGTGGTGCAATATCCCACCGAGAAAACCAATCACGCGCGGCTGATCGCCATCTCCACCACCAGCGGAACGGGCAGCGAGGTCACGCCCTTCGCCGTGATGACCGACAAAGAGCGCGGCGTCAAGGTCACACTCGCCGACTATTCGTTGACGCCCGACGTTGCCATCGTCGATCCGCAGTTCGTCATGTCGATGCCTCGAGGACTGACGGTCGACACCGGTATCGATTGCCTGACCCATGCGCTGGAGGCCGCGGTCTCAATCTACGCGTCGCCCTACACCGACTCCAACGCGATGCAGGCGATTCGTCTGGTGTTCAAGTATCTGCCTGAGGTCTATGACAATCCGCGCGACGAAGAAGCCCGCAGCATGATGCACAACGCCGCCTGCATCGCCGCCATCGCCTTCTCGAATGCTTCGGTGGGAGTCAATCATGCCCTGGCCCATGCGTTCGGCGCACGCTTCGGTGTGGCTCACGGACGCGCCAACGCCCTCATGCTACCGCACGTCATTGCCTACAATGCCGGCGTCCCGACCAAGTTCATGCCCTCCCCCAACCAGCGTGCGTATGTGGCGCACAAGAAGTACGCCATGATCGCCGACCTGGTAGGACTTGGCGGCTACACGGTCGAGGAAAAAGTGAAGAACCTGGTCACGGCGATCGAGCAACTACTCGACCGGCTTGGAGGTGCCGCGCTCCATCGCCGACCTTGGTATCACGAAAGAAGCTTTCGAGGCGGCGATGCCCGAGCTCACGAAGATCGCCTTCGACGATCCCTCGTGGCGTTCCAACCCACGCATGCCGCTGGTGAAGGAACTGGTCGAGCTTTATTGGAGCGCCTTTTACGGCAGAGGCGTAAAGCAGGAAGATGCCGAAATTAAGACCGGGAAGCTTCAACAGGAGGTGGGGGTATGAGCGCTACGCTAAAAACATCGAATTTCGTGATCGATGGGGAACATGTCGCCCAGCAGTTGAACGACATTCGCGAAAAACTGGCGACCGAAGGGCCAGAGGTCCTGCTCGACTTTTTCCTCGCGCAGGCGCTCGACCCCGCCGACATACGAGCTTTGGACGAACTGGCCACGTCCGCCAGCGCGGAGAGCACCAAGCTCGTCGTTCGCGGTATCAACATCGAAATGTATAAGGTGCTGAAGCTGGCCGGACTGACCGAGAAGTTCGAATTCATCGACTAACCCCGAGGCCCGTTGCCCTCAAGAGAGGGCTGCGGATCATGCGGTGCGGGAGTTCCCTTCCTCGCGCAGCAAGAAATCCGTCAGCGCCGTCAGCGACGCGCGCACATCGCAGATCGAGTCCTGCATCGCGTCGAGATGGTTCTTTAGCGCGACCGTCACTTCCGCCAATGGCCGCCGATGCCGCGGATCAAGCGACAGAAACAGCGGCAATGCCTGCTGGTCGAGGGTCCGGGCTCGCGATGCAATTTCCGCTAGTCCATGAGCCAACAAGTCGCGATGCTCGGCATCGGTGAAGCCCAACTCGGTCAGCCGCTCAGTGACTTTTGGCTGTAATTCGACAATATATTCGGTTTCAGAGTCGGTCATTCGTCCTCCAGAACATTAGATTCCAATTCCAGCTACGCGGCTCGCGATTGCTGGAGGACGACCTATAATCCGATGTTCAGTCGAATGCGGTCGTGCTGTGGACTCAGTCGCGACACACGGTTTGCCGCATCCAACTTTGTATATGCGAGGAATCCGATGAGCCAAAGCTCTTCAACCATTCGCAGCATGGGATATTTCCTGAACGGCGGCTGGAGCACGCATGGCCGCGAATCCGTTGTGACGGCGCCTTACGATCACAGCATTCTCGCCGTGTTGAGCGAGGCGGAGCGCGACGACGCCGAAATAGCCGTCGAGTCGGCGGTGCAGGCGTTCCCGGCCACACGCAAGATGTCGTCACAGCAGCGCGCCAGCATCCTGCACGAGATCGCGCAGGCTCTCACCAGCCGGCGTGAGGAATTCGCGCGCACCATTTGCCAGGAGGCCGCCAAGCCCATCAAAACGGCGCGGGTTGAAGTGGATCGCGCCATCAACACCTTCCAGATCGCGGCAGAAGAGAGCACGCGCATCTACGGCGAGTACCTTCCTCTCGATACGCTGGAATCTGCGGCGGGACGCTGGGGGATCGTGCGACGCTTCCCGCTGGGACCGATTTTTGCGATCACGCCCTTCAATTTTCCATTGAACCTGGTGGCCCACAAGATCGCACCGGCCATCGCCGCAGGTTGTCCGATCATCCTGAAGCCGGCGCCGCAGACTCCCATCTCTGCGCTGATGCTGGCTGAAATTATCGACGACACCTCGTGGCCGGACGGCGCTCTGGCGGTCATGCCTCTGTCGAACGACAGCGCGGGCATGCTGGTCTCCGACGAACGCATCAAACTGCTGACGTTTACCGGAAGCGCGGCCGTGGGCTGGCAGCTGAAAAACCAGGCTGGCAAGAAACGCGTGACCCTGGAACTAGGCGGAAACGCGGGCGTGATCGTTCACAAAGACGCCGATCTGGAATACGCGGTTCACCGCTGCATTGCGGGCGGCTTCTCTTACGCCGGTCAGACTTGCATCTCGGTGCAGCGGATCGTGGTGCATCACGATCTCTTCGAGGAGTTCAAGAAGCGACTGGTGGAAGGTGTGCGCAAACTGAAGTGCGGCGACCCCATGCAGGAGAGCACCGACGTTCCACCGCTGATCCGCGAGCAGGACGCCGTGCGCGTAGCGAAGTGGATCGACGAAGCTGTCCAGGCCGGAGCCAAGCTGCTGTGTGGCGGCAAGCGCACGGGCTCACTGATCGAGCCGGCGGTGCTTACCGAGACCACCCCCATCATGCGCGTCAACAGTGCCGAGGTATTCGGGCCGGTGGTGACGGTTGAGGAATACGAGATGTTCGACGAAGCCTTGAGCTTCATCAACAATTCCGAGTACGGATTGCAAGCCGGACTGTTCACGCGCGATGCCGTACTGATTCAAACGGCATTCGACGAGATCGAGGTGGGTGGTCTCATCGTCGGCGATGTTCCGACCTTCCGCGCGGATCAGATGCCGTATGGCGGGGTGAAGAATTCCGGTTTCGGGCGCGAAGGCTTGCGGTACGCGATAGAAGACATGACAGAGCGGAAGCTGCTGGTTATGGCGGTGCGTTGAAACAGTGGATAGTGGTTGGTGGGTAGTGGATAGAAAATTCGCTGCGACCGCGATTCATTCAAAGGTGCCATCCCGAGGAAGTCGAGGGACCGCTACCGAATCGATGCAGCTTCCCGGGGAAAGGGGTTCTTCGACTCCGGCATCGCAAAAAGCGCGACACCTCCACTCAGGATGACACCTTCTATGGAGGTGGAGTATTCATACAAATAAAACGGCACGCTCATCGCGTGCCGTGATCTCTCGCAGGTCGGTAGATCTCAGCGTCCATCCACTACCCACTGCTTTACGGCTGGCTTCCCGCGGCGACTGCCGTACCGGGCGCAACCGGGCCGGTGACGCTGGTGTTAACCGCGGCTCCGTAGGGATCCATCTCGGTCGGTTCGTTCGCTTCCGACCAGGCGTTCTTCTGATCGTTGCGGCCGGAATACTTTTCGTACACCACAACGTGCAGGACCGGCTGGCGCTCCTCGATCGGATCGACCATTCCCTCGGCCTGGAGCGGGAGCAGATAGTTGCGAATCCACTCATACTGCTCGTAAGTAAGTCCGCGACGCGACATATCGAACGTGACACCGGTCAGATGCGTCGAAGCGGTGTCGCCAAACTCCGGAGCGGCGAAGCGATTCCAACGGCGCAGCCGATGCTGTTGCTCGACCGTACGCACCAATGAGTTCACTTGCAACGGAGCGTGGAACTGCTCGTAAAACGCTTCGCTGAAATCCACCAGGAATTCGCGCGTCCAGGGGCGACAGTAACGGCGATTGTCCGGAAGGTCGGCGGCGATCTTCAGCGCGTCCGTCTCCGAAACCGGAACCAGATCTTGTGACAATTCGTAACGGATCAACTCGTAGTCGTCATTAATGCGCGGCAACTGCATGCGGTCGAGCTCTTCGTTCTCGCGCACCAGCATGTCGTGCGAGCCGGGGAACATCGGCGTCCAGCGCCCCAAGCCTACCTGGTAGTGGCCGCCGCGGTAATGCCGCGTCGTGGTCGTCGTTGTGCGAAGCGAGGCATAACGGAGCACAGCGTGATGACCGTGGTGAACCCGCGCATGGCTGACGGCATGGGTAACTGCGAAGGCCGGAACTGAAGCAAACAGCATAAGTGCGCAGAACAGAACGGTATACCCCATTCTGCGCTGGGGAACACTCGATACGAATTGCGTCCCGATTCGGCCAGACGTCCAGATATTTAACAATGGCAATAAAAACATATTCCGTGTAGTGGAGCAGCTACGTAGGATGAACAATTATTACACCATAGTTGTGCGGATGAGCCAAGACTTTCCGGTGATTTCCGATAGCTAAAATTGAATTGGGTATACGATCGGGAACTACACACAACTTTCGTGGTGCAGGAATCAGTTATCGCCGCGGAAGATCATTTCCGTGATGGTGAAGTCATCGGTCAGGGCCGTGTCGCCGCGAAACGTGGTGACGGCCTGCTCGATGCAGACCAGGCCTTCAGGACAACAGCTCTCCAGGCGCTCGGTGCCAAAGAATTCTCCGGTCGCATCCTCCGCTTCCGTCACGCCATCGGTTACCAGCAGCAAACGGTCGCCAGTCTTCAACTTCATTCGGAGTACCTGGAAATCCGCCACGGGGACCAGTCCCACGGGAAGGTTACCTTCTTCCAGCTTTACGACTTTCCCTTCCGTCACCAACAACGGCGGGACGTGACCGCAGTTGATCAACTCCAAATCGCCGGTGTTGGACAGGCGCGCGATGACCAGCGTCGCATATTTTTGTCCCGCAACTTTTTCGCAGAGAAAGCGATTAACGGCGGAAATCATCTCGGGCAGTGCCGAGTCGCGCGCCAACTGCGAATACAACATTCCTTGCAGAATAGACGCCACCACCGCCGCCGAAACTCCTTTGCCGGAAACATCAGCCACGATCAGCGACAGCCCCTTGTCGGTATATACGAGATCGAAGAAATCGCCTCCGATATCTTTGCAGGGATAGCTGACGGCATTGACCTTAGCGAACGGCACATCCGGAACGGTGACGGTCATCAGGCGCTGCTGAATCTCCGAGGCGATCGCCAACTCCTGGCGATAGCGTTTTGCTGCGTCTTCGGCCTGCACCAGCGACGCATTTTCCACCAGCGTCGCGGCACCATTGGCAATGGTGCGCAGAATGTCGTGACTGACCGACGAAAGTTTTCCGGAGAGGAAGTGCGCATCGAGATAGAGAACGCCCTGCACGTCCGTCGTCTCACCCGACTTGGTATCGTTCTTGGCCTTTTCCTGGATAACCGTCTTGCGCAGCGGAATGCAGATTACGCTGTGCAAGTTGTGGGCGACGACACTTTCGCGGCCGGCAAGTTTGCCGGTGTCGTCGGTGTCGGTGACCAGAAATTCCGAGGCGCTCTGTGCGGCGTCGCGCAAGATGGAGCGCGAAATGGTGCTGTCGTCGCTTATGCTTTCGCCGTTCTTGTCGCGGCCGGCGGCAAGTTGCAGTTCGCCGTCCGGTTGCCGCAGGAAGACGAAGCCGCGTTCGGCGCGCGTCAGGCGCAATGCCGCTTCCAACAATGCATTCAGCACATCGTCGAGTACACCGCTGGTATTCAGCTTGCGAGCTGCCTCAAGAAAAACGTTGAGCATCTCCAGGTCGGATCCCGCTCCGGCGGCCGGCTTCCAGGTTGAGAACTGGCTCAGGAACTGTTGCGCTGCGCTGGTAGGAGAACGATCAGGGCTAAAGAGAACGTGCGGTCCGCCCTGAACGCCGAACTCAACGTGATCGTTGCGACTTAATTTGCGGCGGTTGATGCGCTCGCCATTGACGAAGGTACCGTGGCGGCTTCCCTGGTCAATGACGTAGACGCCGTCCATCTCTTTCATGAACTGCGCGTGCTCACGCGAGACCCGAGGGTCGGCCATCACCAGGTCGCGGTCGGTACGGCGGCCAATGGTGAAGGGGAAATGATCGAGCACGAGGGTGCGCCGGTCGGCACCTTCCACAACCACCAGCACATGCGGATCGCTGGTGGAGGAAGTGTCGGCCTTGCGCGACCACATGCCAGTGGCACCCATCAGGCGTGTTCTCCTTGGCGGTCCCCGGCGGATCCGCCCACAGGTCGTGCGGCTAAATGCTTTCCTAGAATAGTTCAAGTGGCAGGGCGACAGCTACTCCTCAGCCAGGAGCTTGCCTGCAACTCTTCCCCTAGATGATAACCCGCCCTATCAAATTACCGCCGCGATTTTCGCGGCTTTCATCGTAAACTATTTGGGCTTTGTTTCTTACGTCCTGGGCCCAGGTTCCTCCGCCCACAAAAGGAGCTCTCTTGAAATTGCGACTCGGTGTTGCCTCTGCGTTTGTTTTTGGCGTACTGCTCTCGCTGCCCTTAGCTGCGCAAATGGGCCCACACATTTCTCCATTTTCCGCCGACTTTCATGTCACTTCGAGTCACGGCGAAAGCGCAACCGGCAAAATGTACTTCACCAACAGCCATATGCGAATGGACATGCAAGGCACATCGCATGGCGCCGCCATCATCATCACGAACACGTCGACCCAGACGACGGACATGCTGATGCCGCAACAACACATGTATATGGAATTCAAAGCCGACCAGGCCATGGCACGCCGTTCCGGAATGATGCCCAGCATCAAGCCCTTCAGCGATCCCGGCAATCCTTGCGCGGGCGATGCGGGAGCAACCTGCAAGAACGTCGGAGTTGAGCAGGTAAACGGTCGCACCTGCGATCACTGGCAGATCACGCACAAGGACGGCAGCGTCTCGAACGTCTGGGTCGACCAGAAACTGCACTTCCCCATCAAGAGCGTCTCCGCGGATTCAACCTGGGAGTTGACCAACATTCAAGAAGGCGAACCTGACGCCAGCCTCTTCGTCATTCCTTCCGGATACCGCAAGATGGATATGGGTGGCATGGTGCAGGGCATGCAGCCGCCTGCGCAGTAATTCCTTCTGGCTTGGACCGGCGGCAAGCTGCTCAAACTTGCCGCCAGTTTCCCATCGCAAAGCCCTCGCCCGAACTGATTGTTTTCTTCCCCGGCTGCGACTAGCCTGTTATTGGCTCTCAACCCTCGTTCAGGAGCTATGCCGTGCAACCCTCGCGTCGGCTATTCCCCGTCTGCACCTTGTTCTTCCTAATGCTGGCCTGCCCTGCTGTGTTTGCTAAGGGAGGAGATCGCGTCCAGGTCGGCAAAAGTCTCTATGTGGCGCAAGACGAAGCGGTCGGCGATGTCGTTTGTATCGGCTGCTCGATTCACATGGAAGGATCTTGCGGCGATCTGGTCGCCATCGCCGGAAGCATCGAAGTGGACGGCGATGTCGGCGGAGATGCGGTCGTTATTGGTGGATCGTTACACTTGAACGAGCACGCCACCGTCTCGGGCGACGCCGTAGCTGTCGGCGGAAGAGTGGCGCGTCATCCCGACGCAATCGTAAAAGGCGAGGTCTCTTCCAGGTCTGGTGCCGGCATCCTGGTTGGCATCGTCGTCGTGCCCCTTTTGGCGCTTATCCTGATCGTCGCCCTGATCGTCTGGCTGGTGGGCAGAAACCGACAGCCGGCACCTATGCCGCCTTGGCAACCAAGATAGCCGGAACCGGTGTTTCGACGCGCAACTTCTTGCGCTCATTGGGTTAGTTAATCTATAGCGCGACCCAGGTAAAACGAAGTTATAATGAACCTACGCTCCCGCAACGTGTACCCATAGGATCACGTCTCCTGAAACTCCCAGTAAGCGATGTTGCCTTCTTCTCCACCAACCCGTGAGAACAAGAAACGTAGCAGTACTCCCGCGCTGATCGCGCTCTCGATCTGCGTCTTCTTCTTGTTCACGGTGATTCTGGCGCAGGCGACGTTTAAGCTGACGTTCTTCGAACCCGACACCAGCGAAGAGACCATCATCGTGGCGCTGGTCTCCGCGCTAATCTTCTTTCTGTTCGTCGCGTTGACGTTCGTGTTAATCCGCACTTTGCTGCGGCTGTACGCCGAGCGCAAGACCGGAATGCTGGGTTCGAAGTTTCGAAGCCACATGGTGCTCGGCGCGCTCTTGCTGTCGCTTGGCCCGGTCATTTTTCTATTCCTGTTCTCCTACGGCTTGCTGAACCGTTCCATCGAGAAGTGGTTCTCGCGTCCGACCGAAGATGTGCAGTACCACACCAACCTCATCGCCTCGCTTATGACGCAATATGCCACTACGAATGCGGAGGATGAGGCAAAGCGCATCGCGGCTACACCTGCTGCGCAGAAGTCGTTTCAGACTGGAAATTTTAGCTACGTCATCGACGAGTTCCGGGCTAGCGAGGTTACGCTCCAGGGCGGCTTCGCCTTCGCCCTGGTGGACGATCGCGCTGAGGCCAGTTTTCACGCGCCCGAGAACTGGCCGCTGCTGAGTCGCTATCTGCCCGCCGCCACGGCTCCCGGAACGCCCAAGCCCTTCGACCTGCTCGGGCAAACTTACGTCCTCGGGCGGGCTCACGTCGACAATCACGGCCAAATCCTGGTCGCGATGCCGTTGCCGACGAACTATTCCGGCACACTGCAAGACCTGGAAAACAGCCAGCAGCAGTATCAGGACTTGCGCCTGCAACGGCGCCGGCTGCGTCGAACCTATCTAGGACTGTTGTTATTACTGACAGTCGGCGTGCTCTTCGCTTCTACCTGGCTTGCGCTCTATCTCTCGAAGATGGTCACTCGACCTCTGGTCGCGTTGGCCGAGGCCACGCACGAAATCTCTCGAGGACGTTTGGACTATCGCGTCGACGTGCAGGCTGGCAGCGAAATCGGGCAACTCGTCGAATCGTTCAATCGCATGGCAGCCGATCTGGAGACGGGTCGCAGCAGCGTTGAACATTCACGTCGCGATCTCGCCGACATGAATTCGCAGCTGGAGCAGCGCACCCGGCACATCGAAACTATCCTGGAGAGCGTTCCCTCGGGCGTTCTTTCACTCGACGCTTCCCGCAGTATTGTTCATAGCAATGCAGCCGTACGGCGCTTGCTGCACATCGATCAAAATCCGCCACTCTCCGCCAAGACCCTGAACGACCTCTTCCCTGCGGAGACAGTTAGCGATCTCGAGCACATGCTGCGCAAAGCGGATCGCATGGGGAGCACGACCAGTCAGATGGAAATTGCCACAGCGCGCGTTAACCTGAATGTCGCGGTTACGGTCGCATCGCTTGATCCGCCATTACAGCAGGCTTCGCGTAACGGCAGGCAGCGGGCCGGCTACGTTGTGGTGTTGGAAGACTTGACCGATCTGCTGCGCGCGCAAAAGCAGACCGCATGGCGCGAAGTCGCCCGCCGCATCGCCCACGAAATCAAGAATCCGCTTACTCCGTTGGCGCTATCGGCCGAGCGCATTCGGCGCCATCTGGAGCGGGCGATGCCGCCCGACGCCTCTTCGCTGCGCGTGATTCGGCAGTGCGCCACCACCATCACATCTTCCGTGGAGACAGTTCGCAAATTGGTTGACGAGTTCTCTACCTTGGCGCGGTTTCCTGCGTCCAAGCCTCAGCCCTCCGACATCAATGCCATTGTGAATGATGCATTGCTGATGTTCGACGGCCGGCTGGACGATATCCTGTTGCGAAGGTATCTCGGGCCCGATCTGCCGCTGGTCCAGGCCGACCCTGAAGCCATCAAACGCGCCGTCGCCAATCTGGTCGACAATGCCGCCGAGGCGTTACACGATTCGCTGATAAAAGAGATCGCGATTTCGACCGCGCTCAACGACGGCCGCGATGGCGTGGAAATCATCGTCGCCGACACCGGGCACGGCGTAACCAGCGAAGTGAAAGAAAAACTGTTCCTGCCGTATTTCTCCACCAAGCGCCGCGGAACCGGGCTGGGGCTTGCGATCGTCAGCCGGATCGTCGAAGATCATCACGGTTCGATTCGTGTGGAAGAGAATTCTCCCGTGGGCGCCCGGTTTATCGTAGAGTTGCCTTTGGCGCAGGAGATGGTTCTCGCTGTCGCTGCCAATCAAGATGCAGACCATTCTGATCGTGGATGACGAGTCGCAAATCCGCAGTGCGCTGGAAGGCGTGCTGGCGGATGAGGGCTACAGGACCTTGCTCGCCGGCAGCGGCGAAGAATGCCTCGAAATCCTCCGGCACAAATCACCCGACGTTGTATTGCTCGATATCTGGCTTCCCGGGATCGATGGACTGGAAACGCTGGAAAAGCTAGTCGAGCGCGAAGATCATCCCGAAGTGATCATGATCTCTGGCCACGGCAATATCGAGACCGCCGTGCGCGCCACCAAGCTCGGCGCTTTCGACTTTCTGGAGAAGCCGCTTTCCATCGAACGCACCCTGATCGTCCTGAAGAATGCCATCGAGGCCAAGCGCCTACGCAGCGAAAATCTGGAATTCAAGAAGCAGTTTCAGGTGCGCAGCGTGATTGTTGGCGACAGCATTCCCATCAAAGCTCTGCGCCAGCAAATCTCGCTGATGGCGCCCACCAACGGGCGTGTCCTCATTTACGGCGAATCAGGCACCGGCAAGGAGCTTGCCGCGCGCGCCATCCACGCGCAGGGCTTGCGCAAGGACGCGATGTTTGTCGAAGTGAACTGCGCCGCCATCCCCGAAGACCTCATCGAGAGCGAACTCTTCGGACATCGCAAGGGGGCATTCTCTACCGCGACTGCCGACAAGGAGGGTAAGTTCCAAAAGGCTGACGGCGGAACGCTCTTCCTGGACGAAGTCGGCGACATGAGCCTGAAGACACAGTCCAAGGTGCTGCGCACACTCGATGAAGGCCGCTTCGCTCCGGTGGGCGAAGAAGAAGATATTACGGTCGACGCCCGCGTGATCGCCGCGACCAACAAAGATTTGGAAGACGAGATCTCGAAGGGCAACTTCCGCGAAGATCTGTTTTACCGTTTGAACGTGATTCCTTTTTACGTGCCGCCACTGCGCGAACGTAAAGAAGACATTCCGTTGCTGGCTCGACACTTCCTCAAGGATTTCTCGCAGACCTACAGCCGTCGGCCGAAGGAAATTTCCGAAGACGCGCTGGAGGCGTTGATGCGTTACTCCTGGCCAGGCAATGTGCGCGAGCTGCGTAACTTGATCGAGCGCATCGTGATCATGAATCCGTCGGTCAGTAAGTTGGAGCGCAAACACCTGCCGACTCTGGTTTATCGCGAGGGCGGCCGGCGCATGCTGGGCGATTTCTCCAGCCTTCACCAGGCGCGCGCCGCCTACGAGCGTGATTACATCCTGAAAAAGCTAGACGAGAACCAGGGCAGCGTCAGCCGCACCGCCGAGGTGCTCGGCCTGGAACGCAGCCACATGTACCGCAAAATGAAAACGCTTGGAATCACCGTCAAGGAATAGCGGGCGCAACCTCCGGCTCCGTCGAATAACCAGGACCACGCATTTTTGATACACGCAACTCAACCCATTTCTTCAAACAACAGTGAGTAAAATCTCTTCCCTAAACACCACTTAGGTGATGCACCTCTCTAGGTGCAGATTTTGCAGGAGTTAGCGCTATCGAATCACTCTGCGTCCGCAACTCTTCTTGGCTCCGTGATCGTTTCTGGAGCCTGTGGTAAGCTCAATGGATTCTGCACTTGACGAGTAGTGCTACAATTTCGACATATGCGCCGCTTTGAGTTGTTTTTGGGGTCCGCATTCATTCTTGCGGGCGTGATTTTACCGTTACTCATTCAGCATTGGGGTGGAAACTTGGAAGCTTCGATTTACACTTTTGTGCTATGTATCGGTGCGGCTGGCGCATTCCTGTTTTTCAGACGCCGAGCTGCTGAGCATGCAAACGAACCCGCGGTCGCAACCCTGTTTGGCGGCGGGTCCGTTCTAAGCATTTCGCCACAGTCGACAACGTCGGCTTTTGAAGCAACATCGCCGCGCCACTCGGACACGTTAGCTCCTGTTTTGGAAATGCCCGCGCCGGTCGTGGCCGAACTCGAGATCGAATATTCTCACAATGAGTGCGATTCGCCACGTCTGCGGAGCATGCCACTTCTGCTCAAAAATGTAACCCCCGCGTCGGAAGCATTCAATGTGCGAATTAGACCGGTGCGAGCGACGCAAAACACATTGATCTTCAAGCCTGAGGTTGTTGCCCGAATTTCCGGCGGCGACGAGGTTGAAGTTGTGCCTCAGTACGAGCAAAAGCCTGGAGAATTGCCCCGAGCTTCGGTCAATCAACTGCCCGACTTCATCAGTGGCTTTTACAATCCCAGCGGACGCACTGACCTTAAGGCGCTCAACGAGATCTACGAAGAGAAATCTTTGTGGCTGGAGATTGAGTATGAGTCCGGAGGCAAACGGGTCGTGGCCAGGTGCGAATTGCTGTACACGCAATGGCACAAAAACATTCAGATGGGCAGACAAGATATTCACTTGAGCGTCGCTGCGCGGCAAGGTCTATCCAGCTAGCGGATACATCATTTCTCCGGATCGACCGCCACTCCCTTCGGCACCCAGATACACGTGGTGGTCTCGTCCGATTTACATTCCGCGCGGAGAATTACGGCTTGGGTTAATCCACCCAGCGCTTCAGGACGCAGGGCTGCGATGATCGCCATGTCGTGATCGGCGGCTGATTCCCTGACTAAGTAGACGAGTCTGATGTATCTGGGATCCGTTCTGTTCGGGAACAACAGCAGTCCGGGTTCAGCCTGCCGATGAGCTTTTCCCTTTTCCCAAATCTCGGCGCGTACGAAATGCACTTCGACTCCGTCTCCGCCGTGCGACTCCACCGTATAAAAGTCTTTCTCGTAACCAAGAAAATCTTCGTCGGTCTGCATGTCGACGGTGTTTCCGGTAGCGCTATTTTGGCGCATCGACGGAAGAACATATCCGCCCGACCGCAGCTTCGGGAAGACCACGCGGACATTCCAGCCCGGTTGCAGGTCGATATAACCGCGTTCGGAGGCAGAACTCCGCAATTCGGCTGGAGTTGAATGGGCAGGTTTCGTGTGAAGACAAGCGGTCAAAGCTAGAACAAGAACGCAGGTTAATAAAACGATGCTGCGGCGACATCGCTTCAACGAGGTCCTCTGAACTGAATGATTCTTCGGCGATCGCGTTTCGATGGCCGACCGGGGGATGCGTCCAGATAAGGCATCGCCTTTCGTTCTTCTGAAACTTTCTTCCGCAACTCGCTGCTCGCTTCGGTCTCGCGATACATCTCCTGCGCCACCGCTGCTGGGCCGCGCATCTCGCCCAGCTTTAGTACTTCGATTTCGAAATCGCCGCTGTCATTCTCGATTCGGAGCATGTCCCCGACCCGCACCTCGCGTGCCGGTTTCGCCTGATGTCCGTTCGAGTGGATTCTGCCAATCTCGCAAGCGCGCTTGGCCAGAGCGCGCGTCTTGAAGAAGCGCGCCGCCCACAGCCAAATGTCGATGCGAACGCCATCCATGATTAGAGATTATTTGCGAACGGTAATCACTGCCGTCGCGGAACTCTCAGGATTCGACTTGCTGTTGGCCCGCAGGTGATAAATTCCAGCCTTCGCAGGAGCAGTGTAGATTGCGAGCGACGCTACTTTGCCTGCTTCCGCTTTTGCACCTTTCGAGACTACGCGTCCACCAGCCGGATTCTCTTCTATGCTCCAGCTCACATCGTTGCTGTCGCTTCCGGAAACCGTCGCACTGAACTCGGTGCTCTTTCCGGCGCGCAGCTTCGCACTCACCGGCGCGATAGTTACCACGACGTCCGTCGATTCCGTCATACCTTTTTTCTGGATTGTTGAATGGAAAATCCAAATGGCAGCCACTGCCCCCGCGACCAGCAGGACTGCGACCAGGAACTCGACAATCGGAAAAGAATTGTTTCGCACCGGAACATAGCGCGGCGACTCACTAACGGGCGGAGGCGATGGCTTCTCGTCAACGAAAGAAAACTCGACCGGCTGAACTTCTCTTGCCGCATTTCCAGTTTTCGGCTCCGGATCAAACAGCTTGCGCGCGACACTTGCTCCAGATTCAGGTATTTCCGCAACTGAGGTTGTGGTCTTCGGACTTACCGCGTGCGATACATCGGTCTCGAACTCCTCTTGAGAAATCGTCTTTCCGCAGCGAACACAGAACATCTCCGTGCTTCCAATGCGCTGGCCGCAGTGCTTGCAGAACATTGGCGACGCTTTCACTTATTGCACCTGTTGCTGGGTAAGCAGAACGACATCGGTATTCGAACGTCCGCGCGCGAGCGCGAGACGCTTGTTCTTCCAGTCGTAGTCGTAGCCATAGATCAAGAGGTCGTCGAAATTCGTCTGGGGAAGGACCGACTGGACGCCAATCGGCTGACTCAGAATATTGGAAACACCCTTCGCGGTGACAGGATAATAGAGGGATTTTCCATCTGGTGAATACTGAAATACATCGGAGATTGCCGTGATGGGAGGGAACGTCTTGACCGGCAATCCTCCCTGCGCGGGAATGATCTCAACTACGGAACGGAAGTTGACTCCTGTCCCTTGCGACATCAGAGCGGCAATCTGTTGCCCATCGGGAGAGAACACACCAAACTGCGCGATCATGTCGCTGAGCTGCTTGGGCTCTCCGCCGCCGACCGGCATCTCCATCAACAGCCTCTTGCCTTTGATAACACTGGTGTACAAGAAAAGCTTGCTGTCGGGCGAACAGGACGGGGTCTGGTCGATCGTTCCCTTCGTCAGCGCCGAGACTGCGCCGCTCTGAAGATCCAGGCGGAAAATGTTAATGGCCTTCGTCTGCTTGTTGGGCATCGAAAACAATGCATTCGCACCGTCTCGGCACACCGACAACCCTGACATCGGAAGATGTTCCTGATAAAGAATGCTGCGATTGCTGCCATCAGCACTCATGACGGAGATGTGGCCGTCAAAGTCCATGGCCACAAGCCGGCCGTCCGGCAACCAACCCACGGCGACGTCGCCGCGATTGTCGATCTGCTTCGCATCGGCGCTGCCGTTAGGGTCCGAACTCATCGTATAAATCCCGGCCTGCGGCGTGATCTGGATGGCAACCAGCTGCTTGCCATCCTTGGTAACGCCTAGCGTGAGGTTGCTGTAGGAGTTCAGGTCGTTAGTGATGCGATGCAGCTTGCCTGCTGCGATGGCGATCTCGCCCACTTGCCCGTTCCAGTCGCTGGAAACGTCGTGGAAGATGAAGGCTACGTGCTCCGAATCCGGCATCCACGCAGGCTTTTGCAGGATCGCAGTTCCTGCATAGACGGTTTTCTCTTTGTTATTGTGCGTATCGAGCAGCACGATGCGTCCCAGATTCTGCGTTCCGGGATCGAGGACTGAGGCCGCGATGTATTTGCCATCCGGCGACCACACGGGATCGGAATATCCGGGCAGAGGCATCTTAGCCAGCACGCGCTCTCCCGTTCCATCGCTATTCGCAATGATCAAGGTAGAGCTTGCGTCCGACGAACTGTCGCGCAAATAAACCATCTCGTGTCCGTCGGGCGCGAAGCTCACGGCACTGTCGACATCGTCCATCAGTTTGCGCGGAGTTCCGCCAAGCACCGGAATCTGGTACAGAAATCCAACGCCGGGATGTTGCGGCTCGCCGCGCACGAAGTAGAGAAAATCGCCATTCGGCGAAAACGTCAGGCCGCGGTACGAAACCTCGGCGGCAGGCATGATCTGCGCGTTGCTGCCAGTCGCGACATGCCGCATCCACAGGCTCTGCTGACCATGGCCTTCGTCGGCCACATTCACCACATATTTACCGTCAGGCGAAATCGTAGCCAACACGATGCGACCTGTGTTGGTCAGCTTCTCCATGCTCATGTTCTGGAACGGAATCGGGCCGGAATCGCCGCGCCATTGCACGAAGCGGTTGTACAGTCCGTAGAGTCCGGCGCCAATCATGAGCATGCTGGCCGCAAGCACGATGAAGGCTCCGCTCTTCCGGCGACGTTCGTGGTTTGAAGATGCGTTGAAGATCAGTCCGTCAGCACTAGATCGCCGATCGCTCGCTCCGGACGCACCAGCCGCAGCCACAACACCGCTGCGCGAACTTGAACCGTCGCGCTTCAAGCGCTTCAAATCAGCGCGCATCTCGGCCGCGCTCTGATAGCGAAGATCGCGATCCTTCTCCAGCGCCTTATCGATGATCTCTTCCAGCTTGTACGGAATAGTCGGATTCAGTTCGGCGGGCGGTCGAGGCACGCGATCGAGAATCCCCTGGAAGATGACGGCGGAAGTATTGCCTTCAAACGGAATCTGGCCGGTTGCCATTTCATAGATGATTCCGCCGAGCGAGAATAGATCACTGCGTCCGTCGAGTTCCTCGCCGCGCGCCTGCTCGGGCGACATGTAAGCAACCGTGCCAACCGCAGTTCCCGGCTGCGTGAGCATCACTGGCGACGTTGTCGGCGCGTTACCAGCAACGGTTTCCATCGCGCCGCGGCGATCGTAAACCAGCTTCGCCAATCCGAAGTCCAGAATCTTGGCTTGACCGCGCGTTGTAAGGAAGATGTTCGCGGGCTTCAAGTCGCGGTGAACGATGCCTTTGTTGTGCGCGACGTCAAGCGCATCAGTGATCTGCGTGCCAATGTCGAGAATCTTGTCGAGCGGCAGCGCGTGGCCATCGATCTTCTCGTTGAGGCTCTCTCCTTCCAGCAACTCCATGGCAATGAAGTGCTGTCCATTACATTCTTCAATGGCGTAGATGGTGCAAATGTTGGGGTGGTTCAGCGCAGACGCCGCGCGCGCTTCCTGCTTGAAGCGCTCCAATGCGTGCGAGTCCTGCTCAAGTTCGGTGGGCAGAAACTTCAGTGCAACATGCCGTCCAAGCCGGCTGTCCTCGGCTTCGTACACCACTCCCATTCCGCCGGAACCCAGCTTCTTAATGACGGTGTAGTGGAGAATGCTTTTCCCGACAAGGGTTTCCAATGGCTGAAATCTCTCACTTCGACTGTATTGCGATAGCGGAGAAGCGTCAAGGAGAGCAGCAGACGACAAAGTGACGCTTTCGGGCAAACCTCGCTTCGGGTGCAGCTCTCCATTCCCCGCAGGTTTACGACAACCCTAGCAGGCAAGCATCAATCCTACTTATCACCGAGGCGCGGGAGAAAGCGAGTGGATCCCGCTTCTGCAGGCCGCACGCAATCGGCTTACTTACGGTTTCAAAAGGAGATTACAAGCAATGAGTATCGTGAACAAGGGGCTGATCGGAGTAGCAGCAGGGCTTCTATTAGCGGGAGCAATGTTCGCGCAGGACAACATGAGCGACAACATGAAGACAAAGGCGAACGGCGGAGTTCCAACTTCCGACCGCAAGTTCATGGACAAAGCCGCGCAGGGCGGAATGGCTGAAGTGGAGTTGGGACAACTTGCCGAACAGAACGCGCAGAATTCTGATGTGAAGGCGTTTGCGCAACGCATGGTCACGGATCACTCCAAGGCCAACGACCAGCTGAAACAGCTGGCTGCGCAACAAGGCGTGTCACTGCCAACGACTCTCAACGCGCAGGATCAGGCGACCAAAGATCGTCTGGAAAAGCTGCATGGAGCAGCCTTCGACAAGGCTTACATGCATGACATGGTGATGGACCATAAGAAGGATGTAGCTGAGTTCAAGCGTGAATCCAGCACAGCCAAAAATCCAGCACTGCGCGATTGGGCCCAGCAGACAACGCCGACGCTGGAAAGCCATCTACAGGAAGCCGAGAAAGTAGCGCCGCAGGTCGGCGCGCAGACCAGCGCTTCCGCGATGGACAAAGGAATGAACACCAGCGCTGAATCGCATTAGTATTTCGGCGGAACAGGCAGGAAAAAGCCGTCCTTTGCGGGACGGCTTTGCTATTTGGATGTGAACGTGAAAGCGCCTTTACTTCGCCAGCTCGTACCCGGCGAAGAAGTAGCTCAGCTCGAAGCGCGCGGTGTCTTCGGCGTCGGAGCCGTGAACTGCATTCGCCTCGATACTCGCTGCCCATTTCTTTCGGATCGTCCCTTCGTCGGCTTTTGCCGGATCAGTCGCGCCCATCAGCTTGCGGTAATCGGCGATGGCTTGTTCCTTTTCCAGCGCCATGACGACGATGGGTCCGCTCGACATGAAGTTGGTGAGCGATTCGAAGAACGGACGATTCACGTGAACCGCGTAGAATCCTTCAGCCTGCGCTTTGTTAATGTGCAGCATGCTCATTCCGATGATCCGGAAATTGTTCTGGAGCAATGTGTTGATAATGTCGCCAGCCGCGCCGCGTTCAACCGCGTCGGGCTTAATGATGGAAAGAGTGCGTTGCAATGTCTTCATGCGTTTCCTTGCGAATGGGATCTTTAATTGCTGCCATAAAAGGGTGGTTACTTTCGTTACTCCCCTCTCACGACCAGCTAAGTTGTTGACAACAATAGTTCTCGGGAACCAGCCAAAGCCTTACAAACAACGGGTTAACAGCTAAAGTCTTCGAAACAAGTAGGTTATCTCGGCAAATTGTAAAGTCGACTCTCGGCGCGTTTTGTTGCCTTTCACGCTGGCCTGGAGGCCAGCTCTTCCGCCATAATTTCGCGACCTCAAGCTGACAGCCGATAACCGAGAGTCGTCCTACCTTCCGATGACCGCGGCTTGCGCCTTCACCAGCGTCTCGCCGATCTCGGCCGGCGACTTCGCCACGTGAATGCCGGCAGCTTCCATGGCCTTGATCTTCTCCGATGCAGTTCCCTTTCCGCCGGAGATGATTGCGCCCGCGTGACCCATGCGGCGTCCCGGAGGCGCGGTCTGACCGGCGATGAAGCCCACGACCGGCTTGCGCACGTTCTGCTTGATGAACTCGGCCGCCGTCTCTTCGGCGCTGCCGCCGATCTCGCCGATCATGATGATGGCTTCGGTCTCAGGATCGTCATTGAACAATCGAATTGCATCGACAAAATTTGTGCCAATGATGGGATCGCCGCCAATACCGATGGCGGTCGACTGTCCAATGCCGCGCGTCGTGAGCTGATAGACCGCTTCGTAGGTCAGCGTGCCCGAGCGCGAGACGATACCGACGTGGCCTTCTTTATGAATGTGCGCCGGCATGATGCCGATCTTGCACTTGCCCGGCGAAATGATGCCCGGACAATTCGGCCCGATCAGACGTGAGTTCTTCGTCTTGAGGAACTCCCAGACATTGACCATGTCCATCGCCGGAATGCCCTCGGTGATGCAGACGATGAGCGGAACGTCGGCGTCGGCTGCTTCCATGATGGCGTCGGCTGCCCCCGGTGGCGGAACGAAGATCACCGTGGCATTCGCGCCGGTTTTATTGACGGCTTCGCCGACGCTGTTGAAGATCGGCCAGCCTTCATGCGTAGTACCGCCCTTCCCGGGCGTGACCCCTCCGACAACCGTCGTGCCGTAGTCCTGCGCGTTCTTGGCGTGGAAAGTTCCCTCGCGGCCCGTCAGGCCCTGCACCAGCAGGCGTGTGGATTTGTTTACGAGAATGCTCATTGTCCCCCCTTGGCGGCGGCGACAACTTTTTCGGCCGCGTCTTTCATGGTCTCTGCCACGATGAATTTCAGTCCGCTCCCTTTCAGGATCTCGCGGCCCTTCTCGACGTTGGTTCCTTCCAGCCGCAACACGATCGGCAGCTGAATGTTGGTCGCCCGCGCCGCGCTAACGATGCCGTTGGCCAGCGTGTCTACGCGCAGGATGCCACCGAAGATGTTGATGAGGACCGCTTTCACGTTCTTGTCGCTCAACAGGATTTCGAAAGCGTGCGTCACCTGCTCCTCGTTGGCGCCGCCGCCTACGTCGAGAAAGTTTGCCGGCATGCCGCCGGCGTACTGAATGATGTCCATGGTGGCCATCGCCAGGCCCGCACCGTTGACCATGCAGCCGACGTTTCCGTCGAGCTTGATGTAGTTCAGGTTGTACTTGCTGGCTTCGACTTCGAGCGGATCTTCTTCGGTGACGTCGCGCAGCTCTTTAATCTCAGGATGGCGATAGAGGGCATTGTCATCGAAGTTCATCTTTGCGTCGAGCGCGAAGAGGCGGCCGTCGGTCGTGGTGATGAACGGATTGATCTCGACCAGCGACGCGTCGGTTTCCTCGGCGGCGCGCGCCAGGGCCATCATGAACTTCACCGCGCCGTTGATGAACTTGGGCTCGAGGCCGAGGCGGAAGGCGATCTCGCGTGCCTGGTAGGGACGCAGTCCGAAGCCGGGAACGATGTGCTCCTTGATGATGGCGTTCGGATCCTTCGCGGCGACCTCTTCGATCTCCATGCCGCCGGCAGCGGAAGCCATGAAGGCGTTGCGGCCGTTAGCGCGATCGAGCACGATGCCAAGATACAGCTCGCGCGCGATGGGCAGCGTCTCTTCGATCAGCAGCCGCTGCACGGTTTTGCCTTCGGGACCTGTCTGATGGGTGACGAGTTTCATGCCCAGGATCTTGGTTGCCAGTTCGCCGGCCTCTTCGACCGACTTGGCAATCTTCACGCCGCCACCCTTACCGCGGCCTCCAGCATGAATCTGCGCCTTGACGACAACTCCCGTGGCGCCTGCACTGAACAGCTGGCGGGCCGCGTCGAGTGCATCTTCACGGCTTTCCACCATCTCTCCCCGCGGAACTGCCACTCCATACTTCGCAAGAATGGCCTTTCCCTGATACTCGTGTATTTTCATTTTTGTTAGTACGACGGCGCGAGCTATCTTGACTCGCGTTTCCGGCCGGTGTGACCGGAGTGTCTGCTCCTTACAAGGATGGCGTAACAGTAGGAAACCCTTGATTGTATAAGACCGAACGGAGGGACGGCTAGGGAGGGTGGATCAGTGAGTCAGTTTGAATTGACTCTCTCCTCTGTGTCGGCTGCACGCTGTAGGACTTCGACAGGGACCGCAGGTGCCCCCAGGTTCGCGTCTTTTTTTGGACGCTAGCCTGGGACGTCTCGCAAGCGACACAGGTTAACCCGACAGATGGGTGAACCTTGGGCACCGGCGCTTACAACTCAGCTTAGGAGTATCGCTATCGCACGATAAGAAATCCCCACTTTCCTATTGCGCCGCTCACTCGGAAGTGCGACGCCGGGTCACCTCTGCGGGATTGTTTTGGAAGAACCCGCGTGATACAAACGCGTCTCATCGTTCTTAGCCGCAGTCGTCTGCGGTGCTGTATTAGGGCACAGGGCCGAACCTTCCAGGTTGCCGACTGTCAGCCCAGGGCCATCGAAGCGAACGCAGAGGTTCTGGAGCTGACATGCAGGATCACGCCGGAGCTATTTCCTCTCCAATCGCAGAATCTTCGCTCGAAACTTCAATTTCGATGACGGGTGCCGTGCAGCTTTTACGCAATGTGATCTGAGAGTTGTTGTGCGTGCGAAGGGTAATGCAAGTTGTCAGACTATCCACGCAGTTGATTCTGGATGTCTCCGGCAACTCCGCTCCGTAAGAGCGCCTGAATGTAGAGATTCCTGCAACGAACTGGAGGCAGCATGTCACTTTCGGCTGAATTCCTTTCCGTCCTGATTCTGGCGTCAGCCGCCGCAATCATCCTAGCCGTTCGCTTTGGCTGCTCTTGCCTCGGAACATCAGGCCGAAGTCTGCCTCGTGCGTTCTGTCCACTCGCCCTTTTGATAGTCGTGTTCGTTCCGTGGAAGGCGCCGGCCCAGCAGTACACGCAAAGTGTGCTCTACAACTTCTGCCCTCACAGCGGTTGCGCGGACGGAGCTGCTCCCTCCGGCACTCCGATACTCGATGTGCACGGCAACATCTACGGCGTCGCGGCAGCCGGCGGCAGCAACAACAAGGGCGTGGTTTATGAGCTCACGCACAGCGGCGGCAGCTGGACCGAGAGCGTGCTCTACACATTCTGCCTGCAATCCGGCTGTCCGGACGGCAGCGAGCCGTACTATACCCTGGCGTTCGATTCCCAGGGCAATCTTTACGGCACGACCGTCGCGGGTGGAAGCAACGGTGGCGGCGTCGTGTACGAACTCACCCCTCCCCCGGGCGGAAGCGGCCCGTGGACTGAAACCGTGCTCTACAACATCTGCCAGGTTACCTGCCCCGAGGGATCGGGATTCATCGGAGGGCTGGTGGTGGACTCGCACGGCAACCTCTATGGCGCAGCCGACGGCGCTGGAGGTCACGGTGGGGGTCTCATCTTTGAATTGAGTCCGAACGGCGGCGGATCGTGGACGTACACCATACTCTACAACTTCTGCTCGCTGACAAATTGTGCAGACGGCTCCGGGCCGAGTGGCGGCCTAATCTTTGACGCCCACGGAAATCTCTACGGCCCAACTGCGGCCGGCGGAGTCAACGAAGCCGGAACGGTCTTCGAGCTGAGTCCCAACGGCGGAGGCTGGACCGAAAGCGTTCTCTACAGTTTCTGTCCCGCCTTGGGTTGCCCGGATGGTAACGACCCAGAGTTTGCCGTGGTCTTCGACCCACAAGGCAATCTTTACGGAGCGGTTAGCGGTGGCGGCGCTAACGTTTACGGCGGCGTCTTCGAATTGAGCCCGAGCGGTGGCGGTTCGTGGACGGAGCAGCTACTGCAGAGCTTTTGCCCCGGACCGACCTGCACGGATGGTTACGGCCCCAAAGGGGTCGCGGCAGACGCTCACAACAATGTGTTTGGAGACACCGCCTTCGGCGGCGGCCAGGCCAACCGAGGCAACGTCTTTGAGCTGAGTCCGCTCGGTGGCGGCCATTGGAACTACAACGTCATTTATACGTTCTGCCCCCAGCAGAATTGCAACAACGACGGTGGTGGTGAGCCTCTGGCAGGCATAGTCCTCGATGGACAGGGAAATATCTACGGAACCACCGGCTCGGGCGGACTCTACTCCGAAGGCGCTGTGTATGAGTTAATGCCGGCGCCGTTGGTTCCTACCACCACAGTACTGACCACAGCGCCGAACCCGTCCTTCCTGGGCCAGTCCGTCACCATGACCGCCAGCGTCGCCGCGCAAAATGGAACCATTCCAACGGGCACCGTGGCGTTTCAGAGCAACGGCTCGCAGATCGGCACCGGCACGCTGAACAACTTCGGCATCGCCACGCTGAACTACTCCGCGCTGGCTGTGGGCACGGACAGCCTGGTCGCGATCTATCAGGGCTCGGCAACGCTGGCGCCCAGCACCTCGAACACGGTGCCGCAAGTCGTCAACCGGGATGTTTCGACCACCACTGTCACCAGTTCGCCGAATCCCTCAACCGGCGGGCAGCAGGTGACCATCACCGCAACGGTAATTCCTGCCGGTCCCCCTGCGCCGACCGGAACGGTTGGCTTCGCCTCGAATGGTGTCGCGATCTCCGGCTGCACGGCGGTAACGCTGGCCTCCGGGCAAGCAGCCTGCGTGACCTCGGCCTTGGCAGTCGGCACCGATGCCATCGTTGCGGCGTATTCCGGCGACGCCAACTACGCCAACAGCAACGGTTCCGTGACGCAGATCGTCAACCCTGTGCCTGAAGCACTACAGTTCGTGACGCTGACGCCTTGTCGCGTGGTCGACACCCGTAATCCCGACGGCACTTTCGGTGGACCAGCGATTCCTGGCAACACCACGCGCTCGTTTCCGCTCGCCGAAGGCGACAACCCTTGCGGCATCCCGGCCAATGCCGTCGCATACTCGCTCAACGTGACCGTCGTGCCGATGGGAAGGCTCTCGTATCTCACCATCTGGCCCACCGGCGAAGGTCAGCCCACCGTGTCGACGCTGAACTCGCCCGACGGGCGCACCAAGGCCAATGCCGTGATCCTTCCTGCCGGAACCAACAGCGGCTCGGTCAGCGTCTTCGTCACCAACACGACCAACGTCCTGCTGGACATCGACGGCTACTTCATCCCCAGCAGCGGGCAAACACTGGCGTTCTACCCGCTGACACCCTGCCGCGTTGCCGACACACGCAATCCGAATGGTCCGCTCGGTGGCCCGTATCTGCACGCCGGAGTCGAACGTGACTTCCCGGTGCAGTCCAGCGCCTGCGACATTCCTTCGAGTGCCACGGCTTACTCGCTGAACTTCACTGCGATTCCGAAGGGCTCGCACCTGGGCTATCTGACAGTGTGGCCGCAAGGCTCGCCTCAGCCGACGGTCTCGACCTTAAACGATCCCACAGGAACTACCGTTGCCAATGCCGCGCTGGTTCCCGCCGGCACCCAGGGTGCGATTGCCACCTACGCCAACGACGACACCGATCTGATCATCGACGTGAACGGCTACTTCGCTGCACCGGGCTCGGGAGGCCTGTCGTTCTATGCGCTGACTCCCTGCCGTGTGCTTGATACGCGCAACGTCGGCAACGGGCAGCCCTTCAGCGGAGAGCTCACGGTGAACGTAGTCGACAGCGCCTGCGGACCACCGGCTACCTCGCAGGGCTATGTCTTCAACGCTACCGTGGTACCGCAGGGAGCACTCGGCTATCTGACACTGTGGCCCGACTCCGAGCCGCAGCCCGTCGTGTCGACGCTCAATGCTCGCGACGGGGCTGTGACCTCGAACATGGCCATCGTGCCCAACACTGACGGTAAGACCGACGCCTGGGCGCAGGGTACGACGCAGCTGATTCTCGATATCTCCGGCTACTTCGCGCCGTAAGAGTGAGGTTCGCACAAGACGCTCTCGCCACACCCTTATAATGGACTGGGCACGCCCACATTAGTAATTCATCCCAGTCCATTTTGAGGAATCATGGCGACATTGATTGATGCCATCGACGTCAAGCGCAAGACATTTTTCGAGCTGGAGAACACTCCATATCTTTGCCTGGAGGCGGAAGTGTCCACGCCGTCTGCCCGCGGTGCTCAGACACTCGTGCGCCTGAAGATGCGCAACCTGTTGACTAGCGCGGTCTTCGAGAAGACCTTCAAGGCGAGCGAAAAGTTCAAGGAACCCGATCTGCAGATTGGCCCCGCCTCGTACTTATACAGCGACAAGGACGGCTCACATTTTCTGGACCAGGAAAGCTACGAGACCATTAGCCTCAGCGACGAGATGATCGGCGATGCCATGGAGTTGCTGATCGAGGGGTGCGTAATCGAGCTGCACAGATACAACGGCAACCCGATCGGCATTGAACTGCCGACGCATGTCGAGCTGACGGTAACCTACGCGGAGCCCGGATCGCGGGGCGATTCCAATAGCGGCAGCGTGACCAAGCCGGTGAAGTTGGAAACGGGTCTGGAGATTCGTGTGCCGCTCTTCATCAAAGAGGGAGAGAAGGTCAAAGTCGCAACCGAGACGCGCGAGTTTGCGGGACGCGCCTAATTTTTGTAGTCCCAGCTCAGCGAGTGCCCCAGGTTCGCCATCTTGCGGCTAACCTGGATTCTTCGAACCTCTTCCGTTGCGGCCCAGGTTATCGTCCAAAAGAAGGACGCGAACCTAGCGCACCCTGAACGCTGGGAACTAAACTACTTCTTCAACTCTGCCGGCCAGTTCTGCACCAGCGTCAATGGATCGCTGCCCTGACTCAGGTTGCCGCTATTGATCAAGAACTTCTTGCCATCGGCGCTGACATCGAACGGGCCGTAGTCTCGCTGTATACCGACTGCCTGAAAGAGCACGTGTGGGACGCCGAGGTTCACGGCATTTCCGGAAGCGCTGACGTCAACAGCAACGATGTTGTCCGCGGCATCGAGGAAAAAGATCTCTCTGGTGTCGCGACGCCACCTTGGCGAGGTGCCGCCATCTTTGGAGACTTGCCACTTCGCACCTCCGCCAGGAAATGCGGTGACATAAACCTCGTTTCGTCCCGACTCATTGCTGACGTACGACATCCACTTACCGTCGGGCGAGATCTGCGCATCCCGCTCGTTCCAACTGTCCTGCAAAATTGGAAACGGCTTGGCATCGGCCGTCAGCGGCAGCACCCAGAGGTGTGTGCCCGCATCTTTGCCGAGATCTTTTCTGAGGTACACCAGCGAACGACCGTCGGGCGCCACGCTGAGCGGCATCTCCACGATATTGGAGGTGTCCAGAAGGACGCGCTCGGATCCACTGCCGTCGGCCGCTTTCGCGCTGATGTGCGGAATCCCCTTGGCGCTGGAGTTGTAGTAGACGGTGTTCCCGTCAGGCGACCAAACCGGCGCGCCGTTATTGGCCGGACCGAAGGTCAAACGGGTGTTGGTTCCGCGCACCAGGTCGAAGATCCAGACGTCTCCAGTTCCTTGCGATCCGGTGAAAATATTCACCGCCATGTGCTTCCCGTCGGGCGATAACGACGGAGTAATGTAGCGATCGGCAGTTGCGACCGAGCCGTTGGGCTTGCCGTCGCGGTTGAGCCACAGCAGGTCCCACCCGCTTTCCAGATCACCCGACTGATACACCAGCGTGCCGGTTTGCGAGGCTGTGAACAGCGGGTGCGCGGTGGCTCCGTTCATCCCCACCTTCTCGGCCACCAGGGTAGGATCGCCACTGAACTCAAGCCGGTTTAGATTGAAAGGCTGAGCAATGAGTGCCTGATCGCGCAGCAACAGAAGATAGCCCGAGGCGTAGATGGCCATGGAATCGCTCTTCATCAGCACCTTCGCCTTGAGGGTTCCCAGTTCGCCGACGTAGACGTAGTCTTCATGCGGGCCAGCAGAACTTCGCGCCCAGTAAAGAAAGTGTTTGCCGTCGGGCAGGAAGTAGGGCCAACGATGACTGTTCTCGCTGTGTGAGACATCCAGCTTCGATGCGGGCTCGGGAGTTCCACCGGCGGCGGAAACACGCATCAGCGATTGGGTGGTCGTCGGCGTAAAGACAATCACGCCGTCCGCGTTCCATGTGCCTCCGCGCGCGTTACCGGTATCGCAAAGACTCTGCGGCGGCCCGCCGTCCGCACTGATCTTCTTCAGCTTGCCGGTAGCAAAAAATCCCAGTTCATGACCGTCTGCCGACCAGAACGGATACATTGCATCATCTGTCCCCGCCAAGGCTTGCGCGGAGCCAGCCATCAGCGGACGAACATATAGCAAGACCTTCCCCTTGACATCCCTTGCCGTAAACGCAAGGCGTGTCCCGTCGGGTGACAGCACGGGTGGCCCCGAAGCGGGCAACATGGTCACGAAACCGGTGCCTGCCGGCGGCAGGATCGACGAGCGCACGACCGCCTGCGGCTGCGTTGGCTTCATCACATAGGCTGCGCCGATGGCGATTGCGACTAACGCAGCGACAGCCGCGATCATCCATGGCGTCTTAGAGGCGGGGGCCGCAAGCTGAATCGGCTGCGAAATGGGAACGGCGCTTGACGGCGCGGCATTCGTCACTGCTTCCAACTGAAGTTTGACATCGTGCATGCAGCCATAGCGTTGCTCGGGATTCTTCGCCAGGCAGCGCAACACGGTTTCGTCGAGGCGCGGCGGAAAATCTGCCACGCTGAGATGCTCGGGCTCGTGATCGAGAATGGCGCCCAGGACACTGAACTGCGATTTTCCTTCGAAGGCGCGCCGTCCAGCGACCATCTCGTAGAGAACGCAGCCGAAGCTAAAGATGTCGGAGCGGGCATCGGCCTCCGCGCCCTGCAGAACCTCCGGCGCCAGATATTGAAACGTGCCGACAACGGTTCCCTTCTGCGTCAGGTTCGAAGCCGCCGCCGCGAACGCGGCCACGGTCATGGTCGGCGTCGTGGGAGTCGATGGGCCGGCAGCCGCTGCCGCGCTCATGCCAGGCGCAGGTTTCGCCAGGCCGAAGTCCATCAGCTTCGTCCCGTTCTTGGTCAGCATGATGTTGGCTGGCTTCAGGTCGCGATGTACCACGCCGCTGGCATGTGCCTTGTCGAGCGCGTCGGCGATCTGGATGGCGGTCTTCAAGGCCTCGGCGAGCGGGATCTTGCCTCGCTGTAGGCGATCGGCAAGGGTCTCGCCTTGCAGATGTTCCATCACCAGGTAGTCGATGCCGTCCTGCGAACCGACGTCATGCAAGGTGCAGATGTACGGATGGTTCAGCGAGGAGATCGCTTTCGCTTCGCGCTCCAGACGCTGACGCAACTCGGGATCGGAGGAAAGATGTGCCGGGAGAACCTTGACGGCAACATCGCGGCCCAGCCGGGTGTCGCGCGCGCGATAAACTTCGCCCATACCGCCGGCGCCCAGCGGTTCCTGTACTTCGTAGGGTCCCAGCTTCGTACCTGAGGAAAGGGACATGTAGGCTGAGAATTATAGCCGATAGCGTCGCAAGGTCTGGAGTTAATTCGACCGCGCGCAACATGAGGATCGTTGCCAGGAATGCAGGTTGGTCGGGCTTTCGACGAAAAGATCCCCTGGCTATCTGGCGGACGCCTCTCGCCACTCACCTAAGACGGAAAATGTCTCCGAAGGAACCACCGTTACTATCGAGTCGCCGATTGGGCTGACAGCCTCGTAGTAGCCTTGCGAGCTGCCGTCACTGCTCTGCGCCCAGAAAGCCCAGCTGTCCCAATGGGTCACGACATCCTGGATCTGTAAATAGTAAGTTCCCGCAGGCAGATTGACCGCCGGGATATCGAACCCGACCTGCCATGCGAAGTAGAGAAACTTTGTGAGATAGGGCGGTTGCAGGCTGATGAGCGGCGCGAAGCCGCTGGCTAGTACGGTTCCACCGAGGGGCTGGGTCGTAATCTGCCACTTAAGGTGTTCGGGTTGATTGCGATCGTCGACGTCATACAGCGTCAGACTTGCACCGGTCACCCTGGCCGGTTGCGACAGTACGAACGAGTTTGCGGCAGCTGCTCCAAAGTTCACATGGTAGAAGCCTGCATCTCCATCTGGACCGTTGTCGTACAGCGCCGTCTGCCCGTGCGCTGGTATAGCCAAGATTACCGCTGCCATTGCCGTGGAATAGCAAAGCTTCAGGGATAGCTTGAACAGAAGCATGAGGCTTGCTCCCTTGCGATCTGCACTGGATCGCACTCAGAACGTTACGCCAGCATACACGCCCGGCCCGGCTGGGGCGATGACTATTAGTGTTCTGGCCAGTGGCAGATGTCCTTCGAGTGAACATCGGTATACCGCACATTACAATAGGTTGCTGTGATGTCTGTCTATCCGAAATTGGAAACCCGGAACTTGAAACTTGCCAACTTCGCAATCCTATTTCTTATGTCCCTGACCGCGTTCGCTCAACAGCCGCTTGCTGCCCCACAAGCCATCACCGATCCCACCAAGCTCGAAAGTAAGAACGTGCCCGACATGTCGAGCTTTTCGATCGAGAAGCTCTACATGACGCGGCTGATCGGCGGCTCGACCTGGTCGCCCGACGGCAAGCACGTGGCGTTCATCTCGAATATCAGCGGACGCAATAACCTCTGGATCGTTCCCGTGACCGGCGGCTGGCCGACGCAGCTCACCATCAGCGACCAGCGGCAGTCGGAGCCGGTCTGGTCGCCGGACGGCACCTGGATCGCCTACACATCCGATCACGACGGCGACGAGCAATGGGACATCTTTATGGTCTCGCCTAAAACCGGCGATGTGGTGAACCTGACGACCTCGCCTGAGTCGGCAGAAATCGATCCCGCCTGGTCGCCCGACGGCCACTCGATGGCATACGCAACCAAACCGAAGACCGGGTCAAGCTATGAGATCGAGCTGGTGAACATCGCCACGCGCCACGTCACCCACCTGACGAAGAACACGCCGAAGGAGCTGAGCAACAGCGCTCCAATCTTCTCTCGTGATGGCAAGTTCGTCGTCTACACACAGTCGCATGCTACGGGTAAGGACTCCAACGTGATGCTGGTTGGCATTGCCGGCGGCCCTAGCGCTAACCTGACGCCGCACGAAGGCCGGCATAACTATCACGCGTCTGATCTTTCGCCGGACGGCAAGAGCATTCTCCTTACGTCCGACGCCGAGAATGGCTACGACAATGTGGGACTGCTGGACATAGCCACGAAGAAGATCGACTGGCTGACCAAGGATAAATGGGAAATCGACGCGGGATCGTTCGCTCCGGATGGCAGGTCGCTTACCTGGACAGCGAACGTCGACGGCACTGCGAATATCTACTACTACGACATTGTTGGACATCGTGCTGCGCCGCTCCCGATCGCGGCGGGAGTGAATCATCCGGGCGGCGATCCGAACCCTTTCACGCAGGATAGTACGAAACTTCTCTACTCACACAACGGCGCGAACGCGCCCAGCGATCTGTGGGTTTATGACATCGCCTCGAAGCAGTCGACACAGATCACGCATGCGCAGGTGGGCGGCTTGCGCAGCTCCGACATGGTGTCGCCATACCTGCTGCACTATCCCAGCCGCGACGGCAAGTTCACCATTTCGGCATTCGCCTACGTTCCGAACAACATCCAGCGCAACGGTAAGTTTCCGGCGATCGTTTACATCCACGGCGGACCGGCAGTGCAGTCGGTCGACTCATTCAATCGCTGGATCCAGTACATCGTGAACCAGGGATATCTGGTGATCTCGCCCAACTATCGCGGCTCGACCGGCCACGGTAAGGACTTCACCGACGCCAACATGGGCGACGCCGGTGGTCAGGAACTAAATGATGTGCTCGACGCGGCTGAGTGGATCAAGAAGAGCGGTTTCGTCGATCCCAAGAAGCTAATCGTGATGGGCGGCAGCTACGGCGGCTACCTCAGCATGATGGCCGTTACGAAGGCGCCGGACATGTGGGCCGCGGCCGTGCCGATTGTGCCCTTCGTCAACTGGTTCACCGAGATTGCTAACGAAGACCCAAGCCTGCGCGAGTACGACCTGGCAACCATGGGCGATCCGGTGAAGAACAAAGCGTTGTATGAAGATCGCTCGCCCATCAACTTTGTCGACAAAATCAAGGCGCCGATTCTGCTGCTGGCGGGAGGCAACGACCCGCGGTGTCCGGCGTCAGAAGCGCAGCAAGTCGCCGATGCGGTAAAGAAGAACGGCGGCACCGTGCAGTTGAAGATCTACCACGATGAGGGACATGGCTTCTCACGGGTGGAGAACCAGATCGACGCATATCAACGGGTGTCAGATTTCCTGAAGGTACATGTGCCAAGCCCGGGCTGTGGGTGCACGGTGTATGAATAGCCGCAATTAGCTACTAGCAATTACCCACTAACCACACCTGGTTGTCATCCTGAGCGGAGTAGCGCGTTTCTTGCGCTGCGGAGTCGAAGGACCGCTACCCCGGATTCTCGGCTCGGTAGGGGTCCTTCGACTTCGTTCGCCTATCGGCTCACTCCGCTCAGGATGACACCCAAAGAAAAAAGCGCGGAGACGCTGCGCGCCGGGTGCCCCACTCATTCGCGGTGTTCGAATGAGTGGGCTAAATTACCCTTACCGTGTAGCTGCGGCTTCCTGCACGCCGTAGATGCTGTACCACGATGTGGCGGCCTTCAGCGCATTGTTTACGTTTTCGATGTTCTTCACGCCTTCATCTTTCAGCCAGGCTTCGAAGGCCTTGCCACCCTGCTCGGCGTAAATCTTGATACCGTCTTTCCAGGTGGCGCGTCCGCAGAGCACGCCGTTGAACTTCACACCTGACTCGGCAGCAAACTCCAAGTCCTCGATGAACTCGGGATTGCTGACGCCCGCCGACAGATAAATGAACGGCTTGCTGGTCGTCCCGGCGGCGGCGCGAAAATGATCCAGCGCTTCTTTCTTCGTGTAGGCAGCGGTTCCCTTGAAGGAGCGCGCACCTTCCACGTACTGGAGGTTCACCGGAATTTCGACCTTCAGCACATCGACGTTATAGCGGTCTTTCGAAAACTCCTCCATCGACTTGGCAACGACGCCGGGTTTCAGCTTGGCAAACTCGGGACCCTTCTCGTCCACACCTTCTTTGTAGCCAACCAGCTCGAGGAAGAACGGGATGTCGTTGGAGCGGCATTCGTCGCCGATGCGCTCGGTCCAGGCGTGCTTGTGGTCGTTGACCTTCGCGTCGTCGAACGGCGAGTAGTACAGCAGGATCTTCACGCAATCGGCGCCTGCTTCCTTCAGGCGCTTAGCTGACCACAGATCGAGCAGGTCAGGCAGGCGGCCGGGCAGCTGCTTGTCATAGCCGGTCTTCTCATAGGCCAGCAGCAGGCCAGAGCCCTTGGCGCGGCGCTTGGCGGCAGGCAATCCCCACTCGGGATCAAGCAGGATGGCGCTGGCGTGTTGGGTGAGAACTTCCGAAACGTAGATCTTGAATTCTTCCAACTGAGCGTTGCCGGCGTCGGCGCCCAAAGCTTTCTTGAGCGAGCCGCGCTGGTCCATGGCGGCGGCGGCGATCACGCCGTTCTTGTTGGAGACAGCTTTCATGCCCGCAAGTTTTCCAGGAGTGAGTGCCACGATAAAACCTCCACGGGCGAATCGCCCGAATTCGTAGAAAAGATTAGATTGCGGTCCCGCAGAATGTTGCTAGAACAGGCACAGGCAGGACAAGAAATTCTAAACGAAAGCAGAGTAGGGTGCGAGAAATTACGAGCGTCATTTCTTATTGGATTGACCTGACGATGGCGTTTCTTTGGGCAAGTTGTAATAAAAATACATTCGCAACGCCAGATAAGGCCCGGAAAAAGCCGCGGGTAAAGGGGCGAACGGAGCGCTGGCCGTTACTGAACCCCAAGCTGAGCGATCCAGTGGCATATCACCGGATGCAGTGACCAGTTGCATTCCAGCTACATGGCCGCTTTGCAAGATGGCGAACTTGATCGACACCTTACCCTGTTTCAATTGGGGAGGACGTGCCTCGGCCGGTATCACCTTGTACCAATTCGAACGGATCGCCACCAATACACTTTCTAAATAGGGTCCAAAATCCACACCCTGTGTGTCGCTGTCCACCTCCATGTCGACGTGATTCGGGGGTCTCACCTGACTGACGGCAGCCTTAGGAGTGACATCTGAAGCTTGTTGTCCCGCCCTATCCGAATTTGGAGCTGTCTGCGCAAGGCCGCCTACTACAGCCAGTAACATAAAGGTAAGCGCGAACGTCAGCCTCATTGAGATCTCCTCCTACTGGCGCAGCGGCAAGCCGCTCAGCACTGCCTGCTGCTTGGCCACCAGGGCTTCGATTCCCTGCCGCGCCAGCGCCATCATCTTCGCCAATTGCGTGTCGTCGAAGGGGCGGCGCTCGGCCGTGGCTTGTATCTCGATCAGCTTCTTGCTGCCGGTGGCCACGACATTCATGTCGACGTCGGCGCGCGAATCTTCTTCGTACGCCAGGTCGAGCATGATCTCGCCATCGACGATGCCGATGCTGGTGGCGGCAACGTAATCGCGAATAGGTGCAACGCTCATCGAGCCCGCTTCGACCATGCGCCGCATCGCCAGGCCCATGGCGACGAAGGCGCCGGTGATGGATGCGGTGCGCGTGCCACCGTCGGCCTGGATTACGTCGCAGTCAAGGAAGAGGGTGCGCTCGCCGAGTTTGTCCATGTCGGTGACGGCGCGCAGCGAGCGGCCGATCAGCCGCTGGATCTCGTGCGTGCGGCCTCCGGCGCGACCCTTGTTGACTTCGCGGGGCGTGCGGGTAAGAGTCGCGCGCGGGAGCATGGCATATTCCGCCGTGACCCAGCCCTTGCCGCTATTGCGCAGAAAAGATGGCACAGTGTCTTCGATGGTTGCGGTGCAGATGACACGCGTGTTCCCCAGCTCGATGAGGCACGAGCCTTCGGCAGTAGAGATGAAGTCGGGAACGATGTTCACCGGCCGCATCTGGTCAAGAGAGCGATTGTCGGAACGGAAAACCATAACTGGCGATTGTACGCGACGCCTGCACACAGAAGATGCCGGCGAGGGTGGACACCTGTGAGGGCACCGCCTGCCAACTCACAAGGGGCGTTCTATCTATTGAGCCACGACCTTGAAACCCACTTCGCTGACCGTTGCGGAAAGACGCAGGGCCGCCGCTGTGGGATTGTCGAGCATGACGGCGGCAGGCGATTGTGCTCGCCGTGGACGCGGCTCGTTGAATGGTTAGCCGCGAAAGCGCTGGTTGCGGAATCCACTGCGGCCAGCAGTAGCAACAACAACCGAGCGATAAATATTGGCCGGAATCTACCCTGAATGGGGCATTTGCATCAACTTCCCAGATCGACGTGTTCGACGTCGTGCACAGTCCATCCGAGAAACTGCGCTGCCAGGCGCTTGAACTTCTCCGTGGAGTCGGTGACGTAGAAGCGGAAGGAACGGTGGTCGGGCGATCCTGCGAGAGTAGGGGTCCTTCGACTGCGTTCGGACGCTAACGCGTCCTCACTTCGCCCAGGATGACACAAAGAACCCTTACCCGCGTGGTCAGTCCGCTCAGGATGACGCTTCATAATTTCCTCAATCATCTTCTTCACTACCCGCGCGGTGGACTCGGCTGAGTCTACGATCTGCACCTTCTCCGGCAAGATCCTGCGCAGCAGCGGATAGATGAGCGGATAGTGCGTGCAAGCCAGCACGAGTACGTCGGCGCCGTCGGGAGCCTGCGCAGTAGCTTCCTCCAAATAGATCTTTGCTACTTGCTCGGTGACCGGATGCTCGATCCATCCCTCCTCCACCAGCGGCACGAAGAGCGGGCAGGCCTTTTCCGCCGCTTGCAATCCGCGTTGTTGCAGGGCGTCACGGTAAGCATGACTGGCGACAGTGGCCTCGGTGGCGATCACGATCGCGGCGCGATTGCTGCTGATCTCCGCTGCCGCAGCCGCGCCGGGCTCAACCACGCCGACTACGGGCACGTGCGCGGCGGCCTTGATAGCCGGCAGAGCGAGAGCGGTTGCTGTGTTGCAGGCAATCACCAGCAGATCAATGTTCTGTGCTTCGAGAAACCGCGTCGCGCTGATGGCATACCGGGCCACGGTCTCCGCCGATTTCGTGCCGTAGGGCAGACGCGCGGTGTCGCCGAAATAGAGATAGTGAGCCGGCAGCTGTTCGGCTATGGCCTTAAGTACGGTCAGGCCGCCGACGCCGGAATCGAATACGCCGATGCGCGGAAGTGTCACTGATTGTCCTTGATGTCGCTGCTTTTATATTAACGGAGGTTGGGTCGATGGGACGGAGCGCGGCGGGTGGGAAGCATGAGCGCAAAAAATAACCCGGAAGACAGGCTTCCGAGTCAGCCGAGAATGCTTTCGGAGATCGCTGAAACTCCTTATCGGACGGGTGTACTGTCGGTGGAACAGATTGCTGAGAACCCGAATCGATCGGCTCGTCGGACTGAAGTCCGCCTCGCCGAAGTCAAAATAGAAGGGTTTATCGGCACGGCCGAAGCCGTGCCATGACACAAGGCTCACATCGCGAGAGTTTTTCAGCAGCCTGTGAAGCCGACTCTGAACCATCAACCGACGGCTTAGACGCTGGCTTTAAGGCCAGCACTAGCCAACATCTCCCATGATCAAGCTCTTCATCAACCTGTCGGATACTCCGCTACTGCATCGGTACCGGATTGTAGGTACAAACGTCTTTGCTATCGGTTGCGCTGCCTTGAGCGAAGGTGACCGTGCCCGGCTGGAAGTACGGATCGGTCGTGAAGTCCACAAATAAGTCTTGCGGCGGCGGCATGGGGACAGGCGGCGCCAGGAATTTTGCCGGCATGGTAAAGCGGAAGCCGAAGCACTGCATGCCATTGGGATTCGCAGGATCGACCGGGCAGTCCATATCGGTCGGTCCCCAGGCGCAATCGGAATCCTGAGTGCAGCCGCTTCCCGGCAGACATCCACAACTACCGTCGCTTTTGGACTCGCAGTAACTCTTAGGCCGGCAGAACAGCTTCTTGCTCTCGTTGAACGCATCGCCCTGGCCGGTCAAATCGACGGTCACCGTCAATATGTTGTTGGCATAGGTGCCGTTGACGAAGTTGCCGGTGGCGTCCTGTATTCCATAGTTGTTGGGATCCAAACGGATGGGCTTCACGTCCAGTTCCGTGTCGTTGGTATTCGGACCGACATAAATGTCGTACTTCTGCTTCATTGTCGCCTTGGCATAGAGGAAGTAGACGTAATAGGTATGCCCCCCCAGGAAGATGCTCGGCCTCCACGTGTTGGCGGGGTCATAGGTGATGCACTTGTTCGAGTTGTTCGGATCGATTTCGATGCACTTCGGACAGCCTCCCTGCGAAGTGCAGTTTTGCGTGGTATCGATGTAATAGGAGGCATGGTTCAGCGAAAGGGTGCTGCGCTGCGAGGTGGCCTGTCCCATCATGCGAATCTGCGGCGGATTGGTTTTGGTTTCGCCACTGACCAGGTATTCGCGATAGAGCGGCACGCCGCGGCAACTCGTGTTGGTGCAGGGGATCGACCACTTCATGCGCTGGTCGGTGGTATCGAAGCACTGTTGCGCTCCCACCTTCTGCACGATCGCGCAGTCGGCGATGATAGCCGTGCTCACCCACTCATAAGGGCTGGTTCTGGCCGTGGCCACGATGTCGGGAGGACTCTTGGGCTTGACGTTGATGTCTGAGAGGCATTCGGGAGTCGTGAGTGGCGCATTGAAGAAGCTGTCTTCATTAATCGAGATGCTCTCATGCTCCTCGCCGCCCTCTTTGCCCACCAGCCCGGTCAGTGTACCGTCGTCGTCATTCAGCACGGTTTGCCGGTCGATGTTATTAAAGCTGGCGCTGAACATGTCGGCTGAATGGGTACAGTAGCGGGTGTCGACCTTGTCCTGGTCTTGAGCGAAGGGGTTGTTCTCGCCGGGCTTCAGGGTCACGAACAGTGGCTCAACGACAAAGTGCCGGATATCGACATTGTCGAAATACAGATCGCGCGAGTGGAATGCCGGCGGATAGTAGAAGCCGTTCGGTTGCTTCCAGCCGATGGCGGCGTTCGGAATGTAGCATTCCGAACTTTCTTGATTTTGCAGTACGCCAAAATTCCAAGCGAGTGGGATCTTACTCTTCCAGCAGTTGCCTTCGGAGCTTGATGCACAATCCTCAACCTTAGAGACATTGATATTGATGTAGCCGTTGTTGGCCTGCTGCGAGGGGCCGTCGTAGATGTTGAGCAGCTTCTGCCCGGGAAAGATCGGCAAGTTAAAGCTGACGCCGCCGGCGGCGTATTCGCAATGGTCTCTTCCGGAAGTTCCTTTGTTGTCGCAGGAAAGACCGGACAGCCCGTTGAACGGCCCCACGTCGAGCGCGTAAGAATTTTCGTCCGGATCCTGGGTGTGGCCGATGAAGACGCTGTTGCGGGCCACCATCCATTCGCCCAGGCTGACGTCCGAGCGGGTGTATCCGCCGCCGGTGATGAAGTTCAGGCCGCCGCTCTGCACGTCGGTGAAAGCGCTGTTGGTGACCAGGTTCCAGCCCTTGCGCAACCACACGGCCGCAAAGTTGGTCTGAGCAAAGTTAAAGGACGAAGTGTAGTGATCCAGATGCGTGACGGCGCAGGTAGAGAACGTGTCGGCCGCATCGCAGGGGCTCACATTGACCGCGCAGTTACCGTCCGCCGCATTGCAAATCGTGGGATTGTGAACCTCGCCCACCACGGGATAGTAAATATTGAAGGGTTGCTCCGGGAGAAATCTCCCGTCGGGTCCTGGAGGCGCCGAAGATGGGACCGCCGATAATCCTCGGCCGCCGTCGCCGGAAACTCCCAGGCATTCTGCTGTCTGCCCGTTCATCTGGAAGGAACTCATGGCAGCGACGCAGGAGTTGCCCACGAAAATATTCATCGGGGTCATGCCGGCGCGGGTGTAATTTGTCGGCGAATTTTGCGCGATCTGCTGTGAGGCGTAGCCATCCCACTTCTGATATTGCGAGAGACCGCTATCGGAGGCCGGCAGCCACCAGTAACATGCGCCGCAGGTCGCCGCACCCGCTGCGAAGTTGTATTGAAAATCGTTCCAGCCGTTCGTGATCCAGAAAATAGTGGGATGGTTATAGTCGGAGCGGTACGGGAAGTAGTCGTCGTTATGCTCAGCCGGATTGCGGGGCCGCGTGTCGGCGAGGATTCCCGGAACCTGTCGCGGATTGTGTTCCTTGTCTTGAATGGCCGCCCGGGCAAGCACACCCAGATTGCTGTAGAACCTGTTGTCGATCTCGGTCGCGTCTTCCAGGTAGTAGCCGTGCCCAATTGATTCGAAGCCCACGTTGCGCGCGAAGTACATGCCTTCGGTAGCGTGCACCGTCACCCATCGCGTCATGGAATCCCAGATGGAGCAGTCTTTCACGTAGTTCAACGGCTCAGGCGTGGGATCGTTGGCGTCCGCGGTCGGCTGTGGCGTCTTGCGGGCCATGTGGAAGTGGATCGGATATCGTCCGATCACGCCTCCCTGCCCCAGCTGATAGAACATCACGCCCTGCACCTGATAGCTGGCAAAGCCCTGACGCACTATAGTGTGACCGCCGAAATAGCCCGCGCTTACGGGGAAGCCGTCGGAAGGCAGGTCCCCTTGCGAGACGATCTGAATGTTTCGTGTCAGCAGACCTACGGCCGCGCGAGTGTCGACAGCGCGATTGATGTCGGGAACGTTGGGATCATTCTGCGGGCCGATGTCTTTCGGCATGGAGCCCAGCGAGAACGTGGTTGCGCGGTGATCGTATTCCAGCCCTGGCTCTTCCAGCTCCAACATGTTGCCGCCGGTTGCGGACGCGTCCTTGGCCAGGATCACCTTCTCCGCATGGGAGGGCAGGTAGTCTGTCGGCGTCACAACAATCTCATCGCCCTTTTTCCAGTCCACCGTCCGGCTCAGCGAGATCTTGGTCGCGCCGGTCGACCCCGTCAACCGTACCCAACTGGTTCCGGTAAATGCCGGATTGCATTCGGTGTTCGGGACACTCGGCGTACACTGCTGACCGTTTTGCAGGTAACTGACACCCCTTGAGCCGAACAGTTGCAAGGTTCCACCGAAGGAAACCGCTAGAACCTTGTGGCCGAAGAAAGCCTTCGTTCCCGCAGCTTTGTCCTGCTTGTCCTGGATTTCGTACTGATAGAAGCAATCGTCCCCGGGAAGGAACTGGCTGTAGCCCGGGATGGAATTACAGGCAACGTTCTTCGGTTTTGGCGGCGATGGTGGCGGATTCTTCATCAGACTCATTGCCATGATCGGGTTTGCCGCCCATACCGGGTCCGGAATGCCACAAGGCGCCCCCCCAGGCTGGGGATCGCTCGCGCAGGTGATCCCGGCATCGTTCAAGGCTCCCCAAAGATGGAAGGTCAGGCGCTTCTGGAAGGGCAAAACGCTGCCAGCCTGGCTGGCGCGCGGCAGAAAACCTATATTCGTCGACACCGCAATCAGCGAGCCGCCGTTCTCTACCAGGATCGACTCGGCATAGAAATCGATATCGAAGTCGTCGTGGAAGATCAGCTTGCCGCCGTTAACGATGTTGACGTTATGGAAGACGTAAAGAAGAGCCTTTCCCTGAGCAGGCGTCCCATTGATCTCGCAGGTGCCAGTGACCTTCAGGTCGGTCTTGTAGTTATCCTTAAGATCGCCGAACGGATTTAGCGTCTCGTTACCACACTCCTTCGGAGCTGCCCAGCTAACCGCACACGACAGCAGGAACAGCAAGCCCAACATAGCAGCGCGAACGGCTGGCAACCGCAAGCTTTGAACGGCGCTCTTCACGGGATCTTCTCCTTTTATTCAAAGACCAGGTAATGGGACTGCTAGAGCCCTTATGCCTTTCGTTGCCTGGAATGGCCTGTTGGCGGAGACATCGGCGCAAAACTTTTGGTTCACCAAACGCCAGGACGAAGGGCATAAGTGCGTTGTAAATTCCGACACCGAGATGGAATCCCCAACCAGCACTTTTAGGGTTTGGGCCGAAACTTTACTACACCAAGCGGGTAATATCCAACAGAAATTTGGGATGAGCGAAGGAAACAGCGACGCGCAGTAACTTTGCTCGAGCGTTTGTCTTCTACTGAGTCCGGCGCGGATTAACTACTGCATATCCTTCACGACCTGCCCCATGTTGGCGGCCTCGTAAAAGCGCTTCAGGTCGGCGTGCCCGGCAAGCGTCTCGCGTTCCTGGCCATTGACCAGAATCTTCACTCGCATGATCTTGCCGTCATTCGCGTTGAGAGTCATAACGATCGACGCGACCGTCAGCTCTTCCGCCAGTACGCCCGAAGGATGCGAGTCTGCGAACGCGGAGCTGGTGTCGACAACCGCGCTGCCGTCGTCCATCAGGAATACCTGCCGCACGTCGGAGTCTTTGCCGATGGGATGAGTCGAGTCCGCCTTCAAATATTGCCCGAGCAGTGTGCGCAACACCGCCCGCGCGCGTTCGCTGCGCTCGGCCGGCATGGGAACACTCACCTGCGTTTTGCCCAGAGTGCCATCACTGTCGTTGGCAACATACAGCGTGATGGCTTCCGGAGGCCCGTTGCCCTGCGGTGTCGCGGCCGCCAACTGCTCGCTGGCAGCCTGTTCGTCGCGCGCGACCTTACGCTTGAGATGCAGCGCATAAAAACCGAGGCCCACGGCGACGATCGCCAGCACGGCGAACATGAACAGGATGCGCCGGCCGCCACGTCCGGTGCCTTCAACGGGCGGTTCGATAGGAAGAGTCGTCACGGACGCACCTCAGGGATCTTGCCGCGAACTGCCACCACTCCGGCAGCAATCGCCTGCGCAACTTTCTCCTGATATTCCGGACTGGCAATGTCCTCGACGTTATCGCCAGGCGGCGCAATTTCCACCGCAATAGCCGGAGCCGCGATGTTGTTCATCGGCCGCAGAGGCGCTACCAGCGTGGCATTCGGCAGCTTGCGCGCTTCCAGTTCCACCGCAACTGACCCGGCGACTGTGCCGCTCAAGTCGAGGAACGCCGCCTGCGCTCGATCCCAGGGAAGGAAATTGCCTCTCTGCAGATTTTCCGCCGGCAACATGGAAGTGAACAGATGAACGCCGCGTCCGGTATTAGCCGCGTGCAGAGTAATGTACAGCGCAGGACGTGCCGCATTGGTTGAGGTTGCGCGCTGGTCGAGCGTGATCGCCACATCGGCGTTTCGCAGCAGGCCGGCGGCGATGCCGCGGTTTTGCAGCTCGCGTTGCACCCGGCGTCCCAGCGCGAGCACGACATCTTTTTCCATCAACGTGGGCGTTATCACTGCGCCGGTCTCCGCTCCTCCGTGACCAGGATCGATCAGCACCAGGAATCTCGGACCCGACGGGACCTTGGCTTGCGGGGCCTGGGTTTGCGCTGGGGCCGGAGGAGGCGTAGCGGGTTCGGCTGGCGCCGGCGGAGGAGGAGGCACGGCGCTCACGATAATGGTCTTGCCGCCATCGGCAAAGTTCGCCATCAGCGGAACCGTCGCCATGATGTCCAGCTCGGCCAGTCCATCGCGCTCCGCGAAGACCGCACCGGTGATGTTCGAGTCGGTGAAGTTGTAACTGTCTTGCCCGTTCGAGATCACAGCCTCGCGGCGGAAGGTCATGCGAAGGCGCCCCGGTTCGGTCGCAATCGATGGATTGACCGAAACCGGAAAGCTGAGAATCAGCTTCGGCGGATTGCTCTTGTCGAGCGACAAGCTGAAGCGCATAGCAACGTCGCCGATGAACAGCCGCCGCGCCGCAGGGTGCAATTGCACCGGCCTGGCCAGCAGCTTGGTCAGGATCTCCGGCACGGCAGCGAGTGGAACGTAGCCGCGGCCATTCTGCTGCGCGAAGTTCTCCGGCAGCTTGAAGTTCTCGCTGAGGATTTTCGATTTGTCCTTGCCCTCTTGAAACTGCGCCTCAACCGGATGACCACCGGGCGGCGTAAAACGCAGCTTGTATTTCTTGCCGTCCACGCGGCCTTCCACTGAGCCCAGCGGCTCCAGCAACTCGATGAGGCCGACATAAGGATGCCCTTGAATGTCGAGCATCGCGGCCGAGTATGTGGTCTGGGGCGAGTACACCGTGAGTTGATCGCTTGGCTGCGCCTGGACCGTCGTCCAACGCGCGACCAGAATCAGCATGATCGCTGCGCAAAGGATGGCACCCAGCCACAGGCGGAGACGGTGATGGACCAGCGGAAACCTCAAAGTCATCCAGAACGATCCACAGACGAGCTACAGGGTTCCCTTAACCATAAACGGATTGTGAGGGGATGCAAAGCGACGCTGGGGGTCAGCGGGGATGGGGGCTAGGGATAGAAATTCAAATAAATTCGCGACTCGTGTCTGACCCCGATTCCCTAACCCCTATCCCCTGATTCTTTACTGTTCTGCGTAATACCCTTCGCGCGCCTGCACAATCATGTCTTTGTTCGTAGTGGTGACAATGATCTTGTGGTATCCCAGGCCGGCGACAGCTTTTTCGGGTGAGTAGCCGATGCTGTACTGATTGCGCAGCTCCTCGGCGATCGAATCGTAGATCTTGTCGATCGGATCTTTCTTGGACACTTCGAAGAAGCGGCCTCCGGTTTCGCGGGCGAGACGCTCCAGAACCTTCTTACCGTCGGGATGCTCCTGTTGCCGTTGAGGCGGATATCCCCCGCCGCCTCCCCCGGGCCAGCCGCCGCCATGACGACCCATCCCGCCGCCCATTCCTCCCGAATGCCCAAAACCCTGACGCCCATAAGCATCGGCGTCGGCATAGAGAATCGAGTACACCAACGTGTTCGAGCGCTGCGCGGCTTCGATGGCGCGGTTCAGGGTGAGCTTGCTGCCTTCGTCCACACCGTCGGTCAGCAGGATGAGGGCCTTGCGGCCCTGCTGTTTCTGCATCAGCTCGTCGGAGGCAAGAAATATCGCATCATACAACGTGGTACTTCCGCCCCGGTAGCGGCGAGTGTCGTCGTCATCGCTACCCGCCGTCCTCTGGCCGCCGGACGGACCGTTTCCCGGCATGTCGAGCTTATCGAGCGCCACCTGCAGCTTCTGATGGTCGCTGGTCAGGTCTTGCAGCAGCTCAGCGCCATAGTCGAAATGCATGACGAAGGCCTTGTCCTTATCGACGCGCATGAACTCGTTGAGGAAGGCGTAACTGGCGACGCGCTCCTGCTCGATCAGGCGGCGCTGGCTCAGACTGGTATCGACCAGCAAGCCCAGGGTGAGCGGCAGATCGGTTTCGCGCGTGAAGTAACGAATGGTTTGCGGCTGCCCATCCTGCTGCAGCTTGAAGTCGTCCTTCGTGAGGTTGTTGATGATGTTGCCCTTCTTGTCGCGCACGGTCGCCAGCACGGTGACCACTTTGACGTTGGAAGAAAAGGTCGGCGTAGGCGCCTCTTGCTGGGCGGGCAGCGATAGGCTTATCAGGGCAAGAGCGAGAGAAGCAATGGTGAGTCGAATGAGGGCGCGCGAGAATGCAGGCATGGTCGGAAGCACTGTCAAACAGTAACACTCGATGACGAGAGAAGTTGTCGAATTCGAGGTGGAGAGAAATTTTGGAACCTATACACCGGGAGACCAGAATCGGAGGCGTCGCGCAGGACACAATGTTCGGTAAGGTTCGTGTAGGGCACGACTTCACAAGCTGCTGAAAGCACGCTTTGTAGCACAGCACGGCTTCAGCCGTGCCGAGAAGCACTTTTATTTTTGGTTTCGGCGAGACGGACTTCAATCCGATGAGCCTGCCCAATCGAGTTTTTCAGCAGTCTATTTACTCGTCCCAAAAGGCGTCGCATTGGTTTTCGATTTAGTCCCTGCGACTAGTGTGCAGCGGCTGAAGCCGAGCTCATTCAAAACTTGGCAGTACGACCAAGGTCGTGCCCTGATACAAGGCTCGAAACATACACCGCTTGAAACACACGCATGGTGTCTTTGCACATCCCCAATCCCCGCCCTTAGAATCAACCTTTAACCTTGAGACCTCCATGCCACTAAAGCAGTCGGAAGCGATCGTTCTTCGAACCTATCCGCTGCGCGAGTCGGATCTGCTGGTGACGCTGTTCACCCGGAGCGAAGGCAAGGTCAAGGGAGTCGCGCGCGCCGCCAAGAAATCCAAGCGGCGCTTTGGTGGAGCGCTGGAGCCGCTGACAATCGTTCGCGCCTACTACGACGATCGCGAGGGCCAGGAGCTGGCGCGGCTCGATTCCTGCGACATCCTCGAGTCTCCACTCTCGAGCGGGATCGACTACCCTCGAGTGGTCGCGCTCGAGCACGTAGCCGAAACGCTCGACGAGTTGCTGCCCGACCGCGAAGCCAACGATGCCGTCTTCCGGCTGGCGGCCGCAGTGCTGTATCAACTGCGGTCTGGTTCAATCTGGATGCCGCTTACTTACTTCCAACTCTGGCTGGTGCGACTGGTAGGTTTTCTCCCCGAGCTCGGTGCGTGCATGGCGTGCGGCCGAACCTTGAATGGCAGCCGCGCCTTTTATCACGTGCTGGCCGACGGCCTGATGTGCGAGCAGCACAAGCGGCTGGCCTCGTCGCAGCTGGCTCCGGAGTCGCGCGTGCTGGCCGGCCAGATGTTTCGGGCTTCGATCGGAAGTTTTACCGAGAACAGCGGCGTGCCGTCTGGCAGTTCCGGCTCGGCACAATACGCAGACCTGCGAAAGTTCCTGGTGCAGATCATCGAGCGGCACCTGGAAAAGAAGTTAGTGACAGCCTCCGTGTTGGCGAAGCTGTAATCGTGTCATACTAACGCTTAGCGGTTCTTTCAGCCCTGCTCTGAGCTTTGTTGCACACGCCCTGACGGGGACTATTCCGGGGCTTCTGCCTCATTTATCGGGGACGACTCATTTGGCTTCCTCCCAAAATCCGCTGACATTTCAGGAACTCGTGCTGCGCTTGCAGACCTTCTGGGCCGACCACGGCTGCGTGCTGCAACAACCCTATGACGTCGAGGTCGGCGCCGGAACCATGGCGCCGGAAACCTTCCTGCGCGTGCTCGGGCCTAAGCCGTATCGCGTCGGCTACGTGCAGCCGTCGCGCCGGCCGGCTGACGGCCGCTACGGCGAGAACCCCAATCGACTCTTCAAGCACATGCAGTTTCAGGTAATCCTGAAGCCGCCGCCGACCAATGTACAAGAGCTGTATCTCGAATCGTTGCAAGCGATTGGCATCGATCTACGTAAGCATGACATTAAGTTCGAGGAAGATAACTGGGAGTCGCCGACGCTGGGCGCTTGGGGCATCGGCTGGCAGGTCATGCTCGACGGCCTGGAGATCACGCAGTTCACCTACTTCCAGCAGTGCGGCGGCATCGACCTCGACCCAATTTCGGCCGAGCTCACTTACGGACTCGAGCGCATCGCAGCCTTTCTCCAGGATGTCGACAGCATTTACGACATCACCTGGGTCGTCGATCCCGACGGGCGGCCGGTCAAGTATGGCGAGATTCGCTTAAAAGATGAGTTGCAGTTTTCCGTCTATAACTTTGAACATGCGGACGTAGCCAAAGCATGGAAGCACCTTGAGTTGTACGAGGCGGAGTGCCAGGCGCTATTAAGTGAATACGCCGCGCTGAAACCGCCGCCGATCAACGCCTCTGGCGACAAGCGAAAAGCGAAAAGCGAAGAGCCCGCCGCTGCCTCGGACGGGGACGGAGAAGCGAACAGCGAAAAACGAGGAGCGGCCATTCACCGCTTCCCGGTTCTAGGCGCTTTCGATCTCTGTCTGAAGTGCTCACACCTGTTCAACATTCTGGACGCACGCGGAGCGATTAGCGTAACCGAACGCGTGGGGGTGATCGGGCGCATTCGAGCTCTGGCAGTCGGAGTGGCCAAGGCGTACGTCGATCAGCAGAGGGCGGAAGCGACGCCCACCATGGCTATTGCGACGGGCGAAACGGACGGGGCACCGGGCGAGGTTCCGCGGAAGAAAGAGCAGCTGGCCGCGTCCAGATCGTAGCGAGTTTGGGTGGAGCACGGCTTCAGCTGTGCATTAGCGGCGCCGCACAGTGGTGGGCTTTAGCCGCTGAGGTCAAACGTTACCTCAACCGCTAAAGCGCAGGTCCTGTGATGGAATTTTGCCGCACCCCTGAAGTCGTCCTCGACCTGGCTAACCAGCCTCGCTTTGAGGACGGGGTCAACTTTCGCACTCGACCTGACGCTGGTTTTTTGCAGTGATCTAAGTCACTTCGGAATAATTGGCCATGCGGGACAATGTCGTATGGTCCTGATTTGTTCTTGCTGAAGCCAATTGCTAAAAGCTAATTGCTAATTACTTCTTCCTTATGTCTGACTTCCTACTCGAAATCGGTACCGAAGAAATTCCCGCACGAATGATCGACAGCGCGCGCGAGGAACTCGCCCGCCGCGTCGGCGACCTTCTACAGCGCGAGCGCCTGGGCAACAGCCCGGCGATCCAGTCGTACTCCACGCCGCGCCGGCTGGCTGTACTCGCCTCAGGCGTCGCCGCCGCTCAGCCCGACATCAGCGAGCAGGTCACCGGGCCGTCGCTCAAAGTCGCATACAAAGACGGAGCGCCCACCCCTGCCGCCGAGGCCTTCGCCAAGAAGGTCGACGTTCCGGTGAGCGCGCTGGAGAAGATCACCACCCCCAAGGGCGAATACCTGGCGGCGACGGTGCAAAAGAAAGGCCGTCCTGCGGCCGAGATTCTGGCCGAAGCGCTGCCGAAAGAGATCGCCGGCATCTACTGGGCAAAAAATATGTACTGGCGCGGCAAGTCGGCCGAGCGCTTCGTGCGCCCGGTGCGCTGGCTGGTGACGCTGCTCGATGGCGAAGTGGTGCCGCTGGAGTTCGCCGGAATTCGCGCCAGTGGAACCAGCGAAGGTCATCGCATCCTGTCGTCCGGCGCGCTGGCAATCCGGCTTCCTAAAAATTATGTGGAGACGCTGGCCGACGGCTTCGTCGTCGCCAGCAAGTCGGATCGCGAACAGCTCATCCGCAAGGCGCTTGACGAAGAGGCTCGGCTGATTCCCGGCTCGCGCTGGCGCGAGGACAAGTCGCTGCTCGACACCGTCGTCAATCTCACGGAGTTCCCTTTCGTGATCATGGGTAACTTCGATCCCGAATTTCTAGCTCTGCCCGATGAAGTGCTGGTGACCGTCATGCGCGATCACCAGAAGTATTTCGCGCTCGGAGACGCGACTGGTGCGCTGCTGCCGCACTTTCTCACGGTGCTGAACACGGACAGCGATCCCGATGGGCTAATCCGCCACGGCAACGAACGCGTGCTGCGCGCCCGCTTCAACGACGCTCACTTCTTCTGGAATACGGACCAGAAAGTCCCGCTCCGCGACCGTGTGGAGATGCTGAAGTCGGTCACCTTCCAGAAAGATCTCGGCAGCTACTTCGACAAGACCATCCGGGTGCAACGGTTGGGCAGCCTGATCGCGGAGACCATTCGCAGCGCGGGCGGCACGGTCCGTTCGGGAATTGTCTTCAAAGCGGGGCTGCTGTCGAAGACCGACCTGACTACGGAACTGGTGAAGGAGTTCACCGAGTTGCAGGGCATCATCGGCGGACTGTACGCGCGCGTGCAGGAGCTCGACCCGCTTATGCCGGAGGCCAATCACGAGGCCATCGCCGACGCTATCTACGACCACTACAAGCCGGCGTCGATGGACGACAGTGTGCCGCGCAGCATCGAAGGTGGCGTGCTCGCTATCGCCGACAAAGCAGACAGCATCGCCGGCATGTTCGCGCTGGGGTTGCAGCCAACGGGGTCGAAAGATCCTTTCGCGTTGCGGCGTGCGGCCAATGGAATCGTGAAGATCATCGCCGAGCACCATCTGCCGCTGCCGATTTCGAAGCTCTTCGCGGACGCGCGAGCCGAGTACGCCGGATGTGACGCGGAGAAACGTTTCGATCCAAAGGTGAACTTCGAAGAGTCGGTAGCAAACTTCATGCGCGAGCGCGTGGAGTTCTACCTGCGTGACGTTCGCGGCTTTGCCTACGACGTTGTGAACGCCGTGCTGGCTGCGGGAAGCGACGATGTGGTGGATGCGATTGCGCGCGCCGAAGCGGTGAGTGAAGTGCGCGGGTCGGAAGATTTTGTTTCGATTTCTATCGCCTTCAAGCGAATCAAGAACATCGTCCGCCAGGCCCGAGGGCCAGAAAAAGACGAAGGAACGGTTTCGGTTGGAATCGAGTTCAACGATCCAGAAATTTTCGAGGCAGGCGCTGAACGGGACTTGGCAATGCTTATCGTCCCCTTCCTAGGTGACGTGAAGCAGTTGGCGGCAGAGAAGAAATATCGCGAAGCGCTGGCGCGAGTCGCCGCATTGCGGCGTCCGGTGGACACCTTTTTTGACAAGGTAATGGTGATGGTCGACGACGAAGACACACGGAAACGTCGCGTCTTGATGCTGTTCTTTCTGCTGGCGGGCGTCTCCGACATCGCCGACTTTAGCGAGATCGTCACGGAAGGCAAGTAAGTGGGGAGTGAACAAGGTTTGAGCCCACAAATTGTCATCACGAGCGAAGCGAGGGATCTGCTGTTTGCCCGTCGCGGCAGAAAAGCGGATTCCTCGCTGGCGCTCGGAATGACAATTTCGTGGTGAGCAATTCGTGGAAAGCAACAGGCACTCTCACCGCGGAGGCACCGAGGTCACGGATAAAACAAATGGAAATAAAAACCTCCGTGCCCTCCGTGCCTCTGTGGTGAATACGATTTTTGTACGAACAAGCAATCATGCAAGCAAACAAGTAAAGGACTCCTATGAGCACTGCAACTGAAATGAAGGACACGACCGCGAACCCTGCGGCCGTGAAGTATGTCTACTTTTTTGGCGACGGCCGGGCCGAAGGCCACGGCAAGATGAAGGATGAACTCGGCGGCAAGGGTGCCGGACTGGCGGAGATGACCAATGCCGGACTGCCCGTTCCCCCGGGCTTCACCATCCAGACCGAAGCCTGCCGCGAGTATATGCCGAAGCACACCGTCTCCGGCGAAGTGGACCGTCAAATGGACGAAGCGCTGAAGCATCTGGAACAACTCCAGGGGCAGAAGCTGGGTGGCGCCGACAATCCGTTGCTGGTCAGCGTGCGTTCGGGCGCGAAGTTCTCGATGCCGGGCATGATGGACACCATCCTCAACCTCGGCTTGAACGACAAGTCGGTCGAAGGCCTGGCCAAGCGCACCGACAACCCGCGCTTCGCTTATGACTCCTATCGCCGCCTGATCCAGATGTTCGGCAGCGTGGTGCTCGACATCCCGAAGTCGGCGTTCGAAGAAGTGTTCGACGGCAAGAAGAAGCAGAAGAAAGCCAAGCTCGACACCGACCTCGACGCCAAGGCGCTGCAGGAAGTGATCGCCGAATACAAGAAGGTAGTGAAGCAGCACACCAAGCACGACTTCCCGCAGGACCCGCATGACCAGCTGGTCATGGCGCGTGATGCCGTGTTCCGATCCTGGCTGAACGATCGCGCCAAGCACTATCGCCGCATCAACAACATCGACGACATGCTGGGCACCGCCGTCAACGTGCAGGCCATGGTCTTCGGCAACCTGGGCGAGACCAGCGGCACCGGCGTCGGCTTTACCCGCAATCCCGGCACCGGCGTGAAGGAGTTCTACGGCGAGTTCCTGATGAACGCGCAGGGCGAAGACGTGGTTGCCGGCATACGCACCCCGGTTCACATCTCCGAACTCGAGAAGATCCAGCCCGACACCTACAACCAGCTGCGCGAGATCACCACGCGCCTGGAAAAACACTATCGCGACATGCAGGACTTCGAGTTCACCATTCAGGACGGCCGCCTGTACATGCTGCAGACGCGCAACGGTAAGCGCACCGGCCGCGCCGCAGTTCGCGTCGCCATCCAGATGGTGGAAGAAGGCCTGATCACGAAGGAAGAAGCCATCTTCCGCGTCGAGCCTAACCAGCTCTACGACTTCCTTGTGCCCAGTCTCGATGAAAAGGGCAAGGACATCGAAGTGCTCGCCACCGGACTGCCGGCCTCGCCCGGCGCGGCGGTTGGCAAGATCGTCTTCACCGCCGAAGACGCAGTCGAGCAGTTCAACAAAGACAAGCAGACACACCTCATTCTGGTTCGCGCCGAGACCACGCCCGAAGACATCGCGGGCATGGAAGTCGCGGCCGGCATTCTCACCTCGCGCGGCGGCATGACCAGCCACGCGGCCGTCGTTACGCGCGGCATGGGCAAGTGCTGCGTCGCCGGAGCGGGCGATATCGAAGTCGATGAGAAATCACGCGTCATCCGCGTACACGGCAAGACGCTGAAAGAAGGCGACTGGATCTCGCTCGACGGCACCACCGGCCGCGTCATCAACGGCAAGCTCAACACTGTCGCAGCGCGTCCCGACGATCCCGAACTGCTGAAGCTGATGGGATGGGCCGAGCCTTTCCGCCGCATGGGTGTTCGCGCCAACGCCGATATTCCCCGCGATGCCCTGCAAGCTCGGGCGTTCGGCGCCGAAGGCATTGGACTGTGCCGCACCGAGCACATGTTCTTCGCCGAAGACCGTCTGCCGCACATGCGCGCGATGATCCTGGCGAACAGCGAGAAAGACCGCCGCATGGCGTTGCGCAAGCTGCTGCCCTACCAGCGCAACGATTTTGTCGGCATCTTCCGCGCCATGGACGGATTTCCGGTCACCATCCGTACCCTCGATCCTCCGCTGCACGAGTTCCTGCCGCGTCGCGAAGACTTGATGGTCGAGATCGCGAAGCTGGAACTCACCAAGCCGAAGTCACCCAAGCTGAAGGAACTGCGCACGTTGTTGAATCGCGTCGAGCAGCTGCATGAAGTCAACCCGATGCTTGGACTGCGCGGCTGCAGGTTGGGCATCACCTATCCCGAGATTACCGAGATGCAGGCACGCGCCATCTTCGAGGCCGCCGTCAAGGTCGCGAAGGAAGGCGTGAAGGTCAAGCCTGAGATCATGATCCCGCTAACCACCGGCCTGAAGGAGATGGCGAACCAGGGTTCGCTCGTCCGCAAGGTCGCCGAAGAGGTCTTCGCCGAGAAGGAATACAAAGTCGAATACCTGGTCGGCACCATGATCGAGTTGCCACGCGCCGCCCTGATGGCCGATGAGATCGCGAAGGATGCCGAATTCTTCAGTTTCGGCACCAACGATCTCACGCAGACCACCTTCGGCTTCTCGCGCGACGACGTCGGCAAGATCCTGACCGCCTACCTGTCTGAAGGCATCCTGAAGCAGGATCCGTTCGCGGTGCTCGATCGTGAAGGCGTAGGACAACTGCTGAAGGTTGCCGTCGAGAAGGGACGGGCTACGCGTCCGACCATCAAGATCGGCATCTGTGGCGAACACGGTGGCGAGCCATCGTCGGTCGAGTTCTGCGCCTCGCTGGGCTTCAACTATGTTTCGTGCTCGCCCTTCCGCGTGCTGACCGCAAGGCTGGCGGCGGCCCAGGCGGGCGCAAGTGCGGAGTTGAAGATCGAAGGTGGAAGAACGAAGTAGTGGATAGCGGTTGGTGGATAGTGGATAGAAAAACCAGGGGCTCGGCTTTGTTTGCGGCCGGGCCCTTTTCCCCCAGCACGAAGCTTCTGCGAAGCAGGTATCTCCAAGCCGATTCGACCCCTATATATTTTTGGGTACATTACGAGCAATTCTAGGAGTTCTACCAAACCCTCTTCCCTAGTAGCGTGGTGATGCCCTGTATCGGGTATGGCCTCGCTGCATTTTTAGCGACGTAAGCAATCCGGTGTCTGCCGGATCTACTCCCACATTGTAAGAACAAGATCGCGCCGCTGCGAAATGGAGGATTTCGTGAAAGTTAAGCTTCTTTGTGCTGTGACTTGCGTCATGCTGATGGCCAGCCTGATGTACGCATCCACCCCTGCCAAACAGATTCCGAACGGCAAGAAGGCCAAAGTCGTCGGTGAAATCATGTCCCGCAACGGCGACATGGTAAACGTGAAGGAAAAGAAGACAGGCCAGATGGTCGTCGTCAATCTCACCGACAGCACCAAGGTGGAGCGCGAAAAGGGTGCGCTTAGAATGCGCCGCTCCGACATGGATGTGACCGCCATGCTGCCTGGCCTGACGATCAGCGCCGAAGGGGTGGGCAATGCCAAGGGTCAACTGGACGCCAGCAAGATTAGTTTCGATCCGGATGCCTTCGCGATCGAGGTAGCTCAGGAGCAGCAGATCCAGGCCAACCAGGCCGCCACTCAGCAGGCTCAGGCTACAGCCGATGTAGGCGTTGCCGGCGCGACGGTTGCTCAAGAATCGGCTGACCAGGCGCAGCACACCGCCAATCAGGCCGGCAAGGCTGCGGTGGGAGCCGGCGCTCTTGCCCTGGCGGACGCCGATGCGGTTCAGATGGTGAACAAGCGCGTCTCCGATCTTGGCGACTACAACACCGTGGCGCAAGCTGGTATCTACTTCCCGACCGGCAACTCCGAGCTCGACGCCGCTGCCAAGGCCGATCTCGACAAGGTCGCGCAGATCGCGATGACCACCCAGAACTACATGATCGAAGTCGCCGGCTACGCCTCGGCCACCGGAACCAAAGCCGAGAACCAGAAACTGAGCGACGCGCGCGCTACGGCCGTGGTGCTGTATCTGCGGAATGACAAGAGCGTTCCAATGCGTCGCATCCTGGCGCCAGCCGGCTACGGTGCAACTCACCCGGCTGCCAGCAACACCGACTCCGAAGGCCGCTCCATGAATCAGCGCGTCGACGTGAAGGTGCTGGTGAACAAGGGGCTCAGTCAGGGAATGTAACGACGGTTGCCAGTTGCCGGTTATAAGTTGTCAGTTAATTTTCAGACGACGACAGTCTAGCGGCAACGGTCACGAATAATCGAGAAGAGAGTGGAGGCCGCTGCATGCGGCCTCTTTTTTGGCAGCTGTCGGTCGTCAGTTCTCGGTTCTCAATACTCTGGCTTCGAATTGTAAGTTGGCCTTCAAAATGTAGATTAGCCTTCAAAGCGAGATCTCGCAGGGCGGAATAATTTAGCCCACCATGGAACCGCAGTTGGAAGGTCTTAACTGGCAACTGACAACTGTTTTATTGCGTCTGCTGCAACTTCGCGACCAGCTTCTGCGCCAGGTTCTCTTCCGACTCCGACCACAATACCCGCCCACTGATGCCGCAGTTCTTTTCCACCGCCGCCGAGAATCCCACCAGTTTGGCGATGTTCGATCGCAGATGCTTTTCGATGAACGGCGAGATCTCGCGGCCTTCGAAGATGAACGAAGTATCGAGCCCGAAGTCACCCTCGATGTGGCCGTCCTCGGTGTAAATACCCTCGTCGAATTGCACGCCATGCACAAGGAAGCGTACCGCGATCGGTCGCTGCTGCCAGCTTTCGCCGTGCTCGTCATCGTTCGGCACCCACAGGTCCCAGAATGTCTCGAAGACGAAAGCGTAGTCGTCGTGCACGAATTCTTTGGCCACCTCGGCGGCCTCTTCCGGCGAGATGCCGGGATCGAAGCGGCGCTCCAAGACGGTCGGCTCGCTCCACGAAACCGGATGAACGGACAAATAGGTGACGCCTTCGCGAAGCGTGGAGAACGGGAATTGCCGCAGCACGGACACGGTGCGGGTCATCATTTCTTCTTCGCGAAAGCTGGGAAACCAAATGCTGAGATAGAGGGAGTCGGACATCGGGATATTGTAGAGCAGAGAGCCGATATTTTACTTGCCGTGCAATTGCAGCCAGGAATTCATAAGAATTGTCATCACGAGCAAAGCGAGGGATCTGCTGTTTGTTCGCAGCGGCAGAAAAGCAGATTCCTCGCTAGCGCTCGTAATGACAACTATGGCGAGTCGGAACGTATCGCGGAGAAGCATTGCCCGACGCGTCGCAGGCAGCACGCCCTTGCCAAGTGCCAACTGCTGCCTTCACGCGCTCAGCAGCTTCTTCTTCGCCTTGATCTCGTCGAGCAGCGCATCGATCTTCTGTTCTTTATCGAGCGCATGTAGACGGCCCTCGATGTCGTCGCCTAGTATCTCGCCTTTGGCCCGGCCCAACGCTTCTTCGCGCGCGACTTTCGTGCGCATGCGATCAAACGTCCGGTGCTCGCCTTCGGGCGTAAGCTGTGCGTCAGCGGCGCGACTTACGGCGCGCGAGCGGCGATGCTGCGCGATCAGCAAGTCAGCTTTGGCCTTCGCCTCCGACAGCTTCAACTCTAGCCGTTGCAGTGCGGACTTGAGCGCCTCCACCTGCGTCCCCTGATCGGCAATCTGCTGATCGAAGCTATCGGCCACCTGCTGGAAGCTCATCGCCCGCTCCAACGCGGCGCGCGCCAACTCGTCGTCCTTTTTGTCGACGGCCAGCTCCGCCTTGCGCATCCAGTCGGCGTGCTTCTCGGCGTTGTCTTTCTTCTTCTTCTCCAGCAGGTGCAGATCGGCAAGCGCAATTGCCACCTGCGTCTTCACCTGGATGAACTGGTTCTCCATATCGAGGATCACCTGCTTCAGCATCTTCTCGGGATTCTCCGCGCGATCGATGAGATCGTTCAGATTTGCTTTTACCAGCGTCGCCACGCGATCAAGTAATGCCATGACTAACTCCTTCTTAGCTCTCGGCTGTCAGCCGTCAGCTCAAACTTCTTATCCTTGGTGCCCCACTCATTCGCGGTGTTCGAATGAGTGGGATCACGAACACTTTGAAAATCACACCTGCTCGCCGCGAACTGCAGCCAACAGGAAGGCGACGAGCAAGCCTCCCACGGCGCCCACCAATACTGCGATATTGGAGTGGGTGACGAATCGAATCACCACCCCCAGCAACGTTCCTATAACTCCCAGCGTCACCATCAAGCGCGTACTGTCATCTTCGGAAAACATAACCATCCTCGGAAGCTGTCACCATCGGCCGTCAGCTGTCGGCTAATCCCTGCCCACCCTCGAGTGCCCCACGTTCGCCCGCATTTTGGGCTAACGTGGGCCCAGGTTAGCCTCCACCAAAAGGAGGCGAACCTGGGGCACCCGCCGGCTCTGCCTTACTTCCCTGCACTCGCCGCCTTCGACTTGCCGTCATCGGCAGGCGGCAGACCATCCGGCTTGGGCGACTTGTCGCCGATCGTCCGGATCTTGCCCAGCAGGTCCGACATCTGCATGCCCGAGAGCGCCTCGAACAGCGCCGGCACCTGCGCGGCAATCTCGGTTATGTCGCCGGTGATCTTATTCATCCCCGCCGAATGTCCATTGCCGGTGGAAACAATCGTGATCTTGTCGACGTTCGCCAGCGGGCTGGCCAGCGCCTTCACCACCTCGGGCAAGCTGGTGATTAGCTTGTCGACGACTGCGGCCTGGTTGTACTCCTGGAAGGCTTCGGCCTTCACGTTCATGGCGCGAGCTTCAGCGTCGCCCTTCTTGAAGATGATCTCGGCCTCGGCTTCACCCTGCGCACGAATTGCGCTGGCTCGGCCTTCAGCCTCCACCATGGTCCGGGACTTCTCGGCATTGGCTAGAGTCTCGATGCGCTGACGTTCGATCTCGGCCTGCTTCAGCACGGTGGCAATCAGTTCCTTCTCGCGACGGCTGATCTCAGCTTCCTGCACCTTGATCTGCGCTTCTTTCTCCACCTGCTGCACTTTCACCGACTCAGCAATCACCTGCTGCTGCATCACGTTGGTCTGAATTTCGTAGGCCTTATCGGCCTGCGCCTGCTGTCGCTTCACCAACTCGGCATAAGTAGCTTTTTTCACTTCAAGATCGCGTTGCGCCTCGGCTTGACGGGCGAGCGATGCGGTTTCCGCGGCAACGCGTTCCTGATCGGCTTGCGCCTTGGCAGTCGCCGACTCGCGCAGTGCGATGGCGCGCTTGATCGCGGTGTCGCGATCGGCTTCGGCAGTGGCCACATCGGCGTCGCGCTTGATGCGGGCGATGTCTGGCCGGCCCATGTTGGTGATGTACTCGTTCTTGTCGCGAACTTCCTTGATAGTGAACGAGATCACTTCCAGGCCCATCTTGTTCATGTCGTCGGCGCAGGTGGTGCGCATGCGGTCGGCGACCATCTCCGGCTGCTTCACAATCTCTTCCACCGTGAGTTGGCCGATGATGCCGCGCAGATGGCCTTCCATCACCAGGCGGATCAGCGCCTCGCGATCCGGCGGCGACTTGGTGAGAAACTGCTCGGCGGCCGTCATGATCGATTCCGGATCGGACTTGACCTTGATCTGCGCCACGGCTTCCACTGTGACGGCGACGCCTTGCTTGGTGTAGAGATCCTGCTGTGGAGCGACGTCGAACGACATCAGTTCCAGCGAAAGTTCGCGGCAGTTCTCCACCATGGGCAGGATGATGGTGCCGTGTCCCTTGATAATGCGCGGGCCCCGGATACCGAACACAACCAGAGCTTCATTGGGTCCGGCTTTGCGATACAGCTTGGTGAAGAGCGCCATGAGCAAAATAGTGGCGATAACAACCGACCACACGATGACCACGGCGTCTGTTGGAATGTGGAAACCCATATGTTTCTCCTTGACTTCAGCAACTAGCAATTAGCAACTAGTGAATGGCCTAGATCTGATCTTGATCTTTGGTGTTCCCGTGAAATAGCGTTTGAATTTCGACTTTTGGTATTTTCCTCCTCCGAAAAAGAAGGCCGTGTTCGTCCAGAAACATAATCATTTTCAAATAAAGCCACAGGAACGTAGCTACACCTATAAAGCCGAGAACGATATGTAGTAGATCGCTCATTTGCTAGTCGCTAGCTGCTAGTTACCGCCTTCTCCGCCATCTCGTCAAAGCGACGTACGTATGCAATTCCTTTTTCGTAGCGCGTGATGACGACTTCCGTCTCACGCGCCAGCGCTTCGCCGTTCTCACTTCGGGCTCCGCAGGTGTGACGCGTACCTTCCTGCGAAAAGATGATCTCGCCGGTGCCGCCTGCACGAATGGGGCTGCTCACGCGGCCCAACACGCCGACCCGCTCATAATCCGCCGGATCCAGCTCACGCGAGTGCGCCAGCAGGACCTTCGCGATAAAAACGAAGACGATGCTTGCTCCGACCAGGCCGAGCGCAATCGAGACCATCAAAACCAGAGTGACCACCAGCGTCGAATAGCGCGTCAGCAGATAACCCGTCCCGCCGAACCAGGCCAGAAACGCCGTAATCGTCGCAAAGTTGAAGAACGGCATATCAGAGCCGGCAGCCGCGTGCGGCGTCGCGACGTGACCGCCGGCCGGCACATGTGCGTGCGGCACATGCAGATGCACGTGCGGCAAATGCCACGTCCCGCCCATGAACGACAGAACGCTCAGCGTCACTCCTACCAGGAAGCACACGAGATAGAAAATCGCCCATGTCATAAAATCACTCCGCCTGCTTCTTGCCGTTGCGGCCCTTGCGTCCATTTGCCGCCGGGACCGGCTTCAACACTTCCGTCAACCGCTCCACCAACTCGGGCGTCTCCAGAATCGCGCCCAGCAGCACCAGTGCCTTCCGGCTGTCCTTGTGCTTGGCAACCTGCAGCAGTGCGTGATGCAGATCAGGATCATCGGTCGACTGCTCGGCGCCATTGATCAGCCACAGGTCAAGCCGGTCTTCGTTCGCTCGCAGGTCGCTGGTCAATTCCGTGTGATAGCCCTCGGGATCGTCCACCAGGTATCCGGGATGCACCTTGAAGAAGCGCGCCAATAGCATGCGCGAAGCATTCGTCAGGTGCGGCCGGGCGCCGCTCTCGATCTGCGAGAGATACGACTGGCTCAGGCTGGCGCCCACTTCTTTCTTCAACAAGCGGACGAGGTCCTGCTGGGTCATCTCGCGGTCCAGGCCGCGCAAGGTGCCTTCGACCAGACGCAGGTAGCGGAGTTTTTCGCCGAGCTTCATATTACAATTTGCAATTATAGTATTGCAATTTGCGATGTCAAGAACTGGATTTGCCGGGGAATGAGTAAGTTGGAAAGTGGGTTCAGCACTGAGGCGCGGAGAACACGGAGGAAGGACTCGCTTTTCGGCAGTTGCTGGTGCTCGTTGCTAGCCGTTTTTCAACGGACATCCCGAGCGAAGCTGAAAAGATGACAACCAAGAAGGAACAACAGAACTCCGGGAGTCCGGCAGGTCGCGAGGTAAAGAAAGATCAAGCCGACAGCCGATAGCTGACAACGCTCTCATCTCCCGAAATACAGCAACCCGAATATATACAGCCAGAGCAGTCCCATGAAATGCCAATACCACGCGGTCACATCGAGGATGATTCTGCGCGTCTCCGGCGGCTTATGCAGCCAACTGGCTGCGGCCGCCCAGAGCAGAGCGATCAAACCACCCAGCAGGTGAACGGCATGCACTCCGGTGAGGATGAAGAAGAACGAGCTGCTGGTGTTGGTGGCGAAGCTGCGGTTGTACTGTTCCAGTAGACGCCAGGCGTAAACCTGTCCGGCGAGAAAGCCCGTTCCCAGAACTATCGTCGCCCACAACCAGGACAGCGAATGCTTGTCGTTGACGCGAATGCCGGGGATGTCGGCGATCGGCGCCAGCGCAACATCCTGCGCGGCGCGTCTGCGGGCAATCTCCAGAGTGCAGGTGCTCAGCAGCAGCACAGCGGTGTTCAGCAGCAGAAAACGCACCGGCAGCGACAGGGGAGCCCAGTTGCTGACGTAATCGTTGCCCGCCGGGTCCCACACCGAACCTGCCTTGCGAACTACGTAAGCCGTCGTGAACGAAATAAACAGCATCACCACCGACGACATCGCCAGCAGCAGGGCGAGCCGATAGCGCCGCAAACGTTCGTTGTAATTGGGATGATCGTCGCCGCCACGCCCGCCGCCACCGTCCCATCCGCCGGGCCAATTCTCGGCAGGGCCGCGTCCCCCGCCACCAAACGAGGTCTTCGGCTTGCGAGTGCTGATTCCCCGGCTCATATCGGTGTGTTGGATCGACGCTGCGGAATGTGGCGTGGCCGTGCCCTACTCACGTCACAAGCTCTTGTGACCTATGATGCTACGGCTCGAGGTTGGAAGCAAGGTGTGTCGGCTACCCGGGCCTAGATTCGGGGCGCTGTGAGCCGTGGGCTTTGAGCCGTGAAGTTTTGACCCGTACCTGCCATAACTCTGCGAATGTCTGCCGAAACCTTACGTAATCCTGGAGAATGATGTCTTATTCAGGCGCCTTGGCCCACAGGGCATGGCTCATGGCTCACGGCTTCCGGCATTCCTCCCGTACAATTGTTCGACACGTTGCCCTCGATGAAACGCTTCCTCCTCATCTTCGCGATCGCTGCGATGGCGCTCTACGGCCTGGATTTCCTATCCGTGAAGCTGCGAATCCCGCGCCGCGACACCTTCGGCAGCATCACCGTTCACACCTATTACAATGTGAAGCTCAAGAACGGAAAGTTTGAGTACGACTACGCCGGAGATCACCAGGAAGACTGCTCCAACTCTGTGTTCCCGCAGATGGGGGCCAAGCCCTGCTGGTATCTCGCCCGCCACACCGACCAGGAAATCAAGATTGACTCGGGTAATCCGAACAATCCGCATATTTTTTGAAAGGACGCTGGTCGCCATTCGCTCTTCGCTCTTTGCCAGAATCAGGGTAGCGAATTTCTATCCAGCTTTCCGACCGAGTAACTCAGAGACTGCACGGTCAGAAACCCTCGGCGTGCCAGAGGCTGATTCAAGTTGTCTGGCGAAAAGCGAGGAGCGAATGGCGACCAGCGGCCTCTTCCCCTTGCATCTTCCCCCTGCTCTGCTTCATCTTGTTCACATGCCACGGCACAAGGCGGTCCCCGGTCATAAAGTTCAAAAACGTCAGTTCGGCAACAAGTGTTTTGGGTGCGGTCCAGAGAACGAGGTCGGCTTGCGGCTGAAGTTTGTCCTCGACGACGAGCGTCAGCGCTTCGTCTGCAAGTTTCGCCTCAAGGGTGAATTCGTCGGGCCACCGGAGCACGCCCATGGCGGCATCATCGCCACTATCCTCGACGAAGCCATGAGCAAGCTGAACAAGTTGCACAACGTGGTCTGCCTCACCTCGACGATGGAGGTCACTTACCTCAAACCGGTTCCCCTCTTCAAGCCGCTGGTGACGGAGGGGTGGGAGCAACGAGTGCGCGGCCGCGAGCATTATCGTTTAGCGGAAATCCGGAACAAAGAGGGCGAGGTGCTGGCCGTCAGCAAGGGCAAGTTCATCGAGATCGATCCGCACCGCATGTTCGCAAAGTATCTGAAGAAGAAGCACAGCGACGCGACGTAGTTAAATTCCCGCAATTTTGCTGCGCCGTTCCATCAAAATCGTGTCGCGCCACTGGCCGTCGAGTTGGCCAATACGCTCACGCCGGCCGACGATCCGGAAGCCCGCTTTCTCGTGCAGGTGAATGCTGGCGGTGTTCTCGGCGAGAATGCCAGCCTGCAGGGTCCAGATGCTGTTGCGCTCCGACTCTGCGAACAATGCGGCCAGGAGTGCCGAGCCAATTCCCTGCCCTTGTACGCTTGCGGCAACATACACGCTGACCTCGGCCACTCCTCGATAGACGTGTCGGGTGGAGACACAGCTCAACGCTGCCCAGCCCACAACGTCGTCCCCGCGCACGGCGACTAGACGGCAACTCGCCAGATGCCGCGCAGTCCATTCTGTCCACGCAGGTACCGCTGTTTCAAACGTTGCATTGCGCGTGGCGATGCCCTGAACATAGATCTCGAGTACCGCCGGCCAGTGCAGCTCCGACATCGGCACGATGTTGATGGGCAATGACATCACCATAACGTGTCCATCTTACATAGCATCGCGGCCGCGGCTCGAAATCCTGCCGCCGGATTTGGATGCTCACGGTACAATGGCTCCCGATGCACACACCTCGCTGCTTGCTCTCCGGGTTAGCCCTTGTGATCGCCACCGCAACTTTGTCCGTCGCCCAGTCCAACGATGCTGTCATGCAGGAGGCGCTCAAGCCCGGCACACCAATCGAAGAGAATCTGCGCGTGCTGACTGACGAGATTGGTGGGCGCGTCCCTGGAACTCCGCAGATGGAACAAGCCGAGCAATGGGCAGTGGCTGCATTCAAGGCGGCAGGCGCCGACTCCGTTCACACCGAGGAGTTCACCATCGCGCAGTCATGGGCTGAGGGTGACACCCAAGTCGACGTGGTGGCTCCGGTGGAATTTCGCGTTCACGCTGTGTCGATCGCCTGGATCGCTCCCGTCTCTCCCACCACTTCACGCGTCGTCGACGTCGGCATGGGCTCAGCGGCGGAGTTCGCCAAGGCCGGCAACATTACCGGTGCGATTGTTCTGGTGCATAGCAAAGTGCTGGCGACCTGGGACGATTTGTTCGAAGAATATTTCAACGCCCCTGGCGTGATCGAGCGCTCGGTAAAGGGCAGGGCGCTGCTGATCGCCTTCACCAGCAGCCGCGACTACGACATCCTTTACCGGCACATCAATACTATGAGCGGCAAGATGGATGTCATCCCTCAGGTGCTGCTGGCGCGCGAGGACGCTCTGCGCATTGCGCGATTGATCGCGCACGGCGAGAAAGTGCAAATGTCGGTATCGCTGCCTAATAAGGTCGGGCCGATGATCACGGCCCGGAACGTCGTCGCCGAGATCAAAGGCAGCGATCTGGCGAATGAAGTTGTCATCTTTGGCGCCCACCTCGACTCATGGAACCTTGGCACTGGCGCGCTGGACAACGGCTGTAACGCGGCTACGGTCATCGATACCGTGCGAGCCATCAAGGCTGCCGGGATCCACCCGCGACGCACCATGCGTTTCATCCTCTACTCCGGTGAGGAGGAAGGCATGCTGGGCTCACTCGCGTATGTGCGCGCCCACCGCATCGAACTGGACAACATCGTTGCTGACTACGTTCTCGATGCCGGAGACGGCGCGTTTACCGGCTTTTCCACCCAGGGACGCAAGGATACCGATGCCGCTCTAGCGCCGCTGCTGCAACCGTTCGCCGAGTACAAGGCGACGGAGGTCACCAACGACGCCGAGCTCGGCACCGATAACTACGACCTGATGATCGAGGGCGTGCCTACCATTCTGCCGAACCAGGACACCTCTAACTACCTCATCAACTACCACGCTACGTCCGACACCTACGATAAGGTCGACTTCGCGCAGCTGAAGAAGAACGAGGCAATGAGTGCGGAGTTGATGGTAGAGCTGGCGAACATGCCGCAGCGGCTGGGGCCGCGGCTTACGCGCAAGCAGATCGAGGCGACCTTCCCCGACACCCATCTCGACGACGCGATGAAAGGCTTTCGCCTGTGGGACCCATGGGTGAGCGGAGAGCGTGGGAGGCAGTAAGACAGTGGGTAGTGGGTAGTGGATAGAGGATGGGAGTAGAAAATAGGGGATAGGCTTAGAGTTAGAAACGTGATCTTTGTCGTGTCCTACCCAAAGTGTCATCCTGAGCGGAGTGAGGAGGCCCAGCCGACGAATGTAGTCGAAAGACCGCTACCCTGGAACAATTCTCCCGCAACCCGCAAACACAGCAGATCCCTCCACTACGCTTGGGATGACAGCCAATTTCTGGAAACGCAAAAGCGCGCCCTCGCGCAGAACCAGCACATCCATGCTTGCTTCAACAGGCCAGAAATTGGTCCCAAGAAAAATACTCACAATGGCGCTTTCTATGGGGCCGATTCTCCGGCAATCTTAATGTGGATGACTGGCTAGGCAGAGCCGTCCGATTACGCTGCGCTGTCGTCCGCGATAAAATATAGGGTTAGCAATCTCACTTGTGCGCCAACCGTATCTCTAGCTACGGAATTTTGCCAATTGCCAAGTGCTAATCGCCGGTTTTGGAGAAGGTTTATGTCGGAAAACAACGGTAACAACACCAGTTTACGTTTGAAGATTGGCCTGGCCGAAATGCTCAAGGGCGGCGTCATTATGGACGTGATGAGCGTCGAGCAGGCCGAAGTGGCCGAGAAAGCCGGCGCAACGTCGGTCATGGCGCTGGAGCGCGTTCCCGCCATTATCCGCGCCGAGGGCGGCGTCTCGCGCATGGCCAATCCCAAGCTCATCAAGCAGATCATGGACGCCGTGTCGATCCCGGTGATGGCCAAGTGCCGCATCGGCCACTTCGCCGAAGCCCAGATCCTGCAAGAGATTGGCGTCGACTACATTGATGAGTCCGAAGTTCTGACTCCGGCCGACGAAGAGCATCATGTCGACAAGCACGCATTCACCACTCCGTTTGTCTGCGGCGCGCGCAACCTGGGCGAGGCGCTGCGGCGCATTGCCGAAGGTGCAGCCATGATTCGCACTAAGGGCGAGGCGGGCACCGGCGATGTGATTCACGCCGTCAAGCACATGCGGCAGATCGTCAGCGAGATGAAGGCGCTAACCGTGATGAGCGACCAGGAGCTTTACGCGGCGGCCAAGAACCATCAGGCACCGTATGAACTGATTCGCATGGTTGCCAAGGCGGGCAAGTTGCCGGTGCCAAACTTCTCGGCGGGCGGTATCGCAACGCCTGCAGATGCTTCGCTGGTCATGCAACTTGGAGCCGAGGCCGTGTTTGTCGGCTCGGGCATCTTCATGAAGGGCGGAGCAACACCCCTCGATCTGTCTATTCCGGCCGAGCGAGAAGAAGCCGAGTCGCGCGCAAAGGCGATCGTGATTGCGGCAACGCACTTCGACGATCCCAAGGTGCTGGCCGAAGTCAGCGAGCAAATGACCGGCGCGATGAAGGGCCTGGCTATCGCCGCGATTGAAGAGAAGGACCTGCTGCAGACGCGGGGATGGTAGAAAAAGCGCTGTTCGCCTTTCGTTTTTCGCTTTTCGCCAGAAGGCGGTGACCATATTTTGAGAAATCACGAAGATCTTGAAGTGTGGCAAAAAGCGCACGCGCTCACCATCAATGTATATCGCTTGACCGATCCATTCCCTGGTTCGGAGATGTTTGGGCTAACATCCCAAATCCGCCGGGCAGCAGGATCAATAGGTGCAAACCTCGCGGAAGGTTGCCGGAGATGGGGCGACCCAGAGAGGCCGCGTTTCGTCCAAATCTTGATGGATTCTGCAAGTGACCTACAGAACCATCTTCGACTTGCTCACGACCTCGGTTTTCTAAACCCAGCCCAGTACTCATCCGCATCAAAAGAGCTAATTGGCGTTCGCCAGATGATCACCGCATTTTTGCAATCCCTTAAAGGAGTTCGCGGCCCACAACGGACCGCTGCGGTCCCTCTGGCGAAAAGCGAATAGCGAAGGGCGAATAGCGAACCGTGAAGATCGGTGTCCTGGCTTTACAAGGTGATTTTGACGCCCATCGGCGGCGATTAGAAGAACTCGGCGCCGAAGTCGCACTCGTCCGCAATGCCGAAGACTTCGACCATCTCGATGGGTTGGTGATTCCCGGTGGCGAGTCCAGCACATTCCTCAAGCTGCTCGGCGAACGCACCTATCAGACCCTCGACAAGTTTGTTCATACGAAGCCGACCTTTGGGACTTGTGCCGGCGCGATCATGCTGGCACGTGAAGTGGAGAACCCAAAACAGCCCGGTCTGAACGCGATCGACATTGCGATCCGCCGCAATGCCTATGGCCGGCAGATCGACTCGAGCATTCTCGAATCATCCAGCACGTTTGGTGGTGAGCCGCTGGAGATGGTCTTCATCCGCGCCCCGCGCATCGAGAGTGTCGGCAAAGATGTTGAAGTCCTGGCGAAGCGCGGCGACGATCCCGTGCTGGTGCGGCAGGGGAAAGTGATGGCTGCAACCTTCCATCCCGAGCTGTCGGAGGACAAACGCGTGCACGCGGAGTTCTTGAAGCTGATCGGCAACGGTTCCCGTTAGTCGACGGCATTTCCCATTGTCATTCCATCGCCATTACGGCGTGATCTTCCAGATCACGCCCGCATCGTAGCTGCCTCCGCCTTCCGTCGTTCCGAAGAGGTTGCCGTGGCCGTCGAGGGTTACACCGGCCCACGGATTCGCGCCATCGGCGCTGTTGAAGCCATGTATTACGACGAAGTTATAACCGAAGCCGGAGCGGGTAAGTTTATACACTTCACCATACGAACCTGAACTGCCATAGAAAGACGTGCCGTACAGTGTGTCGCTCAGGGTGCCGGCCAGGCGGTCATACGAGCCTAGTACCGTTGAGATAAGCTCGAAATCCCAACTATTTCCATCCGGCGTGAGCTTGAAGGTTGTTCCTAGCAGATTTGGCCCGGCATAACTCGTATTTCCCACCAGGCTGCCGGATGGATCCAGTATCAATTGCGACAAGGGCTCGCAGCCATCGGTTCTGTGAAAGTTGTAGATGATGTGCCCGCTCCATCCACTGCCGGAGCGCACGATCTGATCCACGGTGCCGCAGCCCAACGATCCTCCCGTCGAAAAAGTCGTATACAAATTTCCACTTCTATCGAACGTCACTCCGCCCGAGGGATTTGCCTCACCGCCGGACGGTGTGTACAGCACAACTTCTGTCCAGCCGTTTTGCGATTTCTGAAGCTCCCAAACCACCCCATAGCCTCCAAGGAATGTGACACCGTAAAGATTGCCGCCCGCATCCAGAGTCAAATTACCAACCGGATCGAGGCCGGTGTTGTCGTCGGTGAAGCGAAACAGGACAGTTTCATTCCAGGGCTGCGAGGTGGATGGGGGTGTTGCCGGACGCGGCCGTAACTGGTAAACGGTCCCGCCACCTGCGGAGCCTCCACCGGAGGTGGTGGTGCCGTAAAGCGTCCCGTCGCCCCCAATGACGACGCCGCCTCTGGGATAAGCGCCGTCGTCACCGCCTGCAAAGGTGTAGAGCGTATTCAGCGTCCAGTTGGAGCCCTGCTTCTTCAGTTGGAATACCGTACCCAAGCCATTGGTTCCCCCGTATACGGTGGTGCCATAGAGATTACCGGCGGCGTCGATCGCAAGATAGCCGACAGGTACAGCTCCGTCGGAGCCGTTAGTGAAACTATGTAGGACGCTGTAGGCTTGGGCCTGTGCGCAGGGTGCGAGCATGGCGACAGCAATAAACAAAGCGATGACGTAAGAGCCAATCCTCAGCGGAAAAGCTGCGTGGCGGAAACGAAGTGCAGACATGATGCGCTCCTTAGACGTGAGCTGGGCCCGTTGCTGCAGAAACCTAACAATGTCCCAAGGCAAATGCGGGAGCGCTTACGAGAGAGCCAAGAGACCTATGAGGGAGCGTCGATTGAATCGGCTCCGAATTGCTGGCGCCATGTTACACCGGCACGACGATGGGTCCAAGATGATTCGGAGGGGACGTTTGCGAAGCTTCTGGCGCGGTGACTATGTGGAGGTAGACTCAAGGGACGTGGCTTGACGGCTGCCTGCTCTGGAGGACATTTCCATGCCCCTGATCCGTATTGACGCTCTCGCCGGACGCACTCCTGACCAAGTCAAAGACCTTCTCGACGCCGCGCATCGCGCCATGCTCACGGCCTTCAAGGTTCCCGAGCGCGATCGCTACCAGATTTACGAGGAGCACGCGGCGAATCGCTTCATCGTCCAGGACACCGGCCTCGGCATTCCGCGAACGAAGAATGTGATTGTTGTATCCGTGATCAGCCGTCCGCGCACCGAGGAGATGAAGAAGACGTTCTACGCGGAGCTCTGCCGCGAGCTGAAAGGATGTTGTGGCATCGAGGCGAGCGACGTGATGGTTTCCATCGTCACCAACACCGACGCCGACTGGAGCTTCGGCAACGGGCGCGCGCAGTTCTTGACGGGGGACCTATAGGGTTGGTTTTACTTCTCGGTTGCTCGTCCCTTCAACGAACGACCGTAGATTGCAACAGCAACGAAGATCAGCCCAGCAACGATAGGAATCCGAGCGAAAACCGGGTCGCACGCCAATTCGAGTAGACATTGCAACCGGCGAAGAACATCACCAGGCCGGTCGCAGCGCTGAACAGTCCCAGAAATCCGAAAGCTAATCGGGCCCGTGTGCTCAGCTTGTTCGGAGCAGAGCTATTGCGCCTTCGATCATCACACGGAGCTATCTCAACTCCACCGGTTTAAAGCTGGCAAACATCTGCGCCGTTTCCGGCAGTGATTGCAGGGGCACGTATTCGCAGGCGGCTGCGTATCGGGCCCACAACTCCTGCACTCGCGGATTCGTGTGCGCCTTCTCGATGGCTCCGGCCTCCCACTCGAATACTTCGACGATCGTTCCGTCCGCAGCCTGCCCGGCGATCGCCCAACGATCGGTGGCCAGCTTTTCCTCGCGCCGTAGAGGAACGTGTTCACGCGTGAGCTGCAACAGCTCTGCTTCCTTGCCTAGCTTCGGCTTATAGGCAACGATGACGATTGTGCGGTCGCTCATCGGGGAAGCATACCTCAGGATACCGTCCAGGTCACAGTTCCCCGGCACCAATTCTGCTAATCTGAAAGATCACGAAACCTGCTGTTTACTTCAGGAAGAGAGCACTACATCCATCTATGGCTGAATCTCCTATTACTTCCCGCGCGCAAGACTTCGCCACCTGGTATCAAGACGTCGTTCTGCAAGGCGACATGGCCGAGCCCGCCGAAATCGTCAAGGGCTGCATGGTCATCAAGGCCAACGGCTACGCTGTGTGGGAGCTGTTGCAGCGCCAGCTCGACGACCGCTTCAAGGCCACGGGCCATCAGAACATGTACTTCCCTCTGCTAATTCCCGAGAGCTTCCTGAAGAAAGAAGCCGAGCACGTGGAAGGCTTCGCGCCTGAACTCGCCGTAGTGACTGTCGCCGGTGGCAAGCAACTGGAAGAGCCTTACGTGATCCGTCCGACGTCAGAAACCATCATCGGACATTTCTTCGGCAAGTGGATCAAGAGCTATCGCGACCTGCCGGTGCTGGTGAATCAGTGGGCCAACATCATTCGCTGGGAGCTGCGCACGCGTATGTTCCTGCGCACTACGGAATTCCTCTGGCAGGAGGGCCACACCGCGCACTCCAATCACGAAGAGGCGAAGCAGGAAGTGCTGCGCATGCTAGATGTGTATGCCGATGTCGCCCAGAACGTGATGGCCATGCCCGTGATCAAGGGCCTAAAGACACAGTCGGAACGCTTTGCTGGCGCCCTGTTCACCTACTCCATCGAAGCGATGATGCAGAACGGTTTCGCCCTGCAGGCGGGCACGAGCCATGACCTGGGGCAGAATTTCGGCAAGGCATTCGATGTGCAGTTCCAGAACAGCGAAGGCTCTCTCGACTATGTATGGCAGACGAGTTGGGGCGTGAGCACACGCCTGATCGGCGGCCTGATCATGAGCCACTCCGACGACAAAGGCCTGGTCCTGCCTCCAAAGCTGGCGCCGGTGAAAGCTGTGATGGTGCCGATCTATCGCAAGGACGACGAGAAGGCCAACGTTCTCGAGGCCGCGCACCGTATCGCCAAGGAAGTTGGGGCGAAGGTTGACGATCGTGAAGGTCAGTCGCCCGGCGCGAAGTTCTTTCACTGGGAGCGTCGCGGTGTGCCCGTCGTGTTGGAGCTCGGACCTCGTGATCTTGCGGCAGGCAATGTCGTGCTGAAGCGACGCGACACCGGGTCGAAAGAACCGATGCCTCAAGCCGATGTCGCAGGCAATTTGCCCGGACTGCTCGACCAGATTCAGCAGGACCTTTATAACGCGGCGAAGCAGCGCCTGAAGGACAACACGGTGCTGGCGAACTCCATCGAAGAGGTCGAGTCGCTCCTGAAAGATGTGACGGCTGAGAAGGGCGGCGGCAAGTTCGTTATGGCGCACATGAAGGACGATCCACGCTGCGACGCGCGCATCAAGGAGTTCAAGGCGACGATCCGCTGCATCCCTGTTGTCGACGAGTTCGACGGTGGGGGAAAGTGCATCGTCACTGGCGAGCAAGTGGACCGGCGCGTAGTCGTTGCCAAAGCCTACTAAGAGAAATCAACCACAAAGGCACGGAGGCACAGAGAACTTAGGATCGGGATCTGCTTGTGGGTACTCTGACTGGCGGAATCGAAGTCCTTTGACAAAGATCAAGCGGCTTTTCTCTGTGTCTCTGTGGTGAAAAAGACTTTTGAGGATTGCAATGGCACTTTACGATTTTTCTGCAACGCTGAACAACGGCAAAGAGAAAAAGCTCAGCGCCTACAAAGGCAAGGTGCTGCTGATCGTGAACACTGCGAGCAAGTGCGGATTCACGCCGCAATACGAGGGCTTGCAGAAGCTCTACGCGCAGTATCGCGACCAGGACTTTGAACTGCTCGCCTTCCCTTGCGACCAGTTCGGTCACCAGGAGCCCGGCTCCGATTCCGACATCAAGTCGTTCTGCGAGCTGAACTACGGAGTCGACTTTCCGCTCTTCTCCAAAATCGATGTGAACGGGTCGAACGAGCATCCGTTGTATAAGTTCTTGAAAAGCGAGAAGGGCGGCCTGATCGGCGACTCGATCAAGTGGAACTTCACCAAGTTCCTTGTGGACAAAAAGGGCAACGTGATCGAGCGTTACGCGCCGACCACACCTCCAGAGCGCATCGCGCCCGACATCGAGAAGCTGTTGGCGAAGTAATCTATCCCACAGCGTGGTAGTATTCCCGCTTTGTTAGCCCGGCCCAACGGTCACTTCACCAGAATCGTCATCGCGAAGCTCTTCCCCGCCTCCGTCTCCCACGATCGCCCGTACGCCAACTCCAACTCCGCCGATCCAGCCTTCTTCGCTGTAATCATCCAGCGATGCGTACCGGTTCCGCCCACGCCGGGCGCCTTCTGAAATCCAGCGTTTTCCAACGCAAACACCGGTGACTCCGCTGACACAACCTTCCAGCTATACCCGGCAGTGCGCGTCTCCGGCAGCGTCAATTGCGCCTGATCGCCAACGGCCAAGTGCACCGTAGTGCCTTCCGCGGATTGGTCGATTCGAACTGTTGCCATGCAAAATCGCTTTGCAAATTCCCGTGAGACCTAAGTGGTAAGGCAAATTAATTCGCCCGCCGCCGCCGATTTTGTCCCAGCCCAACCGTGAAATCGAGCTACAATCTGTCAACGCTTCCAGCCGTGCACTGCGCCCCGTCGCCCCCTTGATCACATTCTCAGTGGAAAGGAATCCCCTATGCCTCACAAAATTCAGCGTTACGGTTGGGTCAAGGATACGCCCGATCCCCGCGATCTGCTGTTCACCGCTTCTCCTGTGCTCATGGCCAAACCTCTGCCGAAATCGGCGGACCTCCGGCCCGGTTGTCCCCCAGTGTATGACCAGGGACAGGTCGGCAGTTGCACTGGCAACTCCATCGCCGGCGCCTTTGAGTTCACGCAGAAGAAACAAATGCTGCAGGACTTCATGCCCTCGCGCCTGTTTATCTATTACAACGAGCGCGCCATGGAGCACACCACCGGGCAGGACGCCGGCGCGCAGATCCGCGATGGCATCAAGTCCGTCGCGAAACAGGGCGTGCCTCCCGAGTCGGATTGGCCGTACAGCCAGAACCTGTCCGTAGTCACCGAGAAACCCGACGCCAAGGCCTACACCGACGCCTTGCAGCATCTGGTGATTTCGTATCACCGTATCAGCGCGCGTACTTCAGCCGCCTTGCTCACCCTGATGAAGAGTTGTCTGGCTGATGGCTATCCCTTCGTCTTCGGGTTCACTGTTTACACAGCCTTCGAGGGCCCTGAAGTAGCGAAGACCGGCATCTTGAAAATGCCCAACCTGAAGAAGGAACAAGTCGAGGGCGGACACGCTGTGCTATGCGTCGGATATGACGACAAGATGAAGTCTGTGCTGGTGCGCAACTCCTGGGGCACGTCGTGGGGCTTGAAAGGATATTTCTGGATGCCCTATGCCTACATCACCGACTCCAAGCTGGCCAGCGATATGTGGACGATTCGCGGCGTAACCGGAAGTGCCGCGGGCAAGACGCTCGGCAAAGTCGCGAAGGCCAAGGCTGCCTCCGCCCGGTAACGCGCCTGTTACAGGCACTGAGTTACATGCTGACGAGCGGAGGTCACGCGCCTCCGCTCTTTTTCTTGTGAGGTAACAAAGCTCCTGCCGGCTGCCTTAATCAATGCGGATCTGCGGCTCAAAATAGGAGTGGCCGCGGAAACGATGGAGGAGCGCATGTGCCTCGCCAACCGAGTGCGATCGCGATCGTACCATCGCGCCGAACCTTTGACGCGACGCTCTGGGGCCGCTACAATACAGTTACATTTTGAGGCGCTTCGGCGCACCAGTCACTCCTCAGTAGCTCAATGGCAGAGCATCCGGCTGTTAACCGGAGGGTTGTAGGTTCGAGTCCTACCTGAGGAGCCATTCTTTTGCCCAATAGACATGCTGGCTCCGGCAATATTCTCTTAAACAGCCTTGTTGGCTTGGATGGCCCACGGTTCCTCCGATCGTCACTCGCTGCCGTACCGGGGGTTCACTGACAAAACGGGCTCAATCACCATGAAATGTAAAGGTCTGCCCTTCTTGAGCAACTTATCTCGTGCCGCATGGCGAGGAGATGAGGCAACGCAAAACAAGGGACGATCACTAAACGGGATGTTCGCTGCCAGGTCGCGACTGCAGCCCAGTGGTTGTGGTGTTATCTGGGAGGTTACACCGCAACGGAAGATTTTCGCGGGCGATAACCAGTTAACAATTTCCACCGACGCGCGGATGGGTGAGTCTTAATTCCCACCACCCGTTTCCGGGCGTCGTTTGTTCCTGCTCTCGGGGCTCGTTATCATATCCGGATGAATACACCGCAGAGTGGGATCTTTGCCCTGGGAACATCGTCCCACGCTTATCTTGAGTTCGACGCTTTGAACCAGAAGAGCGCGCCTGCGCTGGTGCAGGCAGTCTCCGCACTGCGCGAACCACGCACCACGATCGGCGGCATCAACCTGGTCGTCGGCTTCCGGCCCGAGCTCTGGAACAAAGTCTTTCCCAACGCCATGCCCGCGGAAACGCACGGCTTCAACCAGGACATTGTTGGCATCGAGAATTTCGCTATGCCAGCCACGCAACACGATGCTGTTCTCTGGCTCTCAGGCAGCGCTTACGACGTGATTTTTGATGAGGCCCACGCGGCCATTGGCGCGCTGAAGGATCTGGCGACCGTCGCCGAAGAGACTTCGAGCTGGCCCTATCGTCACGATCGCGATCTCACCGGCTTTATCGACGGCAGTGAGAACCCCAGCCTCGTCGAAGCCCCGGAAGTGATGCTGATTCCGGAAGGCCAGCCGGGCGCAGGCGGAACTGTTCTGCTGCTGCAAAAGTGGGTACACGAGACGGCCGCGTGGGAATCATTGTCAGTCGAGGATCAGCAGACGGTGATGGGACGTATGAAGGCCGACAGCGTCGAGATCGAAGACAAAGCCTCGGACTCTCATGTCGCCAGCACCGATCAGGATGTGTTTGGAAAGGTCTTTCGGCGCAATATGCCTTACGGAACGGTCACCAATCACGGAACCATGTTCGTCGGCTTCAGCGCCGAGCAACACCGCCTGCACAAGATGCTGGAGAGCATGGCCGGCCTGAAGACAGGCAAGCGCGACGCGCTCACCCGCTACACCAAGCCCCTTACCGGCGCGTACTACTTCATCCCCTCGACGGAACTGTTGCGGCAGCCGGATGAAGACGAAGACACCTAAGATCCTGGGGCTCGATTATCCATCAGCCTTCAACCACTAGGTGATTTGAAAAGTGCTTCCGTTGCCGTCGCCCCCCGCTGCGGTGTTGCGCGGAGAAAGCCTGGCGTGCGACCCATGGCCGGATGCGGACTTCGCCCCCATCGGCATTCCGCTGACAATTTTTCTTTGCAAAGTGACGCTGAATCTCTCCCTTGGACGGGAGTTGATTCTTAAGGCTGTTCGCCAGATGAACCGCGAAGGCCATCGATCGAACTTGCGGAAGCAGAAGAGCCAGCAGCCAACCGAGGTCTCTTTTGCCAGCCTGCTTGAGAGCGACGTGGTGTTGCTCGTCGTTGGTTCCAGCTACGCCGAACCCATACCTAACCAGGAAATGTCGCTCACGGAAGCAGTCTCGAAATTAATAAGCGGCCGCGCTAAGTTGCCCGCGATGTCGTCTCTTCAAGCCCATGCCGATGGCCGAACATCAGCGCCGTCGCTTTGCAAACAGCGCATCGACGCCGTATGCCGCGAAGCCGGCGGCAATCATCAGCGTGCCGAAGAGAAAACTGCTTATGCCGAGAATTTTCTCGTGTTCGGCATGTGTGACCGCAAAGGCCAGCAGCAGCATCGGCAACACTCCCACCAGGATCACACCAAACATCCCGCCCGGCACGCGAAAGGGCCGAGGCAGAGCAGGTTGCGTGATGCGTAGGACGACGAGGGCAACGAACTCCAGCAGCAGGCTCAAGCCGTAGATGAGAATGTCGAGCGTGACCAGGCGCTCAAAGCCAAAGCCGAGACACAGCGCCCATCCCGCAGACAGCACCAGGATCGACACCCACGGCGACTGCGCGCGCCCGGTCACTTTGGCGAAGGCCGCCGGCAGCATGCCGTCCTGGGCCATCGCGTAAGGCAATCGCGAGTAGCTCATCACCAGCGCGTTGAACATCCCGAAGGCGCTCATCATGCCGCCGAGCACCAGCCCGGTGCGCAGCAGCGGCCCGCCCAACATGCCGGCAATGTCGGCCCATGAGCCGGTCTCCCACGCTGTAGGACTTAGACGGGTCAGCCACATTGCCGCTACCGGAAGAACGTAGCTGACGGCGACCAGCAGTACGCTCGCCAGAATCGCGCGAGGATAGGTTCGCTGCGGCCGATCCACTTCGGCGGCGATCGTTGAAGCGTTGTCCCATCCCATGTAGTTCCACATCGCCACCAGCAATCCGCCAATGAGATCCACCTGAACAGTGGACGGCGATGCCGCGATGTGTGCCAAGGCTCCGTACTTAAAAGGCGCCAGCACGACGATGATGGCGAAGGGCGCGGAGAGCAGAACAAACAGCCACAGCGAAGTGGTTGCGACGACTTTGATTCCGGCGATGTTCAGCGCCGCGCAGGTCGCCACTACCAGTACGCCAACCAAGATGCCGCGATGATTGAGGCTGAACCAGGGAAACAGGCGATCAAGATAAAGCACGAAGAGCGTGGGATAGATCGCCATGTCGAAGACGCTGGCCAGCAGCGAAAGCCAGGCTTCCTGAAATCCCCAGAAGTTGCCCAGGGCGTGCCGCACCCAGGCGTAGTAGCCGCCCTCTTCCGGCAGCGCGCTGGCCAACTCGCCGATCATGAAGGCCGTCGGCAGACTCCACAGAATCGGCGTGAGCAGCAGGATGAAGATCGCGCCACGGTAGCCGGCGCCGCGCACGATGTCCTCGGTGCCATAGGTGCCGCCGGAGACCATAAAGAAGGTCGCGACAATCAGCGGCCAGAGCGTCAGGCGGGCGGATTTTTTCGCGATCGCGGAAGTTCGAGCTGCAGGGCGGTTAAACGTGGAGGCGTTGGCGGGAGGCAATTTCTATGGATAGTCCTTGAATGTGTTTTCGTCCGCGAGCACGCGTTTCAGAAGTATCCCATAAAGGGGGGCGGCATCGGCGACGTGAGGGGTGTGTCAGGGCACGACTGAGGCCGTGCCCCTTCAAAGCCGCCGGACATCGAGTTAGCAGTCGGCTGAAGCCGACTCTGAATCGTAAACGAGCGCGTGGACGCGAACCTGAAGGTCCGCTCTACCCGACAAACACCTCCACTACGGGGCGAAGTATCCCGAGATATCCATGATCAACTGCGTTGGATTCGACGCGTAGGCATCCGTCTTGCCGTTGCCATTGGGCACGATTGCCATATTCGAGGTGATGGCGCCGTCGGCGGCGTTCAGGGTTGAGACCGTGGGCTGCTGCAGCGGATCGGGCCACAGTGTCAGATACCCGAGATGTCCAGGCGGGACGACGGTCGCATTGAAGACGTAGGCTTCCGCGGTCGCTGGCGGCCCACATGGACTGTCCTGTACCTGGATTGTCAGCTCCCCCTGGAACGGTTGACCGTTCTGGCGCGTGTCGATCACGCGGCAAGGGGTAAGCGCATAGAACGACAATCCGCCCGTGCCCGGCGCGGCGAAGTAGCCGTTCACGTCGATGAGGAGATCGGTGGTGTCGGTAACGTAGGTCGCCACGCCTCCGCTGGTGCCCGCCGGAACGATGGCCGCGTTCGCCACGTTGGTTCCCGTAGGGTCGTTCAGGGTGGAAACCGTGGGACGTGCGAGTCCCTGCGGCCACACAGTCAGATAGCGCACAACGCCGTTGTTCTTGGGCACGACCGTGAAGTTGAGCGAGTACGCGGCGGCGGTGTTGGGCAAACCGCAGTCGCTGCTCAATACGGGGAAGTCGCGCTCCTGTCCGCCGATCAGCGAAGGTCCACCCAGCGAGCCGTTGGGACCGCGCGTGTCGGCGATGCGACAGGGCGTCAGCGGATAGAACTGGAGCGTCGAACCGTTTGCCGGGATGAAATAGCCGTTCAGGTCCAAAACGACGTTGGTGGTGTTGGTGACATAGACGCTAACCGACCCACTCGGCGTGCCCGCAGGAATGATGACGGCGTTCGCCTTCACCCGGCCGTCGGGCGAGTTTAGCGTCGATGCCGTTGGCTGGCCTTCGCCGGTCGGCCAAATGGTGAGATAACCAAGCCGGCCCTGCGGAACTACCGTGACGTTCAGCGAATACGCGGCGGCGTTGGCGGGAATACTGCACGGGTTGTCGCCTTCCGACAGCGGGAACGAGCGCGCGCTATTGCCGGCAATCGCTGGGCCCCCGAACGCACCGTTGGGATTGCGCGTGTCGACCACACGGCAGGGAGTGATAGCGACGAACTGCAGCGGCGAAGGAACCGGATTGACGATCTGGGTCACGCTGCCGCTGCTGGGGGAATAATTCTCATCGCCGGAATACGTCGCGACAATCGCGTCCGTCCCAACGGGCAATGCCGACGTGGTGCAAACGGCTTCGCCGGAGTTCAGCACGAGCGATGTGCAGCCCGAGATCGCGCTGCCGTTCGAGGTAAAGCTGACAGTTCCGGTTGGCGCCGGCGGTCCGGAGGGGCCAATCATCGCGGTGATCGTGACCTGGTCGCCAACGACAGAAGGATTAGGAGTGCTGGTAACGGCCGTGGTACTCAGCGGAAGTTCGACCTGCTGTTGCACGGTGTTCGAGGTGCTTCCGGTAAAGCCTCCACCCCCTTGGTAGACCGCGACGATGTTGTGCGTTCCCATCGACAGGCCGGAATAGTTGAGCACGGCGGTGCCGAAGTACAGAAGGGCAGCTCCAATCTGCGCGCCATCGCTCTTAAAGATCACGGTGCCTGTCGGTGTCAGACCATTCTGCGCCAGGACCGTCGCTGTGAGGGTGACCGCCTGTCCCTCGTGAGAAGGATTCGGAGTCGTGCCCAAGGCTGTTGTGGTCGAGGCCAAGGGTGGCCCGGTGATTTTGAAGACGGTGCCGTCGTTATCGGCTCCGCCAATGTTGGTGGTTCCGTAGAAGAAACCGTCGCCGGCCAGCAGCAGGTCGGCCTGGGGATTACTGCCGTCGCCACAGTTGCAGAAATCGTGAAGGTTCGTGATCTGGCCGGAGGGCGTAAGACGATAAATCGTGCCGCGGTTATAGGCTCCGCTGCCCTCGGCCGTTCCGTAAAAGTTGCCGTCCGGCCCTTCCATCAGGCCTGATTCCGGCGTGGAGCCGTTGGGACAAAAGTGGCTGCAAAAGGCGAGAACTACACTGAAATTGCTGCCGTCCGGGCTGATCCGGAAAACGGTCCCGCCGCCTCCAGCGCCGCCCAGATTCGTCGTGCCATACAAATATCCGTCGTTGGCGTACAGCAGCTTGGCGCGTGGACTATTACCATCGGTAGAGGCGTTGAAGCTATGCAGCACGGTGTATGCGCCGCTGGGTGTGATGCGAAAGACGACGCCGTAATCGCCAACGGTTCCTCCATAGGTCGCAGTGCCGTAGAAGTTGTGATCTGGAGCCTCGACCAGCCCGGCAATCGGGTGTGCGCCATCAGCGCAGTTGGGCTGAGAGCAGAAGCTATACAGGACGGCGAGATTACTGCCATCCGTGCCGACCCTGAAGACGCTGCCGTAACCACTGCCGCCATTGTCGCTCACGCCCCAGAGATTGCCGTCACTGGCGATCAGCAGCGGCGCGTAGAGCACGCCGCCACCACCCGCGGTGAGGACACTGAAGGTCCCCTGCGGCGTGATTTTGTAGACGACACCAGGATCGGGACCCGGGCCGCCCCCACGCGTTGTGCCGTAAAGATTGCCCGCCGCGTCCTGCACCAGGCCACTCATGGGATATTCGCCATCGCTGCCGACGAACTCATGAACGGTTGTGACCGTGCCGTCGGGAGTGATCTTGAAGACGAGACCGTAGTTGTCGGCGCCCGCGTTCTCGGTGGTGCCATAGAAGTTGCCATCGACGCCCTGGACGAGCCACTCCCGCCCGGGAAACATTCCGTCCGTGCCGTTGAAGCTGTGCAGGTTGGTGAAGGTCTGCGCGACCGACGTGATGGCCATCGCCACACAAAACACCGTCATGATGGAAAGCCGGTTGGATAAGCTGTTCTTCCGCATACGTTCCCCCTCGATTGGCTTCGGCACAGCGTCAGCAGGTTTGTACGGCGGGGACCTCACATTCCAGACGTATGGTGACGAGTCTGTACGGAAACGCCGGCCTTGCATCTTCATGAGCGAGCGTTGTCAGTTCAACATGGTTTCGTCAGGAATCCATTCGCCAGCCGGGAGTCGGCGAACTCCCGAATCGCAAGGTCTACCCCAAATCTCGGAAAGATCCTTACCTCACGTTGCGCAAAGCGTCGGGCAAAACCGTCACGACCTCACGAAATATTTTGTAGGGTGGAGCGTTCGCCCCGCTGTCGAACGCAAATTTCTTGACACTCCACCAAATCGTGTCAGACTTGCGGCTCACGGGAGGAACGAACATGTCGCAGGACAACGTCACGATCATGCGGCGCTGGTTCGACGAAGTATGGAATCGCGGACAGCTAGCGACCATTCATGAGTTGATGGCCGCCGATGCGGTCGGCATCGGACAGGCTGGCCCGGACGTAACAATACGCGGCCCCCAGGAGTTCCAGTCGTTCGTGGAGAAGCTGCGGGGAGCGTTCCCGGATATTCAGGTCACGATCGAGGATGCGTTTGCCGCGGGAGATAAAGTTGCCGCGCGCTGGTCGGCGACCATGACGCATAGCGGTGACCACCTCGGCCTTCCGGCTAGCGGTAAACAGGTGCGCATCACCGGTATCTCGCTAGCGCAAATTGCGAACGGGAAGATTGTCGCCGGCTGGGACAACTGGGACCAGATGACGATGATGCAAGAGATCGGCGCCGCCAAGATGATGGAAATGCCCCTGACGGCAAAGCCAAGCTGATCTTCACACCTGGAACTTCAGCATCCTTGACGGCCTGGCCGGATATGAAGGACTCGCAAGCTAGCGTAGCCAGGGACGCTGCCGCTCGTATGTTTCGGGCGCGGTGACAGGATACAGTTTGAGGCCGCGGGGATCGAGTCGCTGGGTCGGCGAGCACAACAAAACCCCGGGTCTCGAACATCGCGAGACCTGTGACACCCATACTTCAATGTCTGGATCACTGCTGCGGATGCTGGCCGCGCTGGTGCACGTACTTGATCACCTCGACATCGGAGATCGCAATCAAGCCCTCCGACACCATCTCGTCGAGCGCGGGAATCAGGCGCTGAATATTTTCGGCCGTATCGACCACCTGCACTAGGATGGGCGCGTCGGCGGAGAAGCTCAGCAGGTGGCGGCGTCGGATGATGGTGCTCGCGCCGTAGCCTTCGATGCCGCGCAGCACGGTGGCGCCGGCAATGTCGAGTTCGCGGCAGCGCTCGACGATGGCTTCATACAACGGGCGTCCCTTCCACTTGTCGTCTTCGCCGAAGTGGATGCGCAGCATCTTGGCTTTGCCTTCGAGCTTCACGGTTGCTTCTCCTCTTTTGCCGCCGGTGGCGCTGCATGCGAGTACTTGATGACTTCGGCGTCCGACATCACGACCAGTCCCTGCTTCACCATCTGATCGAGCACGGGAAAGAATGCGCGCAGCTTTTCTTCGGTTTCAACCACGGTCAGGAGAATGGGAGCGTCGTGCGAAAGATTCAGCGTCGAGTCCTTATGCATGCGGCGATTCGCGCCGTAGCCCAGGATGCCGCGATACACCGTAACTCCCGCGATATCGTTGGCGCGGAGTGCCTCCACCAGCGCCAGATGCAGCGGCTTATCCTGCCAGCGGTCGTGCTCGCCGATTAGGATGCGCATGATCTTGGCGGTGGACTGCAGCTTGGCAACCTGAGGTGCTGGCTGCGGGCGTTTCTTGTCGGTCGCGGGATTGATGACGGTCGTGTTCTGCACTTCAATCAGGCCATGCGCCGCAATTTCGGTGAGCTTGGGCAGGACTTCCTCGACACGCTCGGGTGACTCGAGAAACTCAATCTTCATCGGCATCTCGTCGGCCAGCTCGACCAGGCGGCTGGTGTGCAACTTGTGGTCGGTACCAAAGCCGGCAATGCCGCGCGTGACCGTCGCATCGGAGATTCCGCGGAAGAATAGGTAGTCGAGCACCGCCGCATAGCACGCCATGCCGTGATACTTCTGCCCTTCCATCACGTAGACGGTGACCTTCTTCGCTGGGCCTGTGGTTAGCACCTGTCCTCCTGACGGTTTTGAAGGGACGCACCTTCAGGTGCGCCGGGAGCATGGCCAAAAAAGAGGCGCTCTAGCGCTGGCCCGCTGCTCATACGAACACCTTCCCAACGATGTCGCCGAGCCACACGGCCGCGAATCCAGTGATCACGCTCAGACCCACATTGAGCAATCCGATAGCGAACTGTCCATCCTGAACGGCGCGCAGCGTCTCGTATTCGAAGGTAGAGAATGTGGTGTAGGCTCCTATAAAACCGATCGGCACCAGGTAACGCCAGTACACCCCCATCGTGGTGCGGGCAAACAGAGCCATACTGACGCCGATGACAAAGCATCCGCTGATGTTGATGACGAACGTACCGTACGGAAAACGGAAGCCCATGCGGCTTCCAATGTAGTTGCCGAGCGCGTAACGGGCCAGGGCGCCGGCGGCCCCGCCAAGCGCAATCAGGAAATATTTCAGCAAAACCGAGCTTCCTTCCAATCCAGCAATTCAGCACTGCCTGCATCGGAGCACGACGTTAGCCGCAACGGCTACGCCGACTGCATCGCCGACGACAAACACAATACTGCGCTACCACGTTTTAGAAAGACTCGCCGGGGACATGACTCCGCGACAAGCGTTCCTTGTCAGGAGTCATCATCTGTCCCGGACTTGGTGAGACAGCGGTTAGGGGTGAACTCCTTCACCCTGAAGATGCTTCGTTGATAACTCAGTTGGCGGCGGCAAGTCAAGCGGCAGGCCCCTGACCTCGCGGTATGCGCATTTTTCGACGGGCTACTGTTGCATCTTGATATGGATCTCCTGGTTGCCTTTCAGTTCGAAGGTACACGCGCCGTACGATGGCGTCTTGATGACAGCGTGCGGATTGTTCGACAAACCCCACTGCTCCTTGGGCTCGCCAATAAAATTTCGGTCAAGCTTGTGATTCTTGTTCACATCGTGGACCAGGGACAGCGCATAGGTTCCGGCCGGAAGATCGGGCACGATGATGGTGACTGTTCCCTCATGTGCCGGCACCGTGATGTCCTTCAGCGCGGCGCTGCGGTCCTCGGCCCATCCCTTGGCAGAGTTAAAGACCAGCATGCCGACGTTGCCGCCTTGGCTGTTTACGCCTTCGACGACCACGGTGAGGGTATAGCTCTGCCCTGCGCCCGCTGCGGCGGGAGCGGACTGCTGCGCAGCCGCCGATATCACAAACGCCAGCGTCAGCACAGCACAAAGTGAAAAAGCTCGCATTGCATCCTCCGGAATTGGTTGCTTTCTTAGGCTGCTCCCGAGTCGAACCAGGTGTAAACCTATTTTTCGAGGTGTCCTTGACATTCCCGAATCGGGAACATACTCGGTTCGCAGTGGTTACACCTCACAGGGTTCTCGCGGCTCGCGACTCTACGATGAAGGGTTCTGCGAATTGCCAAAAGAAGTTCGAGGTTTGCGATGAAAAAGCTCCCTGCTGTGGAAGAAGCCCGGGCCATCATGACAGAAGGCATGGAATGGGGCGTGTGGAAGTGGCTCACGGAAAAAAAGCGCGTGCGCGAGGCGGCCGATCAGGCGCGGGCCGCGCTCGATGAACTGGAAATCCAGGTGAAGCTGAAGTGGCCGGATGAATACAAGCTTGCCTATAACGATCTGGTCGGTGAAAGCAACGGGTCGAAGCGGCCGCGCAAAGGCACCAAGACTTCGAAGGGCGCCACAGCCGTGAAGGCCGATCCCAGCATTGCGGCCGCAGCCAAGGCTGTCGCCGATGCGGACGACGAAGCTTACAGTGCGCACGAAGACGCGGAAGAAGTCTTCGCCGAAGCCGAGCGCAAGATGAGTACCAGCGGCGCGCGCGATGGCGCACGCATGGCACTGATCGCGTATGACAAGCACGAGGCTGCCATCAAGAAGGCAGAAGCGCTGGCTAAGGGAAAGTAGCCAGTGCGGTAGTTGTCAGTTGTCAGCTGTCGGTTGTCAGTCTTCGGTGGCCGGTGGTCAGTTGCCGCTTTGTGTCTGGGCAGGACTAGTCGTGTTGTAAGACATCCCTTAAGGTAGTCTTTCTTCCCTTTTCTGGGTTGTCATCCAAACCGCAGGCGGGCTTCTTTTGCCCGCTGGAGTGGAGGGACCTGCTGTCGTCGCCCAGCAGAAAGACGTGCCGTCGGCTGAAGCCGACTCTGAACCACAAAGGCTGCCTATACGCTGGCCTGAAGGCCAGCTCTACCCGACATCTCGGCTCCTCGAGTTTTTCATTGTGCCGCAGAAGCGGTTACGACGAGCCGGCCCCAACCCGCGCCACATTTCCCCCGGAACTTTCTCCCTCCACCCTCCGTATCTTCCACTGTCAACGAGGCGGCCGGCGGCCGCGGAAGGAGTGGAGCGATGGACGGAAACTTTGTAGGCTTTGCAGCTGTTGTGATGGTCTTCGCCATACCCCTGGCGTGTATCTACGCTTTTTACCGGGTGCGCCGCTTGCGCACCGAAGAACGACTGGCGGCCATTGCCCGCGGGGTCAGTGTGCCCATGGAGCCAGAGCTAACCCAAGCCGCGCACTCGCGCCGTTGGGGTATTCTGCTGGTCTTCGGCGCGCTCGGCTACTTCATCACCTTCAGCCTGATCGGACGCGTTGAGCCGGATGCTCACGTGGCTGCCGCTTTCGGTATTATTCCGTTCGCCGTCGGCCTGGGCTTCTTCCTCGACTCAGTCCTGATCCGCCGCGACCTGAAGGCGTAAGGACCTTGCCCTAGCGATCCGGGTAGTGGCGCCGCCACCAGTGGGGCACTACTTCAGCGGTCCAGAGATGAGCGTCAGAAGATCTTCGGCTTTAGCCACTGAAAGTGTCAGCGGCTAAAGCCGATTTGCATTGAGGGTATCTTCGAAATGGGTAGTGCTGGCCTCACGCCAGCGTCAAAGCAATCTTCGTCAGGATCAAAGTCGGCTTCCGCCGACAACGGTCTTTACGCCGCGGTTAACGGCAGCTCCCTTCACTCCGGCGGCCGAAGGTAGCCCTGCAAAGACGCCGGCAATCCGCAATATCGGCAACTAGATTTCTGGGTTCGCGAATGGGAAGTTTACAGCAGCAGTCAGAAGGTCGGCGAACGAGATGCCTTCACCGACAGGTGGGATGTTGATCCGCCATCTGACCTTCTCCGAGATACGAGATGGAAGAGTCAGGCAGTTGTCGGAGAGATCGACTGATAACGGAAAAACATAGACGACTGAGTACGATCTCGTCTACGCCAGGAGAAGTAAAAACATACGCCCGAGCCAAAAGAGGGCTAGAACGGGGCACCCTTATTCTGATCAGGATTCAAAGATCAAACCGCCGCAAACGAAAAGCCCCACTCAAGCAAAAGCGGCTTGAATGGGGCACCCACTTGTTCTGACTTGTACGTCTGCTTCTTAACTAACCACTACCCACTAACTTAATCGTAATACTCCAGCCCGAGGTGCGTGATCATGGCTTCGCCCATCAGGTGGCGCATGGTGTTCTTCAGCTTCATCGACTGGATGAACAGGTCGTGCTCGGGATATAAGCCTTCGGCCGTCATCGGCGACTTGAAGTAGAAGCTGAGCCACTCCTGGATGCCGATACCGCGCAACGCCGGCGAGCGCTTTGCGAGGTCGAGCAGCAGCACGAGATCGAGAACCAGCGGAGCGGCCAGGATCGAATCGCGGCAGAGGAAATCGACCTTGATCTGCATCGGATACCCGAGCCATCCGAAGATGTCGATGTTGTCCCAGCCTTCTTTGTTGTCGCCGCGCGGCGGGTAATAGTTGATGCGCACCTTGTGGAAGATGTTGCCGTAGAGTTCCGGATACAGCTCCGGCTGAAGGATGTGCTCCAGCACCGACAGCTTCGATTCTTCTTTCGTCTTGAAGGAGCCCGGATCTTCCAGCACTTCGCCGTCGCGATTGCCGAGGATGTTGGTGGAGAACCAGCCGTTCAATCCGATCATACGGGCCTTGAAGCCGGGCGCGAGAATCGTCTTGATCAGCGTCTGCCCCGTCTTGTAATCCTTACCGCAAATCGGCGCTTCCATCTGCTTCGACAGTGCGTGCATCGCAGGAATGTCGACCGTAAGGTTCGGCGCGCCATTGGCGAAGGGCACGCCTTCTTTCAGAGCGGCGTAGGCGTAGATCATCGACGGAGCAATGCTCTCGTCATTGGCGTGCATGGCTTTCTCGAGCGACTCGATGGTTTTATGCGCGGGACCATGTTCGATAAAGGTTTCGGTCGAGCCGCACCAGATCATGACCAGGCGATCGGCGCCGCTGGTCTGCTTGAAGTCGCGAATGTCGTCGCGCACCTGCTCGGCCAGCTCCATCTTGTTCTTGCCGTTTTTGACATTGGGACCGTCGAGCTTCTTGACGTAGTTCTTGTCAAAGACGGCCTTGCGCGGCTTGATAGTGGAGAGGAACGGCTTCACCTGCTCCAGCAGCGAGCGGTCGAGCACGCCGGCCTTACCCGCGGCCGCGTACATGTCGTCCTCGAAGATGTCCCAACCCGTAAAAACCAGGTCGTTGAGCCCGGCGAGTGGAACGAAGTCTTTGATCTTCGGCGAGCGGCCTTCGGTGCGTTTGCCGAGGCGGATGGTGCCCATCTGGGTCAGCGATCCGATGGGGCTCGAGATCCCTTTGCGTACCGCTTCCACGCCGGCCACGAAGGTTGTGGCGACGGCACCCATTCCGGGGATCATGATCCCCAGCTTTCCTTTGGCTGGCGCGATTTCTCCCGCACCGGTCGTGCTCTTCTCTTCTTTAGACATGAGTATCAGTCCGCTCCGTAAGGTATAAGTAAACTCTTAATGATCGCGCATTCGGCAGCGGCTGGGCAATTATTGGGACGCGAACGGGCCTGTTTGCCCGTTGTTCTGCAATATGCGGGATTTGGCGGGAGACCATGGCGGACGCAAAAATCGCGGTTGTGACCGGAAGTTCCAGCGGCATTGGCCTGCTGACGACGATTGAACTGGCTCGCACTGGCTTTCGCGTGGCGGCTACCATGCGAGATATGGGCCGCAGAGGACGGCTGGAAGAAGCGGCACAGAAGGCCGGCGTGCGCGGGCAGATCGATATGCGGCAGGTCGACGTTACGAACTTCGACGCGATCGGCGGCGTGGTCGACGGCATCATTCGCGACCACGAGCGCGTTGATGTGCTGGTGAACAATGCCGGCTTCAGCAGCGCCGGATTCGTCGAGGACACCCAGCTGGCAGAACTGCGTCACCAGATGGAGACAAATTTCTTCGGTGCGGTGGCGATGACCAAGGCTGTGCTGCCCCTCATGCGCAAGCAGCGCTCAGGGCACATCATCCAAGTGAGTTCGGTCAGCGGCCGGCTGGCTGTGCCCATGGTCAGCAGCTATGTTGCCTCGAAATTTGCTCTCGAAGGGTGGAGTGAATCGTTGCGCATGGAGGTTCACTCGCTGGGAATTCGGGTGGTGCTGATCGAACCTGGGGCTTACGACACGGATATTTGGGATCGAAACGTCACGATCAGCCAACAGGCGCTCGACCCGAATTCCCCGAACCGGGAGCGCAGCCGGCGCTTCGTCGATTTCATCAAGTCACGAGCGTCGAAGCGCGGTGATGCGCAAGAGATTGCCGATCTGATTGTGCGTGTAGCAAAGGATTCTAATCCCAGGCTGCGCTACCTGATTGGGAAAGATGCCAAGGCGCAGGTCTGGTTTCAGCGGCTTACCCCATGGCGGAGCTATGAACGCATTATGGCAAAGGCGACGAAGATTGATTGAGCGTAAGGCGAGGCATTCGTGATCTGCGGCGGCAAGCCGAGCTTCCGTAAACGGCGGGCGATGGATTGGTTTGGGTTCAGCTTTAATCGATTGATACCTGCGAAATGGACCTCGCAGTTCCGGCCATCGTTTGCCAACCTTTAAGCCCTGGCCCGTTTCCTTGACACTGGGTTATGCATTCTCTACGGTACTAGTTCCGAGTAAAACTCTGCTGACGACTCATGCTGACACGTCTCAAATTCGTTCTTCTGTCGGCAGTATTAGTCGCGTCTTGCACTTTCGCGTGCGCGGAAAAAATTGCGGACATCCGCGCCCAGGGTTATGTAACCGACTTGGCTCACGTCATTACTCCAGAGACTAAGTCACGCTTGGAGACGCTTTGTGCGGAAGTCCAGCAAAAGACAGGCGCTCAGATTGCGGTAGTGACCGTCGAGTCACTCGACGGCCAGACCAAAGAGGATTATGCCGCCGATCTTTATAAGCATCTCGGTGTGGGCTCGAGGCAGGATAACCGCGGGGTCTTGCTGTTGGTTGCCCCCAAGGAGCGCCAGTACAGGATCGAGGTTGGATACGGCCTGGAGCCGGTGATCAACGATGCACGCGCGGGCGATGTTGGCCGCGCGATGGTGCCCGCCTTACGGCAGCAGGATTACAGTGGCGCGATCCTGCTCGGCGTGACCCGTCTCGCGCAGTTCATCGCTGCAGATAAGGGAGTTCAGCTGAACGGCGTGCCCGCCTATCAGGCGAGGGCTCCGGCGGCAGAGATGCCATCCTGGCTGCCCCTGCTGGTTGTCGTTGTCATTTTCTTCATCATTGGCGCTATCTTCCGTGCGATACGTCGGGGAGGCAGCGGCCCACGATCAGGCGGTGGCGGCGGCGGGTCCGCGTTGCCCTGGTTCCTGCTCGGCAGTGCTCTGGGAGGCCGGGGCGGCAGCTGGGGCGGAGGCTTCGGTGGAAGCTCGGGTGGCTATTCGGGCGGCGGTGGCGGATTCGGGGGCTTTGGCGGCTTCGGTGGTGGGATGAGTGGAGGCGGCGGAGCCGGCGGCAGTTGGTAGGCCGCCATGGGAGTTGTTGGCAATGAAGAAACCGGAAGGAAAACTGCAGGAGATCGTCTCCCGGCTGCAAGCGGCTTGCGGCGACAACCTATTATCCGTTGTGGTGTACGGCTCCGCAGCGCGTGAGGACTTTCACGAGCAATTCTCGGATGTCAACTTGTTGATAGTGTTGCGGGACCTGCCGGCGGGTTCGTTCGCGTCACTTTCTGAAGTGCTTCGGTGGTGGAGTCGCGACGAGAAGTTGAGGCCGCCCTTGGTGATGACGCTCGAAGAGCTGCGTGAGTCCGCCGACGTCTTCGCAATTGAGCTAATTGATATCAAGCGCTCGCACAAGACCTTATTCGGAGACGATGTTGTTGCGGGCATCGATGTACCCATGAACTTACATCGCATCGAGGTGGAGCACGAGCTTCGGACTACTCTGCTGCGCCTGCGCCATCATTTCCTGTTGGGCTCCGATAGCGATGACGAGCTGCGAGCCGTGCTGGCCAAGTCAGTTACCAGCGTTATGACACTGTTCCGCCACGCGTTGATTGCCGTGGGGAAAGACCCTTCCCATGAGAAGGCGCGGGTATTGCAACAGACCAGCGAAGTATTTGGAGCCGACGTGAGTTCGTTGCAGGCGGTGCTGGAGTTACGTACTGATGGTCGACACTCGGAAGAGGTACGTGAGTTATACCATGCGTATATGGGGGCAATCCAGAAAGTGGCTCACGAACTGGACGTGCGGGCGCCCAAGCGAAATTTGCAAAGACTAGGTTAGGACATATTCGGGTTCGACCTACGAATAAGACTACGCCGGAGAAGGATTTCGATGAAAAAAGGACTGATCGTTTTAGTCGTCATCGTGCTGCTGCTGTTCTGGGTGGGCAGCACATTTGTAGGACACCGCAACGAAATGGTTCGCAAGCGCGAAGCCGTCAATGCAGCCTGGGCGCAAGTGGACGTGGTCCTGCAACGGAGGTCCGACCTGATCCCGAACCTGGTGGAGACGGTAAAAGGTTTCGCCGCACACGAAGAAAAAGTCTTCGGCGATATCGCCGCCGCCCGAGCCGCCATGATGGGCGCAAAGACGCCACAGGAAAAAATCGCCGCCAACGGTCAGCTGGATTCCGCGCTGAGTCGTTTGCTGGTGGTTGTCGAAAATTATCCTCAGTTGAAGTCGAACGAGAACTTTTTGCGTCTGCAGGATGAACTGGCTGGAACCGAAAACCGAATTGCGATTGAACGCCGGCGATACAACGAGACGGTTCAGGACTACAACACTTATATCGCGCTGTTCCCCAACAACATCGTTGCAAGCTTTTCGGGATTCACCCGCAACGACGCTTACTTTAAGACCGACGAAGGTGCTCGTCAGGCTCCAAAGGTGAATTTTGGCACTCCGGCGCAGCAGCCGAGTCCGGCGCCCGCGCAGTGACTTGCTTCTCTGGTCGCAGGACGGTGAATCAACGCGTTACTACATAGATCGCTCGGTGACGCTCGCGAAGGTGCCGCGGGAGCAACACCGTTCCCACGCAACCGCGGCCTATTTGAACTGCTCATCCACTTCGATCCGGTATCCATTCGCCAGCCGATTGCTCGCGTTGGCCATGCCGACGACCGACATTAATTCATGAAACATCTCCGGCGTCATTCCCTTGTTCCGCGCCGCGGCCGTGTGCGATGCAATGCAATACTGACAGCCGTTCGTGACGCTGACGGCGACGTAGACCATTTCCTTCGTCAGGGGATCGAGCGCGCCGGGCGCCATGATTTGCTTGATGTCTTCCCAGGTGCGCTTTAACAACACAGGATCGTTCGCCAGCGCCTTCCAAAAATTATTAATCCAATCAGTCTTGCGCGTGGCCATGATGTCGTCATACACGGCCCGCACTTCGGGCACGGCATCTACGTATTCGATTAGTTCAAATGTTGGCATAGGAAATCCTCACTAAGACGAATTGTGCGAGGAGACATGCAGGCTATCCACTATGGCTGTTGGCCATGTCAATTTGAAGAGCCTGCATTTTCATGAAGCGCCTAAGGGCCCTCGATCAGGAGTTCACTCCACGGCTACTTTTTGTTTGTAGGTGGCCACTTGCACATTCCATCTCAGTGACTCGGTGATAGCGTCACGTAGCTGCGTTGCCGATGCCGGTTCGCCGTGCACCAGGAATGTCTCTTTCGGTGCGTGTTTGAATGTGCGCAGCCACTCCAGCAACTCGGGCGTATCGGCGTGATCGCTGAACTGCTCCAACGACGCTATCTGCGCTCGAATCGGCACTTCCTGCCCGAACATCTTCACCGTAGGTGCGCCATTCTTGATAGTGAAGCCGCGCGTCCCGGGCGCCTGAAATCCGATGAAGAGCACGAGGTTCTTCGGGCTGGGTAAACGCTGCATGAGGTGATGCAGCACGCGCCCCCCAGTCACCATACCGCTGGATGAAACGATAATGCTCGGCTCGATCAACTCGTTAATCTTCTTCGACTCTTGCTGTGTGATGTCAAAGTGAAAGCCGGGCCACTTCAGAGGCGAGCCGAACTCCTCAATTAGGGATTTCGTTTGAGGTGTGAACTCTTCCGTGTATTTCAGGAAGATCTGCACCGCCTTGATCGCCATCGGGCTGTCGACATGTACTGGTACGCGCGGAATCTCGCGCGACTCCATCAACTCCTTCAACAAGAACAGAAATTTTTGCGTGCGCTCCACGGCGAATGATGGAACTACGACACAGCCTCCGCGCTGTAATGCGGTACGAATCAACGCCGCCATCTGCGGCCGGGGATCAGCGTGAGGATGTTCGCGATTTCCGTACGTGCTCTCCATGATTAGCAGATCGCATTCCTCGCCCTCGGTCGGACCAGAGTGGATGACCTTTCCGGGCGCGATCTCACTATTGCGCACACGTCCAATATCGCCGGTAAAGAGCAGCTTCTCTCCCTTGCCATTCGCCGACAGCGTGACCTCAACCATTGCCGATCCCAAGATGTGCGCCGCGCGTACGAAACGGAACGACAGGCCACCCTGCAGCGTTTTCACTTCGCCGAAGTTGACCGGACGGAACAGCGTCATGCACTGCTGTGCTTCTTCCAACGTGTACAGGGGCAACGCTGGATGGTGTTTCGACGCATGAGTCTTGTTGTAGAACTCGGCGTCTTCTTCCTGCAGGTGTCCCGAGTCGGGCAGCAGGATGCTGCACAAATCGATCGTAGGTGGCGTGGCATAGATCGGGCCGTGGAACCCTTCTTTCACCAGCCGCGGAATCCATCCGGAATGATCCAGGTGTGCGTGCGTCAGGATGACCGCATCGATGGTACTAGCGGGCGAAGGCAGGTCTTGCCAGTTGCGCTCGCGCCATTCCTTCTGCCCCTGGAAAAGACCGCAGTCTACCAAGACCTGCAAGCCCCGAGCGCCATTATTATCAATGTGGATGAGATGTTTCGATCCGGTGACGACCCCTGCCGCGCCCAGAAATTGGATATAGCTCAAGCTAGCCTCTCGTGTACGGCAATAGACGGTTGTATTCCTCCCAGACAAGACGCGCAAGTCCGGTCCATCTTAATCCTGCGCTATTGAGATGGCGGTGGCACGTCGTAAACATTGTTGCCCGTATTCGCCTCGGGAATGCTTCCGTCGTTCACCGTGATCTTATCGGGCGCGACCGGCACCTCGACGCGACCGGACTCTTTCCCGTCCGCCTTCGCCAACACGCGAATAACCTTCTCACCTGACGGTGTTTGTACTAGGACTGGAACCTCAGCTCCGGCATGGCTGCGGTTTTCGATGGTCACAGTCAACAGAAAGCTTTTGACGGTTTCGCTGAGTAACGGGCGAACATAGGCAGATGCCACGTGGAAATCTGGCAGCCCGCGATCGCGATAAACCCAATCATCGAAGAACCACTCCAGGTCTCGCTTGGAGGTGGTTTGCAGTAGCTTCTGCAGATAACTTGGATCCTTGTCAGCGCCGGGGTGATATTTCGCCAGCGCCGCCTGCATGGAGGCATCGCCGAGCATATCGCGCAACATCCACAGGACAAAGCCGCTCTTGCCACGGAGATAGACCTCGTCATTGGTGTTGAGCAGAGTGTTGTCCGCCGATCCTGCTTCCGCGACCGCCTTCGATGCCGCACCGTGCGTCGGGTGCGCCGCTTCTTCAGCCGTCACCAGCGGCTCGCGATATTCATCGAGAAACGCGAGCGCCGCCTTGCGTCCGGAGCGGTTGTCCACCGACACGCACTGCAAGAAACGTTCCATTCCCTCTTCGATCCACAGGTGAGGCGAATGAAAGCGTGCCGCCACCTGCGTCGGCATCAGCAGAAGCTGCAAGGTCGCAGTCTGTGCCTGCCGCAACGGTGTGAACAGAATCGCTCCGCTCTGATAGGGATTCGCGTTCGGATCAGCCAATTCAATCACGCGCGCCGGCTGACCAGGCTCTCCCAGCCAGTCATGCAGCAGCGGGTCGTTGGCCTCAGCGGCGAGCGCATAATCGCGGGCAATCGAGGTGTCTTCGGGAAGATGAAGAAATGAGATCGTGGGGCGGTCAAGGGATTGGTAGTTGGCAATCGCGAAAGCGGGGACGGTTTCTCCCAGTCCGGGTAAGGTAAGCGTGTTGCTAAACTCTTTCAGCTTGCCGCCGCTTTCCGAATCCGGCAGATCGCGCGACTCGCCACAACTGGAAACCGCGCTATTCAAGGCTACGCAGAGACCCTCGGTGGCTGCTCCGGCGACAACCACCCGCGCGCCGAACTCGCTGTGCTGATGACGATACTTCCAGGCTGCGATCGCGTCGAAGACGGCGTTGCCATCGCTCATGCTCACGGCATCGATGGCCACTGGATACCACACGACATATCCCAGGCCGCGAACGGCGGTGAACGCATCGCTGATCTGGTCCCAGTCATTCCTAGCACCGACATCCTCGGGGGCGCCCATTCGCATGAGGCGCCTGGAGTCCTGCGTGAGCGTTCCCCCATACTGCACGTCCAGCGTCACTGACGCGCCGTGCGCAACCTCCGCCGGCAAGGTCACGATCGCTTCCGTAACCGCGCCCGTATGGTCAATGTCAGTGGTGTATTCGTCGCTGAGCCACTGCACCGGCTTGTCGTTCAGAGTGATGCTGTTCCAGTCCAGCGAGGACGACACCTGCAACGCTGCGACTTTTTGTGGAGTATTCGAGTCGTTGCGCACCGTCACCTTACCCGTCACGACCATCACGTGCGAGTTACGGTCGACCTGAACCTCCAATTGATAGCGGGTAATCGTGAAGGCTGAACGATCAATCGCACCGGCGGATGTTGCGAGAACAAGAACTATAAGTAAGAAGAACCAATGCTTCATTTCGACGGCTTGGCTTTCTTTGGCGCCTTGCTTAGTCGACGCTGTCTCGCTAATTCGTACATCACCACAGCTCCCGCAACGGAAACATTGAGTGACGGCACATGTCCAAGCATTGGGATAGAGACCAGGAAGTCGCAGCGACGGCGCACCAGGTCATGCAGGCCCTTGCCTTCGGCGCCGAGCACGATAGCGCAGTCCATGTTGTAGTCAATCTCGTCGTAACTCTGGGTGCCGCGTTCGTCCAGGCCCACAGTCCAGACGTTGCGCTCCTTCAGCTCATCCAGCGTGCGAGAGATGTTGGTGACGCGCGCAATCGGCAAATGCTCCGACGCTCCAGCCGAGGCTTTCACGGCCGTTCCGGTCAGCCCGGCCGCCCGGCGCTCGGGAATGATGACGCCATCGGCGCCCGCTCCATCAGCGGTACGGATGAGCGCTCCCAAATTGTGGGGATCCTCCACGCCATCGAGCACCACCAGAAAGGTGTGCCCGCCATGGCGCTGTTCCAGCAGCGCGTCGACGTCGGCATATTGCTTGCTGCTGGTAACCGCGATGACACCCTGATGGGTATTGGTGTTGGCGGCGCGGTCGAGTTCTTCGCGCTTTAAAAAGCGTACCTGCACGCCGCTGGCGCGACAATCGTCGATGATCCGCTGCACCCGCTGGTCGTGGCGCTCGCGCACGATGCCGACATAGTCGAAGCTGCGGCCGCCCGACTTCAGTGCCTCGCTGACTGCGTGAATGCCATAAATGACTACCATGTTTGCAATAGTGTACGACAACCTGTATTGAGTCTCAGCCGCAGAGACTCCGAATCCGAACTGCCCACCGGTCAATCAAAAGGTCATGACTGTTCTAGAGTTGCTACGACAACAGTTTCAGTACGACTCCTGGGCAAACCGCGAGGAGTTGCGCGTACTTTCCACTCTTTCCGCGCCGCCTGAGCAGGCGACAAAACTTCTTACGCACATCATTGCTGCGCAGTGGCTGTGGTTTGACCGTCTGCAAGGCAACCAGCAGCGCACAGTGGTATGGCCCGACACGGCGCTCGTCAGATGCGAACAGCAACTGTTGGAACTCGACAGCGTCTGGCGGGTCTATCTGGGCAAATTGTCGGAGACGGATCTGGCGAAGACTTGCAGCTATACCAATTCCAAAGGAGATGCTTTTACCAGCAACATTCTGGACATTCTGAACCAGTTGATCCTGCACGCCGCCCATCACCGCGGTCAGATTTCGCTGGAGATCCGCCGCACCGGCGCGGTTCCCGCCCCTGTGGACTACATCCACGCGGTCCGCAAGGGACTTCTGGGCTAGCTGCGAATATATTGGTGGCGGCCCACTCCCCCGGTATAGTTGTTCGTTGCGGTATTCTGGTTTCAGGAGCTTGGATGGCACTGTCGGCAGTCATCGTGGATGACGAGCAACTCGCGCGCGACGAGCTTGCCTATCTGCTACGCGATCTCGATATCGACGTCGTGGCACAAGGCAAGAACGGAGTGGAGGCGGTCAACCTGGTGAAGGAGTTCTCGCCCGACCTCGTTTTTCTCGACGTTCAGATGCCTGGGCTCGATGGGTTTGGCGTCATCAAGAAACTGCTGGACCGCAAGCTGCCGCTACCGCAAATCGTCTTCGCTACTGCCTACGATCAATATGCCGTCAAAGCCTTCGAGGTCAACGCAATCGATTACTTGCTCAAGCCCTTCGACCGCAAGCGGGTCTCGCAGGCCATCGACAAAGTCCGCCTCAAACTTGAGGGCGCCGGTTCGCCGAGCGATCAGATCGGCACCATCGTCAAAATGCTGGAGCAGCAGCAACGTCCACCGGCAGCCAAGGTGCTGCTGAAGGCGGCGGGACGCCTCTTTTTGGTCGATCAGAAAGACATCTGCTACGCGTCGATCGAAGACGGCATCATCACCGTCGTCGCCACGCATATGGAAGGCCAGTCGAACTGTCGCACCCTGGAAGAGCTTCTCGATTCGCTCGATTCCAATACATTCTGGCGCGCCCATCGCTCCTATCTGGTGAACATCAACCGCATCAAAGAAGTAGTGCCCTGGTTCAAGAGTTCCTATCAGATTCGCATGGAAGACCGGAAGCAGACGGAAATTCCTGTCAGCCGTGCGCAAACCAAGAGACTGCGGGAGTTGTTTGGGCTGTGAAGAGCCATGCCGGACGATCCGCGAAGAAAGCCTCCCCACTGGAGCACGTCCAGTATCTTTACGCTATTTCGCGATTGCCGGAAAACGTAGCGCCGAAAATTGCTGCTGAAGGCATTGATGGTTCCGCGCCGATCGAAGCTGTGCGTTGCGACCAATTTCTCTGCTGGCTGAGCCGGGTTGCCGAAGACGAATTCGCCCACCGACTGCCCGATCGCATGCAAGACTTGGAGTGGCTGGCCACGGCGGGCCTCCGGCATCAGCGGGCCGTCGCAGAAATCTCCCGCCGGATAACCGCGCTGCCCGCTCGCTTCGGGACGGTGTTTCTTACTGAAGACTCGCTCGACCAGCACATTAAAGAACGCAAGAAAGCGTTGCAGCAGGCTTTCGAGCGGGTCGCCCAAGCCGACGAATGGGGCATCAAGGTCTTCGCGGCGCCTAAACGGCCCGCGCGTTCCACAACGAAAGCCACCAGCGGAGCGGAATACCTGAAACGGAAGGCCGAACTGCTGCAACCTCGAACGGCACGTAAGGTCGACGACGAGGTGAAAGAATTTATCGCGGCGCTCACCAAGATTTCGGCCGCCGCCAGTCCGGGCGGCAAGGCCAGCGCCGGACAGCCAGGCTTGGTATGGCACGGATCGTTTCTTATCCGTCGAACCCAGCGAAAGAAGCTGGAGTCAACTTTAAAAAAATATGCCGGCGTTTGGAAGGACATTCGCCGAATCGACTGCAGCGGTCCGTGGCCTCCCTATTCCTTTGTGGGGGAACATGTCCACTGAGCCGGCGGCAATCCAGAATCTGGCCATCGACGGAGACAACGACATCTCGTTGCTGGAGATCCTTGATCATGTCCTGAACTCGGGGGTGGTCATTCACGGCAGCCTCGTGATCTCGCTAGCTGGTGTCGACCTGGTTTATGTCGGACTGAATGTGATCCTCACTTCGGTGGAGACGGCCCTGCGCAACCTCGACGCCGGACGGCAAGCCGCTCCTGATCGCCACCTGTAAACACTATGGCCTGCCTTCTTTACTGCGTCACTCAACCGGCTCCCGAGGTCAGCGTAGCCAGCGGTGTCTGCGAAGCTGCCGTGCATTCGCGCGAGATGTTGGGGGTGCGGCTGTACTGGAGCAATCTCGACGATCCCGAGGGGTGTCTTGTCGCGGCCGAATCTTTGAAGAAATCAGCCGTGCAATTTCATCAAGTATTACGTGAAGTACTAGCCGTAACCACTCCGATCCCATTCCGCTTCCCAACGCTGCTTGAGCGCGAGGAAGTGTTCGAGGAACATCTCGCGTCGGAACAGGAGCTCTACCGTGATGGCCTCGCCCGGGTCGGCAATGCCCTGCAATACGAGATTGTCGGGACTTGGACGGACGACCAGCAAGCGGACTTTTCGAAGCCGGTCACCGGTAAGGAATATTTGCAGCGTCGCCAGCAGTCCTCCGCCCGGATCGCCGCCGTCGAAAACAAACTGAAGAGCGTGACCGCCAATTCCGTTCGGGAGTGGCGTGGTCGACAGGAGCGCAAGACCCATCGCTGGTTCGCGCTGGTTCCGCGGGAGAACCGGGAGCCGTTTCTTGCCTCCTTGCGAACGGCCGGCGGTTCGGTGGGCATCAAGCTGCGCCTCAGCGGGCCTTGGCCTCCCAGCGAATTCGTGACGCCACGAGGTGCGGGTGGATAAGCCGAAGCAGCTCACGCCCCAGGAAGTCGAGCAAACGGTCGCTGAACTGCGCCGGCAGATGGAAGGCCTGGCGCACCAGCCGATCGAGCGAGTCGACTGCTCGCAGGAGACGATCGAACAAGGCTTAGCGAAGCTGGTTCTCGGCCTCATCGAATTGCTGCGCCAGTTGCTCGAGCGACAGGCCGTCCGACGTATGGAAGGCGGATCTCTATCCGACGAGCAAGTCGAGGAAATGGGACTAGCCTTGATGAAGTTGGAGGAGAAGGTTAAAGAAATAGCTGAACAGTTCGGCCTGAAGCCCGAAGACCTTAATCTGGCGCTGGGACCGCTGGGAAATCTGTTGGAATAGCAGCTCGCCGCTGAGAGCTAACAGTCACCTTACGGTACAATTTTCGTTGTCCTCAATGCCCTCCCCTAACTCACCGGTGCGCCCGTCGCCCGCTTCCCTGTCAGCCGAACCTTTGCCTCAGTCCCACTGGCAAAGTATTGTGCGGTCGCCCGGGTGGATGGTACTGGTCGCCTTCGTCGTGCGGGTCGCATGGATTGCCATCGCACACACCTACCGGGTTCGCACCACCGACAACAACTTCGGCTTTGGCTGGGAGGTCGGCCGAATTGCTTATTCTCTGGCGAACGGGATGGGCTTCAGTTCGCCCTTCGGCGGTAACACAGGACCGTCGGCATGGACCGCACCGGTCTACCCGTGGATCGCGTCTCTCGCCTTTCGGACGTTCGGCAGCTACTCGCGCGCCTCAGCCTTCGCGCTGCTGACCTTCAACAGCTTCTTCGGAGCCCTCACCTGCTGGACCATCTATCGCACGGCGAAACGGATCTTCAACCCCACAGTCGCCATTTGGGCGGGATGGGTTTGGGCCCTCTATCCCGACACGATCTATTGGGCGGTGCGCTGGATCTGGGAGACCAGCCTGTCGGCCTTCCTGTTGAGCCTGCTCTTCATGTTGACGGTCGAGATGGAAGGCGACGAGCGCCCGTCGTCTTGGATCGGGTATGGCCTGCTTTGGGGGCTTGAGGCCCTGACCAACACTGCGGCGTTGTCGTTTCTTCCGTTCGCCGGATGCTGGCTTGCCTATCAACTGCATCGTCATGGCAAGCGATACCTTGCGCCTGCCATCGTCAGTGCCGCCGTCTTCTGGATGGCAATCATGCCCTGGCTGATCCGCGACTACCGCGTGATGGGCCATTTCGTCCTGGTTCGCGACAATGCTGGAAACGAGCTGCGCCTGGGCAACAACCCGCTGTCGGAAGGCCAGTACGTGCTGGCGCTTCATCCCAGCCAGAACGCATTGACGCTGGCTAAGTACCAGCGCATGGGCGAATACGCGTTCTGCGTGGACCAGGGACGGCTGGCGAAGGAATGGATCGCGCAACATCCGGGAAAGTTCGTTGTCATCACCTTGCGGCGGGTCTGGTTTTTCTGGAACGGCATACCACGGCTGGCAAACAATCAATCGTTAGCCGAACTCAAGAACACGCACACTTTGTTGCTTTCGGTCCTCGGGGTCGGGGGACTATTGCTGGCCTTGAGGCGAAGGGTTCATGGCGCCTTTTTGTTCGCCAGCCTGATCATCGTTTATCCGCTGGTTTACTATGTTTGTTTCCCCGAGCCGCGCTACCGGCACCCAATCGATCCACAACTGATCATCCTGGGAGTGTATTTGATTTCTGAGTCAAAAACGCGGACTGGAGCAGGCAGGGCAAGCGGGATATGACCGATCTCGACCAGGACGAGGCACTCCCCCAGTTCCACACGCTTTCGATCATTATTCCTGTCTACAACGAGCGCCGAACGGTGATGCGTCTTTTGCGCCAAGTGGCGCGGCAGCCGCTTAGCCTGCATAAGGAGCTGATTATCGTCGACGACTGCTCCACCGACGGAACACGCGAGTTCTTGCGCGATCTGGACCTGCAAGAGGCGCTTGGTGCGGATGGCGCAAACAGCGTTCAACTCGTGCTGCACGACAAAAACATGGGTAAAGGTGCGGGCGTGCGGACCGGCCTGGCCCACGCCAGCGGCGAACTGGTGCTCATTCAGGACGCTGACTTGGAATACGATCCCGGCGATTACCCTGCGTTGATCGCGCCGATTCTCGAAGGCCACGCCGACGCGGTGTTCGGTAACCGCTTTCACTTCGGAGCGCACCGTGTGCCGCGTTTCTGGCGCTACACGCTAAACCGGATTTTTTCGGTCACCTGCAATGTTCTCACCGGCATCACCATTCACGACGTCACCGCCTGCTACAAGGTGTTTCGCCGCGAGTTGCTGGAAAGTATGCACCTGCGTTCAGACCGCTTCAGTGTTGAAACAGAGATGACGGTGAAGCTGGCGAAGATGGGCATTCGCATCTACGAGGTACCGATCGTCTATCACGGCCGCACCTACGCCGAAGGGAAGAAGATCAGCTGGAGCGACGGGGTAATGGCGTTCTACGATCTGGTGAAGTATCGGTTTAAAGACTAGCAACTAGCCATTGCCTAGCTGTCGCCGTTCAGCGCAAGCTCCGGCATCAAGCAGGCGATATCCTCATGAAACTTTGCCTTTATCTGCTGGTGGGCTTTGGATGTCTGTGTCTGGCCCTTTGAGCGGTAGCCACGCCAGAAATTTCCCGGAATCCATTCTGCATGATGTTGATAGTCGCTGTTTTCGTTGTACCGCCGATAGGGTCGTTTTGGATGATATACGCGGCGATACGGCATGAAAAACATCCGGCAGGGATGATCTTTTTGGCTTTCCTTCCGTATTCCTTCTTGTGGTATTACTTCGAACGATACCGGACATTAAAGAACGCTCGTTTTTAGAAGACCGTCACAGTTCTGGCTGATCGCAAGGGCGAAGCGCCTTTACCTCATCAAAAAGTATGCCGATGGTAGCGGTCCTTCGACTGCGTTCGAGCGCAAGCGCTCTCACTTCGCTCAGGATGACACCTCACATATCTCGCTCAGTATTGATTGCTGAATGCTGAGTGCTGACGGCTTCTTTTCTCACGCATTTTGCCGATTGGGCTGGTTCGTTTTTGTCAGTTCCCCCACCGCCTGATTCCAGGCCACGATCCATGGAACGGCTAGCGAATATAGCGACCGCGCGGCCAATTGTTTGAACGTCGCGTGTCTTCCAAAGGCATTCCAGTCGAGGCGAAACGCAAAATACATCTCCAGCAGCAAAATGCAGACGAACGGAATCACCGTTCGCGGCAGCAGCGCGATCGCGACCACCTGCGCCAGGCAGCGCAGGAAGTTGCGGGCCAGGCGCGAGCGGCGCGTGCCTAACACGCCATCGGCAATGCCGTAGCGGGCCATCATGCTGAGTGCCGACCTCAGCGTGTGATGTGGACGGTAGATCGCCTGGGCGTACTCGGCGTAGGCCGGTGTAGTCACCTTGCGTACGCGCAGATCGAATGCAGTGTCTTCGCCCAGAAAAGTGTTTTCGGGAAATCCGCCAACTCGCTCCCACAGGTTCTTGCGGAAGGCCATGGAACGGGCGGTACAGGATTTAGTGGTCCCATCGGCGCGCTGCTTCAGTCCAAAGAATGGGGCCGACGCCAAATCCCAAATCGTTTGGTCCTGGGGATCGACGCAGGAGCCTCCCAAAGCGTATTCAGCGCTCCCATTCAGGATGGGAACCGTTAACCGGGCGAGCCATTCAGGATCGTAGATGCAGCCGGCGTCGGCGCAAGCAACGACATCGGACGTCGCTGCTGCGATGCCGACATTGCGCCCCCTGGCAATCGGGCCCGGGCAGGCCTTTAGATTGCAGCTCTCGTCGCGGATCGCCCGCAGATTGGTATATTTGGACTGTGCCGCCTGCAGCCGCTCCCAGGTGCCATCCGTGGAACCGCCGTCAACAATGATCACTTCCGGCCGCAGCGTCTGCTGGGTCAGGGTCGAGACTAGCTCATCGATGTCTTCGACCTCATTCAAGACGGTCGAGGTTACGGTTACCGCAGGCATTCTAGTTAATTTTATCTGTTTTGCTGAACCGCCGCCCCGCAGGCTCCGTATAACTCCTCGTAGAAGTTCGTCGCAGTCGCGTCGCGCACGCGATCAGGAGGCAGCATGAATCATCGCAAACATACCCAACTTGCAAGTGCGATCGCAGGGACACTGCTTGCGCTGCTGATGGCCGTTCCGTCCCGGGCCGAGGTCAAAGAAGAATTCCACAAGACGGTTCCGCTTACGGCCAACGGTACAGTCTCGTTGGATAACATCAACGGAGGCGTGGACATCACCGGCTGGAATAAGAGCGAAGTCCAGATTGACGCGGTGAAGACAGCCAGCGACCAGCAAAAACTTGACAACATGAAGATTGAAGTCAATGCCGGCTCTAGCTCGGTGGAAATCAAGACAAAACTTCCTGAGCACATGGTCAACAACAACCCGGGCTCGGTGCACTATACGCTGCACGTTCCGGCGAATGCCCGCATCGACAAGATCGACTTGGTGAACGGCTCGTTAACGGTGAAGAACATCACTGGCGAGATTAATGCGAACCTGGTCAACGGCCAGGTGCACGCGTCGGACCTCACCGGAACGGCTGATATGGCCACCGTCAACGGCACGATCGACGCCACCTACAATTCGCTTAAGAATGTCCGTGAGATCAAACTGAAATCCGTTAATGGCACCGTCAACTTGACCCTGCCCCCTTCGCCGGACGCGGACGTGGATGCCAGCGCCGTAAACGGCGGCATCAGCACCGATTTCCCGCTGACCGTCAGTGGGCACTTCGTCGGCAAAAGCATATCGGGCAAGTTAGGCAACGGCGGTGTGCACATTGAACTCAACAACGTAAATGGCAGTATCCATCTAGGCCAAGGACGCGGGACATTGTAGGAATTTGGTTCACCACGGAGACACGGAGGTTTTATCCTTTAGATTCCAAGTGGAGAGAGCATCTATTTCCGCAATGGGAATCCGATCTCATTCTTTCCTTGTCTACCTCTCCGTGTCTCCATGCCTCCGTGGTGAATTCGCTCTTACCGCCCTGAAGAAGATGCTGGTTTCCCTCCGACCAACAACAACGCTCCGATGCGCTTGAAGTCGCGCAGCTCGGCGGCGTCGTTGAACCACTTTCCGCTGTACTCATCGGGAGTGGGCGACAGGTCGGGAATGCGCTTTGCCCGCACCTCCTTGTACCCATGCTCCTTTAGCATGTCCAAGTATTGCTGCTCTGACTTCACCTGCACCGGCACCTTCAACTCTTCCACCCAGCGCATTGAGTAGTGGTTGTCCTTATACAAGTTGATGAGGATGTAGAGCTCGCCGCCGGGCGCCATCACGCGAAGCAATTCGTCGAGCGCGCCGCCCTGGTCGCCGTAGTAATAAAACGACTCCACCGAGAGCACTTTGTCGAAATAACCTTCCTGCCAGGGAATCTGCTGCGCTGAGCCGACGACGAACAGGATGTTGTCGTACTGAGTGGAATTGGCGCGGGCCCGCCGAATCATCTCGTCGGACACGTCAAGTCCAACGACTTGGCCGGGCCGCTCTCCACCACCGACTTTCTGCGCCAGTAAACGGCTGGCCCAGCCCGCGCCGCATCCCAGATCGAGCACCCGCTCGCCGGCCTTCAATTTCATCAGCTCCAGGGTTTGCTGGGTAATGCTGATGTGGTGCTCCTCCATCTCCTCGCCTTTGCCGGCCTCGGCCCATTCGTTGAACTCGCGCCGCATGTGTTCGTCGGTATTGGTAACGTTTTCGTTAATCATGGGTCTCCTGGGATCATGGCGTTCGGCTGAGGGCCGTGCTTTCAGCGCTTAGCCTGTTAGCTTTAGCAAAATTAGTTAGGTTGATTGTATGGGCCGAATGCTCAGAGCCAAGAGCTTTGGCTCCAAAGAGCTAAAAGCTAACGGCTAATCGCATGTTTCTATGTTACAGTCGCGGAAACTTATGGCTCAAGTTGCTGAACCGCCGGCGAACGGTGCAATGCATTCCGTCCTTTATTGTCCGACTTGTGCTCGGGAAGTGGATGATCCGCTCACCTGTGGGGACTGCTCAGCCGTAATCTGCCGCGTATGCGGCACCCCACTAGAGGTACCCGACGATCTTGGGATGGGATGAGGGAGACAAAGCGATGCATGCCGTCGCTGAAGGCGACTCCTAACAGAACCACGCATTGGGCCTGGACCTGAAGGTCCGCTCTGCCCGACGTGCCGCCGGGCAGACTGCCCTGCCTACCCTATGTGTCTCCCAACGGGAGGTCGGCTCTACCGTTGAGAAATACGTCGATCATTTTGTGTCCAGAGCCATGTGACGTGCGTCACAGTAGCGGGTGATCTTTGCCATCGCTTCTGATTCTCCCAAGGGCTATTTCTAGAACCGTAAGGCAAATCCATTCTGTCGGGAAGCAGAAATGATTGACCTGAAGAAAAAGTGCTGGCGGGAGAAAGTCACCGCCGAAATCACCGTCGCTCACATGCTGCAGTTCGCCAGAGAAATGGGAGCGAACATGAACGCGGCGGATGCGGCAATATTCCTTAACGAAAAGGGTCGAGCACAAGCAGTCTGGACCCACATGATGCAGGCCGGCGAGGAGTTCCTGAAATCAAACTTGGCCGGCACAACCGGATTTCATAACGCGACCCCGAGCAAGATGCAGTCCAATACTCCCGCGCCTCCTTTAACTCGGAAGCATAATGCTCATGCAGGAAGTGCGTCCGTTTCATATCAGTAGGCGACCATTACTAACCAATAAATTCCTCCAGGATGGCTAACGCTGGGAGCAAAGCAGGCTCCCAGCGAATAGCCGCCCTTCAATCCTGTGATTAGCATCGAGTCGATTCCTTTGGGCAGCTTTGCCGGATCGCCCGCCGTCCATGCGAACACTTGATGAACACCGGCTAAATGCGACGCAGGCGTGAGATCCAGATTGTCATTCAGCGCCATGTCGCAGGCCACGTGTCGCAGTTGCGTTAACGGCTGCCGCGCTGCCACTCCAAAACCGCGAGCCCCTTCATTGTGATTGATGGCGTTTTGCGCTGCGGCCTCCGCCTGCGGCTCGGAAAGCTGCGCCAGACGTCGAGCGAAGTCTTCCGTAACCCATACCTGCCCGCCAGTGCGAATCACGCCCACACCAATGGCGTTGTAGTCCGGATCGAGAATGTTGGCGCGATGCGGCGCCGAGTGCATTAGTGCGTCGTGCGCGCCTGCAATACTCTGGTTCAGGTCAACGTTCTCACCCTGGGCATCAGATGCCAGACCTGTGTTGCTCAAGCGCGTTTGCGGAGGAGGTTCGTCTTCAAACTGGTGCGAGAGGGCCGAGTGTTGCACCATCAGCTCGGTATGTTTACGGGCGGCTTCGGTCAGGCGCTCGTCGACTACAAGAGATTCGAGGCCCTGCGCGGTCCGCACCTGGTTGATGAGATCGACGAGTTGCTGCTCGCCGGCGGCATCGAATTGTGGAGATGGCTGGGGCTGTTGGGCGTACACGACGAGAGCCGAGCAAAGCCACAGTAACAATGACAGAACCGCGACCTTCCGGCGTGGAGATCGATTGCTAGGCATGCTTGTCATGGTTCGATGCCTGTCACGCCGTTTCTACTGTCCACTGGAACCAAACCCCTTGGCCCCGCGGACGGCTTCGCTCAAGTCCCCTTCGGCGACCTCGCCTGCGAGAAACGGATGTTCGAGCAACTGCGCGATCTTGTCGCCCTTATGTATGCTGTACGACTCTTCTCCGAGGTTTTCTATTAGTACAATCACCTCGCCGCGATATCCCGCGTCGATCACGCCGGCATTACACATCAGTCGCTTCTTCGCCAGTCCGGAACGCGTCTTCACAATGCCGCCGGCGGCGGGAATGAACTCGATCGCGATGCCTGTATGCACACCGGCTGCTTCGCGCGCGGGAATCGTGAGATCTTCGGCGGAGTACAGATCGTAGCCGATGTCCTCTCCGGGATGAGCGACGGTCGGCAAAACGGCATCGGGTGACAGCCTCTTCACTTTCAGCATGAGAACTTATTGTGCCAGAACCTTGCGCTTGCGTTTTTCGCTGATGCTATAACCATCTCTGACGTTAGCACGAGGCCCACGATGGACAAGATAACCCGCTCACCAGTTCCCTTCCTGGATGAGGATGCCGTTCGTCCCCTTCTGAGGCTGGAGGACTTGATTCCTGCGATGGAACGGGCGCTGATCGACTTTTCCTCGGGACGGGTCCTGCAACCGGTTCGCAGCATTGTACCTATCCCCCAGCATCATGGGTTGATGGGGCTCATGCCGGCTATATACGGCGATCTGATGGGCACGAAGCTGGTCAATGTTTACCCTGACAACATTGCGCGCGGATTGACGACACATCAGGCCGTTCTCGTAGTTTTTGACGCAAGAACCGGCGTACCCCTGGCTATTATGGATGGGCGCTTGATCACCGAACTGCGCACGGCGGCGGTTTCCGCGGTTGCGACCAAGCTATTGTCGTCGAACAATGCCTCGACCCTGGCAATCCTGGGCAGCGGAGTGCAGGCACGGGCGCATTTTCGCGCCTTGTCGCTGGTGCGCAAGTTCGACGATGTCCGAGTCTGGAGCCGGAACAGCGACAACGCCAACACCCTGGCGGAAGAAATCGGAGCAACGGCTTCTTCTGCCGAAGATGCGGTACGAGGCGCCGACGTTATTGCCACCGTTACAAACTCACCGGAGCCGGTATTGCAGGGCAAGTGGCTCAAGCCCGGCGCGCTGGTGAATGCCGTGGGAGCCGTCGGCCCGTCCCGGAGAGAGTTGGACAGCGACGCGATGCGCGGCACTGTTATTGTGGATTCGCGCGAGGCCGCGCTGAAAGAGTCCGGCGACGTGCTTCTCGCCGAAGCCAACATCGATGCAGAGCTCGGCGAACTGCTGAGCGGAACAAAACTACCGAATTCAGAGATTACCGTCTTCAAGTCGCTGGGAATTGCGGTGGAGGATCTGGCGTCGGCGAAGCTGGTTTTAAGCGCTCTTGGAATTTCGCCCGATCGCCGTCAGCCGTGAGTGCCAGTTACTCACCGGTAAGAAAATAGGCTCCGTAACGCCGGCCAAGTCGATAGGCGAGTCGCGCGTGACAGCGGTACGCCGTCTCCCCGCGCTGACGAAACTCCAGAACAACGAGATCGCCCACATTCAGTTCGCCGTCGGAATCGAACGAAACCCCTCCTTCGCTGAGATCTGTGCAGGTGCCCGTATCGGCTTTGTCGGCCAGAAATCCGCAACTGAGGATGCGCAAAGGGATAGCGAGTTCGACCCGTTCGCGCCGGCGACGATCAAAAGACGGCGGCAGTTCCGGCAGTACCCGGCCAATCTCTGAGCGTATGTTCTTCATTCGGTGCAGTCTGATCAGCCTGCTGCAGAAGCCTCTCAACTGAAGTATCGACAGACGACGGGAAGGGCTTGAGTCAAAGCGAATTGGTCGCGGCGACCTGCCACTTCGGTGTCATTTCAGAAAACATCGCGCCACGACTGGCCTGCTCTACAATGCCAAGCATGAGCCCTAAGTCTGAGGAACTGCTGCGTCCCCGGGACGCCGCAGTTGTGCTTGGCATAAGTTATGCGAGCCTGAAGCAATGGATCTACAAGGGCAAGCTGCGTACCGTGCAAACGGCGGGCGGACACCACCGCATTCCGCAGAGCGAAATTGACCGCTTCCTTTACAAGTCTCTAGGTAAAGAGCCTGCGGAGAGCCGAGCTACGTTTCGAAGTATCAGCGGGCGGAATCAGCTAGTAGGACGCGTGGTGGAAGTGCGCATCGAAGGCCTGATGGCGCAAGTAAAGATATCCATCGGCGGTCAGCACATCACTTCAATCATCACCGCCGACGCTGCCCGCGAGATGCAACTGAAGCGCGGCGACAAAGCTGCCGCGCTAATTAAGTCCACGGAAGTCATGATTGTCAGGGTGTGAGGGAACGCTTTTCGCTTTTCCCTCTTCACATGACCCTTCACTGCCGGCCGAAGCGGTCCCCTCGTTTGACAATGAGACTTCGTGCCAAGACCACTCACCCGGAATCGGGAGAGCTAGCACGGAAAAGCGGGAGGAGTTGAGACGAAGAGCGAAAGGCGAAAATTCGGGTGACCAGCTGAGCGCTGGCCACCCGACTTGAATTTTACGGCAGGTAGTAACGGAAAGACGTCAAGAACATGTTGTCGTTGGCGGACGGATTCGCACCGGCCGGAACAGGAAGCTTGGTGCCGATACCGCTCCAAGCGGTCCTGGTCACGTAGGAATACTGCGCGCCGAACTGCAGTCTGCCCTTCGGTCCGTTGTAGGGCTTGTACCAGAAGCCGGCGGTGCCTTCCCAGATGTCCTTGGTGTCAGCAGTGCAATTCGAAAGTCCACCCGGGCTGAAACCGGCAGTGAACCCAGTTCCGGGAAGCGTTTCGATACCGCAACCGGTGTTGTTAAAGGTAAGTGCGCCGTAACCAACCGGAGCGCCCTTGGAGTTGAGGTAGGAGTTGCGGCCGGCATACTCAACACCGCCGTTGCCGTACCAGTCCCACTTCGACGAGTGATATTCCACTGTCATCAAGCCTTGGTAAGTGGTGAGAGGAGCAATGGTGCCGTTGGGCCGAACCGTCGCATCCGCCAGACCAGCCGTTCCGTAACGGCCAAGTCCCTTTCCGCCCAAACCGTGCAGGCCGATGTCAATATGCTTCTGCATCAATGACCAACGAGCGTTCGCGCCGCCGCCGCCCGTCCAAGTGGCGCTGTTATAAGCACCGATGGCGGTAGGAACCGGCAGGGTAGCGCCAGGGAAGATTCGGTCGCGGAAATCGGTCAGCACGCCGAAGATCTCGTAATGACCGAAACCGGGTTGGAAGGCCAACTTGCCGATAAAGTCTGGCGAGGGGTTATAGGAGTAGTTGGCGAGGTTGGAGCAGGTGGTGACCGGTGCGCCGGCGGCGTTCACAGTTGTAGAACATCCGTTGACTCCAGCGTTATACAAACCGCCCGCCAGACCTTGCGATCCGACCACATAGTTGTTGGCATTGCCGTGCGTGGAGATGGTCTCCTGTGAGTTCTCCACGGAGAAGCCAGCCCACACTTTGTTGTTGAAGTCCTTCACGACTCGGAAGCCGTATTGACGTGCCCAGCTGAAGCCGACGGTGTACTGCGGGTCGATGGTCATCGGCAAGGCTTCCGTACGATTGTCTTCACCCATCTTGGTTTCGGTGACCAAGCTCCACATCTGACCGCCTGTGAAGCTCCAGCCGCTCTTCAGGGCGGCCTGTCCCCAAGCCTGCCGTTGACGCAGGGTGTATGAGTTGCTCTCGTTGTTGTTCGAGGTCACGCCGGCTGAGAGGAAGTCAGCCTCGACATATCCGGTAAACGACACGTCGGTCAGCTTGCCTTGGGCCAGCATGGAGATACGCGACTGACGGCCGGATCCGTAGAACTCCGACATGTGGGCCTGCGATGATCCGGGATAGGGAATGGAGTTGAAGGCGGTGTTGATGTCAGCACCTTCAGCACGCTGACGCCACACGGTTTCTGCCGCCAGGAATCCACCCGGAGTAATGGTGATTCCCTTGTAGTGAATGGCCAGAGGGCTCTCGAGACCAGAGACGCGCTTTTGGGTTTCCTGCAGTTCGTTCACTGTGTTGCCTGACACGGTACTCAGATCCGTCACTTGATGCTGTAACGCCCCCACCTGGTCAGCCAAACCTGTGTTCTGCCCCGCGGCAGCGGCAGCCTGCGCCGCCTGTTGAGCCGCCTGATTCGCCTGGTTCACCTGCTGCTGCAGCTGCTGGATCGCCTGATCACGGGTGGAGATCTGCTGCTGCAGTTGTTGGATCTGTTGTTGTTGCGCCGAGATGGCGTCCTTCATGTCCTCCAGCTGTTTCGAAACCGGGGCCGAGCTCCCGCGTTTGCTCGTCTTCGGTTTCTCTGTTTGGGAGTCTGTTTGCGCAAACACGCTCGTCGTCATGCAGACCGAGAGCGCTATAGCCAGTCGTCGTTTCATTTCTTCTCCTGAAAAGGCAACAGTCGGGCGGAACAAAATCTACAACAAAGCGGCACCGCCGCGCAGTGTGAGTCGTGAAATTGCGTGATGAATGTCAGCGAAATCGTAAGTTGATGAAGTTAAAGATTCGTGAATAGACAGTGAAAGTTCCGCGAATTACCGGCAGGTCAATGGTTTGCCAACGCTTGGGCTGCCAGATGGGATCTCGAGGACGTCTGGGGCTGGCTGAGAGAGTTAGAAACCAGACGCGTGGAATTCATCTTCCTGTAATCGGTGTCGGCTATTCTCGTCGAGAAATTTGCTTGCCGGATTTCGGCACTATCGGTACGCTTTTGTCCAGCGCGACCGAGTGACGGCTTAGTCTTGCCATTAAACCTTACCCACGGAGGAGTTATGCGCAACGTTGTGCCCAAGGCCCGCTACTGGGTTTGCCTCGCTGCTTTCCTGATCACCATCAGCGTTCTCCTTCCAGCCAGCGACATGTTGCAGCAGGACAGCAACGGCGGTTCCGCGCAGGCCCAGGAAACCACCCAGAACGTGAAGGAAGTCTATTTTCCTTTCAACATCTACAGCCGGGTTATCGACCCGAATGTGCTGCAAGCCGATGCAGCTTATCTGAAGCAGCATCCTGATGCGCATCTGTGGATTCAGGGTTATGCCGATATCCGCGGCGACATCTTCTACAACCTGGTGCTGTCCTACCGCCGCGCTCAGTTCGTCAAGGATCAGTTGGTGAAGAACGGGGTAAGCGAGTCGCAGATCGGCTTCGCCACCGGGTGGGGCAAGCTTTATCCCGTGTGCCAGTCGAATGACGACGACTGCTACCAGAAGCAGCGGCGCGCCGACATCGTTCCGCCGGACATGATGTAACGTCTAAGCAACTATTTTTCACGCAAACCGCGGGCGCAAGCCTGCGGTTTTTGTTTCAGAGCGATTTCAAGGATAGATAATTCGCTGGCTGCTAAATCCTCGCCTGCAACCCATCCCAACGTCCGCACAACACATGTCGAGGTGACGCAGGTTACTGCCCTTCGCCGCGCCCCAGTGCTCTCCTATACCTGATGGCGTGTGCTTGCGGCGCCAAGCGCTAGCTGCGTCAATCGCAACGAAGGAGAACAGCATGGCTGACAAGAAGGCAGATCTCGCTGGCCCCGGAATCGGCGACTACACAGAGCTGGAGCATACGCTTCCGGCGGACTACAGCTCGCTGCTGTCACCCAAAGACACCCAGAGGGCGATCTTCGAGGTGAAGAATTACATCGAAGACAACCTCTGCAAAGAACTGAACCTGATGATGGTCACCGTGCCCCTCATCGTCGACGAGCAATCCGGCGTTAATGACTATCTTGACCGCGACGGCTCACGCACTCCCATCCAGTTTCATATCTCGAACGATCGCGACAAGCACCCCATCAATGCGCAAGTCGTTCAAGCCGCGACCAAGTGGAAGAGAATGGCTCTGAAGCAGTTCAACATGCTGCCGGGCGAAGGGCTCTGCACCGACATGCGCGCCGTCCGCAAGGATTACTTCCTCGATCACGATCACAGCGCCTACGTCGACCAGTGGGACTGGGAGCGCGTGATCACTCCCGAACAGCGCAATCTCAGCTTCCTGAAAGGCGTTGTTAGCAAGATCTGGAAGGTCATGGTGGGCGCAGAGCGCTATGCGCAAGAGATGTTTCCCCAGCTCAGAGACCCGCGCTATCCCAACCTGCCGGAGAACCTGACCTTCCTGCATGCCGAAGAGATTCTCGATATGTATCCCGACCTGCCGCGCAAACAGCGTGAAACCGCCATCCTGCAGAAATATCCGGCGGTCTTCATCGTAGGTATCGGCTGGACGCTAAAGGACGGATATCCGCACGAGATGCGGGCCGCCGACTACGATGACTGGGTCACCGAAACGCGCGACGATAACGGTCATGTACGGCACGGGCTTAATGGCGACATACTGGTGTGGAACCCAATCACCCGGCGCCGCCACGAGCTGTCATCGATGGGAGTTCGCGTGAACACGCAGTCGCTGAAGAAGCAGCTCGAGCTCACCAATCAGACGGACTTCCTCAACTTTCCCTATCACAAGGCGATCGTCAACCATGAGATCCCGCTCAGCATCGGCGGCGGTATCGGGCAGTCACGCACCTTGATGCTGCTGCTCCGCAAGGCACACCTCGGCGAAGTGAGCGTCACCGTGTGGCCGAAGGTGTTGAAGGACATGTGCCAGAAGAAGAACATTCATGTGCTGAACTAGCAAACCAGTTCATTCAGCCACATAGGGCGCGGAGCAATCCGCGCCTTAGGCATCACAGTCTTTCATTTGGCATCGAGGTCGCGACTTGCGGACAGCCAACCCGCGGGCTTACGGCCCGGCGCGAACAAATGGCGCCCATCCGAGAGTCGCCCGAAAACGGTGGTCTAGCTGCCTCATTCCTTCCTGCGACTCTGCGTTCGGTCACTCATCTAATGTGGTAGCCTTTTAATGGGGTGGAGTGTACCTGAGCCGAGCGGAATCCCGCTCGCCTGGGCATGTCCAAACGAGTCGCCACCTAAGGGATATAGCATTGTTCAACAAAGTCGTCTCCGCCGTCTTTGGAACCAGTAACGAACGGGAAATCAAGCGCATCCAGCCGCTGATCGGGCAGGTGAATGCGTTTGAGCCGGCCATGAAGAAGCTCACCGACGAGCAGCTTCGCGGCAAGACCGAGGAATTCCGCCAACGCATCCGCGAGCGCCTCGACGCCGTGGAAGATGCCGACGAGAAAGATCGTGAGCTGAAGGCCGTTCTCGACGAGCTCATGCCCGAGGCCTTCGCCGTGGTCCGCGAGGCCGGCTGGCGCGTCTTGCAGATGCGCCATTTCGACGTCCAGCTCATCGGCGGCGCCGTCCTCCACCAGGGCAAGATTGCCGAAATGAAGACCGGTGAAGGCAAGACGCTGGTCGCTACCTTGCCCGTATACCTCAATGCGCTCTCAGGGCGCGGCGTGCACGTTGTCACCGTCAACGACTACCTGGCCAAGCGCGACTCCGAATGGATGGGCAAGCTCTATACCTTTCTCGGACTTACGGTCGGCGTAATCGTGCACGACCTCGACGATGCGCAGCGCAAGGAAGCCTACGCCTCAGACGTCACCTACGGCACCAACAACGAGTACGGATTCGACTACCTGCGCGACAACATGAAGTTCGACCTGAAGGACTGTGTGCAGCGCGGGCATAATTTCGGCATCGTCGACGAAGTTGACTCCATCCTGATCGACGAGGCCCGTACGCCGCTCATCATCAGCGGCCAGAGCGAAGAATCGACCGACAAGTATTACAAGGTCAACCGCATCATTCCACAACTGGAGCAGGGCGAAGAGATCGAGCATGGCCTGGGCGAGGACAAGGTCCTCACAGGCGATTTCGTCGTCGACGAAAAGCACCGCACCATCACGGTTACGGACCCCGGTTGGGAAAAGGTCGAGCGGTTGCTGGGCATCGGCAACATCGCCGACCCCGAGAATTGGGACCTCAAACATCACGTCGAAACTGCGATCAAAGCGCACGCCCTCTACCGGCGCGATGTCGAATACGTAGTGAAGGACGGCGAAGTCCTGATCGTCGACGAGTTCACGGGGCGACTCATGCCGGGCCGCCGCTGGTCCGACGGATTGCACCAGGCCGTCGAGGCCAAAGAGAACGTAAAGATCGAGCGCGAGAACCAGACTCTGGCGACCGTTACCTTCCAGAATTATTTCCGCATGTACAAGAAGCTGGCCGGCATGACCGGTACAGCCGAAACCGAAGCGGCCGAGTTCGACAACATCTACAAGCTGGAAGTGGTTGTCATCCCGACGAACCGGGCGCTGCTGCGTATTGAAAACTCCGACGTGGTCTATCGAACGGAGAAGGAAAAGTACTTCGCGGCTGCCGACGAGATTATGAAACTGGCACAGAGCGGACAGCCTGTGCTGGTCGGCACCACTTCGGTGGAGAAGTCAGAACGGCTTTCCGATCTATTGAAGAAGAAGGGCGTCAAGCACGTCGTCCTGAACGCCAAGTATCACGAGAAGGAAGCTGAGATTGTGGCCCAGGCAGGCCGCCAGGGCGCGATCACCATCGCCACCAACATGGCCGGCCGCGGTACCGACATTCTGCTCGGCGGCAATCCTGAGTTCATGACCAAGCAGGAGACTATCAAGAAAGGTCTGGCGCAGGCGCTGAAACCGGTGGCCGGAGAAGTGTCGGCAAAACCGGACGACCCGAGTATCTCCTACTTCTACTACGGCGGCGTGGAATACAAGGTCGACACCAACAAGTGGAACGAGATTTATAACGGCTACAAGAAGCAGACCGACGCTGAACACGATGAGGTGATCCGGCTCGGCGGCCTGTTCATCTTCGGCACCGAACGTCACGAGGCCCGCCGCATCGACAACCAGCTGCGTGGACGAGCGGGCCGCCAGGGTGATCCCGGCGCTTCGCGATTCTATCTGTCATTGGAAGACGACCTGATGCGCATCTTCGCCAAGGAGTGGGTCTCGAACCTGCTGCAGCGGCTGGGCATGGAAGAGGGCGTCCCGATTGAATCGAAGATGATCACGCGCCGAATCGAAGGCGCGCAGAAGGCTGTCGAAGGCCAGAACTTCGAAGCCCGTAAACATCTGCTCGAATACGACGATGTGATGAACAAGCAGCGTAAGGCGGTCTACGCTTTGCGCAAGCAGCTCCTCGAAGGTTTGGATCAGAAGGAACTGATCCTCGAAGACTACGTTCGCGATATTGTCGGCAAATTGCTAGACAAGTATGCCGAGAAGGACACGCATCCCGAGGATTGGGACATCGTCAGCCTGAAGAGCCAGATATTCACCCGCTTCGGCGTCGACATCGAAAAAGAAGGAATCGAGCCCGATAAGCTGAATCGACAGGAACTGGGCGACGCCATCTTTGACAAGCTGAAGGAGCGGTACGAGGCCAAGGAACAACTCATCGGCCCGGATGCCATGCGCCATCACGAGCGCATCATCATGCTCAGCGTGCTCGATCAGCAGTGGAAGGACCACCTGCTGTCGATGGACCATCTGCGCGAGGGCATCGGCCTGCGCGGCTACGGCCAACACGATCCGCTGGTGGAATACAAGCGTGAGTCCTTCGACATGTTCGAAGCCATGATGGAGCGCTTCGAGGAAGACACTGTTCGCTACCTGTACCTCATGCAAGTTATCGAGGGCGGCGATCGCGGAAGCTACTACAGCAGTGGTGGCCCCACCGATGGCGGAACTACGGGTGGTCCGGGCGTGCCCGTGCCCGCGGGCGGCGGAGACGGCACTGCGCCGAGACGCTCGCGTGCCGTGACTTCAATGGATGACATGGAAGAAGCCTTCCAGCGCCGCAAGCGTCGCGAGTTGGAACAGGCACGTCTGGCCGGCGCCGGCGATGCGGCCACGGTGCAGCAGGTGGTTCGCGGAGACAAGATCGGCCGCAACGATCCTTGTCCCTGCGGCAGCGGCAAGAAATACAAGAAGTGCTGCGGAGCGTAGAAGCCGCTTCCCGCTCTTCGTGAGAGCCCCACTCAAGCCGATTCTGCCTGGGTGGGGTTTTTCTTTTAGGATTGATATTCCGGATTTCGGAGGCTTGGGTCTCGCGTTTTAAGACCCATTTGAATCCGCACACTTCAGGATTTCAATTCTGGTCGGCCTTGAGCAGTTTCTGCAGTGCTTCGTCCAGTTGGACCGCCAACCGTCCATTCAGGGCCGAAATCCCTTCGTTCGCCAAGTAGCGATCTCGGGAACCATTCGCCCGCACGATGCCGTCTGAAATATCCCACGAATCAAAGATCTCAAAGAAATCGCCGTCGCTCTGATAAGACAGAACCAGGAGATACTCATGCCCGACCTTTAAGACGTCTTGGCATTCATTTTCACGACGCGACCAGCCTCGCGATTGTGGAATGGTGTTTGGCCCTCCATAGGAAAGAAGACTGATCTCCCGATTGCGCCGAAGGTCTGTCGACCCAGACCGATCATGGAATACCTGATCTACCCACAGTGTCTCGTCGACGTAATACGACAATTGTGATTTGCTGGGCACCAGCTGGAAGCCTTTAAGAGTCGCAGCAATAATGACCCGCTTGGGAATGTGGCGGCTGATATCAGAGGGCTCCCAAGCCATGTCTTCGTCCCCGCCGCATCCTGGCCCATTCGCTTGAGGTAGCAACGTCCCCGTTATTGCGTCCCAGTAAGCATCTCGCTGATCACTAACCGACGCTGTGATGGGCTGCTTCGCACTGGGCGCAGTCGTCTGCGCTATCGCCCTGCTCGAAGCCGCCACGACAGTAAGTAAAGCAAACACAAAGCGAGGAAGGTAGCTCATGCGCTGATCAATGTGGGCTCAGTTTACTCCGGAGGCGGGACGACACAAACCTATTCTTACGCAATCGCATGAAGATCTGGTCTCACACCACTTCCCCAAGTTTCTCCGGTTGATAGGGTTTGTCCCATGTCTCGAAAAACTCAGCAATTGGATCACCGGGCCATCCAGCTGCGCAGGACTCATCCTAGTAAGCTGCCGACCGCAGCGATATGCAGGACCGCCGCTGCTCCGATCATCAGCCACGCCGCTCGCTGTCCAATCCATTGCTCCCGGACTGCTCTTCGCAGCACATAAATACCGAAGGGTAGATTGATGAGCGCCGCCGTCATAAGTCCTGGAACGTAGCCGTGATTGACCGCAGCAGCCAGCATGTGCCAGAACGCATTCACCAGCAGAACCGATTCCAGGAAGAGCACTGATACCAACAGAGCTTTGCCTGGACGCAGTATGGCCCACACCACCACGAGTGATGGAAGAATGGTCGCCATCAGCAGCGCGAAGTGCAGATGCTGTGTGTTCTGTAGAAGAGTGGGCGTGGGCAGCCAATGCAGCAGCCGGTTTTGGGAACGGAAGAAGGCCGGGAATGTGAAGTACTCCTCAGTGTCGTGCAGTACGAGACTGACTCCAATTAGAGCGAGCACTAGATTGCGTGAGGGAGAATGCATGAGGTCAGATCATCTTATGCGCATTCTCGCTTTTGTAGCGGGCTTTCCAGGTTTCACGCAGACGCGACTGGACGAGACCTGATCCGGAAGAGTTCGGATTAACTCCATTTCGCATTAAGCAAATAATGTTTTTAATCGCGGTGGGCCGGTTCAGCTTTGGGGCGCCTTCTTCTTCGCCTTAGCGATCTCAACGCTGGCCAGAGTCTTTCGCGCCAGATGCGACTCCGACAGCGACACTCCGCTCTCCCGGCGGCACGGAGTTCGCGGCGGAGCGCCACAAGTTGGGCATTGAACATCTTGAGCTTTGTCATTCATCGCAAACAGTGGACCTCAGCCTCGCCCGAGATGTCAAAGGCGGCGCTTGGACAACTTGCGCAATTGGGATGTTACGTCGAAATGAGACACGTGCACGCCGCGAGCAAAACAAAAAGCCCAGTCTGTTCAACTGGGCTCCCTCAAATTTGCATCGGCGAAGCTACTCCACCCGAGTTACGTTGCCTGCCTGCGGTCCTTTCTGGCCTTCCACAATCTCGAACTCAACGTGATCACCTTCCTGCAGGCTCTTGTAGCCTTCGGAACTGATCGCGCTGTAGTGCACGAACACATCAGAACTTCCATCGTCGCGGCCGATAAAGCCGAAACCTTTCGCGTTATTGAACCACTTTACGGTCCCTTTCATTCTCACTTGCTTTCTTCCTCCGGGCAGAGCCCTACAGCGCCCCCACCCCGAGGGCACTGGTCTTAAGTTGCGTCAATCAGGTTGAAGCCAGGAGCCAAAGTCTGGAAAGGACCATCCCCCACGGAAGCATTGGCTGGTGTTCGGAGCCTGCTTGAACTGCTTACGTAAACTATGAGCCCTATTTGTGGTGTTGTCAATAGAGTATATAGCTGAAACCCGCATCTTCATTGGGTTTCAGACACCAACTGTGACAAATCTTCAAATCGCAGACGTCGCCAGGCAGGCGCCTTTAGAGGTCTCCGCGCCGCAACGATTCCGACAGCCAAAGTATGCCGGCGATAGCCTTGCCATCATGGATCTTACCGGTTAAAACCATATCGACCGCCTGCGACAACGGAACGAGATGGCATTCGATGGACTCATCTTCCTCCGGTTGCGCTTCGCCCGGCGCCAAGTCGCGTGCGAGATAGATGGTCATGGTTTCGTCGAGAAATCCAGGGCTTGCATAAAAGGTCAGGGCCTTCTTCCACTGCTTCGCCCTGTAGCCTGTCTCCTCGATCAACTCGCGCTTGGCTCCAGCCAATGCGCTTTCGCCCGGGTCGATGCGCCCGGCCGGGAGTTCCCACAAGTATTCCTGCGCGGCATAGCGATACTGACGCTCCAGCAAAACGCGCGGCTCGTCGCCGCTTTCGTCGAAAGGCAGGATGACCACCGATCCTGAGTGGCGAATCACGTCGCGGGTAGCAGTGACGCCATTCGGTTCTCTCACGTTATCGGAGCTGACGCTGAAGACCTTACCTTTGTAGACCACCTTCGAGGACAAAACCTCGAGGCGATTCTTCCCTACTTGCCTCGCAGACTTCGGTTGAGCGGACCCCTTCTTAGTTGGCATAGAAACAATATTAAGGCAGGCTCGCACATCGCATCCCGATGTCACATCTGCTATTCTGCCCGCCGTGCCCCAGAAATCCTCGTCCAAACAGCGTCCCACCGTCAGCATTGTCGGCCCGGGAAACCTTGGCAGTGCCCTGGCGTTGACGTTGTCGGCCGCAAGCTATCCGGTGAAATTCATTGCCGCCAGGCAGTCGAGTACGGGACTTAAGCATTCCAAGGCTCTGGCAAAGCGGACCAAGGCCCGTCTGGTGATTCTTGGTAAAGAGCCGCTCGAGAGCGACATCGTCTGGCTCGCTGTGCCTGACGACGAGATCGCGGCAGTCGCGCGTTCCTTGTCACAGTCCCAAGACTGGGGAAAGAAAATTATCTTTCATTCCAGTGGAGCATTGACGAGCGATGAACTCGACCCACTTCGCAAGCGAGGCGGCCGCACTGCGTCGGTTCATCCCATGATGACGTTCGTTCGTGGAGCTGCGCCGGACATGGCAGGTGTTTCCTTTGCACTGGAGGGCGATGCCGCTGCCGTTCGCGTCGCCCGCAGGATCATCGCAGACCTCGACGCGAATGCTTTCGCAATCGACAAGCAGAAGAAGGTGCTCTATCACGCCTTCGGCAGCTTCGCATCGCCTCTCGTAATTGCTCTGCTTGCCTCGATGGAACAGGTAGCCCTTGAGGCCGGCATCCGCAAGCAGGACATCAAGCCGATCATGACGCCTCTGCTGTGGCAGACACTGCGGAATTATTTGAAGAAGGATACAGCGTCAGCGTTCAGCGGACCACTGATTCGGGGCGATGTGGCCACGATCAAGAGACACTTGGCCGAACTAAAGAAATTGCCCAAGATTAGGCAGGTGTATGTCGCGTTGGCCCGCGCTGCGCTTGATGGTTTGCCGGTGAAGAACCGAAAGCTGGTCGAGAACGAATTACGCAAGTAGCTGGGTATTCGGCGCGCTCACATTGCGCGGCTGATCACGGCAATCAGCCGCGTTGGATGCAACGGCTTAGGCAAGAGCTCAAACTGATGGCCCTTCGACTTTGCCTCCTCCAGTACGCTATCCGCCGAGCGGTCAACGGGATATGCGTCGGCTGGTCTCTCATTTGCCTTGGCGCGTCGACTCGTCGGAACACAGGTCTTTAAGCTACCCCCACAGTCGGGGATACCTCCACCTCGGTTTCATCCGGAATGTTTCTCCAGGCAACCATGGTACTGGCTAGGCAAAGAGCCGCACAAATCCACATCACCAGTCGAAAACTCGATACGAACGACATGACAATCGAGGACTCGACCTCATCCGCCACTTCAGGGTCGGTTCCCGGCGGAGGCTTGAGTGCCATTAGTTTGGTCTCGTTCGATCGCAGATCACGTCGCACATCAGCGGGGATCGCCGTCCTTTCCAGGCGCCGGTCGAGCTGACTGCCAAAATTGGCGACCATCACTATGCCCAAAACCGCGATAGCCAATACTCCAGCGACACGCGAGACCGCATTGTTGATGCCGGAAGCGGTTCCGACATGATCCTGATCGACGGAATCCATCACGACCGTGGTCAGTGGCGCGACGGTGATTGCCATGCCCAACCCGAGCGTCAGGATCGCCGGGAAGAACGCTGTCCAGTAGTTGCCTCCAGTTGAAGGAATAGCAAAAAGCAGAAATCCTAGCGCAGCGATCATTGGTCCAACAATGAGCGGCGGCCGGGCCCCATACTGATGCACCAGCCCTCCCGACCAGCGGGACAACAGGAACACCAGTACGATCAAAGGCAATATAGCGCCGCCTGCGCCGGTGGCTGAATAACCCTGAACCTGAATCAGGTTCAATGGCAGCGCGAAGAAGAAAATTGAGAGCGCAGCATAAAAAAATAGAGTGAGCAGATTGGCGCCCGCGAAAGCGCGCGAGCGGAACAGCTTCAACGGGACCATCGGCGATGCCGACCTGGCCTCCACTGCCGAAAACGCAAAAGAGCCGGCTACTCCGATCACCAGGCTGGCCAGAACAACCGGGCTTCGCCAACCTAAGTTCGAAGACTCGACGAATCCGAGGACCAGGCCGGTCAGGCCAATGGTCGCCACCATTGCGCCCGGCCAATCGACTCGCCCGGCCTGCGTGCTTTTGCTCTCCGGCACCTTCCACAAGCCGACCAGGACCACCGCAACCGCGAGTGGCACATTGATGAAGAATGCCCATCGCCACGACAGATGTTGAATTAGCCAGCCTCCCAGCACTGGACCAATCGCGGTGGTGATTGCCGTAGAGCCTGACCACGTGCCGATAGCACGGCCGCGTCGGCTTTCGTCGAACGAAGCGCTAATGAGCGCAAGGCTGCCCGGTACCAGGAACGCTGCTCCTATCCCCTGCACCGCTCGGGCCGCGATCAACTGGTCGATGCTGGAGGCGATTCCGCAAAATGCAGAGGCAGCCGCGAAAACGCTAACGCCTGTTAGGAACATCCGGCGGCGACCGAACAAGTCGCCCATCGATCCGCCGACAAGGAGTAGTGCAGCCAGTGCGAGCCCGTAGGACTCAACTACCCATTGCACGCCGACAACGGTGGCGCCGAAATTGTTTTGCAGAGCCGGCAAAGCGACGTTGACCACGGTGCTGTCGATGAAGGCCATGCTGGAGCCGGCGATCGTCGCCGCCAGAACCCACACGCCTTGTTTCGGCCCGCAAGGCGAGTTCGAACTTGCGGAGCGGATGATGGCTTCATCGCAGGGCGTTCGCATGTCACGTTTGGATGTAAAGCGAGAGTATGGGGTTCTATTTAGGACCGGGCTGGAATCGGGGGTTCCCCGGCATGCGCGGACTTTCCGCCATGGAGCAGCTCGACAATCGCCTGATAGAGTCGCGTGCGCACTTCGTAGCGGTTGTGCGCGTTTACTACGTAGCGCACAACCAGGTTCACACCCAGGTTGCTTGGGCGAACATTAATAGCTGGAGCCGCGGAAAACGCCTGGATCGCCGAATGCTTTGCGGCGTTCTTCCACTCTTCCTCGGCCTTCGCTGCGTCCGCTTGTGTCTGCTCGCTCACCAGCTTGAGTACGGAGTTCGTCAAGTAATACGGATCCTCTCCCGATGGAACCAACACATCGAGCTCGTCCCACAACCACTGCCCCGCCGTGGTGAAGTTGAAGTAGTGCCGCTCGATAGCGTAGCTGTTAACGAACGAAACCGTGCGTCCCGTGGGATGGCCGGCATCGTTCCAGTTCCCAGTCTCCAGCAGGATGGTGCGCAGCAAGCCGACGTCGACGACTTCGCCACCTATGCCGTTAATCTCAACCCAGTCGCCCGCGCGAATCCCGTGACGTCCCATCAGGACGAACCAGCCGAAGAAGGCCACGATGAAGTCTTTCAACGCGACAGTCAGGCCTGCCGCGCCCAGAGCCAACACTGTAGACAACTGGCTGGGCAGCCCGAATAGCACCACCAGGATCACCAGTACGCCGACCAATTGCGAGACGAATCGCAGCACCAGCCGCATCGTCCCCATACGGCGGCGATCCTGACTGAGGCTCATGTAGAAGCGTTCGACAAAGCCTTCCGCCAGTACGATCCCAATCAAGGCAAGCACGATCAGCAAAAGCGAACGGAGGATGCCGTGCAATTCGGCACGTACATGGAGATTGACAATCCCGGCCCATTGTCCATAAATCGCGGCAAGTTGTTGCTCATCCTGAATGCGCCGGTCATACTGCGCCATCAACTTGCTGTTGCTTGACAACGCGGTCAGCTGAGAAACTTTCGCCTTCTCCTTAGACTCGTCTGCCACTGGCGCACTGGCGCCACTTGACGTGTCATCATCGCCGAGCACGTCGCTCATGCCCTTTTCCAGCGCTTCATGCTTGCGGGCCAGGGTCGCTGCATAAGTCTCCGCCTGTTGCTGCGCCGCTAGCAGTCTCGCGTAATCATTCCGCAGTCGCCGCCAGGTTTGAAACTGCGACACCAGATCGCCCGGAACCCCGAAGGCCACGGGCTTGGAAGAAGCATTTGCTGCAGGTCCCGAGGTGCCGTGCTGCAACACCTCATGCTCCTCCAACTCCTGCTTGATCTGCGCCTGAGGATCGCCACCGGCACGAATCAGGTCTTCTTTGGCATCGTCCAAAGCGTCCTGCAGCAGCGTCGCGCGTGCCTGGGCTATCTCGAGTTGCTGCTGAATCGACTGATCATTCGCATTATGCGGACTAGCGCTGAGCGCCGTAAGGCGCTTGACGTTCTGCTGCACCGAATCCAGCCGGTCCGCCATTCTTTGAATTCGTGCATTCAGTTCCTTGGTCGTGCTGTTCTGAGCAGGGGGATGAAGCGCGGCTGACTGAAGCGCGGACGCAAACGCCATATCCACTTCCTGGTCGGCGATGCGATACGCCTCCGCCGCTAACCTCTGCTCCTGCGCCGTACTTGCTATAGCGGCGAGACTATGCGCTGTTTCCAACGGAGACTGTTCTACCAATCTTGCGGGCTGAGTTTTCTCGACCGGCTGCTGCGACACTGCAGGCGCCATCTCTCGGGTGAGCACGAATCCGACTAACGCTGCGATCAATAGCAGCACCAGGGCCAGAAGAGTCGCATCCCGAATGTTGATACGCATAGGAAGAGTAGTACTGGCAGGTAACCTGCTCCCGCCCAACCCGCATTACAGTGTGACAATACTACCCAAGGCATCCCAGATTGAAAGCAAATAAGTTGCTGCCGAAGGAGTGGAAATCAAACCTGGAGAGCGGGCCTGGCACACCAGGTATGCAGAGTAAGCGATTGGAATCCAGCGGCAAAGCTGATATACAGATACTTTCTCGCACCATTCCGAATAGTCAGCGCCACTGAGTATGGACCGAATTATCGTCAGTTCTCGTGAGGTCGCGGAGCTTGGCGATCTGTCGAGCAGTTCGACCCCGCAACAGCCGAAGCTACCGCCGCCAATTCATTGGAGCGTACGAGCTGCTCTGTCGATTCTCGTGCTGTTGCTGCCTGTGCTCTGTCTATTCGCCGTTATTATGCGGGTCGCGCTGCGCAACGAAGCGCCACGCATTCGTTATGCCTGGACGTCCTACCTTGCGACGCTTTTAATCATCAGCGGATTTTTGACCTCGGCCGCCGCCGTCATGATGTTCTCGCTTGGCGGCCCGCTGCCGGCGATCGTCGGCTCCTATTCCGACGCCACCGACCTGGACGAGCGCGAGCAGTTTCCGCAACTTCCCAGCGCGACCCCGATGGATAGTGTCGCCATCTCGCAGGAGCTGAAGCCTCTGACCGTAGTGGTGTCACCCGCGCAACGTGGATGGCTTGGCAAACAGCCGCTCGCCGGCAACTCCTACGGCGCAGGGATGCTCTTGTATGCTGACGGCAAGGGCTACCTGTTCGCGACCGCCCGCCACGTCGTCGACGCCGGCAAATCCGGAGAGACGAAGCAAGCGATGGTGGCAACCAACACCGGCGGTTGGAGCCAGGCGGACGTTGTCGGCCGGCACAAGAATCTCGACCTCGTTCTGCTGTGGATACCCAGGCATTCCGGCAGCGGATCATTCACGCAGCCCATCGACAAAGGCGAAGACGGCGAGCAGATATTCGTCATCGGCCATCCCGAGGGATTGAAGTTCACGCTGTCGAATGGAATCATCTCGCGGCTCGACGGCGACATGGTGCAGATTTCAGCGCCCGTAAGCCCGGGAAACAGCGGCGGTCCCGTCTATGACGCGCACGGAAATCTGATTGCCGTGGTCACCGCCAAGATGGACCACAATGTCGATCCCAATGCCGAGAACCTGAACTTCGCGATTACCGCGCAGGCGCTTACCAACTCGGCGGGCTGGTCGTTCTCCGACAACGGCCAGGAGGCGTTCGAACATTTCCTCAGCTCAGCACATGCTGTACAGACTCAGCCGCAACAATAAAGTTCGGTGATAACGATATGGGCTATATCAACGTAACCGTATACGACTCGACTGAAAACAAGCGTGTCCCGGTTGAATTGCCGGATGACGCTCCCTGCAACAAGATCATCGCCGTGCTGGTGCAGAAGCTGAAACTGCCGGCCAATGGGCCGGACGGCGCGCCTCTGAGCTACAAGTTCCATCACAAGAACTCGGGCCGCCAAATCCAGGACACGCAAACTCTCGCCGAGGCCGCCGTGAACGATGGCGACATCCTTCGCCTGCAGCCGGAGATCACCGCCGGCTGATCGATGACTACCGAGATCAAAGTCGCCGCTTCCGATTTACAGGAAGACCGCTACACCCGGCTTCGGCTCATCCCGTGGTGGGACGAGGCGAAGATTCGCGCTGCCCGCGTGCTGGTCGTCGGAGCCGGCGCTCTCGGCAACGAGATCCTGAAGAACCTTGCCCTGCTTGGCTTTCAGAAGATCGTCGTGATCGATCTAGATCGCATCGAAGAGTCCAACCTCTCGCGAGCCGTTTTATTTCGCGACGCCGACGTCGGCAAGTTCAAGGCTGAGGCGGCCGTCTCATCCTACGAATCCCTTTGTCCCGGCGCCCAGGTTCATGCGCTTTCCGCCGATGTGATCCATCAAGTTGGGTTGGGGCTTTTCGCATGGAGCGATCTCATCCTCGCGGGTCTCGACAATCGCGAAGCTCGTCTGTGGATCAACCGCGCAGCCTGGAAGACGAATCGCCCGTGGGTGGACGGCGCCATCGAAGGCATCAACGGAGTGGTGCGTGTCTTCGTTCCGGGCTCGCCACCTTGTTACGAATGTACGCTGGGAGAAACCGACTGGGCATTGCTCGAGCGCCGCATGTCCTGCAACCTGCTACTCGCCGAGGCTGACGTTCAAGGTAAGGTCGCCACCACACCGACTATCTCCTCCATCATCGCTGGAATCCAGGTGCAGGAGGCGATGAAACTGATTCACGGGCTGCCCACTCTTGCCGGCCGCGGCTACATCTTCGAAGGCCTCAACCATACGTCGTACGTCGTCGAATACACCTCTAACCCGGACTGCATGAGCCATTACACCTTTGGCCGCTTGATCCGACTGGATGGGCGCTCCGGCGATCTGACGCTCGAGCAACTGTGCGACCGTGCCCGACATGATCTCGGTTCGCAGGATGTGACCATCGAGTTCAGCCGCGACATCATTCATCAGCTCGTCTGTCCGCATTGCAACGCTATCGAATCGTTATTTGTGCCGGTCGGAACGGTGAGCTACCAGCAGGGACGCTGTTCGGCCGACGGACACATGCGGAGAGTCGTCACCTTGCACAGCTATTCCGGCGAAGCCGATCTCGCCAATCGTCACCTGAATCAACTCGGGCTGCCTCCTTTCGACATCTTCGTTGCCCGCGCGGGAGACGAAGAAATCGCCTACTTGGTCGCCGGGGAAGAAGATCAGGCGCTCGGAGCGCTCGCCGAAAGGGCGAGGGAGAGCGCATGAAAGCTGCGAAGCAGAAATTCGAGGTTTCGCCGCCGGTTGTAGTCTCGTCTGAGGTCGCACGGCGCATTCGGCAGCACGCGCGCTCGAATATGAAAACTGAAGTTTGCGGTGTGCTCATCGGCGGGATGAAAGATGGTGTTCTGCACATCGACGAATGCATCGCCGGCAAGGATGCAGCCCAAGCCGGTACGCACGTCACGTTTACGCAGGACACTTGGGAGCATATCTACAAAGTCAAAGACGCCGAATTCCCGGATGAGCGTATGGTCGGCTGGTATCACTCGCATCCCGGCTTCGGCATTTTTCTCTCCGACCACGACACATTTATTCACCGCAACTTCTTCTCTGCGCCGGAGCAGGTCGCGTGGGTGTATGACCCGCACAGCGACGAGGAAGGCTTCTTCGGCTGGGCGGGCGAGAACATTGAGCGCCTCGGTTTGTTCGGCGTCGCCGACTCGCGCGGCGGCGAAGAATGCACGGAACACCACGGCTCCATAGAAGGAGTTGGCGGACAATATGACGAGGAAATTCAGTCCGATCTGTCGCGGCAATTGCAGGTGAAGGAAAAATCGTCGCTGCGCTGGGTCGTCACATTACTCTCTCATCTTCTGGCCATCGCGCTGGGATTGCTGATCGCCTGGTACATCTTCCCGCGAGTCCTGGTGGTGCCCGTAGATCCGCAAACCGGCAAGCCGCTGCTCGATCTGCCTTCCGAACTCAGTCCGAGAAATCCGTCGCCGACTCCGACCACAAGCGCGCCTCCCGCAAACGCGCCGGCACCAAACGCCGCACCCGACGCCTCTCATCCGCCCGATAAAGGAAGCAAGGGAGACAATGCCCAGTCAAAATGACAATCCGATCAAGATCACGCTGGAAGATCTGGAACAGGTAACCGTCGGCGAAAGCAAGCCGGAAACACAGCTGGCCGTATCGGGCGAGAACAAGTACGGCAGCATCAAGTCTGCCGAGGAGCCGCTTGCTACCGGTCAGGAGCGCCCTAGCCTCCTGCTGCAAGGCTGGTTCTATCTCGGCCTCGCGGGTTTGGTGGGAGCGCTGATCGGCTGGGGCATCTGCGAGCCCGCGTTTGTCGACGGCCAGGCCGGTACCCAGCGCTGGGGAAATGTGTGGCTGATTCCGATCCTGGTAGCGATGCTTTGTGTATCGTTCGGCATCGCCGAAAGCGTCGTGGAACGTTCAGCTAAGAAAGCCGCACAGCGCGCTGCGATGTCGCTTCCGCTGGGTGTGATCTTCGGCTTCATCCTGAGCGTCATCGCGAATGTGATCTACACCATCGGAATTTCTATCAGCGTGCAGGCGGGTGCAGCCAGCAATCGAAACCCGGCCTTGTGGATTGCGCGCGCCATTGGGTGGATGGTCTTCGGCGTCGCCGGCGGCGCGGTGTACGGCATCGTGGGCTGGTCTGGAAAGAAGGCCGGCTACGGGATTCTCGGCGGCGTCATCGGTGCAGGTCTGGGCGGGTTACTCTTTGATCCCATCTCGCTCGCCACACACGGCGGAGCGTTGAGCCGTGCGGTCGGCTTCGCCCTTACCGGAATGGCCACCGGTATCGGCATCGGCGTCATCGAAAGTGCGCTCAAAGATCGCTGGCTCTACGTCACCTCCGGTCCGCTTGCGGGCAAACAGTTCATTCTGTACAAACCGCTCACCACCATTGGCAGCAGCCAGCAATGCGACATCTACTTATTCAAGGACTCCAACATCCTTCCGAATCACGCCGTGCTCGAGAGTCGCGGACCGCGACTGCAGATTAGCGCCCTCGGCCCTGTCTACGTTGCCGGAGTTCCCATCCAGAAGCAGGTTCTCCAAAGCGGCTCGCTGCTGCAGATCGGGCGCTACGGGTTCCGTTACCAGGAGAAGCAGCGGTGACTCCGATCTGCCCCTATTGCCGCACGCCGATCGACGATGCTGAAAATCGGCGTGATTGTTCCGGCTGCGGCACTCCGCATCACGCCGACTGTTATGCGGAGAACGGCGGGTGCACCGTGTTCGGATGTTCGCAGGCTCCAGCGGATGAGCCGAAGGTCACGATAACCGTGCCGGAAGCTGTCGCGCCTGCGCAGCCCGTCATTCCAACACCCGCGCCGGTCGCCGAAATAGAAGCTGGATGGCACGCGCCGAGCGTGCTTGGACTCAGCGGATTTGATCCCCTAGCGCCGGAGGCGTCTGCTTCGCCCGGGAGTGGTGCCTCAGCCGGTTCGCTTCCGCCTCCACCACTGCCGGCGATGGACACAACTTCAGTCCCGCCACCGCCGTTGCCGCCGGGAGCGGTTGCAGCACCGATGGCTGCCCATGTCCCAGCGAGGCCGCCGACTCTGGCGGAAATGTATTCAGGCTTTCATCCGCCAAAAAGCCGCATTACATTCATCCTGCTGGGAATTTTCCTGGGCGCGCTGGGCGTACACAATTTTTACGCCGGTTATGTACGAAAGGCCGCAGCCCAGTTGTGTCTCAGTTTGTTTACCTGCTTCTACGCTTCGTTTGTGAGCTGGATCTGGGCAATCGTTGAAGTCTGTACGGTGACGGAAGACAGCGAGGGAATTCAATTCTCGTAGGACGTGAGCCTCTATGAATTACATGGTGATGCGCAATGGCCAGGAGTATGGACCCTATACCCTTGCGGACCTGCAGCGCTACGTCGCGGCCGGCAACATTCTGGTCTCGGACCTGGTGAAGAGCGAAGGCATGGACAACTGGGTGCCCCTCTCGCAGATCATCGGCAACATCCCTGTACCGGTCGTCAGCCCTGCAACTCAATGGTCGGCTCCGCAGGGTTCGCAATATCCGCCGCCTCCGTCGCTGCATTGGGGCATCGTGCTTGGGCTGGATATCGTGACCTGCGGTGTTTTCGGCTGGGTATGGATCATCATTCAGGCCGCGTGGATTCGGAAGGTTCAGCCGGAAAGCAAGGGGCTTCTCTACGTCATCATTGCGATCGCGCTCTTTGTTGTCGGGGGCGCCAGCAATGTAAGCCATCAGACCCAGGCAACGGGAGGCCTCATCAATATTGGCGGTGCCGTGTTGTTTCTCGTCGGCGCCTTCAGCATGAAGGCCTCCATTGAAGAACACTTCAATACCGCCGAGCCCATTGGCCTTCAACTCAGCGGCGTGATGACGTTCTTCTTCAACGTCATCTACTTCCAATATCACTTCACCGAAATTGCACGCGCGAAACACGCGCAGCAGATGGGCTACGGACAACACGCATGAAAACGGCGCGGCGCGATGTGAATCTGGTGGGACTGGCTACCATCGCAGGGGCCGCGCTCCTGTATCGCTTCCCCCCCGAAAAATACAGCTTCTATCCCGTCTGTCCCATCTACCGGTACGTTCACTTGTATTGTCCCGGCTGCGGGAGCACGCGGGCGCTGGCCGCCTTGCTGCACGGCCGGCTGGCGGAAGCTATGCATTACAATCCATTATTCGTAGCGCTGGTGCCGCTGCTTTTGGTGTTTGCGGCGCTGGTCTACGGGAAGGCCATCATTAGAAACGAAATTCAATGGCCGGCGGTGCCCAAACCCGCGCTGACTTTCTTCCTCGCACTCGTGGCTGTCTTCACGATTGCCCGTAACTTGTGATTGGATCAAGACGCGTCATGATTTCCCCGCGAGTTCGCCGCCTCAAACTCGACTTTGAAACCCTGACCCAGCGTCTCTCCGGGTGGCCACTGATCAGGATCTCCGGTACGGCAGGAATGCCTCCCGAGGTCTATCGTTTCACCTACAACGTGAAGGGTCTATTCGTTACGCCGGCGGGCGAGATACAAGAGCGAGACATCCATGAGATGGAAGTGAACTTGTCGCTCGGCTATCCCCGGCGGGCTCCGCAGTGCCGCATGCTGACCCCGATCTTCCATCCTAACTTCGACGAATCAACCGTCTGCATTGGCGACTTCTGGGCTGCGTCGGAAGGACTGGACGATCTGATCGTGCGCATCGGGCGCATGATCGCCTACCAGGAATACAACACCAAGAGCCCGCTGAACGGACTAGCCGCCAAGTGGGCAGCCGAACACGCGCACCTCTTGCCGGTCGATAATCGGACCATCGCTCCGCCCAGCATCACGGCAACGCCTGCGCCCGTTGCCGCTCAGAACGCAGCGGCGGCAGCAGCCGATGCTCCGGCCATGCAGCCGGCAGCCGATCACACCGAAGAATCCAATCCCTGGCAGGAGAAGATTGTCATCCGCGGATGAGCCTTACTTCCCTAACGGCCACGTCCAATTTCTGATCTCGGGGCGGTCGATCCCTTCCGAATACGCGTAGTTAATGCTGTCGATGATCTGGTCTTTCAGCCACTGCTTTAGATGGGCGGCTGCGACCTGGAACCGTGCCACCCGGTCGATCACATCGATGGCCAGGTGGAAGCGATCGACCTCGTTGCGAATCGCCAACTCCAGCGGCGTATTGATATTGCCGCGCTCCATATATCCGCGCACGTGAATGTTCGAATGGTTGGTGCGCCGATAGGTGAACTTGTGGATCAGCCACGGATAGCCGTGGAAGTTGAAGATAACCGGCTTATCCTTGGTGAAGAGCGAGTCGAAATCACGGTCGCTCATCCCGTGAGGATGTTCGGACTCCGGCTGCAGTCGATAAAGATCAACAACGTTGACGTAGCGAACTTTTAAGTCCGGCAGGTTTTGCCGGAGGATGGCTACAGCCGCCAGCGCTTCCTGCGTCAGGATGTCTCCCGCGCTGGCGATCACTACATCGGGTTCGCTCCCGGCGTCGTTACTGGCCCAATCCCAGATGCCGATGCCTTTCGTGCAGTGCGTAATCGCCTGGTCCATATCGAGGTAGACAAGATGTGGTTGCTTATCCGAGACGATGACATTCACGTAGTCAACACTGCGCAGGCAGTGATCGGCGACACTTAGCAGGCAGTTGGCGTCAGGTGGAAGATAAATGCGCGTTAATGTCGCGCTCTTGTTGCTGACTACGTCGAGGAAGCCGGGATCTTCGTGCGTGAAGCCATTGTGGTCCTGTCGCCACACCAGCGACGAGATCAGCAGGTTGAGCGAGGAAATCGGCGCACGCCAGCTCAGCTCCAGCTTCGACTTCTCCAGCCACTTTGCGTACTGGTTGTACATCGAGTCGATAATGTGCGCGAAGGCTTCATAGGTATTGAGCAGCCCATGACGCCCGGTGAGCAGGTAGCCCTCAAGCCAACCTTCCAGCGTGTGCTCGCTCAGCATCTCCATAACCCGGCCGTCGGGCGCGATGTCGGTGCCGTCGGCGTCTTCCGGCTTGATTGTCGCCATCCACGTTTTCAGACTCGCTTCGTAGATATCCTGCAACTTGTTCGACGCATTCTCGTCGGGACTGAACACGCGAAAGGTGTTCATGTTGCGCTGCATCACATCGCGCAGGAACTTACCGAGATTTTCCGTCGGCGATGCAGACTTCGTTCCGGGCTCGTCGATTCCAACCGCGTAACGCCGGAAGTCGGGCATGTCGAGAGCCTTGCGCAGCTTGCCGCCGTTGGCATGAGGGTTAGCGGTCATGCGGCGATCACCAGTGGGCGGCAACTGGCGCAACTCGCTCCGCAGCGTGCCGTGTTCGTCAAACAAGTCCTCGGGACGATAGCTCCTCATCCACTGCTCGACAATCCGCAGATGCTCGGAATTATCCTTGACCTCGGACACGGGCACCTGGTGCGCGCGCCAGAAATCTTCCACCCGATGTCCGTCGACTTCCTTCGGTCCCGTCCAGCCCTTCGGCGAACGCAGAATGATCATCGGCCAGCGCGGACGCTCCGCTTTACCTGAACTGCGCGCTTCCTTTTGGATTGTACGGATCTTCTGAACGCAGTCTTCCACCGCTCGCGCCATCTGCTGATGCATGAGGTCGGGATCGTTTCCTTCCACCAGGTGCGGCGACCAACCATAGCCTACAAACAGCGCCTCCAATTCTTCCGGCGTGATGCGGGCGAGAATCGTTGGATTGGCGATCTTGTACCCATTCAAATGAAGGATGGGCAATACCGCGCCGTCACGAATCGGATTGAGGAATTTGTTGGAATGCCAGGAGGTCGCCAGCGGTCCCGTCTCCGATTCACCATCGCCCACAACTACGCTGACGATGAGGTCGGGATTGTCGAACGCCGCGCCGAAGGCATGCGAAATGCTGTAACCCAGCTCTCCGCCCTCGTGGATCGATCCCGGCACCTCGGGCGTGCAATGGCTGCCAAGCTGACCGGGAAAGGAGAACGCGCGAAACAGATTCAGCATTCCCGCCGCATCCTGGCTCTTTTCCGGATAGATTTCCGAGTACGTTCCCTCGAGATAGCAGTTAGAAATCATCGCCGGCGCGCCGTGGCCTGGTCCCGACAAGTAGATCATGTCGAGGTCATATTTGCGGATTACGCGATTGAGATGGACCCAGGTGAAACTCTGCCCCGGATCGGACCCCCAATGTCCCAGCAGGCGGTTCTTGAAATGTTCGGGCCGCAGCGGCTCTTTCAACAGAGGGTTGTCGCGCAGGTAGATCATGCCGGCGCTTAGATAATTGCAGGCGCGCCAGTACGCGTCCATGTGGCGAAGCTCATCCTGGGTAAGTATCTGGTCGGTGGAATTTACCGTATGGTCGATTACTCCTGTCGATGTCATGTTTGAAACTCCTGCTAAATCGCGCTGCTCGGTACACATTTCTGTAAACAACTGCCGATAAAATCGACAATTGCAGTCGAGGCTGTAATCAAGGCTACCAGCCTTCTCATGAATGGATGGTTACAAATTTCCAGCTGTTTACAACTAATTTCCCGATTTCAACATGCTCATAGAGCCGGAAGCAGTAAGCCCGCCGAGAAACGCTTTTATACTGCAGAAGGCAGGTCTGCTTCATGTCTGAACAATCCATACTCGTCATCAATACCGGTTCTTCTTCTCTGAAGTTTGGTCTTTATGCGCAGCACAATGGCGATGAGCAGTTACTCTTCGATGGACTGGCCGACGGCATTGGCCAGAGCAGCGGCACGCTCGAAGTCAAAGACGCTGCCGGTAAGAGGCTGCGGTCGGACGAGATTGGCTTTGTCTCGCGGCACGACGCACTGAGCCATGCCGCCCGCTGGCTCGACGAGCTCTCTCCGGGCAAACCTTACGCCATCGGACATCGCGTCGTTCACGGTGGACCTCGTCTGACAACGCATCAAGCCATCACCCCGCAACTGGTCGTCGAGTTGCAGTCCTGCGTCCACTTTGCGCCGCTGCACATTCCCATGGCGCTTCAGTTGATCGCCGAGGCGGAACACGCCTACGCCGATGTGCCTCAGTTCGCCTGCTTCGATACGGCTTTCCATTGCACCATGCCTGAGACGGCCGCGCGCTTTCCGCTGTCGCGCCAGTTGTTCGAGGAGGGTATCCGCCGCTACGGCTTTCACGGTTTGTCCTACGAATCGATTGTTTATCAACTTGGCGATAAGCTTCCCAGCCGGACCGTGATGGCTCACCTGGGTAGCGGTGCGAGTCTCGCCGCGGTGAAAGATGGCAAGTCGGTCGACACCAGCATGGGCCTGACGCCCACCGGAGGTATTCCGATGGCGACCCGCACCGGGGACATGGACCCCGGAGTGCTGCTTTACCTGAACCGGGCCAAGAAGATGAACGCCGATGCGCTGGAGAAGCTCTTGAATCACGACGCCGGTCTGAAAGCTCTCTCGGGTGGCACCTCCGACATGCGTAAGCTGCAGCTCGCCGCGGATCAACACGACCCCAATGCCAAGCTCGCAATCGACGTTTTCTGCGTGTCGATTCGCAAGTTCATCGCGGCCTATGCCGCCGTGCTGGGCGGCCTCGATATGCTGGTCTTCGCCGGAGGCATCGGCGAACACAGTGCCCGGGTACGAAGCGCTGTCTGCGAAGGTCTGCGCTTCCTGGGCATCGCCATTGACGATCGAAAGAACGAAGCTGCTGACGCGACGATCTCCGGAACCGGCAGCTCGGCGCGGGTATGCATCGTACCCAGCCAGGAAGACCGCCAGATCGCGCGCCATTGTCGCGCCCTGATGCGCCAGAGCTAACTAAGCCAGAGCCTTTCGCCACCTCTGACGACCCGCCACCGCCGTGTCCGCCCTGACACACTGTGTTCTGCCACCACACGCTTCCTTGTATTCCCGCTCTCATAACTCCATTGCTTTCCGCAGGTCGGCCGTGGTCCTCGTCCTGCACTTATCCCCGGCGTAAGGCAGTCGCGAGGGGAACGAGATGCGGAACACAAGCGGCACGCGGCACTACACCGAGCAAGCCAGGCTGATCTTCGCCATCGTTTTTCTGTTGAGCATCCCGGCCTACGCGCAGGTCACCGACCGGCGCCTCATTCTGGTCAGCATCCCCGATCACCAACTCGCCCTGATCGAGAACGGCGAAGTGAAGAAGGTTTATCCCGTGGCGGTCGGCAAGGACAGCACCCCCAGCCCGACCGGCAGCTTCCACATCGCCGTGCGGCTGACGGATCCCACCTACTACCACTTGGGAAAAGTGATCGCGCCCGGACCTCACAATCCGCTCGGCGATCGTTGGATGGGGCTCGACGCCAAGGGATACGGCATTCACGGAACGAATGCGCCGCAGTCCATCGGGAAGTCGGCTTCGCACGGGTGCATTCGTATGGCGAAGCGCGATCTGGAAGAGCTCTTCTCACTGGTGAAGGTAGGCGACGAAGTCGAAATTCGCGGCGAGCGCGACACGCAGACGGCTGCGATCTTCGGCACGGGTGTGCCGGCGGCTTCGGACAATGTCGTGGCTGTAGCCCAGAACTCGACTGGCAGCGATCCGGTCGGACAGTAGCTTCGGCTTCGGAGGTGAGTTGTGCAGGGCACGGCAACAGCACTGGTAACCGTAGGAGGCCTGGTTCTCTCGCTCTCCTGCGCGGTGCTTCTGGAGGAGTTGTTTCTCGGCGGACTGTTCCGGCTGTTCTTCGCTCCGCGGCCGGAGCCTAAACAGAAACGTGGTTCGGAGCAGGTGCGTTAACGACGAAGGAGAAAGAAAATGGTTGCGTTCAAGTACTTGCTGATGACGATTGGCGTGGGCCTGCTGATCGCGGGGATCTCGGTTCTCGCCTACGATCTGTGGCTCATGTTCCAGTACAGGCGCGCCGCCGCTAGCGGCGCGGAAACACTCACCGCTCCGCAACCGGTGCGCTGGCGCATGACGGTTGCCCTGATCGCGCTGGCGTGGGCGCCGATGCTCATCGCGCTCAGCTTTGTCGTCGTACCCAGCGGCATGGCCGGAGTAAGAATCAGCCAGACGCGCGGTACCGAGGCGGGAACGCTGTACCCGGGGGTGCACCTCATCATTCCGTTGGTGGAGGATGTCCAGCTCTTCGATCTGCGCGACAAGATCTTCACCACTGGACTGGTCGAAGACGGCAAGAAATCCGAAGACGGCGCGAAGATGGGCGTCCTCAACGTGCAGTCGAAGGAAGGCCTCAGCATCGGGCTGGCGATCACGGTGCGCTATCAGCTTGACCCGCGCCGGCTCGACTATGTGCAATCGCACCTGCCGCAGCCCATCGATACCGAGATCGTCCCGCCGGTGGTGGCCAGCGCATGGCGTGAACTCGCGCCCGGCTATACCGTTCGCGAGATATTCAGTTCGCGCCGCGAAGAGGTTCGCGAGCGCGCCGCCTCCGTCATCACCAGTAAGCTGGGATCCGACGGCTTGATCGTGAAGGAAGTGATGCTGCGCGATATTCAGCTTCCGGCCGAGTACGCGCGTGGCTTGCAAGACCTCTTGCTGAAGGAGCAGCAGGACGATCAGCTCAACATTCAGACCGAGATCCAGCAAAAACAGGTTCGCATCGCCGAGCTTCAAGCCGAAGCTGACAAAGTCCAGAAGGTGAAGGCCGCCGAGGGTGAGGCCGAATCCAAGGTTGTCGAGGCGAAGGGCGAGTCCGATGCAATGCAGTACACGCTTCCCTTGAAGGCAAAGCAGATCGAACAGTCCAAGCTGGAAGCGGAGGCGCGCAAGGAGGCGACCATCCAGAATGCCGAGGCGGCCGCCCAGGCGAAGGTCATCGACAGTAAAGCCGAGGTCGAGCGGCGTGACATGCTGGCGGATGCCGAAGCGAAGCGTATCCGCGTGACTGCCGCAGCCGACGCCGAACGCATGCGGAGTGAAGCCGCCGTGCTGCGCGAGACTCCGCTGCTCATCAACAAGATCGTCGCCGAGAAGCTTTCGGACAAGATCCAGGTGATGATGGTTCCCGCCGACGGCAAGTACTTCTTCGCCAGCGATGTCTTCCGCGGACTGGGCGCGAAGTCCGGCCTGCCGATCGACGGCGAAGAACCGGACCCAGGACCGGGTCAGTCGCACTGAGTCACGCTTTAACCACGCGGCGCTTCGGCGCCGCGTCACATTGCCGGCTAAGAAACCCTGAACCATGATGAGACTACAGCGCTATAATTCGCCACAGCGGATGACCAATCGGTGGCTGGCCTGGATAATCGCCCTGTTGTGTATTCCTTCGGCCCACGCGTTGAACTCCTGGGACTCGCCCTCCGCGACTTTCGCTCAACAGATCGCTGCCCTTACCGGCCCCGGAACCATCACACTCACTGTCGAGAATCGTTCCGGCCTCTCCAATGATGACGTCGCGGCGATTCGCCGTGCCGTCGAACGCGAGCTTCGTTCAGCGGGCATCACCTTGCGCGCAAAAGATGCCGACGCCGACGTGCATATCACGCTGTCGCAGAATCTGCAGGGCTGGCTGTGGGTCGCTCAAGTCGAAGAAGGTTCGGAAACAAGAGTGGCAATTCTGCCTGTCGCCGGATCGAGCCAGACGCCCAGCGCGACGTCGGCGCCGGCTATAACACTGCACGCGAATCTGATTTTTACTCAGGCCGATCCGATCCTCGACCTGGCCATACTCGGTACAGGCGGCGATCAACACTTGATCGTGCTTGACCCGGAGCACATCAAAGCCTACAGCCAGGCATCCGGAATCTGGCAGCTTGCGAAGAGCTATGACATCCCGCACGCACAGCCATTTCCCCGCGATATGCGCGGTCGCCTAATCCCCGCCGGCGACCATCTTTTCGACGCATACCTCCCAGGCGTCGTATGCTCTGCCTCGAAGGCTGGCGACCCCTGGAACCTGACGGTATCGTGCAGCGACAGTGACGATCCCTGGCCGCTCGGTTCGCAGAAGGCGTTTTACAACTCCACGCGAAATTTCTTTACCGGCGTCGTCACCCCGGGCTTCGGTCCGAAACTTCCGGCATTCTATTCGGCAGCCGAAGTCAGCCATGCCGGAAGTGCCGCTGCATTTGTATTCGGCGACATTTCCGGAGCGGTGCACATCGTGGAGGCAAATTCTCACAAGCTGCTGATCGGTGCGCGGGACTGGGGCAGCGACTTTGCGGCGGTGCGCACCAACTGCGGCCAAGGTACACAGCTATTAACCTCCGCCGCGGGATGGCCCACGTCAGATTCGGTCCGTGCTTACGAGATCACGGGCCGCGAGGCAACTCCCGTGAGTGCGGCTTTACCGTTCGACGGAATCGTAACCGCGGTCTGGCCCGCGGAGGATGGAGCTTCCGCCATCGTCGTAGTGCAGAAGGCGCAGGAATCGCGTTATGAAGCGTACAGTGTCTCGGTGGTTTGCGCTCTTTAGTCTGCTGACGGTGCTAGTAGCGCCGGCGACAGCGCGGACCCGTCCGCGTTACGGCGGAACTCTGCACGTCGAGACCCGCTCCGATCCTCTGAAATCGCCTGACGGCATCGCACGCAAACTTCTGTTTGAAACTCTCACCCGCGTCGACGACAACGGGAATGCTCTGCCCGGACTGGCGGTAAGTTGGGAGTCGCAAAGCGCCGAGCATCGCTGGCAGTTTCACCTGCGCAGCGGCGTCCATTTCCATGACGGCTCGCCGCTAACCGCAGATGCCGTGGTGCAGTCGCTGTCTTCGGCGTGCTCGCACTGCTCCTGGCGCGCGCGAGTTGCAGGAGACTCTGTCGTCTTCACCAGCGAATCATCGATGCCGGGCCTGCCGGCAGAGCTTGCGCGCGGCGTTTACGCCATCAGCCGAAATGACGAGAACGGCAATCCGGACGGCACCGGCCCATTCCGTTTTGCCGCCAACTCGAATGGCATCCTGTTTCTCTCTGCCAATGATGATTCCTGGCAAGGCCGGCCGTTTGTGGACGCAGTCGAGATCTACGGAAACCGAACTATTCGCGAGCAGTGGCTGGACTTCAGCATCGGAAAGGCCGACCTGGTCGAAATTCCACCTGAACTGTTGCGGCAGGCGCAGCAGGAGCGGTTGCCTTTGATCGTGACCGCGCGTCCGACGGAACTGCTCGCCGTCACGATCTCAGAGCAGCAGCTTCCCGACCCGCATCTTCGCGAATCGATTGCACTGGCGCTGGACCGCGTCGCTCTGTTCAACGTGATCTTTCAGAAACAGGGAGAGGTCACCGCCAGCCTGCTGCCGAGCGAGTTGAGCGGATACTCGTTTCTCTTTCCCACCGCCGCGAATCCGGACCGCGCACGTGAGCTTCGCCGCGCTCAGTCGACCCCGCTTCGCCTCGGCGTGGATACCTCAAACCCAACCTTGCAGCTCGTGGCCGAACGGCTGGCCTTGAACCTTCGCGACGCCGGCTGGAATGTGCGGGTCGTTTCGCAGTCGGCGAATCCAAGTGCCGAGCTGTCTCTGCGCCTCCCTCACGTGGAAGCGGCGGACGCTGCATCGGCCTTGCGCGAGACCATGCAGGACTTTCGGCGCCTCGCCTCATTTCGACGCCCCCGATTCGGCGGCGCTTTACTCCGCCGAACACGCTTTCTTACAGTCTCACATTGTGGTACCACTTCTCTCTCTGCCGCGCGCCTTCGGGGTAAATGCCCGGGTACACAATCTGGCCCTGGCTCCCGACGGCACTCCTCTGCTGGCCAACGTTTCGCTGGAGGATGCCCGGTGAGCCTCCGCCAGAAGCTGCTTCTGATCTTCTCCCTCACTGTGGTACTTGCCGTAGCCGCCGTGGCGTGGATCGTGTCGTTGCGAACGCGCGAAGCCTTCGCGCAGGCCGATCAGAAGCACACCCTCGCCGTAGTCGACCAGTTTCGGCGGGAGTTCGATGCCCGCGCAGCCGAGATTTCGGGCAGCATCGATCGTCTGGCGGCGAGCGACCGGATCATCCAGATGGCCTACGATCTGGCGCGGCCGGATCCCGACGTCTCGCCTTATCTGTCCGAGGCCGCCGCCCTTGCGAAGGACTACCAGCTGGACTATCTGGAGATTCTGCTGCCCGACGGCACCATTGTTTCGTCCGCGCAGTGGCCAGCCCGCTTCGGCTACAAGGAGAATCTGGTCTTCGCCGACAAACAATCTACATTTCTCAAGAAAGAAGAGCTTTCCGACGGGGGTCGCGAAATCGGACTCTTCGCCGTGAGCACCGTTCGTGGCGTTCAACCTCCTCTTTACCTGCTCGGCGGCAAGCGTCTGGATCACGACTTCCTGGCTAACCTTGCGACTGCCTCAGATACGCGGGTCTTGCTCTACCCTGTGCTCGATGAGCATTTCGATCCGCGTGCGCTGGTAAGCACAGCAGGGCGGGTTGAGGGGAACACCCGTTACTCGGCCATCATCGGGCAGGCGATTTCAACCGGGCGGGAGCAGCGATCCCTGATCTACCTCACCGATCGCCGCGAGGACAGCGTCGATGCGGCGGCTCTACCATTTAAGGCGCCAAGTGGAAACGTGCTGGCCGTGCTGGTCGTCGCTAATTCGCGGCGAGGCCTGGTCGAGCTGCAGCAGCATATCCGCGCCATCGGGTATGGAGTGGCGGGTATCGGCATTCTGCTGGCGATCGCGTCCAGCCTGTGGATCGCCTCGCGTATCTCGCGGCCCATCGAGCAACTGGCGGCGGCGGCCTCGGAGGTCGCGGCCGGCAACTGGGAGACGCAGGTCGAGGTCGCATCGCACGATGAAGTTGGCGAGCTGGCGCAGAGTTTCAATCACATGATCCGGCAGCTCTCGGAACAGCGCGAGCGGCTGGTGCAAAGCGAGCGGGTCGCCGCATGGCGCGAGCTCGCGCGGCGACTGGCACATGAATTGAAGAATCCACTTTTCCCCTTACAGCTGACCGTGGAAAATCTGACCCGGGCGCGCGAGCTGCCGACCGCGGAGTTCGACGAAATCTTCCGCGAGAGTACCGCGACCTTAACGGCCGAAATTACGAACCTCAAAAACGTCATCGCCCGTTTCAGCGATTTCTCCAAGATGCCGCAGCCACGGCTTCAGGAGATCGATGTGCGCGATGTGCTGCGGAAAATCTCGGCTCTGTACGAACCGGCGCTCGTCCAGCATCAACCGCCAATCGCTTTTCAGTGCCGCATCGGCAATGATTCACTCATGATTTCCGCTGATCCCGATCTACTGCATCGCGCCCTTTCGAACCTGGTTCTGAATGCGATGGACGCAATGCCCACGGGCGGCACACTGAGCATCGCTGCTGAACGCAAAGGAGAATCGGTGGAGCTTCGTATATCCGACACCGGAAGTGGAATGACGGCCGAAGAATGCCAGCGCCTTTTCACTCCCTACTACACCACGAAGCAGCATGGCACCGGGCTGGGACTGGCCATCGTGCAATCGGTGGTGAGCGATCACCACGGAACCATCCGCGTTGAAAGCCGGCCGGGCAGCGGCGCGACCTTCGTAGTCGAGCTGCCGGCGGCGGCGGCAGGAGCAGCCAGAGCGTGAGCACGCAAGCCGACATCCTGATCGTCGACGACGAAGCGAATACCCTGGCATCGCTCGCCCGCGCATTTCGCCTGGCGGGCCACGAAGTCACGGTGTGCGACAACGCAGTACGAGCCCTCGAACTCGCAAAGAACCGCTCCTTCGACCTGATTCTCTCCGACGTCGTGATGCCGGGCCGCGACGGGATCGGACTGCTAGAAGACCTGCGGACGAGCGGCGTCGCTTCTCCCGTCGTCATGATGTCGGGTCAGGCGCACATCGAAATGGCGGTGCGCGCGACCCGGCTGGGGGCCCTCGACTTCCTCGAGAAGCCTATCTCCACCGACAAGCTTTTGTTGACGGTGGAAAACGCGCTCAAACTCAAGCGATTGGAGAACGAAAATCGAGAGCTGCGCCGGCGCGTGGGTAAACACCAGATCATCTGGAGCAGTGACGCCATGGCCCGCATCATGGCGCAACTGGAGCGCATCGCCGCCAGCGAGACGCGCATCTGCATCTACGGCGAAACGGGTACGGGCAAAGAGCTGGCCGCGCGCACACTGCACGAGAAAAGCCCACGCGCGCAGGCCCCATTCATCACCTTGAACTGCGCCGCGGTGCCGCCGGAGCTGATCGAATCGGAACTCTTTGGCCACGAGAAAGGCTCCTTTACCGGAGCACTGCAGCGCCACATCGGTAAATTCGAACAGGCGCACCGGGGAACCCTCTTCCTCGACGAGATCGGCGACATGCCGCTCAATATGCAGGCCAAGCTGCTGCGGGTTCTGGAAGAAGGCGAACTGGAACGAATCGGCGGTGACAAGCCGATCAACGTCGACGTGCGCGTTCTGGTGGCGACGCATCGCGATTTGGCCGAACTGGTACAGCAGGGGAAATTCCGCGAGGACCTTTATCATCGCGTCGTCGTCTTCCCCATCACGCTACCGCCGTTGCGGCAAAGAGCCGACGACATCCCAATACTGATCGAGCATTTCGCAGCACAGGTTTGCGCGCAGAATGGATGGAAGCCGGTCCCATTCACCCCCGACGCGATCCGCAAGCTAACAAGCTATTCCTGGCCGGGAAATGTTCGCGAGCTGCGAAACATCGTGGAGCGACTGCTCCTGCTGGCAACCGGAGGCGAAGTTGATACGACCACCGTCGAACTCGCATTACCGCGCGCCAGGGCTGCCGCCGAATCCTCTGCCGAGAGCGGCCACAACGGCCCACTCTCCGAACAAGTCATGGACTTCGAGCGGCAGGCCATCCTGGCTGAGTTGCGACGTCAGCATCATCACATCACCAATACGGCGAAAGCGCTCGGACTGGAGCGCAGCCATCTTTACAAGAAATGCCAGCAGCTGGGCATCGATCTGCGGGCCACACGCGAGGCCAATCGCGATTCTTGAGCTGGAGCGCGCCTCGCAGAACCCGTCCGTCTTCCAGAGAAATTTCTCGAGTTTCGCAAAATTCACCTCTGCTCCGCCTACCTGAATAGAGAAGGTTTTTCGGTCAATACGGGGCCAGCCACGCTAGCAGCTTTCAGAATTCTATTTCGGCAATGACCATCCGCACGCCTATGCGGGTGCCCTTAGAGATTACTGATTTAGAAGGGATTATGAATAACATCGACCGGCCAGATGATGCCCAGTTAAAGCCATTTTCCGAATGTGCCGACGATTTGACGCCCAGCACACGAGGTCTCAGCCTCTCGGGACTTTACTTCGATTCCTCCCTGTCAGCTTGGCCCGCTGTCGATGAGATTGTGGAGCACACCTCGCGCCCACACGGGCAGGGGCTCAGGTTAGTGGTGCCACTTCCGCTGCTGGCAGCCATTGGGTAGTGCCAGAGCTGAGCTCACGTTTAGCGGAGCGCATCGAGCTCGGCCACAAGATCAAAGCGGTCCCTGAGAGCGACGCAGATGCACGGCTCCAGCCAGAAACGCCGCGGTGACTGCCAAGCCGATCCATAGACCTGGGCTCATCAGGAAGTACACCAGATTCATCCCCGGCATTGATTGCATTAGCATGCCTGCGGGTATCGGGTAGGGAGCAATTTCATGGCCCCCGCCCAGGCTGTTCGCTAGTATTTCCGCGAAATGGGTAGTGTTAAAAGCAATCTTCTCCACGATGCCTATTGCCAGCAGGGGTACGCTTGCCCAGAGAATGGGCGCACGTCGTGCCCAGGCTGAGACCAGCAGCAGCCAGCCGAAGATCGGTGCAAAACAGAGCGAATGCACGGCCACCAGATGGTACAGCAGCCCCAGCCAGATCTGCATCAGCGGTACGCGCGTCCATAGCGTCGCGCTTAGTCCGCTATGCGACAGCGCAGCTACACTAATCAGCAGCATGATCCACTGCGTAACCACGGTGATGACGAAGGTGAGCAGTGGGAGAATCACAAGCGGGATGCTCGCCTTAGAGAGCACCGTGATGAGATCGGAGACAGGCAGCGACTTCCAGAACAGGATACTCCGATCCCGCCGCTCGCCGTACAGCGCGTCGAGGCAGTAGAAGATCGCAACGATGAATGTGGTGCCCATGATCAGCAGCGCAGCGAAATCGTACGGCTGCAGGATCAGTTCCTGCAGCTGCATCGGATTGAGCAGCAAGGCGGACCGCAGCTTGGCCGCCAGATGAATCGTGCTGATCAGGAAGCCAAAGAGAAACAGGGCTGCGACGGCGAGCGGAGCGATATAGACCGAACGGTTCTCCCACAACTCGCGCTGCACCGACCAGTACATGAGCCGGGTCGCCGGGATCGCCGCAGGCGCGATCGCCTGCGATTCGAGGTGAGAGCCGGGTATAGCGTTCGAGTGGCTGCTCATTGGGCCGCTCCTTGTGCCTGGCCGGCCTGACTGCCGATCACGGCAACGAACAAGTCAGCGATGCTGGGCGTGCGCAACTCGCCGAGCGAGGCGAGCCGGTCACGGTCCACACGATTGAAAAGGAAGATGCTGCGCCCTATCGTCTGTCGTTCGTGCATCGGCTTGAACGCGCGGGCGGCGGCAAGCTGCTCGGGATGCACAATTACTTCCACGTAGCTCGACTCCAGCTCTTCCATACTGCAGTGGAAGACGATGCGGCCGCGATCGATAAACATGACATCGGTGAGGACGTCCTGGATCTCTTCCACCTGGTGTGTCGTCACGACGATAGTGCGGTTGCGATCGAAGTAGTCGTTCAGCAGCGAGTCGTAGAACTGCTTGCGATACAGGATGTCGAGGCCGAGTGTCGGCTCGTCCAGGACCAGCAATCTCGCGTCGATGGCCATCACCAGAGCGAGATGCAGCTGCGTTACCATGCCCTTCGACAGCTCTCGGACTCTGCTGGTGCGGCTGATCGTCGTCTTGGCGAGAAAGCCCTCTGCCTTTGCCCGATCGAATTTCGGATGCACGCCGGCGACGTAATCGAGCGCCTGCGAAACTCTTATCCAGCGCGGCAGCACGGCGACATCGGAAATGAAGCAGACATCGCGCATGAGCTGGTCGCGCTCGCCCCAGGGATTGCGTCCCAGAACCTTGAGCTGTCCCTGATACGGAGTGAGGCCGAGAATTGCATTGAGCGCGGTGGTTTTGCCTGCACCGTTGGGACCGATCAGTCCAAGGATGCGGCCCTCATCAACCCGCAAATCGACGCCGTCGAGCGCGATGGTCGCGCCAAAGGCTTTGCGGAGGCCGTGTGCTTCGATACATACCATCGCTTCAGCTCTCCTCTTCTTTCTTGTCTTTGTTCGGCGGCGGGTGGTGGTTGGACCCGATCTCCAGCAGGTCCTCCGCTTTCAAGCCGAGCCGCTGAATGGTCGCGTAAACCCGGGGCCACTCTTCGCCCAGAAACTTTTGCCGTTCGCCTCGCAGTAACAGACTGCGCGCGCCAGCGTTGATAAACATCCCCAGACCTCGCCGGCTTTCGACCAGCCCCTCGTCGACCAGTTGCTGATAGCCCTTCAGAACCGTGAGTGGATTCACGCGATATTCGGCTGCGACATTTCGCACGGACGGAAGCGGATCGCCGTCCTTGAGAATTCCGTCCAGGATCATCGCGACCACGCGGTCGCGAAGCTGGCGGTAAATCGGTTGACTGTCGTTCCACTCACGGTCCATCAGGTTTTTCCAGATTGCCTTTGCCAGGTTGCGCTGCCGTCATTTCACCCGTTGAAGATCAAAGTGCGCGTGAATTGCCTTGTCGCCCGGCATCATGAACGTCCACTCTTCCGTGTGATGGTTAGCGTCGATGTAAGTGAATACGGCGTGCTCCATGTGCCCGGGTTTCGTGCTCCCGGAAACGTCGACCAGCGTGAACTCCACCGTCTTGCCGTCGGGCGACATCTTGCCGATCATATGCGGCCGATTGCCGGCATCACAGTAGTGGATCAGGTTGAGCTGGCCGCCATCCACATAAAGCATTGTGATCGGATGATCGTACTTAGCCGCATCGAGCGGCGTGTTGGCTTCCTGCATTTCGTGCACCATCGCGTTTCCCCTGGAAGTCACGCGGAGTGAGACATGGAGCGGTTTGCCGTCCGACATCTCGGGCATTTCCGCGACCACCGCTGGACCTTGCCAATCTCCAGCGAGGCTCTTCATGACGTCGAACGACTTTTGCGCCTCCGACGGCGCCGGTGTGTCGGCGGGCTTGTGCATGTCAGACTGCGCGAATGCAAAGGTAGCAACCGACATCAGAACAACGGACAGCATATATCGGGGGAATTTCATGTTTCCTTCTCCTGCAAATTCAGTCTTGGGCGATCAGTAGAACTTACTTGATCTCCTCACTGTTATACTTAACTATAACACTATATATCGTGTCAAGCTTATTCCCTCGCGTTTGCTATCTCAATAAAAACAAAGGAGCATGATGCTCATTGGTTTAAACAAGCCAACTCGCAAAATTAGAGTTCGGGGGAGGAGATGCCTGTGAGGAACCACGGCTGGAGGCCAGCTGCGATCATTCGGTCTTTAGCGCATCCACAGGATTGATGGCGGCGACGCGCGAGGCCGGCAGAAAGCTTGCCAGCGCTGCTGCCGCCAGCAGGATCAATGGCACCGTGGCGAAACTGAAAGGATCCAGCGGACTGACGCCGTACAGCAGGCTCTTCATGAGCCGCGCGACTCCTGCCGCCGTTCCCAAACCAAGGACGATGCCTACCCCGGTGAGGACCAATGCGGTGCGCACCAACATCCATCGCAGCTGCGCTTTCTGGGCGCCGAGTGCCATGCGGATGCCGATCTCGCGAGTGCGCTGGGATACCGAATAAGAGATGACCCCATAAATCCCGATGATGCCGAGCGCCAGGGCCATCGCAGCGGCGATTGCCAACATTACGAGGGTGAAGGACGTGCGCGCCAGCGACTTCGAGTATATCTCCTGCATGGTGCGCGGGGCGGCCGCGGGGAGGTCAGCGTTGACGCTCCAAACTGACTGCTGCACCTCGTTGACGAAAGCGCCCGTTCCGGCTTGCTTACTGCGAATGACGAAGGCGACCGAACGTGGCGTGAAGGTTCCAAGCCAAGGATTGCGGATGACCGCCGGCCAGTACACGATCGCCGGAGCTTTTTCATTGACGCCATTGTAGTGCACGTTTTCGGCAACACCGATCACCTCAGACCAAGGCTCGGAGGGATCCTCTCGAAAGCGTTTGCCAAGGGCATTCGCGGCGCTGCCCCATTCTTCCCGGGCAAGATTCTCGGACACGATAGCCCGCGGTTCGATGTTGTAAATTTCTTTCCAATCGAAATCGCGCCCCGCAATCAGATGGGTGCCGAGAGCCTGAAGGTAGCCGGGAGAAATGTAGTTGTAGAAGCGCAGCGGCGGATCTCCCGCATAGGTCTTCCCTTCCACGCGAATGGCATTCCATCCGTGCTCAGCATCTTCCATGGGGACGAGCAGGGCAAAGCCCGCAGCGGTGACACCGGGAACCGAAGCAAGCTTGTTGGCGATGTTGTTCTCAACCCGGGCGACCGCGTGCGGATCGGCGATGGAGGACTCGGGAATCGCGATACGCAGGGTTTGCAGCGCCGAGGCATCCGTAAATCCGGGATCGACTGCGCACAGTTGGCGGAAGGTGCGAATCATCAGCACCGCGCAGACCAGCAGGAGAACGGCCATGGCGACCTGGGCAATGATCAGGATGTTGCGCGATCGATGCTGCTCGCGGCTCGCGCTAACCGTGCGTGTGGCGCCGATGCTGACATTGGCACGATTGAGGAAGTATTTCCAGGTGGAAATTGAACCGAAGAACAGACCCGACAAGAGTGACAGAACGAATGTGAAGAGAAGCGAGCTTGCGTCGAGAGCGATCTCAATGAGGCGCGGCAGGCTCGCGGGGGCGATAGAAACCAGCAAGCGAAGGGCTACAGCGGCAACTCCGATTCCCATCATTCCGCCGAGCAAACCGAGTAGCGAGCTTTCAAAAAGCAATTCGCGCGCGATCCGGCCCCGGCCGGCGCCCAGCGCTGCGCGGACCGACAGTTCGAGCTGCCGCGCCTCGGCGCGAACCAGCAGCAGATTGGCAACATTGACGCAAGCGATCAACAGGACGATTCCGATGGTGCCCATCACCGCCCAAAGCACACTGCCCACATCCCCCACGACTTCGTGTTTCAGGGAGTGAAAATCTGGCGTGATCCTCCATTTTTCATACCAGTGCGAATCGCTGTCAGGGCCGTTCGAAAATGAGTCCATCCAGACGGGGATCAAACGCGCGATGTCGGCGTTCGCCTGCGGGATCGTCACGCCGGGTTTGAGGCGCCCTAGTCCCTGCAGTTCGAAGTCAGCCAATGTTTGTTTATTGCGATCGAACGCGAAGGGCACCAGGACATCGAAGTCGTGGTCGACGACGCGGAATCCGCGCGGCATGACTCCAACGATCGTGCGCGCCTGGGAATCGATGACGATGGTGCGGCCGATGACGGAACGGCCGGCACCGAAACGACGCTGCCAGTATCCATAGCTGAGCACGACGTTCTTTGCGCCATTCGGTACTTGATCCGCCGCCGTCAGCTCCCGGCCAGCTAACGGAGGAACACCGAGCGCTTCCAGAATCCCGTCGGTGACCAGGACGACATTAACTTGCTCAGGTGTAGCGTGGCCGGTGACGTTGGCCTTGTGGGATGTCCACGCTCCCAGCGATTGAAACGCGCGGTTGCTCTCGCTGAAGGTGAAATACATCGAGGGGGAGAGCGGCAGACCCTTCTGGAAGTCGGCCAGACCCGCTGCACCCGGGGCGTTGAGCCGCAGGGAGACAAGTTGGTCACTATCAGGATAGGGCAGCGGGTGCAGAAGGACGCTGTTGATGACACTGAAAACCGCGGTGTTGGCGCCGATGCCGATCGCTAGTGTCAGCAGCACCGTGATGGCAAAGCCCGGTGACCTGCGCAAGCGCCGGAGGGCGAGTCTCAAATCAGCAAGGAGGGTTTCAAGCCGGGGCCACTGCCAAATCTCGCGGCTCCGCGTCTCCACGAGAGCTGGATTGCCGAACGCGCCCAGGGCAGCCTCACGTGCGTCGCCACGGGAGAGATTCTCCAGACGCATGAGCTGCTCAGTCTTCTCTTCGATGTGCTCGCGCAGCTCTTCGGCCAATTCGTCATTGAGACGGCTGCGACGGAAGATTCGATCGATCAAGCTCATTGTCCACAGCATCCTAATTGGCCTCGCGTCGGGCCGGTCCCAGCACCATCTGAATGCCATCGAGCATGCGATCGAAGCTGGAGATCTCGGACTCCAGGTGGCGCATCCCAGCCTTGGTGATCTCGTAGACCCGTACGCGACGATTGGTCGAAGACGAAACCGTCCACTCGGCCCGAACCAGTTTCCCTTTCAGCAACCGCTGCAGTGCCGGATACAGCGAGCCCTCTTCGACCTGAAGCAAGTCGTTAGACCGTTGCTGAATGTGTTGGACCAGCGCATATCCGTGCGCCGGCTGGCGGCGCAGGGATTCGAGAATCATCATCTCCAAGGCACCGGGAAACAGGTCGCGCGAGGTGTTCTTAGCATTTCTCATAAGGCATTGTGATACCATGCCTAGAGTAAACAAGTAAAGATCCGGGAGTCAAGCCGTGTTCGCGAAGCGCATGACGAATTGCAGCCCCAGGAGAAAGAACGTCTCTGCAAGCTGTTAGTTTGTGTGGTGGCCAAAGACGGTTTTGGACGAGATTACGCAGGGCCGAACTTGCTGACCTTTACTTTATAGAAATAATCTTCAGCTCCGCTTAAGACACCAATTAAGTATTTAACGGGTGTCTCTCTTTATTGTCCGCAAGCAATAAGCTTGAACCAAATATATCTTTCAACTTTCAGGCTATTGATCTGCACATTTGGGACAGAGTATTGGGTGAGGGATGAGCACAAAAGACTGGTTACTTTCCGAGGCCAGAGAAGCGCGATGTCAGGAGCTAACCGGTTAGTAGCGAGTTAGTAGCGAGCCTATCCGAACGACTGCACTGCTTCTGGCTCTTCCGCGTAAATCTCGAAAAGTGGCAGAAGTCCGCACATCTTCAGTGTTTGCAGCGTTGGCTTTGTAGGATTGACGAGCTTTAGCGTGCCACCCAAGCGCTTGGTGGAGGTCAATGCCTTCACCACAACGCCGATGCCGCTGGAGTCGATCCAGCGAACTTCGCCAAGGTTCAGCACCAGGTTAAAATCTCCACCTGTCATCATTCCGTCTAGCGTTTGCCGCAAGCTGTCGACTGGATCACCTAAAGTAAGTGGTCCGCGGAGTCGGAGGACTTGCACTTCACCGAACTTCCTGATATCGATATCCAAGTCGTGCTCCCTTTCCCGCACGAGAATCTCGGCCCTCTATTTCAGTGCACGAGATTACACAGTGTACAAGACAGGGCAAGCTTCAGCTATCCGGATGTTGTAATGGGGTGATTTTCCCGTACACCCAGGAGGTTGCTGCTTGGCAACCGAGCCGGTATTTTCGGTTCCTCTAACGGAATTCGTAGCTGCGCTGCTGGCTGAACATGAACTCGCGCCGCGAGCCCGCACGATTGCGCAACACCTCTCGGAATTGTTTCCGCGCTCAGCGGTAGTGGTTTACGTGATTGAAGACCAGGAAAACCCTTCCTGGCACGCGAAGGCTTGTATCGGCGAAGTTGCTCTGGATCAAAGTGAGCTAGCGCTCGACTCCGGAACCCTTCGCGAGGTTGCGGAACAGCGACAGACTGTACAGATCGAAGCGGCATCTCTCTCGCGAGAGAACTACGCTCATCTCGACATACGTCAGAGCATCAGCAGTCTGAGCTACATCCCGCTCTTCTACGACGAAACTTTGCTGGGGTGCATTGAGATCGTAAGCTTCGACAGCCCGATACCGCAATTTGTATTGAAAAGTTTCGACTCATTCGCCGAGTGCGCCGCTTTGGGTATCTACACAGCGCTTACTTACGAGGACGAGCGCAACGCCAGCCTGCACTCTGTGACCCGCCTAACGCAGCTGTATGACATCGAGAAGGTATTTAACGCCACACTCGACATGGAGTCTCTGTGGCCCATCATCTGTTCCAAGGTGCAGGAGCTGACGGATGCCACGGGTGTGAACTTGTGGATGGTAGACAAGGACGATCTGCTGCTGGTGCAGCGGTCGGGTTATGACGTCTCCTATGAGTTAGGCGCGCGTGAAATCGACGACACGTCGATTGTCGGCCAGGTTGCCAAAGAGGCGGAGCCGCTGTTGCTGGCAGACGATGATGCCCGATTGTCAGAGCGCAATGAGAAGGCAGGAGAAAACCGCATCTCGGCCCTCATGGCGACAGCGTTGATGGACGGTGAAAATCTAGTCGGCGTTTTAGAAGCCGTCAGCTACGATGCCAACCTCACCTTCGATGATGACGACCTGTTTACCCTGGTGCAGGTATCGGGATCTGCCGCACAGGCACTGCATAACGCGTCGCTGCTGGAAGCGGAGCGCAAACTCGAGATACTCCAGACGCTGGTACAGGTCAGCGGAGAGATTACCTCCACTCTGAATCTAGAACGCGTGCTACGGGCCGTCGTCAACGGTCCTGGTGCGGTGATTCCCTACGAGCGAGCTGCGATTGCCTTGGAGCAGCGTGGCCGCTTGCAGTTGAAGGCGATCTCGGGCGTCGAGCAGATCAATCCGGACGACCCCGATGTGAGCCGGCTACGAACGATTTTGCAATGGGCCTCATTGCTCGACGAGGAGATTTTCGTTGCACAAAAAGACGACGAGATAAGCGCCGACCGCGAAGAAACACGAGAGAAGTTCCGCCAGTATTTTCTTGAGAGCGGTATGCGCGCTTTTTATGTCGTGCCGCTTGCTGACGAAGAGGGCCGCCTGGGCGTTCTGTCATTCGAAAGCAGCGATCCAGATTTTCTCGGCGAAGTTCACTTCGAGATGATCAAGGTGATCGCGAGTCAGGCGACGGTGGCGCTTCGCAACGCGTCACTCTACCAGGAAGTACCTTTTATCGGCGTTTTAGAGCCGTTAATCCAGAAGAAAAACAAGTTCAAGGCGCTTCCTAGATCACAGCGAATGCTCTTTCTGGGATTCGCGGCCGCGCTTATCGTTCTCCTGGCCGCCGTACCAATTCCCACTCGCGTCGATGGCAGCGCGGTGGTGGCCGCTGCGAGCACAGCGCAAGTCGAGCCTGAAGTCGACGGTGTGGTTCGAAAGGTTTACGTCCGAGAGGGCGAACGCATTCCGCAAGGAGCGGTTTTGGCTGACCTGGATGATTGGGACTATCGTGCGTCGTTGAACGAGGCACAAGCCAAGTACCAGTCGGCAATCTCCCAGGTGAATCGCGAATTGGCCAACAACGACGGTGCAGAAGCGGGCATACATGAATTGCAGGCGCAGTATTGGGCTAGCGAAGTGAAGCGTGCTCAGGAGCAGCTCGAGAAAACGCACTTGCGTGCGCCTATCTCCGGATGGGTGACGACACCGCACGTTGAAAACATGACGGGACGGAAGCTTTCTGCCGGCGACGATTTTGCCGAACTGCAGGACAGTTCGTCGGCCAGCGTTGATGTTGCAGTGGATGAGACCGATGTCGTCTTGCTGCGCGCAGGAAACAAGGCAGCAATCAAGCTGGAAGGATATCCGACCCGAACCTTTCACGGTGCCGTGACCGTCGTAAGCCCGGAGAGTCATCTCGTTCAGGACGAAACGATGTTTTACGCGCGCGTGGCGGCTTCCAATCCAGACGGGCTTTTACGTCCAGGCATGCAGGGAGAGGGAAAAATTTCGGTAGGATGGCGGCCCGTCGGCCTGGTCCTCCTGCGCCGACCATTCATGTGGTTCTACTCAAAACTCTGGAACTGGATCGGCTGGTGACAGTGGCTTATATGAGCAAAATACCTCTCATCAAGTCTGCAATTGTTGGGCGCTCTTTGCTGCTTGCAGCAGTGGCAACAGCAACGATGCTGCAAGGCTGCAGCACGGCCGCAGCTCCGAATCCCGAAGTCACGCTTGCTGCCGCACCACAGCCTGCAAGCCCGGTTCCCACTCTCCCTCAAGGCAGCGATGATTCTTATCTTGCGACCGGTCCCATCATTGTCGAGAACCAGGTGGAAGTACTGGCACAACGAGAAGGCGTGCTGAAACAGATCCTCGTCGATGTGGGCGCACCTGTGCACAAGGGCACGTTGCTGGCGCTGCTGGACGCCACAGAACTGCAAGCCAGGCGCGATGCCGCGGAAGCCAAGGTGCACAGCAGCGAAGCAGACCTGAAGGATTGGCAGGAGGAGACCAAGGTTACCGAAGTCGACTTGAAGCGGGCCGAAGAGATGGGCAAAGCAGGCGTGAGCACGCAAGAACAGATAGATCATGCTCGTTACAAGTTCGAAGGTTCGCAGTATGAAGTGGAAAAAGCGCAGCGCAACGTGGAATACGCTAAAGCCGAACTCCGGGTCGCAGACGTGGAACTCGGCAAGACTCGTATTGAAGCGCCCTTCAGTGGAGTAGTCGCTCGACGCTATGCACAAATGGGGGAAAAGGTAGCCCCGGGCGACCGCTTGTTCTGGGTGTCCGAACTGGCTCCTCTGCGGGTGAAGTTCACCGTGCCGGAAAAGTTCATGCGTGAGATAAAACAAGGTGGCAACGTTTATGTGACTTCCGACGCGTTGCCCGGCAAAGTTTGCTCGGCGAAAGTGCTGCAGATCAGCCCGGTTCTTGATCCCGCCAGCGATTCCGTCGATGTAATGGCGCAACTCGAGGGCGCGCCGGAACAGCTGCGCCCGGGAATGACAGCGCACATTTCTCTCTCCGCTCCCACCAAACCGCGATGAATCTGGCTGAAGCGCTCAACGTCGCACTTCCCGAACTGCCGCGCGTTACCCCTGCGCATAAGCGCATTCCAAAGCTCGATCCTGATCTGATCATCAAAGAGCAAACCCAGGACGGGAAGCCCATGATCATGGTTCTGCTTCCGTCGACACGGCGCTACTATCCGGTGAGCCGCGAGCATTGGGGATTACTATCGCTCTTCAACGGCGAGCGCACGTATGAGGAAATCGCGGAGATTTACACGGCGCAAACGTCAGTGCTTTACACCGAACAGTACGTCCGTGATTTCGCGGACTCCTGTGCTGATTTGCCGTTCTGGTATAAAAGCCCGCAAGAACAGAACATTGCACTATGGGAGAAACTGAAGGACGAGCGTCGGCGCAGAACCCACCAGCAATCGCGATTCGGAAATCTGGCCGAAATCACCTTCTCAGCCTGGGATCCCAACAAGTTCCTCACTAAGGCACACGAAAAGCTAACCTGGATTTTTACTCCTGGCTTTCTCGTGTTCAATGTATTCCTGCTTGGATTCATGTTGTATCAGTGGGTCGACCACCGCGGTGAGATCGCCCATGATGTCATCGAAATCTACAACTTCACTCATAAGGGCTTCGGCGACATCGTCGAGTTATGGGTCATAATTTTCGTTGTCGGCTTCCTTCATGAAGCCTCGCACGGCCTTTGCTGCAAACATACCGGCGGCGAAGTTCACCGCATGGGATTCTTGCTGATCTATCTTTCCCCCTGCTTCTTTTGCGATGTCACCGAGGCGTGGGTATTTGGCAGCAAGTGGCAACGCATTATGACCATGTTTGCCGGCTTGTGGTCGGAGCTTATCCTGTGCGCTTTCGCAACCCTGGCATGGTGGGGGCTGCCACCTGGCGGCTACATCCACGAGCTTTCTTACAAGATCATTCTGATTGCCGGCGTCGCTGCACTACTTATTAACCTCAACCCATTTATCAAACTAGACGGCTACTACATCTTCACGGAAATCATCGAAATCTCTGAACTAAAGGAGCTATCGACTGAGTTCACAACCTCATGGGTAAAGAGAAACATTTTCAGGCTCCCGGTCGAGGTGCCTTTCACACCGTGGAAGCGACGTTTGCTGTTTATTCCGTACTCGATTCTCTCATCCGCCTATGGTTATGTATTGCTCTTCTTCGTGGTGCAGTTCGCCTATCACGTTGGTTATCGCTACAACCCACAGTGGGCGTTTGTTCCGGCTCTACTGCTGGCCTGGATGGTATTTCGCTCCCGACTTCGTAAAGCTGCAAGATTTACCTACGACTTCTATCTCGACAAGAAGGATCTTGTGAACGCCAGATTGAGTTCTCATCGAACCTGGGTGTTCCTGATCCTGTTGCTCTGTCTCGTGTTCTTACCGCTTTGGCAGGAAACGGTATCGGGACATTTCGTACTGGAGCCGGCACAGAAGTCGGTAGTTCGTGTGCATGTTCCGGGTACAGTGACTGAAGTCCTGGTCCGTGAAGGTATGAGCGTCCCAGCCGGGGCGACGCTGCTGCGACTCCGGAATCTGCAGCTGGAGTCGCAATTGGCAGAGTCGCGCGCGGAATTCGCGACTGCCGCCGAGCGCACGACCCAGGCGCAATTGCGCAATGCCTACTATGCAGGACTCGAACATGATCGAGACGAATCCGCATCGCAAATCCGTCTCCTGCAAGAACAGGTGGCACAACTATCACCCGCCAGTGATATTGCGGGAGTGATCGTGACGCCGCGCGTCGAAGACCGGCTCGGCAGTTACGTTCTGGCGGGGGAGCAAGTCGCCGAGGTGGCGAATACCTCGGTGATGCGTGCCAGGATTTATCTGGCCGAGAGCGATCTCAGCAAGGTGGGCGTGGGCAGCCGAACAAAGATTCACGTGACAGGCATGCTTCATCTCTTCGAAGGGACCGTGATTGCGGTCTCACCTTCCTCCGTCGACGTCCCGCCAGGGCTGATCGAGAAGGAAGAATATATCGGTCTCCATGCTCCTCGCTATTACTATGCTGACATTGACGTTCCTAATCGACAGTCGGCCTTGAAAATCGGCATGACTGGAGAGGCGAAAGTGCTAGCGCAGCGCCGGAGCCTGGCAGAAAGAGCGGGTGAGATGCTGGTAAATTTCGTCTCAAGGAAGGTTTGGTAGACGTACCCAGATAGTGCAAAAATAAACAGAGGCCACACAGGTGGCCTCTGTACACTTCTCGATCCGCGTAATACTCCCTAGAAGGCGCGCGGTGCGACCTTGGACGGAGCCATCTTCAGCGGAGCCATTTTCGACGGAGCTACTTTGACGGGAGCGACCTTGGAGGGGGCGACCTTCAGCGGCGCCATCTTGCTCGGAGCCATCTTGCTCGGGGCCATCTTGCTTGGCGCCATCTTGCTCGGAGCCATCTTGCTCGGCGCCATCTTGCTCGGCGCCATCTTGCTCGGCGCCATCTTGCTCGGGGCAGCCTTTACGCTGCCAGGAGTGGTGGAGATGCTGGCCGATGTCTTGCTAGCCAGAACAGCCTTCTTCGTTGCATTGAAGTTGCTGATGAGGGACTTTTTCTGCACCATGTTAATTCTCTCCTCTATTGAGCTTTCGGCCATGTCCTGGCAGCTCACGCAGATGTCAGTAGCAATTGGCGCGCCAATCTTAACGCTGACCGAGTGCGCGAGATATAACCTCTCTTCTTCTTAGTGGATTAGTTACTGTCCTAGCCGGACAAAGTTGAATTCTAAAGACACCCATACGTAGAGCGGGAGTCATGTGGGGTAAAAAATTAGTCCCTGATGAGGTGAATAATTAACCCTTGTGACCTAGAGCCCGTACTTGCGGCAGAGATACTTCATCTTTTGCACCGGAATGTGCAGCAATGTGGCAGCAGCTGTTTTTCCTCCCGCCCGTTGCAGTGCGGCGCGCAAGTAAGCGATCTCTATCTGCTGAATCTCCCGATCGAAATCGACCCCACTGTCCGGAATGAGCAACTTCTGGTGCACTTCGGAGCTGCGCTGGATAACACTTGTGGGCAGGTCGTTGATATGAATCGTGTCGCTCTCAACCATCAGAACCAGTCGCTGGACGAGGTTTTCGAGCTCGCGCACGTTACCCGGCCATTCATTCGAGTCCAGTACTTCCATAGCATCAGGAGCCACCCGCTTCAGCGGTAGATTGTTGGCGGCACAGAACATCTGGAGGAAATACTCGACGAGAAGAGGAATATCTCCTGTTCTTGCCCTCAAAGGTGGGATATCGATCGGAATAACGTGGATTCGATAGTAGAGATCCTCTCGGAAACGTCCGGCAGAAACCATCTCTTCCAGGTTCTCGTTTGCCGCACAGATGAGCCGGAAATCAATTTTCGTGGCTTTCTTTGCGCCCAGTCGCTGCACCTTCCGGTCCTGCAAGACCCGCAGCAACTTACCCTGCAACGAAAGTCCGAGAGAGCCAATTTCATCCAGAAACAGCGTACCCCTGTCCGCGAGCTCGATTTGTCCCGGGCGGCTGGCGTGCGCCCCGGTAAACGCGCCTTTCTCATGCCCAAACAGCTCCGACTCCATCAGGTGTTCGGGCAAGGCTGCGCAGTTCACGCTGATGAATGGCCCATCGCATCGAGGACCCAGCGAGACAACGGCGTGGGCCAGTAGTTCTTTTCCTGTGCCGCTTTCCCCTCGCAGCATGACCGTCGTTGTTCCCTTGGCCACACGACGGATGGCGTCATAGACCCGTTGTATTTCATCACTGCCGCCAATCAGCCCGCAAAATGAATTCTTGTTGCGCACTTCCTCGCGCAGCTTTTCCGCTTCAAGTCGATTGCGCCTCTCCTCGGCTCCTTCCAGAAGGTATTCCCGAAACTCGTTGAAATCGATGGGAGCAAGCAGAAATTCGTCGCCGCCGGCTTCCAGGGTTCGCTGCCGGGCTTTGCGCAGAGGACGACGGGAAATGGCAATCAACAATGCCTCAGGAGCGGCGGCGCGAGCCTGGCAGACATAATCGAATAAGTCACCCTGATCGGGAATGACCGTCTCGTCGAGAACGATAATCTCAGGATTGTTTTGCCGGATGCTGGCAAGCAGGTCGCTCGGTGTTGCGGCTATGCTGATGAAGAACGAGGGAGCCAGATCCTGGCTGATGTCGCCGAGGGCCGAGTCATCTGCGGTCGCGAATAGCAAGCGAAACTTCTGTTTTCCCCTGGAAACACCACCCCAGCTCATCGTTTGCCTCATTTCTTACGCGAGCACAAAGACGTGGGATAAGAAACCGGACTGCCACAGCCTGGACAAAGCGAAGCTATTCGCATCTTGCCCCGGCTTTAACCATGCTGCAACTTAAATCCGCGCTCGATCGGCCTCGGAGGGAGCCAATGCTGGATTTATGGATATAACCTGAGCGGTCTTCCTGTGCTTCCTAGTATGATCGCGTAGACTTGCCCTGAAGGTACATTGCGCACGAGCATTTGGAATTAAACGTGCAAGTAAATGGTGAGTTCGCTCATGTACGCAAACTTGCATGTCACAAACATCAACGAGACGCATGTCGTCTGAACCGGCGTCTGGTGTCACAGACAAACCCGAGCAGAGCGCAGGCAGACTTGAGCTTCGCATGGCTGCGGATCGCACTGCCCTTGCGACGGTCACTACCCCCATCTCCGAAAAATTAGAACAGCTCCATGTTGCCGAAGAAAAGCAGTACGAGATTCTTCTTGCCCTGCAGGAAGCGTTGGCGAACGCCGTTGTGCATGGCTGTAAAGGCGATGCCTCTAAGGAGGTGCTCTGTCAGCTGAAATGGCACTCGGACGGAAGCATTCTGATTGTGGTGATCGACCCGGGAGATGGATTCGCGTTCGAGGAGATTGCCCATCCCCTCCATCCCGACAATTTCTATTCTGATCATGGCCGCGGTGTATATCTGATTCGCGAACTAATGGACAAAGTCTCGTTCCACAACAATGGCAATGAAATCAGGATGTGGAAGTATTAGCTAACGAAGCCTCAGCAGCCTGCCCGCATCGCAAGATACGAAGCGCAACAGCGATCACCAGCAGCGAGAGTTACAGCGATCGAGCACCACAACTCGTCGCTGCGAGGAAAGCGTAAGATGCATTCCTCTCTGTTCCTTCATTTCTCAGCATTGAGCATTGTGAGTTGTAGAAAATATGGTGGCCAGGGACGGAATCGAACCGCCGACGCCAGCCTTTTCAGGGCTGCGCTCTACCAGCTGAGCTACCTGGCCACGGAGCGGGAATCGCTGTGATGGGTGCTGCGGCTCTCGAATTATAACAATCAACAACGGCTTCCGCCAAACACAGCTGCCAATGTTCAGGTGTCATCCTGAGCCAAGGCGCATGTTTTCGCGCCGCAGTCGAAGGACCTCTATCCTCATGGAAGGTTAGGTGATGGAAGGTTAGGTGGTGATAGCGGTCCCTCGGTTGGCGCTTGGGATGACACTCAAGTCAGGAGCCGGAACGCGATATCAAGGGCCGGTCGAACTCGTACATTCAACAGCTCGACCTGCCCTTACAAGTAGGCTTTCAGCGCAAGAAGCGAATTGGCTCGCTGGTACAAATTTCCGGAAGCAAAGCCCCGGCACAAGATATCGCCCCGCTGCCGCTCTTCCTCTACACTAGCTAAGTTGCTCTTATCGCGAGCGGGCAAATTGTCATCCAAGCCATGAGGAGAACGAATTGATGGCACCATTGGCGACCCAGGAGCAGGATTCCATTCTGCTGACCGCGTACGATCTGCACTTGTTCAATGAGGGCAAGCACAACCGCCTGTTCGAGAAATTCGGCGCGCATGTCGTCGAACGTCGATGGCCGGCGCGGCACCTACTTTGCCGTGTGGGCGCCGAACGCTGACCGCATCTCGGTAGTCGGCGACTTCAACGGCTGGAATCTCGATTCGCATCCCATGAACCCGCGCGAGAGTTCCGGCGCGTGGGAGGCCTTCATCCCCGATCTCAGCCAGGGAACCGTCTACAAGTACCACATTCGCTCGCGCTACCACATGTACACGGTCGACAAGACCGATCCTTACGGCTTCTACAACGAAATTCCGCCGCGCACCGCGTCCATCGTGTGGGACCTCGCCTACGAATGGAGCGACGCCGAATGGATGCGTAAGCGAGGAGAGCGCAACAAATTTGACGCGCCGATTTCGACTTACGAAGTGCATCTTGGCTCGTGGATGCGCGTGCCCGAAGAAGGCAATCGCTCGCTGACCTACCGCGAACTGGCCGTGAAGCTGGCCGACTACGTTTGCGACATGGGCTTCACTCATGTCGAGTTTCTGCCGGTGATGGAGCATCCCTTCTTCGGCTCCTGGGGCTACCAGGTCACGGGATACTTCGCGCCCAGCGCGCGCTTCGGGACGCCGCAGGACTTTATGCACCTGGTCGACTACCTGCATCAACGCGGCATCGGCGTCATTCTCGACTGGGTACCGTCGCACTTCCCTACCGACGAACACGGGCTGGGATATTTTGACGGAACGCATCTGTACGAGCACGCTGATCCGCGCAAGGGCTTTCATCCCGACTGGAAATCCGACATCTTCAACTACGATCGCAACGAAGTGCGCGCCTTCCTGATCAGCAACGCCATCTTCTGGCTTGATAAGTACCACGCTGACGGACTGCGCATGGACGCCATCGCCTCGATGCTCTATCTGGACTATTCACGCAAGCAGGGCGAGTGGATTCCCAACCAATTTGGCGGGCGCGAGAACCTCGGCGCAGTGTCATTCCTGAAAGAAGTGAACCGGCAGGCCTACGAGAACTTCCCTGACATTCAGACCATCGCCGAAGAATCAACCGCGTGGCCGATGGTGTCGCGGCCGCCCTACATCGGTGGGCTGGGCTTCGGCATGAAGTGGGATATGGGCTGGATGCATGACACCTTGGCGTACTTCGAGAAGAATCCAATCCATCGCCGGTATCACCACAACAAGGTGACCTTCCGCGGCCTCTATGCCTTCACCGAAAATTTTGTGCTGCCCCTCTCACATGACGAGGTGGTACACGGCAAGGGATCGCTCTACGCAAAGATGGCTGGCGACGAGTGGCAGAAGTATGCGAACCTGCGATTGCTCTTCGGCTACATGTTCACGCAGCCGGGTAAGAAGCTGCTGTTCATGGGCGGCGAAGTCGCGCAGTGGAGCGAGTGGAACCACGACGGCAGCGTCGACTGGCATTCGCTCGGCTTCCCGCAGCATCAGGGCATCCAAAGCTGGGTGCGCGACCTGAACGCCTTCTATCGCGCCGAACCTGCGCTTTACGAAACCGACTTCGCTCCCGAAGGCTGGCGGTGGATCGACGCTGACGACTCTGATCACAGCGTGCTCACCTACATGCGGATGCGTAAGGACGGCACCGCGCCGGTGGTAGTGGCGTGCAACTTCACCCCTGTGCCTCGCCGCGGCTATCGCGTCGGCGTGCCGCATGAGGGACACTGGCGCGAGTTGCTGAACAGCAACGCCGCTCTTTACGGCGGCACCGACGAAGGCAACTTCGGCGGCCGCCTAAGCGATCCGATTCCGACTCACGGGTACGACAATTCCCTGCTGCTCGATCTGCCGCCGCTGGCAATGGTCGTGTTCAAACAATGAGTTCACCACGGAGGCACGAAGATCACGGAGGTTTGAAATCGCTTACGCCCGAGTACCCATTTCTCGCTGGTACTTCGATTACATGGAAATAGCGCCCACAAACACTCTTGATCACTGTGTTCATGTGTGGCGAATACCGCCTCGTTAACCGTCGCCTCTGCCATTCCGGTAAACTAGTCTGTCGTGCGAATTCTCACCCGTTACATCCTGAAGGAGATTGCCTCTCACGCCGTTCTCGGCGTGGTGTTGTTCACCTTCATCATCTTCATGCGCGATCTCGGCAAGCTGCTGGAGCTGATCGTACGCAATAGCGCTCCCTTGCCCAGCGTCGCCGAAATTTTTCTCTTCACTCTGCCTGAGACGTTCATTATCACGCTGCCCATGGGCGTGCTGGTCGGCATTCTCGTCGGATTAAGCCGTCTGGCCGCAGACAGCGAGGTCACCGCGATTCGCGCGAGCGGCATGGGCGTGGGAATGTTCGTGCGTTCGGTTGCCATTTTCGCCATCGGAGCCTGGCTGCTCGGGATGGCGAACAGCATCTACATTGCCCCCGACTCGGCAATCGCGCTCGACCATTTGCAAGGCCGGCTGAAGGCATCGCAGGCTTCCTTCGAGATTCAACCGCGCGTCTTCTACGAAGACTTCAAGAACATCGTGCTGTATGTGCAGGACGCGATTCCCGGCAAGGGTCAGGCGCTGTGGCGGGGCATATTCCTAGCGGATATCAGCAATCCTGAATCGCCGAAAATTACACTGGCGCAACGTGGCGCGCTGTTGACCGATGGTCCCAATAAGCTACGTTTTCACCTGGAAGATGGAACTCAGCAGGAGACGATTCCAAAAGTCAAAGATCAATACTCCATCACCACGTTCGATAACACAGAAATCCCGCTCGCCCTCCCCAACGATGAGAGCAAGCCCCATGACTTATTGCCGGTGGCCGAGCTCGACCTGCGCAGCCTGCTAAGCAATGCTGCCCGCGAGCGCCAGGCCGCGCAGACGTACTATCCGTGGGACATGGGCAGCTACAACTACGATCTCATCAAGGCGCGCTATTACGAGATCGAGTTCCATCGGCGCTTCGCACTGCCTTTTGCGTGCCTGGTACTGGCGATGGTGGGAATTCCGCTGGGCCTCTCGGCGCGCAAGGGCGGCAAAAGCACCGGCTTCGTACTGACAATCCTGCTGGTGGTGGTCTACTACTTCTTCTCACTGCTCGGCGTGCAGATGGCGCGCCAGGGGAAAATGTCTCCCTGGTTTGGCTCGTGGATGGGCAACATTTTCTTCTTTGTCTGCGGCCTGTTTCTGTTGTGGCGCGTCGACCGCATGCCCATCGAGATCGGCAACCTGACTGCCGGCTGGAAGCTTCTGCTGCAAAAATTGCAGACCATCGGAACCCGCCGGCGCGAATCGGCCAGCAGCCAGGGGCTGGCAACGTCGTCGCACCGGAGACGTTTTAGCGCGCGCTTCCCTCTGATTCTCGACGACATGATCCTGCGCGACTTCGCGCTCTATCTCACCATGATCATGTCGACGTTCCTCGTGCTGGCGCTGGTCTTCACCTTCTTCGAACTGCTGACCGACATCGTGCGCAACCGCGTTCCGCTGATCACCGTGGCCGAGTACCTGTGGAACCTTAGCCCGTCGATGATTTACCTGATGGCGCCAATGGGCGTTCTGTTGGCGGTGCTCATCACCTTCGGCCTGCTGGAAAAATCCAGCGAGTTGACGGCCATGAAGGCCACCGGTTTCAGCATCTATCGCGCGACCTTGCCGGTCATCGTGCTTAGCGGAATTTTTGCCTCCGGTCTGTTTGTCTTCGACCAGCTCTACATCCCGCATACCAATCGCGAGCAGGAAATTCTGCGTAACGAGATCAAGGGCAAGCCGGCGCAGACCTACTTGCAGGCCGATCGCAAATGGATCTTCGGCCAGAGCAATCAGATTTACTACTACCGTGTCTTCGATCCCGACCAGAACATCTTCGGCGGCATCTCGGTCTTCGAGTTCGACCCCAACACCTTCCAGTTGACGCGCCGCATTCAGGCCGAACACGCGTACTGGGAGCCGCGCCTGCAGAAGTGGGTCTTCGAACGCGGGTGGGTTCGTGATTTGAAAGGCGCGTCGATCCAGGACTATCGCACCTTCGACGTGAAGACGTTTGACGATTTGCGAGAAGATCCCGGCTACTTCAAGAAGGAAGTGAAGCAGTCATCGGAGATGAACTACGACGAGCTGCGCAGCTACATCGAGGACCTGCAGCAGGGCGGCTTTGACACTGTGCGCCTCAAAGTGCAGTTGCAGAAGAAGATCGCCTTCCCGTTGATCACGCTGGTGATGGCGATTCTGGCGATTCCCTTCGCCGCCTCCGGCAAACGTGGCGGCGCGCTGGTAGGAGTGGCTGTGGCGCTGGGCATTGCCGTGGTCTATTGGGTGACAGCCGGATTGTTTGAAGCCATGGGCGATGCGAATCAGTTGCCGGCGATGATCGCCGCATGGGCGCCTGATTTCATCTTTGCTCTTGCCGGTGGGTACATGTTGCTGCGCGTCCCGACGTAAGACAACTGTAATGTTAGTGAAATATTCGCCGCACCTTCACCGCACATCACTTCCGTTGGCGTAAATTAACTTTCAGGAAGAATTATGAGTACTGAGCTTAAGAGCCAGCCCAAGGTGTCACCGCTTGCCGGCAAGCCGGCCCCGAAAGATCTCCTGGTCAATCTGGCGCAACTGGAACGCGACTATTACGACCGCACGCCTAACGTTGACGACCCCAACCAGCTCGTCATCTTCGGAACCAGCGGGCATCGCGGAACATCGCTGCGGGGCACCTTTACCGAAGCTCACATCCTGGCCATCACCCAGGCAATTTGCGAGTACCGAAAAGCGCAGGGTACCGATGGGCCGCTATTCATGGGTAAGGATACGCATGCACTTTCAGCACCGGCGCAACGCACCGCGCTTGAGGTTCTAGCAGCCAATGAGGTCGAGACGCTCATTCAGCAGGAGGACGGCTTCACGCCTACGCCCGCCGTTTCGCTCGCCATCCTGGTTCATAACCGCGGACGCAAGGATCATTTCGCGGACGGCATCGTTATCACGCCTTCGCATAATCCTCCAGAGGACGGCGGCTTCAAGTACAACCCTCCTAACGGCGGTCCGGCGGACACCGATGTTACCAAGTGGATTGAAGGCCGCGCCAACGAACTGCTAAAGAAGAAGAATGACGGAGTAAAGCGGATGCTGTGGTCGGCGGCGGCAAATGCGCCAACCACGCGCGATCATGATTTCGTGATGCCCTATGTCCATGATCTGAAGAACGTCATCGATATGGACGCGATTCATTCGGCGGGGTTGAAGCTGGGCGTCGATCCGCTCGGTGGTGCCTCGCAAGCCTACTGGGCGCCGATCAACGAGATCTACGGCCTGGACATCGCAGTGGTCAACAACACCATCGATCCTACGTTTTCGTTCATGACGGTAGACCATGACGGCAAGATCCGCATGGACTGCTCCAGTCCCTACGCGATGGCAAGCCTGGTCAAGCTCAAGGACCAATACCAGGTGGCATTCGGCAATGACACGGATTCGGACCGTCACGGTATCGTTACTCCCAGCGCCGGACTGATGAACCCCAATCACTACCTGGCAGTCGCGATTCAGTATCTGCTCACTCACCGCGACCAGTGGATGTCGCACGTGGTCGTCGGCAAGACGCTAGTCAGCAGCAGCATGATCGATCGCGTAGTACACAAGCTGCGACGTACGCTTTCCGAAGTTCCCGTCGGCTTCAAGTGGTTTGCACCGGGATTGTTCGATGGCACCTGCTGCTTCGGAGGAGAGGAGAGCGCGGGGGCAAGCTTCCTTCGTCACGATGGGACCGTCTGGACAACAGATAAAGACGGCATCATTATGGACCTGCTGGCGGCCGAGATTACTGCAGTCACAGGCAAGGATCCGGGAGTTCACTTTCGTGAGTTAGTGAAAGAGTTTGGTATGCCCTATTACACGCGCATCGACGCGCCCGCCACGCCCGAACAAAAGACAAAGCTCGGTAAGCTCTCTCCGGAGTCGGTGAAGGAGTCCGCGCTCGCGGGCGACGCTATCACTGCTAAGCTGACACGCGCGCCCGGCAATGACGCGCCGATCGACGGATTGAAAGTGGTGACAGAGAGCGGCTGGTTTGCCGCTCGTCCGTCAGGCACGGAAAACATCTACAAGATCTACGCCGAGAGTTTCAAGAGCGACTCGCATCTCGAAGCCATCGTGGCCGAGGCGCAACAAATTGTGGACAATGCTCTGCGCTAGTCCGGATAACCCTCCAACTGATAATTACAGGTGCCGTTCGTCGGCTGCGTGGGCAACGGGGGCACCTGCAGCATCTGCGGCGAGCTGAAGTCGAACGGACCGTTCTGCGGATCGGTAAGGTCAGCTGCGTCGCGATCTCGGTGCGTCATCGGAGGCAAGCTGAAACGTGTTTCGATCAGCTTGAGAATGCTTGTGTAGTCGGTCGGCTGGTGCCATACAAAGTGAGGTTTCGACCACGGAGAAACCACGACAACCGGCAGACGCAACCCGGCAACGTTGAATAGGCCGCGGATGAAAGGCTGGTTCTGGCTGGGTGTGGGCACCTGATCGTCCGGCTGTGTGAGCAGAATCGGGGCCTGATGATCGAATGCCCCACCGCCCTCGTCGTAGCTCAAAATGAAGACCGAGTCCTGCCATGCGGTGCTGGTCAGCAACGGAGTCATGATCTGCTGCACGCGAGCGGCGCCCTTCTGAACATTGTTGCCCGGATGTTCGTCGTAGCCGGTGGCGCTGGCACGCTCGATGAATACTACTTGAGGCAAATCCTGATCGGCGGTGGGACTCGCCAGAATGTCGTACCACTCCTGAATGTTGCGAACATTCGCCTGTATCTGTGGGTTGTTCCAGTCTTGCCAGTCCGACAGGAAGACGCTGTTGTCCTGATAATAATAACGCCAGGAGATTCCGGCGTTCGTCAGTACCCGGAAAATGGTAGGCCGCTTCCATGCCAGATTATTCGGCGGTGGCGTGAAGATTGGTCCGAAGGACGTACCGGCAAACAAATACATCCGGTTGATGATGGTCGAGTCGGGTACCGGCGCGTAGAACGTATCGCTGGCATTGAACTGTGCTGCCAACTCATAATAGAACGGTAAGTCAGTCCAGTCGTAGTAACCCAGCGGATGCGTATGTGTCGGATCATACTGCGCCATGGTTACTGTCAGCAGAAAGTTATCCATCAGGTATTGTGAGTTACCTGACAAGTGAAGCCAGTCGTTTCCCATCAGGTCCATGTCCTTGTGGATATCATTCCAACCCGCAGCCAGTCCTTCCGTGCACTCTGTACGTGCGTGGAAGGGTGGAAAGCCCTGGCCTTGCGGGTTCTTTATCGTGTAACCGGGTGGCAAGTTATGCAGATCGTTCACATCACTCATCTGCGCGCCCGGAATGTGATCGACATTCACCCGGTAATAGGCCAGGTTACCGAAGTAGTTATCGAAGGAACGGTTCTCCTGCATCATGTAAACGATATGGTTCAGATTGCTGACGCTTCCGTTGCTAAGGATCACCTTAGCCGGCACCGACAGGTGGTTGCCGAAGCGATCGGTTGCCGTGCAGGTGTAGGTTGCAGTCTGGGTTGGACGAACGGTCACACTACCGGCCGTAGCCGGAGAAACCTCTCCAACTCCCTGATCAATGCGAACTGACACCGCATTGGCCGCAGCCCAGTGGATGGTCACTGGCTGCCCAGAGGCCGGCACAACCGGAACGGCGGTGCAGCTCAGCGACATGCCTCCCGCAACATTCACCGTGGCCGGTTGCGAATAAGCTTGGCCTTGATGTGGTCCAGTCGCGCCAACCATAAAGGTTTTGCTGCTGCCCAAGGTTCCAGTTACGTATGTTCCTGTGCAGCGCGAGCCTGCGCATGAATCGGGGGTCAGTGGAACAGTCGAATTTTCCGGCAAGGTCGTTAGGAAATACGAACTGCCATTATTCGGTCCGCTGAAGTTAATCGCCACCGAGCGCCCCGCGGCAACGTTGCCCGACGAGAGACTTATCGTGATGGGAACAATCGTCAGCGTCACGCCGAGGGTCGACGGTTGCGCCAGGTTGGAACGAGTAGCTACTCCCTTGAAAACGGTGCTCTCAAGGGGAGCCACTTGGGAATAGTTCGATGCGCTCACGGGCAGGACCTCTTCGTCCTCCGACAACAAACTGGGTGTAACTGAAAACGAATCTGCGTTGGCAATGTGCCAACTAAATTCAATAAATTGTCCGGGGGCTGAAATGGCAGGCGAAACCGTGAAATAGTCCGACCCACTACCGGATGACGACCCACCCGCCGGACCATCTGAGTTGGAACGATTGGCCGCTGACGCGGCAAAGGTGGAGAAAGCGATTACTACGACCAGGACGAGGACCCTCTTGCAATGCGGCATAGGTAGCCTCCGAGGATGTTCGGCGCAATCTGTAAAAGTTAGGATTCAGCTACTCGGGCGCAGGTTTTCTGCATTCATCGCCTAAGTAGTTTTAGGCGACGGGCGCGTGAATCGTCCACCCTGAATTTGAATGGGGTGTGCGCGTCACACTACTAGACGACAGCGTGGCGATATCGATTGCAACTAAGGCAATTAACTGCGTCGAATAGGGTTTATCTCCGGCTATTAACTGCAGCCTAAAGGGGTAGGCTCATGTCACACGTAAGTTGCTTGCGCCGAACAGGTGACGGTGCCTAGCACTTCCAGCCAGAAGACTCTCTTTGATCGGTAGCGGTGTTGCTTTTCGGAGGAGAACTCCGATGGGTAGCGGATACTCCTGCGAGCCGAAGGCCGCGGGAAATAGATCTACCGAGTTGTTCAATTACAAAACGGAGTGAACATGTTGCGGTGTAGATATCTGCTCTTGCCCCTGCTTGTGCTATGTCTCGTTAACTTATCTCCAGCGCAGAATTCGGAAGTTGCCGGCGCCGATCGGTTGGAGCAAGCCAATGGCGCAGGTTCGATTGCGCGCTCGAACCATATCGTGGTGGTAATGGAAGAGAACCGGAGCATCGGCTATGCGCTGGAATACATGCCCTACCTGGCATCGCTGGCGACTCAATATTCGCAAGGCATGCAAGTGTATTCCGATTCTCACGGATCGTGGCTGGCTTATGGTGAGTTGACCTCCGGCTTCGCACCTCACGATGGCGGAGCGCTGAACGGCCTTTGCAATGGTGACGGATGCACCATGCCGATCAATATCCCCAACCTTGTACGCCAGTTCGCAGCGCAGGGAAAAACCTGGAAAGGATATTTCCAGTCGATGCCCAGCGTTGGTTATATGGGATATCAATATGGCCTGTACGTAAGGCGGCATAATCCGTTCGCGTTTTATACCGATGTCGTCTATAACCTGGCGGAGCAGCGCCACATGGTTCCCTTGGATGGATATCTGTTGCCGGATATAGCGAGCAACAATCTGGCTAACTTTACCTGGATTTCGCCTGACCTGGATCACGATGCGCATAACGGCACCAGCGACCAGGAAGCTCTGGAGACGGCGGACCAGTATCTGCAAACGTTTCTTCCGCAGTTGCTGGCGAGCCCACCATTCCAGGCCGGCGGCAACGGAGTACTGCTGGTGACCTTCGACGAAGGCGAGTTGACCAATGGGGGCGACAACGAATGCGGTGGTAATCCGGATCCTGACAATTGTGGCGGCCACATCTGGCAGGTGATAATTGGTCCGCAAATACAGCGCGGATACCAGTCCAACACACACTTTATGCAAGGGAGCCAGGTGAGGATGTTCTGCGATCTGCTTGGCTTGACGAATTGCCCCGGGGACGGCGCCGGTTCACCGGGCATGTCCGAATTCTTCAGCGCCCGTGGGGGAACCAACTAGGGTTGCAACTTCCAACCGCGTCGTTGGCGATGTGAGCGGTCAGTTCGCTCTGCGCGGCGGCGCGGTCTCCCGCCTCTGCACTCCTCCCGCACCTACTCATCCGAAGTGCGCATACCGCTCCCTTGTCAGATCGACAGGTTTCTTGTGGAGACGGTACATTCAACCTGTGGCAGAAGTTGACGGAACGTTTTTGCCCATCCGCGCTCAGAAGTACGCCCAGCGGCTTGCGATTGTCGATGCCTCCGGATCGCATTCCTACGCCGAACTGCTGGACGCTTCCGATCGCATCGCTAATGCCCTGCTCGCCGGAAGAAGTGATCTACAGGAAGAGCGCGTTGCATTCCGGATAACGCCCGGCTTTTCTTGGGTAGCCACGCAGTGGGGTATTTGGCGAGCCGGTGGCATCGCTGTACCTATGCCGCTGGATGGGACCGCGACTGAACTGGAGTACTACGTCGACAATTCGCGGGCGTCTGCGCTTGTTTATGACGATAGCAGTGAAGTTGAATTGGCTGCTATAGCGGCTTCGCGCCAAATACATAGCGGCGTGTATTCACGGTTGCTCAATTGTGAGACCCGGCGATTGCCGAAGTTCACCGACGACCGCCGCGCCATGATTCTGTATACCAGCGGCACGACCAGCAATCCCAAGGGTGTGGTAACGACACATGGAAACCTTGCGGCGCAAATCACAACGCTCGTTAACGCCTGGGAGTGGTCCGCGGACGACCGAATTCTGCTGTGCCTGCCGCTTCATCATGTGCACGGGATTGTCAATGTTGTGAGCTGCGCTCTTTGGTCCGGGGCGACCTGCGAGATGCTGCCGCGCTTCAACGCAAATGCCGTGTGGGAGCGAATCGCTGGCGGCTCACTCACGCTGTTCATGGCAGTCCCGACAATTTACGTAAAACTAATTGGAGCATGGGAAGCGGCTTCTGCCAAGCGCCGCTCGCAATGGAGTGAGGCGGCAGCCCGACTGCGCCTGATGGTTTCCGGTTCAGCTGCACTACCCATAAACACCCTGCAACGTTGGAAGGAGATCACCGGTCATACCTTGCTTGAACGCTACGGCATGACGGAGATCGGCATGGCGCTGTCCAACTCCTATCGTGGAGAGCGGTTGCCGGGCTTCGTCGGAAAACTGCTCACTGGGGTCGAGGTGCGGCTGGTATCCGAGAGCGGAAAAGAGTTGCCGTCTGGCGTAGCGGGAGAAATTGAAGTTCGCGGTCCGAATGTATTCAAGGAATATTGGGGGAATCCCGGTGCGACGGTCGCCGCATTTCGGGACGGCTGGTTTCGCACGGGAGATACCGCGATAGTCGAGAATGATGTCTATCGTATCCTCGGGCGAAGCAGCATCGACATCATCAAGAGCGGTGGTCACAAGATATCGGCCTTGGAGGTCGAGGAGACTTTGCGAACGCACCCTGCCATCGCAGAATGCGCGATTGTCGGCTTGCCGGACGCCGTATGGGGCGAGCGCGTAGCAGCAGCCGTTGTCTTGCGTGCCGAACATACACTCGACCTCGAGACGCTGCGAGGCTGGTCCAAGCAGAGTATGTCGGCGTATAAAGTTCCCTCGCGGCTGCTTGTCCTGGATGCTCTTCCCCGCAATGCCATGGGAAAAGTTATGAAGACGGCCATCACAGACTTGTTCCGCGAACCGCGACTATGATAGGAAGGTCAGGACGATGCTTTCGATGAGCTGAGGCACGGAATACGGGTGGCGGAACCATCCCTTTTCCCGCTCGACGAATCGAAATGTGTGTCTAGAGTAGCGACCAATCTCCTTGGATCGCGAGTAACTCTTGACACTTGGGGCGAGTGGTGGCGGCGGGTTTTTACCGTTTCCCCACCTTGAGTGCGACCGAAGCAGAACGGTGTCAGGTCGGCTACACCACTCGTTCGAAGATACCCTCGACGAGGTTCATCGCGCCATGCCGCTGACAAAGGCGGCGACAAAGATAAGCACTAGCGCAATTCTCCAACGTCGGCCTTCCGGCAGCGGACCGCCTCCGGAAATTCGTGGAGGTACCCAAAACAACGCGACCACGGCAAGCGTCAGAGCGGGTACTAGCAAGAAGGCCATAAGGGCATAGTGCGACCCATCCAGATCAAAAAAAGTATGCTGCTGTAAAGTCGGAGCCAGCGTGTTTCCCAGAAACCAGAAAAGGATGGCGCTACCAAATCCGGCCAATGCTCCGAGAAGACGCAGCAGTAAGGATGTCATTTTTGTCGGTAGCAGTGTATCAGGCGCTTGTGCGGCCTCGGGCGAGCCTGTAACGGTGTATTCCCGAGTTTGAACGGAAGAGTTATGATTGCGGCACCCAACCTGCAGTGGAGTAATGCGACATGGCTTTGACGGCGACGTGGCTCATCATTATCGGATTCGTCTTGCTGGCCGCCGGCGGGGTGCTACGAACCATTGTCATGATGCGCTCCAGCGATGCCATCGCGCCACAGGCCAATACATCGCACGGCCGCGAACTGGTGTCGCAATATCGCCGGCTCTTCCCGAAAAGCCCGGCCCTGCTAGTAACGCACTGGCTGCTGATCAGCGGTACGGTTCTGCTCCTCGCCGGGCTCAGCGTAGAATTCTCCCGCTAAAGCCACCTAGCGAGCGGGAGACGCCGTGGTTGCGGTGCTCGCAGTGACCCTGCTCAACTTCCAAGGCAGCGGTTTCGGCATACCCGGTGGCATCGACATGGCGACCATTTTCAGCTCGGCCGTATCTGGACCGGTCAGCCGCAAGACGTAGTGACTGGCCTGCTGCGTCTCCGGATCTTTCACGGTGAGCAGCAATCCATCACCCTGAAGAACCCCGTTTTCGACGCCTTCGGTTACTTGGTCCTGGCTGACACTGAGGAGTCCACCATTGTTATTGAACTTATAATCATGGGCCCGTTGCATTGAGCCGGAAATCTGCGCGGCCTGAAGGTTCAGCCGAATGGACATCCAGGCGTGGCCCTCAAACATTCCAATCCACGCGCCGGCGTACGGCGCCAAAGGCGATTTGCGTACGGGAGCATTCGGCGTCTGTGGGTTAGTCGATGTCTGGGCCGCACCGATGAGGCCTAGTGAAATAACAAGCAGGACAAGTGTCATGAACCGTTTCATTGCGGCATCTCCCGATTTCTCGTTCGTCTGGATTGTACTCCCGGTGGAGTTGTCGGCGGGTTCGAGGCTGGCACCGAAAAATCGCTTCGCAAATTCGATAGATCGATTGGTCCGCCTGAGTCAGAGGCGCGGGGATTCAGAAGAATGCGAGCCCCGCGTAACCCACCACCACGTTTCTGTCGCCTGAAGTGTCGCCCGAGGTCGCATAGCGAATCAACTCAGCCTGCCGTGCGCCCAACTTTTTTGCCGCTGTCAGCATGATGACTGCCGGGCCGTATCCGCACATGCTGATCTGGCCGTCGCGAACCACATCGTACAGTCCACGCGGATCCAGCCCGAGCATCTGATCGATAGCGCGGCGGTCCTTCACACGCGTGACTGCGTCGCTCTCGTAATGGTTCATGTCACTGGAGGCGATGATCAGCACTCGGTCAGTTTGTTTAGCGAGCAGATTAGCGATGGCCAGGCCTAGCGCGCTCAATACGTCGAAGTTGCTGGTGCCGACGGCGATGGGAATGAACTGGAAGTCCGGAATCAGCACTTGAAGGAATGGGAGCTGTACCTCCAACGCATGCTCCGAGCGATGAGCTTCCTCGTCCTCGGACAGTAGCGGCATGGATCGCATCAACTCGACCGTGAGCGCTTCGGCGATCGGAGCGTTTCCCAAGGGCGTACGCCAAGCGCCACGGCTCATGATGGCTAGCGGTTCTCCCATACCGGTATGGTTCGGACATAAGATGATCGCGCGCTGCGGCAACGCCAGGCGACGATAGACGGCGCCGGCAACGTGTCCGGAGTACATGTATCCGGCGTGAGGAACAACACAGCCTAGAGCACGAATCTTGGGCTCAGGAAGAGCATCGAGTGGGGACGTGATGTAACGCTCGACTTCGGCGCGCAAGCGTTGCCCATGAGCCGGATAGAAGCGGCCGGCAACGGCAGGTTCACGGATCGAGGTTGCCATAGTCTCTCCGCAGGGTGCTTTTGCGTCTAAGTCTACGCTTCCTGAAGAGCGTGAAATACCGCTGCCGTTTTTTGCAGCGAGATAGCCTCGGCACGCACGTCAGAACGCAAGCCGGCGGACTTCAGTGCCGCGCGAATGGCGGCCGCGTCGTACTGAGGACGAAGATTGTTGGCCAGCGTTTTACGTTTCTGAGCGAACGCCGTCTTGAGGAACGCAATAAACGGCGCCTCTTCGACATTGAGCTCTTGTAGACGCGGCTCCATAGTCAGGCGAATCACGCCCGAGTGCACCTGCGGCGGAGGAGAAAATGCTCCCGGCGGAAGGGTGAAGAGCCGGTCGACACGAGCGAACAGTTGCGCGGTGGCCGACAACAAGCCGTAATCGCGGCTGCCGGGCTCGGCTGCGATTCGGTCGGCGACTTCGCGCTGCACCATGATCACAGCGCGTTCGATATGGCTGTGCAGCTCGAGAATTCTGAGCACAATATCGGAGGTAACGTAGTAGGGCAGATTTCCAACGATGTCGACGGTTTCCGGTTGGGTTGGACGGAGATCATGCAGCGGGCCTGGGCGCCGTCCCACCATCGAGGCAAACTCGGCAGTCACGAAATCCGATTCCAGCACTTCGAGATTCGGCCTGGTTGCGTACTTCATGCGTAACTGAGCCGCCAGCACACGATCGAGCTCGATACCGATCACTCGTCGGGCGCGGGAAATCAGCAGGTCTGTTAGCACTCCGCGGCCTGGGCCGATCTCGATGACCGTGCGATTCGAGATGTCTCCCAACGCGTCGACAATCTTGGAGGCCGCACCGGAGTCGATGAGGAAGTTCTGTCCGAGTTTCGGCTTTCGTTTTGTGCTACTGGTGCTGTGTTTTTGCGCGGCGATCTTAGCCACGTTGACCCTCTTTCACATCCGCAGTTAGACTCAGGTGTTCCGCCATTGACTTCATCCTCAGAGTAACCGAATCACGCAGCTTAACGAATCCCGCGGGAGCACTCTCGCCGCGCCGGAGGTTTGATGCATATCGCATTTGCGGCATCCGAGTGTGTTCCCTTCTCCAAGACGGGCGGCCTCGCCGACGTCATCGGAGCCCTGCCGCCAGCTCTCGCTAATCTTGGTCACCAGGTTACGGTGTTTCTTCCCCACTATCGACAAACCCAGCTGGACAATTCTCGGGTGGTAATCCCCAGTATCACTGTGCCCTTCGACGATCGCTACCGCTTCTGCTCGGTGTTAGACGGCGGTAAACGATCAGGAGTGCAATTCTATTTCATCGACTACCCTCCGTTCTTCGACCGCGACGGATTGTATGGAACTCCGCTGGGGGATTATCACGACAACGCCGAGCGCTTTGCCATGTTCTCTCGCGCGGTGCTGGAGGCGACGAAAGTCCTGGGCGCGCCGGACATTCTACATTGCCACGACTGGCAAACCGCCCTGATTCCGATCCTGCTAAAGACGCTGTATGACGAAGATCCGGCATTCATTGCAACTCCCTGCGTGTTTACGATTCACAACCTGGGATACCAGGGAATCTTTCAGCCCGAAATATTGCCGCTGCTGATGCTGCCGTGGGACCTGTTCACGATGTCGAAGCTGGAATTCTACGGCAAAGTGAATTTCCTGAAGGGCGCCATCTCCATGGCCGATTTCATTACCACTGTAAGCCGGAAATACAGCCAGGAGATCCAGACTGCCGAATACGGTTTTGGTCTTGAAGGGGTGCTGCGCGCCCGGGGCAACACCATCACCGGCATTCTCAATGCAGTCGATTACGAGTCGTGGAATCCTGAGACCGACCGCCTTATTGCGGCGCATTACTCAGCTTCAGACCTGTCGGGAAAAGCGGCTTGCAAGGCCGATCTCCTTCAGCAGTTCGGGCTCGCCCAAGATACGCGGCTGCCGGTCGTCGGGATCGTCTCGCGCTTCGTCCAGCAGAAGGGCTTTGACCTGATTCACCAAGTGGCCGATCGGCTGGCGCTAGAGGAATTGATTCTGATCGTGCTGGGCAGCGGACAGCGCGAGTACGAAGATTTGTTCCGACGCTTGAATAAACAATATCCACAGAAGATCGCGCTAAAGATCGCCTACGACAACGCGCTGGCACACAAGATCGAGGCTGGTAGCGATATCTATCTCATGCCTTCGCACTATGAGCCCTGCGGGTTGAACCAGATTTACAGCTTGCGCTACGGAACCGTGCCGGTGGTGCGTGCCACAGGCGGGCTCGACGACACCGTGGAGCAATTCGATCCGCGAAGCTCGAAGGGGACGGGCTTCAAATTCCGCGAATACCACGGCGAAGCCATGCTGGAGTCATTACGGGCCGCAGTAGCGCTGTATCGCGACAACCCCGACGCTTGGCGAACGCTGATGCGCAACGGCATGGCTCAGGATTATTCCTGGATCAGTTCGGCGCGTGAGTATGTGAAGGTTTACGAACGGTCGCGGCAGCTCAAGCAGCAGTCGGCAGGCTAGGCAGGACGAAGAGCAGTCCGTCGGAACACAAAAATCGAAGCCCAGCGGCTTTGAAAGGGCACGGCTTCAGCCGTGCCGTACGGCCTCCCTTGTTTGCTTCGAGCGAGACAGCGTTCAGGCCTACGAGCCTCGTAAGCCCTACCCGTTCATCCAGATCTTTGCCACCAACAGGGCGGCTGCGCACGCAACGACAACAGTGGCCAAAATCCGCACCAACCACCGAAACAATGGCCGTCCAGTCGATAGCGAAGCCGGCAGCGCGAAGATGAGCAGAAACAATGCTCCGGCCGCAATAAAGGCGATCCGGGCCTCGATCGAGTACAGCCTCGCGTGGGATTGCATGTTCGCAAGTTGCCTGTTTTGGCTTAAGTGTACAAGTTACGCTGCCGAAGAATAAGGAGGAGTACCTGTGTGATAACAGGTGTTCTCAGCGAGAGTTGTTGGCAGTAGAATGAGCGGAGAGCATTGTCGTCTTAGGGCGTGGCTGGGAGCGTGCCATTACCGGTCGTGCCGAAGACGGCGGTCTGCTCGGCGAAGGTAATCGCCTTTCAGTCAACGCGGTCAAGGAGATAGCCTCGTCAGAGTCAATTCGCTCGGAGCGGACGGGCCCCTTTTTTATGTCATCCCCTGAATTTCTTTCGCAGGCGCGGCCCGCCGAAGTGCTACGGGAAGCTATCCTGCGTCACGTCCGCTATACCCTCGTTCGCCCGACGTCGGCGCTTACGCCAGCCGACTATCTGAAGCCGGTCTCCCTCGCCATCCGTGACCGTATTGTCGACCGGATGCTGGAAACCGAATCGCGCTACCGCCATAAAAACTCGAAGCGCCTCTACTACCTGTCCATGGAATTTCTGATGGGGAGGTCGCTGGGCGACAATCTTTCGAACCTCCGCGTCGAGGAGCTCTGCCGCGAGGTGCTGGCCAGCTTCGGTATCAGCCTCGACGAGGTACTGGAAAGCGAGAACGATGCCGGCCTGGGCAACGGTGGCCTGGGACGCCTGGCCGCTTGTTTTCTGGAGTCGATGGCGACACTCGGCATGCCCGGCTTCGGCTACGGCATCGATTACGAGTACGGGCTGTTCAAGCAGGAGATCTTCAACGGCTTCCAGCGCGAGAAACCTGATCGCTGGAAGGTGAATGGCACTCCATTTCAAATCGAGCACCTGGAAGAAGCCGTGAACATCCCGCTCTACGGGAAGGTCGAGGGACCGCGGGAGGTCGAGCACAGTCTGGAGCAGACCTGGTCCGGCCAGAAGATCGTGATGGGCATTCCGACAGATATGCCGATCGTCGGCTATCTTGGCCAGACGGTGAACTGGCTGCGGCTGTTTACGGCGCGCGCCTCGGAAGACTTCGACATCGAGATCTTCAACCGCGGCGATTACATTCGCGCCGTCGAGCAAAAGATTCAGTCGGAAAACATTTCGCGCGTACTCTACCCGTCCGACTCGGTCATGAGCGGCAAGGAATTACGCTTGATCCAGGAATATTTCCTGGTGGCCTGCGCCATGGGCGACATCATGCGTCGGTTCCGGCAGCAATACAAGAACATGGAGCTGCTGCCATCGAAGGTCGCCATCCAGATGAACGACACGCATCCCAGCCTGGCGGTCGCCGAACTGATGCGCGTGCTGCTGGACGAGGAAAAGATGCCGTGGGAGCAGGCATGGGATATCACGCGCCAGACGCTGGCATATACGAACCACACGCTCTTGCCCGAAGCGCTGGAGAAGTGGACGGTGCCGCTGATGGAAAAGGTCTTGCCGCGGCACGTGCTGATCATCTTCAACATCAACCACGAGTTCCTACGGGAGATGAAAGCGTATTCGTTCCTCGACGACGAGAAACTGCGCAAAATGTCGATCATCGAGGAAGGCTACGAAAAACAGGTGCGAATGGCGCATCTGTGCATCGTCGGCAGCCATTCGGTGAATGGTGTTTCCGAGTTGCACACGGACCTGCTGATCCATTCTCTGGTTCCGGAGTTCGCACAGGTCTGGCCAGAGAAGTTCAACAACAAAACTAATGGTGTGGCTCCGCGGCGTTGGCTGATGAAAGCCAACGAAGGGCTCACCGATCTGATCAGCCGCACCCTTGATGAGAACAAGTGGATTACCGATCTCCGCCGTTTGCGCGACCTGGAATCGTTCGTGGACGATGCTGAATTCGTGCAGGCCTTCAAAGAAGTGAAGCGCCAGAACAAGCTGAAGCTGGCGGGAGCGGTTCAGGATTCCACTGGAGTTTCAGTCGATCCTGATTCGATGTTCGACGTCCAGATCAAGCGTATTCACGAGTACAAGCGGCAATTGCTGAACGTGATGGGCATCATCCACGACTACCTAAATATCGTGGAGCGTGACGAGATTCCACCTGTCCCGCGTACGTACATCTTCGCCGGTAAGGCCGCGCCGGGATATTGGGCTGCCAAGCAGATCATCAAGCTCATCCACAGCGTCGCCGATGTGGTGAATAACGATCCCAAGGCTCGCGAGGTAATGAAGGTTGCGTTTTTGCCTGACTATCGCGTGTCGCTGGCACAACTCATCATTCCCGCCGCCGATTTGAGCGAACAGATTTCGATGGCCGGGATGGAAGCCTCCGGCACCGGCAACATGAAGCTGTCGATGAACGGTGCGCTTACGATTGGCACTTACGACGGCGCCAACATCGAAATCGCAGAGGAAGTGGGCGAGGATAACATCTTCATCTTCGGCCTGCGCGCGGAAGTGATTCGCGAGATGCAGCAGAAGAGCACCTATAATCCGCAGCAACGCTATGAGAGCGATGCAGCGGTCAAGGAGGTAATGGATGCTTTCGCCTCCGACCGCTTCTGTCCGAATGAGCACGGACTGTTTCGCTGGATTTTCGACGAACTGGTGCACCGCGGTGATCGCTATTTCCATATCGCCGACTTCCCTAGTTACATCGAGACGCAGCAGTTGATTGACGGCGAATACCTGAACGAAGAGATCTGGTGGCGCAAGGCCGTCCTGAATGTCGCGCGCATCGGAAAATTCTCCAGCGATCGCAGTGTTACGCAGTATGCCCGCGACATCTGGCACATCGGCCAATTCGAGCGGTCAGCCCGTCCTGCCAAACCACCCGCACGCAGTGCTGCCGTTGTTTCCGGCAATGGTGATAAACCTGCAGCGAGCGAGGCGGGCGTGGAGACTGAGACGAAACAGGTCGCTGACTAAGCAGTAAATCGCACGACGGCCCTTAAACGGCGATCTGCATCTATCGACACATCCGTGTTCGCCTCTCTGTTCCATCACGATTACGCTGAGGATCCATTGGCACGGGATCGCGCTCGCATGGTTAAAGATCAGCTCCGCGGGCGTGGTATTCGCGACGAGCGCCTGCTATCGGCCATGGCCGAGGTTCCACGAGAGGCGTTCATTGCGGCCGAAGACGCGTCCAAAGCCTACGGGGACTTTCCTCTGCCAATTGGAGCCGGACAGACAATCTCTCAGCCGTATATCGTCGCGGCAATGCTGGAGAAGCTGGAACTGCGCCCGCGGGATCGCGTCCTCGAGGTGGGTACAGGCACAGGATACGAAGCCGCGATCCTCGGAGAACTTGCCACGGAAGTCTGGACGGTTGAGCGTCAACCGGAGCTGGCAGAAAACGCGCGCGTGATTTTGCAGAAGCTGGAGTACGCGAACGTTAACGTGCTTCAGGCCGACGGCAGCCGAGGATTGGCGGAGGAGGCTCCGTTCGACAAGATCCTGGTCGCTGCTGCCGCGCCGCGCGTTCCTCAGAATCTGATCGAACAATTAGCGGATGGCGGCAGGATGATTGTTCCGGTGGGCACTCGAGCCGAGCAACAGTTGCAACTTCTGCGCAAAGTGGGGGACGAGATCGTCATCGAGAGAGAAGATCTTTGCCGTTTTGTGCCTCTCATCGGAGAACAGGGCTGGGAATCCTAAGCGGCCTGTGAGTCTGCCGCTAGCTTCCAAGATAGCTGGCTAGCGATTCGGATAGCTCGATACCCCTGCCGTCTAAGCTGATCGCCTTATACCGTGAGGCGATTGCGGTCGCTTCCGCGAGACTTGAGAATATTTTCGTGGACTTCCACTACGTGGCATACAGCTTGCAGTATGATGCTCACCAAAGTTGCTGGGGCTTTACTCGATACCTGATTCGTCCGCTTGACGCTGGCTGCGCGTGCAGACCGCTCAGGAAAGGGAACACCATAATGAGTGTCCGGAAGTGTGGAATCTATATCCTTCTCCCCTTGCTTTTCTCTGTCCTGGTAGTGGCAGGGACTCTCTCTATTCCGAACATGCAGCCGTTCCGCGATGCCTCGGGCTATATCGCGACCTACAGTGTGAGCGGCAACATCGACCAAAGCAATCCGTTCTTCCAAACCCTGGGCACCAACGGGCGCACTTGCGCTACATGTCATCAGGTCGATCAGGCTTTGAGCTTGGACGTCCAGAAGGTGCAACAACTCTTTCAGCAGACCAACGGCCAAGATCCGCTGTTTGCCCCAGTGGATGGCGCGAACTGCCCGAATGATCCCCAAGGCGACCCGGCAAGTCACACTCTTCTGCTCCAACACGGCTTGATCCGTATCGGCCTGATCATGCCTGACAATCCAGAATTCACCCTGACCGTGGTGCACGATCCTTACGGATGCGCGATCACTACCGATCCGCAGACTGGCAAGCAGGTGATATCGGTTTACCGCCGCCCACAGCCCGCTACCAACCTTGGATTTCTAAGCTCGGTAATGTTCGACGGCCGCGAGACCATCGCTCCTCTGAATGACGAGAGTACCTTTGCACAGAATCTTAAGGTTGACCTCTCACACCAGGCGATCGACGCGGTTCTCACACATACGCAAGCCTCGCGTCCTCCAAGCCTCCAGGAGATAGCGGCCATCGTGCAGATGGAAACCGGCCTTTATACCGCGCAGTACACCGATGACAGTGCCGGACCGCTCTTCATGGCCGGCGGCAACGGAGGGCCGCAGTACCTGTCCACCCAGGAGTACTATCCCGGAATTAACGATTCTCTGGGCGGCGATCCGAATGGAGGCACATTCGACTCGTCGGCGATGAAGCTCTACGACAACTGGCTGCAGGCAGACGCCCGGCCTGCCAATGCCGACGATGCTCGCGCGGACATCGCTGCCGGCGAAGAGATCTTCGACGGCAATAATCTTCGCATCACGGGTGTTCGAGGATTAAATGACAATCCTGACCTGGGCTACCCTCCCGTGCTCAACGGCACCTGCACTACCTGCCATGACACGCCCAATGTCGGCAACCACTCGTTTCCGCTGCCGCTGGACATCGGGACCAGTCACGCGATCACGTACGAATCCAACGCACGCGTTGCCGGAGGGCTCAGCCAACTTGATCCACCCGACGTGCCTGTCTATCTCATCACCGGCTGCACCGATCCGCAGAATCCCAGCCGCCCACTGACGTTCTATACCTCCGATCCCGGCAAGGGGCTCGTCAGCGGCAAGTGTGTTGATGTCAATCGTGGAAAGGGTCCGGTCCTGCGTGGCCTGGCCGCGCGTGCGCCCTACTTCCACAACGGCTCGGCGCCCGACCTGGAACACTTGGTCAACTTCTACAACAACCGCTTCAGCATGAACCTAACCGACCAGCAAAAACAGCAACTCGTCGCGTTCCTGAAATCTCTATAGGCATTATCGGACAGAGGAAAGCCCTGCCGTTTAGCAGGGCTTTTCGTTTGCGCGCGCTACAGGCCAGCTGGATTTTTCGGCGTACCCAGGCCTGTACACTCGTCCCAACCAAATTTCGCCGGCGAACCATTACTGCCGGTGCGAATGTCATTGAAGTATTGCAGCCACAAGGTTGCGTGGCTGTATTCGTAGTACGTCTTGCTGAGCTCGTCATTGGTATTGTGGAGGAACGTGCCCGTCTGATTCACGATTGCAGCCAGAATCGGCGATGCGGCGCTGGTGCCCCCCGCCCGGCACCAGCCATGGCAATAAGTCGTGTTGTAGATGGCCACTCCGCTGGCAGGATCGGCGTCCGCAGCCCAATCCGGCGTTGCCCGGTGGGTGGCAATGTTACCAACGATTCGTTGATATGCAGGGAGAGACTCGAACCGGCTCACGCCTCCTCCACTGTCACTCCAGCATGTCTCGCCCGTGAAGTTGCCGCTGCCGTCCCGCTCGATGCTGGTGCCGCCGGCCGAAACTACATCTGGCGACGAGCTGGGATACAAGGCTCCCAAGCCCCAGTCGCCCGCAGCCGCGAAGTACACGATACCGTTTGTTTGAAAGTGCGCATCCAACTGGAGCTCGTTGGCTGGCTCACCTCCATCCGATGTGACCCAGCTATTGGATATCTCGCCGCCCCCCGCATCTGATACCAGCTGGCTTGCCCTGTCTACGGCGGCGAAGAGGTCGCTCCCTCCTTCGACAACAAAGAGCTGCGCGTGCGGCGCCATGGCGTGGGCCCACTGCACGTCAAGGGATGTTTCTACATCCCAACCTGTTCCGTCGTTGCTGGGACAAGTTCCCAGGACGCATACCTCCGTGACGTTCGGGGCAGGCAAGTTAAACGTGGTCGAGAAGTTGATCAGGTCACTATGCATGGTCGAGTTTGTGCCGTACTCAATCACGGCAATCGCCCGCGAACCGCCCTGGGGAAGCAACGTGCCACTCTTCAGACAGCCGGCGGTATGTTGCGTTACGCCATAAATGCACGCAATGGACGCCGGGGTTTCGCCGCCCGGCAATGCCGGCTCCGGACCCGCTTCCGGCATAAAGACGAGGAGAGGCGTGTGCGGCATACCGGGCACAGGTAGGCTGCTTATTGGGCTGACGACGCGGCCTCTGGCTGGCGAAGCAAGCTCTTGTGTCAGACCTGGAATTGCAAGCAGCATCACTGCCGACATCGCAAACAGGATTGAGTAAGGGTGCCAACGACTCGACATAGACCTTCCTCCATCGCAAAAAATGTTTAGCCGGGAAGTATATAAACAAAAAAGAGAAACAAACAGGACCGATATCAATGCTGTCTTGTGGTGCCATTGTGTCGTGTTCCCAGCCGTGCAGGAACGGTGATTCAGGACACGTCTGTGAACGATTAGTGCATCAGGAATGCGCTCAACGTGCACCCGGCTCCGAAAGCCGCCAGCGCCATCCCGAAGTACCAATAAGCGCGGCGATCGGTGAGCAGAGTGATGGACGTGACCACCAGCGCGATCTCCAGAAAAACTTCGCCCAAATCGAAGCGGTCGGCACGCCGGCTGGTGTGCTGCACTTCGGCTTCGAGGTTGCGGGCCTCGCCCTGGATATCCTTCTGCTGGTCGCGATATTTATCGATTTCGGCGTGATACTGCTTTCGCACTTCTTCGGTGTGCTCCGCACTCGAGGTTGGTAGTGCGGTCAACAATTCGTCAAGCGCCTCGAGATTGTTGCGGCGCATGTTTTTTGCCTGGTAGTAGCCCCATTGATCGGTAGCTTTGGTTTGCAGCAGGATCTCCTCAGTGTGGGCCCGATGGCCCAGCAAAGTGACCGTAGCCACCATTACAGCCAGGATCGCCATGGTGAGGCTGACGGGCGCTAACTCCTTGCGCTCCTTGGCTCGTTCCGCGGCCTCTTTTAGTTCGTCGACAGTGTCGCTCATGTTGTTCGCCTTCGTTGACTCAAGGTTCGATCAAGTAACGCTTCGGCACAAGCCTGGTACAAAGGACCGATTCACGATCAATCTGTTCGCAGCGAGACTACGATGCATCGTTGTCAGCAGTCTTGCGCGCGACGATCTCACCCAATTCCCAATAACGCTCCAACAGCAGATCGGGCATATGGACGGCACGGCCAGTCACCAGGTGTTTCAGCTGCAAGGCATTCACTACGGCTTTGCCCTCGAAATGATTATTGGCGATGACAAACGTCTTCTCCGCTTTTTCCGCGATCGCGTCGATACGGGTCTTCCAACTTCGCAACTCAGGATCAGTGTAGAGGTAGTTGTAGCGATCGTTACGCGAATCGCTGTCGAACCACTGCTCGTAGTTGCGGCCGTGGAGACGAACATAGCCGACTCGTGCGGTTACGTGCTCACTAGGAGTTACAGCGTTGCCCAGAACCGGCTGATCGATGTTGCAAAAGGATACGGCCTTCTTGGCGAAATAGCGAAGAGTGCCCTCATTCGTCCAGCTGTTATGCCGAACTTCGATCACCAGCGGAAAAGCCTTGAAGCGCTCGATCACGGTGTCGAGATACTCGCGGTTTGCATATGTGTTCTTAAAGGAGATGGGAAATTGCGCCAACAGCGCGCCCAGCATGCCTTCCGCAGCGATCGACTCCAGGCCGGCTTTGGCCAACTGTTCATCTTCCGCGGTGGCACGGATCGTATCGGCGGACGTGCTTTCCACGACGGCAATGGGGGAATGCGTGAAGGCTTTGTTGAGCTTGGCGGTGAACTGAAAATGCGGGTTGGCACTGCGCGCCATACGGCACCACAGTTTGCCCCACTCCGGCTTGATGTGTCCGTAGAACGAAGTATTTATCTCGAGCGCGTCAATGTACCGTGCAAGATACTCCACCGGATGCTGACTTTTCTTGATCTGCGCCGGGTAGACGATGCCGTCCCAGTCCTTGTAGGACCATCCCGCCGTCCCAACGTATACCTGAGTGCCCTCGGACATGTTTAACCGAGGTTAGCACACGAAGCCGGAAGGATGACTTGACGCTTCGAAGGTCAGCGCCTGGGGGCAAGTCGCATCGGGTAGGCGGGGCGTCCCGCCTACCGGCGTGCGATCATGGCTGATTCCGACGATAACTATGCGCGGCCGAACCTGATGTGTATCTCTTCGTTCGTCCGCGACGCCCTTTAGTTCGTCATCAGGATGTAGTTGCTGTAAACGTAGCCATTGTTGACAACCCGCACCCGGAATGGACCTGTCCAGCGCGGCACAAATTCCACCACACACTCTGCGGTTCGATCATCGTCCTTGGCAATCAGGTGTCCATTCTCGTCGTAGACATAAAGATCGACATCGGTGTCGCCGTCGCCTACCACGGCAATTCGTGCTACCTCACCACCGTAGAAGCTGATCACGTAGTCGTCCCAGGCACGAGCATTCACCGAATCACGATGTGCAATGGCCCCACGGGTTGAGCCGAGCGTGCCGCTGGCCGTGCCGGCCTTCGCCTTGGCAGCTTCGGAATCGATCATCGCCGTCAAGTTAGCATTGTCCTTCGCCCAGGGCTTTGCTTCGGCCAGCAATTGTTGCGGATCGAGTGTCGGCGCGGGAGTGGCACCCTTCTTGCCCTCTTTTACCTGCTCACCTTCGGTTTGCGGACCGCTCTTCTTCGTACCTACACGCTGGGCATTGTCCGCTACCTGCACGCGTTCAAGCATCTGCACCGCGGTCAGCATAGCCAGCGCAGACTCGTTTTCCCGTGCGTAGGCTACCAGCGAGGTGGCCTGGCTTAGCATGGATACTGCTGCGGCCGTACCTTCCTTGCCTTTCTGGTCCGAAGAATTCGGTTGCTTTGCGTTGGACTGCGCGGCTGGACTGCCCGCAGCTGCAGAGTCCGTGCTCTGCGCATACATAAGTGGAACTGCAAGTAACCCGGTTGCTACCCAGGAAATCATCAGTGTCAGGATTCGCCGTTTCATCTTCCTCTCCTTTGCCTGTCGCTTAATGGGCCCATGTTTCGTTGCAACATGCCGTATGAATGTGTTGCTGCTCCCTAATCGCCTTTCCCGAGTTCGGCCTCAGTAGCTTGCTGACTTCACCTGCTATTTCTTCGCTGTAATATTTCGCGGTTGGTCCGCGGGCAGATCGCCAGGATCGCCCACGAAGATGGTTCCCGCCCAAAAGAACGGGTGCGCGGCTCCGTAATTTTGACGAGCCCTCTCCAGCGCCGCGAGTTGGGCCGCGTGAAATGCCTCGTACCGGCCCTCGGGCGATTGTCCCTTGCCCGGATCCCCCAGCCAGCGCTGATAGAAATCACGAATCTCGTCGGTCGTGTCCTGTGCCGGCACTTCCCACATGCTCATCGTCAGTGAGCGCGCTCCGGCGAGTAAAAAGCCCTGGCGCAGGCCGGCAACCCCATCAGGAGTGACTTCTCCCAAACCCGTCTCGCAAGCGGTCAAGTTCACTAGCTCCGTGCCTTGCAAATGCATCCCCGTAACCTCATATGCAGTGAGCACTCCATCGCTAAGCTGTACTCGCGCTGTTGAAAGCTGTTCGTCGGTCAAGCCTCTGGAGTGCGCCTCAGTCTCGCCGAGAAATTCACTGCCCACGCGATATACCGGATGCCAGTCGTTCACACCGGCCATGATCAGCATGGAGCGTAACAACGGGTTGTCCCAACCTTGCGGATTGTTGTTAGGCCGATCGAGAATATATCCGTGGGTGGCGAATTGCAGGATCTGCGGATCTTCCACGGATTCGACCCACTCCTTCACCGCCGAGCGATCGACCCAGGTGGTCACTGACCAACCGAAATGCTCCAACTGCTCGCTGGCGCCCGCGATGAGTTTCGCCAGCACCTCAACCTGATTCCAGTTACGCGGGATCTCCAACCGGGGAGCATCATCTCCGCCGGCAACGCCCAAGGTTGAACCCAACGCTGAATCCAGCGGCTGAGCCTGGGAGGTAACTGCGGCTGGCAACATCCGGCGAGCTTCCATGGCTGCCAAGTCTTCAGGCTTGGCATTGAACGCAGGATCTCCAATCAGCACGGCGGACCGCTGGTTACTCGCGAGAACTTTGGGTGAGGTCTGCGCCAGGCGGCTCAAGTCGCGCCCCGTGCCCAGGTAGATCAACTCCCAATCTTCTGCTAGATAGCGCCAGCCGCCGGACGCATCCTTGCTGGCCAATGCATCCATCGGTATCAGACTCAGCTGGCTATCCGGTGCGACATACACCCGGTGAACGCCCGACAATTGCTTCTCTAGCGGCTGCCATATCAGCGCGCGCAAGGCCGAGGATACGTCCGCCACCTGTTCCTCCGAACGGTGTATCTCTCCCCGGCTCGGCGCGACCGTCTTGAACTGATCGATGGCGCCCCGGATTTCATCGCGGAATGCCTGCACCGCCGCATCGATCGCCTTCGCCTCGCCAAGCTCAATAGCTGAAACCTGACCGGTGCCGCCGAACAGGAGAAATACTGCATAGTGCGGCGCACTCTGTTTCCAGGTAACAAAATCGTAGGGCCGGTACCGCACGAACTCCGCTAATGCTTCTCCCGGACGCAGGGCCCGGGCTACATCCTCCAGTTTGACCTGGTGCACGCGTGCCGTGGCGGCATAGGCTGGATTGGACTGGCGCAGTTGCTCGTCTAACTCCTCAATGTGATCGGCCAGCGCGTGCACATAAGCTGGATCAGCCGCTTTGTGTCCCGGCTTCTGCGATTGGCTGGAATCACTCGACATGAGTTGCAAGACCAAAGCGGCATACTCATAACGAAGCTGTTCCCGCTCGCGCCATTTTTTTTGCCACTCGGGAGGTGCGGCGGCGACGGCCGAATTCATCGCTCCGCTCTCATGCCGGGCGGCCTCGAACAATAAATTCTTGCCGAGCAGCGCGCCCCGTAATCCGTCCTTCGGGTCAGCGCCTTTCTGGAACACCAGGGTGGACAGTTCCTCGCTCTGCACGAAACGGCTGCGCGTTAGAAACTGCTTTTTCTGCTGGTCCGACATCGTGGGAAAGTTTTCCGTCAGGTGCAGCCACTGAAGCTCCGCAGATTGCAAAAGTAATTGCGCAGCTTCCTGAGTGTGTCCTTCGACGGCAAGAATCGCCGCGAGATGCTTCAGGTTGGTCGCGTATTGCGGGTTGTACTCTCCCAACGTCGCTTTGCGAATCGCCAGGGCCTGGCGCGACAATGCCTCAGCCTGGTCGTAACGATTCATTGCCTTATACAGGAGCGATAGATTGTCGAGATTCACTGCGTAAGCTGGATGCTGCTCTCCGAGCGTCTTCTTCCGGATCGCCAATGCCTGCTGATACAGCGCCTCCGCTTGCGGGTATTTGTCCATCACCTGGTACAGCTGAGCCAGGTCATCCAGACTGCTGGCATAGGTCCGGTGCTGCTCACCAAAGACTTTCTTGCGGATGGCCAGCGCTTGCAGGTACAGCGGCTCTGCCTTCTGGTACTGGCCCATCTCCTTGTACAGCAATCCAAGATTGTTCAAACTCCTCGCGTAATCGGGATGTTCCTCACCCAGCGCCTTGGCGCGAATTGCGATCGCCTGCTGGTACAGTGGCTCCGCTTGCGGATAGCGGCCCATCGAATCGTAGAGCGCTGCCAGCCGATCCAGGCTGCGCGCGTAGTCGGGATGCTGTTCTCCCAACGCCTGCTTGCGGATGTTGAGGGACTGCACGTAGAGCGGCTCGGCCTGGGAGAAGCGGCCCATGTAGCGATATAAATCTCCCAGATTACAGAGCGAAGTTGCGTACAAGGGGTGCTGCTCCCCGACCGTCTTCTTCTCGATCTCGAGTGCCTGCTTGTACAGGCCTTCAGCCTGCTGATTCCGACCCATCGACACGTACAGCGTGGCCAGTGCGTCCAGTGTCGTCGCATAGTCCGAGGTATTTTCGCCGAGGACCTTCTGCTGGATGGCGAGGGCTTGCTTGTACAGGTCCTCCGCCTGACCGTACCGCCCGATTGTCTGATAAAGCTCGGCTAGGTTGGTCAGATTATGAGCGTACGCTGGGTGCTCTTCGCCAACGGCCTTCTTGCGAATCGCAAGGGCCTGGAGGCTTAAAGCTTCTGCTTGGTCGTAGCGGGCCATCGCTTCGTATAACGAAGCCAGGTTGTCGAGGTTGGCGGCGTAAGCGGGATGCTGCTCTCCGAGCGTCTTCCTGCGAATAGCCAACGCCTGCTGATACAGCGCCTCCGCCTGCTGGTACTTGCCCATGGCCTGGTAGAGTTGCGCCAAGTCGTCCAGGCTGCTCGCATACGTCCGGTGCTGCTCGCCGAAAACTTTCTTGCGGATGGCCAGCGCCTGCAGGTACAGCGGCTCCGCTTCCTGGTACCGACCCATCTCCTTGTAGAGCAAACCCAAATTATTCAGGCTTCGCGCGTAATCGGGGTGCTCCTCGCCCAGCGCCTTGGCGCGAATTGCGATTGCCTGCTTGTACAGTGGCTCCGCTTGCGCATAGCGACCCATCGAATCGTAGAGCGCTGCCAGCCGATCCAGGCTGCGGGCGTAGTCAGGATGCTGCTCTCCCAAGGCCTGCTTACGAATGTTGAGCGACTTCACATAAAGCGGCTCGGCCTGGGAGTAGCGGCCCATGTAGCGATAGAGATCTCCCAGGTTGCACAACGAAGTTGCATACAGCGGATTCTGCTCGCCGACACTCTTCTTCTCAATTTCGAGTGCCTGCTTGTAGAGCGCTTCCGCCTGCTGATTCTGGCCCATCGAAACGTAAAGCGTCGCCAGTTCGTCGAGAGTTGTAGCGTACGGCCGGCTCTGCTCGCCCAGCGTCTCCTTCTGTATCTCCAGGGCCTGTTTATAAAGCGGCTCCGCTTGCGCATAGCTGGCGGTCGAGCTATACAGTTCGGCCTGTGAGAGCAGAACATCGGCATAAAGAGGATGCACTTCGCCTAGAACTTTGCGACGAATATCGAGCGCCCGGCTATAGTTCGCCTCAGCTTCCGTCGTCTGACGCTGGGCTATGAGTATCCGTCCGATCTCCATCAGAGCCTGAGCGTGCCAGCGACTATCATCACCAAAGATATGAACTTCTACCTCGGTCATCGCCGACAACTTCGTTAAGGTCGTGGCGTTTTGTCCTTCCCCTGCTGGATTCCCGGTAGCGGGAGCGATGGTCCGCACGGCCTCTGCCAAGGCCGAGCGCTGGCTGTTACTCAAAGCCACGATGCGCTGCAAGTCAGCCAGATCCTCACGAGCGTCCACGGTCTGGCACCAGTTCGCACCCTGCGCGTCAGTTCGGATCTGGAGGAGATGTTGTGCCTTCGGAACTGCAGCCTCGACTACCACGAGGTCATCGAGGTGCTGAAAGGCATCGCGAATCGATCTTTCACAGTCGGCGACATCTTGGGATGCTGACGCCGGAACTTGCGGGAGCACGGCCGTGGACAACGGCAGAATGGATGTGTCAGCCGGCCGAGGCTGCTCCTGCGCTTCGCTGAAACAGGACAACGCCATCGTTAGCGCGAGCGTTGTTATGATGCCGCATCGACTTTGATCGCGGCGGCAGCGGTGGCCAGATTGTTGCAACTGCACCATAGAAACCAGGAGTCGATCCCGCCATTCAACAGGTTCGGCCTGTTAGTTAGAAGATCCGCTTTGCTCAGCTTCTAGAAGCAACGAGTCTTTCGCATTGGTCGGATTGACTCTGATGAACAGAGCCCGGCCAGCCTTGTAAGTGTCAGCCCACTTGTCTGCCGAATTCCGGCGCATGAAGCCACGCCGCAAAGAATGCGACTAATACAATGAGCGAGATTGTTAGCAGCAAACTATTCTGGTTCACGGCTGTAACTCGTTACGTCTGCGGATCCCGGGTTATAAGCAAAGCCTTTCATCGCAACTAATCCACAAGTTATCTCGTGCCCCAGTATCACGCGGCCACCCGCTTTGTTCCCGCAGAGGCATTCGAGCCACCGGACCGCTCCGAGAAGAATTGGCCTACTGCAACAATGCCAAAATACAAGCTGGCAATGATCGATAGGTAGGCCCCCGCTCCGAGCGATACGACTTTACTCACATCTGGTTGCATACCTCTACCTAAATCTGCGTAGGTTTCAAAACTTCCGGCCAAAGCATTTTGCATCCAGCTTCGTGCCATCAACCCAATTATGATTGTGAACAGTAACGGAGCCAGGCCGCCGATGCGCGCTCGCCTGTCTTTCCAGAGGCTATAAAGGAATGGGCCGGATAACGCGACGGCGGCGAGCCAACCATAATATCCGACACCGTCAATTCCATTGCGAAGATTCACCGCCTGAAATGAACTTCCTGCATTCAGGAGACCAAGGACCTGCCAGAAGGTGAAGTCCAGCCTACCCACAAGTGGGGCTTGCAGTGACACATTGGTTACGCAGCACCATGCCACTGCTAGAGCGCTGACCGCAACTAAATTCATAATTCCGCACCGGCCAATTAACCTCGACACTATCTGTACAGCCTTGGCTTTCCGACTGTTTACTTCATTCCGCTGATCTGCCCTAACACCAACCACTGCCTCTATTGCAATAAGTTGTGAATTGCCATCAAGGCCGACTTCCACTATCAACCCAGCCGCAGGCGGAACTGTCGACTTCCAGATGCTGTCCATGACGAACCAAAATTGCTGTCCTTCGACTATCACCAGACCCGGACCTTCGCCTGGGACGCGTAATACTCTGCCCCGTTTTGTCATGTTTCCCCCGGCGAAATAGGTTGTAGTTAGTTCCACACGAGTGGTAGGCTTCTCGGAACTGGAACGACCTCCGGTTCGCTTCCCAAATCGTTAGTTCGCTTTCACTTCACATTGCGCAGAAGACGAGAGAGAACCGTCATGCCGCCACAAAATTCTGTAAGTGCCGCAGCAGCAGCGCCAGCTCGATCTGATGAGGCGAAGGAACGACGAAAGGCGCTGGATCAGCTTTTCACCGTGACCTACGAGGAGTTGCGGAGGCTGGCAGCAACCGTCAAGCGCGGAGACCCCAATATCACGCTCAGCCCCACGGCTCTGGTCAATGAGGCTTTCCTTAAGCTGGCTAGATCTTGCCGCATCCCGCTCGAATCGCCGCTGCACTTCAAGCGAATCGCGGCTCGCGCCATGCGACAGCTGCTGGTAGAGGCAGCCCGGAGACGCAACGCTCACAAGCGCGGCGGGGAGGGCGCAATTTTCGTTACCTTTGACGAGGCGGTGGATGGACCGATCACAGCCGAGAACGATTTGCTGGCGTTAGACGCAGCTCTTGTGGAGCTCGCTAGTCTGGAGCCACGACAGGCGGCAATCGTCGAAAGCCGGTTCTTCGGCGGCCTCGAAGTCAGCGAGATCTCTGAGCTCATGGGGGTTTCCGAAGCTACCATCCTGCGCGACTGGCGGGCCGCCAAAGCATGGCTAGGACATCGACTTCGCCATGCCAATACCCAACTCAATCACTAGGGGCGCCGTTGTCAGATGGACGTTGCGCGTTGGCAGTTAATTCAGGACCTGTTTCATCATGCAGTGACCCTGCCCGCGGCCGAGCAGCGCCCATTCCTGGACAACCGGTGTAGCGATGATCCGGAACTGATCTCCGAGGTATTAGCCATGCTGGAGCAGGATGCTGACAGCAACTCGCTCCTCGACCACGGCGTAGCTGCGCTCGCGCAGAAGACATTGACGGTTCCTGCTCCACTGTCCAAGGAATTCGGTGGCTACCGCATCCTCAGATTACTGGGCGAGGGCGGAATGGGCGTCGTTTATCTCGGCGAACGCAAGGCGCTCCATGACCAGGTGGCCATCAAGGTTCTGCGCGATGCGTGGCTCTCACCATCGCGGCGCGAGCGCTTTGCCAGCGAACAGCGAACTCTGGCCCAACTGAACCATCCTTCCATCGCACGCTTGTACGACGCCGCTACCATGGAGGACGGCACTCCGTTCTTCGTGATGGAGTATGTCGAGGGAGTTCCGCTCACCGAATATTGCCGTAAGCACAACTGCACCGTTCACGAGCGCCTGAAACTGTTTCGAGCCGTCTGCGAAGCTGTGCAACACGCGCACGCACACGCCGTCATTCATCGCGATCTCAAGCCATCGAACATTCTGGTGAGAGCTGACGGCAGTGTTCGACTGCTGGACTTCGGCATCGCTAAACAAATTGAAAGCCTTGACCTGGCAGTGGACCAGACCATGACCGGGTTGCGGATGATGACGCCCGCTTACGCCGCGCCTGAGCAAGTGCGTGGCGACAGGGTCGGCATCGGTACCGACGTTTACTCGCTGGGCGTGATTCTCTACGAATTGCTAGCCGGGGAGCTTCCCTTTGATCTGTCGAATCTCACACCCGCTGAAGCGACCGCCATCATTGCGGAACACGAACCAGGCAAGCCGTCGGCTGCCGCGAAGAGGGCGAGCCAGCCAGATCAATCTGCACACACCAAGTCGCTGACCAAAGCGGCGTGGTCTGATCTGGATGTGCTTTGCCTGACGGCCATGCATAAGGATCCCCGGCGCCGCTATTCGTCGGTCGAAGCATTGATTCGCGACGTGGATCACTATCTCAACGGAGAGCCGCTTGAGGCTCGACCGGACACAGTGAGCTATCGGCTGGGAAAGTTTGTTAATCGCAATCGGCGGGCAGTCATTCTGGCGGCCGCAGCGATTGCAATTGTCATCGGACTGATCGTGTTCTTCACGTTACGACTGGCCAGGGAGCGCGATCATGCTGCGCGTGAAACCGCTATAGCCACCGCCGTCAATCAATTTCTGGCCGATGATCTACTTGGCCGTGGCAATCCTTTCCAAAGCGGCAAAGCTGCCGAAACTCTTTTCGACGCGATCAAGGAGTCCTCTCCCAGCATTGATCGCAAGTTCGCCAAGGAACCGGAGGTTGCAGCTCGTCTCCACTTGACGATTGCGCAAGCGCTCGACAACCGCAGCAACTTCGCTGAGGCGCGCTCTGAATATGAGCGGGCGCACAATATCTTTCTGCAAACGCAGGGACCGCTCTCCCAGGATGCCATCGCAGTGCAGTTGCAACGGGCGACCATGGAGGCCAAGAGCTTTCAGGCTGGCGGCATACCCACGGCGAAGTCGCTGGTAGCCGATCAGGAAGCGTTACTTGCCAAGATCGATCATCCACGCCGGGACCTGCAGGTATGGCTGCTTACCGCCAAGGGCATGATCGCGCTGGTTGAAAGCGATGCAAAATCGGCGAACCGATATTTCAAGGAAGCTTCCGACATCGCTGCAACCTTGCCGGAATTCGATGAAGTCGCCCGCTACAATCTCAAACAGCGCCTGGCGTTCACCTACATCCGCCTGGGGGATGGGGCTACGGCGGAGCGTTTGGCGCGAGAGTTGATCGCGCCGCTGTCCACTACGGTTGGTCCTGACAGTCCTTACGTTCTGCGCGTGCGACTTAACCTCGCGCAGGCGTTCATGATTCAGAAGAAGTTTCGCGAAGCGGTGGAAGAAGCGAATGCCATCTATCCCGACTTCCTGACGAAGCTGGGCCCTGACCATCAGCTCACCATGCAGTTGCTTGCAACCCGAGCGCAATCCGAAGGCAGCATCGGCCTGTTCGACGATTCTGTGCGGGATGATCTGCTCGTTTACGGCATCGCGTCGACTAAGCAAGGGCCGCTTTCGTTTTACTCGATCGCCACTCTTTCGGACGCGTCCGTCGGGCAGTGCAGGGCGAACCATTGGAAAGAAGGCGAGGTTAACGCTCGGAAAGCACATGACGCCGCGATCAAAGCCTTCGGACCGCAGTCGGCCTTGGCCCAGGGAACGGCTCTCTCGCTGGCCAATTGCCTAATCGGGCTGGGCAAACTACCGGAAGCGTCGCAATTCTTACAGGGGCTCGACGCGAAAGCCGTCGCACAGCTTACCGGTGACCCGGACTGGGGGGCGGGTGTGACCTTGGCGAATGCGGAGATCGCGCTACGACAGGGGGACTATGCACTGGCAAAGAAAGACCTGGATACGGTGCGGCCGGTTTTCTCTCGTTCCGACGCGGAAGCCTACCAGAAGCAAAAGATGGACGAGCTCACTCAAGAGGTGAGCTCGCATCTGCAGTAGAAAATCCGAGTGGTCAAAGATATGTTCGGCATGGGCGTCAGCCAAGTGCTAATCGCCGAACGCTAAACGCCCACTCACTTCACCACTATATTCACCAGCCTGCCTTTGACCACTAACACCTTCACGATCTCCTTGCCATCCATGGCGGCCTTCACCTTTTCGTCTGCCAAGGCTATGACGCGAATCTGTTCTTCGACGGCGTCGGCAGGCACAACAATACGGCTGCGGATCTTGCCATTCACCTGAATTGCGATTTCAACCTCTTCTTCTTTTGCAAGTGCCGGATCGTACTTCGGCCATGGCGCGCGCAGGAGGCCAGAGTTCTCGCCCAACATCTCCCACAGCTCGTGCGCGAGATAAGGAGCGAACGGGGCCAGCATCAGAACCACTTTCCGCTGGGTGTCGGCCACTAAAGAAAGGGGCGCCGCGTCGCCTCCGCGCTGCACGCCATCTTCGTACGCGTACATCTCATTGACCAGTTCCATCAGCGCAGAGATTGAAGTATTGAAGTGCCACCGCCCGCTGAAATCGTCAGTAATGCGTTGAATCGTCTGGTGAAGTTTGCGCTGCATCTTGCGCGCTGCCGGGGACACTTCGGATGATCCGCCTGCGTTCCATGCCGGATCATCAGGCTTGGCGTTGCGCAACACGAACCGGTAGACGCGAGAGAGAAATCCGCTGATCCCCTTGACGCCGGCGTCCTGCCAGTCCAGATCCTGGTCGGGAGGACCGCCGAAGAGCGTGTACATGCGGGTGGAGTCGGCTCCATAACGCTCCACCATGTCGTCGGGCGAGACTACGTTGCCTAGGCTCTTCGACATCTTGGCGCCGCCCTTGATCACCATGCCCTGTGTGAACAACCGCTCGACCGGCTCTTCGTTATGCACAATTCCCATATCGCGCATTACTTTGGTCCAGAAGCGCGAATAGATCAGATGAAGGATTGCGTGCTCGACGCCGCCAATGTACTGGTCGATGGGAAACCAATATCCCACAGTGTCTGTGTCCAGCGGCTTCATGGTCAGCGTCGGATCGGTGTAGCGGTAGAAATACCAGGAGGAATCGACGAACGTATCCATGGTGTCGGTTTCGCGACGAGCATCGCCTCCACACTTCGGACACTTCACGTTCACGAACTCCGGCACCTTGCCCAATGGCGAACCGCCGGCCAGCGTAATCTCGACATTCTCGGGCAGCAGCACGGGCAAGTCTTTCTCAGGCACCGGCACGATCCCGCACGACGGGCAGTAGATCATCGGAATCGGCGTGCCCCAGTAGCGCTGCCGGCTAATGCCCCAGTCTTTCAGACGGAAGGTCACCGTAGCTTTGCCGAAGCCGTGCTCTTCGGCGAACGTCGACATCTTGTCGATAGCCTCGTCGCTGGCCATTCCGCTGTACTCGCCTGAGTTCATCAACAGACTATTTTTTTCGACGAACGGCAGAATCGGCTCGTTGGGCTCACCGTCGGTGGCATCACCCTCGCGCCTGGGATAAATGACAACTTTGATTTCCAGGTCGTACTTCTTGGCGAATTCGTAATCGCGTTCGTCGTGCGCAGGCACAGACATGATCGCGCCTGTACCGTAATCCAGCAGCACGTAGTTGGATGCCCAGATAGGCACCCGCTCGCCGTTGAACGGGTTCAGTGCGTATCGCTCGGTGAAGACACCGTGCTTTTCAATGGCGCCGATGTCGCCGGCTTCTTTGGCTTTGCGCTGCTCAGCAATCAAGTCTTCGACCTTGGCCAGCAGTTCGGGATTGTTGGCGATGAGATCGGTGATCAGGGGGTGCTCTGGCGCCAATTGCAACGACGTCGCGCCGTAGATCGTATCGATGCGCGTGGTGAAGACCGTGATCTTGTCACCCGCTGGTCCGGCGACGCCGTCTAAGTTGAACTCAACCAGCGCGCCTTCGCTCCGCCCGATCCAGTTGCGCTGCATGGTGCGGACCTTCTCCGGCCAACCCTGCAACTTGTCGAGGTCGCGCACCAGTTCGTCGGCATAATTGGTGATGCGCAGAAACCATTGCTCCAGTTCGCGCTGTTCGACCAGTGTGTCCTCATGTCGCCAGCAGCAGCCGCTAGACAACACCTGCTCGTTTGCCAATACCGTCGCGCACTTCGGACACCAGTTGACCTTGCTCTTTTTGCGATAGGCCAGGCCGCGCTCGTAGAACTTCAGGAAAAACCACTGGTTCCAGCGGTAATACTCCGGCAGACAGGTTGTAACTTCTTTCGACCAGTCGTAGGCAAATCCCAGGCGGTTCATCTGCCGCTTCATGGCGGCGACGTTGCGTAGCGTCCACTCGCGTGGCGGAGTCTGATTGGCTATCGCGGCGTTCTCCGCCGGCAGCCCGAATGAGTCCCATCCCATAGGGTGCAGCACGTTGTAGCCCTGCATCCACATGTAGCGCGCCAGGGCGTCGCCAATGGCATAGTTGCGCACGTGTCCCATGTGTAGCGCACCGGACGGATACGGCAGCATCTCCAGTACGTAATACTTCTTGCGTGGCGAGGTTGAGGGCTCGGAGCGGTAGAGATCGGGATTTTCAGCCCAATGGTCGAACCACTTCTTTTCGATGGACTGCGGGTCATAACGGTCCGGACGGCCCGCCACGTTATCGGCATTAGCGACTTGGACGTTCGGCTGAGTGGCATCAGCCTCTGCTTTTGACTTGGACATGTACGCTCGTTAGATCAGTCAGGGATAAACTCCGATTCTACAACCTGCGGCGTGCTGAAATCTGTTCCGCACTCTCAAGAACCAGCCAACATCTCCAGCCAACAGATCAGATGCACAAGAAGCGTATGGGCCAACTGACTTTTCCTCGGCGCAAGGCGCGAGTGCACACCAGAGGACTTCCCACATTCGTGGACTATTGCCTCTGCAAACGCGGGCCTATGATACCGGGCAGGAGGCGCTGATCCTTGAAGGCTACGGGCGAGGTATCGCAGCCGACATCACGTTGGCTGGACCGTGTTGCTCCCCTCTCGTTGGTTTGCATTCTACTCAGCTCGTGTTTACTCAGCGCCGCCCGCAAAGATATGTGGCTGGATGAGGGTTTCACCCTCCAGTTGCTTGGCGACCGAAAGCTTTTACATATGATGCACGGATTGGCTCATGCCGCTGATGGTGGTATGCCGTTCTATTACCTGGTGGCGTATGGATGGGGTCGGCTATTCGGCGTGAGTTTGTTAAGTTTGCGCTTGCTGTCCTCGCTGTCGGTGTGCGCCGGCGTCCTTCTCCTGTGGAGCACACTGCGCAAGACCTACTCGCTGATGGCTGTCTGCCTGGGGATAACGGCCACGACGATGACTTCGGTCCTGGTACTCACGCAGAACGCGCAGGCAAGATATTACGGATTCTATTTGGCGTGCGCCGCCCTGGTTTTTGCCCTGCATTCTCGCCTCTGGCAAGTGTCTCAACCTGGCTGGAAGCTGCTGACAGGCGCGATTGCCGCTCACGCTGCCCTGATCATGTCGCATCCTTTCGGGATCTTCTACAGCGTGGTAGCCATTTACGCGCTCTTCCTTTCGGACTATCGCTGGGGCGAACTGCGATTGCGGCTATACCTCATGCTCGCCGGTTCGTGGCTGATCCTGTTGATCTGGGTAATGCCGATCATCCGGCTGCACGATGTTGCCGTACCGCATAATTGGCTGCCACCGCTGACCTTCAGCGATGTCTTGTCGTTCTATTCGTGCTCGTCCCCTTGCCTGCTTTTCGGCATCCTCTTCGTCATTGCTCTCACCGCTCTGGCGCGCCCAGCGGAACAGATGCACTCTGTCCCAAAGGACTCGCTTGCCTTGCTGACGTGCGGAGTTGCGTATCTTGTCCCGCCGTTAATCGTTGCCCTGCTGTCGGTGGGAGAGTCCTCCTTTTTCCTGAACCGCTATTTCATGCCAAGTTTGATTGGAGTCGCGACCGTGGTCACCGGCCTATTCGACTCGCGGCTCCGGAAGGTTCATTCCGGCCGTGCTCTTAGAGTGGCCTGGATACTGCTGTTTGTTCTCTTTCTGGGATGGCCCATCGGGAGCGCGGAAAAGCTGGACGATAAGCGCTTCCTCGCAATCGATCAAAATCTACCTGCTGGTGTTCCCATCATCGTCACCGACGCACAGATGTTCTTGTCTTTGACTTACCTGTCTCACCGGCCATCTCGGCCGTATTACTATCCGCTTGACTGGGATGCAGCCTCGCAATCCGCTAGCCGGGGCATGACGGTTGAGTACAAACTCATGCGCAACGCCAAAGAATCCGGATATTCGACCGACCGAATCGTCGACGACGGCGAGTTAACTTGCGCCTTCGACAGCTTTCTCGTTCTCGATAATCCCGAGTACGAGTGGTTTCAAAAGAAAATTGCCGGGAACCCCGACTACTCGGTGCAATTACTTGGTGAGGCGCCACACGATCTGCGCGTCTGGTCCGTCAAACGCGTGGTCAACGACGGCTGCAGGTAACCGTTGGAATGGCCGCAAGCTTTATCCGCAATCTAACTGCCCTTGCGCACCAACTTTTTCAGTGCATTGACATTCATCAGATCGTCCAGCGGCTCGTCAATTGGCGTTTCTGCAATGAAGGCCGCGTTCGTCAGTCGTGGATCGTTCAGCAGGCGCCGGAAAGTTGCCAGGCCGATGCTTCCCTTCCCGATATGCTGATGGCGGTCGAGCTTCGAACCACGTTCCGCCTTCGCGTCGTTGCAATGCCAGACGCAAACATTCTTGAGACCGACGCTGCGGTCAAGTTGACCGAGGGTGTCGGCGAAGCCTTCCTCGCTGACGATTTCATAACCTGAAACGTGCGTGTGGCAGGTGTCGATGCAAGCTCCCGATGGCACAACTTTGTTCAGCAGGTAGAGCAGCTCAGCGACCTGCTCGAAGTTGCCGCCCAAGGAGAACTCGGAGCCGGCCGTGTTCTCGATGAGAATTCGCAGATTGCCCGCGGCCAAGTCGATGCCGTCCACTGCCTGTTCGATCGCCAGGGCTGCGCGACGCAAACCCTCCTCGCGGCTGCTGCCGCGAAACGATCCCGGATGAAGCACAAGAAACTGGGCGCACAGCGCCAATGCACGCTCGACTTCGCCCCGGAACGCCACGATGGATTTGGCATGGAACTCCGAATTCCCTCCGGCAACGTTAACGAGATAGTTAGCGTGGATTGCCAATGGCTTTAGGTCGTAGCGCTCACGCAGGCGACTCATCTCTTCGCATTGTGCGCCGCCCAGGGCGTACGGCTTCCACTGCCGCGGACTGGAGGAAAATATCTGAAAGGTATTACACCCGAGGCGATAGGCACGCTCGGCAGCACTCTCAACGCCACCGGCAGTTGAGGTGTGAATACCGATTCGCCGTGCCGTCAGCTTGGGAGGGCGCTTTGACGCGGGCAGCAGTTTCAGAATGTCCTTTTCTTGCTTCTCCGAACTCTCCACATCCTTATTCTATGAAATTGCCGAGTCACACGCGCTTGCGTGACCTACATCACGGGCCGCGCCTGCCGCCAAGGGTAGAGTTGATCGAAGACTGGTCACCCCGCATGTGGATTACTCGATTTCTGGTCCGTGGCATTCAAAAGATGGCAGCGGACTCGGACCGTAAGCCGAGCCATCTTAACCTTGGATCCCGGGGAGAGACTGAGGCCTGTTTCCATCTTCAGCAGCTCGGCTATCGCATCGTGGCCACAAATTTTCGCGCGCCGCACGACCACGGCGAGATTGACCTCGTCGGATGGGATGGCGAGGTCCTGTGCTTCGTCGAAGTCAAGACTCGAACAGATGTCAGCTTCGCACCGCCATCGACTGCGGTTACACGCGACAAGCAGCAACACATCCTGTCCGTCGCGAAACGTTACTTGCGGCACTTGTCCGCAAGACCCGCTTGCCGTTTCGACATCCTGAGCGTTGTACCTTCGGCATCCGGCGGTGCAATGCGGTTCAGCTTGTTGAAAGGTGCCTTCACCTGGGATGAAGGGAGGGCACGTCGAAAATCCTTCCGCGACTTCCGTGATCGAGGCTTCCCACGTTTGCGGTAGCATCACTACTCACTTACGCTCGCTTACAAACCACTTTCGCAACTTGTCTGAAGTCACTACAATTGGAGCGCGCCAGCTGGATCACTCGCACCGCGCGTCCCACAACGTGGCACGGCGATGGTTGATCAGCGAAGTATTTCGCTGCCTGAACACACAATTGTTCTAGAACGCATGTTATTCACGGTAGATGCATTTCTGTAATGGCTTCGGCCCAGGCCGCAGCCATGGATTGGAGCAGGGCATCATGGTCCGTTTAAAGCAGTTTCTCGCCATCTTCCTAGCATGGGGAATCGTCTTCGCAACCTCGCCGGCCAACGCGCAGGAAGCGCCTCCTGCGAATCTGACGGCCACCCAGATCGATGCCCTGGTTGCTCCCATAGCGTTGTATCCCGATGCTCTAGTGGCTCAGGTTCTGGCGGCATCGACTTATCCAAACGAGGTTTCGGATGCCGATCAGTGGCTGAAGGCCAATTCGAATCTGCAAGGCCAGGCATTGGTTGACGCCGTCAATCAGCAGCAATGGGACCCCAGCGTTCAAGCCCTGACTCAGTTCCCGTCGGTTCTCGACAACATGGCCAACAACCTGTCTTGGACGTCGGCTTTGGGCAGCGCGTTTTATAACCAGCAGGCCGACGTTATGGCATCGGTTCAACGGCTTCGCGCTCAAGCCCAGGCGGCGGGTAATCTAAAGTCGACGCCGCAGATGACCGTCGTCCAGCAGGATCCCCAGACCATCGTTATTCAGCCGGCGAGTCCGACAGTGGTCTACGTGCCCACCTATAACCCGACGGTCGTGTACGGAACGCCGTACTATCCTCCGGGCTACAGTACCGGCGCGCTGGTGGCAACCAGCATCCTCTCGTTCGGAGTGGGTATCGCGGTCGGAGCGGCGATGAGCGGTGGCTGCTGCGGATGGGGATGGAACAACTGGAATTGCGGCTGGCGCGGCGGCACGGTGGTCTACAACCGAAACGTCTATGTGTCGCGGAGCAACATTTATGCGGGCGGGAACCGCTACTACAACGGCAACTGGGCCAGGCCAACGCCGTATAACCCGAATTACAACCGCAATAACTACAACCGAAACAATTACAACCGGACCACGGTTAATCAAAACAACGTCAACATCAATAACGTTAACCGGAATAACGTTAACAACAACAACGTCAATCGGAACAACGTAAATAACAACAACGTCAACCGCAACAACGTGAATAACAACCGCACCACCAATAACAACGTCAACCGTCCACAGAACACTGCGGCCAAGCCCCCGAGCGCCCCAGCCAGGCCTGCGAATAACCCTTCCCGCGGATACGGACAGACGGCTTCGCCGGGAACGAAGACTGGGGCGTTCAGCGGGTATGGTGCGGGTGGTGGCGCTCGTGCCGAGAGCAGTCGCGGGCGTCAGAGTTATGGAGGCGGCGGTGGTAACCGCGGCGGTGGTGGCGGTGGGCGCAGGCGATGAATCAGTCTCGGCGACCCGAGTTAACGGCAACAGTTAGCGGGATGAAGCAACGGAGGAATGCCTGAGATGGCTTCGAGAAAAGCTCTTACTACGTTGGGTGCGGCTCTGATACTGAATTCATTATTCGTTTTTTCGTTGGCGCTGACCGTCTCTGCGGCATTTGCGCAGGAAGCCGGGCAGAAGACCTTCGCAACGCCGGAAGATGCCGGCAAAGCGCTGGACCAGGCGGTGCAGTCGCCCGGGACGGCTGACGATCTTGCGGTCCTGGGCGCCTCCGCGGCAAGCCTCGTCTCCTCCGGGGACGAGGTGCAGGACAACAACAACCGCGAGATTTTTCTGAAGCGATTCCAGCAAATGAACCGCTGGGCTGCTGAGAGTGATGGCGACGAAACGCTCTACATTGGTGCTGAGAATTGGCCGTTCCCCATTCCGCTGAAGAAGAACGCGTCCGGGCAGTGGTACTTCGATACCAAGCAGGGCGTTCAGGAGATCCTCTTCCGCCGGATTGGTAAGAACGAATTGGAAGCGATCTCGGTCTGTGAGAATCTGGCCGACGCGCAGCAGGAATATTTTCAGCAACTGCACGACGGCAGCACCATTCATCAATATGCGCAGAAGATCATCAGCGACGAAGGGAAGCAGAATGGTCTGTACTGGAAGGTCGACGAAGGCCAGCCGGAAAGCCCAATCGGACCTCTGGTAGCGCACGCTACAGCGCAAGGCTACGCCGCGACTGGCGGGAAACCTGAGCCGTTTCACGGTTATTTCTTCCACACGCTCAAGGCGCAAGGAGCGCACGCTCCGGGTGGCGCGAAGAACTATATCGTCGACGGAAACATGACGGGCGGTTTCGCTTTCGTCGCCTATCCCGCTGAGTACCGCAACTCGGGAGTGATGACCTTTCTGATTGACAAGAACGGAGTCGTGTTCCAGAAAGACCTGGGAGCAAATACTACGTCAATCGCAAAGGACATGAGCAGCTATAACCCCGATAAAACCTGGACAACGACAGGCGTTCCTATAGACGACGCAGGTGAACAGCAGTAAGGTATTTTCGGGATCATATCAGGAACGGAAAGCGTCGGAACTGCGGGATTCACTTCTGAATTCGGCCTCGGCCTTATTCAGCAAGCTTGCTACTCTCTGCAGGAGTTCAGGCTTTTCGCTCTGCAAGGCGGTTTGCACTGCCGGAGCTGATATGAGGCTCCGGAAGAGCTGGAGCATCGAGCGCAAGAACTCGTCTCGATTCGCTTTTGAATCATTTCCGGAAGCCAGAACCGATTCGGCGGTGGGAAATGCCAAGCTCTGACCCGCGTCTATCTTCTTGTTCAAAACGACGATCTGTTCTTGTAACTGAAGCATGTCCTGGCGGATCTGCTGGAACGCCTCGACCGCGGTTCGATCGAATTCCTGCGCGGGCTTGGCGTGCCAGCCGATTAACTTCTTCAGGATTCGCTTAAGAAAGATACCGACCGTTCCGAGTTTGCTGTTCGGCTCAACCTGACCCAAGCGCGTTGAGATCTCCGCCATTCGACTGACGAATGCGCCCTGCATGGATAACCGGCCGGCTACGAAGCTACCGAAATCCGCCTGTATCTCGGAATAGTTCTTCCGCGCCTCAAGATAGGCGCGGACCTCTTCCATCGCCTGCTCAAGGTTCATGTAAGCGGAGATTCGCAGTCCTGGTGCGTCAGCTTTAATCGACATAGCTTTTCGTCGGGACAACTGGTCCGAACATCGCACATTGTATCTTAGGCAAGACTGAAGGAAACCCTCCGTCCGGCTAAACGTAGTCGAACAAGGTCATGAAACCGAAGTCCATGTGCAATTGTTGATGACAATGAAACAAGGTCATTCCGGGATTGTCGGCGACAAAGTCGATGGAGGCTTCCTGATACCCGCCGAGCATGAACACGTCTTTTATCACGCCGGCTGTCGACTGCCCCGCGACGTTGGTCAGTTCGAAGCTGTGACGATGTAGATGAATAGGATGAATATCATCGCTGGCATTGCGCATGTGAATGCGATAGCGCTTGCCTTCCGTCAGGTGGTATGTGGCCGGAACAGGAGCGCTGGTCATAGGATAGCCGACACCATTGATGGTCCAACGATTGAAGCCTTCCTGGGCAGCATTCTGTTTCCTGAAAAGCATCTCGAACTTCTCGTCGGGCGGATTTGCGATCGCGCCCGGCTTGGCGAACCGCGCGTAACCCCAGCGGAAGGGCGGAGGCGCGGTCCATTCCGGCTTGCCGGCGCGTCCTGCATATTCCACAACGATGCCCATCCCGTGACGCCTGTCATCGTCGGCTAGATCGCCCATAACCCAAACGCCAGGATGATCCATCTCCACAATGGCGGAGACGCGCTCCGCTGTCCCCAGCCACAGGACCGGAAAGTTGGCGGGATTCGGCACCGGATTACCGTCCAGCGCGACCACCTGGAACGAGTGCCCGGGCAGCGCGAGGCTGCGAATCTCCGTCGCGCTGCCATTCAGAACGTGGAAGAGTACACGTTCTCCCGGCTTCACGAGAATCGGCTCACCCTGGCCCAACATGCGGCCGTTGATGGTGAATACTTCGTACCCCACTTCATAGCCTTTCGCGGCGCCTCTTGCCATGGACGCCTTCATATCGCTGTCGCCCCGCCCCTGAAGAGCTTTCACCGGAGCCGACGGCGACAAGAAGTCCATCGCCATATCGCCGCCGCGGCTCAATGTTGGCTGAAATTCTTTCAGCGTGAGAAATACCTCTCGGTCGTAACGTCCGGCATCATTCTTTGGTTCGATATACACCGGACCAACCTGCCCGCTGTACTGCCCAGCCGACAAATCCGCGCCAGCGCGGTTGTGCGTGTGATAAAAGCGAAAGCCGGAGGGCCGCGGCTTAAAGACGACGCGCCGCTTACCGTGGGCTGGAATAAAGGGTGTTCCCTCTTCCGCCGCTCCATCCACTTCAACCGGAACATTCTGGCCATGCCAGTGCAATTGCTCCGGGGTGTTGGTGTCGTTAAAGATGTCGATGGTGACGGGCTGCCCTTCCTTGAAACGCAGTAATGGCCCCGGAAATTGGCCATTGTAGGTCGTCGTGGAGAGGATAAGCTTGGACGATACCTCTACCGGGCTTGCAGCGATCCTGATGCTATAGTCGGCCTTGCTTTCTTCCGTTGGCGTCTCACCTTGCACCCATAATTCTGTGCTGCCTTCGATCCGTGGAGCAAGCGTGCTACCAGCGACAACACCGGCGGCCTTCAAGAAATTGCGGCGGGAGAAACTCATCGCTCCATAGTTCTCCCGTCGCAATATGCTGTCAAGCGAAGCTCTCGGTAGAGTTCCACACGCCGACTTCATGCCCTCTCAGAACAATAACTTCAGTCCAAACTGAATTTGCCGCGAGGTCGTTCGCGTATAAGTGATGAGTCCTGCGGTCGATGATGCCACGCTGGTCGCTGACGTGAATACCACGGCGTTTGGTGTGCCGAAGTTCGTGTGGTTCAGAATATTGAAGAACTCCGCGCGAAATTGCAGGTTGAGCCGTTCCGACAGGCGCGTGGCCTTCTGAAATGACAGATCCAGCTCCGACATGCCTGGACCAACCAGGCAGTTCCGAGGAACGTTGCCGTACGTGCCCGCTGCAGGAAGAACAAAGGCGTTCGGATTGTAGTACTGCAAGGCGCTGCCCGTGATGATGCTGCCGCTGAAATCTGGATTCCAGGATGGGCGAATCGGGTTGCGAGTATCGCCGTTATTGCTCGGATTGAAGCCGAGTTGCGGAGTGAAGGGGAAGCCGGATTGCACGGTGCCAATCGCGCTCATCGACCAGCCTGAAATCAGCACGCCGCGCCAGCCATTGCCGGCTGAAAAGAAGCGCGTGCCGCTTCCGAATGGCAGTTGGTACGTGCCGCTTACCACGCCGAGGTTCCGAATGTCGGTATTCGCCAATCCCCAGTCCAGCTTGGGATCCAGGGGAAACATCACGAAGCCCGGAGCGTTCGCTCCGACACTGCTGTTCCATGCGGTGCCGTCGTCCATGCTCTTGGACCAGGTGTAGGAACCTCGAAACTGCAATCCATGGCTGAGGTTTTGACGCACGTCAACCACCATCGCGTTGTAGGAACTCACGCCTTCCGACATCCAGGTGGTGGTGTTCGCAAGATTGGAATTTGCGAGCGGCGCGCCCTTGGGGTAATACACCGTGCCCGCCGGAAGGCCCGCTGGGCAAGGGTTTGCGGGGCAGATAGTCGGCACCGGTTCATTCATGTCTTCTGAGAGCATCTGGTGGTATCCATGCGAGCCTGCATATCCAAGGCTAAACGACATGTTGCGGGTGATCTGCTGTTGCACCTTCAGCGAATAGGAAATCGTGGTCGGCGTATCGGCGTTCGGTTGAATTCCACTGGGAGAAATCAGGCTGCCGCTGGGCAGCGGTTGGCCCGGAACGATGTTGAGGCTCGACGCCGGTACGTTCTTCAGTGTCTGGGTCGTGTTGAACGGAGCGGTTTGATCGAGACGGTAGTCGATACTGTCGAGCAGATCGTAGTACATGCCGAACCCGGCATCAATCACCGTTTTTCCCTGTCCAGAAGGGTCCCACGAAATACCGACACGAGGCGCAGGCAGAAACGTCGCCTTATTGTTGCTGAATACCGAATTTCCAATGCGAGGATCCATCTCGATCACGCCGCTTGAGTCGAACAAGTAATTCGCGGCCCGGCCATGAGCCTCGTTCCAGCCATTCGTACCCTCGATGCGCAGTCCGACTCGCAATTCAAGACGCGAAGTGAGGCGCACTACGTCCTGAATAAAGCCGGCGATTTCAAGCGATCGCCAATTCAAGGGCGTTGGTGAAGGAACGACTGTGAACGTTGAAACCTTGCCTTCCAGAAACGAGGCAAGACTGCCGAACGAAGCCTGGCCATACTGATACTGCGCCAGATCGTCATTGGCCCGCAGAACCTGCAACCATCACACCAGCCTCGATCTGATGGATACCGTGCGAGAGTACGATGTGGTCGTCAATCGTATAAAGAGTGCGCGCCGCCTGTAGATTGCTGCCCGCGTTCGTTCCCGCCAGGCTGATCTGCGACGCACCATTGAGAGCGGTGCCGCCACCCACCACCACGGCTCCAATCGGGTCGCCTTGCACCCAGCCCGGAACAGCAACGGGCGTGCTGCCTGTGAAGAAGAAGGATGCTCGCGAGAAGCCCAGACGAACGGTATTCAGGAATGTCGGCGAGATGACGTGTTGCTCCTGCACACTGAAAACCTGTTCGCGCAAGGTTTCGGCGATCAGGCTGAGCGGATCAACCGAGGGCGTGTTGGCATCGCTGTCATCGATCGTGTACGCAGCAAACAGAGCGTCGCTGTTCGAGATGTTATCGTCGAGACGCGTGGTGCCGAAGTCTTCGCGAATTTTCTGCAAGGGATGACTGTAGGCGTAAGCGATTCCGCCGCCGACTTCGGGTCCGTTCTGCACAGGCCACAGCGAGAGCAGAGGCACCACGGCCGGCGCCACTCCTAGGTACGTCAGATTTCCGTTGGCATCCGGCAGATAACCTCGGCGGGCGTTGTTGTCCGGAACTAGAGTGACGTCGCTCAGTCCAAGGTGTTGGACATACCCCTCGAAGTTCCCGAAGAGGAACAGTTTGTTTTTCTTTAGCGGACCACCCAGCGAGCCGCCAAAAACATTTCGTTGGAACTGTGGAATCGACCCCTGGTCAAAGTAGTTTCTGGCGTCGAGAGCGCTATTGCGGAGAAATTCATACACGCTTCCGTGCGGTTGGTTCGTTCCGGACGAAGTCACGATGCTGACCTGCGCACCGGCGCGTTTGCCATACTCCGCGCCATAGGTATCAGAGACGACGTTGAACTCCCGCACGGCATCCACACCCAGCAACTGTCCGCTGGTTCCTCCGGGAGTGACGTTAATCTCGGAAGCGCCGGTGTACTCAACGCCATTCAGCAGGAAGAGATTGTCCTGCGGACGATGACCCGCTACGGAGAACATATTGCCAACAGCGGAATTCGATGTTCCGATGCCACCGGAGCGCTCGGATGTGTAGTTAACGATCGTCGGATTCAGCGCCAGCAGTTCATCAAAGCTGCGTCCGTTCAGCGGTAAGTCCTTCACTTCGCGTTCGGTGACCAGCCCTGAACTCTGCTGAGTTGAAACGACGACATCCGATACCGGATTCTCCTTCACCGTGACTTCTTCCTGCACGCCGGCTAGCCGCAAGGTCACGTCGACCACGGTCACCTGCCCGACTGCCACGTTGACGTCGGCCCTGACCAGCGACTGGAATCCGGCTTGGCTGACCTGGAGTTTGTAATGCCCAACAGCGATGGAAGGAATGCTGTACCGGCCGACATCGCTGGTCATCATGCTCCGCTGCAAACCCGTTTCAATGTTGGTGAGAACGATACTGGCGCCGGGAACGGCCGCTCCACTGGGATCGCGGACGGTTCCGGAGATGGCGCCACCAACAATCTGTGCGACAGAGGCTAGGGTAAGAACGAGGACGAGCAAGACCGAGATACTGATGTTGCCGAGCGTGGAATGGTGGAACACCGTCCCAGCAGAGGACAGCCTCATTTTGTCTCCTTCGCAATGGCCGGAGGCGACAGGCCGCTGAAACAAAGCGCGGGAGCGAATCCCTTTTCCTTCTGCGAAAACAGGGAAAGGCGGTCTGACCCGGGGTGCCGGAAATCGCTTGAAGTTGGTTGAAAGGCCAAGGAGAGCAGGCGCGTTGAAGCCGGGCGGCGGGCGACCATCTTGTTGGTCAAACAAAGCTTCGACGCCGTGTTCGTGTGCGGCTTCGCTCGAAGACCTTCGCCATAAACTGCGGTTTTAGCGTGGAAAGCGAAGAGAAACACCAGTGCACACGAGAGGATGGGTAGGCATCGATGGAACTGTGCGGGTTGGTGTGCGGGCGCCATGCTGACCATTGACAGCGGACTGAATGGCGTCGATTGTTCGTGAAATTTAATCGCTTGTCAGTGACGAGCGTCCGCAACGAATGTGAGTAGGACGATCGCGAGCCGGAATGGGAATTGCTTTTGGCGGCTCGTTCGTTGCCAGGACAGCAACCGCGCTCAGTGCACTCCGGTCACGGTGTAAAGATCGGAGAGGCGCATACGGTAGTCGAAGCCATAGGTCTCGCCGTTGGGCGTGACGAGAGGAGCATCAGGGAATATCCCTCCAATGACCGGAATCGGCAGATCTCGCCACGCGCTGCGAGCCCCGGTATGAGGGTTCATTTTTTCGACGTGCAGCGCCGCCCGACCGTTGTAGTCGAGGGGAGCAATGTAGAGCTGACCGTCGCTGGCCCATCCCAGCACTTGCTCGTCCGGCTTCAGACCAGGGATCTCTTGGATGTTCCCGTTGTCCATCGATACCAGCACACCTTTGAAAACCGCAGTAGCGCCAATCCTCCGCCCTGCTACCAACCATTTATCGTCGGGCGAAACCAGGGTGCCCACAGTGCCCTCGGGCGTGATCGGACGAGGGTCACCGCCATCGAGATTCTGAAGCCAAGTGCGCGGACGGCGGTTGCCATCTTGGGCCACATAAACCACGTGCCGGTTGTCTGAGAGGAACATTGCCCCGATTATGGGCGACAGGTTCGGAGGGCTGATACGTCGAGCTTCTCCAGGCCCAACTGGCAGCAGCCAGATTTCGTCCTTCGGCGATACCAGTTTCTGGCCTAACACCCAATGTTTGTCATTGGAAATTGCCAAGCCATATCCTTCGCCGATGGGAGTTGCGGACGAGCCGTCAACATCCCGCACCAGGATCTGGTAGTTCTCGGCTTCACTCCCCTCTTCCTCGAACAGGATCGTCTTCCCGTCCCGGCTGATATCGCGCAAATATCCAAAGTCGAGCCAGGAGAGATCGCGCTCCGATTTTCCCGTCTCACTGGAGACGACCATGCCGCGGCGAGCAATGCCCTGCTCCACCAGAAGCTGACCATTCGGCGCGATGTCTTGGATTCTAAGACGGCCGGGAACAGCTAACGGCTCACGCGTCTTACCCGAAAGACTCAACGCATGGACCTCTCCCGACTCCAGCGGCGATGTAGTCCAAACCTCGTCACCTGCGGAACTCCAAGCCAGACCTTGCGCACTTTCATACAACGGACTGGCTGCAACTTTCTCTCCCGTCTTGCGCAGAATGATGACCGTGCCTCGGTCGTCTCCCGCATTGTCGTGACTGATAAATGCCAGGTAGCTGCCGTCCGGGGAAAACCGAAGATTGTCCACCGCCGCTGCGCGGTAGAGCACGTTCCCAATCGGATATTCGACCTGGCAGATGAAGTCTGCTGGAATGTAACGCACGATCGCGAGCGCGCTTCCGTCCGGCGTGAAATCGGCCGCCACGATGTTCTCGATCTCCGGCTTGGGAGCGCTGCTGTTGTCCAAGGTTCTTGCCAGCGTACCCGGCGTCAGGAAAGGCGCCACGTTCGCCGGAGCAAGCGCGACTGCCAGCTCACCATTCTTGGAAACAGCCAGGAGTCGGGCATTTCGTATGCCCAGCGAATGTCCTCCGACTCCATTGGCCGCCACCGTGTACAGTTCCGGTTGGGATCCTTCCCAGGCCGCCGTGTAAATAATATTGCGGCCATCGGACGTAAACCTGGAGTTGCCCGGTGTGCCTCGGCGGTAGGTCAACTGGTGAAACTTCGATCCCGCAACCGGACGCAAAGCGGCAGACAGCTTCCATCCTCCGGCCACGGCCAATGCCAGCAACGCGGCGACGGCTACCGCATACCACCAGCGCTGACGCTCCCTCACCTTCGCAGCACTCATGCCGCCTGACGCCGTAAGCGTCGTAATCGCTTCCAGGTCGAAGGCCAGATCTCGTGCCGATTGGAATCGCTGCTCGGGAGACTTCTCCAGGCAGTGCCGCACGATCCGGTCGAGTACGGGCGGAATCTGCCGTCCGGACTCCGCCAACTCCGGCGGATCGTCGTTCAAGATCGCAGCCATGGTGTCCGCCGCCGTGTCTCGCTTAAACGCACGCTGGCCGATGAGCATCTCGTAAAGTACGGCTCCGAAGCTAAAAATATCCGTGCGGCAGTCGACAACTCCTCCGCGTACCTGCTCGGGCGACATGTAGCCTGCGGTCCCCATCACCGTGCCGATATCGGTCGCTGGCGCGACGGCGGTCATCGTCGCCAATCCTGCGCCGTGCCCTTGCACGGTGGGCTTCTGGACCGTCTTGGCCAGCCCGAAGTCCAGGATCTTCACCCGGCCTTCCCGGGTAACGAAAATATTGTCGGGCTTCAGGTCGCGATGAGCGATGTCTTTCCCATGGGCGGCGGCCAGTCCGTGCGCGGTCTGTACGGCGTAGTCAATCGCTTTGCGATGGGAGAGCGGTCCGCGGGCCACAATATCGCGCAGGCTTTCGCCTTCCAGCAGCTCCGAAACCAGGAACGGCGCGCCCTCGTACTGCCCAATGTCGTGCACCGCCAAAATGTTGGGATGACTTAACGCGGCGACCGCTCGAGCTTCCTGCTCGAAGCGGCGCAACCGTTCCGTGTCGGCGGCAAACGACGGCGGCAAGACTTTGATCGCGACCTCTCGTCCCAGGCGCGAGTCGCGGGCACGGTACACCTCTCCCATGCCTCCTGCTCCGATGAATGAGAGGATTTCGTAGGGGCCAAGCTTGATACCGGGAGTTAAGGCCATGAGGTGAGCGCATTATAGCCCGAAGCTCACCATTCTCAGCCTCGAAACTCTGGCCCATGGTCCGCCTGCAGAATGCTCTTCCCTGGCGCAGCCATGCTGAAGTAGACAGCGGCCAGTAAAGCCACTCCACCACGGCTTTCCTTCGGTCGGACAGTCACCTCCTTCGCTCCAACAGCCGCAGGCGGTATGATGGGAGATTCTTTATTGGTGCTAACTCGGTTAATACGGAGTGAAGTTATGGATGCATTTAATCTCAAGGATTCCGGTTTGGACGTTGCGGAGGTCCATCGCAACCTGCCGCCCAGCGCGTTGTACGAGCACGCGATCCGCTATGACAAAGACGCCAGCATCGCCGACAACGGAGCGCTGGTCGCTTATTCCGGCGCTAAGACCGGCCGCTCTCCTAAAGACAAGCGAATTGTGAAGAACCCTCAGTCGGAAAATGACGTCTGGTGGGGTTCGGTCAATGTAGCTCTCGACGCTCGTACATTCGATGTCGTACGCGAACGCGCCAAGGATTACTTGAACATCTGCGAGCGCCTGTACTGCTTCGACGGCTTCGCCGGATGGGATCCTAACTATCGAATCAAGGTCCGCGTCATCTGCGAGCGTCCTTACCACGCACTCTTCATGCATACCATGCTCATCCGACCGACGCGTGAAGAATTGGCCAATTTCGGCCAACCAGACTTTGTGATTTACAACGCGGGCCGTTTCCCTGCCAACAAGTACACCGCAGGGGTGGGCTCAACCACCAGCATCTGCCTGAACCTGGAGGATCGCGAACTGGTCATCCTGGGCACGGAGTACGCCGGTGAGATGAAAAAGGGCGTCTTTACGGTGATGAATTACTTCGCACCCAAACGCGGGGTGCTGTCGATGCACTGCTCTGCCACGGCAGATAAACAGAGCGGCCGCTCCTCGCTGCTCTTCGGCTTGAGCGGCACGGGCAAGACGACGCTGTCGGCTGATCCCAATCGACTTCTCATTGGCGACGATGAGCATTGCTGGAGCGACGACGGCATCTTCAACATCGAGGGCGGTTGCTACGCCAAGGCCATTAACTTGACGCCTGAATCCGAGCCAGAGATTTTCCAGGCGCTGCGTTACGGAGCGGTACTGGAGAACGTTGTCCTCGAGGAAGATCGCCACGTAGATTTTGCCGACACAAAGATCACCGAGAACACCCGTGGCGCCTATCCCATCGAGTTTATCCAGAACGCCAAGATCCCTTGTGTCGCCGATCATCCCACCGACATCATCTTTCTCACTGCTGACGCGTTCGGCGTGCTGCCTCCCGTCAGTTCTTTGAGCCCTGCTCAGGCGATGTATCACTTCATCAGCGGATACACCGCCAAGGTAGCTGGTACGGAAGTCGGGGTGAAGGATCCGACGGCGACGTTTTCACCTTGCTTCAGTGGGCCATTCATTGTTTGGCATCCGAACAAATACGCTGAACTGCTTGCGGCCAAGATGAAGAAGCACGGAGCCCGGGTGTGGCTGGTCAATACGGGCTGGAGCGGAGGGGCGTTCGGGGTCGGCAAGCGCATCAAGCTGGCCTATACCCGTGCCATCGTGAATGCCATCCATAGCGGCGCGCTGGCAAATGTCAAGACCAGGAAGGATCCGGTGTTCGGCTTCGAGGTCATTACTGAGTGTCCTGGTGTACCCTCTGAGATCCTTGATCCACGCAACACCTGGGCCGACAAGGCTGCTTACGATGCCGCAGCCAAGAAACTGGCGAAGCTGTTCCACGAGAACTTCAAGACCTATGAAAGCGGTGTAAGCCCCGAAGTCAGGGCGGCGGGAGCTTCGATATAAAGCTCCCTGGCCGATAGCCGCCCTGTTACCGCGCGAATCAGCTCACAATGAGGCACGACGGGGAACCTGTCGTGCCTCTTAATTTTGGCTCGCGCTCGCTGCGGCTTTGCGTTGCCGTCTGTTTAATAGCCTTTGAATGTCGTCGAGAAACTGCTGCGGATCCATCCCTTTCATCAGAACCAGGTCAACTTGTTCCGCGCCCGATGGCGGCTCTGCTGTGACCATCAATAGCACGAACTGAATCTCCGGCCTGATCTTCTTCATGGCACCGGCAAGTGCCGCGCCGTTCACGCCGGGAAGGAAATGGTCGGCGATGACCAGGTCAATCTGGGAACGGCGAAAAATGCTCAGCGCCGCATCACTTGAAGCTGCCGTCTGAACGTCGTATCCGGCTAGCGACAAGATCAGCGCCCGGGCCATCATCGCCCGCGGATCGTCATCAACGCACAGAACTACAGTGGGAGTTACATTTGGCACATACTTCTCCATTCGGCGCAGTAAGTCTTCTTGGCTTCGCGCCCTGGAAATTTCGTTAGCTTCGACGTGGAAGCGATCCAAGGAGGAAATTCAGAAAGCGATTCGCAACGCTGAGGGCCAACGATCAAGCTGGCCCTCGTCGCGTATACATTCGCTATGGGACGAGGGTTAACTGCGAACTATAGAAATTATTCTATGAACGGCGTGCTCCTATCGCTGCCCTATCGCAAGTCGGAGATTGCGCAAGCGCAACGATGCGGGCGGGTGTGATCCTTATGAAGTGATTACAAGTCACGCAGGAGCAGCCGTTCAGGAAACGGCAGCAGCACCTTGCCCCGGCTCTTAGTCAGTAGACCATCGCGCTGCCATTCGCTCATGATGCGGCTCGCCGTGAAAGTAGTAATGTTTGCGGCAGAAGCCAGCTCGTCATTCCCCACTCTTAATTCAATGCCACCTTCAACCCGGCGTCCAATGCCGCTGGCCATTGCCACCACGGTTTCTGCGAGGCGCTGACGCGCCGAGTGACAGCTTAAAGCGACCTGGGTGGCGATAGCGACGTTCAGGTATTCCGAGGCTATCGATAAACCATTGTCCATCAGCCTGGGATAGCGCCAGATCAGCCCTCGAATCGTGGCCCGGTCCCATGCCAGCATGTAGCAATCCTTGACCGCCTCGGTGCTCACGATGTATTCGGAAGCCCGCTCGACCAAAGCCATGCCTCCAAACACTTCACCAGGCGGAAAAGAAAAGACGTGCAGCTTTTGTCCGGTCTGAGTCAGAAAAAAGCTGCGCGCAGCGCCGGTGAGAATCATGAATAGGTTGTTGGCCGGGTGCCCTTGGTTCGTGATAACCGACTTGGCCAGGCAACGCTGCTGCCGGGCGGCAGATAAAACCGCATCTGCTTCTTCGGCCTTTAGATCCTGGAAAAACGGTGGTGCGAGCCTGCGTACGAAGGCAGCCAACTCCGAAGTGGTCATGCGTTCGACTCCTGGTGTGCGGGAAAACCAATTATGGGCATCAGACAGCAACCAATCAAGCTATTGTTACCAGCGGCATGTTTGCCAAGATGAGGCGGGCCAGCGAGCAAGGCGAGACAAGTTACTATCCAAAAGTCCGTCTGATGCCTCAATGTCACACTCTGCTGTGACGTTCCCCGGCGCTGCCTCACCCGTGGTTGTGCGCATGGTCACTGTCGCGTGGACCAATCTGTCTGACACTGGTTGGTCATCGATAAGGACGCCTTTCCTGAGAGGAGCTGCATGGATACCACGCGCCTGGGCACAAATAGCAAGTTGATCCACGCCGGCCATAAGCCGGATGTAACGGGTTCGGTAACTGTGCCCATTTATCAGACCTCAACCTTCGGTTTCCGGGATGCTGCTCATGGCGCTGCGCTGTTCGCCGGCGAACAGGATGGATACATCTACACTCGCCTGGGGAACCCGACGGTTCATGCCCTGGAAGAAAGCGTTGCGGAGTTGGAAGGTGGCCGTGAAGGCATCGCGACCAGCTCGGGTATGGGAGCAATCTGCACCGCATACTTCGCTCTTCTTGGGGCGGGCACGCACATGGTAAGCACGGCTTCGGTCTACGGTCCCAGCCGCGCCGTCATGACCCGGGATTTCTCGCGCTTTGGTGTGCGCTCCACCTACATCGATACCTCCGACCTCGATTCGCTTCGAGCTGCGATCGAACCCAGCACCAGGGTTATCTACGTCGAAACGCCGGCAAATCCAACGATGCAATTGACCGACATTGCGGAGGTAGCCGAGATCGCGCATGCCAATGATTGTCTGCTTGTGGTCGACAACAGCTTCGCAAGTCCGTACCTCCAGCGGCCGTTAGATCTCGGCGCCGACGTGGTGCTGCACTCCGTCACCAAGTTCATCAATGGACACGCCGATGTGATCGGAGGAATGCTGGTCGCCAAAGATAAATATGTCTGCCAACAACTGCGCCGCACCATGATTAATCTCGGCTGCAACATGGATCCGCATCAGGCCTTCCTGGTTCTTCGCGGAATAAAGACTTTGGGCATACGGATCGAGCGGGCGCAGCGCAGCGCAATGGAAATCGCCGAATGGCTTGAGCGCCAGCCGGAAATCGATAACGTTCGCTACATCGGGCTGAAGTCTCATCCACAGCACGAATTGGCAAAGCGCCAGATGCGCGGCTTCGGCTCAATGATCAGTTTCGAATTGAAAGGCGGTATCGAGGCCGGCCGTATCCTGATGGATCATGTTCGCCTCGCGACCCTGGCGGTATCGCTTGGCGGAGTAGAAACGCTCATTGAGCATCCGGCATCGATGACCCATGCGGGTATACCTCGCCAAGAGCGGCTGGAGGCGGGCCTGAGCGACGGCCTGGTCCGCTATTCGGTTGGTATCGAAGACGTTGAAGACTTGATTGCCGATCTGCGGCAGGCGCTCGACGCAATTCCACAGTCACAGGCTGCGCGCCAACCGATCCTGTTGGCCGACCTCGCCATGCGGTGCTGACTCGGCCAAGGCTCCCGCGATGCGCGTGACTAAATTGAATTCTGCAAATGGGAGAGCGGTGCTGCTCTCCCATCAGTTTCTCGGTTCGATTCCTGTTCGAGTCAGCCGCTCACGATTTGGTCCGAACGCTCTGCATCGGCTAATCTAAACAGTTTGATCATGGTAGCCTGGAGAAGACTTTGGCGCATATCAATCGATTCGCCCTCATACTTTTCGCTCGTGACGTTCGCAGTTTCGCTGGCAAGCGCTCAGAATGCCGCAATGCATTCTTCCGACGAGCTGGCCCCTGGCAGCCCACAGGTCATCACCCCCGAAGACCTGCTCAGTTTATTATCAGCGCCGAAAGACCAGAAGCCGCTCATCCTGAACGTGGGCCCGTGGCTGCTCTACCGCCAGGCGCACATTCCGGATGCTGAGTTCATCGGTGCTCCTTCCGACAAGCAGGCGCTCGAGCAACTGCGCGCGAAGGTAAAGCCCCTGTCCCACAAAAAGTTCATCGTCTTATATTGTGGCTGCTGTCCCTGGGGCCATTGTCCGAACGTACGGCCCGCCTTCAAGGAACTCAGCACGATGGGCTTCACTAATGTTAAGGTTTTGTACATCGCCGACAACTTCGGCACTGATTGGGTCTCCAAGGGATATCCCACCGTCAAAGGTCAATAACGAATGAGAAGAGTTGTCCTGATTATTGTCGCCATCGTCGTGGTGGTTGGCTTGTACGAACTTGCGCGCCATCAGCCGGCGCACTCCGCCAAGGGTGGGCCACCGGGAGCGGTTGGTACCGTGGCGCCCGGCTTTTCCATGCAGGACATCGACGGCAAACCGCTCGATCTGGCGAGCTACAGCGGGAAGGTGGTGTTGCTCGACTTCTGGGCCACGTGGTGCGTGCCCTGCCAGTCGGAGATCCCGCACTTCGTCGAATTTCAGAACAACTATGCAGCCCAGGGGTTTCAAGTGGTCGGTATCTCTATGGACGACGGCCCGCAGCCCGTCCGCGAGTTCTACCAGAAGTACAAGATGAACTATCCCATCGGCATGGGCACTACCCAACTTGCCCAATCTTACGGCGGGATCCTGGGGCTACCGGTGACGTTTCTAATCACCCGCGACGGTCATATCGCTGCGAAGTATGTCGGACAGACTGACACAGGGATCATCCAACAGAAGGTCGAGGAGCTGCTGCAGAAAAAATAGGCCGGCGACAAGGGCCAAACCATCGGCTCATCTGCCGAAATGCTGTCGGAATAATTCGGTGATTTTGGGATCGTCCCGCTGCCGCACCGCCGACTCCACCGCCAGCCGCAACGATTCGCTGCTGGCATAATCTGCGAGCGCAAGAATGATGTCGCCGGCAGTCGGCAGGTCCGCGTTTCGCAGCTGCGAACACAGATAGTCGAAGGACTCCTGAAGTCGCGAGGCTGCAAGCGCCCGCACCAACGTTTTGCGGACAGAGCCATCGGCGGTCCGTTCCCACTTTTCTTGCAGGATGGGGAGTGCCGCTGTCTGCCTCGACTGCCCCAACGCCCAGATCGCCGCTTCCGCGATCGCTTCGTCCTCGCTGTCGAGATACCTCGCTACAAATGGCAGTGATGCACCAGGTCCAGCCGCTAACAAACCCGAGAAACACTCGCTGACCACTTCCGGATTTTCGTCGCCGCTGAGCACTTTCAACCGCAGCAACAACAGGCCAACATCGCCCGCGTTCAGAGCCAGCGCACGGACCGCGCCGAGTCGCGCCGGCGGCTCGGGATCTACCAGCAAGTCAATGACTACCGCAACTGCGTCAGGATAGCGGGTACGCAGCAGGCCTTGTGCACTTCGTCCACGAAGCGAGGAGGCGGTGTCAACCGGCGGACCGAACGAAGGTTCCTTCTGAATATGCCAAATGCCCTTGAGATAGACTTCCGGCTCGCTGTAATCGAATTCATAGAGCGCGCTGACAATTTCCGTGATAGCAGCGCAGCGCTTATCGAGCTTCGCGGGATTGCCCATCAAGCGGTCGAACGCTGCCACCAGATCGGTTATGAGGCCCGACAGGTGCAGTTCACCGGCAACCTTCGCTGCCTTCGCGACAACCAGGTTGGATTTGTTCCTTAGAAACGTGCGGAGTTGTTGGGTGACCTGTTCCGAGGGGACCGCAATTCGTAACTCGCCAATCGCGTCCAGCGCCTGCTCAATCGGATCGTCCTTGCTCATCCGCCCACCTGAGATGCCGCGGCGCCTTCGGCGGAGAACAGGAGCGAATTCGCCGCCATCTCCTTGCGAAACTGACGGGCCTGCCGCGACAGCAGGATTGAGCCTACCGACAGCATCCCCAGCACAATGCCGATCGTGACGCGGATTGCGGCTCCTCCATGCACAAGGTAAAAGATGACCGCCATCGCCAGGCCTGGCAGCAGGTAAAGAATCGAACTCCAGGTGATCGCGCTGCGACCGGTCGCTACCTGAAATGCGATCACCGCACCGAGCAAGAAGAGCCCTTCGGTCACCGCTGTCGCGAAGCCCGCGGCTGTGAAGTTGTAGGTCCGTAACAACACCAAATTGAGAACAACATTCGCAACCAACGCGGCGACTCCAATCACCAACAGCAATTTCTCCTTTCCAGCCGCCAGCATCGACGCCGTCAACACTGTCGTGACGCACACCATCCCAAGAGCAACAGCGAGCCAGCGAAAGGCGTCCACGCACGAGAGAGAGCCCTCGAGGTAGCGGCCGTGATACAGCAATGTCACCAGATCGGGCGCGAGCATCACGCCGGCGATCATGCCGCAAGCCCCTACGCCAAATGCGATTCCACAAGCGCTTCGCACTTGGCTTACGAATGCTACGCGATCTTTGGCGATGGTCGCCGTCATCACCGGTATCATCGGCATCATCAACAACCACGGAAGCAAAAGGAGAGGATTGATGGGCCGGAAAGCCGCCGCATAAGCGCCAAGTTCGTCGCGTCCTCGCAAAGCAAGAACGAAGAAGACGTCACAGTTGAAATAGATCGCATACACCAGGCTGGCAAGACCGAAGATCAGCGCTGGTCCGACGAAGGCCTTCAGCGCGCGCCCGCGAAAACCGGGACATGGATGGTAGCCCAGCAGCCGCTCCGCCATCAGCTTCGTGAACAACAACGAAACAGCCTCGCGCAGCACGACCAGGAGAGCAAACGTCGCTCCCGCAATCGCCAGCCGGTGAAAGACGAGGCTTCCCAGCAGCACCAACAGTCCACCGAACAAGTTAAGCAGCGCCGGCCCGTGCTGCGCCTGGCGGACCTGGAACACGGGATCAAGCGCTGCCGGCTCGGTAAAAAGAAGAACCATGGCTGCGAGGATCAAAACCGCGCGTTCCGGTTCCGATCTCTGCATAAATGCGTACACAAGCAGCGCCAACGCCAGCAGCGCACCGGCAACTCGCCGATACGCCATCATGCCTTCGAGGATCGGCCGCTCCCGGCGCGGATCGTGGGCAATATCGCGGGCGGCAACATTGCTCAGTCCGAGATCGAGAAACTTGCGGGCCAGGATAAAGATGGTCCCAACCAGGGAGAAGAATCCGAACGCCGCCGGCGACAGCACACGCGCCAGGTAAATCGTGATGAGGAGTGCAAGGCCCAGTTGTCCCAGCGCACTGCCCAGCAGCACAGCCTGTGCGGTACTCGGGCTGCGCCTCGTCCGCCGGCTCGCGGCGGATGCGGAGTCCACCGCGAAGGTCTTGTCGCCGTCAGCGAGTTGCTGCGAGATCTGCGGATTGTCACTCTCGCCCATTCGGATCCCGCTTCGAATAGTACAATGAAGGGTTTCCTCATACTTCTGATTTCATCCAGTAAGGGTTGAACCGTGTCGCGTAAGATCTGTTGGATTATCCTGACCGCTCTTTTTGGGCTCTTCCTGACGGCTTGCAACAATCGCACTCCTGAAGAAAGTCGCGCTTCCACTCGGGCCCTTCCGAAAGCTGCTGCGGTTGATCCAGCCACAGCCGCCACCATCAGCGGCATCGTCAACTTCGATGGTCCACCGCCGCGCGTCCACTCCATCGATATGAGCAACGATCCGGGTTGCAAGGGGCAAACCGCGTCGGAGCAGGTCGTGGTCGACGATGGTCATCTGGCCAACGTGCTGGTCTACGTCAAGCAGGGATTACCGGAGGCGTCCTACGATCCTCCGAAACAAAGCCTGAGTATCAAGCAGGAAGGCTGTCGCTACGTGCCGCATATGGCAGCGGTCATGGTTGGGCAGCCGGTGCAATTCGAGGACAAAGACCAGACCCTGCACAACATCCATCCCATGCCGAAGAACAATCCGGAGTGGAACCAGTCGCAGATGCCGCACTCGCAAGCGCTGGAGAAGAGTTTCAGCCAGCCCGAGTTGATGATCCCGGTAAAGTGCAACCAGCATCCCTGGATGCATATGTACCTGAGCGTCATTGGAAACCCGTACTTCGCAATCACCAGCAACGATGGCAAGTTCACCCTCACAGGACTTCCGCCTGGCACATACACCATCGCCGCGGTGCAGGAAAAGTATGGAGAGAAGACTCAGACCATTACGATTGGGCCCAAGGAAGACAAGAACCTCGACTTCAGCTATCAGCCGTAAACGACTGATTCAATAACTAGAACGAGAACAGCATCTGCAGATCAATGCGTCGCACCGCTGAACCGGAAGAGAACGGCGCACCCGCCAGAGCAACTGGCATCCCAAACGATGGCGATTGAAGATTGCCGATCGGCGGCGCATAGTTCACGTTATTCAGCAGATTGCGAGCGCTCACGCTGAAAGTCAGGTTGTATTTGCGGTTGGTCTCTCCGCCGTAGGTGAACGGACCGCCACCGGGACCGCCGCCGCCGGTAAGTCCGCGGCCTCCCAATCCGCCGCCGTGACCACCACCGCCGCCGCCGCGACCGCCGGACGCCGCATGGCTTTGGACCTTCGGACCTAGGCCAATCGTTTTACTCAACCGCAGGTTCAGACTGAAGAGCGCGGACGAACTGCCGTAGTTGATCGGCACAATGGTCTGCCCGGCGATGGGAACGCTGTTAAAGGTCCCATACGGAGTGACGTAAACCTGGCCGCCAGGCCCCGCGGTGGACGCGAGTGCGGGACGGTCGTTAAAGATCGAGTCTCCGTTCAGATCCTGGCCGACGATGATGTTGAACGGCGAGCCCGAATCCGCAATGATGAAGGGACTAAGGCGCAGAGCGTAGGGCAGCGAGAACGTGCCGCCGATCAGGAAGCGGTTGCGCACGTCGAAGCTGGCACGACCGTAATCCTCCATTGGATCGTAAGAGTTCATGACGAACTGCGGAGAGCTGCTCCCGCCGGCGCCAAAAGCTCCGCCGAAACCTTCACCGCTCGACCCGGCTGAGATCGGGCCGCCCGATCCGAGGTCGCTGTTCGCATAGTTCAACGAGTAGAAGCCGAACAGCGAAATTTTCTGACCAACGCTGACGCGGAAGTTCGCGATCAGCTGGTTCTGCTCAAAAACGCCGCCGGAATTGTACTGGTAAATGTTGGTGTTGTTGCCGTCCGGACGAATGCCGCTGTTGGGATCGGCGGGATTGTAGGTGCCCGGCAACGGCGCGTTGGCGTTACGGAGGAAGAGCTGATGCACGCCGCGCGAGTTCAAATAAGTAAGGGACACGGTCGCGTTCTTCGTGACCTGCCGCTCCAGGCTGATCGCAGCCTCCATCGTATACGGCACATGCAGGTTGCTCTGCACCTGATACACGGTGGGCGATGTGGTGGATAGCTGCGCTAACTGCGCCGGAGTCGGGATCAGCGGATAAAAGGTTGGATTGGCGACGACATACTGCTGCTGAGTTACGCCGTTGTAGCGCTCCGCCTGCAAGAGGTAGTCGTATGAGAAGCGATCGTAAAAGATGCCGTATCCGCCGCGTATTACGGTCTTCGGAACCTTGGAATGTCCCAAGCCCCAGGCCAGGCTCACTCGCGGCGCCCAATCGCCTTCGTAAGGAATGCCGGTCTGGGTTTCATAGCGCAGGCCATAGCTCAGCGAGATGTTGGGCTTGATTCGCCATTCGTCTTCGGCATACAGCCCCACATCGATCATCGACACATCGGACAGCGCCTGTCCGGCCACCAGGGTGAACTGGCTCGGCGTCGCCCCCGGCACACCGTCCAAGACGTCCTGGTACTGGGTCAGCGACGAGAAGTTATATCCACCGTTGAAGCCCGCATTCTGCGTGCTGGAATACAGCGTCCCGCGCAACCTTCCACCGAACTTGATGAAATGCTTGCCATGCGAGATCGATGTGTAGTTTTGCAGCTCGTAATGATCCTGGTTGCCGATCGAAATTCCTTGTGAGCTGCCGCCGCCGGTGAAGACTCCCTGCACCACGATCGTCGGATCAAGGCTGAGCGGATTCTGATTGTCGGTGTCACGGATGTACTGGAAGCGCGTCTCGTTCACGATGGTCGGACTGATGATCTGGGTATCGCTGATCTGGACGGTCTGCTCCGTGCTGTGTGAGTTGTAGCCGGTGGAAGGCAGCGACAACCCGCCGATTCCGGCATTGTCCTGTGTGTTGTGAGTGTACTGGTAACGCACCGTCAGCGTGTTCTTGCTGGAGAGCTGAAAGTCAACGCGGGGGCTGATGCTCAGACGCTTCGAAGGGCTTGGCACATTGGCCGTGTATGGTGCGTTGCCTGGACCGAACAACGGCGCCACCACAACACTCACATTGTCGATATCGCGCTGCTGCACGGTAAAGAAGAACGACGCGCTCTTGCTGATCGGGCCGCTGACATTGCCGTTGAAGATTTCCGAGTAGTAGCCCGGCGTCTCTGTAACAAACGGATTCAGCGAATTGAATGCAGACGAATTACCGTTGATCAGGAACTGGCCATGATATTGGTCTGTGCCTGGCTTGGTGAAAATCTCGATTCGTCCGTAACCCAGCTTGTCATACTCAGCGGAGAAAGGATTCTGGTTGATTCGGATCTCGCGTATCGCCGACTTGGGAGGAAGCTGTCCAGCGGTGAAGCCATCGACGTAAATCTGGCCGCCGTTCGGGCCGGCCGAAGGTCCGGCCAGGGCTTCCAACTCCGACTGCAACTCGTCAGGATCGTCTGACAGCGCGTCGAGATCTTTACCCTTCAACACGATTGTGCTCGCGCTGTTTTCCGGACTCACACTTACTGTCGGGGATTCTTCCTGCACCTCGACATGCTGCTGCTCAACCTCAATTTGCAGCGCGACGTCGAGTTCTTGTGTCTGTCCAGAAGCGACGGTTACGCCAGGCTCCTGGTCGACGGCAAAGCCCTTCGCCTGGACGGTTACGTTGTAGGAGCCTGGCGCGAGACGGGTGAATTGGAATTCGCCTTGATGGTCGGTCTGGACCGTGAACGTCTTCCCCGCGGCATTTGTCGCCGTGACGACCGCTGTCGGAACGACAGCCTTGGACGGATCGGTGACGCGGCCATGCAGCGTCCCGGTCGCGGTCTGCGCGAACGTCGGAACGGTGAAGCACGAGAGCAGTAAAAGAACAAATGCACACAAACGCATTACGTTGATCGAACCCTTTGTATAGCGAAGTAGTCGCTATGTGTATTCCGTCAGGGAGCGTCTCCCGTTCCAGCATTTCCGCCGGCAGACAAGTTCCAAGGCGTCAAAATCGTGCTGGCCTGTCGCGGCGATGCCGCCGTCAGGATTGGTTCCACTCCGCTCAATAGAATGATGACTTCCGACGGAGTATCTGCGGTGCCCTCCGTGGCCACGATCATCAACGCGCTTCCCTTTTGCAGATCGCCAAGACTCACACTGGGCATGCGGCTCAGCATCTGTTGAAAATCGGGCGGGCCTCCAGCGCGTTGTCCGTAGCCGCCTCCCGGTGAGCCTCCTTCAGCGCTCTGCGGACGCGCCCCACTTCCCTCGCCGCCCTGGGCCGCAGCGCCGGCCGCTCCGCCTTTCAGCCGCATGGCAATTCGTTGCGCAAACATCGCCGGCAACTGATGCATCTGCGAGTCCGATCCCACCTTCAACGTCACTGGCCTCTTCGTCACCAGATCGGTGACGGTGATGCTGTTGCTCGCCGCGTCGGTGGAGATCAGTGTCGCCGGGATGCTGCGGAAGCTTCCTGAGACGATCTCCGCCGCAGCCAGCTCCTTGCCGTCCTCACTCTTGGTTCCACGTGCGCGCAGTTGATCGCCAACCTTTACCTGGTCCAGCGTGCCCGGCTTGGCGTCGTCGAACTTCACGGAATTCGCAGCGTAGCGGCGAATCACGGTGTCCTTCGAAACCTTGACTGCGATCGTGTTGCTCGCCAGTGAGCCGGTCGAGAGCGTGATTGTTCCAGCGGCTGGATCGATCGCCTTAACTACTCCGCCAACGCCATTTTTCTGCCAGGCCTCGCGGTCCTGCTGTTGCTTTTCAGCGACGTCGGCCTTCTTCATCACGACGGCCGTAGTAGCAGCGATCGACTTGCCATCATCGGACGGAACGCCGGCAACCAGCAGGCGATCGCCTACCTGTACATCGCTCAGTTGGATCGCGGGAGCGCTCTTGAGATCAGTCTGTCCGGGCTCCATGCGCACGATGCGGGCGGCCGGCTGAATCGTCACGGCCATTTCGGAGCCGGCATCAGTCTGCAGGGTAATAGAATTGCCTGAAATCGCCTTGACCACGCCTACGGCTCGCGCCTTTTTCGGCGCCGTCTGCTGCGAAGCGCCGGCCTGTCCCATCGCCGAGGCCGGCAACGTCCACGCTCCCAGAAAGATCGCAAACATTACCAGCGTGACTGTGACGCTTCGAGATGGCAAAATGGTTCGCATTTCAGACCTATTACTACAAGACCATATGGGAAAGCGAGTTTCTGTTAAGAAACCATAAGTTTTGTAAATCCCGGGTTTGAACGGATAAATCACCCGGGCTCAGGTGGCTCGCTACCCGGAACAACTTCCCGGAAAATCTCGTATACCTGGTAGGCATACTGATGGAACTGCAAATCGAAGGTCTCTCCAAGCGCTATCCCAACGGGACGCAGGCGTTGCAAGACGTGTCCCTGTCCATTCCTCAAGGCATGTTTGGATTGCTCGGACCGAACGGCGCGGGCAAGTCTACGCTCATGCGAACTCTGGCAACGTTGCAGGAAGCCGATAGTGGCAGCGCAAGCATGGACGGTATCGACGTCCTTCGCGACAAAGACCAGGTACGCAAGATGCTCGGCTATCTTCCGCAGGAGTTCGGACTGTATCCCAAAGTGCCGGCGGAGACCTTGCTGTCGCACTTTGCCGCGCTGAAAGGGATCGAAAATTCCAAGGAGCGACGCGAGGTCGTTCAGGCGCTGCTGCGCCAGACCAACCTGTGGGACCATCGCAACAAGCCACTGGGCAGCTTCTCCGGCGGCATGAAGCAGCGCTTCGGCATTGCTCAGGCACTACTGGGTAATCCACGGCTCATCATCGTCGACGAACCCACCGCCGGCCTCGATCCTGAAGAGCGCGTTCGATTCCACAATCTGCTGAGCGCCATTGGCGAGAACATCATCGTGATTCTTTCCACGCACATCGTTTCTGACGTGAGTGATCTGTGCCGCAAGATGGCCATCATTCACCAGGGACAAGTCCATGCCGCCGGCGATCCGGCGACGCTGGTGCAGGCGCTGAACGGATCCGTGTGGAAGAAAGCGATTGACCGGACACAACTCGCCGACTATCAGCAGCGCTTCCAGGTGATCTCGATGCGACTGGTTGCCGGGCGAACCCTGCTGCACGTTTTGCAGAACGAGCTTCCCGAGCCCGGATTCGAGCCCGTCGTTCCGGACCTTGAGGACCTGTACTTTTCTACGATTCGCGGCTTCAGGCGCGCAGCGGCGAACTGACGATGCTGACCAACATCTTCCTCTTCGAGCTTCAACAGCGCCTCAGGCGAATCTCGACCTACGTGTATTTCGTAGTGTTCTTCGCTCTCGGCCTGCTGTTTACCCTTATGTCCGGCGGCGCCTTTGCCGAGGCGAGCGTCGACTTCGGCACGGGCGGCAAGGTCCTGGTCAACTCGCCGTATGGATTGAACTCGGTCATTACGTTCATCTGCTTCTTCGGCATCGTGATCACGGCTGCCATTGCCGGACAGGCAACCTACCAGGATGTCGACAGCAATACCTCGGTCTTCTTCTATACCGCTCCCATCACCAAGCTTGATTACCTTGGCGGGCGTTTTCTCGCGGCCTTCGCTATTCAGATCCTGATCTTCAGCAGCGTCGGGATAGGCGCGTGGATCGGTTCGCTGACTCCATGGCTCGATAAGACACGCGTCGGCCCGCAAATGACAGCGGCCTACTTTCAACCGTACCTCATCAACGTCTGGCCGAATCTGCTGTTCCTGACCGCAATCTTCTTCGCCTTGTCGACGCTTACTCGCAAGATGCTGCCGGTGTATGTTGCCAGCGTTTTGGTGCTGATCGGCTACTTCACCGTCGGCCAGCTGAACAACACCACGTTGACGGCAAGTGTTCGCGCAGCTTTGGCCGATCCGTTGGGCGGATCCGCCATCGATCGCATTACGCGCTACTGGACGCCGTTCCAACGCAACACGCAGCTCATCCCGCTGCAGGGAATCCTGCTCGCAAACCGAGCCTTATGGCTGGGCGTAGGCGCGATCTTCCTGGTGATCGCCTACGTGAAGTTTAAGTTCGCTTATCCCGCGGAGAAGAGCAAGCGCCGGCAGGTTGCAGACGAAAAGGAGCCGGTTCCAATCACCCAGGCGCTGCCTGTCGCACATCCGGCGTTCTCCACGGGCGCTTCATTTCGCCATCTGCTCTCGCTCACGCGAATTCACTTTCGCGAGACCACGAAGAATGTCTTCTTCCTGGTGCTGATGCTGGCGGGATTTCTGTTCGCCTTATTGAGCGCCGCCGGCATCAATAATCCGCTCTCCGCCAGGACGTATCCAGTTACCTACCAGATGCTCGAACTGGCCGGAGCCGGCTTCTTCATCTTTGCCATAGCCATCATCATTTTCTATTCCGGCGAACTGGTGTGGCGCGAACGCGATGCCCAGCTCAACCAGGTGATCGACGCCTTCCCGCTGCAACGTTGGGTGCTGTTCTGCTCCAAGCTGTTTGCGCTGATGCTGGTGCAGGTCGTCGTGGTGCTGCTAATCCTGGCCTCCGGCGTAACGGTACAGATCGCCCAGGGCTTCCATCACATCGAATTCGGGCTCTACTTCCGCGAACTGTTTCTCAACCGGCTGACCTCGCTGTGGATCCTGTGCGTTCTGGCGATGTTCGTTCAGACCATCGTCAACAACAAATATCTCGGCCACTTTGTGATGGTGCTTTACATCGTGGCCACGCTCTCTCTGCCGCCCGCCGGATTTCAGGATTATCTCTATCGCTTCGGCCAGACGCCTCAGGTAACGTACTCCGACATCAACGGCTATGGTCCGTTTCTGCAGCCGCTCATCTGGTTCCGGTTGTATTGGGGCGTAGCCGCCATTTTACTGGCGATTTTGACCAATCTGCTGTGGGTACGTGGCACGGAGAGCAGTTGGCGCGTGCGCATGAAACTCGCCGCAGCCCGATTCACCCGCACCTCCGTAGCCGGCGCTGTCGCCTGCCTGATGCTGATGGCTGGTGTCGGCGGCTACATCTTCTACAACACTCATGTCCTGAATCCCTACCGCAGCACGTACAGCGTCGACGATGCCCGTGCTCAATATGAGAAGAAGTACAAGCAATACTTCGATACGCCACAGCCTCGCGTCACCGACGTCGTCACACAGGTGGACTTCTATCCCGAAGAGCGCTCGATTGCAATGCACGGCACGATGTGGCTCGAGAACAAAACGTCGGCGCCTATCGATCGCGTGGCGATAACAGTGTGGCCGGTCGATCTGATTCCGGTTCCGCGCCGCAATGTAAAAGTAGAAAAGCTGACATTGGCCGGCGGGCAGACCCCGATTATCGAAGACTCGACCCTGGGATTCTATGTCTATCAGCTTCCCGCTCCGCTGCCGCCGAAAGGTCGCGTCGAACTCGACTATGCCATCCGGTACGACAATCCTGGCTTCGAGAACGCTGGTCCCAACACCGACATCGTCCATAACGGCTCGTTCATCAACGACCGCTACGGACCGTATATCGGATACGCGCCCGAGATCGAGCTGACCGACGACAGCACTCGTCATCGGCACGGCCTCGACAAGCCTCGCCGCATGCCGAAGCTGGAGGATGTAGCCGCGCGCCAATACAACAGCGTCAGCTTCGATGCCGACTGGATCAACTTCGACGCCACGGTCAGCACCACACCCGACCAGATCGCCATCGCTCCGGGATACCTGCAGAAGGAATGGGTGGAGAACGGCCGCCGCTACTTCCATTACAAAATGGACGCGCCCATCCTCAACATCTATTCGTTCCAGTCGGGGCGCTACGCGGTACGCCGCGACAAGTGGCAGAACGTCAACCTGGAAGTCTACTACCAGCCGGGGCATGAGTTCGACATCGATACGATGATGGAGAGCATGAAGGAGACGCTCGCCTACTGTTCAACCAACTTCAGCCCCTTCCAGTTCCATCAGCTGCGCATCATCGAGTTCCCGCGTTATGGCACGTTCGCCGAATCCTTCGCCAACACTGTTCCCTTCTCCGAGTCGATCGGTTTTCTCACGATAATCAGCGGCAAGGCTGACGCAGTCAATCTACCTTTCTATGTGACCTCGCATGAGACCGCTCATCAGTGGTGGGCGCATCAGGTGATCTCAGCTTATGTGGAAGGTGATACCTCGCTCGACGAGACCATGGCGCAGTACACGGCGCTGATGGTGATGAAGCATCACTTCGGGGACGATGCGATGAAGAAGTTTCTGCGCTTCGAACTCGATCAGTATCTTCGTGGACGCGCCAGCGAGCGCAACGAAGAGAACCCTCTGTACAAAGTCGATCAGAACCAGGGATACATCCACTATCGCAAGGGCTCGCTAGCCATGTATGCGCTGCAGGACTACATCGGCGAAGACAACGTCAACGCCGCCATCCGCGAATTCCTGAAGCAGTATGCTTTCAAGGGTCCGCCGTATCCGACCTCACTCGACCTGGAGAGCGAGTTCCAGAAGTTCACCCCGTCGCAATATCAGTATGTATTCGACGATCTGTTCCGGAACATTACGCTGTACGACAACCGCGCGCTTTCCGCCACCTACACCACACTTCCCGACGGCAAGTACCAGGTTAACTTAGTCGTAGAAGCGAAGAAGGTGCGCGCGGACGGCAAAGGCCAGGAGCACAGCATCCCAGTGAACGACTGGATGGATATCGGTGTGCTGGATGCGGACGGAAAGTACCTCTACTTGCAGAAACACAAGATCGATCAAGAGAAAACCGATCTGACGATTACGGTCGATAAGCTCCCGGCGCAAGCTGGCATCGATCCTGTGGACAAGTTGATCGACCGCAATCCGGATGACAACGTTGTCGCGGTGACGAAGAAGTAGTGCGACCGGCGGATCTTTGTTCACCACGGAGGACACGGGAAGCGCGGAGAAAACCAAGGATCAGGAATTGCCCACTGAACCTTCGGTTATTGGGAGTGCTCGAAGACGGTAAAGCCTCTGTACGCTCCGTGTCTTCCGTGATGAATGCTTCTATTTCATCTGCTGCGCAAGATACGCCCCGATACCCATCTCCTTGATGGAATGGAGTTGCGCCTCCAGGAAATCGGCATGCTTCTCTTCATCGCGTAACAGCGCCTCGAACAAATCTTTGCTGCCTGCGTCGCTGGCGTCCGTACAGATTGCCACGCCCTCGTTGTACTCGCTGATCGCGCCGCTCTCCGACGCCAAGTCGGCTTCCAGTTGCTGTTGCACGGTCTTCCCGACTACGGGCGTTAGGGGGACGTTAACGTTCGGTGTCCCATCCAGAAAGATAATGCGCTCAATCAGGCGCTCGGCGTGGTGCATCTCTTCAATAGCGCGGCCTTTGGTCAGGCCGGCCAGCCGCACGTAGCCCCAGTTCTCGCAGATCTCCGCCTGCACCATGTACTGCGTAATGGCGGTCAACTCGTCGCACAGCGCCTTGTTCAAAGCCTTGATTACTTTCTCATTTCCCTTCATCGGTAGCTCCTCGTCTCTACCATCGCCGTTTAAGTGCTATGAACTCAACGAGACGCGTCACACATGTCGGTGACGCGATAGAACTTCGCAAATATTGAATAGGAGCGCCGAATCCAAAATGCCCGGCCGTTCATCCATCGCTCTAGCCCAGTGGAACAAGGAGGAACTGAGAGTGGCGGCAAAAACATTCAAGATCGGCGGCGATATGGAAGTGAATCGCCTGGGATTTGGAGCCATGCGGATTACCGGCCCGGGTATTTGGGGTCCACCCCGGGATGTAGAGGAAGCAAAACGTGTCCTGAGGCGCGCGGTTGAGCTCGGCGTAAATTTTATCGACACGGCGGATTCTTACGGTCCCGCTGTAAGCGAGCCCTTAATTGGTGAGACGCTTGCGCCGTTCCCGAGGAACCTCGTCGTCGCGACCAAGGGCGGCCTAACTCGCCAGGGTCCCGACCAGTGGCAGCCCGTCGCCCGGCCTGAATACCTGGTTCAGCAACTCGAGATGAGCCTGCGATGGCTGAAAACCGACAGTATTGCCCTGTGGCAACTGCACCGCTTCGATCCGCAGGTTCCGGTGGAGGACTCGCTGGCACCGATCGCGAAGCTGCAAAAGCAAGGAAAGATCCGGCACATTGGACTCAGCGAAGTAAAACCGCATGAGATCGACCGGGCGCGCAAGGTGGTTAATGTTGTCAGCGTGCAGAACCAGTACAACCTCTCCGATCGGCAGCACGAGGACGTCGTGGAATACTGTGAGAAACACAATATCGCTTTTATCCCGTGGTTCCCGGTCGCATCCGGGAAACTGGCTAAGCCGGGCGGCAAGCTGGATGAGATCGCCAAGCATCATGGAGCTACCGTGGCGCAGATTTCGGTGGCCTGGCTGCTGCACCGCAGTCCTGTGATGCTGCCGATTCCCGGCACCTCAAGCGTCGCTCACCTGGAAGAAAACATGAAGGCCGGAAATATTTCGCTCTCCGCTGAGGAGATGAAGGAAATTGAAACTGCAGTAGCAGGAAAAGCCGCTGCCTAACTGAGAGCTCGGACGTTCCGTCCTGACCACGTCAGCCGCACGGAACGTCCGGTCTTCGAAAACCGCTTCACTTCAGTTGTGCCATCGCCTTCTTCACTTTCTCGGCATCCGGACCGTCGGGATTGCCTTTCAGGTACGCCTCATAGCTCTGCCGTGCGCCGTCGGTGTCCCCCAATTTCTGTTGCGCCTGGGCAAGTCCGACCAGCGCCACCGGAGACCCGGGCTGCAACTGCAGCGCCTCTTTCAAGCGGGACTGCGCGGCGCGGTAGTTCTTGTCTTTCAAATAGTAATAGCCGACGTCAATATCTTCGGCCGCCTGCTTCTCATCGGTCATCGGCTTGCCGGGTTCGGCTGCCGGAGACGACCAGCAGGAATGAAAGATGACGTCGATGCAATGCGGATCCAGCTTGTTAAGAGTGCGTTTTGCGCCGGATTTCGCGGGTGCAGTCGTTTGCGTTCCCTGGTCAGGCGTAGGAGCGTCGGGTGGGGTAGGTGCGGTCTCCGGCTGGGAACGCGAGGAGCTCTCGCCTGCCGGGCTTTGGCTCGTGGTCTGAGCCGCCAGTCCAAACACAGCGGCGAACGCGAATATCAGTATCCAACAGACTCGCCGGGCAATCATCACACGATCATTCTAATGCGAACCGTCGCGTTCAAGCCCATCTTTTGGGCGAGGGGGATACCGCGTCAAGGAACGCTAGCTCGCCACAGCCGGCGCGCTCACACGTCGCGGGAGCAGCTCACCGATCCGTCGGATCTGCGCCCCTACGCCGCGTAGCTTCTCTTCGATGTGCTCGTAGCCCCGATCGATGTGGTACACGCGATCGATAATGGTTTCGCCATCCGCAACTAAGGCCGCAATCACCAGCGATGCCGAAGCGCGCAAGTCGCTGGCCTGCACGGCAGCACCGCTCAACGGAGTCCGCCCGCGCACTACGGCGCGGCTGCCTTCGATCTTGATGTTCGCTCCCATGCGCACCAGCTCCTGCGCATGCATGAAGCGGTTCTCGAAAATGTTCTCCGTAATGATGCTGGCCCCCTCCGCTTGCGTCGCCAGCGCCATATATTGCGCCTGCATATCCGTGGGGAAGCCGGGGTATTCCTCCGTCATGATGTCGGCGCACTTCAACGGTCCGTTGCTGACGATGCGCACCGACTCGCCGTTTCGCTGCACGGTCACGCCGCAGTCTTCCAGCTTCAGCAAGAGCGCGTCGAGATGAACTGGATCGCAGCCGGTCACCGTCAGATCGCCCCCCGTTAGAGCACCGGCGATGACGAACGTGCCTGCCTCGATGCGATCGGGGATGATGCGATGGCGTGCCCCGTGCAGCTTGTCGACGCCGTGGACATGGATCTTATGAGTACCGGCTCCTTCGATCTGCGCGCCCATCTTGTTGAGGAGGTTCGCCAGGTCCACGACCTCCGGTTCGCGTGCACAGTTTTCCAGCACGGTCTCGCCTTCGGCGAGCGTCGCAGCCATCAACAGGTCTTCGGTTCCGGTGACCGTAATCTTTTCGAAGACGATGCGCGCGCCCTTCAGCCGCTCGGCGCTGGCTTCAATGTAGCCATGCTGGTGCTCGATCCTCGCGCCCAACTTCGCAAGACCTTTCAGGTGCAGGTCGATCGGGCGGGCTCCGATGGCGCAACCACCGGGCAATGACACGCGAGCAGTCTTCATACGGGCAAGGAGGGGTCCCAGCACCAGCGTCGAGGCGCGCATGGTCTTGACCAATTCGTAGGAAGCTTCGGGATTCACCAGATCGCGGCAGCAGATGGTCGTGCGATGCTGCGCTCGGCCGTATCCGAGTTCAACTTCGGCGCCCATTGCAGCCAGAAGCTTGCGCTCGGTCTCGATGTCCCGCACCTGCGGAATGTTTTCGAGGATGACGGGCTCTTCGGTGAGCAGAGCTGCGGCCATCGCCGGTAAGGCCGCGTTCTTGGCGCCGCTGATTCGCACCGTGCCCAGCAGCGGATTGCCGCCGCGAATGACAAACTTGTCCATCAGAGAATTTCCTAACCTAGGGCTACGAATACTGCGTACGCTGCCCACGCCAAATTTATGGATCAAAGGCGCTACCTCATTTTACGAGTAATCTGGCCAGGAGTCCGTACGGCAGTTGCTTATCTTGCAGATGCGGCGCTTGCAGCTGATCAGAAGCTGAAGCCTGCGGCCCTACTGAACAGACCGCCTAAAAAATTCGATCGCAGTGGCGTGTCGGGTAATACTGGCCTTCAGGCCAGGGTCGAGGCCCATTGTTTATGGTCCGAAGTCGGCTTCAGCTGACAAGACCGGAGTCGATTGCAATGTTTTCAGCAGCCTGTAAAACCATGCCCTTTGGATATCGGATCTGACGAAAAAACAGTGGCCGATTGTCGACCGTCCGCGCGCAAGAACGGGAGTCGCGAACGTTCCCTTTATGATGCCGCGAAGTATATAGCACGGGTGCCTGTGGAAAGCAGAAAATTCCCGAGTTCCCGGGCTGGCGTAACTAGCAGGCCGCAGCTATGATTCGGCACGAAAGTTATAGCTCATGTTCATGCCTGGAAAGCGTGCGGAGACTATCGATGAGCACAGGACGCTCACGCTTCAACGGACAGAGGAGTCTACAAATCATCATGGCAAAGAAGAGAGTTGCATTTCTGGCATTCCTCATCACCATAATCGGCGCTGCATTGACCAGCGGCGCGCCGGCAATTGCGCAGGATCAATCAAACAAGGTCATTCCCAATTCCATCTGGGTCGGCGCCGACGGCAAGTTCGAGAGCGATCCCGACACCGCGTTGGTTCAGTTCGGCATTTCGGCGCAGGAAGAGAAGCTGCAGGATGCGAACCAGAAGGCAACACAAGCCGCCGAGCAGGTGCGTCAACTCCTGCGCTCCAACGGAATCGATCCCAGCGAAGCGCAGATCAGCCGCTTCGCCACCCAGCCCGTCTACGACTACAAGAACGCTAAACGTAAGCTGGTGGGCTATCGTGTGGACGCGAATATCAGCATCAAGGTCAAAGACTTCTCCAAGATCGGACCCATCTCTGAAGGACTGGCCAACATGGAAGTGACCGACACCTCCATCACCTATCAGCTCGACAACATCGACGCCGCCAAGATCAAGGCCGTTCAGGATGCGCTGCGCCGAGCGCACGACGAAGCCAATGCCGTGGCACAAGCCGGAGGCCGTTCGCTAGGCGAGTTGTCCTACGCCTCGGTCGACACGTTTGAGCCGCAGCCGGTACGCCCCATGATGATGAAGGCACAGATGGCAGGTGCCGCGGCTTCCCCCGCCCCGCCGACCGCCGAATTCAGTGGCGAAAAGATCACAGTGACGGCACACGTCAACGCCCTCTATGGCCTAAAATAAGCTCGCAGAGTCGCTTGGGCGCAAACCGGCGCGACTTTCCATCTGCTGTGGCGTTCAAGCTACTACAGGTGTCTGCTAAACCCGGAGGAGTTCATGCGAGCTTTGGCCGCGCTGCTTACGACGACGCTCAGTGTCGGGATCGCGATTCCGGCATGCTCACAGACCAGCCAGGATTCGCCCCATCTGACTCCCCGCAACGGGGTTGTGACACCCGCCCAGCCTGATCCGCCGCCGCTTCGATTTGTCACCGTTCCCTCAGGAACCAAGATCCCTCTCACCCTGAAGCAGGGCGTAACCACCAAGAGCGCACGTCCGGGCGATCCTGTTTACGCGCAGACAGCGTTCCCCATCACGCAGGACAATCAGATCGTGATTCCAGCCGGAACCTTCGTCCAGGGCGAAGTACTTCGAGTCGTGCGCCCCGGGAGAGTGAAAGGTCGCGCGGAATTGCAGATGAGCTTTACCTCAATGATCTTCCCCAATGGCTACACGATCATGCTGCCCGGCGCGGTGCAGAACACACCGGGGTCGACCAATAACAGCATGAAGGGGAAGGAAGGGACGATCCAGGGCGACAGCAGCAAGGGCAAAGACGCCGCCACCATTGCCGCCGCTACAATTCCCGGAGCCGGCATAGGCGCGCTCGCCGATGGAGGTAAGGGCGCAGCCATCGGCGCGGCCAGCGGCGGAATTCTGGGCTTGGCTACGGTTCTGCTCACTCGCGGCCCCGAGGTGACATTGGGCAATGGCGATTCTGTGGAGATGGTTCTGGAAAATACCGTCGAGCTCGATCCTGCCAAGATGCACAGGCCGGTGACGCAGTAGACGTTTCCGAATCGCGCCCGAACCCTGCCGTGAAATGTCCAATGTCTGATCACCGACTTCGTCCAACAAATGGACAATCCTGCCATGGTTTGCCTGCGTCTTTCTCAACTCTGCCCGTAACGCCCCTATTGTCTGTTGATTAGTTTTCCACAGCCGTATGGCTGCAAACCTGCTTTTAGCGAATAGCACGCAAGGGGCGATTGTTAATACCACCTTGATGACTTTAGAGGTTCGAGCCCTCTCCAAGTCAGCACCTGTATTGTGTTTTGCGCCCGGTCCGTTGGATGGGACTGAGAGAGGCGAAGCTATGCCCCGCCTTGCCCGGAACGCGACAAAGATGACACTAGAGAGCAAACGACGCTGCTGGTTGGCCGCCTACACTCGCTCGCGCCACGAGCAACAAGTGGCCCGTCAGCTTGGGCAGAAGAGCCTGGAATATCTATTGCCCACCTATGAGTGCCTGGTCCGCTGGTCGGACCGGATCAGGCGCGTCAGGATGCCTCTGTTTCCCAGCTATGTATTCGTTCACATTTGCGAGGACGAGCGGCGGCTGTTACTGGAAACCATGGGCATTGTTCAGCTCGTCTCGGTTGCCGGCAGGCCCGCGCTTCTAGCCGACGACGAAGTGGAGCGTCTGCGCTGCTGCGAGTTCGGCTCTGCCGACATTGAGCCCCATCCCTATCTAAGAATTGGACACCGCGTGCGCGTGAAGCACGGGCCATTCGCCGGATGGGAAGGCACGCTCCTGGAAAAACAGAATTCTCGTCGCCTGGTCGTGAACATCGAGCAGATCATGAAGTCCATCGCGGTCAACATTCACAGTGCCGATGTCGAGCCCGTTTAACTTTCCCCAGCTCTCCAAGGTAACCGTAAGCAATCGCCATGAGTAGCTCTGCGCGCTTCCTATCTGCCGTCGACACCTCGCAGTTTGGAGTCACTGATTCAGCAAGCCGCTCCGCTTCGCTGCTGGCGACCCTTGAGAAGTTGCTGGACGTGAGCGCCGTAATAACCGCGGTGTTCGCTGCGAACACCGCTTATACAGTGCTGGAGCCCAGCAGAGCCGTGTACTACTCTGCTTCGACAATTTGGCTCTGTGCCGGGGGGTTCGGCGTTCTATTCGTATTCCTCTTTGACCGTCATGGAGGATACCTTCCGTGTGTCAGTCTGCTGGCCATCCGCGAAACGGAACGTATTCTCCGCGTGACCCTGCAGGCCTTCTCCGTCGCGCTGATCGCAGCTTATTTTTTCCTGGTGTCGCCATCGCGTCTGGCGCTCGGCCTGGTCGTAGCTCTGGTACCGCTATTTGTCACCCTGGAGAAATGGGAGACGCACCGCATCCTGCGCCGTCTTCGCCGCAAAGGGTACGGCACACGACGGGCGGTAATTCTAGGAACCGGCAGCGCAGCTAGACGAATCTACACAGCACTCGTGCGCTCACCCAAATTCGGCGTGGAACCAGTGGCGTTCATCGAAGAGAACCCCGGCCAATCGCCGCCTGAAATTTATGAGTGCGCCTACCATCGGAAGCACTCAGCTCGCGTGCTCTCCGGTCCAATGTCCCCTGAAATCTTCCGTCAGCTCAACGCCACCGTTCTGGTGATAACGAATTCCTCGCTGGACAGCCAAGCCATGCAACTCACCTTGACCGGGGCGGCAGATGCCGGGGTGGCCACGTACTTCGCTCCGGGCGACTTTCTGGAACCAGGCTACTGGCTGAACTATTCGGAACTCGACGGAATCATGCTGGCCCAGCTCTCTCGAGGCACAACCCGGACGGCGTACGACATTGGTAAGCGGCTGCTCGACCTTCTCGGCTCATCTGTACTGATACTCCTTTTTGCACCCTTGGCAGCACTGATTGCAGGCCTGGTGAAATTATCCTCACCGGGCCCGATTTTCTTCCGGCAGGAGCGCGTTGGAAAAGAGGCGTTGCTCTTCCCCATGTTCAAATTTCGCTCGATGTACGTGGAAGCGCCGAAATACGGCTTCTCGCCGACCGCGGGAAAAGATCCGCGAGTGACACCGATCGGACGATTCCTCCGCCGCACCAGCCTCGACGAGTTACCTCAGCTGATTAACGTGTTATTGGGGCAAATGTCATTAGTAGGTCCAAGGCCGGAGATGCCTTTCATCGTCGAGGGCTATACGCCACGACAGCAGCAACGTCTGGCGGTGAAGCCGGGGATTACTGGGCTATGGCAGATCAGTGCCGACCGCGCGTTCCTGATTCACGAGAATCTCGAGTACGACATGTATTATTTTCGTCTGAATATTTTTTATTTATCCGTGCCGCCGCTGCGCGACCGCATCGAAGATATCGCTCCGCTGGCGCAAGACATTCTCGCCACCATCGCACGAACGTACACTCGGCCCGAACTTCGCATCTCCGATTCAGCCATGACAGAGCTGGGACGCTATCCCTGGCCCGGCAACATTCGCGAGCTTCGTAATGTACTGGAGCGGGCCAGCATGGTCGCCGAACACGGCGTGGTCACACCAGAACACCTGAACTTCCACGCAACGCCGGCACAGGAAGCCGTGCCGACGGAACTTCTAAGCGGAACTTTGCGGGACGTGGAGCGTGCCTACATCAATCTGGTGCTGCACGATGAGGGCGGATCCATTGAACGGGCCGCGCGCCGCCTCGGTATCCCACGTAGCTCGCTTTACAACAAAATGAAGCGCTTCGAAATTCCGCAAGGTACCGGGCGGCTTTCGCTCGGGTAAGCTGCCGGATTCTGCCCACCACGAAGCCAACCTCGCCCGCAGCCCAGTACTCTTACTGTATAGTTACTGGCTATGTGGACCCTCACCCGGCTTCCGGAATTCTACCGAACGTACCAGGCGAACGATCCCCGTTGGACCCCTGCGGAAGCCGCGGCCAGCCTGCAATTCCCCCTGGGCCTGCTGGTAGCACTCATTCTCGCTACGCCGTTCTGGACTGCCGTCGCCGTCTTCGTCCACCATCTCGCGAAATAGTCCCCAGCTCGCGAACCTCTACTCGCGCTCAGTTATGATGAGTTCACAGGTTCTTCTTGTTTCATCACTGGGGTAAAACTATTCATGTCTGACGCTTTTATTTGCGATGTGATTCGCACTCCGTTTGGCCGCTATGGCGGTGCTCTTTCCACGGTACGAACCGACGATCTTGCCGCGATTCCGATCAAGGCTCTTATCGAGCGCAATCCTTCTCTCGACATGAATGCCATCGACGACGTGATCTTCGGCTGCGCCAATCAGGCAGGCGAGGACAATCGCAACGTTGCCCGCATGGCGCTGCTGCTCGCCGGCTTGCCTCAGAGCGTGCCGGGGTCAACCGTGAATCGCCTCTGCGGCTCCAGCCTGGATGCGATCGCCGTCGCCGCTCGCGCCGTCAAGACCGGCGAGAATTCTTTGCTGATCGCCGGCGGTGTGGAGAGTATGTCGCGTTCGCCATTTGTCATGGGCAAGGCCGACGCCGCATTCTCCCGCGCGATGAAGCTGGAAGATACCACTCTCGGCTGGCGCTTCGTGAATCCGGCGATGAAGGCCCTGTACGGCACCGACTCGATGCCGGAGACCGGCGAGAATGTCGCGGAAGACTTCTCGGTCTCACGCCAGGATCAGGACGCCTTTGCCTATCGCAGCCAGCAGCGAACGGCAGCTGCGATCAAGAGTGGGACCCTCGCAGAGGAGATCACGCCGGTAACCGTCATGCCGCGCAAAGGAACCCCGATCACCGTCGACAAAGACGAGCATCCCCGTTCGGACACAACCATGGAAGGCTTGGCGGCGTTGAAGCCGGTCGTGAAGTCCAACGGCACGATCACCGCTGGCAATGCGGCAGGAATCAATGACGGCGCGTGCGCTGTCTTGATCGCCTCGGCGGAGGCAGCCAAGCGCAACGGCCTGAGGCCGAAAGCGCGCATCATTGCGTCGGCGGTTGCAGGCGTCGCTCCTCGCATTATGGGCATGGGACCGGTGCCAGCGGTGCGCAAGGTTCTGGCGCTCGCAGGATTAGCGATTACCGACATGAATGTTATCGAACTGAATGAGGCTTTCGCTTCGCAGGCTTTGGCTGTATTGCGGGAACTCGAGATCCCCGACGACGCTCCCCAGGTAAACCCGAATGGCGGCGCAATCTCAATCGGCCATCCCCTCGGAGCCAGTGGAGCGCGCCTGGTCACAACCGCCGTGCTGCAACTACAACGCAGCGGCGGCCGTTATGCTTTGTGCACCATGTGCATTGGTGTGGGACAAGGTATTGCGATGATCCTGGAAAAAGTCTGAACGGACGGTCTACGCCTTCCACATGTACGTAATCACATGGCGATGGAAATCGATCAGCGCTGGCAAGTGACTGACGTTCCGGCGGTAGGAGATCTCAATCGTTACAATCCAGAGGGCGGACACCGCGACCAGTACGAGCGCTGCCCAAACCACGCTCTTTCGCAATGTCCGTCCTCTTGTCATTTCCTGACCTACTTGTTATTCAGCTCGAAATCCACCATCGACTTGACTGCGTCATAGGGTGTACTCGGGTTGTTGAAGCCCATCACGCGTCGTCCGTTGATGAAGAACGTCGGCGTGCTGTTCACGTCGAGCTTCTGCCCCAGGTCGATCGAGTCGTGGACCCGCTTCTCGGTTTCCGGCTTGGCAGCGCAGGCCGCGATCTCGTCCGGATTGCCGCCTGCATCTTTGACGTAGCCCTTCAGCATCTGGTCAACGTTCTGCCCGGTTATTTGTTCCTGGTTGGCGTAGACGGTGGGAATGAACTTCCAGGCTGCTTCGTCGCTCGCCCGTCCCAGGCAGTCGAGATACTTTGCCGCCGTCATGGCCCACGGATGCTGTGCCAATGGGAAGTTGGCGAAGATCAGCTTAGCCTTCGGCTCCTCTTCCATCAGCTTCGTGATGTTCGGCTGCGCCGCCTTGCAGGCCGGACACTCCAGGTCGCCGAACTCAACGATGGTGACCGGCGCGTCCTTGGGACCGTGCTCCGGACCAACCACTCCCTTCAGATCCTCTCGCGCTCCCGCGAACGGATCGGCGCCGAACGGCACAAGATCGCCAGTGAACGCGAACTTCTGGTCCGGCGTCACATAAATTCGCGTGACCTGCTGTCCTTTGGGCGTGTTGAAGACGATAGTCGCCTGCGAAACTCCGGCCGCTTCCGACGGTTTGATGTCGGCGATCTTCCAAGTCAGATCGCTATTCCATCCAAACATCTTTTTCAAGAAGGAGTCGAACGTTGCCTCGCTGGGCAGCGAGCCATTGGCGCTGCTGGCGGACGATGACTGGGCAGGAGCACTGGGCTTCGCCGCTGCTGTGTTCTGAGCGACGGAGAACACGCTGGCGACAAAAAAGCCAGCGGTGATCAAAATTCTGGTGAAAAAATTCATGGTTCCTTTCGAATGCGGCAATTAGCACTTAACACTTAGCAACTAGCAAGCGAACCCAGCTTCCGTTCAGCAGCACAAGCTCAAACGTTAAATCCCGTCTGAAAGACAGCCTCGCGACTAATGTCCCCAGTTGCGAATTACTAATTACTAGCTGCCAGTTGCTAATTTCTGTTCTTCTCGCACACTTCAACTTTCGCCGCGATCGGATAACGCCTTCCAAATCCGAACGCCTTCTCCGATATCTTCAATCCCGGCGCAGCCTGCTGGCGCTTGTACTCGCTCTTATCGACCATGCACGCTACTCTGCGCACCAGCTCCGGACTGTAACCGCGTGCCGCCGCAATCTCATCCGGCGCGCGGTTCTCCTCGACATAGTCTTCAAGGATGTTGTCGAGCACTGCGTAGTCGGGAAGCGAGTCGCTGTCTTTCTGATCGGGACGCAACTCCGCTGACGGCGGCTTCTCGATGGTCGACCGCGGAATTACCGGCGCGCGCGAATTGACATACTTCGACAGCTCGTAGACCAGCGTCTTCGGTACATCGGAAATCACCGCCAGTCCCCCGCACATGTCGCCGTACAACGTGCAATAGCCTACGCCGAGCTCTGACTTATTGCCTGTCGTTAGCAGCAGGCTCCCAAACTTGTTGGAGATCGCCATCAGCAACGAGCCGCGGATACGTGCCTGAATGTTTTCTTCGGTAACATCGGCCGCGAGTCCCGTGAACACGGGGCCGAGGGCGTGGTTGTAGGACTCAAACATGCCGCCAATCGCAACCAGTTCAAAGCGTATTCCCAGGTTGCGCGCAAGTTCCGCCGCATCGTCGATGCTGCCTTGCGACGAGTACGGCCCCGGCATGCCCACCCCGATCACATTCTCTTTTCCCAGCGCATCCACAGCAACGCACGCGGTCAGCGCCGAATCGATGCCGCCGCTCAGGCCGAGAACCGCACCGCGAAAGCCACACTTGTGCACATAGTCGCGAGTGCCGAGCACCAGCGCGGAGTAGGCGCTGCCCACCACGTCGTCATTCCGCGCGTGCACCTCACCCTGCAACGATTCTGTATCGAACCAGACCATGTCCTCTTCGAATGATTTCGCTTGCGCGATTACTTCGCCGTCAGGCCCCAGCGCGAAGCTCGATCCGTCGAAGACCAGGCTGTCATTCCCGCCGATCTGGTTCACCATCGCGACCGGCACATGGTTGTTCCTTGCGATAGTCGCCAGCATCTGGCGGCGCAACTCGCGCTTGTGCAGGTAAAACGGCGACGCTGAAATGTTCAACAGAACCTGGCCGCCGGCGCCAATCAAGTCCTCCACCGGGTCGATGCCATAGAGACGACGATCCCAGAAATGCTTATCGTTCCAAGCGTCTTCACAAATCGTCAGAGCCACTTGTCGATCTGCCGCAGTAAAGAGCTCCTGATGATCGGCCGCCGCGAAATTTCTCATCTCGTCGAAAACATCGTAGCTGGGCAGCAGCCGCTTGGACTGCACGAAAGCAATCTTGCCATCACGTAAAAGCGCCGCCGAATTCAACACCGACTTCCCTGTAGTGGCTTTCGCCTGTGTCACCAGTCCGCAGATAACGTCAATGCCCCGGGTCTCGAGAGCGATCTGTTCCGCCGCTGTCCAATTCTGCTCGACGAACGAAGACCGCTCCACCAGGTCGCGCGGCGGATAGCCACAAATAGAGAGTTCGGGAAAGAGGATGAGATTGGCGCCCGTCTCGCGGGCGCGCCGGGCGAAATCGATGATCTTGTCGGAATTGCCGGAGAAGTCCCCGATAACCGTGTTGATCTGGCCCAGTGCAATCCTCACACTATCAGTGTAATGGCGAGGACTTGCGCGCGCCAAATAGCGCTATCGATAGGGCCGTGCGCCAGCATCAGGGATGCGAGGTCAAATCCGCAAACTGCCAGTGCGGCCCAGATCCGGGATTGGAGCCGCCCGGCGGAGGATAAGGTGTTGTCGGCGAGAGCGGCGTGCCTTGCTGCTCCTCCGGCTGCTCGCCAGGCCGGCGAAGCGTTGGCGCATTGGCCGGCTTCGGTTCAGCCTTCTTGTCCGCGACCTGAGTCTCCTCAGACGGCAGATCCACTTCTCGTTCAGTGCGCACGACCTTGCCGCCATCGACGGTCATGATCTCCAGGCGCGTCACGAAAGTTCCCGTGAACCGGACGAACTCGACTTCCTGCGGAGGCTCGCCGTAGATCCATTCCTCGTAGTCCACGCCGGTGTCATCTTTATCGCGAAGCTTCTTGGGCGGCCGTCCCTTTGAGAAGATCACCATCTCACGATCCATGCCGACCAGCACTTCGTGGTTTTTGATAGCGGCCTTCACTTTGGGCGGCAGCGTCTTCTCATACGCCTCAGCCTCGGTCAGCGCCTTGAAGTCGAAGACCGGCGCGAGCAGTTCACGAACCTGCTCACCGGTCATCTCGGGAACGTATTTATCGAAGGCAAGCGTTAGGGTCGTACCGTTGGTTTCCAGGCTTTGCGGTGCGCCGCCACCGATTGGCGTGGTGGTTCCGCCGGCCCCAACGGATACATGCTGGTACCACTTCTGGTGTTTCTTGCCGCCACCGTTGAGGTCGAGGACAATCGACTTCTCTTTGAATTCGACGTTCGTAATGATGACGCGATCTCCGGGCTTCGCCGCAAAGCCGTGCTCAGCGACGATCGACGCCACTTGCTGATCGTTGGGGCTGATCTTTCCGTTCTTGATGACCAATCCAATATCGCCGCGGGGAAATACCGTGCGCACGAACACGCGCTCCGCGGTCAGATCGCGCATGACCATCAGCCGCGTTTGGTTTGTCATCTTGTCGGATGGGGCCGGAGCTTTGTTATCGCCGGCGAAAATCGCCATAGGCGACAACAGCAAGAATGCAACGAGAAGCGATGTTGAAAGGCGCTGCATGGAGAACCCGTTGCGGTGATTATATGCCCAGACCGGCCCGCCGGACAGGTCTACGATTTAATGCCGGAGAGACTATCGTGCAGAGCTGGCTCGGCAGTGACGTGGATCTCGGGTTGCGGCAGCTTGCGAAAGGGCAAAACGGAAACCAGGATCAATCCGACGACGATCGCCCCCGCCCCCGTCATGCTCGCCTCCACGCCATACTTCCCGCCGGTCATCCACGTCGGGCCATAAGCCTGGGTGTAACGCAGCAGGTTGTAGTTGCGGAAGCCGCTGAGTGGCAGGCCCAGCAGCAACCCCAGTGTCATGTTCCAGCCGAAGTGGATTCCCCAGGGCAGCCATAGAGCGCGCGTCCGCAGATAGGCGATCGACAGCAGAATGCCGATCATGATGGTGTTTGCAATGCTCCATAGCCCGGGGCCGGGATTCAGGAAGTGCAACACGCCATAAATACCCGAAAAAACAATAACTGCCGGCACCGCGCCAATCGCCTTCTCCATGTGTTGGAAGGGATAGCCGCGGAACATCAACTCTTCCGCCAGGGCGCCGCATAACAAAGCTAGAACCACGGCAGCCAGGTTCGGAATCAGCCGCAATGCCATCAGGTTGACGGTGCGAAAGTGGCCAAGAAAATAGATAGGCGCGACCGCAACCGCTGTCAGCACACATCCCAGTAAGATTCCAAGCACGAACTGCTTCAGCCAACCCTTTACCCTCGGCAGACCTTGAGCCGCGATGCGATGATCTTCAACGTGATCAGCTACCGTCAGCAGCCAGATAAAAATGCCAAGTAGTAAAAGTGCCCACAACGGACGGAAGATGAATTCGACGCGGAAGGGATGTTGCTCGGCGGCTTCAGTCGCAATGTTGCCGGAGATGAAGAATGCCACGGCGGATAGCAGAAGAGAAAACACGGACGCCCACAACGGCTGTAGTTTTCCCTTATCGTCGGTGAACATGCTCATACCCTGGCCGTTTGCCCCTTCGTCGCCGAGTGAAATTGCAGACCCTCGGCCGCAACCTGAAAATTCAACGGCTGACCGCCGTGCTCGCGAATAGCAGCTTCCACCTTTTCGCGAGCGCCCTTCTCAATCAATACAATGACGCAGCCGCCTCCGCCCGCGCCGCACACTTTGGCTGCCCGGGCGCCGTTTGCCATTGCCACTGCAATCAGCTTATCAATTAATTCGGTGCTGATGCCGGGCGCGTTCGTTCGGCGCAACTTCCACTCCTCACGGATCAGTCTTTCCACCTCGTCCCACGCTCCGGCCGCCAGAGCCTGACGCATGGCCTGGGCAATGCGCGAGATCTCGGTGAAGTTCTGAATCACCTGCTTGTCGCCGTTGATGTGTTGCTTAAACACTTCCCAGTTGTTAATCCCCGACTGCCGCGGCGCGCCGGTGTAAAACAACACGAAGCGCTGATTCACTTCGTCCAGCGAAACCGGAATCTTCTCGCGCAACACTCCGTCGACATTCAAATGGATCGCGCTGACTCCGCCATACATTGCGGGGTAATAATCCTGACAGCCGGTCGGCACTTTGATCAGCTGTGCCTCGACGTTTTGCGCGATCACCCGGAGCTGCTCGATCTCGATCTCACGTTCACTGAAGCGCGCCAGCGCCGCGCTGGTGGCGATCATCAGCGCCGAGCTTCCCGAGATTCCCGCGCCGGCCGGCGACTCCGAATGGGTCTCCAGTGTGAAGCCCTTTTGCGGCTTAAAAAACCGGACCAGGAACGCCGCCAACCCATGGATGTACGATCTCGCGGTCAGCAACTCATCCAGGCTGGCGAATCGCTGCTCGCGCCCGGTGTCATGCGACTTCAGAAAAATCTCGCGGCCCTCGTGCGGAGTAATTTTGCAACCGGTCAAAATTCCCAGCGCGATGTTCACGCTCACCGCTCCGGGATGAAACAAGTAGAGCGGCCAAATATCGATTGTGCCTCCGGCCAGATCTGCGCGGCACGGCGCCGTGGCGACGATCGTCTCCTCGCCCACGTGCGATAGGAATTTCGCAAAGGAATGCATCCTACGACTCGGCCCCGCTTACCAGTTCCCTGCCCGCCGCGATGACTTCATTGACAATCTGCGACACATCGTCCGGCGTAGTGCGGTGATTCACAAAACATGCACGCAGGGCGAACTTACCCTGAATACTTGCGTTGGATAAGAATACCTTGCCCCTACGCACAACGCGCTGCAAAATCTCCTGATTCAGCTTGTCAAGATCGCTTACGGTGCCACGCTGTGCAACATATCTGAAACAAACTGCACTCAGCGCAACCGGGGCCAGCACCTCGAGCTGATCTTCGCTCTCAATCAACTGAGCCAGCAGCTGTGCATTTTGCAGATCATTGCGGACCGCCTCACGAAAGTTTTCCAGCCCGTGATAGCGCAGTGACAACCACAGTTTCAGTGCGCGGAAGCGCCGCGACAGTTCTACCGACTCCTCAAAGAACGCGAAGCTCTCGACCGGATCTTCCAAAAGAGACTTGGCGTAATCGCCCGTATGCGCAAATGCCTCGCGAGCGGCGGCAGGATGACGATAAAGCAGGCAGCCGCAATCCAGCGGCTGGTACAGCCACTTGTGCGGATCGAGCGAAAGCGAGTTGGCATCGCTCAGGCCGGCAAACTTTTGCGGCTCGGCGATCGAGGCCAGCGCCCCGTAGGCTCCGTCGACGTGGAACCAGGCGCGATATGTGCGCGCGATTGCAGCCAGCTCCTGCAACGGATCGATGCTGCCGGTGTTGACTGTTCCGGCAGATCCAACGATCGCGATCGGCGTCAGCCCTGCGGCGGCATCACTTGAGATTGCCTTTCGCAGTTCATCCGCGCGCATCCGGAACTGGTCATCGCACGCAATCAGCCGCAGGTTGTCGCGGCCGATGCCGAGCAGCGCAACGGCCTTTGGAATCGACATGTGAACCTGCTCCGATGCGTAGACCGTTCCGCCCGGACGAACCCCGTGTTCATTCGCAGGTAGCCGGGATTCTCGCGCCATTGCCAACGCCATCAGATTTGCCGGCGATCCTCCGCCAGTCAGGCTGCCGCTGAAGCCTTCGCAGCCAACGGCTTCAGCCAGCCAACCGACAACTGTGCGCTCGATTGTGACTGCCGACGGTCCCGAACGCCACGCCGTGGTGTTTTGGTTCAGCACGCTGGCCAGCAGATCGGCGGCAGCGGCGATGGGTTCACCCGATCCGAAGACGTATCCAAAGAATCGCGGGCTGTTCGGACGGCAACCGTCGATTACCCTCGCCAGGTCGTCGAGCGCCGCATCCCCGATTCCGTACTCCGGCAATTCCCGCGCGAACCACGCCTGCGTGTCGCTTCCGGTGACATTAGGAAAGCTCGGACGATCGGGAATGCTCGCCAAGTATTTCAGCGACAGGCGCGTGATGCGCTCGAACACAGCTTCGTACTCGGCCTGCGAACGTACCAGTGGATTCATGAGCGATCAGATCCCCGGGCATTGCTGGGAAATGGTGGGACACTTATTGTATCGCGAGAGGACCAGCAGGCTGCTGCAAACTCGATTGCGAGCGGTTGTGTCAGGGCATGGCTTTCACAGACTGCTGAAACCTCTCGACGTGAGCTTTGCGTCAGGGCAGGGCTTTAGCCGTGCCGATAAGCTCTTTATTCTCGACTTCGGCGAGGCGGACTTCAGTCCGACGAGCCTACCATTGGCCAGCACTACCCTAGCTCGTGATAGCTCATCAGTTGGACGCCACGCCGCCGCAACAATTCCTTCGCTTCGGGCGACGTCAGCAGCGACAGCTCCTGCTCGCGCGACTGCCGCAGGCGGGTATGCACGCTGTCCAGTTCGGCATCGTTGTAACCGGGATGACACACGAATTCCCAGGTGCCCTGGGGAATGCCGTCGATGATGGCGGTAAAGAGCTTCAGGTCGAGAACGCCGGTGGCGAGGACTCCGAGCGAGCCATCCGTAGTGCGCAAGCCATGGGCTTCGACCTCTCGTCGAAAGTTACTCGCATAGTTGCGCAGCACGTTGAGTTGAGCGAACCGCTTCCATACCTGCCGGGTCCGCAGCAGGCTGGCCAGCGGAAGCGGCCACACCTGTCCAAAGGGATTGCGTACTGCCTTCACACCGCGCGATTTTGCCGCCCGCAGCAACGGGCGAAGCACCGCGGGAAACATGTGCGCATGCTTGTGCGTGTCGAAGTGTGACGGAGCGATGCCGGCCGCCTGGATGCGATCGATCTGAGCCGAAGCTTCCGCCTCGATCTCAGCGGGATTCAACTTATGGCGGAACGACGCGATGACGAAGTCGTTGAGGCTCTCGCGAAAACGATGGCTTCCGTTACCCGGCTGGAGAAGTGTCGGAACTTTGTCGGCCGGCAGCAGGGGCTCGCCATCCAGCAGGACAATGTGACATCCGACGCTCAGGGGGTTTCCGTTCACGGCACGCGCGATGTCGACCGCGCCTTTGAAGGCCTGCGAATTCGCCATCAGGGTCGTCGAAGTAACCACGCCGCGCTGATGCGATTCCGCAATCGCGCGATTGACGCCCGCAGTCAGGCCGAAATCGTCGGCATTGATGATCAGCCGTCGCACGGAATCAGTGTAGCAAGGGGAAAATGGTAAACCGCGTCTCTTCCACGCTGTCTGATGTCTGAGTCAAGATAACCAAAGGGCGAGGTGTTCTTAGGGTAGGGGTCCTTCGACTGCGTTCGGCTCGCTGCGCTTGCCTCACTTCGCTCAGGATGACAAACTTAAATAGCCGTTACTTTACGCGGTCTTGTTACTACGCGGTCTTAATTACTACGCGGTCTTGAGCCGCGAGGCCTCGCCATCCCCCAGGTAGGTTTTGATCTTGTCGATCAGCGCAGGAAACATCTGTTCCTTCTGCAGGCAGGCGCTGACGTCCTTGCCGCCGTCCACGTGTCCGTAGCCGGTGACGATGATGACGGGAACTTCGGGATTGGTAGTGTGGATCTGGCGCGCCAATTCCAGGCCGTTCATTCCGTCCATGCGGAAATCGGTCACCAGGATGTCGAACTTTTCGCGATGAAACTTGTCCAGAGCGTCCTGTGCGTTGTAGGCGCTGACCGCGCGATAACCCTGCATCTCAAGGATCTCGCAGCTCAACCGCGCCAGAACCTCATGGTCGTCGACAAAAAGAATAGCTTTCATAAGCGCACCATCATGTCTCCCGGCCCAAGGCCAGACTCCGGGTTATGTGGTTGGTTTCGCGCCGAAGGCGAAAAGATGCCTGCTGAGTAGAAGAATTCCGCCGTGGGGTGCCAGTGCCGTCGGCTGCAGCCGATTCGAACCAAGAATAGGCGGTGCGAGCGCTGCCCCAAAAGCCTGCACCACCCGAACCGCTACCGCTTCTTCGCCTTCTTCGGCGCCGCTTTCTTGGCAGCCTTCTTCGCGGGGGCAGCCTTTTTTGCCGAAGCCTTCTTCACTGCCGGCTTCGCCTGCTTCTTCACTGGCTTCGGAGGCGCTTTCTTTGCGGCCGCCTTCGCCGGGGGTGCCGCTTTCTTCTCGGCTTTTGCCGGCGCCGATTTCGCGGCAGTCTTCGCCGGCTTCGGCTCAACTTTCGCCACAGGCTTCGCGGCCTCGGCCGCAGGCGCCGGTACTGAAACTGGAGGGACGGGTGCCGTTGCGGGAACTGCGCCCTTGGGCTTACGCCCACGCTTCGCCGGAGCAGGCGTTTCTCCGCCCGGTGCTGCCGCAGCCGCTGCGGCCTTTCCGCGTCCGCGCTTCGGCGCCGGTGGAGGCGGAGGCGGAGGCGGCTCATACGGCTTCAGGAAGTTGACAATCTCAGTATGCGAGCGCAGCTTGCCATCGAGAAGCAGCAGGAACGCCTTCTCCATAAGCTCCGGATACTCCGGAAGCTGCGGCGTGATGCGCATCTCCGCCATCTCGGGAAACGGCAATTTCTCTTTGACCTGCCGCCACTTTCCGAAGAAGTTCTTGATCTTTTGATCGACCGCCTGCTGCCGCGTGGTCAGCGTGAGGAAGAGAATATTCTCCGGCGTAGCCTGCGTCAAAACCTTCCAGGCGCCCGATGTCGTGCCGGCTTCCTTTCCGGTCAGCTTCTTCGCCAGGTCGTGGGCACCGCTCTCCAGGTGCTTCCACTTGTCCACGAAATCGCGCCGCGGAATCATGCGCTGGATGTCCGAAACATCCTTGTCGCTCATCTTCCGGGTGAGGAAGTACATTGCAATCGGCCCGGTCTCAATCAGGTAGCCCAGTTCGTTCATCTGCTGGCGCACCTTCACGACGTGGCCTACGTCACTGGACTCGACCTTCGCCATCGTCCAGTGCGGATGCAGGATCTTCAACCAGCCTTCGCGTTCGAGCGCGCGCATGATATGCACGGGATCTTCCTCGTGCGCCACCTGCTCCAGCTCGTAGCCGATCATGCGCTTGTTCAGATATTCAATGTAATTATTTTCTTTCGCTGCGTCGTAGCGCGCCTGGGTGCGCTCTTCGAGCGGCCAATGAAAGCGCGCGCTCAATCGCGTAGCCCGCATCAGGCGAACCGGCTCTTCCAGGAAGGCGTAGTTGTGCAGGATGCGCAGCACCTTCGCTTCGATGTCGGCGATGCCATTGAACGGGTCCAGCAGCAAGCCGCGTGAGCCAGGATTCAACGAAAGCGCCATGGCGTTGACCGTGAAGTCGCGGCGGCGCAGGTCTTCGTTGATGGTGGCGGGCGTAACCACCGGCGCCTTGCCGGGCTTGTCATAGACCTCGGCGCGCGTCATGTTGAGCTCGGCGCGCACATTCCCCGGCATCAGCAACTGGAGCGTCCGCAGGTCTTCGTCCACACCTTGGGTCGAAATCCCGGACTTCTCCAATTCTTTCTGCAACTTAAGAGGATTGCCCTGGATGCTGAGATCGATGTCGCGGATGGGAAAGCCGGTGATCAGGTCGCGAATGGTGCCGCCGGTGAGATACAGATTCAGGCCGGCGCGGCGGGCGATTTCTTGTACCAGGTTCACACCACTTTGCTGATCCGGTGTGAGCCGGGTTTCCATGCTATAGATGTAGTCTGCCATCTAAATTTATGACTCTAAAGGCAATAACTCGAAGATGAACGGATCCTGAGGAGGACGCCTCGACCGCAAACCCGGCTGCCTGCTCCTCGCCTGGGGCGAGCGTATTTCCCACGTCTCACTGCCAACAAGTCGCTGTGGAAATCTGCAACTCGCTCTTACGACAGAACTTAGGGCAGGTCTGCACCTCGGCCGCTGCAAAGCGAACAATAACACAAGGTTGACGATTTGGCTACAGAGTACCTTCTAAGGGGCATATTTCCAGTAAAAGTGCGACAATCGGGGTTAGCCCTGCAGCTCCGAACCAGCTATGGCCACGACCCACAAAAAGGTCATCGTCCGCAAGATGGACCGCGACACCGTCAACGGGTATGTCAGCGACGCCTTTGTGTCGGACGGCAAGCTCGAGCTGATGAATACCGCCGGCAATGTCGTCACCCTGGACCTCCGGGACGTGAAGGGTGTGTACTTCGTGCGCGAGCTGGGCGACACCGAGACGCTGACCCGGAAGACCTTCACCTCGCGACCGCGTATGGAGGGACTTTGGGTGCGGCTGCGCTTTCGCGACAACGAAGTCATCGAAGGCATGATGCCAAACGATCTGTTGCAGGAGGGCTCCGACGGCTTTTCGATCATTCCGCCCGACACCCAGGCCAATACGCAGAGGATCTTCGTGCCGCGCTCGGCGCTGGCGGAGATGACCGTGATCGGCGTGATCGGCGAAAAATCCGGCCGCCGCGGACGCCGTCCCGAAGACACGCGCCAGGTGCCGATGTTCCAGTAGGACGAGTTCACCACGGAGGCACCGAGGGCACGGAGTTCATCTTTATATTTTGGGTGCCCGTTGATAAGGACGAAGCTTGTGTCATGACGAGGCCGCCCTTGCAGACTGCTGAAAAACTCGATGTCCAGCGGTTTTGAAAGGGCACGGCTTCAGCCGCGCACGCCCTAAGTCTTTTGTGTTGGCGTGGACGAGGCGGCCTCCAGGCCGACGAGCCCTCCGTTTTGGAGTTTTTAGCAGTCTGTTCGGGCGGCGAGGGATCTGCTTTTGATTTCCCGGCAGGCTCTTTGCTCAGAAAAGGCCATCTGCAAACATGAAACTTTCCGACATCGCCTCCGCCCTCGGCGCCACCCTCGACAACGCAGACGGCAACACCGAAATCACCGGTGTCGCCGGCATCGAAGAAGCCTCGGCCGGCCAGATCACCTTTGTCGCGAATCCCAAGTACGCTGCCATTGCCAAGACGACGGCAGCCTCGGCCATCATCGTCTCCGAAGACTTCCCCGCCGTCGCAACCGGCATGCTGCGCAGCAAGAATCCATACCTGGCCTTCGCGCGCGCCATCAATCTGTTCTACAAGACTCCGGCGTACGAAGCAGGTATCCATCCCACGGCGGTCATCGCGCCAACGGCCAAGGTCGGCTCCGGAGCTCATATTGGAGCTTATGTCGTAATCGAAGACGATGTTGTACTCGGCAAGAACGCGGTTCTGCTCCCGCACGTCGTCATCTATCGCAGAGCACGAATCGGCAACGGCTTCTTTGCCCATGCCCACGCTGTGGTACGTGAATTTTGCGTGCTGGGCGACAACGTCGTTCTGCAGAACGGTGCCATTGTCGGCTGCGACGGCTTTGGCTTTGCGCGCGACGGCGACCACTGGGAGAAGATCACTCAGTCGGGACCAACGGTCCTGGAAGATAATGTCGAGGTGCAAGCGAATTCCTGCATCGACCGGGCCAGCATTGGCGAAACCCGCATTGGGCGTGGGGTGAAGGTCGATAACCTGGTGCAAGTGGGACACGGCTCGGCCGTCGGCGAGAACACGCTATTGTGCTCGCAAGTCGGGCTGGCAGGCTCAACCATTGTCGGCAAGAACGTCATTTTGGCCGGGCAGGTCGGGGTTGCTGGGCATTGCAATATCGGGGACGGCGTCATCGTGACCGCTCAAAGCGGCACCCATGGCGATATTCCTGCGGGTTCCATGGTGAGCGGTTCGCCTGCCTTCGACCACAAACAATGGTTGCGCGCCGTCGGCATCTTCAGTAAGCTCCCGGAATTTGCTAAAACGCTTCGCGCCCTCACGCCGAAGGATGCCGCCGCCGGCAAGTCTTCGAAACGCGAAACGTAAGATCTGCCTCAGAAGAAAGATTTGCTTTGCATTTGTCTGAAATTAAGTCACCCTGAGCAACCAAAGTTGCTTCTAATTGCATAATGAGCGAAGAAGTGTCCAACCCGACGTCGCAGGCCACCCTTGGTCCGCAGGTTGTTCCCGACAAACCCATCCGAGTTCTGCTGCTGGATGATCGCGAGGAGAATCTGGTGTTGCGCTCGGCAATCCTGCGCCAGAAGGGCTACTCCGTCGTCACCTCCAGCTCCATCGAAGAGGCCGAGTCCAAAATCCAGGGCATCGACATCGCGGTGCTCGACTATCATCTGGGCGCTGGAAAATTCGGAACGGACGTCGCGGAAACTCTGCGCCGGAAACGGCCGCAGGTGCCGATCATCATTTTGTCGGCAACACTCGAGCGCAAGTTCGGCGGCATTGCCGACATGCATCTGCTGAAGGGATACAGCTCAGTCGACGACCTCGTTAACGCGCTGCGTTCCTTCGAAGCCAAGAAGCGCGGCCGTCCGGTCGTCGTGGACGCGCGCGACTTCTACTACTCGCGTATCTCGATGGCCATGGGCGACGACATCGTGCTCGAAATCCTCGATCGCGACGGTACCTGGCAGTTCGTCAACGACTACTTCGCGTCAATGAACAGCCACAAGCGCGCCTGGTTCGCTGGAAAAAATCTGTTTGAACAATTTCCCCAACTCGGCGATGAGTGGCGCGAGATCGTGCGCACCGTAGCTGATACCCGCGAAACCTACATCGATCGCCGCGGCTTTCGCGGCGCCTCGCACCTGCCGCAGGAAAGCCCGCACTGGACCTGGAATGTCCTGATCTTCCCCATCAAACTGCATGACGACCGCGACGGCGCCGTGCTAACTGCGCGACTGATTGAAAAGAAGTAGCCGAGATTTCAATGTCACGCAGGTACTTGTTGCTCTTATGCGGTGCGATGCTGATTTTCGTGTCGGCGTGCTCTCGCCGATCTGAAGTCGTTGTGTCTGAGGGCACGGTACTAAACGACGCATGGATTCATTTGTCGCCGAGGGACAGCATCGCCAGTACTGCACCTGTGAGCGAGCTATTCATTGAATTTCCGGAAACCGTCCAATGGTCCGACAAGGAGCTGGCAGGTGGCAAAAACCACATTAATATCGAAGGCTACTTGGAAACGAGGGATGGGGCGCAGATCGTTCTCGTGCCGTCATCAATAGAGCTCGGCCAGACCGCCGTGCTGGAAATGACAAACCCCGTGTTGGAATGGTCTAAGAACGACCTGCGGATCAAATCGATCGTGCTCAGATCCAGCGTTCCCGTAAAAACCGAGAAGATAATTTGGGTCTCAGACGATCCCCGCCATCATAAAGACGGCCTCATACTGCCTGAAAAGCGGTGAAGGAAAAACGAGCGACAGCTAACTTTTGATTCCTCCGCGCCTCCGTGGTGAATTGTCTCTACCGCCGCTCTGCCGGCAAAGCACTCGCGATCGACGCTCTGACTGCCTCGATCAACGCATCGCGATCCGCATATTCCCTCGGATCAATCTGCGGATGGAAGACCACGGTCGCGGTTCCCGGATGCAGCGCAAAGCGGTCTCGCGGCCAACTCTCGTAGGTCCCCAGCATGGTCACCGGGATGATCGGCACACCCGAATCCATTGCCAAATGGAACGGCCCTTTCTTGAACGGCAGCAGGCGCCCGTCGCTGGAGCGCGTACCCTCCAGGTAGATCACCATGTGCAAGCCCTTCTTTAACACCTGGGTCGCCGCACGAATACTTTCGATTGCTGCCTCGCGATCCCTGCGATCGACCGGCACAAGATCGGCTTGCCGCATGCCCGTTCCCAGAATCGGGGTCCGAAACAGCTCCTTCTTCACCAGCACCGAACAGCGTCCGGGAATACTCGGAATCAGCACCGGCGGATCAAGATTCGAAACGTGATTCGCCATGAAGATATAGTTTTGCCCCGGCTTCAGATTTTCCAGTCCGCGGAGCACGATCTTCACACCGACCAGGCGAACGCCGAAGATCGCCAGGCGCGTGGCGTTGTCATAGAGCGGATTCACATTGCCGGTGAGCGCGGCCCAGACCACGAGGGCCGGGCCAACAATGAGAATAGAAATTCCCCAGAATGCCAGCAGCGCCAGCGCGCGAATCAATGAGCGCTCCCGGCTTCATCTTCGCCGTGGATCCAAGCCGTCCGGTGGTCACGCTGCACGCCGCTAACGGCCGGTAGATCACGCACCTCGTACGACTGCTCCTGGCGCACGCCGAGACGAAGCTCTACCTCTCGCTTGCCGCGCCGATTCTCCAGCTGAAGATGAATCACCGTGCCCGGCGCCAGACGCGAAAGCTGGTCGTCGAGGTAAGCTTCCGCAGGAACGCCATTCAGAGCGGTCACACGATCTCCGGGCAAAATTCCCTGGCGCTGCGCCTCGGTGTTGGGCTCGACCCGCGCCACCTCCGGCTGTCCTCCCAGGTTCGCCGTCGACGTAAACCCGGCGGTCGCCACCCGGTTCGTCACAGCAACCGCTTGTAAGCCGACGAACTCGAAGAACTCGTTGTAGGGAATTTCTTTTGTGCCCGCGACGTAATCGCTGAAGAACTCGGCGAAGCTCTGCCCCGTGATCGACTCGGCAGCCTTCTCCACCCCAGTGGAGTCGGGAAAGAAGCGATGCTGCTTCGCATACTGATCGTTCATCAGGTGAAACAGATCACGCAGGGACTTGGTTCCGTTCGTCAGCTGGCGGATGCGCAGGTCGAGCAGGATGCCGTCGATCTCACCCTTGTTGTAATAGCTGATGCTACGCTCCGGCGAGCGGTAAGCCGGAATGCCCTCGAACCACGCGTCCAGGCTGGAGTCCTCCACCGATTGCCATGTGTGCGCCGGGCGCCGCTCGAGCTCCGTGATCTCCCCTGACACCTCCGCCAGATACTGGCGCTCATCGAACAGCCCGGCGCGCACCATCATCAGGTCGCCGACCGTGCTAGTCACGCCCTCGCTGAACCACAAGGCCCGAGTGTCCATCTCGCCCTGATAATTAATCGGCTCCAGCGACTGGGGACGAATGCGCTTCACGTTCCACAGATGAAAGAACTCGTGTGCCGTAACCTCGGCCAGGGGCAGCAGATCGCTGCGTAACCGCTCCGCGTTGACGTCGATAGCGGTGCCATAAGCGTGCTCCATGCCACCGCCGGCCGGGCCGCGCGGAAAGTGATAGAGGAAGGTGTACTCGTCATAGGGCCGGTCCTGCATCCAGTCGACTTCCGCATGTGTGATCTGCTTCAGGACGGTGTCGAGCTTGCCCACCTCGTAGTCGGCCGGATTGCCATGTACCACAACGTGGTAAGTGGCACCGTCTTGCTGGAACGAGGACTGCTGGAATGTGCCGACCTCGGCAGGGCTGTCTACCAGTTCGTCATAGTTGTGTGCGATGCCGACAACCTGATCGACTTTGCCGGGAGCTGCCGCGCCCAGTACATGCACATCGCGGAGCTCCCACGTTGTAGGAACATCCAATAGTCGGATACTGAGTGGCTCGGATCGCAATTCAGGCGAGTACATCAGCACCATCGCCCAGTTGAAGAAGCCATGATCGCCGTTCAGCATGCTGCCAAAAGGACCGGGGCTGTTCAGGTAAATGTCGTAATGCACGACGATGCAGGAGGCGGGTCCACTCACTTCCCAGGTGCTGGTCCCCTCATTGCGTACCTTCGTAAGAATCTCTCCTCCCACTCCTTCAAACGTCGGGGGATCGGCTCGAACGTTCTGAATATCAGCGGCGAAGTTCCGCACCTGGTACAGAGCATTCCACACCGGCATATCCAGGACGCGGGTACCGCTTCCCCCGCGGAGGCGAATGCTGACGTGAGCGAGGTGATTGGCGGAGTCGGCGAGCGAAACGAAATACTCGGTCGGCTGGGGCTGCGCACTAGGAGGCGACGAGCAGGAAACCGAAGTCACAGCGAACAAGCTGGCCGTAGAAAAAAGGAATGCAGCAACAATAAACGGGAGTTGGGCAAACGTGCGGTGGAGGCGGCTCACGCTGTAGTTGTCACCTCATGAATCGATCTCAGTTTGGCCGGAAGCTTCTCGTAAATTCCGCCGAAACCGCCGTTCGACAAAATCACGACCACATCGCCCCTGCGCAGCTCCGGAGCCATCGCTTCCACAATCGCATCGGGATTGCTAAGCAAGCGGGCAGGCTTTCCATTGTTGTTCAGATCGGCGACTACACCCGCTGGATCGAGGCGCTCGTTCTCCGCGATCGCCTCCGATTTGAAGACATCCGCCAGAATAATCTGATCGGCGACGGCGAGGCTCTGCGCCAACTCATGCTGAAAGACCCGGCGACGCAATGTGTTGGAGCGCGGTTCTAGAACCGCCCAGATACGCCGGCCACTGTAGCGCGTGCGAACCGCCTTGAGCGTCTGCGCGATCGCCGTCGGATGGTGCGCGAAGTCGTCGATGATCGTGATGCCATGCACTTCGGCTTTCACTTCCAGGCGACGTTTGACGCTATGGAACTCGCGGAGCGCGGCCGCAATCGCTTCCGCGGAAATGCCGTAGTTCGCAGCCAGCGCCGCTGCCGCCGTAGCGTTCAGCACGTTGTATTCGCCCGCCAGTGGAAACTCCAACTCAGCCCATGCCTTCCCCCCGCGGAGGACCTTCCACTTCGTGAGCGTGGGCAAGTACTCCACGTCAACGACTCGCCACACGGAACTGTCGGCAAAACCGTAACGTTCCACGCGACACAGCGCACGTGCCGCGCATTCGTCGACATTCGGGTGGCCGTCCCAGGCAATGAGGAGGCCTCGGCGAGGTATCAGATTGACCAAGCGCTTGAACGCGGTCTTCACCTCGTCGAGATTCTTGTAGATGTCGGCATGGTCGAACTCCACCGACGTCAGGATCACCGCGTCGGGAAAGTAGTGCAGGAACTTCGGCCCTTTGTCGAAGAAAGCTGTGTCGTATTCGTCGCCTTCCAGAATGAACTCACGTCCCGAACCGAGGGCAAACGAGCTGCCGAAATTCTCCGGAATACCGCCGATCAGGAAGTTCGGCGCGCGCCCGGCATGATGAAAAATCCACGCTGACAACGACGATGTGGTGGTCTTTCCGTGGGTGCCGGCAACAACAAGCCGCTCCTTATCGAGGAGAAATTCCCCATGTAACACCTGCGCCATCGACTGAAACGGAATGCGCTGGTCGAGCACAAACTCCAACTCAACATTGCCGCGTGAAATGGCATTACCCACGACCACCATGTCGGGGCGAGGCTCCAGATTCGCTTCGCTGAAGGGCTGCGACACTGGAATGCCCAAAGAAGCCAGAAAGTCTGACATTGGGGGATATGCCGCAGCGTCGGAGCCGGTAACGCGGTGGCCGAGCTGCTTCAGCATCCCCGCCAGCGAAGCCATTGCAGTACCGCAGATGCCGATCAGGTGAATGTGTTTGAGGGTCATGAACGATTTGCCTTGGCTGGCGCCAATAGCGGCGCCTTCTGAACGGCAGCCTCATAACTCAGGGTCACACCATCATCGGCCGTAAGCCTGGCTTTCACTCCAAACGGTAAAGTCATGGCGTGACTGGAAACATGTCCGGACTTCAAACCGAATACGATGGGGATCTCGAAGTCACCCAGAATCCGCATGATGACCTGCTGCAAACTGTAGTCCAGCGCGCCCGGTTCGCCACAGTCGATCATTTCCCCGAAGATAATGCCCTGCACTCCGTCGAACTTACCCGCCAGCTTCAGCTGCATCAGCATGCGATCGATGCGGTAGGGCCGCTCGGCGCGGTCCTCGATAAACAGGATCGTTCCCGCCGTCCGAATTTCATACGGCGTGCCGAGTGAGGCGCAGAGCAGCGAAAGGCAGCCGCCGTAGAGAATGCCCTCGGCACTTCCCGCAGACAGGATCTGAACGTCGGCGGAGCTAAAGTCCCGGCTGTACTCGGCCACGGACGAAACCGCCGACAACCAACTCTCCTCGTCGACGCCGTCGGGCCTGGCAAAATCTCCAGCAACCATCGGTCCATGGAACGTTACCAGTCCAGCAGCGTCGAAGAGATAAGTCAGCAGCGAGGTAACGTCGCTACATCCGGCAAAGATCTTTGGATTCGCACGAATCAGTTCCAGGTCGAGATGCGGCAACAGATAGTCACAGCCATAGCCGCCACGTGCGCACAGGATCGCCCTGACTTCGGGCCGCCGAAACATCTCGTGCAATTCGCCGGCGCGCCGCTCCACCGAGCCTCCAAAGTACAATTCGCGATCGAAAATCGATGGCAGGTAAAACGGCTGGTATCCCAAGCGCAGCAGATACGCGCAACCAGCCTCGAATTCGTCCCGCCGAAAGCCGCTAGACGGCGCAACGATTCCCACGGTGTCGCCCGCGTTGAGGGCGGCAGGACGAACGCGTTCCATGGGTCGGGAATCGGCCATGAGGAAGGCTTATCTTAAACGAAAAACTCGCCCCGGCAGAGTAGCGTGGCAGGTCCGGTGAGGAAGACTTCTCGCTCCCACTCGACGGTCTGCGTGCCGCCAAGGGAACGCACCCGGACCGGCGATTTCACCTTGCCTGCGTGAATCGAGGCCACTGCCGCGGCGCACGATCCAGTACCCGACGACATGGTCTCGCCCACGCCTCGCTCGCAGAATCGTACTTCAATTTCAGCGGGCCCAACAATCCTCACCAACTCGACGTTCATGCCTTGCTTGAAATCGTGGTGCTTCGAGATTTTCCCGGCAGACCCCTTGCCAGCCCGGTTCGAATTCCGAAACGAACATGACAAAGTGAGGGTTGCCCATCGAGACGAGCGTTCCCGTGACCTCACCCTCCGTCAGGCGAACAGTAGATTCACCGCCCACATCGGGCTTGCCCATGGAGCTGCGAAATTCGAAGTTGTTTCCGTCGCTGCTGATTCGCTCGCAGGTCTTCAGTCCGGCCCCGGTACGGATGACGACCTTATCTCGATCATGCTCATTGCACCACCACGCGGCGACGCAGCGAGTACCGTTGCCCGAGATCTCCGCCTCCGAACCATCGGCGTTCAGCAACCGGATACCCAGATTCGCATCGGTAGCGGGAAGCACCCATTCGACACCGTCGGCCCCCACGCCGCTATGGCGGTCGCAAATGCGGCGGGTGAACGCAGCAATGTCGCCGGGCGCATGATTAAAATTGACGATCAGAAAATCATTGCCGCAAGCGGTCGCTTTGACGAATGGAATGCTGGGCATATTGGGTCGCGCTGCGCGGATTGTAGCAGAGGGACTGGACGATTCTTATGAACCTGTACCGACTCAAATGGACAGCATAGTGTAACTGTCTGCCGTCGGCTAAAGCCGACTCCGCTCACGAGACGGGTGAGACGCTGGCCTGAAGGCCAGCTCTACCCGAACGTTTCATTCGACAACAAACTCATTAGATTCATTTTGGCTTGTATACCGTGCAGCTGGCCTGCCAGGGCGCGGAGATCGTGATCAGCTCGGTGAATTCGGTCCTTGTGCTGCCGCACCGCCGCCCAGACCGGATCGCCCTTGCAGCCGATCGCATAGTCGGCATGATGTGCGGGGTCGAGCAGTGCTATCTCCCAGTCCGGATGCTCAGCTTCGGAGATGACATGCCGCAGCGGAATGCCTGCCAGCCTTATCGCGCCTGCATGCTCGGCTTCGTACATCAGCAGAGTGGAATTCGGCGGAAGCTGGATCAGCGTCTGCGCCAAGCCCTGCTCCAGCGAGTTGCGATCACGCGAATTCGTCTGTGCTTCGCGCAGGGTGATCGGCAACTCGGCATACGCCGAGATGTAGCTGGCCGCGACGATGACCATCAACCCGCACGCCACTGCTGTCCGCAGAGAACTGCGCATGTGCTGGGTGAACTGCGTCACAGCGATAAGCGGGAAGACGGCGAAGACGGGCAGCAGTTCCAGCCCGTAGCGAACGTTGTAATACGAGAACGGCCACCATACCGGAATGTAGATCGGCACGCTGCCATAAGCGATGGACAACGAGTAGAATGCCAGCGGCAGCCAGAGCAGCAGTAGGATGCCGTAGCGGCGGAAGCGCCAGACCGCTGTCGCCGTGCCTATTAGAACGAGCAGTAATAGTGCGCGTCCCCAAAGCGGCGATCCCATGTTGAGCTGGGCTGACTTCAGAAAATAACTTCCAGCCGTGAACACATGCTGCTGGCCAGGATACGGCGGCGCGCCTTTTGCCGTGCTGCGCAGCGCGATCGCCTTGGCGGAGTACGGACCGTTGATGAAGTCAAGCGCATTGCCTGAGACGGCCCAGGTGTACACCAGCCAGTACACCGGAACCAGCGCGTTGAGCAGCAGCACCTCGACAAACGATTTCGTCACTGCGCGCCGCAGTCGCAGGTCGTCGACGCCGCGATACCAGACGACGAAGAGCCACGCCAGAATGCAGCCGAAGATCGCGGCCGAGAACCAGCCGTCATAGCGGGTGAGGGCGCCTCCGTACATACAGATGCCGCAATACTCGAGCGAGCGTCGCGGACTGAGCTGTGCCGGCTGCACCAGCGAATCTGCCGGCGGCGGGTACGTTGCACGGAGAAACTCGTCGAGATACACAAGCGACCAGATGAAGAACGCCAGGAAGATCGGCTCATTCATCGCCGTGCTCTGCAGGTAGAGCAGATTCGGATTCAGCGCATAAATCGCGGCCGCGAGATAGGCCGCGAGTTGTCCGGCGCGGGCGCTGACCAACCGGTAAATTCCCAGTGTTCCCAGAACAAACGCCAGCATGCCAGGAATGGCGCCGGCTATGCCGCTTTGCCAAAGCGTGTTGACCCACACAAACGGCAGCATGGCGATGTGCTGCAGCGGAAGCCACACGGTTCCCAACTGACCGTAGGATTCGATGGGATGTCGATTGTCGACAACGCGGCGGGCGATGTTGAGATGGGCGACGGCGTCGCCGTAAAGCAGCAACTGCTGCTTGGCGTAGTAGTACAGCAGCGCTGCAATCGACACCGCGGCGAGCACCATCGTAAAGCGCGCCTCGCTGCGCTGCTGCGTGTAACGATTCTCCAGAGCAGCACGGTCGGCGCGCTTCACAGACGACGGTTGCCTCTCAGTCCAGGTGCGTCAGTTCGCGGAAGGTGTTGAAGCGGCCGTCGATCTCCTCGCGAGTCAACGACTGCAGTCGTTCGGTGCCGAAGCGTTCCACCGCGAACGAGCCCATGACGCTACCGTAGAACATGGCGTGACGGAGCACGCGGCGGTTGATCTCGCCTTGCGAGGCGACGTAGCCCATGAAGCCTCCGGCAAAGCTGTCGCCCGCGCCGGTAGGATCGCGCACTTCGTCGATCGGCATGGCCGGAGCGCGAAAGGGATGATCGCCGGCACCGAACTCGTGGTCGCGGAAGAAAATGGTCGCGCCGTACTCACCATGCTTGATGACCAGGGCGCGCGGACCCATCTCCATCACCTTGCGAGCCGCGCGCGGCAGGCTGTGGTCATCGGCCAGCATCTTGGCTTCCCCGTCGTTGATCAGCAGGATGTCGACACCCTTCAGTGTCTTGTCCAGGTTCGCGCGATGCCCACTGATCCAGTAGTTCATGGTGTCGCCGCCTACCAGCTTCACCTTCTGCATATTGTCGCGCACCCGCTTCTGCAGGACGGGATCGATGTTGGCGAGAAAGAGAAAGTCAGAGTTGTTGTACTCGCCGGGAATCGACGGCTGAAACGTCTCGAATACGTTCAACTCCGTGTTGAGCGTCTTGGCCTCGTTGACATTCTCGCCGTACTCGCCGGTCCAATGGAAAGTCTTCCCTTTCGCGTGCTGGATGCCGCGCGTGTCGACCCCGCGCTTCTTCATCACGTCTTCGTTCTCGGCCGTGAAGTCCTCGCCCACAACGGCAACCACGCGCACGTCGGTGAAGTAACTGGCGGAGAGCGAGAAATACGTGGCCGCGCCGCCAAGAATCTTCTGGCGTTCGCCGTATGGAGTTTTCAGAGTGTCGAATGCGACCGAACCAACTACGAGAATGGACAAGGGCTAGGCTCCCGCTTTCTTTTCGGAATCAAAATATTTGCCGACCAGCAAATGCAACCGCTGCAGCGCCGCCGCAGGTACAGCGCTCTTCTGGGTGATGATGGCGTTCTTCAGCGCTGACCCGCATTTGCAGTCGCGCGTTTTGGGCATGGCCTTCACCGCCTCACGAACCACGCTGGTAGCGTTCTCGGCATTCTTCATCAGCACGCCGATGATCTGCTCGACCGTCACGGCGTCATGCTCCTCGTGCCAGCAGTCGTAGTCAGTGACCATGGCGACAGTCGCGTAGCAAATCTCGGCTTCGCGCGCCAAGCGCGCCTCGGTCAGGTTGGTCATGCCGATCACGTCGAGTCCCCAGCTGCGATAGAGATTCGATTCGGCTTTAGTCGAGAACTGAGGGCCTTCCATGTTCAGGTAGCTGCCGCCCGACTTCGCATTGACGCCGGCTTTGCCGCAGGCTTCGAAAGCAACTTTGCCGAGATCGCCGCAGACGGGATGGGCGAGACTGACATGCGCCACGATCCCGTCACTGAAAAACGTATCGACGCGATGGCGCGTGCGATCGATGAACTGGTCCGGGATGACGAAGTCCAGCGGATGATGCTCTTCCTTGAGCGAGCCCACGGCCGAGAGCGAGAGAATGCGCTCGACGCCGAGCTGCTTCATGCCGTGAATGTTGGCGCGGTAGTTGATCTCGGTGGGCGAGAAGCGATGTCCGTTGCCGTGGCGCGACAAGAAGGCGACCTTGCGGCCCTCGAGCGTGCCCAGCATATAAGGGTCGGACGGCGAGCCGAAGGGCGTCTCTAGCGAAACCTGTTGAACGTCGCTGAAACCCGGCATGGTGTACAAACCGCTGCCGCCAATGATGCCAATCTCTGCCTGCTGCAACTAAAGCTCCTGAGAGGTACTGTGCAAACTCACGATTATACAAGCAATGTTCTGGGGTATCCCGTTCGCGATGCGGGATCCTCCAATACCCCGGAACATTGTCCGGCAGCGACCGATAAATTTCGGTTGTCAAAGATCTCGCAGGCGCGGGCACTGGGCCAGCCTGTTTTCTTCGCCCGGCAATGCGCTTGCCGCAAGCCCGTCGCCGGTGAGCGCTCACCGTGCGGGCCGGATTCCATCGCGTAACGACAAGCGCTTGCCGCGAGGCGTGGAATCGCGCAAAGAAAAACGGAGGACAGGCCTGGCACGAAGCCAGACCTTCCTCCAGTTACAAGTTTACGAAATCGATGTGGGCGGAAGTCAAGGACAAGCCAGGTATTTCATGGTGCGGTTCCGAAACGGGAAAACACCCGCCTCAAATCAAACCGCCTTGCAGATGCTGGCGAAGCGTCTGGTCCGGCGGCTTCGACGAAGGCAGATCAACAGAAGAGCACGGAACCGCGGGCTTACGCCCACGGCTCAACAAATTGCGCCCTGCGAGCTTGGGTGGCTCGCTCTCCAGGCCGCGATTGTTTTGTAAACCGTGATTTGTCTGCGATCCGTCACGGCCCAACAGCTCTTCCTCACCGCAACAGCGACGCCATTCCCTGCGCGCCTTGCGTCAGGCCCAGCGACCAGTTCACCGCATTGATAAAAAAGTTCGGGAACAACCCGATGCCGACCGTCCCCAGCGCGGTGATCGCGAGAGCCAGGGTCATCGCCGGACGCAGGCGGACGGGTTCGGCTTCCACCGGCTGACGCATCAGCATGGCATTGGCGATGCGCATGTAGTAATAGAGGCCGATGACCGCGTACAGCACCGCGACTGCGGCCAGCGTGTAGTGCCCCGTCTGAATGAGGCTGAGGAAGATGAAGTATTTGCCCCAGAAGCCGGCCAGCGGCGGAATACCCGCCAGCGACAGCAGAAACAGCAGCATCAGGATCGCTTCGGTCGGGGCTTTGAAGTAGAGGCCGGCAATGTCGTCGATCTCATCGCCGATGATGTTGCGGCGGCGCAGCGAAGTAATCACGGCGAACGCGCCGAGGTTCATGAAGGTATAGACCAGCAGATAAAACAGGATCGCCATGATGCCGGTGGAGTTGTTGGTGCCATCGCTGGCGACCAGGCCAAGCAGCATGTAGCCGACGTGCGCGATGGACGAATACGCCAGCAGCCGCTTCAGGTTGGTTTGCGTGATGGCCGCGAGGTTGCCGCCCGTCATGGTCGCGATGGAGACGAAGACCAGCAGCGGCACATACATCGAGCGCAGCGGATACAGCGCGAAGAGGAAGATGCGCAGCAGCATCGCCCATCCCGCGGCCTTTACCGCGACCGACATGAAGCCGGTGACGCTGGTGGGCGCGCCTTCGTAGGCGTCGGGCGCCCATTGATGGAAGGGTACGGCGGCGATCTTGAAGAGCAATCCGGTGGTCGTCGTCAACAATGCAAAGATGACGATGGTATCGTTGGGCCGCGTCGCGAGAACCTGCTGCAGGCCTTCCGCGATTTTGCCCAGGTTGGTGCTGCCCGTCAGGCCGTAAAAGAGCGACAGGCCGTAGGCGAAGATGCCGGAGGAGAATGCACCCAGCAGCAGATACTTCAGTGCGGCCTCGTTCGAGCGCTTGTCGCGACGCAGGAAGCCGACAAGCACGTAGGTCGAGATGGCCATCAGTTCCAGGCCGATGAACAGCAGCACGAGGTCGTAGCCAGAGGCCATGCACATCATGCCGATGACGGCGAACAGCATCAGCGCGTAAAACTCGCCGTGGTTCTCCTGCTCGATTTCGAGATAACGAATCGAGATGAGCACCGCGACCGCGGTGCCGGCCAGGAACAGATACGAGAAGTAGATGGCGAAGGGATCGACCAGCAGCGTTCCCATGAAGCCGGTATCGGTGAATGCCAGACCCTGACGCTGCGCCACATGATAGGCCCATTGCAGCTTGCCCACGGCTGCCGCGGAAAAGGCAATGCCGGTCAACGCGATGTAGGCGTTGGCGTGCTTCCATTGCTTCGGGAGAAACAAGTCGATCAGTAGGATGCCGAGCGCGAACAGCGTCAGCAGAAGCATGGGCAAAGCCAGCAGATAATCCGAAGCCGAAAAGAATTGTGTCACAAGGCAACCTCGCCATTCGCTATTCGTCGTTCGCCGTCTTGTTTATGGATGCCGGCCCGACAACGGGTTTGACATCCCGAACGGAGGCGACTTTCCGGACTAAATGTTTGTCATCCTGAGCGGAGCGTCCGCCTGCATTTTCCGGCGCGGCTTTTGGCGCCGGGCGGACGCGGAGTCGAAGGACCGCTACATCCGGATTGCAATAGGGGTCCCTCGACTGCGGCGACGAAAGGCACGTCGTCGCTCGGGATGACACCCCGTTGGGATTGGTCGGCTGTGTCGCCAGCACCGGCTTATTCGCGTTCAGCCCGGGATAATCCGGCCGAACCGTTGCCACCAGGTTGTTCACCGGCGTGGACAGAATCTGGAAGAACGGCTTGGGATACAGGCCGATCCAGAAGGCGATGATCACCAGCGGAACCAGCGTGGCCAGCTCGCGTCCCGAGAGATCGAGCAACTTCTCGTTCTTGGGATTCTCTACCTTGCCGAAGAACACGCGCTGATAGAGCCAGAGCAGATAGGCCGCAGCAAGAATCACTCCCGGCACCGCCCACGCGGCCCAGACTTTGTTCTCCATGAACGTGCCTTGCAGGATCGTGAACTCGCCGACGAAGCCATTCAGCAGCGGCAGGCCCATCGACGACATGAACATGATCAGGGTGATGGTCGCGTAAACCGGCATGACATTCGAGACGCCGCCGTACTCCGCGATCTCACGCGTATGCCGCCGCTCATACAGAATGCCAACGATCAAGAACAGTGCGCCGGTCGAGATGCCGTGGTTGATCTGCTGCAGCACCGACCCGCTCAGACCTAGCGGACTTAGCGCGAAAATGCCGAGAGTGCAGAAGCCAAGGTGGCTCACCGAGGAGTACGCCACCAGCTTCTTCATGTCCTTCTGCATCAGCGAGACCAGCGCGCCGTAGATGATGCCGATCAATGAAAGCGTGATCATCAATTGCCGGACCCAGGGCGTCATCGCAACCGCCGGGAAGAACGGCAGCGAGAAGCGAATCATGCCGTACGATCCCATCTTCAGCAGAACGCCGGCCAGAATGACCGAGCCCGCGGTGGGCGCCTCGACGTGCGCGTCCGGCAGCCAGGTGTGGAACGGGAACATGGGCACCTTGATCGCGAAGCCAAGGAAGAAAGCGAAGAACAGCCAGATCGCTGCGTGGCCGCCGATCTTCGGCGCGGTCGCGTAGAGGTCGGGCAGATAGAACGTGTACACGCCGGTCAGCGTGTGGTGATGGAAATACAGGAACAGGATGCCCAGCAGCATCAGCACCGAGCCGAACAGGGTGTACAGGAAAAACTTGATCGCCGCGTAGAGCTTGCGCGGGCCGCCCCAGATGCCGATCAGCAGATACATCGGCACCAGCATGGCCTCCCAGAAAACGAAGAAGAGGAACATGTCGTTGGCCATGAAGACGCCGAGCATGCCGGTCTGCAGCACCAGGAACCAGATGTAGTATTCCTTTACGCGCTCCTGGATGGCGTTCCACGACGACAGAATCGAGATCGCCCCGAGTAGCGTGGTCAGCATGATCAGCAGGAACGAAATGCCGTCGATGCCCATGACGTAGCCGGCGCCGATGTTCGGGATCCAGTTGTTGGGAGCGCCTTCGACGAACTGAAAGCCGGCACGGTCCTTCAATTGCCAGAACCACGGAACCAGCGGTAAGGAAACGGCGAACCCCAGGAACGCGAAGATGTTGGCGATCCAGCGGATCGCGTCCTTGTTTTCCTTGGGCACCAGCAGCAGGAGCGCAGCTCCCACCAGCGGCGTGAATAAGACGATGCTTAAGATATGGCTATACATTTTGTATCGCTTTCAGACTTAGGCGAGCCGTAACGCCTGCGTCGGTCTCGCAAGTACTGGTACAGCGAACCTTCAGGTTCGCGTCACCGCCACAAAAATCGGTAGAGCGAACCTTCAGGCTCGCGTCCTCATCGCAATGCCGGGTAGAGCCACCCTTCAAGGTGGCGTCCTCAACACCAGAACTGGTAGAGCCACCCTTCAGGGTCACGTCCTCAACACCAGAACTGGTCGAGCCACCCTTCAGGGTCACGTCCTCAACACCAGAACTGGTAGAGCCACCCTTCAGGGTCACGTCCTCAACACCAGAACTGGTAGAGCCACCCTTCAGGGTCACGTCCTCAACACCAGAACTGGTAGAGCCACCCTTCAGGGTGGCGTCTACGACTTCTTTGTCTTTCTTGAGGGGCTTTAGCCCCGAGACACTCGCCGATGAGTACGGATAATCACCAGCTTGCCCTGCCAAACCCTTCCGCACCGGATTCTGGCGGATGTAGTGGGCGAACTCAGCAAACTCATTCGCATCACGCACCCGGCGGTCGTGATATCGCTGTTCCCAAACGGCCCGAAGAGCAAATCCTTTTTCGCGCAACGAATGGGAAAAGCCACCCTTGATTAGTTGAATTACTCGGCTCAGCTGCTGGTGTTCATCGAAGGAAATCAGCAAGTGAATGTGATTCGGCATCACGACATATTCGTGCAGTTCGAATTCTGCAGCATCTCGATACTTGAAAAATGTGGCCACCATGAGTTGCGCTACCTCATCACGCTGGAAAAGGTTCTGCTGCATGTGCGCGCATATCGTAATGAAGTATGTCGTCATGATTCACTTGAGGCTAAAGCCCCGGGACCTTTTTTAGACTTCTTCGACGCGAACCTGAAGGTTCGCTCTACCTGATCTTTCTTCCCACGAGACCCTGAAGGTTCGCTCTACCGGCTTCCTTGCTTCACGCCAACCTGAAGGTTCGCTCTACCAATTCCTTCCGCCTTGCGCCAACCTGAAGGCTCGCTCTACCGGCCGTTCACATCGGACCTGACTGGCAACCGGCAACTGACAACTGTCCTTCACCACTTCACGACGTAATAAAAAACGAATCCCACCAACCCGGCGACCATGACCAGCGCGTACCACTGCACCATCCCCCACTGTAGGAGTCTTACAGGGTAAGAGGTGATTCTGGTCACGATGGCGACGCCGTTGACGAACAGTCCGTCGATGATCCACTTGTCCCACAAGCTCGACACCGTGCCACTCATGCGCGTGATCCAGCCCGCGCCGTTCACGGTGCCGTCGATCACGTCGGCATCGAACTTCCACAAGCCCTCGCCGAGTCCCATAACTCCCAGCCGAACATCGCCAACTTTTTTGCGGCCGGTGAAGACCCAGTCGTAGATCTCATCGATGTACCACTTGTGAAAGAGCGTCTGATAGAACGCGGGAGCCACTTCTTTGATCGGCTCCTGGTAACCCTTGTCGGCTTTCTTGTACGCGCGCTGCGCCAGGAACCAGCCCAGAATCGCCGCGCCCACGGAAGCTGACATCAGCACATATTCCAGCGGACTGGTGTGCTCCACTTGCTGTTCACCGGCAGCAACCTGCGCCGTTGCGCCTTCGTGCTCCAGCACAACCGCTTCCTTTGCAAAGACCGGCTCCAGGAACTTTCCGAAGCGATCGGATCCGCCGAGGCTATGCGGCAATCCCAAATAGCCGGCGCCCAGCGAACAGATCGCGAGAATCACCAGAGGCACGGTCATCGTCTTGGGCGATTCGTGAATGTGGTGCTCGACTTCGTGGCTCATGCGCGGCTTGCCGAAGAAGGTCAGGTAGATCAGCCGGAACATGTAGAACGAGGTCATCAGCGCCGTCAGAAAGGCGATGTACCAGAGGTAGCGATAGGCGCCGCCCTCGCGCGACCACGTCTCCCACAAGATCGCATCCTTCGAGAAGAAGCCGGCGAAGCCCGGAATGCCGGAGATGGCCAGCGTCGCGATCAGCATGGTGCCGAAGGTGGTCTTGATCTTCCCTGCCAGCGCGCCCATGTGCTGCATCTCCTGCTCGCCGCCCATGGCGTGAATGACCGAGCCGGCGCCAAGGAAGAGCAGCGCCTTAAAGAACGCGTGAGTGAAGACGTGGAAGACGCCGGCGGCGAATGCTCCCACGCCGAGCGCCAGGAACATGTAGCCCAACTGCGAAACCGTGGAGTACGCCAGCACCCGTTTGATATCGTTTTGCACCAGCGCGATGGTTGCGGCAAAGATCGCGGTTAGCGCGCCAATGATGGCGACCGTCTTCATTGCCGTCGGCGCCAGTACGAACAAGGCGTTCGACCGCGCCACCATGTAGACGCCGGCTGTGACCATCGTCGCCGCGTGGATCAGGGCAGAGACAGGCGTCGGACCTTCCATCGCGTCTGGCAGCCAGACATACAGCGGAAATTGCGCTGACTTGCCGCAGGCGCCGACAAACAGGCAGAGGCAGGCGAAGGTAATGACCGGATCACCGGTGGCGAATTTACCGCTCCGGGCAAGATGATTAATCGCGGTGAACTGCACCGAGCCGAAGTACCAGGCAATGGTCAGCAAGCCCAGCAGGAATCCGGCGTCACCGACGCGGTTGGTGATGAACGCTTTGTTGGCGGCAGTTGACGCCGAATGGCGCTGGAAGTAAAAGCCGATCAGCAAGTACGAGCACAGGCCCACGCCCTCCCAGCCGACGAACATCACGGCATAGTTGTTCCCCAGGATAAGCGTCAGCATGGAGAACATGAACAGGTTCAGGTAGCCGAAGAAGCGGTAGTAGCCGCCCTCGTGCGCCATATAGCCCATCGAGTAAATGTGGATGAGCATGCCTACGCCCGTGACGAACAGCAGCCAGATCGAAGAGAGCGGGTCGAGCAGGAAGCCGGCATCAGCATTGAACTGCGCCGCGCCGCCGTGCATGGGATAGGCGAGAGAATTACTGCCAGTGCCGAGCCAGGTAAACAGAATCGTCTCGAAGGGCTTGCCCGGGCTGGCGGCCGAGTATCCGGTGTACTGCCACACCGCGAGACACGCCCACGCGAACGCCAGCACAATGACACCAACGCAGACACCGTTCACCGCCGACTTCGACAGCTTGCGTCCGAAGAAGAACATGCAAGCCGCGCCGAAGACGGGAAACAAGGGAATCAACCAGATGTGATTTAAGAAAAACATTATTAGCTCGGGTAGAGCGAGCCTTTAGGCTCGCGTCTGCGCATTGTTACAATTTCGGCCCGGCTTCAGCCGGGGGTACTTCTTCCGGGGCTAAAGCCCCGATTGTTTTTTTGGTCGGCTGAACGCGAGCCTGAAGGCTTGCTCTACCGATCCATAAGCGGCGCTAAAGCCCCGCTCTACCACTTCAACAAATCCACCTCGTCCACATTCACCGTCTCCTTGTTGCGGAAGAAGGCGATGATGATGCCCAGTCCGATGGCGGCTTCGGCTGCCGCATCGGTGATGACGAAAATCGAGAACACTTGCCCATGTAATCCGTAGAGCCGCGAGAACGCCACCAGGTTCAGGTTCACGGCGTTCAGGATCAGCTCGATCGACATCAGGATGATGATCACGTTGCGCCGGGTCAGCACGCCGATGGTGCCAATGATGAACAGCGACGCCGCAACAACCAGATAGTGCAATGTCGTGATCTGTTCCATAAATCGGTTTCCGTTCGGTAGAGCCAGCCTTCAGGCTGGCGTCTCCGCCTCTCGTTTCTCCATGAGCCGGCTTCATCCGGCGGCACTCGGGGCTGAAGCCCCTCAATTCGTATTTCGGCTCCAACCGCGAGCCTGAAGGCTCGCTCTACCGGTCAGATCCTCTTTTTCGCCATAACCACGGCGCCGACAATGGCTACCAGCAGCAGCAGCGAAGCAATCTCGAACGGGAACATGTAATTGCCGTACAGCATGAGGCCGATCTGCTGTGTGTTGTCTCCCTCGAGTCCGCGATAGCTTTGCAGGAACGCCGCCGGAAATCCGCCTCGGCCGGTGCGCAACACAAATGCCAGCAGGCTTCCGAGAGCCAGCGCTGCGATCGTCCCCACTATCCATTGCTTGTTGAACTGATACTCGCGGATGTTCTGTTCCAGGTTGATCAGCATGATCACGAACAGGAACAGCACCATGATTCCGCCGGCGTAAAGCACGATCTGCACGCCGGCCACAAACGGGGCGTACAGCATCAGGTAGAAGCCGGCCAGCGACAGCAAGGTCACGATCAGCGACAGCGCCGCGTGCACGGGATTACGCCGGGTGATGACCGCGATCGCCGAGACAATCGCCATCACCGCGAGAAAGTAGAAGAAAAATGTTGTGGCAATCGGTGTCACTTCTCGTACCTCACCGGCTTCTGTCCCTCTTCCAGCGCTTTCTGGTCCAGCACCATGCCTTCGCGCGTGTAGAGCGCCATCTCGTAATCGGGCGTCAGCTCCAGCGCGTCGGTCGAGCAGGCTTCGGCGCACAGGCCGCAGAACATGCAGCGGCTCAAGTCGTAGGTCCAGGTCACCGGGAACTTGCGCTTGGTCACGGGATCGCGATCTCCCTTGATGACGATCAGCTGCTCGGGGCAGGCCAGCGCGCACAGGTTGCAGACGATGCACTTCGAGTGACCGGTTCCTTCGTCCATGCGGAGCCGCGGCTGCCCGCGAAAACGCTCGGTAATGACAGGACGCTCCAGCGGATATTGTTCGGTGACGGCCTCGCTCGGGGCCTGGTAGTTGAAGGTGACCTTCAGGCCCTTCACCAGATCAACCAGCAGGATTTTGCGAAGCAGTGGCGGCAGACTCATAGCGACACGCTCCAGGTAGAGCGAACCTTCAGGTTCGCGTCTCCTCGCAGGGTTCGATCTGAGCCGACTTCAGTCGGCGGCACCTGTCGGGGATGAAGCCCCTTGATTTTGCTCGGGAGATGCGTAACGCGAACCTGAAGGTTCGCTCTACCGATCTCTCCGGCTGCTGTCACGGCGCTACTACACGCAACACGCGGTCTGGCCTGATCTACTCGTGCCTGGCTCATCGCAGCACCCCCACAATGACGGACTCCATTTGCGGCAGCAACCCGGCCAGCGCCGTGGCAATCAGAACCCCCAGGCCAACCGGCAGCAGAACCTTCCAGCCGACTTTCATGAGCTGGTCGAAGCGGTAGCGCGGAAACGTTCCGCGATACCAGATGTACAGGTACATAAAGAACGCGACCTTGGCGACGAACCAGAAGATGTCCTGCACCCGCTCGCGCACTCCGGGAGCAAACAGCACCAGTCCGATGAAGCCGAGCAGCAATCCGAAGATCGCCAAGCCAGTGGTCTGGATCTTCATCTGCGGGAGTTTCGGCATGCGCGCGGCGCCGAGCAGACACAAGCCGGCCAGCCCAAGTAACGTCAAAGCTGGAACCAGGGAGAACGCCATGTCCCACGCTGTGCCACCCAGCCAGTTCGGGAAGGGCCGCATCCATCCGCCGAGCCACAGCGTAACGGCGATCGACGAGACCGCCAGCATGGCCGCGTATTCCGCGAGGAAGAAGAGCGACCAGCGGAACCCGCTGTACTCGGTGTGGAAACCGGCAACTAATTCGGACTCGGCTTCGGGCAAGTCAAAGGGGGCGCGATTGGTTTCGGCGACCATCGCGATGGCGAAGACCATGAAGGCAATGAAGCCCAGGGGAAAGAACTTGAAGATGAACCAGGTGTGCTGCGCCGCCTGCGCTTCGACGATGCCGATCATGCTCAGCGTGCCGGTACCGGTCTGCAGGCTGGTCATCATCACAGCGCAGACAATGGCCAGGCCCATCGCGATTTCGTAGGAAACCATCTGAGCGCTCGAGCGCAGCGAGCCCATCAGCGGATAATGCGAGTTCGACGACCAGCCCGCCATGATGATGCCCAGCACGCCCAGCGACGAAACCCCGAGCATGAACAGGATGCCGATGTTCATGTCGGTTACGGCGTGCGTGCGTCCGAAGGGCACGACCAGGAACGTGGTGAAAGCCGTCATGGTCACCACGACCGGCGCGCTCCAGAAGACCAGCTTGTCGGCATCGTGCGGGATGATGTCTTCCTTGATGAGCAGCTTCAGCGCGTCGGCGAAGGGCTGAAGCAGTCCGTGCGGACCCACGCGCATGGGACCGAGGCGAATCTGCATGTGCGCGAGGATTTTGCGCTCCAGCCAGTTCATCGCGATCACCGCCAGCGAAATGCCGATGGTGATGATCAGGATGTAGACGGTCGCCCAGAACATGCTGCCGGCCTCGCCGGGTGTAGAGCTCGTATTGAGGTACGCCTTGATTGCATCCAACATTGCTTTGGCTTGATCGGTAGAGCCAGCCTTCAGGCTGGCGCCGCCGTCCTCCACAAAATCCGAGTCGACTTCAGCCGACGTAACTTCACCCGGGGCTAAAGCCCCCATCTAGAGTTCGTCACGCGACGCTGGCCTGAAGGCCAGCTCTACCCGCGATCTTTCCTGGGCGGACGCGAACCTGAAGGTTCGCTCTACCCAGTCTCTTCGCCGGCCCGCATTTGCTGACAACCGGCCACTGACAACTGCTTTCACCGGTCCACCTCGCCCAGCACGATGTCGAGGGTGCCGATGACGGCGACCACATCGGCCACCAGCAGGCCGCGCACCATCTTGTCCAGGGCTTGCAAATTCACATACGACGGCGGACGGACGCGCACGCGATAGGGCTGCGTTGATCCGTCGCTGACGATGAAATAGCCCAGCTCGCCCTTTGGCGCTTCGATCGAGTGATAGACCTCGCCGGCAGGCGGCTTGAGTATCTTCGGCACCTTCGCCATGATTGGTCCCTGCGGCAGTCCCTCGACTGCCTGGCGAAGAATGCGGACCGACTGGCGCATCTCCTCGATGCGAACCAGGTATCGGTCGTAGGTGTCACCATTCAGCCCGGTCGGGATGTCGAAGTCGAAATTCTTATAGGCTTCGTAGGGTTGCGCCTTGCGCAGGTCCCACTTCACTCCGCTGGCCCGGAGAACTGGCCCGGTGACGCCCAGCGCGATGCAATCTTCCGGCTTCAATATGCCGACACCCTTGGTGCGCTTCACCCAGATGCGATTCGTGGTCAGCAGCTCTTCGTATTCGTCGAGCTTGGGAAGAAACTTGTCGCAGAACTCGATGCAGTCTTTCTCGAAGCCCTCGTAGGCCTCGTAGATGCAGCCGCCGATGCGAAACGCGTGCGTGGTCAGGCGTGCGCCGCAATATTTTTCGAAGATGCCGAGAATGGCTTCGCGATCGCGGAAGCAATAGAACAGCGGGGTCAGTGCTCCGATGTCGAGCGCGTGCGTGCCCAGCCAAACCTGGTGGCTGGCGATGCGGCACAGTTCCGTCAGGATCACGCGAATATACTGCGCGCGCGCCGGGACCTCGGCGTGGATCAGCTTCTCGACCGTCTCGCAGTAGCCCAGCCCGTTCGACACCGCAGCGACGTAATCCATGCGGTCGACGTAGGGATTGAACATCGCGTAGGTGCGATTCTCGGCAATCTTTTCGACGCCGCGATGCAGGTAGCCGATAACGCACTCGGTGCCCAGAACCTTTTCGCCGTCGAGCTTGAGGATCACGCGCAGCACGCCGTGCGTCGAGGGATGCTGCGGCCCCATGTTGAGCACGAGTTCGGTGGCGTCAAGAAAAGTCTCGTCTTTGGTATCGAGGTCGAGGTAATCGACGACGCCCGGCCCGCTCTCCCCCTTTTGCGCGTGACGATAGTCGGATTCGATCAGGTTCTTCATTGGGCGCTCTCGATGCCGATGTTGTTCTTCACCCATTCGGTGTCCTGCTGCAGGATGCCGTAGTCCTTGCGCAGCGGATGGCCCTTCCAGTTCTCGGGCATCAGGATGCGCTTGAGCTCCGGGTGTCCGTCGAACTCGATGCCGAACATGTCGAAGACTTCGCGCTCCAGCCAGTTGGCCGTCGGCCAGATCGCGACTGCCGAGCGCAGATGCTCGCCGTCCTTGAGCCGCGTCTTGATGCGCAGGCGTTCGTTGCTGTGGAACGAATACAGGACGTAAACGACATCGAACTGGACGTCGCGTTTGGGATAGTGAACTGCGGTGATGTCCACGCAGTAGTCGAAGAGCTCGTCCTGCGTGCGTCGCAGAATCTCGTACACGATGGAGCTGTCAACGACCAGGTAATTTTGCCCGGCGTAAGTGCTGGCTTCGGCAATGCCCGATCCGTATTGCGCCTTCAGGCTGCGGACCAGCTCCGAATCCCACGGCTCCGGCTTGGGAGCGGGGGGCTTTGGCGGAACGGCAGCGGCAGGTTTTGCAGCAGCGGGGGCGGCGGGTTTAGCGGCCGCGGGAACAACAGGTTTGGGGGCGGCCGCGGCCGGTTGCTCGCCGGTCAAAGGAGCTGGAACCGTCGGAACGCCTTGCGCTGCGTCTGCCGAGGCAGCAGGCTTTTCGGGCGAAGCTTTCGTCTCTGGGGCGGACGCCGCTGCTGTAACGCTCGCCGGGGCGGAGTTTTCAACCGAGGCCAGGTTGGGCTCTTTCGTTTCCTCAGGCATTGTCATTTCTTCGTTTCGTAGGAACTGCACCCCATCGGAAGTTCCAGTTTTAGCAGCGGATAGGCAGGGAAGCTTGTACGCGAGTCACGAGGATGTGTGATGCCGGTCACATCGGCGGCTGGAAGTGCAACATTAGTGTGACGTTAGGGAGCGCGATGTTTTGATCCTTCTATCGCGCGGTCATCCGCCTGAAGCTCCTCTCTCCTTTAGCCGATGGAACCACTGCAGGTCATCCTCCGCGTTGAAGGAGTTTTTGTGGCTAAGGAGAGCGGCAAGGCGGGACTGAGTCGAAGAGATTTCATCAAAACCGTGGGCGTTGGAGTTGGCGCGTTGCAGACCATCGGCGCCGGGATCGGCGTTTTGGAACTGGCCGGCTGTGGAGGCACACCGGCCGCGCCGCAGGTCGTCCGCTGGCCCATCGCGAAACAGGTTTACACCACGGCACAGCAGCAGGTTCTGCCCGTTGCCGTACCGGCGAGCGCGGTGCACATCAGTCCAGACGATGTGGCTGACTATGCCACCTACGGCTACAGCCGGTGGACTTACGGCGGACCGCTGGCCCCAGGCCCGCCGCGCAAGGATCTTGTGCCGGCCTACGGCGGCGCTCGCAACGTGGCGCGGCTGCTCCACTACTTTTCCATGTCCGACATTCACATTGCCGACAAGGAATCGCCGGCGCAGGCCAACTATGAGGGAATTGCCGCCGGCTTCGGTTCGGGAAGGTCATCGGCCTACTCGCCGATCATTCTGTCGACGACACATGTTCTCGACGCCGCCATCCAGACCATCAATGCGTTGCACGAGATGACGCCGTTCGACTTCGGCGTGTCGCTGGGGGACGACTGCAATAACACGCAATACAACGAACTGCGCTGGTTCATCGGTATCTTCGACGGCAACGTGATCTACCCGAGTTCGGGCGCCCACGCCGGCGCGGACACCATCGATTACCAGAAGCCCTTTTACGCCGCCGGCCTCAATCCTGCGATTCCCTGGTACCAGGTCATCGGCAATCACGACCAGTACTGGATGGGCTCGCAGTTTGAAAACGAGAAGAGCCGCAGCGCCCACATCGGCGGCACGATGCTCGACATCGCGCTCGACTCCAAGCCCGACCTCGAGAGCACGGGTGCTTATATGGGCGCGGTCGATGGCTCGACGCCGTACGGAGACATAGTCGGGGCCGGACCGGAGGCCGACTTTCACACCCCGCCTACGGTCATTGCGGATGCCAACCGCCATACCCTGTCGAGTCCTGCCTCGACCACCCATGATTGGATGGCGGAGTTCTTTCACACCACCAGCCGTCCCGTCGGTCATGGTTTCACCCATGCCAACTTGACCAGTGGCATGGCCTGCTACAGCGTGGTGCCGAAATCCGACGTACCGATCAAGTTCATCATGCTGGATGACACCGTGAAGGGGCCGGACCAGCCTAATTACGCGGTTGGCGCGCTCGACCACGAGCGCTACTCCTGGCTGGTGGACGAGCTGAACGCGGGACAGGCCAACAATCAGCTGATGGTGATCTGCGCGCACGTGCCCATCCTGCCGCAATACAGCTTGAGCGATACGACGCCGTATCCCATCTGGCCCGGGTCGGAATACAGCGACGAGTCTGTGCTGAACACGCTGCATCAATACCCCAATCTCATCCTGTGGATGTCGGGACATCGGCATATCAATGTGGTGACGCCGCAGCCGGATCCGAACGGCGATCCTACGCTGGGTTTTTGGGAAGTTGAGACCAGTTCACTGCGCGACTTCCCGCAACAGTTCCGCACCATCGACATTCGCCGCAACAGCGACAACACCGTCTCCATCCTCATCACCGATGTCGATCCGGCGGTCGAGGGCAACTCGCCCGCATACAAGTCGCGCGGCTATGCCATTGGCGCGTCGCGTATCTACGGCAGCTATCCGCTGACCGATACTGCGTCGCAATCCTACAACGCAGAGCTGGTGGTGCAGCTGACGCCGGTGATGCAGTCGGTGATCTCCCAGGTGGGAACGGCGCTGTAGCCGGGAAAGGACGTATCGCGTTATGAAGCAGCCTCGGCTTACATTTCCGCTGTGCTTGAGCCTTGCGCTTACGCTGCTCACTGGATGCGGCGGCAACGCAGCGCCGCCGGCTCCTGGTCCGCTCAGCTCCAGCAACGTCAATCTGATCTTCGTGGCCAGTGAGGATTTGGCGCACCACGCTCCCGGGGACATCAATTCCACGACCGCCAACCTCACCAGTCAGGGCCTCCAGCGATCGCTGCTGATGGCGGCGTTTCTGCAGCAGCAGGTGCTGGGAAATCAGAATGTGACGCAGATTTACGCGCTCGAGCCGATGACGCATCTCCAAACGCGAAACGAGTATCCCGACATGGTCGGGCTGGAGACGATCCAGCAGTTCGCCATGCTGAACCAGATCACGCTGTCCTACCCCACGATCGGCCCCGCGTATGCCGGCCACAGCTATCCTCTCAACACATCGTATTCGGCGGAGTCCGTGCCCAGCGGAGTGGTTTCACCGGCGGCGTTCTGCAGCAATTGCCAGGGACTGGATTTCAACGACAAGGGCGGCGACAACGAAGCCCTGGTGACTGGCCTCGTGAGGCAAAATGTGCCGGGGTTCTATGTCTTCTCGGCGCCATGGGAGACAGTAAGCGGCATGATGGCCGGCGTGAACCGGAGCGAGGGCTATAACCTCAGCCTCCCAACCGGCTATATCAGTCCAAATTTTGTCTACGCGATTTCCATCCCGCCGTCGGGAAGCGCCGGCCTGAGCACCTATGACACGCAGATAACCCCGCCCTCCACCTATCCGGCGCTGTCGCCGCCACCGGCCGGCGCGCCTTGCGCGACCTACTTCTCCATCCCCGTAACCGGCGGGCAGGGTGGGGCTGTGGTTCCGGCGGGCGTCAATACCAACGAAACCCTCTACATCATCCGGCATGCCGACGCGCATCCGAAGGACTACTGGAACGACAACAACTACGTCGGTGCGGGACAGTGGCGTGCGCTGGATCTTCCCAATGCCCTCCGCGGCAAGATCGCTCCCCAGGAGGTCTATTCCATCGACCCTTCGCAGTTTGGCCCGGGCTCCTTCGATTCCTCGGGCGACCACACCTGGTCATCGGTAGCGCCGGCCTTGACTGCTGTACCCTACGCCATCGCCAACAACCTGCCGTATCAGCTGGTCACCAGCTTCGAACTCTCCGATCCGGCGGCCAACGCTCAGCAGACCAGCGACTTTTTCTTTAGTGGCGGAAAATTCTCTAACAAGAGCGTGCTGGTGGCGTGGGCTTACCAATTCATCCAACCGGCGGTCAATGCGTTGCTGGCAAGCTATCACGGCGACAACCAGCCGGCGCCGGCATGGTCCTCGACGGACTATGACAGCGTCTGGACAGTGAAGCTGGATGCGGTGGGCAACGTGACGGTGAGCAACGGCACGTGCGAAGGCATCAGCTCCAAGGCGTTGCCGGCCGCGCCGCCGCAGTTTTGAGGATCGAGGGCATCTTGGGAGCTTCACAGGCTGCTGCAAACCCGATGTCCAGAGGTCTTGAAAGGGCACGGCTACACAGACTGCTAAGAAACTCGGTGCCGGCGGTTTTGAAAGGGCACGGCTTCAGCCGTGCCGCCGCCTTAGTCCTTTGTCTTGGTTTGGGAGAGGCGGCCTTCAGGCCGACGAGCCCTCCGTTTTGGAGTTTCTTAGCAATCTCTAAAGCCCAAGCTTGATGAGGGTCCTGTTTGACACGGCGCTGAAGCGCCGCTCTCCCGAGCACAGTCCCGGTTTCCTTGGTGTCATCCTGAGCGGAGTGAGCCGTGAGGCGAACGAAATCGAAGGACCGTTATGCGCGGCAGGATCGTTGCAATAGGGGTCCTTCCACTCCGCGTCCGCCCGCCGCAAGATCAGCGGCGGAAAGACAAGGCGGACGCTACGCTCAGGATGACACCATGTGCTGTTTGGGGATCAAATGAACGACAAGTCGGGTTGTCTTAATTTAGGCGATAGCCGACAGCGGACAGCCGACAGCGGCCTTCCCTACACCCACTCCAGCGCGCCCTTCTTCCATATCCAGATGTATCCCACGATCAGGATGCCGAGGAAGATCATCATCTCCAGCAACCCAAACAGGCCGAGCAGCTTGAACTGCACCGCCCAGGGAAACAGGAAGATGGTCTCGACGTCGAAGACAACGAAGAGGATGGCAACGATGTAGAAACGCACGGTGTAGCGCCCGCGCGCGTTGTCGAAGGGCGTGATGCCGCACTCGTAGGGCATCAGCTTGGTTTCGGAGGGGTTCTTCGGGCGGATCAGCGTGCACAGGGCCACGGTTCCGGCGGCAACCAAAAAGGCAACGAAGGCGAAGATGAAAATCGGTACGTAATTCTGCGGCATACGTGAGTCTTTCGCGGCCGGCTGCGACATGATCCGCGCGGCGCGACCAGGCATGTTGAACGCGTCAATATATCTCGCGGGCGACCGGCCAATCTATGACGTACGTCACAAAATGACGCTCTTCGCCATTCGCCTTTCGCTCTTCGACAGGAGATTTTCGCGAAACCTACGGTTTGAAAGGGCGCGGCTTCAGTTTGAAATGCACGGCTTTACCTTGAAAAGGGCGGTTTTGTCTTGAAGGGCACAGCTTTAGCCGTGTCGTTCAATGCTTCACAAAAGCGGGCTTCAGCCCGTGAGGGCCTCGTCCCAGACCGTGGGTTTTTGCCAATTACTAATTGCTACTTCCCCCGTTGTGGCATGATAGAAACTGCTGATGGGACTCTCGCGCAAATTCGCGGCGCTAATCCTGGTGCTGATGTTGCTCATCCTGTTGCCGGCGATCTGCCTGCCCTTGGCAAACGCAGCGTCGCCATCCACGTGCCATCAACACCGAGGGGGCATGACGGGGCACAGCTGCTGCAGCAGTACGCCGCAAGGACCGGCCGCGTTGCAGGTCACGCTTCACGAAACCGCACTTGAGGTCGTTTCCCTCGCGGCTGCCGACTGGACTCCCTTGATCAGGTACGCCGCCTCCGTTCGGCCGTCGCCTGCGATCACGTTCTCTTCCCCGCCGCCTTCCGTTCTTCGCATCTGATTCCGTCTCCATCTCCGACAGAGTTGGCGCGCATTCGTGCCGCAAGTTGACTCCCATCTCCAGACGGAACCGGAGAGGCGATGTTTTCTGTATCCCAAAAATCCCTCGTAATACTTTTTCTCGCGACGTCGTACGTGCTGAGCGCGGCAGCGCAGCAAGGCTCCTCGACATCGGGCAATGCAGGCGATCAGTCGCCGCAATCCATGACCGGAATGCCCACGATGCAGCAATCGAGCGAACAGAGCGGCGACGATCAGAAGAGCGCGCATCCCATGACGGGCTTGTCGACGCCGATGCAGATGGGCGCCAAGCCGGCGACGCTGATCGAAGAGATCACGCAGCACACGACTTCCGGCACCAGCGCAGAGCCCAACTCCACGCCCGTCCCCATGCTCATGACCATGAAAGGCTCGTGGACGCTGATGCTGCACGGTGTGGCCTTCCTCAACGCGCAGCAGCAGTCGGGCCCGCGCGGCGCCGACAAGGTGTTCTCCACCAACTGGTTTATGCCGATGGCACAGCGAAAACTCGGGTGGGGAACCTTCACCGCCCGCACCATGTTGAGCCTGGAACCGGCGACGATTACCGGGCGCTACTATCCCGAACTATTCCAGCAAGGCGAGACCGCCTACGGCAAGCCGATCGTCGACGGCCAGCATCCGCATGATTTCTTCATGGAGGTGGCGGCGCTGTACGACCTCAATCTCGGCGAGCGCACGCTGCTCTCGTTCTATGCAGCTCCCGTGGGCGACCCGGCGATGGGCCCGACAGCGTATCCGCACCGCGCGTCGGCATCGGAGGATCCTATCGCGCCGCTCGGCCATCACCTGGAGGACTCAACGCACATTGCCGACGACGTGGTTACGCTGGGCCTGACTCACTCCATGGTGCGTCTGGAAGCTTCGGGGTTTCACGGGCGCGAGCCGGATGAATTTCGCTGGAACATCGACTCCGGCGCCATCAACTCCTGGTCGACGCGGCTGACTGTCCAGCCCGGGCAGAACTGGAGCGCGCAATATTCGTTCGCGTACCTTAGCAGCCCGGAGGCGCTCTCGCCGGAAGACAACATCCAACGCATGACCGCCTCCATCATGTACAACCGGCCGATCGCTCACGGCAACTGGGCCAGCAGTTTGATCTGGGGACGAAATCGCGTCGTGCAGACAGGGTTGGTGTGGAACGGCTACCTGCTGGAGTCGACGCTTCGCTTTGCCGAAAACAACTACATCTGGACGCGAATTGAAAATGTCGACCGTACCAACGAGTTGTTGTTAAAGGATCAGTTCGAGCCGCCAGATTTTCACGAGAGCATCATCGGCCGGGTGCAGGCCTACACCACCGGGTACGATCGCGACTTCAACCTGATTCCGCACCTCGCAACCGCGCTAGGCGCGCAGGTCACGCTGTACCAGGACGGCGGACGGCTTGCGCAGATTTACGGCAATCATCCCGTGGGAGTCGTGATGTTCCTGCGGGTGCGCCCATTCGGTAAGCAGCGGTGACGCCTCCAACACTACCGTCGGAATGCCTGCACCAGCAGAATCGAGCCCACGGCGCACAATCCGGCATAAACGTATTTCAAAAAGGCCTCGCCGTGGAGGCGATGATTCAGCCAGCGTCCCAGCCAAATTGCCGGCAGCATCGCGGGCAGCGAGAAGAGATAGTAATGCGTGACGGCGGGCACCCACAGTCCTTTTAGCCAATAGCCGGCCATGCCCAAAATACTGGCGGGCAGAAAATATCCCTGCAGCGTCGCGCGAAAATGTTGCGCCGACCATCGCCGCATCGAGCCGTAGATTGCCAGCGGCGGGCCGTTCATGCCGTAGGCCCCTCCCATGATGCCAGCCACAAATCCGCAGCCGATTAACCACGGCATACTGTCCTTCGTGAGCTCAGGCGGCCGCTGGCCGAGAAGCGAATAGGTGGAGAACGCGATGATCACAAGCGCCAGCACTGCCTTGGTGAGCTGCTGATGCGTGCTGGTCAGCAGCAAAAGCCCTAGCGGGATGCCGAACACGGTAGCGGCCATCAGCCATCCCATGCTGCGTACGTGAATCTTGCGCCAGTCCTGCACGACGACAATCAGCGCGATAGTGATCGAGACGAGGACCGCGAGCGGCGCCGCGACTTCAAGAGGCAGCCGCAGAGCCAGTAGAGGTACTGCGATCAGCGCCTCTCCAAAGCCGAATGCCGAGCGGATGAGTGTGGCGACGAAGACGACCACGAACACCTGCACCGCCGTCGCCGTGAACCAGGAACTGCCCAGCGCAAAAGACCCCACAGAGTGATTTTCTCATTAGCGAAGGTTGTTCTTTTCGCCGGATTTTGCGGACCTCGAAAACGAGTTAGTGATACCCTCGTGCCGTAGCACACCATGACCGTTTCGCAGAAGATCCAAAAAGTCTACGAGCCGATATGGCCAGCCTTCATTGCCATGGGTGCCGACGCGGGGATTCACTACGCTTTGCCTCAGCGGCTGTCCGTCGGACCTCGCTGGTTGCTGTTCGTCGTGATTCTCGTCCTGCTCGTACCCATCACTTTCAGCTATCGCATCGGACGACACAACGTTACGCGCATCCTGACGTTCATCGCTCTTGGCGCTTTGACCGTTGCCCTGGTCGGTTCGCTCGGGCTGATGGTCGAGGGGTTGCCACATCACAAGGACCCACCCGGCACTCTGCTGACGTCGGCCGCGTTGCTGTGGACGACCAACGTAATCGTCTTCGCGCTCTGGTATTGGAAACTCGATGCCGGGGGACCTCTGGGGCGCTTGCGTCCGGACTATGAGAGTTCGTTTCTTTTCCCCCAGAAGATGTGCCCCGAAGCATGCGCACCGGGATGGTCGCCCGTGTTTGTCGATTATCTCTTCCTGTCGTTCAACACCAGCACCGCGTTTTCACCCACCGACACGGCCGTGCTCTCACGCTGGGCTAAAGGCCTGATGATGATACAGTCGTTGATTTCCTTATCGGTGATCGCGTTGCTCGCGGCGCGTGCCGTCAACATCCTGTGAGCGTACAATTCCGTCGGCGGGAGTTTCCATGAAGCTTTGGTTGCGCATTGCTATCTTTCTCACCGGCGCGGGAGTGATGTTTTTCGGCTGGCACAAGGCGCACGCCGTAGTGCCCGATCTTCCCCTCCCCAAGAACAACCTGGCCGGCTCGTCCGAGATGCTGGTGTTGATTGGCGGATTCACCATGCTGATGGCCTTTGCGCCTTCGCCGCAGATGCTGGCGCGCTGGACGGCGATCAAGAAGCCGAAGAAGGCGCGGCCGGCACAGTTCCGCAGACGGCGCCAGCGGAGCTAACCGCAAGCGCTAAGCGCTGGCTTCTGCCGCCAGAGCGAGTTCGCTTTCCCGCAAATCCATTTCATGCTCCAGCGTGCGCAGCACTTCATCATTGATGCGGCCTTCCCCACGCAGCGCCAGCGCAGCCTCACGCTCGCAGCGTAGCAACTCCAGCGTCAGATCGAGCGAGCGCCCGTAGTGACCAGGAATTCCACTCCCCGGGTTATTGTCTTCGTTTTGCAGCAGAGCCAGACGGTGCTGATAATGCTGCCGCAAGTCATCGTAGACGGGAGCAAACTCGGGACGATCGCGCTGCTGCGTCTGCTCCAGGCGCTCCAGCGCAGTCTGGGCCATGATGCGGCGCGCCTCACGCTCTTCGCAGTTGGGCCCGCTGAAACCGGCAAGACCCAGCCAGCGAATGAGTGCCGGCAAGGTGAGCCCCTGCAGGACCAGAGTCACCAGGATGACGCTGAAGGTGAGAAAGATGATCAGATTGCGCTGCGGAAACGGATCGCCGTTGGCGAGTTTTTCGGGCAGAGACATCGCCGCGGCCAGCGCCACCACTCCTCGCATGCCGGTCCAGCCAACCACGAAGACCTGCTTCGAGGAAGGCAGGGTATAGTCCTGGTGCAGAATCCGCTTGCGTATGAAATACGCAACGTGGGCGCCGGGATACATCCACATAAGCCGCAGCACGATGAGCAGGGCGCTGAACGTGGCGCCGTAAAACAGCAGCTGTCTGACACTGTAGGAGTGGATGCCTGCCATTACGTACGGCAACTGCAATCCGATCAGCACAAACACCAGGCCGTTCAGCGCGAAGGTCATGGCGTCCCAGACGGCCCAGGCCTGAAGCCGCACTTGCGGCGAGAAGAAACGAGCGCTGCGGCGGCTCAGGTAGAGTCCGCAGGTTACGACGGCCAGCACACCGGAACCGTGTACTGCTTCAGCCGCGAGATAGGCCACATAAGGAACCAGAATGCTGACCGCGATTTCGATGGGGCCATCATCGACAAACTTTTCGAACCACTCCACCAGCTTGGCGATCAGCAGACCGACCGCAATTCCCACCAGCAACAGGAAACCCAGCCGTAATAGGGCGCCGGACACGGTTACGACCTGCGACTTCATGATCATCGCGAGGCCGAATTCCAGTGCCACCAGACCGCTGGCGTCGTTGACCAGACTTTCGCCCTCGAGGATGTCGACAACGCGTTGCGGCAGCCCTACGCGCCGGGCGATGGAGGTGGCGGCGATTGCATCGGTGGTGGAGACCACGGCGCCCAGCACAAATCCCAACTGCCAGGTAAACCCGGGAAAGACAAACCGGGCAGTGCGCGCGACTCCGAAGACAGTGGCCGCAACCAGGCCGATCGCCAACATGGAAATGCTGACCAGGTTGTAGCGGAAGTCGCGCCAGGAGGTGGTCCACGCGGCCGAGTACAGCAGCGGCGGCAGCACGATGAGAAAGATGATGTCGGGATTGAGAGCGACTTTCGGAACTCGCGGAAAGAAGCTGAGCAGCAGGCCGGCAATGACCAGGACGATCGGGTAGGGACGCTGTAGCTTGCGGGCGATGGCGGCAAAGATGGCCACGAACGCCAGCAGCGACAGAAACACCAGTTCGGTTGAGTGAACTCCACCCCCGTGCATCACACACCCCGTTGCCAAAAGATAACGCAAAACCAGTGATCACGTCTGCGCTGGAGCAATTGCCCATCGGCCGGTGTCAAAAATTGTGTTGCAACAGGAAGGAAGAGAGCTAATCATCGACGTAAATGAGGTCGTTTTCCATGCGCCTGCGGAAACTTGCGGTGAACAGAATTGCGCCCGCCGCTCTCTTCATCGCACCCGTCGTCGTTCTGCTGGCGGCCGCCATCGTGAGTTACGCCTGCTCGGTCGAGGCAGGGCGACGGGATTGTGAACGCCTCGATGCCGACGCGATCTTCGTGGGCCGCGTGCTGGAACTTAAGCCTGTGATGCACCACATGCAAGATCAGGCTTGGTCTTACGATTCAATGCAAGATCAGGAGTGGCCGGGATACTCGATGCGAATCGCCGTCGAAGACTCGCTGAAAGGCACGCTCGGCAAAGAAGTCAGAATCGAAACAGGTTCTGGTGGCGGAGACTGCGGAACACCTCTCCCCGTTGGCGGACGCTACCTGATCTTCGCGTACAAGGATTCCAATGGAAAGCTTTGGACTGGGATCGACACGACGGAGCTGCATGCAGGTGATCCGGCAAGCGCGAAGCTGGTCGAGAACTGGCGAAAGCTGGTTACCCCGGGCTACGGTAGTCTCTTCGGAAACGTGAGCTACGAAGCTCCCCGGGGTTATGACACGCAAGGACATTTGGTTGCCGGCGCGCCGGGGGGATCGGTTGCAAATATGGTGATTCGGGCCGTCTCCGCCGACAAGACATTCACGACGACTACGACACCGGACGGACGGTACGAGTTTTCCGATCTGCCGAACGGCACATACGAGGTCACGCCCGCTCTCGAACCCGTCCAGACCTACGACAAGGAGTTTTATTCGGCCCGATACATAAAGGCGGTTGGCGATGGCTCCTGCGCAAAAGTGGACTTTCCCCTGCGATCTATCACTCGCTTGAAGGGCCGGATTCTCATCCCCAAGGGACAACAGTTCGCTTTCATTCCCGAATTTAGCGAAGTGTTAGTGCAAACTGTCGCGGCTGTTCCAGTCGGACTGCAGAAGCCGACCGAGCGCACCGGCTTCGCATCGCCCGTGGACCCCGATGGGAGTTTCGACATCTGGCCGATTGCACCCGGCGATTACTACGTGGGCATCAATATCAATACCTCGCCAACGCCCGTGTCACCCTTCGTTCCGACGTACTACCCCGGTGTGACCGACAAGGCGAAAGCACGGATCGTGCATGTCGACGCTGGAGAAACGAAGTACATTGAAATGCCCGAACCCGGCCCGGTGCAGAACCGCACGGTCTACATCGAAGCGGTCGGGATGGATGGGAAGCCGTTGCCGAACGTACGGGTGCAGCGGGAAAACCTGCAAAGTCCGGGTAATCCGACTAACTTCACGCTGGATGTAACCCTCGATGCAGACGGCTCCGGAACAATCAGCGTGTACTCCGGCATCGCGTATCATCTGCACGCAAGTTTTCTGGGCGGGTGGCGGAGCTTCCAATGCGCGGAAGCCGTCACAGTGCAGGCAGGGTCCGAACCCGTCCGCGTCCGGTTTGTCATGGATCGTGTTGACGGTCCCGATGACCGGGATCGAAACGGTTTGGCCTATGGCCTTTGCGACATCGGCGTAGTGGACGATCCGCAGAAGACAGCCGCGATACGAGCCCTGAACTCCCGCGCGACTACTCGGCCCTGAGCGCCTGCATGGGATCGAGCTTTGCCGCGCGTCTTGCCGGCAGGTAGCAGGCGAGCACCGCGACCAGACACAGCACCAGCGGGACGGAGGCAAACGTCACCATGTCGGTCGGAGTGACGCCGAACAGGATGGCCGACATCAGGCGGCTCAAAGCGAGCGCCGCCATCAAACCGATGCCGATGCCCGGCAGGACCATGCCCGCACCGTCACGCAGCACGGCTCGTACCACGTCGCCTTTCTGCGCTCCCAGTGCCATGCGAATGCCAACCTCTCTCGTCCGCTGTCCCACAACGTAAGATAGCACTCCGTAGATGCCGATACTGGCCAGCAGCAAGGCTCCGGCGGCAAAGATGGAGAACAGCAGCATGGCGAAGCGCTGCTGAGCAATCGAGTCAGCCACGACCTGCTGCATCGGTTGCATATCATCCACGACCATCTGGCTGTCGATCTGCGTCAAGGCTCGCCGGATTCCGGGAAAGACGGCTTCCGCATCCATGCCGTCACGCACGCGGGCGAACGCGGGCAGTCCTTCGCCAACCCGCCGCATGATCATGTCGGGCGTCTGCTGGAAGGGCTCGTAATATTGCACCTCGACGTCGTTTGCCTTGTCGGGCTGGAGGCCGAACTGCTTCACCGACCCCACTACGCCGACGATCTCATCATCGCGCACGCCGCCGGACGACTCCTGCACAAAGTGCAGATGCTTGCCAATGGGATCCTGTCCGGCAAAATATTTCTGCGCAAAGCTTTCATCGATCACCACCACCCGGGCGGCATGTTCGTTGTCGGCGTCGGTGAAAAAGCGGCCGCGAACCAGCGGGATCTGCATCAATTGCAGATAATTCGGTTCCACCCCGTAACGCAGCGACAGCGGCAGGTCTGCCTCATGCTCGGCATGCGGCTCGCCATCGATCCAGAATCCTTCTTCCCAGTCGCCTATCATCGGCCGCGCACCCCAGTCCACCGAGGCCTCTTGCACGCCCGGGACCGAGCGCATCGCGGCTTCGATTTGCCGGTAGGCGGCGCGTATGGCGTCCGGCGATTGCCTCGACAGCGACGCCGAAGGCGTGATGCTAAAGGTGATCACGTTACGCGGATTGAAGCCAGGACTCACGTCCCACAGCCGGACCAGAGTGCGAATCATCAGCCCTGCCCCGACGAGCAATACCAGCGCCATCGCCATCTCGATGGTCACGAAGACGGCTTGCGCGCGATGACGCGTCCCCACCAGCGATCGTCCACTCTGATTCAGCGTCGCGCTTACGTCGGTGCGCGACGTCCGCAGGGCTGGCGCCAATCCGAAGACCACTCCCGCGAGCACGGCAATCGCCAAGGTAAACAACATCACCCGCCCGTCGATACCGATATTCTCCGCGCGCGGAAGCATGTTGGGAATCGCGGCAACAGCGCCCTTGGTGCCCCAATACGACAGCACCAGGCCTAGAAATCCTCCTACCACGCTCAGCGCCACGCTTTCGGTCAACACTTGCCGGACAAGCCGTTTCTGCCGCGCGCCCAACGCCACGCGCACCGCAAATTCGCGCTGCCGCGCAGTGGAACGCGCCAGTTGCAGATTGGCGACATTCACGCAGGCAATGAGCAGCACGAACAACACGGCTCCCATCAGCACCAGCAGCACTGGTCGGACCTCGCCGACAATCTGATCCTTCAGAGGCACAATGGTCGTCTTGATCCCGGCATCGACGTCGGGATACGTCGCCTCCAGACCACGATTCACGCGCTTCATGTCCTCTGCCGCCTCGGCCAGTGTGACGCCGGGCTTCAGACGTGCGATCGCATCCATGCCCCAGGCCGCGTTGCGGTTGCGAAACTGCGGCTCACTCCACTCTCCCACCGGCGTATAGGCTTCGGCAGTATGGAAGTTCCACTCTTCCAACTGGAAGCTGGCGGGAACGATGCCGATGACGACTCGTGGCACTCCATCAAGAACGATGACCTGTCCCACAGTGTGGGGACTCGAGGCGAACTTTCTCTTCCACAGTCCCTCCGAAATCATGACCGTGGGATTGGCACCCAGCCGATCCTCATCGGTCGTGAAGGCGCGGCCCGTAACAGGTTTGACTCCGAGCAGCTCGAAGAAACCCGCCGACACCATCTCGCCCTTGATGTTCTCTGCCTGGCCCATGCCGGTAAGGGTCATGCCACCGGCGTTGCGATAAGCAGCCATCGTGTCGAAGCTCTTGTTGTCGCGCTGCCAGTCAAGAAAGTTCAAGTACGAAATGGAGCCCTTCGAAAAATTGGGTTTGCAATGGAAGAGCACCACCAACCGGTTCGCCTCCGGGAAGGGCAGCGGATTCAGCAACACGCCATTGACCACCGAGAAGATCGTGGTGTTCGCACCGATGCCGAGGGCAAGAGTCAAAATAGCCACAACGGCGAATCCGGGAGACTTCATCATCTGCCGGCCGGCGTATTGCAGATCGTGAAACAGGCTGCGCATGGGCTCCTCTGATAAGGCTCAAACAGTAGGATGCAATCCGTCCTCCGCTTTTCGGCGCAGGCATAAGCCACACAGATTGTTTCGATTGCCAGCTATTGTGAAATACGTACATGAACTGCGCTTTGTTCGTGGTCGAACGCCGGTGTTCGAAAGCGAACACCGCCAGAGATGCTCGCACCTTGTGGTGGTCGGTGTGCGACGGGCTACCGCAACTCGCCCCATAAATCGCAATCCCGTCCGCAGCAGATGCGGCTTTTCTGGTACGCTGCTGGATTGTTTGTAATCCGTCATTCATGATTGGAGTCGGTTGACGCAATGCAACTCTGCAAGTCGTGTATCTCGGTCGGTCTTCTACTCGCCCTCTCGCTTCCGCTTACGGCTGCCAACAAATCGAAGAACAACGCCGGAGCCGAGGAGCCCTCGTATGAACAGCCGCAGCCACAGCGAGAGACGCTGGACATGGAGATGTACCAGCGCATCCGCATCGAGGGGTTGGAGCACTCGCATGTGATGGAGTACGCCTCCGCGCTGGACGACGGCATTGGCCCGCGGCTTACGGGTTCGGAGAACGTGAAGCACGCGAACGAATGGACGCGCGATCAGTTCACCGCCATGGGTTGCAAGAACGCGCACCTGGAAGACTGGGGCGACTTCGGCATGGGCTGGAAGCAGCTCAACACCTGGGTGCGGATGACCTCGCCCGACACCGCCGTGTTCATCGCGCAGGCAGCACCGTGGTCGCCGTCGACAAATGGCGCCGTGACCGGGCAAGCCGTGTGGATGGACGTGAAGGACGCGAACGATCTGGAACAGTACAAGGGGAAGCTCACCGGCAAGGTTGTGTTCTACGGTGCGATGCGCGATGTGCCGCCGGTGGAGAAACCTCTGTGGACTCGCTATGACGATGCCGAATTGAAGAAGCTGACGGAGTATCCAGTGAAGGCGCGCAATCGCGACGAGTTCATGCAGACGTACATGAAGCGGCTGGAACTGCGCCAGAAGGTCGGAGCGTTCCTGGCCAGTGAGCACGCGCTGGCGGTGGTGACTCCGAGCCGTGACGGGCGCGACGGCGGCGGATCGGGTGGAACGTTTTTTGACGACAGCGGCGCCGGCTTCGGATGGGAAGCCTATAAGCGCGAGCACATCGATCCCGTGCCCGTGGTGGTAATGGCCATCGAAAATTACGGACGCGTCTATCGCTTGCTCAAAGCCAACGTGCCGGTCAGCGTCGAGATGAATGTGGACACCAAATTCACCGGCGATAACGAACACGGTTACGACACCATCGCGGAAATCCCCGGCACCGATCCCAAGCTGAAAGATGAACTGGTCATGGTCGGCGGACACCTGGATTCGTGGGCATCGGGCACGGGCGCGACTGACAACGGCGCCGGCACGGTGGTTGCGATGGAAGTCATGCGCATCCTGAACACGCTCCAGGTGAAGCCGCGGCGGACGATCCGCGTAGGCTTGTGGACCGGCGAGGAAGAGGGCGAGTACGGTTCCTACGGCTACGTAAGACAGCACTTCGGCCAGGTGCCACTGTCGACCGCACCCGATCAGATGAAGCTGCCGGAATGGGTACGCAAGCCTGCCGGCGCGGTGGAACTCAAACCCGACGCGCAGAAAATCTCGGCGTACTTCAATCTCGATAACGGCAGCGGTAAGATCCGAGGCATCTACCTGCAAGGCAACGCCGCCATCGCTCCCATCTTCGCGCAGTGGATTGAGCCTTTGAAGGACCTCGGCGTGACCACGATTACCCTGCGCAACACCGGCGGCACGGACCACGAAGCCTTCGACGCGATCGGCATTCCGGGATTCCAGTTCATCCAGGATCCGCTGGACTACGAGACGCGCTCGCATCACTCCAACATGGACACCTACGAGCGGCTGTCGCAGGAAGACCTGGCACAGGCAGCTGTGGTGGAGGCGATTTTTGTCTACAACGCCGCCATGCGCGACCAGATGATGCCGCGCAAGCCGTTGCCGCATCCGGAGTTGGAGGAGCAGTTGAGAGCGCCGTTGAAGGACCTGATGCCGGGCGCAGTAGCGCCGTAGAGGCCAGACCGGCAAAGGCAGGTGGTCGCGTCATTCGATGCCATGAGGCAACGGATGAGGCGGTTCACTGGCATTTACCGTGCTACTCGTCCCCGATTTCGGCTACAATCCTGTTCAAGCGGACCGAGTTGTAGCCACTCCGGGCTCTATGCAACCCTTCTACAAACGTTTTAGCGTCGTCACTGGATTCGGTGCCTTATTACTGCTCTTGCTGGCGAACGGTCTCGTGATCCGCCGCCAGTTGGCAATCCAAGTGGAAAACCAGGCCCTGGTGCGTCACACCACGGATCTATTACTGCAGCTGTCGAATACCGAATCTCTCCTGAAGGACGCGGAGACTGGCCAGCGCGGCTATCTTTATACGGGTGAGCCTCTGTACCTCGCTCCCTACACTTTAGCCGTCGACCAAATCGATAACGAGATCGAAAAGCTGGCAGAGCTTGCCGCAGACAATCCTGCCGAGCAGGCGAGAATTTCGCGGCTTCACGCGTTGGCGAACAAGAAGCTGGAGGAACTCTCCGCCTCGATTGCGCTGTATCAGTCGGGACACCCGGATGAAGCCCACGCCCTCGTATTGACCAATCATGGCCTGCTCACCATGGACAAGATCCGGGCGCTGGTTGACGAGATGCAGAAGGAAGAAACCTCGCTCGATGGGACCCGCACTCAGACCTATCACCGCAGCGTCCGCGTCACCGTGGCTTGCATCTACGCAGCCAGCCTGCTGGCCGCTCTGGGGCTGATCCTGCTGGCCTACTTCATCCTGCATGAACTGACGTTGCGCGAGAAGCACTCGGCGCAGATCAAGCAGCGCGAGGAATGGTTCCGCGTAACCCTGACCAGCATCGGTGACGGCGTGATCGCCACCGATGGTCGAGGCGTCGTCACTTTCATTAATCCGGTTGCCGAGGGGCTGACGGGTGTGCCGTTTGCTGAGGCCAAGGGACAACAGATCCATGACGTCTTCCCCATCTTCAATGAAGTCAGCCTGCGGCCGGTCGACAATCCAGTGCGCAAGGTGATGCAACTGGGACACACCGTGGGACTGGCAAACCACACCGTCGTGCGGCATCGCAACGGTACGCTGACTCCCATCGAAGACAGCGCCGCGCCGATCCGCGACGACTTGGGCCAACTGGTGGGAGTTGTGCTGGTTTTCCGTGACGCCACAGCTGACCGAAAATCTCAGGAGCTTCTGCGCAAGACCGAGAAGATCGCGGCGGCGGCGCGCCTGGCGGCTACCGTGGCCCATGAGATCAACAATCCGCTGGAGGCGGTCAGCAACCTGGTCTACCTCGCTAAACTTCGGCCTGGCGTTCCCAGTCAGGCGCTGGAAGACCTGAACCTGGCGGAGCAGGAACTGAATCGCGTTTCGCACGTCACCCGGCAGACCCTGGGCTTTTATCGCGAAGCGAATCAGCCCGACAAACTCGATGTTCCTACGATTGTGGAGTCGGTGCTGCGGCTCTATTCCAACAAGTTCAAGACCAAGAACATTCAGGTGCAGCACGAATCGGAGCCATGCCCACCGCTGCAGGGCTTCCCGGGCGAACTGCAGCAGGTCATCGCGAACATCGTCTCCAATGCCGCCGACGCGGTCGAGCCGGGAGGCACGCTGAAGGTGAGCATCGCTTGCATCGACGGCGCTGACGGCAAGGCAATCAAAGTTCGGGTCGAGGACGACGGGCCGGGCATCGCCGCCGAACATATGGACCGAATCTTCGAGCCGTTCTTCACCACCAAGAAAAACGTGGGCACAGGTTTGGGATTGTGGGTCTCGAAGACCATTGTCGAGCGGCACGGTGGAACGATTGAAGTCGCCTCGCACCGCGACAATGGCTCGCACGGAACCGTGTTCAGCGTCCTGATTCCCTGCACCCCCAGTTTTGCCACCCGGGCGGCGCAAGCCTCTTCCTGATGTCCCTTACCCGGCGATGTGATCGATCGCCTGCACGACTTTTTTCGGCAACTCGAGTTCCCTGCTCGCCAGATCCTGCTTCATGTGTTCCTGATTCGTGGTGCCCGTCAATGGCAGAATTCCGATGGCACGAGCGAACGCGAAGACTACTTGAGCCGGAGTTGCATGAAGCTTTGTCGCAGGATCGGTCACGACCGGGTGCTGAACAACTTCAAGATTTGCGGTGAGCAGCGAAAATCCCTGGTAGGTGATTCCGCGCTCTCGGCAGAACTGGCGCACGTCACGGTCCCATCCGGTAACCGCGAAACAACGGTTCTGCACAAACGCCGGAACCTCCTGCTGTACCGCCATCATCTGCTCCAGATGATGCAAACCTACATTGCTGACACCCAGCAACCGCGTGCGTCCCGCGTCCCGTTCTTTGCGCATCGCCTCCCACACTTCGGCATCATCGGGGCTCCAGCCCTGCCGCCAAGCTGGGCCATGCAAGACGAAGCTATCGACGTAGTCCGTTCCCAGATGCTCGAGCGAGCTGGCCATCGATTGCGCCACCTGCACGGTGAGGCTGGCTGCGGGATCGTAGGGCAGGCGATGGTCCTGTCCCTGGAGGTAGGTGAACTTGGTTTGCAGGAAGAGGTCAGCGCGGGTCACGATGCCGGCGCGGTAAGCGGCAGCGAGACCTTCACCGACACCAGCTTCATGGTAATGACGCAACTGGTTGGCGGTGTCGACTCCGCGAAAGCCGGTGAGCAGCGCAAGTTCCGTAAGCGCGGCGGTGGGATCCTTCTTCCATGCTGTGCCGTAGAGAAGATCTGGAATCGGCGCAAACGATTCAACCATGCCAGTATTTTGTCATGAAGAGAGCTCCGGAATCAGCGTAACCGTATTCACGAGTTTTGTTACACTCCCCCTCGATGTCCACCACAGCCGTCACCGTGACCCTCAAACGCGCACGAATCGAATCCGTCGACCTGCTGCGCGGGACAGTAATGGTGCTGATGGCCATCGACCACGTTCGCGATTTCCTGGGGGTGCCGGGAGCAAGTCCCACCGACCTCGCTACGACCACGGTGCCGCTGTTCTTTACCCGCTGGATCACGCATTTTTGTGCGCCGGTCTTCTTTCTGCTGACCGGCACAGGGGCGTATCTTGCGCTGAGGCGCAAATCGAAGCGCGAACTGTCTCGCTTCCTGTTTACCCGCGGCCTCTGGCTGATTTTTGTGGAGCTGGTTCCGCTGCGCTGCCTGGGCTGGCAGTTCAACTTCGACTATCGGGTCACCATGATCTTCGTGCTGTGTGCGCTGGGCTGGTCGATGATCGTGCTCTCGGCGCTGATTTATTTGCCGGACTGGCTGGTGATAACGTTCGGCGTGGTCATGATCGCCACCCATAACCTGCTGGATGGAATTCAGTCCAGCAATCCTCTCTTCATCTTTCTGCACCAGCCCGGCTTCCTATTGAACACACCGCGTCATGTCGTATTCGTCGCCTATCCGATCGTTCCGTGGATCGGAGTTACGGCTGCCGGATACGGACTAGGGCGAATCTACAAGTGGCCGGTTGAGCGCCGACGAGCATTCCTGCTGCGTATGGGATTACTTTCGTCGGCGGCGTTCGTGGTCTTGCGCTGGATCAATGTCTATGGCGATCCCAGCCGCTGGAGCGTGCAGAAGTCGGCGACTTTTACCGTCCTGTCATTCCTGAACACGACAAAGTATCCGCCTTCGCTGCTCTTCCTGCTGATGACCCTGGGACCGGCGATGCTCGGGCTGTGGGCTTTCGAAGGCAGAACGCCGCACCTTATGCGGCCGGTACTCGTCTTCGGGAAGGTGCCGATGTTCTATTACGTGCTGCATGTCCCGCTGATACACCTGATTGCCATCATTCTCTGCTACGTGCGTTACGGACACATTTACTGGATGTTCCAATCGCCGACGCTGGGAGACTTCCCGATTACGACGCCGCCAGGATGGGGATTCTCGTTACCAGCGATTTATGTGGTATGGGCGATTGTTGTGGTGACGCTGTATCCGTTGTGCAGTTGGTTCGCAGCATTGAAGCAGCGCCGCAGCGATGCCTGGCTCAGCTACTTGTAGTCGGGCTGACGGTGTCGGCGCTAATCCACATGCCGTCAGTCTGGCATTGAGCCCGGTCTATTTTTTCGCAGCGCCCTTCAGCACGATCACCAGTACCCGGCCGTCAGATTGAATGCCCCCGCCAGTGGCGGTCTTCGTCGATTTAATGGGATTTGAGCGCGTCATGTAAGACATCGCCTCCACCTGCCCAACCTGTTGCAAGGTCGCAGCGATGAAGTCGCGCTCGTTGTCGACGTCCTGATCAATCTTGTGCGTGATGGCGTTTGCGGAGCGCTGGTCCTTCTCGATACCGATATCGTGGGTCCCAGCGCCCACCCAAAGCGGCTGGTTCTGCGGAGTCTTGAACGCCGCCTGCCAGATACGGAAGTGATTGCGTTGCGCCGCCACCATCACCGCCTCAGCGCGCTCGTAGCCAAAGTCCTGCGGGCGTCCGAAGAGATATAGGATGCTCATCGGCACGGCGACATAGACATCCTTCTGCAAGGTCGCGACCAGCGCGCTGACCACGGCATCCGAGTCGGTTCTGTCGGCAACGATCCATCCGGCCGCCTTCAGCGCGTTCATTACCTGCTCCTGACTTCCGACGATTACAAAGTTGACCAGGTCCCCCGGGTTGCCGCCCGAAGGCTTATCGGTAACCCGATACGGCATCTTGGCGTCGAGTTCGGCGAACAGCGGCTTGAAGTCGTAATTGTTCTGGCTGGCAGCGGCGCCGCTCTCGGTCGCAGCGCTGGTCGGCGTGCGATCGATGTGGACGGTAAACGATCCATCCGGAGTCTGCATCGAGTCGGCATTAATGGTGAGATAGAGTTTGCCGGCGATGGGCGCGTTTACGGTTCCGTCGGCGCCGATGAAGAACGGCGTTGCCGCGTTGCTATCGCCGATACGGCCGACGAGCGCGCCGCGCCCCGCACTAGGTACGGTCAATGCACGTAACGTGTCCGTCCATCCACGGGTCGCGCCTTCGGCTGTGATGCCGGTGTTAGCGCCCATGCTGACGGTGCCCTTGGCAGTGATGTGCAGTTTATCGCCGGCCTGAACTTCCATGCCGGTATCGACCCAGTCCTTGCCGCCGGTCACCGTGACGTTCAGGCTGGTGCTCTTTGCATTCGCCGTGGAAGCCGCAGTTGGTAGTGCAGCACGCGCGGGTGCCGCGAAGGAAACGGTTGTGGCGAGAATTGCGGTCAGGAAGGCGGAGCGAATGATCTTCATCGGAACGAGTCACCCCTGCCAAGAGTATAACCATGTCCCGGGTGAAAGGGTGTGCCAAGCATGAACAGGTCGTTTAAGACTCTGCTGAAAAACCGGATGGCAAGCCGTATTGAAAGAGCACGGTTTGTCGAATGGTCATCATGCGGTTACCTGTGTCGTCGACTAAAGCCGACTGAAAACCACAAACAGGCGGGCCCGGACGCCGGCCTGAAAGCCGGCACTACCTGAACCTCACTACCCCGATGTTTACCGCTTGGCCTCGTCCAGCATGAATTTTCCCAGATACATCGGAGAAGACTTCGGCGGCTTGGGTTGGGTCACATCCACCGGGTACGGCGACTGCGACAATGTCGGAAGTCCCCAGACATCTCCCGTACGCATATCGATGAAAACCTTGCCCAGCACTTGCGACGAGCCATCCGGCTTGCGGATGGTGGTATATCCTGGCTCGACTAGGCGCTCTCGGCATGGCTGGAACGGGAGCCAGCTGGACAATCGGTCGCGCGGCGATGATGGCTAAAGGAGCTGCTATAACGACCAGCGGCACGCGTGTGAATTGTCGAGCTTCATTCTCGGATCCTAAAGGAATCGTCAATGTTGTGAAATTTCGTAGACCACTCCGCAGCCATTTGTGCACGCCGGAAAATTCAGTCCCCCGAGCAATGTTGTGCCGAAGATATTTCCTTCACGGTCGACTACCAGGCTGCCATTTGGCCATGAGCCATCGTTTCCGTTGAATTCGTGCAGCGTCGAGTAAGTCCAGATGCCGTTGTTATTGGTCAGCTTGAAGATGGACCCATTCCCAAGCTGATAAGCAAACTGCACACCATACAGGTTGCCTTGCGCGTCCATCGTCAAGCTGCCATTACCCCCCACCTCTCCCAGTGGCCAGGTGTACAAAATGGTTTCTGTCCACCCTCCGTTCGTGGGAGATAGCTTCCAGATCGTCGGACCATTGTTGCCGTCGAGACTGTTCCAGCTGGTCGTTCCATACATGTTGCCCGCGGCATCCCGAATCGGCGCCCCAATCGGATTGATGCCGTCTCCCGGCTGGTTGAATAAGTGGAGGAACTGATAATTCCATCCGTTCTGCGTCGGGCTGAATTCAAAGACTGCGCCGCAACCTTGGTGAACTCCGCAATCGACGCCTTCTCCCGTTCCGTAGATATTGTTCGCAGCATCCAGGATGACTCCCCAGGTGGGATCGCCGATGTCACTGAACTGTCCTCCGAGAAAGCTCCGAATGATGGTCTCGGTCCACATGCCCTGCGACGGAGTAAGCTCGTACAACGTCCCGGCGTTCGGCCCCCCGACATTGATCCCTCCATACGCGGTTGTGCTATACAGATTCCCGGCGGTATCGAAAGCGACACGGGCTTCTGGTTCGCTGCCGTCGTATGTGCTCTGGGTCGCAAATGCGTAAAGCACCTTGTCAGACCAGTAGCACGAGGTCGAAGGACAAGTCCTTGGCGGCGGGAGCAACTTGTAGACAGTCCCACATCCGTAAGTGCCGCACTCAGAACTGCCTCCGCCGGAGTAAGTGGTGCCATAAAGCGCTCCGTCGGGACCGAATACGGGCGCGGCATACGGAAAGGCGCCGTCATCACCCGACTTAAATTCATAAAGGGAGCTGTACATCCAATATGAGTTATGCGGGCTGAGCCGGAAAACCGTTCCGCAACCAAGCCCTACACAACCCGGGTTTGAAAATCCGCCAGTTTGTGTGGTCCCGTAGAGATTTCCGGCTGAATCGGCAGTTAAGCCATCCCCGGGGTTATGAGCTTCAGAGTTGAAGTAGTGGAGGATGCGAAACGTCTGTGCTCGGGCCGACGGTGTCAGACCAGTCAGTTCGCCGAGTAGAACGATTAGCAGCACGAGCCAATACCGAGTCTTTGCGAAATGAAGCGACATCGTCGGACAGGGTTTTAACGTCACGACACCCTCACGCGAGCTTTCCGTCCGGTCGAGAACATTCGGACAGGTCTGCAAGCTTATTGTGTTAGGGTTCAATTGTCGCCCGAAATTCCTGATAGGCAAACCGAAATTGCACCAGCGTGAGTTGACTTTGCTCCCTGCGACGGGCAACAATGGCGGCTCGCCCGAATCTCAGCAAACATCCTGAACTACAAATCCGAAGGAGAACTCCGATGGCAGAAGAACAGAAACAGTGCGCCCATGAACCTTGTCTGTGCACCGTCCCACAAGGCGAAAAATATTGCAGCGATTCCTGCCGCGATGCCGGATCGAGCGAAGTGGAGATCGCCTGCCAGTGCGATCATCCCGCTTGCCCGCTAACCTAGTTTCGGCGAGACGCTTACTTCTCAAGAAGCACTCGCGATCGCACGCCAGCGACGGATCTGAGCTCGCCTGAATTTCTATCCGTCGCTGACGATTCACCCGAACCTGCAAAGATCTATCCATTTCCCACCTCGCTTCTAACGCAAACGATACGTTCCAGCGGGAGGCCGCAAGCCGGCATATTCGCGGCGTCAATATCTACAACAGTCTGGAGTAGACAGGATCTGACTACAGCGAGCGAATTCTGACGAGTTATCGAACGGTTGTCTTGCTGGGCCTGCTCGGCAACATGGCGAGTGGAATAGCGTCGGGATCGAAGCGCAGGCGAGTGGAAGGAAAATCGATCTTCAGAACGCGAACGCGAAACACTTCGATATCCAGGATCTGGATTTCCCGGTCAACCGCGTCCACAAGTGTCGCTCTGGTCTGCTCATAATCGCTGGGAAAATAGAGGGAGGAAAATGCGTTGTCGATCGCTCCCTCCGCGGCCGTATTGATCCGCCGCAGGACATCGGGTGTATTCACTGCCGTCGGAAAATGATATTCAATCTGGATCGGCACATGAATTCCCGACTTCAATCTCGGCTTGTAGATGAACTCCTGCGAATAAAGCTGGTAAGGGCTTTGCCAATATCGAACCCTCCGGTCGATCACGAAGTACGCGACGGTCAGAGGAAGCGCCACCAGGATCAGCTCCAGGATTAACGTGAGCAGGTTCTTGGTATCGAGCGCCACCAGAAGGTAGATCAGAATTCCCAGGCACGCGGCCAGGATCGCGACTTGGATCTTGTGAAACCATTCGGCTTTCTTCAGGTGATACGGAGGAGGATTTTGCTCATTCATCGTCGCCCCCTTCCCGCCGCAACCATCTTCGCCCCGTAGCGCTCACTGATATGCGGCGTCCCGCTGTGCGAGGCACACCGGTCCCGGCAAGAGTTGCGCTCGGCAGAGCGCCCGTCCCGTTCGGCTGCTGAGAAACCATGATTGATACCGATTTTCGGCTGATCATACCTCCAGACGTACCAGAAGGAAATAGCTCTTTTGTTCCGTTCTGAAAAACTAGAAACATCTGTGGCAAACTCAAGAAAAAGTGGCCAGTCATCGACTGGCCATAGGTTAAGTTCCGATGCTGTCGTCCGAAACTCAAGTGTCACCGCTGTCTTCGCTTAACTGCTCTCGCTTAGTGCTGCTGTGAGGCTTTGCCGGCGCGGGGCTTCCCATTTGATCCGCCATGACCGTCAACCTGTATTCTGTCGCGAACCACTTTGACTCCGGCGGTCTGCAGGCTCAGATCCTCAGCCTGGACTGACTCCTCATCCGAGGAGCTGTGTCCGGTCAGGGTAACTACACCGGTCTGAACCGCAACGTCTATGCTGCTGTTCTTCAACGTCGTGAGCTTCTGCTCAATCTCCTTCTGCAGGTCTGCGTCGGGAGGAATGACCGGAGCTTTCGCAGCGTTGGCAGCGGCGACGGCAGCAGCCGCCTCGACGCTCTTCTCGCTGTAGTAGTGAACCAAAGCGTAAATACCCACTGCCAGGACGACGCAGACCGCTACGGCAATGCCGATGATCTGCATCCTGCTCAAGTTCCAGCCCTGGTTTTCTTCCTCATCGGGCAGCGAGTCCTGAGAGCGCTGTTCCATGATCGCTCTCAGACGGTTGAACTCCGTTTCAGCGTTTTCGCGAGAAGGATCGCTGGCGTGTTTGTCGGTCGTCTCGGTGACGGCGGAATCCGTCGCGGGCTCGTGTTCTTCCAGGATGGAGCTGAGTTCCGCGGCACTCACGGCAGCCGCTCCGTTGCTCTTCCCATTCTTCCCATTCGGAGGATGGCCATAGTCAACCACCGCGGGCGCTGCCTGAGCGGCAACCTGGAGAGTCGCCTGGTCAACCACACAAGCGTGGAAGCCATTCGAATATGTCTTTCCGCATTTCTCGCAGACCTTCAACGGCGGAGCGATGGTCTCGATGGCGGGCTCGTGGGCCAAATCCATCGCCTTGGCAGTCTGCCACGGCATTGCTTCTTCCGCAGCCCAGTGAGGCTCCGCCAAACTGGGGGCTGCGCTCGACTGGGTGTCGTATCCCAACGCGACGGCTGTGCCGTAGCCGCCACTCTGCACGGCAGCGTCCGCCGGGACTCTGACATTGTGAGGGGGCTTGCGGTATTCGGAGTTAGGAGGCTGTGGAGTCTGCCAATCGTTCCAATCGGGTGCAGGCTCCTGCGTCGCCCGAGCAGCCGGAACAGCCGGCGGCGCAGCGGCATGGCCGCCCTCGCCGGGAACCCAGTAGCTCTCTTCCATCTCGACCGCGAATTCCTCGAGTGCCGGGAAATCCGTGCGCAATTCGGTGAAGACGGTGGCGTCGTTCTCCTCCAGCAGATTGCAGGCCCAGTGCAACCACTGACTGGCTTCGGGGCCAGGGAGTTCTCTTGGTTGCTCCGGACGAGCAGCAGCCAGGCGCAGTTCTCTAACCGCCTCGATGCGCAGGTTGTTCAGGGAGGCAGCGCGAGCTTCAAACCGGTGGCGCACCATCCCGGAATCCAACTCTGTTGCCAGGTCCAGCAATTTGGAGCGTCGCTGCTCATTGAGCCTGTTCTGGGCTTCCTGCTCCAAATCAAGCATCAAATTTTCCAGAGCGTTGCGATCGTTCCATTTCGCAGCAGGACGCTCCGCTTGGACCAGATCCCTTATCGTTAACGCGTTCTGATGAGCGTCCGAAAGGGTCCGAAGCAATTGATCATCACTCACTTCCAGCCCTGCGCGCAGCCGCTCTACCTGCGACTGTACATTCTGGAGGCTGTCATCGAGTTTTTCCAATGCAGAAAACAATGGGGAAGACATACGGATTTCCTTTCACAGCTTGTTGCCACTGGAAGACATGCGACCTGATGTTCTCCCAGAGCTACTTCAGCCCGGAAACTACAAGCGGTGCATCCACAGCAGACTATTCGCCCAGTTTGAAATTGACGTTAATTTGCGTGTCAGCTTCTACTGGTTCGCCATTCAGCGCGAAGGGTCGATAGCGCCACTGCTTTACGGCTTCCATAGCCGCCTTGGTCAGCGCGGAAGGACCGCTTACAACATTCAAATTCTTGACGCTTCCATCCTTGCCGATGACGGCCTGCAATACTACGGTTCCCTCAACCCGTTCCTGTCGGGCCTGGGTCGGATATTGCGGATTGACTTGCCGCACTAACTGACCTTGCGCCACGCCCGACGAGACCCTGAGTTTCTGTCCCGCCAACTTAGGTACACTCGCCGAAATATCTTTCACCAATGGCGTCACGTTGCCGCCCATTGCGCTGGGCAAAGACGGAGGCGCCGCGTCGTTTGCTGGCGGCTCCTCTTTCTTTGCGGTCGTGGTTTTCGGAGCCTCGACCGGCACATTTAATACCTGCACCGAAGGCGTCGTTGGTTCCTTCGGCTGCGCCGTATCGGCATTCGTCTTTGCTGCCGGCTCCTGCGGCTTTGACGTTGTTTCAGCCGCAGTCTTCGAAGTGTTTCCCGCTGCAGGTGCGGTCGTGACCGGTTGACCAGCCGCACTCGTCGTCGGCACTGTCGCCGCCGGCGCAGGCGTCTTGCTCTCGGTTGCCACAACCGGGGTGCTGCTCGAATGTCTCGCGCGCACCATCATGATGGACCCGACCACAATCAGAAGCAACAGCGCCGCGACCGCCAGCACTTCAGGAGCTACCAGAAACGTACGCCACTTGCCATCGCGTAATCCCTCCGCTCCGTTCTCGCGCAGGTCTTGCCACTTTTGCGTCCACGGCTCCTTCTCTTCGACTTCGATTGCTGCCGGGCGGATCTCCTCCACCGGCTTGGGCCGCGGAACTTCGGGCACTACAACCGGAGCCAAAGCCGCCTCCGCACGACGCTGCTTCCGGCTTTTTCCTTTCTTCTCCGAAGGCCTTGACGAGGGCTCGCCCACTGGACGCTCCACCGGTCGCGACACAGGCGCCTCAGCTGCGGAACTGGTGTTGACCGGAGCTTCCTTCTGACTGCTCGCGCCGTTTCCTCCGTTCTTGGATTTGTCGACGGTCGGGTACGAGGTGCGAGGCACCACGGTGGGAGCGGCAGACGCGGAAGCGCGACGTCCCGGATCAGAAGCGGGACAGACGTGATAGCCGTCGGAATATGTTGCTCCGCACTTTTCACACGTTTGAGTTTCCAGTTCCGTTTCCGTGTGAACTTCGGCAGGCTCGGCTACCAGTGCAAGACCACCGCGTTGCGGAAGTGTGACTTCCGATCTGCGGGCCTCAGGGCTAGCCGGAGTCGCAACAGACGGACGATCATAAGCCCGCGCCACTGCGGCGGCGAAGGTGCCTCCAGGAGGCGGATCGGGTCGAGTCACGGTGTTCTGAGAGCTCCGCTGGTAATCGGGGGCAGCGGGCGCAGGTGGAGAGTAGCTCGGTGGCTCGGGAGGCCGTCGCATGTTCTGCGCAGGACGAGACGGGACGGATGGCTGCGCTGGAATGCGGCGAATCCGATCGCCGGGCATCCAGTAGCTTTCCTCCATTTCACCTGCGAAGTGATCCAGAGCCGGGAAGTCGGTACGCAGACAAGTAAGAGCGTCGGCGTCCTTGTCTTCCTGAAGATTGCATGCCCAATGCAACCACTGGCCGGCGTCCGGTCCAGGCAACTCTTTTTCTTGTTCGGGGATTGCAGCTGCGGCTCGCAGTTCCTGAATGGCTTCCTGGCGGAGGTTATTCAGTGATGCGCTACGAGTTTCTGAGCGATGCCGGACAGCACCTGCTTCAAACTCGTCACCCAGTTCCAGCAGCTTCATGCGCCGCTGTTCGTTACGTTGCTCGTGGGCTGCAACTTCTAATTCGTGAATCAGGTATTCCAGAGTTCCCCGATCGTCCCAACTTGCATCGGAGCGCTCCGCTCGAATCAGATCACGAACTACAGCCGCGTTCTGGCGGGCATCCGCCAGACTATAACTCAACTGACTATCATTGACCTCCAGACCCGCTCGCAAAGAGTCGACTTGCGATTGAACGGTCTGGAGACTACCGTCCAGTTTGGCCAATGCAGACGAAATGGGAGAAGACATACAAAGGTCCTTTCACATCTTGCTTTTCACGCACCCATGCCATATCCATCCAGTGCAACCGATCTGGCAGGTTGCGTCACCGGGAAGCAAGCGACTCAGCTACACCCTTCGCAGAGCGTTGGGAATCCGAAGAGTTGGCGCGCTCTCCCGGAACCCAGTAGCTTTCTTCCATTTCCCCGATGAAACGTTCTACGGCACCGAAATCTTTATTCAGACTTGCGAGTACCAGGCTGTCCTTTCCCTCTTGCAGATTGCAAGCCCAATGCAACCAAATGCCAGCATCCGGGCCGGGAAGTTCTTTTTCCTGTTGCGCGGCTGCTGCTTCTTTTCTCAGCTCTTTCACTGCGTCCATGCGCAATGCATTCAACGCGCTGCTGCGGGCTTCGAAACGATGTTTCACTTTTCCCGCTTCCAACTCGCTGGCTAGATCCATTAATTTGTTTCGCCGTTGCTGATTGCGTCTTTCCTGAGCGGCAATTTCCAAATCGTGGATCAGCATGTCCAGTTCGGTGCGATCATTCCACTTCGCATCCGGACGTTCCGCGCGGATCAAGTCACGTAGCAAGGCCCCTTCCCGACGAGCTTGCATCAGGCTTTGGCTCAACTTCGCGTCATCAATCTCCAGCGCTGCTCGCATGCAGTCCACTTGAGACTGAATGGTATGCACACTGCCATCAAGTTTTCCGAGTGCAGACCAAAAGGGAGAAGACATAAGGTGTTCCTTTCACATTCTGGTTTTTTACTGCCTTCGATACTGGCGACTCAGATGAGCTCGGCGACCATCTGCCCCAAGTTCGGTGCAAATGGCCGACAGGAATCTCTCGCCTTGACTGCCTGACTGCGCGTGCCAAGTGAATTACGTTTGTATTTCGTGATTCACATTATCGCAGAAAGTAATCTGATGTAACCTACAATAAATTCACTGTCAAGTTACTATGGTAACCATTATCGACACCCAGGTAACTTCCAAATACGTTGCGTTCAAGTACTGGAGGAATGCAAAATTGCGGATTCGATTCTTCACGGAGGCCAGATCGCGCACCAGCGATCGGGGCTCACTCGCACGTTGCGTGCACATGAAATTCAGAACAGAAGGACGGATCGCAGACCGAAGATCGCTGCTGCGTGAGGAGCGGGTCACGAACGGCAGTTCGAGTGTGTGGCATCGATGATGGACAGAAAATATCGGGTCAGTCACCATGCCCAATCGACTGCGACGCCCATGCGTGAGTGTTGGTGGAAAGGGGATGTGGTGGACCTTCAGCTGCGGCCTGATTTCGGCGCAGCGGTCGCAGAGTCTTGCCTGACACGAGGTGAACAACACTTTTAGGCTATTACAAGAGCGGCTCTTATCCCCTTTATGTGACTATCGGCACTGTTGCCAAACACACCTTGGATGTATAGTAAAGAGCCTTAGTACCGTCCGAATCTTAACGAGGAGCCGCACATGGAGCTGACTGCAGTAGAAAGCGAAGTCCAGCCGGGACCACCCCCAACGCCAGAATCGGTCGGGGAAGTGGGCGTGCGCCAAAGCATTCTTGAAGATCTGACATTAAAGATTCTGTACATCAATGGGTCTCTTTCGCTGCGAGAATTGTCCGCCGAAATGCGGCTTGGATTCGGAGTAGTCAATGAGCTACTACGACGATTACGCACAGAGCAGTTGTGCGAAGTCACCGGTATGACCGGCAACATTCCTCAGATCGCAATCACCACGAACGGCAGAGTGCGGGCGCTTGAACTGCTGGCGCAGAATCAATATGCCGGCCCGGCGCCGGTCTCGCTCGAGAGCTACGTTCGACGCGTGAAGCAACAAAGCGTCCGTGATACTGAGATTCATCCGCCCGACGTGCAAAGGGCGTTCGCGCACCTGGTGCTTGAACCGACGACGTTAAAGAAGTTGGGCGCCGCGCTCAACTCCGGCACCTCGATCTTCTTATACGGCCCAAGCGGTACGGGAAAGACCACCATCGCCGCCGCTCTTTCGAATGTGGTTGCACTGGATAAAGTTTGGGTGCCTTACGCGGTTGAGCTTGATGGTCAGGTCATCACGGTCTACGACCCTCACGTGCACAAGAGCGCAGACCCCTCCGATTCGCAAAGCAGCGACGCGCGCTGGGTATTGTGCTATCGACCAACAGTCTTGGTTGGGGGCGAACTCACGATCGAAATGCTGGAACTGCAGCTGAACCCGATCACGAAGTTTTACACAGCTCCTCTGCAGATGAAGGCAAACAACGGCGTCCTGATCATCGACGATTTCGGACGGCAACGCCTGCGACCCGAAGAGTTGCTCAACCGCTGGGTTGTTCCCTTGGATCGCCGAATTGATTTTCTGAACCTGGCGGGAGGCAAGAAAGTAGAAATTCCGTTTGAGATGTTCGTCGTATTCGCTACCAACCTCGATCCTGCGACGCTGGTAGACGCGGCGTTCCTCAGAAGAATTCAGACCAAGGTTGAGGTTGCTACCCTGACCGACGAACATTTCTCGGAAATTTTTCACGCGGTTTGCAAGGAGTTCAACCTGGAGTGCGAGCCGTCGATTATCGGCGACTTAATCGATGTAATCCGCAAGAAGTGTAGAGAGCCGCTTCGGGCTTGCCATCCGCGGGACATCATTAACCAGATTCGTTGGGTGGCACGGTACGAGCAAACCGAGCCCGTGCTCGACCGTAAAGCTCTTATGGATGCGGTTGCGGTTTACTTTGTTTCGGACGGCCACGGAGTCAACTAGAGATCGGTTAGCGGGCTTTGGTTTCGGGCACGCGACGAACATAAGCGATAGCGGCAAGCACGCCGACGATAACCAGAGCCGTGACGATCATGTCGTGAGAGAAGGAATTCGAAACGTAATGGACAAATTCTTTCGGAGCCGACTTGACCATCGCCCAGACGTCGGCAGTGCCGTTCATCACCTCTGCTCCCAGATAGAGCAGCAGGACGGCGCTACCTACTCCGATGACCGCAATTATGGCTTTCATCGCATTACTAGATTGGCCAGAAGTTCGACGAAGCGTACAAGTTGTCAAATGGTAGCACTGGGCAGAAAACCCAACAAGAAAGAAAAACATTCCGGCGACGCCTGGGTCCAAATTGGTAGTAGCGTTCCATTGCGCGCTATTGCGCAATGACTTCCCAGGCTGAGGCGGACTAACCGTTTTGATAATCAAGTGCGGATTTTTTCTTTTCCGCCAAAAGTCCCCGGTGTAAGCTGTTGCCAGTTCACCGGAAAATCATTTGTGTTTGCCTGGGACTTGGAGGGAGTCCAGACTATGCCGTTAGTTGACGACCTGCAGCGATACGGGCTAGACAAGGCTAAGGAGATTCAACAACGCCGCGAGCGTCGCAGGATTGAGATCGAAAAGGCCTCTGCCGACAACAAGCTCAAGGCCCAATGGGCGCCTAAGCTTTGGATGAGTGTCCGCGAGACAATCGCCGAACGCGTCCAGGCGGTCAACATCGCCTTAGGTGAACCGGCTTTGACTTGCGACGCTGCCAGACCGGACTGGGTGATCATTCGCGTCAACCAGGTTTTCACCAATGTGGCGGCGGCCTATGATCCGGGCACAGGGAGGGTCACTCTCAACCTGGAAGATCATTCGGAGACCTATGACCTGGAAGTGCTGAAGGGTGAAGTCCGATACAAAGAGATCGGATCGTTTACCCCAGATCAAGTCGCCAGGATGTTGGTAGATAAGGCGGCAAGTCTAGTGCTATGATGCCGCCACAAGCTGATTAAGACGTAATGACCCTCTTAACTCCAACTGCCAGCAGTACGTTTGCCGGTGTTCAAAGCGACCATGAAATCACGCCTACTCGTCATTGCGCTGCTCGTATCAGCAAGTTCTGTATGGGGTCAAGCTTCGGCTCCCGCTCCTGCCGCACCTGCTTCTCCTGCATCTTCACCATGCGGTAAGAACGTTTCCTTTGCGGTGGCGGAGGGGGGCCAACCGGTACCCGCCATCCCCAAATTTGCTGCGAAATGGCTGGAGAGCAAAGCTCCGCGCGACCACTACGGCACGATCTGCTTCTCTCAAATTCCGTCCGCGTCCCGGCCTAACTACGTCATCGTCTTTTCGACCACTGACGCGGCGTTCCAGGGCCTGACGCCTTCGGCCCATACTTACACCACCGAGACGCCGGGCCATCCCAGCTCGGGGACGCTCAACAGCTCCGGGGGTACATGGGCTTACGCTTACTCCGGCGCGCCACCTGCTGCCACCACGGACACATTGAGTTTGCGACGCGACGACAAGCCCAAAGAACTCGTAGTGCGTGCTTATGATCAGGGCGGCCGAGTGGTAGCCCAGTCGAGCCTGGCTGCGATTTCGAATCGCGATAAGCTAATCGAGCATGTTCTGTCGGACATCGTTGCCGACACTCCGCACCCAACCAATCGCGCATCGGCTCCGTCGCCCTTCCCGGTTTACTACGTGAACTGCGACATCGATGCGCCTGCAGCTTCCCCGTCGGTAAATCCGGCAGCGCCTTCCGCGCGAGTGGAGACTGCATCCGCGGCGGCGAAACCGGGTGCGCCACCCATACCGGATCCGCAGTTAGATATCTGGTCGAACCCTGGCGGGGCTGACATCTTCGTGGACGGCGCCTACGTCGGAAAAACACCGTTCACCATGAACGTTACGGCAGGCGAACACACCGTCAGTTTGCGCAAGAAGGACTTTGGAGTTTGGCAGCGCAGAGTGAACGCGATGACCGGAAAGCGCAGCGTTGGCGCTTACCTGGAGCAGAAGGTATTGAATCTTCAGTAATCGGCTGTGAAAAGGCACGGCTCGTCGGACTGAAGTCGACGAGCCAATCGCTTTGAAAGTTTACTTCGAGCCTCAAACCATTCGGCAACAACCGTCAGCCAACCGAACTACATCTGAGCGCCCACCTGCGTCACCGGTTGCGGAACTGCGCTTGTGTTGGTCAGCAAAGCAAGAATACGGGTGCCGTCGGAGTTCGGGATCGGCAGCAGGTTATAAATGCACGCTACCAGGTTGACCTCGGCGAACAGATTCATCGTGTTCCATAACACAATGGCAAGCAGCAGGTTCACCATTGGGCCTGCGGCCGATACAATGATATTGCTCCACTTCGGGCCCGCTTCCCGTACGGTGTAGAGGCCTCGCCGAGAAAGGCCAACTTTTTTCACCTTCACTCCGCAGAGGAGTGCCGTTCCAATATGCCCGCATTCATGCAAAACCATCGCAGGAATGCCCAGTAACATTACCGATACGATACCGACGATTGTCGTCATTAATCTAACCCTTTGAACCTTAGCCTTCGTGCGACGCAGTGCACCTAATTCATTTCGGCAGAATTTGCGCGAGCATTACTGGCCTGGAACTCGCGACCACTAGTGGGATGGAGCGGACGGTGAAGAGGTTGGCCTTGCGCGGTTTTTCCGATCTGTTGTTTCTTCTGCGAATCGTGACGTCGGGGCAACCGCGCGGAACTCTCATCGCCGCGCGCATCCGTGGCTCGTGTGAGGATGCTATTTCGATCGGGTAGACCAGGAAGGTCAGCAGAAGTACCCGGCCATCACGTCAGGCGCAATCCTCCGCGCGGCGAACGCGAAACGTAGCCGGAAACAAATCTATATCTATCTCGAATGGTTGCTTTCGGACCGGGGTGGGAGTGCCCGCGTACCACGAGCGCTTCGATGACGAGCCTATCGATGCGGTCCGCCATATAAAGTGGCAGACCGCCCGGTATCAGAAACTCATAAACAAAGAGTTGGAGTCACGCGGAAACGCAATATCCACTCCGCGTTGCCGATTCGCCGCCGTGGTCTCATTCACGTTAATGTCGCTGAGCGGAATCGTGCGCTGTTGCCGCCCCACATCAACGGTTACAGACCTGTCGCTGAGAACGTACCGATCAGTCTCGATCTGCTGTCCGTTCTGCAGCACAAACAGCGCCGGGGGCTGAGGCTTGGCGGGCGTAGCCGGCCCATCCAGCGGAACCTCGACTAGCTTGGGCGAAGGAGCCGGAGCCGCGGGCGCCACCCTCTGCGGGCTCTGCATCATGATGATTGAAGGCGAATTCCCATTGGGTTGCGGCTGATAAGCGGTCTCGCTCGGCGGACCGTCCTGACCATAAGCCCACGGATCATCCCAGTAGTCGGCGTAACTGCCGTACCATGGGTAATAACCGGCTCCGTAGCCGTATCCCTGGTTGCGGTTGCGACGGCCATTTCCCGCGCGGATAACGACGCGATTACCGTGAGCCGCGCCTCCACTGACAGCGGACGCATGACCGCCGGATCCGGCACCCGCACCACCACCGGCACGTTGCGCCGGTAGCAACGTCGCACTCACAAATAGCAAGGACGCAGCGAATACCTTTATTGATTTCATAGCCATATGATGACAGGTTTTCAGCGAAAGTCTCTGATTTATTGGCTTCGTGGCTGGGCCGACCCCGGAGTCGGAGTCTAACTGCCTGTATTTATGGTGTTAAACCACACCAATGTATGGAATGGAACAAAACTTTGACAAGTGGTCATGCGTTTTCGAGCTTTGCCAGGCCGCCAGATGGAAGAAGGGAGACGGAGCCATAACCCAGGAAGGTATCCGCTAATTCCGGTCAAACTTGCAAAACAATCTTGCCGCGATCATGTGGCGCTCCGGCCAGCATTTCGTGGGCTCGGCGGGCGTCGGCCAGCGGCAAGATAGTTCCCACCTGCGGCAGCAGCTTACCAGCCTGAAACAGCTCGCTGATTTTGTTCAGACGCTCAGTTGTAACTTCGACCATGAAGAACACGGCCTGCTTCTCCCGGCCCGGCGGCACATCGGCTGAACTGGCCGAAACTGCGGATACCAAGAGTCCCGTGTTTTTCAATACATCAAACGAGCGCCGCTTAGTATCCCCGCCTACGGTATCAAGTACGATGTCGGCCGCCGAGATAATGTCTTCAAACCTTTGTTTCGCGTAATCAATTACCACATCGGCACCCAACTGTTTCACAAAGGCCGCATCTTTCGCCGAAGCGGTAGCGGCAACTTTGAGGCCTGCCTGCATGGCGAGTTGCACGGCATACGCACCGACGTTGCCGGCTGCGCCGTGGATAAGCACAGTTTGTCCGGGCTTGGCATGTGCATAGTCGAAGAGCATCTGCCACGCCGTAACGGCTACCACCGGCACAGACGCAGCTTCAATAGAAGTTAGTCGCTTCGGTTTACCCGCGACCATCGCAGCCGATGCGACCGCGTACTCAGCATAGCCACCACAGAATTGGCTGTTGGTCACACCGTACACTTCATCGCCGGCGCGAAAAGTAGTAACCCCCGATCCGACGCTCTCAACGACGCCTGAAATATCGGATCCCAAAGTGAACGGCAGCGGCGGACTGACCTTGCTCTTCCCTTCGCGAATCCATGCGTCCCAAGCGCCGACTCCGGCTGCGGCTACTCGCACCAGCACCTCACCCTTCCGCGGAACGGGAAGCGGCAGTTCCTCCATGATCAGCACATCCGGAGGACCGAATAGATGAATTCTCGCGGCTTTCATGGCTTGAAAGGTTCGTCCGGAGTTGGGATGCTTTAAACGAGGTAGGCGAAACCAAAGTCTTTCGGACGCCGTTTCGCCTTTTTTCTCTCCGCCCGACGCTGACGGGCTTCCTATTCCACCGTCACCGACTTCGCCAGGTTTCTCGGCTGATCGACGTCGCAACCGCGCCGCACGGCGATGTGATACGCCAGCAGCTGGCACGGCACGACCTCGAGGATCGGCGCGAGCAACTCCGGCGCTTCCGGAACATACAACACGTGATCGGCGGCTTCGCGGATATCCTCGTCGCCCTCGGTGGCAATCGCAATCACAGTGCCCGAACGCGCCTTCACTTCCTTCAGGTTCGACAGCGTCTTCTCGTAACGCAGCACCGAACCGGGATCGTTCAGATCGCGAGTGGCCATGATCACCACGGGCAGATCCTCATCGATCAGAGCGTTCGGACCGTGCTTCATCTCGCCCGCCGGATAACCTTCCGCGTGGATGTAGGAGATTTCCTTCAGCTTCAATGCGCCTTCCAGCGCGATCGGGTAATGCACTCCGCGCCCCAAAAAGAGGAAGTCGTGCGCACGATGATATTCCTTCGCCAGATCTTCCGTGTCCTCATCGCGAGTCAGCAACGCCTCCAGCTTACCCGGGATGCGCGTCAGCTCTTCCAACAGTTGCTTGGACTCTTCCGCAGTCAATGTTCCCCGCACCTGCCCAAGATAGACGGCAAACAAGAAGAGCGCGGTCAGTTGCGCAGTGAATGCCTTGGTCGAGGCCACGCCGATTTCCGGTCCGGCATGGGTGTAGATGGTGCCATTCGATTCGCGCGCGATCATCGAGCCAACCACGTTGCAGATGCTGAGCGTCTTGCCGCCCTTGCCGCGCGACTCGCGCAGCGCGGCGATGGTGTCGGCCGTCTCGCCGGACTGGGTGATGAGAATCGTCAGGTCGCCGGGGCCGGTCAGCGGATCGCGATAACGGAACTCGCTGGCATAGTCGACCTCGACCGGCAGCTTGGCCAGACGTTCGATCATGAACTTCCCTGCGAGCCCGGCATGCCAACTGGTGCCGCAGGCCGCGATGTAGACCTTGCTCAGCTTGCGGAAATCGTCTTCGGTGATGTCCATCTCATCGAGAAAGACCTTGCCGGAATCGAGCGAGACGCGGCCCAGCGTGGTATCGCGAACGGCGCGCGGCTGTTCGTAGATTTCCTTCAGCATGAAGTGCTTGAAACCGCCCTTCTCCGCCATGATCGGGTCCCAGGTGATGTGCTGCACCTCGCGCGTGATGGGATGGCCTTCGAAATCGCTCAACTGCACTCCGCTGGGAGTGATCACCGCCAAATCCCCGTCGGCCAGGAAGAAGAGATCGCGTGTGTGGTAGAGAATCGCCGGCACGTCGCTGGCTACAAAATACTCACCCTTGCCCAAACCAATCACCGCGGGCGGGCCATTCCGCGCTGCAACAATCTTGTTGGGCTCATCCGACGAGATGACCGCGATAGCAAAGACGCCGGTCAGCAGTTTGACGGTCTTGCGGACCGCTTCCTCAAGCGAATTAGGATGTCCATTGCCGCCCGGGTTCAGATTCTTCTCGACCAGGTGAGCGATGACTTCGGTATCCGTCTCCGTGCGGAACTTGTGACCTTCCTCGATCAGCTTGCGCTTCAGGCTGACGTAGTTCTCGACGATGCCGTTGTGGACAACGACGATCTTGCCGGTGCAGTCGCGATGCGGGTGGGCGTTCTCTTCCGTCGGGCGTCCGTGCGTGGCCCAGCGGGTATGGCCGATGCCGTAGGTGCCGTCGAGCGGCTTCAGGCGGATGACTTCTTCCAAGTTGCGCAGCTTGCCCTCGGCGCGGCGCACCTGCAGCCCTTCACCGTTGCCGGCAACGGCGATGCCGGCCGAATCATAGCCGCGATACTCCAACCGCCGCAGCCCATCGATGATGACGGGAACCACTTGTTTTTGGCCTACATAACCGACAATGCCACACATAAAGGTGCTCCCTTAGAAGTTTCAGAACGCGCCGACCGAGGAGGGCGGGAGAGGATGTCTGAATTGTAAATGGTAGCTGATTTGATGATGCAGAGGGATCTCTCGATGCTTCTCTTGGGCGGAAACACTCCCAACCTGAGTCGCGTGCCGGGCGCTACCCTTCGAGCTTAAAGCTGTATTCCTCAATCACCGGATTGGTGAGCACCTCGCGGGCGATGCGCTCCACCTCGGCCTGAGCCTCTTCGCGACTCACACTGTCGGCCAGCGCGATTTCAAAGTACTTGCCCTGGCGAAGATCATCGACACCGCGGTAGCCCATCTTCTTCAGCGCGCCGTGAATGGTTTTGCCCTGCGGGTCGAGCACACTCTTCTTCAGCGAAACATACACGTAGGCTTTCATGGATATCCAGATTATATCCGGTCGGAATCTGGCGGGGACAGAGCTTGCAAAATCAAGCCGGCAGCCCGAGACAACCCGGACTGATGCAACCTTGTTGAAACGACTATCTCTGGTCTGCCTCCGTGAATTCTGCCAACAGAGACTATTATGAATACAGCAACTTTGCACTCTAATGTGGGGTTCATTAGCGTGATTCCGCGTTGCCTCCTTCTTTGAGCTCGGCGACCAGGGGCAGCGTCCAGTAGCTCCGATTCATTGACATGGCCTTCCTGACAACTCTTGCGGTCGTTTCTCTAGCCGAATACGAGATCCCGAGCTGGGTAGGCCGAATTCGCTCACGAGAATCTGCGCTGTGCCGCGGCTTTCGCAATAACCGCAACCCACGCAAGCCTGGTCCGGTAAGTTTCGGCGCGATTTTTCTCCTGGCGTTACTTGGTATCGTTGGCCGCACTGCGTACGCGCAATCACCTTCTGGCGCTTGCCCGCGCTTTGCGGCGGGGGCCACAGTTTCCAATCCGCCGGAGCTGCGAAGTCAAGGCGGAGTCCTGGAACTGAGTTTGCACTTGAAGTATCAGCAGACCCTGGCTGGTGAAGGCCCACCGCGATACTGCTACGTTACGGATGATGGACTCGAAAACCCCACGCTCCGGGTCTCTCCGGGTGATCGGCTGATTATCCACCTGCATAACGACTTGCCCCCGTGGCGCGACATTCGTCTGCCAGAGCCGCAAGGCCATGCCACGTCTCAGGACGACGATTGTGCGGGAGGGAAAATGGATCCCTCTTACACAAATCTCCATTTTCATGGGATGACCATTCCTCCGGTCTGTCATCAAGACGAAGTGATCCGAACAGCAATACCGGCGGGAGGCGAGTTTGATTACCGCGTGACGATTCCACGTGATGAGCCGCCGGGGCTGTACTGGTATCATCCGCATCCCCACGGATTCAGCGAACGGCAGGTGCAGGGCGGAGCCTCGGGCGCGCTGATCGTAGAGGGCATTGGAAAGGTTGTGCCCTCGGTAAAATCAATACCGGAACGTGTGATCCTGCTGCGCGATCAGCAGCGGATCGGGCCTGAGCCGAACACGCCCTTCGTTCCGGCATGGGACATTTCCGCAAACTTCGTTCCCATCACCTATTCGAGAGGCCAGCCTGCTGTGGTGAAGACCAGGCCGGGCGAGAAAGAACTGTGGCGGGTGGTGAATGCCGGCGCGGATGTGATCTTCAACCTTCAGCTCCTGGTCAACAAGAACCCGCAGCCGGTGCAGCTTATCGCCGTCGATGGGGTGCCGATTTCCGCGACTAAGACTTCGTCGGCACAAAACACCATCTTCCTGCCGCCGGGAGCTCGCGCGGAGTTTGTCGTCACTACTCCAAGGAAGGGCGATAGCGCTCAGCTGATCACGCAAGCCTGGGACACGGGTCCGCAAGGTGACAATGACACCGGGCGAACGATCGCTGACATCGTGAGCACCACCTCACCGGAACGCGACCTCATGGTTCCCACGTCGTCAGCACCAACTGCTCGCTGGTATGCGCAAGCGAAGACAATGGCGGCGACGGTACATCGACGTCTCTATTTCTCGCAGGTCTCGGCCAATCCGCAAGATCCGGATAACTTCGTCCTCTATTACGTCACGGTCGTGGGACAGAAACCTGAGATTTACAAGATGGGATCGCCGCCGGACATCGTCGTGCATCGCGGAGATGTTGAGGATTGGACGGTGGAGAACCGTTCACCCGAGGACCACGTTTTTCACATTCACCAGATACACTTCCAGGTGCTGGCAGTGGACGGGAAGCCGATCAATGATCCCACAATGAGGGACACCGTCGATGTCCCTTATTGGAGCGGTGAAGGCCCATACCACAGTGTCAGACTAAGAATGGACTTTGCCGATCCCAACACGGTTGGGACATTCCTCTATCACTGTCACATCCTGAAGCATGAAGATATGGGAATGATGGGCTCAATCAAAGTGCTGCCGCCGGGGGTTGCGACGAAGCTGACGTTCAATGCGGTGCCGCGAAGCATTGCTGCCGGTGACGCAGTAACCGTGCGCGCCACCGTAGCTCCACAAGATGCCACGGGAACCGTACAGTTCACCGTTGACGGCTATGACGTCGGCAGGCCGGTCGCGCTTTCCAACGGTCAGGCGAACTTTGTTACTTCGTTCGGCGATGCCGGCCGGCACACCATCTCCGCAATTTACTTTGGCGATTCCACTTACGATGAATCAGCCACCCAAACCTTGGACATCGAGGTTCGCCCGTAGCTCGACACTACCAGCCGGGTTCTGAAGCGTCAGTCCGCGGGGTTCCAGCTACCGTCAGGGTTGTACTCCGTCATGGAACTCGCAATCTTCGCGGTGTCGGCGCCCAGGTCCTTCTCATAGACCACGCCATCCTGATTGACGATGAACGTCACTACGCCCGAGTTACGATAGTCGGCTGGATATGCCACGAAGGCGAAGCCCTTGATAAGCTGGCCGTTCACTATGTAATCGCGCGCTCCGCCTTTGGCCGCCGCTCCCTGTTTCGTGAGGATCCGGTAGAAGTAGCCGTGATAAGGCTGCTGCTTGCCCTGTTGCATGTTGTAGCCTTCACCGGCTGCCGACACGAGAAGTGGGCCAATCGGACTGGGCGGATCGTTGTCGCCGGTCTTCCAGTACAAGCCGTTCTGCTTGCCCTCGTCGCTGATGAATTTCATCGCGTAGTGCTTCGTCTTATCGCCGTCGTGGGTATCAGAGATGTAATCGTGCTGGGCATCGACCAGCGAATGCAGGATATCGATGGCGTCGTTCTCGTTACGCCCGATGCGGCGATACAGGATTTCTTTCTTGCCGGCTTCCGCGTCGAAGTACCAGGCTCCCGAGGCGTTCTTGGCGACCGAAATCGGGAAGGGCCAGTTTTCCGCGCCGATGTAAAGTGTCGCCGTGCCATCCGGCTCCATCACTACCCGATGCATCTGATCATAGCGCTTGATGAAGTCGGTGCGCATGTTGTTGTCGACAACGCTGTCGCCGGTGTGAATGATATCGTCGCCGCTGTTACCGAAAATACCGGCAATCGCCTGCGAGTCATTGCTCTTGGCTGCGTTGTAGAGAGCTAATACCGCCTGCCCCGGGGAGGCATAAGTTTTCTCGTTCCCCTGTTGCGCAAAGCATAGGACAGAGCTGAATGCCAAGGCTGCCACCATCATCAGCGTTGCCGTTCGAATTGAAGCCGGCGTCGCAGGACGGGACGCCATTGATTTTCGCAGTGCGCATCGCATGAAACTGTTCTCCTGCTCGCGTACGTTCATTTGCAATCCCAGTCGCATCATCGGCGGCCTCCCTGGCGTTCGCCGCCGCCGCGATTGCCGCCACCCCGATTACCGCCGCCGAAGTTACCCGCATTGCGGTTGGCTGCGCCGGCATTAGCTCTGCCGCCTGAAAGACTCTGTTGTCCGCGAGCGCTGTTGGTACGAGCGTTGCCGCCCTGGCTGTAGTTGCCGAAGGCACTGCTGCCGCTGCCTCGATTGGGCTGCTGTCCGTAGCCGCGCGAAGCGTCGCTGCGTACATTCTGGTTGCCCGCAGGACGGTTCTGGTTTTGTCCGACGTTTTGCCGGTTCTGTCCGCCCAAATTCTGCTGGCCGCGATTCTGGCCTGGATTTCCCTGCTGACCGCGGTTCTGCTGCGCTCCGCCCGCGTTCTGCCGGTATTGCGGCGCGTCCAGCTTCTGATTGAAGTGCGGCTCGGTGTAACTTCCGCTCTTGAAGTTGTTGGTGCGGTTGTTGTTATTGAGATTGTTCCGGTTCACGTTGTTGCGATTTATGTTGTTCGCGTTAACGTTATTACGATTGAAATTGTTGTTGTTGATGTTATTCCGGTTCACGTTGTTGTAATTAACGTTGTTCCGGTTGTAGTTGTTGTAGTTCGCATTACGGTTGTAGTAATTGTTGCGGTTGACGAAGGTATTGGAGTTGGAAATGTAGGTGTTGTGGTTATAGACCACGGTGTTGTTGTGCCAACCGCATCCCCACGAGTTCCAGCCCCAGCCACAGCAGCCTCCGCCGCCACTGATCGCCGCGCCGACAGCGATGCCTACGCCGAAAGAGATCAGGCTGGTCGCGACCATGTCGCCCGTCGAATATCCGGGATAAGCCGGCACCGGCGCACCGTAAACAACCGTGGGATTATAGGCCGGGACGTATACGACTTGCGGCTGCGCAGGTTCAATGACGATCGTTTGAGGCGGCGGTTGCACAATCACCGTCTGTTGCGGCGGTGGAGCGTTCGAATCAGCAGGAGGTGGGGGCGGGGGCGCCTCGCCCGGAGGCTGGTTCTGCACCGACACGGTCTGCTGCTGCGTACTCTTCAGGTTTCCGGACTGCTGTGCGCGCTGGCGCATCACCTGCACGGCATTCATCACGCTGCTCGGATAGTTGTAGTAGGCGTCGCCGAGTGCCGAGGTCCACGACAAATTCGTCGCCATCTGGTTCAGGACGTCGGGAAACTGCGTCAGACCTTTTACACTTGCGTCCCACGACTGCCCGTTGACAGCATCAAGCAGTTGTTGCCCCTTGAGACCCGAGTTCTGCTGCAGCCACGTGTACGCCGCGCTGATCTCGTCGGGAAAGGTCGAACCCGCGAGCACCTGCGCTACCAGGTTGTCAGGGAATAATGCGATCGGCGCCACTAACTGATACAACTGGTCGGCCGTGGGCACGGCAGCCTGGGTGGCCGGAGCCTGTCCCGGTTGACCCTGCTGTGCCTGGCCCGACTGCGCCGACTCGGACTTCTTACAGCCCTCGAGGCCGATAACGCTCAAAGTTACGCTGACGCTCAGCAAGAGCGAGAGCGACTTTCTAACGCTGCTTACGAGATCAACCTGCGAGTTGGCAATCAAGCTTTGCCCTCGCGGTTTGTTGGCGATAAACATTCCGCCACCTCCGGAGATCTTGAATGGCAAGACTACTCCATGCGCGCTCCGCCATCGTTCATTCAGTAACGGGCGCACCGCATGGTTTGATGAGAACTGCCGTCCGAACTCGCCCAACGCGGTCGGCGAGCACATTAATCTTGGCTGGATCGCCGGTTCAGGATACACAGATTTCAACAACGTGGGAAGCAGATTTGCTACATGCTTGTGCTACTGCGTCAGAGATCCCAGTGGGGAGCGCCAGCAGAGATTTCCCCGCCCTGTTCACAGGATTCGAACAGGGCGAGGAAAGGCGATACCGTGTACCAAGAGCCTACTGACACACGGTTCCGTTGACGTAGAACACAGTCGGGTTATTGTTAGTTCCGCTGTAGTTCGCGTTGAAACCGATGCCGGTCAGAGTGTCTCCGGGATTGATCGTCGGATTCCAGGATGCATTGATCAGAGCGGCGTTCTGTCCGCTCTGTGTGTAGGTGGAATTCCAGGACTGAGTGATCTGCTGATTGCCCGACCAGGTCCAGGTTAGCGTCCATCCATTGATCGGCTGGCTACCGGTGTTCTTAATGGACACCGCCGCGGTGAAGCCACTGCCCCAATCGTTCTGATCGAGGTAGGTGATATGGCAGCTCAAACCGCTGCCCCCGGCCTGCGTCCTTGCAAACGCGCGATTGGAATTTGCGGACTCGCCTATCGAATCCGCCGCTCTGACAATGTAGTAGTAGGTAGTCGATGGCCGAAGTCCGGTGTTGGAGAAGCTGTTCGCCGGTACCCCCGCAGCAATGCGGTTCTGCGCGCTGGGAAGAAATGTCGGCGTGGTGCTGGAATAAACGTTGTACGTCACGGTGCATCCCTGCGGAGGCGACACGGCATTCCAGGTTAGATTGATCTGACTGAAGGAGACAGCTGTCGCGACCAATCCGACTGGCGCCGCAGGTGCACTCTGACACCGCCCGCCGCCTCCGGCGACCTGAATGCTGGCCAGTAATTGCTGTTTCAACGAGCTCACCGGAGTCGAATCGTAATTGCTGTCGAGTAAGGCGTAGCTGTCTTCACCGTTAAGCGCCCAGTAGGTCCAGTCGATCTGCGCGTTGTTTTGTAGAAACGTCACCATGCTCTGGAACCACTGCCCCTGCGATCCGGCTACGTTGCTCTCGATATCGCTGGCATTGTTGGTGGTGCCAAATTCGCCCACCCACACGGGAGCGACATTGTTCAGGCTGAGGTACGCCCAGAAGCGCGTCCACACGGCCACCAGACTCTGGTAGGTGGTGCCGCTGTTGAACCAGCTCTGCTGATAGAGGTTCGGACCGTAATCGTGTGCGGAATACACCAGCTGGTGAGTGGTATTCAAGGTGACGGGATACGACTGCGCCCCCTCCAGGTTGCCACCCCACCAGTCGCAATCGTTGTTGTAGCAGTCGGTGCCTTCAACAAAGATCAGCAACTTGGGGTTCACCGCGAGCACGGCATTACCGCCGCGCTCGGCCGCCAGTCGCCAGTCATAGGATTGAAGACCGCAACCCCAGCACGATCCGCCGCTCTGGTCGTTGTGCGGCTCGTTGCGCAGATCAACACCAACCACCGTGGCGTTGTTCAGATAACGCTGAGTCAGCGACGTCCAATCATGAATCCAGGCGCTCTCCGGATACTGGGTCGTGTACCAGAGACCGTTCGCCTCCGCGCTGTTGCCCGCCTCGGAGCGATGGTTATCCAAAATGATTCGCAAACCGATCTGCCCCGAATAGGCGACGATCTTATCCAGAATCTGCAGCGAATTCAGCCCTTCGAGGTCGGTGTTGATGGGGCCACTGCCATTGGAGAAGCTGATGTTGGTGGGGACGATCGGCGTCTCCACCATCTGGTTGGACAGCGGCATACGAATCACGTTGTAGCCGTTGCTTTTTATGGCGTTCAGGATGTACTTGTAATCCTGCGCCCACAGGCCGTGTACCACTTCGTCGGTGGTTTCAAAACCGTACCAGTTCACGCCGGCGATGCGCACGACGTTCCCGTTCGAATCGAGAATCTGGTTCCCACTGGTGTGCCAATACCCTGTACCCTGCGCGAAGGCAGAGCCCGTTACGAAACATCCCACAACGATCAGACATGCCGCCCATCCCAGGATTGCGGAAAGACGAAGCGAAGGATTCTGCTGCATACCGGCAATCTCTCCTTAGTTTTTGACAGACTGGTGCACACGGGCAGGCAGACTGTGACGTCTGGCTGCCGCGGATTGCGGACTAATCCGGGGGTCGTGGGGAGTTCGTTGTACAGCGGGGCCCGACTGGCTGTTCAGCCAGACAACGAAAACGAATGCAGGGGGAACAAGCCGTAAGCTGATCTGCACGTAATCGGCCAACCCGCGCTGAGCAAAAATCCTACGATTGTGCCGATTGTTTAGAAAGAGAAATTTTGCCCGTGCGGCACTTCTTACACGATGTGGTAGGAATTTACGCACTCTCCGGCAGAAAAATACCGACTCTTACGCTGTGGGATTAAACATACGGATCAGCCAAAACGTTCCCATAGCGACCACGGCAGAAGCCGGAATGGTGAGCACCCAGGCCCACACGATGCGCGTAGCCACACCCCAGCGTACGGCCGACAAACGCTGCGTGGTGCCGACGCCGACGATGGCGCCGGTAATCGTGTGCGTCGTGCTGACGGGAATGCCGGCGAGCGCGGTTCCAAAGAGCGTGATCGCCCCCGCCGTCTCGGCGCAGAATCCCCCTACAGGCTTCAGCTTAGTGATCTTCGAGCCCATGGTATGCACGATTCGCCAGCCGCCCAGATATGTCCCCAGAGCAATCGCAAAATTAGCCGCCAGGATTATCGGCCAGTGCCATATTCCCCAGTTGGCTGCGAAGTCACTCTGCTTCATCACGCCGGCGGTGTAGAGTGCGCCGGCCACAATGCCCATTGTCTTCTGCGCGTCGTTGCCGCCGTGTCCCAGGCTGTAAAACGCCGCCGAAACCAGTTGCAGTTTGCGGAAGAGCGTGTCCACCTGGCGCGGCGACTTGCGGCGAAAGATCCAGGAGATGGCGACCATGAAGCCAAAACCGAGAACCAGTCCCATGAGCGGCGCCACCACGATGAAGAGCAGCGTCTTGGTCCAGCCGGATGGAATGATGACGGAAGGAGCGCTGCGCCATCCGTGCAGAATGGTCGCGCGCGCCATGGCCGCGCCGGCATAGCCGCCGATCAGCGCGTGTGAAGACGACGTCGGCAATCCGAGCAGCCAGGTCACCACGTCCCACACGATCGCGCCGACCAACCCCGCTAGCACCACATACTGCGTGACGATTTCGAGGTCGATCATGCCGTGGCCGATGGTTTTTGCCACGGCGGTACCCAATAGGAATGCCGCGAGAAAGTTGAACGCGGCTGCCCATCCCACGGCCATACGCGGCGACAGCACCCGGGTGGAAACCACCGTCGCAATGCTGTTGGCCGCGTCGTGGAAACCGTTCAAGAAATCAAAAGTCAGCGCGGTGAGGACGGTAATGATGAGCAGAATCGTGCCAGTGCTCACGAGCACCCATCCTGAACTGGATTTTGCACGCAATGCACGGTGTAGAGCCTCAAGCGTTCTTCAGAACGACAGTCTCAAGCACGTTAGCGACGTCTTCAGCTTTATCGCTGGCGGTTTCCAGGATTTCCAGAAGCTCTTTCAGCTTGATCAGCGTAATCGGATCGTAGCCACCCTCGAATAGTCGCCCAATGGCTTCACGGCTCACCTGGTCGGCCTCATTCTCCAGGCGGTTGACTTCCACACAGTGCTCCAGCAGCTTGCCATTCTTATTGAGCAGCGAAACTGCCCTGGCCAGCTCTTGCGTTTGCTTCAGGACGATAGCGGCAAGAACCTTGGCAGAGGGCGATGGCTGTGTGATCTTGTACGTTAGCAGGCGATCGCTGGCGCCATTAATAAAATCGAGGACGTCATCGAGGGACGATGTTAAAGCGTGAATATCCTCACGGTCGAACGGTGTGATGAACGTCTGGTTGAGCTTGATCAGGATGCGGTGCGTCATCTCATCGCCGTGGTGTTCGATCTCTTTGATCTTTTCCACCGCGGACGGCAGACGCTCATAGTCGTAATTGTGCAGGCAGTCGGAAAGTACCTTCGCCCCTGCCACCAGATTGTCCGCCACTTCCGAGAACATATCGAAGAACTTGGTCTCACGCGGGATCAGGCGAACCATCACCGGGCTCCATTCGCTGACTTAACTGTTGGGAGATCCATGCAGTGTGAACGTACGGTTAAAGGACAGTTACGAATTCATGAAACACCGTACTATCGCACGCGGGGCGGAGCAGGGTCAAACCCGAAGCCACATCTTGTTTGGAATCAACAAGGGTTGTGACATGTTTCCAAATCGAAACTGGGAAGAGCAAAGCAGAAAAAGAAGAAGAATAAAATCCCGATTTCTTTTCGTATACCACAATGTGGTATATCTAAAAAAATGGCGGGCGCGGCCCTCGCCGCGACGGCAATCCTGTCCGACTCTGGCTCGGACCGGCAGATCGGGCACTGTGGGATCACGATCACAGGCCGCGCCCGCAAATTTTTGGCCAGACGAGGCGGCGCAGCATCAGCATTTTCGCCGGGCGACGCTTGGATTTGCGCCACCTCGTCCAGTCACTCATCACACCATTACGTGGGCTGCATGGGCCGACGAAAACTCCATAACCTCCGGTTTGACCAGCCGCTCGAAATCAGCGTACGTCATCTTGATGAGTTCATAGTGTGAGCCGGCATTGAATGCGATCTCACGATCTTCACAGAGCGTTTCGTCCACATACACCGGAATGCCGTAAAGATTTCCAAACGGAGGCATGGCTCCCGTTTCGCAGTCGGGAAAATACTGTTTGAACTCGCGCTCGGTGGCCAGCTCGGCTGTGCGAACTCCGGTGTGTCTCCTCAACTCTTCCAGGTCCACCTGGTAAGACGCCGGCAACACGGCCATTGCCAGATCTCCGTCCAATTTCACGATGACTGTCTTAGCGAGTTCCCTTCCAGAGATATGCGCCATGGCGGCGATACCTTGCGCAGTGAAAGCCTTGGAATGAGAAATCGCTACGTACTTGGTGCCATGAATATCGAGGAATGCCTTGACTTTATTGAGCGGCATGGCGACCTCCTGAAAGGTTGTGCGGATTTCCGATCCGCGGTTGCGTAATTCGATCACGTTGGAACAGTGCTACCGGATCCTCCGCGCGACGCAAAGAGAAGCTGACCAATATTGGTGGTTCGGGTTTCCGCAGGTTGCTTGCGCACTCGTGTGGAAGAACCTTCGGCATCCAGGCTACCTCCTTGCGGTCAGGCAACCTCAGTTAGGCTCAGTCTATGCGGGGATGAAAAAGGCGCAAGCACAGCCGTCACACTGCTCGTGTGACAACGGCCGATAGGCAATCGACCGTTCTTGCACGGGATTAATGTAGAAACGTTTGCAGAAACGTCAGACGGTCGCCGGACGCACGGGGTCGAGTTGCACACTTCGCCCAGGCGGTTCCATCTTACCCTCGCGCTCCAGCGAATCCATAGTGGCCAACACGGTGTTGGTCACGTGCTCAATGCCGCTGTCGGAATTCAGCATCAGGTGATAAAGGCGGCGGCACGGCCATTCCGCATTAAAATACTTACGGACGAACGCCGAACGCTCCTTATCGATGGTGTCCACCATCTCGACTGCATCCTTCTCTTTCATCTTTAGCCGGACGAGGCGCTCAATTTTCTTGTCGCGCGAGCCGTAGACGAACAGGTGGAAGGTGTCGGGACGAGCGCGCAGGATGTAAGGAGCGCCACGGCCCACGATAACGCAATTGCCCTCTTGCGATTTTTTCTCGATGACGCGATGCGCGAGCTCTACCAGTTCGTCGGCGTCGAAGATTTTGTCGTCGGAGATGGGAAGCGAGCGCTCATAGCTCCCCCGCCAGAAAACTTTTGCCAGGCGGTGCAACAGCGGGTCGCACTTTTCTTCGCGGCAGGCCACTGCACTCTCCGCCACGGCGGCAATCTTGGCGATCTCGCAGGTGAGCTGCTGATCGAGAAGCTGCCATCCCTTATGGCGAGCCAACTCGGCCGCCACCAGGCTGCCGCCGGCACCGTACTCACGCTCTACAGTGATGATTCGAAACACCACTCACCTCCACCACCCCGCTGTTCAAAATAATACTCCGCCTGTCTATAGCTGATGGCAGGGGAATTGCCCATCGTTGCCTGAAGGCCAGGAAATCGGGTTTTCCCATCGCCGCTCAAGCGCTTGCCAACCCGCACCGCTGCCGAGTTTCCGAATGATAATCGAAACTAATACGTCGCATAAATAGTTTGAATTTCCCATTCAACGCGAAACGGGATATCACCTTTACACGGCAAGTGCAATTGCCGTAGCGAAATCCTTAACGCTCTCTCCCTAGGGCGTCCGCTCGCGCCGGGCGCTCGTCAAACAATTGCAGTTCAACCGTTCACATCATTTATTGGGAGCACTGCATGCGGTTGGTTCAAAAGCTTCTTCCATTCCTGATGGTGCCGTTCGCGGCGATCGCCCTGGCTGCACAATCGGCTCCGGCTGCTCCGACGATCGCTCAGTTGCAGCAGCAGATCGCCGATGCGAAAGGCTCCGCCGACAACGCCTGGATGCTGGTGTGCTCCGCGCTGGTGCTGCTGATGACTGGCCCCGGGCTGGCGCTCTTCTACGGCGGATTAGTGCGGAAGAAGAACGTACTCGGCACCATGATGCAGTCGTTCGCCATGATGGCACTGATCACCGTAGTGTGGGCGATTGTCGGATACAGTCTGTGCTTCGCCTCCGGCAACAGCTTCATCGGCGGACTGGAGCATGCCTTCCTGCACGCGGTGGGCGCTGCACCCGACGCCGACTACGCAGCGACGATTCCGCAGCAGACCTTCATGATCTATCAGCTGATGTTCGCCATCATTACTCCGGCGCTCATCTGCGGCGCTTTCGCCGAGCGCATGAAGTTCAGCGCGATGCTGCTGTTCATGGCGTCGTGGTCGCTTCTGGTTTATGCGCCGATGGCCCACATGGTTTGGGGCAAAGGAGGACTGCTGAATGCCAGCCTCGGCGGCCGCTTTCCTACTCTGGATTTCGCGGGTGGCACCGTCGTCCACATCACGTCCGGCGTTTCAGCGTTGGTGTGCGCGCTCTTCCTGGGACGCCGGGTGGGCTTTCCCAAGGAACCTATGCCACCCCACAGTGTGGTACTTAGCTTTATCGGCGCCTGCCTGCTTTGGATAGGCTGGTTTGGATTTAATGCCGGCAGCGCTCTCAGCGCGGGAAGTCTGGCCACCAGTGCATTTGTCGCGACGCATTTTGCGGCAGCGACCGCCGCGATCGGCTGGGCGGTAGCCGAGTGGATTCGCAACGGCAAGCCCAGCGTGCTGGGAGCGATCTCCGGCTCGGTTGCGGGACTGGTCGCGATTACTCCTGCGGCGGGATTTGTGGGACCGATGCCGGCCCTGCTGATCGGCTTCATCGCCGGAGTCTTCTGCTATTCGATGGTGGCTGTGGTGAAGGCGCACCTCGGCTATGACGACTCGCTGGACGCTTTCGGCGTGCATGGCGCCGGAGGCACGATTGGTGCTTTGTTGACCGGCGTATTTGCCACTAGCGCGATCAATCCTATCTTCAAAGATGCCCAGGGACACGCGCTACCGGTTGGCATGATCGACGGAAACGTCCGCCAGTTCGGTAATCAGGCAGTCGGCATTTGTATCGCGATTCTGCTGGCGGTAGTGGGAACCTACATCATTCTTCAGCTCGTCAATTTCACGATGGGCGTTAGGGTGTCGGCCGAAGACGAAGTACAGGGCCTTGATCTGACGCAGCATGGCGAGGAAGGCTACTACTGGGAAGCCTCGATGCCGTAGGAGCCAACCTATGACAAAACTGGAAGCCGTGATTCAACCCGCAAAGTTCGAAGCAGTGAAGGACGCTCTCATCGAGATCGGTGTGGAGGGCATGACCGTGATCGAGGTGCGAGGCCACGGCAGGCAGAAGGGTCACACCGAGTTCTACCGGGGCCGCGAGTATACGGTCGATCTTTTGCCGAAGGTGAAGATTGAAACCGTCATTCCGGATGAGATGGTCGACAAGGCGGTGGCTGCGATCACGAGCGCCGCGCGTTCCGGCAAGATCGGCGACGGCAAGATCTTTCTGTCGCGCATCGATGACGCCATTCGCATCCGTAACGACGAACGTGGCGAGAATGCGTTATGAGCAGCCAGCCCCTGCCGGACCTGCCAGCGTCTTCAAGTCCGCTGGCAAACTCCGGCCCCGGTGGTACGCTACGCAGCTATTATCGACAGGAGTTTGACCGAGTTCGCCGCGACTTCGAGGCTACCGGACTGGGACTGAATTCGCTCAGCCAACACACCCGTCTGGTGGATTTACTGGCTCTGACATTGTGGGACCAGCATTTTTCTTTGTGGCAACACTCGAGGATTGCGTTGGTGGCAGTTGGCGGGTACGGCCGGAGCGAGCTGTTTCCCCATTCCGATGTCGACCTGCTATTCCTCACCGAAGACGAAGCGTCACGCGAACGTATCAAGGAGCCGGTCATCGCCGTTTGTCAGGAGATGTGGGACTGCGGCCTGCGGGTAAGCCCCTCCACCCGCACCCTTGCCGACTGCGCACGATTCAATCAGGACAATCTCGAATTCACCCTTTCGCTGCTTGATTGCCGTTTTCTCGCAGGCGACGCTTCGCTGTTCGACAGGCTGCACGCTGCGAAGCTGCCCGAACTGGTGGCGCGTGAATCCGATGTGCTGCTGCAAACCCTGTCGGAGATGACCGAGGCGCGTCACCATCGCTTCGGCAACACGATTTTTCATCTGGAACCCAACCTGAAGGACGGGCCAGGTGGGCTGCGGGACTGCCACGTGTCGCAGTGGATGGGAATGATCATTGCGCTGACTTCGGGCAGCAAGCCTGACGCGGCAACTCACCCGAAGAGCGATGCGCGGCGGGCGATTCCAGCAGCCATACAGTTTCTCTCTTCCGCGCGCTGTTACCTGCATTACCTGAACCATCGCGACGACAACAACATTCACTGGACAGCGCAGGAAGAACTCGCGCAGCGCGGAATCGGCACCGGCATTGGCCCGGTCTCAGCGGCGGAATGGATGCGCTTGTACTTCGGACACGCGAAGGCCGTGTATCGCAGCAATTTGCAGCTACTCAGCCAGATATCGCAAGCCCGCTCGTCGCTGTATCGGTCATTTCAGCATTGGCGCTCGCGCATCTCGAATTCAGAGTTTTCGGTCATCGATGGGCGAGTGTACTTCCAGCAGGGCGCTGACGCCCGTGAAGCTGCTTCGGTCCTGCATCTGTTCGTCTTCATGGCGAAGCATGGCGTGGTGCTGAGCGCGGAAGCCGAACGGCGCATCAGCGACGCTCATCAGCGGCTGGCCGAGACCATGCCGCAGGATCAACTTCTATGGCAGTATCTGCGGGTTATTCTCACGCTGCCCCATGCTGCGCACGCGTTGCGCGCCATGCATTCCTTGAACCTGCTGACACACGCGGTTCCTGAATTCGAAGCGATCAACCTTCTGGTGCTGCGCGATCTCTACCACCGCTATACCGTCGACGAACACACGCTGCTGGCGATCGAGGTTCTGCACCATCTTCGCTCGACCGAAGATGATGTGTTGCGACCCTTCGCCGGGCTGCTGGCGGAGATTGAACACCCTGAACTGCTCTTTCTTGCGCTGCTGCTGCACGACACTGGCAAGGGCCTGGAAGGCTCCGATCACGTCTACAGCAGCCTGCAGTTCGCGCAGGTCGCGGTGGGGCGGCTGCAACTCGCGAAGGACGACGCCGGGATGGTTTGCTTCCTGGTAGCAAGTCACCTCGAGATGTCTTCCACCATGCGGCGGCGCGACATCTACGACCCAGGAACAGTTGCCGAACTGGCGGAGAAAGCAGCTACGCCGGAACGCCTGAAGATGCTGACGCTGCTCACACTGGCCGACATCAAGGCTGTCAATCCCGAAGCGCTCACGCCGTGGAAGGCTGAGAATCTGTGGCGGCTGTACACCGCGACGGCGAATTATTTTGACCGCAACGCCGACAAAACGCGCGTCATTGCAGAGGCTTCGGCCGCGACACTTCAGGACATCATTGCATTGCAACCACTGCGCCGCTCAGAGGTTCTGGCATTTCTCGATGGCCTGCCACAACGCTACGTTCTCTCGCATCCCGGCGAACAGGTCATTCAGCATTTCAGGATGGCCACGCGCCTGCGCCTCGAGCCGGTGCAGCTTCAGTTGCTGCCGCACTCCGGCCAGTACGAATTGACCGTGGTTACCAGCGACCGCGCAGGATTGTTCCGTACGCTCGCTGGAATTCTCTATGGATGGGGAATGGACATCACCAAAGCGGCAGCGTTCTCCAATAGCAGTCGGGTGGTGGTTGACAGTTTTTATTTCAAGGATCGCTTTCGGACGCTGGAGCTGAACCCGAGTGAACGGATGCGCTTCGAGAGATCGATCAGCGACATTCTGAGCGGAGAAGCCGATCTGGAGAAGCTGCTGCAGTCCCGGCTGCGGGCCGATCAGCAGCCGGTAAAGCTGACAGTCGACACTCGGATACGGCACGACAACGTGTCTTCCGTTCGGAATTCGCTGCTGGAGGTTGTTACGCAGGACCGTCCGGGACTGCTGCACACCATCAGCTCAAGGCTCTCGGACGAGGGTTGCAGCATTGAGGTCGCATTGATCGATACGGAAGGCCCACTGGCTCACGACGTGTTTTATCTAACACGTGCCGGCCAGAAGCTTAGCGAAGAACAAATGAGCGATCTCGAATGGGCGCTGGCGGGCGAGCTGTCGGACGCCCTTCCGAGCTGGTAGCCTGCCAGCCGGGCCGTTACTCGAATTCCACGAGAATCTGATTGACCTTTACGCCGTCGCCCTGCGCGATATTGATTTTCTTGATCTTCCCGGCAACGGGCGCGGTGATATTGGTCTCCATCTTCATGGCTTCCAGTACCATCATTAGGTCGTTGGTCTGCAGCGTCTGCCCAGGCTGCACGTTCAGCTTCACGACGACTCCGGCAACCGGACTGCGGCAGACCTTCGTCTCCTCGACATTTTCCTCGGCCGGAGGCGCTTCGGCGCCCGGCGTCGGCAGCGAGATCGGTTGCACGGTCGTCGGCTGTCCGTGCGGAGCCAGATAAACTGGACCTGCGCTGTCATCTTCCAGAACTTCGATGTCGACTACATACTCGTTGCCGTCAATGCCAATCTTCAGCTTCAACTTTCACCACCCTGAATGTTCTCTGTCGTTTCATCGCTCGTGACGTAGGAAGTGCGAGGCCTGAACGCTGACGCGACCCTGCTGCGACCACGGATTGATGATCTCGTACGGCGACTGCAACATTCGCGCCGAGCGGATGCGAATTTTTTTGCCCAGAAAGGCGCTGACCGCGGCGGCAATGATCACCAGAACGTCGGGATTGACCGGCTTCTCGTGAGCTGCGGCGGTCTGCGCCGATGCAGCGGGCGCTGTGATCTCCCGGCTGGACTCCATGATGCGCCGGGACAATTCCGCCAGCATCTTCGACTGCTTTGCCATCTCCTGTTGCAGCTGTTCGACGTGATCCGCAAGCGAGGCTACCTGCTGCTCCAAGCGGTGGAGTTCCTCGTTCTCAGCGCGAACATTGATCTTCTCTTCCTGCGTTTCCATCGTTACTCCAAAACCAGTGCCGCCGCTCCGCGGCTCGACTCTTGCTGACACGTTCACCCGGGTTGCGCCCCGGGGTCACATCCCCGGTACCAACCCAATGTGCCGTCCCTACGGGACTCGGGTCCAAGATTGGCCCGTACCCAGGGCTTCCGCCCTGGGCTAAATTTGTTTCGCCCTTCGGGCTTGCCGAAACCGCCCGACTTTCTACAGCGGAATCAAGCCGTGTTTCTTTGGGGGACGCAGCTCCCGCTTCGCGTGCAGCGCTTCCAGGGCGGCCGCCAGATATTTGCGCGTTGTCGACGGCTCGATGATGTCGTCCACCAGCCTTCTGCCGGCAGCCACATAAGGGTTCGCGAACGTCTCCCGATACATCCCGATCAGTTCTTTGCGCTTGGCAGCTTTGTCTTTTGCCGCAGTGATCTCCTTGCGGAAGACGATCTCCGCCGCGCCTTCCGCCCCCATGACCGCGATCTCTGCCGAGGGCCACGCGACCACACGGTCAGCACCCAGGTCCCGGCTGCACATCGCCAGATACGCACCGCCATAGGCCTTGCGCAACACTACGGTCAGCTTCGGCACCGTCGCCGCCGAGTAGGCAAACAACATCTTGGCTCCGTGACGAATGATGCCGCCGTATTCCTGTTGCACCCCGGGCAGGAAACCGGGAACATCAACCAGCGTCAGCAGCGGAATGTTGAAGGCGTTGCAGAAGCGGACAAACCGCGCCGCTTTGTCGGAGGCGTTGATATCGAGTGCGCCCGCTGATACCGCGGGCTGGTTCGCCACCACTCCGATTGGCCTTCCCTGCAACCGTCCGAAACCGACCACGATATTCGGCGCAAAGCCGGGCTGGATCTCAAGAAAATCCTGGTAATCGAGCAGGCGAACGATCACGTTGCGCATGTCGTAGCCGACCTTTGCGTCGAGCGGAACGAGTTCGTTCATCTCCGGATCGTCATCGATCGGCAACTGGTAGGCCAGCCGCGGCGGGTCTTCCAGATTGTTCGATGGCATGAAGCTGAGCAGCCGGCGGCAGAGATACATCGCCTCTTCGTCGTCCTTCGCAACGAGGTGTACAACGCCGGACATGTTCATCTGCGCGCCCGGCCCTCCCAGCGCTTCAGCCGTGACATTTTCTCCCGTCACCTGCTTGATGACTTGCGGACCGGTGATAAACATCTGCGAATTCAGCGTCTGGATGATGAAGTCCGTCAGCGCCGGGCTGTAAGCCGCGCCGCCGGCGCAAGGGCCGCAGATCAGCGAAATCTGCGGGACGGTTCCCGAAAGCACAACGTTGTTGTAGAACACGCGCCCGTAGCCGGAAAGGCTGTCGATTCCCTCCTGCACGCGCGCGCCTCCCGAGTCGTTGATCAGGATGAACGGGCTGCCGGTCTTCAGCGACATCTGCATCATGTCGGCGATCTTCTGGCAATGAAGCTCGCCCGCAGCGCCGCCCGCCACGGTGAAATCCTGGCTGGCCAGATGCACCAGCCGGCCGTCGAGCGTGGCGCAACCGGTGACGACGCCATCGGCGGGCATCTCTTTATCCGCCATGCCGAAGTAGGTGGAGCGATGCTGCGCGAACAGTCCGACCTCTTGGAAGCTTTCGCGATCCACCAGCTTCTCGATACGCTCGCGGGCGGTCAGCTTGCCGGCAGCATGCTGCTTGTCGATGCGGTCCTGGCCGCCACCCAGCTGAATGCGCTCGCGATTCTTTCGCAGCTTCTCAACGCGATCGGTTAACGTCTTTTGCCCTGGCTTAGCTTTCTCCACTGATGCTGGCATTCCTTCTCCCTGGGTTAGCCGTGCTTTTATCCGGCAGGAGCAACGGTGACTTTGTGCTCCTGTCCGTTAAGGGTGATGACATAGGCGTGCGGTGTTGCAGGCTCAGGCTTGTCTGCGGCGGCCGCGGCCTTTACCGGAGGCTTAGGAGCAGCGCCTGGCTCCTTGCCAAGGTTCTTCGGCCCTTCCGAACGCGTCTTGAAGAACTTAGGCGCGACTTGCGGGAACATCGCATAGGTCAACACGTCTTCGTCGCTGCCGTTGGAGCCTTCGATGGCCAAAGCCTGGGTGCGAAGATGCTCCCACTCCGGCTTCAGCAGGTCGGCAGGACGAATATTGATCACACCTTTCTTGGCGTGCTCTTCGGCTTTCTTCACGATCTCGGGATTCTTTTCTCCCAGCGTGCTTCCGTAGTAGCCCAGCATGAGGTCGGCGAACTCGCCGGTCAGCACCTTGTAACGGCCCATGAGTACGTTGAACACGGCCTGCGTACCGACAATCTGGCTCGACGGGGTGACCAGCGGCGGATAGCCGGCATCCTTGCGCACCGCCGGCACCTCTTTCAGCACTTCCTGCAGGCGATCGCCGGCGCCCTGGCCTTTGAGCTGGCTCTCCATGTTCGAGATCATGCCGCCGGGAATCTGGCTCTTGAAGATCTCGGTGTCGACGCCGGTGAACTCGCTGAGAAACTCGCGGTAACGCGGGCGAATCTTCGCGAAGTGATCGCGTACGTCGAAGAATGCGCTTCAGGTCCAGTCGAGTCTCGAACTCGGTGCCTTCCAGCATCTCGACCAGAGCTTCGGTGGGATTATGTCCCGGACCGAGCGACATCGAACTGACCGAGGTGTCGACAATGTCGCATCCGGCTTCGATCGCTTTCATGTACGACACCAGCGTGACGCCCGTGGTGGCATGGGCGTGCAGATGGACCAGCGTGTCCTGGCCGCACTTCAACTTTATGTTCTTGACCAGGTCATAGGCGGGTTGCGGCTTCAGCAGGCCGGCCATGTCCTTAATGCAGATAGAATCGCAGCCCATTTCTTTCAACTGCTGCGCCATCTCCACGAACGCCTCGGTGGTATGGACCGGGCTGGTGGTGTAGGAGATGGTTCCTTCAGCGATCTTGCCGGTGCGCTTGACGGCCGCGATGCTGGTCCGCAGATTGCGCAGATCGTTCAGGGCGTCAAAGACGCGGAAAACATCCATGCCGGCGTTAGCTGCTTTGTCGACGAAGCGCTCGACCACGCCATCTTCATAATGCCGATAGCCCAGCAGGTTCTGGCCGCGCAGCAGCATTTGCAGGCGCGACTTGGGCAGCAGCTTGCGGAAGGTCCGCAGGCGCTCCCAGGGGTCTTCGTTCAGGAAGCGAATACAGGCGTCGAAGGTGGCGCCGCCCCAGCATTCCAGGGACCAATACCCGGCATTGTCGAGGTCCTCACACACCGGAACCATGTCTTCGAGCGCCATACGAGTCGCCAATAAGCTCTGGTGGGCATCTCTGAGGGCGAGTTCCGTCACTTCAATCACGCGAGACATTCTTTGTGGCTCCTTCTTGTCATCCTAGTCTAGCTCCGTTCGGGGTGGGCCGATCTACAACGAAAGTTGTTGAATGTGATTGCCAAAAAAGGACTTGCCCGGAAAGGGAACCGCTCACTGCAACGAACGTTCGGTGAGGAGTAGCAGGACCTCGCCGCCAGGTGACGGCTTTGGTAACGATGTCTTTTTACAGTGTTGCAAAATTCAGCGGGAGCCTTCAAAATCAGCAAATATTTTCGTGGAGCTTGCGGCGCACTGTGGGGTCGTCGCATCCATTGTTGTTCACGCTATGAATCCAGCAACTAAAGGCCGGATGATTGGGCTTATTGGGCTCACATGTTTCGCTATGTGGGTCACGCTGAGCCTGGGCAGCAGTTTTTATCGCTGTATCGTGAGCTCGCAATGGCCCACGACTGCAGTGCGCGTAACCGCCTCGACGGTGAACACCGGTGTCTCGAACATGGGCCAATGGTGGCAGCCCGAAGTGACCTATGAATATCAGGTCAACGGAAAGGGCTATCTCTCCAGCGGCATCCGTTTCATCATGCCGCCGTTTTACAACTCCGACGGCGCGCGCGCGATCAAGGGGGATTACCCGCAAGGCGCCGAAGTCAGGGCGTTCTACAATCCCAAGAATCCGGGTCAGAGTGTTCTGGAGCCAGGCGTCCCCTCGAGCATGTGGATCCGGCTCATCATTCCGTTCTTTTTCTGGGGTCTGGTTGGCTATATCTACTACGAGATTAGACACCCGGAACGCAGGATGATGCTGCTGCCCGATGTGGAAGCAGCAGGCCAGGAATAGCCCTCAAGACCCTCTCAAATCCTGCGTTGAAGGCGACAGCCGTGCTATAACTGAACTGCCGCCCGCCAACTTTGACGAGAGGACTCCTTGCGGTGAACGTACCGAATTATCTGACGATCTCCCGCATCCTCAGCGTGCCGCTGCTGATCTGGATCCTCTCCACGAACCTCATCAGCAGTGTTCATGGCGAGAAGGAATTGCTGGCCGCCGCGGTGTTCAGCCTGGCCGCCATCACCGACCGCCTGGACGGATATCTGGCGCGCAAGCATGGCCTGATCACCCGTGTAGGCATGCTGCTCGATCCGCTCGCTGACAAGCTGCTCATCGCCTCTGCCCTGGTTGTGCTGGTACAGTTCAATCCGCAACTGATGCCGGCGTGGATCGCTGTTGTGGTCATCGGACGCGAGTTCCTGGTTACCGACTTGCGCGTAGTCGCAGCGGCCGAGGGTTTCACGATTCAGGCTCGCGACCTGGGAAAGTGGAAGATGGGAGTGCAGATTGCAGCGGTGCTGGCCTGCATTCTCGGACGCAAGTGGCCGGTGGGCGATATCGGCCTCGGCTACGTCTATCTTCCGCTGCCGATCGAGTGGATTGGAAAGATCACGGTCTGGGGCATGGTGGTCCTGTCGGTAGTATCGGCGGTGGATTACTTCGTTGTCTTCTGGAACAAAATTGATCAGGCCGCAAAGCAGCACCGTCTAGCCGCACGCAGCGCGCGCCCGCGCGTCCGTCCCCATACCAAGATGCGGCCGGTCCGCGAATAATTCTCCCCATCGTCACAAACAACTCCTGCAATTTTGCGTAACATTACGTCATAGGAGACTGCTGTGACTAAGACGAATTCTGCCCCTGCCATTCTTATCTTCATCGATGAAAAGTACGAAGACATGGAATTGATGTATCCCAAGTACCGCCTGGAAGAAGCCGGGTACCGTGTAGTCGTTGCGGGTCCGAAGGCCAAACAGGTGTACATGGGAAAAAATGGATATCCCTGTCCCAGCGACGTCGCGATTGACGATGTTATGGAGCGCGATTTCGCCGGCGTGGTTTGCGTCGGCGGCTGGGCTCCCGACAAGTTGCGGCGCCTGGACAAAGTGAAGGCCCTAGTCCGGCAGTTTCACGAGTCAGAAAAATTGGTCGCCGCAATTTGCCACGGCGGCTGGATGCCGATTTCCGCCGGAGTGTACAGCGGCGTACGCGTGACTGGCAGCCTCGGTATCAAAGACGATCTGGTCAATGCTGGCGCGATCTTCGAGGATTCGGCGGTGGTCGTCGACCGTCATTTTGTCAGCAGCCGCAAGCCGGACGATCTGCCGGCATTCATGGCGGCGGTCTTACAGGTTCTGACGAAGCAGGTGAAACCGGCGCTTGAACCGGTTCACGCGTGACGCGTTCTCTGCCTCGCTCTACAATGCGTCGATGATGCAAGATCATGTATCACCTCCTCCGGTGCTGGAGTACGCTCGTGTTCTTGCATTCGCGATCCTGAACGACTCGATCAGCCGCTCCGGCCGAACATCGCTGTACGTTGGCGGCAAAGAGCTATGTCGCTGCAAGGGATAAAGCAGCCCTTCTGTGACGAGCATCACCGACAGCCAAAATCCGTCCAGTGGATAATCGCCTTGTTGTAACACCGCTCCTTGGAGAGTGACCGAGAAACCAGCAGCGGTGGCTGTTCGCGAGTAAAGAGAACAAAATTCTGGGCCTGAAAGGATGTCCTGGATGGAGTTCTATGCGGCAGCCCACTCGGCTTTGCACTCTAATTTCTGCTCGTCAGTTCAAAGCGTTTTGCAGGTGAGCTGAGCCCTCTCCAGATTGCATCCGGCCGCAACTCATTGTTTGCGGATCCAGCCTCCTTTCCCCAAAAATGTTCTCGCCTGAACTCCCGATGCAGCGCGCGAAGACTGTCGCGCCGCATGGGTTGCATCTCGACAAAGCTCAGAAAGCGGAGCCGATTGGTATGGAAAAGACACAGGTCGTGATCATTGGTGGAGGCGCCACCGGTGCAGGTCTGTTGTGGGACCTGGCGCTGCGCGGCATCTCCGCAGTCCTGCTGGAGAAGAAGGACTTGGCAAACGGAGCCACCGGCCGCTGCCACGGACTTCTGCATAGCGGCGGCCGCTACGTCGTAAAGGACGCAGAAGCGGCGAAGGAATGCATCAGCGAAAACATGATTCTGAAGAAGGTCGCCGCGCCCTGCATTCATGACACCGGCGGCTTGTTCGTTCACCTGCCGGAAGACGATCCTCAGTACGTCGCGACCTGGGCCAGTGGATGCCACAAGATCGGCATACCAATCGAGGAACTCTCTCACGATAGGGCTCTGGCGATGGAACCTAATCTACCAGGCAACGTCGTGAAGGCCTACACGATTCCTGACGGCCACGTCGACGTTTTTCTGCTGACGCTGTTGAACGTCGAGGCCGCCGTCTACAAAGGCGCGCGCTTCCGTACGTACTCCGAAGTCATTGCGATTGAAACCGCGGATCAAAAGGTAAAGAGCGTCCGCTTTCGCGACACCCGGACCGGCGAAGAAGATTCGATTGAGTGCGAGATCGTCGTCAACGCCGCCGGCGGATGGGCACAGCAGATTGCAGCCCTGGCAGGAGTCGAAGTGCCGGTGCGCTGCGATCGTGGCGCGCTGCTGATCTTCAATCACTGCGTCGTCAATCGCGTAGTGAATCGCTGCCGCAAGCCGGGCGATGCCGACATCCTGGTGCCCTGCGGACCGGTATGCATCCTGGGCACCAGTTCCGTCACCGTTCCCGGGCCCGAAGGATTGACCGTGACGCCCGGAGAAGTGCAAAAGCTGATGGGACTGGGCATCGAATTGATCCCTGCGCTCGCCGAAGCGAGGCTGCTGCGCATCTTCACCGGCGCTCGTCCGCTGTATGTGCCGAAGAGCGCGGCCGGCGCGGGTGGCCGCGAGATCAGCCGGAACTTCGCGCTTCTGGACCACGAGACTGCTGAAAACGTTGGCGGGTTCATCTCCATCGTGGGCGGCAAGCTAACGACGTATCGCCTGATGGCCAAGGCGACTGCCGACCTGATCTGCAAGAAACTTGGCGTCAACGAGACTTGCGCGACCGATACCACTCCTCTGCAAGAGGCGGCAACGGTAGAGGTGATTCACGACGCGGAGAAGCTGCTGCCCGCTGCCGCCGTCGAGAAAGCGCGCCGCCGGCTTGGCTCGCAGCTCGCGCAGGTAGTGGGCGCGATTCATGCGAATCCGCTGCTGGCGGAGATTGTATGCGAATGCGAGCTGGTGACCCGCGCTGAATTGGATATCGCACTCGGCACCTCCCGCGCGGTTCCTGCCCTGACGATTGGCGACATTGGCCGGCGGACGCGACTTGGTTTCGGCACCTGTCAAGGTACGTTTTGCGGATACAAAGCAATGCTGGCGGGATATCAGAACCTGAAATGGTCAGCCGAGCAGGGTTCGGAGCTATTGCAAACCTACCTGCAGGATCGCTGGAAAGGCCAGGCCTGGGTTCCGGCCGGCAAGCAGGCAGAGCAGCTCAACCTGAGCAGAGAGCTTTTCGAACCGGCTTGCAATGTACTTGAGAGAAACGAGGTGGCAAGCCATGAGCGCTAACGGATGCGAGGTACTGGTTATCGGCGAAGGTTTGTCCGGCATCATGGCGGCGGCTACGGCGGCGTCAGAAGGCTCACGGGTGACGCTGGTCAGCAAGGGCCCCGGCAACTTTGTGCTGGGATCCGGGTGCATCGATCTCAACGGGTCAGACCGCGCGAAGCTTGGCCTGATTGACGACCGAGCGGAAGCTGCTGTTTCGTTCTTTCTAGATCTTACTGCTGCGGCCGACTGTGCTTATAGCGGCGGAGCGTTAGACCGGCATTCGGTTCCCACGATCATGGGCACATTCCAGCAGGTTTCGCTGGCGCCGCGCGGATTGTGGCAGGCCGATCCGCAAAGCTTTGGCCGTGTACTGGTCGCCGGCATCGCCAACCTGCCGAGTTTCGACGCAAAATTCTTAGCTGAGCGGCTGTCGTCTCATGCACAAAAAATGGGACTCAACACCTCATATCGCAGCGAGGTGATTGCTCTGCCGCACAATCCCAAGCATGCACTGACACCCATCGAAGTTGCAGGCCATATCGATCGCGATAACGACTATCGCACGGCGCTGGCTCAGGCTCTGCGTCCGGCGATTCGCGACGCGGAGTTGGTGATCCTCCCCGGCATCCTGGGTGTGAAGTCCAATGATACGGATCTCGTCTGCTTCGAAGAAGACATTGGCTGCGCAGTTTGCGAGCTCGCAACGCTACCGCCATCGGTTATCGGCTTGCGTCTGCTCAACAGGCTCGAACGTCGTCTGGTGCAGCTGGGCGTGGACATCTCCACCGGCTTTCCGGTCCGCAAACTCTGCACTGAAGGCACGCATTGCGTGGCGGTCGAGTTGGATACGCCGGGCCGTTCCCGCGAACTGCGTGCTGACATCGTCATTCTGGCTTGCGGACGATTCTCGGACCTGCTTGAACCCACGATGGCGGAGTTCACCGGCTACGGCTCGCATCTGGACAATGTATTCGCCTGTGGCAGCCTGCTGGGACAACTTGAGCCACGGCATCGCAATGCAATTTCTATCCTGACCGGACACCAGGCCGGAATGCTGGCGAGCAAACAAGGAGTTCAGTATGCGGGACGATGATCTGAAGCTCGACAATTGCGTGAAGTGCTCCGATTGCAACGCGGCATGTCCGGTTTCGAAGGTCTATCCGGATTACGCCGGACCCAAGGCACTGGGTCCCGACATGGAACGCTTCCGCCGCGAAGGCATCCCCAGCGACACACGCTGGGTGGAGTATTGCCTGGGCTGCCATCGCTGCGATGTTGCCTGCCCGCACGGCGTCAATGTGTCCGAACTGATTGCCAAGGGGAAAGCGCAGCACGTGAAGAACGGACGCACCGCCCTCCGCGATCACTGGCTGGCCCGGCCAGCCACGCTGGGCAAATTGTGCTCAAGCATAGCGCCGTTAGCGAATGCAGTGATGAATTTGAAGCCGAACCGCGCTCTGCTGTCATCGTTCGGCGACATCACGGCGGAGCGCCGGATGCCGCCATATTATTCGCAGAGCATCCGTCCCGCCCTGCAGAACCACGGCTCCGCTGCAGCTCTGTTCTTCCCCGGCTGCTACATCCGTTACAACAACCCGCGGGTCGGACAAATCGTCGTCGACCTGCTGCGCATCAATGGCTTCTCCGTGAACGTCGCCGCCGATATTTGCTGCGGCATGCCGGCTATCTCCAACGGCGATACCGCCCAGCTGAAGGAATGTGTCGAGAAGAATGTTACCGAGATGGTGGAAGCGGTGGATCGTGGCGCGGTGATCGTGACGGCGTGTACAAGTTGCGGCTACGCGCTGAAAGGCGATTACGCCCACCTGCTGACCAAGCACGAAACCCTGGCCTACGCGGCTCAGAAAGTTTCGAGTCATACGTACGATTTCGCCGAACTGCTGGTTGGCCTGCAAGAAGCGGGAAAGCTCAACACCAACTTTGCCCCGGTCAATCGCAGGCTGGCTTATCATGCGCCGTGTCACTTGAAGTCGCAGGGCATCGGACGCCCCTGGTTGCAACTCTTGCGCGCGATACCCGGGATCGAGATCGAGGAAATTAAGGCCGATTGCTGCGGCATGGCCGGCACCTATGGCTTCAAGAAAGAGAAGTACGAGATCTCGATGGATATTGGACACGACCTCTTCCGTGGCGTCCTCGCCTACAAGCCGGACCTGGCCGTGACCGAGTGCGGAAGCTGCCAGATGCAGATCGAGCACGGAACTCAGATGCGCACCGTACATCCGGCCGAAATTCTGTATGAGGCCTATCAAGGAGCACGCAGCGATTCGACGCAGAGCTAATAGCTGGCCTCGCGAATCGGCTTTGAAGAAGCACGCTTCACAGGCTGCCGGCAAACTCTGAGTAAACGCTCGTCGGACTGAAGTCCGCCTCGCCGAAGTAAAAAATAAAGGGCTTATCGGCACGGCTGAAGCCGTGCCCTGACACAAACTTCGCATTGCGAGAGTTTTTCAGCAGCCTGTTCAGCCGTGCCGTCATCAAGCGTTTACTGTGGTCCAAGCGAGGCAGCGTGCACGCCGACGAGCCGTCCGTCTCAACTTCCAAAAACACCACACGCCTGGTTGCGCGCAACTCTGCGGCATAATATGTTTTCCTCTACCAATTCATCATCACTGAGAGCGCACGAATGTTATTAGCCTGCAGTCTGGCTGGAATCATCGCGTACCTGTTGGGCTCAATACCGTTTGGGTTGGTGCTGCTGCGCGTCTTTCGCGGCGTAGACGTGCGCAAGACCGGCAGTGGCAATATCGGCACCGCCAACGTTGCCCGGGTCGCACCCGGCCTAGGGCTGTGGACCCTGTTTTTCGATTCGGCCAAGGGACTGGTTGCCGTTCTTGTCGCGGGAGAGATTGCCAGGCATATGACCGATGGTTCCATTCGGTCTGTGGCAGTCATCACAGGATTGAGCGCCCTGCTGGCCATCGTGGGGCATGTTTTCCCGGTGTGGTTGAAGTTCAAGGGTGGTAAGGGCGTTGCCACCGCCATGGGGGCTTTCCTGGGACTGATGCCGTGGGCTGTACTCATCACCGTCGTGCTCTATGTGGCGATCTACGCAATCTGGCATTACACCTCACTGGCTTCCATAACCGCGGCCGCGCTATTCCCTCTGATCGCCGGTGTGATGATGCCTCGTGTCGAACGGCCGGTGCTATTGCCTTTTCTCATCGCCGCTTCCCTGCTGATCATCGTCAAACATCACGAAAACATCCGCCGGCTGCTGGCTGGCACGGAAAACCGTCTGGATCTGAAGCGTCGCTAACCACGCCGACAGTGGCGGCCTTTCTTTCGCTCTGTGACCGAAATCACAGCCGAAATGGTTACGGCCCGGCTACAAACATACGTAGCCGAGATCCAATGTCGACCTCAACCAGAATCGAATCCGGAAAAATAGAGCTGCCCGTTACGGAGCCGGAAAACCATCACGGCAACCGCCGCGAACAACGGGCACGCGAGAGTATGCAGCGGCTTAGCGTGCTGCTGGACCAGACTCGCATCATCCCTGCCGTGCGCTCATCCGAATTTCTCGTTCCCGGCAGCCTCGCTCCGGGAAGAATTGTGTATTTCCTGTTTGGCGATCCGGAGAATGCCGCAGAAATGATGGAACTGGTGTCCGCCGCCGGCAAAGTGCCCATCGTCAACATCGATCTTGCAGCTGGATTCGCGCGCGACCACGCGGCGGTATCGTATTTGGCTCACCGTCAGGTGCAAGGCATCATCTCCACTCATCCCGAGCCGCTGCGAGCCGCCCGCGACTGCGGCCTGTTTGCCATCAAACGAACCTTCCTGCTCGATTCCGCCGCCCTTGAGAGCGCCCTGCGCAGCTTGGACCAGTTCATGCCCGATGCCCTGGAAGTCTTGCCCGCAATGGCCGCTCCCCATATCGTCAATCGCTTGCACCAGATGTATCCCACACTGCCTGTGATCGCCGGGGGCCTCATCACCACGCTGCGGGAGATCGAGGATCTGATCAACCGCGGTATCGCCAGCGTTTCCGTGAGTGATCGCCGCCTCTGGGTGGTCTAGCCGACGCCAATTTCCCGGCTGCTCAAGCCTCCCTCGATAACGAGGGCTGCCCTGCCTGCCGGAGACAATGCCTTGTCGTAGCTTTGTCACATCTTTTAGCGACAGAGGTCACAGACAGCAATATTCCCAGGCAATAAATTGGTATCGCGCGGCAGAGACATAGAGAGGCCGTCCGAAGTCATAAGTTTCCCCCGGCGAGAGAAGGGAACTTTTTGCTTCGGACGGCTTTTTCATTTCCTCCTGCACATCGCACACCGCACAAATCAAAGGAGAAGCTATGTCGAGGTCCAGACAGCTTCACAGAAGCGATATCAGTAAACCTCTTATTCTCACTTTCCTCATCGTATTTTGCCTGTTTCTCTTTGCCTTACCCGCGGTCACGCAGACTCAGGGCGTCGAAACGGGTCCTGGCCACGATCAAGCCAAACCAGCTCCTGAAGCTACCCCTGCACCTCCACCGGCAGCGGACAAGACTTTCTGGAACCAGCAATATCTGCTGGGTGACTGGGGCGGAGCCCGCACCAAGTTGGCAGAAGAAAAAGGCGTAACGTTTGACTTCTTCTACGTTGCCGATTTCCTCGCTGATCCCGAGGGAGTCAAGACCGGCGCAGGCGGATGGAACCGCGTTCGCGGCACCATGGACATTGACTTCGGCAAACTGGCTGGTTGGAACGGCCTGACCTTCCATGTAACCGGCCTGTGGCAAGGCGGCGTCAACCTGGGCAGCGCTTATCTGGGCAGCATCTCGAATCCCAGCGGCCTGGTTAGTGCAAGAACCGAAATCCTCGACTCTTACTGGTTACAGTACGCGATGCTGGACGACAAGGTTGAGTTCAAGTTCGGCCAGTTCGCCAGCATGGACGAATACGGTCTGCAGCCTTACGGCGGCAACTTCCTGATCGAGCCGATCGACTACGGTTTCGGCAACCGCTTCAACGATTACGCTTCGTTTGATCCGGCTTCCGGTCCCGGCGTCAGCCTGAAAGTCAAGCCTGCCAAGTTCATGTATTTCAAGGCAGCTTACACCTCTGGCAACCGCAACCCTTACGTGCAGGATCCGAACGGCTTCCACTTTGTGAAGCACGACTCAGGCGTACTCAGTGATGAAGTCGGATTTGATCTCGGACAGCAGGGCAAGGATGCGAAGGCCAAATACTATCCCGGGCACTATGCCTTCGGATCGACCTACAACGGCGGAAAATTTTCTAACCCGTTCAATCCGACTCCGCTGTTCTATTCGCCGTACACCGGCAACTACGTGATCTACTTCATGGCCAACCAGGCGCTTTACCGCCCGACGCCAGGCTCAACCAACGGACTGAATGGCTTCTTCGGATTCGCCATTTCGCCGGATGCCACCTACAACTTCGTCGACAAAAACATCACCGGCGGCGTTGTCTACAACGGCCTGATCCCCAGCCGACCGAAAGATGGGCTTGGTTTCGGAATGTCGTTCAGCCACGTTAGCAGTGCGTACAGCACAGCCTATGCCGACTCTTTCCTGGGAGCACCGGTTCTGGGCACGGAGAAGGCGTTCGAAGTCAACTATCTGTTCCAGGCCACACCGTATTTCCTGATTCAGCCGGTTGTGCAGTGGTATGCAGAATTAGGTGCCAACCCGCAGAATCCGACTGGGGTTGTGCTCGGACTTCGGACCAAGATCGTGTTCTAAGCACGAGTCGCGCAGAAAACGCATTATGAACAGCCGCTCCGATGCATTGCAAAAAATCGAAGGGGCACTCTTTGATTCACGTGATCGGCGGAGGGCAGGAGGAACTAATGGCGAATTACATTGGAGCAATTGATCAGGGCACGACGAGCACTCGCTTCATCGTGTTTGACCGTTCCGGACGGATCGTCACCACGGCCCAGAAGGAACACGAGCAGATCTATCCCAAGCCGGGCTGGGTCGAGCACAATCCCGAAGAGATCTGGGCTCGCACCCAGGAAGTCATCGCAGAAGCACTGAAGGCCAAGAACCTCACGGCAAAAGATCTCGCCGGCGTCGGTATCACTAACCAGCGCGAGACCACCGTGGTGTGGAACAAGAAGACCGGCAAGCCGGTTTACAACGCACTGGTGTGGCAGGATACCCGCACCGCCGATTACGTTGCCGAGTTCTCCCGCCTGGGTGGACAGGACCAGTTCCGCCGCAAGACCGGACTGCCCCTGGCGACCTACTTCAGCGGCCTGAAGATCAAGTGGATCCTGGAGAACGTTCCCGGCGTCCGTCCTCTGGCTGAGGCCGGTGAAGTGCTGTTCGGCAACATCGATACCTACCTGATCTGGCAGCTTACGGGCGGCCCGAACGGTGGCATCCATGTGACCGACGTCAGCAATGCCAGCCGAACCCAGCTGATGAACCTGGAAACGCTGGCCTGGAGCTCCGAAATCACCAAGGTGTTCGGAATTCCGCTGGCGATGCTGCCGAAGATCTGCTCCAGCAGCGAAGTGTATGGCACGGTGAAGGTAACTGCCCTGGCGGGAGTTCCGGTCGCGGGCGACCTCGGCGACCAGCAGGCCGCTCTGGTCGGACAGACCTGCTTCGAGCCGGGTCAGGCCAAGAACACCTACGGCACCGGCTGCTTCCTACTGCTCAACACCGGCACAACTCCGGTGCAGTCGGAATTCGGCCTGCTCACCACCCTGGCCTACAAGCTGGGCAAAGAGCCCGCCGTGTATGCCCTGGAAGGTAGCGTAGCAATCACCGGTGCGCTGGTGCAGTGGCTGCGCGACAACCTGAACATGATTAACAAGAGCACCGAGATCGAAGCTCTTGCTAAGACTGTCGAAGATAACGGCGGCGTCTATTTCGTCCCCGCTTTCTCCGGCCTGTTCGCTCCTTACTGGAAAGCCTCAGCCCGGGGCGTGATTGCCGGTCTGACCCGCTACGTCAACAAGGGCCACATTGCTCGCGCCGTCCTGGAAGCCACCGCGTTCCAGACCCGCGAAGTTGTGGATGCCATGAAGAACGATTCCGGAATCGAGCTGGATGTGCTTCGCACCGATGGCGGCATGACCGAGAACGACCTGTTAATGCAGTTCCAGTCCGACATCCTCGACAAGCCCGTCGTGAGACCGGTAGTTAAGGAAACGACCGCACTGGGTGCCGCATACGCAGCCGGCTTGGCTGTCGGCTTCTACAAGAATCTTGACGATCTCTGCGCCAACTGGGCAGTCGACAAGACCTGGAAGCCGAACATGGACGCGACCAAGCGCGACTCCGAATACAAGCTGTGGAAGAAGGCTGTCACCAGAACCTTTGACTGGGTCGAGGACTCGACCAAGGTCGAAGAACCCGAGAAGGAACTCGTAGGCGCCGCAAAATAACGGCAAGGAGATTGAAGTTATGCATAGTCCAATATTTGGCGAATTTATGGGGACCATGGTACTGATCCTGCTGGGCGACGGCGTCGTAGCCAACGTCCTCCTCAAGAAGTCGAAAGGTGAGGGTTCGGGCTGGATCGTTATCACCACCGGGTGGGGCCTGGCTGTGATGGCCGGTATTTTCACGGCGATCGCATGCGGAAGTTCCGCCGCACACATCAACCCCGCAGTCACGCTGGCTGTGGCCCTTCTCACTGGCAAGTGGGGAATGGTTCTCCCCTTCTGGGCTGCGCAGTTTGCCGGCGCTTTTGTTGGCGCGACCCTGACCTGGCTGGTTTACCTGCCACACTGGGCCGTCACCGAGGACCAAGGCGCAAAACTGGGAATCTTCTGCACTGGCCCCGCCATCCGCAACATTCCTGAAAACCTGATGACCGAAATCATCGCGACCACCACGCTGATCTGCGTGGGCTTCGCATTCGGTGCTTCGGCCGTTTCTCCGACCGGGCTGCCTCCTGGCTTCGCTCCTTACCTGTGGGGCATGCTGGTTTGGGTGCTTGGTCTTTGCCTCGGCGGTCCGACCGGATATGCCATGAACCCTGCTCGTGACTTCGGTCCCCGCGTGGCTCATGCCGTTCTGCCGATCGCTGGTAAAGGTCAGTCGGACTGGGGTTATGCCCTGGTTCCCATCATTGGGCCGTTTGTCGGTGGCGCCATCGCCGCCGCCAGCATTCACCTCATCAAGTACTGAGGTTCACATTGGGTAACCAGTGGGACCCTTCCTCCGCGCTGGCGTTGCTCTTCAGAGTGACGCCAGCCGCTGAAGCACAAGCTCCAAGTTAATAATCTGCATAAGCAGAAGGAGGTAAGCCAGTGCCAGAGCTAGTTCATACTGGTGTCGTGAAGAAGCTCATCAACTCCCCTCAGGAGGTCGTGCGCGAGGCGCTCGAGGGAATGGAGGCGGCACACAGCGATCGTCTCCGCATTAATTACGACCCTTCATTTGTGGTACGCAAAGATGCTCCGGTAAAGGGCAAGGTAGGCTTGGTTTCAGGCGGCGGCAGCGGCCACGAGCCCATGCACGGCGGCTTCGTCGGCAAAGGCATGTTGGACGCGGCCTGCCCGGGCGCAGTCTTCACCAGCCCCACGCCGGACCAGATGTATGAAGCCAGCAAAGCTGTGAATGGCGGCGCTGGAATCCTGCATATCGTCAAGAATTACACCGGCGATATCATGAACTTCGATCTCGCCGCCGATATGTTGAAGTCCGACGGCATCGATATACAGAGTGTTTTGACCGACGACGATGTCGCCGTTGAGAACAGTCTTTGGACGGCCGGCCGCCGCGGCGTAGGCTTAACCGTTCTCATGGAGAAGCTTCTGGGAGCGGCGGCCGAGCAGCACTTGAACCTCGCTCAAATCAAGACTCTCGGCGACCAGATTCGGAATACCGGCAGAAGCATGGGTATGGCCTTGACGCCCTGCACCGTGCCTCACGCTGGTAAGCCTTCCTTCGAACTGCCCGATGACGAAATCGAGCTTGGCATTGGCATTCACGGGGAGCCCGGACGCCGGCGCGTGAAGTTTGCCTCAGCGGACGAAATCACCGAAATGCTGATGGAACCCATCGTCACCGACCTGCCTTTCAAGAACGGTGAAGATGTTCTACTCTTCGTGAATGGCATGGGCGGCACGCCGCTCATCGAGCTCTACATCATTTATCGGAAAGCAGCGCAGATTGCTAAGCAAAAGGGGCTGAAAGTGGTTCGCAACCTGGTAGGCTCCTACATCACCAGCCTGGAAATGGCTGGAACGTCAATCACGTTGCTCCGGATGAACGATCAACTCTGTAAGCTGTGGGACGCTCCCGTCGACACTCCGGCATTACGCTGGGGCTGAAACCATTAGACAAAGTCATGGAATATTTGAATGCTGAAAATGCGCGGTCGTGGATCAAAGCGGCCGCGCTTCTTATTTCCGAAAATGCCACCATGCTTTCCCAACTCGACTCCGACATCGGCGATGGAGACCACGGCGAGAACATGATGCGCGGGTTCAAGGCCATCGAGAAAAAGCTGGAAGCCGCCGGACCCATTACGGACTTATCAGGATTGTTCAAGCTCGTGGGCATGACCCTGCTCTCCTCTGTGGGCGGAGCCGCCGGCCCGCTGTACGGTGGCTTTTTCCTGGCTCTAAGCAAAGCGTCGGCCGGTAAAGAGAGACTCAGCAAAGACGAATTAGGCCAGGTACTAAGCGAAGGTCTAGCCGACATCCAAAAACGGGGCAAGGCACAGTTGGGAGATAAGACCATGGTCGACGCCCTGTCTCCGGCCTTGGAAGCATATCGCGCGTCGCCCGATGGCGATCTGGCCAAAGCAATACAGGCCGCCGTCGAGCAGGCCCACAAGTCGGCTGAGGCGACTATTCCGCTCCAGGCGCGAAAGGGCCGAGCAAGTTATCTGGGCGAGCGCAGCATTGGCCATCAGGATCCCGGCGCAACCTCCAGTTGGCTGTTGTTGCAGGCGCTGGCGTCTGCGTGCAAAGGTAGCGCATAGGAGCGTAAACGCGCGATGGTCGGCTTGGTCCTGGTCTCACATAGCAAGAAGTTGGCCGAAGCCGTACAGGAGCTAGTGCTGCAAATGACGGCTCCCGGCTTCCCCATCGCGGCCGCTGCCGGCGTCGGCGAGAATCACGACGAACTGGGAACTGACGCGGTTCACATCTCCGAGGTGCTACAGGAACTCAGCTGCCCCGAAGGCGTGCTGGTCCTGATGGATCTTGGAAGCGCCGTCCTCAGTGCCGAAACCGCGCTCGAGCTTTTCGATTCCGCGAAGTTTCCCATTCTCCTATGCCCTGCACCGCTGATCGAAGGCGCTGTCGCAGCTGCAGTTCGGGCCCAGGCGGGCGGGACGCTCGAGGAAGTTGCTCAGGAAGCGGAACTCGGTCTGGCTGCCAAGCGACAGCAATTGGGTGTTGAAGATGCCGCAGACCTCCCCCCTGCGGCGACGCAGTTCCTGACAGGAGCGCCGGACGAGACTGCGGAACTCGTGCTCGAAATTCAAAATCAGCACGGGCTCCATGCTCGTCCGGCAGCTGCGTTCGTGCAGACTGCCGGCCGCTTTACTTCCGCAATCGAAGTCGCCAATCTCACCGCCGGGCGCGGCCCCTCTTCTGCCCGGAGCCTAACCAGTCTTTCGCTTCTCAATATTCGTAAGGGCGATCGCATCAAAGTCGTTTGCCGCGGCGGTGATTGCCAGGCGGCGCTTCAAGCTATTCGTGATCTGGCCTCCGCCGGCTTCGGCGAGAAAATCGAAGGTGAGCCGCTTCCGAAATCGACGACGATTGCACCGCCTACGGGCACTCGCGGCTTCCCGGGTTCGGATGGCATCGCCATTGGTCCGCTCATCGCTCTGCAAGCTGCCGAGGTCGTCATCGATGATGTTCCGGCGGGCGACGCAGCTACCGAGTCCGCCAATCTCACTAACGCGATGAACGCCGTGCGCGAACAATTGCAGAGCGCGAACAGTCAATCGGGCGCCAACGCGATACTCGAAGCGCAAGCGCTCATACTCTCCGATCCGGCAGTCATGAAGAATCTCCACTCCGCGCTACGGAATGACAAGCTGACGGCAGCGCGCGCCTGGGCCAACGTCACTCGCGAGCTTGCTGCCGAGTATGAGGCGATGGACGACGCCTACCTGCGGGAACGCGCCGCTGACATTCGCGATATCGCACAACGCGTACTTCGCCAGATGAAAGGCATTGACTCCCATCCGCCGATCTGTCCTGAGACGCCCGCGATTCTCTTCACCGACGAACTGCTCCCCAGTGAAGCGTCGGTCTGCGATCCCAAGCATGTTTTGGGCGTGATCACTGCCAAGGGCAGTGCCACGTCGCACGCCGCGATTCTGATGCGGACGCTCGGAATTCCGATGGTGGTCGGTGCCATTGGAATAACAGCAGCCGACGCAGGCGAGGCTGTCGCCATGAACGGTTCAACCGGAGAATTCTGGGTCGACCCCGATGCAGCGACTACGACCAGGCTGGAGAGCATTCGTCAGGCGCAACAAGAGCGCAGGAGCCAAGCCGAGAAGGCACGCACGGAACCCAGCATCACCATCGACGGCGTTCGTGTTGAAATCCTCGCCAACGTCGGCAACGCGCGCGACTCCCGAATCGCCGCGGAAAACGGTGCCGAAGGAGTAGGCCTGCTGCGGACAGAATTCCTCTTCCTCTCGCGCAAAGATGCGCCCACCGAAGACGACCAGGTCAAGGCGTTGCGCGAAATCTACGAGCCGATGTCCGGGCCGATCATCGTTCGCACTCTCGACGTGGGCGCAGATAAACCGCTGCCGTTCCTGCCGCAACCGCAAGAGCACAATCCTTATCTGGGTGTCCGTGGTATTCGGTTATCGCTGCACTCGCCGGAAGTCTTTCTTCCTCACCTGCGCGCAATCCTTCGCGCCGGCATCGGCCACGAAATCTGGATCATGTTCCCCATGATCTCGATCCTGCAGGAGGCGCGGCAGGCCTTGGATCTGCTGGACGAAGCGCACCGTCAACTTCAAACCAGTAGTACTCCGCATGCGTGGCCGATCAAGCGCGGGGTGATGATCGAGGTGCCGTCGGCGGCCCTTCTTGCCGAGCAACTCGGGGAGCAGCTCGACTTCTTCAGCATCGGGACCAATGACCTTACGCAGTACACCATGGCCGCCGAGCGCGGGAATGCGAATGTTGCGGATCTCCAAGATGCTTTGCACCCCGCCGTTTTGCGCCTGATGAAATCTGTACTGGAGGGAGCCGCGACACAGCACCGGCATGTCTCAGTCTGTGGCGACGCAGCTTCCGATCCGTCGGCCGCGGCGATCTTTGCCGGCCTCGGTATACGCAGTCTGAGCGTACGTCCGAATCAGGCTGCCGAGACCAAAGCATTATTCCGGGAGTTACACATGGCGCGCCTACGCGAGATGGCTGCACACTCGCTGCTCCTGCATGACGCTAGGGAAGTTCGCAGCTTGGTCGCGGAGCATCTCAGTACCGCAAGCGCCTCGAAATAAATCGCGCTCTGTCCCGCCCGCGAAGGCTCAATTGATTCCAGCATTCCGACGCGATCAGGCTTTCTTGCTCTTGTACATGCGCCCCACCGTCTTCGTGACGGTGTTGCGCGGAACCAGCCGCAGCGCTTCGGTCAGCAGATGATTCTTCCATCCTGGAATTACGATGCGCTTACCGGCCTTCATCCCGTCGTATCCCGCCCGAGCGACCTCTTGGACGTCCATATAAAGAGGAGCATTGCCCCGGCTGCTGCCGCCCGTGTGGGCGCGCTTCTGAAAGCCAGTTTCCACCGGGCCGGGCGATAGACAGGTCACGGTCACGCCGGCACCGCTCAACTCCTCTGCGATCGCCTCGCTGAAGTGCAATACGTACGCTTTGCTAGCGTAGTAAATCGCGGTGTACGGTCCCGGCAGAAACGCCGCGACACTGCCCACATTCATGACCTTTCCCTTGCGCTCGACGATCTGTGGTAGAAAAAGCTTCGTCAGCTGGGTCAGAGCGACGATGTTGACTTGGATCATCTCCGCTTCGTGATGCCAGTCTGTCTCGACAAACGGTCCGCTTCCGCCGAAGCCTGCGTTATTCACCAGCACGTCTACGGCAATTCCCGCCTCCTGGAGTTCCTGATAGAGCTCCGCAGGAGACGCCGGGTGCGCCAGATCTTTCGGCGAGATCCGGACCGCAATTCCATTCTGTGATTGAAGCTGCTCGCCAATCTGCTGAAGTGCCGCGCGATTGCGCGCGACCAGAACCAGGCGATAACCGTCGGCGGCGAACAGGCGCGTCAACTCCAGTCCGATGCCGCTGGATGCGCCAGTGATTAAGGCGGTCTTGATTGTCGTGGAAGGATTCGAACTCACGCCTTACTTATAGCCCATTCGCCCCAATTGCTGCAGTGACCCTGCAGATTCTGCGGCGGCGGTAAGCGCAGCACACCTCTCCCTGAGCCACGGAGCACCGAGTATGCGAAACCTCGCCTGCTTCTTGATCCTGGCTGGTCTTGGCAACGCGAACCTCGCCTATGCCTTTAAGTCCTAGGCGTCTTTATTCCCAAGAATTCCGCCGAGACCCGCCACCATTGACTTGGCCTTGTCCATCATTCCACCGCCGTCGTCCGTGGCGCTACCCGCTGCGTCCGAGCCTGCGCCTCCGCCAAGCAAACTCTCCAGACCTGAAGCCATCGGCTCCGGCAGTTTTGTCTTCAGGTATCCAGTGACGGTATCCACAACTTTTTCTGCCATGTCCTGCGACAGGCCGGTTTTTTGTTGTATCAGCTGCACTAATTCGTTCATAGGAACCATCCCTTCTTTCGTGGTTGAGTCAACTCAAGACCGACTACATTACTTGATTCAAGATGGTGGAGAGATATAATCCTGCGCAGGCTGATTTTGCTGGAAAACTCAGCGACACCTGATACGAAACGCCAGGCACCGGACGATTACGGAGCTCAGATTTATACCCCGGTTACTGTGACTAGCGTTATACACCCGCGCGCGCCGTTGTATCTGAGAAAACACAATAAATAATCCAACTCATCGCCTACGCTACATCAGATTTTGACCAGGGCGGCGATTCGCGTTGCGTACATCGAGAAAACTTCTCTGCTGAACTCAACAAGATCGGTGGCGCCGCTCTCGTGAAGTGATGGTTCGAAATCAAACGGTCTACACCTCCTCATCAGGGAGTTCGCGTGTAGCCCCAGCACTTCGTCCGTTCGTGAACATTATTCCGCGGCAGATGGACATCGGATTTATCCCCAACCCTTTTTCAATCACCTAGAACCCTCCAAACCAGCGACTTGGCTCAACGCCAGGCTGGCAGAGGATTTGCATGCGTCTTTACTAAGTCTCCGGCGACAGGACGGGGGTTGACATTGAAATTCGGAAGAGCAATTTCGGGGGGCTGCGCGAGCGCATGGTGAGGTGAGGGATGGCGACGCTGTTACAAGACGTTCGGTATGGAATCCGTATGCTTGGCCGGAGTCCGGGGTTTACAGCCGTGATCGTGCTGACCCTTGCCTTGGGCATTGGAGCCAATACCGCGCTGTTCTCAGTGGTCGATGCGGTGTTGCTAAGACCGCTGCCCTATCGGCAACCGTCGCAACTGGTCGCGGTCAAGGTCGATATGCCCGGCGCTAACCTGACAGACCTGGGAATGTCGCAGCCCGAACTCGAAGATTTTCAGAAGAGCTCAGGGGTCTTCGAGAATATTTCCGCTGTCTGGCCGATCAGTGCGAATATTACCGGCCGTGAAAAGCCAGAGCGAGTCGAAGCCAATGCCGTGAGCACAAATTATTTCACTCTGCTGGGCGCGAAGCCGGAGTTGGGGCGAGTGTTCAATGCGGGCGACTCGCGTGAGGGATTCTCCGAAGGCGCCGTCATCAGCGATAGCCTGTGGCACAAAATGTTCGGGGGCGATCGCAATGTGCTGGGCACAGCGTTTCGCCTCGATACCGACCTTTACACCATCGTCGGCGTCATGCCACCCGACTTTCGCCATCCTGGTCGCACGCTGGGCCAAGATGTCGAGGTGTGGGTTGCTGCTGGATTTGCAGCGGCGCCTTTTCCCAAGCCTCCGGTGCGCACGCTGAGATTTATACCTGGCGCCATCGCGCGGCTGAATAACGGCTTGAGCGTCGCGCAGGCGCAAGCCAGACTCGACGCCTACGCCGCTAATCTGGAGAAGCAATATTCCACAGACTATCCCGCGCGAGCCCAGTGGAAACCACATCTGATTCCGCTTCAACAGGAAATCGTTGGCAATTCGAACTTAATGCTCATTCTTTTGTTGGCGGCCGTCGCATCGGTGTTGCTTATCGCTTGCGTGAACATCGCCAGCTTGTTGCTCGCCCGCTCATCTACGCGCTACCGTGAGATCGCGATACGTCAGGCATTAGGGGCTGGTAGTTGGAGATTGATCCGGCAGACCTTGACGGAGAGTGTAGTGCTCGCGCTCTGTGGCGGAGCGTTGGCCGTTCCTGTCAGCTACGGACTGAAGAATTTGTTGCTGACGCTAGTTCCCTCCAACCTTCCTCGGCTTTCGGAGATTGTCCTGAACGGCCGAGCCCTGTTTTTTGCGTTCGTGGTTTCGCTGATCACGGGAGTGTTGTTCGGAATCGCGCCGGCGGTGCAGATGTCGGACCGGCGACTGATGGACAAGCTCAACCAGGGCTCGCGTGGAGTCGGCCTTGGCTCACGGCAGAATCGTTTTCTCGGTGCATTGATCGTCGCCGAGTTTGCTTTGTCGCTGGTCTTGATGATCGGCGCAGGCCTGTTGCTGCGAAGCTTCTGGAAGGTGCTTGAAGTACAGCCTGGCTTCAACTCTGACCACATCGTGACTGCACAGATTTGGCTGCCCGTACCCAACGACCCTAAGAACAATCCGTACCCGACGCAGGAAAAACGGAATGTCTTTCTGGCCAGCGTCATCCAGCGTTTAAGTGCGATACCGGGCGTCAGTGAGGTTGCCATTGGTGGAGGCAATACGCCCTTCGCCGGGCTACGAAATGCCAGTGGCTTCGATATCCAAGGCCAAACAGTTGCAGCCGGAGAAGCTCCCACCGCCGAACTGGGAGTGACCACCGCGAATACATTCCATGCGTTGGGAATTCCGTTGGTCCGAGGCAGAATGCTGGCAGACAACGACGACCCGAAGGGCGAGCCTGTCGTGGTGATCGATGAAACTGCCGCGGAACGATTCTGGCCGAACGCCGATCCCGTGGGGAAACAGATCAGGCTGCAGTTTGGAATAAAGCAGCCCTGGCGGCGAATTGTTGGCGTGGTAGGACGCAGTCGAGGCGACGGCTTGGATGCGCCGTACGCGCCGCACATCTTCCTGCCTGCTCGGCAACTTCCGCTTAATGCCATGACGGTGTATATCCGGACGGAGTCAACACCCGAAGCTCTGGAAGGCGCGATCAGACGCGAGATTCAAGCCGTCGATCCGGATCTGCCGGTTTTTGGCGTGCGTTCGCTCCGCAGCAGTATCGCAGCTGCGCTGGCGGCAAGACGTTTTGCCATGCAAGTGCTGGGATTCTTCGCGGCTACTGCACTGTTGCTGGCGGCGATTGGAATTTACGGCGTGATGGCGTACTTCGTCAGCCAGCGTACGGGCGAGATCGGAGTGCGCATGGCGCTGGGAGCACAACGTCGCGATGTCTTGAAGTTGATCGTCCGACAGGGCATGAGCCTCGCGATGGTCGGGGTCGTGATCGGATTTGTCGCTTCCCTGGCATTAGCTCGGCTGATGTCCGGTTTGCTCTTCGGTGTGCACCCGAACGATCCTCTAACGCTTGCGATCTTCACGCTGGTGTTAGCTGGAGTGGCACTGCTGGCGAACTACGTCCCGGCCCGTCGTGCAGCAATGGTCGATCCCATGCAAGCGTTGCGCAACGAATGAACGAAATCAGGGGAACAAACATTCCCAAATGATTGAAAGTTAATGCGGAAGCCGGCGCAATCAGTAAGGGATAATGGGGCCGGCCGCGCAGCCGGCTTCGCGCTCTTTGTTTCTTTGTAGCTGGTCTCTATGGGTGTCACGTCCAGGCATTGCGAAATTACTACAATAGAATCCCGCACCATTCATCTCACATTGCGGTTCGCGCCTGAACTCAGTCCCATGCTTCTGCCCTTTCGACGGGACAATCCTTCTCTATAAAGAAGCCGATGAACAGACAGAAGTAGACAACATCATTCCAATCCCTGTACCAATAGCTGGAACCGCATATAGGAGCACGTATGTCAGATAAGAAAACCGCAATCGTCACTGGCGCGACCGGCGGGATTGGCAGGGGTTTGCTGGAAGGTTTCTTGAATACGGGCTATAACGTCGTTGCAACGTCTCTTAATGCGAGTACGGCATTGACTCCCTCATCGAACCTGGTCCTAGTCGATGGCGATATCGGCAAGCAGGAAACGGCTGCCAAGTCGGTAGATGCGGCCATCGAGCGGTTTGGCAGCATCGACGTTCTGGTGACTAATGCCGGAATCTTCTACAACAAGCCTTTCACGGGCTTCACTACCGCGGACTTCGATGCTCTTGTATCAACCAATCTTCTGGGATTTCTCTACATCACGCAACTCACTGTGAAACAGATGGTGAAACAGAAATCCGGAAACGTCGTGAGCATCTCCGCGGCTCTTGCCGATCGGCCCATCGCGGGCGTAAATGGCTCGGTTTCGATGATTACAAAGGGCGGGCTAAATGCAGTCATCCAGAATCTCGCCGTCGAATACGCGAACGATAATATCCGCTTCAACGCCGTAGCTCCAGGCCAGGCCGACACCCCCATGCACCCGCAGACATCGCAATCGACAAGAAAAGTTGGTACGGTCAAAGATATCGTTGACGCTGTTCTCTATCTGGCGCAGGCAGGTCACGTTAGCGGAGAGATACTCCATGTAGACGGTGCTGCTCCCCCTCGCCGTTGGTAGTTAAAGGCCAGCCATAGCAGCGGGGCCTTCTTTAAAACCTTTGGCTTAGCGCACCTTCCAGGCATCGGATCCCTTTATCCGGTTCCGGGTGCACGAGTTCGCCATTCATCGAAACAAAATGTGGCTCATTTATCCTTTCGGGCGGCGTTGATCCGCGCGAAATTCGCAGAACACCAGGTAAGGAGCAATCTTCATCCAAGAATTGGGGCGATGAATTGTTGAACACACCTCAAGCAGCCGCGTTGATCCACAAAAGGACGCGCCGGCTGGAGCTGAAAAGCTAGAAAATCTTTTGATTCCAGAACTCCACCAAGTGGTGGGAGACAACTTCTCAGGATGCCCTTGCTAAGCCGACGCGGCCGTTACTGTTTCGTGAGGCTGTTGCTGTGCCTCGCCTGCCTGCGATGCGGAATCGCTCAACAGTATCCGTTCCTGCGAATGACCGGGCCGAATGCTCCCACTGGCGCCAGCTATTTGTTTATCGATAGCAAAGGCGGTTTGTGGATGATCGGCACCGAAGATGGGAGGGGAATTCGATATTTCGATGGCACTCGATTCTTCGCTCCGCTGGCAGAGCGCTTTCCAAAGTTGCAGGGGAGTGGCTTCGCCGAAGATCGTGAAGGTGGAATCTGGATTGCCTCCGATGAGGGCATCTTTCGTTACAAGTCTACACAGGTCACAAAAGTAGTCGATGGCGCCGCTGCCAGTTCCGGTATTGTCACAGTGGGTCCAGATGTTCTGCTGACCGTGATGGCAGGCGCGGCTGATGGCACCCAAACAAATGACAGGCTGGTGCGAATTTCCAGGGTCAACAGCCAATGGATTGCAGAAACTGTTTTGGATCGCATAACAATTTCTCGTCTACAGCTCGATCAAAATGGTCACATTCTGTTCGGGTGCCAGGGCGGCTATTGCGAAATGAACGGCGACGAGATCGCGCACTGGCATAAGGGTGAACCCCTCCCAATCATCCGTCATCCCGTGGTGACACGAACCGACTATGCCAAAGCGGGCTCGGTGGTTTGGCGCGACCGCTTTGGATGCGTGTGGATGAGAAGCCCGGTCGACGCGTCCTATCAGTGTCCGCAGGACGAGCGGCCTCAACTCCTTGCGCCAAGCATCGTTAGTGTTGGCACTCCTCAAGTAATGGAGATGCCGGACGGGTCAGTTGCCCTGCCAAGTTATAGCAAAATTGCGATCGGGCGTCCGGGCAATTTTCGTGTGGTGACAGTTGCAAACGGATACCCTGCAACGGCTTTCGCTGCAGTAGCGAGTGATGGTGGTATTTGGATCAGCAACGAAAACGGCTTGTTCGTATTTCCGACTCACAACTTCATGGAGTTCTGGTCCGAAAGAGATGGGCTGGGCGGAAACACTTGGTCGATTCTGCCGCAGCCGGGGAAGATCCTGGCGGCGGCCGGTGACGCCATTCAAATTCTCGATACCAATCGCAGTCGCTGGCAGCAGTGGCTTCCGCTCCCAGCGGCCAGACAGTTGGAACCGGGACCCGCGAATAGCATTTTGGCGGCGAGTCGTTCTGAGGGAGTATGGCAGGTCAGCGAACAAGGCTCTGTTATGGCCAAGTCTCAGCCTATTGAGATCACCACCATAACGAACGGCCCTGACAATGAATTCTGGGCGGCAGGAAACGACATTTTTACCCTCGCTTTTCGTGGCAATCGCTTGCTCCTGTCGCCGCAGGACACTCATACGGTAACCGGACCGGTGCTGAGCTTGAAGTTTGACCGTTCAGGTGGGCTGTGGGCCTGCAGCGATTTCGGTTTGCTACATAGGACGGGCGACTCCTGGCACCTGTTTACGACGAAGGACGGCTTGTCGCACTTACAGTGCAGAAGCATTGCAATCGACCGACAGCAAGACATCTGGTACTCCTATCCTAAGTTCTCAGCACTTTCCCTGATTCGTAATCCTGCCAGTGCGACACCCAGGTTTCAGCTGCTGCAGACGAATGATGCAGCTTACGCCAATTTCCTGGATTCGGATCGCCGTGGCTGGTTGTGGCGTGGAACTCCAGCGGGACTTTTCGTCGCCGACTTGCAACAAGCGGAGCATGGCATCTGGCTGCATCTCGATCGCGTCGACGGTTTGCCTGCGATCGATACGAACCAAAACTCGTTTCGCGAAGATGCGGACGGATCGGTGTGGTTTGGCGCGGATAACTCCGTGATTCATCTGCTACCGTCCGACGATTTTGTACACCCGCGTACCGCACCGTCCGTATTCATCTCGGCCTTCTCGCTAAACGGCGGCCCAGCGCAGATGTTGGCCGACACCGCCGAATTCCAAAACAGATCAGACGTGTACGCCCACATAGGATCGTTGCAGACGGACCGGCGTAACGGGCTGCATGTGCGTTACCGCGTACTGCCTGAGCAAGCGACGTGGCAGGACAGTGGAAGCCTCGATCTCCATCTCGGCAAACTCCACTGGGGTAGTCATACGCTCCAGGTTCAGGGAGCGCTTGGCGATGGGCCTTGGTCACCGATTAGCGCAAGTTCATTGACCGTTCTCAAGCCGTTCTGGCTTTCCTGGCCGGTGCTGCTCGGCTTCATGCTGATCGTCGGCGCCTCCGCGGTGACAGCTCTTCAACGCAGGAGGAAACGTGCACAACGAGCGGGCAAAGAGTTTCCGGACCTGCGCGAACTGAGGCTGGCCGCTCTATCGCCGGAGATTCACGCAATCGAAGGCGGAGTGCTGGACTCGCGCTTCGAGATCGGCAGAATCCTGGAGAGAGGCGGATTTGGCACCGTGGCCGAAGGCCGTGATCTCGCCGAGAAGGGCCGGCGCTGCGCCGTGAAGATCTTTCACCAGGAATATGCTGACAAGGATTGGTTGACCAAGCGTTTCCGGCACGAGGTCCAGGCGTTGGAACAGATTCGGCATCCCAACGTGGTTTGCATTTACGGCCACGGCGTCACGCCAACCGGCGCGCCGTATCTGGTCATGGAGTTTATCTCTGGCGGAACTCTACGGAACGTGCTGAACCGAGGAAGAGTTCCGCGGGAGGTAACGGCCCGGTATCTACGGCAGATCGGAGACGCTCTACGGGAAATTCACCTGCACGGAGTTTGTCATCGCGACTTAAAACCGGAGAACATCATGGTCCGCGACCAGGCTGCCCCCGGTGAGGAAATCGTCCTGATCGACTTTTCCATTGCCTTAGTCAAAGACCCGGACGAGACAGTACACGGTCTATCCCGTGCCGCGGGCACCATTTATTACATGGCCCCCGAACAAGGCATAGGTTATGCCGATGAATCCTCCGACATCTACAGCCTCGCCAAAGTTCTGATTGAGATGCTCAGTGGGGAGCGGCTTTCCACCTTGCTTCCCGAAGCCTCCATCGACTTGTCGGCGCGGGTCCGGGAACTGTTGGCTGCGCTTTCCTTTGGGTTGTCGAGCGAGTCCATCCAATTAATTGCGCAAGCCTTGGAATATCATCCGCACCGGCGTCGAAGCGACGTCAGGGCATTCGCTACCGTAATCGCGCGCGATCTGGAGTCATACACCGCAACACGCGGTAGCCAAGAATCGCCAAGGATGTGATGAGGTTTTACAAACGATCCTTCAACCAGTCGCGGCCTCGGGCCCAGCGGCTCCTCACCTGGCGGAGGGTCCATCCAGTCTTTTCCGCAATTTCTTCCAGCGTATAGCCGACAAAGTAGTGCAAGTCGACCACCGATGCTGCTTCGGAATTCTGGTCATACAGCCCTTCCATCAGCATGCCCATTTCAACAATAGCTTCGCTGTTGGAATGGGACGAGCACAGCATCGATTCCTCGTCCAGAACGGCGGGGATGTCTCCATTGCCACGGCGTTGGGCCAGGCGGCTGCGGGCAAACTCCACCAGGACAAAGCGCATGACCTTGGCAGCAATCGCATAAAAATGCGCGCGATTATTTATTTTCCAGCCGCCCGTACGCAGCTTTCTCAGCCACACCTCGTTGATGAGTTCGGTCGGGCGCAATGGCACGACGAATCGCTCCTTCCGCAATTCGCGGACGGCAATGCGATGCAGTTCGGGATAGATCACCCGAAAAACTGCGTCGGCTATTTCGCGGTCTCCGTCGGAAAAGCGACGGAGCTGTTCTGTCAACGAGATTTCGGCTGGCATCGGTGGGGGTTGCACGGAAGTCTACCATCACTTCGCCAGAACATGACTATCCGAAAACGCCGAATTTACAAGATCGTGCGATTTTTTGCGGTTGGTGGCAGGCGTCTTCCATCAATTCCTGCGCAGTTTCTTCATAGCAAGCGAACGAAGGCTTACCGGTGGGGACCAGTAAGCAGCCGTGTCCTAAGCAATTTGTCTTATTCATGACGTTGTCATGTTCGCAAATTGCCGGACTGATCTATCACGCTAACTATAGAAGCAGGGGCGCTTCAGCGCAGGAGGAATCTATGGGAGCCACTCGTCAATTCGCAGGACTATGTTTGGCCGTTTTCCTTGTGGCAATACTGTCCGTGTCCGCCCTGGGACAGCCACAGGGCCAGGTAACCACAATCGCCACCGGCGGCAACAATCCACAGGCCGTGGCTGTCAACCCGGTTACCAACACCATCTATGTCGCAAACTACGGATCCGCCAATGTTAGCGCAATCGATGGCCTCACCAACATTCCCACGTTAATACCGGTCGACAGTAATCCGTTCGCATTGGGCGTCAATCCGGTTACTAACAAGATTTATGTGGCCGATTTCGGAGCTAGCCTGGTGACCGTGATCAGGGCTTCCCAACACAACCAAACCGTCTCTGTCTCGACCGGCAACGGGCCTCGAGCGATCGCCGTGGACCAAGCCACGAACATGATTTACGTTGCAAACTACTACGCAGGGACGGTTACAGTGATCGACGGCAGCTCAGATACTGCCGTGGCTACCGTGCAAGTCGGCAATGGACCTTGGGATATCGCCGTGAATCAAATTACTAACAAGGTCTACGTAGCAAATAATGGGAGTGCCAGTGTTACGGTGATTGATCCAACGAACCACTATCACACCCTAAACATAACCGTGGGATCGCAGCCTCTAGCCCTCGGCATCAATCAGATAACCGATGAGATCTACGTTGCGAACTACAACTCCCAATTTGCGACGGCTATCAATGGTGCCACCAACACCACAACCTCAATCACTACAGGCAACAATCCCCGAGCAGTCACTGTCAATCCGGTGACGAACCATATATTCGTGGCGAACTATGGCAGCAACAGTGTCACGGTTATCGATGGCTCAGTGAACCAGGCAATAACCAATGTGCCGCTTACGCCCCAGCAACAGCCCTTAGCAATCACTGTCGATGCTGTAACAGGATTAGTCTATGTCGCTAACAACTACTATTATTCGAGTTCCACCTCGGTTATCGACGACAATAACGACGAAACCTATCTTCAGGTAATACAGACGCTGGCGACCACCTACGAGCCTGATGGCGTCGCGGTTAATCCTGTCACGAACCGGATCTACACCGCTAACAGCAACGGAAATAACTTCTCCGTGATTTACTACAACAACTCTAACGCTGTACAGTTCGTTCCCGTGTCTCCTTGCCGGCTCGTCGACACGCGAAACAACGGCGGCCCCATTCAGGGCAACTCATTCCGCAATTTCAATGTGCCCAGTCTGGGCGGTTGCAACATTCCCAGCTCAGCCGCAGCATTCTCACTGAATGTCACAGCCATCCCGCAGGGACCCCTTGGGTATCTCACCATCTGGCCTACGGGTGAAAGTCAGCCCCAAGTCTCAACTTTGAATTCCACGGATGGCCGTGTCAAAGCAAATGCCGCCATCGTCCCTGCAGGTTATCAGGGCGACGTAAGCGTGTACGTGAGTAACACGACGAACCTCCTCTTGGACATCGACGGCTACTTCACGGTGCCGGGCGGGCAGACCTATCAGTTCTATCCGGTGACTCCGTGTCGCGTTATCGATACTCGCAACGGTAACGGCGGACCTCTTCAGAAAGGCGTCGAACGGGATTACACGATCGCGGGAAGCTGTGGTATTCCCAGCACAGCCACCGCCTACTCATTCAACGTCACCGTGCTTCCCACCAACGGCACACTAGATTATCTGACCGTCTGGCCACAGGGCCAGTCCCAGCCTACTGTGTCGACGCTGAACGATCCCACCGGTACCGCGGTTGCGAATGCAGCCATCGTTCCGGCCGGTCCCAACAATGCGACTGCCTTCTATGCTCACAACAATCCCACCAATCTGCTGCTGGATGTGAACGGATATTTCGCGCCCGCTGGAGCAGGTGGTCTGTCGTTTTATCCGATGCAGCCCTGTCGTGTGCTGGATACTCGGGCGGACGGACAGCCGTTCCAGGGCCAATGGAATTCGCCCAACGGAGTTGATGTGCTAACCAGCGCTTGTGCCCCTCCTCCCGATGCCGGCGCCGAAGGCTTCGTCTTCAGTGCAACAGTGCTGCCATCGGGAGCGATGCCGTACTTGACCTTGTGGCCGCACGGGCAGAATCAGCCCACGGTTTCAACCCTAAACGCCAACGACGGCTTTATCACCTCGAACATGGCCATCGTCCCGTCGCCCGACGGCTCCATCGACGCCTACGCCGCCGGGTTAACCCAACTACTTCTGGACATCTCGGGATACTTCGCGCCGTAATCGCGAACCGAATCGTGTTTGTGACGGTAAGCAGGTAGGAACGCCTTGGCTAGTGCGCTGCTCTGACGGTAGGGCAGCGCACTGCCGGCGCCGTTTCGGCAATCTCCGCATTCCTCCGCGGCAAGTTATTGCGACGGTTCGCGAAAGATGCTCACTCACGACGAATACTCCGCTTCGCACGGGCACGCCACAGCTTGTTTTCTGAGTACGTGGCCGGGTAGGACTTAGAGTTGGAATCTGTAAAACGAGATTTTCAGGCTCTCTGCGGCTAAGCCTTTGAAAAGAATGGTAGGCACGAGGAGACTCGAACTCCTGACCTCTACCGTGTCAAGGTAGCGCTCTAACCAACTGAGCTACGCGCCTGCGAGGTTGGCTTCCCTATTGTAATGAGCATCGCGAATCGCGGCAAGTTGCCCGGACACAACGTCCTCGTGTCGCAGAGTGGTCGCGGGGAGGCAGCGGTCAGTCGTCTACTTCGAATCGCCGGAACTCCCTGCCGCTTCATGGATCGAAGCAGTCGTTTCCTGCTTCAACTTTGGAGCTCGCACCGGCGCCTCGCAAGCCGCCGGAGGGTTAATCATCTGCTTCACAAACGTCTGATGAGGCACGGTGCCGGGCCGCAACGGCGACCAATATGACTTTCGGGAGATCAGCGGTTTGCGCTGGGTGATGATCTGGTTGTTCAGGATTTTGACGCCGCATTCAAGATTATTTTTAGGCTGAAGAATACTTTTCGTCGGATCGTTGGCCGACAGATCGCGGTCATGCGTCCAATCGAAATTACATTCGTAGCGTTCCGCATCCTCGTACGTCAGCTGCAAAAGACCTTCGCTACGCACCGCTTTGTGCGTCACATGATCGACTACAGCAACCTCCGGCTCGGTGTGTCGCACGCGACTCGTCGGGTTCAGCCCGGCTTCCGTGCCTGCTAACGCCTGAAAAAAGTATGCCCAGAACACTCGCTTATCGGTATCGCTCATCGTGTAGAAGCGCGGACAGAACTTGCGAACATCATGCGGCACACGTGAAGAGATCATCTCAGGTGGTACGGACTGCTCCACGATCTTGTCCCATGCAGGATCCCAGGTCTTCCCGCCCAGCTCTGCCTTCTTGGCATCAATTGGGGTGGATGGTGCCGGTTTAGTGGTTTGAGCTGGCAGTTGTGTAACGAAGAACGCACACAACCCTGCGATGGCTAACAGACAATTTCGCATATTTCTGATACTGCTCTGGTGTTGGACGCTTGGGGCTGCTCCCGGCGTTGCCTGTCGCCGAATGCCGGGAAGGCGATGCCTCTACTACACTGATTGAGAATGCCTGTTCAATTGGACCATCTGCGCGTGGTGCTGGTGGAAACCAGCAATCCACTGAACATCGGTGCAGCCGCACGCGCAATGAGCAACTTCGGCGTCCTTCAGCTACGCGTTGTAAATCCGTACCAAGTTGCCTTTCGCGAAGCCCGCTCGGCCATGGGAGCGGCGCCGCTTCTGAGCGATGCCGAGGAATATAAGAGTGTGGCGGAAGCTGTCGCGGACTGCGCCCTGGTTGTCGGAACCACAGCGGTACGGCACCGCGAGTTGCAACATCCATTGCGACGTCTGGAGTATGGTGCTCGCCTTATCCGTAAAGAACTCGCCACAGAACGAGTCGCCCTGCTGTTCGGGACGGAGAAGACGGGCCTATCCAATGACGATCTCAGCCACTGCCACTGGTTAATGCACATTCCCACGCGCGAGGAACACATCTCGATGAACCTGGGGCAGGCGGTCGCAGTCTGCCTGTATGAGTTGGTGCGCGACCCGAAGAAAGCCACTCATTCCACATTCAAGAAGTCGGAGAAGATTGCCAGTGCAGGCGATGTCGAGCGAATCACAAGTGTTCTGCTGGAGGCGCTGCACGTCAGCGGATACGTCAACCCAATCTCCGTCTCGTCAACCGAAGAGCGCGTGCGGCGCATGGTGAGGCGGCTGAATTTGTCGCCGGAAGATGCCGTGCTCTGGCTTGGGATGTACCGGCAGATGCTGTGGAAGATGAGGGATGGGGAAAAAGGACGGTAAGCGGTAAATCGGACTCGGCCGTCGCGCTGAAGGCCTCTTCGTAATGACAACTGCTGAGGGGAGTCCTGGTCGGCTATCGCGCACCCTTCGTGCAAAGCAAAAGGGCCATCTCGCGATGGCCCTTCGTTACACATCGTTCATTGCTTACCCGACAGGGACCGTTTGCAGCACCTGCTCGCGGACCTCGGCATCCTGCTTGACCTCGTCGCGCGAGGTTGGCAGCGCGATGCTGAGCAACTCATCGATCGTCTTCACATAGTGCAGGTTCAGTCCCTGCCGCTGCTCCGGCGTCAGGTCCTCTTCAACGTTCTGCTGGTTCTCGGCCGGCAGAATGATGTCGGTTACGCCGGCTCGTTTTGCCGCCAGCGCCTTCTCCTTGATACCGCCAATCGGCAGCACATTGCCGCTCAACGTGATCTCGCCGGTCATGGCCGTAAGCGGACGCACTGGCTTATCGGTCAGCAGCGAAACCAGCGTAGTCACCATGGTCACGCCCGCCGACGGCCCATCCTTCGGAATCGCCCCTGCGGGCACGTGAATGTGTATGTCGTGATCGGCGAAAAATCCTTCGTCGATTCCGAGCTCCTTGGCGTGGGAGCGAACCCAGCTATACGCAGCTTGGATGGACTCCTGCATCACCTGGCCGAGCTGCCCCGTAATCGTAGGAGGCCCGCCCTTGCCCTTCATCTTCGTTGCCTCGACGAAGAGCACATCGCCGCCCGTCGGCGTCCAGGCCAGACCCACGGCAACGCCAGCGCGCTTGGTGCGTTCTGCGATCTCGCCTTCGGTGCGAATCTTCATTCCACCCAGCATGTCCGGCGTCTGCACCAGTTCGGGCGTGACCACCAGCTTGTCGGTCTTACCTTCCGCAATGCGGCGAGCCTGTTTGCGGCAGATGGTGCCAATCGTACGTTCCAGATTGCGCACGCCCGCCTCTCGCGTGTAATGGCGCACGATGAAGCGGATCGTCTCCTCAGGAAACTCGATTTGGTCAGCGGTGATCCCGTTCTCTTCAATCTGACGCGGCACCAGATACTGGAAGGAGATGTGTACCTTCTCTTCTTCCGTATAACCCTGGAGCTCGATGATCTCCATGCGGTCACGCAACGGCTCCGCGATAGGATCGAGCATGTTCGCCGTAGTGATGAACAGCACCTTCGACAAATCGAACGGGACGTCGAGGTAGTTGTCGCGGAAGCTGAAGTTCTGCTCCGGATCCAGCGCCTCGAGCAACGCCGAACCGGGATCCCCGCGGAAGTCGCGGCCCACCTTGTCGATTTCGTCGAGCATGAAGACCGGATCGTTGGTCTCAGCACGGCGAATACCTTGCATGATCTGACCAGGCAACGCTCCAATGTAAGTACGGCGATGTCCGCGAATTTCCGCTTCATCGTGCACGCCGCCCAGCGACAGGCGAACAAACTTCCTGCCCAGCGCGCGCGCAATCGACTTGCCGAGCGAGGTCTTGCCAACTCCGGGAGGTCCGACAAAACAAAGAATCGGGCCTTTCATTCCCGGCTTCAGACGACGTACGGATAGATAGTCGAGGATGCGGTTTTTCACCTTCTCCAGATCGTAGTGATCGGAGTCGAGAATTTCCTTGGCTTTCGGGATGTCGATATCGACACCGGAAGATTTCTGCCACGGCAGTACCGCAAGCCACTCGATGTAATTGCGCGTCAGGCCGTAGTCGGCAGCCATGGGCGACATCCGTGCCAGGCGGCCAAGTTCCTTCAGCGCTTCCTTCTTTACATCGTCGGGCATACCGGCCGATTCGATCTTTTGACGCAGCTCTTCGGTATCGCGGGTAGTTTCGTCCTGCTCACCCAATTCTTTCTGGATGGCTTTCATCTGTTCGCGCAGGTAGTACTCGCGCTGCGTTTGTTGGACGCGGTCCTGCACTTCACTTTGAATCTTGTTGCGCAGCTGCTGGACTTCCAGCTCCTTCGCCAAGTGCTGGTTGATCTTCTCCAAGCGCACCCGCACGTCAGGAGTTTCCAGCACATCCTGCTTGTCTTTCGTCGAGAGCGACGGCAGCGAGGACGCGATGAAGTCGACCATGCGGCCGGCATCGTCGATGTTTCCCGCAACCGTGGAGAGCTCATCCGACAATGTCGGCGAGCCGGCGACGATCTGCTGGAACAGGGTCAGCACATTGCGCTGCAGAGCTTCAATCTCAGAGTTCTTGGCTACCGGAACTTCAGGAATGGTTTCGACAGTTGCGCGCATGAAAGGCGTCAACTGCGCGTATTCGGTTACTTTTACGCGTTCCAGACCTTCGGCAAAGACGAACAGGCTCTGGTTCGGCATGCGGACAACCTTATGAACCACGGCGAGGCTGCCAACCGCAAACAAGTCGGTCGGCTGCGGCGAGTCTACGCGTGCTTCCCGCTGCGCCACGACAACAATGGTTTTGTCGTCGCCAAGCGAGTTAATCAACTGCACCGAGCTTTCGCGCCCTACAGTGAGGGGCAATACCGCATGCGGGAACAACACCGTATCTCGCACGGGCAGTACCGGCAAGGTCCGCGCGACGTCCGAATCGTTCCGAAGTTCGGGATCGGGGCTTTGTAAATCTTTATTTTCGTTAGGCATATGAGTCCTTGAGTGAACGATACTCAACCTTTAGATGCGGCCTCATTCTAAAGGATGCAGACCCTCCACGGCACGAATTGTCCAACTTTTTCGACTGGAACTTCGACGCCCCGAAATGCGCGCATTCCAACCTCGGCTACTGATCTTCTCGTTCTATCGGCACCCTTTTCTCGGACTGGAGTCGGCTTCTCGGACTGGAGTCGGCGTCGCATCGCCCAGGTCGGTTCTCGGAAGCAGTGGATTCTACTCAACCCCTCCGCCCCTCTACAACTGCATTCGAGCCACACCCAACGTTTCTTTTCCTGATTGAGAACAGTTACTAAAGTGTCATTGAGATTGCCATTTCTTCCGATAATATAGGGTGACACTTATATGGTGAGCTAATAAGCACATCCAGGCCATCCCGTGACCGTACGCTGCTGTTGGGAGCTCTCCTTGGGGTCTTGGGGCTGCATGCGATCGCCCTGCTTGCATTCCCAGGAAGAGCCTTCTCTTCCAATAGTTGTACGGCGGCGATCGCCTTCGTTGCCGGACTGTGCTGTATCTGGCGAAGCACTCAGCTACGGCAGCGCGAGCGGCCCGCCTGGCTATGGATCGCGATAGGCTTTTTCGTCTGGGCGGTGGCTCAGGCCGTCTTCACCTGGATGTCCGGTAACAACTGGAATCTCGAGCCCGCCGCAGACATATCCGACCTCCTGTTCTTCGAAGCAGAGATCCCGTTTCTACTGGCAATTTCCAATACCTACGACGCTGAGTCGCGCCGCGGCGCCCTGTACGTAAACATCTTCCAAGCCGCCGTGGCGACGGTGCTCACCTACATCCGCATCTTCCGGATGACGCCTGCCAACTCAGCCGTCGCCCTGTACGAAATCTACTGGGCAGAGTGTCTGCTGCTCGCGGTCACGGCCTCCATTCGACTCCTGACCTGGTCGACCGAAGAGGAACGATTGCGCAATCGTCTACTCTGCGCGACGCTCTGGATGTATCTGCCGGTCGAGATTCTGCTCGACTATCCCAGCTCGGCCTGGCAGCCTCCGGCAGGCTCTCTGCTGGCTATCGTGCCGCGGCTGCCGAAAGGCGGGTTGTTCGAGCTGCTATGGAGCGTGCCCTTCGTGTTCATGGGGCTGCAAGCTTTGCGCGCCCCGATTCTTCTTGAAAGAACCACACGACGCCATCTGAACAACAAGGGAGCCTTGCTGTTACGCAGCCTGTTCCCGATGATCATCACATGCGCGCTGTTCGCACTGGCGGTATCGGTGGCACGCGAGCATTTCTATGTGGGAGTCGGCACCATCCTGCTTCTCCTGATGGTGCAGGGACTGCACTCCGGAGTTATCCAGGTGAGCTACTTGCTGGGCCAGGCTAGCCTTCTCACCAAGGAGAGGGAGCTGAAGGCCGCCAACCTCGAGCTCGAACGCCAGTCCATGCTCGATCCACTAACCGGCATACCCAATCGCCGCTACTTCTCCGAAGCCTTCGAGGCGGAGTGGAAGCGGGCACTGCGCAAGAATGAGCCGATCGCTGTCCTCATGCTCGACCTCGACTTCTTTAAGGGCATCAACGACGCTCACGGCCACGTTTACGGAGACGATTGTCTGGTGCAGATCGCCAAGTCCCTGCGAGCGGAATTGCAGCGCGGTGTCGACGTCGTGGCGCGTTACGGCGGCGAAGAGTTCATCGTACTTTTGCCGGATACAGACCTGGAGGGCGCAGGAACGGTTGCTGCCGGACTTCAAAGCGCCGTCGCCGAACTCGGCATCGTCAACCAGGCATCGCCGTTCGACCAGCAATTGACCGTCAGCATCGGCATCGCTGCTACGGTTCCACTGGCTCAGACCCCCCGCGGGGAACTGATCGCAAACGCCGATCGTGCGCTTTATCGGGCTAAACGCGAGGGGCGTAACCGCATCTGCTGGCACGAAGGGTCGGTGGTTCGCGAAAGCCCGGAAAACGCCGAAGAAATTTTGTAGTCGGATCGTGGACAATAGCTCTTTCGCCAAAATTGCAGCGGATAAAAAGCTTCCTCTCGGCGCCAATCTGTCATCCAAAACATTATGATCCGCAAACTATCCTCCGGAGAATACCGCCTGTACTCACGTAAGAAGAATCCGAAGACCGGCAAGCGCCGCAATCTGGGCACTTTCGCGACGCGCGAGAAAGCCGAAGCTCACGAACGCGCCGTGCAGTACTTCAAGCGTCACTGAGCTTGGAAAGTACTGGCTTTTGCTGATGCCGAGATTAAAATATAGGCAGCGCCCGAATTCTATGTCTGCCGCAACTCCATTACCGCTGAGCATCGAGGACTACCTGCACACCAGCTATCGCCCTGATTGCGACTACGTCGACGGCGAGTTGCAGGAGAGAAACTTGGGCGAATTTTGATCATGCAGCTATTCAGACGGCGCTCGCAGTCTGGTTTGCGAGCCATGGCAAAGACTGGAATATCAGGGTGTTGACGGAACTTCGAATCCAAGTTTCGCCGACCCGATTCCGGATTGCCGACGTTTGCTTATTATCTCGGGATGAAGCAGTGGAACAGGTACCCACGCATCCTCCGCTGGCGATCATCGAAGTGCTCTCGCCCGAAGATCGGGTATCGCGTAATCAGCAGCGACTCGACGACTATCGCCGCATGGGCGTAAAGAATATCTGGGTGGTCGATCCGGAAACGCAGCGTGGCTATGACTGCTCCGATGGAAACTGGATCGAGAAACAATCCTTTTCGATCGAGAGCTCGCCTATCCACCGTTGACCTCGCGACCATTTTCGCCGACCTCTAATTCTCCAAGCTATTTCGCCGGTTTGGTCCACTCATCGACCCAGCCATTTACCGTCTGATACCACAAGCGGCCGTTCTGCGGCTTCAGCACCCAGTGGCCTTCGTCCGGGAAGTACAACATCTTCGACGGAACCTTTAGCCGCTGCAACGTCGTAAACAGCTGGAAGCCTTCCGAGACATCGAGCCGATAGTCGAGCTGGCCGTGCACGACCAGCATCGGCGTCTTGAAATTGGTGGCGAACATGTGCGGCGACCACTTGTTATAGAGCTCGCGATTCGTCCACGGCGTACCTTTGAACTCCCACTCGTTAAACCACAACTCTTCGGTCGTGCCGTAGGCTGACTGCGTATTGAACATGCCATCGTGCGAGACCAGGCACTTGAAGCGCGTGCTGTGGCCTTCGATCCAGTTGATCGCGTATCCGCCGTAACTGGCGCCCAGCGCGCATTCGCGGTCCTTGTCGATGAACGGGTAATGCTGCTCGGCGTAATCGAGTCCGAGCATCAGGTCCTGGTAGGGAGGCCCGCCCCAATTGCCGTTGATGGCGTCGATGAACTTCTGTCCATAGCCAGTCGAGCCGTGGAAGTTCACCATCACGACGACGTAACCGTTCGCGGCAAACAGCTCGGGATTCCAGCGATACGACCAATCGTCGCCCCATGCTCCCTCAGGTCCGCCGTGAATCAGGTACTTCACCGGATACTTCTTGCTGGGATCGAAGTTCGGCGGTTTGACGACGAAGCCCTTGAACCTTATCCTTCAAAGCGCGCCGTTGAACCAGTAGGACTCGAGTGGCTGCATCTGGATTTGGGAGAGGAGATAATCATTCATCCAGGTTATGTGGTACGGCTTCGAAAGGTCATTCTCTGCGACTTTGTAAACTGGCGGCACGTAAACAAGTCCACCTGGTTTCCCGGGACGGATCAGCCCGGCAGCATAGATCTCGTTGGGCGCGGAGATCGACATCCGGTCGAAAATAACTGTTTTGCCATCTGGCGTTATCGTCGGACTATCGTTGAACCCAGCAACTAGCTCCATTGGCCAAGCGTTCGGATGGGTGATATCGGCTTCATAGATCGGCGCTTCGCCTTCATTCTCCGCCGTGAAGTAAATCGTTTTCGAATCCGGCGACCACGCCATCGAATCGACCCAGCGATCGAAGTTCGGCGAGACGTCGGTGATCTTTCCGGTCGCGCGCTCGTAGAGCATCAGGCGGAAGCGATCGCTCTCGTATCCGCCGCGCAGCTGCGCGCGATAGGCAATGTACTTTCCGTCAGGCGAATACAGCGGCGTCGAATCGCTTCCGGGATTCGTCGTGATCTTCTTCGGCGTTCCGCCGGCGACTGGCACGATGAAGATGTCGCTGTTCGTGCTTGTCGCCTGAACTTCGTCGATGTTGCTGGTGTAAGCGATCTCTTTGCCGTCGGGCGAGAACGAGTACTGGTCCTGGCCTCCGAGCGAGAACGGCGGAACATCGTGCGCTCCAGGCGTCAGATCGCGCGCCACCCCTCCGTCAGCGGAAACCAGGAACAGGTGGCTGTATTTACCGTCAAACCAGCTGGTCCAGTGACGGAACATGAGTTGCGTAAAGATCTTGGCCTTCACCTTCGACTTGGCCTTCTCGTCGTCGCGCTGCTTATTGCAGGCGTCGTCGTCGCAATCGGGATAGACCGACGAGACGAACAAGATGCTTTTACCATCCGGCGACCAGGTTCCGCCGGAAGCTTCCGTCGAGATGCTCGTCACTTTCTTCGCCTCGCCGACGAGCGTTCCGTTCGTGGGGTCGAAGTCCTGCACATAAATCTGCGAGCTGCCGTCCTTTGCCGACTCGAAGAGAAGGCGCTTGCCATCAGGCGCGAAGCGGATGCGATCTTCACCCGCTCCATTTTCCGGCGTCAGCCGCTTGGCATCCCCGCCCGTGATCGGCACGATCCACAAATGCGGCGTCTTCGTGTTCGCCTCCAGATTCACATCGACGGCGCTGAACGCGACCCACTTGCCGTCGGGCGAGACCGTCGGTTCGCCGATGCGCTTCAGCTGCATCATGTCTTCGAAGGTGAAGGGACGCTTATTCTGGGCGAATCCAAGTAGCGAGCAGCAGATCAGGAAGAGGAGCAGACGACGTAGCATCAAGCCTCCAGGCAAGTGCAGCAGCGGACCATCACAAAAACTGGATAGTGTATCAGCTACCAGACCTGGCCCGATGTGCGCAATGACCTTCCAGGCTGGTCTTGCACAGCCGACTCTCGCGGCACGGAGGGCCCGGTTAGGGCCCCAGGTCCCAGAAAGGTTTACAAATCTTTGACGACTCTGTGACACCACAGAAGCTCCGCCAACCTAGCATTCAACTGCCTCGCCTCGCTCTACGCGAGCTATCCCGAACTCCATCGGAAAGCAGACAACAAAAATGCGCCACACGAACTTCGTCTTAAGCATCTCGCAGCTCTCCGCCCTTAGCAGGCACATCTCACTCAGCCTGACGCTGCTGGCCTTTTGCGGCGCACTGGCCTGGGGACAAACAGGAACCCAGCCCGGTGCCCTGCCCGGACCAAACGGGGTCATCGTTCACAGCAAGTTTGGAGGACAAATCTTTGGCTTCGATATCGATCAAAACGGCACTGAGGGCTTGCTGGCCGAGTCGAAATCGTATCCCAACGGAATTGTGCTGGCCGCGGTTGAAACCTTCGACCAGGCTACCGGCAATATCCTCAATGTGGTGGAGCTGACCCAGCCGGCGCACGCGCAGGACGACTTCCTCACCATGGGCGTGGTCGGCAACAGTGTCGGATTGTTCGAACATGAGCACGTCTCGCGATTCACGGTAACCAGCCGAACCTTCAGCGTCTTGAATCCGCTCAGCTCGAACCGAATTACCGGCGCCTGGACGCCACCCATTGGACCGCAACACATCATCATGCCGACTGGCGTCAGCCGCAGCCAGGGCGTCCCGAATGTCGCCGTATTCGCCTATGACAACAGCGGACAATTCATCCCGCTGGTCTTCAGCTCCAATGTCGCCAACAACACATTCGGCCCGGTGGTCAGCATTACCGACTCCAACAACTTCGGCAGCGTACCTCCGGCGCTTGCCTATGACAGCGTGACCAACAAGGCGTTGCTGGGCGGAGGCGTGGGATGCTTCGGCTGCCGGCCGGTCTTCGGGGTGGTCGATCTTACCGCGGGAACGTTTTCGGAGTTTACCGGCATCGGTTTCGGCTTCGTGAACGGGCTGGCAATTGATTCGGCGGACGGCATCGCCTGCAGCACGACAGAAGATGATGCCGGCGTGGAATTTTACGATCTCAGCACGCAGACTGGTTTTGAAGTGGAGTTGCCGGGATCGCAGGGCCTGCAGCAATTCAGCGGCGCAGACGTGGAGTTCGATCCCGTCCACAAACTGTTCCTGATCGCGCAACCCGATTCCAGCTCAGCACCCACTGGCAGCACAATTTATGTGTATGACCCGCATGGAAACCTGCAAGAGACGATCAACGGATTCAGCTTCTCGAACACATTCAACATAGTTCCCGCCCACATTGCGCTGCATCCCAGCCAGCGCTCGGGATACGTCGATGGCCCGAACTCAGGCGTAACCGAGATACAAGGCTTTACCTACTGACGTGGGAGTAGCTAAGAATGGGGTGCCCCACACATTCGCGGGTTTCGAATGTGTGGGATTCGTGATCGGGAAACAAACAACCTGGTCGCTGCCTGAAGGCCAGCTCTACCCTAGTCTGCCACCACTGCCACCGCGGGTTGCGGCGTTGGTTCGGGACGGCGGGCGAACTTGATCGCCGACGACATTTCCTGCGAAGGCTTCTCGATGAACTGATACATGATCCACGCCGCCCACATAGAGGCGGCAATGCCGATCACGTCCAGCACGCCGATGAACCAGCTGGAGTAAGGGATCCAGTGCGAGAGCATGCCAATCACGCTGACGCCGATGGGCAGATGCAGCAGGTAGAGCGAGTAGCTGATGTCACCGACGCGGTCCATGCGGTGGCTATGGAAGGTGGAGAACGCGATCAGCAATCCGGTGGGAACGCCGACCAGCGGCGCGAGATAACCGGTATTCCTCGCCATCGCGACGACCATCACCGCGATCCAGGCGAACATCTCGTACTTGCTGATGAGCTCGGCGCGATATTGATAAACAAAGACGCCGATGAGGAAGATCGGCAGGTAATAGAAGACCAGCCGGTCGCGCGGAATGGCCCAGTAGGAGAGCAGCATCGCCGTCGGCGTCAGAAAGCGAACCCAGCGGTTGCGGCTCGCCAGTAGTGGCATGACGAGTCCCACAAGCAGGTACCACTGGAATTCGATAGCGAGCGTCCAGTAAACCACGTTCACCCATTTCTCTTTGAAGATGTCGTTGAGATAGGTGAAGTGGAGCAGGAGATCGCGCCCGGTCACCGTCATGTGCGGGATCTTGAAAACCGGTACCAGAATGAAGTTGGTCGCGAGAATACTGATGGCGATCGACGCCAGATAAGGAGGATAAAGGCGAACGTTACGCTTCAGCAGAAAGCGCGGATAGTCGCGGAAAACGTAGCGCGAGCGGTAGAGGCTCCAAGGAATGACGAATCCGGAGATAACAAAGAAGATGTCGACGCCGAGATAACCGTACTTGCCGGTTAGTCCGAGCCACTTTCCCTGTCCGGCGACAAAGTGGCCCCAGGCTACGGCCAACGCGGCGAAGGCTCGGAGCGCGTTGATGACGCTGATGCGCTGCTTGGGATCGGATATCGGCACGTAAAAACCATGTTAAACGGCAGGCGAGGTGTTCCGTCAAACCAATAGCGCACCCAGACATCACGAATACCTGGGAAGCGGTACGGGTGGCATCGGCAGTGACTGGCGCGTCCCATTAGGCCGCCGGCATCGAATACAATGATGGAACAGGTGATCCCATGAAGTTTCGCGGCTTCGCTCCCATAACTCCCGTCATCCTTACTGTGCTTGCCTTGTGCCTCGCGGCTCCGGTTTTGGCCGATGACCGTGGAGAAGGGCCGCTCGATCCGTCCCAACCTACCGGCATTACGGTGGATCAGATCATCCAAAAATTTTCGGCCAAGGAAAAGCAGTTCAAAATCGCGCGCGAGCAATACACGTACACCCAGGACGTGACCGTGCAGACTCTGGAAGGCGACACCGTCGACGGTCAGTATCACCAGGTCAGCGACATTCTCTTCGACAACGAGGGACACCGCATCGAGCAGGTAACGTTCGCCCCGCAGTCAAGCTTGGAGCGGGTGACGATGACGCAATCCGATTATGACGACATCCGTCATAGGCTGCCCTTCGTGCTCACCAGCGACGATATCGGCAAGTATCAGATTTTGTATGTCGGCAAACAGAAGGAAGACGAACTCGGGACGTACGTCTTCGACATCGCGCCCAAGGTGATGGAGAAAGGTGAGCGCTACTTCCAGGGACGCATCTGGGTCGACGATCACGATTACCAGATCGTGAAGACATACGGCGAAACCGTTCCGCAGGTGCACAACCCAAAGCATCCGGAGAAAGAAAATCTTTCTCCCAAGTACACGACGTGGCGGCAACAGGTCGACAACGTGTACTGGTTCCCGGTCTACACTTACGCCGAAGATACGCTGCACTTCGCCGGCGATCAGGACGTGAAGATGCGCTATATCGTGAAGTACAAGAACTACAAGCGGTACGGGGCGAAGTCGAAGATCACGTATGAGGGCCAGGAGTTGTCGAAGGGCGACGAACCGCAGCAGGCCGCTCCTCCAAGTGCAGGAACGACGCCGCAGCAACAGCCCTCGCCAAAACAGTGAGACTGGGTTGACAATTGTTCTACGCCACTCTTGCCGCCGAACGTTCGGCGGCCTGCTGGATGAAGCGCTTCATCACGTTCGCCCACATCACCTTTTTGCGTTCGGCGCTTTCTTTGATTAAGCGCCCTTGGGCGAACATCTGCAGCAGGACTTTCATTTTCAGCGTGTCCAGCAGCGGTTGCTCTTGCGCGCTCACACCGTAGGCTTCGACGAATGCTTGCTGCACGCGAGAGGTGATGTCGCGATTGCAGAAAGGATACTTCTCCAGCACTTCGACTGCGGCGAGGAACGTCGCCGCATCCTGCAAGGACGGACCCTGCTGCTTCAGGTTGGCAAATTCGCAGAAGCCGATGCCGTGTTCCGCGACCAGCACATTCAACGGTATGAACTCCTGCAATAAGGCCGATGAGCGCACCGGTTTCTTTTGCCGGTTCAGCGAGTTCCTGGCGTTTGCAAGGATTGCGTCGGTCGAGTCGGCGGGAAGTCCGTCCTTCCGGGCCTTGGCGCACAGCTTCTCAAAATCTGTCATCACTGCGTCTGTGTCGAGCGCTGCGGGCATTCCCACAGTAGCTTTGTGGAACTGCTGCAGCCACTCGCCGGCCTGTTTGGCGGCAATCTCAAGCAGATGATGGTTGCCGTTGTCGGGCAGCAGAGCCACCTTCATGATGATGCTCTGCAGCGGAAGGCCATTTACTTTGGTGCTAACTACTGCTCCCAATTCAGCGAAATCGCCGATGGGACGAGGCATGCCCTCGAGATTGCGTTTCTCCGAGGTCTGATGAGCGAACTCCAGATTTTGCGCCTCTTTGTCCGCAAGCTCTTGCGGGCCCTTTGACCCGATCTTGCCGCGATATAACTTTGCATTCACGCGCTCGCTGCCATCGATGAAGTCGACGACCACCTCGTAGGTATAGTGGTCCGGCTTCGGCGTGTGCCCCACCACGCGAACCGCCTTCACCTCGGAATGCTGCGGGAAATACTTGGAGCCGGAACTCCGCAAATCATCAACAATAAGATCGAGCGCGTTATCTGCCATTCAGTCTCCAAGTCCCTAGGTATTGATAGAAGCCGAAACTCAAACCACCAGAAGTGAGATGCAGATAGACCACCAGCTACATGGAAGCGCACGTAAAGTTCCATCTAAGTAAACCAATGAGGCGTGTAAGTTGTTGATGTCTCGCAGGCAAGCGGGAGAGATGAGTTTGCTTAGGAAACTTGTTATGGGAACCGCAATGCCTATATTTGGCACACGCGGTAGATACGCTTTTAATCGGCAGCGCGGCTGCTCTTCCTTACGACAAGGCTAGTAGAACAAATACTTCTGCCATTTCGCGTCGGAGCGTCCCATCATGCGCATGATGTGGCGGCTGGTATGCAGGTTGAACGGCCGCGGCTCACGCATCAGGCGCATGTGCGTCTCATGCGGCAGCAGATTTCCCTTCTTGCGATTACAGGTGTGGCAGCAGGCTACAAGGTTCTCCCAGGTGGAAGCGCCGCCGCGGGAGCGCGGTATGACGTGGTCGAGCGTCAACTCTCCGGCGGCCAGAACTTTGCCACAGTACTGGCAGGTGTTGCGATCGCGCAGCAGAATGTTCTTGCGCGACAAGGCGCGCGTTTGGTGCGGAATGCGGCGATACTCCAGTAGACGGATCACCGAGGGCACGCGCATGTTCACGCGCGCGGCGTGCAGGATGTGTCCATTCTGCTCCTCCATCATGGCCACACCTTTGAGCACCAGAATGACGGCGCGTCGGGCAGCGCAGACATTGATGGGCTCATAAGAGGCGTTGAGCACCAGTACGGGCGCGTGCATCGCCGCCCACTGCGGGCCTTCGTGGTCGCTCGCGATCCGGGCATGGTGCATGCAGCCGGCAAGGGACTTTCCGTATCGGGACGCTGTGCTCTGGACCGAACTCGACATAGCCCTTAGACCGAAGCGGCGAGCTCCACCGCTTCGACTTCCTCCTCGGTACTGCCATCGGCAGATTCCCGCAGATCGGCGCCCTGAAAGGCGCGAGCCACGGTAGCCGCCCAAACTCGCTCGGCACCGGCGCTCTTCAGCACGCGAGCGCACTCTGACAATGTGGTGCCGGTGGTCATCACGTCATCCACCAGGATCACGGCACGACCCTGAAGCCGGTGCCGGTCGATGACGCGGAAAGCGTCGCGCATGTTTTCAATGCGCTCTTCGCGGCTGAGTCCGACCTGCGAGATCGTCTCGCGATGGCGGACCAGCAGCGATGTTGAGACTTCGAACTTGTCGGGCGAGCGCCTCACGGCAGCGCGTGCAATCAACTCGGCCTGATTGAAGCCGCGGGAGCGACGCCTGCCCTGGTGCAACGGAACCGGAACGATCAGTGGCACAGCATGTTTAGATGCAGGGAGCAGCTCGGAAATCGTCTGCGCCAGCACTTCGCCCAGCGGAGCGGCGGCCGGCGTGACGTTCTCGTACTTCAGCAGATGAATCAACCCGCGTAGGGATCCTTTGTACTCGCCGTAGGAAAGTGCGCGATCGAATGCCGGCTCGTGGTCGCGGCAATGAACGCAGCGGCCATCGCCCATCAACAGTTGCGCGCTGGCCAGGCGATCGCCGCACAAGATGCACTGCGGTGCGCGTACAGGAAGAATCTCCGCGAGGCAGTCCTCGCAGACCGGGATGCGCGAAATGTTGGTTAGCGGAGTACGACAGAGACGGCAATCAGACGGGAAGAATACGGAAAAAGTGCTTCGCAGGACGGTTTCAAGGGCCGCAACCACCACTGCACGTTGTGGGGCGCGCGGTTCTCGTCGTTTTCGCTTTAGCGTCTCACGACTGCTGAAGACGACCTCCAACCGTCCTATAGGGCGCTTTCACTGCGCAGATACAGGACCCAATCGCCGGTGCGGAGGAGCCGAAGTCCCGGCCCAAAGCACCGCGACACTACGATTATATGTGCTCTGGAATCCAGGCGCAATGCTGGTTCAGGTTCCGGCAGGGAGATTCATGGAGGTTTCATGGAGACGACGTCGACGCTGACGCGGCTCAGCTTCCGGTTCAACATGCTCCCGGGGCTTGCGCCCCGGGCTAACGTTATAGCCGCCGCTTCGCGGTGGGTTTGAACCAGATCGAACCGTATTCCCGAGCACGCACCTCTCGTCCGCGGGGCTACTCTTCCGTCAGCTTCTTATATTGCGCAGCCGTCAGCGGCACCACCGACAACCTTCCCTGGCGCACCAGCGGCGAGTCGGCAAACAAAGGCAATGCCTTGATCTCGGCCAGCGTCATTGGCTTGGCGATCGCTTTGCCGACCTTGATCTTCACCCCCGGCGTTTTAGGATCGCTAGGATCGACGGAGACAACGGTCGCCGTCCCCACAGCACTCTTTTCGTCTCCGGTGTGATAAATAACGAGCCGCTCGCCCGGCTTCATCTCGCGCAGGTGCTTCACGGCGGCTGGATTAGTGACGCCGTCCCAGATGGTTTGCTTCTCCTTAACCAGGTCAGCGAAGGAATAAACAGTAGGCTCAGTCTTCAGCAAGTAGTCCACGGATCGTGATCTCCTTCCGAATTGAATATTGTACGGCTGGTCCGGCGCAAGCTGCGGCACTTGTGTACGATAGCGCTGGCGTGCTAACTTGCGCCGTCGCTATAATTTGTGCGCAGCCGAGGTTTGCCCTTAACATGAGCACCACCACAACCACAGCTTCCCCCAAGAAATTCCGCTCCTACGTTCCCGATAACACGACCATGCCGGAGTTCACGCTCCGGGCCGTGCTCCTCGGTCTAGTGCTCACTGTCGTCCTCGGCGCCGCGAACGCTTATCTCGGCCTGCGCGCCGGCATGACCATCGCCGCCACCTATCCGGCGGCCGTTATCGGCATGGCTGTGTTGCGCCTGATGAAGGGCTCGATCCTGGAAGAGAACATCGCGCGAACCGTCGGCTCCATCGGCGAATCGGTAGCGGCAGGCGCGATCTTCACCATCCCGGCGTTTGTCATCTCCGGCGCATGGCCGGTCTTTGATTTTGAGCATGCGTACTGGAAGTCATCGATCCTGATGCTGCTGGGAGGAGGCCTCGGCATCCTCTTTGTGACCCTACTGCGGCGCGTCATGGTGGAAGATCCCGAGCTTCCCTTCCCCGAATCCGTTGCGGCTTCGCAGATTCACATTGCCGGGCAACAAGGCAGCCGCGCCGCCAAGATTCTGTTCGGCAACATGGGATTCGGCGGCCTGGTTTATCTGCTTGGTCAGTTCAACTTGTTCAACGCGAGCTACAACTTCATCGTCAAAGTGGGGAACATCGGTTCCAGCTTCGTGCGCATGGGCCGCAGCGCTACTTCGCCAAAGCTGCCGGCCGGCGCGGTCACCACGGTTTCCGCCCCAGCCATCAGCCCTGCTTACCTCGGAGTGGGATTCATCATTGGACCACGCCTGGCTTCGCTGAACTTTGCCGGCGGCGTGGTCGCCTGGGGACTGCTGGTACCGCTCATCCTGTTCCTGGGCGGCCCGACGCTGGTAGCGCAATTTGCTCCCGCCGGAACAACCTTGCCGGACACGACCTTTTGGGCGGGACAGGCCGGCGCGGTATGGAGCTTTATCGTTCGCCCCATCGCCGTCGGCGGAATGCTGGTCGGCGCCTGCTTCACGTTGTTCCGCATGCGTAAGAGCCTGGGCATCGGCATGGCTCGCGCTGTATCAGATTTGAAGAAATCTGCTGCCGCGCACTCGGGGACTGCCCGCACGGAACGCGATCTGAACGCCAAGTTTGTCTTCACCGGCCTGGGCATCGTACTGATCGCGATGTTCTTTCTGTACAAGAGCTACGCCGGTTCGTGGACGCCGGGAATTGTCGCCGCCATCGTGATGATGATTGTCGGCTTCTTTTTCGCTGCCGTCTCCGGCAACCTGGTCGGCATGATCGGCTCGTCGAACAATCCGATCTCCGGCCTGACGCTGGCAGCGCTGGTCATCGCTGCAATCCTCATGGTACTGATGGGCGTTTCGGGCATGCACGGTGTCGCCGCGGTACTGGGCGTGGCCGCAGTAGTCTGTATCTCGTCAGCCGTCGCAGGCGAGATGTTGCAGGACCTGAAGGTTGGACACATTCTCGGCGGCACACCATCGAAAATGCAGATTGGCGACTTCATGGGTGTGACCGTCGCCAGCTTCGCCCTGCTGCCGGTCCTGCTGCTGCTGAATCAGGCCAATATTAATAGCGGCGGCATCGGCTTCGGCGACCCGCAGCTTCCGGCTCCTCAGGCAGGCCTCATGGCTATGCTTTCGCGCGGCATCGTTGGCGGTGAGATGGCATGGCCTCTGGTGATCGTCGGCATTCTGATGGGCATCGCGCTGATCATGATCGAGGTTAAAAGCCCGATGCTGTTCGCCGTCGGCATGTATCTACCGCTGGAAACTACCTTCGCCATCTTCATCGGCGGCATGATCCGCTGGCTCACGGACAAGATGCGGGACAGCAAGAATTTCAACGAAGCGCAGAAAGCCCGGGTGGAGAATGCAGGAGTGCTGACGGCGTCAGGGTTTATTGCGGGCGAGGCGCTAATGGGGATTGTCATTGCCATCTTCAAGTACAAGCAATGGCCGTTGCCGGTAATCTTCGAGCATCCCAACGTGGTTTCGGGGTTCATCGTGCTGGTGATTCTAGCGATCGTGATGGTACGAGTGCCGCTGGCCAATGCCGGCAGCCCGGACGAGCCGGCGCCCCCGACTGCAATCATGTAGGTTCGGGACAGGGGCTGTCATCCTGAGCGCAGGGGTCGCAGTTTTTGCGACGCCGGAGTCGAAGGACCGCTACAGCCGGAATGATCTTGCCGTCGAATAGGGGTCCGTCGACTGCGTTCGGCCGCTCGCGCGTCCTCACTTCGCTCAGGATGACAGTTCATAGGAATAAAATAGTGCGAGATGCACATCGGCTTGACTCGCACTTCTCTTCTCGCGTTGCTTCTACTTTCGCTTCTCCTGACGGCATGCGCCCATAAGCCTGCGGGTAAGCGTTACCCGCTCGACGGCCGTGTCGTGGCCGTCGATCCCGCACAGCATCAGCTGACCGTCGCCCACCACGATGTTCCCGGCCTGATGAAAGGCATGACCATGCCCTTCCTCGTCGGCAGTAATGACGCCTGGGTTTTTAAAGCGATTGCACCGGGCGACCAGGTTCACGCCACCCTTGTCATCGGCGATCACGCGGAGTTGCAGGACATCACCTTCACCAAAGTGAGCGACAGTGCTGTCGACGGCACTACGCAATTGCACGTTCCCGAGCCTGGGCAGCAGGTCCCGGACGTCACCCTGGTCAACCAGAATGGCGACAAAATTCATCTCGATCAGTTCCACGGTAAGCCTCTGCTGCTGACATTCATCTACACGCATTGCCCTTTCCCTGACTATTGCCTGCGCATGAGCAACAACTTCGGCAAAGTTTTGGAACAGTTGCAGCAGAATCCGAAGGCATTCGAGCAAGCGCAACTACTCAGCATCAGCATCGATCCAGAGAACGACACACCCGCGGTGCTGCGCTCGTATGGCGAGCGCTACGTCGGGCGAGTCGATCCCAAGTTCAGGCATTGGCAGTTTGCATCGGGATCGCCCGAGCAGGTGAGAAAAGCGGCCGACTTCTTTGGCTTGTCCTATAACAGCAAGGATGGTCAGATCGTGCACGGCTTGCAGACGGTGCTGGTCGGCGCCGATGGAAAAGTACTCAAGGTATACTCGGGAAACGATTGGAACCCGGAAGAGGTTGCGGCGGAGATGGCCGCGGCGCCGGCGAAATAAACTGTAGCGGGTACGTTTCATTCGTAACTACGAGGAGCTCTCATGGCGCCAACCGATCCCATCAGTAGGTTGAATGAATTAATACAAGGCATACCCACAGCAGTTCTCACGACGGTCCGTCCCGATTCATCGCTTCATAGCAGCCCCATGGCAACCCAAGCGGTCGATGGCAACGGGGCGTTCTGGCTTCTCACGGGTAGCAACACCGAAAAAGTGGAAGCCGTAAGAACGATGCAGCGAGTCAATCTCTCCTTCATCGACCACGCCACGGGTCGGTATGTTTCCGTGAGTGGCTTCTGCGAACTGGTGCGCAACAGCGCGAAGACCAAGGAATTGTGGAGGCCCGAATACAAAGCGTGGTTACCCGGCGGGCTGGACGATCCGAATCTGGTTCTAATGAAGATCATGGTTCAGCAAGCGGAGTACTGGGTTTCGTCAGAGGGCCGCATGCTGGAGCTGACCGGATTTCCAAACGACTTCCGATAACCGTTAACCTTGAAAACGGAGCTGCCGCATCTTCACACTCGACCGAGCAGGAGAATGCAGATGAACCGAAATCGTTGGCTGGCGCACGTTTCCTTCTTTCTGTTGGTCGTTCTGATGGGTTGTGCAGCATTCGCTCAGGATCCTCCCCGCACCGCAACCGCCGACATTCCCTTCGATTTCTATATCGCCGGAAACAAGCTGCCCGCGGGTCAATACACCTTGAACATCATTGCGCCAACCTATGTGCTGCTACGGAGCAAGGACGGAAAGACGCAGCAGGATTTGTATTTCCTGCAAACCGCTGTGGCGGAAAAGAACAACCCTTCGAAGATCATTTTTGCCCTGCGCGATGGCAAGTACTACTTTGCCGGAGTTTGGAGCTATCTGGGCAAAGCGCAGCTGACCTCGTTCTCTTCGCGGCCGGACGATCAGACCAAGGATGTATCGCTGGTTCCCGCCGAGAAAACTGTGGCCAAACCGTGATCGGGTCTGTAATAGTTGTAGGTCCCGCATTTGAGAGCTGCTCAGCAAGCCGTTGCACGGAGCGTGCGCGGGGGAACATTACACTTCAGTTGAAATTGGAGAATTACCATGAGCAGAAATATGGCCATCATCGGCGGTCAGCCAGGTAAGCGGTTCGCAACTGTTTTCAGCATGCTCTTGCTCGCCGGCTTGTCGACAACCGCGTTCGCTCAAATGGGCGGCGGCGGCGCCAATCCCGAAATGCAGCAGAAGCTGGCAGCCTTAAAGCAGTCGGCTGCCGAAAACAAACAGAGACTGCACCACTATCAATGGACGGAAACGCAGCAGCTTGTGCTGAAAGGCGAAGCCAAGCCACAGAAGGTCTTCCAATGCTCCTATGGCCCGAACGGCCAGGTGCAGAAGATCCCGATGGGCGAACAGCAAGCGCCCCCTGATAAGAGGGGGATTCGTGGCCGCATCGTCGAGAAGAAGACCGACGAGATGAAGGATTACATGCAGCAGGTACAGAGCCTGCTGTCGATGTATGTCCCGCCGAACCCCCAACTGATTCAGCAGGCGATACAGAAACACAATGTTTCGATTGACAAGACAATGGGTTCGAATCTGACGCAGATCGTCTTCAAGAACTATGCCAAGGAAGGCGATCAGATGACGCTGGCCTTCGATAGCGCGGCCAAAAAGATTGCCAGCATCAACGTCAACACCTACATGGACAATCCGAGCGATGCCGTGACGCTGGCTGTGCAGATGGGCAGCTTGCAGGATGGCACCAATTACGCGCAGCAGACCGTGCTGAACGCCACAGCCAAGCAGATCCAGGTAACGACGACGAACTCGAATTATGTGAAGGTGCAGTAACCAGCCTGAATTTGTCGTAATGTTTTCTGATTGTCATCCTGAGCGCAAGTGGCCTGAAGTTGGCCGCCGTAGTTGAAGGACCGCTACACGGAAAGGATTCCGGCTATAGCCGTCCTTCGACTGCATTTGGACGCTGCGCGTCCTCGGCTCCGCTCAGGATGACGACGAAGAGAAGACGATGTAATGGCACGCCTGAGGCGAGTGTCCCTTCAAAACTACTAGCCAGGATTTCTGACCGGCAAATTCAGCCGGCGACACCCTACGGCAGGATGACCGCCGCCCCATCGATCGCGTCCTGCTTCACTGCCAGCAAAGCCTCATTCGCCTGATCGAGAGGAAAGGATGTTACCTTTGGCTGAAGATTGATTTCGGCAGCGATCTTCAGGAAGTCACGAGCATCGTCGCGTGTCATGTTGGCGACACTGCGTATCTGCCGTTCTCCCCACAACAAAGTGTCGTAATCGAACTGCGGGATGCGGTCCAAATGGATGGCGTTGATCGAGACGACTCCGCCCTTGCGCAGGCTGGACAGCGCCGCCACCACTACATCACCACTGGGAGCGAAGGTCACGGCGCGATCGAGTTCAACTGGTGGCTTATCGGTTTCGGCCCCTACCCACTTTGCTCCGAGCGACTCGGCCAGCTTGCGATGCGACGCGCCTCGTGTCGACACATACACATCGCACTTCCAGGCGTGCAAAACTTCGATCGCAAGGTGCGCCGACGCTCCGAAGCCGAACAACCCGACACGCTCGCCCTGCTGAACACCGGCCACTCGCATCGCGCGGAATCCGATAATGCCCGCGCACAGCAGCGGCGCCGCATGCAGGTCGTCAAGTTCCTGCGGTAGCGGGAAAACAAAGTCGGCGCGTGCGACGGCATACTCCGCGTAGCCTCCGGGTGCGGTGTAGCCGGTGAAGGTAGGCTGGTCGCAAAGATTTTCCATCTGGTGCCGGCAATACCAGCACGTGCCATCCGTTCCGCCAATCCAGGAGACACCCACGCGGCTTCCCAGCGGAAGCTCCGCCGTTGCTCCGTCGACGACTTCGCCGACAATCTGATGACCTGGGATGACGTTCTGAAGTTTTGGGGCAAGATCGCCTTCGACAATGTGCAGATCGGTACGGCAGACGCCACAGGCACGCACCTTCAGCAGAACCCTGCCCTTTTCGATCCGCGGCTTCGGAACATCTTTGATCTGGAGAGGACGCTGCGTAACGGGAGCGGGGTTGGTCAGAACTGCGGCTTTCATATCCTTACACCTGGTGGTTCAATCTTATAGTTGAGAACGGTGGCTGCGGCAACCCGCGTTGTACGTCAATTGTCGACGCGATGGAAGAACAGCAGCAACTTCACTCCCGTGAGATTGGCGCGCAGCACCGGGTCGGTGAGACTGGTGCGGCGCCGGTACCAGGTATCGATTTCAATCCTCGGTGTGATGCGCGAGATTGCGCCGAACTGATACGTATATTGCGACCACTCTCCGAAGCTGCAGTTGTAAAACGCCTCGGCCTGCGCGTACGGAGTGATGGCGAATTTGCCGATCGATATGCTGCGTAGCAACGACACCCGATTCCGGTAATTCCAGTTGAAGCGGGTCGGCAGTCCCTGAAGATCGATTCGATTGCGATCGGCTACTTGAAAGCCCCAAGGCAGCGGAACGCGCGGCGTCAATTCCAGAACGCCGGTCTTCGCGCTGGTTTCCTCTTTATACAGATTCTTAGCATAACGGTAGCCGATGCGGAGCGTTAGATACTTACTGCGCTCCGGGTTATTGGTCTTGAGATGCGTGAGGAAATTCCACAGAGCGATATCGAGATTGGGGCCGAGAACAAATTCGGGATGAGTACTGTCCGCGCCGGGCGTACCCGAAGCGAGAAACACGAAATCTAGCGAGCGGTTGATGCCGACGAATGTATTGACCTGCGACCAGAAGATGGTAGGCGTTTCCGGCGGGGCGAGCGTACCGATTCCTTGAGCCAGTACGCTGATGGCCGAGGCGCCGGCAATCATCACGATGAAAAGCGCCGTCCGCAGACATCGGCTGATTTGTCCGTCGGGCAATCCGGCCTCGCACCTCGATAAAGGTTCACCCACGATGTGGGAGCGCGCTCATTATGGCATTGGTGACGCAAGTTCGAAAAACAAATTGTGCTTCGTTGTTGTCGTGTGAGGAAAAATCACGCGGAGTTTATTTGCAATTCGCGCGGCAACATCCAAAGCAGGTGAAATAATCGTAAGCTAACAACTATCAACGATGGACGTGACTCAGATCAAACCGTCATCCTCTCCGCCAACCGAACGGTCGGAGCTCGCAGAACTGCTTCGGCTGCAGGAAGTGACGAAGACCTACCTCACCGACGGGCAGCCGGTTCATGCGCTCAACGGTGTCTCGCTCAACGTCGGTCGGGGTGCCTTCGTCGCGCTCGTGGGCCGCAGTGGCTGTGGCAAATCGACTCTGCTGAATCTTGGTGGGGCCATGGACTTCCCCACGACCGGCCGCGTGCTGCTGGACGGCGTTGCAACTTCGGAGTTGAGTGAGAACGGCCTGACCCGGCTGAGGCGCGAGAAGGTTGGCTTCATTTTCCAGTCGTTTCAGTTGCTGAATACCTTAACTGTGCTGGAAAACGTCGAATTGCCGCTGCTCCTGGCCGGCGAAACGAATACTAGAGAACGAGCGCTTGCGAAGTTGGAACTTGTCGAACTTGGAGACCTCGGCCCGCGCATGCCGCACCAGCTTTCTGGAGGACAAATGCAGCGGGTGGCGATCGCCCGCTCCATGGTTCATGCCCCGAAGCTGCTGCTAGCCGACGAACCTACCGGCAACCTCGACACGCAGACTGGCAATTTGATTCTCAATCTTCTGCGTCGCATCGCCGATGAGCAAGAGACCGCGATCCTGATGGCGACCCATAGTCTGGAGGCTGCCGACATTGCCGACGCCGTGGTGAAGATGCGCGATGGCCGGATCGAAGAGGTCCTAGCGCGATGACCCCGCGCTTGCGAATCTTCCGTCAGCTCATCGTGCGTCCACTGCATCGCGAACTCGCGCGAACACTCCTGACCGTACTAGCTGTAGCTTTAGGTGTCGCTGTGGTGCTGGCGATCGAACTCGCGGGTGATGCCGCCGCTGGATCGTTTCGCTCGTCGATCGAAACCCTGGCCGGCACCTCCAACCTGGAGGTCACTGCCGTTGGCGGAGTGCCCGACGCCGTGGTTGGCACACTCTCCACCCTTCCCTACCCAATCAAGGTTGAGCCTCGCGTAGACGACTTCGCAACAGTTGCTTCCAACGGTCAGACGATACCGCTGATCGGCCTGGATCTTATTGCGAATCATCCTGACGGATTCGCCACCTCGGATGAAACAAGCTCGGACACAGCCAATCTCGCGCAAACGTTGGCCGGAAATAACATATGGGCCAGCTCACATCTGGGATTGAAAGCCGGCGATACGCTTCGGCTACAGATCAACGACACGATTCAGCCGTATAGGGTGCGCGGCGTTCTGAAGGATTCTGGCAGCAGCGGCGGCCTGGTGTTGATGGATATTGGGACCGCCGAGCGTGTTTTGCAGCGTGACGGCCGAGTGGATCGCGTTCTGCTTACTGTTCCTTCCACGCCGTCACTCGAGGAATGGGAACAACGCATCCGCGCGGCGCTTCCCGGCGGCGTAGTACTGCGGCGCCAGGGTAGCCAGACCGACGAGAATCGCAAGATGCTCGGCGCCTTCCGCTGGAACCTGCGCATCCTGAGCTATGTTGCGCTGGTAGTTGGAGCATTCCTCATCTTCAATACCATCTCTGTCTCGGTCGTCCGACGCCGGCCCGAGATCGGCATCGTGCGCGCTCTGGGCGCCAGCCGAAGGTCCGTGCTCATGGCGTTTCTTGGCGAAGCGGCGTGTTTCGGTGTCATAGGCGGCATCGCCGGAATCGCGCTCGGCAGGCTAATGGCAATCGGTGCAGTGCGTCTGCTGGGCGCAACTGTTGACAATCTTTACGTCAGCAGCACTCCTGCTCCCATCGCGCTTACACCCGCTGTAATGCTCCTGGGAATGGCGATCGGGATTGGCGTGTCGCTGGCATCGGCGGCTTCGCCCGCACGTGAGGCGTCGCTGGTGTCTCCGGTGGAGGCGATGGCTCGTGGAGGGCGCGAGTATGCAGCACGCGTCCACAAGATTCGAGATCTATGGATCGCGCTTGCGTTGGCGTCGGCCGGAATCGCGGCTTCGTTTGCCCCGGCGATCGCAGGCAAGCCGTTCTTCGGATATGCCTCTGCTCTTCTATTCATAGCTGCGTCGGCATTTGCGATTCCGGCACTGGTCAGCAGCCTGACTGCAATCTCTTCCGGCGTGCTACGCCGCATTGGAGGCGTGGAAGCCATGCTTGCAGGGCGGAGCTTGGCATCTTCGCTGCGGCGAACTTCGGTGCTGGTGGGAGCGCTCTCGACCGCGATTGCCATGACCACCTCGGTCGGTATCATGGTGGGCAGCTTCCGTCAGACGGTGCAGGTCTGGATGAACAATCAGCTCAAGGCCGATCTGTTCGTCGCGCCTGCAACAAACCCGTCTGCCGATCGCCATCCCACGATTGACGCTGCTTTGTCCGAGAAATTGGCTGCGCTGCCCGGTGTTGCGGGTGTCGACCGTTTTCGCGAATACGAGGTCAGCTACGAGGGACTGCCTGCAATTCTGGGAGTGGGCGACACGATTGGCCCACATCCCCTCGGCAAAGTTGAATTCTTCTCGGGCCGCTCAACCGAAGCGGTCAACCAGGAGCTTCGCCGCGCCGACAATGTCATGATCAGCGAGCCATTCGCTAACAAGCATCGTCTGCGGACCGGGGACTACATCACCCTTCCGCTGGGAAGTGCGCAGGTGCGCTTCCGCATTATCGACGTCTTCTACGACTACGGCACGGAAAAGGGATTCATGATCATCGACCGCTCGCGGGCGCTACGCTACCTGCACGATCCAGCGATCTCGAATATGGCGATCTACGTTGAGCCCGGAGCAAGTGTCGATGATGTGCGTGCCAAAGTTGAAAAAGTATCCGCCGGTCACAATCTGGTGATTTTCACCAACCGCAGCCTTCGTGCACAAGCGATCCAGATATTCGATCGCACCTTTGCCATCACCTACGCGCTCGAAATCGTGGCGGTCATCGTCGCGATCATCGGAATTGCTGGAGCCATGCTGGCGCTGGTGATTGATCGCCGTCGTGAGTTGGGATTGCTGCGCTTCCTTGGCGCTGCGGTTTCTCAGATACGTAAGCTGATCCTGGTCGAGGCCGGCCTGATCGGGTTGCTGGCGAACATCGCGGGGCTTGCGCTCGGCATCGTGCTCTCCCTCCTGCTGATCTTCGTCATCAACAAGCAGTCCTTCGGCTGGACCATTCGTTTCCATTGGCCAATTGCGGTACTGCTGGGCGCGTTGAGCCTGGTCTACGTCGCGACCGTATGCGCCGGCTTCTATCCCGCACGCGTAGCCACTTCGCTGAACCCGATTGAGGTCGTGCATGAGGAATAAACTTACCGCGGTCCTCATCATTGTGATGCTCGCCGGCGCAGCGGTGGCGCAATATCAGCAGGCACTGCCCGGGTATCGCTATGAGTTCCCACGCGACGACTTCGATCATCCCGACTACCGGACCGAATGGTGGTACTACACCGGCAATCTCAAAGCAGCGGATGGGCATCGCTTCGGCTTCGAGCTTACGTTCTTCCGGCAAGGCGTCAACCGCGAAGAGCGGGCCCAAGGCGATTGGAATGTTCGCGATCTTTATCTGGCACACCTCGCTTTGAGCGACTTGGATGGCGGCCATTTTTATCACGTCGAGCGACTGAATCGCGCAGGGCCTGGTTTGGCGGGTGCAAGTTTGCATTCGCAGAGAGTCTGGAACGGCAACTGGCAGGTGCAGTGGACGAATAATGAGCAGGATCTGCAAGCGATTGCCGATGACTTTGCCTTGCATCTGTCGATGACTTCCCGTAAGCCGCCAGTCATTCATGGCAAAGATGGCATCAGCCAAAAAGGTGCGGAAGCCGGCAACGCTTCGCATTACATCTCATTCACGCGCCTGCTGGCCCGTGGAACCATCGAGTTGAACGGCAAGCCTTACTCTGTCGAGGGAACGTCGTGGATGGATCACGAGTTCTTCAGCAGCGGCCTGGACAAAGACGAAGTGGGATGGGACTGGCTGAGTCTGCAACTGGCTGACAACACCGAGCTCATGCTGTATCGACTGCGGCATAAAGACGGCAGCGTGGATCCGTTCTCGTCGGGGACGTATGTTGATGCGAGCGGCAAATCGACATTCCTCAGCCTGAGTGATTTTTCAATGACGCCGCTGGGCACGACTTACACGGGCCCCATAACTCACGCCGTTTATCCCATCGCGTGGCGAGTGGTCGTTCCTCCGCTGGGCCTCGATCTCCAGCTCAAGACGCCTCTGCCAGCACAGGAGTTAACCAGCGGCACCAGCACCGGGTTGTCATATTGGGAGGGCGCAATCGACATCAGCGGAACTCGCGGCCCTGCATCGGTCACGGGCGTGGGCTATCTGGAGATGACAGGATATGCCAAGCCGATGACGCTGGAAGCAAAGTAGGACGCAGGTCCGCGTTTGTCTGCCGTGGTAGCAGAAAATCTTACAAGTGAGATTCTTGCAGTTTTTCCTACATGTAAGATTTTTGTCGAATTTCCTGAAAGTAAGAAAATCGTCGGTCCCAGCCTTGAGTCCACACCACGCGATTCTTTTGGCACAATGGTTCCATGAGTTCAAAAGCTGCTCGGCTTCTCCTAGCCTTCATGCTCTCCTTCGCCGTCATCGCGGTCGCGGCCGATAAATCTTCCGATCTTGCTCAAACACTTGGCCAGGTTTCTGCTGCCTACGCCAAGCTGGAGCCGCAGTCCATTCGGCCGGCGGAAGGCTTCATCAAGTACGACTATCTGATCCCTGCCGGCTACTACAAACAAATGTGGGACTGGGACGGCTTCTTCATCGGCTCGCATCTGGCGCAACAGGGCAAGCCGCAGTACCTGAAATATTGGGTGCTCGATTTCTCGGGCGCCATCGACAAAGACGGATACGTCGCCGGCTGCATCACGACGAAAGGGCCGCGTCCACTGATGGGCCGCTTCGCCATGAAGCCATTCCTGGCGCAGGGAGCGGTAATCGCGTCCGAGGGTCTTAGCGACTACGCATGGGTCAAGCCGATCTGGGAGAACATGCGCAAGGTCGTTACTTACCGTGAGCAGACGCAGTTCGATCCTAAGTACGGGCTGTTCTTCTGGGAGAACGGTATCTCGTCCGGCGCTGACAACAATGTCGCGTTGACGAACGATCCGAAAGATAAGAGCGCGATTCTCGCCACCGATATCAGCACCTTTCAATATCGCGAATACAAAGCCATGGCGCAGCTGGCGGACACGCTGGGTTACGCCGACGAGGCCGCGGCGTATCGCAAGAAGGCCGCCGAGCTGAAGGCTGCGATGCTGAAGCACATGTGGTTCGCTGACGAAGCGATGTTCTACAACGTTCGTCGCGACACGGGAAAGCCAGTGAAGCGCGTCAGCTATTCGAATTTCGTCCCACTCATCGACAATATTCTCGCGGACAAAGACGCGAAGGCGATGATCCGGCGATACCTGCTGAACAAGGATGTCATGCTGGCGCCGTATGGCATTCGCAGCCTGTCAAGACAGGATCCCGATTACAACAATGCGGCAATCATCGTTCCGTACTCAAACTGGCAGGGGCCGATCTGGATCAACGCGAATTACCTGAACTACATCTCGCTCAAGCGATATGGCTTCGCTAAGGAAGCGGCGGAGCTGTCAGGAATTTTGGGCCGCATGGTCGTAGCCGACATTCAGAAGTGGGGCTCGATGCACGAGGACTACGACGCCGAGACCGGGGCGGGTCTGGCGCCCACGCCGGAGCAGTCGGAGAACCATGTGTTTTCGGGATTCGTGGGATGGAACCTGCTGGCGCAGGACATGCTGCAGTGCGAAGTGAAGAACGAGTGTGGATTCTTGAAGTGGTACGGCCAAAAGTGAAGAGGCTTACGTAACCCACGTCCATGGGACATGTTTCCGCCACATAAGGCGAGGCACACACCGATTGTTTACTACCGTTATCAGGATCAGTCATGAACAGTGACGTCATTTTGAAGCAGTTCGAACATCCCGACGAGACCCTGACCTTCGAGAAAGGCCAGTTTGAAATCGTGCATGTCGGCGGCATGACCATTGGCCGTGCGACCTATGAACCCGGGTGGAGGTGGTCGGAGCATATCGGCAAAGCGAACGGCGAAGCACTTTGCATGGTCGAGCACGTCGGCATCGTGCTTTCCGGAAGGTCGGGGCTGTCGATGCAAGACGGCAGCATCCGTGAGATGAAGGCTGGCGATATCTTCTACGTTGCGCCTGGACACGACAGCTGGGTGATCGGCGACCAGCCCTACGTGTCCCTTCATCTGATGGGCGCGGAGCAATACGGGAAAAGGTAGAACCCAAGCAAGAACTGGAGCTTTCGCTCACGGCTCGGAGCTCTAAGCTCGGGGCTGCTTCAGGGCGTACCGTAGACCTTCTTGTAGACCTCGGCGTTGCGCACGATGGCCTGTACGTAGTCGCGTGTCTCCGTGAACGGAATCGACTCGACGAACTCCTCCACGTCCCGGTAGTTGCCCGAGGCGCGCCAATCCTCCACGCGGTCTGCGCCCGCGTTGTAGGCCGCCAGTGCGTATTCAACCTGGCCGCCAAAGTGGTCGACCATGCTTCTGAAGTAGCGCGTCCCCAACTCGATGTTGGTCGTCGGATCGAGCAGCGAGTCGGTGCTGTAGTGGGAGAGGCCTTCCTTCTTGGCCTCGCCTTTGCCGGTTCGCGGAAGCAATTGCATCAAACCGTAGGCGTTCGCATGCGAGATCGCGCTAGGATTGAATTCCGATTCCTGGCGTATCAATGACGCGACGAGATATGGATCAAGGCCGTTTGCTTCAGAGTAACTGCGCAGTGAATCCCAGTAGGGGCGCGGGAACAATCCTTGCCAGTACGGCGACGGCAGTTCCCCTACATCCATCGAGAAGTAGCCGCTGATGGCGCGCTTTAGCGCCTGCAATGCGCGATAGTATTCGCCGCCGCTGGTGTAAATCTTGGCGATCTCCAGCATTTCCCAACTCGGACCGCTGGAGCTGCCGGCCTGCAACTCATGCACGGCGAGGTCGGTCATGCCGGCGTTCTCCAGCAGCTTGGCGCGGTTGTAATGCAGATCGTCTTCCGGAGGAACCGTGATCTGCGACACCGGATCCAAGGGCGTAGCGGAGGAAACGTGCTGCAAACACGCGACCGTGACGGCCGGAGCCGCAGGCAACGTGGTCATGCGCCTGCGCGCCAGCACGGCATAGTAATAATTGCGATAGCGCGACGAGAGCTTCTGGTAATAGGCCCGCGCGGTGCCGTAGTCGCGATCGTCCTCCGCCATGCGCCCGCGCCAGTACATGGCATTTGGAACTTCATTCGTTCCCGGATAGAACTCAACCTGCTCTTCGAAGTATTTCTTGGCTTCATCGCGGCGATTCTGGCGATACGTCAGCCAGGCGCATTTCCAGTGCGCGTAAGCGGCCTTGTTCCCGTCGGGGAAGCGCTCATGAATCTCGCGGTAATAATCGATGGCCTTGTCGTAATCTTTGCGCAACAGATACATGTTGCCGGCGCTCATCAAGGCAGCTTCCAGCCATGGTGACTTCGGCGCGCTTGAGCGCATGTGCTCGAGGATGTTCTGTAAAGCTCCATCGTCGTTCGCGTTACGCGCGATCTCGGCCTGCTGATACCACTTCTCCGCGCTGGCTTCGCTCCCATCGTCGGGAATCCGATCCAAAGCGTCCTTCGCTTTGCGTGTGTTTCCGTCTTTCATGTAGGAATTGGCGAGATCGATTAATCCGTCTGACTGCTTACCCGGCGGCGAAAGATCGACGACGTATTGATACTCGTCGGCAGCCGCGCCCCAACGCCTGGCCTTGTAGAGGCCGTCGGCCCGCTTCAGGTGCTGAGCGTAGGTGACGGGCGGCAACGCTGTTTCCGCAGGAATTTTCCGCAGGTCGGCGTAAGCAGCATCGGCCAAATAATTAGTCGGATACTCGTAGTAGATACGCTGCAGAATCTCAGCGCCTGTCTTGGCCTGTCCGTTCTGCACATATGCCTTGCCCAGGTAGTACTCAGTCTCGGCGTTCGCCGGAGTGCGACGCGCTTCCAGCATACGGATGGCTTCGGTCGGCTGGTTTAATGCCATCAAAGCTTTCGCGTTCGCGATCATCGCTTCATGTTCGTAAAGCGAATCGGGGAAGCGCGTGCCGAAGTCACGCAAATAGGCCAGCGACTCCTCCGGGTCATTGCTCAGAACGTAGGAGTTGCCAATGAAGAAGGCGACATAATCTTTGAGCTCGCCGATTTGCGGCTGCGCCTTCTGCAGTGCGGTGATTGCGGCGGGATATTGCGCGTCAAGATAATGCGCGTATCCGATAGCAAACCAGGCTAAAGCACCGGCTTCGGTTCCGGCGTGAGTATGAGCGTAGTTCTCGACACCGGTGTAGGCTGCGGGCGTGCGGAATTCGACCAGTTGTCGCGCCATCGGCCGCAGATCGTTCGATGCCACAAACGTCTGCTTCATCTTGTGCGCACGGGCAACCGTGACTTTCTTGCGCGAATGGTGCGAAGTCGATTTCTTGCCGGCTGTCGTCTTGCTGGCCGAGGACGAGGATTTTTTGTGATGCGTAGTGGTGTTGTCTTGCGCGGCAAGACCATCGCAGGCAAAGGCCAGCAGACCGAGAACAAAGGCGACGAGAAGGCGAATACGGGAACTCACTTCATGCAGTTTAGCGCGATTGGAAGCCTCCGACGCACTGGCATATTACGATTCATGAACACACGTTGACACAAACGGTTCCTGACTGTGACATCCGGCGGGCGTGCCCATCCGTATGATTGGAGAGAGCCCCACCAAAGCTATGACGCCGGAGGGGAGGACCGGCCCAGCACAAAAATGTGTCGCAGTTTTACCAATTCCCCTTCCGTGGGTACAATGGGGGACCGGGGTTTTTCCGTTTTGAGCCGAAAATCCTGAATCTGCATAGATATGGGAACCATCCAACCAAAAGTAGCAGAACCAGTTGGCGATGAACTAACCCTGGTTCATGCGGCGAAAGCCGGCGACATCAGCGCCTTCGAGGAGCTGGTTCGGCGGTACGACCGCAACGTTTTCCGGATTGCGCAACACATCACGCAGAACCGCGAGGATGCGGAGGATGTGGTGCAGGACGCGTTCCTGAAGGCCTACCAGAATTTAGGCAACTTCCAGGAGCAATCCAAGTTTTATACTTGGTTAGTTCGTATCGCGGTGAACGAGGCGCTGATGCGCCTGCGGCGCCGGCGTCCGGAGCGGATGGTTTCGCTCGACGAAGACATCAAGACGGAAGAGGATTCCATGCCGCGCGAGGTCGCGGATTGGGCTCCGAATCCCGAGCAGTTGTACACGCAAGGCGAGCTCAAGGAGATCCTGGGTAAGACAATCCAGGGATTGCCTCCGAGCTTCCGCACGGTGTTTGTCTTGCGCGACGTAGAAGGGCTCTCGACCGAAGAAACGGCCGACGCCCTCGATTTAAGCATTCCCGCGGTGAAGTCCCGGTTGCTTCGTGCCCGGCTGCAGTTGCGAGAACGCTTGAATAAGTACTTCAAAAATCGTACTGGTGGAGATGGCAAACAGTGACCTGCTCTGATTTTCTGAAAGAGCTCACCGATTACCTGGACGACTCGATGGACGCCCAGACAAGGGCGGAATTGGAAGATCACCTCCAGTGGTGCCACAACTGCTATGTCGTTTGCAATACGACAAAGATGACCATCGAGATTTACCGGGACTCCCACCTTTACGAGCTTCCCGATGATCTCCGTACCCGCATCCGCTCCGCGATCGTGACCAAATGCAAATGCCATCCGGAAAGTCCAAACGGCGTGGCAGAGAACTCTTCGGTCACCCCAGCCGATTCGGCCAAAACCAAATGAACTGACGCTCCCCGGCACTCGCTGCCCCGTTGGACATCCGGCTTCGGATAAACCCTCTTTCTTCCCAAAGAACGGGCTTCCTATATATTTCACCTTAGGCGAGAAACCACCTGCCGTTCCTGTCCCGTCTAACAAACACAAGCTAGCATTCCTTACGCACGTTCGGGCGGAGACACCACATGACGAAGCTTATCTACCTCGCAGCCATGGCTCTTCTGGGTTTGGGATTGACAATGGCGCAGAGCACTTCCCCAGCTTCCGATTCCAGCAATTCCAGCAAGTCCACGCAGACACAAAGCAGCACAGACAACAATAGTGCAGCGGCCAACCATGGTTCGGCGGCTAAGAATAGCCGGCACTCGCAGCGATCCACTCCCGATACCACTGTCCAGGATCAGCAGAGCAGCACGACATCAACCACCGGTGCGTCGGGGCAGGAAAGCACGCGACCCTCGACCTCAACCATGGGCACGACCGGCAGCACGCCGGATACGGAGAATTCAGCACCGGCAAACAACCTTGGTAGCACGCCGCAGAACGGGACGCCGACCGATCAGCAACCTAATTCTTCCAGCAACCCTCGCACGCCCACCCCACGCTTGGTGATGAGCGGCACTCCGGGCGCTCGAGCCATGGCCACTCACACGCCAGATCCGGGTACCTGTATGAATCCCGCATCTCTGAGCGGCGACCAGGGAGGCAGCGCACGACAGCCCGCGCCTAACTGCGACTAAGGTCGGAACGCTGCTTCTTCCAACGACAATTGGAGCTACGCGGATCGGGCCTCCCCACTTGGAGGCCCGATTTTATTGTCTGCGCCACCACCCATGGGCTCTTCTGTCGCCTAAACGTGAGTTGTTAATTCGTAACAGTTCTATATAATTTCCGACCGAATTCGAAAATCTTCCGCGGAGGGTTCAATGCGAAGAATATCGTGGGCCCTTATGCTGGGGACGTTACTGCTGCCACTGCTGGCGGCTGCGCAAAGTCCCTTTGACGGCACCTGGAAAGTCGATATGAACAAGGTCGACTTTCCCAAGAAGCCGGACGTGTATCTGCTGCAGAACGGGATGTACGAATGTAAGACGTGCGTACCGCCCATCAACATTAAAGCCAACGGAGACGCCCAGAAAGTCAGCGGTCATCCGTACTACAACACGGTTGCCATTAGGGTCATTAGCGATCACGAGATCGAAGAGACCGACATGAAAGATGGCAAGGTGGTTGCCACTTCCAAGACAACGGTTTCGTCCGATGGCAAGACCGCAACTTTTGAGTTTACCGACAGCAGCAATAGCAATGCCGCACCCGTGACGGGAAAAGGCGAGGCCGTGCGAGTAGCCAGCGGCCCTGCGGGATCTAACGCGATTTCGGGCTCTTGGCGGACAACCAAGATGGAGGACATCTCGGAGAACGCGATCACCTGGAGCTACAAGGTCGACGGCGATATGTTGACCATGACTTCGCCGACTGGTCAAACCTATACCGCCAAGATGGATGGCACCGAAGCTCCCATGAAGGGCGATCCGGGCGTCTCTACGGTTTCGGTGAAGATGATGGGTAAGGACACACTCGAAGAAACCGATCGCCGCAATGGCAAGGTCATCAGCGTCACCCGATCGACCGTGACTTCGGACGGCAAGATGATGAAGATCGACAGTGACGACAAGATGCGTGGGACGACCGTGAAGTTTGAGGCCATGAAGCAGTAAGTGCGTCAGGAGATAGCCGGGCAACAAAAAGAGCGGCTTCGCAGCCGCTCTTGGTTTTTATGTGAACCGTTGTTACTGCTCTGCAATCAGGTACTGCTCGATCTTCCCGTCCGGCATCTGGTAGATGATGATGACTAGATTCTTGTTCGGATACTTCACGTCATAGATTCGCGCCGTCATTCCGCCGCGCAGCGAGGTTCGCGTGTTGGTGAATGCTTCGGGCACTCCCAGTGGCCCGAGACTTCCCGCGTAGTCCTTCAGCGCCTGCTCGTTGAAGTAAGAATTGCAATTGTCGGTAAACAGTGAGCGGTCGATCTTGCCTTGCTGCAGGCCATCATAGACCTTGCGCATCAGGGCGTCGGCTTGTGGATCCGCCGGAGTAGCGGCCTTCAACAGCAGAGCCGAGACCTGCTTACCGATTCCGCCAGCCGCTTCGGAAGCATCCTGGTTCGTGAGCACGACTACGGCGATCTTCTCGTCTGGCATGACGATGTTCTCAGCCACAAACCCCGACACCTCGCCGCCGTGCTCGAGGACACGATGGCCGTTGCTGCTGGTCACGGTGACACCCAACCCGTAGCGCGTCCCCACGCCGTCATTCAGCAGCACCTCTCTCTCCATCTCAAGATAGGATGCCGGCTTCAACACGCTCTGATCGATCATCGAGATGTCCCACTTGGCGAGGTCCTCCGGGGTCATCGCCAATTCGCCGGCAGCGAACATCCAGCCATGACCTTCCTTGGGCGCCGGATGCAACGGTCCCAGCGCGTAGCGGAAATAACCACTCGGATCGCTGGGCGGCAGCCGGTTAGCGTCGGTGTTAGTGACCGATTTCATTTGCAATGGCGTGAATACTCGTTCCGTTAAAAGCTGCATCAGGGTCATGCCGGAGACCTTCTCGACGATCGCTCCGGCGATCACATAATTCGTGTTGCTGTATTGCCACTTTGTTCCGGGCTGGAAGTCGAGCGGCTTGCGCGCCCACATGTCCATGATCTGCTCGGCTGAGATGGGCTTCAGCATCAGCGGTGGAACATAGTCCTGCGGCCAGAAATCCTGGTATCCCGAGGTGTGCGACAGCAGTTCGCGGATGGTGACCTTGTCTCCTTCCGTGAGTCCGGAGATGTACTTCGACACCGTATCGTTGAGGGACAGCTTGCCTTCCTGCGCCAGCATCAGGACTGCCGCTGCTGTGAACTGCTTGCTGATGGAGCCGATGCTGTAACGCATCGCAGGCGTGGCCGCCATCTGCGGATCGAGCCTGGCGGAGCCATAGGCCTGCACGTAAGCGATCTTGCCGTCCTGCACAACGGCTACGGAGGCCGACGGTACACCCGTGGTCTTCAATACCTGTTGCGCGATGTCATCGACGCCCTTTCGCAGCTCTGGCGACAGGGTCGATTGCGTCTGCGCTAGTGCCGGCGCAACGGTCAGGAATAATGCAGTGCAGATGAGCAGGACTTTGCGAAACGATAACTGTGATGTGCGCATGAATGGCCTCGGAGAGAAATAGAGAACGAACTACAGTAGCGCAACCGGCGGGCAGGAACAACTTAACGGGAACTTTATGCGTGCTTCTGTTTCGCTTGCTGGCCGCCTGCCGTCGCCGACGTTGTACCGCTTGAGCTCTGGCCCGACTCCTGCGAGGTCGGCGCCGGCTCATTCGCCGCAGGCTTACTCTCGGTGGCTCCTTCAGCCTGCTCGGAGCTCGGGAAGACGTAGCCGTCCAGAAGTCGATGGTGCATGCTGTAGAGCGCAAGTTCCAGGCGGTCCGCAACATTGAGCTTGTCGTAGATTTTTCGCAGATAGTTCTTCACTACCTGCTCCGTGGTCTTCACCTCGCGGGCAATGTCTTTGTTCTTCATGCCCTGGGTGACGCCACTGATGATCATCATCTCTTTCTCGCTGAGCCGCAGCTGCCGTTGCGGAGCGGTCCCCTGCAAGGCCTGGGTTCGATAGGCTTCAATGACCCAATTGACGCCCTGCTTGTCGAGCCAGGTCTCGCCCGCGGCAACTTTCCGTACACAGCGCACCAGCAATTCCGGCGACACCGCCCGAGCCAGGATGCCGCGCACGCCGCGACGCAGGTAATCGACCGTCTCCTGTTCGCCGGCGCGTTGGGTGACCATGATCAACTTCGCTCCCGGCACCGCGCGGCGTCCCACTTCGCTGATCGCGTCGGCAGGATTGGGAGACAATCCGGCTTCGAAGAGAATTACGTCGGAAGGCGTACTGGCTACCGCGTTGAGCGTCTGTGCCAGGGTCTCCGTCTGGGCGACGACCTCAAGATCCTCCTGCAGGGCAAAGATCTTGCTCATCCCAACCCGGAAGATGGCCTCCGAATCGGCCAGGATGATGCGAATCGTCTGCGGACTGGCGTGCGTCTCCCCGTTAGTCGACGAAGGGGCAACGACCGTGGCTGCCTGCTTACCCCGGCCCGCAGGGCGCCCCGACCATTTCGGACCGCTAAACCCTCTTGAAGTGGTACTCATCAATCACCACCGCGACACTTTGTCCCGGATCTTCCTCAGAGCAACGCACTACTCGCCCAGCACACAGCACTTCAACCGGCTGCGTAGTGCCCAACATGTCTATCGGCATTTCAATCGCGAATTCGACCGGTGAGCCTACTTCGATCTTCGCGTCAAGATGGAAGGAAATTCCCCCCGCCGAAATATCGGTGGTGGTTCCGTGATATTCCCCAGTGGGAGTCTTCAACGTAACTTGGAGGTGTAATGGAAATCGAATCGAATTGCGAAAATCGAATTGGTGGCCAGCGGACATGATCGTGTACCCCACACGATACTGCGGAGGCATCTACTCTGAATGTTACTAAAGTACCATCAAATCACAGTTACTGCGCCAAGTATTTTCAGTTTTAAACGATTTTTCACCCTTAATCCTGTTAGAAACATGCATCGACACAAAGGTGTTAGCACGTTACCTGTGCTCCTGTCCGAATGCAGGCGGTAAGGGTAACTAGAACTTGGTTGTTTCCGTGAAGTTGAAGTCGCGGACCTTCATGGCCGGAACCACCATGTCCATGGACTCCTCGCCACAGGATCGAACCGGATCGCTCATCGATTCCACATTCTGAAGCATGTGGATGAGGCTCTCATTGAAGCGGAAGTTTCGCAGGCCGCCACGAACCTTGCCACCTTCCACCAGGAAAGTGCCGTCGCGCGTCATGCCGGTGAGGATTTTTTCGTAGGGATCAACTTCACGGATGTACCACAAGCGCGTGACCAGAATTCCTCGTTCCGTACCGGCGATCATCTGCTCCACCGACTGGCGCTTCGCCGTCTCGGGAGCGTCGAACACGATGTTCAGCGGCACTTCGCCGATTTCGTTGGGTAAAGCGAAGCCGTGCCCGGTCGGAGTAACGATGCCCACGCTACCGGCGAACGTTGACTGTAATACTCGCGCCGCAGTCGACCGCGCGAAGGTCACGCGCTGCACCACACCCTTATCGATGAGCTTTAACCCGTGCCGCTTCATCCCCTCGCCGTCGAATGTCATGCCGAGTTGCAGCGGATGGTAGACGTCGTCCCAAACCGTAATGTTCTCGCCGAACAGTTGCGTGCCAATGCGATCGTTGAGAAAGGAGCGCTGGTCCAGCAGCGCCGATCCACCGAAATCCCAGAACATAAAGCCTACAGCGTCCAATACAGCAGCCGGTTCGAGGATGACGGTGTATTTGCCAGGCGGCAGGTCCTGCGGATTTTGCGACGCGATCGCTTTCTGCGCCGCGATATCTCCCAGCGTGGCCGGATCAAGCTGCGTTGCGTCGCTGGCGTTGGCTTTCTGCCAGCCGGATGACGTATCGCCGATCATCGTGATCGACACCTCGGCCAGCGTCTGCTCGTACCAATCCACTACGCCATGCGAGTTGAAGATACCTTCGACGCCGTCCGCAGTGGAAAAAATACCGGCCGAGGTGAGCGAGTACTTCTTCGCAATCTCGACCACCTTCGCCACCGCAGCTGCACGATCGGCAGCCGTTATGCAAGCTGTGCTGTCGAAGTGCCGTTGCACCACGCGGGCTCCGGCAGCGTCGCCATTCCGCTGAACCTCATCTGGAGTCGGCATCGGTAGCAGGTCCGGGTCGTCTTGTTGCATACGGGCCAGCGCCTCGGCCGACTGCACCACGCGGCGCAGGCTGTCGTCGTCGTGTTTGTTCGTGGTGACCCGCGCCGTTCGTCCACCGAACGACACGCGGACGGAGAGATGACTCTCCTCCTCCGCCATATTCTGATGAATGGTGTTGTTGGCGAAGCGGGTGAGAGCGCTCCGGCCGCCGGAGATGAGCAGCTCGATCTCATCGGCAATCGTGAGCTTGCGAAGCTTGTCGAAGACGGAAGCAGCCTGGTCGCGGGTTAACATTGGCGATAGCACTTGGCAGTTAACATTCAGCAACTGCTCATTGTAGCTATAGTTTCGATCTACGCATCGGGTGGCCGACCTGACATTAACTAGAAGCTATCTCATAAATCAGTTTTGAAGGACCACGGCTTCACAGTTGCTGAAAAACTTTCGCAACGTGAGCTTTTGTGTCACGGCACGGCTTCAGCCATCCTTGGCCTTGGCAAGCGCTAACTGCCGCTACCCTTATACGCTGTCCCAACGCTGATATTCCTGAACCTTGCCGGCGCTGCGCCGTGGCCCGTGCCCATCACCTGCTGCGGCTGGCCTTTGCCGCAGTTCGGCGTGCCCCACAGCGTCCACTCATCGAGCGAGCAGATGGCGTCCATCGAGTTCCAGAACTCGGTCGTGATGCCGGAGTACGACGGATTCTTCAGCATGCGGCCGCGCTTGCCGTTCACGATCTCCCAGCCGAGCTCGCAGCCAAACTGGAAGTTGTAGCGCTTGTCGTCGATCGACCACGAGCGGTTCGTCTCCATGTAGATGCCGCGCTCGGTTGAGGCGATCAGCTGCTCCAGCGTCAGCGGCGCCGTGCCCGGCAGGATGCTCACGTTGGTCATGCGCACGATGGGCAGGCGGTTCCAGCTTTCGGCACGCAGACAGCCTCCGCTGCGCGCCGCACCAATCACTTCAGCCGTGTCGCGCGAGGTCAGATATCCGGTGAACAACCCGTTGGTAATGATCGGCGTACACTGCGCAGCGACTCCTTCGTCGTCGTAGGCAAAGGTGCCGAGCCCGGGCCCGTGGGCCTCAGTCGCGTCGGCGACGACGTTCACGATATCGCTGCCGTACTTCAAGGTGCGCAGCTTGTCGAGCGTCAGAAACGATGTGCCGGCGAAGTTCGCCTCCATCCCCAGCACGCGATCGAGCTCGATGGGATGGCCAATCGACTCGTGAATCTGCAGGCCCAGCTGCGACGAGTCGAGTACGACGTCGAATGTTCCCTCAGGACACTGATCCGCCGAGTGCAGCGCAACCGCCTGGTCGGCGATCTCCGGGGCATGCTTCAGCAGCTCCAGCTCTTCGATCAGTTCGTAGCCTTTGTTCTGAAACTGTCCGCCGAAGGAGTTGGGATAGGACCGCTTCTGAATTTCAGTGCCTTGAAAGACGTGGGCTGCATAACCCGCGCCCGAGCTGACGATAGTCTGGTGAATGTCGGCGCCGTCGGTCGAGAAAAACCATTGCTCGTAGCGGCGGAAGTTCATGTTCGTCTCCGCCATGGTCACGCCCTTCGTTTTGCGCAGCTCTTCATCGATGGCAAACAGAAGCTCGAGGTTCTTCTCGATGGAGATCGCGAAGGGATCGATGCGGCAGAGCGACGTCCATTCGGCCTGGGCCGGCGGCTCGGGAACCATGTGAAGCTCCTGCGACTTCACGGTGGCCGAGGCTTTGGCGATCTCGACCGCGCGAGCCGCGCAGCTCTGGACGCCCTCGCGTGAGAGGTCGTCGGTAGCGGCAAAACCGAAGCCGCCATCGGCGATCACGCGAATGCCGATGCCCAGCGACTCGGAGTCGGAAGCGCTGCCGATTCGGCCGTTCTTGGTGGCCAGCGAGCGATTGCGCTCGTCGACGATACGCGCTTCGGCCAGCGTCGCGCCCCGAAGCTTCGCCGTCTCCATCGCCCAGCCAGCAATTTCTTTCATCGAGTTCCTCGAGTCATTGATGATACGTGGTTAGAACGATGCATGCATACTTTCAGAGTTGTCATCCCGAGCGAAACAGCGGAGCTGTGGAGTCGAAGGACCTGCGGTTCGCCTCGCGGGGTAACAACTCCACCGCAAGCAAGCCACAGATCCCCGGCTTCGCTCGGGATGACAATTCAGTTAAGAATTTCACGAGACAAATCTCTTTGCATTAGCCCAGCCGTATCTCATACTTCACTTAACCGCCACCATGGGCGCCACCATCAAAACCGTGAACCTCAAGGAAGGCATGCCCAGCGTCGAGGAGGCCCGCGCTCGCCTGACCACCGAGATTCACGCCGCCCGGCAGGCCGGGCTCAAGGTGCTGAAGATTGTTCACGGCTACGGCTCAACCGGCGTCGGTGGTGACCTCCGCTTCGCCCTGCAAGCAACCTTGCGGCAGATGGCGACGAAGAAGGAAATCCGCGCCTGCATCTTCGGCGAGAACTGGCGCAAGAGTGACGAGCGCACCTGGGAGCTGCTGAAGCAAATGCCCGAACTGAAGAGCGACAGCGACCTGGGGCGCGGGAACAAGGGCATGACCGTGGTCCTGCTGTAGACGCTCGCTATAATCCTGAGTTGCACTGTACTCCCTGCGCCCTGCCATGGATGTCGCCATCCCGACTCTAAACGCGAGCAACACTGCCGACACGACCTTCCCGCGTTGCCATCGCCGCCTGCATGCTGGCTGGGATGTGTACCTTCCTGAACGTCTACGACACGCAGCCGCTGCTTCCCTATCTGCAACGGCTTTACCACACGTCGGAGATCGCGGTTAGTTTCACCGTCAGTGCCACGATTCTTGCGGTCGCGCTCACCGCACCGTTCGTTGGCTTGCTGGCCGAATCCGTCGGACGCAAGAAGGTGATTGTTCCATCGCTTTATGCGCTGACTGTACCCACGCTGCTGGCAGCGACTTCGCAGAACCTGCACCAGCTTATCTTCTGGCGATTCATGCAGGGCATCTTCGTTCCTGGTGTGATCGTGGTCATCATGGCCTACATCGGCGAAGAATTTGGCGGCGCGTATGTCGGCCGCGCCATGGCAGCCTACATTACTGGTACGGTACTTGGAGGATTCGGCGGGCGGTTTATCTCGGGGATGGTCGCGCATCATTTCGATTGGCGTGATGCCTTTCTCGTCATCGGCCTGGTGAATCTGGCGGGCGCGATCATGGTGCAGCGCTGGCTGCCGGTGGCGAAGAACTTCGTGCGTGCCGAACGCGTTCGCCACTCGCTCTCGCACACCAAGGGCCATCTGTGGAATCCGCGGCTGCTGGCGGTCTTCGGCATGGGCTTCGCGGCGCTCTTCTGCCTGGTCGGAACGTTCACCTATGCGAACTTCTATCTCGCAGCGCCGCCCTATCATCTCAACTCCGCGCAGCTGGGCAGCATCTTCTTCGTGTACTTGTTTGGACTGATTGTGACGCCGCTCTCGGGTCGCTGCCTTGATCACTACGGTATTCGCGTGACTTCGGCGATCGGATTTGGATTTGCCGCCGCCGGACTCTTGCTGACGCTAGTGCATTCTCTGCCAGTGATCATTGTCGGCCTGGCGCTGGCTTCGTCAGGCGTGTTCATCTATCAAGCCGTCGGGACAGTGCAGACCGGAGTAGTCGCCGGCAAGGCGAGGTCGTCGGCTGCCGGACTTTATGTCACGTTTTATTACATCGGCGGAAGTTTGGGCGCGACGATTACGGGTTGGACGTGGGTGGCCGGAGGCTGGCCTCCGTGCGTATTTTTGATGATGGGCGTCGCCGGCATGGCGGTGGTGATGGCGTTCGCGAGTACGTCAGCTGTGGGCTCTGGAGCATCTGCCTTTAATTTGAACCGTTAGCCGTCAGACGTGACCTAAAGCTTGCAACCACTTTAAACCGTTGTCATCCTGAGCGTAGGGAGGCTGCGCAGCGGTCGAACGAAGTCGAAGGACCGCTATAGCGCATCGCCTTCTGCAACCATGCGCAACCTCAAGCGAACTATTAATTCTGCATGGGAGTGGGATCATTGCAGCGATAGGGGTCCCTCGACTTCGGCGCAAAGAACGCACCTGCGCTCAGGATGACAAATTGGTGCGGAGGGTGACGAACGCTGGCCTGAAGGCCAGCTCTATCTGTTCAAAATCACCGAGGCCCCTAGCCGCGGTGAACAATATCTGCGCAGCTCAGAGCGCAAACAAAAGGGCGGCATCGCTGCCGCCCTCTGACAACTGGCTACTGACAACTGGGGTTTACGTTCCTTCGCTCCAGCTGGCGAGGTACTCTTCCTGTTCCGGAGTGAGGCGATCGATCTTGATGCCCATCGACTCCAGCTTCAGTTTGGCGACCCGCTTGTCGAGCTCTTCCGGAACCACGTAGACTTTCTTCTCCAGCGATTTGTGGTTCTTCACCAGGTACTCAACCGAGAGCGCCTGATCGGCGAAGCTCATATCCATCACTGATGCCGGGTGACCTTCGGCCGAGGCCAGGTTGATGAGGCGGCCTTCGCCCAGCAGGTTGATCTTGCGGCCATCCTTCATCGAGATACTCCTCGACGAAGTTGCGGGTGGTGCGCTTGGACGACGACATGGTCTCGAGCGCCGGGATGTCGATTTCGACGTTGAAGTGGCCGGAGTTGGAAACGATAGCTCCGTCCTTCATCAGTTCGAAGTGCTCCTTGCGCAGCACGCTCTTGTTGCCGGTCACGGTGCAGAAGACATCGCCGATCTTGGCGGCTTCTTCCATGCTCATTACGCGGAAACCGTCCATCACCGCTTCGATCGCCTTCGTTGGATCGATTTCGGTGACGATGACCTCGGCGCCGAGGCCGCGAGCGCGGCTGGCCAATCCACGGCCGCACCATCCGTAGCCGGCGACGACGAACTTCGAACCCGCAAGCAGGAAGTTGGTGGCGCGCACGATGCCGTCGATGGTGGACTGTCCGGTGCCGTAGCGGTTGTCGAACAGGTGCTTGGTGTCGGCATCGTTCACCGCGATGATGGGATAGCGCAGCACGCCCTGCTTCGCCATGGCCCGCAGGCGAATGATGCCCGTCGTGGTCTCTTCCGTGCCGGCGATGACGCCTTCCAGCGCGTCGGTGCGCTTGGTCAGCGCGATGGTGACCAGGTCAGCGCCATCATCCATCGTGATGTGCGGCTTGTGGTCGAGCGCCGACATGATGTGCGAGTAGTAGGTGTCGTTGTCCTCGCCCTTGATGGCGAAAACCGGGATGCCGTAATCCTTCACCAGGCAAGCGGCGACGTCGTCCTGCGTGGACAGCGGATTGGAGGCGCAGAGCACAACATCGGCGCCGCCATCGCGCAGGGTGATGGCCAGGTTGGCGGTTTCGGCCGTGACGTGAAGGCAGGCCGAAATGCGCATGCCCTTCAGCGGCTGGCTCTTGAGGAAGTCCTTGCGGATGATCTGCAAGACCTTCATCGACTGGTTGGCCCAGTCAATGCGCTTCTTGCCGAGATCGGCAAGGGCAAGGTTGGCGATATCGCCGGCGACGCGTGTGGTTGTGGTCGACATAATCTCCTAGGTAGAGCGGGCCTTCAGGCCCGCGTCAAGTAGTCAATTTTTGAACTGGACACCGTATGTGTCGCCGGCTGAAGCCGGCTTTCATCTTTGTTTGCGACGGGGACGCGGGCCTGAAGGCCCGCTCTACCGTTTACTTCGCTGCTTTTGCGCTCTTCTGCTCAGCGCCCTTCAGGCCGGCCTGCTCGCGCAAGGCCGCAGCCTTGTCGGTGGCTTCCCAGGTGAAGTCGGCGTCGTTGCGGCCGAAGTGGCCGTACGCAGCTGTCTTCTGGTAAATCGGGCGGCGCAGGTTCAACGATTCCATAATGCCCTTCGGGGTCAGCTTGAAGGTCGCGCGAACCAGCTCGGCAATCTTCTTCTCATCGATCTTCGCGGTGCCGAATGTATCGATCAGCACGCTCACCGGCTCAGCTACGCCGATGGCGTAGGCGAGCTGCACTTCGCAGCGCTCCGCCAGGCCGGCAGCCACGATGTTCTTCGCGATATAGCGCGCCATGTAGCACGCCGAGCGATCGACCTTTGTCGGGTCCTTGCCGCTGAAAGCGCCGCCGCCGTGACGTCCCATACCGCCGTAGGTGTCGACGATGATCTTGCGTCCGGTCAGGCCGGTGTCGCCCATCGGTCCACCGATGACGAAGCGTCCGGTCGGATTGATGTGGTACTTGGTGTCCTCGTCCAGCATCTCGGCCGGCAGGGCAGCCTGGATCACGTGCTTCAGGATGTCGGCACGGAGATCTTCGTTCGAAACCGTCTCGGAGTGCTGGCTGGAGATGACCACCGCGTCGATACGCACGGGCTTGTGGTTCTCGTCGTATTCAACTGTGACCTGGGATTTGCCGTCGGGACGGAGGTAAGGCAGAGTACCGTTCTTGCGAACTTTGGTGAGCTGCTCGGTCAGCTTGTGCGCCAGGAAAATGGGAGTCGGCATCAGATTCTCATTTTCGTTCGTCGCATAGCCAAACATCATTCCCTGATCGCCGGCGCCTCCGGTGTCAACGCCCATGGCGATATCGCCGGACTGCTTATTGATGCTGGAGATCACGGCGCAGGTATTGGAATCGAAACCATAGAGCGCGTTGTTGTAGCCGATGGAGGCGATCACGCCGCGCACCAGCGACTGGAAATCAACGTAAGCCTTGGTGGTGATTTCGCCGGCGATGACGACCAGACCGGTTGCGGTCAGGGTTTCGCAGGCGACACGGCTGTAGGGATCGTCTTTCAGACAGGCATCTAGGATTGCGTCAGAAATCTGATCGGCGATCTTATCCGGATGACCTTCTGTTACCGATTCAGAGGTAAACAGATAGCGATGATTAGGCAATGTCGAAACTCCTTCATTAGGGTCCGCAGCTCGGGGTGACACAGAGCAAGTCAGCTGGACACAGTGGTACTGCGGTCAGTTCAGGTCTATCGGGAGGATAGCGAGTAACTGGGAAACTCCCAATATTTTACGGTCAAAAGGGTGGTTTCGGCCAGCAAAAGGTGCGAAATGGTCATTGAATCTGTTGCCCAAAAACAACACCTTTGCCGCCCGATCTCATTGACTCTGCTGGCTAAACGGCGAGCAGAGTACACTCAGCATCCATGGGCAAACTGAGACAGATGGTGCAATTGGATTTGCGCTACTCGGAGTGGGCGACACGCACCTTGCTGGCGGCATGTTCCGAGCTGCCGTTGGAGGATCGAAACCGCGATCTCGCGCTATCGCATGGCAGCGCCCTTGGCACTCTGTATCACGTCTTTCTGGCCGAGCGCTTCTGGAGAAAATGCCTGGTGAGCAACGCAATCCCGCCGCTCGACCAAGTCGGCGTCGAGCGTCCTCCCGCCGTGGTCGTGCTGGAAGATTTGGAACAATCGTGGATTGAAGTATGGAGCGGCCTGGAGCGCTGGTTTGAGTCGGTCACGGACGACGAACTCACGCAGCCGCTATCCTGCCGCATCTCCGCCAGCGCTGAGTTGCCCTTCCTGCGCTGGCAAATCGTGCGGCAATTCGTCAATCACGGCTCGCTGCATCGCGGGCAGGTCGTCGGCATGATCCGGAGTTTGGGCAAGCGGCCACCCAATCTGGACTTGATGAGCTACCTGCTCAAGTGACAGAGATCCTCGACGCATTTGCGCAGCGCCGCGAACCGCCTCCGGCAATCAAGGCTTCACCGCGCCGACCGCTTCCTCGTATTTACCGTCTTTGGAAAAGCCGTGCGATATCCAGACAGTTCTGTCGTCGGATGGATCGAGCGCGATACCTCCCAGATCGATGATGCCTCCGGTTTGTCCCGGATCCGGCGGGTCGGGCATGGCATCGCCGTGATGATGATGGATCGTACCGTTGTCGCTGATATTGCCCTTGTCGTGATAGAAGATCGCGTACTTGATGCCGGCCGGCTCGCGGTGTGTGCTCTCCAGGCCCACACCTTCGAAACCCAGCACCATGTCGCGGTCCTTCGTCACTTCGATCATGGTGTTTTCGTACGACATCCAATGCCCCGGCCCGCTGCCGACCGGGTAGTCCATAAACCCACTTGATCCCGGACCCTCGGCGTGTACCGATTCCCCATTCGAGCTTTCATTGACGGGGATGCGATAAATGCGACCGGCATACTTGTCGCATTTGCCGCTACTGTCGTTCTTCTCGCAGAAGAACGCCGCGATATAGAGTTTGCCGTCGCGAAACACCGCATTATTGCGCATCGACCCGACGTCATGGCCTACGTCGACAATCGCACCACTTAGTATCTTCGGCGTGCCGCCCGAGTTACCTGCAGGCGACTTCAATCCGAAGATCAGCAACTGGTGGCCGTTCACGCCGATCATGTACGTTACGCCTTCCGACGAGCCATGATTGTTCACCAGGAAGATGCCGCCCTGCGCAGCAACCTTGTGGCTGCCGGTTCCGGCGGTGAAGGCGCTCAGTGGAATCGTCTTCACCGGTTTAACCTTCAGCGCGGTATTGTTCATGACACCGTCCGCCAATTTCTTCGAGTCGAAAACCTCAACCGGGTCCCGGTCAGGATTCTGGGTATCGAAGTGATCGAGCACCAAATAGTCGTCATTGACGGTCATCTGCGGCCAGTCGCCCAGGGTATCGGCCAGCGCATATTTGTGGAATGGCTTACTTAGATCTTCCTCGCCAGCACTGTTGGTCTGCGAAATGGCCACCACGATAAAGCGATGCATCCAGCTCTGCTTCCAACTGGTGTGGCACTGCGGAGTCTTGCCGGAATGATCGTTGGGGTCGGGATCCCAGACTAAGCCCTGGGGACCTTCGGTCTCAAGCCCCTTGGCGCCCGATTTGGTGGTGCACTCCCAGATGAACGGGCGCACGGCGGACGCGATCCAGAAGCGATGGCGCGGCGCGTCATAGATGACGCGAGCATCATAGTTCTGCGCGATGCAGCCAAAGTTGTTTTTGATCAGCTTGTTGTGTGGCGGATCCTTGTACACCAGTGCGGTGTTGTCTGGATCGCACATCCACGTCGGCAGGTTCATCGATTCGTCGATGGCTTTGTAGAAGGTAGTGAACAAAGTGCCGACGCTCTGCGCCGAGTCAAATGGAGCCGGAGCGAAGTGCTGGTTGTCCTTCCGATAGAAACCCAGATAGCTGGTGTCGATCGCCAGAAAATACTTGTGACCTACTGCGATCTGAGGATCGGGAACGCCCATGCCCGAGGCGGTGAAACCATCAATCTTAGGCGCTGGAGCTGGGGGAGGCGTATTGCATTCCTTGAGCTGCTGCTCGGCCACGAGCAATGCTTTCTGCGATGCCGCCAACAGCTTCTGGTCTTCTGGATCTTTTACTGGCTTGTCAGGCAGTCCGGGTTTGCAACACGGCAAATACTGATGGACCTCCTCGTAGGTGATGTCCTTCTGAATCTTGGCAATGTTGGCCTTGATCTCTTCGCACTGATCGGCGGCTGCTGGAACGCCAAGGATAGCGGTAACAAAAAACGGGAAACTCAATGCGGCGGCGATAGAAAGCGAACAGCACCGGACTTGCATACGAACCTCCAGAACAACGAGAGAATGTTCGTGCCGGGAAGGTACGACGGAAACTCTCGGCTCTCAACGAGTGGCCGCTTTGCGCAAGATAGTACTACAACTATGAGATGTTGAAGCTCTGAAATTGCGGCTTTCAGGGCTATTGGCGCATGTGGGAAGAGGCCGGCAGTTGCGAGGTTATGTTCCCTTTGGCGTCCAGAAACTGAACTACGGGTGATCCGTCCGACGAGACTCGAATGACCAGGCGATCGCGGCCTTGCTCGTCTTTGAGGCGCAGCGCAACCGACTTGTCGTCGGCGCGTCCCAGTAGGATGCGAGTCTGCGCATGGGGCGTGGTGGCGCGGAACTGCCTCCATGCCGCTTCCTGCTGATCTTTCGGTAACTTCGCGATGCGGCTCGCCGATTCGATATCCTGCGCGATCGGATGATCGGGCTCGTCGATCATGCGCAACTGGGAAGTGCGCTTGCCGTTCTCTTCACCCGCATCGATGCTGAAGACCTGGTCCTGCTCATACTGATCGAAGCTGAGATGACCGTAGCTCGAGACCTTGCCGTCCTTGCCTTTGCTGCCGCCGAAGATCAGGCCACCGTTCTCTGTGCCTTCGTCGTTGAAGAAAAGCATCCCGGCTGTCGAACGATCAGGATGCGGTGTCTCCTTACCCTTGATGATGATGCCGGGAAACGCGGCTTTGTCCGAGATCACCAGGCGCAACGTTCCATCGGGCTCGACGATGTTGATGCGGTGCGCCGTGATTTCATCGAACGCCTGCTTCTGCCCGGACTCGGCGAAGCCAGCGAGGACAACGACGGCGAAGACGATCGTGAGAATTCCGGAATAGACGGCAAGAAAACGCGGGTGAGAGAAAAGACTTGTCATGGGAAAATCCTAGCGCATAAGGTTTGTTGTCATCACGAAGAGGCTTCCAGGCCAATGAGGGATCCGTTTTTCCGCCGAAACGGACCAGCAGATCCCTCGCGCCAAAGCACAGCGCTCAGGATGACAATTATCGGGTTGCTACCTCAAGGCTGAATGTATCGCGATCAGTTGATCGAGGACTGCGGGTAGCAACTTCAGATCGAGCGCGTTGGCGCCGTCGGACTTGGCTTGCGCGGGATTGTCGTGGACTTCCATGAAGACGCCGTCGACTCCGGCCGCGACCGCTGCGCGCGACAGCAGCGGAATGAATTCGGGCTGGCCGCCGCTCACGGGCGCGCCATCGGAACTCGCTGAAGGGAGTTGCACTGAGTGTGTCGCGTCGAAGACCACCGGCGCAAACTTGCGCATGATGGCCAGCGACCGCATATCGACGACGAGGTTGTTGTAGCCGAATGAAGCGCCTCGTTCGGTGAGGAAGACGCGCTCTCCGCCGGAATCGCGAACTTTCTCCACCGCGTGCCGCATGTCCCACGGCGACACGAATTGACCCTTCTTCACGTTGACGGCGCGGCCGCTCTTCCCTGCCGCAATCAACAAGTCGGTCTGACGGCAGAGGAACGCGGGAATTTGAATCACGTCGACGGCTTCCGCCACTCGCGGTACGTCGACGGCCTGGTGAACATCAGTGAGCACGGGAATCTCGGCAACCTCCCGAACCTTCCTTAAAATCCGCAAACCTTCGTCCAGCCCAGGTCCGCGGAAGCTCTGGATCGACGTGCGATTGGCCTTGTCGTAGGAAGCCTTGAAGATATACGGAAGATTTTTCTCATGCGCGATGGCCGCGATCGCTTCCGCCATCTTGAGCGCATGCTCTTCGCTCTCGATAACGCAAGGCCCGGCGATGAGAAACAGCCGGCCTCCACCAATGCTTACATCGCCGATCTGAAAGGAATGCGCCAAGAAGCGATGGTACATCAACGGCCGGCAGATGATGTACTGGCAGTCTCAGACTTGTCCCGCAAATCGGTGACCTTGCATTTCGCCGGCAGGACAAAAAGCCGAGAATCCGGCTCGGAGAGCGTGATGCTGCTGACCGTGAAGACTTGGTCGCCGTGCATGGGATCCAGTCGCGTCACCTGCAGATTGATTCCGAGCTTCGGCGAATACCAGAACTCCTTCGTCTCCTCGACAGGCGCCGTGTTGCCCATGGCACTGCCCGGAGCAATTGTAATGGTCTCGCGCGTGCCGATCACTTCTACGCCCTCAATCGTCTTCGTGCCCAGGCTGGCCCGGCTCAGCTCTCGCTTACCATCGCCGATTGGACCGACCGGGAGGATCGGCTCTGAAATCGGAGCGTAATAGCTTCTCAGTTCGCAACTGCTGAGCATGGGATCGCAGTAATACTGGGTATGCGTTACCGGGCTGCTGATCTCAATGAACCTGACTCGCGGCTCTCTGTCACTGCCTTCGGGCACGAAGGTACGGCGCTCCTGGTAAACGCGGCCTTGTCCATCGCGCGCGACAAAGCGATGATTGGTCAGAATCGAGGTGCTGCCGTCGGGAAGGTGCTTCGTCCACACGGTATTCACCGTAGCCTGAAAAGGAGCGCCTGCGAGCGGCGTGAGAGTGATGCTCATGATCATCTCGCGCGCTCCGCCATCTGGCGCATGTAGCGCATCTTCCGGATTAGGTGTTTGGGATTGCGCGGACAGGATTGCGGAAGACAGCGCTACAAAAAGCAAGAGCGACGGATTGCGCATGGCACACCTCGCAACCCGCTAATTCTGCCAGAAAATACTGGTTCAAAAATAGAATTCAGGCGTCAAGAAAGAAATTTGCAGCCGGATTTCGGCAGAAGTTTGGCTACTATGAGTTGGCCGCCACAAAGGACTTTGGACCAGAAAAGCGTACGTTTGCGAGAAACCTGCCGGTCAGCCGCGAAAAAACAGATGCCCCTGTAGAAGCGGCCGTTAAATAGCCGCTCGATCACCTAGCCCTTCACCTTCTCCGGCCGGTGAAACATCTCGACATCAACCTCTTGACGAACCTGCCGACGTTTCAGCTTGTTCTCGTGTGACGCACTCACGAACGCTGCGAACAGCGGATGCGGCTCGAGCGGCTTTGACTTGAACTCCGGGTGGAATTGGCAGCCCAGGAAAAATGGGTGGTCGGGAAGCTCGACGATCTCGACGTAGGTTCCGTCGGGCGTCGCGCCGCTGATCCGCAGTCCGGCTGCGGTGAGCGGACCTTCGTATTCCCTATTGAACTCGTAACGGTGACGATGGCGCTCGCTGATCTCGCTCTCGCCGTAGGTTGCGCGCGCCAGCGTATCGGGTTCCAGCTTGCAGGTCCACGCGCCCAGACGCATGGTGCCGCCGAGCTCTTCCACGCCGCGCAACTCGCGCAACTTGTAAATCACGCGATGCGGCGTTGCCGGATCGAACTCGCTGGAATTTGCCTGCTCCAGCCCGCACACGTTACGCGCGAACTCAATGCAAGCGGTCTGCATACCCAGGCAGATGCCGAAGTATGGAACCTTGTTCTCGCGCGCATACTGAATGCCCTTAAGCATGCCTTCGATGCCGCGCTTGCCGAATCCGCCGGGCACGAGAATGCCGTCGACATGCTCCAGCTGCGCCTGCACGCTCGCATCTTTCTGCTCCAGGCCTTCGGCTTCGATCCAATTTACCGACAGCTTCAGGTTGTGCGCCAGAGCTCCGTGTACCAGCGCCTCTTTCAGCGACTTGTAGGAATCTTCGTATTCGACATACTTGCCGACGATGCCGATCGTCACCTCGTCCTTCGGGTTGTAGACGCGGTGGACGATGTCTTCCCAGCGGCTGAGGTCCGGCTCCTTGGTCTCGATCCGGAGATACTTTAGCGCTAGCTTGTCGACTTGCTCATGCGCGAACACCAGCGGCACTTCATAAATCGAGGCCACATCCTTCGCCGTAATGACAGCTTCGTTCTCGACGTTGCAGAAGAGCGCGATCTTCGACTTGATATCTTTCGACAGGAAACGGTCGGTGCGGCACAGCAGGATATCGGGCTGAATGCCGATGCTGAGTAATTCTTTGACGGAGTGCTGGGTCGGCTTGGTCTTCAATTCACCCGCAGCGGCGATGTATGGCACCAGCGTCACGTGTACGAACAGCGTGTTCTCACGGCCCAGTTCCTGACGCATCTGGCGGATGGCTTCGATGAAGGGTAGCGACTCGATGTCGCCGACTGTTCCGCCGATCTCGACGATAACCAGATCGACGTCGGCCGAGACCTTCTTCATCGCGCCTTTGATCTCGTTGGTGACGTGCGGAATTACCTGCACGGTCTTGCCGAGATAATCGCCACGGCGTTCTTTGGCGATGATGGTTTCGTAGATGCGACCCGTGGTCCAGTTGTTCTCGCGCGAGAGCTTGCTATGGGTGAAGCGCTCGTAGTGACCGAGATCAAGATCGGTTTCGGCTCCGTCGTCGGTGACGAACACCTCTCCGTGCTGGAACGGAGACATGGTTCCGGGATCGACGTTGAGATAGGGATCGAACTTCTGCAAAGTGACTTTCAGCCCGCGACTCTCCATCAGGCAGCCGATGGATGCAGCCGCCAAGCCCTTGCCAAGCGAAGACACGACACCGCCGGTCACAAAGATGTACTTTGCCGACATCGATTCCTCTGTTGTTGGGATTTGTGCCGCTGCAATCGCGCCGAAAGTCCCCCGCATTTTAGGGGAGCCCCGTGCGCCAGCGTTTCGGCGCAATCAGGGTGGAGCGAGTATGCGTGCACGTCCAATTATGACTGGAAACGCTCCCTGGAGCAAGATGGTCTTTGCTCTCGGGAGCGTCTTTTACATTGGGGAAGGGCTAACGTTACGGACCCAGCGGCCTAGTTCCAGAACTTTTTACCAATCAACGCAAGCACACCAGAACCTAGCAGCAGGAATGTTCCCGGCTCGGGCGTAGTCTGATTCGCCTGCGCGTTCTGCTGGCCGGGATCCGCTCCGATGTACATGAATTCCTGCATGCTGTTGGGATCGGGATCGCGCTGGTCGACGGGGGTGAGGATGTAGACCTTGTTGAAGTCTATGCCCGGGAATCCAATCTGCTTCTCGGCCGCAGCATTATCGAGCCAGGTCGCCGCGTCGCCAAACAGCGGAGCATTGGAGTCGAAAATATGCCACACGGCATAAGTCATCGACTTCCATTCACTGCTGGGCTCGTTTTGCGTTTGTAGAAGGATCCAACCGGCCTCGTCATAGAGTCCGAGGGCATAATTCGAGGCTGGGCCCGCCAGATTGTTGAATCGGGTAAGGGAGATGTTCTCGCTGCCCAGATTCGTAATATTCGCGTCCCAGATATCGCCCGGCTGTCCGCCGTGCGCATAGTCGTCGCACATTACTGAATAGATCAGAGTGCTCGGTCCGTCGACTGGCTCGATGTAATACGGGTAGCCATTCGTCCAGTCCCCACCGCTGAATGCCAGAAACTGATATTCCTGGGACTGCGCGAACGCACCAACCGTCCCACATAAGAACAAGGCCAATACCAACAACACCCTACGCATATCCCCTCCCTAAGGTCACCGGTAAAAACAAGATCAGCACTGGTCCGGAACCACAATTGCGGTAGGACTACCACGGCCGAACAAGCCTTCGGTCCGCCGCAACGGAGAGACTTCTGTTTCCAACGGTCGCAATCTTAATGGCGCAGATACAGAAATTCTGGGCCGGGCTTGCTCCGCGTGGCGCGACAGAGTTCCCTCAAAATTTCCACCATGATGCCGGTAATATGACCAACTTATTTCACCAGTTGGTGTCATTACCCTTACTTTCGCCGTTTGCCCCACGCAAACGCCGAAACCACTGCCCCCCGCAACCCTATCTCACTTCAGTACGGTTTAGGAAGCAAGTTATTCATCCTTCGACGGTTTGACCATTATCCACGATCAACAGCCGATAGGCAGAGTACAACCCCAAATCAACACATTGCAATCCTAATTCCGCAAAATCGCCTTTAATTCCGCTACTTGCGTTTTTCAACATGCAAGGAATTGCACATTGTAGATGAACATTTCCCCACCAAGTGGTTACCCTGGACTTAGTAACCCGTCTCCCTCTCCCGTCTCCACCTGTTGACTGGCATATTTGTGGGGTTAACTGGGATCGTACTTCGTCTGCTCAAGAAGTCTACCCGCCCACCGATGGTTACAGTAAGGCTGCCTGTCTCCGCAAACGTCGTGGATACGAAAGCTTCGCAGCCGACTTTATGTCGCGAGCTTCTATGACGGAACATGCGCAGAGCGTCCCGTTGAGAACGTTTTGCAAGCTTGCGCTGCTGCTGGTCTGCCTGGCCTCGAGTTACTATTTCGCTCTTGTGATTGCGCCAGCGGCGCTTGCTGATCGCGCGCCTACTGTCCGGTTGGGACTCTATCCGGAATGGATTGGTTGCCGCGAGATACTCTTGTCGCGACAGAGCCCCTATCAACCGGAATTTACGCGGAAAATCCAGATCGCTGTTTATGGAAGCGCACTCACAAAACCGGTCAACCAGCAGCGCTTTGCCTATCCTGCTTATTTTGCCTTCTTGTTTCTTCCACTCGCCGTCTTGCCGTTTCATCTGGCTCACGTGGTGGCACTGCTCGGAGCGATCTTCCTCACAATCCTCTCTCAGCGTCTGTGGACCCTTTACTGGAATCTGCGTAACCTCACATTTGCGATCGTGCTGCTGAGCACATTCTCCGCTTATCCCGTCGTTCTAGGACTGCAACTCTGTCAACCTACGCTGTTGATCGCCGGTTTACTGGCCGTAGTTGTCTACTGGGCGCGGTCGGGCCGTTTGCTGTGGGCTGGGATTTTGGCCGGGCTCTGCATGTCAAAACCGCATGTAGCCATCGGCGTATTGCTGCCTCTGTCGGTTTGGGCGGTGAGCAAGTGGCGCGGGCGATGGCTGTTCCTGATCGCATTCGCCTGCTCGACGGCGTCCCTCGTCGTCGCTTCCGAACTGGTTCTACCCGGCTGGATCGGTCCCTGGCTGGCAACCGTCCGGGCCTATTCTCATTACGCGGGAAGCAAACCGCTGCTGCCGGATCTTCTGCATGGCTATCTGGCTGTGCCCGTTATCGTGCTGTTGCTCAGTGCGGTGATCGCCGTGAGTTACCGGTGGCGGGAATCCGATTTCCTGTTTGCCATCAGTTTCTCGATTGCAGTCTTTCAACTGCTGTTTCCATTTCTTATCTATAACGAAGTTGTTCTGCTGCCCGCGGCTTTATGGTTGCTGAGGAATGCTGCGCCGATCAATGCCGCCGGCCAGCTGTACACGTTGCTTTCTTGTAGTACGTGGATTGTTTTGGGAACAGGATTCGCGGCCAGTATCGCCCTCAGCGTCGCCAACCTGGTGACCAGCGGTTCCGCTCTCAAGCTGTGGGAGCTGCCTCTGGTTGCCGCGTGGATTTATCCCTGGTCTGTGTTTGCCGCCTTGAGTGCATGGGCGGCCACGCAATATTCTCACGCGGATAAGTAGTTCAATTAGTTGGGTTCGGAAGCAATTGAGGCGACGCTTCTTGTGTCGTACAAGCAGCGCCGCCGTCAGGAATAGATACTTCGATGTATGAGGTGCAGGAAGTTATTTATGCGTGTCTTTTACGTCGCATGACCAGAACCGCCAGCAGCACGACCGCCAGCGTTGCAGCCACCACCCGAATCACGGTAACTGTGTCCATCGCTTTCCTCCCTCCCGGTGATAAGTCCAACTACTTGAAGATGCCTTGCAGGTTTTTTGATATGAGAATGACTGCCGGCCCCAGCATCACGATGAAGATGCTGGGAAAAATGAACAGCACCAACGGAAAAATCAGCTTGACCGTCGTCTTCGCAGCCAACTCCTCGGCCTGCTGACGCCGCTTCTGACGTACGCCATCGGCAAAAACCCTTAGCGCCCGCACCAGCGGTGTCCCGAAGCGATCGGTCTGCGCCAGCATATGAACGAAACTCTTAACCGTGTCTAACTCGGTACGCTCCGCCATGCTCTGCCAGGCGTCGATGCGCGGCTTGCCGGCCCGCTGTTCGAAGTTGATCTGGCTGAACTCCTGAGAAATCTCAGGCTGGCTGAGGGCGAGTTCCGTTCCTGCACGCAACAGCGCCTGATCAATACCCAGGCCTGCGTCCACGCAGACCACCATCAGATCGAGAGCATCCGGCAAACCGAGGCGAATATGCTGCCGTCGCACTCGCGCCCGATGCTGCACCCAGGCATCCGGCGCCAGGTAGGCAAGTCCCATCAAGGCGACGATCCAGAACAAAGTGTTCTGCGGCATGAAGGTCCCGGCAACAATGGCCAGCACCGGACCAATCAGACGAATCGCAAAATAAGTCTCGACTGCGGCCGGATCGCGTAGTCCGGCGGATAAGAGCTTTTGCCGCAGCTTCTCGTCATACGCAAACCCTAACCGCGTGCGCACGAAATGAACGGCACGCAACAGAACCCTCATGACGGGATTGCCGATCGCGGCCGGCTTCTCTTCCTGGATCCGTGGCGCAGCCTTGGTAACCCGCAGCAGGCGCCGAGCCCGCTCCGAGGAGCGCACCGCCAGGAATACCGGCACCGCCGCCAACGCGCAGAACACCGTCGCCATCACGCTGACCATCAAAAGCGGACTGGCCCCGTTCATATCTTTACATCCACAATCTTGCGGATCGCCAAGCCTCCGATGACCATCAGAACCAGTCCCGCGTAGACCAGCTTTCGCCCAGTAGGATCTTCGATCAACACCCGCGTATAGCCGCGGTTAGCCATGCCCAGCAAAAAAAACATGGCAATCGGGAGGATCGTTAAGATCCACCCCGTGAGCCTGCCTTGAGCGGTGTAGATGCGGATTTCTCCCTGAATTCGCAGACGCTCGCGGATGACCTCCGCGGTGCGATCGAGGACCTCCACAAGATTTCCGCCAGTCTCGCGTTGCAGCAGCATCGCCGTTACCACGAAACCGAGCTCCGGCATGGGCATCCGTCGCGCCAGTTGCACCAGGGCGTCGCGCGCCGGCAATCCAAAGTTCTGCTGGCGATAAACTTCGCGGAATTCTGTACGCACCGGTTCGGGACACTCTTCGCCCACAATCTCGATTGCCGCCGCCAGAGAATGTCCAGCCCGCAGCGCGCGGCTCATCAGTTCGATGGCCTCGGGGAGATGACGATTGAATTCGCGCAGGCGGCGCTGCTTGCGAAAGCGCAGTACCATGAGCGGCGAAACCGCCAGCACAAGCGCAGGCAACAAGGCCAGCGTCGCACCGGGGAGGGCGTAACATCCGACCGCATAGCCTAGAAAGGCGAGCCCAGCCGACATTCCCATCACCTTGCCAACGCTCCAGGGACTCTCTCCCTGCTCGATGAGCAGTTGCAGCCGATGCGCGCAATCGCAGCGCTGCAAGAACGCATCCAGGCAGTCGATTCGGCTGAGCCGCGTGAGTTTCACCAGCTGTGAACCCTCATCGCTTGCAGCCATGCTCTCTCCCGCCGAGCCATGCAGTTTCGCGATGCGCTGTTCGATGGCGCGTTCGGTGGTGGTGGGACGCGTCAGCAGGACGATAATGCCAAAGCTCATCAGCGCCACTGCCCCGAAGATCAGCCCGGTAAGCAACATGGCGCCCCGCTAGATGTCCTCGGAAAAGCTCAGCAGACTAGGATCGAGCGTGATGCCGGCCGACTGAAGCTTCTCGGCGAACTTGGGCACGATGCCGGTCGCGTAAAAGCGGCCCAAGACTTTGCCGTTCGGACCCAGCCCGCGCTTCTCGAAGCGGAAGATGTCCTGCATGCTGATGACCTGGTCGCTGGTCCCCGTAATCTCTGAGATGTGCGTCACCCGGCGTGCGCCGTCGCTCATGCGCGACACCTGTACGATGACCTGGACGGCCGAGGCAATCTGCTGACGCAATGCCATCTCCGGCAGATGCAGGTTAGCCATCAGAGACATAGTCTCAATACGCGAGATGGCGTCACGCGGACTATTGGCGTGCACGGTAGTGATCGAGCCATCATGCCCGGTATTCATCGCCTGCAGCATGTCAAGCGCTTCCTCGCCGCGCACCTCGCCTACAATGATGCGGTCGGGGCGCATTCGTAGCGCGTTGATCAGCAGCTCACGCTGCCGTACTCCACCCTTGCCTTCGACGTTGGGAGGACGGCATTCCAGGCGCACTACGTGATCCTGTTTGAGCCGCAGCTCGGCTGAATCTTCGATCGTGACAATGCGTTCGCGCGGCGAGATGAAGCCGGACAGCACATTCAAGAGCGTCGTCTTGCCCGCCCCGGTGCCGCCCGAAACCACGATGTTCAACCTGGCGCGCACTGCTTTCTCCAGCACCTCCATCATCGTCGGCGTCAGCTCGCAATAAGTAAGCAGGTCCTGAGCAGTCAGTGGATCGGAGCCGAAACGTCGGACCGAGAGGATCGGCCCATCAATGGCCAGCGGCGGAATGATCGCGTTCACACGCGAGCCGTCCGACAACCGGGCATCGACCATGGGCGCCGACTCGTCGACCCGGCGGCCCACCTTGGAAACAATCTTCTCGATGATGTGCATCAGGTGATGATTGTCTTTGAAGACGACGTTGGTCTTTTCCAGCAGGCCACCGCGCTCTACGTAGACCGCGTTCGCCGTATTGACCAGGATGTCGGTGACGCTCGCGTCCTGCAACAGCGGCTCCAGCGGTCCTAGTCCAAAAACCTCGTCCATCACTTCGTTGGCCAAACGTGTGCGTTCGCTGGCGCTGAACGGCACTCCGTGCTCGGCCACAAGTTGCAGGATGAGATTCAGCAACTGCTGCCGGCCACGCTTGTCTTCCAGATACAACAGCTTCTCCAGATCGGCCTTATCGATCAGCTCGCGATGCACCGCCGACTTCACGTCCTGCTGGGCGCGAGCCAGCAGCGGATTGGGCATACGGGATGCTTCCATTGCGAGGCGACTGTCCGGAAATGCAAGCGCAGCTTCAGCCATGATTTCTCCTTAGCGCGGGAAGTGCTGAAAAGATCATTGTCAAATCCAAAAGGCGAACTTCCGCTTAGGCTCAGGGATCTGCTGTTCGGCGCCCGGAACCAGCGTGGCCGCCCACTTCTTCATCTGCGTGACGAATTCGGATTTGCGCTCAGGAAGCACCGGGCTGCCGGTATTCATCGCCCGAATCAAATCCGCGGAAGCGTTGGGAATGGTGATGGCAATCGGTTGCTGGATCGACCTCTCGATCTGCTGCAATCCCAACGCTCCGTCCGACGAATAGCGGTTGATCACGACTTTTATTCTTGCCGGAGGAACATTGTTTCGCAGAAAGCGATCGATACAGCGCGACAGGTCACGTAGTGCCGGCACGTCCGGCGTCGCGATCAGGTACAGCTCGTCGCAGCAGTCGATCGTGGCCAGGCTCAGGTTGTGGACTCCATGCGGGCAGTCGATTATCACGAACTCATAGTTCTGTCCCAGGAAGCGAATAGCGCGCTGAATATCGTCCAGCGAAACGTTAGCCGCATCGTCGAGGCTGTCGGGCGAGGGGAGAATGTCCAGGCAGCCGGAGTGGTGAATCACGAAGCCCTGCAGCAGGCTCTCGTCCAGCCGCCCAATATTTCGCACCAGTTCGTAGAAGTGGTAGTTGGCTTCATCCTGCCCCATGTAGAGCGAAACATGGCCCAGGCGACGGTGCTCGTCGACCAGCAAAGTTCGTTTGCCGTACTGCCGCACCAGGAAGCATCCCAGATGAACTGCAAGCGTGGTCGCGCCGGCTCCGCCGCGTGCTCCCAACATGGCCACAACGCGACCGCTTGGCTTGGAGACGATCGGCTTGCGCGTATTTAGCCGCAGACGTAATCGTTCAATCGCATCGCCAAACTGATCAACACCCACCGGCAGGGTTAGATACTCGGAGCAACCGGCGCGCATCGCCTCCAGAATGAGTGCGCCATCGGCGTTGTCGGAGACAGCCACCAGGCTGCAGTGTCCATGCGTCGCTTGCTGAATCGCCTTGCACGCTCCCAGGGCTGCGGCACGGTCGCGATCAAAACCTATGACCCACACCGGCACTTCGGCGCGCTGCAGGGTCTGCGTAAGCAGAGCATCGCTGGCGTAGCCCGAGTAGTTGTCGAGACCACCGGCGAAGATACCTTTGCCGCCCACCACGGCCTGGCGGACCGCATCCACCGTGTCGCCGTCGACGCATAAGGTGGCGGCGGAGACTCCGGCAGCCCTCGGCATCTCGCTGAGGTTCGGGTTGTGCTCTCGGATTTGGTAGGACGCAGCCATAACTCGTTCCTTAGTTTTTCGGAAGGTCGCGATCGAACGTCTGTTGTTGAAGAAACGGCACAGCCATGGCCGGCGTCGCCGCCGGAGGCGTGGCCGAATCATTCAAAGGTTCAATGATCTTGGGCGTAACAATCACTACCAGTTCCATGGTTGAGCGGTTCAGGTTCTTCGAACGAAACAGCTGCCCCAGGATGGGTATATCGGCGATGCCCGGCATTTTGCTGAGATTGTCGGTGATGCGGTTGTCGAGAATGCCCGAGATGCCGAAGCTCTCCCCGTCCTTCAACTCGACTTCGGTCTCCGCTTTGCGCGTCGACAGCGCCGGCAGAACATAGCCCGCAATCACCACCTGATTGGTGTAATCGAGAGCGCTGACCTCCGGCGCTACCTTCAGTCGAATGGTCCCATCGGAGTTTACGTAGGGTGTGAACTCCAGCTTCACGCCGTACGGCTGGAACTGCACAGTGACCGTCGGCACCGTTCCTGCCCCGCCCGGCTGCACGATGGGATAAGGAAATTGACCGCCGGCGAGAAAGCGCGCCGTCCGGCCATGAATTGTGGTGAGATTCGGCTCAGCTAATATTTGCAGAACGCCTTTGGTCTGCAAATCGCGAATGGTCGTTCCCAATCCGTGATCAAAATTAAAGTAGAAGAGGTTGAGAAAGTCGCTGATGACGGCGGTATTGGTGCCGCTCTGGGTCTGATAGGACGGGGGGCTGAACTGCCCAGTTGTTGCGGCGCCGCTGTTCTTGCCGAGGCTGAAAAAGTTGATTCCGAATTCAGTCAGTTTCGAGCGATCGATCTCGGCAATCCGCACCTGCAACTGCACCTGCGGCAGATGATGAGGATCAACCACCAGCGAATTCACCACGTCCTTGGAATAAATGGCCGCCAGCTTCGCGGCTTCATCCGACGCGGCATCGCTATCCACCACGCCGGTAAGGTGAATCCTGCTTTCCTGCGCTTCCGCCTCCACGTGATTGCCTGGCAGCGCCCGGGCCAGCGACTCCCGCAGTCCCGAAACATCCACATCGGCCAATACAGTAAACAGCTTCGGTTGACCCCCTGTATCCCATAGCACCAGGCTGCTGGTGCCCGCCAGCTTAGCTGTTATTACGACTTCATACGGGCTGGCGGTCATTGCATCCACTACCGTGGGATTGCTGACGTAGACGCGCTTCAACTTTTCGGCCGAATCGAGAAAGAAAGATCGCCCAACAATCAAATGAAGTGTCAGGGGATCAGAAGTAGAAGGGCTTGCTCCCGCAGAAGCCGGAGCATTGCTAGCCGCGTCGGATTTAAGAGCCAACGGCGCCAGATGCTGTTGCGAAGATGCTGACGCCGCCGACTCTGCCAAACCGGATACCGGAGCGGCCTGCGCTGCGGAAGTCGCGGCTTGCGTTGCCGCGGTACCCGAACCCATGGGCGAACCCGCCGTCGACCAGCCCGACTGGGCCCCCATCCCGACTGGCAGGAGGATCAGCACAGTTGCAAACCAAATCGGTCTTCGCCGCACCAGGGAGGTCATCGTCTACTCAAAACTCTTGGTCGACCGCTTGTCGCCCAGGATGGTTTCGACTACGTCCGCTGGTTTCATCGGCAGAGAACGGCGTGGCGTTACTGCGGCGGGAGTTGCCAACGGTCGCGCGCCCGCCAACTGCGCCACCTGCACCGGCATGGCGTCCACTCGGGTGTGATCGGCGCCGTTGCGCAATACGAATTGAATGCTTCCCTGACTCGAGGCCAGCACCAGCTTCTGCGCGTCTTCCGGCGTGAGCAGCAGCGTCACCACGCTCACCGTGTCGGGCTTGCCCTGGGGGTCGGGCTGGAGTTTCTGGCCGACGGTCAGCACCTCAACGTCCTGCAACACGATCTGGGTTGCCGGCATGGGCAAGCCGTCAGAACGGAAGGTGACCAGCACATCCACATGCGAGCCGGGAAAGAGGAATCCGGCGACGCCGACAACCTCGTCCGACTTCACCGACGTCGCGCGCATGCCCTCGGGAATTTTGGTTGTGATCCCAATACCGGATCCGGGCGCCGCGAGATAGTCCTCAAGAATCGGTTGCGACGCGCCTACCGGATAGATCACGGCCCGACCGTCCAAATCCGCTACCTTGGTGAACGGCCCGGACAACGCGATCGTTGTGGGCCAGTCAACCAGCACAAGGTCTTCCGGCTTCAGCACGTCTCCAGCCTGAAGCGCACGAGCAGCCGCAACATAGCGCTGGGTATTCGGATGGGCTGCGACCCGGGTGGAAAGCTTACGGCTGACGACAAAAGTCACTGTGCCCGACAACAACAGCGCCAGCAGAAGCGCGATCAGCAAACGACGGGAGTTCATGTTGTCATCTCAAATCACATTGCGTGGACATCCACGGAGTGCTCAGCAAGCGGAAGCAGTTGCAACGGGCAACCACTTCCGGCGCTGAGCGCGATCGCCTGCCGGGATCGGCAGTCGGCCGATCCTTCTGTAGGCCATGGCATCGGCGACCAGTGAATAAGCAGCAACAGTAGTTGGCGATTAAGCGACCGAGCTTCCCAGCTTGCTACCTACCGCGCTGAATGCGTTGGTGATGTTGTTGGCCAAGGTGCTCATGGCAGCCACAGCTGCCAGAGCGATGATTGCGGCCACCAGGGCATACTCGATCAGGTCCTGACCGGATTCGTCCCGCAGCAGATTGCCAAATATTCGTAGGCTCATCAGTATCCTTCCTCTCTGCAAGCAGCGCCTCAGAGATAGTCTGTCGGCCAGCTTGAAGTACCTACTCGGTTCTCTCGGTATCCCTATCGGCGCGACGAGCCGCGAACATGAGGCTTCGCAACCTCCGGCGGCCTTAAGTGATACGGCCATTTCAAAGTGGGAAGGCGCCCAGACTTCAGAAGAGCGCCCGCATCGGAAGCTCGTTCCGCATTACATGCCGATAACCGCTTCACAGCCGCGTGTGACTTGTCTCACGGCGTAGGAGTCTTTGAACGTTTAGGCTGGAGGTGGCTTTATACGCCCGCAGAAACGCGGGCTTTCATGGAGGTTGTATGTTTCAGAAGAAGGCGATCGTCATTACGATCGCAGCAATTTTGTTACTTGCCTGCAGCGCTGCGATGGCGAGCACGAATGCGATGGGAATCGCCGAAAAACAGACGATCCAGTTCACGGCGCCCACGCTGGTAGGCGGAACGCTTCTGCCCGCCGGCCAGTACAACGTCACTCATCAGATGAATGGCCAGACCCATGTCATGATCTTCAAACAGATCAATGGAAAAGCGGAAGCCAAGAGCAACTGCAATCTGGTTCCCCTGAAAGCGAAGGCCGAGCGCACGACTCAGCGCTATACGGTCAATGCCAGCAATGACCACATCCTGCAAGAAATCACCTTTGGAGGCGACAAGGCCACGCACGTTTTGGCACAGTAGCTTTTAGTGAATCAGGCGGAGGCGGTTGCGGAAACCGCCTCTTCTTATTTGGAGCGATCCGCGGTCGTCGATTCGCGAACCAGGGCAACGAATTCCTCGTCGGTAATCAGCCGGCCTTTTTCGATCGCCGCCCGCTTCACCGCCTGTAGCACCGTCGCACGCTGTGCCTCAGGCAAATCAATTCGCAGTTCTTTGGCTTTCAAGCGAATGCTGTCCAGCCCGCTTTTCTTCCCTAGAACGATTCCGCGGGTGGCTCCTACCAGCTCGGAAGAATAGGGCTCGATCGCCTCGGGGATGTGAAACTGGCTGGCCACCGCGCCGCTCTCGCGCTTAAAGAGGTTGTCGCCGATCAGCGGCTTCCAGCCTTCCAGCTCATAGTTTCCCGCCCGCCGCACGAACTCAGAAACCTCGCGAATGTGCTCCAGTTTCATCTCCACCGGCATGTCGTAGAGGCACTGGAGCGCGAGGGCGACTTCGGCAATGTCAGCGTTCCCGGCGCGCTCGCCCATGCCGTTGATGGTGCCATGGATCCAGGTGGCGCCGCCGCGCACTGCCGCGATCGCAATGGCAGTCGCCAGCCCAAAATCGTTGTGACCGTGCCAGTGAATCGGGATGTCGTCGCCCAGCCGGCCCCTGGTCCAACTCACTAGGAACTCGGCTGCCTCTGGCGTGCAGACGCCGATGGTATCCACCAGAACGACCTCCCTTGCGCCCGCTCCGACCGCCTCGGCGTACAGATTCATCAGGAAGTCGAGATCGGCGCGCGTGCCGTCCACGCCGAAGAATGCGACGCGAATCCCGTTCTGGCTCGCGTAGGACACTGCATCGGTCGCTCGACGGATGGCCTCCTCGCGCGTGATCCCATAGGCCTTCAGCTTGATGTCGCTGGTCGGAATTTCGATGACGGCTGCCTGCAATCCCAAGCGCACTAACTCCTCGACATCGCCACGGGTGGCGCGCGCGAAGCCCCATACTTCCGAGTGCTTAAGGCCGGCCTTCAGGATCAGCGAAATGGCTTCACCGTCTTCGGGCGAGACCTTGGGAAAGCCGGCTTCGATGCGCCCCACGCCAAGCTCATCCAACTTATTAGCGATTTCCAGCTTCTGCTGCGGACTGAAGATGACGCCTACGGTCTGCTCGCCGTCGCGCAGTGTCGTGTCGTAGAAGCGGATGGTGCGCGAGCGATCGAAGTTGGGGCGCACGTCCGGCCGCGAGTTCAACTTGCTGGTCCACACTTTTCCGGCAAGGTCGCTGATCATCGCGCTGCCTTCTCCGACGCAGACGCTCCGGTCGGAGCGTTTTCGCCGTAGGCTGCTTCCCACGAGATAACGGGATTACGCAAAATCCCAATCTGCTCGATCTCGCACTCCATGACGTCACCCGGTTTTAGGAACCATGCCTTAGGATCGGCGCTGAATGCGGCCACTCCCGACACCGTGCCGGTCGACACCACGTCGCCCGCGCTGTAACCCATAGCGGAGTAATGCGCCAGGATCTCGGGAATCGTGACCGACATTTTGCTGCTATGCGAGCGTTGCCGTGATTCGCCGTTCACCCGGAGTTCCATCGCCAGGTTGTGCGGATCTTTGATCTCGTCGGCGGTGACGATATGCGGCCCCAACGGACAGAAGGAATCGATTCCTTTGCAGAAGCTGAAGACGCCCGACTTCATCTCGTTACGCTGAATATCGCGTGCCGTGATGTCGTTGAAGATGACGAATCCGCCGACGTATTCGTTCGCTTGGTCGGCGGTGAAGTGCTTCCCCGCTTTCTTCAGGACCACGGCGAGTTCCAATTCGTAATCGAGTTCCTGCGTGAGGTGCGGCGGGAAGATGACCGGCTCATCCGGCCCGATGATCGCATCCACGTTCTGGAAGAAGACGATCCACGGCATTACAGGATGAGAGAAGCCGGCCCTCTCGGCTTCATGATGATGCTCGCTGAAGTTGCCGGCGGTGTGAAAGAACTTCTTGGGGATGATTGGCGCCTTCAGCCGAACTTCCTCCGGGCGATAGAAAATCGGCTCTCCATTCACGCCCACGTGCGGTTGCTGCGTCTCGGCGAATTCCAGCGCGGCGCGAGCGGCATCCAGGCCGCGATCTCCGCCCTCGAACAACGCATGCATGTCGGCAGCCAACAATGAATCGCCTGCAGTGTTCTTTGCAAACCCGCGCAGCTGCAACGCATAAGCAGCGTTCAGGTCGGCGATCCGGCCATCCTTGGTAAGCGCGCCGATGTGCGAACGCGCTGCGTTATCAGCGAACGTAACCAATTTCATAGGAATAGAAATGATGCGAGAAAATAGATCTCAGACCCCGCATTCGAGTTTATTGGCGGGCTGCCAGTTTCGCAAACGCAGGAGCTACTACGGGCTGGAAGAAGGCATCGGACTGGGCTGCTGGCCATAATTGCTGTTGTTCTGTTGGCCGAAGTTATTGTTCTGCTGACCGAACGAACTCTGATTCTGGTTCTGTTGCTGACCGTTCATCTGGCTGGCCGGCGTGCCGATGTTCTGGTTGCCGCCAATGGTGATTGGCTGATAGGGCCCCTTCAACAGAACATTGGTCTGGTCCATCATCGGGTTGTAGATGAACTGCCATTCGTTGTAGGTCTTCTTCTTGTTATAAATCCGGATTGTCGGGTCCTTACTCAGGCTGGCTACGCCTACAATTGCGCCGCCACCGAATGTCTGTCCATTCCCGGCAGAGTTCGCTCCGAAGGTTGTTCCTCCCGACTGATTGTTCGCTCCGCCCGGCTGGTTCGATCCCGTCGCCGAATTTGTGCTGCTTGAGCTGAATCCCTGATCGCTGCCCGTGTTGCTGCCGGCAAACGTGCCGCCAGGCACGCTCTCGCCGTTGCCGCCCATGTCGGAGTTAGTTGTGAATCCACCGGTAACCGCACCGGGCTGTTGAGACGCCTGCTGCTGCTGTTGCGGCTGGAACGCGCCCCCTCCAAATCCGGTAGGCGAGGACGAGTTGGATGATGCCGCACCGGGATTCGCGCCATTACCCCCCAGCGTGCCCAAAGCGGCGGCAGGTGTTCCGGGAGCAGCGCCGTTCAGCAGTGTGGCTATGTCGCCATAGTTCAGCAGCTTCCACTTGCCGTCTTTGGTCAGCGGATCCTTGTACCGTTGGCGAAGATATTTAACCTGCCCTTTATCGAGGTCGTCGAGACTGGCGGGATAGCGGCCGTTCTTCTTGTAGAACGCTTTGATAGCCCGTGCATACTGCGTGCCGCGATGAATCATCTCTTCTTCGCGGTCGCGCTTCATCTGCTGCACGATCGCCGGGGCAGCGGCCGTGGCGGCAATGATCATCACCGCCATCGTCAGCATAATGGCCAGTAGCAGGTAGCCGCCATCGCGGCGCAAGCGAGCCCGTGAAGGCTGCGGCCTGCTGCTTCGTGGCTGACGTGTGATGCTCATACTGCGATAGATTCCGAGTGCCCCATCTTTCCCGTTTGAAGGAAAGGTGAGGCGTCAAATTTATCCTGCTCCCAGCGGAATGGTTTCGGTGTGATTGGTCAGCACGTCCTGTACTTCCACCGAAGTCGTTCCGACGCGAACGATCTTGTATCGCCGGTCGACGATGTCTCCCTCTTTAGCCAGGAAAATGTCCTCGCCTTTGATCAGGAATATCTTCTTGCCGCCATTCTTTGGCCCCGCATAGCCATAAAACTTCAGACCACTCGGCGGGGGTGGTGGAGGTGGCGGCGGAGCCTGCTGCGCCGGATTTTGAATTGGGGCGGGAATGGGCTCTGGTGGCGGCGGAGCCTGCGAGCTGAAGATATTCCGCCCGTTTCCCTTGTAGGTCACATCTTCGCTCGACTTCAAAAGATCGAAACGCAGCGTCGGATCCAACGAGTGAGCCAGCAGGGTTCGGGCAGGCTTGCGCGACTTCGCTTTACTACCTGCCGCGCCCGATGCCGACGTGGACTGCGCAGGCGCGGGAGCATCTTCGCCGCCGCCCGAAAAAGCACGGATCACCAGGAAGGCCGCAAGTACCAGCAAAACGCCGGCGATGATGGTCTTCTTCTTGTTTTCAGTCCCCAGCTTCACGACGCAGCCGCTCCCGAGCGCAAATACGTTTCCAGCTTCAACTGCAGACGGACATTCCCTTGCTGCTCGGCCAGGGCGATGCCGTCAATCAGGAAGAACATCTTGTCACGCTCCAGCGCATTGATGAACTTCACTTCCTGCAAATAATCGCCGGAGAGCGTGATCTCTATACTGAGCTTCTGCAAGCCTTCGATAGGAGCATCCTTCTGGTCGTACCGGACGCCGCTTAGGTGAACGTTGTTATCCGTCGCAATCTTGCCCAGCTCATTCGAAATCGAGGAGTACTCCGCCGGAAACCGGTTGTCGTAAAAACCGCCGATGTCCTTGGACGCCTGCGTCAGCTTCTGATCCATACCTCGCGTCGGCAGCACCTCCTGCTGTTTCGCGACCAGCTTCTGATGGAGCTGCTGGTACTCCCGCTGCCGGGCCTGCCGCGACCGTCCCGCAGGCGACAGCACGTATCCAATGCAGACCAGATCCAGCAATGCCAGGGCAATGACCGCGGGCATCAGCTTCTTCTTGGTTTCTCGGATGCTGGCCATTAATGCCCTCTCAAGCCGGGATTCATCGGCTGATTCTGTGCCCGAACGTTGCTCGATGGCGCGCGGGACGTACCGGCGCTGGCGGCATTACTACTGTGAGCACCGGACGGTTTCACCGGCGGAGGGGCTGTCGGCGCGGCTTCTGCCTTCGTCCCCGTCGCGTCTGCATTTTCATCGGTGTCGGCGGCCGCGGGAACGTAGACCGCTGCGATATCGAACTGGATATTGCTGGCCGGACCGGAACTCTGACTGCTGGTATTGGTGACCACCACTTCGGCCACAACCTGCGGCTGACGGAAGTGGTTCGACTTTTCCATGTGGCGAACCAGCTCGACAGCGCGATCGCGCGAGTCCGTGGCCACCACGATATGTAGCACCAGATCGTTGGTCTTGGTGTACTCCGGCTTCATCGACACTACGTGCAGATCGGCCGGCACAATTTTTTCCATCTCCGCGAAGATTCGCGTCCAAGAAAGGGATTTGCGCGCAAACAGGTCGTTCAGAAATTCCGATTGATCGGCGATCTGACGGTTGGCCGGCTTGTTCAGGATCGCCCGGGCCTGCGTCTCTTCCTGGTTAAGCTGATCGATCTGCTGCTGCACGGCTGCCAACTGACGATTGATGCCGCGGGTATGCTGGCGCTGATAGAGAATGTATCCCACCAGCAGCACTGCAAGCGCGCCAAGCGTCGCAATAGCTACCGTGAGCCGACGCTTGTACTCCCGCGCGACTTCATACGGCTGACTGGCAAGATTGATAGCAAGACGCATCAGGAAACCAGGGCCCCCGCAACTCCTGCAAGCACAGACTTGCTCACGTTCCCCGCGGCAACTCCGGCTGCTGAACTCGATACCAACTCTTCCACGTGAATCCTTCCGACGAACGCCTCCTGCAACAGTTGTGGCGATTGCACACCCGTGACCAGTACGCGATCCACATTCACGCCGTAACGGTCTTCGAAGTACACCAGCGACGTATTAACATCATCGATGAGTGATTCGCCGCTAACCGTGACGCCGCCATTATCAAGCGCGCGGTAAAGCAGCAACTGGCCTTGATCGACGATGGCGAAGGTCGTGGTCCCCTGCTCCACCTTGATCACCATGGTTGGACGGGAAGCATCGACCAGCCCCAGGGCCGCCAGCATCGAAGGCAGCACTGTACCCGGGTTGTACCCGGCGTCGCGCATCAGCTTTTCGTATTCTTCGAGCACAGTGTTCGGCGTCACCGCGGCAACAACTCGTATCTGGCTTGCTGTTCCCTGCCGCTCATACGATACCGCCGCCTGATCGATGTCGAAGGGCAACGACTTCTTGAGGCGAAAGCGGACCACCGCATCGGCGTCGGGCTTCTTGTCAGGCAGAGTCTCGAAATCGAGCAGCATGACCCGGGTGGTGGCGTCCGGCAGAACCAGGCAAACATCGCGCGAACGTCCAGCCACGGCCGCCAGCAGATCGCGCAATGCCGGCAGCAGCTTGCCGCGATCAACAATGTTGGCCTGCTGCAGCCCGGGAAGCAATACCCCGGGAGGCAACGTGGTGGCTGTCGCGGCTTCCAGGTTCGTTCCAGCTTCGTTGATACGCGCGGCGGCAACGCGGTCAGCGCTGATCTCGCAAGCGACGCGGGGACGTGCGATGTGATTGTTGTTAGGCAAAGTTCTCAGTCTCTTCGACGGTGCCGCCGCTGCGCGGTTCTCTACCTTTATTAATCCGTCTCCCGCGGGCTTCCGCTCGCGGCTAAGTTAAATCGCGCCCTTCAGGCTTATGGCCGGCGCCCTTCGGTGTGTCATCCTGAGCGGAGCAAGTCGCCGCAGGCGGCGAGCGCAGTCGAAAGACCTCTGCAGCTCGCAAAATTCCTTTGTCCTTCGTCAGGCCCCAGCAATCTCAACGATCGCTTCGCGCCTTAGCCGACGACTGAGAGCTGACAGCTTTTACCTTGCCGTCTCGATGAAGGTGACCTTGTTGATCTCCTTCAACGTGGTCAGCCCACGTTTCACTCTATCAATTGCCGACTCGCGAAGGAAATGCATGCCCTCGTCTTTGGCGGCTCGCCGAATCTCGCTACTCGGCTTCTTCGCCAGAATCATTTCGCGCACGTTGTCCGTCAGCTCCAGCAGCTCGTGAATTGCAGTACGGCCGCGGAAACCGGTGCCCGCGCACTCAATGCACCCCTCACCTTCGTAGAACGGAATGCTTGCCCATTCTTTCGGATCGAGGCCGCTGGTCTCAAGTTCTTCCACCGAGTAATGCACTTCTTTTTTGCAAAATTCACAAATCAGGCGCACCAGGCGCTGAGCAAGAATGCAGTTGAGCGCAGAAACGAAGTTGTAAGCCTCGACACCCATGTTGAGGAAGCGTCCCAGCACGTCGACCACGTTGTTCGCGTGGACAGTGGTGAACACCAGATGGCCGGTGAGCGCCGAGTTGATGGCGATCTGCGCCGTCTCGGTGTCGCGGATTTCGCCGACCATGATCTTGTCGGGATCGTGACGCAGAATGGACCTCAGTCCACGAGCGAAGGTCAGACCCTTCTTTTCATTGACCGGGATTTGCGTGATGCCGCGAATCTGGTACTCGACCGGATCTTCGATCGTGATCAGCTTATCCTCGTCGGTCTTGATCTCGTTCAAAGCGGCGTAAAGCGTCGTGGTCTTACCGGAACCGGTTGGTCCCGTTACCAGCACCATGCCGTACGGCTCTTTGATATAGCGGCGGAATTTGCGCAGGTCCTCTTCGCCGAAGCCCACCACATCGAGCGTGAGCTTGTGAAACTTCTCGCTCATCGATTCTTTGTCGAGTACGCGGAGCACAGCGTCTTCGCCGTGAATCGAAGGCATGATCGAAACGCGGAAGTCGATAGAGCGTCCATTGAAGCGGACACGGAAGCGGCCATCCTGGGGCACGCGGCGCTCTGAAATATCGAGCTCGCTCATGACCTTGATGCGCGAAATGATGGTCGAGTGATGCTCCTTCGCGATGGGCTGCATGGCCTGCTGCAACACGCCGTCGATGCGGTACTTGATCACGACCGAGTCATCACGCGTTTCGATATGAATATCGGAGCAGCGCCGCTGCAAGGCGGTGAAGATCGTCGTGTCGACCAGGCGAATGATCGGGCTTTGATCACTCTCTCCGGTCAGCTTCTCGATTGAGATAGTCTCGTCGGAGTTCTCGTCCTCGGTGATGACGTCGAGCGCGAAGTTCTCGCCCGCTTCTTCCAGCACGCGCTGCGATTGCTCGCTCTTCTTGAGCACGTCGCTGATCTGCGACAGACTGGCGACCCGGGTGATGATGCGGCGGCCAAGCAGCAGGCCGATCTCGTCGATCATCATCAACTGGCTGGGATCGGCGATGGCGATCACCAGACGGCCGTCGGCCTGCTCTTCCAGAGGCACGAAATTGTAGCGGAACATGTAGTCCACTTTGATCTTGCGAAACAGATCGTGCTGGATGTGGAAGTTCTTCAGGTCTACAAACTCGCAGCGATACCGCCGCGCCAGGTCCTGGCCGTGCGCGATCTCGTCGCTGACGGCAACCCCTCCGTTGCCATTCACGAAAATTGCTTTAGGCTCTGCCATAAAAACCGCTTTTCGCCTTTCGCCGGGTGCCCCGGGTTTCGAGACCTGGGTTCACACACCCATCTCGACTTTCTGCAGCGCCCGCGTTTCTTCTCTTCGTCAACCCACCGCTGAAGCAGTGGGCTATCTTATCTGTCTCGCTGCGCGAGCTGGTTCGTTTCGAGTCCAACGTCGCCGCTTAAGCCAGGCCAAACAGCACAGGCAGGGCATCTAGCCACCACCCACTGCCTACTTGATTCCGCCTGCGCCCAGGCTGAAGATCGGCAGGTAGAGCGAGATCAGCACGAACGCCACCACCACGCCCATCACAATCAGAATGACCGGCTCGATCAGCGCCATCGCGGTAGCCAGCGCATTCTGCACATCTTCCTCGTAGAACTCCGAAATCGAGTTCAGCATGGCGGGCAGCGCGCCGGTCGATTCGCCGACCTCGATCATCTCCACCGACATCTGCGGAAAAACCTTAGTCTCTTCCAGGCTCCTGGCCAGCCCCTGGCCTTCGCGCACGCCACGCGTCGAGGCGATGATTCCCTGGGCCATCAGGCGGCTCTGCATCGATTCGCCAGCGGTCTCAAGCGACGGAACCAGCGGCAGTCCGCCAGAAAGCAGCGTCGACAGCATGCGGGAAAACACCGCGACCTGGTACTTCAGCCAGATGTCGCCCAGCAGCGGGGTCCTTAACTTAATGCGATCCATCTGCGTCGACCCGGAGTCGCTCTTCATCCAGCGCCACGCGAAGAATCCGACCAGTGCCATCACGATCACGGTGTACAGAAAATAGTGCTTCGCATTGACGCCGATGGATAACATGATCGCGGTCATGGGCGGCAGCTCGGCGCCAAGCGTGCTGTAGAGGTTTGCAAACTGCGGCACAACGAAGGTGATGAGGAACGTCAGCATCACGATCAGCACCACGACCAACAGGGTGGGATAGACCAGCGACGAAATCAGTTTCTTGCGAAAGCTGACCGCCAGACGTTGGAACGAAATGAAGCGGCCGAGCACCTCTTCCAGGTTGCCGCTCTTCTCGCCCGCCAGCAGTGTCGTGGTGTAAACCTTGGGAAAAACTTTCTGCGCCTCGAAGGCTTCTGAGAGCAACTCGCCGCCGCGAACCCGGTCGCGCACACTCTGCAGCACCGAACGAAAAAACACGTTGCGCTGACGCTTGATCAGCAACTCCAGCGATTGAATAATGGGAAGGCCAGCGTGGATCAGCGTCACAAATTGCTGATTGAAGATGACGAACTGGTCTTGCTTGATCTTGCGCCGGCGCGGCAGCCCCACCTCGCCCGAGAGCAGCCCCTTGGACTTGATGGAATAAACGTAAAAACCCTGCTGCGCGAAGCGGTCGCGAATCTCCGCCTCGGAGACGCCGTTCTCGGTCTGCTCGAGAACGCGCCCGCGCTCGTCGGCCATTTTGATGGTGTATTCGGCCATTTCCCTCAGGGTGTTAACTACTAGTTTAACATTGTGGCTACCAGCTATCCCAGCTCTCAGCCAGAATGGCGAGGTGAACAAACGTCGACGAGACCAAGCCGCCCCACGAAGCCCTTCCTACGCTTTTATCGTAAATACTTGACCACCCGCCTTGGCTGATAGCTGTGAGCTGAGAGCCGACTGCTGCGTTTATTCCATCATCTCTGTTCCGGCGACAACCTCGACTCCATCCGGCGGCACAAAGCGAAACTGCTGATCTGCTATTTGGACGTTCTCCTTCTGCTGTTGAAAGCGGAATTCTGTAACTGAGCCATCTAATTCCTGTACCACAATGCGTTCGATCAGGCCGTCGGGAGCGATCTCCAGCAAAGTCTCTTCCACCCGATCGTGCATTCCTTTGGGAACGCCTCGCAGCACCACATCACCAGGATTCATCGGCTTTTGATCCGGCGCCAGAGAGAGCCCATCCAGTTCTTTCTCCAGCTTGGTCTTGCCGAGCAGATAACGCAATGGCGAGCGCAGGTCGTCGAGCTGCTTGATGGGCGCGCGCCGCGCCTGCCGCTCGCCAGGCACGTAGAACCAAGCCGTATGGCCGTCGGTCACGAACAACTTGGGATGCGGCGTCTCGTAGTTCCAGCGCATCTGCCCGGGTTTCTTCAGCAGCAGAGTGCCGCTCTCGGTGCGCGACATCCCTGCGCCGGAATAGGTCTCGGTGAACCCGGCCGCCAGCGTGTGCAGATGGTCATAGCGCTGGTCGACCTTGTCGGCTAAGGCGTGGACATCGGTTTGGGCGGCCAGCAGTGCACTGAGTACAAACACCAACCCCGAGATTGAGACTATTTTCTGAACCATTAAGATGAATACGCCCCGGCTGATCTGCCGGGGCTCTGTTTGCAACACAAATTTCGGCGCAGCTACCGCAAGCTGTACACCTGAGACGCAAGCAATGTTAGTTGCTGATCACGGGGCTGCTCGCATCCGCCGGCCCCGATCCGTTGTAGTGGATGTCGCCGGACTCGTCGGAATAAAAACGGCGCACGCCGGTCGTGCCTACCTGGTCGGGTACGGCGGTGATGGTGTAGGAGCGAACCGCGCCGTTCACTTTCTCACCCGCCGTATAAGTAAAGGTGTAACCACTCTTGCGGCCACTTGCCAGGTTGTCATCGATCGTCTGCTCCCCACCGCTCTGCGCAGTACCTCCCAGCATAGCCATATCGCCGGTGAAACCGGCATCGGGATGGCTGCTGGCGTAGATCATCTCGGCTTCATTGACAGCCTTGATGCTGGCGATGGCCGACGCCTCGTGCGCCGGAATGGTGGACTTGGTGAGCTTCGGGATCGTGAACGCGGCGATGATCAGAATGATCGTGACCACGATCAACAGTTCGATCAGGGTAAATCCCCGCTCTCGATTGCGTCTGCGCATATGAAACCTCTTTTCTCTTATCAGCTCAGGAGATGGTTCTCCCGCGCTTTCCGCAGGACCGGGAATCTCAACATGAGTGCATGAACAATAGACAACTGCGGCAAGCATACCTGACAAGCAGAATTATTCGTCAGTCACCATCCGATGTCAAAGTTTTGACGCAGGTAGCCGCGAAACGTTTGGAAGCCGTTTTTAGCAAGAAGGACTGGATAGCCCTTCGTCCTTCGCTATTCGCCCCTTCGCCCTTTGCCGTTTCGCCAAGACCGTTGTACTTCTTACTGCTGTCATCCTGAGGGGAGGCGGCGCTTCGCCGCGAGTCGGGCGCACGGCGGTGCGCCTTCCTCAGGAAACACCTAGAAAAGGATGGCGCTTTCCTCCGGCGAAAAGCGAATGGCGAAAAGCGAACAGCGGCCTCTTAGCACGCCAGCGAATCCCGTGTGATCTTCAATCCATTCAGATTGCCCAGCACGGTCACGGCAATCAGTTCCGGCTTGAACAGTTCGTTCGCCGACCGCAGCAGGTCTTCCACCGTCACCACCTGAATGCGATTGATGATCTCGTCCATACCGATGAAGTGGTCGTAATACATCTCCTGCCGCGCCAGGTTCGACATGCGAGCTGTGCTCGACTCCAGACTCAGCATCAGGCTCCCCTTCAACTGATCTTTGGCGCGCTTCAGTTCGTCTTCGGTAATCGGCACTTCTTTCAGTTGGCGGAACTCGTTGACGATCGCCTTCACCACCTTCGACGCCGACTCACGCGACGTGCCCGCGTACACCGAGAGCATGCCGGCATCGCGGAACGGATTGAGCTCCGAGAAGATGGAATACACCAGCCCCTGCTTCTCGCGTATGTTCTGGAAGAGCCGCGAACTCATGCCGCCGCCCAGCAGCGTATTCAGAACGTAGGTCACATACCGGCGGTCATGGCTGATGGAATACGACGGCACGCCTACGCAGATCTGCACTTGCTCCAAGGATTTCTTGTTACGGAGGATGATGCGGGAGTTCGTCTTCGGCGGCGTATCGTGCCATCCGTTGGTTCCTGGAGGCAGCTGGCCGAAGCGCTCGCGCAGCAGCTCGACCAGTTCGTGGTGATCGAGATTGCCAGCCGCCGAAATGATCATGTTTCCCGGAGCAAACTTTCCGCCGTAGTAATCGAGAATCGCTTCCTGATCGAAGCGCCGCACCGTTTCCTTAGTTCCCAGGATCGGCTTGCCCAGCGGATGGTCCTTGAAGAAGTTTTGCGTGAAGATCTCGTGGACCAGGTAGTCGGGATTGTCCTCGTCCATTTTGATTTCTTCCAGGATGACGCCCCGCTCACGAATAATCTCTTTTCCGTCGAAGACCGGGTGCAACACCATATCGCTAAGCACATCGACCGCTATCGGCAAATGCTCATCGAGAACTTTTACGTTGAAGCAGATGGTCTCTTTTCCGGTGAAGGCGTCCATGTTGCCGCCGATTGAATCCACTTGGCGGGCAATGTCTTCCGCCGTGCGGTTGCTGGTCCCCTTGAATACCATGTGCTCGACAAAATGCGAGATGCCGTTGACCCGTGGGTCTTCATGACGGGAGCCGGACTTCACCCAGATACCCATGGATACGGAGCGAATGTGGTCCATCTTCTCCGTCAGGACGGTGAGTCCATTGGGAAAGACGGCTCTTTCAATATTACGAAGTTCTTCTACCATGATGGCTGCTCCGAGCGACATGACAGTCGTCGCTCAGGTCTACGAACGTTATAAGACCTGACCCGGTTTCGCGTAACCTACGGTCAGGAGACCGCAGAAGGCGGTACGCAAGTACAATCGTTGTAATCGAAATACCCCGAAGCGATGTCGGGTGACTGGAATCTAATTCAGCATATTGGATGCATGAGCTACCCGCAATATACCGAACTTTTAGGCCTTTCGATTCAAGAGCTTACCTCGATCACGGAAGGTCTGGGGGAAGCTCCCTACCGCGCCCGACAGCTATTTGACGGTCTGTACCGGCAAAGGTGGCAGAACCTGGAGCAATTTACCCCGCTCTCTCTGGGCTTCCGCCGCAGGCTTCAGACCGAAGGTTTTTCCGTCGGGCCACCGCGCATTGAGAAGAAATTTGTCTCCAGCGACGGCACAGTGCGCTACCTGCTGGCCTTCGCCGATGGACAAAGCGTCGAGACTGTCTGGATGCCCGAGGGCGACGGCGGCGAGGCCGGCGACGGCTCGCCCAGCGGAGATGAAGAACCGGGAGATCGCCCGGACCTGGCGGCGGGCGACGATCTGCGTCTCCAGCCAGGTTGGCTGCGCCGTTGACTGCGCCTTCTGCATGACCGCCCTGCTTGGACTCCAGCGCAATCTCACGGCGGGCGAGATCGTGGGCCAGATTTTGCTGGTGCTCTCCGATCAGCAAGCCGACGTCGAGCGCGACCGCCTGAACCTGGTCTTCATGGGACAGGGCGAGCCCTTCCTCAATTACGACAACTTCATGCAATCCGTGCGACTGCTCGTCGAAGGTGTTGGCATTCCTGAATCGCGCATGACTGTATCAACTTCCGGCATTGTCCCGCGCATTGTCGATTTCGGCGCCGAGCCGGTTCGGCCGAAGCTGGCCATTTCGCTGAACGCTCCGAACGAAGCGCTGCGCACCGAGATCATGCCGATCACGAAGAAGTGGACGATTGAAAAGCTGCTAGCAGCATTGCGCGAGTTTCCTTTGCGCAATCGCGAGCGGCTGACCTTTGAATATGTCCTGTTGGGCGGCGTGAACGACGATGTGCGTCATGCGCGTGAGGTGATTGAGTTGATCCGCGGATTGCGTGCCAAGGTGAATCTGATCGCCCTCAACCCCGGCCCCGATATTCCCTTTGCCACTCCATCGGAGGAGCGGGTGCAGGTCTTTCAGAACACGCTGACCCGCGCGGGAATTCCCACCTTCATTCGACGTCCCCGGGGCCGCGATATCTACGCTGCCTGCGGCCAACTCAAGCACACGACGGAATTGGTTCAGATTGGCTCGTAGCGTGGCCTTTAACTCTTAGCCGTTAGCCCATACGCTTTTGATATCGGCCGGCCCTGAGCTTGCTAAAAGCTTCTTCACTTACCCTCTTCGCCAGCTGCCTTGGCGCGCCGTTTGAGCGCTCGAGGTTCTGGCCCGGTCAAATCGAAATCATGGGTCATGTGCGGCAAGACGCGAGCCACCCGGAACCGCACTTCTCCCCGGCAGACGCGGCATAAGGGAAATTCTTCGCCTCGAATAGCGACGACCTCATGGGGTTCGCGATGATCCCGATGAACGGCGAAATAAATGCCGGAGATCGGCACGACATCCCCCGCTGTGTAATCCCGGTTCTCGCGATCTCCGTCCGCCTTCATACCAAATAAGCAACCTGTTGAAGCACCCTGTGTTTCAGGCCTGCGAAGTCGACAGAGGTTCAACCAAATGTGTTTCAGTGCGTAACTTTGTTATCGTCTGCCTCGATCTCCTGGATAACTATCTGCAGATCTTCGAGGGTAATACTCTGCATCCAGAACAGGATCTGCTCTGCGGTTAACGGAACCAGCTCCGGCCGGTCGAGGTTCCGACGCAAGCATTTGACGATTTCCTTTACGACTTTACGAAACTCATTCCGATCTACCAGTGGGCCCATGAGTCCATCATTCCTCTGACCAATAAAGTCCGCCGCATCGAAAGTTTTACAGACTGTTGCCCTTCAATTCGGAGATCATTCTTCTTCGATCAGCTTGCCGCTTCGTGTTGATTGATCTTGATTTCGCCCCGGCCGGAGCACACCGCCAAAGCTGGGTGGTCTGGCTCGAGGATGCTCAGAGGATATGTAGCCGCCCCTTGTGCTCAGTGTGATGCGGCCGCCACCGCAAAAGGTTGTCATCAATGATGTCAGAGTTGCTTTAGCAAAAACAACCATCATTTCGCGCGAATGCATCAGAGATTTTGTATGACAAACGTAGACGCTCCACTCGAAACGCCGGAAACTCGAGACAAAATGTCAGTGGTGAATCGTTACGTACAGTCTCTTTGCGGTCTCTACAGCCGGATTGCCCGACAGTTAAAGGTGGACCGCTCCTACGTCAGCCGCGTAGCCAGGGGAGAGCGACACTCTGAGGAAGTAGAGCGCGCGCTCAGTACCGAGTTCAACCGAATCATGGATGACGACGAAACTCGGGCAGCGTAGTCAACCTAATTCAGAACATTCCAGGTGCGCTGATCGCCCAGACCTGTCTGGGGGTGTCGGCGCTTTCTTGCATACACGTTGTTCGCAGCAAGTTGCGCCGTTAGCCTGCCACCGCCCAAAATCGTGTAGAACACTCGTCGCATCTCTCGCCGTAACGTAGAGAACATCCCTCTCACGTGACCGCTGCACCAATCGTCACATCGCCCATTAAATGCAACACCATATCATTTGTAATTTTCATGTAATTGTAAGAAGATTTGATCATCGTCGCGAGAGTGCGCTTCGGCCTACAATAATTCCGTTGCAGCACGCCAATCAGCGGAATGCCTACTTCCGCGGTCGGAAGGAAATAATCCAACTTTTACCGGTGGCTGCTTTGTTTGGTTGCAAATCTTCTCATCATCTCTGAGACACATTCTTCCCACTTTCCTTGACAGCAGCGCTGGTCTGGCCGCAACCTCGGGATTGAGTCCATATGATATGCAACTGAGTTGCAACAAAAGGAACTTGCTGGCTGTATTTCTCTGGGCCACGGGCGTTATCGCTTCCGTGCTGCTGCTGGCGTCTTCCTCGCTCGCCCAGGAAAAGCCTTACTTTGTCACTTATTCCTCCGATCTGGAAGAGCCCGGCAACCTCGAGGTTTCCTCCAAAACCGTGCAGGCGTCGCCGCAGTATGGAAATCCATTCGTCAGCGAAACCTTGGAGTTTGAATACGGACTGAAGGCGTGGTGGACGACCGAGGTCTATCTGAGCGGCCAGCATACCTTTAACGACAGCACGGTCTTCGGAGGCTGGCGCTGGGAAAATCGTTTCCAGCCGCTCCCCACCCATCACATCATCAATCCCATCCTCTACGTCGAGTACGAGGACCTCAACCTGGCCGAGAAAAGCATTCTCGAAGTCACGGGCCATGCCAGCAAAGCCGACTACCTGTTGAGCAATGCGCAGGCCCGAAATGATGTGGAACGCTCTCTGGAAATGAAGCTGATTCTCTCCAGCGATCTCAAAGGCTGGAATATTGCTGAGAACTTCATCACGGAAAAATCGTTTTCCAGCGAGCCCTGGGAATTTGGCTATGCCCTCGGCGCCAGCAGGCCTCTGCGGCTGGCGGCAAGTTCCAAGCCTTGCACGTTCTGCCGCGAGAACTTTGCGGCTGGCGCCGAGCTCTACGGGGGACTGGGAGATGCCAATAGCTTCGGGCTCGAATCCACCTCCCAATATCTGGGTCCCGCGATCGCCTTCAACGTCCCGAACGGTCCAAGCTTCTCTTTCGGCGTCAACTTTGGGTTGAACCAGAATAGCCTGGGCACGATTTACCGGTTCAACGTTTCTTATGAATTCCAGCAGGTCTTCCGTCACCTGCATCGTGATGGGAGTGATGTAAAGCAATGATTCGCCCCACTGGTAGCAATACAGTCAAGTGGACACGGTGCGGAGGCTGGTTTCTCTGCGCCCTGATTCTGGGAGTGTTCGCTCTACTCACTCTCAACGCATGCGGCTCGGGCAAAGCGCCGTCCTTCCAGAGCTCCGACTCCGATGATCCGGTGCTTGCGGGCGCTCCGGCAGCCGCCCAGGCCTTGGGAGAACGCCTGTTTCTGGATACGCGTTTCGCGCAATATTTCGCCGCTAACATGACCGGCGTTAATGCCCCGCTGGCCGTAGGAGACCCGGTGGTCCAACAGGTTCAGACGACCAATGGAACACTGCCTGGCCCATTCGCTGGACAGTCCATCAACTGCCGCTCCTGTCATTTTGTTACGGAATTTCAGGGAGTACCCGGCGCGGGCAACCGTACCTATGCCGACTACACCAGTCGCAGCCCCATACCGCGGGTGATCAACGGCTTTGACCACACCCCTCGCAACGCCATCGAGATGGTGGGCTCGCTGCAATCGCGCGCTGGTCCGACGTTCCTGCATTCCGACGGGGAGTTCAATAGTCCGACGGACCTGATAAAAGCAACCTTGACCGGCCGTAATTTCGGATGGATGCCGAATCAATACAACCAGGCCGTGGCGCAGATCGCTCTGGTCATCCGCCAGGACGACGGCAGCGGAAAGCTTGCACAGGAACGTTCCAACGGGATCCCGTACGCCGCGATGTTCCTCGGCGCCGATCGCACGATTCCAAGCGCGCTGCTTATCCCGCAATCGTTCCGCATCAACGTGCAGACCGCGACCGACGAAGAAATTCTGAATGCCGTAGCCGCATGCATCTCGGCGTACATGCAGGGACTGCTCTTCAAGCAAGACAGCTTCGGTCGCTTCGTTGCATCGCCCTACGATGTTTTCCTGCGGATCAACCACCTGCCCACGCAGCCTATTGCCGGTCAGACCATCGCGCAATACAACCAGAACCTGCTGAAGATCCTGCAGTCACTGAACAATCCAACCTGGGTTGACGGAACCTACGGGTCGTTTCAGTATCACCAGCAGCCTTTCAGCTTTGGCGCTACCGAGCTGGCCGGCCTGAAGATTTTCCTGAGCGCGGCCGTGAATGCCAGTGACGGCTCGCAACATGCCGGCAACTGCGCAGCCTGCCACATGGCGCCGAATTTCACCGACTTCAAATTTCACAATACCGGCGTTTCGCAGGCCGAGTACGACGGCGTAAACGGCGACGGCGCCTTCATGCAGCTTTCCATCCCATCGCTGGCTACGCGCAATCAGAACTTCGACGCCTACCTGCCCGCCAGCAGCGCCCATCCCAACGCCAGCGAACGCTTCCGTCGCGCGGCCGAAACCGGACATCCGGAGTTCGCCGATCTGGGATTGTGGAATGTCTACTTGAATCCCGACATGCCGAATCCTCAAAGCGATATCAAGTCGGTGATCTGCGCGGCAGGAAACGACTGCTCGGTTGACCAGGGATTACCGAACACGATTGCCCGCTTCAAGACGCCGACTTTGCGGGACCTGGCCGACTCGAATCCGTACTTTCATAATGGCGGCAAACTCACCGTGTCGGATGTTGTGAGCTTCTATGTCCTCACCTCGCAACTGGCGCGCGATGGCAAACTAAGAAACCCGCCAACCGAGTTTCAAAACATGTCGATCAGCTCCGCCGATGTGGACGCTTTAACGGCCTTCATTAACTCGCTTACGGAAGACTATGACGACCAATAACGGTGGGCTGATTCTGCTGATGGAGTCAGCCGCCCGCCTCACATCAGATTGGTTTTTGCCGTGTTAGTATCGAAGGCAAAACCCAATGCTGCAGAATCTAGATCCAGTCGACATCTTCTTTCAGATCATCGTGCTGCTGTTCGCGATCTGCGTGCGCGAGTCGGCACGCGCCTGGATGGCGAATCGACTGGGTGACCCGACGGGCAAGATGATGGGACGGATTTCGCTGAATCCGGTAACCCACATCGACCCGGTTGGAACCATCCTGGTGCCGTTGATCCTGATCATTTTCGGCAGGGGGACGTTTGGCTGGGGAAAGCCGGTGCCGGTCGAGAGTCGCAATTTCAAGAATGTTGTCCGCGACGATATTCTGTGTGCCCTCGCGGGGCCGATCGCCAATTTGCTGACAGCCTTCCTCGCTGTGATGGCGATTGTTGTCATTGTTCGCGGCTCCGCTGCCGGGGCGATTCCAACCATCGGTACGAACATGGTCGGGCAGCCGCTAGTCGATCTGTTCCTGCGCGCGATTGAAATTAACGTGCTGCTGGCGGTCTTCAACATCATCCCGCTGCCGCCGCTCGACGCCAGCCAGGTGGTTCGCCACTTTCTCTCCTACGATGCGCTTCAGAAATACGATCAGTATGGCTACATCGCGTTGATGGTTGTAGTTTTCGTGTTGCCGCTGATTGGCTTTAACATTGTCGGTATCATGAGCATTCCTTTTACGATCTTCTTTCAAGCGCTACTGGCTATATTCCTGGGTATTCGATGAACCACACTAACCGCATAACCAAGGGCCGTGTGCTGAGCGGTATGCGTCCCACCGGCAAGCTGCATCTGGGCAACTACGTAGGTGCTCTGCGCAACTGGGTCAACCTGCAGAGCGAATACGACTGCTTCTTCTTCATCGCTGACTGGCACGCGCTGACCACGGATTACGCCGACACGCGCATGGTGAAGCAGAATTCGCTCGAGGTCATCCTCGACTATCTTGCCGCCGGGCTCGATCCCGACAAGAGCACGCTGTTCATTCAGTCGCACGTGCCGCAGCACGCCGAGCTGCATCTGCTGTTCAGCCTGATCACGCCACTGGGCTGGCTGGAGCGCGTCCCTACTTATAAGGAGCAGCGCGAGAACATCAAGGACAAGGATCTGGGGACGTACGGATTTCTCGGGTATCCGCTGCTGCAGTCGGCTGACATCCTGATCTACCAGGCGAACTTCGTGCCCGTGGGTGAAGACCAGGTGCCGCACGTCGAGTTGACGCGCGAAGTGGCTCGGCGCTTTCATCAGTTCTATCCGCGTAAGGTTCGTCCTGGCGATCGCGATCCGCAGCGTGACACTGTTTTTCCGGAGCCGAAGCCTCTGCTGACACCCGCGGCGAAGCTACCTGGCACCGATGGGCGCAAGATGTCGAAGTCTTATGGCAACACCATCATGATGAGCGAGCCGGAAGCGTCCATGCGGCAGAAGCTCAAGACGATGGTGACGGATCCAGCCCGCGTGCGCCGCACCGATCCAGGCGATCCCGACAAGTGTCCGGTCGGCGATCTGCACAAGATTTTCAGCTCGCAGGAGACGATGGCCAAGGTATACGAAGGCTGCCGCACGGCTAGCATCGGTTGCATCGAGTGCAAAGGCTGGGCGGCCGACAGCCTGTGGAACGTGCTTGGACCCATGCAGGAGCGCCGCAGAAAATATGAGGCCGATCCGAAGCTGGCGTGGGATATTCTCGAAGAGGGATCGCGGAAGGCCCGTGGGGTCGCCGAAGCCACCATGATGGAAGCGCGCGACGCCGCCAACCTGTCGTGGGATTATGAGCCTCCGGCGCAGACGGCTGGCGAGGGGAAATAAGTTTCACCGTGGGAAGTTCATTGGTGTCATCCTGAGCGCAGGTGACGCCGCCTTTGCGTCACCGGAGTCGACGGACCGCTATAACAGAATCAATGCCCGACACACCACAACCCGCACCGACCACCATCGCCCAGCGCAAGGACGCCAACGAGTCCCCGTTCTCGATCATGGTCGGCCAGGTGTATGAAGGACCGCTCGACCTGCTGCTCGACCTCATCCGCAAGCAGGACATCGACATCTACGACATTCCCATTGCGCGCATCACCGAGCAGTACCTGAAATACGTCGAGACCATGAAGGGCTTCGACGTGGATGTCGCGGCCGAGTTCATCTACACCGCCTCGCTGCTCATCCACATCAAGTCGAAGATGCTGTTGCCGCGCGACCCGGCCGGCCCAGCCTTGGAAGAAGACCCGCGAATGGAGCTGGTCAACCGCCTGCTCGAGCACGAGCGCTTCAAGACGGCGGCGCAGATGCTGATGCAGAAGCAGCAGATCGAAGAGAACGTCTGGTCGAATCCGGCATTGAAAGAGTTTCGCGACGCAGAGGGAGCCGAGCCGGAGATGGCCGCCGACGTGGTCGACATCGTCAAGACCTTCCAACAAATTCTCGATCGGGCGCGCCGGCGTCCGTCATTCGACGTGGACGAGGAAGCGGTCACGGTGTCGCAGATGATCGACTACGTGCGGCGACGGCTGTCGTTGGAAGACCGGCCGGTGCGGCTGAAACAAATGCTGCGAAACCTGCATTCGCGAACCGCACTGGTCTGCACCTTCCTGGCGATTCTGGAATTGATACGATTGCAGGCAGTATTGGCGCGGCAGGACAGCGTCTTCGGCGAGGTCGTGTTGAAGAAGCACACAACCTTCGACGCCCTGATGGCGGAAACGCCGCCGGTGAAGGATGATTGGCGGTAAGAAACAGTTGCCGGTTGTCAGTTTTCGTGGGGTTGAACCCAGTCCTGCGCAGCAGGATGAAAGAGCTTACCCCAGCGCTTCAGCGCTGGATAGGCATAATATACGGGGCTCGAGTCCTGTAAAGACGGCACATGTCCCTGCGTCGCGTAAATGAATCGAGAAAGAAAGGTCAACCTGACAGCTGACGGCCGATAACCGACAGCCCACTTCATGAGCCTAAAAGCCAAAGTCGAAGCCATCATTTACGCGACCGAAGAGCCGGTCACGCTCAACGAGCTGTCCTCCCTGCTGAAGGATGCGGTGCTCGCCGACCTGCACGCCCAGGAGCAGGCTCGCCTCGCATTGAATGAAACTGTCTCCGATGGCCCTTCGGTCGAAGCCGGCGAAGACGAAGCCTTCGCCATCGAGGAAGCCGCCGCGGTATTTGCCGGCGAAGCGACCATGGACGGCCCTGCCGGGCCGCCTCCGCCTGAAGAGCCGGCTGCTCCCACGGCCGAGGACAAACAGGCCGCCGAAAAGGAACAGCTCAAAGCCGTCAAAGCTCGCCTCAGCAGCGTGATCGAAGAGCTCATCGCCGACTACGCTTCGCCCGATCGCGGCATGGAGATTCGCCAGATCGCGGGCGGCTATCGCATGGCGACCAAGCCCGAGCATCATGATGTTGTCGTAAGTTTCGCCAAGAGCCTGAAGCCGCCGGTGCGGCTCTCGCTGCAGGCCTTGGAGACCTTGGCCGTTATCGCCTACAAGCAGCCTGTTACCGTGCCAGAGATCAGCGAGATTCGTGGCGTCGATTCAGCCGGCGTGATCGCGACCCTGCTCGACCGCAAGCTCGTCACCACCGGAGGCCGCAAACAGGTCATTGGCCGTCCGATCCTGTACAAGACGACTAAAGAGTTCCTGATGCGCTTCGGCCTGAAAGACATTGGCGAGTTGCCAAGCATGGAAGAGTTCGAAAAGCTGGGCGATCCGCAAGCCGACCTGTTCAATGCCGGTGAGGCTGTTCCCGGGCAGAATTCGCATGCGTCGTCGGAGAACGAAGCTGATATTTCCGCCGCCGGCGTTCGCGAGAGCGAAGCCGAAGCGGTCATGTCCAACAATCCCGTCGGCGATACGTCGGGTGAGCAGATGCCGGGCGAAGGCGATAGCTCGGAGCCTGTCACCGAAGCCGTGCCGGAAGCCTCGGATGAACACACGCTAGTTGGAGAACGCACCGTCGGAGAAGACGGAGCATATGCCACGGAGGCCGAGCCTGGCTCACCCAGCGACAAAACCTAGCAGCGATCGGCTTCAGAGTAAGCAGCCGCAGATCCTTCAACTGCGTTCGGGTGCTCCGCACCCTCACTCCGCTCAGGACGACAATCCGATTGCTCTGCCCAACTTTTCGCGCAGGGTGCGCACGGCGAAAAGCGAACAGCGAAGAGCGAAAGGCGAGGTCATTCCCCATGCCTGCTGAGCGCCTCCAAAAGATCATCGCCGCTGCGGGAATCGCTTCACGCCGCAAGGCCGAAGAGCTCATCACCGGTGGCCTGGTTTCGGTCAATGGCCAGACGGTCACAGAACTCGGCACGAAAGCCGATCCCGCCGTCGATCGCATCAAGGTGAATGGCAAGCCGCTGAGCGGGCCGGAGCGCCACGTCTACCTGCTGCTGCATAAGCCAAAGGGTTATGTGACCACAGTCACTGATCCCGAGGGCCGTCCTACGGTATTAGATTTGGTGCGGGGAATCGGTTCGCGCGTGTACCCGGTGGGCCGGCTCGATTATCTTAGCGAGGGGCTTCTTCTGCTGACCAACGACGGGGAGCTGGCGCAGAAGCTTACCCATGCGTCGTCGCATGTGCCCAAAACGTACCTGGTGAAGGTGAGCGGCAAGCCGGCGGAGGAGCAGATCGAGAAATTGCGTGGCGGCATCAAGCTGCCGGCTGAGCGAGCGCCGCTTAAGCCTCCGGCAGAGGCGATAGGTAAGGCAGGAGCGCGGCGACGCTCCGAGGCAGTGCATACGGCGCCTTCGCGCATCAAATTGTTACGTGATGCCGCCAACCCCTGGTACGAAGTTACGCTGGTTGAGGGCCGAAACCGCCAATTGCGCCGGATGTTCGAGGAAATCGGCCACCACGTGGAGAAGATTAAGCGTGTGCGTTATGGTCCGCTGGAGCTGGACGTCGAGCCGGGTAAGTTCCGGCCTTTGACTAATAAGGAAGTGGCGCTGCTGAACGGAGCTGTGCGCGGGAAGAAACGGGCGGAGACGGAATGAACGACTACGGAAAGCTGGTTCCAAAACACATTCAAAAATTGACCAGCTATAAGCCGGGGAAACATCTGCGGCAGGCGGAACTGGAGACTGGCGTGCGCTGCATCAAAATGGCCTCGAATGAGAACCCGTTCGGGCCTTCACCGTTGGCCATTGAAGCGCTCAAAGCCGCGACTTCCGACATTCACTTTTATCCCGACACGGCTACAACGGAACTGGTTTCACGCATCGCCGAAATTCAGGAGATCAAGCCTAATCAGATTCTCGCTACCGCTGGCTCGACGACGTTTCTCGAGATCATAGCTCGCACGCTGCTCGGTCCCGGCCTGAACGCGGTCACCAGCAAGTTGTCGTTCATCGTCTACCCGCTAGTTACCAACGCCACCGGCGCGCGGCTGATCGAAGTGCCTACGCTGAACGATGGCTATGACCTGGAGCGAATTCTCGAGGCGGTCGACGCCAACACGCGCGTTGTGTATCTTGCCAATCCGAATAATCCAACCGGCACCGTGGTCACCGCTGCCGAGATCGACGGCTTCCTCGATCGCCTGCCGTCGCATGTCGTCACCATTCTGGACGAGGCTTACTACGAGTTTGCTAACTATTTTGCCGGTGAGCGCGGAATCGAGTATTCCCATTCGATCGACTATGTGCGTGCCGGACGTCCGGTGGTGGTATTGCGGACGTTTTCCAAGGCTCAGGGACTGGCCGGAATTCGCGTTGGCTACGGCATGGGTCCGTCGGAATTGATCTCATACTTCGCGCGCATGCGTCCGGCGTTCATGGTTTCCTCGCTCGGGGAAACCGCCGCGCTGGCCAGCCTGGCCGACGTTGGTCACGTACAGCTCGCGGTGGAGAACAATGCCAGCGGCGCCGAAATGCTGACCGCGGCGATCGCCGAGCTGGGTATCCGGGTGGTGCCGACCTGGGCGAACTTTCTGTACTGCGAGTTAGCAGAGGAATCCGCGCCATTGTGCAAGCTGCTTGAGCAGCAAGGAATCATCGTTCGTCCGATGAGTGGACCCTGGGGATCGCCGAATGCCTTCCGCGTCAGCATCGGCACCCGCGAGCAGAATCACTTGTTCCTTGAGACCCTGCGCAACGTCCGCAACCGCGTGCCCGAGTTGAAGTGAGGTTACGGGCGGAAGAGCTGACCTTCAGGCCAACGTCCACGTGAAAGAAAAGATTGGGCTTTAGCCCGGATTTCATCGCCAGCCAAAAGGCTGGCGATTCTGTTTTTGAGACGAATTGCAATCTGGGCTTGACAACAAGTGTACAGTGTATGTATACAGTAAACAGTGACAAACGGGCTTACATTGCGCATTAATCTCGACTCCCCAACACCAGCGTATCGCCAGATTGTGGACGGAATTCGAATCCTCCTGGTGAACGGAAAGCTGGCTCCGGGAGCGGATCTGCCATCGGTTCGCAGGGTAGCAATGGATTTAGGGGTGCATTTCAATACGGTGGCCGAGGCCTACCGAACCTTGGCCGAGGAAGGTTGGCTGGACCTGCGGCATGGCCGCAGCGCGACTGTCGTAGAGCGCAGCGCTCCCACCGCGGCTCCTGAGCAAGTCGAAGAATTCCGCCGGCGATTGCATGCCCTGGTCGCTGAAGCGCTGGCGAAAGGAACTTCTGCCGCGAAGCTCAGCAATGAACTGCTTCGCTTGGCGAATGAGTTGAAGTCATGAAACTTGAACTGTTAATGCTGCTTCCGTTGATGATGGTGGGAGTGATTCTTCAGTTCACTCCTCTGCTGACCCGCCCGGGGATATTCTTCGGCGCGACCGTTGACATAAGCTTCCCGCAAAGCACGGACGGCCGCCGCTTGCTTCGTTCCTACCGGCTGCAGATGGCGCTGTGGACGGTGATTGCCATGGCGGTCATGCTGCCGCTCTTCCCCGAGCATGCCGCGGCATTGATAGTGCTCCCTATGTTGCTGCTGTTCGTCGGCGGCGTCTTTAGTTATTGGCTGAAGTTTCGTGAAATACATGAGCGCTACGGAACACCGGTACCTGAGGTTCGTCAGGCAGAGCTTTCGACACCGGAGCAGCAAAGGATTCTAAGCCTGTGGCTCTGTGTGCCACCATTCGTCTGGCTGGCTGCGGTAGCGTTCTATTTGCAATCGCACTGGAACCAGATACCGGAGCAGTTTCCGGTCCACTGGGGCGCCGATGGGCAGCCAAATGGCTGGGCTACGCGCAGCTTCCAGGGGGTATACGGGCCGGTGCTGCTGGCAGCGTTTCTGGGCGCGCTCTTTCTCCTGTTCGCCCTCATGCTCTTACGGGCTTCGCGCAACACCACGATGCGTCACGTTACCGTGACCATCCTGTTATTGATGCTGTATCCGGTGAGCTTTGCCTTCGGCATGGTCGCGCTGCTGCCCTTGATGACGTTTCCAATCTGGCTGATTCCGGGAGTGACGATTGCATCGGTCGCCGTGCTGCTCGCATGGTCGATTCGGAAGATCACCGCACGCGCTGCGACCGACGTTGTTCCGGAACCGCGGAACGATTCTTACTGGAAGGCAGGGATGTTTTATTACAACCCCGATGACCCGGCCATCTTCGTGTCCAAGCGTGTCGGCATCGGTTACACCGTAAACTTCGCCAACAAATTGTCGTGGCTGGTGATGCTAGGGATTCTGTTGATGGCGCTGCTTCCCGCACTGCTGCTGCGTCAGAGATAAAAGAGCCCGATCGAAGCCCAGCTGTGATGACAACTCTTTGAAAATCGACGAGGTCCTGCTGCCCGAACGCGCCCGCACCTGAATGCCCCCGGCCGAACAGGGCTGAAAAACTCTCGAAACGTAAGTTTTGTGTCAGGGCACGGCTTCAGCCGTGCCGACAAGCCCTTTAATTTGAATTCGGCGAGGCAAACCTCAGTCCGACGAGCCGACCGACTCGAGTTTTTCAGCAGCCTGTGAAGCCCGACTCAAGTCCGAATGACGTTTGTAGGACCGGCCTGAAGGCCGGCTCTACACGATCTTGATCTGTACTCGTCTAGACCTTTCCTGAGCGCACTGCTTCCGTTTGCGAGCTCTCCGGTAGCATCGGCAGGCGTGCCGCGCCGTAGAGACCGGCATCGCTGCCCATTAGGGCGATGGTGACGACGGTATGCTTCTGGCCGGGCTGAACTCGATCCGGCGCGGTGAGCCCGTAGATCAACGATCTCACCTTGAGCTCCTCGAACATGGTCGGAGCGTAAGCGTCCCAGGCGCTGGAAACGCCGCCGCCGATCACGTACATGGGCAGGTTCAACGCATTGATCATCGACCCGATGCCGATGGCCAGGGCGCGACCGACGCGCTGGTAGATCTTCTGCGCCGACGGATGTCCCTGGATGGCGAGCTGATAGATGCTGCGCGAGGTGAATTCGACGTTGCCTCCGGCGAGGTCGGCGAGATCGGGAGCATTGCCGCTGTCGATCGCTTCGTGCGCCATGCGAACGATGGCCGTCGCCGAAGCGTACTGCTCCAGGCATCCGCGGCTGCCACAACCACAGGGATGGCCTTCGGACTCGATGTTGAAGTGTCCCAGCTCGCCGGCCATGCCGTTGATGCCGTGCCACAGCCGGCCATTCTGCACGATGCCGCCGCCGACTCCGGTGCCCAGCGTGTACATCGCCATGTGATCGGTGTTGCGGCCGGCACCGAGCCACTTCTCGCCCATCGCGGCGGCATTGGCGTCGTTCTCCAGGATGACCTTGGTGTTCAGCCGCTTCTCGATCTCCTGGTGCACGGGAAAATTTGCCCAGTCCTGCAGGTTCGGCGAGCGCAGGATCGTACCCGTATCCATATCGATGAAGCCGGGCACTCCGATACCGATGCCGACGAGTTTGCCGGAGCTCTTGTGCTTGATGGTCAGCGATTGGATGGCCTCGACCATCTCGCCGATAACGTGGTCGCGGCCTTTTTGCACCTCGGTTCCGGTGGTCACCTTCTCCAGCATCTTGCCGTCTTCACTGACGGCGGCTATGCGCAAGTTGGTACCTCCGAGATCGACTGCAATGGAAATAACGCTCATGCGGAATCCTTATAACTGTGATTTGTTCACCACAGAGGCACGGAGATCACGGAGCAAAAACGAAGCTCTTGTATATGCGCATCGAGAACGACAGAGAATTCGATCTGTCTGCGACATTTGTTGCTTTGTATCAAGGCACGACTTCAGTGAACCAGACGGCTGCCGCTTTGAGGCTGGATTCCGTTCGATTTTCTCCGTGTCCTCCGCGCCTCCGTGGTGAACCCGATTTTCATTTCTGGCAATGCGAACAGTAGTGACTGCTGCGTCCTGCGATGATAACCCGCTTGATGGGCGTCTTGCACACCCGACACGGTTTTCCTTCTCTTCCGTAAACATAATGTTTCAATTGGAAGAATCCTTCGCGGCCTTCGGCGTCCACGTAGTCGCTGACCGACGATCCACCCGCCTTGATCGCCTCGCGCAAGACCTGCTGCAGCCCCTTGTGAAGCTTCTGAAATTCGGCGCGAGTGAGCGACGAGGCACGACGCCTCGGCCGAACTTTGGCGCGGAAGAGCGACTCGTCGGCATAGATGTTGCCGACGCCGCTCAGCAGCTTCTGGTTGAGCAAGCGCGCTCTTGATCGGAGTTTTTCGTCCGCGAAAGAGCGGGACGAAGTGAACGAGGTCGGTCTCCAGCGGCTCGAGGCCGGGTGCGCCGAAGCCCGCTCCTTCTTCGATCCGCACGACGGCAAGCCGGCCGAAGCGGCGATAGTCGACGAAGCGCAGTTCCCGTCCCGACGCGAGCTTCAGTATGGCATGCGTGTGCTTCAGGATCGGAGCATCGGACGGCCCGATCAGCAACTGTCCGGTCATACCCAAATGGACGATCCACTGGGCTTTGTTCCCGGTTACAGGAGTTCCGGGTGCCCCATGTCTGGCGATTTTCGAGACGTGGGGACTTTCTAGATCGAACACGATGTGCTTGCCTACGCGACGCACATGCGCGATGCGCGAGTGCTCCAGTACCTCGGCGATCTCAGCTGCAGAAGACTTGAGCACCTGCGGCTTGTCGCCGATCCAGACCGACTCAATAACGTCGCCCGCAATGCGCTTGTCGAGGCCGCGGGCAATGGTTTCTACCTCAGGAAGTTCAGGCATTGGGAATAGTGTAAGGCATCACGCCGTCGGCGTGCTCGCCGCCAACGAAATTGTCATTACTAGCGGGGCCAGGTCTGCTCTGCACGCAAGAACTGATCGCTCACTACGCACGTGATGACAGTTTTCGTCCGCGTCAGCTCGTGTTTGCGCCAACCCTGTAAAATCTAAAGTTACACCGTCCGTCTCCTCCATCACTCCCAGAATTCAGTTGTGCTTCGGCAGAAGAGGCGAGCGTGTGCGAAATCGTGCGGTCGCGCGTCCAAATCCTGCGACCGCCAGCGGAGAACCAGTTGAGAACAGGCAAGACAGCAGTGGTCGTCGGCGCCCAATGGGGCGACGAGGGCAAAGGCAAAATCGTCGACGTACTTTCGGAGCGCTTCAAGGTCGTGGCGCGCTATTCCGGCGGCCACAATGCGGGACACACCGTCACCATCAAGGGCAAGAAGTTCATCCTGCAACTGATTCCCTGCGGCGTGCTGCGCGAAGGCTGCCGCGGCGTCATCGGTAACGGCGTGGTGCTCGACCCATTCGCCTTCATGAAGGAAGTCGACGCGTTGCGCGCGACCGGCGTGAAGGTCGACGGCAATCTGTTCGTCAGCAATCGCGCGCACGTCATTCTTCCCTACCACCGCATGATCGAGCTGGCGGCGGAGAACGCGCCCGGACGCGTGAAGATCGGCACCACCTCGCGCGGCATTGGTCCCACATACGAGGACAAGATGCATCGCAGCGGCCTGCGCGTTCAGGACCTGCTCGACAAGGCGCTGCTGCAAAAGCACATCGAAAATGCCGTCCGTGAGAAGAACACCATCGCGCACGCGCTCTTCAACAGCGAGCCGCTCGACCCGGACAAGATGTACCGCGAGTACTCGGAAATCGCCGACCGCGTCGCGCCGTTCGTCGCCGATACGGCCGTGCTGCTGAACCAGGCGATCGACCATGGCGAGTCGGTAATGTTCGAAGGCGCGCAAGGCACGATGCTCGACATCGATCACGGCACGTATCCGTTCGTGACCTCGTCGAGCGCGACTTCGGGCGGAGCGGCAACCGGAACCGGCGTGCCTCCGACCTCGATCGACACGCGTGATCGGCGTTACCAAGGCGTATTGCACGCGCGTCGGCGAAGGGCCATTTCCTACCGAGTCGAAAGACGAGATCGGCGAGGCACTGCGCAAGAAGGGCAACGAATTCGGCGCCGTCACGGGACGTCCGCGCCGCACCGGCTGGCTCGACATGCCGCTGCTGCGCTATTCGAACATGATCAACGGAACCAGCTGGCTGGTAGTCACCAAGCTCGATGTGCTGGATGATTCCGCCGAGATTCCGGTTGCTGTCAGCTACAAAATCGACGGCAAGGAAACGCAGCAGATTCCGGCGCAGATCTCGACCTTCGAGAAGATTGAGCCCGTCTACAACAAGCTGCCGGGCTGGAAGACCAACACCTACGGCATCGACAAGTACGATCAGCTGCCGGAAAAGGCCAAGCAGTATCTGGAGTTCATCGAAAAGGAATCGTGCGCGAAGATTGCGATCATCTCCACCGGCCCGGACCGAGAGCAGACCATCTTCATGCCGGAGTTTGTCAGCATGCTGAATGGGATCGGCAGGAAGTAGACGGGTGGCATCGATCGCGCCGAGAAAAGCCGGCTTTAACAGCTGGGGTAATGCGCTTTATCTCAGGCGCTAAAGCGCAAACTGAAATGCTGTGAATCTGATGCACGCCCGAAGGCGTGCTCCACCCGACTGGAGTTCACAATGCTCGTGCTGGCGGTTACCTGGATTGCGAATCCCGGACATGAAAACGAAGTAGCGGAGATCTTCACCAAGCTGCAAACGGCCTCGCGTCAGGAGCCCGGTTGCCTGATGTATATCGTCCACCGGCACAAGGATGACCCGCGCCACTTCTTCATTTACGAACAGTACCGTGATGACGCGGCCTTGCAGGCGCATCGCGATTCGCCGCACTTTCAGGAGTATGCGGTCAAGGCGCTGAAGGATATTGGAGTGCGGAAACAAGGAGATCTGTACGCGCCGCTGACGGAGTAATGGCGGCCACGAACAAGTGTCGCGGCTGAATTGACTGGTGAAAAACCGTCCGCGACGAGCTGTGCTGGTAGAGCGGACCTTCAGGTCCGCGTCTAAGCTGTTTATTCTGGTTTTCCGGAGCCGACTTCAGTCGGCGGCACAAATCTTCCGAGGCTTTTTTCAGCCGTGTGAAGCCGACTCCGGTCACGAGTTGTTTTTGCAACGACACGCCTGAAGGCGTGCCCTTTCAAGGCTCGGCGCCTGCCGAGCGCGCCCCCAGCTCCCCCACCTCTTCGCGCAACATTCCAAACACTGCTGCCAGCACCGAAGCCACCACCGGGCCCAGAAACAGTCCGATGAATCCGAAGGCCTCGACGCCGCCGAGGATGAAGAAGACCAGAACCATCGGGTGCAGCTCGACTCGATTGCCGACCACCCATGGCCGAATGACGTTGTCGATCGAGCTCACCACCACGGTTCCCCACACCAGCAGGAAAACGCCCTTCCAAATCGCGCCCTGCGCAAACAGGTAAATCGCCACCGTCCCCCATACCAGTGCAGACCCCACGACCGGAATGATCGACGCAAAGCCTGCGCCGAGTCCAAGCAGCACCGCCGAGGGCATGCCGACAATCTTCATGGCAATCCCGGTGAGCATGACCTTGCGCCGCGCCCACGGTAAGAATGCCGTAAACGTTCGCGATGATGGTGTCGGAGATGTTCTGGTAAAGGCGGGCCACTTGCACGTCCGAGATTGGAGCGAGTTTCCCGGCGCGATAGGCCCAATCCTTGCCTTCGCGAAAGAGGAAAAACAGGATGACGAACGTGATCAGCGCATCGACCGTAAATCTGGCCAGGTTGCCGAGAACGGCCGCGCCGAAGCCCACCATGCTCAGGCTGACTTTCTGCGCGTTCGAACCAACGATGGCGTGGAGATCGTATTTGGAAAGATCGATCCAGTGCCCAACGTAGTGCAGTGGAGCCTGCACAATGTTGGTGACGAACGAAGTGAAACCGCCTTCCTCGGCACTTCTCCGGCTCAGGTAATGCGCGGCATTCAGAGCTTCGTTAGCTCCAACGGTTGCGATGACGAAGGCGGGAACTCCAAAGACGAGGAAAACAGTTAGCGTCGAAAGCAGCGCAGCCCAGCCGTTGCGTTGCTTGGTTACCCGCAACATTCGATCGTGCAGAGGATAGAAAACCACCGCCAGAATCACGGCAAATGCGAACGGCCTGAGGAAATGCCAGGTGATGACAATGGACAGGCACAGGGCAATCACGACCAATGCCGAGAGAAAGACGATCGTGTTGCGCTTGTTGTTCATGGTCGTTTCGACGGTTTAGTTGTAACACGAAGGATGGCGCCGTAATAGTACTGCAGAGAGAACGCCGGTGGCTCGGGAGAACGAAGTTGACTGTCTGCCTCCCTAATGCGATCGATGTACGGGTTGGTACGGGTTGGTACGGGTTGTGGCCTGCGGCGGTTCTCGACTGCCGCGCTTACGGGCGTTACACTCGACGGCGATGAATCCGAGCCTCGTCTTCTTCTCACTTGTTTTGCTTGTCTCCACGAATGCCCTCGCGCAGTGGGAGCTACAGAAATCGGGAACTACTGCGAGTCTTCGCGGGATTCATGCCGTCAGCGCCTCGGTCGCCTGGGCGAGCGGCTCTGAGGGCACCGTTCTCAAAACACTGGACGGAGGCAAGCATTGGCAGCGATGTTCAATCCCGCTCGGCGCTGAGAAGCTGGACTTTCGCGCCGTCTGGGCCTGGGATGCCAAACGGGCGATGGTGATGTCGGCCGGTCCCGGAGATCAGTCCCGGATCTACGAGACGAATGACGGTTGCTCCCATTGGACCGAGCTGATCCGGAACACGGAGAAGGATGGGTTCTGGGATGCGATGGTATTTCAGCGTGGCAGTCATACGATGTCAGATACCGTTAAGACCGGCGTGGTGATCGGGGATCCGATTCATGACCACTTCTATACGATGAATGCGAAACCTGAGAGCCAATGGATTCTCGACGCAGCATCCTGTGCCGCCCGTCCGGGAGAAGCCGCTTTTGCGGCCAGCAACAGCTCCGCTTTCGTCTTCGGCTCGCAACAGTACATCCTCGTGACCGGTGGAACGGGAGGGCCTCGCGCGCTGTTATCGCCGCTGCTCGCAAGACGCGACGTCGCGCAGGGATGTCTGGATGTCGCTCTTCCTCTCGCGGGCGGCAGCGAGTCTGCCGGGGCGTTCTCGGTTTTCTTCCGCGATGCCAATCATGGAGTGACCGTGGGCGGCGATTACAAGAAGCGGAACGAAACGTCAGGTACCGCCGCGTTCACGACGGACAGTGGGCATCATTGGACGGCCCCGTCGAAGCCACCCCATGGATATCGATCTTCAGTTGCGTGGGATGCGGCAACCAAGTCGTGGATTGCGGTCGGAACTAACGGATCGGACATCTCGAAAGATGACGGCATGACGTGGCAGCATCTCGACGATGACAACTGGAATGCGCTGTCGATGCCCTACGTTGTGGGACCTAAAGGAAGACATCGGCAAGCTGCGTGGAGATGCCGGTCACTAGTGAGCGAGCTCCAATTGTCATATAGGTCGCCTCGAGAGGAGACGGGAACATCTTTAAGCTACGCAGGCGGCGCCTCTGATTTAGTGTGCTGCTCATCCATACGGCAAATCCAGTCTTTGGTGATTGGGGGAACGAAGAACGGTAACAATAACCCTCCGGAGTCGAACCATTCGCTTGCTGCCGGTCCAACATAGCCGCCGAGCCAAGGCACAGGATTTTTGCGCCAGCGCTTTCGAATAATCCTGACTATTCGCTCATACCACTTCCGGAATTCCACCGGCTTGTCGTCGAAAATTCCGTAGATGCGTCCCTGCGTCAGCGCTGGCCTTCCCTGCCATTGCGTAAGAACTGACGTGGAAAGCTGCAGGACAAGCTCGGCAAATTCATCAATCCGGTAATATGGCGTCTCTGCACCTGCAATGAACTTCCTCTGAAGGCTCGGGGCGAAACGCTTATTCCAGAGGATGAGAGAGCTGTGGGAATCTTGAGGTATGACGGAGAGCGGCTTCAAGCGAGCACTTTGCCCAAGCTGCGCGACGATTTCGATGAAGCCAGCGTCTGGCATCCCGAAGATCAGCGCATGCACATCCGCCGGCAGCATGCTGAGTTGGACTTGGCGTCCCACGTGTAACGAATTATAGAGAAACTGTTTGTTCTTTATCTCGGTGGATTCTGCTGTTCAGCCTTCGTCACTTCTCCGATATAAACCGAGAACGGCGCCAGCGTCATATTCGACAACTCAGCATCACCTTTGATAGACGACATCGTGGTCAGCAGCGTCTTCGCCTGCGTCGCAGAAAATCCTTGCGGCGCCAAGTCGAAGCTTGCCTTCTGCTGCTGTGACGACATATTCAGCACCACCAGCACCGCCTGATCTTTGTAGCGCCGGACGTATGACAGCACGTTGGGATCGTCCGGGTTGAGCGCGACGTAGTCGCCGTCTAGCAGTGCGCGGTTCGTGTGCCGCAGCTTCAGCAGGTTCTCGTAGAACACCAGAATCGAATACGGGATCCTTCTGCTCGGTCGCGACATTGTGCGTACGATAGCTCGCTGGGAATGGGCAGCCAGGGAATGCCCTTGGTGAAGCCGGCATTCGGAGTGTTGTCCCACTGCATGGGAGTACGCTCGCCGTCGCGGCCTTTTTCGTCGGGCCAGCCGCGGCGGCCGATCGGATCTTTGACGGCGGCGCGTGTCTTGGGATCATTGTTCTGCATCCCAATCTCCTCGCCGTAGTACATGATCGGCGTGCCGCGCAGCGTGAGATAGAGTCCCGCCATCACTTTGGCGATTTCGTCATTGTGCTTGCCGTCGCCATAGCGATTGTAAGAGCGCTCCATGTCGTGGTTGCTGATGACGTAAACCGGCCAGCCTGACGCCTCGTTCACCGCCGCAATCTGCTGGCGAAAAATCGTTGGCGAAAGCTTGTTCACGGTTGCGAACATGAAGTCCATCGGCATCTGGAGTTCGTTGCCGTGCGGCCCGTAGTACTTGTTGAGCTCCTCGATATTGGTCGTCCAGGTCTCCCCGATCAGCACCGCGTTGTACTGGTCTGCCACCTTGCGCAACCCTTGCAGCACATCGTGTACCTCCGGCAGCTTGTCGTTGTACTCGTTCTTCATCTTCGGATCGCCGAATGCGTTCTTCCCCGGCAGCACGGGATTGTCGTGCAGGTTGGGATCCTCGAAGAGCGTATCCACGGCGTCCAGGCGGAATCCGGCGACGCCCTTGTCGTACCACCAGCGCGTAACTCCGAACATCGCGTCCTTTACCGCGGGATTGCGCCAATTCAAGTCCGGCTGCTGCGGATAGAAGAAGTGGTAATAGTACTGGCTGGTCTTGCCGTCGAACTGCCACGCCGACCCGCCGAAGGTCGAGAGCCAGTTATTGGGAGGCTGGTTCGGGCCCTTGCCGTCGCGCCAGATGTACCAGTCGCGATGCTTCGACGTGCGTGAGGAGCGCGAGTCGATGAACCACTTGTGCTGGTCGGAGGTGTGGTTCATCACGAAGTCGAGGATGATGCGAATGTTGCGGCCCTGCGCGTCCCGCTGCATCTGGTCGAAGTCGGAGAGCGTGCCGTACATCGGATCGATGTCCTCGTAGTCCGAGACGTCGTAACCGAAGTCGACCTGCGGCGACGGAAAGCACGGCGTGATCCAGATGGCGTCGACACCCAGCTTCTTCAGGTAGTCGAGCTTCGAGTCGATGCCGGGCAGATCGCCGATGCCATCATTGTTGCTGTCGGCGAAGCTGCGCGGATAAATCTCGTAGAAAACGGCGTGCTGCCACCATTGATGGCCTTCGGCGTCGACGGGAGGTGACGCTGGCTGCGTTGCCGGCGCTTTCGATTTTGTCGCGGGAGCCTGCGGTTTCGTTGCAGGGTTGGCTTGGGCCAGGGCAGCCGGAGACAAGAAAACGGCGAGTAGCAGAGCAGAGAAAAGCTTCGGCATACGCTGACAACTCCTGAAGAGAAACCTGGCGCCGCAGCACTAAGTCTCAGTGCATCATCGCCGGGCCTTTGCCGGGCCGCGGCTTGCGTAGCAGAAATAATAACGGAATCATCAGCACAAACATCATCGCCAAAAACAGGAACGTATCGTTATACGACAGCATTGCTGCCTGACGCTGCACCATCCCCCATACCGACTCATAGGCTTGTTGGGTGGCCACGGCGGCACTCGACCCCTGGCTCATGAAGTTGGCTTTCATGCCTTCCATCATCCGCTGCACATTAAAGTTTTCCGGATAAATATTCGCGCCCAGATTGTTAATGTGTACCTGCTCCTTACGGAACTGCACGGTCTCAACCATCGAGATGCCAATACTGGCGCCAATGTTTCTCATCAGGTTGAAGATGCTGGTGGCGTTGCCCATGCGCTCATTGGGAATGGGCCCATTGGTAATCGTGGTCAGCGGAACGAAGACGAATCCCAGCGATGCCCCCTGGATCATCAAGGGGATCCAGAAGCTCTTCGACGACACATCCAGACTAAACTGCGACAACGCCCACATTGCGTACGCCGAGGCCACCAGTCCGATGCCCAGCAGTTTGCGGTTATCGAACTTGCCGGTCAGTCGGCCGACAATCGGCATGATGAGAAACGACGCCAATCCGCGCGGCAGATTGGTAACGCCCGCGTGTGTCGCCGTATAGCCCAGCAATACCTGCATAAAAAGCGGCAGCAACACAGTGCTGCCATAGAGGACGAAGCCAATCACCGTCATCAGGAACGTGCCGATCGCATACGATCGATATTTGAAAACCGTGAGGTCGAGGATGGGATGTTCGGCTGTCAGCTCGCGAATGATCAGGCCGGCAATCCCGACGATAGCCAGCACCGTCAGGGTCACAATGAAGTGCGAGCCGAACCAGTCGTCCTCCTGTCCTTTGTCGAGCATGATCTGCAAACTGCCAATGCCGACGACCAGCAATCCGATTCCCCAGAAGTCAATGCCACGCTTCACGCGATGCCGCAGATACGGCGGATCGAAGATGAAAATCTGCGTCAGGATGATGGCGATCACGCCGATGGGAATGTTGATATAGAAAACCCACCGCCAGCTGTAATTGTCGGTTAGCCAGCCGCCCGCAACCGGACCGAGCATGGGCGCAACCACGATCCCTAGCGCCCAAAACGCCATCGCCTGTCCACGTTTTTCCGTAGGAAACGATTCCAGCAGGATGGCTTGCGAGAGCGGCTGCAACCCGCCGCCGCAGGCGCCTTGTATAACCCGGCACGCAATCAGAAACGGCAGGTTCGGCGCGAGTCCGCAGAGAAAGGACGCGATGGTGAAGCCGGTGACCGACGTCATCAACAAGCGTTTGCGGCCAAAGCGGCCCGCCAGCCAGCCGGTCATGGGAAGGATGATGGCGTTGGCGACCAGGTACGAGGTCAGCGTCCAGGTGGCTTCGTCGTTGCTCGCCGAAAGGCTGCCGGCAATGTGCGGCAACGAGACGTTGACTACCGTCGTATCCAGCACCTCCATGAAGGTGCTCGACATGACGGCGATGGCGATCAGCCAGGGATTGATCTCGCTGTGTTCGTTGTTCCCCGTGAAAGGCATTCCGTGAGTCAGTGTTCCCAAATTCGACAGCAGTGTAATAGTTCTGTCATTTCGCGCTGCCGGTGTCGCATATCACCGAAAATTGCGCGAGCACTTCCTAGCATGGACACATGATCTCTACAGCAGCTTGCGATGTTATTACTCCACATCCTAAAGGCATCAAGGCCCGCGTCCTGTTGAGCTCGGTGTTCGGACCCTACGCGCGCGACGACGAGTTCGGCAGCCGCGCCATCAATCCCATGGAGCTGTACCACAACCAGGTAACGCGTGAGCAAGGCAGCTTCTCGCTGCGCATGTTCCATCGCTCCTGGGGCTTGATGATGATTCAGCGTAACATCTCTGCTCCCAGCACGCTGCTCGACTTCCCCACCCTCGAAGGATTCAAGCAGGAGCTGACCTCGCACGAGTACGACATCGTCGGCATCTCCGGAATCATCCCCAACTTTGGCAAGGTGCGCGAGATGTGCCGGCAGATTCGCCGCCTGTCGCCCAGATCGACCATCCTGGTCGGCGGACACGTCGCCGCGATACCCGGCATCGACAAATTAATTGATGCGGATTGCGTGATTCGCGGCGAAGGCATCGCCTGGATGCGACGCTACCTCGGTGAAGATGCCGATGCGCCAATCACCCATCCGGAAATTTTGTCGGGCTTCGGCATGCATGTGCTGGGAATGCGTGTCCCCGACAGCACGCGCGATACCGCAGCCACCATCATTCCCTCCGTGGGCTGCCCCCTGGGCTGCAACTTCTGCACCACGTCGTCGTTCTTCGGCGGCAAGGGTAAGAGTGTTCACTTCTATAAGACTGGAGACGAGTTGTTCGAGGTGATGGAACAGATGGAACGTTCCATGAATGTCTCCTCATTCTTCATGATGGACGAAAACTTCCTGCTCAATCGCCCCCGCGCCATGCAATTGCTCGATCGCATGAAGCGAGGCAGGCAAAAGCTGGGCCCTCTACGTGTTCTCCTCGGCGAATGCGATTGCCAAGTACAGCATGGAGGAACTGGTGCAACTCGGGATCTCCTGGATATGGCTCGGGCTGGAGTCGCCGAAATCGTCGTATGTGAAGTTGCGCAACACCGACACGCAGCAACTGGCATCGAATCTGCGCCAGCACGGCATCAAGCTGCTTGGGTCAACCATAGTCGGACTGGAACATCACACGCCGGAGAACATCGAACAGGAAATCGAGTATGCCGTCGGGCACGGCACCGATTTCCATCAGTTCATGCTGTACACGCCGGTCCCGGGCACGCCGCTATTCCAGCAGATGGAGCAGGAAGGGCGAATGCTCGACGGCGTCGACCTGGCCGACATACACGGCCAATTCAAGTTCAACTTTGAACATGCCGCGATTTCACGCGATGAATCGAAGCGCCTGCTCGACTGGGCGTTTCGTTTCGACTTCGAGCGCAATGGCCCGAGCCTGTTCCGTATCTGCGACACGATTTTTCAAGGCTGGAAACGCTACAAGGATTATCCCGACGCACGCGTGCGCCAGCGCATCGCCAACGAGACGCTCAAGCTGCGCACCACTTACGACGCGGCTCTCTGGGTGATGGAGAAGCGGCTCAAGAAAACCAATGCGGCTGTCTCGAGCCAGGATCCATGCACTGCGCCGCGAGATCGAGCACGAGTTTGGCGCAGCGACGCGCCTGGTGCGCGCACTGACCGGGCCCGTGCTGCTATGGACCTCGAAGCGCGAAGACCGCCAGCTCGCCAACGGCAAAACCTACGAACCGCCAACGTTCATCGATCGGCGTAATTGGGCGGTGTAAACCCTCAGGAATTGTCATCACGAGGAGGCCTTCAGGCCGACCAGGGATCTGCTGTTTGCGCGCGCAAAAGCAGATGCGTCGCTCCCCTCGTGATGACAATCCCCGAGGGTCACCGCCGAAAGTCTGGACGCGAAGAAGCCACGTCGCCGCGAAGTGGCATAAATCACCGCCCACCCGTTATCATCGTCTTCTTGTCTTTCTCCGAGGATGGCGCAATGATTCGAATCCGCCGCCACGCGCTGGCGTCGCTCGTCATAATTCTGCTCAACGGTTTACTGCTGGCACAGGAAGGCCAGCCGGCTCCGCAAGCTCCTCCACAAACCGCTTCGCCGCGTACCGACGCGCAACGCGATGAATATCACAAGGCCATGGAGCAGGCCGATCAGAAGATTGCCGATGAAGTCACGGCCCACTCCGAGTTGATGAAGAACCTGGAGTACCTTACCACCCAGATTGGCGCACGACTCACCGGATCGCCGCAAATGCAGGCTGCCAGCGAATGGACGCTGAAGCGCTTCAAGGACTACGGCATCGACGCCCATCTGGAGACTACGCAAATTGCGCACGGCTGGACGCGTGGGCTGGAGACGGCCGAGATCACCAGGCCCGTACAGAAACGCATTGGCATCCATGCCTTCGGGTGGAGCAAGGGAACCGATGGCGAGGTTACGGGAGAGGTGATCGCGATCGACATCAACAAACCTGCCGACCTCGATCAATACAAGGGCAAGCTGAAGGGCAAGATCGTCATTATGCGCAAGCCCGCCGATCTGTCGAAGCTGGACCCGAATCCCGATAATGCCTACGACGCCGTGATCGCGCCGCAGCGCGGTGTGCCCGAGGCCGGTATGGGCATGAGCGATCGCCTGAAAGTGATGCGGGACATCGCTGCCGAGGGACCCGCTTTGATGGTCTTCGATAGCGGCAAGACGGACAGCCTGTTCAGCATGTCGGGCTTTCGCCCAGCGTATACGCCCACGCAAGTTCCCATGGCGTTCCTCACGCACGAAGACTACTCGCTGCTTTACCGTCTGTTGCCGTCCGGACCTGTCACCGTGAAGTTCAACCTGCCGGATACCTTCACCGACAAAACGGTGCCGGCGGCGATTACCGTGGCCGAGATCAAAGGCACGGAGCATCCCGACGAGCGCGTGATCATCGGCGGCCATCTGGATTCATGGGACCTGGGGCAGGGCGCGCTCGACAATGGCACGGGCGCGATGGCGACGCTGGAAGCGGCTCGCACGCTTCAGGCGCTGGGCTGGAAGCCGAAGCGCACGATTACATTCATCCTGTTCACGGGCGAAGAGCAAGGCAGCGTTGGTGCCAGAACGTACATCAAGAATCACGCGGCAGAACTGGGCAAGATTGACGCGGTTCTTATTCACGACACCGGAACCGGCAAGGTCTTCAGCATCGCGTTGGAGAACCTGTGGGAGACCGCTCCTCTGATGGCGGAAATTTACAAGCCGCTGGAAGAGGTTTTCGACATGCAGCCGCTTAGCACGCGCTACTTCAGCTCGTCCGATCACGTGCCCTTCCTGACAAAAGGCGTGCCGGCATATTTCTGCATACAGGTCCCGGCGCATTATCGCGAGGCACATCACAGCCAGACCGACACCTTCGACAAAGTGATTCCGGACCAGATCAACGAAGGCGCTGCCCTGCTGGCCGCGTGGGCATGGAATGTCTCTGAGATGCCGGACGCATTACCGCATCATGCTGCGGCGCCGGCGGCGCCCGGAGAGTAAACATCACGACGGCGGCCGTAGAACCCGATGCACGGCGGGTTTTGGCGCGTCCTTTGCAAATTCGTTGTTCAAACATGCAACGGAAAATTACAACCAGGCCGGTAGTAGTTCATAAAAAAATAATCTCCGGCGGCCCGTCTTGAGTTAGAGTATTGGCTGGCGTTCGGTCATCATACCGGACACGCTGAAGCCCCGCAGTGAATAGCGAGCCTGCGGGGCTGAAGTTTTTCTGGCGTCCTTTCGGACGTTCCTCCCTCTCGCTACGCATCAATCCCGCCTCCCTGAAATCGATTACAAGCGGACCGTTGCTCGTCTCCGACGCAATCTCTCCACTTCCGCCGATTAATTCTGCAAGTGGTCCAGCTCCGGCCGTTCTTGAAGCAGGAAGCCTGATGCCGGATGCGAGGTCATGCATCCGCTGCGATGCCTTCCCTAAGGAGGATCGTCATGAGTAGGTTCCGCGTAGAGTTGGCTTGCCTATTGGTCCTTGCATTTGCTGGAATGGCTCCCGTGACGCACGGTCAGGTGACGCCCGCGACAGATTCGACCGCTACCCAGGATGCCGCGGTGATGACGGACGAAGACTATGCCATCGCAACCGTCGCTCTCACTGACGTCTTTCGTGAAGGACGTCCCGGAAAGCTTCTGCTGATCGATCTAACCTCGACCGGATATCCTCCCGGCATGGCCGCGATGACCCAGTTCGGCGGGAAGGCGCAACCCTTGCTGGCGCAGGTGCCCAAAGACGCGGCTGACCAGTTCGACAGCCGAAACAAGAACCATTCCAAAATCGATGCGACACAGTTGAAAACGCCGTTCCCCATCGTCACCGTGACGCCCGATCAGTCCGCCAAGTTGGTGGAGGGAGGCAGCAGATGGGGAGCTTTTCATAAGAGATATCCAAATACGCCTGGCATCACGCTGGTCTCGCTCCCAGGCGTTAACGCCGATCACACCAGGGCCCTCATGTATATCGGGGCCTCTTGCGACATGCTCTGCGGCAACGGGTATTTCCTGCTGCTTGGAAAAGACGACGGAGGATGGAAGGTTCTACAGAAGGTGATGATCTGGGTCTCGTGAGACGTTTCCTCGTATGCGACCTCGAAGAAAATTCGTGATCCCGGAAAAATAGCGCGGTTGACGACGGTTCCGCCGTCGTGGCCGTACCAAGGACGGCAACTCGACGACAGGTGCACCTCGTTTGAAACCGTTATGCTGAGTGCAGCAGCGTTTCATCACCGAGGAGAATTGTCGATGCGCCGAAGCTGGTTAACAACGTGCTGCCTCGTGGCGCTGTTGAGCATCGCGAGCGTCATCGGCGTCACGGAAAGGGTTGACGCCGAGGGCGCAACCACGGACCAAAAACAGGCGGACGTCCGAAAGGTTGGGACCTGGCAGCCACCTTCTGGTTTGAAGCAGAGTCTGATCTGGCCGCACGGCGCGCCGGACATGACGAGCACCTCTCTGCCTCCCGAGAGCGTTGAGACTGCGGAGACGCCCGAGGCGCTCGGAGGTCATATTTCCGAGGCCGTGTTCGATGTTAGCGTTCCCACCATGACCGTGTTTCCGCCCAGGGGCCGGAACACCGGCGTCGCCGTCATCGTCTTTCCCGGCGGGGGCTTTCAGGCGCTGGCCATTACGCTGGAAGGAACAGAAATTTGCGATTGGCTTACAGCCAAGGGCATGACTTGTATTTTGTCGAAGTATCGCGTTCCCAAGAGCAACCACTATTGGGATGAAGTTTGCCGTTGCGCCGTCACGCCGAAGGTCCCCTTTGCGCTTCAGGATGCGCAACGGACGATTCGGCTGGTGCGAGGCAAGGCGAACGATCTTCATATCGATCCCAACAAGATCGGAGTCATGGGCTTCTCGGCTGGCGGCTATCTGGTCGCGCAAACCAGCAACATATTCGCACCTGCTTACAAGCCAGTCGATGCGCTCGACAAAATCAGCAGCCGCCCCGACTTCGCAATCGCGCTTTATCCCGGACATCTGTGTCGTAAGGGCACGCTCGATCCCGGAATACACGTCACGAAGCGAACGCCGCCGACCTTCCTGCTGCAAGCGTGGGACGATCCCGTCGACGAGATATGCAACAGCACGCTATATGCACGAGCCCTTAACCAGGCAGGTGTTCCGGCTGAGATCCACCTCTTTGCCAAGGGCGGCCACGCTTTTGGCCTGAGAAACAAGCAGCATCCCGTGGCCATGTGGCCTTCCCTGGTTGAAAACTGGCTTAAAGAAGTCGGCGTCTTATGATGCTGTGACAACGATGAGACGCCTGCGATAGGATTTCTGTTCATCACACGAGCACATTCTCTTGAGCCATTCGCAAACTGCCATTCGATCGTTCTTCCTGGAGGGACCCGCCGGGCGGCTGGAGGCATTGCTGAATGCCGGCAAACCCGACGCTACCCATGCGGCCCTGGTCTGCCATCCGCATCCGCTGGGCGGCGGCACCATGCACAACAAAGTCGTCTTTCACGCCATGAAGGCGCTGAACTCATTTGGATTTCCCGTGCTGCGCTTTAACTTTCGCGGCACGGGATTGAGCGCGGGACGGCATGACGAAGGGCGTGGCGAGATCGAGGACGTTCGCTCCGCGCTGGCCTGGCTGAAGCGCGAGTTCCCTCTGCCCATCTTCTTCGCGGGATTTTCTTTCGGCTCGGCCACCGGACTGCGCGCAGCTTGCCCTGATCCCGATGTGCAGGCGCTGATTTCGATCGGTACCCCGGTTGAGGCCGAGGGCCGGTTGTATTCGTACGAATTTCTTCGCGATTGCCATAAGCCGAAGCTCTTCGTCAGCGGGGACCGCGATCAGTACGGCCCGCACGCTTTGCTGGAGCAGTTGGTGGCCCAGACCGCCGATCCGAAGGAGTTGGCGTTCGTTCCCGGCGATCATTTCTTCGCAGGCCATCTCGGCGAAATGCGCATGACGATTGAGAGCTGGGTGGCGGAAGTGCTGCCGTCGCTAACGCAGCTGAAGTCCCATTCATGACACCCACCCGGGGCTTGCGCCCCGGGCTCAATGCATGGCCGCCCCTTCGCGGCTGGATCTTTTCTGCCGCGGGCGTTCTCCCTGTCCTTGCGCTATCAAGCCACAACCACCGGAGCCGCCAAGCCATGAAAGAGTAGACGAACCCTACCCTCCCGGCCCATCATCAATCGGATAGGTGCTTATGACAGAGAAGAAGCAGGCGACTCGCGTCGAAAAAGATTCTCTCGGCCGCAAGGAAATTCCCGGACACGTTTACTACGGCATTCAAACCGCGCGTGCGGTGGAGAACTATCCCATCAGCGGCTTGCGCGCGCATCGTACGCTTATTCGCGCCATCGCCATGGTGAAAGAAGCGGCGGCTGTGGCCAATCGCGAGCTCGGCCTGATCGACGACAGGACAGCAAACGCCATCATCGACGCCGCCAAAGAGGTACAGGCAGGCAAGTGGGACGAGCACTTCCCTGTCGACGTCTTCCAGGCCGGCGCCGGCGTCAGCTTCCACATGAACAGCAACGAAGTCATAGCTAACCGCGCCTCCGAGCTCCTGGGCGGCGCGCGCGGCGAGTACAAGCACGTCCATCCCAACGACCACGTCAACTACGGCCAGTCGACCAACGATGTTTTCCCGACAGCGATGCGACTGGCGGCGCTGCTTGAGTTAGACAAGCTCTACCCGGTGCTCGACGGGTTCGTCGCGGCGCTGGAGGAGAAGGGCAGAGAGTTTCACCACATCCTTAAGTCGGGTCGCACGCACCTGCAGGACGCAGTGCCCATGCGGCTGGGGCAGGAGTTCACGGCCTACGCCGGCGCGATCAAGCGTGCCCGAAGATCGCTGCAAGAGCAGTCCGAACTTCTACGCGAAATCGGCCTGGGCGGATCGGCCGTGGGCACGGGCATCAATACTCATCCTGACTACCGGCACAAGGCCGTCGTCGAGCTCGCGCGCATCTCCGGAGAGAAGCTGCACGCCGTGGACGATATGCGCTACGCCATGCAATCCAACCTCGCGATGTCGAGCACCAGCTCCGCAATGCGTAACCTGGCACTTGAGGTGATTCGCATCTCCAATGACCTGCGGCTGCTGGCATCCGGCCCGAACACCGGTCTGGGCGAGATCAACTTGCCCGCACTGCAACCGGGTTCGTCGATTATGCCGGGCAAGATCAATCCCGTGATACCGGAACTCGCAGCGATGGTTTCGTTCCAGGTCGTAGGCTACGACGCCGCGGTGGCGCTGGCGGTACAGGCGGGCCAGCTTGAGCTCAACGTGATGATGCCGACCATGGCGCACAGCGTCTTAACGTCAATCACGATCATGACGAACATGCTGCGGCAGCTCACCGATTTCTGCATCAAGGGCATCACCGTTAACCAGCAACGCACCGATTACTACGTGCAGAGCACGGTCTCGCTGGCGACCGCGTTGAATCCGTATATCGGTTACGCCAAGGCGGCCGAGATCGCGAAAGAGTCGGTGAAAACCGGCAAGTCGATTATCGAGATCGCGCGCTCGCAAGGCGACCTGACCGAAGAGCAGATCAAGGAGATCCTCGACCCCGCACGCATGACCGAGCCGACGTCACCGCTGGAAGCCGCGAAGGATCGGGAGAAGATCAAAAACAAAGGTTAGGGGTCAGGGGTCGAGAGTTAAGGGGTCAGGGGATAGCGACCCCTCGTAGGTTAGTCCTCGATCCGGGAGAACCCGCTAAGCCAAACCTCAGCTTGAGCGGGGTATCCTGCAAATCCCAAGCGACGGTCAGGCCGGCACGGCAGCGAGAATCGCGACATCGATCTTCGGCGGGTGCAGCAGCGTATTGTGAATCAGGCAGCGGTGCACCGCGTCTTCCAGGCCTTTCAGCTGCTCGGCAGTCAGATCGCCCGGAACCTCGACTTCGATCTTGAAGTTGTCCAGACGGAACGGCCCCTTTACTTTCTCGGCCGTGACTCGAGTTTTCACTCCCTCGCGGGCAATCTTGTTGCGTACCAGATAGTCGACCGCGTAATAGGCGGCGCACGATCCGAGCGATGCCAGCAGCAGCTCCGGTGGCGTCATGCCTTCGTCATATCCTTTGTTCTCCGCCGGCTGATCGCTAACGATCGAGTGTTGGCGGCATTTGATTTCAAACTGCACAGCTCCCAGATGATCGACAATGACTTCCATGGCCCCTCCCGTGGTTGGGTAAGTGAAGTTAGGTAGTAGCTTGCCGCGTTATTTGCGGCGCCAAAGCCTGATCAAGATATGTCCGAACACCGCTGCGTGCCCGGTGAAGGCGGGATTTCATGGCGGCCAGCGAAATCCCCAGCTTTGCCGCGGCCTCCTCGCCGCTAACGTCTTCCAGTTCGCGCAACCGGTAAACCTGCCGCTCCGCCTCCGGCAGCGACGCCACCGCCGCCAGCAGCAGTTCCTTCATCTGCGTCCGCGCGCTCTGCTCGTCGGGCGGCTGATCCTGCGAGGCGAACTCCGTTCCCTCTGCTTCCACCACCGAAAGCTGCATGATGGGCAGGAGCGCTTCCTTCTGCTTCAGCTGCCAGCAAACCCGCCGTCCAATCTGCGCCAGCCAGGATCGAAATGCCGCCGAGTCGCGCAGTTGCTCCAGATTGCGATAGGCCCTCAGGAGTGCCTCGATCAGCACGTCTTCGGCATCTTCACGATTTCCGCAGGCGCGGATGAGTTGGCGATAGACAGCATCCTTGTTCTCGTTCGCCAGCGCTTCGAAGTCCATGCTTACATTTTGAATTCGCGCGTTGCTTTTACCTGCGGCATGGCGCACTCACTTGTGTGATGTTTGACGCTTTCGCTTTTAGCTCACGATTCCATGGCATGCGGGCCAACAGCATCGCCATCCCGCAGATATCGGTGGCTCCGGCGAAGGTCAACCCCGCGCCCACGAACATCGCGATATATACCCACTTAGGACTGAAGAACGCTGCCAGCAATGTGGCGCCCAGCACGATTAATCCAGCGCTGAACCGCACTTGCCGCTCCAGGCTCCAGCGTGCAGGCGCACAGGTTACCAGCGGGAAGCCGGCTTTCCGCCAAGCCGCCGTCCCTCCGGAAAGGACCGACACTGGCTGCTTATCGGCCAGCCAGCCGGCGACAATTGCGGCACGCGCCCCGGCCTCGCAGATCGTGACAATGGGCCCCTCGCCAATGTCGGCGGTTCGGGTGTCGACCTGCTCCAGCGGCACGTTCACGGCACCCGGAATATGTCCGATCGCGAACTCTGCGGCGGAGCGGACGTCGATCAGTTTTGCCTGCGGCGCGCTCCCGTCTCGCAGTTCTTCAATGCTCAACGTGGAAAGCATTTCTTCCCTCTATTTAGGAAGAGCGGTAGAACAGGAAAAAGGATTCAGGGCAGGTAGGAATTGCATAACTCGCAGGCCAGACAGCCTGTCCGGCAAAGTGAGCTTCGGCGGGGAGCCGCAGCTATTTTTTATAGATCACCTTGCCCGCTCGGAATGTGTAATCCACGTCAGCGAAGTTGCGGACGTCCTTCGCCGGATCGCTGCCCAGTACCACAAGATCGGCGTCACTTCCCTTCACCAGCTCACCGCTTCCATCCTTGAAGAATGTTGCGGGATTCGTGGTCAGCGACCCGAGAATGTCTTGCCACTGCATTCCACTCTTTGCCATCAGAACATATTCTTCGGTGGTGTCGTAATGCTGGGTGTATCCGACGTCGGTACCGAATAGAACGGTACCGCCCTGGTCGAAGTAGGTCTTCAACTCATTGACCCCGCGCTGCACAAACGCCTGCTCGTCCTCGGCCGGGGCGTGGTCCTTCTCCAGCTCGACCTCCCACAGTGTAAGAGTCGGAATCAGCAAGGTATGCTGCGCCTTCATACGGGCCAACTCGTCCTTGGTATATCCGTCCTCGATGGGGATGGTGTGCGCCAGGATATCGACGCCGGCTTCCAGCGCGCTGTCAGTGCCTGCATGGTTGGAGGGATGCGCGAAAACCGGCTTACTGTCGGCGTGCGCCACCTGCACCGCGGCGCGAGCGATATTGGCGGGCATGACCGTAATCTTGCCGTGTCCCATGATCGAGCCGGTAAACAACTTGATACCGTCGGCGCCCATCGCCAACTGCTGCTTCGCGATTCTGGCGGCGTCGGCCGGAGTGGCAGCTTCGAACTGCTTTAACTGCCCAGCAAGATCCTTTGGGACGTACACCGGGATCCCGTTCTCCGGAAGAATATTGCCCGCGGTGGTGAAGATCTTCGGGCCGGGAACCTCGTCCGCGTCCACTCGTTTGCGCAACGCCAGAGTGTCGTAAGGGTTCGAGCCGATGTCGAAGACGGTAGTAAAACCCCATCGCGTTAGCATCTCCTGCATATGCGATTCGAGTTTGTCCGCCGGAGACGTGCCGGCGCCGTTCCACACGGCTTCGGTGAAATGCACATGGCTGTTCCAGAAACCGGCGGTAATCACCTTCCCGCCAAGGTCGATAAACGCAATGCCTTTCGGAATCTTGACGCGCCCATCCGGACCAATCTCGGAGATTTTGCCGTCGCGAATCACAATGACGGCATTCTCGATCGGGGCAGCCGTGGGCGAGGTATAAACCTTGGCGCCGATCAGAGCGAGGTCGTGCGGGGCTGCCGCTTTCTGCGCGACGGCAGTACTGATTAATGCCAGTGGGAGAAGCAGCAACAAGCGAAACTGAAGCAGATGAGCAGACCCATATCGAATTGCGCGCATGTGCGATGATACGACTCCCGGCAGCGATTGGTCAGGGCATTTCACGCGGAAAAGTACGAGATACCACCCGAAGATTGCGGGTGCTATACCTGTATAGCGAGGATCAATGTTAGCTATCCGGCTCCCACAATCGATCGAAGACCGCCTGGAAAGATTGGCTAAGAGGACCGGGCGAACCAAAACCTTCTACGCTCGCGAAGCGATTCTCAGGCATATCGAAGATATCGAGGACGTTTATGAAGCCGAGCGCGCGCTGGAGCGGGTGCGTGCGGGGAAAGAAAAAACGCATTCTTTAAATGAGGTCTCAAAGCGTCTTGGCCTGGAAGATTGAGTTTACCGAGACGGCGCTGCGGCAACTGCAAAAGCTCGACAAGAAAATCAGCCTTCGCATCCAGAAATTCCTCCGCGACAGGATTGGCTCGATTGAGAATCCGCGCAGTATTAGGAGAGGCGCTCCAAGGGGAACGCCTCGGAGAATTCTGGAGATATCGCGTTGGCGATTATCGGCTGATCTGCCGAATCGAAGACAATAGGGTCGTTGTCCTGGTGTTACGCGTCGGCCATGGGCGCGACATCTACCGATAAAGGGCCTTGCGCGGATGGTTCGTCGGCCTGACCACCTCGCTTGGATAAAAGCGCAACGGCTACCGCGCCTTCTCAATGATCTTTTAAAACGCCCAGCGCAGCAGCGCGGCTCCGGAGGTAAAGCCTGCGCCTACGGCCGCCAGGAGCACCCGATCGCCCTTCTTCAGCTTGCCTTCGCTGACGGCGGTCTGCATCGCCAGCGGAATTGTCCCTGCCGTGGTGTTGCCGTAGCGATCGATGTTGACGATAACTTTCTCCAGCGGCATCTTCAGCCGATCGGCCGTAGCCATGATGATGCGCCGGTTCGCCTGGTGCGCGATAAAGCAATCCACATCGTGTCCGGTCAGTCCGTTCTTTTGCAGCAGCCGCTCAGTCATCTCAGCCATCTTTTTCACGGCGTACTTGAACACCTGCTGGCCGTCCTGGTGGATGTAGTGCATTTTCTTGTCGACCGTTTCGTGCGTGGCAGGATTCAGGCTGCCGCCGCCGGGCATGTTGAGGTACTGTCCGCCTATGCCCTCAACCTGCGCTTCGATGTCGATGATTCCCTCTTCGCCTTCTTCTGTCGGTTCCAGCAGCACCGCGCCCGCGCCATCGCCAAAGATGATGCAAACCGCGCGATCGGTAAAGTCGGTCATCGAGGAGTTCACGTCCGAGCCGATCACCAGCACCTTCTTATAGCGGCCCGATTCGATGAACTGCATACCGGAACTCAAGGCGTATAAAAATCCCGAACAGCCGGCCGACACGTCATAACCCCAGGTGCGATGGATGCCCAGCTTGTGCTGCACCAGGCACGCCGTCGAGGGATACATCATGTCCGGCGTCACCGTACCCACGACGATGAGATCAACCTCCTGCAGGTCGAAGGGGTGCGATTCCAGCAGGTTCTTCACGGCTCCAACGGCAAGATCGCTGGCGGCAACCCCTTTGTCCACCAGATGACGCTCGCGGATTCCGGTGCGCTCCAGAATCCACTCGTTGGTGGTGTCGACCATCTTTTCCAGTTCTTGATTTGTCAAAACGCGAGGCGGGACGTAGGCACCGAGAGCGGTGATTTTAGCGCGACGAGCAGTAGGCAATAGAATTCTCCAGATGAATGACCATTCATTTTGCAGGATTTGGAGGGGGATGTCTATTGTCGGCGGCTTGGGCGCTGCCTCCTGCTGTCGGCTCTCAGCTATCAGCTATCGGCTAGTGCTTTGCTGGGCCGAGATCGGGACGCCCGCAGGCGGAATGGCGGTACAGAAACTAGCATTGGTGAAAGTGTGCGGGGGTCGCTGGTTTGGCTGATAGCCGACGGCCGATAGCCGATAGCTAAAAAAGTCAGGCGCCAGTTGACCGCTGCACACGCACTAGCCTGCTACCGTTGCTTCCTTCCGGACCTGGCGGGATTCACAAGATTGCGTTGCGCGGGACCAGCGCCCGACCGACTTCCAATATAACATCTTCGCGAAGAAGGTCGAGGGAGGCTCGTCGGCCTGAAGGCCGCCTCGCTTGCGTCACCATTGAGCGGACTTACGGCACGGCTGAAGCCGTGCCCCTTCAAAGCTAATGTGCCGCCGGCTGAAGCCGGCTCGCGCCGGACGCGTCGGACCGTAACCGCAGCGCTTCCGCGCTGGGCTATAAAACCTTCCTAACCGTGGCCCGCACTCACCGCAACGTCTGCTGCCGGCTGAAACCAGCTTGGGTCGGCCCTCTTGCCGAGGCACGAACCCCGCCTCAAGCTTTTCCAGCCCAGCGCGGAAGCGCTGGGATTCGAGGCCAAGTAAGAGGTCCCGAGCCGGCTTCAGCCGGCGGCACCCTCGGGTAGACGAATCGACAAAGCCCGCCCCTTGAAGGCCATGTGCCCAAACGCCTGACGGCTGCGCCATGGTGTTAAAATGAGAAGATTCCATGCCGCCGAAACACGATTCTGTAGGGGTCTTGGACGCTCCTGAGGCGCCTCAAGCTACCAACGCTCCCGCTCCGAAGAAAATTGGATTTGTCAGCCTCGGCTGTCCCAAGAACCTGGTCGACAGCGAGGTCATGATGGGCTTGCTCGCGCAGGGCGGAGCCCAGATCACGCCGCGCGCCGAAGATGCCGACATCATCGTCGTCAACACCTGCTCGTTCATCGACACCGCCAAACAGGAGTCCGTCGACACCATTCTGGAGATGGCGCAGCACAAGCTTGCCGGCCGCGCGCAGAAGCTCATCGTCGCAGGCTGCCTGGTCGAGCGCTACCGCAACGAGATTCAGAAAAACATTCCGGAAGTTGATGCCGTCGTCGGCACCGGTGAGTTGGAAGAAATTCTGAATGCCGCAGGCCTGGTGCCCCAGCTTCGCGGCCCGCTTTCGGACGCTAACCTGGGCTCGCCATTCGTCATCCTGAACTCGCGCCCCGAGGGCAATGCCCGCGAGGCTGCCGGGCGCTTCGCAAAAGATGGCTGGGACGGCGCTGTCGCCGATCTGCCAAACTACCTCTACGACGAAAACACGCCACGCTTGCTGGCCACACCGAAATCGTCGGCCTACATCAAGATCGCCGAAGGCTGCGATCATCCCTGCGGCTTCTGCATCATCCCGCAGTTGCGCGGCAAGTTCCGCTCGCGCCGCTTCGAATCCGTCATCGCCGAGGCGCAGCGCCTGGCGCAGCAGGGCGTGCGCGAACTTACCCTGATCGGGCAGGACACAACCTGCTACGGCGAAGATCTCGGCCTGAAAGACGGACTGGCTTTGCTGCTGGAGCAACTCGCTCAGATCGAAGAACTGCGCTGGGTGCGCTTTCTCTACGCCTATCCCAACAAGATTACCGGTAAGCTGCTGGAGACCATCGCGGCGCACGAGAAGATCTGCTCGTACATCGATGTGCCGCTGCAGCACGCCGCGCCAGACGTTCTGAAGCGTATGAAGCGCGGAGCCGGTGCAGAGATTTTCCTGCGTTCGATCGAGAAGATGCGACGCGTGATTCCGGAGCTTACGTTGCGCACTTCGTTCATCGTCGGCTTCCCCGGAGAAACCGAGCAGGATTTCGAGCAGCTCTGCCAGTTTGTTCGCGACGCGCAATTCGATTGGCTCGGGGTCTTCGGCTACTCCGACGAGGAAGGCGCGAAGGCGTTCGAGTTGGGGGACAAAGTTCCGGCGCGTGAGATCGAGCGGCGGCGGAAAAAGCTGATGTCGATCCAAAAGCAGATCAGCCGCAGGAAGAAACGCTCACTGATCGGCCGGCAATTCGATGTGCTGCTGGAAGGTCCCTCCGAAGAAACCGATCTGCTTTGGCAGGGCCGAACCGCGATGCACGCGCCTGAGATTGACGGCATCGTATATGTGAATGACTTTGGCGATCACGAAAATGTTCGCGAAGGCGAGTTCTATCGCTGCGAGATCACCGAAGCGCATGAGTACGATGTGGTGGCAAGGTTGGTGTAAGACAGTTGTCGGTTGTCCGTTGTCAGTTGTCGGTTGAAGGTGCACGACTTTAGCCGGGTGCCCTAGGTTCGCCTGCTTTTGGCGTACCTGGGGATTTTCAATTAGTGCGGCACGGTTGAAGCCGTGCCCTTTCAAAACCGCTGGACATCGAGTCTTGCTGACAACTGACAACTGACAACCGACAACCGACAACTGACAACTGTTTTTTATGAAGAAGAAGTCCATCAGCCTGCGTTGCCCTACCTGCCGCAAGATCGTGTTGAAGACCGATCCCGAGTTTCCGTTTTGCGGTGACCGCTGTCGTGTGATCGATCTGGGCAAATGGGCCAGCGGAGGTTATGTCATCTCTTCGCCGCTGAACGATCCCGAGTCCGAAGATTTCAGCTCCTCCGACTACGATGACAAAAAGTCAAACTGAATCGGCAGTACCGAGTTCCACCGCTCCTCGATGGGCAACGCTGGTGGCGACGTTCTTCGGTGCGGGGCGGCTGCGGCCTGGTCCGGGCACCTGGGGAGCGCTGGCGACTGCACTGCTGTGGTGGCTGCTGGCTTCGCATCTTTCGCCCTCGGCACGAATTCCCGTTATTCTGGTGCTGATCGTCGTCGTCGTGGCCATCGGAATTCCGGCATCGACGCTCGAAGCGCGCGGTTGCGGCAGAAAAGATCCGTCGCATGTGGTGATCGACGAGGTTGCCGGGCAACTGGTCACGCTGATTGCGTGTCCCATCGTGTGGCCAGCGCTGCTTGCGGGCTTTATACTCTTCCGTGTATTCGACATTCTGAAGCCGCCGCCGGTTCGCGCTCTGGAAAAATTGCCGGAAGGCACCGGCATCGTGGTCGACGATCTGGGCGCCGGCGTTTACGGCTTAATCGTTTTGCAGCTGCTGCTGCACTTCGGAGTTCTCCGCTAGACCACTGCGTGACGCGATGACCGAACGCAAGACGGGCACAAAAAACGTCAACGGCCAGCCTCACATCGAGGCGATTGATCCCGTGTGCGCCATGCCCGGCGGCGAGATCCGCATCACCGGCAGCGGCCTCGGCCCGCGCGATCTGCGCCGGCCGCGCGTCAGCTTCGGCGAGGTCGATGGCGCGGTCGTCATCAGCTCCGACCAGTTCATCGTCGCCCGCGTGCCCGACGGAGCCGCTTCCGGCCAGGTCGTCGTCGCCACCAACGGCTCGCGCAGCAATCCCGGAGAAGTGCGCATCGCCGCGCCCGTCGCCGAGAACCTGCATCCGGTCACCAGTCCGGCGATCGACTCCGAGGGCAACATCTACGTCACCTTCTCCGGCCCACGCGGGCAGAAGGTTCCCATCGCCATCTACCGCATCGACGCCGACTACGCCATCAAGCCCTTCGTCCACGAGATGATGAACCCAACCGGATTGGCGTTCGATCGCTCGGGCAGCTTGTATGTCTCATCACGCTACGACGGCACGGTCTACCGCGTGGCGCAGAACGGCACCATGACCTCGTACGCCGAAGGCATGGGCGTTGCCACCGGCCTGGCCTTCGACCGCGAAGGTTTTCTTTACGTCGGCGACCGCAGCGGAACCATCTTCAAAATCGGGCGCGACCGGCAGATCTTCGTCTTCGCCATGCTGGAGCCCAGCGTCGCGGCCTATCACCTGGCCTTCGGACGCAACGGCAACCTTTACGTGACCGGGCCGACGACCTCCAGCTTCGACGCCGTTCACCAGATCGATCCCCACGGCGAAGTCAGCGTCTTCTATCGCGGACTGGGCCGCCCGCAAGGAATCGCCATCGACGTCGACGACAATCTGTATGTCGCGGCCTCGCTCGGCGGACGCCGCGGCATCGTGCGCATCACGCAGGACCGCAAGGCGTCCCTGGTAGTCTCGGGACATAATCTCGTCGGACTGGCGTTTGCACCCGCGCGCTCGGCCGTACTGGCCACTACCAGCGGCGTACACCATCTGTCGTGGGACATTGAAGGAAGATCGTTGCTGCCGGAGCAGTAAGCCGGTCTACGACCTGGCCTGCGCCAGGATAGAGTGGACTACGTTCAGAGTATGCGGGTCGGAGAAAATTACGCTTCAGCGCGAGCCTTAAAATCTACTTCGCTGAGTACCTGCTCTGTACTATCAATAAATTTAATTACCAGGGGATAGAAGTTTACATTGTGCTGCACGCTGAATAATTCATAGCGATAGTTCATCGTCGGCGCGACAATCGAGAAATGATGCACCAGCAGACTACCCGTCGCTGTAGTCTCGACTTCGCCACGCACCAGCTGTTTCGTCTTCTCGCCCAGCAGTGCAGCCTGTTGCTTGATGATCGCCACCGGGCTCAGCAGCTTCGACTCGGCAATATTGGCAGGCCATAGATCTTCAGACATTCTTCCTTCCTTCCAGCTTCAATTCCAGCGCAATCGGCAGGTGGTCCGACGTCATCTCCTTGTCGGGTCTTCCCTGCTGCAGCAGCGACATCCCGCGCACCTGGCGCAAAATCCGCACGTGTTCAGGCTCGAAATCGTTCAGCAGATCGGGACGCAGCAGCACCTGGTCGAACATATTCCAGAAGTAGCAGACGGGCTCGCTGTTCTCGTAATAAAACGTTCCGCCGGTTTCGGCGCGGTCGCCGAGATGGTTCCACATGGGGTTATAGAAGAAGGGATACTTCTCGCGCTGCACCGTGCGCGAGCCGCGGCGAGCGATGTGCCGGCTCATGACGCCGTTCAGTCCGCCGCGCGCGCCCACCATGCCGGGCTCGAAGGGATTCATGTTGAGGTCGCCCACCAGCAGGGTGCGCTGATGTCCCTCGGCGGCTTCGGCGTCGGCGATCAGACGCGCCAGGTGCGCCGATTCCAGCACCTGGCTGTCGTCGGAGTAGCCAAGCTTCGCCGGCAGATGGGCGGCGGCGATCAGCAGCGGCTCATGGCCCTCCACGCGGAGGCGGCGGATGGAGACGCGCCGGCTCTCGATCAGCGGCGTCAGCTCCATGGCTGCCCCACCGTCGCTCTTCTCCTGGGATAACGTGGGCTGACGGACAAAGAAGGCGAGGCGGCCGCAGTTGCCCCAGGCGTACTGCCAGTCGGAGCGCTCGGCGTTGAGCGCCACCAGCAGCTCGGCGTTCGGGATGCGGCACTCGGCCAGGATAAGCAGGTTGGCATCGGCCTCGCGCACCAGGTGGCCAACGAAGCCGGGAATCGCGTTCTTATTGATGTTCCAGAAGAGAATCTTCAGCCGCACTAGATAGTTTCGCGGCTGAAGCGGGGTCGGGGCAATACGACATTAGTTGGAGGAAGCTGGGTGCTGGGTGTTGGGTACTGGGTGCCCCGTTCAAGCTGGGTGCCCCGTTCAAGCGAAGCTTGAGCGGGTCTTCTCAACGGGTCTTTCCAACGTTGACCTCGAACCTAACGATGTGGTCTACATCACGGCGCATTTTGGTTTCGTTTTGTAGTCTAATTCCATGCCTTGGGGTCTAAAGCGCTACCAAGATACCGGCGACCTCCACTTCCTAACCTTCAGCTGCTATCACCGGCAACCGTTGTTCGATGTCTACCATGCTCATGGGCTGTTCGAATCCGCACTGGAAGAGGCTCGGATCAAGTACGGGTTCGGAGTCTTTGGGTATGTCGTCATGCCGGAACACGTTCACCTGCTGATCAGCGAACCCGATCGCGCAACCGTCGCGACCGTCCTGAAGGCCGTCAAGCAATCGGTAGCTCGCAGGGTGGTGCATAGAGGCGAGCACTTCTGGCAGGAACGCTATTACGACTTCAACGTGCGCACGGGAAAAAAGAAGATCGAGAAGCTGCGTTATATGCACCGTAATCCGGTAAAGCGAGGATTGGTCGAGAAGCCAGAAGACTGGCGGTGGACTAGTTTTCGAAACTACGCCACCGGAGAGGAAGGCATCGTCGAGATCGAATCCCCGTGGACGTCACGGAAACGTGAACGCATGGGAATCACTCTGAAAGACTTGGTTGAAGGGTGACGGGAGAAGAGTGTCCAACTCGAGATTCTCGGGGTGCCCCATTCAACGACCTCTTTTGTCGTTGAGTGGGGGGTTTTCATCACCACAACCAGGATTGTTTGAAGAGTTCAGACAAAAAGACCCCAGTTGGTTTAATCGAAAAGACCACGGGTGCGGGTGCCCCATTCAACGACCTCTTTTGTCGTTGAGTGGGGGGTTTTCATCACCACAACCAGGATGTTCAAGGGTTCAGACGAAAAAGCCTCGGGTGGTTCAATCGAAAAGACCAGGGGGTGCCCCATTCAACGACTTCTTTTGTCGTTGAGTGGGGGGTTTTCATCACGACAACCAGGATTGTTTGAAGAGTTCAGACAAAAAGACCTCAGTTGGTTTAATCGAAAAGACCACGGGTGCCCCATTCAACGACCTCTTTGTCGTTGAGTGGGGTTTTCATCACCACAACCAGGATGTTCGTGGTTCGAAGGAAAAGACCCGCTCAAGCTTCGCTTGAACGGGGCACCCGGCACCCGGCCTTACGAACACCCACTCGTGCTTCCGCAACTCATACACCGGTAGCAGCTGCCGTTCCTGGTCATGATCGCGCCGCAGACGTGGCAGCTGGGCGAGTCGCCGAGGTCGATCAGGTCCTTCAGGGCATCGCTCGCGTGAACCGCCTTGCCGGCATAGAGGTCCCTCGACTCCGCCGGTGCGGTTGCACCGGCTCCGCTCGGGATGACAACCGAGGAAGAAGAGGCACCCGGCGCCGGCTCCGTGAAATCTCCGAACGACTTCTGGCCTGTGTCTTCCGGGGTGCCCGGTGGCGGAGCGTTCACGTACTTCGGACGCAGGCCGTCGAAGAGCGCCTGCTGCTGGCCCGTCAGGAAGCGCAGCTGCAGCCAGCGGAAGATGTAGTCCATGATCGACTTGGCGTAGCCGATGTCCTGGTTGCCGCTCCAGCCCGAGGGCTCGAAACGGGTGTGCGCGAACTTCTCGCACATCAGCTTCAACGGCACCCCGTGCTGCAGGGCCAGCGAGACAGCGCAGGCAAAGCTGTCCATCAGGCCGCTGACCGTCGAGCCTTCCTTGGCCATGGTGATGAACAACTCACCCGGCGCGCCATCCTTGTAGAGTCCCACCGTGAGGTAGCCCTCGTGCCCGCCCACGGCGAACTTGTGGGTGATCGACAGCCGCTCCTCGGATAAACGATGACGCACAGCCCGCGGAGGAGCTGAAGTCTCGTCGATGGGTTCCTGTTTCCCACTCAACGCGTCAACCCCAGACGTGTTGAATGGGGCACCCGACGAGTTTTTGTCGCTCTTGGCGGTGGCCGAGCCCATGGAGCTTAGCGGCTGCGCCTTCTTCGATCCATCGCGATAGATGGCTACGGCCTTCAGGCCCAGCTTCCAGGCCTGGATGTAGGCCTCGCTGATCTCCTCGACCGTCGCGTTCTCCGGCATGTTGATGGTCTTGGAGATGGCGCCGGAGATGAAGGGCTGCGCCGCCGACATCATGCGCAGGTGTCCCAGGTAGTGAATCGTGCGCGTGCCCTTGGTGGGCTTGAAGGAGCAGTCGAAGACGGGCAGGTGCTCGTCCTTGATGGCGGGCGCGCCTTCGATGGTGCCGGTCGCGTCGATGTAGCTGACGATGGCGTTGGTCTGGTCGGAGGTATAACCCAGCTTGAAGAGCGCGGTGGGCACGGTGTTGTTCACGATCTTGATCATGCCTCCGCCCACCAGCTTCTTGTACTTCACCAGCGCCAGGTCGGGCTCGATGCCGGTGGTGTCGCAGTCCATCATGAAGCCGATGGTGCCCGTCGGCGCCAGCACCGTCACCTGAGCGTTGCGATAGCCATGCTTCTCGCCGTGCTTCAACGCTTCGTCCCAGGCGTCCTTGCTGGCCTCGTAGAGTGCCGCGGGAACGTTGGTGCGGTTGATGTTGTTCACCGATGCGCGGTGCATGCGGATGACGTCGAGGAAGGGCTCGCGGTTGATGTACCAGCCGGGGCACGCACCGCCGCGCGAGTGGCTCCGTGCCGCGTCACCGGTAGAGCGACCCTTCAGGGTCGCGTCAAGGCCCTCCCCATTTGTATCGCCGGGCTTAAGCCCGGCTCCAGAATTGGAAAAATCTGCCTGGACGCTGGCCTGAAGGCCAGCTCTACCCGATCCTTCCCCACCCGATCCTTCTCTACCCGAGCCTTCTCCGGCCGAATCTTCTCCGAGTTCGCGTATCACCGTGTCTGTCGCTGGCGCCAGCGGCTGGCACAACTCGGCGATCTTCGACGACTGCAGATACGCTTCGCCGCACATGATGGCGGTCACGCAGGCCGCGTAGTCGCGTCCGGCGTCGGAATCATAGGGCAGGCCCGAAGCCATGAGCAGCGCTCCCAGGTTGGCGTATCCGAGTCCTAGCGGACGATAGTCGTGCGAGTTCTTCCCGATGGCTTCGGTCGGGTAGCCGCTGTTGTCAACCAGGATCTCCTGCGCGGTGATGACGACGGCGCAGGCGTGACGGTAAGCCTCCACGTCGAACGTGCCGTTGGGCGCGAACTTCAGCAGGTTCAGGCTGGCCAGGTTGCAGGCCGAGTCGTCGAGGAACATGTACTCGCTGCACGGATTGGAAGCGTTGATGCGAGCCGTGTTCTTCGAGGTATGCCAGCGATTGACCGTGGTGTCGTACTGCATGCCGGGATCGCCGCAATGCCAGGTGGCTTCGGAGATCTTGGTGAGCAGATCCTTGGCCTTGAAGGTCTGGATGGGACGGCCGTCTTTGACGGCGTGCGTCTGGAACTCGCTGTCGCGCAGCACCGCGTACATGAAGTCGTCGGTCACGCGCACGGAGTTGTTGGCGTTCTGGAAGAAGATGGACGAATACGCGTCAGAGTCGGGACCGCTGCCGTCGTAGCCTTCGCGCACCAGCGCCCAGGCCTTGGCTTCTTCCTTCTGCTTGCACTCGATGAACTCGTGGATGTCGGGATGGTCGATGTTGAGGATGACCATCTTGGCGGCGCGGCGCGTCTTGCCTCCCGACTTGATGACGCCGGCAAAGGCGTCGAAGCCCTTCATGAAGCTGAGCGGACCGGAAGCGGTGCCGCCTCCGGAGAGCGACTCGGTGGAGGAGCGCAGCGGCGACAGGTTGGTGCCGGTGCCCGAGCCCCACTTGAAGAGCATGCCTTCGGTCTTGGCCAGCGTCAGGATCGAGTCGAGCGAATCGTGTACCGAGTTGATGAAGCAGGCCGAGCACTGCGGCGTCTTGTAGCCGGTGACGCCGTACTCGACGCGCTGGGCTTGAGGATTCCAGTGCCAGTTCTGCGCGTCGGAGTTGGGCTCGATGCGATCGCAGCCGACGTTGAACCATACGGGCGAGTTGAACGCAGCCTTCTGCTGCAGCAGCAGGTGCGCGAGCTCGTCGTGGAAGATGGCAGCGTCATCGGCAGTGCGGAAGTAGCCGCCCTTCATGCCCCAGTCGCGAATCGTCTCGGCGACGCGGGAGACAAGCGCGCGGACACCGGACTCACGCTCGGGCGTGCCCAGCGGCCCGTGCAGATACTTGCTGGCGACAATGTTGGTCGCCGTCATCGACCAGTCCTTGGGCACCTCGACATCTTTCTGCTCGAAGATGATGCCGCCCTGCGAGTCGGTGATGGAGGCGGTGCGCAGCTCCCACTCGAGCTCGTCGTAAGGCGAGACTCCGGCTGTTGTGAAGTGGCGCTTGAAGGTCAGGCCGGGCGCCTTCTTCGTAGTCTTGGTGACGGCGGCGCTCGTGGTGGTCGTGGTGCTGGTGGTCGTGTCGGCCATGTGTCGCTCCTGGGGAGTTATGAGTACGTTATGAGTGCTGGTGCTTCCGTTATTGCTAGTTGCTCGTTGCTAGTCGCTAGTAGCTTTTCTTCCGCAGACGATGTCGGGGGCCTCTTCTCTCGCTGGCGTATTGCTCGCAGAGAAGAAGCCCCCGGGTAAATGTCACCGCAAAGTATTCCGGCGCGGGGTGGCCGCGACGGGTTGATCGGACTTGGAAAGGAGCTACGTCCCTCAACAGCCGCAAGAGCCGGCGATCGAGGAGGACCGCAGTTGTCATCGTCTAGGCGATGACTTCGTCGGTCAATACCCCAACGCAACGCGATGGAGCGGGGCCTGTCGTTCGTACTGCCTTGGTCAAGCTGCTTCGCTACTGCCGCGTGCCGGAACCGAAGGAGAATACTTTCCGCTGCCAGGGCCGTCACCGGGAATCCAGTTCGCTCGGACGCCCGGTTTGCTGCTCATTCGCCGTCCCGAATCACCTCTGACCGGGATGCTTTCGCCGCCCCGGATCACCTCTGTCCGCGACGGCCGCTACGGGGGAGGGAGCCTAAAATCACTACCTCAAGGACTAGATGGTGAGAGCGAAAATACGCCCGATATCTTGTGGATGTCAATAGTCCAATACAATATATTGTTATTTTACCATCCAGATCCGGAATCAGCCTAGTAACCCTTAGCCGCTATCCGGCCCCTTGTCGCTCCTTGGATGGTGCACATTCTGCACCAATTCCGACGCCGAATCTTTCCGGACGATAGCCCCCTCACACACCTCATTCAACGCCTATTAATGGTGCAGCAATGTGGATTTGTGTGGATTATGAGGAAAACCCGGCGCGCCTCACCGGCGAACCCAGACGGACCTGCGATTCTGCGGAAGACGGCTCGCCTTGCCGACGATCTGTTCCTTCTTTAAAGTAGCTGTCGATTTCGCTGCCACGCCGGAATATGATTTTCAACAATCAACCGCTCATGAACGATATTGCTTACATCCTGATCGTGCTCTTGATTGGCTGGATCGTTGGCCTATGCGCCGAGTTTCTTCTGCCCGGCACAGCGCCCAAAAGTTTCGTTGGTACCACGCTGATTGGCGTCGGCGGGGCGCTCCTCGGAGCCCTGGTTGGACGACAGTTTGGGTGGTGGCATCGCGGCCAGGCTCCAGGGTTCATCCTCTCGCTGCTCGGCGCAATCCTGCTGCTGGCGATTTGGCGCTTCGCCCGACGCCACCCTGCGTAAGTTTCCACCGTTTGTTATGGCGCGAAATAGCCGTACAAATCCAGGATCAAATTCGTCAATCCTGAAGCGTACGCGTCGATCTCGCCGTTCGTTGTGCCCACAATCGCCATGTTCGAAGTGATCTGTCCGTCCACCGCATTCAGTGTCGATACGGTCGGCCGGCCTTGTCCGTCCGGCCATAGCGTCAGGTAGTTCAGCATGGAGTCGGGGACCACCGTTGCATTCATCGCATAGGCCTGCGCGCTGATGGATGGCGCACACGGACTTGCAGCGATGTTCACCGTTAGCTCCCCCTCGAATGCCCCGTTCTGCTGGCGTGTGTCGAAGGCACGGCACGGTTGCAGTGCGTATAGTGACAGGCCCCCCGGTTGTGCTGGAGCGAAGTAGCCGTTGATATCGCCGACCAATTGCGTGTTGTCGCTGGCATAGACAGAAATCTGTCCGTCTGTGCCGGCCTGCACGACCGCGCCGTTGGCGACAATCGTTGCCGCCGGATTGTTAAGCGTCGACACGCCGGGCTGCGCGAATCCCTTCGCCCAAACCGTCAGGTAGCTGAGGTCTTGGCCTTCGTAAGGAACGGCGGTGAAGTTCATCGAGTAGGCTTGGGCATCGCTCGGAATGTTGCAGTTACTGTCGAGCACCGGGAAATCGCGCACCTGGCCAGGATAAAGGTTCGGACCGCCCAGGGGACCATTCGCATTGCGCGTGTCAAACACCCGACACGGCGTGACCGGATAAAAAGCGAGAGACGACTGCGATGCAGGAACGAAGTAGCCATTAACGTCGATCAGCAGGTTCGTGCTGCTGTGTGGGAAGTAAATGTCGAGTCCCCCATTGTTGCCCGCCGGAACCACCAGCGCGTTCGCCCGGGCGCGCCCATCCGGAGAATTCAAAATCGACACGTCCGACAATGGACCGCCCTGTTGCCACACTTCCAGGTATGGAAACGGCTCTAACGGAAGAACGGTGAAGTTCATAGAGTACGCCGAGGCGTTTGGCGCGAGAGTCGGGCCACACGTGCCGCTTCCGGAGAAGCCCCATTCGAAGATCACAGGACCTCCGACCGGCCCCAGGATGCCGCCGAGCCCGCTCCGTGTATCAATCAAGCGGCAGGGCGCAATGGGTACGAACCGCTGCGGCCCCTGCATGGCCGGGATCAGGTTCAGAAACACCGTGACTGTACTGCCAGTCTGGTCGACCGTCACGACGTCAGGCCACCCGTCGTTGTTGAAGTCAGCCACCGCAACTCCGATCGTATTCCCACTGGTGTATTGAAATTCGGAGTTCAGAAACGTAAAGGTGCCATCCCCAAGACCGCTGAGGATGTATAGATTCGGCTCATAATTCTGATTGGTGAAATTGGCGAATGCAGCGTCAGGCACGCCATCGCGATTGAAGTCGGCAATCGCGGCGTAGCGCGGTGATTCCCCGGCAAAACCGCTCAACGGGCTTTGAAAGGTACCGTCCCCGTTGCCAAGAAACGTGAAGCTATTGCCACCGATCGGGTAAAGCGTAACCAGGAGAGCATCTAGTTTGCCGTCATGGTTGAAATCTCCCAAAGAGATTCCAGAGGTGGTCAATGGCGTCGCAAGTGGCAGTATTTGTCCGTGCGAAAAGCTTCCGTCCGCATTCTGAAGAAAGACGGCAATGCCTGACGCGGGTGAGGAGATAGCGCATACCAGGTCCAGCCGGCCGTCGCCGTTGACATCGCCTACCGCTGCGTCCACCAGTGGGCCCACCGATCGGAGTACCACTGGAGTTTGGAAGGTGCCATCCCCTTTACCGTACAGAACAGCGGCATTATCGGCGCCGCCGATTACGACATCCTGCTTCCCATCGCCATTCACGTCGGCGGCGTGGATCGTCAACCCATTCACTCCGGGAGCGGTCGTAATGGCAGTACTGAAAGTGCCGTCACCGTTTCCCAGCAGAACAAAAACATTACTCGTAAACCCATTGACCTGCCCCGTGACGACAGCAATGTCAGGATTACCATCCCCGTTGAAATCCGCGACTGCCACTTGCATAGGTACGCCCGCCGGCAGACTGTAGGTGACCGGCGCAGCGAACGTCCCATCCCCATTGCCGAGAAGCACAGCCACGTTGTCCTGATCTTGATTGACCACGACGATGTCTTGCTTTCCGTCGCGATTGAAGTCACCGGTGGCGACGCCATGTGGACTGGTTCCCCCGGTTGCGAGCCTGTTCCCTGTGTCGAACCGGAGCGGGAAGCCGGTTGGCAGGGGAGGATTATGTGCGGAGGTTTCTAACCGGCGCACCGCGGCCGGGTTCGTGATTGCCCTCTGCGCGCTCGCGGGCAACGAAATCAACGCGAGAGATAGAGACCATGCAGCAACGACTAAGCAGCGAAAACGTTTCATCTCGGTTTCTCCGGAACTGCTTTAGTTGATTGATCGCGGGGAACGATCCGCGAGAGTTGAACAGCAGGAACTCTGGCGGCAGGATTGTCTCAGGAGAGGTCTAAATATGCAATGCAAAGTTTTGCAGTATTACATACATTGTATGCACAATATAAACTATTTAATTTCATATACTTATAAAGCATTAACTCTGGAAGATGAATAAAATTGCGATATTTTGGCTCGATCTTCCTGCTGAATCCTGGGTCCCGGCAAGTCCCGGTGTTGGATTTGTTGGGTGGTTGAGCGGGTCTTTTTGTTTGAACCCTTCGAAATCCTGGTTGTGGTAATGAAAACCCCCACTCAACGACAAAAGAGGTCGTTGAATGGGGCACCCGAGATTAATTTAAGCGGTCATCAAGGTACGAAAGGCTGGGCCCACCCGCTTTTTCGAAGATAAGTTTCTATTTCGTGAAATCTTTCCATCCTCAGTAACCTTTTGCCGGCTGACGGCTCCCATCGTTGGGTGCGGCTGGAGTGGGCGTCAAACCCTCGCATCAGTGCGCACAATTTCAGTACAGAAGGTGAAGTCATGAAAAGCAGTGTTCGTGGGATCCTGGCGTTCATGCTGGGGGCCGCCGTCTTAACACCGGCGATGCATGCCGCCGAGCCCGGCCGCCAGCCGGAAGCCGTATTCGCGATGACCAACAACGCTGACAACAATCAGGTGCTCAGCTTCGTCCGCAACGGAGATGGACAATTTTCCGAGGGCGCTCGCTACAACACCGGGGGGCGCGGCAGCGGGGGCGTTAATGATCCGCTGGAGTCGCAAGGCTCGCTTACCTTCAACGCCGACCATTCATTGCTCTTCGCCGTCAATGCCGGCAGTGGAGATCTTAGCGTCTTTCGCGTGCGCAACGGCCGGCTCCAACTCGCCGATCGTGAGCCGACGGGCGGCAGCAATCCGGTGACTGCGGCGCAATACCAGAATGTTGTTTACGTGCTGAACCAGGGCGGTGCGGGTAGCGTTGCAGCTTTCCGGCTCGACGGCAACGGGCACCTGCGCGAAATCGACAATTCCACGCAATTCCTGAGCGCCAATGCTACGGGAGGTGCGTCGATCAGTGTCAGTCCCGACGGTCGCTTTCTTGCGGTGGTCGAACGGTTGGCCAACAACATTGACATCTTTCCCCTTCAGGCAAACGGCGCGCCGGGAGCGGTCGTCGTGAATGCCAGTCCTGCGCCGGGGGCATTCTCAGGAAGGTTCGCTCCTGATGGCAAACTGATTGTTTCGGAGACCGGGCCTGCCGGCGGCGTGAACGCGTCGACGGTCTCGTCGTATGCGGTGCAAGCCAACGGCACCCTGATCGCCGTCACGCAAAGCCTGCCAACGCTGGGCGCCGCCAATTGTTGGAATGCCATTGCTCCCAACGGCAGGGTCGTCTATGTGTCCAATGCCGGCAGCTCGAACATCTCGGGATTTGCTATCGGTACGGACGGCAGCTTGACGCCGATCGGCAACACTGTGGTCGGCAGCAATCCTCCGGGGAGCGTCAACCTCGATATTGCCGTGAGCAGCGATGGAGAATTCCTGTTCACGCTGAATGCAACCGTGGGCGCCATCGGCGTGTTTCCGATCAACAGCGACGGCACGCTGGATCAGCCTGCGGAAATCCAAGGTGTGCCAGCAGCCGCTGGCGCCAACGGCATAGCCGCTTTCTAACTCGCCTCGGAAGATGGAATCCGCAGTCGCTGTTGGTTGGCTGCGAGAACTTTGACCATAACAGCATGGCGGATGGTCCATCCTTTCAAACCGGAATCCTGAACACTCGGGTGCCCCATCCTTCCGCCCTTAGGCGAGAGGGTGGGCCACCCGCCGAAAAGCCCCACCCAGGCAAAACCGGCTTGAGCACCCGCGTGAATAGGGCACCTGCGGGTCAGTTTGAAAAAGTGAAGTACTGCCGGGTTTTCACCCTTCGTTGACTGTCTCTCCGTCTCGCCCTATCATCGGGCTTTCGTCTACATAACATGATCGGAACTACGATCTCGCACTACCGCATCGTCAGTAAGCTCGGCGGCGGCGGGATGGGCGTGGTGTTCAAAGCCGAAGATACCGATCTCGGCCGCTTCGTCGCGCTCAAGTTCTTGCCTGACGAGGTCGCACAGGACGCGCAAGCCCTGGAACGCTTTCGCCGCGAGGCGCGCGCAGCTTCGGCGCTGAACCACCCCAACATCTGCACGATTTACGAGATCGGCAATCACGAGGGACGCTCCTTCATCGCCATGGAGTTTCTCGATGGCGTGACCCTGAAGCATCAGATCGGCGGCAGGCCCATGGAATCCGATCTGCTTCTCGATCTGGCGACCGAGATTGCCGATGCGCTGGACGCCGCTCACGGTGAAGGCATCATCCATCGCGACATCAAGCCGGCGAACATCTTTGTCACACGGCGCGGTCACGCCAAGGTTCTCGACTTTGGACTGGCGAAGGTTACGACGAAGGTCGCACTGGGCGGCGCTGAAGCAGAAACACGCATCGCCGAGTCGGAGCCGCAACATCTCACCAGTCCCGGCGCGATGCTCGGCACCGTCGCCTACATGTCGCCTGAGCAGGTGCGTGCCAAGGACATTGACTCGCGGACCGACCTGTTTTCATTTGGCGCTGTGCTCTACGAGATGGCCACGGGCAGGATGCCGTTCGATGGGTCGAGCTCGGGCGAGATTTGCAGCGCGATCCTGCGCGACGAACCTCCGCCGGCTTCGCAGGTGAACCCGGAAGTTTCTGCAGGGCTGGACGCTACCATCCGCAAGGCGCTGGAAAAAGACCGCGAGCTGCGCTACCAGCATGCTTCTGATCTGCGCGCCGATCTCAAAAGGCTGAAGCGCGACACCGACAGCGGAAGAATTCCATCCTCGGTGGTGAGCAGCGTGTTGCAATCGAGCGCGTCCGCCGATTCGAAGAGTTCGGGCTCGCGCAGCGCCAGTAAGGTCGATTCGGTTGCGGGGGCGCCTGCGCCTGCGCGAAAGCTCCCCTACAGCACGATCTTTGTCGGGGCAGCCGTTCTTACGGTCATCGCGGGGGCCATCTTCTTCTGGCAATCGAGGCGGCGCGCTGTACCTGCCGGTGGCACTGCCGCTCCGACAACCGTCGCGGTGCTTCCCTTCCAGAATATGGGCTCCGATAAGGAGACGGACTTCCTGCGCCTGGCCCTGCCCGACGAGATTGCGACCGCGCTCAGCTATGTACGCTCGCTGTCCATCCGTCCCTTCGCCACCAGCAGTAAATACACGGCTGCGGGTGTGGATCTGCAGCAGGCAGGCCGCGAGATGCGCGTCACCGACGTGGTCGCCGGGCATTACATAAAGGAAGGCGATCAGCTGGAGATCACGCTGGAGGCGGTGGACGTAGAAAACAATCGCACGCTGTGGCGGAACCACGCTGCATGTTCCGGCTGCCGACATGATCAGCACGCGCAGCCAGATCACGGCGCAGGTGCGTGACGGTCTGATCCCGGCGCTGGGCGGGGGCACCGACTCCGCGCAGATCGCCACGCGGCCGAACAACGAAGAGGCCTACGACCTCTATTTGCGCAGTCTCGCGCTGCCGCACGATCCCCAGCCCAACAAGGAAGCCATCGCCATGTTGGAGCGCGCGGTGGGACTCGACCCGAATTATGCGCCGGCGTGGGGAATCCTTGGGCGTCGCTATTATCTCGACTCGCAATACAGCAATGGCGGCGAAGCCATGTTCCAGAAAGCGAGCGTGGCGCTGGAGCGGGCGCTGACCCTGGATCCGAACCTGACGATTGCGATCTCTCAACGCATCGCCATGCGAAGCGAACGTGGCGACCTGGTTAAGGCCTATCAGGACGCGCAGGATTTCGTTCAGCGGCAACCGAAGAATGCCTTCGCTTACTTCGTTCTAGGGTATGTTCTGCGCTACGCGGGCTTGCTGGATGAGTCGGCCAGCGCCTGCGATCAAGCTATCGCCATGGATCCGGGGAACTACACATTTCGCGCCTGCTCGTTCACCTTCAGCCAGCTGGGCAACTCGGAACGGGCGATGGACTTCCTTAACCTCGATGCGGGATCCACGTTTTTCAAAAACAGTGTGGTTCGGGTGCTGCTGCGCGAAGCAAAGTTGAACGAGGCGAAAGCGGCCGTCCAGCAGTTGCCCGCGGACGCTCCTGAGAAGCCTTATTACGAAGCTTGCTTCGAGCGTCCGCTCAACCAGCCGCCCACGGCGGATTTGGACCGAATAGCTCAAAAGATGGCGCCCACGATGGAAGCGAACCCCGATCCGGAAAACCGATACGTGTTCGCTACCGATCTGGCTTTCTGCGGCCAGAAGGAGCTGTCTCTGCGGTTGCTGAAGTCCGCGATTGAATCCAAGTACTGCATCTACGACGCCCTGCAAAAAGATCAACTGCTAAACTCGCTGCATGATTCGCCCGAATATCCCAAGCTGCTGTCGGAGGCGAAGGCATGCCGGGACAAATTTGTTGCGGAGCGAAACCAGCCGCAGCACTGAGCCATACTTCCTTCTGTTTCCAGGTCGGCCGCAAAACAGCTCGCGGACAAATTTATCGCGAAGCGAAACCTGATTGCGCAATGAGTCCTACGTTGTGGCATCCCATCACAGAAGACACGAAGAGCACACAGAGACTTGGAAACTGAACCTCCGTACCCTGCGTGCCTCCGTGGTGAAATTGCTTTTTCCTCTAATCCAATCACTGCACGGTGACGACTCCCGTCATGTGAGGATGCAGTTTGCAGAAATACGGGAAACGGCCCGGAGCGTTGAAGGTGAATTGGAAGCTCTGGTTTGTATCCATGATTGAGGATTCGAACACTTTACTGTCGCTGGTGACCGTGTGCGGAATATCGTCTTTGTTGGTCCAGCGAACTGTGGTTCCCACCTTGACCGTGAGTTCCTGCGGAGTATAGGCGAAATTGTCGATCGTGGCCTGAACCGTGTTTCCAGCAGTAGCGGCCTGGGGCTGAGCTTGCGTGGCCGGGGCCGGCAGAGATGCCGCGGCCTGGCGAAGGATTGCATCCGCTTCCTGTGGCGCGGTCCCTGCCAGCGTCGCATCCACCACGGCAAGATGATTGTGCCCGGCGACGTAGTTCACCTCCGTAATGCCGAGCACCTGCCGCAGATGTTCGGCCGGAACCTTGATTGGACCGGGCGAAGGAGCGGTGCCGGCGATTGGTTGAGGAAATGCCGTCGACATGGCGGTGTGAAAAGTGACGTTGCCTTCTACCTTTTGCATGATCTGGTGGATGTGTCCGTTCAGCACGGTGACGGAACCGAAGCGCTTCAGATAAGCCAGGGCCTGCGAGCTATCCTCGGTTCCCCATCCCCATTGCGGATAAGCAGCCCACAGCGGAACATGCGCGAAGACTACGATGGGCGTGCTGCTCTTCTGCGCGCGCAGATCATCCTCCAGCCATTTGAGTTGGTCGGGACCCAGAACACCGAGGCCGCCGGCCTTCAGGTTCAGGACGTTGACCAGGCCTACAAAGTGAACTCCCTTGTGGTCGAAGCTCTGCCAGCCGTCGCCCTTCGTGCCTTTGCCGTAGCGTTCGAGGAACATCCGGCCATTGTCGAGCGAGACATCGTGCTCGCCGGGCACATAAAACACCTGCTGGCTGCGAGCGCCTTTCAGTGCCTGGTTCAACGTGTCGAACTCGCCTGGCTTGGACAGATGGCTGAGGTCGCCGGTGTGCAGTATGAAATCGGGCTGATTCGGCAGCGCATTGATCTTGTCGATCGCGACCTGCAAGGTTGCGGTCACGTCCACATTCGCCGGCTTGTCGAAACCGATGTGACTATCGCTGATCTGCACGAAACTGAAGCCGCCTTTATTGCCCATGGCGTGACCTGGCGTGCCTGCAACAACGCTGGACATCGGAATTCCGGCGGTTAGGGTCCAGACCAGTCCGGTGCCGGCCCAGGCCATGCATTTCAGAAATCCACGGCGATCGACGCCGTCGCTGCCACGCTCGGGGATGTTCTGATCGAAAGAGTCCTTCTTAGTGTTAGCCATCTGTTTTCTCTCCACTATCCTTTATGTATGTCGCGAATACGATTTCGCCGAGTTTTACGAAGGCAGGTTGACTCCGCTCAGGAAGCCGCCGAGGTGTGCGGTCAATGCGATCACCAGGACAGCCAGCGCCTCGACAACAAGGCGGAGATTCGACGCGGAGCGGTTCCGGCGAACGCCGCGCCGCGCGATGAAGCAGGAACACCAGCCAGATCAAGACTGCGGACGCGCATCCCAGGGTCAGGTGCATCAGCAGAATGCCCTTCAGCTTTTGGCCTCCCAGTGCCCACTGCCAGGCGGCCAGTCCTGACAGGACAACGGGCACGGTTGACACCGCGGCAAGAAGAAGATTGAGATAAGCCGCCGTTTCCAGCGTCTTGCTCTTACTCCATCGCGCCGCGTAGTCGAACGCTACAGCTGCGATGAACAGCGCGATGGGGAAATGAATCAGCACAACGTGCTGCGCGTGCCTGGCAAGGAGTGCCGACTTCAAATCAAATGGACTGACCATCGCGATGTTCATCCTCCAGCTACCGAACTTCCTATTCGGCTTACACAGCTAAAACTGGCGTCGGCATGCTTTATTCCCGCATCCTGGAAAAACTTGTTTTCCTCCGGGAATAAAAGCGATGTGGGCTGGTTTAAGCTTGTGGGGATGTCCGGGACAGACCCTCAATCCGGATCGTTCGAAGAGCTGGCGATGCCGCTGTTCGATCAGCTGTATAACTTCGCGCACTGGCTGACCCAGAATCGCGAAGAGGCCGAGGACCTGGTGCAGGAGGCTTACACCAAGGCTTTGAAAGGGTTCTCGTCATTCCGTCCGGGAAGTAATTTTCGCGCATGGATCTATCGCATCCTGCGCAACACCTTCCTGACATCGCGAACGGGCCTGAAGGCTGCTTCGACCGTCCCGCTCGACATGGAAGAGGATGGACCGGAGATGGCGGTGGAGCATGAAACTCCTGAGTCGATTTTCCTGAACCGCTCGAATACTCATCTCATTCAGGCGGCGATCGACGACCTGCCGGTACAGTTTCGCGAGGTCCTGCTGCTCTGCGAGGTAGAGGAGATGTCGTATCAGGAATTGGCGGAGACGCTTGGCATTCCCATTGGAACGGTGATGTCGCGGTTATCGCGGGCGCGAAAGATGTTGCGCGATCGTCTGGCGACGGCACCGGTGAGGGCCAGCCATGGCATGTGATTCCTGGAAGACGAAACTCGACGCCTACGCTGACGGCGAACTTCCGGAGCAGGAGATGTTCAGCTTCGACCAGCATCGTGCGTTCCTGCCCGTCGTGCTCGTCGGATGCTTTAGCTCGGGTCCAGATGAAACGGGCCGTACAGGCGGCTGGAACGCGCTTCACGCCTAACGCTGAGTTCCGCAGGAAGATGGAGCGCCGGATCGCGGCCAAAACGCGACGCAGCTTTTCCATGACATGGCTGGCGCTCGCGGCGGCGGCCATGATTCTGATTGTGGGGGTGCTGACGGCGAACTACCTGCAGATGCGCTCGGCGCGAAATCATGTCTTCAGCGAGATTGCGGATTTGCACGTTGCCACTCTGGCCAGCTCGTCGCCGGTCGACGTTGTCTCGACCGATCGGCACACGGTCAAGCCGTGGTTTCAGGGAAGAATTCCCTTTGCGTTTAACTTGCCGGAGTTGCAAAACACCGACTTCACCCTGGTGGGTGGCCGCATGACCTACCTCGATCAGGTTCCCGGCGCACAGCTTATTTACGATGTTCGCAAGCATCACATCTCGGTCTTCATTTTTCCGGAAGCAGCGCTCGGGACGTCGTTGGGGAACAAGGTGGCTTCGCCGGGTGCGACCACATTCAACATGCAAACGTGGGCCCAGGGTGGTTTGCGCTACTTCATCATTGGCGACGCGAACGCAGCGGATATCGATCGGCTGGCCAAGCTGTTCAAAGGCTGAGGAGCGCGTGCCAATGTTATAATTTGGCTGGTCACGGTGGGTGTAGTTCAGTGGTAGAACTCCGGACTGTGGCTCCGGCTGTCGAGGGTTCGAATCCCTCCACCCACCCCAAACCTACCTCTGTAATTCCTATCCTTTCCAGCGCAACCGATTGTCTCTGCGTACATGGGACGTCGCCGAAGCCGGCAGGGCGGGGCTCCTTTTCGCTTCCTGGTGCGGGCGGTGGCAACGCTTCATGCGTGGCTCCCCGCGTAATCCTCCAGTTCACGAGGAGGCGCTTGCCGGTGGATACCGTTCCGAGTAACTTGTGTAATCGCCTGTTTATCAACATCTATTGCACGCTTGCATCTACGGAGCTACATTGTCGGCATGAAACTCTGCGGCGTGTTGCTGCTCGCGGCAGGTCTCGCTATGGCCCAGATCGGCAAAGCCGCCGTAGATGAAGGCTTCGATAAGCCGATAACGAAGACCCTTGTAGATTTCGGCCCATCCCCTTATTACGGACCTGCTCAGCATGTTCGGAACACCCTGACGTGCTTTCACTATTCGACCTTCACTGTGAAGCAATACGACGAAGGACAGAAAGGTGCAGAGTGGTTGGCGGTTGTTCAGTCGGGTGATGCTGCTTGCACCCGCACGCACAATGAGGCTGAGGACGTGCCGACACGAGGATACTTCTGGGGCGCAAAGGGCACATATGCCATTTTTTCTGCTGCTGACGGCGAGGACGGTGGAGTGGCGTTCACGGTTGTCGATGTGAGGACACGACGAAAGGTATTCGAGGACTCTTCTTTACTCGACTACTACCTGAAGACGCTGCCTATTAACAGTGTGTTCCGAATTACAACAGGGACTGACCAAGGTCCAAAGTTGACCTACTTCCGCGTCGTGCGGGCTGGTTGCAACTTGGAAAAAGAACGGGCTGATTGTTGGCACAAAGTGAGAACACAATTCGGCATCCCGCAGACCGATACTCCGGTTTGTAGCGGGTATGAACATGCTGACTGGGAATCAGCGGTCGTGTATCCAGTGTCTGTTGTTGTAACGGATTCCCCACAAATCAAAGCCGCAGACGGCCCCGTTTTTTGTTGGCCAACAGAGTGTCAGTGGTTGTTGTTGATAAATCGCCATTTGATAAGTGATCGGCTCGGCCGGATCGTTTATGCTAACGCCTGTTATCACTATTTGATCGCAGTGATGTGAAACGCAAGTTCCATATAATCTCCTGATGGCCCCCCCAAGGCTTCTTTTCGTCGATGATGAAAGCGGAATTAGGCTAACCTTGTCCGCCATACTCCATCAAAACGGCTTTGATGTGACAGTGGCGGCGTCTGTGCCTGAAGCGCTGGCTTTGATTGGAAAGAATCGATACGAAGTATTACTCTCTGATCTCAACATCGGAGAACCGGGAGATGGATTCACCGTCGTCAGCGCAATGCGAAGATCGCAGCCCCAAGCTGCAACTTTCATCCTGACTGGTTATCCCGATTTCGAATCCGCGCTGCTGGCGATTCGTAATCAGGTGGATGACTACTTTACCAAGCCGGCGGACGTCAAGACTCTCGTAACTACCATCACAAAACGATTGGCGCAAGAAGTAGGGAGTCCGGAGGCGGTTCCACTCAGACGCGTGTCTGACATTCTAAGAGAAAATGCTGAATCGATTTGTGATGAATGGCTTCGGGCTGTCGGCGAGAATAGCGACCTATCGCGAGTCCAGCTTACGACTGAAGAACGCAAAGACCACGTCCCTGCCGTATTTCGAGAACTCATCGGGCGTGTGGAACGAGATTCTGCCGACACCAGTCAGCAAGGGGTAAGCGCCGCGGAGGAGCACGGACGGGTTCGTTTCCGACAGGGTTATACGGTTGCTCAAGTTGTGCTCGAAGCACGGTTATTACAGCGCTCCGTCACCTCAAATGTGCAAGCCAACCTACTTGGAGTCGACCTCAGCACTCTCATCGTCGATCTCGTTGAGATCGGCGAAAGTCTCGCATCTCTGTTAGAGATTTCGATTCGAGCGTTCCAGGCAGAATCTCAGGTGGATCGCGGCTCCAAATTACCGTTGTAACATCGCCTTGTCATTCATCGACTCCGTCGCAAGCCGTTGTTGAGTCTGGTCGCCTGACCTCGCTGAAACGCCAGTTGCTTATTCCCTTGCGCCCTCAAGCTAGCAGCGCGTCCAAGGAACAGCTCTGGACGCCCTAAATAAGTGTAGAATCCGATGTTGGAAGCTGGATTACGCATCCGCCCGCATTCAGCGGTTCTTTTGCGTCACCCTAACAGGGGAAGAGATATGCAAGAGAACCTTGACACTTCAGTCGTTAAGTGTCCCGTCTGTGGAAGCCCCAATGTTGTGGCGGTTTATCCTCAGCATCTGGGAATGCCGAACGCGCAACAAACACTGATCGCGTATCGTTGCTCTGACGGTCACCTCTTCCTCCCTCCCAAGAGAAGTGATTAATGCAAGCGTGGGTAGTTGCTTCCGAAGCCTTTGGCTGAATGGCGTAATATCGCCTTATCACAAGCAACCGGGCTGACGTACGATTGATGGTGATAACGCCTGATTACAACAGTTATATGGAATGAGCACCTGCTGTGGGGCCACATCAAAGAGGCACAAATGCGACAAACCTCCTTGACACAAGCCACCTATGTCGACAGAATGCTCGCCCTGAGGAAGCACTAGCCCCCACTATCCAGACCGCGAGCGAAGAGGAGTATTCCCATGACAAAGCCAGCCTTTGGATTGCTCTGTAGACTTCATTCACACCATAGGACCTTCACTCTGAGCCTACTGCCTGCAATCCTCTTGTCGTTGATTTCTTTTCCGGCAGCTCACGCTCAAACGTTTACTTTGATCCATTACTTTACGGGGCGAGATGGTGCATACCCAATGGCTGGGCTGACGTGGGATCAAGCCGGCAATCTCTATGGAACGACCATGGAAGGAGGCGATGTTCAAGCCTGTCCGCAGCCCGGTGGCGGCTGTGGTACGGTTTTCAAATTATCCAAGCACGGCGCAAGTTGGACCCTGACTCCATTGTTCCTCTTCAACGGCTACAGCGCCGGCGCCTGGCCGTTCGCCAGGGTGACATTTGGCCCGGATGGTGCGCTCTACGGGACAACCGCGGGAGTGTACCAAGTGGACCAATGCCCCCCGCACTGTGGAACAGTTTTCAGGCTGACTCCTCCGGCTAGGAACTGTGGCGCTTCGCATTGCTCGTGGACTCAGAAAGTGCTGTATGAGTTCGATGGACAAGTCGGAGGGAAACCACGAGGTCCGGTCACTTTCGATTCGGCGGGAAATCTTTACAGCACGACCTCTGAGGGCGGTGCAGGATGTGGGATCGTTTTCCAAATGACGCGAAGCGGCGGTCAATGGACTTTCGCGACACTCTACGATTTCCTGGATGGACAAGACGGCTGCTTACCCTATTCGGGCGTAGTCATTGACCATGCCGGGAACCTGTATGGGACGGCGACTCAGGCAGGACTTCCGGGCTTCAATTGGGGAACCGTGTACGCATTGTCTCCGTCGGACGCAGGCTGGATCGAGACTACTCTCTATCAGTTCCAAAACCAGGCGGACGGGTTCGGGCCCTATGGTGGGCTTATCTTCGACACCGCGGGAAATCTCGTTGGAACGACCGCAAGCGGCGGAAGCGACTTGTATGGAGGCACCGTCTTTGAACTGACGCCCGGCCGTGCCAACTGGAACTACAATTTCGTTTTCAACTTGCCGAGTCTCGGGATACAAGGCTCTGGTGGCCCATCGGACACGCTGCTGCAGGACGCTGCTGGGAACCTGTACGGCACGACTTTTAGCGAGGGAACTCACGGCTATGGCAGTGTCTTCAAACTCACGCCATCGAACGGCAACTGGATCTATACCGACCTGTATGACTTTACGGGCGGTTCGGATGGGGCTCACCCTGCCGGTGGGGTAGTTATGGACGCCGCGGGCAATCTGTTCGGCACCACTTCGGCGGCCGGAGGTCCCGGTAAAGGAACGATTTTTGAGATAACTCCATAAGGTAAAACAACGATGCGTCGCGTTGGTTGGACAGGAGGACTGGGCGAGAGCTGCCGGGAGGATCGTCATAGCTGGCGTTCAAGATCACTGTTGTACCATCGCCATTACACAAGTGACCGTGGCTGCGCGGGGACGTGTTCTGCTAGCTTGTGCAATCGCCTGTTATCGACAGTGTCGTGAATGGGCCCTGCGCGGGTTCCTCGAAGTGCCTTCCTCTTGGCACGAGTGCTCCGGCTAAGGCGCCTTTGCCACTCCACACCGAATCGACGAAATCTCGGTCGAGAGGCCGAATCGTGAACCCAGCTTGATGTTTCCGGGCTGGGAATCTTTCGCGTTCGGATGTAAAGTTCTGAGACCTCAGGACAGTCAGGATTTAAGACTGATAGGAGGAACCATCCATGACGCGCCCTCAGGAGGTTTCGGGAGAGGCCTCGCATTCCGGTTTCCGTCTCCTTGGTCCGGCGATGAATCTGCTCTGTGTGCTGATGGCAATCGCCGTTCAACCGGCTCAGTCGCAGACCTTCTCTATACTTCACACATTTACCGGTGGCAGCGATGGGGGCGCGCCTACGGGTACCTTGGCCCTAGATCGAGGAGGCCATATTTACGGAACAACGTCCCAAGGGGGCAATCCGGATCCAGTTTGTGACTTTGTCAGTTGCGGAACAGCATTTGAACTCAGCGAGAGAAACTCTCATTGGACGCTGACCACCCTATACAGCTTCTTCGGGAGGGGGGATGGGGGCACTCCGTTCGCGGGAGTGTCGATTGCTCCAAATGGGATTTTATATGGGACGACTTTTTTAGGTGGATCCGGCAGCGGAATAGTTTACAGCCTGAGGCCTCCAACTCACACTTCGGCAAACACGCGTAGCGGGTGGATCGAAACGCCAATTTACACTTTCACGGGTGCGGGCGACGGATCGGGGCCGGGGTATGGCAGCCTCATTTTCGACTTAGCAGGAAATGTTTACGGAACTACGTATCAAGGTGGAAGCCCTTGTGGTGACGGCTCATGTGGAACAGTGTTCAAGCTGACGCCATCGGGCAGGAACAGTTGGACTGCTACTGTCTATGCTTTTCCGGGAAGAGACTACGGAGGAAATCCGTTAGGTGGCGTCGTCCTGGATGCCTCCGGCAACCTTTACGGCACAACGACAAACAATAACTATGCCCCGGTGGCATATGAATTGACGCCGTCTGTACCAGCTTGGACTGAAACTGTTCTCTACACCTTTCCGCTCGACCCCAACTACCCTGGAGGAGAAGGGGTCATTTTGGATGGTACAGGCGGCCTTTTTGGAGCGAACCTGAGCGCGGTCTATCAACTGACTCCGGGCGGCGAACAGTGGAACTTTAACGTTCTGTACAACTTCACTGACGAAGGCGGTTCTTGGGCTCCCCTGGTCACAGATGTTAACGGTAACCTCTATGGCACAACCTGTTCGGGAGGAACGTTAGGGGATGGCTCTGTATTCAAGCTTTCGCCTTCACGTAGTGGCTGGCTTGAAACAGACTTACATGACTTTACGGGAATGGCTGACGGAGCTTGTCCAGTCGGTGGAGTAACTCTCGACGCGGTCGGGAACATCTACGGCACAGCAGCCTGGGGAGCGGCTGGATATGGCGTCGTGTGGAAGATCGCTCCATAAGCAACCCATGAAGCACGAGACTTCGCGATCGCTGGCGTAACATCCCCATTGCACTTGTTGACACGGGGCCGGCGTTTTGAGTGAAATCGCATGATTGCAATAAGTGGGGCCTAGCATCGGGACACGCGAAGACAGAAATTGTTGGGGAGAACGAAGAATTGCGCAAAATCGCAGCGTTCGCGTCAGTCGGCTTTAGCGCAGCGTGGATTCTTCTCGCGTACTCCGAATACTGCGCCCATCACGCCATTTCTCCCGTTCCAGCATTGTTCTTAATCCTGTGTCCACCCTCAATGGCTTCGATGGTGCTCGAGCACGCCTCATTTTGGGAAGGGATTATCGTGTGGCTGTTTATCGCGGTAATTGCGGCCGCTTTTGCCTGGACGGCGGAGCACCGTTTGGCAGGCCGATATTCGACACGAATGGCAACATCTACGGCACTACGGAGTTTGACGGTCCGATTGGTCACAGCAGCGGCCTTACAAACGGTGTTGTCTGGGAGATCACGCCGTAACTGAAATCCTCGGCACTCTGCCTGTGTTGTAATTGTCGCGAAATCCCCGTTACACAAGTGACCGGGACCGCGCTGGATGATGAGTGTAATGGCCTGATTTCGCCAACTGAGCCAACTAAATGAATGTGCTCGAAAGATTTCGCGAGTTTGAGTGGTTAGATGCTCTCGTCATCGGGCTGTTAGTGGTGCTGGCATTCGGCTTCGTTCTCGGGTGTATGCTAGTCGGCGGTTCTGCGAGTACAGCGGATTCGATAAGTACTGACCCGCACGCCATCTCCACGACTTTGTTACGCGGCGCTGGTCTTTTGATGGCACCAGGAATGCTGATTGCAGTTCTATTGCAGAAAGACGACATCTTCGGGCATCCACTGGCTTCTGCGGCGTGGGCGGTGGCGCTAAACACCCTGTTATACGGCCTTGCGTTCTGGCTGATTTTCAAGTTCCTCAGGCGCTTCCTGTGGAAATGAGGATAATCTGAGTGACTGAAGTTCTGTAAGTCTGAGGTCTCAAATAGCAGCAGGGATCGCGTTGTAGGCCTGAAATCGCCATATCACAAGTAACGGGGCAGGGTGTATCGGTTTTGGGCGTAGCTTGCGATATTGCCTGTTAACAACAGCTACTATCAGCGTAGCCTAAGGTATAACGCCAAGAATGGGCCGACGATTGACGCCCCGCTTTCAGGAGGTACGCCGTGCTGAACCCAGTTCACTCCGCCAAATCAATTTGGGATCGTGGTTGTCGCAGGGAGATGTTTGCGTTACTGCTGGTTTTCGCGATCACAATACTGATATCGCCTTCGGCGCAGGGACAGACATTCTCTGTCCTGCACAATTTCACTGGCGGCAGCGATGGCGCGATACCTGACGCCGGTCTAACCCTAGATAGAGCGGGCAACCTTTATGGCACAGCCAGTGGCGGCGGAGGTGGCGATTGCGGCGGCTGTGGCGTCGTGTACAAGCTAAGGCAACTGCATTCTGGCTGGCTTTTCACCCCGATTTATACATTTCAGGGGCACGCTAGGCAAGACGGAGAGCAACCCACGGCAAGAGTGGTCTTTGGGCCCGATGGCGCCTTATACGGCACCACGGCGAGCGGAGGTGCCGGAGGTGCCTGCATTGACGGCTGTGGCACCGCCTATCGTCTCACGCCTTCTCCCACCGTCTGTAAGAGCACGCTGTGTCCGTGGAAGGAGACAGTCCTTCTCAGCTTCGACATCACCGATGGATTGGGCCCAGGTTATGGCGACGTTATCTTCGACGCTAGCGGCAATTTATATGGCACTACCATCCAAGGCGGCGGATGGATGAGCGATTGCCTCGAGTATGGTTGCGGCGCGGCTTACCAGATATCGCCATCTAATGGCGGCTGGCATGCCAGCATGATCTACAGCTTTGCGAACGGATCGACCAATACGCCTTGGAGCGGCGTCATCGTTGATAGCTTAGGCAATCTTTATGGCACCACGAACGCCGGAGGCGAAGCAGGATTCGGCTCGATCTACGAATTGAGTCCAAATGGTGGGTCGTGGTCCCAGATGGTGCTTTACAGCTTCCTCAATGGAAACGATGGAGCAAATCCATTGGCGGGCCTAGTGGCCGATGGTGCAGGAAATTATTACGGCGCGGCGCCTTTTGGCGGTGCGAACGGTGGAGGAACCATCTTCGAACTCACTCCCAACGGCGGCGGTTGGAACTACAGCGTGCTTTATAGCTTCACCGGACATGAGGGACCCTACGCCAGCCTGACGCTGGATGCAGCCGGCAATCTTTACGGCACCACCTTTTCCGACGGAGCGAACCGCCTGGGCAGCGTTTTCCAACTCTCGCGGACAAATGGCTCGTGGACCTATACGTCTCTGCATGACTTCACCGGCGGTACCGACGGCGGGTATCCCGTCAGCAATGTGGTCCTCGACTCGAACGGCAATTTGTATGGCACTGCGAGTACGGGTGGAATCGCAGGGGGCTGCGGCGGTTACGGTTGCGGAGTAGTGTGGGAGATCACGCCGTAGCGAAATTTTTGGCGCGAACCGTAGATCTGCAAATGGCCTAAATCCTCATTACACAACTTACCGGATCGGGGGAGTTCCGATTGGGAATGATGCGTGAAATTGCTTATTACCGCCAATGCTCTTCGCATTCCCCTTCATGGGTTTAGGCTATGACCTGTCTAGAGGATGTCCGATGACCAGATTGTGGGAACTCAGACCCTTCGGCGAGGGTGTGCCGCTCACCTATCAAACCACTCTTGACCACCAGCAGTTTGCCCGTCTGGTGAACGGCTTTGAACCACGCTCCAACGACGACAAGTGGACTGTGTACTATGACGAGCCTTATCTGACCTTCCACTTGGGCGCAGGGCGGCTCCCTGTTTACCGAGTAACGCTAAGAGTGATTCCGACCGGTGCCGAACTCACTGAGGCACTCTGGTCAAAGGATGTGGCATTGACAGCTAAGACAGGCAAAGGCCCCGACTACCAAGTGAGGATTCTCGACCACCTGATATTCAGTGTCGTGCTCGGTATGAACACAACTTTCTCTCCCCTTGGTCAAACAGCGGACACGCTCAAGACCAAAAGGCCGAGGTGGCGTTTCTGGTAGCAACAACAAAACAGGCTTGGGTGGTGGGCCTACCTCGTGAGTTGGCGTTATATCCCCTTATCACAAGCAATTCGTCACTGCGGTTCCGATTCGGATCGTTTATGATAACGCCTGTTCACAACACTTATCTGCTGGAAAAGCCGCAATTTGCGCTAAACTTGGTGCGTTTTCGCTCGCCGGCCCTCGAATCTTCCCAAAGCAAGAAACTGAAATCAGCCTGATTCTGGAGGTCCACGATGTTTAAAGAAAAATGCGCGCCCTTTCGAAGCTTGCTACTAGCAACCCTCACAATTTTCTTAATCGTTTCCGGCGCCTGGGGACAGACCTTCAAGGTATTGCATTCTTTCGGGGCTAGTGGCGATGGACAGTGGGCGCTGGGAGGCGTGGTGTTCGATCGTCAGGGAAATCTCTACGGTGTTACCCAGATCGGTCCGTCGGGAAACGGATGTTTGGGCAACGATGGCTGCGGTACGGTGTACCAATTGAAACCGAATGCAGACGGGACCTGGACGGAATCGGTGATCCATGCGTTCAACGGAAGCGATGCCGCGTTTCCTTTCGTTTCCCCCATCTTCGACGCTCAGGGCAATCTCTATGGTACCGCCGACGGTCATGCGGGCGCGGGAACATACCCAGAGGTCGTTTACGAGTTGACGCCAAATTCCAACGGCACGTGGACGGAATCGATCCTGCATCAGTTTCCGATCTCGCAAAACAGTGCTCCTGGGGCGATCACCCTCGACCCGGCAGGCAACGTCTATGGAGTAGCCAACCTTGGGGGCCTGAATGGTACAGGCTATATCTACAAGCTGTATCGAGCTTCAGGATGGCAGGAACAGTTTCTACTATATTTCGACCCTCACTACCCCTATCTTGACGGCCTTAGTGCGCAGGGTCCGCTCGCACTCGACGGCAACGGCAATCTCTATGGCTCGATGATTCTCGGCGGCACTGGTGACTGCGGCGTGTCGTACAAACTGGCGAATCAAGGGAAGGTTCTCTGGAAAGAGACTGTGCTACACAATTTCGGCTGCGCAGCTGATGGCTATTATCCCACCGGTGCAACTTTTGGCCCCGATGGCAGCCTTTACGGTGTGACCCAGGTTGGCGGGAATGTCGGGAGTTCCCGTTGCTCTTTCGGGTGCGGCACCGTCTTCAAACTCACACCGAATTCAGATGGCACTTGGACTAAAACCACGCTGTACGTGTTTCGCGGTGGTCCCAGTGACGGAGCATACCCGGCAAACGGCCTCGTGTTTGATCGAGCCGGAAACATTTATAGCACGACCGGCCACGGGGGTAACAGCTCCTGCAGCGGCGGTTGCGGCACCGTATTCAAGCTAACGCCGTCCTCCGGCGGTCAATACACGGAAAGTATTCTGTATTTCTTCACCGGTGGCCTTGACGGCGCGGGCCCAATCAGCACGATGGCAATCGATGGGGCTGGAAACCTTTACGGTGCAACCTATCGAGGTGGCACATACGACGACGGCGTTGCGTTCGAGCTCACTCCGTAAACGGGCTATCGTTGTCTATCGGCATGAGTGTTGTTATATCGCCATATCACAAGTAATCGGACTGGCGTAGGATCACTTGTGAGAACCCCTGTTATCGCCACCTAATCCGCATCGGAGTGGTTGAGAGCTAAGATGTTCTTATGTTTGACCAGCACATCCTGATGATTGCCGCGGTTATCACAAGCCTGGTGGGTGTGCCTGTCCTGCTTCTATTTGCTTACAGGGCGTGGCGTAAGGAAATTCGCTCAAGCCTCCCTCAATGGCGGAACGGCGTGGGCCTGACTGCACTCGTTCTGGCGGCGGTTGCTTGGGTCTGGTATGCGCTGGGGATTGCAAACGTGGGCTTGACCTCCCTGCCGCAATTCGTGGATTTGTCCTCGGTTGCAACACTCTGTGCAGTTCTAGCTTTCGTGTTCGCCATCGCGTGGAAAGGGACGTCCCGATTGCTCGCTGTAGCGGCGACTTTCTTAATGATCTTTGGCTATCAGTTCTTTGGTTACACATAGCTTTACGTTCGTTTCATGTAGTTGGCGTAACATCCCCATATCACTCATTGACCCCTCGCAGGGGCGTAACTTACGCTATCACCTGATATCGCCAACAACCCCTTTGAAAATGTCGTCAGCACAACGTAATCTCCAGATATGAAGTTATTGCGGCAAGATTGGGTTCGCATGGCAGTCGTGCTGGGCGTCGTCTTTCTTGGTGCATTAAGTCTTCACATGGAAAGGCTGGGCGGATGGGGCTTCCTACTGCTGTGTTTCGCCGTAGGCTCCATTGGCGGCTTTGCATGGATGTGCGGCAGCAGTTACCTCAAACAGAAATGGGTCGGTCTCGCTCGCAAGCAAAAACTGTTGCTGGTACTTGCTGCATGCGTTATCTACGTCGTCATTAGTGGCGTGAAGAACTACGGCGCCCCAGATGCAGGATTTAAGAACTTCTCGGCTTTTCTCACCCTAAGTCTCGTTATGCTCTTGTTTGGCGCCTACAAGTTGGTCTCAATCGTTCTGGACAAGATTTGGTTTCGTCTGACTCACCGATAACTGGCGTAAATCGCCATAGCACAACTAAACCCATTGTCATCTCCGAGAGCAACGCAAGGAGCTGCGAGACTCCACGTAGACGTGGTCTATACTCTTTCGTCCACGTCTGCAATTCCTGATACGCTGCGGGCCACGTGTTTTGCTTGGGCGGGGGTTTTCGTCGCTGTGAGTGAGAACACACCGCAGCCGCGATCGATTGTATAAATCCCAGGTCTCGACCCCGCGAGACCTGGGTCATCCGGTCTTGTTATCTCAGAAGCAGGCTTACGGCGTTCGCAGGAACCCGTAGTGCACATTGTTGGAGTCGACCCACTGTCCGGTGATCACCCCAAACACGTTGGGGGTGGCCGGCTCGGTGCCCTGATTGAAACCCAATCCGATTCCTGGCACGTCGAACTTGGTGACGCCGCCCCACGGAGTCCACACGAAGCCGTGATTGGCGCCGTTCCCGTCGACCCACATTCCGGCAACCAGACCCAGCAGATTAATGCCTTCCGGTATGGTGCCCTGGCCGGCGCCTGTGCCCGCGCCCGCCACGTCAATCTTCGTGATCTCGCCCCACGGACTCCGCACAAAGCCGTGATTCACGCCGTTGGAATCAATATAGTTTCCCGCGATCACGCCCAAGTCGCTGATGCTGTCGCTTTCGGTGCCCTGGTTCGCGCCGGTGCCTGCGCCCGCGACGTTGAATTCGGTGATGGTGCCGTTCGCCGTCCGCAGGTAGCCGTGGGCCACGCCGCTGGCGTCAAAGTAAGTTCCTGCGACCGTTCCTTGCAGGTTGAGCGAGGTGGCCACCGCGGTCTGCGTGTTCACCGAGCCCGGAGGATCGAATGAGGTGAAGGTGCGATAAGGCGGATAAGTGACGAAGCCGTGCGATACGTTGTTGGCGTCAGTGTAGGTTCCGGCGATCTCTCCTCCCAGATTGACGTTGCCCGCGAACGTGCCCTGGTTCGCGCCAGTGCCCGCGCCGGGAACGTTCAAGTCGGTGAAATTCCGGAACGGAGCTGCCGTAGCGAAACCGTGCGCCACGTTATTGGCGTCAACATAGAACCCTACCGTCTCTCCGAACAAATTATTGCCAAACGTGATCGTGCCCTGATTCGCGGCGGTGCCTGAGCCGGGAGCATTGTATTCGCTGAACGTGCTGCAGGGGGCAATGCACTGGAAGCCGTGAAACACGTTGTTGTCGTCATGGAAGGATCCCACGACCGCCCCCTGCGGATTGATGTCGAAGCCGCCAGTGCCCTGGTCGAAGCCTGTGCCCCCTCCCGGAGCGCTAAATGAGGTGATGGTTTGAGCACTTGCGAAACCACATGCAAGAAGTGCGACGCCTAAGACCTTCCAAAGCTGCAGTCGATTCATAACTCCTCCTGAGTTGATTGGAGAGGCATGGGGGCTGCCACCAACCTCAGCCGGAGGCCGGTTGAGCCCGGTTTCCGTTACGGCATCACTGAAATCGAAGATGGACTGCTCGCGGTGTAGTGCGGTTACACGAACGCGTCGCCGGAAATCACCTTGCTTTGCAGGTTCGTTTGCGGAAAGCCGACGCACATCTACAAGAAACCGGACTTTCGCGGAGACAATGCTATGGGAAATAAGATTATTAATCTTGTTTTACAACTGGTTGTATTTGGCAACTAGTTGTGATTCTTCATGTTCCTTCGCTTGCTGGAATCAGCTCTCTTGGAAGTAGGCAACCGCTTCTCATTTGCAACCGGTTGCACAACTGTTATTGCAGTCGTGAACGGCAGAGGAAGTGTCATGGTTTACGACGTGAAAGCCGAAACTTCTGAATGCTGGTTTGCTGCTTTCAGGCGCGACGAATGCACATGGAAGATTTCCGCAACAAAGGGTGTAAATCGACGCTATGTCGAATCACTGGCTGGATCGGGCGTGTAGTTGGCGACACATCCCCATTACACAAATACGGCCGAACTCCGTGCCGAAAAGCGGCGCGAGAACCAAAATCCGATCCGACCCGCGCTATTCAGCTACTGCTTGGCGCTCGCCGGCGGGACAATGCCGTTCATCCGCAGGTATTCCACCATTTGACCGTAGTGATCGTATCCGTGGGCCGCTGCAAAACCGGCGATCGTCACCCGCGTGCTGAACCCGTCGATCGGTTTGATGGCGACAAACGCATTTTCTGGCGTGATCGTCGCAATCGCCTTGTGCGCGTAGACGAACGATGCTTCGAGTGCAGCCACCGCTTCGTCCTTCGTTGTAATGGAGCCGATTGCCTTGATCTCGCGGTCAGGCTTAATACCGCTCCAGCTGAAGAAGAAATAGTTCGCCTGCGCCAGGTGGGTCACCTGTGCCACAAAGGTGCGGACCGTATCGAACTGCGTTTTCTGGCCCGGAGCGAAGATGCCCTGCGCCGGCGCGAAACCGTACCTATCGGCAGGCATAGCCTTTGCCGCGCCAACTGCGTCGAACTCCAACTGAGAGAGCAAGCCGTCCACGGCTTTGGCGGGCTCTTCCTTTGTCCCCACCGGCGGCGCCGGCGGGAGCTCACTCATCTGCGCCCGCATGTGCACACCACCACCCAACATCATGGCTGCCGCAAAAACCAAAATACGAATATGCACTGTTTACCCTCGATCCGACCTTGTTTTGAGAAGTCTCTCGTTTGTGAGCCATAATACAACTAGTTGTTAAATAAAACCAGTTGCATACAGCGGTACGTTCTTCGTCTCTGGAGTACTCGGCCCGGTATCGCCGCGATCCTAAACTGAGCCTACCCATGGTATGAAAACCTGATCGTCATCGGGGGCGGCGCGTTTCTCGGCTTGGCTCCTGCTCAGGAAAATCACACGGTGTATTACTTCCAAGCAGGCTACTGCTCCTGGTTACGGGTGCACCGGAAACAGCCGCATCGTTAGCTGGACACCAATTCTCGTCGATCTATCAAAATTCGGCTTCGGTCTTTGGACAGCTTTCGTCAACGGGGTGGAGTACTGACCGAGTGATCGAGCTTCCCGCATCGGACCAGACCGCGGAATTTTGAAATTTGATACCTCATCACCTAAGTGGGTTGACACTTAGTGGTGATGACGCCAGAATCCCTGCGGGGTTCGGATGCGCCGTTCTGCCCTTTTCGATCTCCCACCTTGGTAGGTGTCGCAAACAACTGCGGCCGGAAGCCTACGAAAAACTGTAGTGTCCCCGCGGGTCCATTAGCCCTCAATGGACAGTTCTGTTTGCGATGGTTGGATCTCAACTAAGCCGGGCAGACGGCTTGCCGGGAATGGTGTCTCCCATAGCGGCTAGGAATCCCAGCTCGAAATGACCCACGAGAACGAATCCATAAGTCATCGCCACTTCGAGGAGATCGATTATGAAGTATGCAGTTCGTGCGGCCGTGCTCTGTGCACTCGCTATTCTGCTTGTCAGTTTAGCGTCAGCGCAGGCGCCGTCCGGCACTCGCCCTTCGACAACTTACACTCTGGCCAACAGCGTCCACGGCGGCCAAACGCCTGGAACGACAGTTGCGGATCGAACCGCGACACGCTCGAAACAAAAAGGCAATGGGCAAGACCCATATGCCACCACTCTGGCGTATGTCACGACTTTCTATCCACGGTGGTTTACTCACATTCAATCGTCCTTCGCAGCCTGCAATCAACTGGTCGGGCCCGACCACATCAGCCCTATCTATCACGTTGTGGTCGCGATCAATGACGACACGCTTTACGTCACCACATTTGCTTGCCTTCAGGACCAGCCGGCGATCGTGACGGTTCCAGCGACCAAAGACAACTATTCCGTGCTGCAGCTGGATGGTTTCGGAGATATCTTTGCCGGCATTCCGAATCTGCAGCCCGGGGTGTATGGACTCATTCCTCCCGGATGGGTCGGGGATCTCCCGCCAGAGGTGGTGCGGATCCCAGTACCGTATACCGTCTCCGAATTGATCTTCCGCGCCGACAAGTTCTCACCGAGCGGCCAAGACATGACAGCGGAAGCCGAGTTGTTCCGCCGAAGTCTGCACGTTGCGAGCCTCTCCGATTACGAGAGCGACCCCAATGCCGGCGCCGCCGAAATTGTTCCTGAAGCCGACTTCGCAGCGCCGCTCAAGCAGACTGCTGATCAGCTCATCGCCAACGACGCCATTACATTCCTCACCCAGTTGCAGACTGCGGTGCTGGATCCTACTACTCAGCCCTTGACGCCAAGCGAGCAGACGCTGTCCAACAACTTCAACACGCTGTTCCTGAACCACAGTCTGGATCCTGACTTCATTGCCGGGGCACAGGCTGCTCATGCGGCACTCGACGCTGACTACCTGACACACTTCCTTTCCGGAACAACCTGGATCACCTTCACCAACATTGGATATTGGGACACCACCCCACAGGGGTATCTGGACCGGTCGGCAATCGCCGAATACTTGCAATATGGGAACAATCGCTCCACCGCGGGATACTACCAAACGTTTCTCGACGGCAAAGGTCGACCCCTCGATGGCAGCACCCGAGGTTACATCCTGACCTTCCCGGCAGGGGGACAGCCGGAGACGAACCGCTTCTGGTCGCTCACGGCGTACTTGCCCGACTCCATCGAATTGGTGCCGAACGACGCGAATAAATATGTCGTTGGAAGCTATACTCCCGGCCTGGTGACGAGCTCCGACGGCTCGGTGAAAATTTACATGTTCGCCACCCAGCCTCCGGGAGTGCCCGAGGCGAACTGGCTGCCGGTCCCAAAGGGTCCGTTCAACGTGATGCTCCGCGATTACGGTCCGGCTGGGAGCGTGGTGGACAATACATACGTGCCTCCGCCGGTAATGCCCGTTGGACCATCCACGAATTAAGGGCCGTCATGCGGTCTAGTGCGGCCTCTGTCCCCATTCCGCCTTTTGCCGGCGGAGTGGGGCTTTTTCTTTAGGTCCACCAGGAAACTCAGGGTGCAAAAACCACCGCTAGTGCACCTGATAAATCGTCAAACTGTACGGCGCTAGTTGTAGACTCACACGCCCATCCTGTAGCTGTGCCTTGGATGGTCCAAATACCGGCATCAGGGTCCTGGCATCTGCGATCGAGGTTCCGGCGAGCGCGATGCTCACATTTTCGGAGGCGCCGGCGTTATGAAATACGATCAGCAGCCGCTCGCCATCCGTCTCGCGCGTGAAGGCGTAATACTTGTCGGCGACGGCAACATGTTTCTGCGTACCGGTCCGTAGCGCCGGGTGCTGCGTTCTAAGCTTGAGCAGCGCCTGAGTGTGGGCGAACACATCCTGCTGCTCGGCCGTTCGTCCTGCCTGCGTGAAGGCGTTGTTGCTGTCCCCGGGAAATCCTCCGGGAAAGTCGCGGCGGTTATCGGGATCCTGTCCTCCTGCCATGCCAATCTCATCACCCGAGTAGATCTGCGGGATTCCGCGCAGCGTCGCAAGTAACGACAGTGCCAGCTTCAGCTTGTCGTATGAGCCCTTGGCCTCCGTCAGGAAACGCGGCTTGTCATGGTTGTCGATGAAGGTAACGAGCAGCTCAGGGTGAGGATAGAAGCGGTCCTGCCGCAAAACGGTGACGATGTTCTTTGCCGAAGTTCCGTGGGCGACGACGTCAAGGATCGCCTGATACATCGGGAAATCGAATGGCGTGGTGAGCCGGGTATCGATGCCGTCAAAACCGGTCTGGCCACCCGCCCAAAATGAAGTCACCGTGGGGTCGGTATCGCTGATCTCACCCACGGTGAAGAAGTGCGGGTAGGTGGCAAAAAGCCCGGTGTGATAATACGCCCAGAAGCTTCGAGGAACGTAAGGGAAAGTGTCGATGCGGAAGCCGTCGATGCCGCTGCTCTCGGTCCACCACAGTGCGTTTTGCAAAAGGTAAGACGCGACGAGGGGATTCTCCTGCGCGAGATCGGGAAGCAGATTCACGAACCACCCGTCCAACGCCTCGATGTAGTTCGCAGGCACCGCGTGCGGATCGCTAATCGGGGGAAAGTCGTAAGTAGCATTATTGATGTGATGGGCTGGTGTGCCATGCAGCCAGCCGGGCGTAGGCTGCGAGTTGGCCCAGGGATGATTCGGTCCAACATGGTTCGGCACCATGTCGAACAGCACCTTCATCCCGAGACGATGCGCCGCTGCCACCAGACTCTGCACATCCTGCATGTTGCCGAAGCGGTCTTCCACTGCGTATTCATCGACGGCGCCATAGCCGTGATAGTCCGAGCTGCCATCATCGTTCTGGTAAAGCGGCGTCAGCCACACTGTGGTGACTCCCAGGTCTTTCAGATAGGGCAGGTGTTCCTGCACTCCCTTGAGATCTCCGCCGTGATACGCCTTCGGAGATTTGCGATCGTAGGTACCGGGGGCAGCCTGTGGAGGCTGATCGTTCGACGTGTCACCGTCGGCGAAGCGGTCGGGCATGATCAGATAGATCACGTCATCGCGGGTCACGCCCTGATATTTCCCCTGCTGTGGCGGCCGCGCCGACAGAAGTAAGCTGACGGTGGCATCACCGCCGTCGTTCTTCACGTGCAATACAACCGCTCCCGGCTTGGCTGTGGAACCCAGGTTCAGCCAAACGAACGCATGTTTTCCGTCGGGCTCGGTTTGAACTTTGGTGATGGTCACTTCCGGATATTCGGTAGAGATGTCCGCCGCGTTCAGGTTCTCTCCATACAGCAGGACCATTAGCGGAGAAGAATAGTTGGTCCACCAGTTGGGAGGCTCAATCTTCGACACTGTCGGTGCGCTGGCCGGCGGAACGGCAACGATAGCTGGAACTGCTACGGCTTGGGCAGCAGAAGGTACGAAGAACACGAGGGCGAAAGCAACTGCGAACGGAGCGAAGCGCACGGCGGCACGGAATTCACGTTGTTTTCGCATGAGAATGAAGGAAGCGCGGGAACAGGACGGTGGTGTCCCGTTCCCAACGCTGGATGTTAGAACGAAACCCGCAGAGCGAACTGGATCTGCCGCTCTGAACTGAAGGAAGTGTTCGTGAGGTTACCGAAGTTGCCGTCAGTGAAGTTGTAATCGGGCTGCACGTAGTGTGGCGTGTTGGTGATGTTGAAGAACTCTGCGCGGAACTGCGTGGTGATACGTTCCGTGATCCGAAAATCTTTGAACGTGGAGAAATCGATATCGTAGAACCCAGGGCCGGTGAGGTAGTTGCGCGGTGTGGTACCGGCGCGCAAAGCCGTGCCTGTGCCAGGCGCCGGGTTGGTTGGAACCGCCGCGAAGGCTGCCGGGTTGAAGTACTCCAGCGGATTGGTAATGCCAGCGTAGGGATTGCCCACCAGGTCGCAGCGGACAATCGGATCTTCTTGTCCGCAGAGAACGTCGAAGGGAGTGCCGCTCTGTGCAGTGAAGATCAAGTTAGTCTGCCATCCGCCCAGAATCGCATTGGTGACGCCGTTCCAGTTATTGCCCCACTGCTGGCCACGTCCGAAGGGCAAAGCGTACATGGTGTTGAAGACGAACCGATTGCGCATGTCGTAATCGGAGCTGGCACGCTCGGCGGCGAGATCACGGTAATTCACCGGAGTTCCGCCGTTGGAGCCGTAGGCATCAAACGCATCCGGCGAGTCGTCGATGGCATGCGACCAGGTGTAGGAGGCGCCAAACTGCAGACCCGCGGTGAAGCGCCGGTTCAACGACACTTGCATCGCGTTGTAGGTGGAATTGCCGATCGTCGCCTGTGTATTGATCGCTCCCAACTGCGGGAAGTTACAACCGGCAGGCGCGCTTACGCTACAGGGAGCCAACGCGTATTGCTGGCGGTTGTAGTTGTAGTAGGTCGTCAGGTGTGTGCCCTTGTCGCCGACATAAGCCATCGTCAGCGTCATGTTATTGCCGATCTGATGCTCGAGTTCCAGGTTCCACTCCTGAACGTCCGGAGTGGTATTAGTGGGCAGGGTTGCTATCGAGATCGACACGTTGGCCGGGTCATTCAGGTTGACCTGGAGCGGTCCCTTTGGCGGCAGTGGGATAGTAGCCGTTCCGGAGTTGCAACTGGTAAGGCAACCGCTCGAGGTCTGTGTACCCTGGGGAGCCTGACCGGTGAAGGTGATGCGGTAACCGTTCAGATAGCTGTAGTTAGCCTGTCCGCTGAACGGAGGGTTCTGGGCAAGCTGATTGTCGATGCCGCCGCGATCGACGAAATAGAAGATGCCGTAGCCGCCGCTGATCTTCGTGGTTCCATTACCGGACACGTCATAAGCGAAGCCGATGCGCGGGGCAAAGTTGTGATAGTTGACGGGGATGAAGCTCCGCGAATTGCCATCCTGACCGGCAATCTCGAGCTGTCCGGTATTGATGTTGAAGTTCGCCTGATGATTGAATTTCTCGACCGGCCAGGTGAGGATGTCCCAGCGGAGGCCGAGGTTCAAGGTCAACCTGCGGCTGATGCGATAGTCGTCCTGTCCGTAAAAACCGAGCTCCCAGTTGCGGGTTTCGGAATCGCCCAGCACCGGTCCTGCGCTGTAGTTGCAAACGAAGCCAACGAGCAAGTCCGTGACTTCGTAGCCGGTGATGGTCGCCGGACTGGTGCCGTTGCCGCACATATTGAAGAAGCCTTTGCCGGCCAGCGGACGGAAGAAATCTACCTGGCGGCGAATGACGTCCGCGCCAAACTTCATGCTGTGCTTGCCTTTGACCCACGATAGGTTGTCGGTCTCCTGCCAGGTATCTTGCGGCACATCGTACAAACCGTAGTCACCGGTGTACGACAATTGCGAGCCATTGCCGCCGATCAGTGCACCACCGCCCAGTTGAGGATCAGGCTGGTTCAACGCATTGACGTTGGCATTCACGATGCCGAGGTTCGCGGACAGCGGCTCGTTTTGAAATGGCGGCGTATATCCGTAGTCGTCGTGGATGAAGCCGAAGCGAAATTCGTTGACCAGGTTCGACGTGAAGATATGCGTCTCTTCGAACACGGCAGACCATGGCTTAGTAGGGTTGCTGCCCGATCCGAAGCCGGCGGGCAAGGCCGGCAACAGTGAGGTTGTCGTAAGGTCCTCGTTGCCGTAGCTGTAACGAACAAACGCAGAATCCTTCGAACTCATGTTGTAGTCGGCGCGGATGTCAAAGTCATCGAACGTGGTGATGCGATTCCGGTTGGTGGTGTAGTTGTTGGTCAAGAACTGGCAATTGGCATTCACTGCGCTGTCGCAATTGGGAGCAGGAAATGCATTAAGATATGCGACCGCTGCCGGGTTCAACCGTCCGGCGGGAATAATGTTGCCGGGGAATTGCAGACCGGTCATGGGATCGATGATGGGCGTACCGATCTGAGAGAAATTGGTGAAGCCGCTGCTGCGCATCAGGACTGTCGGCACCGTGGTGTAATCGGTGCTATTCGGTTGTGACGATCGCAGGCCCTGGTAGTCGCCGAAGATGAACAGTTTATTCTTGATGATGGGACCGCCAATGGCTGCTCCGAACTGGTTTTGCTTGAAGGGCAGCTTCTTGGCGTTGGCCTGGCTGGTCCAAGGTGTGGCATCCAACGCGCTGTTGCGCAGATATTCGAAGAACGTTCCGTGGAACTGATTGGTGCCGGACTTGATGGAGGTATTCACGATGGCGCCGCCGGCGCGACCGAACTCCGCCGGCGCGACGTTGGTTTCTACGCGGAACTCCTGGATCGCGTCGGGCTCGGAGAAGAACACGATGGTATTAACCAGCGATTCGTTGTTGTCAAAGCCGTCCAGCAGGAAGTTGTTGGCTTGCGGGCGCAGACCGTTGACATTCAGAACCGCGCCACCGCTGTTGTTATAGCGGTAGGTCTCGGCATTTCCCTGGGTTCCGTTGGAGTTGCCGTTGATATTCATGCCGCGGCTCACACCCGGCGTCAAGGTCGCCAGTTGCGTGAAATTGCGAGTGTTCAACGGCAGATCGACTACCTGCTTGCCCTCAATCACTTCGCCCAAGTCCGAGGAACTGGTCGCCACCAGTGGAGCTGCCCCGGTCACTTCGACAGTCTCGGTGGTCGCGCCCGCAGTAAGAGCGACATTCACCGGCAAGGTCTGATTGACTTCAAGGGTGACGGTCTGGGTCGACGACTTGAAGTTCGGCGCGGTCACCTCGACCTTGTACGACCCCGGCTCTAGCGCCGGAACCGAAAAGTCGCCCGATCCTCCGCTTTGCACGGTCACGGTCCGGCTGGTACCCAGATTGGTCAGGTTAATGTTAGCGCCTGAAACCACGGCTCCGGACTGATCGGTGACAGTGCCGGTGATTCGGCCGGTACTGGTTTGAGCGAACGAGACGGCCGCCCAGAAGGACAGGCAGATGAGGGTCGATAAGCAAAATAGGCGACGGTGCTTCATTAGGTTTAAGCCTCCAGCTCCCAATTTCGTTCATCTATATATTGGTGTTGCCTTAATCCTTTCGTGTCGTCGTCCAAAGTCGGACGCCGCTACGACGAAGGCGAAGCTCTTGTGGCGCAAGAGAAAACGTTGGAGTGTACTTTGGAGGCTTGGGACGTGAAGCAGGCCAATCCCAAGATCACATAATGCAGTCGGCGCGGTCCCGGCAAGACTGGATGGCAAGAAGGCAGTCAGCCTTGCTCCGCCATTTCGGCCTAGGCTGCAGGAAGCGCACCTGCGAATTGCCGAAAGTCTTACGCTGAATTTTGTCAGGCAGAAGTCTCAATAAGTTTTGTTACTGTTACATCAGAAAAGCCGCTGGTTGCAGTGATTTCAGCGCTTTGTTACTTTGATGTTACAGGGTGTCTCCCGAAAGACAGCAATGTCTGAGCACGACCAATTTGCAAAACAGATCGAGGTGCTGATCAGCAGCAGCACCCTTCATGGCTCCGAATCGCTATGTAAGTTGCTTCGCTATCTGGCTAAGCATGCGCTCGAAGATCCCGGGCGCCGGGTGAAGGAATATCAGATCGCCACCGAAGTCTTCGGCCGGCGGCCCGACTTCGACCCGCAATCGGATTCGATGATCCGTGTGCAGGTTGGCAGGCTGCGCGCAAAGTTGAGCGAGTACTACGCAACCGAGGGCGCGCACGATCCGTTTGTCATCGAACTTCCTAAAGGCACCTACCATCTCCAGTTCCACCGGCGGAGCACCTCCGGAATTACAGAGCGTCCGGCGTTGACCGGTGTCGATGCTCTCGCTCCGGGTGCTCCCCAGATTCAATCCACCGGCGCATCGGATTATTGGAAGCTGGCAGCGATTACACTGGCGATCCTTTTAGCCACGGCGCTGGTTGGATTGGGGTCGCTGTTGAATACCCGCAAGCTCGCCCCTACCGTGCTGGCAGGTGCGTCCGAGCCGCCTCCCATTGAGTTTCAGGAACTCTGGAAGCCCTTCATCCGCGGCCCGCAGGAACCGTGGCTTATCTTCAGTAATGCCGCCTTCATTGGACGTCCCGAAACCGGGATGCGCTACTACAATCCCTCGCGCGATTCCGGCGGTGAAATCTGGGACCACTACACGGGAGTTGGCGAAGTGCTGGCCGTCCATGAGCTGGACCAGGTCTTCAGCATGTTTCACCGCGGTATACGAGTGAAACGCGGGAGCCTGTTTTCGCTGGATGATGTGCGCAACAACGATCTGATTTTCCTGGGCTCGCCTTCGGAAAACCTTACACTGGACGAGATTCCCAGCACGCGCGATTTCATCTTTCGCCGGGTCACCGATGGGCCGCGCAAGGGAGACTTGTCGATCGTGAATGTTCACCCTACCGAGGGCGAGCCGACGACGTTCCTGGCTAGCCCTTCGAATGGACCTCTCACCGAAGACTACGCCGTAATCAGCCTCATGCCGGGATTGGACCCGGCGCGGTCGGTGATGATCTTCGCGGGCACGACCACCTTCGGAACACAAGGCGCTGTCGAGTACGCTTGCCACCGCACGTCGGTACATAAACTACTGTCACAGCTGACGCTAAACAAAATGGGCGAGGTGAATCCGTTCGAGGCCTTAGTCCGGATTAAGATCGCGCGTGGTGTTCCCGTTGAGTCAGAGCTGGTTGCTGTGCGTCAGTAGCGTATGCATCAGGCGTTCGGCCTTCTCCTTCCCGGAAACCATCCGTAATTCTCCGCTGCTCTATCGAATTCCACGCTGCTCAGGTATTGTGAGGTGGCGCAGCACGCTCGCGTGCCGCTCTGACCCGCATGCAAAAACCACCAAAGACCTTCTGGCAGATCTGGAACATGAGCTTCGGCTTTTTGGGCATCCAGTTCGGCTGGGGGCTGCAGATGGCGAACATGAGCGCCATCTACGAATACCTGGGCGCGCGCGCCGACCAGATTCCGATTCTCTGGCTGGCTGCTCCGCTCACCGGGCTCATCGTGCAGCCCATCATCGGAAATGCCAGTGATCATACCTGGAATCGCCTGGGCCGCAGGCGGCCGTATTTTCTCGCCGGAGCAATTCTCAGCTCAATGGCCCTGATCCTAATGCCGCGCTGTTCGGCGTTATGGATGGCTGCGGGTCTGTTGTGGATTCTTGATACGTCCATCAACATCAGCATGGAGCCCTTCCGGGCATTCGTAGCAGACCTGCTTCCTGAAGAACAGCGTACCCAGGGCTTCGCCATGCAAAGCCTCTTCATCGGACTGGGCGCAGTTGTGGCCTCGGCTCTGCCCTGGTTGCTGACGAATGTCGTTCACGTCGGCCGAGACCACTCAACCAGTGCAATCCCCCTTACCGTGCGGCTCTCTTTTTATCTCGGCGCAGCGGCGTTCTTCGGTGCTGTGATGTGGACCATCGCGACCACAAAGGAATACCCCCCGGAAAGCTCAGGCGCAAAAAAGCGCGTCAGCGGTTTCGCCACTCAGGCCGCGGAGATCTTCGAAGCCATTCGCGAGATGCCGCTCACCATGCGGCAATTGGCTCCCGTTCAGTTGCTTACCTGGTTGGGATTGTTTTGCATGTGGCTGTATTTTCCCGTCGCGGTCGCACGCAACGTCTTCGGAGCGGCGGACCACTCCGCCGCGGCCTATACCGCGGGAGTGGAGTGGGCAGGTGTCTGTTTCGGAGCGTACTCAGCTGTGTGTTTCGCCTTTTCGTTCTTCCTGCCGAGTCTGGCAAAACTGGTGGGACGCAAATGGACGCACAGCCTCTGTTTACTATGCGGAGCACTCGGCTTGTTGTCGGTTGGATTCATCCACGACAAGAACTACCTGCTGCTCTCGATGACCGGCGTCGGCATTGCCTGGGCGAGCACTTTGTCGATGCCGTACTCGGTGCTGGCTGCCTCGTTACCGGAAGACCGCACCGGTGTTTACATGGGCATCTTCAACTTCTTCATCGTTCTACCCGAGATCATTGCCTCGCTGGCGTTCGGCTGGATCATGTCTCACCTTTTGCACAACAATCGCTTGATGGCTGTCGTCTCTGGAGGAGTTTTTATGATCGTGGCTGCTGCGCTCATGCAGCGGGTGGACGACCCGGCAGAACGACACCGAAATCCGACTGCGGTAGGAATGTGAGCCCGTCAGCGATGAATCTGCATGCGGCTTTCACAGCCGGAGATCGAGGCGCGCGGGCAGGGTACTCTGTGTTACGGGCTACGAACGAGGGGCGGTGGCCCGAATGGGCAATTTCATATCGCATTGGTGGCTCTCCGCCAGTCGCTCGGCAATTGGCCGGTCGGGCGAGGCTGCGATCAGGTGTCCGCAGAGCGAACAGCGTGCGATGAAGAGCCTCCCGGAGGGGTCACGGCTCACTACGAATTCTTCCCAACGTCGGCTCATAAGAATGTAGATGCCCATCAGCTTGGCAGCGGAGTAGCTAAGTTGAAGAAATTCGACAATTCAACGCCAAGCGCTAAGCTGACGCTCCCGGCTGCACGTTCCTTCGATGATGGTGGGTTCAAGCAGGAACTACGAATTTGCGATGTGCTGATAGCCGGGCCTAGCCGCCTAGAGATGCGCTCGCCAGGTCGACCCAGCGCTCTCCCGTTCCCTTGACCAGAGTCAGCGACGTGATGCGAACGGAGCGAGTGTCTTTATATTCCCGCCAGCGCTGACGCGCCATCTCCGCGACTTTGGTCGCCCCCTCCACGGTGTCCATTTTGACGATGGTCAGGTGAGGCATATATGGCCACGGCTCCTTGAACTCCAAGCCTCCGCGATTCAGCCGGTCATGCATTTCGCGCATACGGTAAGCGGCACGGGCTACTCGCAGGAAAACGGTGGGCGTGACCGGGATGAAGGTTTCGACATCCCCCATAACTACTTCGAAGGGACTTGCCGTGCGGCACACTTCGGTCAACAGTTGCAGGGCCTCCGCTTCGCTGCCGTTGAGCGGACGCGGAGGGAGGATGGTGATGTGGGCATCGGCATGAGTGTGCGCCGGATGCATCTCGCGGCGCAGTTCCTCAACGAAGATCCCCACCGGGCTGCGGACATACGCAACCACGGCGTACACGAGTCCGTTCATGAACTTCTCATTATACGGGGGAGGATGCAGTTGAGCGACGACGGTAGACCTTCAGCGCGGGATGTGCCGAGCTGCACCAAAGACGAAGCTGGTCGGAAACGGTTGCTATAATCAAAGCAGAGTCGGGGCGTAGCGCAGCCTGGTAGCGCACCTGCCTTGGGCGCAGGGGGTCGCTGGTTCGAATCCAGTCGCCCCGACCAAAAACCACTTCTCTATCCGAACAGGATTAGGCACACACCCCTCGATCCTTCGGGCCCGGACGAAACGGCAAAACTCCTCTACATCGACTTTGTAGGCGCGGCGGGTTTTGGGATTGGTGAGGTTGGCGAGCCATTCCAGCTCGGGAGACACATCAGCGAGCTGAGCAAACTGCGCAGGCGTTAACGTCTCTTTACTAATAGCAACAAGATCGCTCACCGCCCTGCCCGCGTTGTTTCTAACGCGATAATGTGTTTTATCGAGTTAGGAGTCAACCATCATAAGCTCCAGCGAACCTGGATGCTGAGATAGCTGATCGATCAATAATCTTCTCGTGTGTCAATGCCAACATTCCTAGCAAGTCATCCAAGAAGAAGGAGGAGGACTGCGTCGCCTAGGAAGGCGTCATCCCATATTCTTGATCAGTTACTTTTTCCATCCAATCGACATTCTTGCCATCCTTCATCTCCTGACAGGCGGTGTGGGTCATAGCGGTATCGGGGGACGCGCCATGCCAGTGCTTCACGGCAGGCGGAGTCCAGATTACGTCTCCCTTTACGATTCTGCGAACCGGCTTACCCCGTTCCTGAATGAGACCAGCGCCGTCGGTCACGATGAGAAGTTGCCCCTTCGGATGGGTATGCCACGCTGAACGAGCGCCAGGTTGAAATCCGACGGAGGCACAAGTCAGGCAAGACGGCTCTTCGCCTCTTACAAGTGGAGTGACCCGTACTGCGCCGGTGAAATATTCGGACGGCCCGTCATTCGACGGTTCGGCGCTGGGCTTAATAATCTTCATGGCGTTCGTTTCACTTGTCATCGTCTGGGTCTCCTTTGATGGCTTGGCTTTTAACTTAAAATGATCATGCGGCATAGTGTTGCGCTGCTTCACTTCGGTCGCTTCTCCACAACCTCCTTGACAACCGGAACCGCAGAGAATGCGTTCGGCCATCCTGCGTAGAACGCCAGATGGGTCACAATTTCGCCTGCCTCGGAAGCAGTCAAGCCGTTATCCATAGCTCGACCAAGGTGATACGTAATTTGGCCGGTCTGCCCATTAGCGATGAGGGCGCTCACCGTTATAAGGCTCCGGTCGCGCGGCGATAGCGCCGGTCGCAGCCACAGATCTCGAAAAAGAACGTCTGTGGTGTTCTGCACCAGGCCAGGTGAAACCGCGCCGAAGTTGTTCGCCACCTGGGTTGCCCGCTGCCTCTCGGCTTCCGCATTAAGCGGCAGCGGCTTCGCCTTCACTGGCGGTAACTGTTCTGGCCCGATGCCGCGCACATGAAATATCTCCTTAGCGATAGCGACTGCCGACATCGCGTTCGCCCATCCTGCGTAGAAAGCTAAGTGCGTGATGATTTCAGAAAGCTCTGCGGGTGTGACACCATTATCGAGAGCAAAAGCGAAGTGAAACGGCATCTCGATGGTCTGGACGCGTGCAACCAGCGCGGCAATCGTGATGAGGCTTCGATCGCGTGGTGTAAGCTCCGGGCGCTTCCACACGCCGTTCAGGAGCGTTGTTTTTGTGTAATGTTCTAACGCAGGAGATACGGAACGCACGTCATCATAGGTCAACACTCCCGAAGGCGCACTCTTCTCATTTGCAGCCATTATTACTCCCTTTGCATTCAGTGGCTCGGCTCGCAAGAACGCCGGTACGGTCGATGCAAGCGCCGCCTTAATGAGAATGCGTCGGCCAAAATCTACCGGCGCACTTATCTTGGATTGAGATATACGCTCATCCTGGCCAGCGGCACGTCGTCCCATCTGTAACCAGCTCCTAACGCATCACGAAGCCGCCGTCGACAGAGATCGACTGGCCCGTGATGTAGCTTGCGGCATCGCTGCACAGAAACAGAACCGTGTTTGCAATCTCTTCCGGGCGGCCCTCACGCTTCATAGGTACGAAGTTATCGAGCATTGCTTTCAATGCCGGACCCTGCCCTTCGGCTTCCATCTTGTCGCTCATCGGCGTGCGAATCATGCCGGGGCAAACGTCGTTAACCCGGATGCCACGCGTCGCATATTCGAGGGCCGCACTCTTGGTCAAGCCGATGACGCCGTGTTTGGCAGCATGATAGGTACCGCGCTGGTTGCCTCCGATAAGCCCTCCGAGCGACGAGCAGTTCACAATCGCTCCGCTGCCCTGTTCGCGCATCACCTGAAGCTCAAACTTCATGCAGGCCCACACGCCCCTCAGGTTTACGGCCATGACGCGGTCGTAATCCTCGCGCGGCGAGTCTGCGGTTTCCGCCAGAACGTTCTGGATGCCCGCATTGTTGTAAGCGGCGTCCAAACGACCGAATGTTGCGACCGTCTTTTTCACCATCGCCTCGACCTGGGCGTCGTCCGACACATCACAGGTAACCGCGAGTGTCTTATATCCCTTACCGGCGAGCTCTTTGGCTGCCGCCTCAGCCTGCTTCTGGTTGTTATCCGCCAAAACCACCGAGGCCCCAGCCTCGGCAAACGCCTTCGCGGTTGCAAGTCCCAGTCCGGAAGCAGCTCCGGTTACAAGCGCCACCTTATCTTCAAACGAAATCTTCATGATTAATCCCTTCTTCCTTTGCGTGAAGTTGTTCCGTACCTGGTCGCCGAGAGCGATGTGACATTCCCAACTGCTGTGAGCATGACCGTACCGCACTTTCTAAGATTAGGATGTATTTGCTGATGCAACAAGACGGTTGATATCGTAAGGAATTATGAATAATATTCATGAATGCCGAAGAGCGACCTAGCAGAGCTTTCGTCGTTTGTCACCGTTGCAAACGAGCGCAGTTTCACCCGTGCTGCCGCCCGTCTGGGCGTCTCGCAATCGGCCCTCAGCCATTCCATGAGCGCACTCGAAAAAAGGCTGGGCGTTCAGTTACTTGCCCGGACAACGCGAAGCGTTTCTCCAACCGCCGCAGGAACAGCACTTCTTCACGAGCTGGCCCCTGCCCTTGAGCGGATCGAAGCTGCTGTCGCGGAGACGCGAAATCAGCGGGAAACGCCATCCGGTCGAATCCGACTCATCGTTCCCCGAACGGCTACCGAGATGGTGATCCTCCCGAAGCTCGCCGCGTTCGCCCGCTCTTTTCCCGAGATCGTACTGGAAGTCACCTCTTCCAATGACCCAGTCGACCTGGTCGCCGGAGAATATGACGCGGGTGTCCAGCTCGGTGAGTTTATTCAGCGGGACATGATCGCGGTGCGTGTGACCAAGGAGATGCGGTTGGCAGTGGTCGGTTCACCGGAGTATTTCGAATCGCACCCTGTTCCGAGACATCCGCAAGACCTAAAAGACCACTCCTGCATAGGCTTTCGCTTCAGCAGCGGCCTCTACCGCTGGGAATTCGAGAAAGGCCGAAAGGCGCTTACCGTCAGCCCACAAGGCCTTGTGTCATTCGACGATCCCGATCTGGTCATTCAGGCAGTATTGGAAGGAGTCGGAATTGGAACCACGATGGAAGAAACCATAACCGGCTTTCTTGCTGAGGGACGGTTGGTTCAAGTGTTGAAGGACTGGTGCCCATTATTTCCAGGGTATTTTCTTTACTATCCCAGCCGCCGAAACCAGCCCGCCGCTCTGACTGCTCTAATTGTCAGCCTACGCCTGTCCTGATCAGTGTGTCTTAGTGTCAGCGGTCACGCTGTAAACCACGAGCGACTCAACTTGGGTCCAACTTGAGTTCAAGCGCTGACAAATACCGTCTAAAACCATGCACTGTGACGCAGAGAAGTGCTAGACGGGTCAATGACATATACTTCGGTTCACTGCCTTGGGCGCAGGGGGTCGCTGGTTCAAATCCAGTCGCCCTGACCAAAACTTTCTCTTCGAAGATACCGCAGTTAATTGCCTTGTATCGCGCGACCTTTCGGCATCTCTTTTCGACTGTGTCTGGAATTCTGCCTACTCAGTTTTTCTACTGCGAAGAGTTAAGCGTCCTCGGGAGGCTGAAAGTGAAAAAGGCCGCGGGAGCCTGCCAGGGCGTCGCGGCCTTCGGAACAAATGGACAAGGGAGATGACTCCCGAATCCGTTAAAAGTGTGAACCATCTCCGCGAAATCGACAATGGCTCAAAGCTCCGTAACAATGCCCCATGTTGAGGCAGTAAGTTACCCAGCACGAACAGGAGAATTAACCTGAACCCAGGCACAGATCTATTGCAGGGGTAGCGGGGTTGTGGCCCGCGAAGAAGAATGGAGCATACTTGGCGCTGTACCCAATTTTGTGCTTACCACCAAACCCTGCAATGAGTTACGAATGACGCTCCCTGTTGCGAAATCCTCTGCGTTCGCAGTCGACTTGCGCGGCGACGTTGTCCAATCGCCGTCGTTCAGTTCTTCGGCGCAGGCTTGGCGATGATGCAGGCGGGATCTTCAATCCAACTTGGCATGTCGTTGAGCACGTTTTCCCAGGTCGCCCGTACTGGCTGAACATCCTGGGTTGGCACATCCACCCAGATGTAAAGACGCGCGTTGGGATTGGTTTGCTCCTTGGTGTATCCGGAATTCACTGCGGCTTTTGCCAATGGAAGGTCGAGCAGAGGACTTAGGCTGTTCATGAAGACGCGCTTGGCGCGCGGCTTTCCCAGGCAACCGGAAGGAAACTTCGGCCCGTTCGGCTCCAGAATGGCGAAACGCACCATCGCCGAACTCGAATCGACGCCGAGATGGTCTTTCGCGATCCAACTCAGCTCTGACTTGAAACCTACAGGTTGCGAAGTTTCGTTCTGCAATACATCTCTCAAGGTGTGATCGAGCAGAGGTGTTTTGTCCAACATATCCGACAGACCAACCTCCCAGACCCAAACCCAATCGTGCGATTGCGGCAGATTGGGCACAAGGTACTCAGGGACGCTGGCCGATGCCGGGCTGGTTTCGTCGACCGGCTCTGAATTGCCGGTCCCGATGAATCGATTGTCGACGCTCAGCCGGTCCGACAATTCATTGCGTACCGTCTCGTTCGCTAGCAGAACCTGTCCGGCCATCACCGATCGTGCCAACTCGGTTTGTGCCGTGTGCGCGGTGGTTTTCGGACGGTTCGGCAGAATCTCCGCCAGCGTTTGGCTTAAGCAGTCGTCCCGCGCTTGATCTTTCAAACTGCTGCAGCCCGCTCACGGATTTTTCCAGAGTACGCTGCCACTCCAGCCACTGCTGCGACAGCGACTCCGTACGCCGCGGTTGCACTACCAACACCAGCAGCAGAACCAGCCCCAATCCAAGTACCAGCAGCCACGGAATCACCAGCCGCAGAGCGTGGGTCTCGGTAATACGGGGAAAGAAGCGTAAACCGATCGCTATCAAAAGAGCTATTAAGGCGGACGCCGCGAGAATTTTCTGATCCGCGGTAACGAAGCTGGCGATGACTGATACCAGAGCCGGCGGTCCCGCCAGTTCCATGCATACGTCTAACGTCTGCCGATGCCACATATGGCTGAATGTCGGGTGACGTCGCCGACGAGGCTTCGGATGAGTTGGATCCTGCGTAGTGGTAGTCATCTACAAAGAAGGCACGATAGTAGCAATCGAATCATTTGAATGTCTGGGAGCAGGCGCGGAGATTTTACAACGGTTCCCGGCGGAAGAGAACTACTTTGCGGCCAGACGCAGGCAGCGGAGACAGGAATTGAACAAGAGCAATGGCTGACATTCGAGGCTCAATCATGGAACGACGCAACATGGAATTTCTCGATCGACGTCCCGGTGTGCAAACAATCGGTGTGCAATCAATCGAAGATAACCACGGATGAAGGCAGTGGCCCATCTATCACCTTGGTTGTAGATTGCCCACCCTCTCGGGGGATGCCGAGTCTGGCAGCGCGGCTTAGCCTTGGACCATGTATCCCCAGCGGAGCTGCCCCGTTTGCCGTTCAGAAGTACTTCGGCGTGTTCTGCGCGACGCCACTTTTATGGCCGATCTGGGAGGCGAGGTCAATCCCCTGGCCGGTGTGACCTCTTATCGTTGCATGAACGGACATGTTTTCATGATTCTGCCGTCGCTGGCTGAAGAACCCGCAACTCAACCCTCCCATGCGCTTCCCTTCCTGCGCACGCGCGTTCACGTGATCAAGTCGTGACTACCATGGAGAAGTTGAAGACCTTCGTTCGTTGCCAGAATGCCGTCGAAGTTCCGGAGAGTATGTGCACGCTATGTCTGTGTACCCTGGTCGCACAAGACTGGCGGGCGTTAGAGCTAGCGGAAATCCGGCATAAATGCTCTTCCAGCGACAGGCGCCACGCGAACAAGGATAAGACGCGGCAGTCCGTAGATCTCTAGAACTACTGCTGCGGCGCGCTTTGGCCAGACGGTGAGATCGGCGCCGGGGTCAATCCCATGAAGGTTGTTCCCATGAACTTTCCGCTGGGATTGAAGTTCCAGGTAAACAGCACAAATCCGGCGTGAGCACAGGTGGCACAGCCATTACGCAGCGGATATCCGATGATGAACTGCAGACCTCCTTTGTTTCCAGTCTGCGAGTTCGGCCAGGTCTTACCATCGCGATCGCCGGGCCAGACGCCAACCTTCGGGAACTGGCTTTGCAAATCCTGATACTGGAAGCTCTGCTGCATCTCTTTCTCATCCAGCAACTTCAAGTCCTCTGCGTTCACCATCCGGGGCTTGCCATTGACCAGCATCAGCCCACTGGTCGAACGCATCGGATACTGCACCCAGGCGATATCGACCGGTCCCACTTTGTGGAAGGCCGCCATAATTCCGACTTCTCCACCAGTCTGCTTGTAGAGCTCGCGCGTGAAATTCACCGCGCCAGCGGAAGCTCCGGCCTTGGACATCTGATTGATGACACAGTCAGAGAATTTGCTGGAGGGCGTTACCTTGTCGCAAGCCGCATGAGCGCTGGTCACGAAGTCGCCGCCTGGCTGCCACACGGCTGAAGCGTCGATGGGAGGCGGAGTGGCCTGTCCAAACGCAAAAGTGGCGAAGGCAACAATTGCAAAGAGTGCAAGTGGCTTAGACATACGTCCCCCTGTGTTGCTGGATCGTGACTGGAGTTTAGCAGAACAATAACCCGTGGCTCGCGCCAAGGAGATCATCCTCGTCCCGCAGCCACGCTTGCGTCTTTACTGTTGCGGAGGCGTAGCACCGGCTGGCGCAGGTGCCGGTTTATGCCTCGGTGGAAGTGCCGACGGAATGAAGACGGTCTTCAGAAACTTTCCGCCGGCATCGAACTCCCAGCCAAAACGCGCGGATCCCACATGCGCACATGCGTGGCATCCGTTGATCATTGGATAAGGGATGATGAACTCGATACCGCCGTCGGGCAGCGGTTGGACGCGAGGCCAGGGGATAGCGGCGCTGCGATCGCCCGGCCAGATATCGATTTGCGGAAATTTTGCCTTTACCGACTGATACCAGCTGTCCTGCTCCATGGCGGTGCGATCCAGTTTCTTTAAATCGTCGACGTCTAAGATCGTCGGATCGCCATTCACCAGCAACAAGCCGTAATTGTCGTTGGCGCGCAGAGGGTAGAAAACCTGGGCAACGTCAACTTGGCCGTAGCTCTTGAACGCATTCATGATGCCGACCTGGCCGTCGCTCTGCTTATAGAGCGCACGCGTGAAGGCCACCGCCTCTGACGGAGCGCCCGCGACCGCAATCTGGTTCATAAAGCACTCAGGAAAACTGGCCGCACCCATCGAGGTGTCGCAGGCCTTGTGAGCTTTGGCGAGAAAATCCGGTGGCGGCTGCCATACGGAAGATGCCGTGATCTTTCCTGTCTGCGCGCTGGCCGACGGCGGCGAAGCTGCCATGCCTTGCGCAAATGCCTGAAGCAATACACCGCTCGTCAGAACCGTCATCAGCAACAGCGCCCCATGTCTCACCTTTGTTGATCTCCTGCCCTGAATCTCACAGACCGAGCTTCTGCTCCGGGTCGCGATCAGTATCGTAATTTCGGCGGCGGCGCGTCAAATCATTCGCTGCCAGGGAGTAGATCCGCGCACGGCGGATCAGTTCTTAGAGCTTCAACCGGCACGGAATTCGCGGACGTCTTCGCCCGTGTGCCACAACGTAGGAGCTGGCTCCCGGCGATTCGCCGCCAGCTTCTCGTTGATGGCTTCGACCTCGGCTTTGGCCCAACTCACCGATGCGATTTCGATCTGGCCACTCTGGGAGATATAGAACAAGGTGGGAACGTTAGCCAGTCCGTAAGCATTCGATACGGTGTAGTTCTTCGGATCATCGAACACGACCGGAAAAGTAATGCCAAACTGGTTAAGAAAAGCCTCGGTCTTTTTCGTATTGTCCTGCGAGATGCCGATAAAGCTGACATTCGTCCCACGGTTCGCCTGATACATGCGCTCGAAGAACGGGAAGGCGTACTGGCAAACCGGGCAACTCACCTTAAAAAAGGCGAGAACCACGGGACCTTTCTTCAATGTCTCGTGCAGCGAAATCTGGTGGCCTTCGGCTGTTGGTAATGCGAAATCCGGCGCGCAAACACCCGCGCTTAAAGTGGGCATCGAATCGTGACCTCCGAAAAACGTGTGTATCACTCCGAAAAGCGATCTCATGAATTAGATTCTCTGGCGCTCTGCTTAGACTCAGCGGCGGTCTTGCGCAGGATTTTGCGGGCCAGGCCCGTCAGAGCCAGCCGCTCACATTGCTTTCTGGTAAACCAGCGCGCCTCGGTTGTGACTTTCCCTGGCACCGAGGTCGCGTACACTGTGACCCGGTAATCGGTATCCGTAATCGCGTGCCGAACCCGCAGCAGCGGAGTGTCGCCATTGACTGCCTCCGCGGCAATCGCCGGCAACTCCCACATACCTGCCATAAGCGAGGCATCAGCGGGCCGCTGCGTCAGCAGCACCGAATCTCCCCGCCGGGCGAGCCCAAAACAAACATCCTTGCTCTTCCTGGCAGCCTTCGGTCGAGCAGCTTCTACCCCCCGTGTCCGGCAAAGCGAATTAACGGGACAGATCAAACACTGCGGCGCTCGCGGCGTGCAGACGGTGGCTCCCAGCTCCATCATCGCCTGGTTGAAATCGCCGGGGCGCTCCCGGTCGAGTAACTCTTCCGCTCGCCGCCACGCCTGCCCCTTCCCCAGCGCTTCCCCCAGAAACCGTTGCAGCACGCGCTCGACATTGCCATCGACGACGGCCACCGCTTCATCGAACGCAATACTGGCGATCGCTGCCGAGGTATACCGGCCAATCCCCGGTAATTCCAGCCACTGTTCTGCTGAATCCGGAAATATTCCGCCACGCTCGCGCGCGATGAGTTTTGCCGCTTCATGCATCCGTCGCGCGCGATGGTAGTAGCCTAACCCGCTCCAGGCGGCCAGAACCGAATTTTCCTTTGCGGCCGCCAGCGCTTGTACGGTGGGAAAGCGGTTCATGAACCGCGCGTAGTGATCCAGAACCGCAGCCACGCGGGTCTGCTGCAACATGATTTCCGAAACCCAGATTCGATAAGGATCGCGATTGCGCCGCCAGGGAAGCTGGCGATGATGTAGGTCGTAGCAGCGCAAGACCGCGCGACGAAAGGAACGTATCTGTGAGGGCGACAGAGTTATAGCGCGCTCGGCCATGCGGACAGATTCTACATGGAAGGCATAGTCTCGAAGGTACCGATGCTCGTCCGACTTCCCGGCTAAGCGCTGGGCTGTTGACCCTGATCCGGCAATTCGTCCGGAGCACCGTGGCGACGCAATAGCTGCGCCAGGTTCTGTGAGAACGCGGAGCGCGGCAATACCATGTCGCAACCCGCTTCCTGAGCTTTCATCTTCAGATCTCCCTGGACATGGGACACGAAGCCGATGATGTTGATGCTCTTCTTCAGCTTCGACTTTAGTTTGGGGATCAAAGTTAACGGCTTCGCCCCAACGTTGTTCAAGTCGAAAATGATGAGCGACGGCTTGTCGCCGTTCTGTCCCATCTTTTCCTGAAGCTCTTTGTCGGTTTTCACGAACTCAACCTTGACGTTGATCTTGCGCGCCGTCTCCTGGATTTTCGCCAGGAAAAAAAGGTCATCGACAAACGCAAAGATACGCGCCGGCGCCGCGTCGGAGGTCACGGGCAATGGTTCGACATCGGGCTGTATGAATTGCTTGCCCGGTCCCTGTCCCATGCCGCCGCGTCCGGGTCTGCGGGCGTTGCCGTTATTGTTACCCTGCAGCGCGCGGTAACTGTGATCCATGGGCGCGGTATAGATACCGCCTGCCAGCGGGTTCTCCCTGCGGGGACGCGGGCCGCCGGACTTGCGTCCATGGCGATTTTTGCCGGGCCCTCCCGGTCCCTGACCTTGTCCCTGACGATTCTGACCAGGTTGTTGGGGGGCTGCGCCGTGCGCGACGGCTCCTCGGCGGCCGCGCCGCCGTCTACGTCCCTTCCCTCCGGAGTGCCCGGAAGGAGGATTCGATCCTTGATTCATGCTTCTCTCTTAAGTTTGAGATCCCACATTTATGAACCGCTGGTTTAGCCACGTAGTCGTGCGTACAGAAGCTGGCCTGGCTGCGGTCGGATACTTCGCTGAAATCGATTCAGTTGCGTCCGTCTGGCGCCTGGAAATTTCGGCGCGAGGAACGCCTGCACGGGAAGTGCGGCGATTGGAGGACACCCCTATGGTAAACGGCTTTACCGCTGAAACGCAAGTGCAAATCCCGTCTTTCACATAGGATGCATATCCTTCGACAGGCGGTGTTGTTTAATTTCCCGGCGCCGTGCAGAGAGGTCGCCATAGCGACATATTGCTGCCACTGTCACTTATGTGCGCCCAATACCGCTTGCAACGCGTCGATTGCCAACTGCGCGGCGTGACCCGGACGCCGCCGGCAGGCCGCCCACACGCCGAACCACATCTTCCTTGCGGATCGCACTGAACTTCGGCAACAGAGTTTCCCTTTGCCAGTTCCGTCAGCGCCGACGCACAGGCCATCGCGGGCACACATCCTTTCGCCCGAAAGCGTATATCTTCCACCCGGCCGTCGACCACCTTCACCGCCAACTCCAATATGTCGCCACAAGCAGGATTTTCGATGCGTTGCCGCGCAGTGGCGTCAGCCAACTCGCCCGCATTTCGTGGATGTTCAAAGTGATCGAGGAGTTCGGGAGAATACATTGGATCGGCTTATTGCTTGAGAAACTTCCCTTGCTTCAGTTCCTCAAACGCCTTCTGGAGCTGCTCCTGCGTGTTCATGACGATGGGTCCGTACCACGCGACCGGCTCTTCCAGCGGCTTTCCCGAGACTAACAGAAACCGAATGCCATCATCGCCGGCATGAACTGTAACTTCATCACCGCGATCGAAGAGAACCAGCGAACGATTATCGGCTTCGACCGGAGGCGTGGTGTCGGCCCATTTCACTGCCTCTGTCGGAACGGCCAGAGGGCCAGAGGCATTGCAGAACTTGCCCGCCCCAGCGAAGACGTATGCGAAGGCGTGACGTGTGTGCTCCACCGGCAAAGTCTTCCGCTGTCCGGGAGGCACGGAGACATCGATATAAATCGGATCGGCGGCGATTCCCTCCACCGGCCCCCGCTTGCCCCAGAACTCGCCGCAGACAATACGCACGTGCGTACCATCATCGTCGGTGACTTCGGGAATCTCGCCTGACTTGACCTCCTGATATCGGGGCGGGGTCATCTTGAGCGACGAGGGCAGGTTGGCCCATAGCTGGAATCCATGCATGCGTCCGGCATCATCGCCTTTGGGCATCTCCTGATGAATGATGCCGCTGCCCGCGGTCATCCACTGAATGTCACCAGAGCCGATTGCCCCGTGATTCCCCATGCTGTCGCCATGCTCCACGGTTCCAGCCAGAACGTACGTGATGGTCTCGATGCCACGATGCGGATGCCAGGGAAATCCCGCGAGGTAATCTTCGGGAACATCGTTGCGAAAGTCGTCGAGCAGGAGAAACGGATCGAAGTCTGTTGTATTGCCAAAACCGAAGGCGCGACGCAGATGCACGCCTGCACCTTCCAGCGTCGGCTTGGATTTGATCAGGCGCTTAATAGGACGAATCGACATGGGCTTTCTCCGGGCTGAAATTTTCTGTGTGCTGATTGGATTGCGCAAGCCGAAGAACGTCGCTTTTCCGCTCTTCGATCTACTCGAGGAACCATCGCCGCAGGGCTTCCGTCACCTGCTCAGGTTGCTCCAAAGTGGTGAAGTGCGCCGAATTGTCGATCTTCACAAGCTCCGACCCCGAAATCTCCCGCGACAACATCTCGTGAGCCTCGAACGTCGTTCGGTGATCTTCTGCGCCGCCGATAATGAACGTTCGGCACCGAATGCGGTCGAGATTCCTGAACGGCTCGCGCAAAGCAAGCAGAGCGCGCATCTGCCGCACCCCGGCTACCGGCCCGACCGAATGTGCCATATCCATGAAGATCCGCTTCAGATCAGGTTTTTGCGCGTCGCGCTCGGTGAAGTATCGCGGAAAAACATCGTCGAGATATTGTTGGAAGGCGCCGTGCTCGATGGGCTCGATCGCCTTCTGAAACGCCACGGCCGAGGCTGGCAGTAAGCCTCCGTGCGTCGCACTCAACAAGGCGAGTCGTTCCACCCGGTCGCCGGCAATCTGCATGATCTCCAACGCAACCTGGCTGCCTAGCGAAAATCCGGCCACGCAAAACCGCTCGGAAGCCGCAGCAAGTACAGACTTCGCCATCTCCTCCACGCTACTTTGCTGCGTGATATCGGCCACGGAGATGGTGGCGCAATCGCTGAGTTGCGCGATTTGATGGGCAAATAGGCGCTCGTCGCAGAGCGTTCCCGGAATCAGCACCAGCTTTGGCATGGTGTTAACGAATTCCCACCTGGCCTCGGACGCTATCGACTATCTTCTGCGAATCGTAGCCGACGCCGTCCTTGAATACGGTTTCGACTTTCTCGATGTCGTCGATGTTCTTCGACGGGTCGCCCTTGATGAGCACAAGATCCGCCTGCTTGCCCACGGCTATCGAGCCAACGTGGTCCTGCTGGTCCAGATAGGTTGCGCCGTTCAGCGTTCCGATTTTGATAGCTTCAACCGGCGTGAAGCCCGCTTCCACCAGCAATTCCACTTCGCGCTGATCGCCGAATCCGGGCAGCACGCCGCCGTTTCCCGTGGGATCGGGCCCCGCCAGTAACAGCCCTCCAGCTTTCGAGAAAGCCAGCTCGAACTCCATTTCCTTCTTGAACAGCGCAGTCATAGGAGAGTCCATCGACACGCGTGCACGCGCGGTGAGATAGCTGTTCGCCGTCTCCGGCGACATCGCGTTCAGAACTCTCTGTTGCAGCTTAGGACGTCCCGGCAGCCCCGCCTCGAAAACCGGCAACGTGGACGTGACTGCGACGTGGTGCGCGATCAGATCCTCGATGAGCGATTGCACCTTGGAATCGGCAACGTTCACGCTCGTCCAACTCTGCGAGCCTCTCGCACATTCGTCGGGCTTCTTGTTGCCGACGAACTCCGTGTCGGTAAAGACCGGACCGTGCTCGAAGTCGTCGATGCCGAGCGCTATGGCTTCGCGCCAGGTCACCGAGCAGAGATGCCCGGTCAACTTGAAGTGATGGGCGTGAGCCTCCCGAATCGCGGTTCCCAGTTCGTCACGGGTGATGTTCATGTACGCCTTGTACGAGGTCATACCCTCGTCGGCCCAGTAATCCACCATGCGTTTGGCATCGTCGACGCCCGTCAGCTCGTGCATCTGCGCGAAGAATGTCGGCTTGCCTTCGAGGTACGGCGCGGTGAGATCAATTTTGGGACCGGGCATCAAGCCGGCATCGATGCGCTCCTTGATCTTGATATCGGTATAAGGCTCCAGGCTCCCCGTGGTGCGCATGGTCGTGACTCCGGCAGCCAGATAAAGTCGGGGAGCACTGTACGGCAGCTCGACGATGGACACTCCCGGCTCGTCGATTTCACCCTTCGAGAGTTGCACGGAATAAGAATTGGTGTAGTAAAGGTGGTCGTGCATTCCCACCAGGCCGGGAATGACGGTATAGCCGGTGCGGTCCAATTGCTGCGCGCCGCCAGGAAGCGCGAGCGTCCCAAAGTCTCCGATGGCCGCAATCTTGCCGCCGCTGATCAGAATGGTTTGATTCTCTTTGGCAGGCGAACCGGTGCCATCGATGACCCGCACGTGGTTCAGCACCAACGTCGGGGCATTTATGCTGATGAACGGCGTCGCATCATTGGGTGGAGCATTCTGCGCAGCGGCGACACCCACGAGCAATATCGCTGAGACGAGCCATCGGCCCATTATTTAAACCTCGAAGATTGTCTGGTGGTATCCGGCCCGTGTAGCGGTCTCAGGAGAAATCCCTCGCTCCGCGACGTAAGCCAATATATATCGCCGGCGCACTGGTTCGCTCTGAAGATGTTACACGCGACCCATTTAAGGTCAGCGGGTGCTCCATTCAAGGCCTTCTTTTGGCCTTGAGTGGGACGGCTAGAGCTTATGATCATTACGCCTGCTGCTTCGCTTCACCGGCCTGCTCGCCAAACCCGCAGCGTCCTCTCATCCCCTGACGAAGCTTTTCCCGCTCCTCGGGCGACATATTCTCCCAGCGTTGACTCATGCGGCGCCGGAAGTCGGAGCGCCACATGGGACGTCCGCCGAAATTGCCGAACAGAATGCGGCACAGCGCGAGCAGGCCGACCGCTCGCCAGAAGGTAATCTCATGCCAGCCAAAGAGCGGCGGCAGCAGCCAGTTCCACAGGTGCAGCACGGCTTGACCGCCGGCCGCGACAAAGATCAGGAGTACCAGCACGACCATGATGATCCGGCTAATCCATTTTGTAATCATTGTCCGTTCCTCACTTCCTCATAAACTCGTCGTAGACACTTCGCAGCCGCTCCCGCAAATGCAGCAGCGCATAGCGTTTGCGCGACAGCAACGTGTTAACGCTTACTCCGGTCTCAGCCGATATCTCCTTGAAGCTGCGCCCTTCCAACTCATGCGCGACAAACACCAGGCGCTGCTCCTCGGGTAGTTCGTCGAGCGCGAATTCCAGCTCCTCCAACAGGACGTTGCGGGCGTAGAGCGCTTCCGGTCCGGCGTCCGGCGAAGGCAACAGGTTCTCGATCCCCAACAACTCGCCGCTCTCATCTTCCACCGTCGCGTCAGCGAAGCTCTCCGGCTTTTTCTTGCGGAACAAGTCAGTGATACGATTGCGCGCCACGCGAAACAGCCAGCCGGTGACGTGCTCGATGGGCATGAGCAGGCGGGTGGCTTCCACCAGCTCGGAGAAGACCTCTTGCAGAATGTCCTCGGCGTCACGCGAGTCGGGCACGCGCCGGCGGATGAAGTTGCGAAGCCTGGACTGCTCGCGTTCGACAACCTCGGAGATCTGTCGATCCTGTTCCAATGCCGTTCGCTCCAGGGTCGCTGCGCCTTTCATCTACCGCTGTAGACGAATGAGTGGGTCCGGATATTGTAGAGACGGCGAGATTTTGCTTTGAAGTTTCCGCGTTTGACTTCTGATTCAATTTCCGTCAAAATCCCGTGACTTCTCATGGAGCGGTGACGAGGACATCTCCCTTTAACTCCTTACATAACAATAGCTTTGCTCGTGGGATAGAGCGCGGAAGTGCCCGGCGAAGGACACGATTTGAACATACTTCCTGTAGCGGAAAGGATCCGAATGCGAACCACATTCATGCTCACGACGGCAATCGTGATTGCTTTATCTCTGACAATTGTGAACAGCGGCTTAGCGGCACCGAACGGAGGAAAGGATCAGGCGCAGATCAAGCGCGGTGAGTATCTGGTCAAAGGTATCGGCCAGTGCGGCGATTGCCATACGCCCTTCACGCCTACGGGTGGTTTCGTGATGGACAAATGGCTGCAAGGCAAGAAGCTTGAATTCGCTCCGCTGATTCCGATACCGATCTGGGCTCCGACTTCGCCGAATATCGCAGGTCTTGAGGGTTGGGACACCGATAAAGCTGTGCAGTTCTTCATGACCGGTCTGGCTCCGAATGGCCAGCCAGCGCGCCCGCCGATGCCACAGTACAAGATGAACCGCGCCGACGCTGAGGCGGTGGTGGCGTATTTGCAATCGCTGAAGCCGTAGGCTGCGGATAGTCGAGTGCCGCCGATGAGAACTAGCCTCGCGTCCTAGGCCTGTCTGCTGTGGGAAGTTTGCCTGGGGCGGGGCTTCGCGTTAGATGGCAGTGTAAGATGTAGCCGCGCTCATGGCTCGGTTTTACAAGTACAGAAATCTCGCGTTTTCGGCAATCAAAATTCTATTCATCGGCCTTACCCTGTGCAGTCCCGCATTTGCGCAAGGCATCAGGCTGACGCCCGCGCAAAGGGCGCGAGCCCACGGTGAGCTACCTCTCACAAGCTTCTATGACACTCCGGTTCCGCTGCCGGCCGGCGAGCCGGGCGACCTCATTCGCTCGCAGACGTTCGACGATTATGACTTGCCGGATGGTGTGTCTGCCGTTCGCATCCTCTATCACTCCGTTTCGGCGACGGGAGGAGATGTCGCATCGTCCGGTGTCGTCCTGCTTCCTCACGGTTCTCCGCCGAAGGAAGGCTGGCCGATCATCGCCTGGGCGCATCCTTTTATTGCGGTTGCCCGGCAGTGCGCGCCGTCGCTGATGCGTGGCCTTAGCAGCGGCTCCGCGCTCAGCATGTACGCCAACCTCGGATATGCAGTGGTGGCGACCGACTATGCCGGCTTGGGGACTTCCTTTCGTAATGCCGGTTTCGACGCGGAATCCAATGCGACGGATGTTATCAACGCGGTGCGGGCAGCGCGTAAGGCATTGCCGCAGCTTGGCACAAGATGGATTGCGATTGGCGTCGGCAACGGAGGAGCTTCAGCGCTTGCCACAGCCGAACTGGCTGCCCCGGGAAATAATGATTTGGGCGCGATTTCGATCTCGGGCGCGCTTGACCTAAAAGCCGCGTCAGACCAAGCCTTTCACGGACCATGGCAGGACAGCTTCTCCTATCTCGCCTACAGCATCAAGACTGTGTTTCCATCGTTCTCTCTGGACGACATGCTTCTGCCGAAGGGCTTAGCGCGCTACGACGCTGTAACCGCAGTGTGCAACGCTCCACCTCTAAAGGCTGCCCTGAGTTCCACGGAAGCGCTTAAGTCTGGGTGGCAAGGTTCCAAATACGTTCAAGACTTCTTCCGCCGAAACACTCTCGGTCTCGCGCCGGCTTCCGCTCCTCTGCTCATTATTAGCTCGCAGGATCCCAGGAACTCGATCGACGCAGTCGTCATCTCCCGAATGTGCAGCCAGAAGGATCGTGTGGACTTTATGACGTATCCGGCGGTTGATCCCAACGATCTGATCGGCGCGACAGTCGCCACGCAGATGGCTTGGATTACGGCGAGATTCGCGGGAAGAACCACGCAGAACAACTGCCGGTAAAACGCCGGACTGGACCGTTGCTTTCCCGCCGAAGTGGGGCTTAACAACAGATGCCTCGCTCGTGATGACAACCTCCGCGGCGATGCTACTGACCGATTGGGAGCATTCCTGGCGCGGCCATCCAAAGAAAAACGCATCCGCAAACGCGGATGCGTTGTAAACGTCGCGAACTTCGAGGCCTATTACTTCTCTTCACCGCCGGAGCCGGCAGGCGCTTCGCCTTCAGCCGGCGCGGCGCCCTGAGCCTGGGCTTCTTCCATTGCCTTGCGCGTCTCTTCTGCGCGCTTCGCACGCATTTCGGCGCGCTTCTGACGCTTCTCGTCCAGAGTCTTCTCGCTGCCCAGCAGCTCGACGAACGCTTTCTCGCCGCCATCACCCTTGCGGAAGCCCGAGTGAATGATGCGCAGGTAACCGCCTTCGCGATCGCCGTAGCGCGGGGAGATACTGTCGAACAGCTTGTCGACCGATTCACGCGTCATCAAGTAGGACGCAGCCAGACGACGCGCAGCCACATCGCCGCGCTTGCCCAGGGTGATCATCTTTTCCACGTGGGGACGCATTGCCTTCGCCTTGGTAATGGTCGTCTCAATGCGCTCTTCCACGATCAACGAGGTCACCAGGTTACGCAGCAGTGCGCGCCGGTGTTCCGTATTACGTCCCAGTTTCCATCCTGCTCTACGATGACGCATGTTCGTGTCCTTCGAAAAATCAGTTGTCTGTTGCCAGTTGCCGGTTGTCAGTTTGCCTTCGGCACATCAACAACCCTATGAAATCTAAAAAGCCCGCTTGGGAACTACCGTGTGTTGCTCATGGCGACTTGCTAGTTTCCAACTGACAACTGACAACCGGCCACTGACAACTGCTTTCTAGTAATTCGGTTCCATGCCGCCGTAATTCGCTGTTGCCAGACCCGCGCCGGACATCGATCCGCTGCCGGGCACGGCGTTGCCGTGCTCGTCGATCTTCATGCCCAGGCTGAGGCCCATCGAGGAAAGAATCTCCTTGATCTCGTTCAGCGACTTGCGGCCAAAATTCTTCGTCTTCAGCATCTCCGCTTCGGTCTTCTGCACCAGCTCGCCGATCGTCTGGATATTCGCGTTCTTCAGGCAGTTGTAGCTGCGCACGGAAAGCTCCAGCTCTTCGACCGAGCGATTCAGATTCTCGTTGCGGATCTCCGGCTTGTCGGAGGCGCCGGCGGCTTGCGCCTCCAGCTCCTCCTCGAAGTTGATGAAGATATTCATGTGGTCCTTAAGCAGCTTCGCCGCCAGGCCCAGCGCGTCGGCCGGAGTGACCGAGCCATTGGTCCAGATCTCGATCGCCAGCTTGTCGTAGTCGGTGATCTGACCGAGACGAGCGGCTTCGACCGAGTAGTTGCATTTGCGGACGGGCGAGTGAACCGAGTCGATCGGAATGAATCCCAGACCCAGGTCCTCGTCGAAGTTCTTGTCCGCCGAAACGTAACCACGGCCCTTCTTCAGCCGCATCTCCATGTCGAGCTTGCCGCCTTCGCTGATGGTGGCAATGTAGACGTCCTTATCCAGCACCTCGACATCGGCGTCGGCTTCGATCATGCCGGAGGTAACCACACCCGGCTGATCGGCACGCAGATAAATCGCCTTCGGCGCGTCACCGTTGAGGCGGAAGGGGATCTGCTTCAGGTTGAGGATGATGTCAGTGGCGTCCTCGACCACTCCGGGGATGGACTGGAACTCGTGCAACACGCCCTCGATCTTCACTGCCGTGACGGCAGCGCCTTCGATCGAGGAGAGCAACACGCGGCGCAGCGCATTGCCGATGGTCGTTCCAAACCCGCGTTCGAACGGCTGCGCCCAGAAGTGACCGTACTTGTCGGTCAGCGTCTCGGTGTCAGTGGCAAGCCGTTTCGGTTTCTGAAAGCCTTTCCAAAGCATCGTAACTCCTTTTCTTCGGACCGTGCTGCACGGCGCAAAGGCCGGCTGATCTGGCGCGAAGTCTGTGGGACCGTTCACGCCCGAGTCACGGTCCCTGATGGAATGCTAGCCGTCATGCCATTGCATGCTCGGCATGCTGAAAGCATCAGTCAGCACTGGCCAGGTACTCAAAGCCAACTGCTGACCGCTGCCTTTTACTACTTGCTGTAAAGTTCGACGATCAGCTGCTCGTTGATGGGCAGGTTGATGTCTTCGCGCTTCGGCAGCGCCAAAACCCGGCCCTTGTAGCCGTCGCGATCGATTTCGAGCCAGTTCGGCGGAGCCTGATGACTGGCAAAATCCTTCGCGACCTCGAGCACCGCGAGTTTGTTGCTGCTCTCACGGATACCGATCTCGTCGCCGACGTGTACCTGGAACGAAGGAATGTTGACCTTGCGGCCATTCACCGTGACGTGTCCGTGACGCACCAGCTGACGCGCCTGACGCCGCGCTACGGCAAAGCCGAGACGGTAGACAACGCTGTCCAGACGACGCTCCAGTTGCTGCAACAGGATCTCGCCGGTCACACCCTTGGCGCGGGTCGCCTTCTCGAAGTAATTGCGGAACTGGCCTTCCTGCGCGAAGTACATCCGCTTCGCCTTCTGCTTTTCGCGAAGCTGCAGGCCGTAGCCGACGATCTTGGCCTTGCGATCTTTACCGTGCTGGCCGGGAGCGAAATTGCGCTTTTCGATCGGACACTTGTCCGTAAAGCACTTTCCGCCCTTGAGGAACAACTTCATGCCTTCGCGACGGCAAAGGCGGCATACTGCATCTTTGTATCTTGCCAAGTTACCTTCTCCAAGACAGTGGATCGTTGGTCGTGAATCGTTGTTCGAAACACGATCCACGAAACCATCCACGTTGTTTGATCGGTTTACAGGATTGGCGTCCCTTCGTCCCGATCGAAAATCAGTGTTTAGTGGATAGTGACTCGTGGCCAGAATACCAACTCGCCACCGATCTTCTTTTGTCAGGGATACTGAATTAGATGCTGCTGGACTCAATAAGTACCAAAGCTCTATCCACTACCCACTGACCACTATCCACTGCTTCTTAAACTCTGCGGCGCTTCGGCGGACGGCAGCCGTTATGCGGAACCGGCGTCACATCCTTGATCGAACGAACATCCAGCCCGGAAGAGGCCAGCGCGCGAACGGCCGACTCACGTCCCGAGCCCGGCCCGCTCACCCGCACATCCACGCTGCGCATGCCGTGGTCGCGCGCCTGGTTGGCAGCGTTCGCGGCGGCCTGCTGCGCGGCAAAGGGAGTGCCTTTGCGCGATCCGCGGAAACCCAGCGATCCCGAACTCTTCCACGACACGGTGTTGCCGGTCGGATCCGTGATGGTGACGATGGTGTTATTGAAGGACGCCTGCACATGCACCAAGCCATGAGGAATGTGCTTGCGCTCCTTCTTCTTGAACTTCTTCGTCTTGCCCTTCTTGTCGCCTGCTGCGGAACCTGCTTTAGCCATAGCTTATGTCTTAGCCGCCGTTTTCTTCTTATTTGCCACCGTGCCCTTGCGCGGTCCCTTACGGGTGCGGGCGTTAGTATGGGTGCGCTGTCCGCGAACCGGCAGGCTGCGGCGATGACGATACCCGCGATAGGAGCCGATTTCGATCAGGCGCTTGATGTGCATCGAAACGTCTTTGCGCAGATCGCCTTCGACGTTGCCACCATCTTCGATGACCTGACGGATGCGGTTGACCTCATCCTCGTTCAGATCGCTGACCTTCTTCGTGGACTCGACATTCGCCGAGCCAAGAATCTCGGCCGAGCGCGAATTCCCGATGCCGTAGATGTACGTCAGCGCGATCTTGATGTGCTTGTTGCGCGGAAGATCCACGCCTGCAATACGTGCCATTAGTTACTCCGAAAAACCGCTGTTAGCTGTTAGCCCTTAGCCAAGGGCCAATTGCTTTGGTTACCCTTGTCTCTGCTTGTGCTTCGAGTTTTCGCAGATCACGCGTACTACACCGTGCCGGCGAATCACCTTGCACTTGTCGCAAATCTTCTTAACCGATGCTCGTACCTTCATGATGACGTCTACAATCCCTTCGACTATTTGTACCGGTACACGATGCGTCCGCGAGTCAGGTCGTAGGGCGACAACTCCACCGCTACGCGGTCTCCCGGAAGTATGCGGATGAAGTTCTTGCGCATCTTGCCGGAGACGTGCGCCAGCACCTGATGCTTGTTCTCCAGTTCCACTCGAAACATCGCGTTGGGCAGGGGCTCAACCACCACCGCCATTACTTCAATTGCGTCTTCCTTACTCATTCATTCCTAGTTGTCGGTTGTCCGTTCTCAGTTGTCGTTTAACTCCAGTTGCTCATTGCTAGCTGCTGATCGCTTACTGACAACCGGCAACCAAGAACTGACAACTGCTTCCCTATTCCGTCAAAATCACCGGCCCATTTTTCGTCACCGCGATGCAGTGTTCGAAGTGGGCGCTGTAGCTTCCGTCTTCGGTGACCGCCGTCCACTTGTCGTCCAGCAACCGGGTCTCCGGACGCCCCATATTGACCATGGGTTCGATGGCAATCACCATCCCGTCGCGCAGCTTCGGACCGTGTCCTGGCTTGCCGTAGTTCGGAACCTGCGGATCTTCATGCAGGCGCGTCCCTATACCGTGCCCAACAAACTCTCTCACTACGCTGAAACCGTTGGCCTCTACCAGTTTCTGCACCGCGGCCCCTACATCGCCAACCGTATTACCGACCGTGGCTGCCTTGATGCCTTCGGTCAGTGATTCCCGGGTCACATCCAGCAGCTTCTGCAACTCCGGCGTGACCTCGTCACCTACGGGTACCGTGATCGCTGAATCCCCGTAGTAGCCATCGAGCACCACTCCGCAATCGATGGAGACGATATCCCCGGCTTTGAGCACCCGCTTTTCCGACGGGATACCGTGGACGATCTCGCTATTCACCGAGGTACACAGCACACAGGGATAATCGTAATAACCCTTGAATGCCGGCTTTGCGCCCAGGTCCTTGATCTTTCGCTCGGCGACCCGCTCCAGGTCCATCGTGGAGCGTCCGGGCGCTACCGCTTCTTTTGTCGCTTCCAGAACCTGCCGCACGATGTGCCCGGCGCGGCGCATTTTCTCGATTTCCGAAGACGACTTACAAACGATTGACATTCTCTATCGCGCGAAACGCCTGCGCCATTACCTCTTCCACCGGCTGTTCGCCATCGACCTCAACCAGCCGTCCCTTAGCACGGTAATAATCCACTAAGGGCAGCGTCTGCTGGTCATACGTCTTCATGCGTTCGACGAAGACGCTTTCCTCATCGTCACGGCGGGTGATAAGTGCCGTGCCTTCAACATCACAGATGCCCTGGACTTTGGGGGGCTGGGAATAGACGTTGTAAATCCGCCCACAGGTGGGACACGAACGACGTCCGGTAACACGTTTCCGTAGAACATTATAGTCTACGACCAGCCGTATCACAACCGGCGCCGCACAAGCCTGCTGGGCAGCTACATCGCCTACTTTACAGCTCCGCATCTTCTCCAGATGCGCGTCCAACCACTCTGCCTGGGGCACTGTCCGGGGAAAGCCATCCAGGATGAACCCGCGGCAACAATCCACGTCCTGCAACCGGTCGGCGACCATATCGCAAACCAGCTCATCCGGAACCAGTTCGCCGCGATCCATGATCGCCTTGGCCTTCTTACCCAGTTCCGTGTTCCGCGCCACGTTCGCCCGCAGAATGTCTCCGGTGGAGATCTGCGGAATATTGAACGTCGACGCAATCAGCTTGGCCTGCGTTCCCTTGCCGGCCGCTGGTGGTCCCAGCAGGATGATGGGACCGGTTATGCGCGCATTCGCCTGTACGCCCACAGCCGAGGAAGTCTGCACTCCCATGTTTGCTCCGCAAAGCAACTAGCAACTAGCAGCTAGCGGCCAGTTTCTTTCCTAAATCAACCCTGCACTCACCGGGAAGCAGACTCTCCGCCAAATCACCTGCGGCAACTGTCTTTACTTCAGCAGCTAGTTGCTAGTTGCTAGCTGCTAATTGCTTCCTTTACCACGTCGCCCTGCGCCCACGAACGCGTCCGCTGCGCGGAGTGAATCCCTCGTAATGCCGCATCACCAGCTGCGACTCAACCTGGTTGATCGTATCCATCGCCACACCCACTACGATCAGCAGCGACGTGCCGCCGAAGTAGAAGTTCACGCCCAGACCATTGGTCACCCAGTTCGGCAGCCTTTCGAAGAAGGCGCCCACCGGACCCCACAGGTGATTGAGGCGGATACCGGCGATCATCCACTCAGGGATGAACGAAATCAAGATCAGGTACAGCGCACCCACCAGCGTAATACGCGTCAAAATGTCGTTGATGTAGGTCGCGGTTCTTGCGCCCGGACGAATGCCCGGGATGAACCCGCCATACTTACGCATGTTGTCGGCAACTTCGGTCGGATTGAAGATAATCGACACGTAGAAGTAGGCGAAGAAGACGATTCCGACAGCGTACAGCAGCGTGTACATTGGCTCGCCCCACTGCAGGGAGCGTAGCATCGGGCCGAAGAACCGGTTGTCCTTCAGGAACGCTCCCGCCGTTTGCGGCAGGGTCAAGACCGACGATGCGAAGATGACCGGCATAACGCCGCCGGAGTTCACCCTCAACGGCAGGTGCGTCGACTGCCCACCCATCACCTTACGTCCTACGACACGTTTGGCGTACTGCACCGGAATACGGCGCTCGCTGCGTTCCACGTAAACGATGAAGGCGACCACCGCGATCATCAGCACGACCAGCATCAGCATCGCGGGCACGGTAAATGCGCCCCAGGCCTGCGTAGCGGCCTTTTGTCCCAGGTCGACAACCGCTTTCGGCAAACCGACCACGATGCCGGCAAAAATCAGCAGCGACATACCGTTGCCGATACCGCGTTCGGTGATCTGCTCGCCCAGCCACATGATGAAGACGCTGCCCGTGGTGAGCGTCAGCATCGTCATCAAAACAAAACCCGGTCCTGGATTGACCACGAAACCCGGCTGCCGCTGCAGCGTATAAGCGATACCCAACGACTGCACCGCGCTCAGGCCTAAGGTCAAATAGCGCGTCCACTGGGTGATCTTCTTGCGTCCCAGCTCGCCTTCCTTCTGCAACTTGGCCAGCGGTTCATAGACCACGGTCATCAATTGCAGAATGATCGATGCCGTAATGTACGGCATGATGCCCAGAGCGAAGATGGTGAGACGGCGCAACTGGCCGCCGCTGAACAGGTCGACGAAGCCCAGGAAGCTGCCCCGGTTCTGATCGAAGAACTGCGCCAGCTTATCGGCGTTGATACCCGGCGTGGGAACGTGACCGCCGAAGCGATAGACCGCCAGCAGCCCAAGCGTGAACAGAATGCGCTTTCGCAGATCGGGAACGCGGAATACGTTGGCTAACTTCTCGAGCATCTTGACCTCAGTTGTCAGTGGTCAGTTGTCAGTTAAACCGTCGCTGACAATACCCAACAACTCTCAACTAGCAGATTCGTTCACGTCGGCAATCAACTCGCGCAGCGCCAAACTGGCAGCTGACCAACTGACAACCGACAACTGCCCTACAGTACTTGTACTTTCCCGCCGGCCTTCTCGATCTTTTCCTGGGCCGACTTGGAAAACTTGTGTGCGTGAACGGTGACAGCCTTCGACAGTTCGCCCTGTCCCAGGACCTTCACCAACGCCTTCTTCGAGCTCACCATCCCGGCTTTGCGCAGGACTTCAGGCGTGATCTCACCCTTGGTGGTCAGACTGGCCAGCTTCTCCAGATTCACCACTTCGTACTCGATGCGGAAAATGTTGGTGAAGCCACGCTTCGGCAAACGGCGATGCAGCGGCATCTGGCCGCCTTCAAATCCACGCATGCTGCGCGAACCGCTGCGCGAGCGTTGACCTTTATGGCCGCGGGTCGACGTCTTGCCCATGCCAGAACCCATACCACGGCCGACGCGCTTGCGATTCTCCGAGGACTTGCGGGGTGCTCTCAGTGTGCTTAAATTCATCTCAACCTCAGTTGTCGGTTGTCAGTTGTCTGTTGTCAGTGAAAAACCGGACTTGGCGTGCTTTTCCACCGCCCATTTCGGGCTCGCCGATTGTCTTACCGACAACTGACAACCGGCAACTGACAACTATTTCACAATCTCCACCAAGTGCGGCACCTTTGCCACCATGCCGCGGATCGAGGGCGTGTCTTCGCGTTCGACCACTTGATTTAAACGAGTAAAGCCGAGACCCTTGATCACCAGCTTCTGCTTCACCGGAGCGCAAATCGCCGAGCGCACCCACTTCAGCTGCATCTTGGTTCCGGGCTTGGCGGCCTTGACTTCTGTCTTCTTGCGAATACGTGCCATGATTACAGCTCCTCGACCGACTTCCCGCGCATCGCCGCTACTTCCTTACGATCGCGCAGTTTGCCCAGCGCGTTGAACGTGGCTTTGATCACGTTGTGCGGGTTGGTGGTTCCAATGGATTTGGTCAGCACGTTCTGAATCCCGGCTGAATTCATCACAGCGCGGACTGCACCGCCGGCGATAACACCCGTACCTTCGGGGGCAGGCTTCAGCAGCACCATGCCCGAGCCATACCGGCCCAGCACCTGATGCGGAATCGTAGTCTGCGTCAGGTTCACGCGCAGCAGGTTCTTCTTGGCCGACTCGATGCCCTTACGGATAGCCTGCGGAACTTCCTTCGCCTTACCGGCACCGTAACCTACGACCGCCGAGCCCGGATCGCCCACCACCACTAGCGCTGCGAACGACATATTCTTGCCGCCCTTAACGACCTTGGTGACGCGGTTGATCGAGACGACCTGGTCCTTCAGCTGGTACTGACCGGCATCAAGCTTTTTCTTTACTGTTGGCATTACCTTCGTGTCTCCCGGCACCAACATCGGCGCCTTCAAATTTTGTCATCCTGAGCGGAGACGCGCTGCTTTTGCGCGTCGGAGTCGAAGGACCCCTATACTGAATTCTGCCGTCCCTACGGGACTCGGTCCTTCAAGTTCTTCATACCGCGGCCTTACGCCCACGGCTAACTCAGGATTTCGCCCCTCGGGCTTATTATCGGCCAATTCTTGCTGACAACTGACGACCGACCACTAAGTACTGTCTTTAAAACTCTAATCCCGCTTCGCGGGCAGCCTCGGCTAGCGCCTTAATGCGTCCGTGGTAAAGATAGCCGCCACGGTCGAATACGACCTTCTTGATACCCTTTTCTTTCGCACGCTCGGCGATCAGCTTGCCGACTTCCTTCGCGGAAGCTACATTGCCGCCCGTGGGCCGCTTGTCGCCCTTAATCCCTTTGCCCTTCTCGACCGAAGTGGCCGAGACCAGGGTCGCGCCCTGCGCGTCGTCGATCACTTGCGCGTAAATGTGGTTCTCGGAGCGATACACGTTCAGCCGTGGGCGCTGCTCGGTGCCGGCAAGCTTCTTGCGGATGCGGGTGTGAACCTTCTTCCGTGTCTGATCTTTTGAAGTCTTCGAAATCATCTCGTTTCCCTCTTCCCGGGTTCCTGAACCGGGCAACGGTGGGCTATGGCCCCATCCCGTCAAAACGGCCCTTAGCTTTCAGTCATCAGCTCTTAGCCGACAACCGCGAACCGACAACTACTTCGCGCCGGTCTTGCCGACCTTCTTCTTCAGCTTCTCGCCGGTATAGCGGACACCCTTATTCTTGTACGGATCGGGCGGACGCAGGTCGCGCATTTCCGCGGCCACGAAGCCGACCTTCTGCCGGTCAATACCGCTCACCGACAGGTGCGTCTGCTTCGGATCGATGGTGACCTCGATGCCGGCAGGCAGCGGATACTCGATCGGGTGCGAATAGCCTAGCGTGAATACCACTGTGCTCTTGCCCTTCATCTCGGCGCGATAGCCGATGCCAACGATGTCGAGCTCCTTCGTCCAACCCTTGGTAACGCCTTCGACCGAGTTGTTGACCAGCGCGCGCACCAGTCCATGCACCGCGGCCTTCGAGTCATCCTCACGCACAATCGTCAGGACGCCATCGTTTTGTTCCAGTTTGACGCCGCCCGGCATGTGGGTGACGACTTCGCCCTTAGGGCCCTTCACGCGGACCGTGTTGCCCTCGACAGCGTAAGTCACGCCCTTCGGCAACGGGATCGGCTTCTTTCCAATTCGAGACATAGTGTTTAGCTCTCGGCTGTCAGCTCTCAGCTGTCAGCTTGTTCTTCTTGGTTCGGAAATCACAACCCGAACTCACATTTTTTAACTAACCAGCGCTTTTACCGACGGCCGATAGCCGACAGCCAGTTAGTAAATCTCGCAGAGCACTTCGCCGCCCACGCCTTCTTTGCGCGCCTGGCGACCCGTCATCACACCCTTAGGCGTGGTGAGAATGTTGATTCCCAACCCGCCAAGAATGCGTGGGATCTCGCTGTGCCCCACATAGACGCGACACCCGGGACGAGACACACGCTTCAGATCGGAGATAGGTGACGTATTGTCCGGGCTGTACTTCAGGTACACGCGCAGCACCTTTCGTCCCTCTTCGTCCGTTGGCTTGTAGTTCGAGATGTAGCCCTCTTCCTTCAGAATGCGGGCAATCTCCACCTTTAGCTTGGAGTGTGGGACGTCCACCTTCTGCTGGCGCGCCTTGATGGCGTTACGAACTCTGGTTAAAAAATCGGAGACCGGATCGGTCAAACTCATGCTTTGCTTCTCCTGAAATCGTCGCCCGTTCGCTTACTCACCTGTTCGGTGCCGCCGGAAGCGGATATTCGTAAGAACCAGCCGCGACGAACTAACCTACTCGGCTAGCCACTATCCACTAGCCACTAACTACTGTCTCTTACCAACTCGACTTAGCAACCCCGGGAATCTCGCCCCGAAGCGCCAGATCGCGGAAGTGCAGCCGGCAAAGGCCGAACTTGCGCAGATAAGCGCGCGACCGTCCGCAGATCTTGCAGCGATTGTGCTGCCGGGTCGAGAACTTGGGTTTCTTGTTCGACTTGGCGATTTGTCCTGTTCTAGCCATTGTTTCCTTTTAACTGCTCGCTATTCGCGATTCGCTTCTAGCAATCTTCAAAGGTGAAAATTGTCTCTGTGTTACCGCGCCGCCGCTTCCGGCGTACGGAACGGCATACCCATGGCCTTCAGCAGCGAGCGCGCCTGATCGTCGCTTCCTGCCGAGGTCACGATCGTAATGTTCATGCCCTTCGTCTTCTCGACCTTCGAATAATCGATTTCCGGGAAGATCAACTGATCGCGCACACCCAGGGTGTAATTGCCACGGCCGTCAAACGACTTGGTCGGCACCCCGCGGAAGTCGCGAACACGCGGCAGAGCCACATTCACCAGGCGATCGAAAAACTCGTACATGCGGTCGCCGCGCAGCGTAACCATGACTCCGATGGGCATGCCTTCACGAACCTTGAAGGCTGCGATCGATTTGCGAGCCTTGGTGATGACTGGCTTCTGGCCGGTGATCTGGCCGATCTCATTGGCCGCCGGATCAATCAGCTTCGCGTTCTGCGTCGCCTCGCCCACTCCCATGTTGATGATGATCTTCTCCAGCTTGGGAGCGGCCATCCGGTTCTCGATGCCGAGTTCCTTCATCAGCGCCGGCTGAACTTCTTTGTAGTAACGGTCACGCAGGCGCGCGGTATCGCGATTGGTCGCCTTCGGACGCGACGGCTTTGCGCCCGGCTCTGTACCGGCTGCTTCGGCCTGCTCCGGCTTCGCCTTCTTGCCCTGGGGCTTCGGCTGTCCACCCTGCGGTTTGCTCTGGCCGCCCTGGGCCTTCTGCTTCTTCTCGTCTGCCATTTTCTTTGCTTTCTACCTTTCTCACGGTTTCGGCGTTTCGCCGGTTCGTGAGGAACTCAATTCAGCGACTAGCAACAAGTTGCCAGCGGCAAGTTATTTCTCGAGCGGATTCCGGCACGTATTGCAAACTCGCACTGCCCGGTCGCCTTGATGCTCGTGTCCTACGCGGACGGGCCGGTTGCAGGATTTGCACAGCAACATCACGTTGCTGATCGAGATCGCGCTCTCCTGCTCGGCAATACCGCCTTTGATATTTTTCTGCGGGTTGGGACGCACGTTCTTCTTGACCATCATCACGTGCTCGACCAGGACCTTGCCCTCGTCCGGCATGACGCGCAGCACGCGTCCCTGCTTACCCTTGTCCCGCCCGGTGATCACCTGCACCTGATCGTTGCGGCGAATGTCGACACTCTTTTGCATAATTTCAATCCTTCTTAACTGTTGCCTGCCCGCCTGGCTCTTAGCTCTTAGCCTTTAGCTCTTAGCTGGCAACTGAGCACTGACAACCGGTGACTGCCTTACAGTACTTCCGGCGCCAGGGAAACAATCTTCAAAAACTTCTTCTCACGCAGCTCGCGAGCCACAGGACCGAACACGCGCGTGCCTACCGGCTCGTGCTGATCGTTGATCAGTACCGCCGCATTCTGATCGAAGCGGATATAGGTACCGTCCCGGCGGCGATGCTCCTTGCGGGTGCGCACGATCACGGCCTTCACCACTGTGCCCTTCTTGGCGGTGCCGTCGGGAGATGCTTCCTTCACCGCGGCGGTGATGACGTCGCCCAATCCGGCAACCAGGCCGGTAGAGCCGCCCAGCGGCAGAATCATCTGCAGCTTGCGCGCGCCGGAGTTATCGGCGACATCGAGCATTGTTCTCATCATGACTGCCATAATCTTGTCTCCTTCTATCCCGCCCTAGTCCAAAATCGCGGCTAGAACAGGGCACCCGACGGCTCTACGCCGACTTCTCCTCAACCGGAGCGACCAGCGCGGCGCGCTGCACGATGTCCTTCAGCTTCCACCGCTTGAGCTTCGACAGCGGACGAGTCTCTTCGATCTTCACAAAGTCGCCAACGTGCGCCGTCTTGTCTTCGTCGTGCGCGTAGAACTTCTTGCTGCGGGCTACCACTCGCTTGTAGAAAGGGTGCGCCTTCTGCCGCCGCACTTCGACTACGATGGTCTTGGCCATCTTGGTCGACACTACTCTGCCGATCAGGGTCTTGCGCCGGCCCGCCGCCGTCTCGTTGCTGGTTGTCGTGGTTTCGGCCATGGCTTTATTTCTTCTCCGTTGCAGCCTTCTTGGTGGCCGCCTTCTTCTTCGCCGGTGCTGGCGCGCTCTGGACCGCGACCGCTCCATTGCCCGAAGCAATCTGCTTCTGGCGCTTGACGGTCTGGATGCGCGCAATGTCTTTCTTCAGCTCGCGAATCTTCTTCAAACTCTCGGTCTGTCCCATCTTCAGCTGAAACTTCATCTTGAACAGCTGGTCAGCCAGTTCGCGCTGCTGATGGTCCAGTTCGATATCGGTCAGGTTACGAATCTTGTCTACATTCATCTTGAGATCCCATTGTCGGTTGCCAGTTGCGTTTCAGTTTTCGCTGACTGTCCTTGCCGGCTAACTCGACTTGTCTGCGTCACTCGCCGGTTTCTACTGACAACTGACAACCGGCCACTGACAACTGTTTAGTGCACGTTGTCGCGCTTCACGAACTTTGTCCGCAGCGGCAGCTTGTGCGAAGCCAGGCGCATTGCCTCCGTCGCATCGGCCACCGAAACCCCTTCCATCTCGAAGAGGATCTTGCCCGGGCGAACCACGGCTACCCAATGATCCGGAGCTCCCTTGCCCTTGCCCATACGGGTTTCGGCAGGCTTCTTGGTGACCGGCTTATCCGGAAACAACCGAATCCAGATCTTGCCGCCACGCTTCACGAAACGGGTCATGGCCACACGGCTGGCTTCAATCTGCCGGTCGGTAATCCAGCCCGGCTCCAGGACCTTCAGCCCGTAATCGCCGAAGGACAGCTCACCGCCGCGCCACGCCTTACCGCACATACGACCGCGCTGCTGCTTGCGGTACTTAACTTTCTTTGGCATCAACATAATGAGTTCCCAGTTGTCAGTTGTCGGTTGTCAGTTGTTTCCAGCTGCCTGACTCCGGCTGACTCGTCTTTACTGTTCCCGCTCGCAACTGTGTCGGACCACCAGTTCGGCTGCGATTTCTGACAACCGACAACTGACAACCGACAACTGCCTTTAAAACGCTCCGCTCTGTGCGGTCTGCGGTTCGCGACGCTTCTCGCGATAAATCTCGCCCTTGTAGACCCACACCTTCACGCCGATGATGCCGTAGGTGGTATGGGCTTCGGTAAAGCCGTAGTCGATGTCGGCGCGCAGCGTGTGCAGCGGCAGACGTCCCTGCAGGTACCACTCGGAGCGTGCGATTTCATTGCCGTTCAGACGCCCACTGACACGCACCTTGATACCCTTGCAGCCGAAGCGGAGCGCCGAATCCACGGCCTTACGCATCGCCCGGCGGAAGCCCACGCGCTTTTCCAACTGCAGCGCGATGTTTTCCGACACCAGCTGCGCATCAAGCTCGGGCTTGTGCACTTCCTGAATGTCGACATACACCTCGCGGTTGGTGCGCTTCTGGATCTCCTGCTTCAGCTTGTCGATCTCAGCGCCCTTGCGGCCGATGATGATGCCCGGACGCGCAGTGCGGATGATGATCCGCAGCTTGTTCCCGGGACGTTCGATCTCGATCGAACTGACGCCGGCAGACTTCAGCTTGTCCTTCAGCTCAGCCTTCAGCTTGACGTCTTCGAGCAGCAGCTTGTCGTAGTCACGCACCACGAACCAGCGTGATCTCCACGGCTTGGTGACGCCCAGACGAAATCCGTATGGATGGACTTTCTGTCCCATAGTCTCCTACTTTTTCTTATCGGCTTTCTTGCCCGCAAATTTTTTGGCCGGAGCTTTTTTCGCCGCCGACTTCTTGGCCGGCGCCTTCTTCGCAGCTGTCTTCTTCGCCGCGCTCTTGGCCGGAGCGTCCGCTTCGACCTTTTGCACTAGAGCACCCTTGCCGTTGCCTGACGCTTTCTCGGCCAACGCAATCTCGATGTGCGAGATACGCCGCTGGTAACGGTACGCGCGACCCATCGGCGCCGGACGGATGCGCTTCATGCGCGGTCCATCATTGGCGATGGCGCGAGCCACGATCAGCCGGTCGACATCGACATCCAGACCCTTCTCCGCGCTGACGTAGTTGGCGTTCTCAACCGCCGAGCGCAGGAGCTTATATAGCTTGGGCGAAATGCCCTTCTTGCTGAAGTTCAGCGTATCCAGCGCCTCTTCCACCCGGCGGCCCTTGATCAGGCCCAGCACCAGGCGAGCTTTCTGCGGCGAGACACGCACGTAATTCAGTTTGGCAATGAATTCCATGTCGTTTCCTTACCTACCTGGCGCCGGCTTCGCCGATGTTTCCGTGGCCGCCTTTACGGAGTGGCCTTTAAACGTGCGGGTCATGCTGAATTCGCCCAGCTTGTGGCCCACCATGTTTTCGGTGACATACACCGGGATGAACTTCTTTCCGTTGTGCACCGCCAGCGTGTGTCCCACCATCTCCGGAATGACCGTTGAGCGGCGCGACCAGGTGCGCACGACCTTCTTCTCATTGCGCGCGTTCATCTGATCGATCTTCACCTGCAAGTGCGAATCGATGAACGGACCCTTCTTGGTTGAACGTGCCATATCGTCTCAGTCCTACTTCTGTCTGCGGTTCACGATGAACTTATCGGTCCGCTTGTTGTTACGAGTCTTGTAGCCACGGGTCGGCTGTCCCCAGGGGGTCACGGGATGACGTCCACCGCTGGTCTTGCCTTCACCACCGCCGTGCGGATGGTCCACCGGATTCATGACCACGCCGCGGTTGGTCGGGCGGCGTCCCAGCCAGCGCGTACGGCCAGCCTTGCCGATGGAAACGTTTTCGTGGTCGGTATTGCCCACCTGGCCCACGGTCGCCATGCAATCCACCAGCACCTTGCGGGTTTCGCCGGAGGGCAGCTTCAGCAGCGCGTAGTCGCCTTCTTTCGCGACCAGCTGCGCCTGCGCTCCTGCCGAACGCGCCATCTGCGCGCCCTTGCCCGGCTTCAGCTCGATGTTGTGCACCGTCGTGCCGGGAGGAATGTTGCGCAGCGGCAATGCATTGCCTACCAGGATGTCGGCATCGGGACCGCTCAGTACCTTCGACCCGACCTTCAGGCCAACCGGCACCACGATGTAACGCTTCTCGCCATCCGCGTAATTCAGCAGCGCGATGCGCGCCGAGCGGTTGGGATCGTACTCGATCGAAGCTACGGTCGCCGGAATTCCCGTCTTGTCCCGCTTGAAGTCGATGATGCGCAGCTTGCGCTTATGTCCACCGCCGCGGCGCCAGATGGTCAGATCGCCGGCATTACGGCGTCCACTGATGCGCTGCTTCGACTCGGTCAACGGCTTGTACGGACGGTTGGTCGTGAGGTCATCGTTGACCGTCGTCGTCGTGAACCGCCGTGTCGGAGTTGTCGGTCTATAAGTCTTAATTGCCATGATTCGCTCTCGGTAGAGCGAGCCTTTAGGCTCGCGTCCGCCATTCCGTTGTTGTTTCCCCGAGCGGGCTAAAGCCCGCGAAGAGAAGGTTGCCACTCGACGCCGACCTGAAGGCCGGCTCTACCCTACAGGTTCTCTGCGTACTCGGGCATCTTCTCGCCCGCCTTCAGGCGCACGTACGCTTTCTTCCAATCGGGACGGTAGCCGGTGAACTTGCCGCGGCGGCGCTCTTTGCCTTCGAATGTCGCAGTGCGCACCGAGTCAACCTTCACCTTGAAAATGCTTTGTACCGCCTGCTTGATCTCCGTCTTACTCGCCTTGACAGCGACTTCAAAGACCAGCGTCGATTCCGTTTCCTTGACCCCGAGACCCTTTTCCGTGATCACCGGGCGGCGAATGATCTGATACGCCGACTTCATTACGCCACCTCCGCTTTGCGTTTGGGCGCCGTCGCCTTCAGCGAGTTCTGCAACTTCTCCAGCGCGGGACGGGCAAAGATCGCGCTCTCGTACCGCAGCAGGTGATACGGATGAACCGCATTGCCCGCCACCAACTCAACGCCTTCCAGATTGCGCGAGCTCAGGTGCAGGTTCTTCTCAGTCTCGCCGATGTACTGCGAAACCAACAGCGTGGTCTTGCCCGTATTCAGCTTGTCCAGGGTCTTGCGGAACGTCTTCGTCTTCGCAGCTTCGAGCTCGAAGTTCTCTACCACGATCAGCTTGCCGTCAGCCAGCTTGGCCGCCAGCGCCGAACGCAGTGCGCCCAGCAGCTTCTTGCGCGGAAAGGCAAAGTCGTAGGAACGGGGCTGCGGTCCATGAACCGTGCCACCATGCCGCCACAGAGGAGATCGGATCGAACCCACGCGGGCGCGTCCCGTGCCCTTCTGTCTCCACAGCTTCTTGCCGGCGCCGCTCACCAGCTTCTTGTTCTTAGTGGCATGCGTACCGGCACGCTGCCCGGCGCGGTAGTGCTTCACCGCTTCCCAGAGCAGGTCCTCGTTGACTGAGCCGAAAACTTCGTCGGCCAGTTCGAGGGAGCCTACCTTCTCGCCGCCCAGATTCACTACATCAATCGTCGCCATATGTTCTTCCAATTCGGAGGTCTTGTTGACCCTGGCTGTCAGCTATCAGCCGTCAGCTCTCGGCTAAGACTAGCCACTGACCACTAGCCACTATTTCTTCTTCGCTACCGCGCGCTTCGAAGCCTTCAACGGATCGACCGTGCCGCTGCCGCTGAATCCGCGACGCTCTCTCGGTGGCTTCTTCGCCTTGGTGATCAAAACGTATCCATCACGATGTCCCGGTACCGCGCCCTCGACGACCAGCAGGTTCTCGTCCTTGTCGACGCCCAGCACCCGAAGATTGCGGATGGTAACTTGCTCGACGCCCATGTGGCCCGACATGCGCATGCCTTTGAAGACGCGCGACGGGAACGACGAGGAACCGATCGAACCGGTGATCTGGAACATCGATCCGTGCGAGGCAGCGCCGCCGGCAAACTTGTGGCGCTTCACTACGCCCGCAAAACCACGTCCCTTGCTGGTTCCGGCGATATCGACAAAGCGCTCGCCTTCGAACATATCGACCAAGACCTTGTCGCCGACCTTCACACCGTCTTTGTCCTGCGCCTCGGGGTCGACTACGATCGGCACCTCGCGCAGCAAGCGAAGCGGCGGCAGATTATTCTTCGCGAAGTGGCCCTTCATCGCCTTGGTCAGGCGCGACTCCTTCACGAATTCCACCAGGCCGATCTGGGCGGCATCATAGCCGTCCTTCTGCACCGTCTTGCGCTGGGTCACAACGCAGGGACCGGCTTGCAGCACCGTGACCGGGTGAACATCACCCTTGTCATCGAACAGCTGCGTCATGCCGACCTTCTTACCTAAAATTCCGCTCACTGCCATATTCATGTCCTCAACTCTGCTTCCTGAATTCCGATTGTTATCAATCGGGGGCTTGCACCGCGGAAGCTTTGTTTAATTCCGCTCTCAGCTATCGGCTGTCGGCTATCAGCTAAAACTTCATGTCTTAGCGGACAGCCGAGAGCCGACGGCCGACAGCCTTACTTGTGTTCCTTGCCGAAAGCCTTGATCTCTACGTCCACACCCGCGGGCAGCTCAAGCTTCATGAGCGCATCGACCGTCTGCTGCGTTGGCTCGAGAATGTCGAGCAGGCGCTTGTGCGTGCGGATCTCGAACTGCTCGCGCGACTTCTTGTCCACGTGGGGAGAACGCAAAACGCAGTACTTGTTCTTGACCGTCGGTAGCGGAATCGGCCCCGCGATCTGTGCGCCCGTACGGCGGGCCGTGTCCACAATCTCGCCAGTGGACTGGTCGAGAACGCGATAGTCGTAAGCTTTCAGGCGGATCCGGATTCGTTCTTTGCCAATCACGTTAGTTATCTCTCAAAGATCTTTTTGTTTGGACCCGTCGACTTTCGCCTGGGGGCCCTGCGGCATGTGCCGCGATTATTGGGTGCCCCACTCATTCCAGCTTTTGGAATGAGTGGGACCTTCATTACGCAATGATCTCGCTAATCGTGCCCGCGCCGACCGTTCTTCCGCCTTCGCGGATGGCGAAGCGCAAGCCCTTCTCCATGGCCACTGGCGTGATCAGCTCGATCTCCAGTGCCACGTTGTCTCCGGGCATCACCATCTCCGTACCTTCCGGCAGCGTCGCTACTCCCGTCACGTCCGTCGTGCGGAAGTAGAACTGCGGACGATACCCCTTGAAGAACGGTGTGTGACGGCCACCTTCATCTTTCGACAGCACGTACACCTCGCCCTTGAACTTGGTGTGCGGCGTAATCGATCCCGTCTTCGCCAGCACCATGCCGCGCTCGACGTCTTCCTTCGGAATGCCGCGCAGCAGCAGGCCGGCATTGTCGCCCGCCATACCTTCGTCCAGCTGCTTCTTGAACATTTCGACGCCGGTGACCACCGTCTTGCGCGTCTCGCGGAAGCCGACGATCTCAACTTCCTCGCCTACCTTCACCTTGCCGCGCTCGATACGGCCCGTAACCACCGTGCCGCGCCCCGAGATCGAGAAGATGTCTTCAATCGGCATCAGGAACGGCTTGTCGATATCACGAGCAGGTAGCGGCACGCTCTTGTCGACCGCTTCCATCAGCTCGTCGATCTTGGCTTCCCACTGCGCTTCGCCGTTCAACGCTCCCAGTGCCGAGCCGCGAATGACCGGCAGATCGTCGCCCGGGAAGTTGTACTTCGACAGCAGCTCGCGTACTTCCATCTCCACCAGGTCGATCAGCTCGGGATCTTCCACCGCATCGCACTTGTTCAGGAACACCACCACGTACGGCACGCCGACCTGGCGGGCCAGCAGCACGTGCTCTTTCGTCTGCGGCATGGGGCCGTCGGTGGCCGCGACTACCAGGATGGCTCCATCCATCTGCGCCGCGCCGGTGATCATGTTCTTGATGTAATCAGCGTGGCCCGGACAGTCAACGTGCGCATAGTGCCGGTTCGGCGTCTCGTACTCCACGTGCGCCGTGGCGATGGTGATACCGCGCTCGCGCTCTTCCGGCGCGTTGTCAATCGAGTCGAAGCTGCGGAACTTGATGTTCGGATTGTGCTTCGACAGTACCTTGGTGATGGCCGCCGTCAACGTCGTCTTGCCATGATCGATGTGCCCGATCGTGCCAACGTTTACGTGCGGCTTGCTGCGATCAAATTTCTCTTTCGCCATTTGGAGCTCCTAAAACCTGCCGCCCCTAAAGGGGCTCTGCTCTCTATTCTTCACTTACCCAGCGCTGAAGCGCTGGGCTAACCTGTCTCACGCCTACGGCGCTTGTTCCTTCAACTTCGTACTGCGAAGGTACTGCAAACTTCGTTACGTCAACTCTGACCAATCGCCATCAAACGGCGGCCAGGGCTCACTTGGTTCCGGCCGGACTTTTCCCCTGCACTTTGGCCACGATCTCTTCGGCCACTGCACGCGGCGCTTCTTCGTAGCGCGAGAAGTGCATGCTGAAGGTCGCACGACCCTGGGTGCTCGAACGCATGTTGGTCGCGTAACCAAACATCTCGGCCAGCGGAACCATGGCCTTGATCACCTGCGAACCAGCGCGATGCTCGAGTGCCTCGATGCGGCCGCGACGGCTGCTCAGGTCGCCGATGATCGTGCCCATGTATTCCTCAGGCACAACCACTTCCACCGACATCACCGGCTCCAGCAGTACCGGACTGGCCTTGCGGGCTGCTTCTTTGAACGCCATCGAACCGGCGATCTTGAAGGCCATTTCGTTCGAATCGACATCGTGATAGCTGCCGTCGTACAGGATCGCCTTCACGTCCACCATTTCGTAGCCGGCGAGAACGCCGCCTTCCATGGCTTCCTTAATGCCCTGATCGACCGGCTTGATGAATTCCTTGGGAATCACGCCGCCCACAACTTCGTTGACGAACTCGTAGCCCTTGCCGGCTTCGTTCGGCTCCAGGCGGATGCGCACGTGACCGTACTGACCGCTGCCGCCGGTTTGGCGAATGTATTTACCTTCTGCCTTCGACTCCTTGCGGATGGTCTCGCGATAGGCCACCTGCGGCTTGCCGACATTGGCCTGCACGTTGAACTCGCGCATCATGCGATCGACGATGATCTCCAGGTGGAGCTCGCCCATGCCCTCAATGATGGTCTGGCCGCTGTCAGGATCAGTGCTCACGCGAAACGTGGGATCTTCCTGCGCCAGCTTGCTCAGCGCAATGCCCATTTTTTCCTGATCGCTCTTGGTCTTGGGCTCAACGGCTACAGCGATAACCGGAGCCGGGAACTCAATCGATTCGAGGATGATCGGGTGGTCCTCGTTGCAGATGGTGTCGCCAGTCGTGATGTGCTTCAGTCCGACACAGGCGCAGATATCGCCGGCATAAATCTCGGTAATATCCTCGCGCTTGTTGGCGTGCATTTTCAGGAGGCGGCCAATTCGTTCCGACCGTGAGCGACCGCTGATGTGCACGCTGTCGCCCTGCTTCAAACCACCGGAGTAGACACGAATAAAGGTGAGCTGACCGACAAACGGGTCGCTCATAATTTTGAAGGCAAGAGCGGAGAACGGAGCCTTATCGTCGGCAGGACGCTCTTCTTCCAGGCCGGTGTCCGGGTTGATGCCCTTCACGGCAGGAACATCCAAAGGCGAGGGCAGATAATCGATGACGGCATCCAGCAGCGGCTGCACACCCTTGTTCTTGAAGGCCGTTCCGCAGATGACCGGGAACACCTTCATCTTCAGCGTAGCGCGCCGTAATGCAGCCTTCAGCTCGACTTCACCGATGGTTTCGCCTTCGATGTACTTATGCATCAGCTCGTCTTGATCGTCGTTCTCGACGACGGTCTCAACCAGCATCTGGTGATAGGCCTGGGCCTTCTTCTTCAGCTCTTCCGGAATCTCTTCGATGACGTACTCGGCGCCCATCGTCTCGTCTTTCCAGATGATGGCCTTCATCGTCATCAGATCGATGACGCCCTTGAACTTGTCTTCTGCGCCGATGGGAAGCTGAATCGCGACGGGCTTGGCGTTAAGACGCTTGCGGATGGTGTCGACGGCATGCTCGAAGTCGGCGCCCATCTTGTCGATCTTGTTGATGAAGCAAATGCGCGGAACGCCGTACTTATCGGCCTGACGCCACACGGTCTCCGATTGCGGCTCGACACCATGCACGGCATCGAACACGGCGCAGGCGCCGTCGAGGACGCGCAGCGAGCGCTCCACCTCGGCCGTGAAATCGACGTGGCCGGGCGTATCGATGATGTTGATGCGGATATCTTTCCACACGCAGGTGGTCGCAGCCGAGGTAATGGTGATGCCGCGCTCCTGCTCCTGCGCCATCCAGTCCATCGTCGCAGTGCCTTCATGGACCTCACCGATGCGGTGCGTGCGTCCTGTGTAGAACAGAATGCGCTCCGTCGTGGTGGTCTTGCCGGCATCGATGTGGGCCATGATGCCGATGTTTCTGCAACGCTCTAATGGGACTTGTCTGGGCACAATCTTTTCCGTTTCCTACCGGTCGCATCGGTTAATGCGCCGTCTTCGTCTACCGTCCCTCAGGGGACTTGGTTCTTAGCCTGGGCGACCACAGCGCTAAAGCACTGCTCTACCCTTCATTACCAGCGATAGTGCGCGAAGGCCTTGTTTGCCTCGGCCATGCGGTGCACGTCTTCCTTCTTCTTGATCGCAGCACCGCGGCCGTTGGCCGCATCGAGCAGCTCATTCGCGAGCTTGTCGATCATGCCCTTCTCACCGCGTCCGCGGCTGTAGGTCAGGATCCAGCGGATCGCCAGCGAGGTACGGCGGTCGGCATTGACCTCGACCGGAACCTGATAGTTGGCGCCGCCTACGCGACGGGTCTTCACTTCCAGGACGGGCTTGGCGTTTTCGACGGCCTTCTTAAACAGCTTGATGGCCTCGTCGCCGCCTTTGTCTTCCAGCTTCTTCATGGCGCTGTAGAAGATGCCTTGGGCGGTCGACTTCTTGCCGTCCCACATCATGGAGTTCACGAACTTGTTGACCAGGGTGGACTGATAGATCGGATCCGCTATCGGCTCACGCTTGGCGATATGTCCTTTTCTCGGCATAAATCCCTCTTAAGCCTTGGGGCGCTTGGCGCCGTATTTCGAGCGGCTCTGCTTGCGGTTGGCGACGCCGACGGAGTCGAGCGTGCCGCGCACCACGTGATAACGAACACCCGGCAGGTCCTTCACACGGCCACCGCGGATCAGCACGATGGAGTGCTCCTGCAAGTTGTGGCCGACACCGGGGATGTAGGTCGTCACTTCAATTCCGTTGGTCAGCCGTACGCGCGCGACTTTGCGCAGCGCGGAATTCGGCTTCTTGGGCGTCTGAGTGTAGACGCGGGTGCAGACGCCACGCTTCTGCGGGCAGGACTGCAGCGCCGGGGAGGCCGTCTTGTAGTTCGGCGCCTTCCGGCCCTTGCGCACCAGTTGATTGAATGTAGGCACTCTTTGCAGCTCCTTGATTCTTGCTACCGCCTGCGGCCACTGCCGCAATCAAACTCCGGTATTCGCAGCCACAAAGGGCCGCGCTATTCCGTCCGCTCCGGCCAAAGCCGCAGCGCAGAATTCCTGATCCCTTTTGGGGACTGGGCAGTTGTTTCGCCCATGCTTCTCCGGGCATACAGCCGGAGAATCTTGGTTTCCATTCAGGTTAGGCTTACGACGGTGACGCCGTGGTCGTCCCGCACTTGGCTTGTCGCCGGAATGCGGAGATCAGGAACGAGGGCGCTCCGTTTCGTTGCCTCGGCTTGCATACCCACCGGAAAGTCCAGCGGAAGCGCAAGCACGTTTCAGCGAGGATCCTGCAAAAACATTCTACAGGACGGAGATTACAGCAGCACAGCCGACACTACAGGCAGGCTTAGAACTACTCGCAGAACCTATTCAATATAGCAATCGGGAGAGTGTGGCGTCAACCACTTGAACGAAATTGGCATCACCGAAATCCCAAAGCGGCCAACCAGCGGTATGATGGTCCACCGCCATGTCAGGACCCTCGGCCGAATCCCCGGTTTTTATCAGCTATTCACGCAGAGACTACTACTTTGCCGAGTCGCTGGCCCTCCACCTTTTGAAGGACGGCGTTCCCGCCTGGCTGGATGTCAAGGATCTGAATCCAGGCGTCTTCTGGGAGCGCGATCTCTTCGGCGCACTCGACCGCGCCTGCTGCGTCGTCATCATCGCATCGGCCGACAGCATGAAGAGCCCAAATGTCCGCCAGGAGATGGAGCGCGCCATCAGCCAAAAAAAGCGCATCATCATTGCGCGCTTTCGCGGCGCCAAGCTGGCTGATGAACTTTGCCACTGTGAAGTAGTCGACTTCCGGGGCGCCTTTCGGCCGGCTTTGCGGCAGCTGATGAGTCGTCTGCAGGCCGAGCCCCCGAAGGAAGAAGCGCGCCGGCAGCAGCGGCTGCTTCCCAAGCTGCCGGTGTGGGTGGCGGCAACTGTCGGCTTCCTGCTGGTGCCGACGCTGGCATACTTTGCGCTCGCCGACTTCGGCAGCAGCCCTGACTCGAACGCCCTCATGCGGGTGCTAGGAATACTTGTCGCGCTGGTGTTCGCTTGGATTGTCAGCTTGTCGTTCCTGCAACGCCGGATGGGTATGACGCGGCTGGCGGTCACTTTGCTTGTCTTCACGGCCATCTTCGCCGCTCCCATCGTTCGCTTCGTGCGCTTCGGCGCCGAAGGGCTTCAACCGGAAAGCGCCGGCTTTGCGCGAGCCACGATGAATCACCTGCCCATGATTGCGATGATCGCCGCCGTGCCCCTGATCGGGCTGGCGATCATCGCTCTGTTTCTGCCATACGATCTGCTGCGTTGGGCGCCGACAGGAAAGGCATGGCAGTGGTACCGCCATCGCTGCGCCGCCCGAATTCTGGCCGGGCGAAACACCATTCCCGCGCCGCAGCCAAAGCCGTTCTACCTGCTGCACGACACAGCCGATGTTCCCGCAGCCGATCGCATCCGGCAACACTTGGCAACAGTAGGCTGGACCCCTGCCGCAGCGCCGACCGGCTCAACCTCCGTCTTATTGCTGACGAATCGAACCACCTCAGCCTGGCTACTGCAACAGCAACCGCAGCTCACGCCCGACGTGCTGACCTTGGTAGGGACGACGATCTGCCTGCCGACCCAATTGGAATGGCTATGGAAGCACGAGTGGATCGATCTGCGGAATTGGAAGATTCAACGCCTGCATAGTCCGGAGCCACTTCCAGCGGTTCCTGAAGCGGTCACGATGCCACGCTTCCCTGCCATCGTGCGAATTGCGAATCATCTGCTATGCGCGCTGGGGGCTTTAAGCTTTTGCCTCGCGGCCGCCGGCTCTCCCACCTTCATGCAATCTCAGTCTGATTCCCTGGCCGCTGCTCCCCCGAGTGAGACAGTGCTGATACTTGCGGGCTTTGTCATTGCCGTTTTGTGCTTTGAGATCGCGAGGAGACTTCTGCGCCGTACCATCAATGAACGGAGCCTCTACCGGGGAGCTTGGCTGGGCTGGAGTGGCACAGTGCTGGTGGCCGCGTTTGCCGGAGTGAGTGGAATTCCCGCGCCGTTGGTGCTGCGCATGATCCCGGTCGCCATTTTCCTGCTGCTACTTCCCTTTGTCTTGCTGCGAATTCGCCAGCCGCTTGCCTTTTGGTTTCCCGCCACTGCAGCTCCGGCCGCGAGAAAAGGAGCCACACTCGTCGGCAAGAGATCCTGGCGCACCTTCTGGTCGGCAGCTCTGTTCGTTGTGCTTTGGGGCTGGATCCTGAAAGCATTTGGCTGAACCCAGCGTCCCTCAGTGCTGCGGCGGGTTCGTCTGCCACTCCACGCTGATTGCGGGGATACCGCTGCCCTGTACCTCGACGTGGTTATGCCCCACCGTAATGCTTTCGTGAGCCTTCTTGTTGATCTTCACGTTAGCGTGAAATCCAGCCATGTGAGCGTGAGGGCCATCTGTGCCTGGGGCGCCTACGGGCATCGGCATGCCGCCGGAATTCCAGCTATCCAGCACTGCGTTCAGGACATTCTCGGAGGCTCCGTGCTTTCGCAAATCGACTAACCCCGCGGGACTGGTATCGAAGTTGGTCCGCGACATCTCGATCTCCCGCATAATCACGCTTTCCGGCAGACCGGCTTTCACCATCTTAGCCACACCTGCGTTGGTCAGCACGCTGTCGGGAGCGTTCTGTCCGTAGCCGAGTACAGAGACAATCACCAGAAAGGCAAAGACAAGCAAAAAGAGCGGGCGAGCCTTCCTCATCACGTAACCTCCAGGCAGTTGCACATTGGCAGAATCAGCCTTACCTGTTGAACGCCGGAGATCCATCCTCTTGCAGAAGAAATTTTGCGCTGTTGCGAAACCAACCTGGCGCCATCGCGCCCCCGCTTGCCTGCGGGCGAAGCATAGTAGTCTAACCATCGACTCGTGGGCCGAGACTCTGGCCGGCTTGCTTGCGGAAACTCTCGCTCAGCTTCTACACTTGGGCTTTCTCTTGCAATAATTTTGGTTTGGACGTCCGTCGGCTCGCCTGGCGGGGAGGTTACATGCGGGTTTCAGCAGTTCGTGGATTCGCTGCCTTTGCAGCAGTTTTATTGCTTATCGGCCTGCCGGGATGCGGTGGAGGCGCCGACAACAGCACGAAAGTAACGTCTATTCAGCTGACCCCGAGCTCCATTTCGTTAAATGAGGGTGGTGTTGAGCAACTGTCGGCCATCGCACTGAACGAAAGCGGCGGCACAGTAGCGGCGGACATTTCGTTTTCCACCAGCAATGCCAACATTGCGACAGTCTCCGCCGGCGGCTTGATCTGCGGCGGTGTCTGGGATGCCAGCATTATCAATTGCAATGCTACCCAGGGGTCAGGCGGAGTAGGCCAGGTTACGATCACGGCCACGGCCACCGCCTTCAACGTGAGCGCGACCGCGACCGTTTACGTGCATGAACGCGTTGATCTAGTGCAAGCGGTCATCCCCAGTGGTTGTACGAGCATGGGCAAGGCCATCCCGATTTCCGGAAAAGCCTTCAGCACCTCGGCGCCCGGATGCTCACCTTCCGCTCCCTGCGACATCTCTTCCACGGTTGGACCCTTCAGCTTCGGCACGAATAGCGCCACGGTCGCAGCCACCTCGGCCGGAATTGTGTCGACATATTCCGCGACCGCAAACACTCCGGTCTACTTGTCGGGAGGAACGATCACTGGTTCCCAAGGGCAGACCTGCGACCTTTCAAGCTTTAATGGCGTGATTGGCGCAACTGCTACTGTTGCCCTGACAGGCAAGAACACCATTGCCAGCTCAACGCAGTTAACCATCGTTACGCCGGGGTACGGCGCAACTGTCGCCCCGACCACAGCCACGCTCAGCAATGGAACCGCGACTTGCAGTGGTACAGCGAGCGTGCAGACCTCGCTCACCAGCGGCGTCATGACCGCCCAGACGCCGGGCACAACTTCGCTCTTTGCCAGCGTATCGGGCGTGAACAGCGTCGGAACTCCTTACACAACCTGCCCGGTCACCAGCATTCTGGTGCACAGTTCGAGTGGCGCGGGAACCTCATTTTCCTTGACACCACCTAACACTCAGGGCTTAACGGCCGATGTGCTGGACAGCGCGGGGCAATCCATTACACCCACGCTGAACTGGGCGTCCTCGTCGAATGCCGCTGCTACCGTAGCCGCTACCGGTACCAGCAACGGAGCCACGGTGACCGCGGTTGCCGGAGGAACGGCGTCCATTACCGCCTCCTGCGCCAGTACGACCTGCAATGTTGGGCTGTCGGCTCAGTATAGCCAAAACGTCGCCACCGTCAGCGTGCCGCAGTCGACAGTCACAACCGTCTACGTGGCCAGCAGCAACTCTAAGATGCTGGTACCGGTAAGCACCTCGGACAACAGTGTCGGCACGGCGATCACCCTGCCGAACTATCCAAACTCCATCGTCGCCGATCCCGCCGGCACAGGCGTTTACATGGGATCCTCGAACCAAATTATGAGTGTCGCGACCGGTTCTACCGCGGTCGGAACCTACGCGGTCAGCGGAACAATCCTGGCAATCTCTCCCGACGGTAAATATCTGTTGATCTCCGACAACACAGGCAATGTCATTCAGTACTTCAGTGTCGTTAACGGAGCAATTGCGAGTTCGAAGCAAGGCCTCACGGCAAACTCTTCGGCCTACACCCCCGATGGCCTGTTCAACGAGTGGGTGAATGCTACTCAACTCGGGGTCGGTTATCCGACCGGATTTCTGAATGGGTTTGACGTCGCGACCGCGCCCAGCTTCATGGATATCAGCGGTCAGGGAGGCCTGACCTATATCAGCAGCGCAGCCGGATCCCAGGTTTACGTCTACTCCACTTGCGATTCATCGCCCGTACCGAACCAGCCGGCACTGACCGCAACCAGTCCGACATTGATTAAGGCCTTACCGAACGGCAGCGGAGCGGTCGCACTTGATCCTCCATCGATCGACGTCGTCTCCACGCCAGCCACGCTGGGCGCTGGCTGTCCGGTTGGTACGCTGAGCACGATCAATGGCTACGATCTCGGACTAGGCAGCTTTACGCCGGTCCAGCTTCTGGTCACTCAGGACAGTAAGTTTGCCTGGGTCCTGAGCAATCTCCCTACGCTGGCGAACTTCAACCTGTCGACCTTGTCGCCGAGCACAGTCGGTTTGGTGGGAGGCGCGACGCCTCTCAGCGGCGGCCTGACGATTGATGGTTCTCAACTGTGGGTAGGAGCCAGCGACAATACCGTACATCGCGTCGACACTTCTCCGCCAACCGATGTGATTCAGGTGCCGGTCAATCTGAAGGACGCCAACGGCAACACCACTGCGCCGAACTTGGTCGCTGTAGTTCCGTAGCGCGGAAGAAGAAATTACGTTTTTGCTGGCATGGGGATGGGAGCGAACTCTCCCGTCCGCTCGTCGGCCGCGGAGATTGCGCCGCGACCGATGTCGTAAACCCAACCCTGAATCTCCAGTTCGCCTTTTGCCAGGCCGGCTTCAACCGCAGGATGGGTGCGGAGATTCTCCAGCTGCGCGAGCACGTTGTATTCGGTGATCAACCGCAGCTTCTCTTCTTGAGAAACATTTGGGTGGTCGCGCAGCAGCCGGTCGCGTGCCGCCAGCGCATGGCGCATCCAGCTCTGGAGCGCAGGCATACCAGCAGTCTGCTCCGGCTGCAGCAGCGCCTTCATCACGCCGCAATCGGTGTGTCCACAGATGACGATGAGCGGCACCCGCAGCACCATCACGGCATATTCCATGCTGGCGGTCACGCCACCAATATGGTCGCTGTACTTGGGCACGATATTTCCCGGCGTACGCTCGGTGAAGATTTCGCCCGGTCCGGTCTGTAACAACATGTTGGGAATGATTCGCGAGTCGGCGCAGGTGAAGAAGGTCGCAATGGGATTCTGCTGCTGCTTCAGGGAGGCAAATAACGCCTTCTGCGCGGGAAAAACTTCCTTCTGAAACTTCGCAACTCCGTTCACAACCTGTGCCAGAGCTTCCTGACTCTTTCTGGTCTGCTGCGTCATTACCATTCCTCTCCCACGAAATCCAAATGCCGGATGTCTGCGCGTAGCCCAGTCTACAAGAGGAAGGTCCGGGCGTTCGAGTCGCAGCGCGCACTCTCGGAGCTCTGCTGACCCCTGCTAGACTTGAACTCAATGTCCGAATCCATGAATTCGCTCGCGCACGCGTCCTCTGCTTATCTTCGCTCCGCCATGCATCAGCCTATCCAATGGCACGAGTGGGGCGAGGAAGCCTTTGCCACGGCGCAGCGCGACAACAAGCCGGTCCTGCTCGACATTGGCGCCGTGTGGTGTCACTGGTGCCACGTAATGGATCGCGAATCCTATGAAAGCGCTGAAGTCGCTGAGATCATCAATCGCGAATTCGTCGCCGTAAAGGTCGACCGCGACGAACGGCCGGACGTCGATAGCCGCTACCAGCTTGCCGTCTCGGCGATCTCCGGCACAGGCGGTTGGCCACTGACCGTGTTTCTAACGCCAGATGGCCGTCCCTTCTACGGGGGAACCTATTTCCCGCCGGTTGACCAATGGGGACGACCGAGTTTCAAGAAGATTCTGCTCGCGATCTCCGACGCTTACAAGCAGCGCCGGGACGAGGTGCTGAAGTCCGCAGAGGAGGCCATGAATGTGCTCTCCAATGCAGAGAATTTCTCTCACCACCATCACGAGTTCTCACCGCGCCTGGTCGGCATCATGGTGCAGGCGGCGCTGCCCATCTTCGACGAAAAGAACGGCGGATTCGGCAGTGCACCGAAGTTTCCGCATCCCTCGGCCATTGACTTGCTGATCGATTGGTATGCGCGCACGCGCGAGGAGCGCGTCGCCACAGTCATCACCACGACGCTAACGAAGATGGCGCGCGGCGGCGTTTATGACCAGCTCGCGGGAGGCTTCCACCGCTATTCGGTCGACGAACACTGGACCGTTCCGCACTTCGAGAAGATGTCTTATGACAACTCGGAGCTGCTGAAGAACTACGTGCACGCGTATCAAGTCTTCGGCTACGAGTTCTACGCGCACGTCGCGCGCGACATCATCCGCTGGATGGATGAGTGGCTCAGCGACCGCGAGCACGGTGGCTTCTACGCCTCGCAGGATGCCGACATCAACCTCGACGATGACGGAGATTACTTCACCTGGACCGTTGACGAGGCCAAGGCTGTTCTGACCAAAGAAGAGTTCAAAGCCATCGCCCTCCACTACGACATCGAGCCCGTTGGCGAAATGCAGCATGATCCTACGAAAAACGTCCTCTGGGTGCGAGCTCTACCAGAGGAAGTGGCTTCGCGATTAGGGATCGACCAAAGCAAAGCGATCGACCTGCTTGCCTCGGCCCAGACGAAGCTCTACACGGCGCGCCTGCAGCGTCCGACGCCATTCGTCGACAAGACCGTGTATGTGAGCTGGAACGCCATGTGCGTTTCGGCGTACTTGCAGGCGGCGCAGGTGCTTGGCCTGGACGATGCGAGGCAGTTCGCGCTGCGCTCGCTGGACCGCATTCTGGCGGACGCGTGGAGTGACGAGCGCGGCCTTTCGCACGTGATCGCTTACGCTGATCCAAAGGCTAGCAAGCGCTTCGTAACCGGCATGCTCGACGATTACGCTTTCGCCGCTATCGCCTGTCTCGACGCGTATGAAGTTACCGGCGCGATGAGCTATTTCAACTTTGCGCGCCGCATCGCCGATGAGATGATTCGCCGCTTCGGCGACGCGACGAACGGCGGTTTCTTCGACACCGAGGCGTCGCTCGAAGAGAAGCTGCAACTCGGCGCTCTGGCGGCGCGGCGTAAGCCATTCCAGGATTCTCCCACGCCCGCCGGAAATCCCGGCGCAGCGATCGCGCTGCTGCGCCTGCATGCCTATACGAATGAGCCCAAGTATCGCGAGAAGGCGGAGGAAACCGTTTCGGTCTTTGCGGGCGCAGCCGAGCAGTTCGGAATCTACGCGGGAACTTACGGGATTGCCGCGACCTGGCTTTCGAGACCACATACACAAGTCGTCGTGGTCGGCGAAGATGCGAAGGCTACTGCACTGCTCAAAGCAGCGATCGCTCCCTTCGCGGTGAATAAATCTGTCGTGCATCTCACCGACAGTGAAGCCGTAGCGCAGAATCTTCCAGCGGTGTTAGCGGAAACCGTTCCCAATCTTCCTGGGCTGAAGGAAAAGAAGTCGGTGGCGATTGTGTGTACAGACTTCACCTGCCAGCCGCCGATGGAAGATCCGGAAGAGCTAACAAAACAGATTCGGGGAGCGATCTCCGCAAGCTGAAAATGCGCGCCCGTAGCGGCGATCAGCGCTTCCGTGTCGATTGACTTGTTTTCCCCGCCCCAGTCTTTGAGCTTGATTGCGGAGGGATGAAGTAACTCTTACCGACACCCATCTCCGCCACATTCGAGTTGCTCCGTCTGCTGATTCCAGCGCAATACGACTTGCCCCCCGGACGGAGGCGGAGCCTTGCCTCGATCAAGGTCAACCTCGATTTTCCTGCCGGCTGCTGCTTCAAGACACTCCGGAAAACCATTACCGAACAAGAACACGCCGTCCAGGCTCTCAGGGAGTTGCTGAACAAGCATCCGGTTCGCTGAAACTCCGGCGAAATGCGCCGCGTCCTCGCAAGCTTCCTGCGCCTGCTGCGACACCCTTTGCCAAATGCCGAGATTATGAGTGAGCGCGGCGTAGTTGAACAGGAGGATGACGGCGGCACAAATACCGCGAGCCTTCGGGCGAAGACCGGCTAGCGCTACTCCCAGCAAAATCGAGAAGCCCGCCGAGGCCAGGTAAATCATCCGGGCCCGCAGCAGATCTTTGTCAAGAAACAGTAGATGTAGGGGAATCAAGGTCGTCGCCAACACCAGCCCGATGCCCAACCAGATATCCCGGAGCGAAGGTTGACTCCGCATAAGCCACAACAGCGCGCCAATGTACATAGCGAGCAGCACCACAAGCAAGACACCAGGCCGGACGCTCCAATTAATCGGAAAGTAGAGCGCCGTCCATAAACGCAGAAATAGTACGTTGATCGCGCGTCCCAGGCTGAAATGCAGTGCCTGCGGCTTACCACCAGCGTCCACATACCCCCCGACTCCCCCCAGCAAACTCCAGCGATAGGTAAACAGAGCCGCAGCGACCGCATAGAACAACCCCAGCGCCAGAACTACCCGTTTCGACTTCTCTCCGGCGTGCAACGCTACCAAGGTCGCCAGTATGGGAAATATGAATCCGGATTCTTTGCTTAACGCTCCGAGGACCATGAACAAAGCGGACAATCCTGCCAGCAGACCGAACCGATGATCGCTCTTATAGGCGGCTTTGAAGAGAACCAGGGCCAGCAGCACAAAAAATGTCGATACCAGGTCGAATCGGGCCGCGATCCAGGCAACGGCCTCGGGATGAGCGGCATGAACACCGAAGATGCACGCGGCAGCGACAGCAGCCGAGCGCGGAAGCTTCAACTGCGACGCGAAGATGTAGACCAGAATCGCGTTCAGACAATGAATGCTGAAGCTGACGAGTCGCCAAAGCTCGGGCCGGTTTCCAGCGCCCGCCCAGCGCGCGTTAGCTGCCAGCGTCAGGTTCGTAATCGGCCGGAAAAACCCATCTCCGCCGGCGGTTCGAAACTCCTGCAGGACACTCGACCAGTTCCAGTTCTGCTGGTACCGCACGATAAGGTAGTCATCCGAAAGCAACGGGTAACGAAGAGCTCGCCAATAAACCGCCAACGTCAGCGCAGCGATCAAGGCGATGAACCAAATTGATGAACGCCAGGAATGAGAATTCTCGCCGGCAATTCTTGCTTCGGACCTGCTCGCCCAAGAGGTGAAGATAAGAGAGAGCGTAACCGTTAATGCCAGCCAATCCTCCGCGTGGAGGGGCGCTGAGAATGGCCGACCAATACTGTGAAGACTATGTGAAGCTTTGTAGATAACAACCGAACCGAAACCAAGAGCAATTGCCGGTAGTCCCCACTGAACCACAAGATTTCCGCTAGCTACCCGGAATTGCCGCCCTGGCCCCGCATTGGCCCGCACGATGAGCTCCCTCCACCAACGCAAAGCATCGCTTCTCGCCTTGGCTGGGCCCTAAGACGACCACTGAAATAGCGCGTCTGCTTCCGGCCGCTAATCGCTGGTTGGTGGCCGCTGATTGCCGCTCTAGAAGCCCATGATGTTGTAGCCGCAATCCACGTAAATCGTCTCGCCGGTAATTCCGCTACCACCATCACCCGCAAGAAACACAGCTGTCGCGGCGACTTCGTTCACATCGACATTGCGTTTCAACGGCGCACGTTCACCATGCTCTTTCATCATCTCGCCCAACCCTGAAATGCCGCGAGCTGCCAAGGTCTTGATTGGCCCAGCTGAAATCGCATTGACGCGAATCTTGTTCTTGCCCAAATCGTTTGCCAGATAGCGCACGCACGCTTCCAGAGCCGCTTTGGCCACTCCCATGAGGTTGTACTTGGGCACGACTTTCTCCGCGCCGTAGTAGGTCATAGTGATGATGCTGCCGCCTTCGGTCATTAGCGGCCGCGCGGCGCGCGAAACCGCGACCAGCGAATATGCGCTGATGTCGAGAGCAATGCGAAAGCCGTCGCGGCTGGTGTCCACGAGATCGCCTTTCAGATCTTCGGCCGGTGCAAAGGCTACGCTATGCACCACCGCATCGAGTTTCCCGTAACGTTCTTTCAGCTGCTCGAAGAGCTGCGCGATCTCTTCATCGTGCGAGACGTCGCACTGAAACGCCTGCGAATTGGGAAGCGCTGCAATGAGGTCCTCGGCTTCCTGCTTCAGGCGTTCGTTCTGATACGTGATGGCCAGCTGCGCCCCGGCCTGTTGCATTTGCTGCGCGATGGCCCACGCAATGCTCCGTTTATTCGCCACGCCGAAGACCACGACCGTACGGCCCTGCAAACTATTCGACACGTGTACCTGTCCTCCGAAAAGTCTTCGCCAAACGATTGAGAATACCAGCCGTGGGCGCGGAATGTCTCGCGGTGCTGCACGACACACCAAGGCAAGGAGGTCGCAACCTAAGCAGTTCCCTGCAGCCTCTGGGAATATTTCCACTTCCCATGTCGCGCGAGTTGGTACTATACTCGGCCCGCTCCTCGCCCCCGGAGCTAAGCCTCGGCCCTGAAGAGTCTACCTAAGGCTCAGCTCGAAACATCACGGGCAACGAGCTGTGAGGATTTCGCCCTCCCCGGCGAACGATGCGCCCTTCAACTCCACTTGCAGCAGGAGGAATCATGGCGGCTATCCGGGACCTCATCAGCAACCGCACCATCCATTACGTACAGCCCCAGCAGACTGTGCTCGAGGCGGCCAGATACATGGTGGAGCGCAATGTCGGCGCTGTGCCTGTGCTGGAAGACACCAAGCTGGTCGGCATCTTCTCCGAGCGCGACATCATGAAGCGCGTCGTCACCGAAGGCCGCGACCCGATCACTACACACATCTCCGACGTGATGAGCACCGAGCTTCGCACCGTCGATCCTGGCGCCAGTTCCGAAGATGCCATGTGCGTGATGCAGACCCACAGTGTTCGTCATCTGCCGGTTTGCGACGGCCGCACGTTGGTCGGATTTCTCTCGCTGCGTGATCTGCTGCGTTGCCACCTCGACGAGAAATCCGGCGAAGCCGACATGATGCGGGCTTACATTCAGACTTCGACGTAGGGTCGAGATCGCTGATCGGTTCCACACCTCGCCTGAGTTGTGTCTCGGACATGAGCGCGCGGCACGGCGGCGCCAGCTGCATCTTACTTCCTGCCCTTGCTAAGGATTCGCTCCGTTGCATAGAATCTGTCAGCAACTCACACGACAACTCAGGGAGGATGGCATGCTAAAGATTGGCGATACTGCGCCTGATTTCGAAGTTGTAACTACAGAAGGCCCGATTAAATTTCACGACTGGATCGGCGATTCTTGGGCAATTCTTTTTTCTCATCCCAAAGACTTCACGCCTGTCTGTACGACCGAACTTGGCTACATGGCGAAGCTGAAGCCCGAGTTTGACAAGCGCAACACCAAACTCATCGGACTCAGCGTCGATCCGGTCGACAATCACAAGCGCTGGTCCGAGGACATTAAGGAAACGCAGGGCTACGCTCCCAACTATCCCATGATCGGCGACACTGATCTGAAAGTTTCGAAGTTGTACGGAATGCTTCCCGCCGACCTTGAGGGTGGCTGCGACGGGCGCACGGCCGCCGACAACATGACAGTTCGCAACGTCTTCGTCATCGGGCCTGACAAGAAGGTGAAGCTGCTGATCGTGTATCCCATGACGACCGGCCGCAACTTCGACGAGGTGCTGCGGGTCATCGACTCGCTGCAACTGACGGCGAAGCACAAAGTCGCGACACCGGTAAACTGGAAGCAGGGCGACGACGTGATCATCTCGGGCTCGGTCTCCGATGAGGATGCGAAGAAGATTTATCCCGAGGGATGGAAAGCGCCGCGTCCCTATCTGCGGATCGTCGCTCAACCGAAGTAACCGTGGCTCATTTGGTCTGATCCTGGTCGGGATATCCGGGTGTCCGATTCAACCCGTAGCCGACATTCTGGAAACGAAAAGGCCCGACTCGCGCCGGGCCTTTCACCATCCCCTAACCTCGATTCCCTGCTGTTATTGAATGTCGAACATCTCCTGATGCAGCGCGGGATCGCTCTTCACCAGCACCGTCTTGCCGGTCAGGTCTTCCATCTCGGTGAGGAGCTTTCCGTTATTCGCCTTCAGCGCCTTGGCGACTTCCGGGTTCACGCGGACCATGATGTCCTTCTTGTCGTGCACCTTCGTCATCTTGCGCATCTCGATGTAGAGCTCGTTGCAGACGGTGGGCACCGATTTCACGAAGCCCGCGCCCGTGCAGTAAGGACAGGACTCGCCCAGCGTGCGCTCGAGCGATTGCTTGACGCGCTTGCGGGTGATGGCTACCAGTCCGAAATCGTTGAACTGGAGAACCTTGGAAGGCGCGCGATCGCTGCGCAGCGCCTCTTCCAGCGCCATCATCACCTTCTGCCGGTTCTTGCGCTCGTCCATGTCGATGAAGTCGATAACGATGATGCCGCCGAGATCACGCAGCCGGATCTGCCGCACGATTTCCTTGATGGCGTCGACGTTGGTCTTCACGATGGTGTCTTCCAGTCGCTGCGTCTTGCCGACGTACTTGCCGGTGTTGACGTCGATAGCGACCAGCGCTTCGGTCTGGTTGATGACGATGTGGCCGCCGCTTTTCAGCCATACCTTCGACTTGAGCGAGCGGTTGATCTCATCCTGGATGCTGAACTCTTCGAAGAGTGGCGCGTCCTTGGTGTACAGCTTGATGCGGCGCACCAACGAGGGCTGGAAGCGGCTGGCGAAGCGAACTACGCGCTCGTACTCGTCTTCCGTGTCCACCCAGATCTGCGAGAAGTCGGCGTTTACCTGGTCGCGCAGCACGCGCTCCACCAGGTTAAGGTCGTGATAGATGAGCGCCGGCGACTTGCTGTTCTCGGCGCGGTCCTTGATCTCGTGCCACAAATGTTTCAGGAAGCGGATGTCGGCGCGAAGATCTTCTTCCTTGATGTTCGCGGCGGCGGTGCGGACGATGAATCCGCCCAGGCCGTTCTCGCGCTCGCTGGTGACGATGCGTTTCAGGCGCATGCGCTCTTCGTCGGAATTGATCTTGCGCGAGACTCCGACGTGGTTGACCGTCGGCATGTAAACCAGGAAGCGGCCTGGCAGCGCGATGTGGCTGGTGATGCGCGCGCCTTTCTTGCCGATGGGCTCCTTGGCAATCTGAATCAGGACTTCCTGACCTTCTTTCAGCAAGTCGCTGATGAGCGGCTGATTGCGGCTGGTGTTGGGACGGCTGCGGGTGTTGCGGCGACCTCCGCCTCCGCCACGGCGTCCGCGATCGCGATCGAAGCGGCCTCCGCGGCGCTGGTAGCCCGGACGCTCGGCATTGCGCTGCTGGTAACCCGCTGTGGGAGTCGCAGCGCGAAGTTCGGCGCGGCCGTTACCTTCTTCCTCTTCGCCGCTGACTTCGTCGTCTTCTTCTTCCTCTTCGCCTTCTTCCGCGGCAAAGATGTTTTCGCCGCGCTCTTCGGCGGCAACGATCTCGTCTTCGTCGACGTCCTCGATCTTCGGCACCCAGCGCTCGTTGTAGCCGTTGCCGGCGTCCAGCGTCTCCTCTTCGAGAACAAGTTCTTCGTCGCCCGCAACTTCGCGGATAGCGTTCAGGTCGTCGGGAACAGGATGGTAGTCCATCTCCTCTTCCTCGAGCACCTCATGCTCGAGGGTGCGGCCTTCGGGCGCGGTCTCGGGCGCGGCGAGTTGCTCAGACGTTTGCAGCTCGAAGTTTCCGGCGGGGGTATCGACCTCGTGCTCGACTTCATCGTGAGTTTCATGCTGGGATTGAGCTTCGGTGTTCTGCCCGAGGTGTTGAGGGGCCTGATCTTCCACGACGGGCCGGTGATCTTCGATTGCGGCTTCGTTGAGTTCTACAGGACCGGCAGCGGTCTCATGGGTAGCAGCGGCTACTCCGTGACTCTCGGTCGCGGCAATGGACTCTTCTGGCTGCTGAGCAAGACCTGTCGGAACGGCTTCGGGCTCGGCAGGAGCAGCATTGCGACGCCATCTTCCGAAACGGCCACGGCGCGAACGAGGCTGTTGCTCTTCCACGACGGGAGCGGCTTCAGCAACAGGAGCGGCTTCGACCGGCTCCTCCTCAACCGCGGTGGACGTTTCCGCCTGCACGGTTTCGGTTACATCGAAGCCCTGATCGAGGTGCGTCGATTCTTCCTGAATCTCTTCTTCGACGGTACCAGCGGAGACAAAATCCTCGACCGGGAGGCTGGCAACATCGTCGTGATCTACTTCGACAGCGCTCGGCGCCTCGGGCTGCGGGAGATTGCGATACTTCGAAATCGATTCGCCGGGCAGAATGATCGGCGTATATCCGGCTGGAGGAGCGTAGGCCTGACGCGGGCGCGATTCCGTGCGCGACTCAATTCGCGATTCGGTGCGTGACTCGACGCGAGGTGTTTCGACGCGCGGCGCAGGCGCTTCCGGCGCTGCTTCCGCCGCCTGCTTGGGCGCAGCTTCGTTCTCAGGACGATCGAAGCGGCCTCCACGGCGTCCGCCACGACGGCGACGACGTCCCCGCCAGCGGCGAGAACCTTCTTCGGAATCTTCACCCTGCGCGGCTTCGCCTTCTTCGCCGGCGGACTGTTCGGACTCGGCTACATTGAAGTCGACGGCAAAGTCTTCTTCTTCGATTTCAGGGCCGGCAGCTGCATTTTCGCCGCGGGCCTGCTGCTGCGCTTCCAGTTGAGGTTGCGGTTTGCCGACGTCGATGGTGCCGCGCGGCGCCGGAATCTCGCCGAACTCTTCGTCTTCATCTTCGTCCCCGGTAATCTCGAGGAAGTCGGAGACGTATAGAAAAGCGTCGCGCTCCAGTCCGATGTCGACGAAGGCGGATTGCATGCCGGGAAGCACGCGGGTGACGCGGCCTTTGTAGATGGATCCCGCGAGGGTGTATTCATTTTCGCGCTCGAAGAAAACTTCGGCGAGTTGATCGTCCTCCATCAACGCCACCTTGGTTTCGTGTGGCGTAGAGGACACGTAAAGTTCTTTGTTCATGGACGCTCCGGTATCAACCGGACGCAGGCAACGGAAGGACAGGGATACTCGACGGGTGACTAGGGCGTGGACACACCAGGACTATTGTCCGGATGTGAACCTGACCTGATTCGAACAACGATAATTTGTGGAATCTTAGGCACCGTATCAAGGACACTGCTCAAGGTTTGTGGCGTCTCACCTGGATGAACCAGAGGGCCGTTTCCCGCCCGAACAATGTACTTTTGCAATCCTGTCCGGCCCTGTTCTCCTTGCGGCCGGCTATGCCCTCGTACGTGAGGGCTGTCGTAATCTTGTGTTCACCCTTCACTTGTTGGCCGACGGGTGGGACCGGCTGTTTTTCTGCTTGCGCCCGATGGCGCGCTTACAACAATCCTTTGGACTTCAGTTCACGAACCGGCGCATGCGGATGTTCATCACAATTCCCAGCGCCAAGAACATGAACAGTACTGAAGACCCCCCGTAACTCATTAACGGCAAGGGGATACCCGTGACCGGCATGAAGCCTACCACCATACCCACGTTTACCAGGAGATGGAATGCGAGTACCGCAACCACTCCCATGACCACGAAGCTTCCCGCCCGGTCGGGGGCCGTCTGCGCGTTCTGAATCAAACGCATCAGTACGACAAAGTATAGCAGGAGTAGGCCCATTGCGCCTACGAAGCCGTGTTCCTCGGCAAAGGCGGCAAAGATGAAATCGGTATGGGGCACCGGCAGGAACTGGCCCTGGGTCTGGCTCCCGTGTGCGGTTCCCTTGCCGAAGATGCCCCCGGCACCCACGGCCACCAGCGATTGCAGCACTTGATATCCGTGGCCCTGCGAGTCAGCTTCGGGCTGCATAAAGCTGGTCAGACGATCACGCTGGTAGGGCTTCAGCACGTGCCAGGCAACAGGCGCCAAAAGCGCGCCTACCACCAGAATCACCAGGGCATGTTTGGCCTTCATGCCGCCCAGGAACAGGCCCATCACCGCGATAGGGATATAGGTCAATGCGGTGCCCAGGTCGGGCTGCCGCAACACCATCAGCATGGGCACGCCAACAAGCGCCCCGGCCTTCAGAATGTCCTGAGCCGTGCATTCCGTCTTGACGTCGGCGAAATATTTGGCCATGGCGAGGATCAGAACCAGCTTCACCCACTCGGACGGTTGAAAGTGGAAGGAACCAATCTGGACCCATCGCTTAGCGCCCAGATAGACCTTGCCCAGCGCCAGCACTGCCAGAAGCGATCCGATAGAAATCACGTACAACACTGGCACCCGTTCCAGCAGTGCCTGGTAGTTGAACAAACTCACGATGAACATCAGGGAGATGCCGCCGAGAATCCAGTAGATCTGCTTGAGGTGGACGCCGGCAAACTTGGTGCCCAGCGTCGCGCTATATATCTCGACGACGCCCAAGGAGCAGATCATTAACACCAGCACCAGCAGAACCCAATCGAAATCGCGGAAGGAAACGTAACGGCTCAAGGTTGTCTCCCGGGAAGGGCGACGGCCGGAGGCGCCGCGGGTGAACTCGCTCCGGGAGCTTTCTTCTTCTCAGGAACTTCGTTAGGTTGAGCGTCCACTCCGGGAGGCTTAGGCGGCGCCGGCACATTTGCGTCTGCATCAGGTTGCGCCATCTCAGTGTGCGATTCCGTGGCTTGCAGATCGGAAGAGCGCAGCGGCTTCGCGCCGGCTTCGACTCCGGGAGCTGCGGCGACGGGCTTAACGGCTTCGTTCGTCGGGATATTGAAGTGTCCCGCCTGCAGCTTGTCGGGATTCTGCGCGTCGCCCGAGTGCCATACGGCCGCGACTTCAGCTTGCTTGTTGCCGGCGCCCTTGGCTTTGGCGACATCTGTCTGGATACGTCGCTGCTTCTCAACGTAGGCTGCAATCACCTTGGCAGCTACGCGAGCGGCCAACGCTCCGTGCTCGCCACCTTCAAACAGGCAGGCCACCACAATCTGCGGATTGCGGCGCGGGGTCACGCCTACGAACCAGCCATTGTCCTTGTACTCGCTCTTTTCCTTTGCGCTCATTTTTGACTTCAGTTGGTTCGAGACGGTCTGAGCGCTTCCGGTCTTGCCTGCGAAGTCGACGCCCGGAATGTGAGCGCTGCCCGCGGTTCCGATCGGTGAGACGACATTGGCCATGGCGTCGGTAATGGTCGTCCAGTTCTGCTCGTCGATCTGGACGTGACCCTTGTCGTTGTACAAAGCTACCTGCTTAAAATTCGGCGGGAACTGATCGGGGAAGGCGACGTGCGGCCGGACAAGCACACCGTCGCTGGTGATTGCGCCGATGGCTCGCGCCAGTTGGATCGGGGTAGTCGCGACCGCGCCCTGTCCGATGCCAACCGAGATGGTCTCGCCTGCGTACCACTTCTGCTTGAAGTTCTTGATCTTCCACTGCTCGGACGGCATCACGCCGGAAACTTCCTGGGGCAAGTCGACTCCAGTCTTCTGTCCGAGGCCCAGCATCGTTGCGTACTTGGCAATGCGGTCGATGCCCAGTTTTTCTGCCAGCGTGTAGAAGTATGAATCGCAGGACTGATAGATCGCCTTGCTGATGTTGACGCTGCCGTGCGAGCCGTGGCCCAGGATCCAGCATTTGAAGAAGCGTCCGTAGAAAGTCTTGCCACCACCGCAGTTCACCACCAGGTCTTGCGCGATGCCTTCCTGCAATCCGGCGGTCGCCATGATGATCTTGAAGACCGAACCAGGTGCGAGCTGCGCCTGAATAGCTTTGTTCAGCAGCGGCTTGCCGGGATCGGTGATCAGGCTGTTCCATTCGTCGCGCGTGATGTGCACGGCGAACTCGTTGGGATCGAACGCTGGGCGGCTTACCATCGCCAGGATCTCGCCGGTCTGCGGATTCATGGCGACGATTGCGCCGGGCTTGCCTTCGAGAGCTTCTTCTGCAGCAATTTGTAAGTCGAGATCGATGGTCAGCTTGAGCGGCTTGCCGGGAACAGCCTGTACATCGCTCAGGGTACCGACTTCCTTGCCACGGCTGTTGACCAGCACCTGGCGCGAGCCGTTCTTGCCCATTAGGACATCGTTGTAGTACTGCTCGACGCCCGACATGCCGACGATGTCGCCAGAGTTATAAAGCTCCCATTGTGGCTGGTTCAGCATGTCTTCGCTGACCTGACCCACGTAGCCGATCACGTGTGCCATAAAACCGTTCTTGGGATAGAGACGGCGATGCACGGTAATGGTTTCGAGCTCAGGCAATTCGGCGCGATGCGATTCGATGAAAGCCAGTTCGTCTGGGGTGATGTCGTCTTTCAGGAACAGCGGCTGATAGCCGGGGACCGCGACCATGCGCCGCAGGCGCGTACGGAGTTCGTCGGGCGGCATGTGCAGGCCGGCCGCGATCTTGTCGGCATCGGCCATAAGATCGCGTTTCTGATCGCGCAGCAGCAGCACCGAAAACGAAGGATAGTTGTCGACGATGATGCGGCCTTCGCGGTCAAGAATTTTGCCGCGCGGTGCCAGGATGGGGATTTGCTTGATGCGATTCTGTTCGGCCAGATTGCTGTAGTAGTCATTGCGGGCAACCTGGAGGCGCCACAGACCGAACGCCAAAATCAGAAAAACTCCCAGCAGGATGTATTGCACTGCCGTGAGCCGAAGCTGGGAGACTTTATCCTCGCGACCTAACATCAGGAACGAATCTTTCCGAAGTCCTACCTGCGCACTGTTACCGACCGGAAACGGTCACACCACGGGACAGCTACCTGTTAAGAGGCAGCAAAGTCCAGCGAAAGATCACCCGATTGCATGGAAAGTGGCGACTCGGAATTCTTTTCCATTGTAGTCCGAATCGGCCAGCCAAAGCAGCGCAAAATTGGCGGAATTGTTTTAGGAGTATGGGCACCGTGAGGGATTTACCGTTGCTTAAACCGGTCCAGAAAGATGAACAGGAAGACCCCAATAATCGCATTAGCCAGCGCGGAGACGGCCGTGTGACTCCAACTCCACTGAAGCCCCTGGCGCAGAAGGCCATGTGCCACTCCGTAGTACACGCCCTCATGGATCACGAAGAAGACGAACGTGATCAGGAAGCGCGAGCCGGGATTCTCGACGTCGATCTTTACGCCCAGCGAGGAAGCCAGGTATCCGACGACCGTCAATGCAATTCCGTACATGCCGAGCGGATGGCTCGGTCCTGCAAACAGGTCATACAGCAGGCCAATGAAGCATCCAGTCAGGCATCCCGTGATGGGGTTGCGCCGGGCCGTGGCGAAGAAGATCGTCACCAGGAACGGCAGGTCGATGATCGGCATGAAACGGACCTTCACCGGAATGAAGATCTGGATCAGGATCGCGACCAGCGGGATGAGGATGATCGCCGGCCAGCCGAACTCGTAGACGGAGACCTGCTCGCGTGAGGTTACGCTGCCGCGGAATGGCATCACCCGTGTGCTCATTGCTGTGGCGACTCTCCTGCGGGAGGAGTTGCCGGCTGCTGCACAGGCGGAGCCGCTTGCGCTGGAGCCGGAGCAGATTCCGCGGGGGGCTTGGTCTTCTTTGGCGGAGGAGCGGCAGCGTCGTCGTTATTCACAATTCGCACCCCATTCGGCGGTGGAGTCGTGGTAGTACCAGTCGTGGTTGCGCCTGTACCAGTTGAATGAGCGACCGCGGCCGCCTTCGGTTTTATGGCCGTTGCGGTTCCTGCCGCGTGTGGCACGGTCGTTATTCCGGCGGGCTTTGTCGAGCCTGCAGCGCCGCTTGGAGGCTTGTTGTTTGCCGTGCCAGTCGTTGCGGGGTGGGCGCCAGGCGCCGCGGCAGTGGTGCCAGTCGATGCAGCGCCCACATTACCAGGAGCGGCTGTCCCGCTTCCGGGCTTGGCGTTGCCGGCGGCGTCGACTTCCGCTTTGTTAGGAACCGTTGGCAGGCGTTCGGCAAGAATGTCAGAGGCGCGAAGCGGGCCGAGATCTTTGGTGTCGGGCATCCGCTCCGTGATCTTGGTCACTACTAATACCTCTTCGACCTGATCGAGCCGGGCAGAGGGAATCACGCGAATGTTGAGGAAGAGATCTTTGCCCGGTTCGACAGAAACAACTTTGCCAACCGGCAGGCCTTTGGGAAAGATGCGATCGCCGCCGCTGGTGATGACCTCTTCGCCGGGCACGACCTTCTCATCGCTCATGATGTACTGCAGCGTGGTGGCTCCAGTGCCAGTTCCCTTCAGGATTCCCTGGAGCCGCGAATCTTTGAGTGCGGCGCCCACACCGCTGAACTGATCGTTGATCGGCAGTACCTGCGACCACTTGTCGGCGACCTGAACGATCTTGCCGACAATGCCGGTCGGCGTGATCACGGCCATGTCGGTCTTGATGCCGTCATTGGCGCCCTTGTCGATGTAGAGCACGCGTGACTGCTCGCTGCCGCTGGTGCCGATCACCTGTGCCGCGATCGTGGAGTCTACGTACTGTTCCTTGAATCCGAGTAACGCCTGGACGCGCCGCGCCATGCGCGCGTCTTCGTCCATCCGCGTCTGCTGGATTTTCATCTGTTGGATTTCCGCGCGCAGTTCGCGGTTCTCGCGGCGGACGCCACGCAGATAAGCGTAGTTCGTGAAGATGCCAGCAACCCACTCCTGGCTGTGCACAACCGCAGTCTCAATGGGAGTGACCGCGGAGATGGCCCACACTCGGAGGAGGCGGGTTTGGCCTTCGTCCGTAGGGCGGCGCACTTGCACCGCCAGACCAATTACCTGGGCGAACAGAATGGCCGCCAGGACGATGAGGTTCTTAAAGCGGCCTAGGAATGTGTCCATACTCTTGCCGGCCTACCAATGCCGGGACTTGCCAAGGATATTATGCGCCACGTCCGGCGACGGCCCGCAGTTCACGAGTGTGAGGCACTTTAAGAATTGTCATCACGAGCGGAGCGAGGGATCTGCTGTTTTATCGGAGCTACGAAAAACAGAGCCCTCGCTCCGCTCGTGATGACAACCAAATTACGCTGCACCGGCACACCTTAAGGCGTGCCCCTTTAAAGCTCTGTCGAACGGCGCCGAATCCCACCGGAGCCTTTTAATCGATCGAGATCTTCCTCAGCAGCTTGAAGTCGCTCAGCATTTTTCCGGTGCCCAGCACGACGCTGCACAACGGATCATCAGCAATCGACACTGGCAAGCCGGTTTCTTCGCGAATTCTCTTGTCGAGGTTTTTCACCAGCGCGCCACCACCCGTGAGCACAATACCGCGATCGCTGATATCGGCTGACAGCTCCGGTGGCGTGCGTTCCAGAGCCACGCGGATCGCGTTCATGATGGTCGCCACGCACTCGCTCAACGATTCGCGAATCTCGCTGTCGTCGATCGTGATCGTCTTGGGCACACCTTCAATCAGGTTGCGGCCCTTGATCTCCATGGTCAGCGGTTTCTCCAACGGATAGGCCGAGCCAATTTCGATCTTGATCTGTTCTGCGGTGCGCTCGCCGATCAGCAGGTTGTACTTGCGCTTCAGGTAATTCATGATCGACTCGTCCATCTGGTTGCCGGCCATGCGCACCGAGCGCGAATAAACAATACCGCTGAGGGAGATGACGGCGATGTCCGTCGTACCGCCGCCGATGTCGACCACCATGTTGCCGCTGGGTTCGGTGATCGGCAGACCCGCGCCGATCGCGGCCACCATCGCCTGTTCGACCAAGTGCACTTCACTGGCCTTGGCGCGATAGGCAGAATCCATGACCGCGCGCTTTTCTACCTGCGTGATCTCTGAAGGCACGCCGATGACGATGCGCGGATGCACCAGCATCTTGCGGTTGTGCGCCTTCTGGATGAAGTAGTTCAGCATCTTCTCGGTGACTTTGAAGTCGGCGATGACGCCGTCTTTCATCGGCTTGATAGCTACGATGTTGCCAGGTGTGCGGCCCAGCATCTCCTTGGCTTCCTTACCGACGGCTTCTACTTCTCCAGTATTTTTGTTGATGGCGACGATGGAAGGTTCGTTGACTACGATGCCTTTGCCGCGCGCGTAAACCAGAGTGTTTGCTGTACCCAGGTCGATCGCCAGATCGCTGGAAAACACGCTGAACAGCGAACGCATGTTGCTGAAGCGCGAGGAACTGCTATGAAAGCCGTTGGATGACATTCCGTACTAGTTCTTTCTAATAGGGCGGTGATTACAGTTTATGACACAAGGGGCGCAAGCGCACACTCGACCAAACGCCTTAATCCAGCAGATTCGTGGGTTGTTTCCTAGGAAAACCACCGGAGGTCGGAGCTTGCCATCAGAATAACACTTGAGAGTAGCACAAGAAAATGTTACTTAAGCCGTAAATAGCGGGAGAAACGCGGCTCTGCGGATGACTTCGGCGCGCGGACTCTGGTACGCTCCACACACCCAAACCCCGCCCCCAACGGAGATCGCTATTGAAGTTCAGAACACCGTTCCTCTGCGCCATAGCTTTGTTCCTGCTCGCAAGCAACGCGCTCCCTCAGACCGACGTCGCCAACCAGAAGCTCGCCTATGACGTCTTCAAACAGTTGATCGAGATCAACACGACCGATTCCGTCGGCAACGTGACTACTGCCGCCGAGGCGATGGCCAAGCGATTCCGTGATGCCGGGTTCCCGGAGAGCGACATTCAAGTGCTTGGCCCGAACGAACGCAAGAAGAACCTGGTTGTTCGGCTGCATGGAACCGGCGCGAAGAAGCCGATCCTGCTCAGTGGCCATCTGGATGTCGTCGAGGCAAGACGCGAAGATTGGACCACCGATCCATTCCAGTTCGTCGAGAAAGACGGCTATTACTATGGCCGCGGGACGCAGGACATGAAGTCTGACGATGCCATCTATGTCGCCAACCTGATCCGGCTTCACCAGGAAGGGTATAAGCCTGACCGCGACATCATCCTGGCGCTCACCGCGGATGAAGAGGGCGGGAAATCGAACGGCGTGGATTGGCTGCTGCAGAATCACCGCGAGCTGATTGACGCAGAGTTCGCGCTCGATGCCGACAACGGCGGCGTCAACCTAGAGAATGGCAAAGTAGTTTCGGTTTCGGTCGAGCCCACTGAGAAGCTGTACGGGGACTATCAGCTCGAAGTCACCAATCACGGCGGCCACAGCTCCCTGCCTGTGCCGGACAATGCCATCTACCACCTTAGCGATGGCATCGGGCGATTGCAGCAATACCAGTTTCCGATGGAGCTGAGCGACGTAACGCGAGCGTACTTTGAGGCGATGTCGAAAATCGAGAAGGGACAGACTTCGGCCGACATGATGGCGATCCTGAAGACGCCTCCCGACTCTGCCGCGGCCGCACGGCTGTCATCCGATCCTGAGTACAACGCGATGCTTCGTACCACCTGCATTCCCACGCGCGTGGAGGCCGGGCACGCTAACAACGCTCTGCCGCAGCGGGCAACTGCGAACATCAATTGCCGCATTCTGCCCTGGCATTCGCGCGAGGAGATCCGAAAGGAACTGATTCGCATCCTGGCCGATCCGAAGATCACGGTTCGCTATGTCTTCAATGACGGCCACATCGCCGATCAAGCTCCGGATACGCCCGGACTGAAGGCCGTTTCGCTAAGTCCCGAGATCATGCAGCCGTTACAACAAGTGGTTACCGCAATGTGGAATGTGCCCGTGATTCCGGGTATGGACGCCGGCGCGTCGGATGCGGTTTATTTGGACACAGCGGGCATACCGACCTACGGCATTACGGGAGTGGGAATCGATGTGGACGACGTGCGCGCACACGGCAAGGACGAACGGCTGCGCGTGAGTTCGCTCAACGCAGGACTGGAGTTTTATTACCGGTATCTGAAGGCTTTGACCGGGGACGGGGCACATTAGGTCGTCGGTGTAGGGGCCTCGGGAGACTGCCACACCAATGCCCGTCAAGGTTGTCATCACGAGGAGGGCTTCAGCCCGACGAGGGATCTGCTTCTCTTCACCAGGGCACTTGTTGTGCTACGCTCCGCCGCCCGCAGCGCCTTCGGCCTGCTGGCCGTCGCCCTCGCTTTCGATGATGCGACGTACGGCGGCATTCAGATCGGGAGCGGTCAGCACCAGTTCACGCAGCGGCTCTAGCTTCTGGTGAATGGTGGCACGGTGAGCCGGGTTCTCCTCCAGCGTCTGGACGTACTCCTGCCATTGGCCGGCGAACTTGGTTTCCAGCACCGACTCCAGAGCAGCGTTGCGGAGCGAGAGATATTCGATGACGTCGAGGAGACGAAGCGCGAGGTCTTTGTCGGATAGCATGGCCCTTGAAGAAGTACTGTCGCCGGCTAAAGCCGGCTCGAAGAGTAATTAGATCGGTGACCCCGCCCTGAAGGACGGGGCTATCACCTTTTCGCGCCTATGGCGCTGGAACACAGTTCAACCAGGTCTCTTCCGTGAAATATCTTGTCCTGCAATGAAGACCTGTGACCCGCCTGTTTAACTGAAGGTTGAGAGCTGACAACTTCTTTTACAACGATCCCATATTCGACAGGAACTCCGCATTCGCGCGGGCCTTGCCCAGCTTATCGATGAGCAATTCCATCGCTTCCACCGGTGACAGCGGGTTCAGGATCTTGCGCAGCACCCAGATGCGCGCCAGATCTTCCTTCGGGATCAGCAACTCTTCCTTACGCGTGCCCGAGCGCTGAATGTCGATGGCCGGGAACGTACGCTTGTCGACCAGTTTGCGGTCGAGAATGATTTCCATGTTGCCGGTACCCTTGAACTCTTCGAAGATCACGTCGTCCATGCGGGAACCGGTTTCGATCAGCGCCGTGGCAATGATCGTCAGGGAGCCGCCTTCTTCAATGTTGCGGGCTGCGCCGAAGAAGCGCTTCGGACGCTGCAAGGCGTTCGAATCCACGCCGCCGGAGAGCACTTTGCCGGAGGGCGGAACGATGGTGTTGTAAGCGCGAGCTAAACGAGTGATCGAGTCAAGGAGGATCACGACGTCGCGCTTATGCTCGACCAGACGCTTCGCCTTCTCGATCACCATCTCGGCAACCTGTACGTGACGTGCGGCTGGCTCATCGAAGGTCGAGGAGATAACTTCGCCTTTCACCGAACGCTGCATGTCCGTAACTTCTTCCGGACGCTCGTCGATGAGCAGCACGATCAATACGATCTCGGGATGATTGGTCGTGATAGAGTTCGCCAGGTTTTGCAGCAGCATCGTCTTGCCGGTACGCGGTGGAGCGACGATGAGACCGCGCTGTCCCTTGCCAACCGGCGTCAGCAGATCCATGACGCGGGCGCTGATGTTTTCGCGAACCGTCTCCAACTTGATCCGCTCCTGCGGATACAGCGGAGTGAGGTTGTCGAAGAGGATCTTGTTGCGCGCCTCTTCGGGCGACTCGAAGTTGACGGCTTCAATCTTGACCAGGGCGAAATACTTTTCACCTTCATGCGGCGGACGAACCTGGCCGCTGATGGTGTCGCCGGTTTTCAGATCGAACTTGCGGATCTGAGACGGCGAAACGTAAATGTCATCCGGACCGGGAAGGTAGTTGTAATCGGGCGAGCGGAGGAAACCGTAACCATCAGGCAGGATTTCCAGCACGCCTTCGGCGAAAATGTGTCCTTCTTTTTCGCTTTGGGCCTGCAGGATCTTGAAGATGAGGTCCTGCTTGCGCAGGCCGCTGGCGCCGGGTAGCTCGAGAGACCGAGCTATGCGGGTCAACTCGGTGATGTTCTTTTCTTTTAATTCTGAGATTGTCATGTTCACCTACGGGGATTTTGCAGAAGGGCGGGCCGGAGGAACGTGCAGAAGAAGCGCCAAAGGCGCGACGCGCTTACGCAGCGCGTCGCTGGCCCTCGGTAGCAGTCTCCGGTTCAACGATCAGTGCGCGACGATCCGCGTCAGCTATGCGATTCAGTACCTCATTCGTCGTATCCTGAATGCGCGTGTTGGGCTTATGAAACTTCCGCGTTGCCTTGGAAGCCAGCTGGCACAGCGTGTAACGGTTGCGCAGAGTGTGTACTGCCTCAAATACCAGTTCAGACCTCATTGAAATATGTCTCCTGTGGTGTATGAATGAATGTTTCGGGAGCCCGGCCAGGAAATTACTAGCTCCTTGCGTAAATTCAAGCGATGGGAACCGACTGCTAACCAAATTACTGCGGCAGGAGCTAATTGCTTAGATGCTGCTCGAATGGTTTCGGTTCGGCATTTTTCGCCTGCCATCCGCGGCTCCATTACTGCACAAGCCTTTGTTTGGCAATAACTTATCTATGTTACGTCCGTTTCCGGCATAGTGGCGTAATACCGGAGATTGCCTTCCTGTTTCCCTGATGATGGCTTTCAGTGGGGGCCGTTTCGGGGCAGGACGTCTGGACTTGCCTTACAGAAGGCCTTGCGTAAAAACAGTAAGGTAGTCGCCTCAGTCCTCGCAGTCAAGCAAAATATCTTCCCGAACCTATTCCACTAACGTCTAGCCAGGGATCCCCACCGGCTGCCCCTTAGACGCAAGACAGGGGCAAACGTCGCGAACTAATTAATAACCCGCAGTGGTTCAGTAAGTTGCGCCGTGGTCGTCAGGAGTTTTCAACAGTCGATTGTGGCCAAAATGCTTTTTCACCACAGAGGCGCAGAGGCACGGAGGTTCTATTTCCGTTGTTCTCTGTCTCCGTCCCTCCGTGGTGAATAGGCTGCTCACGCCCAGAAGGTTCGATCTAGCGTCCGATACTGAATCGCTTCGGCAATGTGCCCAGGCTCAATCACCTCGCTCCCCGACAGGTCGGCAACGGTTCGTGCCACTTTCAAAATGCGGTCATGCGCTCGGGCGCTCAGGCCTTGCTTCACCATCGCGCGTTCCAACAGGTGCTCTGAATCCGTTCCCAGCTCACAATGCTTGCGAATCTCGCGCGATCCCATCTGGGCGTTGGCATAGATACGTTCGCCGCCCGTGTGGAAACGCTGTAACTGCACCTCCCGGGCCTGGATGACGCGAGCGCGAATGTCGGCTGAGCTTTCGGGCGTCGTCCCGCCGCGCAGCTCGCGATAGTTCACCGAAGGCACGTCGATGTGAATGTCGATGCGATCCAGCAGCGGCCCTGAGATCTTCGAGACATAGCGCTGAATCATCATCGGGGTACAGTGGCACTCGCGCAGGCGGTCGTTGAAGTATCCGCAGGGGCAGGGATTCATGGCGGCCACCAGCATAAAACGTGCCGGGAAGGTGAGCGACATGGCAGCTCGCGCGATGGTTACGATGCCATCTTCGAGCGGCTGTCGCATCACCTCCAGCACGTTGCGCGGAAACTCCGGCAACTCATCCAGAAAGAGCACCCCGTTGTGCGCGAGGGAAACCTCGCCGGGCCGGGGAATCATCCCTCCGCCGATCAGCCCGGCGTCGGAGATGGTGTGGTGCGGCGAGCGGAAGGGACGCGTGCCGACCAAGCCGCTGCCGGCGTCCAACACACCAGCGACGCTATGTATCTTCGTGGTCTCCAGCGCCTCGGCGAAGGTCAGCGGAGGAAGCACGGTCGCCATACGTTTGGCCAGCATGGTCTTGCCCGAACCGGGCGGTCCGATCATCAGCAGATTGTGGCCGCCGGCGGCGGCGATCTCGATGGCGCGCTTCGCTGTCTGCTGCCCCCGGACATCGCGGAAGTCGACGGCGAAGCTTTGCGAACTCTCTAGCAGGGCCTTGCTGTCGATCCTTACCGGCTGGATACCATTGCCGGTGTTCAGCAACTGCACTACCTGCATCAGCGACTTCACCGGGTAGACGTCGACACCCTCGACCATGGCCGCTTCGCGAGCGTTGACCTCAGGCACGATCAGCTTGCGAATGCCACTGCTGCCGGACATTACCGCGATCGGCAACGCACCGCGCACGCCGCGGATTCCGCCGTCGAGCGACAGCTCGCCCACAAACACTGTGTCCGAAGCAGGCTTAGTATTCAGTCCGCCGTAGGCGCCCAGGATGCCGAGCGCCATCGGTAGATCGAAGCCGGAGCCTTCCTTGCGGATATCCGCTGGCGCCAGATTGATCGTGATCGTGGTGGAAGGGATGTCGTAACCGCTGTTTTTAAGGGCCGCGCGAATGCGGTCACGACTCTCCCGCACCGTGGTGTCGGGCAAGCCGACGGTGGTGAAGTAGTCTTTGTCGGATTTTACGGGCGCGACATCGACTTCGACCTCGATCAGGTTGGCGTCAATGCCATAGACGGCAGCGCTAAGCGTTTTGTAGAGCATGCATGGGAGTGCACGCCCACCACAGAAATTCTAGAAATATCAGATACAGCAAGGGATCGGTGTGACCGCTCTCACGTCGCAGGGTGACGATTTTCAAAACGTAATCCAGCCATGTTCAATTCGACAGCCTGCCCGACTCGGGCCAGACGTAGAGCAGGATAATGGTCGCGGCGATGGTCACGAAGAACCCAGCCCATTGCGGATGCGCAGGCCAGATCCTGTGCGTCAAGCCTAGGATCCACGCTCCGATTCCGATCACGCTTGCCAGTAGAGAAACCTTGAGTGTCTTCATGAATCAGCTCCAGTGTATTGTCATGTGGCTGAGCGTCATCCCAGTTCTGCCCTTGCTGTCACCGTGAGTTGCCGCCGAGAGCATTAGAAGACGGCAGCCACGTCCACCAAAGAGAGGCGAGCGATTGGGCAGCCCGCCCCTCTCCGGCTTCCACGGCTCTCTATCTTCGGGGCATTTACTCGTGATGTCCTAAATCTGCGTTGATGGCCTGAGAGACCGAAAGGCAAGAGATTGCGGACATTCGTGAATGGTTTCCACGAATTGAACAAGCTCCACGCGAGGACTAGCGGCAACTAGCTGTCCGCAAGCTGGACAGTAACTTGCGAGCAATTCCGCTTTCGGTCTGAGCTTGTGTATGACACGTTGGAAGAGAACTCTGCGATTGGTTTGCGGCATGATGGCCCTCACTAGGGAGCGCAAAGAGCCGCTGAATTGCGGTTTTAAGATGCGTTACCGATACTTTGGAGTGTATTTCACCCTGTACCACATTGTCTGAGCTACATTGCTCAGAGTTGCTGAATCAGGGAAGCAACCTCCGGAAGCGCAAGGCGCGCCCGTGGGGAACGGAACAAGTTTTGTAGAGACACACAAAGGCCCGCACGGCCCAACTTGCCGGTGGGCTGCGTGCGGACCGGGCACAGCTAGTGATTGTCATAAACCTACCGAATCTCGGTCTTACGGTCTGTGCAACATTGCTCAATCACAACAGCGAATCTCGCCCTGGGCCTCTATTGAGAGGACGGCGGAGGTGGCGCGTGTCGATAATTTCGCGACGGCAATGGAATGGGACAGGCCGCAAATTTGGATTTGTCGGCGCGGCCTTCTTCAAGGAGCGCCTCGGTAGGGGTCACCATTGCGCCAGTTGGGCCGCGCCTACATGGAAAAAATCGGGCTATGACTGGCAGGGTTGCTGAAACTCATAGTTGCGGCAACGGCGGTGTCATACATCTCGAATATCTGTCCAATCCGCGTCAGTTCGAATACTACGGCTATTTGAGCTGAAACTCCTGCCAATTTGATGTCGCCATCCCGCCTCGTCGCCTGATAAATACATCGCAGCAGAACCGCTATCCCAGTCGAATCCACGTGAAACGTCTTCGACATGTCAAAGACGATCCGCGGCCGGTCGGAGATCAGGATCGGACATAATTGCTTGTAAAATTCACGAGCTTCGCCGCCATTCATTCTCTCAGGAACTCGTTTCACAATGATCGGTCTATTAGGGATGGCCATGGTTCACTGACTATCAGGTACTTGCGTGTCGCTTGCTGTTCTGTGTTGACCGTTAGAGTTTCGTACAAGCAACGGCCACACAATGAGCAGGGAGCTTTCCAGCAAGAGAAATGACAGATTGAGGCATCTTACTTTCTGGAGCAGAAGGGGAGCATAACCGGATCAGAGAACAGACAAAGGCTTGGAAAGCGGAGGCCGTCTGGCACGATCTTTGTCGCGGGGCGCACCGGGTTCTGAAGGTGGTTCGAGAGATTTGTTGATGCGAGCAGTCAGGTTTCTTGTCTCTGGATTCGCCTCCACTCCGGTGTCGTCGTGAAGCACGATATTCAAGAGCGAGCTGTGAACATGTAAAGTGTCGCTTTCTCCGCTGGCGTAGTTGATAAATCCAAGCTTTCTGAATCGGTTCATGAAGAAGCTGACCCGCGAACGGGTTGTACCCACCATTTCAGCCAGTGTCTCCTGACTGAGCCGGGGCACCGCCATGTGGGTCACTCCCTCTTTACCAAACTGCGCCATCAACAAGAGGACTCGCGCCAGCCGCTTCTCGCTGGAGTTGAAAAGCTGGTCCACCAGGTCCTCCTGGTAACGGATATTTCGCTTCAGTAGATACTTGAGAAACATGGCCGACAGTTTGGGTTCCAGGCTCATGGCGAGCATCATCGCCTTCTTCTCGACATGAAGAAGGACGCAGTCGGTTCTTGCGGTCGCGGACGACATGCGCACCAGCTGCCCGGCAAGACCGCCTTCCCCAAAAAAGTCGCTTTCGCCCAAAATACCCAGGGTTGCTTCTTTCCCAGCTTCCGATACCACACTGAGCTGTATCTTCCCCTTCTGTATAAAGAACAGCCCGTCCGAAGGGTCACCCTGTCCGTAGACCGTGCTGCCCTTTCGGAGAGTCAGCATCTGCCTCCCTTTTCCAATCGTTGAAAGGAAGGCATGGGGATTGAAATCGCTCTTGGTCTTCGTGGTTACCATTCGATTCGCCAAAAAGTTGTGACGGCAACATAGATGCCGCCACTTTCAATTGTCTTGGAGGACTGCCCACCTACGCTGGTCAATATCGCTCACAAAGACGATTTTGTCCCGAAGCTGATCAGAACTGATCGTTGACGGATATATGGGTTGATCACACTTCAGTGCACAGTGCTCGGATGTCAGTTGTGACGACGCGATTAGCTCTACACCGGGCTGCAGAATTGACCGCCAGTGGGAACGGCTCCACTTTCGCTCAGGGGAAAGTCATGACCGATGACTGCATGCTGCTCCACCTTGAGAATGGTCATCTCGCTGATGAGCCGATGTTGGTGGAGACGCGATGCATGAATTTGCGGAGTCCATTAACGGCGGGACTCGGGACGACCACGTCCAAAGCTGATCTTGAGCGATCGAGATTGAGCGGGCCGTTCGCAGCTCGAGTCTTACGCGACTCGTGTCGAAGCATCTCGGCGTGTCCTCAACGCGAAACAACCCTGAAATGCCCCTGGTATACAAATTGGAACTATTCAGGTATAGTCGGAAGTGAGGTAGTTTACATCCTCTCCTCTTTCAGGTTCTCTGAACTAAGTCAGCCCATCTGAAGTTCTATAGTTTCTTAGCGAACAACAACCTTTAGGAGGTTGCCCATGTTTGCACGTAATCTATCGTTTCGTCTGAAGCCCAATACTCATTCCGATTACACCCACACCATGGAAACCCAGGTCCTGCCGCTGCTCAAGAAGCAGAAGGGTTTCAAGGAAGAGATGACCCTGTCCAACGCGAACAGTTTGGATGGAGTTTCGATCAGCCTGTGGGACACGAAGTCCGACGCCGAGAACTACAACACGGACATTTATCCGCAGGTGATGAAGTCCCTGGAAAAAGTGATCGACGGTACCCCGAGGCTTCATACCTTCGAGACGGTCACCTCGACCTATAATAAAGTTCCCGTGACCATGTAAGTTCCTCCCGCTCTTCGCGCAAGCGAAGGCAATAGGAGTTTCCTTTCTACCTCCTCTTTTGAGGTGGTAGGAAGGGGTTTTAACACATTTCTAGCCTCGTTCATTCGTAGGAGTCGACATGTCTAATTCCAAAGTTCAGGTTATTCTCGGAGTTGAAAATTTGCAGGGACAGAAGACGCTCAAAAAGGACCCGCCGGGGTTCCCGCAGGATGAGATCCGAGCACGCGCCTACCAGATCTATGAGTCCGGTAACCGGAACGGCAATGATGCCGATGCGGACTGGGGCCAGGCAGAGACCGAGCTGATGGAGCTGCTGCACGCCAGGTAAACCGAGAGCGTTGGTTTCGCCGGCTCAGCCGCCAGGCGCAGAGCTTAACTCACCCACCTTTACAACCGATGTGATTACGGTTTGACTGCATGGATCTCATGCGGTGACTATGCGTTACCGACGTCTTGTGCTGGATGAACTTCTTTAGGAACATCCCGCGAGAATTTCCCTCCCCATGGAGCGAGGTCGATGTCCGCGCCGTTCTTTCGGGACTGCTCACGAGCGATCTCTTCGGCTTGGCGCAGCAAAATCTCTTCGACGGTCTGGGGTTTGTCCATGGGCTCCTTCATCGGTTAGTCTGCACCGGCGATGGCTGTTTTGTGAAGCCTTGTTTGGCTTTCTTGGCCGCTTCCACCGACTGCTGAAGAATTTCAGTAAGATCCTCATCCGTAATCGGGCTTCCACCAGGCATTTGCATCTGCTTAGCCAGTTCACCCTTTGGCGTTCCAGGTAACGGGATCTCCTCCTCGCCGCGTACTAGACGCCCGAGCGAGCTGGTTGCCACCTTACGTCGAGTGGCATCGGAAATCAGAGCTTCCATACTGTCTGGAAGCTGCCAGTTGGGATTGCGCGTGCTCACCATATCGCTACCCTCGCGCGCTTCAATCTGCTGCTGTACGGCTTTGTCGTCCAGAAAGTCGGCGCGTTGTGCAGCTGTCATCGTCGGCGGCTGGAACATCTTCGAAGTAGCTGCCGGCGACTCTGCGGACATCATCGCGGCCTTCTGAATCGCTGCTTTGGCGGCGTCGACATCCCCCTTCTGCACGTAGAAGTTCACTTCCGCCTTGGTCTTCATGTTCAAGGCTTTGTTGACAGTTGGCGGAACTGCGGCATCCACAACGTCTTCAGGCGTGCTCGGCTTACCGTGTGGAGGCACATGCGATTGGCGCGCTCGAGATCCGTCATGTGGTAACCGCAGATCCCTCGACTACGCTCGGGATGACAACTAAAAGCGGCCTCGTATCAACGCTCACAAGAATCGCTGCGACGCACCTCTACGCTGCTTCCTGTGCGAACTGTCGGATCTCATCCAGTTGGGCCTGGGCCCTCTGGAGGCTGCGGCCGATGACGGCTTGATCGACAAACCTGCGCAGCCGGACGTGCGCTGGCTTACGTGAGTACGCGTACAGCCAGAGCATTCCTGCTAATCCAACCACGCCAACCGCGAGGCTGCCCCATATCACCAAAGGAGCGTGGGCGTATAGGTTCACATGAACCAAACCCAGCAATACCATCAGCACCGGTATCCACAGAAACCACCAGGTCAGGCCGGCGCCGATTCCGCTCACGATGTAAGCGCGGCGCACGCGTGCCAGCTTTTCCTGAATCTCCGTCACCGAACCGGCGTAATCGATGTTACGTATCGCGCCCATCACTACGCCGGCGGCAACAATGCAGCCGATACCGTACAGATGGACCACCACTCCCGCGACGATGACCGAGATGGCCGCCGGCCGAGTGCTCCACAGCGCTACCGCCAGCAGCAAGAAGCCTACGCCAAAGAACAGTTGGAGGATCTGCCCGACAAACAGCGGACGGAGCCTGGAGCGCGTAACCTCCAACTTGTGGTCGGTGTACATGGCGAGGCTGATGGCGCTCTCGCGTTTCATGTGCTGATTCAGGGTCTCCCATGTCGTCTTGAGTTCTTCGAGTTCCATACTGTCTTCCTTTCCCGATGCAATCTGTCGGGCGGCTAAATCTCTGCCCGGATTTTCTGCTTCAGCCGGTTGATCTTGGTGGAGACATTGGTAGGAGTGATTCCCAAAATCTCGGCGATTTCGCGTTGACTCTTTTCCTCCAGGTACAGCAGCAGGAGGGCTCGGTCGAGTGGTGCTTGCCGCTCGATGAATCGCTGTAGCCTTTGCAAACGGTCTCGCTCGACATCGCTGCCGGTTACGGCCACGGCGTCGTGTACTGCACCATCGAAAGGAACCGTGACCTCGCGGTGACGGACTTCCTTTCTCACGAAGCTGATCGCCACATTCAACGCGATCCGATACATCCAGGTGGAAAAAGTACGCGACGCATCGTACCGGGGCCACGCCCGCCAAACCTGCGCGATGATCTCCTGCACCAGATCGGCGCGCTCGTCGGGATGCCAGCAGTAAGTGTTGGCGATCTTGAAGACAATGCCTTGATGCGAGCGAAGGAGACTTTCGAACTCCGTCTGGCGCTGGTCTTCCATTTGCTCTTGCTCTCTCTCCGCAGTAATCAGCGCAATCCTCGCACGGTTAACGATCTCTTTGCCTAATGATTCGCTGAGAGAGCTCGGATGTCACAAATTGTGGAAGATTTTATTGGCGCGGTGATCGGAACGATTTGAGGAGGTACTGGGAGCGAATTGCGCCTCGACCTCAAGGCCGCTTCGCTTAGAGCGATCAGAACGACTACCCGCGACGCGGTTGAGGCAATGTCCTATCAAGGCCGGTTTTGGAGCTAGGTCCTTCGGAAAAATGAAAGGGCGGAATTCTAGTCCGGAAGCGCAGCGCCCAGTTGCACGTCCGATGCCGTGAGGCCAAGAATTCCGCCAACCCGTAAACCTATCTCGCTATAGGAGCCCTGAAACTTGCTTTCCTGAAATGCGATCCCAATGAAGCCATTCTGGCATCGGCAATCGACGGTGCCAATGCCCCATATGCAGTACGGGCCTACAACTTCGGTTGTAAGAAGCCCGATTCCGCCATCACTGGCCCAGCGGAGGCCGCTTTGGTATCTTCGAGCCATGCCCCTTTCTTCCAGCATCTGCGGCGTGATTCTCGCGGCCGGATTTTCCAGTCGGATGGGGCGCGATAAGGCGCTTCTGCCCTGGCCGCCAGTGGCTGAAGGTACGCCTGTCGCCAACACTTTTTTGGGCGCGACGATTGACCTGCTGCAGGCCTACTCCGAACTGGTGATTGTGGTCGCGGGAAAAAATGCTCCTCACATCACCCCGGTTGCGTACGAGCATGGGGCGTTCCTGACGGTCAACCGCGATCCGGAGCACGGGCAGTTCAGTTCCCTGCACGTCGGTTTGCGGGACGTACTCGAACGAGGACGAGACGCCGCTTTCGTTGCTCTGATCGATCGGCCACCCGCCCTGCCTGGAACGGTAAAGACATTGCGTGAGACCTTCCGCTACGCCAACCCGAGCGTCTGGGCTGTAATTCCGGAGGTCACGCGCGGTGAACAGGCGATGCATGGGCATCCCATCCTCATCGGGCGCGAGATGATTGAGGCGTTCCTGCGCGCGCCGATCACCAGCAGCGCACGCGACGTGGAGCATCAGTATCAGGAGCATGTGCAATACGTGCCCGTGGACGATCCACGGCTGGGTGTGAACATCGACACACCGGAAGACTATGCGCGGCTCGCGCGCAGCGAGATGATCTCGTCGGAGAAGCAGTTTTGAACTTCTCTACCCCCGCTGAATTTGTTGATCATGTGCTCGGCCTGAAGCCATCGATTGCCGTCTTCGATTGCGACGGCACGTTGTGGAGCGGCGACGCCGGCGCCGACTTCTTTTACTGGGAGATCGAGCGCGGCATCATAAGCCCTGAGATGGCGAAATGGGCGAGAGAACGGTACGACGGCTATAAGTCCGGGAAGGTCAGCGAAGAGCAGATCTGCGGCGAGATGGTGACGATGAACCGCGGCGTCTCACACGAAAAATTGCAGCGTGCCGCCGAGGAGTTTTTTGAGGAGGCCGTCTCTCATCGCATCTTTCCCGAGCTGCGGGAGCTGACACGCCGACTTTCTGAGCAGGGCTGCGAGTTGTGGGCAGTTTCGTCGACGAACGATTGGGTGGTTGAGGTCGGAGCCAAGTGCTTCGGCATTCCGCAGGAACGGATACTCGCCGCCAGTGTCCATATCGAAAACGGCGTAGCCAGCGACCGCCTCATCCGCGTGCCGACCGACGAACTGAAGGCCGTCGCGATTCGCGAGGTGATTGACAAACCGATGGAAGCCGTCTTCGGCAACTCGGTGCACGATCAGGCGATGCTGGAGATTGCCAAGTGGCCTTTCTGCGTGAATCCCAATCCGGATTTGGAGAAAATCGCACGGGAGAGGGGATGGCCGGTGTACAGACCGTTGGGAGTGGCTTCGTGAGGCTCCGCCCCGTCGCCAAAAGAGGTCGACGAGAATGGAGCCTCCGAGTGCCTCACCCTGATCGAATCGTGAGTTCATGAAGTAGTGCATCCTTCGACTTCGGCGCGCGACGGCGTGCGCCTGCGCTCAGGATGGCAATCAGAAGTTCGTAACAAAGAAAACGCCCGCCGTGGTGGCGGGCGCGTTCACATCCAATTCAAATTTTCTTACGCTTTTTCCAGATTCAGTGCGCGTTTGAAGGATCCCTGATCGTTCTTGATCTTCTCCTGCAGTAGCATGATCGCGTAGATCAACTGCTCGGGACGCGGCGGGCAGCCCGGCACGTAAACATCTACGGGGATCCACTGATTCACACCCTGCACTAGCGCGTAATTGTTGAACACGCCGCCCGAAGTCGCGCACGCGCCCATCGAGATCACCCATTTGGGCTCCGGCATCTGTTCGTAGAGTTCGCGGATCACCGGCGCCATCTTCTGCGAGACCCGGCCGGCGATGATCATCAGATCCGACTGGCGCGGCGAGGGGCGAAACACCTCGGCGCCAAAGCGCGCGATGTCGAAGCGCGACGCGCCCATCGACATCATCTCAATCGCGCAGCAGGCCAGGCCGAAGGTCATCGGCCAGATTGAATTGCGACGCACCCAGTTCACCACCGCATCGAGCGATGCCAGCACGATACCCTCGTGCTGCTGCTCGCCGAAGGTAGCGCGGAGAATGGCATTACGGCTCTGATTGGAACCAACCAGGTTGTCGAAGCGCTCGGTGCCCGTCTCCGGATTATCGAAATGTGGCATTCGATGTTCAGCCATATCGCTCCCTATTATACCTGCCATATTGATGCCATTGCGGCAGCGGCAGGCGCAAACCTGCTGATCAGATGCGAGTGGCCCTAACCTGTAGATACTCGTTCCTGATCACGGTGTGCTGGTCGGGATCGGGGGCGATATTCGCTTTCGACCATAGCCCCTCGAGATCGGCGGCGAAGGCCGTCCGTCCGGCTTCGTCCAGGCGGCCGAAGGCGACCTGCGTAGGTCCGAAATACTTACGGAAGAATGCCACAGCCCCTGCCGGATTGAAAGGTAGATCGAATTCGATTGGGATCAGTGTGGTTTCGATGTCCTTGAACTTTGTCGCAAGCCGCCCCCGGACGGTTGTATCGTCTCCCCACATTATCGGCGGCGACAGTCCGGGCGGAGGCGGTACGTGCTTCGAACTCAGACGAAACATCATTCCCGTGAAGCTGGCGGGATTCCAGTTCGCCATGGCCAGCCGTCCGCCGGGTTTGAGCACCCGCGCCATTTCGGCGACCACCAGCTCGGGCCGCGGTGCGAACATCGCGCCGAACATCGAGACCACGACATCGAAAGAGGAATCGGGATAGGGTAGTTGCTCAGCGTCGCCTTCGTCGAACGTCGCAGAGAGACTCTCGGCATCCGCACGCTGGCGCGCTTGCTCCAGCAGATTGGTAGCAATGTCGACGCCGGTGACTTTAGCGCCTCCACGGGCAAGCGGGATGGCGAGATTTCCCGATCCGCAGGCAATGTCGAGCACGCGCGAGCCGGACGGAACCTTCAGGCGCTGCACGAATGCCTCGGCTGCACCTTCGGTGTTCTTTGCAACTTCGCCAAAGTCGCCCGCCATCCACGTGTTGCGCATGGAATTCTTAAGCTGCTGAAGGGAAGGTCCTGCTGAACTCATGTCTCACCCCTGAGAACTGCTTTGCAATCGAGAGTGCCTGCCGGTCGAGCGGGTGTCAAGCAGTGTGGGAAGGAAGCTCTGGTCGTCGCATGGTTGTCATCACGACAAGGCGTTCAGGCCGACGAAGGATCTGCCTTCCAGGTAACCTGAAAATCATTCCGCTCCGGCCAAACAGCAGATCTCTCGCTCCGCGTGTGATGACAACACTTAAGAATAAGCAGTCTCGCCAAAACTCAAACGGTCACACCGTCAGCACGACTTTGCCGAACATCTCGCTCTTCGCGAGATACTCATGTGCGGCTCGCGTTTCGCCCAGCGGAAATGTTCGGTCGACCACCGGCTTCAACTTGCCGGCGAAGACGTGCTTCAGCACCTCGTGCAACTCGCCCATCTCGCCCATGTACGAACCCAGCAGTGAGAGCTGCTTCGCGAAGAGCACCCGCAAGTCCAGTTGGGCTTCGTAGCCGGTGGTGGCACCGCAGGTGATAAGCGTCCCTCCGGACTTGAGCGAGCGCACACTGTCCGGCCAGGTTGCAATCCCCACATGTTCGAAAACGATATCGACACCGCGCTTATTGGTGATGCGACGCACCTCGTCGGCAATTTTCTGCTTGTAATGATCGATGGTGTAGTCTGCGCCCAGCTCGTGGGCCTTGGCCAGCTTGCGCTCGTCACCGGCGGTGGTGATGACTTCGGCACCCAGCATCTTCGAGATTTGAATGGCCGCCGACCCCACTCCTGAACCTGCGCCCAGAACCAGCACCGTCTGCCCGGCGCGCAGGTGTGCACGTCCCACCAACATGTGCCACGCCGTGAGAAACACCAGTGGGACACTGGCGGCGTTCACGAAATCGAGCGAGTCGGGAATGGCGATGACTTTCTCGCGGGTCACGGCGATCAGCTCACAGTTGCCACCATCGACTGTGTTGCCCAGCACGGCAAATTGCGGACAGAAGTTTTGATGGCCGGCCATACACTGCTCGCAGTGGTTGCAGAAGTACATGGGCGATAGCAACACGCGAGTGCCCGGCTTGATGTCGGAGATGTACTCACCGGTTTCGACCACCTCGCCCGCTACGTCGCTGCCCAGGATGTGTGGGAAGGTGATGCCCTTCAGTCCCCCGCGCGCCCAAAGATCCAGATGGTTCAGCGAGCAGGCGCGAACCCGCACCAGCACCTGGTCTTTGCGTAACACGGGATCGGGTGCGTCTTCATACTTCAGAACTTCCGGACCGCCGAACTCATGAATGCGAACCGCCTTCATTCTCTATCTCCGCCTGTTTAAGAAGATCGACTAAGCATACAACTCTGCGCCGCGGAAGGCTGTACCATGGGTCCGCACTTATACAGGCTCTGTTCCGCCAACTCCGGAAGGTATCGCGATGCGTCGAAGCTATGCGGTTGTCCTGCTCCTGTGGATCTCACTTCTGTTGAGCGTCAGTTCCCTCTTCGCTCAAACTGCGTCAGCCTCTCCCCAACCTCGCGCCCGCGACTTGGGAATTCCTTTTGACGGTACGCCTGGTCCCTTCAACGCCATCACCGATGTCCCAGGTGTCCAGGTTGGCTACAAGACGCTGATTTCCGGCGAAGGCCGACTGGTGGTCGGCAAAGGGCCGGTGCGGACGGGCGTAACGGCGATCCTGCCGCGCGGCAAAGGCAGCATGCAGAGCGTCTTCGCGGGTTACTTCGCCGGCAACGGCAACGGCGATATGACCGGCACGCACTGGATTGAAGAAAGCGGCCTGCTGGAGACGCCAATCCTTATCACGAATACCGGAAGCGTTGGCGTAGTGCGCGATGCGGCGGTAGCCTGGCTGGTCAAGGAGAAGCATCCCGGCGAATTCTGGTATCCGGTCACGGCCGAGACGGCCGATTGGCCCCTCAACGACATCAAGGGCCAGCACGTCACGGCGCAAGACACTTGGGATGCGCTGAACTCCGCTACCGGCGGCTCGATCCTTGAAGGCAATGTCGGCGGAGGCACCGGCATGATCTGTAACGGTTTCAAGGGCGGCACCGGAACCTCATCGCGAATCGTGGAGACGCCGGACGGTAAGTACACGGTCGGCGTGCTGGTGCAGTGCAATTACGGCGGAGCGAATGGACTGCGCGTGGCCGGCATCCCCGTAGCGCGCGAGATGAAACTGCAAACGCCCTGCGTCGAAAAGAAGCTCGATCCGCCGGTGCTGTTGTGGAGCGGCAAGCCGGCGCCGGTGTGCGAAGGCACAGTAGCCCGCACGGCTGACGGAGCGCACGCGCCCGAGATGGGCTCGATCATCGTGATCGTCGCCACGAATGCGCCGCTGACGCCGGACCAACTGAAACGCCTGGCGCGCCGCGTGTCGGTTGGGCTGGGTCGCGTGGGGGCGATCGAGGGAGACGAATCGGGCGACATCTTCCTCGCATTCTCCACGGCCAATCCAGGCGCGGACGAAGGTAACAGTGCTGAGCCACCATTCACACAACCGCCTGCGAAGGTCGAGCGCATGCAAAGCTGGAAGATGGACCCGATGTTCACCGCTGTGGTGCAGGCGACAGAAGAGTCAGTGATTAACGTTCTGGTTGCAGCCAAGACCATGGTTGGCGCCGATTATTGGGTTATCCCGGCGATCCCGCACGACCAGTTGCAAGAGGTTCTGCGCAAGCACGGGATGCTGACGAAATAAGTGGTCAAGGTTTACCGCTTGGACTGCGTCTGCGAATTGCCTACAATGTGAGAGTCTCCCTCAGAATTGAGGCGCACTTTGCAGCGATCGAGAGTCCAAACCGTCCTGCTCCTCGTGGTCGCGGTTATCGTGGGCGGATATGTTTATTGGCATGGTCTAGCGGGGAGTCCGGCGCCGGCATTCTCGTTGCCAGAGATTGATGCCGGGCAGGTCGATCTAGCTTCCTACTCAGGCCGGCCGGTGCTGCTAGTCTTCTGGACGACTTCGTGTCCCATCTGCCAGCACGAACTACCCTTGCTCAATCGCATGGACCCAGAGTTCCGAACCAAAGGGATTTCTATTGTTACCATCTGCCTGGGCGGAGAGGGCGAAACGCGCCAGTATCTGGATTCGAAGCGGATCGCGCTCAAGACGCTTTATGATGCGGACGGCAAGGTTGGCCGAGCTTATCGTGTCGGAGGCGTTCCCAAGCTGGTGTTGATTGACAAGGATGGGAACGTGAAACGAAGCACCTCGGGTTGGGCCGGCGAAAATGTTCTCCGCGACTGGATGGATGCGGTTTAGCGGAAGAAATGTCTTTCTGACGCAGGCGCTTCCGAATCACGCTGCTGACATCTAAACTAACGTAGACGCATTCGGATTTAGCTGATCGCTGGCTAGTTGCTGTTCATGGACATCTACGAACAAATCGTGCAGTTGCGCAGGGAAGGACGGCGCGGAGCAGTAGCGACCATCACCAACGTTCGCGGCTCGATCCCATCGTTCCAGACTGCGAAGATGCTGGTGCGCGACGACGGCTCCATCGCCGGCACCATTGGCGGCGGCTGCGTTGAGGCCGAAGTGTGGCAGGCGGCGCGCGAAGTGATGGAAGAAGAGAAGCCGCGCTCGTTAACCTTCAATCTCAACAACAATCCCAAATACGACACGGGTTTGGTTTGCGGCGGCACGCTGGATATATTCATCGAGCCGGTGCTTCCGCCGGCGCTGCTGTACATCTTCGGCGCCGGACATGTTGCCTACAACCTGTACAAGATTGCCACCATTGCCGGATTTGAGGTCATCGTCATCGACGATCGCGAGTCTTATGCTAACCGCGAGCGCTTCCCCGAGGCGCGCGAGGTCATTGCCGACGATTTCGACAGCGTGACGGCGAAGTTGGGGCTGTGCGAGAGCGCCTACATCGTGATCGTCACCCGCGGGCATCGCGACGACATGCGAGTGCTGCGCTGGGCCATCAACGCCAATGCGCGATACCTGGGCATGATCGGCTCCAAGCGCAAAACCATCTCGATCTACAAAGAGCTGGAAAAGGAAGGCATCCCGGCGGAAAAATTCGCTAACGTGCACGCTCCGGTGGGTCTGGAAGTCGGCGCGGTTACGCCGGAAGAGATTGCGGTAGCGATTGTCGCGGAGATGATTGCCGAGCGTCGCCGCGCGCCGTTGAACGTCAGGAGCAAGATGTATTCCTATCCACCCAGCCGCGAGGAGCAGGACGCGGTGCAGGAAGAGACCGCCCGCGAACCATAGAGTGCTTGCCTGATGCGGGTCGCGGCCTAATAATCCAAAAGCATGAACTATCTTTCCCGCCAGAAGGGATTCGCGCGGACCCTGACCGATCGCGAGCTCGACGGCTTCATCGTCACCCATCCGCCGAACCTGCGCTATCTCTGCGGCTACACCGGGAGTAACGGCCTGCTGCTATTTCTCGGGGGGCGGCCAGTCTTCTTCACCGACGGCCGGTATACCCAACAGGCCCGCGAGGAAGTTAAGGGCGCGAGGGTCGTCGTCGCCAAGGGTCCGCTGCTCGAAGCGGCCAGCCAGATTATCGGCGGCAGAAAGCCGGCGGCGATCGGCTTCGAGGCCGATCAAACCAGCGTGACTGCGGCCGGTCAGTTCCGCAAACTTGCGCACAAGAAGATCGCATGGAAGCCGACCTCGGCGCTCGTCATGCTGCAGCGTCTGATCAAAGACGAAGATGAGCTGAATATTCTGCGGGACGCCGTCGACCTGGGCGCGGCCGTGTATGAAAACGCGATGCATTCGATTCAACCCGGCGTCGCGGAATCAGAGGTTGCCGGCCGTCTCGAGTTCGCTGCCCGGCAGGCAGGCGCGGACGGCATGTCGTTCGAAACGATCGTGGCGGGCGGAAAGCGCTCTGCCCTGCCCCACGGGCGCGCTACCGGCGAACCCATCCCACGCCGCGGATTTGTGGTGGTTGATTCCGGTGTTATACTGCGCGGCTATTGCTCGGACATGACGCGAACGGTTTACGTCGGCCGGACCAGTCGTGAGGAGCGCGGATGGTACGCGGCCGTGCTCGAAGCGCAACTAGCAGCCATTGCGACTGTGAAAGCGGGAGTTACCGCGGGCGCAGTTGACCAAGCGGCACGTGAGGTCTTACGGCGGGCCAAACTGGATCGCTATTTCACGCACTCGACCGGGCACGGCGTCGGGCTGGAGATTCACGAACCGCCGAGACTTGGGAAAGGCCAGGCGGAAGAACTGCGGCCGGGTATGGTCATTACCATCGAGCCAGGCGTCTACGTGCCGGGACGCGGCGGCATTCGCATTGAGGATATGGTGCTGGTCACAGGGAGTGGCTGCGAGGTTTTGACTCCCATGGCCAAGGAGCTGATCGAGGTTTAAGTCGCCGTAGTGAGCGGCTGTCGTTGAAGAAACCTGCGTGGAGAGATTTGCGGCTCATGCTGACGAACGTCCAAAGCGCTTTCATTCTTATTGTCTGCGTGGGCGGCTCCTTGCTGTTCATGTGGGGCCTGAACAGGATTTGGCCACGGGAGAAGCGCCGCGAGCACAACGACCAGATCGGGTGGCAACTCACCGCGCTAGGTACGACCTACGCGGTGATTCTTGGCTTCATGCTCTACGCCGTATGGACCAATTTTGGTGTGGCCGACCTCAACGTGGATCTGGAAGCTGATGCACTGGTAAATGTTTATCGCCTGGCAGCCGGGTTGCCAGAACCTCAGCGGACCGAGTTGCAACGGTTGGCGCACTCCTATGCGGACATAGTCATCCGAATGGACTGGCCGCAAATGGCACGGGAGCAGATTCCTAATGAAAGTATGGACGTCAACTCCAATATGTGGAGAACGTTGATGTCGATGAAGAATGCATCGCCGACCGAGATCATCGCTCAGGACCACGCTCTCTACGAGTTGAGCACACTCACCCAGCACCGCCGCACCCGGGTTCTGCAAAGCAGTTCGCGGCTGCCCGTCGTCCTGTGGTGCGTTCTGATCGTGGGAGGGATTTTGACCGTTGCGTCGGCCTGCCTGTTCGGCTCCGGCAATTGGATGCTGCACAGTTTGCAGGTTTTCGCCTTCTCATTATTGATTGCGCTCGGCCTGGTGGCCATTGCACAGATCAATCGCCCGTTTCAGGGATCAGTGCGCGTCAGCAACTATGCTTTTCTGCGGGCGCAGGAGAACATGCGCATGCCCTGAGCAATCATTCGCGTCCCGCTTTGCAAACTGGCCGCGAACGTTGATAATGTCTGATTGCCTTGCTTTGTGAAACCGGACCAAGAGTCAGGCTGGGGTCTCCAAGTGTGAGGTCCTGTTTAGCTAGCCGCACCGCAGAAGCACTCTAGAGCAGTCATACGGCACAATTGATGAATCAAAAGGAAATCAAAGAACTGATCGAGCTGCTGGTGGAGAAGGACATCACCGAGTTCGAACTCGAACGCGGCGATATGAAGCTGCACGTCAAGCGTGGCGGCTCGTCTGCTCCGTCAATCGTGCAGGTCGCGCCCGCTCTACACACGGTCGCGGCTCCAACCTTGGCTCATGCCCCGTTAATAGCTAGTGCGACTCCGCCGGCACAACCCGCCGCCGGGGCCACGCCCGCCGCTTCGGCTCCGGCCGGAGATGCGGCGGATGCGGACCTCGTCATCGTGAAGTCGCCAATTGTTGGCACCTACTACGAAGCACCGTCACCAGGCACCCCGCCCTTCGTCAAAGTTGGCGACACGGTCAAAGAGGGACAGGTGCTATGCATCATCGAAGCCATGAAGCTGATGAATGAGATCGAGGCGGAAGTCTCCGGCGTCATCGCGAAGATGTTTATCGCCAACGGGAGCCCGGTTGAATATGGCTTGCCCCTGTTCGGCATTCGCAAACAGTAACCGGACTCGATCGGACGCCGTAACTCATATTTCATGTTCAACAAAATCCTAATTGCGAACCGCGGGGAAATTGCCCTGCGGGTCATTTGCGCCTGTAAGGAACTCGGCATCAAGGCCGTCGCCATCTACAGCGAGGCCGACCGCAATTCCCTTCATGTCCGGTTCGCCGACGAAGCCATCTGCATCGGCCCGCCTCGACTGCAGGAAAGCTACCTGAACATCCCAGCGGTGATCAGTGCGGCGGAGATTGCCAACGTCGACGCCATTCATCCCGGCTATGGACTGCTGAGCGAGAACGCCAATTTCGCCGAGGTCTGCCAGGCGTGTGGAATCAAGTTCATCGGGCCTCCACCGGAAGTGACGCGGCTGATGGGTGAGAAGGAAAAAGCGCGCGCCACCATGAAGAAAGAAGGCGTCCCGATTCTGCCAGGCTCGGATGGAATCATTGCCTCGGCCGATGAGGCGATCGAGTGGGCGCGCAGCGTTGGCTTCCCCGTGATCGTGAAAGCTTCGGCCGGCGGAGGCGGACGCGGTATGCGCGTCATTCGCAGCGAAGAGGAGTTGCCTAATCTCTTCCACTCGGCGCAATCCGAGGCGGCAGCTGCGTTCGGCAACGGCGATCTCTACATGGAGAAGTTCATCGAGCGCCCGCGCCACATTGAATTCCAAGTACTGGCCGACGAACACGGCAACGTGATGAGCCTCGGCGAGCGCGAGTGCAGCATCCAGCGTCGTCATCAGAAGCTGGTGGAAGAAGCGCCTTCGGTGAAAGTCACTCCCGAAATACGCGAGCGCATCGGCGGCATCCTGGTTAAGACGCTCAGTAGTATCGGCTACATGAATGCCGGCACTATCGAGTTCCTGATGGACGAAGATGGGAGCCTGCACTTCATCGAGATGAACACCCGCATCCAGGTGGAACATCCGGTGACGGAGATGACGACCGATGTTGACCTGGTGAAATCGCAGATCATGATCGCTGCGGGCGAAAAGCTGTCGAGTGTGATCACCCAGGCCGTAGTCTCGCGAGGACACGCTATCGAGTGCCGTATCAATGCCGAGCATCCGGAACGATTCACGCCATCAGCGGGCAAGATCTCGGTGTTCAACACACCGGGTGGGACTGGGGTCCGCGTCGACACCGCCGCCTACGCCGAAAGTGTGGTACCTCCTTACTACGACTCGCTGATTGCGAAGCTGGTGGTGCGCGGCCGCGACCGTGCCGAAGCCATCTCACGCATGTCGCGGGCGCTGGAGATGTTTGTGGTCGAGGGTATCTACACCACGATTCCATTGCACCAGAGAATCATGCGCGACCCAGACTTCCGTGCCGGAAATTTCGATACGAAGTTTATGGAACGCTTCCTCGGCAACAGCGGGGGGAAGTGACTTTCCGGAGCAATAACTTCAAACCACAGAGGCACAGAGACCGACGGAAAATCGGGAAATCTCGGTAGTGTCTTACAAGTTGCGGTAGGACACCACCGAAACTCTGTGTCTCAATGCCTCTGTGGTGAAATGATCTTGAATAGATGAATCTGCCGAAGCTGTACGCTATCGTCGATGTCTCCTGTTTTGCTGCACCGCTGCGGACCACGGCTGCAATTGTGGATTATGCGAAGGATCTTGCCGCGGGGGGCGCGACTCTCATTCAATACCGCAACAAAGTGGGTACGACGCGCGAGATGCTGAGTCATGCACGCGAACTTCGCCGTGTGCTGGGCGATGGCGTCACGCTTATCATGAATGACCGCGCCGACATCTGTCTGGCTGCTGGTTATAACGGGGTCCACGTCGGCCAGGATGATCTTTCGTCTGAAGGTGCCCGTATTGTTATTGGTCCCGAGCGGGTGCTTGGAGTTTCGACGCACAATCTCGAGCAATTGCAGGAGGCAGACGCCGGCCCAGCCGACTACATCGCGTTCGGCCCGGTGTTTGCGACCTCGTCGAAACGAAATCCCGACGCGATTGTAGGGCTGGATGGAATTCGCCAGGCCCGGGCAGCAACAAAGAAGCCCCTGGTCGCTATCGGCGGTATCACGCGTGCGAATGCGCGTTCCGTGATCGACGCCGGGGCCGATTCCGTCGCTGTGATTGCTGACCTTCTGAGTTCACCCACCAAAGTTGCTGAGGAATTCTTGCGGCTGTTGGTGTAAGCTGACCTGCGTTTCTCCCGTCTAACAGACAGCACCATGGGCATCTGAACTGCGCCCTCCGAGGTTCCTTGGCTACTGAAGCAAAGACTGTCTCCACCGCGTCCCGTGAAAGCGAGTTTGTAAAAGGGCTCGGGCTTACCAGCGCGACCATGCTGGTGATGGGTTCGATGATCGGCTCGGGCATCTTCATTGTCTCCGCCGATATCTCCCGCAAAGTTGACTCGCCCGCGCTGCTGCTGGGCGCATGGCTGGTGACCGGTTTCCTGACCATTACGGGCGCACTCGCCTACGGCGAATTGGCCGCGATGATGCCCCACGCCGGTGGCCAGTATGTTTATCTGCGCGAGGCGTTCGGGCCGATGTGGGGCTTCCTGTATGGTTGGACGCTGTTCCTGGTGGTGCAGGCTGGAACCATCGCGGCAGTTGGCATCGCCTTCGGAAAGTTTCTTGGCATCTTCGTCCATTCGGTCTCGTCGACTCACTGGCTGAGTCCCGTCGGGCACGTGCCTCCCATCAGGGTCGGACCAATGGTCCTGGGCAATATGGACGTTGGCCTCAACACGCAGAACCTTGCCGCTATCGTGATCGTCATCATTCTCTCGGTGGTGAACATCTTTGGCGTGCGCACCGGCGCCATAGTTCAGAACATATTTACTGTCGCCAAAACCGCCGCTTTGCTCGGGCTGGTGCTTCTGGGATTAATGGTGGGACGCAACGCGCAGGCTATTGCCGCCAACTTCGGCGCCGAGTTCTGGCGCAATGCGGGCTGGCATTCCCTTCACCCGGTAGAGGTGGGTGTCGGAGGCCCTATCGCGCTGGTCGGTGTGCTGACCATTCTGGCGGTCGCTCAGACCGGCTCGCTATTTTCTTCCGACGCGTGGAACAACATCACTTTCACCGCCGCCGAGGTAAAGAATCCCAAGCGCAACCTGCCGCTGGCCTTGGCAATGGGAACTGGCGCAGTGACTCTGTTGTATTTGCTGGCCAATGTTGTGTATCTAACCGTGCTGCCGCTGCACGGCGATGGTCATGGGGCTACGATTCTGGCACGCGGCATTCAACACGCCTCCGAAGACCGGGTCGCGACCGCGGTATTCCAGGACATCTTCGGGGCCAGCGGCGCCTTCATTATGGCTGGGGCTATCCTGGTCTCCACCTTCGGCTGCAATAACGGCTTGATTCTCGCAGGTGCGCGCGTGTATTACGCGATGGCGAAAGACGGATTGTTCTTTCGCGGCGCTGCCAAGCTTCATCCGAAATATCACACGCCGTATGTTTCGCTGGCAATGCAATGCGTGTGGACTTGCATCTTGTGCGTTTCAGGCAGCTACAACCAGTTGCTCGATTACATCATCTTCGCCGTGATGGTCTTCTACATCCTGACCATTGCTGGACTCTTCGTGCTACGCATTAAGCGGCCGGACGAGCCGCGTCCCTATCGCGCCATCGGCTATCCCATCCTGCCGGCGATGTACATTTTGATCGCCACCTTCATTGATGTAGTCTTATTGCGTTATAAGCCGCAATACACGTGGCCCGGCCTGATCATCGTTCTACTCGGAATTCCCGTGTATTTCCTGTGGTCGAAACGCAATCCGCAGGTGCGCGAACAAGCCTAGTTATCTGGAAGAGGCAATCCTTAATGTCCAATCTTCTGAAGTGCAAACCGCTCGACATGCTCACCAAAGAGGCGTCGGAGACGGGGGAACACAGTCTCAAGCGGGCTCTGGGTCCGATTAACCTCATCACACTGGGTATTGGCGCCATCATTGGTGCAGGCATCTTTGTTCTGACCGGATCAGCAGCCGCTCAGTATGCCGGTCCCGCCATCGTTCTGTCCTTCGTCCTGGCTGGAGCGGGCTGCGTCTTCGCCGGTCTCTGCTATTCGGAATTCGCGTCGCTTATTCCCATTGCAGGCTCGGCTTATACCTATGGCTATGCCACCCTGGGCGAGATCTTTGCCTGGATCATCGGTTGGGACCTCATTCTGGAATACGCATTCGGCGCGGCTACCGTGGCTTCCGGATGGGCGGGTTACTTCGTCAGCTTTCTACAGGACTTCGGTATCAGCATTCCTCCACAGTTTACGGCCACTCCTTATACCTACACGGGAACACATTGGGTACGGAACGTCATCGTTCTTTATAACGGCCGCTGGGAACTGCTGACCACGATGGCCCCTATGCTGAAGCAGAACGGCGTGGATGCTTCGACCCTGCCGCGCGTGAACGGTGTGTTCAACCTGGTCGCGCTGCTGGCAATCCTTGTGATCACCACGATCCTGGTGATCGGCATCAAGGAGTCGGCTGATTTCAATTCGGCGGTTGTGATCGTCAAGGTCACAATCGTCTTGATCTTTATCGGAATCGCGGGCTCATTTGTGCTCAAACATCCCGCGCTGGCCGCGCAAAACTGGCATCCGTTCATTCCCCCGAATCAGGGCGAGTATGGGTTATACGGGTGGTCGGGTATTGCCCGAGCAGCGGGAGTAATTTTCTTCGCCTACATCGGATTCGACGCTGTTTCGACGGCCGCGCAGGAAGCGAAGAATCCGCAGCGCGATATGCCGATCGGTATCCTCGGATCGCTGGTGATCTGCACCATTCTCTACATCCTGGTTTCCGGCCTGCTGACCGGCATGGTTCCTTACACGGCTCTGAACGTCGCCGATCCGGTAGCGGTCGGAATCGACGCCGCGGGCATCCGTTGGGGATCGTTCCTGGTGAAGCTAGGCGCAATCGCCGGACTGGGTAGCGTCATGCTGGTGATGCTTCTGGGCCAGTCGCGCGTGTTCTTCTCGATGTCGCGTGACGGATTGCTGCCCGAGTGGGCTGGCGCTGTGCATCCCCGATTCCGCACACCTTGGATTTCGACGATCCTGGTGGGCTGCTTTGTCGCCGTGTTCGCAGCGCTCATTCCTATCGGCATTCTGGGAGAGTTGGTGAGCATCGGCACGCTGCTGGCGTTCATCATCGTGTGCGCGGGAGTGTGGGTGTTGCGGGTACGCCGTCCCGATCTACCGCGGCCGTTCAAAACACCGATGGTGCCGCTGGTGCCGATCCTTGGCATCCTGATTTCCTTCGGCTTGATGTACAGCTTGCCCATCGATACGTGGATCCGGCTGGGCGTGTGGCTGGTGATCGGCATGGTGATTTACTTTGGCTACGGTCGCCATCACAGCCACGTGCAGAAACTGGTCTCCAGCGAAGTGAAGGTCGCGGGCGACTAGTCGAACATTCGGTGCTGAAATAACGCAAACGCCCTTCCCAATAGGAAGGGCGTCGCTTTTTGCGCGAACCTTGGCCGATTACGGTTTTGGCTTAGGTCTCGTTCCATCTCGCCTGAAGGCGGAGCCGTGTTTGATAGCACTCAGACCGCCGGACTACCAGAATCGCTCCTTCATTGCACTTTCGCCATCGCGTTGACACAATAAACGCGTGAAGCCCTGGCTCAACCTGAGGATCATTTTCCTGGCATTGGTCGTGCTGATCCTGATCGGCACGTCGGGCTTTCATTTCATTGAAGGCTGGACCTGGTTTGACAGCTTCTACATGGTACTGACCACGGTCAGCACCATTGGTTATGGCGAGATTCATCCGCTTTCGCATTCCGGACGGGTCTTCAACGCGTTCGTCATTATTGCCGGAGTGGCGCTGGTGCTGCTGTTCTTCGGAGGCGCGGCGCAAGCTTTGCTAGAATTCGAGCTGCAATCGGTATTCGGCAGGAGACGCATGGACCGCGAGATCGGCCGATTGTCGGACCACTACATTCTCTGCGGCGCTGGACGAGTCGGCCGAAGCGCGGCGCGCGAGCTGGCGCGCAAACCTTTGCCGTTCGTCGTTATCGATACCGACGCCTCAAAGCTGGCCCGTTACTCCGACGAAGGCTGGCTCACGCTTGTCGGCGACGCCACGCAGGCTGCAGTTTTGCGTCAGGCGCAAGTGGAACGGGCGCGGGGACTGGTCGCCAGCGCCACGGCCGATGCGACTAACATCTACATCACCCTAACCGCTAAGAGCCTTAGCCCCAAGCTGAACATCATCGCCCGCGCCAGCGAGGAAGGAGCGGAGAAGCACCTGATCACTGCCGGGGCGAATCACGTGATCTCGCCTTATAACTTCGCCGGGTATCGCATTGCGCAAACCTTCATGAGGCCCCACGTCGTCGACTTTTTCGACACCGCCATGAACCGCCAGTTGCCGCTGGAAATTGAAGAGGTCCAGGTACAGGCGGGATCACGTGTGGCAGGCCAAACGCTGGAGGGCTCGCGCATACGTCAGGAAATGGGCGTGATTGTGCTGGCGATTAAAGGTGAAACCTCCGATATGCGGTTCAATCCTTCTCCCGATGAAGTCATTCACGAAGGCGATCATCTGATTGCCATGGGCCAGCCTGACGGGCTGCGCCGGCTGGAACAATCTGCAGTGGAGCCAGCATGAAGATTACGACCGCAGCGGAAATGCGCGCTATCGACCGTGCAACCACGGAACGCTTTGATGTCCCTTCACTCACGTTGATGGAAAACGCCGGAGGCGCGGTCGCACGCTTCATCCTGCAGCATTATCCCAGCGCCAGTCGTATCGCGGTGGTGTGCGGCAAAGGCAATAACGGCGGCGACGGCTTCGTTGTAGCCCGTAAACTGCACCGCGCGGGACGGGTGGTCGAGGTAGTGCTGCTGGCTTCGCGGACTGATTTGCAAGGCGACGCGCTAACAATGTTTGAGCGGCTGCCGCTGCGGCCCATCGAAGTTGCGAGCGCACAGGATCTGGAATCCGAGTCCTCGCGCAGTTTGGCTAACTGCGATTTACTGGTCGACGCGATTCTGGGCACCGGGTTCAAGCCGCCGGTCGTCGGTCTCTACGCAGAGGCGATCACGCTAATGAATCGCAGTGATAAGCCGGTGATTGCTGTGGATATTCCTTCCGGTGCCGATTCCGACGCGATGACTCCGCAGCGCAATTTGATGATGGTGCACTCGGATGCCATCGTCACCTTCACCGCGCCTCGCCCCGCGCATGTCTTTGGCGAGCTCACCAGCGGACCCATTGTGGTGGCGCCTATCGGATCGCCCCCCGAGGCCATTGTTTCGAGCTTGAATCTGGAGGTCACGACGCCGCGCGACTTCTCTGCTCTGTTGGCCCCTCGCAAGCGTGACAGTAATAAGGGGATGTACGGGCATGTCCTGATCGTCGGCGGCTCGCTTGGAAAATCCGGAGCGGCAGCCATGGCCGGAATGGCGGCACTCCGCGCGGGTGCGGGTCTGAGCACCGTGGCGACTCCGGCCCGCGTGCTTGGTAGCGTTAATTCCTTTGCGGCGGAGCTGATGACGGAGCCGCTGCCCGAAACCCACACCGGGTCCATTTCTCGCGCTGCGGCTGAGAGCGACCGCTTCATCGAGCTGTCGAAATCCATGACGGTGGTGGCGATTGGACCGGGCATTGGCCGCCATCCCGAAACCGTTCAGTTTGTGCATGAGGCCGTACATCAGACGAAGGTCCCTTTGGTTCTGGATGCGGATGGTCTGAATGCTTTTCAGGACCACACGCATCTGCTGGACGGACGGCGGCGACCGCTGGTACTCACTCCGCATCCTGGCGAGATGTCGCGGCTGGCGGGTATCACCATCAAGGCGGTTCAGGCAGATCGTATTCACGTCGCGCGCAGCTTCGCCCGCGATCACCACCTGGTCCTGGTTCTCAAGGGGGATCGTACGGTTGTTGCTCTTCCCGATGGCAGCGCCTGGATCAATCCAACGGGAAATCCCGGCATGGCGACCGGTGGCACAGGCGACATCCTCACCGGAATGACTGCCGGGATCATCGGTCAAATGCCAAACGACTATGCACGTGCGGCCATCGCTGCCGTGTATCTCCATGGGCTGGCAGGCGACGTGGCGGAAGAGCGGATGGGCGAGCACTCGCTGACTGCCACCGATCTGTTACACGGCCTGCCGGGCGCTTTCCGGCGTGCTGCACAATTCGCATCGGATGAGACAGTGCGGATCCAGTAGTGCCCAGCCGAGCGGCAAGGCAGACCGCTTGCCCTGCTAGAATGTTGCGTCTTCAGCGATGACCGATCACGAGCACATCACGCATTCGGCCGAAGAAACGATGGGCCTTGGCCGGCAGCTCGCACCCAGCCTGAAGAGTGCGCGAATGGTGATCCTGCGTGGTGACCTCGGCACCGGTAAGACAACGTTGGTCAAAGGCATCGCCGAGGGGCTGGAGGCCGCCTCTCACGAAGACGTCACCAGTCCGACGTTCACTCTGATTCACGAATACCGCGGCTCTGACGTGAATCTGTATCACGTGGACCTGTACCGCATCGACACCCCGCGCGAGCTCGACACCCTGGGCCTTGACGAGCTATTTGCCGAAGAGGGCAACCTGGTCCTGCTGGAATGGGGAGAGAAGTTTCCCCGCTTCGAGAAAGAACGCGATGTGGAGATATCGATCGAGCGCCGCGGCGACCAGGAACGCAAGTTCGTGGTGAAGAGGAAGTAGATCCTCAGATGGTCGGCGGGTTGGTATTGACATCCAGCAGCCCGAGTTCCTGCTCGAAGGGTAGGAACACCGAAAACGCGGTGCCGCTGCGACCGTTGCGGTTGGTGCTGGCGAGGTGAATCGTGCCCTCGTGCTTCTCAACAATGCCGCGACTAATCCAGAGACCTAAGCCTGTTCCCTTCTCACCCTTCGTCGTATAGAAGGGCGCAAACAAATTCTTGCGCACACCTTTTGGGATGCCGCTGCCGTTGTCCAGCACCGTAATGCGAATCCCTTTGCGGGTTGGGTCTGAGGCGAGGCTCGACTCACGCGTGTGCAGCACCAGTTCGCCGCCCAGAGAGATGGCTTCGATTGCATTGCCCACGAGGTTCGAGAAAACCTGGCGCAGTTCGCCGGGGAATCCGCGCACGCTGCGATGCGCATGGAATCGCTTCTCGACTCGAATGTGATTTCGTTTGATCTGCGGTGAGAAGAGCACCAGGACACTATCCAACACTTCATTCAGATTCACCGGCACCGGACTGCGCGATTCGCGGTGGAAGGTCAGGAGCTGGCTGGTGATCTGGGCAATGCGAGTGAGTTCTTCGCTGGCCATCTCGAGATACTGCCGCGATGCTGGATTCGCATTCTGCTCGTGCTGCAGCAGATAAACCAGGTTGGTCACCGTATCCAGAGGATTGCGGATTTCGTGCGCTATAGTGGCCGACAACCTTCCCGCCAGGGTGAGTCGTTCGCTGGTGCGGAGGGTTTGCTCGGTCTGGCGCCGTTGCGTTGTATCGCGAAACACCACCGATATGCCGGCGATTTGTCCGAGGTTATTCAAGATCGGCGCGCCGGTCAGCTCGATGGGATACTCTTTGCCGTCGCGACTGGTGAGCACCAAGCCGGCAGGATAGCTGACCACCTGCTGCGCGCGCCGCACAGCCTCTACCGGATCTTCGATCTCCAACCGGGTTCTCTCGTCGCCCAGCTTCACCACTTCGCGAAATGGACGCCCCTGGCTTTCGATGTAGTTCCAACCGGTAAGCTGCTGCGCAACGGGGTTGATGAATGAAATTTTTCCGTCCTGATCGGCCGACACCACGCCTTCGCCCAGGCTCTTGAGCGTGATCTGGAACCGCTCCCGGCTCTCTTTCAACTCTTCCTGCTGCGCGGCCTCCGCCTGCAAATGACGTTCGTACGTGTTGGACAAAGCCAGTAACTCGCGCCGAGTAAAAAAGAACAACAAGATGGCGACAAGCAAAGACAGAATGACCGCGGAGCCAATCACGACGGCATTCAGAACCTTTGCCCGGAAGGAGCGGGACTGCCTGAGTGCCTCTTCGTTACCGACAAAGACACGCTGCTCTTTGCGGATCTGCTGCATCTGTTCCTGGCCGCTTAGCAGGTCCTTTTCCGAGAACGAGGTCTTATGAACCTGGCGCATCTCGCCGTCGGCCCAGTCCATCCACTGCGCATCCAGTTTTGCAATTCCCTCCAATCTTCCCTGCTGTGAGGGATTATCAGCTGTTAAAAGTCGCAGCAAGCCGAGTTGCTCCGGCACTCGCGACTTGGCTTCATCGTAGGCATCGAAAAAGGCCGGATCGCCGGTGAGATAGTAGCCGCGAAGATCGGTATCCATCTCTACGATCTGACGCTGCAATTGGCGCGCGGTGGATATGACCTGATCGGAATGGTCCACCCAACGCAGGGATGCTGATAACAGAAGGATCTCACCAGCTAGCGTGGCAGCCAGCAGTACCAGCAGAATGACTGGCAGAGCCACCGTCCGGCGTAAGAGCCTTTGAAAGCTACGTTGGTCCATGGCTGATGCGATTTAGCCTGCGCGTGAACGCACCCGATGATATGCAGTACTGCTCCGTCGCTGCAAGTCACAATCCGTAGACGTCAGTGAGTTGGTAATACGTACAGCCGCGGCTACGGCACCAATGTAAAATTTATTTCACGGAACATGAACGTATTACTACTAGACTTTGCCCGTACGGCGGCTGTACGCCGAGCAACCGTCTTCGTATTCCTTGTTCTCTTGCCTTTGTCGATGGACGCGCAGTCCCTGACCTCTCAAGGGCCCGCTCAGCTAAGGCCGGGATTCAACTTGTTCACCAAGCAGCAGGACGTCCAACTCGGGCGTGAACTTGCAGCCCAGGTGCGAAAGAAAGTAACAATTGTCAACGATCCGGTCCTGACCAACTACGTCAACACCGTGGGTCACCGCCTGATGCAGTCGCGAGAGGCGAGAGCCAGCGGCTTTGTCTTCACCTTCGAGGTAGTTGCCGATCCAAGCATCAACGCCTTCGCGCTGCCCGGCGGGCCCATGTTCATCAACACGGGTTTGCTTAAAGCTGTGGACAACGAAGCGCAGCTCGCTGCCGTGATGGGTCATGAGATGTCGCACGTAGTTCTGCGGCACGGAACCAACCAGGCCAGCAAGGTCAACCTGATCGAAATTCCTATCGCCCTGGCGGCCCAATTTACCAACAGCAACTCGCTGATGGGACAGCTTGCGGAATTCGGAATCAACTTGGGAGCAAACAGCGTGCTTCTCAAATTTTCGCGAACCGATGAAAGTCAGGCTGACCTGATGGGCTCGCACATCATGGCTGAGGAGGGGTACGATCCTCGCCAGATGGCAAGGTTTTTTGAGAAGCTGAACGCCAAAGGCGGATTTACCACCATCCAATTTTTCTCCGATCATCCGAATCCGGAGAATCGATCAAAAGCTATTGATGACGAGGCCAGGCGATTACCGCAACGTTCCTATGGCTATCAGACAGGCCAGTTCTCGCAGATGAAGATGGAGGTGGCCAACATTCACGAGGCCTCGCCAAAAAAGCCATCCGTCGAGGCACAAGAGCAACAGTGAGACCGATGGGCCTTACGCCCTGCGAGCGCCGTCAGCGATATACTTCCTTGAGTCATCATGAAATACGAAGCGAATCTGTCGTCACTGCGGTGCGCTGTAGTCTTCCTCTTTGTGTTTCTCGCGAACGCTGCACTCGTTCAGGCGCAGGACGCTCCGCAACCGCAACCCGCACCGGCGCTCACGCAAGCGAAGCCTGCGACTGCGCCGAGCAAAGGTCAGGCATCGGTCGCTGGATCGACGGCTGCCAGTCCTCAGTCTGCTTCGCAAGGAGGGGCAATCATTCCTGCTGCGGCGGAAAGACATTTTCATCAGGGCGCGCAGTTGGAGCGTGACGGGGACACCGAGAACGCGATCCAGGAATATAAAGCCGCCATCAAAGAGTACCCTAACTATTTCAAAGCACACGCGAATCTTGGACGCATCTACCTTGACCGCAAAGGCTACGCCGAAGCGATCGCCGAACTGAACGCCGCCGTAAGCCTTCAACCCGACAACGCAGACGTGCACAATAATCTCGGTCTAGCACTCAAGCGTAATGGCGATATTAAGGGAGCTATCGCGCAATATCAGGACGCCGTGCGACTGGATCCGAAGATGGCCGACGCGCAGAACAACCTCGCCAACATTCTCTACAAGGAACGCAACCTGACGGGGGCCATCCAGCATTATCGCGCCGCGCTGGCGCTACAACCCAATAGCGCCGGAATCCACATGAATCTGGGCAGCGCTCTGGACGACGCCGGCCAGGCTGACGAGGCGATGACTGAGTACAAGGAAGCGATCCGTCTGGATCCGAAGAACGCCACTGCACACTACAATCTCGCCATTCTCTACTTGAAGAAGAAAGACAACCCGAGCGCGGTTGCCGAATTGCGCCAGGCGGCGAAGCTCTCGCCCGATTGGCCGACGCCACATATCATGCTGACGAATCTGCTGAAAGATACGGACCCCAAAGCGGCCTACACGGAGTGCGTTGTAGCCGACGGCCTGACTAACGACGCCAAGCTGCACAATCTCTGCTCCGATCTTCAGAGAAAAATGCAGCAGAGCAGCAACTGACTCGCGTTTGCCACATAGCGCTCCGAGATTTCAGTGATCTGGCAGCCTTTTTTGTCCGACTATTCCGAATCGGCTCTCATCCATTTAAGATAGAAGGTTCCGCGTTGCAGGAATCCGCGCCCTCTACTGAATCCTCTTATCCGTAAGAAGGGACTTATTCATGAACAGCTTTGGTAGTCGTTCCCTCTTTCGCGCTGGTAAGCGCGAGTTTGAGATTTATCGTCTCGACGCACTTGAAAAACAAGGAATCAAGACCGCGCATCTGCCGTTCTCGCTCCGCATTCTGCTGGAGAACCTGCTGCGCCGCGAAGATGGCCAGACGGTTAAGGCGGATGACATTCGCGCACTCACTTCGTGGACGAAGAAGTCGCACCCCTCGCAGGAAATCGCTTTCATGCCCAGCCGCGTCCTGCTACAGGATTTCACCGGCGTGCCCGCCGTAGTCGATCTGGCTGCCATGCGCGACGCCATGAAGGCCCTGGGAGGCAATCCTAAGCTGATCAATCCGCTGCAACCGGCGGAACTGGTTATCGATCATTCCGTGCAGGTCGACGAGTTCGGCACACCGCAAGCGATGCAGATGAACGCCGAGTTGGAGTTCCATCGTAATAAGGAGCGCTACGCTTTTCTGCGCTGGGGACAGACCGCGTTCAAGAATTTTGCGATCGTTCCGCCAGACACCGGCATCGTTCACCAGATCAATCTCGAATACCTGGCTCGCGTCGTGTTCGTCGGAGCGGATGGCGAGACTGGCAAGCCGCTCGCCTATCCCGACACGCTGGTGGGCACCGATTCGCACACCACGATGATCAATGGACTGGGCGTACTTGGCTGGGGCGTCGGAGGAATCGAGGCCGAGGCAGCCATGCTCGGCCAGCCGGTCTCGATGCTGATCCCGCAAGTCGTCGGCTTCCGCGTGGCCAATCGGCTTCGCGAGGGATCCACCGCAACCGACCTGGTGTTGACCGTCACGGAGATGCTGCGCAAGAAAGGCGTGGTTGGAAAGTTCGTTGAGTTCTTTGGTCCCGGCCTGCAGACTCTCCCGCTGGCCGATCGCGCGACCATCAGCAACATGGCTCCGGAGTACGGCGCCACGTGCGGCATCTTTCCGGTCGACAAGGAGACCTTGAATTATCTGCGGCTGAGTGGCCGCAGCGAGGAACTGGTGAATCTGGTCGAGGCCTATTACAAAGAGCAAGGACTCTTCCATACCGCCGATACTCCCGAGGCCGAATACACCGATGTGCTGGAGCTAGACCTGTCTACAGTCGAACCCAGCATCGCCGGGCCAAAGCGTCCGCAGGACCGCGTAACGCTTTCGCATGCCGCGAAGTCGTTTGATGAGGCGCTGCCGAGCTTGTTGAAGCCCGGCCAGCACGTCCCGCCGAAGCAGGAAGCGCGCTGGGAGGGGGAAGGCGGCCACCCCGAGGGCATGGATTCGCAGCAGGACGAAGTGCAGGAACACGTCAAGCTGGACAAGGCATTGCATCACGGTAGCGTGGTCATCGCCGCCATCACCAGTTGCACGAACACATCGAATCCGTCGGTGCTGGTTGCTGCCGGATTGCTGGCGAAAAAGGCGGTCGAGAAAGGTCTCTCCGTTCCCGCGTGGGTGAAGACATCGCTGGCGCCCGGCTCGCTGGTTGTGACCGAATATCTCACTCGCTCCGGCCTGATGCCGTATCTGGAGAAGCTGAAATTCAACGTCGTGGGTTATGGCTGTACGACATGCATTGGCAACTCCGGACCTCTGCCGCAGGAAGTTTCGAATGTGGTGGTCGAGAAAGATCTGGTCGTCGCCTCGGTACTCAGCGGTAATCGTAACTTCGAAGGCCGCATCAACTCCGAGGTGCGCGCGAATTACCTGATGTCGCCGCCATTGGTCGTCGCTTTCGCTCTGGCGGGCCGCATTGATCTCGACCTCTTCAAAGAGCCTCTCGGTTATGTGAAGAATGGCAAACGTAGTCCGGTCTATCTCAAGGACATTTGGCCGACGACCGCGGAAGTCGATGCTGTGGTTCACAAATACATCACCGGCGACCTGTTTCGTGGCGCCTACACCGATGTCTTCAAGGGTGACGACCGTTGGCGCGGCCTGAACGTCCCGGAAGGCGAGACATTCGCCTGGGATGAGCAATCGACTTATGTGAAAAATCCGCCATACTTCGAAAACATGCCGTCACAGCCAGAACCGGTGAAGAATATCTCCGGCGCGCGGGTTCTCTGCTATCTCGGTAACAGCGTCACCACCGATCACATCTCGCCCGCAGGATCGATCAAGCCCACCAGCCCTGCCGGACAATACCTGATCGCACACGGCGTGCAGCCTGCCGACTTCAACTCCTACGGATCGCGTCGCGGCAATCATGAAGTCATGATGCGCGGCACCTTTGCCAACGTTCGTCTGCGCAACAAACTCACGCCGCACAAGGAGGGCGCGTTTACCCGCTACCTTCCGGCGGGCGATGAGATGACGATCTTCGAAGCGTCGGAAAAGTATCGCGCCGAGGGAACTCCGCTGATCGTGCTCGCCGGCAAGGAATACGGATCGGGATCATCGCGCGACTGGGCTGCCAAAGGCCCAAGGCTGCTGGGTGTGCGCGCCGTGCTGGCCGAGAGCTTCGAGCGCATTCACCGGTCAAATCTAGTTGGCATGGGTATTCTGCCGTTGCAATTCCTGGAAAAAGAAAGCGCAGAAAGCCATGGCGTCACTGGAGAGGAAACCTTCGATGTCGTTGGGTTGACGGAGGTGCTGGCGAAATTCGCGGCCGGTAAGACGATTAAGGTTCGTGCAAAGCGATCCGACGGCGCGGTGACGGAATTTGATGTGGTATTGCGTATCGACACCCCGCAGGAGGTGCAGTACTACCAACACGGCGGAATTCTGCAGTATGTGCTGCGCTCCCTGCAAAGCAAACCAGGCGCTGCAAAAGCTTAGGACTGGGGACCGCTTCGTAGGACACGGGTTTCCCGAGCTTCGCAAATGCTTTCTGCCAGGCTCGGGCATGCAGATCAACGGTATCCACCAGCGTCCCGTCGATATCGAAGACTACCGCCTTGATCATGCGAGCCCTCTGTTTCGCACAGACGCAAAAACACCGGCGAATCTGCCGGTGTTTCACTAATGGGCAAGTCTTACGCTGCTTTCTTGCGTGGAACCTTCGCGCCTGACTTACGCGCTTCGCTGATTCCGATGGCAATTGCCTGCTTGCGGCTCTTTACTTTGCTTTTGCCTCCGGACTTCAGCTTGCCTTGTTTGTACTCGCGCATGACCTTGCCGACTTTAGTCTGTGCCTTGCGGCTGTACTTACGTTTGCTGCTGGAGTTGCCGCTGGTGGACGAGTGCGAGCGACTCGACTTCTTTTTGGCCGAGGTCGAAGTCGCTGTACCACGATGCGAGGATTTGCTACGACTGCCCGAACTACTCGAACTACGTCGACCGGAACTCGATTTCTTGGCGGTTGCCATAAATGTCTAGCCTCCTCTTAAAATGAGACGCATCTGCGCACTCGATGGGTTGTGCCGGGTGCAAACCGCGTAATGGTTCCGAAAATCGTTTTCGCGTACATTGACCCTTTGATTCCACTTCACGTAACCTTGATGGTTATTCCCAAGAGTCCTCATGAAGATTGCTGAAATGCCCTCTCTCCGCGTTGCCGAAGAAATTACGGAACTGGTCGGCGAAACCCCAATCCTTCATCTGCGTAAGCTCGGGCCCTCGGGCGCTGCTGACGTATATGCCAAGCTGGAATACTTGAATCCGGGAGGCAGCATTAAGGACCGCGCTGCGCTTGGCATGATCACCAAGGCGGAACAGGCTGGCAGATTGAAGCCCGGAGCGACGATCTTTGAAGCCACTGCCGGCAATACCGGCGTGGGCTTAGCGCTGATCGGGAGCGGGCGGGGCTATAAAACCGTGCTCGCGGTGCCGGAAGGCTTCTCGCAGGAGAAGGTAACGTTGATGGAGGCGCTGGGCGCTGAAGTGATCCGCACGCCGAAGGCCGGCGGTATGCAGGTGGCGATCGACTACATCAAAGATCGAGCCTCCCGCACTCCTAACTCGTTCATCGCGGGTCAGTTCGAGAATCTCGACAATCCCGACTTCCACTATGAGACGACGGGCCGCGAACTCTACGACCAACTCGGCGGCCAAGTGGATGCCGTTGTCATTGGTTGTGGAACCGGCGGGACGTTTACGGGCGTCGCACGCTATGTGAAAGAGCGCAATCCGAAGGCTCTGGCAATCGCGGTCGAAACCGAAGGGTCCGTGCTTGGCGGCGGTGAAAAGGGCGATCACGAAGTGGAGGGCATAGGCGCCAGCTTCATTCCCAAGACGTTCGACGGATCACTGGCGGACGAGATCATCGCCGTAACGGACGTGGATGCCTTCGACATGGTCAAGAAGTTGGCTGCGAACGAGGGCGTGCTCGCCGGCTCGAGCGCGGGCGCCAATGTGTTTGCTGCGATCGGAATTGCGAAACGCTTGGGCCCTGGCAAGCGTGTGGCGACGATCATTCCCGACTCGGCCGAGAGATATCTGTCGAAGGGGATCTTCCAGTTCAACGAAAAGAAATAGTTTCACCACAGAGGACACGTCGCGCATGGAGGGAGTTGAGTCCTTCCCTGCTGCCATCCGAGACTTGCGTACGCAGGGAATAACTTGAAATCGGCTGGCACAGCTTAATTCTTCTTCGCATTCCTGCGTGAGTTCCGTGACCTGCGTGGCGAAAGATTTTCAAATCCCGCGTCTCCGGCGGTGAATCGACTTTTTATGCCTAAGAAAAACGTTTTCGGATTTTCCACTCGCGCCATTCATGCGGGCAATGAAGCTGACCCGTCCACGGGAGCCGTCGCTCCGCCGATTTTTGCTACCTCAACCTACGCTCAGGAAGAGCTCGGCAAAACCAAAGGCTACGACTACTCGCGCGCCGGCAATCCCACGCGCACGCGATTGGAGCAGAATCTCGCCTCTCTGGAAGGCGGAATCGCCGCTCCGGTTTTCGCGAGCGGCATGGCAGCCGTCGGCGCGATCTGCCACCTGATGAAGGCCGGCGATCACATCGTCGCCTCCAACAATCTTTACGGGGGCGTGCCCCGGCTGTTTAACCAGCTCATGACCAACTTCGGCCTGGAGTTCACCTACGTTGACACCGCCGATCCGCGCAACGTCGAGCGCGCCATTCGCAAGAACACACGCTACGTTTATATCGAAACGCCGACCAATCCGCTCATGGGACTTACCGACATTGCGGCGGTCAGCGAGATCGCGCACAAGCGTAGCTGCGAAGTCATCGTCGACAACACATTTATGTCTCCGTATTTTCAGCAGCCCATCCGGCTCGGCGCGGACATGGTGATGCATTCGACGACGAAGTTCCTCAACGGACACAGCGACGGACTCGGCGGCGTGCTGGTCTGTACCACCCCGGATCAGGCGGAGAAGTTGGCCTTCGTGCAGAAGGCTGCGGGCGCGATCATGTCTCCTTTCGAATGCTGGCTCGTACTGCGTGGCACCAAGACGCTGGCCGTGCGCATGAAGCAGCACGACGATAACGGTCGTGTGATGGCCGACTACCTCAGCGGTCATCGTAAGGTGAAAAAGGTTTTCTATCCTGGGCTCAAGAGCCATCCGCAATACGAGCTCGCTCGCCGGCAGATGTCGGGGTTCGGATCGATGATCACTTTCGAAACGGGCTCGCTGGCCAATGCCAAACGCCTGCTGAAACGCGTACGTGTATGCACCATGGGAGAGTCCCTCGGAGGCGTCGAGACATTGATCTCCCACCCGGCGAGCATGACGCATGCCGCCATCGGCGAGAAGGGCCGCAAGGCGATCGGTCTCACGGACGGCATGGTGCGAATCTCCGTTGGCATTGAAGACATCGAAGATGTCATCGCCGACGTGGAGCAGGCGCTGAACTAAACAGCTGTCGATAGTCTGTTGCCAACCGCCAGAAACCGGCCCACGTTGGGTGTCATACTGACCGGAGATTCGTGCGATGTTCGCGAACCGGAGTCGACGTACCTCAATGCTTGGGTTAACTACTTAAGGGAGTTTTCGTGCCAGTATCCGAAACTGAACAGATTACCGAACTTCTTCAAGCCGCTAAGACAATCGCGGTCGTCGGCCTCGCCGACTCTCCTTTGCGGCCGAGTTATGGGGTCTCGCATTACATGCGCGCGCATGGATATCGAATTATTCCGGTCAATCCCAACATCAGCGAGTGGGAGGGCGAAAAGGCCTACGCCTCGCTCCTCGATGTTCCGGAGAAGATCGACATCGTGAATGTTTTCCGGCGTCCGGACGCCGTACCTGAAGTTGTCGAGCAGGCCATTCAGATCAAAGCGCCTTCGATCTGGATGCAGGAAGGAGTCGTTCACGAGGAAGCTGCCGAACGTGCCCGCCAAGCCGGAATTTTCGTAGTGATGGACCTCTGCATTCTGAAAGAACACCGCAAGCGCCGATAGCGAATCCTACGCCGCTGCCTATAGCGAAACTTTTGTTTAGCTTCTCAACAGACTTACCTTGCCATCCTCTTCCGAAACGGAAACAGTCGAATATACGCTGTTCATGAGGAGCTGATCGATGAGTGAGACAGTGAAACTGAAGGCGAGCGATGGCCACGATTTAGATGGCTATGTTTCGCGCCCTAGCGGGAGCCCGATCGCGGGACTGGTCGTCATACAGGAAGCATTCGGGGTGAATGCTCATATCCGGTCCGTGGCCGATGGCTATGCGCGCGACGGATTTCTGGCTATTGCGCCTGCCATGTTCGATCGAATCGAGCCTGGCGTGGAACTCGGGTACACGGGCGACGATCTGCAGAAAGGGATTGCTATCGCCCGGCAGATCAACCCTGACGATGCGGTCAAAGACATGGCTGCGGCGTTCCAGTACCTGGGGCAACAGAGTGTGGCGAAGTCCGGAGTGATCGGATACTGCTTCGGCGGCACGATGGCTTGGCTTGCAGCGACTCGGCTCGATCCGGCCGCAGCCGTGGGCTATTACGGCGGCAATATCACCTCCTTTGCTCAAGAGACTCCCCACTGCCCGGTGATGCTGCACTTTGGTTCTCTCGACAAGCACATTCCTAGAGAAGGTATCGACCGACTGCAAACGATCCACCCTGGGGTGCAGATATTCTGGTATGAGAACGCCGATCACGGCTTCAATTGCGAGCCCCGCGCGACCTACAATCCTGCTGCCGCAAAGCTGGCACGCGAGAGGTCGCTGGAATTCCTCAAGAAATATTGCGCAGGGACATAAGCGCAGTTCACCACGGAGACACGGAGCACACGGGAGAATTCGACTTTCAGATCTTCTCGACTCCAAATTGGCAGGCACTCGTCTCCTGAGACAGCAGAAGCTATCCTTCCGACTGCTTTTTCTCTGTGTCTTTGTGCCTCTGTGTTGAATTCGCCTTAGCTTTGCGGATCTCTTCTAGCCGAGCTTTGATGCGCTTCTCGATGCCTTCTTCGGTGGGGTGGTAATAGACCCGATTCTTGAGGTTGTCCGGCAGGCACTGCATATCAGCGACCTTGCGCTCAAGATCGTGAGCATACTGATAGCCTTCGCCGTAGCCCAAGCCTTTCATTAGCCCGGTTGGCGCGTTGCGAAGATGTAGTGGCACCGGATCCTGCGCGGTTCGCTCTACGTCTTCCTGCACCGCTCCGTAGGCCGTGTAGACGGCATTCGATTTCGGCGCGGCGCATAGATACACGACGGCCTGCGCCAGCGCGAGATCGCCTTCTGGCATCCCCAGGAAGTCGAAGGCATCGCGCGCGGCGAGAGTGATTCCCAGAGCGTTCGGATCAGCAAGGCCAATATCTTCAACGGCCATGCGCACTACGCGACGGGCAATGTACAAGCGATCCTCGCCCGCCTCAAGCATCCGGGCGAGCCAGTACAACGCAGCGTCGGGATCGCTGTTCCGCACGCTCTTGTGCAGAGCGGAAATAAGGTTGTAATGCTCTTCGCCCGCCTTGTCATACACCAGCACGCGCTTCTGCAGTGCGTCGGTGACAATGGCATCGGTAATGCGAGAATTCGCGTCCTTTGCCAGCGTCGCGGCAACCTCCAGCGCGTTGTAGGCACTACGAGCGTCGCCACTGGAATAGGCTGCGATTTTGCGCAGTGCGTCGTCGTCGGCCTCCAGGCGAAGATCGCCCAGTCCGCGCTCTTCGTCGACCAGCGCGCGCTGTAACAAGCCGACAATCTGCTCTTCACTGAGCGACTTCAGCACGTACACGCGTGAGCGTGAAAGTAGCGCGGAGATAATTTCGAAAGACGGATTCTCAGTCGTTGCGCCGATCAGGCGAATGCTCCCCTTCTCGACGTACGGCAAAAAGGCATCCTGCTGGGCTTTGTTGAAGCGATGCACCTCGTCGACGAAAACGATGGTGCGCGTACCGTATTGCCGGGCACGCTCGGCGTCGGCCATTACTTGCTTGATTTCTTTGATCCCGGCAAGCACGGCGGAGAACTCGATGAAGTCCGCATGCGTCATGCGGGCGATGATCTTCGCCAGAGTGGTTTTGCCAACGCCGGGCGGGCCCCAAAAGATGAGAGACCCGGTATCATCGCGCTCGATCTGCACACGCAGAGATTTGCCCGGACCAAGAAGGTGCTCCTGCCCAACAAACTCATCGAGCGTACGCGGCCGCATGCGATCGGCCAGGGGGCGAGACTTGTCGATCGCTTCATCGTGCGGCGGATTGTTATCAAAGAGGGTCAAAGCTGAACTAACCACAGAGGCACGAAGGCATAGAGTTTGGAAATCAAAGAACTCGTCGCCGAATTCCGTCCTTCAGCACTGCTTCGTTGAAGTTCAACGGCAATCCCACACTCAGCCCACACAGTCGCAGATACGTTATGAGTTGGGCCGCATGTACAGGCAATATCTGTTGAACGGATTTCAATTCGACAATAACCTTATCGCTCACGATCAAGTCGATCCGGAAGCCACAATCCAGTTTCACACCCGTATAACTAACCGGAATCTCAGCTTGCTGACGAAATCGAATCCTGCGGATGCCAAGCTCGTGACATAAACAGACTTGATAAGCCGATTCCAAAAATCCTGGGCCCAGTGCACGATGAACTTCGACGGCAACCGATATGATTTCTCCCGTAAGTAACTGTTCTGCGTTATCGACCACCGCGTGTTGGGAGGCCAAGCGAGGAACTGTGACGTTTCACTCGTACACCGTTTTCAAGACGGAAAGCCCTTTCCGCCTGCCAGAACCTGGACAGAATTCTAAACCCCTGTGCCTCTGTGTCTGTGGTTCAATCAATTCTTCTCTGCCGAGATGCTTCATACAACAGGATCGATGCTGCTATGCCAGCATTGAGCGACTCTACTTTTGATGATTGTGGGATGGAGACGATGCCGTCTGCTTCGGCGAGCACATCTTTGGGAATGCCAGCGCCCTCATTGCCGATGATAAAAGCGATGGGCTGTCGCAAATCTATTTCTGCGATGGCGGTCCCTTTGTGCGATGAGGTCGCGAGCAGTTGCACACTGCATTTCTTCAGTTCGGGCAACTCCGCTGCCAGCTCAACTTTCGCGCTGGATAAACGGAACAATGATCCCGCTGAAGCGCGGACTGCTTTCCAGTTCCACGGACTCACGGTGCGCTCGCCGAGAAGCAGGCCTGTAACTCCGAATGCTTCGGCCGAGCGAGCGAGCGTGCCCAGGTTGCCCGGATCCTGCAAACCAGCCGTAATCACCAGCAAAGCAGGTTGGGACTTCAAGATATTTTCCAGCACGCCAGGCTTTGTCCGAACCAGCGCTGCCACTCCCTGCGGCGTCTCAGTCGGAACGGCGCTGGCGAAGACAGAGTCCGGCAGCAGCAGAGCTTCCGTGTGCGATGACAGCTGCGGCAACAACTTGTGAACGCGCTCGCGTGCCGCCTCGCTGAAGAAAACGGTCGACAGCTTCAAACCACTGCGAATGGCTTCCTCCACCAGGTGCATGCCCTCGATCGCCACTTCGCCTTGTTCGTTGGGCACAGCGTTGGCGAAGGCGCGGCGCAGCTCTTTGACGCGTGCGTTCTGGCGACTGTCGACACGCCGCAGCCGAGGATCAAAACCGGAAGGATCAGCCATGATTGAGGTAAACCGCGTCTATCCTACACCGCTGCCCAACTTCACCGCGCAGAAGTGGGGCGACGTGATAATCTGCTCAGTTGCCGTCCCGCGAAGCAACGTGTTAGCGTTCGCTTCGCAAACCCTCGCTTTAGGAAGAGGCACGGTTGCGTCCCGAAATAGTAAAAATGAACAATCAGGCGCCGGAGGCCTCGCTGGTCACCTACGCAGCCGAAAAGATCCGCGCCGGCGAAGTGCTCGGCGTGCCGACCGACACTTTCTATGGCCTGGCCGTCGACCCCTTCAACCTGCATGCGGTCGATCAGGTTTACGACATCAAGACCCGCTCGCGCCACAAACCGTTGTCGCTGTTGATCGAGTCGGTAGACCAGGCGGCGGACCTGGCATGGCCGGTCCCGGAGATTTTCTACCTGCTGGCGAGACGCTTTTGGCCGGGACCACTGACGATCATCGTCAAGGCCGATCCTAAGCTGCCGCTTAAAGTGACCGCCAACACCGGCAACGTAGCTTTGCGCGTGCCGGCGGCTGAGATTCCCTTGGCCATCATCCGCTCGGCCGGACTGCCGATCACGGCGACGTCAGCGAATCTGCATGGCGAAGTCGAGTGCACCACGGCAATGCAGGTGCGAGACCAGTTAGGCGACTGCCTCTCGATTATTGTGGACGGCGGACAGGTTCCCGGCGTGATGCCGTCGACCATCGTCGATCTGACAGGCGATGTCAGCTGGCGTCTGCTGCGTCAGGGGGCGATTCCCGAGGAGCAGATTGTCGAGCTTTTGGGTGGCCGGGAGTAGATCGCCACGGCAGCGCGGAATTCCAACCTTCACCCCATTCGATGGATTGTGGCTCTCGCCGCAGTCGTGGCGATGGGATTTCTCTTTTCCATCAGTACAAAAATCATGAGGGAGGCCGGGGTTAGTGAGGAGCATTCGGCCGACGCTATCGTTGTCTTTGGAGCGGCCGAGTACGTCGGACGCCCCTCGCCGGTCTTCCGCGCACGACTCGACCACGCTTACACCCTTTTCAAACGCGGACTGGCTCCCGTGGTCATCACTACCGGCGGGGCAGGCAACGATCTTCGCTTCAGTGAGGGCCAGGTAGGACGGGACTACCTCGAGTCCCGCGGCATTCCGGACGCAAATCTCATCGCCGAAACCCAGGGCGGCGATACCGATGAGTCCAGCCAGCGGGTGGCCGTCATCATGCGCGCCAACGACATGCAGACTTGCCTTCTGGTCAGCGATGCCTACCACATGTTCCGCGCTAAGCAGATGATGGAAGCGCAGGGGATTCAGGTGTATCTCTCGCCTCGGCCGGGCTCGATCCCGAAGACGCTTGTTGGTCGCTTTTTGGCCGCTCTACGAGAAAGCTTCAGCTACCTGTTGTACAAGGCGCATGTGCGGTAAGGCAGGCATCAGCTATCAACTAAGGCAACCTGCCTCGGGTTCGATTGTTCTTCGAAAGTGTCTCGGGTTAGAGACGCAACCATGACAAGATCGTGCGAATCTTTGCCACTGAATGGCACTCGCACGAAAGAGACCAGGTTTTGTTGGCTGACGGCTTATAGCTACTCCACTAGCGCCAACACTCTCGCCGGGCCGCCTGATCCCCTTTCCAATTTGATCGGTGCGACGATCACCGTTGATCCAGCGGCCGGCACTTCGGCCAGATTGGCTACGTTTTCCAAGTGGTAGATTCCATGCTGCGAAGTGAACAGATGGACGGGATAGGTCGTGGTCGCTCCAATGTCGACACTCATGGTGTCGATACCAAGGCCGATCACTTTGCGTGACTGCACCAGGGATTTAGCGGCTTCGAGCGAGAATCCCGGGTAGTGCGTAAGGCCGTCGCTCTGCTGGTTGCGAAAATCCTCGTGCCTCTGCCAGCGTTCATCCCACCCGGTGTAAGCCATTACAACGCAGCTTGGCGAGATCGCGCCGTGGATTCGCTCCCACGCATTTATGTCCTCCACGCTCACCTCGTAATCTGCATTGCCCTTCACATTCTCGCGGACATCGAGCACTACCAGCGGACCCACCAGCCGGTTGGCCGGAATCTGGTCTACCGTCCACCCTCCCGCGGCGAAATGTGCCGGGGCGTCGAGATGTGTGCCGTAATGTTCCTGGGTCGAAAAGATTCGTGAGTAGTAACCGTCGCGTTCGATGTTGCCGAGCTCCTGCGCCAGGAACGGCGACTCCGCTGTGCCCTCCCAGTTGGGCGAGCGATCGTTGAGGGGATGCGTAAGGTCAATAACGGTGCGGAAGACAGGTGGATCAGACATGAGGTTCCTTAGCGTGCGGATGTGTCGCGGAAGCTTTCTCTTTATGTACGCTCAACCGCCTATTCGCTGCATGATCAACGCTACGACCAGGGCTACGTCTGCGGCGAACACAGTGCTGATGAAGTTGACGCCATCATTCCCCAGTTTGCCGGCATTCTCCCACGTCGCCCCGATGATGCTGTCGAGAAACATACCGCCGATCGCGGCGAAGGTGATCACCGGCGTCCAGTGCCAATCCACAAATCCGACCACGGCGCTGATCCAGGCCACGATGCATGCAGCCACACATCCACTGATTGTGCCCGCAATGCTGATGGCGCCGTTCGTGCCGATCGGCACATCGCGAAAATCGCTGATCATGTAAGCATTGCGAGCCGTCGCCTGGCCCATCTCACTGGAGACGGTATCTGCGGCGGCCTCGGCCAGTGCGGCAACAGCCGCGATGAACAGCAAATCCGCAAGCTTCGGAAAATAGATCGCGGGCAATGCGCATAGAGCAGCCGCACCAAGATTCGCCAGCACCTGCGAAGCCTTTCGACCCTTCTTGTGCTCCGCAACTCCGAGCCGTTGCTTTCGCTTATACCCCCATGCAGTCGAGATCACGGTCAGCGCAAATAGCGTCAGCAGGGGGATGAACCCGGAAAAGCCTCCGGCGAGCATGAGAATGAAAGCGACCAGCACTCCTGCGATCGCTCCGCCGTCGGTAACGGAGCCAATGGCCCGGGCCAAAATAGCGAAGCCGACCGCCACGACTCCAGCCGGCAAAGCCCTCGCATGTATAAGATTCATCACGCCTGACCCAGTATCGCATCCTCTGGAGGCTACGGTCACGGTACCGCCGGAGACAGCGAAATCTGAACTGGTACGCATCCCATCCATGTGGAGTGCGGGTGGTCTTAGGTTTGCAGGTCTTTGAAGAATAAGGCTTGACGAACCTTGGCGAAGCACCGGATGATATTCTGCCCAGTTTTCCACAGGGCTACCCTCGAGTTCTCGCCTAAAATCGCGCGAACCGAACTGGGATCTCTTCACTAAAGGACAGCATATGGCATCCTCCGTGTGGTCTGGATATTTGACCTTTGGTCTGATTTCAATGCCGGTTCGGCTATTTTCCGGCGCGCGCGGTAACCACATTTCCTTCCATATGCTGCACCGCGACGACAATACGCGAATCAAGCAGCAGCTTTGGTGTCCGCACGACGAGCGTGTGGTGGAGCGGAGCGAGATCGTCAAGGGCTACGAGTATCGCAAGGGCGAATACGTCATTATCGAACCCGAAGAGATCAAGAAGATAGAGCCCAAGACCGCTAAAGCGATGGAGATTCTCGAGTTCGTCAAGGCCGACGACGTCGATCCCATTTACTTCGAATCGTCCTACTTCCTGGTTCCAGAAGACGCCGGCAAACGGCCCTACGCTTTGCTGACCAAGGCTCTTGAAGAGACCAAGTACGTCGCTATCGCCAAGCTCACCATGCACAACCGCGAGTACACGGTCTTTCTCCGTCCGTACAAGGGTGGCATGATGCTGCACACCATGTATTACAAAGAGGAAGTGCGCGATCTGGAAAACTTTGGCGCTCCGGATGTCGAACTTAAGGATGCCGAGGTCAAAGTGGCGCACCAACTCATCGAGGCACTGGCGGGCGACTTCGAGCCGGAAAAATATCACGACACCTTCGAAGAGAACGTCAAAATGCTGATCAAGGCTCGACTGGAAGGCGAAGAGGTTACGCCGGTTGAGAAGCCGAAGAAGATGGCTCCGGTAGTCGATCTGATGGCCGCGCTGAAGGAGAGCCTGGCGCAACTACCCAAGAAGCCACCGCAACGAGTGGAAGCGGCTCAGCGCGCGTCTGAGGTGAAGGTTGTGGCCAAAGGCAAGAAGGGTTCGCGCCGCAAACCGGCCGCATAGGAACAAGGGCGGCCGCCAAGCCGCCCTGCTTTCCGTTCTGTTGTTAGTGTGAAACGTGGTTCATGTCTTTTCGAACCAGAGCCGCCCGACTGCTTCCAGTTGGCATCCTGATTCCTCTCTAACCTACTAAAAAATAATGTGCCGGCGAGGCAGACATCAATGACGGGTAGGGGTGCGGATATACCATCAGATCTCGGAGCCTCGGTCTCAACGTGATGTTCATTTATCGGCAGCTGACGTACACTTCCGTTGCTCGATTCCGTTAAGGGCCAACCGTATCGGCGTAAAAATGAACGGGTACCGCGCGCTCCGTCACACCATTTGTGTGCTACGTGGATGTATGCTGGAAAGTGCCATACGATCGGCCTAAAGGCAGGCGCCTTGGCGGACTATGAAATCACCGCGAACCGTCATCCGCGTGTCTGTACTGGAAAGCGATCCCGTCCGCTTTCTCGGACTGCGCACGATCTTCGCCTCACAACACGACATTCGGATCCAAACCGGCACGGTTGACAGTGTCATCGCCGGGCCGGAGAACGAAGTTGTGTTGATGACAGCCAATCGCGGAGCTGCTTTTTACGCGGGCATGTCTGCCCTCAAGGCGGTTCGCCCAGAGATTTGCATCATTGTCACGGGCCCGGGAAGTCGCGACGAAGATATTCTTCGAGCGGTCAGCGCCGGTGCGAAAGGTTACGTCTGCGAGGAAGCACCAGCCGAAGAATTCAAGAAGGCGATTCGAGAGGTTCATGCCGGCTCTTTGTGGATACCTCGCCGGGTACTGGCCCGGTTCATTGAACGGACGACCGTCTCGGCACGTAGGGTTGAGCCGCGCAGCGAAGCCAAGATCAGCGATCGTGAGCGCGAAGTCCTGCGACTGCTGGTTTCCGGCTGCTCCAATCGCGAGATAGCGAATGAGCTCGGGATCATTGAACGGACCGTCAAAGCGCATGTAGCTCAACTGCTGCGTAAGGTAGGCGTCACGAACCGCATCGCGTTGTCGGTCCATGCCGTTACCCACTCGCTTCTCTCATCGCCACAGTAGGGCGCCGCGTTCGCAGTTTTCGCCAATCTTAAAGCGCGAGCTAGCATCCGCTTGACTGGCCCGCATGGTTACCATTCTTCTGGGCCCTATTACGAAAGTACAATACCCTAATGTATGTACTTTCGTAATCTTGCAGGAATTACTGGCGCATACCATACTGCATTCACCTACCACAGAACCTGGGAGACAGGGCAGAAAGAGGTTACGAGGGTCTCCTCTTTCTGCCCTCTTGTTCGTGGTGACGAGCGAGGTCCTGGCCGTGGCTGGTTACTTACAACGCTCCCCATTTCCTGTTTAGCGGGACACTAGAGAGTAACCAGCCAATCGCTTTCTTATCCCTCCCTCCCCGAAAAAACACTCTAAGATGAATTTGGCTGGCGAACGCCGGCGTGCGCCACGTCTTTTTCACCCTGGAGTCGTGCCATGAAGAAAATCGTTACTGTTTCGGCAATGTTGTTATCCCTCGCATCCGGCGTTTTTGCATCAGAGCGGCGGGATGCCGATCTGGATCGCATTCAGACTGCCGGTACCGTCCTCAGCCAAATCATGTCGGCGCCAGACCACGCCATCCCAGACGGCATTATGTCGGGCGCGAAGTGTATCGCTGTCATCCCGTCATCGTTGAAGGCTAGTTTTATCTTCGGCGCAAACTACGGCAAAGGGGTGGCTACTTGCCGAACGGAGAAGGGCTGGAGCGCCCCCGCATTTTTTAAGTTGACCGGAGGCAGTTTTGGCTTCCAGGCGGGTGGCCAAGCATCGGATTTGGTGCTGATCGTCCGCACCGATGACGGAATGCAGCATCTTCTGCAAAGCAAGTTCAAGCTAGGTGCAGATGCTTCGGCGGCAGCAGGTCCCGTCGGCCGTGATGCTCAGGCGATGACGGACTTAACGCTGCGCGCGCAGGTTTTGACGTATTCGCGATCGCGAGGCCTCTTTGTTGGCGTCTCCTTGAGCGGAGGCGTGATCAAGCAGGATGACGCCGATACCCAGGCGTTCTACGGTAAAGATTGGACGTATTATTCGGTGCTGAACGGCGAAGTACCTGCGCCGAAGGACGCACAGCCGTTCCTGAACACCGTCCAGAAGTACGCACCGGCTCCGCGGCCTGCGGCAACGCCGACTGCGGCAGCTGCGCCGGCTCCTGCAGCTCCTTTGACTGCAGCGAACTCCGCGGCACCGGTTGCTACGGCGACTGCGCCGGCGGAGACCACGTCCGCTGCCGAACCGGCTCCGGCCGTCCCGGCCAGTGAAACCTCGCCGGCTGCCGAACCAGTTCCGAGCGCTGCTCCAGCCGCCACTCCTACCACCGCCATACCGAGCTCATCGGGCGCCGGCGGCAATCGGTAGATTGGCCTCGATGTCTGTGAGAGCGGCAGCTTCGGCTGCCGCTTTTCATTTGCGCCGCAAGGCGACCTTCGCTGACTCAATTACCTGGAAGGAGGAGCGGCGGCTTTGTGCTGCTCTTCGACTTCAACTTGCCGGCGCAGATCACGAATCAGGATCGTCCACATCTGTGAATTAGTGCGCAACAGTATCTGCAGATTCTGATCGTGCAGAAACTCGATCTCGCTGCTCATATTCATGTTCAGGCTTTCCATTTTGTTGAGGTCGTCGCGCATCTGCGCCATGCCGTTATTCGGTTGCGTTGATGGCTGCTGCACATTTTGTGGCGTAGGTGCGGTTGCCGGCGCCGGAACTCCATTTTCGGTGGAACGCTGCCCTAGCAACAGCACACTGAAGAACACCACGCACAATACTCGCCGGATCGAAAGCACAACTGGCATCTCTGACTCCTGGGTTCGCCAAGTTGGACATATTTCGTCTTCGCTAAGATTCAGTATGATCGAGAGCAGATCTTTTGCAGGAGAGCGACAGTGGAACGCACGACGCTGGGCGATTTTGAACTGACCATACTTTCCGACGGCAATTACTACATGGATGGCGGCGCGATGTTCGGCGTCGTACCCAAAGTTCTGTGGGAGAAACGGATCACCCCCGACGAACGCAACAACATTCCGATGGGCCTGAATTCCCTGCTGATCCGCACGGGCCGGCACAATGTGCTGGTCGAAACGGGGATCGGCAGCAAACTCAGCGAGAAGAGCCAAGCCATTTATCGCAACCAAGCGATGCTGATGAGGAACTTTGAGGCAGCAGGAGTGTCGCCGGACGAAATCGACGTCGTCATCAACACGCATTTGCACTTCGATCATTGTGGATGGAACACGTACTACAAGAACGGCCAACCGGTGGCAACATTTCCTCGTGCCACTTATTACGCGCAACAGGGCGAGGTGGAGCACGCGCACGAACAGCATGAACGCGACCGAGTCAGCTACATGACGGACAACTACGACCCGCTGATCAAAAGCGGCCAGATGAAGCTGCTGAAAGGCGATGCCGAAGTTGTGCCCGGCGTATCCGTGAAGGTCTATCCCGGACACACACGAGACCTGCAGGCAGTTATCGTGCGCAGCGGCGACAAGGTTGCCGCCTATCCCAGTGACCTGCTGTCGGACGCCAAACACCTCGATCCAACGTGGGTCTTGGGCTACGACCTCTATCCACTGGAGAGCATCAACAACAAACACCGCTTCTATAAGTCCGCCATTCCGGAACAGTGGCTGGTGGTCTTCACTCACGATCACGAATTGCCCTGGGCCTATCTGGACATAGGAGAAAAGGGGAAGCCCGTCGCCCGCTCCATCCGTCAAAAGTAGCAGGCAACCATTGCGCTTAGGGGCTATTTACCGCGCGCCTGCCCGCTCCTACAATGTAGGACAGTTTCAAACGATCTTGCATGGAGAACGATGCCGATGAGCAAGAAGAGCAAAAGAGACAAGAAAAAGAGCAAGAAGGAAGAGCAGCGCACATCGTCGGTCGGGTCCGAGAAGAACGGGGTAAAGCTCGATCTGCGGTCCGTGGAAATACCTGCCCGGCCCAAAACCATGAAGCCAGCCGACATTCGCGCTGTCCGCGAAAGCCTAAATGCCAGCCAGAGCCTTTTTGCCCGCCTGCTCAATGTAAGCTCTAACGCCGTCGAAAGCTGGGAGCAAGGAATTCGGGAGCCACGTCAGGCGACGTTGAAGCTTTTGCACATCGCGCGCAAAAATCCCGACGTGCTTCTTAGCTAGCTCGGGAGCGAACCCGCCGGTAATAGCGTTTGGCAAGTATGCCTAGCCCTAATGTCAGCCGGCGGCGAGGTCTCCTGGTGCATTCCCGTATCGTTACGGGCTACTGCCAAAGCCCGTACGACATTACTCCAAGCCGATATCCTCCCAGGGGCGGCTGGACTCACAGTGCGTCATTTCACCTTTGCTAGGGGACTAAGACACAATCGGGTGGGTCGAGCACAGGGTTCTCGGGTTCTGGCACTGGTATTTTCTGTATCCATAACTCTCTTAAAAACAATTAATTACGTGATCCTTCTCAACTGAGCGGCCAATCCCCGGGATTCGGTAACCGTCTTGCACTTGCCGTATGTCATGGGTCGGAGGCAGTTGTGACTAAGGCAGTACGGTTTTTTCTGGGCGCAGCTTTACTTGCCTGGGCCAGTGTGTCGTTCGCCGGAATTCATCCGGTACCTCTCGATAAGAACACCGACTCGGCCAAATGCGCCGAGTGTCATGAAGACAAAGCCAAAGGCAAATTCGTTCATTCCGCAATAGCGATGGGGTGCACCAGTTGCCACGAGGTGCGCGTCAACAAAGATATAACCCGCATTAAGCTGATCACGGCGACCCCGCAGTCTCTCTGTATCACGTGCCATTCCGACAAGGACTTTGCCCAACTCAAGGGCACGGTGCATCCTCCGGCAATGCGTGACTGTGTTAAGTGTCACGATCCCCACGAGTCGGACAACAAATTCCAGCTGTTGAAGCCTACCTCCGGCGACAAGACCCAGAATCTCTGTCTCACTTGTCACAATCAGGGAGTGAACGTTCCGGAGAAAGGCAGTCGCCACGCTGCCCTCGACATGGGTTGCGAGACCTGCCACGTAACGCACAAGACTGGCGAGCGCGGCAAAGAAGAGTTCGATTTCCACCTGACGAAGTCATCTCCAGCGCTCTGTCTCGACTGCCACGACGCCAAAGACGAGTCGCTGATTAAAGCGCATCAGGGCCAGCCCTTCGCGACCGCAAACTGCGTGCAGTGCCACAATCCGCATCAATCGGCGCAGCCCCACCTGATGCAGACCTTCACCCATGCTCCGTTTGCGATGGGCGCCTGCGACAGTTGCCACCAGCCGGCTAAAGACGGCAAGGTCGTGCTCACGCAGACAGACACCAAAGCCATCTGCGTAACCTGCCACGCCGAGCAAGCCGAGAAGATTGACAAAGCCAAGGTGCCGCATCCGGGAGCGCAAGGCGAATGCATCGCCTGCCACAACCCCCATGCGGGAAAGACGCCGGGATTCTTACAGCCGGATCCGGTCAGTGCTTGCCTGGCGTGCCATAGCGATCAGGCCGAGCAGTTTAAGAAGGCGCATCTGCACCAGCCGGCATTCGGTCAAGGATGCGCGACCTGCCACGCCCCGCACGGTGGCGATAACGAGCATCTGTTGCGCGCCAAGGGCAACGCGCTGTGTCTCGAGTGCCACGGTCCCGACTCGCAACCGCAAAAGCTTGAGTCCGAGCACCTGATCACGATCTTCAACGGATCGGTGAAGCTGCCGGAAGATTATTTCGTCAAGAACAAAGTGGTCGTGTTGCCGCTGAAATATGGACGCGGCCACCCGGTCATGGGACATCCCGTCAGCGATGTCGCAGACCCTACCAATACCAGCAAGATTTATCAGCAGATCAACTGCATGACCTGCCATCAGCCGCACTCGTCGGCTCAGCCCGACCTGTTGGTGAAGGATCAGGCCAACAATATGGCATTTTGCTCCACTTGCCATAAGAACTTGCAGCAGCGATGAGTGGAGCAGGAGGTAGTGATCAATGTCCGAGGTAAGAAACAAAGTCGCCCAGCTAGCGCCGGCGCTGACCGCCATCATTCTGCTGTTCGTATTTCTGCTGACCGTACCTTTTCCCGCGCAGGCCGGCAAGAAGAAGAAAACCGACGACACCACAACCAAAGCGCCGCCGGTTATCGATTACTCGAACATCGTTTGGCCGAACCCTCCGGCCATCGCCCGCATTCGCTACCTGGCTTTCTATGCGGCGCAGCCTTTGAAAGATGTTGAACAGCCCAAGACGAAAAAAGAGGGCTGGATGGACCGCCTGGCCGGCACCGTGCCGGAGCAAGACAACACGAAGGTTTTATACCAACTCGGTCAGCCGTACGGTTTGGCGACAGACTCCAAAGGGAAAGTCTACGTAGCGGATTCGAAGGTCGGAGCAATCTTCATCTTCAACACCGAAACGCGTGATGTGGAGATGATCAAGAACAAAGCCGATGCCCACTTCGACCGCATCATCGGCTTGGCGATGGACGACGACGATCGGCTTTTCGTATCCGATCCAGGCCTGCATCATGTGCTGGTCTTCAATGCTCAGCACAAAGCCACAGACGTGATTACCGACGGAATGGTAGAGCCGAGCGGGATGGTGGTCGACACACAGAATCGTTTGCTCTACGTTTCTGACGTGAAGCAGGACATCGTCCTGGTGTACGACGCCGACAGTTTCAAACTGCTGCGTCACATCGGCACGCCCGGGAAAGAACATACGCTAACCGATCCGGGTAATTTCGCAAAACCAACCGGTCTGGCTTTGGACAAAGAGGACAACCTGTACGTGGCCGATACTCTCAATGACCGCATCGAGGTGTTCGACGCGGACGGCACGTTCATTCGCACCTGGGGTAAGAACGGTGACGGACCTGGCTACTTCGCCCGCCCGAAAGGCGTCGCCGTGGACAGCGACGGACACGTGTGGGTGGCCGACGGGATGCAAGACCGCGTGCAGGTCTTCACCAACGAAGGTCAACTCTGCATTGCGATGGGCGGCCATGGACTTTTGCCCGGTCAATATCAGGGTTTGGTCGACATTCACATCGACAATCGCCGCAACCGGGTCTATACGTCGGAGATTTATCCCGGCCGCGTGCAGGAATTCAGGTACGTGACGGATGCAGAGTTCGACCAACTGACCAAGGAACGGCAGACACAGCGGGCGTCCACAACGCACGTGAAGGCCGATTCCGCGCCGGAAACCGCAGCCAAGGCTCCAGCTCCGGCAGCCGCGCCGCAAAGCAAGTGATCGCTGTTGCGTTTTGCTACAAGGAGAGAGGCCTGCCTCTCTCCAACTGTTTTGGTTCGAAACGAGTTACGCTCCCCCTCAAGCGCTACCAGCTGCGGAATTTGACATCATCGCTCTTCCGATTGGCTCTTTTCACCCATTGTGACGGCCATCACGAACCACCATCCACTAGTTCCCGAAATTGCACTCGCCTGTAAATAAGACGCTTAGCCAATCTATCGACACCTCTTCCGCGGCTACCGATTTGGTTAGCTACTTGCGTTTACTAAGGCCGAGAGGCGGTGGTAAGCAAAGCTGTATGTTTGCCGTCGGGGCCTATGCCTCTAGGAGTCAACAGCAAAAATGAAGTGTTGCAACACACCTCTGGAGGTCTCATTCTAATGAAGAAAGCACTTGTAATTTCTCTGTTCGTCCTGGCCGTATGCGGCTTGATGACGGCACAGAACTGGTCCTCGACGGTTGACGTCCTGGGCGCACACCAAAATCAAGGCCGCGGCTGCGCGGGCTGCCATGCTCCGCATAGCGGCTCCTTCGGTTCCGGTCACGGCGGCGCTGCCGATGCCGGCAGCTATGCTTTGTGGGGCCAGGACGCCAGCCCACTGTATGGAAAGACCATTGGCTTCGGCGATAGCGGCAAGTATGTTGAAGTTCTGCCGACCGGCATCGCCACCGGTTCGACGGAAGTCGGCGGCATCCTGCTCTGCCTCAGCTGCCATGACGGCAACCTGACGCAGTCGAACATGATGCAGAACTGGTCCTATGAACAGCAGATCGGCCTTCTGACCAACACCACGTACGGCAGCCAGAAGATCCCCACCCTGCTCGGCAACGACGGCACCACGGCCGGCAACTACACCAACGATCACCCGGTGGGCCAGAATGCTACCATCTCGACCGGCAGCGGCCTGGTTTTCGCCAACAACACCTTCACCGTCACTCCGGGTACGCCTTATGCTCAGTTTGTCGCCAACTACGGTTGGCCGGCGCTGGCTCCTGGAAAGTGGTCGAGCCCCTGGGGCATCAACGGAAGCGGCAAGCCTTATGTGGTCTGCACCACCTGCCACAACCAGCATGTCATGACTGTTTACACCTCGACGACATCCAGCCCGATCGTGGGCGACGGCGGCGGCAAGTTCTACGCCACCTACTTCTTTATCAATGGCCCGTACAATCCGAACCTGCAGGGCAAGCTGACCGCAGGTCAGGCTGCCTCGACGACTCAGTTCTGCCGTCAGTGCCACTTTGGCGAGGCGAACGAAGCCAACAACACCAACAACATTCCGACCGTGTTCCAGTAAACACGGGTTGCAAGTCGGGGGAAAGGGATCCCTTTCCCCCTTTTTTGTGGACTTAAGCTGAGAGGAATCATGAAGTACAGCTTTATTACCGCACTCATTATGGCCGGAATGATCACTCCGGCAGTGGCCCAGGTAGCCTCACACGCACCGACCACGACAGGCAAGACCTCAGCATTCCAGACGGCTACTTTGCAGCCAACCGGTAAAGCGGTGGCCAAGGTCAACGGCACCGTGCTGACCGACAAGGATCTTCTGCGCGAGATGTACGCCATCTTCCCCTATGCCAAGCAGCACAATGGCTTCCCCAAGGCGCAGGAAGCCGGCATTCGGCAGGGGGCGCTGGAGATGATCATCTTCGAAGAGATGGTTTACCAGGAAGCTCTGCGCCGCAAGATGGCCATTCCTCCCGCCAAGATTGACGCAGGCGAAGCCGCTTTCCGCAAGCAATTCGAAACGCCCGAGCAGTACCAGCAATTCATGCTGGCCGAGATGCACGGATCGGAACAGCAATTGAGGATGCAGATTGAGCGCTCTATGCTCATCGATCAGTTGCTAAAGCAGGAGGTCGACAATAAGTCGGCGGTGACTCCGGCGGAGGTTCGCGCCTATTACGACAAAAACGGCGCGCGCTTTCAGATGGGCGAGTCCTACTCCTTCCAAAGCATTTCGGTAATTCCGCCTCTTAAACCGACTCCAACTCAAGCCGCCGAGGCGAAGAAGAAAGCCGCTGACGCGCTGAAGCAGGCCAAAGCCACGAAGAATTACAACGAATTCGGTCTGCTGGCGGAGAAGATTTCCGAAGACGATTACCGGGTCAACATGGGCGACCACAAGGTCGCGCCCAGCGACAAGCTGCCTCCCCAAATCATCGCCGCTTTCAAGGCAATGAAGCCCGGGGACGTAAGCGGTCTCATCCAGATCGAAACGGCTTACACCATCGTTCGGTTGAATACTCATACCCTCGCCCATAAGCAGAGCTACGACGAGGTCAAGGGCGAGCTCCGTACCGAGTTACAGAAAGAGAAGTACGAGCAGCTACGGGTGAGTTTGGCGAAGCAGCTTCGCGCAAAATCGAAGATCGAAGTTGTGTAGACCTAGCGGGACAGTAGAACCGGTTTTGTATGCCGGTTAAAAATTAGACGAATACTGTGGCTTTAGCCCATGAATATCCGGGGCTAAGGCCCATCGTTTTGTCGAGCACAGCACGGCGCGGCGGAACAGCATGCTGAAAAGCTCTTGCAACGTGAGCTTTGTGTCAAAGCCCGGCTTCAGCCGTGCCGATAAGCCCCTGATTTTTTGAGACGAGCGGACCGATTCCAGCCGTACCCTCTCTTCTTACTCCCAATGAATGAACCTGTTGCGGTATTCCTCACTCGCTTTGAGTGATATGCCCCAGAGCCTTGCCGGAAGCGGTAAGAGCAGTAACGGGGAAGCGCGCTAAGCGGCTCAATACAGGTGAGTTAAGTTCAGCAGCATTCCTCATGCTTTGGTCAGATTCTTGCCATACATAACAGGAGATGGCGCGTGAATGACTGGCCCGGAAAGGGCGCTGCACAGTGAAGAAGTTGGGTGACAAAATCGGTTGGTTGGCGCTTATGCTGTTGTTGCTGGCGCCTCTGGCCCCGGCTCAAGTCCAAATCGGTGAGAACACTCACATGAACGCGGGCGGCCTGTTCAACTTCGGCTATGCCGGGGATTATGGTAACGAAACCTCCTCCAATCACGGGATTGAACTCGGTGCCAGCGGAGCGGTTAACGGCTATTACTACAGTCCTAACTTTCTGAATTTCACTATCACTCCCTACTACAACCAGTCGAAGGCCGATTCGGACTATCAGTCGCTGACCGACGCGAGCGGCGTCGCAGCCAATGCCAATCTTTTTACCGGCAGCCGTTTTCCCGGATCGGTTGGCTACCACTACGACTACAACAGCACGGGAACTCTTGGCTTGCAAGGCGTACCGAACTTCACCACACAGGGCAATGGACAGGGATTCAACATCAATTGGAGCGCGCTGTTTCCGGGATGGCCGACGCTCTCAGTTGGATATCAGCGCGGCAGCGGAAGCGGGACGCTGTACGGCACGGACCAGGAGTCCTCGAACACCTTAGATCTGTTCAACGTACGCTCGTCCTACAAGTGGTCAGGTTTCCTGTTCAACGCTTACTACGATCATACGAAGTCGGAATCACTGTTTCCTGAATTCCTCTCGGGAGGCGGCATCAACGACGATCTGACTCACAGCAGCGGTCAGGACATGGGAATATCGACATCCCGCAATCTGCCGTGGTGGAGCGGGTCTATGTATGCCAGCTATACGCACTCAGATTATGCGACGGACTTCTCTGGGGGCTCCTTCACTAACCCGACGACGTCCAGTTACAACGCCGACATCGAAACAGCCGGCGTCAATTTTCACCCTGAGCAACGGCTCTCGTTGTATGCAACCCAGTCCTATACCAACAATCTCTCTGGCTACTTCATCCAAGGATTGGTCAACAACAATGGCTCTACCCCGCTGCCGGTCATTAATCTCGGGTCGAACTCATACTCGATGACGGCAGGAGGAGGGGTGGGGTACCAATTGACCAACAGTCTGTCCAGCAATGCATTCGTCAGCTACTACGATCAGCACTACTACGGCACAACTTATTCCGGAACATTCGTTAGCGGCATGTTGAATTACAACAAGAAGCTCTTTGACATGTTCAGCTTCTCAGCCGGCATCGTGGATGGATACAGCGCAGCCGGCAATAACAATGTTGGATTTATTGGGACCGTCAATTATTTTCATCGATTTGGCTTGTGGGAAACATCCGGCTCCCTCAGCTATGCACAGAATGTCCAATCGGTCCTGATTACGGATACAACTTCCTACTACTACTACAATGCGAATGTTCACAGAAAAGTCAGTCCGCGGGTGCAGTGGACATTAGCATTCAACGGAAACCACAGCGGGCTCTCGAGCGATAAGGATTCCACCAATAGCAGCATGGGATTCTCAACCAGCTTAAGCTATCGCTCTATTTCCGCGACGGCAAACTACAGCAGCGGTACCGGTAATTCCATTCTGACCGCGGCTGGAATTTTGCCCTTGCCTCCCACACCAGGCGAGGACCTTGCAAACATTATTGCGTACAACGCCACGAGTTACGGCGGAGGACTCTCCTGGACACCGGTTCGCCGAATGATACTGACCGCAACCTATAGCCGCTCTTACAGCAATACTTTGAGCAACAGCATATACTCGAACAACAATACTGACATTTTCTATACCCAGTTGCAGTACCGTTTACGCCGCATCAGCCTGCTGGCGGGAGCAACCCGTTTTACGCAGGGCATCAGTGCTACAGGAATTGCTCCCGGCACTGTCACGTCATATTACGGCGGAATCTCGCGATGGTTCGATTTCTTCTAACCCGGGTGGGCCAGACAATCCGAAGAGCTGTGGCCGGTGCCGCTGTGGCCACGCTGCTGCTCGCTCCAGCATGGGCGGGAAAACATTCCAAAGACTCTTCGCTACAGGTCTCCGGACCTGTTCTTCTGCTGGAAGGCGGCCGCAAGCTGACCTGGGAACGCAGCTTCAGCCTGGAGCGCGAGGTTAAGCCCAAGCGAACCTTCTGGACCAAGCTGGTCGACATCGCCATCGGCGAGCCCGACTTCCGTTACATGGTCAATCCCTACAGCGTGACGACGGATTCGCGCGGGCGCATCATCGTGACTGATCCCGGCGCCAATGGCGTGCACATCTTTGATTTCACCCAGCAGAAATACAAGTTCCTGACGCGACGTGAAAAAGACAAGGATTTTACCCTGACTCCGCAGTGCGTCGCCGTGGATGCGCAGGACAATATCTATGTCACCGATTCCGAGGCCGGCAAGGTTTTTGTGTGGGATGCCAACGGCAAGTTTAAGCGCGCTATCGGCAGCCTGAAAGGCGGCGAAGGATATTTCAAGCGTCCCACCGGCATTGCCGTGGACTCGGCAGCGCAGCGTATTTATATCACCGACACACTTCGCAACAAGATCTTCGTTACAGATATGCAGGGCAGCGTCCTGCAAAGTATTGGGAAGGCGGGTACCGGCGACGGTGAATTTAACTACCCGACAGAACTTCGTCTGCACGGCGACGAACTTGCCGTTGTGGATGCCATGAACTTCCGCGTGCAAGTACTCGACCGCTCAGGCACCTTCCGCTACTCCATTGGAAAACTCGGAGACGGATCCGGCTGGATGTTTCGGCCAAAAGGGATCGGCTTCGATTCTGAAGGACACCTTTACGTGGTCGACGGAGCGTGGAGCACGGTACAGGTTTTCAATCGCGAGGGCCAGTTGTTGTATTACTTTGGACAGAAAGGCGCAGGACCAGGCGAGTTTCAACTACCAACCGGATTGCAGATCGACAGTAGCGATCGCGTGTATGTTGTCGATTCTTATAACCGTCGAGTACAGGTTTACCACTATCAGGGATTGCCCAAACAAGCCGAGGAGAAAAAGCCGTGAAATTTCTCCTGAGCATAACTGCTGCTGTCCTGCTGCTGGCAACCGGTGCGGCTTTTTCTCAGCAATATAGCGGCGATGTATTGGGAATGCACAATTTGACAGTGGGTAGTGGCTCGTCAATCTACCTGCCATCGGGCAACGCTTCCTGCACGTTTTGCCACGCGCCGCACAGCGGCTTGGGCGGAGTAACCCCTCTATGGGCTCAAACCCTGTCGCAGGCCAGCTACAACCCATACACCAGCACCACCTATCATGAAACGGGAAACACGAAGCCGCCGCTGGGAGTGACCAGTAGTCTCTGTCTAAGTTGTCATGACGGCACAGTTGCGGTTGGGCAATCCGTGCCTTACGGCAAGATTCCGATGACCGGCAACTTCTCCCAGGGGGACTCTTTCGGAACCGATCTGACCAGTTCGCATCCATTCAGCCTGATACTGCCGATGAAAGACGCACCCGACCTTGTGGCCTCACTTGTGGCACAAGGCAGAACGGCCGATCCTCTACAAAAAGTGAAATTGATTAATGGCAACATCGAATGCACCAGTTGCCACGATCCTCACGTTCAAAATACAGATCAGATCGCCCAAACTTTTCTGGTTCGCGACAGTTCAAGCGGCCAGATGTGTCTGGCCTGCCACGACCCGAACCGCGTAATTCAAGGTCAGACGAACTTACTGGCGGGATGGGCCAGCAGCATTCACAACACTGCGACGAATCGTGTGGCGACAGAGGCCCATGTGGGCTCTTATCCAACAGTGACCCAGAACTCCTGCTCGTCATGCCATACCGATCATAATGCCAATGGGCCGGCGCGTCTGTTGAGGGCGGCGACTCCGCCCGCGCCCGGTGTTGATATTGGGACGCAGAATTGCATGACGTGCCACAACGGTGGCACCTATCTATCGCCGGCGGCACCCAACATTATGGCCGAGTTCTCCAAGACGGCTCATCCCTTGCCGTCAGGGAACAACGCGCACGATGAAGCTGAGCCTGGAGTGCTCTCGAACAACCGGCACTCGACCTGCGTCGATTGCCACAGCCCGCATGCTTCAGCTCAAGTAGTTACCTTTGGAGCGCCGCCTGCCATTCGTCCATCGCAAGCTGGTGTAGAAGGTATCAGCGCTCTCGATGGAATTACGCCGCTCATTCCGGCGGTCAATCAATATGAAAATTGCCTGCGATGCCACGGAACCGGCCCCGGCAAACAGAGGCTCATCATTTATGGTTATGCCCCGATGCGCGAGGTCGCAAACCCTGACTTCCTCAATGTGATTCCTGAGTTTAGTCCGACAGCGACTTCCAGCCATCCGGTGTTCCACGACCGCAGCAGCCCTCTGCCGCAACCAAGCTTGCTGAACAATATGCTCACGATAAGCGGACAGGACTCCGGACGGACCACCGGCCCGCGCATCTTCTGTAGTGATTGCCATAACAGTGACGACAATCGCGAGTTTGGCGGTAATGGTCCAAATGGACCACACGGATCGCGTTACTCGCATATCCTCGAACGCAACTATCAGTTCAGCCAGGCCTCTACTCCCGGTGGTCTGGTAACGAACACCTTCCCAAATCCTGATCTGAGCGTGAATGGTCCCTATGCTCTATGCGGCAAGTGTCACGACTTAACAAATGTCTTGGCGAATGCGAGTTGGAATCAACATAACTCGCATGTCGGTCAACAAGGGTTTACTTGTTCGGTTTGCCACACGGCGCATGGCATGGGAGCGACATCCGCCTACGTGAGCGGAGAGCGATTAGTGAATTTCGACGTAAATGTAGTGGGCTCGAATAATGGGTCGCCAATTTCCTATAGCCGCGCCGGTAATACCTGCGTTCTAACCTGCCACCAAGTCGCTCACAATCCGGATGGAACAATCACCAATTCCATGATGGGCAGCCCTAGAGGCGCCAAAAGGAAGTAGTCCTTGCGACCGCAGCTTACCAGCGCCGACATATTGCGGATTGCGGCGCTCACAGCCACGCTGACATTTGGCGCCGTTTATGAAGCTGTTCATCAGAGCTGCCTGACGAGCATTACAAACGGCGATTTCTGGTGGCATCTACGCGTCGGCCTCGGCATTCTGCAAACCCACGCCGTACCGCACAGCGGATTGTACTCACAATCGGCGACGTCGCCCTGGTTAGCATCTTCATGGCTCTACGATGTCGCGATCGCCGCAGGATATCAGCTCATTGGGCTTCGCGTCGTGCTTTTGACGGCCATTTGCCTCAAGCTGTTATTGGGAGGGATGGTTTTCCTGTTGGCAGGCGGGTTACGAGGACGCTTCTGGACCGCAGCAGCGCTAACCATCATCGCGCAGTATTTATTGCTTGGCCTGCAGCCTTTGCCTATCTACTGCTCACTTCTGGCGCTCGCGGGTATGCTGATCGTCCTGATGCGGTACCGCGCGACACACAATTCCGGATTTTTATATTGGCTTCCTCTACTTTTCTTGCTGTGGTCGAATCTGGACGTACAGTTTGTCTACGGCGTTGTTGTGTTGTTTCTCTTCTTAGCGGCTTGTGTTCTCGAGTGCTTAGGGTCACCTACAAGACTTATTGAGCGGGAATACGCCGTTCAATCGCTTAAGCAGATCGGAGCAGCCACCGGCGCGTCGCTGCTGGCGACGCTGATCACGCCTTACGGGGGAAAGCCTTATAGTTTGTTCTTCTCTAAACTAACCAGCGGTGTGGACAATTACCTGCCGAATTACCAGTCTCTGCGATTTCGCAGTCCTCAGGATTACGTATTGCTCCTACTGGTTATGACGGCATTCCTGGCTCTGGGCATCCGTCGATCCCGTGACTTCTTCCAGATTAGTCTTCTAGCCTTCTTTGCAATGCTAGCTTTTCGCTCGCAGAGAGACGCGTGGTTGGTCATTGTCGTGGCGATCGCGGTTCTCGCGAATAGCATTACCGAAACTACTTCTTCCGAGCAAGCGAGCCGAGTCGCCATGCGGCAATTCGGATCGGCGCTAGCTCTGGCGGTGGTAATCGTGACGATTGCCGGACACCACTACGGCCCTGGGAAACGGGTCGACTTTGTGGAAAAGATAGGCAGTGCATTTCCTGTTCGAGCGGCTGACTACATTCGCCAACACCAACTCCCTCAGCCCTTATTCAACACGCTGCCATGGGGAGGTTTTCTCGCCTGGTATCTTCCCGAGTACCCGGTAGCCATCGACGGCCGCACCGATCTCTACGGCGCCGCATTCAATATGCAGTACGCGAAGCTGATGAATGCCGAGGTACATTACTCAACATTTGCACCGTTCAACAATGCACGCACGATTCTACTGGAGAAGAATTCCCTCATGGGAATGGCTCTTCCCAAGATAACGGGATTTACCGTAGTCTACTCCGACGACATTGCCGTGGTGCTGGTGCGACAAGAGCACGAGCCATGAACACGGGCGCTCTACCGAGATCCGATGGGCTAAGCAGTTCTCCAGAAAACTGGGAGAAGATCGGCAACTTCGTCGTGCTGCTGGCTTATTCCGGAGTTGTACTTTTCACCGTCCGATACCACGAGAAATGGGCGGATGAAGCGCAGGCCTGGCTTCTTGCGCGCGACCTCGATCTGAAGACATTATTTTTTCACGAGTTACGCTACGAAGGTCATCCCGGCCTTTGGCATTTGATCCTGTGGCTTGCGCAGCATGTGTTTCACGCCGGCTATGCCTCGATCAGCTACATCGGAGCGGCATTTGCCATCGCGGGTGTGGCGGTTCTACTCTTTAAGGCGCCTTTTCCCTGGTACATACGTTGGCCGCTCGCCTTTACGTATTTCTTGATTTACCAGTATGCCGTCATTGCGCGCCCTTATAACCTGTTGCCGCTTTTGTGCTTCGCAGCGGCGATTTTCTTCCGAGACGTCCACCGTCCGGAAAGGGTAACACTCGTACTGGTATTGATGGCGAACTTGATTCTGCACGGCGCCATCCTGGCTGCATGCTTCGGCTTGCTTTATGTGCTTGAGGCGAAACGGTCCTGGTCTGACTTCGACGAGAGGCTCCGCAGGCGCTACTTCATTTGTGCGGGGATTTTGGTTTGCGCATTCATCTTTCTAGTTATTATTTTGAAGCCGACCCCGGATATAGAAGAATTCATGGTGAAGAAGCAGATGGCCCAACTGTCGGAGGTAGCGAAGCAGCAGATGAATATCGCTTCCCCCTTCACGAAGTTCACAACTGTTATGTCGGGAGCCTTCCTGGACTTCTTCGTGCCATCGTTACTCTTTGTGCTGCTGACGGGCCTGTGGTGCTTTACTCGCCGACGCTTTCTCGTCTTTGCTTTGCCGGTCGGCTCGATGATTGCCGTTTATTCGGTAATCCACGGAGCGGCGCATCACCACGCTACGGCATCGGTTGCGGCAATTACCGCATTTTGGATCGCATGGCCCACTGAAGAAGAGCAACGTTCGGCGACACCGCAGCAAAAGTGGGGGTTGCGAAGTATGGCAGCGCTCCTCATCGTGTTCTGTGCGGTCAACATTTGGGACGCGGCCGTGGTCATCCAACGTGAATACTTGTATCCCTACAGTGGAGCGGAAGACGCGGCGCGATATTTACGATCAGTAGGCGCGGATCGGACGCCTATGTTCGGCTTTCTATTTGGCGTGGTCGGTGTTCAAGCATACTTTGACCACAATATCTTTGCCAACTTGCCAACGGCATATTTCCACCACGGCGCACCGTTGGCTGGAACATCTCTCAATGTCGAAGAGCTGGAGCGCGTACAGCCGGAATATATCGTGGCTTACAGCCAGGATCCACAGTTGATGCTGCAAACCGGCCTCCCGCAACTTACTACTCGCGGCTATGAGCTGGTTCACTTTTCTGACGGGTACTACTTATACAAGCGGGCAGTCTTTGAGCGCGAGGTCTACTTCGTGTTACGCCGAGTGCACTCTACCGACGACCAAACACCACAGCTAATTGGTCCTGGTAAATGAGCTGGAAGCGGGAATCTGCGGTTAGAATCTTGGCCAGCGGGAGGTCTGCGCTTAGCAAAACCACGCCCGCCTCGTTCAAGTAAGGGTCGGTAGCGTATCCGGATTCAGCGCTTTGGGAGGCGTAGAAGAGTTCGTCGAGTTGGTCCCCGTAAAGATCGTTACGACCGTCGATGGCCACCGGATAATCAGGCATATACCACATCAGAAATCCACCCCAGCCCAGGTTGTTATATAAGGGCCCGGGCTGCGGATTCCGCCGCAGAAAGTTAACCGCGTTGACCGGATAGGCTGAGCTGATCGCGCGATCGAGATCGCGCTGGGTAAAGTCGGTCCCCCTGGATACCACGACCAGGAGCAGTGCTACAACCGCCGCGATTCCGAGATTTTCTAACCAGCTTTCGCCTGGGTCGCGTTCTTCGTCGGCGGAGAAGATGTCGGCAACGCAGGCTGCTGCCGGAATCGCGATGAACCATGCATCCCTCATCGTGCGATAAGCGACCAGGCTGCAAATCGTCAGCATCGACAGCTTGAAAAGATCAATTTTCTTTTTCCATCCGACCGCGTAGAAGCCGAGGGCCGTCAGCAAAAGCTGGACGTAGTGGCTGGATCCTCGAAAGCTGAGCGGCTGCAGTTCAATAATAACCTTGTAAGAAAATTTCGCCTTTGAGTAATCATAGACAGCTTCATAGGGATGATAAAAGTTCGGGCCCACCAGAGTCGCCGCTACACAGGCTGCAAACAGGACAATGAGGGCCAATGCCGGCAACCTACACGGCTGTAAGAAGTCGGGAGCAATGTTCAGGGCGCTTGTCAGCTTCTGAGCGACGGTGGTAGCCACGAGCAGCCCCACCAGAAATAGTCCATAAATGAACTGGATGTGCAGATTTGCCCAAATGAAGAAAATCAACGGCAGCCAATAGAGTCCCTCGATCTGTCCGGTACGATTGGCGTCCAACAGCAGTTGCAGCGTAACGCAAAACAAAGCGATCGAAAAGAAGACTGGACGTGGCATTCCGTTGAAAACGAATGCCCAACTCGTCAGCACCGCTAGCACCAAGGAAATCCAGAACTGCCCCGACAACCGGCGCAGCATCCAGTAAATGGCATAGGCCACTGCGATCGTCAAGAATGTTCCATACAGGCCGATGCCAAGTAGTCCATACCAACGATAAACCAGGGACATCAGCACTTCGTAGCCCCAGCTATACGCCACCCAAGGACGGCTGGCAGCCGTGCGAGACAGGATACCCGTGTGAGGCACGGCCATGTGAGCGACAATCCAGTCGCCGACCTTGAGGTGCCACCAGATGTCATTGTCGATGACGCAGAGTTTGGTGTAGAAGGCGAAGCCGCCGATGAAGGTCAGAAACCCGACTAGGGCCGCCAATTGGAGCGGCCGAAATCTGAGAAGATTGCGCAGTTCCCGGCTAGCGCTCACAAACGGCGACTCCTGAGTCGATCGACGCACGCGTTACGAACCTGGCAGCGCACCGGAGAGCGGAAGTTGGGCGTGATATTCATCGCGCTAGCGAAGCTTCCTGTTGCTTGACGATAGGCACCAGACGATCGTTGGTGACCAGGTCGCCGCCAGCGCTGCCAGCTTCGTGGTATTCGGCGTCCTGATTCACAGCCCAAACATCATATTCGGAACGGCCCGCAATAATGTTTTTCGCAGCTAGAAGAGCCGTCATCATCGCGTGGTCCTGATTGTTGTACTTGTGCATACCATTCCGCCCAACCAGGTGTAGATTAGCGCAATTCTCTTCCAGTGCCTGCCGTATGGTAACGACATGGGTTTGGTACTCGTCGTCGTAGACTGGATAAGCCTTTCGTTGACGGATCACACAACCGTCCACAACATCGTCCGCTGATGCCAGCCCGATTTGCGCGATCTCTTTCTTGGCCAAGGCAAGCAGTTCTTCCTCACTGGCATTCCAGAGGCCGTCGCCCTCAAAGCAGAAGTATTCGAGTCCATAACAGCAGAATCGGTCGTCGGGTACCATCTCCGGTGACCATGATTTGTAGTTTTGTACTCGTCCAACCTTTACCGATGAATCGTGTATGTAGATCCAATTATCCGTGAAGCGATCTTTGTCACGTACGATGAGACCGATGGTCAGGAAGTCGCGATAGCGCAGAGATTCCGCTGCCTGCAACGCAGCTGCGGGAAGCTCAGGCTGAATTTGAGCCACCAGCTCGCGGATTGGCATCGACGAGACGAGATGTTCGGCTTCATAGGACTCGATTTCTCCCGCGCCGTTGCGCACTTGGACCGTCCAGTGCTGAGTCGACTTATTGAAAGAACAGCCAACCACCCTGCGGCCGAGAAGCACTTCACCGCCCAGTGCGCTAATCCTCTCGGCGCAACGTTCCCACATCATGCCCGGACCCTGACGCGGATAGCGGAAGGTGTCGATCAAGGTTTTGACAACGTTCTTGCGATCTCCAGATTTTCGCTGCGGCAACAAGGCATGCTTGATGGCGGACCCGAGAGAAAGTCCCTTGATACGCTGGGCAGCCCAATCGGCCGAGATCTCAGCGCAGCTCATCCCCCAAACCTTTTCCGTATAAGTTTTGAAGAAGATCCGGAAAAGTCGCTCGCCAAACTGATTGATGACCCACTTCTCAAATGTCTTAGGATTTGGAGTAGGCCGAAGCTTAGCCTTGGCAAACGATGCCATGCAGCACGCGGATTCGAAGAGTCCCAGTTTCGACAAAGCTTCAAAAGCCTTCAGAGGATAGCTGTAGAATTTTCCACGATAGAAAATCCGCGATGAGCGAGGACGATCCAGCATCAGGTCACCACCAATTTCCGTCCAAAGATCTTCAATCTCCCGCGACTTCGAGAAGAAGCGATGTCCTCCGATATCGAAGTGGAAGCCCTTGTAGTTGACGGTACGAGAGATGCCACCGACGTAGTCGGGATCTGCCTCGAGAACGACTACAGGTTGATTCTGCTTCGATAACTCGTAGGCCGCGGTCAGACCCGCTGGACCGGCACCGACGACGATAGATTTGTAAAGCTTGCTTTCCATGACGAACCTGCTTTTGGGGAGAGCCGGTTCCTTGAAAATGTCTGCGAAGCTTCGAATCCCGGAAAACGGCGATGTTGAATCACCCTCTTGCTCTCACCCTCTGGCATTGATCAAAGCACCTGCCCTTCCATATCAATTGTTGTGCAAACGATTGAATATGCACGGCAAAGTAACGGGGCCGATGGAGCGGCGGGCTCTCGCAGGCGTTAAAAGACGCGCACAGTGGGGCGAAAAACGCGCTCTCGAGCCCCGATTGTAGGAATTACTGTCCCATGGCGGCAGCTAAGTAGCTGCCACAAAGGTCTTTAGAGAGAATGCGATGGGTTCTGTGTTTGGCAATCCCCATGCTCCTATACTCCTGAGCGTCTGCGCCGCCGGGGTGACTGCCAATATCGGCGCCAGCCAGCTTGAGCCACAAGTCTTCACAGGAGTGTCAAACAATGGAAGAGGGAGTCAACCAACCCGAAAAATCGCGGGCCCTCTGGAAACCAATGCAGGCTTACGTGCTTGCAGTTGTCTGCCTGATCGTTGGCCTCCCGGTCGGCTATCTTCTGCGCGGATCGTCGCCGCCGGCCGCGGCCGTACCCACGGAGGCTACAATGCCGCAACCGCCGGTGGCTGCGGCAAACACGAACGGCAGTGTGCCTGGCGGAGCGAACGGAATGCCTCATGGCGTACCTAGCATGGAAGACATGAAGCGCATGGCCGACAAGAAGGCCGAGCCTCTGCTGGCAAAGCTAAAAGCAGAACCGACTAATGCGACACTTTTGAATCAGGTCGGCATGGTGTATCGCAGTGCTCACCAATTCAAGGAAGCACAGCAGTATTTTGAACAATCGCTGCAGGCCGATCCGAAGAATGCGGATGTTCGTGCTGACATGGCCGCGTGCATGTATTACGAAGGGGACGTAGATGGTGCCCTCGCCCAATTAGACAAGGCTCTTACCTACAACCCAAAACATCCGGGTGCTTTGATGAACATCGGGCTGATCCGCTGGCAGGCAAAGCACGACGTCCCCGGCGCTGTTGCTTCCTGGGAAAAGTTGCTCAAGCTAAATCCCGACTTCCCGCAGAAAGCGCAGGTGCAACAGATGATTAACGACGCGCGTGGTCCGGTGTTGAAGCAGGATAAGGCCGAATCGGACACTAAGCCTGCAGGACCAAACAGCTAGAAATACGTCTTCGACGACATGCACGAATCCGAAGTGGAGAACGAACAGGTTCGATCAGCTGAAGACCGGCAGGACGCCGTTCCTGAAAGCGCGCATCGAGGATGGCGTTGGTGGGTGCTGCGAGTGGGGTCAGCTGTCGGGATACCTCTGCTGCTGCTGGTCGCTGTCGAGATCGGCTTGCGTGCATTCAACATCGGATATTCCACCGACCTGACGCAGCCCTGCACCATCCATGGCCAGCCTGCCGCTTGCTACAACCTCTTCTTCCCTGCACCATTTTTCCCGCCAGGCATGATTAAGACGCCTGAGGCCTATGCCATTCCCGCGGCCAAGCCAGCAGGAACATTCCGTGTCTTCGTGCTTGGGGAGTCCGCAGCTATGGGAGATCCGGATCCCGCCTACGCTTTCAGCCGATATTTAGAAGTGATGCTGCGGAAGCAATTTCCGCAGGTGACGTTTGAGGTGATTAACACCGGCAGCGTGGCAATAAACTCCCACGTCCTGCTGCCGATCGCAAAGGGGCTAGCTAAACAGCGCCCGGACGTCTTCATCATCTACTCGGGAAACAACGAGGTAGTGGGTCCTTACGGTCCAGGAACGGCTCTGACGTCCTCGGCTATGAGCTTGCCGGTTATCCGGGCCAATATTTTTCTGCGCTCCACGAGAATCGGCCAGCTGCTCACTCAACTCGGTGCCCAAAAGCGAGAGTGGGGCGGCATGGAGATGTTTCTTGATAAGCAGGTTCCGGCCAGCTCGCCTCTGATGAAAGACACGTACGCGAATTTCGAAGCGAACCTGCGTGATACGGTGATCGCGGCCCGCAACTCCGGCGCTCAGGTCATTGTCAGCACCGTGGCAACAAACTTGAAGGATTGTGCTCCGTTCGCGTCGCAGCATCGTGCCGATCTCAGTCGGGATGATTTGGCCAAGTGGACCAGCCTGGTGCAACAGGGTTCGGAGGCGGAGGGTACCAGGTCCTACGACCAGGCGGTGAAGCTGTATACAGCCGCGCTGGCCATTGACGACCAATATGCGGAGTTGGAATTTAGGATCGCCCGTGATCTATGGATGATGGGCAAATATCCCGACGCCAGTCATCACTTCGAACGTGCTCGCGACCTCGATACGCTGCGCTTTCGTGCAGACAGCCGGATCAACGATATTAATCGGGCCGTGGCCTCCTCACTCCCTGGTGTCAGTCTGGTAGATGCCGCCGCGCTTTTGGCTCAACAAAGTACAAATGGCGTCGTCGGGAGCGATCTTGTTTACGAGCACGTTCACTTGACGCCTCTTGGCAATTACCTGCTCGCACGCGCGATGTTCCAATCGGTCGCCGGCCATCTCGCAGGACATCCGGTGGCCCAGGACGATGCCCCTTCGCAAGCAGAATGCGACCGTTTGTTGGCATTCACCGGCTATGATCATTCGCGCATCGCCAACGAAATGCTACAGCGCCTACAGCGGCCTCCTTTCACCAACCAGGTAAACCATTCCGAACAGATGTTTCGGATGATGGAGGATGCTCAGCCGTCGACGGAAACTCCCGACGAGACTGAGGCCGAATATCGGTGGGCAATAACGCAAAATCCAAACGATCGCATCCTGCACTACAACCACGGGCTTTTTCTCTTCAACTTCGACCGCCAGGCCGCCGTAGATGAGCTAAAACTTTCGCAGCCCTGGGATGGCTTCCCGGTATTCACACCTGACGGTGCCCAGATTCAGTAAGCGTTCCGTGGAATATCACGCGAAGCTTCCGGTTTACACGCGTTGGGAATTCGACAAACTCTAGAACCTTCGGTACACGAGTTGTGCTGCATTCGTGCCTTGCGTGAACGTCACTACGGTCACCACAAGCAGGGTCAACGCATATAACGGAGGAAGCCAGAACCAGCGTTTCTGGATCAATACTGCGACGAATCCACTCACTTGAACGGAGGCCGGTCCTTCCCCGGATGAATACGGACTGAGCTTCTTCGCCACGATGACCACGACAACATAACCGGCGATCAAACCGGCCACTAGAAGATACAGACTTCCACTTAAGAAATGAGAAGTGTAGCTCGCCGGCGAAAGCACCGCCCCAAACATTTGCCTGGCTTGAGTAAGGCTGACGGCTCGAAAGAGAATCCAGCCGAGGCTGATTAGACCGAGTGTGAAAAACCACGAGAGCCCTTCCCATACTTGCGTGGATGGCTCCCAATCGAATCGTCTTTGCAATTGCTGCACTTGCCTGTGTAGAAGCAGGAGCGCTCCGTGATAGCAACCCCAAAGCACAAACAGCAAACTTGCCTTGTGCCACACCCCGAACAGGACCATCGAGATGACCAGCACCAGATTTCGCCACCACACCTCTCGCCGCAAGACAGCTAGAGGAAGAAAAACGTAATCGCGGATCCAGAACGAAAGAGACATGTGCCAACGCGTCCAAAAAACCGATGGACTGGTCGACTGGAAGGGATGAGCAAAATTCTCGGGGACGATAAAGCCCAGCATCTGGGCCGCGCCGATGGCGATGTGCGAATATCCGGCAAAATCGAAGAAGAGCTGTAATCCATAGCCGATTGCCAGGCACCAGACATCCGGGCCGCTCCAGCGTGTTAGGGTGTCGAATCCGCTATTGATACCGTCGCCCGACAGGATCCCCTGTCCTAGTAGCTTGGCCAACTGCATCATGAGAATTCCGGTGGCGATGCGCTGAAAGCCTCGCTCCATCTCCCGCCACGGGACCTTCTCGGCCGAACGGAATTGCGGGAGCATCTCCGGCATGCGGCAGATCGGGCCCGATATAGCGACCGGAAAGAACGCCATGTACAGGGCGAACTCTGTAAATGTGGGAGTTAGTTCTTCGCCTTGGTATTGATCAAACAAATAGCTCATAGCCTGGAACGTCCAAAACGACATTCCGAGCGGCAGCGCGACGTGCGCGAAACGCTGTAGCGAAGCGAACGGCATGGCGAACGCGACTGGTGGCAGATATTTAAAAGTGGCGAGAAGAATCAGGTTCAGCACGATGCCACTGGCGAGAGCGGGCCAATAGGGACGGCGCCTCACCCACTCTCCAACCAGGTAGTTCGAGACGGTCGAGGCCAGTAGTACCGCCAGGAACCAATGGCCCCAAGTGAAGTAGACGACGTAACTACCGGCGAGGAGGGCCGCCTGGCGTATCGCGACCGAGCGGACCTTCCTGAGCACCACGAGCCCAGTCAGAAACACCAGAATGTAGAGAATAGGTTGGAGCAACGAAACTCACCCCTGGCGTTTTGCCAAAACCAGCTGGCCGCCTCTGGTCACCGAGTTCAACGGTGACTCGATCTATGGAGTTGGTGCAATTCTGCCTCCGTTGCCGGATCAGGCATTCGAATGGGCCAAGCCTCCAGCCGTCAATCAGATACAGGGGTAATCCGTCGCGGGAGACTGAAACAACCAGCAACAGTCTCAGGAAGTTGCGCGGTTTCATCACTCGCATGGGTGCTATGACTCACTCTCACCCTGGCTATCCGAGTAAACCGCCTTCAGTAAGAGCTTAATAATCATTGGCTTACGTGCGTTGCGACGTATGGTTTGCAAGTTGCACTTGTCACTTGCTCAGGGAAGGAGCACGCACGTATGGCGCTCAGCCTTTCGTCCATTCCTAAACGAATTCACAAAGCACTTGGCAATCTGCGAACGGGCATCGTTTTGCTGATTCTGGTAGTAATCGCCTCCGCGCTTGGCACGTTTGTCCTGCAGCGGCCTGTTACGGAGCCCGAGAAGCTCGCCCGAGCTTACTCACCGGCGACCCTGCGATGGCTTGACCGGTTGACGCTCACCGATGTGTTTCACGCCTGGTGGTTCTTGGCTCTGATGTGTCTCGTCAGTTTGAGCATCATCGTAATCTCGGTTGACCGATTCCCCAATGCGTGGCGATTCTATGCGCGACCATACCGCAAAACAGATTCACACTTTCGCCTAGCGCTCCCCACGAAAATCGAACTGCCGATCAGTAACACCGAAGACGGCTTAAACGCGGCGGAACGAGCGCTGAAGAAATCGGGTTGGCCGGTCGAACGCATAGCCGACAGGATCGAACCTTCCTTATATTCCGAACGCTATCGCTTCTCTGTGATGGCGGTATACATCGTCCATGCCAGCCTTCTTTTGATTTTCGCCGGCGGCATCATCGATGGGGTCTTTGGTTACAGCGGCTACATGGCCTTACAGAAAGGGCAAACCAGCAACACCATTGAGCTGCGTGCCGGCGGCATGAAGCAGCTTCCCTTCTCGGTGAAATGCAACGGAGCGGGGCAGGAGAATTACGCAGATGGTTCACCAAAGCGCTGGTGGTCGAATCTGGCGGTGGTGCAGGACGGACGCGAGATTGAGGCCAAGCAGATCGTTGTTAACGATCCGCTCGTGCATCATGGCCTGCGTTTCTATCAGGCCAGCTTCGGAGGTACGGGGAAGCTCAACGGACTGAAGGTCGCAGTCACGCCGGATATCTCCGGATCGCCGACAACTGCGAAACTTGCTGTGGCCCCCGCGAGTCCCGCTCGGGACATCACGCTATCGTTGGATCAGCCCGTACAACTGGATTCCGGAACAACGGTTACCCTCGCCGAGTATATTCCCGACTTCTTCGTGCGTGACAATCAAGTCTTCAAACGCTCCGATGATCCGGTGAATCCGGCATTTCGTCTGCAAGTAAAGACCGCTTCGGCCAAAGAGGCCGCCACCCTATGGATATTCCCCGCGTACAACAGCGCCGCCCAAGGCCCTTCCACCAACTACAAGTTCGATTTCCGCGACATGGATATGGGCTACTACACAGGGTTGGAAGTATCGCACGAGCCCGGACAGTGGCTGGTTTGGGGCGGTGTCCTGTTGATGGGATTCGGGCTGTTCGTGGCCTTCTACCTCGTACACATGCGCGTGTGGATCGCCGCTGTGACGAATCCGCAGGGAAACCTGGTGCTCTGGATCGGCGGACAGGCCAATAAGAATCGAGATCGCTTCGAAGAGAAGTTCAACGAACTGGTCGGGAACGTTCGAACCGAGCTGGAAGGCGCGAACGTGATTCCACCGTTCGCGAAGAAAGAAAAGCCAGAGCTCACTCTGGCCGGAGTTAAGTAAGAACTTGGGCGATGCGGCGCATGTGGCGCCGTTTACGGAGGAAAGAAATGGCAACCCGGGCACGAGTCGTACGAATGGAGCAGCCCGCCACCACCGGTGGCAATGCTCTGCTCATCCTGGTAGGGCTATCCGTGGTATTTCTGCTGATCCTGGCATTGCTGGGTGCAGCCAAGGCCGGCGGCAGCTTGTTCAGCGAGAGCAACCTTCTCTATGTGGCTCTGATTTTCTACGCAGGCGCCGGTGCGTTGTATATGGGTTTCGGGGTTACCGGCACCACGCGTTACGTGGCCTTCGCCTCCACCTCGACCGCGATTGGCCTGTTGGCTAATACGCTTGCGGTCGCGCATCGGTGGTATCTTTCGGGGCGCCCACCCTTCGCCAGTATCTACGAGATGCTGCTGAGCTTTGTGTGGACGGTGGCCCTGTTGACGTTGATTGCCGAGAAGAAGTTCGGCGTGCGGATCATCGGCAGTATCACCATGCCACTCGCTGTGGTCTGCGTCATCCTGATGCAACTGCTACCTTCAGAAGTAAGACCGCTCGTCCCTGCATTGCAATCTACGTGGCTTCATGTTCACGTCACTCTCGCCATGTTGGCGTATGCGACCTGCGCGGTCAGCTTCGCCCTGGCGATGATGTTCCTGATTCAAGATAGTTTTCAGAACGAGAGTTTTCTCGCCTGGACCAGCGCCGCGGTGAGCGGGATTTATGTCGCAATTGTCGTCACTCGTTTCGATCGGGGGGGACTTAGCGTCACAGCATGGGATGCAAGCACGAAATCTGACATGTTCCTGGGCAGGGGCATGCGCCTGTTTGTCACCGTACCGGATCTGGGATGGCTGTTCCTGATCTCAGCAGCTGCCGCAGTCGCTCCTCTGGCTCTCTACTTCGTCGGTCGCTGGAAGAAAGACCCTTCGTTTTTTGGCATCGCGAACCGCGCTCTCTTCATAAGTATCTTGTTACAAGTTGTCGTCCTGGCAGCGTTCGCCATCCGCGTTCGCAACGCCAGTTACCCGTCACCCGATCAGGATGGACTCTTCCCGACCAGCCTGGCCGCCAGCCCCTTTCTACTCGGAGGCATGGTGACGGGTATTTTTGCTTCCTTGTTGTACCTGATGTTGCTTTGGAGACGGGCGGACCTGGAAGGCCTACTGCCGTCGGATGACACACTCGATCGCATCACCTATAAGACGATTTGCATCGCTTTCCCGCTACTGACCTTCATGATTGCAACCGGCGCGTATTGGGCGAACCGGACTTGGGGCTCCTATTGGAGCTGGGATCCGAAGGAAACCTGGGCTGCCATTACCTGGCTGGTCTACGCGGGCTACTTACATATGCGGATCACACGCGGCTGGCGCGGGCGCAGGGCCGCCTACTTCGCCATCCTCGGATTTGGCGTAGTGATCTTCACCTTCCTCGGCGTCACGTATCTGCTTCCCGGCTTACACGCGTACGCATGAGGGATCAGGGCTGAGATGTTGCGGATCTGAGGACAAAGAAGGCCCCAAAGAATCAGCTCCGTTTCGCTCAGCCCTGGATAAAACGGATGACCGTAGAAAAGTTGAATTGATGAGTGCTTCGGCGACAATTCGAATACCTGATGGCGAGCCTTTTAGCAATCCGGCGACGGCAGCCTCGGAGGCGACACCAGTCGCTCGTAAGCGCCACATTAACTGGGCACTCAAGGCCATGTTACCCATTGCTGCGGTGTTGCTGAACGGACTTCTGCTTTTCATTCTGGTGTCCTTGTCGCTCGCGGCCGGCGAGAGACATATTGTTATCACGGTTGCAACTGCGGGGGCTATTGTCATATGCGCAGCGGTGATTGTGGTCTTTGCTGTTTCCGTGCGCCGTCCCATGGTCGAATTGCAGGACAAGATCGCGCGCGTCAGCTTAGGTGATCTCGAGGTCTCCGTGAGCTTTGCGGACCGCAACGACGAGATCGGCGACCTCGGGCGCGATTTCAATGACATGGTTGCGCAGCTCAAGGCGAACCGCGAGGAAATTCAACACTTACACCAGACGCAGATGTCACGCGCCGAGCACTTCGCCACTCTGGGCGAACTGGCTACAGGATTAGCACACGAGATTCGCAACCCGCTGGCTGGAATCGCCGGCGTGATCGAAATCGTGGGTCGTGATCTTCCTCCGGATAGCCCAGCTCGCGCAGTTATTAAAGACGCCAAAGAAGAAGCGATGCAGATCAACCGCATCCTGACTGAACTGCTGGAAACCGCTCGTCCAAAGCCCCCTCAATTTCAAGTGAAGGACATAGCGAGAACGGCTGAACACTCCGTGATGTTTGCGCGTCAGCAGGCGATCACGAAGCGAATCATGATTGAGCTAAACAACGATGAGAAGATCCCGCCAGTCGATCACGATCCAAATCAGATCAACCAGGTTCTCCTCAATTTGCTGCTGAATGCGATACAGGCGATGGACAAACCAGGCGTAATCCACGTTTCTCTGCGGCAGGATCATGACAATGCTCTGATAACTGTCGCCGATGAGGGCAAGGGAATTTCGCCAGAGAATTTGAGTAACATCTTCCGGCCATTCTTCACGACGAAAGGCCACGGCACCGGCTTGGGACTGTCGCTGGCACGACGCATTGTTGAGTCGCATGGCGGTACGATACGAGTGCGAAGCGAAGTCGGCAAAGGCACGCAGTTTGAAGTACGACTCCCGATTGCGCACGTCGAGGCTGCACAGGAGTAGCCACCGGCGATTAAGCCAGCATCGCACGCTTCTTCTGCTCAGTGCCTCTGCCTTTTATGGAATTTTGTCGTTTCGCTGTTCCAAGAGTCTTCTTACTCCCGCCGCTCCACAGATACATCGCAGCATAGGCGCGCCAAGGCCGCCATACTTCAGCCCGCGCTTCGAGTTGTCTGACATCGGCCAGTTGCAAGGCACGAGCTAAGGCGATGTCGCCAACCGGAAAAGCATCCGGTTCGCCAAGGGCTCGCATGGCAATGTACTGCGCCGTCCACGCCCCGATTCCCGAAATCTCGCGCAGCCTGGCTAAGAAATCCTGGCTGTCCAACGCTTCGCCGAAACAGATTCTCTGATCGCAAACGGCGCGTGCCAAAGCCCGTACGGTAGCTGCCCGGGATTTGGTTAAACCTGCCTGCGTAAGATCAGCTTCCGCAAGCACCTTAGCGGTTGGGAACAGGTGCGTCAGGCCCTCTGCGAGATACGACCGTCCGAACAGTTTCGCGATTCTTCCGGTCAACGTCGTCGCGCCCAGCACCGTAATTTGTTGGCCTACAATTGCTCGGGTTGCCAGTTCGAAGCCGTCCCAGGATCCCGGCACCCGCAAGCCCGGACCAGCTGCTATGTATTTCGCCAGCACCGGATCGCTTCTTAGCGTTTGTGCGATATCCAGCCAATCCGCATTGAGATCGAACATCGCACGGATGCGCTCAACAATAACGAAAAGCCATCGGGGATCGGGAAATTGAATGCGTGCGATTAGCGAACTACCGTCTGTACCGGGAGATATTTCAAAATATCCGCAAACACCATTGAGCGAGATGGAGCGGCGATAGCTTCCCTGCTCGACAATCTCCACTCCCGGCGTCGCCCTGGCTGCTAAGAACGACAGCATCCCCGTCCAGTGATAAGGTGGCCGAAACCGAAGGTGGAATAGATACTGATTCTTCTCCTTCATCGGCGTCCGATGGGCAGTTCGGCGGATTTGCGTGGGTGTGCGTTGGTACGTCTCCTGCATCGTCGCGTTGAAACGGCGCACGCAACCGAAGCCAGACGCCAGGGCGATCTGGCTCATTGGCAGCGTCGTTTCGTCGATAAGCTTTTTCGCGAAGTGGAGGCGCCGTGTCTTCGCGACCGCGCTAGGGGTCGCCCCCAGATGCCGGAGGAAGAGACGCCGCAAATGTCTCGAACCGATGCCCAACCGTTCGGCCAGGGTTTCAACACCGCCATCCTCCAGTCCGCCCTCATCAATCAGGCGTAAGGCACGGGCGACTGTATTTGGCGTGCCGAGCCATGCTGGCGTCCCCGGAGAACACTCCGGCCGGCAACGCAGACACGGGCGAAACCCAGCCTCGGCCGCCGCGGCTGCGCTGGGAAAATAACGGACATTGCTCTCCTTGGCAGTCCGCGCAGGGCAAATGGGCCGGCAGTACACCCCACTGGTACGTACACCGATGAAGAATTTGCCATCGAAGCGTGCGTCCCGCGAAAGCCTGGCTCGTGAACAAACCCGCAAATTCAAAGTCATACTGATGCGATCATAACGGATCAAGGGGCCTCGGATAGACGTTTTCGGACCTCTCTCGATTGACTCATTGAAAGCGCAGCGCGGCATTTCTCCGACGAACAGGCAAAGCTGATCAGCAGTCCGGCATCTTCTTCATCCTGTATTTCAAATTGCTGGAGACCTTTTGGCCGAGCAGATCACGACCTGCATCCCCGAGCGCCTCGATCGCCTGCCTTGGAGCCGCTGGCACTGGCTGATCGTCATCGGCCTGGGAATTACCTGGGTGCTCGACGGACTTGAAGTCACGCTGGTGGGCGCGATCGGCGGTGTGCTCAAAGACAGCCTGCACATTTCGGACGCGCAGGTTGGAACGACGGCTACCTTTTATCTTATTGGAGCGGTTATCGGTGCGATCGGATTTGGCTATGCGACCGACCGACTGGGGCGCAAGAAGCTGTTTACCGTCACGCTGCTGGTGTACTTGCTTGCCACCTGTGCGACAGCCTTCAGCTGGAACTTCTGGAGCTTCGCAATCTTTCGCGCGATCACCGGGATGGGAATTGGCGGCGAATATTCGGCCATCAACTCCGCCATCGATGAACTGATACCCGCCCGGGTACGTGGCCATGTCGATCTCGTCATCAATGCGACTTACTGGATTGGCGCAGCCATCGGGGCCGGGGCAACCATCATCCTGCTCAACGGCAAGTGGTTTTCGTCTAATCTTGGATGGCGCTTTACATTTATCCTCGGTGCGCTGCTCGGCGTAATCATCATTTTCATCCGGCATTTTATTCCCGAAAGCCCTCGCTGGCTGATGACTCATGGGCGCGTCGCGGAGGCGGAGCAAATCGTTCGCGAAGTCGAAAAGATTGTCGACAGTGAAACTCCCGGCAAGCTGCCCGAACCGCGAGGAAATCCGCTGATCATTACGGTCCGACATCACACGCCCTGGCGTGAGATCTGGGACACCATGCTGAACAAGCATCGCCGGCGCTCGGTCCTGAGTCTGACGTTGATGGTGGCCCAGGCGTTCTTCTATAACGCAATCTTCTTTACTTACGCTCTGCTGCTGATCAAGTTTTACAATGTGCCGGCTCCGCGGGTGGGGATCTTTCTGCTGCCATTCGCGTTGGGAAACGTCGCGGGCCCGGTGTTGATTGGGAAGTTGTTCGACACAGTGGGACGCAAGCCCATGATTGTTTTGACTTACGCGCTTTCAGGAATACTACTTGCCATCTCGGGTTGGCTATTTGCAAACAACTTGCTCACAGCGACGACGCAGACGATTGCGTGGACAGTCATTTTCTTCATCGCGTCCTGCGCTGCCAGCTCGGCCTATCTCACTGTCAGCGAGATATTCCCCTTGGAGATTCGGGCGATGGCGATCTCCCTGTTTTACGCGATCGGCACTCTGATCGGCGGAGTGGGGGCACCGGCGTTGTTCGGAGCGCTGATTGGTACAGGCTCGGCCACTAAAGTCGCGTGGGGATACACAGCCTGCGCACTTTTGTTGATCTTCGCCGCCTGCGTGGAGGCATGGCTTGGAGTCAAGGCGGAAGGCCAGTCGCTGGAATCCATTAGCACTCCGCTTTCTGCTGTAACCGACGCAGTCGACGCGGCTTGAATACGGTCTTTCAGTGTCCGTCTTTCTTTACTGCCATCTCAGAATGGCCAGCGTTGGCCTGAGGCGTCAACTCTCCCCGTCCTGGTTCCTGACCCGGGTATTCATAAACACCACGACCAGCCTTGCGGCCCAGGCGGCCAGCTTTGACATATTGCACCAGCAGAGGAGCCGGACGAAACTTCTCGCCTAAGCTTTTGTGCAGATACTCAAGGATGTGGAGGCGCGTGTCCAGACCAACCAGGTCGATCATCTCGAACGGTCCCATGGGATGATTCAAGCCCAGCTTCAGCGCTTTATCAATGTCCCGCGCTGACGCCACTCCTTCCTGCAACATGTAGAATGCCTCGTTGCCGATCATCGCGTTGATTCGGCTGGTGATGAATCCAGGCGCTTCCTTGATCACAACTACTTCTTTGCCCATGCGCGCGCCGACTTCCACGGCAGCAGCAAGTGTCTCGTCATCAGTTTCCAAGGCGCGGACAATTTCCAGTAGCTTCATCTTATGAACGGGATTGAAGAAGTGCATGCCGACACATTTGGGCGCGCGGTAAGTAACCGACGCGACCTCGGTGACGCTGAGCGATGAAGTGTTGGAAGCCAGAATTGTCGTCGGGCGGCAAACTTTGTCGAGGAGGGTAAATATTTCGATCTTCGATTCCATCTCCTCCGGAACCGCCTCGATCACAAGATCGGCCTCACGGGCCGCTTGCTCGACGGAAGCTGCGTACTCCAAGCGTTCGAAAGCCCCGTCAGCATCGTTCTTTGTGACTTTGCCGAGTTCCACCGCCTTATCAAGATTGGCGCGAATTTCCGTTTCCGCCTTGCGCAGCGTGGTCGGCAAAATGTCTTCAAGGATGGTGCGATAACCGCCCAACGCGGCGGCGTGCGCAATGCCGCGTCCCATGATTCCGGCACCGATGACGGCTACTGTGCGAATCTCGGCCACGTGGCTATGCTCCCTTTTCCAACTGCTCGATGACTCCGATGAAGTTCGGGTCGGACTTACGCATGTATTCGGCGAGACGATGTTTTTCGTCAGGGGTGATCAAGTAAAGGCTGGCATTGATGCGACGGAGCGTCGCCGCGATATCATCGACGTAATTCATCATACGAATCAGTTCACCAGTTGCGGCCATTTAGGAGTCCTCTCTTACTTAAAGTTGAAACTCGATGCTCGCCGTGTTTTCATATTCTGACAGGACGATTGGGCGAGCGCTTGCCAATCTTCTATTTTCTCCGCCGCTTCGAATTAAGTAAAGGACACCAAAACGCCTGACCGGCCGGGAGCCGCTGACGAGGGCCAGCGAACAGCGTGGCAGGCTGGTTTTGCATCTAAGTCGAGGCCCGTACCAGCATCGAACCCCTAAAGCCATGCAATCAACTTCGAACGTTTGGAGTGGCGAGTCGTCTGAGTTGTTCACCTGCTTGAAGCGCATCTCCTCCGAGAAGACCGCGCCTCTGTCCACCTACCGGCTGCAGCTGAATAATCGCTTCCACTTTGAAGACGCACGCAAGCTGGTTCCGTACCTTCGCCGGCTTGGAGTGACTCACCTGTACTCTTCGCCGATCCTGATGGCTCGCGCAGGAAGCCAGCACGGATACGACATCATCGATCACAGTAAGCTGAATCCCGAAATCGGTACCGAGGAGGAATTCCGGCAGCTGGTGGGAGAGCTCAAACGTCACGGTATGGGACTTGTACTGGACATCGTTCCCAATCACATGGGAGTAGGCAACGGGAATAACCCATGGTGGCAGGATGTATTGCAGAACGGCCGCACATCGATCTATGCAGACTTCTTCGATATCGATTGGGAGCCGCTGAAGCCCGAGCTGCGGAATAAAGTTCTCATCCCCGTCCTGGGACAGCCTTACGGCGACGACCTTGAGAGCGGAAACATCAAGCTTACCTTTGAGGACGGCAGATTCTCGATCAAGTATTTTGACAAGATTCTTCCGATCGATCCGCAAACCATCCCTCTGATTTTTGGGCCTTCGGCGGAGAATCGGCCATCTGACCAGCCGACAAGTTTGGCTCTCGTGGAGTTGGGCACGCTGAGAGACCTATTTGCACGCTTGCCGGCAAATAATGTCGAGGGGCCCGACCAGGTGCGTCGGCGGCAAGACGATATTCCAAAGTTACTGGAGCGATTGCGGCGCCTTGCGTCAGAGTCGGCGGAAGTGCGCAACTATCTTGGCGAGCGGGCCTCGGTGCTGAGCGGAACTGAGGGCGACAGCCACAGTTTTGACGGGCTACATGCACTGCTCGAGAAACAGGCCTATCGGCTGGCATTTTGGCGAGTTTCCGGCGAGGAGATCAATTACCGAAGGTTTTTCGACATCAATGACCTGGTCGGGTTGCGGATGGAAAACGCGAGAGTCTTCTCTGAAACTCACAAGCTTATCCGAAAATTTATCGCCGAAGACCTGATCAGCGGATTGCGGCTCGATCATCCTGACGGACTGCTCAATCCCTCCGAATACATCATGCGGCTACAGCGGCTCAGCGCAGCCAGCAAGTGTGAGGGTGCCGACCCGGTTCCGCCGCTGGCAGCAGACGGCATTGAATTGAGCATTCATAGCGCTTTTGCTCAACAGACACAGGCAAACCAACCCGCGCCCCTGTATCTGCTGGTTGAGAAAATCCTGGAAGCCGGCGAGCATCTCCCCAGGAACTGGCCCGTCGATGGTTCCGTCGGCTATGACTTCACCGAGGCCGTCAACAATCTTTTCATCGATCACCGCAATGAGCGCTTTTTTACGAAATTGTACGAGCGCGTGATCGGTGGCACTTCACACGTTGCGCGACTGATTTACGAAAGCAAGAGACTCGTAATGCGACGTGCGCTCTCCAGCGAAGTAAATGTGCTTGCCCACAGGTTGAACGAAATTTCAAACCGCGACCGGCATGCTCGCGACTTCACGCTGGGCGTGCTGCGCGAGGTGATTCGAGAAACCATCGCCTGCTTCCCCGTCTACCGGACTTATATCGACGAAGGCGGCCACATCAGTGACAGCGATCGCCTGTACATTCAGCAGGCCATTGATTGCGCAAAGCGGCAAAATGGGTCCTTCGTGGCGCCGGCAGTTTTCGACTTTCTCAAGACGATTCTTCTGCTTGAAGGGAGCGACGGGGACGACAGTGTTCACGGCTATCGTAGAAAGCTTTATTTCACCCTGAAGTTTCAACAGCTCACCGGCCCCGTGATGGCCAAAGGACTTGAGGACACTGCTTGCTACGCCTATACCCGGTTCATTTCGGCCAATGAAGTAGGCGGGTCTCCGGTTGATTTTGGTATTTCGCTCAGCGATTTTCATCACCGCAACGAAGATCGCGCTGTGAATTGGCCGCACTCCATGCTGAGCACTTCAACCCACGATACGAAGCGCAGCGAGGATGTGCGCGCGCGGCTCGACGTCCTTTCCGAGATGCCCAAAGCATGGGCGGTACAGGTCATGAAGTGGCGTCGGATCAATCGGACCCGCAAGCAAAAGTTATCTGATGGTCGAGTCGTACCCGACAACAATGAAGAATATTTGCTCTATCAAACTCTGGCGGGAGCCTGGCCATTCCTCTTTTCGAGCGAAGAGCAACACGGGGAGTTTGTCGGCCGCATTCAGCAGTACATGGAAAAGGCGGTTCACGAAGCAAAAGTCAATGTCAGCTGGCTCAATCCCAATCCGGAGTACGTTGCCGCGATGACCTCGTTTCTGGACGCGATCTTGTCGCCGACTCGACGTGGCAAGACAAATCTCTTCTGGGATTCGATCCAGAAGTTCATACAGCCGGTCATGTACTTCGGACTCATGAACTCGCTTGCCCAGACAGTGCTGAAACTAAGCTGTCCAGGGATGCCAGACATTTATCAAGGGCAGGAGACGTGGGACTTCAGCCTGGTCGATCCTGATAATCGGCGGCCCGTCGATTTCCAGGTGCGACAGCAATCGCTGGCACAAATGGCGACAGATACAACGGTGGGTGGCCTTTCGGATTATTGCCATAACCTCCTTCAATATTGCCATGACGGACGAATCAAATTGTGGGTAACGACGCGCCTCCTTAATTTTCGCCGCGATCAGAGTGAGTTATTCCAGAAGGGTGGATATACGGCACTTCCTATCACCCGCGGAAAGGAAGAGCACGTTGTAGCGTTTGCCCGGCGCCTGGGAGAGCACGCGGCCATCACAGTTGTACCGCGATTCACGTACACGCTGATGAAAGGTAAAGAAGAGCCACCGCTCGGCCCCGTCTGGGGCGACTCGGAGCTTGTTCTGCCCCGGGAATTAAGTGGCAGAACTATCTACAATATTTTCACGGGCGAACGCCTCGATGTCGGCGAGTCAATTCTATGCCGCGAAATCTTCGCCAGATTTCCCGTCGCGCTCTTCAGCTTGGATTGAAGGCTCTTTTGCACACAGATCGCGATCGGTAATCTCTACCAGCTCGGCTAACTTCGCCGAAAGCTCGGGAGTCAGAGCGCCGGCACCCAGGCGCCAACTCCAGCTACCGATGGTCTCGCTCGGAGTATTCATACGCGCGGTGCTGTCGAGGCCGAGCACATCCTGCACCGGAATGATCGCCAGGTTTGCAACTGAAGTGAGCGCGGCGCGGATAAACGCCCAGTGCGGACCATCTTCTTCAATCCCAAGATACGAGGATGCGAGAGCTTTCTCTTGATCCGTAGCGCTCGTGTTCCACCACCCGACGACCGTATCGTTGTCGTGAGTGCCGGTGTACACCACGCAATCGCGTTCGTACTTATGCGGCAGGTAAATATGCGCGCCTTTGTTGCCGAAGCCAAATTGCAGGATCTTCATGCCTGGAATGTCCAGAGCCTTGCGAAGGTCATGTACGGCGCGCGTGATGTAGCCCAGGTCTTCGGCGATAAAGGGCAACTTGCCTAAGCCGCTCTTCAACGCCTGAAACAAACCCGCATTCGGACCTTGCACCCAATGCCCATGAACGGCGGTGGGCTCGTCCGCTGGAATCTCCCAGTACGCTTCAAAGCCGCGGAAGTGGTCGATGCGAACGATGTCGCAGGTCTCAATCGCCCAACGCATGCGGCCAATCCACCAGTCGTACCCACGAGCGCGCAGGGCATCCCAGTCATACAGCGGATTTCCCCACCGCTGTCCGGTCTCGCTGAAAGCATCGGGAGGAACGCCGGCCACAACTTCTGGCGACAGGTCTTTCTTGAGGCGGAACAGCTCCGGGTATGTCCAGACATCGGCGCTGTCGTAACTCACGAAGATTGAGACGTCACCAATGATGCGGATACCGCGTTCGGCGCAATAGGAGCGCAACGCATTCCATTGCTCAAAAAACGCGAACTGCAGAAATCGCTCCTCATCTAGTTGCTTTTTTAGCTCTAGCCGTAACTCTGCAATGGTATCTGGGTCACGACGTGCGATCCTCTCCGGCCAGGTGTTCCACGCTTGGTCTTTGAAGCGTTCACGTAACACACTGAACAGAACGTAGTCTTCCAGCCACCAGTCATTTTCGCGACAAAAGTCGTCGTACTGCGCGCGAGGCTCTCCGCTAGCCGACTTCAGAAAAGTGGCAGCGGCTTTGTGGAGCAGAGGGAGCTTATGTTTGCGCACACTCTCGAAATCGACAGGCGAATCGCCGTTCGGAACCGTGTCCATGCTTTCAATTTCGATCAATCCGAGCTTCGCGAGGCGTTCCAGACTAACCAACAGGACATTTCCAGCAAAGGCAGAAGTGCAGGAATATGGGGAGTTGCCGCAGCCCACCGGTTGAAGGGGCAATACCTGCCACAAAGTCTGCTTCGCGGCGGTAAGCCAATCGACAAACGTGTACGCGGCCGGCCCCAAATCTCCGACGCCGCCACGTGAAGGCAAGCTGGTGGGATGCAGCAGAATACCGGAAGAGCGCTCGGAAATCATAGGTAATAGCGTGCAGGCATGGAACTCAAGCGGCTCGGAGCTAAGCCGGAAAGGACGATGGCCAGCAGGCCCGTCTGCTGGCCGGGGAACGAGTTAGTAATTCACTGCTAGGAGCCCTCAGAAAGTGTGGCCAGGCGATCCATTTCCTTCTTGTTGATTTTGATCTTACCTTCCTTCTCTAACGCATTGCGCAGGTTCTCAACGTATACCTGCTCGTACTCCTGCTGCTTCTGTTGAAGGAGGGCTTCTTTGACCTTGTCCCAGTCTTGTTTCATTTGTTCGGGAGTGGGCTGCTGTACATCGACTACCTTCAGCACGATACCGTTAGCCCCATTCGCCCCGCCTTGAAGGGCGCCGCTAATGTCGCCGGGCTTCATCCCAAATACGACAGCAGCATTCCCGCTCATGGCCCCTATGTCAGGCACCTGCGAATTCTTGTCGACAAGATCGCTGGTCTTCACAGTTGCGCCCACATCTTTGGCCGCCTTGGCCAAGTCGTGCTCAGAATGGGCTCTGTCAGAAAGCTCCTGGGTCTTCTGAGCCAGCATTCCCTGAGCGCGCTGATCTTTGAACTGTTCCTCAACCTTCGCCTTGATCTGGTCGAACGCCGGAGTTTGCGGCGGCTGAATGGCAGTCACCTGATACACCGCGTAGCCCTGGGGAGTAGAAGCCGTTGCCGGAGGAGCATCTTTGGTGGCTCCGAATAGGGCGGTTGTGAAGTCCGGCGCACTGCCGAGTCCAGGCAACTGATCAGTCTGCGATATTAAGCCAGTGGAGGTGACGCTCAGATTTCTGTCCTTGGCTGCCTTATCCAGCCCTTCGGTCCGGGCCAGCGTTTGGATTGTGCTGGCGACAGCCTGAGCCTGAGCGGCAGCTTTTTGTTGCTTCAGAGTCGGCTCGATCTCCACTTTGACTTCGTCAAGCGGCTTCAACCGCGCCTGCTGTTTCGCCTCGACGTGGATGATGTGGAAGCCGTAGCTGGTGCGAATGATTCCAGTCGTTTGGCCTACGGGAGTGTTAAACGCTGCCTGCTCAAATTCTGGAACCGTGCGGCCGCGTGTCAGAGGCGGTAGCAGACCACCATCCTTTGCACTGCCGGGATCGTCGGAGTATTTCTTCGCGAGATCTGCGAAGTTGCCGCCATTCTTCAATTGGTTTTGGACATCTTCGGCTTTGGCCTTCGCCGCGTCTACGGCTTTCTGGTCGACTTTGCCGTTGGCGTCGGCTGTCGGTGTCTTAATCAGAATGTGTCGGACTGTTACTGTTTCCGGGATCCGATAGTCATCCTGATGTTGGGCGTAGTACTTCTGCAATTCTTCAGGAGTGATCGAAACGTTGTCGGCAAGCTGACGGGTATCGATCAGGATGTACTTCGCCTCAATCTTTTCAGGAATCGAATTTACGTATTGCTGCTTGTTCTGGTCGAAGAAAGCCTTGAGTTCAGCGTCGGTCGGGTTGATCTGCTTCTTAATGTCGTCAAGCGTCAAGACAGCGTAGTCAAATTTGACCTTGGTGTCCTGTTTCTTTAACTCTGAAGTAACTTCCTTGTCGGTGACAGTGATGGCGCCGCCGATGGCCGCCAGTAGCTTTTCCTGAGCGATGTCGGCCTTCACTTCCTGTTCGAACTCTTGCACGCCCAGATTGAACTGGCTCTGAATGAATTGCTCATAGGCCTGCTCGCCAATGAAGTTTCCGTTCGGGAAAAGCAGCTGTCCAAACTGCCCCTGATGCAAGTAGTCCCGGAGCTCGTCGTCCGTAACCGCCAAGCCCATGCGGTCAGCCTCAAAAACAATGGCCTTGTTCGTGATCATACTTTGCGCGGCCTGCTGCATCAGATAAGGCATGAGGGTTGGCGGGACATTGCCCTGAAAGCGTTGCTTTCCAATAGCTCGCGCCTGTTGGGCCACCTGAGGGACGCTGATCTCCTGATCGCCAACTTTGGCGATCACGCCCTGGGTGGTCAAGCCGCCGCCGAAATAATCGCCAATGCCGCCGGGAATGAGGTACGTGCTCATCGCCAGAGAGACGAAAACGAGAATGCCTCCCAAGACGTATTTCTTGACAGGGCCGGGCTTTTGCAGAAATCGAAGCATGCTTTGGAAACTCCAGGAGTGTGTGCTGAATCAATGATTATAAACCAGACCCGGTGGTTCGCGGAGCCCAGGACGAACTCAACACAGGCTGAAAATAGAAAACTGTCCGGCTGCCTAAGAGCGCCACTCAGCTCTTAAAAATCCCCACACGGCCCTGCCGGCTTCACAGGACCTTTGTATGGTGTGTTGTAATAGGACTGACTTAGTATGCAGAAATCCTCGCCATCGCTGCACCGGCGCATGATCGCTTCCAAGCGCCGGATTCGAGAGTTGAAGATGATCGCCAAGGGGGTAGCCTCGACCGACCACCCCATTCTTGCGCACATCATCCCCATTCGTCGCTGCAATCTTTCCTGCGAATACTGTAACGAGTACGACGATTTCTCTAAGCCGGTCCCGCTCGACGCGATGAAGGGCCGGATTGATCATCTTGCACGCCTGAAGACGGCAGCCGTGACTTTGAGTGGTGGCGAGCCGCTGCTGCATCCCGACCTCGATGACATCATCGCCCACATCCGTACGCACCCGATCATTTCTGGGATGATCACCAACGGATATTTATTGACGGCAGACCGGATCCAGCGTCTCAATCGCGCCGGACTCGATCATCTTCAGATCAGTATCGACAACGTCATGCCGGATGACGTTTCAAAGAAGTCGTTGAAGGTGCTGGACAAGAAGCTGCAATTGCTGGCCGAGCACGCCGAGTTTCACGTAAACATTAACTCAGTGGTTGGCGGCGGCATACACAATCCGCATGATGCGCTCGTGGTCGGACGCCGCGCTGTCCAGCTCGGCTTTACGTCGACGATCGGCATCATTCACGACGGCGATGGACAGCTGAGGCCGCTGGGCGAGACAGAACGCAAAGTCTTCTTAGAAATGAAGAGCATGACGAAGCGGCACTATTCGCGCTTCAACTGGTTTCAGAACAATATCGCCGACGGCAAACCGAACGACTGGCGATGCCGCGCCGGAGCGCGCTACCTCTATATTTGCGAAGACGGCTTGGTGCATTACTGCTCGCAGCAGCGTGGTCATCCGGGCATACCTCTGGAGAAGTACTCCGTAGCTGACATTAAGCGGGAGTTCCTTACCGAAAAAGGCTGCGCGCCGAACTGCACGGTATCGTGTGTGCACCAAGTGTCATACATGGATCACTGGCGTGCGCCGCAAACGATCCGCGATCCCCAGAGTCCCGTTGGCGCTGGCCAGTTGATTCAGATCGAGTAGTGATCTCTAGATGTCTTGTGCGGACCCGCCGCTGCTTCGAGATTTCTTGACTCGCTGCTCCCAGATTTCTTCACTTAGAGAAGAGACGGCAATCGCAATCGACCAGTGTTTGTTATAATCACTTTGCCCTTCTGTAATGTTTCCTCAAAACCGGGCGCGTAGCTCAATTGGCAGAGCAACTGACTCTTAATCAGTAGGTTGTAGGTTCGATTCCTACCGCGCTCACCACCTAACTCTCTTGATTGGTGGCGTTTAGCAGCAATTCTCTAGCATCCGTAGAATTCAGCGTTTTCCGCACTGTGCCCAAAATTGTGCCCACTCAAACGCGAAAGCGCATTGAGCACAGCATCCTCGGACGGGTGCACGTACCGCTGCGAGATGCTGATATTGGAGTGCCCCGCCACACGCGCCAGCGTCCACACGTCACAACCGCTTTCGCCCAAGCGGGTGAGGAATGTGTGCCGGATTGAATAGACCTCGAAAGGCCGGACCTTCGCCAGTTTCAACGCCTTCTTGTGTTGCAGTTTCAGGCTGTCGTGATTGATGTGCCCGTCTTTCGTGTCGGCGGGCCAAACCCATCCCTCGCCTAGCTCTCCAGCGGCTTTCCAGCGATTTTCCAGTACCGGCCGAACGCGTGGGCTGAATGGCAGCACGCGTCTGGCTGCTTTTGTCTTTCCTTTGGCAATGAGCAACACCCCGTTGCGTCCACCATCCCAGTTAATGTTTCCCATCTCAGGCAGTGGCATTCCTCTGGGCGCATCCCGGTATCGAAGAGCACAACCGAAACGTCATGCAAGAGCGGCAAAGCACTTGCGAGATACTGGGCCTCTTCCTTGGGGGTGATAACGCGCTCGCGCCGATGCTCTCCGCTCAAGAACTTGACCTTGGGTGAGGCCTCGATTACGCCCCACTCGACTGCGAGCCTCAGAACGCGACGCAAGGCCCTCAAACAGCTGTTTACTGAGCTAATCTGTAATCCGTCCCGCTGCCGCTCCGAGGCATATTCGGCGACCAGTTCAGGCCCGATCTCGTCCAGCTTCTGGTTTGCCAGCTGTCACGGACTTCTTGAGCGAGTCGATCCCGAATCGATACCAGAGCCACGTTTTCGGGGAGGCGTGTTCAAACGTGGACTTCGCCCATGGCTCAACACGGTCAATACAGAAATTCTTGAGAGTGGGAATCACCTTCTTTTCTCGGATGCCCACCTCACCTTTCGCTAGCGAGGTTCGATGCGCCGCCTCCATCTGTCGCGCCACTTTGTCATTGCCTTGTTTTGTAGATTCACGGATAAGCTCGCCTTTCCACATAAACTTGTACCAATAGACATCTCCACGTTTGTAAATTGACATTTACTTTCCTTTCTTATTCTTTGTTGCGGACTGCGTTCGCCTACTTTGGATCTCCCTCAAGCCCGCCCGGTATTTACGCATACGCTCTGCCTTTTGATCTGGCGTCATTTGGTCCTGACGAAATCCTGATCGGCACTTGTCGCTGCAAAATGCCTTCCTTCTTACCCGTTCAGCTAGAAAGAAGTTGCCACATCTCTTGCAACGGCCCAGTGGCACGAGTTCTTTCAGTTCCCCGTCGCCTTCGCGGTATCGTTCCAGCTGCCTCCAAATAAACACGCACACAGGAGACACTATGAACGGAAATTCAATGGGCGTTTCGACATAGAAAGCAGCGCTTCGGCGATCCGGATCGAAGATTTCGTTAACGTCGAATACCCGCTTGATCCCATCAATGCCCTTTCGGAGAAAACTCAACGCGTGAGTCGCCATGTCTGAACCCGCGTGCTCCGGACCCGTGATCCACTGGAGTACCCGCCTAACATCGTTCTGATAATCACTGGCCAGAACTGACTCCGTTTTTCCGCCTTCATCGAGCTTCCGCGATCTCCTTGCAGAATGCAGCGGGGATTGAGTCCGCAAACTTGCCGATAGTGGGATCAATCCAACGGACACACTCCCTAAACAGCATAAGGAAATCCTTCGCATCGGGACCTTCCTTCGCATTCACGTATCTCACAACCAGTTCCCAAATCCGTTTGTCGCGGTCACGTAACCTCGCTAATTCTGCCAATTCGCACTCCTAAAGATGTTACATCGTTATCTTGACATATATCGAAATATACAGTAAGATGGTTCTGTAGTCAAGGGGAGGGACGACTACCAACGAAACAGGAGAAATATGAATGAATTGGAATTACTAGATGTGAAAGAAACGGCAAAACTGCTTCGCCTCAAGGAGAGCACTATTCGGGCCTGGGTCCTTAAGAGGCGTATACCCTACGTCAAGCTAGGGAGGAGAATCTTCTTCCGTCAGTCCGACTGTGAAACCCTTATTAACTCAAACTTGATCATCCCCCAAGGCTTGGCCGAATCAGTCGTGGGGGCTCTATGAAAGCCCAACCACTAGTAACTGACTTCGGCTGCAAACAAAGACTAAATTGGAAGATTGACCAAGACGATGGCAGCACAATCATCGAGGGTCGAACCGGCCATAACTACCAATGGGATGAATCCCTGCTTGCTGTGATGTATCTGTCTGACGAGGGGACAGCGGCTAAGTGGAACAACGCCAAACGTACGTGTGTAGCGTCGGGAATGACGTTGTTACAAGACGGCGAGACTGAAGGCAGCCTGAGCTTTGATCCAACGCGCCGTGAACAGGCAAAGGTTGCTATCAAGATTGCGAACATCAAGAGTCAGCGCAAGCTCTCGCCCGAAGCGTTGGAAAGGGCGAAAAACAGGATGGCTCACGCTCGTAGCGTCAAACAGACTCAATCTAGGGGCACAAAAACGCCCTTTTGAGCGACCAGAGAGCCTCGGGTGACCCTTGGGTGCCTCTGGGGCAAGGAAATACCGTGAAGGCGAGTGCGGAGGTTAATCATGAAAAGCAAAAGAAAACTGAAAAAACAAACCGATACAAAACCGAAAACGGAGGTCCGCCCCGAATCCAGTGCTACCGACGTGGAGAAGAAGCGACGCAATGGCTGTGGGAACCGTTTATTCCTGTGGGGAAAATTACGATTCTCGAAGGCGACCCCGATTCCGGTAAATCCTACCTCTCTCTGGCGGTCGCAGCACATTTGACAACAGTAGACATCTCCCTTTTCCCGGCAAGAGCACGCTTGGGACTGGACTGCACGCAATGTCCTTATGCTCATTGGCGAGGATGGCGCGGCGGATACCATCAAACCTCGATTTCGGAAGGCTGGGGGCCGACATCAAACGCTTATCGCTCCTGAAGGCGTAGTCACCCACTAGGAAGGCGAGGAGGACGTGTACAGCAGCATCACGTTAGACAGGATTCCCCTCCTGGAGCAGGCGTTGAAGGAAACTCGACCTGCGCTGATTGTTGTGGACCCCTTCCAATGCTTCCTTGGTCAGAACGTGGATATGTATCGAGCTAACGAGACTCGACCAATTCTGTCCGCACTCAGCAAACTGGCCGAGAAGTACAATTGCGCCCTATTCCTAATACGACCCTAAGAAGCTTGGGGATAAGACTCTTTATCGCGGCATTGGAGCCATAGACATTTCAGCTGCCGCTCGTTCCGGGATGACTGGCTGGTCGCAATCACCAGCCCCCCACAGTGACCGATCTCATACGAACTGACCAGGACGGTAAACTCCTGGACCCAAAGGATCGGTTCGGCTCTGGTGCATACAAAGTGCAACCTTGGCAAGAAAGCGTCTTCTCTTAGCTATAGCATAGACGATATGGGATTGAGCATCGATGGTGTCTCGAACGTGACCGACGAAGACATCCTTAATGCTGCCTCTAAAACTGTGAAGGAAGATGTAGACGACTGGTTGCAGGATATGCTCACAGCTGGCCCCAAAGAAGCAAATGCGGTGAAAGCTGCTGCCGCTGCGAAGGCGTATGGCCGACATAAGCTTAGCAGTGCTGCCGCGAAAAGGTCGGCAGTTTGTAAGCCCTCGGGATTCGGCGGGCATGGGTCTGGCAAGCTGCCTCCAACGAAAGATGGCGCTGAGGATCGGACTGAATCACCTAGTCAACCTGGAAATGAAGCCGTTCATAATATCCACCGTCAATAGCAGCCCAGGAGCCGGGGGCATTCAGCAGAATGCTC
>CAWIAN010000004.1:0-342371 GCA_963834135.1 uncultured Acidobacteriaceae bacterium | reverse complement strand
CAACAGGTCGTGCCTTCGTTCATGACGCAAAATGAACTGCACCGAACGGCTACAAAAGCCGTCCCGATTGCGGGTACCGGCTGCACACTATCTATCGGGCAACGAAGTCAAATACACAATGCGAAAGCACAAGCGTAGACAGGAAATCAGGAACTTTGTGACAAACGAAACTGAGCAAGATATGCTCTCTATACAAACCAGTAATAGATTGCAGCTCCACAGTTGTCGCCCAACTATCACAGACAGTCCCTTTGTGGTGGTTTTTCGGCCATCATATTTCAGGACAAATAGAAGCATTCCCACCCACAAAATACAGTTGGCTAGGAAGATAAGGAAAGCTACGCAGAAAATTAGAATAACCACTAAAGACAGGTTCGATTGGCCACCCAGAGCGAACTGTTCTCCAGTCGGCAGAAACAGGAATGCCACTTGCAAACAAAAACCGGCAACAACGACATAAAACGCTGTCTCAAGAAGCCACAAAACCTTGGGCGAAGCCGAATATGGGTTTCTCAGTTTGAGTTGCTTCATTGCTATTGACTCCCGCCGGCGCTGGAATCTGCATCCCGGAGTCGGATTGCCCCCAGCAGAATTTGTTCCAAATCCCAACAGGGTTCCGACTGCTTCCATGAGGGCTCGGCCAGCACTCTTAATTGTTTCAACCGCCTCTGGAGTGTTAATCACAACTTCCGCACCTCCTTCGACCGGCCCCAGGCCGACGTTGAAACCGGCCAGTGAAATATCGCCGTCCGTAGTCACCTTAGGCCCACTGGTGTGCTCTCCCGCCGTACCCACGTCTCAGAGAAGCCACTGCTACTCATCTTACCAGTTTCCCCATCAACGTAGGGAGCCGCGTTTTTAAGTTCAGCCTTAACCGGGCCAATTTTAGCTTCTATTGTACTCTCACTTTTCGTGGTAATCTCGGTCTTCTTATCGCCGAACGGATAGTATTTAGTCTCGGTGGTAACTCCGCTACCTCCTCCGACTTTGACTCCACCTAATGAGCCGCTAACCTTGGCAGCCGCACCCGACTCTGTCTTTATGAAAACAGGTTTCTGAAAGCTTGCGCGAACACCGCTGTCGCAGGCGCATCACCGTGCCCGTTAAAGTCGGTATAGCATACGGGGTTGTTATGCGCCACGTGTCGAGATTCAAACTCTGTGGATGATCCAGCTTCACATGGAACGGGTTCAGGATCGGCTGACCAATCGGGAGTATAAAACCGTCAATTGGGTCTTGATGAAACGCGCCCCGAAATACACGATGCCCATATCGGATCGCGCTCTTTGCCAGTAAACTTGTAATTCTGTAAGCAGTTATTAACATGAACCTGCTGTCATCACCCCAAGGGTAAAAGTCCGCGTCGTAACACAATGTCCCGCCTGGTAAATGATCTTTCTGGTATCCCTAGATGATCGACAAGATAATAGTTAGTCATTCCACCAGAAATTTGTGCAATACGCTGACCATTGAGATATATGTAATTGCTCTTTGTCGCTCCGTTCTGATCCAGTTCGCTTAGAACATTCCTGATTCGTCATACCAATATAGTCTTGTTCCTAAACTTCCGCCGCTGGCCTCCACACGGTGGCCATCTCCATCATAGCCGTAAGTTACGTTGTAGTGTGTTTGTTGAATCCATTGATTCTCACCATTGAAGATATTTACCGCGTTCCCATTCACGCCTGCGTTTAGATTTCCCGTGCCATCATAACCCCATCCATTGAGATGGTTGTATTGATCGGCAGTATTGTTCCAGCTCTCTCCGAGAGTCTTGCCGGACATGCTCGCCTTCTGCGACAGATTGCCCCAATCATCATAAACATAAGTATTTCCCAGGCGAACGTCGAATACGAATAAGCTGAAGCAAGACGATTTACCGAGTCATAGCTAAAAGCTTCTGACCGTATATTGTTAACGGTATCGGTGATGATCTGGACATCCGCATTATTATGTGCGCCCGCTCCGTAGTAGTAAGACAGTCCAAAAACGGGACTCGATGCAACCGTTGCCGAGAGAACTGCCGGCTGGAGACGATTGTTATACTGATTGCTAGTTGTTATACCACCGAAACCGCCATAGTTTCCTAACACCACGCTCGTTAGCTCGCCTGGGGCTGCATAATGACTTCCGCTTGCCAAATCGTCACCTGCGGTATCTTGCACTGCAATCGGACGACCGGCATTGTTGTAAGTATAAGTCGCAACGGTACCATCAGGATAGGTGACGTTGTTATAAGAGCCATCGAGATTGTGACGATACACAATACTATGGTTATACCCGGCGATCGTTTCGTTTTTCCATTCAAGGCGTCCCACGGATCATAGCTCCAGTAAGTAACTCCCGACGCATCTTTCATTCCACTACGACGGCCCGCCGCATTGTTAACACTTTGAGTGCCACAGTTAGCTTGGTTGTTATCATAGCAATAATAGGTCGTTTGATCTCCTAAAGGGTCGTTCTGGTAGGACTTCATCCAAATGCGATGCAGTTGGTCAGGGGCATAAACAATCTTAATGCCACGAGCATCTAGTTTACTCGTTAGAACGCTATTATTGTCATAGCCGTATGTTATCGTTCCATTCCAATTGTTAGCCGGGGTTCCATTTCAGGATTACTCGACGTAATTAGTCTAGACATATTGTCATACGTAAAAAGGCGGTATCTCCAGCCGTCATTAGTATTGTGGGAATGCCCCTTCTCGACAGCCTGAGTTAGATTACCCAGACAGTCATAAGAGTAATCCGTCTCATACTGTAACGTTGTGGGGTCTTCGAGAACCGATGTTAAACGACCCAGACCGTCAGTCTGAGTTTGCTTCACCTTGCCAGCCTCGTCAGTGACCGTCGTTGAGGCACCTGTATAGGAATAACTAATAGTGCTACTATCAGGCTGAGTCTGAAGAGTCACCCGCCTGAGGCCGTCGTAGGCGAAATGAGTGAGTCCGTAGGTGGAATCGGCTGTACTTCGGTAAGGATTGCTGACTGAAGCCTTATTTCCCACCCCGTCATACGTCGTGTCAACGTAATCAGTGCCGTCAGGATCGGAGGTGAGTTGAGTATGGACTAACCGGCCAAGTCAATCCACGATTGCAGTCTGCGATTCATTCTGAGAGGCGGTGATCGCACGAGTGATCATGACGCTCGGACTCGGAGTGGTATCGTTATAATCAAATGAAACAGAGCCTTGATCCGGGTAATTGATGGCTGTAACTCGGTTGACGCTGTCATATGTGTATGAAGTGACGTTTCCGCTCGGGTTCGCATCTTTTACCCAATTGAGTAATCCCGTGTTGTCGTCATACTCATAGGTGGTAATCTGATTTAACGCATTTGTAGAGGTGGAAAGAAAGAGGCCGGACGAGTCATACGCGTAATTAGTGGGAGCGCCATATGCGTCAGCGCGAATGCTTATGGTTCCGTTCGCGTTATATGCCCTTCCTTCTGTCTTGATATTATTTCCATTTAAGAGGTGGTCGATACTCGTTAGATTTCCCTGGATTCCACCACCCTCGTCGTAAATATTTGTAGTGGTCGCAGAATTTGAAGTCCCGCTGGTAGCTACAGTGGACACAAGATTTAAGAGGTTTGCACTGCAATAGCTGTTTTGACAGGTGTCATTTGGAAACGTGTCATTTGGCCCGAATGCCTGGTAGTGAGTCGTTGTGGTACGCAATGGACTGGCGGTGTAGTCATAATCTATCACCTGATATGGATTAGCATTTACATAACCATTGGGCATCTGATTGATCTGGCCGCCGTTTTTGTTTGAATACCGATAGTCAGAAAGAGGGAGATCGTAACTGGTGGTGTTGTGATAGGTTTGATTGTTGCCCCATGTCACGGTTGTCTGAGTCGGTAAGATTGATGCGGGTGCGGTGTTCGTGTAATTCGTCGTAGTGGTCTTTAATAAAGTGCTTTGTCCATTGTATTCCTGAACCTTCGTCTCTTTCCAATTGCAGACATACGGTGTGCTCGTGTATGCGAAGTTGCTGTTGGTGTGAACAGACACGTTGTTCATTGGGTCTGTGATTGTCAGAACCCTCGTGCTACCGTTGATCCAACTGTACGTCCACTCCTGTCCTCCGCTGCCGCTTCGGTCGTCAATGGTGCGGGTCACGACGCCCCGGAAGGCGCTTGGATGAGCGCTTCCACAGCCACCCGGGACTATGGTTTGATATCCATAGGTTATCGTGCCGCCTGTGGGCAGAGTTATTTCGGTTAGCTCATTTCCGCTGACCATTGGTCTGAATAACTCGTGTAGGCAAACCTCCATGCAGTGTCATTGGGGAGGACGATATCTGAGAGAATCGCGCTTGCGCCTGAACCGATCCAGCAGAATTTATAGGACACCGTGCCGCCATATCCCGGTACAGTCCACGTTTTTGAGGAGTTCGCTGCAGAGGAACAATAGCTAAGAACGCCTGAAGGTGACGAGGGCGGAGTTGGAACCGGAGGGATAGATCGCTGCACGGAATCAATTATGGTTGTACCGCTGTAGTTAATGGTATTTCCATGAACGTCTGTCGCGATCCCGTTCCTATCTTAGTCCCGTTTCCATCATCAAGAAGCGGTAGCGACCAATTGCTTACATTGGCGTAATAACCAGTGCCATCGATGTCTCGCAGTTGTTGGGTTCTTCCTGACGAGGCGTAAACCGCACCCATGTGATGGCTTTCCCATCACTTTCCAAAACGCTCCACGAGGTATACATGTACTGGCTGGGGTTTTGGGGATTGTATATGTCGTTTTCTTGAAGGGTGGGCAGACCATTGTGTGTCACCACAGGCATCTTGCTGTCGCCAGTTCTGGTTGCTTGTGGCTGATAGGAACAGGAGGGAGGATTCGGCGGGTCAGGAATGCAAGTCCATGTAAAAATTGGACTTTCGTACCGAATCGTGTAGGAAAGATGCAAATTGCCAAGTTGAGGATAAGAAATTAGGGGGATGTGTACCGTCAGCTTGGTCGTGGTCACGTCAACCGAATCAATATCGCTTCCGTGTCGGTCCGAATGATTTGAGACCTTGTTGCAGGTCAGAATCTAAATCTGTTTCGATAGTTTGTGCAGCAGCTATGGACGTGCCGAAGCATATCGATAAAGCTGCGATTAGAAGGAATCCGATTGGCGAAAAGTCATGTGGCTCCCCGTGCCGGCTCTTAGCGACATAGAGTGGATGAAATATAAGCAAATGAGGGGCCGGGAGCGAGGACTCTCATCACGCAGTTATGACGCGGATGCGAGTCTCGGACTTCGGCATACTGAGTGTCAATGGCACTGAGGTGACGACCAGGCGTAGGCCGGCGCTACGTCGATTGGCTGGGTTTTCCCCGGACGATAGCTGACGTAATGGTCCTCGAACGAGTAACCGAGATGGATTTGCCACTGTATTGCAGCCAGATCGAATTGCTGTTGCGGATTCACCCGATGGTCGGTTCCGAAGCTCGAACGCACGATTTGAGGGCAATACGCGCTTCTCAAATGAGCGCTTCCTTGTCTGCCTAATGTTCTCAGGTCCCATGCTTTCAATCCGCTGCCCTGGTGCTTCGATTTTGGACTTCTGCAAACACTGGTGACTTGCAGCCCGAAGCGCCTGCGATGATAAGATTGCCCTGCATAGCCTTCAGCACCGCATTGAGCACAGCAAAGCTGCTCGTAACTCGTCAGAGTCCTAATCTATTGGCCTTGAGTCAAGCGAGGGATAACATAAGCGGATGAACACTAACGAGATTGTTCAGCAGCTTAGGGGTAGCTAGCGGATATTGTACGACTCCCGGCGTATATTGTACGGTCGTTCTAGGCTCGATAACGGAGGCGTATCGCGTGCGCTTATCAAATTCAAACTACGTTCGCCATTTATGGACGTAGAGGTGTGGAAGAATGTCGCCACTGTTAACGAGGGGCAGTTGAGTTGTGGGTCGTAGGCGACAATGCGGGAACGCTCGATTTCAATTTGGACGGTGCCATGATTCGATACGAAGACCCTAGGGAAGCAGGCGATCCGATCAAAGATGACGTTGAATCTAAGGTTGTTTGCGCCTTAAGTCTTTGTTGGCAGATGGTTGCAACTTACTTTTGTTTGAGTGGCGGTCAGATGCTTGGAGTGGATGATTTTCTTGCATTTTGCACACCTCAGTATTAGCATTTGTGTGCGCGACACAAGATTCTTGGGCTGAGGGCTGACACGCTTGGCCCGCTCTGTTTTGTGGCTTAGATTTTACTCCCCACCGCAAATCCGATCTCTTCCGGCTTATGGTTCGTATCCCAAACAGAATGATCTGCGATTGCTGCGCATCTTTCCATCGCGCAATGTAGAAGCCTGGACTTACCACGGAGCACTTACTCCACTTCCATTTAGCATCGCAGGACAGGCTCTTCAACTGCCCGTTAACAGACGCATGGATCTCGACTGTCCCGCGATTGATCGGGATGGGAGGGAAGCTCGTCGTCCACATTAGCAACGTTGGGATTAAATGCTGTGATCTTGCAATTTATCGCGCAGGCAGTTCTCCCACCTGAAAACTGAGTGAGACAGCACCGTAAACATGAACCAGCTCAGGATAAGAGTTTTTTGCCTCGGTAAGTGTCGGCTGGTGTGCCGGTATATTTTGAACCGGGTCGTCGGGCGGTGGCGGGTTTTTCTTGTCGATGGTGACGTCAATGTAACGCATGGAAATGCTGCCGTCTGCGGCATCAGCAATCACTTGCAGCAGTTCGCGGTTGTGAATCCATCTTGCGCGATGCGTTCCTATCGGCATATCGACGCATGGATTCTGCTCGTAGCGGGTATTCTCCGCCATACAGCCGAAGTGCCAATGGCGCTCTCCGTTTAGCGTTCCACTAAACCCAAAGACTGGCGGAGCCATCCCCATCATGCTCGCTTGCAGCAACTTTTGCGGGTCAACGTCCGGCTTGTCTACGCTAGATTTTTCCACCTGGAACATGATCGGGAATTGCTTGCGAGCCGCTTCGAGGTCATCTTGGGCGGTCAGCGCACAGGCAGTGAAGCAGAAGAGAACGAGTGCTATCCACTTCATTCGGCTTTCTCCGTAATGCTATTGGGATACAGGCAGAAGGGTAGTCCCCGAAGAAGTACGGAGGCAAGGTCAAAAACTCACTCGCCTTTGGTTAGAAGTCTCCATCTTTAGGAAAATTTAGACCCCGAATTACTGGACGGATTTCTCGACCTGTGCAACGCTGTGGTTATGGTTACTACCGTCGTGAATGAATGGTCAAACAGCGTTGCCTCCCGGTTGGACGATAAGGCCGCTGGCGAGCGCGTGAAAGCGGAAAAGGTCTTACGGGATGATGGGGTGCGCAGGAACGGTGCTGCCGACCTGTGGCAGACAGTTTGTGATACCTACAAGAGCCATTGCGATGACGTAAACTCCAACCGAAGAATCCGCATCACTCTTGTGTTCGCTCCGGTCGGGAATCAATTCACTCTGGGACGCCCAGATTCAGCAGACAAGCTGCAAGGCTCGGTCAACCCTGAACGCTGCGAAGTAACAATACGGCTTGTTTCGACAAGCGCCAAACCATATCAGGAAACGATAGCGGTCAAGATCGGGGAAGATGGCGATTATTACTTTTGCAGCAAAGCAGCACCAGGAGCGGAGACATTGCCGAGATTGTGCGCTGCTCATGTGAAGCATTGCTTGGAATTTAGCGCTTCCCCCACCGCGCCTTAGCAGCCTTCTTGGCGACCTTCTTACGCGCTGCGGGGGTCATGGTCTTGAGACGGCGCTTGCCGCCGATCTGACCACCCTTACGACCGATTGCAGCCATGTACTGAGAGATTGTCGGGGGTTGACCAGTGGGAGCCTCTAGCGACGATTCCGGCTCGTCTGACGTGCTCTGGTCTACAATCCACTTGGCGAGCTGGTTAGGATCGCGTGGCCGTTTGCCCTTACCAATTGTCATGGCTCCATCCTGCCATATCCCGCGCTATCCCGCCATATCCCGTACACCCTGTGGATTTTCAAACTGACCCACTACCGCCAAGACAGATGAAGTTGAGCAGATTTGACGGGCCGCTTGGGCGCTGTATTACGTCTAGCAAGAAAGACCCAGTATCGACAACCGAATGCTTTATGAATACGTGGTCACTGGCCACCAAGAAGCCTCGAATGACCCTGTGATGAGGATGTTGGATGACCCAACGTTCGGCATTGCCGTGGCAGTCGTCGGGGACAGGCTTGAAGTAACCTAAATCGTCTTGAGTCGGAATCCGCAGCTTTTCGTAGTTGTTCTTCTTTGCCAACGAGTGCAGGACTTCGGACAATTCCATCGCATGGCCGATATTCAAACACGCCGGAACAAGTCCGGCAAACTCGTTTTCAGCCCTTTGCCGACCCTCTCGATATTCACAAGCGAAACGTTCCTCACGCCCCGCTCAATGCCGCTGTAATAGGTGCGATGTAGCCCACAGCGTTCAGCAGCCTCCTCCTGATTGATTCCCTGCTCCTCCCGAATTCTACGGATTACGACCAAAGCGGACTCGTATATCGAGCGGCATCGGGTTTCATCTTGGGGACAGACAGCCGATGCGTACACACCCAATGAGTCACATTGTTGTTGACCAATGTCCGAGTGTTGCGACAGGATTGTTCGGACGCGGAGACAGGGACGTAATCCGAGGGGTCTTGTCGGTTAAGAAACGAGTACTGAAACGGAGGCGAGGAAAGAATGCCCCTACGCTTGCTCATATTGCTCACACTGACCGCATTCGCTGCCCCGGGGCAACAGGTGCATGCGAATGATAGCCAGCCGATCTGCGGCAAACCTCCATGCACTCTCGTTCACATAGATGCTGTGTCGTACTACGATTCTCAGGTCCAAAGAGATCTAGGCCCCAGAGCTTCCATGATTAACGACATCATGGTTTCCAATGACCAAGGCACCTACATCCTGACATGTAGTCCAAAGGATCGAACCTGCATCGCACCAACCGTCGGTGCGGATTACGAGTTCGTTGACAAAGGAGGAAAGTGGACCTTTTTGAAAGACTTGGTCGGTGGATATGCGGAAAGGAAAACGATTTTCTTACGCGGTGCAGGAGGGTTTCTTGGCGCTTACTGGCTAGAAGCACACGTGCCCATAACTCCCGGCAGCGAAGTTCAGCGGCTAATCGCTGCGTGTAATGCTAAGCAGGACTTCCCTGACGAGGTACGTTGTGCCAGGTGGCTTAACAGAAGAGAGGAAGCGCGCAGGGATGCCTGTCCCGATTCTGACGCCGCACTGGCCTGTCATTCATTCCAGGAGCTAATTGCAGCGGGGGACTTCATGGGGGACTTTGCACAAAAGGATCACGTCCTTACGTGCTTCCGTGAGAAAGAAGACGTATTCTTCAACCTTTGGTTTGTTGAACCCGACCAGACCAGATGGCAGCAAGAAAACCACAAACCGAACTCTTAGCCAGTCCGACATGGCGGCTTTCGACTATTACAAGCAAGGGGTGTGGAGTTTTAATTTGTCAGTGGGAACATATGGGAAGTGGAAATACATTCCGGCTGGCCCGGTTTGCGATGCCACATGCCGAAAGGAAGCCAGTAGTGGTCACTCCAAGTACGAGGGAGACAACGACGGCGGCGATAGTATTCGGATTGACGACGAAAGGGCATCCTTTCTGAGTCCTTCAACAACAAGACGGGTTCGAGAACCAAACATGAGGTGATCGTGCAACTGAGCACGGGGCGGTTCACCGAGCGGTATACGTGGCCAAACCCCAGCGGCGTACAGGAAACAGAGGAATCAACAGGTCGTTGCCTTCATCCTCACGCCACTCGACAAGCAGCAGTGATGATACTCAGCGCTGCTGTGGAGCATTTCAGCTTCAGGAAAAAGGGAAACGAGAAAGCTGCGAGAAAAGTTACCGTCTGCCGGGGGAACGATAATGGGAACATTAACGGTTAACCTTTTGGGTTCCACCCGTGCTCCAATGTTCCCGATAGCAGCTACAATTCTCTGACCGCCATTGGCGAGGCCCCTCGCTGATATTTGCGAGTCGGCGTCGGGGACTATGGCCGTGGCGGCAAACCACTTGACCTCCCGACCCCCTATTTCCCGCTGTTTTAGAAATAGGGCCGCTGTGCCCAATTTTGTGCCTACCAGCAACCCCGACACATTGCTACCGATCGCAAATCTTTCAGGATAACCACTGAAAACATCGCACCTTGTCGCAATTCACTGTGCCCAGTCGTAACTGGTGTAAGTTGTTCATTTGTCGTTCCACATACTCTTAATCAGTAGGTTGTAGGTTCGATTCCTACCGCGCTCACCATCTTTACCAACCATCACCGGCCCTCCGGATTCCAGTCTCAGCCAGCTCATTTGTCAGGTGTCATCCTCACTCTGACCTGCAAGTTAGGTTACCCATTCATTGACTTTCAGTGTTGTGGTTACTTTCGTAACTTGACAGCGAAAACTCCTTGCCTTAAAGCAGGTACAGCACGGCCTTCTGGCCGAAGGGGGCAGTATGCAACAAGGGTTTGCGGGAATTCTTCCTCTGTTGGTCGCGCTACTGATGGGCATAGTTGGCGGCGCCGTTTTGGTGAACATGCTACTCGGCGCCCGGGTTCGCGCACTAATAACAGACACCTCCGGCGGCAGCGGGGTTGAGACCATGGGCCTCAACAAGTTGACGCCCGCAGAATCGCATCCGGTAGCAACGGATCAGGGACAGCTGAAAGAGCTGCAGACGAAGCTGAGCGCCACCGAATTTCAGCTCAAAACTACGGAAGAACGGTGCTCGATTCTCGAAGATAAGTGTGCTCAGCTCGAGGACAAGTCGGCTCAAGCCGAAGAAAAGTGCGCGAAACTTCAGGAGGCATCGGGTCAGCCAGCGGCCACGCCGGAGCAGTCCGAAGAACAAACCTCCAAGACTTCTGCTTTGCAGGCGGAGATCTCGTCTCTACAGACCCGCTTAGAAGAAGAAACGACGCGGACTTCCACGCTGTCGGAACAGGCTGCGCGGGTGCCGGAGCTGGAACAAAAGCAGAAAGACGATTCTGCCGAGATTGAACGCCTGAAGACAGAACAGGCTGAGCGAGTTTCGGAACTGGAGCAAAAACAGAAGGACGATTCCGCCAAGATTGAAAGCCTGAAGAGGGAACAGGCTACGCGCGTGGCGGAGCTGGAAAAGAAGCAGAAGGACGACTCCACCGAGATTGAGCGCCTGAAGAAGGAATTATCGGGCTTCCGCGAGAAATGGGAAGCGTCCGTAGGTCACATTGAAGAACAGCAAAAGTCTATCGACCGCATTGAAGCGGAAAAAGCGGAGCTGTTCAGCAAACGTGACCAGATGCTTCAAGAACATGAAGGACTCAGAGCAAACCTGACTGACCTGAACGGGCTGCTGGATGCAGAACGTGAACAGACTGCCGAAAAACTAGTACTGCTGGAAAAAGCCAAGGAACAGCTCTCCAACACCTTCAAGTGTCTAGCCAGCGAGATGGTGAAGGAGCAAGCGGTCAAAGAGCAAGCGGTAAAGGTGCAAGCGGTCGGACGAAGCTGAGTTTACGACTGCCGTGCTTCAGGCGCAGCGAACCGCAGTTGCCTGCCACGGCATTATTCGGCAATCGGAACGTTCCGGAAGGTGAACTCCAAGCCGTGAGGATTGTTGACGTCAACATACACAGTCAGAGTTCGAGCGTCTCGATCCTTGTCGGGCACCTTCACCGTATATTTTGCACGAGATCCCGCCGCAATACTCAGGCTGCGGCCAGTGGAGAAATTGAACTGGCCGCTGCTATTCAAGGTAAAGCTATTGCCTTTGCCATCGACGACGTCGACCCCGCCTAACGTAATATGCGAGGCCTCACTACCCAGATTGGTGACATAGCCCTGGCATTCGATGCCATCCGGAGTCGAGCGACGGCAAGACTCCATGTTGAGGAGAATCTGGCGCTGCGCTCCCTCGACCGGCTGAATTCCAGCGGCCGACGGAGCGGCTCCAGATGCGGAATTCGTGCCAGTCAGACCTTGCTGCCCCACAGTTCCCGCACCAGCACTGCCGGCGCTATCGGAACCCGGGCTTCCAGCGGAATTAGCCGCAGCATGAGCGACCCTCTCACTCGATTTGCTGCCGGAATTGAAATAGTAAGTGCCCGCGAAAATCGCACCCAAAACGACGATGACGCCCGCCGCAATCCAAGTCGCAACCGGTCGTTTGGCTGGCGCGACAGCTCCAAAACTAGGCAGCAAGTTCTTCGCTGCATCATCAGTGAACGCATCGGTCGGCGGCTCGCTGCTTGGCTGCTCCGCCGGCTCAGTTGTCGCCGGCGTTGAAGCGGGGACTGTCAACATCTTTACCGTCGAACTGGCGTGCAACTCTCCGACAGTACCGTTACCGTTCCCATTGCTTCGCTCACCCACCTTATCCAGAACAGGGGCGGTAGTGGCAACTGCAGCCGGAACTTCCGTGGCTAAGGTTGCGGGGCGCCCCAATGATGGGGTTTGGCTATCACGGTAGTTTGAGGGAGGGACAGGACCGGGGCGCCGCGGTGGCGCTTCGGACGGGGGGGCAGCAATTGTCGAACTCGAGGGCTGAGCGCCGCGCGGCGCTTCCATTGGCGTTACAGAAGGCCCTGCCGCATCTTCGTGCACTCGTTGCCCGGGAACCCAGTAACTTTCCTCCATCTCGGCCGCAAAGCGTTCGAGGGCGGGAAAATCCCTACGCAGATCGGCGAACGCTGAAGCGTCGTTCTCCTCTTGCAGGTTACAGGCCCAGTGCACCCATTCACCGGCAGGCGGACCCGGCAATTCCTTTTCCTGCTCGTACAGCGTCCCGGCAATTCGCAATTCCCTAACGGCCTGTAGACGCAGGCTATTCAGCGCTGAGACGCGGCTTTCGAAGCGGTGTTTGATGCTTCCACTATCTAATTCGCCCGCCAAGTCGAACAACCTCTTGCGCCGTTGTTCATCGCGTTTGGCTTGAGCATCCCACTCCAGATGTTGAATGAGGATTTCCAGGGAGCTGCGGTCATTCCAGTCAGCGTCGGGACGCTCCGCGAGAATCATGCCACGCAGCGCGGCTGTACTTCGGTTGGCGTCGTCGAGAGCCTGCCAGAGTTGGTCGTCAGTTACATCCAAACCTCCGCGCAGGCAGCCCAACTGGTATTCCAGGTTCTGAACGCTGTCGTCAAGCTTCGCCAAGGCAGAGCGAAAGGGAGAACCCATACAAGCTCCACTCAAAATCGTTGATTGGCCAGAATTGCGCTAAGTACAGATGTTATGTAATTGTGCCTCCCTTCACGTTGAGAAACAAGGGATTACATTGTTTTTCTCACATAAACAACGGGGCCGGTACGGCTAGTTGAGTCCGCCACGGTCGCTTGAGTGTACCTTTAACTGGTCCAATGCGAGGTTCAACTCCAGCACATTGACTCGGGGCTCGCCCAGAAAGCCTAACTGGCGACCGGTGGTGTAAGCGCCAACCAGTTGCTGCACTTGGGCTTCCGTCAGGCCGCGCGCCCGCGCCACACGTGGCACCTGAAAATCAGCTGCCGCGATCGAGATGTCCGGATCCAATCCCGACGCTGACGTTGTGACCAGATCTACCGGTACCCGTTGACTCGGGTTTTGCTGTTGAAGCGTGGCTGTATCTTGCTGCACGCGATTGATCAAGACTTTATTCGTAGGGCCAAGGTTCGTGCCGCCAGAGTTTGCCGCATCGTAACCGGTTCCCGCGGCTGAGGGCCGCGGATGAAAGTAGTCCCGACCGGTGAAAGGCTGTCCGATAATGCGTGACCCGATAACGGCGCCGTCGCGCGAGATGAGTTGCCCGTTGGCCTTGTCATGGAAGATCACTTGCGCCAGACCCGTGACGATCAGTGGATAGATGATTCCCAACAATACCGTCGTGACTAGCGTCATCAAGATTGCTATTTTCAGATTCTGCTTCATGTTCGTTCCTGTATCCAATGTCTCCCGAAATACTGCTATGCCAAGCCAACTCGAGTGATCAGCATGTCAATCAACTTAATACCGATGAAAGGAACAATGATTCCTCCGACGCCATAAATCCAGAGGTTGCGGCGAAGCAGCGCGGCCGCGCCCATCGCCCGATATTTCACGCCGCGAAGCGCAAGGGGAATCAGTGCAACGATGATCACCGCGTTGAAAATCACGGCCGACAGAATGGCCGACTGTGGCGTTCTGAGGTGCATGATGTTGAGGGCGTTGAGCACCGGAAAGGTGCCGGCAAACATTGCCGGAATGATGGCGAAATACTTGGCTACGTCGTTGGCGATTGAAAAGGTAGTCAGCGAGCCACGGGTCATGAGCAATTGCTTGCCGATGGCGACCACTTCAATCAACTTGGTCGGGTTGGAATCCAAGTCGACCATGTTGCCCGCTTCCTTTGCGGCCTGCGTTCCGGTATTCATCGCAACGCCCACGTCGGCTTGCGCCAGGGCGGGAGCGTCGTTGGTGCCGTCACCCGTCATCGCCACTAGCTTCCCCTGCGCCTGTTCGCGTCGGATCAGGTCCATCTTGTCCTTCGGCGTGGCCTGGGCGAGAAAGTCGTCGACACCTGCCTCGCGAGCAATAGCCGCAGCAGTTAGCGGGTTGTCGCCGGTGATCATGACGGTTTTAATGCCGATCGCACGAAGCTGATCGAAGCGCTCGCGCATTCCGCCCTTCACAATGTCTTTCAGGTGAATGACACCCAGGGCGCGATCTTTCTGGGCCACCACCAAGGGCGTACCGCCGGAGTGCGCAATCTCCTCAACCTTCGCTTGTACGGCGGGTGGCATTGCGCTGCCATTCGCGGCAAGGTAGTTGGTGATGGCGTCGACTGAGCCTTTTCGGATTTCCTCGCCGCTCATGTTGACGCCCGACATGCGCGTTTGCGCCGTGAAGGGCACAAACTCCATCTGCTGCGCCGCTAGTTCCCTACCTCGTAACCCGTAACGTTCTTTGGCGAGAACGACGATGGAGCGGCCCTCAGGCGTTTCATCGGCCAGCGAAGAGAGTTGGGCAGCGTCAGCCAATTCCGTATCTGTCACCCCCGGAGCTGGAATGAATTCAGAAGCCTGGCGATTGCCGAGTGTGATAGTTCCAGTCTTGTCGAGCAGCAGCGTGTCGACATCTCCGGCTGCTTCGACCGCGCGTCCTGACATTGCCAGCACATTATGTTGAATCAGGCGATCCATGCCGGCGATGCCGATGGCGGAAAGCAATCCTCCGATAGTCGTCGGGATCAAGCAAACGAGCAGCGAGACCAGTACGAACACGGTCTGTGGCGAGCCTGAGTAGATGGCGAAAGGCTGTAAGGTGACGACCGCCAGCAGGAAGATGATCGTCAGCCCGGCGAGCAGGATATTCAGCGCGATCTCGTTCGGAGTTTTCTGCCGCTCCGCGCCTTCGACCAGAGCAATCATGCGGTCAAGAAACGTTTCACCGGGATTCGACGTCACCTTCACGCGGATTTGATCGGAGAGGACGCGTGTACCGCCGGTCACAGCCGAACGGTCTCCGCCTGACTCGCGAATCACTGGCGCAGATTCTCCGGTGATCGCCGATTCGTCCACCGAAGCAACGCCTTCGATAATCTCACCGTCAGAAGGGACGAATTCTCCGGCGGAAACAACCACGACGTCACCTGCGCGGAGATTGGAGCTTGGGATCTTTTCGACTCGTCCACCCTCACGTTCAACATTGGCCACAGTCTCTGAGCGGGCCTTGCGCAGCGTGTCGGCCTGGGCCTTACCGCGGCCTTCGGCCATCGCTTCCGCGAAGTTTGCGAAGAGTACGGTGAACCACAGCCACAATGTGATCTGCAGGTTGAAGGCAAAGGCTGTGCCGCCACGAACCAGCAGCACCGTCGTAATCACGCTGCCAATCTCCACTACCAGCATGACGGGATTGCCCATCATGTGACGGGGATCGAGCTTGATGAACGAGTCCACGATGGCACGCGCAACGATCTTCCATTCCCAAATTGCGTTCTTCTTAGGCTTCATGGGAGAGTGTGCGGCGCGCGAGATCTTCGACTCCGAAACCACATCTGTTTCTATCGTGCTTACCATTGCAGAAATTCCTCTAGAAGGTCTTCCCTGCTGACATCAGCAGATGTTCAAGAATCGGCCCCAGGCTGAGGGCCGGGAAGAAAGTCAGCGCGCCAACAATGAGAATGACGCCGATCAACAGAGCGGTGAACAGTGGCGTCGTGACCGGAAATGTCCCCAGTGACGGCGGAACATACTTCTTCTGCGCCAGATTGCCCGCGATGGCCAGCATTGGAATGATCATGAAGAATCGGCCCAGAAGCATGTCAAAGCCAAGGCTGGTGTCGTACCACGGTGTATTCACCGTTAGACCGCCAAACGCGGAGCCATTGTTCCCTGCTCCGGATACGAAGGCGTACAGGATCTGGCTGAGCCCATGCGGGCCAGGATTTGAAATGCCGGCCGTTCCGAAGCCATGCACAGTCGAAATTCCAGCCAGCATTAGAATGATCAGCGGAAAGATCAGCGCAACCAGCATCGCCATCTTCACGTCATAGGCTTCGATCTTTTTGCCCAGGTACTCCGGGGTGCGGCCAACCATGAGTCCGGCTATGAAAACGGCGAGAATGATGTAAATCAGCATGCCGTACATCCCAGCACCCACTCCGCCGAAAATCACTTCGCTCAGCATGATGTTGACCAGCGGCACCATGCCTCCGAGCGGCGTAAACGAATCGTGCCAGCTATTGATCGCGCCGCAGCTTGCGTCCGTAGTGACCGTAGCGAAGAGCGCCGAGTTCGCAATTCCAAAGCGAACTTCCTTGCCTTCCATGTTGCCGCCCGACTGTGTCGCGCTGGCGTGCTGGCTTACTGTCGCCGGAAACAATGGATTGCCGCGTGCTTCGGCCGAGTAGGCTACGGTAACTCCGGCGGCGAACAAGATCGCCATCGCGGCCCAGACTGCCCACCCGTGTGCCTGCGATCCAGTCATGCGACCTAACGTGTAAGTGAGTCCGGAGCCGATCGCGAAAATCGAAACTAACTCCAGAAAATTGGACAACGGGGTGGGATTCTCAAACGGATGTGAGCTATTTGCGTTAAAGAAGCCGCCGCCGTTTGTACCGAATTCCTTAATAAATTCCTGGGACGCCACCGGCCCCTGCGCGATGGTTTGCGTGTTGACTGTGTCCATTACCGGTTTGCCGTTGGCATCGACAGCAGGCTTACCGTCCGAATTGATATGCGGGACTTGCTGAGATTGAACCAGCGTGGCTGAGTCGTAAGGCTTCAGGTTCTGAACCACGCCCTGGGATACAAGCACCAACGCACCAATGATGCAGACCGGGAGCAACACCCACAGGCAACTCCGGACCATATCGACCCAGAAGTTCCCAATGGTGTTCATCTGCCGGCGCGCGACACCACGGATAAAAGCAATGGCCAGAGCGATGCCGGTGGCTGCCGATATGAAGTTGTGGTAAGCCAATCCAGCCATCTGGGTGAGGTAGCTCATCGTGCTCTCACCCGAATAGGCCTGCCAGTTGGTGTTGGTGGTAAACGACGCAGCAGTATTAAACGCCAGGTGCTCGGGCATGACTCCGCTAAACTTCTGCGGATTCAGGGGAAGATAGGCTTGCAGGCGCAGCATCAGATATAGCAACAACATTGACACCACACTGAACAGCAGCATGGCGCCGGCGTACTCGGTCCAACGCATCTCGTGGTTTTCATCTACGAAGCAAAGTCGATAGATAAGTCGTTCGACAGGACGGAGCACTGGATCGAGAAAGGTTTTCTCCCGATTGAAAACGCGCGCCATGAAGACGCCGATCGGTTTTGTGATCAGGAGAACGACGCCGAGAAAAACCGCGATTTGCAGCCACCCGTTGATCGTCATCTCAGAACTTCTCCGGCCGCAAAAGCGCGTAAAAGAGGTACGCCATCGTCACTGCTGAAATTGCGAGCATGATGGCCGATTCCGTGTGCATAACCTTCCTCACTTAATGCGATCGCAGAAATGTACGTATCCCAGCGACAGCGCAAAGAAACCAATCGTGATTGCGATGAATAAGATGTCTTGCATGACTAACTCCCAGTGGCGCTTCAGGCTCTCATTTAGAACATCACCATGATTGCGCCGGTCATACGGTTTTCACTCTTGACCAGGTCGGGAGCCCAACCAGGCACGGCCGACCCGGGCGCTCCCGTGTTGCCCCCGGGAGGCGTCACTCCACCTGGGCCGGAGAAATAAGGCACGTTCGCAGCGCGATGGTTGTACTCCATGCGGAAGGTGATGTATTGGCTTGGCATGTAGTCAACGGTTGCCGAAACATCCCAGGCCTTGTATGGATCGCCAGGATTTTCGGTGAAATAGGGGGTGCCTGACGCAGCAGTCGCACCATTAATTGGCGGCAGAAGAACCAGGTATCGCCCGGGGTTGTTGATCTGTCCTCCACCCAACGTCAGAGCGTAGAGGTCTTTGTGAAACCAGAGACGGTTGTAAAGCATGTAGCCCAGAAAGCTCTGCTTCGGTCCCTTGGCCGAGTCGCCGGCGCAACTAACTCCGCCACCGTGCTCGCAGCCCATATCACCGGTGAGTGAAAGGGCCGCCATGTCGAGGAGGCGTGAGGGGTTCTGGTAATACTTCACCTGAATGCTGTCGTCGGTGTGGTAGCGCACACGCCCAGGAACTCCCAGCGCATCCTCGCCCAGCGCATACTGATTGCCCACGAATGAGAACCAGCCATTGGGACGCCACAAAATCTGCCCGCCGACGCCGGGACGATTGTTAAAGCGGCCATATGACTGCCAGCCGTTGATGAGCCACGGCTCGATCTTCAGGTGCTGGTTGAGGTAGATCTGCACTCGCATGCCATTGAAGAACCATGGAGTGTTCGACGAAACGTAGGACGGCTGATAGGCCCAGTTGTCGAAGTTGTAATAACTGAACAATCCTATATACGACATGAAGATGCCAGCCTGTACGTTCACGCCATCGAGCGCGTTGAAGTGATAGCCGGCATACGCCTCAGAGACGTACCGATAGGCATCCGCCAGTTGCCATTGACCGCGCGCCGGACTGGCGTCATTGCGAGGCGTGGTCGTGGAGTACATGCCGAACTGCGTCATCAGCCTGGCTTGAACATTGTCCCAATGAAAATCTCCACCGACGCCAAGCTGCGTCACCTGAAATTCGCTGGAGCGGAATATCTCGCTCGATCCACTTATCGTGTCATCTTGGGGATGATTGAAGTCGTAAACGTAGTCCACATCGGCACGAATTTCCGGCGTGAAGAATTTCGTGTCGAACGGAACTTCCTTGATACGACTGTTGCCGTTCAACCAGGTAAAGTCAGCGAATGCGAATGGCTCGGGCTTTGCCGGCTTTTTCTGTTGAGCCAGCGCACTTTCGGCGTACGGAGCAGACTCCTGCTCCACCACCGAGTGTGCCGGCGCAGCGGTTGTCATTCCGTCTGCCACAGGTTGCGGCTGCGGGCTTCGATCCTTCAGTTCCTGCTCCAACTGGTCGATACGCTTCTGCATCGCCTCCAGTTGCTTGGCCACCGCTGGCGGTATGCCCTGGTCAGATTCACTGCTCTGCTCTCCCGAAGACGGAGTAGCCTGCGACTGCGCATGAAGCGCTCCCGGAAGAAGGACTAGAGCAGCCAATAAGACCGCGGCAGTGCGACCGTGAGCCGAGATGAACTCGGCCATCTGTTGCTCCAAGTGAATCAAGAAACGCCGTCCCGCAAATGACTCCACGGGTTGCATTACGGCTTTCGGATTCACTTTTGTGACTTTGCGAACCTGCCTTGAGACGGCACGGCGTGGCCGTGAACATTCCACTAGAAAAACCAAGAAGAAAATGATGCTCACCGCACTGACGATCAGGAGAAAAGTTGTCATAAATCCCACTCATTGCGCTGAGGCCCTCACTACGGACGCCTCTGATGCCAATTTCTATTGAACGAAAATCGACATAAAGTGGGGATGAAGAGTACATAAGGAATTCCTAAGTCGCAGATCTGAATGTCCGCTTCGGGAATGTAGAGGTGAGTGAAAGCAGACAGCGGAGGAAGTGGCAACCAGATACAGAGAAACTCTTGAGAGCGTTGCCCTTAGTCACCCGGCTCAAAACGATAGCCAACCCATCGGTCGGTGAGTAGATACTTCGGGTCGGCAGGATTTTTCTCTATTTTTTTACGTAACTGCCCAATGAAAACGCGAAGATACTCGGGTTGGTCAGTACTGAGATCTCCCCAGACAGCGCCAAGAAGGGTTCGGTGAGTTACGACGCGATGAGGGTGCTCGGCGAGATATGTCAGCAGGTCGAACTCCTTCGGTGTGAGCTTTACTTCCGCATCCCGCACCTTAACTTGCCGGCTGGCGAGGTCGATCTGAAAGTCGCCGAGTTCAAGAAATTCTCGAGATTCGCTCTTGGGTGACCGGCGAAGAGCTGCCCGAACTCTGGCCTGTAGTTCGCCCATGCTGAAAGGCTTTGTCATGTAGTCGTCTGCACCGGCGTCAAGGGCTTCGATCTTACTGCGTTCCTCTCCACGCACTGACAAGACGATGATAGGAACCTGCGACATGGCCCGCACCCGTTTGCATAGCTGCACACCGTCCAGATTGGGCATCGTCAGATCCGTAATGATCAGATTCGGTACCCAATCTTTCATGATCTCCAGCGCCATCTCACCGTCATTAGCGATGCGAATTTCGTATCCCTTGGCGACAAGAGTAGTACGCAGCACGCGCGTGATCTGCGGTTCGTCATCCACCACCAGAATATGAGGATGATCCACTAGCGCACCTCTTGGGTGACGATGTGCACGTCCACCGGCGGAGCGTCGCGAAGGAAGCGCTGAATTGCGGTGAGGTAGAGATACTTTTTCCATCCGCTCTGTGCGGAGCGACCGAAGATGACCTGGGTAATTCGTTTTTCGCGCACAACTTTCGCCACTTCCTCAGCGACGCCTTTGCCCTTCATGCGCACGACAACTCCCCCGAGATTTTCTGCAAAGCGCACATTCTCGGCCAAAGTTCGTTGATTCTGGGGCGGACTGTCCTGCCCCGTGTCCACATACACGACATATAACTCTCCCTTGATGGCATGCGCCATGCGTGACGCCCGGGCGATCAGATATTGCGCGGCCGGATTAGAGCTGATGCAAACGGCAATGCGCTCGCGCACATCCGGTGTTGTCTCGGACTGCTCCTTGGCCAGGTGGGCATCCAGGCTGCGATCTACCACCTGTGTCACCTGCCGCAACGCAAGTTCGCGGAGGGCAATCAGATTGCCGGCCTTAAAAAAATGAGCTAAGGAACGCTCAGCGCGTTCGATCGGATAGACATCGCCCCGGCTCATTCGCTTTTGTAACGCCTGCGGGGTGACATCCGCGAGCACAATCTCATCGACCCGCTGCATCAACCAGTCAGGAACGGTCTCGCGGACCTGCACGCCGCTTATCTGGGCTACAGAGGGTCCTAGACTTTCGATGTGTTGGACATTCATCGTCGATAAAACATCGATATTGGCGGCCAACAGGTCGATCACATCTTCATAGCGCTTACGATGAAGACTGCCTTCAATATTTGTGTGCGCCAGCTCGTCCACCAGCACTACCTGGGGACGGCGCCGAAGAATCGCTTCGAGGTCCATCTCCTGGAACCGGGTGCCTTTATATTCGATGGTCCGCCGAGGAACGGCCTCGATTTTCTCAGCAAGCTGAACGACCGCCTTCCTACCGTGGGTCTCGATCACACCGATGACAACATCCTCGCCTCGGCTGATCCTTCGAACAGCTTCACTGAGCATGCTGTAGGTCTTCCCGACGCCCGGGGCATAGCCGAGGAAGAGCTTAAAGACTCCCTGAGTTTTGGCGGGAGCGACTTCTTCTAGCCATTCCTCCGGAGTCTTTGCCATATGAGCGTAATTGTATGCAGTTGGAGATAAGTTTCACGTAAAGAGTACAATGCCGACCGGGATGAGTGTGAGAACGGAGATTGCGCGATTCACAGCCGTTGCCGTGGTGCTGGCGGCTGTCACGCTGATTTATCGCAGGCTTTTTCCGGTGAATCCGACGACCGTCGCATTGACCTTTCTCGTGCTGGTGCTGTTTACCTCGGCATGGGGCTTCCGCATCGCTCTGGTTACGGCATTTGCGGCTACGGCGCTGTTCAACTTCTTTTTCTTGCCGCCGGTTGGAACCTTTACAATTGCCGATCCTCAGAACTGGATTGCCCTTTTCTCCTTTCTCATCACCGCCGTTGTAGCCAGCAATTTAACCGAACGCGCGCGCCGGCAGGCCCAACTTGCCAGAGAACGCCGTCTGGAGGTTGAACGGCTTTACGCCCTCAGCCAGCAACTTCTGACGTCCGACAACACGGCGCATCTGTTTAACCGGCTACCCAACCAACTCACGCAAACCTTTGGCGCACAGGGCGCCGCCCTCGTAGTCAGTGGACGCGACACCATCTACCGCTCCGATCCAGACCTGAACTTCGATACCGAACTGTTGCTGCGTGCCGATGCACGCGGGGAGATCAGTGAGACCGACTCGGTGTCGTATGTCCCACTTCGCATCGGAGTCAGGCCAGCTGGGGCGTTGGCCGTCGTGGGCCAGAAGCTCTCCCGCGAAACGTTGGAAGCAATCGGAAGCCTGATCGGCCTGGCCGCCGAGCGCACGCGTGCAATCGAGGAGCTCGGAGACACACGGGCGGCACAGGAAAGTGAGAAACTGCGATCCGCTCTGCTGGATTCTGTTACGCACGAGTTTCGAACCCCATTGACGAGTATCAAGGCCAGCGTCACGGCTCTTCAGGAAGAAAATGTACTCGATGCAGCCCAGCAACGTGATCTGCTGTCGGTCATCAATGAGGAAACGGACCGTCTTAACCGATTGGTAGGCGAAGCTGCGGAGATGGCTCAGCTGGATGCGCACATGGTTCGGCTGGAAAAAGCAATGCATCAGCCGAAAGATGTGGTTGATGCGGCCCTGGAGAGTGCACACGTACTGCTGGCAAACCATGAAACAGAAGTCGACATCCCAGACAATCTTCCCGACATATCTTTCGACTTCGAGCGCATCGCTGAAGTCATCACTCATCTGCTAGAGAACGCCTCGAAGTATTCCCCGAAAGGCAGCGGTATCCGAGTATCGGTTGAGCACAAAGACGGGGAGATAATCATCAACGTTGCCGACCGCGGCAGCGGGATCGACAGCATGGAGCAGTCGCTAATCTTCGACAAGTTCTATCGCGGCCGCGAACACCGGCTCATGGTTCACGGAACTGGCATGGGGTTAGCCATCTCAAAAGTCATTGTCGAAGCGCACGGTGGAACCTTGTCGGTCGTCAGCCAGCCTGGCGCAGGGTCAGTTTTCTCGATTCACTTGCCGGCAAATCCGCAGGCATAACCTATCCGCGGTTTCCCCGTTCTATTTCCCGTTCCATTTAACGATGAGTCATACCCAAGGTCGAGGTGTCACTGCCTAACCTTCCCACGCTGAATCACGCTCACATCCAGACGTGACTGCTATCACTGATGGCGGCCTCTTTCTGCTGCTATACAGGCTCGGTGGTTCTTGTTTCCGTTTACGCGGGCATTTTGCAACAACCGGTACTTTGACGTCCGGTCCAGCGTGTAAAAGGCTGCCCGGATTTCCCTCGTGCCAAGGCAGTGCCGACCGTTGCAGCTACTGACGTAGCTGGTAGCAATTCGTGTGTCTGGCAACAAAGCGTCTGCCATTGGGCTCTCGGCTCAAAACCCGATTTTCGGCAGAGAGTCGATTCGCGGGTCGGATCTGGCGGTCGGAGCTAAGTCGTTCAGACAACAGCGTGCTGTTTGATTCGCGGACGTATTCGCGACCTTTGATAGTGAGGGTTCAGCCAACCTCAGGGATCAACCGTTGCTGAAGCGTCAGCCAAGTCGCGGTCACGTCGCTGTTGCAGATATCAGCTAAGAACGCGGAGTCCAGCATGAATGCGAAATCCACACTTCCATGGTTCCATGCAGGCGTGATGTTAGTCCTGATCGCACTGTTTCCCGTGAGGGCAGACGCTCAGTGTTATCTGAACCAAGGATGTAGGCCTGTAGACAATCTTACGTATACACCTAACGGAACCGGACAGGTTTATCACGGCGATGGAGCGTCCAACAACGGGAGTGGCAACTGGACAACTAATTACTCCGATGTGAATCAGTGTCTGAGTTGCCACTATGGCACTGACACTATGCCTTACTTACAGACGGCGCACAAAAACACGCTTCGCAAGATGGCGCCAGGTGCTCTCTGGGCCGGTCCCGACCTCGCGTTATATTCGCCGACAGACGACTACTATGGATCAGGAAGCGGGTACGACTGGACGAACGGCTTGATTAGTCTCGGCTGGTGCGATCCGCTCGGAACGCCGGCGCTGAATGGACTTCCCGCCATCGATCCGGAATGCAGGTTTCCGTATTACACCCTTCCCAATGCACACGCGCCGGCCCCGTACACACCTGTCCCGCAGACCCAACAAGCTGGCGGCGTTCGCAATCTTTTCTATATTTATGCAGGATGGATGAATTACGGAGGCAGCATCAACCCGGCTGCGACTCATCTGAATACGGTTTTCGATAGCGGGTTTACTGGCGAGATCTACCCCAACGGTAACTTTGATTGCGGACGATGCCACGGCACCGGATATAACTTCGACGCCTGGGGCCCCGAACCCACGTCGAACACTAACAGCCGTTTGGCTTTCATCCCCGATGCAGTTTTGAAACGTTTACCGACGGATGGCTACGTCGCACCCGGAACCACCGGTACTTCCTCGTGGTATTTGACCGGGATTCAATGTGAACGCTGCCACGTCGCCGCCTGGGGATTCGGCTCCCACCCGTATGGAGGTCTGCAGGCGACCGTAGTCAATAACGAAGCTGCAACCGCGCTGTGTATGGAGTGTCATCGCGGAGAAACGATTGTGGCGGCGAATGCCGGCCAGAATCAGCCAGGCAGCATTGAGCCCGCCAACGCTCTCGCGACCTCTGATCGCGGGTACTGTTCCGATCTGTCGGGGGCGGCGTATGCAGCATGTATTCAGAACCCGACAAACCAGTGGGTTTACAAACCGTACGTTGCGCACGAAGCGGGTCAATCATTTCTGAACAGCCCTCACGCACGGTTCACGGGAACTTTGATTCAGAATGCGCAGCACTCTGCCGACCTCTCCATCGCCATCTCCGGCACATATTCCAGTCAATTCAGCGAGAACATAAACGATCCAACAAAGAACAGCGGATGCACCGGATGTCACGATCCGCATCAAAGCACCGTTGCAGCAGTGAATGCGTCCAAACCGATTGTGAATACCTGCAATACCTGCCACCAGTTGTCCCAAACAATTTTGCAGACCGTGAATCATCCGATGGGGCCCGGCACGCCATTCCCAACAGGCACTCCTGCCGATATTCCGGGCTCCTGTGTCACATGCCATATGCAGGCCGCCCTGGGAAGGGCAACCAGTCACCTATTCAGGATCAATACCGACCCCAATTACAGGACATATCCAACGCCCGACCAGTTGTACACGCTGAACATGACTTCTCTGGGCACAGCGACCGAATATTCTGACTTGAACGACACTAGCTACCCGCCGGCCGCTTGGCTGGATGTCGATCTCGCCTGTGGTCAATGTCATGTGGGCGGCGATGGAACCACGAACCCTTACAACTTGACGTTGCCTCCGGGAATGCCGGGCGCGCACGCCTACACCAAGGCTCAATTGGCGTATTGGGCTTCGGTTATGCATCCTCCAGATCCGGGAGTTCCAACACCTACGTTCTCCCCGACGCCGGGCACATACCACACCCCTCAGACCGTGAGCATCACAGACACGCAGAGTGGCGCGACCATTTACTACACCATGGACGGATCATTACCGACCACCAGCTCGCCGGTATATTCAGCTCCGATTTTTATCCAGGTTGCGACCACTTTCCGTGCGATGGCCACTTATCCCGGAATTCCTCGCAGCAACAGTGTTCTCGCGACGTATTCGATCTTGCTTCCCCCGGCGCCTGCTCCAAGCTTCTCTCCACCGCCCTCAACCTACAGTGTGGCGCAGTCGATAAGTCTGTCGAACTCGGCGGGACTGGCCATGTATTACACGACAGACGGCTCGACTCCAACCACCAGTTCGACCCAGTATTCGGGACCGATTTCAGTCACGGCGAACACCACGATTAAAGCCATTTCGGCCGGTTACGGTTATCTCACGAGCACCGTTTCCAGCGGTACGTATCTTATTCAGGCTCCAACTCCGATTTTTTCGCCGGCAGCAGGAACGTATTACGCCGCACAGAACGTGACCATCTCGGATGCGGCGAGTGGCGCCACGATCTATTACACGACCAACGGATTGACTCCGACTACCTCGTCGCCTTCATGTACGAATCCATGTGCGCTGGTGGTCTCGACGAGCACCACATTGAAGGCAATCGCAGCCGGCGGCGGCTACACGAACAGCAATGTAGCCGTTTCGGTTTATACCATCGCGGCGGCTGCTCCGGTCTTCTCACCGGGGGCGGGTACCTACTACAGCCCGGTAATAGTAACGATGACCGACACGACTCCCGGTGTACTGATTTACTACGCGGTAAGCGGCTTTCCAACGCTGTCGTCGCCTTCCTGCGCTAGTCCATGCACGCTCACGATTTCGACTACAACCACACTTCGGGCAATGGCCGCAGGAAACGGAATCTCACAAAGCAGTACGACCGTGGGCGTGTACACCATCGCGGCCGCCACCCCGACTTTCTCCCCGGCATCAGGCAGTTACCCGGCACCACTTTCTGTGACTATCGCGGATACCACGGCAGGCGTCACAATTTATTACGCAGTGAATGGCTTCCCGACAACTTCATCGCCGTCGTGCTCAAGCCCATGCACGTTTTCGCTCCCCGGGTCAGCGACAGTCCGGGCGATGGCTTTAGGGACCGGGATCTCACAAAGTGGAACCGCAGTTGCGACGTACACACTTCATTGAGGTGAATGCTTAGTTTGGAGTAAGCCCTTAGTGGAAATCGTGCGAACGTACGTCGGCGTCAGTAACGTCGACTGCTTCGACGGGATACGCCTCGCGCATCGGCATAACCCGTTCCACGCGCACTGAGATCACACCTTCCTGGTTTTGCAATTCACCTTCCAGCAGCAAGAATTTTTCTGCCAAAATCACAAGCCGGTTTTGTTCCAGTACATCGGGCGAAATGATGGCATTACTGATTCCGGTCTCATCCTCCAAACTGAGGAACACAAAACCCTTCGCAGTTCCTGGTCGCTGACGCGCGATGACGCAACCGGCAGTGCGGACGTAACGACCATGGGGAACCTGCCCCAGATCTTGCGCCGACAGCACCCGGGCACGGCGTAGATCTGGCCTGCGATAGGACATCGGATGCGGACCAACCGTAAGTCCTGTGCCGCGGAAATCAGCAACCAGGCGCTCTTCCGGTGTCATCTGCGCCAGTGGCGACCCGCTGTCTCCTTCCGGAATACCATCCAGCAAGGGGCCAGCGAATCGCGCTGCTCGCTCGACCTGCCACAGTGCGTCACGCCGATGCAGCTTCTGCTTCTTTGCCCGCTTATCAATGACTGGTCGCTGTATTAACGAATCTTGAGACGCATCGCATCCGATCGAATTTAGCGCGCCAATCGAAGCCAGCAGCACAAGTTCGTTACGACGCAATTCAGGAACCCGATGCGTGAGGTCGGCAATGGAGTCGAACGGCCGCTCACTACGTGCGCGCAGAATAGCCCTGGCTATATCTTCGCGTAATCCTTTGGCATACCGAAAACCCATGCGCAAAGCCAGTCGTTTGGTATCTGACGTTGTGGTAGTTTCGTCGAGTTCAAGAGTGCACGGCCAAGCGGAACAAGTGATGTCGACCGGCTTCACATGCAAGCCGTGTCGCTGAGCATCTTTAACGATGGTTGAAGGATGATAGAACCCCATCGGCTGATTGTTCAGCAGCGCAGCAGTGAATGCGGCAAGATAGTGACACTTGAGATAAGCGCTGGCATACGCAATCAAAGCAAAGCTGGCGGCATGAGATTCCGGAAACCCATAAAGCGCGAAAGAGGTAATGGAGAGGATGATCTGTTCCTGAGCCCCAGGAGCTATGCCGTTTTGCTGCATCCCTTCGCGCAGCTTGACCTCAATATCGCGCATCCGTTTTTCGCTGCGTTTGAAACCAAAAGCACGACGCAACTCTTCCGCTTCCCCGCCGCTGAATCCAGCGGTGATCATGGCCATGCGCAGCAATTGCTCCTGAAAAAGCGGCACGCCTAGTGTGCGCTCCAATACTGGCTCAAGCGAGGGATGCGGATAAGCAATCGCCTGCCTGCCCTGGCGCCGCATCAAGTATGGATTCACCATCTGTCCCACAATCGGTCCTGGACGGATAATCGCAACCTGTACCACAATGTCATAGAAGTGCGTGGGATGCAGCCGCGGCAGGCAAGACATCTGAGCCCGGCTCTCGATCTGAAACATGCCAACGGTGTCAGCCTTTTGTAACGTACCGTAGACCGTAGGATCGTTGGCAGGCAGTTTCGCTAAATCGACCTCTTCTTCGTAGTGATCGCGGATTAGCGTGATGGAATCTTCCAACACCGCCATCATGCCCAATCCCAGCAGGTCGACTTTAACGATGCCCATGTCGGCACAATCTTCTTTGTCCCACTGCACGACAACACGGTTGGGCATGGTGGCAGGTTCCAATGGCACAATTGAATCTAATTGTCCCTGGCAGATGACCATTCCACCTGAGTGCTGCCCTAAATGACGCGGCAGGTCTTGCACCGCCAGGCAAAGCTCGAAGAATTTTCGAATGCGCGGATGGCGAAGATCGAATCCGGCATCGCGGAACTGCCGTTCTAGCGTGTCCCCTGGGTCCTTGTACTCCCATGAACTCACCAGACTGGCAAGACGGTCCAACGTTTCACCGTCGAAACTCAGGGCTTTGCCCACTTCTCGCGCTGCCGACCGCCCACGATAAGTAATGACATTGGCGGTCATGGCCGCGCCTAGTTTTCCATAGCGCTGATACACATATTGAATGGCGCGTTCCCGCTGCTCGCCACTGGGAAGGTCGAGGTCTATGTCGGGCCATTCGCCCCGTTCTTCGGAAAGGAAGCGCTCAAACAGCAGTCCCATACCAACAGGATCGACCGCCGTGATGCCGAGCGAATAACAGACAGCACTATTCGCTGCTGAACCCCGCCCTTGCACCAGAATTCCGTTACTACGGCAGTGGCGCACAATATCCCAGACAATAAGGAAATATCCCGCTAATTTCAGACGCTCGATCAACACTAGTTCGCGTTCAATCTGCCGCTGTGCCTGTTGCCATAATTCTCCTTGACCGGGACGTACATATCGATCACGGGCACCGTCCATGGTGCGCGCTCGCAAGAAGGTATCCATGGTCTCTCCGGTATCCACGGGATAACGGGGAAACTCATATCCAAGATCGTTCAGGGTGAACGCAAGCCGGGAAGACAACTCAACTGTGTTTGCCGTAGCTTCCGGCAAATCAGCGAACAACTGCAACATCTCGCGAGGAGTTTTGAGGTAACGCTCACTGTTGCGGGCCAGAAGACGCCCTGCAGTATCCAATGTCCGATGATTTCGAATGCAGGTGAAGACATCCAGAATCTGCCGCTCCTCCCGCTTGGCATACTGCGCACCTTGGGTTGCCAGCAGCGGCAGGTTGAGTCGGCGCGAAAGTTCGATCGCTGCCTGATTACGAACTTCCTGCGAGCGATTGTAGTGTCGTTGAAGTTCAACATAGACATTTTCGTGACCGAAAATCGAGATCAATTGTTCGAGCAATTGGCGGCCGGCATCCGCTCCTCCCTGATTAAGTGCCTGCGCCAATAGCCCCTCATCCCCGCCCGTGAGACACACCAGCCCGGCGGCATATTCGGCAAGATCGGCGGCAGATGCGACTGCCTGATTATTTAGAAGTACACTTTTATCTTCTTTGTAACGACTCTTATTTTGTGGTGTGTGCTGTGGATATTTGGGAGCTCGAAGTTTCGTCCGGGTTATTAAGCGACACAGATTTTGATAGCCATTGCGCGAAACACAGAGTAGAGGGAGCCGGGAAATCGCTGGCACGGGTTGATCTTGTTCATTCAGCAGTACCGATATTTCTGCTCCAATATGCGCCCGTATTTTTAACTTCTGCGCTGCCAGGTGAAAGCGGGCTGCGCCATAAACTCCATCCCGATCAAGCAGGGCGATTGCCGGCATCCCGTACTGGGCACAGACTTCGGCAAGTTCCTCGGGAACCGAGGCGCCCTCGAGAAAGCTGAATGCAGAACGGGCATGGAGTTCGATATACATCGTGAACCTCAGTCATAGCTGGCATCGGCAAACCACTGACCAGTCGCCAAATCGCAATAAATGCGATAAAGCGCTACCTTACCCCTTTCCCCATCGCTAACGTTTGTACCCAGACTGAGGATTGCAATATCCCATTCCTCCCGGTCCCACGGACCAACCGGAGCTACGTTCGAATCGTCTGGCTTCGCATTTTCTCCCCACCAATCACCAGATGAACGCCACGGGCCGGCAGACCACAACACTTTTCCCTGCAGCTCTTCTCGACTATTTTGCTTTGTGTCTAACGACAAGCTTATTGGCCGACCATCTTCCAGGTAAACCCGAAGCCGGCATAGCGGACGAATCATTCTTATAGCCAGTGCCGGAGGGTTAGCATCTCCTGACATTGTCAGACTCTTCTTATCGGGAGCAGCTACCACAAATCGATCCAGCCGAAAACCTTCTGGGCGATAGCTATCCAGCAACCGGGCAATGCCGGCACGATGCTCTCCTAAAATCGCCTTAATTCGCTCCAATGTGATTTCCAACTTCTCTGCTTCTGGAGTGATGGGCAGAAAAAAACCCCGCTGCGCGGAACGCGGTGGTGCAGGTTCAGCCATGATCCAGATTTTGCTGACGGGAGAGCCTGGAGGATTTGCCGCCAAATCTAATTGCAGCAATTTAAGAAATATCTTTGTATCCCGCATGGAAACAGGCAATCGCAAGTTGCGTTCATGTACTGCGCAGCGCACCGCTTTGTGAGGGAGAGAGGAGATTTTCACCCCCGCCAACTCTTCCATAGTCGTAGTCTCTTCGTCCGCAACACGTCGTTCTAGTTGCAAACGTAAACGCAGCTCCTGGACCGCAAGAGCTCTAACTTCAAGCCGGGCGCACAACTGTTCAAGAAGCCGATTCAAAATAAATGACAACGACTCAACCGTTTCAACCGCACAGTCCAGCTCCATCGCTTCTTCAAATTGCTGAGCTGGTTCGCATAAAACCAGCGTTCGTATCCCCTCCCCAAGCGCAAGACGTCGCAACTTCACCCCGGCTTCCCCCAGACGGGACGCCAATGCATGTTCCGGCAGAAGTCCCAATGTTCGAAAGTCTCGGACACCCCACCGCTCCAAGGTATCCAGCATTTGCTCGCCGGATGCTTCGCTCTCACGAACCGAAGATTTCCCAGTGCTCCTTGGTGAAGAAATGGCAAATGCGTCTAGCAACACTTGCACGGGTAAAACACCCAAACGCTGTGCTTCTTTTCCGGGGGAAATAATCGTAATACCATTGAAACCTCGAGCCGCGTGCATCGCGGCATCCGGATTAGCAGCGATTGCGATGTTTGCTTCCATACCGACTGCCGCAATACGCTCAGCTAAATCACCGCCCATTTTTCGCGTTGTGCCATGCAGTCGCTCCAAGCCCGCAAGGTCCAGCAACAAAGTATCGATTGACGTATCTTCCACACGCGGAGTAAAGGCATGGGCAACATCCAGCAAAGCAAGATGCGCCGAACTCTCCTGCACGGGCGAACGCTGTCGCAATGTAGCCGATCTTGATGGGGAGAGATGGTTGGAAGAATGCCGCAGCCTGGCATTCGGTGTTTTGTTTGGTGCTGCGCTCTCCGCAAAAACTGCAGCTTGCAATTTGGTCATGCCTATTTCCATGCCTATTGAGCGTGCCTTTTCATTAACTGAAATAACGCGAGTCAACGGAGGCTTGCCTTCGAGTACGGCGACTGCCTGCTCGCGCAGCAACGGTTCAGCACGAACGATCGCTTCCACGGGAAAATCGGGAACATAAATGCAAGCAAACATAGTGACTCGAAGATGTATTTTCTGGAATTGACCGAATAGCGATTACAGTGCAGCCCGCAGTTCGAATTGCGCGTCGACAGCCTGTGGCTTGCGTTGTCGCCAAGATCGCAACACTTCGGCGCGTGATCGCATTCCTTGCAATAGGTCTGCATGTCCAACAACATTGTTCTCAGGAATGTGGGGCGACGGGGGTTTTGGGGAACTATTATCTTTGACCGCTCCTGAAAACTGCATTCGCAATAATTTGGCGGGACCCGTGCCAGCCAATGGATTTTCCGTTCTGACAGCGCCATGCTCTTTTTGGCACCAGCGTTTAGACGAAGAAGCTGCACAGATCGAAACCGCCTGCAATCGCAATACCAGCGATGCGCAGGTTTTCGCACAAGGCTCCTGCTCAATCAGCAACAACACAGTTGTAGTTGGCTCTATGACACGCCGGAAGCGGAACCAGGAAGTAAGCGGGATACGCCGCACACTTCCCGCCGGAATATCGCCCATGTCGAGCACAACCATGCCGAAACCGCCCCCCTGTAACAGCAGATCGGTCACCTTCAGTACCTGTTCCAGTGCATAACTAAAAGCAAAACCGGCCCTTGCTGGTGGCCCCGGCTTTTGAAAGATAGGGGCAGCCGCTCGCTTAAACGCAGATATTTGTTCGCAACAGCGCACCCACAAAAGCCGTTCCAGGTTAACTCCTGCCGCTGCAGCTGAAGCAGGATTAAAGCTGTCGTTCGCATCCACCAACGCACACGCCTCCTCTCTTTGTGTGGCGTTGGCAAGCGCTGCAAGCATGACGCCTGTGCGTCCAGAGGAAGCTGATCCAGAAATCTCACTCAGTGCCCCTCGCGGTAGGCCTCCGGTGAGAACGTCGAGAGTTGGAACCCCGGTCGAAATAGTGAGCGGGGTCGCAGGCTCTCGCAGCAATAGCGTGGAGGCAAGATCTTCGCCGAGCGAAGACTCGATTCGCGCCCGCAAGGCAGCTGGTGAACTTGCTGTAAGAACAGTCTTGGTGGCAGGAATAAGAGCAACGGACGACATAAGAACCTCTGAGGCAATCGGGTTGACCAGCAGTATTTTCGCTTTTTATTCGCCTTCGATTGAGATTCTGCTCCGTGGAATCCAGGTTGTCAACCCCTGAAAAAAGCTCCCAAATTAACCGTGAATCGATTCATCTAAGCTGTCGTGTTGGAAATTAGTATGCTATCGGCAGTCGTCTTCATATCGTCTGGGGGACGATGTATTTGAACTGAGCAAGCGGGGTGAAGTGCTCTAAAGCATGCCGTGGGATGGAACTGAGTCGTACGACGGCGTGACATTTAGCCAACGGAGATGTAAACACCGACTATGCAAGGCACTGCCTCATCGATTCCAAAAACTAGCATTCGCCGCACTGGCTTCGCACCCGCGACCACTGCTGAGCATTTGTTATAATGCAAAAGTCTTCCTGCATGGCGCTATCGTCTAGGGGTTAGGACGGAAGATTCTCAATCTTCAAACCCGGGTTCGATTCCCGGTAGCGCTACCAAATATTTTGTCCAAGACTTTCCTACCGCGCCAGTGCTTTTCGCGTCTTCCAGTTACCGACAGCGACCGCTTCAACGTCCATGATTGCCGACTCGGTAACCCGTTGAGCCATTGTGTGAGAACGTCGTTCATTTTCAGGCCATTCAAATGCGTACAGCAGAATAGCTGTCGTAATCAGGCCAAACGCAAGTTACGATTATGCACCGCCTTTGATGCAATCCAGCAACGTAACTTGTGCTATGGCGATTGATCGACCGCAATGGCTCAGATCAGCCTAAGGAGTGATCTCCCATACGGTACCGCAGCCGTAACCATTGCCACAGTTGGCCGATCCGCCTCCATTCGACGTACCATAAATGTTTCCTTGTGCATCCATTACTAGCGGACCGAAGATGCCACCGCCGTCCGGACCGCTGCCAGTGAAGTCATGCAGTGAGGTATAGATCCATCCTCCGTCGGTAGGCGTCAGTTTAAAGACCGAGCCATTTCCGTAGAGTCCGCCGTCCAAGGTGTCGCCGTACAAGTTGCCTTGTGCATCGCTGATCAGCGGACTGATCGGCCCGTCATAGAACTGTGAGCCGATAAAGTTGTAAATCACGTTGTAATTCCAGCCGCCGCCAGACGAGGTCAACTGAAAGACGACTCCCACGCCGGCGCTACCGCCGCCCTCGGTTGTGCTGTAAAAATTCCCCGCGGCGTCCTGAAATAACGCGGCTTTCGCGGCATTTCCATCGGTACCGTCGAACTGGTGAATGACGTTGTACTGCCAGCCCGGCCCCGAGGGCATCATCTGCCACACCACGCCATCCCCGGTGCCCCCAAACCAGGTTGTGCCATACAGATTGCCGCTGGCATCGAAGCTGGTCCCGCCCAAGGGCCACGATCCAGTGTCATCGCCGAAGCTGTGCAGAATCGACGAAGTCCAGTAACCGCTGTGCGGCGTGAGTTGATACACGGTGCCGCCGCGCTCATAGCCCGAACCGCCGCGCCACGTCGTGCCGTACAACCGCCCTTGTGGGTCGAAGATGACATCTCCGAATCCCGGAGTCGCCCCGTCCGGGTCATCCTGAAAGTAGTGAATCACGGTCTGCGTCCATGGACAGAACGTGCTGCGGCATTCGGTCGCCGGCGGCTGAAGCTTGAACACGACGCCGCATCCTGATCCCTCATAAGAACAATTGCCCTGGCCTCCTGAGGCTGCGGTTCCGTAAAGGGCGCCGTCGGGTCCAAAGACGACCCGGGCTTGCGGGTAAGATCCATGAGTGCCGTCGAAGGTGTACAGCGGCGACAAGATCCACGATGACCCGACATGTGTCATCTTGAAGACGTTGCCGTAATACGGGTAGCCTCCGTAATAGGTGGTCCCGTACAGATTTCCTGCGCGGTCTATGGTGAGGCCGGATTCGGGGTAACCCCCGTCCCGGTTGGCAGTGAAGGTGTGGAGGATGGTGAAGGTCTGCGCTAGTCCGTGCGCTGGTGCAAGCATAATTATCACACCAAGCATCACGAGCGCGAACCTGGCAAACTGCATCGGAGAAGTGAAGTCTGGCCGCATGGTCATAGTGATCTCCTGCACGACCCTCTCCCGGTCGCGCGCGACGTATGATTCTTTAGTCTGTCTTGTCGCGGCACGGATAATCCCGCCAATCGAAGAGCGGGTCAACTTAATTTCGTATTACGGCCTAATTGATTGAAGATATGCGGCTTGGCGTGCTGCGATTTGGTTGTTAGGGGAAAAAATGGTCCTATCGTAAATGATGCTCCGGGAGCGGGTAACTTGTGCAATGGCCATGTTACGCCAGCTGGTGTCGTAGACAAGAGGACCAGTCCACGGCGGTAATCGAATGCGATGCCGAACATCCGCAATGAAAAAGAAGGCCAACCGGCGTTCCAGTTGGCCTTCGAACGGCATTCGTGTTACTGAGCAGGAGCCGATGCCCCGTGGTGTGCTCGAGGCGCCGTCGCCGCTTTCGGATAGGCGTTCTCGCTCGGCTTCACCACGCTCTCATCAACCGGCGTCGTGTTCTGCAGATCAGCACACGCGTTCTCGTCGGCTCCCTGCGGTACCCAGATGATATCGGCTACCTTCTGCTGGCCGGTGCCCTGACGGACCTCGACGCGGCTCGGGTCGATACCCTGCTGCTGTACCAGGTAGGCCTTCGCGTTCACTGCGCGCTGCGCTGCCAGGTTCATCGGATGACGCTTCTTGCCCGTGCCTTCCATCGGCGCCTTCTCGCCATCCGCATAACCCACGATGACGATCTTGGCGTTCGGATCGGCCTTCAGACGGCTAGCTACGTCGTCCAGGATGGCCTTGGCAGTGTTATCCACACGCCACGGTCTCTTCAGATCCGGGAACTGGATGGAGTTGGCCTTGCTGCAAGTCGGCGGCGGCGGCGGTACTTCGACGCCCACCGTGCAAGTGCCGGTGCCAGTCAAGTTGCGTGCATCCGTCGCGGTGACGGTTACAGTGATCGGTCCAGCTGCGGCGCCTGCGGTATCCAGGGTGGCCGTGGTGCCAGTGCCGCTGATCCGGCCGGCGCTCGAGCTATACGAGTATCCGGTGATCTGCGCATTGTCCGGGCTGCTGGCCGTCGCCGTAATCGTCGACGGGCTGCCACCCTGCACCGTGCTCGGGTTCACCGAGCAGCTGACCTGCGGCGGATTCATCGGCTTCGCCTTGACCGCGAAGTTCGCCGTGCAAGTTGCTACATTGTTCTTCTTCTCTTTCGGATCGGTGGCTGTTCCCGTAACTGTATAACTGCCAGGAGCGAGGCCAGTCGTATCCACGTTGCCCGTTGAGCCGTTGCCGGAGATCTTCGCGCCGCTGCTGCTCCATTGGAAAGTCAGCGTGTGCTTGAGATTGAAGTTCTGCGGAGTGAGATTGGCGGTCACCGGATCGCCTGGATAGACTTCTGTTGGCGAAACCGAGCAGCTGGCCGTCGGGGGAATCGCGGGCTTGCCGCCGAAGTTGTAACTGGCTCCTGCCAGCAAGCCAGTCATGGCGGTATTAAAGATGAACAGGTGATCGGTGGGACGGTAGTTCTCATACAGATAACGCCAGCCCACCGAGGCGCTCCACTTGGGAGTGAGGTTGTAGGTTAATAAACCCAAAGCCTGGTAATCAAGGTTGGCTCCGCCTGCTCCGGCGTCGCCCGACACCATGATGGACGCCTTTTCGCTAAGGGGTAGTATGGCCCTGGCGCCGCCCAAACCGTCGACCCAGCTGGCTGACCGCGAGCGGCCCACGCCCACAGGTTCAACGGTGAGATTCTGGCCTACATACCAGTAACGAATCCCGGCCAGCGCATCAAACTTGAAGTGCTCGGCGTTAATCAGCCGGTACCCGATCTTCGGGGTAAAGATCGACTCAGTCAAATGGATATTCACCGAAGTTTGACCGAGCTCATTAAAGGGTATGCCTCTGTCGTCACCTAATTTCACCCAGAAGAAATCAACCGGAATGACCAGGCGACGCTTATCAAGCTCGACTGCTATCGGAATGATCCCTTTGAGGGTATGAAAGACATCGGAAAACGGGACATGGATGCCGGCATCGTGTCCGAACACGCCAACGGTTCCGTGTATTCCTGGGAACCAGCCATAAATCGCAATCTGACCGCGCCAGCCGTCGCTATCGTCTGCCGACGTCGATGTCTGTGGCTGAGGATTGGGCGGTAAGGGAGTCGGCGGAGTTGGGCTCGCGTCTGCAGTTGTCGGCGGCGTTACCGCAGCCACATCGGACGGACCCTGGGCAATTGCGCTCAGACAGAACATCAGTTCCAACAAAACGGTGCATATCACGAGAAGCGTTTTACGGAAACTCATTGCATCTCCTAGCATCCCGCGAATGCGCTGCGAGAGTTGCCTGGTATTCGTTTGGCCGCGGTCAATGGGTGAGGTTAACGTGATCGCAGTCTCCCCCACCCTTTCGCAGAGATTACTAATCTCCTGCAAGACCTGTGCGCGGCAAGGCCCTGATCACGGCCGGTCGATCGTCGGGCCAGCAGTAATGCCCGTTAGCTACCCGCCTTTTGTACGGCAGGTGGTTTCCAAGTCCCATCAATGATAGATGGTGGTGTCTCTTTCGGCCAGTACAACCGCATCATGGGAATGAACTTCGCTTTTGGCGCGGGCAGCCAGTTGGCTTCCTTCGCCTTGCCCGGTGAGTCGGCCTGTAGATACAAGTCCACTGAACCGTCTGTGTTCATCACGAACTTATTGCGCTGGCTAAGGGTGTAACGGTTGAGCGAGTTGGGTACAAAGAAGTACGACGCATCATACATAGTGATAGACCAGAAGCCATCGACGGGTGGCATCTGGCCTTTATCGAAGTGAATGACATACTTGTTCGATGCGGCATCAAAGTCGCCGCCGCTCCCGTCCTTTTGTCCGGTAGGATAGATCGCGTCCTGTGGGCGGTTGGCGCCAAGACCGATGGCGGTGATGAACGCCCGATCCAGATAATCTGTTCCGTAGAGACCCGTCTTGGTGACGACAAGCCACCCGTTTACAGGCTCAACTTTCTTGGCAAATTCCATAACCTTGGCCTGAGCCAGTTTTGGCACCGCCTTGATCGCCTCTTTGTCGAATGCCCCGAGCTTGCTGGGATCAAAATCCTGCCCGGGTACCAGCCCGATCTTGGCCATGTTCGCCACCATCGGTGCATCTTCAGCCGATGGCGGATTGGCCTTCATCAACTGTGCCAGGTAAGTAAAGTAGGCGACGACGTCCAAGTGATCAACCTGGTCGCGGATCGCAGTCTTCATGTCCACGTTGGGGTCAACCTGACCCGCAGGAGGGGTGTAGGGCTTGCCATAGGAGCTCAATGGAACAAGCGAGATCTTGTCCTGCAGGGCGTGCACCGCAGCGTAGTCAGCAGGGGTGCCCGTGCAGTAAATCCGACCGAGGAGCCACACCATCGAAGTGGGCGACTTGTATTCCGTCACCCCTGCGGGCAGCGTGCCCGACCAACCTGGCCCCGTGATGGCGTACTTCTGCGGCTTATCGCCAGTAGTGCGTTTGCCCGGAACCTGGAAAACCTCCGTCCATCCATCCAGCATCGGCAGCAGGTAGTAGCGATCTCCCATGTCGGGAACGCTGAGGATCCATGGCTCCTTGGAAACATCGAGCCAGGCGTTCGTATATAAGGTATCGGCGTTCGGAGCAGTGACGGCATGGTTGTCGACGGCCGGATACGTCCGGAACTTGAGAATCTGTCCCATGGGCGCGTGTGCCGCATCAGGCGCGGCTACGTTGGTGAATTGCTTGCGGGTCATGTCCATTGTGACCAGCGGGTAGCCGTAGATGTAAGCGTCAACCGCGGCGCTGACTGCTTCTTCGACACCGGGCTGGCCACTGGCGGCCGGTTTCGTACCCGTATCCGAACAGGCGATCAAACCCAACGCCGCGGCAAGAATCAACGACAGAAATGCATTTCTACCTTTCATCATGATCTCCAATCCTTGGGGCCGTTAGTGACCAGCCCTCTCGGCTAATTTACCGATTTAATTTCCAGCAATACCTTTGTTTTGCAAGATCCTAACCACTACGCGCCGATTGTCGGCCTGACCTTCCGCCGTCGTGTCGGGTGCGACCTGTCTGCTGGTGCCCATGGCTCCCGGAGCCAGAATGTTGGTCAGTGGGATACCGCCCTGCTGTTCAAGAAAATCAGTTACGTTGTCGGCACGTTCGGTGCTGAGTTTCTGATTCAACGCAGCAGATCCTACCGAAGATGCATACCCCTTCACCTGGATCACGTAAGCGTCGATGGTCTTTGCCTTCTGCGCAAGTTGGACAAGCTGAGGTTTGTACTGCGGTTCAATGGCGACTTTTCCGTTCGCAAATAGAACCGTAACTTCGCCCAGGATGTTGTATTCACCGAGCTCACCAAAGCGTTTGTTCGCGTCCGCAATAGCGGCTTTGTTGGCGGCGATCTTTTGCTGCTCGGCGGTGAGCTGGGCCTGTTGCTGCTGCATCGCCGCCTGCTGCTGCTGGATCTGCTGCTCGGTCTGTTGCAGTTGCTGCTGTTGTGCCTGAAGCTGTGCCTCGGCGGGAGCTACGCCTGCCTGAATATCTTGCGCGTTCTTTAGTTCGGAAGCCTTAAACTTGACGCTGTCGGCTACGAGTTGGTTTTGTGCATTGTTGGATCCTTTGACCTCGACCGGAAGGCCGGGGACCAGCGCCGTAAGGCCCATCTCCTTCTTGCGCATATGGAGCCCGCCTTCCACTTCTTCTACCTGCGTGTTGTCGGTGAGGAGAACGACTACCTTGCCGTCCGGAGACTTGACGGTCATTGTGGCGCCACTCCGTGCATCGATCACGCCCTGAACTTGAGTTTGAGCAACGGCCGCTCCACAAAGTAGCAGAAGTGCCGTCACTGAGAGGGTTGCAACCAACGCGATTCTTGTAATCTTCGTTTCTTTCATGACTACTTCTCCTAATCAGACATTTCTGATCTCAACATTCGCTTCTTAGTCGGCCCCGCTTGCTGCTTCGTTAAAGCAACTCAGCTTCAGCGCAGGCTCAGGTTCTGGCTGGCTCTCTTTTTCACTTGCCGCTCAACTTGCTGCCGGAACGAACCGTCTGTGCCCGACATTCTTATTGGCGCTTTAAAAACATCTCGCTCTCTTCCCGTAACCTTGCAATGGTGCTTCTTTTCCGTGGAGGCAAGCTCTGTTTTGGAGGAAGTGATTCCGGCCGTAAGCAGGCATTTCATGCAGATTGATTCAAACGTCCCGCCAGGACCTTCCACATGCTTGAACTGGAACTCCATACTCATATTGCGTCCACCCTGCAGACCTCACCGAGTAGTTGTCACCTTCGGTCAAACTTTGCTTGAAACGGGAATAGTAGATCCGCGATGCACTGTTTCTTGTTGCAGGTGTTTCGCCACTCCTAAGGAAGGGTGGCTCGGGAGCCTATCAGTTGGAGGATAAAGACTTTTCGGAAGAGCAGCAGAGTCCGCAAGAAGGAGAGGCAGGATAACCGGACGATATATCGCCCTGAGGGTTGTCATTTCGTCCTTTCGTATCTCTTTGCCATATGACGGGCCATCTGTCAGCCAGAACGGCAAGGTGCATCGCACTTACTTCCATGTCTCCGCATGCAGCGCGCTGCCCCTGAGTGATTCAATTAGGTCCATAGATTTTGTGTCCGAGACTTTATGAAATACGACAGTCGGCGGCTCCGCCGATAAATCCATCGCATTCAAGACGCGCAAGTACACGCTGGATTGAATGTGTCTGTGCAGATCCTCCGCATTTTGCCATTGTTCCAAATAAAGGATCTTGCGGCTGGTATCGACAGTCTCGTAGATATCACATCCTACGCATGCAGCCTTCGTTCGCGCACCACGTTGCGCGATCCTGAGAATCTCTAAAATGGACTGCTTATTCCCCGGACTTGGCAACAGTTCCACCAGTGCGATGATCATTCTTACCCTCGAATCTTTTCCGACTGAGTCTGAAGAATTTGAATCGATGTAGTAATGCAAGGCGCTTGCCAAACGCACGGGGATATGCGCTACTGGGGAAAATGTTCGGGGGCAATCAGTTGAGAGGCTTCGGGGAGTACGACAAGAAAAAGAGAATCACCAAAAGGTCGGTATTTCGCCCCTATGCTCCTATATTTGGTTTCCCATTTCTGTTCGGTATGCCGAGTCGCCGCATAGCCGAGTACAGCGTAGAGGAGTTCATTCCCAAAAGCCGAGCGGCTCCTGCCGGGCCCTTGATCCGCCCGTCAGTCTTAGAGAGAACGGAAACAATGTGCTGGCGTTCCGCTTCTTTAAGTGTTGGCGAGGGAATATCACCAGCGCTTGTCGGCATATCGAGGTATAACTGGCCGCCGTTACTGACGATCACGGCCTGTTCGATGACATTTCGCAATTCGCGAATGTTGCCTGGCCAAGAGTAGTTTTGCAGGAGATCCATAACTCGTTTTGGAATCGAGTCGACCTTCTTGCCCATTTGTTTTTCAAATTCACCGACAAAGCTCCAGACCAGCGAAGGAATGTCGTCCGGACGTTCGCGCAACGGCGGCAGCTGAACAGGAAACACGTTCAGCCGATAGTAGAGGTCTTGCCGGAAGGTGCCATCCTTCACTTTCTCAGCTAAATCGCGGTGAGTAGCAGCAATAACGCGCACATCGACGCTGATGGTCTTAGGGCTGCCGAGGCGCTCAAACTGCCCGTCCTCCAACACGCGCAACAACTTGGCTTGCAGCTCCAACGACAATTCGCCGATTTCATCGAGAAACAGCGTGGACCCGTCCGCCAATTCAAAGCGCCCAGCTTGTTTGGTCAATGCACCTGTGTATGCGCCTTTTTCGCGACCGAAGAGCTCGCTTTCGATTAAAGTGGCTGGCAACGACGCACAATCAACCTTAACCATCACTCGGCGGCCGCGGGGACTTAGGTTGTGAATGGCTCGCGCGACCAGTTCTTTGCCGGTACCAGTTTCCCCTGTGATGAGCACCGTGGAATCGGTCGGCGCGACCTGCTCGATTCGCTGAAAAACCTTCTTTAGCTTCGTGCTTTGACCAACAATCTCGTCGAAACGGCCGTAAACCCTGATCTCCTCGCGCAGGTAATCACTTTCCGCCTGTAGTCGTTCTCTTAACTTCTTGAGCTCGAGCTCTACTTCTTTAGCGCCGGTTACATCGGTGTCCACGCCCATCAGACGGTCCGGATGCCCATTCTTCCCGCTGTGCCGGCGCCCACGTGAGGCAATCCATCGCACATTACCATCGGGACGGACGATCCGGTACTCCGTACTGGTTTCCCTTCCCGATCGCATCGCCTCATTAATAGCCTCCTGCACCGTTTCCCGGTCTTCGGGATGGACTATATGGAGGAATTTCTCGAGCGTGAAGTCTTCGCTCCAGGGCAGTCCAAATAACTCGAACGTCTTCTTCGTCGCCCAGATGTGGCCAGTTTCCGGCACGAGGGTCCATAAGCCTGCACTGGCGGAATCAGCCGCTAAGCTCAACCGCATTTCACTCTCACGCAGCGTTTCGTCACTCTGTTTTCGCGCCAGCGCGTTTGCAAACACCTGCGCGATGACCTCGAGTCGTTTCTGCAAAGCCTCGGGCCAGTCTCGTTCTTTCTGCGTCGCGTCGAAGCTCAGGCTGCCAAAAACCGGACCACCACCTGCTGATAGGGGGAATACCAAAGCGGACTTGATGCCGTAATAAAGCCAAGTCTCTCGATCTCGCGCCGCTTCTACGGGAAGGTCGCCCATCGCTGAAACGCAAACAATTTGCTTAATGGCGATCTTTCCCAAAGCCCAGGGAAACATCTCGGTGGCAATCGCGCGATCTGGAGGTGGAGCAAGATCTCTGCTTCGATGAAGATGAGTAATAAATAGTTCTTTGGGGTCGTCCGGGCTGGCCTGCCACAGCGCTGAATGATCGATCCCGAGACATTCACAAATGCTACTTTGTGCCTGTGCAATTTCGGAGTCTACTTGATCGGGCGGAACATTCACAAAGCGAGAGGAAAGGTCTGCTAATAAGGTCTCAAATTGCAGACGTTCTTCCAGCTTGGCTTCGCGATCGGGTTCGGTCTGAACGATCACACTCGTGCCTCTCAGATCATTCGCAGGCTACCAAAGGGCCGCGCAGAGCGGTACTTCGTGAGCGATATGCTACTCCGAAAGCCTTCGGCATCCACTAAAGCAGCCCTTCACAGTCCAACGCCGATGAATCAGCGTTGTTCGGTTGGGCTACCTAAAGTTCACACGAAGTGGCGATGTCGGAAGCTGTTTTTTGAGAATAAGGGATTGTATTTCGAGCCAGGTTAACCAACAAGTTAAATTCCGCTGACCATTTCGATGTAGCACGTTGGTGCTGACTCTCGCCTGCTCGACTCATCTCTGTGACAAGCGAGCATCAACGTGGATAACGAGTGAAGGCGACCGACGATACCTCATACGTCGAGATCGGTCGTTCCAATCCCGATAAACGCGCCAGTGTCAGGGAGTCCACTTGTCCGGATAGTCGGCATCTCGTCGAAGTGCTGCGGGGATTACTTCCCACAAGTAAAAGTGAGGACTCAGAAGCGCACTCGACGGCTTGCCCAATCACCCCCGAGAATTCCCCTCAGCTAAGTTTCTCAGTTGCGGGCAACTGAGGATCTTGTGGTTGCCGCGCCCACAAACAGAAGATTTCGGCGCATGCTGCGCAAGGTTTGCATCGGCGACGGGTTGGCTATCTTCAAGGAACTCGGGTTGGAATCGCGAAGTGACGTAGGGTCATGCGACCGACCCAGAACCCGAACAGTGTTCAGGTCATTCCCAATCCGCGCTCTTCAGGCCCAGGCTCCGCGAATTCTCCGATACGACGCGCCTTAACTGGTCCTTGGCCCCATCAGGAAACTCGGCGGAAATCTCTAGTACAACCCTTACCGAAGCGTTAGGGTCTGAAACGAGCACGGACACAATCTCTTCGGCGATCTGGACCAAGCGCATCCTGGCAGTTGCTGGAGCAACGTCCCTGTACCGTGGAAGGATCGCGCTCCTCTGATCGCTGGCCAATCGCGGACTCTGTCAGCGCTGTAAGAAGCACTAACTCATGCCGAGCGAGTCGTAACGATGGCGGATACGACAAGGATGCACGTCAGGCAGCTTCATTACCCTGCTTGATCGTGTGCAATACATCTAATGTCCTCACCGGCGACTGTAGTTGCGGCATGGGATCTGCCTTGAACAGCTTTTGAGTCTGCCGAGCCGTCCATCGCGCCCATTTCTTGGCTTTCTTTCTACGCGCACTATCCGTAGAAATACCCGTTCCCGCATACATCTGTCGATACAGTTTGGAAAGAAACATGAAAGCAATCCGGGATCGCAGGTTGGGAGCGCACGCCGACCGGCACCAGATAGGGCGCCATCCATAAAACTTGTCCCAAACCGCTTGCGTACGCTGCAGAATATCATCGGAAGTCATCGAAGGATGGGGCGTAAACATTTTGGGACGAATCTCCGACGGGATCAGCCAATAGCGAGTGATAGGCACGTCGCCCACCAGCGTGGGATGCTTGGCCTGCTCCTTCTCCCAGCGGCCAAAGTCGACCGTGCCGGGGAACGGCGTCATTTGTAGAAACTGTGCAAACCGCACGCCCGACTTGAGAGCGACGTCCACGGTCGCCTCGAATGTCTTCGGCGTGTCCGTTGGAAGGCCAAAGATAAACGAACCAAGGACGTGTACACCATGCCGCTCGAAGCTCTGCAACTGTTGGCTCAGTGCATCGCCTGACTTGTTGAAATCTTTGAAGACTGACTTAAGTCCCTCCGGGGTTACTGCTTCCACTCCAACCAACGCACCCTTGATATTGGCCTTTCGCATGGCGTCCAGGTATGTTCCGTCCTCTGCGGCTTCCATGGTGATCTGGGTGAAGAACACCATGTCGCTCGGCAGCTTGGCCAACTCCTCCATCAGGTCGAAACGTTCTTTGCGAGTCGCATTCAACTCGGCAACTCTGGCGATGTTATTTTGCTGCTCGGCCAGATGTATATCAGTCAACGTCACCGGATAGAAGTTGTCGTCGGAGAGTGCGATGAAGCGAAAACCCATTCGCCGTAAGCTGACGATCTCTTCAATCACGCTTTGGTAGGGACGTTGCCGCGGCTGTTGGCCGTCGGTACGCCAGACGCTGCAAAAGGAGCAATGCTTTGGGCATCCGCGAATGGTCTGCACCGACGCCCACATGTATTTCTCTGGTGGGACAAGATCCCAGCGCGCCGCTAGGAACTGGTTACCAGCAATCCTTCCACCCTCATAGATCTTTCTCGGCGTCGCGGCGAGGCAGTCGGCCACCACCCTGCCCCAAACGACATCGCCGTCGCCTTTCACAACTGCGTGAGCCTGGCCGCGTTCCAGGGCCTCTTCCGGGTACAACGTCGCGTGAATGCCGCCATAGATTACCCACGCCCCGCGCGCGCGTGCCAGGCGGCCAACCTCGTAGCCACGTAACGCATTGCCCGTATGCAGGCTGATGCCGACAATATCTCCGGCGACAATACTCTCCGGCAGAATCTGCTCTAACGACTCATCGACAAGAACGGGATCTCCCACCTGTTGTGGCGTCGCCGCGGCGAGAACAAACAACCATCGAGGAGTAATGACGGCCGTACCAAACGAATGATCACTGGGATTGATGAGATGAACGCGCACCTAATCTGACCTCTCATTCCGCGAGTACGGTAACTCCAGAGAACGTCACAATGAACTCTGGAAGAGGCCCGATACCAGCTGTTATCTGCCGTTCGCCGTTTAAGCAAATGGACGTTGATCTACGGACTCGGTCCTGCTCGAAACTGGCGGGCTTGAGGAGGGACCAGCTTTTATAAGTTACTAATCAGTTTAGGCGTCGCAGTAGCCCGGCGACTGTGCAAAATTGCACACCCTCAGAAGGAGGCCGAAATCGCCAGAAAGGTTGTTCCCTACTGTCTTCAACATTGCACCGCTCGTAGGCCCTTAGCCATCGTTACGCAATGGCTCGCGGTTTGAATGCGATACATTTCTACGCTCAGGCTCGGGCTTCTGAGCAGTTTTGACCAGTCGATGGCCTGCGTTTCCGCTACTCTTGGTTGGAACTGCTCGAGAGATAAAGATGGCACCGAAGCAAACACTCACCTTCAAACCGCGCGCGTTTCTCAAGAAGGTCGGCAGTGAGCGCAGCAGCCGGGAATATAACGACAAACAAACGATTTTCTCCCAGGGAGACGCGGCTGAGGCGATGTTTTACGTAGAGGCTGGGAATGTTAAACAGACAGTGCTCTCCAGAGGCGGCAAGAAGGCCGTCATCGCGATATTCCATACGGGAGATGTTTTTGGCGAATCATGTTTAGGGCCCGCAGTGCAGCAAACCTCTACCGCTGTAGCAGTTCAGATCTCGAGAGTTACACGCGTGGAGAGGGCGACGATTATGCGTATCGTCCATGATGATCCTGCATTCGCCAGACTGTTGATCGCGCAACTGCTGTCTCGTATCGCCCGCATGGAAGAGAACGTTCTTGATCAACTCTTTAACTCCAGCGAAAAGCGGTTAGCACGGACCCTTCTATTCCTCGCCAGTTTTGAACGAAAATCCAGATCGGAGGGTGCCACTGTGAAGATCAGCCAAGGCACGCTTGCGGAAATGATCGGCACCACACGGTCAAGAGTTAGCTTTTTCATGAACCGCTTCCGCAGGAAGGGCTATATCGAGTACAACGGCGGCTTGCGAGTACGCCGCGCGCTTCTTACCTTCCTTCTTCAGGGGTAGTCGCCATCGCCCTTGGCTGGCCGTTAAGATATCGCACACCCGTGAATTGGAAATTGCGATTAGCAATTGCAAGTTGCTCGCTGACTCGGATGACCGATGTCCGCATTCGCACATCGGCGAGCATTCGTTCCCTGAGGATGTGGTTTGCCCGTGTTTGACGGCCCTTGCCAGTTCGCTTCAGTCCACGCAGGCATATCTGCATCCCACCAGCCATAACAGAACGCCGACCACGATTAGGAAATTACGACCTGGAGCAAAGGCATACCGATGACCTCTTCCTTGTTTTTCGTTGTGCCGCTCGAATTTGTTCTTCTTTCCGCTCTGCCGCTCCCAGGCGGTAATAAGTATTCGTTCGCTTGTCGACTGCCGTCGTGGAAAGGTATTGCGGCATGAGGTCAACTCTCTGGGTCAGGGTTCAGGTCGAACGGTGTAACTTTTAAGTCGCTTCTTCCCTTGTGAGATCCTGGTTGGCCGCTCTCGAAAGCTTGAGCTTCTATTTTTGTATTGGACAAAGCTGCCGCTCCGAGAAGTATGAGACTTACATTTCGGACTGTCGTTTCACTTGGAAGGCCAGCCAGCAGTGAGTCGGCGGTCGACTGATGAATGAGCTGCATGGCTTCGCTCTCGCTAACCGTTGGCGGGAGATCTTCTCAAAGCGATTCTATGCGCAGCCCGTCTTCTTTGCTTCTTGGCTCTTAGAGCGTCAGCACGATCTTCAGCGGTGCGCCAGCGTGGGACGTACTGCCGCGAGGGGGCCGGCGCGGCGGTAGAGGTGGAGATGGTGGCAGCTGATTCCGAGATCTCGTCTTTCATGGGCATGTGCTTCTCTCCCTTTTTCGTCTTAATCATTCTTAGCTAGTGTTTTGGTCCGCGGTAGAAGTGAAAGCTTCTCTTGTCCGGCTGCGACCAGGAGCCGAGCCGGGTGCTCTTCGTAGCGAAATGCGCGGCTACGCACCTCACAGCAACGCCCCTGCGGAGCAGCCGCACATACAGGACACGGCACTGACAGCTTCTGCTCAGGAGTGAGATCCTTGATTTGCAGTGGGGCGACCTCCTGTTCTGAAATATCCCGGACTGCTCTTGCCTGGCTTGACGACACGCGTGTTCCGACGATGGAGTCCGTTCGAGTGGACGCCATGCTCGCCGATGCCGGTGTTGCAATCATGACTTTCCAATCTGCCGCCGGCGGTCAAGCAGGCAAAACCGGCTCGCCCGATCGGCCTGTGGCTGGGCAGTTGCACTTCCGCTGCCAAGCCGACTTGGTGATAACGATACCGTGAGATTGAACGTCTATCTGAGCGAAATTGCTCATTGAGCAATAGTGAGCAGTTTTCTCCACTAGTTTGGCTCACAGTTAGATTTGTATGGATGCGGGAGCGCCCGTCCCGCGAACTCACGAGGCCGAAACACATGATCCTGGCGTCTCGGATAGCACTTTGTATTGGGATGACCGCGTTTGTTTGCTTGGCGACTCTGATGTCAGGGCAGTCCCCTGATCAGCGACAGAATCTGTTCGCCTGCAAAAACGCCTGGAGTTCATGCAATCATTTAACCCTGACCGAGGCAGATAAGAGAGAACTCGCCCGTCTAAAGCACGATCAGAACATCTCTGACTGCGAAGAGTCCTGGAAATCGTGCAATCGTCTTGCGCTGAGTGCATCAGAAGTGGTCAAAGTCGAGTTCGTCGTACATCGGCAACTGATCTCTAATTGTTGGAATGGCTTGGGGAGTTGCGACTACGGCAAGCTGACTCAGCCTGAGGCCGCCGCAGTGGCAGTAGCGGAGTACCGGAGGAATGTTACCGATTGTTGGAACGGATGGCCTGCTTGCAAACTTTCGAAGCTTAGTCCATCCGACCGAAGTGACATGGCCGTGGCCGAGCGCCAGCACAATGTTTCCCAATGTTGGGATGGTTCAGCGTCTTGCGATCGTTCCAAATTATCGCCAACCGAACTGAACGCAGTCCAGGTCGCCGCGCACCAACGGAATTATCTGACATGCCTTGACGGTCCCAGCGGATGCGACCTATCGAAGCTAACGTCCGTCGAAGCCAGCTCGATCGCCGGCGGCAGAGAAACAGGGTCGCGATAAGATAACTTGAATCATTGGCTTCGGACAATGCAGGCGAGCGATAAAACATGCACTTTCGCATGCACAGATATGAGAACGGCTCGGCTCGCGAGTGCTCGGAGCGGCGTCTAGCCCTAGTCATGCACTTCTTATCGGCCCAATGTCGCGTCTGCAAAGGTGACCAGTTCAGAGCTGAACCTCCCGAGACCTGGGTCGAGCGCATGATCCTGCCCCTTCTGTTTCTCTGTCCAGGGCGGTGTATAACCTGCTACAAACGGCGCTATCTACCTACATTTCAGCGGTGGACAGCGCTGCCTAACTCGTGGCGCTGAGGCGCTGACCCACACCTGTCCTTTAGAAAGGCCCTTCAGCTATGAAATGCCCTATTTGTAGTAGCGAGCTTTCAAAGATATGGCGGACCGGCGGAGAGTCACCCCGCGCGCCTGTCCAACTCCAGTGGAAGTGTGGAGTGTGTGGCGGAAAGTTCACCAGGGCTGACCTACGGCCCGTTTCGGATACCGTACCAGCGCGTGACTAACGCGCCCCTCTTCGAACCAGTTCAGCTGATTCCACCGTGTATCTCCCAGAAGCATTTGGTGACGCAATTGGCATCAATGGCTATCAGATCAATTTGGACTCAGGAGACTTTTGCAGCACGTACTTATTATGATAGCCAAGACTTGTCAAAACATGTGGGAGTTAAGAGATAGGGCGACAGATCTGTACGACAAGATCCCCGTACAGCTTACGATATATATGGCAATCCAGAGATCCTGAGACTTCTTAATTCTCGGTAGATTCCCCGACCACCCGCGTAGCGGCTCAGTTCGTGTCCTCGGAGGTTTGAGCGGGCCGATGTACCTCGCGGACATGCCCTGCGAACGATTCATCAACGGATGCCTTCGTGACGGAAACGGCACCTTGCATATCGAGCAGCGCGTTGCGCTTTGGTACTCGATCAAGTAAGGCTGGCGTTTAAGTCTGCACGGTCGAAACCCTCGCGGACGGCCTCCTCTTTGGCGTTTTCCCGGCTACGCTCCGCTTCTAATCTGTTGCTTTCGCGGGTGCGATCTCTCGCCGCCTGCACTTCTTGGTGTACCTTCTGAAAAGGGTTGATGCAGGGTTCGCTTGCCATGACTCGAGTGTACGCCCATTCGCTCGGCCCGCGAGGGGCGCCGATTCCAAACTGCACTACTACCTGGGTTGAAGAGCCCACAGCCGCTCTTTTACGTAGCGCCCAGGTGGTTGCCGAAGAGAAGGCGTAGACTTGTGGAACGAACCATCCTACGGCTCAGTCCGGGCGCTTGGGCGCCAGCCTATGATCGCTCACCGAAGGAAGACGAGGCTTGCGGACATCTTGCTGCCGACAGCCAGAGATCGCATCGAGTCCGCTCGCAGAGGTGATCAACGATGAAGGCGAAACGTACTCGCAAGTTCGACGCAGGGCTGTTTCTCGCGACGATCGGAGACGGACGAAAGATCGTCTCCTTCGAAAAAGGGGGAACGATCTTTGTTCAAGGTGGCCCAACGGACTCAGTGTTTTACGTACAGAAGGGCAAGATCAAGTTGACTGTCGTTTCACATGCCGGAAAGGAAGCTACAGTAGGAGTTCTGGGAGAGGGTAGTTTTTTCGGAGAGGGCGCGCTTGCCGGCCAGTCTCTTCGGATGGGCTCGGCCTCTGCGATGACGGACTGCACGATTCTGCGAATCGATAAGAAGGCCATGATAGAGGCCCTCCATCGGGAGCAGTCGTTTTCAGAGTTGTTCGTTTCGCACCTTTTAGCGCGTAACATTCGCTACGAAGAGGATCTGGTCGATCAACTTTTTAATTCCAGCGAGAAGAGATTGGCGAGAATCCTTCTGTTGCTGGCTCATTTCGGCAAAGAGGGCAAGCCGGAGCCGGTTATTCCCAAGATCAGCCAGGAATCGCTGGCAGAGATGGTCGGCACCACGCGTTCCCGTGTCAGCTTCTTTATGAACCGATTCCGTAAGCTCGGATTCGTCGAATATGACGGCAGCGGAATGCAGGTGCATAGTTCGCTGCTCAACGTAGTGCTACACGACTGAGACCGATTTCGGGACCGCTCCTTCTTGATCGACTGAGTTCCACTCAAAAGGAGCGATGTGGCGTACCACTCGTGAAGTTGGCAGAGAATTGTACCGCTTACCGCACGCTAAGCAGATTGCCCCGATTTGCTTGATCCCTGTCTCCCGTTGAATATCGGTCTCCCGCGTTGCCATAGAGCCTGAAATAACTGGACCGTTGCATGCGGCACAATCGAATGCTGCGAGATGAAGATAGTGTCTTCTCATAACCGAGCTAGGTTCCTTGTGACTCGACCTACTCTCGGAATCATATTCGCCGCCGAACGGGAGTGTCTGAGCACAATCGCTCAGCTGTTTAGTTTCGAAAGTAAGTTTTTCTTTGGCCACTGAGTCGTCACTCCTTTGCATACTCTTCTTCCGCGATTGAAGCCGCTTCTCTTGGATGATCAGTATTGATCAGATTCATGGGCGTGCTCCGGGAGATAATCATGCAGCGTCGGAGTCCTTCACTTTAGTCTTGGACCGCTGGTCCTTCCTGATCGCAATCTCCAAGATTCACAGCCACTCCTAAGGAGGCGACACATGCTTTGGACAATCTTTGTCATCTTGTTGATTCTGTGGCTACTCGGCTTCAGTTTCCACATCGCGGGCAGCCTGATTCACCTTTTGTTGGTCGTTGCCGTGGTCGTCCTGATCATCAATCTGGTCGCCGGCCGCAGAGCGGTGTGACCATTGCGGCGCATTCGCCGCTTCACGAATTACCTAACCGTAAGTCAGACGATAAGGAAGTGTCAGTTGAAGAAATACGCAATCGGCTTTTTGATGTTGTCACTAGGAAGTTTTGCTTTTGCCGGTCCAGCAGACCAGGATACCTCGGCGCGCTTACAAGCCGCAGGCACAGTCTTAAATGAGATCATGGCTGCTCCCGACAAAGGCATCCCGGAAGAAGTGCTGAATGGAGCCAAGTGTATCGCCGTGGTACCGAACATGGCGAAGGGCGGGTTCATTGTCGGCGGGGAACACGGACGAGGCGTGGTCACCTGCCGCACTAGCCACGGCTGGAGCGCGCCGGCATTCATCTCGCTTGGTGGCGGAAATGTGGGCTTTCAGGCGGGAGCTCAATCCGTGGATCTCGTCATTCTCTTCATGAATGACAAGGGCGTGCAAGGTCTGCTCTCCAGCAAGTTTGAACTCAGCGGCGAAGCCTCGGCGACTGCCGGGCCGGTTGGAAGGCATGCCTCCGCCGGTACAGACTGGAAGATGAATACCGAGGCATTGAGCTACTCGCGCTCGCAGGGTCTGTTTGTTGGAGTAGCGATAGATGGTGCCAAGATCCAGCAGGATAAAGATTCGACAATCGCAATCTATGGCAAGGATGTTCCCTTCCGCAAGACGCTCTCGGGCGGAGTAAAAGCTCCGGCCAGCGCTGAGCCATTCCTGGCGGCAGTACACTCTGCCGAGAGAAAGACCGCCGAGCATGAAAGCGCAGAAAGCAAATAGTTGAGACTTGCCGGTACCCTGCGTTCCATGCGGGGCGCCGGCAGTTCAGGGCCGCATTGTTTTAGCGGAATGGGACAATGGCGAGCGCCTCCCACCGCATAGTTTCACCAGCATCTCGAATGGTGAGCAGACAGGATCCTAATGTCGTTGCCTAAGACGCTACCCTTCAGAAGACCGTTGAGAATCGGGAGCGCAGTGTCGCACCTAATAAAATCTGCACAGGCGATTGACCCGACAATCAATCTCGCGCTTCCTAGCCGGATCGCAATCATTGGAAATTATCTTCCCCGGCAGTGCGGAATTGCCACTTTCACAACCGACCTGTGTGACGCAGTTTCGAGTGAGTTCGGCACCGACCGGCTATTCGCTCTTGCCCGTCAATGATCCCGAGTCCGAATACACCTACCCGGATCGCGTTCGATTCGAACTGACCGAAGAAAAGCTATCGTCCTATCAGGAAGCAGCCGAGTTCCTCAACTTCACTAATGTTGACCTGGTTTGCGTGCAGCACGAATATGGAATCTTCGGTGGAACAGCCGGCGCCCATATTCTGGACCTCCTACGGAACCTCCGCATGCCTATTGTGAGCACCCTCCACACCGTGCTGCGTGAACCGAATCCCGACCAACGTCGGGTGATGGTGGAGCTGGCAGAGCTCTCTGACCGCCTTATCGTCATGAGCGACCACTCCTCACAATTTCTCCAGGAGATTTTCCACGTCTCTCCGGAAAAGATCGATGTCATTCCTCACGGCGTGCCTAACCTGGCATTCGTCGATCCGAATTTTTATAAGGATCGCTTCGGAGTCGGAGGCAAGTCGGTTTTGTTGACCTTCGGTTTGCTGTCACCTAATAAGAGCGTGGAAACAGTTATCCATGCGCTCCCGCGCATTCTGGCTCACAACAGCAATGTTATGTACATTGTCGCCGGCGCCACTCATCCTCATATTAAACGGCGGGAGGGCGACAAATACCGCGAATCATTGCAGGCGCTCGCCAGGGATCTCGGAGTCGAAAAGAACGTCATCTTCCATAACCGGTTCGTCAGCCCCGAGGAGATGATGGAGTTCATCGGCTCGGCCGATATCTACATCACTCCGTACAAGAATGAGGCGCAAGTTGTCTCCGGAACGCTAGCCTATGCTCTGGGTGCGGGCAAGGCGGTCATCTCGACGCCGTACTGGCACGCGCTTGAGCTGCTTGATCAACAGCGGGGTGTACTGGTTCCGTTCAACGACCAGGGCGCAATCGCGGAGCAGACCATCCGGCTCCTGGAAAACGAAGCTGAACGGCACGCTATGCGTAAACGTGCCTATTTGTATTCGCGCAACATGGTCTGGAAGAGTGTAGCCCAGGAATACATGCGCAGCTTTCAGAGAGCACGGGCAGAGCGCATGTGGAACCCTCGCGTGGTAGGCACCAAGTCCGCCGGAGCCGCTGATGTAGATAGCTTACCGTCGCTGAAGCTGAACCATCTGACGCGTATGACCGACGACACCGGCATGTTGCAGCACGCCATATTCGCCGTTCCAAATTATCGCGAAGGCTATACCACTGACGATAATGCTCGCGCCCTGATCGTCTCGATCCTGGCCGAGCCCAGCGCGATGAATTCGGAATCCGCGAAAACACTGGCCTCGCAATACCTGGCTTTTCTCTCGCACGCTTTTAACACCGCCAATGGAAGGTTTCGCAACTTTTTCAGTTATGACCGTCAGTGGCAGGAACTACAGGGATCGGAAGACAGTCACGGCCGGGCTTTGTGGTCCCTAGGAACGGCAATCCATCAGCCCGGCAATGAGAATCTACGAGGCCTTGCGGGGCATCTGTTCGAACTCGCAGTTCCAGTGACACTGGACTTTACTAGCCCGAGGGCTTGGGCGTTCTCGGTACTCGGAATACAGGAATATTTGGATCGCTTTCCTGGCGACCGGACCGCACAAAGGCATAGAGACATCCTCGCGGGGAAATTGCTGAATATCTACCAGGTCACCCGCACGCCGGATTGGAATTGGTTTGAAGAGAGTTTGTCCTATTCCAATGCCCGGCTGTCGCAGGCACTGCTGCTGGCGGGCTCCCGTACCTCCAACCAGGAATTGCTTACGGCAGGCTTGGAGTCGCTCGACTGGCTTGAAAAGCAACAACGCTGCAACGTTAACGGACACTTTCTACCCATCGGCTCCCAAGGCGTCTTTAGCAAGGGAGGCGATAAAGCTCGGTTCGACCAGCAACCGCTGGAGGCTAGTGCAACGGTGTCAGCTTGCCTGGAGGCATATCGTGCCACCGGTGATGAACATTGGCATACCCGAGCTTGGGCTGCGTTTAACTGGTTCCTGGGAGATAACGACCTGAAAACTTCCTTGTACGACGCCGCCACTGGCGGCTGTCGAGACGGTCTTCACCCCGATCGAGCCAATGAAAACCAGGGTGCAGAGTCGACATTGTCCTTCTTAATGGCGCTGATAGAGATGCGTAATCTTCGAGAGGTTGCAGTTGCAGCTCCGAACCATGCTTGAAACTAAATGACGGTGCTACGGGTGCACTTTCACTACTTCGGGATATCAATTCATGTTTTGTGAAATGACTCATGACCCTAACTGTTGACACGACTGGCTTCATTGACTCTACCGAGATACTTCTGCGCCGGCACCCTGCTAATCCGATCTTGACTAGCAAAGATTGGCCCTACCGGATTAATAGCGTATTCAATCCCGGAGCAACGCTACTCCCCGACGGCTCAACCCTGCTGTTGTGCAGGGTGGAGGACCGGCGCGGCCTCTCGCATCTCAGTGCAGCTCGCTCCGAGAACGGGGTGGATGGGTGGATCATCGATCCCACGCCAACCTTGATGCCCAATCCGGAGGAATACCCTGAGGAGCTTTGGGGAATCGAGGATCCGCGTATCACATATGTTCCAGAGTTAAAGCAGTACGCCGTGGCTTACACTTCGTACTCCAAGGGCGGTCCCGGAGTCTCGCTGGCACTTACCAGCGACTTTCGGAACTTCGAGAGATTCGGCGTCATCATGTCGCCCGACGATAAGGATGCCGCTCTCCTGCCTCACAAAATCGGCGGACTCTGGGCACTTATTCATCGACCGATGACACCTCTGGGATGCCACATCTGGATTTCATATTCTCCTGATCTTCGACATTGGGGCGGCCATCGAGTGATGATGGAGGCGCGGAAGGGAGCGTGGTGGGATGCGAACAAGATTGGTTTGTCCTCCCCGCCAATCCAGACGACCGCGTGGATGGCTTGTGCTGTACCACGGAGTGAAGCAGACGGCCTCAGGCTCGCTGTACCGGATCGGCCTGGCTCTGTTTGACCTGGAGAAGCCGGATAACTGTTTGTTGCGGGGCGATTCCTGGATCTTCGGCCCGGAAGCTGACTACGAGCGCGGAGGCGACGTGCACGACGTGGTCTTCCCGTGCGGCCACACGATAAGTCCCGACGGAGATACGCTCAACATCTACTACGGTGCGGGCGATTCCTGTATAGCGCTTGTACAGGCAAGCTTGAAGTCTTTGTTGAGCTGGCTCGATAGCAATGGCAAGCCAAGTTCAACCTGAACGGTCACAGCGGCGGGCGAATTCTGCCGAAGTACACTCCGAGCGGCGAAGAAGAACAATGTTGAACTCCACGCCGCAGATCGAACATTAAAGACCGATCGCGGGCGGCATTATATCCAGGGAGGAGTAACTCCCAGAAATAGCAGTTTGGATTCGAGCTCTGCTCGCTCAAAATTGCGCGTAGCCTTGCCACCCTTATCAAAGGCGAGCAGTCCCGCGGATTCAGCAATTGCTCTAGCGCGGTCGGGTGAATTGGCAACAAGTGCGCTGAGTATCTGCGCCTCGGTCGCTGACAAGAGAAGCGCGTTGCGGCGGTAGTCGAGAAACGCGTCCCATGCTAACGGCACCCACTTCGCAACAATCTCTTCTCCAATCAGCTTCGCATAAGCGCGAATCTCGTGTTGCGCATGGTCGCCCATCCGCAAATGCAAAAAGTGCAACAGGTTGTGCAGGTCAATCTTCCAATACGCCTCCGTGTACGTTGAGAGCGGAAGGTCTTTTCTTGCCTGTTCCTTCGCAACTCCGGCGGCGATACGTTGCTCATAGACTTCGCGCGAGGTTTCTTGCAGCTCCAATTCTCTCGTAGACAGAAGCTTTCCCTCTTCCAGAGGCAAGAAGGCTCCCATGCTCCCCTTCGACGTTTGCGCCCGCCACTCATTCGCGGGCGTTGCGTGGGCCGAATTCGCGATCGAATCTCCGGTCGAATATTCATTCACATTAGCCGTCCGATGCCGGATCCACTGTCTCCAGACATCCATTGGCGTTCTTACGTGAAGCTTGATCTCGCACATCTCAAATGGAGTGGTGTGCAGATGGCGCATCAAATTCCGTATAACCGCTCGATCTTCGCCGGTCTTTTTTGTTCCCGCGCCGTGAGAAACTTTAGCGGCTTGCAGGATGGACGAGTCATCCCCCATGTAATCGATGACGCGCACGAACCCATCGTCAAGCACGGGCCATGGTATGCCAAGAATTTCGTCGAGCGCGGACACTGTACACCTGGTTAACCGTTTAGTCGCGCTGAACTTTCCAGAACTCGTTTGCATCCGACCAGCTTCTTTCATCACAAAGCCCTTCTAACTCGAGATTGTCGGTTCAGGCAGGCAGCTTCGACGACCTGCCTCAGGCAACATCTGCCAAAGCTTGTGTATCGATCGTACTGATAAATACAACAGACGAATCCGAAAACCGCCAGTAGATATATTCGATTATCGCCATGGAGGTTCGTTTTGGGTCGAGAGCGAATTTATCTAACGGTCTAACGGAATACCGTCGTCCCGAGACGTTGTAAACTCACGCGCGTGCAGGGGAAAGTGGAAGCCAGATCTGGAAACAGGTCTGTCCGGGCCTCGACTCGAGCTGGATACTGCCTTGATGCTTCTTGACGATGCGCTGCACGGTATCCAGTCCTAGCCCTGTGCCCTCACCAACTTTCTTGGTGGTGAAAAACGGCTCGAAGATCCGCGGTTGTATATCTTCGGGGATCCCAGGACCATCGTCAGCAATTTCCACGACCACGAAACCGTCCTCGCTGTGGGTTCGCAACCGTATTTTGCCCTTGCCTTTCATCGCATCAATGGCATTGTCAATGATGTTCGTCCAAACCTGGTTTAAATCGCTACCAAACGAATTGACCAGCAACGGCACCGGTCCGTAGTCGCGCTCCACGGTGACTCCGTGTTTCAGCTTGTAATTAAGAATGGTAAGAGTGTTTTCGAGACTCTTTACCACGTCGACGTTCTGCACCGGCGCCTGGTCCATAAAGGTGTATTCCTTGATGGCGAGCACCAGGTCGGAAATCCTTGCCGTGCTGCTCTCGATCTGATCGAGCAGTGACGCCACCTCGAGCGAGGCGGCAATTCGCACCAATGCTACTCTGGCCGTCTCGCCATCCATCGACGCAAACAATTGCTCAAGTGCCTGAGGCTCGACGTTGCTTCGCGCAAGATCGGACGCCAGCTGCCACAGGTCGGTGTGACCGTGATTGCGCAGCAGCGTATCGATCTCGTCTTCCCGATTGCTTAATGCCAGGCCGCCCAGGGGCGGCTTACCGCCCTGCTGCATCAAGAATGCTTCCAGCTTTTCAATCTCGGCTTTTTGCGGGAGAGAGAGTTCGCGCGCGCCGAGCTGGTGGCTCGATTCCTTGATGCGTTTTAACGTGTCTCGCAGTTGACTTGTGGCGCGCCGAGCTGCCGAAGCCGGGTTATTCAACTCGTGGGCTAATCCTGCCGACAGTTTTCCGAGCGATGCCAGACGCTCCTGCTGCTGCTCCATTCGCGTTGTTTCGCGAATGCGATCCGACATCAAGCCCACCAGGCGGCCAGCCAGTTCCGGCATATTCTGCACGAGCTCAGGAAACTGGGCCGCTGAAAACCGGAGAACCCTGCTTTGCACAGTTGCCCGTCCGGTGAATGTGAAGATCTTCATGCGAGAGAATGGCAGACGTCCGCCGACGTCCCCGGGATCAAAGGTAAACACGACACTCTGGCCGCCCAGGTCGCCGCGGACGTGCAGCTGACCCTCGAGAAGGACAAACATGGCGTCCGCCGGTGCGCCCTGCTCGATGTAAGCCTCTCCCGGCTTGATCGACAGTTCCTCCGAATGGGCCAGGAACCATTCGATCTGATCCTCCGGAAGATCGGCGAACGCCGGAACACTCAGCAATTCTTGTTTGGTTGCCATTTATACCTTGCGCAAATATTGATGAATGAACTGCACTGCGACCGACCCTTCACCGACGCCCGAAGCCACTCGCTTCACCGAGCCGTGACGCACGTCTCCGACCGCGAAAATGCCGGGGACGCTGCTTTCCAGCAAGAACGGGTCCCGCTCCAGCGTCCAGCCCTTCGGAGGCCTTCCATCTTTCATGACATCCGGCCCGGTCAAGACAAATCCCCTATCGTCACGTTCCACAATACCCGACAGCCATTCTGTTCGCGGAAGCGCTCCAATGAAGATGAACATTGCGTTCGCAGGAACACGCTCGACCTTGTTCGTGTCCGAACACATCACCGAGATCTCTTCCAAGTGGTTTTCGCCATACACTTCCACCACGCTGGCGTGCGCCCACAGCTGAATATTCGGAGTCTGTTGAATTTGATCGATCAGGTATTGCGACATGGTGCTGGCCAGAGATTCCCCGCGGATGAGCATCACGACTTTTTCGGCGTAACGTGAGAAGTTCATCGCCGCCTGTCCCGCGGAATTGGCCCCGCCAACCACATAAACGATTTCGCCTTTTGTAGAAAGCGCCTCCGTTGCTCCGCCGCCGTAGTAAATTCCCGCGCCTTGCAACCGATCTACACCGGTCGCTTCCAGCCGGCGCCATTGGACACCCGTTGCAACCATCAAGGCGTGGCACGAGATCTCGCTCCCATCCGCGAGCCGGACGATTCGGTACGGTCCCTCGATACGCACCGCGACTGCTTCCTGCGGAGCAAGTATCTCGACCCCAAAACGCTGCGCCTGAACCACCGCGCGACGCGCCAGGTCACCTCCGCTTAAGCCGCTGGGGAATCCGAGATAATTCTCGATGCGAGAGCTCATCCCAGCCTGTCCTCCGGGGGCCTCCCGCTCGATGATGACCGTGTGCAGGCCCTCCGATGCGCCGTAAACCGCGGCCGCCAGTCCAGCAGGGCCGCCTCCGAGAATTGCCAGATCATAGAAGCTGGTTTGGGCGCGAGTACGAAGACCAACTTTCTCCGCGACGTCCGCCGGCACACCCTCCAACAGCTTGGTCCCATCCGGAAACAACACGACCGGTAAACTTCCAGCTTCCTCTCCCAACGCTTCCAATAGTTGCTTGGTCTCCGGATCGTTAGTGGCTATCTCTACATCGATCCATTGATAAGGCACGTGATTGCGCGCAAGAAAATCCCGCAGCTGGTACGATCTCGGCGACCAGCGCGTTCCCAGTACCCGGATGCCTTGGAAAGCTGGGTGATAAGACGCATGCCAGTCGTCCAGCAAATCGTCCAATTGCGGGTAAAGCCGCTCGGCCGGCGGGTCCCATGGTTTCAGAAAGAAGTAATGAACACTCGCCTGATTGATCGCGCTGATCGCGGCGTTCGTGTCCGCGTAAGCAGTGAGCAGTGCCCGTTTCGCCTCGGGAAAAATCCGCATCGCCTCCTGAAGAAACTCGACCCCGTCCATCCCCGGCATGCGCTGGTCTGCAAGCAGCAGTGCTACGCTGTCGTTTCGAAGTTTTAATTGCTTCAGAATCTCGAGAGCGCCCTCGGGCTCGTCGCTTCCCATCACGCGATATTCGGCGCCATACTTCGCCCGCAGGTCACGCTCAATCGCGTGCAGCACATCAGAATCGTCATCGACACTCAACAAAATCGGCTTGGGCACAATCACCTTTTATGGGGCACCCTCTTGGCGTCCTGTGCCCCCTTACCAGATTAACGAACATTTGCCTCAGATCCATAATTTCACGTGGTTACGCTTGCGGAAAAGGATCGGGGTTGGGCGACCTTCCTAAGCCCCCGCCATGTCCTGTGAAGTGAAGCAACGGCTCCGCGGATTTCATATCGGAGGCAAGCCGCTGGCGCTGCTACGTCCGCCCACGGCCTGTCGACTTGAAGAGGACGGGGTTTTCGGATAAAAAATCGAAGGCGGCCGTTGCGAAGCTCTCCATCCGTTCCACGTAGCGCTGAGGTCAAATGAGCACGACGGAAATAATCCGCGTTGAACTCCTCCCACCGAAGTCCGACGCGTTATTGGGATTCTCCATTGAACTGCCGGTCGCTGGCAGTTCGAAGAACGCTTACTCTTTCGAGTTCGGCGGCTGGGTACTGGCAGCACACTCGCCTGCACTCCAAATTGAACTAATCGCCAATGATGGTCCGGTTCGTAGCATCTCGATCGTTTACCCGCGCAAGGACGTCGATCGAGCCTTTCCCGGTGCTCCACCGAATTCAAAGGTCGGATTCTGGGCTCCCGTGAGCGTGGTTGGAATGACGGCTGAATTCGAACTGCTGATTCAGGTGCGTCTTGAAAACAATGCCCGCGTGCCAATCGGCCGCATATACGGGCGGCACAAACCTCTGCCTTCTCGCTTCGAGCCCACGATTCAACCACTGCTGGTCAACAGTTTGGCGCGAACCGGTACGACTTGGATGATGCGACTGCTGTCAGAACATCCCTCTATTGCAGCGCTCCGCATTTATCCCTATGAAGTGCGGCCAGGGAAATATTGGATGCAGCTTCTCGGCGCCATGGCGGACCCTGCTTACCCGGCCCAATCAAGAAGTAAGTTGGGTAACTTTGACGATGCGTGGTGGGAATTGCAGGATCCTTTTCAGCGTGGATCGTTGGGGCAAAATGAACCACTACAGCAATGGTTCAATTCACAATTTGTGGAACAGACTGCGATGTTGTGCCAACGAAGTATCGAGGGCTGTTATCGCGAAGTTGCTAACGTCCAGGACCAGCAAGCCGCGGTATATTTCGCAGAAAAGCATATACCGGATGAGGTACCAGGCATCATCTGGGAACTCTATCCCAAAACGCGTGAAATTATCATAGTTCGCGATTTTCGTGACATGCTTTGCTCGATACGGGCCTTCAATGCCAAGCGCGGTTCGGTCGGATTCAACCGCGATCAGGTCGACAGCGAAGAGCAATATATCTACCGCCTGGGACGGGAAGCGCAGCAACTGCTCAGCAGTTGGAAAACTCGGCGTGACCGAACGTGCCTTGTACGGTACGAGGATCTGATCTCGCAGCCGACTGAGATTTTGCGCCGCGTGCTCACTTATCTGAACATTGAAGCCGGACCTTCGATGGTAGAGGGAATTTTGCGCAGAGCTCTCGTCGATACGCCGGAGATGGAGGCGCATAGAACCTCTGGAAGTGCGCAGAGATCAATTGCACGCTGGCATACCGATCTCGACGCGGACTCAAAGCTATTATGTGAACAGGTATTCGGCGATGCTCTAAAGGAATTTGGATACGACGTCATGCAAGAGATACCCATCTCCTGAGAGTATCTCTAACCGTGGCAAATCCCCTGCGCCGCTAGCCTAGCGCGTGCTAACTCTGTGAATTGCCTTGACGGATCCCGCAGTATCTCAGGGCGTAATTGGCGCGAACTCTGCTTTCACAAATTCAAAGCCCAGCTCGCGTGGATCATTTTGCGGGTCGCCTTCGACCTCGAGTGGATTATCAACTTGGATGGCCAACCGGTTCTGTCCTGGCCTCAGTACATTTCCATCGACGATAAACTCTGTATCGTCCTTTCCGGAAACAACGGTTCCGATCGGATGATCATTCAACAGGATCGTCACCGGTCTACCGGGATTCGCGGTTCCGAATATTTTCACTTGCACCTTTGGCGCCCCGCCGAAGTCAGGCGCCAATCGGAAGTAGATGGTTGCATGTCCCTTCGCCCAGACAGGGCCTCCGGTCCCCAGGAATTCGTTGAACCCCTTGTTGAGACTCGAGATGTCATCGAGCTTGATGGCAAAAGGAAGCTTCAGCTCGGGATAAGGCTCCCACTCTAGTTCGTAGTGATCATCCTTTGAGAGCACCTTGCAGGGCGCTTTGCATTCCCGTGGTGTATGGGTCAAAATCAAATTGGTGAGTCCGTTGAAGTCCGGACAACGATCATCGCGTCCAAAAATAAACGCCCATAAGTCGTCTACACAGAACGGCCGGTGTTCATGTTTGAGGCGACTCGCCACCCCAGCCTCGATCATCCAGTCGGCTGAGTCGAACGTCAGGTGCAGCCGTGTGCCGTCATCCGGCGGCAGATTCGCAACCAGGCGATTAGTCTCAGGTTCACCCTTTTCGGTATTAACAAAGCCTTGTTTCGCACCGAGCATCGAAAGCGGTACAGCGGCACAAAGCAGTGCAGCCACCAACGGCGCGACAGTCAGTCGGAACCCGTCCAAAATCACACTCGCCAGGAGAAACAATGCCAGTAATTGTATGGAGAAGAAGAAATAACCGTTGAAGTTAAATAACGGACCGGTCATCTTCAAGGTCCAGTAGTAGAACAGAACAGAGACTAGTACAATTTCGAAGGCCGCGTAACGAATGAACCACGAGCTTTTTCGCTTGGTTACAATACAAATACCAGCTGCCAACGCTGCCATCAAACATCCAAGGCACCAATAAACTGCAACATAAGGCTTCGACCAGCCTCTGGAGATCAGATGCGCCGATGCCGATTGCAGCACAACCTCAGGTTTCGGTATAAACGCAAAGAAGCTGAACTCGTACTTTAGCGACTGCATGAAACTCTGCTGCATGCCTTGGTGAAGATGAGCATGATGTAGGATCGCGCGGACATTGTTATCGCGGTTCGTCGCGACATCCAGCACAATAGGCAACAAAAACAGCAGAATTAGTGCTCCGCTTATCGCGAGGGGGATTCGGTTTCGCCGCAGAAACTCCCGCCAGCCAATTGCTCTGCCATCGCGCCACCACAGTGTGCAGAGGGCGAAGACCGAGAGCGTACCAACGAACAATGGCTGGGCAACGTGTCCATGGATCAACATGAGTCCGCTAAACACCAGCCAGGGAATATGGGAAGCTTTACCGGCTGCCACGGATGCACAAACAACAAGAAAGAACAAGAAACAAAATAGCAGGACGTGCGGCATCCATATAGAGAAGATGGCGGAGCCAGGAATTGTGCGGTTGACGACATAAACAAAGAAGATGGAGAGAGCGACTGCAGCCGGCGGGAACAGGCGGGAGCGGCAGTACGTGGCGACAATCCCGATCGCGCCAAAGAGAAATGCTGTATTAAGGACAACCATGCTGGCTATATGAGCATTCATCTCCGATGGAACCAGGTGCAGCCAATCGTGCAATACCTTCTCAGCAAGAGCGAAGATATAGAAAAAGGCTGGTCCGGGATGATGAAAGCCCCAGCGTGAGTAGTTGCCTAGTAGTTCGCGAAAGTGTTTGGCGCGCTCCACTTGAATCGCATTTGCTGCGAAGTCGGTATATTCGAAAATCGAGACTCTGAACAGATCGCGGTTTAGCGTTAGCAGGACTACGAGGAAAACGACGGCAGACACCACTACAATAAAGGAAGATGAGCGCGAATTCTTAGAAGTTATATTCTCGCGGCTTAACACCGACCGACCTTTCGCCGATCAAGGCTAACGTCATACACCGACCCTCTGCCTGAAATGTGGAGGATTACGTATTGGACTATCAAGTGGCTCATCTTTGGACGTGCGGAGCTACCACTCGGATATGCAACTCATTCACGCCAATTCTAGCAGCCCACGGCTCACCGCTCGGCGGTTGCAGTGCTTTGTTACGTCAGGGTCAGCGCATTAAGGTTGTTTTCGTGGTCCTGATCTGACGGCGGCCATTAATTTCCGGATGGGCTCGGTCATTCTCCAAGAGAGCGATCGCTGCATTGCCATACGAGTAGTGTGTTCGGAGCGAAGTTGGTCTTCTACCGCGAGTAGATGCTGCTGTGTCAACTTCTCGTTTGCAATAGCCTGACTTAAAGCAGCCGCACTCTTATCGCGTTCGAGGCGTGCCGCGGCTATCTCCTTTTGGCCCTCTTCGCGGGCTGCCACGGCCTGCTTCTGGTTCTCCTCAAGAGCAGGCTGCCCAGCTTTAATCAAGGCCTCCAAGATCTGAGGCGCTGGATTAGGGGTAGGACAAACCCTCAGCGAAATATTCAACTGCAACGGTCCGCTTAGATCCGGCGGCATGGCGATTTGTAATTGGGGATCCTCACCAAAGCTGGTCAGCAAAATCGTGTCGTCTACGCGGAGTAGCGCGCAGGTTCCTGTCGCTGTCAGACCATCCAAGCCAGAGGACGCGCGAATTTCGCTAAGGGATACGCCCGACAACCGTGAGCATAATTTGATATCGCCGATCTCTATCAGGCTCGGCTCACTTCCGGGATCGATCCTCAGTGGCCCTTGACCGACGTCGTCTGGCAACTCAAACGTTAGAGTGCCCCACGTCCCAGCCTTCATCTTCTTAAAAAGGCTCGTATCTTCCGAATACCCTGTTTTGCCAAAGGGAAACACTTGGACGGTGACTTCGCCTGAGCTCGGCGTCTCGGTCGTTTCACGAGTTACAACCGGAGAGTTGCCCAGCAGATGCTCGAGATGCGAGGCGTATACGACGTAGCGATGGCGAATTTCTTCCTGCGCAGCCGGGGAGCCGCCAAAAAGATTTTCCAGCAGGAGAGGATTATCTGTACCACCGGTCTTGCGAACCACTCCCAATCCCCAACTGTGGTGGAACTCAAAGGCATTTGGAAATTCCGCCTTGATCTCGTCCCATAACCGCCAGACCCCAAAGTCCTCATGCTTCGGACATATATCGTGCAGTAGAACGATTCCTCCGGGCTTCACCTTAGGCAACCAGGTGTTGAAGTCATGGCGTGCTGCTTCGTACGTATGCAGCCCATCTATGTGCAAGAGTGCGATGGAGCCGTCGCCAAACTGAGAAATCGCATCGTCAAAGCTGGATCGCAGCAGGTAGGAAAACTGACTGTAATGACGCTCGTTGTACTGTCTTACGTTCTCGAAAACTTCTTCCCCGTAATGTCCGGCGTGTTCGTCTCCCAGCCAGTGGTCGACCGCGTAACAAACAGAGCTCAAGCCACACTCTTCCACCGTCTGGCAGAATGTGAAATAAGCCTCTCCCCAATGTGTGCCCAGTTCAACGATCAACTCAGGATGAGTTGCAGTGATGAGATCATTTGCGAATGCCAGATGGCCGGACCAACTGCCGATATTTCTGGGCTTATAACGTCGAGGTACAAACCGGGGCAACGGCAGTCCCAGAGTGCCAATAACTGCGCTCGCATCTCGCAGCTCCAGGATAGTCGACCCTCCTTATGCCGGCTGGCAGACCTGCGTTAAAGTCAGGTCTCGCCAAACCCACCAATCGTAACCAAGAATTCGTGTCAAACGCAAGCCGTCCAATGGTTTAGGGTCTTGTCGTTTGTTCGGCCTCAGGATGCGCAACTTCGGCTACCCCATGGAGAGCAGGCGCGGTCCATGAAGAACGGGATGACGACTCACCGTCGTCTTGGAGCAATTACTGGAAGATGCTTAGGCCGCTTTCTTCCTCGCCGCCCATCTCGCTTTCATCATTGCGGAGAGCTTCTTTTTCGCAGCGGGACTCATCGGCTTGCGCTTCAGAACGGTCGTTTTTGCAGCAGCCTTAACCGGCGCAGTCTTGCCTTTTTGTCTTGCCCACCGCGCGCGCTGTGCAGCAGCTATTTTTGCCCGGGCAGCCGCACTCATCGTGCGAGGCCCACGCCGACCCGGCTGTGCGGCCTGCGTCGCCTTTGGCGGACGGCCCCGCCGGGGAGCAGTTCCGCCGATTTGCTCTAATGCCGAAATGGCCTGATCGATACGAGCGAGTTCCTGTCTCAGTTGTGCCACTATGTTTGCAGCGTCCATCGTTGTCCTTAAGTATTAGATTGTTGCAGTAGTCTAACAGGAAAGAAGTTGCCTGCGCTGCAACAGTGCACGCCGGATACGGGTGCGCCTATAGTCTGATGCCGATTTTTCGATTACGTCTATGGGCAGGTAAGGGACGGAGGGGTTGTGAACTTGGATACCAGAGAACCTTTCGTCAGGTAGTCTTGCGTAAAGTACAAGCCAAAATATCCGTTTCCCTCCTGAGGCTCTGCTGAGCACCCCGGTAGGCATCCCCCGGCCGGGCATACATCGCCGAACTCAAAGAGGAACGGCGCCAGTGGTCCGGTGACTTGGCTCTGACAAGACGCATTGACCACCTGGGTGATGTACGACTGTTCATTGGCGACTTGCTGCTGGGCGTAGACGCTCGGACACCCGGTGTTGTAACCAGTCTCGCCCAGGAAGACATTCGCCGCTCCGCATGAAGTCTGATCCGTATTGAATACCCCCTGGACCTGCGTCCAGCAGGTTTGCGCCGGATTACTCCCAGTGGGCCACACAGGCGGTGAACTTGCTACCCCGCCGGAACTGCCAACCGAACAGTAAACGTGGTCGGCGATATAGTCGACGCCCGCGGGAGGAGTTCCTCCGACGCAGAACGTCGAAGCCTGGCCCTCGATAAGAGAAACGATAACCTTGATGTTGTTAAATCCAGCCGCATTGAGGGCGGTGCGCAGATTCTGGGCCGCCGTGCTGATCGTCGCGGCCGACTGCTGCCCGAGAATTTCGTTACCGACCTGAATGCCGACCACGGTCCCGTCTTGCAGAAACTCTCCAGCACTGGAATTGAGCGCGGCAACATACGTGGCATTGGGATTGGTCGGGCTCGACTCACAAAAGGTTGCCGCGGCCCACGGGCTCACGTTGCCGCACGCTCCGCCGAAGAGCGCGGTCGCGTACTTGGTGCCGCAGTACGGAAACGGCTGACCTCCGTACGTACAGTTTGTTGCGGTGCTCGGCTGCGCCAAGCCGCTGACACTGTCATTGAAGAGACCGAGGACCACCTTGATCCCCGCGCTGTCGGCGGCCTTCAAGATGTAGTAATTCGGCTGGTAAATCGTGATCGTGCCAAGCTTGATCGAGTTCATCGTGGCCATGTCTGCGTTGTAACAAGCCTGACAATTCGCGGCACAGGACGACAACACGTTTGGCGTACAGCTAGTGAAGGAAAGCTGAGGGTTGCATGCGGCAGGCGTGGCTGTGCTCCAGTTGTCGTCACTGCATCGGCCCTCTGGCGCGTAATCCATATTGATGCCGCCGAAGGCTGGCGCAGGCGCGGTCAGCGAAGGAGGAGAACCCGCACCGCTCGACGACGAACCGCTTCCGCAGCCCACGGCGGCAAATAGCAGCCCAAGCGTGACGAGCGATCCGACCTTCGCAATGGGCAAGGCCACATATCCGGGATGGAATCTTTTGACCTGAATGTTCACGCTTGTATACGTCCCATACTGTCTTGTCAACCGGACAATCCGGGATTTGCTCTCGAAACCGTTTACTTATTGGTATCGGCAAACAGATTACGCGGCATTCTCGGTCAGACACCAGCGTTGACCACTGCTGAGAATTTTGTAAGGAAGAACGCGGATGAGTGCAACTGGCGTCTTGAGAGAAATCGGCTAAACTAATAGGCAACAGAAGTACTGGTGGCGGTCGACCAGTTGACTGACTCCGCGCAAGGCCCACCAGCCGCTTTCTCCGAATCGAAATAATCAACGGCCATCGCTCCCTGGCACACGCACGGAACGTGCGCGCAACTCGGTTTATTAACAGGGGTCGAGATCATCATGAGCCGTCCGCTCTCGGAACTTTTTGCCATCACTCATACCAACTGTGAACTTTGCGGGTCTTCCCGGTGTCAGGACTGCAGAAACAAATTCGGACGTCCCTTCCATCGTGGTATTCACGCGGTGAGGCGCTCCGCAGCGGCGGAATTGCGCCGCAACAACAAAGAGTTGTATCGCGAGTTCAAACGGCTCTCTGAACGCAAAACCGCCTAAGCTCCATGCATCACAAAACCAGTGGCGTTGAGCAAACTACGAAACTCAAGCCAGGCGACATCTTCTATGCGGGCGCAGGGGACGAGCATTTCGCCGAGCCAATCGGAGTCGCTCGCATTCTTGTGATTGAAAAAGAAGGGAGGATATGACGCCATTCTTGTTCCGATCCCTGATCCCTTGCGAGGCCATGCCTTAGACCTCCCCTCGCGGAAAGGCAAAGGGTAATCGCGGTGACAAGGTTCCGCTTATCTAAAACAGGGTCGGAGTGTCACCCTGCGGAGGCTCTACTTCTGTCGCACATGCAGATTCGTCATTCGCCGGACTGTTCACCAGCGTACTGACCGGGTAACACTTCATCTGCGCAGGGTCGAAAGGCTTGAGCATTGCGGTGAGTGTGTCGAGGTCCTTAAATCCGGGATCAAGCCACAGTTCGTAATCTTCCAGTTTCAGGATGACCGGCATTCGGTCGTGCACCTCGGATAGAAGCGAATTGGGCGTGGTCGTCAGAATCGAACAGGTCTCAACGACATTGCCATCAGCATCTTTCCAGCGATCCCAAATTCCGGCGAAGGCAAACAGTGAGTCGTCTTGCATGCCGACGTGAACCGGCTGTTTCGACCTGCCGGCTCGCACCCACTCGTAAAAGCCATCGGCCGGTACCAGGCAGCGACGATGTTGAAATGCTTCGCGGAACGCCGGCTTGTCGAGAGCGGTTTCCGAACGGGTATTAATCATCTTCGCACTGATGCTCGGGTCTTTTGCCCAGTACGGGATCAAGCCCCAGCGCACCAGAGAGAACTTGCGAACCGGATGCTCACGGTCCTGGCGAATGATGCCGACGTTCTGGGTGGGAGCAATGTTGTAGCGCGGCTCCCAATCGATCTCATCGACTGTGTCGAAATACTCGGCGATTAATTGCTTTCTTCTCGACAGCCGATAGCGACCGCACATTGCGTCCTCATGCCCAAAAGAGACAAGGAGATTCTATACAGGAGCAGAGAAACAGCTTGGCACCTGGTGGCGCGTTTAAAATCGCCTGACCGAGGCGCCCAGAGCCATTCCGCCCGTGATGAGCTGAATGCTCAAGGTAGATGTCACCTTCGGCGTCGGCGAAAGGCTCTCCCCATTGGCCAATCGCAACGCCGATATAATCGTTGCTACTGTAACAGTGCCCTCCCTATTCCCAGTGGCGTTCCTTGGATCGCCGTCCTGGGATGTGATCCCAAGGCTCGGCGAATACTTTCCGGGCTACCGACGATCCACCCCGAGTGCACCGTTGGCACTTCGGCGTTTAGGGCGTTATACGGACGGGTGGAGGGCAAGTCTTCGTGAACAGTGCCGGCTTCTCAGTACCGATACCTAAGTCACAATTGGATTCCATTTGGGACAGGAGACCACTTGGGTATCGGGCGAACAGCGCTATTGTTTCTGGACTACTACTTGCTTCCTTGCTCGGGCCGCCTTTGCCGATAAAAGCTTTTCGATGACTGAACGCGCGAAGAGAATTGCCAGCCCGGCATGAAGAGCGCAGGCGGGCCATAGCAGGAAGGCGACGAACTCTCCGCTGAATCTCAGATAGCCAAGATAAACGCCGGCGAGCAGGTTGTAGGCAAACAGCGCCCGGACAGTCGAAGGCTTTGTGTCATCGCCTGTCGGCCAGCAGGCAAGGCCCAGAGAGAGCAAAGCGCAACCGGCCAAGCGGCCGACCGCGATGCCACTTTCGGATAATTCCGTCCCCAGCAGGACGCGAGCGACCATCTCCGGAACGGCAATCAGGGCTATGCCTGTTGCCGTCTCAATCACTGCCGACACCGTCGTTAGTAGTCTCGTCGTCATCTCTGGACTCGTGTGCGCCGCCAGCACGGGCTGTCAGCGCACACGGTTCGTGCTTCCTTTTCCCCTAGTTGTTCACCCTCGCCATTGCGTCGTCCATCTTCTTCTGGTCTTCCGCCGACAACTGCGAGGGCCCGAGTTTGTAGTTCAGCTTGTCGATCGTTCCGGTGAAGGCGAATGGCACTTCATAGCTAAAGTCCACGGGGGTACGCGTATCAAGCCCAATGTCGAAGGTTTCATCGATCGACATCAGCAGAGGAATCGTGTGCTCGATAGTCTTGCGGTCGACCTCCTTACCATCGACGTAAAGAACTCCAGTCCCACCTTTTGCAGGACCGGGCCCAGCATATTTGAAGTCGAAGACGATGGTGTGCTTGCCCTCATCGAGGGACGACAGCCCGCGCCAGCGGAAGCGCTCCAGGTCGAGGAAGTTATAAACGAATACCGGCCTGCCGCGGCCTATATGGAACAGGTCGGTCGCGAAAGAAAGGACGAGTCCGAGCGCGGCGAGCAGCACCAGCACATAGCCGATCCGTTTTCTCCATTTGCCGGCTGTTCCAACCAAGATGAGGAGCAACCCGACTCCCAACAAGCCGTATTCGCTGTATTTGAAAGGCTTGCTGCTGACGAACCAGCTTGCGCTCGGACTCAGCATGAGTGCGTAGCCGCCAAAGCGGCCGCCAAGGGTAGCGATCACTCCTTCCGCACCGCCGGAAGGAACAGTGATGTTGGCGGTGATGACGTAGTCCCGATCGAGAATACTGGGAGCATTCCCCACCGGAATGCCGGGATTCACGCCGGTATAGGTGAAGTCGGTGACGCCTGCAGTTGCACTGGGTTTCGGCGCAAGCAAACGGACGAAGCCAGAGTTATCCAGCGGCAAAACCTGGTGGGCCGCCGCCTCTTTCAGGAACAGCGCCTGCATTTCTTTCAGCTTGTCGGGATTGCTCGCTGCAAGATCGTTGGACTCCGAATAGTCCTCCGCGATGTTGTAGAGCTCCCACTTGTACTGGTTCATGGGAGGCATTGTGCCCGTCCCCAATTCCCAGGGTGGGGAGGGCGGTGTCGTAGCCGCTATCCAACCGTCGTGATAGATGGCGCGGTTGCCGACCATTTCGAAGTACTGCGTATCGCGCTTCGACGGCGCATTCGCGTTGGCCGAATCGAAGGTGTACATCATGCTCACGCCTTCAATCGGCTTCTGCTTAATGCCATTGACCATGTCCGGTGCCTGGATGCCGGCGGCTTCCAGGATTGTGGGGACGATGTCAATGACGTGATGGAACTGGGTGCGAATCCCGCCAGGGTCTTTAATGTGGCCAGGCCATGAGATCGCCAGGCCCTGCCGGGTACCGCCGAAGTGCGACGCTACTTGCTTCGTCCACTTGAACGGCGTATCAAACGCCCAGGACCAGGCCACCGACATATGCGGGTAGGTCTTGTTCGAACCCCAGTCGTTATAGTGCAACGCATTGTAGGCCAGCACCGGCTTGACCTCGGGTTGGTTGAGAATGCCGTTGTAGGCGGTCAATTGATTAAACGTGCCGTAAATGCTGCCTTCCGCGCTGGTGCCGTTGTCGCCGTCGATGTAGATAATCAGCGTGTTATCGAGCTTGCCCATCTTCTGGATTTCGTCGATGACGCGGCCGATCTCATAGTCGGTGTAGGCGGTGTAGCCGGCGAACACCTCCGCTTCGCGGGCATACATCTTCTTTTCCGCCTCGCTGAGCGAGTCCCACTTAGGCAGCTTCGCTCCCCCATATTCCGGCTGACCGTCAGGCCACGGTGTCAACTTCGTATTCGGCGGAATGACGCCCAGGCGCTTCTGGTTCTCGAAGATCTGCTCGCGCATCTTTTCCCAGCCCATGTCGAACTTGCCGTGGAACTTGTCAATCCACTCCTGCTTCGGCTGGTGAGGCGAGTGCGAACCACCGGGCACGTAATACAGAAAGAAGGGCTTGTCGGGCGCCGCTGCGTTCAACTCCCTCAGGTAGCGGATGGCGTCGTCGGCCATGTCGGTGATGAGGTTATAGCCCGGGTGGCCGACCCACGGGAAAACCTGGGTGTGATCACGGAACAGATAGGGCTCCCACTGATCGGTCTCCCCGCCCATGAACCCGTAAAAGTACTGAAAGCCCATGCCTGACGGCCACTGATCGAAAGGACCAGCCGCACTGCTGTACTGGAAACCCGGGGTGTTGTGGTTCTTGCCGAACCAAGAAGTGGCGTAGCCGTTTTCCTTCAGGATCTCACCGACCGTGGCATTGTCGACGCCGATGATGGAGTCATAGCCGGGGTAGCCGGTGGCGAGCTCGCCGATCACGCCGAAGCCGACGGAATGGTGATTGCGCCCGGTAATCAACGCGGCTCGTGTCGGAGAGCAAAGCGCGGTGGAGTGGAACTCGGTATAGCGCAGGCCCGCCCTGGCAATGCGGTCCAGGTTCGGCGTAGGGATGACGCCACCAAAGGTTCCGGGAACGCCGTAGCCCTGATCGTCGGTCATGATCAGGAGCACGTTTGGCGCACCTTTCGGAGGCACCACGCGTGGCGGCCACCAGGAGGTCGAATCCTTGGCGTCTTCTTTGATTACGCCCCCGAATGGCGGGGCTGGCGGCGGGAGCTGATTGCCTTTGATGGTAGTGGTGGCGCTGGGCTGGCCTAACGTGCCCGTGACCTGCTGTGCGGCAGCCAAGCTTCCGCCACAGAGAAGGCTTGCAACGGCGATCACTGCTAGCGGCCGGTTGCCCGCTTGGAAATTCATCGATCGTCTCCTCGTAACTGGGCCCGGTTGTTCTCGCAAGGAGTCAGTCGCGAGGAATGAATTCCGCTCCAATGGGCAGAGATTTCCGCCTCGATTACATCGAGCTACGACCCCACAGTATTGGTTAGGTGACAGAGACTCTAAAGTGCGGCGGGCACAAAAGCAACTTCGAATTGCCGGCCAACGGGAGTGCGCATCAGTTCCACGCCAAGGGCGTCTTCTGTTGTGACGCGCTACTCGGAAGTGATGCGAGGATTGCAAAGGCAACCGCGCACCTGTTTACGAAAATGAAGTGGAATCTCCTTGTTCGCTTTAACTTAATTGTCCGTATAGTCGGCTTGGGTATTTGCCACTGCCGTGTCTGCTCATTCCAGCCGCCTCCATCGCGGCTGGCCAAGAGACTAGTCCCGCTCACAGGGCGCATGGGGCGTTTTACGGCCATGTGAAGGAAAGGCCGACATATCGGTACTGATCCGGGCTCGGTGAGCGCATTGGCTATTCTGCACTCTCCGAGATCCGCCGATTCAGGTTGCCGAGAAGCCGCCGTCGACAACCAACTCCGCTGGAGTTGGTTGATAAGAACGACATGAGAGATGACTTGCTCCCAGTGCTGTCGGACCGACGACAGGCGCCGCCTGTTCCCCATTTACGGTTCAGAAGGCGTTGTCGCTGGTTCAACATATTCGTAGACCTTACGAATCGCTTCGTGTGGTATCGGTGTCGATGGGTCAGGATCTGGGGCTCACGGCCGTCTCGGAGGCCCGCGCCAGTGCTTGCGTGTCGATATACTCCCGGATGTTCGTCAGTTTGCCATTTCGAACGGTGATAGCAAAGACCCAATCGTCTTTGAACGTCTTATTTGTGGCTTTGATTTTCCCCGTAGCGACGCCGACGACCAGAACCCGGTCTCCCTGCGCCACGAATTCGGGAGGCTTTGGGTATGCCGTTTCTATCTCTTCGGACGCTTTCTGGATGACGTCCGCCAATCCCGCGTGCCCGCGGTGCGTGCCGGCCAGCGGCCACCCCTCGCCTGGTACGATCCACTCAACATCTTCGGCAACCAACGCAAGCACACGTTGCTTATCGCCGCTGCCTATTGCTGCAAAGAAATCTTTCACAACCTGGACGTTGTTTTCGATGCTCATCGAAATCTCTCCTTTCCCTTACATCAAGTATGTCCGATCTAATCGGACCTTTCGGGGCCATTCCGTCTCGGGCCAAATCACGTGGTCGTAGATCGCTTACTGCTCCTTCTTGAACAAATCCTGGAAGATGAGCTGACCCCAAGTTCGGCCGCGTGCGTGCACCAGCGCGCCACCCTCGTTGAACTTTCCCAGCTTGACGGGTGCGAACCCAAGTTGTTTGGCCAAATCCGCCACGGGTGCGATCGCGTCCTCGTCATCGCTCGACAGAAAGACGACCCGGTGGCCGCCCTCGACGACCGGATCGGTAGCCAGCTTGGCCGCACCCAGGTGATTGAAACCCTTCACCAACTTGGCGCCGGTGAACGCCTTCGCGACGAAGGCGGAGGACGGAAGACCGTCCAGCTCTTCAGGCGGGAACTCCAAACGCGTTCGTCGCGTCGATGATCGTCTTGCCTTCCCAACTCGGCAGGGCCTTCGCAACCTCGCGATGTTCCCCGAACGGAACCGCCAGGATGATTGTGTCAGCCTCGACTGCATCCCGCAGCGACTTGGCGACGACCGTGGGTCCAATCGCACGAGCCTGCGGCGCCAACGCCTCGGCGGGCCGGCGACTCGCAACGCTCACGTCGATGTTCTTACGGGCGAAGGCGTGGGCGAGGGCCTGGCCGATCTTTCCGAATCCTACAATCGCATAGCTCATAAGGTTTCTCCGATCCTCTGGTAGAACTAAAGTTTGAGAAGCGTGGTTCGGCGACTAACGGGCTGGAGGGCCAGCCACGGGACTGTGCCGAGGTTAAACCTGCGCCATGCCGCCATCGACGGCGAGTTCTACGCCGGTGATGTAGGAGCTTTCTTCGGAGGCGAGAAACACAACGGGGGCCGCAATTTCCTCGGGCTTGCCTCTGCGGCCGAGCGGAACCTGCGTGGTGAACCCTGCTATCGCTTGATCCATCATTTCAGGGGGGATGCCCGCTTTCTCAAGTGCCGGAGTTTCGATTGGTCCGGGGCTTACCGCATTCACGCGGATTTTGCGGTCTTTTAGTTCCGCGGCCCAGCTACGAACGAAACTGCGCACGGCCGCCTTAGCCGCGGCATAGGCAGCAAACGTTGGCAATCCCATTACGTTCGCGACCGAAGTGGTCAGGATGATCGAACCCCCATCTTTGAAGAGGGGAATGGCCTTCTGCACCGTGAAGAATGTTCCTTTCGCATTTAAATCGAAGGTTTTGTCGAAATGAGCTTCGGTAGCCGCTCCAATGGGTGCGACTTCACCCCAGCCCGCGTTTGCAAAGAGGACGTCGATGTGACCGTGCTTCTCTTTCACGATGGCATAGAGCCGATCCAGATCCTCCAAGCGCGTAACGTCGCCAGCGACCGTCGTGACGTTTTTACCGATAGAGGCTGCGGCCTCTTTCAGCTCTTTCTCGCGTCGGCCGCTGATTACAACGTGCGCGCCTTCTTCAACGAAGCGCTTGGCTGTGGCCAAGCCAATCCCGCTATTACCGCCGGTGATGACTGCAATTTTTCCTTCAAGCTTTCCCATACTTGCTCCCTCGATGGATGCGTAGCATCCAATACAGTTGATTAGAGTGATTTGGCGGTGGACGGGAACCGCTCAGAAGTCCAGTCTTTTTGTCTATTCGTCCAGAACTGGAGACAAACGTGGACCCTATTACAGATATCTTCAAAACGATGCACGTCACCGCGTTCGGTCTTCACAGGCTGGAAGCGACAGCCCCCTGGGGCCTAAGACAAGAGAACGAGGTCAAAGCACCCGGCAAGCCTTCCGGCAAAACGATGCCGCCGGCAGATTTGGCGCACTTCGCGATGCTTTCGCGGGGAAACTGCTGGCTGAGTGTGGAAGGGATCGAGGAACCGATTCCGCTCACCGGTGGCGATTGCTTCTTGCTGGCGCGGGGGACTTCGATTGTTCTGCGCGACAGCCCGCGAACGCGTCCCAAGTGGACCTTTCGCGAAATTGGGGCCAGGGCTAACGGCAATGTCGCTCTTTGTGGCGGCGGGGGCGCACCCACCACGGTTGTCTGCGGGTCGTTGAGTTTCGATGAGGCCAGCCTGAAGCCAATCACCCAGCTCTTGCCGAACTTTATTCTGATGAAGGCCGATCAGGCACGCACGCTGGCTCTTCACAACACCGTGCAAGCGCTGGCGTCAGAGATGGCAGAACAGGCGCCTGGATCTGAAGTCGTCGCGACTCGGTTAGCCGAGGTACTGGTGATCCAGTTGTTGCGAGCGCATATCGCGTCGGGACCGTCCCGCAGCAAGGGATGGCTCCGCGCAGTCTTCGATCCTCAGTTGGGCGCCGCGCTGCGTGCCCTTCACGACAAAGTGAATGCACCGTGGACGGTCGAATCACTGGCCGAATCGGCGGGCATGTCTCGCTCGGCATTCGCAGCACGCTTCAAAGAGCTACTCGGACAAACACCGCTGGAATATGTAACCGAGTGGCGGATGCAGAAGGCGATACAGCTACTTGAACGGCGTGACAAAAAGATCCCAGAAGTCGCCCGATTGGTCGGTTACGAGTCCGACGCCGCGTTCAGTAAGGCGTTCAAGCGAATTGTCGGGGCTAATCCTGGTGAATACCTCGGGCGTGGTTTGAAGGTCTCAAAGTCGACCGAAGCAGACCACGATCAGTCCCGATAGACGCGCCAGTGTCCGTGAAGCCACATGGTCGTATAGTCGGCTACTGTTCCTTGTGCCCAGCCCGGGTACACGTTTGGGCAAGAGCGGTCTCGGGCCGGTTGTGTTTGAACCACGAGGCGAAGGAGCAGGTCAGAACAAATTGACTACTACTGGCGAGCGCCCTATCATCAGGCATTATTCTTCCAGCGCCTAAATCATGATCGACACCACGATCTCGCACTACCGCATCGTTGAAAAGGTCGGCGGCGGTGGCATGGGTGTTGTCTACAAGGCCGAGGACTCACGCCTGGGACGTTTCGTCGCGCTCAAGTTCCTGCCTGACGATGTGGCGCGCGATCCGGCTGCGCTGGAACGGTTTCGCCGCGAGGCGCGCGCAGCGTCGGCGCTGAACCATCCCAACATCTGTACCATTCACGACATCGGCGAAGAAGACGGCCGCGTCTTCATGGTGATGGAGTTTCTCGACGGCGTAACGCTGAAGCATCGCATCGGCGGGCGTCCGATGGAGCACGAGTTGCTGCTCGATCTCGCGACCGAAGTGGCCGACGCGCTGGACGCGGCGCACGGCCAGGGCATCATTCATCGTGACATCAAGCCGGCGAATATCTTTGTCACGCGGCGCGGGCACGCCAAGATTCTCGACTTCGGGCTGGCGAAGGTGCGCGCCAAGGAAGACAGCTCGGAATCCGAGACCAAGGTTGCCGACTCCGGCGCGCAGCACCTCACCAGTCCCGGCACCATGCTGGGCACCGTGGCTTATATGTCGCCCGAGCAGGTGCGCGGCAAAGAGGTGGACGCGCGCAGCGATCTGTTTTCCTTTGGCGCCGTGCTCTACGAGATGGGGACCGGCAAGATGCCATTCGATGGTGCGACCTCGGGCGAGATCTGCAGCGCGATTCTGCGCGATGAGCCGGTACCGCCCGCGCAGGTGATTCTCAATTTCTCGCCGGAGCTGCAGAGCATCATTCGCAAGGCGCTGGAGAAGGATCGCAATCTGCGTTACCAGAGCGCGGCGGATCTGCGCACGGATCTGCAACGGCTGAAGCGCGACACGGAATCGACGCGGCTGGCGGCGCATGCGTCTTCGTCTTCATCGAGCGGTCGGATGCCTGCGCTTGCTGCCGGCAGACGGCGCCAGATGGGTATCGTCGCGGCGATTTGCGCGGTCGTGGCTCTTACGTTCGTTGCGGGCGGCGCCGCCTGGTATGTGCGATCGCACAAGACGACGCAGATCGATTCGCTCGCCGTGCTGCCCTTCACCAACGCCGGAGGCGATGCCAAGTCCGACTACCTCAGCGACGGCATCACCGAATCGTTGATCGATAATCTGGCGCACGTGCCCGATCTGAAAGTGAAGTCGCGGCACTCGGTCTTTCGCTACAAGGGCAAAGATGTCGACTTCCAGCAAGTTGGCAAAGATCTGGGCGTGGCGGCGCTGGTCAGCGGGCGCGTCACGCCGCATGACGGCATCGTCGACGTGAGCGCCGAGCTGACCAACGTCAGCGACAACACCGAGATTTGGGGACAGCGCTACAGCGGCTCGGCGGCCAACATGATTGCGCTGCAGCAGCAGATCGCCGGCGACATCGCGGGCAGGCTGCGCTCTGAGATGAGCGGCACGCAGAAGCAGCAGGTGACCAGGCAGGGCACCAATGATCCCGAAGCCTACGAGCTGTACCTGAAGGGACGGTACGAATGGGGCCAGCGCACGCCCGGGAGCCTGGCGGCGGCAATTTCGTATTTTAATCAAGCCATCGCAAAGGATCCCAAATACGCTTTGGCATACATGGGGCTGGCCGATGTCTACGCCGTGCTGCCGTCCTATGGCGGGACTCCGAGCGAAGACATGCCCAAGTCGAATGCCGCCGCTCGCAAAGCGCTGGAGTTGGATCCGAGCCTGGCCCATGCGCACGCGATCTTGGCCAGCAATGAGATGGATGAGGAGTGGGATTTTTCCGGTGGCATAGCCGAGTACCGAAAAGCGCTCGAGCTTGATCCGAACGACGGGACCGCGCGGCGCTGGATGGCGGAGGAATTGGGGTCCATTGGCGGTCATGAGCAAGAGGCGCTGGCGGAATCGCGCCGCGCCTACCAAACCGATCCGTCACTCATTTCCGCGGTGTCGCCGGGAGGGATAATGGTCAATGGACGGGAGTTCGACCAAGCCATTGCGGAGCTGAAGAAGATCGCCGCGGACAATCCGGCGTTTGCATTAGAGCACCAGTATCTGGCCAAAGCCTACTGGGGAAAGCGCATGTATCCGCAAGCGATTGAAGAGTTGAAGGCGTTTGGCCAGAGCACTGGCGATCCGCACGATGTGGAGTTTGCCGCCGCGCTGGACCAGGGCTATAAGGCCGGCGGCTGGAAAGAGGCGCTGAAGAGGGCCATCGCGGTCCGGCTGGCGCAGCGCAAGAACGGATATTACTCTCCGTACGCCATCGCCGAAATGTATGCCGACCTCGGCGACAAGGATCAGGCTTTCTACTGGCTCGACATTGCTTATCGCGAGCGCGATCAACTGATCAATCTGAACACCGATTTCCTGCTCGACCCCCTCCGCTCCGACCCGCGCTTCGCCGAACTGGTACGCAAGGTCGGTCTCCCGCCAGCGTGAAGGCAGCTGTAGCCTTACCGAAACTTCACATTCGCACTCGCAACTACAGAAATCTCGGGCAAAACCGGCAGCCATCCGCGCACGCAGTTCGGCGAGCGACTCATCGGCTGGTCAACCGTGTCTCCAACCGGAAGCCGACTCCGAACGTTACGCCGAAGTCTTTTGTGAGAGGTTGCGCCCGACCTGGTCGCTCCCCTGACAGGCCGTCCACGGAAACCACCTGGACGAAAAGTCGGCATCTCGGAGATTTGCATTTTCCGGATTGCGCTTGGATGACGGACACTGAGTGGACTCTCGTCAGTTCCTAGCGGGAATCTTGGCGGTACGAGCTCTTCTCTGTCCGCCAAACTCCATTGTTCTGACCCTTAGCGCTCACACAGCAACGCCTTAAGTCTAACACTATCAATAGATTACAAACAGGTACTAGTCCGATTTGACGGCACTCAGTATCAGGGCGAAACTGCTCCCACTTCGCTCGGAAAGGAGGTACCCCATGCAGAAAACTCTGCTGATCGGATATCTGGGCAAAGACCCGGAGATGAGGTACACCCCTGGTGGCACCGCATCACCACTTTCCCCATCGCCAGCACCGAGCGCTGGAAGAACGGAGCCGGCGAGCCACAGGAACATACCGCGTGGTTCAACATCAAGGCCTTCGGCAAACGCGCCGAGGTCGCGGCCGAACACCTGCACAAAGGAAGCCGGATCTTTCTCGAGGCCGGCACCGTACCGAAAGCTGGGATGACAAGCAGTCCGGCGGCAAGAAGTACATGAGCTTTGTGTACGCCGACAAGGTCGAGTTTTTGGGTGAATCTCAACGGGATGGCCAGAAGGGCGAGCTCACACGAGATCAGTCCCACAGCCAGCTGGAGAGAAGTGAATTCGAACATACAGGTGAAGCCGGAAGGGGGACGAGGAGACGCGTCTCATTTTTCGTGGCATGGCAGCTTCGTCCAACACAAAAAATATAAGCTCGGGCTTCCGCGACCGGCTACCCAGCATCTCACAATCAGGCGACTTCAATAAGCAACACTGTTCGGTCTCAATCTTGAGGCTGAGAGTGAGCCTCAATGCCGCAGGCTGTTTCCGCGGCGGTAGCCGCCAAGCGAACGAAGACTTGCTATCGTCTGGATCGCTTAGGAGTCAGAAAGCGAACAGTACAGGAACTCTAGCGGAATACCCAATAACAGGGAAAAGGAAGAGGTCGTCAGCGTGCCTTTGCTCCAGGTTGTAATCGTCCTAATCGTGGTCGGAGTTCTTTTGTGGCTGGTGAATCGCTACATTCCGATGCAATCGACTATCAAGTCAATCCTCAATGCGGTGGTAGTTATTGCGGTCGTCATTTGGATTCTGAATTTGTTCGGGCTTTTCCAGGCTTTCTCAAGCATCCATGTCGGCAAGTGAGCACCGCCTGCTTTCGCATACGGCGGCTGAGCGAAGACGCGTAGCCGCTTGGAAAATGGCGAATCGGTTTCACTCCGCTATTTTTCTTGCTCTGGTAGCAGTGTTTGGGGCGCTCCCCTGCCAGCTGAAGGCGCAAGAGTTACACGAGAGCCCGCCCAACTTAAATTCAATTCTAGACGCTTTGGAGAAAACCGAGGCGCAGAACCCCGCTCTCTCGCAGCCCTATCAGGTGACACGGCAATATAAAGTATTCCGCGGCGACGATCCCCAGCCTTACTCGGAAGCAACTGCTCACATCAGCTTTATCCCCCCGGACAGCAAAACCTTCAAGATTACTGAAGAGCAGGGTAATTCGAAAGGGATCAAGATCGTAGATGGCATTTTGGAGCAGGAAATAGCTTCCGCCAAGACCGGATCTAAAGGCGATATCAGCCGCTCCAATTATGACTTCGTTTTCGTCGCCGAGCAGGATTTCGGGGGGTCTCAAGAGTACATTCTGCACATCATTCCAAAACGTAAAGAAACGGGCCTCTTCCTCGGCGACATTTGGGTGGATGGCAAGACGTTCCACATCCGTCAGATTGTTGGTGTCCCGGCCAAGAGTCCCTCTTTCTGGATCGAGGACCTCCACATCACCGTCCAGTTCGCGGCTGTGAGCGGCATGTGGATACCGGTCTTTGTCCATGCGATCGCGACGGTTCGATTTCTCGGCATTTGCACGCTTACGGGTCGCAATCTAATGGCGCCCGTTGCCGATTCAGGCGCGCTGAAGCCTTCTACAAGCGGTTTATTGAAGGGCTTTGGGGCATCGCCGAAGACTTTATCTGTCGAGACTCAAATCTCCAGCAGCTGAGGAGCGAAACGAAGGAGATAGCTAGCAGACTTGTTGGCCAAGCTCTCGGTCGAATCGAGCGAAGCGGAGACGAGTGCCGCGCCGAAGCGTCCAAATAGTTTACGCAGTCGCCGATTCACATTTGAATCTGAAGGTCAGTCGCTGGTTTGCGAGTAGGCGGATACCAGCGAACGCCTGAAACTTCTTGCCAACGCGGCCCGAACGATAGCACCGTCCGCAACGGAAGGACGTAACTTAGCTGGGGTACGAGGGCAAGCGCGGTTAACTACCAATTTGGCGGCCCGCGGTGATACCGTTCAGCCTATACTGACATCTTTTTGGATCCGTGACTGTCAGGTCCTTGAGACCCAGCTACCCACTTTTGCCCGTCATTTGAATTTCTACATGCGATATTTTCGACCGTATATCACCTCTGATTTTGCTTCACCAAGATCCAATTGGACGCCAGACAGGGCGGTCGGCCAGATTCCTGTTTGGAGAATTTCCAACAAAGATAACGGGGCGCCAGCTCGACTCGTATATGCTCGCGCTGTGGGACGGCGGATTACAACATAACGGACCAGTCCGATCTTTACTCTACAACTACCAGATCCTCGAGTATGCGGCCTTCTACTATCTGTAGGAAGAACTTGCTCGAAGCATACGTCGCATCGTTTCCGCTCCTGACATTCCCGGTCGGGACCGACGAAGCGTCGCGGCGAATCCTCGACACGCTCGCCGACGATAGGACGCCCGATGAGGCGAAGATTACGTCGGTGATTCAGCAAGCCGTCGATCCGGCGGTCCTTTGGAGAGAGGTGGAGGGACAAGAGGCATTTTTCTCGGAGCCCACTGAGTTCGATGGTGGCTTCACACTTCCGGCTCTCATAAAGAAAGGATGGTCACTCGATGATTTTCGGGCAGCTTGGATTCCGAAAGTACCCGATTCATTTCGAAAACTTCGCAATGCTCTTCTTCATGCGCGAGAACAAAGGCACTCCAGTTCTCTGAAAGGACAGCTGCTGGAGGAGTATGCTGTAAGTCTCAGGTCGCCAATGCTCGGCGACGAGCAAGGGTGATCAGAACTTCTCCAGCATTACGACACTCGATGTAGACTCCCATTCAGTGTAAGCCAAGTAATGGCCATCGGGCGATGGAACAGGGTGGGCAAGCCATCCCCGATCTGCCGGCACCTGAATCAATACCTTGAAGTTGCCGTATGGATCCGTTTCAAGGATAGCCCACATGATCTGTTCCACCGCAAGGTACTTTCCTCCCGAGATGTATAGATGGCGACCGTCGGGGGCCCAACTTACAGCCTGAAGCCGACGCCAGTCATTGAGGGTAATCACGCGAACTCCTCCCCCGATTCCTAAGATCGAAATCTGGTTTTCACTCTCAGCAGCCACGAGTGCAATTTCCTTCCCATCTGGCGATAGACTCCAGCCGTAGGCGAGCCCTGCCGGTTGACTGCTACTCTTCACTTGGGCGCTCAGCAATTCCTCACCACGGCCTTTTAGTGGATCGAGTCTGGAGAAGACCAGGCGATCACCCTTTAGCTCAGACAAAACGCATAGTCCGCCGGGTGTCGAGGCACAACCGTAACCGTAATCTCCCTGCAACATTATCGTAGGCGCTCCGCCCGCGAGGGGTGTGCGCATGAGTCGCGACCGATCATTTTCACTATATTCTGTATAAAAGAGCCACTTCCCATCCGGTGACACCACCGGATGCAGGTTATAGGCCTCGCTCGACGCCAGGATTTCCACACTGCCGTTATCTATTGACTGCTGGAAAATGCCTTTTTGCCCGTGGCGATATCCAGTAAAAAGCACGGACCGACTGTCATCTGTCCACCCTGATGGAACAGCATGCCAGGTATCAGAATTCAACAGCCGAATCTTTCCTAGTGTCGATCCACCCGCTCGAAGCGCCGCAATTTTAACTCGCCTTTCAACGTGATGTTGGAGCAAAGCTAAGCGTGTGCCATCCGCCGAGGCGGAAAGACTCTTAGGCTCAACGCCCGACCAGTTCGTCAGGCGTTTCGGTTGTCCGCTGGTCTTTCCCGTGACAGGATCAACGTCCAGTGACCAGAGATTGGCGCTCTCATCGTTCGGCGGCAACTCCCCAAGAGCAAAGACAATACGACCATCAGGCAGCCACGCCAAGCTGGTGAAATCGGACCCAGTAAACAGTCTAGGATTGGAGAGGACTGTGGAGCAGTGCCCAGCCAAATCGCACGTGACGAGGTTTACTTCAGTTTTTGGCTTAGAGCCGTCTAACTGCACGACTCTTGATTCGTCGAAGGCGATCCGCCGTCCATTGGGCGCCCAAGTCATAAAAGTCGGAACCCAATTGTTACCTAAAGATACTAACTTTCGAGGGGGTTGCCCCGGATCTTCAATTTTGATATCAAGGCCATCCAGAAAAGCGAATTGCTGACTGACGGGCGATGGAAAGAGATGGACATTTCCATCACGAAACTTTTGCATGCCTCCATCCATGGTCGACATGTTCCAAGTTCCAGATTCCTCAAGCTTGCTAACCAATAAATGATCCCCGTCTTTGAGCCAAGACAGGGGATTAAATGTGGTGGTATTCAGGAACGAGTGGCTCTCTCCGGTATCAATTTGCAGGATGGAAAGGCCGTTGGATTGGTCGCTGTACGCTAAATGCTTGCCGTCCGGGGAAAGTGCAACCCACGCCGACAATGGGTTGTCCGGAGAGGCAGGAATAAGCGGGCGCACAGTAGCATCCTTCGCGAGCTCCGGCTTGGACGATTTCATGCGAAGAGCGAAAAACGATGCTGCTCCGAGGATGATCGCCACCACAACAGCCGCCAACCAAAGTGCGATTCGGGTCCGCTCAGACTTGGGGCGTTGCAAAACTTGGAGGTCGGCGATGATCTGAGCCGCTGACTGGTAACGCCGATCGCGGTCCTTCTCAAGAGCATGGGTGATAACGTGCTCCAACTCCCCTGGCAGCCCTGGGTTCAGGTGCCGCGCACCCGTAGGCTCGTGGTACTGGATGCCTTCATGAACCTCGGCGATCGTGGTTCCGGTGAAGGCTTGTTGTCCGGTCGCCATCTGATAGAGCACTAAGCCAAACGAAAACAGGTCCGTTCGCCCGTCCAGCCTTTCGCCCCGAATCTGTTCAGGTGACATGTATGAGGCTGTCCCCATGTTGACCCCGGTCATAGTCAGATTGAGGTTTGGATCCGCCCCCCTCAGTGGCTGATCGGCGGTCCTGTGCATGGAAGTGCCTTCCCAACCTGTCTTTAGACTCCCATCGCTTTCGACGATCTTTGCCAGCCCGAAATCCAAAATCTTCACCTGACCCGATGTTGTCAGGAAAATATTTGCTGGTTTGATGTCTCGGTGAACAATTCCTTGTTGATGAGCAGTTTTCAATGCCTGGCATATTTGCAACGCAATATCGAGCAACTCGGTCAGAGCCAACCCGTCATTCTTTGCAGCGTGAAGCTCTAGCCGATCGCGAAGCGTCTCGCCGTGCAGTAACTCCATCACGATGAAAGGCTGGCCCTCGTAGTCTTCAACTCCATGTATCGTGCAAATACTTGGGTGGTTCAACGCCGAAGCAGTCTGAGCCTCTCGCTCGAAACGCTGAAGGGCGATGTCGTCAACTGAGAGATCTTCTGGCAGGAACTTCAGAGCTACCTGCCGACCCAGCTTGAGATCTTCGCCCCTGTAGACCATACCCATGCCGCCGCCGCCGATCACTTCGAGTACACGGTAATGAGAGACCTTTTTGCCAATAAGCTCGCCCCCGAAAACGCGGATCCTCGACGCAGGTTCATCTTTGGGTTTTTCTTGATCCGTTGGACCCGGGAAGGAAGCGGCTTTTCCCGGTTCGAGAGGCTCCACTGGCACCAGCAACCGGTATCCTCGGCGCGCAACCGTTCCCAAATATATGGGTTCATCAGCTGAATCGCCCAGTGCTTGCCGCAATCGCCGAATGGCGGCATTAATCCCCTGATCGAAGTCGACAACGGTGTCATTGGGCCACAGTTGCTGCCTGATCTCCTCCCTGGTGACTACCTCTCCAGCACGCTCCACCAGCATGCGCAAGATGAACCAGGGTTGTTCCCGCAGATATGTCTTTTGCTCCCCTTGGCGCAACTCCCCGGCGCGAAGGTCGACCTCAAAGGCACCGAGACGCACTCGATCTAGCGACGATTCCTTCATAGGTTATAGGGTTGAATCTGGGGAGCGGTTGGCACGAGTCTACTACTGAAGCACGTCGCCGCAAAGCATGCTAAGCATGCTATCTGCTTGGGGCCGCGAAGGTAGGTTGTCCGACATGGCGGCGACACCATCAGCATCCGCCCCTATGCAACTACTCAGAGTCTTCTTTAAAGACGTGAGATTGGAAATTTCGATACGACTGCAAGACGTCCCCTCTTAGGGAATAGCGGATTGTTTCTCGCAACTCACTGCGAATCAAAGCATTACATCGGTCACCCGGAAATCATCCGCAAATCATGGACGGACCATTGTGCACTTTTAGCTCTACGCACACACTGCGTCCACTCTCGCACGACAGCGGAGCGTCGACTCTGGCTAAAAGCCAATTTTCGATTTCGGATGCTTAGCGAAAGGACAGAAAATGGCGTTCTTGAAACTAGCGCTAACCCTACTCAGAAAAGTCCATACCGTAACGTTCTGTCTATTACTGTCGCTTTGCGGCTCGACGTTTGCCGCCGACCATATGGTTTACGGTAACGGACCAGACCCTGGAGATATCGGGTATTGGGCGATCAACCGCGGTGATGCGGTGACCAATTCCTTTACACTTACCGTTCCGACAACTATTCATTTGATCAAGGTTTCAATATATGACGCTAATGATAGAAACCAGCCGTTGACCGCAACCTGGGCTATCACTACCCAGCCGTTTGGTGGGAGTACGCTTGCCGGAGCCAACAATGCTCCTCTCGTTTACTACTGGCGACTCTTTGCCAATCAATTTCTCTTTTCTCAGTGGGAAATGGGAATCGATGTCGACGTTACACTTCCACCCGGGACATATTGGCTTCAGGTGCAGAACGTTGTTACTCGCTGGGGAACCTGGGCGTATTGGGGCGAGACAGATGGCATTGGGTGCTCCCCATTGGCAACCTGCCCGTCCACGGCCTATTTCTGGAATGCCTCCGTCTCACATGTGCTGCAGCCGGTCGGATCCGAGTCATTTGAGCTGTGGGGCGCTGAATAAGGTAAGTGGATGGAACAATTTCTATGGAGCGACTTTCTCATCGAAGCACGTCGAATTGTGGGCGTGTCCGCTTCATGCTTGGTCCCCTGGAACGTGAGGTAATGGAAATCTTATGGCGCGTCGGGGAGTGCAGCGTGAAGGAGGTGGTCTTTCCGTCGCCCGAGGGCACCGTTCTCGATCCTGACAATCTCTATCATCGCTATTTCCTTCTGGTGTTGGCTAAGGCTGGCATTCGCAAGGTACGGCTCCATGATCTTCGCCACACCTTCGGCTCGCTATTGATTCAGGCCGGCGCTTCAATTGTGTACGTCAAGGAGCAGATGGGGCACAGCAGCATCCAGGTGACGGTGGACATCTATGGCCACCTCATCCCCGGTGCGAATGTCGCGTATGTGGATCGACTTGATGCGAGGCTGACGCAGACGCCGCAAACATCCGCAAACGCTCGATGACGACATCGAGCAGATTCCTCCGGAACTTACTGATTTAATTGGTGGCGGCGGTAGGACTCGAACCTACGACCTACGGATTATGAGACCGTCGCTCTAACCACCTGAGCTACACCGCCAACGGTCGGAAACGGCTTGTGGGCCGCTGTTCAGGAAGATGACCAGAGGCGGGAAAATATCCCTCTCGATCAATCGAAAGGCCGGACGTGACCGCGTCCAGCCCAACTACGATTCTAGAGTTGGGCCTGCGGACTGTCAAACCAGGGTTCCACGATTCCGGAGAACTTGCTCACGCTTTCCAACCGCAAAAACCGCAGCCGATTTTTTCTTTCCTGTCGAAGAGGGCGTTACTTCGAAATCAGAAGCTGCGCGCTTTCGGTCCTTGGTTGTTCGACGCAATAACTTGCCAGTGCAGAGCGGTTCACTGAAAAGGCGCGCTCCAGAAGGTCAGGTCGTAGAACGTCGGTCACCGAGCCCGAAATCCATGATGGCTCAGGCGTCAGCAAAATCACCGAGGAAAAATTCTCCGCAACCAGATTCAAATCATGCACTGCCGCGATAATCGTGATTCCCTGCCGATTCAAATCGCGTAGCAAAGCGATGAGTTCAATCTGACGTCCGACATCGAGGTGTTGTGTGGGCTCGTCGAGCAGCATGACCTTCGGCTGTTGCGCCAGCCCAATCGCGATCTTCACTCGCTGACGTTCTCCTCCCGACAACTCCGAGTAGCACCGGTTTCGCAGATATGCGATGTCGACCGCTTGCATTGCTTCTTCAACGGCCTCGCGATCGACGTGTGTGCTGCTGCTGAAAACAGGAATGTACGGTACACGACCCTGCGTCACGATCTCTTCCACGCGAAAATCGAATGGGATTTCCAGTTGCTGCGGCACCAGAGCTATGCTGCGCGGCAGCTCTTGTCTCGACCACTGATCCAGCGGTCTATTCTGCAGCAGAATCTCACCGCTGGCCGGCAGTAAGAGGCGACAGGCCAATTGCAATAACGTCGTCTTGCCAATCCCGTTGGGGCCAAGCAAGGCGACCATCTCTCCCTTTTCAATGGTGAGCGAGAGTTCGTCCAGCACAAGCCTGGAACCGCGGGCAAACGAAACATTGCGAAACTCAAGGATAGGAGATGTCATGCAACACGCTCCCGAGATCGCCGGTTCAGCAAGTACAAGAATGCAGGGCCGCCGATGAATGCCGTGAACACTCCCACCGGAATTTCAGTTGGCGCGAAGAATGTCCGGGCGAAAGTATCGGAGAGGATCAGGAAGGTCGCACCGCCCAGGGCGGCGGCAGGTAAAAGCCGAACATGATTGGGGCCGATGATAATTCGGAGAACGTGCGGCACCAACAACCCGACAAAGCCGATTAATCCACCGAGGGATACAGCGGCGGCTGTCAGCAGCGATCCCAGGATGACGACCGACACTCGCACCCTGGCGACATTGACGCCCAATTGAGTTGCATATTCCTCTCCCAAAGCCAGGGTATTCAACCGTCCCGCAACCGGCATCGACAGCAGAATGCCGACAGAGACCAAAGGAGCCAGCAATCCCAGTTGCAACCAGGTTGGAATTCCAACTTGCCCATGCAACCATGCCGCCAACACGCGCAAGCCCGAATTAGAAGCCTCTTCGTGCAATTCGAACACTACGGTTGCCGCGTTCAACATGGTTCCTATTGCGAAGCCGGCAAGCAGCAATGTCTCCATTGCGAACCGTCCACTGGCCCGCGCCAGGTACCAGACCAGGATCATCGTAAGAACGGAGCCGCAGAATGCCAGAACCGCGGTAGCTCCGAATCCTGCAAACGAGATTGTGGGAATAAGAAAAATTCCCACTGCCCCTCCCAGGGCGGCGCCGCCCGATGTTCCAAGTACAAACGGATCGGCCAACGGATTACGAAACAAGCCCTGAAAGAGAACCCCTGTAACAGCGAGTGCCGCTCCCACCAACATTGCAGCAAGCACGCGAGGCAGTCGTAGCGTGAAGATGATCGTGGCTGCGTCACTGGCACGGAAAGGATGCAGAAACGCGTGCACCACCTCGTTGAATGACAATCGAACAGGCCCCAAGGCCGTTGCGACCACGATTGTCGACACGAGGGCGACCAGTAGCACCAGGTTCACCAGCCTCGTTCTGGTCCTGACAAAGACTCTCTGCTCGCCCTCGCTTTCCGCGTTCACAGATAGATTCGGCTTTCGCTGCGCTGATGGATGGGCCACTCCGGAATGCACAGTTTCCGGAGGCTGTTTTCTGGTGGCCCGCCTATCTGCCTGAAGCGTACTCAATTTCGCCTTCCCGAATCCTCAGACGTGTTTGTAAATCGCTGGCCGGCCCTTTACTTTTGCCGGCAGTCTCACAGCACCATCAGTTCAACTTCCAGGACTCACCTCCGAAGGTAAACTTCATCCCGCCACGTACGGTAAGCGGGAGTGCGGGATATCCATACACCTCCTGGTAGCTCTGATTCAGCATGTTCTGAAGGGACGAATAAGCAGTGATGTGTTTGGCGAGTTGATAACTAACGTACAGATCCACTTTCTGGTACGAGGAGTCGAGATTGCGATTCGGCAGTAAAAGTGTATTGCCGAAATAGGTGTCTACCAAGAAGGTGCTGTCGTCACGCCTCGAGACGAACGTACCCACCGCCGAAACGAACAGACGTCCCTGATTCCAATCAACTCCCGCAAACCCGGTGTTAGGCGCGATGCGGAACGGGCGCGCACCGACCAGTGGCGAATACGCTCCAATCGGAATGTTTGGGAACAGAGGATTGATCGCGGGCTGCAATGCGCTGCTGGCGAAGGACTGCTGTACCACAGCGTCAGTGTAGGTCCAGCCACTCCGCAACATGATCCGATGGTTAACCTGATATTGCAGGCCGATTTCGGCTCCCTGCGCGCGATAATTCAGGGTGTTGACCGCTGCTCCGAAGATGCCCTGTGCCTGCGCTACCTCCGCCGGAACTCCCAGCTCCATCAGGTACTGCGAGCTCACGTATTCCGCTTGATTGGTGAATTCGTTATGGAAGTACACCGCCGACAGTCGCGCCTTGCCGCCTAACAGTTGCTGCTGCACACCACCGTCATACGTGCGGGATTGCTCAGCCAGGAAGGGGCGGATGTGGTATTGCTCGATCAGCTGCGGACCATTGGGAACAACGGAGGTATCGTTCAGCAGGCTATAAAGAGAATTGTTCTGATAATAGATGCTGGGCTCTTTGATGCCTTTGGCAAAGTTGAAGGTCAACCGGGTACCGCTTAAGAAGCTGCTGCCACCCGGTCTTTTGAGGTAGTAAGCCAAAGATGCCCGTGGAGTTCCGGCGATTCCGAAGACAGCATTGTCTTCAACACCACCACCGAGCGTATAAAAGAGCCGACTCCACAAGCCTCCCTGAATCTCCATCATGTAGCTGAAATTGTTGCGGTCTGTGGAAGAGAGCCCGGTGTAGGGGTTGTAGGTGAAACCACTTTCGTTGGTGTAACGAAAACCAAACAGCGCAGTGAGCTTTTCATTGAATCGGTAATCCGTTTGCGCATAGACGAAGTTGGTGTTCGTCAGATACGACGAGTCCTGCGGATACTCGCCGGCATATTGGTAAATTGCTTGTCCGGGCTCGGGCAACCACGGCTCAACCTGCGACACGGCAGCCGGCGTAATGCTGTAGCCGTTGGCCCCACGCTGGGTGACAGGTGCGCCTAAATAGTAAGACGGATATCCCAAGCCATACGGATCATACGGAATACCGGTGGGCGCGTAGTCGTTGAATTGCGAACGCAACCGCACACCGCCGTACCGCACCAGGTTGTGCCAGCGGTCGTTGGCTTGATTCTCAAGCGTCGCACCAAACGACGTGTTGTACTGATCGTTAGCGGCGTCGTCGGGAATACCGTACGCTGCAACCGCATTAGCTGAATTAAAGCCAGCTACCGCCCGGTCAACGGTCGCGCGGAACGTGGTGTTCGGAGTGATTTGCCAACCCAGATTCCCGAGATAAACGTCGCGATGATACTGGCTGTTCGGGCTGCTGTTCTGCGTGCCATAGCCGGAGTAGCCGGTGAAATAGTCCAGGCGCTTCCAATAGCCACCGACGCTGCCGTCCTGATGATAGGTACCAAAGGTCCCTCCATCTGCGGCGTAGCTGAACAGCGGCAGCGGAGTGCTGCCTCGCTGCGTGGTGATGCTAACGACGCTGGCCAACGCGTCGGAGCCATACAGCGCGCTATTCGGTCCGCGCTGAAATTCCACGCGATCGAAACCGTCAGCCTGCAGGTAGGAAAGGTTCATACCACCGCCGATGTCGTTGATGGGAACGCCGTCCAGCAATACTTTATTGGCATCGCTAGGACCGCCGCGGACAAAGAAAGAGCTTGTGCTGCCCATCTGCCCGCTCTGCACTACCTGGCCACCCACTTCATTCTGCAACGACTGCTGCATGTCAACGCGAGTGCCCAGGTTTGTCGAGTCGATCACGCTGATGGACGTTCCCATCTGCGCTTCCGGGGTGGCGATTCCCGTAGCAGTGACGACGATGTTCTCCGATACTGCGGACGGAGATAGTGTCAGGCTAAGGTCGACCATGTGTTGCGGCTCGACAAAAACTTCCTTGCTGGAGGACGAAGCAAATGTTTTCGCTTCCGCTCGTACCGAGTAGCGACCCGATTCGTCAATTTTGAATTGAAAACGTCCGCTGGAATCGCTGGTGGTGCTATCGACGGGCTTGTCACCTTTGAGCAAGGTTACGGTTGCTCCGGAGACGACAGCTCCTAAGGAATCGCTGACGGTACCGGAGATCGTCGGCTCGGCCGCCATGGCCGAAACCGACACGAGAAACAGTAAGATGGCAATAAGATAACGCTGCACGAACTCCCCCTCGGAAGTGTTTCGCTTGGCTCACAGGACCGGTCTCCTGACTCAGGATCCGACTGTCACCTTCCCGCTGGGCGCAGTGGTCATCGACAGTCTCTCGTGCATCCTTAACAGTTGCGGGGCAGTGGCGGAATTTCACCGCGCTTCCCGAACATCCTGTGTTCTCGGTTATAGGTTTCCGTGCGTTCTCAGTGAGACTGCACGACGTGTATCTGCCTGGCTAAATCTTCCAATCCGTCGAAAGCCACCGGGCTGGGAATCTGAATGCGGCTATCGACTGTGATGATCCGGGCTTTTCGAACCGCTTCCAGCGAATTCCATCCCGGCTGCTGCTGCATGTCCTTCAGCGTCACCGGGCCTCCCTGGATCAGCACGATGTAGTCCGGTCTGCGCGGCAAGACCGCCTCCAGGTTCATCTGCAGCCAATCCTGCGGAATGTCCTGCGTCACCGATTCCGCGCCCGCGGCGGTGATCATTTCGGTCATGAAGGCGCTTCGTCCAGCAGTAATTAAGGGCTCGATGGCAACGACGATCAGCACCTTCGGTCTGGTCTTTCCCGTCGACTGCTGTTTGATACGTTCCTCGCGCGAGCGCAACTGAGCGATCAGCGCTGCGGCCTGCTGGTCGCGTCCCAGGACCCGTCCGACACTCGCGATGTTGCGGTAGATATCGCTCACCACTGCGGTGTTGAACAGAAACACCGGCAGTCCCAGATGCTGCAGTTCGGCAACCGTCTCCGCGCCATTGAATGCCGGCAGCGCCAGCACAATATCCGGATGCAGGGCGACGATTCTCTCCAGGGAAGGATTGACGATCGCTCCCACACTGGGTTTCTCCCGCGCGGCCTCGGGCGGATAATCCGTGTAGTCCGTAATTCCAACCAGATGGTCTTGCGCGCCCAGCGCATACACGATGTCGGTCAGACTGGGCGAAAGCGACACGATGCGCTGTACGTGGTCGGGCACAGCGACAGAACGTCCTGCGTCGTCGCGCTCGATGTGGGCGGCCCACGACGAAGTCGTCAGCAACAGCACGATCGCGACAGACCAGCACAGCTTACTGATCACAAGCGATTGCTCACCGAGTTGCCCGCGAGATAGTGCTCGCGAACCGAACCTCATTGCAGACATACTTCGTCCCGCGCACAAGTCGTGTCAGACGGGAAGGCTCGTGCCACATTGCTTCAAGATCGCCCGAGCGAGCGGGCCTTCAAGACGCCGAATGGTCCTCCCATCGAGACCATCTCGGTCAACAGGTAAGCGTCTGGCGGGACTCCTGACTCGCGCTTCCTCGGTCGTCGACCGCCTTCCCAGAGCGCTAGCTCCAGTGGCTTGCTGGCCGGACCTCCACGCTTACAGTTGCGGGGCAGTGGCGGATTCTCACCGCGCTTCCCAACTGCCAGACAGTTCGCTTATCGCTCCAACAGGAGCGGTCTTACTTCCAACAACTCGAAACCTTATTGCCCCCTGGTCCTTCAGGCCTGGGGCTTGTCGTCTCCCTTTTTATCGGGATCGGCTGCGTTCATTGACTCTTTGAAACTGCGAATTCCTTCTCCAAGGCCTTTACCCAACTCGGGCAGCTTCTTGGGACCGAATACCAGAAGAGCGATGAAAAGAATTACCAGCAGGTGCGCGGGTTGAAACAGGTTGTCGAGCAAATCGCGCCTCCTGAAACGAAGTCTAGTCTGCCGAATTCCGGCCGCGCCATAACCCGCATCACCACAAGACGTGACACTCATCACATTGACGGGAATGTCGGCCGCGACTGAGAGACGCGCACCTTGAAAGCTGCCGGCGTGTCCGGTCTCGGCAAAGACTAAACGTAGATTTCGTATAGGCCCAGCGCTACCAGCAGCAGTCCGGAAACCACGCCGGACAAGCTACCCAGCCATCGCTTCCCCAGTTGATAGCCTGCCGTCAACCCAGCCGAAAGCGTCAGCACACTGAACAACATCACAAAGAGTGTGGTGAGAACCGGATTCATCCTCAACATTCCTGCGGCGACTCCATTTATGACATTGTTCAGACTCAAAGCGATCGCCAGCATCCAACTTTCTTTCAACTCGATCCGGCGAGAGAAATTCGTATCCGCCCCGACTGGGTTATCCAGGACCAGCATTAGTCTGCGCAGCGGGCCCGGACGTGGGCGCTGCCCGGAGTAAATCGTCGCGTTCAGAGCACTGTTATCGCGCGTGGCGGCTCGAATCGACTGGAAAATCACCCACCCGCCGATAGCGACAATGATCGCCCCGCCAACGGCACTGGCTAGCCCGGGATTCATAACGCTGCCGATCGCTTGCCCCAGCCACATCGACGCGAGCGTGCCGGCTCCCGTAACGACAGCTATCAGAAGATTGGAAGGAAGCGGTACATTGATACGGCCTAAGCCATACGCGATGCCGACCGCAACGTTGTCACCGTTGCTGGACAGTGCCAGAAAGACGATGGGAAGTAATTCGAACTTCCTCATTGCGGGAACCATGCAGGTGGCAGATCGCCCGTTTGCGACGTCGAGCCACGGTCGGTTTCGCCGAGGAGTTCGTCCACTTGTTTACAACCTCAGGCAGGTGCGCGACACCTTGCAGTCCCAATCCGCAACCTGCCTTCCGGCGCTCCTATGACAACCCTCAGATGATCCGAAACGACTCGACCAGCGTGCAGCGACGCTGCCGGGTAAATGTCCGCGCCGAAGTCAGGCCTTCGCCGGTTGGACCCGCGATCGTGAAGGAGGTATGGCCTTCTCCGCCCAGGCCGATCCCAGCAAAGGATGGTCCATTCTTCACGAAAATCGTCGTCTGCACCGCCCGCGCGAATGCTGTCATGTGGTCGACGTGGGTGGAGTGCATAATTGCCGTATGGCGATTGCCTTGCTCCACTTTCACGCTGAACTCGATGCCCTCATTGACGTCTTTCACCCGAACGATTGGTAACACTGGCATCATCTGCTCGAGCCACACCAGCGGATGATCTTTCTCCGCTTCGAAGATGGCCAGGCGGCAGTCGTCTGCTACCTCGACACCGATGTCGTGCAAAATCACTTGTACATTCTTGCCGATATACGCGCCATTAATCTTGCGCTCGGGCGTCACGACCAGCCTGGTGACCTTTGCAACCTCGTCCGGTTTTAAGAGATAGACGCGGCCTGTTTCCTGCATGAACTTAATCAGAGCATCGGCCACTTCCTCGACGACGACCACTTCCTTCTCGCAGGTACAGAAGATTCCGTTGTTGATGCTGGCGCCGCTGACAATGCTCTGCGCCGCCTTACGAATGGAGGCGGTTTCGTCGACCAGGGCAGGCGGATTACCGGCTCCCGCGCCGATCGCTTTCTTGCCCGAACGCAGCACGATGTTCACAATCGGCCGGCCGCCAGTAGCCACCAGCATGTTGATCTTCGGATGCTCGATGACTTCCTTCGCCGTCTCCAGCGTTGGATTAGCAACCGACGACACCAGCCCCACCGGGCCGCCCGCGTCGACAATTGCCTGATGCACGACTTGAAGAATCGCCGTGCTGGTCCGCCTGGCGCTGGGATGAGCATTGAAAATCACGGCATTGCCCGCCGAGATCATGCCGATACTGTTGTTGATGAGCGTGCCGGTCGGGTTCGTGATCGGCGTTAACGCTCCGATCATGCCGACTGGGGCGTACTCCAGCAACATCAGACCGTTATCGCCGCTACGCGCACGCGGCTCAATGTCTTCGACTCCCGGAGTCTTCGTGGCGCACAGTATGTTCTCGCGCACCTTGTCTTCATATCGGCCAAGCTTCGTCTCTTCCACCGCCATCGCTGAAAGCTCTTCGTTGCGGTTCAGCACGCTGTTCCGGATGGAAGCGATGATGTCCTTACGCCGCTCCAGCGACATCGCAATGAGCTTCTTCTGCGCTGCGACGCCCGCCTCGACAGCATCATTCACCGTCGCATAAAGACCGTTTTCGCCGGTCGTAGGCACGGCATCGGCGGTGGTCAGTTCTTCCAGAACTTTCTGAATCAAGCCAGCAATGATTTCCGGGCTGGTCTGCATCGCAATCTCCTCCATCGTGTCATCAACTACCACGGCAAATTGTCTTTCAGGCTCTCATCCGATTGCCTGGCGACAAGCGCTTTACCGAATCGCAAGCCTTTTGTCTTCCGGCGTTATCACGGCGAACTATGACAAGGCCAAAAGCACGCCACCGGCGAGAGCAGCTATCGTACTTTCGGGAATCTGAGGGGTCAGCCCGCCAAACGCCCTCACCAGTTTGTCTCTCACGACCGGCATTACGGTGCGGGATCCGTTGCCGTTGCCATGCGGCAGCAAGGGCCTGATCTCCTTCGCCCAACACTCGATGTACTGAAGCATTTGCACCGCCGGTTCAGCTACCAACATGTCTTGCTCGACTGCGCCTCCACTGACCCCGATCGCCGCGACGACCTTCCCTTGCACGCACAGCGGATAGCCGCCCCCGAAGAGAACAATCTTTCCATCGTGCGTGTGCTGAATTCCGTACAGCGCCGCCCCGGGCTGGGCCAGCTCGCCAACTTGGTGGGTCGGCATCCGCAGTACTGCCGCTGTGTATGCCTTGGACATCGCCAGCTCAGTGCTCACCGGCAAAGCGCCGTCCATCCGCTTGAACAGCTGCAGTCCGCCCTCACCGTCCACAACCGCGATCGCCATCGGCACCTGAATCTTCGTCGCCTCAGCTTCAGCAACGCCCGTAAGGATCTCCGATATTACGTAGGGCAATCTCATAACAGGCCTCATCTGAATGCGGAACTGATAACTTCCTGTACCGCATCGTCCACTACGGCCATGACTTCCATCGACCAACCCAGCACAAAGAGCAAATCAGACAGCCGGTTGAAGTACACGAGGATCTCGTCATAGCCGCCCAGTTCGCGGTTGACGGCGACGATGTGGCGCTCCGCCCGCCGGCAAATGGTGCGCCCAAGATGCAGAGCGGCGCTGTCGGCGGTGCGGCCCGGGATGATGAAGCGTTTCGGCAGTGGGTAGCGTGAGGTGAAGCTGTCGATGCAGCTCTCCAGCCGCTCCGTGTCGCTCCGCTCGATGTGCCGTGGCAAGCGGGCGCGCACGTTCGGGTTCGAGGCGAGTTCCGCGCAAGCCGCCGAGATATCGCGCTGAATCCCGATCAGGATCGGACCCAGCTCCTCATTCTTCGTCAGAGCGCGAGCCATGCCTAACTGCGCTTGCAATTCGTCCAAAGCACCGTAGGCTTGCAGACGAAAGTCATCTTTGGCGACCTTCTCTCCACTGAACAAGCTGGTGAGACCCAGATCGCCCTTCCGTGTATAGATTTTCGAGCCCATAGTCATCTCCGCCTTAGCGGCGGCCAGCCGTCGCGAGTACGGGAATATCGATCTCATCGATGATGCCGACGATGGTGGCATCCACCGGAGCCGACTCGTTGTCGATCGCCTTGCGTGCAGCACTGCCGCGCGCAATCAGCACCTGTTCCCCGATGCCGGCGCCCACCGCATCGACTGCCACGAACAGCTCGCCTGCCGGCTCCATGCTGCTGGGCTCAAGCGGCTGAATCACCTGGATCTTCCCGCCGACTAAACGGTCGTGCTTTCGGGTTGCGACCACGGTTCCTACAACTTTTCCGATCACCATAGTGACCCTCTTTCTGCTGAACTTCAGCGCACGCTAGACTGCTCCAGACGGACTCCATGTTTCACCGCCAGTTCGCGTGCCAACGGAGTAACCACAGCCGTCGAGCCAACTTGTAATCGTGTTCCGGAGTGGTGAGCCTGCAGCACATCGGCTGCGGTCACGATGTTGCCCGGCGCGCTGGGCGCTGCTAATCGATGTGTACCGTTGCCAGAATTGAGCAGCGTAGGAATTCTGCCTTTGCCCTCCACCTGCGAGGTCAGCAGACTCGACAACTGATCGACATCGGTGACCTGACAACCGTACCCGCTGACGATCCGAAGACGTTCTTCGATCGCCGCAGCCATGAGCGGGCCGCATTTATCGAAGTGCGGTACCTCACGTCCCCTGTCGCTCGGATCCACGCCATTCTGCAGCCAGCAGCACCGGCTTACCAGCAAATAACGCGTGCAGAATAATGTTGCTGGCGAAGTTGTCGGCCAGCAGCAGCGCCAGTTTGGAAAGCGTATTCAGGCTCAACATCGGAACAACGACCGCGCACGATTCCTTCAAGGTGTGAAGCCACTTCGACTCTTCCATGGGCGCTACGTGCGGGAAGCCTTCGAGTTGATCCCATAGAAATTTTTCGTACAGCACTTCTGCTCCGTGCGAAAAGACCAATCTGCACGCGGTACCCCTTCATGATCAGTGCCTCGGACTTGCTCGATCGCCTGGTTGTAGCCGATCGTCGCGCCCGTAAACACGACGATGACGGAACCGCGATCGCCGGCCGCTCCGATATGCGGCAATAATCGTTTCAGTACTTCCACCACGACTTGCTGGACCCGGTCTTCACTCATACGATTGCCGATTCGCTTTCTGAACTCACTGAGCCGTTTCCGCGCATGCCAAAGCAATTCCCAATGGCGTGACCAGCAGCGGGTTCGAAGGTCTCGCTACCGGAATATCTGTTTCCTGCTCCATCACACATTCAATTCCAGGAAAGCAGCTGGTTCCACCCACCAGATACAACGTGTCGACAAACTGGCCTTTCAGGTGCTGTTTAACAATGCTGGCCATCTTTTGAAAGACCGGAGTGACCAGCGGGAGAATTTCGCGCTGCCGCATGGGATCGGTTTTGATCTTCTCCGCTTCCAGCACATCGACTTTGTAGTGACCCGCCAGCACCAGATCGACGTGCGTGCCCCCGGTAGCTTCGTCGGCGGTATAGATCGGCTCCCCATCATGGATCACGGAGATTCCCGTGGTTCCACCGCCGATATCGATGACCGCTCCGTCGGTAATTCGCAGCACCTTCGCAGCCGCGCTTGGTTCGTCGATCAGCCCGGTCACCTCCAAATCGGCGGCGTACAACACATTCGCCACCGCCTGGGCATTTCTGCCTACAGTGCCCGGCGGATATGCTCCGGCGGCCTTCTTGATCGGAAATCCGGCGGCTCGCAGATTATGAACCTGTTCGCGCAGCAGCCGGATCGCTCCCATGTAGTCGAGTACCAGACCGTCACGGATGCTGGACTCGCTGCGGGTTATCGCTCCCGCAAGCGGCACCCCCATGGCGTCGACAACGGCCGTCACGATGTACGCCGTTCCAAGGTCGACTCCGGCATACAGCGCGCCATTCGAGGGCCTGCGCCCGGTCAGAGCCAGCGAGGCCTCGAACGCCGTCAACAACTCATTCGCCATAGGGTCGATGTTCACTTCATCCTCTCCCGTGTATTCACCGGAGGATTGTTCTCTGTTCAGGTGCTAAGCACCGCTTGCTCTAGCCGCTCCTCTGGCTACCCGCCATGAGAGCTCGGGCTTTCTTTCCCGTGGATACCCAGGATTGCCGACTCGGCAGCTTTCGCGGCGCGGGCAACGTCCGACTCTTTGCCGCCAAGGTACAGCCGGCCGACGGCACCAAACGTTCTGCAATCAACCAGGGTGATGTTGGCGCTCTTCTCGGCCTCGTTCGCCGCGAGAATGATGTAACCAGCAGGCGCGACCTCGAGGATGTACATGTCCTGCCCGGCGATCAGCACCGAAGCCAGGCGCGACACGTTGACGATCTGGGTGTGATAGTCGTTGACCTTGTGAATGATCTGCGAGCTGAGAATTTTCGGCTTCAGCCGGTCTTCTATCGTGGCTCCCAGGACCTTCAGCGCAGCGCTGCCCGAATACTGCACGTCGGCCTGCGCCTTAGAGTGAAATTCCAGAACTCCGAAGTGACGTTCGACCACCATCAAGCCGGGACGCACGTCGGCCGCCTTCAACGCCGCGTCGGCAACCTGGTTGATGAGCACGCCGGGAGCGATTTCAATCAGCATCGAGGCCATGCCGACTACTGGCAAGTAGCCCCGCATGTTGGTTCCCAGGAATGCGGCAAACTGTGGCTGCAAGCGATCCAGGTAGACATAGGAACGCAGTTCAACTGCGGGACGAGGTTTGGCAATCTCAATCGTTGGCTTGACTAGCGGTTGTTCGAGAACTGGCATGGTCGACTCCTTTTGATTTCACTGGCTCGCGCATCAGACCGCGCTGCCCTGGGTTCACATCAAGCTTTACGTTTGCTTCTCGACTTACGAACTTTGTCCTTCTTGTGCGGCGTGGAGACAGCATCGGCGACTGCCACTTCTTCTTCGACCTCTTCCTCAACCGGAGGATGGCCATTGCCGCCTGCATAGTCACTCGGGGTTCCCGCTTCAGCCTTCTCCGCGTTCGAAGCTGCTTTGACGCCAGGCCCGTCACTGCTCTCCGCGACCGGCTGCGCCGCTTCAGGCTCTGCGCACTGAACTCCTCGTATTCCACAAGCTGCGCCCGGCGACGGCATCCCTTCCTCAAGGCCAGGAGTCCCGGTTGGAGCCGTCTCGACCTCAGAATTCCTGGCTGGCGCCGGGGTCATGCACTCAGCCGTGCGAGGGACCATGAGTTTCTCGATCGCCTTTGCGCCGTTAGCGACAACACGCAATTGCCGGTCGGGCCGGGCAATCACGTGCACCGAGATGACCGTGCCAACGCGTTTCGCCGCGGCAGAGCCGGCGGTCACCGCAGCTCGCACTGCAGCAACATCGCCCAGGAACACCACTGTGATCAAGCCGGCACGCGCCCGTTCGTAGCCGCGGAAGGTAACGTTGGCGGCTTTTGACCCGGCATCGGCCGCTTCAATGGCAGCTACCAAACCTGATGTTTCAATCAATCCGAGGCTGTCTCTTTCCATGACGTCCCTCACGCTTTTACGAGCTCGGCCAGAATCCTCTGCACGATTTGCTCGACAACTTCATCCGAAACGTTGTCGAGTCGACTCACGCTGCGAACGGCGATCCTGCGTTGACGGGCTTTCAGGTTCCTCGCTCAGCACCAGCGGCTCGCTTTTGACCAGCCGTGCGGCATTGATCCCTAACCTTCGCAACTCAGCCGTGCCAGCCTCGCGGAACTTGAGCACAAACATTGGCTGATCTGCCGGCAAATCGCGATGATGCAGCACCACCGTTCCCTTCGCCCCATCCACACCAATACCGACATTAAGTGGCGACATTTGGGCCGCTTCTTTCGCCACACCTACCGCTTCTCCCGAGGGACATTCCTGCACTTCAAACGGAATTCCCTCTTCTTCCATGCCAAAGAAGACGGGCTGAAGGTCGACATCCTTGCCACGCACCATCAGCACGCTTACGGCAGGCCGGCGGGTTTCGGACATGGGAGCGTAGTCCGCCATCTATCGGGTCCCCTTATGCTCTTTCGCATGGGCCAGCACCAGCCCGGTAGCAACGGCGTTGCGCGGTCCTTCGCGTTCCCCGCACATTCGCCCGGCCTGTCACGACTCCGTACTCGAAGAGCGCGTCCGAAATCATCTTCGGAATTTCAAAGTCCATGCCCGAACCACCCACCAGAACCACGAAGTGGATCAGGCGGATGTTTCCCGCCGGCGCCACGCGCTCCAGCGCCCGCAGGGCATTGCGCACAAAAACTTTTTTCTTTGCCTGTTGCCGCACGGCGACAATCTGCGCCAGCAGGTGCTTGGTCTCCAGCGGGATCGGACCGTTATCCCGAAGAACTACGACGCGGCCAAACAGCTTGGGATCGAGCGGCTTGTCGAAGAACTGGACCGAGCCATCCTCATGCCGCATGTGGAAGAGCGTCTCGACCTTCGCCAGCGGATGCTTCTTGATCTCTTCGGCCAGCTCGAAGTCGTTCAAACCGAGCTCGGTATCGATGAGCAGGGTGACCATGTCGCCGGCGCCGGCCAGGTGGACACTGCGAATCTCTCCCGCTTCGTTGATGATCGACGCATCGGTCGATCCTCCGCCGAGATCGAGCGTAGCCAGCGGCGGCTTGGTGCCCGGTGTAGTTAACGCCCCGCGAATCGCCATCTCCGCTTCAACGCCACCGACCAGCGGTGTCGACGCCAATCTCATCCTGCAGCTTTCGCGCCAGCCGCTGCATGGGAAGCTTGTGAGTGTGGACCATGGCGGCCAGCCCGACGGCATTGCCCATGGCGAATTCACCTGCCAGAGCTCCCAGCACCTGCTGTGGCTTGAAGGTGTCGACCGCGATGATGTCCTGGACTTGAATGGCGCTGACCGGCTGGTCGGTCAGGTCGGCCATCACTTTGCGGACCTGCTCGAACATGCCGCCGACGTTGGTTCCGGCTTCGGCGCGAATCTCTTCCAGCGGGCAGATCGTCGCCAGCTTCGCCATGATGGCGTCGGCGCCTTCTTCGACCGGAACTTCCGCCTTCTGCTTGTGACCGATGAGGGTGATCTTGCCGGCCGGAATGCGCCGCTCCTCGATATCGCCCTTCGGAGTTTTGATGACGACAGCGCTGCGAGTTCCCATCAGCGCGCGAGCGATCGGAACGACCCGCTTCGTATCCTCCGAATCGAGGTGGAAAATCGTGGCAATGTCGTAGGGATTGCAAAGCTTCTCGATGGTGCGTCCGGGATTGGCGACTTCGATCGCCGCCGGCATGCCCACCGGCACCCGATCGATGAACCTGACTTCGTCGACGATCGGTATCGGCTGCTGCAGGCGGTTGTTGATCAGGACGCCATCGTCCTTCTGCACGATCGCCCCGGCAACGGTCAGACCGCGAGCGCGCGCCGCATTGATCTTTTCCGCGGCATCCTTGAACTCCACTTCGCCCGGGCACGATCGCGATGTAGGGCTGGTGGTTCGCCACTCGCTCGCCAATTCGTTCAGGGCGATGGTGCGTCCCTGTCCCAGGCCCTGCCCTCCGGGCGTGGAGGGGTTGTGGCCGATCATGGCTGACTCGGTGATCACCGTTTCGGTGATCGTTTCCATGGCTATATCGCCGATGACGGGCGTTGCCTCGTTCAGCAGCACCGCGTCCAGTTGATCCCGCCGCAGCCCTGTGGGTTTCAAAGCAAGATCAAGGGCCTCAATGATGCCCATGGCATTCCGTAGAGTGCCCTTGATCCCGACGGTTCTCACCATGGCGCTGGACAGAAACCGGGGGTTGCCCTTACCGTCGATTTCCGCCAGTGCCACTTCAGTCGTGTTATTTCCAACATCAACGCCAGCAATGTAGGCCATAGTGGGCAACTCGAAGTTACTTCTTGATGCGATTACGTTTTTCGTAGACCTGGGTGGCTTCGCGAACGAAGGCTGCACAGATCTTCGCCTGGTACTTGTTCTCGAGTTCCGAGGCAATGTCCAGGAGTTCCTGCTTGGTGGAGCGATACGGCCGCAGAGCGTTGTAGATTTCCAACACGCGAGCGTCGGGAATCCGCGTCATCTCAGCCGCGCGGCGAAGATTCTTTGCCAGGTGCGGGCGGCCCGCACTTTCGCAAATCTGCGCCTGATACTCCAGGGTTTCGGGGCGAATGCGAACGTCGTCGAAGGTCAGCTTGCCGGAAGCCGCTTTTTCCAGCGTGATTTCGTCAATGCTGAGTCCTGTCGCTGAGCGCACCAGATCCGGTCTCTTCTGGCCCAGCGGATAGTCCTTCTTGGCGTCGAGCTTGCCCGTTGTAGGTTTGGTGGGAACGGTTGCCGTGCCATTCGTTTCGGCGAGCGATTCCATCGCCTTGCGTACGGCTTCAGCAATCATTTCCGGAGAAATGCTGATTTCGGTTGTTGCCATGAGTATGTCTCCTCGGTCGACTTAACGCTGCCAGGGCAAGTTCGATGCTGGGCGCGTCAAGTTTTACGTATTGCGTCTCTTTGTTGTGGAGCAAGGCAGCCAAGCCCTGATACTTCGGGCGTGCCATCGGGTCGTTGCGCACCGGCACCGGTGTCGGACGCTCTCCCTTGGCATATTTGGCGGCATTGCGCCCGATGGCGCGAAACGTCTCCCGCTCCACCAGTGGTGATTGCGGAAAGAGTTCGAGGTTCTGCAGCGGCATCAGGTCCTTCTGGTGAATGACCGAGGTGCCGCGGCAGATGATTCCGATACCCACGCCGGAGCCGCTCAGCTTGGCGGCTTCGTGACCGATGAATCCCACGTCCGCGGTCTTGTTGACCTTCACCAGACGCGCCTTGAGTCCTTCTTCTTCGATTCCCGCCATGACTTCCTTCAACACTTCGTTGTGCGGGATGTTAATGATGGTCTTGGTCATCGCCTTGCCGAATGCCGGCGGCAATCCCACAACCACCTCGTTGCGATCCGTTCCAGGCTTCGCCGTCCCCAGTTCTTTGAACGAGAGCGGCGGAACCTGTTCTTCCTGGCGAACGGATGGTTTTCCGTTCGGCTGCATCTGCTGCAGAACTTCCAGGATGACCTGTTTCACCATTGCTTCCGAGATATTCATTTTTGAAAGCCTCCCGATCTATATGTCCGCAGGACTGATGGCCTGGGGAATGTTCTTCAACAGTTCCCAGCGCTCGCCTTCGAGACGGTATCCAGTGCCCGGTCCTTCATAGTCATTGGCATCGTTGACCGCACTCTGCACATTGAAGTTGCTGTCGAACAACGCCGAGGTATGCAGATAGTCGCCACTGACTTTGCCTTTCAGCATCATCAGAACCGACTCAGCCACATCGTTGAAGCCGTGCTTCGCCAGCGCCTTCACCACGTCGAGACCCGTGGTTCCGCGCTTCATCATGTCTTCGATGGCGCGCAGATCCTCAGGAACGTTGCGGGTGCCGATGTCCTTGGTGCCATGAGCGTAGGTCACGTCTTCCACCTCTTTGTCGGTGATGGGAGGAAGTCCGATCTCTTCGAACACAGCCTGCAAGGCGCGAGCGGCCTTGTTGCGGACGGCAATCACGTCGGCTTCGGTCACCGGACGCAAGCCACCATCCACCTGCAGATCGCGCTGCAACACCAGGTAGTCGTCGTAGTCGTCCACATCGTGCGTGGAACCGGCGAACATGTTGTCGTAGTTCGGTTCGGCAGCGTAGCCGGAGAAGATGTAGTCGGTTCCCGGCAGGAACTGCATGAGCATGCGGGCGGTGTTGCGCTCGATGGAGTGGGTGAACGTCTGGTCGTTGCCCGACGCCACTTCCATATCCATCAGAACCGTGCACACATTCTCGGCCAGGACGGTCTTGATGCCGGCGGGAACCGAGCCCGGCACACCGATACAGCTGATGGAGCCGTTCTGCAGTCCCTGAACGCCTGCGCCCTTGGTGATCATGATGCAACGGACTTCGAGGTACAGCATGGACTTGCCTTCGGCATAGCCCATCTGGACTTCGGAGCCGGTGCCCGAGGTGTAGCGCATCTTCAAGCCACGCGACGCATAGGCAGAAGCCAGGAACGACTTCGACCACGGCGTATCGTCGCCATCGATAAACACCTGCTCGGTGCCGTACACGGAGACGGTCTCGGCATAGTGCGTGAGACCGCGCATACCCATGATGAGTTCGGCTGCTTCCTCGACCGCGCACTGCGACAGGATGCCGGGCCGGCCCGTCTGTCCGCCCACCAGCAACGAGAGGGCATTCATCGGGGCATAAGCCGCGACGCCAACCGTGGTCTCGATTTCGCGAAGCCACGCAGGCCAGCCTCGGCAGCATCCGCCGCCAGCATGGGCGCCGAATCCTTGAGGTTGGTTACGTGTGCCTGGTTGGCAGGAGTGCGGCGAGCCCGCAGCTTCTGCATGGCCATCATCAGCTCGACGACGTTCAACCGCTTCAGGACGTCCACAATCTTGGCCGGCGTCATGCCAACCGAGAGGTGAACGATCTTGGTGCGGGGAACGTTGATGTCGACCAGCCAGCGAGCGAACTCAACCGAATCGATGGCCATGGCTTCTTCGGCCACGGTCTTGTCGATGCAGTGGTCGGCGATGAAGGTATCGATCATGTCGAAATCTTCACGACGCTTTCCATCGAGTTCCACTACGCAGTTGTTCTGGATTTTGATACTTGGTTTTGGGTCGTTGGGGCTGTCCATGGCGACCAGGCCCACTTCAACCCACTCTTTGATGAATCCGTCTTTGTTGACCGGACGCTCAGCGAGTACTTCGAAGCGTTTTTGTCTTTTTGCCATTGACCTGCTCCCTTAAATGTATGGATTGCCAGTAGCAGACTTCGGCGGCTGTCCCCAGGCGCCCAGCAGCTTGTTGCCGACTTCGCGGCCGGCGATGACGGCCTGGCGAACTGCACCAGAATCGCCCGTGACCCAAATGAAGACTTCGTTGGTGAGGCTGGTGTTCTTCTTGGGAGAAGCAAAGCCCAGCACTTCGACGTCCGCAGCTTTCACGGCGGTATCGATCATCAACATGCCGATGACGGCTGGAGCACCCAGGATCAGGCCGAAGGCCCGGCCTTCGGGAGCACCCAAGGCATACTTCAACACCTTGCTGGCACGCGCGGTGTATTGGTTCTCGGTGTAGCCCGCATCGTTCGCATAAACGTCGCCGAAGTACTTCGGCAGCGTCTCGAGGGTGACCTCGACGGCACGGCGGGCGTCGGAGACGTCCTCGGCGCCGAATACGATCAGATTTCCGTGGCCGGCTCCGCCCTTGGTATCGCGGGGCATTTCGACCAGGATGACTTCGGTGTTGGTGGCCTTGATCGCTTCATCAGCGGCCATCAGGTGCGGACCGGCTCCGGTACGGCCGCCGATGACGCCGATCGACCGGTACTTGGGATCAAATCCAATGAGCTTGTGAATCATCGGGTCCAGGTTGGCGATGACGATGCCTTGCGTGTCGCCCATTCCAGCGCCGACGAATTCGGTGAGTTGAACCAGTTCCGCGGGAATGCCGGTAAGACGCGCTGGCGTCTGTACCTCCGGCTCGGCGACGGCGGTAGTGGTGCTGCCGTTGCCATTACCCACGCGCTTCATAACTTCGTGCATGACTTTTGTGATCAGTTCTTCTTCCATCGGTCAATTCCTCCAAGTCGGTGTCCGACGCAGATGATCCGAAGCGGATCTTTACGCGTTCTGCAATGCGGGTTCCAGTACCGTCGTGAAGCCCTGAGGCAGGACTCTCTCGACGTCTGTATGCGGCCGGGGGATCACGTGGACGGAAACCACTTCTCCCACTTTCGAAGCAGCAGCTGCGCCTGCATCGGTTGCGGCTTTGACCGCGCCAACATCGCCGCGGACCATAGCGGTAACCAAACCGGCACCGATTTTGACCTGACCAATCAGCGTGACATTGGCGGCTTTTACCATGGCATCAGCCGCTTCAATGCTGGCGATCAGGCCCCGAGTTTCGATCATTCCCAACGCCTCTTTCGTCATCGAAAGTCTCCTATTCAATTTGTGAATATGCGGAAGTGGGGAGGATGTCGCGCGTTCTGGCCTTGTAATTGGCCATCCAGAACAGACGGCAGCCGTCCTCGATACGAGGTAGCTAGGTGGGGCAGTGCAGAAGACCGTTTCTCTGGTTTTCTCGCTCTGCTGAACTGTCCGGCTCAACCAACTTCAGGAGGTCGTAACAGCAGAAGGCTGAGATGCCTAAAACGGTCTTGACCACCGTAATCACAGAACTACAACCACCAATGAAGTTATTTGTGCTTGGGCGGCATGTCTGTGAGGGGCATCACGTTGAAATGGTTAATCATGGTTAAGACGTGCCCCGCTACGGCCCTTGAATTGCTCTTCAGGCACACGCTCACGTGAGAGCAATCACTGACGAGCCGATCTCCCCGGCGTAGATTCTGTTGGGATTTTCTGGCAGCAGCTGGAGCCGTGGAGGAAATAAGGCAATGAACGACTTTGAATACGTCAATCCTGTAAAGATCCTTTTTGGAAAGGGCAAGATCGCCAAAATCAAGGACGAGGTTCCCGCCGGAGCTCGCGTGCTCCTCACGTACGGTGGAGGCAGCATCAAGAAAAATGGCGTCTACGAGCAGGTCATCAACAACCTGCCTGGCCGCACCGTCTTCGAGTTTGGCGGAATCGAGGCCAATCCCACATACGAAACCTTGATGAAGGCCGCGGAGATCGTGCGTGACGAAAAGATTAACTTCCTGCTGGCCGTCGGAGGCGGCTCCGTCCTGGACGGCACCAAGTTCATCGCGGCCGCCGCAAAGTACGAAGGCGGCGACCCCTGGGAGATCTTTCACGAAACAGAAGCCAGTGCAAGGTCTGGTGCCCTTTGGCACGGTATTAACCTTGCCGGCTACGGGCTCCGAGATGAACCCGGTCGCCGTCATCTCCCGCAAATCCACCAAGGAAAAGCTGCCGAGCCCGCTCGGATATGCGAAGTTTTCCGTGATCGATCCCGAAACCACGTATTCCCTGCCCCCACGGCAGGTGAGCAACGGCATTCTCGACTCTTTCGCGCACGTGCTGGAGCAGTACCTGACCTATCCGGTGAATGCACCTCTGACCGACCGCATTGCCGAGTCTATTCTGCAGACGCTGGTCGAGATCGCTCCCGCCTGCCTGGCCGATCCGCCGACGTACGAAGCTCGCGCCAGCCTCTGCTGGTGTTCTACGCTGGCCCTGAACGGGCTCATCGCGCAAGGCGTTCCGCAGGATTGGTCGACGCACATGATCGGCCATGAGATGACGGCGCTCACCGGACTCGATCACGGACAGACCCTGGCGATCACCTATCCCGGAACCCTGGCGGCGTGCCGCAAAAACAAGCATGCCAAGCTGCTGCAGTATGGCGAGCGCATCTGGAACATCCACGAGGGCAGCGAGGAGCAGCGCATCGACAAAGCTATCGACGCCACCCGCAGCTTCTTCGAAGGCATCGGCGTGAAGTCGCATCTCAAGGAGTACAACCTGGAGCCTGAGATTGCCCACACCATCGCCAGACGTCTTGACGATCGCGGCTGGAACCATCTGGGCGAGCGTCAGGACATCGGGCCGGAAAAAGTCGAGGAGATTCTTTCCTATAGCTATTAGGTTGGTCGACATAGTGCTGCCATTCGACTGGGCCTTCGTCCGGCGACGAGGGCCTTGGTTGTCCGTGCCACAATGAGCGGCGACTCGGAGGACGTCCCGCCCGCAGGCCGCTGACCGTACGCGGAGTCCGTATGCGCCTGGAATTCTGATCCATCTCATGGATATTTGCCGAATTTCGCGGAAGGTGTAGTATCGGCGGCAAACTCCTTCATGACTCATCGCGCAAAAACCTCGGCGGCACGAGAGGCGATCGTCAGCCGGAACAAGTTTGCCATTCTGTTTTCTTATCTCCTGATCGTGCTGGTCCTTTATCCCTATATCAGGGAAGGCACGTTCAGCTATTTCGTTTTCCGGGTAGTGGGCAGCGCGGGAATCCTGCTTATGCTTTACGCCATCAGCCTGCCGCGGACGCTGCTGGTCGTCGCCTTGCTTTTGGCTGCGCCGGCCTTTTTGCAGCGGCTGCTCTTGCCGGCACCCAGCGCGGGAAGCGTGTCGGTCCTGGCCACCATACTGAGTTTCGTCTTCGATGTCTTCGTGGTCGTGATTATCTTCCGCCACGTCTTCACCAGGGAGAAGCCGAACTCGGAGACGGTGTTTGGTGCGCTGTGTATTTATCTGCTGGTAGGTTTCAGTTTCGCCAGCCTCTACGCGATGACGGCGGCGCTACAGTCACGGGCTTTTTATCTGGACCCGCTGACCAACCTGCACGTCACTCCAGATCGCTTCGATTTCGTTTACTACAGCTTCGCGACCATGACCTCGCTGGGAGCGACGGGGATCACGGCCGTAACCAATCAAGCGCGCTCGCTCTCGATCATCGAAACCACGCTCGGCGTGCTCTACCTGGCGGTCTTGATTGCCCGGCTGATCTCCGCCTACCGGCATCCCTCAACCCTGCCCGGTGAAGGTGCTTCCTAGCCTTATCCACTGATACACTAGAGGAGCAATGATCCTACCGTTCGTTCGCGAATTCTTCGCGGACGTAGAAAATGTACCTGCCTTTGCGCGTGCTGTGACCCATATCAAGGGAGGCGCGGGGCGGATACGTGTGTCTGGACTCACTCCTACCGGCAAAGCGTTGTTCTATTCCCTGCTTCACCGGGCGGTTTCCCGGCCTTTGGTCATAGTCGTAGGCGATAACCGGGCTGTCGACGAGTCGCTACCCGTGATTCGCTCGTTCGCCGAGCTGACGGGAGCGGTCCCGCCGGACAACATCGTCGGGCTTCCGGCATACGATGTACTCCCATTCGAGAACCTGTCTCCGCATCCTGAGATCCAGGAAGCGCGCGCCACCGCCCTTTGGAAGATCGCGACCGGCTCGGCCGACATCATCGTTACGCCCTTGGCCGCTGCCGCGATGCGGCTTCGCAGTGCCGGTTTTTATGCGGACCTGGCAAGGGTGGTTCGCCGCGGCGACATGATGGACGCCGAGCGCCTCATCGAACACCTGCGTATCGTTGGCTACAACCAGGTGGATGTCGTCGACATGCCGGGCGACTTCGCGCATCGGGGTGGGCTGCTGGATGTTTATCCACCAGAAGAAGATCGTCCGGTCCGCGTCGAGTTTTTCGGCGATGAAATCGAATCAATCCGCAAGTTCGATCCGGAGAGTCAACGCTCGGCCGCCGTAACCGACCAAGTCGTCCTGCTGCCCCTGACCGAAACCCCCGTCGAAGAAGAGACCCTGGCGGCGATTAATGCCCGGCTCAGTGGCGAGCGTCTGGCCGGCAGCGAAGAGATGATCGAACACGCAGTGCGGGCGACCGGAGTCACCGTGTTTCCGGGATGGGAGCTGTATGCGCCGGCCGCGGGAGATACGGAAACATTTTTTGATCTTCTGCCGAACGCCACGATCCTCCTCGACGAACCTGATTCGTTGAAGGAAACTCACGACAACTGGTGGACGAAAGTCACAACCGTTCACGAACGCAGCCTCGTGGGTAACCTGGTGCGGCCCGAAGACCTTTATCTTTCGCCGGAGGAATGGCAGCACCGCCTTGATGAGGCCACGACCGTCGCCGTCGAGCAGTTGGGCATTGAGGGCGAGGACGAAGACGAACACATCACGCTGCAAACCCAGCCCACAACGCGCTTCCATGGCTCGGTCGCCGCCATGACGGAAGAGGTCGAGCGGCTGACGCGTGAAGGCAAACGCGTGATGTTTGCCGTCTCCAGTACCGGTGAAGTCGAGCGACTGGCCGACGTCTTCAACGAATACAACCTGTCCTTCCGCATTGGCAGCCGCACGCCCAGACCGGGCAACGAGGTCTTCGTCGACGAATCGACTTACTTTGCCGAGGAGATGACCGCAACCACGATCGTCAAGGCCTATGTCCCTGAAGGACTGGTTTTGCCCGAAGCCAATTTGGTTCTGTTCGGCGCGCGCGATCTGTTCGACGAAGCCGAGGTTTCCATCGGTCGTCCGCAAAAGCAGAAGTCCAAGGTTTCGGCATTTCTTTCTGATTTTCGCGATCTGGCGGTGGGCGACTACGTCGTGCACATGGAGCACGGCATCGGGCAGTATCAGGGCCTGAAGGAAATTCCGCAGGAAGACGGCGGCACCGCCGAGTTCATGATCCTGGAGTACGCCGAAGGCGCGCGCCTCTACGTGCCGCTAACGCGTTTGGATCTGGTGCAGAAGTATCGCTCGTCCGAGGGCGTCAAACCGGTTCTGAACCGTCTGGGCACGCAGCAGTGGCAGAAGACCAAGGCTCGCGTGAAAAAGGCCATGAAGGACATGGCCGAGGAACTGCTTAAGCTTTATGCTTCGCGACGCACGGCCGAGGGACACGCCTTCGCCGCCGACAGTGAGTGGCAGCGGGAATTTGAAGATAGCTTCGAGTTCAACGAAACCGAAGACCAGATGAACGCCATCGTCGACGTAAAGCACGACATGGAAGCGTCGACGCCAATGGATCGGCTGCTGTGTGGCGACGTCGGCTACGGCAAGACGGAAGTCGGTATGCGCGCCGCCTTCAAGGCCGTGAGTGACAATCGCCAGGTGGCCGTGCTGGCGCCGACCACGGTGCTCGCCTTCCAGCACTACAACACCTTCAAGCAACGCTTCGCGGCGTTTCCGTTGAAGATCGATATGCTCAGCCGCTTCCGTACGGCGAAGCAGCAGAAGGAAACCATCGAGAAGATTGCGGCCGGACAGGTCGACATCGTCATCGGCACGCATCGCGTGCTGTCCAAGGATGTGAAGTTCAGCGACCTCGGGTTAGTCATCGTTGACGAAGAGCAGCGCTTCGGGGTTCGCCACAAGGAGCGGCTGAAACAGTTGCGCAAAGAAGTCGACGTCCTCACCATGTCGGCAACGCCCATTCCGCGCACTCTGCACATGTCTCTGCTGGGACTTCGAGACATGAGTGTGATTGAGACGCCGCCCAAAGATCGCATGGCGATTCAAACTGTCGTTGCCGCCTGGGACGAAAAGCTCTTGCGATCCGCGATCGAGAAAGAGATGGAACGCGGCGGCCAGGTTTACTTCGTGCACAATCGCGTGGAGAGCATCTTCGACATTTCCGAAAAAATTCGCGAGATGGTGCCCAAGGCGCGCATTCTGATTGGCCATGGCCAAATGCCGGAGACTGAGCTGGAGCGCGTGATGCTCGCCTTCATGCGGCACGAAGCTGACATCCTGCTGGCGACCACGATCATCGAAAACGGTTTGGATATTCCACTCTGCAACACCATCATCATCAATCGCGCCGACCGGCACGGCCTGTCCGAGTTGTACCAGTTGCGGGGACGTGTGGGACGCTCCGATCGGCGCGCCTATGCCTACCTGCTGATTCCTCCCGACCGCGAACTGAGCGAGCTGGCGCGGCGGCGTTTGGCAGCTTTGAAAGAATTCAGCGACCTGGGCGCTGGCTTCAAGATCGCCGCACTCGATCTGGAGCTGCGCGGCGCTGGCAATCTTTTGGGCGGCGAGCAGAGCGGCCACATCGAGGCCGTCGGCTTCGAGCTTTACACCACGATGCTGGAGCGGACCGTTCGTGAGCTGAAGGGCGAGATCGAGGAAGAGGTACCCGAGACGCAGCTGAATCTGGGTCTCAACATTCGCATTCCGTCCGACTACATCCAGGAAGAGAACCAGCGTCTGCGTATGTACAAGAGAGTGGCGGGCGTGGAATCGGAATCCGCGCTGGAGGATGTCGCCGGAGAGTTGGGTGATCGCTACGGCACGCCTCCGCCGGCGGTGCGCAACCTACTCGAATATGCGGCTCTTCGCCTGTTGTCGCAGAGGATCGGCGTAGCCCAGATCGAACGGCGTCGCGAAGCCGTCAGCATTCGCTTCACCGAGAAAGCTACCGTCGATCCCGAGCGCCTGGCGAAGTTTGTGGCCGGCGAAGCAGGAGCGCAGTTCACCCCGGCAGGCGTGCTGAAATTTAATCTGAAAGAGAAGCAGCCGGAGCAGGTACTGGTTAAGCTGAAAGCGCTGCTGGAGCAGCTAGAGGGCGAGCAACAACTGGTAACCTAAGATCGCTTCACCAAGCCTTGAAAGGGCACACCTTCATAAAATCGTTTCACTAAGCTTTGAAGGGGCACGCCTTCATAGATCGTTTCACCAAGCTTTGAAGGGGCACGCCTTCAGGTGTGCCGTTACGAATTCTTGTTATGCTCGGAGCGAGGCGGACTTTAGTCCGACGAGCCGTCAGCCGACGGACAGAATTCTTAGACATCCAACTTTCATTACGCAAGGGGCCATCATGAGCACGAAACAAGTTCGCAAGGCGGTCTTCCCCGCCGCCGGATTGGGCACGCGTTTTTTGCCCGCTACCAAAGCGCTTCCCAAAGAGATGATGCCGCTGGTCGACAAGCCCGTCATTCAATACGGCGTGGAAGAAGCTGTGGCGTCTGGCTGCGGCGAAATCATCATCGTCACCGGCCGCGGCAAGAGCGCGATGGAAGACCACTTCGATATCAGCTACGAATTGCAGAAGACGCTGGAGGAGCGCGGCAAGAAAGAAGCCCTCGCGCTGGTCGAACCCATCTCGCGCCTGGCGCACATCTCTTACACCCGCCAGAAAGAAGCCAAGGGACTCGGCCATGCCGTGCTGATGGCCCGCGAACTTGTCGGCGATGAGCCCTTCGCCGTCATCCTGCCCGACGACGTAATCGACGCCGATCCGCCCTGCCTGAAGCAGATGATCGAGGTCTATAACGAGACGGGCTGTTCGGTGATCGCAACGCAGGTGGTCGAGGGCAAAGCCATCTCGTCGTATGGTGTGCTCGATGTAAAACCGGTTCCCGGCAAGTGGGAGGGACGGCTCTTCGAAGTCCACAATATGGTGGAGAAGCCGAAGCTCGAAGACGCGCCCTCGAAGCTCGCCATCATCGGCCGTTACATCCTGACTCCCGCGGTCTTCGACTGCATAGCTTCCACGCCACCGGGAGCTTTGGGGGAACTGCAACTCACTGACGGCATCAAGCAGCTATTGAAGAAAGAGAAAGTTTACGGATTCGTCTTCAAGGGCACGCGGCACGATACCGGCGACAAGATGGGCTTCCTGAAAGCCAATGTGGAGTTCGCCCTCAAGCGCAAGGACATCGGAGCCGAATTCCGGCAGTATCTGAAGTCGCTCGAGATCTGACTCCTAACAGGTAAGTGTCATCCTGAGCGGAGCGTCCGCTTCTCAATGGGTGTCATCCTGAGCGGAGCGTCCGCTTCTTTGCTTTCCGCCGCCCCTAGGCGGCGGGCGGACGCGCAGTCGAAGGACCGCTATCCAGGCTTGCGTTCTTCTTCCCCTGCGAGGAAACCGCAGGTCCCTCGACTACGCTCGGGATGACAATTCATCGGTGAGTGAACCGACATTCACAGATGACCCAGGCGGAAGTCCCAGGAGAAGGCAGGCACGTGAGGCGCCCGTAAGTTATTGTCCCAAAACGGGAAATCGCGTTTACGTGCGTTTTAAGACGCGCGGCGAGGGGTAGCTGATCCAGAGTACCTTCCGGCCTCTTGAAGGCGCTCAAACAGTCAACAATGCGCAGGAATCGCCATCCTGCATTGCGTCCGTTTACCAGATTTGAAAGCCGCTCGGAAATTGTCAGTCCCAAATCGGCAAGTGGTTGACAGAGAAGGCAGCGTGCAAAATCGGGAACGTATGTGTTCAGGATTGCCATCACGAGCGAGGCGAGGAATCTACGTACGTTCCTTTCGTCGCGAGGAAACGCAGGTCCCTCCACTCCGGCGGCCAACAACGCGCCGCCTGCGGTCGGGATGACAATTCGAAAGAGGAGGCGGCTGCCGTCACTGCAACCGCCCTCAAGAAAAGCGCTAGGCCTTCAAACTCTCTTTCAGCTTCTTCGACTTGGCTTCGACGCCCTTGGCCAGCTTTTCCTTGTGCGCTTCCAGCTTCTTGCCGACCTCGGCGTCATACAAGCCGATCATCTGCGCGGCGAGAATCCCGGCGTTGGTTGCACCTGGCTTGCCGATGGCGACGGTTGCGACGGGGATGCCCGCGGGCATCTGCACCATGGCCAGCAGCGAATCCAGACCGAGCAGCGCGGTTGATGGGATCGGCACAGCGATCACCGGCAGGGTCGTCTCGGCAGCGATAACGCCCGCAAGATGAGCTGCGCCGCCGGCTCCGGCGATTACGACCTTCACGCCGCGGCCTTTCAGCGCTCGCGTGTACGCGCTGGTGCGCGCCGGCGAACGGTGCGCCGAGGTGATGTCGATCTCGTAAGGAATACCAAACTCAGCCAGCGCTTTCGCGGCCTCATTCATGATGTCGAGGTCGGAGTCGCTGCCCATGACGATGGAGACTTGAGGATTTGTGCTCATAGCTTCTTTCTACGTTGGAATAAAAACTAAGATGCAGACGGCGCAGCACCGCTTAACCTGTGGATTTTATAGCGTGTCATCCTGAGCGAATCGTCCGCTCGATTTTTCGCTCCGCTGCTTTTGCGGAGCGGCGGACGCGCAGCCGAAGGACCTCTACAGCTTGAAGGATTCTGCCCGTTGTAGGGGTCCTTCGACTCCGCAGCGCAAACCGCGCGCTGCTCCGCTCAGGATGACAATCAACTGAAAATGCGGTTCCACCACAAGCAAACCGCAGATCCCTCGGCTTCGCTCGGGATGACAATTTCCCGAAAACGTGACGCGGACCTGAAGGTCCGCTCTACCCTTTAACGCTAATCGATTAACGCTCAATCGATCTACTTCCCTTCCCGCAAATGCCGCAGCCCACGGGCGGCAATATCTTTGCGGTAATGCATGCCCTCGAAGCGAATCTTCATCACCGCGTCGTAAGCGCGCTCGACGGCATCCGGCAGATCGCTGCCACGCGCCGTCACCCCCAACACGCGTCCGCCTGTCGTGTAATAGATGTTATCGCGGCGATTCGTTCCGGCATGAAACACCTTCACGCCGTAAATACGCTCGGCTTCGTCGATACCGAAGATCGGCTTGCCCGCCTCAAATGCCCCCGGGTATCCTCCTGATGCCATCACCACGCACACCGCCGGATCCGGCGACCAGCGGAAATCACCCGCGCTGACCCGGCCGGCGATCGATGACTCCATCGCCTCCAGCAGATCGCTCTCCATGCGCATCATGATCGGCTGCGTCTCGGGATCGCCGAAGCGGCAGTTGAACTCCAGCACCATCGGCCCCTTGGCCGTCATCATGATGCCGCAATAGAGAATGCCTTTGTATTCGGCGCCCTCGGCCTTCATTCCGGCAATCACCGGCTGCGCAATATGCGTGATCAGCCAGTCGCTCATCTGTTGATCCACCATCTGGCCGGTCGAGTACGCTCCCATGCCTCCGGTGTTGGGTCCGCGGTCCCCGTCGGCAACCCGTTTATGGTCTTGCGTCGCGACTAGCGGCACCACACGCTCGCCGTCGCTCATCACCAGGAACGAAAGTTCCTCACCCTCCAGGCACTCCTCGAATACGACGCGCGAGCCCGCCTCGCCCACCATTTTGCCGGCAAGCATCTCTTCCGCCGTGCGCTGCGCCTCCTCTTTCGACTGGGCGATGACTACGCCCTTGCCGGCCGCAAGCCCGTCGGCCTTGACCACCAACGGAGTGTGAAAAAGCTTCAACGCTTCGGGGATCGCGTCCTTGCTGGCGACGACAGAATATTTCGCCGTCGGAATGCGGTGGCGCTGCATGAACTCCTTGGCGAAACTCTTACTCGATTCCAGTTGAGCTGCGGCGCGAGTGGGTCCAAAGATCGGCCAGCCGCGCTTCTGAAACTCATCGACCACACCCAGCGTGAGCGGCAATTCAGGACCAACCACCGTCAGGTCGGGACTGAGCCGACTGGCAAGTTGAATCAGCGAATCGAGGTTCTTCACATCGGCGGCAACGCACTCCGCGTCGGTGGCGATTCCACCGTTACCGGGCGCGCAATAGAGTTTTTTGATGCGGGGTGACTGCCGCAGCTTCCACACCATCGCGTGCTCGCGGCCACCGCTTCCGAGGACCAGTACTTTCATAAGAACACAGCTTGCCTTGCAGGTAAGAGGCGAAAGAAAAGAGTAGGGGGATGGTGGCGCGTGTGTCAAACCATGCGGCCTCCCTGCGCCTGTCGCGACGGCTGTTCTCTTTTGTGAATTGTCATCCTGAGCGCAGCAGCGCGTAGTTTGCGCTGCGAAGTCGAAGAGCCTGTCCCGAGCGCAGTCGAGGGACCGCTACCCCCGGAAAGATTGTCTCAGCTTAAGGGGTCCTTCGACTCCGCGTCCGCGCGATTGGCAACACCGGCGAATCGCAAAAGGCAGGCGGACGCTCCGCTCAGGATGACAACCTCGGAATGTGATACAGAGCGACTGACCACCATTTGCAAACTCTTCTTAGCCGTAGTTAACTATTGCCCGTGACGAAAAGTATGATTACCGTCTCCAAAGAAGACTACCTGAAGGCCATCCTCGAGGCCGAATGCGAAGGCGAACAGGTCATCGCGGCACGTCTGGCACAGTGGCTGTCTGTGTCGGCTCCAGCGGTCACCATGGCCCTGCGGCGACTGAAACGCGACCGCCTGGTTTCCGTGCGGCAAGACGGTCGCATACAACTGACCGCCTCGGGACGCAAGATCGCGCGCCAGCTCGTCACCCGGCACCATCTCATCGAACGCATGCTGCACGAAGTCTTCGGCATGACCTGGTACAAGGTGCATGATGAGGCCGAGCGCCTGGAGCATGCCGTCTCTGGCGATTTCGAAAATCTTCTCGTAAAGAAGCTTGGTCGAGGCGGCGCCTGCCCTCATGGGAACGCAGCGATCCCCGAACAGCCGCGAGCCAAGCGCAAACGCGGCTTGCTGCCTTTATCCGAGACGCTTCCCGGAGGCCGCTACGCAGTCCGCAGCATCTACGAACGAGACCGCAAGCTGCTGGAATTTCTGGAGCACAAAGGCATTCGCCCAGGTGCGGGATTGAAGGTCAACGCCCGCAACTATGACGGCACGCTTTCGCTGGCGATCGAGGGCAAAGCCATTGAACTCGGCGGCCCGGCAGCAGAAAAGATATGGGTATCTAAGTCCTCCTAGGCCCCGGTTAACATCAGTTAAATAGTTAACCTCAGTTAATCCTCTGTGGTACACTCCCATTAATGCAACGACCGGATGAGCTGGCTCGTCCTGGCCTCGTGGCAGAGGTTCCAGCCCATTCGCATGGACGAGTCGACGCTGCAAAAAGACAATCCGCAGCTGCAGGAGAGGCAGCGCTCGACTGATGTCGACCGCGCGCACGTGTCTCTCGAGGGCCTGCACAGCACGGTTTCGGTTCCCGATCACGGTGCCGGCTTCTGGGAGCAGTGGCGGGCCTTCGTCGGCCCGGCAATTCTGGTGAGCGTCGGATACATGGACCCCGGCAACTGGGGAACCGATCTGCAAGGTGGAGCACAGTTCAAGTACGGGCTGCTCTGGGTCGTCGGTCTGGCCAGCCTCATGGCTATCTTCATGCAGGTCATTTCGGCGCGGCTGGGCGTGGTCACCGGCAAGGATCTGGCTCAATGCTGCCGCGACTGGTATCCGAGGTGGACTCGCTGGCCGAACTGGCTGATGAGCGAAGTTGCAATCGGCGCCTGCGACCTGGCCGAGGTGCTGGGCAGCGCGGTCGCGCTCAACCTGCTGTTTCACATCCCGATGCTCTGGGCGGTCATCATCACCGGCCTTGACGTACTGCTGCTGCTGGCCCTGCAAAGCCGCGGTATGCGCACCATCGAAGCCGTTGTGGTGATTCTGGTTGCTACCATCTCGATCTGCTACTTCATCGAACTCTTTGTCCTGCCGCAGACCAAGCCTAGCTTTCTGGAGATGGGTGCTGCGCTGATCAGCCCGCATTTCCGGCAGGCGGGAATGCTGTATGTCGCCATCGGCATCATCGGAGCCACAGTGATGCCGCACAACCTCTACCTGCATTCGGCGCTGGTGCAGAGCCGCAAGCTCCAGAAAGACACCGAGTCGATGCGTCGGGCCATCACCTTCAATACCATCGACTCGACCGTCGCCTTGACGATTGCCTTCTTTGTGAATGCGGCGATCCTGGTGCTCGCAGCACTCATCTTCTTCGGCAAAGAAAGCGTGACGGTGTTGGGGGGACAGGTGGTCCACTTCAACGCAGACAGCGACTGGATCCGCGTAGCCTATCTGACTCTTGCACCTTTATTGGGCACTGCGGCCGCCAGCACATTGTTTGCCGTGGCTCTTCTCGCCAGCGGCCAAAGCAGCACGATCACCGGCACACTCGCCGGTCAGGTAGTGATGGAAGGCTTCATGCATTGGCGGATCAAGCCCTGGGTCCGCCGCCTGATCACAAGAACGTTGGCGATCCTTCCGGCAGTGTTTATCATCGGCCTGCGTGGCGATAGCAGCGTCACCGACCTTTTAACACTGAGCCAGGTAGTATTGGCGCTGCAACTGCCGTTTGCAATGTTCCCGCTGCTGCAGTTCACCAGTTCGCGGCGGCGCATGGGACGATGGAAGAATGGCTGGTTTCTGCTGACGGCGGGCTGGACCAGCGCGATCCTGATTACGGCGATGGACATTTATGGCCTGCCCGACTCGCTGAAAGCGGCATGGCAAGTCGTTCTCGGCAGGTGAACCACACAACAGGGCTACCACCATGTACGAAACCATTCTGGTGACACTCGACGGCACTCCGACGGACCGGGCCATCATCGAGCACGTGAAGGAGTTGGCGAAACTTGCGGGCAGCCGTCTGGTACTGCTGCACGTCGCCGATGGCTGGGCGGCTCGCACCTATGGCCGGGACGCCATCAGCCGCGAAATCACGGAAGACACGGCGTATTTGGAGAAGGTTTGCACTGAGTTTCAATCCATTGGCATCCCGGCTGAATCGGAACTGGCCTACGGCGATCCAGCGCGCGAAATCATCAAGTGGGTGCAGCAGAAAGGCTGCGACCTGATCGCCATGAGCACTCACGGCCACCGCTTTCTTGCCGATATCTTCCTCGGTACAACGGCATCGCAAGTGCAACACAACGTCAGCGTGCCGGTGCTATTACTGAGGGCAAAGTGAATGCGGAAGAGCCGCGCGTGTTGGCTGATACTGGTGCTCTGGATGAGTGCTCTCGCGGCTGCGCAGCAAACCCAGGAGAAAACGCAGGATGCGCCGTCTCCCGATGCGCCGGTAGCCAACCCGGCAAGGCCGACCGTTTCCACGCCCGCTACCCTGACTCCGGTGGGCTATCTGCAATTCGAGACGGGGATTCTGGCGGCATGGCAGTCGCCGGATGTGGTTTCCCAGACCAGCATCAATGAAGTGATTAAGTACACGGCATCGCGCTGGCTTGAAGTGCTGGTGGCCGCCGAACCCTACGCGCACTCGCATGCTGAAGGACAGCCGACCAATGCGCCTGGAGACGTTGATCTGGGATTTCAGGCGGTCGTTCATCACGGCGAAGGCGCGAATCCTACGGTCGCGTTGAGCTACTTCGGGCGGGCTTACTCGGGCGCCGCGCCGGATCTGGATATCGCAAGCTTCGCGAACTCTGCGTTCCTGCTCATCAGCGGCGATGTCAAGGGATTTCACTATGACACGAACTACATCTTCAACGAAATCGTTGACGGTAGCGTTCGTCGGGCTGCTTTTGGGCAGACCCTTTCGGTCTCGCATCCCCTGCGCGGCAAGTTCGGCTTATCCGGGGAGATATGGCACTTCACACAGCCATTCCTGCACGGCAATGCGGTGGGCAATTTGTGGGCTGTGAATTACAACGCGAAGAATACGCTGGTTCTGGATTGCGGCTTCGATCACGGGCTAACCAGCACGTCCACCCAATGGGAGGTGTTCGCCGGCTTCACGTATCTGCTGCCGCACAAGCTTCCATTCCATTGGTAGGCCGTCCGCGTTACACCAGCTGTTCGATTTTCTCGATCAGAACGTCGGGCGGATCGCCCTTGGTGATGAAGGCATTGGCCAACTCCAGCGCGGACGCCGGCAGCGAGAAGTAGGCCGAAAGGAAGATGATGGGGACCGAAGGCTTGCGCTTGCGGATCTCCGCCGCAACGTCGCCGCCATTCATTCCAGGCATGTAATAGTCGAGCACGACCAGGTCAACATGGTGCTCGTCGAAAAGGGCGAGTCCCTGCTGCCCGCTGTTGGCGGTCAGAACAGTAAAGCCGTGACTTTCGAGCATAATCTTGCGGACACGGAGCCCAATCGCCTCGTCATCCACGCAGAGCACCGTTTTCGGGCCCAGAGTCCTCATCCAGCTCACCGTTGTCCCCACTTGCGGCTCGATACTCAACTGCGAACTGCTTTCCATAAAACCGTCATGCTTTACGTGACGAAATACCACAAGGCTTCAAGAGAAGTGAAGTTTTACGACCCCGTACCCTACTTGTATCGCAAGATCGCCCTCGTGCCCATCCCGACAAAGTCGTAGATGGAGCGCGAATACCAGCCTTGACCGCAAGTAGCTGACTGTCGATGGTTTATCTGACGCCTCAGCACCTGCGGTAGCGTCTTTTGGCGTTCGTCGCGGTCGCCCTGGAGTCGGCCCATGGGACAGTTTCAAAGTCCGCTCAAGCGGCCCTTAGGTGGAGCACGCCTTCACAGTTTGCCGGGAAAGTCCGCAGACCGGAGTTGTGTGTCAGGGCGCGGCTTCAGCCGTTTGCTGGAAGAGTCTGAGAACCGGAGCTTTGTGTCAGGAACGGCTTCTCAGTTTGTCGAAAAAGTCTCGAGACCTGAGCTTGTGTCAGGGCACGGCTTCAGCCGTGCCGATAGGCTCCTTGATTTTGATCACGGCGAGGCGGACTTCAGTTCGACGAGCCGTCTCACCACAGCTCCGAAGTCAGCATCCTTTCGCCGCCCGCCGCTGACGTGTTATTTTCAAAGTCTTACAGGCTCGACGGAGATGCTTCCAGTCAATACGCCTCGCCCCTGCCTCCCGCTGATTCGCCAAGGCTGACAGCCGGAAGACAGTTTCAACTCAGGATTGAGAAAGAATGATCCGCTCCTACAAAGGAATCACTCCTACCGTGCCGTCATCGTGCTACGTCGACGAGTCGGCGCAGCTGATTGGCGACGTGGTGCTCGGTGAGAACTCGAGCGTTTGGATGAACGCCGTGGTGCGCGGCGACGTTAATTCCATCCGCATCGGAGCCCATAGCAACATCCAGGACTGCAGCGTCCTGCACGGCATGCTGAATCAGTGGCCGGTCATCGTCGGTGACTGGGTGACGGTCGGCCATTCGGTCACGTTGCACGGTTGCGTCGTTGAGGACCGCTGCCTCATCGGTATGGGAGTGATCATTCTGAACGGTGCGCGCATAGGCGAGGGCTCCATCGTTGCCGCCGGAACCGCTGATTCCGGAGGGCACGATTGTCGAGCCGCGTTCGCTGATGATGGGCGTACCCGGCAAGATGCGCAAGCGGCTGAACGATGATGATCAGGAAACGATTTTGCGTTACGGCAGGAATTATCAGGGATATCGAGAGCAGTATCTGGAAGAGATGAAAAAATAGTTGTCGGTTGCCAGTTGTCGGTTGTCAGTCGTTGGACTTGACATCGCAGCCGTAAACTGACCACCGACAACTGACAACGTTCTTATGATCAAAGCCGTTCGCGGAACTCGTGACCTTCTTCCTCCCGACACCGACTTGTGGAACCGCGTGGATGCCAAAGTGCGCGACATCTTCGCCCGCTACAACTTTCACGAGATCCGCACGCCCATCTTCGAAGACACGCAGCTGTTCTCCCGCAGCGTCGGCGAAGAGACCGACATCGTGTCGAAGGAGATGTTCACGTTTGATGACAAGGCGCGTGCGCAAAGCGAGAAAACACAGTCGCTGACGCTTCGTCCGGAAAATACTGCCGGCGTGGTGCGTGCCTACATCGAGCACGGCCTCGACAAGCGAGGCACGCTGCAGAAGCTGTATTACATCGGTCCGCAGTTTCGGCGCGAGCGTCCGCAGAAGGGCCGTTACCGCCAGTTCTTTCAGATTGGCGCCGAGGTCATCGGACCACCCAGCGCCGGCAGTGAATCTCCCGCCCGCGACGCGGAAGTGCTGGAGATGCTCGCCACGCTGCTCGACGAGGTCGGCCTGCGCGACTGGAAGCTGCAACTGAATTCGGTGGGCTGCGCCGACGATCGCGCCCGCTACAACAAGGCGCTGCGGGAGGCGTTGCAGCCGGTCGTCCACCTGATGTGTTCCGACTGCCAGCGCCGGGCCGAGACAAACCCGCTGCGCGTGCTCGACTGCAAGGTGCCCGAGGACCAGCCCATCATCGAGAAGCTGCCGAAGATCAGCCAATACCTTGACGAAGGCTGCCGCGCGCACTTTGAAGAAGTGAAGAAGATGTTGGACGCGGTTGGCGTCACGTACTCGATCAACGAGCGCATGGTGCGCGGCCTCGATTACTACACGCGCACCACCTTCGAGTTCACGCACGGCGGGCTGGGCGCGCAGAGCGCAGTGCTAGGCGGAGGCCGCTATGACGGATTGTCGGAATCGCTCGATGGACCGAAGGCGCCGGGCATTGGATTTGCAATCGGCGAGGACCGGCTGATTCTGGCGCTGCAATCGCAGGGCGAAGAGGCGTCGGCGAGGATTCGGGCCTTTGTTGCTCCGCTGGGCAACGGAATGAACGCAGCGGCGCTGAAGCTGGCGCGCGAATTGCGGCGTGCCGGTGTCACTGCCGATCTTGGCGATGAGACGTTTCGCCTCAAGAAATCATTTGAGCTGGCGGAGAAAGCGGGCGCGCAGCACATCGTCATCGTCGGCGAAAACGAAGTGACTGCCGATCAGTTCGCGGTGAAGAATCTGGCGAGCGGCGAGCAAGTTACGCTGCCGCGTGCAGAACTCGCGGCCTTTCTGAGGAAATAAAGAAGCATTTGGCACCCTGGCGTTTGGCCATTTGCACTTGGCATTGGCAGTTGGCATTTCGAATTTAGGATTCGGCGTTGCGAATTTGCATTTGCATCTGGCATGGTGCTCGCCTTTGCGGTATTGCTTCGTACCGGGGCTAAGGCGCCTCCCCAATGCAAAATCAGAGCCCGAAGGGCGTGTCATGACAGCCCAGCGTGGAGCACCCGCGCCAGCGGGGCGGAACGCTGGCTCACCCGCGCCCTACACCCTGAGCCCCTCGGGGGCGATCTCGTCACCGCAATCACGCCGCGTTAACGATGAAAAACAGAGCCCGAAGGGCGTGTCATGACAGCCCAGTAAATAGAGGCGCCTCGGGCGCGTCTATCCAAATAGATATTTTGGGTCGTGTTCAACCCCGGATTTCTTGACCAGGGTAACGAATTCCTGCTCGTAGCTCCATTTCTCGTGATGCGCTGCCTGCGTCGCAATGTAGTCGAGCACAGTCTGCCGCTGCGACTCAGAGACGCTGAATGCGCCGTAGCCTTCCTGCCAGGAGAACAACGGAACATCTTCTTTCATCCACCGCGACGAGTGGGCCTTTAGGTTCTGCATGGCATTCGACAAGGTCATCACCGGGGATAGCGCAATGAGCAGGTGGACATGGTTCGCCGTTCCCCCGACCATGAGGAGAGAAATGTTCTTGGCCTTGGCGATGAGGCACAGGCGTTTCCAGAGAGCTTCTGGATCGCGAATTTGATCTCGCCTTTCCTTCGTGCTGAACACGCAATGGACAAGGTTTCGGGATAACGTGTGCGGCATTCTTAGATGCTACCGGTGCACAGGGCTCCGTTCTGTGACAGGCGGACACACGTCGCGTGACGCCGCCCCCGAGGGGGCTCAGGGCCTAGGGGCGGTTGACCCAGCGTTCCGCCCCGCTTCGCGGAGGCTCCGCGCTGGGCTGTCATGACACGCCCTTCGGGCTCTTATCTAAACGAGCGTGGGCAAATTGCCCATGCACAACGAACGTCCCCGAGGGACTCGGGGCGCTTATGCTGCCTTACCCAGCGTTCCGCCCCGCTTCGCGGAGGCTCCACGCTGGGCTGTCATGACACGCCCTTCGGGCTCTTATCTAAACGAGCGTGGGCTAATTGCCCATGCACAACGAACGTCCCCGAGGGACTCGGGGCGCTTATGCTGCCTTACCCAGCGTTCCGCCCCGCTTCGCGGAGGCTCCGCGCTGGGCTGTCATGACACGCCCTCCGGGCTCTTATCTAAACGAGCGTGGGCAAATTGCCCATGCACAACGAACGTCCCCGAGGGACTCGGGGCGCTTGATGCTGCTTTACCCAGCGTTCCGCTCCGCTGCGCGGTGGCTCCACGCTGGGCTGTCATGACACGCCCTTCGGGCTCTCATCACGCCATCGAAGGCTCATGTTTCATTTAGAATCGATCTTTACCTCTACATAAGGCCTATCATGCTCGACTTCCTCGGTGATCTGAAACGTACTCATATGTGTGGTGAGCTGCGCGCCTCTGACGCGGGCTCAAACGTTGTTCTCATGGGCTGGGTTAACAAGCGGCGCGACCTCGGCAACCTAATTTTCCTCGATCTGCGCGATCGCTCCGGGCTGACGCAGGTTGTCGTCACTTCTGAAGCCGCTGCCGGAGTGCATGAGAAGGCAAGCGCCGTGCGCTCGGAGTTTGTCTTGGCCGTCGTTGGCCACGTCAAGTTGCGCGATGCCGGAACCATCAACAAAAACAATCCCACCGGCGAGATTGAAGTCATCGCGGACGAGATCCGGCTGCTGAACGACTGCAAGCCGCTGCCCTTCACGCCCGCCGACACCGTGCTGGCCAATGAAGAGGTCCGGCTGAAGCATCGCTATGTCGATCTGCGGCGTCCGGAGATGCAATACAACATTCGGCTGCGTCATCAGGTGGCGATCGCCATCCGCGAGTACCTGAACTCGCAGGGCTTCTACGAGATCGAGACGCCGTTCATGACGCGCTCCACGCCCGAGGGCGCGCGCGACTATCTGGTGCCCAGCCGCGTCTATCCCGGCGAATTCTACGCGCTGCCGCAATCGCCGCAGATCTTCAAGCAGATCCTGATGATCTCGGGCTTCGACAAGTATTTTCAGATCGTGCGCTGCTTCCGCGACGAAGACCTGCGCGCCGATCGTCAGCCGGAGTTCACGCAGATCGATCTGGAGATCAGCTTCGCGCGGCCGGAGATGGTGTTTCAAAACCGTCGAGGGCTTTCTGCAGGCGGCATTCAAGACCATCGGCGCTGAGTTGCAAACGCCGTTCCCGCAGATGAGCTATGACCAGGCCATTCGCCTGTACGGCATCGACAAGCCCGACTTGCGCCTGCCGTGCATGGCCAATGTGCGTGAGGCGTTCGCTCTAGAAAATCTGGAGACGCTGCAAGTCGATGCAGAGCTTCCCGTAGTGGCGATCGTAATTCCGAAGGTCGGCGAACTCTCGCGCAAGGAGCGCGACGAGATCAAAACGCTGTTTGGCGATCGCAAAGAGGCCAAGGTCTTCGAGGACATCAAGCGGCTGGAGAAGTCGTTTCCGGAAGCGGTCGCGAAGATTCGCGAGCTGGCCAAGCCGAACGCGGAAGACTTGCTGGTCATCGTGGCAGGCGCCAAGCGCACGGAAGCGGCGACTGCGAGCAAGGCGCGTCAGCAGGCGTACGGCATTTACGCTGCCGCGGGACAACTTCGTCTCGCACTTGGCCAGAAATATGCCGAGCGTCACGGCGCGTTCAAGCACGGCAACTTCCGCTTCCTATGGGTCACCGACTTTCCCATGTTCGAATGGGACGAGACCGAAGGCCGCTGGAACGCGGCGCATCATCCCTTCACCTCGCCGCACGACGAGGACATGGACAAGCTGGAGAGCGATCCGGGCGCGGTACGCGCGCTGGCGTACGACGTGGTGTTAAACGGAACAGAGTTGGGCTCGGGCTCGATTCGTATTCACCGCCAGGACATCCAGAGCAAGATCTTCAAGGCGCTCGGCATGTCTCCGGAGGAACAGCAGGCGCGCTTCGGCTTCTTCCTGGAAGCGCTGCAATACGGCACGCCTCCGCATGGCGGCATCGCGCTGGGACTCGATCGCATCGTGATGATCCTCGCGGGCGCTGAGAGCCTGCGCGAGGTCATTCCCTTCCCCAAGACCGCGAAGGCCGTCGATCTGATGATGGACGCGCCAACCCCGGTGAGCGAGCGGCAGCTTAAGGAGTTGGGAATCGCGGTGAGGAAAGAGAGCAATTAGCAATTAGCGGCTAGCAAGCATAGCGGCTAGCAAGCAGCAACTCGCGACTAGCAATCGGCGGCTCTCGGTCTATCAGTGGCGAGTGGCAGCTGGCGGCAAGATCTGCTTTTCCTGGTGTCATCCTGAGCGGAGCGTCCGCGCGGTTTTTTCCGCCGCTGCTCTTGCGGCGGGCGGACGCGGAGTCGAAGGACCGCTACCGGCGGAAGGATGTTTGCGGAGTATAACGGTCCTTCGCGACCTCCCTTCGGCCAAGAGGACACTGATCCCTTCAGGGCGACTTGGAAACGCCGCGCCCGGAGACGCGCAGCGACGCAACGCAGTCGAGGGATCTGCGGTTTTGGAGTCTAGCTTGATGCCGCGAAAGACCCCAGGTCTCGAAAATCGCGAGACCCGGGGCACCCGGCAACTAGCGAAGAGTCCCGCCGCAGGCGGGCCGCAACTGCTTCAGCCTGACGCACCATCAAGAACACTTTTCAGTTGCATCCAGTCGGAGGCGTTTATGTCCAGCACCACAATTCGCACGGAAATTCGCGGGCTGGATCTGACGCTGGATGAGATATCTCTCTCCGTCTCGCGCTCCGGAGAGGACTTAATCGTCCCGGTTTCGCTCAGTCCGGAAGAGGTCGAACGTCTTCGTCTGGAGATGGCCAAGGCGCAGCTTTGGGAATGGAATCAACTGGAGGAGTTGAAGTCGCGTGCGGTGATGCGCTATCGCCGATACCTCGGCTCCTGGCTGGTGATGTGCCTTGCCGCTTTCAGCGCCTATGTCAGCTATCCCGAGTACTACATTTGCGTCTTCCTGTCGCTGCTCTCGATTTTCCTGTGGTGGCGCGCCGCCTACATGGAACGAAAAGCCGATAGCGAAGCGCAGTCATTGCGAAACGCTTTTCGTCCCGACTGGAGTTACCTTCAGGAGCGTCTGCAAGAATCAGACGAGGCGACGCAACCGTAAGCTATCAGGCACACCCGGGCTGCGAAAATCTCTCTAACGCAAACCGCTACTACTGCTGAGACTGCGGTGCCGGTTCTTCCGTGGTGTCCTTCTTCTTACGCTTCTTGTGCGGCGAGGCAACCGCGCCGACGCCGTGCACGACCACCTTGGGATCGGCAGGATAAATCGTCGGTCCGACCTGCTGACGAATGGTGAACTTGAAGCAACCGTAGCTCAAGCCGCTGGCGACCGTTCCGGACGTAGGAGTTCCAGTGCTTCCCTGGAACAGGTATTGATTGGTGGTGAATGGCGTTGATAGGAATTGGACGACAAACTCCGCGTTCTGTTCCGCTTCCTGCCAGTTCACCGTCTGCCCCGGATAAACACAGACGTCAGTAACGGTATTTCCCGCATAGACGGTAATCGCGCTCGTTCCACTATGCGAGATCTGGACGTTGCACGATGTGTTGCTCGCCGGACAGGTATTGGTGCTGTTGCAGACTGCCCACGTGTCCGAGCAGGCTCCCGGCGGGGTGATCTGTGCGTTGGCCAGAGCGGGAAGCAGCAGGAACAACATGCCTGCTACCAGAAGACCAGCATTACAGACGTGGCGCCTCATGTACGACCTCCCGTAATTTAAATTATGTTGCCGAGGATTTTTCCCTTCTGCTTTTTACCCATTCCTGATACCGGGGATCGGACCTCAGAGCCCGCAACTCCGGTTCCTTCTCCACTTCTTCCAGGGAGTATCCGGCAGCGACAGCCGCACTGACAGCCGCTAAAGCCTTTTGGCGGTTGCCGATGATCTCATACACCAAAGCCGATGTAAATAGGGTGTCGCTGTCGTGCGGAGCAGCCGCCAGTGCCCGGTTGATGAAGTTATCCGCGTCTGTCGCTTGTCCCAAATGAGCATGGTACAACGCGATTCCACTGAGGACTTCGGGATCTTTCGCATTGACCTTCAACTGTTCCGTCGCGGTTTCAAGGGCCTTTCCGTAGGCTTGCCGGGCGTCGGCCAGGCGTGACGGAATCTGGTCGTAGCTATCGCCCAGGTTCCTCCACATGACGTGATTGTGCGGGCTGAGGTCGGCAGCACGCTTCATGGCGTCCGCAGCTTCCTCATACTTCCCGATGTACATGTAGGCCGCGCCAAGGTTGGTCCAGGCATCGGCGTCGGGCTTAATGCCCAGTCCTTTTTTCAGAACTGCGATCGCTTCTTCGTAGCGTCCTTGCGCCAGATATATCCCGCCGAGGTTGAAATAGCCATCGGTCTCGTCGGGCGCCAGGTCGATCAGCGACTGGAACTGCTCAGCCGCTTGGCCGAACTGACCCTGCCGATAGTAAAGCTCACCCAGCTCATCGTAGCCTTGCCAATACGTCGAGCGGCGACTGACTACGTCTTTGTACAAATTTTCGGCTTGCGCGTATTTGCCCTGCAATTCGTATACCTGTCCCAGGTGCAGCTGCGCTGCAATCACGGTTGGATCCTGTTCGAGCACGCGTTGATATTCCGCCTGGGCTTTATCGAGTTGCCCGGTCTGCTGGTAGACCCCGGCCAAACTCAGGCGAACTGGAATCAGCTGCGCGTTCAACCCAACCGCGCGGCCGGCATTGCTGGTGGCATCGGCGATCCACTGAGGGTCCTTGGTGATGAAATATTTCCGCGCATAAGCAACGCCCAACCCTGCGTACGCGCTGGCATATTTAGGATCCTTCGCGACTGCTTTGTTGAACAGCCCGATGGCGTGATTAATGTCGTCCAGATCCTCACGCTGCAGATATCCGTTGCCACGTTCGTAAAGCTCATAGGCATCGGCCTGCGAGGTACCTCCGGCAGCAAGCTCCTGCCTGATTTGCGGACTGACCTGCAAGTCGAGCATGTCGGCGACCGACTCCCAAACCCGCTGCTGCATTTCATCCAGATTCCCAGAGGCGACCTGTATGGATCGCGAGGCCAGTTGACGATGGTTTGCCGCGTCCACCAGGTTGGCAATCAGATTCACGCCGTCGGGAGTATGTTCAATGCTCCCGGTTACGGCAAGGGTAACGTTCAGGTCGCGATGAGCTTCGTCCAGACTCTTGACGTTGCGAGTGTCGCTGGCGGGTACCACCCAAAACGATTTCTGATAGCGCTCCAGCTGCGAGAGCTTGCTGGTTAACGTCTCGGCCACGCCCTCGGCGAAGGCCTGATTCGACGCATCATGGCCGACGTTCTCAAAGGGCAGCACCGCAATGTGCTTCTGCTGCGGCAAGGGATGAAAAGGACTGGGAATCACGCCGGTCCATACCAGTAACGCGGCTGCCAGGACAATGGCAGCGACCGATGCAAAGATCACGCGATATCGTCGCAAGCTTCCGATCAATGATTGCAGAGCCGTCTGGCCCGGCAACTTCTCGCCCGAGACCGCGCTCCAGAACTCCTCGACGGTAGCGAAGCGTGCAGCCGGATTCATGGCTGTGCTGCGCGTGATCGCCTGCCGCCAGCGCGAGCGCATGCGTTTGGTGGTTTGGCCGCCCGTCTCCTGGAAAGGTGTCTGGCTGAACTCGGGCAACTTGCCAGTGAGCATCTGAAAGACAGTGAGTCCGAGAGCGTAGATGTCGGTGCGAGGGCTGTACTGCCCATGAAATTGCTCGGGCGCCATGTATGCCGGAGTGCCCACCACGTCGCTCAACAACGCTGAGACGGTGACATCGGCCTCCGGATTCACAGCTAGACCAAAGTCGGTGACCTTCACCAGCGGCGACTCCGGCATGTTCATCAACATTACGTTGCCGGGCTTGAAGTCGCGATGAACCACGCCTGCATGGTGCGCGGCGGCCAGCGCCGCAACCATCTGACGCACCAGCGGCAGCGCTTCCTGATACGACATGGGCCCGTGCTCGCTCAAATGACCAGCCAAGGTCTCACCCGGCAGCAACTCCATGGTCAGGAACAGAACGTCCCCGTGTGCTTCGTCGCGGTGACGCCCCAGATCAAACACGCGGCAGACGTTGGGATGGCTTACTTTCCGAGCGAGCTGAATTTCCTGCTTGAAGCGGTTCAGTTGATGTTTCGATGAGGCGCGAGAGGGAGCGATGGTCTTGAGTGCGATCCGGGAATGTAGTTCCTCGTCCTCGACCTCGTAGACTTCGCCCATGCCCCCGCGAGCGATGAAGCGGATCACGCGATAGCGTTCGCAGACAACCTCGTCGGGCGAGAAGATTGGCGGAGGCGCCTCGGAGGGGCCTTGGGCGTCCTCGCCAAAGGCAGAAGAAAGGAGGAAATCTTTTTTCCGGGACTGGTCGCTTGGTTCCATAAACAACCGCGAATCTGAAAATCCTATGTCGCCAATCTTGCTCTGTGATTGCTGCCGCGGTGCACACCATGACGGCGCCGATCTTTAAGTGTCCTGGAACCGAACAACGAAACGCGCCGTCTGGCCGGAATTATACGGCGGCGCTCGCAGATCATTGCAAGCTTTCAACTATTGGGCACGTTATTAGTCCTGTAACTCGTTCCCGCAGGGCCTGAAGGGCCAAGCCGTAGGACTGCCACGACCAAGAACCTAAGAACCACCACCGACGACTCGGGGCTATCGTTGGAGACAACATAGCAGCGCAGTTTTGGCAAAAACCGACGTCGCAAGAGGCCACTGCGAAGCCCGGATCACGCCCTTTCCGGTGATTTTAGTGTTGACAGCGAATCGGGATGCGGCGTATTAGGGGGTAGCTGCTCCACACCAACGAGGACAGGTTGTACAGCCCGTAAGCGGACTGTGCCTCGCGCGAAACCTGCCGATGAACGCAAACGAGCCTCGTCTACCCCGCGAGGATGCTGGCCGCCAAACCGATCGCTTCCGAGCGAAAAGCATATTAACGTCCAAAGAGCTTAAGGTCCTGGAACTGCTTTCCTATGGCTACGAGAACCGCGACATCGCCTCGCACTTTCGTACCAGCAGTCAGGCCGTGAAGAACATGCTGCGGACGATTAATTTGAAGCTGGGCGCCGACAATCGAACCCACGCGGTGGCGGTCTGCTTCCGCAATGGGTGGTTGCCGAATAAAGACGCCGCCGAGCAGGAGATCACATCGGAGCCGCGGCTCAGTGATGACAGCGCGCGCAGCAAGCCGCACTGTATGCGACGCCGATATCACGATGGAACCATCGCCTCAATTTGTACAGAATGCGGCTTGGTTATCGCTGGCGCCTGGCGGGCGAAAGACTTGTCGTTGGCTGATCAAAACCACGTCTGCCAGCCCAAGGAACGCCGGCACAAAGTGCGCTTCATCATCAACGGCGTGCTATCGCGGACAGATAGCTAGCCACCCATCAGCAGCGGCAGCTGTCGACAATTCATAGCCCAACTACAGCGCCTCAGTTAGCACGGCGAGCAACTCTTCGCTGGTGAGCGGCAGCGGATTGGCCTGCATGCTGCTGGCGTGAGCCGCTTTCTCGACTACTCCGGGCAAATCGGATTCTGTGATACCCCAGGTGCGCAGTGCAGGAATGTTGAGCTCGACACAGAGTTCGCGCACCCAATCGATGCCGTCTTCCGCTCTCGCTTCCTTCCGTCCTGTAAGCAACTGCGCGATGGTTGCGTAGCGTGCAAGAGCGGGATGCTGCGGCGCGCGAGCCCGTAACGCGGCTACGTTAGCTGCCATGCCATGCGGAAGAATCGCCGCACAAAGTGCGCCATGCGGCGCACTTCCACATTCCGCCGAGAGGAGCAGCGAAACCGTGCACTACGCCCAGTCCGGCATTCGCCAGCGCGAGTCCGCCGAGAAGGCTTCCCAGCGCCATGTTCCTGCGCGCGTCAGCGTCCGCACCGTCATGGTAGGCACGACGCAGCGCGCCGGCGACGCAGCCCAGACCCTCAATACAGATCGCATCCACCAGGGGATTGGCGCGCACGCTGACATACGGCTCAATGAGTTGCGTTAGCGCGTCGAGGCCGGTGCTGGCGGTGACTGCGGGTGTCAGACTGTAGGTCAGCTCGGGATCGACGAGCGCGACCCGCGGCAGCATGAGTGGACTGCGCAAGCTTGCTTTGACGCCGTGCGCCACCGCTCCGAGCACGGCATTTCGCGTGACCTCGCTGCCGGTGCCGGCCGTTGTCGGTACCGCAATGAACGGCAGCGACGGCGTGGCGATGGTGCGACCCTTCCCCACCACCTCGAGAAAGTCGAGGGGCTCGCCGCCGTTGGTCGCAATGCTGGCAATCGCCTTCCCCGCGTCGATCACGCTGCCGCCGCCAATCGAGACGACCACATCGCAGGCGGCATCCTGCACACGCCGTGCGCCATCACGTACCAGCTCAACCGTGGGTTCGCCGGAAACCGCAAACTTCTCTGGCGACAGCGCGGATAGGAACGGCATCGCGCGGTTGGCAGAACTCCCGGTCACCAGCAGCGGGCGGCTACCGAATGTGCGAGCCAGTTCCGGGAGAGTGGCGGCCGTACCTTCGCCAAAGATGATGCGCGTTGCAGTCGCAAATTCGAAGCGCATCGTTCTACCAGCCCTGCGGATCGGGAAAGAGAGCGTTGTAACTTGCACGATTGCGCGGCTCGGCCATCATCGGTGCGACCGCATCGCGCCACTTCAGGTAATGAGCCGTCTCTCTGTGCGCGGCCGGCGCTTCGTCTGTACGGTAGACCTCGATCAGGACAAAACGTGTCGCGTCGTCCCGCTGCTGCAAGACATCGAAGCGCGCGATGCCCGGCTCCTGAACGCTGTGCCGGGCGTTCTCGAGGGTGGCCTGTTTAAAGTCGGGCACGAACTCTGGCTTGACGTGCACATGCACCTGAACAATCAGCATGGGACTCGCCTCCGCTCGTAGCTTACCGCCGGGACGTGATCCTCGCACGGGCAATAAACGCCGACGGATGCAGCTTTCGGACGCACGGCTGTACGATTACGCGTGTACGCGACGGTTCGCTCGTCTCAGCCCCAGCGCAATGCCGGAGTATCGACTGGAGCGTCCCACAGCTTACAGAGTTGATCATTCATGCGGAGCAGCGTGATCGACGTACCCGCCATTTCCAGGCTTGTGATGTACGATCCCACCAGATTGCGAACTACGTTCAGGCCTTTCTGTTTGGCAATCTGCGCAGCCTTCCGATAGATGATGTAGAGCTCGATGAGTGGGGTGCCGCCCATGCCATTCACGAACAGCAGAACGTCTTCACCCTTCTTGTATGGCAAGTCGCTCATGATGGGATCCATCAACATCTCGGTAATTTCGTCGGCGCTGGCCATCTTCGCCCGACGGCGTCCAGGCTCTCCGTGAATTCCGATGCCGAGTTCAATCTCGTCATCAGGCAAGTCGAACGACGGCTTGCCGGCATGAGGCACGGTGCAGGCGGTCAACGCCATACCCATGCTTCTGCCGCTATTGCGAATCCGGTCGCCGAGAGTCTTGATCTCGGCAAGGCTCATGTGCTGTTCAGCCGCAGCGCCCAGTAACTTTTCCATGAGAACGGTAAGACCAACCCCGCGCCGCCCTGCGGTGTACAGGCTGTTTTCCACGGCGACGTCGTCATCGGTAAGGACGCTCTGGACATCAATGCCGTCCGACTTCAACATATCGGCGGCGAGATCGAAGTTCATGACGTCGCCGGTGTAATTCTTCACGATGTGCAAAATTCCGGCGCCACCATTCACCGCCTTGCTGGCTTCATACATCTGGTCTGGAGTGGGGCTGGTGAAGACTGCACCCGGACAAGCTGCATCCAACATGCCTTTGCCGACGTAGCCGCCGTGCATGGGTTCGTGGCCACTGCCGCCGCCCGAGATTAAAGCGACTTTGTCTTTTATCGGTGCGTCCTTGCGAGCGATGTACGCCGGATCGTAGCTGATGCGAAGACGATCGCCATGCGCCGCCTCCATTCCCTCGAGCGCCTCGCGTACGACCTCCTGAGGCGAGTTGATGAGCTTCTTCATGACGCCAGTATGAGAATCTGCCACTGGATACCTCCTTCCGCATAACGCGAACCAACTGCGGTTGAACCCGTGAAGTCCCCGGCCGGCGTTACCAGTTGCGATGACGCCAGCCGAGTCGACCCTCGAAACTCAATACTTGATGATGTGAATGCACCAAGCAGCGATGCCGCCGCCGACTAACGGCCCAAGGATGGGAACCAAGGCATAACCCCAATCCGATCCACCTTTGTCCGAGATCGGCAGCACAGCATGAGCCATGCGCGGACCGAAGTCGCGAGCAGGATTCATGGCATATCCCGTCGGACCACCGAGAGATAGACCCAGTCCCCAAACCAGCATGCCCCACAAGTACGGGGCGAATCCCGGAGGCAGTCCATTGGGAGCTGCGAAGGCAGTAGCTCCAAATGCAAATCCCACCATCACCAGCGCCATGGTTGCGATCATTTCGGTCAGGAAGTTCGAGGGAAGAGTGCGCACGGCCGGACCGGTGCAGAAAATCCCCAGCTTGGCGCCTTTATCTTCTGTAAGCGACCAATGCGGGAGATAGACCAGCCACACCAGAACTCCACCCACAAAAGCTCCGGCAACCTGCGCTCCCCAGAAGGGCAGAACGCTGCCCCATTTTCCCGACAGAATGGCGACAGCCAGCGTGACCGCAGGATTGATGTGGGCGCCCGAACTTCCGCAAGCGATCGCCGTGAAGATTCCAGCCATCACCGCCAGGCCCCAGCCGGTTGTGATGACAATCCATCCCGAGCTTTCGCCTTTCGATTTCTTGAGGAGGACGTTGGCAACGACGCCGTCGCCGAAGAGAATCAGCACCATGGTCCCCATGAATTCACCGAATAACGGTCCGTGCATAACTTCAATCTCCTTACGGTTGATTTGCGGTGACTGCCAGTGTTTACCCTTCGTCGACCCAGTCGAAGGTCCGCGTGACGGCTTTCTTCCATAGCTTGTATTCGGACTCGCGCTTGGCGGCGTCCATTTTCGGTTTCCAGGTTTTATCGACAGCCCAGTTCGCACAGAGGTCGTCAAGGTTCTTGTAGAAGCCGACCGCCAGGCCGGCTGCGTAGGAAGCGCCCAATGCAGTTGTCTCTTTCACCACCGGCCGCACCACAGGTTTATCGAGAATGTCCGCCTGGAATTGCATCAGCAGATTGTTCTCGGTCATGCCGCCATCGGTGCGCAGCACGTCCAGTTCAATCCCGGAATCATTCTTCATCGCGTCGACAACTTCACGGGTCTGGAATGCGGTAGCCTCCAGAACGGCGCGAGCGATGTGGCCCTTGTTGACGTAACGCGTCAGACCGGCAATCACGCCCCGGGCTGAGGCCTTCCAGTAAGGAGCGAACAAGCCGGAGAATGCGGGCACGAAGTAGACGCCACCGTTGTCGTCCACGCTCTTGGCGAGGGCTTCGATATCCGTGCTCTTGCTGATGATGCCCAGGTTGTCGCGTAGCCACTGCACCAGCGCTCCGGTGATGGCAATGCTGCCTTCAAGGGCGTATGCAGCGGGCTCTTTGCCCAACTTGTAAGCTAGTGTGGTGATCAGTCCGAATTTTGATTGAACCGGCTCTTTACCTGTGTTGAGCAGCAGGAAGCAGCCGGTGCCGTAGGTGTTCTTGGCTTCGCCCACCTTGAAGCAGGTCTGCCCAACCAGCGCGGCCTGTTGATCACCGAGATCGCCGGCCACCGGAACGCCCGCCAGAGCGCCCACCTTCACATCGCCGTAGACTTCGCTGCTGGAGCATATCTTCGGCAGCATCGCCATCGGGATTCCGAATACCTTAGTGATTTCGGAGCTCCAGGCCAGCGTTTCCAGGTTCATCAACTGAGTGCGACTAGCATTGGTGACATCCGTGACATGAATCCCACCGTTGGTCCCGCCGGTGAGTTGCCAGATCAGGTAGGTGTCGATGTTGCCGAATAGCACATCGCCTGCCTCAGCCTGCTTATGGACGCCATCAACATTCTCCAGAATCCACTTGATCTTCAGGCCACTGAAGTAGGTCGCCAGGGGCAATCCGGTTTTGCGCCGGAACTGGTCTTGTCCGCCCAGGCGGGACAATTCGGCTACGTAATCGGCGGTTCGCGTATCCTGCCACACCAGTGCGTTGTAAACCGGCTTGCCGGTCTTCTTGTTCCACACCACAGTGGTTTCGCGCTGATTGGTGATGCCGACGCCCGCGAGATCTTTCGCGGTGAGATTTTTGGCCTTCAAGGCCTCCGCGATAACTTCCTGAGTGCGGGCCCAGATCTCGTCCGGGTTATGTTCGACCCATCCTGGCTTGGGATAGATTTGCTCGTGTTCTTTCTGGGCCGTGGTGACGATCCGTCCGGAACGGTCAAACACGATGAAGCGAGAGCTTGTCGTGCCCTGATCGATTGCGCCGATATAATTTGCCATTATTTTTGACTCCTCTTTCCGCTGTGTAGCACCTGCTGTTTCTGCTCGCGGTCTGGATGACTTCAGTTTTCTTTCGGTCTCAACCCGATTCCCGTCATCTTCCTGGTTATGTTCTGCACATATTGCTCGACTGCATGAGTAGTCTCGTCGGCGGTCCAGCCCAACAACTCAGCCATCACCGAGCCGACCAGCGGCGCGGCTTGAATCGACGCTTGCCAGCTGAACAACTGCAATCCAAGACGGCGGGCCAGCATGTCTTCGATGGTCAACGCCATCTCCTGGCGCACGCAGTAGACGATCTCCGCCTGGATCTGCGGCATCCCGGGAACGATCGCAGCGCCGTAGCGCGCATCCTGTTTGGCAATGTCCATTACCCGGAACGAAGCCGAACCAAACTTTTCCGCCAGATGCCGGGCTGTCTCCGGCGTCACTCCGAACTCCGACACCAGAAGCCGCCAGAACTCCGGCCCGTAACCTTCCGCGCCATGCAGCCTATGCTGGGCGGTGCGGCATGGAATGAGCGGCATCCCCAGATACCCCACCGTCATGTCGATGCCGTCCTGGGCCATGGCCCGATAGGTCGTCCATTTGCCGCCAAGCACGCTGATCAAGCCGCTCTCTTCTTCCATCTCGACCTCGTGATCGCGAATCAGCTTCTTGGTGTCGAGCGAATTCTTCGACTTCACCAGCGGACGCACGCCGGCAAACGCGCTGACAATCTGGTCGAGTCTCATTGGGGAGACGATGTAGCGGTTCAAGTGACGCAGCAGATATTCCGCTTCCGCCTGGGTCACGACCATCTCGTCGCCGGGATGCGCTTCGTCGTCGGTTGTGCCCACCATGAATCGGCCGAGCCACGGAATGGCGAAGATCACTCTTCCATCGTCCGTCTCTGGAATCAGGATCGCGTCCTTGGTGTCTTCTTTGTCGAGAGGCAGAAGAATGTGAACGCCCTTGCTCAGACGCAGCCGCGGTGTAATCCCCGGTTTTGCCATCTCCCGAATGTGATCCGAAAACGGTCCGGTGGCATTCACAAACGCCCGCGCCTGGAGCTTGAATCTGCGATGAGAGATGAGATCTTCGACCTCGGCTCGATTGAGCCGTCCTCCCGCATCTTTCTCCAGCCCAACTACACGCGCGTAGTTAACCGGGAGACCGCCTTCATCGGCGAATGACTGGATCAATGCCATGCCGTAACGGGCATCGTCAAACTGTCCGTCACCGTAAGCTACTGTGCCGGCCAGCCTGTCCGGCTTGAGCATTGGCATTCGCTTCACCGATTCGGCGACCGAGCGATGCTTACTGGGAAACAGATTGCCCTTGCCGGCAATCAGGTCGTACATCTTCATCCCGATGCGGTAGTACAGGATGTCTTTGCGGCTGTAACACGGGACAAGAAGTTCTAACGGATGAGCCAGGTAAGGCGCGTTGTCGAGCATCAGCCGGCGCTCGTGCAGCGCGCGCTTTACTACGTGATACTGCCCAACATCCAGGTCTGTCACAGCCTGCTGCAAGTAGCGCACGCCTCCATGCACCAGCTTGGTCGAACCGCTGGACGTAGCCGAGGCGTAGTCTCCGGCTTCGATCAGAACAGTTTTCAGGCCACGCAGTTGGGCGTCTAAAGCGCAGCCCGACCCGGTAGCCCCTCCGCCAATTACGCACACATCGAACGTTCCACCTTCGATCTGTTGCAATGTTTCGGAGCGGCTCTTCATGGACTTCCCCTTTTCGTTTAATGAGCAATTGTGCTCAGAATGTGACCTTCGTTCGGAAGCCTAGCACCACCCCCGTTCCGTTGCTGGGAGCACCTCCCAAGCTCGCGTAAACCTGTACTACCGGCTGCACGTACCAGAACGGAGTGATCTGGGCGAGGTAGTTCAGCTCGAACGCTTTTTCCGAAGTCAGACGCGGCCCGAACAACACGTCGGTCTGATAGTTGCTGAAGGCGTCGCTGACTTTGCTGATCACAAAACCGACCGACGCCGAGTCCTGGGCTCGCTTCGTGATTGGGGCATTGAAGGTAACGCCACCGGTGAATTGCTGATTTACCTTGTTACGGTCCGACGGCAAATAATCAACGCCGAAGTTGACGTCGAGTCCGCGAGTCGAATTGTCCGTGGGACGCCACACCGCCTGGTTCGCCATGAAGTAAAACACGTAATCGCCGCTGTAACATTCCCCGTAACACCGGACATACGAATTGGTGGAGACGACCGTGGCCGACGGACCGGCGAAGGCATTTCGGCCTGGGTTGTTGACCAGACCGAGCTTGTAGAGCCCGGGATAGAACTTCGTTTTAGGCGCCTTGGGCCCTCCTGTTGCACCTGCAACCTTCGCTGCTCTTTGGCCGGCGAAGCTTGGCTGGTCCACAAGAAATCCGAATTCGTTGATGATCAGGCCTGAGTTCTGCCAGGTAAACGGAACGCCGGTCGCGTTATAGCCATAGGGATTGCGGTTTCCCGACATGTACGCGGACTTGAGGTAAACCTGCTTGATCGGTGCGATCTTGATGTCCACGGCCGGACCTGAGGCTGGATCGAACGATTCGTACGCGCTGAACAGATTGCCGAACGCGTAATCCAATGGCTCCATCAGGTATTGACGCCCGGCATATTGCACGCCGTAGAAATCCTGACCTGCGAATTGGCCGCCACGTACCGTAAGCTTTCCGTTGAACAGCTCTTGCTGCAACCAGTACGAGTCCAGACGAGTTGTGTGCGCGCTGACCAACCCGCTGGGATTCGCGATGCTGCCCAGATACTGGCCTCCCAGATTCACGCCGCCCTGCCATAAACCGGTCACATGAAACGTAAGGCCCTTCGCGCCCGCAAGCTTTCCGAAGTCGATATCCACGGTTCCGCGGACGCGGTTCCAAGCCGTTGCCGTGCTATTACCACCTGTAGGATTCGCCAGGAAATCGGCAATGTAGTGGAAGTCGAAGGTGACGCCCTCATTCGCGAGTTTGGTGCGCTCTCCACCCCAGTCGCCAAGCAGGTATTGCTGATTCATAAAACTCTTTTCCTTGTCGGGATCGGTTGGGGCTTGAGCCGAGGCGGGAAGAGAGGCAAAGGCCAGTGCCAGAACCAGCAGCAGAAAATATGTTATTGAGGGCCGGGGTTCCTGAGAGTATCGATGCCGAGATGACGTCGCCATAACTTCTCCTTTTGCGCCTGACATTTCGGCAAAAAAGGAAACGCCGCCCAAAATAAGGCTGTCCCTCCGCTTTCGCAGGGGTAACAAACTTATCTTGGACGGCGTCTCAAATCTCAGCCGAACCTGCGGCAGGTTACTGCACGGTTTCAACCTGCGTCAACACTTAAATTAAAAAAAGATTTCAAGGATGGAAAAACCGATGCTGAATCAACACAGAAAGGGATGGTCGCCACACCAATTCAGGCTACCCACAATGAGCAATCGCTAACCGAAACAGAGTTGATGCCCAGTCGAAACAGATCGTCGACCTCGCGCAAGGTATGCACTAAGCCGCCGGCAATCACCGGCAGACCGGGATGTCCTTTATGAAGTTTCTCCACGATGTGCGGAGCCGCCATAGCCGGCAAAACTTCCACTGCGTCCGGCAGGAACTGGTCGAGACTTCGCAGCGCGCTTTGCAGCGCCGCTGAATCCAGCAGAAACGTGCGTTTAATCGCGAACAATCCCGCATCACGAGCCGCCCGCAGCGGTTCAGGATGCGTAGAGATAATCCCCTGTACATTCCGGCGCGCCAGGTACGAAACGGCTGCGGAATCGCGCGCCAGACCCGCCATCAGATCCAGATTCACGATCGGCACTTTGCCGGCGGCCACCACTGTACTCGCCATCTCATTGATGTCTTCAGGATTGCCAAACAAAAAGTAGACGACCTTTCCCGGCGCCTGGGCACCCTGTGTCAGAAATTCGGGTGCGCGAACCGCCGGAATGATGGGTGTCTGCGTCAGCAAATCCAGCAGTTGCCGGGCGCCGCTGCGCAAAGAAGGGCTCTTGCTCTGAGGATCGAGGATCGCTGCCGGCGGCACGATGGATTCTTTCTGCACGATCAAGCCCTGTTGCTCCGCCTGACAAATCACGATCGCAGCGTCGCATATTCGGAAAATCTATTGCGGCGGCTATTCTCCACCGTGCGGCGGCGTTCGTGATTTCGGTCAAAGTTCTACGAGGAGCGAATGGTAATTAGTTCGGGAGCATATCACGAACGGCTTATACGGAGCACGCGGCGCGATGAGCTCGCGCAAACCGAAGCAGAGTTTGCCAACTGCGATGCAGGGTTGTATCGATCCGCGACAACGCGCGTCAGCCAAGCTTGCTTTCCAGCTCTTCCCATCGCGCATAAAGCTGATTCACCAACAGCTCCGCGTGTTCGATTTCATTTTGCGCGGCTACAAGTCGATCGGCGTCGCTGACGATGGCGGGGTCTTCATAGGCCGAACGAGCCGTCTTGAGCTTAGCTTCGGCTTCAGCGATGCGCTGTTCGAGCGTGGCGTACTCTCGAGCTTCGAGGTAGGAGAGCTTTTTCTTCGCCGCGGTCGATGTGGCTGGCGAAGTCTCGAAAGTAATGTCACGCTCCGGAGTTTTAACGGCTGTTCGCAACCGTCGCTGGCGCTCTTCCTGCCAGCTCTCCCATTGGGAATAATCGGCAAAGCTGCCGGCCTCACCAAGCCCGTCGAGACCGATCACGGTAGTCGAAACGCGGTCGAGCAAGTAGCGGTCGTGGGTGACCAGCACAAGTGCGCCTCGAAATTCCAGCAGGCTTTCTTCCAGAACCTCGAGCGTTGGGATGTCGAGATCATTCGTGGGCTCATCAAGCAGCAGCACATCGGCCGGCTGAAGCATAAGCTTGGCGATCAGAACCCTGGCGCGCTCTCCTCCCGACAGTCGACCCACCGGCTGATTGAGCTGCTCGCCGGTAAACAGGAATCGCGCAGCCCATGAGGCAACATGGATCACACGATCCTGGTAGATCACCGAATCGCTGTCGGGCGCGAGGGCGCGGCGCAACGTCACATCCGGATTGAGCACGCGATTCTGATCGAAGTAGACGATTTGCAGCGCGTCGGCGGTTTTGATCTCGCCGGACGCTGGCGCCAGTTCTCCGGACAGCAACCGCAACAATGTGGTTTTGCCGCTGCCATTTGGTCCGACTAACCCGACGCGCATTCCCGCGGTAAGTATGAAGTTGAGATCGCGAAACAGCGTGCGCCCTGCGATGTCGAAGCTGACATCCTGCAATTCGATCAGCCGCTTCGTCTTCCGTTCCGTCGCGGAGAAATCGATATTGGCGCTTGCCGTGCGAGTGCGCGCATTCAAGTCGGCTAGTTCGCCAATTAGCTGATTCGCTTTGTCGATACGCGCTTTCGATTTGGAAGTGCGTGCCTTGGGACCGCGCCGCAGCCATTCGATCTCGCGATGCACCCGGTTTTCGAGCGATTCCTGATGCTTTGCCTGCGCGTGGAGGAATGCCTCCTTCTCTTCCAGAAGCTTGCTGTAGTTGCCCGGCACGCGCAGCAGGCCGTCGGGGTAGGCGCGATTCAGCTCCACCATCGTCGTCGCGACATTTTCCAGAAAGTAACGATCGTGGCTAACCACAACCGACGCGAAAGACGCGGATTGAAGCAATTCCTCCAGCCATTCAATGGCAGCGAGGTCGAGATGGTTGGTAGGCTCGTCGAGCAGAAGGATTTCGGGCTGCTGCACCAGAGCTTCGGCGATCGCGAGACGCTTCCGCCATCCTCCGGACAGCGATTCGGCGGTCACCTCAACATCTTCCAATCCAGCGCGTCCCAGTGTCTCGGATAAACGAGCCTGCCATTCGTCGGCGGGAACGGCGGAGCGCTGCAGGGCTGCTTCGATCACGGAACGCACGGTCTGGCCGCCGCTGAAATGTGACTCCTGCTGCACCAGGCTAAGACGCGTGCGCTTGCGCAGCGCCACTTCGCCGCTGTCGGGCTCGATCGCTCCGGAGAGAATCTGCAGCAGTGTCGATTTGCCGGAGCCGTTTGGCCCGATCACGCCAATGCGGTCGCCCTCGTCGATGGTGAAGGCGATGTTACGGAAAAGCGGCGTGGCACCGTAGCGCTTCGAGATATTTTGTGCGTTGAGAATCGGCGGCAAGTCGTAAGGCGTCCTTTTATCGGCTCATTGGAGGATAGCAGGGCTTAATGTCGGGAGCATTTACCGCTGGACGGCGAGGCGTTGAAACTCTTGGCGTGCGGCAAGCGCTTTGCGCTACGTCGCTCTCGCCCTCTTCGTTCCTGACGAACGGCTCGTCCCCGTCTTTCGCGCCGCGGTTCTGGCGCCGTCGAGTCGGGCAGCAAGCGCCTCGAAGCCGGGCGCCGGGCCCTGCCAACGCAGCTGATCCACTTTCTCAAAGAGTTCAATGTCAGTTCGAAGCGTGGCCAAAGTACGAAACAGGAGCGCCCGATCACGCTCGCGGACTAACGTAGCTGCCAGAGCGCTCGCGTTGGTAGCATTCACTCGCCATTCGCGGCAGTCAGCGGGAATCGATTCAATCTTGCCGTACTTCGCCAGAACAGCAGCGGAGGACTTCGCACCCCATCCCGGTAGACCCGGATAGCCATCGGCCGCATCGCCCACCAGGGCCAGATAATCAGGAATGGATGCCGGAGGAACGCCGAACTTCTGAATGACTCCGGCTTCGTCCATGGTGACACCCGTACGGCGGTTCAGTTGTACGATGCGCGAGCCTTGCACGCATTGCGCGAGATCCTTGTCAGGCGTGCAGATAATCACCTGCCCGACACGCTTGTTCCGAGCAGCGGCGACGGCTCCGGCCGCCAGAGCGTCGTCGGCTTCGAACTCGACCATGGGCCAGACGACAACGCCGGCCGCCGACAACACTTCTTCAAGCAGGGGAAATTGAGCCAACAATTCCCGCTCGACGCCGGCACCGGTCTTGTAGCCCGGCCACAAACCATTGCGAAACGATTCGATGACATGATCGGTGGCCACCGCGATGTGCGTGGCGCCACCCTTAATCATGCCGAGCACGGAGGCAAGAACTCCGCGAACCGCAGCCACTTCCATGCCTTCCGCATCCTTGGCGGAGGGCAGCGCGTAGTAATGGCGAAACAGTTCGTAGGTGCCGTCGACCAGGTAGATATTCAAGCAGCGCTCCATCACAACCCTATAGGCAGTGATGCAGCCAGATCAACTCTCGCCGCTGTCAAACGTCTGGCTTTTTAGGCTGTCTAAGAATGGAGGCCCTGGGCAGAGTCGAACTGCCGGCCGACGGTTTAGGAAAACGAAACGGCCTACTGAAACTAAGCAAGACATAGACCTTACCTCGGAAGAATCCGGCAAAGCCCGGCCGCACTTGTTGCATGTGGCTTTTATAGGGTCTGGAAAAGATCTTCGTTACAAACCGAAGGCGTATATTTTCGTATCCCCGCAACCAACATAGACCATCCCATTGACTACGACGGGCGAAGATTCAATCTCATCTCCCGTTGAGTACTGCCAAAGAAGCTCGCCGCTACTGGCATTGAGGGCGAGTATTGGCATCGTCTCGAGACCCAACGTACAGGACGTTGTTGGCCACAACAGGTGAAGAGAGCACGGAAATACCGGTGGTGTATTTCCATATCAGTGCACCCGTTGCAGCATTCAAAGCATAAACGTAATTGTCACCGGAACCGATATACACCACTCCGTTAGCTACGGCGGGCGCAACACCGACAAAGTCCTCGGTCGCGTACTTCCAAACCAATGCCCCAGTGCTGGCATTCAGAGCGTACACGTTGTTGTCATAAGACCCGATGTATACCACACCGTTCGACACCGCCGGGTCGGAGTAGATATAGCTCCCCGTGGAGTACTTCCAAAGGAGACCTCCTGTAGCGGCATTCAACGCGTACACATTGTGGTCAAAACCGCCGATGTATAGTGCACCATTGGCCAACGAGGGGGAGGAGCCGAAGCCGTCCAGCGCCTTGTACTTCCACAGGAGTGCGCCGCTATTGGCATTTAGTGCATAGACGTTGTCGTCATCGGATGCGAAGTAAACCACGCCGTTAGCGACGACTGGAGAAGATTCGACGGAACCACCTGTGGCATAGCTCCACAAGAGAGTCCCTGTGACGGCGTTTAAGGCGTAGAGATTATTGTCGATGGATCCTACGTACACTACGCTGTTCGCTACGGCCGGCGAAGATCGAACGGTGCTTCCAGTGGTGTACTTCCATACAAATGAGCCGGTTCGGGCATTCAAAGCGTACAGGTTATGGTCGTCTGAGCCGATAAACAACATTCCTTTTGCGACCGCAGGAGAAGAGAAAACAGCGCCTCCGGCAGCATAATTCCACTGCAGGCTCAGTTGTGCGATCGTGCTAGGGTTTAAAACAAATTCATACGGGTTGAAAGCCGTGTGACAGAGGTCGTAACGATACTGTGCCCAATCTATCGGCGCCTTGATCGGCGGGTTGCTGCACGTCTGACTGGGTTGCGGAATGACCGATTGGGCCGCGGCAAAAGCGCCAATCACTAAGAGCACGCTTAACCCGCTAACCGTTACGCGCGCTAGTCGTGCGCAGATCGGCTGGAGAGATTGATGCCTATTCTGCATGCTTATATCCTGTCGTCTGAACGTCACTTAATTGGGGAGCAAGAGGCCTGCAAGACGGTCGGAAGCCGGGAGAGCAGGATGTATTCTCATCTCCGCCTTGCCATGGATACAGCAAACTATCCCAACGGCCAAGCAGATTCCACAGGTGATGTGAGGGTTTGTCAATGAAAAAGTCGACAGAGCGCCCGTCCGGCGTCAGCGCTGTTTATCCCACTACGCCTGGAGCCACCCTCTAAGCCCAGCGCAGTGACGATGTAGCGGACACCGGATTCGTGGATGACGTCGATGGTGATTCTCATGGTTGATCGCCACCAAATGATTGGAATCGCGGTTGGTGGCTACGCTGAAACCTGCGACAGCGCCGCGATTGCAACGCTGTCGCCAGTAGCTTCTACCTAGCGCGTGATCGACCAGACGACTCCACAGCCATTGCCGAGCGGGTTGCAACTCTGCCCGTAAGTGGATGCGGTTCCATAGAGTACCCCGTCGCGGTCGAAGATTATATTGCTGATGGGATTCGCCCCATCCGTTCCCGCATTGAACTGGTGCAGCACCACGAGATCCCAGGTTCCTGCCGTCAATTCAAATATCATTCCTGCTCCGTATGGATCTCGGTAGGCGCCGCCATACACATTGCCAGCAGCATCAAGAGCCAGCGGCTGCATCGGACCTCCGGGCTGAGGATAGTTTCGGCCGATTTGTTGGAGATTCTGAAGCGTCGTCCATTGTGAGCTTGCCACAGAACTCCTCACGACAGTTCCACAGCCAGGAGCATAAGGAGGTTCCCAATCGGAGCAAGTACCGGTTCCTCCGGCGTAGGCTCCTACGTAGGCCAGTCCGGCTGAATCGAAGATCACCCCGCCGTATAATTGAGCGCCATTGATGACTCGGATCGATTCGTTCCAGTCTTGACCAGAGGGTGTCAACTCGAATACGACGCCATACCCTGGATCATCTCCACCCGAGCCTCCACCGGTATACGTTGTTCCCCATAAGTTGCCTTTCTCGTCGAAGACTACCCCGCTGAACGGGTTCATGCCATCCGGCCTTTGCGAACTAGTCTGCAGGAAGCTGTACAGGGTCCTTCGGATCCAACCATTGTTGGTCTTCGTAAGCTTGAACACGGTTCCTTCACCCCAAGTGCCGCCGCCCGCGGTCGTGCCATATATATTTCCGGCCGAGTCGAACGTCAGATCACCGGCGAGACAGGTGTAGTTGTCATAGTCTGGAACACACTCTGTTGGATTGAAGGTATTCAGGACGGTCTTCGTCCACTGACAATTGGTGGTCCAGCAGGTGACAGGAGGTTTTAGATTGAATAACGTTCCGCCAATCTGGGGATCTTCGGAAGAGGTAGTTGTACCGTAAAGCGTACCGTCTGGACCAAAGACAACTCGTGCTTTGGGATTTTGTCCATCCGCGCCTCCCTGGAATGTGTATATGACATTGAACGCCCATTGAGAACCTTGGCGTTTGAGTTCAAAGACAGTGCCACATCCCAAATAACACCAGCTCTCGCCGCCGTATTCAGCAGTGCCATACATGTTTCCTGCTGAATCCATCGTGAGACCCGCCACTGGTTTCGCGCCATCACTTCCGCCCGTGAACGTATGAAGGACTCCAAAGGTTTGAGCTGTCGCAAACTTTGAGCCGCCAATGCCAAAAAGCGACAAAGTGACAACTACAATCAGCAATAGCTTCGCTTTGTCCCAAGGAAACTTGCTCGCGATCTTTCTGATCCCTTTCATATCATCCTCCTCAGCCGGAAATGGCCTCCCGGAGGAATGCGATAGTAGTACCGAACGCTAGGTACTCATACGGTTTAACTTCTTAGTTCGCAGAAAAGAACTGCATTTCGATAAGTTCACTGACTTCCCTCTCCTGCACAAGCGGGTGCTCTTGCCGGCTATACAGCACGCCGAACTACGAAGGTTTGGATCCATTCTCTAAGACACACGGTTGCAAGCTTGCTACTGCTGGACGGCGCCAGTCTGGCTTACGTCAACGAACAACTCGGCCACTCAACCATTCAGATAACGGTTGATCTATATGGCCATTTGCTTCCAGGTGCGAACATTTCTTTCGTTGATAGGCTCGACGCGGAAACAAGTCCGCAAGCATCCGCAAACCAGACGCAAACCCACGGCTCTGATGAGGAGTTGGAGCCCTCGGAAGTAATTTTAGAAGTCGAGTATTTTGAGAGAGTTGATAATGGAGGCCCTGGGCAGAGCCGAACTGCCGACCAACGGTTTAGGAAAGCGAAACAGCCTACTGAAACTAAGCAAGATATAGACTTTACCTCGGAAGAATCCGGCAAAGCCCGGCAGAATCCGCAACCCATGTGCACATGTCTAGGCGGACGAAAGTCGGGAAGCGAAACTCATGGCGTGATCTCGAACACCACGCCGCAATATCCGCAGCTCTGCAAGCCTCCCATGTACGTGGTTCCAAAGATGTTCCCTTCGCTGTCCATGCTCAGGCCGCCGAAAGCATTTCCACCGTCTGCACCTCCGGTAAAGTCATGGAGGTCCGTATAGACCCATCCATTGCTCGTCGGCGTCAGTTTGAAGACATTGCCGGCGCCGTACAAGCCGTCGCCCCAGGTCGCGCCATAGAGATTGCCTCCGCTGTCACGCAGCAGCGGATTCCACGGGCCCGGACCGCCCCCTCGCAGGTCGGTGATGAGATTGAACAAATAGCTTCCGGAGTGCGCGGTCAATTCGAATACGGAACCGCCTAAAGCTCCGTCGCTGGCGCCGGTTGCGCTGTAGATATTCCCGGCCGCGTCAAAGATCACTCCCGATTGCGGGTTCGAGCCATCGCTTCCGTCGGTGAAGGTGTAAAGCGTCGTCTCGGCCCAGCTTCCGCCCAAACGAGAGATCTTGAAGATGGTGCCACAGCCAAGGTTTCCGACGCAGCCCGAGTTTCCGCCCGCCAATGCCGAACCGTACAGGCTGCCGGCAGCGTCGAAGGTCAGCAGCGAGTCGGGATTAGAGCCGTCAGTCCCTCCCGTAAACGGGTAGAGCACCTGATAGGTCCAGCCATCACCCGACGGTGTCATCTCGTAAACCACACCTTGCTGATCAACCCCGCCATTCACCACGGCGCCGTAGAAGTTTCCTCTGCTGTCGAAGACGACGCTGGCCTGCGCATTTCCGCCATCTTCCTGCCGGCGAAAGTTATAGAGAACGGTCTCGTGCCACGGACACCGAACACTGCGGCATGGCGTCGGCGGAGGCTTGACGTTAAAAATCACGCCATTTCCTTCCGTGCCTCCGGTGTAGGTGGTGCCGTACAAGCTGCCGTTGGGACCGATGGTGATTCCTCCCCAGGCAAAACTGCCGTCCAGTCCCTGGCCCAGATCGTGAAGGTCACTGAAAACGTACCCGCCGTTCGTGCGCTTCAGCTGGTAGACGGCGCCGCCGCCAAACTCGCCGCCCCACGCCGTGGTTCCGTAAAGGTTGCCGTGCTGGTCGGGCGTCACACCGGCGATTGGGTTCGCAGGATTATCATGCCCGCTGAAGGTGTAGATCACCTGATAGGTCTGCGCTGTTGCCGGGACAAGAACCGCAAAGACGAATACAGTCAAAGCTGCCATCGCAAACCGAAGGACCCTGACCAGATCGAAGAATCGTGGCGCCATGGGGACTCCTTGTAACGCCGAGAAACTTACACCGAAACCTTGCAACTTGTGTCACAAGTTTGTCAGAAGAATGTGAACACCTTCAACCTGTAAAGCGATGCGATTCCAAACAGCACACCACCCGAGTAGTCACTGACATTGATGTAGTGGAACACCTGCGAATAAAGCAGTGATCTTGGGGCTAGTGGGGGTTCTACTAGGCCGTCCAACTGCCTCAACTGCGATAACCTTCGGCTCGAACTGTTACCCCAAGCAGGCTTCCGCTTTAACTTCTCAGTCACCCATTGTATGTTCGTTTTTGTTCGCTACGCTCTTCGAATGGGATTGGACATCGGCGGCTTCGAACAGCGGCCCGATTGGCCCAAAATGGGTCCGTAGCTGCTCATTGCGAGTCGCAATCTGTCTAGCCCGGCGCCGACTTCTTATGACACGGGCACATGCAGAAAACTAAATCCTTGTCTGGCGCCGTTGCGGATTCCATCCAGTGAGGATCGTACTTGAGCCAGCCAGGACATGGTTGGTGTGCATCTTCGAACAACCGCTCGCACATGTTCATGGTGAACGCCTCTGGCTCTTCGCCACGCGGGAAAAATATGCGATCGATTTCTCAGGAGTGCTTTGTAATGATGGAGGCCCTGGGCAGAGTCGAACTGCCGACCAACGGTTTAGGAAACCGCTGCTCTATCCATCTGAGCTACAGGGCCAAACTGTGCGGTTTCATTAGTTTACAAGTTTTGAGACTTCTTTGGGAGGCTGATTTACTGCAAGATTACTGCAAGTTCGCTGTAACAGCTCCATTGCAGCAAGAGCCTCCTTCGGAACTCCCTTCACATACAGGTTCATCGTGGTCGAGACCTGAGCGTGTCTCAGGATGCCTTGAATCACTTTCTCACTCACTCCGAGTGAATACAGATTCGTCGCCAATCCCCTTCGGAATGCGTGCCAGCCGAACCAAGCCATCCCTACACTCTCGATTGCGGGTTTGATCTCTCTTCGCGCAAGGTTGTCGAGATTCAGAGGATTGCCATTACCCGCAGCGAACATCAGGCCCACTGCTGGATTTCCGACATCGCCCCTGAATCTGTCCAAGCGCTCACGCAAAAGTGGAATCACAGGCACCGCAGCCCTACTCTTACGAGTTTTGGGTTCGGTAACGTGTGAGTTCCAGATCGACTGCATCACTCGAATCTGACTGCTGTCGTAGTGCTCCCAAAGCAAGCCCCGAATCTCGCCCTTCCGCAGCCCACAGAATGCAGCAACAGCAACAATCGTTGCCGCAGGCTCGGGCAGTATCGACAACATCGTCACGACTTGCTCGAACGAATACGCCTGAGTTTCTTTTCCCTCCGGGGCCTTTGGGATTGAAACATCCCGCACCGGATTTGGGCCGTTCAGAATACCCAGTCGTATTGCATGTTTGAACACTCCACTCAGTAGTGCCTTGATGTGATACAGCGAAGTCCGGGAGAGACTGCCGTTGCCCAGTGACCGCATCAGTCGCTCACCGTCAACGGTTCTAAAATCCCGAAGCTGCGTGTTTCCACATCTCGGTTTCAAGTGATTTTTCCAAATGTCCCGGTAACCTCTTGCTGTCGAGGGCCGCTTCTCGCGTTCAACAAACGGCATGTACTCCGTTCTCACGAACTCCGCGATGCTCATGCTGCTTTGAGGCGTCACCAAACCCTCGTTGATGGGTCTGAGAAAATCCTCGGCAACAGGCTGCACTGAACGCTTGCAGCGGTACTCGTTGGATACAGGGACCAGCTTCTTGGCAATCAAAACCCGCTTGGCTTCGCCATTCGTCACAACCGTATCGCAGTAACGAACGAACCACCAACCGCTTGACTTGAACAAATACCCCTTTTGGTGTCGAGGCTGCATTTCTGCTCCTTCCTCGCCACCTCATCCTGTGTCGTTGGAGTAGCTGAATCACCGTTTGGTTGCAGTAACCTTGCAATGGCCTTCCTAGACCCGCATAAACACTGCCTCAAACCGTGACATGCGGTTTTTACTACCGCACATCCACCGAATCAAACACGTCGATTGCCATTCGGGAAATTGGCTGAAAGTGAGTGGCTTAGCGGAAACCGCTAAATTTTCCCGGAGAAGTCTCGGCTTCCGTCACCGGGGGTGGGGGTTTGAGATGGACTCATTAGCCCGAACTCTGGATTGAAATTTGAAATTTGTAGTAAAAACGTCTAGTCAGAACAAAGCAGCAGGAGAAAACAATGTCCGAGGTTAGTCTGCCGTCGCAAAACCGTTATGTCATGCTCCACGTTGGAACTGGACCGTCGGCAGCAGAGGAGACAACCAGAACAGCACATTTGGTTGTGCGGGACGACGCCCCCTTTTTTCCGCTCAACGACAATATCTGGATTGAGAGGTTGACCGAACAGTTTGCCAAAGATGTCCAGCAAGCCTGCGAACCACCGCATTTCAACATTAGTCTTTCTCCATGGGATAGGCATTTATACGCATTTGTACGCCGGCTTGAATTGCAAGAGAATACTCCTTACGCAGGAATGCAAGAGCTATTCGCCGTCGCTGCTCTATCACGACTAATACACCCTACAACGGTTGGAGGGCGTTACTGCGCCAAGATATTCGACCTCGGAGCGGACAAGTATTGCGTTGAGGCAGTGCAGTTTAGAGGGTTGAGCCCTGACGTTATTATTGGCCCGAGAAAGACTGATTGGCTTTCTGAGGACGATGCGGCAGCGTTACGTGGGCTCATGCCGTGGTTAGCCAAGAGAATGCACGAGCGCATCCACCGCGCTTACTGGAATCATGAGTATGCGATGCGCACGTACTATTTGGACGCACGATGGACATTCGTAGTTTCAGGCCTCGAAGCGCTTATAAATATCGATGAAAAGGATTGTGGTTGGCAGTTTCGTGACCGTTGCATACGGCTCGCTACACTCCTCGGCATTGATCTAACGGATGAGCAGTTGCACTCGGCATATGCGCTTCGCTCGAAGTTAGTTCATGCCGAAGGTTTCCTGTTCAGCTTGGAAACCATTATGCTAAAAAGTGACCAACTGGATTTATATGACAAGTTGGAAGCCTTACTGCGAGCGACTGTGCTGAAATGCCTTCAGGAAGAGGATTTCGGAAACAATTTTTCAGACAATACCGCCGTTGAAAAGGCTTGGCCGCTGCGTCCGAAACCAAGGAAGTGACGCCTTGAACAAGACCGCTTGCTAGGACACCCAACGATTCACTGATGAGTGCGTTGAATCAAGTCCCTTAAGTAGCGGAACGAAATCCACAGCAAAGTCATCACAGTAATGGGCCGTCCTGCCTCGACCTGTTGCCAATGCCGTGTCGAGGATGCATACTCGGAGATCGTCAGACTGCCTCAGGGCGCTCCGCACACTACATCATCCGTGACAATCCTGCTGTCGCCTTCCACCGTGAACGGGACGGCCCAAAGGTAGGGTTGTCCGGAAGCCGAATCTGTGCCCAACGCAATTAGCAAGTGCTTTCCCGCTGGCAACCTCGCCCCAAACTCTCCTTGCGAGTCGCTAACCACGTACGGCAGGGCCTGCTCTGTCTCGCGCAGCTTCCCGTCCCAGTCATCGCCCAACAGGATGATTGACTTATACCTTCCAAGTTCAGCGGGACTGAGGTTCGCAAATTCAGGGTCAGCAGTGACCTTTGTGCTCCAGTAGTCTTCAGTGATTTCCTGCTGTTCGTTGGGGTTAGCGGTCGTGAACCTTCGGTCTTTCTTAATCTCAAACCACAGGGTTTTGATTGGATAGAACTCAGCGTCCGCAGGGCCCGCTAGCCCAGCATTCTCCCTGATAAGCGAATCGAACTCCTTCGAGCAACGATCGTTGCTCGACAACGATTTGTCTTGTGCGATGATTCCTGCCTCCGAACCGTCGAACGCTTGCCAAAACTCCGTTCTGCCCCCGAATTTCGAGGGTAACAAGTAAACGCTTGCTCCTGCGACTGGGTGAACGTTCCTGCCCGATATAGGCCCGGCTAGCAGCTGCCCAGACACTGCGAACGTGGGCTCCGGCTCTGGAGTCGCAAATCTAGATGATGTGAACATGAGCAAGAAAGCTGCTGCCACGCACGCAAAGGCCGTCACAACCAATGCGAGTCGATCAAAGTAGATTGGCTTCGTCTGCTTGAGCTTTCGCACAACGACTACAACTCCGTACGGCACCCAAATGAGCAGGAGTAAAGCGATCAGATTGAGATGGGAGATGAAGCGCAAGACTGAATTGATCGCATCCATCGTCATTCCTCCCCCCAGCAACGTTGCCGGAAAACGAGCAAGAGTCTTGTGTGGGTACTACGCCTTTTGCGGGGAATTGTAGCTCAACTTGTCGGACTTCTCCAGTAGTGGACACGCCAAGTCCCGGCGGCAAGTAATGATGCAAGCCGGATGCCAGCAGACATTCGGGCCAGGTTTGGGGAACGCCTTCGCTCTCTCCGCAAACGACGTGGTTGGACTCAGGTCGAATTGGCAGATTATCTAGGGCTAAGGCGGACGTACGTCTCGGATTTGGAACGGGGTAAACGCAACGTGTCGCTGCTGACCTTGGAGATTATCGCCCGAGGATTTGGCTTGTCGGTCTCGCAGCTTCTCAGCAAGATTTGATGGCGCTTACATCCCCCGGATTGGATTTCCGCTATAAACGACACGAATATAGCCTTCGAGAAACACCCCTAAATTGGGGTGACGGGCCGCCCAGAACCCGGAATGTGAGATTCGGTGCAGAAAACTAGGCTTCTCTTGATAAACTCAGCCCATGAACGTCCAACAGATTCTCTCTGACCTCCAAAGCCAACGAAATCGCCTTCACCGGGCAATAACCGCCCTAGAGGGGCTGAGTGGTCAACCCAAACATGGGCCAAGAAGGACTCCTAAGCCGAGCGTCTCTTCTACCCCTGTCCGCAAGCCCTTTCACATGAGTGCAGCAGCCCGGAAGCGCATTGGCTAGGCCAAACGGAAGTGGTGGGCTCAGCAGAAGAAGAAGTAATCGTCGAGGTTTCTTGGATAGGTTTCCTTGCGAGATGCAGAAAGCAGAGCATGTCGGGTACACAAGAAACTCACTTCTGATGCGGCCTGAGAGAGGGCTCATCGGACGAACTCCCTCTTTCTAACAACTTGCTAGTGCTCACGTTTGTCACAACCCCATCCATAACCTGTCGCTTTGTGATGTCCTTGGTGACCATGTAAGAAGCCGCCCACAAACCGCTGCTCCGTTTATCGGGTCTAAACCATAAGCCCTCAGATACCGTACCGTTCTGCGCCGAAATCATGATCCAGTAGTGATCCATTCCAGTCGTTGGATCAATCTTGGGTGTAATAACCGTCGAAGGGACTGGGGCGTACCAGTGAGGGCTAACCGTTCCGATTGTTATTGGCTCATAGAACTTCTTGCTCCAAACAGGAACCGGATCGTTAGTTCTTGCGATACTTACCGTCACGCCGGTAAGTGGATTGTTCCCCTTGTTCCAAACGAGCAAGGGAATCTGGTCGCCCCCTCCCATAGTCTGAGGCACCACGACCCCATATGAATCGCCCCCGGTCACATTTAGAAGCACACTTCCAGTTTGGGAGATAACAGAAGAAAACTGGCCCATCGTTGCATTAAAGTTACTGTCACTATCAGATATCGTGGCCTTAATTCCATCTCCAATCTCGCCGAAGTGCTTCCTCTCCTCATCAAGCAGTGTCTTCTGGGCAGCGGTCTGGACATTTCGTTCGTGCCTTATTGAAACTAATTCCAATACCAAGAAGGCTCCGATTATGAGCATCCACAGTGCCTTGTGACTCCCCTCCATATTGCCATGAATGCTCATAGTGGCTGCAACGACGGCGATGATCGCCACGGAAACCCCCGGGGCGGGAAACCAACCACACAAGAATCCGAGGACAGCGAAGGCCACAGCAGTAATAGAGAATAGAGTTTGCGCAAGCACAAAAACGAGATGTTTGTTAGCGAGGAACTGTTTATCCAAACTATCCATAGAGCACACCTCCGCATCATCGGGTTAATGCCCGATACCCGGATTGTGCGGGCCTTGCAAAAGGAGTGTCAATGCCCAAATGTCGGATGTGGGCATTGGGGCCGTTATTCGTCTGACGCGTTTAGGTTCAAATCCACCCACTGCCCCAGGACGCTTCGCGTAAACGACTCCACCTTCCTCGGAGGCGTGCTGCCCCAGTCGGCCACAAAGACCCGTCTTGCTTCCTCATAGAACTGACGGAACAGCTTCCAGCGGTAGACCTGTCTTAGCTGTTTCTCAGGAATGGTCACCCCGAGCCTCCAGAGAGCTCTCCGGAGCGTGTAGCCGTTGGCCACAAGCATTGCCGCTGGCTTCAGCCACGGCGGGTAATAGGCCGGACGACCCGACTTTTTCTTGGAAGCCGTTACCTGGTTGGGCTCTTCGTCGTACTCTGGGCTTTGGAGGGGGCGAAGCCCCTCCCTTGCGCCATCTGATCGATGTTCGTCTGTGTCCTGCACCTTCGTCGATTTGAGGACGGTTCTCATTGGATGCTTCTGTTGTTTATCAGTCATCGGGCTTCCTCCTTCCGGGTAACCAGCCATTCGGGTGGATTTTTCCAGACCTCTTGGCGTATAGCGGTTGCGTGGGGCTCAGGAATGGGTTCTCCGGTGATGTCAGCGGCGTCAAGTAGGGCCTCTGAAGGCTCCGCGAGCCTCAAAACGTCCTCCAGACGCACGTATAGCTTCCCTACGTACCTCTGGGCCGTAAGTAAGCCTTCCACAACCCAAAGCCAGATATAGGACTGCGGTATGCCAGTGATTCTTGATGCGAGCCAAGGGGTGTGACGGTATTTGCGGTTCCCAGACAGGGGATGGTGCTCAATGGATATCTCAATAGTGTTCATGGTTATTCACCTTCGGATTTGATATGGATTGCCCTTAGATCAAGGCAGGCGTGAGGAGTCTAAAGTGGGTGTACCGATTAGACTAGGTAGGAAAGATAGAGGGTTACGACTGTACAACAGACCGGACTGTGATTAGACTGACTATACTAGTACACCGAGTACAATGCAGGTACAATCAGCAAGTACAGCATATACTGCGCATGGATGAAGGTTAGTACGACTAGTACAGCGTTTCTGCAATTTTGTAGGTACCGTCGTTTTCATGGCCGATCAAGCCATTGGCTACTCCGAGGGCAAGGGTTGACGAGACGGTTCCCTTATTGAAAAGCTTGCCTTCGTTGTCTTTCAAGGTGGTTAGCTGGGTAAACGTATATTGGTTAGAACGCGTCTTCATCATCGTATCAATCAGCTCTCTGCCCTTGGGGCGATCCGAGAACAATGTATCAAGCAAAAACCGTTTATCCTCGACGAACTGGAATGATAACGAGTTCTCATCTCTCTCCAGCACAATCGGGGTCACTTGGGCGCTTCTTGCTATACCATTGAGCACACAAAAAGTGCCATTGCTAAGCTTTTCCTCGGCAAGCGCAAACCGACCCTCACTGAAGTCGAGCAGTCTTCCACTTCCACGCATCTGAGTCAAATACTCATATGGAGATTGAAACAACGTACATCTTTCCCCGTGATCTGAAGGCTTCTTGATGTGATGCAGAAACAGAAACATCTTCACCGAGGGACAACGCTCTTTGACCTCCTGCACAACCTTGAAAAAGCTCGTCACATCCTCAGTTTTCTCCAAGTCGCCATGTATGACCCGGCCCAGATTATCCACAATTACAAGCTCAGGCTCAGAAGACGTCAGAAACTCCTCCAGATGTCCTGTCTTCCCACGTTCCAGTTGTAAACCGTAGAGGCTAGCTTCTACGTCTCGCGCATTTGCGTAAAGGCAGTTCGTATTAACCAAGATTCGCTCCTCAGGACTGAGCTTTGCGCCTTCTATCTGTTTCTGCCATCGAGACTGAATCTCTGAAGGGCCGTTCTCGCAGTCAATGAAGGCGACTTTGTACGGGTGGTCTACTTTTCGCCCCAAGAACTCCTTGCCCGCCGCCAAGTGCACCGCCATTTGGGTTGTGAGCAGTGTTTTTCCGACGGCGAACCTTCCGGCCAGCATCGTTGTCTGGCCCTCGAAGAGAAGCCCTGCAACAGCGGGTTTTGGTTTTTCCAAAGAAAGTGACATGAAATCCTTGAAGTTATAAATTCCGGTGAAGCTAGTACCGACTTGATTCTCGTTTGACATTGTGTCCGTTCCGATCTGATTGGGATTGACGTTCTTTGACTTGTTGAATTAGGGCCCTAAGGCTCCGATGAGCCTCGAAAAGCTCTCTGGCGGAGATTTGATGTCCCGCAAAATAGTTGTCTACTGCATCCAATGCTGTTCGTGGGAAATGAAACTCGATGAGTTTGCCCCGGGGGAGGGCGCTAAGAAGCGGTTGGCCAGTCGCTCTGAGGAAGCTTGCGATTTCTAGTTCGGTGGTTACGTACGAATCATCGGTCATGGTCTATTTCCTGTCGATTAGTGTTTGAGAGGGGGTTTCCTGATCGCGGTCTGTCCGGGCGGAGAGCCGTCCAGATGCATGGATAAAGATGGCAAGTTGTAGACGTTCGGTTGAGAAGTAATGCATTGAAAGGGACGTTAGGCAGCTGGAGGTATTACGGGGAGCTGAACCCCCTCTAGGAGGCACAGGGGGAGAGTTCGAGGACGTATAGCCTAAGAGTGGGCTCTGGTTGGACTATCCGCGGGGAATTGCTCTCAGGCATACAGGCCGCAAAAACTTGTACGTATTATTATACAGCGCAGAGGCCCTTATTTTCCCTCGGGAACAAGATTTTTTCTTAGGTAACGTATAGGACGACGGCCTAGACTTGGGGAAGCCTCGTCTCGTCTCCAGCTTTCCGTCGATTTTCCCAAACGCTAAAAGCCTTGTTACCAACCAGATGGTGAGGATTGACCGAAATGAGATGATCGCGTTAAGGGCGCAGATCGGGCCGTTGCAAGGAGACACAGTGCAGCGTGGACATAAAGTACGGGGTTTGGATGCGTTCAAGGAAGAGAGAGGCCCCGCTTAGGCATCCCCTCTCCGCTCCCACGGAAACACTCCGATGACCCGGTTCCGCAGAAGCTGCCGGAATAGTAGCGCGAAAGCCCTGCCCGCTTCCATTGGATGTTTGTGCCGAATCTCGAAGAGCGTGGGCAGGTTTGGCCCCACGCAGCGTCACTTGCGCTATGGGTATTCACAACAGTTACCGCAAAACTCCACTCCTCGCGTTTCCGTTACGGCGTGATCTCCCACACTGTGCCATAGGAACTACTGCCGCCACCCCCGGTCGTGCCGTAGAGATTGCCGGCGGCGTCGACGGTTACGCCTCCCCACGGACCACACCCATCTGTGGAACAGCTGAAGCTATGTAAGGTGGAGTAGATCCAGCCTCCGGCCGAAGGAGTCAGCTTAAAGACGGAGCCCTCCTGGTAGGTTCCACCCGCACGGGTGGTGCCGTACATGTTGCCCTCTCGGTCCATAACCAGATTGCTGAAGACTTCAGGGTCGCCACCCTGGCTGAAGATGCTGTAAAGCAGAGTGAAATTCCAATAGCCGCCGCCGCTCGAAGGAGACAACTCGAAGACTGTCCCGCCGGCGCCTATGCCACCACTACTGGTACCGCCATAGAGATTGCCGTCGTCGAAGATAACGCCTGCCGCAGGATAGGCCCCATCGCTGCCGTTCTCGAAGTTATAGACGTCGCTTTGGTCCACCCTGAGCCGGTGTGCGTCAGCTTGAACACCATGCCGCAGCCATATCCTGGGGCGCAATTAAGATCCCCGCCGCCCGAGGCTGTCCCATAGATATTGCCGGCGCTGTCGAACGTCACTCCGCCGTAAAAGGGAAATATCCCGTCTCCGTTTTGTAGAGCGAAGTTATGAAGAACCGTTTCCGTCCAGCCGCCTTGGCTCGGGCTGAGCTGCCAGACATTACCGTAACCTTGGCCATCTTCGTTCAGCGTGGTGCCGTACAGGTTCCCGGTCTGATCGAAGATCACCGGCCCTGACGGGTCGCATCCATCAGCTCCATGGAAGGGGTACACCTCCGTTTTCCGCCACAGACATGAGGAACTGCCACACGTAGTTACCGGAGGTTGCAGACGGACGATGGCGCCGCAGCCAAGGCTTCCGCCCACGGCAACCGAGCTGTAGAAGGAGCCGTCCCGCGCTGTGGTCAGTGGAGCTTCCGGCTCGAATCCATCCGTGTGTCCCTGATAGAGGTAAAGCGGGTAAAAAATGAAGCCCGACCGGATGCGCTTCAGTTCAAAAACCGTTCCACAACCAAAGGGATAGCAGACCGTCTCCTTCCCCAAGCCGCCTTCCGAGGAGGTCCCATAGAGGTTTCCTGCGGCGTCCAAGGTAAGTGTCGCCAACGGTTCGCCCCCGTCGCTGCCGTCGGTGAAGTTGTGCAAGACCGTAAAGGTCTGCGCCTGGGCGAGAATCGCGGCTCCGACGATGACCCCGCAGCAGATGCGAAGGATTGTTGGCAGGCTGCTGGCGAAAATCGAAGGCGTTTGTTGCGGACCAGTCATGATGTTCTTCCTATTCACTGCGCTACCGGCGTCGTGCCTCCGCCGTGCGAGGCAATATCGCGCCACCAGCAACCGAGGTCAACTTAATTTTGGATTACGGGCTAACGGATTGACTTCAGAGGAGTTAGTCCAGGCACTGCACTACGGCAGGCGATAACAGGCCATTACACTCAAAACCCCCGCCAGGGGTCCATGAGTGCTATGGGGAGTAGAGTCGAGAACAGGCGCAGTGACTGTAGTCTCCCGGTGGTAATTCTACGGGGCTTTCGCCGCGTCACCTCAGTCCGGTTTGGCTTCGTTCTGTTTCCTGTTCCCGCTCATCGAACCGGACTGGCAGATTTCCCGCATCCGGCTCTCGGAAAAGACTCACGATGTTCTGTGTGACGCCGCCTGCAACTTCTGAACACTACTCGGGGTGGATAGACTTATCGTCAATCCCCATGTCCTTCGTTGCTTCTTGCGCCCGTCTTTAACTGAGGCCCCTTCCCTCCATCGGCATTACCCGACTTCCTCGGTACTACAAGCCTCTCCGCCACCCCGCACGGCCCGACCTGTCCCTCGCGGGCTGTCAGTTGATCCTTACCGCGATCACCGCTGGGGCTTCCCGTGTTGCGTCTGGTCTCCTATGCGTACATGCCATCGCCATTACCCCGGCAGGTTTGACAGAGCTTGTTCGCTCGTCCCTCTCCGTCGACGGCGGCCTTCCCTGTGTAACAGTCAGGTCGGCTCCTGCGATTGCTTTTTCGAGGCCTGCTCAGCGTTCACTCGCGTTATGGCCTGCACGCTCGCGGAGTCGCCATGCGACCCTTTACACCGAAGGCTCCGACAGCTTTGTTACCTCCGCTGCCGCTTCGATTGCTACCGGGTGGAGCGAACCAGTTCCCGGGCGGGAGTTGCACCCGCTGAAGTCCAGCGCCTTTCACGGCGCACTGTTACAACAGCTATCACCCAAGGGGCTGTTCCTGCTCCGGCTCTGGCTTGGATAACTTCCGTGTTAGAGCGGCCGACGCTGCGTGCCCTTGGCGAGTGACATGAAACCAGAACCGTCCAGCTTCGTCGGGGACATAGTTGACTCGACGGTTCTTGGCGGAAGTGGACGCGAGTTCCCATACGTCAACCAGTTCGCCTCTGATGAGTTCTTCCAATGAAAGCCTGAACCTCCTCATTGCCGAAGCAGAAACCGTCTGCCTTTGACCAATCGGCAACCTTGGACTCGACTCCAGCTAAGTTCTCGTAGAACGGCACGGTAGCCGAAAGTATGTACCACGCCAACCGATCTTCGTCAGGCATCGGAGTTCACCCCGCACCGTGTGGCATTACTTGCGCAATGGCGATTTATCGCCAACTGACAGCCATCTATTGGATCAATCTCACTCGTTGTCATTTGAGTGTTCCCATCGCGTCCACGGTTTCCCAACTCCGCTCCGTTTGGCATACCAACCCAGCGGCAGGTCAGCCAATTCAGAGATGCTCGCATCTCGATCGATCGGGTGATGAAAGCAAGAGATTACCGGCCCACCACCATCATCCATGCTGTCACCCAAGAACTGCCAAGCGCCGTCCTCGGCATCGTGAGAAACGTATGTAACTGGCTCACTTCCGTTATGAACCGTCTGAGAAAGAAAGACTCTCGTATGCGGATCATCAGCGAATTTCCAGTCGAATAAGCTGCTTTTCGGATCAGCTGAAGCCCAAAAGTCACTTTCGGCTTTTGTCATTTGAGCGTTGGGCTGCATGAGAGGCCGTCGGAACTTACTGTCAAATCCTTTGTCCTCAGGAAACCGGTTCAGCAAATCGGGATAGACAGCCTGAATGACAGGAAAATCTTGGTGATCGTAATACCAGAGCGCCCAGCCCATGAGGTGTCTGATCCACTTTGGATCGACGGGACGGAATTCACAGTCCACCTGCCCGACCAGATCACTGTGTCGGCCCTCTGTGAGGTCGATCCCGGCTCGTATTAGCTTGGCCGCCCCATTCAACGCAGAATGAGCGGTCTGCGGCAACAATCCGACGGTAATAATTTCGGGTCCGCCGCTCGTGTCAAAGACGCCTACCGTGTAGGCCCACCCAAGGCCATATTCCGTGCGCTCTACATTTACCACTGAGCAGCCATATTCCTCGATATGACCAATTGTGCGTGCGTCTTCTTCGGAAAGCGAAGTGGCCCTGAACTTCCGTGTCCTTGCGGTTTGAAACTTTGTTTTTTCGTTAGGCATATCGAAACGGGCAAGCCCTACCACGCTAGCTGTTGCAAACAGGCCATAACGCAAGTTACACCGGAACAGCTTCCGGCAGCCAGCGTAACTTGTGTAATGGCGATTTCTCGCCAACTAGAAGGGCATTCGCTAAGCGCAGGGACTCTTGATGCTTCTCCCCATCCCAAGTCAGCCAGCCCCAAACTGCGCCAAATGCTGACCATTCCGTCCCAAGAAGCAGCATTCGGCCTGTGATAGACGGCTTCGGCCAAGGGTAGTTCCAATGCTGCCACTCAAAGTACTGATTCAACCCCATACCCAAGAACATCCCCATTCCGAACGTCAGCACTCCCCACAGCCACAGATAACGCCTGAAGCTCCACTTGCGGATAGCGGCCCTGCGTTGCCTAAAACCAAAGGGCAAGGGCGCACCGAACAACCCACACAGAAGCGGCGCGATCAACGAAATCCATAGCACGGCGACGGCTGAAGAGATTAGAACCGACGCGAAGTCACTCATATCAGATTCATTATGCTGACGCTTACCAAACTCCGGCAACAGCCAATTAGCTCGTTTGGCGAAATCGGCCCGATAGCGCAAGCTACACCCAAAAAGATACACCGGGCTCTGTAACTTGTGTAATGGCGATATATCGCCAGTTATCCGAGATGGCGTGTGTAAAGCACTCGCCAAGCCAGCGCAGAAGCAGCGAAGAAAACGCCAGCATTGAGCACCAGCCATGCCCCACGCGAGGCACTGAACCCCCAATTCTTGAAAATTACGACATTGACGAACGCAGCCACGATAGCCAGTGCCGAAATCAGCGCGAGGTAAAAGGCGCACGATAGGAAAGCAAATCGGATTGGCACGAACTGGAAGACAAAACGCACGCAGCCTCCTCACTTGTGTAATGGCGATATTTCGCCAACGACCGAATCAGCCAGTGTTCCGCAGGTCTTTCACGCCCTTCCTGAGGGACAGCGGAATCCAAATCGTAGCCCAACTTGCAATGGTATGCCAGCGGTCGCCATCAGGCTTTTGTAGTTGGGCTCGGTAGCATTTCGTTCCCCTGTAGTGCTCAACGATTCGGTACTTTCCTGACAAAAAGCCGGTCACCGCATCTAAGTATTTCTCCACGCGGTCCGATTTTGTGCAAGGGAACCACTCGTTGTAGAAGTGACCCGCCGAAAACCCTAGCTCATCACCGTTCTGAAGACACAACCAGACTTGGTGAGAGAGGCCGGGCTGAACTGGTATGGTGATGCTGATCTCTACCGGATCACTGCGATTTTCGACCATATTGAGCTTCGGAAACAGTTTGGCGATTTCGGCGAATACGCCCCTTGCGATGCATTCGGTATCAGCAACTGCCATGCTCAAATCACTTTACCTCGAAGCGAGCGCGACGCTATGACGCAGGTCACAACTCATGCGGTTGAGGACAACTGTTGTGAACAGGCCATAACGCAAGCTACCCCGAAACCGATTTGCATACGTTCTCACGAAACCCTCTTCAAAACCAAACGGAATTCTTGTCCGCCGTGAACCGGAAACGAGACCCCCATCTGACCCGCTTTCGATGTTCTGGATATGATCGAAATGTCTATGCCTACAGCTATGCCCGAGAGGCTCTGATTTTTCACTGCAAACTCGCTGCAAACTGGGGGGCAAAACGGAGGGAAATGGGGTAAAACCCCCTACGTAAGTCTTTTGATACAGGAGGATGAGGTGGCGTCTTTTAGCTTAGGAAACCGCTGCTCTATCCATCTGAGCTACAGGGCCAAACTGCGGTAAGGTAATGTAACAATGCACCTTAACTCGCATCGGAGAGTGCCTCTTGAGCAGGATTCACACCAGGCAACACCATTTTAGCGTTCGTGAGCATTTTAACAGCGCCGCTGTTGGCCGTTCTACAAAGCTCTGGAGTCGCGCCCCCACCTATACGGAACCTGAAAAGTGTGAAATGCCCACAATACGGCGTGCTTCGCTGTGCCACCCTGCGCAGGGGTAACTTGTGTAATGGCGATATTACGCCAGTTGGCGCAGGTTGCCGCAGCCGCAACGATAAGCCAAGATTGATGTGACCCTTTACCAACGGCAAACGTAATGATTATTGAGCCGCAACGGTCGGTTGTGAGAATCACGGTGGCGTAGATAGAAAAAGGCGGCGGCTCCCCAAGACAGTCCGAATAGGACGACGAAACCCCAAGCAAATTGTTTCCGCTGAACGCAGGTCGTCAGCATAGCGATCCACAAATACGATTGCAGCAGTACAACAATCCCGGCGACCGCGGATAACAGTATGAATAGTGAATTGGTAACGAGCGAAGAGGGAAAAGTTCTGTCCGGTACCCACCCGGAGAGACTGGCCACCGTAGCAGCGATAACCATGGCAGCGCTAAACACAGTCGCGGCGGCAGCGGCTTCATTAAGCCTTCTCATCTGTGCTCAGTTTCGCATGAGGGGACAGCGCCCTACTAGACTAAACCGTCCGATATCGTTCATTTGGGGCACTCTGAGCCAGTGTAGCTGTTGTGAACAGGCCATAACGCAAGTTGCGATTATGCACTGCTTTTGATGCAGGTCTGAAAACGTAACTTGTGATATGGCGATTTATCACCATCTATTCAACGTTTGAGGAGAAAGGCCATCACGGCAACGAGCACAGCGACGATCCAGGCTCCCAACAATGCGGCATACGATGAGCGGAGTGCACTTCGTTCATGTGCCTTCTTATGCGCGTTCCAGATTCCGTGCTTACCGAACATGCCATTGAGGTAGCGCACATCCCACGGGCTCATTTCCGGGCTGCCGATACCATAGCTCGCGTCGTGTGCTTGTCGTCTCATCACTACGTGTATGAACGCAAGGGGCACTAGGAGCACGCCGGAGCAGATGAACGCAACTTGATGAAGTGGCACGACCAGCACCTTACGCTTAAACAGAACGACTTACCAGCCACACAGGGTTCTTGGCGAAAACAGGCCATAGCACAAGTTACCACTCCCGACGCTGAAGGTCAGCCTGGAAATCGCGCCCACACTGAAACCAGACGCAGGAAGAGAGGGAAACTTAGCGAGAACGGGGAGGTTGAAGAGAGACTATGAAAGGGGACACTGCGTAGAGGTTTTTGCTGTGCATAGTATGCGCTTCTGAGAAAGAGCGGCTGAGAGCTGGAGTTGCTCAAAACGCTGTGCTATGGACCTGCGTGCCTCCCTCGTGGAAGCAAAATTTCTGAAAAGCCCCTGTCTTTATCGCATGGCAAATCCGGAGGAATTTGCAGGCCATCGCGTTCTGGATTCCGCGCCGCGTTGATGGATTCCGATCCCAGCGACATCCCCGGTTCCCACGTACCAACCTGCAAGCGCGACATTCCTCGCCTAATCGGAAGCTCAGGCCTTACAATCTAAAATTCTTCCGCGTGACCTACTAGCAACCACTTCGAGGAGTCTGGCCGAACGATGAGTGCGCCAACCTTGCCGGATACTGTTCTTCGTCTGCCGTCGCCGAACAAGGCGCCGCAGAACTGGCTGGCGCGTTTTTTTGCGCGGAACAATCTGGCCCGCATCTCGCGGCAGCCGGAACACACTTACCCCTGGTACATCGTTCTATGGCTGACTGGCGTCGACTACTTCTCTACCCTGGGATATCAACCCGGCATTGCACTGCTGGCGGCGGGAGTACTGGCGCTGCCCTCGACGGCAGTTCTGGTTGCGGTCACCCTGCTCGGAGCGGTGCCCATCTACTCCGCAGTCGCCAAGCGATCGTATGCGGGACAAGGGTCGATCGCGCTGCTCGAGAACCTCTTCTCCGGCTGGACCAGCAAGATCATGGTGCTGGTGCTGCTGGGTTTCGCTGCGACCGACTTCGTTATCACCATGACTTTGTCGGCGGCCGATGCTGCGCGACACGCCATCGCCAATCCGTACTTGCACCCGTTTGCTGGTGACTCGCGCATGCGGGTGACGCTGCTTCTGCTGTTACTGCTGGCTGTCGTGTTCCTGGCGGGATTTCGCGAAGCGATCCGCGTCGCCTACGTCGTCGCCGTTCCGTATCTTGTGCTCAACCTGATCGTGATGTTTTGGTGCGGCTGGAAGATCCTCTTCCACCTGAGCCTGCTCTCGAACTGGCATGCGGCCATGGCCGCGCACGGCGATTGGACCGGCGTGTTTATTGCCTCGGCGCTGATCTTCCCGAAGCTTGCGCTCGGACTAAGCGGATTTGAAACCGGAGTTTCGGTGATGCCTCTGGTTTCCGGCGCGCAGAAAGGAGACACCGAGAACACGATTCCGGGACGCATTCGCAACACGCGCAAGCTGCTGTTGTCCGCCGCAGTCATCATGAGCGTGATGCTGCTTCTCTCCAGCTTCGTAGCGGCAGCGCTGGTTCCTGAGAGTGCCTATCGTATAGGCGGCGCGGCCGACGGACGTGCCATCGCCTACCTGGCCCACTTGTATCTGGGGAACATCTTTGGAACCGTCTACGACATCTCGACCATTCTGATTCTGTGGTTCGCCGGTGCGTCGGCGATGGCCGGGCTCTTGAATCTGATTCCGCGCTATCTGCCGCGCTACGGAATGGCTCCCGACTGGGTGGCTTACCAGCGTCCCCTGGTACTGGTGCTTCTGACCATCGACGTGATCGTCACCCTTGTATTCAAGGCATCGGTAACGGCGCAGGGCGGCGCGTATGCGACTGGCGTTTTGGTGCTGATGCTGTCAGCGGCGGTGGCAGTGACGATCTCTCTGTGGCATGAAGCCAGCTTGAAAGAGCCGCGACTGTACCTGCTGTGTTTTTACTTCTTCCTGGTAGCCCTGGTGTTTCTCTACACCACCATCACCAATATCATTGAGCGGCCCGACGGCGCGATCATCGCCAGTATCTTCATCTTCCTTCTGCTCTCGGCCAGCGGGTTGAGCCGCATCATGCGCTCTACGGAGATGCGGGTTTCCGAAGCCAGCTTCATCGACGCCGACTCGGCCGATCTGTGGAGTTCCATCGAAGGCAAGAAAGTTAACCTCATTCCCCATCACATCCCGACTCCGGAGCATCGTGCGATGCTCGCAGCTAAGGTGCGCGAGCACTACAACCTCGCAGGGCCGCTGGCATTTCTGCATGTCAATCTGATGGACAACCGCAGCGATTTCCTGGCGCCGTTGCGCCTGAAGGTTTTTCGCGAAGACGATCATTGCGTCATCGAGGCATTTGGCGCGGTCGCGGTCGCCAACTCCATCGCCTATCTCAGTGAGCTTCTCGATCCCATCAGTATCGTCATGGGGCTTACGCGGCGGGATCTGATGAAGCAGTCTTTCTCTTACATTTTCTTTGGCGAAGGCGAGACCGGTTTGCTGGTCTATTCCATTCTGGTGCGCTACTGGGAGGCCACGCACCGCACTTCAGGCCAACCGGTCATTCTGCTGGTGAGTGAATCGGCGTACCACCCCGCAAGTTCGGCCTGAGAAATTACAAGTGAGGCGGATGAACGGCTACTTGTCCGGAAGGAGCCGCGCGATCGTGTCCAGCAAGGCATCCGGGCCCTCGCCCTTCGACAGGAAGCCGTCGGCAAACTCCAGCCCTTTGGGCGCCTCCGCCGCTGCCGAAACAATCAGTATGGGCACCTGGGGCTTGATCTCTTTCATCTCCGCGGCAATCTCCGCTCCGCTCTTGTCGGAGAGAAAGTGGTCAGCGATCACCATGTCCACCGAATTCTGCCGAAACAGTTCGAGGCCTTCTTCCCCCGACGGAGCTGTCAAAACGTCATAGCCGGCACTACTGAGCAGCAGCTTGCGGATCCGAAGGGCGACTTCGGCGTCATCGATGCAGAGGATCAGAGGGCGCTTTGCGTCGGAGCTTGTCATGGGCGCGATACAGATTTCTGCAAGCTGTCTGCCGCAACTGGTTTATTCGTTGCTACAGCGACAACTTGTCATAAAGGCGTCGCGGAATCCGTGCGGCCACGGTTCTACGACTCGCTGTTTGCTAGTGCCAAGTGTAGCCCAGCATGACCTGCAAGCTCGCATTCAAGCCGGGATTGTTGTTGCCGATGGATGCGTTCGACAAATGATACGCCTTCAACGCGATATCCCATGAGTTGGTGCCCTTGCGAAAGATCTGCATGCCGATCTCGGGGCCGCTGGTGAAGTTAATCTGGGCAGTGTCGCCCGGCGGCAGGTTGTGGTTGCTGAATAGCGCGCCGCCGACCGCCGCGATGTACGGCGCGATCTTGCACCCGTGCGTGAAATTCCATTTGAAGACGATGGGATCGACGCCGCCAGCATACTGTCCCCCTCGGATCCAATACTCGTCGAGAGGAATGATGTCGATGTCCATTTCATAGGTGCCGCGCAGGATGCCCTTGCCGTGTTCGTTGGTGAGAACGCGGCCCAGGCGCACTCCCAGCACAAGGTTGCCCGCGTTAGGCGAGGTGTCGACGGTGTGGCCGCCGCCGATAAAAACACCGCCATTCCAACCCGGATGGCGCAACACATCCACCGGACTGTCAGTGGGCAATTGTGCCAGAAGCGGCAGACTGGCCAGTAAGCAGAAAATGACTAGAGTGGCTTTCTTCATTGCAGGTTTTCAGGATAATGGCACAAGTTAACAGGTTAGCGGCAACCACGCAAACCCCTCCAACAGCCGTTCATCCAGTTTTTTGACCATTTGTCGGAATTTCCCTTCCTTCAGCTGGGCGGCTCTCTATACTCGCTGCCGGAGTTGAATGCGTCGTAGGGCTCTGAGGAGGGTTTATGAAGTTGCTGTTTCGTCTGCTCTTCTTGATCGGCTTCTCGCTCTCGTTATGGGCCGCAGATTCGGCAACTGGCGCCGATGTGCTGAACCGCTGGGTTGGAGGTAAGTGGGTCGGCAGCGGCCAGTTTGTCGACTCCGCCTACAGTTCGGCGAATACCGCCAGCGCTACGACGAAATGCGCGTGGTCGCCGGACCACGTCTTCGTCATCTGCGACCAGGACATCGTTTTTGGCGGCCAGTCCATGCGCGAGCTGTCGATCTATACCTTCGTTCCCAAGAGCAGTAAGTATTACTTTTACGGAATCTCGTTCGGCGAAGAAAAAGCCCGCAATACAGCATTGGAGATTGCGGACAACGGCGCGCGCTGGGTCTACTCCAGCACAAACGACATTAAGGGGAAGAGCGTGCAATTCCGAACGACAAACGAGTTTCACGGCAACGACTCGGTCGAGTGGCGGACGGAGTTCTCGAGTGACGATGGCAAGACCTGGACGAAGACCGGCAGCGGCAAAGAGACACGTGAGAAATGAAGCCGGTGTCCCAGGTTCGCCCTGCTTTGGCTAACCCGGGTCTTCTACTCCCCACCCAGGTTAACGTCCAACTGAGGGACGTGAACCTGGGGCACACAATTCCTTCTGCAACCGAAAATACTTTCTCGCCTTGTGCACGTCCTTGGCGATCTGCTCGCGCAGTGCGTCAACCGAAGGAAACTTGATCTCCGCCCGGATACGTTTGAGGAAGGTCAGCTCCAGCGGCGTCTCCGGCTGAAGCTCGATGGGATGGAAGTTTAGCAGGTGGCTTTCGATGGCGAATGAATCGGCACCAAACGTCGGACGATTGCCCACATTCGTCACCGCCTCAAAGCACTCGTCGTTGATTCGGAGCCAGGTGATGTAAACACCGTCGGCGGGAACCAGTTCGTCGTAACGTGCGAGATTGACTGTCGGCACGGTGTACTTATGACCGTAGCCGCGTCCCCGACCGGGGTTGGAGAAGATGCTGAAAGGCCTGCCCAGCAGAGCCCGCGCGCGACTGACATTTCCCTCCGCAATCAGCTTGCGAATCTCGCTGCTGGAGACATGATGGCCGCGCAGCGTCTGCTCGGAAAAAATGCGGGCCTCGAAGCCACAGTGCTTGCCCAGCTCCGCCAGCGTATCGACGTTACCCTGCGCCTTGTGGCCAAAGTGGAAGTTATAACCTTCGTGCACCTCGCGCGCCTGTAGCGACTTCGCCAGCACCTCGCGCGCAAAATCTTCGGCGCTCATCACGGACAGATCGCGGGTGAATGGCAGCACCAGTACAGCGTCCACACCTGTCTGTTCAAGACGAGCAAGCTTAACTGGCAACGGCGTCAGCAATTTGGGTGCAACGTTGGGACGCAGGATGCGCAGAGGGTGCGGTTCGAAGGTCACCACCACGGCCTTGCCGCCGAGAGCACGCGCACGCTCCGCCATGTGCCGCACCACCTCCTGGTGCGCGCGATGGACGCCGTCAAAGTTTCCCACGCTGACTACCGTTGGGCCAAAGTTCGACGGCACGTCCTCAAGATTGCGGAAGATCTGCATCGCTACAGTTCGAACTCCAGTTTCAGTCCGTCGTGCGCCAGCCGCACATTCTCCGGCAGCGCCGCATTGGTCGACGCGTCCGGGAGATCATGTGAAATGTGCGTGAAAAACGTCCGCCGAGGCTTGAGACGCTCCACGATCTTCAGCGAGTTCTCCACGGTTGAATGCGTGGGATGTGGATGATGCCGCAGCGCATCCAAAAACAAGATGTCAAGGCCTTCCAGTTTCGCCATCGACTCTTCCGGCACGGTACTGAAGTCCGTCAGATAAGCGGCGGAGCCGAAACGAAATGCGTCGATCGGCACATCGCCGTGCATTACCTGCATGGGCGTGAAACTCGCTCCAAAGAGATCGATGGGACCATCGACCGGTTGCAGTTCAACCTGCGCCAGTCCACCGTACTTATAGTCGGCGTCGAAGATGTAGCGGAAGACATTGCGCAGAACCCGCGCGGTGTTTTCGCTGGCGTACAGGGGAATCTTGGAGCCGCCGGTAACGCGAGGAAAGCTCAGCGGCCGAACGTCATCGAGTCCAAGGATGTGGTCGGCATGGCCGTGGGTGTAAATGATCGCGTCGATCTTGCGGATCTGCTCGCGGATGGCCTGCTCACGGAAGTCGGGCGTGGTGTCGATGAGAACGGTGCGCCTCGGCGCGTCGTGCGCCGCGGGATCGTCCCATTGCACCATGATCGACGGACGCGTGCGCCGGTCGTGCGGATCGGCTGATGTGCAAACTGCGCAATCACAGCCGATCGTGGGCACTCCCATCGACGTGCCGCTTCCCAGCACCGTGAGCGTGGCTTTCATCAGGACCGGCCGTCGCCGCCAGGACCGCCTTGCGGGGGATGCGTGATCAGATTCGTCACTTCCAGGTAGGCCATACGCAGCTCGTACAGGCAGTTCTGCATCATGTTCTCTTCCGCCGGCGTCAGGTTGCTCTTGGTCTTCTCCTGCAACATGGCAAGCGTGTCGATGGTCTGGCGCGCACCGATCAGATCGACTTCAGGCTTGGCTCCCTGCGGAGCGGCCAGGCCAAGCTGCATCAACGAGGTCATGTACAGCGAGGCGATGAACTTATCGAATGAAACCTCGAAGTCCTTGGCACTGTGCGAGCGGCCCTGCTTGCGCATTTCCTGCTCGATGCGGGCATCGATGTCGCGCGTGGATTGTTGATAGGCTGCCACCGAGGCCTGCTGCTCCTGTGTTGTCGGCATCTGCATCTCAGGCTCGTTCGGCGGTGGCGGTGCCGCAGATGCGGCCGGTGCCTCGGGAATGTGATTTTCACTGGCGCGCTGATCGTTAGCACGTTGCTGCGCTTCGCGCTGTTCGCGCTCGCGTTCCTCGCGCTGTTCTTCTGCCTCGACAACGTCCTGGCGCAGTTCACCGTCGTTGCTAAATAGGCGGCGATCGGTGACGACAAACTCCGGCTTTTTCTCTTTTTCTGGCATAAGTTTTTGATCCATTCAGAACTCGAAAGGCAGACTTTTCACCGTGGCACTTTGCTCGCCGATTTGCACGGTTGTACCCGGCGCGGCAACTTCACGCCGCAGATAACCGAGAGCCAGGGTGCGGCCGCCCGGCACGCGCGTCGTGCTGGTGATTTCGCCCATATCCTTATCGTTTGCGCGAACTTTCGTTCCCGGCTGTGGCGGCTCGCCCTCGACTTCGAAGCCGATGAAAGTTCGATGCACGTTGCCCCGCGCGCGAATCCGCTCGACGATCTCCTGCCCGATGTAGCAGCCCTTACTGAAATTTAGCGCGTGTTCCTGGCCTGTTTCCTGCGGCAAATCGCGCTCGCGCAGATCGATTCCGAAACGCGGCACGCCGCGCTTGATGCGACACATTTCCAGGGCATCGCTACCGACAGGCGTGGCGCCCGCGCCGACCAGAGCGTCCCACACCTTCTCGACATTCTCGGGGGCAAGCCAGATCTCGTAGCCATCCATCCTGCGGATGCGTATTGCGCACGACGGAGATTCCAATCTCCTGCCAAACTGTATCCACAACCTGACCGGGCTCGAGTTGTGAAACGTCGATACCCGCTTTCGTCAAGGTCTCGGCCGCTTTCGGACCGGCGATACCGATCGACACCAGCTTCTCGCTGATGTCTTCGATCTCCACCTTGTCCATGATGATGTACTTCTGCAGAACCGCAGTAACCTTCGGCGCCTGCTCACGATCCGTCGTCGCCACAAGATATTCACCGCGATTGTAGGCAGTTAGATCGCCCTGATTGTGTCCCTGCGGCGTGAGGATGAATGCGTATACCCCGTTCCCGACGGCAAGGTCGCGGATGTTGTTGGTGATCATGCCGTTCAGCCAGCGGGTGCGGTCTTTGCCGCTGATCAGCAGCCTGGCCTGCCAGCCGAGATCGAATATGGCGGCGCCGTGCAGCAGCGCGTGGAACTCAGCCCCCGAATCGCCAAAGCTGGCCGGAGTTTCGCCTCCGCGATAGCTGCCCATGCGCGCTCCAGCGGCCGTCAGCTTGTCTTGTAACGTAGCAACACTCATAGCGAATATTTGATTATAGAGGGACGCGAAAGGATTGTGGGGAGGATGGATTCTGTAGGCTTGATCCCACACATTCGAACCACGCGAATGTGTGGGGCACCCTGCTGGTTGACTTCTGTGAGCTGCCGGTTACAGATGCTTCAGACGATAGTCCATGGCTGACAGCCGACAGCCCACGCGCCTGCTAATATTTTCCGTGACCATGACCAAACGCATCGCAGTTGTCCCCGGAGACGGCATCGGCAAGGAAGTCATCCCCAACGCAATCGAAGTGGTTCGCGCCTCGGGCGCGCCCGTCGAGTTCACGACCTTCGACTGGGGAGCTGACCGCTATCTCATCGACGGCACCACCATCCCCGCCGACGGATTTCACATGCTGGCGCGCGATTTCGACGCCATCTTCGTCGGCGCGCTCGGCGATCCTCGCGTTGCGACGAACATTCACGCGAAGGAAATCCTGCTGGGGATGCGCTTCAAGATGGACCTCTACGCCAACGTCCGGCCGGTGCGCCTGCTCGACGAGTCGCTGTGCCCGCTGAAGAACGTGAAGCCCGACGACATCAACTTCACCGTCATCCGGGAAAACACGGAAGGTGTGTACATGGACATGGGTGGCAACTTCAAGTATGGCACCGCTGACGAAGTGGCCACGCAAGAGGACATCAACACGCGCAAAGGCGTTGAGCGTGTGATTCACTTCGCCTTCCGCTATGCGCGCGAGAACGGCCGCAAAAAGGTCATGATGTCCGACAAGTCCAACGTAATGACCTACGCCGGCGGCCTGTGGCAGCGCGTCTTCAAGGAAGTGGCCAAGGAGTATCCCGAGATCCAGACGCAGCACATGTACGTCGACGCGCTTTGCCTGCAGATGGTGCGCGATCCGCGCTCGCTTGATGTGATCGTCACCAACAACATGTTTGGCGACATCGTGACCGACCTGGCCGCAGCATTGCAGGGAGGCCTGGGGATGGCTGCCAGCGGCAATGTTCATCCCGGAAGAACGTCGATGTTTGAGCCGGTCCACGGCTCCGCTCCGCCGATTGCGGGCAAGAACATGGCGAACCCGATGGGCTCGATTCTGACGGCCGCGATGATGCTGGCGCATTTGGGATTAACGGGTGAGGCGCAGAAGATCGAGAGCGCGGTGGTCGCGGCCGTGCGTGAGAAGAAGACGACGGTGGATGTTGGTGGAACGATGGGGACGAAGGAATGTGCCGGATGGATCGCGGAGCGGGTGGCGAAGTAGGGTGTGGCGGCCCGATACGATAGCGGTCCTTCGACTCCGCTCAGGATGACACCCTTTAGGTAAATAAACTGTCACCCGGAAATAAGTTGTCATTCTGAGCGAGGGGCTTCAGCCCGAGTCGAAGGACACCTATTTTCGAATCTACGCGCTGGCCATGGCTTTCTTCTCAGCCTTGGCTTGCTTCTGCGCGGCGGCTAGATGCTTCTTCAGAATCCGCACGCCTGAATCCACATGCTTCTCCTGCAGCAGGAACGGCGGCAGGAAGCGCAGTACTGTGTCCTGCGTTACGTTGATCAGCAGGCCGTCAGCGTGCGCGCCCTCCAGAATCGGTTTGCCCGGAATCGTAAGCTGTAGCGCCTGAATCGCGCCCACACCGCGCACCTCGGTCGCGATGTCGAACTTGTTCGCCAGTTCTCGCAGCTTCTGCGTAAAGTAGCCGCCGACACGGCGAACATGCTCCAGCAAGTTTTCTTCTTCCAAAATCGCGAGATACTCCAGCGCGACGCGGCAGGTTAGCGGCCCGCCGCCGAATGTGGTTCCGTGCTTGCCGGGAGTGATGTGCTGCGCAAACTGTTCCTTCGCCAGGAACGCTCCCAGCGGCAGCCCAGCGGCAATCGGTTTGGCAATGCAGACGACATCGGGCGTCACGCCGAAGTGCTGGAAGGCGAAGAGCTGTCCCGTGCGTCCCATACCACATTGAATCTCGTCGAAGATCAACGCTGCCTGATGCTGATCGGCGACCTCCCGGCACGCCTTCAGAAACTCAGCTGACGTTTCCTGAATGCCGCCTTCGCCCTGGATCGGCTCCAAGACAATCGCGCAGACCTTTTCGTCCATGGCGGCGCGCAGAGCTTCGATGTCATTGCGCGGCACAAAACGCACGCCCTCCAGCATGGGGTCGAAGTCTTTGCGATATTTCGGCTGGCCGGTGAGCGCCAAGGCCCCCATGGTGCGTCCGTGAAAGGAATTATCCAGCGCGATGACGATCGACTTCTCCGGCCCTCCTGTGGCGTGGCCGGCAGCGCGCACCAATTTCAGCGCGCCTTCGATCGCCTCGGTGCCGCTGTTGGAGAAGAACGCGCGGTCCAGACCGGACGCGGTGCAGAGCTTTTCGGCCAGTAGCCCCTGATACTCGTTGTAATAAAGGTTCGAAACGTGGATGACCTTGGCGGCCTGGTCGCGGATAACCTTCACGATCCGTGGATGCGCATGGCCAAGAGCATTCACTCCCAACCCGGTCAGGAAATCGAGATAGCGTTTGCCATTGACGTCATACAGGTACACGCCTTTGCCGCGCGCCATTGCGATGGGATAGCGGGCGTAGGTGTTCAGCAGGAATTTCTGTTCGCGGTCGACAATCTCTTGGTAGGTAGACACGATGAGGACCTCACAAAAGCTTAATTGTAGCGCGTGAATCGGGCTGCCAAGGAAAAGCTCGGTCCGGTGACGGAGATCACAGAACCTATGTTCATCGGCTGGCTAGAATTTTCTTATGTTGAGCGAAAAACAGTTCCGCGAGCGCGCTAAAACCGAGCTCCGCCAAATTGGCGACCAGCTTCTAAGTCTTGCCACCGACCGCGATATTTATCAGAGGTTCGAGCGCGACATTGTGCAGAACAATCCGCAGCTGCAAGTCGCTCGCTGCGAGTTCATCGACATGCTGCGCGGCTGCTATGCCGACGCCATGGCCGCGCGCATTCTGCGCCTGCTCGATGGAGACGGCTCTCCCTCGCTGCCCCAGGTGCTGACCGCGCTTGCTCAGCACGAACAGATCATGCACGACAAGGTCACGGAACGCGAGTTCTCCGACGACCGCTTGGCGCTGCAACAGTCTTTCATCAACATTCAGCGCGCCATGGTTCCGCATACCTCCCATCACGAGCGGACGCTGCCGGCTCTGGCGACGCTGCACCGCGAGCTGAATCTGGCTCTGGACCTGATGATCGAAACCGCGAAGACATACTACTGGATCGTAGCCGACAGCTACATGCAGTTGGAGGTAAAGCGCTGCGGCGATCCGCTGTCGGTGTTCCAGTTCGCCTGGGCCCAGCCGCTGCTGGCGAGATAGGTTGGTGAGTCCGGTGCTTGTTAGCGCGCCGCGATTAACATCACGGCAATCAGCGCACCCACGATTCCCACCGTCTGCGTCCGAGAAATTTTCTCCTTCAACACAAATCTTGCCAGGATGACCGTGCTCGCCGGATAGAGCGATGACAGCACCGCCGCAACATCCAGACGGCCATGACGCGTCGCGGCGATGAACATCGCGTTCGCCAGCGAATCGAGAACTCCTGACAACACAATGGGAATTAGCACAGGCCGAAGCGGGCTCAGATCGCGTGGCGAGAATGCCACAATCGTGAACATCAGCACAGTCGAAGCCGCGCGTGCCGACACCAGTGGCCATAGCACAGCGTAACGTCCGGCTTCTTTGCCTGAGATCAGCAGCAGGCTGAACATCAGGCCGGCCAGCAGTGCCAATCCCAAGCCCCGGCGCGAATCGAGTTCTCCGTCGGGCCGGGTGATGAGCCAGATGCTGACCACTGCGAGGGTAAACCCGAGCAACTGAATTCGCCCCGGCAATCCTTCCATGCCAATGCCGAAGACCACCGGCAGCACGGCCGTGATCACCGATGCAACTGGCGCCACGACTCCCATGCGGCCGGTCGAAAGGCCCTTATACAGCGCAGCCACTCCGAAGGCGTCGGTGATGCCGGCGATTACTCCCCAGCCAAGCGATGACCACGGTGGCACGTGCTCGCCGGTCACGCATACCAGCAACAGCATCAGGAGCAGGCCAAATGCGTGAGCAACTGCAACCACACGAAAAACGCTCGACCGTTTTGCAGCGATGCCGCCCGCAAAGTCGCCACCGCCCCAGACGCCGGCGGCACCCAGGCTGAGCGCCGCGCCCGACATGTTGCCGGCATTCATGCCAGCCTAGACTACACGGTCGCGTGAATTCGGCAGCCGCTCCTCTTCGTTCCGCCAAGCCGCAAACAGCCGAGTTCCAATAATTTGGAGACCGAAACTTCTTTGTTGCTTATTGGTTACCATAACCGGGATCTCTAGTTCTTTAGTAACACCGAGCTGCTCCGCAATTTCGGAGCAATCTTCCAAAATTTGTATTTCTTCGCATTTCTGGCGATTATAATCTTGGAAACGATTAACCCGGTGAGGCTTAGCGGTTCGGACGAGACCGACAGCATGGCATCTAAGTTGCTCGAAGAAACTAGGCTTGTGGGCGCAGTCCCACCCGTGCGCCTAGCCAGCCGGCCGGCTTCTTCGATGGATCGAGGCTTACAGTCGCGGTTTGTAGCGGTTTGTCTCGTGCTCATGAGCGCGGCAGCAATCGCCTTCGCATGGATCAATTTCGACAAAGACCGTGAATATATAGCTCCGTATGACGGGGTATGGTGGGTCGAGTCCGGCACACACCTCCGAGCGCAGCGTGTGGACATCGACGGCCCCGGCCAGAAAGCCGGCCTCAAACCGGGCGACCAGTTGGTTGCCGTCGAAGGCCGGAATGTCAGCAACGTTGGCAGTCTGGAGCGGCAACTCTACCGCGTCGGCATCTGGTCGAAAGCCACGTACTCGCTGATCCGGCAGGGCGTTCCGGTAGAAGCTCCACTCATCCTCGTCCCCGCCGACCGCTCTCTTTACTCCGGACTGCGGCTGATCGCGCTGGTCTACCTGTGCATCGGCATGTACGTTCTGTTCCGGCGCTGGACGGCCCCCAAGAGCACGCATTTTTACGTTTTCTGCCTGGTCTCATTCGTCTTTTACGCCTTTCACTACACCGGCAAGCTCAACGATTTTGACTGGATCATCTACTGGTCTAACGCGGTGGCCTGGCTGTTGCAGCCGGCGCTGTTTCTGCACTTCTCGCTGACCTTCCCTGAGCGTAAGAGGTTGTTGAAGCGCCGTCCGTGGTTGATTCCCTCCGTGTATGTTCCGGGTGCGGTACTGCTGGCGATTCACATCTGCGTGATTTACCTGCTGCAGCCGAGCGAACTGCTGCGCTGGAACCTGGATCGGGTCGAGTGGATTTATCTGGCGATGTACTTCGTAGCGGCGACCTACACGCTATGGCACAGCTATCGTCACGCGGAATCGGCAATCCTGCGCCAGCAGATGAAGTGGGTTACGCGCGGAACCATTCTTTCCGTCGCACCATTTACCTGCTTCTACATCATTCCCTATCTGTTCGGCGCCGTGCCTGGGTTGGGGATGAAGGTTTCCGTGCTCTCGCTGGTATTCCTGCCGCTGACCTTCGGCTATGCCATCTTCCGCTATCGCCTGATGGACGTAGACCTGATCTTCAAGCGGGGCATGGCATATACCATCGCTGCCGGCGCGATTACCGCCGCCTACTTCGCATCCGTCGGCATGGCGTCGGTGCTCTTCCACCAGAACTTCCCCAACATCGGGCCGATCGGACTGGTGGTCGCGATTGCGGTTACGGCGCTGCTCTTCGATCCGTTCAAGAACTGGGTGCAGGAGTATCTGGACAAGTTTTTCTATCGCAAGCGCTATGACTACCGCAAAACGCTGATTGAGTTCGGCCGCGACCTGAACTCCGAGACCGACCTCGACAAGATGTTGAGCTCGATCGTCGATCGGCTGTCGCGCACGCTGCTAGTCGACCGCATCGCCATTTTTGTTGCCGATCCGGACCAGACCGAGCAGTTCTATCTTGCGAAGTCGTACGGCATCTCCGACACGAGCGCCCTGAATTTCGACTTCCTGCACATCGAGCGGCCGGAGTGGGAAGCGGGCCACTTGTTCTTCGACAACACCAACCAGGCGGTGCGCGAGACGCCCTCCGCGCGCGAGACCATCCGACGCCTGGAGCTTAACTACTACATTCCCTGCATGGTCATGAATCGCATGATCGCCGTGCTGGGCATGGGCAAGACCTCGGAAGGCGATTTCCTCTCCAGCGAAGACGTGCAGTTGCTGGAGACGCTGGCCGGCTACATCGGCATCGCCGTGCAGAACGCGCGTCTGTACAAGTCGCTGGAAGAGAAAGCGGGCCAGTACGAGCGGCTGAAAGAGTTCAGCGAGAATATCGTCGAATCGATCAGTGTAGGCGTGATGGCGGTCGATCTCGAGGACCGCATTGAGTCGTGGAACTCGCAGATGGAAGTGATGTTCGCGCTGCCGCGTGCCGATGCCGTAGGGCGTCCGCTGACCGCGGTATTGCCGCCGGCCTTCCTGGAAGAGTATTACCGGGTGCGTCCGACGCAAGGCATTCACAACCTGTACAAGTTCCGTCTGGGCACGACGGGTAGTGAGACCCGCGTTACCAACATCGCGATCGCTCCGCTGGTCAGCAAGAACTTCAGCGTGATCGGTCGGCTGATCATCGTCGATGACATCACGGAACGCATTGGGCTGGAGACGCAGTTGACGCAGGCGGAGAAGCTGTCCTCGATCGGCCTGCTCGCTGCCGGAGTCGCGCACGAGGTCAACACGCCGCTGGCGGTCATCTCGTCCTATGCGCAGATGCTGGCCAAGCAGGTTCATGGCGACGACCGCCAGTCAGCGTTGCTGGAGAAGATCACCAAGCAGACCTTCCGCGCATCGGAGATCGTCAACAGCCTGCTGAATTTTTCGCGCACTTCCGGTGCGGAATTTGCCGACGTCGACCTCAATCGCGTCATCAAAGATACATTGACTTTGCTGGAGCATCAGTTCAAGACCGCGCGCATCAACGTGCAGCAGGACCTCTATCCCGATCTGCCCACGATCCACGGCAATACCGGCAAGTTACAGCAGGTGTTCTTGAATTTGTTCCTGAACGCGAAGGACGCTATGTCCGGCGGTGGCACGCTCACCATCAGTACAGGCAACGGGCATCACGTCGAGGTTCGGGTTGCCGATACAGGCAGCGGCATCGCGCAGGAACATATTCATCGCATCTATGACCCGTTCTTCACCACCAAGAACAAGCCCAAGACCGGGGCCAGTGGTGGAACAGGCCTGGGACTTTCCGTCACCTACGGAATCATTCAGGAACACGCAGGCAAGATCAGGGTCGATAGCGTGCCCGGACACGGAACGACATTCATTATGGAATTCCCCATGGTGAGAAAGGCAGTCAGTGCTTGAAGCAGCCATAAGCCGGGACTTGGCGGGACGCGACGAATTCGCTTCTCCCGGTTCGGTGTTGATCGTCGACGACGAAGCCGCCATCCGCGAGTCGCTACAGACTCTGCTGGAGTTCGAAGGCTATACCGTCGACACAGCCAACGACGGCATGGAGGGATTGACCCGCCTGGCTGAGCGGCCCTTCGATCTCGTCTTGCTGGACTTCGCTCTCCCCGAGCGCAACGGTATCGAGATTCTGCAGGAAATTCGCGAACGCGATGCCGAACTCCCGGTCATCATGATCACCGCCTACGGCACGGTGGAGAACGCCGTCAACGCCATGCAGGCGGGCGCTACCAACTTTATCCAGAAGCCCTGGGACAACGAGAAGTTGCTGGCCGACGTACGCACTGCGGTCGGCCGCCGCCGCGCCGAAGAAGAAGTCATACAGCTCAAGCGCGCGTTAAAACAGCGCTATAACTTCGAGCACATCATCGGCAAGAGCGAGCCCATGCTGCGCATCTTCGATCTGGTGGCGCAGGTCGCTCCCAGCCGTTCGACTGTGCTGTTGCAGGGCGAAAGCGGCACCGGCAAGGAATTAATCGCCAAGGCGATTCACATGAATTCGCCGCGCCACAATCGCGCGTTCGTGCCGGTGAATACCGGATCGATGCCGGCCGACCTGCTGGAGTCGACGCTCTTCGGTCACGTTAAAGGCGCATTTACCAGCGCGGTGGTCAGCAAGAAGGGCCTGTTCGAAGTTGCCGATCGCGGAACGCTCTTCCTCGACGAGATCGGCACCATGAGCATGGAGACGCAGGCCAAGATTCTGCGCGTGCTGCAAGACCGCAAGTTCATGCATCTGGGCGGCATCAATGAAATCCAGGTCGATGTGCGTATCATCGCCGCCACCAACGTCGATCTGCGGCAGGCGGTGAAAGAGGGCAAGTTCCGCGAGGACCTGTTCTATCGTCTGAACGTCATTACCGTCGACCTCCCGCCGCTGCGTCAGCGCAAGAACGACATTCCTCTGCTCGTGGAATTCTTCATCCAGAAGTATGCGAAGGAGAATGAGCGGGCTCCGCTGCGGGTCACGCCCGAGGCTTTGCGCCCGCTCATGGATTATGAGTGGGCGGGCAATGTTCGCGAACTGGAAAACGTGATGGAGCGCGCCGTCGTGCTATCGACGGGAGCGAACCTCACCCCCGATCTGCTTCCCGAAAACGTGATTGGCCGCGGCTCGAACTTCCCGATCCTGGAGCACCGTCCCGACGCTTCGCTCTTCGAAATCATCGAAGACTGCGAGCGCCGCGTGATTACCGACATGCTGGAAAAGTGCGGCTGGAACCAGACCGACGCCGCCGAGCGCTTCCACATCCCGCTCTCTACCCTGAATCAAAAGATCAAGCGATTGAATATTGAGATCAAGAAGAAGGGGAAGGAAAGTTAGCAATCAGCAATCAGCAATCTTCGTACGTCCTCCCGAATCGACTGCTATAGCTTGCCAGACGTTGTCACACGGCGATGTGACCTGATCACGGTGCGTGTGACAAATTATTCATCGCCAGGGCGGGATTTCCCGGCGGACGCCTGTCACTTCCTGAAGTGAGGTGCGTCACAGCCTGCCTGTGCATCCTCAGACACAATGGAGGCAGGGATGGGTAGCCACAGGGGCGCCTGACAGGGAGTTGATTATGTCGGAAGACAAGCGCGACGTGCTGGAAGTCCTTCGTTATGAGCTGAATTTCCTCGAACAGGGTGGCTACGGCAACTGGTACAGCACCCCCTGGGGACCCGCTTCCATCTTCCAGGATTCGCTTACCTGCCCCAATCATGGAGATCCGACGCGTCCCCATGCCTGCCACGAGTGCCTGCTTTATGACTTCGTTCCTGAGGAATACCGCACGGACGACGTTCCCTGCCATCACATTCCGCTGAACCGTCAGGGCGCTACCGTCGCCTCCGGAAGCCAGACGGAGGAAGAGTTGCGCGAGAACGTGAAGCACTGGCTCAAACGCACCATTGCGAAGATCGAAGCAGATCGCGCCAAGCAGAAAGTTTGATCCGTAGACAATCACCATCTCCATTTCGGCACCTGCTTCCTGTTTTGGAACGGCAAATATGAGTAGGCTGCATTCTCGCGTTATGAACTTCGCTTCCGGCCGGCGTAGAATTGCTCGCAATCTGATCCGTTGGGAGAGCCGATGCCGCGCAGCTTTTCTTCTCTTACTCCCGCCGAAGCCCTGCAAGTCGCCATTTCCATCGAGCAGCGCAACGCCGATGTCTACCATCGCTTTGCCGAGATGTTCACCCAGTTCGGCGACGAGGAGTCGCTGGAAATCGCTTCCGTCTTTTGGGAGATGGCGGTCGAGGAACAGGGTCACCGTTCGCTGCTGGAAGAAAAGTATGTGCAGACGTTTGGTCCTTTAGATAAGAAGCTCACCGAGCAGGAACTGATTGAACTAGTCGAGGTCCCAAATCTCGATAGTGGCGATGTCTTCAATAGTGCCAGCGATTTTAGCGCTCGCGATCGGGCTTTACAGGTGGCTGTGGTGGCTGAGATCAGCGCGCAACGATTCTACGAACGCCTGGTCGAGCAGACTGCGCCGGGCCCTCTGAACCAGATGTTCAAAGAGCTGGCGCAAATGGAAGATGGCCACGTCGCTTACCTGGAATCCAAACTGGTCAGCGATTCCACCGAGAGCCATACGGTGCAATAAGGCAGTTGATCGTGGATCGTGGTTCGATAACAAAAGAAATATTTGGGACGACAGCGTTAGCTAGGAGCAAACAGAGTAAGACGATCGATCCCCGGCCTGCCTTTAACTATCCACTATCCCCTTCTTCACTGCTTTCCCATGTCCGAGGGAAACGACTTGAATTCCACCTGGCGCTGCATGGGTTTGTCCGCGCCTTTTTCGTCGGTCGCGTGCTGCACCAGCGTGCCCTTCATGACTCTGTAGCCTTCGCTGTCGGGCGGCTTGCCCGGAGTAATCGACACTCTGCCGTTGAAGGCGTACCAGATGCCGTGCACGGTCTTCGTATTAAAGGTGAGGCGGTCTCCCACCAGGGAAGTCTTGTCGAAGAATTGATCGATGAACTGTCCTTTGTCACTTTCTGTGTTGCCGAAACGGGAGATGTAGCCGGAAAGCTTGCCGTCGTCCACGGTGAGTTGGACGAACTCACCTTCACGCAGAAAGGTGTAGGTACCGGAGACATCGTTGGCCGCGGTAGCCGGGCTGGCCGCTTCCTGAGCTGCCATCACGATGGAGCAGCAGGCGACGTACAGAATCATGCAGCCCGTCACCGCAAGTATGGCAAGGATTTGTTTGCGCATAATACCCCAACGATTTTTCTGTTATCCAGCATCATGGCACGACGGCCGCTAATTGCGAAGAAGTATCTGGGCAGCTGTGTTCTACCCGCTCCAGGCCGCTGTTTTCCGCTATAATCCGTTTACACGCGCCCCATCGAGAGGATGATGTCGGAAGTAACGGCAGCCAGGACCCAGCAAGAAGCTGCGCAAGCTGACTCTCCGGTACTGCTCCGTGAGCTTGAGCCTCGGCATCGAGTTTTTTTTCGCAATCTTGGCGATCTGCTCTTCCGCCGCGAACCTCCGCCAGTCGAGACCACCGCTAAGCCCGCCGAGCTTCGACCCGATTACTTCATCAAGACCGGCATCGCGCCCGTTCGCTTCCTCGAATCGTATGGCGGACACATAGCATTCGTCATCGCCGTATATCTCGTCTGCACGTTGCCGTTCTTCAATCGCCCGCAATTGCGTTCGCCGCTTGAGAACGCTCACATCGAGTACGTCCCGCTTAGTGACTATCTGCCGCCTATGAACACCGCCGAGAAACAGCAGATGAAGCCGCGCAAAGGCGCTCCCCAGCTGGCGAAGCAGGAGATTCTCTCGGTTCCCGCGAATCCGGACAACTCGCATCAGACCATCGTCACGCCACCCAAGATCAAGCTCAACCATGATGTTCCCATGCCGAACATCGTGGCTTGGACTCCCGTTCCCGCGACGCAGCCTATCGCTGCCTCGGCGCGCTCGGTGTCGCAGTTGACGGTTCCGCAGTTTACGCCGGAAGTCGTAGCTCCGGCGGCGGACGTTTCGCATTTGAAGAACAATCTGAAGGTGCCATCGCTTTCGGATCCCACGGTGGTTGCGCCAACGGCGGACATATCGCATGTGAAAGATAATCTGAAGCTGCCGCCACTGCCTCAGGCCGCTGTAGTCCAGCCCACCTTGTCTCCGGATCAACTGCGGCTCAAACCGGGCGAGCTGAATATGGCGGAGTTGCAGCCACAGGTTGCCGCCCCCAAGCTGTCCGTAGAGCCACAGCGTTCGAGCGGAGCAGCCGACAGTGGAGGCGCGCCGGGTAAATCAGCACCAGCAACAGCAGCAGCGAACAGCATTCCTCCTTCGCCCAGCACGCAGGGCCTCGGCACATCGCAAGGCCAGGGCCAGATCATCGCGCTCAGTCTGAATCCCGATGTTCGCGGGCCCGTTACCCAGCCCGCCGGCAATCGGAGTGGCGAGTTCCACGCATCACCCAACGGCAAAGCCGACGCGCCGGGTACTCCCAACGTGACAGGTACGGGCACAGCGAACCAGGGCGGAGGCCATGGCAGCGGCAACGCGCCAGCAGGAATCGTAGTGGGTGCTCCTCCACCGGGGGCGACGACCTCGACGGTAGCGGGCACGCCGAACGGTAATCCCGGAAAAGGTTCTGGCGGTGGCAATGCCAATTCCGACGCGCAAAAGCGGATTTTTGCCGAAGCCATGAAGCCCTCGCTGCCGACGTATCGTCAGCCTTCCGCGCCGCCGCCGGCCGCCGATCCTGATGCCGACCCCGACAAGAGCATCGAGCAACGCGTGTTCGGCAGCAAGCGCTATTACTCGCTGATCATGAACATGCCGAACCTGACGTCTGCCTCCGGAAGCTGGATCATTCGCTTCGCAGAGCTGAAGCAGGGTGATGACAAAATTCCCCTTACAGCGCCGGTGGCTCTATCGAAGATGGATCCGGCTTATCCGGCTGACGTTCTGCGCGATCACGTCGAGGGCACGGTTACGCTATACGCAGTTATTGGCACGGACGGTTCGGTGAATGGTATTCGCGTGCTGAACAGCCTGGACGATAGGCTCGATCAAAATTGCATTCGCGCGCTCTCTCACTGGCACTTCCGGCCCGGCACGAAGAACGGCGAGCCCGTCGCCGTCGAGGCCGTGGTGCAGATTCCATTTCACATGCGATCGCTACATCCATAACCTCAAGCAGCGCTCTCATCTTCGCAGATTTGCGGTGACCCACCTTAAAGCTGAAGTGTCCTCCTGAGCGGAGCAGCGCGCTTTTTGCGCTGCGAAGTCGAAGGACCGCTGCCCTGACCTGATCGCCCAGGTTAGCGCCTGAAGGCCGGGCGCGAACCTGGGGCATCGGCAAGCTGATCATGGAGCACCCGTCCAACCTGTCATAATTCCAAGGTGCGAATTCTCATCTCGGCGGGAGAGGCCTCAGGCGAATTCTATGGCGCAGAGCTGATGCGGGCGCTCCGCTGCCAACTTTCCCAATGTCCCTCCCAGTCGGAGATCCAGTTCTTCGGGGTTGGTGGAGACCGCATGCGCGAAGCCGGATGCGAGTTGCTGGCCGACGCGCGCGAGATCGCCGAAGTCGGCATTGTCGAAGTGGTCAAGCACATTCCCCGCATCTATCGCCGCTTCCGCGAGGTGGTTGCTGAAGCTCGCGATCGCCGTCCCGACGCCGCGGTGCTCATTGACTTCCCCGACTTCAACCTGCGTCTGGCGCGAGAACTTCACAAACTCAAGGTGCCTGTCATTTATTACGTTAGCCCTCAGTTGTGGGCATGGAAGCAGCGCCGCATCGAACGGGTTCGTAAATACGTCCGTGAGATGCTCGTCATCTTTCCGTTCGAAGAAAAGTTCTATCGCAAGCGCGGCATCAATGCGAAGTTTGTAGGACATCCGCTGGCGGACCTGCCGGCACCAAGCGTGACTCGCGCCGAGTTTGCCGGCGAATACGATATCGAATCGCACCGCCAGTGGATCGCCTTGCTGCCTGGCAGCCGTCGTGGCGAGGTTTCGCGCATTCTGCCGGTCTTGCTTGAGGCGGCGCAACTTCTTGGCCCGGACTACGTTTACATAATGCCGATCGCCTCGACGCTCGACCCTGCGTGGGTGGCGTCTCTCATGGCCGATTATTCCGGACCGCCGATCACTTTGACGCGCGACGCCCGCGCCACGTTGTTGCACGCCCGGGTTGCGGCCGTGGCCAGCGGTACCTCGACCCTGGAGGCTTCGCTGATTGGCACACCTTTCGCCATGGTTTATCAGGTTGCGCCGCTCACCTGGAGCGTGGGCCGCCGTCTAGTAAAGGTGGACCGTTTCGCGATGGTCAACCTGATCGCGGAGCGGGATGTGGTCCCCGAGCTCGTACAGGCCGACTTCACGCCTCAGCGAGTCTCGACCGAATTACGCCGCCTGATTCCCGACGGCGAGGCACGCACAACCATGATCCACGACTTCCAGGAAGTACGGCAGCGGCTCGCGGCCAATGATTCCGGCGGGAGCGCATCCGAACGCGCTGCTCGCGCCGTACTTTCCATAGTGGGAAAATGCCAGTGAAGGCGAGCCTCGTCCCCGAAGCTAACGCATCTTTCCACTTAGATTTTCCATCATTTATAGTGAGCAGCAGAGCAGGAGCTCTTTCCTAATGCAGAGAACGGCACGTTCCTTCGGACGCGTTGCAGCCTGGGCTATCTTGGCTCTGGCCTCCGTCTGTTTCGCGGCGGAGAAGCCGCGCCTCCAGGTTGATGACTACATCATCCACGTCGCCGTTACGCCGCAAACCCACGAGCTGAAGGCCCAGGCTCGGGTCAAATTCACTGCACTGGACGACGTCAACATTGCGATCTTCGAGCTGCATAACGCGCTGCGCCCCACTCGCGTGATCGACGCCAACGGCCAGTCGCTGTCGGTCGAGCGCGTCAGCCAGGATTCGACTATTCGCGTATCGCTCCCCAGCACGCTTTCCAAGGGCAGTTCCGACACACTGATCTTCGAGTATGAGGGCGCAATCCAGTCCGCCGACGATAGCCCGGTACAGGGTTTGAAGGTTGCCTACATTGGCGATCCCATCACCTATCTTCTGTACGCCGGACGTTGGTTTCCCATGGTCGGCTACGGAATCGATCGTTTCACTTCCACCATCAGCGTCAGTGTGCCGCCGGGATACACCGTCCTGGGCAGCGGCAAGTCGAGCGCCGCGCCTGGCGCTGAAGTTGCCGAAGGAGGAACTGCACACAAGGGCTCGCTCACTCGCCTGGCAACTCCCGCGGGTGGACAGACAACCACCTTTACGTATACCGATCACGCCAGCTTTCCGGGCACCCTCATCATTGGCAAGTTTGTTCAGACCAAGAGCAGTGAAGGCGGACTGAACATCAACGTTTACACCACGCCGGAACATAAACAGTTTGCGACACAGTACGCCGACACAGCGACGAAGGAATTTTTCTTTTTCACCACGCTGTATGGACCGCCGTTTAATCAGAACCTGAGCGTGGTTGAACTGCCGAACGACACCCTGCCTTCCGCCTGGGCGCCTGAGATCGCCGCCATAGCCGGACACAATTTCAACGCAAAGGGTAATTACCGCCTGCTCGCTAATACCATCGGACATCAGTGGTTCGGAACGATGGTGAGTCCTGCGACCAAGAATGACTGGTGGCTGAATGATGGCGCGGCCCGCTACTCCGAAGCGCTGTATGTTCAGCACGTCGCCGGAGAAGCCGGATTCGAGGAAGTGACCAAGGACATGTCGGTGGGCGCGCTGGCCTATGTCTCCGTGCCGCTGGCTGATATTAGCCACCTGGACACCTTTTCGCCGGAGTTCCAATCACTGGTCACCGACAAGGGCGGCATGATCCTGGAGATGTTGCACTGGGTCATTGGCGATGAGGCGTTCGACAAAACCATGCGGACGTTCGTCGCGCAGTACTCAGGGAAACCCGTAACCATCAATGATTTTCGTGCCGTCGCCGAACAGGTCTCCGGCCAGCAGCTGACCTGGTTCTTCACCCAGTGGCTCAATTCCACAGGAGCGCCCGAGTTCAAAAATAAGTACACGGTGTACCGTACGCAGAAGGGATTCCGCGTGGTGGGCGAGATCTCACAGGATATGGACCTGTTCCGCATGCCGGTTGAGCTACGTGTCGACACCGACGGTAAGACTGAGACCAAGCGCATCGAAGTCGAAGGGACGAACTCCGCGTACGTTGTGGAGACCTTCGGCAAACCGCGCCGTATAACCATCGACCCGAACAGCCAGGTGCTCCAGAACTCGCAGGACCTGCAAGTGCGGACCTCGATCATGCGCGGGCAGCAGGATGTGGAGCAGGGCGACCTGACGGAAGCGCTCAAGGAATACCAGAAGGCGCTGGACATCAATCGCAACAGCTCGCTGGCGCACTACCGCATCGCCGAAGTTTTCTTCCTGCAACACAATTATCAATCGGCGGCAAACGCGTATCGCGAGGCCCTGAATGGCGACGGCGAACCGCGCTGGACCGAGGTTTGGAGTCACATCCAGCTGGGCATGATCTTCGACCTGACCGGCCAGCGCGAACGCGCAACCAACGAATACCGTCAAGCACTGCAGACCAACGACAACACGCAGAATGCGCTAGACATCGCGCGCCAGTATTTGCAGAAGCCTTATCAGCCTTCTGATACCAACACCGACAAACCAGGAATGTAGTGGCGGAGTTTAGTCGAACTGGGGTGTCATCCGCGCAGCGGCGGCCTTGATGTGGGCCCGGGGCGCAATCCCCGGGTGTGCGGTCTAAATTGGCGCGAGCCCCGTCAGCGGCGGCACCCTTCAACGCGCCAACTTCAGCCCACTTAAAGTTGACGCCGCCGCTTTTGCCACATCGTGAGACATCAACAAAACCTGAAACGTCTCGCCCATCCCGGCCGGTGAGATCAGATGCTTGAGCTGTAATGCGACCTTGGCCCGCTCCTGCGGAAGGCGGCAATCCTGAAATGCATCGGCAAATTCAGTCGCTTCGCCGATGCCCATCAGAAACTGCGACTGCGTGAGCAGAGCCAGATCATCGATCCCCTGCTCGACACCGCGTGCCCGGAGTGCCGTGAAATTCACGTGGGCGGTAATGTCCTGCTCGCCCGGCGCTTCATACGGTGACGGAGAAGCCACGTGCTGGCGATAGGTCATGATGGTGTCGCGATACCGCCCGGCGAGCTGTTCTTCACGCGTATAGCCGTAATCGATGAAGATCGCGAACCCACGGCGTTGAGCAAAGACGGCCGCTATGCGGTCCATCCATTCCAGTGAAAGCAACGGCGCTTCGACACGTTCGCCCGCTTCGGGGTGAACGCCGTATCGGTCGAGAAATTCTTCTTCCGCGGCTGACGGCATGGCAAACGCTTCAACAAACCTTCCACCATCAACGTGAACTCGCACCGAACCGCGGTGATCAATGACTTCGACCGGAAGCGCATCGAAAAACTCATTACCGAAGACGATGACGTTCTCGCCGGCCGAGGCTGCCGCTTCCTCCAACGAGCCGAAGATCGCACACTTAGCTGCCGCAATATGTTCTCCCAGCCGCTCCTGCAGCCTCTTTTGCAACTCCCCCGATCGCTCTACCAGCGAATAGCGGAGCGAGCGGGCAAACTCGGGAAACTGTTTCGCCGACCAGTCCAATACATCGCGGGCAAACAACCCTCGTCCCGGCCCGAGTTCGATTAGATCGAGTCGCGACGGCGAATCCAGCGTGCGCCACATCTCTTCGAATTGCCGCGCCAGCAAGCGCCCGAACACCGCATGCACGTCGCTTGAGGTATAGAAATCGCCCGCCTTACCGAACTTCTCGCGTGGCCGCGAGTAGTAGCCAAGCTCGGGCTCGTAGAGACAAAGCTCCATGTAGCGGGAGAACGGGATGGGTCCGCAGCGACGGATTTCCCCCGCGATGCGTTCGCGCAAAGTTGGCGCGGACTGCTCGCTCACAGCTTGCCCTCGCGCTCCCTTTGTTGATTTTGCTTCAGATGCTGGGGAGTGCGAACGAACATCTCGATCATGTAATCCTGCAGGCCGTCGAAGATGTGGCGTTGCAGCATCCACTCGAATTGTGGGTCGTCGAGATCGCGCGGATGCACGTCGAAGAAGTACGTGTGCACCTGCGGCTCGGTAAAGCGGGGACGTATGGCCACCTCAATCTGTTCGTCCTTATCGAGCGCGCTGAATTCCACCAGCGGATGCTCGTACAACCGGAGGTGTTGCCGCACGCGCTCAAGGCCGGAGGAGCTCATGCCGGGATTGTAGCAAGGCGGGCCAGAAGAGATTGGTGAGCAAGATCACAGGGGCGGAGCGCCTGCTCCATTGGTGTCATCCTGAACGTTAACCTGCTAAGGAGTGTCACCCTGAGCGGAGCAGCGCCGCTGTTGCGCTCAAGATGACAACCCAAGGAAGAATTCGGAAGGTCAGCTCCACCGGAACCAGCGCAGCGCCAGCGCGAACGAGACTCCTCCCCACACCAGCAGCACAGCAATGCGACTCAGCTGCGAACTCAGCGGCGCGCCCTGAAGAATGATCGCTCGCAACGCATCGTTGAGCGCCGTGAGGGGCAACGCGCGAATCGCTGGCAGGAAAATCTTCGGGAAGCGCTCATACGAGAAGAACACGCCGGAAAGAATCCACATCGGCATCATCACCAGGTTGATCAGGCCGCTCACGCTCTCGATCTTCTGCGCGCGACTGGCCGTCAGCAGGCCGATACCGCCAAACGAAATTGCTCCCAGCGCCCCCAGCAGAAGAATCGCCAGCAAAGAGCCCTCGACGCGGACATGAAAGAACAGCGCTCCAAACGCCAGCAGCAATCCAACTTCGATCAGCATCAGCACCAGCCGGCTGCTGGCCAGCGCCATCAGAAAATCCGTGCGCCGCATTGGGGTCGCGATAAAGCGCTTGAGCAGCTTGCGCTGCCGCATGTCCACCAGCGCGAATCCAATGCCCCACATGCCTGAGTTCATCAGGTTCATGCCCAGCAGGCCAGGGATCAGAAAGTCGATGTAACGAGCTCCCGGCTCGCTCGATGCGGCCGCCGAAGTATTAATCGGATTCTTGCGGCCGGCTGCGGTCTCGATCGCATCATCTACCTGCGCGCGCGCCAGCACGCTCTCCGGTCGCGCCGGATCGTAACGGTAGTGCACGCCGTTGTCGTCGACACTCACCACCAGCGAGTACTTGCCAAAGCGGAAGCCGTCATACGCCGCGGTTGCACTGACCAGGTCGGGATGAATCACAGAGTGCTCGGGAGAGCGTTCCAGCATATCCATGACATCCTGGGCCTTCGGTCCTTCGACAACCGCAATCGGGGTCACCTCCGCCGGCTTGTCACGAAACGCAATACCCAGACCCAGCGCCAGCAGCAACGGAAACACGAAGACCCAGAACACCACCTCGGGCTCGCGCCACAGCTCGAGCATGCGCATCTGCAGCAGGCGTGCGTAGGGGACCCAGCGTCCATTCGTGATGGCCGCCTGCTGGGACTTTACCGGTGGACGTTCGACGGTTGCCATCAATCCTCCCGCAGATGCCGGCCCGTGAGTTGCACGAAGACATCCTCCAGACTTGCCTGCCGTGTAGTGAGGTGGATAAGTTGCGCGCGCTGCTTCTGTACCTCGGCAAGCAGCGCCGGAATGGTTTCATGCGGCTCGTTCACCTGCAGCGAGAACAATCCGTCCTCGGTGCGAACCGATTGCACGCCAGGAAGCGCATTCCACACATGGCCGTTGTCCGCAGTGCCACCGGAGACGGCGAACTCCACCACGTGATGTCCCGTGAGACGCTCGATCAGCTCCGCCGGTGTGCCTGCGGCAATAATCTGTCCGTGATCGATGATCGCCAGGCGATCGCACAGTCGCTCGGCCTCGTCCATGTAGTGAGTGGTCAGCAGCACGGTGCCGTCGCGCTGTTGAAACTGACGGACGATGTCCCACAATTGCCGGCGGCTTTGCGGATCAAGACCAGTGGTGGGCTCGTCGAGAAAGAGAACTTTAGGATTGGCGATCAGCGCGGTCGCTACCGCCAAGCGCTGCTTCTGCCCTCCGGAGAGCTTGCCCACCCAGCTGTCAGCTTTCTCTTGCAGCGACAGCTCGTCGAGCACAGCTTCGACCGGCACGGGATGTTTGTAGAAGCTGCTGAAGAGCTGAAGCGTCTCGCGCACCGTAAGTTTTTCCGAGAGCCGCGTCTCCTGTAGCGAGATGCCAATGTCTTCGCGCAACTCGCGCTGGTGCGCCTGCCAGGTGCGGCCCAGAATCTCGACCTCGCCCGACGTCGGCTCGAGCAGGCCTTCAAGAATCTCGATAGTCGTAGTTTTGCCGGCGCCATTCGGACCGAGCAGACCAAAACACTCGCCGGTCTCGATGGTCAGATCCAAACCACGGACGGCTTCGACCTTGTCGTCATAGGTCTTGCGCAGAGCACGACATTGAATAGCGATGGACACGCAACGATGATAAATGGGACGGCGAGGATTGTGGGTGGAGCATTTCTTCAGGCGTGCAGCTGGCATCTTCTCTGGTGGTCATCCCGACCGGAGCCCGTTAGGCTACCCTCGGACCGCCGCTTCACATCGGCTTCAAATCCTGCAGCATGGTCGGAATCAACTCTGAAACCGTGGGATGAATGTGCATCGCTCGCGAGATCACCGTGTAGGGAGCCTTGGCGTACATGACATCAAGGATCGAATGAATCACCTCGTCGCCGCCCGTGCCTAGAATCGAGGCGCCGAGGATTCGCTTGGTCTCCGCGTCGATTAATACTTTCATGAAGCCATCGGTCTCGCTCTTTTCCTTGGCGCGGCCAACACTAGTCATAGGATATGTCCCGATTAGCGCTTTGCGACCTGACGCGCGCACCTGAGTCTCGGTCATACCGACGCGCCCCAGCGGCGGATCAATGTACAGGTTGTACGCGGGAATGCGATCACTCAGCCGTCGCGGATCGTTGTCGAACAGATTCGCCGCAACAATCTCATAGTCGTTGTATGCGGTGTGCGTGAACCCGCCGTGCCCGTTGCAATCGCCAAGCGCCCAAACGCCGGGCACGTTCGTCTTCAGTTCGTCATCGACCTTGATGTATCCCTTTTCATCATGCGCGATTCCGGCTTTATCCAGTCCGAGATCGTCGGTGTTAGGCCTGCGTCCGACGGCCAGCAAAACGTGAGTGCCTTCCGTCGGCTTGGGATCTGCCGTACAATCCACTCCCGCAAGAATCCGGTCACCGCGCTTTTCGAAACTGATACAAGCCGCGTTGGTCCTGACGGTAATTCCTTCTTTCTCGACGATGCCGCGAATCGCGGCGGACACATCTTCATCTTCCCTCGGAACCAGTCGCGCATCACGCTGCAGGATCGTCACCTTGCTGCCGAAGCGCCGATACATCTGACCGAACTCCAGCCCGATGTAGCTGCCGCCGACGACGATCAGATGCTCGGGCAAAAAATCGACCTCCATCATAGAAGAGTTGTTGTAGTACGTGATTTGATCGAGACCCGGCATCGGAGGCTCGACGGCACGACCGCCGACATTGATGAAGATCTGCTCGGAGCTCAGGAGGTCATCGCCAACCGCAACCTGATGCGACGACTCGAAGCGCGCCTGCCCCTTGTAGACGTCGATGTTCGCCTCCGCGCGCAGACGACTCTCCGCGCCCTCCTGCGACGGTCGCTGAATCTCGTCCTTGCGCGCCTTGACCTTCTTCATGTCAACGGAAACCGCACCGGTGTTGACGCCGAATTCCGCTGCGCGCCGCGCCACGTAGGCCGTGCGCGCGCTCGCAACCAAAGTCTTTGTGGGGATGCAGCCGGTGTTGACGCAAGTGCCACCGAACAGGTGCCGCTCGATGATTGCAACTTTGCGACCAGCTTCGGCCATCTTGATGGCGAGAAAAGGACCGGCCTGCCCGGTACCGATAATGATAGCGTCGTAGCTCTTGTTCATTACGCCTCCACTTGTGCTTTGGAAGGTTAATACGGCGGTGGACTCGGAGTCACGTCAGACGACTTTACAGGGGTAGGACGCGTTCGCAGCTGAAAGCTCGATTCGCAGCGTAGGTTGGGTAGTGCTGGCCTTCAGCCAGCGTCTAAGCCGTTTGTTTCACGGTGCACAGTCGGCTTCAACCGACGACGGTCTTTTCTTCCGCTGCGGGATAAAGCAGGTCCCTCCGCTCTTGTCGGGATGACAACCCGGAGCAGAGGTTTACCGCGCAACCTCTGCCGCGTCATCCCACTGCGTGTCTGAGGCCAGCGGAATGTAGCTCATCGCACGCTCTGCCAGGGCCGTGATGGTCAGGCTGGGATTGACCCCGAGGTTTGCGGCTACAACAGAACCGTCACACACGTACATATTCTTGTAGCCGAAGACGCGATTGCGATAGTCGATCACTCCCTGATCGCGCGAGCCAGCAATTACACATCCGCCCAAGCAATGCGCTGTGCCTGGAACATCGAAGAGAATCTCCGGCAGCATGCTCATGGCAGTGCCGCCAGCCATCCGCGCAAATTTCTCGGCGAACTCATTGGCTGCGGGAATGAAGGTCGGCACCCTCTGACCACGACTCACCAGGAATTTGCGGAACGGCCAATAGATGTGCCGCTCCCACTTCATGTCGATGTGGCCTTCCAACGCCTGCATACAGAGCAGGATCACTGACTCGCGCGCCCACTTCACCGGTTGCAGAATCCGCACGGTGCGGAGAGGATGACGGATCAGCGAAACCACAACGTTCTTTAGCCAGAGTGCCACCCGCCCCAGCCCTGGGCGGCCGCCGGTCAGCATCGTCGCCAGCATGCCCATCGTGTCCGACTTATCGGGATAGCGCACTGCTTCAATGTGCGTGTGTTCGTCGATGTACACACCGGAGCCGATCGCAACACCTTTCGAGAGATCGTCCGGCGAGCGTGGCACGCGCACGCCGATAAGCGACTCAGAGTTCGTGCGAACATACCGCCCGAGTTGCTCGCTGATGGCGGGAAGCGACCCTCGGTCCTTCAGGCTAAATAGCAATTCCATCGTTCCCAGCGATGAAGCTGAGAACACCACGCCGCGGCAGGTGAAGCGTCGAGCATTACGATTGAATCGGGCGAGCGAATCCACCGTGCGAACTTCATAGCCCCCGCTGCAGCCGGCGAAGCCGTCGATTGGACACACATCGATCACCCTGGTTTCCGCGAAGACTTTCGCCCCAAGCTTCTCGGCGAGATACAGGTAATTCAGGTCCAGCGTGTTCTTGGCGCCGTGACGGCAACCCATCATGCAGCCGCCGCAGCCTTTGCAGGTGGTACGCTCGGGACCTTCGCCGCCGAAATACGGGTCCGGAACTGTCGTGCCGGCGGGCACTCCTTCCGGCGATTGGAAGATCGCAACACTCGTGCGATAAAAAGTGTTCCCAATTCCAAGATCATCGGAGACCCGCTGCAACAGCTTGTCGGACGGACCCAGGATGCGGTTCTCCGCCACGCCCAGCATGCGCGATGCCGTGTCGTAGTGTTGCGGCATCTCCCGCTTCCAGTCCGCCAAACCTTTCCACGATCCGTTGTCCCAAACTTTGTCCGGAGGCCGAAGCATGGTGCAGGCGTACGTGATGGAGCCGCCGCCCACCGCGCAGCCGTGCAGGATCGTCACATGCCGGAAATAGCGCATGCTGAAGAAGCCGCGTAGCGCCAGGCTGGGCCGCCAGAACCAGCGATTCAGCGACCAGCTTGTTTTGGGCAGGTTCTCCGGCGTCCAGCGGCGTCCCATCTCCATCACCGCGACGCGGTAGCCTTTCTCGCTCAACCGCAAGGCGCTGACGCTGCCGCCAAAACCAGAGCCAATGACGATGTAATCGAAATCGAACTGGCGAGCGTTCTCTCCCATGGCTCTTCTCCCTACCCGGCTGCGTCGATTCCACGTTCTCACAAAACAAGCGAGCCGACGAGGACAGAGCGACGAAGTTCACTTTGCTTCCCGAAACAGGAATCACTCCCAAAATGGTCGTTCGTCACTGCACTGGTGGTCACAAACCAGCCATCATGAGACGCAATCGGTTCCACTCACCGATCAGGTTCTGCACGGAGATTGTCATGGCGGATTCCCAACTCAATAACTCTTTTTCCTGGGGAGATGCGCTGTTCCTCTACATCGAGCGCCCCGGTCAGCCGCTCAGCATCGCATGTGTCAGCGTTTTCGAGGGCTCCATCACCGCTCAGAAAGTGCGTGAGTTGGTCGAGTCGAAATTGCCGTTGATCCCGCGTTACCGGCAGCACGTTGTATTTCCGCCATTCAACATTGGTCTGCCGACCTGGCAATTCGATCCCAAGTTCGACATTCGCGATCACATCCGCCAGGTAACCCTGCGCCGAGGTACGGAGGGTGAACTGAAAGCGCTGACCTCGCAGATCGTCAGCACGCATCTGGATCGCAGCAAGCCGCTGTGGGACCTGACGATTGTGCGCGGACTGGAAGGCAATCGCACCGCCATGATCGCGCGCATCCATCACTGTTTGGCCGACGGAATCGCCGGCGTCGGCATCATGAATGTGCTGATGGACCAGAGCCCGGTTCCGCTGCCACCACCGCGCAAGAAGCCGGAGCCTATCGGCGCGCCGCCGATTCGCGATGCCGGTGCTCAGTTTCTCGACCACCTGTTGAAGTCGTACTCCTCGGCCGTGAAAGGTGCACTCACTCTGCACGGCGAAGCGATGGCGATTGCGCAGCAGATGTTCGCGAACTCTTCCGAGCCAATGGCAAACCTGATGGACGCCGTACCCGAACTGGCCGCCCCGGCCGAGAGACTTCCCTTCAACGTTGTTTGTCATGGGCCGCAGAAATTTGGCTGGACCGAAATCTCGATGTCCGAGATCCAAGTCCTACGACAACAGCGCGGCGGAACGGTGAACGACATTATTCTGACGGTGATGGCAGCGGCGCTGCGGCGCTACGCCGAGTTGCGTGGCGTCAAGGTCAAGGGGCGTTCCGTGCGCATCATGATTCCGGTGAACGTTCGCGGCGACGGCAGTGTCAGCGAACTGGGCAACCGGATTTATTTCCTGCCTGTCACGATTCCGCTCGACGTGCGCGATCCGCAAAAGCTCTTTACGTTCGTGCGCGAGCGTATGGAGTTCCTGAAACGCGTGCGAGCTGCGGAGTTCGTCGGTTTCGCCGGTGGCTTGTTCGCCACCATCCCGACTCCCATCTGGGCAGCAATCGGTCCGGTCGCCAGTCAGTTGCCGCTCAGCCTGGCCAACATCATCTGCACCAACGTACCCGGACCGCAGGTGCCTCTTTACCTGCTCGGACGCAGGATGGTCTCGTGGTATCCGTATGTTCCCATTGGCGGCGAGATGGGAGTGAACTGCGCGATCCTCAGCTATAACGGCACAGCGTATTTCGGTTTTACTTGCGACGTGGCTGCAGTGCCGGATCCGGAGAACCTGGAGAAGTTTGTGAGGGTCAGCTTTGCCGAGCTGTGCAAGACGGGAAAAAACTCCAGGCCCGAAACGAAGCTGGAGGCCAAGGCGCCGGAGCGACCGCGTCGCAAGCGACCCAGCGCGGAGATTCCGGTCACGGCAGCAACGAAGCGCGTGCGGCCGAATGGAAAGATTCCGATCGCGCCTAAGCCTAAGCGCGAGAGAAAAATAACAGCTGCGAAAATTGAAACATACGCGCGGGAAGCCGCGACGCCTAAGTCGGTAACCGCATCAAGCATCGCGCCTCTTGTGGATACGGAGAAGGTGCTCGCCGTTGGGGCGTAATCGTGGCCCGTACATAAGGGGAGGGGCCTGCTGTTCACACGGCGCGAAAGACTTGTCGTCGGCCGAACAGGGCTGCTGAAAAAGCCGAAAACGGATGGCTCGTCGGACTGAAGTCCGCCTCGCGGAAGTCAACAATAAAGGCTTATCGGCGCGGCTGAAGCCGTGCCCTGACATAGAGCTGACGTTGCGAGACTTCTTCAGCAACCCGTGAAGTTCCGGATCATAAAGAGACGGCTTGCACGCTGGCCTGAAGGCCAGCACTGCCCGAACCCTCCCTACACCCAAGTTTTCAGCAGCCTGTAAAGCCGTGCCCTGGCACGAGGCTTTCGCGCTGGAAGGCTGGCGACGAGATTTCTAGTTCCCCACCAACGCCCGCCGCGTCGCATCCAGAGTGTGAATCAGTGACTCCTGTGGCAGGTTGCGCACAATCGGTTCGATGATCCAACCCAATCCGGTCGGTATGTCGCGCGTCAACGAGATCGCGCGACACTCAATGGTGACTCCATCATTCTTCTCGTCGAGTCTCCAGTAGGAATACAACCGCCATAGAAAACCGTACCCGGTATCGGGCTCCAGTACCCTCTCCTTTGCTGTGCCCACGTCCTCGACCTCAGCGATTCGGGTAGTGTAGGAGCGACAGAGCCAGCGTTTATCATCGACCGCCGAATAGTGCACCTCGTGGTCGGTATCGAGTACGACAGTGATGATCTTCTTCTTCAACAGTCTGAGGAAAATTTTGAAGTCGTTGCCCTGGTGGCTCAGTAGCTTCGAGTCCATCACTTCGGGCTTGTAGATGTTTTTGTGATTGTCGTAGTTCTGCAGCAGCGCCAGCACCTGATCCACGGTCACGCCGGCAACGAATGCCGCGCCCACCCAGTCGTGGATGAGGCCATTGGGAATTTTCACCGGCCAATCGCCGGCCCAGAGCTGAGCGGCAATCTGCCCCTGCTTCACCTGCTGTGAGCGATTGGAGTTCTGATCCGACCACAGAAACGCGCCGCGTCCGCTTAACGATGGTTGCATCGCTTCTTCCGCATCGCGGATATAGTCTTCAAAGGCCTGGAGGGTCTTTGGCTTCAAGGTCACAACATTGGCGGTCTGTACCATGGCGCACCATGCCTAAGCGCATCGTCGTCCGCGAGAGTTGGATTGTCAAGGCAGCTAGCGGGCTTTTGCAGTCGCAGTCTCGGAACGGGTCGCGATTGACCGCGTGATCATGAACGCAGCGCTGTGACATTCCTCCGGGAACCCAGCTCCGCTTCGCGCGACTTGCCATTGCGTGACGAGCCCGCGGTCTTATTGGTGTTTCCATTGCTGAATAAATAGTCCTCGATCTCGTCGATGCGTTCGGAGGCGTCGCGGTACCCCAACTGGATAAGATCGCGTGTGTATTTCGGCGTGAACAGCAGGTAGCTCATCAGATCGGAACACGACGCGGCATCGCGTCCCAGGCTGTTCACAAAATATTGAATGAGGTACGGCATATCCTTCTGATGCTGGGCGGCAATCTCGGTCAGATTCAACGAAGGAGTTACCTGCAGCACGGTCAAAGGACGCATTTCCTCGCAGCCTTCCAGCCCGGTTTGTTTGATATGTCCACTGCGCATTAGCTGGTTGAGGCGTTCCAGGTGCTCAACGTCGGTCGCCAGATGGTCGAGGAACATGACGTTGAAGAGCACTCCCATCACCTGCGCCAGGGACGGGTCCTTCTGATCCGACGCTTCCTCCTGATGCTCGCGAGTCTCGCAGCGAACGCCGATAGCGAAAATCTTTTCCGCTCCTAAACGAATAATCGGGCTTAGCGGTTGCTGTAATCGGAGACAGCCGTCACCGAAGAACGCCGTGCCCTTGGCAGTGTCAAGTTTCACCGGCTGGAAAACCAGCGGGATCGCCGCCGAAGCGCAGACATGGTCGACTGTGATCTTGGTTGCAAGCGTCACCCGGCGGCTGCGGTTCCACATCGGGTGACCCTTCTGTCCCTGAATAAACAGATAGCTCTTGCCCGAGTTGTAGTTCGTTGCCGAAATCGCCAGCGCGTATAGATTGCCGCGCTTGATGTTGTCCTGAATGCGCGAGCAGTCGAGATGCTTCTTCAGGAAGTGCCGCAAAGGAGTAGCGTCCAGCAGCGACCGCGCATTGCCGCCGCCCAGTGCGCCGCCGAAGGATAGGTCGAGGATCCAGACGAGGGAGTTGTGGGCTTGGGAAACGAAGTCGCAGCGGAACACGTCTGAGGGTTTCAGGTTGGCCCAGAGATTTGCCAGGATACCGGTGGCCTGCGAGAAGTCGTCGCTTCCCATAGCCAGGGCTGAGCCGTTAATCGCGCCCGCCGAAGCACCGCCAATAATAGGAAAGGGATTACCGCTGCTCTGGACCCGTTTGATCTCACCGAGTCGCTTAAGGACACCAGCCTGATAAGCCCCACGGGCGCCGCCGCCCGTCATGGCTAAGCCGAGAACTTTCTCCATCCGTCCCCTTGTAACTGGCCGTGCGAGAAAGTTCGGTCCCGACTGTAAAACGGTCCAGCGAAACAAATTGTAGGCGGGTAAGCCGAATGCGACGCTTCCCGCTATTTCACTCTAGAAATCGTATGCGCCCCACGCATCGTGGACTGCACACTGGGTCTTTGTCAAGACATGATGCACAGGTAGCGGCTTCTTTCATCGCGCACTGCGTATTTACTCAACACTTGCGCTATCGTTTCTTAGTGACGCGCTTCTTTTTTGCCTTTGGCTTGGTTGGGGACCGCCTCTGTTGCGCCTCCAGTTCCGCCAAACGGCGCCGCAGCTCCGTCAATTCCTCGCTATTGTCGTTACCCTTTTGCGGCGCGGGACTTTGCAGGAAGTTTTTCACCATCTGAATCGGTGACAGCGCGGCCGATTGCATCTCGCTCAGTCGCGTTTGCAGCGAGCTCTGAGCTTTCGAATAGGCATCGAACGCCGACTTCAGATACCACATGATGAATTCCTGCCCGACGCGGTCCGAGGCCACAATGAGTTGGCGCAATAGCTCCAAGGGCAGGCCGGAGGGCTGGCCTTTGGCATCTTCGACGATGATCTGCGTCAGGGTAACGCGGGTGATGTCTTCGCCGCTGCTCGCATCTACGACCTGCACGTCTTTCCCATTTCGGACCAGAGCGGCAATGTCTTCCAGGTTGATATAGCGGCTATTGGAAGTGTCGTAGAGTCTGCGGTTTGCATACTTCTTGATGACGATGCGGTCGCGGTCCATACTTCTAGCCTCTGTTGCAGTGCAAAAAGATTCTGTAAACAGCTTGACATGCCCTATTGAGAATACTACTCTCAGCTTGATGCTGCACTGCAGCAATTTCGGAGGTTATCATGCCTAGAAATGGAAAGTCGGAATCCTCTACTGTCCACAATGGGGATTCGTCCTTTGTCTCGCTGCTGTCGGGATGGGTGCAGCAAGGAGTTGAGAACTTCTTTGCGACCCAGAGAATCCTGGTCGATCTGGCGATGACTCAGAATGCCAATGCCATGAAAATGATCCGCAGCCGTTTCGCCGATCCAGCCTTCTGTCCGGCAGCCATCGCCAGCGAACTGGCCGGCGAGGTCATGAACAATTTCATCGAAGGCCAGAAGCTCCTGCTCGGCCTGGCGCAGCGCGAGCACGAAATCGTGACCACCGGCGTAAAAGAACGGGTGGCCGGCAACAGCGCCGCCGTCGCCATGACCGACCTGGTACAGCAAGGCTTCGATACCTTTGTCGATATGCAACAGGACTTCCTGAAGATGGCGAGCAAACAGACCAATACCTGGTTGAACGCCGTTAAAACCGGAAAAGTGTTCGACCCCGAAGGCCTGGTCGAGATGGCGCGCGAAGGCATGGAGACCTTTGTCCATACCCAGAAGAAGTTCCTGGACGTGGTTGCCGAGCAGACCTCGAAGGCCACCAGCGCCCGGGAGCCCGGCCGCAAGTTCAAGCAGACCGAGTTGGCGGAACTGGCTAAGGAAGCGACTGACGCATTCATCGATGCCCAGAAGAAGCTGATCGACGTCGCTGGCAAGCAGGCCAATGCGGGCATGCGCGCTGCCGGAAAGACCCTGAACATGATTGCGCCGTTCCCGTTTATTCCGATTCCAGACCTCACCCGGGAAGGCGTTAAGAATTTCGTAACGGCGGAGAAGGCTCTGATCGATACGGTGATGCATCGTCCGGAGCCCAAGCGGGCAGCGAAGCCAACCGCGCGTAAAGGCAGACGGCGCGCTGGCCGGCCGATCAAGATGGAAACGGCGACTGCGTAGTTAAGTGAATCGAAGCATCAGGTGGCGTTAACTTCCAAACCTGGAGTTGATGAACACCTTAACCGGACGTGCCGTCTGAAGGCGGCACGTCCTTTTCTCATCTACGGCGAAATAAATCTGGGTGTCCCGGGTCTCGCGATGTTCGAGACCTGGGGCACCCGTCAATTCATCTTCATTCCACCCATTGTCGAGTGATCCATGTTGTCGTGGCCATGATCGTCGTCTTCGGTTGACCAGATTTTTCCTGGATCCGTCTCGTACGGGTAGACGTGCACCATCCACCCGAGTACGTGAGGATAAAACTCGCCGCCCTCTGCCTCACACGCTTCTCTGGTGGTGATGGACCCCAGCAAACCGAATTTCGCATGCGGGCCGAAATACTCAAGCTTCTTTCCCGCCGGGGCTTTGCAAAAATTGATGTGTTGATGCCAGCGCGCAACGCTTAGCGGAATCCGCTGGTTCAACTCTTCCTCACTTGCGTCGACGCGGTCTGTGTACATCACTCCGACCAACTTGTAGCCGTCATCCGTCTTCTTGTAAAGCAACGAGGTAGGTTTCGATGGATCGAACTCCCGACGCGCCTCGAGGCCGTGTTCATGGTTGGTGAAGTGGTATTGAGGCTGCGGAATATTCGGGAGAAAGATCTCATACCCGTCAGCCAGCGCCTTCCGGTAGTCCTGATAGGGAACCATGGCTGCCTTGGCGGCCGCCACGATCGCGTCTGCCTTCTGCTGGTCGCCGGGCCGGACTGGTCCGAGCGATGTCATGTACATGTGCGCCATTGCGTGGCCTGACATACTGGTGGCGACGTCTTTCGGGCGGTTATCCTGCAACCAACTCCTGGCCAAGACAGACATCAGAGGCCGTCGCGGAATAAGGGAGTAAGCCAACACCGCCAGTAACGCCAACAACAGCAATCGTCGATTCCGCATCATGCCATCCTTTCGGCCCTGCTCCGTATACGGCTAACGACCTCACAACGTTTCAAACAATGTCTTCCCCGGGAAAAATTGGGGCGTCCCGGCCCGCCGTTTTGGAGATTTTGCCAGAATCCAAAATCGTCCTTGGCAACCCGCAGCATCTCTAAATACACTAATTTCCCGGAAGCTGCCGCCGACTGCCGCTCATCGGCCCTTGACCGGGCGGGCAACTCCCAACGAACCAGATCAGGGAGAGCACGGACTAGTCTATGGCGCCACCGCCCGCCGGCATGTTTCAACCGGAGATCGCGCAAGCGGACATCACCATCTGGAAGGAAGCGCTATTCGCGGCCGACCTTCTACTCCTGCATTCCTCTCCGGTCTACTACGGCCTTGGGATTCCGCGCGGCGACGGATCGGCCGTCGTGCTGGTACCGGGCTTTCTGGGTACAGACGCGTATCTTTCACAGCTTCATTCCTGGCTGGGCCGGATCGGTTACCGGCCTTATTTTTCGGGCATCGGATTGAACGCCGAGTGTCCCAACCTGCTTATCCAACAGCGCCTGAACGAGAGCATCGAGAGAGCGTTTGCGGACACCGGAAGGAGAATTCATCTCGTTGGACACAGTTTGGGCGGCATCATCGCGCGAGCAGTGGCCGGCCAGCGTCCCAACGACATTGCTTCCGTGATAAGCCTGGCGTCGCCCTTCCGCGGCACGGTCGTGCATCCTACTGTGCTAAAAGCCGCGGAAGCAGTTCGCCTGCATATCCTGGAACAACACGGATCGGGAGTGCTGCCTGCTTGCTACACGGGACACTGCACCTGCGATTTTCTGTCCTCGTTACGCCGCGACCTGCCAAAGTCCGTAGTGCAGACCGCCATCTATACCCGCAACGATGGAATTGCCGACTGGCGATATTGCGTGACAGGCATTGAGGAAAACGACTTCGAAGTGGCTGGCACTCATATTGGCCTGGCGTTCAACGCTTCCGCCTACTCCATCATCGCTAAGCGCCTTGCCGCGGCTCGCAGAGAAGGTCAAGCCTCTTCGCACTGAGCTTCCAACCTTGGGCCCGAACTCCGTATCTCGCTCGCCTTTTAATCCTTCCTCCGCACACTCTCAGCGAATACGACAGAAGTCGTACGCCTTGTGAGTTTGATTGTTGCAACGAAATTAACGCTACTGTTAGTCTGACGCAGGTTTGTTCCGATTTGGCACTGATCGAGGAAACATTTCCTGTTTTGTGCTGATTAGCCGTCTGTAGCGGGAGCACACTCAATGCAGCGCATATTTCTGGAAGTTTGCCGTGACCTTCCTTGAGGCTCACATTCCTGGGACTGGCGCGGATCTAATTTGGCCGACTTCCCGAAGCTAGGGCGAGTGGCAAGGAGATTTTTTATATGCGGCCCAAGACTCTCTCAATCGTGGTACTGCTCTTTATACTCTTGACTTCCCTCACAGCTTTCTCCCAACAGGATTACGTCAACCGATTCGACGTCTATGGCGGATACGGATATTTCAGCACTCCCAGCATCAATCTGACCGAGAACGGTTTCAACGGCGAATTCGGCTGGAACGTTAAGAGCTGGGTGGCGCTCGGCTTCGATTTCAGCGTCTTCACTGGCGACAACGTGATCACGACCAACATGCTGACCCCCACGTTGCAACAGACGCTGACGGGAGAAATTGCGTTCCTGCAGTCAGTTGGCCAGCTCCCACCCGGATATCAGCTGAGAATGCCAACGAGTTCGACTACCTACACCTATAGCGCTGGTCCGCAGTTCAATATCCGGCACTTCAAGCCGGTGACCTTTTTCATAAGGCCGGCTCTGGGCTCGCTGCATGAGGTTGCAACGCTGCATCCGGGAGACCCGTTCGCCCAACAGGTCGCCCTTACGTTGGCTGGTCCCAGCTTCCAGAAGACCGACACGGTGGTGTTCTATGGCTTCGGCGGCGGCATGGACTTTAACATCAGCAAGCATTTCGGCATCCGTACCGCTGCTGACTACGTGCACTACAGCATGTTCACCAACGTCCTGGGCAGCAGTCAAAACAGCGTACGTTTCTCTGTTGGGCCGACCTTCCGCTTCGGTGGAAACATCATCAAATAGCATCGCTCCCGCTCCAAATGAAAAAGCGCGTTCCCGATGGGAGCGCGCTTTGTTTTTGCGGTTACGTGTAAATCGGTCTGACCCTAACCGGATGAATTACAGCTCGAGCTCTGCCCGAAGCATGTTGTCTTCCAGATTGGAGAACATCTGGAACCCAAGCTTGGTACACAACGCACGCATCTCCCGATTGTCCGGAAGCATGTTGGAGACGAGCTTGCTGAGCTTTTCGTCACGGGCCACCTGGATCAGCCGGCGATAAAGTTCGCTGCCGAGTCCCTTATGCTGGGCTTCATCGATCGCGACCGCCGCAAGTTCAGCCTCGTTCCGGCCGTGCAGCTTACTCAAGCGACCAACCGCGAGCACTTCCTTCACACCGTCCACTTCACATTCGGCGACCAGAGCCATCTCGCGGTCGTAGTCGATGAAGCAGGTGCGCGTGAGGCGTTCGTGCGCGGTACGCTGCGTCAGTTTCAGCGGCTGGAAGTACCGCAGATAGACGCTGCGCTCCGATAATTTCTTGTGGAAGTCGATCATTGCAGGCTCATCTTCGGGACGGATGGGACGAATCGTCACCGGCTTGCCATCCTTCATCTTCCAGTCGCCTACCAGGTGAATGGGGTAAGGACGAATCGCCGCAGTCGGCAGCTTGTCTTCCGTCATGTCCGCGTCATGCAGAACCACACGCGCATCCAGCGCAAGAAGTCTTTCCGGAGAAGCCAGCAGCGGATTGATGTCGATCTCTTTGATCCACGGCTGTTCGACCACCAGCTGGCTGAACCGCACCAGCAGTTCGTCCAGCGCCTTCAAATCGACCGGCTTACGGCCGCGCACTCCCTTCAAAGCGGTGAAGATCTTGGTCTGCTCCATCAGGCGAAGCGCCAGAGTTGAGTTGAGAGGCGGCAGCGCGAGCGCGCGGTCTTTGAACACTTCGACCAGTTGCCCGCCGGTACCGAACAGGATCACCGGGCCGAACTGCGAATCCAGGCTGCTGCCGATGATCAGTTCATAACCATCGAGCTTCGCCATAGGCTGAACCGTGACGCCCTGAAAATGCTCGGCGCCAACTTTTTCGGTCACCGCCTGCTTAATGTTCTGGAATGCTGCTTTCACGGCATGGGCGTCCCGCAGATTCAACTGCACACCGCCAACGTCGGTCTTGTGCGTGATAGTCAACGAATACAGCTTGAGGACGATGGGATAACCGATTTCCTGAGCGGCCTTGAGCGCTTCTTCTTCGGTGGCAGCGACCCGCGTCTCAACCGTCGGAATGCCGTACGACTTCAGCAGCTGCTTGGATTCGTATTCGGTTAGGATGGTGCGGCCAGAATTGCGCACATCGCGGATGATGCGTTCAGCGTTGCCACGTTGCACTGCCGTGTCGGCGTTCTGCGGAATCGCCGGCGTCTCATAGATTCCCTTCAGGTTGTAGGCATAGCGCCACATGTAATTGAAGGCGCGCACCGCGCTGTCGGGAAATTGGAATGTCGGAATGCCCGCCTGATTGAGAATCTGCTCGCCGGCAGCTACTTCAGCGCCGCCCATCCAGCTCGCCAGCAGAGGCTTGCCCAAACCTTTGGCATAGGGCTTCAACTTCTCCGCAATCAGCGTGGGATTAGTCATCTCCTGCGGCGTGAGAACAACCAGCATGCCGTCGATGCTCGGATCCTTTGCGGCGATCTCCAGCGACTTGGCGTAGCGCTCGGGCTCGGCATCGCCCAGGATGTCGACCGGATTATTGTGGCTCCACTGCGCCGGAAGAATCTCGTCGAAGGCCTTCATCGTTTCTGCGGAGAGCTCAGCCAGTTCACCGCCTCCTGCGACCAGGGCGTCGGTGGCGAGCACGCCCGGCCCGCCGGCATTGGTCAGAATGCAAAGCCGATTACCGCGCGGCCGTGGCTGCTTGGCCAGCACGTCCGACATGAAAAAGATGTCGGCGATACTGTTGACGCGCAGCACGCCTGTGCGGCGGAAGGCGGCATCGAGTACTTCATCGCTACCGGTGAGGGCTCCTGTGTGCGAAGCGGCAGCTTTGGCGGCAGCGGCGGTGCGACCGGCCTTAATGACGATGACGGGTTTGGTGAGCGAAACCTCGCGCGCTGCCGAGAGGAACGAGCGCGCATCGCCAATCGATTCCATATAGATGACAATGCTGTGCGTTCGAGGATCGTTGCCGAAGTAATCGACGAGATCGCCCCAGTTCACATCAAGCATCGAGCCGATCGAAACAAATGCACTGAAGCCTACATTCTCGCGCAAGCTCCAATCGAGGACCGCAGTGCAGAGCGCGCCACTCTGGCTGATGAAGGCGACGTTTCCTGGCCGCGCAACCGTGTGAGCGAAGGTCGCGTTCAGTCCGCGGACCGGATTCATCACGCCCAGGCAATTCGGACCGATCAGCCGCATCTTGCCGCGAATAATCTGCGAAATCTGGCGTTCGAGTTCCTTGCCGTGTTCGCCAAACTCCTTAAAGCCGGCGGAGATCACGATCGCTGCCGGTATACCCAAGTCCACCGATTCCTGAATGAGCCCGGGAACGGTATCGGCCGGAGTCGTGACCACAACCAGGTCAACTTTTTCCGGCAGATCTTTCACACTGGGATAGGCCTTGATGCCAAGCACGTTAGAGCGCTTGGAGTTCACCGGGAAAACCGTGCCGCCAAACGGGCTGCTCAACAGATTCCACAGCACGGAACGGCCAACGCTGCCGGGACGCTCGGATGCGCCGATCACGGCAACGCTTTTGGGCATGAACAACGGGTCCAGCGGATGACTTTCAGAGCGATACACATCGGAAGACGGATCAGCCTTCATATTGCTTCCAGTAGGCTTAGCAGGTGCAGCAGTCGTCATAATTCCTCACTAGGGATGAAGCTTCAGTCTATGCCTCTCCACCGCAAGGGTGGGAATCAACCATCACGTAAAATCGTGACACGGGTCACAAGGGATTTGGTCCTGGAGTTTTGCAGGGGCAACGGCTTCACAGGCTGCTGAAAAACTCTCGCGACGCCGTGTCAGGGCACGGCTGAATTTTAAGATGGTCAAGCGAGGCGGCCTTCAGGCCGAAGAGCCTCACTCTTCAGCTCGCACAGCACGAGAAAATCTGAAACTTCTCCCCCAGGTCTTGGAACCTATCTGTAACAATTGCGTCTAAACTAGAGGAGCCACATTAGTTGGTCGATTTATGAATTGCGAAAACTCATCTGAACCTCCCAGTAGCTGGGAGACATTGACTTTCGACTCCGCGTATCGCCTCGCCATGCTCGCCTAGCGCTGCATTGCTTGCCCGGTCACGGAGTTTGACGTGAACCCGGGCGAGTGACTCCTGTCCCATTCAGGATCACCTCCATAGCCGCGCACTCTATTGCGCTCTCTAGGAGGAACAAACCATGCTGTACACCGATCGCATCAAGAATCTCACCGCTGCTTATCCCAAGCTCTCGCGCGTGTGGATCAAGACCGACAATCCCAGAGTGCCGCTGAAAAGCGTTTGGATCAGCGAGTCTGCCCTGCACCGGGCGATCGCTGAAAATCACGTCGCACAACCCGACCGCGAAGCTGCCGAGCTGACTGAAGATCACTTACTCTGCGCGGCGTAACGGGCCGCGGACAGAATAGACGAAAAGCTGCTTTGAAATGGCACGCCTTCAGCCTTGCCGCAATGGTCCTCTACTATGGTCCAGGCGAGGCGGCCTTCAGGCTAATGAGCAGTGGAAGAATCTGGGCCGGGGAGAGACTCGGCCCTGATTTATTCCTGCAGCAACCATGAACAGCGTAGCTGCGCACTTCCCTTCGTTCACGCGCAAACCCTGCCTCGGCTCTCGCATCCCACCAGAAGCAATTCAATAAAACGAGGCAGCCAATGAATCTGAGGTCTTCACGAGCCAACGGAGCTCGTTCCCGCAACTCGCGCGTGCAATCTATCCAGCCTTGGGCAGCGGTTCTGGGCGGAGGAGCACTTGCCGTCTACGGTCTCTCGCGCAAGTCATTAGGCGGCGCGGCTTTGGCCGCAGTCGGCGCGTTTGGCGCAGTCGCCGGTGTACGGCGCAACAGTCACTCTCCTAAAGCCAGTCATGTTCAGAAGACATTTACCATCGATCGTCCCCAACAAGAGCTTTATGATTTCTGGCACAACTTCGAAAACCTGCCCCGCTTCATGAAGCACTTGAGAAGCGTGAAAGCCAGCGGCGGCCGCTACTCGCATTGGGTGGCCGAAGGTCCAATGGGTGTTCCACTCGAGTGGGACGCTGAGTTGATCGACGAACGTCCCGGCGAATACCTCGTCTGGCGTTCGCTACCAGGCTCTGCGATCAGCAATCGCGGATCAGTCGAGTTCCGGCCTGCGCCCAACGGTTCGGGAACCGAAGTGACGGTCGCTCTCACCTATCACAATCCTGCCGGGAAGCTGGGCGTTGCATTTGCGAAGATGCTGGGCCGCGAACCGGAACTCCAGGTGCGCGAAGATCTTCGCCGCTTCAAGGCGCTGATGGAAGCTAAAGAAATTCCTACCGTCGTCGGACAGCCGTCGGGCCGTCGCTCTTCGGCCATCAAAGCTCTGCACTCCTTGAAAGAGCCTGAGGCGACGCAACGCGTTCGCAAAGGTCCGCAGCAAGTGCAGCCGGCGAAATTGCAACCGCAATTCACGGGAACTCAGGGCGGAGGTGCGCGATGAAAGCTTTGTGCTGGTTTGGCAAACATGATGTGCGAGTGGAAACCGTTCCCGATCCCGTAATCCTCAATCCGCAGGATTGCGTGGTCAAGATCACGCGAACGGCCATCTGTGGCTCCGATCTGCATCTTTATGACGGTTACATTCCGACGATGGAGCAAGGAGACATTCTCGGCCACGAGTTCATGGGCGAGATTGTTGAAGTCGGTTCTGAGGTGAAGAAGCGCAAAGTCGGCGACCGCGTCGTCGTGCCCTTTACGATCGCTTGCGGCAATTGTTTCTACTGCAAGCAGCAACTATGGTCGTTATGCGACAACAGCAATCCGAATGCGCAGATCGCCGAAGCGCTGTACGGATATTCGGGTTCAGGCCTCTTCGGCTACTCGCACATGTACGGCGGTTACGCCGGGGGCCAGGCGCAATACGCACGCGTACCGTTCGCAGACGTTGGACCGCTCAAGATCGAAAGCGATCTGAAAGACGAGCAGGTTCTTTTCCTGAGCGACATTTTTCCGACCGGCTACATGGCGGCGGAGAACTGCAATATAAAAGGTGGCGAAGTCATCGCTGTCTGGGGCTGTGGACCGGTGGGACAGTTTGCAATCCGTAGCGCGAAGATGCTGGGGGCGGGAAAAGTCATCGGCATCGATCGCATTCCCGAACGGCTGCGGTTGGCTCAGGATGGCGGCGCCGATGTCGTCGACTACTCGCAAACTCCAGATCTGATCGAGGCACTCAAGGAATTAACCGGAGGCCGCGGTCCGGATGCCTGTATCGACGCGGTCGGAATGGAGGCGTGCGGACACGGCATCGACTGGTATAGCGACCGCGCCAAACAGATGATGGGCATCAGCTTCGACCGGCCCTTCGCGCTGCGCCAATGCATTCAGGCCTGCCGCAAGGGCGGAGTGGTCTCGGTTCCCGGAGTTTACGGCGGCTTCCTCGACAACTTCCCGTTCGGCGCGGCATTCGGCAAAGGCCTGACCTTCCGCATGGGACAGACGAACATGCACAAGTACATGCCGAAGCTGCTCGACCACATTCAAAAGGGCGATATCGATCCCAGCGTGATCATCACACATCGGCTGTCGCTACAAGATGCGCCCGATGGTTACAGCACCTTCCTGAAGAAAGAGCAGGCCTGCATCAAGGTTGTGCTCGATCCGTGGAGCGAGCGAAACCAGGCTTAAAGCCACAACCATTACCGAAACATTCACCTGGGGCAGGAGGCTTGAATTTCCTGCTCCATTTCTATTGTCAGCCGCAAAATCATTTTCTCGGCTGCCTGCCAACTTGCTGTGCCTTCAGCGCGCTGCGAGACTCGGCGTTTCCGTCCGCGTGTCGCTCTCTGCGCGGCCCACAAGGCTTTCGCGGCGCAATGGTACAATTAGGGCTTCCGCGAAACAATCTGCGGCGATGCGCCCTCTGGACTGGACCTCTACTCTTGGCACAACAGACCTCTGAAGCCCGCAGCATCACCTACGCCGATTCCGGTGTCGACATCGAGCGCGCCAACCGCACCAAGCAACGCATCAAGTATCTCGCGCATAAGACCTTCAATCGGGGCGTGTTAAGCGAGATCGGCGGCTTCGGCGGCTTGTTCGCTATCGACAAGAAGAAGTACGTGGATCCGGTTCTGGTCTCGAGCGTCGATGGCGTTGGCACCAAGCTGAAGATCGCCTTCGAGATGAACCTGCATCACACTGTTGGCGCAGACCTGGTGAATCACTGCGTCAACGACATCGCAGTGCAGGGCGCGACGCCGATGTTCTTCATGGACTACTTTGCAACTGGCCGTTTACAGCCCGATGTCGCCGAGAAAGTCATCTCTGGAATTGCCGAGGCCTGCAAGCACAATGGCTGCGCGCTGATCGGCGGTGAGACGGCCGAAATGCCCGGCTTCTATACCGACGGCGAATACGATCTGGCTGGCTTCATCGTGGGCGTTGTCGACCGCGACAAGATCATCACTGGCAAGTCGGTCGAACCCGGCGACGTCCTCGTCGGACTCGCATCCACTGGACTGCACACCAACGGATATTCGCTGGCGCGCAAGCTCTTCTTCGACACCGCGAATTACACGCCTGAATCCTACGTGAACGAGATCAAGGGCAAAGTCGGTACTGAGCTGATGAAGCCGCACAAGAGCTATTGGCCCATCATGCGGCGCATGATCGAAGGCGATGCGATCTCGGCAATGGCTCATATTACCGGCGGCGGAATCACTGAGAACCTTCCGCGCGTGCTTCCCAAAGGCACGGGCGCAATCGTCGAGATCAATTCCTGGCCGGTTCTACCGATCTTCGAGCACCTGCAGAAGATCGGCAACGTTCCGCAGGAAGAGATGCTGCGCACCTTCAACATGGGCATCGGAATGATCCTGGTGGTTCCAGCCAAGAAGTTCAAGAAGGTGCAAACCATTCTGGAGCGCTGCGGCGAAAAGGGCTACACGATCGGCCGCGTAGTGAAGGGCGACAAGCGCGTCACGTATCAATAAGCTGTCAGCGCCCGGCTGTCAGCTATCAGCTAAAACTTAGGACGCGCGCGTGGAACCTTCGTCGAAGGTTCGGCCCTGAGCCATGCGCTGTGAGACATGCACTGTAGGCCGAAGCTGAGGCTCGCGTGAACTCACCATGTTTATTGAGCTCGACATCTTTACACAGAACTGTCGGCGGGAACAGCAAGGTTGTCATCACGAGCGAAGCGAGGGATCTGCGGCCCATCTGCAATTCAACGCGTCAACTTGTGCAATAGCGATTTATCATTGATGAAGCGTCGAGGCCCAAGAAGCGTACCTATGGTGTGATCTCCCAGACCGTGCCGCAGCGGCAGTTCGGATCGCCATAGGCTGACGTCGTACCGTAGAGATTGCCGCTGGAGTCAATGGCGACTGCGCCGTAGGGCATGCCCCCATCGCTGCCGCCAGTAAAGTCGTGGAGATCCCTTAGTGTCCACGCTCCTCCGGAATTTGTTAATTCGAAGACCATGCCTTCACCGAATTGACCGCCAAACTTGCAGTTTCCATACAGATTGCCGGTTGCGTCCATGCTTACGGACTGGGTAAAACAATAGTCGGAAAAGTTGTAGAGCGTAGAGAAGGCCCAGCTTCCCGGCGACCGCGTCAGTTTAAAAACGTTGCCAATGCCGCGCCCACCGCCCGAGGGAGTGCCCTGGGAAGTGGAGCCGTAGAGATTGCTGGACTGATCCATGATTAGATCGTTTGGCTCGTCGATACCACCTAAATTATCGAGCGGGAAGTTATAGAGGATGCGTTCCGTCCACATCCCGCCGGAGAGCGACAGCTCGAACACCGTTCCTCCGCCGCCGGCGTTTCCACCCTCGGACGTCGTGCCATAAAGATTTCCGGCTGCGTCGAAGATCACGCCGACGGTTGGCTCATACCCGTCGATCCTGTTGTTGTTAAAGCTGTGAAGGAGATTGATAGTCCAGTGCGCGCCCGATGGTGAGAGTTCGAAAACGCTTCCTTGGCCATAAGCTCCTCCCAATTGCGTCGTGCTGTAGATATTTCCAGCCTGATCGAAAAGCAGCTTCGTGTAGAACGGGTACGCGCCATCATCGGGTCCTCCCTGAAAGGAGTGAAGGATCGTCTCCGTCCAATAACAGACTGTTGTTTTGCATACTGTGGGTGGAGGCTGCAGCTCAAAAACCGTGCCGGTGGCGTTGCTACCACCGCCGAACCCGGTTGTGCCATAGAGTGCGCCGTTCGGACCAATCACCAGTTGACCCATCGGATAAAATCCGTCGTTCCCGCCTTGGAATTCATAGAGTGGGCTCAATGTCCAACCCGAACCCCGCTGCACTATCTTGAATACCACGCCGTCCCGGTACGTCCCTCCCTCGTACGCCGTTCCGTAGAGAGTCCCGGTACCGCCCAGAGTCACACCGGTGACTGGGTCTTCGCCATCCGCACCTCCGGTGAAGGCGTGCAGGACCTGAAAGGTTTGCGCCTGCAGCGACGCGACAGCGACAATGACGAACGTCATCGCAACGGTCAGGGTAATTGTTTTCAACCACACGTTGATGTTGCAAGTTGAATCTGCGATCGGGTGCCGGAGTGTCATCGCCGATGCCCCTATTACCACTCGGACACAATAAAATATCAGTTGGCAGCAGCAGCGCACCTTAATTTTGGATTACGGTGTAACAGCTTGAGGAGAAGAATCTTAGCTTTAAGTCTTCAATGGGGTTGGCGAAATCAGGCCATTACACTCAAAACCCCGAAAGCGGTCAATGAGTGATATGGCGATTTATCACCACTTACCGCTATCCATTGTCCCGTCATATCATTGGGACGTGCTGATCCGTCTCGAGACGCCGGACGACCATGCAGCCATCAGGAGCGTGAACCTGGCTGCGTTCGGTTCGCCGCCTGAAGGCGCACTGGTCGAACGGCTGCGAAACGACCGACTTGTCATCGCCTCCTTGGTTGCAACCGATGACGCAAGTCAGATAGTTGGGCATGTCCTTTTCAGCCCTGTAACGATTATGACCGACGAGGGAAGCCAAATGAAGATCGCCTCCATTGCCCCAATGTCCGTTCTTCCCTCTCATCAAGGCCGCGGAATCGGCTCGATGCTAGTCGTGCGAGGAATCGAGACATGCAGCCAGGCCGACTACTGTGCCGTCATTGTGGTTGGGCATCCTAGCTACTATCCACGTTTCGGCTTCGCGCACTCTGTTGTCGCCCGGCTGGAAAACCCGTTTGCTGCCAACGAAGCTTTCATGGGACTGGAATTGATCAAAGGCTCTCTCTCGAACGTCAAAGGACGAGTTGTCTACCCTGACGTATTTAACCAGTTGTTTTGATTTGTCGCAGTCGTTATGCAACGACTCGTCGTGCGACGTTGTTACTGATTGGCGCATGGTGAGTGAAATGGCAAGCAGGCTGCGGAATCCACTACGGCGTGATTTCCCATACCACGCCGCAGCTCGCACCTGATCCGCCGCAAGCTGGGTTCTCCGGGCCCCCGGCCACAGTGGTCCCGTAAATATTCCCTTGGGCATCGATCGCGAGTTTGCTATGCGGCCACGCTCCCTGGGTCATGTCAAAGTCATGAAGTGAGGTATAGGTCCATGAGCCATTCGCGGGAGTTAACTTGAATACATTTCCGTAGCCATAGGCTCCAGCGCCATACGTCGTTCCATAAAGATTTCCTGCCGCATCTTGGGTAAGGGGAGTCTGGGGTCCCTGCCCAGCGTCGCCCAAGGGAGCGCTGAAGTTGTACAGAATGTTCCCGCTCCAATTGCCATTCGAGGGTATCAGCTCGAAAACCGTGCCGTTCTGGTTTTGACCTCCTGCCTGGGTTGTCCCGTAGAGTGCTCCGCTAGCGTCGATGAGCAGGGAGGCATCGGACTCCACGCCGGTGAACCCGTCGTCAAAGGAGAAGATTGTGTTCTTTGACCACGAGCCGTTATTAGGGGTGAGTTCGTAAACCGTTCCTCCGAAGTAGTCGCCACCAGAACTCGCTGTGCCATACAGGTTGCCGGCCGGATCGAATATGACTCCGCCGAAGGGATCGTAATCATCTGGGCTGGAACCCTGGAAGGAATACAAAAGCGACGAACTCCAAACTCCGTTATTCCCCGAAAGCTCGTATACGGTACCGCATCCGCCCGAGCATGTTCCCGGCCCGCCCTCGACTGTCGTTCCGTAGACGTTGCCCCGTTGATCGAAGACGAGGTCGGCGTTCCAAGGAGCTGCGCCATCATCTGGTGCGCCGGCGAAGAGGTGAAGTTGCGTCTCAGTCCACGGACATCGAGTTGCGCCACAGCTTGACGCGGGTGGCGAGAGGCTAAAGACCGTGCCATATCCAAGACCGCCGCCCGCTGTGGTGCCATACAGCCTGCCACCGGGCCCAATAACAACGCCCCACGGCTCCACGCCGTCATGGCTACCGTTCGAAAGCTTGAAATTATAAAGAAGGACAAACGTCCATCCAGAGCCACGGTTCGTCATCCTGTAGACCACGCCAGCTTTATCCGGACCGCCTGCATTGGTCGCGCCATACAGGTTGCCAGCATGATCAACCGTCAGACCGTCAGGATAGTTTCCGTCGGCTCCGCTGAAGTAGTGAATGACTGTGTAAGTCTGCGCCTGAGCGGCTAAAGCAAATGTGAGAGCGAATATCGCCGTCCCGATCGCAAGACTGCAAACGCTGCGGCGAGTGATGATAGAGGGCCTTGGCCTGGACGAGCTCATGGAAACCTCCTCAAGATTGGTAGGTGGGGAGTTTACCTCCGGAGATTAAGGGATTACCAGCATAAACAGGATAGCTGGCGAGATTAGGCCACTACACCAGCTATCCGCGAAAACTTACACCCGACTAGATAAGTTGCGCCACGGCGATTTATCGCTAGCTTCAAAAACCGCTACAGCTCGTTCGCATCGAGTTGTTCAATGGCACGAACCTCTCGCGGAGTTGAAGCTTCGGCCTTAAGAGCGCGGGCACCAAAAAGAGCCGCCGGTTTGGAAACCGACGGCTCGAAGGTTCGATCCGTTATACCAGCGTTGCAGAATTAACCGTCGCCTGCTGATGCCGGTTTACTCCAGAACGCGTTTACAGCGTCCGCAGGAAGCCGCGCTGCGTCCCGCCCTTTGCAAGTGGACCGATTCTCATTTGCAACCGGTTGTACAATCGTCAGGGTAAGCAACGCTCAGCCGGAGTACAGACAGAGTGCGCAAAGATCACAGGTCGGGATGCGTAATCAACGTGATGGTCGAAATGCTTGGCGACCAGTGGAGCCTGCTGGTCATCCGCGACATCATCTTCCAGAACCGCAGGCATTTTCGCGAGCTCCTGACCCAGTCGGTGGAAGGCATTGCCTCGAACATTTTGGCCGATCGCCTGCAAAAGCTTGTCGAGCAAGGGATCATCGTCAAGTCCCAGGACCCGAGTCATAAGCAGAAAGCCATCTACAGCCTTACGGAACGAGGCATCGGACTGCTTCCTCTTCTGATGGAGATGGTTGAATGGGGACACACGTATTTGCCGGCCTTCAAACCGAGGGGTCTGGCTCGGATTCTGGACGAAGGCGGACCGAAGGTAAGGGCAAAATTCATGGCTGAACTTCGTGAAACGCACCTTCCGAAGTCGAGAGCCAGGAAAAAGGCCCGCGCTCGTCTTGCATGACGATACGAAGGCTGCGGGGAAATTGGAGGCAATTCCGAGTGCTCGGTATAGAATCGGCGCTATCCCGATTCAGGCACGGAGATTTGATAAGTGGAGGACTCGGCAAAAACCAGTCTGGCTGGTCGCACGCTGGCGCACTATCGAATCAGCAATGCAATTGGCGCCGGCGGAATGGGCGAGGTATACCGCGCGACCGACACCAAGCTGGCGCGGGAGATAGCTCTTAAGGTCCTGCCGCCTGCCATGGCCAACGACCTCGACCGGCTCGCGCGCTTCCAGCGGGAGGCCCGCGCGGTCGCGGCACTCAACCATCCCAACGTCGTCACTGTCTACTCAGTCGAAGAATCCGACAACGTTCACTTCATCACCATGGAGCTGATCGAGGGTGAGCCGCTTGACCGCCTGATCTCTGCCAATGGTCTGCCTTCGGACCGACTCATCGAAATTGCCGGCGCGGTTGCCGAGGCGCTCTCCGCGGCTCACGAGAAAGGGATTGTTCATCGCGACCTCAAGCCCGCCAATGTGATGGTGACGAATGAAGGGCGGGTCAAGGTTCTCGACTTCGGGCTCGCCAAGGACGTGAGCGGCGAGACGGCGAACGGCGCCACCATGGCCTCTGCCGGCTACACTCAGGCCGGGATGGTGATGGGAACCCCGGCCTACATGTCGCCGGAGCAGGTTTCAGGCCGCCCGCTCGACCACCGCTCCGATATCTTCTCCTTCGGCGTGATGCTGCATGAGATGGCGACGGGGCGACGGCCTTTTGAAGGCAACTCATCCGCGGAGCTGATTTCATCGATCCTGCGCGACAGTCCGCCCGCAGTCACGGAGCTCCGCCCGGAATTGTCGTCCGACATCGCGCGCATTATTCGCCGCTGCCTGGAGAAGGAGCCGCGACATCGGGTACAGACTGCGCGCGACGTCGGCAACGAGTTCCGCGACCTGGCTCGAACCACCACGCGCCCGACTCATGTTTCGACATCAACCGTGCGAGCCACGCCCGCTGCCGATTCCGGCGCCAACCGCGCTGACGAGGGTTTCTGGGTCGCGGTGTTGCCCTTCAAGTACAGCGGCGGTAATCAGGATCTGAGGGGACTCGCCGAAGGATTGTCGGAGGAAGTGGTCACCGGCTTGTCTCGCTTCTCTTATCTGCGTGTGATCGCGCCTGCATCAACCGCGAAATACTCCAATGAGTCGGGAGATGTCCGCATCATCGGCAGGGAGCTGGGTGCGCGCTACACGATGGAAGGCAGCCTGCGCCAGGCGGGTGCCAAGGTGCGAATTGCCGTGCAGCTGATCGATGCCGGCTCGGGCGCCAGCCTTTGGGCGGAAACTTACGACCGCACCTTCACTCCAGAAGCTACGCTCGATCTCCTCGACGATATCGTTCCCCGCATCGTCGCTACCGTCGGCGACACTCAGGGCATTTTGGCGCACAGCATGACCGAAAGCTTGCGCAACCGCGATCCCGAGTCGCTCACGCCATACGAAGCGTTGCTGCGCAGCTTCGGATTTCATCAGCATGTCAACGAAGAGGAGCACACCGCGGGCATCAAGGCGTTGGAGAAGGCGGTGCAGCAGGCGCCCGATCGCGCCGAATGCTGGGCGATGCTTTCTTGGCTATACCGCGCAGAATACACGCACGGGTACAATGAACGGCCCAATGCGATGGACCGTTCGCTGGAAGCAGCGCAGCGCGCGGTGAAACTCGCGCCTTCGAACCAACTGGCACACGCCGCGCTGGCTTCGGCGCACTTCTTCCGCCACGAGTTTGGATCGTTTCGTATTGAGGCCGAACGCGCACTCGCGCTCAATCGCATGGAGGGATACACCACCGCGTTCCTCGGACTACATTTCGCGTACTCCGGCGACTGGGACCGCGGTTGCGCCTTGTGCGAAGGGGCAACGCAACTCAATCCCAATCATCCCGGATGGTACTGGTTGCCGCTCGCCCTCAACGCTTACCGTCAGCACGACGGCGAGCGTGCTCTTCAGTGCGCGCTGAGGATCAACATGTCGGGCCTGTGGACGGCGCAGATCGCGCTGGCCGCTATCTATAGCCAGCTTGGCCAGATGGAACAAGCCCGCAGCGCCGTGCGCAACCTGCTGGCCAGCCGTCCGAACTTTGCCGCCGATGCAAGTCGCGATCTCCACATCTGGTGGCAGCCGGAGATGGTAGAGCAGATGCTCGGCGATCTTCGTCGAGCCGGACTCGACGTGCCGCAGAGTGCCACCACAGCTTCGCCGGCGATCCTGTCCGGTGTGATTCCGGCGCAAACGGACTCGGGAGAATCTAGAGCGAATGAAGGTTTCTGGGTGGCCGTGTTGCCGTTCAAGTACAGCGGTAGCAACCAGGATCTCAGAGCGTTCGCAGAGGGCCTGACGGAGGAAGTGGTCACCGGCCTGTCTCGATTCTCCTATTTGCGCGTGATTGCGCGCGGCTCGACAGCGAAGTATTCGAGCGAATCGGGCGACGTTCGCACAATTGGCCGAGAACTCGGGGCGCGCTACGTGATGGAAGCCAGCCTGCGTCACGCGGGCAGCAAGTTGCGGCTCGCTGTGCAGTTGGTCGACGCCATCACCGGTTCGCATGTGTGGGCGGAGACTTACGAGCGCACCTTCAACCCGGAAACCGTTTTCGAATTGCAGGATGAACTTGTCCCTCGCATTGTCTCCACGGTCGCTGACGCCCATGGAATCTTGCCTCACACCATGGGCGAAAGCATCCGCAGCAAGAATCCCGAGCAGCTGAGCCCCTACGAAGCGGTGTTGCGCTGTTTCAGCTATGCCGAGCGCCTCTCTCCGGAAGAGCATGCCATAGCCCGGAGCGCCTTGGAGCGCGCCGTCGAAGTCTCCCCCAACTATGCTTACGCGTGGGCGCTGCTTTCCCTTACGATTAAAGACGAGTTCGAATCGGGATTTAACCCGAAGCCCGATACCTTGGAGCGCATGCTGCAAGCCGCACGCCGCGCCGTCGAACTCGATCCCTCCGGTCATCGCGGCTACCACGCCCTGGCCATCGCTCACTTTCATCGAAAAGAGGTGCCGGCTTTCCGAACGGCGGCCGACCGCGCAATCGCACTCAATCCGTTGGACGGATGCAATGTTGCTCACCTGGGCAGCTTCATTGCCTATGCCGGGGAGTGGGAGCGCGGCTGCGGACTGGTGGAGCGCGCTCTGCAGCTGAATCCGAATCATCCCGGCTGGTACTGGTTTCCGCTTGCGATGAATGCCTACCGCAAGGGCGACTACCAGGCCGCGCTGGGCTACGCGCTCAAAATCAACCTGCCGAACTTTTTCTGGAGCCATACCATGCTCGCGGCGATCTACGGGCAACTTGGACAACAGGAGGAAGCCGGCAACGCGGTGCAGGAACTGCTCAAGCTGAATCCGCAGGCCCCCCGGATCGTGAATGACGCGTGGCGGTCGCGGTACGATCCTGAACTCGTCAAGCGTCTGATCGAAGGCATGCGCAAAGCAGGTCTCGATGTCAGCGACGAAGCTGCGCCGTCTCGGCCCCTGTCCCCCGGTCCCGTACCGACGCGAAGCGACTCGGGAGAATCCAGGGCCAGCGAGGGCTTCTGGGTGGCCGTGCTGCCGTTCAAGCACATAGGCAGTGGTGATCTCAGGGCGCTCGCCGAAGGCTTGACCGATGAAATCACCACCGGCCTTTCGCGCTTCTCGTACCTGCGAGTGATTGCGCGCGGATCGACAGCGAAGTATTCCAGCGAATCGGGAGATGTCCGCGCCATCGGCAAAGAACTGGGTGCGCGCTATGTGATGGAAGGCAGCCTGCGGCAGGCGGGCAGCAAGCTTCGCCTGACCGTGCAGCTCGCCGACACGGTTACAGGAACGCACCTGTGGGCGGAAACGTATGAGCGCGCTTTCACTCCCGACGCCATCTTCGATTTGCAGGATGATCTTGTCCCCCGCATCGTGGCCACCGTTGCCGACCAGTACGGCGTTCTGCCGCGCAGCATGAGTGAAGTGCTGCGCAGCAAGAGCGAAGATACTCTTACGCCGCACGAAGCCGTGCTCCGCACCTTCAGCTACTTCGGCCGCATCGGGCCCGAGGAGCATGCGGTGGTGCGGCGCATTCTGGAGCGCGCAGTTCGCGAAGCTCCGGATCACGCCGACAGCTGGGCTATGTTATCCATGATCTACCGCGGTGAGTTTGCGCAGGGATACAATGCCGGACCCGATCCGCTGGATCGCGCTCTGGCGGCGGCACAGCGTGCCGTCGATCTCGCCCCCACCAACGGGCTCTGCTATTACGCCCTCGCCACGGTTTATTACTTTCGCAAGGACTCCGTCGCTTTCCGCACAACCGTGGAACGGTGCCTCGCGCTCAATCCTCTGGACGGTTCCGCCATCGCCTATCTGGGTATGCTGACGGCTACCACCGGTGAATGGGATCGCGGTTGCGCCATGGTTGAATCGGCCATGAAGCTCAATCCTTACTATCCCAGCTGGTTCCAGGTTGCCATATGGGCGAACGCGTATCGCCAGGGCAAGTACGAAGAAGCGCTTGAGGCAACCGCACGCGTGAACCTGCCGGGATATTTCCATGCGGAGGCCGCCCGCGCTGCAACCCTGGGCAAGCTTGGCCGCAAAGAAGAAGCGCAGAAGGCGCTCCGGGATTTGCTGGCGCTGCGTCCCGATTTCGCCTCCGTGGCGCGGCAGGAGTATGCCAAATGGTACGACGCCGAGCAAGTCGAGCAACTGATTGACGGACTGCGCAAAGCGGGACTGCAGATCAATGACGAGCAATCGCCGGCAGCCGCTGGTACGGACAATTCGGCTTAGCGCACGGGAAGCGCGCCCAGCGGCGATGTAAAGGGAGACTCTAGCGCGCAGCTTAGCTGTCGACAGGCGCGGGATGCTTGCGCGGATCGCCGAACAGCTTATGTACCAGCTGTAGCAGCTCCTGCGGGTCGTGGCTGTGTACCACGTGATCGGCCCAGGGAAATTCCCGCTCCGTAGGCGTGAGTGCGATGATCGGCAGCTGCGGAGTCGTCGTCTTCACTACCCGTATAACATTTTCCGCGTCGAAGTCCTCGATCCCACAATGTAGGATCAGGGCGTTGATGTTGGGAAACAGGTGAAGCAGGTCCACGGTTTCGCGTTCGGAATGGGCTGTGATGACGTTGAACTTGAAGGTCTCAAGCAGCAGCTTGCGCGTAGAGAGGGCCTGTTCCGGTTCGGGTTCGGCGACAAGAAATGCTGGTCTGGGCAAGGTGAGGGTCCTGCTCTCATTGTACAGGCAACCCGCGTGCTTCCACGAATCCCGCTGCTTGGCGCGTGGCAACGGTGCGGCCCAGGTTGACAGCCTGCCAATCTCCGTCGAAACTTGGCGGATGCCGACTCGGATTCCGAAGGAGCAGGATCGCGTTACCGTCGAAGGCCATGCTGGAGTCCTGACGGTTGTCGACGTCCATCAGCAGGCGCAAACCGCCGACCTGCGCTACGTTACCGGCGATGGACCGGTGGTGGAAGGCGTCGCCTGGAGTGCGCTGCGCTATATGGATGATGGAGAAGCCGCTGCCGAGTGAAAAGGTCTTTGCGGATGCCGCGGGTCTCGCGGTTTTCGAGGCCTGGAGTTGTCCCGGACAAGTTCAAGAAATCCCCGTAGCCCGAAATCGGGGTCATAACGGGGCCCACCCGCACCTTCGATCTCCTAAAAATCAGGGTTAGAATGAGGGCTTTCCTTTTCACTTCATGTTTCCAGAAATCATCACTGAGCGTCTGGCGATTCGCGATCTGGAAGCGAATGACGGCCCGCGCGTCTTCTCCTATCATCGCCATCCCGAGGTCGCGCGCTTTCAGTCATGGGGCACCGAATCAGTCGATGTGATTCAGACCTACATCCGCGGCCTCGCCAACGTCGAACCGGGTGAGCCAGGACGGTGGTATCAGGTTGGCATCTACCTGCTCGACGGCGGTAAGCTGATCGGCGATTGCGGCTTTCGAGTCGTGGAGAGCGATCCGGCGCAGGCGGAGATCGGCGCCACGCTAGCTCCTGAATTTCAGGGCAAGGGCTATGCCTCCGAGGCGCTTCGGGCGCTGCTGAACTACCTGTTCACCACTCTGAAGAAGCATCGCGTATTTGGCTCCGTCGATCCGCGTAACGCCACGTCGATCAAGCTGCAGGAGCGGCTGGGCATGCGTAAGGAAGCGCACTTCGTGAAGAGCCTGTGGTTCCGGGAAGAGTGGGTGGACGACATCATCCATGCCCTGCTGGCCGAAGAGTGGCCGCGCTGAATAAGTTGAACGGGGACCCCGGGTCTCGCGGTTTTCGAGACCTGGGGTTTTCCGGGACAAGTCTAAGAAATCCCGCCCGGCCTAACATCAGGAGCTGGAAAGGAGGCCCCTGAAATTGTTCCAAAAAAATGACACCTTTAATGCCACTTTTTACCGGTTAGCACATCTGATGCACTGGAACTGGACAAGACAGCAGCTATTCCGGTTCTGAACTCTTGAGGAGGTACACAATGATCCATTACAAATATGCGGACGTCGACGGCCACAAGATTTTCTACCGTGAAGCTGGACCGGCCAGTGCGCCCACCGTTCTCCTGCTGCACGGCTTTCCTACTTCGTCGCACATGTTCCGCAACCTGATTCCTGAGCTGACTGGAAAATATCATGTGGTCGCCCCCGATCTGCCGGGCTTCGGATTCACCGTATCGCCCGACCGCAAGCAATATCGCTACACCTTTGCGGAGATCGCCAAAACGATTGGCAAATTCACCGAGACGGTCGGCCTCAAGAGTTATGCGCTTTATATCTTCGACTACGGCGCGCCGACTGGACTTCGCCTCGCGCTGGCGCATCCCGAGCGGGTGACCGCCATCATCACGCAGAACGGCAATGCCTATGAAGAAGGCCTGAGCGAGGGCTGGAGCCCGATCCAGAAATATTGGAAAGAGCCGAATGACAAGAACCGCGCCGCGCTGCGCGAGTTTCTCTCACCGGACGCGGTGAAGAACGCGCAGTATTTGTACGGCGTGAAGGATCCGAGCCTGGTGGCGCCGGAGTCGTACACGTTGGATTCGGCGTTGCTGGCGCGTCCGGACAATGACGAGATCCAGCTGGACCTCTTGCTGGACTATGCCAGCAATGTCGCGCTCTATCCCAAGTTTCAGGAGTACTTCCGCAGCCATCGGCCTCCGCTGCTAGCGGTGTGGGGCAAGAACGATCCGTTCTTCATTCCGCCCGGAGCCGAGGCGTACAAGCGCGACAATCCTGATGCTGAAATACATTTCCTGGATACCGGACACTTTGCGATCGAGACGCATTATCACGAAATCGCCGCGAAGATATTGGACTTCCTGGGGCGTAAGCTGGAAGCGCAAACCAACGCTGCGTAGTAGACGGGCATTGCGAACGTCGGGCGCCTTACTGCACAACGTTTTGTATCAGGGCACGACTTGAGTCATGCCGAATCGATTCATTTATCAGTCACGGCCTCAGCCGCAAACGTGATTTAGGCGCTGAAGCCCTTATCGGTTGCGATGGCTTGTTGGCACGTCTAAAGACGTGCTCTGATACAAAGCTAAGATCCTCGCGAAGTAACCATTGTTGCTGCTTGTGGCAGTAGATATTATCCAAGCGGAGAATCAGGGAAACCATGCAGCTTATGTCCGTCAATGTCGGTATGCCGCGCGAGGTGCCCTGGAACGGCATCACCATCAGCACGGGAATATATAAGAGTCCGGTTGCGGGCGACGTTGCCGTCGGTAAGCTGAATTTGGCCGGCGATGGACAGGCCGATCTCACCGTTCACGGCGGTCCGGAGAAAGCTATCTACGCGTATCCGGCCGAGCACTATGGATATTGGCGCGACGAGTTCCCCGCGATGCCCCTGACCTGGGGATACTTTGGCGAGAACCTGACCACCACGGGACTGCGCGAGGACGAAGTTTGTATCGGCGACAGGCTGAAAATAGGTTCCAGCACCGTGATGGTGACGCAGCCGCGCTTGCCTTGCTACAAGCTGGCGATGCGGTTTGGCCGCGACGACATCATCAAGCGCTTCCTGGCGAGCCGCCGCACGGGCTTCTATCTGTCTGTGTTGGAAGAAGGAGTGCTAAGCTCGGCTGCGGAAATCGAAATCGTCGAGCGCAATCCCGAGAAAGTCCGCGTACTCGACATCATCAACCTGTTTCTCGGCATGCCGCAGGATGATGCGATACTGCAACGCGCGTTGCGTATCGACGCGCTCCCTGAAGATTGGAAGCTCGAGTTGGAGGCACGAGGCAAAGCGCGTGCCAAAAGCGCAGCGAGCAAGCCGCAACCTTCTTAGCCAGCTAGTCGTTGCGCAGGGCCGCCATGGGATCAATTCTTATCGCGCGGCGCGCCGGAATGTAACAAGCCAACAACGCCACGCAACTCAGAGCGGCCGCAACCGTCACAAATGTTGCCGGATCGCCTGCTCCTACTCCCGATAGCAGCCGCGAAAAGTTCGACAGAAAGCGCGTGATGACCAGCGCCGCCATTCCGCCGATCACGATCCCGATCAGCGCCAGGCGAACTCCTTGCGTGATCACCATCCGAAGAATGTCGCCCTTACCGGCACCTAGCGCCATTCGCACGCCGATCTCCTGAACCCGCTGGCTGATTGAGTAGGAGACCACGCCGTAGATTCCGATCGAAGCCAGCACCAACGCGAGCATGGCAAAGATGCCGAGCAGGATCATTGGGAATCGCTGCGATGTCATCGAGTCGGAGACCAGTTGCTGCATCGTTTGCACCGCGTAGACTGTCTGATCGCTACCGCCACCATAAACGGCAGCTTTGATCTCGGGCATGACAGTTGCTAGGTCGAGCGGAGTGCGGATCGCGAAGGTGATGTTTGGGTAGAAATTCGGCAGCCACTCGTCACGCAATTGGTTAAACGGAGCGTAAATCTGATTCTCCGTGTACGAGTCGCGAACATCGAGTCCCCAGTGCCGCACGTGGCCTACTACGCCAATCACCTGCACAGTCCCCCAATGTGGGACCATCAGGGTCTGTCCCACAGGATCTTTGTCCGCGAAATAGCGGTGAGCCAGGACGCTGTCGATCACGATGACAGGATGTGTGGCCAGAGTATCCTGAGGAGTAAAAAAGCGGCCTCGCAAAAGCGGGATCTGCATGGTCCGGAGATAGTCCGAGCCTGTCCAGTAGTAGAGCGCGCGCGGCGCCTCGGCCATGGACTCCGGTTTCTGCGAGCCCACCCAGAAAGGACCTACATTGCTCTGCTGGGCGAGCGGAACCAGCACCGTGAGGTCTGCCGCCTGCACTCCGGGAATCTGGCGAAAGCGTTCTGCCAGTTCCTGGCAGGCGATTCGCATTTTCTCCGGCGTCTTGGTTGCCAAGGGCGACAGTCCAACTTTGAACGTAATAATGTGTTGCGTTTCAAAGCCGGGATTGATGGTCCACAAATTTCGGATGGTGCGGAACAGCAAGCCCGCGCCCACCAGCAAGACGAGAGTCAGAGCCGTCTGCACAATGATCAGGATATTTTGGGCGCGGTGATGGGCGTGTGTCGTGCCGCGCCCTGCATGGCGCAGTCCGGCTTGCGGATCGGTGTCCGAACTTCTTAGCGCCGGGGCGAGCCCGAACAAAATTCCAATCGCGATGGAGATGATCAGCGTGAACAGCAGAACCGTCGCGTTCAAGCCGATGTCGTCGCTGCGCGGCAGAGTGCCTGGAATCGCCGCCAGTATCGCTTTCAGTCCGACCTCTGCAAACGCGAGCCCCACGATTCCGCCGGCCAGCGACAGCAGGACGCTTTCGGTGATCAACTGCCGAACGATGCGGGAGCGCCTTGCGCCCAACGCCGACCGAACGGCGAACTCCCGCGTCCGCGCCGCCGACCGCGCAAGCATCAGGTTCGCGACATTTGCGCACGCGATCATCAGCACAATGCCGACGGCTCCCAATAACATCAGCAGCGTTCCCCGCACGTCTCCGACAAGATCTTGTTTGAGGGGTTCGATCCAGATTCCCAACCCGCGGTCCGCGGCGGAGTAGAGCTGGTCCAGGCGATTCTGCACCGCTTCCATTTCTGTCTGTGCCTGCGCCAGCGTGACACCCGGCTTGAGGCGCGCGATGCAGGTTAGAGGATGAATGGTGCGATCGGTATAGATCAGCGGATCACCCTGACCGAGCGGAGTATAGACGTCGGCCTCACCGCCTATCAGGCGAAAGTCCGGCGGCAGCACGCCAACGATCGTGTAATCGACTCCGCCAAGCGTGAGAATTTTGCCCAGCGCATCCGGACTGGCGGCGAAACGATCCTTCCAAAGACGATCGCTGATGATGACGCGCGGCGCGCCGCCGTGAACATCCTCTTCCGGCGAAAACTCGCGGCCCAGCGCCAGCTTCGCGCCCAGCGTGCTGAAGAAGCCCGCAGAGATTTGCCTGCCCGTAAGGTGTTCCGGCGTTCCGGGCCCGCTGAGATCGTAATCGAGCGACGTGAAGGCCGCCATTTGCTGGAAGGAACGAGCATCACGTTGCCAATCGAGGAAGTCGGGATAAGAGTCGGCGATGTAATGCTTCAGAGTCAGGTTGTTGAGCCAGATCAACACCAGGCGATCGGGCTGGTCATAGGGCAGCGGCGCTAAGATCACACCCTGTACCACGCTGAAGATCGCGGTATTCGCGCCAATACCGAGCGCGAGAGTAAGAACGGCGACCAGAGTGAATCCCGGCGACTTGCGCAACGTGCGCACTCCGTATCGCAGGTCCTGCATCAGGCTCTCGATCCAATACGCGCCATGCGCCTCGCGACATTCCTCCTGGATTTGGCTGCTTCCTCCGAATGCAATGCGCGCCTGGCGCATGACTTCTTCGCGCGTCATTCCGATGCCAACATATTTCTCCGCCTGCCGCTCCAGGTGGAAGCGCAGTTCGTCGTCCAGCTCCGCTTCAACTGATTTTTGGCGGAACAGGCGGCGAAAACGATAACGGAAGTCACTCCACACAGCTGGCTCCTACGTCGTGCCCAGGACCTGAGCTACCGCCGTCGTAAGTTTTGCCCACGCTTTCTTCTCGGCCTCAAGCTGCCGCCGCCCCGCCTTCGTAAGTTCGTAGTATTTCGCGCGCCGATTGTTTTCAGAGATGCCCCAGCGCGCCTTGATTAACCCGCGCCGCTCTAAGCGGTGCAGCGCCGGATAGAGCGAGCCTTGCTGAATCAGCAGCACGTCGCGCGAGACCTGCTGCACACGTTCGGAGATTGCCCAACCATGCTGCGGCTCCAGCGCGAGCGTTCGCAGAATCAGCAAATCCAACGTGCCTTGCGGAAGATCCAGTCGGGAAGAAGACATCCGCTACTACCCTTTCGCTTCTACAGGAGATCAACATACGCGGGCTGTTGTCGAAGTGCAAGGGGAAGGTAATGGGGGGCGGCAAAAAGCTGTCACAAAGGGGCTAACTAAGGGGTTGTTACTGTTCGTTCCCGGACAAACCACCTAATTTGCTGTACGAAAATGGACAACTGCTTTTAATTCAGTACTTTGCTCACACAGCCACTCTGAATTCGTCTAAAATTTGCTTAAGAGTGTTGGGGAAACTAATCCCCATTTCGTGCGTATTCCCATTCGACTTTCCACGGGTATATTCCTACTTTTGCTTTTGAGAGTGCCGACTATGAAAAAATCCATGCTCATTGTTGCAGTAGGCCTGTTGACCTGCTGCACAGCGGTTGCGCAACGCCTGCCCGGCGGTGCGACTCCCGATCATTATTCGCTGACCGTTGACGTCAACTTCCCTACGAATAGCTTTGACGGCAACGAGACGATTAACCTCAAGCTCGACAAAGCTACGAACACAATCACGCTGAACGCCGTGGAAATCGATTTCCACGAAGTGACGGTGACCGCCGGTGGACAGACGCAGACTGCCAAAGTCTCAACCGACGATAAGAATGAGACTGCGACCTTCACGGTCGACAAGCAGCTTCCCGCCGGCGCTGCCAGCGTGCAGATCAAGTACACCGGGCACCTGAATGACAAGCTCCGCGGCTTTTATCTGAGCACTTACAAAGGCAAGAAGTATCTGGTGTCGCAGATGGAGTCGGTGGACGCGCGCGTGGCGTTTCCCTGCTTCGACGAACCCTCGTATAAAGCGACGTTCGATCTGACTGCAATCATTCCGAAAGACAATGTCGCCATCTCCAACGGTGAAGTGGTTTCCGACACTGCCGGACCGGGCGACAAGCACACCGTAAAGTTCTCGACCTCGCCGAAGATGTCGAGCTACCTGGTGGCCCTGACCGTCGGCGACTGGAAGTGCATCTCCGATCACACCGATGGCGTGAAGGTCAGCGTTTGCACCGTGCCGGGTAAAGAGAACCTGGCGCAGTTCCCGCTGGAAGCTTCGAAGAATTTCCTCCACTACTACGACAATTACTACGGCATTAAGTATCCGCTGCCGAAACTCGACAACATCGCGGTGCCTGACTTCCAGGCGGGCGCCATGGAGAACTGGGGAGCCATCATCTATCGCGAGACGGCGCTGCTGATCGACGACAAGACCGCATCGGTCGGCGCTAAGCAGGGAGTTGCCGAGACTATCGCGCACGAGATGGCGCACCAATGGTTCGGCGATCTGGTTACTGCCGCGTGGTGGGATGACATCTGGTTGAACGAAGGTTTCGCCACCTGGATGACGCCGCACCCGATCGAGCAGTGGAAGCCGGATTGGATGGAAGGCCAGGATGTAGTTGAGCAGACGAACCGCGCCCTGGGCGAAGATGCTTCGCAGAACCAGCGCGCCATCCACCAGGCCGCGAACACGCGTGGAGAAATCGATCAGCTGTTTGATGGCATCGCTTACGGCAAGGCCGCTTCCGTCCTGCACATGCTCGAGTCGTATCTTGGACCTGAGACCTTCCGCAAAGGCGTGAACCTCTATCTGAAGGAGCACGCTTACGGCAACGCTACCGCGGCTGATTTCTGGACCGCGATGGCGCATGCTTCGCACAAGCCTATCGATCAGATCATGCCCACGTTTGTCATGCAGGCCGGCGCACCGTATGTCGACGTGGAAGCCAAGTGCGCAGGCGGCAACACCAGCTTGAAGCTTTCGCAGAAACGCTACTTCGACGATCCTGCACTGTTCGACAAGTCGAACGATCAGTTGTGGCAGATTCCGGTCTGCGCCAAGGGGATTAATGGCGAGAATGCCGGCAAGCAGGAGTGCTTCCTGCTGACCCAGCGCGAGCAGGAATTCCAGTTGAAGGGCTGCTCGAAGGTTGTTTTCCCGAACGCGAATGCGCTCGGCTATTACCGCTACAACTATGACAGCGCTGCCTTGCATGCGATGGGCAACGCGGTTGAGAAGTCGCTGACGCCGGAAGAGCGCATTTCGCTGATGGGCAACGAGTGGGCGCTGATGGAAATCGGCAAGCACAACGTTGGCGACTACCTCGCCTTGGGCGCTCAACTGAAGAACACGCCGGGAGCGGTGCTGCTCGGCAGCTTCGGGCGGCATTTGAACTTCATCAACCAACAGATGCTCACCGACGCCGACCGTCCGGCCTTCCAGGCTTGGCTGCGGGGGGAATTCTCGCCGGTACTGCAGCAACTGGGCTACAACGGACGCCCCAGTGACACGCCGGAAGACAAAGAAAAGCGTGCACTGTTGTTCGAAAGTCTGGGTAACATGGGCCAGGACCCGCAGGTCATTCAGCAGGCGCAAACCATGGTCCAGCAGTTGATGAAAGACCCGAGCTCGGTTGACGGGACGCTGGCTCAGGCAGTGGTTTCGGTTGCAGCGCGCCATGGTAATGCCGAACTGTACAACCAGTTCAAGGCGCAGCTGCAAAAGACCTCGTCGCCCGAACAGTACTACATGTTCGCGCGCGCGCTGGGACAATTCCCCGAACCAGCGCTGATTCAGCAGACGCTGGCCACCACGCTGACTCCTGCCGTACGTGGACAGGATCTCTATATGCTGCTGCCGATGATGGCCAATCCCGTCAGCCAGGACGCGACCTGGGACTTCATGCGCAAGAACTTCGAGCAACTGCACGCGAAGGCGGGCGGAGGCTTGGGCGGCGTGGGCGTCTTCCTCTACGGAGCTGGCACGTTCTGTAGCACCGAGAAGGCGGAAGAGGTGAAGCAGTTCTTCCAGCAACATCCCTTCCCGGGGACGGAGCGCAACCAGAAGGAAACACTGGAGGGCATCGACAGCTGCATCCAGCTACGCAATCAGCAACAGGGCAACCTGGCTGCGTGGTTGAAGCAGCAGGGTAGCTCGATGAATGCGGGAAGCAACTCCGGTGGCGGAGGAACCTCCAGCGGCGCGACCATGCGCTAGTTACAACGACCCAGGTTAGGCCAACAACAGGCCTAACCTGGGCACCTGCCAGAATGGTCAGTCCGACTGCGAAACCAGGGCGCTTCTTCGGGGGCGCCCTTACTCTTGCTGCCCCGCCAAGTCCAGAGCAAGTTTGTGCCGGAATCCGGAGCGGCGTATAAGTGTGGGACTGCTGAAAACCGCGGCTGAAATTCCAAATTCCATGAAATCGATCCTTCTCGCTATCCTGATCGTCGCCTCTGTCGCAGCGGCGCAGACTTCTTCGTCCGCCAACTCCGCCCTGACCTCTGAGGTGAACGCTGTTTACCCGAAGGTTGAGCCGTTGTATGTGGATATCCACCAGCATCCCGAGCTTTCTCTTCACGAGGTCAACACTGCGGCGAAGCTGGCTTCCCGCCTGCGCGATCTGGGGTACGAGGTGACCGAGAAGGTCGGGGAACGGGCGTGGTCGCCATCCTGCGTAACGGTGCGGGTCCGACGGTAATGCTGCGCACGGAACTGGATGCTCTTCCGGTTGAGGAGAAAACCGGGCTCAGCTACGCGAGCACGGTGCACACCAAGGACGACGCCGGTCATGACGTGCCTGTAATGCATGCCTGCGGGCACGACCTTCACATGGCCGCGTGGGTAGGCACGGCGACTGTCATGGCGCAGAGCAAGAAGGATTGGCGCGGGACGCTCATGCTCATCGCGCAGCCCGCGGAGGAGCGAGGGATGGGAGCCAAGGCCATGGTTGCCGACGGCCTCTTCACGCGCTTCCCCAAACCTGATGTTGGCGTGGCATTGCACGCCAGCAACCTGCTGCCGGCCGGGAAGGTAGGCTTCACCCCTGAGTACGCCTACTCGAATGCCGACACGTTGAACATCACCATCTATGGAAAGGGTGGCCACGGGGCGCATCCTGAAACCACGATCGATCCCATCGTGATTGCGGCGCGCGTGGTGCTGGCGCTGCAAACCATTGTGTCGCGCGAGATCAGGCCGGGCGATGCCGCGGTGATCACCGTGGGCTATATCCAGGGCGGCACCAAGCAGAACATCATTCCGGACGAAGTTCATCTGGGGCTCACGGTTCGCTCCTTCACGGACGAAGTGCGGCAGCACTTGCTGTCGGCGATTCGCCGCACGGTCAAAGCGGAAGCCGAAGCTGCCGGAGCGCCCAAAGCCCCGCTGGTGGAGGAAGTGGAATCGCTCGACGCCATGTACAACGACCCCAAGCTGGACGAGCGCCTGCGGGAAGTGTTGATTCAGACCTTCGGTCGGCAGAACGTGGAACAGATGCCGCCGAACATGGCTTCGGAAGATTACTCGGCGTTCGTCAAGGTGGGTGTGCCTTCGTTCTATTTCTCACTTGGCTCAGCCGATCCGGCGAAGTTCGCGGAAGCCAAGGCCGGCGGAGCTGCGTTGCCGTCTAACCATTCGCCGTACTTCGCACCAGACGTGGAACCCAGCCTGAAGACTGCCATCGAAGCAGAAGTTGCAGTGCTGCAGAATCTGCTGGGATCAGCGTCTCGGTAAAGGATGCCGGTGTGAACGCAGGTGCCCCAGGTTCGCGTCCTTCGGTTCGACGCTAACCTGGGTCCACTTCGCAGATTGGGGCAGCATTATCGCGGCTATAAGGGTTCTTCGACCCCGTCGCCAAAAGCATGCGCCTACGGCGAGGATGACGCCTTTCGATTACCAACAGATTGGGAGAGGAAAAAGAACTCTGTTGCCCGAGACTACGACTTAGCCGCTACACCGTTCTTTACTCTTCGTAAACAGTTCTTAACGCTTTCAGAGTCCGCCGCAGGCTTACAATCCGCCCGCTGCACCTAAGTTCCTGCTGGCGGCCCGAAAGCGAGTGCGGCTACAATCCATTGGCGCTCCCAACAGGAGGAGTGTGTGCGTTCCCGACCGTGGTTAGCGCTGCGGATGTTAGCGGCAACCTTTCCGTTGCTGCTGCCAATCTTGGTGGCAGCGCAAGATCCCTCCCCATCATCCCAGACGTTCACCAGCAATAGCGAACTGGTGATGGTTCCCGTGGAGGTCGTAGACGCCGGCGGCCACCCAGTGCACGGACTTAAGAAGGAAGATTTCGTTCTCAAGTCCGATGGAACACCGGTGGTATCCTGTTACAAACAACCTGCAACGGCGGCAGGCACCCTGCCTATGCTTCAGAAACGTATCGACGATCAGCCGACGATCTCGCGGGAGATGATGCGCGAGGCGGAAGCCGTGTTTCACGACCACCTGAAACGCGTCGGCCTGAAGCGCACCGGACAGCGTGACACCATCCTGCGCACCTTCCTGGATACCCGCGACCATCTTTCCACCGACGAACTTTACCGGCTTGTGCGTAAGAAGGACGCAGGCATCGGCTTCACCACCGTGTATCGCACCCTGAAGCTGCTGGCCGACAGTGGACTGGCCAGCGAGGTCGCCTTTAACGACGGCATCGCGCGCTACGAGCACCAGTATCAGCGGCGCAATCACCATCACATGGTCTGCACCGATTGCGGCAGCTCGGTGGAATTTTTCTCCACCGACATCGAACGCATCGAGCAAGAGATCGGCCGCCAAAACAAGTACCTGCCCACGCGTCACACGTTCCAGATCTACGGCATCTGCGACAAATGCCAGAAGAAGCAGAAGCGGGCTTAAAGCTTCGGCCCGGGCGCGCCGTCATTTTTTAGTATTCCGATCTGCAACCGCGGGCGCACAATATCCTGCGCACATGTCCACCACAACCTTCGCCGTTCGCGCGCCCAGGAAGGCTCCGGCCACCACCGCACCCGGTCATCGCATCAAGCGTGGAGTGCCGCTTCCGCTGGGCACCGTGATTCGCCGCAGTGGCGTGAACTTCTCCATCTTCTCGCGCCATGCCACCTCGTGCACGCTGGTACTTTTTCATCCCGGAGCGCAGGATCCTTACGTTGAATTTCCACTCGATCCGTCGTCGAATCGCACGGGGCAAGTCTGGCATGTCTTTGTCGAGGGCGTCGATACCGACGTGCAATATGGCTATCGGTTCGGCATGCAGCCCAATCCCGACCCCGAGATCGATCGCTTCAATCCGGATTCCGTTTTGCTCGATCCTTACGCGCGTGCGCTTTCCAACGGCGGCGCCTGGGGAGAGTTCAAGCCCGGCACAAGGCCGTATCGCAACAGCCTGCTGGTGGAAAATCATTTCGACTGGGAGCACGATCGGCCGCTCAACATTCCGCTGGTGGATAGCGTCATCTACGAACTGCATGTGCGCAGCTTCACGCGGCATCCATCGTCGGGCGTCGAGCATCCCGGAACATTCGCCGGTCTGATCGAGAAGATTCCCTATCTGCAGAAGCTGGGCGTAACCGCCGTCGAACTACTGCCCGTCAACGAGTTCGAAGAATCCGACACCGATCGCGTGAATCCCTTCACCGGCGAGCCGCTGCTGAACTTGTGGGGCTATCAGCCGACAGCGTTCTTCGCGCCCAACGCGGCTTACTCCTCGAATCCAAGCGACGGCGAGCAGATCCGCGAATTCAAGCGGATGGTGAAGGCCTTTCATCAGGCCGGCATCGAGGTGATCCTCGACATGGTCTTCAACCACACCGCCGAGGGTGACGAGCACGGACCGACCTGGTCCTTTCGCGGCATCGATAACTCTACGTACTACATTCTGGAGCCTGGCACCGGCAAGTATGTGAACTACAGCGGCTGCGGCAACACCGTGAACTGCAACAATCCGGTGGTGCGCGACTTCATCGTCGATTGCCTGCACTACTGGGTGATGGAGATGCACGTCGACGGCTTCCGCTTCGATCTCGCGTCGATCCTTGGACGCGGGCAGGACGGCGCGGTGCTGAAGAATCCTCCGCTGCTGGAGAGCCTGGCCTACGATCCCGTGATGGCCAACACCAAGCTCATCGCCGAAGCCTGGGACGCCGCCGGGCTCTATCAGGTGGGATCGTTTCCCTCGTGGGGACGATGGGCGGAGTGGAATGGCGTCTTCCGCGACGACATTCGCAAATTCGTGAAAGGCGACGGCGGAATGACATCGGCGCTGGCTACAAGGCTGCTAGGCAGTCCCGATCTTTACCTGAGCAGCGCGCGCGAGCCGTATCACAGCATCAACTTCGTGACCTGTCATGACGGCTTCACCTTGAACGATCTGGTGTCGTACGACGAAAAGCACAACCTCGCCAATGGCGAGAACAATGTCGATGGCAACAGCTGTAATCTCAGCTGGAACTGCGGCAGTGAAGGCCTGACAGACGACGCGGCGATCAACGAGTTGCGACTGCGGCAGCAGAAGAACTTCGCGGCGATCCTGCTGGTCTCGCATGGCGTGCCCATGATTCTTGCGGGCGACGAGATTGGGCGCACCCAGCAGGGCAACAACAATGCCTACTGCCAGGACAACGACATCAGTTGGGTTGACTGGCGCATGGCCGAGAGCAATGCCGGACTGTTGCGCTTCTTCCAGCAGATGATCGCCTTCCGCCTTAGCTGCAAGCTGTTGCGCCGGGACAGCTTCGAGTTGAATGGCGAAAACGGATTTCACATTACCTGGCACGGTGTGCAGCGGATGAAACCCGACTGGAGCGATTGTTCGCGGACAATCGCCATGCAGCTGACACAATTGCGTCCGGACGAGTCGCGCGACGATTTGTTTTTCATCGCTAACACTTACAGCGGTGATCTGGAATTCGAGCTGCCGCAGATCGGCGAACGCGAGTGGTTTCGCGTGGTCGACACCGCGCAGCCCTCGCCGCAAGACATCGCCGTGGATGGGCAGGAATTTCCTTTGCTGTCGCAGGAGAGTTACAAGGTGAAAGCGCGGAGCGTGGCGATGTTTGTGGCGAAGTGAGCACGCCTTAGAGGGCCCGGGTTGGGGCCCATCCCGTCTATGAATGGTCGATCATTAATGAATTGTCATCCTGAGCGAAGCGAAGGATCTGCGGTAAGTCAGCGGTGGAAGAATGCCGGCGTCTTTTCGAAGGGAGGCCAACCGCAGATCCTTCGTCGGGCTTAAAGCCCTCCTCAGGATGACAATTTGTTTTAGGAGCGGTTTGTTCGGGCGCTGCCCCCCCGCATTTGGCCCGTGTTCACTAAAGCTGCTAGGCTCTTCTCTTGCGAGCTTCCGCACGAGGCTCGCGTCTTCCACGCCGATGAAAACATTTCACCGAACCACCGTCCTTCTTGCGACGCTCGCATCCGCACTCTTAACAATCTCGACCGCCATGGCGCAAACTTCCTCGACCTCCGCAAACATCACCGTTCCAAAGCCGCCCGCAACGAAACAGCAACCTGTCACCGACGACTACCACGGCCACAAGGTTGTCGACGATTATCGCTGGCTCGAAGACGGCAATAGTCCCGAGACCCAGCAGTGGGTCGCCGCGCAGCTCGCCTACACGCGCAGCGTTCTCGACAAACTTCCCGGCCGCGACCAGCTGCACACTCGCCTGGAGCAACTTCTCCAGATCGGCAACCTCGGCGGCACCGAGGTCGGTGGCGAATACTACTTCCACACCCGTCGTGAGGGCACGCAGAACCAGCCAGTGCTCTACGTCCGTAAGGGTATCAATGGCAAAGACGAAGTGCTGGTCGATGTAAATGATCTGGCGAAAGACGGCACCGTCGCGCTCGACTGGTGGGTGCCTTCGCACGATGGCAAGTACGTCGCCTATGGAACCTCCGCCGGCGGCTCGGAGATCAGTACGCTGCGCATCATCGCGATCGCGACGCACAAGCTGCTGCCCGACACCATCGAGCGCACGCGTGCCGCGAGCCTGGCCTGGAAGCCCGACGACACCGGCTTCTACTACACGCGCTATCCCAAGCCGGGCGACGTCGCCGCCGGACAGGAAATGTACAACCGGCACGTCTTCTATCACCCGCTGGGTAGCGATCCCGCGAAGGACACGCTGATCTTCGGCGAGGGCCGCGATCCGCAAGACTGGCCGAACGTCTCGCTGTCGAACGACGGCCGCTGGCTCGCCATCATGGTCGAACAGGGCTGGACGAAGAACGAGGTCTACCTCAAGGACCTGCAATCGACAGCGCCGCCGCAGCTCATCACCACCGGCAAAGAGTTCCTGTATTACGTTCAGATTTACGACGGCGATCTTTACATTCACACCAACGAAGACAGCCCGCGCTACCGCATCTTCAAAGCGCCGGCCACCACTCCCACCCGCGAGCATTGGCGCGAGATCATTCCGCAAAGCGACGCGGTGCTCACCTCCATCCAGGTCATCGGTGGACAACTTTTCGCCGGCTATGAGCAGAACGCGCACTCCCTTCTGCGCCGCTTTATGACCGATGGCAAGCCGCTGGGCGAAATCGCAATGCCGACGCTGGGCACCGTCAGCGCCATCGGTGGCGAGTACGACAGCAGCAACGCCTTCTACCTGTTCTCGTCCTTCACCATGCCGACCACCATCTATCGCTTCGACATTGGCGCCGGCAAGAGCACGGTGTGGGATTCGGTGCAGACCGGAATCGACACCAGCCAGTACGAGACGAAGCAAGTCTGGTACGCCTCGAAGGACGGCACGCGCATTCCGATGTTCCTGGTGATGCGCAAGAATCTCAAGCCCAACGGGCACACCCCGGTGCTGCTCACGGGATATGGCGGCTTCAATGTGAGCCTGACGCCAGAGTTCGGCAAGACCCTCTTTCCCTGGCTCGATCGCGGCGGCATCTTTGCCATGGCGAACCTGCGCGGCGGCGCCGAGTTCGGCGAGGACTGGCATCGCGCCGGCATGCTCGATAAGAAGCAGAATGTGTTCGACGACTTCATCGCCGCGGCCGAGTATCTGCAGAAAGAGGGTTACACCGACAAGGAGCACATGGCCATTCGCGGCGGCAGCAATGGCGGCCTGCTGATGGGCGTGATGATCACGCAGCGGCCCGACCTGTTCCGAGCCGTCGTCTGCCAGGTGCCGCTGCTCGACATGCTGCGCTATCAGAATTTCCAGATCGCCAAGCTGTGGATCCCCGAGTACGGCTCGTCGGATGACCCCAAGCAGTTCGAGTGGCTCTATGCCTACTCGCCCTATCAGCACGTAAAACCCGGAACGGTTTATCCGGCAGTGCTATTCATGACTGCCGACACCGATACGCGCGTCGATCCCATGCACGCCAAGAAGATGACCGCCGAGTTACAGGCCGACAACGGCGGTCCGAACCCGATCCTGTTGCGCATCGAAACCAAGGCCGGGCACGGCGCAGGCAAGCCTATCAACAAGCTGGTTGAGGACTGGACCGACATCTACTCGTTCCTGTACTGGCAATTGGACATGCGATAGCTCCGTAGTTGGGTTATAACTATTTCAGTGTTGTCTGCAAGTGAGCAGTGCCGACAGCCCGGCATTGCCGCACCCTTCTCTGGTTGTTGAAAAACTGTTTTGTCGTGAAAGGATCAACCTGTGGGGCTCCGAGGGTTTCGTTCGCCTTCGCTGAAGACAACGGAAGTATCCCGCGCGAGACCCTCATCCCTCGGGCGCCGCCTCTTTTTGATACTCGGGGCCTGCGCGCTGATGTACGCTCTGCTGGCCGGGCTGCGCACCGTCTCTGATCCCGATCTACCCTGGCAGCTGGCCAGTGGGCGCTGGATTGTCCAGCACCATCAGATCCCTTCCACTGATGTTTTCTCCTATACCGCGACCGGCGCACCCTGGATCTATCCCGCGGGCGCTGAGCTCATCTTCTACGGCGTCTATGCACTTGGCGGCTTCGCGCTGTTGTCGTGGCTGGGAGCTCTGATCTGCGTCGGTACCGTTGCGCTGCTTCTGCGACGTGGCTCAGTATTCACCGCAGCTGTCGCGGTCCTCGCGCTGCCGCTCATCGCCGATCGCACCGTCCCGCGTGCCGAAATGTTCACGGTCCTCCTCTTCGCAGCCTACCTGTCGCTCCTGTGGGAGAACTTCCAGACCGGCCGCGCGCGCCTGTGGTGGCTGCCGGTGCTGATGCTGGCCTGGGTGAATCTACATCTCGGCTTCATCGCCGGGCTCGCGCTGATCGTCGGATTTTTCGGACTGGATATCGCCGAGCTGCTATTTGGCCGAGCCAGAAGATCGGCGGCGTTACAGCGATTGAAGCGCGCTGTTCCCTGGTACGCCGCGACCTTCGCGGCAACCCTGGTCAATCCCTGGGGATGGAAACTGTACGATGCGCTCATTCGCCAGAACCGTGCCATGGCTGCTCATGCGCAGATCATCGCCGAGTGGGCGAGCGCGCATTGGAGCAGGCACGGGGCGATGGCAAGCTTCTCGAAGCAGCCGATACAGTTCACCATTACGCTGGTCATGCTGATCGTCGTCACTGCCGGACTGGCGGCATTGCTCGAGCTTCAGCCCGGAGCTGCGGTGCTGCTGGCCGGCGCCCTGTGGGCGACCATGCGCTATGTCCGTATGGAAGCCTTGACCGCCTGCATCGTTATCTTGATCGGCGGCTCGGTGCTGGCTGCGCTGGCAAAGCGCATTGCTGCGCGAGTTCCGAGCGTGCGTCTGCGATCGGCAGTTGGTGTCGCGGTTTGTGTGGCGTTCGCGATGCTCGCCGTGGTCCGCGCTTACGATTACACGAGCAATCATCTTTATGTTGCGAGCAGTTCTCGCACCAGTTTTGGAGCGGGTCTGAGCTGGTGGTTCCCCAAGGCTGCGGCCGACTTCGTCGTGCAGCAAAATCTCCCCGCGAATGTCTTCAACAGCTTCAACGAGGGCGGCTATGTCGTGTGGGCCCTGGGACAGCGCTATCCTGACTACATGGATGGACGCTCGATCCCCTTCGGCGCCGAGGGTTTCGAGCGCGAGCGCGTGCTGCTGGGCTCGCCTATCGACTCGGCCGAATGGCAGCGCGAAGCTGAGAAGTACAACCTCAACACCATCATCGTGCAGCTCGACAGCGAAGAGATCGCCTACGAACAACTGCAAGACCTCTGTTATGCCAAGAATTGGAAGCCGGTTTACCTGGACGAAATTTCTATGGTGCTGGTGCGGGTTACGCCGCAGACGGAGAATCTCATTCAGCGTCTGCAAGTTTCCTGCCCCATCGTGACCTTGCCCTCCGCCGGACTCGACCACAAGCGCAGCTCGTTTCCGCGTTGGCTGAACGCGGCCTATGTTCTGCTGGCATTGCGCCGTACAAGTGATGCTCTTGCCGCCGCCAACGTAGCCAAGTCGATTTATCCCGATAGCGCCAGCCTGCACTGGGTGCGCGGCAACATCCTGTACGCCTCTTCGCGCCGCACCGAGGCTGAAGAAGAATGGGACAAGGCACTCAGTGGAACGAACGACGCCGCTGTGTGGGGGCAACTTGCGAAGTTATATGCCGATGAGGGCCGTCCCAAAGACGCTACCTACGCCTGGCAGAGAAATATACAGCTCACGGCTGACCCCGCGGCAAAAACGCAGGCTCTCATACAATTGGCGCGACTGTATGTCACGAACGGAAAGCTCAAAGAGGCTCTGCAGACCTTTGATGAAGTGCAGCGTACCGCTCCCGCCGGAATGCCCGGCAGCCAAGGCCACAGTCTGGCCTTCGATCTGGCGCAGGACCGCGCGGCCGTCTGGTTCCGGGCGGGCAACACTCCCAGGGCCATTTTTTATGTAGAGGAGGCGATTCGTCTCGACCCGGACGACGCGGAGGCATGGTCGCACGCGGCGCAACTTTATCAGAGCGCGGGACGCGCCAGTGATCGGCAGCGTGCCGAGGAGCGGGTGAAGGCGCTCACCGCAAAGCAAAGTCAATGATCGATCAGAACGGTTGGGTGGGGGCAGGCTTGGCCAGACCCGCGTTGTCGAAGGTCGGCCGGGGCATCGTCCACTCATTCATCGGATGGGCGCGGCCGCAGTCGAAGCAACGCGTCACCGGATACTGCGTTCCGCAGTGGGGACAAACCGCTCCGCTGGCGAAGGTGTCGAAAGCGTGCTTGCAGTTTCCGCAGCCCCAGCGCTCACCGAGCGGCGGCGCGCTGTTGCAGGTCGGACAGGCGAAGCCTTCGCGCCGCGGGATCTTCGCCATCTTCAGCAGCACCAGAGACTGCTTCAGGCCGGCCCAGCAGTTCCACACCATGAAGATCGCCAGAACGACCAGCCAGGTGGACCGCTGAAGGTAGGCATAGAAGATGAAGGCTGCCGCTCCCACAAAGCCGAGGACCGTGGCGACCAGCAGGCTCCGCGCGCGTCCCAGGGGATACCACAGCAGAGAGCGCACAATCTGTCCGCCGTCGAGCGGGAAGATGGGCAGAATGTTGAAGAACAACAGCACCTTGTTGATGAAGGCAACATTGCCGATCAAGCGCGCCACGTTCGGCATGGTGTCCCACCAGCCGGCGCTAAACGCGGCTGCGCCCAGCAGCCAGAAAACCGGAATCAGCGCAACGTTAACCAGCGGTCCGGCAGCGATGCTCCATAGCGTGGCGCCCGGCCGCGGTGGCGGATCGACGTAAGCCACGCCGCCCAGCGGCCACAACACAATCCGATTCGCCGTGCCGCCCACACTGCGGCAGGCTAGCGCGTGTCCGAATTCGTGTGTCAGCACGATCAGGAACAGCGCGAGATACTCCAGCACATTCCATGAGATAGAGCTGTAGTCGCCGGCGCGACTTTGAATCATGTAGGCCGCAACCAGAAACCAGGACCAGTGCAGAAACACTTCTACCCCGCGAAGGGTGAACAGCTTGATCGATCCTGAGCGGCCAGTAGGCATGAAGGTTTTATACCATTAATTAGATGCGGGAGCTTCTCCGGAGAATCATGAGCGCAGCTTCACGCCTCAGCTATCTTTTCGGTAGAGCAGATCGCGAATTGCCTTTCTGCGCTCGGCGTCGGCTTCTGACTGCATCCGGCGCTCGTCGGCATCCATGGACCGGCCTGCGGACTTCTCCTCTTCCTCTTCGGTGCAGTTGGGACAATGAATCGCCAGTCCCGGCTTGCCCGGCTTCAGCTCAAATTCCTCTCCACAAATCGCGCAAGTCTTGATGGGGAAAGCCATGATGACTCCATGATAATGGACGAGCGAACCGCCATGAAGTCTCGTACGCCCTGCCATAAATTGGATGGCGCAAACAAGCGGTGGATTCGGAGTTCTACTCGTGTCAGACCCGAAGGTTTAGGACGACTGCGGCCAGCGTTGGCTGCCGTGCACGACAGCCACCACGTTAATAATGTTGGCCTCGATCGAGTAGACAACGATAAACGGCGTGCGAGGAATGACCAGCTCGCGCGTGCCTTCGATTCGCCCCGCAGGCGCGGACTCAGGGAACCTCTTCAACTGATCGATGCCGTCGAAGATCCGCTGCATCTGCGCGCCCGCTGCCTTGGAGTTGATGCCGTCCAGGTACTCGAAAGCGGCAGTTAGATGCCCCGCCGCCGCCGGGGCAATCCGTATCTTCACTTCTTCAACCGGCGCAGCCACGAGGCCTTGACCGCCTCGTAATCCAGCGAGTTTCCGGTTTTCACCTGTGCCAGGCCTTTCTGAATCTCCTGCAAATGATATTCCTGTACTGCGAGATACTGGTCGACGGCCTCGTTCAACAGGAATGTGCGGTCACGCCGCATCGACGCCCCCAGATGATCGAGGACTTTCACCTTGGCCTTGTCAATTTTGAAGTTTACATTTTGCTTGGCCATACCTCTTATTTTACCGTGTAATTCATCGTAGAGCGTAAGAACATCCTCTTTACTTCAGCTGGATGCTGTTCAGCATGTTGTAGTACGTCGGCTGAAATTGGTTGAACTGCGATAGCGGCGCCACGAAGACGAAGTACAGCATCGAGCCGTCGCCGCGCGGGACCGTGACCAGCCAGTCGCGCTCCTTCTGCGGCTGACCTTTTGCGTCGGGAAACGGCGAGGTCGATTCCATCATGACCGACCGGCCTTCCGAGCCCGCCACATCGATCGTCCGGGCGCTGTCGGTGACGTGCAGATCGCCGCCGTCTTTCACCAGCGCCTGCACCAGTTCATTGGTGAGCTGATCGAAATCTTCCCCACCCTGCGGCCGCACCCCATTCAGCAGCACGCCGTAACCGATGGAGTTGCCGCTCACGCCGGCCTGCGGAGCAATGCGGACATCAGCGCCTCGCTGCGAGCGAGCTACCAACTGCCAGTTGGAGGGATAGGCGATCTTCAGCGGTCCAAGATCCGTCGTTGCCAGCTTCGAGCTAGGCAGAACATCCTGAAGCGACACCGGACCTGTTGGCCCACTCGACGAGCTTTGCACGGAAGCAGGCGTGTTCACGGCCACTCCGGCGGGTGCCTGGAATACAGCGCCGTTCTGCTTGTTCAGGCTCGCCCACTGTCCACTCTTCGCCCCCGCTGAAATCTGCTGCGCGGTGTAGAGCTGCAAGCTCCGTGCGTGCTTCTTGGCCGCGTCAAAGGCCGCGCTGGTGGTGATGTAGTGTTTCGGCGGCCAGTTGGCAATCTCCTGTTGGATGGCCTGCTCGCGATTGCCTGGATTGGGGTGGTCGCTGAGGAACTGCGGGCCTTCGCCGCCTTCGGTCGCCAGCTTCTGAAAGAAATCAGCCAGCGCCTGCGGGTTGTAACCGGCCTTGTACATGATGATCGCGCCCACGGCATCGGCCTGCGCCTCGTCTCCGCGCGAATATTTCAGGATCACACCTTGCGCGCCGAACTGGATTCCGGCCTGCGCCAGCTGGCCCAGCATGCTGCCGCCAGTCACCGCGCCCAGAATCGCGCCGGCAATTCCAGCGATGGCCGCGGTAGTCTGCGTCTTGCCCGCCTGCTTGGCCGAGTGCTGCATGTAGACGTGCGACATCTCATGCGCCATCACGCCGGCCAGCTCCGCTTCACTCGACGCCGCGGTGATGGTGCCGACATTCACGAACATCGGGCCGCCGGGCAAAGCGAAGGCGTTGATCTCCTTCTGCGGAATCACATGAAATTGGAATGGCCACGAGTACTGTGCTGGGATCTGCGCGACCAGCTTCTCGCCGAGCTTGCGAATATACTGCGCCTCCGGACTGTTGTCGGGAAGCACCGGCATCTGCTGGTAGACCTGCGCGGCCGCCTGGAAGCCCAACTGGATCTGTTGCTGGCGGCTCATCGGGGCTTTGCCGGGATCGGGCAGCTCCGGTCCGGCGCTGACGGCAAAGCCCTGGCTTAACAGAAAAATCCAGATCGTCAGTGTGGCAATGGTCTTCGTTCGTAAGGAAGTTTTGATCATGAACGTTCGCCCCGGGAGTATCGAAATCCTGTCCTTACGCTAACTCACCTGGATGCAGAAATGAAGCCGTCCAAGGGCCGGACTGTTCGTCGATTTCCTCTCCGTCACGTTCGATTGGACTTGGCCTCTGCCCAGCCATCACGTCTGCGGGTGACCTCAATCACTGCCCCTTTGTCCATCCTGCGCGAAGGTCATAAAGGAGAGGTCGATGCTCCTCTCAAAGCTTCTGACTGGCCGTTTCACAAAGTCACGCCGGACCGTCCCTGGCGTCGCGCAGCTCCGCGCGTTGCTGGCATTGAACCTGTTATTCCGACTGCCTTGCGCCGCAGCTGACACGGCTGCCGGGCCTATGAATGGCGGGCGATGGGGCGGATTCGCCATCGGCTTTACCCTGGCGATCGTCATTGCTATCTTCTCGCGAACCAGGGTGAAAGCCGCCGAGAAGGAACTGACCAGCCTGCGCGAGTTGGCCGACCATCGCGAATACGAACGCAACGTGGCTCAGCAGGAATTGGTGAAGCGCCTGGGAGAAGAGCGCGAGCTGGCAAAAGAGAAGATGCAGTTCGAGTCGCAACTCTCCGAGTATGAAAAGTTCGCGTCGCTGGCTCAGCTCGCTCTCGGAGCCGCGCACGAGATTAACAACCCGCTGCTCGGCATACTTTCGCACCTGGAACTGGAGCGGCGCGGAGCCGACGACGAGCAGCGCGACGAGATCGATCAGTGCATCGAAGGCGCTAAGCGTATCTCGATGGCGGTGCGCGGGCTGCTGGACTACGCGCGCCCCGGCCCGCTGACGCTCAGCAAAGTGAGCCTGCGACGCCTGGCCGATGAGACCATGAACTTCGTCGGCCACCAGCCGATGTTCCGCCAGATCGAGTTGCAGAACTGCATTCCTCCCGACCTGCCTGCGATCACAGCGGATTCCAACCAGCTCTCGCAGATCCTGATGAACCTGTTGCTCAACGCGGCGCAGGCCACTGCGCCCGGCGGCCGCATCACGATCCTGGCTGACAAGGTGAAGTTTGCAGAGTTCGTTGAGCTGCGCGTGCGCGACACCGGCTCCGGAATTCCAGCCGATATTCTGCCGCACGTCTTCGAGCCGTTCTTCACCACTAAGCGCGGCCGCGGCACCGGACTCGGCCTCAGCATCACGCAAACTTACGTGCGCAGTCATGGCGGCGAGATCCAGGTGGAAAGCATTCCCGGCTACGGCACGACGGTGCGCGTCACGCTGCCAATCCGGCAGGCAGGCAAGCTGGTGCAGCACACCGAGGAGGTGATCGCTTAGCCATGCAGCACTCCATCCTCATTGTCGATGACGAGGCGCTGACGCTGCGGACGATCGGCCGCGCGCTCGAGTCCGAAGGCTACGATGTGTTTTCTGCCAGCAACGGCGAAGAGGCGTTGAAAATTGTCGCCGAAGACAAGCCCGACTTGGCGCTGTTGGACGTCGTGCTTCCGGGCATCAATGGAATTGAAGTGCTGCGACAGGCCAAGAAAATTTCGCCGGCGACGATCGTGGTGATGATGAGCGCCTACCACCTGGTGGACCGCGCCGTGGAAGCGATGAAGCTCGGCGCCTACGACTTCCTGATCAAGCCATTTCATATCGCCGATATGGTCAACACCATGCAGCGCGCCACCGAGATGCTGGCGCTGCGGGTGCGCGTTCGCGACACCGTGGAGCATGCCAAGGGACGCTACGACTTCGGGCGCGTTGTGACGGAAAGTCCCGCGATGCGCGAGGTGCTGCACATGGCACGGCGCGCCTCGGAAAGCGACCACACTACCATTCTGATTCAGGGCGAGAGCGGCACCGGCAAAGAAGTTCTGGCCAAGGCGATCCACTACAACAGCTCACGCGCGCAGGCGCCGCTGATCAGTTTGAACTGTGCTGCCTTGCCTGACACGCTGCTGGAAAGCGAACTGTTCGGCTTCGAGCCCGGCGCCTTCACTGACGCGCGCCGCCGCAAGGAAGGGCTGATTGAGAAGGCCTCAGGCGGAACACTGTTCCTCGATGAGATCGGCAACACCTCGGCGAGCCTGCAAGCCAAATTGTTGCGCGTGCTGGAAGAAGGCACCTTCAATCGCTTAGGCGGGACCAAGCCCATCCAGGTTGATGTGCGCATCATCGCCGCAACCAACAAAGTTTTGAAGGAAGCGGTCGTTAACGGCGAGTTTCGCGAAGATCTGTACTACCGGCTCAACGTTGTGCCGCTGTTTATCCCACCGCTGCGCGAGCGCCGCGAAGACATTCTGCCCCTGGCCCTCGACATCATGCAGTTCTTTAACAAAGAGCTGAAGAAGAGCTTTGTCGGCTACACTCCGGCGGCAGCGGAGCTGTTACAGGAATATCCCTGGCCCGGCAACATCCGCGAGCTGCGCAACGTCATCGAGCGAACCATGATCCTCTCCAGCGAAGAAGAGATCGACGAAGACGCACTGCCGGAGGAAGTCCGCGACTACCACGACGAGCCCGACATCATCGACGAGAAGCTATCGCAATATGATGTCTCGCCAACCGGCGACCAGTTTGTCAGCTTGAAAGAGCTCGAAGATCGCTACATCCGGGACGTGCTGAATGCGATGGGACAAAACAAAACCCACGCCGCACGCATCCTCGGCATACATCCCACCTCGCTAATGCGACGATTGAAGAAGACACCGGAGCTCACTTAAGGCTGTCGATCAGCCATGATCGGCCCCTCATCCCGATATCTGAATTAGAATGTGCGCTCGATCTTCTAGCTTCGTGAAGCAGCCTCTTAATGAACAGATTCTTCAAGTCGCACGCCGAGTACTGGCTGCCTGCCCTCTTGATCGTTGCGGCATCTGGTCTGCGGGTATTCGTGTGCGTGCAGCACAATCCCATGGATTACCTGATCTCCGATGCGGCCGGTCATTGGATGGAAGGCACACACTTTCCCAAGGGCGGTTACGCCGGCGCTGCCAATCCAATTCTTTACCAGGTCTATATCTTCGTCCTGCATAAGCTCACGGGCGATAACCGATGGCTGATCGCCCTCGCCTCCGCCCTTCTATCGGTATTGATGCCGTGGACCTATTACCGGGCGGCGCGAAATTTTGGAATGAAGAAGCGGCCGGCGCTGTATGTCTGGGCACTCATTGCCTGCTACGCCGTCACTTATCACCATCTACCACTACTTCATGATGGAGACGCTGCTGCTGCTGCTGACCGGCGTGGCCTTATGGATGACGGCGCGTTATTTGCGAAAGGTAGGAACAGAAGCCTTCCTGACGTGCGTGTTCTTCTGGACTCTGGCGTGTCTCACGAAGCCCACGGTGCTGCCCCTGGCGGGGATTTGCCTGGCTTGGAGCTGCTGGAAGCGATTTCCCCGGCTCCGCGATCTGGCGGCGGGAATCGCGCTGGTATTCGTTCTTCTCCTGCCCCAGATGGTGCGTACGGAAATTGCACTGGGATTTATCGCGCCCTTCGGCAATCCCTGGCTAGTGAAGATCCAGCATCGCTCGGGCGTCAAAACTCTTTATGTGAATTTCTATACGCATCCCAACAAGTATTTCCATGTGCAAGCTCTTCCGCTCTACCGGATGTTCTTCTCCTCACCCAGCGCGTTTATCGAACCGTTACAGCCGGTGAGCGACTGGGCAATCCGTCGGGCCGGGGGAAATTCCACTCTCACGATTACCATCGATTCGGCGTACGGCGAGCGCGATTGGGAAAGAGCTTACGCGTCGCTAAATGTGGGCGCGGATGAGTGGCTGGCCCAGTGGCGGGAAAATATTGTGCTGTTTCTTTTCGCGCCATCGTTCCCCGAGAGCAGCCTGCCGGAGTGGGACGGCAGAATGGAGTACGAAGCGCGATGGATGTGGGCGCCGTTGATCGTTTTTGTGCTGGCTGCGAACCTCAGAGAGTTTCTCAAGCGTCGATTCGCTTTGATTCCGATTGCAGTGACGCTATTTACTCTGTTCCTGGCGTTGCAGAATTCCGCCACCTTCGAAGGCCGTTACCGCAAACCGCTGGAACCGCTGCTGATGATCAACTTCGTGTGGATCGTCGCCGAAATAAAGGGCAGTCGCGATATTCAGGAACAAGCCGAAAGAGAAGCCGTTGCTCGCCGCTCCTGAGACCGCCCAGACTTTGGATCGATTAGCTTCGCGCCTACTGCTTCGGTTTCAAGTCGTCGGGACTTACATGGAGTCCAGGGAAACGCACCGAAGCGAATACCTTATCAATTTCGTCCGCATAGCGCTGGTAGTCGTCGAGCGGTGCGGCGGCAATGAGCCCGTAGTGAATGTCGCCTACGCTGAAGACTTCGATAACGGCGTGCCATTCAATATCAGACAACTTGTAATTCAGAAGAGTCCGTTCGCCCTTGATCCCATCGCGCGCCACGCTGCTTTCGGAGAGTTTCCGCACATCACCGGCATTCTCGATACTGGATTCCATCAACTTCTCGAAGGTGTCTTCGGTCGCTTCCAGGTGATACCGTTGCACCAGAAAAGCACAGAGCGAGTCGCTCTTGCCAAAGACTACCTGGGCAGGACTGCTGGCCGTAGCCGCGGTTTCTTGTGATTTTGTCCATCCTTCCGGCAAGGTCAGGCTGATACCGAGCGTTTCCGATGAGTATCGGCTGGGATCGTCTGCCGCTAGCGGCGGCGCAGCTTTGGTTTCGCTTTTCAATTGCGCGCGGGCGGCAGCCCGAGCGTCCGCGATCGTAAGCGTGCAATTGGCATCCGCTCGAGCGCAAGTCAACGTCGCCCATCGCGCAATGTCGATGCCCTCGCCTTCAGGAACCGGTACTCGAGGCACTTTGATCGCGACCGCCGCCGCCATCGCCTGCAGCGCGGTGTCGCCGGTGATCAGGCGAGCTTGTGACGACGGTTTATCCTGCGCTTGCAGGATGGCAAAATCGGCCGTCCCACTTTGCCCGCCCTGATTCGGCATTGCCAGCGTGTTTGCCTCGGTGTATTGACGGGCCGTCTTCTCCAGGATTTCTTTGGCCGTGCCTGCCGGCGCTAAGCGGTCGATTCGCGCGCGAGCGTTCTCCGTCGCCTCCAGATCGGAATCCTGGGGATGGTCCATCTTCGATCCCGCAGCGATGGTGAGGCCGGAATAGGTAAGAGCCTGGTCCTTCTTCCCCAGCTTTTCATAGAGCTGTGCCAGGTGGTCGCTGATGGTCGGGTGTTGCAGGACGATCCACGCCGGCATCAGGTACTTTTCCGCCGAGGCGGTATCGCCGCGCAGAAAACGAATCCAGCCCAGCGTATCCCAGGAGGAGGCCAGCGAATTTATGTGCGCATAGACGCCGTGGCTCAGGGGATCGAGCGTGACCGACATCAAGTTTGCCGACTCGGTCGAGATCGCGGCTCGCGCAAAGCGCTCTGCCTTTTCCAGCTGTACGTTATGTTCGACCAGGGTCCAGGCCAGCGTGTTCCATCCCGATCCCGTAGAAGTGAGGGAAGCCGCCTTTTCCAGCGCCTGCGTCGCCTCGTCCTGCATGTTGAGTTGCAGATAACAATCCAACAGCCCGATATAAACTGAGACGTTGTTCGGTGTCACCTGTTCAAGAGCGTCGAGTGCAGCGATGGCATCCTTATACTTCTTCTGGTCTCTCAGAGTAGTGGCGACATTGAGTAAGGAATAGCGATCCTGAGGAACGATCTCCAACTGGCGGCGGAATTCCACCAGGGCCTTGTCATACTCGCGACGCTGCAGGTAAACGCGGCCAAGATTGTTGTATGCGTATGGAGTCTGCGGCGAAACTTCGATCTGCTTTTTGAAAGCTGTCTCTGCCGCGGCATCGTCGTCCATTCGCATGTAACACAGGCCCAGGAGGTTCCACGCCGCCCAATGCTGGGGGTCTATCTTTGTGACTTGGGCAAGCAGGCCGATGGCAGTCCCGCAATCGTCGGACCCTTGCGCATTCAGAGCCTGTCCATATAGCTTCGCTGCGTCCTGAACGGCAATCGGTCCCGGCCGTGACGGCGGCGGCGCCGGAGCACCTGTCAGGCGGAAGTTCACCTCGATGTTGATCAGCACGGAGACAGGCTTACCGTCGATTGTCCCCGGCTCAAACCGCCAATTCTGAACTGCGGTCACTGCCTCCTCGTTCAGCCCATAGCCCAGGCCGCGCACGACGGTAATGTCGTGCGGAACTCCGTCGGCTCCGATCGTCAAACGCAACACAACGGTTCCCTGTATTCCGTTCTTCCGGGCTTCTTTGCTGTAAAGGGGATCGGGAGTTACGGTGCGTTTCGGAGGCGTCGCGCAGGGACCTTTTTCGGCCGGGTGCGCCGGTGAGCAGACGAAGTACGGGTTGGTGGAATCCTGCGCGACAGCGGCAGCAGTCAGAACGGCGAAGAGTAAGACAGGGAGAAGGGCGCGAGAAATCATGCGGATCGACATGGCCAGAGCACGGGATAGAGTACCGCAACTCGGAAGACCGGGCTATTAGAAACCGTGTGCGATAACCCGGGCTCTCGTACACGAAGAACGCACTACTGCAAACTGCGACGCCGGCAATGCAAAACGCAGTAGTTGAACTTCCGCATTCAGAACTCTCGCGCTATCTCCTTTAGAACCACAGCCTCTTTCGGGAACACCTTGTGCCCTCCGCGTGCATTGAAAACAGTGGCTAGCGGTTACCCACTATCCACTGAAGTTCAGGAGGCCCTGTATGTCGATCTTATTTGTCCTGCTGACATTCTTACTGATTCTTACCGTCATGTACTTCCGCCGTCCCGAAGAAGCGGTGAACACATTGCAAGTCGCTCCCGTCAAGAAAATCAATGCGCCTGCGCCATTCATGCTTAAGCAGGGTGGCTTCGAAATCCCGCAAGGCTTCTGTTTCCATCCCGGACACACCTGGGTGGTCGATGAAGGCCGGCAGAACGCGCGCGTTGGCATCGATGCCTTCGCCGGAAATCTTTTTGGCAAGATCGACTCGATCGAAGTGGCCGACCTGAACCGTTGGGTGCGCCAGGGTCAGCCGCTGTGCACCATCACGCGCGAGGGCCGCACCATCCAGATGCTCTCGCCGGTGGAAGGCGTGCTGGTTTCGGTCAATCACGAAGTGCTGAAGAACCCCAACCTCATCATCGACGATCCCTACAAGAACGGATGGGTATGCGTCGTCAAAGCGCCGGAAATGGCCACCAACGTCAAGAACCTTTTGCAGGGCACGGTGATTTTGCCGTGGCTGCAGAACAGCCTCACTCGCATCGGAGCCATGGTCCAGCAGCTCACGCCCGCGCTGGCACAGGATGGCGGCCTGCCCGTCAAAGGCCTGCTCTTCCTGGTAGACAACAGCACGCAGCATGAGCTGGTACACGAATTCTTCCTGACCTAGAGAAAGGAGCCAAGAAAAAGGAGGAAGCCATGGCAAAAGAAAAAGCTCTACTCATCGACATCAAGCGCTGCATCGGATGCTTAAGCTGCGAGACTGCCTGCAAACAGCTTCACGGATTCAGCACCGACCCCGAACCGGTTCTCTCCGACACCGCCTTCACCGTCGTCGAAGCGCGCGGCGACAAGTTTGTCCGCAAGCTCTGTATGCACTGTGACGATCCGGCATGCGCTTCGGCCTGCCCGGTGGGCGCGATCGGCAAAACCCCGCTTGGCCCGGTGGTCTACAACGCGGATAAATGCATTGGCTGCCGCTACTGCATGCTGGCCTGTCCTTACCAGGTGCCGCGGTATCAGTGGACCAAGCTTGCGCCCTTCGTGAAGAAGTGCGATCTGTGCACCGACCGCGTGAAGGCCGGCAAGTCGACGGCGTGTGCGGAAGCCTGTCCCGTGCAGGCGACGGTATTCGGCGATCGCGATGATCTGATCAACGAAGCCTGGAGCCGCATTCGCAGCGATTCTGCCTATGTCCCGCACATCTACGGCGTGGAGGAACTCGGCGGCGGCAGCGTGCTGTTCGTCTCCGACGTGCCCTTCGACAAGCTGGGATTCAAGCCGGCGCCCAGCGGCAATCAACCGATGCCGACGTTGACAGCAAGCGCGCTGGGCGACTCGCCCAAGGTTGTGATCATGGGTGGAACGATTCTTTCGGCACTGTACTGGGTAACGCAGCGCCGTCGTGAAGTTGCGCTGGCCGAAGCCGAAGACCAGGCGGCGATCAACAAGATCAAAGGGGAAAGGAGCTAGCCATGATTGCGCGAATCAAGAACGAAATCACGTTGTGGCGCGTCATTGTAGCCATCATATTTGTTACCGGTCTTTATGCAACTTATATCCGCTTCTTCCATGGGTTCAGGGCCAGCACGAACCTGAGCGATCAAATGCCTTGGGGCCTGTGGGTCGGACTCGGCACGCTGTGCGGCGTCGGACTGGCGGCCGCCGGCTTCGGCATCAGCGCGGCGGTTGAGTTGCTTGGCATGGAACGCTATCGGCCGATTCTGCGCGCATCGATCCTCATCTCGTTCCTCGGCTACCTGACAGTGTGTGTCGGATACCTCTACGAGATCGGCTTGCCCTGGCGCTTCTGGCATCCGATTGTCATGTGGAATCATCGCTCGGTACTGTTCGATGTCTGCATCTGCATCATGACTTACACTACGGTGCTGACGTTTGAGTTTGCGCCCGCGCTCGTCGAGAAGCTGCCGTGGAAACCTCTGCGGGACACAATCCTCCACTACCATCACAAGATCCTGATCGGCGTAGTTCTGGCGGGCGTGCTGCTCTCCTCCATGCACCAGTCGTACCTCGGCGGCCTGTTTCTGATTACTCGCGGCAAAATGTTTCCGCTGTGGTACTCGCCCTACATGCACGCGATGTTCTACCTGTCGGCGATACCTGCAGGACTGGCGTTGACCGTCATGGCAATTTACCTGTGCATGCGCTCGCTGAACGTACGCATCGATTTCAGCATCCTCAGCGACTGCGGCCGCATGATCCAGATGCTGCTGATCGTCTACGCCTTCTTCAAGGTGCTGGACCTGATCTCCAATCAGGCACTCAGCTATGCCTTCCAGCGCACGGCCGAGGCCGGTTACTTCTGGCTTGAGGTTGTGCTGCTGCTGGTCATTCCCATCACACTGCTCAGCTTTGAGAGCGTGCGCTCTAATCCGGAACGCCTGTACTGGGCGTGCGCCATCACAGTCGCCGGCTTCATGGTTGACCGCATCAACGTCTCGATTAATTCGCTGCAGTCCGCGATGGGTGTGCATTACGTGCCCAAATGGAGCGAGCTGGCGTCGAGCGTGCTGGTGATCGCAGCCGGCGTGATGGCGTTTCGCTATGCAGTCATCTACCTGGACATCCTGCCGAAAGCACCGGAGAAGCCGGCGTACCGGTGGATGTCCAACGCAGGACTGCCAGCGCAAGCCTGAGATCGCGGTGATCCGGGCTATCGGGGGCCTCGCGGTCGAGCGGGGCCCCTTGGAGTTTGATCATGGCGAGCACAGAGACACAAATCGATGTCGGAAGATTGCAAGGCGGAAGCGGAAATATCCTGCGCTCGACGCTGGCCTTTGAAGGCGCTGCCGCGGTTCTCGATCTCGAACCCTGGATTGTGCAGCGACTCCGCCATCCTCTTGAAGAAACCACTGCGTACCTGCAATTGGCACGCGACTCCGGTGAGACTGCGTGCACACCGCTGTTCGCGGTTCGTCATAGCGAGCGGCAAGATGGTGCTGCCGGAAGCCTCACGCTGGCTTCAGGACTTCAGCAACGCGACTGCCGAATCCTGGCAATGGAAAGGACATGGCAGTCGGCGCTGTTGGGACTGCCATTCGGCGGTGCCGCCTACGGCCTGGTTTGCGATCCGGCGGAGTGCAGCGAGCGGGAGTTGAACGCCATCATCCAGCCGCTGGCGCGACAGTTGCAGCAACATCGGGCAGGCTTGGTGCTGTTTCCCGGCGAAGGTTGTTGCCGCGAACTTGTGGGGCGACTCGCCGCTCGCTTGCGCGGCACGCCCGAGGTCAGAATCACCGGCACGCCCGATTGCATGGGCGGACTCGATCACGATCTGTTTGCGGCCGAAGGCATTGCAGCGCTCGTCTCCGCCGCGTTGCGTCATGTGGGCCGCGCCGCGATTGGCGCCAAGGTTGCCATTCAGGGATTCGCTGCGCTGGGACGAGCCGTCAGTCAGCGGCTCTCGCGCGAAGGAATGAGGGTGGTGGCGCTCAGCGATACTTCGGGCGCAATCTATCGTCCCGATGGCCTGATCGTCGACGACGTAACTACACGTTTCGTGCACGAGCCAGTTTTGTTCGCATATAACGAGGCGGAGCACATCAAATGCAGTGAATTAATGGGCGTCGAAGCGGACGTCCTGGTGCTCACTTCGGGGGTAAATCAAGTCAACGAGGATAACCGCCGAGACGTGGCTGCTGAAGTCATTGTCGAAGCCGACTTCAACGCCATCAGTGAGGACGCAAGCAGTTCGCTCGCGGTAAGAAAAATCGTAGTGCCATGCTTTGTGTCAACATGTGGAACGCTGTTAGGGTCATACTTTGAGGTACATCAAGTTCTCCAGTCGCGGGACGAGTTACTGTCGCGAAGCTATGGCATTGTGGGACAAGCGATTGGTACCATTCTGCGCAACCAGTCAGAGTGTTCCTGCGAGCAGTCGGCTTATCGTGTGGCTATTGAAGCGATGGCAGATTACTTACGTGCCAGCGGACTGGAACATTGATCACAAAGTAAACAGGCAAGCGTTCGGTTTTTCCACAACTAGCGCTCTCCCATGAATGGCTTTCCTCTGTCCGGTAAATCTTTCCAGACAACCAATTTGCATTCAGCCCTAAACTGCTGATTCTCCTGCGCAACCATTTGGCACGTGTGTTGCACTTATTCACCCGGTCTGCTTCGCATACAGCGACAGACAATGCACAGTCTCGAGCTCGCGACAAAGGCAAATGATGACAACAGCGATTAGTCCGGGAGTGTACATGCAACCACGACGTAAGGAGATCCTCTGTCTGTGTTACGACAGCAACATGCTGCAGGTGCGCCAGATGTTGCTGGAGCACTTTGGGTATGTCGTCTTCACTACTACCTCGCTGGAGGACGCCAAAGGTATGGTGAAAGACCGCTGCCCTGACATGTTGTTGATGGACCATAACGATTCCGGTATCGACTTCGAACGATTGGCGGAGCAGGTGAAGGGATTTTGTCCGGAGGTAATCACCGTATTGTTGTCGCCCTACTATTACTCCAGTAGCGGTGACTCGATCGACTGTGTGGTATCGAAGGACGACGGGCCTCATGCTTTGCTTTCGCAGTTGGAAGAATTGCTGGGCGACGAAGAAGGCGAAAGCGAGAAAAGTAAAAGCGCCAGCCGGCCAATATAAGCTGAGCGGTGAAAATATCGCACTCCATCTATAGCCTTTGAAAATTACTGTGGCAGGTATGGGCGGCCAAACGGGCCGCCCGTTTTGTTTACACCACCCGCGCTACATCCGATCATCTCCTCGCAGGTTGTCATCTCGACCAGAGCCGGATCTCTTCGGTGGAGCGGAAGGCTGTCGTCGGCTTGAACAGGCTGCTGAAAAAATCGGGTAAGCGCTGGTTTGTATCAGGGCACGAGTTCCCTCGCGCCGCTGCACTGCCCGACGTTCACTGATGATCGAGCCATTCAACAGTTTCCCGAACCGGGCGCCGATTCCGGATTAAATTCCCATCTCGGATTGTCACCAGCGTAAACCACGATTCGCCTTTTATTCGGATGTCGCTGACTCATCCTGACTTAGCGAGCGTTCCGTATCCCGCTCAAATTGGCGCAGTTCTTGCATTAGTCGATGCGTTGCAGAAATTTCCGTCGAGGCAAGAATGTCAACTTCCGTGAACGTGCAGTCGCCAAGCTCCCCCGTAATCCTGCTGGTGGAAGATGAGTCCATCGTGCGTGAAATTACCGGCGAAGTTTTATCTCATGCCGGCTACCAGGTACTGGAGTCGGGCAATGCCCGCGAAGCCTTACAGATTGCCAGCGACCATCGGGGGAAGATCGACTTGCTGCTGACCGATATCGTTATGCCGGAGATGAACGGCGCGGACCTGGCTCACCACATGCGGAACTATCGGCCGAACATCATCACCGTTTTCATGTCGGGGTATGCTGAGCAGGACCTGCTTAGAAAAACCAAGCTGTCTTCGGCGATTCACATACAGAAACCATTTACCGTGGCTGCCCTGCTCTCGCGCCTCTCGGAGGCGCTGACCGCCGGAGCAGATCATCGCTCGAACCTGCCGGAGGGCTCGGCGTAGAGGTAGCAAGTTCCTGGTGACCGCTATCGATTTGCACCGGCTACGGCCCGAGCGTGGTTTCGATGCCGGCAGCGGTCGTCTCCGGCGGGGAAAGATTGGACGAGCGTCCGGTGCGAAGGATCACGACATCCACACGACGATTGAGCTGCCGCCCTTTTGCATCGTCGTTCGGAGCAACCGGATGAAACTCGGCATAGCCGGCCGCCGACAAACGGTCGGCGGAAATGTCGTACTGTTCGATCAGCGACTTCACCAGAACGGTAGCGCGCGCTGTCGACAACTCCCAGTTGGAGGCGAACTGAGCAGTGTGGATCGGTACGTTGTCGGTATGCCCTTCGATCCGGACAAAGCAGGCATGCTCGCGCAGAATAAGGGCGACGCGGCTGAAGGCATTCTCCGCCCCCGGCTTGATGCTGGACGAGCCGCTGTCGAAGAACCCCATTTCGCGCAAACTGACGACAAGGCCGTCGGCGTCCAGGTGTAAGGCAACATCGTTCTGCTTGATCTCGGGAGCCAGGGCCCGTTCCAATTCGTGGCGAATGGCGGTCAGTTCCTGTTGCCGCTTCACCTCCTCCGCTCCGGGCGATGCCGCGCTCGCTGGTGGCAAGGCAGTGGACGCGGCCGGAACTGCGGCTGAGACCGAATCCGGGGTCCCGTCCTGAAAGGCGCCCAGTTCCTGGAAGGCCGAACGGATCGCATCCGAGAGGCGGACAGCTTTTTGCTTGTCCACCTGGGCCGTCGCGTAGAGCACCACGAAGAACGCGAACAGCAGCGTAACAAAGTCGGCATAGGAAACCAGCCAACGGTCGTGACTGATGGACGGCCCACGACGGCGGTCTTTCATCGCCAGGCCCTGGTGGCGGGCTTGGTCTGTTTGGGTGCGTCGCGCAGAAAGCCCACCAGCTTGGTCTCGAGCATGCGCGGATTCATTCCCTCAAGAATCGAGATCACTCCCTCCAACGTCATCTCGCGCACAATCTGCTCTTCGCGAATCCGCCAGCGCAGCTTGCCGGCGCTGGGCAGAAAGAAGAGGTTCGCCGAGCCGACACCATAAACCGTAGCCACGAACGCGACGGCGATTCCCTTGCCCACTTCGTTGATGTTGTCGAGATGCTGCATAACTTGGATCAGGCCGAGCACCGCGCCGATGATACCGATCGTGGGCGCAAATCCTCCGGCCGACTCAAACACCTTGGGGATGTTGTCCTCATATTCACTTTGATTGTCGATTTCCATTTGCATCATCTTCCGCAATTCCTGCGGTTCGGTACCGTCCACGGCCAGCATGAGCGACTTCTTCATGAAGGCGTCTTCCAGTTGTGGCAGATCGGCGTCAAGCGAGACCATGCCGTTGCGGCGAGCTTTGTCGGCAAACGTAATCAGCTGCCGTACGATCTGTTGCGGCTCGCGCTTGCGCTCGATGAATACCTGAACCAGGCGCAGGAAGGCCGCACCGACGACCGACAGCGGATACTGCAGCAGCACCGCTCCCAGAGTTCCGCCAAAAACGATGATGGCGGCAGTAGGCTGCAGCACTTGCGACAATTTGCCGCCTTCCAGCAGCAGCCCGGTGACGATGCCGCCCACGCCAATCAGTACTCCGATGAAGCTGCTCTTATCCACGCGCTGGTCCTTCCGCTCGGGCGCAGGCCACATCGGCCCCCGAATTTAAGGTGAGGGCAGGGTTCGTGCCGGGCGCGGCCGTCAGCACCGAGCGGCGGAAATCGCGCACCCGCTCGATGACCTGTTCGGTGGTTTCGCGCACCACCAGCTTCTCGCCGTTCAGCAGCGTGATGACCGTGTCGGGCGCCTCCTCGACATACTTGATGAGGTCGGAGTTGACCGCCAGGCGCGTGTTATTCAAGCGGGTGAGCTGAATCATGCAGACTCCTCCGCCGGGGGTGTGAATCAGAGAGGACATCGGCAAAACTTGCCTAATGCTTCAGCGCCCGTGGTCATTGGTTTGCACTTCTTTATCGCTGGATCTGCCCGCGCCGCTGACCATGAAAATCTTCCAAGAATGCGCGGCGAGACCGGAAGGTGAAAGAGAGGAGCGAAGATCACCCCGGCATTAAAGCGGATTTCCTAAGCGCCGATGAAGTGGTTGACACGCAAAGGTTCCGCCGGTCGAAAAGCCCCGGCAACGCACCCGCGGGAACGATCTCGAGTCGAACTCGGGCAAAGGTGGAACTGAGAGAGGAGCTATTCCATGGCAATCAGTATTCTGAACAACATTCCATCCCTTGCCGCGCAGAACCAGCTGTCGATTACTCAGGCGAACTTGCAGAAGACATTGGAGCAGCTGGCCTCAGGCTCACGCATCAACTCCGGTGCCGACGATGCAGCCGGCTTGGCCATCGCAGATGGCTTACAGGCTAACGTCACCGCCCTGACCCAGTCGGCCATGAATGCCAATGAAGGGGTAGGCAAGCTGCAGGTCGCCGACGGCGCTCTGTCGCAGGTCACCACTCTGTTGAACCGCGCCGTTACCCTGGCTACGGAATCTGCCAACGGCACCGTGAACGACGGCTCGCAGCGCGAGGCGCTGGATTCGGAGTTCCAGTCGATCAAGGCCGAAATCGACCGCATCGGCACCAATACTACATATAACGGTTCGGCGATATTCTCCGGTGGCCAGACCAACAACAACCAGGTCACCACTGCGGTCACCAATCCGGCCGGCCTGTCCAGCGCCATCACCGGCGACCTGAAGGTCAAATATTGGGACACCACCCTGGCCACGCCGGCTTACACGACGCAGACCTATGGGGCCTCAACCGGCGACACCACCGTGGGCGACCTGATCAACGACATTAATGGTTCGGGCAAAGGCCTGGTTGCCACGCTGGACAATACCGGCAACGTGGTGGTGACCGACACGCAAAACCGCGGGACCACTGCTGACCCGTTGGCCGATGGCGGTTCCACCATCAAGATCAACGGCGACGGCTCGGCCGACACGCTGGCCAACACCACCAACTCCAGCACCATGGACGTCTACCTCAGCGACTCTACCAATGCCGGCAGCAGCACCATCGGTGTGACGCTGGGCACCTTCGACAGCGGCAACATGAACGGCATCAGCATCTCGAATGACAATCTGCAGACGGCGGCAACCTCGCAATCGGCGCTCACCGATATCAACAACGCGATCGCGCAGGTGGCGGCGCTGCGGGGCTCGATCGGTGCCGGCACCAACCGGCTGCAGGCGGCAAGCAACGTCATGGCCAACCAGACGCAGAACCTGTCTTCGGCACAGGACGGCATCCAGTCGGCCGACATCACGCAGACCGTGGCCAATCTGACCAAGTACCAGATCCTGAGCCAGACCGGCATCTCGGCCCTGGCGCAGGCGAACCAGATGCAGCAGAGCGTATTGAAGCTGCTCCAGTAGGTAGGACGGTCCGCCGTCAGAGGTGAAACGGCGGACCCAGGTTGCACGGGGGAGAAGGTGGGACTCGCGGGTCCCCCTTCTCTCCTGGCGTTGCTGCATGGTGACGGTTCTGGCTCGCGACTAACGGAGGGATAGAAAAACCATGAGTTCCTTCAGTACCAGTCTCTACGGCAGCACCATCAGCAGCATCGTCGACAATGTGAATGACGCTTTCAGCGGCAAGACTTCCGGCATCGACGTCAGCAGCGTGGTCAGCGAATTGATGCAGGTCGAGCGGCAGCCGGAGGTGCAACTGCAGAACCAGCAGACCACGATCAACTCGCAGGTCAGCGCGCTCACCAGCATCAGCAGCCAGCTGACGACGCTCTATGACGCCGTCAACAGTCTGAAGGATTTCGACGGCGCCTTCAGCCAGAACACGACGGGGTCAAGCGACTCGGCAATTGTCTCGGCTACAGCCGACAGCACAGCCACTGCGGGCACCCACTCCGTCACCGTCAGCAACCTGGCGACTACTTCTAGCAGCTATTCCGGCTATATCGCTTCCGGCACGTCGCTGGGCGGCGCGCAGATTGTCGTCAATTACGGCAGTGATCCGAGCCATCCGGTCAAGACCGATACCATCAACATCCCCAGCACAGACACGACGCTGCAGCAGGCAGCCAGCTACATCAACAGCGGCTCCTATGGTGTCACCGCCAGCGTGCTGACCGATTCGCAGGGTTCACGCCTGGTCCTGGTGAGTAATACGTCCGGAGCCGACGGCAATCTCAACGTGAGCAGTTCGGCAGCCAGCTTCACTAGCGCGGCCGGTGTCGATGCGCAACTTACCGTCGACGGCGTGCCCGTGGACAGCAGCACGAATACTGTGACCGGCGCCATTCCCGGTGTGACCCTTAGCCTGGGAGCGGCGGACGCCGACACGCCCGTTCTGGTCAGCGTGCAGCCCGATACGACCACGGCCTCGCAGGCGATCCAGACGTTTGTTGACGCCTACAACGCGGTAATCGGCTCGATCAACCAGCAGTACACGCTCGACTCCAGCGGCAGCGAAGGCGTGCTGGCGGGCGACAGTATGTTGCGCTCTCTGCAGAGCAGCCTCCTGAATATGGTTTCGGGCACAGCCAGCGGCGCCGGGCAGTACGTGAACCTGCAGTCGATGGGCATCGAGATGCAGAACGACGGCACGCTGCAGATCAACAGTGCCAATCTCAGCCAGGCGCTCAGCAGTGACTTCTCCGATGTGCAGAATTTCTTTCAATCCACCTCGGGATGGGGACAGGCGGCCGGCACGCAGATGTTGCAGTTGACCGATCCAACGCTGGGGCCCGTGGCCGCAGACATCAATGGCTTGAATCAGACCAATCAGGGCCTGACCGATCAGATCAACGACTTTGAACTGCGGATGTCGGCAGTGCAAGATCAGCTGACCACCCAGTACAGCAACCTGGATGCGTTGCTGCAGCAGTATCCGATGCAACTGCAGCAAGTCGCAGCCCAGCTGGGCAGCCTGCCCAGCGCAAGCTCCAGTTCCAGCAGCAGCTAGAGAGGCGAATGAAGACCACAGCGGATGCGCGGCGAGGCTACCAGGAGAGCGAGGTTCGAGGCGCTACTCCGGTTGAGCTGGTAATTCTTCTGTACGATTCGGCGATCGAGGACATGCGCCGTGCGTTGGCGGCGATGCGGAAGAGTGAGATTGAAAATCGCTCGGCACAGATCGCTCATGCCCTAATTATCTTGCAGCAGCTGCAGGGCACACTCGACTTCGAACGCGGAGGCAGCGCTGCCCGGCAGTTTGAACAGTTCTACAACCTGACCCGGGCAAAATTGCTGGAGGCGCAAATACGCGGCTCCAGCGCACTGCTGGAGCAGCAGGTCCGTGCCATGTCTGAAGTGCGAGACTGCTGGGCGCAGGCTAAACGGCTGCTTCAACCCGTAGCCGCCGCACCTCCCGCACCCATACCAACATCGGAAGGAGGCTCGACCGGCGAATGGAACGCATAGCAGAAACGTCCAGCCTCGACCTCATCCGCGCGGCGAACGAGCGCTTCCGTAATTTCTTTGCCCGTTTTGCCGGCCTGCCGGTGGAGGGCAGTGAAGAGGAACTTCGAGCCATGCTTCAGATCGAACGCAGTCTGAAGTCGGTAGGTGCTTTGCTTACCCGCGGGATACAGGCTTCGCCGGCCGGCGACCTGCAACGCGAGCTCGGGGAGTATCGACAAAACCTATTGCGGCTGCGTGAGGAATTGAAAAGAATGGAAAGCTCGGCCACAGCCTCTCGCGGACGCCTGTTCACCCGCGAACAGCATTTGCAGGCTACGCGAGCATGGTGTGACGCCGCCCGTTCGACCCGCTAGTGCTTCCAAAGGTTCGCGAAGCAGGCTCCGAACCCGAATCCTGGCAACCTGCTGCCTGCCCATGCGCCAGGATTTGTCCGCGAGCGGACAGCGTGTTTCGCCGGTGGACGTTTAGGCATTGACCACTGCCGGACAACTTCCCAAACCTACTCATTCGCAATAAGTTGCAAGCTCCTGACTATGGCCGTCAACGTGTACTGCCTACATTGGACCCGGAGCCTCAGCAGTTCACCACAAAGTCTCTAACTGTCTGCTGGTTCTTACGTCTGAGGTATGGAGGAGACAGTATGGAGCGCAGATACCTGGTTGCGGCCCTGGCCATCATTGCGACCTTCGCGGTGTTCTCCCGCGGCTTCCACACGTTGCAACGGATGTCGTCGGACCGTTCAGAGAATTACCAAACCGTGGCAGCCGCTCGCTGCTGGGCCAACTCGGCAGTGCACACGGTGGCCAAAGTGCGTAGCCACTTTCGCCACGGATATCCACCCGAGCAAGCTCAGCTTGTCGCCGAGATGAATATGCCCGCCATGGAGTCCACCATCGCCGAGCAGATGGCGCGGCAAGACACCGCCATCGCCCGCTGTGCGCGCGCCAGAGCGATGCAGGATGCCGAGCATGCCCGCCGGCAGGCCATGCAGCAGGCAGAACACGTTCAGCGAGAAGCCATGCGTATGCAGAAAGAATATGCGCGAGCGTACGTCATTCCCGCCTCAGCATCCTATGCCTACGCAGCGTCCGTTCCTGCCGACCTGGAAGAGCAAGTCCAGAAGAGCGTGGCTGAGGCGCAGCAACAGATGCAAGCCATTCAGGCAAGCATGGCTACGGTTCACGTAGATGTCGACCCACAGGTTTCGCCGGTCGTGATTCCCGATGCAAAGTGCAAGGTGAAGATACCAAAGCAGACGATTCGCGCTTTCCAATACGGCTTTACGTCCAGGTAGTATCCCCTCAAGATGGACGTAAGGAAACGGTACAGTGGCAAGGGCTGTACCGTTTTTTCTTGCGCGCATCACCCCAATCCACATCAGAAACCGAATCGCCGCGAGGCGAGCTGAGCTGAGTTCACAATTGATGGCGGTATGAAGGATCTGTGGTTTAGGCGCGTCACAGTTAACGCCCGAAGAATCCGAATCCCGGAGGGATGGTTCTGCCGTTAGCCCAGGACGCAGTCCTGGGTAAGTTCGCTAAGGAAGGGTCGAGTCCCGGAGGGACGGCAATGCAGCGATAGGGGTCCTTCGACTCCGCGTCCACCCGAGGACCTCACTAAGCGCAAAAACGTCGCTCGTCAGGGACCCGGCCCGCCGCAAAAGCGCGGCGGAAAGACAAAGCGGACGCCCCGCTCAGGATGACACCGGCTTTGGGAGGCTGTTTACATCGCTCGGGCCAGGCGTTTCCGGCGTTCCTGCCATTCGTCGCTGGCGAAGATCTTCGGTCCGACCTCGATGAGGCGTGGCAGCATCTGAAAGACCGAGATCGGCGTCCAGCGCATGCCCTGGCGGGTGCGGTATCCGCGACGGTTAAGTTCCTCGGCGATCGCCGAGTAGGGGCCGTCCTGCACGGTCAGCTCCATCATCAGCCGCAGGACCTCCTGCTCTGACGGATTCTCTTCGAGATGTTGTGCATCGGGTGCGATCTGCAAGCCAAAGGGAACTTCTTCCGAGCGCTGCGAGGCATCTTCTGTCAGATCGCGCTCCCACTCGACCGCGACTAATCTCCAGCCCTGTTCGACGTGCCGTGCGATGTCGTCCGGTCCAAACGATACGGGTACTTCCTGGCGCATACGTTCCGTTGCCATCCTGTCACCCCCGTGTACCGCCCCTGAAGGGGCTGGTGTTCACCATGAACCTGCAACCCACACCTGAAGGGTTGGGCCGTGTTATGTCGTCTCGCTTCGCGAGGCTGGAGTCTGCATCTGCCGACCGCATCGCGACGAGCCGCGAATGAATGCCGATCAACGGTGCCTGCCGCTTGACGATGCGGACCGCGGGCTTACGCCCACAGCTAGCACAAATTGTCGCCGCTTCGCGGCTCCCAACCGCCTACCATCCCCTGATCCCCATCCACTAACCACTATCTCTGCTTTTCACTGCTCGCGCAGCGTCCGCATCGGATCCAGTCGGGCTGCGCGATAGGCCGGCGCGGCGCTGGCGATCAGCGACACCAGCAGCAGCACAGCGCTTACTGCGAAGAAGGTCACGGGATCGAGCGGCTTCACACCATACAGCAACTCCGTCAAGAAGCGCGTCAGAACCACCGATGCGACGATTCCGATGCCCAGTCCGATGGCCGCCAGCAGCAAGCCTCGCCGCAGAATCAGGCCAAGGACATTTTCCCGCTGGGCGCCCAGTGCCAGACGCAGCCCAATCTCGAGCGTGCGTTGTGCCACCATGTAGGACAGCACCGCGTAAAGTCCGATGGCCGCCAGCAGCAGCGCCATCGCCGCGAAGAACGTAATCAGCACCGTTTGGAAGCGCGGTTGCGCTGACGAGACGGAGATGTAGTCCTCGATGGTGCTGATCCGATATAACGGCACGTTGCTATTCAATTGCGCCAGGGTAGTGCGCAGCGGCGCCAGCATGTTCAGAGGATCGCCGCTGGTGCGGATCACAATGGCCGGCGACGCGATGATGGCCTGCTTCAGCGGCAAATAGAACTGCTCCTCGGTTTCGGAGGTAAGTCCCTTGCGCTTGACGCTGCCGACGACTCCAATGATTTCACGCACTGGGCTGTCGGTAATGCCGTCGCCCAACCCGGGCGTGATGTGCTTGCCGATGGGATTCTGGCCGGGAAAATATTTTTGTGCGAATCCCTGGTCGACGATGGCGACCGCCGCAGCCTTGGAATCATCAGCCGCCGTGAAATCACGTCCCGCGATCAGCGGAATTCGCATGGTCTTGAAAAATCCTGGAGTGACGATCGTGATGGGAGCAGCCGGCTCGTCGCCCTTGGCAACCGGCTGGCCCTCTACGGTGAAACCTACGCCGATGTTGTGGCTCGAGAGCGGAAGAGGAAAGCCGGAGGAAACCGATTCCACACCGGGCAGCGCCGCCAAATGCGACAGCAATTCTTCCTGGAACTCTGCTCGCTTCAGCCCTGGATATTGATTGTCCGGCAAACCGATGGTCGCGGTCAGGACGTGGCGCGGATCGAAGCCGGGATCGATATTGAGCACCCGGATGAAGCTGTGGATCAGCAGGCCTGCGCCCACAAGGAGCACCAGGCCAATCGCGGTTTCCGCGATCACCAATGCATTATGCACCCGATGCTGGCCGCGTCCGGTGGTCATGGTGCGCGTGCCTTCGCGCAAGGCCAGTGAAGGATCCAGCCGCGCCATGCGCCACGCCGGCACCACTCCAAACAGAATTCCGGTCAATACCGAAATCACCGCCGCGAATACCAGCACCCGGCCGTCGATGGCGACCGTGGCGAGCCGCGGCAAATTTTGCGGGACCAGCCGCAGGATGGTCTGCAGCAGAAGCTCCGACAACGCTACTCCCAGGGCGCCTCCGCAGAGCGAGAGAAAAACCGATTCCACCAGCACCTGCCGTATGATCTCGATCCGGCTGGCGCCCAGAGCGGCGCGCACCGCAATCTCGGCACGGCGCCGTGAGGCCCTGGTCAGCATCAGACCCGCAACGTTGGTGCAAGCGATCAGCAGCAGAAACATCACGGCCGCGAACAGCACGTGCAGCGCCGGACTGGTGTCGCCCACCAGGTTCTCCAACTCCGGCTGCACGATCGCGGCGGTGAATCTCTTATTAGTGTCGGGATACTGGGCTGCGAGGTTGCGGGCAATCAGGCTGAGTTCGGCGGTGGCTTGCGCGACGGTTACACCCGGCTTCAGCCGCGCAATCAGGCTGAGCGCATCGAAGCCGCGCTGCGAGGTCATCGGATCCTTGGGATCGTTATTGTCGTCGGCCAGCGATGTGTAAAGCGTCGGAATCGGATTCAACATCGGAAAGTTGAATCCGGCAGGCATGACGCCAATCACCGTGTAGCTGTTCTGGTCGAGGGTGATGTTGCGGCCAATGATGCTGGGATCTCCACCGAAGGTCGACTGCCAGAGCTGATGGCTCAATACTGCGACTCGGGTGCCCTTCTTTTCGTCATCCGCGACGAAGCCTCTGCCCAGCGACGGGCTGGCGCCGAGCACGCGGAAGAATTCGGACGAAACCGTCTGCGACTCCAGCTCCTGCGGTTGGCCGCTGCCCGTTAGGGTGTGACTTTCACGATGGTACGAAGCGATGGCGTCGAAGGAGCGCTGGCGGCTGCGCCAGTCGAAGAAGTCGGGATAACTGATGCTGCTGGGAATCCCCGGTCGGACGGCGGATTGCTCCAGCGGAGCGATCATCATCAGCCGGTCGGGCTCGGGAAACGGCAGCGGTCGGAGCAGCACGCTATTGATCAGGCTAAACATCGCCGTCGTCGCGCCAATGCCCAGCGCCAGCGTCAGGATCGTGGTCAGGGCAAAGCCCGGACTCTTGCGCAACTGGCGAATGGCGAAACGAAGATCTTGCAGCAAGTTGGGCATCCAGCACTCCGAGGGTAGGTTTCAAGAGAACTACTTACACTTCCGCTGCCAAGTGGAAGAGGCACGAAGCCGCTGGAAACAGGAGGGATACCGCTGGCTATGCGGGCTGGACGTCAATGGCGAGCGTCCAGAATCGAGGTTGTTTGTCCGGAAGCGGACAAGCGGTCGCTGCCGCAATCAGATCCCGAGGCCGGCTAGTGAAGATTCAGAGCGCTCCAAATCTGCGCTTGGACCCACTTGGGGTGTTGGAGCAGAATGCCGTGTCCCGCACCGTCGGCTCCAGTGTAGGTCACCAATCTAGCTTTGCCGATTCCAAACTCCTCCTGGTAGGCATCGACCAGCGCCTTACCGTAGGTGTGTTGAATATAGAGATCCTCGGGTCCATTGATTACCGTCATGCTGCCGCTCATCGTCAACGGAGCGCAATGGGTGGAAACCGGCTTGTCTGGCGGATTAGAAGTTGTCTGGCAAAGGGCACCGTTGGTCTCTGACATTTCAGGTTTTTGCGAGCAATGGCAGTCCGACGTTTGAAAGTTCGAATCCGCAGATCCGCAGTAGCACACGCTGTAATCCAGGTTTTGCTGACGCTGCTGAACGTAGAGCTGGGGCGAAACGCCATCCGTCAACGACCACGGCCAGGCTTTCTGGTTGAGTAGCTCGTCCGCTACGGACTTTCTGCATTCGGGACGCAACGCGCAATCGGTGTCGACATTGAGATTCACTTCTCCATCGTCGTTCACGGTTGCAGTACAACCGCTATCCAGCCCGTCATAGGGACGCTGATTCTTGTAAGGGAAGATCAATTCAAACGCATACTTCTTCAACTGGTTGGCGAGCCGCCGATCCTTGCCAGGCGCCGATTTCAACGCATTCAAAACTGTTGATACACATTGCGCTTGATGACCATCGACAAAGCCATCCGTATTGCCGCCGGGCTTGGTGGCAATCAAAACTACATTGCGAATCGTCCGTGAGGGAGTTGCCTTCGGCGCCAGCAAAACATATTTCAACTCATCCGCGGTCCCCAACGACCACCCCACTAAATCCACGCGGCTGGTCGGAATCCCATAAGTTCGTGCGGCGTCATCCAGAATGGCGTCTACGTCGTTGGCCTTCTGGTTGCCGGTAACGCTGCCATGAAGTTGGCCCTTCCCGACTCCGGGCAGATCAAATAGCAGGATGCGATAGCTGTGGCAGAGGGAGACGGCGCCTTCTTCGGTTCGTGAATAAGCCAGCGTGTCCACGATCTTAGGGCTTTGCCGGGCGTCGGTCAGCATCTGGACGGGCCAATCCGCCAGCGTCTGTCCGGTTCCCGGAAACATCACGAGTAACTCACTGCTTATAGCAGCGTCACCGATGACGGTGTACTCCAACTCGTCGCCGGTGCGTGCGTTGTTAAAGAACGTCAGTTCCGATCCCAGCTCGCGCAGGTTTCGGATTGCACTGCACGGAATGGGATTCCGCAAGCTGCTATTAGCCGCGGAGCCTGTGAAGACCGGCGATGATTGCTCTTGACGGCTGGCAATTTTGGGATCCGCCGAAAGGTCAGAGGTGCTTCTGCCGCTTCGCCACCAGTGGGTGAAGACAAAGACCGCCAACAGAAGCGCGCCTGCGCCGAGCCAGCCAAGACAGGATCGCGCAGTCATCGCAAGCCCTCACATCTGCAGGTTGTGAATGGCATCTTAGAACCGATCGCCGATCAGTATAGCTAGATACACCATTTATCTTTTCCGAATGCGGGTGCCGGGTGCCCCAGGTTCGCGTCCTGCAGTTGGACGCTAACCTGGGTTCACGTCGTTCACCAAGGTTAGGCCAGAGCAGGCCGAACCTGGGGCGCCAACCAAATTCATGTCCAAACTTCCGCGTTCCCGGATTTGGCGACTCACGGTAGAATGGGCCACCTTCCTTTCAGGTGAAAAATGGCTTTGACCCCGGGAACCCGTTTGGGTCCTTACGAAGTTGTGGCCGCAGTAGGGGCAGGCGGAATGGGCGAGGTCTACCGCGCCCGCGACACTCGACTGGATCGCATCGTCGCGATCAAGATCCTTCCGGAATCGTTTGCCGACGATCGCGAACGCCTCGGCTCGCTTCCAGCAGGAAGCCCGCATTCTCAGCACGCTCAATCATCCCAACCTGATGGCGATCTACGACGTCGGGGTGCAGGATGGCATGCACTTCCTGGTTTCGGAGTTTCTGGAAGGCGAAACTCTGCGCGACCGCTTGAGCGCTGGGCCGCTTCCGCAGCGCCGCGTAGTCGAATACGGGTTGCAGATTGCAAAGGGGCTGGCCGCCGCACATGAGAAGGACATCGTCCATCGCGACCTGAAGCCGGAAAACATTTTCGTGCTGCGCGATGGCCGGGTAAAGATTCTCGACTTCGGATTGGCCAAGCAGAAAGCCCTGGTGGCCACAGCCGACGCCACCATGACCAGCCCGAATCAGACTTCGGCTGGCACCGTGCTCGGCACCGCGGGCTACATGTCTCCCGAGCAGGTGCGCGGCGAGGCCGTTGATTCTCGTTCCGACATCTTCAGCCTGGGAACCATTCTTTACGAGATGGCCGCGGGCAAACGCGCTTTCAGCGGCGACTCCAGCGTCGAAGTCATGACCTCGATTCTGAAAACCGAGCCGCCCGACCTGAGCGAAAGCGGTACGAATGTTTCGGTCGGGTTGCAGAGGATCGTACACCGCTGCCTGGAGAAGAAGCCCGAAGCGCGATTTCAGTCAGCCAGCGATCTGGCCTTCGCGCTCGATTCGCTGAGCAGCACCGGCAGCACGACCAGCGGCGGATTGCAGCCACTAAAAGGAGTCGAGCAAAAGCGCTCGCGAATGCTGTTGCCTGCACTGCTACTCGTGGGACTGGCGGTAGGTGCGCTAGCAACGTATTTTCTTTATCACCCCGCGGTCACTCATCCTGAGTTCACGCAAATAAGCTTCCGCTCGGCTTATATCCGGCACGCGCGCTTTGCTCCCGACGGACGTACGGTTGTCTATGACAGCACCACCGACGGTAAACCCACCGAGCTGTTCTCTACCCGGACGGATACGATCGAGGCGCAGTCGCTCCGCCTTCCCGCAAGCCTTTTGAGTATTTCCTCGACCGGTGAGCTGGCAGTCACGCTGGACACGACTTTCGATCCGAAATATACGCCTACCGGCCGCCTTGCTCGCGTACCGCTGGGAGGCGGTTCCACGCGAGAAATTCTGGACGCGGTGACGGACGCGGACTGGGCGGCGGATGGCTCATCCCTTGCGGTCAGCCATCGCGTTGGTCACCGTTTCCGCCTCGAATTTCCGCCCGGCAAGGTGCTATATCAGAACGACGGCTACATCAGCGACGTGTGTGTTTCGCCGGCGGGCGACAGGATTGCCTTCATCGACCATTCGATCTTCGGCGACGATCGCGGCACGGTAGAAGTCGTCGACCTCCAGGGAAAGCGGAAGGTGCTGACCCGCGAGTTCAGCTCGGTGCAGGGGATGGCTTGGCCGCCCAGGGGAAACGAGGTTTGGTTCACGGGATCGGTTAACACTGAGCCCAATTCCCTGCGCGCGGTCACGCTCGACGGAAAAGAGCGGGTGCTGCTTTCCTCCCCGGTCAAGCTGAGGCTGCAGGACATTTCGAAAGACGGCGATGTCCTGTTGAGCGTGGACGATTATCGCGATCAGCAGTTGCTGGCGGAAACCGCATCAGGCAAGATCCAGGACATCAGTTCGTTCCCCTTCCAGATTACCGACGCGTTTTCACCCGACGGGAAATCGCTGCTGCTGAACACCTACGAAACCGGTGGGAATTCCGACTACAACCTCTACACTCAGCGCACGGATGGCTCGACACCGGCGATGATCGGGCAGGGCATAGGGCTCACGTTCTCGTTCGACGGCAAATGGGTTCTGGCACTGGACCCGCTCAACTTGAAACATATGAGGGTGATTCCCACCGGCGTGGGTGAAGCCCGAACGTTAGACGCTCCCGCGGGCACCGAGTACGATGGTGCTGCCTGGCTCCCGGACGGCAAACACGTTCTGGCGCTGGTGCATGCGCCGGGGCAGTCGCCCACCACGTATCTGCAGGACGTCCAGACAGGCGCGGCACAAAAAATCGGAGGCGAAGGCCGCTACCTGTGGACGGTCGGCGAACAGGGACTGGGAAGCGCCTCGCCCGATGGCAAGAGCTTTATGACCACCGACGGCGAGAACCACTACTGGGTGCAACCCATGGACGGCAGCGCTCCCACCGAGATTAAGGGATTGTCGCCGGGCGACCTGCCGCTGGAGTGGCATGGCGGTTCCGGCAACATTTTTTTCGAGCGCCTAATCGGCACCGACACCAGCGAGATTTACGACCTGAACCTCGCCACCGGACAGAGCAAGCTGTGGTCGCACTTCACCCCTGCCGACAAAATCGCGATGGTTGCTCTGCGGCATCCGATCATCACGCAGGACGGCGCGCATGCGCTCTACGTCGTCCAGCGCATCTTCTCAACGCTCTTCGTCGCCACCGGAATTCACTAGCCGTCTCCTGTATTTTGGCGTCATCCTGAACGCAGGCGCACGTCTTTCGCGCCGGCGTCGAAGGACCCCTCTAGCCACCTTGACCATTCACCCTCAGCGGAACAGAAGGGCAAGGTCGGAGCCGCGTGAGCGGCGACAGGCACGCCTCCTTATCTCCACACAGACATGCGCAATGATCGGCGACCGCTTCCTGATCCAGCCGCGAATGCGGCGGCTACGGTTTGAGCCCGGGGCGCAAGCCCTGGGTACGCTCGACAGAAGCCCTGAGCCGCGTCAGCGGCGACGCGGTCCTTCCCCAAGCAACTGGAACATCATGTGAGCGTTCATCCCGCATTACCCCAATCTGAAAGCGAACGTGACGCACCCGGCAACGACCATGAAGTTCTGACGAGATTCACGATTAGAATTACCCGCAAGCAATTCCTGACATTGAATGAATAAGAAACCAGCAGAGGACAGTGCGACGCGCCCCGCGAGCGCGAGTCATACGGTTTTTGCGGCGACTATGATCGCTCTCGGCATCCTCGGCCTAATCAAAAGCGACTACGTCTCGATCTGGCAGCCGATACCCGAGCACACGCCGGCACTGGCCTATGTCTGCGCCGTCGTCTCGCTCGGAACCGGCATCGGTCTGCTTTGGCGTCGAACGGCCGCAACCGCTGCCCGCGTGCTGCTTGCCTATCTCCTGCTCTGGCTGCTGCTGTTGCGATTGCCGGGCATGCTTCTCTCGCCGACTGTGGAATTCTGGTGGGCAGCCTGCAAGACCGCAGTGATGGCGGCGGCCGCCTGGGTACTGTATGTGCGGTTCGCCACCGACTGGGACAGGCAGCGCCTCGGCTCCGCTACCGGCGACCAAGGCCTGCGCATCGCGAGGATTCTCTACGGACTGGGATTGATCCCCTTCGGCATTGCCCATTTCATTTATCTCAAGCAGACCGCCGCGCTGGTTCCTGCGTGGCTGCCACTGCATGTAGCCTGGACGTACTTCACCGGATGCGCCTTCATTGCAGCAGGCTTGGCGGTAATCACCGGTATGTGCGCACGGACGGCAGCCGTGCTCTCGGCGTGGCAGATTGGAATGTTCACGCTGCTGGTGTGGCTTCCCATTGTGACGGCGGGATCGAAGGACACCTTTCAATGGAGCGAGACCATTGTGTCTGTCGCGCTGACGGCCGCCGCATGGGTGGTGGCGAGTTCCTATCGCGGCGCGCCCTGGCTCACTGCGACCGCGTGAGATGGGGTAGCCGATTAAAACCCTATAAACACCGGCTCGGGCTGTAACTGAATTCCAAGCTTGTCCCATACTCGCGCCTGAATCTCGTCTTTTAACGCGAGGATCTCAGCCGCGGTCGCACCGCCGCGATTCACGATGGCGAGCGCATGCTTGGACGAAATCCCTGCTCGCCCTTTCGTGTAGCCTTTCGTGAATCCAACGTGTTCCACCAGCCAGGCCGCCGGAATTTTTCGCGCACCATCGGCGGCGGGATAGCTGATCAGGGTTAGCTTTTGCGACGCGAGCCGCGCGGCCAGCTCCTCGAACAACTCTTGCGGGACGACCGGATTCTTGAAGAACGATCCGGCGCTGTGCGCGTCGTCTTCACCGGAAACAATCAGCATCCCTTTGCGGTGGCGAATCTCGCGCACCGCGTCGCCCACTTCTTTCAGCGTCGGCTCATCGGAGCGCTCGGCAAAATATTTCTCCAGGTCGGCGTAACGAATATTCGGAGCTCCATTCGGTCGCAGCGTGAACGCAACTTGCAGGACGATGTAGCGTCCGCGCTCGGTCGTATTGAAGATGCTGGAACGATAGGCAAATTTACACTCGGCGTTCGACAGCGTTACAACCCGGAGCGACGCGAGATCGAGCGCGTGCACTTCCTTGATTGTCTCGGAAACATCCTGCCCGTAGGCACCCACGTTCTGCACCGGCGTTCCACCTGCCGTACCCGGAATTCCGCTGAGACATTCCAGGCCAGCGCAATTGGCTTCCACGGTTTGAGCGACAAATGAGTCCCAATCGCAACCGGCGCCCGCGATGAAAACCTCGCCCCCATCCGGCGGAGTGAAATGCGAAACGCCTGCGTCGGCAATCTTCACCACCAGTCCGGCGAAGCCTGCGTCGGCGACCAGAAGGTTGCTTCCGCCACCCAGCACGAAGAGCGGCAGTTGTCGCGAGTGCGCAAAAGCTACGGCCTCGAGGACCGCGGCTTCCGTTGAAACTTCGGCGAAGAAGCGTGCCGGGCCACCCACGCCTAGCGTGGTGAACGGAGCCAGCGGCACGTTTTCGCGGATCAACATGAGATGAGGACACTATAAATGGCCAGCGTTTCGAAGGCGTATTCACCACGGAGGCGCGGAGACACAGAGGAACGGAGCGCCGGTCATTCTCCCGACACCTGTGACGAAAATCACAAGCTCTCGGCCCGTGTGCCCGTTATCCTGAAACTCGCTCGTCCGCCGGAGATCGCCCGCCTCTGACGCTTCGCCAAAATCCCGGCATTCAACCCGGTTTCTTGACTTGCACTCTTGGCGAACTTGATAATGGAATGTTTGCTCATACGCTTCACAGCCCTCTGTGTGCGACGCAATGCAGATTGAGGGTTTCGGCGTCATAAGGAGTTGGCTTCGTGGCTTCTTCAGCCGGTTCTATTGAATCCAGTGCTGCCCGACTTAAAAAAGGAGTAGCTCCCCTGCGTGCAGGCCAAGGCTACTCTTTTGTTTTGCGCCGGCTGCACTCGCTCTCCGGCATTATTCCCATCGGCGCATTTCTCGTCGAGCACTTCATCTCCAACGCTGAGGCGATGAAGGGTGCGCAGGCCTACAACGACCAGGTGAAATTCCTGACCAGCCTGCCGTTCGTGCACTGGATGGAGTGGCTCTTTATCTTCCTGCCGCTGCTGTATCACGCGCTCTATGGGATCTATATCTGGTACAAGGGCGACTCCAATGTCAGTGAGTATCCGTGGAGCGGTAACTGGCTCTATACCTCGCAGCGCTGGACAGGGATCATTGCCTTCCTCTATATCGCGTATCACCTGTACACCATGCGCTTCACCGGCGTGTACCTGATGGAAAATCCTCACGCTGCCTTCTGGAAGGTGCAGCAGGAGTTCATGAATCCCTGGGCGGTTGCGGCTTACGTGATCGGCATTGTCGCCGCTTCCTGGCACTTCTCGTACGGAATCTGGCTGTTCGCAGCCAAGTGGGGATTCACCGTCGGCGACAGAGCGCGCCGCAAGTTCGGCATAGTCTGCGCCGGACTCGCTGTGATCCTGGTGGCGATTGGAATATTCACGATTCGCGGCTTTCTGAATACGCCTCCGGTGGCGCCGCCGTCGGCGCTGGAATCGCCTTACGACACGTCGCAAGTTCGTTAGTTCCGGCGGCCGCGGCCACTCGCTCGAATTTTGGCAGTCGTTGTTGCCGTTGTTTTGCGTATTTGCTAGTTGCTAATTACTGGTTTTTATATGGCTCATCCTAAGATCATCGTTGTAGGTGGCGGACTGGCGGGATTGTCGGCCACGATCAAGATTGCCGAGATGGGAGGTCACGTCGACCTCTTCTCCATCGTCCCGGTCAAGCGGTCTCATTCGGTGTGCGCGCAGGGCGGCATCAACGCCGCCAAAAACCTGAAGGGCGAAGGCGACACACCCTGGCAGCACTTCGACGACACCATTTATGGCGGCGACTTCCTGGCGAACCAGCCACCGGTGCAAGCCATGTGCGATCAGGCGCCGGGCATCATCGATCTGCTGGATCGCATGGGCGTTCCCTTCAACCGCACGCCCGAGGGTCTGCTCGACTTCCGCCGCTTCGGCGGCACGCTTTATAACCGCACCGCATTCGCCGGCGCCACCACGGGCCAGCAGCTGCTCTACGCGCTCGACGAGCAAGTGCGGCGCTACGAGGCCGAAGGCAAGGTCACCAAGTTCGAGGCGTGGGAGTTTCTCTCCGCCGTCATCGACGACGCGCGCGTCTGCCACGGCATCTGCGCGCTCGACTTGCGGAGCATGCAGGTGCAAACATTTCCGGCGGAAGCCGTCATCATGGCGACCGGCGGCATTGGCGCCATCTTCGGCAAGTCAACGAACTCGGTGGTCTGCACCGGATCGGCACAGTCGGCTCTGTATCAGCAAGGCGCGTTCTACGCCAACGGCGAGTTCATCCAGGTCCACCCCACGTCGATTCCCGGCGAAGATAAGTTGCGCTTGATGTCGGAGTCGGCCCGCGGTGAGGGCGGCCGTGTGTGGGTTCCCAAACAGCCCGGCGACAAGCGCGAGGCCAAGAGCATTCCCGAAGGCGAGCGCTGGTACTTCCTGGAAGAGTGGTACCCGAAATACGGCAACCTGGTGCCTCGCGATGTGGCTACGCGCGCGATTCATAAGGTCGTCTACGAACATCATCTCGGCATCGACGGCCAGCCGATGGTCTATCTCGACTTGACGCACATCGATCGCAAGATTCTCGACCGCAAGCTGGAAGGCATTCTAGAGATCTACGAGAAGTTTGTCGGCGACGATCCGCGTGATGTGCCCATGAAGATCTTCCCGGGCATGCACTACACCATGGGCGGCCTATGGGTCGACTTCGAGCAGCGCACCAACATCGAAGGACTGTACGCCGCAGGCGAGTGCGACTACTCGATTCACGGAGCGAACCGCCTGGGCGCGAACTCGCTTATGTCGTGCATCTACGGCGGATTTGTAGCCGGCCCTCACGCGGTGAAGTATGCGCACAACATCATCAAGAGCGGAAAGCACGCCGCCGGTCACGTCTACGATTCCGAGCGCAAGCGCCAGGAAGAGATCAATCAGCGGCTGATCAGCAATGATGGCACCGAGAATCCGTTCCTGCTGTGGCGCGAACTGGGCGACACCATGACCAAGAACGTCACGGTGATTCGCTACAACAAAAACATTCGCGAGACCGATGAGAAGCTGGTCGAGTTGCTCGAGCGCTATCGCCACGTCAACTTGAGTGACAAGTCGATGTGGGCGAACACGTCGTTTGTCTTCGCCCGCCAGCTGTACAACATGCTGCAACTGGCGCGTGTGATTACTCAGGGCGCGGGCATGCGCGATGAGTCGCGCGGCGCTCACTACAAGCCGGACTTCCCGGAGCGCGATGACGCCAACTGGCTGAAGACGACGAAAGCATACTTCGCCGCCGACGCCGACGAGCCGCGTTTCGAGTTCGAACCGGTAGATACGTCGCTGATCAAGCCGCGTCCGAGAAGATACGACGCGGCAACGTAGAAGCAGGTGTCAGTAGCCGGTTGTCAGTTGTCAGTTGACGCGGGCAACAACGTCGCTGCGGATGTTGATTGAACCGCGTTGAAACAAGTCCCGCGAAGCGGGACGAAAGAGCTTAGCCCAGCGCTTCAGCGCTGGGTAGGCGTGAGTTAAAGGACTGAGTCCCGTAGGGACGGCAGATGCTGGCATAGGGGTCCTTCGACTCCGGCACGCAAAGGACGCGTGCCTCCGCTCAGGATGACACTCCTGAGAGACGATTTTGACTTAGCTGATGGCTGACGGCCCATAGCTGACAGCCCGATTTAAAAACATGGCGAACTCTAAATCCGTACTCATAAAAATCAAACGGCAAGACACACCTGAGTCCAAGCCGTACTGGGAAGAATTCGAGCTCCAGCACCGTCCGGGGATGAACATCACCTCGGCGCTGATGGACATTGCCGCCAGGCCCACGACCAAGTCGGGCAAGGCGACTACGCCGGTCACTTACGACTCCAACTGCCTGGAAGAGGTTTGCGGCTCCTGCGCCATGCTGATCAATGGCAAGGCGCGCATGGCCTGCTCGGCGCTCATTGATCAACTCGAGCAGCCGATCTCGCTCGAGCCCTTCTCGAAGTTCCCGGTGGTGCGTGATCTCGCGGTCGACCGCAGCGTGCTCTTCGAGAACCTGAAGAAGGTGAAGGCATGGGTGCCGGTGGATGGCTCGTACGATCTCGGTTCCGGCCCACGGCAGTCGGCGTCCATGCAGGAAGAGGCCTACCCGCTTTCCCGCTGCATGTCGTGCTGTTGCTGCATGGAAGCCTGTCCGCAGTTCAACGATAAGACCGGCTTTGTGGGCGCTGCCGCCATCTCGCAGGTGCGTTTGTTCAACACGCATCCCACGGGTGAGGCGTTGAAGGTCGATCGCCTGCACGCGCTGATGGGCGACGGCGGCATTCAGGAATGTGGCTACGCGCAGAATTGCGTCGAGGTCTGCCCCAAGGACATTCCTCTGACTAAATCCATCGCCGACGTCGGCGGCCAGGTGATGTGGCAAGCGGTGAAGGATTTGTTCCGAACGTAAGCGGTTCGGCCATCGGTTAAAGGTGAACGGTTTGTGGAAGCCCGGATTCGCGTCCGGGCCTTTTTGTTTGGGCTCCAACGGGATCGGCTCGCCGCTTCGCGGCTGGATGGGCCAGCCAAGACGGAGCGCAGGCCCGCAACCCACACGTGCCACAACATACATCTTCCGCGACACACCCGTTGTTGACACAAGCGATTGGACGACCTACGCGGTTGGCGACAGCATCCCGGTTGGCGACACACCCAGTTGGCGACACAAGATTCTGTGCGCAACGTCACGGTAGGGACGCTGGCGGTGTAATTACTGTGGTTGTGCGGCACGCCAGAAGCTGCCGAGCAGCGACTGTGATCCTGAAGCCGGGGGCGCAAGCCCCCGGGCCGTCATCCCATTTCGATCGGAGCCGCGCAGCGGCGACACCCATGGCGAACACATACGATATCAATCTCGTTCATTGCATTTTCGGAACCAAGGGACGTCTTCCGCTCATCCGCGAACCCGAACGCGCATGGGAGCTTCTCCGCGCGGTGGCGCGCAATGCACAAATCGAGATTCTTGCTGTCGGCGGTACGAACAACCACGTCCATCTGCTCCTGAAATTATCCAAGACACGCACGCTCTCCGATGTCATGCGCGAGTTGAAGTCGGTGTCGTCGCTGCGAATTCGCAAGAGCGTCCCGGCTTTCGCATGGCAGGACGGCTACGGTGCGATCAGCGTCAGCCCATCCGCGATCCATGCCGTGACGCAATACATCGGCCATCAGGAAGAACATCACCGTCGTAAAAGCTTTGATGAGGAATACGTGGAGATCCTCGATCGCGCCGGCGTTCGTTACGATCCGCAATACGTGTTGGATTGACTCGCCGCTCCGCGGCTCGTGATCACCTTTGGCCTCTACGTACCGGGGCTTGCGCCCCGGCCTTCAACGGCATAGCCGCCGCTTCGCGGCTTGATCGGAACAGACTCGGGCTGCGGAGCAGCGACTTCGACGTTGAAGCCGGGGGCGCAAGCTCCCGGTCGTTGGCATTTCATTTACAATCCAGACGCAACGAAAATCTCTTTCCGGAGCACCACCGCATCGATGCGAACGCTGTCTCGGCTGCTGGGCTGCGCATTCTTCTTCTCTGTTCTTGCCATCGCTCAAACGACCCCCACGCCCGGACAACCGGCCGCGCCGTCGCACACCACTAAGACACCGTTAACTCCCGAGCAGGCTCGCAAGGTTCACGACTCCGCCATCATCATCGACACGCATGCCGACACGCCCGGCCGCTTTGTCGACGAGAACTTCGATCTCGCGCAGGATGCGGGCAGCGGCTACATGGACTTCAGCAAGATCAAGGCCGGCAATCTGGGCGCGGAGTTTTTCTCTATCTGGGTTGAACCCGGCGCAAACAAGGGTCACGAGGCCAAGCGCGCTCTCGACATGATCGATTCGGTATACGAGCAGGCGCGCCGCCATCCCGACAAGATGATGATGGCCTTCAGCACCCGCGACATTCTTACCGCGCATCGAGAGAAAAAATTCGCGGCGCTGCTTGGCGTCGAAGGTGGGCACGCCATCGAAGGCGACATCCGCATCTTGCGCGACTATTACCGCCTGGGCGTGCGCTACATGACGCTAACCTGGTCGAACACCAACGACATCGGCGACTCCAGCGGCGACATGACCGATCCGAAGATTCAGCACCACAATGGCCTCACTCCCTTTGGACGCGAAGTGGTGACCGAGATGAACCGCATGGGCATGATGGTCGACATCTCGCACGTCGCCGATTCGACTTTCTATCAAGCACTGGAGTTGAGCCGTGCGCCCGTGATCGCGTCACATTCGTCGTCGCGCGCGCTGACCAGCGCTCCGCGCAACATGACCGACGACATGCTGCGTGCGCTCGCCAAGAAAAACGGCGTCGCACAGGTGAATTATTACTGCGCTTTCATCTCGCAAAAATATTTTGATACCGCAAAAAAGCTGGCCGCCGAGAAAGATCCCGATTACATGGCGGTGCAGAGTCTATTCATCAAGCCGCAAACGCCGGAGGTGCAACAGCAGATAGCCGCCGCCAAAGCCCGTCTCGCGCCCAAGCTGCCGCGGCCGCCGCTCAGCGACCTGATCGACCACATCGATCACATGGTGAAGGTTGCCGGTGTTGACCATGTGGGATTGGGCTCCGACTTCGACGGCATCGATTGTTCGCCGCAGGGCCTGGATTCGGCCGCCGATCTGCCGAAGATCAGCGAAGCCTTGGCGCAGCGCGGCTATAGTGCCGCCGATCTTGATAAGATTCTTGGCGGCAATCTACTGCGCGTCTTCGGCGATGTCGAGAAAGTGTCGAAGACCATGCAAGGAGAAGACGCTCGGGAGTAATGCGCGGCGGTGGGCAAGCATGAATCGCAGAGTGCTTTTCTTTTCGATCGCAAACGCGGGAATAGCCGGGACGCTGGTTTATCTTCGTTACACTGGGGAGTTGGCGGCGAAGAACTTGCCACTCGTGGCAGTGATTTGCTTCTTAGGCTTGAATGCTTTGGTCTTTTTTCGGCTCCGCAAGCAGGAAAGATGAAGGGTCGTTGAATTGACGATCCGCAGTTCTTGGAGGAATCATGAATAAGCTACTCATCACCATTCTTTGTCTCGCCAGTTTCGTGGCGGCGCAGACTGGCGCGAGCACCACGTCGCAGCAGCACGCCACCACCGAGAAGACAACCCAGAACCCCAACCAGCCCACAGCCGACATTGAGACCACCGTCGGAACCATCCACTGCGTTTTATTTCCTGACAAGGCCCCGGTATCGGTCGCCAACTTCATCGGTCTCGCCACCGGCACCAAGGCGTGGAAGAATCCCAAGACCGGCCAGATGGAAAAAGGTGTTCCGCTCTACAACGGAACCATCTTCCATCGCGTGATCCCCGAGTTCATGATCCAGGGCGGCGATCCTCAGGGTACGGGCGCCGGCGATCCGGGCTTCCAGATCAAGGACGAGACCAGTCCCAGCCTGAAGTTCGATCAGCCCGGGCGCCTGGCCTATGCCAATGCCGGCCCGAACACTAACGGCTCGCAGTTCTTCATCACTGAAGTTCCGTATCCGTCGCTGGACGGCCACTACAGCATCTTCGGCCAGTGTCAGGACCTCGAACTAGTGAAGAAGATCGCGCGCATGCCGCGCAATGGCAACGATCGTCCCGACAATCCGCCGAAGATCATCAAGATCAAGATTACCGAGCCGAAGGGCGCGACCCCGTCCGCACACAAGAGCGGCAGCGCAGCGCCCAAGCAGTAACGCGCCGGAAGCGATCGACTTACTGCGTCCCGTGGACATCGGAACGCGGAAAGTTGATGGCATCGTGAGCTCCCACGTCTCGAACAGCGCGAGACGTGGGGCACCCGGCATAACGGTCACAGACAACTTGTTGTGATTGACCAGGCCTTTACTCTTCTTCTCCCCCCGCTTTCCAACCCGCATTTTCATCTTCCTGCAACCAAACTTAGGCATACTCAAATAACCACGCTCCCGAGAAACAATTTGAGACGTCCTACCGTACACAAGGGTAGGGACGTTTTGGGGTATGACTATGTTGACCGTAAATATTCAGAGCACGCCGCCAACCGTCACACTCTTGTGTCGGGGTCGAATCGTGCTGGGTGTGGAAGCAGAAACGTTACGCTGCATCGCAACTTCGCGGCCGGAGCGCCGCGTGGTGATCGATCTGTGCGATGTCTATGGGATGGATGCTTCAGGGCTGGGCTTGCTGATCGAGCTGCATTGTTGGTCGCGGCAGAGGTCAGGCTTGCTGAGTATTGCCAACCCGTCGCCGTGTGTGCGCCGGCTGATGGCGATGACGAACCTGGAATCGGTGCTGGAGTTCGAAAGCTTGCAAGAGGAAGATCTGGATGCGAACGAGCGGCGGGCGATGACCGCCTAGGAGCATGCCTTTGCTGAAAGCCGTGCCGTCGTCCGAGAAGCAGGCGTTCACCAGAGACTTCGTGTTTGGCGGCGATGCCGCCGCCATCCCCAATGGCCGCGACGCCATCGTGCAGTTCCTCGGCGATCACGGCATAAGCGACGAAGAAGAGATCGATCTGCTGGTGGCTGTGCAGGAAGCCCTGGCCAATGCCGTGTTTCACGGGTGCGGCGACGATGGCAGCAAGCAGATTGAATGCACGGTGGAGGTTGATGCCTCCGCGATCAACATCGTCATTCGCGATCCCGGACCCGGCTTCGATACGTCGTTGGCCGACGCCGCGGAAGACGGCACCAATCTCAGCCAGCACGGCCGCGGCATCATGCTGATGCGCAGCTTGATGGATGAGGTCACCTATCGCCGCGCCGGCTCGGAACTGCACATGAAGAAGCTGCGGAAACCATGACGAGCGCCTTCCATCCTCTCTTCGATTTGTCATCCTGAACGAAGAGGGGAGGCGCAGCCGACGAACGCAGTCGAAGGACCTCTAACTTAGAACGATCCTCCCGCTGCCCACGACAGCAGGCCCCTCCACTCCGGGTAAAGCTGTCGGTCCAGATGCCAACCAGAGAAGAGGTTGACGAAGGGAATATCAGGCGAACGCTTTCACTTCGCTTTGCTCTCGCCCAACTCGCGCGCGACGCTATCGAGCACGCCATTGATAAACTGCACCGACTCCGGCGTAGAGTAGCGGCGGGCGATCTCCAGCGATTCGTTGATCACGACCGGCCGTGGCGTTTGCGGAAAGCCGAGGAACTCGGCCACTCCGGCGCGCAGCAGATTGCGATCGACCGCGGCCATCCGGTCCATGCGCCAGTGCTCGGCGTTGCGCTCGATAAGCTGATCGATCTCTTCGCGGCGCTCGCAGGCCACGCGGAACAGATCGTCGGAAAAGCCTCGAACTTTTTCGTCGAGGTCCTTACGTTCGCTCCAGAAAGTGTGACGAACTTGCTCCAGATCCTGCTTCCCCATATCGAGCTGGAACAGCATCTGTAGCGTAAGTTCGCGCGACTTGCGACGCGTGCCGGTCTTATTCATCGGGAACCGTCCGGTGCGGCGGTCACGCTCTTGGTCTCATTCGACTTGTCATCCCGAGCAGACTCACCAATCGACTTGTCATCCCGAGCGGAGCGAAGCGGAGCCGAGGGATCTGCTTTTTGTTTTCCACGGCTCGACCGTCTCTTCGGCATCTTGTCCCGCAGCGCACTCATCTCCACCGCCGCCAGTCCGGCCTCGAACCCCTTGTTCCCCGCCTTCAGCCCCGCGCGATCGATGGCCTGCTCCAGCGTGTCGCAGGTGAGAACGCCGAAAGCATGCGGCACTCCAGTCTCCTGCGCCGACTGTCCCACGCCGCGCGTAACTTCGTTAGCGATGACCTCGTAGTGCAGTGTCCCACCGCGTAAGAGGCAGCCGATGCATACCACAGCGTGGTACTTACCGCTCTCGGCCAGTTGGCGGGCGGCGGAAGGAATCTCGAACGCGCCGGGCACATGCACGATCGTCATGTCTTCGGATTTGGCGCCGCACTGGCGCAACGCCTGCAACGCTCCGTCGAGCAGTCGCTCAGTGATGAACGAGTTGAAGCGGCTGACCACCAAAGCGAAGCGCTTCCCGCGCGCGTCCAGGCGACCTTCCATGCCGCGGCTGTCGCCGGGGTTCTTCGCAGAGGTCCGAAAGGCAATGCGCAGTCCGGCGGCTTCGACGGTAAACATTCGCGCGCCATCCGGAGTGTCGTGAATCTCGTGATGAACCTTGACGGCGGCCCCATCCTTCTCCGCCGCATTTGCGGAGAGGGCGGGCGCCAGCTTCTTCACAATCTCGTACGCAGCCTCGGCATCGGCAACCTCGACAGTCGCATCCACCGGCGGAGCATCGGGGGCGGCAATGAGCTCAACTCCGCCCCTGGGCGCCAGCATTTCAAGACCGTGGCCGCCGCCCTCATGCCACTCGTTCCCGGGCGCAAAGCCAAGCGCGCGAAACAACTCCAGCGCGGGCTGCAAATCATCCAGAGATTTGCCCATCACCCGCGGAAAAACAATCGATCGAATCATAGCTTCATTGTAATTGGTGACAGCACATGCGAAGGCTGCTGGCCGTCAGCTATTGGCTCTTAGCCAGTCGTAGCAGTAACCAACGGGTGCGCCCCCTTCATTCGCGCTGTTCGAATGAAGGGGGCCCTACTTCTTCTTTTGCGGGATCGGATGTTCGTGATCCAGATCGAAGAACCTTCGCGGCGGATGATCGGATCGCCGGGTCACAGCGGCGTCAGCCTGCATTGCCAGGTGCTGTGATTGCCTGGTCTGGGGTAGCGGATTCGTGGTGGCGAAAACCGCTTCGTTGAAGGCACTTCCTGAAGGCGCCTGCGCGACCGCAAACACTCCATAGGCCTGACCGTTCGAATACGCTGCCGCCATGTAGTCGCCTACCATTACGCCCGACGAAGTGTTGGGCAGCCAGGCAAGCTGCATTGGCCCGGCCAGCATGGTCGGGGCGCTCCAGGTATTGCCGCCATCGGAAGACGACACGACTCCAACTTCAAGCTGACAGGTCGCCGCCGTACACGCCGTTTGCGGATAGAAGTTATACGTCAAAGCCAGATGCGCGGAGCCGCCGCTGGTTGCGGGATCGGCGGCCAGCGCGGGAATGAAATGATCGACCGTGCTGCTGATGGCGTCGATAGGAATGCCAGCGGGCGCGGTCCAGTTGCTGCCGTCCGACGACGTGCTCATCACGATATCGTTCGACGAGCAATTCGCGCGGAAGCGGCAGTCCTGCCACACGACGTACACGCGTCCCGAGGCGTCGACCGCGGCCGAGGGCAGCGACGAGGTACGCAGATTTCCGGCGACGATGTGGTCGGTGATCGTCGAGATCATCACCGTGCTGCTCCAACTCGCGCCGCCGTCGCTCGACGTGTACGCCAGCATCTGCGTGCCGTCGGCATTCTCGATCGGCACGATGACCAATCCGTTGGCGCCGACGGCCGGTTGGCCACCCAAGCCGGTTGCCGAATCAGCGGTGTTGCTGGCTGCGCTCCAGGTCTGGCCACCGTCGGCGGAAGTGCTCATCCAGATCAAACCGTTCGCTGGCCGGCTGGGATCGTCCCATTCCAGATAGCAGTGCCCGTAGAACTGGCTGCTTGAGTTGTTGTCACAGGTGATCCACTGCTTGTCGGCATCGTGCGTCGAGCTGACGCTGATGGGATTGCCCCAGGTGCGCGCGTCGGCGGAACGGCTGACTACCACAATGTCAGACCCAGCCGTGATGGCCAGCGCGGCGATCATCCAGACGCCGTGTGACTGATCGAAGGCAACCGACGGATCGCTGGCGGCGTTGTACGGACCGCTGCCTTGAAACTTGGTGAGCGCCGGAAGCAGGCCGCCGCTCCAATTCGCACCAGCATTGGTTGAGGTAGCGAAGCCGATGTCGGACGATCCGCCGCCATAAATTCGGCCAACCTGAAACGCCGCGACCAGGGTCGATCCAAAGCTGGCCATGCCGGGTTCGACTTCGGTAGCGTGCTGGCTTTCCGGATTGGTGAAGGTGTCGGAACTGAGCTGGGTAAGCCCTGCGGGCGGTGTCGGAGGAGTTGGCGGCGGCGTCTCGGAAGAAGCAGAACTTCCCCCACAGCCCAGCAGCAGCAGAAGTGCGCCCGAAGTTAACGCAGAGACCGCCGCGATCCACGCACGCCGCATGTGTTCCACCCCGATCAGAGATGCAAGGTAAGACGCGCGGGAGGAGGGTTGGTAATCGAAGATGGCCGGTCAGAATCGCGCGTTTCGCCTCGAGATATTAGCATTCAGCCGTCAGCATCCAACCAACGCCACCGAACCTCACTAAGAATTGTCATCCCGAGCGCAGCAACGCGGAGTCGAGGGACCTGCGGCTCTCCTGCTGTGGAAGGTAGTTCCGCTGCGAGCGAACCGCAGGTCCCTCAGCTCCGGCGGGCAACATCGCCCGCCTCGGGTCGGGATGCCAATTCATAAGAAGAGCGATGAGATGGCACGAGTAGATTCGTCCCCGACACAAACCAGTGTTGACGTTCAACGAATCGTTTTCAATTCTTCGTGCTTCATCGCTGCGCCGGCACGTGCAATCGATCGGCGAAGAAAATGCTTGAAATGCAAAATACCACCCCCGACATTGCTGAAGACCGCGAGCAGGTAGATCAGGGGCGACCATAATATCAATCGGGATGACCAAGGAAGGCCGACAATAACGAGAATCGCAATCAGCAAGACGAACGATACTGCCGTTGAGATGACGAATTGGCGGTAGCTCAATCGGTATGAAATCTCAGCGCGCTGGCTGTCAACCTTCAACTCGCAAAATCCGAACGAGGTAAGAACATTCCAGTTCGTAACCAAGCGAAATATTCCGCCTGTGAAGGTAATACGCGAACCTTCAATGGAAATATCTCTGGCATCGACTTCGTGTAATGAGGCAGCAAGGTGCTCGATCAGCGAAGGCGCACTGACCTTACCATCAAACTTCATCGCTCCGTTTGTCGTTAGTCTCGTCAAGGAATTAGCTCTAAGGACGTCGCGATGACGGCGGAACCGTTTCACCGAGGAGGCGAGTCGATGTGACTTGGTCCGCAGGAATCGTTCGACCGAACTCCCTCGAACCCAGGTTAACGTCCAAAGGAAGCACGTGAACTTGGGGCCCACTTTCGAACTGACAACCGACACTAGTCAACTGGCTACTTTCCTTTAAACTCCGCCGGCCGCTTCTCCAGGAACGCCTTCGTGCCTTCGTTCTTGTCCTCGGTCGCGCAGCAGACGCCGAAGAGCGTTGCTTCGAGGAACAGTCCGTCGGCCAGCGTCATGTCGAGACCGTGGTTGACGGCTTCCATGCAGTACTGGATCGCCAGCGGCGAGTTGGCAATGATTTTCGCCGCGATGGCTTCGGCGCGCGGGATCAACTCGGCCGCGGCGACTACTTCATTCACCAGGCCAATGCGATGCGCCTCCTGCGCCGAGATCATCTCGCCGGTCAGCACCAGCTGCATGGCGATGCCCTTGCCGACCAGGCGCGGCAGCCGCTGCGTGCCGCCGTAGCCGGGGATGAGTCCCAGCTTCACCTCGGGCTGGCCGAGCCGGGCGTTCTCGCTGGCTAGACGCATGGTGCAGGCCATGGCGATCTCGCAGCCGCCGCCCAGCGCGAAGCCGTTGATGCAGGCAATGACCGGCTTTCCCATATTCTCGATGGCGTCGATGATCGCCTGTCCCTGGTGCGTATATGCCTTGGCCGAGACGGGCGTGTGCTGCGACAGCTCACCGATGTCGGCGCCGGCAACGAAGGCCTTTTCGCCCGAGCCGGTGAGGATCACGACGCGAACCTCGGCGTCGTCCTTCGCGGCGGCGAAGGCCTGCTTGATCTCCTGCATGGTGGCCATGTTGAGCGCGTTAAGGACCTTGGGGCGGTCGATGGTGATGTAGGCGATGTGGTTCTTGGTTTCGGATTTAATGTTCTGGAAGGACATGAGTTCCTTTCGAGCAATTAGCCTAAGTAATTTGGACCAGATGTTGATTCACGCCAGCGTTACGTCCGGGTAGAGCGAACCTTCAGGTTCGCGTCTATTGCACTTTCATTCAGAATTGTCATCCTGAGGAGGGCTTCAGCCCGACGAAGGATCTGCGGTTCGTCGCGACGCATCGACCCTCCCACCGCGGACAAACCGCAGATCCTTCGACTACGTTCGCGCGCTGCGCTCACTTCGCTCAGGATGACAATTCCTGAAGGGTAACTCTCCGAAGTCGAGTTCCAGGAGGCGCCTTCTCTAAGGACAATTAACGACCTTTCGGCGCGTAGCGCTTTGGTGCCTGCTCACAGGCCGCGAAACACGCCGGTAAGTTCGCAACCTCCTGCACAATTTGCCCTATAAACGCTCCGAATCCGTCAGACACCCTCAAGGTCATCCCGCGCCAGAAAGCCAGCCCAGCGGCCTCTAAACGCGATTACGAGCCGCTCCTGAAATCCGCCTGACCTTCACTTGCGGCCTTGAATTCGACACCGCTCGGATAGTTCCACTAAAAGGCTATCCACAACGGGAAAATTTCCCGTTGCGGAACCCAATCTCTCGCTTCGGGACGCCCTATACGAAGCTTCCCGGAACTGGCTTCGCCGGGTCCGAATAATCGTAAAATCCCTTGCCCGACTTACGGCCGTACCAGCCGGCCAGCACCAGACGCTTCAGCAGCGGCGGCGCGGCGAAGCGGCGCTCCTTGAATTCGTCGTACATCACATGCGTGATGTAGTAGGTGGTGTCGAGTCCGACGAAGTCGAGCAGCGTGAACGGGCCCATGGGGTAGCCGCAGCCCAGCTTCATAGCTTCGTCGATGTCGGTGATCGAGCCGACGCCCTCTTCGTACGCGCGGATGGCGTCGAGCAGGTAGGGCACCAGCAGGCGGTTCACGATGAAGCCCGTCTTGTCGCTGGTGCGCACCGGAACCTTGCCAACCTTCTTGCCGAACTCGACGGCCGACTCGAAGACGTCGGGCGCGGTGGCGATGGTCTTCACCACTTCGACCAGTTTCATCATCGGCACCGGGTTGAAGAAGTGCAGTCCGATAAAGCGCTCGGGACGCTTGGTCGCCGTCATCAATTCCGTGACAGAGATCGAAGATGTGTTGGTGGCGAAGATGGCGTCCTTCTTCACGATGGCGTCGAGGTCGGCGTAGGTCTTGCGCTTCTGCTCGACGTTCTCGATGATGGCCTCGATGACGATGTCGCAGTCGGCGAGGTCCTTCATGTTGATGGTGCCCTTCAGTCGCGACTGCGTTTCGGTTTTCTGCTCGGCGGTGATGCCGCCCTTGGCAGGACCGCGCTCCACCATGCGCGAGAGTGATTTCTCGATCCCGGCAAACCCCTTGTCGAGAAACTTCTGCTCCTGCTCGAGCACGACGACATCGCAGCCCGCGGCCGCCGCGACCTGCGCGATGCCCGAGCCCATCAAACCACAACCTAATACGCCAACTTTTTTGATTTCCATAAATGCGTTTCCTCTGACCGTGATTTTGAAATGCCGTTAACCTGTAGTTCGCTCACTCTGACGATTGTCATCCTGAGCGGAGGCGTGCGCCTTTTGCACGCCGGAGTCGAAGGACCCCTATTCCCTGAAAAACACTGTCATCCTCAGGAGGGCGTTAGCCCGACGAAGGACCTGCGGTTCGCCGCGACGCATCAATTATTCCACCGCGGACAAACCGCAGATCCTTCGACTACGTTCGTCGGCTGCGCCTCCTCCCTCCGCTCAGGATGACAACTCTGAAAGGAGCGGCGTCCCCGTAACGCCGGCCTTAAGGCCAGCACTACTCGATCTACCTCGCCTGATACGGATGCTTCTCCAGCGCGCGTTCCACCACCGCACCGCCTGCCTCGCTGATTCGCGTATTCTGCATCGCGGCAATCTTCCATTCGCCGTCTACGCTCTCCGCGACGATCGTTGGTCGCGCCTCCAGCTCGCGCGGCTGGCCGTCTTCAAGCAATTGCAGATATTGCCGCAGAAAAACCAGCGCTACATCCGGCCGCAGAAAGCGAATCCTCTCCACGCTATAACGGACCGTGCTGCTCTTGTAGATGGTGCCGAAGATCATGCGATGTCCGGCCTCGATGGCGCTGCGTCCGGTGTAATAGCCACCAAGGATGTGAATAAAATCGGCATCCTCGGTGAAGGGCGCGGCGAAGGCCGAGCCGTCGGCGGCGTTCCACGCCTGTTCCAACTGATACACCATGCCATGCAGCGCGCGCTCTTCGTTCGTCATGATTCGTCGCCTTGTCCACTCGCTGCCGCTCGTCGTCGCAACACGTAGGTCCAGCCGCCGACTACGACCGCCGGCGCCATAAAGAACAGCTCAACCATCTGCGGCCACGCCACCAGCTTAGCGAGCATGATGATGATGGCCGTGAGCGCAACCAGCCCACCGGCAACCCAGGCGGCGATAAAGTGCGGCCGGCCGCCGATAAAACTGGCGATGTAGCCCGCCAGCAAGGCGAACAGCATTCCAAAGACAACCGCGCCAAACTCAAACAGCATGCTGGCCGGCGCATGCGGATCGGTGTCGGTGACCTGGAACAGTGCTCTCCACAAGAACTCGAAGAGCAGATAGCCGAACACCACTCCGCTGAAGACCCGCATAGGCTACTCACCGACTCCTCAACGTGTCATGCTGAGCCGAGCGTGCGCTCGCTTTTGACGATCCGCCTCCTTCGCGGATCGTGCGCAGCCGAGGGACCCCTATACAACAATGCTTCCGGGGATAGCGGTCCTCCACTGCGTTCGCCTGCCTGCGGCAGCCTCACTGCGCTCAGGATGACACCGATACAGAGACACCGGCTGTGATACACGCCTGAAGGCGTGCTCCACCCATTTCCCACAGCCTTCCGCTTCGTCCCACCCTAGCCAAAATCGGGCTAGGATGGGGCACCCTCAAGAGTGTTCCGGCTCAATCTCCGAGTCGAAGGAAGAGCGTCGGTCTTCTACCGCTGCAAATTCTCGACAATCACGGCGATACCCTGGCCGCCGCCGATGCACGCCGTCGTCATGCCGTACTTGCCTTTGCGGCGGCGCAATTCGTGCATCACCGTGATCAGCAGCCGCGTGCCGGTCGCACCCAGCGGATGACCTAGTGCGATCGCTCCCCCGTTCACGTTTACTTTTTCGCGATCCAGACCAAGCTCTTTTTCGACGGCAAGATATTGGCCTGAGAACGCCTCGTTGACTTCGACCAGGTCGATGTCGTCGAGCGACAGCCCCGCCTTCTTCAGCGCAATGCGGCTGGACGGTACCGGGCCCGATCCCATGATCTTGGGATCGACGCCCGCGATGCCCCAGCTCACGATCCGCGCCATCGGCTTGAGGTTGCGCTTCTCGGCTTCTTCCAGCGGCATCACCACCACGGCCGCTCCGCCATCGACAATACCGCTGGCGTTGCCGGCAGTGACGGTGCCGCTCTTGCCGAAGGCCGGCTTCAGCTTGCGCAGGTCGTCCATAGTTGTGCCCGGTCGGCGATGATCGTCTTCGGTGAACATCTCTCCGGTCGGCTCGCCGCGGCGATTACGCAATGCGACCGGCGTGATCTCTTCCTGGAGGCGTCCGGCCTTGTAGGCGTCATCGGCGCACTTCTGCGAGCGCAGCGCGAACTCGTCCTGCAGTTCGCGCGTGATGCCTTGCTGCTCGGCGTAGAGCTCGGCCGTCTGCGCCATGTAGAGGCCGCAATAGCTGTCCATCAGCGCGACCATGAGGGAATCTTCGAGCTTGCCTTCGCCCAGGCCCACGCCCCAGCGCATGCCGCGGATAACGTGCGGCGCTTGCGACATCGATTCCATGCCGCCGGCCAGCACGGTCTTAGCTTCGCCGAGCTGAATCATCTGCGCGGCGCTGACCACCGACTGCATACCTGATCCGCAAAGACGGTTAACGGTGAGTGCCGGGACTTCGATGGGAACTCCGGCCTTGAGGGCGACGTGACGCGCGCCGTAAATGGCATCGCCCGAAGTCTGCTGGGCGTTGCCGAAAACGGCATGGTCGATTTCGCCAGGCTCTACGCCCGAGCGTTTCATGGCCTCGACGGAAGCGATGGCGCCGAGTTCCTGGCCGGTGAAGTCGCGAAGTTTTCCACAGTAGCGGCCCATAGGCGTGCGGGCGCCGTTGACGATAGCGATATCAATTGTTTTCGACATGTGCGGTAAGAAAGGAAGAACAGGGTCTGAGCAAACATTTAAGTTTATCAGCGCGCCGAGAGGAGCGGCAAATGGAGGCAAGGCGGGAAGCGGTCGGTGTAAACCAGAGTAGCCGAAGACTCAACCTAGTAGACCCGTGAGCAAAATTGCACAGACTGGGTCAGGAGGTGCGCGCATGATGGCCGCAATCATGGACCACAGCCCCAGCCCAGACCCTCAGCCTATGTGCCCAGTTTGCGGAAGCACCAAGATCCAAACCTCGAATCGCCAGACAACGGCTCGTCCAGATGATCCTGACAATGTCATCACCGGCATTCTGGGCTACCGATGCGAGAACGGCCATGTCTCCATTGCAGGGGGGCTGCATCTTCCTTGACGCCCCGTACTTGAATACGTTTGCGGTGCGTAGCCTCGCGTAAGCCAGACGAATCCATTCCGCACGCGACCGAAGTCGTGCCCTGACACAAAGCCACACCACTACGAGCCGAATGCCGGCTTCCGTTTATGCCACCCTGTCGCCTGCTGGTAGGCGTGCGCCAGTCGCAGTACCGTCGAGTCGGCTTGTGGTCTCGCCGAGATCTGCATGCCGATCGGCAGGCCATCGCGGGTGAAGCCACACGGCACCGACAGGCTCGGCCAGAACAACGAGCTGAAGGGCGCGGTGTTGCGCAGCAGATACTTCATCTCGAAGGGACGCACATCGGGAATCGGCAGCGCTTCCAGGTCAGCCAGCTTTGGCGCGGGCACGGGAACAGTAGGTGTGATCACGACATCCACCTGCTCGAAGACCTTCTCCGCGTCGGCACGAAATTTCTCCAGGCGGCGGCACTCGCGGATGTAGTCGGTCGCCGTAATCCCCGCGGTCTTCTGCGCGCGAAATAACGTGAGTGGCTGGTAGAGCTCGGGGGTCTTCGTCACCATCGACTCATGAAACTCATAGATTTCAGCGTCGAAGATGGTGCGGAAGGCGTCGCGCGGAACCTCGACGTCTTTCGTTGCAGTCACGAGTTTGCTTACGACTTTCAAAGCTTCGTCAATCGCAGACGCGACTTCGGGATCGAGATCGTCGTAGAAGTGGTCTCGCGCGATGCCGACACGAAGTTGCGCAACGTCTTCGCCGAGCAGCGACGCGAAATTCGATTTGCCGCTCAACAGGTCGAGCAGCGTTGCGGCGTCGGCGACCGTTTGAGTGATTGGGCTGACGGTGTCGAACGACGCACACAGCGGCACCATGCCCCACAGGCTCATCATTCCGGCGCTGGGACGATGTCCCACAACGCCACACAGCGCCGGAGGACAGCGGCCGGAGCCCGAAGTGTCCGATCCCAAGGCCGCGACGCACATGCCCGCGGCGACAGCGGCGGCGGAACCCGACGACGATCCTCCGGTGATGCGTTCCAGGTTCCACGGATTTTTCGTCGGACCGAAGGCGCTGATCACGCCGCTCATGCCGAAGGCGAACTCGTGCATGTTGAGCTTGCCGAGGATCACGGCGCCGAGCCGCTTCAGGCGGCGTACGACGACGGCGTCTTCCGTCGGCACACGGTTGCGATATTGATTGCTGGCCGCGGTCGTGAGAATGCCGCGGGTGTCGAAGAGATCTTTCAAGCCGATGGGAATGCCGTGCAAGGGCCCGCGATGATTGCCCGCGGCGATGTCGGCCTCGGACTGGCGCGCGGCATCCAGCGCCGGCTCGGCGGTGACGGTGATGAAGGCATTGAGCTGCGGGTTGAGCCGCTCGATGCGATCGAGGCACTCGCGCGTGAGCTCGACCGGCGAAAGCTTGCGCGTGCGGATTTGTTCGGCGGCATCGAGGAGGGTCAGCATGCGCCGACATTGTATCGAACTGGCTGTCGGCTCTCGGCTGTCCGCTGTCGGGTACGTCCAAGTTCGAATTGTCCTCCTGAGCGAAGCGCCCGCTCGTCTTTTCCGATCCGCTGTTTTGCGGATCGGGCGGGCGCGCAGTCGAAGGACCCCTATAGCCGAACGATACTCACACGATAGCGGTCCATCGACTCCGCTCAGGATGACAATTTGAAAGCTCGGCTTACCCCAGCAACTCGCGTGTGATCTTCGCGTAAAGATCAATCGCATCCAGCAACTGCTGCTTCTCGATGTACTCGCCGTCGGTGTGCGCGACGTGGATCGAACCGGGACCGATCAGCAGCGGCATGCCCCAGCGCGAGAGCGCGGGAATGTCGGTGGTGAACTTCGCGATCATGGTCTCGATGCCGGGAACCGAGCCGAGTTCCATGTAAGGGATTTCGAGCCTGAAGTGCGCTTCGGCCTTATCGCCCGCTGCGCGCGTGATCTGCTGACGCAAGTCTTCCGCTGGCCCAACAAGCCGGAAGAGCAGCTGCGCGATAGCTCGATCCGGAATGACGTTGGGAGCGCGGCCGCCTTCGATCTGTCCGATGTTCAGCGTGCACGGGCCGGCTTTGGGATTTTCCGGCAGCTTCAGCTTGCGTATTTCCTGCAAAGCATCGAGCAATTTCTCGATCGCCGACTCGCCCAGCTCGGGATACGCCGAGTGCGCCATGCGCCCGCGCGCCACCAGTTCCACGCGCAGCGTGCCTTTGGAGGCCAATGCGAGACGGTTCTCGGTGGGTTCGCCGTTGATGAGGAACTTCGTGCCACGCGGCTGCTGGTTGGCAGTCTGCGCGCCCTGGCTGTCGCGCTCCTCGCCAACGAGGAAGAGCAGTCCGACGTGAATGCCCGCGGCCTTCAGCTTCTCGGCCGCAGCAATCTGCGCCACGATGATTCCCTTGGCATCGCACGAGCCGCGGCCGTAGATGCGATCGTCCGTCTCACGCGAAGGAATGAACGGCGGCACCGTGTCCATGTGGGTCGAAAGCGCGAGCGCCGGCTCGGGATGCCCGGGATGTGTCGCCCAGATGTTGATGCGATCCCCTTCGACCGCCATGCGCTCGACGTTGTAGCCGAGCGTGCGCAATTCGTCGCCGAGCACGACGCCGACGGCAGCTTCCATGCCGGTGGTGGATTCGATGTCGATCAGTTTGCGGGTGAGCGCGAAGACGTCCATGCACCAAGCATAGAGGATGAGCGGCTCTCGACGCAGCAGGCAGCCAGCCATCGGTTGTCGGCTGCCGGCTATGCACTCATGCTCACAACCCTAATCAGAGTTGTCATCCTGAGCGCAGGTTCGCGTCGTTTGCGAACCCGAGTCGAAGGACCCCTACTTCACCCAAATGGGCGGACAGCCACTCTCTCCGACACGCGCGTTGGACCCGCAGGTGAGATATTGCGGGGTATAGCGGTCCTTCGACTACGCAGCGCAACAGCGCGCTGCTCCGCTCAGGATGACAAGTCTAATGGAAGACGTCGGGCGCGACTGAGGCCACGCCCTTCAAAGCATCCGTCTGCGCTTCAGCAAGAAGTGAACTAGAATTTCAGCACAAGGATTTCCCGGTTTCACAACGTGGTTACCGTTCTTCTAGCCCGGCAGTTGCTGACTCCGTTGGAGCGTGTAGACGATGCCATGCTCGTCATCGAAGACGGCATCATCTCGGCCGTCGGCGCGCGTGCCGATATTTCCGTGCCTGCCAATGCACGGGTCATCGACTTCGGCGATGTGATCCTGACGCCTGGCCTTATCGACATTCACCTTCACGGCGGCGCCGGACACGATGTGATGGAAGGCGACGACGCGAGCCTGGCGCCGATGGAGCGGCTGATGGACCGCCATGGCGTCACCAGTTACTGTCCGACGACGATCACGGCTCCTATGAATGAGACGCTGGCGTCGCTGGAAAAGCTGGGCGGGGCGGTGCACCGGGCGAACACCACAGTTCACGCGGATCGCGCGCAGCCGCTCGGAATTCATCTGGAAGGACCCTTCCTGAGCCACGCGCGGCCGGGCGTTCATTCTCCCGTCTATCTTCAGCCCGCATTGGAGCGGGTCTTTGCGCCACTGTGGGATGCCGCCGGTGGCACCATCCGCATGCTGACTATTGCGCCTGAACTCACAGGTGCACTCGAGCTCATCGACAGCGCGACCCGGCGCGGCGTGCGCGTTAGCCTCGGACATACCAATGCCGATCTGGCGCAAGCGCGAGCGGGCATCGCCGCGGGAGCTCGTCATGCAACTCACACCTTCAATGCGATGCGTCGGATGGAGCATCGTGACCCCGGCGTGCTTGGCGCCATTCTCACCAATGACGACGTCACCGCCGATATCGTTGTTGACGGATTGCATGTTGAGCCGGAGATCGTCGATCTGTTCGTAAGAGCGAAGGGACTGGACCGCGCTGTGCTGATCACCGACGCCACCAGCGCGACCGGCATGCCCGACGGCACGTATCGCCTGGGATCGTTTGAGGTGGAAGTGCGCAACGGCCGCTGCGAAGCGCACGGCAAACTTGCGGGCAGCGTGCTGACCATGGATCGCGCCGTCAGCAACGTGATGAAATTCGCTCGACTGAATTTTCAGGACAGCATTCGGCTGGCGACGTTGAACCCGGCTTGCACGCTAGGGATCGAAGACCGTAAGGGGTTGCTGAAGGCCGGGGCTGATGCGGACATCGCGGTGTTCTCGCCCAAAGGCGACGTGGTGCGGACCATCGTCCGCGGACAGATCCACTAACTCGGCGAATCCAAATTCAGTTTCGGCAGTTCACCCGACGATTCGCGCAGCTAAGGCCTAGTTTGGGGCCTCGGTCGTCTGTTCGGGCTGGTGCGATCTCCTTACATGACCTGCAAAATCTTCGGAGAGTGAACGATCGGACACCGTAAGGAACGATGTTTTGCAGATGGAACAGCGTTGGAAGCGCCCGTCGGCAATTAAAGTCGGTGGAAACTTGTCTTTGCTGGCCTTCCCTTTTGTTGCCTTCACTTTTGCCATGTTTTAAGTTTACGCCTCTTGCGAAGCAATTGCTCCCGATCAGATTCAAACCTGCCGCTTCGCCTGGGTCCGCCCTTATCAGCATCGGTTCCGGCGGCGCTGTAACTGACTGGATCGGCGCGCCGCAACTCTGCCTCCTTCCCAATTGACCCGGCTACGCTTAAAATGTTATAAGAATTCGCCTTTTGTGCGCGCCGTTTGTGTGCTGCCGTATGCACAACAAATGGTGCAAAGTGTTCCCGACGCGGCCAAACCTCAACACTTCGCGTCTTGAAGTGGAAGCGCGTTTCCGGGATTCCAGCAGCTCCATTTACCCGTGCCGGTTCCTAGTTCAGGACTTGCCGGGGACCTCGGTTTCAGCCCAGCCGTCTGATAATCAAGACGAGCGGGGAGGGTCCGGGTGCGCCCGATCTGCTGGGTGGTCAACGATCTCTAGGAAACGATGCTCGCGAGTGATCGCGGCAGAGTGAAAAACCGTAACGCCATTCATGTGGGTGCGGGTCGTCGCAAACGACCGCCCTTCGGAGGACTAATTGTATGCACACCTGGCTAGCTGCCCTGCGGCGGCTGTCGTCAGTAACCCGTAACAACCCGGCGAAGTTTCTCACGGCCGCGGTGACTCTGTTTCTGCTGCAAGCTTCCACAGCCTTCGCTCAACCGGGCGAAGCCGCCGGCGGCGAAGCCAATCTGCAGCTCCCCGATCTCTCGTCGGTCAGCTTCCTGGGAATGGATGGGCACAAGCTGCTCACCATCGGCCTCATCTTCTGCGCTTTCGGACTGATCTTCGGCCTGGCGATTTGCCTGCAGCTGAAGAACATGCCGGTGCACAAGAGCATGGGCGACATCTCCAGCCTTATCTATGAGACCTGCAAAACCTACCTGGTCACGCAGGGCAAGTTCCTGATGATCCTGTGGGCGTTCATCGCGGTCGTCATCCTGGCGTACTTCGGATGGCTGGCGCCTGTGCCCGGTAAGCCGGTTGCGGTGACGCTGCCGGTCATCCTGCTGTTCAGCGTCATCGGCATTATCGGCAGCTACGGCGTGGCCTGGTTCGGCATTCGCGTGAACACCTACGCCAACTCGCGAACTGCGTTCGCGGGGCTGCGCGGCAAGCCGTATCCGATTTATGCGATTCCGTTGAAGGCCGGTATGTCGATCGGCATGATGCTGATCTCCGTCGAGCTGCTCATCATGCTCTGCATCCTGCTGTTCATTCCGGCTGATTACGCCGGCCAGTGCTTCATCGGCTTCGCTATCGGCGAGTCGCTGGGCGCGGCGGCGCTGCGTATTGCCGGCGGCATCTTCACCAAGATCGCCGACATCGGCGCCGACCTGATGAAGATTGTCTTCAAGATCAAGGAAGACGATGCTCGTAACCCGGGCGTCATTGCCGATTGCACGGGCGACAATGCGGGCGACTCGGTTGGCCCCTCGGCCGACGGTTTCGAGACCTACGGCGTGACGGGCGTGGCGCTGATCACCTTCATCCTGCTGGGCGTGAAAGATCCCCACGTGCAGGTGCAGCTGCTGGTCTGGATCTTCGTCATGCGCATCATGATGCTGGTCTCCAGCACCGTGGCTTACTTCCTGAACGAAGCGGTGGCCAAGGCGCGCTTCGGCAACGCGAACGAGATGAACTTCGAAACGCCGCTGACTTCGCTGGTCTGGCTCACTTCGATCATCTCCATCGTGCTGACTTATCTGGTGTCGTACTACATCGTGCCGGTGCTGGGCGGTGACAGTACGCAGTGGTGGAAGCTGGCGACCATCATCTCTTGCGGAACGCTGGCAGGCGCCATCATTCCTGAGCTGGTGAAGGTCTTCACCTCGGTTGAGTCGCGTCACGTCCGCGAAGTCGTAACCTCGGCGGATGAGGGCGGCGCGTCGCTGGGAATTCTGTCGGGCTTCGTGGCCGGCAATTTCTCCTGCTACTACCTGGGATTCACCATGGTCGCCCTGATGGCGACGGGCTACTACGTCAGCAATTTTGGACTCGGAGCGCTGATGCTGGCGCCAGCGGTCTTCGCTTTCGGCCTGGTGGCTTTCGGCTTCCTGGGCATGGGCCCGGTCACCATCGCGGTCGATTCCTACGGCCCGGTGACGGACAACGCGCAGTCGGTGTATGAGCTCTCGCTGATCGAGCAGGAGCCGAACATCGAAAGCGATCTGAAGAAGAACTTCAACATCGACGTGAACTTCGAGCGCGCCAAGCATCTGCTGGAAGAGAACGATGGCGCGGGCAACACCTTCAAGGCCACAGCCAAGCCGGTGCTGATCGGCACGGCCGTTGTCGGCGCGACCACGATGATCTTCTCCATCATCATGGCTCTCACCCGCGGCCTGACGGAGAATGTCGGCAAGCTGTCGCTGCTGCACGCTCCGTTTGTGCTGGGGCTGATCAGCGGCGGCGCCATCATCTACTGGTTCACCGGCGCTTCTACCCAGGCCGTGACCACGGGTGCGTATCGCGCGGTGGAGTTCATCAAGGCCAACATCAAGCTCGACGGCGTGGTGAAAGCTTCGGTGAGCGACAGCAAGAAGGTCGTTGAAATCTGTACCAAGTACGCGCAGAAGGGCATGTTCAACATCTTCCTCGCGGTCTTTTTTGTGACTCTGGCATTCGCCTTCGTGGAGCCGTTCTTCTTCATCGGCTACCTGATCTCGATTGCCGCCTTCGGTCTGTACCAGGCAATGTTCATGGCTAATGCCGGCGGCGCCTGGGACAACGCCAAGAAGATCGTGGAAGTCGAACTGAAGCAGAAGGGCACGCCGCTGCACGATGCCACAGTAGTCGGTGACACGGTAGGCGATCCGTTCAAGGACACGTCTTCGGTGGCCATGAACCCGATCATCAAGTTCACCACGCTCTTTGGATTGCTGGCGGTGGAGCTGGCGGTGCAGTTGACGGCGACACAGGGAGAAGGCTTTGCCCACATCCTGGCGCTGGTGTTCTTCGTGATCTCGTTTGTCTTCGTCTACCGCTCGTTCTACGGTATGCGGATCGTGAAAGCGAAAGCGTAAATCAGTCCCAATCAAACGGCTGCCCCAGGTCTCGCGGTGTTCGAGACCTGGGTTTTTTCTTGGTGATTAGTTTCAAAACTCCGTCACTGCTACATCACGGGTGCCCCAGGTTCGGTCTTCCTTTGGCCTAACCTGGGTTCACGGAGGGTCGAAAACGAAGTTCTCCTCTCATCTCCGTCGCATCTAACGCGCGATAGGAGACATCATGGCAAAAATCACCGAACTTCTTATCACCGAACTCGATCACGAGGCCGTGGGAATTCGCAAGGCGCTGGAAGTTGTTCCCGAGGGCAAGAACGATTGGAAGCCGCATCCGAAGTCGATGCCGCTGGGCTATCTCGCCACCATGGTCGCCACGATCTTTGGCTGGATCGACATGGTCGTGAATCTCGACGAGATCGATATCAACCCCAAGGATGGACCGAAGCACAAACCCCCTGAGTGGAAAACACGCAAGGAGCTCCTCCAGCAGTTCGAAGAAAGCCTGAAGAAGGGACGCGAAGGGCTGAAGAAGACCGACGACGATCACCTGCTCAATACCAAGTGGCGCATGCTCTCCGGCGGCAAGCTGATGATGGAACAGACGCGTTACGAAGCCATTCGAGAGGCCATGCTCAATCACATGGCGCACCACCGCGGCCAGTTGACGGTCTACCTGCGACTGAATGATGAAAAAGTGCCGGCGATCTACGGACCGTCCGCGGACGAAGGCAAAGGGTAAAGCGTAATGCGGGTGCCCCGGGTCTCGCGGTGTTCGAGACCTGGGGTTTGTCGTCGATGGTCGAAAAGAACTTCCAAAGGGGACGCTGTTTCGCTCGAACGATCTGTCACGTTTCACAGGAAGCTGCTTTAGGGTCAAGCGACGACGTTTTTCGAACTCGGACTCCTGGTTGAGTGACGGGAGTCAACACGCTCAGATCTCGAAACCCGCGAGACCCGAGGCACCCGAATCTCGGTTGTGAAAGCTTTACCCGCTGCAAACGCGCAGTTCAGTAATTCGCCCAGACTCCTGGTGTCGCCAACTCCAGCAAGTTGCCATCCGGATCGCGGAAGTAGAGGCTGGTGCCTCCACGCTCCCAGACTACGGTGCTTTCGATTGCGATCGCATTTTCCGTCAGCCAATGTCGCCACGATTCGAGATCGCGGAGTTCGATAGCGAATGCCATGTGGCTGCGGCCCGCGGCGTCTATGCCGCCGGGAACGACTCCGCCGGGCAGTGTTATATCGTCGAGCGATGCCCCGCGCTTGAACAGAAGCAAAACCTGCGCAGGCTTCACATTCAAAGAGCAGATTCGCTCCGACTGCAACAACACCTCGAATCCAAACAGGCCGGTATAGAAGCGGGTGGCGCGGCCTACGTCTTCGACGATGAGCGCCGTCTCCAGCACACCGGTGAGCGGGGGATGCGTTGTTCTTTTCTCTCCGGCATCGAAGGTCGTGGACACGCCTTCACTTTACTAGATTTGCTAACACCGGTTTCGGAGACAATATCCGAATGCCTGCCGAACATAACTACGCCCGGGTGGAATGGGAGCGCCGGTTCCTGGTCGGGCGATTTCCGTCCGAGACTGGCATCACGCGTGTCCGCCGCATCGCGGATCGCTATATCGAAGCCACGAGTTTGCGCCTAAGGCAAATGATCGATCGCGACGGTGGCGAAGTTTTCAAGCTCACACAAAAACTTCCGGAGCAGTCTCCGGGCGCGCGGCAAGGACTCATTACCAACATCTATCTGTCTCGGGATGAGTTCGAGGTGCTGGCACAACTTCCGGCAAAGATTCTCAGCAAAACTCGTCACAGCGTTCCGCCGTTCGGTATCGACGTCTTCGAGGACGCAATGCAGGGGCTGATTTTGGCGGAAGCGGAATTCGACTCCGCCGACGAAGCAGCGGCGCTCGTGGTCCCGTCGTTCGTCAGCCACGAAGTCACCGATGACGTTCGCTTCACCGGTGGAAGCCTGGTCGCCGCCACGCGCGACGACCTGGAGCAGTGGCTGAGCGACTACGGGACGAAGCTTCCGTAGTTTGGTTCTCCCGTAAACGCAATTTCAAACCCGTCGACATGGAAGACCAAAAGTCAAAAACCCCAGGTCTCGAAAATCGTGAGACCTGGGGCACCCGAATCTGTTCTTCGAAGCTCTTGTTCGAGTTCGAACTTACTTCTTCGGTCTCGGCTTCGGCCTGGGCGGCTTGGGGTGCGGCTTCGGCGTCGGACTTGGGCTCGCTCCGCTCAATGCGGTCAACAGCGCCGTGCCGTTCGGACTTCCCCAACCCGTACATGGATCCCATCCCTTAGTGGCTTTGAAGTCTCCGTTATTGCCCGATGTGATGTCGTGAAATGCGGAGCCGCTTTCTCCGTTCTGATACAGCGCGGGATTCAGATATCCAACCGACTTTCCTTCCGACTGATTGAAGAGTGCGATCAGCCCTGCCCACAGCGGCGCCACCGCGCTGGTGCCTCCCACGGGAAAACTCTGCCCATCGGCCTGCACCTGGTATCCGGTATTCGGATCGGCATCACCGGCCACGTCGGGCGTTCCGCGGCCTTTGAATCCGCTGGGATTCTTCGACACAGGCACGTTGGCATTCGCCTGATACGTTGGCAGCGGAAACGTTCCGCTCACGCCGCCGCCGGTCGCGCCTTCGTTGCTGGCAAGTTCGTTCCACACCACTTCGCTGGAGATCGTGCCGCCGCTGATCGTCAGCTTCGTCCCGCCGCACGCCAGCGAGTACGGACTCGACGCCGGAAAGTCGACGTGGTCTTTGCCGTCGCCAACGCCATCATCCGAACCGTTGTCGCCGCAAGCGACGCATACGGTCACGCCCAGCGCCGCCGCCGACTGCAACGCGCTGTTGAACGATTGCAACGATTGCGCCGTCCAACTCGATTCCGGGCCTCCCCAGCTGATGGAGAGAATCGATGGCTTGTTGACCGTGTCCATGGCAGCCTGGTTGATGGCGTCAAGAAAGCCGGCATCGGTGTTGGGAGCGAAGTAGACGGCGAGGTTCGCTCCCGGCGCTACGGCTCCTGCGACTTCGATGTCGAGCATGACTTCGGTGTCAGGACCGCTGGGATCGCCGGTCGGCGCGTTCTGTCCGCCATCGACCGAGACCGCAACCACGGTGGGCGCAGGCGAGATATTCAGATTGCTGAAATAGGTGCTGAGATCGGACGACGTGTATCCTCCGCCGAGCTCGATGATGCCGATGGTTTCGCCCTTGCCCGTCACGCCAGTGGGAAAGCTATAGGCCGCGGCGACCTGGGGCGCGGTGTAAGAGAGCGCCGCCGCCGCGGCAATACCGGGGCGCGACGTCTTCTTGCCTAGGCGAAAATGGGGCTTGGCCTGCGGACGGTTGTCGAGACCATGCACGCCGCGAATGATGTCGGTAAGTTCTTTTGGCACGCTGACAGAACCGGTGCGTCCGCGATAGGCGCCGCCCGGGTGTTCGTAATGCGCCAGCTCGACCTGGAATGCCTTGCTGAAATCGCCTGTCTTGCCGGTTAGTGTCAGCGTTCGCGCGCCGAGATCGACTCGCGCCAGCGCCAACCCGAAGCTGCTGGTGAAAGCTAATACTGTCTGCACGTCGGCCGGATCGGCTCCGTAGCGCGCCTGGTACTCTTCGCGCGTGAGTCGCCCGCCGCGAGCGACGACGTCGGCAAGAGGCTCGGCGTTGGATTGCCTGGGCCGCAAAACGATAGTCGCCTGCATGACCGCATTGGGATCGGCGGCGGCTGTTTTCTTGGCGCCCGCCATGGGCTGGCGTTCGCTGCCCGGAAGCTTTACATAATTTTCAAAAGCCATATATTCACCTTTGTTTTGCCAAGTGCGCTCTCTGCCAACGGGTCTTCAGCCTGAAGTGAGAGCTATATACGTCCCCCGAGGGGCTCAATCGATTCTCTTACCTGACCCAGCATTCCGGCTTCGCCTACATGCTGGGCTGTCATAGCACGCGCCTGCGGCGCTCTTTCTTCAGGTTGCGTACCACTGCCGGGAAGGAAGATAGATCTCACGCACGGATCGAAAGCCGCCTCTCTCAAACAACGACTATGCCGTTGCGGCTGAAGCCGACTCCAATCCAATACGTAACTTTAGACGCTGGCCTGAAGGCCAGCTCCACCCGAACTGACCACTGACTGCTGGCCGCTGACTACTGCCTTTCAGTCCCCCCTCATCTTGCTCTTCACCGACTTGGCCAGTTTCTCGATCTCTTCAGCCTTCTTCACTACATCCAGCGACAGCGTGTCTTTGTTGCTCTTGTCGACTGCCTGCTTCAACTCGGTTGCGAGCTCCAGAAGTTTCTCGGTGTCTTTTCGGATATCCTGCTGCCGCTGAGCGTTGGCTCTCTTTTCCATATTCTTCTGCTGCTGCTGCTCCCACACGTCCTCGGCATGGCTGGCCGGCGTCTGTCCGGGATAGGCTGGCTGCGTCGGGTTCTGCTGCTGTTCGTTCTTGAGCTGCGCAACGGAAGTGATGGTTAATAGCAGCGATACGGTTGTGATGCAACCAACCCGCTTCCAGACGTGCGGCGTATAGAGTTTTGATTTCATCGAATCACCGTTGATGAAGAATTTGCCTGCGAGAAGCGCTCCCCGGCTTGATAGGCACGCTCTCGCCACCCCGAAACTGCTTGCTATAATCCGCCTCAATGGTATCTCCATTTGCGCAGCGGCTGCAGGCCATCATCCTGGGTCCCGACCGAGCCAAAGACAACGTGGTTCAGATGCTGAACAGCTGGGGCGATGACACGTTCGACTTCGTACGCCACCAGGTGCCGAGAATCATCGGCGTGTTCATCATCGCATTTATTCTGACGCGCCTGTTGAAGGCCCTGTCACGGCGTTTGACCCGGTTCAGCAAGACTCAGGGACTGCCCTCGGCCATGCGTTCGCAGCAATTGCGGACGCTTTCCAGCGTCGTCTACAGCGTTGGACTCTTCATCATCGTTTTCGTTGCTGCCTTACAGGTATTACCTTTATTGGGCATCAACATGGGGCCGCTGCTGGCCAGTGCCGGCATCGCCGGAGTCGCCGTCGGATTTGGCGCCCAGACCTTGGTTCACGACTTCATCAACGGCTTCTTCATTCTGGTCGAGAATCAGTATGATATCGGCGACATCATCAAGATTGCCGGAGTACAGGGGACGGTGGAACTGATGACCCTGCGGCGGACGGTGCTGCGCGATGCCGACGGCACGGTGCACAACGTTCCCAGCAGCCAGATCACCGTAGTCAGCAACATGACGCGCGACTGGACGCAACTGGCACTGCACGTCTCCGTCGCCTACGAAACCGACAGCGACCTGGTGATCAAAGTGCTGAAGGAAGTGGGAACGGAGTTTGCCGCCGATCCGGCATTCTCAGGAATGATTGTGGCTCAGCCCGAGGTGCCGGGCATCGAGAAGGTAACGGGCGACGAGATCGACTACCTGATGCTGATCAAGACGCGTCCCGGGCAGCAGGACAACGTTCGCCGGGAATTGCGCCGCCGCATTAAGGCTTACTTCGAGAAGAACAAGATTCAGCCCGGGAATCCGAATCGGGTGGTCGTGCTGGATGGTGTCAAGAAGTGAGAATTAGTGGGTAATGGGTAGTGTCGATTCCGCGGACGACTTGGCGCCCGCACAATAAAAAAGGCGGGGGCATTCCCCGCCTGACTCAAATCGTTCCAACCATTCCTTACACCCGTTCGATCTTCACCGAGTTCAGCACTACATCCTTGTTCGGCTTGTCCTGGCGATTGCGCGGGAGTTTGGTGATCTTGTCGGCGATGTCCTGACCTTCGATCACCTCGCCGAAGATGGTGTGATTGCCGGTAAGCCATGGCGTCGCGGCAACGGTGATGAAGAACTGCGAGCCGTTCGTGCCCGGGCCGGAATTCGCCATCGCCAGCTTGCCCGGTTTGTCGAACTTGTGCGGCGAGCCCTTGGTTTCGTCCTGGAACTGATAGCCGGGGCCGCCCATGCCGGTGCCCGTCGGATCGCCGCCCTGCACCATGAAGTCAGGAATCACGCGGTGGAAGATGGTTCCGTTGTAAAGCGGTGTGTTGCTCTTGGCGCGGGTCGTCGGATGCGTCCACTCGCGCGAGCCCTCGGCGAGATCGATGAAGTTCTTCACCGTGATGGGAGCTTCGCCTTCAAACAGGCGGCAGACAATGGTTCCTTCCGAGGTATCCAACGTAGCGTAAACACCGGGTTGACGTGGCATGAAGATTCCTTTCGATGATGATGAGTTAAACCGGCGACATGCCGGCGACGAAGTGATCAAAATTCCGTTACGGTGGAGCACCGCTTCAGCGGTGCAGTTCAAACTCAGATGATGTCGGGCGGGCTTTAGCCGCTGAGGTAAGCGTCGCCTCAGGCTCTAAAGCGCAACCTCAATCTATGCCTGCCAATGCAGCAGGCCCCTGAAAAATTCATTTTGCGCCCTCTGTGCCCTCGGCTGAAGCCGACTCAGATCAGGAAATACCAGGCTTAGACGCTGGCCTGAAGGCCAGCTCTACCCGAAAAGTTCGTCTCTGCTCGAACAGTTCGTCTTCGAGCGTTTTCCGCAACCTGTGAAGGCGTGTTCCACTCTCTACCGGCTCGCGGCCAGTTCCTGCTTCTTCGTTGCCTCGCTAGCGCGATACCACTCCACCGTGCGCCGCAGACCTTCACGGAAGTCCACCGCCGGCCGGTACTTCAGCCGCTGTTCGGCGCGCGAGATGTCGGCCAGTGAATGCTTGATGTCGCCGCTGCGCTCGGCCTCGTACGCTACATCGCCGGTATAACCGGTCAGCGGCTTCAGCATCTCAAACGTCTGGTTCAGGCTGAACCGGTTTCCCGTGGCGATGTTGAACATCTGCCCGGCAACCTCGGCTTCCGGCGCGGTCGCTGCCAGCAGGTTTGCCGCGACTGCATTGTCGATGTAATTGAAGTCGCGCGATTGCTCGCCATCGCCGTAAATCGTGGGCCGCTCGCCGCGCAGCATCTGCGTAATGAACTTCGCCAGCACCGCCGAATATGGCGACGTCGGATCCTGATGCGGACCAAAAATATTGAAGTAGCGCAGGCTCACCGTGGGCAGTCCGTAGACGCCGTGGAAGACCTTCATGTACATCTCGCCCGTCAGCTTCGCGACCGCGTAGGGCGACAGCGGATTCGAGGGCATGTCCTCGCGCTTTGGCAGTGTCGGGCTGTCGCCATAGGCCGACGAAGAGGCGGCGTAAACCACGCGCTTCACCTTGGCATCGCGCGCCGCCATCAGCACGTTCAGCGTGCCTTCTACGTTGACCTTGTTGCTGCGCGCGGGGTCGGCAATCGACTTTGGGACCGACGGAATCGCGGCCTGGTGCAACACGTAATCGACGCCCTGGCAGGCCGACTGGATGGCGTCGAAGTCGAGCAGGTCGGCTTCGCGAAAATCGATTTGCGAGTAGAAATCCTGAAGGTTCTCGCGCCGGCCAGTCTCGAAATTATCGAAGCCGCGCACCTGTTCGCCGCGTTCAAGCAGAGCCCGCACCAGGGAAGATCCGATGAATCCGGCCGCGCCGGTAACCAGGTAAAGCGCCATCCGTAAAGCTTAGCATGGCCTCGAGTGGGCCTGGCTTTCTGGTAGAGCTGGCCTTCAGGCCAGCGTCCTAAGGCCTCCTTTTGATCTATTCATGAGTCTTGCGCTTTAGCTGACGGCAGGACATCGCTTAGAGATCTGGACTCCAGACGGGACATTGCGAGGACTCCAGGCTTTTCCAAACAATTTGTGTGGAATAAAGTGAAACCATGAAAACCGATTCACGTGCTGCTTGGCGCGGAGCTCCTTCAGGCAACCGACGACGCCGCGAAGCGCACCCGCACGACTCGATCGGCCCTGATTCGTAATGCCCTGCGCGAATTTCTGGCTCAACCGACAGATGCTCGCGTTGGAAATACGCGATCGTGATGGCTATCTACAGAGTCCAGAAACTTCCAATTCAGTCTGGCACTATGTCGAGTCGAGTCCACGAGTCGGAATTTCTAACCGGCGTCGCGTGTCATCTCACCGCGACGATTGGGCCTGAGCCGCCAGTCCAAACCGCTCCGCCATCATGGCCACAATCGCTTTCCCGATCTCCAGCGAGGCCGTTGCCGCCGGCGAGGGCACATTGCAGACGTGGATCATGCTGCCGCTGTGCATGAAGTAGAAATCGTCAACCAGGTTTCCGTTTGCGTCGACCGCCTGCGCACGCACGCCGGAGCCGCCGGGCGACAGGTCTGCATCCTGGATCTCCGGCACCATGACTTGCAGCGCCTTGGTGAATGCCGGCTTCCTCCACGAGCGGTACTGCTCGGCCATGCCCTTGCGCCAGTATTTCTTCGCCATCTTCCAGAAGCCGCCGAAGCGCAGCATCTCGGTCGCCTCCGACATATCGGGGGACGTGCCGGTGTAGCCTTCGCGGCGAAAGGCCAGCACCGCGTTGGGTCCGGCCTCGACGCTGCCGTTCACGCGCCGGGTAAAGTGCACGCCAAGAAACGGGAAGCGCGGATCGGGCACGGGATAGATCAGGTTCTTGACCAGGCTGCGGCGCTCGGGACGGATCTCGAAGTACTCGCCGCGGAAGGGAATGATCTCGAGATTGGTTTCCAGGCCCGCCATGCGCGTGATGGCGTCGCTGTAGAGCCCGGCGCAGTTGACTGCGTAGCGCGCTCGAAAAGCGCCGGCTTTGGTTTCGACGACGTTGCCGCCGTTGTCTTCGCGAAGTCCGATGACTTTGGCGTTGAAGACAATCTCGCCGCCGGCCTGGCGTATCAGCTCGGCATACTTCTGCGCGACCACCGTGTAGTCGACGATGCCGGTGGAGGGAACGTGCAGAGCTCGCACACCTTCGCAGTGCGGCTCGAGCTCGCGAAACTCCTCGCGCCCCATCATGCGCAGCCCCGGTACGCCGTTGGCCTCGCCGCGCTCGTGCAGCGCTTGCAGACGCGGCAACTCTTCCTCATTCGTCGCCACGACCAGCTTGCCGCAAACTTCGTAGGGGACGCCATTCTCCTGGCAGAAATGCTTCATCGAGGCCGCGCCGGCGACGCAGTTGCGGGCCTTCAGAGATCCTGTCTTGTAGTAGAGGCCGGAGTGGATGACGCCGCTATTGTGTCCGGTCTGATGGGCGGCGACCCGGTCTTCCTTATCGACGACAACCACGCGCATCGCCGGGAAGCGGCGCGTCACTTCCAGCGCCGTAGCCAGGCCCACGATTCCGGCGCCGATTATCAGGAGATCTGATTCGCGATCAGCCATGATAAGAGTACGGGAGAAGCAGTGATTATACGGCTGCGCGCCGCCCGGCACCATGAGCCGATCAGCCCTATTCCACAACAGTGTCGCCGGCTAAAGCCGGCTCGGAGAAGAAATGCAGGGCCTGGACGCCGGCCTGAAGGCCAGCTCTACCACACGCATTTGCGCTGCCGCTTGCGACCCGTTTAGTCTAATAGGTTTGGAGGAACCGTATTGAAGATCCTGATCACGGGAGGGGCCGGCTTCATCGGCTCGCATCTCGCAGAACGGCACCTCGCCCTCGGCGACGAGGTCTACATCATCGACGATCTCTCGACCGGCTCCATCGGTAACATCCAGCACCTCAAGATCCATCCCCAGTTCAGCTATCACATCGAGAGCGTAAACAACACGCACCTGATGGCCGAACTGGTGGATTTGAGCGACGTGATCTATCACCTGGCTGCTGCGGTCGGCGTCCGCCTGATTCTGGACAGCCCAGTGCGCACCATCGAGACCAACATTCGCGGCACCGAGATCGTGCTGTCGCTGGCGGTAACCAAGCGCAAGCGCGTGCTGATCGCCTCCAGCTCCGAGGTGTATGGCAAGAAGGAACAGGTTCCCTTCCGCGAGGATGACGACCTGGTGCTGGGCGCGACCAGCAAAGCGCGCTGGAGTTATGCCTGCTCGAAGGCTATCGACGAGTTCCTGGCGATTGCCTACTGGAAAGAGCACCGCGTCCCGACGGTCATCGCGCGCATGTTTAACACCGTGGGCCCGCGGCAGACCGGCCGCTACGGCATGGTGATCCCCAACTTCGTAGCCCAGGCGCTCAGCGGATCCGACATTCGTGTCTTTGGCGATGGCACCCAGAGCCGCTGCTTCACTCATGTAACCGACGCGGTCGACGCGCTGGTGGGCATCGCCGCCCATCCTGACGCCAACGGCGAGGTGTATAACGTAGGCGGCAATCACGAGATCACGATCATGGAACTGGCCGAGCGCATCAAGAAGATGACGAAGTCCAAGTCGCGCATTGTGACCGTTCCTTACAGCACGGCGTACGAAGAGGGCTTTGAAGACATGCAGCGGCGCGTGCCGGATGTCGGCAAGCTGAACCGGCTGATCGGGTATGAGCCGAAGATCTCGCTGGAAGATTCGCTGCAAAGCATCATCGAAGATCAGCGGGCAAGGCTGCGCGGCACCGGCGTTCTGACCTTCGCATGAGCGGTGCAGGGGCGCACCTTCAGGTGCGCCGTTAAGTCTTCCATTTTGGACGGAGCGAGACGGACTTTAGTCCGACGAGCCCGGGGGCGATACCCATGCGAATTCTGGTCACAGGCGGCGCTGGCTTTCTTGGCTCGCATCTTTGCGATGCCCTGCTCGCGCAGGGCCACTCCGTTCTGTGCGCCGACAACCTGCTCACCGGTAACCCGCGCAACATCGCCCACCTGCGTCAGGAACCCCGCTTCGAATTTCGCGAGCAGGACGTTTCCCAACCCTTCGATTTCGGCAACGTCGATTACATCTTCCACTTCGCCTCGCCTGCCAGTCCGGTCGACTACCTGGAGCACCCCATCGAGACGCTGCAGGTTGGCTCGCTGGGCACCATGAATTGCCTGGAACTGGCGAAGAAGTACGGCGCAAAATTCTTCATGGCATCGACCTCTGAGTGTTATGGCGATCCGCTCGAGCATCCCCAGAAGGAAACCTATTGGGGACACGTGAATCCCATCGGCCCGCGCTCGGTGTATGACGAAGCCAAGCGCTTCTCCGAGGCAATCACCATGGCGTACCACCGCTATCATCAGGTGGACACGCACATCGTGCGCATCTTCAATACCTACGGTCCGCGTCTGCAACTGAATGACGGCCGCGTGATCTCGAACTTCATGAAGCAGGCTCTGCTGGGCGAGGACCTCACGGTTTATGGCGAGGGCTCGCAGACGCGCAGCTTCTGCTACGTCAGCGACGAGATCGCCGGCATCCTGGCGCTGGCGAATTCCGACGAGCATGAGCCGACGAACATCGGCAATCCTACGGAGTTCACCATCCTGGAATGTGCCGAGGTGGTTCTGGAAGTCACGGGCTCGAAGAGCAAGATCCGTCACGAACCGCTGCCGCAGGACGATCCCAGGCAGCGCCGTCCCGACATCACAAAAGCCAAGCGCCTGCTCGGCTGGGAGCCGAAGATCGATCTGCGGAGCGGGTTGAAGATGTCGCTGGAGTACTTCCGGGAAGCGGTCGCCGCGAAGTCATAAATCAGTCGATTACGATAACGCCTGGTTACGCTAACTACCGATAAACCGGGCGACATCACCACGAGGTATCAGGGCATTTTCTTTGTGCAGGCATCGAAGGCGCGCCGTGCGCCGACTGCCCATTCGACCAGTGGATTGTGCTCCTCGGAAAGGTCGATCCGCATATCGCCTGTGCCAGCTCGCGCCTGAATTTCGTGTACCCACCCGTGAATTACAATCTCGTCGAATTTCGGCGGCGGGAACTTTAACTGCTGGAACAACTCGAACTCCGACTTTACCGCTGGGCAGTTTGTCTCGGTCAACCTCCACTCTCGAATTTTGAGATTTCCTTCTGTACTGGCGAACGGCTCGTCCGGGCGCTTTCGATGCAGCGTCAACAACTGGTCGTACAGCGAGCTGCCATCGGCGACTCGGACATCAGCACTTAAGGAGGGCTGTAGCCCATTGGCGTTGTCGCGTGGCATCCGGCCCAGCACGAAACCGTACTCAGGGACATCGGCGTAGAGATCACGGTGCGAACGGTACGCCACATAAATACCCACGCGCTGCTGAATCGGAAACAAATCATCGAATGCTCTGAGGAAATGTTCATCCATCCACTGCCAGTCTGAATCAGTCTGAGAAGCGAGGCGCGGAACGGCTATTAGGGCTGCCGCAATGATGGCAACCACTGCGAGATGTGAGCGCATATCGAAATTATCGCAGCCCACGCAAGTTGGCGATAAATCCCCGTTCAACAAGTAACTCTCCCAGGTCTCGAAAGTCGCGAGACCTGGGGCACCCGGCTTTCGCGGTCCAGCAATCCCCCATCCCAACAATTGACTTTCAGTCATGGGCTGATCATGCAAAGATTAAGAATAAAGTTCTGCTTGGTACGGGATCTTAGGGAGACCTGGCAGCGATATGGGCGTTTGTGCTTGTGGCCGCAACACGAATGACGGGCAATCCAACTGCGATCGCTGTGTTGCCCTTGCGACCTTCGGATTGACGCGGGACGCCACGCAAACCGAAATAAAAGATGCCTATCGCGTGCTGGCCAAAGTTTGGCATCCCGACCGCTTCCAGGGTGATGAACATCTACGAGCGAAAGCGGAAGAAAAACTGAAGGAAATCAATTCCGCTTACCACCTGCTTACCACGACTGCTGCAGGCGACGGATATAGAAAGTCGTCAAGGCCGACGCCACGATCCAAGGAATCTCAGCAGGCTACCGCGGCCGCTCCCGGCTGGGCTCCCTATCAGCCTCCACGTAAGAGTCGTTTCCGCCCATCGTTTCGCACGAGGCGATACGCGACTAGGCGAGGGCTCGCGGTCGCAGTCGCAATCCTGGTGGCTGGCGGAATTTGGATCTACTTGCGGCATAACGGACTGCCAAGCTTCTTTGCGGATGACGCTCCCAAGCCAGCGGTTGGACAGGACCCAGCCTCGACCGGAGCCGCCGGCCAAAGCAGCAAAGAGAAAAAGCCAACACAGCATCCGGCAACCGATTCGGCTAAGCCAGGGGGAAGGGCGCAGGCTCGACCGAATCCAGTGGCCTCCCTGGTTGTCTACCCCGACGAAGATCCTCGAGTTCCCTACTTCACCGTCGGGTCGACGAAAAATGACGTGGTCCGAATTCAAGGCGCGCCCAGCAGCATTGCCGGTGAAGTTTTTCACTATGGCCTTTCGGAGGTTACCTTTCAGTACGGCCGGGTGCAGTCCTGGCACGAAGACCCCGGGTCGCCTTTGAAGGCGCGCCTGCCACAGTAGCGATCGACACGATGAAGAACCATCTCCGTATAGTGATTCCCGGTGGCAGCGGACAGGTGGGCAACGTCCTCGCTCGACATTTCCACGCTGGCGGACATGAAGTTGTGGTGCTCGCCCGCAGTGCTCCGCCGGTGCCATGGCGTGTGGTCCAGTGGAACGGCAAGAAGATTGGCGGCTGGATAGCAGAGCTGGAAGATGCCGACGTAGTCATCAACCTGGCAGGCAGGAGCGTGAACTGCCGCTACACCGATGCGAATCGCCAGGAGATCTTCGACTCCCGGATTAAAACCACGAAGTTGCTGGGCGACGCCATCGGTCAATTAGCTCATCCGCCGCGCCTATGGATAAACGCCAGCACCGCGACCATCTATCGCCACATCTACGATCGGCCCATGGACGAGGCGACGGGCGAAATCGGCGGTAACGAACCCGACGCCCCCGCCAAATGGGGGTTCAGCATTCAAGTTGCGACAAGCTGGGAAAAGGCATTCTTCGACGCGAACACCCCAAACACTCGCAAGATTGCACTGCGTAGTACCGTGATGATGAGCCCGGATCGCGGCGGGATATTCGATGTGCTGCTTGGCCTCGTCCGGGCTGGCCTGGGAGGCACCGCGGCCGGCGGCATGCAGTTCGTTTCCTGGATTCACGACGCGGACTTTTTAGCCAGCGTTGAATATCTGATCGCACATGAAGAGTTTGCCGGCCCGGTGAATCTTGCATCGCCGAACCCTCTACCCAACCGGGATTTCATGCGAGCCCTGCGAAAGGCTTGGGGCACGCCGATCGGGCTACCGGCCTCTGCCTGGATGTTGGAGGTAGGGTCGATGTTTCTGCGCACGGAAACCGAGCTGGTGCTGAAGAGCCGCCGCGTCGTGCCCAAACGCTTGATGGACGCCGGCTTCCAATTCCGCTTTCCCGATTGGCCCGCGGCCGCGCTAAATCTGGTTGAGCGATGGCGCGCGGCGAACAACGCGAAGTGACGGCCGGGTCCAATCGGCTGCTGGCATCCGTTTCGTCACCACTTTTCTTTGTCAAAAGCCCGCACCGATTCCCGTAAAATGGTGGTTGCAACGCCCGGCGGTGAGCCGCTATGCAGGCACAACCTGAGTTCGAGGCACTACGTCGCGAAACTACTTCCTGGTGGTGGATCGCGCGGCGTAAGCTATTGCGCGAGGCCGTGTCACAGGCCGTCGGCGACAAGCGTGAGGCGCGGGTGCTCGACCTGGGCTGCACGGCTGAGCTGGACTTCGACGACGCTTCACTTCTGCGAACGGTGAACGCCCATTCGTCACTGCCCGTTCTCGCCTTCCATCAGTTACAGGAGCACCGCAACCTGATCTGCACCAGCTCGGAGGAGCTTAGCTTCGGCTCGAATTCTTTCGATGCGGTGCTGGCCGGCGATGTCCTGCAAACGGTTACCGACGATCTGGCGGCACTGCGCGAGATGCGACGTGTCCTGAAAGATGGCGGAACGCTTTGCCTGACGGTTCCGGCGTATCCCTCGCTTTGGGGCGAGCAGGACGAGGCTCGCGGACATTGCCGCCGCTACACTGCAAATGAGCTGCGGCGAAAGTTGAATAACTCGGGCTTCGAGGTCACGCGTGTGTCGTATCTGGTGGCGTCGGGATTTCTGCCGGCCTTCATCGAGCGCATTGGCAAGAACATCTTCACCAGGTCAATCGACCGCTATCGCCAGTCGGCGCGGCAGTCGCCCAGCCTGAATGCCGGCATGGTGATGCTGCTGGATTGCGAGCGTTTCGTGATCCGCTTTATCAACCTGCCCTTCGGAACGCGCATGGTGTGCTGGGCGCGCAAGCCTGCCGTAGTGGCGGAGCGTGTGACCGTTCCCGCTTGGGAGCGCCAGTGGGCCGGCCAGCCGCTGCCGCAAGGCAGTGGGTAGTGGATCGTCGGCCTTGAAAGGGCACGGCTTCAGTCGTGCCGTAAACGCCTCCCGCATGAGTAAGCGCATCTCCATATAAATTGTCATCCTGAGCGCAGCATTCGCCGCTTTTGCGAATGCGGAGTCGAAGGACCGCTACCCTCAGCCACTTCAGCTGTTGATCGGCGCTGCAGCAGCGGAAGTAACTGCGGCTCCTAGCGCCTAAGACTTCCCGCTACGAGCAAACCGCAGATCCCTCGACTTCGCTCGGGATGACAACTTAGACAGAGGAATGACGATTCCAACAACAGTTGACCGTTCCTGATGAAAGTGTCGGCGCTCCCATCGCCACCTGCAATCCGCTAGAATTAATTCGTGGCGTTGTTTCGCAGCATTGGCACCACCCTGGAAATGATCAAGTGGGAGCACTCCGTCTTGACGCTCCCCTTTGGATTGACTGGCGCCGTTCTGGCCGCCGGCGGCATTCCGAGCCTGCACACCTCCATCTGGATCGTCGTTGCCCTGGTAGCGGCGCGATCGGCCGCGATGGCCTTCAATCGGCTGGCGGACGCAACTATCGACGCGGCGAACCCGCGCACGAAGATTCGAGCGCTTCCCGCCGGTAAGCTGAGCAAGTCGTTTGTCGCTTGGTTTGTGATCGTAAGCTCGGCAATCCTGATTCTGGCGGCGTGGGAGCTGAACCTGCTGTCGTTTGAGCTTTCGCCGGTGGCGCTTGGGATCGTCTTCCTGTACTCGTTCACCAAGCGCTTCACGCGCTGGTCGCATGTAGTGCTGGGGCTGGCGATGGGCATCGCTCCGGCAGCGGCGTGGGTTGCGGTGCGCGGATCGCTCGATCCGAGAATCCTGATTCTTACGGCAGCGGTCATCTTCTGGGGAGCCGGCTTCGACATTCTGTACGCATGCCAGGATTACGAGTTCGATTGCGCTGCCGAGGTCTATTCGGTGCCCAAGGCGTTTGGGATTCGTACGGCACTCGGAATTGCAAGACTCTTCCACGTACTAACGGTGCTGCTGCTCGCGTGGATGGTGGTGGCCTTTGGGTTGGGCAAGATCGCTATTGTCGGCGTGGTCTTCGTGGCGCTGCTGCTGGTCTACGAGCACTCGCTGGTGAAGCACGACGACCTCAGCCGGGTGAACGCCGCGTTCTTCACGATGAATGGGCTGGTGTCGATGGCGTTTCTGTTGTTCATCACCGGGGACCTGCTGGTGCGGAGATAGGTCGATTGGCTTACCTTAAAGCGGACCGCATATCCCTCGACTCCGGCGCGCGATAGCAGCACGCCTCCGCTCGGGATGACAAACTAAAAATCTCTGAAGTTATACCGTCACAGCTTCCCCCTCACATCCTCCTGTGATCCCCGTCTCTGCTGCGCTATCATTGACAGGTGATGCTTGATTCGCCCAGCGCCAGACAGCTTCATCCCTTTCAGACCGACGATGCCCGCCTGCACCCGATCCACGACAAGGTCATGGCGCAGGAGCGGCTTTCGGCCGACGACGCGTTAACGCTGTATCGGTCGGGTGACATCCTGGCGATCGGCTGGCTGGCCAATCATGTGCGCGAGCGCCTGCACGGAGACACCGCTTACTTCAACGTCAACCGGCACATCAACTACACCAACATCTGCGTCGCGGCCTGCCGCCTGTGCGCCTTCGGCCGCAAGAAGGCTTCGCTCGGCTCTTACACCATGGCGCTGGAAGAAGTCTTCAACACCGCTGCAACCGGCTACACCGAAGCGATCACCGAATTCCATATTGTCGGCGGCCTGCATGCCGACCTGCCGTTTCAGTATTACCTCGACCTGCTCTCTGGTTTGAAGGAGCGTTTCCCGCAGGTGCACCTCAAGGCCTTCACCATGGTGGAGATTTCGTTCTTCGCCAAGATCGGCAAGATGACGCCGCGCGAAGTGCTGACGAAGTTCAAGGAAGCGGGCCTCGATTCCATGCCGGGCGGCGGCGCCGAAATTTTCTCCGATCGCATCCGCCACATCATCTGCGATCACAAGATCGATGGTGGCGAGTGGCTGGAGATTGCCCGCACCGCGCATGAAGTCGGACTGAAATCAAACGCGACCATGCTGTACGGCCATGTCGAGAACGATGAAGACCGCGTCGATCACCTGCTCAAGCTGCGCGCCTTGCAGGACGACACGCACGGTTTTCAGACGTTCATCCCGCTGGCCTTCCATCCCGAGAACACGCCGTTGCAGCACCTGCCGAAGACCACCGGCATGCTCGACCTGCGGCAGATCGCGGTCTCGCGGCTGGTGCTCGACAACTTTTCTCACATCAAGTCGTACTGGCAGATGGTGACGCCGAAGATGGCGCAGATCACGTTGCGTTTTGGCGCAGACGACATCGACGGTACTGTTGTGGAAGAGAAGATTTATCACGACGCCGGTGCGACCACGCCGCAAGGGTTGCGTCGCCAGGAGTTGATCCGCCTGATCACCGAAGCCGGCCGCATCCCCTTCGAGCGTGACACGCTGTACCGGCCGGTGACGCGGACGGAGACGACAGTGACGGTCGCGGTTTAGCTAGGGTAGCGCCGGCCTTCAGGCCAGCGTTCAAACCAACATTCTCATGAACTGAGCCGGCTCTTCCCTATATCGTGCCTAACGGCGCAGCCGAAGCTGCGGCCCTTCAAGGCCAATAGCTCATAGCCCATGGCTCACAGCTTCTTATTGTCAGCTACTCCCAACTCTGCCAAACTATCCGGTCATTTCCCGGAGGCTCATGGAGCGCGAGTTCTCGGCTGGCGGCGTGGTGCTGCGCAAGATGCGCGGCCGCTGGTTCCTTGCCGTCATTGAGCCACACATGGACCGGCCCAAGAATCCATCCAAGCAATCCACCCGTACTCGGAAGCAGGATCCTTCGAGCGTCACCGCCTTACCCAAGGGTGCAATCGATTCGGGCGAGAAGCCCGAGCAAACGGCTATTCGCGAGGTCGAAGAAGAAACCGGCGTTCACGCTGATTTAATACACAAACTCACCGACATCAAATATGTTTACGTGCGTAACTGGGGCGACCACGCGCGCGTCTTCAAGATCGTGAGCTTTTATCTGCTGCTCTACCGCTCCGGTAAGTTAGGCCACATTGCGCCGGAGATGCGGATCGAGGTGCAGCGCGCGTTCTGGCTGCCGCTGGATGAGGCTCCGAAAGTCCTCAGTTACAAAGGAGAGCGCGAGGTCGTAGAACGCGCTCTGGCGTATGTGAACGAGCACCCGGAATTCGCAAACCATGCCCCAGACCCCACACATTGAAAAGCACTTCACCGCCGGTGAGGTGGTGCGCGACGTCGTCATCGGTATGTCCGACGGGCTTACAGTTCCATTCGCTCTGGCCGCCGGACTCTCCGGGGCGGTCGATAACAGCCGCATCATAGTCGTGGCCGGGCTGGCCGAAATCGCTGCCGGCTCCATCGCCATGGGCCTGGGCGGTTACCTGGCGGCGAAGAGCGATGCCGAGCATTACGTCAGCGAGCGGCTGCGGGAGGAACGCGAGGTCGAGGAGATTCCGGAGGAGGAGGCGCGCGAGGTGCAAAAGGTTTTTGCGGACTACGGCCTGTCGCCGGAAGAGAGTGTTCCGGTAATCCAGGCGATGATGCGCAAGCCGAAGGAGTGGGTGGACTTCATGATGCGCTTCGAACTCGGGTTGGAGGAGCCGGATCCCAAGCGCGCCCACCGCAGCGCGTTCACCATCGCGGCGTCTTATGTTGCCGGAGGCTTCATTCCGCTTTCGCCCTATATGCTGATGCACAGCGCGCGGGCAGCCTTGGAATGGTCGGTGGTGGTTACGTTGATCGCGCTGGGGGTCTTTGGCTACATCAAGGGACGGTTCACGGGCGCCCGAGCGATTCGATCTGCCGCGCAAACAGTTGTGATTGGTGGACTTGCCGCCGGAGCGGCCTTCCTGCTTGCCAAGCTAATCTCCTAACCCAATATGGGAAAAAGATTTATGACGATTTTTGTTGACTGAATGAGTACTCATTCACTACCATCGACTCAACTTAATAAAGCGCGCGTCGTTGCCATCCTCACCCCACATCTTACGACGCGCGCTGCTTGTATTTTGGGCCGTTGAAAAGTGCCGGTTTTTACTAACAGAGGTTTTTCCAGAGCCGTTTTAACGGGGAAAAACAGCAGCAAATCGCTCGCAATTTCAATCGAACGAAATGAATCCCAGACTGTTTGCCGTCGACCAAGACACCAACAAGTTTTGCCGCAGACCGTTGATTGGGGTCTGAGCCGGAGTTATCGAAACACCTCATGCAAAGACGGATAGAGAAAGTTGCCGTTCTGGGCGCGGGCACCATGGGCGCTCGCATCTCCGCGCACCTGGCCAATGCCGGTGTTCCCTCCTACCTGCTCGATATCGTTCCGCCTGATGCGGGTTCGGCGTCCCCGGCAAGTCTCGGGGTCGGACTTGGCGGGGTGAAGGATGGGCAGGCGCGCAATCGCATTGCTGCTGCCGGCCTGGAAGCCGCAGTAAAGTCGAAGCCCGCTGCCTTCTTCAAGCCCTCGCTGGCGCGGCTGGTCACCGTCGGAAACTTCGAAGACGATCTGCAGAAGCTGGCCGAAGTCGACTGGATTATCGAAGCCGTGGTCGAAGACATGGAGATCAAGCGCACATTGCTGCGCAAGATCGAGGCCATTCGCAAGCCGGGCACGATCATCACTACCAACACGAGTGGGCTACCGGTAGCGAAGATCGTAGAAGGCTTCTCCGAGGATTTCCGGCGCTGCTGGTTTGGCACGCACTTCTTCAATCCGCCGCGCTACATGCGCCTGCTGGAGTTGATTCCCACCCCTGAAGCCGATTGCACCGCGATGGAGACCATCGCGCACTTCTGCGACCTGCACCTTGGCAAGGGCGTCGTCTACGCGAAGGACACTCCGAACTTCATCGCCAATCGCATCGGGATCTTCTCGGCGCTGAACATCATGCGCCTGATGCAGGAGATGGACCTCAGCATCGAGGAAGTGGACGCGCTGACCGGAACCGCTGCGGGCTGGCCGAAGACAGCGACCTTCCGCCTGGCCGATCTCGTGGGCCTCGATATTCTTGGACACGTCGTCCGCAACAGCGTCGTCAATATCAAGGATGAGCGCAGTGACCTCGTCCTGCCCGACTTCTTCAAGCAGATGCTGGAGCGCAAGTGGCTTGGCGATAAAACCAGGCAGGGCTTTTACAAGAAGACGAAGAAGGATGGCAAGAACGAAATCCTGGCGCTCGACTGGAAGACGATGGAGTACCGGCCCTCGCAGCGGCCGAAGTTCCCTTCGCTGGAAATGGCGAAGAACATCGACGACCTGCCCGAGCGGCTGCGGACGCTGCTGGCGCCGTCGAAAGAGAAGGCCGGCGCCTTCCTCTGGTCGGCGCTATCGGACCTGTGGACCTACTCGGCGAATCGTATCGGCGAGATTTCCGACTCCGTCGTCGAGATCGATCGCGCTATGAAGCTGGGCTTCAACTGGGAGATGGGACCGTTCGAGTTGTGGGATGCCGCCGGTGTGCCGAAGACAGTCAAGCGCATGCAGGTGGAAGGCAAGCCGGTCTCGCCGAATGTGGAGAAGCTGCTCGCCTCCGGTAACGAGCGCTGGTACACCGACGATGTTAAGGCGGCCAGCGGCCGCGCCTACTTCGATCTGAAGAGCGCTCACTACACTTCGGAGAAAGTTTCCGAAGGCGTGTGGTCGGTGAGTGTGGCAAAGAAGTCTGGCCTGGTGGTGAAGAAAAACGCGGGCGCGTCGCTCATCGATATCGGGGATGGCGTTGGCTGCATCGAGTTTCACTCCAAGATGAACGCGTTGGGCGGCGACATCGTGCAGATGATCACGCAGACGCTGAAGCCGGGCGGTGCGGGCGACAACTTCGACGCCTTCGTCATCACCAACGACGCGGCAAACTTCTCTGTCGGCGCCAACATCATGATGCTGCTGATGGCGGTACAGGAAGAAGAGTGGGACGAGGTCGATCTCGCAATCAAGCAATTCCAGAACATGACGCAGGCCATCAAGTTTTCGTCCAAGCCCGTCGTGGTTGCGCCGTTCGGCATGACGCTGGGCGGAGGCTGCGAGGTGACCTTGCACGCGGCGGCGCGCCAGCCTCACGCGGAGCTGTATTGCGGTCTGGTTGAAGTCGGCGTGGGTCTGCTCCCCGGCGGCGGCGGCTGCAAGGAGATGACCTTGCGCGCGCTCGACAAGGCTTATCACGTACGTCCCGCCGGCCGTGGCGAGAGTGTCGAACTGATGGAAGCCATGAAGCAGGCCTTCGAAACCGTGGCGATGGCGAAGGTGTCGATGTCGGCGTTCGAGGCGAAGAACCTTGGCTTCATCTCCAACGGCGACGACGTGACCATGAACCGCGAGCGCGTTCTGACCGATGCGAAACAGCGGGCTTTGGAGCTCGTGCACGAAGGCTATCGTCCGGTGGTGCCACGCAACGATATCCTTGCTCCCGGCGAAAGCATTCTGGCGACCTTGAAGCTGGGCGTGCACATCATGCACGAAGGCGAGTTCATTACGGATCACGAGGTGAAAATCGCCAACAAAGTTGCCGAAGTCTTGTGCGGCGGTGCAGTGAATCCGGGAACTCCGGTAAGCGAGCAGTATCTGCTGGACTTGGAGCGTGAGGCGTTCAAGTCGCTTTGCGGCGAGAAGAAGACGCAGGAGCGGATTCAGTACACGCTGAAGACGGGCAAGACGCTGCGGAACTGAAGGTCAGTTGTCGGTTGTCAGTTGTCAGTTGGCGGTTGGCAGTTGGCAGTTGGCACTTGGCAGTTGGTAGTTGGCAGCGAGCCCAGAGGGCGTAACAAACTTTAGCCCAGGGCGAGAGCCCTGGGTCCGAGGGCCAACAATGACGCCGAGTCCCGTAGGGACGACAGATTTATCCGAGGGTTTAAACCCTCGGGATTGCGGAACCAGGTTTGCTGACTCGCAACAAACGTGCTTTGGCTGACAACTGGCGGCGGACCCCTAAACAAAAAGAGAGGTCCTTCGACTCCGGTGCGAAAAGGCGCGCACCTCCGCTCATGATGACAACCGGATTTTGATTTTGGCTAATCACTAATTGCTAATTGCTGATTTTGAGGTTCACATGCTTGATGTAGTCATCGTATCCGCCGTCCGGACGCCGGTCGGCAAGGCCTATAAGGGAACTTTGCGAGCGACGCGGCCCGACGATCTGGCGGCCACCGCCATCAAGGGCGCGTTGGATCGCGTACCGCAGCTTGACCCGAAAGAGATTGAAGATGTGATCCTTGGCTGCGCTATGCCCGAGGCGGAACAGGGTATGAACGTCGCCCGCATCGCGTCGCTGCGTGCGGGTCTGCCAGTCGAGGTTTCGGCGATGACGATCAATCGCTTCTGCTCCTCCGGGTTGCAGGCGATTGCCATGGCGGCCGAACGCATCATGGCGGGCGGTGCCGAGACGGTTGTCGCCGGCGGCGTGGAATCGATGACCATGATCCCGATGGGCGGCCACAAAGTATCGGCCAACCCCTGGCTGGTGTCGAACTATCCCGACGCTTACCTCTCGATGGGCCTCACGGCCGAGCGTGTCGGCAAACGTTTTAACATCACGCGTGAAATGCAGGACGAATTCTCGGTGCAGAGTCACAAGAAAGCGATCGCGGCCATCGAGGCCGGCAAGTTCGACGAGGAACTCGTCCCCGTGCCGGTCAGCTTTACCACACCGAATGGCAGCAAACCTAGGCGCACCGACATCGTCTTTAAAATAGACGAGGGCCCGCGTGCGGACACGTCGCTCGAAGCGCTGCTGGCGCTGAAGCCGGCATTCCACGTCAGGGGCACGGTGACCGCTGGCAACTCGTCGCAAATGTCGGATGGTGCTGCAGCGGCTGTGGTCATGTCGGCAGAACGGGCGAAGGCGCTCGGATTGAAGCCGCTGGCCCGCTACGTGGCGTATGCCACAGCGGGGTATAAGCCGGAAGAGATGGGCATCGGCCCGGTTTTCGCGATTCCGAAAGCGTTGAAGATGGCCGGGCTGAAGCTCGACGACATCGACGTGATCGAGCTGAACGAGGCGTTCGCGGCGCAATCCCTGGCTGTGATTCAGGAAGGCAGGCTCGACCCGGCGCGCATCAACCTGAATGGCGGAGCGATTGCGCTCGGGCATCCATTGGGATGCACAGGCGCGAAGCTGACGGCCAGCATCATCCGCGAATTGAAGCGCCGCAATGGACGTTACGGCATGGTGACCATGTGTGTCGGCGGCGGCATGGGCGCGGCAGGTGTGTTTGAAAATCTACAGTAGCGGCGTACGGTCGCCATTCGCTCTTCGCTCTTCGCCGGAAGGTGCTCTGGCGATTGACGTTGGTCAGCAAAAGGCAAGGACGACCGTTCTCCGCAAGCGGTAATACGAAACTAGACTTCAGCTCTGGCGAAGGGCGAACAGCGAACAGCGAGGATTTTATGGCAACCACGACCGCAGCTCCGAAAACGAAAACTACGGGCGGAAGCTTTCTGCTCGAAGATCACAACCTCGATAACGTCTTTACTCCGGAAGACTTCAACGAAGATCAGCAGATGATCGCGAAGCTGGCCGACGAGTTCGCGGTGAACGAAGTTCTGCCTGCGGTCGAGAAGATCGAACACAAGGAATGGGACGTCACCCGCGGACTGCTGAAAAAGTCTGCTGAGATGGGTCTGACGAACGCCGATGTGCCCGCCGATTACGGCGGCTCCGACATGGACAAAGTTTCGTCGGCCATCATCGCCGAGTACATGGCGAAGTGCGGCAGCTTCGTCGTGTCGATGGGCGGACACGCCGGCATCGGCACCCTGCCGATCGTTTTCTTCGGCACCGAGGAGCAGAAGAAGAAGTACCTGCCGAAGCTGGCATCGGCGGAGATGATCGGTGCCTACGCGCTGTCGGAGGGGACCAGCGGCTCGGACGCGCTGAACAGCCGCACCAAGGCCGTGCTCTCGCCCGACGGCAAGCATTACATCCTCAACGGCGAGAAGATGTGGATCACCAACGCCCACTTCGCCGACCTGTTTACGGTCTTCGCGAAGGTGGACGGCGAGAAATTCACGGCGTTCCTGATCGAGAAGGATTTTCCCGGCTTCTCGGTGGGCGCCGAAGAAAAGAAGATGGGCATCCGCGGCTCCTCGACCGCCCCGCTCATCCTGAACGACTGCAAAGTTCCCGTCGAGAACGTGCTCGGTGACGTCGGCAAGGGGCACATCATTGCCTTTAACATCCTCAACGTCGGCCGCTTCAAGCTGGGGGCGGGTTGTGTCGGCGGTGCGCGTACCTCTATGGCGAACGCGATTGCTTACGCCAAGCAGCGCAAGGCCTTCAACAAATCCATCTCCGACTTCGGCCTCATCCGCGAGAAAATCGCGCAGATGGCCGTAGGCATCTACGCCGGCGAGTCGATGGTTTACCGCACCGTGGGCATGATGGACACCGCGCTGGATGGCATCGACAAGAATCCCGAGACCATCCGCAAGTCGATCGAGGAGTATGCGGTCGAGTGCTCCATCATCAAAGTCGCGGGATCCGAGATGCTGGACAAAGTCGTCGACGAAACCGTCCAGATCTATGGCGGGTACGGCTTCGTCGAAGAGTATCCGGCCGAGCGCGCCTATCGCGATTCGCGCGTGAACCGCATCTTCGAAGGGACCAACGAAATCAATCGTCTCATCATTACCGGCTGGCTACTGAAGCGGGCCATGAGCGGACAGCTGGCGCTGCTGCCGGCCATCAAGAAAGTCATGGACGAAGTGATGTCCGGACCCTCCGGCGAGGAACTCGGAGGCACGCTGGCAGCCGAGCAGAAGCTGGTGTCGAACGCCAAGAAGCTGGCCATGCTGATTGCCGGAGCCGCGTCGCAGAAATACATGCAGAAGCTGGCCGATCAGCAGGAGGTGATGGGCGCGATCGCCGACATGGTGATCGAAGCTTTCGCCATGGACTCCGCCCTACTGCGCGCCCGCAAGTACGTTTCAGCACAGGGCGAGGAGAAGGCTGGACTGGTCATCGCCATGACGCAGGTCTATCTCGAAGGCGCCTTCAACAAGCTGGAAGCAGCAGCCAAGAAAGTCGTGGCGGCTGTGGCCGAAGGCGACATGCTACGCACCCAGATGGCGATAGTCCGACGCCTGGCTAAGCATGAGCCCGTGAACATCATCGCCCTGCAGGAAAAAATTGCCAGCCGCGTGCTGGAGACCGGCAAGTACGTCACAGCCTAAAGGTCATTTTTTCGAAGCAGGCGATACGCGGAGCTCTTGTTGGGAGCTCCGCTTTTTTTCGGCATCAGGGCCTCATTCGCCCTCAACTTGTGGTTGTTGTAATCTGCTCAGGTGGTTGGTTGCGCGTCCGCATCAGGAGACCCGGATTGATCCGTTCGCTAAGCGTTCTACTCGCCTGCTCCCTTACCTTTTCGATTGTTGCTTCCAGCCAGGAAAGTTCGACAACTCCCGCGCCATTTACTCCTCCTGACAAGATCTTTGGCTTTCACGATCCGGCCGCGGAGTTGAAGGTGGAGAAGACATTTCTTGCCGTGCCCGATCCGGAGCTGGCCAAGCAGCACTTGCAGACCCTGACGGCCGAGCCGCATGTTGCTGGCTCACCCGAGGATCGCAAGACCGCCGAGTACGTCCTGCAGAAGTATCAGGACGCGGGACTGGACGCACATATCCAGGAATACAAGATCTGGATGGCGCTGCCGCTCGATATTCGGGTCGACGTGGTCGAACCGGAAAACGTGGTGATGCATGGGCCGTCTCCTGAGCGCGTGAGCGACGATCCCTTCCAGAAGGATGCGCGAATTCTGCCGGCCTTCAACGAATACTCCGCCAACGGCGATGTGACTGCCGACGTAGTGTACGCGAATTATGGACGCCCAGAGGACTTCCAGAAGCTGAAGGAGATGGGCGTCGATCTAAAAGGCAAGATCGTCATCGTGCGCTATGGCGAAAATTTTCGCGGAGTGAAGCCGTTCCTGGCATCGCAATACGGAGCGTCAGGGGTCATCATCTATTCCGATCCGTGGGACGACGGCTACTACAAGGGCGATCCCTATCCCAAGGGTCCATGGCGTCCGGCCACGGGCGTGCAGCGCGGCTCGGTGCAATACCTATTTCGTTACCCGGGCGACCCAACGACGCCGGGCATCGCCTCACTGCTGACTCTGCCGGAGAGCAAGCGCACTCCGCCCGACCAAGCGACCGACCTGACGCGGATCCCGGTGACGCCGCTGTCCTACGCGGATGCGACGCCCATCATGCAGAACCTTGGTGGCCCGGAGTCGCCACGAAGCTGGCAGGGCGCGCTGCCCTTCACCTACCATGTGGGACCCGGCCCGGTGAAGGTGCATCTGTCCGTCAAGCTGGTCTATCACTACACCACCATCTGGGATGTGATTGGCACGGTGAGAGGATCGGAGTGGCCGAACGACTGGGTCATCAGCGGCAATCATCGCGACGCCTGGGTGTTTGGCGCGGTTGATCCAAACAGCGGCACCGCTGCTCAACTGGAGGCGGTGCGTGGTGTCGGCGAACTTCTCAAGACCGGCTGGAAGCCAAAGCGAACGATGGTCTTCGCCAGTTGGGATGCGGAAGAGGAAGGCCTAATCGGTTCGACAGAATACGCAGAACAGCACGCCACTGAGCTATCCCACGCTGTGGCATATTTCAATATGGATGTGGGCGTGGCCGGGCCGAACTTCGGCGCATCCTCAGTGCCTAGCCTGAAGCAATACCTTCGAGATGTTACGAAAGCAGTGCCCAGCCCGAAGGGTGGCAGCGTCTATGACCAGTGGAAGCTTGCGCGAGACAAGAAGGACAAAGACGGCGACGACGCGCTGGCAGGCGCTCCAGCCCGCGATCCGGCCATAACTACGCAGGACGTTAAAGTCGGCGACCTGGGCAGCGGCTCGGATTACACGGCATTCCTGCAACATCTGGGCGTGCCCTCTGCCGATATGGGCTCGAAGGGACCGTACGGCGTCTATCACTCCGCGTTCGATAACTTTGCGTGGTTCACCAAGTTTGCCGATCCCACGTTTGTTTATGAGCAGGAGATGGCGCGCGTCTACGGCATCGCCGTCATTCGGATGGCGTCGACGGAAGTATTGCCGCTGGACTACGAGCAGTACGGCAAGGAGATCACCGGATACCTGAAAGCCGCAAACATCAAGGCGAAAGCGGTCTTCGGCGATCAGGCACCGTCGTTCGCAGACGCCTTGAGCGCTTCCGACCGTATCGAGAAGGCCGGCGCCAGCCTATATAAGAAGCAAGCGGATTTTGTCGGTGATGCCGGTGTCGTCAACCTGGTGCTGCGTAATACGGAGCGTATGTTCCTCATCGATGGCCTCCCGGACCGGCCTTGGTTCAAGCATGCGATCTATGCGCCCGGCGAACATACCGGCTATGCGGCGGTGGTGATTCCCGGGGTGAATGAGGCGATCGAGAATAAAGACTTGGCGCTGACCAAGCAGCAATTGCAGATTTTGACGGCGGCGTTGAATCGCGCGGCGGGAGCGTTGGAGACGGTGAAGTGATCGGCTGGCAAGTCGTGACTATCAAATAGCAATTACGGTGTCATGCTGAGCGGAGGCGCGCGTCGTTTGCGCGCCGGAGTCAAAACACCCCTATCTTGAAGCCTTATTCCGTCCCGCGAGCCCATTAACTCAACCCACCCAGCGCTGAGATCTTCCGTCCCACTCTGTGGGACTCGGTCTGTGACGCTTTGATCTTCGACAGCGACACCAACGACAATTCATGGTGGACAATCGCCACCTGCAATTGAACCCCGACCATTACCCGCTATCTCCTGCCCCTTATGCCCTGCTTCTTCGATACCGATTGAACTGCATATCTCCGGCCTTGCGGCAGCTCATCCAATGCCAGCGCGTGATGCGTTCGCGTGTATAGCCTTCGCCACCGAAAACCGTTGGCCGCAGAAGCACTGAGGTTTTCTGTTCTGCAGGAAGCCGCTCCTGCTCCGGCGGGACCACTTGTCCGACTTCGACAGGCGATACGGCCATAAACTTTTCATCCACCAGATCGGCGCGGGCCAGGCTCCCATACAATGTGGGACCTCCTTCGCAGAGCAGGTGCTCGACTCCCAGTTCCTCGCGCAGTTTGGCGATTCCTCTTGCCAGGTCAAAGTGCTCCTTATTGCCCGCGGCAATAATGGCGACTCCGGGATGAGTTCCCTGTGCGCGCAGGCGTTCGGCGCCATTTGGCGAAGTGAGAATCGCCGCGTCGACAACATCGCCATCGAAAACCTTGTAGCGGGAGAGATCGAGATCTGCGGCGCCGGTCACAAAAATGTTTCGCTCGCGCGCCTTTCCCAACTTGCGCCGTAACTCCTGCAACACGGGATCGACGACGCGAAACACAATGCCGCGGCTGTCGAGACCGCGCTGCCGCTGCTCTTCACGTAGGGTGTTCATCCCCATCAGCAGGCCGTCGGCGTGCGCCCGCAACAGGTCCATCAACCAGCGATCCGCCGGTGATGACTGCGAGATCTCGGCACCCGAAGCGTGTTGCCCTAACAGGGTCGTTATTCCATCGAGCGACTGGACGAAGTTCGTGTAGACCCAAGGTCGATCAGTCGGGGCAGGCGGAAATCCTAAATTGCCGTAAGGCTGGTAGGTCGCATCGTCGATCGCGCTCGGCTCGGCGTGGTCGAAGAGAATCTCGAAGGTACGGTCAGACGAAGCGCTGGCATCCATAAAATGTCCCGAGCCGAGATTTTATCCTGCCGGCGCCGTACTCAGCGCGCCCGCGAACTCGGCCGCCGATAGATTCATGCTAGTTGCTAGTTGCGGTTAGCTTCGCGCGAACAAACTCCACCAGCTCAGGCGTGACGTATTGCGGAGGATGAATACGGAAAGTCGGCTTACCTGAAACCGGCTTCAAGGAAACTTTCTCCCAAGCGATGTCGTCGGCCTTATCATGCAGGACCACCGCGCCGGCGCGATCGAGGAACTGCTGCGCCGACAGCTTGAAGTCGGCGGTGGCGGCGTCGAGCACGGTAATGTACAGGTCGGGCTTCACGAAGCGCATGATGCTGTTGGATTCGAGGATCACGTTTTCAGCGGTGGCCAGCTCTTTGCGGACGCGCGGCATTGCTTCAGCCAGCATGCCTTGCCGCGTGCGGACCCACAACGAGCGCACTGCGCCCGAGACCAGGAATCGGGAGGAATCGCTTTCACCGCTGCGGTTGCGCTCTTCGGTCACCGCCCACATGTGGTCGGCGGTGGCGCAATCACATACCTTGCCGTTGGCCGAACAGATGCCGTGGCCGTACTGCGTGATCTTCATCGCTGTCCAGTTGAATTCGGGCAGTGCGGCGATGAGACCGGCGACCACGCTGGTCTTGCCAACATTGCGGGAATGGCCACCTACCACGATGAGGGACATAAGAAGCAATTAGCAATTAGCAACTAGTTAGCTCAGACGCCGGCCTGAGGAACCGGCACTACCCGACATCACTTAGCCTACTTCGATTGCTTACGCGCCAGTCTGGCTACGGCCGCCAACTCTTTCAGATAGTCGCGCAGCGGCTGCGCCGGAGTTCCCCAGTACAACTTTCCCTTTCCACGCAAAACCTTATGTGGCAGCACGCCGGCCTGTCCGCCAAGCAGCGTCCCTTCCTCAATCCTTGCGTGGTCGCCGATGCCAACCTGGCCGCCAATCACGCAGCCGTCGCCAATCTCCGAACTCCCCGACACGCCCACCTGGGCAGCGATGACCACATTGGCTCCGACAATGTCGTTGTGGCCGATGTGCACCAGATTGTCCAGCTTCGTTCCCGGCCCAATCGCCGTCTGGTCGAGGGCGCCGCGATCGATGGTGCAGTTGGCGCCGATCTCAACATAGTCTCCGATGACGAGCTCACCGACCTGCGGAAACTTGTGATAGCGGCCGTAAGTTTCGTCGCGCACAAAACCAAAACCATCCGATCCGAGCACCGCGCCGGCGTGCACGATGACGCGTTTGCCCAGTGTCGTCCCCTGATAGATGACGACGCAGGGGTACAGGTCGCAATCCTCGCCGATCACCACTCCCTCGCCGACGCTGCAACTTGCGCCGATGTGCGCGCGTTCACCGAGGATCGCGCCGCGATCGATGACCGCGTGGGCGTCGACGGCTGCGCTCGCCGCAATCTTCGCCGAGGGATGAACCACTGCGGTTGGATGCACGCCGGGCTTGTAGGTTTTCGACGGATGCAGGAGAGCTCCCGCGCGGCAGAAGGCCAGGCGCGGGTGCGCTGACAGCAGCAGCGGCTTACTCGCTTTTGTATCGGCGGCGAATTCTCCGGCAATCACCACACTCGCTCGCGATGACAGCGCTTGCGAAAGATCTTTCTCGTCTTGAACGAATACCAGATCGCCGGGTTGCGATTGCGCGATGCTCGCGACCTTCGAGACCGCGATTGCACCGTCGCCGATAAGACGCGACGCGGTAAACTCCGCCAGTTCTTGCACGGTATGGGGCATGGAAGAGTTATAGCAGTGGATAGTGGTTAGTGGTTAGTGGATAGAAAATTTGCGATCCTGCCTTCACCTTGCCGCTCGGTGGTTGTTATCGGCCTGCCACCTTCGTTTGTGACATCACGCCGCAGGATCGTCCCGATCCACCAGCCACGATCCACTGCCCTCAATACAGAGGCGGCTCGCCTGGCGGGCGGCTCTTCCAGCGGCGATGCACCCACAGCCACTGATCGGGATAGCGGCGAACATACTGCTCGATCACTTTGGTGAAGAGCGCGGTGTTGGTCACGGCGTCGGCGTCGTTGTCACCCGTGCGTACCAGCTCAACCGCGCGATCGAACTCCACGCGATATTTGCGCAGCACCGGGTCCCAGATTGTAAATGCCGGAACCACTGCTGCGTCGGTATGCAGCGCAACGCGAGCCAATCCGATCGCCGTGCATGCGGGAATGCCGAAGAAGTCGACGAAGACGCCTTGCGGCGGAGTCATGTTGGTGTCCATCAGGATGCCGACTGTGGCGTTCGTCCGCATAGCAGCGATCAGGCCGCGGGCAAATCCTTGCTTGCCGATCATGGTGTTGCCATGCAGGCCGCGATAGCGCGTGACCAGCGCGTCGACGTATGGATTGTCGAGCGGTCTGACAACGATCTGCATGGGATGTCCCTGCAGCGAATGAAAGAACGAACCCACTTCCCATCCGCCGAAATGCCCGGTGAGCAGCAGTACGCCCCGACCGCGCTTCTCGGCCACCTGAAAATTCTCGAAGCCCTGGTAGACCGCGATGTTAGAGGCGTTCTTTCGCGTGTAACTCGGGAACAGGCAGGCTTCTCCGAGCAGCCGGCCAAGCGAGACGTAGACGCCGCGCAGAATTTTCCGCCTCTGCGCCAGGGTTTTGTCGGGGAAGGCCAGTTCCAGGTTGCGCAGCCCGACTCTCCGCAGACGCGGATGAAGATGATACACAGCCCCGCCAATCATAATGCCGACAGCGTGGGCCAGGGGACGGGGAAGAATTCCGATCAGGCGCACCACTAGCGCAACCGGCCAGTATTGCAATCTATTGAGCATTAGGACTGTCGGTTTGACGGTAGCACCGGGGAAAATCGAGGTCAAACCGCAGACAACAGAACGGGTAAACAGGCTGTTAAAATATCCGTGTTAGTAGGCTCGACGGACTGAGGTCCACCTCGCCTAATCAGAAATTAAGAAACCCATCGGCACGACTGAAGCCGACTCCGAACCACGAAACAAACATCTAAGACGCTGGCCTGAAGGCCGCCGCTACCTAATCTCACGTTGCGAGAGCTTTTCAGCAACCTCTGAAGGCGGCCCCTTTCAAAGCAGTCTGCGCTGAGCTTCATAGGAAGGCGTAGAGCAGAACGGCTCAGGTTCAGGCAACAGCTTTGCGAGATCCCGCTATCAGCAGGACCGCGCCCACCGCGCAGAGCACGCCACCCACGGCAGGCGGCAACTTTTCGGTGTGGTGCGTGGTTATCCCAATCGACGCGTCGCCCGCCTTCAGCTCATGCGTTTTGTTGATCGGTACCGGCACCACGAACGAAAGAATGCCGAGCACCAACACCACCAGACCGAGTATCGATAAAGGCTTCATGTTTTTCCTTACCGCGAGAGCCGTATCAGTCACGGCTCCCGGACGAAATCAGCTCTTAGATCCGGCCCAGCAACAGCAGGATCACCAGGATGATGACCACCAGTCCAAGTCCGCCGCTCGGGTAATAGCCCCAGTTGCGGCTGTGAGGCCACGCCGGAAAAGCGCCAACCAGCATCAGGACAAGCAAGATAATCAGAATCGTAATCACGTTGTGTGCTCCTTTTTGCGCCAGACAGCACGCCGCTGCAATGGGACGAGCTGCCGTGCGAAATTGTTTTCACTGTTGCCGCGGGGCTACGGTGCAAGACGGGAAGGGTCAAATGCCCGCACGGCTTTCGGACGTTGCTGTCGAATGCCGCAGGGTGATGAGCTCGTTAAGCAACTGGCAGCAACCGCGATCAGCAACACTCCATTGGAGAGCACGCGGCGGGGAAAGGTTGTATAGCGGAATTGTGCGAGAACTCTCAAAAGCTGCGCCAATGGCGCATCTGTTCTTCTCACTGAGGTTATCCGGCTGTGAACAGTCATGGTCATGGCCCGGCCTGGAGTCAACAAGCGGTCTGCTAGAGGACTTCCGATTCCCCTATGATGGGGAGCATCGATGACGATCCATTCTCTTCGGCGTTGGTTGAGCGATCCTGTTTTCCTGCTGGCGATGGCAGCGGGACTGATCGCGTTTGTCGTCCAGTCGGGCGAGTTGGGCACCGCCGATACGCAACATCGCGAACAGTCCGCTCACGCCTTCTGGACCTCGGAGCCGCCGGTATTTCCCAGCGAGTATCCCGAATTCGGCGTGCACGGCCGCGGCGGCAAGCTGCAGAGCTGGTACGGTATGGGACAGTCGTTGTTGATGCTGCCGGCCGACATCGCCGGCACATACATCGCGCGCCTCCCTGCCTTCGCCAGGTACGATGACACCGATCCCACCGTCCGGAACATCATCGTCAGTTACAGCACGAACATTCTGATAACGGTGCTGACGGCTCTGTTGTGCTTCCGCTTCCTGCGACAGCTAAATTTCACAGTGAGGCAGAGCGGAGTAGGCGTGCTGGCACTGCTGCTCGCGACTACGCACCTCCATTACACGCAGAACATGATGGAGAACAACTACATCTTCCTGCTGACGCTCGCCGGATTCTCCTATCAATACGAATGGCAGCAAAACGGCAGCCGGCGCGCGTTGCTGGTCGGCTCGGCCGCCTTCGGACTCAACCTGCTCACGCGGCTGACTACCGGCCTCGACCTCATGGCTGGGGGCTTCTTCGCGCTGCTGGTGCTGTGGTTCGAAGGCGTGCGCGGGAAAGAGCTGTGGAATCGCTGCAAGACGTACGTCGCGATCGCCGCTCCGGTCTATGCCGTCTTCGGCTTGATCGATCGCGTGTACCAGTTTTACCGTTTCGGATCGTTCTTCAATACCTATGTCAGCGTAGTGGCCCGCGAGGCGCGGCAACGTGATCCTTCGCTATCCATCAAGTATCCCTTCGAGAAGCCGTTTCACGAGGGCTTCTTCGGAGCGCTCTTCGGACCCGAAAAATCGATCTTTCTCTTCGACCCGCTTCTAATCCTGATGATCGTGCTCACGGTGGTCGCCTGGCGGCGCTTCAGTCCGGCAGTGAAAGCCTACGTCATCACCGGTTATCTGCTTCTGCTGGCCTACATCAGCTTCTATGCGCGTTACACGGTGTGGAGCGGCGACTTCGCCTGGGGAGATCGCTATGTCTCGACAACGGTGGAGCTGGCAGTGCTTCTGGCGGTGCCTCTCCTGCTACGCGATCGCCGCGAAAACGGCAATTTGGTTTGGATAACCGGCCTCGCGCTGGTGGCGGTCAGCACCGCAATCCAGATCGCATCGCTCTTCTTCTGGTTGCCGCTGGAGATCTACCAGATGGAGACGCTGGGCCATCCGACGTTCGTCATCCTCCTGCGCTTCAAGAACATCGTCGGCTTCGCACTGGGCCGCATGTATGACAACTATGCCCTGCACTGGGATCCGTGGGATTACGTCCACATCACCACGTGGAACTTCCTTCCGTTTCTCCTGAGGCGGGTGGGGGTAGCGCCGGCCTGGGCGGTGCGACTTGTCTTCGTCGTCTGGGGTGTGGGATTAGCGGCGATGACTGGCGTTTTTTGGCGCCTCGGTGCGGTACTTGCGCGCAAAGAGTACGCGTGATGCTTGCTCTGGAGTCACCCGCTGTCGGCACGTTCCAAAAAGGAAACCTCCCGCGTAACTGTTTTGCACAATTTCCAGTGGCGAAATGGCTAAAGTAGGTTAGTCTTTTGAACGAAGTAGGGCGGGGAGGAACCGTAATGAAATCCAGCTATGGGAAATCTGTTTGTGTGCTTTTGCTGTACTCGGCCATTGCCGTGACAGTCTCAACTGCTCAGTCCCTGAAAACGCTTGTCAATTTGGACGGGACTGTTCACGGCTCGAATCCACATTCGTCTCTCATCATCGCTACCGACGGAAACTTCTACGGGACAACGTACTCGGGGGGAAGCAGCTTAAACTGTTCCGGTGGCTGTGGCACGGTATTTAAGATGACGCCGGGCGGCACGATCACAACGTTACATGGGTTCAGCAATGGCGATGGAGCCAGACCATATTCCGGAGTGATTCAAGCCAACGACGGTAATTTCTACGGAACGACGACCTTGGGTGGCACGCTGGGTGGCGGAACGGTCTACAAGATCGCCTCGAACGGCGCGGTCACGTCGCTCTACAGCTTCGGTGGAAGCGGCGGCACGATCCCTTACGGCGGACTGGTGCAAGGCACCGACGGAAACCTCTATGGGACCACGTACCAGGGCGGCATAAACGGCCACGGCACGATCTTCAAGATCACCCTGAGCGGCTCATTGACAACGCTTTACAATTTTGCGGGCACCGATGGAGGATCGATTTACTCCGGGCTGACGCTTGGAACCGATGGGAACTTCTACGGAACCACCTACCAGGGCGGCACCAACAATATGGGCACCGTCTACCAGATCACCCCGTCGGGAACCCTGACTACCCTCTATAACTTTGCCGGTACCGATGGCAACCAGCCTTATGCGGGCCTGATACAAGGCACCGATGGCAATTTCTATGGCACAACGTTTCTTGGCGGAGCCAACGGCAATGGAACGGTCTACCAGATCACCTCGACTGGCACGCTGACCACCTTGCACAGCTTCTGTTCGCCGACCAACTGCACGGACGGCGCCAATCCATACGCTCCGGTAATGCAGGCGGCTGACGGCACTTTCTATGGCGCGGCCAGCACGGGCGGACACAGCGCCGAGGGTACGATCTTCAATATCACCAGCACAGGTACCCTGACTACGGTTTACGCCTTCACCTCTACGGACGGACATCATCCCTACGGCGGACTTGCCCTGGCGCCTGGCGGCAACTTGTACGGAACTACGTACAACGGCGGCAGCGCCAACGATGGCACGATCTTCAGCTTGTCTCCCAATCCGTATCAGTTTGTCGCGGTCACGCCATGCCGGTTAGTGGATACGCGTACCAGCGGCCCCATCGGAGGAGGCAACTTCCAGACGTTTAATCTCAAGCAACTGGCGCAGACGGCTGGATGCGCTGACCTGACCACTGCCTCCGTGTTTTCCTTGAACGTGACGCTGTTGCCGGATGGCGGCCCGGTCTCCTACTTGACGATCTGGCCTACGGGAGAAGCCCAGCCTGGCGTTTCTTTGATGAACTCGCTCGACGGACGGGTAAAAGCTAACGCAGCCATCGTTCCGCAGGGATCAGATGGGTCCGTTAACATCTTCGTCACCAACACCGCGAACGTCATCGTCGATATCGACGGGTACTTCACGGCGCCTGCCGCTGGAACGCTGGCGTTCTATCCTCTGCCACCGTGCCGCGTAGTCGACACTCGCGGCCCGAATGGGAACCTGGGCGGACCATTTCTCCAGGGTGGACAGGAGCGGGACTTCCCCCTGTTGCTGAGCAATTGCCTGATTCCGCCGAGCGCTCAGGCTTACTCGTTGAACTTCACGGCCGTACCTTATAGCGGCCAGGCTCTCGGATATCTCACGGTCTGGGCAGCTGGTCAGCCACAGCCTGTGGTTTCAACGCTGAACAATCCGACGGCGACGGTGGTACCGAATGCGGCGATCGTGCCAGCCGGTACTGGAGGAGCGGTTGCCGTTTACCCCAGCGGAAACACAAACCTGCTGATCGATATCAACGGCTACTTCGCGCCGTACGAGTCCGGCGGACTGTCTCTCTATCCCGCCGTACCGTGCCGCGTGTTGGACACTCGCTCGATCGGCAACGGACAGCCGTTCAGCGGCGCCCTTAACCCACCCGTTGACGTGGTAGACAGCGCCTGCGCGATCCCAAATACTGCGCAAGCCTTCGTCTTCAACGCTACGGTCATTCCCGCTCCGACTTTGGGCTACCTGACGCTATGGCCTGACGGCAGGGCACAGCCGGTAGTTTCAACATTGAATGCATCGGACGGTTGGACGGCGTCGAACATGGCGGTCGTACCCAACAATGATGGCAAGACCGATGCCTTCGCGTCTTCGCTGACTCAGCTGATTCTGGACATCTCGAGCTACTTTGCACCGTAGTAGTTTGGGGCAAGTGGAGTAGTCGAGAGACCGCGTAACGCAAAAGCGGCATTTCGGTAAGCAAGTTACCGGAATGCCGCTTTCGCCATTTAGCGCTGCTCCGACTTTTGGGAGCGGCGTGTCTCGACTACTTGCCTGCTTTGACCGGCTCCTTCCACTTCGTCGGCTGGAATTCGGGCGCGCCAAATTGCCAGAGCAGGAATGCCATTTCATCCCTGGAAGGAGAGCCAGCTCTCGGGCGGAACGGCTTTACGCGTCCGCGATTCGGGAGCCGGCTTCGTCGTGTACCCACGCCTGCGGGTCGTGCTCGGATGACGGCTGAATGCCAGGATTCTGCATGATCATGCGCGCACAAGTGTTCCAGCGCAGAATGGCTTCGTCGTTCCCGTGCGGAGCGCACTTGGTGGCTGTTTCGTAATAACTCATCGCGTCCCGTAGAGCGTGATACGCGGATGTACCGGCGCCGCGGCCGCCGTGACGAATGCGGGCGTTGCCCAAGCGCTCCCAGATCACGCCGGCGTAGTAAGCCTGCTCGTACTCCCCCTTGATCTTCGCCAGAACCTCCAGAGCGCCCTTCGGCTGCACGTTGCCGTGGAACTGATCGGTGCGTGCCAGCAACAGGGAGATCAATGCTTGCTGGTGATCGGGCACGATAGCCAGAACATCGAGGCAAATGCTCTCCGCCAGGACGGGTTCGTTCAGGAGCCGATAGCGTTCTACTTTCGCGAGGGCTTCGGGAATACTCTGCACGGAAATCGACTTGAGTTCGAAATGCATAACTTCTCCTATGCTTTCGTCGAGCTGAACATGCGGAACAACTTCGAGAGTGGATCGAAGAACCGGTCCACCACTCGTTCCTTGAGCGGAATGATAGCGTTGTCTGTAATTGTGATGCCCTCGGGACAAACCTTGGTGCAGCATTTCGTGATGTTGCACAAGCCGATGCCGAAGTCCTTCCGCAACGCTTCGAGGCGATCGCCGGTGTCTAAAGGATGCATCTCCAGCGCCGCCGCGTAAACCAGAAAACGCGGACCGATAAACTGGTCGTGCATGTGATGGTCGCGCAGAACGTGGCAGACGTCCTGGCACAGGTAGCACTCGATGCACTTGCGGAACTCCTGCACCCGATCAACGTCTTCCGGCGCGATGCGCCAGGTGCCGTCCTCGGCATCCGGCTTACGCGGCTTAAATTTCGGGATGCGCTGCTTCACCTTGTAATTCCACGATACGTCCGTGACCAGGTCCCGTACGTGGGGAAAGGCCTTCATCGGTTCGACCGTCACGGGCTTGTCGAGCGGCAATGAATTTAGCCGCGTCATGCACATCAACTTCGGCATGCCATTGATCTCAGCGGAACATGAGCCGCACTTCCCTGCCTTGCAATTCCACCGGACGGCGAGGTCACCGGCTTCTTCCGCCTGGATCTGATGAACGGCATCGAGGACCACCATGCCGGGCGAGACTTCGGTGGTGTAGTCCTGGAACTTTCCCTGTCCCTTGTCTCCACGCCATATGCGGAACGTTGCCGTCGCCATTACTTCATCTCCTCAATGATCTGCTGCAGGTCATCTCGCATGGGCGGGATAGGCTCGCGCGTAAGTCGCACTTCGCCGTTGGGTCCTTTTCGCGCCACGATATTGAACTTCGCGCACTGTTCGTCTTTGTTCGGGAAATCGTCGCGGAAATGCGCGCCACGGCTTTCCTGCCGTTCGAGCGCGGCCCGTGTAACAATCTCTGACACCGTCAGCATGTTGTGCAGATCGAGCGCCGTGTGCCACCCCGCGTTGTAATCGCGGTTGCCGTCCACACCGACCGTCTGGCTGGCGGCCTTCAGCTCCCGGATGTGGTCGAGCGCCTGCCGCATCTCCTGCTCCTGGCGAACAATTCCTACCATGTCCTGCATGACGTCCTGAAGCTTGTGCTGCACGCCATACGGATTCTCTGAGCCGTTGCCCTCGAAGGGACGAAGCGCGCTTTCCTCTGCCGATGCAAGCTCCTGAGGATTAATCGTGCCAAATGAATTTTCTTTCGCGAACTTTGTCGCGTATTCTCCGGCGCGCTGGCCGAAGACCAGGAGATCGGAGAGCGAATTCCCTCCCAGGCGGTTGGCGCCGTGTAAACCGGCCGCACATTCTCCCGCGGCAAACAATCCGGGAACGTCGGACATTTGCGAATCAGCATTCACCCGCACTCCGCCCATCATGTAGTGAGTCGTTGGCCCAACCTCCATCGGCTCCTGCGTGATGTCGATATCGGCCAGCTGTTTGAACTGGTGATACATGCTGGGCAGCTTCTTCTTGATGTGTTCCGGAGCGCCGGAAATCTTCTCCTTGATCCAGGAGATGTCGAGGAAGACGCCGCCATGCGGGCTGCCGCGTCCTTCCCGCACCTCGCGTCGAATGCAGCGGGCCACGTGGTCGCGCGTCAGCAGCTCCGGCGGGCGCCTGGCATTCTTGTCGCCCTGCGTGTAACGCCAGCCTTCTTCTTCGGAATCGGCGGTCTGGTTTACGTACAGCGGAGGAATATCCTTGAACATGAAACGCTCGCCGTTTCTGTTCCGCAGCACGCCACCTTCGCCACGAACTCCCTCCGTCACCAGAATGCCGCGCACGCTGGGCGGCCAGATCATTCCCGTCGGGTGAAACTGCACGAACTCCATGTCCATCAGCGATGCACCCGCGTCGTAGGCGAGCGTGTGTCCGTCGCCGGTATATTCCCAGCTGTTGCTGCTGATCTTGAAGGCTCGTCCGATCCCGCCCGTTGCTAACACGACCGCCTTCGCACGAAACAAGTGAAACCTACCGCGTTCGCGATCGTAGCCAAATGCTCCCGCGATGCGATTGCCATCTTTCAGCAGCGTGACGATCGTGTGCTCCATGAAAACGTCGAGGCCGAGATGGATTCCGTGGTCCTGTAGCGTGCGAATCATCTCCAGCCCTGTCCGATCGCCAACGTGCGCCAGCCGCGGATAACGATGCCCGCCGAAATTGCGTTGCAGGATGCGGCCATCTTTGGTGCGATCGAACAGCGCGCCCCAGGCCTCAAGCTCGCGTACTCGGGCGGGCGCCTCCTTGGCATGAAGCTCCGCCATGCGCCAGTTGTTCAGATACTGACCGCCGCGCATGGTGTCGGAGAAGTGAACGCGCCAGCTGTCGCGATCGTCGACATTAGCCATGGCCGCGGCGATTCCTCCCTCGGCCATGACGGTGTGCGCCTTACCCAGCAGCGATTTCGAAATAACGGCGACCTTCGCGCCCCCGCCTGAGGCCTCGACCGCAGCCCGCAGGCCCGCGCCTCCCGCGCCAATGATGACCACATCGTGCTCGTGCGTGATGTACTCGGCCACTAAATGATCCTCCAGTCGGTCCACACACCCATTGAGCACAGGCGCACGTACAGATCGGCGAATGCCACGCTGCACAGGCTGCACCAGGCAAACACCATGTGCCGCCGGTTGAGACAACTCACGCAGTCGTAGACACGTTTGCGCGCCGGCGCGCCGGCCAAGCGATCGCGAAAGCCGCCAACAATATGGCGAAACGAATGGCAGCTCAACGTGTACGAGCTCAGCAGCACGAAGTTCGTCAGCAGGACCAGCGTGCCGACACCGATGCCGAAGTGTCCGTTGAACCAGCAGGCGTCCCAAACGTCGCGGCCAAGAATGATGAGGAACAGCAGCGCCAGGTACAGAAAGTAGCGGTGAATGTTCTGGATGATCAGAGGAAAGGAACGCTCGCCCAGATAGGTCTTCCGAGGTTCGCCTACGGTGCAGGAAGGCGGATCGGCCCAGAAGGCTTTGTAATAAGCTCCGCGGTAGTAATAACAAGTGACGCGAAATCCGCCCGGAGCCCACAGGATTAGGATTGCGCCAGTCACCCAAACCGGCATCCAGCTTGGCGCTTGGCCAAACCAGCTGTCCGGCCCAAACAATACCGGAGAGTAAAAAGGCGAGAGATACGGTCCGAACCTGTAGTGTTGCCCCTGGAACGCGGCCCACGTGGCGTAAACAATGAAGGCGGAAAGACCCAGAAACACCACCAGCGGTTGCACCCACCAGTTGTCGACGCGCCGGGTCTGTCCAAAGCCCGAGCTCGTCAGTGGGACGTCGATCTGAGCCATCCAGCCTCCTCACCCTCTGGAATCGCAACGAGCGATTGAACCTGAAGCGCTAGCTATCATACAAGCAAAATCTTGGATGAGGCTTTGGAGGCAGCAAGAATCGGCAACACCGATCCCGTCTGGCCCTATGGTAAAGTTTCGTGATTGCCGGTTCGCAGGTTGCCGGCCGATTGGCTCGGAACGAGATTGATGAACACCGGACGCGAGATTCGCAGCTACGACTACGTGAACCAGCCCTACGAACGGGTTCGCGACATGCTCAAACAAAACGCGGTCGCGGTGTTCCAGTCCGCTACCAACGCGGCTGCCACTCGCGCCGAATCGGTTGCTGCCGAACTGCACGTCGACTTTGCGGGCGTCGGCGTGAAGGCCGAGATCAAGATCGTGGTGAAAGGCATCGAGGAGAGACCGGCCGATGCCGCGTTCAGTGCGAGCACGAAGCTGCTTCTGGAATGGGAGGCGGCCGCCCTGCCGCGGCTATTTCCCCTTATGCACGGCGAGCTTTCCGTATATCCGCTGACCGGAACCGAAACCCAGCTCGACTTCTCAGGAGTCTACGAGCCGCCTTTCGGCGCGGTAGGAAAGACGATGAACGCTCTCGTGGGTCATCGCATCGCCGAGGCGTCGGTGCATCGCTTCGTCGGCGACGTCGCCGGATACCTGCGGCACGCGTTAGCGTAGCTGGGTTGTCTTACGGCACAGTCCGAACCGCTACCGAAAAGCGGCGTCCGCTACTTTCACAGTCAGGCTTTCTTCTTCTGAGACTCTTCCACTCCTGAGATAAGTTCTTCACTGAGCTTGTGCGCGTTCAATGAATGCTCGTGCGCTTGTTTAGACAGCTCGTGCGCGGTGAGGTGATCTTCCTTGCCGTGTGCCACGGCAGCGGCATTGTGGGCGTGCGCTGCAAGATTGTGAAGCTCCGCAATTCGATTGTGCGTACTCTGTGGCATAAGTTGATCTCCACGTGGTTGGATGCCCAAGGTAATGAGCTCGGTGCGTTTCTTCCAAATGATGCAGAAGCAGTCGTGTCGCCATTCACCCAAGGCAGAGTAACGAAGACCGAGCGGCTAAAACACGCAGGAAT
>CAWIAN010000003.1:0-19476 GCA_963834135.1 uncultured Acidobacteriaceae bacterium | reverse complement strand
GATTCGTCTTGGCTTGAAACCGCTTCCTTGCAGTAAATGCGGCTCTTACGCGTAAGTTTATGTTACTAAATAGAGTTGCTGCGGCATGTATTCACGTCCGACTACTCCGGTAAATCCGATGATTCCGGTGAGAACAGCGAAAAAAGGCTAACAAGGCTAACAAGTTTCTGGGCTTTTTATATGGCCCCCTCACCTCCCGATCCGCTCGCGCTCCGCTGCAACACGCCAAGTGTCAGCGAGAACCACCTCATCGTCAGCTATCGCTCCGGCGACTTCTTTAGGACGTGTGTCGCGTCAGTTCAGCCCACCGATGTATCGCCCCGACGATCCGCTCCACTCGACACTCGCTTACAGAGTGATCCCGGCCTGATCCTCGAGCGGACTTTCGCGGAGGGCTGGCCCTTTGGCGACTCTGGAGACGGCGGATCGAAATCCAACTGTCAACGATGCGCGAGCTCGAATGTATCTTGACTTCCCGCAAGCCGACTTGCACTAAGACTCGTGGGGACTAATCTCCCGCAGCACTTCGACGACATGCCGACTACACATCCAGGTGGATTTCCGAGTTTGAACAACTGTCAGTCGTATGCCCGGCCCCCGTCGATCCTGTGCCGGATAGAAATTGTGGCGAGAAGAAATGCCGGAGAAAACCACGCCATTCGTTTCCAAGGCCTAGCTTCTCTACTTCAACTTCATCTGCGGCAAGCTGGAGACCGTGGATGTTGACGAGTGGACCAGGCCAGCTAGCGCGTCAAACTGCCCAGCCGCTTGCCGGCAGTGTTCTTTCACCCGTACCGTTCCACGCCTCACAACCAACTGGTTATCTCCCGCAAACCCAGTCCTCAAGCGGCTTGACGTTAGGCGAGCGCTTTCCATGATGAGCGGGGCTGGATGTCGCGGAAACAATCCACCTCCGGTGGAGTGAGAAAAATATCCTCGACATTACCTTTTAGCGGAGGGCCGCCAAAAAGGCGGCCCGCGAGGGGCCGCCCCAAGCAGAGTTGCCGCCTCGTTTAGAAGACGATCTTGCCCTGGAACTGGATGATGCGGTTCGATGGAGCACCGGCAACGAACGACCCAAACGGGCTGGTCGGCGGTACTGCCTGCAAGTTGATGGTGCCGAAGTTGGGGGCTCCAAAAAAGTTAACAGGGTTGGCAAAGTTGGAGTGGTTGAACACGTTGTACATGTTGGCGCCGATTCCGAACGCCACCCGCTCGGTAAGCTTGAAGTTCTTGTTCACGCTGAAGTCGGAGTCGAAGAATCCCGGCCCGCGGAACTGGTTGCGCGCCTGGTTGGGAAACGAGGTCATACCCGCCGACGTGGCGAACCCCGCTGCACTCAGACAGCCGGTGAGGTACTGGTTGCACGTCCCCTGTCCGACGCCGATGACCTGTGCTGGGAGATAGGGAGCTGCTGGGTTGTAGTTGCCGGCGGGATTCCCGAGATCGAAAACCATAAGCGGCAGTCCCGAGCGGGCAAAGAAGTTCTGCGACAACGTCCAGCCGCCGAAGGCGCGGTTCATCCACCGGTTGCTGAACTTCCAGGGCGTGTTCCACACGTAAGCAGCATTGAAGGAGTTGCGAATGTCGTAGTCCGCGTTGCCATAGTTCTGGCGCAGGTTGAAGGGGTTGAGTTGATACGAGATGGAGGTGCTGCTATAGGGCGTGCCCGGCAAGCCGTCGTTGGAAATCTCGTCCAAGGCATGAGCCCAGGTATAGCTGGCTTGGATGGTGAAGCCGTACGTCAGTCGCCGCTGGTATGAGGCGGTCAACTGATTGTCGTTGGAGACTCCGGCCGAGTAAACCTCGGAGATCGTGCCGAAGTTTCCGCTGAACGGGCTGCCTGGGAGACCTGCGCCAGAAACCCCGGCGGGGTTGTAGGCGTTCGGGAAGTTCGTAATCGGCTGGTCAATGCCGTGGTTGCCGATATACGCCAGGGTCATAGAGCTACGGCTGTCCAACTGCTGTTCGATCTGCACATCCCATTCCTGGTACATAGGGGTGTGGAAGGTCCCCAAATTATTCCCGAAGTTAGGGGCGGCAAAGCCGGGAACAGTGGAGGACAAGGAAGCGAAGGATGCGCCCTTGGAGAATCCACTGCGAATTGCGGCTGCCGAACTGGAGGCGATCAGCGACGGACTGACGCCGGGGGTTACCGTGTCAGCCCAAGGCTGGGTGCCGGTCAGTGTAATGGGAATAAAGTTCGGCAGGTTGGTCATGAAACTATCGCCAAAGGCTGCCGGTAAGGCGTCGTAGAAGATGCCGAAGCCGCCGCGCACCACAGTCTTGTCGCTGCCGCCGGGCGACCAGGCAAAGCCAAAGCGAGGCGCCCAGTTGATCGTGTCCGTCGCCCGGAAGATCTGTTGCTGGTTCGCCATGACCATCTGGTTGTAGGGGGTTGTCGGGCTGACGCTCTCCGAGGCGAAGGGTCCGGTCAAAAGCGCTGAGCAATTGGTGTTGCAGACCGGATTGGAGTAATGCTCCGCTCGCATGGCGAAGGTCAGCTTCAAACTGTTGCTGACGCGCCATTCGTCTTGAGCGTAAACCCCAACATTCCACAGGGCGACGGGTTCGCTCAGTCGGCTGGGAAAGTTGGCCGAGAAGACATTGGACAAGCCGTTGTAGAAGTCATTCACGTTGCCAATGACGGCGAGCGGGGTTCCCACGCCTTCGCTGAAGATGTAGTCGCTGACATCGTAACGGAGGAAATTGGCGCCGACTTTCAGCGTGTGATTACCGTGTGTCCAGGAGAAGTCATCGACGAACTGGTACTGGGTAACGTTGCGCCCTTGCGGAAAGATGAACTGGCCCAGTCCGGCAAACGAGGGCGAGCCGCCGCCCAGGCTAGTGAAGCCCAGGTTCGCCATATCGAGCACTCCGGGGAAAGTGGCAGGCCCATCCGCTGTGCTGAAGATGAAACGGTAGTAGAGGCCACCGTAGATGAACTGGTTGGTGGCGTTGCTGCCAAAGGTGTGCGTCCACTGCCCCTGTCCGTTGTAGTTGGGCTGATAGCTGGCAACGTTGAAAGCCGCGTTGATGGGGTCAGGTCCGGTGGCCTGGACCCCCTGGTCGGCACTCACTTGCCAGAACAGGTGGTCGCGGTCAGAAAGGTTGTAGTCGATGCGGCCGATCCCCAGGAATTCATGGGCTGGCTCGGAAGGGTTGCCTGTCCACGACTGGAAGCAGTTGGTAACGGGACCGGTAAAGCCTGGGCCGCAGCTTCCGGCTACCGGCGTGCCGGTGTTGTATCCAGGTGCGCGCTCATAGAGGCTGAACGCCTTCGAGTAGAGCGGAACCTCAGTCGGGTTGGTGGCGGCCAGGTTGGCCAGTGTGGCACCGGCAAATGCCGTGGTGGGTGCATAGACGACTTGTGTGGAAGGCACAATGTAGGTAAGGCCTTCCGTATCGGCAAAGAAGAACAGCTTGTCCTTCTTGATTGGGCCACCGATCGAACCGGCCCACTGATTATTGTTGTTGAACGGACGCGCCGCCCCGCTCAGATTGTTCAAGTAGCTGTTGGCGTCCAGGCTGGAGCCCGTCCACCAGTACTCGGCGTTGCCATGAAACGCGTTGCTGCCGGACTTGCTGACGTAGTTGACCTGCGCTCCCGCCTGCTGACCGTACTGGCCGGAGTAAGCGTTGGTGACGACGGCCGCCTCCTGAACGTCGTTCTTGCCCAGCATCAGGTTGCTCGCGCCCGATTGATTCAGGTTGAGGTAGGGGTCCATATCGTTTTCACCGTTTATGGTGAACACGTTGGCGGTGGCGGGCAAGCCGGCCGTGTTGAAGTTGCCATAGCCCATGCCGGAGTTCATGTTTACGCCCGGCGCGGTTTGCGCAATATAGGTGAGGTCATTGCCGGGGTTAGGCTGGTTGGCGATCATGTTTTGATCGAAGTTGGTGGTCAGGTCGGCATTCTCCTTGTTCAGCAGTGGCGCGGCCGAGGTGACTTCGACGGTGGTCGCGCTGCTGCCCACCGCCAGCTTGACGTTGGCAATCGTGGCTTGTCCCACGTTGACGGTTGTAGTTGCTTCAGCCTTCCTTTCGCAGTCGCGCTCACTGTGTAGTTGCCGGGCGGTAACAGCGCGAAGCGGTAGGCCCCGGCCGCATTGCTGGTGGTTGTGCGAGTCGCACCCGTGGCGATGTTCTTCAGCGACACAGTGGCGTTGGGCACTACCGCGCCGCTGGGATCGTTGATGGTGCCGCTGAGATCACCCGAAACTAGCGATTGCGCCACCAGCAACGGCGTCAATATAGCGCCGATCAACAGCCACGCCAGAGTTCCGCTAATCAGACTTTTGGTTGTCATAGCTCCACACTTTCTTGTCGATAGGGCATAACCAAGAGCTTTGCGGATTGCGCTGGTATCACCTCCGCCGCATGAACCAACTTCAGCCGCATTACTTGGCCACCCGGCATGTGGAAGGCAGGTAGCGTTCCTTAGCGGCGCGTCTGGACCTCAGTACAGCTTGGTTCGGGATGGGCAGCGCGGGAACCGGGACGATTCGAGCAACTTATAAGATCGCAGCGATTCTCCGTTGGACCGTACGCCTCTCGACTCTTCAATTCCCGCGACGATTCGTGCCGGTACGACAATTCATGCCGCACCAAGCAGTTGTCGATCGCGAGATTGAGGGTGATGTTGAAGCCGACTACGCAGCGTCGGAATTAGCGGCGTCGCCGAATCTATCCCGATAGTGGGGACCTACCGGATACTCGAGTCCATCCTGCAAGACAACAAACAACGACTTGGGCGAAATCGATAGCGTCTTGACCAGATAGCAGCGATTGATAATGACCGAGCGATGAATCCGGATGAATCTATCAGGATCGAGTCTTGCTTCGAGCGCGTGAATAGATTCACGAAGCATGAAGTCACCATCGGTGCTGTGAATTACCGTGTGTTTTCGGGCAGCTACTATAGATATGATTTTGCCTATCGTAAGGTCGTTTGCCTGCCCATCACGTTCTACCCGGATGACGACTTTGTATCCTGAGCTCGCATTTGACCCGCTGATATATCTCTCCACTAGATACAGGAGTTCCCTTGCCATGCGGTCGTAGACCTGTCTAATTGCCTGACCCAGGGATGCCCGGACGGCGTCCGAGTCAACGGATACTGGGGCGAGGTTGTATGCTGGCTCGCCAGTCGCACTTCCGTGAGATCCTTGCAACGTAATCACCACGGGTAGAAAGCTGTCCATCGTCGCCCGGCTTCTCCAGCCTGCCGGAATCAAGTCCGCGCGAGCGATCAATAGCTCGGGAACAAGTTCGTCCAAGCCTTCCTCGCACTCCCTCCAGGTTTGAGACTCGGCTGCCAGCATCAACACGGGGTCGCTTTGAATGAGCGGCCTTAACTGATCGCGAACCGTTGAGTCGGATTCGCACAGCATGACACGTAGGATTCCAGGCGGTCGCGACGGGGAGGCAGACTTTACCAGCATTCAAGAACACTCCCTTCATATTCGACAGTCTGGCAGTTGGTTGGGAAGAACACTTCGTCTAACATAAAAAGCAGAACGTCACGTTTATTTGGCCGTCTCAACAATCGCCCTGGTCATCGGCGTATGTACGCAATCCTCTACTGTCTAGCTACCTTATGGTTGAGAGAAATGAGGCGGAGCACACTAACTGGACTTAGAATGTTGTAGAGTGGTTCTGAATAGCTTGCAAGCTGCAAGTAGTCGTCATATTGGGCCGACTTCTCGGGAGTCGTCGCTATTTCACGGTGAAACCGCTCGGCACGTGGAAGAGCGCCGGATCCGGGTCGCCGCGCTGGATGTTCGTCAGCCGATAGACGGTTTCGCCGCTGCGGGGATCGTTGTGCTTACTCAGCACCACCATCTGCAGGTCGGACGAGGTCCACACCTCCGATGTTATCTCCAGCGACCGCTCGTTTCCGATCTCGCCCGCAGGAATAGTACGCATGGTGCGCGTTCCCGTCGCGGTTACGCCCTCAATGCTCTGCGTGCCCAGCGATTCGGTGTTCACACGGCCATCTTCAGCCGAGCTTACCCAGACGCGCTGCTCCACTCCTGCGCCAGGCTCTGCTCCAGCGATGAGCACCTTCTTCTGAACGAACACTGCTCCCGGTGCACCTGGAGTTGACTTGACTATTCCCGAGCCAAAAGTCATCGCGGCCGGCCCGGCAACATCTTGTTCGGCGGGCGGCATTTTAATGACTCGAGCGGTCTTGTCGTTTAAGTCGAGCACGTAGCTGACCTTGTTGACCGGATCATTAATAAAGGCCAGCCGGGGTGCGTTCGTCGCCAGTGGACCGAGGTTGTTCATCGTCTCCTGCCGGCGCGTGCGTCCCTGGCTATCGCGGGCCAGTTGCGACTCGCTCTTGTTTACGATGCGATTGCCGTCGGCCAGCACCTGCGTGGTCTCGGTGATGGCGGTCGCGGTGTACGGAGCTCCCGTCACCGGCTTGCTCATATCGCTCACCGCGAAGTACGTCATGGTGACGTTGTCGCCCGACTTCTGCGCGCGGAAGACCACATTCGGTTGCCCATCGCTGACATTCGGCGGGGGCAGCGGTTGCTGCAGCACCGTGTCGCCGGGGATCGCAGTCGTGCCGGCGGGGTTCTGGCCAGCCATGCACGCAGAGCAAAACAAAATGGCAATTAGGACAATGGTGTTTCGCATCTTTCTTCTCCTTAGTGAAGGCTGCGGGCTCTCACCAATCTCACGGCATACGGCAAACCATCCTCCCCGACCAGGACATCGGCAACGATGCGGCGATCGAGAAGCTGCCCATCGACGGGATAGCCGATCAGTTGCAAGGCCGAGCCCGGCAGATCCATACGCACCATGCGCGACTCGCCCACCGGCACTGCCGGATCGAAAGTCGGCAAAGCGATGAAGTCTCCCGCAGTCATCGCAGGCGCCGCTTCAACCGAATGGTCCCGTGATTTGCTTCGTTGTTGCGGGCGCACCCGGGGTTTTACGCGTGCACTTGCGATCAACGACACTGAAGGTCTTTCGATCTTCGGCGCGACAATCTTTGGCTGCGGCACAGTCGCGTTCGCCACTTGTGCAGGGGGTCCAGGCTTCCTGGCGTCTTGCGGCTGTTTGCCCGTCTTGAGCCACGCCACCGCGATCGCAAGGCACGCCGCCAGAGTTACCGCAAAGACGATGCGCTTCCGCTGGTGTCGCTGCGCGTGGTGCCTCGCGAAGGCCTGCCCCAGCCTCACACCGAGCTCGGGCGAAGCCTGCGGCGAATTCGCCGCCAGCTCGCGCAGCGATTCCGACAGTGTGTGTCTTTGCGGATTCATCGCACACATCCCATGCTCTGCAGCCGCGACTTCAGCATCGTTCGTGCGCGGTGCAAGCGCGACGCCACCGTGCCCTCCGGACAACCGAGCACCGCCGCAACTTCGGGATAGCTCATCTCTTCCAGATCACACAGTATCAGCGTCTCGCGGTACGCAGCCGGCAAGGCGAGCACCAACTTGTGCAGCAACTCGAGCCGCTCCTGCCGGTCGACCTCCACCAGCACGTCAATGTCGCCGGCCAGCGCGTCGTCGTCCCTCAGCTGTTCGTCATCGAGAGGCACGTCAAGGCAACTGGTCGCCATCTGGCGCCGCACCAGGTTGCGCGCGATCCCGAAGAGGTAGCCCGCCAGCGTTCCTTTCGCAGGATCGAACCTGCGAGGACGGTGGATAAGCTGGAGAAAGACTTCCTGCGTCACTTCCTCGGCCGTAGTCTCATTGCCGCTCATATGCCACGCAAAGCGGAAGATGGGGCGTTGATAGCGTACGTACAAACTGTGAAACGCCGCCTGGTTTCCTCTGGCGAGCTGCCGGACCAACTCGACATTGTCGCTTGGCGATTGTGCCATTCGTCGCCCGGCCCTCATCCCGCTTCTAACCTACATTGCCGGAAAGTCGGTGAATCCTTCCAAAAGTTTTATTCCCGAGCATCACTCGCATCGAAGGGCGACTACGGGATCGACTTGGGTGGCACGTTTAGCGGGGATGTAGCAAGCGAGGAGCGCTACGCCGATGAGCACGGTACCTGCGCTGACAAATGTTAGAGGGTCGTGAGGAGTTACACCGAACAGCTGACTGCTCAACAGCGACGTAAGACTCAAGGCAAGCACGAAACCAGCCACGACGCCGGCCGACGCCATCGTCGCACCCTGTGTCAGGATGAGGCGCAGAACATCGCTACGATCGGCACCGAGGGCCATCCGCACGCCGATTTCTCGCGTGCGAATATCTGCCAGGTAGGATAGAACTCCATATAAGCCGATACAGGAAAGCGCCAGAGCTAGAACAGCAAAGCCGCTGAGTAGCACTAGCGATAACCGACGGGCGGTTAGGGACTTCGTCAGAACTCCGTCCATCGTCTCCACCGCGTAAACAACGGCACCCGGATCAAGCTCCGATACGGCACGGCGCACTGCGATTACAGCGGTCGTCGGATCATTATGAGTACGCAGCACCACAGCCACTCCGTCGGCCACAAGGGGAATCATCTTGGGAGGCAGTTGCATGAATGGATAGTAAAACTGGGCTTCAATAGCGTCCTTGGCGTCGTTGCCCGGCCCCCATTGCCGGACATGGCCCACGACTCCAACGATCTCGGCCTCCACGTCGAAGCCGGCAACATGGATGTGCTGACCGATGGGATTGTGATTTCCAAAATACGTCCGCGCAAACACGTCGTCGATATCGACAACGATCGGCGTGCTCTCGTTGTCTTGCGCGGTGACAAAGCGTCCTCGCTTCAGCGTGATGCCCATGGCCTGCTGAAATCCATCCTCCACCAGGTAGAACATGGATTGCGGCATCTCATTCAGGCTTGGCGGCTTAGGTTGACCATCAATCCAGAACGGCAGTTCGGAGTCGTGAATCAGCGGACGCGAGCCTAACGTGATTGAGGCTGCTTCCACGCCCGGAATGGCGCGAAGCTGCTCGTCGAAATGACGCAACCGTGCGCGCGCCTCGTCGTCGGTGGCTCTGGGATGCGGCGGCAAAGACAACGAGAAGGTGATGGCGTTCGCGGGATTGTATCCGGGATCGACCCGCAATAGGGCGGCAAATGAGCGCAGCATCAAACCTGCTCCCACAAGAAGCACAATCGAAAGGGCCACTTCAGCGGCCACTACGAACGACTGAAGCTTCCGGCGCCCGCCGCCTGCGCCTCGCGCAGTCTGTCGAAGCACTTGCTGCAGATCGACATGGGCAAATTGCAGGGCGGGAGCAAGTCCGAAGGCCACGCCGCTCAGCAAGGAAACGCCGAGCGTGAATAGCAGCACTCGCACGTCCAGCGACACGTTACCGAAGCGCGGAAGTACATCGGGCAGAAATCCCGCCGCTGCTTTGGTTGCGACGAAAGCGATCAACAGTCCGGCGATGCCTCCAAAGGCGGCGAGCAGCAAGCTCTCGGTTAGCAATTGCAAAACGAGGCGGCCGTTGCCGGCGCCCAAGGCCCTGCGCACCGCGAACTCTCCCGAGCGGCGCATCGAGCGCACTAACAGCAGCCCCGCGACATTCGCGCAGGCTATGAGCAACAGAAATGCCACGGCTCCCAAAAGCACCAGAAGAAGAGGCTTCACCTTGCCAATCAGGTCTTGCTTCATGGAGACAAGGGCGACTCCGACATTCTTGTCCGCTTCGGGATAAGCAAGAGCGAGGTGGCGGGCGATCGAATCCATCTCCGCGCGGGCCTGCGCCTGCGTGACATCCGCTTTGAGGCGGCCGACGGCGCGAGAGCTGAGATCCACCCGCCGATCGAGAAATGAAGCATCGCTAAGTTGGCCAATAGGCGTGAAAACGTCGCGGTCAATGTCGTAAAAGTTGAAACCAGCTGGAGCGATGCCGATGATCGTGTAGTTCACTCCGCCCAGGTCCAGGGGACTGCCGACGGCCGCCGGCGAGCCGCCAAAATGCCGATGCCAGAACGCGTCGCTGAGCATCACCACTGGAGCCGCTCCGATGTGGTCATCGTCAGCAACGAAGTCGCGACCGAGGAACGGATGTACCCCGAGGGTCATGAAAAAAGCGGAGGACACCATCAGTCCGTTGACCCGCTCAGCTTGAGCGCCGGCCATCAGGTTGTAGTCCTCGTGACGGTAGATTGCCATTGAGGAGAAGCTCTGCGCCGCTCGCTGCCAATCCAGAAAATTGAGATAGCTGATGGGGCCTTGCCCCAGCCCGGGCTTGCTTTCGTAAAGCGCAACGAGCTGGTCCGAGTGCGGATAAGGCAGGGGGTTGAGGAGCGCGCTGTTTACGACCGAGAACATCGCGGTGTTGACGCCAATCCCGAGCGTGAGCGTGACGATCACCGTGGCCGAAAACGCCGGTGATTTGCGCAACATGCGGAAAGCGAAGCGAACGTCTTGCAACACAGGACTCCAGCCCCCAGGCTTGTCAGCATCGGAAGCATCGTTCTTCGATGCCAGGGAAATTTTGGGTCGTGGTGCAGTTTGGTTTTGTCATCCCGAGCGGCGCGAGGGATCTGTGGCGGGCCGATTCGCGCCGGCGCGCGAAAGGAACGCAGTCCTTATTCAAACTGCACCACTACCAAATTTTGCATACCGTCCATCACTGTATCCAAGATTGCACGATGGTCGGCGTGGCTTTATCACGATTTCCGCGCGGTTCATCCCGGGTGACTCGGCCGAAGCATTGATGTGAAGAACGCATCTCATGGGCCGCAACCGGACGATCCGATTTCGCAGCTCTGACGCGCCATGGCGGTAAGCCGTTGGTTGCAACCGGCTTATTGCGGCGCAAACCCTTAAGAAAGCCCCTGAACACCAAGAGTCGACTATAGGTTTGCGTGCCGACCTGTACCGGAGGCTGCGATCTTCTGACTGCTTGCATGGGTGCGATAATTTCCGTGAACGAAGGCTCCTGCAACTTATGAAGCGCCACGTCCTCATGTATGGGTTGATCGGTGGAATCCTGATTGCCATACTCCGGTGGACCGAGTATCAGTTCCTGGTCCTCGAATATTCCATCGAAATCTACGGCGCACTGATCGCCGCAATTTTTGCTGTTCTCGGCATCTGGCTTGGCCTCAAGCTGACAGCAAAACGCCAGACAATTGTTGTGAGGGAGGTCCCCGTCCCTGCCGAGGGGCCGTTCATCCCTGACGAAAGAAAACGTGAGGACCTCCATATCACTCGCCGTGAGCTTGAGATCCTGGAACTGATCGCCCAGGGTCTGAGCAACCGCGAAATCGCCGAGAAGCTTTTTGTGAGCGAGAGCACGGTGAAGACCCATTCCAGCCGTGTTTTCGACAAACTCGGGGCGAGACGAAGAACGCAAGCGGTGCAACTCGGCAAGGAATTCGGCCTTCTCTCCTGATTTAGTCGTGCACCAGCAACGGTTCGCACCAATAACCACTCCCCCAAACGAATGATTTTTCTCTCCGCCGCCAAAATCAGCCAAAAGGATGACGACACCGGCCCCAGTTCATGCGATATGTTGAGCCGCTCAACAGGAGCGAACGTGAAGATTTGTGAAAGCGAAAAAAGGAGCGAACATGAGGTCTCTGAATTCGATGAAGATCTTTGTCGTGGGTACCCTGTCGATCGGCTTGTTTTCAAGCACTGCGCTCATTCCCGCAACCGCCCAGGAACTTCCCCGGGTCTACGACGCTTCCATGCCACGTGACCAGCAGATCGCACTCGCTGAAAGCGCCGCCCCGGCCGAGGTATCCAGTAAAGCCACAATTTATGTTCTCGGCCCGAAAGGCTACGAGAAAGCGCGCGAAGGCACCAACGGCTTCAGCTGCTTTGTCAGCCGGCATTTCGTAAAGCCCGCTGAAACAACCATTGAGCCGCAGTGCTTCGACGCGGAAGGCAGCCGCACGCTCTTGCCGGTGTACCTGCACGGTGAAGAGCTGCGCACAAACGGCAAGTCCGAGGCCGAGATCAAAGCGGACATGGCCAGCGGATATAAGGAAGGCCGTTACAAGTATCCCAGCAAGCCGGGATTCCTCTATATGATGTCGAGTGAGAACCGCTTGAGCGCCATCACTGACCAGAGCACCGGAATTTTTCCTCCACACCTCATGTTTTATGCGCCGAACATGACGACGCAAGATATCGGGCTCGACACCCAATCGCTGGCAAAGTCGGATTACCTCGGGATGACGCACCCCGGAGCTGGCGATAACCTTATCGTAGTTGTGCCAGTGACATCCAAGTAGCCCGCTGGCTCGACTGGTCGCTGAGCCCATATGAGCACGGGGCCGGCAGCATGCGTGGAAAAGGTAAAGATCGGGTAAAAGACATTACGAGAATATGAGAAGGATCATCGTCACCTTCGGGCTGATTTCCGGCGCTATCTCCTCGCTGATGATGATCGTGCTGGTGACCTTCGGCGACAGGATTGGCTTCGACCGCGGCGCGACCATCGGCAACACCTCCATCGTGCTCTCGTTCTTGATGGTGTTTTTTGGCATCCGAGCCTACCGCGACAACAATGGCAATGGCCAGATTACCTTTCTAAAAGCTTTTGCCGTCGGCCTCTCCATTACTCTGATTTCCTGCATCATCTATGTCGTAACCTGGGAAGTGATCTACTACAACTTCCTGCCTGGTTTCTGGGACGCATATGGCGCTCATTTGGTTCAGAAGCTCACCGCCTCAGGCGCGAGCCCGGCAGCCGTCCAGGCGAAACTTCAGCAAGTCAGAAAATACAAAGAGCTGTACAAAAACCCATTGTTCAACGCGGTGCTCACGTTCATTCATCCCTTCCCGATTGGGCTCTTCATGACGCTGATCTCCGCGTTGGTCCTGAGGCGAAAACCGCAACCGCAAACCGAGCAATCACCCTTGCCGGTATCCTGAAGCTGTTCCGGCGGCTTCGCCTTAGTGTCGTCGTGGGCACTCATGAATAAGCCGCCGATAGCCGATCGGCCATCTCTGTAGGACCGATTTTGTTATCGTTCGGAACGTGACGTCTGCGCTATGGCAGCGACTCGAATTCACCACAACCGGACAACTTCCCCGTCGGCAGACCGGAAACTGGACAGGTTCGCTGCCAAGTTGACGCGAAACGGTCATTGCTCCCTTGTGCCGATGCCCAAGCGGTTTCGACCTCAGTCGGTGGGTTGCCGACTTCGGGACAACTTCCGGAGCCAGCTTCCGGTGTGGATCGCTGTTCAATAGCCGATGATTCGCGCGCGGAACCGCAATGCGCCAAGAACTGCCACGGAGAAAGGAATGCAGCTACCGCACCTTCGCGTACTCCGCCTTAAGCTTCTTTGAAGATCGGGATGTCTGAGTCGGGTCGGCGTCTTGCAGTCTCGGCAAAGATTACGAGGGCTTCGAGAAGTATTTGCTACTCCCAGCGTGAAACCTATCTCTTCAGGCCCGCGGTGAAGTTGGTGATGACCGTGATTGGCTGGTTGACTTGTTGCGACACGCGCTCCATCAGAAATTTCTTGCCATCGGGAGAGACGCTGAAGAAAGGGGTCGTCAGCATCGTCCACTGGCTGACCAGCGTTTTGGGAGCGCCGAATTTCAGTGCGCCACCCGCCTCGGTGACGGATACAGAGACCAGCGACTGATTGCCGTCGAAATAGAAAAGTTCTTTGCCCTCGGCACTCCAGTGAGGCACTTGTCCGAGGTTGGGCGAGACCTGCCATTTGCCCGCGCCTCCGCCATACGCCTCGACATAGATTTCAAGCCGGCCCGACTCCGAGGAGCTATAAGCCAGCCAGCGTCCGTTGGGAGACAGGGCCGCGTTCGTGCCGTGCGCAACAATCTGGCGCGGCTTTCTATCTCCTTCCAGGGGTACCGCCCATATCCCTTCGCCGGCTTGCATAAAAGGATTGGGGGAATAGAACAGCGTCTTGCCGTCGCGCGACCAGTCATCGGGAGCATAGACGAACCCGGGCAGATCGGAAACGATCAACTCTTCTGTCCCGCTGCCGTCAGCCGGCCGCCGGTAGATGCCGCTACCGGAGGGCCGGAAGGAACTATAGGCGATCCATTTGCCATCCGGCGACCAGACGGGAAACGTGTTCCCGGTCGGGCCGAAGGTCAGGCGTGTCTTGACGCCGCGCGCCAGATCCAGCGACCAGACATCATTCATGCCGGCGTCGATATTCGCGGCGATGCGGTCGCCCTGCGGCGAGAGGCGCGCGTACTGCAGGTTCTGCAGGTTCCCGGCCGCAACACCTACCTCTTTCCCGCTGCGATCCATCCAAACCAGCTCCACTTCCCCGGAGCTGCCATTGCCGAAGGTCAACAGGCCGCTGTCGCTTGCCGACGCGCTCGTGTGCCAGGTCGATGCGTCATTCAACACGCCGGTCGAGATGGGTTGCGGCTCGCCATGCAAGACACCTTTGTCAGGATCGAAAGCCTGGGCCATCAACTGGTCGCCTCGGCCGAACAACAGGAATCCGGCCGCGTAGACGCCATTGGTCTGGCAGTGGAGCAGCAAGCGGTTCTCGCGCCCGTCAAGCGACGCATAGAAGATCGCATCATTCGCCAGCTTCGAACGCTCATGAATCATGGCGAAGTAGAGGAAGTGCTTGCCGTCGGGAAGAAAGAAAGGCCAGCGATGCGAGGAATACTGCGATGTATCAAGCTTCGTGAGCGGCGTGGCCGTGCCGCCGTTCGCGCTGATCTGCATCAACGGACCGATGGGGGCCGGAGAAAAGACAATAACGCCGTTGCCGCTCCAGGCGCCGCCACGCCCGAGCTGAGCCGGCCCCAGCGTCTGCGCGGTGGTGGCGTTGATGTCAATCGTCCTCAGCTGTCCGTTAGCGAAGAACCCCAGCGAGCGGCTGTCGGGCGACCAAAACGGAAGGATGGCGTCGCTGGTATCGGGCAGAGTGCGGGCTTCGGAAGCATTCATCGCGCGCACCCACAAGTTGGTCTTGCCGTCGCTGCCAACCCCAGTGAACGCGAGATAGTTGCCGTCGGGCGAGAACACGGGCGGACCGGCAAGATCGGAGCTCAGACGAAAGCGGGTGTCCGGTGGCGGATTGAGCACTGCGCGGATGCTCGGCGCAGCCGGCGAGGTGTGGTGAAGAAGAAATCCCGCGAGTACTCCAATCGCAACCGCCGCGGCGAGCGCGACCAGCCACCGCAGCGGGCTCGGTGCAGCCGTTGCCGCAGGTGCTGCTTCCGCCGGCGCAGCACGCAACGATGCGATCCAGCGCAGCTCCATGGCGACGTCGTGCGCCGACTGGACACGCTCAGCCGGATCCTTCGCCAGACAGCCACGGACCGCCATGTCGAGCATCGGCGGCGCAAGCGGCTGGTCGACACTGATTGGTTCCGGCTCTTTCTCCAGAATCGCCGTAAGCACGCTGAGCTGCGACTTGCCCTCGAACGCCGGCCGTCCCGTCACCATCTCGTAGAGCACGCAGCCCAGGCTGAACAGGTCGCTGCGCGCGTCGGCCTCGGCGCCCTGCAGGACTTCGGGCGCCAGGTACTGAAATGTTCCGACGACCGACCCTTTCTGCGTCAGCGGCGACACCGCGGCGGTGAGCTGAGGCAGGTTCATCGTCGGCGTGGAAGGCGTGAAACGGCCAACCGCCTGCGACGCGATCGCGACGTTCGGTTTCGCCAGGCCGAAGTCCATTAGCTTGGCCCCGGCTTTAGTCAGCATGACATTGCCGGGCTTCAGATCGCGATGGGTGATGCCGTGCTGATGCGCCTTCTCCAGCGCCTCGGCGATGTCGATGCCGATCTTCAGCCCCTGATCGAGCGGCAGCGGGCCTTTTTCCAGGCGCGACGCGAGCGTCTGCCCTTCGAGGTACTCCATGACCAGGAAGTCGGTCCCGTCCTGCGAGCCAATGTCATGAAGCGTGCAGATGTGCGCGTGCTGGAGTGCGGAGATCGACTTCGCCTCGCGCTCCATACGTCTCTTTGATTCGGGGTCGGAGGAAAGATGCGAGGGCAGGACCTTAATCGCTACCGTGCGATCCAGGCGAGTGTCTTTCGCCCGGTACACTTCCCCCATGCCGCCCGCGCCCAGCGGTCCCTGAATTTCATACGGCCCAAGTTTCGTCCCGGAGGGGATGCCCATTAGTACGCGCTATTATAGCGCGCCGAGCAAATCGATTTGCCGCCCCGGTTACGGAATCGTTCGCAATCGAGAAGTTGGCCAGAGAACGGCTTCGCGAAGTTGGGCGGATTAGTATCGAGATGTCGGCCAGTGTTTGCGAATGCCCTTCCTTTCATCTGGCCGTATCACAGCCAAACGGCCGAACAGGCTCCTCGCTGCTGATTTTCGCGGATTAAGAACGAGAAACGCGCATTGAGCCATGCATGTTCCCGAAACTTAACATGGAATTGTGAGGCAATGCCGACTTCGCAGGACAATCCAGCCGTGAAAGCCGGGCTTCCGGTTAGTGGACTCCAGTGAGCCGTGGAACTGGAGCGTGTGCTGCCCCAAGAGCTGTTGAAGTCACGCTGTGAACTTGCCGCGGAGGACGCGGCTCAGTGTGCCGGCGGGCAGGAGGAAGCGCTTGGAAAAAGCGATCCATAGCCGTCGGGAGAGACCGCCGGCAGGAACAACAGTAAACCGGCAAACCAAAAGCAAGACGACGAGATCGAACAGCCCAGATGCACGGCCAGGGTGCGGAGCGATTCCACAGAAAGGGCCGAATCAGCGCCATATTGCGGATAACACATGGACCGGCAATGCCAAAGCATCACCAGGGAAGGGAGAACAGGAATCGGATCAATAGCCAAAACTGTCTGGGCGCTAAGCTGGCTCTGCTGCTACGTCGGGGAAACCCTGTTGGTCACGTCCGGCCATAAGCCGATTCAGGCGGCGCGGGGGAAAGAACAGCTCACCGCCAGCTTCTCTGAACAAAACAACCCAACTAACAAAGCCCGGCCCAGAGCAGGGAGCAGGGAGCAGGGAGCAGGGAGCAGAAAGAGACTCAATCCACTTACGAGCATTAGGATCCTTCCAATCAACCCTTACCTGCCTAACCAAAAACCATTCCTTCCAAACAGGCACCTACAAAAATCACCAAGAATCCGGCAGCAGTTTGTAACCAGGCAATGGCGGTCATCGGAATTTTCCTCCCGGCACCGTCCATGTCCACCAAAGGCCTTACACCAGCCCTGCCTGAAACGGTGGCGAAGAATCACCAAACCCTGTATTCAGCAGCAGAGATCGCGTCTTCCCTCGTCATTGCCAGCATCAGAGCTGCGCACTGCGCTGCCAGCTTCCGGCGACCTTCTGCCCGCCCTCGGACACGGCCAGCACAAGCTCAACCTAGGACGGCTGCCGATCAACTGCCGAATGAAGTAAGCCCCTTGCAATTAGCGGCTCCAAGCACGTTTCGGCAGTAAAAACACGGCAGCAGTTTCGAAATCGCAGCACGCACGCGGGTGAAAGCACTGGGTAAAAACCGGGTTTGGGGGTCTGGAATGGTGAGTTAGGCGATGCTTAATTATTTTTCGGTGTTTTCCGGTGATCTTCATGCAGCTCGCCGCGCCTTCTTCGTTGGTGCCGGCCAAGGTGATATCGAAGGGCAGGATCTGGTCGGAGTACCAGGGTGAAGCCACTTCTTTGAAGCCGGAGACCGCCGATACGGGCTGGCCGTCGAACTGATCAATGGTGGCGCCGGCTGACTGGCCGCTGTCACGGATCAACGTTGACTGGTAGATGGCCGTCTGGGACAGGAAGGCGCTCTGGTCGGTCATGAACTGGGGCTTGAGATCGTCGACATTAGCGACGAACTGGCCGCCGAGCTGGTAGACCAGGTTCAGCAGAGCATGGCGATCGAAGTTGACCCATACCAGAGCAGCCGGCGATGCCGCGCTTGTTGCGGGAGAACGCCCGGGGATCGGGGGATCCCATGGTGTAGATAGGTGCCTTCTCACGGGTGATGCTATAAGACACGGCCTGGACCTCGGCAAATGAGTAGTTGCCGATCTGGCAGCGGATATCGGAGCCGGAGAAGGAGTTGTACGAGCGCGTGACTTCGGACTGAAGGACGCCGCCTAGGTTTTGACCGACTGGCTTTGGTAGCCGCTTGGGCATATTTTATTCTTGCATTATCCAAGACATATCTTGGATAATAAAAAAGGAAAGCCCATGAAAATCACTCGCCGTCGTCGCCATCTTCGCCCCAGCCCCTCGCGCCGCCAGATCCGCCAGCACATCCACCGCCTCCGCCGCCAGCTTCAGTTGTTCCAGGTGGAGTGGTTGCTGGAGGCCGCCCGCGAGGATCGTAACCTCATTCACCTTCAATCCCTGCACGCGCGCATCGTCGAGTCTCAGGACTTGATCGATGGCCTGGAGGCGTTCTAGATGAAGCGCTGCGCGCTTTATTTACGGGTCTCAACCGTCGACCAGCACCCCGAAACCCAGGTCCATGACCTGCGCCAGCTCGCCCTTCAGCGCGGATATGAGATCGTCCGCGAGTACACCGACCGCATCACCGGAACCAAGGCCAAGCGGCCTGGGCTCGATGAGCTGTTACGCGATGCCCGCCGCGGGCAGTTCGAGGTGGTTTTAGTGTGGGCCAGCGACAGGCTGGCCCGTTCCGTCCGGCACTTTCTGGAAGTGCTGGATGAGTTGAATCACGCTCAACATCGAATTCGTCAGCTTCCGCGAACAGCTCGACACCGGCGGCCCTTTGGGCCGCGCGGTCGTGGTCATCATCGGCGCCGTCGCCGAGCTGGAACGCAATCTTAATCGTTGAGCGGGTTCGCGCCGGCATGCGCCGGGCCCGGCTCGAAGGCCGGCACATCGGCCGCAAGCCCCTGACCGTCGACCGTAACGCCCTGCTGCGGGAACGTGCCCAAGGCCGTAGCCTCACCCAGATCGCGCAGACATTCCGTGTCTCGCGCGCCAGCGTCAGCCGCATCTTGAAAGAAGCCAAGGAGGTGCCCTATGAGTTCGTCGAATGTGCCTGAGAGCAACAATCGCCCCGATTACGACCTCGAACTCGGCCGGCGCCTCGTAGCGGCCCTGCTCAGCTATCACTACGGGCTCGCCAGCGTTGACTACACCCTGAAGCGGTACATCCCGCAGGACCTCCACCCGTCCTGGGATGAGCTGGCACACGACCTGCTCGACGGCATGCTCATGCAGGTGCAGGGCGAATCATAAAGCGTTTGCGCAACTGAAAAGCACCGCGCCAAACAATAGAAGGAGGTTGCCTATGAGCAAGAACGGTCCTCATGATCGCGGGCCACCATCTCACGATGATCTCGTCGCCGGAGATGAAGTCGTGGTCGGCGTTGAGCTGGTCATCGCAAATCCCGGCCTGGTAGTGGTCGGCGCCGATGTCGTGGTGGTTGACCCTGACGCCGATGCCGTGGTGGTTGACCCTGACGCCGATGTCGTGGTGGTTGACCCTGACGCCGATGTCGTGGTGATTGATCCTGACGCCGATGTCGTGGTCGTTGACCCTGACGCCGATGTCGTAGTAGTCGGCTCTGACGATGTCGTCATCGCTCCTGATGTCGTCCTCGTCAGGTGAACCCAATCCATGCCGGCAACGGCGGCCGGCCACATAAACGGCAGTGTT
>CAWIAN010000002.1:0-14266 GCA_963834135.1 uncultured Acidobacteriaceae bacterium | reverse complement strand
AGCCGACGATCGGACTTGAACCGATGACCTGTCGATTACGAATCGACTGCTCTACCAACTGAGCTACGTCGGCTTGGCTCGATTCTAAATGTCGCCCGAGGTTACCGTAAAGGGACGCCAAGCCCGATTTTCCACTGCTTTCTGCCTTTTCCACTTGCCTGCTCCACCCCGATCGCTAGATAATTTAGGCAAGCTCAGTTGGCGACTCCGAGCTTACATGAACCAATACGGTCGAGCGGACGTCCTTCGCATTCTGCGCATTAGCGCCAAGCAGCTCGTTGGGTGGCAGCGCGCAGGAATTGCTCCCCAATCTGACGCATTTACCTTTACCGATTTAGTCCAGCTCCGGGCCATCCGCGACCTGCGCGCCAAACGCGTGCGGCCCGCGGTCATCCGCGAATCGCTGGTGGCTATGCAAAAGCAAGTCGCCGGCATGGAGAATCCGCTCATTGAGGCCAGCGCCTTCAGCCTGGGTTCACGTGTCGCCTATCGTCATCACGGCCATTCGGTTGAGCCCACCACCGGCCAGTTTGTGCTGGATTTCGAGCCGGTCGGCGCCGTCCTTTCCGCCAAACCGGTCAGCTCCAAAGTACAACCGATTGCCAACTTCGAAAGCGCGGCGGAGCTGTTTACCCGCGGCATTGCCATGGAAGAGCATCCCAGCACCCACGACGAGGCCATCCGCACCTATCATCAGGTTCTGGACATCGAGCCTACTCACGCCGCTGCCCATATCAATCTGGGCACTCTCTACTACAACCGGCGCGACTTCGTTTCGGCTGAGAAGCACTATCGCCTGGCAGTGGCAGCCGACCCCCGCTACGCTCTGGCCTACTTCGACCTGGGCAACGTACTGGATGAAACTGCCAGGGTACAAGAGGCGGTTGACGCCTATAGCACAGCGCTGCAACTCGCTCCCACTTACGCCGATGCCCATTACAACATCGCGCTGGCCTATGAACGCCTGGGCCAGCCGCGGCGCGCCCTTCATCACTGGAAGGCATACCTCAAGCTGGACAGCGCCGGCGCATGGGCACAGCACGCCAAGAGTCAGGTCGGACGCATCCTCGCCCTCGACCCCCTGAAAATAGTCCACCGGCGCGAGCCGTAGGAATGTGGGTGCCCCAGGTCTCGCGGTGTTCGAGACCTGGGGTGACGGCACGCCTACCCCTCACGGCAACCGCTTTTCGTATTCCCCATGCAGCGGCGTAAATGTGTTCCAAAATGCTTGCGGTTCGCGGCCGTTCAGGCGATCCGCCAAGATGGTCAGATGACTGTGCCAACCTGCCGCCACTCCCAGCCTCGTCTTGCGATCAACCAGACGGCGATGCGTGAGCACCAGCAGCACCTTGTCCTGTTGTGGCCTCAACTCGAAGGTGACTTCGGAAGGCTCGTCGGCGCCGCCCCACGTTATGCCCAGTGAGTGCGGCGGATCCCAGACCGTCACCTGATGATTCGAACTCGTACCGCAGGCACCCTCAAACGGCGCAGGCGGGGGCGCTTTCTCTGACGACAACGAGTCATGATCGAAGTGCAATGTCACAGAACCGCCGGCCCGCGGCTCCATCTCGCCGGAGGCGAGCCACTGGCCACGCTTGTCCGACTTTGTCAGATACGCCCACACGCGCTCGATTGGACCCGGCAATAGCCGCTCGAAGCGCAGCGTGTTCGGTTCAACGAGTTGCCCATAGGCATGCAGTGATGCGTCCAAACTCTCCAGTAGCGTCGTCCAGCCCTGCTGCGTCCGCTCTGCCCACTCCGGCAATACGTTTTCGTGCGTGAGCGTAAGTTCGCAGCCCGCACCGATAGGCACGATATCGACAGTCACGCGCGTGTCCTGCCTTGAATAGTGAGGCACGACGAAGGTGAACACCAGCCGTCGCGGACGCTCGAACTCGAGATACTGGCCTTTGTGCTCGATGTCGCCCGCTTCGCGCCGATCGACGATCACGAACTTGCCGCCGACGCGTGCGTCGATCTCGCAGCGGACGATGCGCCCCGTAGGCGTTGCGAAAAGCCATTGCGCAGTTATGTGGGGATCGACCCAGGCGTCAAAAACCCGCTCCGGCGGGACATCGAATCTCCGCGTAATGCGAAGAACCGGTCCAGTGGCAACTGTCATTTGAGATTTCCTTTCGTGTGCTCGGATTTCAGCAGGGCCTCAAGCGCATCGAGTCGCTGGTTCCAGAAGCGCTCATAGAAACGCAGCCAGCGTTCCGCAGCCGCCAACGGCGAGGGCTCGATGCGGCAGACATGCCGGCGACCTTCTACCCTGCGCCGCACCAGCCCGGCACTCTCCAACACGCGGACGTGCTTGGAGGCAGCAGCGAACGACATGCGAAAAGGCGCGGCCAACTCGCCGATGTGGCGCTCTCCGGCGGCGAGCCTGCGCAGCATGGCGCGGCGCGTCGGGTCGGATAGAGCATGAAAGACATTGTCAAGCGAAGCCGAACGTTGTGCAACCATATGGTTTAATATTAGAGTGCAGGCTGTCGTATTGTCAACCACCTGGTTTAAGGATTTCCGGTCATTATTGTCGATGCTGGCGGCGCTTTCAAGTCCTGCGCCAGCAGCCGATGGAACAGGTGCTCACCGGCCTCGCGGCGCACCGAGAGGCGTCCCGCTGCGTAAGCCCGCGAGTGCAGGCCGCGCTGCACCGCTTCGCAGATTCCCACATCCTCATCGTTGACTCGCTCGCCCACCGCGATGCTCTGGCGATTGCGCTCGATAGCCGATTCGCTTACATCAGCGAAGTAGAAGTCGAAGGTCACTTTGCAACCATCAACGCCGTCGGGCAGCACCAGATTCGTGTCCATGTAGCCCTGATACAAGTTGATCATGAAGTTGGGATATTGCCAGAAATACCAGGCGCGGTCGCCGGTGCGCGTGGCCGCCGTCGCGGCGTCCTCGTTCGAAGCCACCATCGGGCTGGATTGCAGGCAATAACGGTCTTCTGTCTCGATGGTGTACTGCTTGTACTCCAACACACTGTTCAGGCCTTTGTGCAGATGCGGCACGTGATAGCCGCCGTCGAGGTAATTGTCGACGAAGACCTTCCAGTTGCAGTTGATGCGATAGGTGCGACGCTCGAAGAAGCGAAGCGAGCCGATGCCGAGTGGCGCGATGCGACCCGCCAATCTGCCCAGAAAATCGGACAATGGCGCAGCACTCGCATCGAGATTGACGAAGACGAACTGCTCCCACGGCTCGACCCGCAGGGGAACCAGTCCATTCTGCGCGCGATCGAAGCCGCATACACCCTCGAACTCCGGCGTACCTTTCAGTGAGCCGTCGAGGCCGTAACTCCAGCCGTGGTACGGGCAACGAAAGATGTTCGCAATGCCCTGCTCCGCATTGGCAACGGCCGCGGCATGATGGCGGCAGACATTATAAAACGCGCGCAACTGCCGGTCCGCTCCGCGCACCATCAGCAGCGGTTCGCCCGCCAATTCCGCGGTCACGAACGCTCCCGGAGCCGCCACCTGTTCGGCCCGCGCCACCACCTGCCAGGTGCGCCCGAAGACATTTTCCCGCTCTCGATCGGCGACGCGCTCATCCACATACCACGACGCGGGAATGGTGGAAGCGTGCTCCAGCGCAGCGCGATCGTCGTAGCCGGCGAGAACGTCTTCTAACGAGGAATGCATCGGCGAGCTCCGCGCCGAAATCATAGCAGGCGATTGCGACACTCGCCGATAGCCGCTGCAGTCTCAATGCCCTCCCAGAAAGTAGCCTCCATAACGGCGCTCCATGCGGTAGGTGAGCCGGACATGGCAACGATAGGCGGTTTCCCCTTTCAGCTGAAATTCCAGAATCACAATGTCACCCACCGTCAGCTCGGCGGCGGTATCGAAGGCCACGCCGCCTTCGCTCAGGTCGGTACAGACTGCCTCGCTGGATTTCTCCGCCAGCGGCCCGTAGCTCAGTACGCGCAGCGGAATCTTGAGCGTGATGCGATCGCGCAATCGCCGGTCGTACCGGGGCGGCAGATCGGCAACCGCATCGCCGTGGTAGGTGCGCATTTCTTTCATAGCGTCCGCCAGCTTCGCAATCATCAGGGATAGCCTGACAACAAAAGCCATCGGCGAGCAAGGCAAAACGCTTGACGGAATCCACAAAAGAAGTGGGGACGTTCCCATGCGGGAGGGCTCCCGATTTGGCGTACAGCGCGAACGGCCAAGCGCAAAACCACGAACCACAAGAGGCCGGCTGGAATCGCGAAAGTTGGACTGCTCGAATCACAAAAAAGCTTTTTTTGGGTCCTGATTCTAAAGGCTTTAAATCAAAGTACTCAAAACAAAGGAGTTGTTGATCAGCCTAACTTGCGCCTTTTCAAGGCTTTGCGAAAACTGTGTCCAGGATACTGATCCTAAAGAAGATACTCGCAAACCGCTTGGCAGCAAGGACTTACGCGATCCGTACGGGATTGCTAATATTCCGGTCTTTTGGTAACCGCACACCCCAAGCTGAGCGCAGTCCTTCAGTTTTCAAAGATCCATGCCGCCGCCAAACAAAGGAACGGTCCAACGGGCGCTGGACCGTGCTCGCGCCCGCGTCGTTCGCGCGGCGCCGGAGTTGCCTCCGGCCCTTTCAGTTTATGGGTCGCGATGAGGTCGGACGAAGGGGACGACGCCAGTTTTTGAACGAAGGTAACCTGTGATTCCCGGAATGGGACAAGGTAGTGTAGGTTAAATCGAAGCTGCCTCGGCGGATCTTTTCTGGTCCGTGGCGACGAGCGGTGGCAGCGCCTTCACGATCTTCATCGTCTCCAGGCCCACGGTGATCACCTGGCCGACGAGGCGCACGATGTATTCGGGATCGTCGGCGCGGTTGGGATCGTTGACGATGCCGCTACGCTTGTCGGTCGAGACCTGATACTGATCGATGACCCACTCCAGCGCCGAGCGATTGCCCAGGCGATATTCGTAGGTTTCGGCCGGAATACCCTTCAAGGTGAGGAAGTCGTTATAGACGAGCGTGGTCTTGTCTTTGCTGAGGCGCATCTTTTGCACGCGCCAGTTGAGTTGACCTTTTTCGACGCGCTCCAGCGGATATTCGCGTTGTTGTTCGTAGTTGACGTGAAGATTGGCGAGATCCCGCCCAGCTTTGACGAAGGCCCAGAACACGGATTTGTCGTCGCGATTTCTTATGGTGTCATCCTGAGCGAGCGCGCCAGCGCGAGCCGAAGAGCCTACCCTGAGCTCGCCGAAGGGACCCCTATCGCTGCCATTCCCGCTGGTGTCATCCCGACCAGGCGTGGAGGGTCCTGTTTTTTGTGTCGTCCCTGAAGGGTCCGGCCTCGTTAATGACGCCTGACCCAGGACTCACGTCCTGGGCTACGATTGTGCCGCGCTTCGCGCTCCCGACGAACGGGATGCGCGGCAGTTCGCGCTTGAGGTTGGCGGCGTAGCGCTCGCGATACTCGGGATGATGCAGCAGCGCATAGTCGTAGTGGAAGATGTCCCACTTGGTGATATCTTGATCGACTCAGGGGCGACAATCGCGCAGCTACAGTGTCAGCTGGGTTGCTCTTCGGCGCATCGTCGGTGGAAGTATCGAGGAAATCTCAGCGGCTGGAACATTCGCTAGCTCCAGCGGCTCGAGTTTGTGCAGTCCACCTCCATAAATTCGTCCTTCCCCCGTCATGTCTTTACCCGGAATAGCGTTCAGTAGACGAAGGACCGAAACGGCCAGTCCGGGCTGGGCGTTGAGGGCTGCATTCAGCACTCCCTTCGGATACATCAGTAGGTAGACGTTGGCAGCAGTTGCATTTGATTGGTTCAGGATGAACCTGAATGCCTTAGTGCCATTTTCGTCTGTCCTTCCCATGTAAGTGCAGAGGAACGGTGCGGGAGGTCGTTTTTCTTGCGAATACCACGGAGATCTTGAACCGCACAAATATCCCGTGGCGACAGCGGCGATGCCGGTTCGAAGATAGCGCGCCAACGCGGGGTCACATGTTTCGAGCTGACCCATTGGAAGAGGGCAGTCAATGAGGAATAGCCGTCGCGTGAGGAGAGGAAGGCCCGATTCATCGGTACCGATGATATCGCCGGTAATGTTTCTGGGACTAGGCAGGATCGGACGAAGGAAACGCCGTGACAACCCCAGCTCCAGAATCCGCTGTTCGTCTAATATGAAGAACTTGTTGTCTCCGGTTGCCAGACCGCGTTTGATCGCGAACAAATCGCCTAACCGCATGGTTGCCGGAGATGTTTCGGAAGCTATCTTTTCTGAAGATTCGTTCGCCAGCAATCGGGTCCATTTGCGTTCCCGCCGTAACGTCCCAGCCGGTATGCGTCTCATTCTTGCCGGGTCCGCTAGAGAGCCACCGAAGGTGAATTCGACGCAGCAATCCGGGGGTGGTGGAGAATTCTTGAACCAAATCACCGCGGACGACACAAGTGCGTCTGAAAACTGTACATCGTCGGGTTCAAACCGATGGAGTCGCTTGAGCGTAACTTCATTCAACAGGTAATCCTTCACTACCTGCCCATACTTGACATCCATGAACTCGCTTGGCACCAACCAACCTGCAATGGCGCCGGGAGCCATCCATCGATGGGCCAGCAGCATGAAATAGCAATACAGTCCCGCGAGGCCGCGCATCCGCGCCCCGGTGGATTTGGAGATTGCGTCTTGTAACCGCTGTTTCTCTGTCGCGGAAATGTGATGATGCCGGACATAGGGCGGATTGCAGACGACGAAATTAAACGCTTCTTCAGGCGCCGGGGGAGCGGCCTTCGTGAAGTCGCCAAGCGTAAGCTGTAAGCCCGACTGGCGCCATAGTTCATGAGCGGGGACGCCGTAATGGGGATCGATTTCGAAGCCGACAGCTGCGGCGAAGGAGGGCCCTTCGGCGAGCAAAGCGGAGTAGAATGCGCCCGTTCCGAAGGCGGGGTCGAGGAAACGTATCGAAGTTTGCCCCTCGAGTAGCTTAAGGCCGCAGCGCACTACGTCGCTGGCCAGCAGGCCTGGAGTAGCAAACTGACCGAGCCGATTTCGTAGCTGGGCAGACCGCCCTTCATCGAGAATCTTTTGTAAGGAAGTCCTTGCCTCTTCAACCGTCATACATTAAAGGCCCAGTTTCGCCAAGTCGTCGATTCGGTGTTCCCATATCCAATCTATGCCTTCGGCTGCTTCGTATCCCAAGTAGCCGCTATCGAAATATCCGCAGAGAAACAGGTTGAGGCAAGTACCTCTTCCATAAGTCGTTCTCAACTGACTGATCTTCTGGGCCTCCTCTTTTCGCCGCTTGTTTGTATTGGTAAAATCTCCTGCCGACTTCGCCTCGATCAAGAGCGGGAAGTCGTCGCGCTTCGCCGACATCGGCATGATAGTCGCATCTATCGGGATGTTAACTTGTTTGCCGCCCTCCTGGGTAACCGGCACATTAACGCGGAATGCGTATGTTCCCGGTTCCATTTCTCTGAACTTCACTGCCTTACCTTGCGGAGAAGCTCTGTAGCCCCGCTGTTCGAGCCATTTTCCGATTGAAGCGAGTTGCCGCCGCTCCTGCGCATTGCGAATGATTGGATCGGCAACAGCGCCGCAAAGCCTGTCCGCGACGATGGTCGCTGCACGGGCCACTTGCATTCTGGTTGGCTTCGACTTCGGTATAAGCCATACAAAGATATCGGGATCGACCATCCTCATAATGATAGCAACGATCTTCTCAAGTTCCGCCTTCAGTGCGGTCGCATGCATTCGGCGCGGTATGGAGCCATCGATCTCCATACACTTGACGATGTTTGGCTGCACCCCCGCCAATCCAATCAAACGGTCGCGTGCGATCGGCGGACACGTGGACATCCGCAGAATGGGCAGAATTTGGGGATGCTCCTGTAAGAAGTCTGCTCGCAGGAGAGTCAGACTTCTGGTTAGCCGAAGCGCCGATTCGACCTTCTGGGTTGCCTTTGCGCGACTGTTGCGGAACGCCTTAGGCGCAAAGTTGATAAACCAGTCGTTGTACATGTTGACAGAGCGGACTATGTCGGCTTTCCAAAAGTCAGGCTTGTCCCTATTTACCATCGGTACAGCTTGCCCTTTCTACTCCGCTGCAGAGTCGCAACTGACGATGCTCTCGGAGATATTATCGCAACAACAGCCACGTTCGAACTTGGCGCGGACCTCCTTGTCCAAATCGTCGTGCTCATCCTTGGCTTCCCAGTAACCGTGGGCCAGTTTGAACGGATTGAGCAGCGCGCCGTCGATGCGAATGGCGTGCAGTTTGGAGGGCTGGAAAGGGTACTCGGCTATGAGCGTCAGGTCGAACTGATGACCGCAGCCGGCGAGCAGGTTCTGAAAGGCGCTGCTGACCGCGCCTTCGTGATCGATCTCAAGCTGACCGTATTGGCCCAGCACCTCGTAGTAGTTCTTCACGAGCTTGTGCGTGGGTTTCAGGTTGAGGGGCTGCATGGATTGCGGCCAGTGTACAACGGGAAGATCGCCCCTTCACTCGAAAATTGCGAATGAGTGGGGTAGGGGTCATCGGTTGCACCCAAATCTTGGGGCGGAAAAAATTCGAATGGTTTCCTCCTCACGCGCGCGAAAGGCGGCATTCTCCCACAGCACGACCAGCCAACGCGAGGATTTCACAAAAACGTTCTCTCCGATTATCTTTCAACCTGGGGTGCAGTACATCGTTTGGCAAGCGTCTTAATGGACCTCACCGACAATGTCACCGGTGACGGTGAACCGCCGAATCCGATGGCGTCCGAACTTGTGCTCAGCGAGGCTGACTTCGTGCCGGTGACTTCTACCTGTTGCCCCATGTAGTGGCGTAGCTTCAACTTGCCTGTTGAACGCAGCTCGTACGTCATTACCGGGATCCGTCTGCATCAGAATGTAATCGCCACGAGAGCGGTCGAGGCAGCCCTCTAACGTCACCTGTCCCGTGGAATCGGCGGGCGTTTGCTGCGCGGGCGTCGGGTTATCGCTTGCTTGTGCCAGGAGAAAGCTGCTGGAAAGCAAAAAGACCAATAGCACGTCTGGCATGGCAAGTCCTCCGAAATCGAGTTGTAGAGAGCCCGGTTATCCCCGGCTGAACAGGCGCTCGCTGGGGTCGTGGAGCCCCGATTCGGTGCTGATGAGCACGTTGACGATTCGGTTCACAGCATCGTCGCAAAGGCGAATGGTTTCCGCGTCATGGGTGAGAAAAGCGGCATTCTGAATCACCGTCAAAGCATTTCGCAGGTGATGGTTCAAGTACACGCCCTCTTGCCAGTGGCGCTGTTCGGTCAGCTTCAGATTGATTTGCGCCCGGATAGCGCGCGCGCTGAAGTACATCGCGGTTAAAGCATTGAGCAGGTTGACGACGATCAAGGAGAGGAGAAGCAACCGGCGGTGCGGGTGATAGAGCCAGACGGTGAGCGATCCGCGCAAAACGCGGATGCAGAGCAGCTCTGCGACCACGCTGAAGGTAAATACAGAAATTCCCACCGCAAGTGAACGCCGGTTCATCTTTCTTACCTCACGGCTTCTTGGCTTTTCGTCACCCCAGTTCTCGGACGCCGACGGTTTCGAGACAATTGTGTGGTGACGTTATCTTACCCGAAACTCATGGGCGCAGTACGCGTTCTAATGGATGGAAAGCGAGACCCGGTTGCCAAGTCATGACTTCCTACTTGCCGGCGAAAAAAATTCTGTTTGCCACCGATTTCCTGCAGAGTTCGAGACTGGCACTCGACTACGCCGTGGCATTTGCGCATCACTATCAGGCCCGCCTGCTGATCATGCATATCTTCCACCGGCCGCAAGCCGCCATAGAAGAGGAGGCACTGGACGGCCCAAGTATCTCCCGTCTGAGTCGCGAAAGGCGCCTGGAGGCCTTCGCTGCCGGGGTGCGCCGGGTGGGGGTGGAAGCAGATTGGAGCCTGGTCGAAGGCTGGATGCCGGATACCCTCCTGGCCCAGGTGCAGGAAACCAAGCCCGACTTGCTGGTGCTGGGAACGCACGGAGTCTATAGCGGGCTGGAGCACATGCTCATCGGTTCCAACGCAGAAGCGATGCTCCTGTCGGCAGGTTGTCCCACGCTTACCGTCGGCCGCCATGCGCCTGGCGGGATCGCACCCGACGCTTCCCCCGAATACATTCTCTACATCACCGATTTCTCGCCGGAATCAGCCGCGGCTGCCCCCTACGCGGTAGGCCTCAGTCATGACTTCCACGCCCGACTGGACATCTGTCATTTTCTGCCCGACGGTTCCGAGCTCAGCAAAGAAGCCCGCCACAATCTCGCCGTGCAGTATTGCGACGCGGTACAGCAACAACTTCCCGGCGCCGATGGCTCCTGGTGCATGCCCGGAGCGCAACTGGAACACGGAGCCACCAAAGACGAGATTTTGAGGCGCACTCAAACCGATGCCATGGGGCTGATCGTGCTGGGAGTCAAGCACGCATCGGATTTCGCCCGGCATATGCACAGCAGTCTGGCCTACGAACTGGTCGCAACCGCAGCGTGCCCAGTGTTCACCATCTGTGGTTGAGGCGGGGGCACGATCACCGCTGGTTTTACGGTGTCGCTGCACTGCACGTCTTGGCCAGCTCTTTCGCGCTCTTCACGTCAAGGGCAGGCAGTTCTTCGGCAGTCGATGCCGCCTTGGCTGCCGTCGTGTCTATCGTGATTATCGTGGGCTTGCCGTCAATCTCCATCTCGTGCCCCACATAACGGCTCAGCCGGGCGGTGTTGCCGGTGAGCCGCGTGACCGTACCGTCTTTGCAAACCACGTAGTAATGTGTGGCGGAGTTTACCAAGCATCCCTGGACAGTGGGCGGATCGACAGGCGCTGCCAAGCGGTCCAGTCCGGGATAGCCCTCCTGCGCCTGCAGCCAGAGCGCGGCGCCAAGAAGCACAAACGTCAACATCAGGGTTTTGCGCATAGGGTCTCCCTAGAAGATGATGCTCGGCGTGAGATGAAGTCGCAATGACCAAGGAACAAAACGATGCTCGGCGCCGACGGGGCCCAGGTTAGGCCGAAAACATGGCCGAACCTGGGGCACCGGACGGTTCGAGATGTCCGGACCACAAGCTTGTTACGAAAATTATTCAGCGCCGAATTTCTAGGGAAAAATCCGGGTGACCGACGGGGCCCAGGTCAGGCCGAAACATGGCCGAACCTGGGGCACCGGTCACCCGATTTGCTTACGGCAGGTAGTAGCGGAAGGAGGTGAAGAACATGTTGTCGAGGGCGGTTGGGTTGGCGTTCGTGGGTATCGGCACCTTGCCGCCGCCGCCAAACCAAGCCGTCTTGGTCAGGTAGGAATACTGCAATCCCATCTGCAAACGTCCCTTGGGGCCGTTGTAAGGCTTGTACCAGAAGCCCAGCGTGCCTTCCCAGATGTCCTTGGTATCGGCGGTGCAGTTGCTGGGGGTGCCGGGGTTGAAGCCTTGCGTAAGTCCGGAGCTGGGCAGCGCCTCGATGCCGCAACCGTAGCTGGACAGATTCTCCGCACCGTAGCCGATGGTCGGAAGACCCTTGGAATTCAGGTACTGGTTGCGGCCGTCATACTCGACACCGCCGTTGCCGTACCAATCCCACCGGGGCGAGTGATATTCCAAGGTCAGCAGGCCCTGATAGCTGTTGATCGGGGATACCTGCCCACTGGAGGTGATGGTCGCGTCCGACAAGCCGGCGGTCCCGTAGCGTCCCAGACCTTTGCCGGCCAAACCGTGAATGCCGAAGTCGACGCGCTTGTCAAACAATGACCAGCGAGCGTTGGCGCCGCCACCGCCCGTCCAGGTGTTGGAGTTGTAAGCACCCAAGGCGCTGGGCGTAGATGCACCCGCATTGGGGAAGACGCGATCGCGGAATTGCGTGGCGATACCGAAGATTTCGTAGTGGCCGCCCCACCCCTGGGCCGCCCACTTGCCGACGAAATCGGGCGACGCGTTGAAGGAATAATTCGCAGCGTTAGTACACGTTGTGGTGACCCCTAAGGTTGAGAGGCTCGAGGTACCCGTGAGGCTCGAGGAGCAGGCGGTGACACCACCGTTATACAAACCGCCGCCATTGCCTTGCGAGCCAATCAGGAACGAATCCGTGGTATTGCCGTGGACAGTGTAAGTTTCCTGCGAGTTCTCCACCGAGAAGCCGAGCCACATCTTGTTGTTGAAGTTCTTGGTGACGCGGAAACCGTATTGCCGCGCCCAACTGAAGCCGACGGTGTACTGCGGGTCAATGGTGAGCGGCGTCGCCTCAGTGCGGTTATCCAAACCGACCTTGGTCTCGGTAATTAAACTCCACATCTGGCCGCCAGTGAAGGTCCAGCCGTTGTGCAGCGCAGACTGACCCCAGAACTGACGGAAGCGCATGACGTAGGAGTTGCTCTGGTTATTGTTGGAGGTGATGCCGGCCCCGAGAAAGTCGGTTTCTACGTAGCCGGTCAAGTTCATGTTCTCGAGCTTGCCTTGGGCCAGCAACGAGAGACGCGACTGACGTGCGGAACCGTAAAACTCAGACAGGTGGGCGGCCGACGCGCCGGGATAGGGAATGCCGTTCAGGTTGGTGTTGATGTCGGACCCTTCAGCGCGCTGACGCCACACCGTTTCAGCCGCGGTGAAGCCTCCCGGAGTAAGGGTGATTCCCTTGTAGTGAATCGCCAGCGGGCTCTCCAGGCCGGCAACGCGCTTCTGCGTCTCTTGCAGCTCGTTGGCGGTGTTGCTGGTGACCGTCTTCAGGTCGGCGACGTCATGCTGCAGCGGGTCGATATACTGCTTGTCCAAGTCTTCCGCCTTGGGAACCGCAGCATTGGCAGTTGCTTGCGCCGCCTGTGCTGCCTCCAGCGCCTGGGTCACCTGCTGCTGCAGTTGCTGAATGGCCTGATCGCGCGCGGCAATCTGCTGCTGCAATTGCTGAATCTGTTGTTGTTGTGCCGAGATGGCGTCTTTCACGTCATCCGAGCGTTTCGAAGCCGAGGCGGCGTGGTGCCGCGTCGTGGTCTTCGATTCCTGAGGGTCGGATTGAGCGAACACGCTCGTCGTAATGAGTACCGACAGCGCTAGAGCAAAGTGACGTTTCATTTTCTCTCCTGAAAGGAAGCTGTTGGGCGGTACAAACTCCTACGGCACAGCCGACGCCGCACACTCTCGCTACTGCTAGATTTTTTGCGGTTTGACAACCAGCGGAAATCGTATGTTGCAGAAGTTACAAGTCTGTGAATAGAACGTGAAAGTTCCGCGAATAAGCTTTCCGGTCAACGGCTTGGAAGCCCTGGCGAGCGTTATTAAAGAGGGCTGACAACCTAAACTTCATTGCGGGCAGCCATTTGCATCAGCGGGCACATGGCTGGACAATTTTCATCGTGGTGTAACATGCGTGATCTATGCTGCCGAGTGTCCTTGTGTGCTTGGCCGGCTAGGTTCCGGCCGGGACGGCGTTCCATGCCGATTCTGACTTCAGCAACGGAGGAGTTATGCGAAAGGTTGTGCCTGGCTGGTGCTCTCGGATCTTCGTAGTCGCTTTTCTCCTGGCGGCCGGCTTGTGCCTGCTAGGGAACACTTCTGCGGCGCAGGAAAACAATACGGGCTCCATGTTTAACAAGTCGCCGCAGGCGCAGGACCTGCTGCAGAATGTAAAAGACCTGTACTTTCCATTCAATATCTATAACCGCATCGTCGATCCCAACGACCTGAAGGCCGATGCGAGTTGGCTGACACAACACACCGACTCCACCTTGTGGATCCAGGGCTACGCCGATATTCGCGGCGACATCTTTTACAACCTGGTGCTCTCGTACCGGCGCGCGCAGTTTGTGAAGGAACATCTGGTCAAGAGTGGGGTAGACGGATCGCGAATCCAATTCGCGACCGGCTGGGGCAAACTGTACCCGGTTTGCAACGGGACCGACGAGCAGTGCTATCAGCAGCAGCGCCGCGTGGATATCGTGCCGCCGGACACGATGTAGCCTTGCACGGAGTCGAGGCCCGACATCACTCTGGATGATTGGCAGGACTTAGTGCGTCGAGCCGAGCAGCTCAAGGGTTGGTGCCGGGATGAACCGATCCCGGTACCATCTTCTGCTATTAGCTGATGGGTACAATCGCGGATTGAAGCCCTTGAGAGTGCGGGTCTTCAAGAGCGCGGGTTCAAGTCCTTAGAGAGCGCGGATTAAACTTTTCGAAGAAACGACGCGCGTGATTTGGGCCGGCGGGTTTGGCGTGATCTCTCCCGCGTTGCTATAATCACTGCTGTCGCAGCGACCATCCCCAGAGACGTCTCTCCGTGGCCAGGTAGCTCAGCTGGTAGAGCGCAGCCCTGAAAAGGCT
>CAWIAN010000001.1:0-25019 GCA_963834135.1 uncultured Acidobacteriaceae bacterium | reverse complement strand
ATGTCCTGTACTGGTTCCGTATTGCTGCTGAAGGCGACGGAGCCGATGGACGTGCCGGCGGGGTCGCAGCATGGGCAGGTGTTTAAGCTCAAAGGGAAAGGCTTGCCCGACTTACGGTCCGGGCGGCCGGGAGATGAGATGGTGCAGATCGTGATCGAAGTGCCGCGAAAGCTGAACGAGAAGCAGAAGCAATTGCTGCGTGAATTCGCGGCGACTGAAGCGGCGCAATTGAACCAGACGCGGAAATCCTTCCTGGAAAAGCTCAAGGGGATTTTCGGCGCTGAGGAGAAAGGCTGAATATGGCCCATAAAGAACAAACTGAATCCGCCTCGGACAAGCCGGACCTGGCGGAAGATTTGCGTAATGCGCAGCAGGCGCGGGATGAGCTGTTTGACCGGCTGGCCCGCTTGACGGCGGATTTTCAAAACTCGCGGCGGCGCTGGAAGCGGAGGCGGAGCAGCGCTTGCAATATGCCAACAGCTCGCTGATCAAAGCGCTTATACCCGTGATCGATAATTTTGAGCGGGCCCTGTCGGTCGATCCGGGCAAGGCGGATGCGGCGTCGATTATGAAGGGATTGCAGCTCGTGCACGACCAGTGGCTGGCGGTGCTGAAGAAGGAAGACGTGGAGACGATCGCGCCGGAGCCGGGGGCCCCGTTTGATCCGGCGCGGCATGAAGCCTTGATGCATGAGCCGGGCGCAGGCGGAGAAGCGGGCGGCGAGCCGAAGGTGACGCGGTTGCTCACCAAGGGATATGCGCTGCATGGGCGTACTTTGCGGCCGGCGAGCGTGGCGGTGAGCCAGTAATATTGGAAATTTTGAATGCTGAATTCTGAATGCTGAAAAGGGGAGAAGAGGCCGAAGCATTGTTTCAGAATTCAGCATTCATAATCAGTACTGTCCGGTTAACGATGATGCGATTTCACGGAGACGCCGGAATCTACAGCGACTAGGACGTATTTTGCGATTTTTCGATTTCAACTTCGATCCTCGGTTTTCCGGCCTTGGTGCCGCTTTGCCTCGGTGCCAAGCTGCCGGGCATGCATTCCGGCAGACTCATCTTCGCTCAACTTCTGGACTTTCTTCCTCGCTACGAGTTCAACAAATGCGTCGATCGCTTTCACGGCAACCGACGCGTTCGCTCCTTCTCCTGCTGGGACCAATTTCTGGTCATGGCCTTTGCCCAACTGACCTACCGCGAGTCCCTCCGCGACATCGAAGCCTGCCTCCGCGCGTTTCCGGCTCAACTCTACCACGCCGGCATCCGCGGAAAGGTCTCCCGGTCCACTTTGGCCGATGCCAACGAGAATCGTCCCTGGCGCATCTGGGCCGACTTTGCCAAGGTGCTCATCGCCCAAGCTCGGCGTCTGTATGCCGACCAGAAGCTGGCGGCGCAGCTCAAGGCCACCGCTTACGTCTTCGACACCACCACCATCGATCTGTGCCTGAGCCTCTTTCCCTGGGCGCAGTTTCGACGCCGCAAGAGCGCCGTCAAGCTCCATACCCTGCTGGACCTGCGTGGCAATATCCCTTGTTTTATCCACGTTTCCGAGGGTTCCCTGAACGAGATCAACGCGCTGGACGAGTTGGTCATCGAGCCGGGCGCGTATTACATCCTGGATCGCGGATTCGTCGATTTTGCCAGACTCCATCGCTTCACGATCCATCAGGCCTTCTTCGTCATCCGCGCCAAGGAAAACCTGGACTTTCGCGTGATCGAATCCCGACCTGCCGACCGGGATCGCGGCGTGATGGCCGATCAGACGATCCGGTTGCGTGGTCCCAAGTCCCGGCAGCGTTACCCGGTTCCCCTGCGGCGAGTGAGCTTCACCGACAAAAGATCGGGAAAGCACCTGATCTTTCTGACCAACAACTTTACGCTGGCCGCCTCGACGATCGCCAAGCTGTACAAGCGTCGGTGGCAAGTGGAACTGTTCTTCAAATGGATCAAGCAGTATCTGCGGATCAAGGCATTTTTTGGCACGACACCCAACGCGGTCAAGACGCAAGTGTGGATAGCAGTCAGCGTGTACGTGTTGGTGGCCATCCTGAAGAAGGAGTTGAAGCTGGAACCGACGATGGGAGAAATCCTGCAAGTTCTGAGCCTCTCGCTTTTCGAGAAAACCCTGATCTTTCAGGTTTTTTCGCAGCGACGCTCGGATGTTATTGTTGGCAAGGATCATAACTCGTTGACGTTGTTCGACTTTTAACCGGACAGTACTGATTCATAATTCAGAATTAACTTCATGCCGACTTACGAATACAAGTGCGAGGCTTGCGGGCATGCGTTTGAGAATTTTCAGTCGATGACTTCTGCGCCGATCCGCAAGTGTCCGGTATGCGGGAAGATGAAGGTTAAGCGGCTGATCGGCACCGGGGCGGGATTGATCTTTAAGGGGAGCGGGTTTTACATCACCGATTATCGCAGCGAGGCGTACAAGAAGGCGGCCAAGGGCGACAGCAGTCCGGCAGCCGCTGGAGGCGAGGGGAGCAAGGCCGAGCCGGCAAAGGCGGACGCGGCGAAAACGGATTCACCAAAAACCGAAACCAAGCCGGCGGCCGCCAAGGCGAAGTCCACACCAGTGTGACCGGACAGGGGGGATGGCACGGGATTAGGCGAACTGGAGGGGGATAATCGCTCGGCGGGGTAGATGAATCGGGCGTTTTCGGGGTAGTTGGCATTTTTGGGCCGTTTCGGCCCAAAACAACCCCTAGTTGGCAAAGCGCGCGTCTGCGTTGGAATTTACAACTCGCTTTGGACACGCGACTTATGATGAATAGCAGGTTTTCGCATTGCCGCGCGCCGCGCGCAGACGCGCGCGATCGTCGGCAAGTTTTGCCGATTCAGCGCGTCTTAGCCACCAACGCCAACAACGGCGCCTTGCCGGGTTCGCTGACGATCAAGGCTTGCCAGCGGACCTTGCAACCCTCGGTGCCGCAACGAAACACCCTCCGCTTACGCGGAACGCTCACTCCGTTTTCAATGCTGCCGCCGGCATTCTCGAAATACTCCCGAACCGGCCGGCCACATCCCTCGCACTCCATAAACGCGAAGCGCCAGGTCTCACGCAAACCAGGACCGCGGCGGACGTACGGAACGCCCGCCGCATCAATCGCACCCAGCGGCTCGTCACGATCAAACGGCCCTTCGCCCGGAACAACGACGGTGTCCGGATAACCAAGAAGATCGCCGCGGGGCGGCGTCGCGGCTTTGTCTGAGGCATCCTCGCAGAGGACATATACCTCGCACTCGCAGGTCGTGTCGGGCTTGCGGCGACGCTGGCCGCTCTTCCTGATCTTCCCACGCCGCTCCAACTCGCTGAACCGGCCGCTGATCTGATGATCGAACACACGCAGGGTGCCCGCCACTTCAAAGATGGTCATGCCGCCTCGGTCATGCAACAATTGCATGATCCGCGACTGACGGCTGCCGACGAGCTTGGCGGCGGTCTCTCCCGCGAGGCGGGAGGTGCTGTCGAGGACTGAACTATCGTGAGCGTTACGCCAACCCCATCTTTTTTCTTTTTGGGTGGGTCGGCACACTGTGTGCATGAGCGTACCCCTCCGTCCGGCTGGTGAGAAGTGGCGTCAGTTCATCGACGATCAACAGGCCAGCGGACGAACCGTGGCGGCCTACTGCCGCGAGCACGGGATCTCCCAGCCTTCGTTCTTTGCCTGGAAGCGACGCCTTCGAGATTCCGCCGCCACGCCGCCGTTCGTCGAAGTGAAGGTCGCTGCCGGGGAACGCGCGGTCGGACCGGCGATGGAAGTTTGCCTTGCCGGCCGTCATATCCTCGTGCTGCGGGGATTCGATCACGATCTGCTCATCGAGTTGGTTCAAACGCTGGAGCGTCTGCCCGCACCGAGCCTGTCGAGGTTGTCGTGATCCGTCTGCCGACCCTGGGTGAACTGGATCGCGCCGCCTCGACGCGCATCTGGCTGGCGGCGCAGCCGGCGGACATGCGCTGCGGGTTTGATCGTCTGGCGGAACTGGCTCAGGCCGTCACGGATCAGAATCCGATGGACGATCACCTGTTCCTCTTCCGCGGCCGCGGCGGCGACCGGCTGAAGATTCTTTACTGGGACCGCGACGGCTACGCGTTGTGGTACAAACGTTTGGAGGAAGGCGTCTTCAAGCTGCCGCGAATCGACGGGGATGCCCGGAGCGTGGAATTGCGGGCCAGCGAGCTGGCGATGCTGCTGGACGGCATCGATCTGCGCAGCATCAAACGCGTAAAAAGATTTTCTCCCAAAAAAATCCCGGCGTGAAGAACAATTCGGCGGCTGGCGCGTATTAGCATCGTCATGGATGATGCCTCGGTGATCGCCGATCTCCCCGATGACTCCACGTTGCTCAAGACGCTGCTCCGTGAGCGCGAAGCGCGCATCCGTGAACGCGAAGCGCGCATCGCCGACCTTCAGCAAGAACACGCGGACCTCCAGCGTGAGCGCGACGAGCTTCACGTCGCCAAGCTTCGCATCGAAGTGGAACTACTTCGCCTGAAGAAGCTGTACTACGGCCCGCGCGCCGACCGGCTGCAACAAATCGGCGACGTGGCCCAATTGCTTCTGGAGTTTGCCTGCGACCTGGAATCGCGGCCGGTGAATCAGGGTGATGTGCCGGCCGGCGTTCCCGAGGCAGAGGTCAAAACCGTTCGTCAGGTTCGCCGCGGCCGGCGCAGCCTGGCGGCTTTCGATCACCTGCCGGTGACGCGCCAGGTCCATGACCTGGCCGAGAATGAAAAGCCCTGTCCCTGCTGCGGCAAAGCACGGGAGAAGATCGGCGAGGAATCGAGCTGGCAGATCGAATACATCCCCGCGTCGTTCGAGCGGATCGAGCATGTGCGGATCAAGTATGCCTGTAAGCACTGCGAGCACAACGCCGAGAACCCCCGCATCGAGTTAGCGGCCAAGCCGAGCCAGCCGATCGACAAAGGCATGGCCGGACCCGGCCTGTTGGCGTATGTCATCACCAGCAAATACGCCGATTATCTGCCGCTGTACCGATTGCAAAACATTTTTGAGCGGAATGGATTTGAGATCGACCGCGCGACGCAGAGCGTCTGGTGCGGCGACGCGGCCGATCTGATGCGGCCGCTGTACGGCCTGATGGTGCGGCGTGTGCTGCAAAGTCACGTCGTCTGCACGGACGACACGGTGATGCCGATGCTCGCGCCGGAGAAAACGAAGCAGGCCCGGATGTGGGTCTATGTCGGCGACGAAGCCAATCCGTACAACGTGTTCGACTTCACGCTCAGCCGCTCACGCGACGGGCCGGTGAAGTTCCTGGGCGATTACAAACAGACATTATTGGCGGATGCTTACGGCGGCTACGACGGCGTGGTGGTCGGCAACGAGATCACCCGGGCCGGCTGCTGGGCGCACGCGCGGCGGAAGTTCGTGGACGCCGAGAAGACGCAGCCTTCCATCGCGGCCGAGGCGGTCGGTTGGATCAAGCGGCTGTACGCCGTCGAAGAACAGGGCAGGCCGTTGGAAGTCGGGGCGCGCCTGGCGTTGCGGCAGAAGGAATCGGTCCCGATTCTGTCGGCGCTGAAGGACAAGCTGCTGGCGTGGAAGGATTCATTGCTGCCCAAGCATCCGATGGCCCAGGCGGCGGCGTACGCGTTGAACCAGTGGATTGAACTGAACGTGTTCGCCGGCGACGGCTCGGTGCCGATCGATAATAATGTGAGCGAGCGTGAGATGAAGCGGGTGGTGCTGAACCGGAAGAACAGCCTGTTCGTCGGCAACGAACGCGGCGGCGTGACGGCGGCGATCCTGAGCAGCCTGACGAGCACGTGCCGGCGGCACGGCGTGAATCCACAATTGTACCTGACGCAGTTACTGGCGAACCTGCCGACGGCGGCGACGAGCGAGTTGGCCGACTGGCTGCCGGACCAGTGGGCGCAGCGAAATCCACCGCCGGCGGGGTAGTGCGGTTCAGATATCGCTCACGATAATAATGTGAGCGAGCGTGAGATGAAGCGGGTGGTGCTGAACCGGAAGAACAGCCTGTTCGTCGGCAACGAACGCGGCGGCGTGACGGCGGCGATCCTGAGCAGCCTGACGAGCACGTGCCGGCGGCACGGCGTGAATCCACAATTGTACCTGACGCAGTTACTGGCGAACCTGCCGACGGCGGCGACGAGCGAGTTGGCCGACTGGCTGCCGGACCAGTCGGCGCAGCGAAATCCACCGCCGGCGGGGTAGTGCGGTTCAGATATCGCTCACAACAGTACCGTTGGCGGGTGCATTGAGTTCCTGTGCGATCAGATTCAAAAATTCCAATACTTCCGAGGCACCGCGGCTGAATCCTACGACGTCGATCACCCTCGCGCCGCCATTTTCGACGGCGTTATTAAGAGCTTCTAAAAATACCCATGATTGAACCGCCGCCAGCAAATGACCGAGCAACCCAGGCTCATGAAGGCCTCGTGGATGTCGTCGCGTTTGTCGAATCGCGTTCGCAATCGGCGGAACTGATGCAACAACGCGATCGACTGCTCCACCACGTACCGAAATACCCCCAACCCGCTGCCGTGCGGCGTTCGCCGACGCGCGATGGCCGTGGGAATGTCGCGGCCGGACAACTCCATTCGGTGCGGGTCGGAATCGTAGCCTCGGTCGCCCATCACTTCCTCCGGTTTCCGCAGCGGCGCGCCCGGCTTGCCCGCGATCGGCGGGATCGCATCGACCAGCGGGATCAATTGCGTCACGTCATGACGATTGGCCGCCGTGAGCGTGGTGGCCAGCGGGATGCCGCCGGCATCGACGACCAGGTGATGCTTGGAGCCGCGTTTTCGCCGGTCCACCGGGCTTTTCCCCGTTTTTTTCCTCCGTGCACCGCGCGCACGGACGAGGAGTCCACGATCACACGCGAGAAGTCGATTTGTTCCTCGGCGCGGAGTTTGGCCAGCAGCAGTTCGTGGAGTTTTTGCCAGACACCGGCTTCGTGCCAGTCGCGCAGGCGGTTCCAGAGGGTCATGCCGCAGCAGCCCATCTCGTGGGGAAAATCTTCCCAGGGGATGCCGGTTTTGAGCACGAAGAGAATGCCGGTCAGACAGACGCGATCGTCCACCGCTGGCTGCCCGCCCTTGGGGCTGGGTGTGCGTTTGGGAATGAGTGGCTCGATCAACTCCCACAGTTCGTCCGTGACAAGAAGCTTGGCCATGGTGTCCTCCTTGACAGCTTGGCTCGACTTCACGAATTATGCCAAAGGTTAGACGCATTGGAAAGTGGTAAATTTAGAAGCTCTAAAGTCCTGAGAGCACTTGCTGCACAATCGCGGCTGCGCCGTAACCATTCGCGGCGCCGTCACCAAGGGAATCCTCAGCAGTCTCCGTGCCAACGCCAAAGTAGTAGTGCTTATCCGCATTTGGCGTACTGTCGTCATGATACAGGAGAAAGACGTTCGTATCCTTATCGGGTGGCTGCGTGCTCGCGTCGTTATCCGTACCATCAAAAAAGAAATCCTCTGGCGGCGGATTTTGCCCGCTGCTCGGCGTCGCTGCAAAATCCGTTGGGCCGCTTTCGTCCGAGTATTGGTATGTGGGTAGCATGAGCGTCAGAATGTTATTCGCGGTGGTAATTTGGATTGTCCCATATTGGGGTACGATTGCGTCCCCAGTTTCGTCGGTCAGCGTGTTTTCCTCTGCGGTGGTCAAATTCAGGTCCTGAGGCTCCGTTAAAGCAGATTCGTTCGTCTCCGCGGAGTTAGATTCGAGCCCCGAACTCACTGGGATCGCGACGCCACCTATGGTAAACGACTCAATTGCGGAAGCCGGCAAGCCGTCTATGACCGTAGTAAACTCGTCATTCTCATAGTCCGCTTCAAATTGCTGCGCCAGCACTTGACTTAACGTGCCATCGGCCGCGGCCCCTGCGGCAGCGGCAACCATCTCCTCCTCCGACGGCAACATGGCGCCATTGATTGCCGCTCCAGTCGAATCCGAGAACGATACACTCGCGATTGCCATATGAAAAACCTGACTCACCGAGTGCCCGTGCATATCGGTGTAGGTTTCGATGATAGAGAGGTCGGGATCACTGTGAATCCCCTCAATCTCAACTGGTAATGCCCAGTCAGGGTCCCCATACATTGCCCCGGCAACCAGCGGCGCAAGTGGTCCGGTCGGATCGGCCACATTAAGTGTTTGAGGTAACGTAAGTACGTATCCATTATAGTATAAACGTACATCGGCCGGCTGAGATACCGTCAGCGTCAATTCTCCGTCAGTGATATCCGAGGGTGCGTCGGTATCAGCATTAGACTGTGGCATCGGTTGCAAGAGAATCGTTGCATACTCCTCATCCTCATAAATAGGCACCAGTTGGCCTGTTTCGATTAGTGACGTGTTGTAGTCCATATTGTCCAGTTGGCCTGAGGGGTCTTCCGTGTACAGTTTGTCATCAGTAAGAATCACAAAATCGTCAGGGTTATTGGACGTTAACACCTGTGGCGGCGCATATGTGTATCCTGGCTCCTCCGCGCCCGCCATAGCAAATCCTCCGTCCAGGGCCGTGGTCGCAAGGTCGGTTGGGGCGTTTGGTGGTGCGCCGAAGGGAGTTACGTCAAAGATCATAACCAAGTACTCAGCTGAGTAGCCGGCTGGCTGAACATTAGGATATAAAAAGATCGCCGCATCGGGTCCAACGAAGCCAGGTTGCGGGGTGTAGGTAAACCCAATATCTGAGGTGTCCATTTGGATGACGCCGTGTGCCGGTTGTGAATAAAGGGAAAGCCCGGAAGTGTCAATCGATCTCATCTGTGCTGCTGACAAATCAAATGTCGTGTCGGAGAAAACCGATACATAAGGAGTGCCTGCAAGGTAGCTGTTCCCGGGGAGGTTCGTGAGAAACACTTCGCCAACGCTACTCCAGAATTCAGCTCCGCCAGTACCGTTAGTTGTGCTGGCTATGTAGGTGAAATAGGTGCTCTGAATAGTTGAAGGACCGTTGTAGGTAAACCCTCCGTTAGTAGGATTCAAGCTCACGGAACCCACGGATGGTTGTTGGACAATGTAATATTGTGAAAACAATCTAGGCGTGAATGGGATTCCAAGGCCGGGATACACTGTTAGACCGCCACCATTCCAAGTGTAGGATGTGCTTCCCTGCAAATTGACGGCGACGTTAATTGCAATACCCGCAGAGTTGGCGGCCGTTGGTGGAATCGAAGAAATGTCCACTGTTGCTATATTGCTATCCTGGTACCCGTCTGTGACATAATAGGTAAAGCTATCGGTTCCGTCGAATCCAGAGCCGGCGGTATACGTAAATGAGCCGCCGGATGAGAGGCTCACCGTACCCTCAGAGGGCGGTGAGGCGAGTACGGCAGAAAGGTTTGTAGTATGTAGGTCGCCGACTGAGAGGAGACCTGAAACGGTAGTACCGTAGGGCATGGGAACGTACACGTTATTTGCGACTGGTGGATTGCCAGGAACATGGAGGGCAAAGACGTTTGAGTAGGCGGAAGCATTATTCGAAGCATCGAATGATTGCATGCGAAAATAGCAATCTTGAGGAATATTATAGTTTGAGGTATAGTCGAGGGTATAGGGACTATCGTAGGGCGACAGGTTAGTCCAAAGATTGGTCCATTGCGGATCAGAATCGGAGGAACACTGTATACTTACGTTCGTCGCAGAAACTGAGTTTAACGTCCAACGTATAGTAAAAAACTCGCCCTCTGGGCGTTCCCCGGGCACGACGTTCACCACCACAGGCGCGTTTAGGGGGGTTGTGACCTGGGCCGCGGCGTCGAGGGCAGACGAAACTTCCGACGCATTGACCGCGTCCACCGCGTACTCGTAGGTTACGTCATCAGCAGCCGATGTGTCCGCGAAGGTATTGGAGCCCGTAGTTCCGATTTGCATCCAGGTGGTGCCATCGACACTGCGGTATACGTTGAATCCAGCCTGATCACCGGCCGAATCGCTCCACGTAAGGTTCAACTTCATTGCCGGAGACAACGCTGGCGTAAAGGCCCGTCGGGGTCGCTGGAAAGAGCGGCGTCGTAATGGTTTGCACATAGCTGTAACCAGAATAGCCAGAGCCAACGGCATTGAGGCGCAAATAATAGGTGGTATTCGACGCAAGCTGCGGATAAATCGTCGCACTTAGCGTCGTGACGGCCTCGGTATCTACCGTTGTCCAATTAGTCCCGTCCGTCGAATCCTGAATGTTTATCTGGGATGCGGCGGATGGAATGGTCATTATCGACCAGTTCAATGAAATGGCGGGGGCAATTGGGTCCCCCGTAATAAAATTGCCGAGCCCGCTGGACACGTACGGCGAGACCCCAATGGCGTTCGCCGCTGCGATCTGATAATAGATTTCGGACGATGGACCGGTGACCGTCAAATCGGTCCATGAATTCGTGTGGGGACCAGCCAGCGCGGCGATCTGTTGCCAAGTCGCACCTCCGTTTTCGCTGCGTGAAATGATGAATGATGTCGCGGTGGTTGACTCATTTGTCCAATTCAAGTTAAAGCTTCCGTTGCCTGGCGTCACCACAAAATTAGCCGGAGCGGTGGGCAATTGTGGGGTCGTTACGGTGATCGGCCCATCAATTGTTGATGATTCCACGCTGAGTGTCTGGACTTCGAACTCGTACGACGTTCCGGCAATTAGTTGGCCCAGAACAGCGAAATCTGTCACGCCCGGAGGTGTTAGGCCGAGGGAGCTAAAGGTATCGCCACCGTCCGTCGATTCGAGAACCGTGAAACCGACCGAGGAAGAGGCGTCACTCCAACGGAGGTCGATTTCGCTGCCGGACACGACCACACCGACTAAATTGGTGGGCGTCGGATCAACAGTCTGCGCAATTGCGGGAGTGCCGAAGACGATCTGCCCGCTTGCCAAAATCACTCCGATCTGGAACTCGTATGTCGTGCTGGCGGCCAGATTCACCGCGTCGAACACTGTTTGATTCTCAAGTGGCGTAGCGATCTGCACCCAATCGCTGCCGGCATCGGCGCTTACCTCAAGACTGTAACCCGTGGCGTTGGGATCGCTTGTCCAGGATAAGTCAATCTCTGAGGAGGAGACTGTGCTCGCGGTGAGGGTCGGCGTGGGCGTTGTCGTCAAGATCACCGCCACGCTTTGGTCAGAGTCATTGCCTACGGCGTTGAAGGCGGCAACAGAATACTGGTAGGTCGTCCCGGGCGTAAGCCCAACCGCCGTGTAATAGGTGTTCGTCGTGGTGCCAATTAGCGTCCCGTTTTGGAAAACCACGTACCCTGAGACACCGATGTTATCAGTGGAAGCGTTCCACTGCAGGCTGGCCGTGGTGTAAGTAGTGCCTCCGGATAGGTTCAAAGGAGTGCTGGGAGACTCTTCCTCGATCTGTGTCATGGCAGACCAAGGTAAGCTTGCCGCCGAAGTGTTGCCGAGCTCGTCCACAGCGACCACGGTAAATGTATAGGCAGTGGCAGGGCTAGTCCCGTCGCCCCAGTTAATGAGCCAATAGCTTACTGCGACGCCGTTGACGTTGAGGTTGAGGGTGTACGACGACTCTTGGGCGGCATAGTCGGGCCCGGAAATGAACGGCTGACTGCTGAGAAGGACTCGATTTTCAAGGGGTTCGGCGTGCCATAGGCGCCACTTCGGCGGAGCGGCGATGCGACACGAAACGGCTTTGAGTTTTGCGTAAAATCTACGCCAGCGCCCGTTTCCCTCTTGCACCCTTTCCATTTCACACCTCCCGTATGACGGCGTCTCGGTCTATGCGTCTATGCGATCCGGCGATTCCCCGGCCGATCCGCGCAAAATGAGGCTACCGAGCGGTCGGTCCGCCGTCAATTACGGGCGCAGAAAACTGTATATTAAGCGCCTGTTAAGGAGAGCTACGTTCGCCACGACGCGTCAGGCATAGACGCGTAAGTGTTTTCGTCAACGCCAAAGCGACTCAGCAGCGTGCGATAGGATGGGCACGCATTGCGGTAGTTCCCAGACAGGTCGGTCGGCACTTCGCACCGATGCTCTTACTCAGGAAATGATTTTCAACGGCCGACCTTCGGTTCCGGAGGCACCGTACCAACGCCCAAATCCTTGCAGAAATGAGCCTTATGATTCACACAGTTTACATGATTTGCGTTGTTTTTCAACGATTTAGTACGGATTTGGTACGGATGAGCCTAATGCCCGCGCGTTCCGCTTCCTTCCGGCGACGCCGCATCGAGCGACCGAATGTCTGACGTGCCTGTGCGACTTTTGCGCGAGCCGCCGATTTCGCAATTGCCGAAACCACGTTAGTCCCGACCGCTTGCTCCAATTCGATCCCAAACACGTCAGCCAATTGATCCGGGGCGATCGTCTTTTTCTTGGCAGCCTTCGATTTGGTGATTGGGCTGGCAGCCTGAGCGATTAGTTCCAGGTGATCCACTTGCCGGAGTTTGAAGAGCAACTCCGGCTGATGGTCCAACCTGTTGCCCACGCCATAAAGCGTGGCCGCCACGTGCTTGCACATGCCGGCCCAGTCAGGGCACGAGCAGGACATTTCGATCTCGGCCGGCGCGGGGAACATGCCCTCGTCCCGCCGGGTTACGATTTCCATGACGCCCTTGGATAACTTCCCTTGCAAAAGCTCAACCAGTGAGCCGATTTGCCCACCGCATTGTGATTTCAGGGTCTTCCAACAGCCGCTCGCCAGCGGCTTCACCTTGATCGTGATATGATAGAGCTCGGAGCCGCTCACCAGCGACGTGACTTTTCCCGGCTCGATTTGCAAGTCCACTACCGAGCCGTTGCGGACATAGGTGCGGCCGCGCGGAAGGCGGTTGCTGAAATCACTGTAAGATTGCAGATTATCGCACCAAGCCTTGCCCCAGAAGGTTGAAGCAATGATTCGCCCTGCAATCTCAACCGGCGATGCCCTTTGCCCTCTCTTGGCCAGCTTCTTCACTTCGCGGAGCGCGTTAGCCCGTCGCTGAGCCACCGAAACATAGGGCTTAGATTGCCACCACATGGACGCCTCCTTGCTGCGTGGTCGATGGAGGTCGGTACGCCCACAATATCGGCTGGCATGAATTAGAATGCAAGACTTTAGCTTGCGTCTGCACAGAAGAAACTGCATCTTAACGTCACATGGCCGTTGATCCGATCAAGCTGCGCGTCTTGGCAGGCGAACAAGAGGATGAGAACTGGAAATTCCGTCAGTTCTTGAAGCGTGACTTTGAACTGGGTGCCGGCAAACTGGATGACCGGGTCTTTGAGCTGACCAACCGACTTTGGGCGGGAATCGACTGCACGACGTGTGCCAACTGCTGCAAGAAAATGAAGCCGACCTTCAGTGAAGAAGACGTAGACCGGTTGGCGCGACGATTTGGATTCGAGAGCCAGCAATTCATTAAAATACATTTGGAAAAAGCCGAAACTGGCAGCGAGAACCCCTGGCAAACGCGGACGACGCCATGCCCGTTTCTGAAGGACAACCGGTGCAGCATATACGAAGACCGCCCCGCCGATTGCTAAGAGCTTCTAAAAATACCCATGATTGAACCGCCGCCAGCAAATGACCGAGCAACCCAGGCTCATGAAGGCCTCGTGGATGTCGTCGCGTTTGTCGAATCGCGTTCGCAATCGGCGGAACTGATGCAACAACGCGATCGACTGCTCCACCACGTACCGAAATACCCCCAACCCGCTGCCGTGCGGCGTTCGCCGACGCGCGATGGCCGTGGGAATGTCGCGGCCGGACAACTCCATTCGGTGCGGGTCGGAATCGTAGCCTCGGTCGCCCATCACTTCCTCCGGTTTCCGCAGCGGTGCGCCCGGCTTGCCCGCGATCGGCGGGATCGCATCGACCAGCGGGATCAATTGCGTCACGTCATGACGATTGGCCGCCGTGAGCGTGGTGGCCAGCGGGATGCCGCCGGCATCGACGACCAGGTGATGCTTGGAGCCGCGTTTTCGCCGGTCCACCGGGCTTTTCCCCGTTTTTTTCCTCCGTGCACCGCGCACGGACGAGGAGTCCACGATCACACGCGAGAAGTCGATTTGTTCCTCGGCGCGGAGTTTGGCCAGCAGCAGTTCGTGGAGTTTTTGCCAGACACCGGCTTCGTGCCAGTCGCGCAGGCGGTTCCAGAGGGTCATGCCGCAGCAGCCCATCTCGTGGGGAAAATCTTCCCAGGGGATGCCGGTTTTGAGCACGAAGAGAATGCCGGTCAGACAGACGCGATCGTCCACCGCTGGCTGCCCGCCCTTGGGGCTGGGTGTGCGTTTGGGAATGAGTGGCTCGATCAACTCCCACAGTTCGTCCGTGACAAGAAGCTTGGCCATGGTGTCCTCCTTGACAGCTTGGCTCGACTTCACGAATTATGCCAAAGGTTAGACGCATTGGAAAGTGGTAAATTTAGAAGCTCAAAGGATATCCGTACCTATACGACTCTGATTTCGCGTCCCGAATGATGGGGATGATCAGCCGGACATTCACTTGCCCGATTGTTTATGAGGTGATGGAGGAACTGAAAAAATCAGTCGGATATTATCGCGGCGGAAACGAAGATGAAATTTGCTTTTACTCCTCCATCGCCTTATTGATATCTACGCGACGAATCGCAGCAACTGGTGATTGCTCATTTCCGTCAGCATCGCTTCCCCGCCACCCTCCAGGAGATCGCACGACAGGCCGGATTTCTGCGCGATTAGCGCATCAATTTTATCTTCCACCGTACCGCGACAGATGAATTTGTGAACCAGCACATTGCGTTTCTGGCCGATGCGGAAAGCGCGGTCGGTGGCTTGATTTTCTACAGCCGGATTCCACCAGCGGTCAAAATGGATGACATGCGAAGCGGCCGTTAAGTTCAAGCCCGTCCCGCCGGCTTTCAGCGAGAGAATAAAAAACGGCGGGCCGTCGTCGCTCTGGAAGGTTTCCACAAGCCCGCTCCGTCTACTAACGGCCGTCTGACCGTGCAGCACCAATCCCGGCCGCCCGAACACGCCTGCGAGAAAGTCCGCCAGCGGAGTAGTAATTTCACGAAACTGCGTGAAGATCAGCGCCCTCTCCTGCCGTTGGGCCAGTTCCTCGCAGATTTCGGCAAGCCGCTTGAATTTCCCGCTATGCTTGACTTCATAGCCGCCGTCACCGGTCAGTTGCGAAGGGTGATTGCAGATTTGCTTGAGCCGCATGAGATACGCCAGCACGATCCCCCGCCGCTGAATGCCGTCCGCCTGCTCGATCGCATCCGCTAGCTCCCGGACGGATTGCCCATACAACGCCGCTTGCCGTTTACTCAGTCCGCAGAAGGCGTTGACTTCCGTTTTCTGCGGCAAATCGCTAAGGATCTTCTTGTCGGTCTTGAGCCGCCGAAGAATGTAAGGCTGCACGAGGGAACGCAGCGGGCCGAAAGGGTGAGGCCCGCCGATAGCCAGTTGCTTGACGAATCGACCAAACGCCTTGGCCTCGCCGAGCAGGCCGGGATTGAGAAAGTCGAACAATGACCACAGGTCAGATAGCCGGTTCTCCACCGGCGTACCGGTCAGCGCGATGCGGCCGGAGGCGCGCAGTTCCTTCACCGCTCTGGATTGGCGCGTGCCGGAATTCTTGATCGCCTGCGCCTCATCCAGAATGACAAGATGCCACTGACGCTGGCTCAGCCAATCCAGCCGCGCCAGCATCGTATATGTCGTGATGACCAGATCGTGATTGGATGCCTCCACAGCCTTTTCTGTCTCTCCATTCATTTCCGAAGGGTGGCGCAATCAGAGCGGATAACGACGGCCCAAAGCGCACGGCAATTCCGATTTCCAATTGGCAATCAACGACGCCGGAACCACCAGGAGACTCGGCCGGCCGGCCGGCGCACAATCAGATTTGCGGTCCAAGAGCAGCGCAATGACCTGAATGGTCTTGCCCAATCCCATGTCGTCCGCCAAGCAAGCCCCCAAACCCAGGCGGGTCAAAAACCGCAGCCAACGGACGCCGATCTGCTGGTACGGCCGAAGCTCCCCTCGCAGGCCCGGCACGGCGAAGTCCCGCCCGCCCGCTGGTTCCCGCAACTCGCCAAGTGTCCGCTCCAGTTCTTTTCCGGCAGAGATGCCCACCCATTCCTTGGCTACCGCAGGAATTTCCAGGGCGGCATCACCCTCCATGTTCGCGCCAGCCAGGAGCCGCATCCCTTCGAAATATGAGATGCCCCCGCCAAGGGCCTCGCGTTCCACTTTCTTCCAGTGCTTCAACGCCTCGGCCAGCCTTTCTCGGTCCACCTCTATCCATTTGCCGCGAAGCGAGATCAGGCCGCCGGCGGATTCGAGAATGGCCTGCAATTCATCCTCCGCCAGCCGCTGGCCATCCAGAGTGACGCCGACGGAAAAATCCAGAAAGCGCGTTCGCTCCGAGCTTGGATTTGGCACGCTCGCCCACCTTGACGCTAACCACCGGACGCGGCGGGCGAGCGGCCTTCCACCAGTCGGGAACACGTACAATCAGGCCGCTTTCCTCCAGCTCAGGAATGCCTTGCAGAAAGCGGTACGCGTCCCGTGGCGTCCATGCAAGAGGATGATATACATCGCCCGAATCGACCAATTCCTTCACCCAGGCACTCCGCTCAGCCGCCCGCTGAAGGGGTTGCAACAGTGACAGCAACGCCGATCGGCTGTTTGCACCAGCGTATTCCTGCAGTGCCCGCCCAAGCGGTAAATGCTGCACCGACCCTGTGCTGAAAGCTTGGTGGCATAGGTCGCCAGGAAGGCAAACGGTTCTTCCGGGTCACGCTTGTTTTCAGCCAGGTGAAACGTCACGCGCCCGACCGTACGCCAAAGCGGGTTCAGTCCGTGAAGATACTCTTTCACGCCAAGACCGGTGGCTCCAACCTCCTGCGCACACTAATTCATCCAAATCCGACCACCACGACGCTAGACCGTCGGCATCGAGATATTCCAACCCTCGCATTGGAGGCGCCGCCAGCGCTATTGCCCCCAATTCCTCCGTGCTTGGCGCATACGACGGACGGCGACCCTGATGCTTCCTCAATCTCCGGTGTGTGGCACAGCCGTGTGAGGTAAAGGCAGGCAAAATCTCTCGCAAAAGCGAACGCTGGCGGCAAGTTCGACTGCAATTGGCACGTCGCCAAGTGCAGCAAACCCTTCGACTGGCCTTTTGCGAATACTCTGCCGATTTTTTCCAAGCGAGAATCATCTGATGAGGCTTCGGCATCCGCCGCAGAGCCCACAATCAGCCATCCACGAGGAGAAACCGAGATCGTCGTCGCCATACGGATGCCGTAATTCTCGTGGCCGCCGAAGCTAAAGCCTTGGCCTCCCCGAAAATCGCGTTATGGCACGAATCATTAGCGCAATCAAGGCTGTTAGTGCGGATCGGGTACCGCGCTTCGCTGTGGCAGCGTTCCACCAATCCAACCGGCGCACGAGCATCAGCGGCAGGCGCACCGCCAGTTGGGCTATTGAAATGGAATAGTCACGTCGCCTGGCAGCGGGCATAAAGCGGCCGACCCGCGAAGCGGCGGAGTCGGCGGCGGTGGGGGCGGCTTTTTCCCCATCTCTTCACGCGCCTTATCGCTGGCAGGATTGGGCCGCGCCGGATGGTAGGAAGCGAAAACAATTGCAGGACGGCGCGCTGGCGCATTCAAGGCGTTCGTCAACGATGATTTGCTGCGGAACCTGCGGGAACTCCGCGACCGGCCCAACGCCACGCCGCGGCAAAAGGTCATCGGCGAGATTATGGCCGACATCGAGCGCGTCCACATCGACACCGAACGCAATCTGCTGGACGTGCTGGACAAGGTGCATGAAATCAGCGGGGAGAACGTCGATCCTACCCACGTCTTTACGCTCTCCCAGGTCTACGAGGGGTTACTGCTAAAGATGGGAGAAAAAGGGAACGACGGCGGGCAGTTCTTCACGCCCCGGCAGATCATTAAGGCCATCATCCAGACGATCGCCCCTAGAATCGGCGAAACCGTTTACGACCCTTGCTGCGGCACCGGTGGATTCCTGGCCCAGGGGTATGAATTCATGCGCGAGCAGGCGGGCAGCAAAATGACCGCCGAAAAGATCGACCTCCTTAAGCAGCTCACATTCTTCGGCCGCGAGAAAGAAAACCTGATCTTCCCAATCGCCCTGGCCAATTTGATCCTGCACGGTATCGACGATCCCCACCTCTGGCACGGCAATACGCTCACCGGCGGCGAAACCTACGGCGGCCTTTTCCGCGACGCCCCCGGTCTCTACGACGTGATCGTTACCAATCCGCCCTTTGGCGGCAAAGAGGGCAAGGAGGCGCAAACCAATTTCGCGTACAAAACCGGCGCAACCCAAGTGCTGTTTCTCCAACACGTCATCACCACGCTAACCGCACCGAGCAAAGCAATTCCGGCGTTACGTACACGTATCAGTGGAACGATGAAAATGAGCTAACCCAGTTGACCAACTCCGGCACCACGATCAATTACACCTACGACGCCTCCGGCGAGCGGATCGCCGAGACGGACAACGCCGGCGGCAGCGCAGACCGACTACCGCTATGTGTATAATGGCTCGCAGCTTTTACTGGTGGAGAATGTGACCAGCGGCACCGCCATCAACGAGCGATATCTGCCCGACGCCAGCGGCAACCAGACCGCGCCGCTGGGACAGGAGGACGCCAGCGGCAACGTGAGTTGGCTGCTCACGGACTCCAATGGCAGCGTTCAGGACGTGGTGGCTACCAGCGGAACGAGCGACGGCCATGCCGTTTACGACTCCTACGGCAACGTCATCACCGGCAGCAGTTCGGCCAGCCTCTTCGGCTTCCAAGGCATGCTGCAAGACCCCGCGACGCAGCTTAGCGGCGCATCGTTCCTCTACTACGACAACGCCCGCTGGTACTCCACGCTCACCGGCGACTTCTTAAGTACCGATCCCAGCGGCTCGGCGGGAAGCGGCTCGAATCTCTACCGCTTCGCCGGCGACGACCCCGCCAACAACACCGACCCGAAGAGCGGCAATTGCCGCCGCTTGGCGCGCAGGTCCCAGAGCGCGGTGTCGATCGCCCCCATCGCGAGCGACGAGATCGCGCCGACGGTGGTCGCATGGGTCGCAAACTCGAGTTTGCGCCAGATCGCCTCGACCCGTTCGGCGTCCTTGCCGATCAGCCTCGGCGCAAGGTGATCCGACAGCAGGCGCATGACCGACGAACCGCCGGTGCCGATGGTGTAGCTGTAGCCAGTCCCAGCGGCGCCGTCGCTGTCGGTCACAGTCACGATCGGCGTTTCCTGCGACACGAAGCTCTGAATTGCGTCGGTGCGTTTGACTTTTGGCGGGATGTCGATCAACCGCAACTCGACCCGCTCGATGCGCGCCATGTCAGCCTCCCGCCGTCGCGTTTGATCGCCCGTCCCACGGGTCCGCATCAAGGGCCGTCGCCGGCCTAACAACTATGTTCGCAGCGCTGCCGATTTGGTCCAAGTCGGAAACTGACGGGCATCGTAACACGAACTTAGTTTACCACGTGAAAATTCGAACCCCAATTCGGGCGCCGCGTCTCGAACGCCTCGTCTCTGAGGACATTGAGCGCGCAGCGGAATGCGAGATGGCGCTGAACGTTGAAGTTGTTTTGGAGATGATTTTACCGCCCAAAGCGGAGTCGCGGAACGACCGCTATTTGCGTGCGCCGTGAGAAGGCGGCGCTTTCCAGTGGGTGCAAATCCCACCCGGCGAACGCTCCAGCCGGAAGCAACCGGAGCAGTCATGGAGGTGACGAAATGGCTGAAGCCTTCGGTGTAGCTGGTCACATATAGGTGACGGCGCGAATGTGCGGGCCGCAACTTGAGGTGAACGCCGAGCAAGCTCCGAAAAGGTCGATGTGCAGGCCGACCCGACTGCAACTTCGGGGAAGGCTGTTACGGCTGGGCGAGATGAGCGAAGACGACGCCCAGTCGCTGCACCGGGGTACTGGCGGCGGCACGTACACAAGGAAAGCGTACGCAACACGGGAAGCCCCACAGCGTGGTCAGGGATGATCAACCGGACGCCCGCGAGGGATAGGCCGGGCGCCGTGGGGTGGCGGAGAGGTTCGTAGTGTGTGCTGGGCAGCGTGTGAGTCATGGGGGTTGAAGTCCCCTCGGCGCTCGGATGAGGAGCGCCGTATCCGAAAGCGGGGGTAATGCCTCGCTGGCCGGGAAAGCAGGGCGGTATGGAGAAGCCTAAACGGGCACGAAGGCGAAAGCCGGACACAGCCAAGGCGGACCTGGAGCCGGTTGCACGAGTCCCGGAGGGCAGGGTGTCCGGAGCGATCTGGAATCCGAAGGGCATGAGGAGAAGTATCGGGCTGTAGTCAATGGGGGCCACCCCGAAGACGAACAGGTCGGCCAAAGATGGGGCAAGGTCGAGCCCGCACTATGGGGGCGAAGGCGTTTCTCATTCACCCATCGCACCAAGGTGTTTGCTGGCGGCACGATACGGAAGATTCACGTGTGACCCCAGGAGACCTGCATGCGTCCCGGCTGCAAGCCGGGTAGGCGACCCTATAAGCGAAAGCGAAATGGGAACCGATGCTCATGCAGGAGTCGGAGAACGTAATAGTACCTGAAGCGCGAGACGAATAACTCGCGTGACCGGAGACGGCGGATCGTGAGTGATCCGGGGAAGGACGTTCGTGGAGGGTTCGGGACAGGATCGGTCGAGACAGATGAGAAAGGAGCGTGCAGATGGAAAGTTCCCTATGTGAAAAACCCGAACGACACGCGCCCAGGAGACTGTCGGACCATCTCGTCCTCGAAGGTCTGAAGCGGAAGGTCCACTCACTGGTGGACAAAGTCTACTCACGCACGAACTTGAAGCTTGCGTGGGAGCGCGTTCGAGCCAATCGGGGGAGTGGCGGCACAGATGGAATAAGTATCGAAGATTTCGAGGCCCATCTGGAGATCAATCTAGACAGGCTGCATCGAGAGCTTCGAGACGGAACCTATCAACCGCAACCCGTGCGACGGATAGAGATACCGAAAAGAGGAGCTCCGGGGAAGACGAGGCCGTTAGGCATTCCCTCGGTCTACGACCGCGTGTGCCAACAGGCTATGGTCAACCGTCTGGAGCCGATCTTTGAGGAAGTCTTCGATCCGAGCAGCTTTGGGTATCGGAAGGGTCGCAAGACGGCCGACGCCCTGAGCAAGATTTGGCGCGAAGTGGAGGCTGGAAACGAGTGGATCGTCGACGCGGATCTAAAAGACTATTTTGGGTCCGTGGACCACGAAAAGCTCATGGCTCTTATCGGGAAGCAAGTCGCCGATGGCCGAGTGCTGAAGCTCATTCAGCAAACGCTCACGGCGGGCTACCAAGAGGAGGGTCGCCAGTATGCAACTCCACGGGGAACCCCGCAGGGCGGGGTCATCTCGCCGCTGCTGAGCAATATCCTTCTCACTCCCTTCGACAAGGAGATGAGGCGGCAAGGGTATCAACTCACACGGTGGGCGGATGACTGGGTCGTGACCTGTCGAACCCGAGCGGAAGCAGAGCATGCTTTGGCTCGGGCGGAAAAGATACTCGAAGAACTCGGCGTCACGCTCAACCGGGACAAGACCCGGATTGTGCATGTCGCGCACGGCTTCGAGTTTCTGGGATTTAAAATCAAACGCGGAACAAGGCAGTTCAAGTTGTCCCGCGATCGGATTAAATCCAAGCTGAACCGACAGAATCTCTACGCCATTCCCGCGCAGAAGGCAGTGGACCGATTCAAAGACCAGATCAGGGCCCTGACGAAGAGGCGCGTGCCTCTACGAATGGGGGAATTGATCAACACGATCAATCCGATCATCCGAGGATGGGGAAACTACTTCTGTCGCTCCCATGTCAGGAAGCTCTTTCACCAGCTCGATGGATGGATTGTCCGAAGGCTCTGGTCGCATCGCGCGAAGCGATGGAGGAACTCAGGCTGGAAGCACTATCCCACGAAACGGCTGCGCGGAGAGGAGTTCAAGCTGGTCTGCCTCGTCTCACTGATACCGTCTCTTCAGACCGTGAAAGCCCATTCATGAAAGCCGGATGCGGGAAATCTGCATGTCCAGTTGTGTGTCCAGCGAAGGCTGGCATGTTCAGCAGGAGAAAGGCCTGCCGGGGTAAGAGTCAGGAGCCCCGTAGTTTGGATAGCAGGGTGGCGGGAAACCAAAACTCTGAAGCCTATCGACAACGTCTCCCTCGGGAAGACGACGAGTCACCGGGCCGTAACGACAGTGAACGCGAAAGTGGCCTCGAAAGTGCGTAGCCCCGAAGGCCGAGTCCTCAACCGGAGGGCGAAGGCGGCATGGGGGAGCCGAAATCTGACCGACGCGGCTCCTTCACTTCGGCGGGGTGGAAGCGACAGCACGGTGGCAAGGACATGCCGAGCAACTGGAGAAGCCCTTCTCGTCCCGGCGCGAAATCGCCGGAGCAAGGTCGATCGTATAACCGGCTCAACCGGGAAGTCGATCGAAGGCGAGAGGGTGACGGATGGGTTCGTAGTGTGTGCTGGGCAGCGTGTGAGTCATGGGGGTTGAAGTCCCCTCGGCGCTCGGATGAGGAGCGCCGTATCCGAAAGCGGGGGTAATGCCTCGCTGGCCGGGAAAGCAGGGCGGTATGGAGAAGCCTAAACGGGCACGAAGGCGAAAGCCGGACACAGCCAAGGCGGACCTGGAGCCGGTTGCACGAGTCCCGGAGGGCAGGGTGTCCGGAGCGATCTGGAATCCGAAGGGCATGAGGAGAAGTATCGGGCTGTAGTCAATGGGGGCCACCCCGAAGACGAACAGGTCGGCCAAAGATGGGGCAAGGTCGAGCCCGCACTATGGGGGCGAAGGCGTTTCTCATTCACCCATCGCACCAAGGTGTTTGCTGGCGGCACGATACGGAAGATTCACGTGTGACCCCAGGAGACCTGCATGCGTCCCGGCTGCAAGCCGGGTAGGCGACCCTATAAGCGAAAGCGAAATGGGAACCGATGCTCATGCAGGAGTCGGAGAACGTAATAGTACCTGAAGCGCGAGACGAATAACTCGCGTGACCGGAGACGGCGGATCGTGAGTGATCCGGGGAAGGACGTTCGTGGAGGGTTCGGGACAGGATCGGTCGAGACAGATGAGAAAGGAGCGTGCAGATGGAAAGTTCCCTATGTGAAAAACCCGAACGACACGCGCCCAGGAGACTGTCGGACCATCTCGTCCTCGAAGGTCTGAAGCGGAAGGTCCACTCACTGGTGGACAAAGTCTACTCACGCACGAACTTGAAGCTTGCGTGGGAGCGCGTTCGAGCCAATCGGGGGAGTGGCGGCACAGATGGAATAAGTATCGAAGATTTCGAGGCCCATCTGGAGATCAATCTAGACAGGCTGCATCGAGAGCTTCGAGACGGAACCTATCAACCGCAACCCGTGCGACGGATAGAGATACCGAAAAGAGGAGCTCCGGGGAAGACGAGGCCGTTAGGCATTCCCTCGGTCTACGACCGCGTGTGCCAACAGGCTATGGTCAACCGTCTGGAGCCGATCTTTGAGGAAGTCTTCGATCCGAGCAGCTTTGGGTATCGGAAGGGTCGCAAGACGGCCGACGCCCTGAGCAAGATTTGGCGCGAAGTGGAGGCTGGAAACGAGTGGATCGTCGACGCGGATCTAAAAGACTATTTTGGGTCCGTGGACCACGAAAAGCTCATGGCTCTTATCGGGAAGCAAGTCGCCGATGGCCGAGTGCTGAAGCTCATTCAGCAAACGCTCACGGCGGGCTACCAAGAGGAGGGTCGCCAGTATGCAACTCCACGGGGAACCCCGCAGGGCGGGGTCATCTCGCCGCTGCTGAGCAATATCCTTCTCACTCCCTTCGACAAGGAGATGAGGCGGCAAGGGTATCAACTCACACGGTGGGCGGATGACTGGGTCGTGACCTGTCGAACCCGAGCGGAAGCAGAGCATGCTTTGGCTCGGGCGGAAAAGATACTCGAAGAACTCGGCGTCACGCTCAACCGGGACAAGACCCGGATTGTGCATGTCGCGCACGGCTTCGAGTTTCTGGGATTTAAAATCAAACGCGGAACAAGGCAGTTCAAGTTGTCCCGCGATCGGATTAAATCCAAGCTGAACCGACAGAATCTCTACGCCATTCCCGCGCAGAAGGCAGTGGACCGATTCAAAGACCAGATCAGGGCCCTGACGAAGAGGCGCGTGCCTCTACGAATGGGGGAATTGATCAACACGATCAATCCGATCATCCGAGGATGGGGAAACTACTTCTGTCGCTCCCATGTCAGGAAGCTCTTTCACCAGCTCGATGGATGGATTGTCCGAAGGCTCTGGTCGCATCGCGCGAAGCGATGGAGGAACTCAGGCTGGAAGCACTATCCCACGAAACGGCTGCGCGGAGAGGAGTTCAAGCTGGTCTGCCTCGTCTCACTGATACCGTCTCTTCAGACCGTGAAAGCCCATTCATGAAAGCTGGATGCGGGAAAACTGCACGTCCAGTTTGAGCGGCGGACGGAGGTTAGCGCGAAGGCAACTAAGCGCGCCTCCTCCGACCCGACAGCGTTGAGGCGGGGTAATGCCCGTGGAGCGAAGGAGCCCTGCTGTTTGTAACGTCTCCGACCACAAGGAAGGCAAGGACGAGATGACAAAGGCGTCCATCGATTTGCAAGACCTGAGGCGGAGAATATACGTCAAGGCGAAGGCTGAGACGTCCTGGAAGTTCTGGGGATTAGCCCGGAGCCGACAGGGCTTCGGCTGGCCGCGGTGGAGTAGGGGGTGGCTGTACCAAACTCTGAAGCTGTTCGATGGCTGCCGAGTGGGGTTCGACCAGCGCCGAAAGCCGCTCCGGCAGGATAGGCCCCATAAGCCTTGAGGCGAAGCAAACAGGAGAGCGCAGTGCGGGAAATCCGCATGCTGCGTTCGACGAGGCGGGGGCTGGAAACGTGGCACGGCCGAGATGGTGTGACACTCGCAGACGAAAGAGCGAGCCAACAGGGAACACAAACTTGGGCCTAAACCGGCGCGCCAGTCCCCGACCCTACCGATGAGCGGCGGACGGAGGTTAGCGCGAAGGCAACTAAGCGCGCCTCCTCCGACCCGACA